>CBDCVZ010000010.1:0-5020000 GCA_965223215.1 Saprospiraceae bacterium | reverse complement strand
AAGAACCAGCACCAAACCTGACGTGAAACTAAGACTAAGAACACCTTAATCTGCTACCACCTTGACTAAACGAAACCACCAACATGATTAAGACCCTTATAATTGATGATGAAGATCTGGCCCGCAAAAGAATCGCAAATCTACTCAAAGATGATCCTGCATTTGAAGTAGTGGGAGAAGCCAGCGATGCGTCTCAAGCTCTAAATATTTTTAAGTCGCACAAACCCCAACTCCTTTTTCTTGACATCTCGCTCCCAGACCTTGATGGCTTCTCCATCATCGAATCTCTTCCGAAAGTCGAAAAACCACTGATTATTATCGTTAGTGGATCAGGACATCATGCGGTAAAAGCCTTTGACTATGATGCCTTTGATTATCTCCTTAAACCCTACAAAGACAACAGATTTTTCGAGGCCGTCGACAAGGTCAAGTCACAGTTAATTAATCAAGATCTTTCATCAGAATCTTCGAGTATACCAAATGACGAAAAAAGGGATGTCATTATTCCCATTAAAACTGCTGGAAAAATTAGTTTCATAGAACCCGAGCAAATATGGTATGTGGAGGCGTCTGGCTATTATATTGAAATAAATGCTGGTGGTAAAAAACATCTCTTGCGGCAATCGATGGGTCGTATCATCCAAAGACTTGATAGCTCAAAATTTGTACGCATTCATCGATCGGTCATTATCAATTTACAATACATGCAAGAAATTGTTCGGTCTCCGGCCAGAGACCATCTCGTCAAAATGAAGGATGGCAGTCTTTTTAAGGTAAGCAAGTCTTATAAAAAGCCACTTTTTCAAAAACTAAACCTTTAGTGCGATTTGAAAGAATCTATGTTTCGATATGGATCGCACCATATCACTCGGTAATCAATGACTAAATTCTTTTACTGATTCATTACCGGACAACTGGTAATGCACCTATAAAAAATGCAAAGGGACTAACTCTCTCTCCTATATTGCACCCAACAAGCAGGATTGATGCTTCTCTTGCAAAATGCACACCTTGGTTGATCCCTCCTTTACCATCCCTATTTTAAGTGTTATTTTTGGGCCTATTGAATCTCAGCAATGATGAAAAAACTCTCAATGTCCCTCCCACCAATCATATTTTTGACAGTCCTTTGCACTGCTCAAAATGTCAAGAAACCTTTAGATGAACAGGCATATTTCAACTGGAACTCCATTGAAAACAGCTGTATCAGCAACGATGGGAAGTGGGTCAGCTATGAAATAAACCCAGGCTTCGGTGACGGTAAATTAGCCCTTTATCAGGTGGAAGCTAAGACCACTCAATTTTTTGAGCGGGCACTCGAGCCCAAATTTGATCATGACCTTCCCTTTCTTCTGTTTAAGATTACTCCTCCCAAGGAATTTATTGACTCTCTGCGAAGAAAGAAGGTGGACGAGGAATACTACCCAAGTGATACACTGGCAATTTTGGATCTCGCCAGTGGTTCGCTCACGAAAATTGGAAATTTTCAAAAACTCCATAAGCCCGAAAAATGGGGTGGGCACTTCTTTTTCGAAATCAATGTCAAACCTGACTCAATTTGGGAGGACCAACCAAGAAAAATAATGGAGGACGAAAAAATAATTATTCACCAGGATCTTCAACTAAATAAGAAGGATACTTTTTTCTTTGTAAAAGATCTCGTACTAGCTTAGTTAAAGTCATGTTCCATCATTCACTATAAGAGTCCCGACACGTTATCGATGAGCAATTTAAAGTGGTTGAATTTTGAAAATAAAGAACAACTGAAAACACTCACACACCTTCCATACTCAATTGAAAATATCGCCATTGATAAAAATGGAACACAATGCGCTTTCCAAGCTAATTTCGATTCTTTGAAATCGCCAGAGCTTGCTTCACTTCACTACTGGAGTTTCGATATGAATGCCCCAAGAAAGGTACTAGATCGGTCACATGATTTCTTACCGCCTGCATGGATTATTGCCGGTAAATCTAATCTTTATTTTTCTGCAGATGGCAAGAAGCTAATTTTTGGAATGGTTCCAAAGCCACTGGAAGTGGATACAAATAAATTAGAAGACAGGACTCCACAAGTTGAGGTCTGGAATTATCGTGATGCGAGACTATATACACATCAGAAGGTCGAAATTGAAAAGGATAAAAAGAAGGCGTATTTAAATACCTACACTCCCAAATCAGACAACCTGGTGACCTTGACTACACCCCAAGTACCAGAAATACTAATCAATAAAAAATCGAAAGGCAACTATGGGGTTGGATTCATCAAAGAGAAATACTTGCCCTTATTGAGCTGGGAAGGTCGGACCTATCGCGATTTATTTTCGATCAACATCGATTCAGGAAAAAGGGAATTAATTAAATCCAAGGTTAGTGGTGATCCTGATATTTCACCTGCAGGATCTTACTCCTATTGGTACGAACCCACCGACAGTAGCTTCTATATTTACCATTTTAAGACCAAGGTGTTAATAAATAATAAAAGCCCCAGAAATGCTAAGTTTTATGACGAAGAGAATGACAGGCCGGATCATCCTTCTTCCTATGGCGTATTAGGGTGGACAACGAACGATGGCGATCTACTCGTTTACGATCGATACGACATCTGGGCTTTAGATCCTATGGGTCAAGCTCCACCAGATCGACTTACCAGCGGGAGGAAAAGCAAAAGGGTACATCGATATATTCGACTCGATGAAGACGAAGAATTTGTGGAGGGAGAGGAGATTTTTTTGCACATTTTTGACGAGGAATCAAAGGCAGAAGCCTATGCAAAATTAGATTTTGAAACAGGACAGGTTAGGTATCTACTACAAGTCGATAAACGTCTATCAACGAGACCTCATAAAGCAAAATTTGGTGAGAAAATCATTTACACAGAAGAATCATTCACTCAATTCCCAGATATCTTTCTGTCGGATCTTGATTTTCGACAGGTTGTTCAGATTAGTGATGTTAATCCTCAACAAGCAAATTATCTCTGGGGCACCATTGAGCAAGTCCAGTGGACCGATTTTGGTGGGATAAAGCGCAGCGGCTTACTGGCTAAGCCTGAAAATTTCGATCCCTCAGGGAATTATCCAATGATTGTTAATTTCTATGAGCGAAGTGCTGATAATCTACACAGCCATCGGCCTCCTGTTCCTGGAAGATCTACCATTGGGTATGCATTTTATGTGAGCAATGGATACCTGGTGTTCAATCCAGATGTGCATTATGCCACCGGGTTTCCAGGTCAAAGTGCCTATGATGCTGTGGTCTCGGGAACACAGGCCATGGTCCGCAAGGGGTTTGTAGATTCTACTCGGATTGGTTTGCAAGGTCATAGCTGGGGCGGATACCAGATTGCTGACATCATTACGCGCACCAATATGTTTCGATGTGCTGAAGCTGGAGCACCAGTGGTCAACATGATTAGTGCCTACGGAGGCATTCGCTGGGGTTCTGGTCTAAGTCGTATGTTTCAGTATGAACACACTCAGAGCCGGTTGGGAGCAACACTGTGGGAAAGGCCTGACCTCTATTTAGAAAACTCACCCATTTTTCGGCTTAATAAGATAGAAACACCTGTGCTGATACTCCACAATGACCACGATACGGCTGTGCCATGGTATCAGGGAATCGAGTTTTTTGTAGGGATGCGAAGACTTGGTAAACCGGCCTGGCTTCTCAACTACAACGGTGAACCACACTGGCCATTAAAATGGCCTAATCGGCTCGACTTTAATAGAAGGATGCTTCAATTTTTCAATCATTTTTTAAAGGATGAACCAATGCCGGTCTGGATGTCTCGAGGCATCCCAGCTGTAAAAGAGGGTATCATTGATGGCTTAGAGCTTGAAACGCAGCCAAGTGGCTCTCATTAGAGTGTCTCGAATACTTACCTCAAATCATCACAACATGGAGTAAATGATGAGGGTAGATGGAAAACTAAGTAAACTGCTTGTTTTGCCCAACATGTAACCCAGCCTTAGCATACCTTATTGGGCCCAGGTCGATGTCGAATGACCGTGGATGCCATTTATGGATGGGTCAGCGCACGACCCCTACCGGCATATCTGCATCAAACTTACCTGCCAAAATAGGCGTTTGTGCCATTTTTGTGTATTCCTTGACGTGTTTGTGAACATACCGGTACAATTCGCTTACCGAAACGATCTTGTCCAGGTTCTTATCGGCATCTCCCTTTAGCCCCTTGATGAGAAAATGACTAAAAATGCCCTGTCGAAGACCCTTTGACTCTAAGGAAAACTCTTCTTTCTTTGACGAGAGCAGAAAAGCTGTACCACCACTACTCTCATTTAACTTGCTGTATAGCATTTCGACCGATTGGGTCAATGCTGATCGACTTGCCAAAAGACTTCCCGAATAACAAGCATCTGCTACATAGAGTTTTTGCTTCGCTTTGCATGTTTCCAAAGCGCTCTTGAGTTCTTGATAAGAAAGTCGATTCCGGTATCCATCTGAATCAATTGGTAAGAATGATCCGTTAATCCCATGTCCAGAAAAGAAGCAGAAAACCGCGTCATTTTCACCGGCACGAGCGACTACATCTTGCAGTGACAGTAAGATGTTCTTCTTGGTAGCACTCTCATCAATGAGAATATGTACCTGTTCGTCTGGCAGGGCTCCTCCCTCCGGACTTTTAAGGAATGCGTACATCCGATAGGCATCGTCGTCCGTGTATTTGAGGGATTCAAAGTTATCATATCGCGATACGCCAACCAATATTGCATAGATCTTACTCTGCCCTTTGGACTGATTATTCAAGACTTTACTTCCCCTTTTGAATTCGCCATTGTACCATTTCCCATCTAAGATATCGCCACTTTGATATTCCATTTTGCCCGTTCCATTGGGCTTATGCTGGTACCAATCACCGCTGTACTTATCTCCATTGGCATAGAAACAGATGCCCTGCCCATGGGGTAGTCCATTCAGAAACTCACCCTCGTATCGACTGCCATTGGCATAGGTATATTGACCGATGCCAGAAGCGCAATACTCGACGTTGCAATCTGGTAAAGACTCATAGACCACCGAGGTTTCTGCAGATGAACTACGGACAGGTGCGTCTGGCTCGACCATCTCTCCAGCCTCCCAAATTCCCACGATTTCTTCACCTCCAATTTTGAACATAGTCCCTTGGCCATGTGGCTTGCTGTCTTCCCAGTAGCCCTGGTACCGATCACCATTTTTGAATTTATAGGTGCCATACCCATGAAATCTATTGGCCATGAACTGTCCTGTGTAGCTTTCCCCTGAAGTAAAGGTCATCTTGCCTTCTCCTTGCTTCAGGCTCTTGTACCATTCGCCAGAATATTTATTTCCGTTGGAAAAGAGCAGGGTTCCTTTGCCATGGGGCTTACTCCCAACGAAAGAACCGGAGTAAGTTGCACCATTCTGGTACTGGTAAACTCCTTTGCCAGATTTACAGTCGCCCTTTACACATTGAGCTGATGCCGTAGAGAAAGTATATAGAAAAATCAGGGATAGGAAGCAGGACAGCCAATTTTTCATAGTTCGTCTTTTAATTAAACGTAATGGTGTCCTTCGTTGGCGATGCGTTTTGCTTCCAGGAGATAAACTGGAATTTTGGGAATATATTGTCTGATGAAGTCGTTGAAGTCGTGTACTTTTGAACTATCAAAATCCTTTATAATGAGATGTCTTGACTATTGTCTGTTGATAATTTTATCGGTACTCATGCAACCATTTGGACTGCAGGGGCAAACAAATGTGACTGAGGCCGATATGAGCTATGAGTCTTTTGGTGCCCTGATCAGTCCGGAAGAAGCTAAGGACGTGTCAGAAATCACTAAAAATTTATTGTCCATGGATTCAACGACGGCCAAGGTCACTGGCGTGGTCGCAGAGGTGTGCCAGGTGAAGGGTTGTTGGATGACAGTCAATGATCGCGACATGCCGAGCGATCCATTATTTGTTAAGTTTAAGGACTACGGCTTTTTTGTTCCCAAAGATCTGGCGGGGAAAAACGTGATTATGGAAGGAACTGCCTACCGCGAAGTGACCTCAGTCGACGAACTCAGACACTATGCCAAGGATGCTGGCAAATCTAAAGCTGAAATTGAGGCCATTTTGGAGCCCAAGGAGGAACTTCGTTTCCTGGCACACGGTGTGTTGGTGAAAAAATAATTCAATTTGGCAGCGAACGGTGGAAAAAGGGCGTTATGTGAAAAAGCAGCCCCCTTTTTGAAAAACTCTCTACTGCTGAAGTTTACAAAATGAAGGAATTAGAAATGATCAGGGGCTGCTACACCTATTCTTAACTTTACGAGTACTATAGGAAGATAATACTCTCTCCCTTATAAAACACGATTATCACTTACTTTATTTCGTCTCCTGGGCAGAGATGTGGTTCAAGACCTGATCTAGATCAACATGATCCTTGATCAGCTCGATGGCCTTGCTGATTTTCCAGGGTGTTTGACGATTGATCTTTACTTCAATTCGGCTAATCTTGATCACAGATCCAAAGGTGTCCAACCGGGTGCGAATGAGGGGAATCTTGTGTTTCTTCACGTAAATAATACTCTCCTCCTTAATCTCACCTTCTCCCGTAGCAACAATCCCAGCAATGGGAGAAGTGTCAAGATCGTTGACTTTCGATAGCAATTCAATCTTGTGCAGCGCACTGTTTACACGGTCCGCACCTACGACCATTAAAATATTCTTAGCGTCCTTAATTCTCGTTGCATCAATAAGTGATCCAGCCATAATATCTTCCACTTGTCGCTCCAGCTGATCAATATTGTGGATGATGGCCCCATTGACAGCTTGGTTGATGGTACTGATGATCGGGTAGGCCAGCGTTTCGTCATAAGGAAGCACTCCGAGCAAGGGAAGCCCGAAATCTCGCAGTTTTAAACCCACGTAATGACGAATCTTGTCTAGTTTATCTGCTCGGACCTTATTGACGATCACACCGAGGATTGGGACCTGTTGCTCACGAAACATGGCCAGGCTCATATGAAGACGGTCAATCGTGTTTCCAATACCCCCCTCAACGATCATGATCACATAAGAGCCCATCATTTTAGCTACATCTGCATTCGACAAGCCTACTACGCTACCCACCCCAGGGTGACCGGTACCTTCAAAAATCACAAGTTCGTGCTGTTCTTCGAGGTAGCGAGCCGCATGTGCCAAATCTCCACGAAAATCATATCGATGTGGATTGTCCAAAAATGAGGTAGTGGCCCCGGTACCCAATATGACCGGTGAATGATAGCCCGGTACAATTTCAAAGCCCAGAAGATCTGCAAATAATAAGGTGTCCTTATCCACCCTGATGTTATCTACATCAAGATATCTCTGACCGACCGGCTTGCAATATCCCAGATTGATGCCTTTTTGCCTAAGGGCCGAGACCAGGCCGAGGGTACTTGTTGTTTTACCAACATGCTGATTCGTGGCAGCGACGTAAATACTGGGCCTTTTCATGAAGGGTGAAAAATAGAAAAATCGCTAGAAGAAATATCAAAGAAAGGTCTATCACACACCAAAAAAAAAAAGCCCATCCAAGTATCCTTGAATGAGCCCAAGCTCTATAACGCGGGTAACTTTTCCCACGTCTCCTGTCTATAAAATCTTTACATTGCTGTGAGAGAAGGATTCGAACCTTCACGAGGTGGTTAGCTAATACGCAAAACTGGAAGTGGTCAACCCTAGCTCCGATTACTCGGATTACTCCGATTACTCGGATCATTACGAATTGTTTATCCCTTACCCTCACCCCCGAGACAAGAGGGCACGTCTACCGGTTTCGTCATCTCACATTCTTATTTCAAAACTGAATAAGACGAGCTTTCTATCTTATTACACCTCAAATGTAAATAAATCCTCGTTATGGTGCAAATTTCTAAACATAATGACCAAATTTTTACACTTATGGTTCTTAAATGAGTAATTTATTGAATAAATGATAATTTCCTTTACGCTAAACAAGGTCATTTTATCATTTTGCTAAGGAATTATTCAGAACTACACTAATTTGCTTGTCTGATGCCAAAAATTAGCTGTTTTGATAACCCACTCCTTTGGCTTGCTGGCCTGGCATTTGTGATTGCAGGATGCTTTTCGTTGAGTTCCTCCAAGCCTTTGGCTCGGTCTACCGATCACCCGATGAATGGATTGACTTTAGTAGCACCTCCAGCACCCTTCCCCGTTAATCCCATGCCGGCGATAAAAGCAGTCGGCGCCAATTGGATTGCCACCGTACCCTATGGTTATACGGGTCATAATAGCCCCTCAGTCCACTTCAATTCAAGTAGGCAATGGTGGGGGGAGCGACCAGAAGGAGTGATGAAGACAGTGGCGCTATCACAGCAGGCTGGAATCAAGGTGATGATGAAGCCGCAGGTTTGGAGTCATGGTTGGTGGACCGGAGATTACCATTTCGACAGCGAGAGAGATTGGTCCAAATGGGAATCTGACTATCTCACCTTCATCACTTATTTTGCACGCTTGGCAGATTCATTGGATGTCGATCTTTTTTGTATTGGTACAGAATTCAAGAATAGTATAAAGCAAAGACCTCAATTCTGGTATGAAGTAATTGATAGCGTGCGGAATGTCTTTGGAGGCCAGATTACCTACGCAGCCAACTGGGACAATTTCGAAAACATTCCATTTTGGAATGCCCTGGATATCGTAGGAATAAATGCATATTTCCCCCTCTTGAATGAAAAAACTCCTGCTGTCAAACAGCTTTGTAAAGCATGGGAACCCCACGTAAGGCAAATTCAAAACTTCCACAGTCGAGTTAAGATGCCAATCATCTTCACAGAATATGGATACTTAAGTGTGGATGGTTGTGCCTATGAAACTTGGGTACTGGAGCAGAAGATCAATCAATTGTCCATCAATGAAGCGGCTCAAGCAAATGCAATTTCGGCACTATACGAGACATTCAGCAAAGAACCTTACTGGCTAGGGGGCTTCCTTTGGAAGTGGTTTCCCAACATGCAGGGACATGAAGGCTATCCTGCCAAAGATTATACACCACAAGGGAAGATTGCCGAGGAAGTATTGAGCAGCTGGTTTTCCAAAACACTGGCAGACTAGAAAATCACTAAGGTCACTTTAAACCTCTTTGATGCATATTTTTACAAAAGTTGTAACCTACCGTGAACATCGACAACGCTTTCCAGAGCGATCAATTTCGTTTGTACCCACGATGGGCGCATTGCACTCCGGGCATCTCGCCCTGATAAGACAGGCACAGACCTACGCCGATGAAACGATCGTGAGCATTTTTGTAAACCCCATACAATTCAATGATCGATCAGATTATGATAAATATCCCCGACCCTTACTGGAAGATATTTCTCGGTTAGAAGGTGCTGGTGGGCCCACATTATTCGCACCTACGCTGGAAGAAATGTATCCTGCAGACTTAGATCTATCGATTGGAGATCAACTTTCTCTGACTCACCTGACTCAACCACTGGAAGGAGCCCATCGACCGGGTCATTTTGAGGGAGTTGTCAAAGTTGTACACCGATTACTCGATATCGTTAAGCCGGAAGTACTGGTGATGGGGCAGAAGGACTTTCAACAATTGGCCATCATTCGTGAAATGATTAAGCAACTTGATCTTCCCATCAAATTAATTGGGCATCCCATCGTTAGGGAGAAAGATGGGCTGGCACTCAGTTCTCGCAATGTGCGCCTTGATCCCCAATTGCGACCCCTCGCACCAACGATTTATGAGGTGCTTCAATACGCTCAGGGAATGAAAGGGAAAGTAAGCCCACGAATATTGGCTGGTGAGTGTACGCTACGACTTGTGGAGGCGGGCTTTAAGGTCGAGTATTTCAGCATCGTCTCTGCTCAATCATTGCAAACCATTACCGATTGGAGTGATGATGATCCAACGGTAGCCTGTGTTGCTGCTTGGTTGGGAGATGTCAGGCTCATTGATAATCAACCATTGTAATTCAACTCCGTTGTCAATTGTGTAACCGAACCCTCTCTGTACGCAGCCAAATGGAATAAATAGTCTTATTTTTGCGCTCCTATGCTATTACAGGTTTTTAAGTCTAAGATTCATCGGGCCACCGTGACCGAGGCAAATCTGAATTATGTGGGTTCGATCACCATTGATGAAGATTTGATGGACGCTGCAAATTTGCTGGCAGGCGAAAAAGTGCAGATTGTCAATAATAATAATGGAGAACGCATCGAAACCTATGTGATTAAAGGGAAGCGCGGATCTGGAACCATCTGTCTTAATGGAGCTGCTGCCCGGCGTGCAGAAGTAGGTGACATCGTGATAATTATTTCCTATGGATACATGACTCCAGAGGAAGCAAAAGATTTCAAACCCACCTCCATTTTTCCAGATGGAAAGAATCAATTAAATCCCGCCTAGTTGAATAGCCGATTGCGCGATGTGCTCAAAATGGTACTTTTTCTTGCCATTGGTACCGCTATTTTGTGGTTCTTGTACAGATCCTTAGATGCTAGTTATCAAGAAGAATGTGTGCAGCGAGGTATTGCTACGACAGATTGTAGCCTTTGGAAAAAACTGTTAGCTGATCTAAGGTCTGCCAATGTGTTTTGGCTGGCGGTGATCGTGATCTGCTTTTTTATCAGCAACGTCAGCCGTGCACTTCGTTGGCAACAATTGATTCGTTCACTCGGTCATCAGACCCGACCCATCAATGCTTTTCTCACCACAATGTTGGGATATTTTGCAAATCTTGGTTTTCCGAGATTAGGCGAATTTGTTCGGGCTGGTAGTTTCGCACGTTATGAACACATACCATTTGAAAAGGTGATGGGAACTGTAATAGTAGGTCGAGCGGTTGATCTGCTTTGCTTTGCCGTGGTGTTTTTCTTGGGCTTTCTACTGCAGGGTGACATCCTATGGAACTACTTGAGTTCCTACACAGATTCGTCGATCACTCAAATTTTTCAGTCGGTTTGGCTCTATATCGTAGGCGCTGCGATGATGGCAACATCCTTTTTACTATACAAGAATTGGGACGGACTCAAACAATATGCACTTATTTCTAAAATTGATGGATTGATCAGAGGATTCATCGATGGATTAAAGTCCATAGCAAAAGTTGAAAGGATGAGCATTTTCATCCTTTATACACTCGTGATATGGTTCATGTACTACTGCATGACGTTTTTGTGCTTTAAGGCATTTGAGCCCACAGCCAGCCTCGGTCCCTATGCTGGACTTCTTGTCTTTGTTTTTGGCACCATAGGAATGCTTATCCCCTCACCAGGTGGAATGGGTAGTTACCATGCCTTAGTCATTGCAGGATTGCTCCTCTATGGAATAAGACCTGACGATGCCTTTTCTTTTGCGATGATCATCTTTTTTACCATCAATATTTTTGGCAACATCATTTTTGGAATCATTGCGTTGCTCTATTTGCCCGGATACAATGCCCGTTATCAACCCATGCGTACCGCTCATGCTGGAGGAGATTGAAAATAAGATTGTCGACAAGGAAAAAGCGATCCTGTTGGTGCGTTCTTGGCAGGAGAAAGGTCTCCAAGTTGTTTGGACCAATGGTTGTTTTGATTTGTTACATGCTGGTCATATTACTTATCTGGCGCAAGCCAAGGGTGCCGGCAATCGATTGATCGTAGGTGTAAACAGTGATGCCTCGGTGAAAAAATTAAAGGGTCCGAGCCGTCCAATATTTGCTTTAGAACATAGGTTGTTAAACCTTGCGGCCATGCAGGCAGTCGATTTAGTCATCCCCTTCAACGACGAGACACCTCTGGAGTTGATTAAGGCACTCAAACCAGACATCCTTATTAAAGGCGGTGACTACCAGGCACACCAGGTAGTGGGAGGTAGCGAAGTACTAGCATGGGGTGGTGTTGTTCAAATTATTCCCTTTTTGGATGGTCATTCCAGTACCAGTATCATCAATAAGATTAAAAGTTCATGAAGATTAGGGAACTCACCAACTACCTTGAAGAAATCGCACCACTTTATCTGCAAGAAAACTATGACAATACGGGGCTGATCATCGGTGAAGAAGATGAGGAAATCAGAGCTGTATTAACTACGCTTGATGCGACTGAAGAAGTTGTTGAAGAAGCTATGCAGCTTGACTGCAACCTCATCCTGGCCCACCATCCAATCGTGTTTCATGGTTTGAAAAAAGTAAACAGGCAGCATTATATCGGACGTGCCATAATCAAAGCCATTAAGAATAACATTGCCATCTATGCCGCGCATACCAATCTTGACAATGTATTGGTAGATGGGGTTAATCAGAAAATTGCTGATCGAATCGGTCTGGTACAAGCCGTCATTTTGGCTCCTAAAGATCCACAGGTTCCCAACATAGGTAGTGGACTCATCGGTAAATTACCGCAGGCAATGGTCGCCGATGATTTCTTTGATCATTTAAAACGTCAACTCGAATTGTCGGTTATTAAATATACAACGCCGCCGACGGGAACCATGCAAAATGTAGCACTCTGCGGGGGCTCCGGGAGCTTTTTGCTGCCAAGAGCCATCGGAGCCGGTGCGGATGTCTTTATCTCAGCAGATTTTAAGTATCATGAGTATTTCGAAGCCAATGATAAAATCTGTGTTATAGACGTAGGCCACTATGAAAGTGAAAAGTTTACCAAAGATCTACTGCTGGAATTGATTCAACGGAAATTTAGTAATTTTGCGGCCTATTGCTCGAAAGTAAACACCAATCCAATAAACTTTAGATAAAGAATGGCGACAAAAGATAAGTCTATACCCGAGAAACTCCAGGAGTTATACAATCTACAAATGATTGATTCACAGTTGGATCAGATCAGCGTTTTAAAGGGTGAATTGCCAATGGAGGTTAGTGATCTAGAAGATGAAATTGAGGGTTTACAAACCAGACTGAATCGCCTTCAGGAATCAAAGAAAGAGTTAGAGGAAAACATTTCCAATCAAAATGCCAAGATCAAGGAAGCAGAGGCCTTGATCGCCAAGTATGGCAAGCAATTGGACGAAGTGAAAAACAACCGCGAATACGAGGCACTCACCAAGGAGATTGAATTACAACGCCTCGATATTCAGCTTTGTGAAAAGCGCATCAGGGAAACGGAAACAAGCATGGCTGCTAAAGATGAGACTATTGATGCTGCCCAAGAAAGGCTGGATAGCAAAAAGAAAAACCTTGAGACCAAGCAGGTCGAGCTCGAAAAGATCATTGCCAAGACTGAAAAAGAAGGTGCCAAGCTGGAGAAACAGAGTAAAACACAGCGTAACAAGATTGAAGAACGTCTACTTCGTGCCTATGATCGTGTCCGTACATCGTACCGCAATGGTCTAGCAGTTGTCACGGTTGAAAGAAATTCCTGTGGAGGTTGTTTTAACAAGATACCACCACAACTGCAACTTGAGATAAGCCTCCAAAAAAAGATCATTGCCTGCGAACATTGCGGTAGGGTACTCATCGATAGCAGTCTGGTAGAAGCAACCGCTTAACTTGACTCCGGCACCTAGATTGGGACCAATAGGTCTCGCTGTTACTAGAATTGGATTCCACCTCAGTCTAATTCTGCTTTGTCAGGTATTTTTTTCTAGCGGCCTTCAAGGTCAAAAATATTTTGAGTACTCCTACTCGGCTACACGAGCTTATCACCTCATCTTTTCTCTGAAATTTCAAGAAGCAAGAGAAGAATTGGTTCGCCTGAAGATCAGTGAACCCGATAACCTTATTGTGCACAGTCTCAACAACTACCTAGACTGTCTCGGAATTTTCATTGGTGAACAAACTGAAGCCTATGAAAAACTGAAGCATCTAAAACAGAGAAGACTTAATCAAATTAAGGATCAGGGGGATCCTCAATCACCCTATTATCTGTACACGCAGGCAGACATTCATTTGCAATGGGCAATTACTAGAGTCAAGTTTGAAGACTATTTTGCAGCCGTCATGGAAATAAAGCGAGCCTTTTCCTTGCTTAGTAAAAACGAGAAGAGGTTTCCTGATTTTATGCCTAATAAAAAGAATCTAGGCCTTCTTCATGCACTCATCGGTACGGTACCTGATCAATATCGCTGGGGACCCAGGTTGCTTGGTATGAGTGGCACCATCGCTCAGGGAAAAGCTGAAATTGAAGAGGTTCTTTCCTATGCCGATCAACACGAATTTGTTTTCAAAGATGAGGCCTACGTCATGTATGCTTACCTCTTACTCCATCTAGAAAATGAGGAGGAAAAAGCCTGGGATTTAATCAGCAAAGCCAAAATTGATCCCACCATTCATCCACTCGGCTGCTTTATCAAAGCCAACGTTGCAATGAAGACCGGACGCAATGATCTTGCCATCGAGATATTGCGCAATAAGCCCAAAGGCCCAGACTACTTCCCTTTTCCCTATTTAGAGTTTATGGAAGGAGTAGCAAGATTACAGAAACTCGATCCATCTGCCGATTTACCGCTCAAGCGATTTCTGAAAGAAACACGCGGCCTGCATTATATTAAAGAGGCCTATCAAAAGCTCGCATGGCATGAACTGATTCATGGCCGACCCCATCGATATGAAAAATACATGGAGGCCTGTGCTAAGTTAGGGTCAGCAGTTGTTGAAGAAGATAAGACTGCCCAGTATGAAGCGAGAATCAAACACGTACCTGATCAAAGTCTTCTCACAGCAAGAGTATTGTTCGACGGTGGTTACTATCAACAAGCCATATCCTATCTAGAAGCCGTTGATCCTGCCATGTTGACCGACAAAAAATTCAAACTGGAGTACTACTACCGGCTAGGTCGACTCAACCACGCTAGTAAAAACTACCAGGAGGCAGTCACCTACTATCGAAGAACCATTGCATTGGGTGAATTTGATGGTTTCTATTTTGCTTGCAATTCCTCATTGATGCTCGGTCACATTTTCGAAATACAAGGCGAATACGAACAGGCCAAAGCAGCCTACCAAAGAACCCTTCAGATCAAACCTGATCAGTATCAATCAAGTCTCCACCAAAAAGCTAAGGCAGGACTCAACCGAATTGCAGAGATGCTCTAGACTTAGTCACTTACGACCCAAAGTCACTTGTTTCAGTGTGCTTCCACCGTCTACTATTAAAATTTGACCTGTAACCAAATTGGCTGAAGTGACAAAAAACACAATATTCTCTGCCACATCTGCTGGGGTGGCTGTTTTCTGAAGTGCCGCAGACTGCTCGATGGTTGTCTTCACCTGGTGGTACCGATCACCTAAAAATCCCTTGGTCCACCGCCCCTGAATAAAGCCAGGGCAAACACAGTTCACTCTTATCTGCGGTGCCAGAGCCTGTGCCAGGCTCAGAGTCATAGTTACCAATGCCCCCTTTGAAGCCGCATAGGCTATCGAACTTCCCACCCCAGTAAGCGCAGCTATACTGGCGTTATTTACAATGACACCATTGGCCGATTTTAATGCCCCCGCTGCCGCTCTTGTCATCTGGTAAGCACCCACTACATTGACCGCATACAAATGCTGAAAGTCCTCCATGTCGAGTCCGTCCAAATCATCAAAAGCACAGAATTTTGTCGTACCTGCATTGTTCACCAAAGCATCTAATCTTCCCCACCTATCTAGGCAAACTTGCACCATTCTTTGACATGCAGTATCATCTGATACATCCCCTTGCACCAATAGGGCACCAGGGCCCAATTTCTCACACCTTGCAAACGTTTGTTTGGCCTCTGCTTCACTCTTGGAATAATTGATTACAACATGCCATCCCAAAGCACTCAGCTTCTCGGCAGTCGCAGCGCCGACACCAGTGGCAGATCCAGTGATCACTGCCACCTTGGTACCACCTTCTTCTTTCTTTTCCTCATCCATGGTTTTGTACATTTATCGCGGACCTAACCGATTATTGCCGTTAAATCTCTCGTTGTGCATGCAGATAAGATAAGGTTTAAAGCTGCCTTTCCGAAGGCTTTTTTTCTTGATATCCAAGACATGCAATCTCTGGAGCACTATCTAAAGGAGGAGCTACAGGTTTTAAATGTTAGTGAAACGATTACTGAACTCGAAAAACCGGGGGAAGGAAATATGAATTGCGTGGTCAGAGTCAAGACAACGCACGACCAATTTATTCTAAAACAGGCTAGGCCATGGGTTGAGAAATACCCTCACATTTCGGCACCCATTGAACGCTTAAGCGTGGAGCATTCATTTTACGAATCAATTCAGGAGGATCCCTACTTGGTTTCGAAATCACCGAAAATCAGGTGGTTTGTCCCGCAAAGCTATCTGATGGCCATGGATGACCTCGGAACCTCATCTGATTATTCAACGATCTATCAGCCGAATGTTCTCCTGGCACAATCTGATCTCAAAGCTCTTGTCAGATATCTCCATGGACTCCACTCTTTGGATCCACCGCACGATTTTCCTGATAATATGAAAATGCGTCTGCTCAACCATGAACACATATTTAACTACCCCTTCAAAGCGAATAATGGTTTAGATCTTGATCAATTCACCCGAGGTCTAAGCCGATCCATGCCGGCCATCGTGAGTGATCACAAGCTGCTGCGCAAAATTAAAGCACTCGGCGAAGCTTACCTCAGTCAGGGAAATCAAATCATTCATGGAGACTTCTACCCCGGAAGTTGGCTGCAAGTTGGGGAGACGGTCAAGGTAATCGATCCCGAATTTGCCTTTGTGGGCCAAGTTGAGTTTGACCTTGGTGTGCTGATAGCTCACTTGCATTTAGCAGATCAGCCCAGGTCGACGATTGAACTTGTCAAGACCTATGCAGACTGGGCCCAACTGGAGGTCAGCAGATTAGCGGGGTTTGTTGGGGTTGAGGTTCTACGCAGGTTGCTAGGAGTGGCACAATTACCTATGGCATCCGATCTGGCTACCAAGGAACAATTGATCGACAAGGCGATAAGCTGGATCCGTGGTCACAGTCAACCCTGCTAGTCAGGAACTTTGGATTTTCTTTATCGACCAACATGGACCAAGAGGACCGACACGTCCGATGGAGAGACCCCACTAATTCTACTCGCCTGGCCAATGGTGCGTGGTTTGATCTTAGTAAGTTTCTCGCGTGCCTCGGCCGATAAGGACGGCAGTGCATGGTAATTGAATTCATCATGTAGTCTCACTGCCTCTAAACGATTCATCTTGTCAACCATTTCCTGTTCTTTGCCAATATAACCGGCATACTTCATGTTGATCTCCGCCAATAATATTACCTCATTGGAGAACCCTTGCAACATATGGTGGAGCCGGGGCAGATGGTCGCGTAGTGCCTGAATACTAATATGAGGTCGCAGAAGCACACTTTGCAATTTCACCTTTTGCAGAAGGGGTGCAGAATCAATGGATTGCAAGTAGGCATTAATTTCTGCCGGGGCAATACTTTCCTTGCGAAACATCTGGGAGACTTGTTCTGTTTGTTGTTGCTTTTCAACGACGGCTTGCATTCTGGATGCTAAACCTTGCATCCCGATTGCATCAGCGAGGGGAGTCAGTCGCAAGTCGGCATTGTCCTGCCGAAGCAGTATTCGATACTCTGCCCGCGATGTAAACATCCGATAGGGCTCATCCGTACCCTTGTTTACCAGGTCATCAATCAAAACTCCTATGTAAGCTTCTGATCGTTTTAAGATGAAAGGTTCTTGATCACAAATGGAGAGATGTGCGTTTATCCCTGCGATCAAGCCCTGACTCCCTGCTTCTTCATAACCAGTAGTACCGTTGATTTGACCGGCGAAGAACAAATGTTTAATCGTCTTCGTTTCCAGGTTAGGTCGCAGTTGGGTCGGTGGGAAAAAATCATATTCAATGGCATATCCCGGACGAAACATTTTGGCCTGCTCAAATCCTGGAATCAGCTTCAGTGCCCGATATTGAACATCTTCCGGTAAGGATGAACTAAAGCCATTGACATAGATTTCACAAGTATCCCAACCTTCTGGTTCTACGAAAAGTTGGTGCCGATCCCGGCTAGCAAATCGGTCAATCTTGTCTTCAATCGAAGGGCAGTAACGCGGTCCAATACCTCTAATCCGGCCATTAAACATGGGTGAGCGATCAAAGCCTGTACGCAGCACCTCATGAACTTTAGGGTTGGTATAGGTGATGTGACAAGGCCTTTGCTTACTTAACCTTGGTGTTTCTGTGAATGAAAATTTTCCTGGGTTAGCATCTCCAGGTTGCAACTCCATTTTGTCCCAGTCCAGGCTGCGCCCATCGACGCGAGGAGGTGTACCCGTCTTCATGCGGCCGTTTTCAAATCCCAGCTCTATCAGCTGCTCGGTGATGCCTGTCGCAGCACGTTCTCCAGCTCTTCCTCCACCGAATTGTTTCTCGCCGATATGAATGATGCCGTTGAGAAACGTGCCATTGGTCAGAATAACCGATTTACTCTCAATCTCCAGACCCATTCCTGTCCGCACACCGACGGCGCAATTGTCTTTGACCACAATTCCATTAACCATTTCCTGCCAAAAGTCTATCTGGGGATGAGCTTCTAGCATCATTCGCCACTTGTGCGCAAATCTCATACGATCACTTTGCGCCCGGGGACTCCACATAGCGGGTCCCTTCGAACGGTTCAACATCCTGAATTGGAGCATAGTATGGTCTGTCACAATACCCGAATAGCCTCCCAATGCATCGATCTCACGTACAATCTGACCCTTAGCAACGCCACCCATCGCAGGGTTGCATGACATTTGTGCAATGGTTTGCATGTTCATCGTTGCCAGCAATACCCTTGATCCCATGTTTGCGGCGGCTACAGCAGCTTCGCAACCTGCATGGCCTGCTCCAACTACAATGACATCGTACTTCGGAAACAAACTCGTAATTTTTTAGAGGCCAAAGTTAGAAACTTTGCAAGACAGGCTTGGTCAAAACCTTAACGACCATGGATCTTGCATAACTGTGGTTCAAAATGGGGGCCGGAATGCACCGTACCAGGGCACTCTGACCCAGACTTTTCAGGTATGTTGGTGCGGTTAGTTGGCCCCGTCGGTATCTTCCACTTCCTCTTCATCTGGCTCCACCAGGTAAGCATCATTAATCGCATACATTAGGCGGTTGATGTCGGTTGCGTTGAGTTCTAAAGTGCCCCGCAAGGTTACCTGTTCGGCAGAATATTCTACGGGCTCTTTCGCATAAACTTCCATTACCGTCTCTGGCCCGGCACCACCGCAAAAGAAGCACATGCTGTAAGGAAAGGCAGAAAACATGAACTCTTTGTGACTTTTATACCCCTCCACGGGAATGATATAGCCTTTGATGTCAATTTCTTGACCCTCCAATGCCAGGATTTCTTCACTGAAGACGGGCACATCAACTTTAAAGCCCATCAGCTCATCGTATTGTTTGGTAAAAGTGATCTTTGCTAATGTCTTCCAAGTACTTTCCTGTGCACCGACCAGGGCAACTGTAAATATGCAGATGAGTACTAATGCTGCGGATCTAGATCTCATATTCCACTCTTTTTGGATAAAACGATAAATGATGCCGGTAAGTTCTGCGACATTTGAACAATGCACAAAATTAAACCTTTCTTAATAAAGGTGGGCAGGAATTAGAAGCGTCTTCATCACCCTTAAAACCGGTATGAAACCATCACATATCAGCACCATATCAAAATGAAAACTGGGTTAAGTTAGGAGGTCTAGATTCTAGGGCTAGAGCAAAGCTGCACCAAACACCCCTGCGCTATCTCCTAGCTTTGGTCGCAGAAATTTGGTGTCAAGTCTATTGTTAAAAACAAATTTCTTTACTTGCTCCACACCTTCCGTATACAATAAATCGATGTTACCCACACCACCTCCCAAAACAATGACGTCGGGGTCTAAAATGTTGATCACATTGGCCATTCCCTTGCCGAAAAAATGCATTAGGCGATGGATGGTCGCCGTGGCATCTTCATCAACACCAGCTTTATGCATAGACAGAATATCCTTCAGTTTGCGACGACTCCCAGTCTTCCTTTGATAGTAGTTTTCCAGAGCCGTTCCACTGATTACCTTCTCCACACAACCTCTATTGCCGCAGTAACAATCTCCTCCTGAGTCATCGAGATATGAATGGCCCCACTCACCTCCAATCCCTTGCAGGCCATTAAGAACCTCCCCATCGACCACGATTCCACCCCCCACACCCGTGCCCATAATCACACCGAAAACGACTTTGGGATTCGCGACATGCTCAGGCACTATGCCAAGTCTTGCCTCCGCCACGGCAAAACAGTTCGCATCATTGGCCATTTTCACCTCGAGGCCCATCAGCTCCTCAAGATCCGTCTTGAGAGGTTTGCCATTTAACTCGGTAGCATTGCAGTTTTTCATGGTTTTAAGAATGGGATCGAGTACACCCGGGGTGCCGATGCCGATTTGCCTTGGAGATAGACCCGAACGTTTTCTGAGCTGGTCTACACATTTCTTTATTTGCTGCAAAATGTGTTCATATCCCCGTTCTCTTTCAGTTGGAACACGAAGCCGCTCGACGACCTCCACCGAATCTCGTCCACTCAATATCACGCCCTCCACCTTGGTGCCTCCCAAATCAATACCCCAAACTTCCTGCATACTTCCCTAGATTAAGATCAAATCAAACTTAAAAAAAAGCAGAATTTTACCAACTTTACATCTCAAACATATCTCGGTAGTATATTCTGGTGATGGACTACCGATAAATATCAGATCATGCGAATTTAGTTCAGTCGATTCTCTAGAGGCTTAACTCCCGATTTCCTTGTTGGGGCTAGGTCTTAATTCTCACACTTCACCAATTAATTCGCATGAGAAAAATCTGGAATTTATTCTGGCTGGCCCTGCGGGGCGACGAAAAGAATTTTACGACTGGAAGTATCAATCGAGCGATTGTATTGCTCTCGATTCCCATGATCCTAGAGATGATCATGGAGGCATTCTTTGCTGTAGTCGATGTTTTCTTTGTCTCCAAAGTAAGCATTAATGCAGTGGCCACAGTGGGTCTGACTGAATCTGTAATTACGCTCGTGTATTCAATCGCCATCGGCCTGAGCATGGCCACAACCGCTATGGTTGCTCGTCGAATTGGCGAAAACAACCGGGAAAAAGCCGCAGTCGCGGCTGTTCAGGCCATCGCGATCACTGTGGTAATATCGCTGATCATTAGCCTGCTGGGTTTGGTATTTGCTGAAGACATCTTGCGTGTTATGGGTGGTAGTGAGACGCTCATTGAAGAGGGTGTCGCCTATACTCAAATCATCTTTGCTGGCAATATGGTGATTATGTTGCTGTTTTTGCTCAACGCTATTTTTCGCGGTGCAGGTGATGCTGCTATTGCCATGCGAGCGCTCTGGCTCGCCAACATCCTCAATATGATACTGGACCCTTGTTTCATTTTTGGTCTCGGCCCTTTTCCAGAAATGGGCGTTGCCGGTGCAGCGATTGCCACTAATATTGGCCGCGGTATTGGAGTATGCTTTCAATTATACATCCTGTTGAGAGGCAAAGTCATTATCAAGATTGCAAGGCAACATGTGCGTATCGTTTGGGACATCATTCTTCGCTTATTGCGGGTTTCGATCGGGGGCATGGGTCAATATCTAATTGCCTCCGCCAGTTGGATTTTCCTAATGCGAATTATTTCAGAATTTGGAGAATCTGCCGTGGCTGGTTACACCATTTCGATCCGGATGATCATTTTTGCAATATTACCTGCATGGGGGATGGCCAATGCCACGGCTACTTTGGTCGGTCAAAATTTGGGCGCCAATCAACCGGCCAGAGCTGAAAAATCTGTCTGGAAATCGGCCTTTTACACGATGCTTTTTCTACTGGGTGTTTCCGTGATTTATTTTCTCTTTGCCTCACCAATGGTACAACTCTTTCACGATGGTCCCATTGTGGTTAAATATGGGGTGGCCAGTCTGAAAATAATCTGTCTTGGCTACGTATTCTTTGCTTATGGCATGGTTATAAGCCAGGCCTTTAACGGTGCAGGCGATACGAAAACTCCAACTTGGATTAATTTTGTTTGCTTTTGGCTACTACAAATACCACTGGCTTACCTGATGGGTATTTCATTCAAGATGGGTCCCAATGGTGTCTTCTGGGCAGTGGCCATCAGTGAAACGGTACTGGCAGTTATTTTTGTGACCATCTTCAGAAAGGGAAAATGGAAATCGGTGAAAATCTAGCTGGAACAGCCCTATCTCAGCGATTATATATGGTATCGTCGTGAACGTCAACCTTCAATGGTTCCGTACGACTGGCGATTTCCAAAACAGTGTGGAAAATGTGTTTAGTGACTGCATGGTATTTGTCGAAAAGTATCTTATCTACTGTATCTGAAGGACGATGATAGTCACTATGCACACCACTGAAAAAGAAGATGGAGGGAATGCCATGCTTGGCAAAATGATAATGATCTGAGCGGTAATAAAACCGATTGGGATCATCTTTAGCATTGTAAGTATAATCTAGATCCAGATGGCTAAACACATCATTGGTCGCCTCATTTACGGCATGTAGTTCGGTGCTCAATCGGTCTGAGCCGATGACATAGATGTAATGACTCTTTTCTAAATGCTCTCCATCCACTCTACCAATCATATCGATATTGACATTCGTCGTCGTTTCATCCAGAGGAATGGCCGGAAAAAGGCTGTAATATTGAGAACCCAACAATCCTTTTTCTTCTCCTGTGAAGAAGATACACATCACATTTCTCTTTGGGCCAATTCCTTCCTTCTTTGCCATGGCGAGTGCTTCCATGATTTCTAAAACAGCACTGGTACCTGACCCATTGTCATCTGCACCAGGATACATGGATTTACCCCTTCGACCAAGGTGATCATAATGGGCAGAAATAATGACGGTTTCCTTTTGTAAGGATGGATCAGTGCCAGGTATGATGCCCATTACATTTTTACTGTAAAGAGGATTTCTAGATAAATGTTGTTGAATCTTCATGGTCACCGGCAGATGCAACGGTCTACCACGACCTGTGTAGCGAATGCGATTTCGATTTTTGAGAAACGAGTTTTCACGTGCACCGATGATGGCCCTGGCCATGGCGGGCGAAATAAAAATGGTATTGGGATATGGAATGCTGTCGGGTGCTGAAAAATGCAGGGATTGAGCCAGCACTCGATTTCGATGCAGGTCTATCCTTTTGCTTAGCAGAGGATCAACCACCAGGATTAATTTTGCCTTGGCTCGAGCGGCGGCCTTCAATTTGAGCTCAACATCAGTAGACCATGGCGATGGAGTATGCGAACCAGAAATTCGATAGGTGCTATCTTTCCCGATGGGTTCTCCCATCAAAATCATAATCACTTTGCCATTGATCTTCCCTCTGTGATAATCACTATAGTTGGGATCGTCTATGCCATATCCCATGTAAAGGACATCATTTACATCCAGGTTGGGCATATTCCGATTCAGATCTTTCAAGCACAAAAAATCTTTTAGATGCTGGTATTGGATGCCATTGATCTCAACGGCGAGTTTTTCCCACTTTACCCATGTGAATACCACATCTTGCCAGTAATTATTTAGACCCGGCACTCTTTCTACTCCCATCTCTTTAAGCTGGTGCACCAAGTATTGAGCGGCTTTCTCTTGACCCGGTGAGCCCGTTTCCCTACCATTAAATGCCTCCGAGGTTAAGGTGTGTAGGTGTTGCTTGAGTTCGTCAATTGTAATTGATTCGGCAAAATAAGATGAGGCAAAAGGGTCAGCCTGCAGCTTTATTTGGGCTGCTGAATGATTTAGAGATGCCATCACTGCGAGCAACAGCACAAACCTTAGCATCCATCCGTCATTTTGCCCACCCGTCTTGCATGCCGTCCACCTTCAAATTCCGTTTCTAAAAAGGTGCGTACTAGGTCAATCGCCAGAGGCAGCGCGATAAATCTTGCTGGCAGGGCTATGGCATTGGCATTGTTATGTAGTCGAGCTAATCTGGCAAGGTCCTTCTGCCAGCAGATGGCCGCCCGCACGCCGTGATGTTTATTGGCAGTTATTGCCACGCCATTTCCGCTGCCACAAATGAGTACACCAAAATCTGCACTTTGGTCTTCAAGTGCATCGGCTACGGGATGGACAAAATCGGGATAATCAACAGATGCCTCAGAGTCGGTGCCCATATCGATCACTTGATGGCCATCGCCAATTAAAGCAGTCTTTATACCATCTTTATATGGAAAGCCCGCATGATCACAACCAATGGCAACTATCATTTGCGCATTTCTATTTTAACTATCCTCTCACACTCGACACTTGATAAACATCAAATCGGGATTTGAGCTCATTGAGATATTCGGTATCACCCTGCGTTTCGGCAAGGCGCTTTAATTCATTCACGACCTGCAAGGCTGTTCGTTGATCTTCCCCAAAGCCGGCATTGAGATCGGCCTGCGAAAGTGTACGGTAAAAGTTCAGGTGCTCCTCCGTTTCTTGCGCCAGAATTTCCATGTGCTTTTTCGCCTGCGCATACGCTCCTGCCTGCTCGTATACTCGGAGTAAATTCAAGATTTTCGCATCATAGGGAAAATTCTTATGAGGAAAGACTTCAAAATAACGGTCTACCAAATCAATGGCTTTTTGTGATTCCCCAAGTTTCAAGAATTTGTAAGCCGCCCGTTCAATCATGGTCTTATGGGCAAAGTAGCTGGGCATAAAGCTTGAGGTCACAAATAAATCGTGCTCATCAAATCCGCCCCACTTAAACTTGTTCATCACTCGATCATAGATCTTTTCGGCGTCGACGTCGCCATTGCCGTGGATCCCAAATTGCTTCTCACCCGGATTTTGTATCGGTACCAGGCGCAAGCCTAGGCCCTCCAGTCGCATGTAATTTCCTAACCCTAACAATTTTGACTCCCGTGTTGTTACGGAAAAATATATCGGCCGATCGTACATATTGCTGTAGATAATGTCGAGCACCGCTAATTCATCTTTGGTCAAGCTTCCCTTGCTAATATTGATTGGTATTTGACTGACCACTTGCTCCGCCTCATGGGCACCTACCCATCCACTCTGGATGGCTCGATTGCGGTCTATGCGCAATAAAAACTGTTTAGAAGGTAAAAAGCTCTCAAAATTGCGACCTGAACTCCCTGGCAGTTGGTGTTGCTCACCCATAAATTGCAAGCCTGCAGCCAAAGTCATTGCTTTATCCTGTCTTCCTTGTGGGAAATAAAGGATATTACGCTTATAGCCGCGGTAGGCATCTTTGGGCAGGGTGAAATTGATGGCAGGAGAGTCATTGACCTTTCTGCGCATCCCATCAATGTACCAGTCCACTGCGATCAAACTTAAATTGACTACCCGAACGTCCTTGCGTATTCCTTCTACCTCTTGGGCATACCACAGCGGATAGGTGTCATTATCACCATATGTGAAAATCACCGCGTTGGGATCACAGCTTTCCAAAAAATTGTTGGCATAGTCGCGCGCTCCCGAAAGATGTCTTCGGCTATGATCATCGAAGTTTTGAAAACCCATAACGATCGGGGCCAACAGTACCAGACCTAGTGCCACCGGTGCCATCGTCTTGGCAGGGGAGATCCGCCCCAGCAATCGAAAGGTGCCAATGACACCTAAACCCATCCAAATGCAAAAAGTGAAGAAGGATCCGACTAAGACATAGTCCCGTTCACGAGGTTCATTAGGAGGTTGATTGGAGTAGATAATGATGCCGATCCCTGTAATAAGAAATAGTGCTAGTAGTCCCAAAGCATCATTACGGCGATGCTTCAATTGATAAATTAGGCCAATTAAACCAAAAATAAAGGGCAACAAAAAGTAGGTGTTTCGCGCCTTATTATTTTTCATGGTGCTGGGTAGCTCTGATTGATTGAACAACATGACATCGTCAAATCCAGGGATTCCGGTCAACCAATTTCCGCGCTTATCGTCCCAGGAGAAAAATCCCTGTTCACCATTTTGTCTTCCCGCAAAATTCCACATAAAGTATCGCCAGTACATCCATTTGATCTGATATCTCCAGAAAAAGGTGAGGTTATCTGCCATGGTAGGAGCACCATTGTTCTTCTTCATCCAGATGCGATACAATTGTTTGCGTTGTGCATCATTGTGCCCCATCCGTGGGAAGAACATTTTGTCTGACGATCGGTACTCAGGAGTTATTTTATAATTGACTACTTCATATCGATCACCCACCCGGCCGTATTGATCTTCAGTTTCCGTACGAACCGCACCGGCATCGAAATGGGGCCCATTCAGTAGGGGGCGCTCACCGTATTGATCTCGGTTTAGGTAAGGTAGTAATCGATGGGCATCCGTGGGACTATTCATATTAATGGGCGGACCGGCATTTGCCCGAATCACAACGACTCCGATGATCGAATAACTGATCAATACCAGGGTCAGGCCCACCATTAAATTCTGTATTAAGGGATTCTGATTGCGATGTGCGTACCGATATCCGAAGTAGAGCACTCCACCAATGATCAAAAATAAGGGTATTAGTCCCGAATGAAATGGAAGTCCAAATCCATTGACCATCAACAGTTCTAGTTTGGCCCACAAACTGGGAATGCCTGTAATAATAAAGAATTGGAGTACTCCGATAAAAATGGCCCCGATACCAAAGGCAGTCGCCATCCCTAAGAACGTATGCTTTTTATATTTTTTGAAGTAATAAAAAAGACCTATGGCCGGGAAAGTGAGAATACTTAAAAGGTGCACACCAATGGATAGGCCGGCCGCGTATAAGGCAAAAATCAACCAACGATCATGTTCTGCTTGATCTGGAAGACTATACCATTTGGCCGTTGCCCAAAACGTTAGGGTGGTAAAGAATGTCGATAGGGCGTAGACTTCGCCCTCCACCGCTGAAAACCATATCGAAGATGAAAATGCCGTCGCCAATCCACCAACTACACCACCACCCACCGTGAGCAGGGTTTGAGTTTGGTCTAGTTCACCCTTCCTGCCAACAAAGGACATCTTACCAAAAATCATCGTCGTCCAACCCACCAACATGGCCGCAGCAGCTGAACTCATACCGCTGAACAGATTTACGGCAAACGCAATCTTAGCTGGATCTGAGGAAACAATATCTCCCACCCAGGCAAACAATCTTCCCAATAACAGGAACAAGGGGGCACCGGGTGGATGCACAACCTGAAGCTTATAGGCCCCCAGGATGAATTCTCCGCAATCCCATAGGCTACCTGTTCGTTCCGCAGACATGTAGTAGACGATGAAGCTAATTAGAAAGACTAGCCATCCTCCTGCGGTAGCCAGGTTACGATACGTATATTTCATGCTTGGTGTCGTTTAAAGAACGATTGGCAAAATTAACAATTATTCGATGTAGCACCACAGAACCTATAACAAATTTATTTAATATGTTAAATCCGTAGAAACTACTTAAATAAACTCCTTTGACCGAGCAGAATTGCCTTTAGATGTTGGAAATTTCGCTGGATTTTTAATCGCTGGTCTTGACCACCCGCCTTGACCTCCCTAAAAAATAGATCCGCCCAGCAAACTGTTGTCTGAATTGTTAGATAAATTGCAAGTATGTTGAAGTTGTTATTTTTTGTGGTGGCCGGCTACTTAATCTATGTCCAATGGTTTAGACCTCGACCAAGAATCAGCCATAGTACAGAACCACCTCCCATCGAAGAAGAGGAGTTCACTCCTTACGAGGATATTAGTGACCATGACTGATCACACCTTTCTAGATGTGGGTCGGATGATCATTCATCGGAGCAATCAATTGATTGCTTTTAACAAACCTCCTGGTTTAGCAGTACAGGGTAAGGAAAAACCTGACTTACATCAGTTGGCCAATGCTTATGCCAAAAGAAGGCTCTATCTCGTACATCGAATTGATCAGCCTGCCAGTGGGGTTGTCTTGATGGCAAAAAACAAGTCAGCGGCAACCGAAATAAGTAAACAGTTTACCATTGGAAAAATCAAAAGAAGCTACTGGGCTGTCGTGAAGAAACGGCCCAAAAGGGATTGCGGTCAGCTACAGTTTGATCTTGCCTTCAACCGAAAACATAACAAGTCTTACGTTGGCCAGCGTGATCCGCGGGCAAAACCTAGTACCCTTCGCTACCAATATTTATGTTCTAGCGATCATTATCATTTGCTGAAAGTCACGATAGACTCTGGCCGACATCATCAAATCCGTGCCATGCTGGCCCATATTGGCTCACCGATCAAAGGTGATGTTAAATATGGTGATCGACGGTCAAATACCAACCGATCAATCCATTTACATGCCTACCAGCTTGAGTTTAAGCATCCCATTAGTCAAGATCCCATTTCCATTATTGCACCGGTACCTGATGAAGTACTTTGGCAATATTTTGCTGCACAGCTGTCGTAATTAAACTTCATGGGTTTCGAAAATCTTCGAAAGTTTTCCATGTCATGGACTTGGCTCCTTTCTCACTCAATTTCTGATTGATTTCTTCGGCCATTTGCTCATAGGTGGTAAACCTATCTTTAACAACTGCCATTTTTTCTTGCAGCAGGGCTGTCTTCTTGATTTGACGGTCGGAGGGCTTACCAGGATATTGGCTCACGTGAAGATACAAGGTGGAGATTTCCTCACGCAGGGCAGTACCTTCGTCTACATAAAAGTCTCCCTCCAATGACACAAGGGACTCTTTATATCGCTGCGTAGAATCAGCCAGTTGACCCAGGTTCAAATCGACGTGATTCTCTCGCATATCCTGTGCTTGCTTGTGCATATCCTGCAAGGCAAAATAAATGTGACCAAGTTGTTCGGTCATGTCGTATAACTTTTGCAGCGTCTGCTGCTGCAAGGTCCGGTCCTCGATTGGATAATTGATGTTGGAATCAACTTTGAGCTTGATTACATGATTGTATTCCGCTGTCCCCTTGGTTATTTTCACGCGATAATCACCTTCCAGTAATGAGGGTGTGATCAGTGAGCCAAATAAGGCCATACGATTTCGGGTGGGGGCCGCTTTGGGTGGTGGTTTGCGCAGTGGTAGGCGTACAATATTGATTCCTCCGCTTTTGCCTGGAGGAATTTCAGTGATCAAGTTGTCTTCTGCATCAAAAACCTCCAGACGCATCTTACCAAAGGTGTGTCGCTTTTTCATATAATAGGCAATTTGGGCTGAGCTGCTGGGATTGGCCCCGACGAAATTGCCCGCACCACCAAATGGGCTGCCACTTCTCGCGAGGGTGACTTCAGATGCAGGCATGTCGAAAAAGTGGAGGGTAGAATCAACCATGGCGGATGTCACCTGTCTGAGTGGGGTTATGTCATCCAAAATGTATATGCCTCGACCATGGGTGCCTGCCACCAACGAATTTTCGCGTTCTTGAAAGGCCAATGATCTTACCGATACCGGTGGCATATTATTCTGAAATCGCTTCCACGAAATTCCGTCATCTAGCGAAATAAAAAGACCAAACTCCGTCCCTGCGAAGAGCAAATCTGGATTGACAAGATCTTGCCTAATCACATGGGCGTAGCCCCTAAGTTGATCAGCGACCAACGATTGCCAGCTCTTTCCGAGATCTGAGGTTTTGTACAGATAGGTAGCCATGTCCCCTTGTTTATGGCCATCGAAGGTGACGTAAAGGGTATGGGGATCGTGGGTACTGGGCTCCACAAATGTACACCAGGTAAAGGGTGGTAGTGCTGGAATGTTTATAGCTACATTGTTCCAACTTTGGCCACCATCTTGTGTCACCTGAAGATTCCCATCATCGGTACCTACCCAGATTATTTTTTCATCGAGTGGTGACTCCGCAATGGCATAGATCGTGGTATTGTTCTCTGCAGTTGAATTATCTATGGAAAGACCTCCTGACCTGGCTTGCTTTTGCCGGCTTGTGTCATTGGTAGTCAGATCTGGAGAGATCCTCTCCCAACTTTCACCCCTATCTTCTGATTTGAATAAAAACTGTGCCCCTACATAGATTCGATCTGGGTTGTTGCGACCCAGATGAACGGGCGTATTCCAATTGTATCGATAGGGAACTTCATCGTCTTCAGGCAGTGGTTTAATATTCTTAGATTGACCATCACGATCATCATAACGCACAATTTCTCCACCCTGGGATTCGGAATAAATGATGTGAGGTAATTCTGGGTGCCTAAGAGAATAAAATCCATCTCCCCAATTTGAAAGCGACCAATCTTTATTTTCGATGCCACCGGGACTGTAAGATGGTCCAAACCATGAGCCATTGTCCTGTAGCCCGCCATAAATATGGTATGGCTTAGCATTGTCTACACTGATATGATAAAATTGCGACAACGGAAGATTCATAAACATCTCAAAGAGCTGTCCACCATCAAGTGATCGATAGCCTCCACCATCAGTTCCGATCACTACATAATTTGGATTTGTTTTCGGCACCCAAATATCATGGATATCCGAATGTACGCCACTACCCACTGTGCGAAAACTCTCTCCACCATTTTCGGAAATAATTAAATTAAGGCCGCATTTAAATAGTTTTTCCGAATTCGTGGGGTCGACCGTCAGACGCGAAAAATAAAAAGGCCGAACCGTGGTTCCAAAGTCGCCATTTATTTTTTTAAAAGAATTACCACCGTCCAAAGATTTATATAATCCCTTATCCTCCTTTTTTTCGGCTTCAACGGTAAGGTAAACGATGTCGCCATTTGAGGGTGCATATTCCACAGCCATTCTACCTAATATACCAGCCGGCAATCCATCAGTGAGTTTATGCCAACTCTTTCCACCATCAAAGGTGCGAAAGAGACCACTGCCCGGACCACCCGATCTAAAAAACGCGGGGGTACGTCGATGGTCCCAAAAAGAGGCAATCAATGTGTCAGGATGATTTGGATGCATGGTGAGATCAGCACAACCCGTGTTTTCATCTATGAATTGTATTTTTTCCCAGCTGGTACCAAAATCGGAGGTCTTGTAAACACCGCGATGGGTACTTGCATTCCATAGAGGTCCTTGCGCTGCTACATAGATAATCTGCGACCGACTGGGATGAATTAATAATTTGGATATCCTCTCTGTCTCCTTCAGTCCCGCATGCGACCAGGTCTTCCCACCGTTTTTGGTGTAATAGATCCCATCTCCGACCGAAACGCTATTTCTCACCCAGGGTTCGCCGGTACCAACCCAAACCGTATCGGGGTGTGCCTGGTCAATACACAAATCTCCAATGGACTGTGTATGATCATCAAAAATCGGATCAAAATTAGCCCCGGCACTATTGGTTTTCCAAACACCACCATTGGCAGCTCCGATATAAAAAGTCTCTGGTTTTTTATGAAGTCCATCGAGGCAGGAAATTCTCCCACTCATCACGGCAGGACCGATATCACGGGCGGTCAGGTTTCCAAACGAAACCTGCAATTTATCCTGACCAGAAAGATATCCAAAAGTGCAGAGCAAGATTAGGGTAGCGCAAAACTTCATCAGCTGGGTTTTTCATGAAAAAGGCTGCACAATTAAATGTTGTACAGCCTCTAGATCTTAATTAATAATTGGTGGGAATTTCAGTCTGCCTTCCTAGGATTTCTTTTTTTCCTTCTTTTTCTTTTTGGCCTTTTTCTTACCCTTTTCCTTCATCTTCTTCACTTCTTTTTCTTGCAGTTCTTCCATGGCCTCCACGGTTTCTTTCTCCATCTTTTCACCCATATCTTTTCCCATTTCTTCTTTGTCCATTGCTTTCTCCTGCACTTGGTCACCCATTTCTTTGGTGGGCATTTCCTTAGCTTCCTCAGCTACTGGAAACTTAAATATCTCATCCTCTATTTCGGCATTCAGTTCGACACTAGTCATGGTGCCTTGCAGAAAAGTGTTGCCATTGACCTTTTGGGTCATCGACATAGGCAATACCAATCCTTCCACCTCTTCATAGTCACTCAGATACGTTTCCACGGCCTGCCCCTTCATCGGACCAGCTCCGGCAAAGGTTCGGATCATGATGGGAACGTGATTGTCTTTTTCAAAGAAATAAAGTAATTCATCACCACCATTTTTTGTCAATTTAATCTTGTACGTAGCGGTGCCTTCGATCTCTTCACTACCTAAAAGTTCAATGGTATGGCCTTTTTCTTTGTAGTCAATGAGCTCATCCTCAAACCTCTTTTTGGCAGCTTCGGTATTCATGTCAGCATCTGCCTTGGTAGGTTCGGTGTCTCCCTGAAAAGGATTGATTCCCCAAGCTGTCTCACCGTCGTATGACTGGACAATCTGCATCCCTTGCACTTCAACTTCCACCTTTTCAAGATTTGGTCTTTTGGTATAGATGGTGATCGGAAATTCCATGCCCTGCATTGAAGAAGTTCCCGACATCTTCAATGATTTAAGATTTTTCCACACATCTACACCCCCGATGCTTTCATAATACTTACCTAGTATTTCATCAACATCTTGGGCTTGCAGAGATGGGAGCATGAACATCGCCATGCAAAAAAGGACGAGTAACTTCTTCATGGTCAAAATTTGTATTGTAAAGTAATTTGATCCGTAAATCAAGCAGGAAATATGTAGACCTATCCGCACTAATCAGAATAACGGAAAGACCAAAAAATAAGTTTCAGGCTTCGTCCAGACGATGAGATTAATCGCCCAATCAAGTTTCAGTGGCTATGGAGTACCAACGTTTTTCAAAATGAGTCCACCTCGCGGTAAGCTGCTAGCAATGCCTGCTCACCCTCCTTGCCCGGATGGAAATTGCCGTGCTCCATACCCAGTATACCTCCGAAGCCTTTGCCATGAATGTGTTTGAAAATGTTTTTATAGTTTATTTCTCCAGAAGTTGGTTCCTTACGACCCGGATTATCACCGATTTGAAAATAACCTACCTCGTCCCACGACAGGTCAATATTTGGTATGATATTACCCTCGGTAATTTGCTGATGGTAGATATCGAAAAGTATTTTGCAGGCCGGACTATCCACGGCCCGGCAAATCTGGTATGCCTGCGGAATCTCCGTCAAAAACAATCCTGGGTGGTTGCGAAAGTTCAGCGGCTCTAACACCATGACCAGATTGTGTGGTTCAAGAATATCGCAAGCCCTGCGCAGGGTCTCCACTACGTGTGCTGTCTGAAAACCCATCTTTTGTTTCAAATCGACATGGCCAGGCACAACGGTCATCCAAGTGGCATTAACCCGCTTAGCTACCTCGACACTTTCACCGATCTCTTTTAAAAACTTTGCCCTCGACTCGTCATCTCCCTTGGCCAAATTGGGTTCCTTCCAACTGATCTCATGAGCCACAAATACACCCATTTCCATGCCACGTGTTTGCATTGTCGTGGCCATTTTTTCTTGAAGCGCTGTGTCACGACCTTTCATCCCGTTGTCTTCAAAGGCCGTGAACCCCTGATCAGCCATGAAGTTTAGCTGATCTATCGGATCGTCTCCAGCATGATGCTTAAACATACCCAGATGAGGAGCGTATTTAAGCTTAAAAGACTCGGCCACAGTACCGGAAGCCACCTTTAAGATGTTACCAACGCCGAGGGTAGCAGACCCTGCTGCGACCGCATTTTGCACGATGAATTTTCTTCTTTTCAATGTTGTTATTTTTGCTCAAATATGGATCGGAAAATACTAAAATTTGTATTAGTGAGTTTAATCGTCCAGATTGGAGTAGACCATGCTATTTCTCAATCTACCCGATACCATTTCACTGCCGAACGACTTGGTACCACCGTGGGTGCCGTCTTTTATGCCGAATCAAATATCCAGATCAATGAGGTTAAAGATCATTTTTTCCAATTACTTGATTCTCTGAACCAGATCTTCTCTGATTACCAACCAAATAGTGAGATTAGTCGAATCGCACCCCAAGGGCAAAAATCTAGGCAGCCGATTCAGATCAGCGAGCCCCTTTGTGATCTCCTAGCCAAAGCCATCCAAATTTCAGAAATCACCCGTGGCCAGTTTGATGTAACCATTGGTAGCTTAACTAAATTGTGGCGAACACACTTGGCTGCAGATAGAGTTCCATCAAAACGTAAAATCAGGAGAGCACGACGCAGTGTCGATCATCGCTCGATCGTGCTTGACACCAACGAGTGCACGCTTAGATTCCTTAAGAGAAATACCAGTCTGGATTTCGGTGGCATCGCCAAGGGATATATCGGAGATCAACTGGCGCACTTCCTGCGAACTCAAGGGATTCATTCATATCTTCTGGATCTGGGTGGCGATATGATAGCAGGAGACCCTCCCCCCGAAAGTAGTCATTGGAAAATAGAGATCGGATGGAGATCGCAGGTGTTACACGTAGAAAATTGTTCCGTAGCAACTTCAGGTCCGGATTATCAATTCTTTATCCACAAGGGCAAACGCTACAGTCATATTATTGACCCAAGCACGGGCTGGGGTCTTTCTCACCCATTTAACACCACCACCATATCTGATCAGGGTTGGCTAAGTGATGCAATGGCCTCCTGTGCCGCATTACTTGCTCCTCAAGAAACTCTTGCGGTCGCAACGTCGTTAGAGTCCTTGGAAGTGCTGATCCAGCGTTCGGGAACACTGTTTCAAAGTCAGGGATTTTGTAATTATATAGCCCCCAAATTTTAGTTTTGCACATAAATCTTATTCAAAATGAATTTTCGATTGTTCTTTTATAGCACCTTAATCATCTTCGGCAGTGTCTCGCTCTTCGGTCAAGACTACCTGATGGTAGATCCTGATCATTCCAAAGTCTGGGTGGATGGATCTTCCACCTTAAAAAACTGGTCGGCCCAAGTAAAAGACTACGAGGGCAAAGTTATGCTGGACAGTCAGGGCCAGGTAAGCCAGGTGCAGCTGAGTTTTGAAACGGGCACCATGGATGGTGGACGTGGCGCAGATATGAATAAGAAGATCTACAAGGCTCTAAAGACTTCAGAACATCCTCAAATATTATTTGTGGGTGGCCCAGCAAAGCAGATGGGAGATCAAATGACGACCACCGGTACCCTTACGATTGCCGGTAAGGAAATACAAACTACTGTGGCAGCAACTGGATCGATAACAACGGGTCTAAAAGGTGAACACGCACTAAAGCTATCCGATTTTGATATCGAACCACCAACGGCTATGTTTGGACAAATTGTTACTTATGATGATATTACGATTGGCTTCGAATTATCCTTCAAGAAATAGTATAACCATGAAAATTCCTCACATTTTTACACTGGATTTTTGGGCGATGCTTGCCGCCATTTGTATGGTTCAGACGTCGGCTGAGGCACAGCAGAAGCACGATCTCAAGATTCCACATAGCGATCAGAACATTGAGATGGTTGATATTCCCGGTGGATCATTCGCCATGGGTGCTGAAAAAACAAAGCAGAGTGATGAGCAACCGGTTCATGAAGTGACAATTTCAGCGTTTGCCATGAGTGCTCATGAAATCACCCATGATATTTTTATGGTGTATAGAGACCCAGAAATTGATCTTGATGAAGCTGGGCAGCCCCGTGTTGATGGCATAACACGACCGAGTGCACCATACGAAGATCCGGTATTCGGCATGGGAAAATTTGGGTATCCAGCCGCCGGCATGACCCAATTTGGTGCCCTACAATTTTGCAAGTGGCTGTCGGAGAAAACAGGTGATTTTTACCGTTTGCCAACGGAAGCTGAATGGGAATATGCCTGTCGAGCAGGATCCGATGACAAATATTTTTTCGGTAAAAAGAAGAAGGACCTGGCCAAATATGCTTGGTATGAAAAAAATAGCGATGAGCGATTTCATAAAGTTGGTGAGTTACAACCAAATCCTTGGGGCCTATACGACATGCTCGGTAATGTGGCCGAGTGGACATTAGATCATTACCATGCGAACCAATACAGTAAACCTGAAGCCACTGGTAAAGATCCTTGGGCGAAGCCAGAAGCCTTACATCCACGTACGGTGCGGGGTGGCTCATTTCGCAGTGATCCAGATGAATTGCGATGTGCAAATCGCATCGAATCAACTTTGGATTGGAAGAAGCGAGATCCTCAGATTCCAAAGAGCTTTTGGTGGAATACGGATTCTCCCTTTGTGGGCTTTAGGATTGTACGTCCTGCAAATCAGCCTACCAAGGAAGAGCGGGAGGCCTTTTGGAGCATGGTGCTGGGAGGGTAGCGTAGTTAATTGGGTTTACCCAATTATTCCTAGTTCAGCACTCCGTGAATTTTCAATTGCTGAGGAATTCTTATTTTAGTGATCCTCCTTATTAAAAACAATAGTAATGGCAAAAAAGAAGCATATCAAACGACGCAATTTCGTCAAGAAATCATCCTTAGCAGCTGGATCGCTGATGGCTGCACCCCTTTTATCACCAAGTTATGGCTTTAACAACTCTGTGGACGACGCCATCAAAGTAGCCGTGGTGGGATGCGGCGGACGTGGTTCTGGAGCAGCTACTCAGGCCTTGAGTACCACCCAGAATGTAAAGCTAGTCGCGATGTGCGATGCTTTCCAGGATCGACTAGAGAAAAGCTTAAAAAGTATCAAGGATGCGGTGGACCACAGCAAAATTGATGTGCCCGAGGAACGACAATACGTCGGGTTTGATGGTTATAAACAGGCCATCGCAGACTGTGATGTGATCATTTTGACCACACCTCCCGGCTTTCGGCCCATGCATTTTGCCGAGGCGGTAAAGCAGGGTAAGCAAATATTTATGGAGAAACCAGTGGCTACCGATGCCGCGGGAATTAGAAGCGTATTAGAGACCGCAAAAGAAGCAAAGAGAAAGAAATTGAACGTCGTCGTCGGGCTGCAACGTCACTATCAGAAAAAGTACACTCAGTTGATGGGCTTGGTAGACAAAGGTAAAATTGGCGACATCACCTCAGGGCAGGTTTACTGGAATGGGGCAGGAGTATGGGTCCGTCCACGTCAGGATGGTCAAACGGAGATGGAATATCAGATGCGAAACTGGTACTACTTTAACTGGCTTTGTGGCGACCACATTGTCGAACAGCACATTCACAATCTTGATGTCATGAACTGGGCCAAACATGGTTACCCAGTGAGTGCGCAGGGAATGGGTGGCCGGCAAGTTCGCAAGGGAAAAGATCACGGTCAGATTTTTGATCACCACTATGTCGAGTTTACCTATGCAGATGGTGCGGTGATGAACAGCCAGTGTCGACACATTAAAAACTGCTGGAATAAAGTCAGTGAAACCATTGTGGGCACCAAGGGTAAGGTTGATTTTGGAGTGGGTGAAATGATGTCGCACAAGGGAAAAGTACTATACAAACACGACGACACCAATGATCGCAATCCCTATCAGGTCGAGCATGACAAATTATTTGCGGCCGTTGCCAACGGGGAATACAAATACGACGATGCAGAAAACGGTGCTAAAAGCACCATGACGGCGATACTCGGAAGAATGGCAACTTACAGCGGTAAAATGCTGAGCTGGGATGATGCCATCAATTCGAAAATGGAGCTCGTACCACCCGATTTTGATTGGTCATGGGATGCAATGCCTCCTGCCAAGCCAGATGCAAAGGGCAACTATGCCGTGGCTATGCCAGGTGATACCATGGTCGTCTAACTTAAAAACCCATCTTGGAGTAATGAGGATGATTTTCTTGGTACTCGTCTTGTGGTCATTCCACAGCGAGGCTGCCATTCGTTTGCCATCGGTGATCGGTGATCACATGGTTCTTCAGCAGAATAGCACGGTCAAATTGTGGGGGTGGTCAAGCCCCGGTGAAGCGATTACGATCACTCCCTCTTGGGATGGCCATGGCTATGAAACCACGGCTGATCATGGTGCCAGATGGGAGTTGGAACTCAGTACTCCCGCAGCTGGTGGTCCGTATTCGATTGCCTTTAGTGCATCCAATGAAATCGTATTGAATGATATACTCGTCGGGGAGGTATGGCTCTGTTCTGGACAATCGAATATGGAGTGGTCGGCAAACCACGGCTTTGACAACGACGAAGCTGAAAAGCAAACTGCCAATCATGCCAAAATTCGATTTTTTCAGATTGAAAAGACTACATCCAAACATCCTCAGGATGATTGCATTGGCACCTGGCAAGTATGTACCCCAGAAAGTTTTGCCTCGTTCAGTGCCGTGGCATACTTTTTCGGTCGCGAACTTCATCAGCAGTTGGACGTTCCTGTTGGGCTGATTCAGGCAGCCTGGGGTGGAACCGCCGCTGAAGTTTGGACACCAGCTGAGATCATCCAAGGGGATCCTGAATTCAATCAATGGGAACACTCTTTGAGCAATTCTGCATATTGGCCTCGTGAACCCGGTGTTGCTTACAACGCAATGATTCATCCCATCACTTCTTTCAAAATGGCTGGTGCCATCTGGTACCAGGGCGAATCAAATACCGGCAACGCAGAGGTGTATAAACGCCTTTTCCCTACTATGATTGAGAGTTGGCGTGAACTCTGGGGTTTTCCCATGCCCTTTTACTATGTACAAATAGCACCCTATAATTATGGCACTCCGCTGATTGGGGCCCATCTTAGAGAAGCTCAGTTGCATGCCATGAAGACGCCACGAACCGGAATGGTAGTGGTAAGCGATATTGGAAACAACTATGACATCCATCCAAGAAATAAGCTCGATGTTGGTAAACGTCTGTCAAAATGGGCACTGGCAAAGACCTATGGAAGGCCGGATATTCAATACAGTGGGCCCATCTATAAATCGCATAACGTCGTAGATGATAAAATGCGAATTCAATTTGAGTATGCCGTCGATGGACTGCTTGCAGAAGGACCATTGGTCAACTTCGAACTGGCAGGTGAAGACCGCTTGTTCCTCCCTGCATCAGCTGAGATTGAGGGTGCCGAGGTTGTGGTCGCCTCTGAATATGTATTAGATCCCATTGCGTGTCGTTACGGTTTTAAAAATAAGGTTGAACCAAGGTTGAAGAATCAACATGGACTACCCGCCTCAACTTTTCGCACCGATAAATGGCCCATTCAAATTCTTCCCATCGATATCAATGTCCTCTACAAGCCGGAAGCAGAGGCCTATCTGGTATCACTCATTGGTGGGGAAGGCATCGATCAGATCAAATACAGCATCAATGGAGATCCACCCGGTCTTTTCGGCCTCACGTACCGTCAGCCCTTTTATGTAGAGAAGGAATGTACGATCCAAGCCATAGGATTCAACGGTCAGGGGCCATCAGACTATGCGGTGACCAAGCCCTTGAAATTAAATCTCGCCACTTTTAAGCCCTCACACTATGGCTCTGATTCATACCACACCGACCGCAGTGCTGGCGGTGACCAGGCCTTAATTGATGGTTTTGAAGGCACCACCAATTTGAATGATGGTCGGTGGCAAGGCTTCTTAGATGCTGATCTTGATTTTACCATTGATTTTGGCAAGAGAATGGAAGTGAGCAGCATTAAGATCAACGCAATAAGATCACAGAATGCCCGAGTATTCTTGCCAAATAAAGTAACCTTTGAAATCTCCAACGATGGCCAACGGTTCATTGAGGTTTACCGTAAACCACTATTTCACGGTCGTGAAGAAAAGGTCGAGATCATGCCTTACCAGTTTACATTTCGCAAATCGAGAAAGACACGGTTCGTACGAGTCAAAGCCGAAAATGTAGGAGAATGTCCCAGCTGGCATAAAGATGCTGGAGAGCAGGCATGGCTGATGATGGATGAGATTGTGATCGAATAACGATTTCTCGCTCGGCAAAGGTCGATGCTACGTTTAGACTTATGAATGATAGACCACCAACATTCTAAACAAGCAAATTAAGATTAGATAAATAGGTATATTTCTCAGCAACCTTCCCATGATTTCATCCTTCCTTGACCGGACAAATCCATGCAAAATTACGATCGCCCAACTTAATGCAATAGAAATTAGAATCGTGAGGAGCGCCTCGAGAGCAATTTGAAATCCACCAACATCGGTTCGTAAGGAGGGATAGATTATTGAAGCGACAAGCACAACTGTAGCCATCAGATACAGTAACCTCCGTTCGGAAAATGCTCGTGCCAATTCCTTCTTGGGCAGGGGCCATTTTTTTAAAAATTGTAAAATCCCTTTCTCTTGCCGACTATATTTTGCAATTGCTTCCTGAGTAGAATTATTTGAGCGGTTCCTTACTTGATCCTGAAAGAAGCGCCATTCCATATCGTATCTGCTTCTTTTCTCTCGGTCCTGCAATACTTCGTAAGCATCATTCAATTCTCGAAATCGCAACTCAAAAAAAGGATCTCCTCCATTTCTATCTGGATGATACTTTGCTGCTAACTTGCGGTAGGCCTGCACAATATCAGCTCTGGTGGCAGAATAATCGACGCCCAGCAAGTAATAATAGTCTTTCATTTTTGAAATGTGCTCCCGTGTGAAATTTAAGAAAAATCGACCACCTTCAGAGTCACCTAAATATGGTATAATCCTCCAGATGGGGTAGAGCTAACCGATACAAGAATAGCAGTGTCACAGACAGAGATCATTAATTTTGTGGAGTTTTCAATTATTTTTCAAATAAATTATTATCCATCAATAATTACGAGAAATTTAAATTCCGCCCATGAATAACAAGGATGTATCCAGGAATAAGCCTCTTGTTGACAGTGTTTTTCAATTGAAGAAATTCCCTGGAAAGGGCGGGTGGACTTATGCCGAAATTCCTGAAATCTCACCAGACAAAAAGAATCCATTTGGATGGGTGATCGTGCGCGGATGGATAGATGGGTATGAGTTAAAGCAGGTGAAATTGCTACCCAAGGGTGGTGGCCAATTATTTCTTCCGGTAAAGGCAGCTATCCGCAAACATATCAAGAAAATGGCAGGTGACCAGGTGCGTATAACGTTATATCTGGACCAAACGGACGTACTAGTACCCGCTGAAATAATTCAGTGTTTCGAATATGAATCGAAAGAGATCACTCAAGCTTTCTTGAGTTTATCTAAGACGCGTCAAAAATCACACTTGGACTGGATTTATCAAGCTAAATCTAATCAAGTCAAAGCAAACCGGATTGCTGAACTGATTACAAAACTTGCACAAGTTTCTGACTGAGCCATCCAAAGGATGTGGAAAGTAGATTCCGGCTTTCTCTTATGATTGAGTTTGTCCTGGATCGACCCTGGGTTGGAGTCGACGGAACACAGTCCCGGCTGGGCAAACCTGAGCGCATCTTTTTTTGTAAATTATAGTAATCTAATTATTTGCCGCAATGGGCCCCACAAAGTATACAGGATCATTTGGTGAAAGTGAATTGCGTCATTTGCTGCGGCGAACCATGTTTGGATTTACGCAAGCGGACTTATCACAATTCCAGGGCCAAAGCATGGATGATGTGGTGACTTCTTTGGTTGCGGATCAACCTTGGCCATCTCCACCCGTCAACAATTATGAGATTGAAGTCCACGATCCCAATGTACCAAAGGGTGAGTCCTGGGTGACTAAGGCAGCTGCTTCCCAGGACGATGGATCCGGCCAAGCCATCATCGATGCTCGAAATGGTTCATTGAGTGGTTGGCTCATTAAAAATATGATCGCACAAGAGCCCGGCATTCATCACAAAATGTTGATGTTCTGGCATAACCATTTTGGTAATTCTATCGGATTTGTCAGTTACCTGAAAATGAGCTATCAGTACTTTCGCACCATGTGGGATTTGGCGATGGGTGATTTTAAGGAGATGATTAAGGCCATTACCATTGATCCTCATATGCTGCTTTTCTTAAATGGTACCGCAAATATTAAGGCTGAACCCGACGAGAACTATGCGCGAGAACTGCAAGAACTATTTGTGATTGGAAAAGGTCCAAACGCTCAGTTTACCGAGTCTGATGTTCAAGAAGCGGCCCGGGTACTGACCGGATGGGGTGTGCATTGGGATACGGTCTGGGCCGATGTGGAAGCCGACGCTGGGTTTTATGACTTTCAACACGAAACTAGAGATAAACAATTTTCTTCATTCTATGGCAATCGCACAATCTCGGGCAAGGCGGGAGCAGCAGGTGCCGAGGAGACAGATGAACTTATTGATATGATGGTGGAGCACCCGGAGTGTGCACGTTTTATCTGTCGCAAGCTCTATCGATATTTCGTACATCAAGACCTATCACCGGCGGTTGAACAAGATTTTATTGAGCCTCTTGCTGAACTTTTCATTGAAGTGAACTATGAAATTCGTCCAGTCTTGATAGCCATATTCACCAGTGCACATTTTTATGGGGCAGATTTGAGGGGTGCTTTAATCAAGAGTCCTTTAGACATCATGGTCGGAGCATGGCGAGCCCTTGAAGTAGGATATCCCAGCGATGGAGACCCCCTTGATGAAGATTATTATACCCATCTCTTGATGATGTTTTCAATGGCTGACATGGGGTTTTTGATCGGTGAGCCTCCATCTGTTTCTGGCTGGCCCGCCTACTATCAAATACCATCATACGATAAGTTATGGCTCACAACGTTCAGCCTAATTAGCAGAATTATTGTGACCGATGGACTTCTTTCCGATGGCTTCTGGACTCCATTACGCCGAATACCTTGGGACTATCTGAAATATACCGCTTCCCTGTCAGATCCGGCAGATCCAAACACATTGATAGATGATGTGATTCGCCTCCATATGCCCAAGGAAATTGATGCATCGCAAAAGGCTGATCTCAAGGGCATTTTACTGAGCGGTCAAAACACCGATTCCTATTGGACAAATGCGTGGCTAGATTACACCAGCGACACATCTGATGAAATGAAGCGAGAAACTGTGCGAAGCCGATTGCAATTCTTTTATCTGACCTTTTTTCAAATGCCCGAATTTCAATTGTTTTAGTCATGAAAAGACGAGACTTTATCCATGATGCAATGCATACACTGGCGGGCACTTCCCTTTTCGGCTCGCTCAGTCAACAAATTATCCATGGCACAAATGTCAGTGGTTGGGCCCCCCTTAATCCTGATAATGACCACGTTCTGGTGATTATTTTTCTCAATGGCGGCAATGATTCACTCAACACCGTGGTACCGATCAATCAAATGTCGGCTTTACACAGCCTCAGACCCCACGTTGTTTTGCCAGAAAATGTCTTGTTAAGAATTGATGGCACAGATCTAGGTCTTCATCCTGCGCTTTCCGGCATGCGATCATTATTTGACGAAGGCATGCTGAAAATAATCCGTGCGGTTGGATATCCCGATCAAAATTATTCACACTTTCGATCTTCAGATATTTGGATGTCCGGCTCTGATGCCAAAGAAGTACTCAGCACGGGCTGGATGGGTCGATATCTGAATATCGATTACCCGGATTATCCGAGCTCATATCCCAATGCAGGTATGCCGGATCCACTTTCGTTAGAATTGGGCTACAGCAATTCTCTGCTTTTTCAGGGTCCGATGGCCAATATGAGTGTTGTTATTAACGGTGAACGGGATTTCTATCAATTGGTCGAAGATGAGATCGATGAGGTGCCTAACACCTTGTATGGTGATAAATTGGGCCACGTCAAGCTCGTACGCCGACAATCACAGGTATATGGTCGCTCGGTGAGAAATGCTGCACAAAAAGTAACTCAGCAGTATACTGACTATCCGAGTACTTCGATTGCCCAACAATTGAAGATTTGTGCCAGATTAATTGCGGGTGGTTTACGTACCCCTATCTACAAGGTAGAAATAGGTGGATTTGATACACATGCGGGGCAGGTCTCGCCAGATGATCATACGCAGGGTCAACACACCAATTTGCTGCATGAACTAGATCAGGCCATCACCGCTTTTATGGCAGATCTCAAATTTTTAGGCATCGAAGACCGGGTAACTGGTATGACTTTCTCTGAGTTCGGACGTCGAATAGTTTCCAATGCCAGCAACGGCACCGATCATGGTGCGGCCGGGCCAATGTTTGTCTTTGGCAAGCATGTTTCACCGGGCATCTTGGGCTCCGATTATGAAATAGACGCATCTATGACCTATGAAGATAACCTGGCTTACCAATATGATTTTAGGCAAGTGTATGGATCCATTCTAGAGCAATGGCTATGCGTGCCCAATAACCACATTGATGACGCACTATTGAACGCTTTTGACACCTTACCCATCATCAGTGAATCTGCTTGCCTAAACACCAGGTCCCAGCGTCACGCCAAGGTTGAAAAAAACTGGCTTGATGTTTATCCATCCCCGATGAATGGCACCACAACAGTGCAATTCGAATCAAAGGGTCTACCCCTGCAAATCGACGTGATCAGCGGCACTGGCCAAAGAATTGGCACTTGGATATCCGGCCGCTTTCCAGCAGGCACCCACACCAGGAACATCTCAACGGTTGGTCTGCCGACCGGCACCTATTTTATCAGGTTAACAAGTCGCCAGTACATGCAAACTAAGATGGTGCAAAAGATCTAGGCCACCGAAAAGAAGCACTCACTTCATGCTGCTTTGGATGGTGTGCATGCTTGATCATTTTGAAGCCGTCTCCTCTTCTTTTAAGGCTCTGCGCAAGATCTTGCCAACGTTGGTTTTAGGAAGTTCCTCTCTAAATTCAATCTGCTTCGGTCGCTTATAACCAGTCAGATTTTCTTTACAATGAGCCTCAAGTTCTTCTTCTGAGAGTGATTGGTCCTTTTTCACCACAAAAACCTTGACCACTTCAGTAGATTTTTCATCCGGAATTCCAATTGCAGCGACCTCAAGCACTTTCGGATGCATGGCGATGACATCCTCTACTTCATTTGGAAAAACGTTAAATCCCGAAACCAGAATCATATCTTTTTTGCGATCAACGATTTTCAGGAATCCGTCGGCGTCCATAGAAGCAATATCTCCGGTACTCATCCAACCATCTTTCAAGGACTTCGCAGTCTCCTCTGGTCGATTGTAATAGCCCTTCATTACTTGTGGTCCTTTGACTTGAAGTTCGCCGGCTGCGTCAAATCCTAAGACCTTACCAGCCTCATCAACGATACGTACATCGGTGGAGGGCACCGGCATTCCGATGGTGCCAAGTCTGGCATTTCCATCCAGTGGATTGCAACAGACCACCGGACTCGTCTCTGTCATACCGTAACCTTCAGACAGCGTACAACCAGTCACTTCTTTCCATCGTTGGGCGACAGCCTTTTGTACGGCCATACCTCCGCCATTAGTTATGGCCAGATTACTGAAATCACATTCTGTAAATTTTTTGTTATTGAGCAGTGCGTTGAAGAGGGTATTCAAGCCAGGCATGAGCGAAATTGGATATTTCTTAAACGCCGCCACGATGGTAGATAGGTCTCGCGGATTTGTAATCAAAATATTCTTACTCCCCATACTCATCATCGCCAGGCAATTGACGGTAAAAGCGAATATGTGATACAGTGGTAGAGGACAAAGAACCGTCTCGCCTTCTTTCTTTAAAAAGGGTGTCATGATGGCCTTGATCTGCAACATATTGGCCACCAGGTTCCGATTTGTCAGCATGGCACCCTTGGAAACACCCGTCGTTCCACCGGTATATTGCAACAATACGGTGTCTTGTGGATTGCTTTCAAAAGGTTTAATGGAGAATTTTGAACCCTGATCAATGGCCTCCGAAAAAGTAACCGCATTAGAGATGTTATATTTCGGAACCATTTTCTTAATCTTCCGTACGACAAAATTTACGACTCGTTTCTTGACGAAACCAAGCAATTCACCAATGCTGGTGGTGATTACAATTTTGATATTTGTATCCGCCAGAATCTTTTCTAGATTGGCCGCAAAATTTTCAGCGATCAATATGGCCTTTGCTCCGGAATCATTAAACTGATGTTTCATTTCCCGCGGGGTATACAGCGGATTGGTGTTGACCACTACTAAACCGGCACGTAGTGCGCCAAAGAGTGCGATGGGATATTGTAAAGTATTGGGAATCATAATTGCAATGCGATCACCAGGTTCAAGACCGCGGGAATGCAAATAGGCTCCAAACTTCTTTGACATGCGATCGACTGCATCAAAAGTCAACCCTTTGTCCATACAGACGAAGGCCGTTTGTTTTTTGTACTTACTAAAGGTTTCTTCTAACAGGTTCAAGAGATTGGGATAGGCATCAGGGTCAATGTTGGCAGGCACACCAATGGGATAGTTTTTCAACCAAGGTCTTTCGTCCATTTTGTTCAAAAATAGTTTGTAAGTAATTTACAACTTTATCCGATGTGCACCTAAATATCTCTGGCTCAGAGGCCATGCAGAGGAAAGGGTCATCTACAATGTTGCAGATCTCCCTCACCTCTCACCATCGTGTGCCTGGGTGTAGCTATCACTTTACAACTCATCAAAGACTTCTTGAAGTATGCCGCACGCATATCGGATTTCTGCTTCACTAATGATCATGGGAGGGGCAAGGCGAATAGACTTGTGATTAAATAAAAACCAGTCGATCAAAAGTCCCTTTGATAATGCAACCTTGACTGCTCGACGCATGGTTTTCTCATCAGACATTTCAAGGGCAAACCACAATCCGCAATGACGGATTTCAGCAATTCGCTCATGGGGTAGGAGTTTCAGAAAAAGATCTCTTTTCGACGGAATATCGGAGATCAAAGAGGTTTCCGTCAATACATCGAGAGTGGCAAGGGCAGCAGCGCAGTTGACCGGATGACCCCCGAAGGTGGAAATGTGACCAAGCATGGGATGATGCGCAAGCAACCTCATTAAGGATTGGTCGGCCACGAATGCACCTATGGGCATACCACCACCCATTCCCTTGGCCAGGCAAATGATATCTGGAACCACATCATAGCCCTCAAATGCAAATAGATGCCCCGTTCGCCCATAACCCGCTTGAATCTCGTCCAGAATAAAAAGTGCTCCTACCTCTTTGCATTTTTGGGCTACCTTCTTAAGATAATTTTCAATGGGCACATATAAGCCGCGCCCTGCTTGCACCGTCTCCATAATCACACAAGCTGTGTTTTCGGTAATGATTGACAGGTCAGCAGCACTATTGAAGTCCATAAACCGGACATTGGGCACCAGAGGTCGGTAAGCACGGGTAAATTTCGGATTGCTCATAAGAAAAGCCGTGCCGTGCGTCGATCCATGATAGGCATGGCGGCAGGCCACTACATCGTATCGTCCCGTAGCCCGTTTGGCAAGTTTTATAGCTCCTTCGACTGCTTCGGCTCCACTGTTGGTAAAGTTGACACAGTTTAATGACGCCGGCAATACCGAGGCAAGCTTGGTGGCTAATTCCACTTGGGGTCGTAATACAAATTCACCAAAAACCATCGTATGCATATATGTCTGCGCCTGCTCTTGAACGGCCCTCACGATGGCTGGATGGTTATGACCAAGAATTGAAACGCTGATCCCAGAAATCAAGTCCATGATGGGTTTTTTATCTCTGGTAAACAGATTCATGCCCTCTGCCCCAGAGATTTCCACCATCATTGGATGCTGACTGGTAGGTGCCACGTGCTTCAAGAAAAGTGGTTGGAGATCCATTTTTTTAACTTATCAATCGCAATTATCTGATCAAAGTAACAATTGTATTTTGGTTAATTCCATTCGCTGCGACTTAGACTGAATCAAGGTCAAGATCCCTGTAATAGTATGCATACTTATTTGCACGAATACGGGCAGCACTAAAGATCGATTCTTCCTTTCTAGTCACTCACCTCGCTTTTTTCTAATTTTGTGAGCGGATCAGAAACCACACTTGATGGCTCGACTATACAACAAAAAAAATAAGCAGCAATTAAAAGAACAATTGCTACGTCAAACCGATGAAAGAACTACTCTTTCATTCTATAGGTACCATCGCATCGCGGATGTACAAACTTTTCGAGATGAGTTATATGTCCTATTTTCAAAGCTTTCGGTTTTCGGACGCGTTTACGTGGCCAGCGAAGGCATCAACGCTCAGATTTCTGTACCGTCGGCATCTTTTTCCAAATTTAAGGACTCACTCTACAATATTCCATTCTTAAATGGTGTAAGGCTTAATGTCGCGATTGATGATGATGGCAAATCTTTTTATGTATTGAAGATCAAGGTCCGAGATAAAATCCTGGCTGATGGATTGGCTGACGACGAGATTGATCTTTCTGATGGTGGCCAACACATTGATGCCGTAAAATTCAATACGCTGACTGACTCCGACCAGACGGTGGTGGTGGATATGCGGAATCACTATGAAAGCGAAGTCGGTCACTTTGAAAAAGCCATTTGTCCCGATGTTGAAACTTTCAGGTCTTCACTGGAAGTGGTCGAACAAATGATCGAACCCCATCGCGACAAAGATATTATCATGTATTGCACCGGAGGTATCCGGTGTGAAAAGGCAACCGCTTATTTTAAGAAAAAAGGCTTTGAAAAATTGTACCAACTTGATGGTGGCATTATTGAATATGCAAGACAGGTAGAAGAAAAAGGACTCGAAAACAGATTTAAGGGTAAGAATTTTGTTTTTGATGAGCGCTTGGGCGAGCGAATTACCAGTGAGGTTATCGCCCAATGTCATCAATGTGGCAAGGCTTGCGACACGCATGTCAACTGCGCAAATGATGCCTGCCACCTTTTGTTTATTCAATGCTCAGATTGCGCTGTTAAATTTCACTCCTGTTGCTCAAAAAAATGTTCAGATTTCATCAAATTGCCGGCGGAGGAGCAAGCCCTCCAAAAATCCACGATGACTTTTAACGGAAGCAAATTTGGCAAAGGTCGCTATAAGGCGAACCGTGCTGGCGTGGACCTACTATAGCGATAGAAAGTCTTGAATGGCTAATCGAAAAATTAAGAAAAAAGGAAAAAAAAGAGGCCACAAGTACCTTTCGACCCATCAAATTGTATTCGCGCTAGCGATGACAACTCTATTGCTTTACAGCAATACACTCCAGCATGATTTTGTGCTAGATGACGCCATTCTCATCACCGACAACTCATTGACCAAAAAAGGTATGCAAGGCATACCGGAAATCTTTAAGCACGATACTTTTTATGGTTTTTTTAATACAGATTCTAAATCAAATTTGGTGAGCGGCGGTCGGTATCGTCCACTTTCACAGGTACTCTTTGCGATAGAATACGAGCTATTTGGAGCTAATCCATTCTGGGGTCATTTATTTAATCTCATATATTTTAGCCTTTGTTGTATTTCAGTCTACTACTTTACCTACTACTTACTTAGTGGATCACACGCTGGGAAGAAGGCCCTGCTCATGGCAAGCTGTGCGAGTCTAATGTTCATTGTTCACCCGATACATACAGAAGTGGTCGCCAACATCAAAGGTCGTGACGAGATTTTATCGTTGTTGTTTTCTCTCTGGGCAGCCTATTTTGCCATGAAAGGGATCGCGCACAAGAGAATAATTTATAGCATCTATGCAGGGGCATTATTTTTTTTAGCGCTATTAAGTAAGGAAGTAGCCGTCGGTTTTTTGATTACAACTCCGCTATCCTTCTATTTATTTAAGGATCCGCAATTAGGGCGAGCCATCAAGTCTGGTCTACCGCTTTTAGGCGCCTTACTCCTCTATATCTGTTTGCGAATTAGTGTCATGGGTTTAGGTATTGGAAATGAGCCACCGCTAGAATTAATGAACAACCCATTTTTGAAGATCGAAAATGGTGTTTACGTTCCCATGACGACCTGGGAGAAGTGGCCACAAATTATCTTTGGCCTGGGGAAATATCTTCAGCTCAGCTTAATTCCACATCCGCTCACCCATGACTACTATCCCCATCACATTAAAGTCACATCTTTTTTAGATTGGGGCGTCTTACTCAGTATCGTAGCTGTGGTAGCGCTCCTATATTATGCATACACCATTCGCAAAAAGAATCGAGTAATTTTTTTTGGCATCATTTTCTTTTTTGCCACATTATTTGTGACTTCAAACATTGTCTTTCCGGTCGGCACACATTTATCGGAAAGATTCCTGTTTACACCTTCAGTGGGTTTTTGCCTGATTGCGGCATGGATCTTCGCTCGACTGATCCATTCGCAATATCGGTCGTGGGGAGTGCTGATTCTGCTGTTGGTCACCGTGATCTTTTCGATGAAGACTTATGCCAGGAATAAGGTTTGGAAGGACAATTTCACCCTCTTTACCACCGATGTTCGCACATCATTCGCCAGCGCCAAGGCTCAAAATGCCGCCGGTGGAGTGCTGATTGATCGCGCGAGAGAGATCAAGGATTCGACGACTCAAAATGAGTTGTATCAGCAATCTTTGGTCCATCTTGACGATGCCACCAAGCTTCATCCCACCTATAAGAATGCTTACCTGTTAAAAGGAAACGCACATTTTTACCTGCGAAATTTTGAGAGATCGATCGCTGCTTATGATCGAGCATTATCGCTGGATCCAAATTACCAGGAGGCCCACAGGAATCGTGCTTTTGCGATGCGCGATTGGGGTCGATATCACGGTGAGCGACTCCAAGATCTCCCCCGCGCGATTCAACTTCTTGAGAATGCAGCCAAGATTTTAAAAGAAGATCACGAGACCCATCGTTTATTAGGTGTAGCTTACGGCAATATGACGAACACAGGCAAAGCTATTGAGCATTTCTCAAAGGCAGTATCTCTTCGTGAGGACGATGCCGCCACACTTTATAATTTGGGTATGGCTTATTTAACGCAGGGCGACAGCGTCAATGCAAATCGTTATATTTCGCGAGCCAAGCGACTTAATCCCAAGATTGGCCGATGATATGAGAATCATAGGACATACGACAGCCGTCATTTGCCTTTTACTGCAGGGCTTTCTTGCCAAAGCTCAGATACACAATGTTAGCGAAAGTCAGTGGGTGGATCATATCTATCAGCAGTTATCCCTCGAAGAACGAATCGGTCAATTATTCATGATTAGGGCTCACTCAGATCTCGGCTCTGATCATATCGCGAGTGTAAAGCGACAAATAGAAAAATATCACGTGGGTGGTTTGTGCTTTTTTCAGGGCACCCCCGATGCACAGGCACAGTTGACCAATGACTACCAAGCCCTCGCGACAAAAGTACCGCTCATGATTTCAATGGATGCAGAATGGGGTTTGGGGATGCGATTTAAACAAGGTGTGATTCAGTATCCCAGACAGCTCATGCTGGGTGCCATCCAAGACAACAGCCTGATCTACGATTTCGGTCGTGAAACCGCACGGCAATTGAGTCGTATCGGTGTCCATCTCAATTTTGCTCCTGTAGTAGATATTAACAACAATGCCAAGAACCCAGTAATAAATTTTCGCTCCTTTGGTGAAGACAAGTATAATGTGACAACCAAGAGTTACATGTACATGAAAGGAATGCAAGATCACGGGGTCGCGGCTTGCGCCAAACATTTTCCAGGTCATGGCGATACCGATACAGATAGTCATCATGAATTACCGATCATCGCACATGAATTATCAAGACTAGAAGAAATAGAATTATTCCCCTTTGAAACTCTGATTAAGCATCAACTTGCCAGTGTCATGGTGGCGCATCTAAATGTACCAGCACTCGACGAAGAAAGCAATGTGCCAACCACCCTTTCGAAGAAAGTCATCGATCAGTACTTGCGCAAAAATATGGGCTTTGAGGGCTTGGTATTTACAGATGCCCTAGAAATGCAGGCGGTGGCTAAACACTACGAAAATGGAATGGTAGAAGTCAAGGCCATCCAGGCTGGTAATGATATTCTCTTGTTGCCAAATGATATTGATCTAGCCTTTAAAACGATTAAGGAACACATCTTGACCGGAAAGATATCGGAGCAAAGGCTGGAGAAAAGTGTCAGACGAATTCTACACGCTAAGTACCGGATGGGCCTGCATAATTATCAACCCATTGATTTGGTCGGCATTCGCTTAGACCTAAATGAACCAATGGCACTGAGTCTCAAGCACGAGTTAATTGAGAATGCATTGACGTTAGTGCGCAATAAAGAAAAAATTGTACCTATCCTCGAAGGTCAGTCATCCATTGCCTCGATTGCCATTGGCAGCGATATGCTTTCACACTTTCAGGTCATGATCAATGAATATCAGAAGGTACCGCGCTATTTGAGCCCCCATGGAATGAAGGAGGTGGATAAAACCAAATTGCTGGAAAAGCTTGGTCAAAAAAAATTAGTACTAATTAGCTTGCATAATATGTCACCACATGCAAGCCGCAACTTCGGACTCACCGAGACGTCCATTTCATTTATCAAAGCTTTACAACACAAGACCAAAGTCGTGTTGATTGTTTTTGGCAACCCCTATAGCCTCCAGCATTTTGACGAAATAGACCACGTACTGCTTTGTTATAATGATGATCGACTCACCCAAAATCTTGCCGCTCAATCTTTATTTGGGGCTTTGGCGTTGAAGGGAAGACTACCTGTAACCGCCTCCGCACGGAGTAAGTTCGGATCAGGTGTAGAGACTCGGGCCTCCTTTCGCATCGGGTATTCTGTACCGGAGCGAGTGGGCATGCATCAAGATTCACTGCGTAAGGTCGATGCGCTCGTGCACGAACTTATCAACCGAAAAGCGGCTCCTGGTGCACAGCTTTTGGTAGCCAAAGATGGTAAGGTGGTCTTCCAAAAAGAATATGGATATCAGACCTATCAAAAGCAAAAGCCTATCCAACGTGACCATGTCTATGATCTTGCTTCCGTCACCAAAACAACCTCGACTACACTCGCGGTGATGAAACTTTATGAAGATGGAAAATTAGACTTGCAGGCACCAATCAAGACTTATTTACCATCCTTGGCTGAGACCAACAAGGGATCGATGAATCTGACAGATATCATGTCACATCATGCGGGGCTCAAACCATGGATTCCTTTTTATCAAAAAACCTTATTCGAGCAGAATAGTCGACCCTCAGAAGATTTTTATCGAAAGGAAAAATCCGAGGCATATTCTGTGCAAGTATGCCGCGACTTGTATCTGCGGTCTGATTTTCCAGATTCGATCTGGCAAATGATTATTGATTCTGAGCTACGTAGCAATCGCAATTATCGCTATAGCGATTTAGGATTTTACATCATCGCTAAAATTGTCAAGAAAGTCAGTGGTCTAACTTTAGACCGTTACGTGCGCAAGCACTTTTATGATCCACTTTCGATGTTTAATACGACTTATAATCCTCTAAGTCGCATCCCACGCCAACGTATTGTACCCAGTGAGAAGGATGGATATTTTCGATTTTGCGAACTTCGTGGCTACGTCCATGATATGGGTGCCGCAATGCTGGATGGGGTAGGCGGTCATGCAGGCCTCTTTTCAAATGCCAGCGATCTAGTCAAAGTATATCAGATGCTGTTAAACAAAGGCTACTATGGTGGTACACAATATCTCAAAGAGGAAACTGTTAAAAAATTTACCACTCGGCATCCTAGATCAACTCGGAGGGCCATTGGGTTTGATATGAAAGAATTAAATGCATCCAGATCGCCAAATATTTCGAGATTTGCATCGGAAAAAACCTATGGTCACTTTGGCTTTACTGGCACAGCTGTGTGGGTAGATCCAACGTATAAATTGATTTATATTTTCCTCTGTAACCGAACCTATCCCTCCATGCGAAATAATCTACTTCACCGGGAGGAGTATCGCTCGCGAATCCAGACGGCCATTTATAAGGCTTTTTTGCCTTCATTTGTTCAAGATCAATCATGAAGGTAGATTCTGCCATTGCCCGACGGTATTTGTTTTCGCATAAAGGGACCCATTTCATCAATATTATTTCTGGGGTAACGATTTTTGGATTATCTCTTGGTGCTACTGCCCTGATCCTGGTTTTGTCGGTCTTCAATGGATTTGAAGATTTGATTGCTAGTATGATTAATTCATTCAATCCAGACATTAAGGTAGCGCCTAGCCAGGGCAAATATTTTAGCATCGATTCAGCCACCTTGCTTGAAATTCAACAGCTGGATGGCGTCGAGTCGGTTTCTAGGTCCATTGCTGAGACAGCGTTTCTGGAATATGATGGGTCCAATCATGTGGGAATTATGAAGGGAGTGGATGGAAATTTCACTGAGGTGACCACGATTGACTCCAATTTGATCGAAGGATACTTTTCTCTGATTGACGAGAAGGGTTCTTATGCTGTTTTGGGATCAGGATTGGCCCGGAATCTTTCCGTTGATGTACTAAATGTATTTAATAATCTGAGCATACATATGCCTGATCGGAAAGCCCGGGGGCAAATGCAAAAGCCGTTTCGTACCCGGGTAGTCAGACCGGTTGGTGTCTTTTCGATCCAGCAAGACATCGACAATGAATACATTATCGTACCTCTGCAACTAGCTCAGTCCCTCCTGAGTCGCCATGACCAGCTCAGCACTTTAGAGATAAGAGTGACCGATTATGATGCCACTCAGGAAGCGATTAAGTCGAAACTTGCAGAGATTCTCGGTGATGGATTTCTGATCCAGAATAGGTACGAGCAAGATGAGGAGTTTATGAAATTGATGAATATCGAGAAGTGGATGGCCTTTGCCATTGCCTGCCTCATGATATTGTTGATCGCCTTTAATTTGATTGGCTGCTTGTGGATGATTGTACTGGATAAGAGAAAAGACATCGCCATCCTTAAGGCAATGGGAGGCACGGCCAAGTTGGTGAGGCGAATATTCATGCAACTGGGTATATACTTCACATTGACTGGGCTTGCCCTTGGCATCGGATTGGCCCTGTTGCTCTACTTTTTGCAAAAGCAATTCGGCATTGTCACCATCCCGCAAGGCTTTGTGGTAGACGCCTATCCAATTACGATGAAGGGCACTGATATCCTGATTGTTGCAATCACCGTAGTCATCATCGGAACAATTGCTTCGCTTCCCGCTGCAGCACGGGCAGCTAGGTTGACCAGTTCGATTCGATAAATTTGAGCTGCTAGCTCCTGCATTCTGTTATATTTGCGTCGATTTAGATCGAAGATTTTTAATGGAAACATGGGAACTTGAGTTTGAGTGGTTGCGCGTGCAACATCGGGTGAAAGATGCCATTCGACATGACAAACTGCCAGACCTACAAAGTATTTTGTTCCTCATTGGTATTCAGGAGTTAGGGTTCATTCAGGAGAAGTTTACCAAGGAAGAGAAACAGGATTTAATGCATGTAGCGGTTTGCACCCTGCTTCAAGAAGATGGGTACTATGCGTTTAAAGGTCTTGATCAGGATGGCTGGCCTCATTTTGAACAACTAAAGACGGTGTCAAAAGAAGGAACTGCAAACCAAGAGCGGTTGCTGAAAACGAAAGTCATTCACTACTTTCGGAAAATGGAAACCCCAAATTACGTAGCAAGTGATGAGTAATTTATGCAAAAAATGATAATGAATATGAAACAATGGCTGCTAGCATTAGGTGCCCTTATGCTTCTTGCAACATGTGGTGACAGTGAAAAATATGTCATGATTGAAACCGATCATGGCGACATGAAAGTATTGTTATACAATTCGACACCTAAACACCGTGATAACTTCATCAAACTAGCTGAGGAGGGCTTTTTCGATGGTTTACTTTTTCACAGAGTGATAAAGGGATTCATGATTCAGGGTGGTGATCCCGACTCCAGAGATGCTCCAGCTGGCGTCATGTTGGGGCAAGGTGGTCCGGGATATCAAGTAGATGCTGAAATTGGAGCCTACCATTTTAAAGGTGTCTTGTCAGCAGCACGCCTTCCCGATGGGGCAAACCCAGAAAAAATGTCATCGGGTTCACAATTTTTTATCGTGCACGGAGCCAAAGTACCCGATAGTGAATTGGAACAATGGGCACAACGAAAAGGCATCGAATATACCCCCGAGCAAAAAAAGCTCTATCGCGAAGTCGGAGGCTATCCATTTTTAGATGGCGACTACACGGCCTTTGGTGAAGTAGTAGAAGGGTTAGAAGTGATCGACAAGATCGCCAATGAGCGAACGGGACAAGCTGATCGACCGGTCAGAGATATTCGAATGAATGTAAAGGTGCTTTAAAGAGAAGTCAATGAGTAATTTACGTTATCTCATGTGGATGCTCGGGAGCGTCTTTGTCGTTGCCTGCAATCGTCCCATTTCAAAATTCGTGGCCTCCGAGCAAGAGGTTCAGGCACCTGCCTCGGTTAAATTCAACAATCAATCAGAAAAGGCCGACACTTTTACCTGGGACTTTGGTGATGGTCAAATGTCACATGATTTAAATCCAACCCATCGCTATCTCAAGTCGGGAAATTATACCATTACTCTAGTGGCTGGCAATGGAAAGAAAACAAGAACTCACGAACAAATGGTCAAGGTAAATCCACCTGAAAATGCACTGGTTGAAATCCATACTCCCTATGGAAATATGCTGGTCAAGTTATATGATGAAACCCCACTACATCAGGAAAACTTTATAAAACTCGCCGAGGAAGGTTACTATGACAGCCTCCTTTTTCATCGCGTGATCCAAGGTTTTATGATTCAGGGTGGTGATCCTGACTCCAGAGATGCCCGGCGTGGTCAGCGATTGGGTGGTGGTGGACCTGGTTACCAAATAAACGCCGAAATCGATCCCACCTTTATCCACAAGAAAGGGGCCCTGTCGGCAGCTAGGACCTCTGATGCCGTTAACCCAGAAAAGAAGTCATCGGGTTCGCAGTTTTATATCGTCCAGGGTCAGGTTACACCAGAAGACCAATTAAAAATGTTCGAGCGCCGCAAAGGAATTAATTATACCGAGGATCAAAAAAAGGCCTATCAAGAACAAGGTGGCACACCTTTCCTCGATATGGAATACACTGTATTTGGTGAGGTGATTGAAGGGTTAGAGGTTATAGATAAAATTGCAGCAGTCTCTACCGATAGCTCAGATCGACCTAATGAAGATGTTTTCATGAAGGTTCAGGTAATCAAATAGCCAGATAAAAAGAGGTTAGATAATGGGTAAAAGAAATGCATATTTAGGATTTGATATTGGCGGCACTGGAATTAAGGCAGCCTTAATAGATACGAACAAGGGAAAGTTGCTCACCGAAAAATTGCGCGAGTTAACTCCGCGTCCTTCCGATCCCAAATCTGTAGCCAAGGTGATGAAACAGTTGCTTAGCCGTTTCAAATATGATGGACCAGTAGGTTGCGGATTCCCTTCAATTATCCACAATGGGGTGGCCAAGACCGCAGCGAATATTGACAAGAATTGGATTAATGTTGACTTGGAAAAGCTCTTTAGCCAACAAATGGGAATGCCATTCTACGTTGCCAATGACGCAGATGTAGCTGGGCTTGCCGAGGTGAAATTTGGCAAGGCTAGTTCACGTGGTACGGTAATTGTTTTGACGATTGGAACAGGCATTGGATCAGGTATGTTTTTGGATGGTAAATTAATTCCCAATACTGAAATGGGCCACTTATATTATCAAGATAGTGTTTACGAGCATTATGTTTCGAGTGTTGCCCGCAAAAAAGAAAATTTAAGTTGGGAAGAATGGGGTATTCGATTTAATGCCTATCTAAAGCATCTTGAAAAACTTTTTTCACCGGATCTTTTTGTGCTCGGTGGCGGGGCCAGTAAGAAATTTCAGCGTTTTGCACATGTATTTACGGTAGATGCAAATGTTGTTCCTGCTCAGTATGAAAATGATGCCGGGGTACTGGGAGCCGCCATGTATGCGGAATCACGCCATCATAAATAGATCAATTATTATCAAATTTCCTTTATTGATATTTCTCGATGAAGATCCTGTGACCAACGGTTTTCTTAGAAGAATTTTCTGGTTATTATAATTATTAAAATGCGCTGCTTTTCCTAATTCCGAGATTGATTAAATTAATTGTCCACAAACCAGTGGTCAAAATTGATTGATCAATAATTTTAAGCAGCCCTCTGGAATAAATTAACCGACCGACGGAATAACCTCATCAAAATATCGCTGAATATTCGGGTGTAAAGTCGATGCAGTCCAAGATACTATCTCAATAAAAAAAGACCGGCAATCTATTACCGGTCTTTCATTTCGAGATTACAATTATATCTTCTTACAAAACTTCAGTGAGATAGTAGCTAATTAAAAGATGAACTTGCTTATCATTTTTCAGATTTGGTAAAATATCAAAAATAATACCTGACATTTCCAAATTATCAATTAATGCTTCCCGGAGGGATTCCATACCTTCTTCTTTACGTCCCATCGCTAGTAGACAAGCTGCCCTACAATACAATAACTCTGGGCCTACGGCATTGTATTCAGCTTCCTCGAGCACTTCCCAGGCTTTGTCCAGTTCGCCAATCTGAATTAAGAATGCGGCATGATCTTTCCAAATATCACATTGTTCTGGTCCAATCTCTGTGGCCTTGAGGAAATAATAGTGTGCTTTTGCAAATTCACCAACTTGATAAAAGGCTTTTGCTAAGTTGTTGAAGTATTCTTCTCTACGATCTTCAATCTCAATGGCCTTAAAGAAAGCATTAATGGCGCTTAGCCATCGGTCTTCTCGAGCATGGCATAATCCGATAAAGAAATAAACTTCATCATTGTAAGGATCCAACTTGGATGCCTTGTTGAAATAATCTTGCGCATGCTCATATTTATCCATTTGCATATAGCACTCGCCAATATTAGCCAGCAGATCACTGTCAGGCCCAAATAAGTCTAATGCATCCAAATAAAATCCTAACGCTTTGGAATAGTCGCAAACTTGAAAACACAGGTCGGCACATTCACGATAGCCCAGTTCAAATTCCTTGTTGATGATAAAGGAATACTCATAGGCATCAATGGCTGCTACATATTCGCCTTCACACGAATAGGCATGGCCAAGATTATACCAAGCAAGATAGGAGTAGGGTGAGCGATTAATTATTTTTTGATGGAAGGAGATACTTTCACGATACTTCTTCGTCAATTCGGTACATACCCAAACACGCTCCAGCGCTTCTTCGTTGTTGGGATCGTACTCGAGGGAGTAGGTCAGACTCTCAAACATTGCGTCATAATCTTTCAGACACTCATATATTTGAGCCTCACTTAAAAAGACCTGGCTAAGATCTTCGGTGGTCGCCTTGTCTTTAAGTGTATCGATGAGATGGAGGGCTTTACTGTGTTTTCCCAGAGAACCCAAGATCTTTGCTCGCAAGAGGTGGATGTCAAGTTCTGCTGGTGCAAAAATCTCTGCCTTATCTAAGATGGACATTGCCTTCTCAGAATTTCGTGTAGCGAGGAAAAGTTGGGCCTTGCGAATGTGAAAATCAGCTGAAAATCCATATTGGTCTAAAGCGTGATCGGCTACCTCAATAGCCTTCTCAAATAGAAACTCTTTTTCGTAGTATGAAATCAGCTTTAGAAAGTCCTGCTCATCAAGAAAACTGACCTGTCCCTTCTGAGACATGGTCTCGAATTCATTCACCAATAGGATTAGTGAATGATCTTGATCGGATTTATATTTCATGTTACTAAGGGGGATTTAGCTTTCAACCATAAAATAAGCAAATAATACCCATAGAGCATGTATAAAAGAGTCTCTTTTTTGACTCAAAATCCGAAGAAAATTTATGAATTAGGATTTATTGTAATAAGAGTAATATACAGTCATACAACAACTTAAATATTATAAGTTCTTTAAATTGTAGGACTTAGTGTATTTAACTTATTCTAAAACATGAAGAAATATATGGCATCATTTCATCACACTAGAAAGTGTTAAAATTTTGACCAAATCACGTGGTATTATGCCTGGACCTAATGTGATGCCTCTCAACCACGTAATTAAATTGCTAAAAATCAACTTCAACCCACTGTCAATGCTCCCAATCCACATTCTCACAGATTCTCCTGCAAAGTGTCAAAGAGGGCCAGACCAAACCCATCTCCGGTTTGACCAAAAATGAGATCTGTGTATTGATCTTGTGCGCACCAACACCTAGTGTGGCGTCTGGCTACTTATTTGACTGTCTTCGCCGTTGATTCATCATTTGCAGTAAGCGTTCCTTAAATTTGCGTTCGGCATTAATAAATCTCAGGATCTTGCGAGGACTGATCACGGTCTTGAGATCTTGCATCAACTCCTCCTTCAGCTGCAACTCTTCCCGTTCGATGGCCAATTGCTTCTCAATATGTTCGAGCGCTTCATCATCGTCCATATCGATTAGCGATTTGCTGGGCACCTTTCGCTCGCGCAGTTGCTTGGCATGGTCTCGATAATCATTGTAGATGGGCCAGAACTTCTGTGCCTCTTCTCTGGTTAAATTTACCTTGTCAGTGATGAAAGCGATGCGTTGAGTTTCGATGCGCTCTTCCAGAGGACGCGCAGCATCATTTTGGGCCCAAAGGTGACCGGCCAACAGGCATAAGATAAGTATGGGTTGAAAAAATGTTGTCCTTTTCATGGCGTACCTAATTTTCACAATGTTTTATAAGATGTCTCCCAGCGCTTCAATATCTACGTCTTCAATGATATCGTCTAGATATGGTTGTAACTCATCCACTTCGATCAATTCTTGGAGAGGGTGATCCATCGCAGCAGCATCATCCGTATAGAAGTCAGCTTCATCAAACTCGTCCAGATGCTTTTCAATGTATTGCATGATTTCATGTTGTTCGAACTCCTCCATGGTTAGGAGATCATCATCCGGTGCATTCGCAGTCCACCAAAATACACCCCCCAGTAGCAGCACCAGAGTGGCCATGGCCATCACCGGCCTGGGTGTCAGCCACGTACGAAGCCAAGATGAAAAGTAATGTGCCCAGCCTGGTCTATTCGCAATCGCAGACTGGTCCTCCTGCACCGCACGCATAATTTCGTCTGGCAACTCCCGAAAGTAATTATGCGGAACCACGAAGGGATTTTCAGTCCTTTTCGACTTGAGTTGTTCAGGAAGTTCGGGTTCTCGCTGATGATCCTTCTTCATAGTTAAACATTCACATCTTTAAAAAATAGCTGAATTTTCTTCACCGCATGATGATAAGAGGCTTTCAAACCCCCAATTGATGTATCTAATACATCAGAGATCTCCTGATAGCTCATATCGTCAAAATACTTCATGTTAAAGACCAACTTCTGTTTGGTTGGTAGGGTATCAAGGGCTTTTTGTAAAAGTATCTGTAGTTCATCTCCATCAAAAAAGTGATCTGCTCGCAATCGATTGGCCAAATCATAGTCATCATTGTCTAGCGAGGCAATGGCCTTCTTCTTGCGCTTGTTGATAAAAGTGATGCTCTCATTGCTTGCAATCCGATATAACCATGTATACAGTTTTGAATCTCCCTTAAATTTGTCGATACCTCGATACACCTTTATGAAGGTGTTCTGCAGTATGTCGTTTGCATCTTCATGGTCCAGTACAATTTTTCGAATGTGCCAATAAATTCGCTCCTGATATGTGACGACCATCATTCTAAAACCCCTGTCACGAGTCGCTTGATCTCGCACCAATTCTAGAATCTCTCTTTCTTGCTGATCAATCACAATTAGGGCTTTAGTCTATCGGTCTCGATCGGGTGACTATAAAATGCAATGGTAAGACTTTTCATTTGGCCGAAGGTTTAAATTTAACCGGGCTTTTTTCCGAAAGCTCGACTACTGTCAAATCCAAAACCATACCCTATTTCATATCTTTAACGTAAGAGATCACCGGATGAATCAGCCGGTAGATCACTTAGTTTGCAAACCAACTAATCTAGAGTACGTACGATGGCAAGCTTAATAAGTCGTTGGTTATTAAAGCTTTGGGGCTTTAAGGTAATCGGTGATGCAGGCAATCAGTTACCAAAGAAAGTTTACGCTGTCATTCCACATACATCTAATTGGGACTTTCCCCTCGGGATTTTAGTGAGAAGTGCCTGTAAAATGAAGGTGAATTTCATCGCCAAAGATTCGCTCTTTAAACCTCCCTTTGGTTTTATCTTTCGGTGGTTAGGAGGATATCCGGTGGATCGATCGAAGTCGACCAATTTTGTGGACACGATGGTCCATTTATTCAACCGAGAAAAGGAATTTGCCATCGTCTTAGCCCCTGAGGGCACTAGAAAGCTCGTTACACGCCTTCGCACCGGATTCTACCACATCGCCCGGCAAGCCAATGTGCCAATTGTCTGTGTGCGGTTTGACTTTGGAAAAAAAGAGGTGGTCTTTCGCGAGCCTTTGCTACCGGTCGACAAGGAGGAAGATTTCGCTAAAATGTTTCAGTTTTACGAGGGAGCAATCGGACGTATTCCGGAGAATGGTTTTGTTATAAAATAGACCGAATCTATGTACACAAAAGAACAGGAACGCATCTACTTTGAGCAGTCCAAAGCCCTCTTGGCTCAAAACGGTACCGCAGATATCGATCCGGACGAATTGCATGAGCAGCTCGTGACTTTGCTAAACTATCACGAGTGGAAATACTATGTACAGCATGAGCCCATCTTGGCAGATCCTGAGTACGACAAACTATTTAAACTACTACAATCTATCGAAGACACTCATCCCAATTTGATCAATGCCACGTCACCAACACAAAGGGTCTCCTCAGATCTTACCAGTGATTTCAAAACTGTGAAGCACCTTTCGGCGATGTTATCACTGGCAAACTCTTACAATGCTGCAGATTTGATATCTTTTGATGCATCGATCAAAAAACTACTTGCTTTACCCAACGACGCTGATATTGCCTACACGGTAGAACCCAAATTTGATGGGGGTAGCATCGCTCTTGTCTATGAAAACAATTTGCTGGTGCGGGCTGCAACACGTGGAAACGGACAGGAGGGAGATGAGATGACAGCCAACGCACGCACCATCAGGTCAATCCCCTTAAAAGCTGATTTTAAGTCTAGAGGTGTGCGTCGCATAGAGCTGCGAGGTGAGGCCATCATCCCCAAGGATTTTTTCGAAAGAATGAATGCCGATCGAGCTAGTAATGGATTGCCGCTGTTTGCAAATCCACGAAACGTAGCCACCGGGGGGCTGCGTACGAAAGATCCCAATGAGACTGCAAGACGGGGGATTGAAGCCTTTGTTTATCAAATTGCCTACTTCGAAAATGATTCAAATCTTCCCGATGATTCGATTTTTAAGAGTCAATGGGAAGGTATTGAGTGCTTAAGCCAGCTGGGCTTTAAGGTACCCAAGAAAGAAAGCAAACGCTGTAAAAACATCGCCGATGTCATTGAATTTTGTGCCGCATGGGAGCTCAAGCGCGACGCCTATCCTTACGAGATCGACGGCATGGTGGTCAAGGTAGATAGCTTGGCGGATCAGCGTAAAATCGGCTCTACCAGCCATCACCCTAAATGGGCCATAGCCTATAAATTTAAGGCCAAACAGGCCACTACTAAGCTCTTAAATGTCGAATACCAAGTAGGTAAAATAGGCTCCATTACCCCAGTTGCAAAATTGGAGCCAGTGCAGCTGGCAGGTGTCACTGTGTCAAGTGTGTCGCTACACAATGAAGACTTTATCACGTCAAAGGATTTACGTTTGGGAGACATTGTCGTGGTAGAACGTGCCGGTGATGTCATCCCCTATATTGTAAAATCTGTAGCAGATCTTCGTACGGGAGAAGAGGTGCCTATTGTCTTTCCAAAGTCTTGTCCGATCAATAAAGAGGAAAACATTGATCTGGTGCGTACCGGTGATGAGGCTGCATGGCGATGCCCCACTTGTACTTGCGGAGCTCAAGATTTGCAGCGTCTCATCTTTCATGTCTCCAAACCCGCTATGAATATCGATGGCTTTGGAAAATCAATTGTAGAACGCTTTTACGACTTGGGATGGTTGAGCAATTTGGCTGATGTATATGCATTAGATTTTGAGAAGATCTCAGCATTAGAGGGATTCGGGGTTAGATCTGCCGAAAAACTTAAGAATGCGATTCAGAAGGCAAAGCAAAATCCAATTTATAGACTTTTACACAGTCTGAGCATCCACCATTTGGGTATCCGAGCATCAAAAATATTGGCTGCTCACATTGAGCACGTACTTGATTTGAGTACATGGAACGTGGAACGATACACAGAAATTAAGGACATTGGACCAGTGCTGGCCGAGCATATGGTTGCTTTTTTCAGCACCCCGAAAAACATCGAATTATTGCAAGAAATGGAAGCCCGAGGGGTCAATCTACGTCAAACTGAGGCTGATAAGCCAATTGAAGTATCTCAAGACGCCGTCTTTGCCCACAAGACCATCCTCTTTACCGGAACCCTGCAAAAGATGGGTCGTAAGGATGCTCAAAAACTGGCTGAACAGCATGGTGCTAGGAATATCAGTGCGGTCAGTAAAAACCTGGATATTCTAGTCGTAGGTGCCAATGCTGGATCTAAACTGAAAAAGGCACAAAGCATTGACAGTGTCGAAATCATTTCTGAAGAAGAATTCCTAAATCGAATCGCTTGAGGTACGGCCCTATCTATTTGCTCTACACCCTCCTAATATGGAATTGTTCGAACCAACCAATCCCTGAGGCGGGCAAATCCAGGCCTACTGATTCCTTGCCAGAGACCCCTATCGTCGATACTACAGACCTGACAGCAGGGGAGCCACCGGAAGGGTGGATTGATTTAGGACAGACCGATCCTACGATTCTGCTCGATATCCGCTATGCCACCACAGATAATTTCGTATCCGAGCAGATGTATCCTTGTCCGCGGTGTCTGTTACGTCAAGAAGCTGCCAAAAAACTGATCGCACTGCAAAAGGAACTGCAGTTGGAAGGACTTGGTCTCAAGGTTTTTGACTGCTATCGTCCCCGGCCAGTACAGCAGTTGCTCTGGGATAAAGTTCCCAATGCCTCGTATGTGACACCCCCGGACAAAGGCAGCATGCACAATCGGGGCGTGGCCGTGGATGTGACCTTGGTGGTTCGCAGCACCGGTGAGGAACTTCCGATGGGTACGGACTACGATTATTTTGGCGCAGAAGCACATCATACGCATTTAGATCTTGCACCAGATGTGCTTGAGAATCGGAAGTACTTAAAGGAGAGAATGGCCTCCATGGGTTTCAAGCATATCCGTACAGAGTGGTGGCATTACTCCTATACCACAGGTTCATACGCTATGGCAGACTTCGTTTGGGATTGTCCTTGATCAGGGAAGATGCCCCTCTCGATGATCCGCTGGTCGAATGAGTGGAGGCTTTAGTCATTATTCTGCTTTCGAAACAAATAAAAGTACCACCCGTTATCGTTTAGGTATTTTTATATTTTTGTCGGTTCTCATTCCGATCGTACTAACCAGCAATTTATGTCAACACAAACCTTTTCCTCAGATGTAGAAGCGGTCGATGCCTTGGCACAGTCCTATCAAGCGCTTAGAGGCGAAATCGGCAAGGTCATTGTCGGACAACACGAGGTAGTAAGCACGGTGTTAATATCATTATTTAGCAATGGCCATAGCTTGCTAGTGGGGGTGCCTGGTTTGGCAAAAACCCTGTTGGTGAGTACCATCGCCGATGTGCTTGATCTGGAATTTAAGCGCATTCAGTTTACACCTGATTTGATGCCTTCCGATATCACGGGCTCAGAAATACTTGATGAAGACCGGCATTTCAAATTCAACCACGGCCCCTTGTTTGCAAACATTGTTCTGGCAGATGAGATCAACCGTACCCCACCCAAGACCCAGGCAGCACTTTTAGAAGCCATGCAGGAAAGATCGGTTACGGTGTCTGGAGATCGACACTTGTTGCCGAGTCCCTTTTTTGTTTTAGCTACGCAAAATCCCATTGAGCAGGAAGGGACCTATCCACTGCCGGAGGCGCAATTAGACCGGTTTATGTTTAATATTCCACTCACTTATCCCTCTTACGAGGAAGAAATTAAGGTGGTCAAAGAAACCACTTCAAACTATCGACCAGATCTGGGTAATATTTTGAGTGCCACTGAAATTGAGTTTTATCAAGCGCTGGTGCGGAAGATTCCCATCGCTGATAAAGTACTTGAATACGCTGTTGATCTAGCAAATAAGACTAGACCACACTCTCAACGGGCACCGGAAATCATCAAGAAATACATCACCTGGGGAGCGGGACCGAGAGCCTCACAATATTTGGTCTTAGGTGCCAAATGCCATGCGGCGATTCACGGAAAGTATTCACCAGATATTGAAGATGTGCAAGCCATCGCCAAGTATGTGCTTAGGCATCGGATCGTGCGTAATTATAAAGCCGAGGCTGAGGGTGTTTCCGAAGATCAGATCGTTGAGAAACTGTTTTAGGTATCCCTGCCTCTTTGTTCCACCTGAGTGACAGCAGGCCAATTGTCGAGGGTCGATTGTGAAATGCACCATTTGATTCCGTAATTTCATCTTGCAAGAGAGGAAGTACCGACATATGGAATTAATACTGAAGCCATCAAACATTCTTATCCTGGTCATCGGATTGATCCTGGCAGGATGTACAGAAGAGGCTAGAAAACGTTTAGAACCTACCCCCATTGCCATAGGATCACTTAACCAATTAGCTGTTATCGCTGACGATGAGCTATGGCAGGGAGCCTTAGGAGATTCATTGAACTTCTATTTTGGATCTGCCTATCCCATTTTGCCACAACCGGAGCCACTTTTCGATCTCAAACACTTCACGGTTGAAGGACTAAACTCTGAACCAACACGCAAGGAACTAAAAGCCTATCTGATCATTGCTGATTTGAGTAACTCAAGTTCTTCGACCACACAAATGGTAATGGAAGACTTGGGTGCTGAAAAGGTGCGCAAGTCGAAGGAAGATCCAAGCTACAGTACGAACATGGGGCGCGATCGGTGGGCCATGGATCAACTAGTGGTTTATCTTTTTGCCCATGGAGAAGATGCGCTCAAAGAGCAATTGGTGACCAAATTTCCGGCCATTGCCAAAGTGGTGCAGAATCAATATCGAGAACAAATCGATGCAACGGCCTATTTGGGAGGGGTCAACAATGTGGCGATCAATCGAGTCCGCGAAAAACTAGGTGTTTATCTAAAGGTGCCGATTGACTATGAAATTATCGTGGATCAAGAGGAAGTAATCTGGTTGAAACGCGAAAGTGACGTCGCAACGAGTAATATCTTACTGCAGGTGGTGCCTTATAAGACACAAGATCAATTCAGCAAAGAGAGCATTATACATCTGCGTGATAGTTTAGGACGCAGACTGATCAGTAGCACCCTAGAGGGTTCCTACATGAGAACGAACCCCGTAGATCTGCCCGTCTTTACCCAAACAATCCAAATGGCCAATGCCTTCGCCGTCGAAGCCCGTGGCATCTGGGAAATGGAGGGCGACTTTCTCGGAGGACCCTTTGTCTCCTACCTCGTACTGGACGAGAAGAGAAATAACCTGGTCTTTATGGATGGATTTGTGTTGGCACCAAGCGAGCGCAAACGCAACTTTATGCTCTCTATTGAGCACATCCTAAAATCACTAACACTTGATGCAAGCACGAATTAGCAGCGTGTGCTTTGCCTCACCCTAAATTTACCTGGGTGGTCAGATGGGTGACCCTTTTGAAAACGGACCTTTCCCCGCACCGATCACAGATCGTTTGAATCTCTCCTGACCCTTAACTCACAAACTGAAGACTGCGGTTGATGAAAGTAGACAGCTCTTCACCCGTCAACATTTGTTGATTCAATCTTGCCAGGTCATAAAGGTATTTCACAAAATCTTCTTTCTTTTCATCTCCGCGCATCTTGAGCAACCGTTCTGCGATGAGGGGGTGGTTGGCATTCACTACCAGGTTGTGAAATCCTGGCATATTGTTGATGTCTTCTCCCATTCCCTGCAATCGCTGCATGTCTTGCATACGCCGCATAAATTCAGGTCGGGTGATGACAACAGGATGGTCCTCTTGAGACATGCCTTTTAGTTGGATAGAATGTCCTTGCTCCTTCAACACATCTTCAAATAGTTTTTTGACCTTTTCCTGCTCTTTCTCAGATAGTACTGCTTCAACGTTTTCTTCTTTCTGTACCAGATTATCCGTGGTATCGGAGTCAACCCGAACAAAGAGCACTTTGTCTTCCTTTTGCTCAATATGCTGGATGAAGTGGTTGTCGATGATCTGATCAAAGACCAATACATCGTATCCGCGATTTTTGGCTGCGGAAATAAAAGATGATTGGGCATCCGCCTGGTTAGCGTAGATGAGCACAATCTTATCGTGCTTATCCGTTTGGTTGTTTTTTACTTTCTCTTTGTATTCTTCCAGGGTAAAGTGCTCTCCTTCGGTATTTTTGAGCAGCCCGAATTTGACGGCTTTGTCATAAAATTTCTCCTCGGTGATCATTCCATATTTCACAATGGGAGCCACTTCTTCCCACTTCTCCTCAAAAGCCTTACGGTCCTTCTTGAAAAGTGATTGGAGCTTCTCTGCAACTTTTTTAGTGATGTAGGCCGTGATCTTCTTTACGTTATGGTCACTTTGCAAGTAGCTTCTCGAGACATTGAGAGGGATGTCGGGTGAATCTATCACTCCATGGAGCAGCGTCAAAAACTCAGGTACGATCTCTTTCACTTCGTCAGTTACGTAAACCTGATTGCTAAAGAGCTGGATTTTGTTCTTTTGAACCTCCAGCTGTCTGGATAGCTTGGGGAAATAGAGGATTCCAGTAAGATTAAAAGGAAAATCGATGTTGAGATGAATCCAAAACAATGGTGCTTGACTAAAGGGATAGAGCTCTTCGTAGAAAGCCTTGTAGTCTTCCTCCTTCAGGCTCCGAGGTGATTTCTTCCAAGCTGGATTGGGATTATTGATAATGTTATCCACCTCGGTCTTGATTTCTTCCTTCTCCTCTCCTTCTCCCTCAAAAGTGCTTTCCGTCTTGGTCCCGAATTTGATCGGAATGGGTAAAAAGCGACAGTATTTGTTGAGCAACTCTTCGATTCGGTTCTTCTCCAGAAATTCTGCACTTTCATCAGTAATGTGAAGAATGACATCAGTTCCACGCGGTTTCGCTTCTACAGGCTCAATAGTGTACTCAGGCTCTCCATTGCAAGTCCATTTAATCGCCTTCTCGTTGCGTCGATATGACTTTGATATGACTTCAACTTCATCGGCGACCATGAACGCAGAGTAAAAGCCGAGCCCAAAGTGACCGATGATTGTATTTTCAGCCTTGTACTTTTTGACAAATTCTTCAGCAGATGAAAAAGCCACCTGGTTCAGGTACTTTTTTGCCTCTTCAGCAGTAAGCCCAATACCGTGATCACTGATGGTGAGTGTCTTGGCATCCTTGTCAAGCTTGACCTCGATGGTCAAATCACCAAGATCCGTCTTGATGACTCCTTTATTTGAAAGCGTTTTCAGTTTTTGGGTGGCGTCAACTGCATTTGAAATGAGCTCACGCAAAAAGATGTCGTGATCTGCATACAGAAATTTCTTGATGATCGGAAATATGTTCTGGGTTTCAACCGATATGGCACCTTTTTCCATCTTCTACTTGTTTTTTTGATCTGTGGGTAGCAGGTCAAATCATATGCCATTCAAAAATCGACTGACAAAATGTCGGCTTTGCATGCTGTGGCTGATTCGGCAATTGAGAAATCCAAAAAAAAAATCGAACGTTTGTTTGTAGATTAATGAAAAAGATGATACATTTGATATGAAATAAATCTTTAATGGGTAATTAATTAATTATCAACCCATTAAAAATATATTTTAAAAAATTTGAAATTTTATTCATCCTAGAATCATTTTGGCATTAATTATGCTTAAGTGATATATGAACTAACAAATGAAAACAGAAGTGAGCTAGACACTTTAAAAAATCTAGAGAAACACGTCAATTATCTCATGGTCTGGACCGGTTCTTACATAGGGGGAAAAAGAGCCGGTCTTTTTTTTGTCACCCCTGGGTAAGTAGGTCACCTTTCTACACTCATTCCCCTTCTTCTATCATTTCCTTTTGGGCATCATGCCAGGCACCAAGGCAAGGCACTCTCCGCGTGGTGTCACCGAAAAAAGATTAGTTCAAGAGCGTTATCTTTGCCGCCAATTTTTTTGAACGCTTGAGATCGTCTTACATCTCGAATAAAAGTTGGTGACTGGTCTATGAAGTATCGGACTTTTAGCAATTTGAATCTGCCATCCATCGATTCAGAAATACTGGAGTTTTGGGGAAAGCATGACATTTTCCAAAAGAGTACCAAAGGAGATCGACCTGAATCATTTGTGTTTTATGAGGGTCCACCCTCTGCCAATGGACGTCCCGGTATTCATCATGTGATGGCACGCACCGTTAAGGATCTCTTTTGCCGTTACCACACGATGCTGGGTAAGAAGGTGCTGCGCAAAGGCGGCTGGGACACACACGGACTTCCAATCGAATTGGCCGTGGAAAAGGAACTTGGCATCACCAAAGATGATATTGGTAAGAAAATCTCTATTGCGGAGTATAATTCCAAATGCCGTGAAACGGTGATGCGATATAAAGACCTATGGGATGATCTCACCGTTAAGATGGGTTACTGGGTAGATCTTGACGATCCATACATCACCTTTACCAACGATTATATTGAATCTGTCTGGCATTTATTGAAACGCCTGTATGAGAAGGGGTTCCTTTATAAAGGTTATACCATTCAACCCTATTCACCCGCTGCGGGTACCGGCCTCAGTAGTCATGAATTAAATATGCCCGGAGCATATCGCGATGTAAAAGACATCTCTGCGGTTGCCCAGTTCAAGGTGGTACAAAACGAAAAGTCTGCCCCCTTATTTCAGGGTTTGAATGACGGTGCGGAGGTTTTCTTTCTGGCCTGGACCACTACTCCATGGACGCTGCCATCAAACACCGCCTTGGCCGTTGGCAAAAAGCTAAGATATGTGCGGGTCAAAACCTTTAATCCCTACACTAAGAAACTGGTGCACCTGATACTCGCAGAAGACCGCGTGAATTATTGGTTTAGGCCAGAGCAGGCAGCGGCAGATTTTGCCGCATTTGCCCCCGATGACAAAATCATACCATACGTCATTACTGCAAGTTATATAGGGTCTGATTTGGAGCACATCGAATACGAGCAGCTCCTGCCCTTTGCACAGCCCGATGATGGCGATGCTTTTAGGGTTTTAATTGGCGATTTTGTAACCACCGCAGAAGGTACCGGTGTGGTTCATATTGCTCCCTCCTTTGGAGCAGATGATATGCGGGTTGCCAAGAAGTATGGCATCGGATCGTTAACCCTGGTGGACAGGCAGGGCAAGTTTACAGCGGATGCTGGAGAATTTGCCGGTCGGTATGTGAAAAACTACACCAATGATCCCGATTTTGTTAATGTTGACATTGACATCAGTGTCAAACTAAAAAAGGAGAATAAGGCCTTTAATGTGCAAAAATATAGTCACAACTATCCGCATTGTTGGCGCACTGACAAGCCTGTGCTGTACTATCCACTCGACAGTTGGTTTATCCGATCCACGGCAGCTAAAGATCGCCTGGTTGAATTAAATAAGACCATAAACTGGAAACCCGCTCATACTGGAGAAAAACGCTTTGGCAACTGGCTCGAAAACTTGCAAGACTGGAACTTGTCTCGGTCCCGATTTTGGGGGGTTCCACTGCCAATTTGGCGAACCGCCGATGGAGAGCAGGAGCAGTGTATAGGTTCAATTGCAGAACTCAAGACCGCCATCAAGTGGGCCAATGAGCGATTTGGTCTGGACCAACAAGTACCCGATGATCTACATCGCCCATTTATCGACGACATTATTCTTGCCAGTGATGATGGACGACGAATGATGAGAGAATCCGACCTCATCGATGTATGGTTTGACAGTGGATCCATGCCTTATGCACAATGGCACTATCCATTTGAAAATGAAGCGCAATTTAAAAGCAATTTCCCCGCTGATTTTATTGCCGAAGGAGTAGATCAGACTCGAGGTTGGTTTTTCACCCTCCACGCCATAGCGGTCATGGTCCATGATCAGATCTCTTTTCGAAACGTGGTCTCAAATGGATTGGTTCAAGACAAAGATGGCCGCAAGATGTCCAAACGATTGGGAAACACCGTCGAACCATTTGAGACCATCGCTAAATATGGTGCTGATGCGACTCGGTGGTACATGATTTCCAATGCACAGCCGTGGGACAATCTCAAATTTGATATCAAGGGAATCGATGAGGTGCAACGAAAATTTTTTGGTACGCTCTACAACATCTATTCCTTTTACGCGCTTTATGCCAACATTGACAACTTCCACTATTCGGAAGCTGAGATTCCGATCCAGAAGCGACCTGAAATTGACGGATGGATTATTTCCCTGTTGAATTCTCTAATCGCCGAGGTAAACACCCAATACGCCGACTATGAGCCAACCAATGCTGCCCGGCGAATCCAAGAATTTGTGGATGAGCATCTGAGTAATTGGTATGTACGACTTTGCCGCAGAAGGTTTTGGAAAGGAGAGTACAGCACCGATAAGATAGCAGCCTATCAAACGCTATATCAGTGCTTGACAACGGTGGCGAAATTAGCAGCTCCCGTCGCTCCCTTCTTCAGTGATTGGCTCTTCAAAAATCTCAACGATGTCACACAGAGAGAAAAGGTCGAATCGGTTCATCTGAGTCGTTTTCCTACTTCTGATGCCACGCTCATTGACCTTGCACTGGAGGAACGAATGGCCTATGCCCAAAGAATTTCATCGTTGATTTTATCCCTGCGAAAGAAGGAAAATATCCGCGTCCGACAACCGTTACAGCGCGTATTGTTGCCAATACTGGATCCCAATTTTGCCACTCAGGTCGACAAAGTGAAAGACCTGATAACTTCGGAAGTAAATGTTAAAGCTGTGGAATACATTACGGATGCCGATGGCTTTATAAAGAAAAATATCAAGCCCAACTTTAAGACCCTCGGAAAGAGGTTGGGTCGACACATGAAAGCGGCCAATGCAACCATATCAAAATTTGACCAGGCACAAATTGCTCAGATTGAGCGCGATGGAACCTACCAACTGACATTGGAGGATGAGGTATTCGACTTGACGAGGGATGACTTCATCATCGGATCTGATGACATTCCAGGATGGCAAGTGGCAACTGATGGACTGATTACAGTTGCACTTGATGTCACCTTAAACGATCTCCTCTTGGCTGAAGGGATGGCCCGCGAATTGGTCAACCGCATCCAGAACCTACGCAAGCAATCCAACTTTGAAGTCACCGATCGAATTAGAGTATTGATGCAGGAGCATCCGGCGATCAAGGAAGCCATTGAATCTTTTGGTACTTACATTAAATCTGAGGTGCTTGCCAATCAAATCGTATTACTACCCCAGGTGAGTGGTGCACAAATCCCCCTCACCGATGATGTCACGATTCAAATCAGTTTAGAAAAAGCCTAGGTGTGGCTGGGCTGTACCAATTTGATTCAGAGATGACATCGATCACGGGGCGGTCATGCGGATGCCGAGATAGAGTGCCATTAGGCAGATTACTACACTACCCAGAATGTTGGCGAATGCTAGCATGTAGTTGCCGTCTTGCAAGAGTGTGAACACCTCGGCGGTGAAAGTTGAAAATGTACTAAAGCCACCGCAGAATCCGATCATCCAAAACAATTTCAGAGGTGCTGAACCCTCCCATCTGAGCACTAAGCCCATGCCCACACCAAGGATGATGCAGCTAAACAAATTTGCGGTAAAGGTAGCCCAGGGAAAAGTCCAACCCTGTGTGCTCATCCACCGACCGATGCCGTAACGACAAAGGCTGCCTAAACCACCTCCCACGAAAACCCACAGCCAATTCATGCTTGATCCATTTGTCGGGTCTGATAACGGTTTCGAAAATAGATCAACAACAGCGTCAAAAGCGTTGCCAGTCCAACAATCAAAATCAGTAGCTTATAAGTACCGAGATGTTGCAACCGGAATACAAGGAGGATAAAAATGATATTGACAAATACCAAGGTTGCGGTGGCTTGCATATGTGTCAATCCGCAATCGATTAGCAAATGATGGATGTGGTTGCGATCTGCACTGAGTGGTGATCGACCTTGAAATATGCGCGTCAAAAAGACCCTTAACGTATCAAAGAGAGGAAGAATCAATATGCCAATTGCCACAGCGGGAACAGCCTGAACCGCATATCGCGAATTTTCCAAATCACGGTGCAGTTCGATAAACTGTAACGTTAGAATCGAGCATATCAAACCAACTAAAAGCGAGCCGGTATCGCCCATGAAAATACGCGCCGGTGTGACATTGTATTTTAAGAAAGCAATGGTACTACCGGCGAGCGCAAAGGCTACTACGGCAAATTCTAGATGGCCGATTAAATAAAACCAGGCTCCCAGAATCAAAGCGATCAAAGTGCCAATACTGCCGGATAATCCGTTGATTCCATCAATTAGATTGAAGGCATTGATAATGACCAAAATCGCAAAAATTGACAGCGGGATGCTGACCAGATCGGGTATGTCGTACACACCAAAAATGCCGTATAGACTGGTGAGTTTGACGTTTGATTTAAATACTAAAATAGCTGCGGCGAAGATTTCACCCATCACTTTCCTCCAGGGAGCCATCGGAAGGATGTCATCCTTTGCTCCAATGAGAAACACGATGATGAAGGCACATAAGACATACTGCAGATCCCCAAAGACATTAAAGGGGGTCCACAATACAATTGAAAATATGACACCCGCAAAAATCCCTATGCCTCCCAAAGATGGAGTCGGTGTTTTATGTGATGCCCGTGCATTTGGTTCATCAACCAAGTTTTTAGTAGCTGCGACATGAATGATGGAAGGTATCGCAAAATAGGTCAGGGTAAAAGCGGTGATAAAACTTAGGATGATGTCATACATCGGTCATTCCTCCTCGAAAATTTCTTTGATTCTCTGTGCCCACGACTCAATGTCTTTCCCAATGTCTTCAAAGAGGGCCTCCAACTCATCCGCACTTTGCTCCAAAAACTGCTCAATATCATGGCCCGTCTCCTCCAGTACTTGCTCCATTTGATCCCTGACTCGCTGATTGGTAATGTCGTCTTTTGATAATTCGTTTAACATGCCGTCACCATAGCGTGTAGAATAGTATTTCAAAGACTTGATCCAAAATTTTCGCTTCTCCCGGGAGGATAAATCATCTTCAAAGGCATCATAACATTCCTCCACATATCCTCGAAATTTTTCATCGTGTGCTTCCCATCGATCATCACTGATGTCCAAATCTGCCTCGTCTACTTTTTCGATGAAATCGTCAAAGTTACGCAAGAAGATGTCTTTAGTGGCACCACATTTGGCCATTTGGCACGATTGAGCCATGGTGAGAAATAGCCCTAAAAAACCTACGATTGCAATTTGTTTCATGGATTCAAAGGTAGGGATAAATCTGATTGTCCGATCAAGTCTCTGCGCATAGTTAGCCACCCAAATTCTGGATTTTGACGACGATTGTATCCTAAAATGTTTTACAAGTACGGTGCTTAGTTTTTGCATGTTTCTGTTGCTTTTAGTCCACAAAGTATTTAACACCTTTTACGTGTTTCTTCCAGTGTTCTCGACCAATCCGCCAAATCAAAAAACCAACGGTTACTCCAATTCGTTGCTTCCCATCCATCGAAGCATATGCTCCATTTTCTTAGGTTGATTGATTTTCTTGTCGGGAAGCTAGTGGGAGCCGGTCTTTTCCAGATATGTCTCCAGAAGTAAGATGGCCACGAGCGTGGACATATAAACAAATCAGCGATGCGCTTCTTTTTGAGTAAATTTGTTCCCTTAGTATAAGCATGAAGTCATCCTCCAAACAGCTAAAGGACAAGCTTGACCTGGCAAAGCTACCAAAGCACGTTGCCATCATCATGGATGGCAATGGCCGCTGGGCCAAGAAGAAAAATAGACCCCGTGTTTTTGGGCACAAAAACGGAGTCAAGGCCGTGCGTGAAGTCAGCGAAGCGGCTGCCGAATTGGGTGTACCTTATTTGACCCTTTATGCTTTTTCGACAGAAAACTGGAATAGACCTGCCATGGAAGTAACGGCATTGATGGGTTTGCTGGTTGATACCATCCGAAAGGAGGTTGCTACTTTGATGGACAACAATATCAGATTGGAAGCCATTGGAGACATCAGCAAATTGCCCCCGCATACCTATCAAGCACTACGAGAGGGCATCGAAATTACCAAGAACAACAGCCGGATGACCTTGATTCTGGCCCTGAATTATTCAGCCCGCTGGGAGATCACAGAAGCCTGTAGATCCATCGTTAGGCAAGTAACTTCGAACGAGATTACACCAGACGACATTGATGTCACATTGTTCGCCAGACATCTGGCTACCAAGTCTGTGCCGGATCCAGAATTATTGATACGAACTAGTGGAGAATCGAGAATTTCCAATTTCCTGCTCTGGCAAATAGCGTATACGGAACTGTATTTTTCTCCCGTTTACTGGCCTGATTTTGACCGAAACCATTTTTACCAAGCCATCTACGACTTTCAAAATCGAGAGCGTCGCTTTGGCATGATTAGCGAGCAACTCGCCTGACAGACAGGGACTTAAGTCATGATTCTAATAATGTTTCCTTTAAGAAAAAGTTAACGAAGAAAATTCGCAGCAACAGTTACCTTTGCCAATCGTTCTGACGATACCTATTTCAAAATGTCTATGATCCAATTAAAATCCATCTTCTTCTTGGCCCTGGCTGCAATGTGCGGGTTGCAGATTGCAGCGCAAGACACAACTGAGGTGAGCACTGTGCAAGATTCGATGGTGACGGACACGACACCCCCCGCGCCTAAGCCACTGCCCAAGGCGATGGTTGATTACAGTGACAAGAAGGACTATGAAATCGGAGAAGTGACCGTAACCGGAGCAAATTTTAGTGATGCCAATGCCATACGGATTGTATCTGGACTCAAGAAGGGTAAGAAAATCACCATTCCTGGAGATGATATTTCTCGTGCTGTACAAGCATTATGGAGGCAAAAACTTTTCACCAACATTCAGATTATTAAGGACAAAGTCATTGGCGATGTTGTTTTTCTAGAAATTGTACTGGAGGAAAAACCGCGGTTGTCTCGACACACCTTCACCGGTGTGAAGAAGGTCTATGAAGAGGATCTCAATGATCTGCTGAAGCCATTCCTGCTGAGAGGTGGTATCGTTACGGAGGCCACCAAGAGCAATTCCAAACAAGCCATTCAGAATTTCTTTGTCAAGAAAGGGTACCTCGACGCAGAGGTCGAGGCTCTGGAGGAGAAGGATACCAAGGTTAAGAATGCCATTGTGCTCAATTTTAAAGTCGATCGAAAGGAGAGAATTAAGATTGACGACATTGTAATCAACGGCAATAATGCGGCTAAGGACAAGAAAATTCGCAAGCAAATGAAAAACACGAAGTGGCGAAAACGATTTCTGGCCTCTTCAAAGTTTATACGTAAAGATTTCGAAGAAGATAAAAACAGCATTCTCGATTACTACAACAACATCGGCTATCGGGATGCGAGAATTCTACGGGATACGACCTGGCGGGATGAAGAGGGCAAATTATATCTCGGGATGGACATTGATGAAGGCAATCGCTACTACTTCCGAAACATCACCTGGAAGGGCAACTCCATCTACGATGATCAGGCATTGCAAGATCGACTTGGTATCAAGGCTGGTGAGGTCTATAATCAAGAACTCCTGGATCAGCGGCTGCGCTTTAGCCTTGATGGGCGTGATGTCAGTTCACTTTATATGGATAATGGTTATCTCTTCTTTCAGGTAGATCCTACTGAGGTCGCCATCGACAACGATAGTATCGACCTGGAGATGCGAATTTTTGAAGGTCCGCAGGCCACCATTGATAAGGTGGTGATTGTGGGCAATGATCGTACCCACGAGCATGTTATTCGCAGGGAGCTCCGCACCAAACCCGGTGAAAAGTTTAGCCGTTCGGAGCTCATTAGATCACAGCGTCAAATCATTAACCTCGGATATTTCAATCCTGAGACATTGGAAATGAACACACCGGTTAACCCAAACCGGGGTACGGTCGATATCGAATATCAATTGGAAGAAAAATCATCTGATCAGCTGGAATTATCTGCTGGGTATCAACCGGCCAACTTCCTCTATCGAGGTGGGTTAATTGGAACCCTGGGGGTCACTTTTAATAACTTTTCGTTGCGGAATCTATTCAACGGAAAGGCATGGAAACCCTTGCCCCAGGGTGACGGTCAAAAGGTTTCAATCCGAGCTCAAACCAATGGCAACTTTTACCAATCGTACAACTTTTCATTTACCGAACCCTGGTTGGGAGGAAATAAACCAAATTCGTTTACCCTGGCCGGTTTTTACACCAAGAATGCCCAGTTTTTTGATCAATCTCAAACCTTTTCCATTGGCCAGATCAGTGTTGGTTTAGGCTCCCGCTTGAGTTGGCCCGATGACAACTTTGTCACCAACACCACCATTAACCTGCAAAACATTCGGCTTAGCCAGTTTCCAAGGATATTCTTATTGCCAAATGGAAGTAGCATTGCAACAGGCACCTTTCACAATTTTTACCTCTCTCAAACCATTGGGCGAAGTACTGTGGCAGATCCAATTTTCCCGAAAGATGGCTCTTCCTTTAGTTTGACCATGCAGCTAACACCTCCATACAGCCTATTTAGAAAAGATGGCTATTACGATCAGGACCTCTCTCCACAGAAACTTTATGAATTCATTGAATATCACAAGTGGAAGTTTGCGGCTGAGTGGTACAAGACTGTTTGGAATAAATTGGTGCTAAAAGCCTCCGCTAAAATCGGTATGCTCGGATTTTATAGCCGCGATGTGGGTGAATCCCCCTTCGAACGGTTTGAGTTTGCCGCTGAACCTCTGGCCAATCAATTCACCATTACAGGCAGGGATCAGATCTATTTTCGCGGATATAATAGTGAAGATTTTCCTGCTCAGACCGTTTTTGCTGAAGGAACCCAGGTGCCCATTGTCGGTGGTGCCACCATCTACAATAAATTCTCTTTAGAACTGCGCTACCCGATTTCACTCAATCCCAGTTCGACCATTTACGTCTTGGCTTTTGCCGACGGTGGTAATGCTTTCGCCAGATTTCGAGACTACGATCCCTTTGATTTACGAAGATCAGTAGGAGTGGGCCTACGGGTGTTCCTTCCCATGTTTGGTACCCTCGGATTTGATTGGGGATTGGGATTTGACAAAGCAGATCGTCTGGATTCAGAAGGCAAGTGGGACCTAAGTAAAATTGGTAATTTTCAGGTGATCTTAGGTTTTGAGCCAGAGTAATGTCAAGAGCCCATCATGAGGAGGTAATCCGATACTACGAAGAAACGGATTGGGATCATCGCAATGTCTGGCATAAAGGCATGTTTCAAGCGGCCCATTTCGGAATCTATGACCACGTGGCCACCCGTCATGAGGCCGCCCTGATGAACACCACAAAGATCATGGCTGAACTAGCGGGAGTGCAGCCCGGAACGGTGATGATGGATGCAGGATGTGGCTGGGGAGGCACTAGCCTCTGGTTGGCGAAGCATCAAAAAGTGCATGTTACCGGTGTGAACATTGCCTCCTATCAGGTTAGAGAATGCCGACATAAAGCGGATCGACTGGGCGTCTCGGAGCATTGTCAATTTGTGGAATCTGACTATTGCTCGACACCTTTTGCCGATGAGAGCTTTGAGGTCATCTGGTCGTGTGAAAGTCTCTGTCACGCCCCCGATAAAAGTGCCTTATACCAAGAGGCATCTCGCTTACTAAAACCAGGTGGACGACTAGTCATTGCCGACTATCTTCGCACGGCGAGACCGGTGCAGAATGAATCACTCCTGCAGACCTGGTTGAATGGCTGGGCCTGCACTGATATCGATACCGCCGAAGAACATCATCACCACGCTGTGCAAGCTGGATTTCGATCCTGTGATATGCATGATTATAGTACTCAGGTCAAGACCTCGTTGCACAATTTATATGTCCATGCCAAAAGGTGGCGATGGATCGGAGTGTTGGGTGACAAGATGAGACTGTTAAAACCTTATCGTCTTAAGAACGTACATGGTACGCGGGCGATGTATGAGTCCTTCATGGCAGGACTATGGAGATACCAGCTAATTCTTGCCACAAAATAACAAGCCCACTACTCCTCTCGACTGCTATGCCTAGTAAAGCGAAACATCTCAAAATCCCCTAAACCAAACCGCTGCAGTAGATGCATGGCGCACACCCGGAGTACGCCCAACCCGTAGCGAACACTGCGAAAAAAATTTATGCTTGAGGCATCTTCAAAATACCTGGCCGGACAGCTAACCTCACCGATGTTAAATCCACTGTAAATGATTTGAGCCAACACTTGATTGTCAAAGAGAAAATCGTCGGAGTTTTTTTGGATGGGCAGTGCTCTCAAAACACTACTTCGATACGCTCGATAACCCGTGTGATACTCAGACAATTTATATCCGGTCGCGATGTTTTGTACCAACGTAAGTAATCGATTGGCGGCAAATTTGTATAGGGGCATTCCCCCAGCTAAAGCACCCCGCCCGAGAATGCGTGATCCCAGCACTACATCGTGCGTACCCAGAGCGATCAAAGACACCATGGCAGGAATTAGCGCGGGATCATATTGATAGTCAGGGTGAAGCATGACCACGATATCAGCGTTAGACTTCAGAGCTTTCTGGTACAAGCTTTTCTGATTAGCCCCATAACCCAAGTTGCGATCGTGCAAAAGCACCTGATGAATGCCCAACGACCTGGCAAGCTCGACCGTATGATCGGCACTTGCATCATCACACAGAATGACCTCATCAACCAGATCTAGGGGAATTTCCTGGTAAGTTTTAGTGACGGTTTTGGCAGCATTATAAGCTGGTAAAACAACAATAATTTTTTGGTCGAGGTACATTGATAACCAGCTAATCTAAAATATGACCATATATGCTGATCACTCTTCTTCATCACTTTGGGCAGCAAACATCTCTCGATCATCAAGGAAGGTAAACCATTTGATGATCTTCTTAATATCCTTAGGGTAGACACGATAATGATCATGATCAGGTACGATGGCTTCGAAATAGGATCGAAGATCATCCGCACTGGCCTTCGATGATACGGGCGGAGTGTGACTCTTTTGGTCATACATCTTTTTGAGTACTTCCACCAACGACACAGAATCCTGGTTGGTAAAAATGGCGATCGTTTCGAGCGGAGAAAACTGGTGTTTACGCATGGAGGCAAATTTTCTCTTTCCAGTATCTAGATCTTCAATGATCAATCCATTAGGCCTATTACCCGCCATCTTGTACAAGCCTGGCAAACCACTTACCGCAATTAAATCTTCTAACTTCATTTTGTGCTATTGTTTTTCAAAGGTACGCTTGCCTAGTAATTAAGTAGTAACTCTAATTTGGATCTCAACCTGTCCGTAGGCAGATACTGAGCTTCCAAAACTGTATTGAAGGGAACTGGAGTGTCGAGGCTGGCTACACGCAGAATGGGTGCATCAAGATGTTCAAATAAATGCTCCGAAATGTATGAAGAGATCTCTGCGCCCACCCCTCCGGTCAAAGATGCTTCGTGCAAAATGATCGCTCTGCCAGTTTTCTGAATGGAGGTTTCGATGGCACCATAATCCAAGGGACAAAGTGTCCGTAAATCTATAATTTCCACATCCACATTCATTTCCTCAATCGCTTGTGCAGCCCAGTGCACACCTATACCGTAGGTGATACAAGTTGCCTTGCTACCAGATCTAAAAATGCTGGCTTTTCCGAACTCAATGCAATAGGGGTCTTCTGGTACTAATCCTGTTTGCTGACGGTACAAATACTTATGTTCAAAAAACAACACCGGATTAGGATCAGACAAGCTAGCTATTAAAAGACCCTTTGCATCATAAGCATTGGATGGATACGCGATTTTCAGGCCCGCAGTCTGAAAGAACCATCCTTCATTGGTCTGAGAATGAAAGGGGCCAGCCCCAACTCCACCCCCACAGGGCATTCGAATGGTAACGTTCGGAGCATGCCCCCAGCGATAGTGTACTTTGGCCAGGTTGTTGACAATCTGATTGAAACCGCAGGTTACAAAATCGGCAAACTGCATTTCGACCATGCTACTATATCCCTTGAGCGATAAACCCAGGGCTGTTCCGACAATGGCACTTTCACAAAGCGGTGTGTTTCTCACCCGGTCGGCACCGTACTTGGCCTGCATGCCGGCTGTGACCTTGAAGACCCCTCCATATTCAGCAATGTCCTGACCCATGAGCACGAGTTTTTCATTGGCTGCCATGGATTGATCGATCGCCTGGCTAATCGCATCAATAAACCGGATTTCTATCTCAGGAACGGTGGTTTGGCCCGGGAAAGGATTCGACCATTCGTGCCGAAATACATCTGCTCGCTCCACGGCTACTTCAGCTAGAAACTCTTCTGCAGAAAATGCAATCCGCACGGCCTGGTCAATCTGCTCACTAAATCGCTGCCGGACCTGCTCTTCCAGTTGCTCATTTAACACACCGACGCTCCGTAAGAATGCCGCAAAATTCAAGATGGGATCGCGCTCCTGCCAGTGATCCATTAACTCAGATGGTACATATTTGGTGCCGGAAGCCTCCTCATGGCCGCGCATGCGAAACGTCTGGCATTCAACGATCACGGGGTGTGGATCTGTCTTTAATTCTTCGGAGATCTCTCGCACCAAGCCATAGATGTCCAAAACATTGTTTCCATCCACTGTATGGGCTGGGATTCCATACCCAACGCCTCGGTCGGCCAGGTGAGCACACGCATATTGTTCACTGGTCGGTGTGCTCAACGCATAGCCATTGTTTTCAATGATGAAAATCACCGGTAGTTTCCACACCGCAGCAACATTGAGTGCTTCATGAAAATCACCTTCACTGGTTCCGCCATCCCCTGTGAAAGCCACTGCTACCTCAGCCACACCTTCAATTTTAGATGCCAGGCCCACTCCATTGGCAAGGGCAAGTTGTGGCCCTAGATGAGAAATCATGCCGACAATGTGGTGGGCCAGCGATCCAAAGTGAAAGGATCGATCCCGACCCTTGGTAAATCCCGATTTCTTACCCTGCCACTGAGCCAGTAGTTTCTCCAATGGAATACCACGTGAGGTAAAGACACCGAGATTGCGATGTAGCGGAAACAGAAATGTCTTTTGATCTACCGCTTGGGCAACACCTATCGAAATCGCTTCTTGACCGATGCCACTAAACCATTTAGTGATCCTGCCTTGTCGAAGCAGATTGAGCATTTTTTCCTCGATCATTCTGGGGAAAAGCATGCCTTCATACAGATCAAGCAATTGCTGATCACTGAAGTCCTTTCGATCAAAGGCGATGGGTATTGTGAGCAATGATTTCATTCCGTTCAATAAAACTCAATTGAAGATAGAATTTTAGTGCATCAACTCCCCATTTGATTAGAGAACATCGGCAAGGATGGCGTGGGTTTGGATGTCTGGCATTTTTTCTAGGTGAAGCTTATAAAAAGTGATCAGATTATCGATCAGTTTTCGCCTTTGAACCCTACTGATGTGGAGATGATGGCAGGTAGCAGACACATGTTGATTGAGATCAGAAAGCAATTTGCTCGCCTGTCTGTCCAGAGTATAAATTGGGTGTTGTTTTTCTTCAAAACTACCCTTCAGCAAGTCCAGATACGGCCTTTCATCCGAATAGATTCCATGGGGCAAGAACCCCAAGAATTGGGTTAAATGAAGCAGAAAGACCAGGTGCAGATTTTCTACAGGTTGATCGGTATGATCCAAAAAAGAGAAAGTATCCAACAAGAATTGGTAAAGCGCATGATTGGGTTCATGTTCGCGAATGGTTTTTTGCACAACTTCAGTCATGAAAAGTGCAATACTTCTCTTTTTCAGGTCAAAGGGAAGGTGTTGGTAATGCTGAAAGAGACGTGCCTCTTTAACACGATTGAGGGCCTTGGGATCCTTGAGATAGACCACCGTTTCGATCCAGTTCATCAACTGAAACACGGATGCTGGAGTCTTGGCTCTAGTTTTTCGCACTCCACCTACGATCATACTTACGCGACCGTGGTCGCGGGTGTATAAATCAAATATTAGACTTGATTCCCCATACTTAATGCATCGAGTCACCATGCCTTTTGTCTTGGTAAGCATGAGTTGGTCAATTAAAAGTCAATCCAGTCGTCTAGGGGTTCCTGCTGATAGGTTTGTTTTGTCTTCATCCGTCGCAGCTGCCGCTCAATGATCAGGTGAGCCAGGGAGACGTTGGGAGGCACTGGATTATCTGGAGAAAAGGCCTCTTGAATTTTGTCTTCTGCCACATCGAGTCGATACAACATACTCATCAACGATTCCAGATCACCTGCCATCAAGGATGAGATTCGATTGGCCAACAGATCAACAACTTCTTGACCGGTACCGGACTGAAAATCCAGCTCGAAATGCTGACTTAAGATATCGGTCAGGGGATCTTCAAATTTGCTCATGCAGCTGCTGGATTTTGTACCATACCCATTACTTCTTCAACGTATTTGCGATGATTGGCCAGACGCGGTACTTTTACTTGAGCTCCAACACGGCCTCTCTTCTTCATCCATCTGGCAAAGGTATTGGTTGGAACCGACAGAATGCGAGGTCTTTGCATCGCCATATCTTGAAAGCGTTTAGCCTCATAGTCAGAGTTGGCTTGCTGCAAATGTTGATCTAACACCGTGGCAAATGTTTGCAGATCTGGTACATCTCCATCAAATTCGATAAGCCATTCGTGTCCCCCATTTCCAAGCTCGTCAAAGTAGATCGGTGCGACCATATACTCCCGAATTTTCACATTGAACTGCAAACAAGCGCGACTAATGGCTTGGTCGGTATTGCCGACCATTACCTCTTCGCCAAAGGCATTGATAAAGTGCTTGGTGCGGCCGGTAATCAGGAGCTTGTACGGGTTCTTACTGGAAAAAGTAACAGTATCTCCCAACATGTAGCGCCAGAGTCCGGCATTCGTAGAGATAACCATCGCATAGTTTTCACCGATTTGAACATCTTGCAACTGAACGGCCTTGGGCTGATCTTGATCCAACTCATCCAGTGGAACGAACTCATAGAATATACCACAATCGGGAAACAAGAGGAGATCTCGATCTTGATCACGGTGCTGCGTGGCAAAGTAACCTTCAGAGGCATTATAAGTCTCCTGATAGGTGAAATCTTCCTTGGGTATCAAGGCCTCAAACTGACTTCGATAGGGTTCGAAATTAACCCCTCCATGCAAATAGACTTGAAGGTTGGGCCAAACCTCCAGCAAATGATCTTTGCCCGTAATCTCCAGAATTCGTCGAAATAAGACAACATTCCAGGTTGGCACCCCTCCAATCGAACCAATGTCCTGATCGCGACTTGCCAGTTGAGCGGTCCGTTCCAACTTCTCATCCCACTTTTTCATGAAGGCCGTCTCAAAATCAGGAGAATAAAAGGGTCGGCCTACCAGCGGCATATGCTGAATTAGGATGGCGGAGACATCGCCAAAGCGGGTCTCGGGGTGGGGCTCGAAGTGATGTAAGGAACCACCGACCACCAGATTATTGTACTCAAAGATTTTAGCGTCGGGCAAATTGTGATAGAGCACTGCCAGCGCATCCCAAAACCCCTTCACATGGCAAAACTTTAGATTTTGCTTCGTCACCGGAATGAATTTGCTTTTATCACTCGTGGTGCCCGACGATTTGGCAAACCATTTCACGGTACCCGGCCATAGTATATCAGCCTCGCCCATCATCATACGGTGGATTCGATCCTTGATGTCATCATAATTGACAATAGGTATGGCCTGACGAAAGGAGGTGTAGTCGTGGATTTCATCGAATCTGAAAGCCTTACCATATTCGGTTTCGGAAGCCGTAAAAAGGAGATTTTCCAAGACATCTGCCTGGGTAACTTCCGGATGCTCAATACTATGTGCAATTTTGTGATATCTCGTTTTGAGATAAAGTCGCAAAGTTGAGTTTACAATTTTTCGCATCGAGACCAGGTTTACGATGGTCGCAGTCGCAAGTATCTGAGCGGACCAAATAGAAAATTACGAAAATTTTTGAGCTGTCGAACTTGCGCTTTGCGTCAATTCAATCTACTCCCTGGTCGTCTGAAATCGTGGTAGTCAATGCGGCCTGTTTTTCGTAAGGTGTGAAGATCATTGAATGCACCCAAAACTGCTTCAAAAAAAACCAGATACCCGGCACAGCGAGTAGTGCCAGGAGGTAGTAGGGAAAGTCTGCACGGTAGTCAACCAGAACATCACTGGAATTCGGCTCGAAGTGATAGACACTGATGAGTACTGCTATCCCATTATTAGCAATATGAACCAAGGTGGGAGCCCACAAACTTTCTGAGTGCAGGTACAAAAGACACATGACAATGCCAAACAATGTCGCTCCAAGGAATGCCTCGCCGTGTAAAAGTCCGAACAAAAGTGAGCTGAAGATGACTGCCCTCTGCACACCGACTTTGACCATCATTCGATTGAGCAATAGTCCACGAAACACAATTTCCTCCATCACAGGTGCCAGTACCACAGCTAATAAAATGGTGAGCATTCTAAAGCCCGGCTCTGGTGGCAAGATGGGCTCAGACAGCAGATTTCCCACGTAGCCTGGTGCTAAATATGATAACCCCAAAATTGCGAGGCCATCGATAGAAAAAGATGCAAAAATCATCAAGATCAGGACCAACAACAGACCAGACCATCGAAAAGGGCGGATATGAAGAGGATATAAATGTGCAACATCAATTTTTTTAGTGACGTGGACTAGCAAGAGCCATAGAATAGGAAAAACAGCTACGAGTTGAAATAGGATCTCCTGCACCTCTGCCGACAACCTCCATTGATCTTGGAAGAGACCAATGGGAAGTAAATAGACGGCCGACATGGCGAATATGATCAGGACAAAGTTTCTGATGATCGGCTTTCGAAACGGGCTCATAGGCCTTTATTTCTGTAAGTAAAAAAAATTAGCATCCGTATCTATGTGCAAAGGAAGGCTATATCCAGTAATCTATTATTTAGATGCCAAAAAAGTAAACTTTGCCGAAGGCGTGGTGCTTGCTTTCGGCATTGGTGCAAATCCAAGCTACTTTTGGTACAAGGCCAACTCCGCCTTCAAATATTGTCCGGTAAAACTCTTTCGATGTTTTGCAATCTCTTCCGGGGTTCCAGTGGCCACAATTTTGCCTCCTCTTCTACCCCCATCTGGTCCAATGTCTATAATGTGATCAGCTACCTTAATCACATCCATGTTATGCTCGATCACAATGATTGTATTCCCTTTGTCTACCAGCTTATTAAGGACCATCAACAGCTGGCGAATATCATCAAAGTGCAGTCCGGTGGTCGGTTCGTCAAGAATATAAATCGTGGCACCAGTAGCTCTTTTTGAAAGCTCTTCCGCCAACTTCACACGCTGTGCCTCCCCACCAGAAAGTGTGGTGGCTTGTTGTCCCAGGGTGATGTAACCGAGACCTACATCTGCAATGGTTTTCAGTTTTCGAAAAATTCGAGGTATGTTTTCGAAGAATTGAACGGCTTCTCGAACACTCATATCAAGTACATCACTGATGGACTTTCCCTTGTATATTATCTCCAGCGTTTCGCGGTTATATCGCTTGCCCAGGCAGGTTTCGCATTCTACATAGACATTGGGGAGAAAGTTCATTTCGATGATCCGCATCCCACCACCTTGACACGTTTCACAGCGTCCCCCGGCAACATTAAAGGAAAATCTCCCCGGTTTGTAGCCTCGAATCTTAGCTTCGGGAACATCTGAGAATAGTTTTCGGATGTCAGTGAATACTCCGGTGTAGGTAGCAGGATTTGATCGTGGGGTTCTTCCAATGGGAGATTGATCAATTTCTATGACTTTATCAAGATGCTTCAGACCCTCTATTTTTTTGAATGGAAGTGGATCTTTTAAGCTCTTGTAAAAATGCTGCCTTAAGATCGGATACAACGTTTCGTTAATAAGGGTCGACTTCCCACTACCGGAAACTCCAGTCACACAAGTAAAAGTCTGCAGCGGGATCTTCAAATCAATATTTTGCAGGTTGTGACCCGATGCTCCGCTCAGTTTCAGATATTCCCCGCTTCCCGTCCTCCTTTTTTCCGGTAAGGGAATTTGTAGTCGATTGCTCAGGTATTGACTTGTCATCGATTTCTTAGATCTCAATACTTCTTTGGGTCGTCCCTTCACCACCATGTCACCACCCAGCAACCCAGCACCAGGACCCAAATCAATCAGATAGTCAGAAGCAAGCATGATGTCTTTATCGTGTTCGACGACCAATACTGTATTACCGATGTCGGTCAGTTCTTTTAAAGAATCAATCAACCGATGATTATCGCGCTGGTGTAATCCAATGCTGGGTTCATCTAAGATGTAGGTGATCCCCGTCAATTTTGATCCAATTTGATTGGCCAAGCGTGTGCGCTGAGATTCGCCACCCGAAAGGGTACGAGCGGGTCGGTGCAAACTCAGATAGTCTAAGCCGACATGGAGCAAGAATTGAAGGCGCAATCGAATTTCCTTGAGAACATCCTTGCCAATCGTTTTCTGCTTAACTGTTAGTTTCGATTCAATATTCGCAAAGAAATCACTCAATTCCTGCAGGTCCATCATGGCCAGTTCGGCGATATTCCTATCGGCAATCTTAAAGTGAAGTGATTCTTTTTTCAATCGCTGTCCTTGACATGCGTCACAAACATTTACGGTCATAAATGCCTCTGCCCACTTGCGCACCCGTTCTGAACTGGTATCATTGTACCATCGCACCAGCATATTATAAAGACCTTCTTGTGGAAGATTATAGGTGAAATCATGCTTGCTATAGGGCAATCTGATATTAAATGAATCATCTCCACCATGTAGGATGATCTGTAAGGCTTCTTGCGGAATGTCAGTGATGGGTGTGGCAAAGGAAAACTTAAATCTCTTGGCAATGGCCCGCAACTGCTTGAAGGTAAAATTATCACGGACTTCACCAAAGGGCACAATGCCACCACGATTGATATTCTGATTGGGATCGGGGATTACTTTGTCTGGATCTACCTGGTTCACTTTCCCCAGACCGCCGCAGTCAGGACAGGCTCCATAAGGCGAGTTAAACGAAAAAGCGTTGGGAGAAGGCTCTTCATATGAAACTCCGGATTCGGCGTCCATGAGCTGCTTGCTGTATGGATTGATGGTCCCTTTATCGTGATCCAGGATCATAATCAAACCATCACCCAATTTAAGTGCAGCAGCTAAAGATGCTGCCAGTCGCTCACGCTTGGTTTTATCAATCCTCAGCCGGTCTACCACGATTTCAATATCATGCGTCTTGAAGCGTTCCACTTGTAGGCCCTTAGTAAGATCTATGATCTTTCCATCCACTCTGACTTTGGCATAACCCTGCTTTCGGATTTGCTCAAAAAGCTCTCGATAATGGCCCTTACGGGCTCTAATCACTGGGGCTAAGATGACTACTTTACGTGTATCAAAAGTGGTAAGGATATGTTTGATGATTTCCTCTTCCGAAAATTTGATCATCTTTTTACCTGTCACGTATGAGTAGGCAATCGCCGTGCGAGCATAAAGCAACCTCAGGAAATCGTACAATTCAGTAATGGTACCAACCGTCGACCGTGGATTCCAACCAGTCGTCTTTTGTTCAATGGAGATCACTGGACTCAGTCCCTTGATTTCCTCAACATCAGGACGATCCATTTTACCCATAAACTGTCTGGCGTAAGCCCCAAAGGTCTCCATATATCGACGTTGACCTTCTGCATAAATCGTATCGAAGGCCAATGATGACTTACCGCTACCGCTGATGCCTGTGATCACAACCAGCTTGTTTTTGGGAATGCGCACATCAATGTTGCGCAGATTGTGTTCACGTGCACCAATTACCTCGATAAAATCTTCTCTCATAGGCAAAATTTCAACCCTGATTTCAAATGAATTAAACCGATAAAGATAAGTAACTAAAGGGCACTAAGCACCATTTGACTTAAATGAAGGAGAGACATTGATCAGTCAACAATCATGGTCGCATGGTCAAGCTGTTGCTGCTCCATTTGCGGCGGTAAATCTCTAAACTGATACTGCTGATCTCGCAATTGAGGTACGAATCCAGCCTCTGAGATGGCATCTTGAATGCCCTGCGCGGTGAATCGAAAGGCCGCCCCGGCGGCTGACACCACATTCTCTTCAATCATAATGCTTCCGAAATCATTGGCTCCTGCGTGCAAGCAGAGCTGGCCCACTGATTTTCCGACGGTCAACCACGAGGCTTGAACGTTGGTCACATTGGGTAGCATAATCCGGCTTAAAGCAATCATTCGTACGTATTCATCTCCGGTGCAGCTATTTCGAGCGCGTTTGAGTCGCTTGAGGATGGTGTCTACATCTTGAAACGGCCAAGGAATGAAAGCCAGGAATCCTTTCGCATCGCTTGGTTTTTCGGATTGAACTTCGCGAATTGCAACCAAATGTTCCATGCGTTCGAGGTTGGTCTCGATGTGCCCAAACATCATCGTTGCCGAAGTGGTTATCCCGAGCTGATGTGCAGCTCGCATGATATCTAGCCATTCTTCGCTACCACACTTTCCCTTGGAGATCAATCTGCGAACACGATCGCTTAAGATCTCAGCACCAGCGCCCGGAAGAGAGTCCAGACCTGCTTCAGTCAATGCTCTTAGAACTTCAGTATGCGTTGATCCTTCCAGCTTGGTAATATGGGCGATTTCGGGTGGTCCAAGTGCATGAAGTTTCAGCTTTGGAAATAGTGATTTCAATTCTCTGAATAGGTCGCAATAGTAAGCCAGACCCAATTCGGGATGATGCCCACCTTGCAACAGCAGTTGCTCACCACCGAGTCTGAAGGTTTCCTCAATCTTGACTTTGTACTCTTCAATCGAAGTGACATAAGACTCTTCGTGACCTGGTCTACGGTAGAAATTGCAAAACTTACAATTGGCGATACAAACATTCGTTGTATTCGAATTGCGGTCGATAATCCAGGTTACCAAATTTCCGGGCACGCTCTGCTTCCTCAATTCATTTGCCGTATACATCAATTCAGCAGTACCCGCATGCTCAAATAAATAGACTCCTTCCTCGGCGCTAAGGAAATCTCTCTCTAATGCTCGCCCGAGCAATGATGCGATCTGTTCTTGATTTTTCATCATAGGGAGGAACAAATATAGTAAAGGCACGGTTTAGCTTAATGCTGGACTTATCTCCCAATAATTCGTATATTTGCAGTCAATTTGATGCGGAAGAGGGAGCAGTGACTGTTCCCTCTTTTTTTTAAGGGTAACTCAATTTGGAGAAAGCAGCGATAGGCAAATGGCTTGAGAGACATCTTTCTGATTACGAGGAGAAAGACATCTTTCTAATAGACCTAGACTGGAAGCCAACATCCAAAAAGTTGATTGTATACGTTGACAGTGAAACGGAGCTTTCTCTTAACCGTTGTCAGAAAATTAGTCGGTTCATCGAAAGATGTCTTGATGAATCGGAATTACTAGGTACGACCTATAATTTGTCGGTATCCTCGCCGGGCCTACAGAGGCCTTTGATCTCAATTCGGCAATATCCTAAAAACATAGGTCGCATCTTGCGCATCATTCCCCAGGAAGGGGCGGAATTAATTGGCAAATTGATCGCTGTAGACGAAAATGAGCTTAGGCTTAAACCTGAAGTTAAAAAAGGAAAGCATCAAAAACCGAGTTATGGCGAAGAGCGGGTGATAGATTTTAAATCAATTAAAGAAACATTTGTTGAAATAAGATTTTAAAAGGTAAAATCATGAATCTTGTAGATACCTTTTCGGAATTCAAAACCGGAAAAAATATTGATCGACCTACCATGGTCAGGGTTTTGGAAGATGTCTTCCGAACACTCATTAGAAAAAAATTTGGCGACGATGAAAATTTCGATGTCATCGTAAATACCACCAAGGGGGACCTTGAGCTCTGGCGAGTTCGCGAGATTGTACCTGACGGAGAGGTAACCGATGAGCAGAGCCAGATCTCGATTTCTGAGGCCCTTTCGATCGATGAAGATTATGAAGTAGGTGAAGAGTGCTACGAGCAGCTCTTTTTGGAAGATTTTGGTCGCAGAGCCATAATGGCTGCCCGCCAGACTTTAATCTCTCGCATCATGGAGCTTGAAAAAGACGAAGTGTTTAAGCGATATAACGAGCGCATTGGCGACGTCGTGCTGGGAGAGGTACATCAAATACTGAAGCGTGAAATTCTTGTACTGGATGATGCTACCGGAAGTGAACTCGTTTTGCCTCGTCAAGAAATGATTCGCGGTGATTATTTCCGGAAAGGAGACATGGTAAAAGCAGTGATTAAGCGGGTTGAGATGAAAAACAACTCACCTGTGGTCATCATTTCACGTACCGAAAGCATCTTCTTAGAGAAATTGATGGAACAAGAAGTGCCAGAAATAGAAGACGGATTAATCACGATCAAAAAAATCGTGCGCATTCCGGGTGAGCGAGCCAAAGTAGCCGTGGAGTCTTATGACGACCGGATTGACCCCGTTGGGGCATGTGTAGGAATGAAGGGCTCTCGTATCCATGGCATCGTACGCGAACTTAAAAATGAGAATATTGACATTGTCAATTTTACAAACAATTTGATTCTCTACATCCAAAGAGCTTTGACACCTGCCAAGGTGAGCAATATCGAACTTGAAATGGAAGAGAAGCGTGCATCGGTCTTCTTGAAGCCTGATCAAGTCTCTTTGGCCATTGGCAAGGGAGGATCTAACATCAAGTTGGCGAGTCGACTCACAGAATTTGAAATAGATGTCTACCGCGATTCGGATGAGATTGAAGTGGATGATGTCGAATTGGATGAATTTTCTGATGAAATTGAAGCTTGGATCATCGATGAATTGAAAAACATCGGGTGCGATACGGCAAGATCTGTGCTGAAGTTGAGCAAAGAAGAACTGGTCAGGAGATCAGATCTGGAAGAAGAGACGATCACTGATGTTTTATCGATTCTCGCATCCGAATTTGAAGAAGAAGACCTTAAAAAGGATTAACTAACTTTGTAAAAAGTACTGAAATCTGCCGATGGCGATTAGATTAGTAAAGATTGCGAAAGAATTAAATGTTGGTACCACAACCATTGTGGATCATCTACTGGCCAATGGCTTTGAAATCGAAAACAAGCCAACTGCAAAGATCAGTGATGATATGTATGATGTGTTGGTGAAAGAGTTTCAGAACTCCATTGCTGTAAAGGAAAAGGCAGATCAACTCATTATTGGTACTCGACCTGGTGCCAAGGAGGAACCGGACGAGGTAATTGCGAAACCCGCTGGTCCTCCGATCGTTGAAGTTGCTCCCGAAAAACCCGAACCACCAAAGGCACCAGAAGTTGAAGAAGTGGTGGATGGGAGAGAAGATGTCAAGGCCGAAATCAAGGTCGTTGGAAAAATCGATCTAAAGCCCAAGCCAAAGAAGGCCCCGGCCGAAGAGGAAGAAGTGGTGGAGCCCGTAACGGAAGATCCACAGGTTGTGGAGCAAGCTGAAGAGAGCCCTGCCGAGGAAGTAGATGAGACAGTTCGTGCCGAAGCCCCTCAACTGAAAGGTCTAAAAATCTTGGGTAAAATTGATACCAAGAAATTTGATAAACCGAAGAAAAAAGAAGAAGCTCCGGTCACGGCCAAGAAGAGTCCTGTCAAAGAAGAGGATAAACCAAAGCGGCGGCGCAGAAGGACCAAAGTAAAGCATTCACGTGTTGGTTCTGATCAAAATCGAGCTGGTGGCCGTTCTAAGAAAGTTGACGAGGTTAAGGAGGTTTCTCAAAAGGAAATCGACGAGAAAATACGCGCTACCATGGCGCGGTTATCTGGTGGAAAATCCAAGCGGAGACAAAAAATTCGTCGCGATAAGCGGGATGTGATGCGCGAGAAGCAGGAGCAGGTAGAAATGCAACGCGAAAGCAAAGCCATCCAGCTCACCGAATTCGTAACGGCACAAGAGTTGGCCAATTTGATGGATGTATCGGTGACTGAGATCATTACGACCTGTATGAACCTCGGTGTCATCGTGTCGATCAATCAGCGACTTGATGCAGAAATCATCGAGCTTTTAGCTGAAGAGTATGGTCATGAGGTTGAATTTATCAGCGCCGAGGCCGATAATGAAGAAGAGGAAGACATTGTCGATGCACCAGAAGATCTGGAGCCCCGTGCACCGATCGTAACGGTCATGGGTCACGTAGATCACGGTAAAACATCACTACTGGATTTTATCCGCGAAGCCAACGTTGCCGAAGGTGAAGCTGGAGGTATCACCCAACACATTGGTGCCTATGAGGTCTTGGCGGGTGAAGACAAACGCAAAGTTACTTTCCTTGATACACCAGGTCACGAGGCTTTCACGGCCATGCGTGCACGGGGTGCAAAAGTGACGGATATAGCGGTCATTATCATTGCGGCAGATGATAGCATCATGCCCCAGACGAAAGAGGCGATCAGCCACGCCCAGGCTGCCGGAGTGCCAATGATATTCGCGATAAACAAAATTGACAAGCCTGGTGCGGATCCTGAAAGAATAAAGCAGCAGTTGGCCTCAATGAACTTTTTGGTCGAATCATGGGGTGGGCAGTATCAGTCGCAAGATATTTCCGCCAAAAGCGGTGAAAACATTGATTTACTGCTGGAGAAGATCATTCTCGAGGCGGATTTACTTGAATTAAAAGCCAATCCTAAACGTCCTGCCATAGGCACGGTGATTGAAGCCTCACTGGATAAAGGCCGTGGCTATATCTGTAAACTTTTAGTCACGAACGGTTCAATGAAGGTGGGTGATCCCCTCATCGCTGGCGAACATTCAGGTCGCGTCAAAGCCATGTATAACGAACGGGGCAAACGCGTTAAGAGCGTTGGTCCATCGACGCCGGTACTAATCTTAGGGTTGAGCGGTGCACCGCAAGCAGGTGAGAAGTTTAAAGTAACTGAATCAGAACAGGAAGCGCGACAACTGGCTGCCAAGCGGACTCAGATTAGCCGTGAACAGGCCAATCGAGCCAGCAAGCGAATCAGCTTAGATGAAATTGGCCGTCGATTGGCTCTAGGAACATTTAAGGAGTTAAATCTCATCGTTAAAGGTGATGTAGACGGTAGTATCGAAGCACTCTCTGACTCCCTCATCAAGCTTTCACAACAAACCGTTCAGGTCAATGTCATCCATAAGGCGGTCGGACAGATTATCGAATCTGACGTATTATTGGCCACGGCTTCCGATGCGATCATTATTGGTTTCCAGGTGAGACCCTCAATGGGCGCCCGTAAGTTGGCAGAGCAAGAGGGTGTTGAAATCAAACTTTATTCAATCATCTATGAGGCCATCGAAGAAATCACCTCGGCCATCGAGGGACTTTTGGAGCCAACGCGCGAAGAGAAGATTGTCGGTCAATTGGTGGTGAGAGAAACATACAAAATCAGCAAGATTGGAACCATTGCGGGCTGCTATTGCGAAGATGGAAAAATCAGTCGCGACACACACGTTAGGGTAATCCGCGATGGCATCGTCATCTATCCCACGAAGCAGGGAGTAAAAGGCGAAATTAGTTCATTGAAGCGCTTCAAAGATGATGTCAAGGAAGTGCGTAGTGGCCTGGAGTGTGGGGTTACCATCAAAAACTATAACGATATCAAGGTAGGTGACATCATTGAGGGCTACAATATCATCGAGGTCAAACAATCTCTCGAGAGCTAACCGCATCTCTTGACTGCACTGGAGATGCACCAACTAAAGGTAGTGCTAGATCATGCAGTGGAGCGCTACAACCGACCTTCTTTCATTCCAGATGATCCGATCTGTGTTCCACATCGTTATGATCTCAAGCAGGATGTCGAAATTACTGCCTTTTGGACTGCTATATTTTCTTGGGGCCAGAGAAAAACAATCATCAACAAAGCGACAGATTTATTTGAGTTGATGGACAATGCTCCATTCGATTTCATTCAAAACCATCAAGCCAAGGACCGCGCCCGATTTTCCGATTTTGCTCATCGGACCTTTCAGTATCCTGATACGATCTATTTCCTAGAATTTCTGCAGTGGTATTTTGCGCAATACGAAAGCCTGGAGTATCTGTTTGTGCATGAGTCCGGTTCTCTTGAGCGTGGACTCATTCAGTGTGAAGAACTCTTTTTTTCCCTCCCGTCGGCGCTCCAACGCACACGTAAGCACTTGTCCACCCCTGCTCGAAAATCCACTTGCAAGCGGCTCAACATGTTTTTGCGCTGGATGGTGCGCAAGGATCAAGCGGGGGTAGATTTTGGAATTTGGAGTCAGATCCAACCCCATCAGCTCTTCCTGCCATTAGATGTTCATGTAGAACGAGTAGCAAGGCGTTTGAGACTCTTATCTCGTAAGCAACGAGATTGGAAAGCCGTACTAGAGCTCACGAAGATGCTGCGGCACTTTGACCCGTTAGATCCGTGTCGCTACGATTTTGCCTTATTCGGATTAGGTGTTTTGGATATCCAAGATCTTACCTCATTCCGCTGATTTCGGAGCCCACCATAGTATCAATCGTTTCGGGAGAATGACTTCCCCTCAATGATGTGTTCCGATGAGCTGCAATACTTCTTAAATAGCCTTGGTGCCTGATGGATATTCTTAACTTTGCGCACCCTGGTGACTGCAACAGAGAAAAGGCGCACCACATTCACAAAAAATAGAAGGAAAATCACAATGAGCAATCGATTAGCACTGTTGATACTTGATGGTTGGGGCATTGGTCAAGACCCCGAGGTGGATGCCATTGCAAAGGCAAGTACACCAGTTATGAATCAACTCTTATCAGAACGACCCAACAGTCGACTGATCACATACGGCATGGAGGTAGGACTTCCCGAGGGTCAAATGGGCAATTCCGAGGTTGGTCATCTCAACATTGGTGCCGGACGTATCGTGTACCAGCAGCTTGCAAAAATCAACCTGGCGGTACAATCTGGATCGTTAGCAAAAAATCAAGTTTTGGTCAATGCAATTAGGTCTGCGGTGCAAGAGAAGCGTGCCATTCACTTCATGGGTCTACTGTCTGATGGCGGTGTTCATTCGCACATGGATCATTTGAAATGTCTGATTGAGATTGCGGAGGGACTGAATGCTCGAAATGTCTTTGCACACTGCTTTCTGGATGGTAGAGACACCGCACCCACCGGTGGGCTTCACTATCTCAAAGACTTGCAAGATTTTCTGAGTGACAAAAATACCGAAGTGGCTTCCGTAATAGGTCGCTACTATGCTATGGATCGTGACTTGCGTTGGGATCGCACCAAATTGGCCTATGATTTATTGGTTTCGGGACAAGGGGAGGTCAAACACAATCTGGTAAGTGCTTTAGCTGAGAGCTATGCGAAGGAGGTTACGGATGAGTTTGTCATGCCCATGGTGCAGGACGATGGGCAGGGAAAGCCGCTAACCAGCATTAAAGACAACGATCTGGTTATTTTCTTCAATTTTCGCACCGATCGGCCACGTCAACTTACTCGGGCACTTTCGCAAGAAGATTTTCCAGAGTATGAGATGAAGAAATTGGATCTGCACTTTCTCACCATGACGCAATATGACGAGCTTTTCGAGGGCATCGAGGTCCTGTTTTCGCAGGAAAACCTTAAAAACACCCTAGGAGAGGTGATTGCAAATGCTGGACTTTCACAGTTGCGGATTGCTGAAACTGAAAAATATCCCCATGTCACCTTCTTCTTCTCTGGAGGCAAGGAAGACGAGTTTGAAGGAGAAGAGAGAATATTGATACCCTCCCCTAAGGTGGCTACTTATGATCTTCAGCCCGAGATGAGTGCACGAGAAATGACAGAAGCTCTGCTGGCACATCTCGATGAAAAAACACCACATTTTATATGTCTCAACTTTGCTAACACGGACATGGTAGGCCATACCGGGGTGTTTAGGGCGGTGATGACGGCCGCCGAAACAGTGGATGAATGTGTCGGTAAATTAGTTGCTCGACTACGAGAATTAGAATATCATATTTTGATCATAGCAGACCATGGAAATGCGGATTACATGATCAATCCTGACGGATCCCCTAACACCGCTCATTCTAAAAATCCAGTACCCTGCATATTGGTTCATGCAGATGATGCAGAAGTACAAATTAATTCAGGCAAATTAGGTGATTTAGCCCCCACTATTTTGTCGCTCATGGAAATCACCATTCCAGCTGATATGACAGGTTCATCACTAATTAGATAGCTATTTAATAATGCGAACTTATCTTATTCTGGCTCTATTTTTATTCGGTTGTAATCCTAATAGTAAAGTAATTAAAACACCAAAGGAATTCTTTGATTTGACTCAATTTATTGAAGCGTATGTGTCGGATTCCACGACCCTCCAGGTGACAAAAAAAATAGTGGTGGACGGAACTGCTGAAACTCGTAAGTTGAACGATTATCCCATTTATGAGGATGTACAAGCATTTGCTAGCTACGACATCAATAGACCTGCGTTATTTGATAAATACGGCGTTGATTCTGAGTTGAATGGAGACACTGCGGCCACATCTTACCGGGCTGTTGATCCTGAGCTCAAAGTGCAATTACTGAAAGTGAAAACAAAAGGAAATTCAGTGATCAGCCTGGAGATTAAAACGCAGTCTCATAGTTTCTTAGAAGATGTCTCCCTGGACATTTATTTTGCACCAGATCACGGTTATCAACTCAACCGTCAAAGCCATCGAATCTTTAAAGCTCCCAAAAATCAACTGGTTGAAGTCGTTTTTTCGCAGTGAAAAAAACGGAAGTATATTTATTCAGGTTTTTTCGACATTAGGAAATTGCAATACCGGAGAAATCTTTCTGTATCCAGCAAATACCGGTGCAACCACTGTGGACCCACAAAGCCAAATATTGCCGAAAAAAATGGTTTAGGGATGATGATGAATGGCTTGCTTTTAACTTTTTGTCTGAAGCATAAGCAGCGATTCTATGTCTTTTATTCGTCTTCGTCTAATTTCTTTTTGCGCTCTCCAAATCGGAATCTTATACTGATCTCGTGAGCTCCACTATGATAGGCCTGAGATTGTTGAAATGAGGTGGTATAGCTATAAAACAAGTCAAAATTTGTTAGTGCCGTACCAAGTAGAATCGCAAAACGGTTGCCTCCTCCCAAAGTATAGGTCAACCCACCAATCAGTTGATCTTCAAAAAAGTGCAACTTCCCATTAAAATCTACTTGAAACCTCGAACCTCGAAGATTACGCACCATGATGGAGGGTTCTACGAAGAAGTTATTGTCTTCCACCTGCCATTTGTAGCCTAAATAAGCTAAGAAAGATTCCAGTAAGCCCGTCGAACCTGCTTCAACAAGCGGGTCTTTGTTGACCCGGGCACGGATCAGGTTGGGCGCTGCAATGCCAAAAAAGAACTCTTCATACTTGGCATGTGCACCAAATGCGGCATCAAATAGCTTGACCCCACCCGTAGCATCAGCTAAAACTGGATCGGTGATGTCAATACCCGATTGTAACAATGCGGTACCTTTTAGTCTTGACTGTTCAAAAGTAGTCGCTAGGCCCAAGGAAAGATCAAGTTCATTCAAAATAAATTTGAACGCGTAGGAAAGGGATGTTCGATTTCGACTTAGGGATGCTGCGTTATCACTGCTCAGCATGATACCCAGGCCAATCTGCTCACCCACCGGACCATTATAGCTGGCGGTAACTGTATTTGGTCCACCATCAAAGTCGGCCCATTGCCGGTTGTAGTTGAAGATCAGATTGTGTTGATCCTCAAACCCCGTATAGGCTGGATTGACCAATATCGGACTTAGCAAGTAGTGGCGATAATATCCCTCCTCTTGAGACACAGCTAATTGCACTAGGGCAATGATGCTCGTTATGGTAAGTATAAGTCTTTTCATTGGGAATTCTTTTCTAGCTGCTGGTTTGGGAATCGTATTAATTTAAGTCACGAATAATGGTGAGATGCCCCGTGTGTTGCTCCAGACCACTGGACAATCGAACCCTAACGATCCAGAAATAGGCACCATCAGGTAATCGATCTCCATTGCGATCTAATCCAAACCAATCATTGTTGTAGTTTGCTGCTTCGTAGACCAACTCACCCTGCCGGTCATAGATCTCAAGCTCGTTGTCGGTCCCCGCAATGCAAGCGATGCTGAAAAAATCATTTTTGGAATCGTCATTTGGGGTGATCACAAGTCTGCCAGTAAAGCATTCTTGCTGAGACTCTGAAACGATGCCTGATCCGCTGGCAGTACAACCGTTGGCGTCACTGACAACCACGGTGTAGGTGCCTACATCAAGGCTTATGATCAGCCGAGTCGTGCTTGGGGGTGTCTTATCATTCCAAGTATAAGTATAAGGCTCTGTTCCACCTGAGACGACTGCTTCGGCAGTACCCTCTACGCCATTGGGCGAGGGAGTCGTACTCACGTTGACCCGGAGTACATCGGGTTCATTTATCGTAATGCTATTATTCACCTGATCTCCAGCCCCATCGGTTACTGTTACAGAATACTCGCCAGCTCCCACACCGGCTCGAGTTGCATCGGTGCTGCCGTCGTCCCATTGGTAAGTATAAGGTCCTGTGCCCCCGCTTGCTACCGCCGTGAGCGAACCATCTCGTTCTCCGTTGCAGCTCACACCAGAACCATTGAAATCACGATTGGTAATCTCAACCGCAAATTCTCCGCCACCCACAGCAAATGCAGTGTCAATGGTGCACCCATTTGGCTCCGTGATGGTCAGGGAATAACTGCCACCTTCTAAGCCCGCAATGTCGCGTGTAGTGGCACCGTTGCTCCAACTGTACGATAGGCCATTCCCAGTTACGGTGAGGGCAATTGCCCCATTGGCACCATCGGTGGCGTCGGTAATATCCACATTGGTGATCTGGGCACCGCTGGGGTCAGCTACGATAACTTCTAGAGTTTCTTCCATCCCGGCACCATCTGTCACTTTGACGATGTAGGTGCCTGCTCCGATGCCATTGATGTCTTCTGTAGTTGCTACGATCGTACCCCCTCGTGTCCATTCAAATGAGTAAGGAGCACTGCCAAAATCAACCGTAATATTGATGGATCCGTTGGTTTCACCACGACAAGTTGGAGAAGTTACATTGCTAGAAATGTTCCCTCCTGGAGCATCGCCCATGGTCACCGATCCATCACATTGATTAAAAGTTATCATACCGTCGTCGTTTCCTGCCTCTCGAGTAGAAAGGGCATCCGAAAAAACAACAGTGGTACTTTGTCCAAGTGATCCAATGGCATCAAAACAGATTTCGAAGATCTCGGATCCGTCAGACAAGGTAATTCCATCGGTGGCAGGATCAAACCAAACGAAGGAGAGCATGCCATTGGCGCCTTGATCGAGGTTAAAGTTTCCTTCGGCCAAACCCGATAGATTGATTCCTGAAATTCGCGGGTTACTCAATATGGCTGGATCCCATTCGATGGTACTAGCAGCACTTGAGATGTCATTGAAGCCCTGTACACTAATGCCCACACAAACCTCAGAACCTGGATCACCTCCAGTTTTATCAGCCACCAGGGCAAATCCGTCAACCATGCAATCGCCACCATTGCCACCTCCTCCGCCATCATCCACTGTGACGCTGCCAGGACGTTGTGAGAATTGGACCCCCATCCCACCGGCTTCAACAATCTCGATGGCTACAGGATCATCACTAAATTGAACCGTTCTACTGCCAGACGTGCCTGTGATATTAAAGCATACATGAAATATCCGAGTATCGTTGGCTAAAGTGATGCCTGAGCTCCCCGGTTCTAACCACTGCAACACCAGCTTACCTTCGCTGACGTTGTCTGCATTAAATGATCCTTCACTAAGTCCGTTGAGATTAAATGCACCGACACCCGTATAAGTTAGAAAGGTTTGATCCCAATTGAGACTAAATTGCATTCCCGTGATATTGTCAAAATTCCTTACACTGATTTCCACACAGACATCCTCACCGCTGGCTCCAACCTCATCCGAACCGATCAGTTGCAAGCTTGCACCTCCGGTACCTGTTGCTGTGAAAGAACCTCCTTCCGACTTCAGACCGATATCAGCTTCATTATTATCGATGACTTCAATTTTTCGTGGTTCATCTCCAATGGTCACTGTGGTAGAAGATCCACCGGCTCCGACTACGTCAAATTCGACTGTAAACAGTATGGTCCCATCGGGAACGGTATTGGGTTCTGTGCTCATGTCAAACCATTGACAGACCATCTGACCGATGTTGATAAACTTGGAGTCGGTATTAAACGATGCCATGTCAAAGTCACGAACTGTGTTGCTGAAATTTGAGATGGACTTATAGCTGAGCACCGAGGGATCCCAGTTGATCGAAAACTGCATACCGATAATATTGGTGAAATCCTTCACCTTGAAATTGACACTGACCGTACCACCCGGATCAGCCGAGGTATCATCAATGGTAAAGGTCGGTTGAGCCCAGACGGCAGCCTGCAATCCGAGCGTTAAGATGAGTAGTAGATACAGTTTCTTCATAGCATTTTTTTTGGGCACTGGCCCGCTTTTTCTTAGGTCAAACGGTTATTTAATTCACCTAATTTATACTCAGATTTTGGGCGGCCTTGACAAGGCTTACCGTATTACTGACACCTAATTTCCTCATGATGTTTTTCCGGTGTACACTCACTGTTTGATCACTGATAAAGAGCTTTTGAGCGATTTCTTTGTTACTAAATGCCTGGGTGATTAAATGGAGAATTTCGTGCTCTCGCTTGGTTAAATGATGCTTAACGGAGAAACGATCCATATAACCTTTGCTGTGCACGCCATTCCTTCTCAGTTCACGAAAGTTCCTTCGTTTTGCTGTCACCTGAACGCCTTTACCCATAAATGTATTATCTGACATCACTGTTTCGATGGCTTCTTCAAGCTCCTCCAAAGGCGAGCCCTTAAGAAGGTACCCATCGGCTCCATTAACAAAGGCTCTCCTCACAAATTTTTCATCTTCATAGCCGGATATGACCAACACCTTGGTGGATGGAGACAAATCCTTGATCGGCTCGATGAGGTCTAGGCCATTCTTTACCCCCAAGTTGAGGTCTAGAAAAATCAGGTGGCGGCGCTTTTTTGTCAGTACTCGATAAATATCTTCTCCATCACGAGAAATCTCCGTCACGAGCACATCTACACGCGTTGACACCTTCAAAAGGGCTTCAAGTCCCTCAGCAAAGAGACGATGATCATCGATGATCATGGCTTTTAGTTGCATAAGTACGATTTAACTCGGATATCGAAATAGTTTTAGTTAATACATTAAAACTTACAGCAATTTGAATGCCATTTTTAGTACTCATGGACAAAAACCTTAATATTTAAGGTGATATTTATCACCATGAAGGAGAAAAAAACCGGTATCACATGTTAAATACATGTCAAGTGTCAAAAAAGACTTATTTAGTGCCTCCGGTATCTCTTTCATTTTGAAGTGCTTCAGCAGATGTAAGACACAAGGCCATTCTTTATATCTGCTTATTTACTTTGTGCACCTTATATGGATGTAATTGTACGTTCTTGATGCAATCGACTTCATGCGACCTACTCTCCGTCAATATCAGTCTTTCATCATTCTGACCCTGTTGCTACAAACCATTCCTCTGCTGGGGCAAAATGAGTTGGTCGATAACCGCAGAACGTACGTGATCCACAACAAAGCAGATTCGTTTACCATTTCAACAGCCTTGGTGCTGAGCCATACTTTACATATTACGCCATTGGGTCATTCCATTGCGGTCGATTCAACAAATTTCAGCTTGGAACGTCATCGGTTCATTTGGAATCCCCATGCTCCCATTAGGCAAATGGGAGACTCTCTCTCTTTTCAATTGAGTTTCAGAGTATTGCCCTTCAACTTCACTACCTGGCAATCAAGATTCGACTCCATATTATATCAAGATGGTTCAATGCGGGTACTGGAGCCGATAACCATGGATGCCCAGCGAGGTGCAGAACCCTTTATATCAGAGCAAGGAATTCAATATGATGGCACTTTTTCCAGAGGTCTGTCGCTTGGAAATCGACAGGATCTAGTATTGAACTCCAACTTTGATCTCCGAATGGCGGGTCAATTGGGCGATGGCATAGAAGTGTTAGCTGCCTTGTCAGATAACAGCATCCCGCTGCAGCCAGAGGGCAATACGCAACAATTGCAGGAATTTGACAAAATCTTTATCCAACTTTCGAAGGGAGGCAACACACTTACTGGAGGCGACTTCAATTTAAATCGCCCAGAAGGCCATTTCATGAACTATTTCAAGCGCAATCAAGGGGTCAAAATCGAAAGCATCTCACCTTTGAAAAGGGGCCGTCAACTTGTGACATCAGCGAGTATTGGCGGCACACGTGGAAAGTTTGCCCGGATAACGGTGCCTACTCGAGAGGGAAATCAGGGCCCCTATCGACTGCAGGGAGTGGAAGGAGAGAGATTTATCATTATCCTAGCTGGATCCGAACGAATTTATCTGGATGGAGTCTTACTGGTGCGAGGTCAACAACAGGACTACATCATTGATTACAATGCTGGAGAACTGACTTTTACCGCAAATCGCATCATTACAAAAGACTCTAGAATAATTGCTGAATATGAGTATTCGGACCAGAACTACAACCGATCCATCATCACTTTTGGCTCTCAGTACCACACCGATCGATGGAAGATGGTTTTCAACGCTTATAGTGAGCAAGATGGAAAACTCTCCTCGGGCCTCAACACTTTGACTGCAGAGGATAAACGAGCCTTAGCAGCCCTGGGTGACAGTATCAAATCAGCTTCCTCTTCCTCTATTCGGATTCGCGAAGAAGGATATGATCCGAATATCGTGATGTACAAGATGATCGATACGATCGGATTTACAAATGTACTTGTACGAAGTACCAATCCAGACAGTGCCCTCTATACCGCCAAGTTTACACAAGTTGGTGCTGGTCAAGGCAATTACCTGCGGATCAATGAAGAGGCAAATGGAGTGGTCTTCGGTTGGATTGCCCCAGATTCATTGACAGGTCAGCCCCGAGGGCAATATGAACCCATTGCTAGATTAGTTTCTCCCCAGCAGCAGCAGATGTTTAGCCTCGCCAACGATTTCAAACTAGGACCTCGTGGCAGTTTGAGATCGGAAGTATCCTTGAGTAGAATGGATTTGAATCGATTTTCAGATAAAAACGCTGACGATGATTACGGATATGCTATAATGACTGCATACCAAAATCAACACTCCCTTTCAAAAGACAGTAGCGATCACGGCTTGCAACTTATTACTGGAGCAAGTCACGAATATCTAAGCCAGCATTTCCAAATCTTAAAGCCATACCGTAATCAGGAGTTTGCCCGCGATTGGAACGTCATGCAATTGGATCGAGGTGAGGAGCATTTAACCAGTGCTCACTTGCGATTGGTGAAAGCAAACATCCTAGAAATTGGTCATGAGTACAGCGGTTTCTTTCGCAGTAAAATATACCGTGGCAACAAACATGTCACCAAGGTAGGTTGGAAGCGCGGCGGATTTTCATTTCAAGGTACCTGGAACACCCTCGATGCCACCGATGATCAAGTCAGAAGTCAGTTCAAACGACCACGGCTGGATATCGCACAGAGATTTAGTAAAGACCAGACCTGGACCCTGGGATTTTACTTTGAGGAGGAGCGCAATGAGGAGCGAACCCTCTTTGAAGACACCATTCGGAATACGAGCTTCTACTATGACTTGGGCAGACTGTATTTACGTAAGGCCGCAAACGACCAACTCAATCTTGAGCTGTCTTACCAGAAGAGAATTGATTACACGCCGACGGGTCGAAAATTTAGCGAACTGAGTCTGGCAGATGATGTAGCACTAAAAGCCAAATGGACAGGGGGTAAGAAATCCATTCTAGATGCAACATTTACCTTTCGAAACCTAGACATCAAAGTACCCAACCTAATACCTAGTGACGGCGGACTCAACTATGTCGGTCGCATCAATCACCAACTCAATCTCGGAAATGGTGCTCTGCGAACCACCACACTTTATGAGGTCAGTTCAGGTCAGGAACCCCGTCGAACCTTCCAGTATCTAAAGGTCGACCCAGGACAGGGCGTTTATACTTGGATCGATCTAAACGACGATGGGATTCAGCAAATCAACGAATTTGAAATCGCACCTTTTCAAGAACAGGCAGAATATGTTCGAATAACCGTTTTAACCAACGAATTTATTGCAACCAATAATGTACTGCTAAATCAAAGCTACTCGTTGGATCCCCGTCGAATCATGAAAAATAAAAAAGCCTGGTTGTCGAAATTTAGTGATCAGGGTTCCATCCGAATTGATCGAAAGAATTTAGAATCGTCAGAGGTCTCTTTGTGGAATCCATTTTCATTTAATATCGCCGATTCTTCGCTGGTTTCAATTAGTTCCCAAATTCGCAACGTACTTTATTTCAATCGCAGCAATCCTAAATATGACATTCAGTACGAATGGAACGACCTTCGCAATCGTTTTGTCTTGACTACTGGATATGAGAGTAAAGAATTGAGTCGCAACATACTGCGCTCCCGGATGAATTTTAGCCAAGTGGTTAGCGGACTGTTTAGTGTCACCCGGGAATCAAACCATCAGGACAGTGAGACCTTTGACAATAAGGACTACGACATCAAAAGCTGGGAGATCAAACCAGAATTAACTTATCAACCCTCCAGTAAATTTCGCATCCTAACCAATTACCGGTTCGTAAATCGCGTGAATGATCTAACTGAAAAGAAGGAAATGGCGCGGATACATGATCTCAAAATCGAGACTACGATGAATCGGGTCAGCACTTCCTCATTGCGAGCCAATTTATCATTGGTATTGATCGATTTTAACGGCCCTAAGAACGGTGCCCTAGAATTTGCCATGCTGGAAGGACTAAAAACAGGTACCAATTGGTTGTGGGGCATTAGCTACGATCGAAAATTGGTTAACAACATCCGCGTTAATCTGTCTTACAATGGACGTAAGAGCGGAGAAGCAAGAGTGGTGCACACAGCCAGAGCACAGGTAAGTGCGTTTTTCTAGGGTAGTTAAATCTGCCGGTAAGAGATCTTCTACAGATGCGGGGTCTCATTGCCACAAAATGATAATTTAGTCTTCATGAAAATTTTACAGTGGTTTTTATTGCTGGTGGTTTTTGCAATAGTGGCAACACCTGTTCGCGCACAACATTGGACAACACTCAATCCATCCGTTGATATTCGTTCTGAAAACGATTGGGCGATCGTTCCGAGCAAGTACCATCTTGCTTATACACCTTCTGCGCTAGATCTACGTACGGCTGAGCAGTGTGTTCTTCCCCTCCCTGATGGTTCCATTGAAAACTTTGAAATCCATCCACATACCAATTTTCACGAGAATCTAGCTGCAAAATATCCAAACATTCAATCTTTCCGGATTCAGAGCATCAATCATCCCAACATTCAGGGACGACTCGATCTTTCCATACACGGCCTTCATGCTGTCATCAAGCATCCAGCGGGTGATATCTACATCGATCCTATTATTCATGAAGCAAAGACTCACTACCTCAGCTATTTTACCTCTGACTATGAGGCGGATGAGGAATTCTTAGCAACCTATCTGGGTCATGATCATAGTTATCATGAGGAGGTCGATCACTTCTTCAGTCAACGTCCTAAGAAGTCGCCCTTCGCTAGATCAACAACTGATCCGGTAGAACTGTTTGTCTACGACCTGGCCCTAAGTTGTACAGGCGAATATGCGCAAAAGCATGGGGGTACTGTTGAAGGGGCATTGGCTGCCATGAACACCGCGCTCAATCGCATAAACTTCGTGTTTGAATCAGAGTTGGCTATTCAACTTCAATTGATTGAAGAAAATGATAGTCTGATCCACCTTGACGGTGCCACAGATCCCTTCACGAATGGGAATGCCGGCCAACTGGCATTAGAAAGTAACAATTTTTTGCTCACGCGATTGGGATCAAGCAAATATGATGTTGGACACGTTTTCGCCACACAGTGCAGCAATATTGTGGGTGTGTCAGGTGGAGTTGGCACCGTTTGCACGGGTAATAAGGGTTTCGGGTCATCGTGTGAGACGTCTACCAATGATCGATTCTACATCGGGATTGTGTGCCATGAATTAGGCCATCAGTTTGGTGCAGAACACACCTGGAACAATTGTCCCAACTCATCTGACAGTCAGTTCAACAGTGGCACTGCTTTTGAACCCGGCAGCGGAAGTACGATCATGTCATACGCGGGTGCCTGTGGAGATCAAAATACGGTGACCACGGGTGATTTCTACTATCATGGTAATTCGATTGAGGACATACTTATCTACAGCAAATCGAGCACTGGCAAGACCTGTGCTGAAATTGTGGCCACCGGCAATCATCAGCCCACCGTGACTCCCGGACTGGGTCAAGGACTGACCATACCCATTTCCACCCCCTTCAAATTGACCGGACAAGGTGAAGATGTGGATGGTGATGTGCTGATCTATACCTGGGAACAATTCGATGCAGGCATTGGTGTTGCAGGAATGCAGCCTCTCGGATCTCCTGAAGGTAACGGCCCGATCTTTCGGTCAGTGCCTCCATCAGGTGTTCCAACGCGCTATCTACCCGCACTGCCAAACTTAGTTGCAAATGCAAATTCACTCAGCGAAGTTTTACCTACTTATTCTCGTAATCTAACGTTTCGATTAACGGCTAGAGATCAAGTAATGGCTGGTGGCGGGGTCGCATGGGAAGAGATTAAGTTTAAGGCTACCGATGGTGCCGGACCTTTTGTGGTGACCACCTTCAATGAGCCCGATACCTTGAGTCGCGGGGCTTTGATAGACCTCACCTGGGATGTTGCCAATACCAATCAGGCACCCGTAAACAGCCAACTTATGGATGTATTTCTTTCTACTGATGGCGGATTTACCTACAGTGATACTTTGGCTGTCGGCATTTTCAATGATGGACAAGAGACATTGACCCTTCCCGATCTTACGAGCGAAAATGCGCGAATCATGATCGCAGCCGCAGACAACATTTTCTTTGACATTAATGATGCCCCCATCGTGATCCGTGAGGCAGAAACTGCTGGCTTCGCCGTGGATCTCACACCGCATAATCAGATGTTATGCCTGCCAGCTGTGGCAAGTGTTGAGGTTACCTCTTTTGCCTTATTGGATTTTGATGAATCACTGGAGATCGTGGCTACCGAGGTTCCAGAAGGTGTGGGCGAAATTCCATCTCAAAGTTTTGCCATTGGCGAACCTTTCCAGATCGAACTGGATTTTACCGGAGTTACGGAAACGCAACGGTACGAAATTGAGTTTTCCATCCGATCGACAAGTGACACCATTATTCAGAGGTTATCCTTTGAGGCCGTGTCAAATGATTTTTCAGATCTCAAGATCATTGGACCCAACGGTGCATCCGCCACAGCCACCCGACCAGAACTGACTTGGATCCCATCAACTCGGGCTAGTTCTTATCGTGTGGAGATATCCACCTCTCCATCTTTTGATCAAGATCTCATAGTCGCAGAGGATATTCCGTCCGGGAGTTATGAATTGGCGTCTGTACTCAGCGAGAATTCACTGTATTATTGGCGAGTCCAACCAAAGAATTTGTGCGGTACCGGTGATTACAGCCCCACTGCTGCCTTTCACACCCTCAGTCTTGCCTGCAATACCTTGCCTTCCGAAGACATTCCAGTCAATATTTCACAAAACAATGTAGTAAGGCGCACTTCGGTCATGACCATTAGCAATCCCGGGGTAGCCAGCGACGTCAACGTCAGAGCAATGAAGGGTTTTCACGAATCTTTTGGTGATCTCATCGTAGAGTTGCAAAGCCCTGCTGGCACCAGTGCGATTCTCTTCAGCAAACAGTGCGGCTTCAGCAACCGCAATTTCGAATTTGACTTTGATGATCAGGCAGCGATAAATTTTGATTGTCAGGCCAATTTCGTCAAGCAAGCTTTTCAACCGCTCGACGATTTATCGGTTTTTAACGGAGAAGATATCCAAGGAGATTGGACCCTCGTTGTACACGATTCGGTGGCCGGCAGTGGTGGCCGTATCGAATCCTGGAGCTTGGAGCTCTGTGGTAGCCTTTTTCCAGAAGCACCTTCGTTCGTTGCCCTGGACACCTTGCGAGCTGGCTTCGCATCAACCTCACCGATTGAACCCTCCAACCTGTCGGTAACTGATGAAACTGCAACTGCCGCGCAATTGGTTTATACTTTGGTAAAAGGACCTACCAAAGGCACCTTACAGCTTGATGGCGTGATGCTACAAGTTGGCCATCAATTTACCCAGTTAGCCATCGACCAAGGCCAGTTAAGTTATTTGCATACTGCTGAAGATTCGCTAACGGACGGATTCGAATTCACAGTAATAGATGGAGAAGGAGGATGGATTGGCATCAACCATTTGCCAATCGTCATTTCGAAGACCTCCGTGTCTATTTTGCAACCAACCAATTTTGGAATTGCGATTGCTCCCAATCCGACCTTCGGACCTTTGTATCTAAGCCGTAACGCAAGCGAGTTCTATCCAATACAGATGTCGCTCATTGACTTGTCCGGCAGGACCCTTTATGCGACTTCCTGGAGAGAAGAGCGCACCAAAATATTGGATTTAAGCTCCCTTGCCGACGGGATATATACTTTGCGAATGTGGCGCGAAGATTCAGTTGATATTAGAAAAATAGTGCTTTCTAAACCGAGATAACTGACTGCTCCTAGAGGTAATTTGGTACCTTTCTCGTCATGCCAGATTTTGGTGTGGTTACTTAATTTTTTTTAAACATGAAGAATTTAAAATTCGTAATCTTTGCGGCTTGCCTTGCCCTCATGTCGAACTCCTTCGCACAAAACATACCCTACCAAACACCTGACAAGGTAATCCGTGATCTGCTGGATGCACCGGTCACTCCCTTAGTTTCGATCAGCCCCGATAGAAGCACTTTACTCTTGCTTGAGCTACCGAGTATGCCGTCGATTACCGAGGTGGCGGAGGAGGAATTACGAATCGGAGGACTGCGCATCAGTCCGAATACCAATGGTGGAAGTCGCTCGCGATACTATAATGGACTGCGCCTAAAATCTATGGATCATAAGACGGAAAAGGAGATCCTAGATTTACCTGAGAAACCACGTATTGAGAATGTGAGTTGGTCTCCCAGCGGGACATATATTGCCTTTACTAACACCATTGCCTCAGGATTGGAATTATGGATCATAGATGTAGCAATCGCCAGGGCAAAAAAGTTGACGGATGCAAGAGTAAATGATGCCATTGCAGGTACACCCTATCAGTGGTATCCGGATGGAAATAAGATCCTAGTGAAACTTACCAACGGCGAGCGCACTGGACCACCCCAGAAACCTCACACCCCCAATGGTCCCGTCATTCAAGAAAACACGCAAGGAGCAGCTCCCGTACGTACTTACCAGGATCTGCTTAAGAATCCATATGATGAATCACTCTTTGCTTATTTTACTGAGGCAGAACTCATCGCCATTGATTGCGTGACGGGTGACCAAAAGCAGTTAGATCTCGAAGGGATCTTCCTGGATCTAGATATTTCACCTGATGGAAAATATCTCTTGACTTCAGAGCTTAGGAAGCCTTTTTCATATGTTGTTCCTTATTATCGTTTTGCCCAGGATATTGCAGTGTATGCAGCAACAGACGGATCGATGGTAAGAAAACTTGCCTCCGTTCCGGCTTCGGAAAACATCCCCAAGGGCTTTAATGCCGTACGAACTGGACCACGCAATCATGGTTGGAGGTCAGATCATCCAGCTACCCTCTATTGGGTCGAAGCTCAAGATGGTGGTGATCCAAATGTAGAAGCCGCCATTCGCGACCAGTTGTTTACCCTGGCTGAACCATTTTCAGGCCTAGCAGATAGCAGCATCTCTTTCAATTTGCGTTATGCGGGTATCACCTGGGGCACCGATGACCTCGCCATTGCTCGAGAATATTGGTGGAGCTCCCGCAGGGAAATGATTAGCAGGTGGCAGCCTGGCAGTCCCATGGACGGTAAAGAGGTGTTGTTTGACCGCTCTTACGAAGATAGATATTCAGATCCGGGTGATTTTCAGACCACCGTCAATGAAAATGGACGCTCGGTGCTTTTGACCGATGAAACTGGTGAATTGTACTTAACCGGCATTGGTGCCTCAGTAGAAGGGAATCGCCCATTCGTAGATCGCTACAACTTGGAAACAAAGCAAAGTGAAAGACTATGGCGATCTGAGGCACCTTATTATGAGATACCCACCATTTTGTTGGACACTAAAAAAGGCGTAGTACTGACCCGTAGGGAGTCGACCAATGAGCCTCCGAATTACTTTATTCGCAATTTAAAGAGTGGAAAATTGACGCAGCTCACGGACTTTCCAAATCCGTATGCTGCCATGGATGGAGTGAGCAAGGAACTCGTCAAGTACCAACGCAAGGATGGGATTGAATTGACCGGAACCCTATATCTGCCACCCGGCTACGACAAAGTCAAAGACGGACGCCTCCCAGTGCTCATGTGGGCATATCCGAGAGAGTACAAGAGTAAGGCTGCAGCCGGTCAAGTTAGAAATTCACCCTACGAGTTTTTACGGTTATACTATGGTTCACCCATCTATTGGGTTATGAGGGGCTATGCCGTTTTTGACAACTTCGCCATGCCTATCATTGGTGAGGGCGATGAGGAATCGAATGATAAGTTTGTTCCACAACTCGTGCAGGGTGCTGAAGCAGCGATAGAAAAGATTGTGGATATGGGCATTGCAGACCCCAATCGGTTGGCTGTGGGAGGGCATTCGTATGGGGCCTTTATGACGGCCAATTTGTTGGCGCATTGCGACTTATTTGCAGCAGGTATTGCTCGGAGTGGTGCCTATAATCGTACCCTTACGCCGTTTGGATTTCAAGCTGAGGAACGCACCTTCTGGGAAGCTCCCGATGTTTATTTCACCATGTCACCTTTTATGCACGCAGACAAAATCAAGGAACCCATCCTGCTGATCCATGGAGAGGCAGATAACAATTCAGGGACCTATCCCATGCAAAGCGAACGATTTTATGCTGCACTGAAAGGACATGGTGCTACAGTTAGATTGGTGATGCTACCCCACGAAAGTCATGGCTACCGAGCAAGAGAGTCCATCATGCATATGATGTGGGAAATGGACTCTTGGCTGGAAAAACACGTGAAGAACAAAACAGCTGATGCGAAGAAGAAAAAATCTATTAAGCGCTCGTAGCGCCTCAGGTAGCTCTTTATTCAAGATGGTCGATAAGGCAACGAATCAACCCTTTTTTTGTCATTTGATGCCAGCACTGCTTGAGCATGTAATGGATCAATACAGATGCACCTATCGTCAAATAGGTGAATCTGGCATGCACAGTTCATTGGGTGGAGGCAAGGCTAAGAAAACCTCTGCCTTTGCTCTGCGTTTTCGTCTCACCTGGCAAACCGTGGGTAAGTTTAGTTTTTAGATTCCATTAGATTTTTTTCTCTATTTTAACTTTCTTTCAGCCACTTGACGAAATAATTTCAGAACCTATATCGCATTGCAAAGCAAAATCTCAGACACAAAGCACCAATGCTTTCCTATTGGAGTCATAGGTAGACAGCGAAGCGTAGTATCTCACCTTGCCTGTCTGCTTATCTACTGCTGTACCTCCATGACAGCCAATGCACAAGGTGCCTCAGAAATCTTATTCGATCACGGATCGTACGGCCTAAACTTTACGAATCTCAGCAAAATTACCTGGCAATTTGATCGTCATTACCAGGTGTTGGTTGGGAGTGAACCTGATGTCAATATTCTGCGTAATGTTTTGATTGAAACTTCGGTAGCCAATGAGGAAGAATTGTCAGAAGTCAGGGTAAGGGTTTTGCGTTTTGGTGGACCAGATACTACGTTTAGCCTGGCTAGTTTTCAGCAGCAACCATACGACGCTGAAACCATCGATCACCTGCTCCAATTAGACGATTTACTCGTAGGGGATACCATTGATGTAAAGTACACGATCCTATCTAAACCCAGCACCAACACTCAGCGGTGGACGGTTCAATATGACTTCCCAGTTCGCGAAAGTCTTGTTTCCTATGTAATACCCGAGGCCTTTACCTACCACGCCAACCTCACCGACCAGACTTATTTGACCAGCAATTCGACCATTGATTCGACATTAAGGCTTAGACGTGGAAGAATAGAATTGACGGGAGTCATCAACAAATTCGAAAACATTCCTGCGTATCGGGTTGAACCATTTGCACCACCACCCATAGAGTCAAAGCCCGCGGCACTTTTCACTTTGTCAGACTTTAGTGTGGCAGAGTATGCGGCATATTTGCCCTCCTGGTCAGAGCAGTTTATCGACCTGGCAGTAAGTGACGTCTTCGGCAAGCAATATCGTACGCGATCGAATTATCGATGGTTGCTGGAAGAAGCATCAGAATTATTTACCAAAAGATATGCCGATCGACTCCTGCTATTGAAACTGTATCAATTTATCCATGAACAGTTTAATTGGGATGGCAGCTACGGTTTAATACCATCCTATGGTCTGGCTGACATGCGCTATGAAAAAACCGTTAATAAGGCCGGGATGAATATGGCACTACTGGCTCTGCTCATCGAGGCCGATTTCAATGCCTACCCGATCTTAGTTACAACCACTGATCGTCCTAGCGTGGTGAGGGACATTGAAGATGTTAACCAGTTCAATCACTTTGTGATTGAAGTAAATTTGGGTAGAGAAAAGGTATATCTCGATGCCGGTGATGGGTCACTTCCTTTAGGGTGGGTAGATTCGGGCATACGTCCTACACCAGTGGTTCGAATTCAGAATTTGCGTGGTCAGTGGACTGAGTTGCCGCCGTTTACTGCCAGCAGTATGACGGTCATCAACATGAATGTGTCTTCTGACTTTTCTGCCACTGGCAACATTCACATTTCTTTTACCGGTTACGATGCCTTTAGCGAGCGATTGAAATTACAGGATGACCGGCAAGCACAATATTGGAAAGATCGCGCAGCTTCGCTTAGCCCTAATGTGCGCGTGGATTCTGTACGCTTCGAAAATGTGACAAATATCATGGAACCCTTCATCAACACCGTTCATTTTCACCTAGAAGGCTCGCTAGATAGCGATGAATTGCAAGTAAATCCGATCTTTTATTCGTTCTTTGGTGGTGTTTATTTTGCGGATTCTATCAGACAAAACGCGGTCGAACTCCCCTTTGGTATTACCGAACAAGTGGTGGTAAACATCAATTTAGAACCAGGAATGAAGGCACAATTTCCGTCTTCGCTGAAGCTGAATCTAGAGGGTGGAGATGGTAGTTTTGAGTATGCTGCCAGTGAAACACCGCAGGGTATGCAGAGTCGATTCAAAGCAACCTTAGCCCAAACTCACTTCGAGGCATCTCAATACCTGGGGTTAAAAACTTTCCTTGATGCGGCCTTTCAACTTACTCAAAAACCCATCGTGATTCGAAAGACATCGTGATTTCCACTATGATTGTTGCTTAGTAATAGCATCCTTCCAATTTTCTTTAAAATTACCGGGGTGTGATCGTATTTCTCCTGAATTCTCGCAGGTGGACACATATGCCTTTTCTGTAATATTAATATGTAAGTAGGTGGTACTCAAGATGTGAAGATTGTTTGAATCTGTGGGTTGGGCCACAGAATTTTCCCTGGCATGTCTTTTGTTTACTTACGCCGGAGCTATGCGGGATTAGATCTAATGATTTCTATACCCGCATCGATATGGTCGAATAAATCCGGTGGATGCCCAGTATGGCGGTCTACCGGATTTCTGTTTTTCCCCATTCTCACGATCACTAGTTCAAGCTCCTTTTGACAGATGACGTATTGTCCTCTAATTCCCCGAGCGTAAAAGAATTCCTTGCCGTGGTGCTCGGTGATCCACCAGTGCCAACCGTAAATATCGTTTGGTTTGTTTCTCCAAACATCGAGATGTCGAAAAGGAATCAGCGATTGGACAATGTAGTCTTTGGGCACAAGCTGAATGCCATTCCAGATTCCTTCTTGTAGATAGAGCTGACCCAGTCTCGCAAAATCACGGGGGGTTGCATACAAGCAACAAAAGGCTTTTTCCATCCCATTTTTCTGATCCAAATTCCAGTAGGCATTGCTGGTACAGCCGATTTTTGACCAGAGCTCCTTTTCGGTAAATTCTGAAAGGGTCATGTTGGTTACCCTTTGAATAATCATGGCCAAGATCTGCGTGTTCCCACTCACATATCGATAGACTTCACCCGCTCGGCGTCGACCACGCAGTTCTTTGACTAAGCTGACCAGGTCATTTCCATAGTATGCCCTCGCATTGTGGCTGAATGGATGGACTTCGCTCTCAATCCATCCCAATCCAGAGCTCATCATCAGCAGGTGCTGAATCGTTATCGATCCCTTGCCCCCGCTAGCTATTTCAGGCAACAGCTGGCCGATGGTATCATCGAGGGCGACCATTTTTTGCTCAATTAAAATACCGATCAAGGCACCCACCACTGACTTTGCCACCGAAAATGCATTTATGGTCGTATTAGGGGAGTATCCAGGCCAATACTTTTCAAATTTTAGTTCTGAACCATGGATCACCAGAAAGGCGGCTGTGCCAAGTCGATCATGCACCTGGTCATACTTGGCGGGCATTCTTAGCTGATCATAATCTCGGTGCTTCTGCCAAGGTTGCGCATGTTTCGCTTTGATAATCCGATTTGCAAATTGCTCCTTTTCCGTAATGTCCGGACCCAGCCTACCCGAGGCTATTGACATTCGCAAAGCCTTAAATACAAATCGGAAATGAATGAATACCCAACTAATAAATCCAAGTCCTCCCGCAGCCCACCACCACTTTAACTTCATGCGATGCAAGTCAACTTGATTTAATTGTCGCTGCCCTTCTCCGTAAGACATCTATTGCTACGATAATCCCCATCATTCCAAAAACAGGAACACTTGCCTTATCAGAATCCAAGAAATTGTTGAGAAAACCGTGCGTGAAATAGGTAGTCAAGGCGAGTGTTACCATCAGTAAGAGATGGCGCTGGGGTCCAGGGTCAAGCTTCTGGTATGCGTTGAAACCCGTCCAAAACAGCGTGGTTATGAGCAACAAGATTGAGAGCAAACCGATGATACCCGATTCAGCCAGCGGACCGAGATATTCGCTATGGGCATTGCCTACATCTCCAAAATTGGTAGAAATAATGGTCAAGTCGGTAGACTTTTGATACGGAGCATATTCAAATGCGTAAGTGCCAGGACCAAAACCAAACATGGGTTTTTCTCGCACCATGGCAAACACAGAATTCCATCGATTGATACGCTCCAGGTTAGAAGCATCCGTCGTGATATTGGTGATGGACTCGACATTTTCAACTAAATTTTCTGACGAATCCGTCTTGTTTTTTTGTAATTGGACCAGGATGTCATCCAGGGAGAAGAGTAAAAGTAGCGTGAATAACAATCCACCCAGCACCACCAGCCGAGGTCTTACCTTGAGGATGGCCAGGATCCATAGTAGCAGTGCAAAGAGTACACTCAGCCAAGAAGCCCTTGCATAAGTATAAACGACCGCCACGCACAGAATGGACAGGGCCAACAAAGCAGCCCCTCTCCAGGGTAGTGTCTTATCTTTTTCAATGGTGAAGCCAAAGGCAATGGGAATAAAGAGCGCTACGACCGCCCCGTATTGCGTGTGGTCGCGATATAGCGGTTCCATTACCCAATGAGCTGGTTCTTCTTCAAAACCATATCCCCAATGCTTAAATAGGGTAATGCACACCACGACCAAAAAAGGTATTAAGTAGAGCAGGAGAAATTTATTGGCCTTTTTCAGATTCAAGAAAAGCGTGGCTCCCCCAAAATACATGGGAACGATGAACCACAATCTCGACAATAGGAATTTCAGGGAAACGACCGGATCGGTACTGGTGAGACTGGTGACAAACATCCAACCCAGGTATAAAAACATAGCTCTGGAGATCGGGTGACGGATAATATCTTTGGGTATCAGCGGACCATGCAAATGGCCTAAGATCAGAAGAACGGTCAATCCAAATAGTAGTGGTTCGGTAGGTAGATAAAATGCAAACCCACCTAACTCCAGCTCCTCTAGATTTATGGAAAATGGCGTGCTAATGACAATGGTGTAAAGCAGATACTCCGGCCGATAAAAACTGATCAATAAGAGTCCTAGCAGCAAAGGCACCAATAAAACTTCCAGTCGATCTTGGAGTATGAAATAGGCTGCCAAGCTGAGATACAACATTGATCCCAGTACTACCCACTTATCATCAAAAACACGTGTCATGATTTGGGTAAAATGGCCTCAGCATTTTCGCGGAAGATAAGAATGAGCAAGGTAAAGAGTAGCACCGAAGCCAGGGACCCAAACACTATTAACCAGCGAATCGGATAGGATTTCTTGTCTGCAGGTACAGCCCGATCCACCACAAACTTCTGTGGTATTTCAATCGATGCATCCGCCATGATCTGGTTTTGTAAATTTCGAAACCGCAATTGTTGATCAATGATCATGTCTCTTCGTCGATCAAGGGCATCATATTCTGAACCTCGTTTCTCGTTCAAATCCAACTGAGTCCTGAGATCTCTGGCAGCAGTACCCGTTGCATTTCCATAGGCCTCAAACAAGGCTGCACGCTCGATTTCTCCCAGTATTCCTTCCTCTTTGAGTTCTTTAAGGGCACCGTTCACATCGTCCAATTCTTTTTGCAGTCGTTCCATCTCTCCCAAAACCATGGGCATCGATATCCTGGCACGGTCCTGAATCATCCGGTTTTTTACACTATCGGTAAACTCTGAAATGCTGTTGGCAATGTCCGCCGCCATTTCTGGTACTTTGTCAATAACACTAATGTCGATGGAATTGTATTTTGTTCGTTTGGCGGTGACATTGTTGTTGTACTGCTGTCTGATCTCCGAACGAGCATATCGGTCGTTTGGATCTATTTCGTAGTGCTTATAGAGATTGTGTCGATCAATCACCCGCTGCTGTAGATCTTCCGAATTGATTACCTGCAGGAGTTGTTCGGCCTCCTCCTCTTCTCCAAAATCGGAGATGTTGCCTCGTTTTACGCCGCTTTCATTCAAGGTTAGGGAGCTTATTTCAGCTGGAAATATCACCACCGTCGATTTATAATATTCCGTCAACAGGAGGGAAACGACTGAAGAAACGATGATCGCAATGACTCCGACGATGACAAACACCTTAAGATGCTTTATGATCAATCTCAATAGTGCCGCCAGGCTTAGATCTACTTCAGGTCTTGACATATCTATCAAAATAAGATTGCAAATGTAGAAAAACGGTACTTGTTTTTTGTACGATCAGCTACTTACAGCAAAATGAAAAAGTGACGTATCGCTGGCTGTGGCATTCACTCGAATGTCTCATCCGTCCACCCCAAAATCTCAATGCTGCCCATCCTCTTGATACTCTGCTACCAGGACCTCAAACCGGACAAGTTTGGTTATCAAGGCCAGCGGTAGGGAGAGCAAAATCATGCCGGCGAGTTGATAATACCAGGCCCAACTGGTTTGAAGCAGAAGAATAGCCATAGCGGTCATAGTCAAGACAAAGATGGCTATCCGGAGCAGATATTGGAGGTTTGGTTTCCATGCTAGCAATTGCAAAACAATGGCAACTAGGGTTACGGCTGTGACCGTCTGTGTGATCACTGTAGCCAAAGCAGCACCCCAGGCTTGGAACAATGAAATCAAAACAATATTTAGGACAAAATTTAGGCCGACCCCTGCTAGAAAAACCCGGTTCATCATCCGCAATCTTTGACCTGCTGTCAAGTAGGTAGAATAGATATAGATCATACATACCGCCACGTAAGAAATCATCAAAATCTCAAAGACTTGCGACCAATATTCAGTGGTTCCCTCATACAGCAGTTGCATCAATGGATGTGAAAAATAGTAGCAGATCATGGCAAAGGTGATTGAAATACAAAGCAATAGCCCGGTCGACATCCGAATCAATCGCTTGATCCTAATCACATCATGCAGCGCTTTCCCAAACATTGGCAATAGCAGGCCAGCAAAAAGCAACCCTAATAAGTTGGCGGCATCCAAAATTCGGTACGATGCCGCATAGATGCCCGCTTCCACCTGACCATTGTCTAAAAGCCGTTCAATCATTACGCCGTCCATGCGTGTATACAATGTCATTAGTAGCAAGACAGAGGCATAGGGATAGCTCTTCTTAAGTTGCCAAGCGATAAAGCTCCAATCAAATTTTATTTTCCAAAAGAAGGTCCCGGTTTGCACCCAAATCCACCTTGAAGCTATCGCTAGCGCAATAGACAAAGAAATGGTCTGGGCGACAACGAATTTGGTGATCGTGATTTGAACCGGCGAGAGGTACAAGAGATAACCCAATATAATCACCATGCAAAGCTTATCAATGATAGACAACAGACTATCATTTCTATAAAAGCCACGGGCCGAAAGTGTTGTTCGAAAAATCATCACCAACGAGGCTAGTACTTGATTCAATAGGATTATGACTAGCAACTTGGTTGCTACCATGTCATAGCCTAAGGACCAAGCGCTAAGTAAAGTGATGGACAAGAACATGGGTGCCAGCACAGCTTTAGTACCCAATGATCTAGGCAGATATTTTCCTATCAGTTGATCGTGCCTACTGAAAAGGGTATGGTTAAAATTTTGGATTCCAAAATCATTGATCAATTGAAACAGATACACAAAATTGAAGAGGGCAAAGTAGAGACCATATTCGGCTGGTCCCACCTCATTTTGTACTACGCGATCAATGCCAAAGATGTAGAGTGGCTTTACCAATAGGTTGATGACAACAACGAATAGAATATTTGCTATAAAGCCACTCTTCATACGGTGGGTGCTATTGTTTCTACTTATCTTCCAGCTTAGAAGCCACGTAAAGGAACGGACAAATTTCATCTAAGTAAAATTCATTTATCATGACCGCATCTCGAAATAGAGCATGGCTGCATGCACTGATATTAATTATGCTCTGTTCAACTTTCGCACACGCTAGTCAACGTCTACTCATCTTCTCAAAGACAAAGGGCTATCGTCATGCGTCGATAGAAATTGGTGTAGATGCCATCGCTAAGCTCTGCTCCAGAAATGGCTTCTCGATGCATCATACGGAAGATGCCCACCATTTTACGACGGATCAATTGGCTGATTACCATGCGATCATCTTCTTAAATACTTCAGGAAATGTCCTAAATGAGGAGCAACAGGCCGCCATGGAAAAATATATTCAAAACGGTGGTGGCTTTGTGGGTATTCACAGTGCTACAGACACCGAGTACGATTGGCCGTGGTATGGCAAGCTGGTAGGTGCCTATTTTGAAAGTCACCCGAAGGTGCAGGAGGCTGTGCTCAGCATAGTAGATCGATCACATGCCGCGACCGCGATGCTTCCAGCAGAATGGAAGCGAACCGATGAATGGTATAATTTCAAGCAAATCAACCAGGAGATCAATGTGCTAATTACGTTAGATGAATCTTCTTACCAAGGGGGAAAGAATGGCAAACATCATCCCTTTGCATGGTTTCATGAGTATGATGGTGGCAGGGCCTTTTATACCCTCGGTGGTCATACTAAAAAGGCCTTTGAAGAGACAGCGTTTCTGAGCCATTTATGGGGAGGAATTCTCTACGCCGCTGGTGACTCGGGTCATAATACGTTGACTGAAGGGGAAAAAGCAGCAGGTTGGAAACTCTTATTCGATGGCAAGACCACCAATGGCTGGAGGAACTTTAAGGATGACAAGATCGGATCCAGCTGGAAAGTAGAAAATGGTACCCTTACTTTAGCCGTTGAAAAAACACGTAGAGGCCGCACGAAGGCCAAAGATGGCGGCGACATCATTACCACCAAGAAATTCGAGAATTTTGAATTGTCGTTGGAGTGGAAGATTTCATCCTGTGGCAATAGTGGCGTTATGTTTAATGTGGTCGAGGGGCCGGATTACCAGAAAGTATACCACACAGGTCCTGAAATGCAAATATTGGACAACACCTGCCACCCGGATGCAAAAATTCACACGCACCGTGCCGCAGACCTATATGATCTTATTCCCTGTCGCCAGGAAACAGTAAAACCTGCGGGTTCGTGGAATCATGCGAAAATCAAAATCGAAGACGGCAGCACAAGTTTTCATTTGAATGGTGTGGAGGTCGTCACATTTCAGATGTTTGATGACCTCTGGGCGGACATGATTGCAAAGAGCAAATTCAAAGATATGCCTGGTTTTGGCCAATTCCGCAAGGGCCACATTGCCCTGCAAGATCATGGCGACGCCGTATCTTTTCGCAATATCAAGATCAGAACTTTATGAATCCCTCGGTAAGGAATGCCCGTCACCTAATTTTTGAAGGCCCGCTCACAACAGGGTTAGGCAAAGAAATTTGCCCCACAGGAGTACTTTGTTAGAACCCCGGCATGTCTCTAAGTACTTTGGGAATCTGCGGCCTGCTCATCACTTGGCCAGTGGGCTAAATACACGACATCTCGTTTGGCCAAGCAATTGAAAATAAACCGAATTTCATAGTCACTCAGAATGGTGAACATGCCCACCTGACCTAAGACCTACTGGGTGACTGAGTATGCCATTGTTTATTCGATGGTAGTAATTGAAGGCTAAACAAATTGCCTAATAAGCACCGTCGTTGACCTGTACGTCGGGGGAGGGACTATATGGCATGACCTAGCGCTTGATCGGTATCGAAGGTCTCACCTCCACTTTGCTAGGTAAAGTCCGAGCGGGCATTCTAAGCAGGTCAACCACCATCTGACCGATGTCTTCAGGTTGAATTTTCCAGGCATCCTCTTCGGTCGGAATGCGATCATTGAAGTGCGTGGCTACTGATCCCGGCATAATCGTGGATACCTTGATTCCGAATCTGCGTAGGTCTAACATCACTGCTTGTGTAAATCCAACCAAACCAAACTTGCTAGCATTGTAGGCAGCACCGCCGGCAAAAAAATTGGTGCCCGCGAGACTTGCAATGGTAATAATGTAGCCTTTAGATGACTTCAAGGCATCTAAAGACGACTTAACGCTTAAAAAGACTCCGGTAAGATTGGTGTCGATTACTTCATTCCATTGCTCAGTCGTGATCAAGTCAATCGAAGCAAAGTGACCTACTCCGGCATTGGCAACCAAAAGGTCCAATGACCCAAAGCGCTCAAGGGTCTTCGCAACCGATGCTGTTTGATCGTCTTCATTGCGTACATCTGCAACGACACCCAGGATCTGACCCGGTGCCAAAGCGTCAAGGTATTCAACCGCTTGGTCTAAGGAGGATTGCTTTCGACTAGTGATGACTACGTTCAAACCAGCCTTGAGGAGTGCCTCAGCCACGCTATAACCTATCCCTTTAGAACCACCGGTTACCAATGCAGTCTTTCCCATCAGGTTGCTCATGATTATTCACTTGATGACTGAATGTAAAAAAAAGAGGGAAGTTCACAAACCTACTCTTATGATAACCTTAGCACAAAAAAGTAGGAACCCGCATGGCCACAATTTTGTAGCCTAGGACCAAATTTATTTTCCATTTTACTAACTTAACCAAACGATTGTCGCAATGGTGTGGATTCTGACTTCTACAAGATTTTGTTGGGACCATGCCACTGGCAAAGACGTGACATTCTTTGACCCTCGAATGTGCTGAGGTCAAACCAACAAACCTTAATTCAAAGTAAAACGAACAATTCATGGTTAACGACAAAAGGCTTTTTTACGGCAGTTGTTTTGCATTAATTACCACCGCTTTTTCTTTTAGCATAAGAGCTGGAGTAATGCCGCAACTAGAAACTCAACTGGGATTATCTGCGACCCAACTGGGATTTATCAATCAAATGTGGTTTTGGGGATTTCCAATCTCAATGATCATTGGTGGACTGATCTATCATAAAGTGGGTGGAGCCATCATCATGCAATTTGCCTTCTTTGCCCATGCAATCGGCATTTTACTAACCATCTTTGCGGGAAGTTATTTCCTACTTCTCATATCATCTTTGTTAATCGGACTGGGAAATGGATGTACTGAAGCCGCCTGTAATCCGATGATTGCTGACGCTTATGAAGGAAATAAGATCAGCAAAATGCTGAATCGTTTCCACATGTGGTTTCCCGGGGGGATCCTGGTCGGAAGTTTGCTTTCCCAGGCCATGACCTCTTTGGGATGGAGTTGGCAGGCTCAGGTTGGCATTATTCTGATCCCAACTGTGATTTATGCCTATCTATTCTTTGGTGAAAAGTGGCCAGTTCCAAAGTTAAAGGAGAGTGCTACCCTCTCAGGGAACCTCAGTTCCATGTTGACGCCTCTGTTCCTCTTCATTCTTCTCTGTATGGGTTTTACTGCCGTATCAGAATTTGGACCAAACAACTGGGTTCCACTTACTTTAAAGGGCAGTGGTGCAACTCCTATGTTGGTTATGGCATTAACTTTCGGTCTGATGACCGTAGCCAGGTATTTTGGTGGTGAAGTAGTGGCACGGTTCAATACTACTGGGGTGCTGCTAGGTTCTGCCATCTTAGCGACCATTGGCCTGTTTTTATTAAGTAATCAGTCTGGAGCTATGGTCTATATTGCAGCTATTGTTTATGGCTTGGGTATCGCCTACTTCTGGCCTAATATGATTGGCTTTGTAGCCAGATATATACCCGAAAGTGGTGCCCTCGGCATGTCAATCGTGGGTGCTATGGGCATGTTTGCGTCGGGTTTAGTCATGCCCATCTTTGGTGGTCTCATCGACAAAAACCGTGAAGTCGCAGGAGAAATGGGATTGACCGGAGAAGCGCTTGATGTTGCTACCGGTCAAATGACATTATCGACGATGGCCCTGGTGCCCCTGTCCTTAATTGTGTTGTTTACCATCCTATATTTCTGGATGAGAAGCAAGAAAGAACCACAGGTTGCAGCTGCAACCTAAGATGTATTGAAGCCTCGTTTAAAGACTTGGGAGCCTATCTATGTTACGTTGATAGGTTCCTTTTTTTGTGCGCTGTATAGCCTGTGAGCCACAAAAGGCAGAGCGCTGGACAAGTTTTTTCGATGGCCCTAGAGATACTGGTTTATTAGGTTCTCCATTAATTCTTGCTTACCACTCTTCATGTCCGGTTCACCACCTTGCAGCGCAAGGTTTCTCAAATCTTCTAAGGTAAGCTCACCATTTTCAAACTGCTGGCCGGCGCCACCATCGAAAGAATGGTACCTTTCTTTTCGCAATGAGGTGTAGGGAGATTTTTGCAAAATTCGATCGGCCACCAGCAATGCCCGAGCAAACACATCCATGCCTCCAATGTGTGCCAGAAATAGATCTTCATTATCACTAGAATTGCGACGTAATTTGGCATCGAAATTTACGCCACCCATGCCCAGGCCTCCGGCTTCAAGGATCACCAGCATGGATTGTGCGAGCTCATACAAATTAACGGGAAACTGATCTGTGTCCCACCCATTCTGATAATCCCCGCGATTGGCATCTATACTTCCGAGCATATCAGCATCGGCAGCCACTTGCAGCTCATGTTGAAAAGTATGGTTGGCTAAAGTCGCATGATTTACTTCTACATTTAACTTAAAATCTTGATCCAGCCCATTTGTTTTTAGAAATCCCACAACGGTGGCAGCGTCAAAATCGTATTGATGTTTCATGGGTTCCATTGGCTTGGGTTCGATCAAGAAGGTGCCCTTAAACCCATGCCTACGCCCATAGTCTTTGGCCATATGCAGAAAGCGCGCCATGTGAGCCAGTTCTCGCTTCATATCCGTATTTAATAGCGACATGTAACCCTCACGACCACCCCAAAAAACATAATTGGATCCACCCAGTTCGATGGTGGCATCAATGGCATTTTTCACTTGTGTCGCCGCATAGCTCACCACCTGAAAATCCGGGTTGGTTGCGCCGCCGTTCATGTATCGAGCATGCGAAAACAAATTTGCTGTACCCCACAACAGTTTCACTCCAGAAGCTGCCTGCTTCTCTTTCGCATAGGCAACGGTGGCATGTAAGTACTTCTCTGTCTCAAGTATGCTTGATCCTTCATCGACCAGGTCGACGTCATGAAAGCAATAGAATGGCACACCTAGTTTGGTAATAAACTCAAAGGCAGCGTCCATTTTGTCTTTCGCCCTCTGTACAGGATCCGCTGATTTGTTCCACGGCATTGGCCGTGTACCTGGTCCAAAGGGATCGCTCAGCTCGTTACAGAAGCTATGCCAGTAGGCGACAGCAAAGCGCATATGGTCTTCCATTCTCTTACCTGCGACCAGTTGGTCGGGGTTATAGTATTTTAAGGCGAGGGGATTGTCTGATTCAGGACCCTCATACTTGATGGCACCAATGCCGGGAAAATATTCGTTGTCGCCCAATGTGATGTTCATAAGATCAATTTGGTTAAGATTCAAATTCTGGAAAGCTGCTAAAAATAATCCATTTCTATATTTCAGCTGCGGTATTTCAAGAGAGATATTGAAAATATCCTTATCATTAGGAGGCATAAAGCAATGGGGCTTGAAACACATTCGTCATGATTGTAATGTGTATGACCTAGCTCCACTTTACAATTCATTTTGTTGGCATTTAATTACGTCTAAAAATTATGAGTAGAAAAATACGCATGGGCATGGTTGGTGGTGGCCGCGGTGCCTTTATTGGAGCAGTGCACCGCATGGCTGCTGCACTTGACGGTCAGATCGAATTAGTTTGTGGAGCTTTCAGTAGTGATCCAGAAAAGTCTAAGGCTTCTGGTACTGATCTGTATCTTCCTGCAGATCGCGTCTACGGTAGTTATCAAGAAATGATTGAAAAAGAAAAGACCCTACCTGCAGATGAGCGAATGGATTTTGTATCGATTGTTACGCCCAATCATGTACATTATCCACCCGCAAAAATGGCCATGGAAAACGGATTTCATGTGGTGTGTGATAAACCACTTTGTTTTGATCTCGACGAAGCCGAAGATCTAGTCAAAGTCGTGGAGCAAACGGGGATGATCTTCGCCTTAACGCACAATTACACGGGCTATCCTTTGGTAAAACAGGCCAAACAAATGATTGCTGATGGCCAGCTCGGTGAAATCCGCAAGGTTGTCGTTGAATATCCGCAAGGTTGGTTGAGCACCAAGCTTGAAGATAGTGATCAGAAGCAGGCAGCCTGGCGAACAGATCCATCTAAGTCTGGAATTGCTGGTAGCATGGGTGACATTGGTACACATGCTGAAAACCTTGCCGAATACATTACCGGGCTTAGGATTAGCGAGCTCTGTGCTGATTTGTCGACTTTCGTACCCGGTCGCCTCTTGGATGATGATGGAAACATCTTATTGCATTTCGACAATGGCGCTAAGGGTATTCTGCATGCCAGTCAAATATCGGTGGGAGAAGAAAACAACATTAACATCAGGGTGTACGGTACCAAAGCGGGGATCGAATGGCACCAGCAGGAGCCAAATAGCCTCATCGTCAAATGGCTTGATAAGCCAAAAGAAGTAATCAGAACCGGGGTAGGAAATCTATCTGAGAGTGCCCAGCAACACACTAGACTTCCCTCAGGACATCCAGAGGGTTATTTAGAAGCTTTTGCAAATATTTATCGAAACTTCGCCAAGTGTGTGCAAGCTCGAATCGCCGGAGAGCAAGTTGATCCTATTTTTGATGATTTTCCCAGGGTGACCGATGGTCTTCGCGGCATGCAATTTATTTATAAAGTGGTAGAATCGTCCAAGTCAGACCAAAAATGGACCAGCTTTGATTAATCTATGGAGCAACAAAAGATCAACCACCTAGCTGTTGTCGTCTGCACCGTCTTGAGTATGTTGGTACCGGTGATCTGGTACAGCATCTTTGCCGATCAGTGGATGCAACTGAATGGTCTTTCGGAAGAGTTTGTCCATGAGCATGAAAGCACCAGCATGTATATTGCAGCACTGATCAGTGGGTTGATAGGTAGCTACCTACTGGCTTGGTTGTGGCAAAGGATGCAGATCCAATCTGCCAAAGATGGATTTCTTGCTGGGCTTGCCATAGGTTTTGGCCTGCTGTTTTTGACGGGAATGATCGACAATTTGTTTTCACACCGGGCTTATGCACTCTCCTGGATCGATGGTGGCAAGTCCATCATTTGGACCACAGTAGCAGGTACTGTTTTAGGTGCCTGGATTAAAAAATAATAACCATTAAACATCTGAAAGAATGAAAAATATAAAAGGACCCGCCGTATTTCTAGCTCAATTTGCCGGCGACGAGCCACCTTACAACAGTCTTGAAAACCTTTGTAAGTGGGCTTCAGATTTTGGATATGTAGGGGTGCAAATCCCTACTTGGGACGGAAGAATCATTGACTTGAAACAAGCTGGTGAGAGTAAGGACTATTGTGATGAATTTAAGGGCCGAGCCAAGGCGTGCGGAATAGAAATCACCGAGCTTTCTTCCCATCTGCAAGGTCAATTGGTCGCGGTACATCCGGCATACGATGTAATGTTTGATGGATTTGCTCCACCGGAGGTTCGAAACAACCCATCCGCTCGAACTGAGTGGGCTGTTCAACAGTTGAAATACGCAGCGCAGGCAAGCCGTCATATGGGCATCGATGTCCATGCCACTTTTTCGGGTTCGTTGATCTGGCACACCGTTTATCCATGGCCCCAGCGACCAGAAGGTCTGGTTGAAAGTGCTTTTAAGGAATTGGCCAAGCGCTGGATACCCATACTCAATGCCTTTGATGAGTTAGGTGTTGATGTATGCTATGAGATTCATCCGGGAGAAGACCTGCATGATGGTATTACCTTTGAAATGTTTCGAGAAGCTACTGGAAATCATCCTCGTGCAAATGTATTATATGATCCCAGTCATTTTGTATTACAACAATTGGATTACCTCGCATACATCGACCTCTACCACGAATTCATTAAGATGTTTCACGTGAAGGATGCTGAGTTCAACCCATCTGGTCGTGTCGGAGTGTATGGTGGCTATCAGGATTGGAAAGATCGAGCTGGTCGTTTCCGCTCACTGGGTGATGGTCAAGTTGATTTTAGGTCCATATTTAGCAAGCTGGCCCAGTATGACTATGATGGTTGGGCGGTTCTCGAGTGGGAATGTTGTATCAAAGACGGAGATCAGGGGGCACGTGAAGGAGCTCAGTTTATTAAAGATCACATGATCACTGTCACGGAAAAGGCATTTGACGACTTTGCGGGAGGTGGTCCGGATGAAGACTTAAATCGTAAAATCCTGGGCCTGAGCTAAAGGATTCCTCATTAAATTCAGACGTACTGATCGTTTTTGGTCTTTCTAAGTGCAATTTGATAATTTGCATACATGAAGGCTTGGTGGATATTCTCAATTCTATTCATTCCCCATCTGCTATCTGGTCAGATAGATAACATTTCTTATGGAGGACGACTGACTGATGCGTTGGTTGGACATCCCATTTCGGGTGCTTCGGTGTCGATAGAAATGGACGGAAAGACGCAGACGGTTACCACTGCTGAAAATGGTTCATTTCAATTTGCAGGCTTGGCTGCAGGAAATTATCGGTTGACGATTCAGTCGTTGGGGTATGAGTCTTTAACCGTGGCCGAAGTGGCCATCCATACAGGGGTGCCTCGAGAACAGACTTTTTCTATGGTGCCAGCAGATCATGATCTCCAGGAGATTGTCGTCAAAGCACCTTCGCGCGATCGAGCCAGTCAGTCTTTTACCAGCATACACACCCTCACCGTTGAGGAGACATTTCGTTTTCCTGGCACTTTTTATGACCCGGCAAGATTGGCGACACATTTTCCTGGAGTGATCAACGACAATGATCAAGCAAATAACTTGGTGATTCGTGGCAATTCACCCAATTTCCTGGGCTGGTATTTAGAAGATGTAGAGATTGTGAATCCCAATCACAACAGTAATGCCGGCACACTCAATGACCGTCCAACCCAAAGTGGTGGGGGTGTCAACATCTTAAGTGCACAGATGATCGATAATACCGCATTTCTCAAAAGTGCTTTTCCAGCAACTTACGGTAACGCACTCTCTGGAGTCATGGACATGCATCTTAGGCAAGGTGCACGCGATCAATTACATTTTACTGGTCAAATCGGTCTCAATGGCATTGATGCTGCTGTAGAGGGACCCTTCTCTGAAGATAGCGATGGTTCCTTTTTGATCAACTACCGCTACTCTACTTTGGGATTACTGTCAGCGATGGGTGTGGATCTTGGCGATGAACAATTCAATTTTCAGGATCTATCCTTCCACCTAAAATTTCCCCTTGGAAATCGGGGGTCCATTTCCATTTTTGGAATGGGTGGCACAAGTAAAACCGAATTTGAAGGTACTGCTGATGAGACACTGTGGGAAGAATTCAAAGATCGGCAGAACATCTTATTCGAAAGTAAAATGGGTGCGTTGGGGGTAAGTGTCCATCACCGACAATGGAAGACTACGGTTGCATTCAGTGGCAATTCACACAAGCGACTTTCCAGCCTGATCTTATCTCAGGCACAGACCAGCAGCTTTGAGAGAGACCTCAACGAAGAAGGTCGCCTGGCTCTGCATAGCCGCAATCGCTTTACCGTGGGTAAGAGCAGCTTTATCGATGTAGGTGTTAGGGTAAATCGCATTAAGTACAATAATTTATTTGCGCGCGATTTTTTGGAAATTTCCTCTTCTGCACGTGACGAAGGGTGGCACTTGCAGGCCTATGCCTCTTCTAAATGGACCTTGCTGCCTAAACTATCCTTAATTGCTGGGCTTCAAGCCTCCCATTTTACTCTGAACGAAGCATCCGCCATCGAACCACGCCTGGGTTTACGGCAATGGCTTTCTAATAAGTCGAAGATCAGTTTTTCCTATGGTCTACATAGTCGATTACCTTCTCAAAATGCATTTTTTATTACCGACGGAAACGGTAACAACAACAGTGACTTAGACTTCATCAGAAGCCATCATTTGGTGCTTGGATTCGATCATGCGCTATCCACCACTTCGAAGATTTCGACTGAAATATATTATCAACATTTATTTAATCTGCCCGTTGGAAACGGAAGTAAACGCAGTTTTTCCACAATTAATGCCATCGATTATGTGAATATTCAGGATCTGGTCAGCGAAGGTACTGGTGAAAATATGGGTGTAGACTTGAGTTACGAAAAATATTTTGCAAATGAAACCTATTTTCAACTCAACACAAGTTTATTTGACTCAAAATATACTGCGCTAGACGGGGTGGAGAGGAACACTAGGTACAATGCCAAATATGCCGTTAATCTGACGGGTGGTAAAGAATTCACCTGGCACAGACAAAATAAGATTAAGAATATCGGTCTGAATATCAGGGTGTATAATCGTGGTGGATTCTGGGAAGGGCCCATTAATATAAATGCATCACAATCGCTGTTAACCACAATTTATGACGAAGAGTTAGCCTTCACCGAGCAATTGCCAGCCTTTTTTAAAATAGATTTTCGCATTCACTATAAACGCACCAAGGAAAAATATACCAGTATTTTGGGACTGGACATTCTCAATGCGACCAATCAAGAAAATATTGCCTATTATTTTTACAACCCAATTAATCAGAGCATTTTGACTAAAAACCATTTAGGAATAATTCCAATTTTGAGCTATCGAATTGAATATTAGAAATCAACGATTGGAATGAATTTATCATAGACCTGAATCGTATTATGAAATACACACACTTAATTATTGCCTTATTATTTATTGCTTTTGCAGCCGTGCAACTTAATGACCCGGATCCGTATTTGTGGGTTGTCGTCTATTTAGGCGTGGCACTTTGTGCCTTTGCCACTTTTTTTGGCAGAAGCCTCAAATGGTTGGCCCTCGCTGGATTAATTGGTTGCCTGATTGGAGCAGCACTCATTACACCTGATTTCATTGCCTGGCTGAAAGATGGCATGCCTTCAATTGTTAGCTCAATGAAAGCCGAAACTCCATACATTGAATTGGTCCGTGAGTTTCTGGGCTACCTCATTGCCGCTGCCGTTTATGGCTATTATTTTAAAAAAAGAACAATTCCCACCAAATGATTGACTTTGATCAGGATGTTATTGAGGCGAGCTTCGAAAAACCCATCGTCGTCGACTTTTGGGCCCCTTGGTGCGCACCTTGTCGAGTGCTTGGTCCTGTGATCGAAAAAATTGCCGACGAACAACAAGCGCTTTGGACACTGGTAAAGGTCAATACCGAAGAAAACCAAGAAGTTGCATCAAACTATGGGATACGGAGCATACCTAACGTGAAGATGTTTTTCAAGGGTAAGAATATCGCAGAATTTGCCGGAGCATTACCCCGAACTCAGATTCTGGCATGGCTGGAGGAACATTTGCCATCCGATGCAAAAGAACAGTGGCAGGTGTTGGAAAAGGAGTTGGCATCTGTAGATTCGGCCACCAGTATTGCCATGCTCGATGAATTTGTCTCATCACACCCAGATCACCTTCCGGCCAAATTGGCCTTGACTCGTCATATTGTTTTTCAGGATCCAGCCAGAGCTAATGCCTTAATTGCCAATATTAAAATCGGGCAGGAGGGATATGACATCGCCGTGGATGTACACGCCTATACCGAACTAATTAGCTTAGAAGATGCTGCGACCAATGAGGTCGCGACCTACTTAATCACTGCCCAAAAGAAATTTCAAAGTGGTGATTTTGCTGCGGGCATCGAAGACTTGATCGAAGCTGTAAAAATTGACAAAAGTGCTTATGATGATCTTCCCAGACGTGCCGCCATTGCTGCTTTCCGGCTTCTTGGTAATGATCATCCAGCCACTAAAAAATATCGACGTCTATTCGATATGGCTCTTTACTAAGCCATCACTAGTCCAAAGTGAAGTCAGCCTCCCTTTAGATTTTTTGAGCACGGCGATCACTTGTGGGTCGGGGGCTTACCCAGATCGTTTGATCTCAAATGACAACTTAATCGGAGACCAGAACTCTGGTGACAATGTCCGATTTTGATTCCAAGGTGCGATGCACTGGGCAGCGATTGGCGATCTCTAACAGGCGATTCACCTGGGTGCTGTCTAGATTACCAAGAATTTGCAACTCGCGGGTCATTTGGTCCATTCTTTGATCTGAATTTGCCTTTTCATCCTCTGTGCAATTCTCACAGTCTTTCGCATGAATTTTCTGATGATCAACATGTACAATGACCTCTTGCAGATCCCATTTCTTACGTCGTGCATACATATGTAAGGTCATGGCGGTGCAGGCTGCCAGTCCCGCTGCCACAAATTCGTAGGGTGAGGGACCAAAATTATCACCCCCGACAGATTCGGGTTCGTCTCCAATCATTCGATGTCTTCCTGCCTTAAGGTAGGTCGAAAACTTGTCTCCCGATGAAAGACTGGCCACCACTTGACTATTTGATGGCAACTTTTTTTCATCCTGAGGGGTCAAATACCTTTTAGCCCATGTAGCTATGACATCTCCGGCATATTGAGAATCTTCTTTGGCGCTAAGAATATGATCTGCACCATCTAAAGAGATAAAACTTTTTGGATGCCGGGCTGCTTGGTAAATCATGCGTGCATTATCAATTCCTACGGTTCGATCAAAGGGTGCATGTAAAATTAGGAGCGCCTTACGCAAAGATCCAATCACCTGCTGTAAATCATGATTGTGCAGATCTTCGAGAAAGTGTTTGGCAATGGTAAACGTTCGACCTCCAATCTGTACCTCTGCTTGGCCCTGCCTTTCGATTTCAGTGATGGCTCCTCGCAACAGGTGAGTGACGTGGGTAGGATCAGCGGGAGCACCAATGGTTGCCACTCCCTTGACTGAAGGCAACTGCCGAGCCGCGACCAAGGCTGCAGCTCCACCGAGGGAGTGACCGATGATAAGCGTTGGCGGTTGATAATCCTCCTTCAAATATTCGGCAGCCGCCAGAATGTCGGTGATGTTTGTGGAGAAGTTTGACGTCACAAAAGTACCCTCGCTCTCACCTAGTCCGGCAAAATCAAATCGCAATACGGCCAGGCCACTTGAGGTTAAGGCTTTGGCTATATGACGTACTGCAGCTAAGTTCTTATTGCAGGTAAAACAATGAGCAAAAATGACAAAGGCAACCGGATGCTGATCCACTGGAAATTCCAATCTGGCTGCCAACTCCAGGCCTTGATGATTGACAAAACTGATTTTCTTTTGCTTACTCATGACTGAAGCAGATAAAACATGATGAAGGTGTATAAGCAAGATAGTCTTGCTATCATTGAATTTCCTAATATTCCATCAATTGATCGGAGAAAAGTCGCTCAGGAGATTCTTAACGTCGAATCACAAATTCATTTGTTGATGCAAAGGCAATGTCGTTGATTGTGATCTTGTCCACGCGAGCATGGGGTGGTCCCTCCGCACACCATGCCGAGAGTTGTCGAATGGCCTCTTCAGAGCCATGTGCCTCCATATACACCGATCCATCAGACTGATTGCAAACAAATCCTGTTATACCCAGGCCCTTGGCCTTGCGCACAGTACTACCCCTAAACCAGACACCCTGCACTTTGCCAAACACCTCAATGGAGACGGACTTCACTTGTCGAGTAGTTTTTTAACGGCCACGATTTGCATAAACTTCTGTCGCGCCTCCTCTGCTGGCATCCCAAAGTAGCTTTTACCGCCTTCCAGGTCTTTTAGTACACCCGTCTTGGCCAGGATCTGAGCATGGTCACCAATCTTTAGGTTGTTGGCGATGCCAGCCTGCCCATATATCTTAACCCCCTTCCCAATCACGGTTTTACCTCCGATTCCAACTTGGCCAGCCAAGAGACAGTTTTCTCCCAGTACTACGCCATGTCCAATATGTACTTGAGAGTCTAATTTCGAACCCCGCCCAATCACCGTAGCTCCTGAGACTCCTTTGTTGATGGTACATGCAGCACCTATAAATACATCATCTTCGATAATCACCTCCCCGGCACTACTCCATTTTTCATAGCGACTTGCTCGTTCTTTAAAGTAGAAAGCATCAGTGCCTATCATGGTGCCTGCTTGAATAATCACATGGCGACCAATGGTCGTGTAATTACCGATATAAGTATGACCTTGAATGTAACTGTGGGCACCAATTCTTACGTGCCGACCAATCATCACGTTGGGTTCAACGATGGCGGTAGGGTCTATCTCGGCCGAAGGATCTATCTGATGTAATATTGGTTCTAGCGGCCGGTACTTTCTAATGATCGACTCGTAGGCCTTAAACGGATCGGCAACTAGTAAGAGTGATTTACCCGGTGGGCATTCAACTTCTTTATTAATAATGATAATGGAAGCGGCTGACTGAAGGCTTTTTCGATAATACTTCTCAATGTCGACAAAGGTGATGTCGCCAGGTTGGACTTTATGAATCTCGTTAATCCCATGTGCCCACTGATCTTCCTTCCCAATAATCTCAGCATTGATCTCGTCAGCAACCGATTGTATTGAAATGGGATCTGGAAATCGCATGCGAGCGAAAATAGTGATTAATACAATTTCTCATAGTACTCGTGTGCCATCCGGTCCGAATGAAATTTAGGCGTCACGTCACTCATGCTACGAAGCATCATGGTAGCCCATTTTTCCGGATCGTGGTAGTAAGTCGGAAGGATCGTATGCTCTAGTATTTGATACGCCTGATGTAAGTCATGTTGGTCTTGGACATGGATGTCTTGGCTGAGGTCTGCCACAGGAATCAGAAAGCAATTTTCCTGATCAATGGCAAATTCTGGTATCCAGCCATCCTGGGTGGAGAAATTAATGCTCCCATTCATGGCGGCGGTCATTCCACTGGTCCCACTTGCTTCGCGGGTAACCCTTGGGGTATTGAGCCAAATATCTGATCCCTGTTTTAGTAATTTAGACAACGCGAGTTCATACCGAATCAGAACAGTGGCATTAGGGTACCTTCTTGTGATTGCTACGAGTTTATTAAAGGTATTGATCGCACCGTAATCCATGGGATACGGTTTACCTGCCCAAATGATCTGGATCGGCTGATCGCGATTGCCCATTAACCTTTCAAACCTATCCATATCCCAGGTCAGCATATCTGCTCGCTTATAAGGTGCAAACCGACGTGCCCAGACCACCGTCAACACATTTGGGTCAAATTGTTTACCGGTCTGATCCGCAACGACCTTAAACAATTTCATCTTCAACATCTTCTTGCGCTGCAACAATTGATCAAGTGACCCATGCTTGCAGTGCTGCTCCATTTCGGCATCCGTCCAGTAGTTTGCTTCTTGCGCATTCGTGATGTGATCAATCGCACAGACTCCATCGTACTTCTGCCACATTCGGCGAGCCACTTCACCATGCAATTTGGACACCCCGTTTGCCTTGTGTGACAAGCGTAAACCGGCAAGAGTCAGGCTGAAATGATCACCCTCCACTCCAGTGATCTCACGTATCTCCGAAAGTGGGGTGTCGTGAAAGAAACCCATTTTTTTGAGAAAATAGATGTCATGCACTTCGTTACCTGCTTCAACTGGAGTATGGGTCGTGAAGACAAACTGCTGTTTTATTTTGTCGAGATTTCTATGTTCATAATATTGATAAAAGATGGCAGGAAGCGCATGGGCCTCGTTGAGATGGATTACGTCTGGTTGATAATCCAGAATCTTCAACAGTTTAGCACCGCCTTGACCAAGTAATATGTATTGGGCGATCTTTGCCGCCGTTTCTGAATCGTAGAGTCGGTGGCAGATGGTCTGGGCCAAATAATTGTTTTCTGGCAGGTCGGTTGAGAGTAGGTACATCGGAGCCGTCTTGAAGACCTCAGGCGCCAAATACCACACTTTGACCCGAACCGGATGTTTATCTACTGTAATCTCAAATTGTATCCCAATGTCTTCTAGAAAGGAGTAATCCCTGCCCAAGAAAAGCACATCCATCGACTGATCTTGCTTTCTCTCCTGATCATAGTAGCCATACTTCCAAAGTATACCTATGCCTATCAGATTTTGCTTAAGGTTGTAGGCACTGCGCATATGAGAGCCTGCCAGGTATCCTAGGCCACCCGAGAAGGTCTTCAGTGCTTGATCAATACCATATTCCATGCAGAAGTAAGCTACCCTTTTGCTGTACTGGTTGTTGTGTTCGTACGGTAAATTCATGATCCTGGCTACTTTCTGAAAAGGTGCAAAAATAAAAAAACGTCACACTTGAAGTTGTGCAGCTGGCCAGGATCCATCTTACCAGGAAAGTATCCCAAGGTCTTCACACGGTTGGGTCCTTCTCAACAAATTCACGCCATCAGCCGTCGTGTCTGGGTAAAAGCATCGGGAACATGCCGTACAATTTATCGGTCTCCACTGCGTTGATAATAGAGTTTAGAGTTAGCATTCCCTCCGCGACCACGCTCCTAATTTTTTTTGTTGGTATACCTTTATTGAATGAGATATTTCTTGGGCTCACTTCTTTTATATGCTTCGGTGACCATTTGTGTGGGTCAACTGACCTTTGAGCCCTTTGCCACAAACATAGTGGGTCCAGTTGATATTACCCATGCAGGAGATGGCAGTAAGCGCGTTTTTGTGGTTAAGAAGGTCGGTGAAATTATTGCCTTTGATGCAACGGGACAAGAATTAGGGATTTACCTTGACATTAAATCAAAGGTGGGAAACTCAGGTGGAGAGAGAGGTTTACTAGGTTTGGCATTCCACCCTGATTATGCCAATAATGGGTATTTCTTTATCAACTATACCAGTACCATTGGCGAGGAACGGACAGTGGTAGAGAGATATCAGGCAGATCCACCCAGTTCAAATAACGTCACAAGTTCGGGTGTAACCGTACTGAGTTTCACCCAACCGAATGGTAATCACAATGGAGGGGATCTGGCTTTTTCACCCGTCGATGGATACTTGTACATACCGACTGGAGATGGTGGCAGCGCAAACGATCCCATGGAACGTGCCCAAGATTTAACCTCTCCGCACGGTAAGATTTTACGCATTGATGTCAACCATTTTGACGATACCCTCCCGTATCGAATTCCCCCTGATAATCCCTTTGGGACCTCATTGTATACAGCAGAATTTGTGGACACTGTGGATGAGCAATGGGCTTGGGGTCTCCGTAATCCGTGGCGCTTTTGTTTTTCAAACGAGGGCGATCTGTGGATCGGTGATGTGGGCCAGGACAATTGGGAGGAAGTGAATTTTGTCTCTGCCGCAGACCATCTCCCAGGTCTAAACTATGGCTGGGACTGCAAAGAAGGAAATGCGGACTGCCCCACTTGTGACCCCGGCAACTGTGAGGGCAATACGTACATTGATCCCATCCACCAATATGACCTAAGTAGACAATCTATCACCGGAGGTGAAGTATTGGAAGGTCCACATTATCCGTCTTTTCCAGGTGCCTATTTGTTTGCTGAATACGTACACGATCAAATGTGGACCCTTACCACCGAAGTAAGTGGCGCTGAAAGTAATGTCCGGATCTCGGAATTAGAGAATCCACCAACCTCTGTTTCAAGCTTTGGTAAAGATGAAGATGGCAGGGTCTACGCAGCCTCTCTCGGCAGTAATGCCATCTATCGCATCGTAGATCTGGGAGCATCTCCGTTTGAGTTGGTTGAGGTGGTGATCAATCGCTTTGAAAAGACTAATCTCCTTGAGTGGAAAACCAGCAATGAAATTAATGCCTTGCATTTTGTAGTCGAAAGAAGGAGGGACCCTGGTGATTTTGTACAGATTGGAATTGTTCCTGTTCCATTGCGAGAGAATAAATCAGGTACGATCAACTATCGTTTTCCTGATGTCATAGGCCAACCAGGCCATTATTTCTACAGAATAAAGTCGATTGATCAAGATGGCGCCTATCGTTATTCAACGATGCTCGATGTAAAGGTGGGTGAACTAGTAGATTTGTTGTTGACGCCCAATCCCGCTAATTCAATTGTCACGGTAACGTTACCAAACTTCATTGAATCGGGAGAACTAACCTTGACGGATTTAGGAGGAAAGCAATTATATCGCATTCGGATTCAGCCGGACGACTTATTGCGAGCAATCCCAATAGAAGTTAGCCAGTTTAACCCTGGTTTGGTCATGGTACGTTTTTCAGCCTCCAGCCGCGACTACACAAAAAAACTAATGTTGTATAGATAAGGCTCTACTTCAGGAAGAAGGCCGGGTCATCGTATTATCTCTGTGAATGCAGAAATATACAATGGGATACTCGGTCTTCTTTTATGATTAGTGCCATCATTCACTTTGACGAGCGATGGGGATTGAATGCAGATTTTCGGAGCAGAGCCTTTCTCCTCTAACTTCCCAATTTTGACGCTTTATGTCCTTTAAAGCTGACATTAGAAATTGAGTTTTTCAATGTGCCTCCAGCCAATTGTTACCCATTCCCATACCGACTAGGATCGGTACCTTGAGATCTGGAAGGGCATTCTTCATTTTCTCCTCAATTAATTTTTTCATCGCATCCAATTCAGGTTTATAGATATCAAAAACCAGCTCATCATGGACCTGCAAAATCATCTTCGATTGCAACTGCTGAGTTTTCATGGCTCCATGGATATGAATCATAGCAAGTTTTATCATATCGGCAGCGGTGCCCTGAATCGGAGTGTTAATTGCAATTCGCTCGGCACCACTGCGTGCCATTCCGTTGCGTGAATTAATATCACGCAGTTTCCTTCTCCTTCCCAAGAGGGTCTCGACATAGCCATTGGTCCGGGCAAATTCAACCGTATTTTCCATATAGCGTTTAAGACCCTGATACTGTTTAAAATACTGCGTTATCAATTCCTTCGCCTCACTCCGCTTAATATTTAGTTGTCTCGACAAATTGGTTGATCCTGCACCGTAGGTTATGCTGAAGTTGACCGTCTTTGCATTGCGGCGCTGATCATCGGTGACATCCTCATAAGGCACGTCGTAGACCTTTGCCGCCGTAGCCCGATGGATATCTTGATTCTTCTGAAAGGCCTCCAGCATAACTGTATCCCCACTAATTTCAGCAATGAGACGCAGCTCAATCTGCGAATAATCTGCAGATAATAAAATGTGATCCGCGTCTCTTGGGATGAAGGCCTTTCGAATCTTCCTGCCCTCCGGAGTGCGAATGGGAATATTTTGCAAATTGGGATTATTTGAACTCAATCTTCCAGTAGCAGCCAGGGCTTGGTTAAAAGAACTATGAATCCGACCGGTCTTTGGATTTACCATTAAAGGGAGAGCGTCAATATACGTAGATCGCAACTTGCTGTGCATGCGGTGTTGCATAATATCCGCTACAATATCATGCTTTGCTGACAGTTCATTCATCTTGTCTTCATCCGTTGAGTATTGCCCGGTCTTGGTGCGACGCCAGCGATAAGGAATTTTGAGTTTATCAAACAATATTTCTCCCACCTGTTTTGGAGATCCAATGTTAAAGTGAGTGCCTGCCTGTTGATAAATTTTGCTTTCTTTTTCTAAGATAATTTCTTGAATTTCCTGACTATACTTATGTAAAAATTCCTGGTCCAAATTTACACCGGCATACTCCAAATCTACCAAGACCTTGATGAGTGGCTCCTCGAGGTCATGATATAATTTATCGAGTGAAGCTTCTGACAATTCTTTAAACAGGTACTCCTTCAACTGAAAAGTAATGTCAGCATCTTCTGCTGCGTAATCACAAACTTTGACCGGATCAGCCTGTCGCATCGTGAGTTGTTTGATCCCTCGCTTACCAATGAGCGATTCTATTTTCATGGGCTCATAGTTGAGGTAAGTCTCTGCGAGATAATTCATCGAATGATTCATTTCTGGCTCTAGGAGATAATGTGCAATCATGGTATCCTGATAATCTCCTGCCAGATCGATGTCATACCACTTCAAGATCAAGGCATCATACTTAATATTTTGACCAATTTTGGCAATGTCCGCATTTTCAAATAGAGTTTTGAACTCGTGTAGAATGGCTCGCGTTTCATCCTCATCGTCTGGCACTGGCACCCAATATCCTTTGCCGGCGGCATTCGAAAATGAGAGTCCAATAATTTTTGCTTCATTGGCATCGATGCCGGTAGTTTCTGTATCAAAACATATCTCTTTCTGTTTTTCCAGCACGTCAATTAATGCAGCTCTTTTTTCTCTTGTGTCAATCAGTTGATAATCATGCGTCGTATTTTTGATGTTGCGATCTGCAATCGCAGGAGGTTTACGCTTTTCTTTTTGCTCATTCTTTGGCGCTCCAACTGCATTGCCAAACAGGTCTTGCTGTCCACCAGTGGATGGAGATTCACCCAGGATACTCTGTGACAATGTGCGGAATTCGAGGTCCTTAAATATTACACCCAGCTTATCGCGATTCATTTCGCTCAGTCGGTAATCTTTTTCATCAAATTTGACCGGACTATTCACATCAATGGTGGCCAATTTTTTGGACAGCAGGCCCTGCTCTGCAAACTCCTCCACACGTTCTTTTTGTTTGCCCTTTAATTCATTGCTATGGGCGATCAAATTTTCAATGGAATCATATTGTTGTAATAATTTAGATGCTGTTTTCGGACCGATCCCTGGAATACCTGGAATATTGTCAACGCTATCTCCCTGTAGGCCCAGCATGTCAATCACCTGATCTACCCGGTTGACACCCCAATTTTTCAATACTTCTGCTACACCCCAAATATCGACACCATTCCCTTGGCGTGAAGGTTTGTATAGGTAGATGTTGTCGGAAACCAATTGAGCAAAATCTTTATCTGGGGTGACCATATACACTGTAAATCCTTCTTGCTCCGCTTGTTTTGACAACGTGCCAATCAGATCATCCGCTTCATAACCCTCTAATTCGACAATCGGAATGTTGAATCCTTCGACAATTGACTTGATGTAAGGAAATGCGATGGTGATATCTTCTGGCTGGGCATCGCGATTGGCTTTGTATTCTGGATACCATTCATTTCTGAAAGTGTGGCTGCTGACATCAAAGGAGACCGCAATGTGGGTGGGTTTCTGATTGTTCAGTATGTCCCACAAAGACCTGACAAAGCCAGTGATGGCTGATGTATTCATTCCCTTCGAATTGATCAGAGGTCTGGTAATGAAGGCAAAATGGGCCCGATAGACGAGTGCGTTCCCATCCAGAAGGAATAATTTTTTAGTTGACATTCACAACACTTGTTTGATGTCGAATTTAGTAAATCCCCGTGGGCTGATCGGTTCGATCTCAAGAAATGAACAGGTCACGAACTTGTCGTTCACCTTGATTATGGCTACGGCCTAACTCGACCTGGCTAAAAGGCATAAGATAATCCCATCACAAAGTAACTTTGACCGTCTGCAGATTCAACTTCTGCTTTGCGAACTCCAAACTCAAGTCCCACACCGATGCCTTTCCACAGATTGAATCCAAATGAATTGACCCAGGTGTATTCGGCTAGGGTTGGTTCGGTTGATTCATAGGGTAGGAAGGTGCTGAAATTAGTCTTCCAAGTGAGGCCAGGTGTAATTTCGGTGGTGTAATCCGCCATGACTTTTGCTCCCAGGGCATTGTTAAATGCAGGATCATCACCGAAGACCCAATGATAATTGAGTGGATGTACCACGACCACCATATTTTTAACCGGTGTCCAGGTGAAGCCTCCTCCCAGGTCCAAGATACCTGGATCATTGAAGTTTGACAAAATCGATGTATTATAATCTCCCAATGCTGACAAGGCAAGTTTCTCTGAGAGTTTATAGCCAAAGAGTGATGAAATCTTAAAGATGTCAGCGACCTGTTCAAAGTCGGCATCATCACCATCCTCGACGTCGGTATCAAGTCGGAGCCAGCCGACATTGATGCCGCCGCTGTTTCGCCAAAAGTATTGGGCATCATCGTAGTTTGCAAAAGCATTCAAAGAAGCTCGAATGGAAGACGATACGGCATTGGGGTTGGCCCCCTTGAACCAATTATTAAATTTTGACAGATTAAATCCCAAGGTGCCGAAGCTCCCGACGTCCCAGCCTGGAAAGGCATCAATCTTGGCATTCAAGTCTGCAATCTCTGCCTGCAAGGTAGCCAGGGCCGCCTCTTTTTCAGCTTTCTGAGCTTGGTACTCCTCGATGGTTTGACCCTGTGCTAAGATGCTCATCGAGCAGAAAGACAGTAAGAGCAAAGAGAATTTCATGTTCATAACTTTTAAATGGTTAATAAATCTGGTGCATGGAAGATCCTGAAATTACTATCCGGGGACTTCCCTTTAAGGAGATGAAATGTAAAAGGCAATTGCACTCATTTGGCTGGAGAAAAAGCCGATATTTGGTGGGGTTGTAGCTGCAAGATAATTGAAAATTTAATCATCTCACAAGGAAGGAATGACCAAAAATCACATCGCATGAACACAAGTAGGGGAAAGTTTGTTCACATTGGTTCTCGTAAATTCGAACGCTATCTAAGTAAAGATACCATCCGGGCCCGCATCCACGAGTTGGGTATAGAACTCGCGGTTGATTACCACGACAAAGATCCCTTGTTTATCATCGTACTCAATGGCGCCTTTATGTTTGCGGCAGACCTGGTACGTGCTTGTGACTTCGAATGCGAGTTACAATTTGTCAAGCTAAGCTCCTATGCGGGAACTGATTCCACAGGAATCGTGAAAAAAATCATTGGCATGCAGACCCCCGTTAAGGATCGCCATATTGTGATTATCGAAGACATTGTCGATACGGGCAAAACCATTCAAAGCATGTTTAATGCCCTTGGTGCCGATGGCCCTGCCTCTGTTAATGTGGCAACTCTTTTGCTCAAGCCCGACTGTATGGAATACGAAATGGACACGCCCTATGTGGGTTTTGAAATTCCCGATGCGTTTGTCGTGGGCTACGGCCTCGATCTAGATGGAAGAGGACGAAATCTGGAAGACATCTACCAATTGGTGTCCGATTAGCGTATGAACCTGTGGAGGCAACATTTGTTGGGATTTTGATCTTCCCCAAGTAAAAATGTCTTATTTTTGCATCCGCTTATTAAGCTTGGATAGACCCATGGTGTAATTGGCAACACAGCAGGTTTTGGTCCTGTCGTTCTAGGTTCGAGTCCTAGTGGGTCTACAAGAAAAAAAGGTCGGGCTGGTCCCGGCCTTTTGACATAGTAGGACCATGGGACGAGAAGTTTATCCCGTGCGAACATAGTGAGACTACGGGGAGTCCTACTTGTCTGCCGTAACGAAGTGAAGGTAGCGTGGGCCTTGCGCTCACAAATGATTGATTATCAAAGAATTTTTAGTTTATCTGCCAGGCAATGAGAAAGAATATGGTTTTTTGGCAATCAATTTTTTTGTTTGGGGCCCATACTTTCAGGCTTGCCTTGGAGCCCGAGGCCAATGATTTCGCCGTCTTTCCAATAGAATTGCCATCTCAGATCCTGATTCGCAAAGGTAAAGGTAGAATCTGACATCGGCACCAGTTCTTCCTTACCTGGCACCGGATCCGGTCTCAAATACAATCTTCCATCATCGCTGCTCACATGAATAAGCCCCATCTGCGGTAGTAGATAGCTACCTGGGTAAGACTGTAATACGGAGGCATCAAGGGAGTGGCGGGTAAATTTCTTTGGGATTTCGTACGGTATGCCATTCCAAATATTTCGAATCATTGAATGGATCTTGTCCACATAAAGCGTGCAATCAACCGATAGAATGCAGAGAGATCTATTCTCAGACAAGTATAGTTCTAGGAATGATTTCACAGACTCTCCACCACCCCAATGACCGACGGATTTATGGTCTCCGTCTTCTTGAATATACCATCCAAATCCGTAATTACTTCGAGTACCATCAAGTAAGGACGGGCGCGAAAACGCAGTTGACCTATTTGTCGAATTGATGATCTCATGATTATTGTAAGCCACAGAGAATTTGTAGAGATCTTTGGCGCTGGCATAGATCTCACCTCCAGGTTGGTAAAAATTATCCACATTAATTTCTTCTTCGGCAATTATTTTATTTACAACATATGTTGATGGCATTTCAAGAGGATCAAATATCTCCTCTTTCAAAAAATCAGAGTACGAGGTATCTGACACCCTTTTAATAATCTCGCGGCATAGCAGATAATTTGAATTGTTATAATGAAATGCTTGGCCAGGAATTCCTTCCTTGGGTTTCATTTTTGACACGAGTTTCATGATATCCTCGGCAAACATGAGCAGAGATGTATCACCAATTCAATGGCAGTGGACAGAAAGTTGGGGATCCCACTAGTTTGATTTAACAAGTGTCTGATCGTAACCTTTTCATATGGAATGTCCGGCAGATATGCAGAAATCAAATCGTTGAATTGAATGCTGCCCTTTTGTTCAAGTAAGATGAGGGCAGCAGCAGTGATGGTTTTTTCGATTGAAGCGATTGGCAGGGATGTGTTACTGGTTATGCCTTTATTCTGAAACTTCCCATAAGCGCCCTCAAATTGAATGTCACCATTGGCACTTAACACAATTTGACCATTGAATAGGCCATGGTCAGATAAAACCCTTAGGATCGAATCCAACTCCACTTGCCAATCCTGCGATTGCACCCCACCTGGCAACAGAAATAGCAGTGATGATATTAACCATAAATATGGAAGACAAATTAAGCGACCAACACCAGCGTTCATTTTATTATCATCATTGTTTAGTTTTCAGATGCTAGAAAAGCTATCCATGGTGGTTTACTAATTTATATCGGATAAGAAGTGGTTTGCACTACGAAAGTTGTACGATACTTACTTGCGGTCAAATTACTTACGTTGAAAATTAATTTTGTCCGCCGTTTATAACTGCATCCTTACTGAGCTTTTCATGGCAAATTAGCTTGATCAAAGCGTCACCTGCAATACATACTAGCACCATATTAGATAACATAGATGACTTGTATCCCTACGTACTCCTACAGAGATCTTACACTTTTTGATTTCTCCCTCACACAACATTATGCTGATCCCAGATTGAAATCTATTCTTCAATAAAACCATTTTGTTCTGCAGTATTTATCCGTATAAATTCTTGCCTACTGCACCACTATTGATTAAAGAACAACCGAACTTGATATGACACAAATTACCTGCCACTGCTCTACACTGCTTCCACTGCCCTAATATTATAAGCCAATGTGACCAGTGGTTAGTAGGTGGTTGTACAAATGATACTCACCAAAATATAAAAGTAGGACAAAGTGACCCAGCTAGGCAATCAGTTCTTCCAAAATTTCAATCCCGTGTGTAACCAAAGGAATTTAAATTTTAAGGATGTGATTTCGATTTCTTCTTTCGGAAATTGAGCAATGTTGTGCCCTCCATTTGTTACATGTAAAAAATTAGCAGGATTGGCCGAACGTTCCTTAAGTGCAGCCATGAAGCGGTAGGACTGAGAAGGAGGAACTCTGGTGTCATTCGAGCCGGCTAAGATCAAGAATGATGGATATTTCACGCCCTCTTTTAGATTATGCATAGGCGATAACCTCAGTCTGTTTAAAAATCCTAATGAGTCTAAGGGGTCTCCGTATTCTTCACGGTTTAACTGAGCATAGCCTACTGCCTGCTGAGAAGATGTCACTAGATCAAAGACACCAGCAGTTACAATGACTCCTCTGAATAAATCAGGTCTTTGAATTGCTGCTGCCGCCACCACAAATCCGCCATGAGATCCACCTTGTAAAAACAATTGTTCTTTCTTAACAAACCCCTGCAAAATGAGGAATTCGGCTGCAGCAATAACGTCATCTATGGTATTCTGTTTGTTCAAGCCTCTGCCAGCCAAGCCCCAAGCGGCACCTTTGGCCCCACTTCCCCGCACACCGGGAAATGCAAGCACCCCTCCATTTTTGACAAAAAGATAATTTTCCCAGTTAAAAGAGGGTTCACCGGTGAGTCCGTAACCTCCGTAAACCTTGATCATGGCTGGCTGATCACCATGTCTATCGAATTTATTTTTATTGTAAATAATAGTGATTGGCACATCTTGGCCATCTCGATTAAGGTAGGTGGTAACCAAAAGATTGTGATTAATCAGGAAACCCTTCCGATAGGTTCTTTTTTGGTAGTCTGAGGTCAAATCTTTCAAATTGATCACCTCCAAGTTGTAATCGGTCAAATAATGCTGATGATAACAAAAAGCCTTTTCATCAGCATATCTTTGAAAGGTTATACTAGATCCTTCCTGAGTTTGAATTCTCTTTTTCACTTGCCCGAATGCGTCTACAATTACTCCCATATACCGGCCATTGGATAGATATTCGAGACCAAGGTACTTATCACTTAGGCATGTCACTTCCTCAAGCACAAGATCACTCGGTGGTATGAAGGAAGTGTATTTATTGATTTGTTTGGTATTGATTTTTGGTTCATCGCAATAATGGATACCTAGTTTCATGGAGATCTAAGATTTTGAGTTTAAAATAATCTAAGTCCCGATAACCATAGGCTTTTCTTTTGAGCACTTTGATTTTGTTATTTAGGCCTTCAAGTGGGCCTGTAGAAATGGGATGATCATACCAGGCTAGAAGGCCAGTTTTGGCTCGGGCAATCGTATTGGCCATTTTAGTAAGAATTGAAACTCCACTGGCTCGAGCTCTCTGACACCAGTCTTCCACAAAGTCCATTGCAGAAGTCTTATCGGGACAATGCCATAATTGAGCAAGATCTTCTTTTAGATAGTAAGCGGTTGCTAAGGGCTTGTTCAAAGCTAAGGCCTCTTGCAGTCTTTGGTGCTCGTTTCGATTAACATTTAAATTATAACCTCTTTTTAATAGAATCCATCGGGTACCCTTTAACACTCGACGTTGTTGCTGAGTCAATTCATCTCGGTATACTCTTCGCCTAAGCTGGTCAATTCTTTGGTTGATCATCTTGACAACATGAAACCAATCGTATACAATTTCTGCTTTTGGTAGGTGATCTCTAACCGACTTAATGTAAGCCGGCCACATATCCATTGCCACAGCTCGTATCTTTGATTTCCAACGACTTATCTTTTTCCAGAAGACAGTCAGAACTTCGCTTGCTCTGCCTAATCCAACATATAATACTTGTCCCGTTTGCCAGTTCATCACCACTGTCATATACTTATGTCCCTTCCGTACTGAGAATTCATCAATAGCCAAATACCTTACATCTTTCATTGGTATATGCTTATATTTTTTGACCAAATATTGCTTTTCAATTTCTTTGATCGTGTGCCAGTGAAGACCACTGATTTTCGATAATTCACTAATAGTCATACTGTCCAGCATCCCCAGTACAAATCTCCTCAATCGATGGGTGTAAGTTTTTTTTTATCAGCATATTTTATCTCTTCTTGACGTATTAACCCACATGACTTACATTCTAACCGGTGTATGTGCGCCACCATGAATACCGGCTTGAATCCAATTGATACAGTTCGAAATGTACGTTCCTTCTTTCCCTTTTTTATAACCTCCTTGCTCTTACATGCACTACATTGTAAATGCTTTGATTCGGTTTCAATATGGAAATAGATCGAGCCCTCACGATATTCAGTCTTCAAATACTCGACTCCCTTTAATCCAAATCCATGGTACAATAGGCTTTTTGACATAGCTTTCTTCCAAAGCTATAATTTTACCATCTTAGGTACTCATCTTTGCGAAGAACCTGATTTTTATCACTTCAAAGTTCGAATTTCGCAGATCAGTTCTCATCATCACGGTATCTTCCTCCTGCATAATTAGATCGAAAGTGATGCGATGTGGACTACTGTAGATGAAGAAGGGCTGTCTGGTGATAAATTTTCCGAGTTCTATTTTCGTGATGGCCTCCTTCCACGAGCCATTTATCATGGTGGGATGAAAAACATAAATAAACTTAGAATCCGGGATGCGTTGAAATTGAAAATATCTGATGGATGTAGGGTCCGCATTGACGAAAATATCTCGATCATTTTCTTGAGGCGTCCCGATTTCATGAAATGTTATTCTCTGATGAGTCCTAGTGGATTTTATATCGGTGGGTTCATCATATCGCTCGTAGTAAAATCCGTTATAATGAAAAACAATACGAGGGTCTACGATACCTTTCAGCGTTTCTAGCAACACCCTTTTTTCAAGGTCATACACCAGTAGTTCTAGCCAGTCACTACCTGAATGTGATATAGCCGCTATCAGGAAATATTCACTATCTGTGACTCGATAATACTCGATGGACGGAAAATCATTTTCATTTAACTTAAAGTCCTTGCATCTGATCAATGTCCTGACAACATTTTCTCCATCAATAAATTCCTTTACGACTAGTTTGGGAGGAGTAGCAGCCAGAGTAATCAACTCAAATCTGTACCGATTTGTTTCCAGTTGATGTTCCCTTCTTGGCACATATAGTACTGAATTCAGTTTCTTGAAATCTGATTTCTTAAAATACTCAGCCTGTTGGCTTTTTTGTGATTCAAGCCATTGCTTTACTTTATCAGAAGTAATGTCTTCCATCCACTGAAATGGGTGGGTCACGCTCTGGCCAAAGATCAATTGTTCTTCCTGACAGTAGGCCTGATATGGAACAAATAATGCAATTATTAATGACAGGATTCTGGTCATTGCAGATCATTTAGTTTTGAATGAGTGTTTTAACCCCTATAAATTTGACGAAAATTCTCATAGTTCATTAATCAAAGCATATCGGCGCACCCACAGCAGACGCTCATAGTCTAACCTGAATGAATGCGATCCGTATTGTAAAATTTAATCAATCTTACCATCGTTTGCAATTAATCCTCTTCCAATTCAATTCGATCACATAGCATGCCATATAATTTTGGATGCTTCAAATGACCATTTTGCTCTGGAGAACTTGGACATGTAAATTCTTGGTTGGCAGCGTTGCGGTTATGTTCCGATGACCATCGCAGTTTGATACCCTCACCTCTGTCTCCCTTAGCCACCCCTCACCATCGTCATAATATTTGCATCTTACTATCACATGCTATTTTCATGATGGGGCTGCAACCAGAAATTGGAAACAAAGTGATGCTTTGCATCAGGTGTTAGATGATCGTGATGGTGTTTGTAAATCTAGGTCATGCTCAAAATACCTTCTTCGATCTCCGCACCGCCGATCCCATTTATAGCGAAGGAGCCATCCCTGATTTAGAAGGGAGTACCATGACGCTGACCCTAAATGGCATTTCGGCAACATTATCGGCCAACGATGGCGTACTAAATCAAACGACCTCAGGATTTGGCGTCAACGCTGCGGCCCCTGGCGATGTAACGGATAAGTTAGACGGCGCAGTTTTGCAGGAAATGGTGAGCATAAGTTTTGATGTGGAGGTGATCTTACTGTCCGTGTCGGTAAGCAGTTTTAGTGCCGCGGACTCGGGATCGCTAAAATTGCCTGATCAGTCGATGCTCGGCATTGGGAGTACCGGAACGCTTCCCATCGATAGTTTTTTGATCAATTCAGGCCAGGTATTCAAAATCTCATAGGAGGAAGGTAATGGCTTTAGTTTTGACGATTTTACGGTGTATCGGCCAGATACGGATGGAGATGGTGTTTTTGATGACGAAGACAATTGCCCCAATACACCTAACCCAGATCAAAATGACGACGACATGAATGGTGTCGGTGATTTGTGTGACTGCAATTTTCTAGCCACCACCGCCACCATCGATACCTCGGTGTGCGACAGCTTAATCTCACCCAGCGGCCTTCACGTTTGGAAAACCAATGGCGCTTACATGGACACCGTGCCAAACCGTGCCGGATGTGATTCGGTCATCACCGTCAATCTGACCATTGAAGACGACCCCATCAAATGTGGATTTGATCCTTGTACCGATCAGATCTCAATCACCCCAGCCATACTGGCCACAGATCCTCATCAATCGGTTTTTCATGCTGCGGTATCCCTAACCGCCCAAGGTGTGATCACCAGTTTGAATCTCGAGGACCTAGCTTTTATAGCTGCCCAAGAAGTAATCCTTCTGGAAGAATTTGTGGTAGAGTTGGGTGCGCAACTCTCCATATCCATCGCACCTTGCGATCCCTAGATGGTCTGGAACCACTTAGCTCTCAGCACTGCACCCTGGTGATCATCGAAAAAAAGAGGATATTGTGCTCCCTGGTGGACGCTTCGGATCCTTTGGTGCTTTTAAATCTCCCAAAACATCCTTATTTTAATAGTATGAAACAACAATCCAACACAATCGCTTATCAGCAACCATTGACGCTACCCCTTAGCCTTGGTATTGTGGCTGCTGCCGCCGCCGTGCCGTTTTTAGTGCATCTGATACCCTTTGAAAGCTCCGTTCCACTGGGTGCTATTTGGATTCCTCTGTTTTACATACCATTGGTGGCGGTGCTATTGGGCAGATTTAAGCTGGGTTTTGTAGCCGGTATTTTGGCACCCTTCCTTAACTTTCTCATCACCGGTCAACCAGCCATCAGCATTGTCTTAATGCTGGCGGGAGAGGTGGCGCTCTTTTCAATCGCGGTCTTAATGCTGTATCGAAATCAATACCTGCGATGGATCGCAGCCCCATTGGGTTACTTGATGATTAAATTTGTGTCGGCACAATTTGCTCCCTATCTACCTTTCCAACAGCCTCCGTGGGATTTCTGGGTAACATCGATTCAAAATGCGGTGCCTGGAATCGCTTTGCTGGCCCTGCTTAATGTAGTGGTAGTGTGGATATGGAAAAACCGCTCTTAAGTTTCCAAGAGATCAGCGATCGCCTGCTAAGTACCCAGCTACCCGAAGTTGACCTGGTGATTGGGATCAGTCGTGGTGGTACAACCCTAGCCTGCCTCACCGCGCATCAACTACGCTGTGACCTGGAAATCGTATCGATCAACTATCGCGACGATTCAAATATTCCACGGTATGATGCGCCAAGGCTCCTGTCTGGCAGTCCTCGCGCGCTGGCTTTTACAGGTTCAATTCTTCTGGTCGATGATGTGTCCGTATCGGGAAAAACCTTGGCTTTTGCGAAATCACACTTGGCAAGTAATAAGGTCACAACCTTAGTCGGTAAGGGAAATGGTGATTTGGTACTATTCCCAGAGGTTAAAAACTGTGTCCGATGGCCTTGGTCTACCACCATCCCGGTATCTGAACCATATTAAAGAAGCCAACCATCTAAACATGGCACTGGCAAGAGTGGCGTCTCAATCTTTGTAGTACTCGATTTTACTCCCATCCATCTCTTTCACGCGGGCAATTAATTCGTCTCGCTCGCTCTCTTCAATCTTCACAAATGACTTGGCAAGATCTACTTTTTCTTGAAGCATCTCGGCTGATTCCGCTCCTGTGACTAGAACAGATACGGGTAGAGACCAGACAAAATGAAGGGCCTCCTGAACCGTCGCAAACTTTGGAATAATCTTCGGCTCATCGCCATGTTTAAAGTGAGACGTGCCACCAAAGAAGCCACCATTTGATAAGGTCTTCATCGCAATGACACCGAAATTACGCTCCACCAAGGTGGGTAAAACGTTCTTGATAAAGCTCTTGTAATTGGGATCAAACATATTGATCGGCATTTGACAAGTTTCCAGTTCATCGGTCCTTTCCAACATCCGCTGGTGCGCTGTAAAGGTGTTGTGACCAGTAAAACCAATATGTTTCACTTTGCCCGAGGCCTTTGCTTCTAAAGCTAAATCCAATACACCATTGGTGATCCGATCGTCTACATCTTGCGGACTTCTGATGGAGTGGATCTGCCACAAGTCGATGTAGTCGCATTTCATTCTGCGCAGTGACCCTTCAAGATGCTCTTGGGCAATTTCACGCGTTTTTCCAGTGCTCTTCGTCATAATGAAAGCCTCATCTCGGTACTTGGGCACTAAATACTTACCGTAGTACTTTTCCGCTCGGCCAGACTGATAACTCTCAGCGTTATCAAAAAATCTCACCCCTACTTCCATGGCTTTTTCAATGATTTCCTGAGCTACTTTCTCGGTCGATCGTCCGATATGTGCTCCACCCACCCCCAGCATGGTCACAGAAAGACCGGTACGTCCAAAAGAACGCTGCGGCAATAGTTCCCCCCATTTGTCACGGGTGTTAATCGCTTTGCCACTCAGATCAATTTTTGGCAACATAAGTGCAGACGTCAGTGCGGTGACGTTTTTGAGAAAGGATCTTCGGTCTTTCATAACGTGATGAGATATTTTCTATAAGTTAGGAAATTATGAAATTGCAATGTGACAAAAGTTAGAAAAATGCGGAAACCCAAAGGTGGCAGTGGGTGGAAAGGTGTACCCACAATCGCATTGGGATTGATCTTCTTGTTCTTTGGATACTCGGGTTTTTCACAAACTCCGATATCCCTGGATTCAACCATTCGCTACGATTACCTCAGCGGTGATTCAGTAGCTTCTCGCAAAGTCATCTTTAAATACGACCCATTGAATCGCGTAGTCGATGAGCAGGTGCAAATTCGAACCCGGAGTAGTAATCAATGGCTTAATGATTCACGCATCCTGACTTCGTATCGCGATGGATTCATTGACACCCTTACACATTTGACCTTTGTAGATAATGCTTTTCACCCAGCTGAGCGGACCATTCGAACTAGGACCGACAACATCTTAATTACCATCAATCAGTCTTGGATCGATGGTCGCTGGCTCAATGACCGTAAGCTCGAAGAAGTCATGGCTCACGATACCTTGATGCATCAGGTGGCAAGTTCCTGGATGGGTGGTGAGTGGGTCAGACAGGATTCTCTAGCCATTATAAATAATGCTGAGGGAGCAATTACCAGCGACACACAGTATCTATTTATTCCTTTACTTCACATTTATATCCCCACTGCATTTTCTGATCGGACCTATGATGATGCCGGCAACTTGCTGGTGCACCGCCGATATGAATACAGTTCAGATAGCTTGGCTTTTCTTCGCCGATCAAGAGATACTTTTGGATATGACCAGGAGGGTTTCCAGGTCTTTGCCCAATTTGAATTATGGGTCTCCAATCTGCAACAATGGGATGCCTCGCTCCGAATTATTCGTACTAAAAATTCGCAGGGTCTACTTGATACCAGCAAAATATTATTTCAGGATTTTATCAGTGGTGTACTCAAACCAACCTCCCGACTCGAACACAGATATTTTAGCGGTACCAATGGACCAGGATCAGATACGCTTTTACATACTGTAAAAAATATTGTTTACCAGGGGCCGTTTCAAGTGCCCGATTGGATAAGGTGGTATTTTTACTCTTCTCCTACCACTTCGGCCACACACAATAGTTTGGAAGTAATCAAAGGCTACCCAAATCCAGCTAGAGATTACATTCAGGTCGACAATCTCAATGGTCGAATCATCTCATATCAACTGCACAATGTGATGGGACAATTAATTAAAGAAGGCTCCTTGATTGGTGATAGGATCCGTCTTCCAACAGCCTTGTCCGAAAAATATTATTTATTGACACTGTTTGATAGCCATGGAAATCCATTTGCGCCACAATTAATAATGATCTTTTAGCATCATTTTCCGTTGCCATTCAAATACTCAGCATCACTGTAGGTCATTAGGTTGATTGCAAATAAAATCTTTATTCGGAACTACAACCGGCGGTTTCCGTGGCAGTGCATTTTAAGCGATCGGGTCAAAACAATTGCACTCTTTTTACATCGCCTGGCTGGCTGAAGACTAATTAGCCAAGGAACACTTAGGGAGGTGGACGCAATCGCTCTTCCTCAACGACTCTGCTGCCACTTACATCCACACGGTTGAGATGTTTTTTGGCCATCGCTCCGATGAAAATATTTCCTTTCCATACCTCGAAGAGTTTTCCCGAATAGAAAATCATGTCACTGGGTGCAATGGACGGTGTATAATAATATTGGGGCGAACGCATGCCGGGGGCCTTAGTAAGACCATCACCAATGATTCCCCCACCTATTCTTCTCCAAAGGTGGTAATGGGCCATCCATAATTCACCCCGGCATAAATAATGTTAATCTCATCTCCTCCTTGAGGACCATGTTCGTGCTCCCATAATAAACCAGTCGTAGGTTGCAAAGCCAGACCCTGTGGATTGCGATGACCTAAACTATATATTTCCGGAAGGGCCTTGGGTATATCCCATAAAAATTAGCGCCCTCCTTCTATCTTTGGCATCCCGCTCCCATGGGCAGGGCCATGACGACCCGTTCATCCATATAAGGCCAACATAGCCTTCAGATCTGCCAAAGTATTAGCCTCCTTGGGATGCTTATCTTTTCGCCACCGATGCATTCGTGGAAAGCGCAGCGACACTCCCGATTTGTGCCGAGTACTTTTCTGCAGACCTTCAAAGGCCACTTCAAAAACCAAGGAGGGGGTAACAGCACGTACCGGACCAAAACGGTCGATCGTGTTTTTACGAACAAACCGAGTGATCTCTTCAAATTCTTGGTCGGTCAGACCGGAATACGCTTTGGCAAAGGGCACCAGGGCATCACCATCCCAAACAGCAAAGGTGTAGTCGGTAAATAAATTCGCCCGACGACCATGACCCTGTTGGGCGTACAACATGACGGCATCGATGGTGAGGGGATCGATCTTCCATTTCCACCAATCGCCCTTCTTACGACCGCTCTTATAGACGGAATTTTTTCTTTTTAACATAATACCTTCGCATTGATGGGCACGTGCATCCAGGCGTATATCATCTAAGACTTGCCACGAATCAAATGACACAACCTCAGATATTTGTAACACATCTGGTCGATTGACTTCGGTCACTATTTGCTCTAAGAGGGCTCTACGTGTGGTAAGTGGTTTATCGCGAATGTCTGTCCCACCAAATTCCATCAGGTCATAAACCCTTAGAATTACGGGTGCATTTTGCAAGATGTTTTTTGATAGCTTTTTACGACCTATCCGGGTCTGCAGATTTTGAAACGGTAATATCTTCCCTTCTTTAAAGGTGAGGATCTCTCCATCCATCACCGTCCCATCTGGCAGAAGATCCTGCAACAACTGATATTCCGGAAATCGATCGGTGACCAATTCTTCACCCCTGGACCAAACGAAGATCTCTCCTCCGCGTTTGATCAGTTGCCCCCGGATACCATCCCACTTGCGTTCGGCCTGCCACTCAAAGGGATCTCCCAACTCCGTTGGTTCCACATCAAGGGCATAGGCCAAATAAAAGGGGTAGGGTTTCGATAAATTATCAGCGATATTTTCTTCAAACATTAACCTTGCAAAGGTCGTTGTGTCCGGTGTCCAGTTACCCATCAACCGGTGAGCCAGCTTGTTTTCTTCTATACCAGTAGCTTTGGATAGGGCTCTCGTCATTAATTTTTGGGAAATGCCAATACGCCATCCTCCGGTGATCAGTTTATTAAAAACAAATCGCTCGCGGTGGGTAAGCCCTTGCCAGGCTTCGACAATCGCCAATTTCTTGTCCTCATCGCTCGCATCCCTCAGGTTTTGAATTAATCGAATCCACTCGGATAGGGTTGAGTCAATCTTCATCGTAGGCTTGGGTAAAACCAGAGCAATCGATTCGGCAAGATCTCCTACGATGTGGTAAGATTCTTCAAAAAGCCAAAGGGGAAGGCCGGCTTGTTCCGCGGCCCATGCTCGCAGAAGAGTTGTGCTTACGGTACGTCGAGGGCGTCGATGAGACAGTAAAGCAATGGTCCATAGTTTGTCGTTGTCAGGTGCTTCTTTAAAATACGTTTCAAGGGCTGCCACTTTCGCATTAATCTTGGTGGTTTGATCCAATGCTTCGAATAAGGCCGCAAATCGCTTCATTCTTCGGTCGTAGTTTCTTGTGGATCATGATCTGATGCTTCGCGCTCGCCTTCATATGCGGTTTTGACAACGTGTGCATCATAGCCTTGGGATAGGAGCCATCGCTTGAATACCTCGGTATATCCATGGGTGGCGAAGATGGTCTCAGCACCGGTAGCAGAAATGGTTTGATTTAGGCCTTCCCAATCTGCGTGATCTGATAAAACGAAGCCGCGATCAGCACCACCCCGACGTCGGGCTCCACGCAATTGCATCCAGCCAGAAGCACCACCGATCGATACGTGTTTAAAACGCTTCATCCAAGGAGTACCGGTAGCCCCAGGTGGTGCGACAACGATGGCTCCGACCAGGTCCGTACTCTTTACCTGATCATCAAGGTAGGTGGTCTCTGGTAGATCAATACCAGTTTGTCGAATCACCTGCGTGAGCTGTTCGACAGCACCATGGGTATAAATGGGCCCGATCGAGGTATCAAGGCCGGCCAGTAATCGTTGTGCCTTTCCGAGTGAATAACCCGTCAAGATGGTCGTGATCTTATTGGCTCGATTTTCACTCCACCACTGATTTATTTGCTTAAACACCTCTTCTTGTGCTATCCATGAATAGATGGGCAAACCAAAGGTGCACTCGGTAATAAAAGAATGACATTGAATGGGCTCGAAAGTGCCGCTGATACCATCATCTTCTACCTTATAATCACCCGATACCACCCAAATCTCACCTTGGTGTTCCACACGGATCTGAGCCGAACCTACAATGTGACCGGCGGGATGAAATGAGAAAGTGACGCCGTTAACCCGCACTTCCTCACCATATTCGACGCTACTTAGGTTGACATTTCCCAATCTATGCCTGATAATCGGCTTACTGGCGTGGGTACAAAGATAGGCTTGATGACCCCAGCGGGAGTGATCTGAATGTCCATGCGTAATGAAGGCCTTTTTGACCCTACGCCACGGATCAATGAACACATCAGCTGTTGGTACGTAGAGCCCCTCCTTCCTGAATTCGATCAGTGCCATACCGCTAATGTATTGAACCTTGTATTTAGCCAAAAAACAATTTTTCTTGCACCCTTGACTGATTATGAAATTCTATATTTAGCCAAAACATGATTTTCTTCGAAATTTTGGCTGATTATAAATCAAGTACGCAGGCCTAATAGGAAAGAGAAAAAACCATTCGATCGCTTTTGATTGTAAAGGAATCGAAACTGCTCGCCCTTTATGGTCGCCGGCTGGCATCAAGGAAATATATCAGGCCAGTTAACACACTTTGCCATCAATTTAGGAAAGGCTGGTCATAGACCCGATCAGCTCGAACCGCCACGGTCTGGGATGCTCGTTATTCAAAGACCAGAGTCGTTTTTGCCTTCACTTACTGGCAAGAAAAAGAAGGTGATCTTCATAGACGAAATGGCGTGGTTTAATACACCTCGTAGTAAGTTTCTCATGGCCTTCGAAAATTTCTGGAATTCAAATTGCACCAAGAGAAATGATCTGCTGGTTGTGATTTGCGGCTCGGCTGCATCCTGGATGATCCAGAAAAATATTGAATAACAAAAGGTGGCTTACACAATCTGGTCATCAAACATGGCTGAACAAGGAGCTCAAATAGACATAATAATAGTTCGGGTGGACAATATAATCCATGTGTGTGAAATTAAATTTTACCACGCCGAGTTCATCACTAACCAAAAGAATGCTGCCAACTGGCGAAATAAATTAGCTCAATTTGCAGCTTTAGACAGAAATAAAAAGAAGACATTATTCTTCACTCTGATCACTTCGCTTGGTGTGTTTGACAATATGTATGCGAAGGAACTTGTAACAAAATGTCATCTGTCTGGAAGATCTCGCCATGGAAGTCTAATTCATCTCCTGCATCTAATTAATTATTTTTTGTTTTCTCCAGCTTCACTTTGAAAAACTCTGCAAATGCCAATAGGCAATGGAGCTGACATCTACCCTATTTCTTTTGAATATTTGAAATGGTAGAGACCAGACCTCGATCACTAGGTTGCGTAAATATTAAAGCAACCTCTCAAAGAATTACGGACCTCAGCCGCAAACTACGCCATCATAGGTGATGCTATTTTGCAGTTGCTGGACAATGGCGAATTAAAAGTTGGGTCCATCGCCATGGTCTAAAGCTGGATTCGCACAAGGATTGAACTTAGATCTAAAGCCATCGATTGAACTATGGCACAAAAGCACAAATTTTCATAATTTCAAGGACCATTGAAGAAAAACTCCCCTTGCCTCTCTTTTAGCTCAACTCAATTTTTTACAATTCAAATCATTGAAAATAAATAACGTTATGGCCATTTATGATCTAAAAATTAATGGAGAGTCGCGACAAGTAGATGTGACTCCAGACACTCCCATACTCTGGGTTCTGCGAGATCACGCAGGGCTGGTTGGTACCAAGTACGGCTGTGGAATTTCCCAGTGCGGGGCATGCACCATCCATATTGATGGGGTGGCAAGCAGATCTTGCCAGATACCGGTTTCAGCCGTTGCCGATAAAGAAATCACGACCATCGAGGGATTATCTGAGCAGGGCGATCATCCACTTCAAAAGGCATGGATCGAACACGACGTACCGCAATGCGGGTATTGTCAGGCTGGTCAGATCATGAGTGCAGCATCGCTCCTAAAAAAGAATCCGAATCCAACCGATGAGGACATTGACACAGCCATGAATGGAAACATTTGTCGTTGTGGAACTTACATACGGATCAAAGCTGCCATCAAGACAGCAGCCGCTGCGAAGTAATTCTCCTCCCTTATAAATTCAAAAAATAAATCATGACACTAGTTAAGACTACCTATAATCGAAGATCCTTTCTGAAGGCCTCCGCTGCTTCGGGAGGTGGAATGGTCTTGGGCTTTAGTTGGATGGCTTCCTGTACACCTACCGCCGAACAGGTGCGTGCCATGCCCAGCGAATGGTTCGACATCAATGCTTTTCTCAAAATTGGTGACAACGGCGTGGTGACCATCATGTCACCTAATCCTGAAATAGGGCAAAACGTGAAAACCGCCATGCCGATGATTGTGGCCGAAGAATTGGATGTGGCGTGGAAAGATGTCATTGTGGAGCAGGCACCTCTTGATCTGGTGAAATACAAAAGACAACTTGCGGGAGGTAGCCAATCAATTCGTCAGGGATGGCAGGGTCTGCGGATGGCCGGAGCAACCGCCCGAAGAATGCTCTTAGAAGCGGCCGCAAAGCAATGGGAAGTACCAGTCAGTGAACTCAAGACCAGCGCAGGCAAAATCTTACATGAAGCATCCAGTCAATCCATTGGATATGGTGAGGTAGCTTCTGCAGCCGCCAATGTTGATGTACCGGAAGAAGTTGAACTAAAAGATCCCAAAGATTTTGCCATCATCGGTACAAGCCAAAAAAATGTGGACGGTCAAAAAATCGTAACGGGAGCTCCACTTTTTGGTCTGGATACCAATCGTGAAGGCATGCTCGTGGCCATGATTGAGCATCCTCCTGCTTTCGGGATGAAAGTGAAATCCTTTGATGCCGCTGAAGCGAAAGCGATGCCGGGCATTAAAGAAGTGGTACAAATCGATACTAAACCGGAAGGAATTGAGCTGCAGTGGTCAGACACGAATGCATTTCCGCAACTGGTGGCCATCGTGGGTGATTCGACATGGGAAGTAATGCAAGCAAAAAAGGCCTTGAAAATAGAATGGGAAAAAGAGTCAGCACCAGAAAGCAGCGAGGGTCACGAGCAAATTTTATCCGACTTAGTCTCCAAAGGGACTAAAGAAGCGGCACGTCGCGATGGAAATGTGGCCTCAGCTTTCGCGAAAGCAGCAAAAGTGGTTGAGAGTACTTATAGTGCTCCTTTCCTGGCTCACAATACCATGGAGCCCATGAATTTCTTTGCGGATGTCACGGCAGACAAGGCAGAATTAGTGGGGCCCATCCAAACCCCAGAGTTTCTCAGCAAAACGGTATCCGCTTTGCTTGATATGCCTGAAGAGAAGGTTTCCATCATGATGACTCGAATGGGTGGTGGATTTGGCCGTCGTCTTTACGGTCATTTTGGTTCTGAAGCAGCTCTGATTTCACAAAAAGTAGGAGCACCAATTAAATTAGTATACACCCGTGAAGATGATATGACTCAGGGCACCTACCGGCCTGCCTACCGAGTCACCTATAAAGCGGGATTGGACGAAAACAACAAATTGATTGCGTGGCATGTTCGTGGAGCGGGAACTCATGGAAGTCCGGTTTTCGCAGATCGATACCCGGCCGGTGCGGTTGAAAACTATCTCGCTGAAAATCACGCCAAAGATTCCAACATTTCAACGGGTGCATGGCGAGCACCCAGATCCAATTTCATAGCTTGTGCGGAGCAATCATTTTTGGATGAGGTTGCAGAGGCCGCGGGAAAAGATCCCATTGATTTTCGCCTTGAGCTTTTTGATCGAGCAATCGAAGATCCGATTGGTCAAGACAATGACTACGATCCCGAAAGATATGCGGGTGTGTTAAAACTCGTCAAGGAAAAATCCGGCTGGGGTGAAAACAAGCCAGGTGTGTACCGGGGTGTATCAGCCTATTTTTGTCACAATTCATATGTTGCTCAAGTGGTCGACGTGGTTATGGAAGATGGCCAGCCAAAAGTGAAGAAAGTACACTGCGCTGTGGATTGTGGTATTGTGATCAATCCCGGTAGTGCCTTAAACCAAATAGAAGGTGGAATTGTAGATGGCATTGGCCATGCCATGTACAGTGCCCTGACCTTTAAGGATGGTAAACCTGAGCAAAATAATTTCAACACCTATCGGCTGATTCGTCATTCGGAAGCCCCCCTAGAAATTGAAACTCATTTTGTGGATAATGGCATTGATCCAACTGGATTAGGAGAACCATCTTTGCCTCCTGTTGCTGCAGCATTGGCCAATGCGATGTACCAAACCACGGGTGAACGAAAATATCATCAACCCTTTACCAAGGATCAGGCCATTCTGGGCTAATCGAAGGGCTTAAATATTCTTAACGGTAAGGAGCAGCATCCAGATTGGTTGCTGCTCTTTGCTATGCTCAAGCACCTTCCGTTAGGCGCATCTTCCCTGCCATTTTCTACTCACCTTTGCTAAACTTAGTATTGGTAACAGGCTGGCCATTCGCCACCTCTTCCCAAGCATCTGGATGTAAATAAGTTCCTCTTTTCGAAGCCTCCTTATCCACTTCAACAGGAAGTCGATACTTATTTGCGTATCGATCCTGACGGATACCCGTAACCTGCCAAGATACTTTGAGACCAGGTTTGCCACCACCGATTGCGAATACACCTTGGTCTATTTCCTCTTTGATATAGAGAACTGCCGGATCACCAATCGCTGTCAATTGGTATCTAAAATCACGGTTTAGGGGATTAAACCAATCCGGCATTCTAACTTCAGCTTCACCATGTTCGTCCAACGTAATATTACCATTGTATATGTTCATCATGTCTGGACTTTCGACAAAAGAGTGATAGAGATACTTGTTTTTAGGATCTAATGGGTGATCAATCTTAAACGACCCGCTGCCTTTTGATAAGTGTCCTAAGATGCCAAGATCTCCCTCCTCGGTGGCAATGACGGGTACTTGCCCATCGGAATTGCGAATAATAAAGGTTGCATTGGCAATATCATCGTTTGCGTCTAACTGTAGTTCATAATTGTCTTCCACCTCCATTTGACCATTGCCACCGAACGCAAGGTCAGGTTTAGTATCATCACCATGCGTAATATGAACAGAGGCATTGGTGGAGGTAGCGGAGGTGACGAAGACTGCCGCAGATTGACCAGCTCCATTCACATGTATTCCATCATTACCAGCGTTAACAACATTAATTCCGTCATCGACCGGATTGATCACAGTTACACCGTCATCCCCCGAGGCGTGAATCAGCACACCATCTCCACCAGAGCTATCAATTAAAATTCCTTCCATTCCGGGACTATGCATCAAGATGCCTTCTTCGTCAGTTTTGCTTAAGAGAATTCCGTTTCCCTGCGCTTTGATAACATGCACACCATGACTCCCAGGCTCGGTGATTAAAACTCCCTGTTGACCTGAGTTTTCAAGGCTAACCCCCGCACCGACCGGGTCTTCAATGCGCACGCCATTGCTGCCGGCTTCGTTGATTAAGATGCCATTAGAACCGGTGTTATTGATGTGGACACCTTGACCTTCTGTATTGCGGATATAGGCCCCATTCTGCCCCGCAGACACCACTTCAATGCCATTTGCAAAAGGCGTTTGGACCGTTACACCATTACCATTAGAACCCGAAACCCGAACTCCTTCCTCCACATCTAAAATATCGATACCCCGGTAAGCTTCTTTAATGCGAATGCCATTTTCATGGACTTCTTTAATATCGATTCCATTAAAGCCTACACCTTCAATTTCAACACCATGTTCCGCTATTTTCTGAATACCAATTCCATTAGCTTGGGATGAGTCAATGAGGATCCCATTGGCACCAGACCGATATACCTTGATCCCATCATAGCCGCTGTAAGCCACGCCAAGGCCTACCAGACTTGGTGCAATTACTTGGGCCCCGATGATGGCGCTGTCAATAACTATTCCGACCTGACCCGGATTATCTACAAAAAGACCGTGTTCGGGCGCATGATCAATATGAGTCTGGTATTGTGCCCAAGCCATATCAGGACTTTGAATTACCATCCCAACCATCAACATAAATACATTAATCTTACTGAGAAATTTCATCATTTTTTTGGAGTTTACTTCTTTATCATTAAGTCAATGTTACTATAGAGTTGAAAAGCATTCGGAATCCACAAAGGAAGGGTCTTATCTGCTCAGATGGGCAGATGTAGGGCAATTGATTTTGGAAAACCAACTAACGTCACTACTACAAATATTGCTCAAAACACAAGTAACGGCATGGAAATAGCCATACTATTACAATAAACATACATAGCAGGTAAAATCCTTCGATGCCGGATTGAAAATATTGGTAAAGACCTGCTCCGTACTCTATCCATGTCTCATCTGGGGTAATGAATAGATGGCGATGCTGGGTAAAAAGAGCCAACTCATCAAGAGCACATGATCAAACCAAATCTTAGGATTCCAACAATTGTTTGAGCACTCGATAATCTCTCCCAATAGATCGCTTGATCATCCATCGGGTCAAAAAAGGAAACCAGCCCATCACGCCCTTCGGGTCTCCAGTTACAATGGCTTTAACGTGGCAACCGTGTTGGCCACTTTGTACCATTCGTGTAAAGGTGATGGGGAAGGTACTTTCAATGGATTCTCCTTTGATGAGATGACCGGCCTCAAATTGGGTAATCTTGAACGTGGTCAAGATGGGTTTACTCATAAATTCAGCTTCCTGCTCGTAGATCGTACCAACTCCCAGGTCACCAGGACTTACGATGGTACATTTTTTCATGCCCCCCTGCCACTCCGGATTATTTTCAGGATTAGCAATGTAATCAAAAACCTCTTGAGCTTGTCTCTGGATATTTTTTTCAATGGTCACAACTATCATCGGTATGTCCCTTTATAGTCAAGACGTATAATCACGAAAATTTGCGACATGTTCGCTGTTTTTTTTATTCCTGGTAGATGGACCCCTGTATCCGAATACCACCAGATACTTGAAATTGTGATCTCTTCAGCGATCTCCGCATCGCAAACAAATACTATCCTTATCTTGGGTAAACGCAATTTGACAAGTAAAAATGTATAGTGTCGAATCCTATCCTTTGGCCGTGTTCCTATGTTTCATCACCATGCTCTGCTGGGGATCCTGGGCCAATACGCAAAAGCTTGCGAGCAAATCATGGCCTTTTCAACTTTTTTATTGGGATTATGCACTAGGCATTGTGCTACTCACGCTTCTGTTTGGTTTGACACTGGGCTCAAATGGTGATGGTGGCCGCTCATTCCTAGCCGATTTATCTCAGGCCGGTGGAAGCGCCTTAGGGTTGGCTTTCCTAGGAGGGGTGGTATTTAATCTCGCAAATATTATGATTGTGATCGCCATCGATATTGCTGGAATGTCGATCGCATTTCCTATCGGAATTGGAATAGCCTTGGTGCAAGGTGTCATTGTAAATTACATCGGTGCCCCCGTAGGAGATCCCGTGATACTTTTCTCGGGCGTAGCACTGGTGGCAGGGGCCATCCTACTTGATGCCATCGCATATGGCAAGCTGTCTACCAGCAATCCGAAAGACAAGCGCAAAGGAATCTTATTTTCCATCATTGGTGGGGTATTGATGGGTTTCTTTTATCGCTTTGTGGCAGGATCGATGATATCGGATTATGCGACACCTGAGTCCGGTCTTTTGACCCCCTACACTGCGCTATTTATTTTTTCACTTGGATTATTTGCATCAAATTTCATTTTCAATACGGTGGCCATGTACCGGCCTGTATCTGGCCCGCCCACAAACTATGCCGCCTATTTTAGGGTGGGCACCCCCAGGCTCCACTTGATTGGTATACTGGGTGGTGTGATCTGGGGTATCGGTATGTCGTTTAGCATCATGGCGGCAGAACAAGCCGGTTATGCGATTTCATATGGACTGGGTCAAGGTGCCACCATGGTTGCTGCGCTGTGGGGAGTAATCGTCTGGAAGGAATTTGCTGGTGCCCCAAAAGGTGTCAATCGTTTATTAATCTTGATGTTTCTTCTCTTTGCTCTTGGTTTGGCACTCATCATTTATTCACGGTTATAAAATAAATCAGCTCAGTCGATGGCTAGCAATATTGTGGTGATCGGTAGCTCGAATACCGATATGGTTATTAAAATGAATTCACTGCCATTACCAGGCGAAACGGTGATGGGGAATACCTTTTTCACGGCTGCGGGTGGTAAGGGTGCCAATCAGGCCGTGGCTGCTGCCCGATGTGGTGGTCGAGTACGCTTCATTGCCAAAATCGGCAATGATCCGTTCGGTAAGTCGGCTGTTGAAGGATTCCAGAGAGATGGTATTGATACTTCGTGTATTTTAATGGATGGTAAGCATCCCAGCGGAATAGCCCAGATTTGGGTGGATGCAAATGGAGAAAATTCGATAGCGGTTGCACCGGGTGCCAACATGCACTTAACGGCAGCAGACATTGATACTCACTGGTCGGTTATCGAGTCTGCTGCAGTGGTCTTAATGCAGTTAGAAATTCCAATCTCCACCGTCCATCACGTCATGGACCGCCTGGCATCTCAGCCGATAAAATTGGTTCTTAACCCTGCACCTGCGGCAAATATTGCTTTGGATAAGATCAAGAATTTATTTCTGCTTACCCCTAACGAAACGGAAGCAGCACTACTTACCGGCATCGACATCACCAACACCGATACGCTGCAGCGTTGCGGCAATCGACTACTCGATTTGGGCTGCAAGCATGTGATCATCACTCGTGGGGCAGCTGGTTGCACCTGGTTTCATCGGGAGGGCCACCAGTCTTTTACTTCCTTTAAGGTCGAGGCTCAAGACACCACAGCCGCCGGCGATGTTTTTAACGGTGCACTTTGTGTGCGTTTAGCCCAGGGAGATCCCTTTCCGGTGGCCATTCATTTTGCCAGTGCTGCTGCGGCCATTTCCGTGACCAGGAATGGTGCGCAAGATAGTGCGCCATCTCACCAGGAAATTGAAGCATTTATTTCCCAACGCAATTAATTATTTCCAAATGAAGATTATTGCAAGTCTAAGTGCGGTTTTGCTATTACTTGCCTGTCAAACAAAACCTGTTGAAAAATCTCCTCCATCAGAACGGAAGGAGGAATCTGAATCTTCGAGATACGATGTGATCTTCGATACCGATGCCAATAATGAACTAGATGATCAACATGCATTGGCCTACCTTCTCCTCAATGAGGACGTATTTAACATTAGAGGTATTACTGTCAATGCTACAAAAAATGGTGGTGATATTTCAGGTCATTATGCAGAGGCCGAGCGAGTCTTGACACTGTGTAATCGCAAAGACAAATATCCACTTTTGCAGGGGGCCAATGGTGGTTATGAGGAAATCGTTCCGCAGATAAATCAAGACGATTTTGATGGAGCTGAAGCGGTTAATTTCATCATTGACGAGGCAAATAAATCCTCTGGAAAATTGGTGCTCATACCGGTTGGTAAGCTAACCAACATTGCCTTGGCTCTACACAAAGAACCCTCGATTGCTGAAAAGGTGCGTATTGTCTGGCTTGGTTCTAATTACCCTAAACCAGGGGAATATAATCAAGACAATGATATTCCGTCGATGAACTACGTGCTGGGCACGGCTGCACCCTTTGAAATGGTCACTGTGCGCTATGGTGAACCATCCGGAACCGCGGCTGTCACCGTAACCAAAGATTTCATTAACGAGCAGATGCCCAATCTAGGACCCACTGCTGCAGTACCGGTCACCGGGAGGCACGGCGGGACTTACCAAAATTTTGGTGACTACACCATTAGCTTATTTGAGCACATTGATTATCACGGCAATACCCAAGAGCGAGCTCTGTTTGATTTGGCTGCGGTGGCGATCATCAAAAATCCTCAGTGGGCTGAAGTGCGTCGCCATCCCTGTCCAATTTTTAAGGAGGGTGCCTGGATCGAACAGCCCGGGAATGAGAGGGAAATTTTGATTTGGGAAAACTTCAATCGTGATGCGATCATCGAAGACTTTATGAATACCTTGAAGACGGGGCTTTAAACCCTGACTATGATCGCAGTCTGCGTACCGAATTGCTAACAGGGGGTAGATCTAAACTACTTAAACCGTTTTCATCATATTAGGTGCTTAATTACCAATGGGTGGTGGTCCGTCCGGAACAATACCCTCATATTGATAATCACCCAAGCGCTCCTGATATTCAGCTTTTACCCTGGAGCGCAAATCCTCATCATGAAATAAATCTACCATGGTCATACCCAATGCCTTGGCAGCGTAGATCATACCTTTATGCCCAATTGACATGCCGCTACATGCAACCACCGCCCAGGAGTGCCAGGGTGTGTCTTTAGGTGCTGTAGTAGCGCTAAGTCGAATCGTTGGTACGACAAAACTTACATCTCCCGCATCAGTTGAGCCACCCATCGGGTGCTCTAAAGTCTCTTCCAGTGGTTCAATTTCAGAGATCAAACCCACCTCTGGTTTGCCGGTAGCCATTTGAATCTTCTTAGCAAAATCCTGCTCTTCATCAGAATAATTGATGGCGCCAAGAAATTCGAGATTGTGTTGGAGCCGCTCACCACCGGTGCGATTCACCAAAACTTCGTGCACACCAGAGATCAAACTGATTTTGTATTCACAATCGGCCATAATCGCAGCGCCTTCTGCTATTCGTTCTACACGCTTCCAAACCACATCCATACCAGCTCGCTTGGTGTCTCGCACACGTGTCCAAATTCTCGAATAATCTGGCACCACATTGACGACTTTACCCGCATCTTGAATATGGTAATGTATCCGAACAGTCGGCCTGACGTGTTCACGATAGAAGTTAATGCCATTGGTATAGAGCTCTAAGGCATCAGAGGCACTCCTACCATTCCAGGGGTCACCAGAGGCGTGCGCTGACTGACCATAAAACTCAACCATAAAATCAACCAGTGCCAGTGAGCTTTGCACATTGGCCTTGGTTTCTGCGGCTGGGTGCCAATCCATCATGATGTCTACATCCTCAAAAAGCCCTGCTCGGATCATCCATAGCTTACCAAAAAACTTCTCCTCTGCGGGTGTGCCATAGAAGCGAACAGTGCCTTGGAATTGACCCTCTTCGATTAATTCTTTGATGGCGACCGCCGCACCCAATGATGCCACTCCAAATAAGTTATGCCCGCACCCGTGCCCAGCACCACCTTCATTCACAGGATCTTTGGTGGGCACCGTCTTTTGACTCAGTCCCGGCAAGGCATCAAATTCACCCAGAATGCCAATGACTGGTGATCCGGACCCATATTCCGCTGTGAATGCCGTTGGAATCTCGGCTACTCCGCGCTTGACCCTTAGACCTTGTTCAGCTGCGTAATTAGCCAAGGTCTCGGATGACTTCCGTTCTTGAAACGCCACTTCCTCATACGACCAAATGGCATCACTTAATGTCGTCAATGCTGAGAATTTTTCATCCAGTGACTGGATCAGCTGTTGCTTATCATCAGCGAACAACAGATCCTCTTGGGCATTGGTCCAATTCGTGGTGAACAGAAAGAGAAGCGCTAGAACTATTTGTTTGTTCATTTTAATCGAGGTTGCCTTCAGTAAGATACTAAAACGGTAAAAATCTTGGCCTAATCACTAAGTGAGATGCCTTCTAAGAGTACGTCATGTAGCACAGCCTTCCCCGCATCGATATAGACAACACTCCAAGCCTCGGTACCATCTCTACCGGTCAGTGCCCGGTAACGCTCTTCGGCCGCAGGTGCTTTTGCCTCCTCCAAATAAAATCGATCAAAGGGATATTTTACGAAGATTTTTCGAAACCCTGCTTCCTGCTCAATCCGATCAACTAAAACCTTTAGATAAGGGACCGTAGCGGTAGGTTCAGATGAGGACCACTGATTAATTATTGCAAATCCTTCTTCATCGGGTTTAAATGTCACATAAACCTCCTGTCCCTCCTTCATTCCTAGACTCGAATCTCGCAGCAAATAAAAATTATCCCGGTACGCCAAGGCCACAAATTTACCTCGGAAAGGGTCCGTGGGATCCACCGGTGCCACTCTGAATTTAAAGGGAACGCCACGGGCAATGGTGCTTCGATGCTCATAGACCAACTCACCGGTCACCCACCACTGTGCTAAACACATTACGATAAACGCCAAAAAATAATAATTTCTAGTTTTCATGAGTGCCCTTCACTTTAAGTAGGTAATAATTGGCGAGAATAAATCCGACGCCCAAAATAACGAAAACGGTTCCGCGCCATACAAAACTCCAATCGGCATCAAAAAATCGACAACCAATTAGGACTGCAATGGTTATTAGGCCGAAATTTAAGGTACCTAAATGTGTCTGTAAGGCACCCCGTCTTATATAATCTATACCAATGGCCAATACGACGAGATTGGCGGCTATTTGTCCTAGCAGTGGCCATTGCGCCCCCAATAAAAAGACCACTAAGAAGATAAGACTATAGAAATGTATCAACCTTAGATTTCTTATTGATTCACGTTGTATTTTCCAAATGATTAAAATAGCATACAGAATTACTATGATCGAAATGGTCATGAATTCAACCGTTCTGAAATGGATTATTTGCTCCGCTAAATCCTCCCAATACCAAGAAAATGTCAAAATCAATCCAAGCACAATATTACCCAAGGTGCCAACCGTACTGTACCCATTTTTTAACCAATGCAAATCATGAAGAAACCTTGCACTGCCTATTAAAATAAAAACACCAAACATGAGCACGTATGCCATAAACATGAAATAATCATCGGTATCAGACATAATCCCTAGCGCACAGGTGAGAGAAAGTGGAATCAACCAATGATGGAAATAAGTAAAATTGCTGTTGGTAGTGCGCTTGATCAGTAAGAGATAAAAAGGCAACGGGCCCACTAATAGAAGCCAGTACCAATGAGCACTAAGGAGGGTGGTCCCCCAATATCCGGCATCGCCGGCAAACCAGGTAATTGCGACCAAGTAAATGAGAGATACAGTGGCTGCACGCATCACATACACTATTGGTAATGAAAGCAACATCCAAGTCAATAAAAAGGAGGCTGTCGAACCGGAGATATGATAGATTTGACTGATCACCGATATTGAAATTGCAACACTACAGCATAATAATATCGAAGTCCCCTCTCGCCAGGAAACACTGTTGTCCCTCTTTAGCAATGCAAACCCCGCTAATATTTGGCTCACCCCAAGGGGAATAAAAGCAATGGTAGTTTTGACAGGTGTGGACAGCTGGTCCCAATTATGAGCTAGAATCAAAAGTATCCCCAGACCGATTAATAGACCTCCAAGGATGGCAAAAGCAATCAGTAAACGGGAAGGACCCGTCATCTTCTTATCTAGGTAATATTGCTCGATGCGCTCTGCTACCGTGGGTGAGATCACACCCTCGCGCACCAATTCTCGAAGGTCAATCATTTCATATGCCGTCGTTAACTGCCGAAGTAAGCCTTCATTTTCTCGAAAAATTCTGTTCGCATTTTCTCGGCTTCGATCGCTTGGTAAAAATAGACTTTCCGTGCTCCGTGATCTGCGGAGGTCATTATTTCAACTTCTTTCACCCAGTCCGGATAAATAACGGCATCGATAATGGCTAAATCCCAGATGGTGCGCTGATAGCGACTGCCATCTAAATGCTGATACCATCGATCAATCAAGTAATCCATCAATGGGTGGAGACCACCCAACTGTTGTTGGGTTTCTGCAAAATCAAATTTCATCGCGGCGGCCACATTTACTGGAATGATATGTAGCTCCACCTTGGAATGCATCATCAAATCGAACGCTCGCTGATCCATCATAACATTAAAATCATTGCGACGCAAGATTCCCTTTTCAAAGTCGTAGGTCGTGCCAAGCCAGTACACCTTAATTTTCGATTCGATCGACGGATCGATATAAATAGCTGATGCCACATTCGTCAAAGCACCCAACGCAACGACAGTCAGCCTACTGCCAGGCTGCGTCGAATGGGCTTGTGCAATAATTTCACTTGCGGCCGCTGAATGTTGAGCCAAATCACCCCAGTCATACATTCGTGCTGCTCCACCACGCCGGGTCTTCACCTCGACCTCGTCCAAATACCCGAGAATTACTTGATTGATTCGATGACTTTCTTCCATTGATTCGGCAACCGCCCAATGACTGGTTTGCCAGTGGGTCGCATTGAGGGCGCGGATGTCCCACGTGGGTTCTATCAAAGCTCTGACCAACGCGTAAAGATCATCTACTTCATTGCCCGTATCGGCATCGATGATGACGGGCGTTTTTTGGGCTTGTGCTGCGGCCATCAAAAGAATCGCACCACACACCAGCCAAGCCCGAATGAATGTCTTACCAGGTGTTCTCTTCATGAACCTAAAGATACTGGTAACCGTGAAAGTTTTTTTCATTTAGCTCCAGATTCAAATTGTCTTCTAGTGATATGGAAGTACATCTCCAATCCGGTTTAAATCCAGGCATCTATTTCTACAATTTTACCAGTCACAATAAAAAGACGCAGGGAAAGCTCATCTTCCAATAAGTATCTCATTTAGGTCTAAAGGGTGCCGCTTTTTAAGGAGACCTCTGGTCAATTATCAAAACTTCATCCAGTACCCAAAAAATTGAATTATTCTGAATTTCCTATTTTCTCAAATGCAATTGAGAATCTTGATGCTGGGTATCGGCTGTCTAGTCATTGGCTGTTCTCCGATCTCAGAGCGAAATGAAACTCGACAAGACACCGCGATGATCAACGCTTTCGATCCACCTACTTTGAGCCCACAAGAGGCAAATAGACTTGCTGACTTACCTCTAAAATGCATCGATCAAGAATATCCATACAAATTGGGGCAAACACTTGGTGACCCCAGTGACTTGGCCACTCCTTCTCAACTTCATCCTGCCTTTTATGGTTGCTTCGATTGGCACTCGGCCGTGCATGGTCACTGGTCGCTGGTGGCGTTGCTAAAGGAATATCCAACCCTAGATCAAGCCACTTTGATTAGGGAGAAGCTAATTCAGAACATTTCTGCCGAAAATATTCAGAAAGAGGTAGTCTATTTCTCAGACAGGCACAATCGCAATTTTGAACGCACCTATGGCTGGGTTTGGCTACTGCAATTAGCATTAGAAATTCGCACTTGGGAAGATCCCCTGGCTCTTAAGCTCTCACAAAATCTACAGCCCTTATGCGATCTGCTCATTGATAAATATGTTGAATATCTGCCCAAATTGCTTTATCCCATCCGGGTGGGGACCCATGCAAATACGGCATTTGGATTGAGCTTTGCCTATGATTATGCCCGACATATGGGTTTGGACTCTCTGGTTACATTGATTGAGAATCGATGCAAAACCTATTATTTGGAAGACAGGGATTGTCCCATAGCGTGGGAACCAAGTGGCGCCGATTTTTTATCACCTTGTCTGCAAGAAATAGACATCATGCGCCGGATCCTGCCCAGAGATGTATTTAGATCTTGGCTTTTGCAATTTATGCCCAATCTATTTAACCGGGAGTTTTATCTGAAGCCCGGAGTGGTAGGAGATCGCGAAGACGGGCAGCTGGTGCACTTAGATGGCGTTAATTTTAGTCGGGCATGGTGCCTCTATGCCCTAGCCAATGAATTTGAAGAACTGAAACATCTTAAGGACCTCGCCAATGAACACGTGACTGCCTCACTACCCAATGTAACAGCTGATTCCTACGAAGGTAGTCACTGGCTGGCCAGCTTTGCCATCTTAGCCCTGAAACAAGCTAAGATTTATGAATAAAATGACAATTGCCATACCCTAGGCAATTCTAAGCGGATTTTTGCCTGCGCAGATAAGTCAGATAAAAAACGGCGATGAGTGCGGCGACCAGGACAATCCACCAAATTCCATGAGGTGTACGCAGCGGAACAGGGTCGTCATTTCCGATTAAAATTAAATGCCACCAGCGGTCGACCCAGGGAAGACTATCAACCATTTTATCAATGCAGAGTAAATACACCTGAACCGGCCGGTTCTATTGAAGTTTGGACCGAAACTTTCACGAATAGATTGTTCAGATCCTCTTAGACCAAGTCTTCTTCGGGTATGATCTCCGTGAGACTATCACGTAGATCGAGAGCGAATTCAAGGGTGCTCTCGAGATGCTGAACTGCTGTCTGTTTGCCTCGAAAATAAACGAGTAAATAGTTGGCATCTCCTTCTACTCGGACACGGGTAGCGGTGGATACCAAGTCGACAAACTCATCTGAGATGCCGTCCACGATCTCTTTGGGATAGGGCCCCTCTATTTCATAGTAGGCGTGAAAACCTACCTGATTGGGATAAAACCAATGTTTTCGCTGAAATACTTCGGTCACCCACTTAATACTACGTTTGGGTCGAATGATAAAGCGTGGAAGATTCAACTGTGGATCGCAAAGCTCAAAGACGGTTGTTTTGCGTTTCTCGCCCTCACCATAGTAGATGTAGTCGTAAATGCGGATATCGATCCCATCTACCGTCCTGGAAAGAATGCCTTTTAAGCGCTTGGCCTTCTTGCCTTTAAATAGATGAAAATCCTTGATTTCATATGTCTGGAGTTCCAGTCGCTCCTTACTGGTGAATTCGTAGTCAAATCTGCTTGCAAACTCCTCCAGCTCTTTAACCCTTCCATCCTTCCAAAACTTATCAATTATATCATCTAATACAAAGGACATGAATCGTGTATTTATCCGTAGCCACCCTCATTGACCCGGGCAGCGTCTCTTGCCGTGGCCGAAATGATTACTGATACGCCACCGCGGTCTGCTTTGATACACCTAAGCCCTCTACACCTAACTCCATCACATCCCCGGGTTTCAAATACCTGGGTGGATTAAGTCCTAATCCAACACCTGACGGCGTACCTGTTGATATCACATCACCTGGCCAAAGCGACATGTACTGGCTGATGTATGAAACCAAATATTGAATATTGAAAATGAAATCGGCCGTACTGCTGTCTTGCATGGTCTCGCCATTGAGTTTAAGCCACAAACGAAGACTATTGGGATCTGCCACTTCATCGGCGGTGACCAGCCACGGACCAAGGGGTGCAAAGGTATCAGCACTTTTTCCTTTGACCCATTGACCACCGTGCTCTAATTGGAAGGCCCTTTCACTGACATCGTTGTGCACCAGGTAGCCTGCCACAAAATCAAGGGCTTCTGCTTCACTCACATATTTAGCTTTTTTCCCGATCACCAATGCCAACTCCACTTCCCAATCGGATTTCTCTGAGGCCTTTGGAATCACCACATCATCGTAAGGGCCGCAGACCGAGGAGGTCGCTTTGCTAAACAAAACTGGAGAAGTCGGTGGTTCCAACCCACTCTCTTTGGCGTGGGCCGCATAGTTTAATCCTACACACAAAAACTTACTGGGCAATGCAATGGGTGAACCTATCCTTTCGTCATCAGATATTTCTGGACAAGCGGAGCGATGGGTATCCAACCAACTGGCCAAACGTTTGGGACCGTCAGAACTGAAAAAAGCTCCGTCATATTCTTCACCAAATGCCGATGTATCAAGTTTTTTACCATCGTCCAAGATGCCGGTCTTCTCTTGACCTACCTTTCCAAATCTGATTAATTTCATACCTAAGTTATTAGTGTCTTAAATTGACAAATCCTCCATCTACTTGATGGTTGCTGCCGGTCACATAGGAGGCCTCATCTGAACATAGGAAGAGAGCCAAATCGGCAACCTCCTGTGGTTTTGCCATTCTTCCTATTGGATGATCTTTTGATAATTTTTCAAACATTTCAGCCTCCTTCCCTGGATAATTTTTGGCGATGAATCCATCCACAAAAGGGGTGTGCACCCGTCCTGGTGAAACCGCCACACATCTTATATTATCATGGATGTAATCTAGAGCCACAGACTTAGTCATTGCCAACACCGCACCTTTACTCGTGGTGTAGGCAAATCGATTGGGGATAGCCGTTGTGGAAACTGTACTGGCCACATTCAGGATCACACCACCACCTGCCTGCTGCAGTTTGGGTATGACAGCATGAATACAATGATACATCCCGGTCACGTTAACATTCATCACCTTTTTAAACTCATCTGGGGAAGTGCTCGCGGCATTCCCGACATGAGCGATGCCGGCATTATTGATCAGAATGTCTATGCCTCCAGCGAGGTTCACTTGCTCCACGGCCTGCATAACTTGATCAAAATCAGTGATATCACAGGTGAGATGATCGGCCTGCCCCCCAGCTCTTTTTATTTCTGTAACTACATCGGCGGCCTGTGCTGAAACATCAAACACGATGACTGTGGCTCCGGCATCGGCGAAAGTAAGCGCCATGGCACGGCCAATTCCACTGCCTCCACCGGTGATGATGGCCCTCTTTCCCTCTAGCCTAAACTTTGTCATGAGCGAGATTCTCCATTAAGGAATCTAAAAAAAGGAAAATGAAATGGATTAAGCCAATAAATCTCCACCTTTGTAACCTGGAATAAATAAATGAGGTATGACGGAGCAAGTTAAGAGAACAGAACTAGGAACGCTGGGGGAGTTTGGACTGATCGATCATCTACTTAAGGATTACGAAGTAAGTGGTGATACGACCGTAAAAGGTGCTGGTGATGATGCGGCCGTACTAGCAATGACTGGGGGTCAACAAGTCATTTCGACTGATCTACTCCTAGAAGGTATTCACTTTGATCTGATGTATACACCCTTGAAGCATTTAGGTTACAAATCAGTGGTGGTGAATCTTTCGGATATCTATGCCATGAATGCCATCCCCACTCAAATCACCGTATCGGTTGGTTTGTCCAATCGGTTCTCTCTTGAAGCCGTTGAGGAATTGTATCAGGGAATATATGCAGCCTGTCGGTACTATGAGGTGGACTTGATTGGTGGTGATACTTCCTCTTCCCAACAGGGCTTGGTGATCAGTGTGAGTGCTCTTGGACTCGCTGATCCGAAGAAAATCACCTATCGATCCGGCGCCAAGGTGGGTGACATCCTGTGCATCACCGGCAGTTTGGGTTCTGCCTATCTAGGCTTACAAATCTTAGAACGCGAGAAACAACTCTACCTTTCCCAACCTGATGTTCAGCCAGATCTCGAAGAGCAACAATATTTGATCGGCCGGCAATTAAAGCCAGAGGCTCGCAAGGATATGATCGCACTCTTCACCAAATCGAAGTTGGTGCCGACAGCCATGATTGATGTGTCAGATGGCCTTGCTTCTGACCTTCGGCATCTTTGCAAGGAATCAAAGGTGGGTGCATTCATCGAAGAAACTGGTGTGCCGATACATCCAGAAGCCCAGCAGATGGCCCTGAAATTCAAGTTAGATCCCATTACATGTGCCCTAAGTGGCGGTGAAGATTATGAGTTGCTCTTTACCATTGATCCCAACGACCTACCCAAAGTACGGGTCATGCCCGATATCTACATCATGGGTGAAATTGTGCCGGCAGAGGAAGGGATCAAATTGCATACTACCGGTGGTAATATCCACGATATTCCCGCACAGGGATGGCAACATTTTCAGGGTAATGAATCCGCTTAGTTGAGATTGGTTATGTATCTCCAGAGCGCGCTGCATCGGAGCGACCATCGCCCTGATATCTCATTTGAATGTATTTGATCGTGCGGCCATCTGCAAGATGCATTTCTTCATAAAAAGTCTTAATCTTCAGTTCGGGAATTACTAAAGGCTCCGCATAAATGTCTTTTTGGTTAAACATTAGCTCATAATCTTGCTGGGTACTCACCGTCTTGAGCGTGAAGGCATACAGTTCGGGGGAATCCGTTTTTAGATGGATCAGAGCTCCCGGCTTTAAGATTCTGCTATAGCGCTCCAGAAAAACGCTCGAGGTGAGCCGACGGTTGGCTTTACTTTTCTTTAGAAACGGATCGGGAAAGGTGATCCAAATTTCACTGACTTCCGATCGGTCAAAAAAAAGATCGATTTGTTCGATCCTCGTTCGCAAAAAGGCCACATTCTCCTGACCTGCTGCCAATGCTTTGCGTGCACCTTTCCAAATCCGATTTCCTTTGATGTCGATTCCGATGAAGTTTTTCCTGGGATACCTCGCTCCCAAAGCCAGACAATATTCGCCACCGCCGCAAGCCAACTCCAGAATAATGGGACTTCGACTACAAAAGTGTAGTTGATTCCACAGGCCCTTGCGTTCAACTTTTTTGCCCTTTAGATAGCGTAGACAGGGTTGTGTTGGATCATAATTTTGATATACGTTGGGAAATGTAAGAAGCTCCGCAAATTTCTCCAACTTGTTTCTCCGGCTCATGAATGCTAATTTCGGGGGCACAAATTAGTGGGAATTATTGTTTCCCGCTGGATCAAAGATGTAGATCGCGACTGCAGCAACTTAAGATCGGTAGTCGTTATTCAGTGGATGGTTAAAAAACACTTTATGAGGCAAAGCATTTTTGCGTGGATCGCAGTGATTGGCATGATATTCACCTGCGCTGAACTGATGGCTCAGGATCGGCTGAGTTATGGATTCAAGGCGGGTTTGAGCAGCTCTACCTTTTCCGGACCATTAAGTGCCGAAGAGAACTTTAAAGGCAACATCGGTTTTCATCTGGGAATTATCTTTCGATACGCCTTCACCGACCGGTTTGGGATCAAAGGAGAGTTCATGTATTCGCAAAAGGGAGGAGATTATTTTTATGATGGTCCTTCTTCCTTCCTATTGCAAAGGGACCCCTCGGCAAATAACTCCGTTTTGCTGTCTGGTACTCGTGACATGAACGTAAATGTCTCCAACGATTACCTCGACTTTCCGTTTACCCTATACGCTCGATTTGGAGCCATTGAGTTTAGTGGTGGGCTCAATGTCGGTTTTCTGGCAGGGTCAACGGGTGGTGGGCAAATGACCTTTTCCAGTCAGATTCCGGCCATCGATCCCTTCACGCAAAATTTGGATCATCGCTATTTTGGTGATGATGCCCGCGAAGCAACTCCCATTAGTTCAATCACAGTCGAATTAGCAGGTGAACCCGTTACCATTGCCAAGCAGAGTGGGGCCTATTATGAATATGCCGAAAAAAGAGGCAGCCTTTACAATCGCCTTGACTTCGGGCTTAATGCCGGTGTATCCTTCTATCTCAATCAGGGTTTGTACCTTGGATTTCGCTATAATCATGGCTTGACCGATGTGACAAGCCCAGATGCGGACGTGACTTGGAAGACCTTCGACGGTGATAGTCCAGCTTATCAAAACGACAAAGACCTCCAGATCTCCTACCAGTTTTCTTTGGGATTTAGTTTTTAATTTACCCGATGGTGGTATAAATGCTGAGGGCAATATTCCTACCCGGCGCACTCAATCCGGAGGCAAACATTCGATAGTGCTTATCCATAATGTTTTCCACCGCCAGCTGCACTCGAAGCGTTTGAGTGATTTCGTAGGCAGTGTAGATATTGAAAGTGGTCCATGCCAGGGAACCTTCGGGGGTAGCTTTGTGGAGATTGTCGGCTGAATTGGTCGAGTAATCTTCTAGCTTTTTAGGTCCATTGAAGCGTACCACACCCTCGACCTTCCACTTACTTACTTCGTATTTGATGGCCACTCGACCGTATAGTGGAGGGATATGGGCCATAGGCTCGACAACCCCCTCCTGAGTTCGGGTGGTTCCCTCGATGTAATTGATCGAAGCATTGATGGCCAAGTGCTCAGTGATGAAATATCGAAGGTTGGTCGATATACCCCACATGCGACCAAACTCAGCATTCAAATTACTAACTACGCGAAAGTATTCCCCATCATACCGAAGTGTGGTATCTCCATTGGGCAATTGGGTTGGCACTTGGATGATCGCGTTCTTCAATCGAGTCGTGAACCCTGTAATACTTATTTGATGACCCCTGCGTAAGGCAGGAATGTCCTTTGAAATGGTAATCTCATTATGGAATGATCGCTCTGGCTCAAGTCGCGGATTTGGAGTACTGGCCGTCCCTCCCTTCACGCGAATCTTGGCAAGATCATCAACATTAGGTGCCCGAAATGCACTGCCAGAACTAGCTACGAGATGCAAACCTTCTGCGAGTAATACATTTAAACTCAATCCCCAGGTCAAAGCATTATTGCGGTTGGTGATCCCCTCATAGAATCGCTCTGGCCAATGGAGCACATCACGTGTATACGCAATGTCGGAGGTGATGTTGGAATATCGAATGCCGGCATTACTGCTCACTCGAGAGGACCATCTCTTCAAGAGATTTGCATAGACACCATAAGAACGCATGGTTGCCTTGGCATCGGGATATCTTGTCAGTTGATCTTCTCGTATGTCTGTGTGGTTTCGATGTTCACTATAAGCATTGGAATGGAGATCATTGTAATCGGCTGATGCCCCATAAGATAGTTGCCAAGTATCATCTAAATTCTTAGCAAAATCGAGCGTGAAAGACAAAACATCTAAATCCTCTTCCTGATGTATTCGTCTGATGTGATCAAACCGCCTGGTGATTCGATCTTCTTCCAGGTGCTGGTAAGAGCCAATGAAGAGGGCTTTATCAAAGAAGGCGGTAGCGTTTAAGAATTGGGTCTTCGACGAGATGAGCAACCGTTTCTGCGGACCATAATTCCACTCTGCAAAACTGAGATCCTTAGGGCCATCTCCAATTTCGGTGAGCTGATCGTAGCGGGGAATATCAGAACTGGTAGAATATTGGATATTAAGGACCTCACTGATTAGATCAGTTGGCATCCACTTTACTTTATGCACCATATCAAATTGGTGATATGCGGTGCCCACCTGGCGGGAGGGATCGTCATTCGTGACGACCACATCAGCAGGACCGGAAGCATCCACATAAAAAGGTCTTTGACCGAAGGTTGGATAGCGATCCGAAAATCGTGCGCCGGATTTGAGGTCACTGAAATCAGAAAAAGTAAAGCTGCTCCAGTAAGCTACTTTCTTACCTCCCAGGTTTAAGTCGATGTGCCCGGTTTTTTCCTGATTAGCGGAGGCATAGCGAACATATCCATTCAATCGATGGGCAGACTTTTCACCAAAACGAAGTTGGGGGTCTTTAGTACGAAAATGAACCACACCTCCCAGGGCATCACTTCCGTAAAGCAGAGATCCCGGCCCATAGATGATCTCCATTTGCTGCAGAGCCGATGCATCGATCGTGATCGCATTTTGCAGGTGTCCACTGCGGTAAATGGCATTGTTCATCCTCACACCATCAACCACAAGGAGAACTCGATTGGCCTCAAACCCGCGAATGATGGGGCTGCCACCACCCATTTGGCTCTTTTGCAGAAATACATTGGTCAAGTTCCCCAGTGCATCGGCACTGGTTTGACTCTGAGAAAAAGCCAGGGTTTTTCCCTCAATCTGGTCCACCTGATAAGGCAGCGATCGTTTGTCAACATCGGTACGGCCAACCACTACAACTTCATCGAAATCGTGACTAAGCGGCGACAATACAATATGAGTCTCCTCATCCGATTTCAGATCGGTGACCGAGAGTCTTTTCATATCGTATCCGAAAGATGTGAAACAAAGGGTATCGACATCAGGCCACTCGGTCACATGCGCAATACCCTGAGCATTGGTCAAGATCTGGAAATTGAAATCCAGACTATGCACAAAGGCCTGAGGGATGGGTTGGCCCTTTGGATCTAAGAGTACTAATATCGAGGTATCATTTGTTTGAGCTCCAACTAGGGTAGCCATGAGAATGGAGAATAGGGAGGCATTAAGAAGCCGCGCGAGGAAGTTTAATCGTGAAGGTGGTCCCAACATTCGGCTCAGATTTCTTGACAAATATTTTTCCCTCATGATAGTTTTCAATAATACGCTTTGCCAGTGATAACCCCAGTCCCCACCCACGCTTCTTAGTGGTAAATCCCGGCTGAAAAACTCGCTTCTGTTGTGCTCCGGGAATACCTTTCCCGGTATCGGAAATATCAATCACAACAAGTTGATCCTCGGCATGGACTTCGGCTTTGATTATTCCTTCGCCATCCATAGCATCTAACGAATTTCGCAACAGATTTTCTACGACCCAGTTGAATAAATGTGCGTTAATGTTTACATAAAGTTGTGAACTGCCAGGATCAGGAAAATCGAAAGACACCTTGCGCGATGCACGCTTTTGCATGTAGTCCTTGGACTCGGCTAACTGGTCGTAAATATCTAATTTTTCTAGTTTAGGGGCAGAACCAATTTTAGAAAATCGATCTGCGATCAGCTCCAATCTACCCACATCATTAGTCAGTTCATCCAGTATTTCTAACTGCTCTGCGGTGATACGATCATCGGTCTTCAGATGTTCGATCCAGGCTACAATCGCTGTGATTGGAGTGCCTAACTGATGTGCTGTTTCCTTAGCCATCCCAACCCATACCTGATTTTGTTCTGCCTTTCGACTTGAACTTATCATCACATATCCAAACCCCATGAAAGAAGCCAACATTAATAACATGGCCATAGGAAAAAAGCTGATCCACGTGGAAAGCCGGGAGGGACGGATGTAGATTTCCTGGGTGATGCCATAGGCTTCTAACACAATGGGCTCTACACCATCTTTGCGTTGCTGATCAACTATTTTTCGAATGTCTTCCTCCGTATACTTATCTCCAAAATTGACCCATTCGAAATTGTATTCATCATTTACGGTAATCCGTGGAATGTCTTTACTAGCCTCAATGATCTCCAGTGGAATGGTTACATTTTGATTGGGATCATCGTTGTTAGCTATTTCTTCATAGGCCTTGGCCAAAAGCTTCGTTTTGCTCAGTTCTCCCTCCGCTAAGCTCGAGGCCAAATAGGTGCTGTAGATCATCACAATCACCATAATAATGGCCGCGGCAATGGCCATGGTGATTTTCCAAGTATTTCTTCGTTGATAAATGTCCATCAATCAGCCAGCAGGTCTTCCTAAAAACGTACCTCCAATAATTATGTTATCTCATTACCCTGAACCCAGCAATGGATTAAGGTCGGTTGCACTTTTTTTAGCGATCGCCTTGGTTGGTGTAAAAGTAAGAGATCTCCCTTTTATTTCTTACTCCTGTCCGGTGGCAAAGCTGAGGAGGAGATTTACTGGGAAGTACTTGCACCCCTAAGATCAACAAGATAATAATGACTCGTTGATTTTATCGAGCTTGATCCTCCCACCCACTATATTTGCCCCATGAATCAATCGGCTGAAAAACGGGATATCAGAAACCTGACGCAAGAAGAAATTACCAATTTCCTGACCACCACCATGGATCAGCCTCGATACCGGTCTGACCAAATCTGGCAGTGGATTTGGCAAAAGGGTGCCCGTAGTTTTGAAGAGATGCACAATCTGCCAAAGCACCTAAGATACGCTCTGTCAGATCAGTTTGTGATGCGACCCATCGCCTTCGATAAGATACAACATAGTCGAGACGGCACCATCAAAAGTAGATTTAGACTCTTTGATGGCCACTTAATTGAGGCAGTACTCATTCCGGTACCCGAAGAGAAGCGATATACCGTCTGCGTCAGCTCGCAAGTCGGTTGTAGCCTAACCTGTGCTTTTTGTGCAACCGGTAAGATGAAGAGGGTACGCAATCTGGACCCCGCCGAAATCTTTGACCAAGTTTTTCTGGTGAATGAACAAAGTTTGGAAATATATCGGCATCGACTTACCAATATCGTCTACATGGGCATGGGTGAACCTTTGTTGGCATATCAAAATGTAATGAAAAGCATCGAGCGGATCACGGCTGAAGATGGTTTACACATGTCACCCCGACGAATTACCGTGAGTACAGCCGGAATAGCCAAAATGATCTACAAGCTGGCAGAAGATCAGGTTAGATTTAATTTGGCCCTCTCACTTCACGCTGCAGATGACGAAAAACGCAATACCATCATGCCGATTAACGCCCAAAACAGTCTTGAGGCGCTACGTGAGGCACTGACCTATTTCTTTCATAAGACGCATAATAAGGTAACGCTGGAGTATATCGCCTTTCAAAATTTTAATGACCACCTAGAGGATGCGAGAAAACTGGCACATTTTTGTAGGTCTTTCCCAGCCATGATCAATGTCATTGAGTACAATCCGATTGAGGGTTTTGAAATGCAAAAGTCCGATCCAGCAAGGCTCGATGCCTTTGCTGGTGAACTGAGCCGCTTGGGCATGTCAATAACCGTGAGGCGCAGCCGTGGAAAAGATATTGACGCAGCTTGTGGACAACTTGCCAATAAGGGTTAGATCTCAAGACAATGTACTACCCCGACCTACCGTTAATATGTAATTGATTGCCAACACATGAAAAGAATATTTTTCCAACCCAATGCTAGCAGACTACGAGCATGGACACTGAGCTTGCTTTTAGTCTTCGTTGGGAGTGCCATCTCTTCGGCACAACGCGGTTTTGAGATTGGGGGTTGGCTCGGTGCGGCACATTATTTCGGTGACCTAAATACTCGATTTGACATCATGCACCCTGGCTTTGGTGGTGGTGGAATAGTCCGATATAACTTTAACCGGCGCATCTGTGCTAAGGCATCTTTTAACTATGGTTTTCTTCGTGCTGACGACGCAAATTCATCGAATGCGTTTGAGCAGAGACGGAACATCAACTTTCGTACCCATCTTGGCGATTTGAGTGGACAGATTGAGTTCAACTTCTTCCCTTACATACACGGAAGCCGTGAGTACTTCTATACACCTTATTTATTTGCAGGTTTTTCACTTTTCACTTTTAGTCCATACGCTGTCTATGATGGTGAGAAGACACCACCTCTGCGAAGTCTGGGTACCGAAGGACAGTTTCCAGGAGAAGAATATCCGTCTTTTCAACGTGCAATCAACTTTGGTGGGGGACTGAAATTTGATTTGACACCGGAGTGGAGTCTCAATGTTGAACTCAGTATTCGCAAGCTTTTTACCGATTATCTCGATGATGTCAGTACGGTCTACCCGGATTTTGGGGAAGTACGGGGTAATAATGGGGTTCTTGGTGATATTGCTGTTTTGGCTTCAGACCCATCCCTTCCCGATGCCGAAGGCAATCGGGTTGGACGTCAGGGACTACAGAGGGGAGATGATACCACCAATGATGCCTATACCTTTTTCTCGGTTGGACTACTTTACTACTTCGGAAATATCAAGTGTCCTGATATTTCGAAGAGTCGCTGAGTTTACCTTTGACCTTTGCTAACTTTGCTGCGATCACTTTAACATCGCATGATTGAACACCATGACCTTCGGTTACCTGCTTTTGAGCGTGGATACCATTTGGTAACCCGAAACATCTTAGACATGCTTCCTCCTTTACCGCAAACTGGAATCTTGCATTTGTTTATCAAGCATACCTCTGCAGCCATTTGCCTGAATGAAAATGCAGATCCCTCCGTTCGTATAGACTTCGAAAGTGTTTTTAACTATCTAGTGCCTGAAAATTTGCCATTTCTCACCCACACCTTTGAAGGTCCGGACGATATGCCGGCTCATATTAAGGCTGCTTTAGTTGGAAATTCGATCAGTATACCGATTCGTCACGGTCAATTAGATTTGGGGACCTGGCAAGGAATTTATTTGTGCGAATTTCGAAATCATGCGGGTGCTCGCAGATTGACCGCAAGTATATATCGCTGACATCCATGACTTTCACCCAAGAGGTAGTAGTTGCTGGCATCGTTCAAGAAACTTCGGACGTAAAGACATTTTTGTTCGAGATTCCAACCCAATATCGAAGTGAATTTAAATATAAGGCTGGCCAATATGTCACGGTTGAAAAATTCATGAGTGAAAATAAACTAAGGGGTACTTACTATATAAGTTCGAGTCCACTCGAAGCAGCATTCAGCTTCACAGTAAAGTACCTCAACTGCGATGGTATGTCTAAGCACTTACATGATGAGGTACGGGTCCAAGACAAACTGATCATGAGGGCTCCGGAAGGTCGATTTACTTGTGAGGTTGATCCCGAACAACGACTTACTTATTACATGATTGGTGGGGGCAGTGGCATTATTCCACTCTATGCAATCATTAAGGACATCCTTGATACCGAGCCACTAAGCACCATTCATTTACTCTATTCCAATCGAAGTTCGGAAGAGACCATCTTTTTGGATCAACTGAATAAGCTCGCAAGTCACCATCGGGGTCAGTTTCAGGTGCAGTTTTTCATGACTGCCCCACGGCAAGAGAGATTTATTGAATTTTGGGACGGGCAAATTGGTCGTCTTAATGCGGAAAAAATTGAAAGATATTTATTGGATTTTCCTAAACAAACTCTCGCTGAAAAGTTTTTCATTTGTGGTCCGAAGGGGATGAATGATACGCTGAGCAAGCAGTTGCTCAAACTCGGAAGGAACCGCGATCAAATTTACACCGAACGATTTAACAACGCAGCAATTCAAATGGAGTCAAAAAAAGCAGAATCAAGTACGAAGGCCACCGTGCATCTAGATGGAGAAACCGTCGAAATTGAAGTGAGAGATCAGTCCATTTTGCAAACACTGATTGACGGCGGATATGACCCTCCTTTTTCCTGTACCAGCGGTGTCTGTACGACCTGTATGGCCAAATTGAGATCGGGCAAGGTGGAGATGGAGGTAAATTATGGCCTGGACGAGGATGAGGTGGCCGAAGGGTATATCTTGACCTGCCAATCTCATCCAACCACCGATGAAGTTGAATTGACTTATGACGTCTGACTAATTTAGGAGTTCGGCTGATCGATCTCCCGCCTTAGATAACTCAAACAAGTACAGGGTGAAAATGATAGCGGTCCTGGTTAGAAACTGAACTTGAGTCTTAAGAATCCAGCGGCAACAGCACTAGAAAATCTGAGATCCTTGCTGTAAGCTAATTGACCGACCAAATCAATATCCCAATTTTGAGCAATGGAAAGTGAGCAAGTGGGATTAATAAAAAGTGGATGACTAGACAAGGGGCTATAAATAAAGGATAAACCCGTATTTATCAGAGGTGTGAGGGGATAGCCCAAGCTGACAAACAGGGCATGACGAAAAGGATACAGGTTTTTGGCCGATAACTCAAAATTGAAAATCTCGGCGAGGGATCCACTGGTTCTTCCATTCGAATTGTAGAGATATCCCAGGTTGAGGTAGAGGCTGTTACTAAATGAATGGTCAAATCCGGTGGTAAGAGCAAAGCTTTTTGATGCTCCCTGGTTGAGCGGAACGAAATATGACCATTCACCTTTAAAACCTGAGTTCTTAATATTCCCTGCCCACCCTCCACCAAGTACAAATTCCTGAGCAGCGACACCCATTAAGAATTGAAAATCATATTGTGCCGCATTTACCTTATACAGCCCCGCCACTACTCGATCACTCCATGATCGCGCTGCATTCACTGCGATCTCAATGCTGCTTGCTACTCCGGTATAATACTTGAGTCTTAGCGCATCGCTGCCTGGTCGCTCCTCATAATCGAAATCCGTAAAGGCAAAGGCATTGAATAAATCATTGGGATTCCAGACCGTGTTAATGCCCCAATTGATTCTCTGTCGACCTAATCGAACCTCGAGGTTTCCGGCATTATACTGAAGGTAGAGTCGATCAATCGTACTATTTGCAACCCAGCCTGATTTATCTACCCAATGAAAAGACATATCTAGGAAATCATTATTAGCCAACTCGATCTGTCGACTGTAATTTGGTGTCACCTTGACCAGATCACCATAGAAAATACGGTTTCTGGCCTCGGCAACGAAGGTCCAGTCGTCCGATGGATACCATTTAAAGTTGAGCCTGTTGTGCAGGAGGTTATCGGTCAGATAGCTTGGCAGTCCATCGATATCAAGAACGGAGTGAAGTTGCTTTACATATCCATTGAGGCTCCAGTTTTTCACCTCATCATCCTGAGACCAAATCATCTGGGCATAGCAACAGATGAAAATCGTTACGAGGTATTTTAAGCCCATTTGTCTGATAAGACCTTGCCATCCTCAATGGTGATCACTCGTTTTGCCCGGTCGATCACTCGTTGATCGTGGGTCGAAAAGATGAAGGTCATGTTCTCTTCACTGTTCAACCGAGCCATCATATCTAGTAAGTTGGTTGTGGATTTTGAATCGAGGTTAGCCGTTGGTTCATCGGCCAAAATAAAAGACGGCTTAGGGGCTAAAGCGCGTGCCACCGCAACGCGCTGTTGCTGACCTCCCGACAGTTCTGCCGGCCGGTTATGCATACGATCACCCAGGCCTACGGCGGTTAACAATTCCTTTGTTCTCGCATCTCGTTTGGCCTTGGTTTGGTCCTGCAACAGCATGACAAATTCGACATTCTCCTTTGCGGTTAGGACTGGAATCAGGTTATAAGATTGAAAGACGAATCCAATGTTATTTTTTCTAAAATCGATCAGTTGATTATCGCTTAATCTGGATATATCTGTTCCGTTGACGATGACTTCACCTGATGTTGGTCTATCCAGACCTCCAATGATGTTCAAGAGAGTGGTCTTGCCAGATCCGGATGGCCCTACAATGGCGGTAAATTCACCTGGCCCAATATCCAACGTGATTCCGCGAAGTGCTTTCACTGGGATCTTGGTCTCAGAATAGGTTTTTATCACATCTTTTACACTTACTACTTGCACTTTACTTTCCATGATTAGATCTTTCTTAATGCTTCTACGGGCTTTAGTTTAATGGCTTTTAATGCGGGATAAATGGCTGCCAGTATGGCTGTAATTACTACCGCTACCGCGACAGTCATAAAGGTTTCAGAGTTAGCGACGGGTCTTACAATGGACGACATGCCAAATTCTTCCATGGCCGAACTCCAGTTGCTTAAATCGATGCCTACGCGATTTAAATATTTTAACGTGATGTAACCTAACAACATACCAATCGGGGCACCAATCAAGGAGATGAAAGAAGTCTCTAAAACAACCATCATAAAGACCTTGATTTTGTTCATGCCAACCGCCATGAGCATACCGAGTTCCTTCATGCGTTCTAAGACCGCCATGAGCATGGTATTAATTATTCCAAAAATGAGGGCTAGCATGAAGATGGTTGTCATGATTCGCATGTTAAGTTTAATCTGAGAATTAAATAATTCTAGATCGGGAGATATCTCCTTATAATTTTCCACATCCCATTTAGGATACTGGGTTTGGAGAAAAGAGGCGTAGCTCTCCGTGCTGTCGAAGTTATGGACGAGTAGAGCAATTTCATGAGCTGATTTCTGTGGCATTTCAGCGATACGTTGGAGATCGGGTAATTGGGCAAAAACGAATAATTCGTCATTGGCCTTATTTACCGTTTTGTAAATACCCACAATACGAAATGCCGCGGTGGTGATATCCTGATTTACATTTTGAAAAGTCAGCACAACTTTGGATCGAAGCTTTACTTTTAGTTTGGCCGCAAGCCGCTGACTAATGAGCAGTTGATTCTTTCGATCTGTCTGAAAATATGCTCCCTCAATGATTTTTTCTTCCAGTCGAGTCACCCGATTTTCTTGGTCTTTGGCCACACCTTTCACCATCACACCTTGTGCAGCAGCAGACGATGAGATCATACCATTGAGTAAGATCCGTGCCGTAACGGCTTGTACCTGTGGCTGCTTGGATAAATCCTCTGCAATTTCGATCGCATTGGGTATGTACAAACGAGCCTCAAAATCTTCTTTGAACGCTGTCTGATGAAATTGAATATGTGAGGTTTCATTTTCAATAATATTGGAGATATAATTATTTATTTGACCTCGAAAAAATCCCAACAAGAAGATCAGTGCCCAGATTCCGATCACAATAGAACCTATGACAATTAAGCTCCTGGTTTTACTGCGCCAAATATTTCGCCATGCAATATTTAATAACATAGTAATTCGATTATGCCCGCATGGCCTCGACCGGTTTTAGACGGGCCAATTTGAACATTGGATAAATGGATAGGACTGTAATCATCAGAAAGATGACGATCGCTTGAGTGATGAAGATACCTGGATCCAAGGCGGCTGGAAGTAGGGCCTCTACACCAAACTTCTCATAGGCGGTCGCCATATCTCCGGTGAGGACAATCGGATTTTTGTAGAAATAATAGACAATCGGAAAGGAGACGATCATCCCGGCCAGGCAGCCAATGATACCCAAAAAGATGGTCTCTAGCCAAAGCATTAAATTGAGCTTACTGGTTCGCATACCAATGGCTTTTAAGATTCCAAACTCAAATTGACGCTCCTTGAGCATCATGAGAATGGTTCCAAAAATTCCAAAACCAATGATGAAATATAAGATCATCAAGATGATTTGTGCTCCGGCAGTGTCTACCTCCTTGGCCTGAATTAGATCGGGCATCATCTCCTTATAGTCCATCACTTCATACTGGTCGGTGTCGAGCGTAGATTTAAGGCGACGCACTAATCGTGGCACGCCTTCCTGGTCGCGAACATCCACTACCAAAGCTGTCACCAAGTCATCGCAGCCATAAAACCACTGAGCCCTCTTGAGCTCGATATAAATTAGTTGTTTGTTGAGTTCCGGGGTGCCGAAATGAACCAATCCCCGGATCGGAAATTTACCGGCCGCATTAATACCATGATAGCCTTGACTGATCAAGACTAAAGTATCACCCAAGCCAATGTTTAGGTAATCTGCCAGACCTTCTGCAATCATCGCACCATCATCCCCGTCACGCAGGAAATCTCCGGCACTGACTCGCGTATCCACATAGGTAAGATTTCTCTCGGTGGAGGGGTCTATACCGATGATCAATGCACCTTTGGTATAGTGGTCATGTGAGGCCAGGGCGAAACTCTCAATACGGGGTACCAATGCTTCCACATTCTCCTCATCAACCAGTGGCGCCACTTGGCGCGGATCGAAGGAGTTGTCAATGGTTTTATCATCCCAATATCCCTGCTGGTGAATTTGTACATAACCGTAGTGGTAGCTCACCACACTATTGATCATATGATTCCAGGTTCCCTCTTGAATCGAAGAAATCGCAATGGCAAAGAATACGGCAAACAAGATAGAAGCTGCGGTGATCAATGTTCTCCGCTTATTGCGCCAGATATTGCGCATGGCCAATTTTAAGATTTGTTTCATCTGGGTCTTTTTCCGAGGTTGAGGATTATCGTACCCGCTTCATGTTTTGAATGGAAAAAAAAGTTTCCTTGATGGGTTCGTCAAAAGCTATATCTAGTTGCTCAATCACGGTCTTCTTTCCTTCTTCCTCAGCTGGTATCATTTCAATGCGTGATGGCAAAAGTCGACCACCCATGTTCTTGACGTTCTTGCCCAGCATGGTATTGACGAGATATCCATCTTCATCATAAAATTCGGTCTTCATCTGAAGGTATTCTTCTTTGCTTATCCAGGAAATCAACCGGCCCCACACCACCGGAGCTTCCGGCTTTGGAATGAGTTCGATTTTGTGACAATCATAGCCGTCAATCTCCTCACTACCCAGCAATTTATGCTCGTAGTCGATGACCACTGATGATTCACGAACTAAATCGTCATTGGTAAAGTCAGAACCCATCCAGGACTGCATCATCATCGAAGGAGGCAGTTTGATGGCTCGATCAATGCTGGGTTGCCAGTTCCAAATCTCCTTTTCTCGCTTGAGAAATGCGGCACCTTTATCTCGTGCTGGGGCGGTGATGAGCATCAAGCTGTAGTCACGACCCTTACTCCATGATTTGATCGAGATTTCTCTAGACCAGGTAGGTCGTACAATGGTCATTTTCATTTCTCCCCTACTTGAGGTGATGCCTCGTGCCCGCTCATCTGCTGTTTTGATGATCTCAGTTGCTGACTGCGCCATGACCAGTGATGTGGCGATCAATGAGATGGCAATAGTGATGAATCGAATCATATTTTTAGTTTTATCTAAATATATCTTTAAAGATATTTAAATATTAACATTGTTGCCCAAATCGTACATTTTTTTAAGATTTTGCTTTATGTGTTTGACGACTTCATCCAATGGGTAGTTCTTGCCCATTTGAATGAAGTGGAGTAATAATCCATCAAAGGTGGCAGCCAGCACCAATGCCTCCATTTGATGATTTCGAATACCCAAATCTTTAAGTAGGTCAGAAAGTTGGGACAGATTTTTCACGGCGTGCTGATTGATTACATCTTCAAATTTCTTGGCGATTTCCTCCTGCATGGACAGCATGAATATCAGCTTCCAATACGTGGGATTTGCTTTTAGTAAGCCCACCAGGTCATCCATGATCTGATAGACCTTTTCCAACGGATGATTGACTTGACGCTGTGCTTCTTGTACCAAATGGTCTCCCATTTGAATGGCAGACTCTACAATGTGACGAAGCAAGTCATCTTTGTTTTTAAAATAATTGTAGATCAGTCCCTTACTGACTCCAGCCGCTTTTGCCACCTCATCTACGGATGTGGCATGAAAACCACGCTTAGCAAATAGGGCAAGGGCAGCCTCGGCAATTTGTGCTGAGCTTGCCTTCCGAATTTCAGCGATTTGTTCTTTGGTACGCGGTGACATTTTCTATTGACCAAATGTTCAGTCAAAAATATATGTTGCATGACAATGCTGCAACTTTTGCCCGATAGAACCGGTCAAAAACTCGACCAACCTGTGGGAAAGGGAGAATTTGATCGAAGGGGTGATGCCGTCTTTGTTCTATGCGGCAAATCTTATACGTGCCATTTACTACCGATGGTCATCTGCGACCTGCCAAAAAAATTTGTGACCAAATCGATGGCGATCCGTCTCTATTTCAGGAAGACACTCAAATCTCTTCCCAGTGTAGCATTCATTTCGCTTATCGAAGTGAATTTGGAGAGAGGTCGAAACGTTGGTTCGACCTCTTTTTGCAGACTCAGCAGCTCATATGAGCGGGAAGTCGCCAATAGGTTTTGAGTTTCACTTGATGAGTTTGATTAAGTATGCGGAAGTTGCAATGGATAGTTCTTTGACTGAGTTGGATGATGAGGAGTTGATCAAGCTATTAAATGATCAAAATCGAGAAGAAATTCTCAGTTTGCTTTATGAGCGTTACGTGCAAAAAGTGCTCTTTAAAGTCAAGACATTGGTAGGTGGTGGAAAACAAGTCTCTGAAGACCTGACTCATGACATTTTTATCCGGATTTTTACCAAGCTGCATCAGTTTAGACAAGATTCAAAATTCTCACTTTGGGTCTACCGAATCTCCATGAATAGTTGCTACGACTACCTGCGCAAAAAGAAACAAATGATCGAAAAGGAATGGAGCCAAGACTTAGAGCAGGAAATTGAGATTGATGATGAATTTGAATTGAAAGTGCTGCGAGAAATCAAAATCGCAGAAATGGAACAATTACTGCAAGAACTAAGTACCTCAGATCGTGTACTGCTAATGATGAAATACGGAGATGATCTGAAGGTTCGTGAAATGGCACAATTGCTGGGTAAAGGTGAGAGCGCGATCAAAATGCAACTCAAACGAGCGCGAAAAAAATTATTGACTAGATATATATTAAAGAAGAAATAGATATGGCCGCTGGAAATAAACAAAGAATTGAGCAAGAATATCGAGGCAAATTTAAGTCGATGCTTAAGTCAACCCAGGTTGATCCCAACTTGCGGAACGAAGTCTTTACAAGTTTATCCATGCTAGAACGGTTGGGTGAATTTGTCAATCTGTTTACCGGTTTATTAGGGAAAACCCATATCGATTTGATGCTAGGTAATCGCAAATCGTAGTGTTCCGAACGTATTAAACACTTATTGAATGAACGAGTTTACCACCTGGTCTCAAGTTTTGGTTGAGTCCATCGAAAGATTCGGCCAAAAGACAGCGGATGCCATTCCCTCTGTGGTTGGCTCTGTGGTGATTCTGACTGTTGGGTGGTTAATAGCCAAGTTAATCTCCAAGGGGCTGTTAAAGCTTCTCTTACTCCTCAAGCTTGATCAGCTGGCTGAGCGGGTGAATATGTCTGATTATCTGAGTCGAGCGAATATTCAGATTACCCCCAGTCGTATATTATCAAAGTTTGTTTACTGGTTAATTATCTTGCTGGTTATCACAACGGCTGCCGATTCCCTAGGATGGGATACGGTATCACAAGAAATTTCAAACTTACTGTCATTTTTACCGCGGTTACTCACCGCGATGGTCATTTTTATCATCGGCCTTTACATCGCCTCCTTTATTCGAGATTTCATTGCTGGAGCTTCTCTTTCTTTAGGTATTGGAGTAGGCAAGATGATTTCCTCGGTTGTTTTTTATTTGATGTTTATCATGCTCAGTTTGACCGCCTTAAATCAGGCCGGCATCGACACTTCGATTCTCAGCAATAACATGCTTCTCATCCTGGGCGCTATTTTGATAGCAGGAGCAATTTCGTACGGCTTTGCCTCAAAAGATATCCTCGCCAATATTCTGGCTGGCCACTTTAGTAAAAAACAGTTTGTTAAGGATATGGAACTGGAAGTGGAGGGAATCAGGGGTACTGTGGTCGAGCGTTCGGCCATATCCATAACCCTGCTTCAAAAAGATGGCCAAGCCGTGGTCATTCCCCTTCATCGCTTAATTTCAAACCATGTGACGATTATTAAAAACCCAGAAATCTAATGTCCCTCAATAATCCGTAGTTCTCTCAATTGCAGATGGTGGTCGTCTCTTTTATTAGGAACGACCCCATCTGATTTATTTATAAAAGGGATTCTTCAAAGCGCTCTGAATTGTCGAAACGGAAGGCAAGATTAAGTTTTATACACACCAAACAGACCTGAGTTAGAGCCGCCAAGGCAGCGTTTTTTTCGGGACCGTCCACCAGAATAGACACGCGATGAGAGTCTGGTATTTCTCAAATACTTCAAAAATTTTTTCAATATCCATAGGCCAAGCATTCGGCCAGATTTGATCTTAATGCCGGTCGTTCGCCTTCCGTTGCCAGATCGGCAAATGAAATCAGTCCATACTTCGCTGCTATGGCCTTTGTACCAGGTCATTAAAGATGCTCTTTAGCATGTTAATTCTTCTTAATCCTTGCAAGTGCAGTAAAAATAATCTATGTTGAAGTATATTTTTTACAGATACGGCATCGCAGTGAAGCGCTCTACTTCCCAATGTTACTGCCTCTTTTGTGCATTTGTAACACTGCCCGCTCACTTAGGAGCCCCAATTGGCATTGTTGACACCGGTAAATGTGAGTTGGAAGAAACCTTTGACAACACTACTGAAGCTCAAGGATGGTTTAATGATCCTCATGATATATCATGAACTACAAGATCCATATCGGTTTTATCGCATTAACTTTACTCATTGGTTGTTATCAAGATCCATTCCTGAATGGAGAAGGGCCCCTTGTCGATAGCAGAATGAAGAAAATGAATGATTTCATGCGGGGAGTTATGAGCGTGGGCTACACTGAAGACTTCCCAGTGTCGCGGCGCAACCCAAAACGTGTTGATCGCAAGCCCACGACTGAGGAAATAAAATTGATTCTGATTGCATCAAAAAGAGATATAAACTATCTGAGAGATCAGTACCCCCATATCAGGAGGCAATTAATAATTTGGTCGGAAAAGAATAAAGCTGGTGAATATACCATGCTTATGCAGTCCATTATCTTAAGGTATTTGAGAAATTTATTTTTGAAAGATGATGGCATCGATGCGGTCGAAGAAATTAAATTCTTGATGGACATTATCATACCCACCGAGCCAGTAGATTTAGATGTGATTGCTGATGCATTTGATCGGATCAGAGCAGAGTTGCCTGCTGGCAAAATAAATTCATACACCCACTATATTGTGTCTATCTATATGGACCAGTCAAATCAGATCAAGTCTAAGACAAAGGAACTGCAGGAAAAATTTGCATTGGCAGGAGAAAATGAAGCAGACAAGCATCTTGCCATCATGGAGGGGAAGTATATCGAAAGATTGTCAAAGAGCTGTCAACATACAAAGGAAAAACTCAATCTGGTCATTAACTGAAGAGACGTTGTAAGGCAGAGTTTTCTAATCTATTAGGCGATTCCCGGTTTGGAATTTGAGGTAGGCTCCTTTGATAAATAGTTTCCGTAAGACCCTAAGTGTGTGGTTCTCATCCAATTCAATTAAAATAGTCCCTGGTTCAAGGCAATCAGCGCAGCCTTTTTATCTGTGCTTTTAACCAATACGGACACATTATATCTACTGCCACCATAAGAAATCATACGGATAGGTATTTGGTCTAAAGCCCTAAAAATATCTGAAGCGTGGCCCGAGGATTTATTCGCAAAATTGCCAACAATACAAATGATGGTTTGATGCTGATCGATCTCGACAGATCCAAAGGTTTTTAAATCCTCAATAATTTCCTTAAGGTGTGTTTCATCATCGATGGTAAGAGACACGGCGACCTCAGAAGTTGTGACCATATCGATGGGAGTCTGATATTTTTCAAATACTTCAAAAATGCGCTTTAAGAATCCATAGGCCATGAGCATGCGGCCAGATTTGATTTTAATGGCGGTCATTCCGTCTTTAGCTGCTACCGCCGTGATGTTTCGATCATTGCTTGATTCACTAATAAGGGTACCTTCTGCCTTAGGGTCCATAGTGTTTTTGAGGCGGATCGGTATGTGGCCTTTCTGCGCAGGTAAAACGCAGGAGGGATGCAGTATTTTCGCTCCAAAGTAAGCCAGCTCGGCCGCCTCATCGTACGACAGCAACTTTACCGGCTGGGTCTTTTCAACGATACGAGGATCATTGTTATGCATGCCATCAATGTCGGTCCAAATTTGGATTTCTTCTGCCTCGATGGCTTGCCCCAACAAGGTAGCCGTGTAATCGCTGCCTCCCCTTTTCAAGTTATCAACTTCACCATATGCATTGCGACAGATGTAACCCTGGGTCACGTAAATTTCAGCATCCCCTTTCATCTGTAGTTCCTTGGCCAACATGGATTTGATGTAAAATTCGTCGGGTTCACCAGATTTATCGATACGCATAAACTCCAGAGCGGGTAATAGTATCACGGAGATGCCCTCAGACTCAAGCAGCCAGGTGAATAATTGGGTGGAAATCAACTCACCCTGGGCCAGGATCATCTTCTCATTTTCTACGCTGGCGGGCTGTGCCTCGAAAGAAGCCAGCAGATCCAATTTCTCGCTGATAAAATTGCTAGCGAGCCCCCTCCAATGTTCATCGGCATAGAGGTGTGCTACCAGATTTTCATATTGCTCCTGAAAGGACGCCAAGATCCGATTGGCTTCTTCCGAATCACCTAAACATGCCGCCAAGTCAACCAATTGATTGGTTGTACCTGCGACAGCTGATAACACTACCATCTTGGGTGCATCATCGAGCGTTAAGATATCTTTGACCTCTTTCATTCGCTGGTGAGATCCTACCGAAGTACCTCCGAATTTTAATACCCTCATCTGGTTTGATTTTTCTAGCGTGCAAAGGTATTAGGAAGTGTCATATGAACAAGGCCTTTTTACATGCTTACACAGATTATTAACTTTCTGTTATATATTTAACATTATATGATTGCAGCAGCCGTGCGGACCTATCTACACAAGCAACCCTTTTTATCGGAGGCCCTGATGGATGGCATCATCAACTATGCTGGTCTGGCTCGCAAAATGCAACCAGAGCTTAGGGAAGCACTTGGTAGGGATGTCAAGGAAGGTGCCATCGTGATGGCTTTAAAGCGCATCGCTCCGGATTATTACTTTCAGGTCAGTAAGGGTATTAAAGGCTTGCTCAGACAATTAGGTGATCTTTCGGTACGATCCCAGATCGTTGGCTACACCTATCAAAACTCCTCAACTCTATTGCTGCGTCAAAAAAATATACTCGAGCAGGTGGCAAAGACACCTACTGCCTTTTATTCCTTTAATCAGGGCATCTACGAATCAACCTTGGTTGCAAGCCTTCTGCTAGATAAAAAGATCAGCGAGATACTTGATTCAGAAAATTTAGTGCAAAAAACTACGGATCTGGCCAGCATCACCATGCTTCTACCCAGAGAAAACGTTGAAATCTCCGGTCTCTACTACTATCTTTTCAAACAGCTCGCCTGGGAAGGTATCAATGTTGTTGAGGTCATAAGTACTACACATGAATTTACTGTGGTTGTCGACGAAGATGAGGTGGAGCGAAGTTTTCAGATTCTACACCGGTTGAAAACTACCTGAGTATTACTATTTTGGAGTGCTGAGTTGCCTATGCTTAAGTGCATTCGGTGCATAATCCCGAGAGAATCAAATTTGCTTCCTGTACTAAGAACCCATTGGGGATTTCACCAACATCAGGGGTTTCAACTTCCTCTAGGCAAATCGTTTTTTCACATGAAGTACAATGAAAGTGCGGATGGTTGTCGTGGTGGTTGTGTGCTTCACAGTGGGAATCACAGAGTGCGTATTTTGGATGGCTGGTGCCGTCGATGGCACGATGAATTATACCTTTTGCTTCAAAAGTCTTTAGATTTCGATACAGCGTAATTCGATCCAACTTATCGAAGGCAGATTCGATTGCGGCGAGGGAAAGAGCTTTTTCAGAATTGCGAAATAGATTGAGGATTCGTTTCCTCACGCTTGTTTTACTTAGCCCACTCTCCTTTAGTATTTGTTCCGTCGTTTTCATCCAATATTCTCTAAAAAATTAGGTCGCATGAGCACTCTGGCTAAAGATAAAACAATTCGGAATCTGGAAGGTTGACCAAAGGGGGTTTGGTCCTGAAAAAACTATGCGATCGATCTCCTTTTTCTTCTGTGTAACAACCGCCAATTTTGGAAATGGGCAGCCGCCAAAATCAATCCCCCAATACCAGACATAAAATGACTGAAATGCTCGTGATTGACCGTTCCGATAAAAATTAGGGCAATACCAAGCCCTGCCATCAACAACGGACCTGCATCTCGATGTGATTTTCTAAAACTTCCGATCAAGGAACCAATGGCAATCAACAGTAATACCACAAACAAAATCCATTCCCACACAAAGGTGGCATGAAGATGGAGATGCCCCAAGAGGCCCATAGAGACTAGAAATGGAAGAGCCAGACAATGAATGGCACAAAGAAAGGAACCTGAAAAGCCCCAAACATCCAGACCAATACCCAAAATTTTTCTCTCCCTCATACTTAAAAACAAAGTTACGAACAATTTCGCAACAAAGTTGCATTTTTTGGCCGCACTTAACTTAAAACAGTTCCTCGAGCTTTTTGGACAGTGCCTGATAATGGAGATTCTTGGCCAGAATTTGACCATCAGAATTGACCAATAGATTATGCGGCAGCGCGCTAACCATGAAACTTCGGGCATGGTTCGACTTCCAACCGGAGAGATCGGAAATCTGGGGCCAATCCAACTCAAACTGTTCAATGGCAGCCCTCCATTTTTCAGCCTCGTGATCGAGTGATACACCAAATATCTGAAAGCCCTTTTCGGCAAATGTATCGTATGTAGCCTTAAGATGTGGTACTTGCAAAAGGCACGGTCTACACCAAGAAGCCCAAAAATCGATCAATGTAAATGTACCTTTGGCATCACGAAAATCTAGCATTTCCCCATTTGGTGCCATGCCCACGAGATCTGGCATCTTCGATCCGACCGCTACACTTTTGTAATCATCAACCAGATCAGACATGATCTTGCCCATTTCTAGATCGGGATGAGCGATCAAAAACTCTTTGGTAAGTGCTTCTAATTGGTACACGTCATCATCTGCAGTCCAATCTGATGCAGTGCGATAGAGGGCTACAGTCGGCCCGATTTCATGAACGGTGTAGTTGAGGAGTTCACTTCGATGGATCTTCAAGTTGTGTAAGAACTCTTCCAGCGCAGACATTTCGGCCCCTTGGTCTCCCGCTTTTAAGGCCTGCGTCATGGCAATGTGTGGCGGTCTAACCAGTCTGTTGTAGGATTTTTGTCGAAATGCCTCATAGTTTATCACCAGCTGTGCATCAGGTGATCCGGTAAGCGAAACTGCCCCATTGCGTTTTCCTGCTACATTCAGTTGGATGTCTCGCTGACCCTCATCGACAGCAATGGTGACGGTTTGATGACCGGGAAAATGTACTTGAAAGAGATCTGGACCTTTGAAAGCATATTGCAGACGATAATGTCCTTCAGATGTGATATGGGCTGTATCAACGGGAGTGCGTTCGTGGTTAATCGGATTGAACTGCTCTAAAATCACATTGCCCTCATCTGCCGGAATTTTTTCAATGACGCCCTCAATATAATAGGTGCTCCCGGCATCAGAAGCGTGACACTCTAGGCTTAGAGCTCCCAGAAATATTGCTAACAGTGTCGATAAGATGGTAAGAAAGAATGGAGGGATGGGGTGAAAACAATCGCACATGATATGAGCTGGATCGGTATATTGATAACGCAATAACTGTCGCCCTACTCGAGGTGACAAATAGCTCACGGGGCATAAAGTTTATCGATCTGCTCGGCATATTTTTGCGTAAGAACTCTTCTTTTCAATTTTAACGTGGGCGTCAATTCACCTTCGGTACCATCCTCTTTGATGGGCACCCAAACTTGATCTGAAAGCGAATATTTTTTTATTTGCTCATACCGGGCAAAGTTTGGGTTGACCTGATCCACAATGCTCTGATATTTAGAGATGATTTCAGGAAGCTCTACCATTTTCTCTAAACTACTCCAGGTGATTCCTTTGTGCTGGCAGTAGTTCCGCAGTGGTTCTTCGGCCGGTACGATAATGGCTGACACGAATTTTCTTCCATCTCCAACCACCATGGCTTGTTCTATCAGAATGTCTTCCTTTAGTTTATTCTCAATCGGAGCCGGAGCCACATATTTTCCGCCAGATGTTTTTAGGAGTTCTTTTTTGCGATCCGTAATTTTCAAAAACTCCACCCCTTGGCTGTTCTTGACGATTTTTCCAACATCTCCGGTATGCAACCATGTTTCACCATCTACCACCTCAAGCACCTGGGCTGTCTCTTCTGGTTTGTTGTAATATCCCTTCATAATGTTTGGTCCTGCTGCCAAAATTTCACCTTCCCCATCCTGATACAAAGCATCAGATTCATCGATTCTGATCTTGACGTTGGTCAAAACAGGGCCGACCGTGCCAAGCATCGCCATCCCTTCCGTAAAATGGTTGATGGTCAGTCCTGGTGAAGATTCCGTAAGACCATATCCTTCTCGAATCGGAATTCCGGCCGCTGAAAAGACTCGGGCCATCTTGACGGGACATGGTGCCGAACCGGTTATGATGCCTACCACTGAGCCACCCAAGGCCTCCCTCCATTTACTAAATATTAGTTTGTCGGCAATCGTACGTTGCATCTTGGCCCAACCTGAATATTGTTTGTCATAAGTATAATCATCGGTGAGCGACATGGCCCAAAAAAACAGCTTTCGTTTCAAGCCGGTGAGCTCCAATCCCTTCTGGTAGATTTTCTCATAGATTTTCTCCAACAGTCTAGGTACACAGGTCATAAAATGTGGTTGCACCCGACGCAAATCTCCTTCCTCTCCCCCTAGATTGTCTAATGCGGTATAAGTCACCTGAACCCCCTGGTACAAATATGAAAAGGAGGCAGTGCGTTCAAAGATGTGACATAGAGGCAAAAAACTCATCACCCTTTGTCCCGGTTCCAGTGGCATCACCTCATGCACTGATTTGACATTTTCAAGGATATTGGTATGGGTCAACATCACCCCTTTGGGGTTGCCAGTCGTACCGGAGGTATATATAATCGTCGCCAGAGATTCGGGACTGATGTCAGCACCAATCGAGGTTGTTGGTTGATTTTGCCAAACGGCTTCCCAATGTACAAAGCCAAGCTCTGCATCGAGGGAAAATAACTTTGCTAGTGAGGGAACTTTGGGTTGGGCCTGCTTGATCTTTTCCCCAAGATCCTGACCTCCAAAAAAGATGGCTTTACAGGTGGAATCATTAAGTATATAGGCATATTCTCTGGGGCTGATTGTGGGATACAGCGGAACACTAATCATGCCTGCCTTTTGGATGGCGAGATCCAATAGTGTGAATTCTACCCGATTTCGATAGACTACGATGGCTACCTTATCTCCAGCTTGTAGGCCCTGAGCAATGAGTCCATGTGCAATTTGATTGCTGATATCCTCGACTTGCTTGATGCTGTAGCAGCGTAGATTTCCCAGGTATAAATCACTCAACGCCTTTTCACAGGGGAAATGATCAAGTTGATATTGAATGAAGTCAAAAAGGCGCGTTGGTTGCATTGTGTTAGTATTTCCTTAAATGTAATCAAAAAACGAAGGTGTCTACTTATCTTGGCCCTCAAATAACAAGCAGACAATGAGGGATTTAGTGATTTATTTTGGATCAATCTGTGCACTGATCATTTTGAATGATTCGATCTACGCTCAAGAAGAATTCAATCAGTGGTTTGGTACAGATAAAGCCTTAATTTCATCACATCTGGATGGTATGACAAAAAACATCTTGATTGACCTGTCTACGGGTAAGGAAAAGGTATTTAAGGGAAATCTGTCGGATTTGGAATCCCAACCTTCCGAATCCTCTTCTCCAAGCAGTACTGTGGTGGTTCAAGACAACGATCTATTTTTAATCACACCGGATGGTGGCGAAAAGCGACTAACCAATGATCCTACTTTGGAGCGTAATCCCAAAATATCTAGGGATGGGAGAACCGTGGCGTACACAAAGGCCTACGACTTATATGCTTTTGACCTAGAAAGTCATCTCGAAAAACGCCTGACGCACGACGGGTCCGAATCCATTTATAACGGATGGGCATCATGGGTTTACTATGAAGAGATCTTGGGTCGCACCTCTCGATATGCAGCATTTTGGTGGAGTCCCGACAGCAAGCACATTGCCTTTCTGCATTTTGATGACAACCCAGTACCTAAGTTTACCCTATTCCGATCCGAAGGCACGCATGGTGACCTGGAGGTAAATCACTATCCAAAGGCAGGTGATCCCAACCCAAATGTAAAATTTGGGGTGGCTAATGTTGAGACTGGTGCACTCACCTGGATGCAAGAAGACGCTGACAAAGATCAATACTCAGCATTGCCTTTTTGGACTCCAGATGGTCAGTTTCTATTGTTTCAAGAAGTTAATCGTGGTCAAGATACCTTGCAGATTATCAAAGCCGATCCTCAGACCGGGCATCGCCAAGTGATTTATGAGGAGAGCCAACCTACTTGGGTTGAATTTTTTGAGGAACTCGACTTTTTAGAAAATGGTGATTTTATTATTCGAAGTAATCGTGACGGCTGGTATAATTTATATCGTTATGATCAGAATGGTCAATTGGTGGCCAAATTAACAGATGCCAATTTTCGAGTCACCGACATCGTAGCCATCAATGACTCCCAGGGGAAAATATTCTTTTACGGCACTGGAGAAAATCCCGTTGATCAGCATTTTTTCGTAGCTGACCTTAACGGTGGGGGTTACCAGAAACTGACTGACCAAAGTGGTTGGCATTCAGTCAGATTATCTCCAAACCAGCAATATTTTTACGGCAGATATTCATCACTAGAAAGTCCTGGTGGAGCATATCTCGCCTCCACATCGGGTGAACTAATTCGCAAAATTAATATCGAGACCAATGACCCCAATGCCGATGCTGGCATCGTTGTCGAACCCTTGGCCATCTCCACTGAAGACGGTTTTGAGCTACCTGGATTTTGGGTTCTACCCAAAAACTTTAATGCCAGTCAGATTTACCCCGTTGTATTTTCGATTTATGGCGGTCCTGATGCACCTAATGTTCGCAACCGCTATCGATCATACGCTGATAATTTCTTCGCCAATAATGATGTGATCACTTTTGTCATGGATCACCGAGCTAGTGGCAAGTTTGGGAAAAAGGGACTGGACTACATGCACCGGTCATTAGGAAAATGGGAACTACACGATTACATCGAAGGTGTAAAATGGTTGCATGAAAAATCTTTTGTCGATAGCAATAGAATAGGCATCACTGGAGGTAGCTATGGGGGTTACTTGACTGCATTGGCTTTGACCAAGGGTGCCGATTACTTTACCCATGGTGTGAGTTTATTTCCGGTCACAGATTGGAGGCTATATGACAATGTCTATACAGAACGCTATATGGATACACCCCAGGAAAACCCTGACGGATATGATTTTGGTTCCGCCATCAAGCACGCCGATCAACTAAAGGGAAAACTGCTCATTGTACATGGTCTTATGGATGATAATGTGCATATGCAAAATACCATGCAGTTTATTAGTGCATTGCAGGATCTCAACAAAGATTTTGAAATGATGGTCTATCCCGGCGAGAGACATGGTTGGGGCGGTCCCAAACGCAGGCATCTCAGTAATTTGACGAATAAATTCTGGGAATCAAACTTCATTTCGCATCCTAAAAATTCTGAGAAACTGATGAAACCCTAGATTGATCAGATCGCAGTGTCTCCCGTTTGAATATAATATTCAGTATCCGATCAACAAAAATGAAGTCAGATCACAAAACAAAATTGGGTTAAGATATTTAGGAGTACTAATAAGAGCAATATTCCCAAAACAACTTCCTGAACAATCTCTCTTGTTTGCATTCACCTTTTTATACACATGAACCAAAGTACTGCCGTGTGTATATGACGACAAATAGATGTACTACGATATCTCGTGCTGCCTTAAGGTTAGGTTAAATATGAACATAACTTCACGGAGCGGCTGGGGTCCAGTGATTTTTACAAATAAATCTAAATGCAGATCAATATTTGCAATTTGGATCAAGACTCGAGTAAGACAAATCCACCCCAATTGATGGTGTCAAATTTTTTGCGCATCTTCTTCTTTGTCTTGTAAAGTGCCGTGTGGATCGACTGGTTTTTTGCAAGATTTTTATAGAACAGCGTGAAAAATGCACGACGTCCCTCAGCAGGTACATCCCATAGTGTCAAAAGAATATTTTTAACACCGGCAAATTTTAGGGCTCGGTGCAATGCTGCGAGTGACGAACCATAGTTGATTTCATGATACCCGATCACTAAGAGATCAATATTTTGCAAGTCCATGGCCGACAACTCCAAAGCGGAAATGATACCTGATAATGTATCTCCGGTCCAACCACTTTTTGCTCCTGTCGCCGCTATTCCACAGGTAAGCATTAATTCATTGGTCGAATCAGGTTGAACAAAATATGCCTTCATCGCCAGATGAACGACTCCTTGAGCCCCTGGTAGTTGCTCGCGCATACCCGGCACGGAAACTTGCTGATCTTGAAAACTCTCAACCTGCCATTTCTTTTTAGACAGTAGGTTTTTGATGGCGTTTGCCTCTCCAATACTTCCCGAATTCGCAGAGAAAGAGATTTCGTCGCGCGAAGTCTTCGTGCCTACCAATTGACTTGGGATATGAAGATCGTATTGGCTTTCTGTTTGACTCACGGCATTGGCCGTACTTGAATAGGAGGGTGCTGCATAAATCAACGCTTCCTTCTGTGGAGTAATGTCCTTGAGTTGAAATAAATCTACCGCAGAATTGATTCGCTGAATTTGATAATTATCAAACACATACCCCCCATCATTGGTGGGCAACGAGGAATAGGAAATTCGGTGCAAGACTTGATCGGGTGAAATGTAAATTCTCAAGGCGCTCGCTAGCGATGTCTCAATAGGGGCCCAGAGTTGTTGATAATATGCAGCTTGATTTCTTGATTGGCTGGTCGATAACGCATTTTGATTGAGGGTGAGTTGGATCAATTTTGGCGAACGACTTTGACCACGATTTACCAAAGCCACAAAAACCTCTTTTTCTGCAAAGTCTTTTGTAACCGCTTGATATGGCTTGAAGGCCAGCAGGTCTACAAAAACCTCTCCTGTTGGCAACTTATTACGAACCTCAAACCCGGATGGTATTTTGGGATCAAAATTGCGGTATCCCGGCACAAGCTTGGCTAGTATTTCCCAGGCCTGATCCCGACGGCTTTGTGTATTTTTTTGCTGTGCCGCAGGTAGATTTTGATTGTCAAAAATATGTTTTCGAAGTTCTTGCCAATTGTTATACTCTTTTCGAAATTGTGTAGAGTGCTTGGATTGTAAGGTTGCTATTGAGACCAGATTACTCTGTGCTTTTGATACTTTCTTTGCGGTCACCAAAGCCAATAAATCATCTAAAACTTCGTCACTAGACGTTTGTATCGCCAAGCTTGCGTACAGATTAATCAGTTCATCAATCTCCTCATAGACTACTCGACGTTCAGAACTACTCAGCAGGGCAATATTGTCAAGTAAAGCGTATTTGGCATAAACTCCCGCAGTTTTCAAATTCTCCAAGACCGTCTCTTGATCACGATCCCAGTAAAGTTTAATGAGTCGCAAACAGTTACCATAAAGCAAGGGATGGATCGCTCCATAAATATCCCTGAATATCTTTTGCGCTTGTTTCAGATTTTCTCCAGCTAGGGAATCCAGACCTAAGGCACTATGTGTCTGACCCATTTTCTGAAGCGCCAACGCATAGGTGGGATCTTCATCTTGCAGGTGCATTTCAAAGAGCGTCAAAGCAGCCTGCCGATGTTCGAGTGCCTTGTTGTAGTCACTCATTTCCATGTACATGTCACCCAGATTTTCTTGAAGAACAGCCATCGACCAGCTGTCCGCTCCATAAACTTGTGGTGCGTATTGAAGCGCACTTTGATAGTATCCCTCTGCTTCAAGATACTTTTCCTGCTTGCGCAAGATGTTTGCCATATTGACCTCCGACCGAATGTATTCCGGACTGGTGCGCTCCGCTCGTAAACTCAATAAGATATTGGCGCGATTATAGAGTTGATAGGCCGTATCGAGCTCGTTTTTTGCTTCATGCCAAGCGGCCTTTTTTTCGAGTATCGTTGGATAAAGGGTCGATTCTTGCTCATTGGGATTTTCCTCAAAAAAAGCGATCATATCATCATAGACCGCACCCATGGCCGATAACCTGCCCAGACTGGCATGGACCTCTGCTGCATAATTTGCATAGAGCAGTAAGTTTCGATGGTTGGGTGGCAAATTAATTTTTGCTAATTCATAAGCTTGCAATATCACATTTGCTGCTCGCCGGGTTTGTCCTTTTAGCTGATATATCTTGCCAAGATTGGTCAAGGCAGAAAAATATTCATCCGTTTTTTCACCGTAGTTTTTTTGTGCAAAACCCAGTGCCTTTTTACCATATTCTTCAGCCTGATCGAGATTATTGATTTGCAATTCGCTCGATAAAATGGTTGTCAACGTGTTCAGATACAGTTGCTTGTTGAGCTTACTCCCTTTGTCCATCTCGGCCTCGGCCTTTCGATAAAAGTCACTTGCATCCTCAAAGGCTCCCTGAGCTGATTTTAGATCGCCTAGATTTAACAATACATCTCGGTAGGCAGAGTCTTGTAGTGGTGGATTAGCCTGATAAATGGTCAATGCTTCGGACAAGAAATGCTCAGCTGTATCAAGGCTTTGATGCGCCAAATATCTAATGCCTTGCCAATTAGCAAAAACGGCCATCGCTTTATTATCCTGGGGTGATTTACCTAGCTCAGCCTGGTATGCGGTCTCGATGAGTACATCGCATACATTGAGTGCACCTCCATAAAATAAAGTTGTGATGACGCTATCCTTCTGTTGCCAATCATAATCATCAAATCCTTGTACCTGGCCATGGAGTGACTGAGTAATCAGCCAACCTACTAAGATGGTTGCCAAAGCGAGTCTGCTCTTCATCATTATAAAAATTTTGGGCTGCAAAATTACACAAACGTGAGACGATTTTGGCCATTGCTCCATCTGTGAAGCGTGATCGCCGGTGGAAAAACGATTAGATCCCCTGTGTCGCTGGCCAACGATTGCGATGATAATCAGCTATGCACCGCACGCACTCGATATGGTTTCTTGTTCTGAGACTCATAATAGGTTCGCATTTGCAACTCAATGAATATACCAAAGGTGATCAGTTGGATTCCGGTTAAGACAAACAAGATTCCTAAAAGCATCAGGGGCTTACCCCAGATGTCCTGGCCCTGCAATTTGAGCCAGAGCAAATATAGATTTATACCGATTCCTGCGATGAAAATGATCAAACCCAGGTTGCCAAATAAGTGCATTGGACGTTGAAAATACTTCTTAAAGAACAGCATTAAGACCAAATCGCTGATCACTTTGATGGTCCGGCCCATTCCATACTTTGAATGTCCATAAGATCGTTCATGGTGCTTCACTTCAACCTGAGTAATCCGTGCACCCTCCAGATTCGCAAGTACTGGAATGAAGCGATGTAGTTCGCCATAAATCCCCAGGTCTTTTGCGATTTCTTGTCGAAAGAGTTTCAGGGTGCATCCATAATCCTTAATGGAAACCCCACTGCTGCGACGAATAATGAAATTTGCAATCCTACTGGGAATGGTCCGAAACCAATGATCCTTACGATCCTTGCGAACACCCGCGACCAGATCCCAATTTCCGTTCTTACAGACTTGCAATAACATGGGGATATCCGTTGGGTCATTTTGCAAGTCTCCATCCATGGTCACGATGAAGGTACCACGACAGGCGTCAATACCGGCCGATAAGGCAGCACTCTGTCCATAATTGCGTCTCAGTTCGATGGTCTTAAGAAAGGGATTTTCGGCGTTCAACAGCAGCGTCAAGGTCTGATCGGTAGATCCGTCATCAACATAAATCACCTCATAATTATGATCGGTCAAAGCACTCTGAATTCGATCCAAGAGCAATTGGATATTCTCCGCCTCATTGTACACGCAGACCACCACTGATATTTCAGGCACCTTACTATCTTTCATTTCCGTTTATTTCAACAAGAAATATATGCTTTTCAGGCCGTGGCACCCTCAGCGAGTCCCGAATAGCAAATTTCCCTTCTAAGGTGTGGTAAATCCGTGGATTTACCAGCAGAAATCCATCACTTGGTAGTTTTTTGACAATGGGCACGATCTGCTGCCGCTCACGGGTAAGGTAGAAAGATGCATCAAACCGCATTGTGTCTGATTGATAGATGGCTAAATGATGGTTGCGGGTGAGCGTGCCAATTCGAACCGCATCCTCACGGATGGGCACAATGCTGCTATGCACACTGCGCGAGGGAAGAACAATAAGGTCAAAGCCCAACCTTGCAGCCAAGAGAAAGATGCAAAACCAGTGAAGTTGCCAGTGGCGATACCTGAACATTAGAAAAACCGCCCCACCCATAATAATAAACACTGCAATCCACTTCAGACTTAAATTAGGTACAATTTGCACATCGTCCGAAAACAGGACCAACGAGGATCCCAGACCAACACCGATTGCAATGAGATAACAAAGTACTTCAAACACCTTCCGGGACCAATGATCAGTTTGTTGATTGTATAAGAATATCCCCATCAGAAAGTAGAAAGGTGCCAAGGGAAAAAGGTAGCGTGGATATACTTCTGGTGCTGTCCAGTAAACCCAAATGTTTGCAGCAAAAATCAAGAGGCTGAAAGCGATGAATGGTTGGCCCAGCAACGTTGTCCTCACATTTTTTCTAAAAACTAAAACCACAATGAGCGACCAAGGCAAAAAATGATAGATCATTTCGAACGGAAAGGAGATGATCTGGATGAGGGTCTGGAAAAATCCATATTCAACAAAAGTCCGCTGGGTGGATTCATCTAAGAATACAGCCATCAGACTCTCAGGATTTTGATGTCTGGTGTAGAACCACAAATAAATGCCGAGAACGAGAATCAGAGTGGCCATGCCCGCCACATGTTGGCTGGAAATCAGTTTGCGTCCCTTGCGATGATAGAGAAAGATTGCCAGAAGGCTGAAACCCAGGAAAACCAAGGCAGGAAGTGCTTTTAATAGAAACGCAATGGCCGCAAAAAGATAGGCACCTACAAAACACCATAGATATTGCTCACGATGTAAGTACTTGTAGATCCAACTGAGCATTAGAAAAATAACCCAAGAAAAGGCAATGTCAATAAAAGCTAGTAGAGAATCCCAAAATAAAATCCTCCCACAGGTAAGAAACATGATGGTGGTGAGAATTGCTTCATGCTTCCCTACATGGCGTTTTACGACCAGAAAAATCGACAAGCAGAAGCCGTACAAGCAGATAACCATGGGAAATCTTGCCGCAAATTCATTTTGTTGGCCGAACAACTTGAAGGAAGCCAACAAAATCCAATTCCAAAGGGGAGGTTTTTTATAGTACGGCTCACCATTTAGTGTCGGCGCAACATAGTGATCAGATAAGTCCATCTCTAGTGCCACCAAGGCCCTTATTCCCTCATCTTCCAAAAAAGGGACTTCTCCAAGATTAAGGAGAAAAACTGGGATGCTCACCACCAGCACGATATAGAAGAATCTGACCTCGTTGTCGCGAGATAATTGCAGCACTGGTGGTATTAGATATGAGACTGCAAGATTAGTAAAAATGCCGATCACCACCTAGTGTAGCGGCGGATGGTCCGGTCAACTATAAGGGAGATCATGAAGAATGGGATAGCCGACAAATGGGCATCCTTTACTGTTAAAATCTACTAAAATAATGGGGTTGTCTTTGAAAGAAGGATCAAATAGTCGAATTTACTATGCTGCAATATTTTCTCAAAGGAATGCTATTGGCCAAAGCTAGGTACCTTGCAATCTATTTCCTGGGTAGTGTATCATTGGTGATTCTTACCCGACCAGCATTGGCACAAATAGATACAGAGTTTTGGTTTGCCGCTCCCAGTGTCACGGAGGATCATGGAGATCGACCCATCGTGTTTAGGTTGGCCGCATTTGAGCAAGCTGCCAACGTGACCATCAGCCAACCTGCTAACCCTGACTTTAGCCAAATTCAGGTATTCGTCAATGCGGAAGAAAGCCGCACTGTTGACGTCAGTTCTAGGGTTGGGATGGTGGAAAACTGGCCGGAAAATAAGGTCCTTAATAAAGGAATCTTAATCTCCGCAGATGCTCCCATCACAGCATATTACGAAGTAAACAGTGACATCAATCCCGATATTTTCTCACTTAAGGGTAGAAATGCTCTGGGAAAGCAGTTTTTTGTACCTGCACAAAACTTCTGGTCAAACGCTTCCTGGTATTCGCCTCCGGCAACCTCAACCATTGACATTGTTGCCACTGAGTCCGTCACCACCATCTCGATCACCCCGTCCGTGCGCACTAAAAAGCACTCAGCTGGACAATCATTCGATATCGTACTTGACCGCGGTCAGACCTACTCCCTATCGACTACGGATCACGAGGTGGCTAATCAACTCACCGGAACGAGCATAAAGGCCGATAAGTTTATTGCGATTACACTGAAGGACGACTCCAACGAATTTCGACCCTGTCTCGACTTGGGTGGTGATCAGCTCGTACCCATCGACATCCTGGGCACAGAATATATTGTTGTCAAAGGATTCCTCGATGGTGGTGACCACGTCTTTGTGTTGGCCATCGAAGATGGCACGCGTGTGACCATTAACGGAAGCAATGCACCGATCAGCTTGCAGCAAGGCGAAATGCATGATTATCGATTGACAATTAATGCGGCCCACATCGAAGCAAACAAGCCTGTTTATGTCGTTCATGGTACAGGTTTTGGCTGTGAGACCGGCCTGGCAATCTTGCCAAAATTAGAATGCACTGGTTCGCAATCAGTCAATTTTACACGATCGACGATCGAAAACTTCGGAATCATACTCATTACTGAAACGGGTAACGAAGACGGGTTTTCAATGAACGGCAATCCTGAATTGATCACATCTGCTGATTTTCAAGAGGTGGTGGGGGCTCGCGGTCGATACCTGGCTGCTCGGATTGATCTCACCAACCGACCGATCGGTTCAAGAGCACTAAATGTTTCCAATTCAAAAGGTAGCTTTCATCTAGGAACCATCAACGGGGGGTATCGTACCGGTTGCCGCTACGGATATTTTTCTGATTTTAAGACTCTAAAAATATTGACAGACGCCTCCAAGATCTGCCTTGGGAGAGACCTATTGCTCAAGGCGACAGGTAGCGATAGACTTCAGTGGTTTGGTGATCCGACGGTAGACGGTAAGACAAGTGGAGAAGTAGTGGTTGCTCCTGAGGTTTCCACCCAATATGGAGTAGTTGGCTCCAATGGTCTGGAGGGGTGCCTTGATACTGCCTATCTGAATGTCGAAGTCTTCGAATGGCCAGAGCCTCAAATTGAGATTCGCAACCCATGTGTCAATCAAGAGGTAGAGATCTTGTATCTGGGGGATGAAGAATTAGAGCGGATAGAATGGATCGTGGGCCGTGATACAATCAGTACCACCTGGCACGATCCCTTTGTTTTTCAACCCAGCAGCCTTGAACCAGTAGAATTAAAGGTTCGAGCCATTACCCCCGCTGGATGTCTGGTCGACACCATCTATCATTTTGACATTAGAGGAGTGCAATTGGAATTAGATAGCTCTATCAGCATAACTCGAGGAGAGTCGATTGAGCTACATCCCAAGATCGTGCTCGGATCATTAACAGGTAGCACGATTGAGTGGCTCCCCCTCGGCGGATTAACCTGCCATGACTGTCTTTCACCGGTGGTAAGTCCGGAAATTGAAACTGAATATCAGATACGAATTACTGACAGCATAGGTTGCTCATACTTGCATAAAGTGTTGACCTATGTCGATGAACCCATCTTTATTCCCAACGCGTTTACCCCAGATCACAATGACATCAATGATTTTTTCAGAGCCTATGCCGAGCATGTGAGGTATCACAAAATGAGGATTTTTGATCGTTGGGGAGCCTTAATTTTCGAGACTGATGATCCTGCCACCGGCTGGGATGGACGAGTAAATGGTGAAATTGCCCCTGCTGGCACCTACCTTTACAAGGTGCAAGGTATACATCAGCGTAGCCAAAATCAATTTGAGCTTAATGGTACAGTGCACCTCATTCCATGATGCTATTCGTAGAGGTCATCATTGTCGGTTTGATGAAGTTCGATTAGAAAAGTAGCCAGCTTTCGTACGCAGTCCCTGAGATACTTTTCGCCCTTGGCTGGGGTGGCCGCTGACGGATCTCCCACACCAGTATCTGCTGTGATCTGAGTCCAGGCTCGCTGAGCGGTGGCCCAGCCCTCCTTGAATCCACTCAATTTAAATGTTTTCGCAGCTCCAGCACCCGCTTCACTCAGTGGTCGTACGAGATCTGGACGAATATGCATGATCGCACTGGTTTCCATCTCACCGGCGTGATCTCCCGGGTCATCAAAGTAGAGATTCCAATCGACCAATTGATACCAGTTCACCCAACAAATAAATAGGTTTGGAAATAAGAAAGACATTTCACGGATCATGTTCTTAAAATTATTACCGCCATGTCCATTAAGTAAGACCAATTTTTCAATTTGGTGGCGAACCAATACGTCTGCAATATCTCTGAGGATGGCCATCTGAGTACTCGGCAGTAGATTAAGACATAGTTTTATATCAAGCTGACCGGTGTTGATGCCGAATGGTACGGTAGGTAGCACAGCAATGGGGGTGCCGTTTTCATAGGCCATTCGACCAGCTTCCTTGGCTAGATAGTCTGCCTGAATGTTGTCGGTAGCATATGGCAAATGGTAGTTGTGGGCTTCCGTAGCACCCCAGGGAAAAAGGGCCACTTTGTAGCTGGTATCCTTAACCGTCTTCCAATTGGCCTCGGCAATATCATAAGGTTGATTGATCTTGTGCATTAGTGGATCTAATTTTCGTTCGGTTGAAAAATAGTAGCAGAAGGACGATCGCAATAACCAAAATATACCACCACCAAGCAAATCCTTCGCTAGGTTTGTCAAGCGCTGACATATCCCCGATTGGTACAAAGGCAGCCCAGTAAAATGGATGGGCGAAAGCATCGTCTACGGTCTCAAGGTAATCGATTTTAGCTGCTTTAAGTGCCTCATCCTTACTAGATTTCGAGGCGAGATTCTGATAGAAGGACACCATAATTTGCTCAGCGGCTCCGTCTTCCACCTCCCAAAGAGAGGTGATAATGCTCTTGGCTCCAGCATACGAAAAACCCTGAGCCAGGCTGGCAATTCCTTCGCCCTGTTGTAATGGGCCCAGACTGGTCTCACACGCACTTAAGGTAACCAAATGGACGGGTAAGTCCATACTATAAAGTTCTTGCAAATACAGATAGCTCGGATCTGCTTGCTCTGCAGCAAAAGCTAGATAGGATAAATCCGCATTGCCCTCATTCACAAGTGCATGCGTGGCAAAATGGATGATGCCATAGGCTGCATTTGCCTGCTGAAATGAGCTTCGGGTGGCTTCGCGACCCTTCAAGGTTTGGCCGGGCCAAATGCCAGTAATTCTCTCGGCCTCCCTTTCATTGAATAGAAGTGGTGCTAAGGTTGCCCGAAGTGAATCTCTAGTTATGCCATGAAATGACGGAGCAATAGCCAAAATACGTGGGGCTTTCTCTGGTTTCTGGGCACCCATTTGCTTGGCTAAGGTGCTGGAGTAATTATAAGACAAAGTGTACTTTCTTTCCAAAAAAGGCAACTCTGCCAATCGATGCTGTCCCAAATCTTGACTGGTAAGCAGGGCCCCAAAGGGAATGTAGTTGAGCACATCATCTGGAATAATGACCACCTTCGTCACCAATTGTTCGATCAGATCTCCCAACAACAAATCAAACAGCAGATAGGCCATCCGTTTGTATTCCAATAGATTCTGGGCTGCCATGACATCATCTGGGCTCAGAGCGGGGTCATAAGCTAGGATCGAACGGCGAAGTTGCTCTACCCATTGATTTAAGGAATCGGGTTTTGTGATGATTCGTGCATCGGCTGTATCACGCTTGATCAAAAAGCGGAAGATCTTGTCCCTACCTACAAAGTAAGATACCGCAACTTCATTCTGACCCAAGAGCTGTTGCATGTCACTTAAGCCATGAAAATCAAAATTGTATTTAGACTGGAAAAACCTGGGAAATTTCACTTCAAGATTCTTTTTAAAAGCATCAAATTCGATTTGCAGTGAAATCCTTTCTTGACGTAGCTGCGCCATCAAACTGGTATCACCCTCACTGGTCGCTTTGATGAGTGCACGCCGAAGTTTGGCAATACTGTCCTGGATGGTGTGTTCCCGGGCGAGATATTCTTCGGGTACACCGCTCGTACGTAAGGCATTGGCTTCCAGCAGATCTTCCAACAGCGTCAATGATTTACTTTTTTCACGATATAGAAAGGCCTGGTTGAGGTACTTTTCTTTGCCCGTCAGTTGATACATGTCCAGGGCTGATTCGATGGCTCCCTGATAGAGGCCAAGATTTTGGCGCGAATAAGCCAGTCTGGACTTCTGATAGTGCGATTCTGTGCGATTTTTGGCTGCGAAATGATCGGCCAAACGATACAGCTCGATGGCCGACTTTAGCTGCATGGTATCACCGGTGTGACGATGTAGAGTATGCCAGGCACGTGCCTTTAACAAGCAAAGCGTTTTGAGCGATTGATAATTAGAGGGGTCGTCCATAGATGGGTTGCTGTGCAAGTCATTGACATCTAATCCATCTATGGCAATGCACATGGCTTGGTGAAAGTGCTGTAGTGCTTCCAGTGGCTGATGTCGATCAAGCGCATTATTACCCAACGAAATCAAGTAGTATCTGGCCCGGGAACTGCCAGGATAAGACGAACGATGCATGGCCAATGCTTTTCTATACTCGATCGCAGCTTTATCATATTGACCCATGGCACTCAATACTTTGGCCAGGGTATTATGAGAAGCTAGGTGAAATCTCTTGTCTGGTTTAGGAAGCATTTCAAAGATTCGGACGGTTTCACGAGCATGGAGAAGCGCTGTTTTTAGATCACCAGCTTCCAAAAATTGAAGTGCTGCATTATTCAGAACCCGTGCATAGGCATTGCTGTGCTTACCGTGCAATTTCGCTCGGATGGACAAGGCCTTTGCAAAACTCTCTCCTGCCGCTGCTACCTGCCCCAGTTGCTTTTGGTTGATGGCAAGATCATTATACCCCGTGGCAATTACCGTGTGCACGGGGCCATGATAGTCCTGGTAGCTGGCGATTCCCTGTCTAATTAAATCAATGGCTTTAGCATGATCTCCCAACCGTCGAAGCACCTTGGCCCATTGCAAGGTTATGCGCCCAACCAAATATGAATCCTCTGCGGCAATGGCTTGGGGTAGGGCATGTTCTAAGAAAATAGCTGCTGAATCGAGGACCTCTAGGTCAAAAAAGTGTAGGCCCCAAAGGTGATTTAGCTGTGCATTCAGTTGATTTCCAATGTTATCTAGTTGATTATGAATGCGCTTAGCTGCGTCTAAAAGTTGACGACGTGCTTCGAAATCGACTTCATTTTCAACGCGTAGACATAGCGTTGCCAGGTGGTATTGATGTCTCTGCTGTTGAGACGACAAATCCTCACGAAGTATGTCAATCGTATCTAGCAAGTCATTGGACTCTTTGATTAATGCAGAACGACTGAGTAATTCTGCCCGGTTTAGATGACAATCAAGCGCCCGGGACAGATATGAGCCCGAGTCGAATATCTCTGCCGCTCTGATGAAATCGCGCTCGCAATCCTGAAAATGGCCCAGCCTGAGAGCTTCGCAGCCTGCTAGCCAAATCTTATGCGCAACCGCAGTGTCTACCTGCTGAGCTGGTAAACTGGAAATGCTTAGCGCGAGCAAGAGACTGACCACAAGTTGATTTGTCATGAACTTAGACATTAGTTCGACACTTTAGCGAGTGGATGCTAAAATTAAGAACTTTTGCTTGACGGCTTTTTGTACTGCCATCGAATGAGGACTACCTTACCTCTGATTTGCTCTTCATATGAAGAAAATCTTAAATCTCTAAACCTCTTTTTGCACAAGATTTACCGTGCAGTAAGAGTTATATTTGCGGTCTTGAAAAAAGCATCGAAATGAAATCGATTAATTCACGTCGGCAATTTCTACAAACAGCATCGACAGCTGCCACCCTCTTCTCAATTGTACCACGCCATGTACTAGGTAAAGGGTTCACAGCACCAAGTGATACCTTGACTAAGGCGGTTATTGGTGTCGGGGCTATGGGAAGACTGCATTTTGACTATGAGGGCAAGCTTGTGGCCATCTGTGATGTAGACACCCGGCATATCGCTAAGGCAAAGTCAATGATTGACGCGAATGTTCGAACCTACGGAGATTATCGAGAAGTATTAGAACAACCGGATATAGATGTGGTACATATTGCCACCCCACCACATTGGCATGGCATTATGGCCGCTGAAGCAGCACGAGCTGGCAAGGATATCTGGTGTGAGAAGCCCATGACTCGAACCATTGCAGAAGGCCAGGCGGTACAAAAAGCGGTGGCAGAATACGACCGAATCTTCAGACTCAATACTTGGTTTAGATTTGCGGAGCGGTTTTATGGCATGGGTGTTCCCATTAAGCCCATCAAAAAATTGGTGGAAAACAGGGCATTTGGATGGCCACTTAAAGTCACGATTAGCGCAACGACGGGTTTTGATTGGAAGTTTTATTGGAGCGGTCGAACCGATTTGGACATCGAAGCCGTGCCAGACGAATTGAACTATGACATGTGGCTGGGTCCTGCCCCTTATAAGCCGTATCACCCGGATCGGGTGCATGTGCGTTTTCGAGGATATTGGGACTATGATGGCGGTGGTCTGGGTGATATGGGTCAGCATTATATGGATCCGGTGCAGTACCTGCTGGAAAAGGATGACACCAGCCCAATTAGCATTGAGGTAGATGCCCCCCAACAACACCCTGATGCCGCTGGCACTTGGCGAAGAATCACATACACCTATGCGGATGGATGCAAAATTGTGCTTGATGGGGCCAATCGGGATCGCGAGGCGGCATTCATTGAAGGCCCTGAGGGCAAACTGTTTCGTGGCATGAGAAGTGACTTGCCGGGTAACTTATCCCAGACCATTGCGGCCTTACCAGATCCTTCACCACAATTAACGAGTTTTAGTGAAGCGGTAAAGACCCGGCAAAAATTTGCGCTTAATGAATTAAATGGCCATCGCTCTTGCACGCTGATCAATCTTGGTGTTATTGCTCTCAGACTGGGGCGCAACCTCAATTTTGATCCCGAATCACAAAGATTTATTGATGACGAAGCTGCTAATCGATTGGTCGATCAACCGATGCGGGGAGCATGGAAAATCGCCTAATTACTTGACCTTCAATGTTTTAGAATGCAAAGATTTTATAGCCTAATATTTTCGTTCGTCTTCAGTTTGTGCTGCTTACACGCCCAGGATGATGGTCTGCAGTCGATCTTGTCACAGCTCCCAGCCAAGAATACCCGAGTCTTGGAACGGGTGATGGTGCAATTAACGTCACATGGGGCTGATGCCGTCCATGTACTTAGTCAGAAGTTGAATACGCAGGGTAACCAAGATGAAAAAGCTCGCTATGCACTGAGCGGGTTAGCAAAATACCTGGGCAACCAACCTGAAGATGATCGGCGGGCAAAAATTGAGGACGCCTTTATCAAGGCAATCAACCAGCAACCTGCTTTGGAATTAAAGGTGTTTTTGCTAGAGCAATTTCAATTCTTTGCTACCGATCAAAGTCTACCTGAAGTTCGAAACTTGGTCCGTGCGCTTTGTGATCCAGCGATTGTGGTGATTCAGCAAATTGGTGGGCAAAAGGCCCTGCAAACGCTGATAGATAGTTATGATGAGGCCGGTGACTACTGTAAGCAGGCACTGGCCAAAGCGATGGCGGAGTTCGATCATCCTGAGGCGGTGGTCATGCTCGAAAAGATTGCCAAGTCGGCAGAAGTGGTGCCAAAAGACCATATCATGCCCCTACTGGCAAATAAAGGCGCGTCAAGTAGCCTTCCCCTTCTGACTGCTTTCGCAGAATCCAATCCGCAGACTGGTCAGAGACTTCTGTTTGAACACGCTGTGGTGCAAGCTAAGAAGGGAGATCCATCCACCATGATCACTCATACTACCAATATGATTAAAGCGCGGCAAGATGGACCGATGATGCAGCGAGCTTTGGAGATGTTGGCAAAACACGGAGGAAGCAGTGGTAAGAAGATTTTACAAAAGGCATATAAGAAAGGGAGTCCCGAAATAACTCCGATGATTATTGCTGCATTGGGGAATCCCTCGGCTCTTCCGCTCGCCACCCTCTTTAAGAGAATCGATAAAATCAGTCCAATAGCGCAGGTAGGTCTCCTTAAACAAGCTGTGCGTGAAGAATATAAGCCTGCCCTCCCGTTCGCCCAAAACTTAGTACAAAGTACTGATCCTGAGGTTGTCAGAGCAGCAATTTCGGCCATATCGGCGCTAGGTCGTGCTGAGAGCTTGGCCCACCTCGGCGAAATCACCAGTTCCACTACAAATCCGGTGGCCCTGGAAGCGTCCACGAAAGAAATTGCTCGTTGGATTGACAGCTCCAATCTGGACATCGTAAATGCACTTTTGGATCGAACAGGAGGTTTAGCCAAAGCCAAATTGATTGAGATGGTGGCTGATCGAGGTTTGACTGCTACCTGGTCAAAAATTCGGGAAGCGCTCAACAGCACAGATCCTTTGGTGCGTAAAAGTGCATTTACAGCCTTGCCCATGGTGGCAGGTGATCAATCTATCGCCCAATTGGTAACCATTGCCCCCGAGGTTCGTACCGAGGAGGAGCGTGAGTCACTAGTAAACACCCTAACAAAAAGTGTAGGCAAGAGCACTGATAAAGACCAAAGTGTAGGAGAATTGATTCGTTTGATCGGTGGTGATCCACAGATTATTCAAACTGTCCTACCGAAAATCGGTGGGGAGAAGGCGTTAGAATTTGTCGTTGATAAATACGCCGCCCAGCCTGATACCTATCACAAAATTCTTTTGAATTGGGAGAAACCAGAGGTATTGGGTATGCTCATCGCTCGTGGGCGTGATAGCTCTCCTACCATGACTGAGTTGACTACAATATTTCGACTTTTACAACATCCCGAACTACCTGGGGATCAGAGGTTGCTCTATTTAAGAGAATTAATGCCCCTGGTCAGTGATCTGACCGACCGATCAAAAGTACTCGAATTGGTCGGTGGTGTCCGAACTCAACCTGCTTTTGATTATGTAGCTCAATACCTGAATGATGATGATCTCAAGCAGACTGCCGCCGAAGTTTTAGTCGGCTTGGCTTTACCTCCGGCAGGGGAACGGGTTGGTCTGTTTGGCTCTAAAGTAAGGCGCGATTTGATGCGTGCTGATACCATTCTGACCGGTACCGACCATGACTACACACGGGCGTTCCTGCACAACTACCTGTCTACCATGCCTGCCGGGGAAGGGTACGTCAAAATTTTCAATGGTGTGGATTTAGCCGGATGGAAGGGATTGGTGGGAAATCCGATTTCCAGGGATACGATGTTCGGACTGGAGCGACAAACTCAAGAGCGCGAAGTAGCCCGAACGCTCGCGGAAAGATGGAAAGTTGAGAACGGGATCTTAACTTATGTAGGTGATGGATTTGATAATCTATGCACCACAAAGAAGTATCGTGATTTCGAACTCATCCTTGACTGGCGTATTGAGAAGGATGCAGACAGCGGTATTTACCTGCGCGGAAGTCCCCAGGTTCAAATCTGGGATGTGCACGGTTCGGACGAAAAAAACAAAGTCGGCTCAGGTGGATTATTTAATAATGAAATTCATGCGAGTGATCCATTGGTAGTCGCTGACAACCCCACGGGTGAATGGAACACGTTTAGAATTATAATGATTGATGATAAGGTGACTGTTTATCTGAACGGGATCCTGGTGACTGACCAGGAGGTATTAGAAAATTATTGGAATCGGGCATTGCCTATTTTTCGTGAAGAACAAATCGAACTCCAGGCTCACACTACGGTGGTCCAATTTCGAGACATCTACGTCCGTGAGCTTTTGGGTGGTCCCGAATTGTCATCGATCGAACTACGACAGGGGTTTAAGCCACTTTTCAATGGGATAAACCTCGATGGCTGGGTCGGTAATAAGACGGACTATGTGGCAGAAAATGGAGAGATTGTTATTTATCCCGGAGCAGGTGGACGCGGAAATCTTTTTACGGAAAAGGAATATGAAAATTTCAGGCTACGTTTTGAATTCAAACTGACCCCAGGTGCAAATAATGGTCTTGGAATCCACGCACCACTGGAAGGAGATGCTGCTTATGTGGGCAAGGAATTGCAAATATTGGATAATACTGCTGATAAGTACGCCAACTTAAAGGAATATCAATACCACGGATCTGTCTATGGTGTGGTAGCTGCTCGACGAGGAGAGCTAAAACCAGTTGGCGAATGGAATGAACAAGAGGTTGTCGTAAAAGACAATCGAATTTCTGTGGTCTTGAACAACCAAAGAATTCTGTCGGCCGATCTCAATATTGTGGCGCGAGATGGCACGTTGGATGGCAAAGAACATCCCGGCCTGAAACGCACCAAAGGACACATAGGATTTTTAGGCCACGGTGATGAAGTACATTTTCGTAACATCCGCATTTTAGAGATCAAAGAAGAAACGGAATAATGCTTCGGCTGACGGTAAGCGTTTTCAGGCCAATGTTAATTCAGCATTTTCAGAAGTGAATCTCGGGGTGCGGACCATGGCTTTACGATCGCCTTCAAAATTCTAACCATCTCCGACCTAGATTCCAGCGAAAACCAGCTCCCAGATAGGTGGTTGAATTATTGAGCACCTCGGCACTGCTTGTTTTCTTTCTTGCCTGGAAATATACATCCAAAAAAAGCCCTTGTTTGATCTCGTACGACACATCCAATCCGGTCAGGGTTATGGTACTGGAAGTTCCCTGTCCTATTTCATGACCGAAATCTGATGGGCGATCGTTATTGGGTAGGAGCAGATTACTTCCCCAATTAATGGTGTCAATATCCTCACCCAAATTTATCCTGGCCACACGACCAATCATGGTCCAGCGAGGGCCAGGCTGAAAACGCAACTGTAGCATCAATTCTCTGAAGTTAGCTCCAAGCGGATGGGCCAGCGCCTGATTATAATGGCTATAGTTGGCAATTCCGGTATTGTGAGAATATGTATAAGGGCGCACAATATTGTATTCAACCTGCGCATCGAATTGGTCGACCCCAAACAAATCTAAATATTTTAGACCAAGCTGCCAACCATATTTATTTGCCCACCAGCCATTGCCAGCGGTAATTTCACTAATCTTAAATTCGTCCAGTACAAACTGCGAATACACAGAAGCTCGCTGCAAGATGTTCCATTTAACATCAAGCCCTAATAATACATTGTCCGGACTACCGATCGACCCTTCTACGGTTCGATACAAAATAACCGGATTCAGATATTGAAGTTCGAATTGATTTTCTCGGGCAAACACGACGGTTTCAAAGAGTCCAATATTTACCGTGGGTAGAATGTTGATAGACAAGTAATGTGCTGCAAAATATTTTTTGGGTAATAATTGATCACCTAATCCAGCCTTTCGCTCGGGCCGAGTTAATTCACCAAATATATTTTGGTATTGAAATTTCCAAATCTTGGTATTCAATTTCAAGTAAAAATAATTTGTTGAAAAATCGGACAAGAACAGTGATCGAATTCCATTGCCTAAAAAATGACGACCGTGGCCCAATTCAAGATTTACATGGCGTGAAACATGGACACCAATGTGTGCATCGGCCAGCAGGTAATCCACGCCATTGTCAAAATCAAATATTCTGCTCTGATAGGTTTTTAAAAATCCGGCACCAGGAATGGCGTTAAATTTATTTCGAAAAATGTTTACATAGTCCGGATAACGTGCTTGACTCTCCAGAATGGCTGTGTGAAAATATATTTTCTCATCAATGCCACCGTGTATGGAAACACCTCGCTGATTTTCAAATAACAATTTATCATCGCCATTTGCCTTGGCCAGTCGAAACTGAAGGAGTGGATTAATTCGCAGGTAAAAATCCTTCTTTTCCACCTCAAAGAAATGGGCTGGCGACTTATAAAAAACCTTGAAAATTGGTTTTTTACTTTGCGCATACACGAGCTGACTTTTGCGCAACTCTTGACCCATGGTGTAAAAGGTCTTAGTGCTATCTAAATATTGTACTTGCAAATTCGGATCGTGCTTTAGCCAATGGTTATTGGCATTGGCCAACCATTGTAGATTGGACCGATCTCCGGATCCAATTTTATAATCGCTGGAATCCAAGTGAAGAATTAAGTCACCGATTTCACCCCGTGTCGTAGCCTTGACGGAGGTAAACCTCTCGGTAGGATTGCGGAATAATATATCAAATCTATCCAGTTTTTGATAAATATTCTCATCGAGTGGCTGAAGCGGAGTCTGACCCCATACTGGTAGTGAGTAGATCGCTACCAGAACAATAAAAAATAATCTAAATCTCACGTGCTTCACGACTTGAATTGGAGTAGAAAATTTTGCACATAATTTCGGAACTCTGACTCCTCGTCGTCAAAGGTAACGTATACCGGTAGTACATAGATCGGGAGCTTTTCTTGGTGAATATATACGCGATGCCTTTCTAAGCGAGTGGCATCTTTTTGAGTTGTGATAATTATTTTTTGGCTACCGGAAAGTGCATCGAATTGCTTTTTTAATTGTGCTACCTCGTAATTTGTAAAAAAATGATGGTCTTCATATTCTACAGATTTTACGACTGCTACTTTCTCTTCCAGGTATTGCAATAAATAATTGGTCCTTGCAATCCCACTAATCACTAGGATTTCCTGATTTTGATGCAGTGTCGCCTTCATGGAAGGGTAGAACATATGGTATGGCTGACCGTAGAGGTAGCGGCTAAAGAAGAGTCTTTGATGAGCCTTCGGTTTGATGGATCTAACAAGAGCCGCTCTCTGATCGGTAGTAAGGTCGGATGGGCACTTAGAAATGATGATTACATTCGCCCGTTGATAACCTCTGCGCCATTCACGCAAGCGACCGATCGGAAGTAATTGATCCTTAGTAAAGGGTTTGTCATATTCCGTCAACAATATATTTAGAGCGGGTGTTACTGCTCGATGTTGATATCCATCGTCTAATAATATTGTTTGCGTCTGCGGTCTACTGGCAATTATTTTAGGGATCCCCAACACCCGGCTTTCCGATACGTATATACCCACTTCTGGAAATTTTCGACGATACTGAATGACTTCATCGCCCACCTCCTCCACTTGATGATGAATAGTGACAGATAAAAAACCCCTCGTTTTCCGCTTGTATCCCCTACTCAGAATGCTGACATCAATATACTGAGACAACCACCCCGCAAGGTATTCGACGTGTGGTGTTTTGCCAGCCCCACCCATGGTCAAATTCCCCACACTGATAACCGGGATGTTAAAGCGTGTACCTTTTAGAAATCCAATCTGATAAAGTGCATTTCGAGAAGCCACTCCGATTCCATATAACAATGCGAGTGGGGAGACAAGGATCTTGAAGAGAAATCTTTGAATCATAGGTCTGTTATGATTCAGTACTGGGTTTTAGGATGCTATTCCCGATGGCACAGGACAAGCATTGTTTCCTATCACAATAATTGTGCTTTAGTTCGATGAGAGCCTGCGAGTCAAAGGCAGACCGACAGGGAAAGTCCAACAGTACAAATCCTTTGGTAATTTTATTGTGTTCTGGCTTTATTTCCTCAAGTAGCCGAAGGGCTTTGTCTTTAAATTTATCATTCTTTTGCTGATAACCATATAAAAATAAAAAGGGAACGACGGTATTAATTACCAATAGTTGAATGGAGCTGGCCCCCAACTTTTTAGTGCGTTTTGGCGAAGGTTTATCAAACGCATAATGCGTCTTCCAATAAGGCGATACATCACTGGAAAATAGATGGGCAATTTCACGATAATTTTTGGCGGCAAGCATCTTGCTGAACAAGTGGGATGATTTGAATAGCAATATGGCGAATTGAGCAATTCGAATGGTCGGGAAATTCGCTGGTCGTAATCTCATAAATTTCCAGAGGTGACGATCCAGGGGAGTGAGATCATATTTCCGAGAAAGGAAGGTGTAAGTTTCCCTTAGCGCCTTACCGTAATCATCTTCGACATCTGCCAGCAATCCCGCCTGACCCAGCAATAGTGCTTCAAGGTCGTGTAGTTTATCTTTGTGCTTCATCAAAAGCCGGTGCGGCAGACTATTTGCCAGCCGTTCGAAGATTTCTCCATTGACTTTGAAACCAAAATTACGGGCTAATTTTCGATAGAAGACCTCTTCCCAATCATTTTCTGTTTTGCTAAGCTCAAGGTTGATGTTGGCAGTCTTTCTAGCAAGTCTCTCCACTAAAACTCGCTCATACCAACTGGAAAGTGCGAGATCGGAAATGGGCCTTTGATTGTCCGCGCACGGTATCCAGGTTTTGGCCTGAAGTAAGGCTGTGTAATTTTCGATGATTGATTTATTAATCCGTCCCTTGAGCTCTAGGCAGGGTAAGGGCTCACCATTAGGAAGTCTAATTTCTCGGTCATTTTCATAGACAACGTGCAAGACCACATTTTGAAAAGCTGGGTCTCGATCATGACCGTGCTTCAACCAATCACTTGATTTAACATGCATTTCAATATGCCCTGCCCATACCTGATTGGCGATGGCTATCCTGGCTTGATGAAAATCCGGACCCGAATCGTGATTGCGATGACCTGACTGCAAAATGTCTAACTTACTTCGATCGGTAGTCTGTAAATTTTGGTGGTCAAATGTCTTCAACGTCCATACGTAATAGAGCAAATCTTCGTTGATCTTTGGCTCGATGCCGAGTTTTGCAGTCAAGATTTTGCTTTTTTTTTATAGACTTTAAAAACATAGGGGTGCCTATTCTTTTCATCTGGCATATGCGCATCTGCTGATTCAAGTGTCCACTCATCCATATCGAATTGAGGAAAATAGACATCGCCACCCTGTACGGTAAGGTCAATCTCTGTAAGGTAGAGTTTGTCGAGGATGGGAAGACTCTGCTTATATATCTGTGCACCACCGATAATGAACAATTCTGTCTCACCGTTTGCTTTGGCAAATTGAATACCCTCTTGCAAGGAATGAACGATCACTAAGTCTGTACCTGCATAGTAGGGGTCACTGGTCAGGACTATATTGGTACGATTGCGCAACGGAACCCCCATCGATTCATACGTCTTACGACCCATCAGCACATGATGGCCCTTGGTGGTACGCATGAAGTACCGCATATCTGCCGGCAGACTCCAGGGCAAGTCATTATTCCTACCAATCACCCGATTGTTTGCATATGCGGCAATCGCCGAAATAATCATCAAGCTAAATTACAAATCCGCAAGTAGATTGGCTTGCATCATCATGTTTTCTACCCAAATCCGCGTTGGGTCGATGTTGCCCTTGAGGTAGCGTTCCATCACCAAGCTCGCGATTGGTGCCGCATACGAGCCTCCCCAGCCGCCATTCTCAATAAAAACTGCAATGGCGATCTTTGGATCATCTTTGGGTGCAAAGGCGTAAAAGACGGAGTGATCTTTTCCATGGCTATTTTCAGATGTCCCCGTTTTTCCACAGACGCTGATGCCAGGAATTCTAGCCATCGTCGAAGTACCTGCCAGCACCGATTGCTCCATACCTTCAATGACAGGATTAAAATGAGCATCATCAATTTGTACTCTCTTTGGGGTTAGATATCGGCGTGGGAGACTAACGTTGGGATCACTGAATCGCTTCACCAGATGAGGTCGGTAATAGAAACCTCGATTAGCAATGATGGCCGCCAGATTCGCCATTTGCACCGTCGTGAGCTCGATCTCACCCTGCCCAATGGCATTGGAGATTATGTAGGTGCTGCGCCAATCGCCCTTCCCCTCATACACATCGTCATAAAAATCAGGATCTGGTATCAACCCTGCTTGTTCATTGGGTATGTCAATCTGCAGGGGATTTCCCAGGCCAAAATCATGTAGGTGACTGTTTAATTGAGTGAGACCAATTTCGGGCTGATCAAACCCCTCAATATTCACCAGGTCTTGATAAATCGTGTAGAAAAATGTATTGCATGACTCTTGAATGGCTCTCCGCAAATTTCGTACACCAGGCTTGGCGTGGCAGCCCCATCGATACGTCTTATAATAGTAAGCTCCACTGCAAGTAATAAATCGTCGAGTGGTCAAAACCCCTTCCTGCAGAGCGATCAATGCAAGCACGGGTTTGAAAATTGACCCTGGTGGATATTTTGCCATCAGTGATCGATCAAAAAAAGGTTTTAAAGTGTCTGATTGAAGTGCGTTAAACGTCTTCATTCGATCAGAGCTTACACTGAGTAGCTGTGGATGATAGCTGGGAGTGCTTAACATGGCTAAGATTTCACCTGTCTCAGGTTCAATGGCTACCACACTGCCGATCTTATCTTGCATAAGCTCCTCTGCATAGGCCTGTAGATCGATGTCAATTGAAGAAATCAGATCGAGGCCAGAAATAGCGGTTGAATCGAGACTACCGCTTTCATAGGAACCTACTTTTCGTCCAAAGTTGTCCTTCAACTGATACTCCATACCCTTACTACCCCGTAAGAAATCTTCGTACGTTGCTTCAAGTCCACTCACCCCATAATAATCCCGTTTTTCATAGTTGCCTTGGGCCTGGTCAATCCATTCTTGATCAACCTCACTAATATATCCCAAGGCGTGCGCCGCGTAGGGATATTCATATCCTCTTACATTGCGCACCTTAACGGAAAACCCAGGGTACTCATGTAGTATTTCTTGCAACTGTGCGTAAGTGATCGCATCAATCTTGTCGAGGAAATGAAAGGGAACGTTCTTCGAAAACCTGACATCTGACCAGTCTTTGGTGAGATTCTCGCGAAAGGTTTCGGGTGAAATCTTTAAGATGCGAGAAATCTTCTCCACATCCATGGTGGTATCAACCAGATTATAGGTTACAAATAAATCATAGATGGGTTGATTGTAGACCAGCAATTTTCCATTTCGATCGTAAATTAATCCTCGTGATGGCTGGACGACTTGTTTTTCGATGGTTGCAGTTTCGGCCTTAATCCGATAGGATTCATCAAAGAGTTGCATGTAACCAACCCGAAGCAACATGACCAGCCCCGTGAAGATGATCACTCCCTTAATAATGTCGCCCCGTGATTCATTTTTATCCATGATTTACAAAGCTAGGCCTTTGGATTAAAGATCAGCATATAGATGACCACTAGCAACATAGACGCCAAAAAGGAGCAAATAGTCTTTAGCAGGATGTATAAAATCTGTGAGAATTGAAAGGCTTCGACGGAGAAATAAAAAAGCAAATGGATGGCAAGCAGGATCGATGCATATTGATAAAACCAATTTGCACCGTGTTCGGCAATGGTTGGTATGGCATTGAACTTAAACCCACCACGAGGCTCCAAGGCCTTCAGTACAAATGGCCTTACAAAGGCCGTCAATACTGCTGCTCCGCCGTGCAGACCGGGAGAATCATAAAACATATCAATGCCAATACCCAGCCCAAAGGCGAGCAAGAGCGTCATGTTGCGGTTTGTATTGACGGGCAGTAAGAGGATGAAGAGAGGGTATATTAAAATCTGGATGTAGTTAAAAGCCAGCCCACCCAGACTCAGGGGTCTAAAGATCAACACCTGGAGGATGAAGAGCAACAAAAAACGCCATGCATTCCTACTGAATGTCTGATTCATCGATATTGTCCGATTGAATGCCCAACTGATCTCCCTTCAAAAGGTTACGCACTACGTAAACGTAGTTCAGCTGCGATAGATCAATAGATAATTTGACATCAATTTCATAAAAATTGCTGCCATCACTAAGGTTAAAATCCACGATTTCTCCAATGGGAAGTCCCTTGGGAAAGATGGCGCCATATCCACTGGTTACAATACGATCTCCCATCTTGAGATCCGCATGTTTTGGAATATATCCCATTCGTGCCAGACGTGGATCACCCCCTTCCCAATAGAGTGATCCAAAAAAATGGTTTCTTTCGATCGAGGCACTTATTCTGCAATGGCGATTCAAGAGTGATAATGCACTGGCAAAGTGCCGATTTGCATCGGTAATAATACCGACCACACCATCCATGGTGATAATTCCCATACCTTTTTCAATGCCGTCTTCCAGGCCTTTATCAATGGTAAGATGATTATCTAGACTGGTTATCGAATTATTGATCACTCTGGCAGCCACCAATTCAAATTGTTGGTTGTGGACAGTATCTCGGTTGGTGATCATTTCTGTCCGAGTGTGATTGGTGTGGTTAATTCTTTTATTGAGTAGCTCAGCATTCTCAGCAGCCAGGTCTGCTGCTACGCGGGTCAAACCGAAGTATTGAGTTACGGAATGGTAACGTTCCAAGACCCAACCAGAGACATAGTTGGAAGATTTTAGAAAGATTTGATTCTGGTGGTCGTTAAATCGGACAACGAGGTTTAAGCACAATACTTCAAGCGATAAGAAAATAAGTACGTAGCCGTACTTAAAAAGGAAGTAGAGTAGGTTCTGCATGCGGCAGGATATTCTTTAGACACTCTTCCGATCAATTAAAAATGAAAATTTATCTGTATTGCGCAAGGCCAGGCCCGTACCCCGCACTACGGCACGCAACGGATCTTCTGCCACAGAAACTGGCAATCTAGTTTTTTCGGACACGCGTTTTCTAAGTCCTCGAAGCAAGGCACCACCCCCGGTGAGGTAAAGGCCTGTTTTGTAAATATCAGAAGCAAGCTCAGGAGGAGTTACCTCCAAGGCCTTCAGGATGGCCTCCTCAATTTTACTGATGGAATTGTCTAGAGCCTCAGCAATTTCCTGATAGGTAATCGTTTCTTGCCTGGGTATTCCAGTCATCAGGTCCCGACCATTGATGGCAAATGGCTCCGGTGGGTCTTCCAAATCGACCGATGCCGATCCCACATTTATTTTTAAGATTTCTGCCGTGCGTTCTCCAATGAGCAAGTTGTGCTGACGGCGCAGGTGATCAATAATGTCCATGGTAAATTCATCTCCCGCCGTTCTAATTGATTGTTCACAGACGATGCCAGATAGCGCAATCACGGCAATCTCGGTCGTACCACCACCAATATCTATGATCATATTACCTACTGGCTCCTCTACATCGAGGCCGATGCCCAGTGCGGCCGCCATGGGTTCATAGATCAAGTAGGTCTCTTTAGAGTCCACATGGTCTGCCGAATCAAACACAGCGCGTTTTTCTACCTCAGTAATACCCGATGGAATACAGATAACCATTTTCATGTGGGTAAAGAATCGACGTTTTTGATCAATCATATTGATCATTCCCTCGATCATATTCTCTGCCGCTTGAAAATCGGCAATAACACCATCCTTGAGTGGACGCACAGTCTTAATGTGCTCGTGTGTCTTTTCATGCATCTGCATGGCCCGTGATCCGACAGCAATGGTTTCGCCAGTTCGCCGATCAATCGCCACAATGGAAGGCTCCTCTACCACAATCTCATCGTCTTGGATAATCAGCGTATTGGCTGTACCCAAATCGATTGCCAGCTCCTGACTAAAAAAATTGAAAAATTTCATTTCATGCCTCGTTTCCTGATATTGCCTACAAAGCATGTACCAGCTTCGCAAAAGAAGCTAATTTTCTTTAAATGAGGAAAATAAACTTGCAAAAAAAGTATGTTGCTTTTACTCATAGAACATTTTCATAATATGTTGAAAATCAATGTTTTTTAGTGGACAATCACCTGACTCAGGTCACTCGTTTGAAGGTATTTGACCGCCAATGATCTTAATTCTTCTGCCGTGATGTCATGTATCTCGCGAAGGAGTTCCCTGGCAAAATTAATTCCATTTTTTCGGATCAGATTACCACGTAAGATTTCAGCTATTTGCAGGGGGCCATCCATCAGGCTCAAGAGATAACCGGCCAGGTAATTTTTGACCATTTGCAACTCCTCAACATCTATCAGTTTTTTTTGCAATATTTCGATCTCACGGAAAATCTCATCGATCGCTTGGGTTGCCAGGTCCCTTTCTGTTTCCAGACTTATCGTCAGATAACCTCCAAAGCGCATGGTCTCCAGCGACGATTCCACCCCGTAGGTAAGACCCCTCTCTTCGCGAAGGTTACGCATCAATCGCGAGCCAAAATAGCCGCCCAGTGCGGTGTTCAAAACAAACATTCCGGCAAAATCAGGGTGGCCTCGTCTAAAAAGAGGCCGGCCCAGGCGAACGGCAGTTTGAGCACCACTTCCTTCCCATTCCAGTCGCTGTGATACATAACTTGATGGCGGTAGGATCGGTTTTCTCGCAGCATGGCTACCCTCCTTTCTCCAGTTTCCCAAGGTTTGATCCAAGAGATCGTAGATGTCAGGTGGGGGGTTGCCAGCTAGTATACAAATGGCATTTTTAGGTGCCAGATAATCGCAAAAATGTTCGATCAAATCGGCTCGTTCGATGTCGTCATACTGTTGCGCCGTGCTGTTATATCCATAGGGATGGTCCCGACCGAAGTAGTGTTCAGTAGCTGCACGATAAGCCAAGACTTCATTCTGGGCTAGATCTACCGCCAATCTCTGCTTGGACCTGCTTTGGTAGATATCTAGCTCCTCCGTGGGGAAGGAGGCCATACTGACGATCTCCTCTAAATACTGAAGTAAGTCTTTGACATGCTTGCTCAAGCAAAACAATTGTAGGCGAATGGTGTCAAACGTGGCCATGGCCACTAGGGAGGCCCCGTAAAAGTCAATCTTTTTTGCCAACTCAGCAGAGCTGTGTTGGGCAGTTCCCTCACGCAACAATGCCGCGCATGCGGTAGCAACCAACTTCTTTTTTTCGTAGGGGCGTCCGGCAAAGAAGACCAACTCCACTTTAGTCACCGGCTCAGTGCTGCCGATGATCGAATAGACCTCTAATCCATTGCGCAGGACGGATCTCTCCACCATTGATTCTGGCAAGTGGGAGATCATTTTGATCGGAGGTACTAAGGGTGAGTATTGATGCGCCAAGGAAGCGGTCCGTTTACAAATTGAAAATTAGAATTGCGAAGTTTAAAAAATGCAGGGGATTCGTTTATTTTTGTGACACTTATTTCATCCATTCAGTCCGTTAATCTAACGATAAACACATTATGAAATTCAGCGTTTCCTCAGCCGATCTTCTCAAGAAAATCATGCTGGCCAATGGAGCAATCGGATCCAATACGGTCGTGCCGATCTTGGAAGATTTTTTATTCACGGTGGAAGGAAACCGACTGACCATTTCAGCCACGGATCTTGAAACCTCCATCACCACCTCCATGGACATCATTGCTGATCAGGATGGTGCAGTGGCGATCCCGGGCAAGATCCTGGTAGACACACTCAAAGCGCTGCCAGAACAACCGATTACCCTGGAAGTGGATGATAATAATTTTGCCATAGAAATCACTTCGTCGTACGGTAAATACAAGTTGTCGGGCGATAACCCCGAGGACTTTCCGGTGATTCCTCATTCAGAAAATACCGAGTCGGTGTCTTTGCGAAGTCATCTCCTCCTAGAAGCCATAAGCAAATCTATTTTTGCCACGAGCAATGATGAGCTGCGATTGGCCATGACCGGAGTTTATTTTCAAATTGACTTCACGAAAATAACTTTTGTGGCTACCGACGCCCACAAATTAGTGAAGTACACTTTCTCCGGAATCGAAGGCGATGTCAATACCTCTTTCATCATACCGAAAAAGTCACTTTCTCTGTTGAGAAATGCCCTACCTGATAACGGTGAGGTTGAAATTGCCTTTAACAAATCGAATGCCTTTTTCACCTTTGACGATCACCATTTAGTCTGTCGATTGATCGACGCTCAGTATCCTAATTACAATGCTGTCATTCCGGTAGATAATCCGAATTCCCTCATTGTCGGTCGCAGTGATCTGTTAAATAGCTTGAAACGGATTGCGATATATGCCAATAAGACGACCAATCAAGTCATCTTAAACATTGATGACGGTAGTCTGACCATCGAAGCGCAAGATCTTGATTTTGCCAATGAGGCTACAGAACAATTGGCTTGCCAATATTCGGGTGAGGCCATTACGATTGGATTTAATGCCAAATTCCTCATTGAAATGCTCAGTGTATTAGACACTGATGATGTTAAGATGGAGCTCTCTACGCCCAATAAAGCGGGAATCTTATTCCCTGGTGAGAGCCCTGATGATGAGGAACTGCTCATGTTGGTCATGCCGGTGATGTTGAGTCGGTAAAGCGTCCATGATATGAAAGTGGGTCTATACTTCGGCTCCTTTAACCCAGTGCATGTGGGCCATATGATCATCGCTAATTCGGTCTTACAATCTGCAGATCTTGATCAGGTCTGGATGGTAGTGAGCCCCCAAAATCCTTTTAAGAAGAAGGCAAGCCTGGCCAATGATTTTGACCGGCTGCATCTGATCAATTTAGCGATCGGCGAAAATCTCAGAATTAAAGCTTCTAATATTGAATTTGGATTACCTCGACCATCCTATACGATCGACACCTTAGTGTACCTGAGGGAAAAATATCCCGGACATCAGTTTGCTCTGATCATGGGTGGTGACAATCTCAGCAGTCTTCCGCGTTGGAAAAATTACCAGGCGATTCTTGATGAGTATCCGATTTACGTCTATGACCGGCAGGGTGCCGATCTGCCGGAGCATCTCGATCATCATCACATTGAAGTCCTACCAGATCTTCCCTTACTCAACATTTCTTCCACCTACGTTCGAAAGGCCATCGCTGCTGGCAAATCTGTGCAATATCTTGTACCTGATGCCGTCTTCACCTACCTAGAAGAAAGCACGTTGTATCGTCAGCAGAAAGACGAAACATAAGCTGACCTCTCATCGTTCAATAGGTCATGAAAAGACGATTATATCTGTTTCTTTTGTTGCTCTTCCCCTACTTGTTGGATGCTCAAAGCGACTTGCAAATCGGACAGTGGAAATCCTATCTGCCCTATAAATTTGGCTACAGTGTCACGCAGAGTCCTGAAGCAATTTACTACGGCACGCAATGGGCCTTAATGAAGATCAATAAGGAGGATTTGAGCATCGAGTACTTTTCAAAGGTTGAAGGGCTAAGTGATATTGGGGTCCAATTTGTAAAGTACAGTATGGATCAAAACGTCTTAATCGTAGTCTATGAAAACAGTAACATCGATCTAATTTTCGAAGACGAAATCGTCAATTTAAATCAAATTGCCATCAACAGCCAGATCGTCAAAGATCGTACGGTTACAGCGGTATATTTGGAGGATCAATTTGCGTATTTTTCTACGGGATTCGGTTTAGTTCAACTCGATCTGGCAGCGCAAGAATTTGGTTTTACCACCTTTTCTGATGTTCCTGTAACGGGAGTTTCTGGGGTTGACGACCTCCTGATCATTTCCACGGAGGTTGGATTGTTTCAAGCCAAAGATGATGGTTCGGTCAATTTGGCTGACTTCAGTGCCTGGACTCCACTCGGTTTTGCTGAAGGCCTTCCTTTAAATGGGGAAGGTAGGGCGGTGGTGAATGTTGCTGGTACGATCTATGCGGGAATGAACGATGAGGTGTATCGCCTTGAGAATGGGCGATTTTCGTTGGTACACAAAGAGCCTGGTTTTGTGTTTGGTTACTCCGTCAAGAATGATGAAGGCACTTTGATCGCGTGGCTCCCAACCCAAGGCATCAACGGAAAAAAAATCTTGATAGAGCCTGATGGATTTAAGCGCAAGTTATTTGATTGTGCCGATCGCACAACGGATGCCGTTGTAGACGAACAAAACCGAGTTTGGTATACCGACGGGAATAAAGGTTATAAGTATAATGAAGGGTTCAAGGGTCCTTGCCACACCATTACCACCAATCGGCCACCTACCCACAACGCCAGTCAGATTGCGGCCTACGATCGCAATCTATACGTGGCCACGGGAGGTGTAACCATCAATTATGGCTACTTATTCAGAGATGATGGATTTTATACAAACGAAAATGGAGAGTGGACGACCTATAGCCGTCGAACCAACACGGATCTTGGAGCGCGTGATATGCGCGATTTTCTAACCATTACGGCCTCACCTCAAGGAAAGATTTATGTCGGCACATTTTGGGATGGACTGATCGAATACCAGGGTGGGGAGCTTAAGATCTATGACAAGGACAACAGTAGCCTGCAGAATTCTATCATAAATCCCGATCGCAATCGAATCACAGACATGGATTTCGATGAAGCAGGGAATCTCTGGTTGTTAAATCACGATGCCCCTCTACCCCTCTCCGTTTTTACGCATGATGGTGAATGGCAAAATTTTGATCTTGGTGTGGGATCAAATGTCGAGCACATCGCGACTGATCAGCAAGGGTATAAATGGATAGGAATTGATCGAGTTGGTCTGTTGGTCCTAGATACGGGAGATGATCTGATGAATCTGGCGGATGATCGCATGCGGATATTCAATGTTAATAATTCAGCGCTTACCTCCAATGTCATTAACGATATTGCCATCGACAATAATGGCGATGTTTGGGTAGGAACAAGCATGGGGCCGGTATTATTCGATTGTCAGAGTTTTGTATTCGATGACATCTGTACAGGTCGTCGCAAGATCGTCGAACAAAACGGAATTCCTGGAGAACTGCTGGGAGAGGAGAATGTCATGGCCATCGCTGTGGATGGTGGTAATCGCAAATGGTTTGGCACAACCAATGGCATATTTGTACAAAGTGCCGATGCTGAGACCCAAGTGGCCAGTTTTAATGAAAGTAATTCACCTCTTTTTGATAATGGATTGGTTGACATCGCCATTGATGAAGTTGATGGAGAGGTTTATTTTGCCACCAACAAGGGCATTCTCTCCTATCGTGGTGAGGCCACAGAGGCCAACCAATTTCACAGTAACAATGTCGTGGTCTTTCCCAATCCTGTGAGACCAAACTATGAGGGCCCAATTGCGATTAAGGGATTGGCGGAAAATGCCAACGTAAAAATCACTGATGTTGGGGGCTCGATCGTGTTTGAAACCATCGCCAATGGCGGCCAAGCCATTTGGTACGGAAATGATCTTTCGGGTAAAAGGGCCGCCTCTGGTGTATATTTGGTCTTTAGTACGGCGGTTCAAAACTTGAATAATCCGGATGCCGCCATTACCAAAATAATGTTGGTCAATTAACCGGAGCGCCCTGAGCGGCCTTTTGCATCACTTCCTCATAGTAGGCTTCATATTGCGGCAAGATGATATCGATGTTGAAACGCTCGGCCTGTGCTTTAGCATTGGACCTGAAGCGCTGCAGTTTTTCTGGGTCCTTGAGTAGCGACAGGGTTTTTTCTGCCATATCATCCACGTCTCCAATATTACTTAAATAACCGGTCTGCCCATCGACATTGACCTCTGGAAGACCACCCACGTTGGATGAAATCACGGGTACTTCGCATGCCATCGCTTCGAGTGCTGCAAGTCCGAAACTCTCATTGCCCGAGGGGAGTAAAAACACATCCGTCACTGCCAGTAACTCCTCAATCGCCTCTTGTTTGCCCAAGAATCGTATGTCGTGGCAAATCCCCATCGAACGGCAAAGTTCCTCACAACCAGCCCTTTCAGGACCATCACCGATCATCAATAGCTTGGCTGGAACTTCGGCCACCACCTTTGCAAAAATTTGGACGACATCGTGCACACGCTTCACTTTGCGAAAGTTTGAAGTATGCATTAAGATCTTTTCTCCATCCGGTGCAATGGCTTTGCGAAAGTGCTCCTTGTCACTTTTCTTAAAGCGATTAAAGTCAATGAAATTGAAGATTACTCTAATCTCCTTCCTTATGTCGAAGTACTCATTGGTCTTGTCCTTCAAAAACTGGGATACGGCGGTAATTCCGTCACTTTTGTTGATGCTGAACTCGACGACTGGTGCAAAACTGTGGTCGTTGCCCACCAGTGTAATGTCGGTGCCGTGAAGCGTTGTGACCACCGGTACATACCGGCCACCATCTTGCAAAATGATCTTTTTGGCCATGTAGGCCACCGCAGCATGCGGTATGGCATAATGAACGTGCAAAATATCTAAGCCCTCATGATCTACCACATCTACTAATTTGCTGGCCAGTGCAGTGTCGTAAGGTGTGTACTCAAATAAGGGATAATTGACATCTGAGACTTCATGAAAATAAATATTCTCATGGAAGACGGACAATCGGGCTGGCCTCTGGTAGGTAATGAAATGCACCTGGTGACCGCGTTTCGCCAATCCCAGCCCCAGTTCTGTCGCAACCACCCCACTGCCACCAAAGGTTGGGTAACATAGAATTCCTATTTTCATAAAATGCAAATGTCTTTAGGCACACTTAATAAAATGTAGTGTAGACTTATAACAAAATGAACGAACAAATATTGACAATTTAAGTTTATTTATTGTGCTCTTAGGAAAGGATAACAATTCGCCATTCGCCGATTTAGCGATGTGGTTATTTCAGAGTTCAATTTAATCAGCACACCAGTGGCGGTATATTCGATTAGAGATTTAGAGAAACTATCCGGGGTTAAGGCCCATACCATCAGAATATGGGAAAAACGGTACCAGCTACTCCAACCAAGACGTACTGAGACAAATATTCGCTACTATCTCGATGAGGACGTCAAAATCTTACTCAATGCGGCCTTGCTCAATCGTAACGGATACAAGATTTCAAAGATTGCCAAAATGGATGAAGAGGAATTGAATGACGCGATTCTTCAGATTTCTGCCAGGCAAGACAATCAGCAGGTCCAATCAGATGCACTCACTCTAGCCATGCTGGAATTGGATGAAGCCAAATTCAACGCCACCATCCAGAAACGCATTGACACCTCCGGATTTAAAGAAACGATGCTCAAGGTTATTCTGCCTTTCTTAAATCGGCTCAACGTGTTATGGATGACCGGATCAGTTATGCCGGTTCAGGAGAACTATGTTGCTGGCCTGATCAGACAGAAAATGTACGTGGCAATCGATGCGCTGCCACTCCCAAAACGTAAGGCCTCCAGTTTTATCCTGTACCTGCCGGAAGGTGAGAATCAGGAACTGAGTTTATTATTCATCCACTACTTGCTCCGCCACGATGGTTACCAAGTGCTTAACCTCGGGCAAAACATTACGCTCAAGGATCTGCAACAGGCTTGTGATATTCACCGTCCAGATTACATTTTTACACTGCTCAATACGGGCTTGATGCGCCTACCGATCAAGGAATACATCGAAGAGTTATCGCTCTATTGCAGGAGTTCAGAAATCATTGTTTCAGGTCTGCAAGTGACCAGGTTGGGCATCAAATCGAATAAAAACTATCATGTTTTAAATGGTTTGGAAGAGATCATGAAATTTCTGTCAGAGCTAAGCCTCGTCAAAATTTAGCATTTGGAGTTTATCACCCCGTCTACAACCTGTTGAAACCACAGTTTTTGTAGGTCCAGCTGGATGGTGAAGGAGATCACACTGTCAACTTTCGACGGTGATGGATCTACCTCCTGGGCCCGACCCCCAGGAAATATTGAGGGCTTAGTTATTTCGTGGCATAATGCTATATTTGCAGCCCATTTGAAAAATTTCAACTATTGACATGAATCAATATGAAGTAACTTTCATCGTAGATCCAGTACTGTCGGGCGATGAAATTAACGCGACAGCTCAAACATATGTCGATCACCTACAGTCAGAAGGCTGCAAGATCGTGCATGTGGATGAGATGGGACTAAGGCAGTTGGCTTATCCCATAAGTAAGAGAACCACTGGTGTATATTACTGTATCGAGTTTAGCTCAAAACAGGGTAACATCGTAGGCAAGCTCGAATTAGCATTTCGTAGAGATGAGCGAATCATGCGTTTTCTCACCATTAAGCTAGATAAGTATGGAGTCAAATATAACGATGACAAGCGCAACGGCTTAATTGGTAAGAAGCGTGAGAAACCAGCCGATAAGGAGCCGGCGGCAGCTGCAAGTGCAAATACCAAGGCACCTGCTGCACCCAAGCCGAAGAAAACCGAACCGGCCGCAGCTGTCGCAACGGCAGTAGTAACCGAGGCACCATCGGTTGAAAGTAAGACCGAAGAAGAATAAAATTCGATCATCTAAACAGACAAAAATGGCATCAAGAGACGATATTAAGTTCTTAAGCAATCCCAAGATTGGTCAAAAGCAAAAAAAATATTGCCGGTTCCGTAAATACGGAATTAAACACATTGACTACCGGGATCCCGATTTCTTAAAGCAGTTCATTAACGAGCAGGGCAAACTGCTACCACGACGTATCACGGGAAACTCTTTGAAGTATCAGAAAAAGGTGGCTACCGCAGTAAAAAGGGCTCGACACTTGGCATTGCTACCTTATGTTGCTGACCTTCTTAAATAGTATCTCCTATAAATCTTGAATTCATCATGGAAATAATTCTTTTAAAAGAACTCGATAAAGTAGGCTATAAGCACGAGATAGTGAAGGTCAAACCAGGATACGCTCGGAATTATCTAATTCCGCAGGGTCTTGCTTTAATTGCGAACGCTACCAATCGAAAGAGATTGGCCGAATTACGTCGCTTGGAAGAAGCCAAAGAGGCCAAGTTGGTGGGTCACTATCAGGAGATTGCCGATAAGGTCAAAGATTTTGTTTTAAAGATCGGTGCCAAAGCCGGGGCTACCGGAAAGATTTTTGGCAGCGTGACCAATGTCCAGATTGCCCAAGCACTTCAGGAGCAACTACAAGTTGAGGTAGAGCGGCGAAAGATTGTAATTGAGGATGAGGTTAAGGAACTCGGCTCTTACTCCGCCAAGCTCAAATTACACCCCGAGGTTGAGGCCGTGGCCGCATTCGAGGTAATTCAGGAGTAACGCCCTCACTCAAACAGCTCTAAACTCCCCGCGATCCATACCAAGTATTTGTTGCGGGCTTCCCCCTAGCCAGTCTCCGACAATATTGGCATAGATGTGTCGAAAATCGATCTGGTAGGCAATGTCTCCGTCCTCTAGTTTGGATAAATTGGGTGGATCATTATAGATTCCTCCTTCCTGGAGGCTGCCACTCATCAAAAAAAGTGCATTGGCTGCACCATGATCCGTGCCCCGACTTCCATTTTGCGCCACTCGCCGACCAAACTCCGAAAAAGTCATGATGCAGACATCATCAAATAATCGTTGGCTTTTAAGATCACGGATGAAAGCAGACACGGCCTCGGCATATATTTTCAGCAGCCTACTGTGCCTTGAAGGTTGGTTGACGTGAGTGTCAAAACCCGGTAAACTGATGTAGTAAATCTGGGTCGCTGCATCTGCCATGATTAACTCACTAATCTGCTGAAGACCCTTCCCAAATGGATGCAGGGGATATTTCTCCCTACTACGACCGCCTCTGGCTTTATTGGCAATATACTGCGCTGATTCCTGAACTTCCACCATGGTCTTGTAGAGATATGAAAGATGACTTTCACGATCTGGGGGTTGATAGTTTTGGCCTAGTCTGCGCAAGAAGGGATTTTCAGTCGCTTTCAGTAATTTTTTGGCATCTCTCATGGCAAATCCGTCTAACACTTGACCCTGCAGGGCCAGACTCAAGTTATCACCCATCTCGAGGGCATGATAAGGCGTTTCACATCCCATGCAGTTACTATCGAGGTAACGCCCCAGCCAACCAGTCTGCACGTATTTTGCCGAATCGCTTGCAGATTGCCAGATATCCATGGATCTAAAATGAGATCGATTAGGATTGGGATACCCAACTGAATTTACGATGCAAAGTTGCCCTTGGTCATAGAATGCCTGGAGTGGTTGGAGGGCAGGATTAAGCCCTTGGTGGTCATCGATTTTTAAGAGCGTATCGGCTGGAACCCCAATGGTTGGTCTGGCCTTGTAGTACGTATCATCACCGTATGGTACAACGGTATTGAGTCCATCGTTACCGCCTGAAAGTTGTATCACGACCAAGACTTTGCCCGCTCTAGATACGACGTGATCTGACGGAAGCTGTCTCAAAAATGCGGGTGCCATCAAGCTCGCAGATACCATCCTTGTCGATTGCCGAATAAATCTTCGTCTTTGCATGGTAATCAGCACATTTGAAATTCTGGTAAACTCACAATCCTTCTCATCAGTATCTCAGCCAAAGACCCTGGACCACGTAGGTCTCTTTTAGTAACGAGATTAGGACTTTGCTCAACTGCCAGTAGGTGATACTTCATCTGCTTTTCAATCTCAGCGTAAGGAAGAGCCTTAAATGGTTCGAGCAGCGGTTCGATATCATAGTCCAATGGCAGGGTTTGGATCGGCATGGATGCTTGCATGGCTTTCAACGGGGTGGCAGTAGCATGATCAAATCGTTTGCGGTCGAGCAGGAAGGTCGGCAGGTTCAATCTGAACATTAGTGTTGCATTGTTGATCCAACTACGTCCTCCTGGCCATCCCGCCACATTGGGCGGACTAAATAACAGTTGGCCCAGCCCTCGTTGTAAAAAGGATAGGGCGTTGTTATTTTTAAACCGAATATCAAACAGACGGATCATTTGCACAATTAAGTCAATGGGCGACTTGATCCTATTCCCAACATTTTCTACCTCATAAAACCAGGGCTGTAAAAACATAAATCTCATCGTAGGCATCAGTTCGAAATCCTCCGCATGCAGTTTGTCAGCAAGGGAGGAGATGTGGGCAGAATTTGGAACATCGCTGACGAAGTAAGCATAGATCTTAGTGGCGATGAAAATCGCTGTTGCACGTTGCTCAAAGATCAATTCTATGATATCATCTCCATTTAGGTTTCCTCGCTTTCCGAAGAACTCCTTTTGTCCAAAGTCATGAAAAGCAGGTCTTACCATGAACCTGCCATTTCGGTCCGTGCCCCATCCGGTAAAAGCACGGGCGCTTTCTCTGACGTCTTTTTCCGAATAGTTACCCTCTCCCATGGTAAATAACTCAAGTAGTTCGCGGGCAAAATTTTCGTTGGGATGGCCTTTTCTGTTCTGTTGGTTATTTAAGAACCGCAACATAGCTGGTTCTTTGGCAACGGCCAGGACCAATTGCCTGACATTTCCCAGCGCATGTCTTCGCAAAGTCTGTAAATAGGAATTTGCAGACCGATAGGTATTGCATTGACATGCCAAATGACCGTGCCAAAACAATGTCATATTTTCTCGAAAAACCGAACCTTCGTCCTTCGCCATGCGATAGAGCCAGTCAGACCTTAGGTCTCTGAGCTTTTGCCGATCATCTTCTCTAGCTGCAGCTTTTGCTGCTTCATTCATATTGAGGAAAGTTGAGCGATCAAAAACAGGTTGGTCATCTGGCGGTACCTCGCTTGACGCCACCGGTTCAGATTCCACAAAGATTTCATCCACCATTTCCTCTAAAGATGCTGGAATGCTTCGCATCATACGGCTGGGTCCCAACCCAAAGTTGGTTCGGTGATGTAGATGTTTATATTTTGCAAACTGCTCTGTCATAAACTGGGTGCACAGGAATCTGACTTCGAAATTACAAAAAGGTTTAAGCCATTGGCTAGCTGGGCCGAGGCACTCACGGGTAGGAGCGAACTAAATTGTCTGCTCAAGTCGTTAATTGGTTAAATTTGTTCCGTAGAGATCAAGGTTCAAAATGTATACGATGAAATACTACTCCATCTTATTGCTTTCCCTACTAACCGTTGGAAATGTCGGTGCCACCGGCATCGAATTTTTTAAGGGAAGCCTCGAAGAGGCTCAACAACGTGCAAATGAAGAAGGCCGGCTGATTTTTGTGGATGCCTATACCACCTGGTGTGGACCATGCAAACGAATGTCCAAAAATGTTTTTACCAAAGAAGACGTCGGGGCTTTCTACAATGAACACTTTGTAAACATCAAGCTGGATATGGAAAAAGGTGACGGCAGGAAATTTCAGCAGAAGTATCGGGTGACAGCATTTCCGACCTTGCTCTTTCTCAATCCTGAAGGCAAAGTGGTACATAAGGTGGTGGGTGGCATGGACGGACCCAATTTTCTCAAACTTGGCAAATTTGCTGCCACCAAATCAGACGTTAGTTCGAAGTTGGATAAAGCTTACCAAGAGGGGCAGAGGGATCCCGAATTTATGGCACAATATGTCCAGGCCCTGTCTAAAAGCAATCGACCAAGATTGAAAATTGTGAATGAGTACTTGAATACACAGAAGGACCTACCCAGTAAAGAATACTTGGCCATTATCTTTTATGGTATTGAAGAAGTTGATTCACGTGTATTTAATCAGCTGGTAAAGAACAAAAAGAAGATCATCCAACGGTTTGGCCAGGAGGCTGTAAATAAACAAATTGAGCGCGCTGCCAATAAGACGGTGGCCAAAGGCATCGAATTTACTAACCTGGACCTAGTAGAAGAAGCCATCGATAAAGTAAACCGCTATACCACATTGGATGCCCAGGTTTTCGGTGGCCAGTCGCGGATGTCTTATTATGTCGCGTTGCGAGATTGGGATGGCTATTTGAAAACAGCCAAAGATTTTGCTAGGATCGGTGTTGCGCAAAAGTTTGAATTGGCAAATACGATTTTGCACAAGATGAAAGATCGCAGAGAATTGCTCCCCTGGGGTGAACGGTGGGCGGTGGAAGCGGCTGCCCAGGAGGACAATGAGCACCATCATTTTGTAGCCGCCAAGCTCTGCTTGCTCAATGGTCATCTGACCAAAGCTAAGATCCATGGAGAAGCTGCTTTAAAACACGCTGAACAAAGGCAATCACAGACACAACCACATATAGAACAATTATTGAAATCAGTCGATGACAAGCTTGAGAAAGGGCGCTCGTAAGGTACTAGCTCTATTGGTACTTGCCAACCTGGTGTTTCCGTGTATCTCTCAGGATGTAACGGGTATTTCTTTCATAAAGAATGAATGGGACACGGCTCTGGCTAAAGCAAAGGCCGATGAAAAGATCATTTTCATAGATGCCTATACGACTTGGTGTGGTCCGTGCAAAATGATGGATCAGGAGGTTTTCAGCGATAGCATGGTCGGGGCGTTTTACAATGCTAATTTCATCAATCTGAAACTTGACATGGAAAAGGGTGACGGATTGGAGGTGGCCAAAAAATATGACGTTCGAGCATATCCCAGCTTTCTTTTCCTAGATCCAGAGCTCAACCTTGTACATCGTGGCATCGGTTATCAACCCATTGAGCGATTTATCAACCTGGGTCGGGAGGCGTCTGATCCTTCCCGGCAAATTGGAACTTTGGCCAGGATGTATCAGCGTGGTGATCGATCTGAGGCCTTGCTTTACGACTATGCTATGGCATTGTTACGGGCCGGGGATAACAAAGGGCGAGAAATAGGACAACTCTATTTGAATCAACAAGATAACTGGGCGACCAGGAAAAATATGGATTTAGTGCGCAATCTGGTGCGTAAGTATGACGATCCCTTTTATAAATTCATCGTAGCAAAAAAACATCTCTTTTTTAAGGAATTTGGGGAGCAGAATATCAATCCCCTATTATTAGGTCTTCTTCAGAGAGATCTTTTCTCGAGGGTGGATCAGCTTAAGTTGAAGGATGTAAAATCTATTTTTGAAAATACTTTTACGGCCTCAAAGGCGGCGCCATACTACGATTTATTTGAGGTGAATTATTATGATATTAAGGGCGATAAAGCAGCCTACGTGTCGACGGCCAAGGCTTATGTCAAAAAATATCCCACCCTGACATGGAGTACTTTAAATCAGATTGCCTGGAATTTTTATGAAAAAATCGATGACCCCAAAGCATTGAAGTGGGCCAAAAAGTGGGCTAAAAAATCCATAGCAAAAGATAGCAATCATTTTAACAACGATACGCTGGCAGCGCTTTATTATAAGCTTGGAAAGCAGAAACCAGCGCTTAAGTATGCCCATCGGGCCATTGACCTAGCGATGCAGGCAGGAGCTCCCTTTGATGAGACCAGTGCACTCCTTGAGAAAATTGAGGCCCTCTAATTATTTTTTTCGATTGCCCTAAATTTTTTATCCAAAGTAGCGGCGCCTGGCTGACGGTCAAGACAGGATGAGAACTCTATTTTCCACCCCTTGTACAATTATCCCGCCCAACTTTCGCGATCCAGATTGCGCAATTGAATGGCTTCCGCCAGGTGTTCAATTCTAATGTCTTCGCTTCCATACAGATCGGCAGCGGTGCGTGATACTTTTAAAATCCGATCGTAGGCCCGGGCAGAGAGTTGTAATTTTTCCATGGCCGTCTTTAAGAGCGTTTTACCTGCTTGATTAATCTGGCAGATTTGATGGACCATTTTACTGCTCATTTGGGCATTGGTATAGATACCTGGTGCATCTTCAAATCGTCGAGCCTGCATCTCACGCGCTCTCAGTACCCGCTGAATAATATCTTCACTGGTCTCTTGTCTCATTTCATCAGATGAAAGTTGATCGTATGAAACCGGAGTCACTTCAACGTGCAAATCAATTCGATCCAGAAGAGGCCCTGAAATTTTATTTAGATACCGGGTGATGATGCCTGGGGCACAAACACAGTCTTTTTCGGGATGATTATAGTAGCCGCAGGGACAGGGGTTCATGGAAGCCACCATGATAAAGTTAGAAGGGTAATCCACTGTTATCCTGGCACGGGAGATGGTGACTTTCCGCTCTTCTAATGGCTGTCGCATCACCTCCAAAACGCTTCGCTTAAATTCCGGAAGTTCATCCATAAACAAGACGCCATTGTGCGCTAGAGATATCTCTCCCGGACTCGGATTGGAGCCCCCACCAACCAATGCAACATCACTGATGGTATGATGTGGGGATCGGAAGGGGCGTGTGGTGACCAGAGAAGCTTCGGGTGGCAATAGTCCGGCGACAGAATGAATCTTGGTAGTTTCTAGCGCTTCCCTCAGATCCATTGGAGGAAGAATGGTGGGAAGTCTCCGAGCTAGCATCGTCTTGCCTGCTCCTGGCGGACCAATTAAAATAACATTGTGCCCACCTGCAGCAGCCAGGGTAAGCGCACGCTTAATGTTTTCCTGACCTTTGACATCTGCGAAATCTACTTCATACTGGTTGCTTTGTTCAGCAAACTCCTCCCGGGTATTTAGATCAACTGGTTCTAGCACGCGCTCTCCATTAAAAAACTCGATGGCCTCGAATAAATTGTTGATGCCATACACCTCCAAATCATTGACAATAGCTGCTTCGCGAGCATTGGCTTTAGGAAGTATCAATCCCTTAAACTTTTCTTTTCGCGCCTGGATAGCGATGGGTAGTGCTCCTCTGATGGGGCGAAGTGCACCATCCAGAGCGAGTTCTCCCATGATCGTGAATCGCGAAAGCACTTCGGATTTCATCTGTCCTGAACTTCCCAAGATGCCTAATGCAATCGGCAGATCATAGGCAGATCCTTCCTTCCTTATATCAGCCGGCGCCAAGTTGACCACGAGTTTAACATTGGGCATTCGAAAGCCGATATTCTTAATGGCTGCCTCAATTCTTTGAAATCCCTCTTTTACAGCTGTATCTGGTAAGCCCACTAAAAAGTAGAAGCTGCCTTTGCCCGCGTGCACCGTGCCTCCAGCATTAACTTCCACGGCAATCGTTCTGGCATCTACGCCATGAACCGCACTGGCGTAGGTCTTCACTAACATGGTTCTAGCCATGATCTTACATTGGGTTGATCGAAGCTAAGATAGTTAATTGTGGCAGTAACGATTCCACGCATTGTCCAATGATTATCCATGATGATTTCCAGGTCTGCGAACGGCCTCTCTGGCGGCGGGGATAAGTTTCAATGCCCCGATTTTTTCCGGGGTTCTACCTTTTTCTCAGTGGTTTTAACCTTGCCTTGTGATACTACCCTCAATGCCCACGAAACCTTCTCATCTGCGTCGATTCAGAAGGAGCTCAATGATTGGGGGCACACTGGTGATAAATCGTTGATGATCAGCAACAAACAATAATCGTAGCTAAATTAACATTGTGTCGGGCCCAAGAAATTGATCGAAGGACGGCGATTACACGACCGCCTTTTTTGCTGCCTTAGCAGCTTTCATTGGAATTGAAATGCACTTCTTTTCCATATATTCCAACATACGGTGTACCAGTTGTCTGGTGTCATCGTCCAATGCTTCCAGGTCCTTTCTAAAAACCTCCTTAACTGCACGATGTCTGACCCCCTTGATCTCATCTGGAATGAGTCGAAATGCCCTCTCAACACGACGTTCGTAAAGAAGCTCGCTAAAGGCATCCATGGCCACATCTAATATTTCATTGGCGTGGGCTACTTCTTGGCGACGAAGTTCTAGATTTTGCTGGGCCAGTTCCTTTAAAGATTGCACACCGACGAATTGATCGGGAAAAGTTTGTTGAATTTGATGGTCTACATCCGGTGGAACTCCCAAATCAAGCCAAATCTTTTCTGCTATGTGATCACCGGCCAGCGATTGCATGAGGTCCATCGAGATCAAAGGTGTTTGCGATCCCGTGCAGGCAATTAAGCAATCAAAAGGTTGGTTATGCTGGCTTAAGTCTTCTAAGCTACCTGCTTTGCTGTTCAGTCCTTGGACAAGTTTGGTTGCTCTTTCTTTAGAGCGATTATAGATGTCAAAATTAGAGAAGCCCTTCTTTGTCAGATGCTTGAGCAGATGTTGAATCGTAGTGCCCGCTCCAACCACCAGAAATCTGGCCGTGGGTTTAAGGTCATAGGACTGTAATAATTTTTGAACTGCAAGTGAGACCACGGATACCGGCCGATCACCAATTTTGGTTTGGGCATAAACCTTTTTGGCGGTGCGGATGGTGTGTTGAATAGCAATACGGATTTGGTCACCGGTCAGTTTGTGTGAAGATTGAACTTCATAGGCATCTCGAATCTGCCTGAGGATTTCTCGTTCACCTACCACCAGCGAATGAATGGATGATGCGACCTCAAATAGATGCCTTACCGCCACTTCTCCTTGATAATGCATGATCTGACTGAGATCATCTGACCGATTAAACAGGGCACGGATCATCTCTTTGTCGATGGGCTTATCTGTGGTTAGAAGGCATAAGATCCGATTGCAGGTGCTCAAATAGAACAACTCATCCAGCTCAAATTTCCGCTTGATATTCGCCAATTGTGACAGCATGGGAAATTCGTCAGAATCCTGTATGGCAAAGTTAGGTAAGTTGTCGAGTGACAACTCCTTATGTGTAATGGTGAGGATGTGAAAGTTTTTTGGCATTCGGATTCTTCCTTCCAGCTGACAAAGGTAACAACGCCTCCCGTCATTTCTGTCACAGTATTGTCAAGGGACTGTTCAAACCAAAAAAAAAGAGCCCAGGTGTGATGGTACCTGGGCCTTAAAATGTTAATGTATCTTTCTCAACTCACCACCTTTACACTGACGGCTTTCATAGCTTCTTCGAGCTTAATTTCGCGATCGCGATATTTGTTAATGAGGGCCTTGCTCAAAGACAGTTCGATTCGGGCGGGCATATCACAAGGATTACAGGAAGTAAGTTTGATGTCGAAAACAACCATTTCATTCTCCTCTAAGTTCTTTAAGGTATGACCGTATTCGAGGATGTTTTCCTTCATACCGGCCAAGAAATCGGGATACATGTCGTTTACTATTTGATCCCGTTCTGCCTTTGAAATCTTTTTCTTATTGACGGTTGGTAAGCTATATAAGTCGTTGTCGTGAATCTGGCTTGAGTAGAATTTTAGAAAATAGGTCACTCCAAAATTGCTCATCCGCTCATAGGTAGGGTGGTTTGCCAAGTAATAGGTATCGCTAAGATCTTCGCTGTACAATCGATCTATGAGCGAGGCGAACACTTCAAGCTGTGGTTCTTTCTCATAATCAACCATGGATTCCTTAGTGGTAATCTTATCGACTAGCTTATCTCGAGATAGGTCTCCGGCTTCAAACGCATCGAGATCTGATTTAGACAATTCCATGCTCAGATTCAGTGCATTTGACTTTGCTATTGCCATAGGATAGCTGTGCTTGCGGCTACTTCCCGCTTTCACCATGATCTTATCTGAAGGGCGGAGTTGACGAATCAAACTGCTATAGTCAACCAGAAAATCAGTAATGGCTTCTTTTAGTTGGTTTGAGGATTTTTCCTTGACTTCATCTTCGTCGACTTTATCACTATACACGATTACATTCTTATCTTCCCCGGTCACCAATCCCCAAAGGGCCATGTTTGACTGGATCCGGAAGACAACGCCAAAATCCTTTAGGTAAGATCCTTCGATATGACGATCTCCGTGAAAAAGCCGCGCCTTCGATCCGTGTTGTTGTTGAATTAGGGTGCCCAGAATGTTTTCGGCCACCTCAATATCTTTGTCCATCCTCTCCTGATCAATCTCTTGTGCAAACAGTGCTCCGACTGTGAAGACGAGAAAGAGAAAGAGTGTTTGTGTTTTTTTCATAATCAATAATTTTGCACTGACTGGTTAGTGAATTGAGCGAACTCATCAGAATTTAGTTGAATGGTCTGAGCTAGGTTTCGCAAATTGGTGTTGACCACGTCCAGGTCTTGCTTTCGCTGACCATCCCAGTAGTCCAGTAAGGTGTTGATGACTTCCAATGTATAGGCTTGCTGACTTTCCTGCAATTGCTGAGTCAATTCTTCGGCAAAAAGTGAATTTTCCTGGGCCAAGATTCGCTTGAGTGCTTCCGTTGATTCGCGTTGATTTACCGTGGATTTCTGCTCCGGAGCGCGATAAGCCACATTCTGTAGGCCTTCCATCTTCGTGTTTAGATCTCGTTGAAGGTTCGCCACCGTGGTTAGGATCTCATTATATCTCTCGTCAGACTGAGCTTTTTCGTACGAATTCTGCCCATATGATAAGATCAGTGATTGCGCTGATTTCTCAATCTTGACATTGAATAACTTACCCGCAGAGAGCAGCAGTGCCAGGGATGCTGCCATGGCCCACCATTTAGAAAAGACAATTTTTCTCTTCGGTTTTATAAAAATGGGTGTTGTCCTTGGTGTTTCATCCGAGTCTGACTGCAGGAATGATCTCACCTCTCTTAGATCCTTGGCCAGTCGCACATTCTCACCATCCTGCTCAAAGACCTTTCGCTCGGAGCTGTGCATCTCTTGGTACAAGTAATCAATCAATTTCTCTTTGTTCATAGTAAAATTCCTTTCTCAATTTTTTTTTGACTCAATATTTTCCGCATGGCATCCAGGCCATAATACATTCGCGACTTAATCGTATTTTCTGATTCTCCCGTTATCTCAGCTATCTCTCTAAATTTCAGTCCATCATATTCCTTCATGATAATCACCTGACGTTGTTCGGGAGGGATCAATTGCAGTACTTCTTTGACCGTATTTCTGGTCTCTTCCCGCTCTAAGTGTGAGGCAGGCGTGGCATGATCAGTCCTGGCAAAGACTTCCTGGTTTAGCATTGATGTTTGATGCCTTTGTTTCGATCTTCCTTCTGAGGCACAGCAGTTGCTTGCGATTCGATAAATCCATGCTCTTAATTTTGAAGCATCATTTAATTGATTGATCTTTTCGAATACGTGAATGAAGGTCTTTTGCACTACCTCCGCGGCAAATTCTCGATCATTGCTGTAGCGGAAGGCAAAATTGAAGATTTTACCATGCCATCGTCCGATCATCCATTGGTACGTCGCTTCATCTCCCTGTTTCAGTTTTGCTACGATAACCTCGTAATCTAAAGTCTCAAGCTTGGTCGTCATCTAGTCGTGGGTATGGGCTTTCTTCATTTGTAAATGCACTACCGCTTATGAGACGTCAATCTTTTTAAAAAAGTTTTATTTCGCTTAATCTTTGTCCGATTTAGATTTTTCTCAGATCGTGATGATGCAGTGAAATCTTGTATTTTTGCGCCCACTTATTTAAAAAAGAAGCGCAGATGTATCGAACGCATGATTGTGGATCATTGAGAATTGAAGATGTTGGCAAAGAGGTTTCTCTCACTGGATGGGTTCAGGCCCAAAGGAAATTTGGTGGTTTAACGTTTATTGATGTCCGAGATCGATATGGTATCACGCAGCTGGTTTTCGACGAAAATGACAACGCAGATCTCTGCCGCGTAGCCGAAGGTCTGGGTCGAGAATATGTGATTCAAGCCAAAGGCACCGTGCGTGAACGGACGAACAAAAATTTAGATCGTCCGACCGGTGAAATTGAGATCAATGTAACAGATCTAATCATCTTAAATGCTGCTAAAGTACCTCCCTTTACGATTGAGGACGATAGCGATGGCGGAGATGAATTAAGGATGAAATACCGCTACCTGGATCTCCGACGTACACCCGTTAAGGAGAAGATCCTGTTTAGAAGCAAGGTCGCTTACCACACCAGAAAGTATCTAACTGAGCAGGCATTTATCGAAGTCGAGACACCTTGCTTGATTAAAAGCACACCCGAGGGAGCCAGAGATTTTGTGGTACCCAGTCGGATGAACCCTGGCCAATTTTATGCTTTGCCACAATCACCGCAGACTTTTAAACAGATCTTAATGGTTGCGGGCTTGGACCGATATTTTCAAATAGTAAAATGCTTCCGAGATGAAGACTTAAGGGCCGACCGGCAACCCGAATTCACACAAATCGACTGCGAAATGTCCTTTGTTGAACGGGAAGATGTTCTATCGACCTTTGAGGGTCTGACTCGTTATCTCTTCCAGAATTTGATCGATGTTGAGCTAGGTGCTTTCCCTCGTATTTCTTATGACGAAGCGATCGCCAAGTATGGTTCCGATAAACCCGACTTGAGATTTGGAATGCCGCTCGTGGACCTCACCACCCAGGCCAAGGGCCATGGTTTTAATGTCTTTGACCAGGCAGATCTGATTGTCGCCATCAATGCTAAGGGGCAGGCCGCTCAATATTCTAACAAAGACATCAGCCATCTGACCGATTGGGTCCGGCGTCCACAAATCGGGGCAAAGGGACTTGTCTACGTGAAATGGAACGCTGACGACTCCTTTAAGTCGAGTGTCGGAAAGTTCTATTCAGATGAAGTGCTGAAGAACTGGGCCCAAGCCTGCGATGCTGAAAAAGGTGACTTACTGTTGATTCTTTCTGGTGATAAAAATAACACCCGTAAGCAGATGGGTGAATTGAGACTGGAAATGGCTAAGCAGATGGAACTGATCCAGCCCAATGAGTTTAAGCCCCTTTGGGTATTGGATTTCCCACTCTTGGAATGGGATGAGGATACATCCCGTTTTCATGCCATGCACCATCCCTTTACCAGTCCAAAGAAAGAAGATGTGTCAAAATTGGATGCCCGTGATCGTGCAACTTTGGAAACCCTGAGAGCAGATGCGTACGATTTAGTCATCAATGGTGCGGAGATCGGTGGTGGCTCAATTCGGATTCACGAACGCAACTTGCAAGAGCGAACTTTTGACTTACTGGGTTTTACCCCGGAGGAAGCCGAAGCACAGTTCGGGTTTTTGTTAGGCGCTTTTGAATTTGGAGCGCCCCCGCATGGTGGCATTGCCTTTGGATTTGACCGGTTGTGTGCCGTGATGCAGGGAACGAATTCGATCCGTGATTTTATAGCCTTCCCAAAGAACAATATGGGTCGTGACATGATGATCGATGCACCAGCTAGTATCGACGATAAACAGTTGGAAGAGTTGGGATTGGAAAAACTGGACCCCGTAGCACCTTAAAACGCTGTCGATAAAGTCACTGTTTGGTTAACATCCATTTCCAAATTTCTTTAAACGTACCTTTCTTTCCGTACATGAGGATGCCCGTACGATAAATTCGACCTGATATCCAGACGCAAAACACAGCAGCCGCTATAAGTAAGACCATGGAGAGAATGATCTGCCATGCTGGAGGACCAAAAGCCAGTCTGGCCGGCATGACGATGGGTGAAAAAAAAGGGAAGATCGAGGCCCAGATGGCCAGTGAACTATTTGGAACCCGGAGGGCGGCAAACATGATATACAAAGCAAGGATTACAGGGATGGTCAGGGGTAAGGTTAAGGCCTGACTCTCAGCTAGATCATCTCCGATGGCAGAGCCGATTCCGGCAAAGAGTGATGCATAAATAATGTACCCACCAAAGAAAAAGACGATGAAACAGGGAATGATCAACCACCAATTGACCGCTTTTAGCTCGGCTATTACCTGAGTAGCCATCGCCTCGAGGTCAGCTGGATCGATCTCAGTGGGCGTACTTTCTAGCATGGTCTGCTGTGTATCAAATCCAAAAACCAAATTGGCCCCCATGGCAATTAGGGGGATTAAGATAGCCCAGATAATGATTTGAGTCAGTCCGACCCCGCCGACTCCTATTATTTTGCCCATCATGAGATAGAAAGGTTTCACACTGCTGATCATGACCTCTACAACCCGATTCATTTTTTCCTCCATGACACTTCGCATCACCATCATCCCATTGATGAACACGATCATATACATCACAAAACCCATCGCACCCCCTATTAAAGCAGCAATCACCGTGGTAAATGGACTGGGGTTGTCGGCTTGATCCGGATCGGTGTCGTCCCTGGACAAAGGTTCCGGATCTACGGTGACCTGCGTACGGAGATCGTCTAGCTGCGCGGCATCTAGATTCATTTCTCTGATCTTGTAATCACGCACTTTGTCACGAATCGCACGCTGCAATGCATCGCTCGCATCTAAATCCAGATGGTGGTCAGAATGGTAAAATACCGTCAATTTTCTACTGGTTAAGTCTTGTAGGGGAGGGATAACCAAGATGCCATCAAAAGGTTCTTGGGTTTGGTTGTCTACTACCTCTTCCAGCGATTTGTCAGAAAAGCGGAAATAAAAATTTCGCTGATCTTTCATTTTACGATCTAGCATATTACCCTGATCAATGATGACGATATCCTGCGAATCATCACCCTGATACGAAAATATCAAGCCAACTACTGCAATGAGTAGGGCGATCGCCAACGGAGCCAAAAGTGTGGTCAGGATAAAGGACCTCTTCTTTACCCTAACGAGGTACTCTCTCTTAATTATCAACCAGAGTTTGCTCATTTCGCTCAGTTACCTTTTTAATAAAAATATCATTCAGGGTCGGGAGTATTTCGGTGAAATCACGGATCATCACATCGTGGTCGATTAGTGTTTTCATAAACCTGTTCGCTTCTTGCAAATTCGGCAACTGAATGGTAATGCCGTGATCATCTATCGATTGTATGTCTGAATCGGCTAGCATTGCTTCCGGAAGCTCGCCTTCGTATGAAAACTTGAAGATGTGATCTTTATGGTCTTCCTTAATATTCTTGACCGGACCGCTGAGAATGTTTTTCCCCTGACTAATTAAGACGATGTCCTCACAGATTTCTTCTACTTGCTCCATGCGATGTGTCGAAAAAATCACGCTTGTGCCGGTTGCATTTAGTTCTTCGATCTGCGCTTTAATGAGTTTGGTGTTGATAGGATCCAATCCAGAAAAAGGTTCGTCAAGAATGATAAGACGTGGCCGATGCACTATCGTTGAAACAAATTGAATCTTTTGTTGCATCCCCTTGGACAGTTCTTCGATCTTTTTGTTCCACCAATCTTGAATTTCAAATTTCATCAGCCATTTCTCGATGCTTTCCTTGGCGTCCTTGAGGCTAAGTCCCTTGAGTTGTGCCAGGTATAATAATTGCTCCCCGACTTTCATTTTCTTATACAGACCTCTCTCCTCAGGCAAATAACCGATCTGTGGTGGATGTTCATGGCTCAGAGGTTCTCCATTAAAGAGTACTTGCCCCGAGTCTGCCCTGGTGATGGTCGTAATGATCCGAATCAGCGATGTTTTGCCCGCTCCATTCGGACCCAGGAGTCCCATGATTCTTCCCTCCGGCATGGTAAAGGATACCTGATCCACTGCCAAGTGATCGTGATACCGCTTGGTCACATCTTGGATCGATAATATGTTCATCTAGAAATCTTTAGCTGCGAATATATCCAAATTAGATGTTCAGCCTTGATCCTAATAGTCCAACCAATCTGTTTCTTAGACAATCTGATTAAAATCAATTATCTAGGTGGCTGCTACTTATTTTGTAAGTTCCCATATGACAACAAAAGTTGACTTTTGTTTGACAAAGCGTACAATTTGTCATATTATTATTGCCGGATTTTTAGATTTTTCTAGCCCTTTGTTTTTGGGCTTTTTAAGAATAGATGGTTTTGGGGTGTAGGTGCGGCAAATCGATTCTCTCGAGGAGCCGCACTTTTGTTTTAATATCCCTCAAATTGCGTATTTCTGATACGGATTTGAACCCAGAGGCCCATTGTCAATGTTAAAGCCATATAAACTAACAACATTGAATCGATTATGAAGAAGTACTTACTCGTTATCCTGGCATTTTCAGGACTCTCCGCCCTTTCAGCTCAAGATTATGAAGAGGGTGAAATGACCATGAATCTGGGCGTCAATAATGGATTTGCATTGGATTTACCCGACTATGACTCCAAATTTGCCATGTCAACCTGGCGAGATTACCTAAAGCAATTCAAGGGGAAAACCAAAAAAGTCAAACGGAGTTCTGAGCTCTTTACCGATGATGCAACCATCAGTTACTTATCTAGCAATACCATAGACATCTACAGTAAAGTGGATAAATCAGGTGGTGGAAGTGAACTTGAAATCTGGTTTGATTTGGGTGGTGCATTTCTTTCAACCGAGGTACACGAGGAAGCGGCGGAAGGAGTCGGCCTATTCTTAGATGGATTCCAAAAGAAGCTGAATGTGGAGTCGATTAAGATGGAACTGGCCAGTGAGGAAAAGGAATTAAAATCACTGGAGAGTAAGTTGAAAAAGCTTCATAGTCTCAATGAGCGGTATCACCGTGAAATAGAATCCTGGAAGGAAAAAATTGCCGCAAATGAGGATAAGATTGCGGTGAATATTCAGGATCAGGCAGATATGGAAGGTGCGATAGAAGGGCAGAAGAAAAAAGTCAAGGACGTCGAGGTCAAATTGGCCAAGGCAGAGAATTAAGAAACTTTTCAACAAACTTATTTGCGTTTTTGAGGCTGGCAAGCAAGCCTCAATTGAAAACGCCGACTTGCACTCCGTATGCATCTGCTTAAATGATGTGCATAACTCCCTGGGTTGGAGGGAGTATAGATCTGCTCGAGTGTCGCGAGCTAGTGTATTATGCTGATCTGAAGTTTGAGTCCATGACATCATTTTTTTTCTACACAAAATATCCACATCAAATGGGTCACTAATCAACATTCCTGCTCAACCTCAATACGATGTAATTTACTCCGCTTCGCTAGATATTGTAATTTTGCATCATGCGTTGTATTAATAGCTTAGAACAACAACATGGCTGAAGTGGGCAAACCAGCAAAGTCCTTCGGAGGTAAAACTTTGAAGCCAATTAAGGCCGATGCAGACTACAGTAGTCTTAGCTATGGGAAGATCCAGCCTCAAGCGATCCCTTTAGAAGAGGCCGTGCTGGGGGCCATCATGTTGGATAAGAATGCACTGCCAACGGTGCTCGACATTCTACAACCTGTTAGTTTCTATGTGGAAGGTCATCAGCTTATTTATCGGGCGATGTTATCCCTCTTTGAGAAGACGCATCCCATTGATCTGCTTACCGTTCATGAGGAACTAAAGTCTGAGGGGAACATCGATCAGATTGGCGGTCCAAACTATCTCGTGGAGCTTACCAACCGGGTCGCATCGGCAGCCAACATTGAATATCATGCCCGACTCATTAGCCAAAAGCACATCCAGCGTGAGCTGATCCGGGCGTCAACGGAGATCATCCGAGATTCGTTTGATGAAACAAAAGATGTTTTTGAACTACTAGATGACGCAGAGCGAAATCTCTTTAACATTACCCAGCAAAATTTGAATCGAGGTTTCGAATCAATTGGGTCTCTAGCCCTGAAAGCACAAAAACAATTGGAGGAGCTATCCAAAAAGACGGAAGGCTTGACGGGAGTGCCATCCGGCTTTACCGAGTTAGATCGGCTTACATCGGGATGGCAATCTTCAGATCTTATCATACTAGCAGCCAGGCCCGGCATGGGAAAGACGGCTTTTACTTTATCGCTTGCTAAAAATGCAGCCATGGACTATGGCAAGTCGGTTGCGATCTTTTCGTTGGAGATGTCTAATATCCAACTCGTACAACGACTCATTTCAATGGAGGCAGAGATTTCATCTCGAAAATTACGCAATGGTCAGCTGGAGCCGCATGAATGGCAACAACTACATACCGCAGTCGAAAAGCTATCTAACGTACCCATTTTCATCGACGATACACCGGCCATCAATAGCTTTGAACTGCGGGCAAAATGCCGGAGGTTAAAGATGCAGCATGACATTCAATTAGTCGTGATCGATTATCTGCAACTCATGTCTGGCAACGTAGACAACAAACGCTCAGGGACCAGAGAACAAGAAATTAGTTCAATCTCGCGTGCGCTAAAGGGTATGGCCAAGGAGTTAAACATCCCTGTTATCGCTCTATCTCAATTGAGCAGGGCGGTCGAAACTCGGGGAGGTGAAAAAAGGCCCATGCTCTCTGATCTACGGGAATCTGGTGCCATTGAGCAGGACGCAGATATCGTGTCATTTATTTATCGTCCCGAATACTACGACATCACTGAAAGTGAGGGGGTAAGTTTGAAAGGGGTCGCAGAAATCATTGTCGCTAAACATCGTAATGGTGCACTTGAAACCGTAAAATTACGTTTCATTGATCAATTCGCAAAATTTGCAAATCTAGATGAATTCGATTTCAGCAGCTTAAAGACAGATGATTTTATGAACCCAAATGATAACATGATCACTCGACCCTCACGCATGAATGAAGGAGATGATATCCCGTTTTAGATGATGAAGGATAAGAAGAATCCTTTTCACTTTCATCCGAGCCAAGGTACTGATCCTTCGGCTTTTAGCTTTCCGCTTCGATTGAATAAATTCATTGCTAAGGCCGGCGTTTGTTCGCGTCGCAAAGCAGCTGATTTGGTGAAGGATGGTCAGATAACTGTGAACGGAAAAACCGTTAGAGAGCCCTATTTACTTATCCATGAAACGGACAAGGTTGTATACAATGGCAAAAATCTCCGTCCAGAAACCAGGTTGGTTTACCTGCTTCTCAACAAGCCACGACAAGTGATTACAACTACCTCTGATGAACACAATCGAAAAACGGTCTTTGATTTAATTAAAGAACCCGGCAAAGAAAGACTTTTCCCAGTGGGTCGCTTGGATCGCGACACCACGGGCTTGCTTCTAATCACCAATGACGGTGATCTGGCCAAGAAACTCTCGCATCCGAAACATAAAGTTCGCAAGGAGTACCTGGTCACTTTGGATCGAGATTTGGCAAGCGCTGATTTTGATCGCATCGTCAAAGGTGTGACACTGAAGGATGGTTTGGCACCCATCAAAGGGCTGCGACATACGGACCCTTCAAATCGCACTCAGGTACTCATCACCCTTTTTATTGGACGAAACAGGATCGTACGAAGAATATTTGAGCACTGTGGGTATCAGGTAAAAAAGCTCGATCGCGTTTATCTCGCAGGATTAACCAAAAAGAATCTTCCTCGAGGCCGCTACCGGCATCTTACCTCACGAGAGATTATCATGTTAAAGCACTTTTCGTAACACTGACAGTTGTGGCAGTTCAACGCAGAATGGCCTTGCGGTAGGTAATGGCAAAGGTCAGGCTGTTTCCCAATTGACCCTCAAGTGATGAAAAATTCCAGCTATTGCTCCCACTCACTTCTACGACATCATCTATGGCAAATCCGGCTCCTACATTGATACCCAGCTGTGTGGTTAAGAATCCAGCTTTTGAATATTGGGTCATTACCCACCCCAGTTGTTGGTAAGCTGCCTTAATTCGTAAAGCGTAGTTTGTTACCTCACCACCTATCTGACTGACGAGTATGTTCGGAGTAATCAAAACACTTTGAGAAGCCGCAATTTCCAATCCAAATAAACCATACCACTGCAGGGACCGATCAAAAGATAAGGTGTTAAAACGATCTTGAAAAGGAAGGAATTTGGCCATCGATGCCGCTATTACAAATTGAACCGGATTTCCATATTGGGGTATTCCCGTTTGATAGTGGAAACCTACCGATAAAGCAGGTGGAACAAACCTATTACCATCAATCCCGCCCAAAAGCGGATCTCCTGACTCTGCAGCAAGTAAATGATCCTGATCAAAGGCTATATGCATCAGACGGATAGAGGTGCCTAAGGACAACCGATCTTCACCTTCCTTGGTCAGTGGCATTTGGTAGGCATAAGACACCGCTAAACCATTCGATTTAAACGGGCCTGCTTCTTCGGTAAAGAGATGCAATCCTAGTCCCATTCGCTCTTTGGGAAATGGTATGATCAAACCCAAGTCCGATTGGGTGGGACTACTCTTTAGTTTACGCCACCGGCGGCCGTGTGTAAGCCCTAACTCCAGAGAGGGCGCACGTGCCACGAAGGCTGGATTGACCGTAAAAAACATAGCGTCATTCATGGACCAGTCAGACAATCGTTGACCGATCAGCTGCGTGCTAAATAAGCTGAACAACACTAGTAGTATGGATATGTAATTTGTACCACTCATTAATCTCTCACGATGGTTAGGTCGCTATCAAATTGGAAGATCCGATCATCCATAGCAAGTGAAAGAATATAGTAGTACACACCTTCCGGTAATGGCGCTCCCTGTATCGTGCCACTCCAATTATTTTGGTAGTCCTTGCTGAGGTAAACTGGATTGCCATCTTGATTGAAAACCTGAAGCTGATGTTTTTCAAAAACATCCATTCCTTCAAAACTTAAGACATCATTTTTGCCATCTCCATTGGGCGTGATGATGTTGACCAACTTGGGATAAACCTGACTCAGCGGTATCACTGCTACTTGAATCGTATCAAACCAGAGACATCCATTTAGATCTTCGTATTCAACTCGCACAGCGCCCGATTCTGTAGGCCGCACCAAAGTGGAATGACATTCGGTGCAATCCATTTCGAAGGGAGTGTTCCATTTTGCTAGGCTAGTATGTTCATCAACATAAAGCTTCCACGGAGAACCTTCGATGATGGTCGTGTCTTGCACATGCATCGTCACATCCTGATAGATGCCCAGGTAGAGATTTAATGCTGCCTCAAAGCATTGATTTCGGCCCAGGAGATGGTATTGCTGATCGGTTGTAGGCTTGACATACGGGTTGGCAATCTGACTGTTGCTAATTGTTTCATCTTGGGTGGTCCACAAGTAGTGTTCTGCCCCTGAAATATTCCATTGATACACCTGGCCCTGACAGATGTACGCAGTGTCTTGCTCATATTGGAACGAAATCGGTTGCACCACTTCCAATCGCAAAGACTTGACGATGCTACACTGCTGATGATTGGTCACCGTTAGATCATAGACGGCACTTTTGGCAAATGCCACCTCGGTGCCAAGGGAGTCATTGCTCCACTGATACGAAAAGCTTGGGTTCGCCTCTGCTATGCGAAAAGTCTCTCCAAGGCATATTGTGTCTTCTGCAACCAATGTTTGGGTCGGCTTGGTCTCATTGGAGAGGATCGTATTTGTCGATAGTACGCAGTCGTCATGGTAGTTAATAGTGGCTTGATACGATCCTGCCATATCGGTGACCAAAATGGGTTCATTATGATCCAATACCGAACCATTCCGAGTCCAGGTAATGTTTGGTGGTGACTGTACCCCTATATCGAGTACTGCAGGATCGTCATCACAAATGGGGGAATTTGGTGCCAGCGTTGGAGCTTGATATTGGTCATCATATTCGACAATCGCAGCAAGGGTATCAAAACAATCCCGTTGATCTTTGAGAATCACCTGGTAAGTACCGCTATCGACGTTTACAAACTGTTCTTCTCGCTGATAAGACCCACCAATACTGTACGAATAGGGTCCAATGCCCATTTCCCCACTCACTCTAATAAGGCCATTTTCTTGATAGCACGATGCAGAGCTTGTTTCGACACTGATTTGCGGTGCGGTTGAGGTCTCGATGGCTACAACCATCGAGTCAGTACACCCATGGCGATCGACGACGACTAGTTCATATGTGCCCGCCGATAGATCAGCTCGTTCTGAGTTTGGTAAGGTATCGCCCGACATGTAGTATGTAAACGGTGCTTCACCACCTTGGCTCTGCAAAACGAGTTTGCCATTTTCGAGGCCACACCGTGTGTGTGATACATCATAAGTGAGCCGCGGGTTGGAGGAAGCCAACACTTCCACATTCTCAGATACAATACAATCTTCCTCATCGCGTACGCTCATCTGGTATGTGCCCGCTGGCAGGTTTTTAAAAACAGATTGTTCGTCAAAACTTGTATCCAGAAGGCGATAGCTCAATGCTCCTGTGCCACCGCTCGCAATAAATTGAATGGATCCATTGTCAAGTCCGCAAGTTGTTGGTACAACTTGTGATTCCAGAAGTACAGCATTGGAGGCCGCCACCTGAATGGTGTCAATCCAACCACATTGGTCAGCATCTGCCATTTTAACCACATAGGTGCCGGCAGCGATTTCCATAAAGGCTGGAGACGCAGATACAGAATCATTTAAGGAGTATGCAAAGGGTGCGACGCCAGAAAGTGCTTCAAAAGATACCAAACCGTTGTCCATTCCACAACTGGTGGAGGTCACCGAAATCTGGGCAGTTGCGGCCTCAGAGGTATCGATCCTGATTTGCATGGAGTCAACGCATCCGTCTGAGTCGGTGACACGAAGTTGATACGTGCCTACCGAAAGATCGCTAAACAGTGAATCCTCTTGTTCATGTTGATCCAATTTAAATGCATAGGGTAGCGATCCGCCTTCAACTGCAACCTTCACCCAGCCATTGGCAAGGCCACAATGCGTACGTTCAATTTCGGGGATGGGTTTGGGATTGGATGAGTTCTCAACTTCGACTTCTTGAGTGACAATGCAACCATCCACCCCTTGGGCAACGACCAAATAATCACCTGCCCCAAGATCTTTGAACACGGGGTTTGATGTGAAATTTCCAGCGTTATTAAGGCGGTATTGGTAAGGTCCCGTCTCACCAGAGGCACTTACCGTAATCGCACCATTCAACAATCCACAGGTGGTTCGTTGTACCTGCGGCATCAAATCAAAGGTCTCACTGGCCGCTATTTCCTCCTGCCAAGTTATGAGGCATCCACTACCGTCTTTGACACTGATATCATAGATACCCGCCTCCAGACCAGAAAATTCCGGAACACTGCGAAAAGACCCCCCCACGCTATAAAACAGGGTCCCCGTACCTCCCGTGGCATGGACTTTAATCGAGCCATTCTCCTGACCGCATTGGGTTCCAACTGCATCTGCGCTCGCAACAACCTCTTCCGACCCTTGGACGATAATATCTTGGTGATCTATACAGCCGTTTTGATCGATTACTTCCACCGCATAGGTGCCCGCTTCTAAATCATCAAGCTGACCATCTGGCACCATTTCATTATCAATCCGATAGGTATAGGGACTCATACCACCCATAGCTGAAAGTGTAATGGATCCATTGGCAGATCCACAGCTAGTATGATTGATGCTGGCACTTACACTTGGTGGATTATCTGTGAAAACACCAAACGGCCTAACTTGCGAACAACCCTGATTGTCTATGACCAAAGCCGTGTAATTACCAACTCCCAGGTTTTCAAAAACGGGATTTGATTGGGTCTTACCATCAAGCTGAAAGGAATAAGGGCCTACACCACCAGAAGCAGTCAGTTCAACTTTTCCATCGGTCTGACCGCAGGTCGCATTGGTTACGGTGGCTTCCAAAGAGGGTCCCTCTGATAGCATTTGTACAGTGACTACTTCCGCTCTTTCGCAACCTGCTCCATTAAAGGCTGTAACCACATAGTTACCGGCGGCAAGATTTTTGAAAACATTGCTTGACTGTTGTCCATGGCCTATGTCGTAGGTTACCGCACCTGATTCTCCAGAAACCTGTACGACTATTTGGCCATTATTTTCACCGCAAGACGCATTGCTTACATCAACTTGGTCGATGAAGAGGGCACATCCTCCTCCCCCATTTCCACTTCCACATTGTGGTAAACAACTTGCTGCAGCCATCCGCGATCTGATCAAATTACCAGGTTCGGTGCCAAAACCAAGATTGAAATCAATCCCATTACCCCCAACATGACAGTAGCTCATGATGGTGCCCTTAGGCGGTATCGTCGCACCACTACATGATCCGCAGCCAACGGAAGGTTTTGGTGCCCCACAACCATCAATGGCCGTACAATTCTGAGGACCCCACACACAGTCATGCGTGTGTTGCGAACCGAAGTTATGGCCTAGTTCATGTGTGACCACATTTATGGTCCATGAGTAGGTGGGCAAACTGCTGTACGATGCGTTAATGTCGCTATAGCCCACATTAAAGGTGTTATCACATAAGACATCTACATATGCCAACCCCCCCTTGAGTTGGCCGGTCAGATCGAGCAGATGACCAACAGTGCCATTGAAATCTGGCCTCATTTGAATAAATGAACCTATCGCAGCGGATGCACTTCCATGACTAAATGGATCGTTACTTGACCATACGTGAATCTGTGAGATTTCAACACTGATGCCTTCATTGGCATAAAGTGTAGCCACTCCGTTAAATAACCCCGTCACATAATTCTCGACTGCCGAAACACTACCCTTATTCTGAAAAAGACTATAACTTGTTTCAAAGTACACTTGCACACATTCAGCTGCGCTGCGTTGATGACCATGTAATTCTTCAGGGCGGACTATCTGCTTACGGCCTGGTACTTCAAGGGCCTCACATAACTCAGATTCATTGTCTACTAATAAATCTCTTTCTCGATATATAATGTGGTCTGCTTCGGCTTTCGATCTGCCTACAATGACATTGCCAAAAGATGTTGAAGAAATTATACCGATTACTTCCTCATCAAAGATGCTGATGGCAGCAATCGATTGATTGTCACCTTTGATGATGCCTCGGTAATGAACTGCAGACGATCTTTGAACCAGTCCATCAGAACTGGTGACAGTATAGTCGAAAGCAACAGGATCTTCACGGAACAGTTGAACGGTTAGGTACTGCTCTTCAAAAGGAAGGTTTAGTTCTATCAGTTCGGGTTGCAATCGTAGCATACGACGCGTCTCCGCTTGGCGCATGGCGAGACTGGTATACGAAGAAAGGAGCTGTAGTCGACGAGCCCTGTGCTCATCTTGGGTACGTCGGTCAAATAAGTCGAAGACTGGGATGGCCTCCTCACTGCGTTGGTTGGTCTTGCTTTTAAGCGCCTCTGCAATCCGGTTTGGTACTTGACCACAAATGGTTGAAGGAACTAGTATCACTAGAATCAACCATGAAACTATCACGTAAGCTTGCTTCATGCAGACTGTCCAAAGATTAATTTCGGTGGTGTTAGCTTGGTCCTAAAAAGGAGTCGTCTGGTGTGTCGTATTGAAACGCAATGCAAAGAAACGGTAAATATGCTAATCTACCATTCTATGTACAGATTTTTTTTTCGACATAAATATCCCAGCACTCTAAAAGGTGGTTTTCGATCCAGGTCATTTTATTCCGCACCGTAGGTCAAATTAATCACTCCAGTAAAGGAGGTCGGAGTTGTGGTTCTCAATCGGAGGGATACTTTGTAATTGATCTTACCCGTCTCAAGTCTCTTGGCAAGATCAATCTCAAAGGGTATGATAATGATGTTCTTACTTGCATTGAAAGGCACTTGATCCGTTAGAAATACAATGCGATCATCATCTGGATCTTCTTCAAATACACTGATCTCGACCTCCTCCACAAAATCAAGGTCTAAGTCTTGGAATTGGGTGGACATGATGGCTTGGAGCGGACGAATAAGCAGCGTTTCATTTTCGTCAACACCAAACTGACTCTTTAAATTTTCCAAATTCGTGGGTACCTCACGCAGGATGAAGAAGTGCTTGTCAAAGGGATTTAGCCCGGCGGGCACATTAAATTCTATGCGTTGTGCAACCTCAAATAAGATCAATGGTTCCTTCCGACATCCGGTGATGGACAGCATCAGTGCAAAGAGGGTCATCCATGGAGAAATCCGCATATTTTCATTAACGCAATATGTATTCGATTTATTCAAAAAATGAAATCAACGTGCTTTGAGATCTGTGAGCTGAAACCCACTTAACGCCGGCCGACCATACTTTTGGAAATGCACGCTGGAAATCGTGCATTTCACAGCATGAAATCCAGTGCAAGGATTCGAACATCTACCAATCATCCTACCGCATTTTTCTATAACTTACTAGTGAACAAAGATCTATTCAAAGGCATGGGTGAACAAAAAGTACATCTATTGAGCAACCAAGAAGAGCTTCGCGCCTTTATCCGAGCATTGTTGGATGACGTGCGAGCTTTAGAGCACATGCTAGAGCACGACTGGTTTGAAAAAGATGTGGTAAGAATTGGTGCTGAGCAGGAAATGGTCTTAATCGACGATCAAAACAAACCATCACTAGTGGCTCAAAGAGCTTTAGAAGAAATGGCTTCCTATCCTTGGTTAGAAAGTGAATTGGCTCAATTCAATTTAGAAATCACGCTCACTCCACAGCTGTTCGCTGGATCTTGTTTGCGAATGCTGGAGGATGAAACGATTTCTCGTCTGAGAATCATCCGAGAGCATCTCGCGAGTATGAATGCTACCCCCATCCTTACGGGAATCCTCCCTACCCTTCGAAAATTTGACCTATCGCTTGACAATCTCACCCCCAAAGAGCGGTATCGTGCACTCATGGACGCCATTAATCAACAGCTTTTAGGATCAGAATATGAGCTCAGAATCACCGGCATCGACGAGCTGATCATCAAACACGACAGCCCGATGTTGGAAGCTTGTAACACCAGTTTTCAAGTTCATTTGCAAGTGTCTCCCGACGAATTTGCACCGATGTACAACATCGCACAAACTCTCGCTGCTCCAGTCATGGCCATTGCCGCCAACTCACCTCTGGTCTTTGGTCGCAGGCTTTGGCATGAGTCACGTATTGCCATGTTTCAACAATCCATTGACACGCGGTCGTCACATAAACACCTGCGTGAGAGAGCTCCACGAGTCGATTTTGGCAACGCTTGGTTGAAAAAAAGCATCCTCGAAATTTACAAGGACGACATCGCCAGATTTCGAGTTTTAATGAGCAGCGATGTTAAAGAGAATTCTTTGAAGAAGATCGAAAATGGAGAAGTACCCAAATTGAAATCTCTGCAAGTTCATAATTCAACTGTTTATCGCTGGAACCGACCCTGCTATGGCATTAGTGACAATGGTAAACCTCATCTACGCATTGAAAACCGAGTGCTTCCTTCCGGACCGACCGTGGTGGACGAAATTGCCAACGCTGGATTTTGGCTTGGTTTGATGATGGGCTTCAGAGAGAAGTACGAAGATGTGACCAAACATATTCTCTTTGCCGAGGCTCGAGACAATTTTATGAAGGCCGCCAGGTATGGCATTGACACCACATTTAGCTGGCTAGACGATTCGAAAGTCACTGCTAGAGAACTAATCTTAGATGAGTTGCTACCCATTGCACGAAAAGGACTTAAGAAACAGCAGGTGGTTGAATCTGACATTGATCGATATCTTGGCATCATCCAGGGGCGAGCTGAGAAGCATATGAACGGAGCACGATGGCTGCTGCGAGGATATACGAAACTTCTCAAAGAAGTTGACAAGGACGAGGCATTAACGGTTGTGACTGCTACGATGAAACAGTATCAGCAACAGGAAATACCACTTCATGAGTGGCCAAGCCCGAAAATTTCGGATTTAGCGAACTATACACCAATGGCATTGACCGTGGGCGAATGCATGACCACTGATGTTTTTACGGTTCGCAAAGAAGATATCATTGAGTTGGTTGGAGAAATGATGGACTGGCGACGAATCAGATATGTGCCCATTGAAGATGAAAAGGGTAAGCTAGAAGGATTGGTTACGCATCGTCTGATTATGCGTGAACTACTCGACGAAAGCGATGAGGACGGCGCAACGACCATCGCCGACGTGATGATTAAAGATCCCATTACAACTACCTCAGAAACTACCATTCGCGAAGCAATGGCCCTCATGCGTGAAAATCAAGTCGGCTCTTTGCCCGTAGTCAATGAACATCGAGAGTTAATTGGCATCATTACGGAAATGGATTTTCTCAGGATTACCGCAAGACTGCTGGATCGGTTGCAGGAAGTAGACCGATAACAAATCTAGATGCAATAGGTGCTCCCACATGCCCAATAGGAAGGTCCTAATTTGAATTTTGCGCTATCTTATTGCGCATTAAGTATCTGTAGATCGCATGAAAACTATTTCAATATTTTGGACTTTGCTTCTTGGTGTCCCAGTTTGTTCATCTCAAGTTCTTCATGACATTCTTTCAGCACCTTATGCCTCCGACCTGACTGCTGGCCCAAATGGCAACACGATCTGCTGGGTTAGTTATGAAGCTGGAATCAGATCCGTGTTTTCAGCAAGCGCTCCTGATTTTGAGCCCATTAAGAGGTATGGTAGTCAGGAGGATGATGGTCAAATTTTACGAAACTTTCAATTCGACCCTCATGCAGAAAATTTGTATTTCGTGCGGGGTAGTGCTACCAACCGCAGGGGTGAAGTAGCAAATCCAAGTTCGACTGCAGCCTACCCACAGACTCAATTGCTACGTGTTAATCTTACTGCGAAGATCCTCGACACCTTGGGTTCATTTAGCAACTATGTGGTCAACCCCGATGGTACAGACTTACTCATCGTCGCTGGTAAAAAATTGCAGCGTCTAGATCTGACTTCAAAAGAGCTGACCTCAATGATTGAGATGAGAGGAACATTCTCCGATGTTTCTTTCTCTCCTGATGGATCATCCATCTGTTTTGTCAGCAATCGCGGAGATCACAGTTTCATCGGTCATTACACTTTGGGTGAAAAACAAGTGCAATGGCTATCTCCCTCGGTGTACCGCGATCAATTTCCTGTCTGGTCTGCCAATGGAAAACAAGTTGCCTTTATTCGGTCTCCTGGTGTGCGACGCCATGAGCTCTTCAATCTCACTGGCGGACATCGATTTTCGATTATGATTCATGATTTGGAGGAGGGGCAAGTGCGAGAGGTGTGGGATTCACCCAAAGACGATGGCGGTTTTGCTCAGTATTACCCGAGCCACCCCTTGCGTTGGGCAGCTAATGGAAAAATCCTCTTTTATTCTGAGCATGAAGGTTGGATGAAAATCTATTCCCTCGATCCTGGTCTTGGTACGGCCGTCAGTATTCAGAGCGGTGCATGTGAAATTGAACACAGTGATCTTTCTACGGACGGACGGAAATTGGTTTTCAGCTCTAATTGTGCAGGTGATATCGACCGGCGAAATCTGTTTTCTTACGATATGGACTCCGATCAGCTCAGGCAACTGACTTCGGGCGATGACATTGAAACCGATCCTCAAATCCTGGCGGGGGGCAACATCGCCTATCGACATGCCACTTACCAGGAACCGACCGCCATCTATCTTTACCGAAATGAGACTACGACAGCGATCCATCCCTCCCAATGGCCACCTTCCATGTCGTCTTTTGATTTTGTGAAACCCCGACAAGTTATCTTTAAGGCTGCTGACGGTACCGATGTTCATGCACAGCTGTTTGTCAGAGAAGAATCAGGGGATAAGCCGGGACTGCTTTTTATGCACGGGGGGCCCATACGCCAAATGCTATTGGGATTTCACTACAGTAGCTATTATGCCAATGCCTACATGCTTAATCAATTTTTAGCTCATCAGGGTTATGCCGTGATGAGTGTCAATTATCGTGCGGGGATTGGGTATGGTCGGAATTTTAGAAGGGCTGATAAACAGGGACCTCGTGGTGCATCTGAGTATCAAGATATTGTTGCAGCTGGAAAATACTTGCAAGGATTGCCGTATGTCGATGATGACAGAATCGGTCTTTGGGGAGGTAGCTACGGTGGATATTTGACGGCGATGGGCTTGGCGAACGACTCAGAACTCTTCAAGGCAGGTGTTGATTTTCACGGAGTACACGATTGGAGTTGGCGTGCCACTGATTTCTCGGAAGGTGGCGCCTGGGGAATCACGGACGACTTGATGGATGAAGCATACAATTCCTCTCCAGTCGCCAATCTGGATGACTGGAAATCACCGGTACTGTTGATCCATGGAGATGATGATCGCAACGTCATGTTTGGACAAACTATTGATTTGGCTGAACGCTTAAAAGAAAGGAAGGTACCTACAGAAATTCTGGTGTTTCCCGACGAGGTACATGGGTTTTATCGATATGAGAGTTGGCTGAGATCTTTCCAAGTCACCGTTGACTTTTTCAATCGATTTCTTCTGCAGCCTTGAGCAAACAAAAGGTCGACATCACCTGTTTTAATGACGGAACCAGACCTGAACCATCAGGTAGCAATGATGGATTAAAATCTTATTTTTGCCGTCCCGAATATTTGACATTGAAAAATCAACAGTATGGCCTTTGACATAGATATGATACGAGCCTTTTATCAGGCACTTCCAGCTAAAATCGATGCGATTAGAAGTACTTTAAATCGACCTTTGACCCTGACGGATAAAATTCTCTATGCTCATCTTCATCAAGAATCCGGTTTACAGCAATATCATCGTGGAAAAGACTATGTCTTTTTTGCACCCGACCGCGTGGCCATGCAAGATGCTACCGCCCAAATGGCCTTGCTGCAGTTTATGATGGCTGGTAAAAAGAATGTCGCCGTGCCTAGTACGGTGCACTGCGATCACCTAATCCAAGCAGAAGTGGGAGCGGATGCAGATTTAGCAACCGCAAATAAGGTAAACTCCGAGGTTTATGATTTTTTGGCCTCCGTATCAGATAAATATGGAATCGGTTTTTGGAAACCTGGAGCGGGAATCATTCATCAAATTGTACTCGAGAACTACGCCTTTCCAGGAGGCATGATGATTGGTACTGACTCACATACCCCCAACGCCGGCGGTCTCGGTATGGTGGCCATTGGAGTGGGCGGTGCAGATGCCGTGGACGTAATGGCCGATATGCCCTGGGAACTCAAGATGCCGAAAGTAGTCGGAATCAAACTTACTGGAGAGCTTTCGGGATGGACTTCATCGAAGGACGTGATCTTAAAGGTGGCTGGAATTCTCACCGTAAAAGGTGGCACCGGAGCCATCGTAGAATACTTTGGTCCTGGTGCAGAGGCCCTGTCCTGTACTGGCAAAGGTACCATCTGCAACATGGGTGCAGAAATCGGTGCGACCACCTCAACTTTTGGATACGACGCTTCGATGAGTCGGTACTTGAGAGCAACCGAAAGAGCTGATGTGGCAGATCTGGCAGATGAAGTAGCAGCACATCTCACTGGAGATCCCGAGTGCTACGCAAATCCGGAGAAGTACTTTGATCGTGTGGTAGAAATCGATCTCTCAACTTTAGAGCCACATATCAATGGTCCGTACACACCTGACCTAGCCTGGCCGATCTCAAAATTTGCCCAGGCAGTTCGCGATAATGACTATCCTGAAAAACTTGAAGTTGGGCTGATTGGTTCGTGCACCAATTCTTCATACGAAGATCTAAGTCGGGCTGCCAGCCTTGCACGCCAAGCCAAAGCCAATGACCTCAAGGTGAAATCCGAATTTACCGTCACCCCAGGTTCGGAACAGATTAGATACACGGTAGAGAGAGATGGAATATTAGACGTATTCGAGGAGATCGGTGGTGTTGTGTTGGCCAACGCTTGCGGTCCGTGCATCGGGCAATGGGCACGACATACCGACGACCCCAGCAAAAAGAACAGTATTATTACATCCTTCAACCGAAATTTTTCTAAGCGTAATGACGGCAATCCGCAGACGCATGCCTTTGTTGCCTCTCCAGAGATTGTAACCGCGATGGTCATGGGTGGAAGTCTCACTTTTAATCCGCTGACGGACTCCTTGACGAATGAAAAAGGAGAGTCAATTAAACTCGAACCACCCGTTGGTGTGGAGTTGCCCAGTAAGGGGTTTGATGTTGAAGATGCTGGCTTTCAGCCCCCGGCTGAAGATGGCTCTGCCATAGAAGTGACGGTTGCTCCAGACAGCAATCGGCTACAACTACTGACCCCATTCGAGGTGATTGATCAAGACCAAGTGACGGGAATGCGGGTTCTATTAAAAGCGAAGGGGAAATGCACGACGGATCATATCTCGATGGCAGGACCATGGTTGAAGTACCGTGGTCACCTGGAAAACATCTCCAACAACTGCTTCATCGGCGCCATCAATTACTTTAACGGCGAGGCTAACAGCGTACTCAATTACGTCGAAAACAAGTACCTGCCTGTGCCCGATTCGGCACGCACCTACCAGAAAGAAGGCATTGGTACCATTGTCTTTGGCGAAGAGAACTATGGTGAAGGCAGTTCTCGTGAGCATGCCGCAATGGAACCTCGATTTCTTGGTGTGAAAGCGGTTGTGGTTAAGAGCTTTGCTCGAATTCATGAAACCAACCTCAAAAAGCAAGGTATGCTGGCCCTCACTTTCATCAATCCCGATGACTACGATCTAGTCCGGCAAGATGATACCGTTGACATTCCTGACTTTAGCGAGATGATTCCTGGCAAACCATTGACCATCCGATTAAATCATGCCGATGGAAGCCAAGATCAATTTCAGGTTGCGCACACTTATAACCAAGCACAGATCGATTGGGTTCGCGCCGGTAGTGCTCTCAATAAAATTCGTGAGGAGACCAACAGCTGATGACTGTCAGAAGTTGACGCTGGGAGTAGATCAACCTGAAGGCTGCCGGGATGGATTCCACCATTGTACCTATAGTTAGAAAATCTGGACATCGATAGCCAATCATTTTGTTTATCTTTTGGTACAAACGATTTACCCAAACCATTTAAACTTACTTTATCATGATCAAGGAATTCAAAGAATTTGCTTTAAAGGGTAATATGCTGGATTTAGCCATTGGTTTCATCCTGGGTGCTGCATTTGGCACAGTGGTGAAATCGCTGGTAGACGACATCATCATGCCCATCGTTGCCTCGGTATTTGGCACTCCAGATTTCTCTAACTTATTCGTAATGTTACGCCCACCCACTGACACTGCAGAGGTAAATATGGCATCTATTGAAGCCGTTCGAGAGGCAGGAGGAATTGCCCTAGGCTATGGCCTTTTTATCAATGCGTTGATCGCATTCATACTGATGGCCCTTGTGCTGTATGTAATTGTAAGGAATGTAAATCGGCTCAAGAAGGAGGAAGTAGAAGATGAAGCACCTCCATCAGGACCCACTCAGGAAGAGCTGTTAAGTGAAATTAGGGATTTATTGAAAAAAGCATAACTTACTAGCCCTAACGAATCCGGTAACTCCGGTTATCAAATGAAAACTTAGAGGCCATCACGCACCGTGGTGGCCTTTACTTTTATGAAGACGTAGTTGCTGAAGGAGATGCCGGATCTCCTTTCTTCATTTTCCACCAGCCAAACATGGCCAGACCCAAAAGCGCCAGGAAGAACAGGAAAGCTTGATAAAAAGGGACAATTGAAATGACGAATATATGCGTGCGGTCCAGTAAGAACATGAGGGCTAGCACTACTCCAATGATAAGCAACAACCCAGATAATTTGCCGAAACCCGGAATTTGATCAAAACTGACATTTTTTCGAATCAACAAAAGGGTCGCAACCATTGACACGATGGGCAGAATTTGGGTCCAAATGTCGGTATCAAAAATGCTTTGTCGTTCGAATAAAAAGAGATAAATATTTAGGGTAACTGCAAAAATACCTGGTATACAAATCAGATACACTAACACCGAGTACATGTACTTCCAAGGGGTGATGTGCCCTTCTCCCCGACCCAACCAAGATGCCAAAAGAGCAGTTAAAGGGGATGCCACAAAAAAGAAGATTAGGATGGATGGATTGAGGGCAAGTAAGTCAAACAATTCACGAAGTGTCATAGTGTAGCAGGTTCTTTTATTGAAAAAGAGATCACAATTGTAAAAAGTTCACATCTGGATCCAAAAAGAATGATTCAAACGATATGCCAACCAGGTGGCCCTTCAAAGCTCACAAATCACTGTGTCGCTCCCAGTAGTTTTGGCCTTCTATTTCATCCATTATTCGCAAGTAGTTATTGTAGCGCCATTCACTGATGGCACCCTCTATCACTGCCTCCTTCACAGCGCACTTTGGTTCATTGCGGTGCAGGCAGTTTGGATATTTACACTTGGGAGACAAGAGGAAAAACTCTCGAAAATTATGGGCTACGTCCATGGGCTCCAAGTTATTGAAAGAAAGGGTCTTAAATCCGGGTGTATCAATGATAAACCCTGAATCCAAGGGATGCATTTCAGCGAAGGTAGTCGTATGTTGCCCCTTTCCGGTGTATTCCGAAAGCTCCACCGTCTTAAGATCCAAACTAGGCTGAATGGCATTGATAAGGGTCGACTTACCCACCCCGCTCTGTCCGCTTACCAGCGTAGTTTTATGCGAGAGTAATTCTCTCACCGGGTCCAGTCCCTTCTTCGCCTCACCAGATGTTAGCAAGACCGCATAACCAATGGAGGTGTATACAGCCTCCAAATACTCAAAGAGGTCCAGGTCTTCAGGCTGGTACAGGTCAGATTTGTTGAAGATGATAGTGGTCGGTATGTTATGGGGTTCGGTCATTAGTAAAAACCGATCGATCACCCCAGGCTTGATTTTCGGTTGAACGATGGTCACCACCAATACCGCTTGATCAACATTGCTAGCCAAAAGGTGAAGTTGATGTTTTCTACGCGGAGATTGTCTCACCACGTAATTTTTACGTGGAAGAATCTTTTTGATCATGGCAGAATTTTCTTGCTCATTTTCAATCTCAAATGCCACCTGATCTCCCACGGCCACCGGATTAGTTAGGTTAAGTCCATTTAGGCGGAATTTACCAATGATTCGTGCTTTAAGACGACGGCCATCGGCGGTTAGGATATCATACCAACTTCCGGTTGATTTTATGACAGTTGCTTCTTCCATCTAAAATCGATAAGCTGGAATAAACAGTTCAAACTGCCCAGCATTGAGTTCACCAGAAAGGGGATGGGCATAACGAATACCAATCGTGGCTGATGTCGCATTTACCAGATTTAGATCCAAGACAACTTCCACGCCAGCTGATGACCTATTCGCTAGTTCTTCTTCTACCTGAGCCGAAGTATATTCATAGAAGAAGGTCGACCGAATCCGATAGATGTAAAAAAGACCCGCAAAGCCCCAATCTGGGTACCATAACGGAAAATGGTAATTGGCACTTAAGCGCCACAATTTATCGCCTGGCACCACACCATATCCTCGGTGCGAGAATCCGGTGGTAAACTGAAAGTCTGCGTCTTCGAGATCAGCTTTGTAATCTGCGTGTAGGATTAAGTTGTGATTTATTCCAATTCCTGGTAGTGCCAATGCCGATCGTACCTGCATCTGTTGAGCCTGGAGTCGATTTAATGATTCGGAATACCGTAGTTGAAGGTATTGACCATTGCGAGTAAATAGATTTTTTCTAGCTTGCAATCTTCTGTTTAGGAAGGTGATGCGGGCTAAGGCACTAAGCAGTGAAAAGTCCAAGTCACCACTGGTTTCTGTCTGATTCAAGCCGATCAAGGGCACCAAACTTCTCTGATACATTCCCGATGAAAAATTGAGATCTGCCGAAATAAATCCGGATAGATTCGTTTCACGCCAATTTCTGGTGGTGTCAGCAATCACTGCTTCACGGCTATAGGTATTGCCTTGCACGGTGAACTGTGGAAAGAGACCGGCATAGGTGACACGAATAAAGGGTGCGAAGCGTTCGAGATCATAGTTGTAGTCGATCCCTGCACTAGCCTCCAAGTTGTTAAGAACATTGGTGGACAATGCCCGAAAAGTGATCACCGGATCTTCAAAATCAAAACCCCAGGTATGCACATTGAGAAGATGAGCCGCAGCTCGATAGGGCATAGTGGGATAAGTTAAGCTGGGTGCTTCACTAATAAAATTGTGCTCATAGGATAGGCTAAAATCTTGGCCGCGCTGATCTTTCATCTTATCAAATTGATCCTGAATGCTGATCTTCTTTAAGTGGTGCCCCTTGCTGGTGAAAACCGAATAGTACAGAGCGTCTTTTCTCAAAAATGGATTAAAAGCTCCATTTGGCTCAGAAGTGACCTGCACACGATCACCACTGTTTGCATTCTGGAGAAAAACATTCTCAGCCCCTGCGGTGGTTGCTGAGTATACGATCCACTCATCTTCAACAGAAGGTGCACCAATCATTACATTGGCAAAGGGCTGGATGGTATCAATTTCCTCATCGGGAATATTGATCTTTATGATGGCCATTTCTCCCAAAGTATTACGCACGGAGGAAATGACGTGATCGTCGTCTAGCCACTTCGGATAAGTGTAAACCAATCCTTCGGGATTACTTAGGGAGTGGATCACCGCACCCGTTTTAACATCGATGATTTTCAGGCTATTTTGCAATGTCTCGTCTTGATGAACGGCCACGATCTTGGATCCCTGTTGATTGGGATGAGGTGAAAAGTACTTACCCTTCTTAGTCACTCTTCGCTTCTGCTTCACCTCAAGATCATAGATCACAATATCATTGTAATCTCTAGCAATCCACCGTGGATGTGGAGAAAATTCAGTCCAGCAGAGCAGACCCTGATTATAACTATGATAGGACTCGATACTTCTTCCTTTTGCTACAAGAATCGTTCTCTGGTCACTTTGCAAATCATGTAGATAAAAGCGGCCAATCTTATCAAAACTGATTTCATAATAAAGCAGCTCATCATCGTCCAGAGCGATGGGGTAAGTAAGGTTAGTGAAGACCTTTGGAGGCTGAGATGGTACTAAAAATTCCACTGGAGTTTCTCCTTGGTCACCAAGCCATTCTTTAGACTTCTCAGATAACATTGCCTGATAAAACTGAGATGTGTTCATGTTCGATTGGGCACGCATCGATTTAGAGAATGGATAAAAAATGCCCTTGTAGGCACCTGCATCGGCCAGTGTTTTCTTCCAGAATTCAGCGCCATAATGACGGTGGCCATATTGCAACATCAGGTAACCCAACCGGTAGTGGTCTGGTACAAAATCCTTGATTGATCCATTGCGGGCCTTAGCATAGTTATAGAGCTTGTTTTCGAAGGCTAATGCGCGGTAGCCCTTGAGAAAATTGCTCGTGCGACCTCGCCCCTGAGGGGTCAGCACAGTTTCAGCCCACACCGCATCACCCTCCGTAAACCAATCCGGAATGGCCAGACCACTGGCACCAGCCCAAGTTTCCTGTCCAAATAGCCAATAAAGAACCTTCGTAATGCCCCGACGTGCTGTGGAGAGTTGAATGACATGTCGATATTCATGGATGGCGAGGAGGTCGAGCCAGGGCAGGGCACTAAGACTAAAACTGTTCTGAGGTGGGGTGGTTAGAAAATGAGACTTCCAGGGAGCAATGCCCACCGAACCATTGGCTATCGTGGATTGGTTGTTGAGTACAATATCGATTTTGAAGGCCTGATCACCTACGTCAGCAAAACCGATCTGATGCATATAGGAGACCGCATTGGCAATTCGTTGAGCCTGTGCATCTAGATACCTAGGAAAGATAATACGACATGAATCGGTATTGATTTGCTGCCACTTGATACTAGGAGCCAGACCTCCAAAAGCCTGACCAAACACAAAGGCATAGGAGTTGAAAAAGACTAGGAAAATACTTCCCGCTAAATGGATGCTATACCGTGGAGCCCGAGTGAATTGCATCCGAGATTTCTTCGATAAGTAATGGATCTTTTTCAATGGCGTTTCCGACCACGATGACATCGGCTCCAGCAACTACATTGGTCAGTGCCTGTTCGGGTGAACTGATGCCCCCACCGATGATCAGTGGGACCTCGATGGCGCCCGAGACAGATTCAATCATCGTGGGTGATACGGGTCGAGCGGCACCACTCCCTGCATCTAGATACATCAATTTCAGTCCTAACATTTCACCGGCAATCGCCGTACATACCGCCACATCATCTTTGTCATGGGGTATCGGTAAGGTGTTGCTCATATAAGATACGGTAGTGGGAACCCCCCCATCAATGAGCATATATCCACAGGGCAGAATCTCAAGGGGACTCACCTTTAAATATGGCGCGGTAATGACATGTTTGCCAATCAACAATTCAGCATTTCGACCCGAAATAAGTGATAAAAACAAAATGCCGTCGGCACGATAACTCAGTTGATATGAATCACCGGGAAAAAGAATGAGGGGTATGTCACACTTGTCTTTGATTTCCTCAAGACAATCATCAAGTACATCATTAACAATCAAACTCCCTCCGACAAAGAAATAATCAACACCCGCCGTAATGGCCAGTTGAATGGTTTGATCGAGATGGCCCATCCTTACTTTATCCGGATCAATGAGCATTGCAAATTTCTTGGTCCCGGACCTTTTGCCTTCCACCATGGAGTGATAAATCTGGCTCATTTAACTTTGACCATCTGAGTACTTTAAAGATAGCATTTTGACATCGCGATTTATTTGGGGTGTGTAAATTAAGAACTAAAGACAGTGTGAAGTCTTTCGGCTAAACGTTGCATTTCTTCCGCTGGCAACGATAGCTTAGGCCGACTGAAGTCCATGTCGCTCATTTGACGGATGGGAATTAGGTGGATGTGTGCGTGAGGTACTTCCAGGCCAATCACGGTCATCCCAATGCGTTCACATGGAATTTCGTGCTTTATAGCAATCGCTACCCTTTTTGCAAATAAGATCATCCGAGACAAGACCTCATCAGGTATATCAAATAGTTGATCAATCTCTTGTTTCGGTATCACTAAGGTGTGTCCTTTAACCAAAGGATTAATATCTAAGAACGCAAGAAATTCATCCGTTTCTGCCACCTTGTACGATGGTATTTCCCCTCGCACGATCTTTGTAAAAATACTAGCCATCGATCAGCTGAGCGAAATATCAAGAATCTCAAACTCCAGTACACCGGCTGGTGTTTCTATTTGAGCCACGTCTCCCACTTCTTTTCCCAACAAACCTTCACCTATGGGTGACTGCACCGAGATTTTCTTAGCCTTTAAATCCGCCTCCGACTGAGCCACCAACTGATAGGTTAATTCCTTGCCTGTCTTCTTATTTTTGATCGTTACCTTGGATAAGACCGTGACGCGTGAGGCATCAAGTTGAGAAGCATCGATCACCCTGGCATTGGCAAATGTCTTTTCCAGTTGATTGATTTTTGCTTCTAAAAGTGCTTGTGCGTCTTTAGCTGCATCATATTCTGCATTTTCCGATAGATCTCCCTTATCACGTGCTTCGGCAATGGCCTTTGCTACTTCTGTCCGCCCGTCGCTCTTTAGCGTTTCCAACTCCTTCTTCAGGTTGTTATATCCTTCTTGAGTGAGGTAAGTATATTGTGACATTGGCAATTGTATTGTAATTAGAAATCAGAATTATACCGGTGAAAGATGGTATAACTAATTTGTTCTTGTGAATATTATATTATGACGCTGACCTTGTAGAAGTACCGATCAGAAATAAGCCATTCAAAAAGTCAAACATTACTTCAGAAAGGGAATTTAAGAAGAAATTTTGAATCGTGTTTTTCGTCGCCACTCAGATGGTAAAACGAAGGGTAAGGTTGTGACTACCGCTCCACGGATTGGTGGCTCTATAGCCATAATCCAAGGCAAATTTTGTGTCACTTCCCTTTTCAAAGGGTACCTCAATAGATACCCCGGCACTAATGCCCGAATAAACATTGTTGGTAAAATTATCGGCGGATGAACCCAGGTCGTAGCGATACCCACCCCTCAACATGAAAATTTCATTGAAGGCATACTCAATGCCACCGCCAATGGCGTCGCGTGAAAAAGAATTGGAAGTGAAATTTCCCACAATCGTCAGGCGATTTCGGGCATCGAGATGAAAATCGTAGGAGGCCCCAATATTGAGCACAGAAGGCAATTCAAAGGATGCTGCCTGTCGGTCATAAGACAGGTCATAGTTGATGGTACCATCCGGATTCGTGGCTCGAAAGGAAAGACCCTCTCCACCGAAGCGCATGGGAGTGCCAATGTTTCGCAGGGAAATTCCAAATTTGAAGTTATCCTGTTCGCCCGTCACGTATTGTACACCCGCATCCAAGGCAGCTCCTTGGGCCGTCAGATCTGTGGTGGACTCTGAAATGGCCCTCAAGGTGATACCAACGGACACCTTGTTCTCAAAGATGTGGGCATAGGAAAGACCTAGATGAAAGAAGTTGGGCGAAAAGGTGGCGCCAGTACCCTCCGGCTGACTCGTGGTGGTGACGGGAATGTCTCCAAAATCTAGCGCCATCAGGCTTAGTCCAAAAACTCCATTTGGGCCCACTCGCTGACCCAATCCCACGGCATTCATATTAACACCAGTCCCCGCTAGATATCGGGTGTGCCCAATCAAGACCTGTGTTTTCGGAATACGCACCAATCCTGCCACATTAAGACGCATGGCTTCAACACCTCCAATCATCGAGGTCGTCAAGGTGTGTAGACCCGCACTCCGAGCCCATGGGTTAAGGAGCAATTCATAGGCACCTGCTTCTCCCTGCCGGTCTGGATTGCCGGCGTAGGCAAGGGTCAGCCAGGCCAGTAAGAATATTGCACAGAGTACTTTCTTCATCATAAGCTATAGTCCTGATGGATCAAACTTTCTATTGACACCAAACCACTTGATCGTTCTTTCCCCCAATTCATACCCATTGATATGAATCAGATAGATGCCACTGGCGATCGGAATGCCTTTACTATTTTTTAAATCCCACTCAAGATCAGGAGTCACTTGGGTAGCCCGAATGCCGGGATTGGAGCGATCGGATTGTGGTATACCTTGTTCATCACGACGGTATTGCCGGATAAATTTGCCGTCCAACGAGTAAATCGTGACTATGGATCTCGGTGGCAAGTTGGTGATCTTTACGGTCGTGGTAAACTGTGAGGTCTCGTAGTTGGAGAAAGCCAGGTAAGGATTGGGAGCAACATTGACCACATCTAGTACGGACTGATCTTCGGCAGCAATTAAATCTTCAGCGGCCTGCCCCTCGATGGTAAAGCGATAGCTGGGGTGACCATTGTTAGATCCGGTACCTTCACTTACTTGATAGGGATTACTGACACGCAACTTGAGGATGGCTTGATTGGGAATCAAACCTTCCGTATAGCTCGTCATGCCACTGGTGAAGGGCATGCCAGTCCAGGTAATTTTGCGCAATGGACTATACTTTTTGGTAAAGAGCTGCGAAGGGTCGAGGCGCTCCCTATAAGTAGCACATTCATCATAGGGTTCATTGGTCACGTAGATAAAATGTTGTCCTGCCGTATGGAAGAGTGCCACCGTCGGATTAATGGTTTGAATGCTGATTTGACCATCTGGATTCCACATCATGTCGGCACCAATTGCGGTAGTGCCGGGAGACTGGGCTGCTAAAAATTCTGAGTTATATACAGAGTTTTCGCCAAAGAAAATGTTGAGACGTTGACCTGTTTCAACATCGTAGGCATATCCCGGAAACCAACCCATCCCGATGCCATCGCCATCCGGATCTGGCAAGCCATCGCCATCTGCATCATCCTTTCCGACGGATGGAGAATTGCGAAGATCAAAGTTTTTGCTGCCGCCAACGGTTCTTAAATCAAATCCACCCTGATTGCCAGGATTAAAGTAAAAAGGACTCGCAGTTTCCACTACCACACACCGACTCCATTTGGATTTATCCGAGGTGAAAACCACGTCCACATTATTTAGGTCCTCCATCCCTATTCTGGTTCGGACTATCTGCATCCCTGCAGTATTATCAATCCAGGCTGGAGATACAATTATATTGGGTGGCGCGAGAGTAAAATTAGCTAGATACCAAGGTATCATTCCCAGAAAATTCGTAGCAAATCGTTGTTGTGGATCAAACTCAAAATTTGGCTCATTTGCTTTAGTCTCAATGATGTTGTAGATGCCATCATCATCACCCACAAAGCTCAACCAAGGATTGTTCAGATCTGCATATTCGATGGTGGCACCGATGGCACCGTTGTTATCGGAGAAGAAATCACCGGCTTCGCTGGTTTGACCAATGGATACCGAAAAGCCATATTCCCCAAAAATTTGTTCATTGATGTTTTCAATGGTGTTGTCTGATCTAAACTCAGCACCGGTCGCCAAGGCAGTTAGTATCCAATCTGTATTGGCATCCAACATGTCGTCGCCTCCATCGCTATCGCGAAAAGATATCTCATAGGTGCCCTCAACCACATCCAGGGGATTATAGATTTCTACCTTGATGGGACCTCGTCCGTTTTCATAGTTGATCTCACCATTAAAGGAGCCATTGATGATGGCCGCCCTGGTTTCATCAGTTACATCCAAAAAGTTATCACCTGCTCCAATGCCATCTAGCCTGGTGATGGCCGGTCCTTCACCATAGCCCACTTTGAGTTCTTGATAAGCAATTGGACGTGGAATGGGTACATAGGTCTGGACATTGCGACGGCCTTCTAAATAAGGTGCGCGTTGACCAGTGTTGTTTTGTGTGTCAAAGGGATCAAAATTATTGTACGCATAGGCCACGGTGGTAAAATAGTACTTCTGGTGGTTGACCAAGGTGCGATCATTGGTGGAAGCAAATTGATCTTCGGTAATGCTGAACGTATGTCGAATCCCCTTGTCCTCACCGATCACTTTTACCTCGGGCTCAAAGAGGAATTTTCCATTCTCGGTAGGATGAGGCATTGGCTTCCAATTAACAATTTGTGAGATTCCGTTTTTGACGTCCGATTGAAAGATCAGACGGGCTTTGTCGGCATTATCTAGTTCGGCGGTGCTTACCTCTGGGCCATTGAGTTGAAACACTTTATAACCTTCAAACTTATACAGTTTATCGTCTTCAGCTAGATCAGAAGGAGCCCTAAGGTCAATCTCTTCATACTTCTCTTCAAAATTGTTGGATTCTCGATCATTGGTCAAAATGCAAATTAATTCCTGATCCAGCTCAATAAAATCAAGATCTGGAGCATCTGGTCCATCGGTGATATCAAAGCAGTTATCGAAAAGTGCCTGCGCTGTCTCATCTGCAAAGATGAGTGGATCTAGGCTCGGGCAGGGGTAGTCGGTAATGTCTGGCACCCACACCACCCCGATGATCAATTCATTGGTACGCCCAGGGAGGAGTTGAAATGGCCCCGAAGCTTGGATGGTGCGACGATCACCAAACGGAAGGTTGGCAGTACACATAGACCAACCGGTCGGGTTATTGGGAGATTCGGTAAAGGCATAGTCAATGGGGTTGCCACCCACATTAAAGGCATCACCACCAAATGAAAAGGGGGTCCCGTCTCGCCAAGAGCCTGACATATAATTATAATATTCCTGAGCGATCTGTGGATCGGTTTGGGCGGCAGGCCAGTTGCCATTATCTGCACCGGCATTATTGTAATAGGTAAAAGAAGACATTCCGATTTCTTCACCAAATTCATCCAATGGACCTCGAAAGTAGTCCACCCCTAACATGGGCACATCTTCGCAATAGGTGGGGGTTGATTCACAATCACAACCCGTGGTTCCATCTACTGGATCTTCATTATACACATACGCCAGACTTCGAGCCGTATCACACCCAATGTAGTCATCGCGACTACAACCCAAATCGGGATCAACCCACATAGCGAAGTAAGTGGAATCGATCGTCTGAGATGCCCGATTAATCAACTTATAGCGCTGGAAGGTCATGTCGTTGATCTCGTCATTGGTCGCATAGGCAAAGGCCTGTACTTGCACCTCCATCTGCATCGGATTTCCTTCGGTCTGGGTGTGAATGCCCCCGGCATCATTATAGATCCAAAAGATCATCTCGTCGGGATATTGCGGTATCGGACATCCACGTATTTCGATGATCGGATAATCTCCATCAAGTGGGTTATAGATGAGGTCTTCGTTGACATCGAAAAAACCTGCCAAGCCACCCTGTGAGATATCCGGTAATTCAAATCCGTGAATTTCTGCAAAATGCGGATTCCCCGTTCCAGGCCACCCGAGTACATCGATGTGCACATCCTTTTTTTCGAGGGTGGTACCAGCCTCTTGGGCTTCTTCAAAATCTCGAAGAAATTTTCTGATGTCATCACCATAAACTCTAAAATGTTTGTCCCACTGGGCACAGGTATCTCTTTGAATGGCTCCTTCACGATCTAAAGGGCCAGGCCAAAAGTCATTAGCGTTGGCGCTGCGGAAAGTTTGTGCGGCTAGTTTGAGATTTCCTACCGGGTCGAATCCTCCCAGCCATACGGCTCCTGCAAAAATTGAGGAAACCTCTGGCAGGCCAGATGCCGGCTCCACCTTGGGTACGATATACTGGCCGGTTCGATTGAGGTCAAACCAAACATCACCACCTCCCAGTAGTCGGGCACGTACATTATTGATCGACATATCAATCTGCGAAATCGAAGGAGCACAGTCTGCTCGGTAACCAAACTTCACTTCTGCCGGGTTTTTCTTCAGTCCCTCCTTATACCAGGGTGGATATTCTGCTTGCGCACTGGGCATCCCTAAAGCCAATGCCAAACTGAAGACCAGAACCTTATAAATCGTATCAAGCATGTGCGTACATTAAAAATCAAATCTGAGGCCCAAATATATGCGTCTAGGCAAGTAAAAGTTAAAGGGACTAGCCACGAGCCAACGATAGGCATCTTCAAAGGCCGCGGGGTCCCGACCAGCATCCACAATCGCCTCGCCTGTATTTGCGATGGTCCGGAGTGCCGATTGTCCATCTGATGATAGGAGAAAACCTGAGTCATACGGTGATCCTGATACAGAGTATACACTGCGCACATTCACGGTATTGAGCAGATTAAGGATCCGCAACGATAAGTTGATGGAAAATGGCTTATCGGGGTTGGAGGTTGGGAGTCGAAAGCCCTTGTCCACGCGCATGTCGATGGTAAATGTCCATGGTTGCCTAGCACCGTTGATGCTCCCAAAAAAACCTTGCCCGCCAAAGGGTTCTGCACGAATGCGACGGGTGTAGGGACGACCAGAAGTCATGAAAGACTGAATGTTGATGCCAAAATCAGACAGAATATCCTTTTCAAATAGTCGAGGACCATTGTAAGATCGACCAAAGCCATATCGATAATCAAGTGTAAATTTAAAAGCATGTCGCTCATCTCGGTTTAACGGCGATAGGTTGCGAATGTTGCCACGAGTTGTCAGCCCCCCCTGTGAATTAGCGTCTGAACCAGTGCCATCCGCAAATTGCAGGGTGTAATTGGCTTGAACCGTGGTGTTGATACTGCGACGAAGGTCGTATTGCAAAGAAAATCCCTTTACGGTGCCAAAATCGATGTTGCCATAGGTCACATAATTATTAATAGGAGATGGTAGATACAATCTGGTCTGTTGCTGGATCATATCGCGCAACTCCTTATAGTAGGCATTGATCTTTAGAGCTGAGGAATTAGATAATTTTTGCTGAAAGCCCACCTCGTAGTCGATGGTGCGTTCAGGTTTCAGGTTTGAATTATTGATTGGTCTGGTGGCCGTATATCGATCGTCTTCGAAGTAATACCAGGTCAATGGGGTGACCGTATTGTTACTGGGAGGCCGCTGCACCAGCACATCGTAGTGGGCAAAAAAGTTGGCAACATCCGAAATGGGGAAAGAAACCGCCAATCGAGGCATCCAATTGATTTGGGGCTCGTAATCCACGAAGGACTGGTTGGGGTCGAAGTTGTCATTTTTGATATTATTGACCCGATCGTCGTACAACCTGGGATAAACGATTTCACCACCAAAGATTACATTGCCATCATTGGCAGGAGTGCCGTTGGCAAAATACCACTGCTCGCCTTGCCGATAGGCTTTGACTTCGTTGCTACCTTCGCCCGTCACATAGACTTTAAAGTGGTCCTGAACATTGCCTGGTCGCTCTCCACCCACTTGATCGTAGAAGGTCTTCGCGTCCATCACTTCATAGAGTGACAAGGGGTCTCGTAGCACCTTTGTGTTGGCATCAAAACGATCGACCCTTAGACCAATTCGAAAGATGATGTCTCTAAAGGAGAACTTGTCTTGAATATATGCGGCCTGATAGATTGGCTGATCTACCGGATTATGAAAGGTCCGATTACCATTCGCATCTCGGCCGGTAAAGAAATCATTGAACTGGACGTCGGTGCTGAGCTTATTCCCCAGGTAATCATATCCCTGGTAAGAGATGAGCCGCTGATCCGTAAGTTCGAGCGGTGTGAAAAGTGAAAGTCTTAACTCATCTGGGTGAAGCCCATCAATGTTTACATATTCTGTTAATGGTACCCCAAGTTGCTCTCTGATATTTTTGTAAAACGCCGGACCTTCATCCGTGGTGATTAGCTTCTCAAATTGCTCGTAGACGAAAGGTGTGAATACGCCGGAGAATGTGCCCACAACTTGGTTGGTATCTACTCCGACAATGTGTTCATTTGCTTGTAGTCTGGCCACCTGCCACAGGCCTCGTGGAGCAATGCCCCAACTTCTGACATTTGTCTGCTCGTGCAGCACCCCAAATTCGATGGAGTGTCGGCCTTTTTCAGATCCACCAGGCACTAGATCAAACGAACCGGATAAATTGACCGTATAAATATCCTGTTCAAGCTTGTTAAAGCTATTCAAAATGGCCCCCACATTATTGAAGGTCCCCCAGATGGAATTAAAGGCCGTAGACTGAAAACCGTTAAAATTCCGGTACGACTGAAAATTGTCGAGATTGACTCCCTTATTGTAGTTTGCCAAGACCGGATTGAATTCTGAAGGTGTATATGGGCCATTGAGAACTTGCAGAAAACCGGCATGAGCTAAGCCACTCTGCGCACCGGAATGAGTGGATTCACCTTCTGCAGGATCCCAGCTAAAATCAAAGGTACCAATGTGGCCATATTCGAACAATCGATTTTCGTGTCGGACATCTTCATTACGTCGATTTGCCCTTTCAAATCCACCCTGGAGAGAATAGGCGATGTTTTGAATGAGTGCAGTTGATTTCTTCCGAGACTTCGAATCTCCTTGGTTAACAGGACGAATTCGGTGACGAATTCGCACACTGGTGCGCAACCGCTCGTCATAGCGGATGGGATTGTTTTCATAGTTCAATAGCTCCCAGGATGTTGTTTGAAAAGTGGGGAGTCGAGGGGTGTAGTAATTTTCTATGTTTCGATAAGATCCACTAATGCTCACATCAATGTTGGGTGTTATCAGTGCATCAATCTTGGTGGTTAAATCGAGGGCGGTATTGTCTTGATTGGGTCTAGTCTTGACCCTTTGCACATCTTCATGGTGCAAAAATTCTGCCGCAGAAAAACTTGATGCGCCGACATCGCGGATGGGATTTTCTTCTAGCTCTCGTATCAATTCCGGGCTGGCCTGGTATACAGGCACGGCTGAGGGAAAATCATCTTCGATCAGCCGGAATCTGCCCGAAAATCGATAGCCCAAAATAGATTTTCCAGCCTTGTTGCGTAGAATGGGTCCGGAGAGGTAAGCATTGGCTTCATTGTAACCAAAAGCGTCCAAATATTGGGAACTCTCTAGCTCCAAACCACCGCTAAATTTATTGGATGGGCCCTTGGTGGTGATACTAATTAATCCGCCGGTCACATCACCATACCGTGCTTCAATGCCACCTGTGATCACTTGCAGTTGGTCAATTTCTGATTGTGGAATCAGAGAAGTGCTCAGCACTCGAATGCCATCTACATAATAATTGGTTGCATTGTCTCTCGATCCACGAATGGCCACATTCTCTCCGTCTCGAGAAGATATACCGGCCGTCGCTGCTGCAATGGTCGTGATGCTCTTGGTAGGCAGGTTTCTGATCTGATCGGAAGTCACGACACCGCCGGAGGTTGTATTGTCTTGTTCAATCAAGGGTACTTTGTAATCGACCACAACCACCTCATCCAGCACTACACCTTGCGATAAAGCAATATCTGCTTTATTCACCTTGCCCGCCTGTACCAGAATTCCAGCAATCCTCTGTGTTTGATAACCCACATAACTGGCTTCAATGTCATAGGTACCTGGATCTATGTTATAAAAGGCGTAATTACCATCGAGATCTGACTCGGCACCTTGCATCAATACGCCATTCTTATAAAGAGCCACGTTGCAAAATAGAACGGGTTCATTGGTATCACTATCGGTGATCTTACCCTGCAGTGCCGTCTGACCCACCGCCAGGATTGGGGCTAAAAAGACTAAGAGGAAGAGTAGCGGTTTCATTTTTGGCAAAACATCACTGATTTTTGGGCGTCTATATGCTTTAATGCTTAAGTATAAACGAATTTAGATATTGTTTGTGGCTGGTAGTTGGCTAATTTTTTTCAGCAGAACGTCGGCTATTTTCCATTTCGACTCATGTGTCCAGCCGGCCACGTGTGGTGTAAGAATTACATTTTCAGATTTGTAAAGACGTGAATATAGGGCTTTTTCATCATCTGAGAAGGTTGCTGTTTTTTCATTTTCAAAGACATCCAGACCGGCTCCCTTGACCTTGCCAGCACCCAAACCCACCAGTAGATCCGCGATCTTAACCACTTTCCCACGGGAGGTATTGATCAAATAGAATGGCCTGGCCATGAGATCGATGAAGTTGATATCAAATAGATGGTGAGAGGTAGGATTTAAGCTGGTGTGAAAACTGACAATATCGGCCTCCCGTTGTATGGTGGGCAGATCCACCATGGACACATGTTCGAAAGAGGTGCTTAGATCGATTTGCCTCACCTTGGGGTCGGTGGCCAGCACGTTGACATCAAAACCTCTTAGTTTGGTTGCAAAAGCAGGCCCGGTGTGACCAAATCCAATGATTCCTACCGTTTTCCCATCGAGTTCTTCACCACGATTCTCTTCTCGTCTCCATTCAAACTCGCGAACCTGTCGATCGGCACGATGCAAGTGGTTAAGCAGCGAGAGCAGCATCCCCAGGGCATGTTCTGAGACGGCATTGCAATTGCCTTCGGGTGCTGAGATCACAGCGATTTGTCTGCGTGCTGCTTCATCTAAATCGATAATGTCAAGACCAGATCCGAGCCTGGCAATGAATTTAAGACGAGTTGCTGCCTGCAAAAAAGCAGCAGTGGCCTTTATCTTTGAATTGATAACCACGCCATCATATTGACCAATGATCTGCTGGGTCCTGGCCAAGGTAATCTCCGGCTGGTAATTACACAGAAACCCCATTTCAACAAGACCAGATAAGAGGTGCTGATGCACGTGGTCTGTTACTAAAACATGTTGTTTTCCATCCATCATTGCCTCAAAATTAGCTAACCCAATTGAAATCAGAGTAGTTATAGATGTGCAATAAATAACATGCTCACCTCAGGGCGATTACATATATGAATTTGATGGTTTGTACCTTCAAAAATATATCTTTGCCGCGGTCCAAAACAACACCTTCTTTTATGCCAAAAGATACCTCCATAAAATCAGTTCTGATCATCGGAAGTGGTCCTATCATTATCGGTCAAGCATGTGAATTTGATTACTCTGGATCCCAGGCTTCACGAGCACTCAGGGAAGAGGGGATCGAAGTAAGCTTAATAAATTCCAATCCGGCAACCATCATGACCGATCCCGTTACGGCCGATCATGTATACCTCAAACCCTTGACCGTACAAAGTATTGAGGAAATACTCACCGAACGTCAAATTGATGCAGTACTCCCAACTATGGGCGGTCAGACTGCCCTCAACCTGGCGATTGAAGCCGGTGAACAAGGAGTATGGGATCGTCACAACATCAAACTAATTGGGGTAGACTTGGAGGCCATTGATTTAGCTGAAAATCGGGAGGCCTTCCGCAAATTGATGGTAGACATCGGAATGGGTGTGGCGCCATCCATCATTGCCAATTCCTTTCTTGAAGGTAAGGAAGCTGCCCAAAAGATCGGTTTTCCCCTGGTCATCAGACCTTCTTACACCTTGGGCGGCACTGGAGGCGGATTCGTTTTGGACGCCTCTGAATTTGATACTGCACTGCGACGGGGTCTGGATGCCTCACCCACCCATGAAGTACTGGTCGAAAAAGCACTGTTTGGATGGAAGGAATATGAACTTGAATTGCTGCGTGATAGCAACGACAATGTGGTCATTATCTGCACGGTAGAGAATCTTGATCCCATGGGAATCCATACGGGAGATAGCATTACGGTGGCACCAGCCATGACTTTGTCAGATACTGCATTTCAGCAGATGCGGAATGACGGGATTCGAATGATGCGTGAGCTGGGTAATTTCGCGGGTGGCTGCAATGTACAGTTTGCGATTAATCCGGAAAATGAAGACATTATTGCCATTGAAATTAACCCACGTGTATCGCGTTCATCAGCACTAGCGAGTAAAGCCACCGGATATCCCATCGCCAAAATAGCGGCTAAACTAGCCATCGGGTACACCCTCGATGAATTGAAGAATCAAATTACCAAAAACACCTCGGCCTACTTTGAGCCCACCCTTGATTACGTGATTGTAAAAATGCCTCGATGGAACTTTGATAAGTTCTATGGCTCCAGTCATCTGCTGGGATTACAGATGAAGTCGGTTGGTGAGGTGATGGCCATAGGACGAACCTTTTTGGAAGCGCTGCAAAAGGCTTGTCAGTCGCAAGAAAACAATCGGATGGGGCTCGGTGCCGACAAAAAGGAATGGATCAGAACTCAAGACATACTCAATCGGCTGGAGCAAGTAAGTGACGATCGGATCTATCGCGTGAAAGATGCGCTAAGATTGGGGGTACCCAAGCGGTCCATTCATAAGTTAACCAAAATTGATCCTTGGTACATTGATCAAATCAAGCATCTGGTCGACCTGGAAAATAGATTGCTTCGCTTCAATGTTCCGGAAGACATTCCGGCGGCATTTTTTCTAGAATTGAAACAGGCCGGCTATTCGGACGCTCAGATAGCCTGGGTCATGCGTATTGATGACGAGGATGTCATTACGAAGCAGCGCAAGAAACTAGGGGTTCGACGCACCTATAAGATGGTTGATACATGTGCCGCTGAATTTGAAGCACAGACACCGTACTTCTATTCAACCTTTGATCAAGAGAATGAGAGCATTAGATCAGATAAGAAGAAAATAGTGGTGCTGGGTTCGGGTCCCAATCGCATCGGTCAGGGTATTGAGTTTGATTATTGCTGCGTACACGGTATTCTGGCCATTAAGGAGGCTGGTTATGAAGCGATTATGATCAATTGCAATCCAGAGACAGTATCCACGGATTTTGATATTGCTGACAAGCTCTACTTTGAACCGATTTTCTGGGAACACATTGAAGAAATCTTGGAATTGGAGCAGCCCGAAGGGGTTATTGTACAATTAGGTGGTCAAACCGCCCTAAAGCTGGCCCAAAAATTTCACGAGCGCGGCATTAAGATTTTTGGAACAAGCTACACGGCCCTTGATTTAGCCGAAGACCGAGGAAGATTTTCTGACCTCCTCAAAGAACAGAATATCCCCTACCCCAGATATGGGGTCGCTGACGATGCAGATCAAGCTTTGCAAATTGCCAACGAAGTGTCCTATCCTGTCTTAGTGCGACCTTCATACGTTTTAGGTGGTCAAAGAATGCGAATCGTGATTAATGATGACGAGCTCGAACACAGTGTTCTCAGCATTTTTAAGCACCTGCCTGATAACAAGGTGCTGATCGATCAATTTTTAGAGCGCGCTAAAGAAGCCGAGATAGATGCCATTTGTGATGGAGAAGAAGTGCACATCATGGGAATCATGGAACACATCGAACCTGCCGGGGTACATTCGGGCGATAGCAGCGCTGTCTTGCCTCCCTACAGCCTTTCTGAACAAGCGGTTCAGACCATGGTTGATTATACGAAGCGACTTGCCTTTGCCTTGAAAACCGTGGGCCTAATAAATATTCAATTTGCCATCAAGGATGATAAAGTTTATGTCATCGAGGCCAATCCAAGAGCTTCCCGAACCACTCCTTTTATTGCTAAGGCATATGGTGTTCCCTATCTTAAGGTAGCCACTCAGGTGATGATTGGTGCGAAGAAATTAAAGGATTTTGATTTGGTGAATCAAATGGATGGTTATGCGATCAAAGTACCGATCTTTTCATTTGACAAATTTCCCAACGTCGACAAGCAACTAGGCCCAGAAATGAAAAGCACGGGTGAAGCCATTCGTTTTATTAAGGACCTGCACGATCCCTACTTCCGCGAAATGGATAAGCGTCGAAGTATGTACCTTGCAAGGTAGCTCTGAGACCTTGACAGTAGTTCGTCCAATTCCGGAAACCCAAAATAGTGGCCTTTGAAAACGAAGAAACAAATCGTCAAAAACTGGTTACCTCGCTATACTGGTACTCCGCTAAAAGAATTTGGCAAGTACATTTTGCTGGTCAATTTTAGCCTCTATGTAGATCTATTTGCCGAATGGCATGATGTCGAAGTGAAGGGAAGAGGGCGCGCCATGCAAAGTGCCACTGCTGAGAACATCACCATTATTAACTTTGGTATGGGAAGCCCCAACGCAGGCACCATCGTTGATTTGATTACTGCCGTTAAACCAGCTGCTGCCTTGTTTCTGGGCAAATGTGGTGGTTTGAAAACCGGTAAAAATCAGGTAGGCGATCTGATCCTACCCATTGCCGCTATTCGGGGAGAAGGAACCTCCAATGACTACTTACCACCCGAGGTTCCGGCCTTGCCAGCCTTTGCGCTCCAAAAAGCTATTTCGACCACCATTCGCGACGAAGATCTTGACTATTGGACCGGCACTGTATACACCACAAACAAACGCGTGTGGGAGCATCGCGAAGATTTTAAGGAGTATCTTACCTCTTTGAGACCCATCGCCATTGACATGGAGACAGCTACTATTTTCATAGCTGCCTTTAAGAATCACATACCTGCCGGTGCACTACTCCTGGTCTCTGACATGCCCATGGTACCAGAAGGTGTTAAGACCGATTCTAGTGATCAAAAAGTTACGGAAGAATTTGCTCGAAATCATCTCAACTTGGGTATTCAAAGCCTCAAACAGCTGATCAACAATTCACTGACGGTCAAGCATTTGAAATTTTAGACACTCACTGATCAAGGCCAGCTGCTGGATCTCGCACCTCCAGGTGAAGAGCGAGTCCGGAGATGTTTTCCAGGGGATCAACCCGCATATGCTGCAGTATCGACAATTGATGTTGACCCGGCGTTTGAAAATAGGCATTTTGTTGTAGTAGTATTTCCACTCGGCAGTTGGCCCCTCTACAATGGCCATACCATCTCCCTTGTGGATCTGCTAAATCAACGGACAGCACTTTGTCAATAGGGTCTCGATTGGGGAATCCAGTGATTAATTGAATATAGAGATTTTGATATTCGTACTGGTCTGAATGATCAATGAATAGTTTTAAATCGTAACGAGCGGCGGTGTCTTGAATATCAAAAGCAAAAGTCGTGGTGTCGGTTTGCAGCCAACCATTTTCATTTAATTCAACGGACTCTTGGAAGAACACAGTCGGCTCACACGACTGAAACAGGATGCCGCCAACGATCAGTATTAGAAACCTTAACCTCACGAACTGAAATAATCTTTCATTTTTTCGAAAAATCCCTTGTCAGATTTACTGGGCTGAGGTTGAAAATTGGGCATGCCACGAAGTTTCTCCAAGGTTTTTTTCTCCTCGGCGCTTAGTTTCTTAGGCGTCCAAACACTGACGTGGATTAGTTGATCACCATGTTGATAACTCTGCACCACTGGAAGCCCTTTGCCTTTTAAGCGAAAGATCTTACCAGACTGAGTACCTGGTGGAATCTTTATCTTGACCTTTCCTTCGATGGTAGGTACCTCTACCGAAGTACCCAGGGCTGCATCGGCAAAGTTCAGATAGAGATCAAAGATCACATTCGAACCATCTCGCTTAAGTGTGGCGTGCGGTTTCTCTTCGATACTGATTAGGAGATCACCCGCGGGTCCACCATTCTGACCTGCATTTCCACTTCCTCTCATTGACAATTGCATGCCTTCCTCCACCCCAGCTGGAATTTCGATCTCAATGGTAGAATCGGCATAGGTGCGACCTTCACCGCGACAGGTGCCACATTTGGCTGTGATCACCTGGCCTTTTCCCCCACAGGTTGGACATGCGCTGGTGGTCTGCATTTGGCCTAGAAAGGTGCTACGTACCTGCCTGACATACCCGGATCCACCGCAGGTACCACATGCGTTCATCGAATTGCTGTCTTTAGCACCGCTTCCATTACAAGAGGTGCAAGGCGCTTGTTTCTTAACTTTGATTTTTTTGGTGGTGCCTTTGGCAATTTCCTTCAGCGTGAGGGCTACTTTAATTCTTAAATTGGAACCTCTTGTTCCACCACCTCGACGCGAGCGTCCTCCTGCGCTGCCACCAAAGAAGGTGTCAAAGGGACTTCCGCCAAAGATGTCACTAAATTGATCCATGATATCGTCCATGGTCATTCCACCGCCACCAAATCCACCATTTCCAGAGACTCCAGCGTGACCAAATCGATCATATCGAGCTCGCTTGTCATCATCGCTGAGCACTTCATATGCTTGAGCAGCCTCCTTGAATTTTTCTTCCGCGGCCTTGTCTCCGGGGTTCTTATCTGGATGATACTTTAAGGCGGTTTTTCGATAGGCTTTTTTGATGGTGCCAGCATCTGCGCCCTTACTCACGCCTAGTATTTCGTAATAGTCACGTTGTGCCATACTATGATTTTCACTCACCAATCACCACTTTGGCATGGCGAATGATTTTGTCATTGAGATAGTAGCCTTTTTCAATGTAGTCAATAATCTTACCCTTCATGTCTTTGCTCGGTGCTGGAATCTTGGTGATTGCCTCGTGAAGCTCGGGATCAAAGTCAATGTTTTCCCGATCCATTTCCTTCAGACCCTTGTTGGTCAGCGTCTGATATAACTTGTTGTACACCAGCGATACTCCCTCGCTAAATGCTTCCCCTTCGGCTCCGTTTTCAGCGTTGTGCTTCGCGCGATCAAAGTCATCGAGTACGGGGAGAAGGCTCTTGATCACCTCTTCTGAGGCCGTACTTATCAAATCTAATCGCTCTCGAGCGGTCCGCTTCTTATAATTATCAAATTCGGCAAACAGTCGAAGGTATTTATCTTTCAATTCTGCAATCTTATCCGCATCAGATTCCTCGGGTTGAGCCTCTTCAGATGCTACATCAACATCATTGGTAGCTGCATCTTGCGCCTCTTCATTTGCCCGTTCTTTCTTCTTTCTTGCCATAGTGGATAATAACGTTTTTAACCAATAGTAAAGTTCGCTCAATTTACTTGCCATTCTTAGAATTGAGTCATTTTGGCAGAGTTTATTGCGTATCGTCTGACAGGTTAGCTTTTTTGCGTTGTCTTTTCTGCCGAATAATCGAATCCAGCCACTGAGGAATGATGATCACACCCACGATTAGAAAAAAGTAATAGGCCAGACTTCTCCAGATGGTCGCGATAATAAGTGAAACACTACCGGGTACAAAATCGGTCAAAAGATTTCCAAAAAGTAACTCAGCCAAACCTGCGCCACCTGGGGTGGGACTGACCGCCATCATAATAAACATCGTCTGAATTCGTGCATACAATTCAGTGATGCTACCCAAATCGAGGGGGACAGTTCTGGCAAATCCAATAATCAGCGCAATAATCAGAAGAAATCGGCAAGACCAGGCACCAGCCGTGAAGAGGAAGGCCCTTAAGTGGTACTGCCAATTTTTCTGTGATAAAGCCTTTGAAGTCAAGGTAATGTCTCTACCCAGGGCAACAAATTTCGATCGATATCTTCTCAGCCATTTGATGCGACTAATCCAAAGTGAAAATCTTTGCAGCGATTGAGGATTATAAAATAGGCCATAGAAAAAAAAAGACCCATAGGTCAGCATGAGACCATAGGCGATCAAGAGGCTGATCTCCCATCCACCAAACCCTGTGAAAGTGTTTCGGCCGGGGCCGAGAATGTGAGATCCAAATAATAGAATCCAGATGGGAACGCAAGTCAGAAAAAACAAGGTATCTAGTACAATGGTGTAAATGACAATCGTGGCGGTCCTGGCAGCTCCAATTTTTTCTTGTGAAATCACAAAGAGAGCTACGGCACTTCCACCGACGTTGGTGGGCGAGATGGCGGAGCTAAACTCCCAGATAAAAATCAGTTGGACACATTTGAAAAAAGAAAAATAGTGATCAGAGAGAAGTTGTAATCTAGCGGCGTAAAAACCGATTCGTGCCACGAGAAACAATAGAGCTACCAGCAGAGTGACCAGGGTGATCCCACTCCAAGACACCGTGGTGAAGGAGACTTGATCCCACTGGTGATAAAACAAGAAGCCAACGACACCCGTACCAATCAATACCGGTAGCAAAATCCTGGGTAAGGTGACGGATTTTAGGGCATTTTGGTCGGGAGCAGAAACCTTATTTCTTCGCTCGTCTTTAGTCATTCGATGTTTGCTAGATGGCCAATTAAAGATACTAATTATGCTTCGGGCCAGACCTCTATGCGGTTGTCTGTTGGAGTTTTAGTCTTGAAGAGATGTACGGTCTGAATTAGCCTCAATGTGTCGGATCAACACACATACTTTACCGAAATACAATAAAAGTTCCTGGGTCATTGATCTGTGCCTTTTACCCTCATTTTGCTACCTTATCAAAAAAGCAACACACGCTTATGGAAAATTGGATATATATCATACTCATTGGTGGGTTAGCCGGATGGATCGGAAGTTTTCTTTTTAAGGGTTCTGGATCTGGGATCTTAATGAATATCGTTTTGGGAATAGTAGGTGCGATTGTGGGAGGATGGATATTTGACAAATTGGACATTGCAACATCGGGATTCACGGGAAGCTTGGTGACCGCTGTGGTGGGTGCCTTTGTTGTTCTTTGGCTATTTAGGTTAATTGGTGGTGGGCGAAGACGATAACTTAGCGCTAAGAAAAAAAAGATGGCGTTTGGCCCTGGGATCTGATGTGGAAGATGATCAGGATACAAATGCTCACCCAAATCTAAGTCAGCAAGAAAAGAAAATTGATCGGCTCCTTGAACAGCTGTATCGCGGTGATCGCACCGGTGGCACTAGTCCCTCACGCCCCGTATCAAGTAAATGGTTTGGTCAAGTTCGCGACTTGTTTCCACCACAAATCGTCCACTTATTGCAGAAGGATGCCATTGCGAAATTTGGAATCAAAAAACTACTGACACAGGCCTCCATTCTTGATGACATTGAGCCGGACGTAGGCTTGATTGCGAGCGTCCTCACCGTGAAGGAGGCACTTTCAGGACCATCTTTAGAACAAGCAAAGAATCTGATTCGGAAATTGGCCAGGTCCGTTGAAGAACGGCTGCGTTGGCAAATGATCAATCGGATCAGTGGAAAGCGCCAGCCCGGAATGCGCATCTTAAATCCCCGCCAATCTGATATTGATTGGCACCTGACCATCAGACACAATCTCAAGCATTATCAACCGGATCTAAAAACCATTATCCCGCATAGACTATTGGGTCGCCCTCGACAGAATAAATCCCTCAAAAACTTAATCTTACTGGTTGATCAAAGTGCATCGATGACACAGTCCATGATCTATGCTGGCATCCTCGCTGGGATAATGACCAGCGTGAAAAGTCTCAACACCCGATTTATCGCTTTTGATACTTCTGTGGTAGATCTAACCGATCAACTTCATGATGCGGTTGAACTTTTGTTCAAGGTGCAGCTAGGTGGTGGTACCGACATACAGCAGGCCATGGGATATGCACATTCGCAGGTTGATCCTTCCGTAGAAACACATTTGGTGTTGATTAGTGATCTCTATGAGGGTGCACCCGTGGAATTATTGTTTACCCAAACGGAAATGTTGCTCAATGAGTCAGTCCATATCATTGTGCTCCTCGCCCTTGATGACCAGGGTAAACCTGCCTACGATCGAGATGTAGCAGCCCGATTTGCGCAGATGGGAATCCCCTCATTTGCATGCTCTCCTGATCAATTTCCCAAATTGATGGCTGCAGCTCTAAATAAAGAAGATCTTAGTCGCTTTAGCTGATCATTGCAAGAGACTTAAAAGGTACTCCCCATAGCCGCTCTTCAAATACTTATGCCCGAGTCTTTCTAATTGAGTAGCGTCGATAAATTTGTTTTCGTATGCCACTTCCTCAATGCATCCGATCTTGAGGCCTTGGCGATCCTCGATGGCCTGCACAAATTGGCCTGCTTGCAGCAGTGATTCGTGCGTACCCGTATCGAGCCAGGCGATACCCCGGCTTAGGGGTGCCACTTTGAGAAGGCCCCGGTCTAGATAGTGCCGATTCACATCGGTAATTTCTAACTCTCCTCTGGAGCTAGGTTTCAAATTCTTGGCCACTTCGATCACCGAATTATCATAAAAATACAGTCCAGGAACAGCAAAGTTCGACTTGGGAGCAGATGGCTTCTCCTCAATAGAAATGGCGGTTTGGTTGTCATCAAATTCGACCACGCCATAGCGTTGAGGATCAGCTACCCGATAAGCAAAAACGATCCCCCCCTCGGGATCAGATGCTTGTCTCAATTGCTGGTCTAATCCACCGCCGTAAAAGATGTTGTCACCCAGGATTAGGGCCGCGCCATCTTGGCCGACGAAAGTTTCGCCAATAATGAAGGCCTCGGCAAGACCCCTAGGCTCAGCCTGTATGGCAAAGTGAAAAGAACAGCCAAGGTCAGACCCATCTCCTAAAAGTTTTTCGAAGATGGGTAAATCATAAGGTGTTGAGATGATCAAGATGTCTCTGATACCGGCCGTCATCAAAGTGGAGAGAGGGTAGTAGATCATCGGCTTATCATAGACAGGCATTAACTGTTTACTGACAGCAAGTGTTAATGGGTATAAGCGAGTACCAAGGCCACCGGCCAAGATTATTCCTTTCATGGATCAGGATTATGGTTCTATTTATTTTCGCGTCGAATGAAGATAAACTGCACTCCGAGTTCACTTACTACGAAAAGGCAAAGATGTTCAAGTGGGTCCTTATAAACACCTTGAAAGTCTTCCAGTTTCTCGGGTGTAATCAGTTGTTTCATCGTGAATTCTTCAAGTGTGCTAGCGTTCACCGACCAATTGCCTTTTACTTCTTCCCTTGTTACGATCGGCATTCCCAATTCGATTTGTTGTTGATGTACAATCAAGATGGGGTAACGCGAAACTTCTTTTTCGAGAATGGCATCTGCTGCCTTACACAGGGTCTGGTGGTATGGCTTGAGTTCTCTCTCGAGCTGCAAAAATTTGTTTCTAGATGGTTTTTTCATGGATTTCGTCTCCGCAATAAAGCTACGTTTTCAATATGATTTGTATGTGGAAACATATCAACAGGTTGCATCTTGATCACTTCATATTGCCCATTGAGTAGCGTGAGATCTCTTGCCTGAGTGGCAGGATTACAACTTATGTAGACGATTCGATTTGGAGTTAGCCCAAGAATGTGATGGATTACCTGCTCGTGCATTCCCATTCGGGGCGGATCTGTAACCACAACATCAGGACTTGGATGACGACTCAGCAGCTCTGAATTCAACTGATGTTTTACATCTCCCACGTAAAAATGGGCATTGTTAATGTTGTTGTGAACCGCATTTTCTCGTGCGTCGCGAATGGCATCTGGAACTTCTTCGATACCCACTATTTCTCGAGCCTTGTCGGCCAAATACAGGGCAATCGAACCGGTACCTGTGTAGAGATCATAGAGTACCTCATGACCACTGAGGTTACAAAAATCCTTGGCCACATCATAGAGTTGCTTGGCCTGATATGAATTCGTTTGAAAAAATGATTTGGGCCGAATCTTATAGATCAAATCACCCAGCCTTTCGGTGATGTGATCACGACCTTGGAAACAAACGACCTCCTGATCAAAGATGGTGTCATTCTTCTTTTGATTGATGACGTATTGGATGGAAGTGAGCCAGGGAAATTCATTGACCACCGCCTGCATCAGCCCTCGTATGGCATCCATCCTTTCTTCAGCAAAACTCATGACCAACATCCACTCTCCATGAAGCGTATTTCTAATAATCATGTTGCGAAGCAAACCACGATGGTGAATGGGGTCAAAATAGGTCAATTGTTGGGCCTCAGCATATCTTCTCACGTAATTGCGAATTTCATCAGCCCTGGGATCTTGCAGCCAGCACTGACGAATTTCCACCACCTTGTTAAAAAATCCGGGTGGGTGTAGTCCCAGTGCACCTTCTTGATTGATCATTTCACCACGAGCAATTTCTTCTTTGGTCTTCCATTTTTGGTTGGAAAAAGAGAATTCCATTTTATTGCGATAATGGTAGATGGGATCGGCAGGTATGATCCGCTTGATTTCTGGGTTTGGAATCTTACCTATGCGTCGCATCACATCGGTCACGATTTGTTGTTTGTGAGCTACCTGTGCTCCGTAATCCAAATGTTGCCATTTGCACCCGCCACATGATTCAAAATGATCACAATTTGGCTTTACTCGATCACTTGACCATGCGCGGACACCATGGACCACACCTTGGTAGACTCCCTTCTTTTTCCTCAATATCAGCGCATCAATAACATCTCCCGGCACAGCGCCCTCTACAAAAACAACTCGACCATCGGGATGTCGACCGACTGATTTGCCACGATCAGCTATGCCCGTGATATTTACTCCTTCCCATACTTGCTTTTTTCTAGCCATCTCAGATCACCGAATTTTAAATTCTGTTCGTCTATTTTGTTGTCGCCCTTCCTCGGAATCATTTGATGCGACGGGCTGTGATTCACCAAATCCTTGATAGCTTAACCGATCAGCAGCGATGCCTCGATCTACCAGGTGTTGATAGATCGTCTTGGCCCTTGCCTCTGACAATTTGAGGTTGTCTTCCGGAGATCCAATATTATCCGTATGCCCAAAGATATCGATCGAGATTTGGGGTTGATCAACCAGCATCTTGTGTAATTGGGTCAGTTCGTGCTCGGAACTGGGTAGCAGTGCAGGCTTGGCAAATTCAAAAAAGACATTCTCCAAAACAATCGGCGGTGATTCTTCGGCTTGCACATCCTTCTGAAGAGGTTGCAATCGCGCTACGATTTGAGTGGGCTCCAGAGAGAAGTTCTCACCAGACAAATCAATATTCGCTGAGTAAAAGGCATATTTCTCTTTCCGTACACTAAAGGCGTAGTCTTTGCCAGAATTAAGACAAACCAACAATTGGCCGTCGGCACCACACTGTGCTTTTATAAAGGTCTTATTGTTTTGCAGATCAAACACTTCAACAATTCCCTGCAATGGTCCATCCGTCGCGTGGTCTAGCACCAAAATATTGGCGTATGTCGCTGGATGGGGTCTGATCTGGGGTGGTAGAGGAAATTGTAGGATATTGATGTCTAAATGTGCGGAGGTATGGTCCGTCCTGGCGAAGTAGCCATGTCCACCTGCCAAATCTATGTGAACGGCACCTTCGTCACTAGGTGTATTAATAGGTGCTCCCAGATTGATCGGCGGTTGCCAAACGTTATTTTCAAGTCTAGACAAGAACAGATCTGAACCTCCATAACCGGGGTGACCATCAGACATGAAATACAACGACCCACCATCGTAATGGATGTAGGGTGACTCCTCGTTATCATTGGTATTAATAGTAGATAGATTGACCGGTGGGCTCCAACCTTTTGCTGTGCGCTGTGCCATCCAGAGATCTCGATTGCCCATACCCCCAGGGCGAGTGGAGGAGAAATAGAGTGTGCGCGCACTCGCTGACAGACTGGGCTGGCCTTCCCAATGTTTGGTATTTATCGGTGATCCCAGGTTAGCTGGCATACTCCACCCATCTTCTCTTAACACACTAAAATAAAGGTCGCAGCCACCCAAACCATCTCTGCGAGTGCAGGCAGTAAAGATCAAAAGCTTTCCATCTGCCGAAAGGCAGTGTGCACCTTCATTTTCCGGTGTATTTAGCTTTTCGATAGGCACGGCCGGTAGCCACTTTTCATTTTGAAACCTCGTAACAAAGAAGTCTTCTTGACCGTGTACCCTCCGGGTAAAGACCATCAGGTTTTCCATGGCAGGTAAGGAGGGAAGATATTCTGGAGCAGAGGTGTTGATCGAGGGGCCCAGCATCACGATTTCAATATCATGTGTTGGTGGGTCTGCCAACATAAACTGCGCATCCCTCCTTAATTTCTTGGCCTTGGTGATTAATTTCGAGTTCTTAATGGGTGTCTCCTCAAATATATTCAGGTAGGTCAATACCTCATCGTGTTTCTGGAGTTGCCAGGCCACTTCAGCTAAGGTTAATGGCACCGATTGGTACTTCTTTGACTCACGCTGAAAAACTTTCTTTAAGTATTGTTCAGCGGCACTCCAATTTCGGTTTCGATGGGCAAGTCCACCCAATCGCAGATAAGCAACGGTATGGTTGCTGTCTATTCTAATGCTTTCCTTGAAGGCTTCCTCCGCAGCTTGATAATCTCTTTTTTGGAGCAGGGATTCTCCGCGAGAAAACGCTTTCGCAGATCCTTTTTTTATTTGTGCCGTCACTTTACAATGGGAGAGGAATAAAACGGTCACGACAAAACAGATGACACATTTCAATGGCCGAAAAAATCGCATGTCATACCAACTACAAAGAGGTGGCCAAAAGTATGTACAGGGACATCTAAAATCGAATCATAGACGATTGAATCGAATTATTGGAATCAGGTAGCTTCCAGTAGTTTAATGGCAGTTTTGGATCCTAGGTTTTTGGCCTGATTCCAATCGGAGAGAAAGCCATTCTTGCCCGTATTTTTTTTGGCAATGCCTCGATTGACTAATAATTCTGCCTCCAGTGATTTGTCTTCACCCTCCAGGATTACGAGGGCTTTCTCAACTGCTTCAAGTGCCTCCTTATAGTTTTCCAATGCCAGCAGTGCCTTGCCGTGATTGTATAAGGTAGCGAGGCGATGTGGATAATTCGAACTGTCCTTAGTGAAAGAACGTCGATTAAAAAATCTAAACTCAAACTCCGCTTCCTTATATTGCTTCAATCTCATGTGACACTCGCCTTTAAGGCGCCGTGCAGTCCAATGGATGTCTTGCAATGCCAAGGAAGATTTTATCGCAAGCGAGAGATCTTTGATGGCCTCTGGCCAGTCTTCGCGAATCATCTTAAGACGGGCCCGGCCGTAGTAGGCGGGAGCATTGCTTTGATCCAGAGCAATGGATTTAGTAAAATCCCGCTCGGCATCGTGGTGCTTCTTCAGCTTATAGTTGATATAGCCACGCCGCTCATAGGCCTGCGCATGTTTGTTATATATTTCGATGGCCTTTGTCAACGTTTGGTGTGCCTCCTCGACATCCCCATCCTGTTCAATTAGTTTTCTGGCCTTTAAGAATTTTTGTACAACTGCTTTATCACCCTTTGGTTCGATCCAGGCATACCGCATGATTTTGCCTTCATCGGTCATCCAGGCACCGATATTTCCAGCGATTGCAAACTGCGCGACATATTGCAGCAGATCGACGGTATTTTTCCAATTCTTATCTGAAATGTTGGCAACCGTACGAGGTATGTAAATTGCGGTTTCTTCGGGTTTGAAGACATCTTCTGCTTTAAACAAAATATCTGTTTTGTAGTAGTTCTCAAGACGGTGGTCATACATCTTCACTACCTTCTCATAACTCCTGACGTTGCCGAAGTGTAGATTCCCTTGAAAAATACTCTTGAAAAACATTAGCCTATTTGTGATACCCGCTTAAACCCAAAGCAAAAGCTAAGTTCTACATATTTCGTTAGAAATCAAAGAAATAGCATTATTTCAAGCCCAAACAGCGCAACCTTCCGTGCAGTTTGTGCAGATGTCGATGGTTTTACGGTCATGTAATATTTTTGTTCGCAACTCATCATATTCGCTGCTATTCCAGATTTCTTTAAAACTATTTGTCTTGAGGTCACCCAGTTTGTGGCTGGCATCTTTATCAAAACAGCATGGAACCACCTGACCATCCCAGGTGATGACCGCACTATGCCACATTTTCCAGCATTGGTTTTTGATTTTGTGTTTCAAGGTGTAACTCCCATCTTCTCGTTGTCGATATCGAGCGTATTTTTCTTGGCTGGGAATCAAAGGATGCCCTTGCTGATATTCGTATATCTGGGCGGTCTTTAACTTAACTTCATCGACTCCCAATTTCTGAGCCAGCGATTTCACCTCAGGAATTTGATGCTCATTCGGTTTAACCACCAAAAATTGAAAGACGACATGAGGTGTCTTACTGTTTAGTTTACGTTTCCACTCGACAAGATTTTTTGTGCCTTCGATGACCTTACGTAGGTCTCCATTTTTACGATAGGCCGCATAGGTTTCTTGGGTGGTGCCATCGATGGAAATAATCAATCTGCTCAATCCTGATCGAACGGTTTGTTCGGCCATCTTCTCATCCAAAAAATGCCCATTGGTGGAGGTTATCGTATAAAGTTGCTTGCTTCGCGCGTAAGCTACCATCCCCAAAAAATCAGGGTTGAGAAATGGCTCCCCTTGAAAATATAAAGTGAGGCATAGCGAATCCGGCGCCAATTGATCTAGCGTGCGACGAAAGAAATCGGCTCTAAGGTTGCCCGTAGATCGTGTAAATGCTCTCAGGCCGCTGGGGCATTCGGGACATCGGAGATTGCACGCGGTGGTGGGCTCGATTGAAAAACTAATGGGATACCCCCCATGACGGCTTTGCCTGATTGACTTGCTCACCTGGTAGCTGACAAAAACCCTGATCACATTGAACAAACGCCGTAGGGTAAGTTTACTTATCAATTCCCATCCATCCCAAATCCGATTTTGAAGCATCTTCAAAAATAGCATTTAGGTACGAAGCACTCCCGAGTAAGGCTGTCAATCGGATTCTTATTTTTGCGGCAATATTATTGCGACGATGATGGAACTTTGGACCTTGATTAATCGATGGTTTAAGAGACGTGAAAAAATTGATCCTTCCATGAAATATTTAGTTATCGGATTGGGAAACATGGGTGCTGAATATGACGGTACTCGCCATAACATCGGTTTCGATGTCGTCGATTCGGTGGCACAAGAATTCAAAGCAACTTATAAGTCTGAGCATTTGGGAGATCTGTGCACTTTTAAGCACAAGGGTCGCCATATTTATCTTCTCAAACCTTCAACTTTCATGAATCTGAGTGGAAAAGCTGTAAGATACTGGGTGCAAAAACTCGGCATCAAACCCAACCATTGGCTCATCGTGGTAGATGAAATTCAGTTTGACTTGGGCACCGTACGCTTACAAAAGAAAGGGAATGCCGGTGGACACAACGGCTTACAAAGCATTCAGGATATGATGCAAGGATCTAACTATCCGAGATTAAGGATTGGGATAGGTCGAAATTTTGCCCAGGGCCAACAAGTAAACTACGTGTTGGGAAAATGGACTTCTGAAGAAAAGAGTGCGCTGCCGAAAATTATGACAAGAGCCGCCGAGATGGTTCTTTCCTTTGCCACCATTGGTCTCGATAGGACCATGTCACAGTTCAACAAGAAGGATAATGGCTAAGGAATTTTTGTCATACTCCGATTGAATCTAAGGCCTTTGCCAATAGGTCGCCACCTAAATTTACTGTCCAGCTTTTCGAGTAATCGAGATCGCGCAGCCCAGCCGAAAGGTCGATGTGGCCTTGCTTTTGGATTACAAACTGCGGTAAATGATTAAGATGATCTGCCAAGTATTCTTGCTCCGGTTGGTTTGAAGTAGGTATCAATATCGCCGGTTTGCCCAGTACAGATAAGTCCATCAGACTGCTGTAGCCAGACCGACATACAACTACACGAGCCGCACATAAGGTGTGATTTAATTCTGCCGAACCCATTAATTTGCGACATTCCATGTGGCTCTCGAGTCTTGGAACTTCTAGATCCTGTTCAGAAGTTCCCAGCACGATGATGGCCGATCGCCTAAGCGCTGCTATTTTCGGAATAAGTTCTCTTTGTAACTGAGCGCGTTGGGATTCAGGACCAGATAAGATAACGGCCAGATCGTATCGATGTGGAACCGACAAAGTGCGAAAACGACTTAAAATCCCTATGAACTGGCACGGCGTCTTTAGATGGGAGCCATCACTCAATGATCCACTCAAATTGATCCTTGGATCGTCTGGAATCCAGCATTGGTTAAAAGGTAGCACATACTTTTTTACTTGCCAGTTTCCAATCCATTTGAAAATTCCGGACAAAGGCAAATTGAGTTGGTGTGAGATTAAAATGCTGGTCACCGACGAATGATATGCGCCATATCGGTTGTCAGAAATGATGAGGTCGTAGGCTTTATTGGCTACTAACTTTGTCACGACTCTGTGCTCCTGCTTGACCGCACGGGCAATTTTTGTAGCCATGCCAAGTTTTTGCATGGCTCCAAATCCTCGATGGTAAGTGATGTCGTAGCTAGGGAGACGATGGAAGGTGCTGTGGGGCAGTTCTTTTCGTAAAAGCTCCAAGGCAATTCCATCCGACGCAATCGTGACTTTATGCCCCCGGGCCAACAGCACCTTGATCACGAATAAGGAGCGTGTAGCATGACCCAATCCCCAATTTAAGATTGGGAAAAGAATCCTCTTCGTCGGCATTAGTTGAGTCTTATTTCATCATTGCTTCCGTCGAAAAATCGGTACTGATTAATATGTAGATCGCTTTTTTCAAAGAGCTTTACCCATCGATTGTACTTTCGATACCAGGTGACTTGCTTACTAAATAGTCCCTTTTTCAGAAAAGCAAAAATGAACGGATGTACATGAAGCTGTAATTTGGTTTTAGGTCGATTTTGAATGATGTATTCGAGATCGCGCTCGATGTCGTCAATAATTAGAATTGAGGCATTGATCTTACCCGATCCTTGGCAAGTCGGACAAACTTCAGCGGTATCGATAATGACCTCTGGTCTCACTCTTTGGCGCGTGATCTGCATCAAGCCGAATCTACTCAAAGAAAGCACGGTATGCTGCGCCCGATCGTATTGCATGAATTCACGCATCTTTTTAACCAGTAGCTTCTTGTGATCTGCCGACCGCATATCAATAAAGTCAATGATGATCAAGCCTCCGATGTCTCTGAGTCGAAGTTGCCGTGAGATTTCGCGGGCCGATTCGAGATTGACATTCAGTACTGCCTCATCTTGGTTTTTCTTGGCCATCTTCGGTCCGCTATTCACATCGATCACGTGCATTGCTTCGGTATGCTCAATGACTAGATAGGCCCCACTAGGCAGTGTATAGGTCTTTCCAAATGATGATTTGATCTGTCGAGTTACTCCATAGGCGTCAAACAACGGTCTCTTCGAACGATGGAGGTGAACGATCTTCTCTTTCTCAGGCACATTGGCACTGAGGTAACTCTTGATGGAATCATACATGTCTCGATCGTTGACGACAATATTATTGAAGTCGTCGGTCAGTACATCGCGCAACAGGCTCGAGGTTTTATCCAATTCACTCAGTAGTTTGAGTGGCGTTTTAGCATTGCGAAGCTGTCGGTGAATACGTCGCCATTTTTCTTCGAGATCCCGAATCTCTTCATGGAGATGTGCTACCTTCTTACCCTCTGCGGCCGTCCTTACGATGACGCCAAAGTTTTTGGGCTTGATGCTTTCAATGAGTACCTGAAGTCTTTGTCTTTCTTCTGCTGAGGTTACTTTTTTTGAGACCGAAACTACATTTGAGAAGGGGGTTAATACGAGGAAGCGGCCGGGAAGGGTAATTTCGCAACTTAATCTGGGACCTTTGGTAGAAATGGGTTCTTTGAGTACCTGCACCAAGATGGGATGACGCCGGTTGAGTACTTGATCAATTTTTCCGGTCTTGATGATTTCCTGACTTAGGTCAAACCTTTCAAGACTATGGCTTTTCGTCTCACCGTGAATCGCCATATTGGTAAATTTCAGCAGGGATGGCAATTTTGGCCCGAGGTCCGTATAGTGAAGAAATGCATCCTTCGGATGGCCAATTTCAACGAAGGCTGCATTCAATCCAGGCATCAATTTCTTGATTCGCCCCAAGAAAATGTCACCTACTGTAAATTTTGAATTTGTCTTCTGTCGATGAAGTTCCACAAGCCGTGAGTCTTCCGACATGGCAATTTCCACCTCCGTTGGGGTGGAATTAATTATCAATTCCTTTTCCACAAAACATCAGTCTTTGTTCCCTGGGAACAGCAGTGGATATAGATACACAACGGGGGAGCAGTTGTATGGAGGGTATGCTAAAAGAATAGGAAGCTTATCCAAAAGCTACTGTGTGACAGACTTGCCAATGTAGTATACATCTGCCACAGGAATTTCAGGGTTCAAATTTCTTTCTTGGGATTGTTCAAATCTTTTGATCTACCACTGAACCAAGGTCGTTTACAATAAACTATTTATTTTTCTTCTTATGTCGGTTTTTGCGCAATCGCTTCTTCCGTTTATGGGTGGCAATCTTATGCCGTTTTCTTTTTTTACCGCAAGGCATTTTTTATTCTTTTGTGGTTAACAATTCACATTTATTTCTTTGCTCAGGTGCACGTGCATCTCGACTCTGCTCATAAGCATCTGCCAAGAGACAATTCGCCGTTATATTTTTTGAATCAATGGTCAGGGCCTTCTCTAATCTTTCTACTGCTTTTCCGTACTGCCCTGTTCTAATGGCAAGTCTTGCCAATGTATTTAGTACAACGACATTCTCTGGATAACGTTCATTTAAGGATAAGAGTATTTGGATCCCCTTCATCGGGTTGTTCTTTGGCGGACTTTCGGTATAGGCCAAGGCTAGATTAACGCGATGTCTGATCGTATCGGGATCCAGGCTGATTGCATTTTCCAGGGATCTAATCGCTCCGGCAAATGAGCCGTTCTTAACTAGAACATCTTTGCTCTTGATGCCTGACAAATAGGTGGTACCCGCTATTCCCCAGGCATTTCCATTTTGTTCATATTCTGCGACGGCTTCCGCATAGTGCCCAGCAATCAGTGGTCTGCGCAATCGAAACCATTCTGAAGACAGTTGCTTTAGTGCTTCGCTTCGCTGCTCATTACCCAGTTCAGATGCTTCCAGGGTCAACTCCAAAAATTGTATTCTTTTCAAATCTTGGGCATTAAGGCTTTCCTTTGCTGCCTCGATCACTTTACTGATCTCTATTTTCGTGCCAGCTAACTCATTGGATTTAATTATCTCATTCTGTTTGTCCGATTTGGTATCAAATCCAAAAAAAAGAAGGATAACCAAAGCACCCGCCACGGCGACCACCCCCCATTGAGCGTGGCTCATCAGCTCTCAGCTTCTGATTGATCTTCAGGCAAACTGCTGACGTTTTCTTTTACCTGATCTACGAAGATTTTCGCTGGCTTGAAAGATGGAATGTAATGTTCTGGGATTTCAATCGCGATGTTCTTCTTAATGTGTCTTCCAATCTTTTTAGCTCTCTTCTTGATCACAAAAGAACCAAATCCACGGATGTATACATTTTCGCCTTGGGCCAATCCATTCTTGACTTCGGTAAAGAAATATTCGAGTGTTACCAGAACATCTACCTTCGGAACTCCTGTCTTTTCGGAAATGGCTGTGACTAAATCAGCTTTTCTCATTATGATTTGGTTTATAGCTAGTTATGACAGAAATCTGTCTGTTTTTCTGAAGCGTGGCAAATCTCGCAATTTATTTGATAAAAAAAAACAAAGGGGGTCCTTTTTTGACCTCTAGGAGCACGAAATGATGATTTCAGTGCCTTGATAATCAGAATTTTGCGCGCAGCGGCCCACATCCAACCGGCCATCTCTTGAGGCCTGCCCATAGTAAATTGATCCGCTTGAAGCCTCACAATAATTATCTTTGAAAAAAATACTTTTATGCTCTTATCTATGACCAGTTATGGTCGATCTTCTGCTGCGCTGCGCGACAAACAAGTGGTCATCGAAATAAAAACCTTAAACAGCAAATTCATCGATCTCCGGGTCAAAATTCCATCGAGTTTTAACGAAAAAGAACTGTGGCTCAGGAAACACCTGCAGGAAAAACTTTTGCGTGGTAAGGTTGAAGTAACCATCGATTTTGAAAATTCGGATGTTGCCGAAAGCTACCAGATCAATCAGGCCGCTTTCAAGCAATATCATCAGCAACTTCAAACCTTGGTCAATGATCTAAAAATCTCCGAAGGTGATCTGGTCGCCTCGATCTTGAGACTTCCGGATGTAGTCGCAACCTCTGAAGAGACAATGACCGACGAGGAGTGGAAAATAATTCAGGGGGCATTAACACAATGCATCGCTAAACTACAAGCGCACCGAGAGGAAGAGGGGTCATCGATTGCCACCGATTTAACCAAGCAGATAAAATTGATTCTGGAGCACCTTAGTAAAATTGATCCACTTGAGTCAGATCGGGTGCAGAAAGTGCGTCAACGCATGTCTAGCAATCTAGAAGATTATTTAAAAAGAGAAAATGTCGATGAAAACAGGTTCGAACAAGAGGTGCTCTTTTATTTGGAAAAGATAGACATCACAGAAGAAAAAGTGAGGCTTAAACAACATTGTGATTACTTTCTGCAAGAGTTGGTCAGCCCCGATCAATTAAAGGGCAGAAAGCTCAACTTCATAAGTCAAGAGATTGGTCGAGAGATCAATACTCTGGGTGCCAAAGCATATTCTTCAGAAATACAAAAATTTGTGGTACTCATGAAAGATGCTCTGGAAAAAATCAAGGAACAGTTGGCTAACATTGTATAAATGGACGCCTTGAATTCTGAATTTACGGGTAAGGTGATTTTATTTACCGCACCTTCTGGAGCCGGCAAAACGACCATCGTTAGACACTTACTAGCTACCTATCCGCAACAGCTCTCTTTTTCGATCTCTGCCACCAGCCGCTCAAAACGAAGTGGTGAAATGGATGGCCAAGATTATTATTTTCTATCGAAGGATGCATTTATGAAACGTGTTGCGGAAGGCGACTTTCTCGAGTGGGAGGAAGTTTACCAAGGTTTGTACTATGGTACCTTGCATTCTGAAATATCTCGCATCTGGGGCGATCAAAAACACATCATTTTCGATGTCGATGTTCACGGTGCCCTGGACATTAAAGAGCACTTTGGTAGTCAATGTTTAGCCATTTTTATCCGGCCACCTTCTCTCCAAACTTTAATCGATCGGTTAAAAAAGCGCCAAACTGAAACACCAACTTCACTGCGAAAAAGAATTGCCCGGGTGAAGCGGGAATTGACTTTCGAACATCGTTTTGACAAAGTACTCTTAAATGACATCTTGGAGGTAGCTTTAAAAGAGGCTGAAGTTATGGTCGAGGAATTTATTTTAACATAACTTAGTGTGATCATGCAAACATTGATTACAAACGGAATTAAAATCTCCGTCAAACCTAGGTATGAACCACAACACTCGAATCCACTCGATGGCAAATTTTTATACTCTTATCACATCATCATTGAAAATCTGAGTGAACATACCGTACAATTACTCAGAAGGCATTGGGTTATTACCGATTCTAATGGATCCAAAAGGGAAGTTCAAGGAGACGGAGTAATTGGTAAACAACCCGTACTGCATCCAGGACAGATGCATGAATACAGTTCTTGGAGTCCGTTGATGACTGGACTCGGTAAAATGGGTGGACACTACATCATGCGCCGCATCGATGATGAGGGTATTTTTCACGTGAAAATTCCCGCTTTCGATCTAGTGGCCCCCTTCGTCTTAAACTAATTCAAATAATTGTGACTGGGCAGCATAGTGGCCCGGGGCCTCAAGTTCTAATAGGCTTCTTTTTATTTCTGTTCCGAAGGCATAACCCGTCAAATCGCGCTTAGTGCCAATCACGCGGTGGCAAGGGATCACGATGGCTATTCTGTTCTTACCGTTGGCTTGACCTACAGCCCGTGCAGCCCCAGGGTTACCGAGCACTTGAGCAATCTGTTTGTAGGTTCGAGTCTTACCGTATGGAATGGTATAAACCATTTTTAAGACATCCCGATGGAAAGGTGGCATGTCATTCCAATCGATGGGCAACTGAAACTGCTTGCGTTTACCTTCAAAATATTCTTTGAGCTGATCGATGTACTGCTCAGTGCCACGGGGTGCTGTCTCTATTTGAGAAGGAATTTCATCGATGAATCTTACGGATCTGAGTCCATGCTTGGAAACGGTGATCTCTAAATGACCACAGGGTGAGGTAAGGTATCCGGTGCTGAGCATATTCAGAACTAAATATATAAAAAAATCATTATGTGAAAATCAATTTGGCATGGCCCTTGACTGTTGGAAAGTAAGACATGGAAGAAGCTTAAAAAAAGAATAAGGGTCAAATAAAGTTTTACTTGACCCTTTGCTAAATGTGGTACCTCCAGGAATCGAACCAGGGACACCAGGATTTTCAGTCCTGTGCTCTACCAACTGAGCTAAGGTACCTCACCCCTTTTTTAAGGGTTGCAAATTTAGGATTTCTTTTTTGCATCGGCCAAAAGAATTTGTGACTTATTTTGAACGTTAGCAAGGGATGCAAATGATTCTTTCAAAGTGGATTGTACTACCATTAGTACTTCTCCTCGGTTTGGTTCTGCTGGCCAGTTACGGTATGGGTTATCGTGAATATTCGTACCTAATGGTGCCGATCATCGTGGCTCTCGCCGTGATCTATGTACTGCATCCAGAAATTGATCGGTGGTATGTCGCGAAATATCCCATTCGCCTTCCTAAGGGGATGCTTCGATTCATCGAAGATCATCTTCCCGTCTATCGCTTGATGAATTCACAGCAAAAAGTCGCTTTCGAAGAAAATACTTCAACATTTTTGAAATCGGCAAGTTTCATGGCGCAAGGATTCGAAAAAGTACCAGAGGATTTAAAAGTGGTGGTAGCAGCCAACGCCCATATATTGACAGCATTTCGACCTGAGTGGCACGAAAAAATCGCAGCTTTTTCAAACATCGTCATCTACCCGCACCCCTTTCCGACACCCCAGCATCCTAAGTATCTACACGCTTCCGAGCTTTACGTGAAAGACAAGGTCATTCTACTCTGTGCAGATCACTTTATGAAGGCGTTTCGTTCTCCCCAAGAATTTTTTAATACCGCAATGTATGAATGGGCCAAAGTGATCTTTCTTGATGAAAAACCAGAATTCAAAGTGAATCTAGAAACCTTTGCCGACATCAGTGGATTTAACAATGAGGTCATTGTAAAATACATCGGATTACCTGAACCTTATATTCATTGGGAAGCGGTTGCCACAACTTATTTTTTCATTTTCCCAGTTCGATATAAAATGTATGCCCCAGAAAGTTACGAACTGATGGCATCTTTTTACGGCATTGATCCAATGCAACTCATCAACGAGCAATCATGATTTTCTGACGGCTCCTTTGCCGCTCAGTTCCATCAACCTCTGTAGAGTAAATTCGGGCCAGGTAGCTGCCTGACGGACAGTCGGCCACGTCAAAGCTAAGCAGATCTCCAGAAAGATTCCGCCAGGTCTTTACGACTCCACCTACTAGTGACACCAGTTCAATGCGTACCATTGATTCGGAATTGGGATTGTGTACGTTCAATTGTGTTTGTGTAGGATTTGGGTAAAGTAGGCAGGATATAAAAGAATGGCTCAATTCATTAGTAACACACAAAGGAAATTGAGGCATCAGATGGGTTTGGTCATGTGAAAACCTCTGAAGGCTCTCACGGTAATCGGTCCATGATCCAATTCCATCATTGGCATTCATTGACCAAGGCATAGTACCCGCATAGCCATTTGCATGAGCAGCCTCTAACAGCTCGAGCGTACTTTTCTTTTTTGATGGCCCAAATTCACCAACAATGACCGGCTTATCAAGACTCAACTCGGCACAGGTCTGCTTAAATGGCGATAAGGGTTCTAAAGACCATTTGTAATAATGTACTGAATAGAAATCGAGATAGGCCCCACTACAATCAATGTTTTGAGCCTGCAACTCGGTATCGTGCCAGTAGTTATGACTTCGGAAATGCAGATTTGTGATGAATCTAAGTCCCGCTGAGCCAACCGTTACTCGATGATTGCTGTGTTCGTGAATAGCATTGGCCTGCCGTCCGATAAATTGTTGCATCGCCCGTGCATCATAAGTGTTTTCTGTAGTGCCGCCAAAGGGAATATCCATGGCCCACTCTGGTTCATTCATGATCTCCCAAGCCAGGATATTGCAGTGCTCTTGAGTGGCCTTAAGGAGCGGAACGAGCGCATTTTCAATGTAACTGTCTTGTTTCTCAAGCGAATTGATTAAATCTCCACGACTCTTTCGATCGGCCAATTCAAAGGTCCATAACACTGGAATTACCAAAAGTTCATGGCGCTCAGCACGCGCCAGGAAATCTAGAAAGTCTTCAATGAAAGTTCTCGGCAAACCATCGACCAGTCCATTTCGGTCAAATGTCGGTGAGAAACGTCCATCACAATGAAGCCAGATCCGAACACAATTGACTCCGTACTCCTTCAGTTGTGCAAACGTATTTTCAAAATATTGTCCATCATAACGCTCTCTGGCTATACCCCCAAAATCTTTTCCAAAGAATCGCCAGGGTAAGTTCATACCATTGATAAATACATCCCTTCCGTTGACTTGCAGCATCTGAGCATCAGATCGGCATGCCAATACGATCAGAATCAGGCAGATCGATGTCCGCATATGGAATCCTGGTTCAAATAATTGTCTAATGCGCTCAGTTTATCGCAGAAAAATAAGATTAATGGTGTATTGTTGAAGTCGTGATCACAACATTACTTATCGGTTTAGCTATTACCACAACAATTATGCAGTTTGCATTTTGGGTAATAGACTTTGCCATTGTGAAGGAAAGAGAGGTCGAGGTCTGTCAAGATTTTCATCAGATGGTATCGGTGATCATCTGCGCGCATAACGAGGCAGAACAACTCACTTTAAATTTGCCCCACATTTTAAGCCAAACGCATCCAAACTTTGAGGTGGTGGTAGTAAATCACGGCTCTCAAGACAATTCGGCAGAAATTCTGCAGAAACTTGCGCATGGACAAGCTCGGCTAAAGACTGTCTTTGTCCCTTATGAGAAACCTGGGAAGCGACCCGCACTGCGTGAAGGCATCGCCAACTCGTCTGGTGATATTTATCTCTTCACTGATGCAGACTGTAGACCAACTTCCTCAAATTGGATCAAGGCCATGGTGACACCACTTGAAAAAGAAGCTTCGATCGCATTGGGAGCAGCTCCTTTTTATCCAGAAGCAGGCCTGGTGAATGCATTCAGCCGATGGGAGAATTTTGTCACTTTGCAGTTGTTTGCAGCACGAGCTTTAAGACAGGCTCCTTTTATGGCTGTTGGACGCAATGTCGCTTATTCAAAGCAGATCCTCGAAATTGAGTCGATACCATATCAAAACCACCATCTCATTGGTGGAGATGATGATCTGTTGATTAATGTGCTTGGCAAAACGCATCAATCTGCGGTTGTATTGGATGCACAGGCACAGATGCTATCGCACCCTCCGGAGACATGGATCTCTTTGCTCAGGCAAAAGCGACGACATGTTTCAACATCCAGGGAATATGCCTTTGGTGACAAATTATTCCTATTTCTTTTTGCAACATCAACATGGACTCTACACCTCTCTCTTTTTGGGCTAATCTTTTTGGGTCATCTGAAGTTGAGCTTTGGCCTCTACATCATCAGAATTATTTACCTCACCTTGAGAGTGCGCCAAACGACCGGTGGCAATAATGTTGCCTTTCATTTTGGACTATGGTTGCCACTGGTTGATCTACTTTATCTGATCTATTATCCATTGATCACTCTATTCATGCTACAGAAACCACCAACAAAATGGAAGTAGAAGATTGGGATCTTTTTCTGAGGGAAAACTTCCATCCTTTTGATGGCAATCAATTGGAGAAACTGCATCAATTAGACGTACAATACCAGCATTGGAATGAACACCTAAATCTCATTTCAAGAAAGGACATGGGACACCTGTATGAACGACATGTACTGCATAGTTTAGCAATTCTCAAGATCTTACCCGCTGCAGACCACCTTTCCATTGTGGATGTGGGAACAGGGGGGGGATTCCCAGGTATCCCTTTGGCCATCGCTCGGCCTAAACAAGTATTTCACTTGGTAGATTCAACCGGCAAAAAGATCAAAGCCGTTCGAGAAATTAGTGACGCCTTAGGCCTAGAAAACGTAGTTACTCATCACGCGCGCATTGAAAAGTTAGATCTTCCAGTGGATCTCATCGTTAGTCGGGCAGTCGCAAAAACCAAGCAGCTACTTAAGTGGACTAGAAACTTGAATTCAAGGGGCATGTTGACCGATTATTATCTCTTGAAAGGTGGTGATTTAAGCTCCGAGTTGCACGGACTGCATGGCTGGACGGCAACCCGCTACTGGCTAAAAGAATGGTATGATTCTACCTTTTTTGAGACCAAACAACTTGTGCATCTAGCTCGGAGTCATTTCTGACACCATCACATTTTCCCAATTGACAAAGAATGCACTTATCTTCGCGTAATAATCTTTAATGCTCTTGGATCAAACGCTATTTACCGTTGCAGACCTGACTTTCTCAGTTCGACAAGTCCTTAGTTTGATCGCATTTGTCATATTGCTGATTGCCCTGTGGAGAATCGCAAGCAATGGCATTCTGCCACGATACTTTGAAAAAGAGGAAATACCACCTGAGTGGCGCAAAAAAATAAGAGGCATTCTGCGCAGAATTTTTTTGAGCCTGATGGCGATTACCTTTCTCAAATCATTGGCTCTGGATCGTATTCTTTATACTCTTGAATCATATCAGATCCGAATTTCTTCCATTTTCCTCGCCTTTATTGTTATCGAAATTGCAAGGATTTTGGATTGGCTGACCTCACAGGTGCTGATCCACAAGTACTACACCAGCCGAGATGAAGAACCCGCTCGCAGGGCATACTTTGACAACAGCGAAGCCGTGGCCAGCCGAACCGTCAAGTACATGGTGTACACCCTGGCCGGTGTGATTCTAATTAGCGTCTTCAATCTGAATTATGAGCTTTTCAGGCTACCCATCAACGAGCGATTTTTGATCGTCCGCATTTCCAGCATTTTCATCGTTTTTCTAATCTTTCTTCTTGCTCGGTTACTGTCGTGGGCCATCACACAACTCCTTTTGTATTCCTACTACCGACGCAGTGACATTGATGCTGGAAGAAGATTTGCCATCAATCAATTGGTCACTTATGTGATCTATGTGATTGCGGTTTTCGTGACGATTGACAACATCGGTTTAGAGTTAACGGTCTTATGGGGTGGTATAGCGGCTCTTCTGGTCGGGGTTGGCTTAGGTTTGCAAGATGTCTTTAGGGATCTTGTTTCAGGGATTATTCTTTTATCGGATCGTTCCGTAAACGTTCATGATATTGTGCAAGTAGAGGGAAGAATGGGTGAGGTTTACAAAATCGGCCTGCGAACGTCTCTGGTGTTGGTGCCGGATGAAACCATGATCATGGTGCCAAACTCTCAGCTTGTATCAAGTAAAGTCATAAACTGGACACATCAGAATCGACGTGTTCGCTTTGCCGTGCAGGTCGGGGTGGCCTATGGGTCCGATCCTGATAAGATTCGAGAAATTCTACTGGAAGTGGCAGACAATAATTCTCGCGTCTTAAAGTCGCCAAAGCCATTTGTGCGATTTCAAGATTTTGGTGATAGTGCATTGGTTTTCGATTTATTCTTTTGGTCTTCTCATCTGATGACCATTGAAGACTTGAAAAGCTCGTTGCGATTTGGAATAGCTCAAGCTTTTGCAGAAAACAAAATTACCATCCCTTTTCCTCAACGTGATATCTGGATACGTGGCGAGCAAGGGAAAGCGTTGAGTCAATCAAGTTAATTTCGTTAAGCTTTACGTTAAACAGGCGTTAAAGAAATGGTCGAATAAACTCTTTTATGATTCGTAAGGTATTGATATTGTTTGTAATACCTCGAATCTACTGAAATAGCCGATTTTCCACTGTGTAACTCTGTAGCTCGATCTGGGGTCTTTCAAATGAAACGTATGGATAAAATTGTACTTTTGAAATCGTTTCTGAAGTGATTTAATAAGTTGAAAATAAACGTACTATGAACAAATCAACCTGGTTTTCAATCCTCTTCAGTTTGGGTCTTTTTAGCCTTGCGCACAGTCAAAAAATTGCCATTGTGGATATAGCATATGTACTCGATAATATGACTGAATATACCAATGCTCAGAATGAGCTTGACAAGATCGCCGAAACATGGCAACAAGAAATCTCAGTTGAGCAGGATAAAGTCAAAAGCATGTATAACAAATATCAAGCTGAGTTGGTACTGCTTAGTGATGAGATGAAACGTCAAAAAGAAGACGAGATCATAGCCAAGGAGAAGGAAATTAGAGATTTGCAGAAGGCCAAGTTTGGACCAGAGGGAGAACTGTTTCAGAAGAGACAAGCACTTGTCTCACCCATACAAGAGAAGGTTTATGGCGCGATTCAAGAATACGCTAATGACCGTGGGTACGATATTATCTTAGATAAAGGTGGTAGTAGCGGCATCTTATTTACCAATGAGCGCTATGACAAAACAGACGATGTCTTACGAGCATTGAAGTAGAACATCATTAAATGACACACCTATTTTTCAAAATTTTTTAAATAAGTAAGAAAATGAATCAATTACGCAAAAGCTTGGTGCTTGCGATCTTACTAATGGGCGTTGCTAATTTGGGATACAGCCAGGTCAAAATTGGGTATTTCAATTCAACCACGCTGCTTCAGGAGATTCCTGATGTGAAACAAGCAAATGCCAACCTGGAGGCTCTTAGCGCACAACTGCAGAAGAAGCTTGAGGGCATGGCACAAGCTTTTCAACAAAAGTATCAGGAACTGACCCAACGAAAACAACGTGGCGAACTCTCTCCAAAGCAGGAGGAAGAAGAGGGTGCAAAACTGCAACAAGAACAGACAAAAATTGGTCAGCAAGAACAGGAGATGCAATTGCAACTGGAAGAGAAACGGAAAGAATTATTGCAACCGATCTTGGACAATGTAAGTGCCAAAGTAGCTGAGGTAGCTAAGGAAAATGGATATACCTACATTATGGACGAGGGCACAGGAGTCTTGCTTTTTAAAGACGAGGCTTCCGACGTGACCGACTTGGTCAAGGCCAAATTGGGCATCTAAAATGTTAGACATTGAGCATTGCTTGCTACACACGTGACCAGGTTGTGCTCCATTCGCTAAATACGCATAAAAAACTATTTTTGTGCTCCTATTTTTTAAATCAAACAGAAGAAAATGAATCAATTACGCAGGTACCTTATGCTTGCTGTGCTCTTGCTGGGTATTGGCACCTTGACACAAGCTCAAGTGAAAATCGGATATATCAATCGAGTGGCTTTGATGCAAGAAATTCCTGATGTGAAACAGGCAAACGCAAATTTAGAAGCCCTCCAAAAACAATTACAGAAAAAAGGCCAGGGGATGTTGGAAGAATTTCAGAAGAAATACCAGGAGCTGCAACGGAAAGAACAGCAGGGTGAACTCTCCCCGAAACAGTTGGAAGAAGAAGCAAAAAAATTGCAGGGAGAAGAGACTAAAATTGCCCAATATGAGCAAGAGATGCAGTCACAATTGGTCGAAAAACAGAACAGTTTGCTCAAACCGATTGTGGATAAGATGACCGAAAAGATTGCAGAAGTAGCTAAGGAAGAGGGCTATACCTACATTATCGACGATAGTGCCGGCATTCTCCTGTATAAGGATGAATCCTTTGACGTCACTGACAAAGTGAAAGTAAAATTAGGTCTTTAACGAAAAAAGCCATCGAAGCGGATAATAGGGGCGTCGTATCGAGTTTACGATGCCCTTTATCTTTCACTGCCCTACCACTCTTTTGAGACCTGCTCCCCTTCGACCCAACGGCTCCAGGATTTGTTGTAGGTGTGAATCTTGTTGGTGGGATTTCCCTTGGGATCCACCACAGGTAGCCCTTGATTGACCCACTCAAAGATGCTTCCATAGAGGTTAGAAACATTTTGATAACCCAGGTCCTGCAGTTTCTCACCTATTTTCTCGCTGCGGTAACCTATCGAGCAGTACACCACGATGTGAGAGTTTTTTGGGATCGAATCCAGTATCTCCCTATTGAATTTCTTAAAGCCGATGTGCTTGGCACCCGTGATGTGGCTAACCTCAAATTCATCTCTTTCTCGAGCATCCAGAAGCACGATATCCTCCTGGGTTTCTTTGAGTTCCTGGCAGGTGATGACTGGTATCGTAAAATCGAGATATTGTCGGATGGTGCGATCAAATTCCGGATTCTGAACCAGGGCTGGCTGGGCTGGAGCAGCCTGGCAAGCCACAAAAAAAACTAAGGCGCTAAGAACGCAATAACGGTGTAATTTCATGTGCCCTACATTTGTAATGGACCTGGCCCAACTCGATCGGCGATCCATGCTCCTGAATGACAATACTCAACCAAGATGTTTTCAATAAAGTTTTCAACGTCTACTTTACAAGATGACGGATACAGCAGATGAATATTGGGGCCTGCATCCAAGGTAAAATAGGCCGGAAGACCAGTAGTGCGACGAAATTCTCTGATCAAAGACATGATTTTCACTGAGTTGGGATGAAGGAGCATGTATGAAGGATTGGAACACATCATCAAAGCATGCAATTGCATTGCCTCCATTTCGCAAATGCGACCAAAGTCGTCAAGAGCTCCGGTTCGCATGGCATCGAGAATCTTGTGCAGGTTTCGTCGTGCTTCCTGATATCGAATGGGGGCAAAGGGATGTTGTTCCATCAAACTATGGCCTGTGGAGCTACTGACTGATTTTTCTCGCTGGTCTACTATCAAAATTGCATCGTGGAAGGAACGGAAAATTGGATCAATGCCTGCTTCAATCGGAATCGCATATTCGTTTGATGCACCACTAACTAGTCCGGTCTGACCCCACAGTGCTACCTCACGATAGATGGAGCGACAGGCACTACCCGACCCTAATCTTGCAATATGGGAGGCCTTTTGCCGAAAATCTTGATCATCATCTAGTGTCTGAAATAATTGGTGTTCAATAGTGCACAGACACAAAGAGATGGCACTCATTCCGGAGGCAGAAGATGCAATTCCAACAGAATGAGGAAACGAATTGGTCGACTTGATGTCGAAGTCTAGTTGTGTTAGAAAGGGAAACCAAGGCAAAAGCTTCTGGAAATACTTGATCAGCCTTGCCTCAAACATTTGGTTGCGTTGACCATCCAGTGAAAATGTCAATTCAATGCCACTCGAGGGATCTTGTCTCTTCTGATAGGCAACCGTGGATTCTGTATAGGCTTCAGTTAGTGTAAAGCTTAAGGATGGGTTTTGTGGAAATTGGTCGCCATGTTTTCCCCAGTATTTGACCAGGGCAATATTTGAAGGGCTTCGCCATGAAACGCTATTGGGTTCAACATGGGTTCGGATGTAAAGATGAGGTGTCTCAGGATAGATCATGCATGAATATTTGGATGAATCGCAAGCCCGAAAGATACCAATTAGTCGGAGTGGGTGATGTTGAAATCATCCAATACCATATCCATTACTGGATCCTCACCCACGATATATCCCTTGCGAAGTTTGTAGCCATAAAGCTTGCCAGCAGTATTCCAATATCGTGCCGTAATACCTCCCTTCAAGTCCTTGATCAAGAAATATAGGGGCTGGCATAACTCATTCTCAATCATGTGAACTAAGATTCTCCCTTGAGTTTTTGTGAGCGTTTTGAGTGGTTCTTCAAACTCAGATTTGAGTTCACGCTGTAAGCGTCTGATGTGCTTGCGTTGTTGTCTGGGCTTCATGTTTTCAGTCACTTCCTCTAATTCCCGAAAAATGCGAATGGCTTTAACTGCGTAGGGATAGACTTTATTCGCATAACGCCGATATCTCATATAGAGTGCATGCTCCTTCTTATCCGCAAAACTTCGTTTAGATGTGATGCTTACATCACCTAGCTCCGCAATATAAAGGGTATCCTCATCGGTGATGATGGCTGTGACAACCTCTCCATCTATTTCGATCTTCTCTGGAAGTGGCCCAGTTTGAGCCCAAAGACCTGTGGCATGGAGCACGCCGATGGATACCAGGATCAACGAATGCTTTAGATTTGCCATTAGCTAGTAAACGGTATTTTAGTCAATGATGACATTTCCCACAGCCATCAATTATGTTAAATGTCAACTCAAAAATCATACAATTAATTCCGCTGGCATTGCTCAGCAATTATTATTTTTGTGGCACAATATTTGACCCTCTCCACATTGTACGATCATAGTAAAACTATTTTACAAATGTAAGTAGTTGATCGTTCGATAGTTATCCTTTTTTTTACCTTTGAGGCACAGTGAGCTAAATAGATGTTTTCATTTTACCTTCTTCCGTCGCTATTGTTTCTTACCGGGATAAATTCTACCAACCCCGATCCCGTATATGTGTTAGAGAAGCTAAACCCGCAAATAAACACGGTCTACGACGAAATAAATCCGGTGATCAGCATTGATGGTAAAACTATGTATTTTACTCGCGTTGGTCATCCTGCATTTGAAAAGACCTTGAAGGTCAATGATGATGACTATTTCAAAACCCTCTCATTTGCTGACTACCATCGTACCCTGAAGGATATTTATACGAGCTTAGGTGAGACAAAGCAAATTGATCCCATTGCGTCGTCATTCAATCAAGATATTTGGATTGCTGCCACCGAGCATCAACCATTTGATCGCATCGAACATCCCAGCTACCCCTTAAATAGCGCATTACCCAACAGTGTTTGTGCCGTAACCACTGATCCGAGCACAGTGGTCATCGTGAATCAGTTTTACAAGGATGGCAGTATGTTGAAAGGGTTTTCCTTCGCCAAAAAAGAAGGTGCCAACTGGAGTTTTCCGGAACCACTTTTTATTTACGACTACTATAATCTTGAACCTGGAGTCAATTTAACCCTAAGCAAGGACAATGAGGTGATGATCCTGTCAATGAACAGGCATGACACCAAAGGACAAAATGACCTCTATGTCTCCTTTAGAGTTCATACTTCTCTGTGGAGTGCACCGGTGCACATGGGTACTGTGATCAACACCGAAAATGATGAACTGACACCTTTCATAAGTGATGACAAGGCTCATTTGTTTTTCTCCTCCAACAAGAATGGAAGCCAGGACATTTTCTACTCAGAGCGCCTCGACGATAGCTGGACCAATTGGTCTCAGCCGATGGAGTTGCCCGCACCGATCAACTCCGACGCAGACGATGCCCAGCCATTTTTAAATAAACGAACTGGCTATCTATACTTCAGTAGTACAAGGGAGGGATCTAGCGATATCTTTCGAGTGAAATTTAGCAACCCGAAATTCACACCGAAGAGAAAAGCCAAAAACGAGGAAATATCAGCTGATGCGACTTCAATAATCCGATGTCATGTGATTGATGCCCACACGTCAGAATCCATTAGCGCCGAACTCACCTATGGGCCGGTTGGAGGCAAATTAGTGCAAACTGAGATCGGTAAAGAGGGTTTGACCATCAAAAACGATAGTGCCCAGATACTTGTGTTTAATCCGAAGAAGCCCGGTTTTGTTGCGAAGGAAATGAAAGTCGATATGGTTCAACTGGCCAAAACCCATCCGCACGGGACGACCATTAAAGTGCCCTTAGACCCCTTACGCATTGATAGCAAGCTTTCGCTTGATCCCATTTTTTTCATGCGTGGTAAGGACAAAATTTTATCGGCATCCTTCACAGAGCTAGACCGCATTGGTGAAGTATTACGGGCACATCCATCGCTGCAAATTCGCGTCGATGGACACACAGACAACATCGGTGATGAATGGGCCTTGGTTGAGTTGTCACGGAAAAGAGCAACCGCTGTCAAGCGTTATCTGGTTAAGACCGGTATCCAATCATACCGGATTAAGACCAGAGGTTATGGTGCCAATAGACCGTTAAACAATAACAAGACTGAAGCCCTTAGGGCAAAGAATCGACGAGTTGAATTAGTCATTACCAAGGTTTAACTTCGCGCGATATTTTCCGCCGCTCGACCCATGAAGTCTGTCGCTTCGATCTTATCTTATGCATCGCATCCACTCTTCGTACTGACCTACGGCCTATGGATTCTAATAGCCACCGACCCGCATTCATTTGGAGTGACGGATGTGACGGGTGAATTGCCTTTGCTCGTATTGACCTTTGTCTACACCGCGCTATTTCCTATTATAACTATTCTTGTCATGCGTCTGCTTGGCTTCATCAATGGATTGGAGCTAGAGACGCGACAAGAACGCATTGGACCCCTGATTGCAACCATTGTCTTTTATACCTGGATGTATGTCAACGTGCGCAATAATCCAGATGTCCCAGACCCATTCTCTCTATTTTGTTTGGGTAGTGTCATCTCGCTTAGCCTGGCATTTATGGTGAATGTTTTTGACAAAATCAGCTTGCATGCTGTGGGCCTTGGGGGTCTCGCTTTCTTTCTCTTTTTATTGCTTGATCAATTTAAATATCAGTGGATTTACTTTGGTGGTTTTGTGCTCCAATTGGTGGTGCTATTGATTGCCATCATCCTGCTAGCTGGGGTGGTCGGAGTGGCTCGAGTGTTGCTCGGGGCGCACCATTCTGCTCAATTCTACGGTGGTTTTTTAGTGGGAATTATGGGTCAAGTTTTTGCGTGGAGATTTTTGCTATAATTACATCCTGATAAAAAAATAATGTTGGAACAACTTCAAAATACCATAGAACGTGCTTGGGACGATCGGAGCCTGGTGCAAGATCCTGAAGTTAAGATGGCCATTCAAAAAGTGCTCGCGCTGTTGGATGCAGGTGAAATCAGAGTGGCAGAACCTTCAGATGGTGGATGGAAAGTGAATCAGTGGGTGAAAAAGGGGGTCGTATTATATTTTCCTATTCAAACCATGGAGACCATCAAAGTCGACCCATTTGAGTTTCATGATAAGATACCTTTGAAGCATGGATATGAGCAACTCGGCGTACGGGTAGTGCCCCATGCCATTGCACGATATGGCTCTTTTTTAGAGAAGGGGGTCATCATGATGCCGAGTTTTGTCAACATTGGTGCATGGGTAGGCTCCGGCACCATGGTCGACACCTGGGCCACGGTGGGATCTTGTGCTCAAATTGGCCGCAATGTGCACCTGAGTGGCGGAGTTGGAATTGGTGGTGTTCTTGAGCCCCTGCAAGCAACACCGACCATCATTGAAGACAATTGTTTTATTGGGTCGAGATGTATCGTTGTGGAGGGGGTTCGGGTAGGTGCCGAGGCTGTACTCGGAGCCAATGTCGTTTTGACTCAATCCACCCATATCATTGATGTAACTGGATCCGAGCCTGTAACGTATAAAGGTGAAGTGCCACCGAGGAGTGTGGTCATTCCCGGTTCTTACCAAAAGTCATTCCCCGCAGGAGACTATCAGGTTTCTTGTGCACTGATCATCGGCCAAAGGAAGGAAAGTACCAACAAAAAAGTTTCGCTCAATGACGCCTTAAGGGAATATGCACTGTCGGTTTGACGTTGGCTGCATTGTAAAGATTATTTGAAAAAGGACAAACTCTCTTTAAGATCTATGAAGCAGTCATTCTCTCTACGCAGATGGTTTTTCTCTGCTGCCTTAATTGCCCTATTAATTTCGCTAGTGAGTTGTGGCGGACCCAAACAGGCTACTGTGCAAACACCTACAACCAACCCCGCGGGTCCGGAGACAGAAGTTCGAAATCTCGACACTTTGGTGGTTACACCTTCAGAACCCCTTGTGGAGACGGAGCCAGCCATACCTAACGAACTACCGGTCTACCGGGCAACACAACCTCTTAAGGTCGATTTACTCCATACGAAACTAGATCTGCAATTTGACTGGAGTGCCGAAGCTGTTTTGGGAAAAGCCACCTTAAAACTTACACCCTACTTCGCTCCCATAGAATCGATAAGCCTTGATGCGAAAGGTTTTGAAATTCACGAAGTTAAACTCTCGAACAACCATGATGAATTGGAACATACCTATGACGGTCGACAACTCACTATAGCTTTGGACCGTGAGTATCTCAAAGATGAAGTCTTAGAAATCTTTATCAATTACACTGCCCATCCAAGCGAAGGTGAGAGTGGTAGCGCAGCCATCACTTCAGACAAAGGGTTGTTTTTTATCAATCCAAAAGGGGAGGAAGCCGGTAAACCTCAACAAATCTGGACCCAGGGTGAGACAGATTTTAATTCTCGTTGGTTTCCAACGGTGGATCAGCCCAATGAAAGGTGTACGCAAGAAGTCATCTTAACCGTTGAAGATCGCTTCAAAACCCTGTCTAATGGGGCACTTGTCGCAAGCACAAACAATCCCGATGGTACGAGGAGTGACCACTGGAAGTTAGATACGCCGCACGCTCCTTACTTATTCATGATCGCTGTCGGAGAGTTTGCTGTGGTTTCTGATACTTGGAAGGGAAAAAGAGTAGATTACTACGTGGAGGCTGAGTATGAAGATGATGCGAGGGAAATATTCGCTCACACACCAGAAATGCTGACTTATTTTTCCGATTTGGTCGGTATTGACTACCCGTGGAATAAATATTCGCAGGTCATCGTGAGGGACTACGTGTCTGGTGCCATGGAAAACACAACCGCTGTCATTTTTGGAGATTTCGTTCAAAAAGACAAGCGATCGCTCATTGATGATGACAACGATTACATCGTGGCTCACGAAATGTTTCACCACTGGTTTGGCGACTATGTCACCTGTGAGAGTTGGTCAAATTTGACTTTAAATGAGGGGTTTGCAAACTATGCAGAATATCTATGGTTTGAGCACAAATACGGTTTAGATCGAGCTGCCAATCATCGCATTCAGGAAATTCAAGGCTATCTCTTTCAGGCCAGTAATAATGCCCATCCACTGATTCACTTCCAATATGCCGACAAGGAGGATATGTTTGACCAACACAGCTACAACAAGGGTGGTTTGGTATTGCATATGCTGCGGCATTACTTAGGTGACGAGGCCTTTTTTGCCGGCTTGAAGCACTATTTGGAAAAAAACGCCCTTTCTGCTGTTGAGGTCGATGAACTGCGGATGGCTTTTGAAGATGTGGTGGGTGAAGATCTCAATTGGTTCTTTAATCAGTGGTATCTCGCAGCAGGTCATCCAGTGATCGAGATGGACTACTCCTGGGCAGATTCAACAAAGACGCTGCAGGTCAGCGTCGAGCAGACACAAGATCCCAGCATCAGCCCTTCGATCTTTGAAATTCCAACGTCGCTTAAGATCTATTATCAGGACGGAACCAGTGAGCAAGTCCCCGTGGTACTCAACCAGAGGTCTCAGACCATGGATTTTGATTTGGCGGAAGCCCCTGCGCTGGTTGTACTGGATCCAGAGAGAATTCAACTTGCCATCATCAATTGCGACTACAGTACCGAAGAATATCGTTGGATGTATGATTTTCAAGCTGCCCTGGAGTTAAGGTTGGAGGCTATTGGAAAACTGGCAGGCGCTTCAGATGAAAAGAGTATCAAGTTGGTAGAAACCGCTTTATCTGATCCATTCTGGTCGGTGAGACGGCAAGCATTGACCAGCATCAATTGGGAAAAGCGCTCAGATCTTCATGAAAAATTAGCGGATATGGCAGCTTCTGATAAAAACAGTCAGGTGCGCGCCGAAGCGATCTATGCCCTTGGCTCGCTCCAGGATGCGACCTACAAAGATGTGGTAGCAAAGGGAATCAATATGACTGATGCCTATGTAGTGGTGGGCGCCTCGATCCGCACCTTGAACGATTTAGACCCAACGATGTGCCAGGAGAAGATTGCGTCTTTGAAAGAAGACGATCATCCGGAAATTGTGGCAGCGATATCTTCTATTTACGGGCCCAGTAAAGACACCACCCACATGAGCTATTTTGCCAAACATATGAGGTCCGTTTCCGGTTTGCCGGCATTGGATTTTTACCAAAATTTTGAAACTCTACTAAGCGAAATAGATCTAGACGGTCAACAAGATTGGTTGCGTTCTGCCAAATCCGTTGCCTTGGATCAAACAACTTCTCCTTATACCAGAATCGCGGCGACCAGGATGATCATCTCACGACTTGCCCAGGAAAAGAGAAATAGTGAACACGGGCAAATTCTTAAGGGGTTCGTAGAGGAAATTATCGCTACGGAAACCAACAAAGAAGTCAGATCAATCTACCGTCAGTTTTTAGGAACCTAGGCGACCAGGATTGGTTAGTTTGCCGTGACTTCGAGGATAATTGGGATGATTTTTCCCTGACTCCGTGTACTTACGTTGAAACCCATCTCATTCTTTTGATAGGTAATATCTGCAAATGGAATCATATGTTTTTTGATGATTCGAGGCAGTGCTTCGGCAATGTCCGTGCGTCCATCGGCAAGAGTCTTACTAAGTTGCTGTATATAACGAGCCTTTATCTTCGATTCCGAAAAGAGTACAACCAATTGATCGGTACCGGACTTGGAGATGGTAAGTGCGGTTTCCAGGGTTGGAATGGTAAGTTTTGAACCTCCATTGATAACCAGTGCAGACTCATTCTCATCGGCAAATTTGGGGTTGTAATCTTTCGATCTTGGAAAATGTATCTCAGGTTTTCCAGTGGGGTCGACGCTAAACACGTAGATGTAGCCTCGATCAAAATTGCTCTTGACAACCATTTGAAATTGATCACCAACCTCCCGGTTTTTGACGTGGTACTTATTGCCTAAGAGTTCAACCGGTTGGGGTCGAAAGTAAGGTTTACCTTCAAACCACTGACCAGAGTAAAGGTTAAATTCAAAACCACCAGAAAATTCTTTCAGTGGCTGGTTGCTGCCATCTTCCTCGGGCGTCATGTCGATTGAAAAATCTATTTCTTTGCCACCCGCTAACATGAGCGCATAGGCATGTCGACAGTAGGCTCCAAAGTGTGCATATCGGATCCAAATAAAGCCTTGCTGGCCCCAATTTTTACCCCAGCTATTCATAAGTTTAAAGGCACCTCGCATTGTCGGTGAATCCGAACTCTCTCCTCGATCAAACCGATTATCGTCGTAGCCTACCACCACCATGGCATGACCACCCGCGTAGGTGACATCCCCTATGGTCGGAAACCAACTTCTGTCACCCTCCTCAATATCATAAAAGTTATTAAGTACTTTCATCCCTACCACCACGGGCTTGTTTTGTGCGAGTACCAATTTCACATTTCGCACCTTCTCGGCTGCCTGCTCTTTGGGATCAAATAGACGGATATATTCTTCGATCCGGAAGGCTTTTGCTCGTGAAATCAATTCGGGAGGAACTGATTTACCGCAATCGTTGATATCAAAATCATATTCACGAGCCAGACAATTACCCTGCTGCTGCATCAATTGTAGCGCCCTGGGCATTCGTACACCCTGACAATCACCGTCGGCCAACTGATTGTAGACAAATAATGCTGAATTGGCATTCTCAGTGATTTCCTTCTTTTTTGTCCAGCCATGTTTAATCGCTCGCTCGATCGTCATCGCTGCATAACCGGCAGACCACCCTACACAAGAAGAAATATCTCCTTGGTTGCGCACCTCCGGTGCGAAAGGTGTCAGATCCATGGTTCTAGGAATTGATTTTTGACCAGACTCCACTTGGATGTTTGGTGATACATGCGCGATGGAAAGATATTCTTCATCATCCAGCACCAGTCCCATCGGATATTTTTTCTGGGCCGAAACGCTTAGTGAAAGTCCAGTGATCAAGAGTATGCTGAGTAGATATTTTTGCATCGTTGATGGCTTTTGACTTGGTGAATCTTTGATGATACTTCTAAAAATACGTTGTTATCAAAAGTTTGTGACAAAAAAACCTCCCGAGAAGTCTCAATGCTTTCGGGAGGTCCAGCTTTTAACAGTTAGCCGTTATATATAGATGATGGTTAAGAGGCATGACCTATCGTGATCCATTTTGTCACCCAGTGAGAGTGGCCACACTTCGTATACACTCGGCACTTTAGTTGATACTTATGACCTTTCTTCAGTCCTTTCAACCCATATACACCTTTTGATGGAGACCAATCGAATGGGTAGCTGCTTTCTCTCTTCAACTTCTTATTTCCCAGGTAAAGGTCGACATACTTGATGTCATACTTCTTGTAGGGCTTAAATTCTACGTAGAGGTAGTATCCCCAGTGGTGCTTGTACTGCGTCTTGCAGTAAATCTTTCCGTCGTACTGGCACTTGTGGTTGTCATCATTTCCACCTCCAGTGTAGTCACAGTAATCATAGCACTTCACTTTGAAGCATTTTCGTGGGATGTGGTGGTTATCGTTGTAGCAGATGATGTTTCCATAGCAATCGAACCACTTGATTTTGCGGCTGTGGCAGTGGTAAACTCGGATGTACTTCTTGTGTCCGTCCTTGTATACACACACTTTGTATCCTTGCTTGTATTTTCCACACCATCCTAAGTCAAACGGGCTGTTAAAGTGGCAGGTCTCTTCATGTCCGCCGCCATCGTGACCTTCGCCAACATAAATCCATCGGTCGATGGTCTTATAAAATCCACACCTAGTGTAAATTCTGCATTCAATTCGATGCTTTCCTGGTTTAAGGCTCTTCAAAGCGTGATCATTGTACCATTCATAAGGATACTTTGATTCTTTTCTTACAAAATGTCCATCGACATATAGCTTGCAATAAGTGATGTCACCGTAACCGTACTTAGGCTCCACTCTAACCTTCACTTTTTCTCCGTAGTTGTAGTTCTTTTTAGTTGGATACTTAAAATAACACTCCCACTTGCAATGACCGTCGGCGTCCGCCACAGCAAAAGAAGACATGCTGAAGAGGGCCATAAACAGAGTTGATAAAAAGATTATTTTTTTCATGATTATAGAATTTTAGGAATTTTGATTTTCTAAATTTTTTCGAATTAATTGTTACGCCTTACTGTCAATTCGAATCACCGATTTGTCCTAATTCCCATATTTCTTAACATTTTCTTAACGTTTTGCAGGTGCGTCTCATCATTTATCTGCCTCTATGGTTCAGATAATCAGACACTTATGTTAGTGAGGTTTTTTACTAGAATGGCCAATAGCCGGCGATGTCTGAAACAATTTTAACATGTCCCTGGCCAGCATCGGTGAAACATTAAGTGGTCTTGGAGGTCAAGTGCTAGCTCAGTTGCTGATTGCCACTACGCACTCATTCGTTAGATTTGCATTTGTGGCCGGTCTAATCTTCCTAAATTAGGGCCTCCTCAGCACTGTATATAATAAGGTGTCAATGGGAGCACATCCGGAAATCAATTTTTTCAAATTTAGAAAGGACATTTCAGATCACTAATACACAGCAATATGAATGACATGTTAAACACGTCTTCGATTTATGAAGGCATCAAACATGGCGGCGTAAAAAGACAAAAGGCAATCGCGGAGATTTACCGCGATGCAAAATTGAAAAATCAGATCGTGGCTTACGTAAAGAAAAATAGTGGGAGTAGGGAAGATGGCATTGACATTTTCCACGAAGGCATCATTGCCCTGGATGATAACATACGTAAGAATAAATTTCGAGGAGAAGGTGATTTAAATGCATATCTCTACTCCATCTGTCGGTTCTTATGGCTGAATAAGCTCAAGCGAAACAAACGCATGGTATATACCGAAAATGAAAGCGAACTGGATCAAATTCAAAATGACACACCCGAGACTTTGTCTCTGGCTGACGAACAAAAAAATATCATAAATCAGCTGTTGAACCGTATTGGTGATAAATGCAAGCAGATTCTGGAATTGTGGAAACTATCATACAGCATGGAGGAAATAGCCGAGAAAGTAGGGCTTGGCAACGCGGGCATCGCTCGCCGACAGCGCTACAATTGCTATCAAAAGTTACTCAAAATCATCGATGAAGAGTCGGGTTTGAGGAACGCCTTAAAAACTAATTAAGATGAGTAATCAGAATAATATAGATCTAATCGAGAAATATCTCAGCTTCGAGATGGACGACACTGAAAGATCTGATTTTGAAAGTCAACTTCGCCAAAACGAAGAACTTCAGGCCGAATTCCAACGCCGCGAAACCGCCCATCAGGCGCTAGACTTCTTGATCGCAGAGAACTTGCGAGCCGAACTTAGGACCATGGAGCAACAGAGCACCAAAGTGGTCTCCCTGGCTAGTCGGAGGAGAAGATCTTTCACTTTGGCCATTGCGGCGAGCGTCCTGGTACTCATCGGTGCTTTCTTTATGTTCTTGCCATCAAAGACAAGTTCACCACTTCAATTAGCTATGGACAACTATGATACCCCGGCATTCACCATACGTGGGTCAAATGAACCAACGGCCCTGTCAGACGGAATAGCAGCCCTTGAGGCACAGCAATACGAAGATGCAATTGTCCAACTGGAGAAAGTCGAGGTGGGATCTGGTCATGAAATTGCAGCTCATTATTTTCTGGGCCATGCCTATTTCTTAACGGAGCAATACGATCAAGCGGAAAACAAGTTTGAACTGGCTGCTGCCGGTCAGGATCTAAGGTATACCGAAGATGCTCAGTGGTATGGATTATTGAGCTGTCTTGCCACCAATAAAAATTGTGATGCCAAACTGCAGGACATTTTAACTACTTCAAACCACTCTTATATGGAGGAAGCGCAAGAACTGTCACAGCGCCTCACCCAATAAGATTTAACCTAAAATATTAACGTGATGAAAAGCGCAATGTATATTGGCCTGGCTGCCCTATGCCTAGTTTTAACCTCACTTAGTTTGTCAGCTCAGTCATTCGAGGATGACAAAATCCGATACCTGGAAGGTAGAATGGCTGATGCCTTTGATGAAGAAGAGCGATTGGATATCCGTGAGCAAATTGAACAATTGCGAGAGCAAAAAAACCAAAAGATCATCAACACAGAAGATCGCAATGATCTGACATTCGAAAGAAGGTTAGATCAGATCAGAGGTGTTATGGTGGATCGTGACGAGCAAGCCGTCGTTGGCATGGCACATGTGAAACTAGATAAGGCCCTCTACGGTTTTCTACAGACCGACTTTATGAAAGAGTACAAATCTCTAAAGCTGGAGGCAGAAAGTCTGGCGGCAACTTTTAAGGCACAAGCAACTCAAATACCCCCTGCCGATGTAGCGAAAGTAAAGCGTGGATATACACGGGTAGCTGAAGACTTCAACCGCTTCCTCATCGAGATGAAGCGCGATTTCATGGACAAGAAAAAGCTCAAGTTGATTCGTACCAATCGGGAAATGTATGCAAATTCTCTACAATATAAATTGCGCGACTTGAAAGATAGCTACTCACAAGATTTCGAACGTGTTGTCGCTGAAGTAACGGGTAGCGATATGTATGCCGCCGTTCCCTTAGCGGCCATCTTTGGGCTGATCAAACTCGCCAAAGACTTTACGGAGTTCATCGTGCGATCAAATTATGAAGCGCGTAGGGTTAAAGAGGAGCATTTGAATTCATACTTGGTTGAGCCCTATCGATTTAGAGATTGGTTTGAGATCGAAATTCTAGAAGGAGACCTTTATAATAGCTACGAGGCAAATGATAACTTCAACGAGTTTCAGCAGGAGGAGGAAAATTACGAAGACTTTGAGGAAATGGATCCCTTTGAGTATGACGTCGATGCACCTAGTTTATCTCGAAAGCGCAAAAAGAATTAGTCTTATCCCAAGACGGTAACATTTTGTCAAAAATTATGGACCTTTATTTGTGAAATTACCGTTTCATACTTATGCATTCATCGCACTATTAAATCTGAAAGTAAGATCAACTATTTTACCATGCAATTGAAGTATACCACGGTTTTCGTTCTAATGCTCCTTGGAAATTTAATTCAGGCCCAAGTTCTGGATGCCATTGATGTTCATTTGACCATCAGTGAAAAAGTAGCACAGGAAATTCATGCCCTTCCAAATGCTATGCTAGAAATCTCCGATGTAGGTCAGGTCAAGACAGACACTAAAGGTAACTTCGACTTCGTATACCCTGTACGAAATGAAGTGGACCCGGTCATTTCCATCTCTCTTTTATCAGATGAACACAAAATGCTCAAACCGGTTGATGGTGCTATTGCGCTTGATCCAACCCGAGAAGAGATGTACATCGAATTTTTAGTGGTGAACATGGAATCTGAAAGCCCCGCTTTTAAGAAACGGGTTGAAAATCTTGAAAAGAGAATAGCGGGTTTAAAATCTAAAAATGCACTTACGACCAGACAGCTCAACGCCCTGAATAGTACCTTACTAGACACCATACTTCACTACGAAGCGAACCGAAAGATTCTTGAAGGTAGGATCGCTGAGTTTGAATCTCTTAGCGATGCACAGCAAGAAGAAATCTCAAAACTGAAGGAACAAGTGAGCAGTTTGGAAGGCCAAGTTGATCAATTGACCATGGACCTAGAGCAAGCTATGGAAGAAAAATACTTGCGGCAAAATGAATACTATAAGAATATTACTTCAAATCTGTTAGCTTACTTGCGTAAGGCAAAAGATATCAGAGATCATTTACCCTTCATTCAAACCTACTTCAGTTCACCTGCTGGCTATCAAAACTTTGACAAGGACATCCGATCCTATAATAAGTTATGGTCAGAATTTGATAATGGTAGAATGTCATACATTGAGGGCGTGACGAGGTACTGGGAAAACAAAGTGCTGGCCAACGATGTGGAAGACGTGTTTGAATACTTGGTAAACTCGATTCATCAAAATCAGATGCTTACAACCATCCGAAATATCAATGTTGAACTCCATAAACAGAAACCGAAAAAAGCTCAAAAAATTGCAAACCTAGCGCATGGTGACATCACTGAAAACCTTCGATCCCTGGAGAAGAGAATTAATCGTGTGATGCTACAATTGCGACAAAATATTTGATACAACCCTATTAAGCACAATACTAAGAATTATGACGACCAGATATACGACCCTGACATCACTAGCGCTTGCGTTGGTCTTTTTGATCGGACAAGGCTGCAATCCGGATTGTAATTCTGCAAGTACGCAGAACATAAACATCGCCTCGGGCATGGCCATTAAGGCCGGACGAGATAATCAAGTCCTCTTGCGCTCTCAACCGGCAAGTTTTGTTAAGGACCGGGAAGTTTTCATGGACGACCCCATCAAAGGGTTTCCGAATCGCGTGAAGTTAGATGCTAACTTTACTCCCGAGTTGGGCGGTGTCATCGTTGACATACCAGAGTCGATGTCGATGGTGAGCACTCCTGCTTTGTACGTAGATGATCCTGATTGCTCCTCGGATGTGATCTTAGTCAATACACTCCCTATTCGCAATGACGAATTTTTCTTCTTCAGTGATAATTTTATCGTTCCACCAGCACCCATTATCATTATCCCGGGTGCCGCGGTACCACCACCGATCAACATTGAAAATGCCTGGATAACACCCTATGAGCGAGGCTATTGCATCTGGTTCGTACCCGAACGAGACGAAAATGACAATGAATCCAGTGTGCTTCGACCTTATCGCCCAGGTATAGATGAGATGGACGTGGCGGCTGGCAAAATCGATCTCATAGGTAGTCGTGAATTTGTTGTTTGTGGAAGTTCCGGCGTACATAACAACGCTGATAAGAATCCGGTCTCTGGGTATGTAGATCGAGAAAGTGGTGAAATTGAGATTACCATCGATCGGCGCGAGAGAGGATTGGGTGAAGAACGATTCAGCGGCCAATTCATCACGCCTGAAAATATTCCGGACGGCGCTGAATGGCGCAATGGCACCGATGTAGCGAATGGAGATCTTTGCAGCATCAGTAGCACCGACGTGAAGGAAGACTTCATGCTTTTGACCTCCCAAAAAACAGGTCAGCAGGTGTTGATGATCAAAGCTACACCCCGCAACTGATCCGGCACTACACCCTCGGTTGGGTTCAGACTGTTTAACCCCAAAATCAATACCCCATGCCCATCACTCGTGCAACGGCAATTTGCGTAACTTTATCACCATGCCAACACCAAAAACGACCGTTAGAAAACTGGCGGCTATCATGTTCACTGACATTGTGGGTTACACTGCCATGATGGGCTCAGACCGTGAAAAAGCCATGGTTTTGGTAAGGGCAAATCGAAAAGTCCAGCAAGACCTTGTCGCGAAACACCGCGGTGAATTACTGAAAGAAATGGGTGATGGATCAATGTCCAGCTTTGATACCGCCCTTGATGCTGTCAATTGTGCCATTGAACTCCAGCGCGAGGCACGCGAAAATCTCAACATTCCCTTGCGCATTGGCATTCACCTGGGCGACATCACCATCGAAGCCGGTGAAGTGTATGGTGATGGTGTTAATGTGGCGTCGCGGTTAGAGTCCATCGCTGAGACAGGAAGCATCTTGATTTCTGAATCGATCGAACAGGCCATCAGGGGGCAGTCAGACATTGAGACTGTTTATTTGGGAAAAAATCAGTTGAAAAATGTGCAGTACAATGTTCGGACCTATGCCATCCAAGGTGAAGGATTACCTAAAGCATCCGTCAAACGCAACCATCGACAATTAGCTCTGCTGTTAACTGCCGGGGTTTTGTTGCTGTTGGCGGCATTCCTGTTTTCCAAGCTGTATACTCCTCAACAAACCATCGTTGATGAATGGATGGGTCAATGGGATTTTTACTACTACTATGTGAATGATACTACGTTGCAATATACCGGAACCATGTCTTGTACCGGAGTAGATTCATTGGATGTCGTTTTTGAGGTTAAACAACCAAAAAGTACTCGTTCACGTAGACTAAAGGGCCATTTACTCTCGGTTTCCAAATCAAAATTGACCGGTGAGCTCACCTATGACTTCGCGTTGAAGGGAGGTTTCCTCAAAGAGTACTTCGAAATAGAAAAAGATGAAAACCAAATCCTATCCGGCAAAGGCAGATGTCTGGCTTTCTGTGCGGAAGGGACAGATGGCGTTGCCATCGAATGGGGTGGACAGAAGCGCGCCTCAAACTAACAAAACCAAACGATGAAAAGATTAATCCCACTAATTGTCATTATTCTATCCCTTTCAGCGGGCCAGGTCTTTGCTCAGAAGTTTAAATATGCCATACCGGGGCTAGACACGCTGGAGCGCAGTTTTATTGTGGGCGGTGGCGCTTCGACCGTCTTAAGATCAGGTCAATCTGAGGTCATTTTGAATAATTCGCTGGCCTCCTATTGGATCGCATTTCACCAAGGTGGCACCAATTCACCCGTACTGGATCGATTTCGACAGACTTTCTTTTCCACGGATCTATTCGGGTTTTTCGGCTTGTCTCCTTCGGGCAAATTTGATGTGGGCGTTCAAGCTCGTTATACGCGCACTAGGTTAGACAATGCCGCTTCCAGCTCGATGCTCAAGGTTTTTGAAAAGACTGAAGAAGATCCTCTACTTCCGGCTCCCACCGACGGTGGCCAAACCATCATCGACAGCTCTTTTGGCGGTATTTCACTTGTTGGTGTGAGGGTTCGATTTAAGCCATTTCTCACAGTGCCCGGATTGGTCTTAAATGGTGGAATCGCATTGTCAACGATTCGGGACGACCGGCTCGCAAAACAACTCGATGCCCAGACGGATATTTTTGACATTGGCGCCACCTACTATCAGAAACTGACACCTCGGGTTTACTACTTTTTCGGTGGTTCAACCCAGGTCCTGCTTCCAAACCTATCCGGTAAAAAAACAGAGTTCTCAAGTAGCTTAAACTTCTTTCTAATTCATCGCAGTCCCAATCAAAAACTGAGTTTTCTACCGGGATTGGTTTATTCCATTCGTTACCGAAAATCAGAATTTGACGACCACAATCTCATTCGATCGGCAGAATTCTTATTTGCCACACTGGGCGTTCAATACTCGATTAATCCTGACGTAATGGTATTTGGAAGTGGAGGGTTTCCCTTGATTTCAAAATCGATTCCTCCGCAAATCGAAATTGTGAGAGAGTCCTATTCTTTGTTTTCTATCGGAGCAAGAGCCGTCTTCTAGCATAAAACAAAAGTAGGGTAAGGAGTATCAATGCGATAATGTATGGGAATGCGCTTGGAATCGACCCAACCAAGTCTACTGCCTCCATATTTCCAATGGCCATAAATGAAGACCAATAAAAGGGATGAGCATGATGACGAGAACTAGTGGCAATAAATCTGTTGATCGCGTTTTTTAATGCCAAGTCCTTAGGTTGTCCTTGTCTGATTTCATCCAAAAAGGAGCCCACCAATTCACGTGTTGTTCGATCATTGACATTCCATCTAGTGGCAACTAAGCTCTTGGCTCCCGCATAGGAAAAACCCCTGGCAATACTGGCCACTCCTTCGCCAGTATAAAGACGACCGGTGGCTGTTTCACAGGCACTGAGTATAACTAAATCAGCTTTGGTGTCCAGGTTATAAATTTCATTTACGTAGAGCAGAGCATTTTCCTTGTCATCTGCAGGAGGATCACTAAACGCGACAAAGGAAAATTTATCTTCTTCATTATTTGCTTTGCCATGGGTCGCTAAATGAATAATTTGATGGTCTGCATGGGAATTGATAAAATTGATCTTAGTAGCGTCACCTCCCACCAAGGCATGGCCTCCCAAGATCTTTGAAGCTACCTGTACCTCTTCCTGATTGAATCTCAGTGGTTTCAATTCATCAGACTCTGCTGACGAAAACTCCGGTGCAACTCCCAAATAAGGAGATTTCACCGCATTGCTTTCTGCCGTATTCATTTCCATAAAGAGTCGCGTCGAGTAGCTATAGTTGATCGCAAATTCATTGACCAGATAATGATGCCCCTTGAAATCTGCTGGCTCTCCAGCCTCACTAAGGAGCAGGGCCTCAAAGGGAAGATAGGCTAGCACCCCATCGGGTATGATCGTAATGAATTGGCCTAAAAGTGGCGCAACGGGTTCGATAAGTTGTCTTTGAATTTGGTAAGCATTGGCACTGATGACTTCAAAACTGAGATCGAGCTGCTCGGTCCTCAAGTTAGGGAATCCTCGAACTGCATTGATAAAGCCCTCGATGGCGCGATAGAATTCGTCGGTCTGAATTGGCACTTCAATCGCTTGAAAATCGTCGCGGCGAATGGCGAAGATCCACAGTTTTTGCTCTCCCAAAAAATAGGATAAAATGGATCTGGAATCTTGTAAAATCTGTTGAACGGCTGCCACTTTGGGTGGATCCGTGGCATATCGGAGTCTAAAATAATTGGGGTGGTTTTGAGCTATGAAATCAATTCGATCATCAAGCCTTCTTTTCAGGGTCAGAAGTGAATCGGAGAGGGTATTTTGTTCCGACTCATCTCTGGAAAGATATTGTTGTCTCTCAACATGAGTCATCTGGTGCTCAATGGCTTCAATATGCTCAAGTACCGGAGCAGGGATTCCCGAAAATCTCTGTGCTTTACTTTTTTGCAGTGCCTCGAGAAGTAGGAGTCCACGACTTTTTTCGCTATAAAAATATGCCTGGTGCCAAAACTGCTGCTCATGGGTGGCCTCGTAGAGTAGAAACGCCATTTGAATGGCCGTTTCGTAAATTAAGTGGCTGGTCGCAATGAGATTCTGTTTTGATCCAATGCCATCATACCTGATATACAAATAATCGATTAAGTTATCCGTAAAAGGAATGTCTTGAAACACTTTCAAAAGCCGATCCTGATCTTTGCTCTGCAGGTAACGTACCAGGGCCACCCGCAGCTGAATGTAGCGTACTTTTAAGAGTGTCCAAGGATCACTAACTCTCTCCAGCTTCTGATCCTGATCGTCATAATAGAGCGCATCGGACGCCTTCAATAGCAGTAAACTTGCCCCTTCAAGATCATTTTTCTCTAAGGCGGATACCCCCATGTTAAAAAGCGTCTGAGCTACTTCCGGGTGCTCTGATCCAAAGACCGATACTTTAAGCTGTAATGCCTGCTCGTAATACATTAAAGCGGTCTTGCCTTTGCCTTGCCGCACCAATATATTCGCGGTATTATTATGTGCGGTGGCACGAAAGAGTTTGTCTTTGTTAGAAGCACCCAAACTGCTCTCCAAGGAGTTTTTGAATAAGATCAAGGCCGAGTCAAGGTGACTTTCTTCCTCATAAGCGAGGTCACTGTATGCATTACCCAAGTTGAGAATAACCTCCGCGATTTTTCTCTCCTGCGGTCGGTCGAGTTTAGCATAACACCTTAGAGACCGTTGAAAATAGCTTTTGGCCGCCAAAGTTGACCCCTCTTCCAGCAGGCACAATCCGATGTTGTTTAGACTCTCGGCCACGAGATAATCATCTTCCAGCATACTGCGAATTCGATAGGCCTGCTCGTGATATTGTCGTGCCTTGGTGAAATCACCTAGATTCAAAAACGATATTCCAAGATTATCATAGCAGTTAGAGGTCTCAGCATTTTGATCTCCGAAGAGGGCTTGCCTAATCACCAGGGAAGAATCTAAGTAGGCAATCGCTTGATCATACTCCTGCACCTCATTGTAATAAAGTCCAAGACGATTAAGGATGTCGGCCGTCAGTTTTGCCGGAGGATCCTTCATCCTTGATAATCGTGAACGGACGGTACGATAATACTTAAGTGCTTGTTGATATTCACCCTCTTCGAGATGGCAATCACCCAATAATGTCTCGAGCGGGTTTATTACCATAATATCTCGAACAGCTGGTAATTCTTCAATCATTGACCGCAAGACCTTCTTGGCTTCAGACCATTGACCTCGATCGATGAGCTGCTGTACTTCTTCGAAACCGGCGGGCATTCCAGCTTGATCTTGATCAGGCACGATATTGGGCAAACCGTTCAAATGATTTAGCCAAAATGATATGCAGAGAATGACCAGATTCAAGAAATTTGCCTTTTGTTAGGACATTTTAATGTGACAAGTCACTAAATAATGAGAACCCCGGAGATTTAAGTGAATTTAAAATTAAGATATCTTTGCTTACCATTTTCGCGGTCTCCAGCGTTAAACTCAAATTGACACCAGTATGACACGAAGGAGAAAACTTACTTGGATCTACTTACTTTTTTGCCTGCCTGTATTCGGCCAAGAGATCAGTATCGTAACAAACTGGGACTACAAGCGAAGTAATGATCGGTATGAGAAAATACTGAACACGATCTCCACCACGAATGGGTATGTCATCGCCGTTGGAGAAACTTTTGATAAATCCATCGATGAAAAAGACGGCCTTTTTATCGTGCTTGATGCCATTACGGGCGAAAAACAAGTTTGGAAACAACTCAGTCGGGTTGGGGATCAAGTCTTGCATGACATCGTGCAAAACCCCGATGGTACCTTTACCCTGGTAGGCTATTCGAAACGTGCCGTTAAGAGCCAAGATGGCTGGGTAGTTAGAATTGATTTAAGTGGTGAGGTGATCGACGAGCAGTATGTTGATGCTGGTGGTAACAAAGCTGATGCCCTCTATGATCTGGCCATCAACGATCAAGGTGAGATGATCGCCTCTGGTGTGAAGGATTTAGGGAAAAATTCAAGTGAATGGTTGGTAAAAATTGATGCCGATGGTAGGGCTGAATCTCTTCGGACCTCTATCATCGGTGATGGAAACATTGCAGGTGTTGCTGCTGACCAAGAGGCATTTGTGGTGGTGGGTAATACAAGCAGCAAAAACAAAAATCATCCCAACCAAATCTACGTGCAAAAGATTGATTCCAATGGTGAAGCTCTCTGGTCAGAACCAAAATATTTTGGTGATCGAGGCTTCCAGGAGGCTTCGGATATCAGCTATGCCCCAATGAATGGTGGCTACATTGTTTGCGGTGTCACCAACTCCAAAGGTGCGGGAAAATCAGACATGTGGATGATAAAACTAGATGCCGACGGCTCTCAAGAATGGGACAAGGCTCTGGGTGGTAGCGCCGGAGATGTGGCTCGATCAGTGATCGAACTAAGCAATGGCGGTTATGCCCTATTTGGACAAACCTGGTCGCATGCCATTACAAAACTCTCCAATCTACGCATCTATGTGACGGATAACCAGGGGAAGGTGGTCGATGATAACCATTATCGAATCATTGATAGCGATGGTGACAATGTTGGATATGCGATCACCGAATCTGCCGCAAGCAACAATATCGTATGGGTCGGCAATTCAACGAAGCCCAATCGACAGGGCTATACAGCAACGTTTCTCAGTTCGCTAAACTACTATGAGGTCAGTCTTGCAGAATTAGGTGAGGAAGAAGATGAAACTTTTGGAACGACCTCTGGTAATGGACTGGATCTTTCCATTGGACGATTTGTCGACAAAAACAAAAATAATTACATCGAAGAAGGGGAACGTGGATACGTCGAGGTGGATGTAACAAACCCTGGGCCGGTTGCCAAACAAAATGTTGTGGCACATGTAAGCAGCACCGGAAGTTCAGACTTGAAGTTTTGGGACAAATTGTTTCTAGGTTCCATAGGGGCGGGACAGACCAAAAAGCTGCGGGTCCCCGTGGTTGCTCAAGATCGTCCCCGGTCAAGCAATTATCGACTGGAGTTAAATATAAAGTCCAATGGCCGACACGGTGCAAGCACCGCTGTTGACGTGGCCTCGAATACGCCTAATCCAGCTGATTTGATTGTCAACAAGTCACAGTTTTCACCAGGCAGCGATCCGGTTCCGGGAGAACCAATCGATCTGGTCATTGAGCTGGCCAATATGGGTGGTGAGGCGACTAGTGAAGTCAGTGCAGAATTTAGATTACCTCCCGGAGTACAATCCAATGGTTCTGAACGCATTTTGCTACCAGCGATTGCCCCGCGTACCAAGCATGAAGTGACATTCTCCTTCACCTATCAGGAGACATTCCGTGAAGATGCCATTCAAATAGGCTTCGATGTAGAATCAACAGATAAATTTGTGGGGCCTCGCAAGACATTTAGTCTACCCGTACCACAAAGCCAGCCACTGTTGGCCGCTGTCGATGATAAGCCGGCACCCAACAGTGAAATTCTTTGGGTAAGTCACGATACGGAGGAGTTTAGAACCATTGATGTTAACAAAAGAGAAGTTGACCTGAAGGTCATTGCACTTTCAAATGCCTCAATGAGCAAGCGAAACTTTGCTGTCTTAATCAATGGTCGCCGTTCACAAGGCCAAAAATTAGATGAAGCTAAGTTGAGTCCTCCCAAAAATCGTTCAAATAATCGTATTCAACAATCTTATGAAAATACGGTAACTCTAACCGAGGGCTTGAATGAGGTCCAAATCGTTTATTATTCTGAAGATGGAAGTGAGGTTGTGGGCAGCAGCTCACCCATCACATTTCATTACATTCCTAAGGGGAAACCCAACTTACATGTCCTATCTATCGGGGTGCAACACTCCGATTTGAAATACACCGTCAACGACGCAAAAGCAATCATTGATATGTATAGCAAACTTGGCGGTGACGGTACGGGGTCTGGATTTAAGAAAGTGTTTGTCAATTCTATGGTAGACGCAGATGTAACCACCGAACGCGGCATCAAAAAGGCTTTCCTCGATCTTTCCCGCCGTCGAGCCATTAAAGAAGATGACTTAGTCGTTGTCTTCATATCATCACATGGAAAGGTGATTGACGGTGATCGGTATGTTTTACTTCCTTCAGATTACGACCCCCAATATGATGAGATTGGAACGGTGGATTTTAATGAAGACATCTTAAAAAGGCTACGCAATGTAGAAGGGAAGAAATTAGTCTTCATTGATGCCTGTCACAGTGGAAGCGCAGGAAGTAGATCGTACAGTAATGAGGCTGCCAGCAAAGTTATGAACGACTTGATTAATGCGTCAGCCGGACTAGAGATCTTTGCATCGTGTAGTGATCGTGAATTCTCCTACGAAGATGACCGGTGGAAACATGGTGCTTTTACTAAGGCCATCCTAGAAGCCTTTAAGAATGAAACCGTAGTCATTGATGGCAAGGAAGTAAGTGCAGATATCTACAAGCATGTGGGCGGTACCAAGGAAGCTGGATCCGACGGTGTAATAACGATTGAAGAACTAAAACTGTTTGTCCAGCAGCGGGTTCCAAATTTGGTAAAGCATGTGAAGAACAAACCACAACACCCCACCAATAAGTCTACTGAATTATTACCAAAGGACATGGGCATCTTCATGGTGCTCGAGTAGTTCTGTGAATCTGTTTTTTCAAGTACCTTAGTTTGCTCGCAAGTGCAAACTATGGGTAAGAAAAATGGGCTGACTTCACTCCTGGTCGTATTTATCGCACTGCTCATTATGTGGCCACGCTTCGGGGCAGTGATCAGCCACCCAAATGGGTACTTATTTACCAAGCACGGAGACGGGTTAAAAAACTACTTTGTCTTTAGCTATTACCTGCGACACAATCAGGGTTTAACGTTTTCTGGCCTCAATCATCCCTATGGTGACAACCTTTTGTTTACAGATAGTAGCCCCTTCCTTGCCCTCGTCCTAAATTTTATCGATGACCATCTGGTCTCTATTTCCTCACATCCGATCGCGCTACTTAATCTAACCCTGATCGCCGGTCTATTACTGGCAGTCTTTTTTTTGTACTTGATCCTGCGCCATCTCCATCTGCCGGCATGGTATGCTGGTTTGATTGCCTTGGTCATCTTTTTTCTGTCCCCCCAAATTGACCGAATCAATGGTCATCTTAGTCTTGCAAATGCCTTGGTACTTCCCTTGTCCATCTGGCTTCTGTTAAGAGCAGAGACCAGCAATCGATCTGGTTGGTGGTTTTTTTGCCTAGGAACAATGGGATTTTTGGCGGGTGGCATCCACCTTTATTTCACTGCGATCATCAGTGCCTTTCTCATGGCCTATTTTGTCATTAAGTGGCTTAGCCGACCTCGTAGTGGAGAGACATTTTGGCTAACAAACCGATTACTGCTGGCGAGCGCCCTCCTTCCCCTCGCGGCATTTCTAATTTTATCCGCAGTGAGCGATCCTTTTTCTGATCGTCCCACCTCACCCTATGGATTCTATGTGTACCATGCCAATTTCGCAAGCATTTTCCTACCCTATCATTCTGCGGTGACCGAATTTTTATCGAAGATTTTTAAGCTCCGAATGAATTGGGAAGGACGCGCCTTTGTGGGTACAGTTCCCGTTTTTTTTGTGGTGTTATGGGCAAGCCGAGGTTTTTATCACCGATGGCAATCATGGCGCAAGGGCACGGCTGTATTTGGATCACAGGAGTTGGCCTCTACTCTGGATTCGACCGAAGATGAAGTCGCAACAACTATGCTGCTACGCCAGTTCTTACTGGCTGCCATACTCGTACTGTTGTTTAGCATGTGCATTCCCTTTGAATGGGGATTGCAATTTTTAGTTGAAGCCATACCTCCCTTAAAACAATTTCGTGCACTGGGTAGGTTTAGTTGGGTCTTCTACTACATCGTGGGCGTTGCCGCCTCTGTTCACCTTTACCAAAGTTATCGGTGGATCCACCAGCGCCGGCCGATCTTAGCCGTATCCGCCCTTGTTTTATTGTTGTTGATTTGGGCCTCTGAAGCAGGAAGTCACTATCTCAATCGGACGAAAGCTGATTGGCCTATCAATGATTCATTTGAAAGCAATGACTCTTCTTATCTCAATCGATTTAAGATGGCGGAGATTAATCCTGACAAGTTTCAAGGGATTATGGCATTGCCGTTGGTGAGTATCCGAACTGATAAAATGGTTTTCAATCGAAATTTTGAAGCCTATAATGAGGCCCTGAGTTGTGCATTCCATACGGGGTTACCAATCGTGCAATCCAGTACATCACGACCTTCGCTTTCACAATCCTTCAGTAACATACAATTGATCAGTGATCCGAGGATTCGCAAGACACGACTTGACGATATGAGTGAGAAGCCGCTCTTACTGATTACTGCCAAGAATGCCCAGCTCACCGCAAATGAACGGCGATTGGTGAAGGAGTCAACCTGGTTTTGGGGCGACGCTGATCACGAATTTCATTCCATGCCACTATCAGTATTTATTCGTCAACAAGATAGCATGCACGAACTGTCGCTCCGAGAAATTGTCATTCAAGGGGTTACTTGTTTGTCACAACCCGACCACATCTTTCATTATGATGGATTTGAAGATCATACCTCCGATTTGACTTTTATGGGTCAGGGAGCTGCTTTTAAGAAAAGGGGGGCACTCGAGGTTTTTTCTGGCGAGCTCAGGGTTGATAGTGCCCAACTCGAAGCATGTTTTTGGCTCTACATCGATCCGACATACGATGGCATGCCCGTCCTGGAATACCGTTATGGACCCAATCAGAAATCCCTGACCAGCCAGAGAATTGATGTCCGCAGTATGCCTGACGTTATGGATGGTTGGTTAAGAGTTTCCTTAAATCTGGAGTCAGTAATCTGGCATGAGTTAAGGATGCTGGGCAGAGAGATTCGAGTAGATGAACTGCTAATTATTCAAAAAGGAAAAAAAGTCATGATCAAACATGCCGACGGAAAGTCATCAATCAACAATTTTCCTATTTCAGATTAAAGAAGGATTAAACTATTTTGCAGCCTAATTTTGAAGACTAGGGAAATAGCCAAGCTATCTTGTCCCTACCCGGACTATGCTACGATTTGAAGAATATCTACAAGAATTTAATTCTACGGTAAATCTAGGTGAGTTTCTGATAAACCTATTTACCGCGGCCCTGTTGGGACTGTTGCTTCGGTGGTTTTACATCCGCTTTGGTTCGAGTATTTCCAATCGTTATAAGTTTGCCCAAAACTTTGTGCCCTTGGCACTAACGACACTCATGATCATCACCGTTATCAAATCTTCTTTGGCCCTTTCACTTGGACTCGTTGGAGCCCTGTCTATCGTTCGATTTAGAGCTGCGATCAAAGATCCTGAAGAACTGACCTATTTATTCCTAACCATTGCCATTGGTTTGGTTTCAGGCGCCAACAAACCACTTTTGGCAATTCTCGCTATTGCATGCATACTTCCTATCATTTATTTCAATCAAAGGATTAAAGGAAAATCTTTTGAAATGGAGGATAAGATGTTTGTCAACATCAATACTGATAGTGGCAACCTGGCTGATCTCAGTAATTTGTTAAAAGAGCATTTTCGCTATGTTGAGTTAAAGAGAATGGATCAAATCAAAGATCGGCTGGATCTTTCGTTTATCTGTAATGTAGAGACAATTGATAGAATGGAAGCCGTAAGAGAAAAAGTAGCAACTCTGAGTGAGACCACGCGAATTTCCTTTGTCGATAAGCCTGACCTCGTGTTATGATTCTTAAGAATGATTTGGATCGGAAGTGGAATCTTGGTCCAATTCTTTGGGCTATTCCTCTTTTAGCCCTTGCGTTCATTATGCCTTGGAAATCTGGCACTGACTCAGTGCAACCAAAGATTAGGTCCACCCAGGCTGATGTCATCTTTAGCTGTGATTTGGAGGAAATTGAAGGAGATTTTTTTGTGAGTGACAGTTTTCGTTTTGATGGCGTTTCTTACCGGACTAGAAAAGAAGCATTCAGTGAAAAACACAGTTTGCGCCTTTCTTCAGACCAACCCTTTGGTTTGACCACAACATTTCAGCCTACTGATTATTCTGCATCCTATCATCTTACGGTTTGGAGGTACAACCCAGACTCGGTGGATTCCTGGTTGGTAGCCGCATCATTGGATGCAGATGAATTTTATCTGGCTGATAAAGGAAAAAACGTGGTTCAAAAAGACGGATGGGAACAATTACACCTTGTTTTTCAGATACCAGAGCAAGTGGAGGCGCTCAAGATCTATTGCTATGCAGGTGGATCAGGTCGACCCGTTTATTTCGATGATCTTAGGTTAGAAATTACCGATCTCAGCGAGATTGCTGACACATTTCAGATCCCAAGGATTGATTTGCAGATTTCAGAAGAGTCGTTCGCCAAAATAAAGCGGAAGCGGGACGATGCCTGGGCACGCGGCTTGCTAGTCACTTCCGATGATGACTGGGTAAAGGCCAAGCTCTCAACGGATCGGGAAGAAACAATCAAAGCTAAAATTCGACTGAAGGGTGATTGGTTGGATCATTTGCGTGGTACAAAATGGTCGTTTCGCGTTAAGATTAAAGATCCTGATGCCTTATGGGGACTGAAAACATTTAATCTTCAGCGACCGGAAACGCGTGGCTTTCTTCGCGAGTGGCTCTACCATCAATGGCTCGATGCACATGATGTTCTCACGCCGCGGTATCAATTCGTTCTGCTAAGTCTAAATGGAAAAATACTGGGATTTTATGCCTTGGAGGAGCATTTTGAGAAGGAACTGATCGAAGCTCGGAAACGGCGAGAAGGCCCGATTCTCAAGTTTAATGAGGCTCGTTTTTGGGCGGGCATGAATCGACAATTTGAAGCGATGGGAAAAGGTAAGTTTCCATTGGCCAACAACAAAGAAGATGCCTATTGGGCTGCCGATGTCCAACCTTTTAAGGAGTCGGCGTTCATTGACAACCCAGATCTTCGCAAACATCTCGACCGCGCTCTTGAATTGATGGCTCTTTACAAATATCAGGATTCGGATGTAGATAAGATTTTTGATACCGAAATTTTGGGGAAATACCTGGCCATTGTAGAACTCACCGGTGCTTATCACAGTCTCACTTGGCACAATCAGCGATGGTACTATAATCCGCTATCAGACAAACTGGAGCCGATTGGATTCGATGGTTTTACAGAATTGCCGCCCAGTTTGACTTTGGGGTCTACCATTCTACCTGATGAGGTATTCCGACAAGAAAAAGAACCCTTCGAGCCCTTCCGACAATTTTTTCAATCGGCGTCCGTCTTGGCTTCATACACCCACCATTTGCTGGCATTCACAGACTCTTCCTATCAGGCTTCCTTCATCGATTCTCTACGCACTCAGATGGACACCTATGAGAGCCTACTCCGTGAGGAGTATTTTAACTATAACATTGATTGGCGTGCCTATCGTGACCGGATCCAGCGCATTCGCTTGTCTATTGTTCCTTATGCTGCACATAGCATGCTCGCACAGCGATCGAAAGAGGGGCAGACTGTTGTCACTAATACTCATCACTTGCCTTTAAAAGTCATTGGTTATTCCAACCTCAATCGCAAGACGGTCTTACTCGACAGCCAAGTACTGGTGCTACCCAATGTGAAATCAAGCGAACAAATCAGTATTCAACTTCCGGAATTGGCATCGGCGATTAACTATCGACTTCCGGGTTTCGATTCTATTTTCACCGTGGATGTTTCACCGTGGGAATCCGTTGAGCTGGGTAGAGCTACTCCAACTGATTTCAAGCTCCATCCGCTTTGTGCGGTCTCTGATTCCACTGTGGTTTTGAAATCGGGAACCGCGTCGACTAGTCTGTTCATACCGGCTGGTTTCGAGGTCATGATCCCTGCGGGAACGCATATCGATTTGGTGGATCGATCGTATATATTATCCGAATCACCAATCAATGCAATCGGTGCCCCAGAGAGAGAAATTGAAGTTACCTCATCTGACGGTACCGGTGCGGTGGCTGTTAGAAATGCAACGAGTTTATCGACTTTGAGATATGTCCGTTTTGAGGGGTTAGACCGTATCGCTGGAGACGGATATTTGTTGACGGGTGCCGTTACGTTTTACAACACTCCGGTTGATATCATGCATTGCTCCTTCTTCAATAATCATCAGGAAGACGCTTTGAATTTGGTTCGATCAGAGTTTTCACTGAGAAATTCAGTGTTTATGCAAACCGCATTTGATGCATTTGATGCCGATTTCTGTGATGGTATAGTGCGCCAATGTATATTCCGCAATACCGGAAATGACGCCATGGATTTTTCGGGAAGCCGTGTTTCCATTAGTGGCTGTCAGTTATTTAACATCGGAGACAAGGGCATTAGTGTGGGTGAAAATTCAACAGTAGATGCGACCGACATTTCAATTGAAGATGCCGTCATCGGGGTAGCTTCCAAAGATCTTTCCAATCTTACAGTCGTCAATCTGTCACTTCTTCGTATCGGTACGGGCTTCACAGCCTTTCAGAAAAAAGCAACCTACGGACCTGCCGAAATCTATGCTAAGAATATCACGCAGGAGAAAGTAAAGCATCTACACATAATTGAATTTGGATCTTCCTTAACCATTGATGGTGTTCCGATGCTGGTAAATTGATGGGTTGGCCATGCGATACGAATTAAAATATCTCCCCAAGTCGATCGGTACCAATGATTGTTTTACCATCATCCGAGCACACCCGGCTTCTTTCCGACGCATTTTTCCAGATCGTTTGATCAACAATATTTATCTAGATAGCCCCAATCTCACTTGCTTTCGGGAAACGATGGATGGCAATTCATCTCGGAAGAAATATCGTCTTCGCTGGTATAATCGAAATTGGGAAGGTGAGATTCAGTCTAAGTTGGAAGTCAAGATCAAGGAGAATATGATTGGCTCAAAGGTTACTACGAATGCAACTCCCTTTACCTTACCACATAATCTTTCACCCACCATCGACGCTTTAAAAAAAGAAGGATACGTACCACAGTCACTGCTGCCAATGGGAACCAATTGCTATTTGAGAAGCTATTTTGGTACAGCTGATGCTAAGTTTAGGATAACTGTGGATCGTGACCTTCGCTTTGGATCGTTTGTTTGTGGACCTATCGAGCCAACTCGACCTGCAAATATGATCATTGTGGAGCTCAAATATGCTTATGAAGACCGAATCGAGGGTGATTGGGTTCGACAGTTTCTTCCCTTCAGACGGACTCGCTATTCAAAGTACACGGAGGGAATCCTCACAGCCATCTCCTAGCTTGGGTCGTCGTTGATTATTCGTGTTTCTCAACGAACTTGTCTACGGGATCGAACTTCCAACTTAGATCCTTTTCCCCAGTGTTCCAGGTGAAGCTGAGGATCGAATCGGGTCTGAGGCGTCCATTTTCCGCAATTCCATTTCCCAGGAACCACACACCTGCTTCCGATCGGTACTGAAACCCGGAGACCATCTGACCATAATCACCGGCAATCCAAAAGACCTCTTTTCCCTCCAGGGTAAGCTGAGCCATTAGAGGCAAAATACTTGCTTCGAAAGTAGAGGCATCACTAAATGGACAAAAGGATCTCCAAATACTGTGTCGCGCATTAGCTTGTGCAGCAATACCGTGTTTGTCCAAATATTCGGTCCAAATGGCGTGATGAGAAATAATTAAGACGTGACTAATCTCCTGTTGCGGTTCTAGGGCGGTGGTCAACATGGAGTGTTGCTCTTGCATCTCCTGGCATTCGTCTAGGGTGGTATTCAAGATAATAATCCTGAGACCATCCAGGTCCTGAAAGTAATAGCTGCTTTTACCAGTGGCTTCTTCTATCCAATTCCTGTTGCCGTTTCGAACATCATGATTGCCCACAGACCAATGGGTCTGGTCTGAACGGAGATCAAATAATTGATCTAAATAATCTAGTGTGTGCCGATTTTTGGTTGTCTCAACACAAATGTCACCACCCAGGAATATGGCATCAAATTTCTGAAAGTTCACATTTTCCAATCGGTGGTCGATCCGATCTTCTTGACCAGGCTGATAAATGTGTCCAAAAAATGGCATGGAAAAAGTGGGCGCTGCCATTTTCGGCTTTTCGCAGGCAAGCTCGCTTAAGAGAATGCAGACAAAACAAATCTTCCACTTTGTCGTTAAACGCAACATTGCCAGCACTTTACTTGCTTCATTGACCGAAAGAGTTTAAATTGAACGCTGTTTTGAATAGTTTATCCGAAACTCAAGACCATTTTCTTTTCGTTTCGTTAATGACCTCATTATTCGAATTTTCTCTGCCTCTCAGTGGTTCTATTTTAAGGTATAATTTTTGCTGTCGTTTTTATTAGAAAATCGCTTATGTCCCAGGAAAAAAGCAGTTATTCTCTCCTGATTGAGAAACTAGACCAGTTTATTCGAAAATACTACATCAACCAACTGGTTCGTGGTGCACTCTACAGTATCGGCTTAATTGTAGTTGCTTTTCTCCTTTTTTCCCTGGCAGAACACTTTTTTTATTTTGGTACGACCGTCCGAAAGGTTCTCTTTTTCTCATTTTTAGTAATCTCCGGAGTCACCCTGTTTAGGTGGGTTTTGCTACCCATTATTCATTACTTCCAATTGGGGAAAGTCATCTCTCATGATCAGGCAGCAGACATTATTGGCAATCATTTTACGGATGTCCGTGATAAACTCATTAACGTTTTACAATTAAATCGCCAACTAGATCAGGTCAGCTCTAGAGCACTGATCAATGCTTCTATTGAGCAAAAGACTGCCGAAATTCAACCGGTACCGTTTCAATCAGCGATCGATCTCGCAAAGAACCGACGATACTTGCCCTATGCGCTTCCACCACTGCTCATCTTGCTAGGAATCCTTATTGGTGCACCAAGCTTAATCAAGGACCCGGCACATCGAATCATTAAGAATAACAGTACGTTTGAACGTGCAGCCCCTTTCTATTATGAGGTCTTGAATAATTCGCTGGAAGTGCCTCAATACGAGGACTTTAAATTGGCACTCAAAATCCAGGGCGATTTCTTGCCCCAGCAGGCCTTCGTAGATGTTGGCGGCTTCCAATATCGTATGAAAAAGGAAGCTGATAATGAATTTAGCTACGTTTTTAATAATGTACAAAGTGACCAGACTTTTCACTTTTCTTCCGAGGGTGTTGAATCAGAAGATTTTACACTCAGTGTTTTGAAAAAACCCAACATCCTTGATTTCGAGACTCAATTAGACTACCCTGCATATATAAAGCGTCGAGACGAGACTTTATCTAATGTTGGAGATCTCGTAATACCTCAGGGCACCAAAGTTGACTGGATTATTCAGTCCATTAATACCCAAGAGCTGCTATTTCAGATGGAAGGTGAGCGTGCTGAGCAAGCTCGAAGTCTCGATGAGAACACTTACACGATAAGCAAACGCGTATTCAGTAATAGTGGCTATAAGATGATCATCGGAAACGATGCCCTGCCAAAGGGAGATTCTGTCTCATATATCATTTCTGTGGTGCCGGACCTGCATCCTTCGATTTCTTTGAAACAGTTTGTTGATAGTTCGGACCAAAAACTTTTGTACCTGGTCGGTGATGCATCCGATGACTATGGACTCAGGAGGTTGACTTTTAATTACTCGATTAGCAATGAAGGTTCGATCAAGGTTGGTCCAGTGGTGGAAGAAATGGATGATCCCAAGAGCAAGCGCATTGGCTTTGATCACCTTTTCGACATCAATAAACTTGAGCTAGCTCCTGGAGATGAAATCACGTATTATTTTGAGGTTTGGGACAATGACGGTGTATCCGGAAGTAAGAGCAGTAGGACGTCAATGCTGAAGTATGCACAACCAACTGTTGAAGAGTTTGAGCGAAAGGAGGATGAAAACGAAGAGAGCATCAAGCAGGCCCTCGACAAAGCCAAAGACGAATCAAAAAAGATCAAAGAGGATTTCAAGGCTCTGCGAGAGAAAATGTTGCAAGAGAAATCCCTTGATTGGCAAATGAAAAAAGAACTCGAGAATTTGCTAGATCGACAAAAATCACTTGAGAATGAGCTAGACCAAGCAAAAGAAAAATTCCAGGAAAATCTTGAAAATCAGCAAGAGTTTGCCGAACCAACGGAAGAAATGCTGGAGAAGCAAAAAAAACTCGAAGAGCTCTTTGAAGAGCTGGCCGACGAAGAGACGAGAGAGTTGATGGAAAAGATCCAGGAACTGCTGGAGGAACTGAATAAAGATGAAGCTCTGCAAATGATGGAGCAAATGGAGATTAACGAGGAGGAACTAAGTCTTGAACTCGAACGCCTAAAAGAATTGTTTAAACAACTTGAACTCGAACGTGACCTCAAATTACAAATTGACAAGTTGCAAGAATTGGGAGAGGAACAAGAGGAGTTGAGTGAGGTGACAAAAGAAGCTGCCGAGGATACAGAAGAAGCGTACCAGGAAGAGTCAGAAGAAGCTGAGAACGAGGAACCTGCGGCTGAATCTGAAGAAAAGCAAGATGGAGAGGATACTGGAAGCCAAGAACAGGAACAGCAACCGAATGCTTCTGATGAGGACAATAAAGAGAGCGATAAGTCTTTAGAGGAGCAGCAAGAAGACATCAATGAGTCTTTCGAGGACATTCAAAAGGCTCTTGAGAATTTGGAGAAAAAGAATGAGGAGCTTCAAAAGCCCAAGGAATTAGGTGATGATAATCAGGAGCAAATGGACGATATCCAGCAGGATTTGAATCAAAGCCTCCAACAGTTGCAGCAGAACCAAAAAAGTAATGCCAGCAAATCGCAAAAGAATGCTGGTCAGAAAATGCAACAAATGGCTCAGCAGATGCAGCAACAGATGGAGAGTGGAGAGATGGAACAAATGGAGGAAGATATGCAGGCGATGCGCCAGCTCTTGGAAAATTTAGTCGGATTGTCATTTGACCAAGAAGATCTGATGGAGAATCTTAATCGGGCTCATACAAGTACTCCGAAGTACACGGAGCTTGTGCAACACCAGCATAAGCTGGAAGACGACTTCCATTTGATTGAAGATAGTCTTCTGGCCCTCAGTCAACGTGTTTACCAAATCGAATCTTTCGTCCTGGAAAAGGTCTCTGAAATCAAGGGTCATATGGACAAGAGCTTAAAGTTGTTGGAAGATCGCAAGAAGGCTCAAGCCTCCGACAATCAACAGCGCACCATGAAAAATGTGAACGACCTGGCCTTGATGTTTAGTGAGTCGATGAATCAGATGCAGCAGCAGATGGCAGCGATGATGAGTGGGTCGCAGATGTGTACCAAACCCGGCGGTGCCAAGCCTAAAGATGGGCAGGGCAATATACCCATGGACAAAATTTCTGAAGGCCAGAAGGGATTAAATGGTGAGATGAAACAGATGAAGGAGGGAATGAAAGACGGTACCATGAAAGAGGGTGGTACGAGTAAGGAGTTTGCTCAGATGGCAGCTAAGCAAGCAGCTCTTCGTAAAGCTTTGCGAGATATCCAGAAGCAAAAACAATCGCAAGGTCAGGGATCTAAAGAACTCGAGGAAATTTTGGGTGAAATGGATAAGATTGAAACTGATTTGGTCAATAAGCGGTTAACTAATGAGATGTTGAAGAGACAGGAGGATATACTGACCCGACTATTGGAGTCAGAGAGAGCCGAAAGAGAAAGAGAATACGAAAATAAAAGAGAATCAAACACTGCTAAAGAGGTGGATCGGCCCTTACCTCCATCTATTGAAAAATACATCAAGGAGAGAGAAGCACAAATTGAGCCTTTTAAAACAGTTTCTCCAGCCCTAAGACCATACTACAAACAATTGGTGGAAGAGTACTATAAATCGCTTAAAGACAATTAACTGATCATGTTAAAATTGGCTTCATGTTCCGACAGCATCTTTGAATTGGAACAATTTGTACAGGTGTTGTCAAAGAGGTATGATATCTGCCCCGACAGATATCCCGATATTCTCATCAGCCTAACTGAGGCAGTCAACAACGCCATCATACATGGAAATGGTGAAAACCGTTCCAAAAATGTAGTCATCGACCATGTATACCGAAAGAATCAAGGTTTAACGATAGAGATTTCCGATGAAGGATCGGGTTTTGATTATAAAAGCATTCCTGACCCAACCAAGCTCGAAAATCTTGAAAAAACTGGTGGTCGAGGTGTGTTTTTGATGCATCAATTGTCTGATCGCATTAAGTTTGCCAACAATGGACGAACGGTTATCATCAACTTTAATGTCTAGTTTGAGTGATGCCTAGAGTATGAGGCATCATAAAGTCAATTTTCATTTTATCGAGGATCCCCCATGGCTTAACGGCTCCACGCTAGTCCGTGAGTGGCTTCTTGCGGTTTCGAAGGCAGAGAAAAAAGTAATCGAGCAAATAGATTATTTGTTTTGTTCAGATGATTATTTGATCGAACTAAATAAGCGTCACTTGCATCATAATACTTATACGGATATCCTAACCTTTCCTTATTCTTATGATCCAATCGTTGCTGAGATATACATCAGTCTTGATCGTGTTGCTGAAAATGCGCTAATCCACGCTGGAAGCGATCGCAAAAACGAACTCTACCGAGTGATTCTCCATGGTTTTTTGCATATGTGTGGATATATGGATAAAACGGATGAAGAAAAGACCCTTATGCAAGCCAAAGAAGACCACTATCTCGGCAAAGTCAAGAACTGGCATCTGCGCTAATCATCGAGGTTGGTCCTATGTCCTTATTGCCATGATCGCACTGGACAATTTCATCTAAAGCTTCTTATATTTGCGCGCTTCGAGCAGGCTTCTTGCCAAGTCTACCCTGATTGGTAAAAAATGAAACATATGCACATTTTGAAATTTGGTGGTTCATCTCTAGCTACTGCTGAGCGGGTGAGAAATGTAGCGACCATCATTAAGCATAAAATTGAAATCGGTGAGAGACCTTGTGCCATTGTTCTCTCAGCTTTTGGTCAAGCGACTGATCTCCTCCAGCAAATGGCTCATGAGGCTGCTTCTGGTGATCAAGCCTATGAACAAACACTATCGACTTTCTTCGATCTCCATAGAAGAATTATAGCAGATCTGTTCCCTACGAGTGCTTCCCAACATCAGTCTTACATAGATGGCTTAGCGCAAAATCTTGAGAAGTTGATCCAGGGCGTGTATTTGGTTTTGGAAGCCACACCACGAACCATGGATTATGTTTTGAGTTTCGGTGAACGACACAGCTCCTACATCGTTGCTTCTTTTCTAACCGAAAATGATATTGCGTGCAATTATGTAGATGCCAGGACACTCATCAAGACCAACAAGACCTTTGGATCGGCACAGGTGGATCTGGATCTCACATTCGAAAACGTCAAAAAGCATTTTAAAGAAAATCAAGATATTCAAATCGTTACCGGATTCATTAGTTCAGCCAAAGGGGGACTCACCACAACACTGGGTCGGGGGGGCTCTGATTATACAGCTGCCCTCATTGGGGCCGCTCTAGATTCTGAGGTCGTGGAACTTTGGACAGATGTAAATGGTGTGTTGACTGCAGATCCAAACAAAGTCAGCAGTGCTTTTACAATCAAGAGTTTGACATATGCTGAAGCAGTCGAAATGTCTCATTTCGGTGCAAAAGTGATCTATCCGCCGACCATTCAGCCACTTCTAAAAAAGGGAATTCCGATCCGCATTCGAAATTCTTTTGACATGCACGGTCTGAGTACCTTGGTCAGTGAGCATGCGAATTCCTATGATAAACCGGTCAAAGGCATTTCCTCTATTTCCGACATTGCGCTGCTTACCCTGCAGGGCAGTGGGCTCTTTGGTGTACCGGGCGTTGCAGCGCGATTGTTTAGGAGCCTGGCAAATGCTGGTATCAATGTGATTCTGATCACCCAGGGCTCATCTGAACATTCAATAAGTTTTGCTATTCAACCCAGCCAGGTTCGCCCAGCTAAGAGGCGGATTTCTAAAGAATTTGAATTTGAACTATCACGTGGCTCGATTGAACCTATCAAAGTTGAAGAAGGTCTTTCTGTTATTGCCATCATAGGAGAAAACATGCGCTATATGCCTGGCGTGGCTGGCAAAATGTTGACCGCTTTGGGAAACAATGGAATTAATGCCGTTGCTATTGCTCAAGGCTCCAGTGAATTGAATCTATCTGTGGTGATTAATGCAGAGAATGAAAAAAAGGCTCTGAATGTACTACACGAGGCTTTCTTTCTTTCGGAAACGAAAGTAATTCATCTTTTTATGGTCGGGGTGGGTTTGATTGGAGGGACATTGATTAAGCAGCTTCGCGATCAAGAAGATTTCCTTCGTAATAAGAGATCCCTTGAGATCAAGGTGGTGGGTCTGGCCAACACGAAGAAAATGTTGTTTAATCCCGATGGTATTGATCTCGCAAACTGGAAAGAATCATTGGCTGATTCTAGTACAGAAAGTGACATCTCTGGATATGTAGACAAGTTGATTGACTTGAATCTCTCAAACTCCGTGTTTGTTGATAACACCGCAGATCTACTAATCCATGAGCACTACAAGCGCATCTTAAATGCTTCCGTTTCAATATCCACTCCCAATAAAGTAGCAACTTCATCAAATCTGGATGAGTACCTCGATTTACTCTCGGTGGCTGAGCAGAAAAATGTGTATTTCGGATATGAGACAAATGTGGGTGCCGGGTTACCCGTGATCTCTACGCTGAGGAATTTGGTGGACAGTGGTGACCGTATCTTAAAGATCGAAGGTGTACTTTCCGGCTCGTTATCTTTTATTTTCAACCATTTTGATGATAAGGTCACCTTTAGTCAAGCCGTCAAGGAAGCCGCTAGGCGTGGCTATACGGAACCAGATCCCAGGACAGATCTGAGTGGACTTGATGTAAAGCGCAAAATTTTAATCTTGGCAAGAGAGGCTGGCATTCAGATGGAGGCATCCGAGGTAGAAGTGCAGCAGATCTTACCGGATTATTGCATGAATGCTGATTTGGGTCCAGAATTAGATTCGGCGCTCCTAAAGTCTGATGACCATTTTGAAGATCTCCGACAATCTGCCATCTTAAATGGTGATGCCCGTTTGCGGGTGATCGCGAAAATTGAGCGTGGGAGAGCCACCATCAGTCTGGAACAGGTAGGAAGCGAAAGCCCATTTTATTTTCTCAGAGGCAGTGATAATATGCTGGTCTTCACCACAGAGCGCTACACGGATCGACCATTGGTCATTCAAGGACCAGGAGCGGGTGCTGAAGTTACAGCTGCCGGGGTTTTTGCTGAAATCATTCACATTGGTAATTTATTATGAGGGCAGGAGTTAAAGTTTTTGCTCCCGCCTCCGTAGCCAATGTTGCCTGCGGATTTGACGTGTTGGGATTCGCACTTGAGCATCCCGGTGATGACATTATCGCGCGACCTGGAAACCAAGCTGGATTGCATATCGTGAGGATAACTGGCGATCAAGGCAAGTTGCCAAAGTCGATCGAAAAAAATACAGCGGGATTCGCCGCTCAAAAACTGCTTGAACATCTGGGCGCTGAATCGGAAGCCATTGAGCTCGAAATTCACAAGAAGATGCCTTTTGGCAGTGGTCTAGGTTCTTCAGCGGCGAGTGCTGCAGGAGCAGTTGTTGCAGTGAATGAACTTTTGGGAAGGCCACTATGCCGAAGAGACTTGCTGCCTTTTGCGGTCTTGGGTGAACAGATTGCGGATGGAGCGTATCATGCAGATAATGTCGCTCCTTCATTATTGGGTGGGATAATCCTGATCAGAGATAATGAGACCTTAGATTTTCATCGTATCCCTGTTCCCGCAGGAATAAAGGCATTGGTGATTTATCCGCACATTGAGATTCTCACGAAGCAAGCTAGGGATCTCATTGAACCGAAGGTCGAACTATCGTCGATGATTAAGCAATCTGGCAATCTAGCCGGTTTGATTACTGGACTCTTTACCTCCAACTTTGAACTGATAGAACGCTCATTGATAGATCACATAATCGAGCCCCAACGATCTTCTTTGATCCCTTACTTTTCAGAGGTTAAGAGCGTTATTATGCAGAGTGGTGCGCTAGGTTGCAGTATTTCTGGTGCCGGACCATCAATATTTGCTTTATATAAGAATTCGGTGAATATTGACACTGCCGCTGAATCAGTAACTGCTTATCTCTCATCCAAACAAATAGGAAGTAATTACTACATCTCAAATATCAATATGGCGGGTACCGTCAAGTACTAAGATTGTTTCACGTGGAACTTATCTCAACAAATAATGTCGAGAAGACCTATTCTTTAACCGAGGCACTAACGCTTGGCCTCGCTCCAGATGGTGGTCTCTTTATCCCAGCCGACTGCACAGTCTTCGATGATGAGATCATCAGATCTATCCCCGATATGACTCAACATGAACTTTATCTGGCTGTTGCCCATCAGCTTATTGGTTCTTCACTTTCCATCGATGAACTTGATTCGATAGTAAGCAGCTCCTTAACCTTCCCAGCTCCATTAATCCAACTTCGAGAAGGGCTCTTTGCTTTAGAGCTCTTCCATGGTCCATCCCTTGCGTTCAAAGACTTTGGTGCCCAATTTATGGCTCGGCTTCTCTCCTCCTTAATCAAAAGAGATTCTAAATCCCCCGATCTCCTTGTCCTGGTAGCTACTTCTGGTGATACCGGTGGTGCGGTTGCTGCAGGGTTTCACGGAGTTCCAGGAATAAGGGTTGCGATCCTTTACCCCAAAGGAGGCGTCAGTGAACTACAGGAAAAGCAACTAACCACCTTTGGTGACAATGTGCATGCCATCGAAATTGAAGGAACATTCGATGATTGCCAATCATTGGTCAAACAATGCTTCAATGACCAAGACCTACGTAAAAAATTATCGATAACCTCTGCTAACTCGATCAATATCGGACGACTTATTCCACAGTCATTCTATTACTTTGACGCTTTTAGGCAATTGAAAAATCCAACAAATGCGCTCGTCTTTTCCGTACCTAGTGGGAATTTTGGTAACCTAACCGCGGGACTCATTGCTAAGGCTCTCGGTTTGCCCATCCACCTTTTTCTCGCCGCTACCAACATTAACGATGTCGTACCTCAGTATCTTCGCACTGGACTTTTCCAGGCCAGACCTTCCATAGCCACCATCTCAAACGCCATGGATGTAGGTAATCCATCCAATTTTGCAAGAATGATTCATTTATTCCAACGTTCCACGTGGAACGTAACTCAGCAAGACTTGCTTGGTTTCTCCTTTGATGATCAACAAACGATAAATCAAATAAAGAACACATTTGCCAAATTCAATTTCATTGCCGACCCTCATGGTGCCATCGCTTTAGGGGCGGCAGAGATTTTTCTCAATCAGAATCCTGACGCGCAGGTCGTTGCTCTCCAAACAGCACATGCCTCCAAATTCATTAATACCGTCGAATCGGCCATAGACCAGAATATAGAACTGCATCCTTCCCTCGCAGCTTTGCTCAGTAGGGAAACGGTCAAAAAAACGCTACCTCTAAGCTATGGATCGCTGGTACAACATCTTTATACCCTATAACTGATTCTTTACAATTTTCCCCTTCCTTCTTTTTGTCTTTACTCAACTTCCCACCTAAACCATTACTTCCCATTTCTTTTATCCCAACATCAGCATGCAATTGCATCAAGGCCCAAAATCCCAACCAATTGATTTAACCATTCCAAATACTATTTCAAACCACACCCGCCTGAGATATGTTTCCATCCAATACAAAAAAAGAATTTGAGGAACGTCCTTAAGTTGTGATTAGTCGGACAATCATAAATCGCATTTGCTTCTCAGTCACCCGGTGCTGTGAATAGATGTATTCTCGATCACTAAACAACCTATTTTTAAACAGGCAAAAAGGGATGTGAAAATGTTATTTATTTAACCAGGTCCACTTCTAATGAAATTAGAAAATCTTGCAAAATACCATTAAAAGAATCAGGCAATTCAAGCATTGGAGCGTGACCACATTTATCGAGCAAGTGTAATGTACTGTTGCTAATTAGCTCATTAAACTTTTTTGCTACAAAAGGAGGTGTAATGGTATCCTGATTACCCCAAATCAATAATGTAGGTGCGGTAATCTCAGACAATCGACCTTCTACATTATGTCGAATGGCTGATTTAGCTGTTTTTACGATCCTGATAGCGCTCCCTCTGTCGTTCACGATTTGAAATACCTCGTCCACCATCTCTTTTGTGGTGATCTCTGGATCATAAAATGTCAGACGAACCTTATTTCTGATGTATTCATAATCCTCACGACGAGGGAAGCTGGTCCCAAATGCACTTTCATAAAGCCCCGAACTACCCGTCAGTGTTAAAGATCTAATTTGATCTGGCCTTTCCAACGTGTATAGTATTGCCAAATGTCCACCCAGTGAATTACCTAGTAAATCAAACTTCTCTAAGCCCTGGTTTGCGGTAAAGGCCAGCACATGATCCAGCAATCCCCCTAGAGATAATTTACATAACGACATTTCGAAGATGGGTAATATGGGCATGATCACTCGCCTCTCCTGCTGGAAAAACCTTACCAAGGCATCGAAATTACTGGCCGTCCCGAATAGACCGTGCAGCAGAATCAGCGGTTTCGTTTCTTTAGGACCAAGATCGATGTATTTAAATCCATCTTGCTCAATCAGTGGAAAATCCGTCATCCGACGTAAATTTTAGATCTCAAAAATAGGACTTTTTCTTAGGAACACATCTCAGCTTCTGCACGGGCTTCTCCCAATACTAAAGTACCATAGCCAAAGTACTGCACTCAACAGTAGAATGGCAACACCCTGATGAAGAACACCTAGTGTAATAGGAATTACAGCAACACTATTTACCAACACACTTATCCCCAGTAAAATCTGTGTTACCAACAAGACTAAGAAAACCCATAATCCCTTCCGAAAATAATCATCTTCACATTCCTTTCTCAGCCTAACAAATCCGATACCACCTAAGACTGCCAGCACATATCCGACGGTCCTATGGCCGACTTGAACCAAAGCTGGAAGCAAAGCTGACCGATCGTAGTCGTACAAATCACTAACATTCCAACTATCTGAATGATATAAGACCTGTGGAAAAAAGTAACCCCGATAATCCGGAAAAGTCGGATAAAAAAGAGCAGCCTTCATACCAGACATCAATCCCCCTAAAAATATTTGTAGACCCATAAGTACAACAAACCAACCAAGCAATGCTGACCGCCTCCCATTATCGATTGGGTGATAATACCAAAGCGTTGTCCACAATAAGTATGCATATAGAAGTACTGCCAAACAAAGGTGAATCGAAAGCTTGTAGGCATTAACCCAAGGCCTATTAATTAAGCCACTTGCCACCATAATCCAACCAAAAGAAGCAACCACAGCTGCAAGAACAACCACTAAAATCAGTTTTCTCATTAACGGCCTACTGATCATGCCGGATGGCAAGAAAAATATCAGAGGAATCAGAAAAACAAATCCCATAGACCTTGCCCAAACCCGGTGAACGTACTCCCAAAAGTAGATGGATTTAAATCCAGCGAGCGTCATGTCACTATTGATCTTTTCGAATTGAGGAGTTTGCTTGTATAAATTGAATGCATCCTCCCATGCACTCTCATTTAACGGTGGCAAAGTACCCGTAACAATCTCCCACTTGGTAATGGAAAGTCCCGATCCGGTAAGGCGAGTTATCCCACCAAGTATGATTTGGAAATAGATCATAATCAAACCTATGATCAGCCAAATTCCAACCCTTTTCTTAAACAACTTTCAACTATTGTTTGATTATTATGAAAAAGAAAAAATACTTAAAATCCTCCATCATCATTAGTACTGTTAATTCGTGGAAAAGTTCTGAGTTATTCTCTTGCAAGTGTTTGAACTCCTATTGTTATTGTGCTTTTCAACATCTTATTAAGATCTCAAGTTATTGTTTATCAGGTATCTATGATCTAATCTGACAATTTGTGGAAAACCATCACTGTCTATAAAATTCTCCCGTCAATGTTATTGATATCAGTCAAAACCATGTCAATTCTTTATGGATTAAGTTCACATAGTCCACATTTTATGTTACGCACAGGTACGTCACCCTAATAATTGCATGAATTTGTGAATTAGACTAAGAATTATTAACACTTATTTCATTTTGCAACTATTTGTACTAGACTGATCATTAGCTAAATATAAATTATCTTAATTTGCGATGTTAATAATAAGAAAGCAGTCGAAGCAATGCGTAAACTTTCCTCAGTAATTTCGAACGATACCATAAAGAAAATAACGCAACGAGAGCTGATCCTTGAGCGACAGCTCATTCATAGCTATGCCATAGCTCCAGGAGACCAGGTTTCTATCCTATCACATGATTCAATCATTGAAAGTGCTGTTTGGGGATTTTCTCGACGTAAATATTCGGCAAGTCGCCTGCTGCAAGTTGAATATACTGCTGTTCATTCAAAGCCAAGTTTCAGAATGAGCTTTCGCTCGAGCAGATGCATCGTACTTGCAGACAGTTTCTATGTATGGTCGCAGGACAACCCGGTACCGATGAGATTATCTCTCAATCCACAAATGCCCCTACTTATACCAGCAGTTTGTAAACAAACCGGCGATCTCAAAGAAGTTGCACTGATAGCGCGACCAGCAAGAAAGTCAATTGAGGATATCTCTACTCATGAACCTTTATTACTAGATAGACACCAAGTGAAAGAGTGGTTGGATCCAACCACCTCGGTTGCACAATTAATGTCCCTGTTACATACCACCTTGCCGGTCAAACTAGAGGTAAGACCTACGAATGTCAAAGTGACCATCCCTGGATATGATCATAAGGATCTGCACAAGAACCATCAAATACAACCGTCCCTTTTTTCATGAGAGCGGTGGTACAACGGGTGCTTAATGCGAGTGTGTTGGTAGATAAAAACGTGGTAGGGCAAATCGAACACGGCCTTATGGTCCTCATCGGATTCGAAGAAACCGATGATGAAGACGACATTAGCTGGCTGACCAAAAAAATTACGGAGTTGAGAATTTTCAATGATGATCGTGGGGTGATGAATCTGAATCTTCTCGATACGAAAGGTGCTTTGTTACTTGTAAGCCAATTCACCCTGCATGCCAGCTTTAAGAAAGGTCGTCGTCCATCTTACATACGTTCTGCTAAACCATCCGTTGCTCAGCCTCTGTATAACAAGGCCGTCTCCTCTTTTTCAGCAGTTTTGGGCCAGGAAATTGAAACGGGCATATTTGGAGCGCAAATGCAGTTAGTTTTAACCAATGATGGACCCGTTACCATCTTCATCGACACGAAGAACAAAGAATGATGACTTTAAAGGATTGGCAAGCCCGGGTTGATGATTGGATTAAGCGAATTGGGATAAGATACTTTGATCCAATGACCAACACCTTATTATTAGTAGAGGAAACCGGTGAGTTTGCTCGTATTATATCAAGGCTTCATGGTGAGCAAACCTTTAAAGAACCCATGTCGGATCACGATATTAAGAAACGGATGTCAGATGAACTTGCAGACATCTTCTTCGTCCTAACGTGCTTGGCAAATCAGCACGACATTGATCTGACCGAAGCCATAGAGTCTAATTTGCAAAAGAAAACAGAGCGAGACCAGATGAGGCATCGAAATAACCAAAAATTACGAGATGGCACAAACACATAAATTAAGGTATCACACGATTCGGTTGTTCCTCATAGTATGGCAGTCGAAAACTGCGTTTTCCCAATTTTACATAAAAACTCTTGAGATACTTAAGACACCACTTCTTATCACCTCTGGTAATTAATTTATTGTGCCTGATCAAGTCATAAAAAGGTCGTTTTAACTCGAGAAACCGTTCTTTTAGCTCCGGTATCAATGATGCATTTTGAGGAAAACCCAAATATAAACGCGGCTGAAAATTTAATGTTGAGACATATGCATACGGAGCTTTAACAAAAATGGAAAAATCGAAATCGTAGGGAAAAGGAAACAGTTTTTTCCCCTCCATCATCAGAAAACGAACATTGTGTTCGGTCTTTATATCCATATCTCGATTACCAATCATATATTGAAACAATGCTACCAGTTCTTGTCTCATGGGATCAATATCATCAGGAGAAGTGCCCATACACCGGCACCATTTGCCATCGTGGCGATCGGCCAACTCTTCATTGCTTTCGATGATAAAACCTTTGGTTGCGATTTGGACACCAGAGTCTAGATCTTCGTAGTCGATGTCGATCAACTTGGTTTGGTAGCTCGATTCTGTAAGCATGCTGAACATCTGGTATGCCATCAGCTCTTTGGCCAGTACCCGCACGCCAACCTTGTTCTTAAGGCAATGCGTTACCAACTTATATTCATCCGCCTTACTAAATCCAAAGTCTTTCAAGCGGCCTTTCGGAAAGTTAAGTTTTAGCGGTGGAAAATCGCATTTCTTCCTTCGAAATTTACCTCGTGGAGAGACTTTTACAGGAATGTTTACCAGCAAACTATCTCTGCTAAAAGCTCTAAAATAACCTTCATATTCGGTGGGTTTCATTCGATACTCCAGGAGAGAGTCAACGTGAAAGATCAATTTTACAGAGACCGACTCAAACCGACATAGGTAGGCAAAGATTGACTCTTTGGCTGCGACAGTTCCGCTTGGCTGCGACCTCAAAGTACCCACCAACGTACAGCAAAGAATGAAAAGAACTATTCGTGGTAAAGGGGCAGAACGATTGTAATTGGAGAATGTTATTTTCATCGTCACTTTAAAGATAAGGTGCCTTAACTTGAACGTAGACACTTATGTGGAAAAAAGTAGTTTTCCTTGCATTGATCTTTTGCGCGTGTAATGCCACCAGACCAACTGCTTCGGAGTCAGCTCAATCCGAAGCTCGCAAGGCAAAAAATATCATCTTGATGATTGGTGATGGCATGGGCTTGTCCCAAATCTCCGGAGCCATGTACTCCAAGCGACGCAGACTTAACATGGAGAGATTTAATTCTATAGGGCTTCAAAAAACACATTGTAAAGACAAGTTGATCACCGATTCAGCAGCCAGTGCAACTGCAATGGCCAGAGGCATTAAGGCAGATTATTCGAGTTTCGGATCTACCATTGACAGGAAAGCTCCGGTCTCGATCATGGAAGAATTACAATCAGAGGGCTGGGTCACGGGAATCGCAGTTACCTCCTCTATAACCCATGCTACCCCAGCTGCCTTCTATTCTTATCAGATGAGTCGAGCCCAGTATGAAGAAATTGCACTCGATCTGTTTGCTTTGAAGGTTGACTATTTAGTAGGTGGTGGATTGAAGCATTTTGAACGACGCGATATGGATGATCGCAACCTGATAGAGGAGATGAAGGAAAACGGATATCAGATCTCCAGTTTTTTAGAGACCCCACTTAGTGAAGTCAATATTTTTAACAACAGAAAATTTGCATATTTCACGGCCAATGAGGAGCCGCTGCAACATAGTCAAGGCCGCGATTATCTCCTTGATGCTTGTCTGCGTGGCGTTCAGTACTTAAAGAGAAAAAAGGACAAACAATTTTTCTTCCTCATTGAAGGATCGCAAATTGATTGGGCAGGTCACGCAAATCAAGCGGAATGGATCATCGACGAAATTCATGAATTTGACAAGGTAGTTGGAAAAATGCTTGATTTTGCAGCCAAAGATGGCGAAACACTGGTTGTGGTCACGGCCGACCATGAGACCGGAGGATTTGCCGTGGTTCAAGAAGATGATCAGGGAGAATTAATCATTGGCTTCAATTCGAAAGACCACACACCAACCATGGTCCCTGTTTTTGCCTACGGTCCGGGAGAGGAACTCTTCCGGGGTGTTTATGACAACACCACCATTTACAATAAAATGAAACAGGCGTTGGGTCGATCTTCGGAGTGATATCACCAGCATCAAATGCAAAAGTTATATCAGATTAATGCCCGTGTTTTTACTAAGCAATTGGGGACCACCAGTCCTAACATCGCTGAAACACCTACTGAATACTGGAAGGATCTAAAAGATAGGGGCATCGACTTTGTATGGTTGATGGGTGTGTGGGAAACCTCACCTAACTCAATTGACAAATACTGTTTCCATCCTAGTCTGGTTGAAGAATACGACAGAGCCAATCCCGAATGGCAAAAGAAAAATGTTGGTGGCTCGCCCTATGCTATAGAAGACTATCAAATATCACCGTTGGTGGGCACACTAGATGATCTTCTGAGGGCAAAAAGTGCAATAAACCGAGCGGGACTAAAATTGGTTCTCGATTTCATCCCGAATCATTTCAATGCAGAAAGCAAATTAGTTGAAACGAGACCAGATCTATTTTTTAAGGCATCCGATAAGATCTCAGGCCAGCCATCCCCTGGCTTCTTTGAGCGAGACAATGGATGTTTTGCCAACGGAAGAGACCCGTATTTTGATCCTTGGACCGACACGGTACAAATCAACTATTTTCTGGAATCCACCCACGAATTCATGGAACAGATACTCTTGAATCTCTGCGAAATCTGTGATGGTGTTCGGTGTGACATGGCGATGCTAGTTTTGCCTGACATTTTTCAGAATACTTGGGGCCATCTCAAGCAGGATGATGCAGTGATGCAGAATTTCTGGCGAAGAGCGATTCCCGCGGTGAAACGGAAGAATCCCACCTTTCTCTTCATGGCAGAAGTTTATTGGGATACCGAATGGCGATTGCAGGCCGATGGTTTCGACTATACCTACGATAAGAAGTTGTTAGACCTTATGCTAGAGGGCAACATATCTGCCATCAAAGGACATCTTTCAGGAGAGTTGAGCTATCATTCAAAAATGGTTCATTTTATTGAAAACCATGACGAACGTCGAAGCTTAGCCTCGTTTGGCTTTCCCAAGGTGATGGCAGCAGCTACCGTTACAGCTACCCTGCCAGGCATGACTTTGTACTTCGAAGGACAATGGCATGGTGCACGAAAAAAATTGCCAGTACAATTGGTGATGGACACGAAAGAGATCTCATGTCCATGTCCGATCGCAGATCATTCAGATAGCCAATGTGCATGCATCAACAAATTCTACCAGCAGCTCCTAACCGCTACACACCATGAGGTTTTTGATAAAGGTGCGTGGCAACTCTGTACTGATGAGTCATTGGGTGATTTGTTAGCTTGGAAGTGGAAGCATCAAGCCAAGTGCATTTATGTCTTTATTAACTTGACCGACCGTTTTGTTAGCGCACAAATAACCGTTGAACACGCGCACGAAAAGATCCCCAGCGATCGTCTCAACAACATTGATCGACCCAATTACCTCCAAAAAAAGGAAGGAGAATCCTGGTCCATTCAACTGCCAGCTTACCGCAGTGCCATCATTGAGTGGGGGTGAGATCGAAGTTTATTCCCTGCGCAAGTGGCAGCTCTTTTCCATAATTGATCGTGTTTGTTTGTCTCCTCATATAGGCGCGCCAAGCATCTGATCCGCTTTCTCGACCTCCGCCGGTCTCTTTCTCTCCTCCAAAAGCACCTCCGATTTCTGCACCACTGGTACCAATATTTACATTAGCGATACCACAGTCAGAGCCCGCAGAAGACAAAAACTGTTCTGCCTCATCCAGCTGATTCGTCATGATCGCTGATGACAAGCCTTGAGGAACGCCATTTTGCATGGCAATGGCCTCATCAATTTCACGATAAGACATCATGTAGAGTATGGGAGCGAAGGTCTCGGTTTGAACGATCTCCGTGTCATTGGCTAACTCTGCAATGCATGGCTTGACGTAGCAACCGCTCTCGTACCCTGGTCCGGAAAAGATTCCACCAGCCACAATGAATCTCCCTCCCTCCTCCGTGATTTTATTTAAGGCCATCTCATATTGATGCACGGCTGCTGTGTCAATTAGAGGTCCGACATGATTTGAAGGATCCAAAGGATTTCCGACCCTAAGTTGAGCATACGCGCTTTTCAAAGATTCCTTGACTTGATCATACCTGGATTCATGAACGATGAGCCTTCGAGTTGAGGTACATCTTTGACCAGCAGTGCCGGCAGCACCAAACACAACACCGCGAATCACCAAGTCCAAATCTGCCGATGGAGTCACGATAATCGCATTATTTCCTCCCAGCTCTAGGAGAGAGCGGCCAAAGCGCTTTGCCACCTCAGGTCCGACCTGCCGACCCATTCTGCTACTACCCGTTGCAGAGATGAGGGGCACTCGAGCATCTTGGGTCAGTAATTGACCCACGCTGTAGTCGCCATTTATTAAGCACGAAATGCCAGCCGGCAAATCATTCTCTACCAGCAGTGCACCGAGTATCTTCTGACATGCTACGCCACATAGTGGTGCTTTCTCAGACGGTTTCCAGACACATACATCACCACAAACCATGGCAACCATGGCATTCCATGACCACACGGCCACTGGAAAATTAAAAGCGGATATGATACCCACGATCCCTAGCGGATGCCATTGCTCATACATGCGGTGGTCTGGCCGTTCGGACTTCATCGTCAAACCATACAGCTGCCTCGAAAGCCCCACGGCAAAATCACAGATGTCAATCATTTCTTGCACTTCACCGTAGCCCTCCTGCAGGCTTTTACCCATTTCGTATGAAACCAATTGACCAAGTGGCTCTTTTAGTTCACGTAATCTTTGGCCAAATTGACGTACAAGATCACCGCGCTGAGGTGCAGGCGTCTTGCGCCAGATTGCAAAAGCATCGCTGGCGGCAGTGATTACCTGCTCATATCCTTCTGTCGAGGTTTGGGTGACAGATCCAATTTTTTCTCCATCGACAGGTGAGTATGAGGAAAACTGTGTGTTACCTGATATGGGATGTAATCCAATCATGGTGCCCTCATTGGCCAGCTCTATATCTAACTGCTTTAAGAAATCATTCATACCATTCTTGCGTTAATTGACAAAGCAAAGGTCTATTTTTTGGCATCTTAAAGAAAGAAATCACGGCAATTTGAAATTGGTAAGATTTTGGTGTTAATTCTAGCAAATGGGCTCATGTATCTAAAAATCCTTCTCACCATTTTTTCTATCTGTGCACTTTCTGCGCCATCTAAAAAGGTGCTTACCCCAAAGGAGGAGCAAATCAACTTGGTGCCCAATGCTGGATTTGAGACCTTTTCGATTCTTCCCCACGGCTGGTTTTATCGAGGTGCGGATTTCACGGCTCTGGTAAAAGATTGGAGTTCGGCATCAGAGGCATCCCCAGATGTTTATGGTCCCAATATTAACGTCCCGGATACCTGGCAAAATCGTGGCTTTGGGATAAAACGGCCCCGATCAGGAAACTACATGGTGGGGATCACCGCTTTTGGTTGCAATCAAGGTAAACCGCATTGCCGTGAGTACGTTCAGGTTAATCTCAAAGAGCCCCTGGTGCCCGGTCAGGCATACCATGTCGAGTTTTGGGCCTCACCTCTGAATACAGGAATGAGATCAAACAATCTGGGCATTTACTTTTCAAAAAATAAACTTCAGGAAAAGACAGATCGCGTCTTATTGCGAGAGCCACAAGTCTACAGCAAACGAATCGTACCTGGCAACGAATTTTCCTGGCACAAAGTACAGGGAGATTTTACAGCAGATGAAGCATGTAAGTTTTTGACAATCGGCAATTTTTATTCGGATGAAGAGACCAAAAATAGTTCGAGAGCAGAAGGAGGCCATGCCTTTGCATATTACTACATTGATGATGTCATCGTACACAAAAGGCCACCCATCGTCACGGGTGTGGAAGATGAATTTAGCGATTGGTACCCCCTAGAAGAAAATAAGGTGATCGCCCTTGATAATATCCTGTTTGATACAGATAAATCAACCATTCGCCCCCAAGGTAAAAGCGACCTGACTAAACTTCTACACATTTTGCAAGAGTACCCAACGATGGAAATCGAAGTAGGGGGCCACACCGATTTTATCGGAAGTTTTGATTATAATATGGAGCTGTCATTACGCCGTGCACGATCAGTCGTGGGTTATCTGGTAAACAATGGTGTAGATCAAAATCGTTTATCATACATCGGGTACGGAACCACCCGACCTATTGCGACGAATCAAAATGATGAGGGTCGACAGCAAAATCGAAGGGTAGAATTCCGCATCCGAAAAATTTAGGTTTCCGCCTGGTTCACATTACTTATCTTTGCCATGTGTTACCTAGTCGACTCCATCCAGATGTACTCGAAGCAGGTTGTGATGAAGCAGGTCGTGGCTGCTTGGCGGGGCCTGTATTTGCTGCGGCAGTCATCCTACCCAAGGAATTTGCGCATCCAGATTTGGATGATTCAAAAACCTTGAATCGAGATGAGCGCGAAAAACTCCGCAGTGTAATTCTACGTCATGCGGTTGCTTATGCGGTTTCCTACTGCAATCCCCAAACGATTGATCGTATCAACATTCTCAACGCATCATTCGAGGCCATGCACCATGCCATCAAGAGACTAACCGTTACACCACAAAAGTTGCTTATTGACGGAAACCGGTTTAATCCCTGTGGAAAAATACCCTTCGAATGTATAGTCAAAGGTGATGGGAAGATCGGTTCGATTGCAGCAGCATCCATTCTTGCAAAAACGGCACGTGATCGATATATGGAGCGCAAACATCGAGAATATCCCGCCTACGGTTGGATTAGCAATAAGGGATACCCCACCAAATATCACCGGCAGGCCATTATTGACAACGGAATTACTCCATTGCACCGAAAGTCTTTTCAGCTATATCCACTGCCGGAGCAAGGCACTTTGTTCTAGTTGTTTAAGAAAGGATTGTTCTTTCGCTCAGATCCGATGGTCGTGGATGGACCATGTCCCGTGTAAACAACAGTGTGGTCAGGCAACGATAAGAAGGATTTTTTGATACTCGCAATAAGGGTATCAAAATCGCCTCCCGGCAGATCAGTGCGGCCGATGCTGCCAGCAAAAAGCACATCACCACCAATAATGTATTGATCTGGTCGGTGGTAAAACGAAATACTAGCTGGAGAATGTCCTGGGGTGAACAAAACTTCCAGATCGGTATCACCAAAACTGAGTAGCTCACCAGCTGCCAGGTATCCACTGGCTGCTGGAGAAGAATCGACTTCAAATCCATACATGGCAGCGACTTGAAGTAAACCATCAAGCATCGCTTGTTCACCTTGGTGTATAAATAAACCCACCCCGAAGGTTTCACAACAGTATCGGTTGCCAAACACATGATCAATGTGACAATGGGTGTTGACAACCTTTTCGATCTGCAACTGGTTGGTATCTACGAATTGCTTTAATTCTTCTTGTTCCTGTTTAGAATGGCATCCTGGATCGATGATAATGGCCGCTCGACTATCGTCATGAATGATGTAGGTGTTCTCTTGAAAAGCGTTGAAGGTGAGGCAGGTAACGATACTCATTCTTTTTGCGTTATATTGTTGGTAACTAAAGCACGAATGTCGTAATTTGAATGGTTATGCCTTAGATATATTCCGGCACTGCTCATGGTCTACAAGATTAGAAAATATTTAATTCTCATTTTAGGTTTCCTATTTGTGACCCAGATAATGGGCCAGGTATCGCGGGTAGAATATGGTAAGAATCGAATCCAGTATCACGATGATTTCGATCAATGGCTTTTCTATGAGAGTGAAAACTTCATCACCTATTGGTACGGAAAAGCCAGAAACCACGGAGTTTCTACGGTTAAATATGCAGAGCAAGATCACGACGAGATCCTTGATATTATTGAGCACCGCATCAATGATAAAATTGAAATAATTGTTTACTCCGATGTCTCTGACCTCAAGCAAAGTAACATTGGCAGCGATGAAACTTTTCAGACGGCCAATGACCAAACCAAAATAGAGGGTAGTAAGATTTTTGTAAACTTTAATGGAGACCATGAGGAGCTCCGTCGACAAATCCGCAAGGGTATTGCCACTGTTTTCTTAAACAACATGTTCTTTGGCTCAAACCTTCAGGAAATCGTACAAAATTCAGTATCAGGAAATGTGCCAAGCTGGTTTCAGGAAGGATTATCACAGTATGTTGGCAGCTATTGGAACTACGAAAACGATGATGATCTTCGAAACATCTTTTTCCATGAACGGAAAACCACCTTTAAAAAACTAAGTACAATTTTTCCACGCATTGTAGGCCAATCGCTATGGTATTATATCGGACTCACATATGGAAAATCTGAGATATCTAACTTACTCTACCTCACACGGATAAATCGGAGTGTAGAGGATGCATTTCTCTATGTCTTTGGCATACCATTCGAAGACATCGGAGAGCAATGGGAGGCGTATTTCAAAGATCGATACGCCAATGAAAGGGAAATGTTTGAGGCGGTCGACCGGGGTGAATTGATTAAGTACAAACGCAAAAAACGCGTACCCATTAGCCACCTACGCTATAGTCCCGATGGTCGACGATTGGCGATTGTTGACAATCAAATTGGAAAGACCAGAGTAATCTTGAAGGACCTGGCTTCCGGTGAGTCAAAGAGGATTTTCAAATATGGTTATCGCAACAATTCTCAAGCCACTGATTTCAATTATCCTCAAGTAGCGTGGTTGCCAGACGGAAGTGGATTGTATATCCTCTATGAATTTCGTGACAACATCACCCTCCAACTCATTGATTTCACCACAGGTAGGAGCCAGGAGCAGTTTTTACCTGAGCGATATGAACGAATCTATTCATTGGCGGCATTGAGCAGCCAAGAATTAATCTTCTCGGCACTGAGCCAGGGTATGGTAGACCTTTTTTATTATACCACAAATAATCGCCAATCAAGCCAATTGACCACCGATATTTACGATGATCTGGAGGTTACTATGGCCACTATTGATGGAGCCAAGGGAGTGATCTTTAGTTCAAACAGACCAAATGCTTTTGAACGTAGCAGAAGTGTTGACACCATGCTACCCTTCCAAAATTTCAATTTATTCCACCTCGCCTTCGAAAATGAGAACGAACCTCCCAAGATATATCAGGTTACCGATCAATTAGGTGTTGACTTAAGAGATCCGCTCACCATAGCCGACAATAAGGTTATCTTTTTATCCAGCGAGAATGGAATCTTAAATCAGAAAGAAGCCACCATATCTCGAGTTCAGAAACCATATAAGAAAATCACCTATGCGAGCGGTGCCTACGACCTGATTGATGCTGCCCAATACCAAACAAATAATGATACGTCGACTACGGTTAGTGACACAGCTTTGGTCATCTACAATACCAGTACGAGGCAACTGACAAATTACCTCCACAATTTGGAAAACTACGGTATTAATGATCAGCGTGGAGTCGTAGCGGAGGCCTTTCAAGTGGATGATCGTTTTCAACTCTATGAAAAAGAGCTTGGCAGTGGTACGGTTGGTGAAAAGATGAGCGTGCACAGCCAGATGCTCATCAATCAAAAAGAAGATCCCCCCCAGACGAAAAAAGAAAATACTCCAAGAGAGCAGATTCGACCGAGACAAGAAGTAATTAGATCAAGCAATGAAAAGATCCAATACTTGTTTCAATCCAAGTTTGATGATATGCCTTCCGACCAAGCGCAAGAGCTCTTGGAAGAGTCGCGCAAGGATCTCATCGTACCCCAAACTACGGTGGAGACTCCGGAGCAGATCAAGGCAGACACCCAACCCATCAATCGGCTGCGCATTGTACCCTATCAGTTGAAATTCAAGTTGCATTCGCTGAGTACCAATATGGACAATAGTCTGCTTTTTGGAGGTCTGGATAGTTATAGTGCCTTTAAACCAGAATACGAACCCGTACCGGTGGGAATCCTGATAAAAGCCAACTTTAAAGATCTATTTGAAGATTATGTCTTTGAAGGAGGTGTACGTATACCGACCGCTTTTAATGGCACAGAATACTTCCTAACCTTTGATGACAAAAAGAGAAGACTTGATCGACAGTATGCAGTTTACCGCAGAACCACCACCGAAAATATAGGTGACCAAGGATCTGTGCAACGAACACGAGCGAATATACTATTGGGACAGTTCAGCGTAAAGTATCCCATTGACGTATATCAGAGCCTGCGGGCAACGGCTACACTGCGACAAGACAAAACCACATTTTTAGCGGCTGACCGAAACTCATTGAATAATCCAGATCTAGAAAATCAACGGGCCGGCCTAAAACTAGAATATGTCTTCGACAACTCCCTTGATATTGACCTCAACATCCGATCCGGGATCAGGCTGAAGGTGTTTAGCGAAATCGTTAAAAAGTTTGACTTTAATATTGATCCGCTGTCTTTAAAACTAGCGGAGGGTTTCATGACTGTACTGGGAACCGATGCACGCCATTACTTTAATTTTGCCAAGCATAGTGTCATCGCCAGCCGTTTTGCGGCGGCTACCTCATTTGGATCGGAGCGCATCCTATATTATCTGGGAGGTTCAGATAATTGGCTTATTCCAAAATTTAACCAAGATATTCAAGCACCTCAAGGTAATTTTGCCTTTCAAACCATCAGTCCAAATCTGCGCGGCTTTGACTATAACATTAGAAGTGGATCGACCTTTGCATTGTTTAATGCCGAAATTCGAATTCCCTTTCTAAAGTATTTATCACGCAGACCGATCAGAATTTCTTTTTTCCGCCATTTGCAGATTGTCGGGTTTGCAGATGTTGGAGTTGCATGGGAAGGACTTTCACCATTCGATGAAGACAACCCCATCAATTTGGATACAATTGTGAACCCTCCAACGGTGATATTGCAGGTAAATTACTACCGAGACCCCCTGGTGTTTGGATATGGGGTGGGACTTCGAACCCTCCTATTCGGCTATTTCATTCGTGTTGATTATGCTTGGGGTGTTCAAACTGGGATCGTGCAAAAACCCAAACTGCACCTTTCTATGGGCCTGGATTTTTGACATCTTTTTCAGACTATGGCCTATTCAAAGCATCGATATAAAAGTCGTAGAGACCGTTACCAACAGACCAAACGCAATACCAAAATCATCTTGTGGTTTGCGCTGATTTTCGGTCTGGTATTGCTCTTTAAAAATCGAGTTTATCTGTGGGATTTGGTCAAGTTTTACTTTTAATACCCAACCAACCCCGCAGGCTTGATCGGTCAACATAAAAAGCGCCAGCGACAAACACGAACAGAAGAACTACTTTGAGGGCAATCAGCAAAACAATCGGAAGATCGGCCTGATTTAATTTGATGCCGAGGAAGCTCAGACCAACGCCTAAAAATAAATAGCCGAAAATTTTGGCTAAGGGATAATTAATTGGATAAAAGTATTGTCCGGTTAAATACCCAGCCACGACCATCGTGACATAACAGGTAAGGGTTGCGATCGCCATAACTACAATGCCAAAGGAATTGAGGAAGAGGAACGCGACCACGAAAGTAATGATCGATCCCATCAGTGCTATCAATGCACCCACCTTCGTTCTATCGGTTACCTTATACCAAACCGAGACGTTGTAATACATGCCCAAAAACCAGTAGGCCAATAAGAGAATCGGTACGATGTAAAGACCAGATCGGTATTCGGGTCCAATTAAATACTGAAAAACATCTAAGAATAGATTAATAAAAAGAAAACCACCACTCGCTACTAAAGCAAAAGCCTGAGCAATTTCAGCATAGGTCGACCTGGCATCTGCCTGGTCGGCTTGTTTGAAAAAGAAGGGCTCGGCAGCATAATTGAACGCAACGGTAAACAAGTTCATGAGTATGGCTAGTTTGGCAGCCGCTCCATAGATCCCTCCCAAGGCAAGATTTTCCTCGCTCGTGCCGTTCATCAGATATTTAATCAGAGGCACGGCCGATGATTGATTAAAAACACCGGCTAGTCCCACCAGCAACAGAGGAAGCGAGTAAGCAAATAGCTTCTTAAGCAGAGGCCAAGAAAAAATAAAGGAAGTCCTCCAAACCAAGGGGAGAAAATAGACTAAAACGGCACTGCTGGCAATAAGGTTGGCAATAAAAATAAGATCCAAGCGATCTTCATATGAATAAAGCGTCTTCCACCAATCGAAGCCTAATTCAATCAATTTTGGACAACCCTCCAAGAAGAAGAAAACTAAACATAGATTTAGCAAAGTGTGGCAGAGCTTAATGAATGCAAAGACGAAGGCCTTATTTTGTAATCTTAGGCGTGCAAAGGGAATGGCAACAACGGCATCCAAACCAATAATAAAGGCAAAATAGACTACATATTGTGGCTGGCTCTCGTACTCCAAAACATTGGCAAGGGGTTGACGAAATGCAAAAATGATGGTCACGAGCAGTGCGGTCGAAACCAGATGCGAAGCACATGATGTCGTGAATAGCGTTTCCTCGTCCTGCCTGTTCTTCGTCCCAAATCGAAAGAATCCAGTCTCTAATCGATAGGTGAATAAGATGATCAGAAAAGCAGCATACGCATATAAATCACTAAAGACGCCATACTCGGCGGTGTCAGCAAACACTCTGGTGAGATAAGGAGTCAGTAAAACAAAATGCAATATTCGACTCAGGATATTACTGAGCCCATAGATGGCAGTTTCCCCGGCAAGTTGCTTTACAAATGACATTGGATGATGTGCTCAAGGCAGACGCCAAATAAAAGCAAATTATTGCTGACACTTTAGGAAAAAGCTTAAATTCAGCGCTTGACCATTTTGCCTTAATTCCACATATGAAAGACTTCGAATTACTTAAGGAAATCAGTGAAACGCCTGGGGCACCGGGATTTGAAAAACCCATCCGCGATCTCGTGATTTCTAAGGTGTCGCCACTTGTGGATCAGATTTCAGTTGATGCCATCGGCAATGTGGTTGCTGTGAAAAAGGGTTTGTCCGATAAGCGTTTTATGGTGGCTGCACACATGGATGAAATCAGCTTTATTGTTACTCATATTGATGATGATGGGTTCTTAAGGTTTCATACCCTGGGAGGATTTGATCCCAAAACACTCACGGCACAGCGAGTGATTGTGCATGGCAAGGAGGATGTCATGGGCGTGATGGGAACAAAGCCCATCCATCTCATGAAGCCGGAGGAGAAAACCAAAGCTCCCAAGACCCAAGACTACTATATCGATACTGGTCTCAAAACAGACCAGGTCAAGGAGCTGATCCAGATTGGCAATCCCATCACTCGCGAAAGGTCACTTATTCAAATGGGAGAGTGTGTCAACGGAAAGTCTTTAGATAATCGAGTGTCGGTATTCATATTGATCAAAGCACTTGAATTGTTAAGCGGTACGCAAGTGCCACACGATATTTATGCTGTATTTACCGTCCAAGAAGAAGTCGGACTCCGGGGGGCCATCAGTTCGGCCCGCCACATAAATCCACATTGGGGCCTTGGCCTTGATGTCACCATTGCTTTTGATCTGCCGGGCGCACAGCCACATGAGGTAGTGACAAAGTTGGGTGAAGGCACCGCGATTAAAATTATGGATGGTACTACAATCTGCGACTATCGAATGGTTGAGTATCTAAAAAAAGTAGCCCGTGAAAACGACATCAAATGGCAGCCAGAGATTCTAACCAGTGGTGGCACGGATACCGCAGGCATCCAAAGATATGGGAAGGACGGCGCTATAGCTGGGGCCATATCGATCCCATTACGACACATCCATCAGGTGATAGAAATGGCACATCAAGACGACATTGAGGCCAGCATTTCTCTACTGGTGAGTGCAGTCCAGGGCATTGACAATTTCGATTGGAACATCTAATAAAATTCTCTTATGTGGAAAGAAGACGACGACAAACTCAAAGCCACCTTTGAACTGATGGATTTCACGGCCGCCTTTTCATTTATGACACAGGTGGCCATCCTTGCAGAAAAAAACAATCACCACCCCTATTGGACCAATATGTACAACAAGGTGACTTTCGAACTTTGCACCCACGATGCCGGAGATGTTGTGACTGAAAAAGATCACAAACTCGCGAAGGAAATCAGTGAGGTCTTCGCCCGTTATGTCACTACCCCATGAAACATTCTCTCCAAAGTAAACTTCCCAAAGTTGGGACGACCATCTTTACGATCATGTCGGCGTTAGCGACGGAACACAATGCCATCAACCTATCTCAAGGCTTCCCTGATTTTGATTGTGATCACGCCCTCAAAGAATTGGTCTACAAATACATGCTCGATGGGTACAATCAATATGCGCCCATGCGTGGTGTCTCACCACTTTTGGAAGCCATTGCGCAGAAGGTTGCAAGCAGCTATGACCTGGATTTGGATCCCTATGCAGAAATCACCGTAACGTCTGGAGCTGCAGAAGCAATTTTCTCGGCAGTGAGTACCATTATTCGAACCGGTGATGAGGCCATTGTGATTGACCCCGCTTACGACCTGTACAAACCAGCGATCGAGATCAATGGGGGTAGGGCCATACCCTATGCCCTACGTAGTCCGGACTTCCGCATCAACTGGTCTGCACTTGAAGAATTGATCACAAGTCAGACCAAGCTAATCATGATCAATACACCCCACAATCCAATTGGAAAGACCCTGTCTGGCGAGGATCTGGTGGCGCTTGACCAATTGGTGAAAAAACATGATCTCTATGTGATTAGCGACGAAGTTTATGAACACTTAGTTTTTGATGGTCGCCGGCATGAAAGCGTTTTGTGGTATCCCGATTTATTCGCAAGAAGTTTTGCGATTTTTTCATTCGGTAAGACCTTTCATGCGACGGGGTGGCGCATCGGATACTGTATCGCACCTCCCCTACTCACCTCAGAATTCAGAAAAGTTCATCAATACAATGTTTTCACCGTGATTACGCCAGTTCAGTATGCGTTAGCGGAATATTTGGCAGACCCGCTCACCTACCAGAACCTAGGTGAATTTTTTCAACAAAAGCGGGATTTTTTACAGCTGGCTTTGAGGGAATCCCGCTTAAAGGCGCACGATAGCCAAGGAAGTTATTTCCAATTGTATGACTATAGTGCCATCAGCGATTTACCAGACACGGAATTCGTCAAAGAAATGACGATAAGACACGGGGTGGCAGCCATACCGGTGAGTGTTTTTTATACAGATCCAGATCCATCGGAGCGACTTATTCGACTGTGCTTTGGAAAAACGGAAGAAACATTAGCAAGGGCTGTGGAGCGGCTGCAAAAACTCTAAAACCATCATTCGGCAATGGCGATTGTCGCAAATGAGAGCTTAGCGGGTGAGCAAGCAGATATTTTTGTAAGGCAAGCTTCCAGGGTGGCCCCGGTGGTCAGTACATCATCAACCAGTAACACATGCTTATTGGTGAAATGCTCCACATCTACACATTGGAAGGCACCCATCATGTTTTGAAGGCGTTCATAGCGGCCTTTCTGTGTTTGGGTAGAGGTCTCTTTGATCCGGATAAGTTGATCGGTACTGATGGATACGGCTAGAGATTCTGCAAGACCTGCGGCAAACCGTTGACTTTGGTTAAACCCACGCCTCCGCAACCTCTTCCAATGCAGTGGTACCGGAACGATGAGCTCAACGTCGTGCACCCAATCTTCTTGTACCAACATCCGACCATATTTCTGACCAATTCGAGTGGCCACCTGAGGGCGATTGGCATATTTGATCTGGTGGATCATGGTTTGTATGATTCCGCCGGGATAGAAGCGATACATCGAGGTGGCTCGAAACAAATTAATGCTAGGGACCCTGCGCATGCATTCATTTTGTGCCAGACGGTGAAGGTTGGTTATGCTGGTTTTGTGTTCGCACGAGATGCAAAAGAGTTCGTGTGGAGACACTGATTCTAGCTCACATCCGACGCACAAATTGGGGTAGAACAAATCTATCAGGCCATCAAAATGCTCCTTGATTAGCCGCTTCATTTCGTTATGTTGTGATTTGAATTAAGATACGGATATGACGGCAAGAGTGGAGAAAATCTCAAAGCAAATCTTAAGGTGGTCAGAGGAAAACCCACGCCATTTACCGTGGAAAAAAGATAAAGACCCATATAAGATTTGGATTTCTGAAATCATTCTTCAACAGACGAGGGTTGCGCAGGGTATCCCCTACTACCATAGGTTTCTTAGCGCATTTCCGACCATTAAGGATCTCGCCACGGCAGAATTGGATGCCGTCTACAAACAGTGGGAGGGTCTGGGTTATTACCGGAGAGCACGGCATCTGCACACCGCTGCCCAGACAATCTATGAGAAACACAATGGAGAATTTCCAAACACCTATGAGCAAATCAAACAACTAAAAGGGATCGGTCCCTATACTGCTGCAGCCATTTCATCTTTTGCATTTGATCTACCTAGACCCGTGATCGATGGCAATGTGAACCGTGTAGTGGGAAGATTGTTTGCCATTGCTGAAGAAATAGATAGTAAGGAAGGCATGGGCAAGATAAAATCAGCCGTACAGGCGATTTTTGATGAAAAAAAACCGGCTGCCTTTAATCAGGCAATTATGGATTTTGGTGCCCTCCAATGCGTACCAGTCAACCCTAGCTGCGATCGTTGTCCGTTGAAGAATCACTGTCAAGCCTATCTCACCGATAGAGTTCAACAGATTCCTACTAAAAAGCCTAAGAAGAAAAGGCGAGTGCGATTTTTTCTCTATCTGTTGATTTGCGATGGAGATTACGTCTGGATCCGAAGACGTCAGGAAGAAGATATTTGGCAACATCTCTACGAATTCTTCCTGATAGAATCGAATAAAGCACTCCATTGGTCGGTCGCTAAAAAAAGCATGCCGGTGCCGCTCGATCTTTTGTCGATCTCTGATAATTATCAGCAAATATTAACACATCAAAAAATCTATGCTACCTTTGCTCGGGTCCAAATTAAAGAGGCACAATTCGATCCCCAGAAATTGGGATTTAAGCGCGTTCGATTTGATCAATTGCGGGAATATGCATTCCCAAAAATCATCGATTGTTATTTAGGGGATAAAGCCGTAAATTTAAATTTAGCATTTTAAGTATATATAAATCATGATAAATAAGGTAACTCTGATCGGTAACCTAGGAAGGGATCCTGAAATTCGACATTTTGAGAACGGTAGCATGGTCGGCAAGTTTCCAGTAGCAACCAACGAAAGTTATCGTGATAAGAATGGAGAATGGCAAACCATAACCGAATGGCATGATGTAGTCGTATGGCGTGCCTTGGCTGAACGTGCAGAGCGCTCCCTTAAAAAGGGTTCACTTGTGTACATCGATGGCAAACTTACCCACCGTAAATACCAAGATAAAGATGGCATTGATCGATACATTACCGAAGTAGTAGCCAATACTTTTAGGGCCCTGGAGAGAAGAGAAGGTGGAAGCAGTAGTTACGGCAGTAATTTCCCCAGTCAGGAGGAAGCCACAAAGTCTGGCAGTTCATTCGAGCTCAAAGAAACATCGCCCAGCCCAACTGCTGAGGTAAAAACCAGCGAGCAGAACGTGACCGAAGAGAGTAGCTTAGAAGATGATTTGCCGTTCTAGCCATAGATCGATCCAATTGTTCACAAAATACACGTTTTGGAAAGCAGCGAAGAACCTCCCAGTCGGGGTTTAGTTTTATTTTTCGTTCCTTTTGTACTTCTTGTCGCGTCCATACCGGGTTTGGTCTTTGGCATCTTGGTGTTGTTATTCTTATTGCTCTGTTCAGCACTCATATCAGGATCGGAAGTAGCCTATTTTTCACTAAACCCCTCCGAGGTCCAAAGCCTCAGTGAAGATGAAAGCCCCAATGCTCGACGCATACTCCAACTCCGTGAACAACCAAGAATCCTCTTGGCAACCATCTTGATTGCAAACAATTTGGTCAATATCGGTATTGTCATTTTATCGGAGTTTCTAATTGGAAGTATTTTGTCGAATTCCGTGCTCGAGAAATGGGCTGCGCAACTCATAGCCATTTCAGGCTTTGGATCGATCACCATTGAGGGTACATCCCAAGGGATTGAGTTCTTTCTCACAGTTATCGTAGCAACCTTTCTGCTCGTCTTATTTGGCGAAGTTGCACCGAAAATTTACGCGAACATCAATAACCTGAAAATGGCCCGAATCATGGCACGTCCTTTGATGGTTTTGAAGGCCATCTTCAGCCCAGTCTCTCAGATTTTAGTTCGTTGGTCAAATTGGTTTGAAAAAAGAATTGAGAGCGATTCTTTTAGAAATAAGACCAAGAGGGATGAATTGGACAAGGCGATAGAGCTCACGGTGAGTCATGAGCAAAACTCCGAAAAAGAGATCGATTTGCTCAAAAGCATTGTCAAATTTGGCGAGGTGACCGTAAAACAAATCATGCGGTCGCGCGTCGATGTTGTCGCCATTGACATTACGAGTACTTTTGATCAAGTAATGCAAACGGTCATGGATTCTGGATTTTCTAGGATTCCAGTTTATGAAGATGACTTTGACAATGTAAAGGGCATTTTATATGTCAAAGATTTGCTGATCCATCTAGATAACCGTAACAAGCCTTTCGATTGGCAAAAACTAGTGAGAACAGAAGTTAAATATGTACCAGAAGCCAAGAAGATAAATGAACTCCTGACCGAATTTCAACAAGAAAGAAACCACATGGCTATTGTAGTCGATGAATTCGGAGGTAGCGGTGGGCTTGTGACTTTGGAAGACGTGATGGAGGAAGTAATCGGCGATATTCGCGATGAGTTTGATGACCAGATAGAAGTCGAATACGAAAGGTTAGACCAATATAATTACATTTTTGAAGGCAAAACTCTGTTGAATGATATGTGTCGGTTGGTGGGTATTGACACAGACACCTTTGACAAGGATAAGGGAGATGCCGATAGTTTGGCCGGTCTGCTATTAGAGCTTCTAGGCAAAATGCCCAAAAAAAATTCGGAAATAAGATACAAGGACTACCGGTTTAAAATACTAGCTGTAAATGCAAAGAGAATTGAAAAAATCCAGATTTCACTCCCGACTTCGATTAAGATATAGTCTCATCTTATTGGTTTTCATGTCTTGCGGACAGCAGGCGCATTTCCCCAAACCTAGAGCCTTCCCAAGAATTGATTTTCCCCAACGGTCCTTTCATATCTTTGATGAAAACTATTGTCAGTTTACTTTTGAAATGCCCGACTATGTCAAAGTAGAACAAGACAGAAAGTTTTTCAATGAAGTCAGTGAAGATCCTTGTTGGTTTAATCTGTTTTATCCCGACTTTGATTGCCGAATTCACTGCACTTATTACCCGATTTCAGATGAAGCTCCCTTGGAAAAACTCCATAATGATGCCTTTAAGTTTGCGATGGAACACAATAAGAAGGCTACCTATATCGACGAACTAAGAATTGAAAAACCGAACCACGTAAGTGGGTTTATTTTCAATCTAGAAGGTCCAGTAGCTACGCCATTCCAATTTTATCTAACCGATAGCGTGCAACACTTTTTGAGGGGATCTCTGTACTTCAATACACAAATCCGGCCTGATTCTCTGGCACCACTGTACGAATTCGTTAAGCAAGACATCACCCACTTAGTCAATACATTTAAGTGGAAGCAGCGTCTATAAGATAGAATTTCAATTTGGCTAGACGACTACGATTTAGCAGTTTCCTTAGCCGGAGCTTGTTCCTCCACGATTTCTTCGCCTACACCAGTTATCTTGGCTTTGATGGCAGTTTCTATCTCTAATGCCACCTCAGGGTTGTCGCGCATGAATTGTTTGGCAGCCTCTCGACCCTGTGCTATCTTGGTTGTGTTATAACTAAACCAAGAACCGCTTTTCTTGAGTATTTCTAGATCAACGCCAAGATCTACAATTTCACCAGCCTTGCTAATGCCCTCTCCATACATAATGTCAAACATGGCGATTCTGAAGGGTGGTGCCAGTTTATTTTTGACGACTTTGACTTTTGTCGTATTACCTACTACGTTGCCTTCGCGATCTTTGATGGCAGCACCACTACGCCTGATGTCCAAACGCATGGAAGCATAAAATTTCAATGCATTGCCACCCGTTGTTGTTTCTGGGTTGCCAAACATGACGCCAATTTTTTCTCTCAATTGGTTGATGAAAATGCAACAGCATCCAGTGCGACCGATGGTTCCTGTGAGCTTGCGCATGGCTTGTGACATTAAGCGAGCTTGTAGACCCATCTTGGAGTCGCCCATTTCGCCCTCGATCTCAGCACGCGGTACCAGTGCTGCCACCGAGTCAATCACGATAATATCAATGGCGCCAGACCGAATCAGGTTTTCAGCGATCTCTAAAGCTTGCTCACCATTGTCAGGCTGCGAAATGAGGAGATTTTCTGTATCCACGCCTAATTTTTCTGCATAGAATCGATCAAAGGCATGTTCCGCGTCGATAAACGCAGCTATCCCTCCCTTCTTTTGGCACTCAGCAATGGCATGGATGGCGAGTGTCGTTTTACCGGAAGATTCGGGACCAAATATTTCTATGACCCGACCTCGCGGAAAACCATTGATTCCGAGGGCGATGTCAAGGCCCAAAGAGCCCGTTGAAATGGTCTCAGCATCCACCACTTGTTGATCACCCAATCGCATGATAGCACCCTTGCCATATGTTTTCTCCAGACGATCAACCGTCAATTGAAGCGCCTTTAGTTTTTCCGAATTTTCTTTACTCATGATGTCTTGATATTAGGGTTCCAAATATATGATTCTGTAAGATATTGATTAAGCTGATCAAATTATAGCATTATGTAAATACGTTGGTACTCATTGTCTAAAGTGATGCAGGTCATTCCGTATCGATCTTCAACTTATTATCTTTTGTTGACATCAAATCGAAAAATCATGAATGGGAAAAAGATTTTGGCTATTGCAGCAATACTAGTCATGGGAATTGCTCTTTTGGATAGTTGTAATATGGCGCCACCGGAGGGATCAAGAGACGCTCAGGCTCTGCGCGGCAAGGCCATTTTTGAAAAACAATGCATCTCCTGTCATGGACTAGGCGACGTCGCGCCCACCGTGACCGATTTAGAAACAACGCCACCTGATCTGACAGAGATCATGATCCGAAGACCTAAGGCCAAGGAATTTCCCGTCGTAGATATCGCTAGAATCATTGATGGCAGGAGATTGGTCAAAGCACACGGACCGCGAGATATGCCGGTCTGGGGAGAGGTATATGCAGCTGAAGGACTCGATGACACCGAGATCCGAGGTCGAAAAGGTGAACTGGTGGCCTTTTTAATGTCCATCCAAAAATGGAGATAAGACACTTTCGCAATGTCTTTATGACATATCCGTAAACAAAAAAAACCTTTGAACCACGGGCTCAAAGGTTTTTTCTTAATTCGTTTGGATGAAATTAAAACTCAACCTGCATGGCAGTAAGCTTACTGTAATGAAGGATGTTGTTTATGCACTTCGGTGAAGGCGCAAATGTTGCTTTTGGCAGTTTTCGCGCGGCATATTTAATTTCCTCATAGGCCTCTCTAACCTGCCAGTCAGAATCTACATCCTCACGGATGGCAAATTCCTCTTCGGGAGAAGCCTCTTTGTAAACCAAACGAACTAATTCATTAAGTGTAAAGTTTTGCGTCATAAACTGAGTTATTGGTTAATTTAAACTTCGACCTTAAAACTAAACCGGGCGTCAAATTATTGCACTCTGGCCAGACCTGAAATGTTAAAATTTTGCGCAACTTGTTCATATACAAAGGAATCCACAAGTGAATAGTCTTACTTTTAGGTAGTTGGGCTCAATTCGACTACATGTCGATGTCATCATCCGCCAATTCTTGAGCTGGTATCCAATGAAGTTGCTTGAAATTCTGAACTCGATGATTGATCACTTTGATACCTTCTTTTTTAAGAAGCTCTTCCATTTTGGATGGCGGCTCAAAGTGGTTTCTGCCCGTTAGTTCTCCTTTGTGATTTACGACTCGATGTGCCGGCACATTATCACCAGGGCTTAGTTGCCGCATTGCCCATCCGACCATTCTTGCGCTTCCCAGGGCCAGGTAATCAGCAATCGCACCATAAGAAGTGACACGACCAGGAGGAATTTTGCGCGCCACGATATATACCCATTCCAAATAGTGTCTTTCACTGCTCATAGTCCTTAACTTTGACGAATGACAAAGCTGCCAATACTCGTTAGAAATATAAGTAATTTGACTGACGCCAGATACTTTGCCGCACTACATCCCGATTTTATGGCTCTGGCAATTGATGACGATTGCGAGCGATTTAACCAGTTGTTTGCAGCGCTTGAACCCTGGATTGAAGGTCCTCATTGGCTGCTTGATTTGCCACTGAAACTCCCTGAAAATTATTTGGAATCGGTTTTGCAAGAACATGAAAAGTTGGTAGGAGTAATTGGCAAAGCTGCACAGCTATCTGCTCTGGCAAACATCAATTGTACCAAGTTTCTTGAGTCCGATGCAAAGGGATACGAGATGGGCAGTATCACGGGACAGATCTTAACCATTGAAGAAATGCAGTCACCTTCGAAGACCAGCCATAAATATGATATCTATGTTAAGCTGGAAGAACTTAGGGACTGGGAGCTCGTACAGCAACGTCAGTTAGCACCAAAGGGCGTCGTACTGCAGGGATCAGGCGAGGAGAAAGTGGGTTGGAAGTCTTTTGATGCCCTGGATCAACTAGTAGATGCCCTCATTTAGAACTCAACCGTTCCTTGACAATTGCAGCGATTTGTTTTCCATCAGCCTTCCCGGCAAGTTGTTGATTTGCTTTGCCCATCACTCTACCCATATCCTTCATGCTCGTGGCATTTTCAGCTGCGATGATTTGTCCGATGATGTCTCTAAGTTCCTCTTCAGACACTTGGGCAGGTAGGTAAGTTTTGAGCACTGCTATCTCATCGCGCTCGATTTTGGCCAGATCCTCACGATTTTGCTTTTCGTAGATCTCCAGTGATTCTGTGCGTGACTTGACCAGCTTCTGCAGAATCTTAAGCTCCTCTTTATCATTAATCTCGGTCCCACTACCATCGGTTTTACGCACGAGGATGGCGGCTTTGATGGCTCGAATGGCTCGCAAAGCAGCTTGATCCTTTGCTTTCAGTGCAGTTTTAAGATCCTGGGAAATTTTCGATTCTAAGCTCATGATTTTTCCTCTTTTTATTGGCCCGAAGATATTAGTTTCGAATTAAGCTTCGCAAAATCTGAAACAGACAATTGCTCCGGACGCAGCTGCCCTACCGGGTGATGAGTCAGATCCGGTGCGATTGATTTGAGCGAATTGCGCAGCATTTTTCGCCTTTGTCCAAAAGCTAATTTGACCAGAGTGCGAAAGGGTTTCTCACAAGTCTCGGAGACCAAGGGATTTTCCTTTTGACGCAGACGCACCACCGCAGAATCCACGCGTGGTGGGGGTGAAAAAACGGATGGTCCTAGGGAAAAGAGGTATTCGACATCGTAAAATGCCTGCACGAGAACACTTAAGATGCCATAGCGTTTGCTACCGTGTTTTGAGACGATTCTTTCAGCCACTTCACGTTGGAACATCCCTACCATTTGCGGAATTTGTGGCTTATTATCTAACATCTTGAAAAGAATCTGACTAGAAATGTTGTAGGGAAAATTCCCAATCAAATGAAATTTGCCGGGCAAAAACGACGGCAAATCCAGTTTGAGGAAATCACCTTGATGAACAACCAGGCCGTCAAAGCGGGCTTCTAACCGAGGGATCATATCCCGATCAAGTTCGATGGTGCAGAGTTGCTCTTCTCGATCAAGCAGGAACTGAGTGAGCATGCCTTGACCCGGTCCCACTTCTAAAATCTGATCGACGCACTCCAGTGGTAGGAGAGCCTGGGCAATTTTCTGCGCGATGGTTGATTGGTTTAAGAAATGTTGACCTAGGCTCTTTTTTGCTTTCATGCACGGAAGGTCATAAAAATAATAGATTCTCTATCTTAGCCAACTGCAATTAAACGAGTGGACTAAATGCAAAAAGTAAGGGTAGGTATTAGTTCGGGAGACATTAATGGCATTGGGCTTGAAGTCGTCATTAAGGCGCTCTCCGATGTACGAATTCTGGATCATTGTACTCCGATTATCTACGGTTCTGCAAAAGTGCTTTCTTATCATAAGAATATTGTAAAACCGCACGAATTTTCCTACCAAAGTGTCAGCTCGACAGAGCACGTAAAGAAAGATCGGATCAATGTCGTTAATTGTTGGACCGATGACATCACCATTTCTCTGGGAGAACCCAATGAAAACAGCGGCAAATTTGCTTACGTAGCCTTGGATAAAGCAGTTCAGGATTTAGAGAGTGGTTTAATCGATGTTTTGATTACTCCACCCATCGATAAACATGCCATGTCTCTGGCGGGCTTTCAGCACCCTGGTCATACCGAGTACTTGGCAGAAAAATTTGGCAATAGAGAAAGCCTAATGCTGATGGTGGCTGACGAGGTACGGATTGGTGTAGCCACCAACCACCTTCCGGTTTCAAACATCGCAGAGACACTAACTAAGGCCTTGATCCAGAAAAAGATATTGACCCTACACCGCACACTTATCGAAGATTTTGGCTTGGAAAAGCCATTGATTGCGATCTTGGGATTAAACCCACATGCTGGCGATCAAGGTGTGATCGGCCATGAGGAGGAAGAAGTGATAAAGCCAGCGATTAACGCCCTAAAAAGCAAGGGCCTCCTGCTAGGGGGACCTTATTCGGCAGATGGTTTTTTTGGATCAGGTGACTATAAGAAGGTAGACGGTATCTTAGCTATGTATCACGATCAAGGCCTGATTCCCTTTAAGTTACTTAGCTTCGGTAATGGCGTTAACTTCACAGCTGGACTCTCGATCGTGCGTACCTCTCCAGATCATGGTACCGCGGCAGCTATTGCCGGACAAAATCAGGCAGATCCAAGGTCTTTCCGCAATGCATTGTTCCTGGCACTAGACCTATTTAGAAACCGCCAAAATTACCAACAAGCACACCATTCACCCTTGCACAAGAAAAATCTGCATGAAGGTGCTGAAGACGAGATCATTGCAGAAGATATGGCGGAAGATGTATAAACTGCGATTGTCTGAAAAAATAGATAATTTTGCTGCCCATAATTTCTTAATTGAACCGCTAGTTATGGCAAAGGCAAAAGAAAAAACTCGTTATACGGACAAGGAACTGAAGGAATTCGATGCGCTCTTGGACGCAAAACTGGAAAAAGCCAGATCCCAGTTGGCATTTTACACCAGCCAGTTAGAAGAGAGAGCGGAAAATCCCGACTCGAAAATCAGAGGCCTTGACGATGGTGTAGGATCCGTTGAATCTGAGCGACTCACTAATCTGGCGGTGCGACAGAAAAATCTGATCCAACATTTGGAAAATGCAAAGATCCGTATCAAAAACAAAGTTTATGGTGTCTGTCGAGTGACCGGCAAACTCATTTCTAAAGAGCGGCTAAAAGCAGTACCACATGCCACGCTGAGTATCGAAGCCAAACAACGTCGCTAAACTGCTACTATCTTTGAAGATCTCTAAGACGCAAAAAATCTTTTGGCTGGTCATTTTCATTTTGGTCCTGGACCAGGCACTGAAAATCTGGGTCAAGACGCACATGGAGTATGGAGACCAAATTTCTATACTCGGGGCAAATTGGGCCTTTATCCACTTTGTCGAAAATAATGGAATGGCCTTCGGTATTTCGTTGGGTGGCAAGTTGGGCAAACTTGCGCTCAGTCTCTTTAGGATCGGAGCAGTAGCTTTTCTGATCTATTACCTTAAAAGATTGATCGAAGAGCGGCAAAACATGGGAGTACTCATTTGCTTTGCACTTATTCTTGCCGGGGCCATTGGCAACATTTTAGATAGTGTTTTTTACGGTTTGATCTTCTCAGAGTCACCCTTTCATGGTGGTTTGGCTGAGATATTTCCTGCCGAAGGGGGCTATGAATCGCTACTTTATGGTAAAGTAGTAGATATGCTCTATTTTCCGATGATTGATACCTATTGGCCAGAATGGTTGCCGCTGATCGGAGGCGATCGCTTTCAATTCTTTAAACCAGTTTTCAATATCGCTGATTCTTCTATCAGTGTAGGAATTGTCAGCTTGCTGTTATTTCAGCGAAAGTTCTTCAACTCGGACCAACCAAAAGAGACTTCAGGGACCGAATCTGCTTCGGATACTACCATTTCAACGGAAGAAGAGTGAGCTTGCGATGGGTTTAGCGCCCATAAAAGTGATCGATGGCCACTTGTGCGATTTGCACTTTGTGATAATCGACGGTATAGTGGATAAATTTGCCATCACGCTCTGCTTTAACCAATCCTGCCATTCTCAAGATTCGAAGGTGCTGGGAGGTAATGGATTGCTCAATCTTTAATGTATTATAGATCTTATTCACATTAATACGTCGATTCCGATCGATGAATTCTAGAATCTTAAGCCGTAGCGGATGCGCTAACGCTCGCACAATTTCACATGAGAGCTGGAGCTTCTCATTGTTGAACGTTACCTTGGTTCGGTTCATAATGTAGTTTTTCTTAGTTGAATACCCTTAGTCCAAGCAAATATGCATTAAAAAAAACTACCATACAACAATACACATAAAAAAATGCCGTAATATGTAAAATATCACAGCATCCTTCATCTCTTTTGGAGATCTGCTACAATTTAATCTTAATCAAAGTGTATAATTACCTGATATCAAGTGTTTTTGGTTAATTGATTATACAGCTAGCTCTTCTACCAATCGTGATATTTGAGCTAATCGATCTTTATCAAGGGAGTAGTAAATGAACTTTCCTTGTCGTTCGGTTTTGACCACGCCAGCTCGTCTCAAAATGGCTAAGTGCTGAGATGCAACAGATTGTTCCAACCTAAGTTTAATATAAATGTCAGTCACTGTCATGGATTCTCCTTCTTCCAAGAGGTCAATTATTCGTTGTCGCAACTTATGATTGACAGCCCTTAGAACGAGTACAGCCTTGCGCAATTCGGCGTAATCCAGAAGGATATCTTTCTTCCCATGCTTGAGAGTGACATTTTCATTCTTCTGCTTTCTCATATCTAAGTGATTTTACAAATTTTGGAATCCTCTGTTCCTATTACCAAAACTGTACCAAAATTTGTAATACGTAACTGAAAAACACTATGAACACTGAGAGAACGGATAATTCAACAAAATTAATATAAAATAGTTATCATATATAATATCCTGATTATCTAAATCATATGACTTTACGGGGTTTCGTAATATTAGGTGGTTTGAGGTATTTTGGGGCTGCTGATTCGGGCCGTGAATAATCTTTCTTTTGATATCTCACAAAGGCCAGTTTCACCATATATAAAGCGGAACATTGTTGATTTACAATTTCTAACCCTTGAAATAGTTCAAATTGACCCAATTTCTGAGCACCATTTCCAACAAATACGGTATTTAAACCACGCAGTGGATCATGGTCTAGCCATGAGTCGGTGATGATTTGAGCCTTTGCATCCTGGATTTCTTTCAGGTCACCATCATACACAGCAGAATAAACCTCCATCCTTCTCGCATCGATCATGGCATGGTACCTCACATTGTCATCGTTTGGACGTTGCATTTGAGCACCAGCAGCAAGGGCCTGTAGGGTTGGAATCAACAAGAGGGGAATGTCGAGTGCAAAGCACAAGCCCTTAGCAGCTGCAAACCCCACTCGAAGACCTGTAAAAGATCCTGGACCTTCACTCACCGCGATGGCATCAAGGTGGTCGTACGTCTGGGATGCATTTCTGATGCAGCGATCGATCAGCACAGTCAGTTGAGACGCATGCTGAAAGGGTTCGGTGGTCATCTCATGTGCGCATACTCGCTCTCCATCTGCCAAAGCCACCGAGCAAATGTCAGTGGAGGTTTCAATATTCAAAATCAAAGCCATCGGAACCCAAAGTAATCAGATCGACACCATTATCTAATTATACAACGATGAGTTTAGGTCATATGTTCAGTAAGGGTTTTCAAACTAGGTACATGCTCCTCACTGCGTAAAAAATTACCCCCTCAGCAGCTCGGCATACTTAATGGGATCCTGTAGAATCTCGACCGCACGCTGAATCTCCACATCGTTTTGTAACGATTTCTTGATTTTTCCAGTTTGATAATAGTATCTACTCACGATCTCATTTTCAATCAGATTTGTAATATCGTCTTCGTATTCAGACAAATCATCTTCCTTTTCCTTCTCTACCAGGGCTAAAATATCACCAACCTGGGTGGCAATCGCCTCATCTAAATTGTCATCTTTTGCAGCGCTCAGTAAATCTTCCAACTCCTTCTCCGTTCCTGTCTTAAACTCGAGGTTTTCATCCTGGACGTAATTGACAAAAGAATCGAAGTCATCAAAATTGAACGACTCTGAGTCACTTATCTCTTGATGAGTCTGATGGTATTTAGTTGCAAAATGAAAAATTAGATTATGCTCGTCTAGAAATTGTATGATCGCAGACTTTCTCAAATCATCCATTAGGACGTCAGGCATGATCCCGCCACCATCTAAAACCTTCCTCCCGGCTCGGGTCTTAAAAACTGCTTTTTGATCTTCAGCAACATCCACAGGCTCTCCATCCTTGTAGCTAACGCTTTGAATACACCGACCGCTTGGGATGTAGTATTTGGCAGTGGTAAGTTTCAACTTGGCATTGTAATCCAAGTCGACGGTGTTCTGCACTAATCCTTTACCGTATGTCTTCTGACCCAAAACAATACCGCGGTCCAGATCCTGCACGACACCACTCACAATTTCAGATGCCGAAGCGGTCCATTTATTCGTAAGAATTACCAGGGGCATTTTAGGCAACAGCGGTTGACTCATCGTGCGATAGCTTCGATCTCGATCTTTGACTTTCCCTTTCGTTGTCACCACTATCTCGTCTTTGGGAATGAAGAGGTTGCTAATGCTGACGGCCTCTCTGAGATAGCCACCACCATTATCGCGGAGATCAAAAATTAGACCCTTCATCTGTGGGTGTTCAGCAAGCAATGATTTAATCGCCTCGGCTACATTACGGCCTGCATTGGCGGTGAAGGTAGTGAGCACTACATAACCCACATTGTCATTTATCATACCGTGATACGGCACGTTTTTTACAGATACTTCATTTCTCTCAACTGTGACATCCCTCGTTTGCTCTTCTCCCGGTCTTCTTATCGTGATCTGTACCGAGGTACCCGGAAATCCTTTTAAGATATCATTGACCTCGTCTGTCTTTTTTCCCTTGGCATCTTTACCCTCAACGGCGATAATCTGGTCGCCTGCACGCAAACCGGCCTCAATAGCAGGGCCTTCTTCGTAGGGTTCAACTATGGTAACATAGTCGCCCATTTTCCGTACGCGAGCACCAATACCGTCGTACTTACCCTCCGCCATGTAACGGTAACTTTCAATATCAGATTCAGAAATATAATTGGTGTATGGATCTAATGTCTCAAGCATGGCTTCGATGCCGGTGCGCATGATGCGAGCGGGATCAATGTCATCGACATAGTTTGTGTTCAGCTCTCGATAGATGTTGGTGAAGATTTCGAGATTCTTGCTAATTTCAAATTGTTTGTTGTCTCCCTCAATAAACGCCAGTGACACTAGCACGAATAGACATAACAAACTTGTTGTGATCGATTTCATAATGTTCTATTATTCTTAGAAGTAACGTTGCTTTACAGCATCATGTTTCAGTATCAAGCAAAACCACAAACATTACCTGGGTTCTGCCAATTTACTTTGAATTGATCTTAATAGAAAGTCACGGTTATCCACGTGTACCCAATGATCGGCGTCCGGAACACTAATGACCTCAGCTTGCGGAAAAAGAGCCTTAATTCCAGCGACATCTTCGGGTTGAATATAGGACGATTGTTCACCGCGATAAAACACGACCTTACCGGCGTATGGTCGCGTCATGTCTAGGACCGGGCCGATGATCTTCGTGTAGTTCTTAATGATGGCATCGAGATTCATTTTCCAACGAAATCCATTTTCCAAACGAGCAAGATTTTTCATCAGAAATCTCACGACATGTTCGTCTGATAATATCTTTAATAAGGATTCCTCCACCCCTTTCGCCCTGGCACAGAAGTCAAATCAATGGATTGTAGTGCCTCGAAAATCCGCTGATGCGAGGGTTCATATGCTCGAGGAGCGATGTCTATTACCATTAGGTTTCTGATCCGATCAGGATCGTCTAAGGCTACTTGCATGGCGACCTTACCACCCATCGAATGGCCAATGATTCGAACATCACCGTATAGCCAATGGTCATCCATAAATCTTATTAGATCCGATGCCATATTCGAGTATGCCATTTCGTCGACATGTGGCGAGCGGCCATGATTACGCAGATCTACCAAGAAAACACTGTAGTCCTCTGCTAGCAACTTGCCAAACGTCTTCCAATTATCCAGCATCCCTAACAATCCGTGCAAGATGATCACGGGTTCTCCGGATCCTAATAATTTGTGATGAAGAGTTGGCATGAGAAGAAATGGTTTTTAGGTCCAGATACCGTTGATTCAAGAAGGTCCAGCCTTCGCAATGGCTTCTCCTGCCATGGATCGGTATTTTTGGAAATTTTGATGAAAGAGATTCACCAACTTTTGGCACATCTGGTCATAATCCTCTTCGTTTCGCCAGGTATCTCGAGGGTTAAGTAGCGCATTGGGAACATCGGGACAGCTCTTGGGAATATTCAAATTAAACGCGTCATGATTTTGCCAAGACACCTGATTGAAAGCCCCATTGAGCGCAGCTCGAATCATGGCCCGGGTAAATGAAAGCTCAATGCGGCTACCTTCTCCGTAGGCCCCACCAGTCCAACCTGTATTGACCAACCAGACATTGATCTTACCGTGCCCACTGTGAATGCAGTCCTCTATTTTGTCTCCCAGCATCTTGGCATACGATACTGGATGAAGCGGCAGAAATGGTGACCCAAAACAAGCAGAAAAAGTCGCTTGGGGTTCCGTTATTCCTGCTTCTGTACCTGCGATTTTTGCGGTATAGCCACTGATGAAGTGGTACATGGCTTGCTCGGTTGAAAGCTTAGCAATGGGAGGGAGAATGCCGAATGCATCACAGGTCAAGAAGAAAATGTTGCGGGGTAAATCTCCACGAGAATTATACATGATGTTTTCGATGTGATAGATGGGGTAGCTAACCCTGGTATTCTCGGTGATTTTTTTGTCGATGTAATCAGGTGTGTGCCCATCTGGCTGTAAACCGATGTTTTCCAATATAGCCCCATACCTGATCGCCTTATAGATCTGCGGTTCTTTGTTTTCAGAGAGGTTAATCACTTTGGCGTAGCAGCCGCCCTCCAGGTTAAACACATTAGCTGCAGACCAACCGTGTTCGTCATCTCCGATAAGGCGGCGTTCTGGGTCATTTGATAAGGTTGTTTTCCCAGTTCCTGAAAGCCCAAAGAAAAGTGCGGTGTCACCCTTCGCACCCACGTTGGCCGAGCAATGCATGCTCAATACCTTGCGTTGAGTCGGCAATACGTAATTCAAAACGGAGAAAATGCCCTTTTTAATTTCTCCTGTGTAGGCAGACCCCCCAATCAGGATCATTTTCCTGCTAAAATTGATGATCGAGAAATTTTCCTTTCGTGTGTTGTGCAACGCCGGATCTGCCAGGCATCCAGGGAACGCATAAATCGTCCATTCGTCTGTTTGCAAATTGGCAATTTCCTCACCATCCGGTCTCAAAAACATGTTGAAGGCAAAGAGACTTTGCCACGGAAACTCTGTGTATACCTTAATATTAATTCGATACCTTCTGCTGGCACATGCGTAGGCATCTCTGAAGTAGACTTGATCTAGCCCGGCGGCGTAATCCAACATCTTGGCTTCTAAGACCGTAAAATCATCGGGATGAAAGGGTTTGTTGATTTCATTCCAATCGATTGAATCACTGGTCACTTCATCCTTTACGATGAAACGGTCTTTGGGTGACCTGCCCGTAAATTTGCCCGTATTGATAATTAAGGCTCCCGTATTGCTCAATCTACCTTGCCCCTGAATAATGGTCTCCTGAACCATGGCAGATACGCCCAGATTAGTCTTTAAGTTTTTGTGCTGCATTTCACGTTCTCTTTTCGTGCTATGACTGAGCCATAAATTCTTCGGCTTTTAGCACCATGTTTTTACTACCGCAATAAAAAGGCACTCTCTGATGCAACTTCGTCGGAACCAAATCTAAAATCCGCTGATACCCGTCACTACATAGCCCTCCCGCTTGCTCCACAATCATTCCCATTGGGTTGCACTCATAGAGTAGACGCAGTTTTCCGGCGGGAGCTTTGGAGCTGGTGGGATAGATATAAATTCCACCCTTGATGATGTTGCGATGCACATCAGATACTAAAGAACCAATGTATCTAGCTGTATACGGACGATTCTCCTTTTCCTCCTGACAGTATTTTAAGTAGTCTTTGACACCCTGTGGAAAATGGGAATAATTGCCTTCATTCACCGAGTATATCTGACCGTCTGTAGGTATGGTCATATTTGGATGCGAGAGATAGAAGGTTCCAATGGCAGGGTTTAAAGTGAAACCATTCACTCCATTTCCAGTGGTATAGACCAGCATAGTGGATGTGCCGTAGACAATGTACCCGGCTGCCACTTGCATGGACCCTGGTTGCAGAAAATCTCTCAATTCAGCTGGTTGCCCCAGGGGGCTGATTCTGCGGTAAATCGAGAAGATGGTTCCCACTGAGACATTGACATCGATATTTGCACTGCCGTCAAGTGGATCTATCAATACCACGTATTTATTTGAGTATTTGCCATCAATACTGTTTACTGGAATGAATTCTTCATTTTCCTCGGAGGCAATGCCACAAACAATTTGTCGGTTGCGCAAGGTCTGGATAAAGATATTATTGGCATATACGTCCAGTTTCTGCTGGTCTTCACCAGAAGTGTTGGCACTGCCAGCTGCTCCAGTGATGTCGACCAGACCGGCCTTATTCACCTGGTGATTGACCATTTTGGCGGCCAGTCGCAAGGCGTTGATCAATCTGGACAATTCTCCCGTCGAATATTGGAAGTCCGATTGATTTTCAATGATGTATTCTCCGAGGGTTTGATATTGTTGATCCATTCTTTCTTTTTTCACACGGGTGGTCAAACTATTTGTGACAAAGATAGGTTTGTATTTCGTGCTTCCACTGAATTAGTCGCAGAGGTTATTCCCTCCAAAAAGTTAATGCTTACTTTGCAAAAGGATCGATTATGAGCTTTAAACTAGTATCCCCATTTCAACCAACTGGTGATCAACCGGAAGCCATCAGTCAACTGGTGGCAGGCCTAAAGGCTCAGGAAACAGCCCAGGTACTTCTCGGTGTGACTGGATCTGGCAAGACATTCACGGTCGCCAATGTAATCGAGCAGGTTCAACGACCAACACTGGTACTCACGCATAATAAGACACTGACGGCACAGCTATACAGTGAGTTTTTATCTTTTTTTCCAGAAAACGCGGTGGAATATTTTGTGTCCTATTATGACTACTATCAACCCGAAGCATACATGTCGGTATCGGATACTTATATTGAAAAAGATCTTTCCATCAATGAGGAGGTTGACAAGCTCAGATTAAGAGCAACATCATCACTCCTTTCTGGTCGTCGTGATATAATTATTGTGGCCTCTGTGTCTTGCATTTATGGCATGGGCAACCCAGAAGATTATAAAACCGGGATCATTCGCATCTATCAAGGTCAAGTCATCTCGCGAAACACTTTTTTATACAACCTCGTGGAAAGTCTGTACTCGCGGTCGGAGGTGCGTTTTGACCGTGCTACATTCAGGGTCCGAGGAGATACGGTTGATATCAACCTACCCTATGTTGAATATGGCTATCGCATTACTTTTTTCGGCGATGAGATAGAGGAAATCCAGCGAATCGAAATCGAATCAGGTAAGAAAATTGAAGTATTGGAGCATGCCGCGATTTTTCCGGCCAATCTTTATGTGGCACCAAAGGATCGAATGAGGGGGGTCATTGCCTCTATCGAAGATGAGCTTGCCGAACAAGAGACCTACTTCGAAAAAGAGGCGCGATACATTGAAGCCAAAAGAATTAAGGAGCGGGTAACATTCGATCTGGAGATGATGCGAGAACTTGGATACTGCAACGGCGTCGAGAATTACTCAAGATTTTTTGATGGACGGGCCCCGGGAACAAGACCCTTTTGTTTATTGGATTATTTTCCGGAAGACTATTTGCTTATCGTAGACGAAAGTCATGTGACCATTCCGCAGGTCAGGGGCATGTGGGGCGGCGATCGTGCCCGCAAACTCAATCTGGTGAATTATGGCTTCCGATTGCCCAGCGCCATGGACAACCGGCCCCTTAATTTTGCAGAGTTCGAATCTTTGACCAATCAAACCATTTATGTCAGTGCCACCCCCGGTGACTACGAAATGGAGCAGACCGGCGGGGTCATCGTGGAGCAAGTGGTTAGGCCGACAGGCTTGCTCGATCCTCCTATTGAGGTACGACCAAGCCTCAACCAAATAGATGATTTATTAGAAGAAATCAACCTTCGCATTGAGCGCAAGGAACGGGTGTTGGTCACTACCTTGACCAAACGAATGGCTGAAGAACTGTCCAAATATTTGACGCGCATCGAGATTCGGTGTCGATACATCCACTCAGAAGTCGACACGATGGAGCGAGTAGAAATTATTCAACAATTGCGGGGCGGTGATTTTGATGTGTTGATAGGCGTTAACCTCCTGCGTGAAGGACTAGATCTTCCTGAAGTATCACTCGTGGCCATCATCGACGCCGATAAAGAGGGTTTCTTGCGCAACGATCGATCACTGACCCAAACAGCTGGTCGTGCTGCGAGAAATGCAAATGGACTGGTGATTTTCTATGCCGACAAGATTACCGATTCCATGCAGCGCACCATTGATGAGACCGAGCGAAGACGGGCCAAACAAATGGTATATAATGATAAACACGGCATCACACCGACGACCGTCAAAAAAGCCGTTGGCAAGAAATCCATCCTCGACATCAGAGAGGGAAAATCGCGCGCATATATCGAGCCCGAAGAGCCCAATATCGCCGCTGATCCGGTCGTACAATACATGACCAGAGATCAAATTGAAAAGAGTATCAGTGCCACCGAAGATAAGATGAAGAAAGCTGCTAAAGAGTTGGATTTTATTTCGGCTGCTCAATACCGAGATGAGCTCTTTGCCTTAAAAAAACAGCTAAAATCTTTGTGACCACGCTCGGAGACATGACAGTTTCGATCTCATTTCAAATTTGATGGATCCAGAACTTTACTTTTGAATAAGACAGCTTCCCAAGGACGAAGATATTCATGAGGTGTTTCATAATTTGGATAATTGTTGAGAATCACCTCCCAATTCCCATCAACCAAATGATGTCGTTGGGGTGTTGCCGACAAATTCATTAAAACTAGGAAAGCACCTCTGTCATCAGACCTGGTGTAAGCAAAGATGCTGGGATGCTCCATCTCCAGTATCCGAAAAGCTCCGTACGTCAATACCAGGTTTTCCTTTCGAATGTTAATCATTTGACGATAAAATTCATAGATAGAGTCTGCGGCAGAGGTGTCTCGTTTCACATTGATCTCAATAAAATTTGGATTCACTTTGATCCAGGGGGTTCCGTTTGTAAATCCAGCATGGTTTGCATCGGACCATTGCATCGGACTTCTGACATTGTCCCGACCTTGGGTTTCCACCAGCCTAAGAAATTCAGGCTCCGAAACTCCTCTGTTGATAAGGATCTTGTGATGGTTGTGGGTTTCAACATCTCGGCAATCTGAAATGGAATCAAAAACTAAATTGGTCATACCAATTTCCGACCCAAAATAGATGCACGGAGTGGCGCGTTGCGTCAAAACAAGCATAGCCAACAATTTGGCCGAGGCTTTTCTATACGCACCGTCATCGGCAAACCTCGAAACCATACGTGGAAAATCATGATTGTCTAAAAATGAGCTTAGCCACCCCTTCTCTGCCACGGCTTGATCCCATTCGAGAAAGAGCTTCTTGACAGTGAGGAGATTAAAAGGTTGTGGATCGAATCGACCTTCGGGGCCGTGGTCTATGACCATATGATCTAATTGAAAGATCATGTTTAGCTCTTCACGCTCTGCACCCACATATCCGTTTACGGAGTGAGGACTAATTCCGGGCCCCTCTCCCACAGTCATCATATCATAATGAGAAAAAACTGAGCGATGTAGGTCCCTCAAATACTCATGTACCCTTGGCCCATTAGAATAAACCTGTTCGACAATCTCCTTAAAAGTGGAGAGATTGGTATCTGCAAAATCGAGGCGTTTTGAGATAAGTGGGATAACGTCCATGCGAAAGCCGTCAATGCCTTTGTCCAGCCAAAACCGCAGTATGTTCTTACATTCCTCGCGAACGCGGGGATGCTCCCAATTGAGGTCTGGTTGCTTGGCAGAGAAGAGATGTAGGTAATAGGCCCCCCGTTTTTCAGAATAGGACCAGGCAGGGCCACCAAAAAAAGAAGGCCAATTGTTGGGCGGACCACCTTCTTTGCCTTCTCGCCAAAAATAAAAATCTCCGTAGGGACCCCCTGGATCATCTTCAGATAAGATGAACCAGGGATGTTCATCAGATGTGTGATTGACTACCACATCCATCAACAACCTAATATTCCTTCGGTGGAGCTCTTTTAGTAATTGATCGAAATCATCCATCGTACCAAATTCAGGATGGATCTCATAGTAGTTTGAAATATCATATCCATTATCATCATTCGGACTTTTATAGATGGGATTCAACCAAATGATATTGACACCTAACTTCTCGATATAATCCAGCCGACTTATGATGCCGGGTAGATCCCCCACACCATCTCCATTACTATCTTGAAAGCTTCTAGGATATATCTGATAGATGATACCCTCCTTCCACCATTTGCTTTGCATTGTTCGCTAATTGACTTTATGGATTACAAGTTTGATCGAATAGCTGATTCCCGGCCTGTCATCTCAAAGGTGTTTCCGCTGGGCATTGCACGATGTTTTAGAATGAGGTCTTCATTTAAGCGACGAGTTATCAAGTATGTTACTGAAAGGTAAAGAGGATTAGCGTAATTTTGCAGCTCAAATTCAACAGACATGGCCACTCCGATTTCGGTTTCTTTTCATACACTGGGGTGTAAGCTAAACTTCTCCGAGACTTCTGCCATTCGCCGGCAGTTTGAAGCCGCAGGTTATGTGATTCAGCCTTTTGAACAGGGATCAGATGTGACGGTGATCAATACTTGTAGTGTCACGGATTTTGCCGATCGCAAATGTCGCAAATCTGTTCGAACAGCACTTCGCAATAATCCGGCGAGCAAAGTTGTGATTATCGGTTGCTACGCACAATTGAAGCCAGATGAAATTGCCCAAATTGAAGGGGTCGATCTAGTCTTGGGAGCCGCAGATAAGTTTAAGATTCTTGACTATATCGAGCTTTTGGATAAGACCTCTGAAAAGGGGTGGACGGTACCTAGCGACATTGCAATTGTCAATGAATATACCAGTGCTTTTTCTTTTGGCGATCGAACCAGGTCGTTTTTAAAGGTGCAGGACGGATGCAATTATCAGTGTTCCTTTTGCACCATTCCGCAAGCACGTGGCAGGAGTAGAAGCACCGACATCGATCAAATCTTAAGTCAAGTGTATGAACTCGCAGCGCACGGAGCCAAGGAGATTGTCTTAACCGGCGTCAACATCGGTGACTTTGGTATCATTGATGGTCGGAGAAAGCAACGATTTTTGGACTTGTTGACCGCCTTAGATCAAGTGTGTGAAATTAGTCGATTTCGGATCTCATCGATCGAACCCAACTTGTGTTCAGAAGAAATTATTCAACGGGTACGGTCTTCTCAGAGAATAGTGCCTCATTTTCACTTGCCATTGCAGTCTGGAAACAATAAACAACTGCGGATGATGCAACGTCGGTACCGTCGAGAACTCTATGAAGAAAGAGTGAGACAGATCAGAAAAGAAATGCCCTACGCCTGCATTGGTGCGGATGTCATTGTTGGTTTTCCGGGTGAAACAGAAGCGGACTTTGAAGCATCGTATGACTTTATTAGCAGCCTGGATGTGAACTATTTGCATGTCTTCACCTATTCCGAGAGGGCTAATACCAGGGCCTTACAAATCAAAGAAACAGTTCCAATGAGTACTCGGCGCGCTCGAAACACGAGATTGCGATCTCTGTCGGATAGGAAGAAAGTAGACTTTACCAAGAGCATGTTGGGACAGACCAGAAAGGTACTGTTGGAAAAAAGCAGCATCTCCTCACATTGGACCGGTTTTACAGACAATTATGTGAAGGTTCTGATCGCTGACCACAAAAACAATCACAAACTCAATGAGCTGGTAAACGTCAATCTAGCGTCAGTAAGACCCGATGGACTAGTGTTGGGGAAAATCAGAAATGAAAGCCCAGCGTCAATATCAGCATCAGGGGCTTAGAGCTTTCGATGTCCTTTTTGAAATCTGTGAAACCAGGTTCAACGGCGAGATCTATTGAGAAGATTGAAATATCGACACCAGTGTTGATGTGCAGGCCCACAAAGGCAGAATGGATGTCTGCAAAACGCGTATTTCCACGGACACTGGTCACGAAGTTGACTGCTCCTGTTGCACCGAGGCGCCAATTCCATAGGGACCTGGTGATGAGTCGGGTCTCAATGCCACAGATTCCCTTAAGCATGTCATAACCGTCTACCACCTTGAAAAACTGAGTTTCCTTGGGGTGATCTTGCATCTGCATGTGAATGCGGGCAAAGTATCCACCTAATTTGAAGTAGGTGTTATCCTCTGCCCCTAGTCTAATCTCGAGTCCTACGGTCGTACCAACTTGACTTCGGCTCAGCACACTTTGATCATCGCGCAAATAGTCATTCCAAATGAAGCCACCTTTAAGAACAGCGCCACTTGATTGTGCATCGCAGATGGAAGTAAGACTAAAAAAGAGAAGCCAAAGAGTGAATCTCATCACACAAAGGTAAGTGGTTTAACCTACCATCATGGTGCAAAAGCAGTACCAAAAAAATAAGCGCCGAGATCAACGATCTGGCGCCCATTCACCCTTACAACAAAATTTGATTATGATGAGCTAGAATCTAGTTCTAACCCGTTTTCATTTCAAACGTAAATTTTGAATAATTGTGCTTTCGGACCAACCCCATATTCATGGGGTGCCCTTAACCCCACTTCGCTGCATGTCCTGAAAATATTGGATGTTTGAGATGGTTAGGAGAAATAGCACATCAATTTTTTCAGCAAACCTTCGAGATAAAACAATACGAATTTTGTGTGGAGCTCACCGGTTCAGCCACGTCTCAGGTTAATATTATTAATTCTATTTTTACCGGAATTCCGCAAATGATTAAATGTATCCAGATCTATCTTATCTCTTTCATGATCTCTTCGGCACAGCACGTGACAACGGGCTATCCCTGATTAAGACCTTTGGATTTGTCTTGGTACTTGCTTTTTTGGCCAGCAGTTATTTTTTTGGCAAGGAACTAAAACGCAAGGAAGAAGAAGGACTCCTGAAATCCAGCAAAGAAAAAGTAAAGGTTGGTTTCCCGGCGTCGCCCATGGAGATCTTGATCAATGCACTAATTGGGTTCTTCATCGGCTTCAAAGTGTTCTATCTCATCTCAAACTATCAAGAGATAGGCGTTGATTTGTTTCCGTTTATCATGTCATTTAAGGGAAATTTTTTGGCAGGAATCGTGGGTGCTATTGTCTTTGGTGGTCTGCATTGGTATGGTAAGGAAAGAGAAAAACTACCAAAACCGGGGGTTCGAGAGATTGAGATCAAGCCCCATGAGCGAAATACAGACATCACCATTAGAGCAGCCATTTCCGGTATTCTGGGTGCAAAACTGTTTGCCATATTCGAAAGCGCAGAAAATGTTCGAGCTTTCTTTCAGGATCCAATCGGTCAATTCTTTACCGGCAGCGGGCTGGCCATCTACGGTGGCCTCATTGTGGCCTTTGCCTATGTTTTTTGGTATGTCCGCAAGAAGGGACTTCCACCCATTCACATCATGGATGCGGTGGCCCCAGCACTCATTATGGGTTACGCGGTGGGCAGGATCGGATGTCAATTATCTGGCGATGGTGATTGGGGCATTGTCAATACCCTGGCTCAGCCATCGTGGTGGTTTTTTCCCGATTGGATGTGGTCGTATGACTACCCCCACAATGTTTTAGACCGGGGTGTGCCCATTGAGGGCTGTGAGGCTATTTACTGCAGTCGCCTCGCAGAAGGTGTTTACCCCACGCCTTTTTATGAAGTGGTTGCAAGCCTCCTGATTTTTGCCATCCTTTGGTCTTTGCGGAAGAGGATCAAAGTACCTGGGATTCTTTTCTTCATTTATGTGACCCTCAATGGATTTGAACGATTTTGGATCGAGAAAATCCGGGTCAACGACAAGATCCCATTTTTGGGAATGCAACCCTCTCAGGCTGAGATTATCTCATTCTTATTGTTTTTTATTGGAATTGGTGGTTGCATTTTTCTCTACTTAAGGCACCGTAAAGTAGCTCAGACTACCTCATAACTTGATCAAAGAGTGCATGATGGGCCTGTGCGGACTGATCCCAATCAAAAGCTCGTGATCGATGAAATCCCCTTGTTATTAGGTTTCTTCGATATGATTCATCCAGTACACGTACCAGTCCGCGATGAATATCTTCCGTACTCGTGGGGTCTACAAGACAGGCAGCATCTGCCGCAACTTCTTTCATAGATGAACGATTACTAGTTACCACCGGAACACCCGCCTGCATGGCTTCTAGGATTGGAAGTCCAAAACCCTCGAATAGAGAGACATAGCAAAGTGCTTGTGCACCTCCTAGCAATTGCTGCAAAACCTCATCCTCCACGTAATTTAGAAACTTGACATCCTCCCGGACCGAGCTTCTGTTTAATGCCGATTCAATGGAATTTGTTTGCCAGGCCTTCCGACCTACCACCACCAACTTATAGGGCTCACCAACCCGCTGTCTCAACATGCTAAATGCTTCGATCAGTCGGGCTATGTTTTTTCGAGGATGCAAAGCACCAATACTGATGAAGTAGGGACAACCATGGGTGTAATCGGCACGAATGCGCGCTTTTTCCTCTTCAGATATTGGTGATAGCGTTTTAGGTGTTCCATTGTATATCGTGGTTATCTTGTCACTCGCAAGAGGAAAATGAGTAACAATGTCGGCTCGAGATGATTCTGAAACGGTAATGATGTGGTCGGCTTTTCGAATGTATTTGGGCATAAAATGGCGGTAGTACCAGAGGTTGCTGCGACTGATCTGCTCAGGGAAGTGCAGGTAGGCGAGATCATGGATGGTGATCAAAGTACGATTGACCACACTAGAGGTCGCGGTGAATCCATCTGGTGTGAAAAAAAGGTCGGCTTGATACTTTCGATATAAGCTTGGTATCGCGATATGGTACCACCACCAAAACAATAGTGCGTGACGAGCAGGTGGATTGATGATGAGGGGCAAAACATTGTCAGAAAAAATGAATCGATCGTTAAAAGCGCGGTCGAAAGCAAAGATGAATTGATCATCTGGTCGAAGTTTGGTCAACCTACTAAGAATCTCGAAGCTGTACGATCCAATCCCCTCCAGAGCACCATCCTGTAAAAAACGCGCATTGACCAATATTTTCATGACCGCTTCATCTACTTTTCAACAAGATGCCCAACTCCTACCATTGTATATGTTCTGTCCAAAAGCTTATTTTCAACTGCTAAATCTAAGAATTTGCAACAAACAGATATACTGGTTATTGGTGCAGGTGTAGCAGGCCTCACTTTTGCCATTAAAATGGCTGAAAAGCGCAGAGACCTCAAGATCGTGGTGATTTCTAAGTCAGAAATTGGAGAGACAAATACGCGTTATGCCCAGGGTGGAGTTGCGGCAGTCTGGAATCATCTGGTGGATAATTTTGATAAACACATTGCCGACACGCTCGATGCTGGAGATGGACTGTGCGATGAAGAAATCGTTAAAATCGTGGTGCAGGAGGGTCCTGACCGAGTTCGGGAGCTAATAGATTGGGGTGCCAAGTTTGATAAGAACGGAGATGATTATGATCTGGGACGAGAAGGTGGGCACTCTGAAAACCGAATTTTGCATTACAAAGATCTCACAGGATGGGAAATTCAAAGGGCACTGATTGAGAAGGCCAACCAAGCACCAAACATTTCTCTCCGGGACCAGATCTATGCGATCGACCTCATTAGTCAGCACCACTTGGGCTATAATGTAACCAGAGTCACACCAAACATCACGTGCTATGGAGCTTATATTCAGGATAAGTCGCGGAATGAAATTGACAAAATCTCCGCAAAAATCACGGTGCTAGCTACCGGTGGTGCGGGTCAAGTTTATCGCAATACCACCAACCCACAAATTGCCACGGGTGATGGAATTGCCATGGCCTATCGGGCCAAGGGTCGTCTGGAAAATATGGAGTTTGTTCAATTTCATCCTACCGCGTTATATAATCCCGCTGGCGAAAATCCTGATTTTCTAGTATCTGAGGCAGTCCGAGGATTTGGTGCCATCCTCAAAACCACCGACGGGAGTGAATTCATGCAGCGCTATGATGAACGCAAATCGCTGGCCCCGAGAGACATTGTCGCACGGGCAATCGACAATGAAATGAAAGTACGTGGCGATGATTACGTATTACTCGATTGTGCCCATCTTGATAAGGATGCTTTTATTGCCCACTTCCCTACCATATATAATAAGTGTTTGTCTATTGGCATTGATCCGATGCAGCAAATGATCCCTGTTGTACCGGCATGTCACTATTTGTGTGGTGGCGTTAAGGTTGATGCTTATGGTAGAAGCTCGATCAAGAATCTCTACGCAGCGGGTGAGTGTACATCCACTGGACTACATGGCGCCAATCGACTGGCTTCCAATTCTTTGCTTGAGGGGCTGGTATTTGCCCACCGAATGACACTCGACATAGTCGATAAAATTGATACGATGCAGCCGAATCCATCCCTGCCTGATTGGAATGCAGAGGGAACTACAGAACCAAAGGAAATGGTATTAATCACGCAAAGTTGGAAAGAGCTCAAGGAAATCATGAGCAGTTATGTGGGTATCGTACGCAACAATGTGAGATTGAAACGGGCAGTCAAACGACTTGAATTACTTTATCAGGAAACAGAAGATTTATACCAGACGACGATTCTTTCTCCACAACTATTTGAATTACGCAATTTGATCACCATTGGGCATTTAATCACTCGGTCTGCAAGTATGCGACACGAGAGCCGGGGGCTCCATTACACGACCGATTATCCAAATAAACAAGCTTTTTTAGATGTCACGATTCTCTAGAATCAGAAGGATCTCCGCGTTTGAGAAAATCTTGGTATTCCTTGAGTTCGTCCCATTTGGCATCTGCAGCCATGGCTGATTGTCTTGCCCAAGTTGCTGGGTTTTGCATGCGATATCGATCACCCGCGTCATCTAAAATTCTTCTCAATTCTGCCTCCCCAGTTTCACCTAGCTTTTTCCAGGTGTCAATTCCGTTTTGATGTAGGAGTTTCTGGATTTTTGGACCAATGCCCTCAACTACGGTTAGGTCATTGAGTTCCACTTTACGACCTAAGATATAGTTGGCGTCCATGTTTTCTGCAATGTTAGGTGGTGACTTATCCGGTGGCTCAACCCCACCAATCAAATAATCCTGGTACTCACGTAGCTTGGCCCATTCGCCTTCTGAAGCCATTCTTGCTTGTTTGGGCCATGTACTTGGATTCAAAAACTGAAATCGATCGCCTGCTTTCTTCAAGATGTTTTGAAGTTGAGGCACTGAGGTGCTTCCCAGTTGTTTCCAAGTATGAATGCTGTTTAGGTTTAACAGACCAGCCGTCTTTGGTCCTATTCCTTCTACAATCTTGAGATCATCCTCATGAAACTCTCTTCCAAATACCGCCTCGGCACCTTTTGCATCATATCCACTGGTCCCGATGCTAACAATATCAGATGCCAACCCTGAAACTAAAGTCTCTTCCAATGCGGACTTTTCTGTGATCACCTCGGAGCTCTGAGAAACGACTGTATCCTCTGCACCATTTTTATCACTCCCCTTGGCCTGCTTAAGCTGTTCCAATTTGGTGGATAATGCAGCATTTTCGCCCTTGATATTTACTATGGCAGAATTACAACCATCTAGATCTCCTTCCAAGTCGGTAATGCGTGTTTTTGCACTCGTCAGATGACTTTCTAACTCATTGATCCGCCATTTATGTCTGGTTCCGAAAATTAGGTGATGCAACAGCCAACCAAGTACGAACATAACGCCGCAAATAACCAAGATCTCAATCGAATGCGAAGTAAAGTCACCTGTACCAGGCCTGATGATCGGATTCTGAATTTGAATTAGGTAGGGGAACATTGTTTTGAGTTTTTAATTAAGGTCATCCAAAATGGTCACTTCGACGCGACGATTTTGGCTGCGACCTTCTTCCGTTTCATTCGAAGCGATTGGAGATGACTCACCCGCAGATTCACTAATAACCCGATGGTCTGGCAACCCCTTGCTTAGGATGAGATTGCGAATAGCATTGGCACGCTTCCAACCCAGAGAGAGATTCCTCCGCGAGCTAGCGGTATTATCCGTATGACCCACGATGTAAACATATTCTTCTGTGCCTTTCAATTGTTGCACTAAGTCATCGAGGTATGCATTCACTTCGTTGTTGTTAATCATTTCATCAGACGCGTGTGGAAATTTAATGATGACACGTCCATCACTTTCCACGATGGAACCATTTCGTATCAAACGTCGCAAAGTGATGGCAGGGTGGGGGGCGCCTTGCTGACTCTGGTCCGCTATAGTCCGTTGTTCAGACTCCAGCTGAAATCGATCACTTGCCAAATCGCGAAACAACAGTTTCATTTTATTTGCCCGGGCATAGCCTAAATCTGGAAACAAACTATGGTTTTCTTCAGCTTCGTAATAATGGCCCGTGATCTTAAGCAGGTCCGTTTCGCTCAAGCTTGACAAAATAGAATCACGGACATTTGCAAATCCATCCGTCACGAAAGGTTCATCATCAGACCAATTGAAGTAGATTTCACCTTGATCATAGGTGATCACGTCTGCTGGGTCCATTAGATCCAGGCGCAATTCAGATCCAGATGTATCTGGTCGATGACCACGTTCCAGCTCGGGAACCTTTCTGGCTACGGCGGCATAGTCACCGAATGGGCACACCTGTTTGTGTGGGCACACATACCACCACCACGACAGCAGAAAAAAAAGAACGGTTAAGATCCAAAGTAATGTCTTCATTTTTCGATGCTATCTCGGTCGAATCACTGATGATAACTAAGATAAGAAATGCTGCCTTCGCTTACCCTTAATAACCGGGCATAATCCAAAATTGTACCAGCAGGGAGCACCGCGATTTTTCGTAATTTTCTTGCGAAAAAACAAACTTTATGATGACGGATAAATCTCAGGTGAAGAAAGGTGGATTGTCAAGGCGCGATGCATTGCGAAATGGTTCATTCTTCTTGGGGGGTATCATGCTGGTACCTCGACATGTACTGGGAGGTAATGGATATCTCGCACCAAGTGATAAAGTGGGTCTCGGTTTCATAGGAACGGGCAAACAGGCAGGTGGTCTCCTAAAGAGATTTGCCGATTTGACCGAAGTTGAGATACTGGCCGCATCAGATGTAGATCTCCACAAAATGGCGGCTTTTCAGAAGCAAGCTGCAGAACTTAAAGGGACCAATCAGAAGGCTGGATGCCAGACTTATCAAGACTATCAGGAATTACTGGAACGCGAAGACATTGATGCGGTTGTGATTTCATCACCAGACCACTGGCATGCCGTAATGTCTGTTGATGCGATGCGAAAAGGTAAGGACGTTTTTTGTGAGAAGCCCTTGGCGCATACTGTGGAAGAGGGTCGTAGAATGGCCAATGCCGTTAAGAAGTACGGCAGGGTATTGCAAACCGGTAGTATGCAGCGATCTCGATCAGATTTTCGCAAGGCCGTAAACATCGTACGCAATGGATATTTAGGTGAAATCACCAAAGTACTGGTGAATGTGGGTGATCCAGGCATTCGCTGTGATCTACCCACTGAAGAACAACCGAGCGGAATCAATTGGGATGCATGGCTCGGACCTGCTGGTTTACGTCCTTACAGTTCCGTATTGGCACATCCAATAGGCACTAAGGGTTGGGCACAATGGCGGCAATTTCAAGAGTTCGGAGGAGGCATCCTAAGCGACTGGGGTGCACATATGTTTGACATCGCTCAGTGGGGCTTAAACATGGACCATTCGGGCCCAGTTCTCTTTATTCCTCCCGCAGACCCATTGGCTAAACGAGGCTTAAAAATGGTATACGACAGCGGAATAGAAATGGTCCACGAAGACTTTGGTCGAGGCTGGGCCGTCAGATTTGTGGGTGACAAGGGAAGCCTAGATGTGAGCCGCAGTTTTCTGGATTCAAATCCTGGCAACTTGGCGAAAATAGAAATTACGGAAAACGAAAATAAGGTCTACCACAGCGACAATCATTATCAAGATTGGATCGATTGCATCAAATCGAGAAAACAGCCAATTTGTGACGTCGAGACTGGTCATCGATCTTCAAGCATATGTAATCTAGCTAATATTGCCTATCAAATGAGGCGTCCAATTCGATGGGATCCTGATAAAGAGAAATTCGCCAAAAATTCAGATGCCAATGCATTGCTAGGGAAAAAACACCGCAAACCCTATAAATTACGCCGCTGAGATTAGGTGCAAACTAAATCCGCTAAAGTTTCCGTAATTTGTCGACTGATTAGTCGGTCTGCATGCAATCCAAGGTTGAAAGATTAATTCATGCCACCATTGCGCTCACGGACAATTATGGTTTGGTGGGTGCATCAACAGCTAAAATTGCAAAACGGGCAAAGGTAGCCACGGGCACTCTTTTTCATCACTTTCCATCCAAAGATCAGCTTATCGCTGCGAGTTATCTCACGGTACAAAAAGACTACGCCTGGAATGTGGTTGGCATTTTCGATTATCCCAAGCATCACCTGGATAAGCGTCTCATTAAATACTGCAAGGTCTCCATCGACTACTGGTCTCGACATGCTGCTAGTCTTTCATTTACCCTGCAAGTTTACGGATCTCAGTTTTACACGCCGGCACTCAAGCTGGAGGTGGAGCAGTTACATCAGCACTTTCTAAGTGCCCTAGCCGTTGGCATTAAAAACAAGATGCTTAGTAGCATTGATCCGTCCATTTCATACCAACTGATTTTCAATACCATCATTCAAACAGCGCACCTAATTTTAAATGAAGAAAGTGAGACGAAACGGAAAAGAATTAGGAAAATGGGAGTCAATTTTCTTTGGAATGCGATCCGAAAAAGGTAAAATCATCCGAGTGACTCAATTCCAAATAATTCTCAATGTCGAACGGCTAAATCCCCAAAAATTCCTTGCTTGGGTCTCAAAGTAATTAAAGGTTCGACGGGAACAACTTTTGCGTGCGGGCTAAATGCAAACCGCTTCACGAATTGACTGAGGACCAGTTGCATTTCAAGCATAGCAAAATGATTGCCAATACAAAGACGGGGCCCTCCCCCAAAAGGTAGGTAGCTAAAAGCCGTTTGATTCTCCCGATTATTTTCTGAAAACCGCTCTGGCGTAAACCGCTCGGGTCGACTCCAATATTTCGCACTGTGGTGGGCACCGTATACATAAAGGAATAAGGTGCTTCCGGCCGCAATTTTCCAACCGGCCACAGCATCGTCTTCGATGGCCACACGATCCAGAACCCAACCCGGAGGATATAGCCTCATTGATTCTTCAATAACTTGCTTTGTGCAGGGCAAACGATGTATCTCGTCACTGCCAATCTGATCCAGATTAGCAATGGTGCTGACTTCGTTAAGCAGTGCTTGGTGGCTATCCGGGTGTGTACTCAATAGTTGGATGGCCCAAGACAGTGCATTTGCAGATGTTTCGTGACCAGCAACAAAAATAATCAGACATTCATCCAATACTTGTCCTTCTGACATGGGTTTCCCATTGTCCTGGTACCGAGATTCGACCAACATTTGCAGTAGATCATCTTCCACCTCACCTGATAGCATCCGCTTGCGAATGATCTTCCGAATCACTGCTCTTGTTTGCTCAGCAATCTCAAGATGACGCTTTATTTCACCGCTGAATCTGTACCACCATTTGGCGTAGGGCTGCCTAACCAACTTTATGATGAATGCCTGCAACTGAGTGATTTGACTAGCAAGCTGCTCTAATTGAGTCTCCTCAATACTGGTACTGAATAATGTTTTTGCGACGATCCGAAATGCCAATCGATGCATTTCCCGATGAATGTTTTGATGGGGATTAGACCTCGCTTTGTCTGCAAGGTCGTCATAAAACTGCCGGATCTCCTGTTGCATCAACGATGTCAGGTTATTGATACGATCGCGGTGAAATCCTGGTTGGATTAGTCTGCGCTGACGAAGCCAGAAGTCTCCATCAGCGGTTAATAGTCCATAACCGACAAATTGGGCAAGAATCTTTCGTTGGATATCAGACTTATGATAGTTCCGGTGGTTTTTTTGCAAAACGTGCTGGATCACCCTGGCATCGCAGGTGACGATTCCCCGCTTAATTCCTCCAATATGAAATTGATAAGTAGGTCCGTAGGTTTCCAGGTTTTGACTTAGAATTGGGATCGGATTACTGACAAAATTCAGAGCTCTAGAGATCGAGATCCAGCGCGGTACCGTGGGTGGTAGCCTATCTGCGCCCAGCTTCATGGCTTATCAGACTCTTTCCAATTTTACTGGATAGCTATTACCTGAAAACCATTGAGGCACATAGAGACTGTTATCTTCGTCAATGCAAACATCATGAGGATTCATAAAGGTACGCCCGTCATAGGTCAGATCCTCTAAACCAAATTCAACCATCTCTGTCTCCTCTGCTCCGGGAGCCGAGATAATGTTGTTGTCTTTGTCCATGATGATGACAATTCCGTCGTATTCCCACCACGATTTGGTGCCAATGACCGCCATATATAGCAGATCACCTTTAATCACCGGACGACAAATCCAGCAACCTGGCACAGGGATCGTCTCGAGATAGTCACCGGCCAGTGAAAAACGTTTAATCTCTTGGGTGGATCTTGAAGTAATCAATAAGGTTGGAACTTCTCGACGAGAATCAATTGCGATGCCATGGCAACAATCAAACTGATGTGGTGCTAGTCCTTTGCCACCAAAATGACGAATGTAATTACCACGCGAATCATAATGTATGATGTAATTTTCACCATATCCATCAGCCACGTAAAAATCACCATTGGGAGCCACGGCAACTTCTGTTGGTAAGAATTGCTTTTTATCTAGATATGCATTCGATTCTGCCGGATAGTCGATCGACATCAGAATTTGTCCATTTAGGGTCGTCTTGAATATCTGATGACGAACTGTATCAGTAATAAAGAGAAACTCTTCGCGACCTTCCTTCACTAAGGTCAATCCGTGTGCCCCGGGAAATTCGGTTCCCCAAGTATTGAGTACGCGGCCACTCTTGTCAAAGAGGATGACATTATTTTTGGTGTGGTCGGTGAGTAGTATGATTCTCCCCAGACCATCTTGCACCATTTCGTGACAATTCTTTACTGGAATTTTGGCGGGATCCTGAAGTCCCCAATGCTTGTCAATCCGGTATTTCAGTTTTCCATGACCCACTATTTCTCCGACCATGGGAGTCTTCCTATGAATGGCAAATGCTGCGTGTGGTGCGGTAGCGAGGAGTGAGGTTAGCCCAATTGAATTTTTAACAAACGACCTTCGGGTCTTAAATCGGTTTTTCATAAATAGCATCTACACCATCGATTGGTGGATTGCAGTGCACAGACTGTCTCTAAAAAATACAAAAACAGTTTTGAATCCAACTTCATGCCAACCGGCAGAGAGCCATTGGATTATTTAGAAGTGGCAGTGATTTGGTGCCCCAAAACCACCTCTACATTTTTCAATTCGCTTTCCAATGTCTTTACTCCTTCTTCGGTAAAATCAGTCTGCCACACGTAAAGTCTCTTGAGACTTTTCAACGGAGTTAAATCGGAAGCACAAATATCAGAAATTTTTGTCTTATACAGATTTAAAGATTCGAGGTGTTGCAAAGTACTTAGATGTTGGATGCCTGCGTCAGTTATTGGATTGTCCTCAAGCCTTAACCGAATCACATTTTTGAGTTTACCAATGGTCGGCAACAAATCGTCGGTGACTTCAGAATGTCCTAAATCTAACCAAGCAATTTGTGTAGCGGCCTTCTCCAGTATTGGCAATGCCTCAGGTAGAGACAGCGTATCCACATTTTTCCATTTGACATCTACAAAATTTGTGGTCATCGCGATGGGTCGGATGTAAAAGCCAGCATTGGCAATGGCTGCCATGTCTTCCTCACTTACCGGATCAACTTTCTTCTTCTCCAGGAAGCTCTTGGGCTTGGTGTCTAAAGAATGTCGCTGCATCAATATTTCCTGTATCAGGGGGGTGGCTGGCACCTTACTTACAGTAGAGTCAAAGGGAGCGCCCATATCAATCCACCATTCCAAGAGTTTGATTTCCCGATAGCTCAACGGAGTACCTTTAGGTGGCATGTACTTACGACTGGACGGATCCAGCACCACCCTCTTAAACAATTCACTTTCGGCGGCGGTGGTTTCGATCACTTCGCCATTTCGACCACCTTCGAGCAGCGCCTCCCTAGTCGACATAACCAGACCCCCTTTATGTAAATTATCGTCGTGACAAGTCCAGCACTTCTCCTCTAAAAAGGGTCGGATCAGATCTTTGTATACATAAGTCGAATCAGGATCGTCAAATACCGTTTGGTCTCTTTGGTCGTCATAAGACACCAGTTTCTTTATGAAATCCGGTGCCTTTTCCACCAGGTACTCGTCACCATGTGTCAGCTCACCTCCGAGATGACCTGTCCAGGTAAGCCCAATCAGTAAGGCAACTCCCCCCCAATTGATGAGTCGATGATTGAGGCTCGGTGCCTTGGACCATCGCCAAAGCCCAAAGGCCAAAAAAACCATCGCAATACCCACCCATCGATGCCAAAAAATAGTGTCTTGTTGATAGCCACCTTCTTTGGCAAGTAGCCAACCGGCAATGGCAGCAATAGCGGCAGAAACAAAACCAAACAAATAAATCACCTCGGTGGCCTTGCCCAGGTTCAGATGAGGTCTTCTTCGGTTCAGATATTGGAAAATCACACCGATGATGAGTATGCCGATCGGCAAATGCACGACTACTGGATGAAATCTACCAACCCAACCGAAAAAGTCCATGTTCCCTTATTTCTTTATGATTTATGCCAAGATATCATTTACAACGTTGCCAGCCACATCCGTGAGCCTAAAATCTCTACCCTGAAAGGGATATGTCAATCTTTTATGGTCCATCCCCAAGGTGTGTAAGATTGTTGCCTGCAGGTCGTGCACATGCGTCCGATCCTCTATACCATAATATCCAATCTCATCCGTCTTTCCAAAGCTCATTCCCCCTTTGATGCCCCCACCTGCCATCCACACCGTGAAGGCATCGGTATGATGATCTCGACCTAAATAATCCATCTCCCTGCCACCACGATTTTCCATCATTGGAGTTCGACCAAACTCACCCCCCCAGACGACCAACGTCTCGTCAAGCAATCCTCGTTGTTTTAGATCGCTGATCAAGGCCGTCATGGGTTTGTCCACCTCGTGGCATCGATCAAGGAATCCATGATTGAGAGCCTCTGCCTTACCAGCACCATGACTATCCCAACCCCAATGAAAAAGTTGAATAAAACGAACACCCTTCTCGGCCATTCTTCTGGCGAGCAGGCAGTTGTTTGCAAAACTGGCTTCGCCTGGCGAGGTGCCGTACTGATCGTGAATGTAGTCAGGCTCCTTGGAGATATCCATCACTTCCGGCACGGAGATTTGCATCTTGTAGGCCATTTCATATTGAGAGATGCGAGTCAAGATTTCTGGATCACCCACTTCTTCGTACTCTTTCTGGTTTAATCTATTAATAGCATCAATACTCTTCCTCCGCAAATTTCGATTCATCCCTTTCGGATCTTGCAAATAAAGCACTGGATCCCCTTGCGATCGACACTGAACCCCTTGATAAACGGTCGGCAAGAAACCACTCCCCCAGACACTCTTTCCAGCGCTTGGAGTAAGACCACCAGATACCAAAACCACAAAACCCGGAAGATCTTGATTTTCTGAACCCAATCCATAAGTAATCCATGACCCCATCGATGGTCTACCCAATCTCGGGCTACCAGAAAAGAGCATCAACTGTGCGGGTGCATGATTGAACTCATCGGTATGCATGGCTTTTAAAAAACATACCTCGTCGGCCACTGATTGAAAATGAGGTAGGTGGTCAGATATCCAAGCCCCAGCCTCACCATGTTGCTTAAAAACCGCCTGTGGACCTAGCATCTTGGGTACACCACTGATGAAAGCAAACTTCTTACCCTCCAGCAGAGATTCGGGACAGAGTTGATTGTGCAGCTTAGCCAGCGTGGGTTTGTAATCAAACAACTCGAGCTGCGAGGGTGAACCCGCCATGTGCAAATAAATGACCCTCTTTGCACGAGCAGCGTAATGAGATAACTTACGCCGATCCTCAATGTCTTGGGCCGTTGGTACTGATAGGGCAGACGACTGACAACCAGATAAAGAGTTTAGGGCAATGCAACCAAGGCCCAAACTACCAGTACGCAAGAAGTGTCTTCGAGTTGATCTTTGACGCCAGCGAAAGTTTAGTTCCTCTTTAAGGTTCATGGTTCAGTTAACTCTTGGTTAGAAAAGCATCCAAATTCAAAATCGCATTGGCCACCACCAACAGTGGCTCCAGATCTGCTTGGGAAAACTCCAGTTGATCATCTGATTTGGCCACCTTGCGAGCCTGAGGTGTTCGAGCACTTTCATAGAGATGGTGCAGAATGTCTACCGTCTCCGAATCTGGTTCAACCAATAACGCTTGCTTATAACCAAACTGGATCGCCTGTTGAATATCACCCTTGCCTTCATCTACCATCTTTTCAGCCAGTGCCATTGCCGCCTCTAAGTAGACTGTGTCATTGAGGGTAACCAGTGCTTGCAGCGGCGTATTGGTGCGAATTCGTCGCGAGACACAAAATTCGCGACTGGGACTATCAAAGGCCACCATGGAAGGATAGGGTGTGGTCCGTTTCCAGTAGGTGTAGAGGCCTCTACGATATCGATCTTCACCTTCGGCCTCCGTCCATTTTGAACTGTTATAGACCACCTGCCATACATTTTCCGGTTGTGGTGGCATGACACTAGGCCCTCCAATTTTTCGACTCAGTAATCCACTCACAGCCAGAGCTTGATCGCGAATTTGCTCAGCGGAAAGCCTAATCCTGCTTCCTCTACTATATAACTTATTAAAAGGATCGATCTCTCGCTTTAGGTCTGACACCTCGGTGCCTTGTTGATAAGTTGAAGACATGAGGATTTCTTTGAGCAGTTTTTTTATGCTCCAATTCCAAGCACCTGAAAAATTAGCGGCCAGATAATCTAACAGCTGAGGATGTGTTGGAGGCATGCCCTGACTACCGAAATCCTCCAAGGTTTCCACAATACCTCGTCCAAAAATCTGTTCCCAAATTCTGTTGACTATGACCCTTGAGGTGAGTCGGTTTTCATCGCTGACCAACCATCTTGCCAATTCAAGACGGTTTTGAATTGAATGACCCGAGGGATTGAAAATTTTGGGGACACCTTCAGCTACCCGCTGACCATGCACAAGATAGTTACCTCTTTCATGCACGAAGGTCTCACGCTCGAGCTGCGCCGATTTCGCTCGCATGATTGGAGTCTTAATTCCGGCCCGAAAAATTTTCAGAAGGGAATCCTGCTGTTCTCGAATGGATCTGTCCAATCGACCCCCGAGATATTCCAATTCTATTTCTCTGAAGAAGGCTACCCCGTTGGCAAAATCTCCGGTTGTATTAATCAGGTGAAATACCAAATCATGCACCCCATCAAAAGATTCTGCCATAAAAGATGCCCATTGTTCATTGTTCCCACGTGTTGCGCTCAGGTCCGCTTCTAAGACCATTGGACCGCCAACGGAATCTCGATAAACCCGGACGAGCACGTCATCACCTTTAGCTTCGTAAAGGAAATTTATCTTAGCAAGACCTTGACCGGGAATTCCTTTGTAGAGGAGATAATAGGCTTTGTGTTTTTGATTATTAGCGTTCATCGAGGAATTACGGAAAGCGCCATCGCTGTGAATCAATACCGACTGAAAATCGTCTGCGAAATCACCATAAAGCCTTGGAAACACCAGCTGCTTTAAAGATTCACGCTTTGAGTAGATGGCACCTTCATTCGCCAGTCCCGTTTGTTGACTGAGCCACTTTGCAACGTCTTGCAGTCTTTTTTCGTGGATCGAATCTCTTGGCTCTAAAAGATAGGGGAACTCATTTCCGATGTCCGCATCTTGAGTGTTGTTGAAAAGCGCGTAGATGCGATAGTAGTCTTCATGCCGAATAGGATCGTAGGGGTGTGCATGACATTGTACGCAGCTAATCGTGGTGCCCTGCCAGACCTCAAAAGTGGTGTTGACGCGATCCACCACGGCAGCTGCTCGATATTCCTCGTCTTCAGTACCACCTTCATCGTTCGTCATCGTATTGCGATGAAAAGCGGTGGCAATAAGCTGATCGGTTGAGGGATGTTCGAGAAGATCACCCGCTAATTGTTCCATGGTAAATTGATCGAAGGGCATGTCATCGTTGAATGCTTGAATGAGCCAATCTCGATATCGCCAAATGCTGCGATGCGCATCTTTCTCATAGCCTTTAGAATCTGCATATCTAGCCAGATCTAGCCACATGCTAGCCATTCGTTCACCATAGTGAGGTGAGGCAAGCATTTGATCAACCATGGCCTCATACTTTTCGAGGGTGGGTTGGGTCAAGTAATCTTCCACTTGCCTGGCTTTTGGTGGAAGCCCCGTGATGTCAAGACTCACTCTTCTCGCCAGTTTACTAGGAACCGCTGCTGGGTTGGGAGTGAGTCCCACCTCATAGAGCCTTGCTTCGACAAATCGATCCAAGGGAGATATCGCCCATTCGCTGAGGGGCGTGTCGAATTCGCTGCCCGCATAATCCGCGTAGCTCCAATGATCATCCCATTTAGCCCCCTCGTCGATCCATCGTTCCAGCAGGTCAATCTCGGCCTGAGTGCAAGGGGTACCTTCTTGTGGCATGCGCAAGTCCGGATCGTCGGATTTGATCCGATCGATCAAATGGCTCTTGTTGGAGTTGCCAGGCACGATCGCAACATTGCCGGATTCGGTGGGCAGAAAGGCTTCTTCCTGAAACAAGAGGCTAAATCCCCCTTGCTGCTTAATTCCACCATGGCAGCGGAGACATTTCTTATTGAGGATGGGTTTAATATCCTTGCTATAGCTAATGGGATCCACTCGTGGTTGGCATGCCAGAATACACGCGGCCAAAGTTGCAAAAAGAAGGATGAATCGAACCATTCGAAGTTAAACTAGTAAATCCTTGACGACATGACCATGCACATCGGTTAATCGAAAACGGCGACCCTGGTACTTGTACGTGAGATCCTCGTGATCAATGCCCAGCAAGTGCAAGACAGTGGCTTGAAAGTCATGAATATGCACATGATCACGTACCACATTATATCCAAATTCATCGGTTTCTCCATAGGTGATGCCCGGTCTTATACCTCCACCAGCCATCCAGATAGTAAAGCATCTGGGGTGATGGTCGCGACCAAAATTTGTAGAGGTCAGTTGTCCCTGGGAGTAATTTGTTCGACCAAATTCACCACCCCAAATGACCAAGGTGTCATCGAGTAGTCCACGTTGCTTAAGGTCAGTGATCAAAGCCGCAGATGCCTGATCAGTCTCCTTGCACTGGACCTTAATTGCCGTCGGCAAATTACCGTGTTGATCCCACCCCTGGTGATATAGCTGGATAAATTTTACGCCTCTTTCGGCCAGCCTGCGAGCTAGGAGACAGTTTGCGGCAAAAGTGCCCGGTTTTTTAGAATCCTCGCCATATAGATCATAGATGTATTGCGGTTCATTTGAGACATCCATGATTTCCGGTACGGATGTCTGCATGCGGTAAGCCATCTCATATTGGGCGATGCGCGCTTTGATCTCAGGGTCTTCCAAGGCCTCATATTGAATGTTTTGCAGCATTTTTAGATCCTCCAGCTGAGCTCTGCGATCTAGGGGATCAACACCGGGTGGATTCTCCAGATATAAAACCGGATTTTTTCCCGCTCGAAACTGAACACCTTGAGTTTCAGATGGTAAAAAACCATTTCCCCAGGCACGGGCATACAATGGCTGACCGGTCTTGTCCTTGGTCACAAGGACCACAAAGGCAGGAAGATTTTCATTGTCTGAGCCTAAACCATAGCTCAACCATGCACCCATAGAGGGTCGACCGGGAAATTGTGACCCGGTCTGTATGAAGGTAACTGCAGGATCGTGGTTAATGGCCTCGGTGTACATTGATTTTACAAAACATAAATCATCTACCACTTGAGCAGTGTACGGCATTAGGTTACTCACCTGCGCACCCGACTGTCCATACTGAGCAAATTCAAAGGGAGTGCTCACGAGCGGAAAAGAGCTTTGGCCGGCGGTCATACCGGTCAGCCGCTGACCCTTTCTCACCGATTCAGGCAACTCTTGTCCGTGCATTTTGCTCAGCAAAGGCTTGTGATCAAAAAGATCAATTTGTGATGGAGCTCCACTCTGAAATAGATAGATGACTCGTTTGGCTCGTGGTGCAAAATTTGGGTTGAAAGCACGCCTGAGAAGGGGATTGGTAAATCCAGCCAAGGCAGCGGAGCCCAATCCTAGTGTAGTTTTGCTCAAGAAATCACGTCGCGAATATCGTCGCTGGGTATGTTTGCACAACATTGGGGAAAAGATGATATTAATAAGTGAATTTGTTGCTGCCCACTTGTTTGTTGGAAGTTACGAAAATTGATTACCACTATCGTTTCATGTACGCTTCATCGTGATTGAGCAGAGTGCTCGTCACCACAGTCATGGCAGCCAATGAAGTGGCGTCCAATCCAGCATTTACAACATACTCTCCGACACTCAATAGACTTTGCCTCGCCTCAGGATCTTGACTAAATTTCTCCATTTGTCTATCGTAGGTTCTTTTCAACACTTGGATCTCCCTGTCTTGAGCCCTTCGACCAGTGACCAGGCGAAAAGCCAGTTTTATCTGCTCTTCAAGGGCATCTTTTGCCAACAAAACTCGTTCTGCCAATGCCTTTGAAGCTTCGACAAATTGCGGATCATTCAGTAAAACCAGAGCCTGCAATGGAGTATTTGTAGACTCTCTAGTGACGGTGCACACGTCCCGATTGGGTGCATCAAACACGGTCATTACAGGATGGGGTGATGTGCGCTTTATGAAAGTGTAGAGAGATCTTCGGTAAAGATCTTCACCTTCTCCAACTTCATAACGGAGCAGTTTATGGGAAAAGGTCCCCTTTTCAATCCAGAGTCCCTCCGGCTGATATGGTTTCACACTTGGACCACCCACTTTGCGGACCAACAAACCACTGGATGCCAAGGCGTTGTCTCGGATCATTTCAGCAGGCCATCGATAGCTGGGTCCACGAGCCAGTAAGACATTTTCGGGATCGATGGTCAGCTGTTTTTCATCAGCTACCGACGATTGTTGGTAGGTAGCAGACATTATCATTTTTTTGAGCAAGCTGCGTAAATTCCAGCCTTGATCGATGAGGTAGAGAGCCAGCCAATCTAATAATTCGGGATGTGAAGGAAGGGCACCTTGGCTACCAAAATCTCTGGCGGTCTTGACAATGCCCTGCCCAAAAACCATTTGCCAATAACGATTGACGGTAGCCCTGGCCGTTAGCGGATGGTTTGGGTCAAACAGCCACTTAGCCAGGCCCAACCGGTTGCTCGGTAGATCATTTGAAAAGGGTAAAATGCGATCGGGGGTTCCTGGCTTAACCGGCGTTGACTTTGCATCGTATTGCCCACGATCAAGCACATAAGTTGGTCGTGGCTGCTCCATCTCCTCCATGACCATGATCTCCGGTATCGTATCTGCAATGGCCACGCGCTTCTTGATTAGATCTGATCTCAGGCGGCGCTGGTCTTTAATTTCTTGATCATTTAAGCAAGCATGGCTGAACTTGACAGCATCTGATGTCACAGTTTTTTCACGATGAGCGAGCATGGAAACTTCCCATTCGGATATGGGCTTGTTATAAAGCTTGATCTCATCCAGAAGACCTTGAAAAATGCCATTGTCACCGGTAAAACTGCGATAGCTCTTGCCAATTCTCGCTGGACGCTGAATTTCCTCATGGGCGCCCGAATTTACGGTACGAATATTCTTGTAGAGATTATTAAACTTCGCCTGGGCAGAGACTGTCGAACCATTTAAGAAAAGCTTGGTGTTCGCTAAAGTAGTAGATCCATCATAGCTAAAAGCCACATGTGTCCAAGTGTGAAGTGGCACGCTATCTACCGATTGTAGATGAAGGTAATTATGTGGTAGAGAGTGAATCAGTCGTAGATTCAATCGGTTTTTGTCATCTAGATAAAAGTCCCATCCGCGCCAAAAGTTATTCTTATCTCCAGCATTGCCAATGAGCACCTGGGTCTTGTTGGGCTTTCGTTTTCGAGTCTTCACCCACAATGCGGCCGAAAATGACTCTTGAAGATCGAAATTGGCGAGATCGTGCAGATACAACTCATCGTATTCGTTAACAAAATCGATGGCATTGCCCACTTTGCCAAGGACTACCTTTGGAGATCCATTTGAAGTACAGTATGATCTATGATCAATGATGGTAGACACTTTCCCTTCGATCTTTTTTTTGCTAATTCCATCCAGGGGAAGGTAGGCAATGAGACCATCATCCGATCGGACTGCTTGGGCACCTAGGTATTTGCCCAGAGCTCTGATTCTCTGCTCTTGTTCGGTGATTTTAAGCTCGACGGCCTCAATGTCTTTATCCAGCTGCCTCAATACTCGTTCGGTCTCTGGGGATGCCAGTTGTAACAAAGGCCCATAATTGCCATCATCACCAGTCATACCCAGTTCATGCACATTGTTAAAAAAGGCTGTCATCTGATAGTACTCCTCTTGAGAAATGGGATCAAATTTGTGATCATGACATCTGGCGCACTCCATGGTGATCCCCATCATTGCCGTGGCGGTCGTATTCGTTCGATCGGCAACGTATTCTAATCTAAATTCTTCATCGATGGCTCCACCTTCAGCTGTCATGGGATGATTTCTGTGAAATGCAGTGGCAAGTATCTGATCGCGACTGGCATTGGGCACTAGGTCTCCGGCCAATTGCTGGGTGACAAATTGATCGTAGGGCAGATTCTGATGAAACGCATTGATCACCCAGTCACGCCAAGGCCACATCCTTCGCCATCCATCAGCGTGAAGACCATGAGAGTCTGCATATCGGGCAATATCCATCCATTCCATGGTAAGTCGCTCGGCACATGCCTCTGACGCCAAAAGATGATCTACTACCTTCTCAAATGCATTAGGAGATTGGTCGACCAAAAATTCATCTATTTCTTTGATACTTGGAGGCAATCCAGTGAGATCCATGTAGACTCGCTTCAGTAATCTTTCCTTGTCAGCACGGGGCGCGGGTTGTAAGCCCTGTGTTTTCAACTTGGCTAAAATAAAGTAATCAATCTCGTTGTTAACGAAATCTTGGAGAGCGCCCACTTCAGGAGGTGCCGACTCTACCGGTGCAATAAAAGACCAATGCTCCTTGTATTCGGCACCTTGATCGATCCATTCCAGTAAAATGGCTTTCTCTTTAGTGGTCAACTCCAACTTCGATTCGGGAGGAGGCATTCGGTAAGATTCATCATCAGAGAGTATACGCGACACCAACTGACTCTTCGACAAACTGCCTGACCGGATTACAAAACTGCCATCTCGTTTTTGCTTGGCACTCTCTTCGATATCCAATCGAAGGTCTGCCTCTCTTGCTTCCTCATCTGGACCATGACAAGAAAAACAGCGATCCGATAAGATCGGTTTGACGTGGAAGTTATAATCCACTGGGCTCGTTATACTTGCCCTTGCCTGCTCAACCTCATCTGGAACTATAGAGTTACAGCAAGCCAAACAATAGGAAAGAACCAAAATCAAGTACTGAGACCGCATCTGATGATGTGTTGAATCAAAGCCACTGAAATTAAACAATTTATAGATTGGAAGCATTTTTGTACCTAAAGCGACCGTTGTGATGAATCTGTATTTTCACATAATGTCTGCAATCTTGTGTTTACTGACGGGATGTAGAACGACAACGATCCATACCGAAGAAGGGTTGGCTTCCTATTATGCTGATTTTTTTCATGGTCAAAAAACAGCATCAGGTGAAATGTATGATTCTGCTACCCTCACCGGAGCACATAGAGAACTACCGTTTGGGACCATTGTCGAAGTCACTAATTTAGACAATCAACGGAGTGTCAAGATTAAAATCAATGATCGTGGACCCTTCGTAGAAAACCGAATCATTGATCTTTCGAAAGCCGCTGCGAAGAAGTTAGAATTCATCCAACAAGGAATTGTTCCGGTGCAGCTGAAGATCGTGAGACCAGTGGCAGTGCGGCCAGACTAAATCCGATGAAAAAGAAGGCCAAAATGGCGTGTTCAAAATCGCCATTTGCTAGTTTTGGGCATTAATTTTTTTAGCATGAAATTGGAGCAGTTCTTAAGCAGCATCGAAATGGGTGAGACTCCCGATAATCTAAACATTTTCTGCCGTGCCCTGTGGCAGGATGCCAGGGGCGATTGGAACAAGGCACACGATTTGGTCGGTGACTTGTCAGGCCCTGATGCAGCTTGGGTTCACGCCTACCTCCATCGCAAGGAGGGAGACCTTTGGAATGCAGACTACTGGTATCAAAGGGCAAATCGTTCAAGACCAGCACAGAATCTCCAGGAGGAATGGACCGATTTGGTGCAGTTTTTTCTCAACAAATAACTTGAGGATTCTTGCAAAGTAAGTGGTCTTCGAGTCGGATTTTTATGATGATGGGGGTACCGGTCGTCTTAATGCAAATGGCATGTCGACCGAAACCACTGCCAGATCACCCGCTCATGATTGAATCATTTGTTGGGCTCGATCAAATTTTTTCTTGTGATTCACAAGTCATTTTTTTCTGCCCCCAGAAGCAAGATTCCGTGGCTTGGCTTCGCAATGTCTATTCTCCCGATTTGTACGTAACGGGAGATACGAGCTGGATCTTTTTCACCGCCCGCGAATCATCACATGCAAACGGTGGCCTGGCGCGCATTGGATTGGCGTATCGCGTTGGGGCTCAGAAGTTTTCGATTTTACCTCAGCCCATTCTTTTTGCAGATGCCACCATCAACGAACAATTTCCTGATGAAGGCGGTTTGAGCGAGCCCCGGGTCGTTGAGGATGACCAGGGAATGTATTGGATGACTTATAATGCATGGCAGCAAGGAACTCCTAGAATTAGCTTGGCAAGATCGAGCAATCTCACTACCTGGACTAAATTAGGAGTCATCCGCGAAGAGCCATGCGTCTCAGCCACGATATTGACAGAGCAAAAGTTGGGGAGAAAAATTGTCAAACAGATGTCTGGCCAATATCTGATGTATTGGGGTGACAAGGTGGTACGGGTGCAAAGGTCTCCTAATCTACGAGCATGGACTTCGTATAAAACGCCTTCTGGACAAGAACATATCGTATTTGGGCCGAGATGGGATCAATTTGATAGCGAATGGGTGAGTCCAGTGAGTGCCACGTGGTCATCTAAGGGCGTATTGGTCTTCTACAACGGCGGGAACAAAGCCGATGGCTTGGTTGGCAATAGCTATGGAATAGGGCAAGTTGTCTTGGATCCTCACGATGGTCTAACCCCAAGAGCAAGGGCACCTATTGAGCTCAAATCTGAAAGTGTAAATGATGGGGGGCATGCCCACCCCATGAGTACGGGAGTCGGTAAAATCGGAACCTCGCATATGTTGCTGATGGGCACAGATGAGGGAGGTGTATTTTGGTCACACCTTTCAAATGAATAATGGCATCTCATTCATTTATTTACTATCTTTTGCACAGATCATTTTATCAACATTAGCATGAAAAGAAGAGACGTCCTAAAGAATATTTCAGTAGTTGCCGGTGCCATGGCAGTGACCAACAAGGCATTGGCGGAAAATACACCTGGCGAGGTTGTTAGCGAGAATAAAATCAAGCATTCGGTTTGTCGATGGTGCTACAATGATATTGATATCGAAGTGCTGTGCGAAGCGGCACAGGAAATGGGCATTAAGTCGGTAGAAATTGTTGCTCCGGACGTGTGGCCAACTTTGAAGAAATACAACCTGGATTGCGGTATGGCCACGGATTCATTTGCGAGCATCCCTAGAGGCTGGAACAATCCCGCAAATCATGGCTCATTACAATCCAATTACAAGGGGTTGATCAAAGCTGCCGCCGACCATGGAGTTCCTAACGTGATTGTTTTTTCGGGCAATCGTGACGGCATGAAGGATGATGTAGGGCTTGAGAATTGTGCGGTTGGTTTAGATCCCATTGTGAAATATGCAGAAGAGGTAGGTGTAAATGTGGTCATGGAACTGCTCAATAGCAAAGTCAACCACAAAGACTATATGTGTGACTTGACACCTTGGGGCGTTGGTTTGGTAAAAAAAATCGGGTCTCCAAAATTTAAGTTACTCTATGATATCTATCATATGCAAATCATGGAAGGAGATGTGATCGCCACCATCCGCGACAATCACCAGTATTTTGCCCACTATCATACCGGTGGTGTACCGGGCAGACATGAAATTGATGAGACCCAAGAGCTCTACTATCCTGCCATCGTTAAGGCCATCCGCGATACTGGGTACGATGGTTATCTCGCCCAAGAGTTTGTGCCTGCCAGGCCAGATAAATTGAAGAGCCTAAAGCAAGGCGTTGAAATTTGCACGTTGAGTTAATTTGGATTTTCTTGAAGTGATTTATCAAAAGAGGGTGCTACTTCTTTGGCTGCCCCTTCTACTCCTTTCTTGTACACGACATGACAATAGGGTCGGATATGTGGCCGATCCCCAAACAAGAGCCGCTGAGGAAATTATTCCACTACCCCTCGGAGCTAAGATGCCAGCCTTTAAGTTGATTTCGGCACGGGATCAATTTTTTGACTCGCGCGACCTTAGCAATGCAAGGGCCATTCTGGTCATCTTTATGAGCAATCACTGTTCTTTTAGCCAGGGATACGAGCAGAGAATCAAGGACATTGTTAAAGACTACCAGAAAAAGGGACTACGGGTGGTTGCCATTTCGCCAAACAGTCCACTGGCCATCTCGGACGAGGATTTATCTCACAGTGATCTTAGTGATGACTTTCCCGCGCTAGCAAGGAGATCTCAGGATCAAGCTTTTAGTTTTCCCTATTTGTATGATGGAGATGATCAGATGGTATCGCAGCAATTTGGTCCCACCAAACTGCCCGAGGTCTTTTTGTTCGATCAAGATCAAACACTGAGATATCGAGGCCTGATCGATGGCAGTCCACAACCAGGAAGAGCTCAGGCCAATCGATTGAGAAATGCCATCAATGCCGTGCTAGAGAACCGGGCCATTATTCGTGCTGAAACCAACCCCTTAGGGTGTGAGGTAAAATGGTCGTGGTCGGCCGGAGAGAAAGCAGAGAAAGACAAAAAATGGCTTGATAGACCAGTCGGTCTAAAAAGTATTGATCTGGACAGTATGAAGACACTCATGGTCAATTTTTCGCAAGGCATCCGGCTGATTAATTTTTGGGCCACTTGGTGTGGACCCTGTAAACTGGAATACCCTGAACTGCTCAGAATGCAGCGTATGTTTGGAGGTCGCCGATTCGAGTTTGTTTCAGTTTCACTCGATGAATGGGAAAATCGCGAGGAGGTCCTGACCTTTTTGCAGCAAGTGCATAGTCCGGTCCAGAACTTTATTTATTCCCAGAGGAATCTGGAAAAACTGGCTGCAGCCGTACATTCAAATTGGGATGGTACCTTACCTTTTACCATCATACTTGAGCCTTATGGCGAAGTCTACAAATATTGGCTAGGTCCCATTGATCCGATTGAAGTGCGCAAGGCCATTGTCGAACATCGACTTCTGGGTAGATTTTACCGCGATTGAATTTTGGTTAGCAGGTCCTGAACATTCTCCTTATGCCGCTGCATCTTCTTCTCGATAGCTAGTTGCCTGGTCAACTTCGCTCCCCCACTATAATAACGGTAGAACCAGGGAATGACTGAGATAACGGCATCAAAAAAAGTCAATCGTTTGGCGGTGTGAATGAATAGGGTTGCCAATCCCGCAGACAAGAGCATTGAATTTACGCTCTGCCCGAGATCTCCCAAGAGTACCTGTCCAAGACCTGGAATCAGGTAGCTCATGGTCTGGTAAAACTTGGGATTCATCCGTTCGATCTTCTCAGCTCTTTTTCTTATCTGGGAGAGCTCAGCCGTCGACATCAACCCTTGCAGGGCTGCTTCCATGGCATCAAAATCCTTGAGCCAATATTGACAGTATGCTTCATAAACTTTTATGCGAGATGTGTCGAAGGTCTCATCCGTCTGATAAATCTCAGTGAGTGCTTTTTGCACTTGGTTGGTCTCCAGGTAGATTCGAATTCTCTTGGTCTGGTACTCGTTTTGCTGCTGAAGATCACGGGAGAGAAAATACGCTTGATCTAAATAGTTAAGTGCGTCTTGGTATTGGTCTTTCTCTAAAGCCAAATCTGCCAAAGCTTCCATGCATTGGCCCCGAAATCTGTTTTCCGTATCGAAGAATAAAACTCTTTTGTAAGCTTTTTCGGCCCGGTCATTCCAACCCAGGGCAAGCTGTTGTTCAGCATAATTAAAAGTCTGCTCTAGTGTTTGAGCAGCAATAGCAACCCAACTACTGGTGGCGACGATAGATAATATGATCCACTTCACTATGAATCTCACTTCTTTTTCTTTTGTTATAATTTTTTGCAGACTGCTGTGCACCATAAATATTACCCAGATAAAAACCTAGACCGAGCGTGCCGTAAATCCAACCTCCGACACTTTTGGTTCCGCGTTGATCAAACGCTCGGTAGCTTTGATATCCAAGGGCCGCCACGAATAGGAAACTGGTAATGCCTTCCTTGGTGTTTTTAGCATAAATCTTACCACTGCCCGGTAAAAAAACCGACATGGTACTGGCTAACCAAGGTTTCTTCGGCCGAAAAGCTAGCGCGGTGCTCGATTTTTCCACATAGACATCCTTCCAACGACTTGCGGGTGCTGATGTTAATCGATCTAATGCTGTTGACCAATCACGATCGAGCAAGGCCTGTTCGACACTGATCCGGATTGATTCTTCATCGGTCAAGGTGACACATTGATTCAGAGCATCAGAGAAGGCACTGCGGTCGGAGGCAAATAACAAAGTACTGATAAACTCCTTCTCCAGAGTTGGTGATCCAAAGATTTGCCCGGCACGATAATCCTGGAAGAGACTTCTGGCCTGGTCGACCTGCTCTAAGCGGCGGTATATACTAGAAAGTCGCACTAGCGTACCATCATCAGCCGGATTGAGATACAATAATCTGGCATATTCATCCGCTGCAAATTGTAAATCGCCTTTGATAAAGAGATAGTTGGCAAACTTTCTTGACGATTCACTAGAATACAGATCGTCGGTCTCCTGACCCAAGATAATCGTAGCAAAAAGTAGACAAATACCCGCAAAGCCAAGGCGCATACTATGGTTCTTCTACAGGATCTAATAGCCTGCCAGAGGCAAAATCCACTTCATAGTTCTCTGGGCTCAGATAATTACAACGCGATAAGCGATCGAATGAACTCATAAGACCTTTGATAACTCCTTTCTTCTGAATGGAATGAAGACAATAGGTAGAACACGATGGACTAAATGAGCAATTTTGATTGTCTTGCGAGGAGAGGAACTTCTTATAAAATAGGAAGAATACCTGCACACCCATCTTTATTTCATTCGTCTCAGTTTGACCCAGTTTATATTTCTCAACCTTGACTGGTTTTACCTGAACTTGATCACTTAAAAATTTGAGATCAGCGTCCAACGATTGGGCACCAGCGCTCCAATTCAGCAAAATCAAAAATACTACGATGGGATTAAATACCCTGTAAAGCATAACTAATCGTAAAATAATGGTGCTCAAAGAAAAGCAATATATACATGACTCACCACTTACCTGCGGTTCACCCAGCTGCTAAAATAGGTGTCGTTTAGCGCTTATTGGTCCACGTGTTGGTCGATGCTGGTATCGTAAAATTTGTCATTGGCGACTTCATTGACCATCACATTTTCAAAAGTCAACACCCGTTTAATTTTCTTGCCACTTTTCTCCACAATGTGTGTCATTTGAGTGGGTACCGGGAGTCCGTCGATCACTTCATAATCCAAAAGTTGCTGTCGAAACATCATATTACCATCCGGTTCGTAATATATCGCACCCTTCAATTTTTTTCGTTCTTTGACCAGCACCAGCGATCCCAAGACCTCGTTATATTGTTCAGGTGGACGATAAGTCACATAAACCTCTGTCCCCTTCCTATTCACTTTTTGAATCTCATAGCCACTTTTTAGCATCCCAAATTCTGAGAAGGTTTGATCGAGTAGCATGCGAAAGATATTGTGCTCTGTAATCGGCGGCACAGCCGACTTGTTTAGCACCATGCCATCCTTAATAGTATAGATAAATGAGTCTGCAACCACCCATTGTTCCTCATCAGGAAAGGTCAATCGATAGGTCAATTTATCCAAATTCTTGTCGTAATAGCATGATCCGATGATCAATCGTCTTTCCAGAGAGTCATTGAGGGTGGAGATCTCTTTGAGGCTAAAATCGGCACGAAACCGGAAAAAATCCTGGGTCTTTCCCGAGGCCCAGGATAAAAAAAAGAAAAGCAGCAAAAAGCTGCCTTTCTTAAGATATAACTTGATAAAGCTGTTCAAAGTTAGATGACCGCAGCACTAAATACAACCAACCAAAGGATGAGCCAAATACCCACCCATATTAAGGTTCCAATCACAGCCTTTTTTGTTTGTTCTTTCCGATCAGGTGAATCTTCCATCAGTATATAAACCAATAGGATTCCAATGATTCCCAGGCAGAAGCCCCACCAAAAACCAGGTATTCCCAAGGGTAAGTCATCAGCGCCGGCCACGGCAACCAACGAACCTTTCACATCTTCCTTCAGTGATAACTCTTCAACAGTGGTAGGATCCAGCTGTTCAAAAGATAGATTTTCACGCTTCACTTTTTGCTCTAAATCGTCAAGACTCTTGAATTCACTTTGTATTAGCAATTGATCAGATTCTAATTGCTGAGAAATGGCATCTACATCGGGCTTAAAGACTTCATGATCATTCGCCTGAACAGAAGTGATGAAAAGGGATACCAGTAGTGAAACTAAAAGTGTATACTTCATGAGGTATGATTTAAGGTTTTACAGATCTAAAGATATTGATTTTTATTCATATCAGAAATAAAGTGTTAAGTGACCGACACTCTGAATAAAGAGAGGTTTTAACAGTCATTTGCATACATGTTTTGTGCCGATTTTAGCTAGAACCGAAATTTTTCATCCTTTGCGAACAATATTGATCTCCGCACTGGCCAATTTTTTGAAATTGCAATCCCAAATATCTGTGGCGAGGAATCAAATTCTTTTGCCCTTATCAGTATTTCAGGTCAAGGTTGACTACCGTGCGTCCTGGCATGTCGGATCGACAAAACCACGAATTGAAAATAGATAGATCTTGAAAGAGGATCCTAAAAAAAATCCCCTTGAGTATAATCAAGGGGATCTATTTGCTTGAGGTCGGGAACGGATTCGAACCGCCGTACAAGGTTTTGCAGACCTCTGCCTAACCACTCGGCCACCCGACCTTTTTGCGCCTGCAAATATAAGCTAATTCATTATATCGTGCTCAAGATTCATGATCAGTTACCCCAGTTTTAATATTGCATTGCTCCTGAATCCCAATCATATAAAATAGTGGTCATATCAATGTTTGATGTTAAAAAGGGTTTGGACCATCAGCCCATGATCAAATAAAATCAAGTTGCATAAAAAGTTGAGGTAGGGCTTTTTCAATCGGCAGCTATCAGCTCATCAATTTCAATTAATTCTAAATAGGGTTCCAAAAAAGTGAACTGATCAAAGCTTCGCATCTCCGTAATCAGGTTGCTGTGTAACGGATATAGAACCTCCACATAGAAATTATCTAGCGCATAGAGTTTGATTTTGTGCGATTGGTCCTGGCGTTCAACCAAAAAGGTACCATAATGCCAAACTGCAAATGCCTTTCCGCGGTTGTCAAGCTCCATGAATTCAAAAAATTTCATATATGAAGCAGTAACAGAAATCGAGCCAAAAGCCACATTTCCAGCCTTCGAATCAAATTTTTTTTTCAATTGTATCACCTTGCAAATAAGTCGTTTGTCGTGAGTCGATGAGATTTGACCACTATAATGGCATGGCAGGAGCACAAATTTGCAGACATGTTTCGACCCCAGCTGGGTATAGAAAGGTATATTTCGACCTCCTTTAAACATGCAACAGCAATAAATCTAGGGCAGGTATGGCAAAACTTAGAAGCCAAGGATGGTTTGGCAAAACAGGTAAGGACGGATTCATCTATCGTGCCTGGTTGAAAAATCAGGGCATTCCTGATGACGAATTTAGGGACAAGCCCGTCATCGGTATATGCAATACCTGGTCAGAACTCACCCCCTGCAATGCACATTTTAGAGAGCTGGCAGAGTCTGTGAAAAAGGGTGTTTTAGAAGCAGGTGGTTTTCCGTTAGAGTTTCCAGTGATGTCACTGGGAGAAACCATCGTCAAACCTACCGCCATGTTGTTCCGTAATCTGATGAGCATGGATGTTGAGGAATCCATTCGCGCCAATCCCATCGACGGGGTTGTGCTACTATGTGGTTGTGATAAAACTACGCCTGCTTCGGTGATGGGTGCTTGCAGTGTCGATATCCCTACTATTGTGGTTTCAGGGGGTGCGATGTTGACTGGCAAATTCGAAGGCAAAAGCATTGCAACCTCAGATACCTGGCGTTTTAACGACGAGGTCACTAAGGGAACCCTCAGCGAAGAAGACTATCGAGCGATTGAGGCTTGCATGTGTCGCAGCCGGGGTCACTGCGCAGTGATGGGAACCGCCTCAACGATGGCCTGCATGGTAGAATCACTGGGAATCACCTTGCCGGGTAATGCCGCCATACCGGCAGCTGACTCGAGGCGGAAAGTCCTGGCTCAGTTGTCTGGCCGCCGAATTGTAGAGATGGTCAGGGAACAATTGACATTGGGCAAAGTCTTGACTCGTGAGGCATTTGAAAATGCCATTAAAATCAATGCGGCCATCGGCGGATCCACCAATTTTGTTTTGCACCTGCTAGCCATCGCGGGAAGGATCGAAGTTGATCTCAGTCTAGATGATTTCGATCGCCTGGGTAGTAAGGTGCCTCTGCTCGTCAATTTGCAGCCCTCAGGAGAGTACTTCATGGAAGATTTCTATTACGCTGGAGGATTACCAGCTGTAATCAATCAAATGAAAGATCAAATTCATGCAGAATCTATTACGGTAAATGGCAAGTCGATCGGGGAGAATTGTGCAGGTGCGAAGAATTACAGCAAGGAAGTCATTGCTGACATTGATGCCCCTTTTCAAACCGAATCTGGTATCGTGGTGGTACGCGGTAACTTGGCCCGTTCTGGTGCCATCATCAAACCATCAGCGGCTACCAAATCACTGATGAATCATCGAGGTAGGGCGGTTGTGTTTGAAGACATTGAAGACTATCATGCCAGAGTTCATGACGAGGACCTCGATGTAGATGAATCTTGTGTACTTGTTTTAAAGAATGTAGGACCAAAGGGATATCCAGGTATGCCCGAAGTAGGTAACATGGCGCTACCCCGGAAAATCTTGGAGAAAGGTGTGACTGATATGGTCCGGATTTCGGACGGACGAATGAGTGGTACTGCATTTGGAACGGTAGTCTTACACGTTGCTCCGGAATCAGCGGATGGAGGAATTTTAGCCTTGGTTGAAAATGGTGATACGATCGTGCTTGATGTGGAAAACAGAAAACTGCACCTGGAAGTTAATGAGGAAGAGTTAGCACAACGGCGAGCGCGATGGTCTGCTCCAGATCTGGGCTATCATCGTGGATATGTCAATCAATACATCCAACACGTTCAGCAAGCTGATTTAGGGGTCGATCTCACCTTCCTTCGCGGGAAATCTGGAAACGTTGTAACGCGCGACTCTCATTAAAACAGCACCAATATCAATTTTAGAATCTAATCTGGTATGTCACCTCAATCATCCTGGTCTTGATTTTACGGCCTCACCTACGTATTTTGCGTTGATTCTCAATGATATGATACGAAGCTTTCGATCCGCCATATTTTCCTCTTTGGTCCTGCTCCTTTTGGGAGCGTGCCAAGGAAGATATGATGACGAGGTGAAATTGGTTGCTGATCAGATTCCTGCAGAGATTGACTTTAACTTTCATGTCAAACCCATTTTAGCAGATCGATGTTTCAAATGTCATGGTCCAGATGCCAATCAACGCAAGGGTGATCTACGTTTAGACAACGCAGAAGACGCTTTCGCGGCAACCAGTAACGAATCTAGCATCGCCAAAAGAGTCATACATCCTGGCAAACCTGCTAAAAGCGAATTGGTCAACCGACTCTTTTCTGAGGAGGAAGACTATGTGATGCCTCCACCGGAATCACATCTGGCACTTGATACCAAGGAAAAAGCGATTCTGATTAAGTGGATTGAACAAGGAGCAATTTACAAGCCACATTGGTCCTTTATCGCACCCGAGGCTACTGAACCACCTACGGTGGAGTCTGATTGGATTCAAAATCCAATTGATCAGTTTATCCTGCACAAGATGGAAAAGGCTGGGTACGAGCCTTCGCCAGAAGCCCCTCGCGAAACACTGCTGCGTAGATTGGCATTGGATCTGACGGGGCTGCCACCAAGCATTGAAGAAATTGAAACCTTTCTGCAGGATGATTCTGAAACATCCTACGAAAAAGCAGTGGACCGATACTTGGCGTCACCACACTATGGTGAACGCTTGGCACTTGAATGGCTTGACCTGGCCCGCTATGCAGATTCCCACGGCTATCAAGACGATGGCATGCGCAATACCTGGCCTTGGCGCGACTGGGTTATTGGTGCTTACAATCGTGATCTACCTTTTGATACCTTTTTGCTTTGGCAGCTGGCCGGTGATATGCTGCCAAATCCAACCGATGAGCAATTGCTGGCCACCTGCTTTAATCGAAACCACCCACAAACGCAAGAAGGTGGTGTTGTAGATGAGGAATATCGAGTAGAATACGTAGCGGACCGTACCAATACGTTGGGCAAGGCCATCCTGGGACTAACCCTTGAATGTGCTCGATGTCATGATCATAAATACGACCCCCTAAGTCAAGAAGATTACTATTCCCTCTACGCCTATTTCAATAACAACAATGATGCGGGGATTGTGCCGTACAATGGGGAGGCAGCCCCAACCCTAATCCTTCCCGATGAGGACGTAAAGGAGAAGATAATCGAGATAGAAAAATCCATTCGCGAAAAGGAAGAGCAGATTTTACCACAACACTTTAAGGACGATTTCAAAACCTGGGTGGCCAAACTGCCAGCAAGCCATGCAGAGCGGTTTATCGATCATGGGTTACTAGCAGATTTCGAGTTCGAAAGAGAAGTTAGCATTTCTTCCGATGCCTTATATCTCGACAAGCCACCTCGTCCAAAACAAGATCAGAAACCCAAACCAACTTTTGCCTACTTCAACCGAGCGAAAAACAAACTGGATGCCATGGTGTGGGGACATCGCGATGATCGACCCATTATTGATGAGGGGAAGAATGGGAAAGGGCTTATTTTTCAAGGAGACGCAGGGATCCGTTTCAACCGTGACCTCGATTTTGATCGGCATCAGCCGTTCTCTGTGGCGATTTGGGTTAAGATCACTAAAGAGGGGTTGGAGGGCCCCATTTTTGGCAATACCAATGGAGATTTTGAAGGATATCGCGGTTGGCTTTGTAAGCTCAATCCAGATGGGACCCTTTCCTTTCAGCTAAATCATGTTTGGCCAGACAACAGCATTGACTACCAGACTAAAGATGTCGTTCCAACCCACGAGTGGTTTCACATCGCCCTCACCTACGATGGAAGTAGCAGTGCCGATGGGGTGGATTTTTATATCAATGGTGAGATACCGGAGGCTACACTGTGGACCGACAATTTGCACAAAAGCCTGTTGCACGGAGTGGAAGGAACGAATTGGTCTGATCAGCCTTTCCTAATCGGGATGGAACTCCGAAAGTCTGTGGATCACATGGCCATGGACGAACTCAAAGTATATGATCGACAGTTGACTTCTGCTGAAGTGATGGCCATTTATCGCGGAAAACCCTCCATCAACTTCCACGAATTATCAGCATCCGATCAGTTGACCTACTACTTGATTTCGGGTAAGAACAACAAATACAACGACACGTTTCGTGAGTTAACCCAACTTCGGCAAGAACACAACTTGTTGTTGACAGATCAGCCGGAGGTTATGATCATGCAAGAAAGACAGTATCGACGACCCACCTACATACTTGACCGCGGCATGTATGATGCACCAACTGAAAAGGTTGAGCCAGCCATCCCGAGACTGCTGCGGGTAGCTGGCACCGAGATAGGATCCGAGAGACTGGATTTGGCGAGGTGGATCATTCATCCTAGCAACCCACTTACTGCCCGCGTTGCCGTAAATCGAATTTGGCAGATGTGCTTCGGGCGTGGTCTGGTTGCAACCCAAGAGGACTTCGGAAACCAAGGAAACCTACCATCGCACCCTGAATTACTAGATTGGTTGGCGATCAATTTTATCCAACAGGGCTGGAGCACCAAGAAGCTATTGAGATTGATCGTCACTTCTGCCACCTATCGTCAGAGTTCTAAGGTGAATGGATTGGCCAAGGAGAAAGATCCTCAAAACATGTACTATTCCTATTATTCACCACATCGACTCAATGCAGAAATCATTCGAGATCAAGCCCTCGCGAGTAGCAATCTGTTGGTCCGAGAAATTGGTGGCCCCAGCGTGTATCCATATCAGCCTGAAGGGATCTGGAAGGCCTTGGCCACTCGAAACGCAACTGAGTATGTTCAACAACATGGAGAAAACTTGTATCGCCGAAGTATGTACACGGTTTGGAAGCGCAGCTCACCTCCTCCAGCAATGTTGAATTTTGATGCACCCGATCGATACTATTGTGTGGTTAGGCGGCAGCAGACTTCCACCCCGCTTCAGTCATTCGTGCTCATGAACGACCCACAATTTGTCGAGGCCGCCAGGGTCTTGGCACAAGAAATCCTAAAGAAGGATGGGCCGCTTAATGAACAAATAAAGGAGATGGTCTTGCGATTATTTGGCCGTACACCACGCCAGGAGGAGATCACTACCTTGACCGAGTTGTACCAGCAATCGTTGCATCGTTTTGCCGAAAGCACTCAAAATGCCAAAGCAGTAACCGAGATTGGCGAGTATCCTTTAGACAAGGAGTTAGACCAGACAAAATTGGCAGCAACAAGTGTGTTGATTTCAACCCTGATGAATCATGATGAATTTGTAACAAAGAGATAAATTATGGCACCGCAAAAATGGGCTGACCGACTCAATCGACGTACGTTCCTCAACAATAGTTTGCTGGGATTGGGAGGTGTTGCACTCAATGCGATGATGGGATCGAAGAGTGGTTTGCTCAAGGAGACACTACCACACTATGCGGCTAAGGCAAAAAGAATCATTTATCTTTTTCAAAGTGGCGCTCCATCCCAATTTGAGCTCTTCGAAAACAAACCGCTTTTGAAGGAACGGTTTGGAGAGGAACTTCCCGATAGTGTCAGAGGAGACCAAAGAGTGACCGGCATGACGGCCAACCAACGGTCATTTCCTTTAGCCATGGGCGACTACACGTTTGATCAGTACGGTGAAAGCGGAGCCTGGCTTAGCAACCTATTACCTCACCATCGAAAAATTGTTGATAAGCTCTGTTTCATTAAAACGCTTCATACCGAGGCGATTAATCATGACCCTGCGGTCACCTTCGTTCAAACTGGTTCGCAGCAAGCGGGTAGGCCGAGTATGGGAGCATGGGTAAGCTATGGGTTGGGAAGTGAAAATGAAAACCTCCCTACCTTTTCGGTGTTGCTATCCCGAGCCGAGTGGAACGGTGGTCAACCCCTTTATGCAAAACTATGGGGGAGTGGCTTTTTGCCCAGCCAACATCAGGGTGTTATGTTTAGAGCAGGCCACGATCCGGTGCTTTATTTGAATGACCCGCAGGGAATGAGCCGGGCACATCGCCGGGAGATGCTTGACCACCTTAATGCCCTGCATCAATCACAATATGATCACACTCAGGATCCCGAAATACTGTCTCGCATCGCCCAATATGAAATGGCCTATCGCATGCAGATGTCTGTGCCCGAGACGCTCGACACGAGTAAAGAACCCGAGTCAACTTACAAGCTCTATGGTGAAAAGGCTAGAATTCCTGGTACGTATGCACACAATTGTCTGTTGGCCCGTAAACTTCTCGAGAGCGGTGTGCGCTTTGTCCAACTGTATCATCAGGGATGGGATATGCACGGTGGGTTGCCAAGATTGATTCCCATGCTGGCAAAAGACACAGATCAGCCATCATCGGGTCTTATCACCGACTTAGATCAACGCGGACTTTTGGATGATACCCTGGTAATCTGGGGAGGAGAATTTGGGAGGGGATGCTATTCGCAAGGAAAATTAACCACCGACAACTATGGTCGTGACCACCATCCGCGGTGTTTTACCCTATGGATGGCTGGTGCAGGTGTCAAGCCGGGTATCACTTTCGGAGAAACAGATGATTTCGGCTACAACATTGTCAAGGATCCAGTGCATGTGCATGACTTCCAGGCTACGGTCTTACACTTGATGGGCATTGACCACGAGCGTTTTACCTTCCGATATCAAGGCCGCAGATTTAGGCTTACAGATGTACACGGCCACATCGTGCATGACATTTTAGCCTGACTCGGTTTGTGCAAGGATTTGGTCAAATAAATCATCGTATTGTTTGGCGAGATGGCGAATTTCATACGACTGTAAATGGGTGCGCAAGGCTTTCGTAAAGCGATTCTTTTCACGCCAGTGTGACAACCAATATCGAAGTTTTTCCCTCAGGTCAGTTTCTGAGTCATAAAGGAAGTGCGTTTGCAGGTCTTGAGGGATGTGCTCCGGAAAGGCCAATCGATTGGGTAATAGAGGAAGGCATTTGCAGTAGATGGCTTCTACGACACTAATCCCAAAAAAGTCTTGGTTACTGGTCGAAACGATCAGATCACACTTCCACAGCCATGCTAGATAATTGGCCCGATCCTTTACATATCCGTACTGGACAATCCTCCGACCCATCCGCTTTTTCGCCTCTTCGAAAATGCTCGGTGCCTTGCGCTGGTCACCACCGATCAGCACCAATTGAAAAGGGCATTGATCAGCCAGCTCAAAAAGGACATCGAAGAAGAGATCCGGATTTTTGTCGTATTCCCAGCGGTGGTTCCAAAGGATGAGCGGAAACTCATGGTCATGATCTTTTTCGGACCGGTCCAACTCTGCGGCGTCAATCCCGGGAACCATGACCGCACATTTGGCGGACAAGTCTTCGATGAAACGTGGATCGATCTTATCAGGGAATTGGGCAAGAAAGTCAGGCAGGCTTTCGAGAAAGGATCGATGGTGAAAATGCGAATTGAACAGCACTGCATCGGCGACCAATGCGCTGGTCAAGTTCAGAAATCCATAGTGATTGTCCCGACCCTCGGTCAGATCAGTATCGGCAGCTGAGATCGGATAGGTCAATTGGTTCTCGTGAAAGTATAGCACGACTGGAACATCGACTTTGATCAAGGATTTGAAAAGCGCCAGATCCATCATTTCTGAGGTGATGATCAGGTCTGGTAGAAAGTCTAGCTGTTTAAATTCAGCGGCAAAATGCAGGGGTGCTTGATGCATCCGCCATTTCCAATGACGGCCAGGTAAATGCAAAAAAGCCACTTCATGTTTAAGGTTGTGGAGGAGAAGATTGGCCCACTGAAGATGACTGGTGGAGCCATATGGTTCAATTAAGAGTAATTTCATTGGAATGATCCTGGGCTAATCGAGGATTTAGCTAAATTTAATCGCTAAATATCTTTCATTCTACCAGCATTGAGTAGAAAAGTCGGGATGATTCAAAAACATGTATGCACAAATAGAGCAATTAGAAGCCGAATTGCAGACTAAGCAGACCCAGTTAAATTTCTTGATGCGCATTACCCAAGCCATCAATGAAAACATGACGGCGGCTGATCTATTTGACATGTACAGTTCTTTTTTACAAAAGGAGTTGGGTGTTGAACGACTGGCGATGCTTTTTTATGAGGAGAATCGCTGGGTATGCCGCAAATCGATCAACTACAAGCCAACGGATGTGACCAATCTGGCCAATCTGTTGGTGTCAAAGTACAAGGACTTCTCTTCGGTGGGTGAGATGAGTGATGAAATGCTCAAACCTTTTGAGCATATCATTCCTGTCTTTCATAAGAATGACCCCATTTCATATGTATTGGTTGGAGCCTTAGAAAAGTCAGAAGACAGGTATGATCGCATCAAATTTATGATATCGATCACCAACGTGGTGACCGTTGCCATTGAGAACAAACGACTCTTTAATAAACAAATCGAACAAGAGACGTATAAGAAAGAATTGGAAGTGGCGCAGCAGGTTCAGCGAATGCTAATACCCTCGACGCTGCCCGACGATGATGATGTTGAGATTTCGGCGATTTACCGACCACATTCAAACATTGGTGGGGATTACTTCGACTACCGCCGACTGGAGGATGGTTGTATCGTATTGTGCTTGGCCGATGTGTCGGGTAAAGGCATCCCCGCAGCACTGCTGATGGCCAATTTTCAGGCGACGCTTAGGTCCGCACTACTAATCTACGATCGCCTTGATGAGCTGGTGAACTATATCAATAAAACTTTGGTGGACCTAACCAAAAGTGAACGCATTGTTACTTTTTTCATTTTACGTTTTGACCCCGCTACTAAAAAACTGCGATATGTCAATGCCGGGCACAACCCACCAATCTTCATTCAGGGCGATAAAGCCCAATTTTTAAGTGAGGGCTGTACCATACTCGGAGCCGTAGAAAATTTGGATCTTATTGATGTTGGGGAAATTGATGTTGGAACCGAAGAGACTCTCGTTGTGTTATTTACCGATGGCCTGACCGATCTGATGGATGGTTCCGGAGAGTACTTTGATGAGCAACAAATCAATTCCTTTGCTTTGCAACATCGGAATGAAACGGCAACAAATTTTAATCAGAAACTGTTGGACAAGCTGGAGGCCTTCAAAGGCACACAAGCTTACCCTGACGACATAGCTGTACTTACCTTTAAAATTAAATCAGAAATTTCCCAACCAGTTGAGTCATGAAGAATAAGAACGCTACTGCGATAATGGCATTTTTGGGAGGCTTCTTCGGTTTACACCGCTTCTATCTCGGGCAGGTTGGGTTGGGCATTCTCTACGCAGTTTTCATGTTTACCGGTCTGTCATTCATTCTGGGCATTTTGGATGGAATCATTTTTTTGACCATGGATCAAGAAGTATATGATGCCAAGTACAATCGTCGGAGAAATTATGAAAGATATCGAAGGAGTCGGAGACGTACAGACTTTGAAAGGCCAGCACGAAGATCATCCCGCATGGAAAGAAGCGAGCCCACTCGGCGTCAGAGACAGGCACCATTTCCACCTAAGCGACGCGCTGCCAAAAGAAGAGCACCCATCAAAAACAATCCCTTTAAGCAGGCCGGGATAAAGAAATTTAAGAATTTCGAAATAGAAAGCGCCATCGAAGACTTTCAGCAAGCACTCAAGATTGATCCAAGTGATCTTACCATTCACTTCAATTTGGCCTGTGCCTACTCACAAATCGAAAAAGCGGATCTCGCATATCAACACCTCGGTCAGGCAGTTCAGATGGGTTTTAATGATTTCAATCGGATTGATACTCATGACGCCTTGGCTTATGTGAGAATCCAGCCACAATGGGAGGAGTTTAAAGCCAATGGTTACACCCTGCGAAAAAAGCTGGATGCTCCGAAAGAAAATCTGTTGGATAATGATTTGCTGCTCCAGCAATTACAAAAGTTAAATGAGTTGAAAGAAAAGGGATTAATTACAGAAAAAGAGTTTCTTGAGCAGAAGACAAAATTAATTCGTTGATACAATATTTACATGAACGCCTCCAATCTAATTTCACAGGACATTGTTCCACTAAAGACATCTGACTCCGGTAAAGAGGCGTTGGAGCTCATGAGTGATTACTATGTCCAGCATTTACCCATTGTCAACAACAAACAATTGCTGGGCTTGATTTCTGAAGAGGATATCTTGAACCATGCGGTAGAAGAAGCGATAGGATCCTATGACCTCTCCTTGGATAAACCTTATGTACGAGAGAATGATCACGTATTCGAAGTTTTGGCACAATTGGCCAAAAAGGATCTCTCCGTCGTACCGGTGATCGATCATCAAGAAATCTTCCTGGGAGTGATTAGTCGGCAGAGCTTGCTGCACTATTTTTCTACCAGTTTTTCCTTCGCCGAACAGGGCAGCATCATTGTATTAGAAATGAATAAACCCGATTATTCACTTTCAGAAATTGCTCGGGTCATCGAATCAGAAAACGTGACCATCTTGACCAGTTTCATTCATACCGAAGTGTCGTCCAATCAGATATTGGTGCATATTAAGATTAATAAACTGGACATACATCGGGTGACCGCCGCACTAGAACGTTATGATTATAAGATCAAGGCGATGTATACGGAAGAGTTGGATGAAGATGTATTCAAAGATCGCTTTGAGTCTTTTATGCACTATCTAAACGTTTAGAAAAAAGTACTCCTCGTGGTTCGGGGCAGCGACTAACCTAAAATATGGAGCAGTCCAAATGGATCATTGTCAGCATTATTTGGTTGCTGCATGGTGCCTTGTGGTCTCAAGTTGCGGACTTTGTCTCGATACGTTCTATCCAAATCAAGGGTAATAAGAAAACCAAGACCGCACTGATTCAGCGCGAATTGGATTTTAAACTTGGTGACACCATTGCGATTGCTAATCTCTCCAAGCGACTACAGGCCAATGAGGGCCTGTTAATGAATACAGGACTCTTTAATTCGAGCCATATAAACATTGATCAATGGAACACCGAGCAGCACGTCATCGACCTGGTGATCGAAGTAGCAGAGTCATGGTATATATTTCCCATCCCGATTTTTGATCTGGCCGATCGGAATTTTAATCAATGGTGGAAAGAACACAATGCCTCGCTAGACCGAGTCAACTACGGTCTGAGATTTGTCTACGTTAACTTCTCTGGAAATAAAGACAATCTAAAATTGCACCTACAAGGTGGCTATACACGTAAGGTACTTTTACAGTATGAGCGTCCGTATTTCAATCGCAAAAAAACCCTGGGAATCACCGGCAGGTTTTTTTTTGATCACCGTCGGGAATATGTCTATGAAACCCGATTTAATCAGCAGCAGTTTTTCCCAGATCCAGAAGCAATAAATTTTAAGAGTACCAAGGGAATTCTTTCATTCCATTACCGGCCCAGGGTTCAGAGCTTTCATGACTTTCTCATTAAGTATGAACACAATCGTGTAACCGATCCAATCTTAGACCTTAATCAGAGCTACTTTAATGGTGAGACGACATTATCGTTTATTGAGCTCGCTTATACCTACCGCCGAGAGCGTCGAAACAATCGTTTCTATGCACTATCGGGAAATTTTCTCGAGGCTGAAATTCAGAAAGAGGGCATTGGAATATTCAGAGGACTGGATAAGTTGAGCACGAGTTTGTTGTATGTGCACTATCAGCCGATCACCAAGGGCATTAATTTGGAGATGCGCGCCAAGGTAAAAAGAGAGTGGACGAGAAATCAACATCCTTACTATGGTCTGCAGGCCCTGGGGTTTGGTGATGACTTCGTCAGGGGCTATGAGCTGTATGTGGTAGATGGAACTGATTTTGCCTTATCAAAAAATTCACTGCGGTTCAGAATATTCGAACGCACCTACGATCTCAAAAAAATGATGCCGCTCAGAACCTATCGCATCTTGCCCATCAGCATTTGGTTTACCCTAAATGCGGATGTAGGAAGGGCCCACAATTACTTATTCAATGAAGACAACTCCCTTAATAATAGATGGCTTTTTGGAAGGGGCATCGGCCTTGATTTTATATTGTATCAGAAATATGTTTTCCAAGTTGAATACAGCTTTAATCATCTCAATGAAAAAGGCATATTTTTAAATGCCAAGTCAGAGTTCTAATGCAGGTACTTATCTACGGGAAAACGATTAGCGCACAGCAAGTGCCTTTCGTGAGCCAATTACTCGATTTGCTCTTTGCCGAGAATGCTCGAGTTTACGTCTACCAACCATATCACGAGGTGATTAAGGATAAATTAGAAATCAGGTCACCAATTGAGTTGATATTTAAGTATGAGGATCTGGTGGGTAAAAACATTGACTATGTAATGACCCTGGGTGGTGATGGCACCATTCTCAGTGCGGTCACCCTGATTAGAGACCTTCAGATTCCGATCATGGGAATCAACCTGGGTAGGCTCGGTTTTTTGGCAAGTATCGAACAACGGTACATTGATCGAGCATTGGACCTACTGAAAATGGGGAAGTTTTCCCTGGAAGGACGAACCATGCTGTATCTCGACTCAAATCAACCCATTTTTGGAGAAACTCCCTTTGCACTGAATGACTTTGCCATCCTAAAGCGAGATAACTCTTCAATGATCATCATCCATGCATACATTGACGGAGAGTTTCTCAATTCGTATTGGGCGGATGGATTGATTGTCTCTACACCAACAGGCTCCACTGGGTACAATCTGAGCTGTGGCGGACCGATCGTTTTTCCTGACTCAAACAGTATTATCTTGACGCCAGTTGCACCCCACAACTTAAATGTTCGACCGATTGTCATTTCTGACAGTACTGAGCTTACCTTTGAGGTAGAGGGAAGAACTGAAAACTTCCTTTGCACACTCGATTCTCGCTTCGAATTAATTACCAGCGATTATAAACTGAAGATCAGAAGGTGTGACTTCGAAATTAAGTTGGTTCAACTGCATGAGATGTCATTCTCAAAGACCATGCGCAACAAATTAATGTGGGGTTTTGATACGAGAAAACATTATTGAGAAAAACAAATGGATTTTAATTGAGTTATGTAATAACTTGAAGGTTCTTTTGAAGAATAGCTGTGAACGATTATTTCGATACTTATACGGAAGAAGTTTTCTTAAGATTTAAGGAGATCGGCGAGTCCGATCATCGAGAGATCATCAATTTCTACGAAAACAATGAAGATGTTTTATTGCATCTTGACTTAAATGCTTATCTGGAAGTCAGATTGGCTTACGGTGCAGCCCTATTCGAAACTGGAAATTATGAAGCTTTCATTCAACTCTGCGATGAGTTGATTGAAGAAGTCATCTACCACAACATCAAATACATTCAGGGTGCAGACATTTTTGAAACACTTATTTTCAAGAAGGCCGCTGCATTATATCACCAAATGGAATATGATGCCGCGGAAAAGATTTTATGGCAGCTGATTCGCATCAATCCACAAAACTCCTTGGCCGCGTACCTGCTCAAGCGCTGCAAGATCAGAAATCAATCGAACTACTTGAGGCAGGCAAAATCCATTAGCATTTTTCTGTTCCTACTCTCGGCATGTATCATCGCCCTCGAATTATTGTTTATTCAGCCCTTCCTAAATCATTACCACAAAGATGTTCAAATCATCCGGACGATTACGTTCTTGAGTGGAATTGCACTGTTGGTGACCAGTGATGGATTACACCGCCTAAAGAGCTTTCATCAGGTGAATAAGGCCGTCGAGGAAGCTAAGAACCAGATTAACAAGTAGTACCAAGACAACATCTTTACGATTTATTGGGATCGTATAAATCAAATTTGGCACGCCGTTTGATTGTATACGTTCATATAATGGAAACGAAAATGTTTGTTTTGAATCTTTTTTCGGGATAGACGCCAGTATTTACGGAATCATTACGGATAATTCATTACAACTCAAAATCCCTAAACGTAATCTCATGTATCGTGCCACCAACTCAACCCCTGAGCCTGTTTTTATTACACAAGAAAAAAAATTCTTAATTGTTCCAATTATTTTTCGGAAGCAGATTGAGAAGTTCATGGAGACAACCTTGGACAACGGCCTAGGTTTTTTATTCGGTGATGATAAAACCACCTTTTCAATCATCAAGAAAGTTTGGACAATTGAAGATCAGTCCAGTTGGACTTATGCTGAATTGCTCCAAAAAGCCCATGAAATAGCTGCCGCCACTGGAATGACGTTGCTCGGCTTTTTTTACAATCGTGGCTTGGCTACTGGGCGCACTTCCACGGATGCACTCTCGGAACATAATTTCACCTCGGTTGAACTTGTCATGGAAAACGGAGTAACCAAGGAATGGGTGCCCCACACCACTCAGTACACGGGCACCATTGTCGAACAGAAAATCATCCTATAAGGAAGAACCACTACCTACCCTTCCTTCTTAGTCAGCGACTTTTCAAAGTGAAACCTCTCTTACGGTCGTCGACATCGTTCCTCTTTAAATTTCATGCACTGGGCGAAATCTCGTAGAACGTCCTTTTTTTTTGAGTTCATACCATCTCCATGTAGCAGCGCTGCCATGATTCACTTGATTTACCGAACTTTGTGCTCACTATGGAATCGTCATCACCTTTTCAAAATTCAGATTTCTCAAAAGCAGAGTACGAAAGATATAGCCGTCATCTGATCATCCCCGAATTTAACCTCAAAGGTCAGGCAGCATTAAAAGCAAGCCGGGTGCTAGTCATCGGAGCGGGAGGTTTAGGTTGCCCCATTTTGCAATACCTTACCGCTGCCGGGATAGGTACCATCGGCATCCTTGATTTTGACCAGGTATCACTGAGCAACCTTCAAAGACAAATCTTATACGATGTCAGTCAGGTGGGTGAGAAAAAAGTGACCGCAGCCAAAGCAAAGTTGGCTGCCCTTAATCCACACGTCCAATTTAAAACCCATGATACCCAAATAACTGCCGATAATGCACTGGAGCTTATTGCGAATTATGATTTGGTGATCGATGGGACCGACAATTTTCCCACTCGATATTTGGTCAATGATGCCTGTGTGCTTGCTGACAAACCCCTCATTTATGGATCAATCTTTCAGTTTGAGGGCCAAGTCTCGGTCTTTAATCTGAAATTGCCAGATGGATCCTATGGACCAAATTATCGGGATCTATTTCCCACCCCACCACCACCTGATCTGGTACCAAACTGCGCCGAGGGTGGTGTTTTAGGTGTGCTTCCTGGCATTGTCGGATCGCTACAGGCCAACGAGGCCATCAAGGTTTTAACCGGCATCGGTGACCCACTATCTGGCCGATTATACGTCTTCGATGCCTTGAGTTTCACCTCTGTAACCCTCAATGTTCGATCACATCCTGATGGCCATCCAATTACCGAATTGATTGACTACGAGTCTTTTTGCAACGTTGATCAAACCGAATCGGCATCAACTGAGGTCCGGGAAATTACGGCCACAACCCTCAAAACCTGGCTCGACCAAAAGAAATCATTCCAGCTGGTTGACGTGCGAAATCCTTATGAGTATGAAATTGTCAATCTACGAGGCCATTTAATCCCGCTGAATCAACTGCCCGAAAAGCATGGTGAAATCCAGCGATCCGGACCGGTCGTTTTACATTGCCGTACTGGCAAACGAAGTGCCGAAGCGCTGCGACTGCTTTCGCAAGAATTTGGATTTGATAACCTCCTAAATCTTAAGGGTGGCATCGTTGCCTATGCAGAAGAGATCGATCAGTCACTCCCCATCTACTAGCGAATGAGGTGCAACTCACCGCCAAAAATCTCTTTTCCGCCGTCGGGTTGCGGAAACTGAATGAGGTACATGTAAACCCCTGCTGCACAGCGATTTCCATTGTGGTTGCCATCCCAGCCATGATTGGGATCGAAGGTTTCAAAAACCATCCCACCCCAACGATCAAAAATACTCATTTGATAGCCAGACTGGGGTTGATTGAGAAACTTGGGAATAAATATGTTATTAATTCCACGGGGTACAAAAGCATTGGGAATATATAGCGCTATGTCCTGCTCCACGCACAAAACATTGGAGCGCGAAATTCTTGGATCAGTGCCATCTGGATAGGTATGAAGTGCTTTGATGACGTAACAGATTTGTTCATCCCGCTGATCAATAGGTACCTGATCGGTAAAAAACAATTCATGAGGTGGGGTGGTCTCTCCCAGTTGAATATCCATTCCGTTCTCAATTCTGCACGGTACATAGTTGACAAGGACACGTCCACTTAGTTGGAAAGGACTCCAGGCAATTTGATTTTCGCCTTCCTCCGCAGCTAGCAAGCGCAAATGAACCGTAGACATATAATTAGACAATTGCATGGTATCACAATCGTCAATGGCGCTTAATCGGTAGGTAAATGGCTGACTTTCAGGGGAAGCTTCTGAATCCAAGAATTGATTTTGGTCCATGGTGATCGGCAGAGAAAAGTCCTGTAGTGGAACTAAATTGGCACTGTCATCTCCCCTTTGCACACTGATTTTCATCACATCTGCATCACTGTTGCTGGACCAGTCAAGCACCACATTTTCATCGGCACCAACACTGACATTGAGGATTTCCAATTGATTGAGTGGTGCGAGCACATCAGACACCAGACAAACCACATTACTGGCAGAAGTTACATTGCGACCATCCTCTTTTGCCATAATAGAAATGCAATACTCAGTATCATCCATGATGCCGGTTATGTAGGCCAAGGTATCGGTGCCCGAAATTTGGTGTTCAAAAGCCAATGGATCACCATCGAGGCCCAACCAAATCTGATTGTGCTCGATCCCATTTTCCCAGGCTTCATAACCATTCCAAGTGAGCTTGATGTGTTGCGAACAAAAGTCAACTTCCGTACTTAGTAAAATGGTGCTGTGCGGCAAGGCATCAAAGGTGTTGGTGCCCCCGCAGGCATTCAATCCCAACACATAATAGGATTCAACTCTGTCATTCGGCGAAGCACTAACGTCGAGATAGGTGAAGCCGTTAAAGATGGTATCAATCGGCAGGGTGCCCTGACTCGTGATCCGATAAACGATATAGCCGATGGTCTGCGGTGATCCATTGTCATTCCAGGTGATTTCGACATCATCACCAGCGACAGTTACACTTTCAATTTTAGTGACAAATTGTTGAAATTGATTGCTGAAGGTGTCGGATGCAATGACATTCTGACCGGTGCAATCATGGTTAGACTCTAAATAGTAATAGGCCGTGGATGCAGCATTGTCGACAAACCAGGTTGCTGTAGGATCGGTCACAGAGGTTAATAAGGCGAAAGGTCCCGATCGGTCGGAGCTTTTGTAAATGTCTACCGATTGAAATGGTCCACACATGTTGATGGTTGGGTTCCAAAAGAGTGTATCATCCTTAATGCAGACAAACTCAAGGGGCATTACTTGAGACTCCAAACGCAGACTCAGCACACAGCTCACTACCATGAGTAATAATGTCTTTAAATAGGGCATGTATAATCTTTGGAGATGCAATACTAGGAGATTAACGTCTTTTTTCTGTCATTATGGCTTACATCCATGCTTAAAATCAGGCTGGTATGATATATGTGCCCCGGTAATGCGTTAAATGTGATAGACCTGATATGGTTATCTTTGTAGATCCATATCGAAAAAATAGAATAGATGCTCAAGGTACTTACGAAACTCTTCGGGACGAAGTTTGATCGAGATGTAAAAAAATATACCCCCATCGTAGATGAAACCCTTCGTGTATATGAAACCCTCCAGTCCATTTCGAGTGACGAATTGCGAAATAAGACCAACGAATTTCGAGCCAAAATAGGTGAGCATCTGGCCGGCATTAACGAGGACATTCGATTATTAGATGAGCAAATTAAAAATGAATCGGACCTTAACGTCAAAGAGCAGTTATTCAAGGAAGTAGATGCGTTAAAAGAGGAGAAAGACGAACACTTAGAAGACATACTCAATGAAATACTTCCCGAGGCTTTTGCTGTAATTAAGGAAACGGCCCGCCGGTTTAAAGAAAATGATCGGCTGGAAGTCACGGCAACCGATCACGACCGACAACTGGCAGCTGCGAAATCTTACGTCACCATTGTTGGCGATCAAGCTCGATGGTCAAACCAATGGAAGGCAGCCGGTGGTGACATTACCTGGGATATGGTTCACTACGACGTGCAACTAATCGGTGGAATGGTGCTACACGATGGTAAGATCGCAGAGATGGCAACTGGTGAGGGTAAAACACTGGTGGCTACCCTACCAGCCTACCTCAATGGTCTCTCTGGTGAAGGTGTGCATATCATCACGGTGAATGATTACCTGGCTCGTCGTGATTGTGAATGGGTTGGACCCATTTATGAATTTCTTTTTCTTTCGGTCGATTGTATTGACAAGTACCGGCCACATTCACCCGAGCGGGTGGCTGCCTACCGCTGTGACATCACCTTTGGCACCAACAGTGAATACGGTTTTGATTACTTGCGTGACAACATGGTGCGATCACCTAGTGAACTGGTGCAACGCAAACACCATTTTGCCATGATCGACGAAGTGGATTCGGTACTGATCGACGATGCCAGGACACCGCTAATTATATCCGGACCGATCCCGCAGGGCGCCGAAGATCAAGAGTTTATCGAACTCAAACCCGCAGTCGAAAAACTGGTCAGTGCACAACGTAAGTTGGCAACCGATTACTTGGCCAGTGCCAAAACCTTGATCAAAGAGGGCAGTACTGGATATAATGAAGATGAGGGTGGAATGGCATTATTGCGCGCTTATCGTGCCCTACCCAAATATCGACCACTGACGAAGTTCCTAAGCCAGGACGGAGTGAGGGTTGCTATGCAAAAAGCAGAGAATTTCTACATGCAGGAGCAATCCAAGAACATGCATCTGGTGGATGAGCCTCTACTTTTCACCATCGATGAGAAGAATCGAAATGTTGACCTAACCGAGCGGGGCGCCGAGTTTTTGGCCAGGGGAGGCAAGGATCCAAATTTCTTCGTGATGCCAGACATCGGCACCGAAATTTTAGAGATCGAAGAAAACGAGGAGCTGTCGGATACTGAAATTGCCGAGCAAAAGCAAAATGTGATCCAAGACTACGGGGTGAAATCTCGACGTCTTCATGCCGTGAGTCAGTTGCTCAAAGCCTACACCTTATTCGAGAAAGATGAGGAGTATGTTGTACTAGATGGCCAGGTGAAGATCGTAGATGAGCAGACCGGAAGAATGATGGAGGGACGTAGATATTCAGATGGCCTTCATCAAGCACTGGAAGCGAAAGAAAATGTCAAGGTGGGAGAGTTGACCCAGACCTACGCAACCGTAACGCTGCAAAACTATTTTCGCATGTTCCACAAACTTGCGGGAATGACTGGTACGGCGGAGACAGAAGCCAATGAATTCTGGGAAATCTACAAATTGGATGTGGTAGTGATTCCGACCAATAGACCCATTATTCGGGACGACCGGGAAGACATGGTGTTTAAGACGGCCAGAGAAAAATTCAATGCGGTCATTGACGAAATCGGACGCTTGAGTAATGCGGGAAGGCCGGTTTTGGTGGGAACAACCTCCGTCGATATTTCGGAGAAGTTAAGTCGCATGCTCAAGCTGCGCAATATTTCGCACAATGTTCTGAATGCAAAACAGCACCAGCGGGAGGCTGAAATCGTGGCTGAGGCAGGCAAGCCAGGTAATGTCACCATCGCCACCAATATGGCTGGGCGGGGTACGGATATCAAAATCAACCAAGCAGTTAAAGATGCCGGTGGTCTTGCCATCATTGGCACGGAACGCCACGACAGTAGGCGTGTGGATCGGCAGTTGCGGGGTAGAGCTGGTCGGCAGGGAGATCCAGGTTCATCACAATTCTTTGTATCTCTCGAAGACAACCTGATGCGGTTATTCAGGTCGGAAAGAATCGCCAAATTGATGGATCGCATGGGGCATAAGGAAGGCGAAGTGATTCAACATTCCATGGTCACCAAGTCCATTGAGCGTGCTCAGAAGAAAGTCGAAGAAAACAACTTCGGAATCCGAAAAAGACTGCTTGAATATGATGACGTGATGAATATCCAGCGGGAGGCCATCTATGAAAAACGGAGAAACGCGCTTTCCGGAGATCGCCTTTCAGTGGATCTCAATCAAATGTTTGAGGCGTTGACGGAATCCATTGCTCTTGAGCACGCCAATGGAGGAACCTACGAAACGTTCCGGCGCACCTCACTAGAGGTCCTCGGGATGGACCCGAAGATGGAGAAAGCCTTTTTTGAAGAGTCCGACCCGGATGAGATTAGTGAAGCCTTTCAGCAGGAGTTCTTTTCATTTTACGAAGAGAAGGGAGCTCGTATGGCCACGTCGCTTTATCCAGTGGTCAAAAATGTTTATGAAAACGAAGGTCATCGGTATAAATTTATTGCACTGCCCATCACCGACGGCAGCAATCGGCAACTTCCGATATCAGCCAGTCTGGAAGATGCCGTCAACAGTGAAGGATCCTCGATTGTAAAGGACATCGAGAAAGCAGTGACCCTTGCTTTAATCGATGAAAACTGGAAGGAGCACCTGCGCTCGATGGATGAGCTAAAGGAATCAGTGCAAGGGGCCTCTTTCGAACAGAAAGACCCACTGGTCATCTATAAGATGGAGGCGTACCAGCTTTTTGAGCAATTGATCTTTAAAGTCAACCACGATGTCACTTCCTTCCTCGGTAAAGGGAAACTTTTAATCAAGGAGCCGGATCAGGTTCGTGAGGCCAAGACTCAGCGAACAGACATGAGTAAGGTCCGAGCTGGAAGAGGAGGTGGAGATCCGGCCGCGGCTGCTGCAAGGTCTGCCGCTGAAGGAGTAAGTCGCCCAGCAAAACCCGAGACCTTCAAGCGCGTGGAGAGAAAGGTTGGTAGAAATGAACCGTGTCCATGTGGAAGCGGCAAAAAATTTAAACATTGCCATGGACGCAAGTAGGTCTATCCGTCTGGTCATGATGACTTTATTAGGTGTGTTCTGGATAAATGCGATCTGGTGCCAGGGTTCACTCAATGAAGATTCAGGGGTATCAGCCATGTTGAAAGCTTATGCCAGGCTGCATAAATCGAAGGAAACGGTCAAGGCATGGCGCATTCAGGTACTTGCCAGTAGTGATAGACGTCACGTGGAGCAAGAAAAAGAGCGTTTTGAGAATATTTATCCCTATCTCCGGCTGGATTTGGTACATGATAATCCTTACTATATCATCAAGTTAAGGGATGTTGCATATCGCGAGAAAATGGATGCGCTGCACTTGTTACATCGGATCAAGCGTAGGTACCCAGCAGCAATTCTGGTGCTTGATGATGTAAAGCCTGAAAAACTGCTCAGCAGCGAAAAATAGAGATGACGGTTCAACGACTTTCGACGCCAAGCAAAAGCATTGACTGGATTACCTTCTCGCTGTATCTAAGTTTAGTTTTCATCGGATGGCTCATGATTTTTGCGGCCGAGTATAAGGGGCCTGAAACAGGCGTCTGGGATCTCTCCACTCCCATCGGCAAGCAGACCATGTGGATCGGTATCGCCTTTGTCCTTCTGCTGGTTACGCTCAACATTGATTGGAAGTTTTGGCGAAATTTTTCATTCGTAATTTACGCCATTGGGATTGCCAGCCTGGTTGCCGTGCTTTTCATAGGGATCGAAATAAAGAGTGCCAGATCTTGGTTTAGCCTCTTTGGCTTTACGTTCCAACCGGCTGAGCTCGCAAAGTTTGGCACCTGCTTGGCGGTTGCTAGTTTTCTATCTGGCCCAACCTCCAGACTAAAAACACTCCGGGATATCATGTCGGTCTTAGCGATTTTCTTAATACCAATGGCGCTTATCTTGCTTCAGCCAGATGCGGGTTCGGCACTGGTATTCCTGGCATTTTTTATCCTCCTTTATCGCGAAGGCTTATCTCCCGTACCGTACATCATCGGACTCACCGCCGCGGCAGTCTTCATCCTGTCTTTGCTGTTTAACCCGATGATTGTATTGATTATTTTGAGTCTGGTGGGTCTCCTCCTCTTGGTGCAAAATTTCGAAAATGGTCTCTACTGGAACTTGAGCATCGTGCTTTTGGCGATTGCGTCGGTTATCTGCATTGCACAAGATCTGGCCTTACAAATGCTCATTGTGAATGGTGCCTTGCTTGCCTTTTTCATGGCCTTTCAGTGGGTGAAGGGTCGACCTAAGTTAGCGATCACGGTTTTCGCAAGCCTCTTGCTCTATTCCGCCATGTCTTTTGGGACCGACTATGTCTTCCACAAATTTTTGGAACCCCACCAGCAGGATCGGCTCAACGTCTGGCTTCATCCCGAAAAGTGTGATCCACACGGACCGCTTTATAATGTCCTATTGTCTAAGATGGCAGTGGGATCTGGTGGATTAAAAGGGAAGGGATATCTCGAGGGAACCCTGACAAAACTGAATTATGTACCCGAGCAATCCACAGATTTCATTTTTTGCACGGTCGGAGAGGAGCAGGGATTCGTCGGATCTCTCACCATCATCGGCTTATTTGTCTTTTTAATCATCCGCATCATCAGTATTGCCGAGCGTCAACGATTAAACCTATTTCGGCAGTATGCCTACGGTGTTGCCGGAATTCTCTTCTTTCACTTCACGATAAACATCGGCATGACCATGGGTCTGCTGCCGATTATCGGCATTCCACTACCCTTTATCAGTTATGGGGGATCTTCCTTGTTGGGGTTTACCCTTATGATTGGAGTGCTGTTGAAATTTGACAGTCAAAGGTATCTGAACTGAGTATGTCAGATTGCAGATTTGAATTGATCCATACCGCAACGGATGGTGGAAAGGCCCGAAGGGGTCGCTTGCAGACCGATCATGGATTGATTGAGACCCCGGTCTTTATGCCCGTTGGCACAGCTGGCACGGTGAAGGGGATCAATCAGCAACAATTGCGAACCGAAATCAATGCCCAGGTCATCTTGGGCAATACCTATCACTTGTATCTGCGTCCCGGCATGGATATTATGGAGGCAGGGGGTGGTTTGCATCAGTTTATAGATTGGTCACGGCCCATACTTACCGATAGTGGTGGTTATCAGGTCTACTCGCTGGCACATCGGCGTAAGATTGATGAAGAAGGGGTAAAATTTGCATCGCACATTGATGGATCTAGTCATTTCTTCAGCCCTGAGACGGCCATTGATATTCAACGCCGGATTGGTGCAGATGTGATCATGGCTTTTGATGAATGTACACCATACCCGTGCACCTATGCATATGCCAAGTCGTCCATGGAGCTAACCCATCGTTGGCTGGAGCGTTGCTTTACGCAATATCATGCAACCTCGTGCCCCTACGGACATCATCAGATTCTTGCACCCATTGTGCAGGGAAGCGTCTATCCAGACCTTCGTGAGCGATCGGCAGAAGTGGTGACTTCTTACGGCAGTGATGTTAATGCCATCGGAGGTTTGTCTGTCGGTGAGCCAGCGGAAGAGCTTTATGAGATGACCGGCAAGGTATGCCAAATGCTCCCGGCTGATCGTGCACGTTATCTCATGGGGGTGGGTACTCCAGCTAATATTTTGCAGTGCATCGCACTGGGTATAGACATGTTTGATTGTGTTTTGCCGACCCGAAATGCTCGCCATGGGCTAATCTACACCAGTCAAGGCCTGGTGAATATTAAGAATCGAAAATGGGCGTCCTGCTTTGAACCCATCGATCTGAATAGCCCATGTGAAATGTTGCGCAATCATTCCAAGGCGTATTTGCGTCATTTGATCGTCAGCAAGGAACTACTTGGTGCGCAATTGGCTTCCATGCAAAATCTTGTTTTCTATCACGACTTGTTGCAGAAAGCACGCGCAATGATCGAAGAAAATCGTTTTATGACTTGGATGCAACAGATCATGCCTAGCCTAAACACCCGATTATGAAGGCACTGAAGAAATTGGACCGGTACATTATTAAGATGTACTTGAAGACATTTTTCTTTACGGCACTCCTATTTTCAATCATTGCAGTGGTCATTGATTTCAGCGATCGACTCGATGCATTTATCAAGAATGGGGTCACAGTGAAGCAGGTAATTTTCAGTTATTACATCCATTTCGTCGCCTTTATCAATGGAATGTTGTGGCCGCTCTTTGCGTTGATTGCCGTGATCTTCTTTACGTCCCGATTGGCCAAAAACTCTGAGATCATCAGCATCTTTAATGCAGGAGTGCCCTTCAGAAGATTAATGGTTCCATACTTGGTGGCAGCAGGTATGATTTTCTGCCTCAATCTTGTGTGCAACAATTACCTCATACCCATGGGTAGCAAAATTCGGATACCCTTCGAAAACAAAAATGTTTGGAATAATACAGATCGCTCTCGAACCAACGATATTCACATCATGTTGGATCCAAGTACGAAGCTATATATCCGAAACTATCGGCCAAGAGATTCCAGTGCATTCGATCTGCGGTTAGAAAAATACAATGATGCCTCGGAGCTGGTAAGTTTTTTGGAGGCGAAGAGTGCAAGGTGGAAGGGAGAATCAAATCTGTGGACCCTGCGCAATTATGTAACCCGCACGTTTAATGGTATGAATGAGGAGCTCCAAATCAGTCAGAATAAGGATTTGGATACCACATTAAATCTCACACCAAGCGACCTGATCCGTGTGAAAAATCAACAGCAATTGTTTACCTCCCCGGAACTCCGCAAGTACCTTCGCAAGCAAAGGGCCCGTGGCATTGGGGGTACCAGAGTATTTGAATCAGAACTATATCGCCGAACCTCGGAACCCGTGTCTATTTTCATATTGACCATTATTGGGATGGCGGTGGCCAGCCGAAAAGTACGCGGGGGTTTGGGGATACATCTGGCCATTGGCATATCACTGGGAGCCCTGTATATCCTACTTTCGAAATTCACCATGACCTTCACCAACGCCGAGAGCTTAGGACCTGTGTTGGGAGTTTGGCTGCCCAACATCATCTTTAGTTTGGTGGCCCTGTTTCTCGTCAAAATTGCACAGAAATAATTTCAAAAAAAATTGAAAACTGTCTAACCGCGTTAAAATACTGTATATCAAGATATTATGGAATTTTTTGACTATAAATAGACGTCTTATCTGCGGGATTAGGTCAATTTTGTTCAAACATCTATTGCTTCACGTTAAACAAATCATTATCTTGCAATAAATCATTAAAGGAGCCAAATATGTCAACCATCGAATTTCAAGATCGCTTAGATCAGCTTGCCTCCGTCTTAAACACGTTTGCGTATAATCTCACCAAAAATGTTGAAGACGCCAAAGATTTATTCCAAGAGACGGCCTTTAGAGCCCTAAGTAATAAGGAGAAGTTCAGGCCAGGTACAAATTTCAAAGCTTGGCTATTTACTATTATGAAGAACATCTTCATTAATAACTACCGGAAAAAAGTAAAGGCCAATACCATCAGTGATTCAACAGATAATCTCTACTACCTAAATTCCGGTTCAAAAACAATAAGCAACAGCGCAGAATCTAACATCATGTTGAGAGAGCTTCACGACATGTTAGATGGGCTGGATGCAACCCTCCGGGTGCCTTTTACCATGCATTACGAAGGATTCAAGTATCAAGAAATTGCCGATCACCTGCAGTTGCCCCTAGGCACCGTAAAGAGTCGAATTTTCTTCGCGAGAAAAGAGCTAAAACACTTGATCCATGCGAGATATGAACAACTCTTTACGCACCGCGAAAAAGCATCATAAAATACATTTACAACAAAATTGATCAAACCTCCACATGCCGTGGAGGTTTTTTTATACCCCGACCGATCAATCAGTCGGGCCCCGGATCGCCCCGTAGGAACGCTCTTTATCCAGGAGACTCAGGAAATGTGTGTACTGCTATACAATACGACATCAGGTCAATGGATGTTGAACCTAGTGACCATCCCGATCCACTTCTTCCAACGAGCTCATGTGCCTCCATTGGATCCTTCCTCACTCATCCGTAAAAGTATCTATCATTAACGCCATAAAATAAGAAGCGCCTGCTGGGTATGTAGCAGGCGCATCAAAACAAAACGAAAAACCAACTTAAACCTTACACCTTTAGTAGGTGGACTACTTTTTCATAGTTTATTCAGCTTTTAAGCGGACAGCAATATCCTGTGTCTGCCCATCTCGGTTGATGGTTATTAAAATTTCGTCACCAATCGATTTGGTGTTCATTTGAGCAATCAGTCCTTCAGGATCATGAACCTTTACATCGTCTATGGCAATCACCACATCGTTGGGGATAATGCCAGCATATTGCGCGGCACTCCCGTCTTCTACCCGCGTGACTACCACGCCTTCTTCAGCCGGCAATACCACCTCAGCATACTCTTCATAATCCGCCAAAGTGGCAATGCTCACCCCAAGTCGAGGTCGTGGGCCTCCATGTTCGATCAGATTTTCAATAATTGGCCGAAACATGTTGACCGGGATGGCAAAGGAATATCCAGCGTAGTAACCCGTTGCTGTAGCGATGGCCGTATTAATACCGATGAGCTGGCCTTCCGTGTTGACCAATGCACCGCCACTGTTTCCAGGGTTTACTACCGCGTCGGTCTGAATAAAATCTTCAATGGCATCATTTCTTTTAATGATGTTGTCTCTCCCCTTTGCACTTACGATGCCAGCGGTCACTGTGGATGTCAAGTCAAATGGATTTCCAACCGCCAGCACCCATTCACCGACAGTTACTTCATCTGAATCGCCAAATTTTAGATAGGGCAAATTGTCGGAATCAATCTTGATCACGGCCAGGTCGGTCCTCGGGTCACTGCCCACCAGCTTGGCCTTGAACTTTCGGTTATCGTATAAAGTCACCTCAAATTCGTCAGCAAACTCGATCACGTGATTATTGGTGACGATGAATCCTTCCTCAGAAATGATTACGCCAGATCCTTTACCCGATCTTGCCCTTGGTCCATTAAAAAAACTATCGCCTCCGAAAAAGAAGCTGAAGGGATCCCGACGGGATTTCTGGTTGTACCTATCTTGAGCGAGTGCTACACTCTCTATAGCGTTGATGTGCACCACCGCTGGCATGGCGGTGTTTGCGGCCGCAATAAAATTATTTGGCGCATCTTTTGTGAACTCAAATTGATTGATTTGCCTCGCTTGAGGTTCTGGTTGCTGAGGTGCTTCTTGGTCCATCAGGAAAAAGCCCAGTAGGACGATCAGTCCTCCTGAAATTCCTGAAACCACCAAGCCTGCTAAATGTTTCATTGGGAAAAGTTAATTTACACTCAGTAATGAAGTAACGACCCCAAAAGGGGGTAGTTTCTCTGATAATTTAATTTAACAATATATTAACTGAGCGGCAACTCGTGCAAAAAATATCTGGTGTGTTACCACCAAATATCAGTCAAATATTGGCAGGGATTTCAGTTGCGTTGCGGGTACAGCAAAAGATCTTCGATTTAAAGATGACAGACCATAAACCATCCTAAAAACAGAAATGCGAATAGCACTTATCACGGATTTGCACACGGGTATGGAGAAGGAGGCACCCTTCCAGGTGGATTTGCGAAAGAATTTACAAGACCTAATTGTGTCGGTATCTCAGTGTCAGCCTGATCTCCTGGTGATTGCCGGAGATCTCTGTCTCAACGATGGTGATTCAGACATTTATCAGTGGCAAAAAAAACAGTTGGAGTTACTCACATTTCCCTATTTCATCATTGCTGGAAATCATGATGACCCCCAGCTTTTGTCACAGATTTTTGACCACCTACCGACGCCTAAAGATGGTGAGATCTTTTATGAACAGGAGATCCAAAATCAGCCACTGATTTTTTTGGATACCCATCGAGGATTCATGTCTTCGCATCAAAAAATGTGGTTAAGGCGAAAAATTCATGAACAAGCCAACGGTCGCCTGATGGTATTCATGCACCATCCACCTGATCTGATGAATGTGCCCCATATGGATGCTTCCCACAGTTTACAAGATCGTGAAGAAGTACTGAAGATTCTGAAGGCAAGTCCGGTGCCGGTCGATGTATTTTGTGGGCACTATCACGTCGAAAAATCGGTTAGCAATGACCCAGTAAATATTTACGTCACACCGTCCGCCTATTTCCAAATTGACGATCGCGTAGAAGAGTTTAGGATTTTACACAAAGACATCGCTTATCGCTTGATTGATATTCAAGGCTCTCGCCTCGAACATGCTGTTCACTATCTTCCTGGTAATGAGGTTTGAGCATCATCTCCACCCTGAAATTTGCACATGTATAATCTTCGATCCTTTTCTTCATCGTGATGGTTAAAAAGCATTAGTTCGAAGATCATTCCATGGGTGGGGTCAAAAATTCCCACCAGTCGGGCATAGTGCTTGTCTGTCAAGTGTGGCTTTGGAATAAAATCGACATAGGCAGCCCAAGCAGCATTGAAGTTTTTGCCAGCCAGATCTCTCGGAAAGACCTGAATGGATAGATCAAAATGCTGGTGGTTTGTCGCTAAACTACTGGCAAGCGCTAAGGTAGTGATGTTGGGAGGAGGTTGATTTGGTCCGGGTTGCAGGCAGAACCGCATTTCAAATTCCCTTTCTTCAGAATGAATCACAAGATCATAGCGCATAAATTCATCTCGCTTCAGCATCTTTACTTTGTAATAACCTTCGACAGGCTCAATAAAGTCGACACGGGTAGCTGCAAGCTTTTTAGTAAAGTGCCGGGAATAATGGATTTGGCCCATCAAATGCTCCGTGCAAAGAAATATTGAGATGAAAAGAACTAGTATCGATCCAAATCTTTTTTGAAACTTCATATGATCAAATTGCAAAACCTTCACCAACTAATTCATCATGTGCGGTCGTTCGTCATTAACCAAATCAGAGAAAGAGCTTGAGGAGCGGTTCAAAGCCACTTTCTACTCCGAAGATCTCGAAAAATATAATCCCCTGCCAAATTATAATGTGGCACCAACCCACGTCATGCCGATTATCACAAATAAAGATCCAGAACATTTTAAACCCTTGCGCTGGGGCCTGATCCCCTATTGGGCGAAAGATATTAAGATTGGTTATAAGATGATCAACGCCAGGAAGGAGACCGTGGCAGAAAAAGCTGCCTTTAAGCAGGCGCTTTCCAGACGCCGTTGCCTGGTACCGATGGATGGTTTTTATGAGTGGAAGAAAAATGGAAAGCAAAAAACAGCCTACCGCATTCACCTGCTCGATCAAGATCTTTTTTGTTGTGCTGGCCTGTGGGAGTCGTGGAAGGCGCCAAGTGGGGATTGGATCGACTCCTTTACCATCCTCACTCAGCCACCCAGTCATAGCATATCTCATATTCATGATCGTATGCCGGCAATCTTAACGCATGATCAAGAGCGGGCATGGTTGGATACGGATTTGCCGGTGGACGATGCCCTGTCTATCATTGCTCCTTATCCTGACGATCTTATCACTTCTTATCAGGTTTCGTCAAGGGTCGGAAAGGTGACGGAAAATGACGCCCAACTCATTGATCCGATAGATCATGGTCCCACGACTGAGCAGGCGGTGCTATTCTGATCAGACTGCTACCCAGAAAGGAAATCGCACTCTAAGTCACATCTCCCATCCATTTCTTCATAAATGGGCTGAAGACCAAGAAAAAGACCGCGGTGCCAAGGCCAAGCATGACCACAGACATGAACAGGTTGGGCATTTGTTGGACGTTTTCAGGATCAAAATTGCCTCCGTAGAGACCTGCGATCAGATTTCCCAAGGCAGTGGCCACAAACCAAATACCCATCATTTGACCCATATATCTACGTGGAGCCAACTTGGTTGTGGCACTGAGGCCCACCGGACTTAAGGTTAGTTCACCAGTCGAATGAAAGAGGTAGGTAATGATTAACCAGCCCATTCCTGCTTTACTTCCCATCACCACAATCTTGGCAGCAAAGTACATCACCAAAAATCCCAGCGCCATCAAGATCAGTCCAAACGCAAACTTGAAGGGCGTACGCGGATTCAGGTTTCGGGCAGCCAGTTTGATCCAGATCGATCCAAAAACGGGAGCCAAAATGATGATAAATAATGGATTGAAGTTTTGCAGCCACCCCGCAGGCAGCTCCCAACCCAGTACTTGGCGGGCAGTATGGTCACGAGCAAAGAGATTTAGTGACGACCCTGCCTGTTCAAATCCGGCCCAGAACACGGCAGCGCCAATAAAAAGCATGAAAATCACGGTGACTTTTCGTTTCTCTTCGGCAGTTAAGCCTCCGGCAATGAGGATGTAAAGAAAATAGACGATGGTCACGGAAATGATAATGATACCCACCGCCGAGGCAACTCCGACGGCGGTGAAAACATCGATTTGACCGGTCATTTGCAGAACAGCCAGAAAAAGAATCAGGAGCACAGCCATCCCAACAGCCAGTGGTGTGTTCGACTTGCCTTTCTGAGCTTCTTCAGGAAGTTTGGCTTTTGGGGCGATCCCAATATCACCAAGATTTGATTGAGTCAATCTAAATTGAATCAACCCGGCCAACATCCCTACTGCAGCGAGCCCAAATCCCAAGTGCCAATCTACTTTTTCACCCAACAGAGAGACAAAAGTCTGACCCAGTAAAGATCCCAGATTGATGCCCATATAAAAGGTGGAAAAGCCCGCATCTCGCCGTGCACCTCCCTCCGGATATAGGTCTCCGACAATCGTACTAATGTTTGGTTTGAGCAGTCCGGTACCACATGCGACAAAGGCCAGACCCATAAAGAAAATATTAGGCGATCCAGGAATCGCCAGGATCAGATGACCGATCATGATTAAGATTCCTCCGTACCAAATGGCTTTTCGCTGACCAAAAATGTTGTCGGCCAGCCATCCCCCGGGAAGTGTAAGTAGATAAACCCCGGCCGTATATAGACCGTAGACCGCACCGGAGGTCTCTACACTCAGGCCCAATCCCTCCTGAGCGGTATCCGTGGTCATAAATAGCACGAGGATTGCCCGCATGCCATAGTAACTGAATCGCTCCCACATCTCTGTGAAAAACAAGGTGGACAACCCTTTGGGATGGCCAAAAAATCCCTTCGTTTTGGTTGGATCAAAAGTGCTCATGGAGTAATTGATTGCAGTTTGGTAACCACTAAAAATAGGTCTTTTTAACAGAATTTAACCCTAGCAGTTAACCATCTGCTTTTTGCCAGGCAGCGATCCCATCGGTCAGGTTATAAAAATCACCTTGGATGCCCCATCGAGATAGTTTTTGAATGGCGATTTGACTTCGAATCCCGCGTTTACAATAGAATACGATCGGTGTCTGGCCAGAAAAGGTCGCGAGATGCTGCTGCAATTCCGAGAGTGGTACCAAAGTGCCACCAATATTAAAGGCCTCATGTTCATCCTTTTCTCGCACATCGATGAGGATAAATCTAAAGGCACGATCCTGCCACTCTTGGAGCTCTTTACTAGTTATTGATTTCATCCAGGTAAATCGGGCGTAGTGGATGGTGCCTTGGTAATATTCAAATGCCACCCAGCACCTTCCACCAGAAACTTTATCATCTCCAGCATTTCCTCTCCCCGCGCTTCGGCCTCTTTGATGAGCCTTCCTTGCCTGGCGACTTCTTCAATGTAGCTCTTGGCCTGTTTATTCAGTCTGTTGAGATCATCTTTTGAAAAAGTATTGAAGGTACCCTCGGAGAGATCGTAATAGTCGATCTCGTGATCAATACTCAAAATCTCAGGAGTGGGTAAGGAACTCATTTCAATGGTTTTTGTGGTTGGATTCGACGAGAGTTTTAGATTCCCTAAATCATATCCGACGGCTACATTTGCTTTGACTCTGATCAGCGCCTTTTTTCGAAAAATCCCCCAATCATATCCATAGTAATCCTTGTAGTCATATACCTCGGAAAGGTGGCCTTCTACGGTCACCAACTTTGCGACCTTTTCAATGCGTTCAAGCAAGACAGCAGCTTCTTCGCTCGACTTTTGCTCAAATTTAGGCAGGAGGGAAATTCTTGAGATCGCCAAACCACCAGCAAAGGCGGCGGCAATCAATAGCACCAAAATTAGTTTTTTCATCCTCTTTTGATTGCCGTCGGATGCTTCAGGCCTTGATGTTTTCGCAATACTGCTTTCACTGAACCTACTGAAATCGGTGATTCGACCATTAAAGGTATCCGGTTCTGATCATCTGTAACCCAGATCTTCATACCATCGTCTTCAGAAAAGACATTGCCGACGATGACTTCCGGCTCGAACAGCAATGCATCTACTTGGCCCAGACCACGAATCCGTTTATCCTTGACCTGACCCTTGTAGACCACCTTAAGTGGATAAATCTTTCGATCCAGATAGATGTTCATAGGCACCTTAGCTTCTTTGGGAGAAGCAGCAAAGTCTATGTTACGCATCGTATAAAAACTGGAAAGGATGTCATGGGTGCATTCAGCCAGCGGGATTGCCTCTTCGTCTAGGTCCTCTTTGGATTTCCCCTTTTTTGAGATGGCGATCGCCTCATTATGTTTGTATTTGACATCATCGTAGAGGCGATAGTTCCCCTCATGCACCTTGCGAATGGTTCGCTTGGGTCGCAAGGTTTCCTTATCGAGATAGCTGTCATAGTAATCGCGTACTTTGAAGATCCAGTCGTACGACTTAAGGGTCCGGCCACTCGCAGATATGTGGTAGTGATTCCCATCATCTTTCACCTCAAAAACCACTTCTCCAGCAGCGATCCAAACAAAATTCCAGTTGTAGTAAATTTTGTAGACGATTTTTTCCCCGGGCGCAAAGACCCGGTTTGAGATGTTGCAGGGAGTTAAGTCGTCCACTGCGCTGGGACTTTCAACCACGGGATCATGGAATCCAGCCACAAAAACAAAGAAAATCAGCACCAGCCCTTTATTTAGAGCCATATTCCAGCGATTTTAACATATTCATTTTCAGCACGAATACCATGCCGACTAACGCGGGCAACAATACATTTATTACCCATAAGGAGTAACTAGCAGCCAGAACACTGAGTTCATTAACATCGAAATAATTCCAGATCAGGAGGGTGATTTCACCTCTGGCAAGAAGCCCAATAGAAGCGGGGATCGGGAGATTAGTCTGAATGAAATAGCAGGCTAAAATGGAAGAAATGCAAATCAGCCAGTGAGCGGAAATTCCAAAAAAGCGAAGCAGTAAGAAGTACTGGAACGTATACAAGATTAATCGGCCAATCGTATAGCACAGAATCTTCCATGACTGTTGTCGGCCATAGTTCTGATAAAAAAGTAAGTGTTTGGTGATTTTATCTCGCCAAGGATCAGGAAGTTGTTGACGGATCCACCCCACAATTCTTCCCGCCCCAAAAAAGCATCCGAGGGCCATCAGCATCACCGCAAAAACAGCGATCCATTGCCCATCACTAGGTATTATGGCAAGTCCGACGCCGTGGTTTAGCAAATACAGAATTGCCAATAAACCTAAGATGCCGATCATCGCCATCTGGACGAAACTTCCCAACAGCAGTGCTGCCGCTGCTTGCCACCGCTTACCTTTCGGTGCCAACCACACTCTACCCAAATACTCACCAATGCGATTGGGTGTGAAGAGGGAGGTGGCCAAACCTACGAGTACAGATTTAGAGGCAGTGGTCATGGAAAGTCGAGCGAGTGGTGACATTAGCATACGCCATTTGACCGATTCCCAATACCAGTTGACGGGCATCATCAGAGCGACCACTAAAAGCAGAGGCAAGCGGCTGGCATCTAGGCCATTTACAAACGTTTGATAGGTACCGGAAAGATCACCTTGATGTTGCACCAGGTAATAAAGGAGGATGCCAAAGACAAAAATGAGTACAAGTTTGAAGATTCGTTCGAGGGTTAGACCTTGTCTTGACAGGCTTGAAAGTTTTCCCAGCATTAAGTTTCTATCAGCTAAATCAAGGGCTCTCTCTCATCACATCCCTCCTAAAAATCGTGCCCGTGGTATGCTACTCGAGGCATCACAAATATAGTTTCTTGTCCACTGGTCTGGTCTACAATAAATCACTCCACGGGTCAAATACTAAGAGGTGTGATTTTACAACCACACCTCCATCCAGATTTGAGTGTTGAAACGGGTGTTTCAAACGGAATCTAAACTACTAATTCGAGGGGACTTTCGGTGCACTCCTGGTGGTTAAATTTGATCTATGCTGGGCCAAGGTCATACTTGGTATTTTAATTTAATATCTTCGTCGATGGCACATTTCATATGCGGATACTAGGTATTGATCCAGGCACCAACATCTTAGGCTATGCTGTTCTTGAAAACCAAGCAAGAAATCTTCATGTGCTGCGTATGGATGTAGTGCGGATGAGCCGCCATGATGATCATCAGGATAAATTGCACCGGATTTTCGTTGAAATTCAAGAGATTATCGATACCTATCATCCATCGTTTATGGCCATAGAGGCCCCTTTTTATGGTAAAAATGTGCAGTCGATGCTGAAATTAGGTCGTGCTCAGGGAGTAGCCATTGCTGCTGCGTTGCAGAGAAAAATCGAGGTAAAAGAATATTCGCCCAAGAAGATCAAACTGGCGGTGACTGGCAATGGGAATGCTTCCAAAGAGCAGGTCGCAGCGATGGTCTCACAATTGACACACGGCACCATTGATCAAGCCAAGTTGGACGCCACGGATGCCCTGGCAGCGGCCATTTGCCACCACTATCAAAACAAACGCTTGGGTTCGGTCGGTGGTAATTATCGAGACTGGGGAGCCTATCTCAAAGCCAATCCGCAGCGTAAGCGCTAGCATGATTCCTACCTACGAAGTTTGATCTAGATTCTGATCTGCATAGTAGGCAGTGTCGAGATTCTTGTGTGCCTTTACGAAATAGGTGATTTGACCCACATGATAAGAGAAATGTTCCGTGATGTGAATGAGAATCGCGATTCCTGTCTCGTTAAATCCCTGCACACGGTACGTAGCCAGCAAAGATTCCTGACTCACTTCACCAAGGATCTGATCTGCTTCTTTCATCAGTGCCATCACCATCGATTTCAGTTCCGACTTCGTCAAATTTCCCCTTTCATCAAATTCTGACTGTCTTTGGCGAACATCCCGCTGTCCATCGATGGTAGAAAACAACCATTGCCGCACATTGCCACAGAGGTGCAGCACCAGATTTCCAACGCTGTTGCTATTTCGATTGGGACGGTACCAAATATCCTCTTCACCTAATAATTCGAGACATTTTAAGATCCTTTCTTGGCCTTCAGAGACCAACCGCCTTCTAATCTCGTGTATGAAGCTTCTGCGAAAATCTGTTGTCATTTTTAATGATCTTGGTTGGAGATTTGAGGGCACGAAGCACGGTGAGCAACTTGACATTTCCCAGCCAGTGTCTGGCATGTATGACGATGCATCTCCATACCGAATCCACTTTTAAAACAAAAACTTTGATGGTAACTAGATAGCTAACGACATATCAAACCGATTAATCTCCTTGGGTTGCATTTTGCAGTTCGGGAGATTTTTGTTGCATCCAAATTTTCGAAATCTTCGTATTTGTGGTCCCACAAGGGCTCGAACCTTGGACCCCCTGATTATGAGTCAGGTGCTCTAACCAACTGAGCTATGGGACCTTCATCTCCATCATCGCGAATCCCCTTACCCTCAAATCAGTACCAAGAAAGAACCAATAAGCAACGGGATGCGATCCGTGCAAAAATATGGAAGTATTAGTCAATTGCAATACTTGCCGGCATTTAAGTAGGCGACTTTATAGCTGGCTTTGATATATTTGGAATTTGAGCGGGGATTAACCTAGCAGGGGCTGAAATTTCGCCGATTGCAGACGTGAGAGCAGCCATATGACTCCTCAAGTGATTGGCATGATTTCCCCACAGGTAATTTTTCTTTGAGCAGGTTATGGAGGTAGAGAACGTCATTTTTGATCTTGGCAATGTCATCATTGATCTAGATATTCCCCGGGCAGAGCGAGCTTTCCAGGATCTGGGCCTGAGTTTTTCCAATGCCAAGGCAGCAGATTTACAAAACTTTCTTGATTTTGAATGTGGCAAGATCTCTGAAGAACTTTTTATCAATCACCTCATCAAACGGGCAGGAAATAACGTGCAAGCAGTCGACATCATGAACGCATGGAATGCCATGCTGGTCGGCATTCCCTTGGCTCGACTGGATTTGATGCGAAGGGTGAGAGATGGATATCAGACTTACATTCTAAGCAATACGAACGAGACACACCTGCGCTGGGTTGGGAGGTATCTGGATCGCAAATATGCATTTTCAAGCCTCGACCAATTCGTGCATCGTGCCTTTTATTCCAATGAAATGGGATACCGAAAACCAAATCCTGAGATCTATCAGCAACTTTTGGCGGATGAGCAATTATCCCCCCAAGCCACCCTATTCTTTGATGATCATCCCGACAATATAGCTGCCGCAAACCAACTGGGCATCAACGCAATCTTAGTAGATCCCAAAGAAGAAATTATCGATCTTGTTGATTACTATTTGTAAGTCTTTGTCTTGACCAAGCAAAAACATCTAACCTATCAGGAGGCCCTTACAAAGTTAGAGAAATACTGTGCCTACCGGGAACGGTGTCATTCGGAGGTGCGTCGTAAGCTCATCACCTTGGGTGTCCGAGGGCAAACAGTTGAGGAAATCATTAGCCATTTAATCCAAGAGAAGTTTCTCGATGAGACCAGATATGCGATGGCCTTTGCGCGAGGCAAGTTGCGTATGAACCAATGGGGATGGCAAAAAATACGATCGGCACTAAGACAAAAGGGGATTTCAGACTATGATCTCAAGCGGGCGCGGGCAGAAATTGACAATGAGTATTACGACGAATTACTGAGAAAAATTCTTGAGAAGAAAGATCAGGCCTTGCACGAAGAGAACCCGAATGTCCGAAAACACAAACTATATCGATTTGCTGCAGGTCGAGGATTCGAGCCAGAGAAAATATTGCGAGTCTTAAACCGGTTGCTGAACTGACCCAAATCGTGTGTGTTTAGTAACTGTGATAACACATGCTAAAAAACCTTAATCTAATTTATTCCCTATCTTGCAGATGGGCCGTTTTACCGCAAAAATTCCACTGGAGTCCCACTTTACTTATTCTACCCATTAATCGATTGAGCAAATGGAACAAAATAAATCCAGCAATCTACCCATCATCTTAGGGGTGCTATTGTTAATGGCTGCTGCCGTGGCCGTTTATTTCGGAATACAACATACGCAGGCTGTAAAAGAGGCTGCCATACAGCAGGCTGAGATTGACTCACTCATCGATATCAGAACAGCCTTAGAGCAAGATGTCGATCGTCTCAATACCGAATATTCGTTGATTGCCATTGAAAATGATTCCCTCAAAGGCTCTCTTGAAAATGCGCGTCAGGTGATCGCACAGAGAGAAGCGCAACTACGCAGAGCTCAGCGGAGAGCGGCTAATGACGCCGCCGTCGTGAAAGAGCAAATAGCCGCGCTGGAGTCTGAAAAAAAGGAATTGGCGGCAACCATTAACCGCTTGGAAGTTGAAAACCGGGAGCTTAAGGAAAACAATGCAGCATTGCAGGAACAACTTTCGGCTTCTCAAGAGGCAAATACAAATTTACAATCTCAGGTGGGCGATCTGGAAAGAGCAAACACACTCCTAGAACAAAGAACTTCCGAGCTTGCGAATTCATCTTTTAAGACGACCGCGATGCAGGTCAATATCGCCAAACGCAACGACAAAAGCACGATTCGATCTCGCAAGGTTCGGAAGTTCAAAGTTAGTTTCGACTTGGTCGATGTACCAGATGAATATCAAGGTGAACAAACACTTTATCTAACGATCACCGATCCCAACGGTGTGTCTATTGGAGAAGCCGGTGAAAAGGTCAAAGTTGGATTGGACCAACAAGCCCTGGTCATTGAAGCCCTGGAAAAGAAAAATGTCAATATTGGTGCTACGCAACGGCTAGAATTTACGCACGAACTGGAAACGAAGCTGAAGAAGGGCTTTCTGATCTTTTCCGTTTATGCTGAGAAGGGCCTCCTAGGGTCAACGATGTTTCAGTTGATATAATGGACTATTGTGGTGTACAAATGGATGGTCCTGATCTTGCTTTTTGGCTTCACCAGCTGTGTCGGTGCTAGAAAATACAAGGAGCTGAATGCCGCCAAGGTGAAGCTCGAAAGTGAATTGAAGAAAGAAATCGATGGTCTCAAAGAGGAAAAGGTGGCCTTAGAGACCAGTGAGAAGCATCTCCGCGATGAGCTAATTGGGCAAAATACGCTGCTCAGTAGTCTCCTGGCGGATAAGTTAGATTTGGAAAAGGAAATCTCAGAGCTTAAATCTACCATCGATCAGGTCAACGATGAATCGGAATCGACCCAGGCTCAGCTGAATAAGGAACTACAAGTGAAGAACAGCATCCTTCAGCGAAAGGAGGAAGTTCTCAATCAGCTGATTGAACACTTTGAGCAACAACGTCAGACTCTGTCTGCTATTTCAACAAAATTGTCGGAGCAACTGTCTGATTTTAGTGCGGAAGAAATTGAATGGTTTATCGTTGATCATCAACTGAACATTGTGCTCTACAGTCATTTTTTGTTTGAACAACGGGGCAATCTAAAATCGAAGGCTAGAGCCGCTCTAGATCAGATCTCGCAATTAGTTCAGGAGTACCCCAGTCTGAATATTGTAGTAGAGGGACATACAGATAACTCATCGGCCAGGGAAGGTAGTGCGATTGAAACAACGGTTGCCAATGCCACCACCGTGGTGAGGTATCTGCTAGATCCCGGAGGAATTAACACGAATCAGATTCAGGTGGCCGGCAAGGGCGGATACGCTCCGCGCGTATCCAATCAAACACCTGCCGGCCGGCAGATGAATAATCGTATTGAAATCCAACTTCAGGGAAAGCTTCAAGAATTCTTTTCCATCATTCGCAATCAGATCGAGTAAGATTCGATCTCGTTAGGGTGTACCACCTACGTGGATGTTGATGCAGAGACCTCCCGAATCACAAAGGGAGCTCCATGGCATGATTGCTCGATTATTATGAGGTCGTTTCCAACTACAACGCCCAGGCACCGCCTACGTCTGCATAGTCAATACAACCGAGGTACTCAGTAGGAATAGCATCCATCTTCAGTGCTTGCGTGGCCCCTACTTCACTGGTAAAATACCCCAAGATGGTCAGTTGCCGGAGTCCGCCAAAAAATTTCTCCGTATCGAATGTTGTACCTAGCGTGTTTTCACCTTCATTGGCGAGTTCACTAGCCAGGTCTTCCTCATTTTGGGATCTTTCCACCTTGGATAAATCGGCCAAAACATCATCCATTGCTTCCGGACTCAATTTGACAAAAGCCTTGCCGTGCTTCGATTTAGAGCGACTGTCCAGGTCTTTAAGGCCCGTTTTAAAGAGCATTTGTTCCTCTGGTGTAGCAAGATCTTTTAAGAATATATCGATGAAGCGATGCACTCCGGCACCTTTCGCACCGGGTGTATCGGTGGCAGGTATGATTCTTTCGGCCGCTTCTGCCACGGTGTTGGCCTGATCTCGACTGAGGTAGATAGGCGTCCAATCTGGGTCGGTGGCCGCTGCTTGACAACCGGACATGACTGCAGCAACTGCCGAAGCAGAAAGAGCACCACCCATTAATATTGACGCTCGTTTTAGGGCTTTTCTTCGATCCATGTTATTATTTATCGGGGTGATTTAAATATTCATCTTTCGCAATTGCTCCACGGCATGGTTACATGCTCGTGCGGTCAATGCCATATAAGTCAGCGACGGATTGACACAGGATGCTGAGGTCATACAAGCGCCATCGGTGACATATACATTGGGTGCATCCCACACTTGATTGTGCTTATTCAGCACAGAATTTTTTCGGCTTGTACCCATGCGAGCCGTGCCCATCTCATGAATACCCAGTCCTGGTCCCCCTGGCGTATCGTAAGTGGTCACGTTCTTTAATCCGGCGGCTTCCAGCATTTCTGCGGCTGAATTCTTCATGTCAACCCGCATCTTCATCTCATTTTCCTTAAACTCACAATCAAAGGTTAGCGTGGCTTGACCATGGATGTCCTTTACTTCCTCATTCAGATAGACTCGATTTTCGGCATAGGGTAGCATTTCACCAAATGCCGTCATACCAAAGCGCCACTTACCGGGCTCTATGAGCTCCTCCTTTAAGCCCTTTCCAAAGCCAAGTTCCGCCACACTGCGACTCCATGAGAGTCGACTACCACCACCTTGATAACCATAACCGCGCACGAAATCCTTCATTTTTGTTTGCGCGTTTACATTGCGATATCTGGGAATATATATCCCATTGGGACGCCTACCCTTGTAATACTTATCGGTAAATCCGTCATACTCACCCGTGGCACCAGTTCTGAAGTGGTGGTCCATCAAGTTCCGACCCAAATGGTCTGTATTGTTGCCCAGACCATTGGGATTGGCTTCATCTCGTGAGTTCAAAAGAATGAAAGTACTGCCCAGGGCGCTGGCGCACAAGAAGATCACATTGGCAAAGTACTCCTTGGTCTCGTTAGTTTCGGCATCTATGATTCGAACACCTTTGGCCTTTTTGGCATCTTTATCGTAGATGATGGAATTAACCACGGAATAGGGACGCAGGGTCATATTACCGGTGGCTTCGGCAGCAGGTAGGGTGGCAGCATTGCTACTAAAGTATGCCCCGTACGGACATCCACGGATGCATCGATTTCTAAATTGACATTTACCGCGACCATGATGAGCTTGGGTTAGATTTGCCACTCGGCCAATGGTCATGATTCGGTCGTCAAATTTTTCTTTAATGCGATTACTGATATGGTCTTCCAAACAGTTGAACGGCATTTCCGGTAAGAACTTGCCATCCGGCAGCTGGGGTAATCCTTCCGCTTTACCTGAAATGCCTGCAAAAGATTCTACATAGTCGTACCAGGGAGCAATGTCTTTATATCGAATTGGCCAGTCGGTCCCATATCCGTCCTTGACATTGGCTTCAAAATCAAGATCACTCCAGCGATAACTTTGCCGTCCCCATAGCAACGATCGACCACCCACATGGTAGCCGCGAATCCAGTCAAAGCGCTTTACTTCAGTATAGGGATGCTCCAGGTCATTGACCCACCAATGCTTGGTCGATTCCCTAATGGTGTAGCCGGTGCGGCTTTGTTTGGGATATTTTTTAAGCTCTTCCAGCGGCACTCGATCTCGATGAGCAAAATCCCAAGAATTCAACATGGCCGTGGGATAATCTCCGTGTTTCACCATGCGACCACGCTCCAACACTAAAGTCTTCAAGCCTTTTTCAGAAAGTTCTTTGGCCGCCCAGCCTCCGCTTATCCCTGAGCCCACAACAATGGCATCATAGGTAACTTCTTCACTACCCAGTGAATTAAATAACATGCAGATATATTTTTATGAATATTCGAATGGTCGCGAAAAAATAGAAAAAAGACCGGACTCCGGCCGTCGCTTGGGCAACTAAACCCGTCTTTACCCCACCATCGCATTCCTGGGGCCAGAATTTTTTTGGAGATGGTCGTACGACAGCAGCCTTTTTCAAGCGGGCGACGCTTGTATTGCAGTTCAAGACCGTTGGTAGGAATAGTGATAACCCCAGGGATTCGGCTCAGTGGTAGTGTCTCGAATCTTTATTTATACCGTCGCCCATGTTTGATGATTAAATCCACATCTTGTAATAAGCTGATGTAGCGCAAAACATCCCCTTTCACGGCAATGATGTCTGCGTACTTCCCTTCACTAATGGTACCCACCTCGGCATCCACACCCATTAAGACGGATGGCCAGTACGTGGCCCCCTTAATGGCATACATGGGGTCTACGCCAAATTCATTGACCCAGACATCTAGTTCATGCCAAGTACTTTGGCTGTGAAACTTCATGGGAATACCGCTATCGGTACCTACAATTAAAACCAGCCCGGCGTCTTTTAATTGGTTGAATTTAGTTTTTAGGGTGGGTTTTCTGGTGGGAGTAATCTGGAAATAAGGCAGCCGGCCAGGATACCGGATCGAACCCTTGATATCCTGAATAATGGAGTCGGGAAGGCCCAAATGCCAACTGTCATTGTCAAGGGCCTCCGGGTTGTCGCGGGTGTATTCATAATTGTACAGCCCCTCTACGGTCGGACACCAAAACATGGGTCCCAAATTCATTTGGGCGGTACGATCGTGAATCATCTCCATCACATCATCGGGATAAGCCGGGGCTGATGAGAGGCCAGTGTGTTCAAAGCAATCTACCCCCGCTTTTAGACCGCGCTTAATCTCTTCCGGCCGATGGCTATGTGCCACGACCGTTAAGCCGTGTTGATGTGCCTCATCCACGACCGCCTCCACTTCTGCCATCGTCATTTGATCCTGATCAATTAATTTAATGCAGTCAACACCGGCTTCCGCCAACTTTCGCACCTTTGCTCTTGCATCCATCGCTCCGTCGACGCCCCATCGAAACGCTTCCGTGCCGGGGTAAGGTTCATGCTGGATAAACGGCCCCGACATATACATCGTTGGACCCGGAATTTCACCGTTATTGATGGCATCGCGAACCGCCAGGCTTACCTCAAGTGGACCGCCTAGATCACGTGCACTGGTAACGCCAGCCATCAACAGTTGATGAGCGGAGGCCGGCATGATGACATCCTGGAGAAGTGGTGGATATTTCTGATCCCAATAGGCGTAATCGCTGTGCCCATTAATCATCAGGTGGACGTGCATATCCCAAAGCCCGGGCAAAACACTCATGCCTTCGGTTGAGATTACTTGAGCTCCTTCTGGCACAGCTAGATTGCCTTGATGGCCTACGGCCTTGATGCGATCTCCTTCGATGATGATGACACTGTTGTACACTGGATCACCGCCAAACCCATCGATCAGGGTGCCACCCACCAGCGCCTTTGTTTGGGCACTGGTCAAGATCGGGAGGAGTATTAGGGCTAGAAAATAGAAGTATCTCATTTCGTTAACAGCTTTTTAGCCAAACCTTCTTGCAGTAAAAGATTGGATGCCATGCAATAAAAAATGAACTAAATGGGTTTAAACACCGCGAATCTCAAAATTAGCAAGAAAGTGAAGATTAAGTCGGCCCTCGATCCTTATATCTTGAAACATTACGCCTTCGCCACCAGTACATTGTTTCTAGGCCTGGGAATTTACTATATCATTGGCCTCAAGATGGAGACGGTATCAAGCGCTGTTCATTTGATGACGGTACAGGCTTTTAGCCTGACTCTTTTTATCCTGGTATTGATCTCATCACTGGTCGGCATGGCCTTCCATCACTTGGTCAGCTCTGAGCAGCGAGCTCGGAATACCTTCGCTTTTATCTTTGCCTTGGGCCTGCTCAAGTTTGTAGGAGGTATACTCGTATTCAATATGTTTGCCTGGTAAGAGGCCATCCATTTCTATTAGGAAGCCCAACCAATCGGTAACAAAATCCACTTTTCAACCCTGTGCTGGTTGCATCACGCTCGTGCTGAGCACCTAACCGGTCTCCAGGTCGATGCTTGACCGCAGTATGATGGTCGAATCTGATAAATGAGATCACACATCACAATTTCTCATTTATCCACTAACTTTCTACCCATTTAACAAGCTTTCATGCGACTCATCCTCCTGACATTCATAACGGCCCTTTTCGTTCCGGCAGCATCCGCCCAACCAAGTATTGATCAACTTTTGCAGGCTTTTACACTTCGCAACATCGGCCCGGCCAATCAAGGTGGTCGGATTGTAGATATCGAAGGGCTCGAGCAAGATTTTACGAAAGTCTGGATTGCGACTGGTTCAGGAGGTGTCTGGAAATCTGAAAATGCCGGTACTACCTGGCGACCCATCTTTGATCGCTACAGCACGGCCTCTATCGGAGACATTGCGGTTAACCAATCCAATCCCGATATCGTTTGGGTAGGCACCGGAGAAGCCAATAATCGCAACAGCGTTTCTTGGGGGGACGGGGTTTTCAAAAGCTCAGATGGGGGTGAGACGTTTACACAAATGGGTTTGCAATCGACCCATCAAATAGCACGCATTGTTCTGCATCCCGATGACGATCAGGTGGCTTATGTAGCTGCGATCGGTCACCTCTGGGGTCACACCGGTGAACGCGGTCTTTTTAAAACCATAGACGGTGGCACCTCCTGGCAACCATTGATGAGAGGTCTGCCCAGTGATGGCAAAACGGGATGTACAGATTTGGTCATGGATCCTTCCAACCCCCAAATCTTATATGCGGCCTTTTATGAACGCCTGCGCCAACCGTGGCACTTTGAAAGTGGCGGCGATCAGGGTGGCATTTTTAAGTCAACGGATGGTGGTGGTACGTGGAAAAAACTTACGGTAGGACTTCCTTCTGGACCGACCGGTCGCATAGGCTTGGCTATTTATACGCAAGATCCGTCAATTTTGATGGCTTTGGTGGAGGCACCCAGATCTTCAAGTCTCGACACCTTGGGATCAGGTGTCTATCGATCAGAGGATGGAGGAGGATCTTGGCGCTACGTTAACACGTATAATAATCGACCCTTTTATTACTCACAAATCCGGATTAATCCACGCGATGATCAGAAGGTATATCTCCTTACCACTCGATTCATGGTATCAAAAGATGCAGGGAAGACCTTTAATAACGGCAGCGAAGACCAAGAGGTGCACGGTGATTTCCACGCCATGTGGCTTGACCCACAAGAGCCGGATAGATATTACCTGGGAGCTGATAAGGGATTAAGCATTACCCATGACCACGGAAAAGCCTTCACCCTACTCGATAATTTGCCCATCGCTCAATTCTATCGGATCAATTTTGACATGCGAGATCCATATTACGTGTATGGAGGTCTGCAGGACAACGGCATGTACGGGGTCGCGAGTTTTGCTCGTGATGCACGTGGAATACTCAATGATCACAACTGGAAATTACATTGGGGAGATGGCCAGTTCATTAATCCACATCCAAATGACTGGCGGGAAGTTTATACGTCGATGGAGAATGGGGCCATCTTTAAGTATGATGCGAAAACGTATGAAATTCAGCGCATTTCACCTTCACCGCAAACCATTTCAAACTACCAAGATATGGTCGCAGATTCGCTGCAATACACCGGTGGTGCTTTTCGCTTTAATTGGACCGCCCCCTTCCATCGGTCGCCGCACGATCCCAATACCCTCTACCTGGCAGGGAATCATGTATTTAAATCTCGCGATGGAGGTAAAACGTGGCGAATCATCAGTCCCGATTTATCAACCAACCATCCGGTTAAGCGCAAAAAAGGCCTCAGCGGAGGCATCACACCCGACAACTCCGGAGCAGAAACACATTGTGCGATCTCTACACTTTCCATTTCTCCCATTGATCCCAGATTGATTTGGGTGGGTACCGATGATGGCCTGGTACAAGTGACTCGCGATGGTGGTAAAAACTGGACGAATCTGCGGTCTGTGATTGCAGATGTACCTGAAGGCACCTGGGTCTCTCGGGTGGAGGCCTCACATCATGATCCGCGTATCGTATTTGTCACTTTTGATGGGCACCGGAGTGATGACAATCGGCCTTGGGTGCTTCGTGGCGATGATTATGGTCAATCCTGGATCAATTTGACAAACAATCTGCCGACTAATGAAGTTTTGCGTGTGGTCAGACAGGATGCCATAAATCCTGATCTACTTTTTCTTGGCTCAGAGACAGGTATTTGGACTTCCCTTGACCAGGGCTCCTCTTGGCATCGATTTATGAAAGGTATGCCTACCGTGTCCATCTATGATTTGAAAATTCATCCCAGAGAAGGCGACCTCATCGTGGGCAGCCATGGCCGAAGTCTGTGGATCGCCGACGACATTACTCCTTTACAACAATGGAATTCGCAAGTACAATCACGAGATGCCTGGCTTTTTTCACCTCGAGTTGCCACCCTTTGGGAAAATACCAGTCGCGGGGGTCAACGGGGTCATTTTTGGTTTGCCGGAGCCAACCCACCGACGATCAAAAACACGTCCAGCCTTCCGCGTGCACAATATAGAAATCAGGCCATGCTGCACTACGCCATCAACAAGAAATTTTCAACGCCACCCGTTCTGCACATCAGTGATCCAGAAGGCAGACATCTGAAAGTCGATACCCTAGAAAACTCAGTGGGTATCCATCGATATTTTTGGGATTTAGAATTTGATAGCCAGTGGCTCACCGACAGCCAGAAAGAACAGATTACTCAAGTATTGAAAAAATTAATGCAGCAATATTCGTCCAGTACTTTGCGAAGCATCGCCGCTCGTTTTGAGACTGCTAAAAACCCACGAGAACAACGTGCGGTGGTGCAATCCCTCAAATCTGGGTTCTTGAGTTTGCCGATTGATGATTCGCTCTCCCTGCCACTGGCCCATGAAGGGGCATATGTCCTTAAGCTGATGGCGGGCGGTGAAGAGTACCTCCGTCGACTAATCATTCGGAGCGATCCGATGAAACACTAACCCTGGCAAACTTTATCCATGAGAAAACCCGATCAGGTGAAATCGGATGCAGCACTGACAACCCTCGACTGATCGCTTTTAAGTTACCGTGTAGAGATGCAGTCCAAACTACGATACATCAAAATTGCCTCGCAAAAGATCTGGCTTACTCCGAATTATGCAGTTGATCTTGCGGCCACGAATTTTCCTTCATCGCTGCAGTTTCGTGCAGCAGAACCCATCTACTGGCAATTGCAGATCAACCATTTCGATCAAAATGCAAAGAAATTAACGGTCGTTGTCGAGGACTACTATCCCTTGCAGGCAGATGATTTTGAAGATCAGAAAATGAAGGGACCCGTACGGGACATCGAATTTCAGCAGGTGGAATGGAAGTATTTGGAGCCATTCTTGGCTTCCTATAAGAAAGAGGAGCTGGGAGATCTCATTATCGACAGCGAGGAAGTTTTCATACCAGACCAGACACCGCGCGAAATATCCTATGCCACCAAGGTTGCCTTTAAAGACCTGCGCTATCGACTGGGGTATGTGGCAGCAAACATCTTTGTCGAATTACTGCAGGAAGAAGTTGAAATACGGATCTTAAATCCCAATATCATTCCGGAGTTTGAGTTTATCAAATCCTATTTCCAGAAGCGATTCCGTAAAAAATACACCGCTGCAGGGGTCAAAATTTCCCTGGTAGGCCATCGCATCAAAGACATCCAGGCAAGCTCCCGTGACATTGAGAGCATTGATGAGGCCTTTATTGCTACGATCAAGCAGACTAGAACCTTGAATCTGCTTAAACCACCCCTCGTTACTACCATTGACAAAGCATTGTTTACCACCGATGACATCTTTGATGCCTTTGAGGAAGACCACCCGGGCAACGTTTTTGATCAGACCGCCCATGAAATCATCAAGCTGCTATCTGCAGAAGGAGTAGTACGCAATCGCAAGCAGTTGGAATATTTGGCGGGGCGACGGCAAAAGACTGATTTTAAAATTCATCTAACGCTTAATCCCATCATGGGCTTTTTATTTCTCCTAGCCGGACAGAAAATGTATCATTTTTGCTGGGAGCTCCTTAATTCACACGCTACCTACCTATGGAGTTTCGAAGAGTCAGATATACAAGTTGTCCCGGCCTTAGCCGAGGTAGAAAGGATCATTCAGATGATCCGCGATCATGGCAGGGAGCGCTACAAACAGGCTTACCGAGCTGGCAACACCGATTCACCGCTGATCTTTAGCTATCTGGTACATCGAGATGCAGGCTCAAAACTAAAAGACCCATTTCCTCGCTGGAGACAACAATTGGAGGAACGATTGATCTAATGAATCGATGATGGTGGTTCAAGTCAGTTGCGATAGTCGAGGGGTGGCTTTCGGTCTCCCACCAGGCTTTGGTATTGGAAGTTTTTACCTCGCCGCCTTTCCAATTCTGACCAGGAGTCTTGAATTTTTTTAGCATCCAACAGCAGATCCGCGGTGGTTAGGGCCAGTGTTTTTGCCGCAACCAACATCCCTTTGGTCCCAATGCTGGTGCCACCAGCCGCTACGGCTTGCCAGCTATGTGCGGAGGTGCCGGGCACCCATGTCGCTGCCCGCATGCCAGCGGTCGGTACAACCCAACTCACATCGCCAACGTCGGTTGAACCTCCCGTGCCCCGTTCCTGAATCTTGAAAGGTCGAACTGCCTTAGCTGATTCGAGACTGAAGGGTATGTCTCCAAAAGTAGTCGCAATTTTTTCGGCAAACTTCCTTTCGTCTTCATCGTAATATACCCCACCCACCTTTAGTAGATTGCTATGCACGACTCTGGAGATGGCTTCATTAGGAAGTACGTTAAATAGTCCATGGATGACCTCATATTCCATGCGGGTTTGAGTGCCAAGCGCCGCACCCTCTGCAGCCTCGACGATCCAGTCAAAGTTTTTCTTCACTTGATCGGCCAATGGATGACGACAGTAGTAGAAGACCTCCGCAAACTCCGGAACCACATTTGGGGCTTCACCCCCACGCGTGATCACATAGTGAATTCGCGATTCAGCAGGTACGTGTTCACGCATCATATTGACCATGTGATTCATGGCTTCTACCCCATCCAATCCTGATCTGCCTCGCTCCGGTGCACCAGCGGCGTGTGAAGCCTTGCCAAAGAATCTGAATTTTGCTGATTTATTAGCCAAAGAGGAGGCGGCATCTGCTCCATTCGTACTACTTGGATGCCAGTGAAGTACCACATCGACGTCGTCAAACAATCCCGCTTTTACCATATAGATCTTACCTCCCCCACCTTCTTCAGCGGGTGTGCCATACACCCGGATGGTACCCTTTTGCCCGTGCTGCTGCATCCAATCCTTCACGGCGATACCAGCTGCCATCGAACCCACCCCAAAAAGGTGATGTCCGCAGGCATGGCCAGCCCCTCGCTCGTCGAGGACCTTACGCTCAGGCACAGCATCTTGAGATACACCAGGTAAGGCATCAAACTCGCCCAGAATGGCAATCACCGGCTCACCCGAACCATAAGATGCGATGAATGCAGTCGGAATCTCTGCGACACCTGCCTGCACTTCAAACCCGGCTTCTTTCAGGGTAGTTTGTAGGAGTTTGCTGCTTTCGTGTTCTTGGTAGCCCAGCTCGGCCAGCGACCAGATTTGCTTCGCCAAGTCTCCATATTTAACTTGATTGGCATCAATGTGTTTGAGCAATTCTTGATCTCTTGCATCCTTGGTAGCATTTTGGCTCAAGGCCTGCCATGGGCAGGTGAATAAAATAAGCCACGCCAGATTTCTAATCATTTGACAGTTAGTTTGATGCGTGATAATAATGAAATCTGCAGAGATGGCAGATAATCGGGTTTCAAAAACATGGCGTGAGAACTCCGACCCAGACACATCCAAAAAAAAGAAACCATCTCTGAGAAGTGAATGACTACATGGATTGCGAAGGGTGATGATGATGGCAGCTGAGCTATATTCAAATGGGATCTGAGGTAGACATTGCCGTTAGTTAGGCTGGTCTTGCTTATTTTTGCAGGCCTATGGAAAAATTTGATGTCGGAATAATTGGTGGTGGTCCCATTGGCTTGGCGTGTGCGATTCAGGCCAAGAAGTCAAATCTGACGCACATCATTTGGGAAAAGGGAGTTTTAGTGAATTCGATTTTTCATTTCCCGACCAATATGACTTTCTTTTCAACCTCCAACCTCTTAGAAATCGGAGAAGTACCTTTTATTGCCCATGGAGACAAGCCAACCCGACGGGAGGCACTAGAATACTATCGCAGAGTTTGGCAGAGTTGGGAGTTAAATGCACACCTATACGAAACCGTGGAGGAGGTGGGCGACCTAAATGAAGGGTACTACGTGGTGTCGACGAGCAAGGCTCAGTATCGATGCAAACACTTAATTATCGCCACCGGCTTCTTCGGTAAGGAAGTGAAAATGAATATACCCGGTGAAGACCTTCCCAAGGTCAGGCATTACTACGATGAGGCGCATCCGTACATCGGTCAGAAGTTATTAGTCGTCGGAGCGGCCAATTCGGCTTGTGATGTCGCCTTGGAAACGTATCTGAAGGGTGCGGAAGTAACGATGGCCATACGCAGTGATCGAATTTATGATCGAGTGAAATACTGGATAAAACCGAATATCGAGAATCGGATTAAAGAAGGTTCGATCAAAGCTTACTTCGATACAGAGGTGGTCAAGATAACCGAAAAAACCGTCCTACTAGCAACTCCGGAAGGGCCAGTAGAAATTGAGAATGACTTCGTATTGGCGATGACGGGATATCAACCTGACTATCGACTGCTCGAGCGTATTGGTGTCACCTGGGGTGACGATGAATTTAAAACCCCCCATTTTAATGAGCAAACCCTCGAAACCAACCGATCCAATATTTACTTGGCGGGGGTGATCTGCGGCGGGCTGAAAACCAACCGGCTGTTCATTGAAAACAGCAGGGTTCACGCAGAAATCATCTTTCAGCATATACTGCAAAAAGAAACATCGACGGTAGTGAACTCGTAGATCGAATGGATTTTCAAATTTGCTGTAACTTTTCTTGGTAGTACTCGTATAACTATACGAATGAAGGCCAGCGAATATAATCAGTGTGTTCATCAATACGCAGATCGGCTCTACCGCTTTGCTCTGCGCATGTTATCCGATCCACTGGACGCGGAGGATGTAGTACAGCTGGTATTTGAAAGGCTTTGGAAACGTCATGATCAAGTGAAAGTAGAGGCAGTCAAATCGTACTTGTTCACAAGTGTACACCGAGCGTGTATCGATCAGTTTCGCAAACGCCAAACCCAACGCAAGGCCATGGAGTATATGGAGCGGAATGAACCGCTGATACCACACGATGATTTAGAAAATAGACAGCTCATTGAAGAAGGACTAAAACGACTTTCTCACGAGTACAAGAGTTTGGTGATGTTGAGAGACTATGAGGGTTACTCCTATCAGGAGATCGCGGAACTAACGGATCAATCGCTATCACAGGTGAAGATCAAACTTTTTCGCGCCCGAAAAAAGCTTCAATTTTTTTTAGGTAGGCGAGTCTGTCAATGAGGATTTTTAAAGATTTTTTTACCCAATAGGTAAAACCCAGTAAGATGAAATTTAATCAGGAAAATTATGAGGAATACGCACTAGATTATCTAGAGAATAATCTAACGGCAGAAGATCGAGCAGAGTTTGAGGTTTTCCTGCTGTTGCATCCTAAAATTCAAGAATCTCTTATTGATTTTGAAATGGTCACCCTAAGTGACGACCCCGAGATCGGATTTCCCAATAAACAACGATTACTCCGGGAGGAAGGGGGGAGTATTATTTTTTTTAGTCGAAAAATAATTGCGATCGCAGCCTCGGTTTTATTTCTATTGGCCGCCGGATACTACTTGGGCAGCAGGTCCACACATAATTCAACTGGCGACGTGGTGCAGCTAGATCAGGATTTATTTAAGTCGACCCCAGAAACGTCTACATCAATTAAATCGATGGAGCCCATCGATGAGTCAGACAAACCAACACTCGCTCAAAGAAGTAAGCAAGGTGCCGAAAAAATAAATGCCACGCGACCAACTTCCAACCCAACTGTGAAGGAGCATCCTCAGGGGTCGATCCTTGAGGGTCCAAGCGCTCCTTTGGCCCAGGTAGAAGACTTACCCAGGGCAAACTACCAAGGGCAAGATGCCCCGCTAACCCAATTAGATGCCCACGAGGTGACGTCAAACCAAATGGCTGCGGCCCGGGAGACCGATCGTCTTTCTACCGCGAGTCAGGGAGAGATTCTGGACCCAGTGGATGCCCTTAAAGGCATCGCTCCACTACCGCAACTTGAGATCGCATCACTGCCCGAAAAACAATATGCGATTCACGTGGCAGATTTTTCAAATTTAATTCCTGATCCTGCCGAAGCAGGACCGAGTAAATTGAAAAAATTCTTAACCAAAGCAAATTTATTACCACGCGATTTGGCATCTGTCGATGTTGAATCATTTAAATCAAAATTATTGCCAGAGTCCATCGCTGGCCTAAAATAATAAGTCATGAAATATTTAATTGCCATTGCTTGTCTCTGGGGCTGTTGCTCCATGAGCGCCCAGGAAGAGACGGATACAACGATCGTGTATCGACAATATGATTACACGAGCAAAACAAGGTATCGCAGAGCAGTGAGAACCCGCTATGGGTTGATTGATTTTGGTGTCAGTGCCATGAATCCGGCTGGAACTTACCGCCTTGAAAATGGAATAGACCCTTTTGAAACAAGATTGTTGAAATCAAGTAATTTCAACATACATTTAATACAACAGCGAATAAGTTTAGCCAAAGGTTATCTGAATTTTGTTTATGGTTTGACCTGGGAAACCCATAAATATTTTTTTGATAATCCAGTCGTCTTGCTGGAAGATACACCACAAGTCGAATTCGAATTTTTCTCTGACCGAAAATTTAAGAAAAATAGACTCACCTATTCTTATCTCACCGTCCCCTTTATGTTTAATATTAAGTCCAATCCACGTCGTGCCTACCGGTCGTTTCACTTGAGTGCCGGCGCTTATGCAGGATTGCTCCTCGGAGCAAATTTCAAAACCAAGGAAAAAGGAGAAAAAAATAAGGTTCGAGATAATTTTGGACTAAATCCTTGGCGCTATGGACTGAGGGCTGAGATTGGATATGGGCCACTGATTTTTTACGGCACCTATGCCCTCAACGATCTATTTGAGGCAGACAAAAATGGTGGCTATGAAATCACACCGTTCTCTGTGGGAATTGTAGTCTGGCCGTTCTAATAGCACAGCTCTCGAAAAATCAATCCATCGCAGCTACCGCCATTTAATGTTGCAGCCTGCACTAGGTCGCTGACTGATATCAATGGCCGAGCGATTGAGCAACGCATCTAAGGCTCGTCGCAGATCTTCACCAGTCGGTGGCACTGAACTACCCGGTCTGGACGCATCCAGCTGACCTCGGTATACCAACCTCCGGTCACCGTCAAATAGATAGAAGTCAGGCGTACAAGCCGCGTCATAATCCTTGGCCACATTTTGAGATTCATCATACAAATAGGGGAAGGGATAATTTTTTTCAATGGCGAGTTCTGCCATTTTATCCGGACCGTCTTGGGGATATTTTGCAACGTCGTTGGAACTAATCGCCACAAAGGATATTCCCTTCTCTTGATATTCTTGAGCGAGGGCCAAGACCTCCTCGGTAACATGAATCACGTACGGACAATGATTACACCAAAACATCACCACGGTACCAACATTATTAAACAATTCATCACTGGAATTATCTTCTCCAGTCACTACATTGGGTAAATTAAAATAGGGTGCTTCCGTACCCAAAGCCAACATATTAGATTCAGTTAGTGCCATATCATGCAGGTTTTAATTAATTAAATAATTTATAGGGTCGAGTGGTGATGATGAACCATCATTAGCGATGATCTTTGCAGCAATCGATTTAACAACATTCTCGAATTCGCATCATTATTGTACACACTCCGGATTAATGCCCAAAACATACTTCTCAATAATGTTAAGTGTAGGTGCTTGATCTGCACCTGCGAAACCCTTTACATCAGCATCAACAAGATATTGCGCAGCTTGGTTCTGGAGTTCTTGCGCGATGGGCAAGTAGCTCCAATGCCATTTTTCTTCCTCATAGCCATCCGGTCGCTGAAGACCTTTTTCGGAGTAAGGTTGGCAAAACCCAAAGGAGGCGGCATGAACGGACATCCAATCGTAGATGTCCTTGCCAATGCCCGTTTCGAAATATCGATTATTAAAGGCGTTGATGTCGATGTCTGTGCCCCAATGGTGTCGCGAACTTCCCGGCATAGAACTATAGGCTAAGATGGCCAGGGCACGTTCTTTGGGGTCGCTAATCTCGGCCGCCGAAATGCCGGAAGATAACTTCACTTTACCTTGCCATTTACGTTCCCAGATGTCTTTTTGAGTCCAAAAGTTTCTGGTGGCTGAACGAATTATAATATCTAGACCAGCTTTTTTAGCAGCCTCGTGCATGGCGATAAAGGAATGGTAGGTACCTTTTTGCAAGTACAGTCCTGCCCGATCAGCATATTTTTCATCAACCAGCGTAAAGGCTCGGTGGGTATCAGGATCAAATCTACCCATGAGAAACATGGTCAAACTATCCAGGTTGATGTTTACTAAGGTCTCCTTACTGGTTGGTAATGGGGTGCGATCATGTTCAAGAGACGTCACACTTTCCTGGTTTTGGGTTGGACCCTGCTTACAGGTGATTAAGCCGACCAGTAGCACAAAAAATAAAAAGTCAATATTTAGCCGTGATATCCGAATAACTTTTTCCTTTTAATGAGTTGTGAAAACTTAGGTGAAACAAATTCTTCCCAGCCGGGTTCATTACTCACAATCATGGCAAAAACATTATGTGGAATAATGGACAAAATGTCTTCATTATAGCCATGGATGGGCACGATGAAATGATTTTCAATCAAGAATTTTACCAGAAATTCGATCCCGTCCGGGATGGGGAGCTGCTCTAGCGTAATGAGTCGAGATAGATCATCAGATAGCGCTGGATAGGCATACACTTTGATATTTTTAGTGAAGAGTTGACCAAATTCCATGAGTAATAATCCATCCGCATACTTTTCATATTTCGAAGTGATCAGGTCGGCCAGTTCTCGCACCCCGATCACGAGACCCAGATGGGGAATTTTGAAATCCTTCAAATAGTGGATGAGTGAAATGTGGTTGCTACAATCTGACACTATCACTTTCTGATTGAGTGCACAAAGGCACTCCACCCGTGATAGAAAATCATCCTCATCAATTTTGCCGTCTGCAGATAAGTGCTCGAGTGTTAATTCGGCCATGATTTGAGCGTGATCTTGATCTACCTCAGGATCCGCGATAAACTCTCGATAGGCCACCTCAAAGACGTCTTCGGTCACGTAGGTTGGAGGTCTAAAATTACCCCGTACCACCATCAGTGATTGTTTGTACAAAAATTCAGAACCATGGATGCCACGGCCATTTTCATCAAACATGGCTACATCGGTCAATTTTTTTGACACCATATGCAGACAAATCAGGCGTTGGTCAACGTGATCAAAATGGGGACCCGATAGTCGGACCAAATCAATAATCACTCGATCGTGTAAGCCATCCATCAGAGAATCGATAAAGTGTTCAATATTCTCTGCATGATTGAAACACGCATAAATCATATTGACGCCCAATACACCAATGGCAGATTGCTGTAGCTGGGTATTCGTGTCCAGCATTTTGACGTGAAGAACAAAGTCGTTGGGTGGCTTATCGGCTTCAAGTTGAAAACGGACTCCCATCCAGCCATGACCATTGATGGTCTTTTGATAGTTTAATGCGGCAATGGTGTCGGCAAAGACAAAGAAAAGATCCTTTGGTCGGGAGCTTCGCAATCTGGCATGAAGCAGATCATACTCATGATCCAACATTTTATAAAGGCGGTGCTCGCAGACATATCGCCCACTTTTTTCCTCTCCATAGATCTTGTCTGAAAAGGTCTTATCATAAGCAGACATGGTCTTGGCGATCGTGCCAGCCGCTGCGCCTACCTTAAAAAAAATCCGAGCAACTTCCTGCCCGGCACCAATCTCGGCGAAGGTGCCATATACACGATCATCGAGATTAATTTCGAGGGCTTTCTGGTCCTTATCTAATAGCTGTTTGCTCATCCGTCAGCGTGCAAAAATAGGCAGATTCAAAACATTAGTCGCATGGAGAAGGCATAGGCCCGATCAGACCCATTCAATTCACATCGTGGAAGCCCCTGCCCATCCATTTATCCAGGGTTTTGATCGAATTAGCATTTTTTTGGGTTAGACATACCTTATTTTACAAACCGCTCTATGTGTACATTCTTTTATTTGTAAATAAAAAACACCTGTTATGAAACAACTTTTCTTTTGTCTGCTGATGCTTGGTGCCCTTACATTTTCGGTCGAGGCCCAGACGATTTCCACCCCTCCCAGTGGTGACAACCAAAAGTCATCCGTGACTCAGTACATCGGTGGAATCACGCACGTCACTGTGAAATACAGTAGCCCAGATGTCACCGGTCCGAATGGTGAAGATCGAACGGGCAAGATCTGGGGGCAATTGGTACCCTACGGATTAACCAACTTGGGATTTGGGAACGGAAATCCCGGACCATGGCGAGCCGGTGCCAATGAAAATACGGTCATTAAATTCTCACACGATGTTTTGGTGGAGGGTAAACCCTTGAAAGCCGGTAAATACGGCCTTCACCTCATCACCCAGGAATCGGGAGATTGGACCTGGATTTTCTCCAACAACAGTTCATCATGGGGAAGTTACTTCTACAATGAAAGTGAAGATGCGCTGCGGGTCAATGTGACGCCCAAAGAAAGTGAATTTAATGAGTGGCTAACCTACGAATTTGTGGATCGCCAGGGTACCGAAGCTACTTTGGCCCTAAAGTGGGAAAACAAAATGATTCCGATGAAGATTGCACTGGACAAGCCACATGATCTATACGTATCGACCTTCAAAGATCAACTGCGTGGCGCCGCTGGATTCAACTACCAGAATTTGATCGGTGCCTCTCAATACTGTGCCAACAATGACACGCACTTGGAGCAAGGATTGCAATGGGCAGAAGCTGCCATCAGCGCTCCTTTTGTGGGAGTAAAGAACTTCAGCACCCTGCAGAATAAAGCCACCATTCTCATGAAGATGGATAAGATGAGTGAAGCCGAAGAGACCATGATGGCAGCCATCAAGGATCCCTCTGCCAATCCCTTCCAAATTCACACCCTGGGCCGTCAATTAATTGGTATGGGTATGAAGGACAAGGCCCTGGAGATCTTCGAATACAACCACGATCATTTCAAGGGTGCCTGGCCTACCAATGTTGGTATGGCGAGAGGCTTGGCAGCCGTGGGGCGGTACGATGAAGCCCTCAAATATGCCGAGATGGCCTATGAAGAAGCCCCCGATAAGCTCAATAAGGATGGAATGAAGGCAGCCGTCGAAAAACTGAAGAACAAACAAGACATCAATTAAAAGGTTAAGTACACTAATGGCTGAGTGGTTCAAGCCCAGAGCCATCGGTGCACTTGCTAGGAGTTAAACCATGGGATGGCAGTATCCGGTTAGGTACTGCCTCCTTTATTTTAGATACCTGATCCAAGCACCTACACCTTGCTTTAGTCTGTGATAATCCAGTACTTTGTGCCGGCTAATCAAATTGCCTGTGCATAAAATTGATAAGTTAAGAGAGATCGCTACTCAGCGTATTCTGGTGCTCGATGGCGCCATGGGTACAATGATTCAAAGCCATCAGCTCAATGAAGACGATTTTAGGGGTACGATTCTTACCGATCATCCCTACGATCTAAAGGGCAACAACGATCTTTTGGCCCTCACCCGGCCAGATGTAATCAAAAAGATCCATCTTACTTACTTGGCTGCAGGGGCTGACATCATCGAGACCAATTCTTTCAATGCGCAAGCGATATCACAGGCAGACTATCAGCTGGAACATTTATCTTACGATATTAACCTGGCTGCCGCTCAGGTTGCTGGCGAGGCGGTTCGAGAATTTGAGCAAGAAAATCCCGGACAAATCCGTTTCGTGGCAGGGGCATTGGGACCAACGACCCGCAGTGCATCACTTTCACCGGATGTCAATAAACCCGGACTTCGGGCCGTAGATTTTGATCAACTCGTCACCGCCTATCGAGATCAGACCCGCGGGCTACTCGATGGCGGCGTGGATCTACTCTTGGTGGAAACTGTATTTGACACGCTAAATTGCAAGGCGGCGTTATACGCCATTCAAGAGGTTTTTGAAGAAAGGAGTACGAAGTGTCCCATCATCGTGTCGGGTACGATTACAGATGCCAGCGGACGCACGCTCTCGGGACAGACGGTGGAGGCCTTTTGGATTTCCATCAGCCACGTCGATCTCTTTGCAGTGGGTCTCAATTGTGCTTTAGGTGCAGAAGAAATGCGACCTCACATTGAAGCCCTGTCTAACATTGCACCCTGTCTAGTCAGCGCTTATCCAAATGCAGGCCTGCCCAATGAGTTTGGTGAGTATGATCAATCACCAGCTGAAATGAAAGAATTCATCGCTGATTTTGCCGCCAGTGGATTTGTCAATATGATCGGAGGCTGTTGTGGTACCCGGCCGGAACATATTCAATTAATGGCCGAGGCGGTGCAGGGTGTTGCTACTCGTATACCCCCTAAACCTCAGCAGCTGGCGATGCTCAGTGGCATGGATCCTTTGGTGATTCGACCGGATAGTAATTTCATCAATGTGGGGGAGCGAACCAATGTGACGGGATCTCGAAGATTTGCCCGTTTGATTAAAAATGACCAGTACCAAGAAGCCCTCGAAGTGGCACGTCAACAAGTGGAGGGCGGGGCTCAGATCATCGATGTCAATATGGATGAGGGCATGCTTGATTCGGAGCAAGCGATGACCCACTTTTTGAATCTGATCGCCTCCGAACCAGACATTGCCCGACTGCCGATCATGGTGGACTCATCCAAGTTTAGTGTGATCGAAGCGGGACTCAAATGCTTGCAGGGTAAGGGGATTGTCAATTCCATTTCTCTAAAGGAGGGTGAAGCCATGTTTCTAGAACAGGCGCGCAAGGTGCGCCGCTATGGAGCTGCAGTTGTGGTCATGGCATTTGATGAGGAGGGTCAAGCCGAAACCTCCGAGCGCAAGGTTGAGATTTGCAAGCGAGCTTATCACCTCTTAATCGATCAGGTTGGGTTTCATCCCGAAGACATCATCTTCGACCCCAATATTTTTGCAGTAGCCACCGGCATAAGTGAGCACAATCGCTATGCGATGAACTATATCGAGGCCGTCAAGCAAATCAAGGCAGAGTGCCCGGGTGCTAAGGTGAGTGGCGGGGTAAGTAACATTTCATTTTCATTTCGGGGTAATAATGCCGTGAGGGAGGCCATGCACTCGTCCTTCCTCTACCATGCGGTACAAGCGGGTATGGATATGGGCATTGTCAATGCGGGTATGATGGAGGTTTATGAAGAAATTCCATCAGAGCTTCTAGTACTGGTCGAAGATGTGCTCTTTGACCGGAAGAGCTCAGCAACCGATGCCCTGACTTCCTATGCCGAGCAAGTGAAGGGTGGAGGAAAGCAACTTCAACGGGATTTGAGCTGGCGTGAAGGGACGGTTGAGGAGCGAATCACCCATTCTCTGGTGAAGGGAATCACTGAATTTATCGAGGCCGATACCGAGGAGGCCCGACAAAAATATCCAGCCGCACTTCAGGTGATTGAAGGTCCGTTGATGGATGGAATGAATGTAGTGGGCGATCTCTTTGGTAGTGGTAAGATGTTTTTGCCCCAGGTCGTAAAAAGTGCACGGGTCATGAAAACATCGGTGGGCTATTTGACACCGTTTATCGAGGCTGAAAAAAAACAGGGAGCCACGGCCAGCAAGGGAAAAATTCTACTTGCAACCGTAAAGGGAGATGTGCACGACATCGGTAAAAACATTGTGGGTGTGGTGTTGGGATGTAACAATTATGAAATCATCGATCTCGGAGTGATGGTGCCGGCAGAAAAGATCTTGGATACAGCCATTAAAGAAGAGGTGGACATCATTGGCCTGAGTGGTCTCATTACACCCTCGCTGGATGAAATGGTGCATGTAGCTAAGGAGATGGAGCGCCGTGGCATTAAAAAGCCGCTACTCATTGGCGGCGCCACTACATCGCGTGTGCACACTGCGGTGAAGGTCGAACCGCAATTTTCTGGAGTGACCATTCATGTGTTAGACGCATCCCGAAGTGTCGGGGTAGTGGGCGCTTTGTTGGGTGGTGACCAAAATCAGCGGAGCAACTTTATTTTGGACATTAAAAGGGAGTATCAGGATCTGCGGCAAAGAAGGGCTGAAAAACAGGCGACCAAAGCATATATCTCGCTCTCCGAGGCACGGGCCAATAAGATGTCCTTGTCTTTCGATCAGATCGTAGCACCCAAAAAACTGGGTGTATCCAAATGGGAGAATTTCGACCTGTCGCAACTGCGAGACTACATTGACTGGACGCCCTTTTTTAGTAGCTGGCAATTGGCTGGGAAATTTCCCGCCATTCTCAAAGATGAGATCGTAGGTGCAGAGGCCCAGAAACTTTATGAGGAAGCCAATGTGATGTTGGATCAGATTTTTGACCAACACTGGTTACGAGGTGAGGCTACGATCGGGCTTTTTCCAGCGGGCAGTACCCCTGAAGATTCCGTGAGAATATTTCGAGACCGTGGCCGGAAAGAGGAGCTGGCTACCCTCCACTTCTTGCGGCAGCAAAACCAAAAAGCAAGTGGGCAGCCAAATTTATCGCTGAGTGATTTTATAGCCCCAGTGGAGAGTGGATCTGACTATCTGGGGGCCTTTGCGGTCACTGCCGGCACTGGCATTGAAGCGCACATCAAACGCTTCGAAGCTCAGCACGACGACTATCACGCTATTATGCTAAAGGCCCTTGCCGACCGTTTGGCGGAAGCGTTAGCTGAATATATGCATCGCCTGGTGCGTACCGAATTGTGGGCATATGCACCCAATGAACCCTTTGATAATTCCGCTTTGATCCGCGAGAAATATCAAGGGATTCGACCCGCTCCCGGTTATCCCGCTTGCCCCGAACATACTGAAAAGGAGACGCTATTCCAGCTGCTTCAATTAAACCGGGACGATGCTAAAATACAGCTCACCGAACACTATGCCATGTATCCAGCAGCTTCGGTCAGTGGATGGTACTTCGCTCATCCGCAGAGCAAGTATTTTGGGCTGGGAAAAGTTGCTGCCGATCAAGTCATTGACTATGCATCCCGAAAGGGAATGACAAGAGCAGAGGCGGAGAGATGGATGGCCCCTTTTCTAAACTATGATGTATGACGGAGCAAGAGGCCAATCTTCGACCACATCCGGATGATGAGATCACCCTGAAAGAACTCATTCTCAAGATCCAGGAATACTGGCGAGAGTTGTGGCGCCATTGGTGGCTGATCGGATTGATTGCAGTGCCCTTTATTGGTTATAAAGCCTATGACGCCATGACCACCGAGCCCATTTATCCAGCCGCACTGACTTTCATGGTCGACGAAGATGAAGGGAATGCGTTGGCAGGTATGTCAAGTATTTTGGGTCAAATTGGCATTGGGGGGATCAGGCGCGGCAAGTACAACCTGGATAAGATTCTTGAGATCTCTAAATCCCGCCGGGTGTTGCAAATGGCTATTTTCAGCAAGGTCAGTATTGACGGCACGTCCGACTATCTTGCCAATCATTTAATTCGTCAGTTCCAGTTGCACGAAAAGTGGGAAGACGACACCACCGGATTGAAGGGATTTCTTTATTCCCACGGTAATGTTGAGACCTTCACCTCCAATGAACTAGCCGTACTAAAAAAATTACAAGGCCTGCTCAATGGAAGTGAATCTACTGAAGGGATCTATTCTACCTCCTACAATGAAGACACCGGAATCATGACGTTGAAGATTGAATCTCCCAGCGAAAGTCTGTCTATTGCCTTAGTGGATTCGATTTTTGGCCAGCTCACTTCATACTATGTTGAAAAATCAACGGAAAAGGCGTTGGCCACCTATACACTCATGAAGTCCAAGACAGATTCGTTAGCAGCAGCACTGAAATCTGCTGAATACAGTCTGGCCGAATTTGTCGATCGGAATCAAAACGTATATTCGGCCACCGAAGGCACACTGAAGCGAACTCGCTTGGCCTCTAATGTCCAACGACTGCAGTTGATGCATGGCGAAGCCCTTAAAAACCTTGAATTTGCAGATTTCTCACTAAAAAATAAGACACCCTTTATCACCCTCATTGATGATGCCATTCCGCCGATTAGACCTGTAGAACCCTCCCTGTTGAAGTCGTTAATCATCGGTGCGCTCTTAGGAGGTATGGTGGGAATTACCTTTGTCTTGGGTCGTAAGATTTATCGCGATGCGATGGCCGCCTAGGGCCACTAATTTTTCCACTAACGCATCGAGGTATTTCAAGAAATTGAGTAATATTGTTACTCATATATGATCGAGACGTTAATTTCATCGAAAACGAGAATCAAACTGCTGTTAAAATTTTTCCTTAACAGTAAGGCCACTGGCTATCTGCGCAGCCTAGAGTCTGAATTTGGTGAGTCGACCAATGGCATTCGATTGGAACTCAATCGTTTGGAGGAAGCGGGAATGCTCTCCAGCAAGGTGAAGGGCAATAAGAAGTTTTTTCAGGCCAATACCAAACACCCCCTCTTTGGTGAGATCCACAACATCATGATGAAACACGTCGGCTTGGATAAGGTGGTGGAAAACGTGGTTGAGCGATTGGGACAGGTGAATAAAGTATATTTGGCGGGCACTTTTGCCAAGGGCATCGACAGCCCCATTATTGATTTAATATTCATCGGCAACATCGACATCAACTACCTGGTCCAACTGATTGAAAAGGTAGAGAATATGATTCATCGAAAGATTCGCTATCTCATCTATGCACCGGAAAAGGCAGCCCAGATCGACTGGACCCATTTCGGTCAAGATCCATTATTGCTCTGGCACCACACGGAAAATGAAGAAGGCAATGAAGATTTTTGATGCGATTGTAAAAAAGGAGAAGAAAATTGCCGTCATCGGCTTAGGATACGTGGGTTTACCCCTGGCCTTAGCGTTTGCACGCAAGTACTCGGTCATCGGATTTGACATCAGTGAACCCCGGGTTAACCTTATGAAGCAGGGCATCGATCCCTCCGAAGAACTGGAAAAGGAAGCATTCAATGCTACCGACATTGAATTTACCTCCGATCCGGAAAGGTTGAAGGCAGCCAGTTTTTTCGTCATTGCTGTTCCGACCCCCGTAGATGAATCGCGTACACCCAATCTGCATCCGGTTAAATCGGCTTCGCACACCGTAGGCAAAGCACTGAGTAAGGGAGATTATGTTGTGTATGAGAGCACCGTGTATCCGGGCTGTACCGAAGAAGATTGTTTGCCCATCCTACTCCAAGAATCCGGGCTCCAATATCCCGCAGATTTCAAACTGGGCTATTCACCCGAACGGATCAATCCGGGCGACAAAGTGCGTACCTTAGAAAAGATCATTAAGATCGTATCGGGCAATGATGACGAAGCCCTCGAAGAAATTAGCAAAGTCTACGATTCGATCATCGAGCCAGGGGTTTATAAAGCCAGCTCCATTAAAGTGGCCGAGGCCGCCAAAGTGATTGAAAACACTCAGCGCGACCTTAATATTTCCTTCGTAAACGAACTGGCCATTATCTTCGATAAGATGGACATCAAGACCCAGGATGTATTGGCGGCTGCTGGTACCAAATGGAATTTTCTCAATTATCGCCCGGGTTTAGTCGGAGGCCATTGTATCGGGGTAGATCCTTACTATCTGGTACACAAAGCAAAGCAAGTAGGGTATGATCCGCAGGTGATCTTGAGTGGTCGCCGGGTGAATGATGGCATTCCGGCTTTCATCGCTAAAAAATTGGTGCAATTGTTTCTGCAAAAAGCCAAAAATCCACATCAGTGCAAGGTGGCGGTCCTGGGTGTAACCTTTAAAGAAAATGTATCCGACATTCGCAATAGCAAAGTGGCGGACCTCATTGCTGAACTGATGCAGTATGCCATTCATGTGCACATCAGCGACCCCCATGCCAGCCCCAATGAAGTTTCCAAAGAATATAAATATTCCTTGACCCACAAATTGGACAGCGATTACGATGCGATCATCGTAGCGGTCAACCACAAGGTGTACGAAAACTATGATTTAGAATATTTTAAGGCCATTATGAAAGATGATCCCATCTTATTCGATTTGAAAGGCATGTATGATTTTTCTGATGAATCATCACTCACCTACTGGAGTCTTTAATCTGCTAAATCACTTATTGTGACCGAAACCCATTTATCAGAACACGAGCCAAAATGGTTTGCCATTTATACCCGGTATAAGGCAGAAAAGGAGGTGGCTCGCCTGCTGGCCAAGAAGCGAATTGAAGCCTATGTACCCCTGAATCGAATCGTCAAGCAATATGTCAGCAAACGCAAAGTGGTCGAATTGCCCTTGATCAACTGCTATGTGTTTGTTCGCATTGTCAAAGACCAATACGTACCGGTTTTGGAAACAAATAATGTGCTGAAATTCATCCAATTTTCCGGAAGAATCATTGCGATCCCCAACGACGAAATAAAATTACTCCAGCGAATTTGTCAGGAGCAGTTAGACATTGAAGTGAGCGAGACAAAATTTGAAAAAGGCAAACCTGTAGAAATCATCGGTGGCAATTTAACCGGTGTACACGGCAAATTGATCGCAGAGAAAGGCAAAAATTTTGTGGTCGAATTAGACCATATTGGATGGGGATTGCAGATGGAAATTGACCCCATTAATATCCGACCCACCAATGAGACCATTGAGGTAAAAGATAAAGAGGCACCAGGTGGGTTGATGGACAAGTACTGGTAGATTCAGATTAGATCAAATCTGGATGTAAAAATAACGAAGAGATGTGGGGAGTACTTCCGACACATCAAGGGCGAAGCCTGTCCTCCCCTCGACAAGCACCAGGAGGGCAGACTTGATGATCAAGTATACATTAGAAATTATATAAAGTAGCAAACAGTGAATATAGCAGTTGTAGGAACAGGATATGTTGGCTTAGTAAGTGGTACTTGCTTTGCCGAGACCGGTAATCACGTCATCTGTGTAGATATTGATGCAGAGAAAGTGAAACGCATGAGCCAAGGAGAAGTACCGATCTATGAGCCCGGTTTAGACATACTCTTTGAACGTAATACCAAACAGGGCAGACTCACCTTTACCACTGATTTGAAGCATGCCGTGCTCGAGTCGGAAATAATCTTTTTGGCACTCCCGACACCACCTGGAGCTGATGGATCTGCCGACCTTTCTTTTGTATTAAGTGTAGCAGCTCAACTGGCAGAAATCATCACGGATTACAAAATCATTGTAGACAAAAGTACCGTGCCGGTGGGGACGGCAGAAAAGGTTGCTGCCACGGTGGCAAAAACTTTATCCCCTGATTTGTTTGATGTGGTATCCAATCCGGAATTTTTGCGTGAGGGTGCAGCCATTGATGATTTTCTCAAACCAGACCGGGTGGTGATAGGCACAGACTCCGATCGTGCCCGCGAGCAAATGCGACTCCTATACAGTCCTTTTGTACGCCAGGGCAATCCCATCATATTTATGGACCTGCGCTCGGCAGAGCTCACCAAGTATGCGGCCAATGCATACTTGGCTACCCGCATCACATTTATGAATGAGATTGCTAATTTATGTGAAAATGTAGGTGCCAATGTAGACCAGGTCCGCAAGGGAATTGGGGCCGATAACCGGATAGGTAAAAGATTTCTATTTCCCGGCATTGGATATGGTGGCAGCTGTTTTCCGAAAGATGTCCAAGCCCTCGCTAAAACCTCCCTGCAGGCCAATTATGACTTTAAGATTCTGTCATCCGTAATGGCAGTTAATGATATGCAAAAGAGGATCCTGGTGAAAAAAGTTAAAAAATACTTTGGCGACGATCTGTCCACCAGGTCTTTTGCCATTTGGGGGATTGCCTTTAAACCCAACACGGATGACATTCGCGAAGCACCAGCATTAACCATCATTCGAGAGCTACTTGACTTAGGTGCCGAGGTGGCCGTTTTTGATCCTGAAGCCATACCAAATGTCAAGCAAGTGTTTGGAGACGAGATCTCCTATGGCGACGATCAGTATGAAATTTTACCAGACAGAGATGCCTTGCTTATTCTCACCGAATGGAGTGTTTTTCGCACACCCGAATTTGCACAAATTAAAAGTGCGCTCAAAGAGCCGGTAATTTTTGATGGACGTAATCTCTACGATTTAGATCAATTAAGCCAACTGGGCTTTTATTACAATAGTATTGGTCGATCATTGGTCGATCAGTCCAACTAATCTCCCCCCCAGGAAATTATCAAACTCCGACTATGACCAAGCAGTTTCACACAGAATCTCATTTGCGCAGTGTCCTCAAAGGATTTACCTGGCGGATTATTGCCACCACAACGACCATGACCATCGCTTATTTGATCACCGGTGAAATTGGAGATGCACTAAAAATAGGTGGCATTGAATTCGTGGGGAAAATCTTCATTTATTATCTGCACGAGCGAGCCTGGCAATTACTGCCAAGGGGAGCCGTAAGAAGCGTTTTTAAAAGTGAGTAGCCACATTCACCCCATTTTTGACCAGATGGTTTCACGCGCAGATCGTGAGCGCAAGCTCGCCCAGCACAGTAAAGTACTTTGGCTGACTGGTCTGTCGGGTTCCGGTAAAAGCACGATTGGCATTGCGCTCGAAAGAGAGCTTATGAAACGGGGGTTTTTTGCCCAAATGCTCGATGGAGATAACATCCGCAATGGAATAAATAGTAATCTGGGATTTACCGAAGAAGATCGGGTTGAAAATATTCGCCGCATTGCCGAAGTAGCTAAACTCTATCTCCAAAGTGGTGTTATATCAATTTGCTCCTTTATTTCACCGACTCGAGCGATTCGGAAAATGGCAGCCGAGATTATTGGGCCAGCTGATTTTATTGAAATATTTATTGATACGCCGCTGGCTGTTTGTGAAAAACGTGACGTCAAAGGGCTCTATCAAAAAGCGCGAGCGGGTGAGATCAAGAATTTTACGGGCATTGACAGTCCCTACGAGGCACCACTTAATCCAGATCTGAGGGTGCCCACTGAATCACAATCCATCGAATCGGCGCGCGATCAAATATTAGATTTTATTCATCCCCAAATTTCCTACCCTAATAATTAAATAAATGAATTACCACATAAATCACTTGAAAGAATTGGAATCAGAGTCGATCTTCATCATGCGTGAGGTGGCGTCGCAATTTGAAAATCCAGTGATCATGTTTTCTGGTGGGAAGGATTCTATTTTAATGACCTATTTAGCCGTCAAAGCGTTTTATCCCGCTAGAGTGCCGTATCCCTTATTGCACGTCGATACGGGACACAATTTTCCGGAGACCCTGGAATTTCGTGATGCCCTGGTGGAAAAATACAACTTGAAGTTAATCGTCGGTTACGTGCAAGACGCCATTGACCAAGGTGCGGTAACCGAAGAAAAGGGCACCAGCGCCAGCCGCAATGGTCTGCAAATTTATACTCTGCTGGATGAGCTTGAAAAAGGAAAATTTGATGCTGCCCTAGGTGGAGGCCGACGCGACGAGGAAAAAGCCCGGGCGAAGGAAAGATTTTTTTCACACCGCGATGAATTTGGACAGTGGGATCCAAAAAACCAACGGCCCGAATTATGGAATTTATTTAATGGCCGCAAAAAGATGGGTGAGCATTTTCGCGTTTTTCCCATTTCCAATTGGACGGAGTTGGATGTTTGGCAATATCTAGCCCAAGAAAAAGTCGATTTACCCAACCTATATTTTGCCCACGAACGTGACGTGTTTGAGCGAGATGGTATTTTGCTGGCAGATTGCGATTATATTGAGAAAAAACCTTCTGAACACGTCTTCACGGAGATGGTTCGTTGCCGCACCATCGGAGACATGACTTGCACCGGGGTATGGCGATCTACCGCCTCCAATGTTGTAGAAATTATTGAGGAAGTGGCCACCACACGCATGACAGAACGTGGTGGCAGAGCCGATGATAAACGAAGCGACACCGCGATGGAAGACCGGAAGAAGGAGGGATATTTTTAGGTGTGGAAGGCGATCCAAAGATAAACCATCAACTAACCAACTAATAAACTAACACTGTGACACAACAAACCGAACTCCTGCGTTTCACAACTGCTGGATCCGTCGACGACGGAAAATCGACTTTAATCGGAAGATTATTATATGATAGCAAAAGTATTTTTCAGGATCAGTATCAGGATATTGAGCGAGTCAGTGAAAAGAGGGGAGAAGAAGGGGTAAATCTAGCGTTATTGACCGATGGTTTAAGAGCCGAACGTGAGCAAGGTATTACCATCGATGTGGCCTACCGGTATTTCAGCACCCCCAAGCGCAAATTTATCATTGCAGATACCCCCGGTCACATTCAATATACCAGGAATATGGTGACGGGGGCCTCCACCGCTAATGTGGCTTTGCTCTTGGTAGATGCTCGACATGGCGTGGTAGAACAAACGCGAAGACACGCAATTATAGCCTCGCTCTTACAAATTCCGCATGTGGTGGTTTGTATCAACAAAATGGACCTAGTGGATTATAGTCAAGAACGATTTGATGAGATCCATGACCAATTTGAGGCTTTTGCCGCCAAGCTAGATATCAAAGATTTTCATTTTATTCCTATTTCTGCCCTGCATGGCGACAATGTGGTAGACCGGAGTGAAAAAACGTCCTGGTATGAAGGTCCGACCCTAATGTATTATTTGGAAAACGTGCACATCGCCAGTGATTATAATTTTATTGATTGTCGCTTTCCGGTGCAGCAGGTTATCCGCCCATACAATGATGAGTTTCATGATTATCGCGGTTATGCGGGGCGTTTGGCTGGTGGGATCTTTAAGAAAGGTGATGAGGTGATGGTCTTGCCCTCCGGATTCACTACCAAGCTGGCCAAGATCGACTCGTTTGATGGCGAGTTGGAAGAGGCCTTTCCACCCATGTCGGTGACGTTACTGTTAGAAGATGACCTGGATGTGAGTCGTGGGGATATGATCGTACGGGTCAATAATCAGCCCGATGTTTCTCAAGATCTCGATGTGATGCTCTGTTGGTTTGACCACACCAAATCGTTGCAGCCCCGAGGCAAGTACACGATTCGTCATACCACCCAAGATGCTCGCTGCATCATTCAGGAGGTGCGTTATAAATTGGATATTAATACCCTACACCGGAATTTAGAAGAAAAAACACTCCAAATGAATGATATGGGTCGTGTCGTATTGCGCACGACCAAACCATTATTCACCGACTCGTACCGTCAGAACAGAATCACAGGCAGCGTTATTCTCATTGATGAAGGTACCAATAATACCGTTGCAGCCGGCATGATCATCTAATGGCTGTTTCAGCTACCTTGCATAAACGAATAGATACGAAGGTGGACAAAAGCAAGCAAAACTAGCGCATTAGCATCCGGCACGATCTATGATAAGTAGTAGAAGGTTAGGATTTGCAATCACCAGATCGCGCGTACCACACCATGGCAAAACAAAATAATCTAAAGGTTCTTATTACGGGCTCGGCTGGCTTCATCGGCTATCACGTCACTAAGAAATTTATTGAGGAGGGCTACGAAGTGGTGGGGTTGGACTCGATCAATGACTATTACAATCCACAACTAAAATTAGATCGTTTGGGTGCCGCCGGTATCCACACAACCTTTCGGCAATGGGGGGACCTTATCACCAGCGAAAATCATCCAAATTATCGTTTTATTCGAACCAGGTTGGAAGACAAAACGATTTTACATGACCTCTTTGAGCAGGAGCAATTTAATCAAGTCATTCATCTGGCCGCTCAACCTGGTGTACGCTACAGCTTGAAACACCCGGAGGTATATATTGAAAGTAACATCGTAGGATTTCTCAATATTTTGGAGGCATGTCGACATCATCATATCGAGCATTTGGTGTATGCCAGCAGCAGTAGTGTATATGGAAACAATCGAAAAATGCCTCTATCGACCTCCGATCCGGTAGATCATCCGGTGTCCCTTTATGCGGCGACCAAAAAGAGCAATGAATTGATGGCGCATAGCTATAGCCATCTCTTCGGAATACCCGTCACGGGTCTACGGTTTTTTACCGTGTACGGCCCTTGGGGTAGACCCGACATGGCCATTCATTTATTTGCCGATGCCATTTCGAGTGATGAGAAGATCAAAGTATTTAACGAGGGAAAATTGAGTCGCGATTTTACCTATATAGACGACATTGTGGCTGGGGTATGGGCGGTCTCAAAATCTGCACCCCAATCCAATCCGGCGTGGCAAGATCAGGATGGACCGGCATCCTCAAAAGCACCTTATCGCATTTATAATATTGGCAATAGCAAACCGGTCCAGCTGATTGATTTCATTGAAACCCTGGAGCGATGTCTGGGTAAAAAGTCCAGAATGGAAATGTTGCCCATGCAACCCGGAGACGTCAAAGATACTTATGCAGATATTTCGGATTTGCAGAAGGACTTTGGGTATGTTCCCCAAACAGATTTAGAAACTGGACTAAGGGCATTTGTGGAGTGGTATGAAGCTTATTATCAGATTAAAGAACCCACCTTTTAACGGAGCAGCTCGCTGGAGGCATGGATTTGTGGGTTATGCCAACCAAGGAGAATTATGATCGGATGATCCGAGCCTTTAAGACGTTTGGTCTTCCGACGACGTCTATTTCCAAAGAAATGTTTTTGGCGGTCGATCAATACGATGTTTTTAGTTTCGGCAGACCCCTGGTGTCCATTAATATCATGACGACGGTAAAAGGGCTAGACTTTAATCGTGCCAATCAGATTTCGAAATGGCATATTCTTGCCGATGGATTTCGGGTTCGGGTAATACATCTTAATGACCTAATCAAGACCAAGAAAGTCGTCGGTCGTTACAAGGATTTAGCGGACGTAGAAGCGCTACTATTATTACAACAGGAAGATGAGTAATAAAAAGAAATTTGCCCTCATTGGGGCCGCCGGTTATATTGCTCCGAGGCACATGCAAGCAATCAAAGACACTGGCCATCAGCTGGTGGCTGCATTAGACAAAAATGATTCGGTGGGCATCATTGATAGCCATTTCCCCCAGGCCGATTTCTTTACTGAATTTGAGCGTTTTGACCGGCATCTGGAAAAACTGAAAAGACGGGGCCAAAAAATCGACTACATCTGTATTTGCAGCCCCAATTATTTACACGATGCACACATTAGGTTTGGGTTGCGTTATGGAGCGGATGTTATTTGTGAGAAACCCCTCGTATTGAATCCTTGGAATATAGATGGATTAGAAGAAATTGAAAAGGAGACCGGAAAATCGGTCTACACCATTTTACAATTGCGACTGCATGACAGTGTGATCCAGCTCAAGGAAAAAGTCGCCAACACCGCACCAGACCAGGTTTTTGACATCGATTTAACCTATTTGACCTCCCGCGGTAAATGGTACTATACCTCTTGGAAGGGCAACCAAAATAAATCCGGTGGCATAGCCACCAACATCGGTGTTCATTTTTACGATATGCTGCACTGGATTTTCGGTGAGGTAAAACAGAATGTGGTCCACGTACATACCCACGATCGGGCAGCAGGCTATCTGGAATTCGATCGAGCCCGGGTACGGTGGTTTTTGAGCATTAATTACGATTGTTTACCCCAGGAAATCAAGGACCGCGGTTTGCGCACCTATCGCTCCCTTCAGATCGAGGGTGAAGAATTTGAATTTAGCGGTGGCTTCACCGAACTGCACACGAAAAGTTATCAAGCCATTTTAGATGGTCATGGATTTCCGCTCCGCAGTTCGCGCAAGGCCATTGAAATTGTGCACGATATTCGGCATCAGAAACCCATCGGATTGGTTGGCACCTACCATCCCCTGGCCGAGTTGCCACTGGTCAAACATCCATTTACTAGATAGCACCGAGGTACCGCCGACTTTCCAGTCGGCAAAAAACACCCAACCGGCCCATGTATCGCCGACTTTCCAGTCGGCAAACCCATAACGAAGAATGTACCCCCGACTTTCCAGTTGGCAAACAGATTACGAACAAGGTATCGCCGACTTTCCAGTCGGCAAACCCATAACGGCCAATGTACCGCCAACTTTCCAGTCGGCAACCAAATTCAGCCGGCAAACCATGTATCGCCAACTTTCTAGTTGGCAAATAAGGTATCGCCGACTTTCCAGTCGGCAAATAACAACCACAACCATCAACCACCTACAACCCTCCATCCTAAAATAGGAACCTTGGCAGAAATTGCTTTTAAGCGGACAAATTTACAACGGGCATTGACCCAACTATTTACCAAGCAAGTAGCCAAACGGGGCAAACGACTGTTTGAAGATCATTGCGTGATCAGTGTGAGTACCGATCAACATAAGGTTATTGGATTGGTACTGGGTTCACAGCCTTACCATGTGCGACTTCAGCTGACGGAGGGCGAAGTAGATTTTACGGAGTGTGATTGCCCCTATGGGTATGAATGTAAGCATGCAGCGGCTCTGATTTACTATTTGCTAGATGAATTGCCGCCAACCACCCAGAGAAAGGTTGAATCTCACGGTGCTAGAGGGTCCTTGCATCGATCCGGTCAATTTACCAGGATCCCTGACGAACTGGACGGATCGGCCCAAGATTTCCTGGTGTTTAGAGGCCCCGGTCGGCACCGCTGGGAACCAAGCCGAGTAGTCAGACACGAGTTCCTCTCTGAGCGTGAAATCAAAAGTTACCTCTATCTCAAAGACTATCGAGGGCTGACACCAGAAGGAAGTACCACCATGTGCCATCAGGATGATGAGGTACAGATTAAATGTCATGAATGTGACGTCAGGGTTGAACATCTGTGCCAGCATCAACGCGCGGTTTTAAAACAGTTTGCTGGTTCGAAGTTTGGTGCCATGTGGCTTCGTCAACCACTGGAGTATAACTATGAGCAACATGTGCGAGGATTGGCTGAGGAGCGTCAGATGTCTCCCGAAAACTTCTTGAAGAGTTTTCAAATCTTCCTTGAGGGTGATTCATTTTATATTAAAACCAAAATCGATGGGCAACTTATCAATATGCCCAAAGATGAGATTCACCTAATGCTCAGAGAGGGCATGGAGTTGCCCGTTCCACCTTCCCTGGATGACCAGATGAATGTGTTCGAAAAGAAGATTCTTTTTGGAAATGCATTTGTTTGGCAAAACCAATCGTACTATACCGAAAGTAGACTTACCCTGGTCGAAGGGAAGCTGGATAAATTGAAGTCCAAATTGGCCAGTTACATTAAAGAAATTACCTACCCCAATACGTTGAGTCACGAGTTGACCAGTCTCTACGGTACGTTGAAACAAACGTTGGAGATGGAGTCTTCCAAGCAAACTATTTCACCGGCCTTGAAGCTGATGAAGGAGCATTCCGCTTTATTGATGGGTTCGCTAAATTATCGGCTCAGGGAAGATTTGCATCGTGCCGCCTACGACTGGCAAATTCGCAAAAAAGACCTGGTTCAAATATACTTCACTGGACAGCTGGCTGGCATTGAGATCAAATCATATATTCAAGATGATCTAATCGTGGTTGAAGCGAGGCCGAGGTTGGCTGACGAAATTGTCAACTATGATAAGATCACGTATCTCCACGACTATTTCGTGACGGATCAGCAGCAACGGGCTTATTTATTTGATCAATTTCTGACTGGGAGAGCACTGCAATTTTTTCGTGAAAATCCCAGGCTATTATTTTTTCAATCAGAACTTGAAAAATATGTAACCCTAATTGCTGAGTTGGGTCAACATTTTACGATTGATACCGATATTTCATTTATTTCGCAGGCTGAAATTCAACAGGTCAAAAAACGAATATATCTCCGCGAAAGTGATCATGGATTGGCTTTTCGTCCCGTATTAGTACATGGCGAGGTGATGCTTTCACCGGCGCAAAGAAGTCATGTGATCAGCGGTGGGGGGAAAATAGCGATTTGGCATCTGCCTGACGGGGTCATGGATGATTTTCTAAGCGAGGTGCGATTGCTTCACCCCCATTGGGCCCATGAAACCAAAGCCACTACCTTTCTGTTGGAGACGACAGAGGTCATGCGCGATCTTTGGTTTTTAAAATTTTATGAACAATGTGGGGCACAAGACATCGAAGTATTTGGCCAAGAAGAGTTGGCTAAGTTTAAATATTCCAAGCATCGCGCCAAGGTGAGCAGTCAAATTAAATCCGGCATCGATTGGTTTGATTTAGAGGTCTCGGTTGAGTTTGGTGACCAACAGCTCCGCACTAAAGATTGGTTGACGGCCATCAGAAATAATACTCGTTACGTTCAGCTGAAAGATGGCACGGTAGGAATTTTGCCGGAAGCTTGGTTCAATCGATTCCGAAAGTTGGAAAAGACAATCACGATGGACGGAGGTGAAGCCAAGGTGTCCAAGTTGAATTTTAATGTGATTGAGCAATTGTTTGAAGAGCGAGATTTCGATCTGGAGGTCATGGAAGACATTCAGCGAAAGAAGAAGAAATTAGCATCTTATACCAAGGAGCGAAAATATCGCTTCCCTAAAGCCATTCAAGCCAATTTGCGTAATTATCAAAAGGAGGGATTTAAGTGGTTGAAATTTTTGCAGGAATTTGGTTTTGGTGGATGTTTGGCCGATGATATGGGCCTGGGCAAAACCCTGCAGGCGATCTGCATTTTGGCCGATCAACAGGGTCAGGGCACGCATCTGGTGGTCGCCCCCCGCACCCTACTATTTACTTGGTCGGCTGAGCTGGAAAAATTCTGTCCCGACTTGAAGTACTTGATCCACCACGGACCCTTCCGGACCAAGAACACCGATGGTTTCTCAGATTTTGATGTGTTGATCAGTACCTACGATACGGTCGCTTCTGACATTTCCTTTTTCAGCACGTATCCATTTAATTACGTGGTGTTGGATGAATCTCAGGCCATTAAAAATCCTAATTCAAAACGCTACAAGGCCATGTGTCTGTTACAAGCCCGTAATAAACTGGTGATGACAGGCACCCCGATTGAAAACAGCACCTTCGACCTTTATGCGCAGATGAATTTCGTCAACCCTGGATTTCTTGGCAATATGACCTCGTTTAAGAATCAATATGTCTTGGCTATTGAAAAGCATGGGGATCAGGAAACAGCGGCCTTGCTCCAGAAAATGATTCATCCCTTTGTGCTCCGTCGTACCAAGCAGCAGGTGGCCAGTGATCTGCCCGAAAAAACCGAGAGTATTCTTTGGTGTGAAATGGAGTCAAATCAGCGCCGGCAATATGATGAGCTCAAAAGGCAAATTCGGGAGCAGGTAAATAAAAAAATGGATCAGGTAGGGGCCGCAAAATCCAAAATGGTGGTGCTGGAAGGCCTGTTGCGGTTGAGACAAATGTGCAATGCACCCGAGTTATTGGATGCTAACCTCACCAAGCGTGAAAAACAATCCGTGAAGATCCAAACCCTGTTGGAGCAGTGCAAGTATGAGCTGGGTAACCACAGCGCTTTGATATTTTCGCAGTTCGTCAGCATGTTAAAAATCATTCGTGAACAGCTGGATGCCGAGCAGATCCCCTATGCCTATTTGGATGGTTCTACGCGTGATCGCGAAAAGGCGGTCCGACAATTTAATGAGGAGGACGACCGACGTATTTTTCTCATCAGTCTGAAAGCCGGTAATACCGGGCTCAATTTAGTCAAGGCCGATTATGTGTACATCGTAGATCCCTGGTGGAATCCGGCGGTTGAGGCTCAAGCCATCGATCGAACGCACCGTATTGGCCAGGACAAACACATTTTTGCCTACAAGATGATTTGTAAGGACAGCATTGAAGAGAAAATCTTGAAGTTGCAAGAGAAAAAGAAAAAACTGGCCAGTGATATTATCCAGACCGATGCCAGTGTGTTTAAGTCACTGGATAAGGAAGAGCTGCTGGCACTTTTTGACTAGCATCGCCAATGTACCACCGACTTTCCAGCCGGCAAAAAAACACCAAGCCGGAACAAGGTATCAACTTTCCAGTTGGCATAAAAACTAACGAAGGTGCAGGCTAAGTATCGCCAACTTTCCAGTTGGCAAACAAGGTATCGCCGATTTTCCAGTCGGCAAACAAGGTATCGCCGACTTTCCAGTCGGCAACACATAAACAAGGTATCGCCAACTTTCCAGTCGGCAAAACACCTAATCATCCACAAACACGTCTAAACACATAAACATCCTGATCAAACCATTTTTCTATTTCTACCGCTACCTGGGCACCCGGGTTTACTCGGTACTTGCGTTGAGCCTCCTGGTCGCTTTATTGGATGGTTTGGGTCTAGCCATGTTCATCCCTTTACTGCAGGGGGTGAGTGGTGAGTCGGGTACGACGCTGTATCAAACCGACAAATTAAACTTTCTCACCGAGCTTCCGGTGCGGATGGGTTTTACCTTTGACCTTGGGTTGATCCTCGGGATTATGTGCTTGTTTTTTATTGGAAAGGGTTTGGCGGTTTTTATTCAGGGATATTATTTAATTAGGGTACGTCAATTATTTGTGCGCACCGTAAGAATTAATAATCTGGATGGAATTTCACAATTGAAATTCGAAGCCTTTGTTTCTGCAGACCAGGGACAGATGCAAAACACGTTGAGTGGGGAGGTGGAAAGGGTATCGCGAGCGTTTAATAATTATTTTGAATATCTCAAGAATGTGGTGATGGTGGGGGTTTATTTGCTCTTTGCATGCTACCTCAATCCAGCCTTTGCCCTGATCATATGCCTACTAGGCCTTGTGACCTATCTGCTGTATCAAGCCATCTTTAAGCGCACTAAAATACAGTCGGAAGCGGTCACCAAATTGAGACATTTGTATCAGAAACAATTGGTGCAGCTGACCGGACACTACCGATATCTGAGTGCCACCGGCTTACGATCTAAATATGCGGATCGGTTGAAGGCATCAGTCGTCGAAATTGAAGAGCGAAATCGTCGACTGGGGTTTTTATCGTCCATTATGATGGGTCTACGTGAACCGGTCATTGTCGTCATCGTGGCTGCCATGATAGGGGTGCAGACACAGGTCATGAGTGTGCCCATGGGGGTGGTTTTAGTGAGTATTTTATTTTTCTACCGAGCGCTCACCTGCCTCACCACGACGCAAACTACCTGGAATACTTTTTTAGGCATTTCGGGAAGCCTGCAAAATTTACAACGTTTTGAAGCGTGGCTCAAACGGAATCAGTCTAGTAATGGGCCGCGGCAGTATCGGGGGCCATTTAAAGAAATCGTGCTGCAAGACGTTGCGCTTACCTATGGGAATAAAGAAGTATTACAGAACGTCCATCTCCAAATCACAGCTGGGAAAAAAATGGGCATTTCCGGACCCAGCGGCAGTGGTAAAACTACCCTGTTGGCTCTGATTACGGGTCTTCTCAGACCTACCCGGGGCCGGGTATTGATCGATGGGATTGACCTCAGTGAGCTGGAGATCTCATCGTATCAGGGGCGCATCGGATACGTGACCCAAGATCCGGTGATATTTAATGATACCCTATTTAATAATGTCACCCTTTGGGCGGATCCCTCCACACAAAATTGGATGCGTTTTAAAAAGGTGATGCAACAGGTCGCGCTGTCTGATTTTTTGGAAATGCACGATGAAGGGGCCCATCTGCTGCTGGGCATGCATGGCATCAGTGTGAGCGGTGGTCAGAAACAACGCATCGCCATCGCCCGTGAATTATTTAAGGACATCGATTTATTGATTTTAGACGAGGCCATGAGTGAATTGGATGAGGAAACGAGGCGGGGTGTATTGACCAGGCTGCAGGAAGAATCCGTCGATCTAACCATCTTACACGTTTCACACCGAGCGTCTTTGGCCGGTTCGATGGATGATGTCCTGGAGATAAATCACGGGGTGGTTTTGTCATCGAGCAAAGCGATCTTTGATCAAAACGCTTTGGTAGCGGGCAAAATGGTTTCTCAATTGAAATGAACGACTTCGTATGGATATAAATCGGCATAGGTGATTTACACCATTGTAGGTGCAAGGCCACAGTTCATTAAGGCGGCCATGGTCTCCAAAGCCTTGATCGAGCAGGGCGTGCCAGAGCAAATCATTCATACCGGGCAGCATTATGATTACCGGATGAGTGAAATTTTTTGGCGTGAGCTCGGCCTTCCGCAAGTGGTCACCAATCTAAATGTGGGTTCTGGCACCCAGGGCAAGCAGACTGCGGCCATGATTGAAAAGATTGAAGAGACGCTGCTGAATGGCAAGGGTGATGGTAAGGCGGTATTATTATACGGTGATACCAACTCCACCCTGGCAGGAGCTATTGCTGCGGTAAAGCTTCACATTCCCATCATTCACGTGGAGGCGGGATTGCGAAGCTTTAACAATAAAATGCCGGAAGAAATCAATCGCATTGTGACGGATCGCCTCTCCAGTCTATTGTTTTGTTCTTCCGAAACTGGCAAAAACAATCTGGCCGACGAGGGCATTCGCGATCAGGTGTTTGTGGTCGGAGATGTGATGAAAGATGCGGTGCTGCAGTTCAGTACCTTAGATGACCACCAGGGCCCTGCGATGGATCAACCCTTCGACCTCCTCACCATTCATCGCCCATCCAATACGGAAGACCTGTCCGTTTTAAATCGGATCTTACAGGTACTGGGCCAACCGAATAAACCCATCGTTTGGCCCGTCCACCCCCGGGTAGCGCACAAAAAAGGTCTCATCGTACCCTCGTGCATTACCCAAATCCCACCCGTCGGTTATCTAGAAATGTTGCAACTGATTAAAAACTGCGATACCGTGCTCACTGATTCAGGTGGCCTGCAGAAAGAAGCTTATTGGCTGCACAAGCGGACCATCACCCTGCGCAACGAAACAGAATGGACCGAAACCCTTGCAAATGGCTGCAATGTATTGGTCGGAAATGATGCCGAGAAAATTGAAGCCGCTCGCGACCACCAAATCAACCCCTCGTGGGATCCCAATCTTTACGGCGATGGAAAGGCTGCCAAGAAGATTGCGGAGGTGATAGATCTTGTCATGACCGTTGCATAGAGGATGGATGATCGAGAAGAAGATTTGTGCTGATTAAAAAATTATCTTCAGTACGGAAAAAGCTCAGCTCTGAGTTTTTCTTAAATACAGCTAAACTTACCTCAGGTACCGCGATTGCGCAAGGTGTTTCAATCTTAACAGCTCCAATTTTGTACAGAATTTATAGTAAGGAGGATTACGGTACTTTGGGCCTCTATATTGCAATCCTTGGCGTCATAGGTGTTTTTTCAACATTTCAGTATACTCAGGCAATTCTTCTAGAAAAAGACGAACAAGATGCAATTAGGGTTTTGTGGTTAAATCGTCTGATAAATATTGCGTTCACGGTTCTATCGATCTTATTTATACTCACGTTTGGTAAATCACTTGGTTGGTGGTTGGGAAATGAGAAAATATGTGCTTGGCTCTGGTTTCTGCCGATCTCCATTTTTTTCACAGGTCAGAACCGAATCTATCGTACTTGGGCAAACCGGCGAAAGAATTATACTCTCCTAACTTTTAATTCCATTTTATTAGCTGGAACCATACCGGTGGTATCTATTTCAATAGGATTATTCAAAAGTGGTCCACTTGGCTTATTTATGGGCTTACTTGTGAGCCATATACTCCCACCAGTGGTTCTGCATACTGTGCTCAATAGGACCACTAACTTTAGCAAGTTTACCCCCAATAGAATACAATTACAGGAGCTTGCAAGGAAGTGGAGGAATTTTCCAACATTCAATATGCCTGCGGAATTCTTAAATCGATTCTCCAATCAACTTCCAGTTTTTATGATAAGTACCTTTGCTGGGGCTGCTGCCGTGGGTGTCTATAACCTATGTGTACGGATGCTGGGTTTGCCTGTTCATCTAATCGCCGCATCTGTCGGAGAGGTGTTTAGACAGCGAGCAACAGAAGAGTTCAACCGTAAAGGACATTGTAGGAATATTTTCGTAAGTACAGCAAAATCATTAGCAGCACTTTCGCTATTTCCATTTTGTATAATATTGTTTTTTGCCCCTGATTTATTTGCATGGTTTTTTAGTGATGAATGGAGAGATGCAGGAATTTTTGCTCAGGTATTGGCTTTATATTTTGCTTTGAAGTTTACTGTGAGTCCACTGTCGTATATTTATTACCTTGCCCACCGACAGAGAGAAGAATTAGTGCTGACGATCTATTTCTTAATTAGCTCTTTCTTAATTCTATACTATTATATTCCCATTAACATAAAACATGCAATTCTGCTCTTTGGAATGAATTATTCATTTATATACCTCTTTGTTTTCTTTAGATCATATGAGTTTTCGAAAGGATATTGCTAGTAGTAGAATTTTATGACCTATTTACGAAATGATTATAATGCCAAGGGTAGGCAATATTATGATTGCGGCCGGCCAGAAATGATATCCCATATTCCAAGAACTACAAATCGACTTTTGGACATAGGTTGTAGCTCCGGTGGTTTTGGAGCTTTAGTGAAAAGGAAGTTGGGCATTGAAGTTTGGGGTATAGAGCCGTTTGAAGCTGCAGTGATAAAGGCATCTGAACGATTGGATCATGTAATTCATGGGGTTTTTCCAGATGGGGTTGATCTTGAGTCTGAAAAGTTTACATGTATTACTTTTAATGATGTTCTAGAGCATATGGCCGATCCCTGGACTGCACTTAAGGTAGCAAAGAATCATTTGACCTCCGATGGTGTTGTAGTTGCATCATTACCTAACATACAGTGCTATAGTGTAATTCGTGACTTAATTATTGAACAAGATTTCAAGTATGAAGAATCAGGTATCCTTGATAAGACCCACCTAAGATTTTTTACAAAGAAGAGCATCTGTAGGTTGCTTGAAGAGTCAGGATATGATGTGCTTAGAATTGTGGGATTTGGTTCGATTCGTACATATTCAAGACTGCTAAAAATTGCTTCCTTTTTCTCGAAGAAGAGAACTGAGAATTTTTCCTATACTGCATTTGCTTTAGTGGCCAAACCCAAATTTGATAAAGGGTGAGTGTTGTCCATCCTCAGGTGAGTATAGGAATGCCGGTCTATAATGATGTGGAGTTCGTTTCTAAAGCTATTGAGAGTATCTTAAACCAGACATATAGTGACTTTGAACTAATTATTTCAGATGATTTTTCTGAAGATGGGAGTGAGTATGCATGTAGAGAATTTGAAGCCTTAGATTTCAGGATTAGGTATTTTCGTCAAGAGGAGAACATTGGAATCTCCAGAAACATGAGGTTTTTACTTGATAATGCAAAAGGAGAATACTTTATGTGGGCAGCGGATGATGATCTATGGGACAGAGAATTTCTCAAGACATTAGTCGATACGTTGAAGCACGATACTAGCCTTGTATCCGTATTTTGTCCCATGGCTTTTATTGATGTCGTTGGTAAGGTACTGTCAGAACCTAGAGGTAGGGCCACTGATTATTCCGGGAAGAACGCCTACGAAAGGCTACTGAAATTGGTTCGGTTTTTTGATGACAGTTTTGGCTATGGACTGTTTAGGAAGGTGGCAATTATGGATGTTAGGTTCCCTATTTGGTGGTGGATTAATAGGTCATGCCCATATAACAACATATATCCTTCTCTTTGCTTCTATTTGGCAAAAGGGCAATTTAAGCTTGTGGGGGATAGGGCATTGTGGTTTAATAGATTGAAAGGCATTGATAAAATTAATCATAGGATTCCATTTGATGAGACTCTTGTGAGAGGTAGTATTGCCTTTGCCCTGAGAAAGTTAAACTTAGTGATATATTCATTGATAGCCATTTACAGAGGTAGTAGATCATTGATCACAATATTTAGAATATTGCCACCAATGATCTATAGTTGGTTGCTTGTACCAATAATGAGTGAGTTTCGTCGTAGAAGAGTACTTTATGCAAAAAGGGATATATCACTTTTTTGAAAGGTCATAGTTTTGAAATTAGTGAGTATAACTTCATTGTGATGATTGCAAGAGATGTTGATTCAGCTTGGCATACCTAGCTTCTTGGCTTTATATCCTGATTTTTCAATTTCAGTCCTACTGATGTAATAGTCTGACAAGCCTTTCCATTAGGCAACCCCAAGGTGATCTGTATATTGTTCTCGGTGGTTAATGAAGCGGAATACCGATAGTGTAAGGGCATTCAGAACGGTTGAGTTATAAAAATATTCAAAGACTTGAGATTCTCTAGTTTAGTGCTACTGTAACATAACTTGGCCACCGAAAGTTAAATTGATATGATTGTTGTAATAGATTATGGTGCAGGGAACGTGACTTCAATAGTTAAGATGTTACACAAAATTGGAGAAGAAAGTGTCGTTGCAAATCGTGCAGATGTTATAGAGAAAGCTACAAAGATAATCCTACCTGGTGTCGGTCATTTCGACTATGGTATGGAACAACTGCATAGATTGAAATTAGAACAAGCACTTCAGAAGAAAGTCCTTGTAGACAGAATACCAATTTTGGGAATTTGTCTGGGAGCTCAGCTGATGACAAAATCTAGTGAAGAGGGAAATGCTAAGGGGCTCGGTTTTATTAAGGCAAGAGCAATAAAATTTTGTCAGGAGGAATTTGAATCACCCCTAAAGATACCGCATATGGGATGGAGCGATACGTTTGCTGTGAAGCCTAGCAATTTGATTCAAGGTTTGACTGATCCCCGCTTCTATTTTGTGCATAGTTACCATGTAGTTTGTGAGAATTATCAAGATGTCCTATTTGAAAGTTCTTATGGATATGATTTTGTTGCCGCATATGAGATTCGAAACATCGTAGGAGTTCAGTTTCATCCAGAGAAGAGCCACAGATTTGGAATGCAGTTATTGTCCAATTACGTTAAATTAATGTAGCATGCTAAGAAAAATGATTGGCAGATTTTTCGGTAGAATGGACCCACGATTGCAATTATTACATTCCATGCCGAAGCAAGCAATCTGTGCTGAAATTGGATGTTGGAAGGGTGATTTTTCCAAACTGATATTGGACATCTGTCAACCTGCTAGATTACATCTTATCGATCCATATAAACATGTTGATGAATATGAAGATTCTTGGTATGGAGGAGCTAAAATCAGCCAGGGAGATCTCGATAAGATACACACATCTGTTGTCAATCGATTTTGGGAATTTATCGATAGGGGTCAAGTGATATGCAACAGAAGAGATTCTTCGGAAGCAGCGAAATCCTTTGTAGACTGTTATTTTGATTGGATATACATCGACGGAGATCACACTTATTCAGCCGTACTGGAGGATCTTAATAAATATTTACCGAAGGTGAAAGCTGGTGGATACATTTGTGGTGATGACTATGGTGTAAGAGGATGGTGGGATGATGGTGTTAAGAAGGCTTTTGATTTTTTTACAGCAAGAAATCCTGAAAGAGTAGCCCTAGTTGAGATAATAGGTAGTCAAATTATATTGGAGAAGATCAAGAACTGATATGTTTAATGGCCTGCATTGAGTAGACTTCCGGATTTTTTGGTGATAGGTGCTATGAAGTGCGGCACTACGAGTCTACACGACTACTTAAGTCTGCATCCTGAGATATTTGTCACTGAACCAAAAGAGATTCATTATTTTACTGAGAAGAAGCAACGGCAATTCTCACTTGATTGGTATAAGTCACATTTTATTTCAGATAGGAAAGTTGTTGGTACATCTCCACAAAATTACACCAAGCGGCATAATAAATATTATGAAGGAATTCCTGATAGGATTTCTAAGGTAATTCCAAAAGTTAAATTAATATACATAGTACGGGATCCAGTCAAACGATTGGAGTCTCATGTTTATGAAAATCTTTACAATGAACCTAGGTGTGATCTGATTTATAACATCAAAAGTGGTCATTATATCAAGACCGGAATGTACCATTATCAGATATCAGCTTATATACCATACTTTCCACTTGATAACATACATTTCGTTGTTCTTGAAGATCTGATCAATGATAAATTAGCGACATTAAATCAACTTTTTTCATTCTTGGGAGTATCGCGAATTAGCGATGATAGCATGCTTGATTTTGTCAGCAATGCAAGATCATCTAAGACCGTTCCATATTTCTTAAAACACTCCTCACTATATAGAAAGTTAAGGCCTTTGGTGCCAGTTGTTGATGATGTACTAGCTGAAAATACTTTCATGAGAAAATATCTACGAAGTAGGTATCTAAAGATCATGCTGGACCTAGACAAAGAAAGTATTGTTTCGACCTACGAGGAAGATGTAGCTAAATTGCGAGATCTTACAGGTTTAACTTTACACCAATGGGCCATTAGTTTCGATTGAGAAGAATCAGAGTCATACCGGTTTTTCTAATTGAAGATGGGGAACTAATTAAAACCATAAAGTTTAGAAAAAAGATATATGTAGGAGACCCGATAAATGCTTTACGGATATTTAACGAGAAGGAGGTTGACGAGCTTGTATTTCTTGATATTTCAGCAAGCAAAAAGGGAGTTGGTCCTGATTTCAAGATGATAAAGAAGCTGGCAGATGAAGCATTCATGCCGATGTGCTATGGCGGTGGCATTAACAATATAGATCAAATACGGGAGATCTTTTTCTCTGGCATAGAGAAAGTATCATTGAGTACTTCGGTTTTCGATAATCCGAATCTAGTAAGGTTAGCGGCAAACAGATTTGGATCGCAAAGCATTGTAGTTACCATTGATGTGAATAAAGATTTGTTTGGACGCTATCGGATCTATAGGAACAATGGGCAAAAGAAAACAGGATATACGCCGTGGAAATTTGTCAAAGATCTGCAAGATCTAGGTGCTGGTGAGATAATTGTGAATAGTATAGATCGAGATGGTACCAGTCAGGGATATGATCTTGAGCTCATAACTAAAGTCAGCCGTGAGGTCGACATCCCGGTCGTAGCACTTGGTGGTGCATCGGGCTTAGGAGATTTCAATAATGCCGTTGAGGCAGGTGCATCGGCGGTAGCTGCAGGAAGCCTATTTGTATTCAATGGACCACATCGAGCAGTGTTAATCAGCTATCCTGCTCAGAGTGATCTAAGAAAACTACTCTATGACAAATATGATTGATATTCTGGAGTTCGAAAAATATGATCAGACTCAGTTGGAAACTGATTATCGAATTAATTTCCAAAGAAGCTATCAACAATGTTCACTCAGTGTGATGGATACCATCGCTGATCCGAAAATATACTTCGATGAAGAGGGTGTCTGCAATTACCATCATGAATATCTCCTTGCTGCTAAGGAGGGACTGATTTTAGGTGAAGCTGGTAGAGACTACCTCAATAGAGTATTTAGGAAGATTAAGGAGAACGGAAGGGATAAGAAGTATGATTGTATACTGGGCTTAAGTGGAGGTGTTGATAGTACTTATCTTTGTCTGCTTGCTAAGGAATATGGTTTGAGACCACTGGTTGTGCACTGTGATAATGGGTGGAATTCTGAACTTGCTCAATTTAACATCGAACATACGATCAGGACTCTAGATTTTGACCTATATACATATGTTATAAACTGGAAGGAATTCAGGGAGCTCCAACTGTCATATTTACGTGCTTCAGTTGTTGACATTGAGGTGTTGACTGACCACGCATTTATGGCTGTTTTGTATAAACAAGCTCGAAAATGGAAAATAAAGTATGTTTTGGCAGGTATGAACATCGTGACTGAGCAAGTACTTCCAAGTTATTGGATCTACAGCAAAGCAGATGCTGTCAACATCAGGGCAATACATGAAAAGTATGGACGTATTCCCCTAAATGCTTTGAGGTCATTTCCCTTCCTTGATTATGCCACGAGACGATACTGTAATTCCATACTAAAAATGCAGATAGTGACACCTCTAAATTATCTCAGATATAATTATTCTGAAATAAAGGAACGTCTCAAAACTAAATTGAATTGGAGAGATTATGGCGGTAAACACTATGAATCTGTTTGGACGAGATTTTATCAGGGCTTTATCCTTCCTAATAAGTTCAAGATTGACAAAAGGAAAGCACATCTTTCAAACTTGATATTTTCGGGTCAGATGACAAAAGAGCAGGCAGTTGAGAAATTGTCAGAACCTATCTATGATGAGAAGTTACAACGACAAGATTTGGAGTTCGTACTAAAGAAGTTCGATTTGACCCCCAAGGAGTTCTCAAAGATATTGCAGTTACCGAGAAGAGAGCATAGAGATTTTGAGACTTTGAAAGGTTTTTATGAGATCTATCCAATTTTAAAGAGTCTCCGTCCATTAATTAAATTAATAAAGGGTAATTGAATCTAGCTAGAGCTTCGAGAATTCTTATTATCTCACCTCAAAGGTGGCAGGGGTTTAAAGTATCAAAGCATCATTACGCAATTGAACTAGTTGAAAGAGGACACATGGTTTACTTTCTTGAGCCACCCGAGAGAAAGTATACCTCTAAGATCAGGGTAATTAAAATTTCTCAAACCAAGGAGATTTATTTAATTAAATATGGCCTTGTGACACCCTATTTCTTTAGGTTTCATATTAGAAAAATATATGATCTTGCCATGCTATGGCAAGCCCGTAGGATTAGAGATCTAATTGAAAAGATAGACGTTATTTGGGATTTTGATAATGTTGCGTTTTTCACAACGTTACCATTTAATGCCGCTTTGAGGATTTACCATCCCGTGGATGTTTTTGTTGACAGATGTAACGGCAAACAGGCTGATGTCATGTTTTCGGTATCACCCACATTACTAGATCTTTCCAAGAATCACACAGTGCCAAAATTCTTTATTAATCATGGGTTAAGCAAAACATATGAGTCATATGCTCGGGAAAGACTTGAGTTTCTTAGGATGGGGATTAGACCCAGATCAAACGAGGCAACTGCTAATAGCAAGACTTTGACAGTTGGATATGTTGGTAATTTGGATCATCCTGCAATTGATTGGGATTTTATGACCAAGGCTTTGCAGTCACATCAGGATATAAAATTTATTTTTTTTGGGCCATACACTCGTGATGTTGGAAGAGAATCACGAGGCATTGATACCCTACATCGTGCTAGGAATGTTGAACTTCGAGGTCTAGTTGGTCCAGAGGAGATACTCAAAGGGGTTGAAGAGATAGACTTATTTCTAATGTGCTACAAAAAAACAGAGGGATATTTTATGGACAATTCCCACAAAATTCTGGAGTATCTTGCAACGGGTAAAACCATCGTTAGTAGCATATTATCTGTTTATCAATCATCCGAGCTCATAAGAATGCCGGCTGAAGATGGTTCTATAACCTTACTCGAAATCCTTACAGATACAATAGATCGCATCGACTGCTTTAATGCATTTGATAGGCAGATATGTAGAATTGAGTATGCGCTAGATCACACTTATGCTCGGCAGGTAGATAGGATTAAAGTTCGATTGGGTTCATTGAATTAGCAAATTATCTCTTGAAGATCTTACTTCTAACTCAGTTTTACACCCAAGGTCAGTCGCATTCACTTGTTTCCTCAATATTACGGTCCGTTACTGATAAAGCCATATGCGATTTGATTAACTGTGATTTTCCCTTTTCTCCAGCAAATAGACTTTTTATTCGGACCCAGAGATTTCGGCTTATTAAGCAAGTAAAGCAGTATAATAAAGAGATTGTGCGAAAAGTGAAGGATTTTGTTCCCGATTTGATTTTTGTTTCAAAGGGAACCTATTTAGATCCAAGGACATTAAGAGAGATAAAAAATAGCCTTAAGGGAGTGAAAATTGCCTGCTATTACCCTGATGATCCTTTCTCTGAGAATGTTTATAGTGCAAATCGATATACTAAGGAATCGATTGCATTATATGATTATTTCTTTGTTTGGAGTAGAAGTCTTCAACAAAAGCTGGATGACAAAGTTGCTGGTAAGGTTCATTACGTGCCCTTTGGAGCTAGTCCTCAAACAGTGAATACCCAGACGGGCAAATTAAGATATCAGTATGATCTAAGTTTCATCGGAAATGGTGACAACGAAAGAATGGGGTGGATTAGAGGCTTGCAGATATTATCTGATGGATTAAAAGTGCACATCTTTGGAAAGAATTATGATCTTGAATTGGAAAACATTGTTCTACATGATCCAATCTACTCAGAGGGATATTTCGATGTATTTCGCAGGAGTAAAATCAACTTGAACATCTTACGAGTACAGAACAAGAACGCGCATAATATGAGGAGCTTTGAGATTCCTTCTGTTGGGGGGTTTATGATGCATGAGTACACTGATGAATTAGTGGAAATTTTTGAACCTGATATAGATGTTGTATACTTTAGCTCAATTGATGAATTAGTTGATAAGTGCAAGTATTACTTGAAAAATGAAGACTTACGGCTTCAGATATCAAATAGCGCTTATGAAAAAGTTTTAATGAAACATACATACAAACACAGGGTCGCCTATATGTTTGACTGTATGAGTATTGATCTCGGTAGAACTTGAGGATTGCGATTGTAGGAATGGCTGGTGCCGGGAATTTTGGGGATGATCTGATTGCAATATCTCTTCTAAAAACAATTATCAAAAAATATCCTCACGCATCTATTGGACTGATATGTCATGGAGAGTCCATAGATTATAAAGTATTTGGAGATTATGAGGAAACTTTTAGCGCATACGTGACTTTTTTCCCCAGACCTAGAGTTAAACATGGCCTGGGGATTGCGCTGTCAAATTTTCGTAGAATAAGGTGCTTGACTAAAAAGGCAGACTTGGTAGTAATTGGAGGGGGAGGCTTACTTCAAGACAGCCATTTTCAATTTACTGTGCATAGATATTTGAGATTTGCATTTGTAAACAAAGATGCTGAAGTAATCATTGCTGGAACTGGTATTGGCCCTTTAAGAAGATCTAGTAATCGATTGTATTTGAAAGTTGTGGCATCAAGGTTTTCAGCTGTGCAGGTTAGAGATGAGTACTCTAATATTCTATTCGAAAGAATTTCTGGTAGAAAAGCAGAAGTAGCATGTGATATTATCTCAGGTACTGATTTGACTACTATTGGTTTTCGTAGAGTAGTGAGTAAAAGAATATTGGGATGTTCCTTACGTCCATGGCCAGGTCTTGACATCAAAAGAGTGGCTAATACTATTTGTCGCTTGTGTAAAGCAGAGAACCTAAGTTGTTATCTTTTCGTATTTGAATATACAGCGGAGAATATGTCAGAGTATGAATTGGCACTCCAGCTAAAGAAAATTTTGGAAGATGAATACACTAGAGTAAGAATTTTGACATATAATCTTGATCCAATTGAGGAATTTATCGAGACTCTTTCATCTGTGAAGAAGGCGATAGCTATGCGCTACCATGCGAATATCATATGGCAAAAATTAAGTGTGCCAACGATGCCTTTAGCCTATGCACCAAAAGTAACTAGTCTTTATTACGAACATGGAGTTAAGGAAATTGCCACAGTTGAGAATTTCAGAGATCTTGAGCATAGAGGTTTTGTCTCGATCCAATTAGATGATTCATATTTTTTACCGCAATCAGATATCGGAATAGGGCGATCGAACAGATTTATTCAACTTCTAGTAATACGCCTTTTTGATGTTTTGGATTTTATGAATGTTATTCACAAGATTATTAAAAGAGCAGTTAAAATTAATGGGGGATAAGAAGTCACGAGTGTTAATAGTGTTTTATAATGACCCTGAGCGTTATCCGCCGACTCTAAATGTTATTAGAGCGCTGAGTGTTTACTATGATGAGGTTGTGTTTATTGGACGAAAATTTGGACAGCACTATTTTGATTATCCTAAGAATGTCAGTTTGAAATTCTCAGAAGGCGAGAAACCTAATAGAAAGGGTCTGTTGACAAAAATGTCGGAGTATCAAAAGTTCTTTAAAATAATAGTGGCTGAGATTCGAGACAATTCACCTACCTTAATATTGACACAGGATGGCATTGCTTTGTTTGTCTTATATCTTGTGAAAAAGGTTACCAGAATGGCGGCAGTGCATTGGCACCATGTTCATGATATTTTCGAGAGGGGTGCTAGTCGGTATTTTTCTATAGCACATTTGTCAATTTTATTTGAGGCTTTTGCGATGAGAAAAGTAGATTTCCTCAGTACACCCTCGATGGAGAGACTTCAATATATGTCATTGTCACTTTTTTCAGGTAAGACATTATTTCTACCGAATTACCCATCTTTATCGTTTCTCAAAGGTGAAAAAAGAGGGTCATTATTCACTGGCAAATGTTTAAAACTGATCTATCAGGGCCGGTTGGGTAGAAATCATGGATTTGAATCATTAATAGACATATTGGGAAGGAGGATTTCAGGTTATGGCATTTGTATGACATTAATCGGCCCAATAGATGAATCATACAAACGAGAGCTATTTGAATTAGCTGGGAAAAGAAATAAATTGAAGTATTTGAAGATACTTGACCCCATTCCATACAGTTATTTGATGAAGATTACCGAGAAGCATGATATTGGTTTGGCAATACATAGACCTACAAATATTATCTATACTACAGGAGGTACTGCTTCTAATAAGATTTATGAATATGTTGCCTGTGGAATGCCTGTATTGCTTCATGATAATATACATTATAGAAAAATATTGGGATCGAGGAAATGGTCTTTCTTTACAAATCTAGAGAAAAACAACTTGATAAATACCTTAGAGGATATGGTTTTAAAGTATCAGATGGCTAGCGAAGCCGCGCGGGCCGATTTTTGTACTAGCTTGAATTTTGAATCTGCCTTCAAGGATTTCTATGCAGAGATGAATTATGAAGGGTAGTGTACTCACATCTATATGCTTGACCGCGTTATGTTTTTCATGTATGCACCGACATTCGAATGTATTGCATGAGGAAGGTCCTTTTGCTATAAATGTAGAATCGTTTGGCGCGGTCGCAGATGACGGTATTGACGATTCTGATGCAATAGCGGATGCCATTAAATTTGCACTTTCTGATGAGTCAAATGGTTCTGTTATACAATTCAATGGAGGAACATATGATTTGGAGAAGCCAATTCATGCATTTAAATGGAACGTACAAAATGAAAATTTTGATATGGTCAGCCTCACATTGAAGGGTCCTATACCATGCTATTCTCCATCTCGGAAAATTGGTGTTTCGACAGTCTTGAAGAAGAACTTCGATGGTGCAACTATTGTACTTCAAAGAGGTAGAAATTGCAGGATTGAGAATTTCACATTCGTCGGAGAGCTTGATAAAATGAATGATCCCGTTTCAATCTTATCTGCTAGTTTTGATCTATCAAAGGACTTGTCATTTCAATATAGCCCAAGATGTGCAGTTGTTATTGATCCCTTCCACAAGGATGTACCAGAATTTGCTAGATATGATGGTCACGATAAATATTATAAGAATAATTCTCGTGGTGGTAGTAGTATGATTTCCATAAAGGGATGTTCTTTTGTTCAAGAAGATTTATGTATAGCTGTAAATCCTTCAAATGGAGTACAGAATGGAGAAAACATTATTGCAGAAGAATGTCACGTGCAAAGATGCGATGTTTTTTGGGCATCTGGCCAGACACAATCGCGAGGAAATGTAATTCGGAGTGTCTATGGTTATTTAATTAATACATTCATAGATTGCACACTAATTGGAAAGAAAATTGGTACTCCTCCTTTGTTGTCAAACTTAAACTTAGCAGGTTTCGTTAGAAACCTAGCTAAGATTGATACACGGTTCTCTGGCTTTAGTGTGTCGCAGTCTTATTTTGAAAGTATGTGGTCATTAGGTAGCATAAGATCAAATTTTATATCGTTTTCTCAGACACAGATGAAATTTGTCGGGTACTCCAAGGATTTTTTCGCTCCTCCTTATCATCTTCAAAGCAATGCTGTGTGCACCTTTAGGGATTGCAGCATTGAATTTTTTTCTAATTGTAAGGAGAAGAGTCCCATATTGTTTAATGCACCATCCGTATTGATTAGTGGAGGTTGGATTGAATCCGGATTGGTAGCTGCTAGTGGTTACTACAATTCCCGAGGAGGAAGTTTGCATAATGTTGATTTCGATAACGTTTACTTGAAATGTCAGGAAAGTATAGTAAACGGTGGCCGAGGTCCAAAATCTTTGCAACAGCTTAATAATCGAATATTTCTTGGTCAATGTAGCTTGGAGTCTCTAGATGGGGCTAGATATTATAATCCTGGGACGACATTCAGTGAATTTTACTTTGATGAAGTTGAAATTTTAGTGGATTCTGCAAGTAAGGAATTGAAGTTTAGAAGCCCATATGCTAGATCGCTTAATACTGGTGACTGTCTATTTGGACTGAATACAATCAACTATTTTGATTCGAGGAGAAATGTTAAATCTATGCGGTCATATTTGGGTTATGTCTCTGAAATTAATAATGATATTGTAAAAGTAAGGTGTGTCCCAGAGGGGACTACTTCGGGTAAAACTGTTGTCTATTGTGTAGAGTATCCCATTTTTATAGTACCAGTATGGGGAAATATTTCTAAGGGAAGTAATGTAGTGACGTCGATAACATCTCCATTAGGCCTGTTACCAGAAATTGGCACAAGAATCTATCATCCTATGTTCAGTCGTCCCGCAATTGTTAGAGAATCGAATACCAGAGATGGGGAACTTCTCTTGAGTGAGAGTAGTAAGCAGAATGGATCAGTTGAGATCATTTCAGTAGATTATAATCAAATATATGATACCTATGGTGGTGACATTAGTGGAGTTGAGTTTCTTAAAACAAGAGCCAATGTGGTATTTAGGAAAATGGATGGTAGGGATATCAACATGTCTTGTATTAAGGGCGGAATACCAACAAGGACCAGTCAACCTGTTTTAGTAAGGAAGTAGTGGTTAATTTGGTTTTTTATACAAGACGTCGGGATCTGAAGAGATTTAGCATAGAATTTTTATTCGATACTATTGCTAAGTATTTACCTTCAGATTATTCTGCAAGGTTCGAAGAGAATACTGTAGCTGGAAAGAACGCACTTTCAAGACTATTGTCAATAATATATGCACCTTTCAAGCAGGGCGACATAAACCATGTGACAGGTGATGTGCATTATATTGTCATTTTGCTACGTCAGTCCAAAACAATTCTAACAATTCATGACTTAGAATTTTATAAAAGAGCTGTCGGTCTACGTAAAGTCATACTGTATATATTATGGATATGGCTACCAGTAAAGCGGTGTAAGTACATCACTGTTGTCTCGCAGTCGACGAAACGAGAGCTGCTGAAAGTTGTTGAAATTGACCCAGCTGATGTTTACGTTGTACCAAATTTCGTTGACCCTAGATTTCATGCTCAAGAAAAATCCTTCAATAGCAAGTGCCCTAGGATTTTACAGGTTGGAACAAAGAAGAATAAGAATATACCAAGACTGATTGATGCACTACGTGACTTAAATTGTGTTTTGGTGATCGTGGGCATCCTAGATCGAGACTTGGCCAATAGATTAAGCTCCTGTAAATTTAAATTAGAGCATTATTCAGAGCTTTCTTTTGAAGAGTTAAGGACTGAGTATGTAAAATCTGACATTGTAACTGTGGTTTCTACCGAGGAGGGATTTGGTTTGCCGATTATAGAAGCCCAAGTAGTTGGTCGCGTGGTAGTTGCTAGTAATCTATCTGCACTACCTGAGATTGCAGGAGAAGGAGCCTGCTATGTTGATCCTTTTAGTACTGATGATATAAGGAAGGGAATAAGGGAAATAATTGGAAACCGTCTCTATAGAAATAGATTGATTAGGGAGGGTTACGCAAATTGTCAGAGATTCAGTGTGGAGAAGACAGTTGCGAAGTATGTGTCCATATACAGGAAAATTCATGAAGAAAAGGTGATTTGAAATTTCGAACAACTGAGATTGGAGACTCCCTGCTAGCGATTTGTGTAGCCCTGATATTGATATATGTTTTAGACCCTTTTTGGCTTACGGGCATTGGATTTTTATTGACAGCAAGGGCATTCTTGAAACTACTTCGGGTATACGAATTACATTTTCCGGTCATTGAAATGATTATAGCCTTAGCTTATATTCAACTAGTGCTGGCTCCAGGCTTATACTATAGCTTGGACCTATCGTGGGCAGGCTCTGAGAAATTCTCCATGGCTATTTCGGAAAGGGAGTATATGCTCTTTTCAGTTCCAAGTATTTTGCTAATACAAATAGTACTTTCCGGTTTATCTAAGAAGATCAGTGACACTCAGCGCTTTGTTGTTAGAAAAATACAGAATTCAAGGACTACATACCAGACCCTGGGAATTTCACTCTTTTGCATTGGAGTAGCCTCCTTACTGATTTTGCCCTGGGTAAGACCTGAACTACGCTTTATATTTTATTTGCTGAGTTTATTTCCATACGTCGGCTTTACTTTTATGTGGATTTCAAAATTTACATATCGTGAAGTAGTGCTCCTCATAGTTTCTTTATACACTTTTGCCACTGCAATACTCTCCTCAATATTTTTCAATGCAATTATTTGGATGTTTTTCATAATCTCATTTGTATTATATGGGAGGCGATTTCCGATGGCAATGAAGATCATGCTTCTGGTAGGAGGAATTTACTTGATGTTTGTGGTTCAAGTTGCTAAGCATGACTATAGAAATGATGTTTGGAGTGGCGGATCAGAGGAAGGGATCTCACTATTTGTTGAGAAGGCTTATCAGGCGCTTAGAAGAAATGATTTTGCACAATTGTCAGGCCTATCAGTATTAAATAGACTAAATCAAGGATACATTCTTGCTCAGGTTATTAGCTATACAAACAAAACGGGTAGAAAATCGGATCAACTTTTGCGGGAGATTAACGGTATCCTTATTCCTAGATTCATAAATAAGAATAAGATTTCAGTTAATACAGGTACAAAACTTACTTATTTGACTGGATGGAGAGTCGTTGGAGGCTACACTATGAGCGTGGGTGTCCAGGGGGATGCCTATGCTAGTTTTGGATATTGGGGTGGACTTTTGTTTATTTTTGTATTCTTTTTTTTCATAAGGAGATTGATTTTGTATTTGCTTGTGCAGTCCTCTGTGCTTCCAAGTCTCTTCATATGGATGCCATTTATATTATTTTATATTGTTAGACCTGGTGCCGAGTTCTATATAATTGGGAATTGGATATTACGTGCAATCATTGTTATATACACTGTTATGCTATTGTTCAATTCTTCGTTTAGGCGTCTTATTTAGGAATAGCTTAATAGTAAGTTCTAGTAATGCCTAAACTTCTCATCTTCATTGATTGGTTTTTCCCTGCTTATAGAGCCGGTGGACCAATTCGGTCGTGCCTGAATCTTGCTCAGAATCTGAAGGGGCATTATGACATTTACATTCTAACTTCAGACCATGATCTCGGATCAGAAGTTCCATTAGAAGTTGATCAATTTAATAACTGGGTAGAGATCGAAAAAGGAATCTGGGTGGCATACCTTGAGCCTGATATGCAGACAGCTAGATCCTATCATCGTTTCGTGCAAGAAATGAAAGCGGATGTCATCATGGTAAATGGTCTTTGGTCATTCCGGTTTAGTTTGCTGCCACTTTGGGTATTAAGAAAATTAAATGATGACACCAAAGTGGTGGTAGCTCCAAGGGGAATGCTTCTAAAGGCACATTTAAGCAGGAAGCATTGGAAAAAATGGCCTATCTTACAAGTACTTAAGAGATGGTCCATGCTTAAGAGGATTACTTGGCTGGCAACGAACGTCGAAGAAGCTAAGGCTATTGTGGATCATCTTGACATTAATCCCGATCAAGTACAAATTAAGAGCAATTTCCCGGCATCTGTTGATAAGCTGAAAAGCGTTGATAAGAATCCTGGATCGCTTTGCATTATTTGTTCGTCAAGAATCTATCCTGAGAAGAATCAGCATTATCTTCTCGAATTGTTAACTGCTGTTCCCGAGACTACAAGGATTAAATGCACCTTAGTGGGACCCAGAAACACTGACTATTGGAATTTCATGACCAAGAGAATGTACAGGGTACCTTCTCATATTAATGTTATTTACAAGGGTGAATTTAAGAATGAAGATATCTCTTCCGTTATTCAGGAACATCATCTCTTCGTTCTCCCCACCCTAGGTGAAAACTTTGGACACGCCATTTTTGAGGCCTGGGCCGCCGGCCGGCCGGTACTGATCAGTGATCGCACACCTTGGAGAGACCTACAAAGCAAGGGAATCGGTTGGGAGTTTTCACTTAGGGATAAATCTGCCTGGATAGCAGCACTCGAACAAATGGCTACCTTAGAGCAAAAAGCATTTGATGAAATGTGTAGGAAATCGCATAATTTTGCTAAACAGTACAGTGATAACATGAATTTGCAAGAACAGTATTTACAGCTGTTTGCATGAATGCGGTAAGGTTGGACAAGTTCAGGCGTGATCCTCAACTCTCTGGCCGTAATCGATTTATTGTCACTCTATGGTTTTTACTGAATGCCTTATGCATGAAGGGTTATCTTCTACCATTTTCCTCAATGAAGCGGCTCCTACTTCGCCTCTTCGGGGCTCGTCTGGGCAAGGGCAGCATAATTAAGCCCGGTGTGAATATCAAGTATCCTTGGAAACTCGAGATTGGAGATCATGTCTGGATTGGTGAAGGAGTTTGGATCGACAACCTTGACCATGTCATAGTTGGCAGCCATGTATGCATTTCGCAAGGTGCCATGTTACTTACTGGGAATCATAACTACAAACGTATAACATTTGACCTAATGACCGGCCCCATAAAATTGCAAGATGGTGTCTGGATTGGGGCAAGAGCGGTCGTCTGTCCAGGGGTCGAAGCACATTCACACGCCGTCTTGACCGCGGGTTCTGTCGCAACTCAAAATTTGAATCCCCATAGTATTTACCAAGGTAATCCTGCCATTCTAGTCAAGAATAGGTCATTGGAGTGAATATTCATTGAATATTTAAGTGAAGATCTCTATTATCACAGCTTGTTTCAATAGTTCCAAGACAATTGGCGACACATTGAAATCTGTTGCAGCCCAAGTCCACAACGACATTGAGCATATAATTATTGATGGTGATTCCAGAGACGAGACAATCAAGATCGTCAGGAAATTCCCACATGTGTCCAAGATAATTTCTGAACCAGATTTTGGCATCTATCATGCAATGAACAAGGGCATAAATTTATGTACAGGCCAGATTATTGGCATACTAAATTCAGACGATGTATTTGCTTCTAGGTTCGTAATAGGCAAAGTAGTTGACACCTTCGCATTGCAGGCCTGTGATGCTCTATATGGAGATTTGAATTTTGTCGATCAGAACGATTTGAAGCGAGTCACTCGAAAATGGAAAGCTGGAAATTATAAACGCAATCGTTGGTTCTATGGCTGGATGCCTCCACACCCAACTTTTTTTGTGCGTCGAAAAATCTATCGGAAATATGGACTATTTGATTTAGATTTCACTTCGTCAGCAGACTATGAATTAATGTTAAGATTTCTATATAAGCATGAGATTACTGTTGCCTATTTACCAGAGACTTTAGTACATATGCGGTTAGGTGGTCACAGTACATCGGGTCTAAGAAATAGAATGATCGCAAACAGGGAAGATAAAAAGGCATGGGAGAAAAACAACCTGAATGCCTTACCCTTTACCAGATATCTAAAACCCATTCGTAAGATCAGTCAGTTTATTTTTAGATAGTGCTTTCCATACTGAGATCCTTCGTCAATTTCATCATTGATCCCATTAATATCCTAGTGGTTTTGATGTTATTGATGTTGTGGTTTCAGCTACGCAACAAAACTAAGACGAGTAAGTGGCTGGCATACTTCATGATAGGGTTCTTTGTTTTGACCGTGACAGATCCGCTCCCCCAGGCCCTTGGACAGCGATTGGAATCCCAATATTTGCCCTTGACGAAATCTAGTTTACCAAGTCATACCCTCAACGACTCAGTGCATGTTCTAGTGCTGGGCAGTGGCCATACTGCCGATCCGGATTTACCAGCCATTGATCAATTATCTATCAGTGCCAAGGGAAGATTAGTGGAAGGCCTCCGGATTCATCAATGGCTGCCACAAAGTTATTTGATCTTTTCAGGATTTGGTAGGCACTCACTGATGTCGCAGGCAGATATTATGGCTCAGGCAGCCATGAACCTTGGTGCTTTTGAAGCGCGGATTCATAGATTACCTAATCCGACCAATACGGCAGAAGAAGCCCTGGCTTATGCAGAAAAACTTGCGGGAGCTCAAAAACTAATTTTAGTAACCAGTGCCATTCATATGCCACGTGCCATGCGGATATTTAGGAAGGCCGGTCTCGATCCCATCCCAGCACCAGCGGATTTTAGGATCAAGGAAGAGCCTACCCATCGTGGGGATTTTTACTCAAATGATAATTTTGATCTTTTTTACGCAGCCATGCATGAGTACATCGGCATGCTGTACGAGCGGTGGTTTGTGAAAGTATGATAATTTGGTATTTCTCGCAGAGCCGCGGAGAGCGCAGAGAGAGGGTGTTAATGCAGGATTAATATTGAAAAAACGCTTTGCGAGCTTAGCGCCTTTGCGAGAGACTAGTTTATTTCTCGCAGAGCCGCGGAGAGCGCAGAGAGGGTATTTATGCAGGCAATAAAATTGGAGAAGACCTTTGCGAGCTTAGCGCCTTTGCGAGAAACCCTTTGCGAGAGACCCTTTGCAAGAGCCCCTTTATTAGACGCGTTGATCCATGCATGAAAATGAACTGTCTCAGGTTATTATTGGAGCATGTATTGAACTGCATCAGAATCTGGGCCCGGGACTACTTGAGTCGGTCTATGAAGAGCTGCTATATTTTGATCTAAGAGCGCTCAATTTATCTGTCACTCGCCAAGAGGCGATCCCAGTGATTTACAAAAACCAAAGAATGGAATTGGGATTTAGAGCAGATCTTATCGTGAACAATAAGGTACTGATTGAATTAAAATCCGTAGAGCATATTGCGGATGTACACAAAAAACAAGTACTGACTTATTTGAAAATAACGGGTCTCAAATTGGGATTGCTCATCAATTTCAATGAGGCATTATTGAAGGATGGGATTACGAGAATCGTTAATAAGTTGTAAGTGAATATTTTCTCGACCATAAATTGTTTCTCTACACAGAGCTGCCTTTGCGAGAAACCGTGACTGAGTTTAATTTCTCGCAGAGCCGCGGAGTACGCAGAGGGGGGTGTTGCTGCAGGAGATAAAATTGAGGAAAACTTTGCGAGCTTTGCGCCTTTGCGAGAGACCCTCCTTGAGTTTATTTCTCGCAGAGCCGCAGAGAGCGCAGAGAAGGGTATTGATGCAGGAAATAAAATTAAGGAAGAACTTTGCGAGCTTAGCGCCTTTGCGAGAGACCCTGATTAAGTTTATTTCTCGCAGAGCCGCGGAAGAGCGCAGAGAGGGTATTGATGCAGGAAATAAAATTATGGAAGAACTTTGCGCTTTTGCGAGAGACCCTTGAGCGCCTTTGCGAGATTCAGAGATTGAGTTCATAGTGAATCCAAAGTGTGCATTAGCAATGAACAAAAGTGTATATTTGTAATGGACACTTTGTATGATAAAGGATGAAATACAGGCAGTGGTGCGATCTCAGGAACTTCAACTGCTTAAAGATCAGCGTTTTAGTCACCGAGATGCCATTGCAGAGCTAGCCGAGTTGCAGGGGTTTGCAACCATTGTTACGGGAGTAAGAAGAAGTGGTAAGAGCACCCTTCTCCGTATGATCTACCAGAAGAACCGTGATCAGTACCTATATCTGCACTTTGATGATCCCAGACTCTTAGAGTTTACAACGGATGACTTCTTTCGTCTAGAACAATTGGCTCCGAATGCATTATTTATGTTTGATGAAATTCAGCAGGTGAGTGGGTGGGAGACGTACATCAGATATCAAACCGAGAAAGGTCGTGCCCTTTACCTGACCGGATCAAATGCGACCATGCTTAGTGGAGAATTTGCCAGTGTCTTGACTGGCAGACATTTATCACATGAATTATTCCCATATTCCTACGCCGAATTCTTGGGTGCTTTGACACTTGAGGCTGAAACCAAAAGCCTTGGCCTCTTTTTGAAGATGGGAGGTTTCCCCCAATATATCAAGCAACGCAATCCATTGATTTTGCAACAGCTTTTCATAGATATCCTCGAAAGAGATATTATCGCACGTTTTCAAATTCGATCAACTTTTGCCTTCAAGCAATTGGCGAACTATCTAATAAACAACATCGCCAGACCCTATAGTGTGCGTAGATTGGCAGAGTTGATCCAGGTGGGGTCACCTAATACTGTTTCAACCTTCATATCATATTTGGAGAATGCCTACCTATTTTATGTGGTGCCAAAATTTGAGCACAGTGCTAGAAAACAAATGGTGAATCCTAAGAAGATCTACAGTGTAGATCAGGGAATGGTGTTGGCTAATACCCACCAGTTAACCAAAGATAAAGGACGCATTTTTGAAAATGTCGTGTTTCTTCACTTGAGAAGAAAATCTAAGAGGATAACTTATTTTCATAATCAGGGGGAGTGTGACTTCATTGTTCAATCATCAGATCAGAAACTCCATTGTTACCAGGTGACTTATCAACTTACCAAAGAAAACTACCAGCGCGAAGTTTATGGCCTCATTGAAGCGTTGTCATTTTTTGGACTTGACCGAGGGGTCATCGTGACCTATAACCAAAACGACGAATTTGAGGTTGAGGGTAAGAAAATTGATGTAATTCAAGGCTCAGAATTTCTAATAAACTAGTATGACGCTTATGAGTTTATTTCTCGCCGACTCGCCGAGTCGCAGAGAGCGCAGAGAGGGTATTAATGCTGGAAATAAAATTGGAGAAGACCTTTGCGAGCTTAGCGCCTTTGCGAGAGACTAGTTTATTTCTCGCAGAGCCGCGGAGTACGCAGAGAGGGTATTGGTGCAGGAAATAATTTTGAGGGAATCTTTGCGGCCTTTGCGCCTTTGCCAGAGACCCTAACTGAGTTTATTTCTTGCAGAGCCGCAGAGAGCGCAGAGAGTGTATTGATGCAGGAAATAAAATTAAGGAGAACTTTGCGAGCTTAGCGCCTTTGCGAGAAACCCTTTGCGAGAAACCTTGACGAGAGAATTAGATAAACAATATGAATAACTACATAGTCATCATGGCAGGAGGGGTAGGTTCACGCTTTTGGCCCGCCAGTCGCGAGGAAAAACCCAAGCAGTTTTTGGATATTTTGGGCATCGGCAAATCACTGCTACGCCTCACCTTTGAGCGATTTCTAAAAGTCACCGATGCCGAAAAGATCTTTGTGGTGACCAACCGAAAGTACACCCAGCTCGTCAGAGAACATCTGCCAGAACTGAGTGATCAGCAGATCATGGGGGAGCCCTCCCGAAACAATACCGCCCCCTGCATCGCTTATGCGGCCTTTAAGATTTATGACTTGGATCCCGATGCGAACCTGGTGATAGCCCCTTCCGACCATTTCATTAAGGACGAGGAAGCCTTCGCAGAGGTCATCCGCGAAGGCCTGGCCTTTACCGCTGCAGGTGATCACATCTTGACCTTAGGAATGAAACCTCATCGACCCGATACGGGGTATGGGTATATTGAACTGGGGGGCAAGCTAAAGAGCAGTACCCCGATCTGTGAAGCTGCTGCCTTTAAGGAAAAGCCTGATCTGGCTACAGCGGAGGGCTATCTTACTTCCGGCAACTACATGTGGAATAGTGGCCTATTCCTCTTTTCGGTAAAGACCATCCTCGCTGCTTTTGCCGATCATGCCGAAGAAATCTTTGTTCTTTTGGTAAAGGGCGCGGAGGAGTATAATACCGATCAAGAAGCTGCATTTTTGGCTGAATATTATCCCCAAACTCCTAATATTTCGATTGACTACGCCATCATGGAGCAGGCCAAGAACGTGTATTGCTATCCGGCAGATTTTGGATGGAGCGATTTGGGTACCTGGGGGAGTGTTTATGATCACCTGTCGTCAGCGGGTAAGCCAAATGTGGTGATCGATGGTGTAGTCATGGCCATTGAAAGCGAGAGGAATCTTGTAAAAACCAAGTCCGGTAAGAAGGTCGTTCTAAGCAAAGTGCAGGACCTAATGATTGTGGATGAAGAGGATGTACTTTTGATCATACCCCTGTCCGAAGAAGGGGATATTAAGTCACTACGTACCCAACTGATGGAGCATACACGTGACACCTAGTCCAGCCAACAAGTTCAAGCACGTTATTCTCACACGTTTTGATCTCCGTTCATCAAAGTGGCAAAGAGATAAAACTAATCAAGCAACCCTATCTGCCGAATGGTATCGAAATAGATTTTTACTATTTGAGAAATACTGTTTGCAGAGTGTACGAAGCCAGACCAATCGATGCTTTCACTGGATTCTTTTAATGGATGAGAGAACAGACCAGAAGCACAGATCTCACCTTTTACGATTGATAAAAAAAGATGTGCAAATACACCTTGTGTTGAGTCGCGGCTTTGAAGGATGGTTAGATAAGATCAAAGCAAAAATTAATACCATCTGCTCCGAAGATGCAGATGGGCTCCCTAAATTTATACTAACTACCAGGCTAGACAACGACGATTGCCTTCATCACGAATTCGTACAGGAGGTTCAGCAAAAGGCAGCTGCACTAACGGAAAAAACGATTATCGATGCTACGAACGGCTATTATGTAAACCCCAGGACACTCAGTGTTGTGCCAGAACATTTGTCAAACAATCCATTCTTATCATTGTTCGAACCCTTCACTCAGCTTGAGACCATACTGGTCAAAATGCACGAGGAATGGGCTGATTTTAGTCCGCGTATTTCGATCTCCAGACCACTATGGGTCGTGATCATTCACCAGAGGAATCTGCAGAATCGCACTCCCGTTCGATGGCATGCCAGTGTCTCCAAAATTGCTGCTTTTACAGAGCTGGGTATACCAGAACGATACTCTCTAGCTCAGGAGCTAGGGGTCACCGGCAGAAGATTGATTAATAATGGAATTGTTTTAATGAAAAGAATCTACTATTCATTCAAGAGAGCGTTAGCTATTCAAGTAAATAGATGAAAATTGGCATAGTAGCTAATACGACTTGGAATATCTATAAATTTCGATTGAATGTCGTCGAAGAATTATTGAGGCAGGGTTTTGAAGTCTTTGTGATTGCTCCAGTGGATGAATTTTTGGTGTACAAAGAGAAATACTCATCTGTACGGCACGTGCCAATTCGTTTTCTGCATCGCAATGGCCTGAATCCAGTAAAGGATTTGTTGTTGCTCGCAGAATTATATCATAAATATCAGCGGCTGGGTTTAGAAGCCATCCTGCACTACACCCATAAACCGAATGTTTTTGGGTCACTTGCAGCGCGCTTGGCTGGGATATCATCGGTATCGGTTATAACTGGCCTTGGATATGCTTTTATCAATCCAGGCATCACCCAAGTGATGGTAAAAATGCTCTACAAGGTCAGTGCAAGACAATGCAGTGAGCTTATTTTTGAAAACCAAGATGATCTGGCAGCCTTTAGACGGGCGGGCATTATTAAGACCCCCAAAGGCAAGGCGGTACGTGGCTGCGGTTTGGACTTACAGTACTTTGTACCCCCGACCTTATTGTCGCCGCGAAAGGATCTGGTCTTTACTTTTGTAGGAAGGTTGCTCATAGATAAAGGCATCGTCGAATTTGTGGAGGCTGCCAAACAGTTGAAGCAGCGTTATCCGAGGGTGCGTTGTTGGGTGATTGGTGATTTAGATGAAGGCAATCCTTCAACTATTTCTAAAACACGATTGGCAGAATGGGTCAACGAGGGGGCCATTGAATACCATGGATTTGTCAGAGATATTAGGCCTCTACTATCAAAGACTGATTGTGTGGTGTTGCCCACCTACCGAGAAGGCATGCCCCGAAGCATTATGGAAGCCATGGCCATGGCAATTCCGGTCATTGGCACTGATGTGCCCGGGTGCCGAGAAATTGTGCAAGATGGCAAGACAGGCTTTTTAATACCGATGAAGGACGTCAATGAGCTCGTGCAAACAATGACCCATATGATAAATTTATTGGCTGAGGAGCGGCGGGCCTTAGGGCTGCAAGCTCGTCAATTTGCAGAGAATTCCTTCGATCATGTGCAGATTGCACGAGAAATTGTTGCAATCCTTCGACAAGTAGTCGGAATCAAGGCGCCGATCAAATTACCCAAGGAAATTCATTCAGCTTCAAGAGGTATTTAGCAGAGCTTTAGTAACAAATTAAGACTGGGATTTCAGTAGCGGCACCCTCAATCCAAAAGAAGGCGAAAATATTGTTGGTGCATTATTATTACCCTCCCATTAGATCAGCAGGCGTTTATCGAAATTATTATATGTCAGTGGAATTGGCTAAACAATTTGACGAAGTTTATCTCCTCACAACTGACAACCGTAATCGGATGGATAATGAGGCCCTGTCAGTTCCTACTAATTTTAGACAGTTTGCAATACGTACTTTTGATTTCCGCACCATATTTTCATACTTCCGCAAAAGTGGCCACTTTTCAGAAAAATCGAAATCGCATGTTTTCATCCAGCGGTTTCTTAAATTGCAAAAGACAATTCCGTTTAATGTTTTGATTGGAGAAGGAGGCTTATGGTATATTTTAAGCGCCTTCCGTACAGCCCAGCGTATTATTAGAAAGCACGCCATCACACACGTTTATACATCTTTTGCCCCCTATGCGGATCACATTATTGCTTACCTGCTAAAATTAAGGAATCCCGATATAAAGTGGATCGCCGACTTCAGGGATTTGCAGGTCGAGCCGATCTACAACAATGTTTATTTGCCCAGATTGCAGAAAAAAATAGAGAAGCATCTACTGAAAAAAGCAAATTTGGTTACAACAGTTTCTAATGGCCTAGCTAGGCATTTAAAACAATATGACCGTCCGACGGTGGCTGTTCTCCGCGGAGTTGCAATGAGAGAAGTGGAGGTAGAGGCTGATGGAAAATTCACAATCTGTTACACGGGATCTCTGTTTAAAAATTTTCGTAAGGGACGATACTTCTTTGAAATACTGTCTAGATTAATCTCCAAGGGCTCCATATCAAAGGAGGATATTATATTTCAGTATGCTGGAAAGGATGGTATGACGTTTGGGAGGTGGTCTGAAGAAACAGGACTAGCAGACATTTTTATTAATAGAAAATATTTGACCAGGACCGAGACATTGGAGCTGCAGAATAGATCGCACATCCAATTGTTGCTGACATCTTCTAGACCTGAATGGACGGGAGTCCTTACTGGAAAACTATTCGAATATATTGAATCTGGAAATCCAATTCTTGCTTTTGTTTCTGGAGTGCGCGACCTAGAATTTGAGGCACTAATGGAAGATCTCAATGCTGGTGTAGTATCCTATGAGCCGCCAATAGATAGTGACCGTGCGGCCACATTTATATTGGAGCATTACAATTATTGGAAACGCACAGGTCAAAAAAAGCAGACGCTTAATAAAGATAAGGTGGCCCGCGAATATGGGTGGAATCAAAGGGTAAGTCAAATGCTTGCCGCCTTAAGTTAGTGGGGAGACAGAAAAAAATCATGACCGTTGTAGGAGCAAGGCCACATTTTATGAAATCTGCGGCTCTATCCAAAGCTCTTGCAGCAAGTGATCGACTGAAGGAAGTAATCGTCCACTCCGGTCAACACTATGATGAATCACTATCAGGTCGATTTTTTGAGGAGCTCGACGTGAGGCTACCTACTTATAATTTAGGTATTGGATCTGCAGAACCAAATAGGCAGATTGGAGAATGCCTAATCAAATTGGACGAAGTGATCCAGGAGGAGATGCCGGATTTAGTCGTTGTATTTGGTGATACCAATACTACAGCAGCTGGAGCCATTGCTGCAAAAAAGCGAAACATACCATTAGCTCACATAGAGGCGGGATTGAGGGAGTTTGATAAAAGTATCCCGGAAGAGATCAATAAATTGATCACTGATTCAATCTCTGATTACTATTTTACACCCACTATAACAGGTCTTAGGAATCTTGCATCCCAGGGAATTATTGACAATGTCTATCTAACGGGAGACATCACTCTCGACTTGCTGATAGATGCTTCCTATGAGCAATCAAATGCATTCAAAGCTAGATTTCAATTGCCTAGCAGATATGTATTTATGTCTTGTCACCGGGCAGCCAATACTGATGAAGAATGCAATCTCAGAGCGATATTGGAGGCTGCTGCGGAAATAGAGCTCCCAATTTTTTTTGCAGCCCACCCACGTACTCAAGCCGTAATCAAAAAATACGATCTAGAATCAATAATAGAACGAAGTCAGATAATTTTATCCCAGCCAATTGGATATTGGGATACGCAGAATATGATTCGCAATGCGGAGTTTGTGCTAACAGATTCAGGGGGAATTATCAAGGAATGCTACTATCACAGAATTCAAGCAGTCATCATTGATAAGCAGACCGAGTGGATGGAAACGGTTGAAGAGGGATGGCACATTATTGCTGGACCCCATAAAGCAAAGATCGCTGATGCCATAATGAATTTAGATCGACCCACTTCTAATTTGAGGTCTTTGGGCGACGGTACAGCAGGGCTCAAAATCGTCGAAGTTCTTGAGCAAATTTAATGTTTGAAAATAAGACAATCGTTGTATTAGCGCCCCACACAGATGATGGTGAGTTAGGGTGTGGAGGTACCATATGCCGGGCGCTGGAAGAAGGAGGACAGGTATACTATATAGCATTTTCAACAGCCGATGAGTCTGTGCCCAGTAGATTTCCCAAAAACCAACTGAAGGTGGAAGTACGGGACGCAATGAGTATACTGGGTATTGCTGAAGACCATCTTATTATTTACGATTTTAGGGTTCGTAAACTAAATTACGTTCGCCAAGAGGTCTTGGAAGAATTAATACGCCTCAGGGCTCTTTTGTCTCCCGACATTGTATTTACACCATCTCGACGAGATATTCATCAAGACCACAGTACGATAACCAAAGAGTGTATCAGAGCTTTTAAGTTTTGCAGTATTCTAGGCTACGAACTCATTTGGAACAATCTGGGATTCGAAGGTGATTATTTTATTAAAATTAGTGCAGAACAACTAGCCAAGAAAGTAGAGGCACTGGCATCATATAAGACTCAGGAGGGCAAATCCTATATGGATCCTACTTTCATCAGATCAATGGCGAAGGTCAGAGGCATTCAAATTGGAAGCGATTTTGCTGAAGCCTTCGAAACCATTCGATGGATAGTATGAAAATGGCGATTCATCAACCTAATTATTTGCCATGGGTGGGATATTTTTTTAAGATTTTTCTCGCTGATACATTTGTTTTCTTGGATGACATCGTTTTTTCAAATAGAAGCTATGTCAAGAGGTGCCATATTAGAAAGGAGTTGTTTCAGGTCGAGCGTACTTATTTGTCAGTGCCGGTGCTCCAGGGAAAGAAGGGGAAAAGACTTAACACAGTCCTTATTCAAGAGGATGATGAGTGGAAATGGAAACATCTTCGAAAAATTAGCTACATCTACTCAAAATGTGATTTTTATGATGTCTATTATCATGATCTCGCAGCGGAGATCCTTGGCTATAGTAGCAGAAGTCTAGTGGAGTTAAATAGGAGATTGATAAGATGGACTTCGCGGCAACTAGATTTAAATACAACTTTTAGAATGTCCTCAGCATTCAACTTAGCAGGATTAAGTCATCCTGAAGATCGCAATATGGCTCTGTGCCAAAAAATGGGAGCTAGTACTTACATTGCTGGAGCAGGTGCTAAAAATTATGAGTCACCAGCGAGTTATGCCAAAAATCATCTTTCCTACGTTGCAGTAGATTCCTTTGAATATTTATCTAAACAGCCTTACGAGCAACAGGGCTTATCTTTTATCAATGGACTTTCTATCATAGATGCTCTTTTCAATATTGGAGCCGAGGGAATTAACGATCTTTTCCAGCGACACGCAGAAGCCTTACAGCTGAGCTAGAGGGGACCTTATGGTCAAGGAATAACTTTTCTTAGACTTCGTAGCAAATGTAGAAAATAGTTCTCCCTGTATAAAATGTGAACTTCTTTCCTAATTGGCGTAAACCCCTTAATGTAGTTTTCGATAGAGGGTATGTCGCTTCCGACGAAATCGAAATAGGGTGCCTCACCAATTAAGTCTTTAAGCATTTCCCAAATGAGCAAAGTCGTTGCTCCCCTTCTGCTCTCATCCTCCCTTCCTCTATAGAGGTTATAAGCACCGTAGGAATCCCAAACTGTCCATGCAGCGGCGTGGATTTTTTTTTGTGAATCAATAGCGAAGTACTCGTTGCCGACACCTCTTTGACGACTCTCCAAAGCCAATTGGCGATATTTCGAATCACTAATCAGAAGTTTTTTCCCCGCTCGCTCAACACTCTTTTTTACCACGTTCAGACTGGACATTTGCTGAGACTTTACAATGCTAAGCTTGGATCGGGCATGCCGAATATCGTTTCGTGTTCTACTGGCAAAGCTTTCCAGAAGTGCTATTTCACTTTGTTTCAAATTCAGAACATAAGTATGGGATCTGTTGATTTTGAAGGGTCCGAAAGCATCAGCACTCATAGCTAGAGGATGCATTTTTATGTAGATATTAGTTTCGCAGATTCTTTTGTATAAAGTAGTCAGTGCGTTGATAACTTTGCTCCTGGCTACTTTGGTGCCTGCAGCAGATTTAGTTTGTATAAAATGACCTAGATACGGTGTGGCAAATGGATTGCTAACAATTTGAAAACAAGCTCGTTCAGAAGTAAAGTGAGGCAAAAAAATATCAAAATCCGGCGTTTTCATGAGTTGACACTTCCATTTGCCACCAGTTGAAATATCTAGCCACCAGGGTTCGTGGAAGAGTGGAAGTGCCCACTCCCTTGCAAGTTCTCTATAGGCCTGTTTATCGTTTTGTATTATTGAAGTCATTACTGTCCTTATGAGTAATCACGGTAAAGATAGACCATTGTTCACAGTGATCATTCCTACGTTTAACCGAGCCGAATTGTTAAGGACGGCAATAGAGAGTGTCATCCATCAGTCTTTTGAGAATTGGGAGCTTGTTGTGATTGATGATGGTAGCACAGATCACACCAGCTCGGTTGTAGCCTCATTTACTGACAATAGAGTAAGGTATTACTATCAGCATAATCAAGATGAGGGAAGTGCCAGAAATCATGGCATTTTGAGATCAAATGGCATATATATTTGCTTTCTGGACAGCGATGATTACTATTTGGATAATCACCTGGAAAACATATCTGTGCACATACATCAAGGAAAATTTCCTAAAGTAATATACCGTACAGGAATGTTGATCCGAACAAGAAGTAAATATCGCAAATCAGTATTATACAGTGGAGGAAGCAGTTTCGATTTTTTTTGGAATGAATTTACCGGAATAATAAGCCTTGCTATTCACCATGAATTACTGCGTGAGCATAGATTCACTGAGAATCATAAATATTTCGCTGATTGTCATTTAGAAGTCAGGCTTGCCAAATGTGCACACCTCATTCAATTACCTGAGTATACGGTTGTGCATGTGCGACATCAGGGCAATAAAACGGAGAGTAATGGACGATCTAGAGCAGAGATAATGGCCCAGATGGAAGATCATTTAGGCGCTGTGGTGGACCTATATGAAAACTATAGGACGGAACTACAAAATGATCTCACACTTGGAAAATACAAGCGGAAGAAGGCCTTAATATTGATTATTTATGCCAGAAAATTTGGCAAGAGATACTTTCTCGATTACCTTCGATGCATTTGGCAAGCCCTAAAACACTACAGTTATCCAGATCTTTGGCCCGCAGTTGCAAAATCAACAATTTCTTTAGTTGGGAAGAATTGATTTGGTCATCTCCTTTAATGACCGTAGTCCCTTTTGGAATGAAAAGACTGTTTTATATCCCAAGAGCCTAAAAAGGAATTCCTGAGCATGGCTAACATAGTTGAACATTCGCTTCTCAGGTAAGTAAGACTCTGTTAGAAAATCAAGAAAATACTTTTGTGCCTCCATTGGGCTATACTGAGCCAATTGGTAAATAAAGTGAAAAATAATGTCTTTTGCTATCAATTGTTCTGGGGAATGCAGTAGACCTCTGCGAGTCAATTCAACGAGAAACTTTTGTCGCAGAATGATGCCAGTGACACAGTTTTCTTTAATATTTGTATGGCTGATCTGGCCTGATTTACGCCGATGTACTATGGTTAGAGGTGTTCTGTCAAATAATATTTTGCTATTTCTGAGCAGTAGGTTGAAGAAGAGCTCCAAGTCCTGATGGGACGAGAGACCTTCATTCCAAGTGAAGTTTGTTAGGGCAGATTTTCTAAAGAGGTTCGAACATGTACAACCTAACTCTGACCTAAACAGCCCAACAAGTATATTTGAGTTTGGATGGAAGATCTTGGATGTCTGATCAAGGTATTGATATTCGTAGCTGGCTACAATCCAATCAATATTCCGATTTTTTTTAATTAAATCACATTGATGCTCAATTTTGTTGTTGTGCAACATATCGTCAGCATCTAAAAACTGTATCCATTCACCTTTGGCCACTGATAGGCCGAGATTTCGGGCTGCAGAAGCACCTCCCTTTTGGCACTGCATTACTTGAATATGATCGTACTTAGTTGAATATGCTTGCAGGATGCGCAAGGTTCCATCGTCCGAAAGATTGTCTACCAAGACTAGTTCAATATTTGTATGAGTCTGGTTGATGACGGAAACAATAGCGTTTTCGACATACTCTTCCACATTTCGACAAGGTATGATGACACTGATTAGCAAGATCCGAAATTCAAATTTGACACAAAATCAAAGATTAACGAGTTTATCGTGGTGGTCCCAAGAAGATGGTCATTGACTTTCCAAGATAAAATAAAATGGGTGTGAGAACCTCCAAAGCTACATTTTGCGTATAGTAATCTGGTCGCAATAGAACCTTTACGATGCCCATTGGCAATCGCTTGCAGAGACTGCCTGCTGAGACCCTGAACAGGGTAAAAATGATGCTCCCTGGTGAACTTGGTTTCAAATTAAATCGCCCACTAACCCAAGCATGTTTAAGGTGCCATACCAGTAATAATTTGTGAGGTAGGACTATATGATCCACGTTTAATTCTGCAAAGAAGCCAATGTCGAAACCAGCAGTTTTTAGAGCCTCCTGAACAAGATCTTCTTCTCCATACCCCAAGGTCGAGCCAAGCATTCCAGCTTTTGCGCTAAATCCACCTATTTTGTCCAAAAGAATTGCTTTCTTGATTATTAGGTTACCCCCGGAAAGATTACCTTCTACAATGCTGTGATTTGTTGTCTTGGGGAATTCTTTGTTTCCAAAATTTGAAGGTAGCCAATTAGGTCTACCATAGTCAAACCTAGCGGTATATGGTCCACCAAAACAGGGAAACGGATGCGAGGAGATGATATCTATAACTCTTTCAATATAATCTGGGGGAACAATAACATCATCATCTAAAAAGCATAGCCAAGGTGCTATTGCCACTTGTGCGCCATGGTTTCTGGCATTGCTCAGTCCAACATCTGGTTCGATATGTTCAGTAATGTTGCTATGGCTAAAAAGATCGAGCTGGATCTTGTGATCACCATTGTTAATCACGATCACTTGGAATTCGACTGTGGATGCGGTTTGCGCACTAAGTGCTTGAATACACTTTCGCAGTTCGCGTGGTCGATTGTAAGTACAAATGATAATGGATAAGATAGGTTTCACCACCTTAGCTTGTTACTATCTCTAGGCAGAATTGTACTTACCATTTGACAGTGCTTAAATATCACTTCATCAGTTTGTTGAGATGAATAAATCTACTGTCTGCCTCATTCTCTTAGCCAGGTCTGAGATATCGGAGGGATTATCTTCAGGTTGATTCCAATTGATGAAATCAACTGCCGGTTTCAGATGCCAAGGCAAGGAGCAAGCCGAGAACATTAACCTTCTGTAGTTGTTGATTCTCGAATTCTTGGAGAATGGAAAATGCCTAGGTGAAATCTTACGGACTAATTCCAGGATACCGCCAAATCTGGCTCTTGCAAGCTCATTGTCGTAGCCAATGTCAACAAAGTATACCGGTGTACCAAAAGCGAGGCACGGAAGAGCGCAGTGAATCCGAGAGGTAATCACCAGTTTAGCAGAGGCATATTTTTCAAGTAGGACCATTGCACTTGATATTCTTTGATCTAAACTGAGATTGGATGTAGATCTTGAGTGCGAAAGGATTTGTACAGTGCCACGCCAGGATTTAGGCACCACTTTTTCGATATTTCTTTTAATATATTGCCTATTTGCAAATTTGGCAAACGCATCAACCAATAAGATGTTATTATTTCTAGGAATGCCCCGAAAGATATTACCCATGGTCAAAGTCAGACAACTAGAAAAATAAGCATCTATCCCCTTTTTATGAAATCGATCTGTTGTTGAATGATCTCGACATCCAACAGGACCATATGCTTTGTAGTAGTCAGCAAGTGCTTTGTTTATTATAGATTTTGCACCGGGAAGTGTTGGTGCAACATGTAGCGAGATAAATAATGGGATAATACTCTTGGAAGGAGGCCAACGGTTATGTTTGTACATGAAATAACCATTGCAAATAACTTTTGTAGGCTCTCTAGAATGAAATCTATCCAACGATTCCCGAGGGATATAGTGATGTGTGTGGGGAAGTAAATTTGAAGCAGCAATGCTCTGAATTTCGTCGCCAATATTTGTGCTTTTGGGATAAGCTATTACGCCATATTGCATTCGCAGAATATCTAATAATCTAGTAGTGTGATGATCACTTGATAATCACAAGTTTAGAAAATCCTCTTGACTCAAATGCATCGAGTTTTGTATTTCTATGTTCAAACTCATTATCTGCACCAATGAGCTCGAGCCTATATAAGTAAGTCCCATTGGCGAGCCGATCCCCATGCAGATCAGTTCCGTCCCAACTTCCTTCGGTTAGATTGTGGCCAACCGATAGGGGGCCCAGTTCAATTTGTGAAAGCTCTCTTACAACCCGCCCCGAAACATTGTAAATGCGAATTATATATTCAGGAGGGATCACAGAACCAGTCAATGTGTACACGAATCTTGTGCTTGTCACGAAGGGATTGGGAAAATTTGAAATCGACGAAACTGTAGATTCTAAAACTACTTCAAACCGAATGATCTTGGAAATTTCTCCGCTTCTATTCCCACTTTGATCTTTTCCTTGAATGCTTAATTCATAAATGCCACCTACCGAGAATATGGGCTGCCATTCTATGGAGGCAATATTATTTTCATTCGTGGCAGGTCGAAAAACAACATCTGACTGTAGTGCTGTAATCTCGCTTGAGGCCCCATCTGGATCTCTTAAGAGGATCCTAAATGTACTAGAATCAGTAACTAAGATGCTTGTGTTCTCATCCTTGAGAGAGATTTTTATGAGGGGTGTCGAAGAGACAATGTCCTCATCGAATATTTGCCGTCCATCAAAAGTTACATTCAAAATGGGATCAATTCGATCTGAAGAGATATTTGCGTTTCTCACCAAGAAATTATTAAAGTGATATAACTCCGGTTGATCCCCATCAGGATTAAGTTCTGCACGAAATTCGAATGCCTCACTAACATCGATATTAAGTTGCTCATTAATTTCCATTATTCCAAATGGTTCGATTGACTGATACCTCCTCAATTGTTCGATTTTAACTTCTGCATTGGAGATCGTGTATTTAACTAAGACGCTATCCATGGGTTTGGCAGTGAGATTTTCAACTTGTAGGTAAAGTTCTAATTGATTGGATCCTGCATCCAGCGTGTCTTTTTTAAATACGGATTTGCCTTCCAAATTAAAGGTTATGTCAGGCAAAGCCTCATAAGTAACTCTCAAGAAACCAATCTGAGGTGCTGATTTTTCAATGACATCACTAGCTGAGTACACTAGCTGCAAAAAAGGAAATTGTGTTCCTGAAAGATCGAGAGGAGATTCCAATGATTCATTAATCAGAGTAGGTGCCATGTTTCTTTCGTCCAGGCCGAGAATGGAAAGAGAACTTGTATCATTTAATTCGATGGCATCATGATCCCACAATGCTTGATGCCAATTACGTGCCGGACCGATTATTGAACTAGTTAGTTTTCCATGCTCCTGCAAAAGGGGTACTCGTGCAGCTAATTCTGTAGCGTCGGAAGCTGAAGGAGCGATCACTTCATTCACAGCACCGGCGCCTTTCCTAAAATGAAAAATATATGGCCGCACTTCATCTCTTAAAAGTCTGATTTGGCTGGCGCCATATTTTTCTAGCAGGCTAAAAAGGGTCAAATTATCTTTATCCCAATCAATTATGGATAAATCTCTATTGGGCATATCTTGCACGGTATAGACAATTACTTCGGCACCATCAGGAATCACATTTTCAACAAAGTTGACAATTTTATTGCGATCCGCTGAAGTCTCGGTATGAAAGGGAAATGCAGCAATTTTGGACGCCTTTTCATTGATGCTTCCAAATAGTCCAGGCTCAAAATTTGTTAAAAAACCACTTTGCTGACTTGAATCGAAAACTACAAAACTCAATCCTTCGGTGACCTCCCACCTAAAGAAGTCACTCCATCTTTGCCCGTTGACAAATCCGTTCCCCCCGGTCCCAGAAGATCTACTGGCCCTATTCTTAATAAGTAAATCCCGATATCTCAATGGGAATGAGAACTTTCTATCGCCTCCAATTGGATATAGCCTCAAGTCATTTTCGAGAAACTGATAATAATGCGATTGATTCCAGCCATGCTCAATATCCTCCTTAAATAAGAAAGAACTGGATTGCCAAATCGTATCTGTGCCTTCTCCTACACTACGTACCCTCCAATAGTAAACCCTGTCATCCTCGAGGGCAAAAGGTACTGGCCATTTGACGAGTGCAAATTGATTTTGCAGGGTTTCATTAATGAGCGTCGGAGAATTGAACAGCGCGGTAGTGTCTAACTGAATCTGATAGGCTGCAGCCGCTGCCAGTGGATTGGTTGAGGAAGCAATCAATTGCAGGTCCCTACGATTGCTAATTCCGAATTTCGGCGGATGCAAGGGTCGGATGGCTGAATCGAAGATGACAAAATCAAACCCAATTCGCCCATCACTCGAAGTAAGTTCGTTATTTTCTTCGGCTGCATCAGGTAGTTCCTCGATTTCATCTTCTGCATCAATCTTAACCGTTAGATTATTCGTTCCAAGCAAGGATTGATCGTTGGAAATGGGTATCTTTACTACCACCCTTTTCCCTCCAACATTAAGAGCTTGCTGGACTCTAATGATTGGCAGTGCATCACCAGATGGAGTTTTATGTTGCACGGCGATTATGAAACTGTCGGGAATAACTTTGCCTAAATTAATAATGTCAAACAATAGCGAGAATGAGTCAACCTGTAAATCAATAGCTTCAGGTTCTGTTCTTACGGTCGAGGCATCAATGACCAGATCAGGCGTCTGATTTGATGCATTAAACTGCCAAGCAGGGTCACCGTGAAAAGTCAATTGCTGCACCAATGTCTTTATGCTAATCAATGTCTTTGCATCGTGTTTTTTAACCACTTCGACAATAGAATTTCCTAAAGACCCTCCATAGAGATCTCGAGCCCATGTGCTATACCAATCATTGCCAAATTCATCTAATGCATTAAGAAATCCCAGTCCCGAAGTTGCCAAATAGGCTACCCCTCCTTTGTCGGGTGTAAGTACATTTGACTCACCCAGACTGATTGTGCGAGTAAAGATATTTCCTGTGTGACATCCTAGGGCCAACATAACTGGGTATCGATCTTTGTTATTGAGAAAGAATGGATCCTCGAAGCCCTGCAACTGTGTTGTGCTGATGCCACCATGACCGAAGTAGGATTTTAAGACGATGCCAGAGTTGATTAGATCGAGCGTGTTTTCACTCACAGACCCATCGATCACATCTGTGCTGGCCTGGAGCTGAAGCGTGGATATTTCAGCCCCAAAATGCCTGCCTTCAGCTATTTCTGCCATACCATCCATGTTTCTACGTATCAAATCCTGCTCTGCTGACCCGTCTCCAGCACTCAGATGCAGCACCCTTTTCATCCAGGCCCGATCTTCAATGGTCTGGGGAGCATTGGCAATCTGATCCTCCATCACCTTGATCTTGTCGAGGTAAATGCTGATCTGTGTGGGGGTGCGCGCCGCCAATCTGCCCACCGGTACCAGGGGTACACTACTCTGATGGCGGCTGGTGAGGATGTTGTCGGAGCCGGGGATGCCATAGACCGGCAAGTATTCGTAGGTCTCTTGATGAGTCCGGGCTTCGGCATATTCCAGGCCCTTGCCAACCAAAAAAATGAATTGGGGATCAGACCAATTTTTCGCGATGTAATTGCTGAAATTTTTGATGCTAAAGGGGTGCATGGCAACTCCGTAGGCAAATTGATCGACCAACTGTTGGATTTCGATGATTTGAGTTTGATAGCTGCCACCAATTTCCGACTGACGATACGTGGCATATTCTTGTACCCAATTCGTTCCAGAACCATCGTCAAAGAGGCGCTGATTGGAGATCAATAGATATTGTGCGGACGATTGATCTAAGGGCTCTAGCGAGGCATTGTGCAATGTATTGATGAATTGAATGGAGGCAGCACTACTGATTAAGATGCGGCGATCATTGGGTCCGGCGGGTAGCAACAAGCGGGCAGTATTGCCAGCGAAGGCCAGTGGAATGCGAAAACCGCCATTTAGGTCATAGGCGAAGTAGTTTTCGGATGGATTAAGCCCACTGAGCTCCAGGTACTGACGATCGCGTGCATCGGCAAGGTCAATGGCGAAGCTGCTCTGTCCGGCAAATTGGAAAGCACGGGGATATTGCAATTCAATGGTACCAATACTGATGCGATCGGTACCACTACTTGAGCTGGCGACCCAGGTGTTGTCTCCTAGCTGCGGCACCACCTCTAGGACGGTGTCGATCAGCGGTGCTCCACCTAAATGGTTGGAGCCGGCGAACACCAAATTGGAGATCGGTTGATTGTTCCAGTTTACGGTGACGTTGTGCACCTGGGTATTGCCTGTGAGCCGAAAGCGCAGCGTTGCCGGTGGACCTCCAGCGGCTAGAGCACTTACCGGCACAGAAAATTCGTGCTGGGTGCCTTCGGCCGTCGCAAATCCCTCTCCTTCGACATACGTTGAAAGTCTAACACCTTGCGAACTTACCAATGGCTTAAAATGCCGATCGTGAAACGACAGCAACTCACGATGCAAATACCAAGGGTGTGCATTGGGCAAATTGCCGGAAAGATCATTTTCGATGGGATCGAAGCGCGGATGAGGTCCGGCACTCCAGGTGAGGAAATAAACGGCCGTGTCCGTATGGAGGGAGTACTCCGGATTCAACATTTGCTCATCGGGATCTGTGAAGAGATGGCGATCCAACTGCGATCGGTTTTTTTCACCGTAAAAAGCCAAAAAATCACCAGTGCCCAATGTGCTACTGCTCCCACTGACAAAGATCTTTTGTCGCTTCCCCATCCAATAAATGGTATAGGCATCGAGCTCAATCTCGTCGGCAGGAATACCAGCCTGGATTAATACCTCATAGGGTATTCGGTAAATCCCATCCTCAGCAATCTTGATTTTGAAATAAGACTGCTCGTAGTCGATCCACTCATTGCCATATAGGGTGTCTTGGCCCTCGATAATTTGGCCTACCAGTGCACCAAGTGCCGACAATGTGATGAAGATGGTTGCAAGGGTATAACGCATCACATTCATGATCAATCTAATACCACGGGATGAAATTAGTCGAAATTGATCTCTTTTTCACGATACATAAACGACAAATTGTTTAAATCCTTGCCTTCGATCGGAGTCTAAAGCCGGTCTGTTAAGTTTATCTCCGAGAACCAGCCGGCCTTGGTTTCTTGCATGCCTCGTGCAGACCGACCACAGCAACTTTGGTCTGATGGGCCCAAAAGCCTTTTTATCTTTGCAGCATGATCATGGAAACCTCCTTAATTGTACCCTTGCTAATCGAATTCGCATGAATTATAGTAATCTGAAAAAAAAGGCATCCAAGTATCACCGGATCCTCAACAACACGAAGAAGTATCGTCAGGCTTGGAAAGATGGCTTGAAAGAGATGATCGAAAAGCAACTCAATGAGATCATTAAAGAGGCGGAACTGGACGCAGAAGTAGAACTAAAGGAAGACCTGGAGAATTTAAGTGCCATCGTCTTAAACCTGGGGACTGGATTTAGTGGAATAACGGAAGATACCGGCAAAGTGGAGAGACCATTCTTAAAGTCCAACGGGATGTTGATCTATCAGCAATTGTTTAATGGGAAAATTATGGTGTCGATGACCCATCCGCTGATCGAGGGGTTGGGAAAACCAACGGCGCCCAAGCAAATTGAGATCTTGCGACCAGAGGAACTCAAACCACCATTCATCGTACGCCATGCTGAGGAATTTCTCAAGGAAATCATCGCCTGGGAGGACTATGACGACGACATGCCTCAATCTCAGCCGATCGGGTTTCAGACCGGCATTCAAAAGGGAGTGATCCAACAAAACGACTAAACTGATCATGCAGGTAAAACACTTAATGATATTGGGTGCTGTGCTGGCCTTTTTGGCTTCATGCGGCTCAAAAAATAAGGAGGGAACGGCCACTTCGAATCAAGAGATTGTAGAAATAACCGTCATCAACCGGACGACCGATACGCTCTATGATTACGGTTTGGATGTAGATCTCATTCCCATGGACACCAACATGCATCTGGTGACCAATGGATTAGAAATTCCGTTTCAGTTTGAAGATCGCAATGTGAATGGCCTACCGGATCGGCTGTTTGCTAGCGTTCACATGCTGCCGCAAACCAGTCAAAAATTGCACGGTGAATTGCACACCACCCCCCGCACAAAACCAGTTGATCGCGTGCAGGTGGTGATGCAGGATGCTGAGACCGGGGCTTCACTGAGCAGTTATGTGCATGGTCAGACCAATGCCTTAAGACATGGAGGAGTCATCCTTGAAAATGATCGCATTGGCTACCGGGCCCTCATGCGTGATGCATTTGCTTTTGATGTCATTGGCAAGCGCTTTGGAGAGCTGATGGTACACCAACAAGATGATCTGAGTGAAGAATCTAAGTGGGGTGGTGACGTTTTGGATGAAGGACAATCTTTGGGCATCGGCTCACCCGCCATTTATGATCTCAGTCAAATTGTCCGCTTTGATGTGTTTGATGAACGCGAAGTAAAGGTGATCGCCTCCGGTCCGTTGCGAGCTGAAATTGAGATGATTTTGAGAGGCATACCGGTGCGAGATGAGAAAGTCGATATTGCCGTCACTATGGAAATGCAGGCAGGAGCTCAGTATGTCGATGTGACGCTGGAATTGCTTTCACGAACCAGTTTAACCATTCAATTTGCTTTTGGACTTCCAAAACACGAAGAGGCGACTGATTTTACCCAGGGCCTGGAGAGCAATACCCACTTTGCCTATACCTATGGACTTCAGTCGGCGCAAGGCGAGCAGCTGGGTTTGGCCTTACTGGTGTCCAATCAATATGAAATCGATCACTACCGTGGGCATCCCGAAGACTACTTCTACCTAGCAACCCCCATCGATAAGAAAGTATCTTACCGGTTTCTCGCTGCCTGGGTGAAGGGCCCTCGCACCATTTTTGAAGAGGTTGACTTTCTCAACTTCGCCAGAGCCCAAGCAAAACTTTTTGCCAACCAACCGACGGTGGAAGTGAATTGGAAGAAATAGTTTAGCCTGCGACTAGGCCCATCTGGGGGAGATACTCCTCGTCAATATTTAGATGATTTAGCAGGTAGGAGAATCTTGTGCCAAGATTAGGGGAAATTCAATTCCATAAATAAATACACGAATACATCCATAAATTCTATATACACATTATGATTTAATTTAATATTTAAAAAGATGTTTATCTTTATGATACAAATTAAATCCAAAGCGCATGTATTTTTTCAAAAAGCGACCGATCTACCCCTCGATCCAGTTGTACCGGAGTAATGGCGAATTGACTCCACTACGGGTAATCTTTCGGAATGGTGAGATCCATATCAATCCCGACGCCTTGGATAAAGGCAGCTACCGACTGACGGTGAGTGAGGGCAAAGAGCAAGTATTATCTCAATCTTTTACCATTTCTTAAGCAAAATCCAACACTAGTATTTTAGCTTGACCAATTTTAATCGCTTACCCCGCACACTGGGAATCAGTAGTTCGGCAGGACCGATTTGCAAGGCGTTTTTGATCTGTAGTTTAAGCTTGACATTATCCGTACTCATCAGACTGCGTCGAGTAATATCGCCAGCACCATTGAGGATGTACTCGCTGACCGTGTTCTCATTGCGGATTTCGTCATTGTAAAGTATGCGGAGGTAGGATGGATTTTGAAACAGGAAGTACGAGGAGTAAGCCGCTTGATCATCATTGGAATATTGGCGTTTTGGCAATACTTTTTGCCAATGAGAATCACCGGACGGATGGATCGAGATCAAAACCAAGTCTTCGTAGTAGTAATCCACTGAAAAGCGACCACTGCCGTAAAAATCCCTGCGCGAGCCATACGAGAGTCGTTCGTATTCTTTATTCTCTTCTGCCAGTAGTAAAACGCCACCGTCTTGGCGTAGTATGGCGTCCTGAATTTCCAGATTTTGTAGACTTTCCTTTTTGGGATTATATTTTCCATGAAAATCAGCGACCAGCTCCTCATTATAGTCAAGTGTGGAAAGCTGATATCTGCTGAAGTCATTGATGCCAACTTTGATGTAGTAAATGCCATCGGTGGTGCCGGCATTGCTGTCGGAATACAGTCCGATCAGGAGGATATTTTCATTCAAGTTATCGTAAATAAATTGGGCATCGTAGGTGGTAAATTCTGGTAGCGGAATGGACAATTGCGTGAAGTGTCGCAAGATCTTGTCAAAACGAAAGATTTCCAAACTGTGTCGATCTTTCCTGTACCGGACGTTATTCTTTTCAAAAATGAGGAACATGGTCCCATCATTCGATACGATGGTCTTGCGATAATCTTCACGAAACTGAATGTTTGGAAACTCAAATTGGCTCTCCCAAAGCACTTCACGGGTGCGCATATCAAAGGCAAAGGCCGAGACGATTTTCTCATTTTCGATCTCCGTCATCAGAAAAATCTGCTCATCTTCAGACTTGACGTATCTAAATTTTGGTCGAATAAGGCCGCGCTTCATGACCCGCAAAGTGTCTTCATGAACCACCTTCACTTTCTCATCATATTCTCGGGATTTGATGAATAAAGTGTCTTTATGATCAACCGAATAGATGACATTAAAAGTCTGGTCATGGGCTATGACGTCAATGATCTTGGCTTTGCGGCTGTCGAGGCGCTCCTCAACCTCCCAGCTCATCGACATTTCATCATTATAGGCCTGGATGTCAAATTCGTTAATCCCATCGCGAATGACCATGATGCTTTCACCAATTCTACCCAGTAGGTCATAGACGTATTCTGATCGCAGATTCAACTCGTCAGATACAGTGATCACCTGCGCCTGGATGAGGATCGGGAATAGAAAGACAATGGGCAGCAGTACTCGCATGTGATTAAGTTAGCATTATCCTAACGCTTGGGCAAGCCAATTGATTTCAATGATGATCAGATACTGCCCAGACAGGTGATTTTATGCTCTTGTAAGGGCTTAACACCCTTCCAGAAAGCGATCGTTGGTAAACTACCCTGGAAGACCTGAGGACAATTTCTATTTTTGTCGGCCATGACGGTGCAAAGAATCATCGGTACCTATACGGAGAACCGTCCCGGACCGCTCCTGATTTGTGTGGCAGGTCTACACGGCAACGAGTGGGCAGGTGTGGAAGCACTGAGCCTGCTCATCAAAATGCTCGAGGTAGAACCCATCACCAACCCCGATTTTAGGTTTTATGGCAGTCTAGTCTTTCTCTCAGGAAATCTGCCGGCTTTAAAGGCGCGTACCAGATTTATTGATCTGGACATGAATCGAATCTGGAAAAGCAATCCTGCACCATCCATACGAGAATCGGTCGAACATCGACAAATGGTACAATTGAGGAGGCTGATTGATGGTGAAATTCGATCTTGGCACAATAACCAAATCACCATACTTGACCTACATACCACTACCGCTGAAGGAGGCATATTTTGCCTACCGACCTCAGACAGGGAGAGCATCCGGCTGGGTAGGGAAATGCACGCACCCGTTATCACAGGTTTAGTAAGTCGCCTGGAGGGAACCCTCATCAGGTATTTTACCGATCGATATGAGGAGCGCGGGCTCAACGGTGTGGTCTTTGAGGGAGGTCAGCATGACGATCCACTATCCGTGAATCGATGCATTGCTGCGGTGATCAATTGCATGCGAACCATTGGCTGCGTCTCAGCCGATCATGTGGTCAATCGGCACGATGAATTATTGGTGACCTATGCGCGGGGCCTACCCAAGGTAGCAGCTTTCCGGTATGTACATCGAATCAAGCGAGACGATGCTTTCAGGATGTTGCCGGGCTTTCACAATTTTCAAGCCGTCACCGAAGGCACCATCATCGCCCAGGACAAGAACGGACCGATCAGTATGCCTTTCGATGGCCTGATTCTCATGCCCCTTTATCAAGACAAAGGAGAAGATGGTTTTTTCATCGTGGAGGAGCTGAGAGAACAGGTACTGAATGGGGAGGGGTGATCTATTTCCCCAATGACGGGCAATAAAAAAGTCGTTGCCTACACAGACAACGACTTGATTTCTTTGATGACGAATTTTCCTATGATCCGGAATTCTTATTTAACTGGTACAAGCGACCAATTTGTGGTACTAAGATGACTTCAGATCTACGGTTTGCCGATCGAGTCTCAGTAGAAGTAGGATCATCCGTAACTTTTGGATGGTATTCTCCTTTACCGGCTGCCGTGAGCTGCTTTGGATCAACGCCCATATCAACCAACTTCCTCACGATTGCCACCGATCGAGCTACACTGAGATCCCAGTTGTCCTGATAGCGAGCTGTATTGATGGGTCGGTCATCGGTGTGCCCTTCAATGATAAGATTGAGATTGGGACTTTCCTTAAGCATCCCGGCCAATTCTTCCAACGTCTCGTTGTCTTCCTTGTTTAGGTTTGCTGATCCTGTAGAGAAATTAATCGGATTCTCCATGTCGAGATAAAGCATGTCTTCCAGCTCGGTGATTCTCTGACCGCTTGCGGAAACAGCATTCTCCACATCTGAAAAAGCGCTTTGGATTTCACTGCGCAAGTCATTGATCTGAGCTTGCTTGTCCTCTACCGACTTGTTCACCTCTGCAACTTTGGACTCTGTCTCTTTCATTTGAGTCTCCATCATTCCCACCTTCTTAGTCAGTTCTTCTTTCTCAGAAGCGATGGTGTTCTTATCCGCCTCTAACATCTCTACTTTCTTTTCGAGATTCTCGAGAGAAGAAGTAAGGCTATTCTTTTCATCTTCGAGGGCAGTAAATTTCTTCTTACTTACACAGGAACCGAGCGCTAAGGCCAGTACTAGTATGGCCAAGGGCAATCTCTTAAGCGTCATAATTGAAATAGATTTTGATTTTGCTGCAAACTTACGGAAAAAAGTTCCACAATTTTGCTTACAAACACGATAGCATAGTGATACTTATCACTCTGATGGATGATTTTTTCTGAGATGAATGAGAAAATGGTCTGATATTGCGGCAAAAAGGGACTTTTTGGCGATGAAATGCTCCCATCGCGCCAATTGTTTAAGCCATTTATTTCGGTTTATAAATAGTGAATCCAAATAAGATGGTGGAATTGCGATGCCGACTGGACGGATGTTTATGATTTGCAAATCACAAAACAATGTACGCACATATTTTGGATGGTGATACCACGTATTTAGCCGGGCACCACCGATCTTGACCGGAAGCGGAGATCGTCGGCGTCTGAATGCTTTTCTGACTGATCCCTTGGCCAGAAAATATACGGTCTCCCAAACACAAGTTGGCGGCATCAGCACCAGAATGACGTCAGCGCCCTGACGCAAATTAATTGATAAATACCGAGCAAACTGTCTGAGATCAACTGGAGAAATCAGGTTGAGGGCGCCGAAATTTGAGAAAATTAAATCGTAGGGTTGCAGATCGGGTTGTTTCTGCAGCCAGCTACCGACACTATCTTGCCAAATCTTAACCCCCGATGCGTTGTGCGTATCGGGACTCAACTTGCTTTTGGTTTTTTCTACCATGGCCAGCGCCGGATCAAAGGCCTGAATATGGCAGTGCTTGCTCTGAAAGTAAGAGACATCTTCACCAGTGCCACATCCGATATCAAGGACCGATTTGTACCTGAGGTCTAATCCATTCAGATAATTCCAGACCATGGTGCGTTGTAGTCGCCCAATGGGAGAATGACTAAAGAGCGCGTCATAATTTTGGGAGAGGGCTTCAAAACCGGTCGTACTCATGGCGCAGGCGCTTCAAGTCTTTCGAGAAGAATGCGATCGACCATGGAGGCAGGCCAGTAATACCCCAGCATAAATATTTGCGGATGAGTTAACCATTTATCCAATCGATTGATCTTTTGCAAAATTTGCTTGGTACGGAAGACCTTGTGCACATAGCGATGCAACCTTCGGTAATATGCTTGACTGAAAGTGCCTCGATACATCATGGCCAGGTCATCGCTATCGACCCAGTTTTGTTTGTCTCGCATCTGGTCAACTACCCTTTCGTAGAATATTGTTCCGGGCAGCGGATACGATACTGATACTCCGATGTCTTCGGGCATCAAAGTGAGTAGCATCTCAATCGTCTTTTCGATATCCGCTTTGGTCTCACCTAAATAGCCAAACTGTAGAAAAAAGCCGACCGACACCTGATGTTTTTTTAGCAACCGGGTGGCTTCGTGTATTTGCTCCACAGTGGTTCCCTTGTCCATCGCATCTAGAATTTTTTGCGAACCGGACTCGGCACCCACCCAAACGGTTTGCACCCCGGCGCGCACCAAATCATCAATCGTCGAATCTTGTAAAAGCAAATCTACCCGAGATTGAATCTTGAAAGCAAACTGCAAATTCTTTTCCTGCACTAGCTTGCTAAAGGAGCGCACCCATCCGGGCTTGAGGCCGAAGATATCATCACAGACCCAAAAATGCTGCACCCCCGTTTGCTCGATAAGCCTTTGAATTTCTGCAACTACTCGCTCGGGTGATCGGCTGTTGTAGCGATTGCCGTAAATGGGTTTTGCACACCAATTACATTTGAAGGGACATCCGCGAGTGGTCGCAATATTAAGCGAAAAATACCCTTGTCCCTCCAGCCAAATATTTCGATATTTTTCGAAATCAACCAATTCCCAGGCGGGATCTGCTAAAGTGTCAAGATCTCGCACCACTGGCCGCCTGGCATTTTTATGAATACCGGCACCGTCTCGGTAGGCAATACCAGAAATTTGAGACCGATGATCCGGCTGGTCAAAGAGATTTATTAATTCGCACAAGGTGATTTCCCCCTCACCCATGATGACATAATCCACACCGGAATCTAGATACATCTCGCATTGATCCGTGGCATCGGAACTACAGCACACGACTTTGATATTGAGCTTAGCAGCAGCCTGCACCATGTGCAAGGCAGCATCTCGCATGGCGGTCAAGCACATCTTGGTCAAGTAATTAAATCCATCTTCGTAGATCACAAATACATCTGGTCGATGGGTAACCAGGGCTTGGCAGGTACGCTCAATACTGTGCTCAAGACAATTATCAATAAAGGTCACTTCGTGACCATCGCGCATTAGTTGAGCCGCAGCATATAGTGTACCTAGGGGTGGATAGGGCTGCTTGGTCTTCCATTGCTTTTGATCAAACCGATAGAAGTAAGCGTTGGCGAGTAATATTCTCATGCCACATCAAGTAGTCGGATTCTGACGCCATGAAGTTTTTCAAACTCTTCAATTGCAAAGTGAAATTTTTTTAGAACCCTTTTTTGAAAATTGTTAGGATGATGCTTGGAAAGATATGATTTTGATTTCAAGGCAATCTGAAAGGTTGCCTCATCCATCCAATCAAATTTCCGTCTCCAAAACTTCAGCGTTTTCCGATAAAAGAAATGGTCCAATTTTTCTCCGATATCTGCGGCCAGAATTTTTTCCAATTGGCGTTTGAGGGCATTTGGTTTAAGCTCTCGTGCATGCCGAATGCGACTTTCAAAATTGGGATAGTATTTTAACACCCAGGTATTCTGCTGGCAGAATTTGGCATAGAGTTTCTTGCCATAGACAGGTCGCAAGGTGGTGATTTCGGTCGCCGTAAATAGATTTTTTTCTTCAATCAATAAGTGCTGCTCATCAACGAAGTAATTCACACAAAAATACTTTCGCGAATTGAGCAAAAATATCTTCTTAAACAGGATAAGGAGTGTTCGTGCCAACCACAGGCGGTTGCTGGAAGTGATGATAAAAAAATCAACATCACCTGATGGGAGCATTAAGCCTTTCGCAAAGGTGCCGCTAAAAAACACAGCCCTTACGAAGGGAAATTTTGAAATCAATCGTGCTCGTCGCAGCGCCTTAGCTTCCACGCGATGGCATTGTGCGGTGGCAGCTTCCCGGGTTCTGATCCAATCCGGTCGTCGCTTAGTCATATAGTAGCCGTCCATTTTTAGCACCAGACCTCGGTTTACCAACTCTTCTACTGCATCCTTGACCAAGGCCGGGGATAAATTCTCAGCATTGGTACGTTGCTGTATCTCACCCAGGGTCATTGGATGAGAAAAGACTTCATGGTAAAGCAAGGTGAGCACTATTTTTTTAGCAAGGGGAGATAGTCGTACTCCCAAGTTTGAGGCGCTCTCATTTTTTGCTAACATGTCAGCTCGTTTTGGGGAAATCGGTGTGTTCTGATTTTAGTTAATTTACACATTTCTGTCTAAAGCAGGTATTGGGATTAGATGAAGCAGGCACAAATAAAACGAGCGGAAAAGACTTTCATAATCTTTGTCTTGCTCCTGACCCCCCTGGTATACAGTCCTGCGCTGCTCGATTATTTTCATCACAGCCGTTTTGTTTTTTCTTCTGTCGGATTAGCCATCTTTTGCCTGGGTATGCTCTGGCAAGCTACTAAATTCAAACCGTTCATGGTCGGCCTTCCGGAAGTCCTGCTTGGCCTTTTTACCGGCCTGAATTTTGCCTCCATACTCTGGGCGGCACAAAAATCGGAGGCGACCTTTTATGCTTTCAAATGGCTGATTCCCTTGAGTACTTTCTTGTTGGCATCGGCCATATTTAGAAAGGACAGAGGCGAAAAAATTCGATTTGTCGGCACAGTCAGCGCCGTGACGACATTCGTGATCTTAGTATTGGTGACCATCAAACTCCTTACCCTGGTAACAGAATCCGGGTTTTCAAACGATGCATTGTACTCACTCAAGGTGCTGTTCGGACACAAATCACTCATTTCTGCCTATTTGACTTTGCTACTACCCCTTAATCTGATCGGTTATCAATCTCCCGGGAAGATCAAAAAATGGGTATTGGCCCTGATCGGATGTCAAATCTTGATGATCGTGATTCTGCAAAGTCGTGCCATGTATCTGGCGGTTTTTGTCGTCATGTGTTTAATGCTCCCATATTTTTATCATCATCGTCAGGTGTTTAAAAATGTGCGAAGGCAAACGGTATGGGTCGGTGCAGGAGCGCTGCTCGTTGGATTGTTATCATTCTTCACCTTGGCCGGTCCCGATTTGCTTCAACGCTTGAACCCCACCGCCTACTTTGAATCCGGAACCTCAGGAGAACGACGCTTTGTCTGGTACAAAACCCAGGGGCTACTTCACGATCATCCCTGGCTGGGGGTGGGGGCCGGTAATTGGAAGCTTGAGTTTCCAAGATTTGGTGTGGAAGGTGCCTACCGGCTGCAAGATCAAGACGTCATTTTCACGCGGGCGCACAATGACTTTCTTGAACTTTGGTCAGAACTTGGAATGGCTGGTTTTTTACTTTATGTGACCCTCCTTGCCTATCCCCTCGTTCAGCTCATCAGACACCCCAAACAGAAATTTGCCTGGCAGCGATACCTGTTGGCTGCCGGCTTACTGACCTTTACCATTAGCTCATTGCTTGATTTTCCGAAGGAAAGAATTTCATTTCTCGTCTTATTGGGTCTCTTCCTTGCCCTGGCCAGAAAGCATTTGCAGGGTCCTGAGCTTGAACTGGGTACAGTGGTCCATAGATTTCTGCTGTTTTCACTAGCCTCGGGATTGGCTTTTGCTTCTTTTATTGGCGTGCATCGATATTATGGAGAAATGAAGACTCGGGATTTATTTGCTGCTCGTGCCAAGCAAGAATGGTCTCAGGTGGTTGCCCTGGCTGCAGAAGCAAGTAATCCATGGCACCGACTGGATCCCTCAGCGGTGCCGATTTCATTTTACGAGGGCATCGCCTATTACAGTATGCAAAAAACAGAGCCAGCACTAGCAGCCTTCCATCGTGCCCATGCTGAAAATCCATATAATTTTCACATTGTCAACAACATTGCCACGGTACTAGTGAGCGAAGGAGCTTACCAGGAAGCTTTGCAATACCTTTACCTGGCATTGAGCATCAATCCCCGGTTTGAAGAAGCCATCTTCAATCTAGCCTATTGTTTAAATGCTTTGGGACGCAGCGAAGAGGCCCTGATTCAAATACGTTTGCTGCCTCATGAATCTGAAAAGAAAGAGGTATTTCTCCGGGAGATCACCAAAGCACTGCAGAAGTAAAGGTTACAATTTTGGGCTGTTTTTTCTAGACGATGTCTGCAGGAAGTCATTCTTTTTGTGATAAGTAGACCATCATTAGTATATTACTTTCGAAGATCATAACTTGTCATATATCAAAAAGTTTGAACGATGCGATTTGCCATAGGTCTGTTACTGCTTTTCGTTGGCTTAGCTTCGACCCAGGGCCAAATTACAGTCGAACCAGAGGTAGGAATGCCTGATGCTTCCTTCACAATTACCATCACGGGCACGAACACGAATTTTATGCAAGGGACAACCACCTGCGTGGAGTTCACCAATGGAAATACGACTTATAATTTGACGGAGGTGGAGGTTGACAACGAGACCAGCCTTACAGGTACGTTGGCAACGCCAGCCAACGCGCCCATCGGAGATTACGATGTCAAAGTATACCACGGTCCTGGTTGCGACAGCACCGAATGGGACTGTGCCGATTGTTTTAGTGTGATAGATTGCAACCTCTCCGCGGCTGGGGTTGGGACCGACATAAGTTGCCAAGGTGCAGCCGATGGAGTGGCAACCGCCAATGTGGCCGGAGGAGTGGATCCAGTGGAGATTACCTGGTCAAATAATATGACCGGTGCCACCATATCACAACTCGCTGCCGGCACCTATACCTTCATCGCAGAAGATGGTCAGGGATGTACTGTGAATGGGTCGGTGGTCATCAGTGAGCCCGCGGCCCTCAGCGTCAATGTTGATGGAACGACGGATGTCTCATGTTTTGATGGTCAAGATGGTAGTATTGACATTACGGTGGAGGGTGGTACCGGAGCTAAGTCTTTTATGTGGGACAACGGTGCCGGAACTAATGAAGATCCAACCGATTTGGCCGCGGGAACCTATCAGGTGGTAGTAACGGATGAAAATGCGTGCGTGGCTGATGCCATGGCCACCATTGGTGCCCCTGATTCCATTGGTTTGGTCATATCTGCGACCAATCTGACTGGAGTGGCAAGTGATGATGGCACCGCGGCAGTGATGGCCACCGGGGGTGATGGCAACTACAGCTATCTATGGAGTAACGGTAGCATGGATGCTGCGATCGATCAGCTGGCACCGGGCAACTATTCAGTGACGGTGACGGATGGAAATGGATGTACCGCAACTGATTCCGTCGCGGTGAGTGGCGTCGATTGTACCTTATCCCTGACATCAGAGCAAACCCAAATTTTATGTGCTGGAGATTCTACGGGATCCATTATCTATATCATCCAGGGAGGAAGTGACAGAGTTCGATTAGAGGTGATGGGTCAGCCCATATCCCTCGGCCAAGGAGCTGAGAATCTTCCTGCCGGGGTGTACGAAGCTTTCGCATTCGACTCGAGCAACGCTTGTGTGGCAACACTGGTTGATACCCTCGTTGAAGCTGCCGCCATCGACATTGTTATCGATTCAGTGAAGGGCGATGCGGACGGATCGAGTGGCTCAATTATGAGTACCGTGACGGGTGGTTCAGGGTCCTTTACTTTTGAGTGGACCAAAGATGAAGCCGTGGTAGGTGTCGAGGAAGATTTGACCGACATTGCTGCTGGTAAATATGTACTTCGGGTGACTGATTCCAACGGTTGTGTGGCCATTAGCGACACAGTCACAGTGGAAATGACCACGGCGATTTTGGAAGTCTCCCTGGGAAATCGTGTGCGAATTTTCCCAAATCCCACCGAGGGGCTGTTGCGGGTATTGGTAGCAGACCCCAATCTGGAGATCGGGCCCACCATTGAATTCTACGATTTGTCAGGCGTGCTCGTCAGACAAAAGATAGTGGTTAATCATGCGGTCGATGTCTATGACCTCGCTACCGGGATCTATTTGGCGAAGATCACCGTTGATCAACAGGCTTATTTAAGCAAAGTCATTCGCCTTTGACCGATTCATAAAAGGGCTATAAATGGGCGGGTCCTGCTGCTTTATTCCCCAAAAGAAATAATTTGCAGGTCGGATGAACGTATTGCTTTCGCACGCCTATTTTTTGGAGGAAGACCCTAAAGAGAAGCGGATCATGAAACCGTACCCACCGCTGGGCATCCTCTCGGTGGCGGCGTGGCTAGAGAAACATGAGGTGCCCTGTGAAGTGCTTGATTCGACCTTCCTATCCAGAAGTGAGTGGCAATCCAAAGTACAGCAAATCAAACCGAGCGTATTGGCCATGTATGCCAACCTGGTCACTAAAGTTACCTTACTAGAGCTGATCGAATGGGTGGACAGCAACATTCCGGAGGTGACCATTATTCTGGGAGGTCCAGATGTCACCTACAATGTGGAAAATTACTTGAATGCCGGGATTGATTTCTGTGTCATCGGTGAAGGCGAAGTGACGATGCTCGCTTTGGTGCAAGCGATTCGCGGTCAACCAACGAATTTCACCCAGATTGATGGGCTCGCTTTCAAACTTGAAGATGGATCGATCTTTAAAACCCAACCGAGAGCCAAACTCAAAGTACTGGATGAATTACCAGCTCCGGCCCGGGATAAAATTGACCTATCGCTTTATCTCAATGTATGGAAACAACACCACGGCCATCGATCGATCTCGATTTCTACGCAGCGGGGCTGTCCCTATACTTGCCGTTGGTGTAGTACGGCGGTTTATGGTCAGAGCTATCGACGGAGATCTCCCAAACATGTGGTTGAGGAAATTCGAGCCTTGCGCAATAGCTATGAAGTACATCGGCTTTGGTTTGTCGATGATGTTTTTACCGTCAGCCATCAATGGTTAAATGCTTTTGAAAAGGCCTTACAAGAAGAAAATGTCCAAATTGAGTTTGAGTGCATTACCCGAGCCGATCGTCTGAATCACGAGGTGCTTGACACTTTGGCGCGGATGGGCTGTTTCCGGGTCTGGATTGGTGCAGAGAGTGGCTCACAGAGAATCTTGGATCTGATGGATCGTCGGGTGAAGAAGGAAAAAGTACGGGATATGATATTGGCGGCCCGAGCAAAGGGAATGGAAGCTGGCACTTTCATCATGCTGGGTTATCCGGGAGAGACTGAAAGAGATGTCAAGGAGACGTTAGCACATCTAAAACAATCTTCACCAGATCACTTTACCATAACGGTTTCTTATCCGATTAAGGGGACTAAATTGTACGAGGAGGTGGAAGAAAAATTAATCACTCCGGGTCCTTGGCCTCAAACTACCGATCGAGATTTGGAGTACCCCCGCACCTATCCGAGGAAATATTACCACCATGCGGTGCGATGGATTACAAATTCTGTGAAATTAAATGAGCAGTTGAAAAATCAATTCGAATGGAGGGCTGCTACCAAGTATTTAATCAAAGTAACTTTGTCGAGAATGGCCATGTCGTGGCATAGAATTATTGGCAATTAAAAATGAAGAAGGAGGGATTCGAAGAGATTTACTTGGCTTGTCGTCAACAAGAGCACAGACTCTATGGCGACGAAGTGGTGAAGAATCTGCCGCAAATATTTCCAACGCATCCACACTATCGAGAGTGGAAAATTCGATTACATTCTGCCCAACGGCTGCGTCAATATGTGAGGGATCACCGCATAAAAAGCCTCTTGGATTTGGGATGCGGGAATGGCTGGTTGGCCAACTTTTTATCAAATGAAACAGCAGTGGTCGCCGTCGATGTGCAGCACCAGGAGTTGGAGCAGGGCCGAAGATTGTTTCCTCGGGTCCGATTCGTGCAGGGTGATATCATGGAGGACTCAATACTACCAGGAGAGAGATTTCAGATGATCTTGCTGGCAAGTGTGATTCAATATTTTCCCGATTTGCAAATGTTGGTGGATCGGCTTGGTGAGAAACTTGATACGCATGGGGAGATTCATATCGTAGATAGTCCAGTCTATAAAAATCGAGAAGAAGCTGTACGGGCAAAAGCTCGCTCCCAAGCATATTATGACTCGATGCGATCAAACATGGTGGATCACTACCATCATCATTGTAGAAGTGACCTCAACAGGTTTGACACCAAATGGCTCTACGATCCAACTTCGATTTGGGTGAGATTTAGTCAGCTATGGAACCATTCAGCATCACCCTTTCCCTGGATATGTATAAAGGGTCGTTAAGACATATTATCTATTTTATTCCGTTGGGCATATTCTTAGTGGTAAGATATGGATTGGACTTTAATGGACTCTATGGGCAGGATGCTCACGAGTATTTACGCTATGCCATCGCGATCAAAAACTACTTCCTGGGTGGCGAGTTTCCAGGCCCTTTCTTTTGGCCAGTAAACTATCCCTTGCTCGGCGCGATAATTAGTATACCAGTGAAGAGCGTTAGTCTGGCCATGCAAGGTGCATCGTGTATTGCCCTGTGTATGATTATTTTTTTCATCCTGCGATTGGGCAAATTCCAATTAGCGGATTGGCGATCGGAACTCGGTCTCTTTTTAGGCCTCTTATTGTGTTTCATTCCCAGTTTGCTGAGGAGCGGTGTAGCGGTTATGTCGGAGGCGACGATGTTGCTGTTCTTAGTCATGGCCATCTTTTACTATTTGATGGACATTCAAGGAGCTAAGTCCCAAGGTCCAAGCGCAATGTTCGTGGCCAGTGCTGTGGCGGCCGTGGGCACCAGATATGCGGTGATTGTGATTATTGCTCCACTTATATTGCTTTGGATGTATCGAATGAGGTCGAGGCTTACTGCCCGGGTGGTCCTCAAATTATTGGGGACGGCGTTTTTGGTGGCTTTGCCGAATCTCTGGTTGAAATTGGATTACTCTTGGGGCCTTACGAATCATGATTTACTAATGCGGTGGAGCCTTAATAACTACATCTCTCCAGAATTTCACACCGACAATGGCGTGGTTACCAATGTGTTTCCCAATGTGATTTACTATGGGTTGGGAATTTTTCACCTGAAATATCTGTGGTGGTCCCTACCGCTCTTGATGACGAAGAGGAAGTGGCTTGAGCGGGACCGCACGGTGATGGGGGTAGGATTAATTTATCTGGTATTTATCAGTGGAATTCCGGAGCAGAACAGTCGTTATTTAATGCCACTGGTACCACTTGTTTTGGTGCTGACCATGGAACCCCTATGTCGGTGGCTAACCCAACGACGCCATCGATTGATCCGGCGCGGTTGTCTAATGTTGGTGATCGCCCTCCAATGTATTTGGTGTGTCAAGGAGCTCAAACCGATGATGGATCAACAGCGCTTTGAAAAAGAGATTGCGAATCAAGTGTGTGCCCATCTACCTGCGCGCCTCTATACTTTCGTAATCGATCAGGCCCTGCAGACTTACGGATGTCCGATGGCAATCAGTAACCTATGGGAAGAGCGACTGACCGCCTATGAGATAGGCAGTTTAGTCTTGTTTAATGAAGACGCATTTCGGGTGCAATGGGCATTTGAAAACCCGATGATCAATTGGAGGATGCTGATGGAGCAATATCATACCACCATTGTACAAGATTTTGAGCGGGGTTGGAAGTTGTATCGAGTGGGGCAGAAAAAATAAATGCCGGTCAATCATTGGATGATTGCCGGCACCGTTTCTGCAAAAAGTTATTTAACTACATTCCGGGAAGATTGTAATAGAATCTTTCGTGTACAATTTTGCCATCCTGCCATTTTTGTACGGCCACTTCCTCCATTTTCATCCGGTTGCCGCCTTTCATGGTCAGATCGGTCCAAGTTTCAACACATGAGATTCCGGCATCTTCGTTGCTGGTAATGGCACCTACACCACCACCGTGCATTTCTTCGACATTTGCTACCCATTCCTTAATTGCCTGTCTTTGTGCGTCCTTACCTTCACGGACCTCGCCATTGGCCTCGACGATCACGACATCATCGGCATAGAATTTCTCAAAAGCTTCCATCATCTGGCCTTGGCCCATCATCGTTTGTAATTCTGTTGCATTTTCCAAGCAAGACATTTCAAATAATTTTTGTTGGTTAAGAAATATTTTTTCGTTTGTCTGAGCAATTTGGCTTCAGCTTATTTACTAGTAATTTGGGAGGTGCCCATCAGAGGCAGCTGGCAGAAAGATATCAATCCAGCATCAAATGTGGATGCAAAGTAGTAGCTTATGCACTAACTTAAGTGCTCCTTGATGTAGGTAACCTTTTCCTGAATATCCGATAATTTCTCATCAATGGCATCATCGAGCGCTTGCCTGGTATCTGTAAAACTAATGTGCGCATAATAGGACCACATTTCAGCAATGTCGCGGTAGTCAATGCGATACGGAGGGTAGCTGGGATTGTCGGAGATGGCCGTCAATGAATGTCCATCTGGATTCTTCAAGATCCGTTTATAAACAATGCCATCCAGATGCGTAGCGATCACGTAAGTGCGTTCATTTTTTAAGTGATCTAACGACTCGATGTATGAACAGATCACCACAGAACCCGAGTGCAGGGGCAGCATGGATTCTCCCTGGATTTCGAAAGCGCGGTAGGTGCCTTCCGGAATGCTGGGAAAATACAGTTTTGGCAGCTCTTGGATATACTCTGGATCTTGGTAACTCTGCAAATAACCGGCCTGTGCCTTGGCAGCTACGAACTCAATATTCTGCTTATTGCTGGCATCGACTGAGATGGCCAATACTCGAAAATCCTTTTGGCGGATAATCTCCAAATCTTGATGGCTCATCTTTTTAGTCAGTAAAGCATCAATGTCCACGTCAAAATAAGCAGCCATTTCAACGATGGTCTTCACATTAGGCTCCGTATGGCCGCGCTCGTAATCTCCCAGCGTGGTACGTGGGATGGCCAAGACCCCTGCCAATTGTTGTTGTGAAATCTGTTTTTTCTTGCGTAGATATTTAAGATTTTCGGCTAGCATAGGCATATGATTTAGATGGCTATGAGACTGCCAAATTGCAGTTGTTTTCAGATCTATTGATGATTCTTCGTACCCCGTTTTTGAGCGTGCGCACATTGAAATTCAGTAGGAATCCCATGCCGCAATCGGCCACCATCAAGAGCGTTTGAAGTTCTGCTGAATGCAAATCAGTCAGGCTGTCGACGCTCTTACTCAATAGCACGATCTTTCGCTCCACAATGAGATCGATCTGATACTTGAGATCGGTGGTGGTCTCCTGGTACTTGAGCGACATCTCCAATCCCCGTTCTACCTGGAGGCCCATCTTCTTGAGTTCGTGAAAAAGACAATAGCTGTAGGCACTCTCAAGCAGCCCTGGCCCTAGCGCTTTGTGCACCTTGAAGGCAGCTTGTAATATCAGTTCGGATAGTCGGTTTTGCACTTGTCGATCATTGAGTATTGTCATTTGATTGGGTTTAATAAATCGCCGGACATCCAAGATAAAGCATTTTCTACGAAAAGACTAAAAAATCGACATAAAAAAGACGAAAAATCGTCTAATGTCATTATTTTGTCGTTCTCATCAGTCGTCATGCAAGTTATCGGGGTCGTACAATCCCCATAGGTATTGACTTCTGGGGAAGGTTAAATAATGCTCGGAGCTACCGAGGTGCGTTGGTTTTTTCGCCGTACTGTGGTCGAAATATTCGTCATTGCCCATCATGTATCTAAACTGTCATACTTACTTTAGTTTAAAATACGGTATGCTTAGCCCTAAGGAGCTGGTGGTTCAGGCGGCCGAACACGGCGTAAAGCACCTGGCGTTGACCGATATCAACAACACCTCTTGCGCAGTAGAATTTTGCAACCTGTGCTTGGCCTACGAAATCCAACCATTGCTCGGCATCGAGTTTCGACTTGGGAGCCAACTCATCTATATCGGACTCGCCCGCAATGGAGAAGGTTGGTACTTCTTGAATCGATTGCTCACTGACCATCTGGTCTACGGTAAACCGCTCCCCCACCGGTGTCCATTTCACCCCTCCATTTTTGCGCTCTATCCACTTGCCCGGGACGTACCCATGGAGAAGCTGCATCCACATGAATATTATGGTGTACGACCCTGGAATCTGGGTCGAGCTGTATTGCGCCAGCTGCCCTCAGGCCGGGTCATTTGGTGGCTACCGGTGACGTTCGGCTCTGAGAAGGATCATCTGACCCACCGTTTTCTTCGCTGCATGCAACAGCGGGTGACCTACACCACCCTTGATCGGCATCAGCTGGCCGATCCACGGGAGAGATTTATGGAAGGCGCACAGCTCACCGTATTGAAGCGTCAGTGCCCTACCATCACGGCCAACACGATGGATGTCATCAACCGCTGTCCTGGGTCCTATTTTGGTGGTGAAGATCCCAATCTCAAGCAGTACACCAAGGCTGCCATCACCGACCGCCATCTGCTGCGCAGTCTTGCCTACCAGGGGCTCCGCCATCGATATCGGGCTGCTGCCCCTGGATTGTTTTCCAGACTTGACTATGAATTGGCCATGATCCATCAGCTTGATTTCACCGGCTATTTTCTCCTGGTTTGGGACATCATTCGATATGCCAAATCTCGCGGTCTACCGCATGTAGGCCGGGGTAGCGGAGCCAATTCGCTGGTGGCCTATTGCCTGCGAATAACCAACGTGGATCCTATGGAGTTAAATCTCTACTTCGAACGGTTTATTAACCCTTACCGCCCTCGTCCCCCCGACTTTGATCTCGATTTTAATTGGACGGATAGAGATGAGGTGACCAGGTACGTCATCGATCGGTATGGTGTGGACCGGGTAGCACTGCTGGCCACCTATCAGACGTTCAAGGGTCGATCAATTGTACGCGAGATGGGTAAGGTCATGGGCTTGCCCAAGCAAGAATTGGACCTTATCATCCAGGAGCCCCTGGCCAGAGGTAAACATCATCCATTGGCAAGTACCATTTTCCAACTCGGCAAACGCATCCAAAAATTCCCTCAACATCTTTCGATTCATGCTGGAGGGCTGGTCGTCGCTAAAGACCCCCTGGCACGGTCTGGTGCGATGCAAGCCATGCCCAAGGGCCTTCCCATTACCCATTTTAACATGCATCACGGTGAGCAGATCGGGTTTCACAAGTTTGATTTGCTTAGTCAGCGGGGCATGGGGCATATCCAAGATGCCGTCAGGACGATCCAGGCGCAGTATGGTCGGCGGGTGGACATTGATGACCTGACCATGATAAAACGCGATGCACCCACCCTCCGGCAGCTCTCATCTGGCCAAGCCATCGGATGCTTCTACATCGAGTCGCCAGCCATGCGGGGGCTGCTCACCAAAATGCGATGCCGGAATTACCCTGACCTGGTGGCTGCAGCATCCATCATCAGACCGGGAGTGGCTAAAAGCGGCATGATGCAGGCTTACATACATCGGCGGGCTGGGGTGCCGTTTCGATACTTGCACGATCATTTTAAAGCCTTGCACGACACCTATGGCGTCATGGTATATCAAGAAGATGTGATGCAGATCGTACATGCTTTTGCAGATTTTGATTTGTATCAGGCAGATTTATTGAGGAGAATGATGACTGGCAAACATAAATCAGCTTCCAGTTTGCAACGCCTAAAGCACTTGTTTTATCGACAGGCCCTTGCGAAGGGTCATGCAAAGAGTCTGATTGGGGAGGTATGGCGCCAGATTTCCAGTTTCAGTGGGTATGCCTTTTGCAAAGCCCACTCGGCAAGTTATGCTGCGGAGAGTATGCAGAGTCTCTATCTCAAAGCTCATTATCCAGCGGCATTTCTGGTCGCTGTCATTAACAATTTTGGCGGATTTTACGACACGGAGGTGTACGTACGGGAATTGCAGAAGACTGGGGTGGTGGTCTTGCCACCCTGCCTCAACCAGAGCCACAACCTCACCCGCATCGTAAATGATCAAGTCTACCTGGGATTTGTGCACATCAAGCAGCTGCGCAAGAAGACCGTGGAGCGGATTGCAGCCGCTCGCCAAATGGCAGGCCCATTTGACAGCCTGAGCGATGCCCTGGACCGGTTGTCCTTGCCAGCTGGCCAGTGGCAGATACTCATCCGGTGCGGAGCGCTCGACTTCACGGAGCAGCCGAGAGAACGCCTGCTGCGCAAGGCTTCCCAGTTACGGTACCCCCATGCCCCAGTGGTCCCCACATTGTTCCAATCCCGACCAGACCTGAGTGAGCTGCCCTATGATGATCCCCCTCCGCAACAAAAGAGTTTTGATGAAATCGAATTGTTTGGTTTCTCGCTAAGGTCTCCTTTTGACTTGCTCGCCGAAGAACAGCCAGGGCACGTCATGGCCAAAGAGATGCTTACCCATGCCGGCAAGGCCATCACCATGATCGGTTACTTTGTAATTAAGAAACCAGTCACGACAATCGGTGGTAAGCACATGTGCTTCGGGGCATTTTATGATTCGCAATTCGATTTTTTCGATACGGTTCATTTTCCCTTGAGCCTTGATCGGTATCCACTACACGGCAAGGGCATCTATTGGCTGCACGGGAGGGTCATGATGGAGTTTGGCTTTCCTACCCTCGAGGTGACCAAGTGCAAAAAGCTAAAGCTTATCCACGAACCTCTGGCGAGCCCAAGGGAGGGCCATTGGTAAACCCATGTGCTGGGTTGGTGAGAGGCTGCTACCACCGATCAGCTTGGGTCTCTAAGTTTCCACACCGAGGCCCTTGGCAAAGATCTTTAGCGACTCCATACGCCACGGTGCTTCGTGGCCGGGAGCCGCTGTTTGTGTGATTCTCAGGAATTTTCCCTTGGTGGGTGGAAAAACCAGGTGATTAAATGACTCCTGGCAATCACCCTCTAGGATGGGATCACTCCAGTTTTGGCCATCTGTCGACACTTCGATTTTATAGGATTGAGGTGCTGTTTGCCGAGGCAACTCATTGCTACCTCGAGGAGGATGGATGGGCCGAGATTGAAAGCTCAACTCAGTGAAAGAAACTTGAGCCGGGACTTCAATTTGAAACCACATGTCTTTTTCTTGTGGAATGCCGGTGGTCCAGCCCTCGAAACTGAAGGCTGCAGCAGGTTGGCCCGTGCCGCCTACCCTGGCCAGGCCTGTATGACTGGCGGTGATCGTCCAATCATCAGCAGGGGTCAACTCGCGAGTGGCAGACTGCATGATTTGATCATAGGTATAGGGTTTATCTCCTTCTGTTGCAGTCCGGACGGTTGCCACTTGCTGCTCATGCAACACCGTGGCATCGTTGCCTAAGTTAGTCCTTACATAAGAGGCCACCGCTGCAATCCATTGGTCGGATTCGTCACCCATTGGAGCCATGAATGCTCCGGAATACGTTTTGCCTGCTATCGGACCGACCATGCCGCGGAGTAGTACTCGTACTAGATAATCTGGATGGTCGATGATGCGACTCGAGTTAATGAGTGGTGGAGCCATCAGACCATCAGGGGTAGCAATACCTCCGCCATCAACGCCGTGGCAGGTTGAACACAATTCTTGATAGATGCGGGCACCATCTTTAATCAAGGCCTGATCCGCCTCCGAGTACTCACTGCGAATGGCGAAATACCCGGGCCGCTCCTTAGGGTTTAGTATTTCCTTCCCCACTACCTGAACACTGCGCTGTGGGTATGCTTGCATGGCTCTTCGGATGTATTTTTCCGATTCAGATAGCTCTAAAATATTGACCGTCATCATAGCTTGTGTGACCACTTCAAAATGTGGGTCGGTTAGCAGCCTGAGATAGTCTTCGGACAGTTCTGTGGCACCACCTTTAAACAGTGTTTCACTGGCGCGGATGGCCATTTTCCTTATTTCGTGATTGGGGTCTGCCATCAATTCTCGAACCAGCTCCACCGTGAGCGTGTCCAGACCCTCCAAACACCAGAGGGCATGGATACGTGCTAATTCATCACCCTGGTGCACGAGTTTCAATAAATCGGGAACCACGGATTGATCACCACGCAAAACTAAGGTCTGTTGAGCCATATCACGCCACCAGCCATTGGGATGCGATAGGTGAGAGACCAAATCCTGTGTCTCTGCTTCATCCATGCGGGGGATGGTTTGATCTCGTTCGATCCCCTCATAACTAAGCCTCCAGATTCGACCCAGGCTTACTACTTTGTCCAGTTGGTATTGTTCGATCTTGGCGCGTAGGTAGCTGCCGGGCTGGACCCACTGTCCTTCTTGGATGATGCCATGGTACATGTCGGCGATATACATAGTGCCATCCGGTGCGGTAGCCATGTCTACAGGCCGAAACAATGGATCGGTACTCTTGATGAATTCTGACTTGTAGTCCTGGTAGTAATTGTGCAGGGTAGTAATTCCCTCCTCAACGATCGGGTTGATTTGGCGAACAATGCGGGCTACCGGTTCACCATAGAAATATTGACCTACCATATTGGCAGGCAATCGGTGACCGCGGAAGACATCGTTGCCTGCTGCTCCGGTGACCTCATTGACCGATCCATCGGGCTTTCTGACTACCCGCATGCCCGGTTGAAAATCTTCCAAACCCATGGGAGCACCCCATGGAACCTTGAAGCCAGGAGCCAACTGGTCGTCTACATTAAAAGTGCCGTAGTAAATCGGGAATTGGAAATAGGATGGTATGCCTGAAGCCCCACCCTGAAACCACAGTTTACCATAGTTGTCTTGCGTAACACCCCATTGGGCTCGGTTGAAACCCGTATTTTCTCTCAAGATTCCCTTGGGGGTCCAGCGAATGCGAAAGGCGTTGACCGTACTGTACAACCAGTTATCCATTCCGTAGAACAAAAAGGCTTGTTGGTGTTCGACATTTCCGGAGCGGCCGAAATCGCCGGTGAAAAACTCCTTTTTGTCTGCGATGCCATCTTGGTCGGTATCGGTAAATTGGTAAATATCGTCTTCGTTGGATTCCATGGTGAGCACACTATTGGGGCCCCAGGGTAAGACGAAGCGTGGAAAAACCAGGCTGTCTACGAAGATCCCTCCTGTTTCATATTTGCCATCTCCATCTTGATCTTCCCACCTTGAGATCACACTAATGGGCTGCAATTCGTCGTCCGCATCGGCGGTGAGCATGTAGCTACGCAGTTCCAGCACCAATAGTCGGCCCTGGCCATCAAAGGTGATGGCACCAGGTTGCTGAATTTGGGGGTCGGTCAATACGGGTGTCATGCGGTAGCCGGGAGGCAATTGAAACGTAGCTTGCTGTTCGGCCGCAGACAGGGGTAAGACGGGCGGCTTCGGGGTCAGATCAATCCCTTTCCATACCGGTGATGATGTATCGGCATCCGCTGGTAATGTGACTACTGGATACGGCTCCGGTTTGCCCTGTTCGCCACAAGCGGGAAGAAATATAAGTGAGGACGAGAAAAACAACAATAAAGATAGGATCCGAGGGGGCATGTCAACGCTCATGCGATTCATGGGTCAAAAATTTCCTTGGAAAGCCGATTGTCGCGCAAGATAGGGGATATCTCTAAAAACCTGACCAGTCGAGCAGTTTGAGCCCAACTAAGGGGTCCTGTAGCATGGACATTGGGCGCGGTTGATCGGATTTCACGGTCAGGCTTTGGTTGCTATGGCAGCTCCGACTGCCAATTTGTTACTTTTTACAACCTTAGTGTCTCGATTAAGTCAAATGGAATGGCTAAGAAAAAAAGGAAATCAAAGCGAAAAGCGACCCGATCGGTGACAAGCAAGAAGACGGCCGGGATCTTGGATTGGCGTTTGAATTTAGTGGCTTGGCAAAAGGATCTGCTCTGTTGCCTGGGCTTGGCAGTGGCGCTGCTATTTTTGTTTTCATCCTTTGTTTTTAACCAGCAGATCTATCCTGAAAATGACAACATTCATTTTCCGGTCATCAATAATCTGACCTACGAGTACCAAGCCAATACCGGAGAAATAGCGTACTGGAATCCGAATCCATGGGGTGGGATACCCAATGTTTTCAAGATCCCCAGAACGATGTGGAGTCTGGATTTTTACCTGACTTTTTTGGCTGAGCTCATGAGCTTGCCCTTCGTTTTCTTTTTGTGGGGGGCCATCGGGATGTTTTTCTTTGGGAAACACTTGGGTTTTAGCAGGATGATGAGCGTCTTTGCAGCGCTGTTGTTTGTGTTGGCACCCTACTGTAAGGCATTGATCATCGTGGGTCACGTCGATAAGATACAGGCGTTGAATCACCTGCCTTGGGTGCTTTGGAGTTTGCTCCTTTTTCTTAAGAAGCCGAAAATCATTCACCTTCTCTTCTTTGCCCTGACTTTTGCGCTTGAACTTAGGTCAAATCACTATCAAGTAACCTTTTACGGTGCTTTTCTCATGCTTTTTTTGGGTTTGACCCATCTATGGCCGCTGTTCAAAAAGAGAGCATATGGGATGTTGATCAGCAGGATTGGTTTGCTAGCCGTGGGGGGGCTACTGGCACTGCTCATAGCTTCAGAACCATTCTTAATAGCGTATAAAAATTCGGGTCGATCTGTACGCAGTCAGCAAATCTTGCGATTGAGTGATGAAGCATCAGAACGCCGAGCCGGCGTGAGCAAGAAGTTTGTGGAACGTTGGTCTTTCCCGGCCTCTGAGCTTTTAACACTGATGATACCTCGAGCTAAGGGAGGCCTTTCGGATGATGTGTATCCCGCTGCTCATTTTATTGGATTTAAAGATGGTCAGGTCAGTTCTTATTGGGGTGCCGGCCCTTTCAATGCCACCTATTATTACGTAGGTATTCTGGTGGTCATGTTGCTGTGCTTTGCATGGTTTGGCCGGTATCGTGGCCCTACTTTTTGGGCACTTTTTGCCAGCTCCATCTTAATGATCGTGTGGGCGATGGGTACGAGACTGGGATTCTTCTACGACTTGTGTTATGCCTTTATTCCCTTCTTTAAGAATTTTCGCACCCCCTCCACCAGCTTGTCCATGCTAACCATCACCCTGCCACTTTTGGCCCTCTTTGGCATTAAATCGATCCGAGATTTTGATTTTAAATCGACGTCAAAACCCGTCTCCGTGGTCTTGGGAGTATTCGCACTCCTAGGAATTATCATGCTGATCCACGCTGGCTCTGCCGACTATCTCAAGGCCGGAGAAGATGCAACGACCAAAATGGTGGCTGCTCTACAGGGAATTCGGAAGGAAATGCTTCTCATGGATATTTACCGGTATCTGGGATTAATTGTCATCGGTGCGGGTTTGATATTGCTTTATCTATTTGGTAAAATACCATTTCGACCTTTCGTCCTTTTTGTATTGTTGATTGCGGTGATTGATTTAATTTTAGTGGACCAACGCTACCCGTTTAAGACCATTAGTAAAAGAGAGTTTCAAAGGACCTACTTGGATCCTAGTCCAACGGTAAAACTCCTTCAATCAGATCAAGACAATTTTCGGGTTTTGCCATTTTCAACGACTAATTTTGGCTTACCGGCCCATGTGCAAACCTTTGGGGGAGGGCTTGATTTGCAAATGAGTGTCAATGCATACGAAGTTGTAACTAATTGTTTACATCACAAACTTGACGACAGAACTCAGTTGAATTGGAATGTGTTGGACATGATGTGCATAAAATATATTGTCGTTGATCGTGAATTGCAACACACTTTTCTCTCCGAAGAGCACATTGATCCGGTGCAAGGACTAAGGACCTATCGCTATAAATTCAATCGACCACGGGGGTATTTTGTAGACAAAGCCGAAGTCATCACCGATCCCAAAATGCGCTTGCAAAGGCTAAACCAAAAACAATTTGATGCCCGTTCAACAGCCATTGTAGAGCGAGCGCTGGCAAGACCGATTGGCCCGGCCTCACGCAGCACTACGGAGGTCATCCACTTTTCACCCAATAGAGTAACCTATAATGTGGATGCCAGTGTGGAAGGTCTTTTTGTGATGTCTGACATTCATGCCCCGGAAGCGCAAGAAATCTATTTGGATGGTGAACTAGTATCGGATATTTATCGGACCAATCACCTCATTCAATCGATTATTGTACCGGCAGGCTTTCACACGGTGGAGTTGAGATACAAGGATGATATTTATAACTTGAGTTTTTGGTTGACTAGAATTTCATTGATTATTTGTTACATAACCTTGGGTTTCCTGGCCTACCGAGAAATTAATCGAAAAAAAATCAAAACACCAGAGGGTGAGCTTGCCTAATCCAGATTTTAACCAATTAGTCCTGATTGAATTTAAATACGGCATCAACTCCCTTGATCCACTGCATGATCTCGAGGAGAAATTGCGTCTGGTGCTGGATCAGACGGACATCGGCTACCACGATGGCCACGAAATTGCGATGGACGATTCGCATGGTCGGCTTTTTCTCTACGGGTACAATGCCGAAGAAGTTTATAAGTTAATTGAACCGATTCTCTTTACGGTTGATTGGATGGATGGAGCAGAGGTATATCTTCGATTTGGTGAAGTAGATGATCCCTCGAGTAAGGAAATCGAATTTAAACTGGAGCGGGTTTGATCCAGATGGAATTCAACGAACTTCAGAAAACTAGATCTTAGTCTTGTAACGGGTCTTTCATTTAATCAACCGGCCATCCAAGGAAAATGCACCTCCACCGGAAAGCACCAGGCTGAGAGAGATACCGATCCACAGCAGGAAATATTCATAACCTTCTCCCGATTGATTACCAAGCCAATTCATGAAAAATCCGTGTTCTAAATGCGACGAAAAAATAATACCCAGCGCCAATATCACATAGCTGACTGCCAATAACCTTGTCGCTAGACCGAATATTAATAACACAGCACCGAATGATTCGAGAATGATCACTAAAAATCCGATAGGCCCCGGAAGACCGAGATAATCAACGAAATAAGTCATGGTCTGCGCAAAGCCAGGACCACCCAACCAGCCAAATAACTTTTGTGCTCCATGAGGGAATACTACGATGCCTAGCATGATGCGTAGAATCAAGGGAGAGATTTCGTTTGTGGTTTGAAAAAGTGCTTTCTTCATTTTATTTTTTTGATTACATGTTTGCCCGTCCAGCCATAAGACAAGGGATTGTCGATGCTGGTAATTATGATTAATTCAAGCAATGGTTGCAGAGATAGCCAGGAAGAGGGAGCTTAGGATGCAGAAACCTTTCCGAGCCCTTGACGTTTGGCTTGATCCGATTGTCTCTAGCTATGAGATGATCAAGCTCGATTTTGATCATGGTAAAGCCTGCCCCTATACATTCCGAGGAGGCTTGATATTTTCCTGTTGGACACAAATCGCACGAAACGATCACCAAGGGTAACCGACAGAGCATTTAGGAAGAGTAATACTCGAGGCTGAAAGGGCACGATTATTTTCGTCTTTCGATGGTGCATCCCTTTGACTAAGGCGCTGGCCACTTCTTCTGGGGCCATGGGTGTCATGGCTTTAAAGGGTGCTGGCATTCGGTTAGCGTCGGTATGATCTAATAAATTAGTCTGAGTAAGGGCAGGATGAATGATGGTGACTTTTGTATTGGTATCCACTAGTTCTTGTCGAAGACCATCTGCGAACCCTGTAATGGCATGCATTACGCTCGAATAACCCGTAAACTTAGCAAATGATTTCAGACCGACTACTGAGCTCATGGCTACAATATGTCCAAATCCTTGTTGTTGCATGATGGGCAAAACTGCTTTTACACAAAATACGGTTCCGAAATAATCGGTCTCCATCATGTGTCTAAGGTTATCAACAAAGTCATGGTCCTCAACCTTGCCTAAATAGGAGGAGCCGGCATTGCTCACCAGCACATCAATTCGACCAAATTTATGCACCACTTGATCCACCATTTGTTTCACTTGATTTTGATCAGATACATCTGTTGGAATAATCAGTGATGATCCACCTTTAGATTGAATGGATTCGGAAACCTTAAGTAGATTACTTTCTGTTCGGGCAACTAAAACAACAATAGCTCCCTGTTGGGCAAGTAGTTTTGCTGTTGAGGCACCGATCCCACTGGAAGCTCCCGTGACTATCACGACGGCTTTCTGAAAATCTTTCTTCATTGCGATATTTTTTATGAGTTTATCGCAACAAAGATTTTGAGATTAGAGCAATTAAAAAATGAAGAGGATTAATAAATTAGGTTAATCTATCTTAATCACCCGAGGCTATTTCACTTCGGATCTTACTTAAGAATTCCTTAGACATGCCGAGATAGGAGGCGATAAGATACTGAGGGAATCTTTGTGCTAGAAGTGGATATCTTTCAGAAAATTTTAGGTAGCGTGCCTTGGCAGTTAAGCTTAGATTTTCAATGATTCGTTTTTGTGTAAAAATGAGGTGACGAAGAATAATTATTCGAAAAAAGCGCTCGATTTTTGGGCATTCTGAAAATAATTCTTCCAAATCATTTACGGTTATCTGCGCCACCATGGTGTCTTCAAGACATTGAATGTCTAAGTCAGCTTCGGTCGCTTGACTATAGCTGGCCAGATCACCCACCCACCAGTCTTCAATTCCCAGCATGAGGACATGTTCGCTACCATCGGAATCCACAAAAAAAGCTTTCACACTGCCCTTAAGAATGTAGCTCTCGTACTTACAGATATCACCACTTTGAAGTATGTATTGGCCCTTGAGGTATCTTTTCTTTCGAAATGCCTTGAGGACAAGTTCTTGTTCATCGGTATTGAGGTCGACATAACGCAGCATGTACTGGATTAAGGCTTTCATATGCTTCTTTAAAAGAAATCGAGATGCTTTATCAGCAGCTAATCACGTGTATTTAGCCGATTCGGTGCGCGGCAGTCTAAAATATCAATAAATGAGGAGGTGACCATCCTTCATGACGAACATCCTGGCATCATTAAAATCAAATGGAAGATAGTGACCTGAAAATTATTCTGCACAATCGTTACTTGCTCCGTCTTAACTAAATCGGCTCAGAGTGAAAAAGGAAAAATCGTGATGCGATGGATATCGGTTAGATATTGGTAGGACCCTTAGTGGTGGAAGTCCAGACCATTGCAGTACAACCCGCGGATGCCTTTCTCAGACCGCTAGAACGAAGTTACCCTATTGCAGACATCACCAAATCCTGCCTGACAACTGGTACAGATATGTGTTTAAAGATCTCAGCATGAGAAGGATCCGTAGGGTAGTCACTGTTTATGATTTCTGATTCAGCTCTTTCCACTTCTCAAAATACAGGCTTTTCCAATTGGGATGATGGATGGCATTTTCCTTCGGTTCGTATTCATAAAAATATTGCAACATAGCCAACTGTCTGGGAGACAAAATGGTGTCGGGCTTTTTACCTTGACCGACCAGCACGTTGGCCTTTACGGATTGCATGGGGCTCATGGGTAAATACTTATAAATCGTCTTTGACAAATAATATTTTGGTTCTCGGTCGAGCCGAAATTTGGATGCTTTACGCACAGGTTTTGTAGCGGCCATTTTTTTTACTTCAGCAACTCGTGCCTCAGTATCGACATAGATGCGGTCGGCACACCTGGCTTCCGCCCCTTCTTTGATGATTGTTTTTAAATTAATGTCTTGTGGGTCATAATATACATTCACTACTTCTCGACCGTCCATGTATCCCGCTTCGGTGTGTACCACACCATTCAATTTGCCCAATTCTTTTTCACCCGTCCAAAAGCAATACATGCTCAGGGTCGTTTTATCAACACCTCTTTCGTGTGCAGCAAGCTCTTTTTCAGAAATTTGAAGGTACTTGGGGATGGGTTGATCGAGATTCTTCAATGCTGAGATCATATAATTCGCCAGTCCGGCTGGGGTATAATTTCCGTTAAGGCGCGGGAGTAAATCCTTGCCATCGCTGCCAACAATACGTACCACCGGATTATTCCAACTTGGTTCTCGATAGTAAGCCAAGACCTTTTCATCGGGTCCCTTGCGATTGTTGTAAATGGCCAGAGGCACAAAGAGTGTTTCAATGGCCTCCACTAAAAATGGATGACTGAGTACCTCGCTGCCATATTTTTTGCAGGTGCTGCATCCAGGAATCTCCTGAAATAATATCAAAATTGGTTTATCACTCTGCGCAGAAATCTCTTGTGCCTGTTGCAAATCTCGGTACCAGCTCACTTTTCCTAACTCTACCGGATTGTTGTTGGCGGGAAGTAACATGGTTGTGACTAGAAAAGTGGAAAATAAGATTAATCGATGCATTAAAAACGCGTTTTGTGATGCGAAATAAACTAGTAATGGAGAGCCTGAGAAGATATTTCTTGATTGCAAATCAGCATAAATTCCCAGACTGATTGAAGTTAATTAATTTACCTTTCACCTCGCACCATGAAAAACAGTGATGCATCCATAAATATTGCCAAGCGTTGGTTTAAAGCACAAGGGTGGTCACCTTTTCCATTTCAATTGTCGACCTGGCAAACCTTTTTAAAAGGAGCGTCTGGCCTCGTCAATGCACCAACCGGGAGTGGTAAGACTTATTCTCTCATGATTCCAATTTTGTTGGAGGGATTGTCGAACGACGAATCAAGTGGCCTTCAGGCCATTTGGATCACCCCCATTCGGGCACTTGCCAAGGAGATCAGGCAGGCAGGACAGCAGGCCATAAAAGCGCTGGGTTTATCCTGGAGGATTGAGATACGCACTGGTGATACGAAGACGCCGACCCGACTTAGGCAAATCAAAAATCCACCGCAGATATTAATCACTACCCCAGAAAGTATTCACCTTTTGCTTGCTACACGAAACTATCCGACCTTTTTTGGAGATCTCAAAACGGTGGTGGTAGACGAGTGGCATGAATTGATGGGGTCGAAGCGTGGGGTGCAAATGGAATTAGCCCTCAGTCGCTTTAAGGGCCTCCGGGCGGCGTCTCTCAAGATCTGGGGTATCTCTGCCACCATTGGCAATATGGAAGAGGCCCAGGCTGTATTGTTTGGAGATTGGTACCGCGACAAGAGTCACGCCCTCAAAGTGATCAAATCTGATGTAAAGAAGGTCATTGATATAGAAACGATCATTCCTGCCGAAATCGAAACACTCCCCTGGGCTGGTCATCTAGGTATTCGGATGGTTATGCGTGTGATTCCGATCATCATGAAGAGCAGATCTACCCTCATCTTTACGAATACTCGTGGGCAGTGCGAGATATGGTACCAAAAGATCTTGGAGGTAGCTCCTGATTTAGCTGGATTGATCGCCATGCATCATGGCTCTTTGAGCCGTGAATTGAGAGATTGGGTCGAAAACGCATTGCACACTGAAAAGATCAAGGCGGTGGTCTGTACCTCAAGTCTTGATCTAGGGGTGGATTTTCGACCGGTGGAGACCATCATCCAAATTGGCAGTCCGAAGGGGGTGGCCCGTTTCGTACAGCGGGCAGGTCGAAGTGGTCATCAACCGGGAGCGTCCAGCAAGATTTATTTCCTTCCGACCCATGCATTAGAAATTGTGGAAGGTGCCGCTCTCAAAGAGGCCATACGCCGAGATATCATGGAGGATCGCATTCCGTTCATTCGCAGCTTCGATGTGCTCATGCAATATCTGGTCACCTTGGCAGTCTCCGAAGGTTTTGATGCCCCGGAGATACTAAACGAAGTGCGGTCTACTTTTTCTTACAGCAGTATTAGTGACGAGGAATGGACCCAAGTGCTACAATTCATCATGTCGGGAGGAAGCCTGGAAGCTTACCAAGAATTTCAAAAGTTAGGACGAGATAAAAACGGTACCTACCGAGTCACTCAGAAAATGGTGGCCACTCGTCATCGATTGTCCATCGGTACCATCGTGGGAGACAATGCGCTAATCATTAAGTATATGAGCGGTCGTAAACTCGGTAATATTGAAGAGTCCTTTATTACTAAGATGAATCCGGGAGATCGGTTTTGGTTTGCCGGCCGCAGCCTGGAGCTCATTAAGGTCAAAGAGGACACAGCTTTTGTAAAGCGAGTGAGAGCTAAAGATGGTAAGACTCCGTCTTGGGGCGGTGGTCGGATGCCCCTTTCATCGCAATTGTCGGCGATGATCCGGTTTAAGTTAGATCAGTATGTTCGTGACAAAAGAAGTGACCCTGAAATTGAGGCCTTGGCGCCCTTGCTCAACGAGCAGATGGAACGTTCTGCCATTCCGCGGGAGGATGAATTTTTAGTCGAATATTTTCGTGACCGCTATGGCTATCACTTATTAATGTACCCTTTTGAGGGTAGATTTGTCCACGAGGGCATGGGAGCCTTGCTCTCTTATCGAATTTCTAAAGATCGACCCATGTCGTTTTCGATAGCGATGAACGATTATGGTTTCGAGTTGCTCTCCGACAGAGATATTGGTATTGAGGCAAGTCGTCTGAGCACCTTGTTGCACACCGGACATTTACAAGCGGATATTCTAGCAAGTGTGAATGCAGCACAAATGGCACGTAAAAGATTTAGAGATATCGCCAGCATCGGTGGACTGGTATTTCGAGGGTACCCTGGAAAACACAAAAAAGAGCGACACCTTCAATCGTCCACCTCTCTGCTTTTTGAGGTGTTTAAGGATTATGATCCCAACAATCTCCTTTACCTGCAGGCCTACGATGAGGCGATGACTTTTCAATTGGAGGAAGTACGATTGCGAAGGGCATTGGAACGAATTTCACATCAAAAAATTAAATTGATGAGACCAGCATTGGCCACCCCGTTTGCATTTCCGATTATCGTTGACAGTTTGCGGGAAAAATTAAGTACCGAAAAAATTATGCAACGAATTGAGCGAATGAAGCTGGATATCAGGGGGTGATCCACAGTAGCACATATGATTTTAATCTAATATTTTATTAATCTTAGCGTCCTTTGAACAAATATGCTTTGAAAACTAGATGGAGCATCTCTCTGAACAAGTAGATCTGTTCTGCACTCAAGCCATGGTTGCTGGGCAGCAATTATTGTTGCATCCATATAAGGCCATTTTCTGGCCGCAGGCCAAGATGCTGTTGGTCAGTGATCTTCACTTAGGCAAAGTGCACCACTTTAGAAAGTCTGGAATTTTCGTTCCCAGCCATGCGGCCATGGATAACTACGAACGCTTATCCTCGTTGCTCATGGATTTTAGACCGGCCCAGCTCACCATCCTGGGAGACCTCTTTCACAGCAGTTATAATCAGGATTGGAAGGTCTTCGCCGAATTGCGCCAGACTTTCTCGAAAGTCGAATTTAATCTCGTCGTGGGCAATCATGATATCTTGGACGATTCGCTTTTCCTCAAAAATGAAGTTGACCTGTATGAATCACTGCACATAGATCCCTTCGTTTTTACACACTACCCCACCACCACGGAGGGATATAATCTCGCAGGGCATCTTCATCCGGGTGTGCGTTTGGTGGGTTCCTCAAAACAATCGCTGCGACTACCGTGCTTCTATTTCGGCGCTACTCAGGGCGTCATGCCGGCATTTGGAGCCTTCACGGGTACCTCATTGATCCATCCACAAAAGGAAGACCAGGTGTTCGTCGTATCAGAGGACCAAATTGCCAAAGTAGGGGCCTAATTCTTTGGCAGATGGTTTTGGTACCTCAATCAATAGGCGAGGGTTACGGCATGATCTTTTTGCAGGGTGCAAGATGAGGCTGAAAAGAGCAGAGTTTTTTGGCAGCAGGAAAATGTAGACCTTCTTTTCAATCGCTTGCCCAATCTTCCGGTAAATGATCTATTTTAGCCGCTCGAATGACTAAGAAAGACGAACATACCGATTCTGATAATCTCTTCGAACGAGAACTACTTCCCCACATTGATGCCCTGACTACCTTTGCCTACCACCTGACCTACAATGAGGAGGATGCTAAAGATTTAGTGCAAGAAACATTTATGAAGGCCTATCGGGCCATTAGATCGTATGTAGAGGGAACGAATGCGAAAGCCTGGTTGTTTAAGATTCTGAAGAACGCCTATATCAACCAATATCGGAAGAAGAGCAGACGTCCGGCCAAGGTTGATTTTGAAGAATTTATAGGCTACCAAGACAAGGAGGAGAGCAGCAATGTCTCAGAGTACCAGGACCTTCGAACCGAGATATTTGAAAACCTTCTTGGCGATGAAGTCACGGTGGCAATCAACTCACTACCGATCGATTTCAGGACGGTCATCCTGCTATGTGACGTTGAAGGATTTACGTATGAGGAGATTGCTAAAATCATTGATATCCCAATCGGGACAGTGCGATCTAGACTGCATCGGGCACGAAATATGCTTAAAGAAAAACTGAAAAAATATGCTGAAACGCAAGGCTTCGAAGATAAGCGAGGTAAAAAAGCGGAGGCAGATGAGAGTGAATAAGCAGAAGTTTGTTACTTTTTATTGATCATTATTAGTCATCTTCTGATCCCTATTCAGGACACGGCTTAAGAATAATAGGCACTTATACTTGTATGATGTAATTTTATAACTGAGACTAAAATCAATGTAATGCGTGCACCAAATGATTACGAAGACTTCAGAAAAAAAGTAGACATGATGCTCGATAAAGCACTGACTAAAGAAGCAGAAGAAGAAGTCATGCGCACAATTGAAGAAAATCCGGCCTTTGAAAAGATGTTAAACAACGAAAGAAATTTTCGTGAGTTTGTGCGACACAGTGTCGTTAGGCCTAAAGTCACTCCCGAATTCATCCAATCCATCAAAGAAAAGGTCAGATTTCATTAGCTGACCTTATTGACTTTCTCGGTTTTTAAATGGTCCGCCCGGTTTCTGGACGATGGGTGGATGTCACGCCCGTATCCCTTTTATTCCTACCCAAACTAGATCATGCTCGATAAGCTTATTGAAATAGAATCTCATTTTAAACACCTCGAAGAACAAATGGCTGATCCGGAAGTACTATCGGACATCAAGCGATATTCAGCCATCAATAAAGAGTATAAAGACCTGGAGGAAGTGGTCCAGGCATATTACGAGTATCGAGACCTCCTCTCGGGCATCAGTTCGGCCAAGGAAATGTTGAATGATGTGGAGATGAAGGAGATGGCCCAGGAGGAGCTGAATGAATTGGTGCCCAAACAAGAGGAAATAGAGGAAAAAATAAAAGTACTACTGATCCCAAAAGATCCCGATGACGCTAAAGATGTACTCTTCGAAATCAGATCTGGAACCGGTGGCGACGAAGCCAGCATTTTTGCGGGAGACTTGTATCGTATGTACAGTAAATATTTTGAACGTCAAAAGTGGAAGGTCGAAATACTTCAGGTGAATGAGGGCACGGTCGGTGGTTACAGCAAGATCGTCTTGGAGGTATCTGGGCAAGATGTGAACGGCAAGCTCAAATTTGAATCGGGAGCCCACCGGGTTCAGCGCGTACCACAGACAGAATCACAGGGCCGAGTGCACACTTCAGCTGCGACGGTGGTCGTGATGCCGAAACTTGAAATGGACGATGTCGATATCAAGAAATCTGACTTAAAAGTAGATACTTTTCGATCCAGTGGAGCAGGTGGCCAACACGTAAACAAAACGGAGTCGGGTGTGCGCTTTACACACCTACCCACCGGAGTTGTATCAGAGTCGACGGATGGCCGGTCGCAGATCAAGAACCGTGAAATTGCTCTCCAACGACTGTACCAAAAGATTTTCGAAGCAAAACAAGCGGCACACCAAAATGAGCAAGCAGCCAAGCGACGTTCACTAGTCGGTAGTGGAGATCGATCTGACAAGGTGCGCACCTATAATTATCCACAAAACCGGGTCACCGATCATCGCATTAATTTAACGCTGTACAGCCTCGACAAGATCATGGAAGGAGCCATCGATGAAATCATCGAAGCCCTGCAGGTGGCCGAAAATGCCGAAAAGCTCAAGGGAGCCGAAGTGTGAATGGGGTGAAGTCGGAGCTAAAAAATGGAAAACAAGGATCTTCTTTTTGAAGAAAGCGTGCGAGCAATCATCAATGGAGATGGCAAGACCCTACGGGATCTCCTCACGCGACACCCCTTCCTCGCAGTAGAACGGTATGAGTCGTCTAAGGGCAGACCTACCCTACTCCATTTTGTGGCGGCAAACGGTGTCGAAGACCGCTATCAAAAGACACCTCCGAATGCCGCTGAGATAACACAGATTTTGTTTGATTATGGGGCCAACCCTGCAGCCACCGCTACATTTTATGGTGGAGGAGCGGGATCTACAGCGCTGGTTGGACTGGTGAGTAGTGTACATCCGTTCGAAGCTGGCTTGCAAGAAACGCTGATTGAAATCTTTGTTCGCAATGGGGCTGCGGTGGATGGGATTGACGGTGATGGGATGCCCTTATCCACCGCCTTGGCCTTTTGGTATCCGGGAGCAGCCAATAAACTCATTTCTCTCGGAGCCAGAACAGATCATCTTGTTTTCGCTGCCGCTGCTGGTCAAATTGAAAAAATTACCTCTTGGGTGCAGCAAGGTAACCTGCTGGGTCCCAACGATTTTTCGGATCCATTTGGTCGATCATTGGATCAGCAGAAGGTCATTGAAACGGCTTTTGTCAAGGCCTGTTTATGTGACCGAATTGACACCATTGACCTCCTCTTGGACATTGGCATCTCTATTGACAGCAAGACATTTAATGGTCAAGCTGGATTGCACGAGGCGGCTTACCGGGGATCCTTAAGTACCGTCGCGCATCTCATCGAAAAAGGCGCGCGGAATTTTCGTGACGAACAATTCAAGAGTTTTCCAATTCATTGGGCCAGGGCCGGTGGGCAGAGCGAAATATTTAACTATTTATTAGATAAGACAGATCTGGCACTTGCCGATTATGCTGAGTTTGGAATGCTCGAAGAAGTGCAGCGAATTTTAGCAAAAGAACCTGGCAGAATTAATGAGAATAATGGCTGGCCTCTGCGAGAAGCAGTCGCTGCTGGGCAGTCTGAACTGGTAGCATTTTTGATGGAGGTGGGAGCAGATCCTCATCTCAAGAGTTCAGAGGATAAGACCGCAATTCAAATCGCCAAGGAGAAAGGTCTAGATGAACTATTGCCCCTATTACAGATACGGACCTAATTGGTTTAAACAAAACAATTGCTAGTGATGGCCTCAAAGAGGTTTATGCCCTACCAGTCCTTTCAATTCAACCGGTTGCTGTCATTGTTGATCCCACTTGAACTTTGGCTGGGATATCTCTTCATTATGCAAGTGGGGTCGAAACCCATGTCATTTTCAATCTTCATCATGACCCAGCTATTTCTTTTCGCAGTCATACTCTTGTTTTATGGGCTCTGGATCAATGTAACGGATGATCAAATCAAAATTCGCTATGGCATTGGGCTGATTTCTTTCCAGTTTGATCTAGCAGAAATAAAGTCGGTGAAGGTGGTGCGAAATAAGTGGTACTATGGTGTGGGCATTCGTTTTATTCCACACGGAATGCTCTATAATATCTATGGGTTAGATGCCGTGGAATTAGTTTTCTTTAATCGGTCCAGAATTGTACGGATTGGATCTGCCGAGGTCGAGGTACTACAATATGAAATTGAGAAACGATTATCAAGCTGACTACTTCTAGAGGCCCATCAACAAGGTGATCGGATCTTCCAACAACTCCTTGACTCTAACTAAAAAGGTCACTGAACTGCTGCCGTCAATCACTCTATGATCATAGGAGAGCGCCAGGTACATCATGGGTCGTATTTTCACCTCTCCCTCAATCGCCATGGGTCTCTGCTGAATGGTATGCATGCCTAAAATGGCCGATTGAGGTTCATTTAGGATGGGCGTGCTCATCATCGAACCAAAAACACCTCCGTTGGTGATGGTGAAGGTGCCACCACGCATTTCTTCAAGGGTAAGCTTACCTTCCCTGGCCTTTTCAGCAAGAGCCTTTATTTTGAGTTCGATTTCATGATAACCTAATGACTCGACATTATGTACCGGAGGCACCACCAATCCATTTGGGGTTGATATGGCTATGGAGATATCAACATAATCGTGATAGATCAATTCTTCCCCATCAATGTGGGCATTGACCTGAGGCATCTCCATCAAAGCCTGAGCGCATGCCTTAGAAAATAAAGACATGTAGCCAAGCTTAATACCGTACTTTTCCACGAAGCGCTCTTGATAAGTTTTTCGCAGCTTCATCACCTCAGTCAAATCCACTTCATTGAAAGTGGTCAACATCGCTGTGTTATTCTTGGCCGACACCAGGCGGCTGGCAATGGTGCGGCGCATCCGAGACATTTTTTCCCGACGCACCTCTCTGCTGAATGGTTTCTTCTCCACCGAAATGACCGAATCACTTGAGGGAGTATCGGACGGCTCTTCGTCTGACTTTGTATCCGACTGGGGTTGAGCTGCTAGAGACTTAATTTTTTGCAGCACATCGTGTTTGGTGATTCGCCCATCTTTCCCAGTGCCAACGATATCACTAGTTGCTAAGTTATGCTCTGCCATAAGCTTTGCTGCCGCCGGCGATGGATGTCCTGTGGCATAACTTTCACGGGTAGCGGGTAGCTCGCTGGGTACTGCATCGGTGCTCGGTGGAGGTGCTTCGCTTTCTTCTTTTGGAGCCAAGTCTGCAGATGGTTGTACACTGGTGTCAATCTTGGCGACCAGCGCACCAATTTCCAAGTCATCACCTTCGGAGGCGACATGAATTAATTTTCCGGCAACTTCTGCAGGAAATTCGAGGGTAGCCTTGTCGGACTCAAATTCACAGATGGGTTCATCCAAATTGACGATCTCGCCACTGGCTTTTAACCATTGGGAGAGTGTTACCTCTGTGATGGATTCGCCGATGGCGGGTACTTTGAGTTCGACAATGCTCATTATGATATGATTGCATCAATTATTAGCCAGCTAAGTTAACGATCCTTTTTGTTAAAGAGGTGTCTTTGAATCCTAGAATAACAGGCTTTTCAAAGTGTGTGGGGCTGGGCAAATTTCCACTAAACAGATTCGCGTTCAGGGCAGCGGTTGCCATTTGAAATGATTGAGCAAGATATTCTTTGTTGAGTGTCCAATTTGTTTCTGGGCAATCGTCAGTGTGGTATTAGTTAATCATAAAATCAAGAAAAATCATGGCAGAATTTATGTTGTTGATGAGGAACGAAGGAGTTCCGATGGCGAATATCTCAGATGCAGAGAGAGCTTCAGTGATGCAGGAATGGGGTGCTTGGATGGGCGGTCTCAAAGAACAGGGAAAACTCAAAGGAGGGCTACCCTTCCATCCAGTTTCAGCTGCAGTCATTAACAGTGAAGGAGAGCAGACCAACGGCTACTATTCGGAAGGGAACGATGTAAATGTAGGCGGCTTTATCCATCTTGAATGTGCTGATCTGAATGAAGCCATTGAAATTGCTAAATCTTCACCGGCTCTCCATGGTGCAGGCAGCACCGTTGAGGTCCGCGAATTTATGAGTATGTAAAAGGTTAAGCGAGCGGACAGAAATCCTGGAGGGCTGCTGGGTTTATCGTGGCCCCCTCTGTCTACTGCTCCCAACTGGCTCAGGCTCAGATGATCTTAATGCAAAAATGTCGAGAGCAGATACTTAATAAAAAAATGTGGTTGATGACAATAACTAAAAAAGGAGCCTACACCCTAATGGTGCTAACTCCTTCTTAATCAATGTGGGCGATGAGAGATTCGAACTCCCGACCCCTTGGGTGTAAACCAAGTGCTCTGAACCAACTGAGCTAATCGCCCTACTATCAAAAAATTAATTGCTATTATCCTCGGTTGAATAACGGCCTGCAAATATAGAATCATCTCTCATGATGACCAAATCTTTTGTCATTGAAAGTTGAGCGTCGACTGAGGTATGTCTACTGAAGCATGCCTGCGTCTTCTCGCGCTAGATAGGCCAATACAACTTGACCCACGACGCCTAGTGTACGGCGATCAATGATATCCATATTATCCTCATGGGTATGGTGGTAGCTGCCAAAATTGTTGTTGGTGTAGTTAATAATGTCAATCATTGGAATCTTTGCAATTTGATTGACAAACAGGTGGTCATCTACCAGACCGCCCACTTTGGTATTTACAAAATAGTGACCGTAACCCATTGATTGGGCGAGACTCCAGATATTCTGTACCACATTGGGAGCATAGTTTAAAGACCATGCTTCCTGTGGGAAGGTGGCTCCCTTAGACCCGACCATATCTAGGAGGATCCCATAGCGTGGCTTGGGCAGCGGCACATTTTTGGAGTAGTATTGGGCACCAAGACACCAGGTATCCTCACGACCGCCGCCGCTAGCACCGGCATCTTCGGCATCAAAAAAGACAAAGTCCAAACCGAGGTCGATGGGATTCAGCTGGAGGGTGCGGGCGATTTCCAAGAGTACGGCCACCCCACTGGCGCCATCATCAGCACCGAGAATCGGGTCATCCCTTTTTTCTGGATCGGGATCTTTCTCCGCCAATTGCCGGCTGTCCCAGTGGGCTGCCAGTAAGATCCGATTGGGATTGGAAGGGTTAATTTTTCCAATGATATTGGTGGCTGGATGACTGGAGCCGTCAAACAAGGTCGCTGTGAATTCTTGCTGGGTGACCACCAGACCATAGGCGTTTAATCTCGCTGTGATCCACACTAGGCAAGCCTCATGACCGGGACTACCCATGTGCCTGGGACCAAAATCCACTTGGGTTTGCACGTGGTGAAAAGCAGTGTCTCGATTGAAGGCCGGGACCTTTAGCTCCTTGGTGGTTGGGGGGGGAGCTACCGTGGTGTCTGGTTCAGTTTTGCAACTGAGTAAACACAATAAAACGCCAGCTGCGAGGACGCATGCAAACCTTCTTTCTTTTCTCATAATAAACCTCTACTGATGACTCCAGCTCGTGCCTTCCTTGCCATCTTTTAATTGCACCTTCAACGCACTAAGGCCGTCTCGGATTTTATCTGCCGTCGGCCAATCCTTGGTGTCACGAGCATTTTTGCGCAAGTCAATGATCAAATCCATCAGACCATCGACCAGGCCATTCTCATCTGATTGTATGGCTTCGGAAAGGCCAAAAATCTTGAAAAGAAACAAATCTAGTGTCTCCCGCATTGCCAAGATTGTGCTTTGCGAAACTAGATCAGGTGATAGTTGACCCCCACCCAGGGCATTGATCTTGGTAGCGAGGTCGAACAGACGGGCCAATACCTTAGGCGTATTGAAATCATCGGCCATATCGGCATGCGCACCCTCAATGATGGACAGTATTTCACGATCCAGCTCTAGGGAATCTCCGTGACCTCTTCCTTCGAGACCTGCCAGGACCTTGATGGCTTCCATGAGTCGCCGGTGTCCTTTTTCAGCGGCGATTAAGGCATCATTCGTGAGATCCAAAGTGCTTCGATAGTGGGCTTGCAGCATAAAAAACTTGACCACCATCGGATGAAATGCTTTCGAAAAGTGGTCACTTGTGCCGGCAAAGAGCTCGTCGGGAGTCACAGAATTACCGTCACTCTTAGACATCTTCTTTCCATTCATTAAAAGCATATTGCTATGCAACCAGTACTTGGCTGGGGCCTCGTTGCAGGCGCCAAGGTTTTGGGCGATTTCATTTTCGTGATGTGGAAACTTGAGGTCATTGCCTCCGCCATGAATATCAAAATGGGCACCCAAGTATTTGGTGCTCATAGCCGAGCACTCCAAATGCCAGCCCGGAAAACCGACCGACCAAGGAGAGTCCCAGCGCATGAGGTGAGATGGATCGGCCTTGATCCACAGGGCGAAATCAGAAGGATTTCTTTTTTCATCCTGTTTCTTCAGGTCATCACGAGTCTCTTGCAACAGATCCTCCACAACCCGGCCCGAAAGGGCTCCGTAGGGCTTACCATCTTGGATAAATTTTGGCGTGTCAAAGTAGACAGAACCATTTACCTCATACCCATAGCCGCGTTGCAAAATGGCTTGAATCATCTCAATCTGCTCAATAATGTGCCCGGTCGCCCGTGGCTCAATGCTGGGTGATAAAGTGTTGAAGGTGCGCATCATGGCGTGAAAACCATTGGCATATTTCTGCACGACTTCCATGGGTTCTAGGCGGTCTAGCCGTGCTTTCTTAGAGATTTTATCTTCAGCACCGATGTCGGCATCTCCCTCTAGGTGTCCCACATCGGTGATGTTACGCACGTACCGCACCTGGTAGCCCATTTGTGTGAGGTAGCGGTAGATAATATCAAAACTCACAAAGGTCCGGCAATTGCCAAGATGCACATCACTATAAACGGTGGGTCCACAAACATACATGCCAACACTCGGAGGATCGAGCGGTTGGAAAATTTCCTTTTGTTTAGTGAGGCTGTTGTAAAGGGATATATCTCGCATCTATTGCATTAGTTTCATTCGACTGATCACGGGAAAATGGTCGGAAATCTTGGTATCTAGAATTTGGTGACTCAGCGACTTGAAGTTATCATCCGCAAAAATATAATCTATTTTCAAACCGGGAAGCTCTCCGGCATAGGTGATTCCGATGCCCAACCCACGACTGCGAAATTGATCATTGAGATGTTTACGAATCTGTTGATAGGTATATGAAAAAGGAGTATCGTTGAAGTCGCCCATCAGCAGGATGGGCTTGGTGCAGCTCAGGAGATGTTCGGAGATCACACCGATCTGCGTTTTTCTGATCTTACTGGCTTCTTGGTAGTTGCTCAGCATTCCTCCAAATTTATGGAGTGCTGCTCGACTGTCTGCATTGATTTCCTGCATGAGTCCAGCTGCGTCGCTGGTCACCCCGTTGCTGTGGAGATGGACGTTGTACACTCGAATGCTCCGACCGTCGGGTAGCGTGAGATCTGCCCAGAGGCAGCCATTGACGGATTTGTCAAATTGTATGTTGCCCTTGGCAGAGATTGGAAAACGACTCGCAATAATTTTCCCCTTGAAAAAGTAGCGATGCGGAAGACCAATTCCATCGGTCAAAACAGGAATCTGATTGGGTGAAACCTCCTGGAGGCAGAGGATGTCCATTTCGCCTTTTTCCTGCAGCCCCCGTAAAAAGTTGCGCAAATTGTCACTCTGGTTATAGCTTTCACTATTGAAGGTGCCTACCATAAAGGTATCTTCGGCAGTGCGCTGGTCAAAGTGAAACCCGACAAACCTCGCTATGTGAGAATAGCCAATGAAGAGGGTGGCGAAGGAAAGCCAAAACATCTTTCGTCGCATGGCAGCCCAAAACATGAGGAAGAACAAATTGCTGAGCAATAGCCAGGGCATGAAGAGACCCACAACCTGTAGATAGGAGAGGCGGGTAGGGTCGGTGTAGGAGCCCAGATAGCCACAGACGGTCAAAATCACGATAAGGACATTGACCCAAGAGCCAATTCTAAGCAACCATTTCATTTGGGACTACCCGCATTGTGCAAAAAATCTTTTTCTGCCTGGGTCAGATTAGAATAGCCGACTTCCTTGATCTTATCGAGAATTCGATCTATGCGTTCTTGGATTTCGGCTTCGTCCAGCTGATCTTCTTTCTTTTTGTATGAATGCTTCACCACCAAAGTGGTTTCCCGTTTTCTGGGGGTGGAAGCCCGATCATCTTTAAAGAACGAGCCTATCTTTTCCACAAATCCATTGACGCCGATTGACCAATCGTTTCCCTGTTGCAGCTGACGCACAAATAACCAGCCCATAAAGACGCCACCAAGATGAGCAAAATGACCTCCGGTATTCTGTTGGCCACCGATGCCAAAGAGATCCAACAAAATCAAGACGGCAACTACATATTTGAGTTTTACATCTCCGATCAGAAGAAGTCGTAGATTGTAATCAGGGGCGATCATTCCCGAGGCCATTACGATGGCCATGACACCTGCAGATGCGCCAAGGGCATAGACGGGACCAGTCCCACCATAAGCAAGCACTTGTGCACTGGCCCAAAAGGCCAGACAACCCACCAAGCCTCCCAGCAGATAAAGGGGAAATATCTTTCGATCACCGATAAGATCCGCCACGATTTTGCCAAACCAGTAGAGAAACAACATATTCCACAACAGATGCCAAAAGCCTTCATGCAGAAAAATGCTGGTAATAAACACCCAAGGATGGGTGAGGTTATGCATGATGTCGGAAGACATGCAAAAGAAATGCAGAATGTCATAGTAGAGCGGAGGTATTTCACCCGCATTGGACAAATTTAAGACCAACCGAAGCAAGTTAATCGAAATAAAGACAGCCACGTTGATGATGATGAGCCGGCTGATGATGTTGCCGGTGGAAAATTCCCGCTTCAAATCGTCAACAATGGATTGTAACATACCTTATATTTTTCCTGATTGCCGCCAGAAGAAAACCAACAGTGCTCCCACTAAAGCCCCGCCAAGGTGTGCAAAGTGGGCAATGCCAGGTGAAGAGTTGCTGATACCGAGAAACAGTTCAAGGGCAGCATAACCCATAACGAAATATTTGGCTTTCATCGGTATCGGAGGAATCAACAGCATGATTCTTTGGTTGGGAAACATCATCCCATATCCTGCCAGCAATCCAAACACAGCCCCCGATGCTCCCAACATACTCGATCTGGGGTCTACCATACCATTGTACTCTAAGTAGATGGCAAACAAGTGTAAAAACATCGCTCCAAATCCACAAAGTAAATAGAAGACGAAGAATCGTTTTGGACCCCAGCGCATTTCCAAAGCCGATCCAAACATATACAGACCAAACATGTTAAAAAGCAAGTGATTTAGGTTGCCATGCATAAACATATGTGTCACCATTTGCCAGGGGCGAAACAAGCTCGAAGTTGGAAAATATAAGGCTAGGTAACCGGCATATTGTGGCAACAACATCATAGTGATCACAAACATGGCAATGTTTATGATAAGCAGTTGCTTGACGACTGGACTAATTGGTGGCATCGAAGTTTTCTCAGTTAAATTTCGACCTTAATTGCTCAAGATCAAAAGTTAAAAAACACTTTCTCCCGGTGGGTGTCTCAAAAGGCACCTCACAGGCAAAGAGCTGATCGATTAGGGTGGCCATTTCTGCACTCGACAGTGGCGTTCCTCTTCTAAGGCAAGCGCTTCGGGCCAACGATAGAGAGAGCTTCTGGTTTTCGCTTAGTTCTAAAGAAATATTAAGCTGAAATTGTTCGATAAGTTCGCGAAATAGCGAGACTTCATCGGTAATATTCGACAAATGGGCAGGAATTCCGTGCAAAACAAAGGCATCTTTGCCAAACTCTTCCAAGTCAAATCCCAATTCCTGAATCGCTGGGAGTAAACCCTTCAGGATGGAAGCTTCGTGGGTAGAGAGATTGATGGTCTTAGGAAACATAAGCCCTTGGGTCTGCTTAGCCTGACCGGATAGTAAACCAACATACTTCTCAAAGAGAATTCGCTCGTGCGCTAATTGCTGATCAATAATCAAAAACCCGGATTTGATCTGGGTGATGATGTAGGTCTGATGTATTTGGTAGGGTTCTTTGACTTCGGAAGCGGCTTCATTTAAGCCCACGAGGGTGGCCACCTCCTCTGATTGGTGAAGTGGTGTCCCTTTTGCCAGTCCTTCATACAATTTCTCCCACTGATCTGCCGCATCGGCATTGGGCAGTTCTTCACGGCTAAAACTCGAGGGAATGATGACCTTGTCCTTTTGTGCAGGGATCATCGGAGTCGGAATATTTGACAACACCGGACTCTGATCAAAATCAAGGGAGGGGGTGATGTTATGTTGACTTAGGGCATGGCGCACCGCAGCCTTCAGCAGATTGTAGATTAGTTTTTCGTCTTCAAACTTTATTTCTTGCTTGGTTGGGTGCACATTTACATCGATGCGATCCGGGTCCATCGTCATGTTTAGAACATAAAAGGCATGATATCCCGAAGCAATCAGATGTTCGAAAGCGGTCTGTATGGCGTGGTTGAGATAAGGACTTTTGATAAAGCGACCATTGATCAGTAAAAACTGCTCTCCTCGTGTTTTCTTGGCAGCGTCTGGCTTGCCGATGAATCCGTCCAGGCGGCAAACGGTGGTTTCTTCATCAAGCGGGACTAGTTTGTCGTTGAGGTTTTTGCCAAATAAGTTCACTATGCGTTTGCGTAAAATGGCCTTGGGCAGATGATAGGTTTCGGTGCTGTTGTGAAAGACTTCAAAGTGAATGTTGGGATTTGCTATTGCAACGCGTTGAAACTCATCCAGGATATGTCTCAGTTCTACGGTATTTGATTTCAAGAATTTTCGCCGGGCCGGAATGTTGAAAAACAGATTTTTCACCTGAAGATTTGTGCCAGGTGGTGTCTCACATATATCCTGCTTGATCACCCGGGAACCTTCAATGACCAGGTGGGTGCCCGTGTCTGCATCGTGTAGACGCGTTTTTAGATCTACTTGAGCAACGGCAGCAATGGAAGCTAATGCCTCTCCTCTGAAACCCAATGTTTTGATGGCGAAGAGATCTTCGGTCTTGCTGATTTTGGAAGTGGCATGTCGTTCAAAGCTCATCCTGGCATCTGTTGCACTCATGCCCGCTCCATTGTCGATGACCTGAATGAGCTGTTTTCCGGCATCCCGGATGATTAACTTAATGTGAGTGCCACCGGCATCAATGGCGTTTTCCAACAATTCTTTGACCACAGAAGCAGGCCGCTGGACGACTTCACCAGCAGCAATTTGATTGGCAATGGAATCGGGTAAGAGCTGAATGATATCAGCCATAAATCATATTAGCCTTCAAATAAATCAATAAATTCTGGCAAATATACAGTAAGGAGCAGATACGTGAGACCAAACAAGATCACAATGATGGCAAGCAGCAAAATATTTGATTTGCGCATGGCCTGTTTGGTGGAGGCATGGCTCTTGGATCGGCGTTTAAAGGCACTCGAAATGCGAGATTTTGCTAATTCGGTATCAGAGACACCTTCTCCTTTGGCATTCTTTAAGATCTGCTCTAGCTTCTCCTTTTGCGGATCATAAAAGCGAGGTTTGTATTCAAATCTCTGATGCCGGGGTGTTTTAAAGAAGCTAAAAAGTGCCATGTTTTTATGTTCTAGATCACTTAAAGGTAGGACAGTTCTCTCATTGAAGACAGCTGAAGCTTAAATTTTGGTGTGTGGCACCTTGAAAGTAAGTGGTTTTTGCATTGTTTGCCAGTGAAAATCAAGCTAGATTTGCAAAAAAATTAAGGAAAGCTGATGAGCGACCAAATTAAGCATGAATGTGGAATTGCCCTGATCCGTTTGCTACAGCCTCTTTCATACTACGAAGAGAAATATGGATCCCCGCTGTTTGGTCTAAAAAAATTGCAGCTCCTGCTACAGAAACAGCGAAATCGAGGCCAAGATGGTGCCGGCATTGCCACGATCAAACTCAATCCGAACCCGGGCACACGCTATATCAGCCGAAAGAGGAGTAACAGTCCTCAATACTTACGTGACCTGTTTCAACAGGTAGACAAGTACTTTGAAGATCTCACCACGGATCAATTGCACGATGCAGCGTGGTTGAAAGCCAATCGACCGTTTACCGGTGAGTTGCTCTTGGGGCACTTGCGTTATGGGACCCATGGCAGCAACACTATAGAAACCTGCCATCCATTCTTGAGACAAAATAATTGGATCAATCGAAATCTCGTCTTAGCGGGCAATTTTAATTTGACCAACGTCAATGAACTCTTTGAAGAACTCCTGAATTTGGGCCAGTACCCCAAGGAAATTTCCGATACCGTGACCGTTTTGGAAAAAATTGGTCACTTCTTAGATGATGAAGTGCAGAAGCTATTCACTTGGTTTAAGCCCGATGGCTATTCAAACCAGGAGATAAACGCATTGATCGAAGAGCACTTGGACATTCAGAAATTGCTGCGCCGGGCCACGAAAAAATTTGACGGAGGATATGTCATGGGTGGTATGATCGGGCATGGCGATGCCTTCATCATGCGCGATCCACATGGTATTCGACCGGCGTACTACTATCACGACGATGAGGTGGTGGTAGCGGCCTCCGAACGTCCTGCCATTCAGACCGCATTCAAGATCAGACATAAATACGTGCGTGAATTGCAGCCTGGCCATGCGCTCGTGATTAAGAAAAATGGGATGGTAAGTGAGGTACCTTATACGGCACCAAAGAAGCGAACCTCCTGCTCATTTGAGCGAATCTATTTCTCACGAGGTACCGATAAGGAAATATATCTTGAACGCAAGAAACTGGGGCACGCACTGACAAAACAAGTGGTTGCGGCCATTGATGAGGATTTCGAACATACCGTCTTTTCATACGTGCCCAACACCGCTGAAACCGCATTCTTTGGTCTGATGGAAGGCGTCGAGGCCCAATTAGATATACGCCGCAAAGATCAAATCCTGGCGCTGGGTTCGAATGCCACGGAGGCAGAAATTGCCAAAATACTCTCCATCAAACCTCGATTTGAAAAAATCGTGGTCAAGGATGCTAAGATGCGCACCTTTATAGCCGACACGGAGGAGAGGGGTGACCTTGTGTCTTATGTGTATGATGTGACTTATGGCATAGTGCGCAACAATATTGACACCCTGGTATTGGTCGATGATAGCATTGTACGGGGTACCACCCTGCGCGACAGCATCATCACCATGGTAGACCGTCTGCATCCCAAACGAATCATCTTTGTGTCATCGGCGCCACAAATTCGATACCCTGACTGCTACGGTATTGATATGTCTAGAATGGGCAAGTTTGTGGCCTTTCAGGCGATGGTTTCGCTACTGAAAGATTCTGGCAAGGACTATTTGCTGGAAGAAGTGTACGATCGCTGCAAGGCACAGGAACATCTGCCAAAAAATCAAGTGAAAAATCAAGTCAAATTGCTTTATGATCAATTTGCCTATGAGGAGGTTTCTCAGCGGATTTCTAGCATTCTGACCCCGAAGTACATCGATGCAGAAATCAAGATTATTTACCAAACCCCGGAAAACTTACGAAAATCCATACCGGAGCACATTGGTGATTGGTATTTCAGTGGAAACTACCCGACCGCTGGTGGCAACATCGTGGCCAACCGATCCTTTGTAAACTACATGGAAAAGAAAACTGTACGAGCCTACTAGTAGATCAACCCTATTAAGCCGGACTTCCCTCGGTACTGACTTTGGTTCCTACCGGTTCGCCGATGGCTATCCGCTGCAAATTTCCTTTGGTAATGATATTGAAAACGACGATGGGAAGGTCATTTTCTTTGCAGAGGGTAAAGGCAGTCATATCCATCACACGGAGGTCCATGGAGATGACCTGGTCAAAGGTCAGACAATCATATTTTTTGGCGTTGTTATCCTTTTCGGGATCTGAGGTGTAGATTCCGTCTACCCGGGTGCCCTTTAAGATGACATCTGCACCAATCTCATTGGCTCGGAGTGCTGCTGCACTATCCGTCGTGAAATAGGGACTTCCCGTTCCCGCTGAAAAAATAAGAACGCGACCCTTCTCTAGATGGCGAATGGCCCGACGTCGAATGTAAGGCTCCGCTATTTCCTTCATCTCGATGGCTGAAATAAGGCGCGTGAAGACACCAATTCCCTCCAGGGCACTTTGTAAAGCCATGCCGTTGATCACGGTAGCCATCATACCCATGTAATCCCCTTGGACGCGTTCGATGCCTGCGTCACTTGCTTGGAGACCGCGGAAAATATTGCCACCACCGATCACAATGGCTATTTCCACACCTAACTCACGTAGGTCTCTGATTTGATGGGCGTAGTGCAAGAGCATCTTTGGATCAATCCCAAAGGCTTGATCACCCATGAGCGACTCACCAGAAAGTTTCAGAAGTACACGACGGTATTGTAGAGACATAGGTTTGCATTTTGCAAAAAAAAAGCGAATCAAATGTTGATCCGCTTTTTAAAGTTTCTTTTTTAGCCAAGAGCTACATGACGGTAGCCTTCCACTGCCAGCTCATCGTCGACCGATTTAAGATACTGGGCTACGGTTTGCTTTCCATCTTTCACAAAATCCTGATTTAACAGGGTATTTTCCTTAAAGAACTTGTTGAGCTTACCCATGGCAATCTTTTCAATGATCGCCTCCGGTTTGCCCTCCATGCGAGCTTGGTCTTTTCCAATTTCGATTTCCTTTGCGATCGTGGTCTCGTCCACGCCGTCTTTATCGAGTGCAATAGGTTTCATGGCCGCTACCTGCATCGCTACGTCTCGTCCAGCAGTGCTTGCCGCCTCCCCTGGTTTATTGAGCCCGACCAAAACACCAGCTTTATAGCCCATGTGAATGTAACTCACCACTTGGGGGGCTTCGATTTTTTCATACGCCGTCAGCTCTATCTTCTCACCGATCACACCCACTTGTTCAATCACTTTGTCTTTTATCGTTGTTTCTTCGAAGCTCTGATCCAACAGGCTGTTCAAATCTGAAGGAAAGTTGCCCAGAGCAACCTCAGCCATTTTTTTGGTCAAATTGACAAAGTCATCATTCTTAGCCACAAAATCTGTTTCACAGCTCAATTTAATGATCACACCTTTGTCTCCCGCTTCAGAAACCAAAGCATAAACGACACCTTCTTTGGCTTCTCTCTCGGCGCGTTTGAGCGATAATTTCTGGCCCTTTTTTCTAAGTATTTCAATGGCAGCTTCAAAATCGCCTTCAGCTTCGCTAAGCGCCTTTTTGCAATCCATCATGCCAGCCCCGGTCTGATCTCTCAATTTCTTAACATCAGCGGCCGATATTTTTACTTCACTCATTTTTACCTTTCGTTTGTTTATTAATCAATTATGAAGCAACACTGCTTTCAACTTCTTCCTTTGCTTTCCTGCGTTGGTCTAAGCCCTCTCGAATACAACTGGTAACGAAATCGGTGATTACCTTGATTGACTTGGAGGCATCATCATTGGCAGGGATTGGAAAATCCACCAGATTTGGATCTGAATTGGTATCAACCATGGCAAAGGTCTTCAGACCAAGTTTGTGCGACTCTGCCAGAGCAATATGCTCGTGATGAATGTCTACCATAAATACGGCATGCGGCAACCGGTTTAGACTGGCTACCCCACCCAACACTTTCTCAAGTTTATTTCGTTCTCGACTCAGTGTAAGACGTTCTTTTTTGGTCACACTGGTCAAACTACCATCTGCGAGCATCCGATCGATATTGTTCATCTTTTTCACAGACCGGCGTATCGTGGAAAAATTGGTCATCATTCCACCCAGCCACCGCTCGGTAACAAAAGGCATCTCCACAGACCTGGCTGCAGATTCAACAATATCGCGAGCCTGCTTCTTGGTAGCGACATACAAGATCTTGCGTCCGGATTTTGCCAATTGAGTAATGGCTCTCCCTGCTCGTTCCAAGCATTCCGACGTGCGATTGAGATCTATGATATGGATACCCCTACGTTCCATAAAAATGTAGGGTTGCATCTTGGGATTCCATTTTCGCTTGAGATGCCCAAAGTGTACACCTGAATCGAGTAATTCCTTATAAGTAGGTATCTGCATCGATTTTTTTCTTTTAGATTTTAATTGTCGATCATTGATTAACGCTTGCTAAACTGGAAGCTCTTCCTTGCCTTGGGCTTGCCGTATTTTTTCCTTTCCACCACTCTGGCATCACGAGTGAGGAATTTCATCTCCTTCAAAGGCTTGCGATTATCTTCGTTGATCTTCACCAAGATTCTGGAAATACCCATCCTGACGGCCTCTGCTTGGCCCTTAAATCCACCGCCGGCAACATTAATATTCCAGTCGTAGGCATTTTCGCTCTCAATGGTTTTAAAAGGTGCCAAAACTTTGTTTTGGATATGGGCTTGGGTAAAATACTCCTTGAGATCTTTTCCGTTGATGATCACATTTCCCTTTCCACTGGAGGCGTAGACCCTCGCTACCGCACCTTTTCTTCGGCCAATTGCATTGATAATATCCATGTCTCTAAGATTTAAATGGTTGAGGTTTTTGGGCTGCATGTGGATGTTCAGCCCCGGCATAAACAAAAAACTTCTTAAACATCTGGCGACCGAGTTTATTTTTTGGCAACATCCCCTGCACGGCTTTCTCGATGATCGCATGCGGCTTACTAGCCCTCAACTCTTCTGCCACTTTACTTTTTTGGCCTCCCGGATAACCCGAATAAGTGAGGTATTCCTTTTGACTCCATTTATTTCCTGTAAAGCGAATTTTATCGGCATTGATCGCAATGACATAATCGCCGCAATCTATGTGTGGCGTATACGATGCCTTGTGCTTTCCTTTAAGCACATGGGCAATTTTTGAGGCAATTCGACCTACCGTTTCACCCTCAAGGTCGACCAAAAACCAAGCCCTTTCGACATCTTCTTTTCGCGTCGACTTCGTTTTGTAACTTAAAGTATCCACTGATCTTTGATTATATGTTAGTAATAAACTCAGAACAACTGCCCGGGCAGCTTTCTAAGCGCGTGCAAATGTATACTTCTTTAAGTCAATAGACAAAGAAAAATGACGAAAAAGTATCAGAGGAAAGGATCTAAGTGCTTGATATCCAGCTTGATTTTCGCCCACAAACTGAAATGGCGCCCGGAATCGCTTGATTTTGACCAAAAAAAAGTGGAAGACAATTTAATGCCCACCACTTTGAGATAATAACCGTAATGTCTTTCAGACCACAGATCCCATTATCGGCAATACATCACCATTAATTCTTTCGCTTTTTCAATTCCCAATGACTTCGCACTGCGCAGGTCCATGCAACCACCACCTTGATCCTCTTGGTTAATTCTTGCTTTGCCGCGCATCAGATAGGCATTGCCGTAACTACTGTCCAACTCAATGGCCCGAGTAAGGTCAGACTCAGCCTTCTTAAAGTCTCCTTTGCTGAAGTATAGATTTCCACGATTGAAGAAGACGTGAAAATCGGATTGATTCTTATCTACTACCCGGCTGAAGTCTTGAATGGCCCGATCTTTTTGACCACTGCGTTGGAAGGCATAGCCCCTAAGTGAGTAGGCGCGATGATCCTGATTATTGACTTTAATAGCATGAGATAAGATTGCCTTAGCATCATCATATTGCTCCAGTCTGTTCAGGATTTCTCCTTTCTTTAGCAGTGCATCATAATCATTCGGAACGGACTGTAGATAGGTGTTTAGGTCCTGTAATGCTGGACCAACCTGCCGAAGGTGCAAATAAGCCATGGCCCGATTTTTATAATTATTGACAGCTTGTCCATTCAATTGAATGGCCATGGTGAAATCTTCAATCGCTTGAGAATGTTGACCGAGTGCCAAATTGGCAAACGCCCGTCCCTGGTAAGATTCAAAAGATGCGGGGTCAAATGCCAGTGCCTGATTGAATGAGGCGATGGCTTGCGAATAGAGCTCGAGGCGCACTTCTGTATTCCCTTTGTTAACATATACCTTTTTATGACCGGGATGATTGCGCACCTGTCGGTTGAAGTCATTCAGGGCCAGATCATGCTGATCTTTGCTACTGTAGCAATTGCCCCGGTTAAAATACGCTTCGCGATGTTCGGGTTTGATGGCAATCGTTTTGCTGAAATCTTGAATCGCACGATCATACTGCCTTGACTTGACGTGTAGAATGCCGCGATTAAAAAGCGCATCTGTATTGTTGGGATCGTGGCGTAGTACCTGACTAAAGTCTCTGAGCGCCTCACTATTGTGATCTAATTTTAGATGGCAATAGCCCCGGTAGAGCATCGCTTTAGCATTGTCCGGTTCGTACCGGATCACGGCATTGAAATCATCCGTTGCAACCTTAAAGAGGGACAGATTAATCTTGGCTACACCCCGGTTATAGAAGGCTTTGATAAAGTCGGGCCGATGAGAAATAGCCTGCGAATAGGCATCAATGGCCTTGTCGAACTGGCGATTTTGAAAGTATTTGTACCCCAGGGAAAAATATTCATCTGCCGGGTCAACGCTAGCCGCAAAGCTCGCGGTGCAAATGCAGATTAGTAAGCCCAGGGGGAGGACTTCAGTAATTCTCATGGTCAATAGTTTGGCAAATTGCTTGCTACGCCGTTAGCACCAAATACGGTGCCAGAAAAAACTTTATCGAGTGTGGAGAAATTGAAAAGAAGTGTGGCTCGCCTCTAAATCAACGTAGTGATGTAGGCAAAAGTATTCGGATCCCCGAATTTACATCACTAATTATTTGGGTAAGATCTTGAACAAAGTTTGAACAATTAGACCAATCCCCTGTCTTTTCCAATGGAGATGACTTTGTCTAACGTCGAAGTAACCTGATCGGACCAGCGACCTGGCAAGATCGATTCAGCACAACATCTTTGATTTGGGGCATCTGGTGATCATCTTTACCTTTACTTGAAATTAACATCGGCCAAAGTGCGAGAGGAGCGTCAGGTTTCATCCAAGAGAAAAAAAGATCATATTGATCTGGCTTTTGAGGCCAGAGTCTCTTCCGATGAGTTGGATTCTCGCTTTAACTATGAACCCCTTTTGAGCAGTCATCCGACAGATGTTCCCCTGTCCCTAACATTTCTGGGCAAGCAATTAGCGCTGCCGATCTGGGTGTCCAGCATGACAGGAGGTACCAAGATAGGTAAGACTATTAATCACAATCTGGCCCGGGCCTGCGCAGAGTTTGGCATGGGCATGGGTTTGGGATCGTGCCGATCACTCTTGTATGAAGAGACCTACTTATCCGATTTTGACGTGCGCTCAATCATTGGCTCAGATTTGCCACTCTACGGCAACCTCGGACTCGCACAAATTGAGCAGTTGATCCAGCACAACGAGGTAGACCGCATCGCACATTTACTAAAATATCTAGACCTAGATGGATTAATCGTACATGTGAATCCCCTGCAAGAGGCATTTCAACCGGAAGGGGATGTCTTTACATCGAGCCCCCTGGAGGTCATTGAGGAATTACTCAGTCAGCTTTCTACTTCTATTATTGTAAAAGAAGTGGGCCAGGGAATGGGACCAGCTAGTCTCAGAGCCCTATTCAAACTGCCGCTGGCAGCCATTGACTTTGGAGCCAGCGGAGGAACCAATTTTGCCCTCCTCGAAACCTTGCGCAAGAAGGCGGGTTCGCAGGAGTTATTACCACTGACCAGAGTTGGTCATGCTGCCATTGAGATGGTGGAGATGGTCAATGACTTGAAGGAAGAGTTAGGAGACGAAATGAAGTGTCGTGAAGTCATTGTTTCAGGAGGGATAAAGAACTTTCTGGACGGTTATTATTGCCTACAGAAATTGAATCTAACCAGTGTCTATGGTCAGGCTTCTGCCTTCTTGAAACACGCCATGGGAGACTACGAAGAATTGCAGCAGTATGTGAGTTATCAAAAAAAGGGCCTTGGGCTTGCAAACGCATATTTGAAGGTAAAATGAAGCTACGGAGTACAAAATCAATCGTTGGATTTTCTAAGCTCACCAAACGCGGAAAGCTAAAATGGATGGTCGAAAACTTCTTTCGAGATCCTGAGCTGGTGATGAAAGAGCTGATGAGTTATTGGTTACACGATGAAGAGAAGCAACGCATCATTGATCAATTTTCCGAAAACACCGTTAGCAATTTTCATCTTCCTTATGGGGTGGCTCCCAATCTTGTGTTGAACGGTGAAACGTATTGCGTTCCCATGGTTATTGAGGAGAGTTCGGTCGTCGCTGCGGCTTCTAATGCAACAAAGTTTTGGGCCTCCCGAGGAGGGTTTAAGGCCGAAGTGATCCAAACCCATAAAACCGGCCAGGTTCATTTCACCTGGACAGGATCAAAAGAGATTCTCCTTGAGCAGTTACCGCTGATCGAACGCAAAATGAGGGAGTCGGCAGCAAAGCTTCTTAAAAATATGGAGGCCAGGGGAGGGGGTGTTAGGAAGTTGGAACTGATCGATCTAACCGATCAAGAAGACCATTTTTATCAGCTATTGGTAACCTTCGAGACCTGCAATTCGATGGGGGCTAATTTCATCAATTCGGTCCTAGAAGATTTTGCAAGAACGCTGCGCCAATTCGCTATTTCTAGCCCTGAAATGAGTGAAGCCGGTGCGCTGGAGATTATCATGGCTATTTTATCAAATTATACACCTGCTTGCAGAGTTAGAGCTTGGGTGGACTGTCCGATTGCGGAGCTGGGTTCAATCGAGGGTTTAAGTGCCGAGGCCTTTGCTAAAAAGTTCGAACAGGCACTGCGAATTGCGGAAATCGATCCATATCGTGCGGCAACGCACAACAAAGGTATTCTCAATGGTATCGATGCGGTGGTCATTGCCACTGGAAATGACTTTCGGGCGGTGGAGGCGAATGCACACGTGTATGCGGCAAAGTCCGGCCAATATCGAAGTCTCTCACATTGTTTGGTCGTGGATGGCCACTTTAAGTGTTGGCTTGAAATTCCTTTATCGATGGGTACCATTGGTGGATTGACAGCCCTACATCCCATGGCAAAACGATCTTTAGAACTACTAGGGTATCCGGACGCCAAGGAGCTGATGATGATTACCGCGGCCATGGGTTTGGCCCAAAATTTTGCCGCCGTTAGATCTCTAATTACGACGGGCATCCAGCAGGGACATATGAGAATGCATCTTATCAATGTGCTTGGACAATTGGAAGCATCGGAACGTGAGGCCAAAGAAGCCATCCAGTATTTCAGCAACAAAGTAGTATCGCACTCGGCAGTGCAAGACTTTCTGAGACTGTTAAGACAACAAAAACCGATCGTGCGAAACTAGCTGAAGGAGGGTAGTAATTTGATTTTCATCTGAATTCGGGGCAGCTGAAGGCGGGAGCAAACCATCCCTCAAGCCCAGGTTACATATAAAAAAGACATATATTTTGTATCAACTATGTGTAAATTTGTATTTTGCAGTCAATCAAAACTTACCCGTGCCTCCTAAACATTCCTACCGCGCCAACGGTAAAGTACTAATGAGCGGAGAGTATCTCGTAATGAATGGTGCCCTGGCACTGGGTCTGCCCCTGTCGGTTGGTCAAAGTCTGATGGTCAAGGAAAGCAGTGGATCTGAGGTTGTTTGGAAGAGTTTGCGACCCGATGGTTCGATATGGTTTTCAGGTAGATTTGATTTATTTGGTTTTGACTGCATCAAGACTACAGATGAGGAGATTGCAGCCTCACTGAAGCAGATACTCGAATCGGCAGTGCGCTTAAATTCTGAATTTCTCTCCAAATGGAAAAAATATACCGTTGAGACTGCCCTTGAATTCGAGCCCCATTGGGGCCTGGGTTCTAGTTCAACGTTGATCAGCTGCCTGGCCCGATGGGCCGATGTGGATCCCTATGATCTGCAAGAAGTGACCTTTGGCGGATCGGGTTATGATATCGCATGTGCCACTGCTGAGGCTCCCATACACTATCGCCTGGATGACACCAGCATCAATGTGGAGCGCGCAAATTTCTCACCAATCTTTTCTGATCAAATCTACTTTATCTACTTAGGCCAAAAGCAAAACTCTCGCACGGGTTTGGACGCCTTTTCCGATAAAAAGGTGCCAACCACCGCTATTGAAGAAGTTTCACAAATCAGCAAGTCGATGTGTGAAGTATCTGAGCTTAAACTTTTTGAAGAGCTGGTGATCGATCATGAGCTCTTAGTGAGCGAAATCATCGAAAGACCCCGCATTAAGACCCAATTCAGTGACTTCTGGGGCGAAATCAAGTCACTGGGTGCCTGGGGTGGCGACTTCATAATGGCCACCAGCAACCGTTCGGCAGAAGAAACCCAAGCTTATTTCTGCAATAAGGGTTTGGACATTTTCTTTTCCTACGACCAACTCGCAATTTCAGCCGCGGTAGCTGAACAAGCCTAATACTTTTCTGTTCTTGATGAAGAAAAATGATCTCAATGCTTGAATGGGGCACCAAGGTGACCAGAGATTGAGTCATATCGGGTGATGCCCATTGGTTAATCCTTAAGTAATTTAGACATGCCTTGGAAATGGTATGATAGTCGTGTGGTTGAGATTGGTGAGTTGGGGCCTGCTACCAAGCAATTCACGATTGAAGTAGACTCGGACGAGCCCATAGATTTTACACCCGGCCAATTCATCACGATGGACCTACCCATTCACGACAAACGCACCAAGCGATGGCGTAGTTATTCGATCGCCAATGCCCCAGACGGCTCCAATCGCCTCGAACTCTGCATTGTCTATCTCGACGGTGGTCTTGCGTCGGAGTACCTGTTTTCAGAGGTTGGAATGGGCTCATCGATAAGATTTAAGGGCCCGTCCGGTGCCTTCATTCTGCCACCTGATCCAAGGCCAGAACTGATTATGGTCTGTACGGGTACCGGGATTGCACCCTTTCGAAGCATGTTGCAAGATCTCAAGCGGAGGGAGTCCTTCGATCAGCCCATCCATCTTATTTTCGGTACGAGGTATGAAAACGGAATCCTTTACCGGGAGGAGATGGAGGAACTTGCCAAGCAATTTAGTCACTTTCAATATTCGATCGTCCTATCGCGAGACCAACATTGGACGGGGATGAAAGGATATGTCCATCAGGTATATGAGCAGGCGTACTCAGACATTATCCCAGAGCGGCTTTTCTACTTGTGTGGTTGGAGCATGATGGTGGATGAGGCAGTCTCCAAATTGATGGTGGATATGGGGTATGATCGGTCTCAGATCCGCTATGAACTTTATGGTTGACCAGAATGTTTCAAATATATCTTTTAACTTTGCATTTGTTTTACCAAAATGCCAAAAGCACCTGCTAAATGATGGAAACGGTTTCCAAGAGCCCAGTCATGCTTTACACAGAGCAGACGCCCAATCCCGAATCCCTCAAGTTTGTCACCAATCGCATGCTTTACCGCGGGACGGCTGATTTTCGTGAAGAATCCCTCGCCCAAGACTGGAGTCCGCTGGCCTCAGCGCTTTTCGAGCTTCCCTACGTCAAGGGAGTATACATATGCAATAATTTTGTCACGGTTTCAAAGGAGCTTTCTTATACCTGGGAAGACATCATGTTGCCTCTTAAAGACTTTATCAAGAACTATATTGATGATGGAGGTGAGATCGTTGGAGAAGGTTTTGAGGAAGAAAAGGAAAGACTGGAAGCAGAATCAGGTGCCGGCTATCAATACACAGGTGATGAGGCAGAGTTGGTTAAGAAGATAAAAGAATTGATAGATACGTATGTAAAACCAGCTGTTGAGATGGATGGTGGCAATATTGAGTTCAAATCCTTTGACAACGGCAAGGTAACCGTTATATTGCAGGGGTCTTGCAGTGGTTGCCCCTCTTCCACAGTAACACTAAAGGCCGGTATCGAAGGTATGCTAAAAAGAATGATCCCCGAGGTTACAGAGGTAATTTCTGAAATGGGTTAAGATATATAAGACTTGGGTTTTGGGTGTATTTTACGGCAGCGCTTTCTCTTGAAAGTTGCTGCCGTTTTATTTTAGCCCGGGTCGAAATGCAACAAATATGACAAGAGAAGAATTGCTTTCAATCCTCGACAAGATGTTGCCCTTGGTTGAAGAGGTCGGTCACTTTATCAAAGAAGAGCAGAAGAAAGTGACCCAGGATGACATAGAAACCAAAGCTTCTAACAGTCTGGTCACCTATGTTGACAAGACTGCTGAGCATATGTTGGTCAAAGGGCTGAAGGAGATCCTCCCCGAGGCCTCTTTTGTTACCGAAGAGGAAACCATTGATAATACAGATTCTGACCTGGTCTGGATCATTGATCCCCTGGATGGAACTACCAATTTTCTGTGTAGTATCCCCTTTTTCTCGATCAGTGTGGCATTAAAGCATCAAGATCAGATGGCGATCGGCCTAGTGCGTGGAATCATGCAGGAAGAGAACTTTTATGCCATCGCTGGTGGTGGTGCCTTTCGAAATGGTAAAAGGCTCACGTTAAATGGTTCTCGCCCCATCAATGAGTCCATTCTAGCTACTGGATTTCCTTATAGTGATGCCCACCGTACTGCCCATTATATTGACATTCTCAAGTCACTACTGGGCCAGGTGAGGGCAGTGAGACGTTTGGGTTCTGCAGCCCTGGATTTGGCCTATGTGGCATGTGGTCGATTTGACGGATACTATGAGAAGAATTTAAACATTTGGGATGTAGCAGCCGGAGCACTGCTCGTAAAGGAGGCCGGTGGCGAGGTTTCAGGCTTCTTTTCCGATGTGGGATGGAAGGATGGCAGCTCGATTATTGGTGCTAGGAAGGAGGTTTACGAGGTGATTCGCGACAGTATTTTTGAGCATCAGCCCTTGTAGATGGCCCCGGGAGCCTGTTTAGTTCAGGTGTTTATCTTAAATAATTCAGCATTGATCTATCAAGCTGACTTTTCTTCAAATGGGGAGACTATATTTATTCTATGGGTATTAGTCTATTAGAGCTAACCAGAGTGGCATGGAGCTCCGTAAGAGCAAATCTGCTCCGTTCCATCCTCACCTTGTCAATCATTGCTTTTGGCATCATGGCCTTAGTTGGGATCCTTACGGCCATCGATTCAATTCTCTTCTCAATGACGGATAATTTTTCTGGTTTGGGAGCCAATGCCTTCAGTGTTTTTCCAAAGAGTGAAACCATCAAGAGCAATAGAGGTGGCCGACGCCGCAAGCGCGGTGAACCCATCACCTATCGCCAAGCCATCAAATTCAAATCAAAGTTTGATTTCCCTGCTGAAGTAAGCATTTCCCTCAGTGGTTCACGAAATGCCGTCATAAAGTACGCCAATGAAAAGACCAATCCCAATGTCCTACTGCGCGGTGTGGATGAAAACTACTTGGCCGTCTCGGGCCTTGATCTATCCGCGGGACGAAATTTTACCACTGGAGAAATTGAAAATGGAGCACCTAAGGCAATTCTCGGGAAAGATATTGTCAACCTACTCTTTCGCGACAATGATGAATTTGCTCTAGATAAGGTAATCTCAGTAGGTAACATCAAGTATCGGGTGATAGGCGTATTGGCCTCAAAGGGTTCAAACATGGACCAAAGTGAAGATCGGCAGGTGATGGTTCCAGTATTGAATGTAAAGCGCTACTACGGAACCTTGCGATCAAATTACCGGGTAAAAGTGGGTCTTCAAAATGCCGTAGATATGGATGATGCCACGGCTGCCACCATCGGAATCTTTCGCAATGTAAGGAGGTTAAGGATTGGACAAAAAAATGATTTCGAAATTTTCAAAAGTGATGGGCTCCTGGACATTCTCAAGGAAAACACCTTCTATCTTAGAATGGCCACCATTGCCATCGGTCTCATCACATTGCTGGGTGCTGCTATTGGCCTGATGAATATCATGCTGGTGTCGGTGACGGAACGTACTCGTGAGATCGGTATTCGCAAAGCCATCGGAGCCAGCAGCCACAACATCATGGTACAATTCCTTACCGAAGCCGTGCTGATATGCCAGATGGGTGGCGTGGTTGGAATTTTATTGGGCATCGGCGCTGGTAATATTGTGACCTATTTGATCGGTGGAAAATTCCTAATTCCATGGCCGTGGATTCTGCTGGGTGTCATCATTTGCACGGTAGTCGGTTTGATTTCTGGCCTATACCCCGCACTAAAAGCGGCCAAATTGGATCCCATCGAGTCATTGCGCTATGAATAATCTGCCTGGCCCATCATACGATGTGGTGACAAATTGAATGGTAATCTTGACCGCGCTGGTGGCTACCTTACCAACCCGGGATAAAGTTGATGCCAAAATTCCACCCACCCCCTCCAACGAGAGGCTTGGCATAATAGGGTTCAAGTATGAAAGCCCCAAATAGATTGACCCGCACCGCCAGGCCAGTGCTCATGAGCGCTTTTGGTTTGATACCTGAGCCCTCGCCAAATTGCGAATTGGTCTCCCAAGTCATACCGACATCAAAAAATGCTGCTAACTCGGTAATGAGCAAACCAGATTTAATGACAGAAAGTCGTTCCGGACCCGTAAATGGCAAGCGAACTTCAAAATTACCCACAGCGATTTTGGAACCCCTGATTTGATTCACTCCGATGCCCTGAATCGTGTCCAGTGCGGAGGTCAAGTTAATATTGTTGTAGCCGCGCACCAGGGTAGGGTCAATACTGTAGAGAAAGCCCAACTGATTACTGGCGGAGTTTGCATCGCCGCCGTATCTACCGTAATGTAAGGCGCGGGCACTAATGTTGAATTTTTCAAACCAGAAGTACTTCCTTAGATCAATCAGTGCGGTGGTATAGGTATAATCGCCCGTGTATTGGTCTATTCCTATTCGAAATCGGTGACCGGAAAGCGGGGAGGTCAGCCCAAAGTAGGAATTGTCACCAACGAGGGCCACCCCAGCACTATAAAGTCCAAAACCTGGGATCGATTGCAAGCGCTCGCGATCTTGGCCAATATAGCGGCCAGGAATAAATTGATCTCCTCCGATCGGAATAGCATCGTAATAATTGTTGTACTGATCCAACCTAAAACTATAGTTCGTAAAGCTGAGGTTGGACTCCACGCGCAAGGTTTGAGAAAAGGCATATTGGGCCAAACCTGAGATTGCATCAACAAAAAAACGTTGCGTTTGCACTGGATAATTGACGGCCTGAATATTGCCAATATTGGTTTCAATCTGATCAATTTCAGGCAGTCCTCTTAAAGAATATCGATAGGGAATATGAGATAGTGAAACCCCATATCCAATTTTCTTTTTAGTATTTAAATACACGACTTGTCCACCAAAGTCATAGATCTCACCATTGAGTGCCAAATTGGTAAAAATCTGATTGTGACCCAGCACATCACTAAATAACATTTGCACACCTCCGACCAAGCCTGTTCGGGTACTAAAAGTACTACTGGTACCGATGCCAATGCCACCGCCACCACCCAAATAATCCAATTTAAACTTGGCCTTGTATTTTTGAGCCGACAAGTCACTGCTGGTGATGAGCTGGTCTTCATCTAAATCGTATAGGGCGGGGTTTACAATGTCGGCTTGATCGGTCGAGCCCGGCGGTAAAATAGCGGCTGTATGATCCACATCATCTGGATCTACCAGTTTATTCTCCATACTGGCGGGTCGGGCCTTCTGTATGTTATAGCTCTGACCCAGATAATGGGTATAGAGGAGCGTGTTTCCCTTCTTAGACACGGTGATCGCCGGTGAATACTTGGTGATTCCGCTCACACCGGTCAATATTTCGGTCATTTGGTGAATATTTGCGGAGTCCAAATTGTAGCGATAAATGTCTCTAAATCCATTGCGATCGGATAGGAAATAAATATTGTTGTTTTCATCCCAGACCGGATTCATATTATTGGCCCCTTCGAAAAAGTCTAAATTTTCAATTTCTCCTGAGGCCACATCCATAAGGGCGATGTTGTACTTCCAAGCACCATGAATCCGACCTTTTTTCATACTCACACGATCGGTGGCAAATGCAATTTTGGTACCATCATAAGAAAACTTAGGTTGAATTTCAGCGTAGTAATCGTCGGTCAGTTGGGTTGCATTGTGGGTGCGTAAATTAATCGAAAATAAATCGGGTTGACCATTTACTAGACCATTAACGACAATGGTTCTTCCATCCGGTGACCAGGTCGGGTTGCTGAAAGCCGGTAGATTTTTCACGGCGAAATTGTCCAGCACTTTGCCGCTTTCAGCTTCAGTGATAATAATTCTATTACGGCCCTTGCTAAAAACGATGTAGGCGAATTTTTTACTATTGGCAGACCAGGTGCCGGAAGATTCTAAATAGTGTAAATGGTCAATATTACCCGAACGGGTCTTACTTGCTATCTTCCGAATTATTTTACCAGTACGAACATCCGCTAAAAATAGATCGGTGGTGAAAAGGCTTTTTTCGGAAAGAAATACGACGTATCGACCACTGGGACTAATCGAGGGAGAGATGTTTAGATTGCCGGAGTTTTCTTTAGAGAGAAATGTCCGACCCGCCGCATGCTCCTTTTTGCTTTTAAAAAGGGGTTCGTAGTAGTCACGCAGACTCTTAACCCACATATCTGAAAGATCATTGAGGCCAATACCCAAAACCAATCTAACGGCGCGTTCGATACCAAATTTGGCGGTTGCGATAAATAGGGGTTTGATGACTTCATCGCCGTAAAGTCCCGTCAGAAATGACCAAAAGGCTTGACCGTAACGATAAGGAAAGTATTTTGGGTTGATCGACAATTGTTTGAGGGTTGGGATGTCATCTGAAAGAACAGCATTGCGCATCCACATGGCCGTATGGGCATCAATTCTTCCAATCGACATATATTCAGCCATACCTTCGACGATCCACAAGGGCAAATTTCCCAACGACTGTAATCCGGTGCTGTCACCGCCCAATAGCATATGAAATTGAAAGGCATGCACCAATTCGTGACCCAGTACTTGAAAGGTCTGCTGGTTAGACATGGCCATGGGCATCACGACTCGATTCTTCAGTCCTTCGGTTACACCTCCCGTGGCTACACCAATATTGCCTGAGATCGCAGTGGTCTGTTGGAAATCCGCGTGATTATTATAAAAGATGAGCGGATTGCGGGTTCTAAAGGTATCGCGCAAAATGTTTTCGTGAAGGTCATACCATTGCTCCGACCACTGGATGAGGCGAGTAAGCGACTCCTTATCTTTTAGGTAACTATAAACCTCATAATGTGGACTATTGGTGACTTTAAAGTCAAAATTGGTATAGCGCGGTTTATTCTTACCAAAATATTGGGCCAGGCCGTTGGGTAGGCAGAGCATCAATAGGAACACCACCACGAGACCATATCTTTCTATTCTCATCTGATTTGTGGATTAGTTGCCAGCATATAACAAAAATCAAGTTAGTAAATAATATACCGGTGCAGTTAAAAGATTCTTAAATGTTAAAATTTGCCAGGACCGGGACATACGGTCTTCATTATCAGCAGTTTGACCAGTTTATCATGATCTAATATTCGTTACCTTGTCTCATTTAGGTAGACAATAAAGTTGCCCATTTGGTTTGGTGAAACGACTCATTTTAACGACCCATTAACCTGCACTTTGCCCTTGTCGATCCACCTGCCTGGATCTCGTTTGTACCGAGGTCTTTCTTTGCAGTGATGCAATCGGGATTATTATCTTTGACACATTCGCACACTCGAAGTTTTATTCAAATTTGGATTTTGAGTGAGCGCCAAAGAGTTTTTCTATGACATACGACAACTTCACCATTAAAGCTCAAGAAGCCATCTACAAGGGTCAGCAAATCGCTGGCAGTCTTGAGCAGCAACAGGTAGATACGACCCACCTGCTTCTGGCCATTCTTCAGGCGGAAGAACAAATAGCCGAATTTCTACTGAAAAAAAACGGGGTTGATGCGACTCAATTGAAAGCAAAGCTTTCAGAGGAGGTGCGTAAATATCCGCGTGTAGAAGGCACGGAGAAGCAATTTTTGACCAACGAAGCAAACCAAACTTTGTCGCAAGCAAAGAAGGCCCTCAAAGAATTTGGAGATGAGTTTATTTCTGTGGAATTAATTCTGGTGGGTTTTCTACGCACCAAGAATAGAGCCGGATCAATGCTCAAGGATTTAGGCGTTACCGAGAAAAATCTTATCGCTGCCATTACGGAACTTCGCAAAGGCAGAAAAGTAACCGATCAGCAGAGTGACAATGAGTACAATGCATTAAAAAAATACGCCATCAACCTGAATCAGCGAGCCGAATCAGGAAAACTGGATCCGATCATCGGTCGTGATGAAGAAATTAGGCGGATCATGCACATCCTTTCGCGTAGGAAGAAAAACAACCCGATCCTCGTAGGAGATGCCGGTGTTGGAAAAACCGCCATTGTCGAGGGCATTGCCTGGCGGATTGTAAAGCAGGATGTACCAGATAATCTGCGGTCAAAAAGCATCTACGTTTTGGACTTGGCATCCCTGGTTGCGGGAGCCAAATACAAAGGTGAATTTGAAGAACGCCTCAAAGCCGTAATCAAAGAAGTTCGCGCCTCAGAAGGAGAAGTGATGCTTTTTATTGATGAAATTCACACCCTGATTGGAGCGGGTGGTGGTCAAGGGGGGATGGATGCAGCCAATATCTTGAAACCTGCCCTGGCGAGAGGTGAACTACGTACCATCGGAGCTACGACCAATGATGAATACCAGAAATACTTCGAAAAAGATAAGGCCTTAGTCCGCAGGTTCCAGACGGTATATATCGAAGAGCCCAGCGTAGAAGACACGGTATCCATCTTGCGCGGCATTCAGGAGAAATACGAAGTTTTTCACAAGATTGATATTCTGGATTCGGCACTCATTGCGGCCGCAGAATTATCTCATCGATACATCACCGAGCGCAAACTCCCGGACAAGGCCATCGATCTCATTGATGAAGCAGCTGCTAAACTACGCCTCGAACTGGACTCCGTACCTGAGGAAATCGATGAGTGGGATCGCAAACTGATGCAGTTGGAAATCGAACGCGAGGCCATTAAAAGGGAAAACGATGAGAAAAAACTAAAAGTGATTAATGAATCCATTGCCAATGCAAAGGAAAAAGTAGACAGTCTTCGAGCCAGCTGGCAAAACGAAAGAGAATTGGTAGATGCCGCTCAAAACATCAAGAAGACCATTGAGGAATTAGAACAACAGGCGGAAAAGGCAGAGCGTGAAAGCGACTATGAGACGGTGGCAAAGCTGAGATATGGTGAAATTAAAGAGCAAGAGAAACATCTCGCTGAGGCCGAAGAAAAGCTCGATCAGTTGCCCGATGAAAAGCGCTTTACCAACGAAGAGGTAAATGGAAGCGACATTGCCGAGGTGGTGTCGCGTTGGACTGGAATACCGGTGCAAAAAATGATGCAGAGTGAAAAGAACAAGCTCCTTCATTTAGAAGACGAAATCGGCAAGCGTTTAATAGGACAACACGAAGCAGTGAGGGCGGTCGCTGATGCGGTGAGAAGAAGTCGCGCAGGGCTACAAGACCCCAAACGGCCCATCGGTAGCTTTATTTTCCTCGGACCCACTGGCGTGGGTAAGACCGAACTTGCGAAGACACTGGCCGAAGTATTGTTTGATGATGAAAAGGCCATTACCAGAATTGACATGAGTGAATATCAAGAGCGTCATTCCGTAAGTAGATTGGTGGGTGCACCTCCAGGATATGTGGGCTATGACGAGGGTGGTCAGCTCACGGAAGCCGTACGACGTAGACCCTACAGCATTGTATTACTTGATGAAATAGAAAAGGCACATCCCGACACCTTCAACATCTTACTCCAAGTATTGGATGACGGGAGGCTGACCGACAATAAGGGTCGAGAAGCAAACTTCAAGAACACGATCATTATCATGACCTCAAACATGGGCGCACCAACCATTTTGGAGAATTTTGAAGACCTCGAAGCAGTGGGTGAAGAGCACAGGGCAGACATTATCGAAACCACAAAAGAAGAAGTGTTCGAGCAGTTGAAAGAGCATCTGCGACCCGAGTTTTTGAATAGGATCGACGAGCGCATTATGTTTCAACCATTGACTCGGCCTGAAATCAAACAGATTGCTCATCTGGTATTGGGCAAAGTGAAAAAGAATCTTGCCCACCAGGAATTGAGCATCCAGTTGTCTGACGATGCCATGGATTTCATTGCTGATTTGGGTTATGATCCACAGTTTGGGGCCAGACCATTAAAGCGGGTGATTCAGAAGGAACTGGTCAATGAATTGTCAAAACAAGTACTATCGGGACAGTTTACGGCTGGAGAGACCATCTACGTCGATGAGGAAAACGACAAATTGGTTTTTAGTGAACAACCTTTTGATCCGAAAGCTAAGAAGGAAAAAACGGCGGCTGAAAAAGAAACGGCTCGAAGTAGGAGGTCGAGACGAAAGAGAAACAAGCGAAATGCTCAACTGGAAAAACTTGAAAAGGCCACCCAAGATGTTGAAAAGGCCACCGCTGAGTTAAAATCTAGCAATAATAAAAACACGCCCAAGCCACAGATCGAGGGCGGAGATGGTTGAAACACTCCTTCGGCCATCTGACTTCGAAGCACTACGGTCGGATCACATGTGCAGATTTTGACCAACGCTTCAGATTTTCGCATCGGTCTTCCATGAGTAGGTCTATCTCTACATAAGTCGATTGCACTTTTTCTTCGAGCCATTTTTCAAGGTACCCGCTCTTTCGCTCTTCGATGGCGGCATGCTTGATCTTGGTGTAATCTTGTTTGAGATTGGCTTGATGTGGATCAGTGCGTGATTGCAAAAGCACAATGCGGTAGGCAGTTTCACCTGTTGGTCGTGTATATTCAATGGGTGCGGTAATTTCACCAACATCTAAGGTGTCAATGGCGAAGAAAATGTCTGGATCGAGTTCTGCGGTTTCAAAAAAAGTATTTCCCGAGGCTGGGTTGATCATTCTGCCACCATTATTATAACTTTGTTCTTTCTCATGCGAAAACAGCTTTACATACTCTTCAAAGCTCAAGGAGTCTTCGAGGAAAGCGGCTCGGATTGAATCGAGGCGTTGTTCGGTTTGGATAAGATCTTCGTCTGTAATGACTGGCTTAATTAGAATGTGACGTGTATGGATGAGATTTCCGCGTCTTTTGATCAATTCAATTAAATGAAACCCAAATTCTGACTCAACAATTTCGGAGATCTCACCTTCCTCCAAGTTATAGGCGGCAGCCTCAAAAGCAGGCACAAACGTTCCGCGCTTCTGCAATCCCAAGTCACCTCCCACTTTTGCCGATCCAGGGTCGTCTGAAAAAGTCGTAGCCAGGGTCGCAAAATCCTCGCCGTCCAAAATTCGTTTGCGAAGACCCTCGAGTTTGCTGATCGCTTTTTCGCGTTCTTCATCACTTACCTGCGGCAGCAGCACGATTTCACCTATTTCCACCTCAGAATTAAAGTATGGCAAACTGTCTTTAGGAATGCTGCTGAAATAGTCCTTGACTTCAGAAGGGGTGATTCTGGTATTTTCGATGACGGTATTTTGCATTTGCTCGGCAGTGATTTGATCCCGTAGATCGGATCTCATATCTGCCCGCACCTGAGCGATGCTCTTACCATAATATTCCTCAAATTGAGAAACGTCATTGTTCATAAGACCCAAGATATAGTCAATCCGAGAGGACAACTGCTGCTCGACCACATCATCTTCAACTATGATACTGTCGATCTTTGCTTGGTTGACGAGGAGTTTTTGAACCATTAGCCGCTCAAGGATGGCACATTTCGCCTCTTCAGGAAGTGATCCGGCACGTTCTGAGTCGTAAGCATACTGTTCTTCTACATCAGATAATAAAATTACCTCGTCACCTACGGTCGCTACGATCTTGTCGATGATGGCACGCTCCTGCGCCGATGAAATCTGAAAGAGGGCAATGGCAAATAAGAAGGTGGTAAAATACCTCATTGTGTAAAGAGTTTAATGCTGTTACGAGAAGAAGCCCGGTCGTACAGATCTTCGCGCAATTTGTCAAGCAGGGCAATTTTTCTTTTGTGCAGAATCACTTTTGATGCTTGTTCTTGGATATAGGTTAACGGGGCGATTTCTTTTTTGTCCCTGATTTCAAAGACTTTAAGAAAATAATAATAGTCGTCATTCGACAAGCGGAAGTTCTTGTTGCTGCGGATGGCATTTTCATTGATCGAACCCTCCGGCATCTCCTGTTGGATCAACTCAAGTTTATACCACAAGCTATCATTTAAGTAATAACTACTGGCAAACATTTCGCAAAGCTCCAAAAGATTTTCAAAATCGACTGGATCCTTCCCCTCCCAATATTCTTCAATTTGCCTCATTGTATCAACGGGAATGTCGCTTGAAATTCGAATAAAACGGCACCTCACAATGGTAGACTCCAAGAGGTATTGAGACTTATTTTCATCGTAGTAGGCATTCAGTTCGGCCTCGGGAATGACGGTATCTAGTGAATTTTCGACCACCATTTTCTCAAATTGATGCAGCACCAGCGATGATTTATAATCTTCAACCAATTGATCAATTTCTAAATCAGCCGGTATATTTTTTTCAGCCTCATGCATCATGACACGCTCTTTTATCCAGCGCTCTACGTAGGCATTTTGTGCCAAGATGCTATCGGCATTACTACTACCGGCCGGAATAACCTTGGCCACCTCGGAGGCGTAGAGACGTTTGCCGTACACTTGAGCCAGAAGCTCATCTTGTGAATTGCTACGAATGCTGCAGCTTGCTTGCAGCAGGAGTATCACGCATATGACTACTGCACGTGCCACACAACGATTATTTGACGATGCTGTTTAACACATCCTCATAGACAACGACCTTATATTCTTTGCGCAATTTCTCCACCCATTCTTTCTCTAAATGATCCTGATAGTCGGCAATGATATATCCGCGGGCTTCATCGAGGGTTTTTCGCTGTGGAGGTACAATTTCTGCCACCCGTTTGACAATCGTGACCTGCCTGTTTTCGGGATAGTTAGGCGTATTCATCGAGTACTTAACCCAGGACAATTCGGGATCCAGTTCTTCTTTAGTAACGAGGCGGTCGGTGATCTGCAGTAACTCTCTCTTTTTGTTGAATTTCTTGAGGACTTTGGCCGATGACTTCTTGGCCAGTTGAGCCACTACCTTATTTACCACGGAGATATCTTTGTCATGGATGACAATGTTTTCTTCCCTGGCTCGGGCTGGCCACAAATAGTTTTCTTGATGACTGCGGTAAAATGCTTTTAATCCTACACTATCTTCAGACGCCCGATCCCAAACTTTCATCTTAGTGGCTTCAAAAAGTAAGATGCCCTCTGAATATTCGCGCATTAAGGCCTTGAATTCGGGAAATTTTTCCTCAAGTTGACCTTCTTCAAAATTCCTGATCGCATCTGAAAGAAATTCATCGTAAAGCATTGACAATGCTGCCTGGGGTTCGAGCGAACGATTAATGCGCAACCGGGTAGCCGTGTTGCCAGAGAAGAAATCCAGGAGGTCTTGGGTAGTCCAAGTAGTGGAACCAATGGTTGCGACCCGTTGTAATCGGTGCTCGGCTGGAGCTTTCCACTTGTAAGTCAAAAAATCTTCACCGATATCTGCGAGAAACTGCTCTTGATCCCACGCATGTTGTTGAAAATTATTTTCCTCTTTGATCTTATCGAGCATCGATGCCTCTGCAATCTCAAAGCGGCCGTCTTTTTTCACTTGTGCCTCCAATTTCCTTTGTATCTCCTCAAATGCTGGCTTTGATTTGACACTGTGACGCTTGATGATATGCCACCCTATGCTTGTTCTGATCGGCTTGCTGTAATCGCCATTCTCACGGAGTCGAAAAGCGGTGTTCTCAAAGATGCTTTCGTACTTATTGATGCCAAAAAAGCCCAGATACCCTCCGTTGGGTGCGGTGGCCTTATCTTCTGAATGCGCTTTAGCCAGTGTAGCAAAATCTGCTCCGTTTTCCAACACTTGAAAGATGCTATCAATTCTGGTTTTTGATCGACTTCCTCTTTTGGTTCGGATCAAAATCTGCGATACTTCAACTTCTCCACGAGCCGGGCGACGTTGATTCACTCGTACAATGTGATACCCCAATTTGCTGCGGATCGGTCGCGAGTAGGTTTTTAACGGCAAGGTGTAAAGGGCCGTCTCCAATTCATAAAAACCATCTGGCAAAAGTGCAGTAACAAAACCAATTCTACCTTCGTTTTTTTTCACGGTTGCATCTTGTGACACTTCCAGAGCCACTCTGGCCAAATCTTCACCGGCACGTAAACGCTCTAGTACCGTCAGTGCTTTCTGATAGGCATCTTCCTCTCTTTCTCTCGAGGCGGTGGCGCCGACCTTAATCAGGACATGGCTAAAATCAACGTCTTGCTGCATTCTCTCGTACGCCTCTTCGGTCAGACTCTTCAAGACTTCCTTATCCGACAGATAGGTCGCAGCGAGCTGCTTGCGATAACCAGCCAGTTCGTTCTGGAGGGCTTTGATGGTGTCAAGCTGCATCTCTTTTGCTTTGTGCACCTTGAGCTTAAATTTTGTGTAGAGATCTAAGTATTCTTCGATGGAAGCCTTTGAAAAATCGGCCTCATCTCGATTAGTTTTCTCATAGATGTAAAGAAATTCATCGAGATATACTGGTTCACCTTCTACTTCAAACAAGACTTTATCTTGCGCCTGCAAGAAGAATTGAGTGCAAATTAAAGCGAGAAAAAAGGCATACTTCAAACACTTCATTTCTTAACCTTTTGAAAGGGGATCAAATTTGGGTTGCAAAAATACAATTTTAGTCATTGACGTAAATGCGCTTTATCCGATTAGAGAGGCCAGTGAGGATCTCATAGGGGATGGTATCAGCGGCTTGAGCCAATCGTTCAATCGGCAAGTTAGGACCAAACACGGTCACCTCAGACCCAGTAGCAATGTTTTCGATGCCAGTTACATCCAGCATTGTCATGTCCATGCAAATATTTCCCACAATCGGAGCAGGGGTGTTTTCAACAACAAGTGCATAACGTCGATTACCCGCTTTTCGTATGAGGCCGTCGGCATAACCGATACCAACGGTTGCTATCGTGCGAGCCTGGTCTGTGATCTCGGCTCTCCCGTAGCCAATGCTTGCTCCTTTGCCGACCTTTCTAATATGAGAAATGCGGGTTTTCATCGTGTGCACTTTTTCAAGTAACAAATCAGATGGCATTCCTATCCCGTAGATGCCAATGCCCAGTCGGACCATATCGTACTGGGCCTCCGGGAAGTGGTAAATCCCATTCGAGTTGAGAAGGTGCAGCAATGGTTTAATCCCGCAGTGATCCATTATTTCGTGTGCCATATGCTCAAAGGCCTTGATTTGTTGCCTGGCAAAAGAGTGTTGACTGGCATCGTCGCTGGTGGACAGATGACTAAAAATGCTTTTGACCTCTATCTCTGGATGCTGCATAATCTTTTGCTCCAAGGCCGGAATTTCCGCACTTGAAAAACCCAAACGATGCATGCCCGTTTCAAGCTTCAAATGGATGGGCAATTGACCACCCATCGATTTGAGATGCTTGATGATTTGATCAAATTGCTGTAGAGAATATACCTCTGGTTCGAGGTGAAAATCGGTGAGCAGCGGTATGCTTTCTTCTTCGGGGTTTAAAACCATGATGGGCAGATGACAATTGAGATTGCGCAGCTCGACTCCTTCGTCGGCATATGCCACAGCCAGGTAATCGACGTTTCTCGTTTGCAAGAATTTGACGATCGCCTGGCTTCCACTCCCATACGCATTGGCCTTTACCATGGCCATAACCTTCGTTTGCGGTCTCAGGCGGGCTTCAAAAATCTTCAGATTTCGGGCCAATGCGCCTAAATTGACCTCTAACACAGCATTGTGTTTTTGACGACTCAGGTAGTACGCCACGCGGTCCAGTTGAAATCTTCTCGCTCCTTTAACCAAAACCAATTGATTGGAAAAGTCGTGATCTGAGATCTGTGCGATCAATTCCTGCGTGTTTTGAAAATGGTAAATGGCAATCTCTGGAGGCAGCTGTTTCTGCAAGCCAGCAACTTCCTGACCTACGGCAAATACCCTGGAGACCTCAACACTGGTGGCCAGTTCGGCAATGCGTCTGAGCAACTCTTTCTGTGATAGGGCAAGCTGTTCAAAATCGGAAATGATCAAGTTTTTGGATCGTCCTTGCGCTTGCTGATTGGTATATGCCAAGGCAATGCTGAGCGACTCGATATCTGCATTGTAGGTGTCATTGATGATGATTGATTGCCCCACACCCTCCAGTACCTCAAGTCGCATCTTCACTGGGGCTAGCTTGGAAAAGCGCGCCAAGATTGTTGGTTGATCAAAGCCCAGGTAGAGAATCATAGTCAGGCAATGAATGGCATTTTCAACCGCTGCTCCATCTTCCAGGGGTAAGAATACGACTCCAGTCTTGCCATGGTGGACATATTCGAGGTCACATCCTCCTGTCGGACGCTTGACAATATGGATCTGTACTTCGGCCTTCTTACCCATCCTTGACCAGGTAAATGATGAAAGCCCGACCTGGTCGACTGCTTCAACGATTTCGAGATGATCGGCACTATGCAATACCACCTCGACCCCCTGAAACAGGGCTAACTTTTCCCTGATTTTCTCCGGCCGGCTACTAAATCCCTCGTCGTGTGCGGTACCAATATTGGTAAATAGTCCGATGGTAGGTTTGATCATTTCTCGCAGGTGATCCATTTCTCCGGGCTGCGAAATTCCGGCTTCAAAAATGCCCAGCTGAGTAGACTGATCCAGTAACCAAATCGATAGTGCAACACCCAACTGTGAATTGTAACTCTTAGGATTCTTGGTGATTTTAATGGCACCGGCAAGCAACTGTGCCAACCACTCTTTAATTACTGTCTTTCCATTGCTACCCGTGATCCCAATCACTGGAATGTCAAAGCCCAACCGATGCACTTGTGCGATGGCTTGTAGAGCCCTCAGTACATCGTCGACCTCAACAAAATTGGCATCGGGATAGTTGGAAAGATCTCTGAAGTCGCTGACGATAAAAGACCGGACACCACTTTTATACAGGTCATCAATAAAACGGTGACCATCTTGGCGATGACCCTGAAAAGCAAAAAAGACGGTTTGTTCCGGAAGGCTGAGTTGCCGACTATCGATTAACAATTTTGAGAGATGGCGATCGTCATTGACTAGCTGTATGATTTTCCCACGGCACGCTTGAGCTAGTTGTGAGATATTATATTTCATGATTTGGCCAAGTCGAATCCGATGTCTTTTCGGTAATAGGCCCCCTTAAAGGAGATCTGAGATGCGGTCTGGTTTGAACGAGCCAAGGCCTCCGTCAGATTGTCACCTATGCTGGTCACCGCTAACACCCGGCCCCCATTGGTCACCAGACGTTCACCATTCATCGTGGTACCGGCATGAAAGATGAATTGATCTGCTGAATCCTCCGGGAGATCATCGATCGTTAGGCCTTTTTGATATGCCCCAGGATAACCACCGGAAACCATGACAATCGTGGCAACTGTTTCTTTTTCAAGCTTGATTTCTTCTTCATCCAGCGACCCTTCGGCACAGGCTACACACAGCTCTACCAGATCATTGCCCAGTCTTGGCAGCACCGACTGAGTTTCCGGATCACCCATCCTACAATTGTATTCGATCACAAATGGATCTCCGTTCACGTTGATCAATCCAAAAAATATAAACCCGCGATAATCGATATTTTCTTGCTTTAGTCCATCAATGGTTGGTTGGATGATTTGGGCGGCGACTTTGCTCATCAATTGTGCATCTACAAAACCGACTGGTGAGATAGAGCCCATCCCTCCCGTGTTGAGTCCTGTATCGCCCTCACCGATCCGCTTATAGTCTTTAGCAACGGGAAGCACGCAATAAGAGGTACCATCGGTCAACACAAATACCGAAAACTCGATGCCCTCCAAGAAGGATTCAATGACTACTTTCTTCCCAGCTGCACCGAATTTTCCCGCCAGCATTGATTTGAACTCTTGTTTGGCCTCATCTCGATCAGTACTGATAATCACACCCTTTCCGGCAGCTAGTCCATCTGCTTTTAAAACGATTGGTGTTGGTTGTTGGTCAATATACGCAAGGCCATCTTCCATTTCCTCGACTCCAAATGAACGATAGGACGCCGTTGGAATTTGATGCCGAGCCATGAAGGCTTTGGCAAATGCTTTAGATCCTTCTAGTTGAGCTCCCGCAGCAGTAGGACCGATGATCATGAGTGAAGGGATAGCTGCTGTCAATCGATCGACCAGACCCTCTACCAGGGGAACTTCAGGCCCAATGAGCAGTAGGTCGATGCGCTTCTGATTGACAAAAGTGGATATCGCTGGCACATCAAGGATATCTAAGTCAACATTACTTCCGATCGCCTCCGTACCACCATTACCAGGGGCTATGTATAGCTCACCAAGATGTGGACTTTGCGCAATTTTCCAAGCCAGTGCATGCTCTCTGCCACCGCTGCCAAGAATTAAGATGTTGATCGGACCTTTCATCAGATTTGGATTTCAAATCGCAAAGATAGTCCTTTGCGCCATCTGCCTATACTCATTTGATCTGAAGATTACTGTGATCCAGGAGGCTGCTTAACTCCACCCTCCTGCAAGAACGCCGCTATAAACATCATGATTATTGACCATATAAAATAGACAGATAATCAAGTATTTAAACGTTATAAAAAATTGTAATTGGTATGACTTTTGATGTACTTTCCTGAAGTCTATTCACCACAGGATTTAATGCCTTATTGAATTGTATGATAGGATATATCAAAGGACCGATCACCTTTAAGTCACCGACCTTTCTGTATGTGGAGGCGGGTAATGTGGGATACCATTTAAACATCACGCTCAATACGTACTCGAAGATTGAGAAATTGGAGTCAGTAAAGCTATTCTCCTACCTCCATGTGAAGGAAGACAGTTTGACCTTATTTGGCTTCTTTGATGTGGAGGAGCGTGAACTTTTCGTGCAACTTTTATCCGTTTCAGGAGTAGGCCCAAACACCGCCCGGATCATACTTTCTAGCATGAATCCAGCAGATGCAAAGCAAGCCATTTTGGCGGAAGACGAAGCTACTTTCAAGCAGGTCAAGGGAATCGGAGCCAAGACTGCGAAGCAAATTATCTTGGACCTAAAATCCAAAGTTGCCAAGGGCGCAGACGTTGGCGTAATCCAGCCTGTAAAAGACAATACTTTACGCACGGAGGCGTTATCTGCATTGTTGGCTTTGGGCTTCAACAAGAATCAAATATTGAAAGCAATTTCAGATGCCTACCGTGCCAACCCGAAAATTGATAAAGTCGAGCTGCTTATCAAGGACTCTTTAAGACAATTATCCTCTTAGAACAAGATTGGTTAAAGTGCTTTAAGCAAAAAATGAACAGATAGATTATTGAGTTAGAGTAGCATTTTAGAACAACAATAATTGACGAACCACGTACAGTACTAAATGATTAGAAGCGGGACTTTCTTCTTTATTTTCTTTGCGATGCTATCGGCCCTCTCCCTTCAGGCCAATCTTGATAGCAAACTTCCCGACCCCTATCGGCAGGAATTCGTAGCAGCCCTGGATACCGTGCCACCCCTGAAGGATCGAAAGGGTGCTTTCACCGATGATGAACCGAGAAACCCCTTTGATCTTAGAGATCCAAAAATCGTTGACAAATCCATCGAGTATGACCCCGAAACGAGTGATTACTTTGTGACCGAAAAGATCGGAGACGACTATTTTCGGGCGCCTTCATATATGTCATTTGATGAATATGTTGACTACAAAGCAAAGCAACAGGAGCGCGAATACTTCCAGCGACTGGCAGGGATAAGTTCTGCGGGAGGACAAGTGGGACCGGAGGTAGATCCCATCAAAAAATTTGATCTTTCCAATAGCCTGATAGACCGACTGTTTGGAGGGACCGAGATCGATCTGAACCCCAAAGGCAATATCGATCTTACCTTTGGTTATGACTACCAGAATGTCGAAAATCCAGTGTTGCTCGAACGGCAACAACGCAATGGAGGCTTCGATTTTGATATGGCCATTCGCATGAATATGGATGGATCCATTGGGGAAAAGTTGAAGCTCAATACCAACTACAATACCCAAGCCACCTTTGATTTCGACCGCCAATTGAAATTAGAGTACGACAGTGAAGCATTTAGCGACGATGAAATATTGAAGAAAATTGAGGCGGGAAACGTATCACTTCCACTAAAGGGCACGCTGATTCAAGGCAGCCAAAGCCTCTTTGGATTGAAAACAGATTTGCAGTTTGGCCGTTTGTACCTAACCACCATAATCTCGCAGCAGAATTCAGAGCAAAAAGACCTGCAAATCGAAAAAGGTGCCCAACTGCAGGAATTTGATATTGGGGTTGAGGATTACGATGAAAACAAGCACTTTTTCCTTTCGCATTTCAACCGCAGTATCTTTGAACGGGGTTTAAGCAATCTACCTCAAATTAGTTCTCTATTCCGGATTACAAAGGTAGAAGTCTGGATCACCAACGATCGTCGCGAAACCGAAAATACGCGTAACATCGTAGCTCTGGCAGACCTGGGAGAAGCGAAAGAAATTACCAACAGGAATCCGGATCTGCAGCCCACCGGACCGATTCGAAATCCGGACATTTCCGGTAGAAATGAACTGCCCGACAACTCCTCAAGTCCACTTTATCGCCGATTGAGTACAGATCCAAATGCACGCGACAACGTGACCGCGGTCTCCGCGTTAAAATCATCGAGCTATCAGCTGGTAAACACCAGAGACTTTGAGAAGGTAAGAGCGCGCAAGTTGCGTGAGTCAGAATACACCCTCAATCTGGATTTGGGTTTTATCTCAATCAATACCAGTCTTCAACCTGATCAGGTGCTCGGCATCGCTTACGAGTATGTGTATAATGGCAAGAAATTTCAAGTGGGCGAACTCTCGACAGATTTTCCCTCTGAGACAGAAGATGAGTCCGTCATCTTTGTGAAGATGCTCAAAGCAACAACCCAGCGGGTGGATGTACCGATGTGGGATTTGATGATGAAAAACGTGTACTCCATCGGTGCTTTTAATGTCAGTCGAGAAGACTTTTATCTCGATGTCTTTTATGAAGATCCAGGAAAGGGTGAAAAGCGATTTCTGCCGACGGGCAGTTTGGCAAGTCAGCCATTGCTGCGACTGCTAAATCTAGATAACCTCAATCAACTGGGTGACCCACAACCAGATGGTGCTTTTGACTTTGTGCCCGGCATCACCATCTTTTTGACGACCGGAAAAATCATGTTTCCAGTGCTGGAGCCCTTTGGTTCTTCGTTGGCCAACAAATTTGATGATCCGGCCGAAGCCAGTGAATTTGTTTTTCAGCAGCTCTATGACAGTAGTGTCTTCATTGCCAGAGAATATCCCGATCTCAATCGCTTCACCATTAGAGCCAGATTTAAGTCAAGTGCCTCCAATGAATATTCTCTGGGGGCTTTTAATGTGCCCCAGGGATCGGTGCGTGTGACTGCAGGTGGACAGTTGTTGGTGGAGGGCCGTGACTATGATGTCGATTATAATCTGGGCAAAGTGCGCATCATCAATGAGGCCTATACCAACAGCAGCATCCCCATAAACATCTCCTTCGAAGACAATGCCCTCTTCAGCTTTAATCGGAAGACCATGCTGGGATTGCGGGCTGATTATGAGGTGAGTAAGAATCTAAATCTCGGATTCACCTATATGCACCTCTTCGAACGACCTTTTACTCAAAAGGTAAACATTGGTGAAGATCCAATCAACAATAGGATCATCGGACTGGATCTCAATTATAGCAAGGAGGCGCCCTGGCTTACTCGTCTGGTGGATAAGATTCCGCTGATCAGTACGAAGGAAAAATCCACCATCACCCTAGCTGCAGAAGGTGCCGTGTTAAAACCAGGTCACTCCAAGGCGATTAACCCAAACAAAAAAGATAAAGGCGGGAATCTCTATATTGATGACTTTGAAGGAAGCTCCATCGGCATTGATCTGCGTACACCGACCACCGAATGGGTTCATGCCAGTATTCCCCAAAACGATTTGCAAAATAACAACACCCGATTTCCCGAAGCCAATTTGAATAACGACATTCGATCAAACGTAAATCGGGCTCGTATCAATTGGTATCGGATTGAGTCCAATATTTTTACGAACTCGGGCGCCGCAGATCCATTTACAAGTAGAATTGATCAGAGAGATATTTTTCCCAATCGAACTCCTGTGTTTGGTATCAATAATAACATCCAGACCTTTGACATCACCTATAATCCCGCGGAAAGAGGTCCTTACAATTTCGATTTACCAAACGGGGGCACTGAATACAGTGCAGGAATAAATGGCGAAGGCGAACTGGTAGATCCGGAATCTAGATGGGGAGGAATCATGCGAGATTTACGGAACACAGACTTCCAGGCGTCTAACATCGAGTACATTGAATTTTGGATGATGAATCCCTATGAGGAACGTGGAGATTTTACCAGACTGGCTGACGATGGAAATCTCTACATCAATTTAGGTAATATATCGGAGGATATTCTACAGGATTCACGCCAATCATTTGAAAACGGCTTACCCACTTCAAACAGTGCTGCTCCGGTCGATACCACTGTGTGGGGTCGCATACCTGTGGTACAAGATTTAACCTCTTCCTTTGGCATCAGCGAATCAGATCGCATGGAGCAGGACATTGGCTATGATGGGTTGAACAATGAACAAGAAAGAACTTTTTATAGCGACTATATTAATGCAACTCAAGGGCTGGTACAGGAAGCCCGCGATCGAATTATGGAAGACCCGTCAAACGATGATTTCGAGCATTATCGGAATTATCCAGAAGGTACCGGGATATTCGAACGATACTCAAAATTTAACAATGTCGAAGGAAATTCGGAAGCAGCCGGTGCGAGAAACTCTTTTCCCGATCAAGGAGGACTACAAGGCGGAAATCGTTTGCAGTCAAGCACCAACTATCCGGACAATGAGGATATCAATAATGACAATACCTTAAATGAATCAGAAGCCTACTATCAATACCGCATACCCATCGCGGATGATGGCTCTGGCTCTCTTAGGCTCAATGAGTTTATTACCGACAGCATCAGGGCTCAAAACTCTGGGAGCCTTTGGTATCGATTTCAAATTCCGATTCAGAAATATGAAACGGCCGTTGGTAGCATCCAGGACTTTAGGTCCATCCGGTTTATTCGGCTTTATCTGACCGATTTTGCGGAGCAGGTTACCATGAGGTTTGCCAAATTTGATTTGGTGCGTAACCAATGGCGAAAATTCAATCGTAGCCTGAGTTCACCAGGACCTGGAGAACCCAATACCACACCGAATAATTTACAGTTTGACATCAGCTCGGTCAACATTGAGGAAAACAGCGACAAATTTCCGTTCAATTATATTTTGCCACCAGGCATCGATCGGGAACGATCGGTGGGCACCTATGCCAACATTCAACGAAATGAGCAATCTCTTGCGCTGAATATTTGCAATCTGCCGGATGGTGAGGCAGCAGCGATGTACAAAATATTAAATGAAGATTTTCGAAATTTTGACAGCCTTTTGATGTTTGTCCATGCCGAAGAGGCGGATGACGCCATATTGGATCCTGGCGAAACCACCTTATTTGTTCGCTTAGGGAGTGACTACACACGCAATTATTATGAATATGAGATTCCGTTGGTCATGTCGGATCTCGATCGGCGAGATTCGGTCAGACTCGATCCAACGATTGTGTGGCGGGTTGAAAACAACTTGCATGTTCCTTTGCAAGCCTTAAAAGATGCCAAAGTGGCGCGAAATAACTCAGGATTTTCAGCAACCAGGCCCTATGAAGTAAGTGATCCGAGAGACGAGGGCAAGAAGATCAGGGTTATTGGCAATCCCAATCTAGGCTTGGTGAAGGGAGTAATGATCGGTGTGCGCAATACGAAAGACGATGGTTTGGACAAGTGCGTCGAAGTGTGGGTGAATGAATTACGCTTAGCGGGCCTCAATGAAAAGGGGGGTGCGGCTGCGTTGGCCAGGCTAGATTTTCAGCTGGCTGATTTTGGTCGGCTGTCCTTGAGCGGCAACTACAGTAGCATTGGCTGGGGTGCTATTGATCAAAAACTGGCGGAAAGGAGCTTGGATCAAAATGTTCAATACGACATTGCCGCCAATTTAGAACTGGGCAAATTCTTTGGCGACAGATCAGGTATTCGAATCCCTTTTTATGCACAATATTCTTCCACCGTCTTGAGCCCCAAATTTGACCCGTATGATCGCGATATTGAACTGAAGGATAAGCTCAAAGAGGCCCCTTCAGAATCAAGAGATTCACTCAAGGAACAAGCCGTTGACTTTACCTCAATCAAGAGTTTCAATTTTACCAATGTTCGTAAGGAGCGAACAGGGAATTCGCAAAAAAACCCCTTGCCCTTTTCAATTTCTAATTTTAGTGCCTCTTATGCCCAGTCGGAAATTAAACGGCACGACCCGATTATTGAAAATGATGAGACCGATGAATACCGGGGCTCTCTAGATTATAATTACAGCATAAAACCACTTTACATACAGCCTTTTAAAAATCTGGTCAAGAATGATAAATTAATCAAGTTTATTACGGAATTAAATATTAATCCCCTCCCAAATTCAATTTCATTTAATACCTCACTCAATAGGATTAGAACTGAGCGCTCGTACCGGTTTTCGGAACCAGAATTTAAAACATGGTATACAAAGAGATTTACCTGGGATCGAAATTATGACCTGAATTGGGATTTGTCAAAAAGTTTGAAATTTAGATTTAATGCCACCAATATTGCGGTCATTGATGAACTGGATGAACGTGACCCGAATTTTTCGCCAGATAAGAATCGCGATACCATCTGGGCTGGTTTGAGAAATTTTGGTCGAACCAAAGACTACTCACACAATATCAATTTGAGCTACAATGTGCCTTTACAGCACTTTCCAATTCTCAATTTCGCCCAAATACGTGCTCAATACAATGCCAGCTACGGCTGGAATGCCGCCGCCCTAAATGTTGATTCACTCGGTAATGTGATTCAAAATCAAGCCAGCCGCCAAATTTCTGCCGAACTCAATTTTGAAAAATTATATAACAACATACCCTATTTAAAGAAGATCAATCAAGGTAAACGTACCACCACCCGTGGCAACACCAATCGGCAATTGCCATCTCGAAATAGTAAGAATGCAAAGAATGATGATAAAAAGAAGAAACCTGCTCGGGATCCCGGTGTAGTCGAGCGATTGTTTTTTCGACCACTCATGCTCCTACGCAAAGCTAAATTGCAGTATTCTGAAAATCTGGGTTCGGTGGTACCCGGCTTTACCCCTACCACCAAATACTTAGGCTTAAGCCAGGACTGGAATGCACCTGGTTATGAGTTTATTCTTGGCTTTCAACCCAACGATCAGTGGTTTAGGGATGCAGTTAAACCCGAAAATAATTGGATTACGGACAATGTTTTTCTAAATCAGGAAGTACTCCTCACTAAAACCAAGAAGTGGAATGCCAGTGTGAGCATTGAGCCCTTCAAGGACTTTCGATTAGAGGTGAATTGGGATTATACCTTTACGGAAAACCATTCAGAATTTTTTAAGAAGACTGGGCCAGATGTTCCTTTTCAAAGATTAACACCTCGTGATGTCGGTTCCTTTAACATCACCTATTTTGCCCTCAATACCCTTTTTGAGACTGATATTGAAGCACTCTTCGACAAATTTGGAGAAACTAGAAAAGTAATCTCTCAACGCATCGGTGATCCATCGACCGTGCATGATTTTGATGGATCAGAATACACCTCCGGGTTTGGCAAATATCAGCGAGATGTTTTAATACCAGCCTTTATCTCAGCATATACGAAAACAGATCCTCAAACGGTAGAGACGGATGTATTTAATATAAAACCCCGGCCCAATTGGCAACTTAACTACAACGGCTTATCCAAAGTGCCTTTCTTTAAGGACATCTTTAGCAGTGTCAGCTTGAGTCATGGCTATCGCTCTAATTTATCGGTCAACAGTTATAATACAGATTATGACTACGTCGCAAACACCCTAAATCCCATCTATAATCAAAATGCTTCAACGGGTGATTTCTATAGTCGATATGAGATTCCTGCGCTCAATATTACGGAGCAATTAGCACCTCTTTTGGGACTGAACATTCGTACGAGAAATGACATTTCGCTTCGCGTCGATATGAATAAGACGCGAAACTTAGCTTTCACCTTCACAGACAACCAGTTGAACGAAACCAAACGTACCGACTATGTCATCGGATTTGGCTATCCACTTAAGAATGTAAATATTCCGTTTTTGCAGTTCGGCAATAAGAAAAACAAGCGCCAATCTCGTCGCAGCCAGGAGGAAGAGCAGGAGGAAGATCAGGATGGCAACAATCCGGGCGGAAATAGAAAGAAAGGGAACGACATGGAAATCAAGTTTGATTTCTCTTTTTCTGATAATGTCTCCCTCATTCACAAGCAGGATACCGATCTAGATCCACAAGCTTCCAGGGGTACGAAGCAAATCCGCATTAGTCCGGCCATTGACTACGCCATGAGTGAAACACTGACACTCCGGTTTTTCTTCGACTATAATCGCACCATCCCCTACACCTCACAGTCGTTTCCGATCACCAATATTAATTCTGGGATCACCGTCCAATTTGCCTTACAGTAGTCTGGCCAGCTTAGTTTAGAACCAGAAAATCAACGGCGCACGTTGAGCGCCAGGATCATCATGCCGATTGAATTCAGCCTAGAAATAGGACCGCGGAAAACAAGGACAGACCCTGGAGATGGATTCCAATGGTACTGAACCTGACAACCAAAATCTCTTTCGAAGGGACCCCTAAAAGCATTGGTGGATGGAGAGTCCTGAGGGCAATTCACTGATTCGACTAGAGTTTTCGAATCTCAATATCTTTCTTGGGTTTATATTCGGTCAATTTAGCCACAATCTGCATATGTTCATCATCTCTTCGTAAGTCTATGCTCACTTCATCGCCAGCACTGCGACTTTGAATGTAGCTCACCAATTCACTGGTGGTTGTGATGGTTTGATCATCAACCGATAGGATGACGTCACCTTCTTGGAGGCCGGCTCGTTCTGCAGGGGTGTTTGGCATTACCTCACGGACAACCACGCCAGTTTCACTTTCCAAATCATTGATTCGTACGCCAAGTTTTGGTTTCACGGAAAAATCATCCGATGGACCAAAATTGGGCCAGCCCTCGCCACCAAATTCGTCTCCGAAGAAACTAAACCCCTGAAAGCCCAAAGAATCGAAAAAAGAGCGAAAATCATTGAGGTTGCCACCGTCGAAGGGTGCGAAGTTTTCAAAACCTGGCATCTCTTGCAAGTCACCAAAACTCTTAAATTCAAGGGAGCGTTCTTGTGGAATGCCTTGGCTCAGTTTATCGAGATCGATGGCATCTGCTTCCGGACCTTCTTTAACTATCTTTTCGACGGTCTTGTTGCCATCTTCATCATAACTTTCTTTGATGATGGTTACCTTGGTTTTTGACTTTTCTTGGGCTAGTAGTGGGAGACAGTCAATCCCGATGAACAAAAGGAGAATTAACGGTGCTTTGCTGCAAATTTTTTTGAGTCTCATGGCAACGTAACCTTAGATTAATGCAATGACAAAGGTAGGGTGCATTTTTGACTAATGGTATAGGTAAAAGTTAAATCAGCGTTAAACCAATTTTTGGCGACCTTTTTGGTCGCTACTTTTGTTTTATCAGATGATCTTATTTTTGCTTTGACAGTTTCATCATTCGCCCTTTCTAAGCAAGTATGCTAAGTAAAAACTTCATTTGGATCCTAATTGGCATCATGGCAATCTCGCTGGTGGGCACTATTGTAATGCAAAGCAATTGGATTAAAAAGAGCATCAATCTGAATGAAGAGAAGTTCAACAAAGAGGTTTACTCAGCCCTAAACAATGTCGAAAAGGATTTGACTGCCAGTGAAAATGCTTTAGATATTGACATTCTTTCATCAGACATCTTAGAGGGTCCTGGAACCTCCTCATCGAGGCTCGATTTCTATTACCGCAAAGAAAAATTGGAAGACACTACCCTGATTACCGAAGATCTAAGCAGTTTAATGCGAGGGTCAAGGAGCAACTTTAAGGACCGATTGTCGCTTTTGGAGAGTTTTCAAGTCAATCGATTATTGCGCTTGCAAGATATTGAAGACCGAATTGACATTAGCAAACTTTCATTTTACATCAAGCGACATCTGACCAAGCGTGATATTGACATCAGCTACGATTACGGGGTATACTCGACCGACAAGGAGAGTTTCGTCATACTCAATGACAATTTTGTCGTAGAGGAAGAAGGTGAACAATTCGTTACGGTGGTCAATGAAGGATTACTGAATTCGCCTTACCACATCAATCTATTTGAGACAGAAAATGAGGTGCCAGGCATTCTTTACTTGGACTTTCCGGGTCGCAATCGATTGCTCTTTCGCGATCTATGGCCCACCATTTTGGGGTCAATATTCTTCACTGGTATCATCCTCTTTTGTTTTGCCTATACGATTCAAGTCATCTTTAGACAGAAGAAAATATCTGAAATGCGTACGGATTTTATCAACAATATGACGCATGAGTTTAAAACACCCATTGCCACGATCAATCTTGCAGCAGATTCCATTACCAGCCCCATGGTATCGGGATCAGCTGAGAAAGTGGGCCGATTTGCCAAGATTATCAAGCAAGAAAATGGTCGTATGCTAAACCAAGTAGAAAAAGTGTTGCAAATGGCCCTTTTGGAGAAGAAGGATTTTAAACTAAAACTTGCCGAAGTAAATGTGCACGAGTTGATACTCCAGGCTGTGGAACATGCAAACTTAAAGGTGGCCGGTAAGGGAGGGCAGGTAAAAGCAGAATTGGGTGCGCAAAAGCCTAATATTTTGGCGGATCAGACGCACGTTTCAAATATTATTCATAACTTATTAGATAACGCGAACAAATACTCACCAGAAAGTCCCGATATACGCGTAGCGACGAGTAATGTCAACGGTGGCATTCAAATCAGTGTCGAGGATAAGGGAATCGGGATGACGAAAGAACAGAGGAAGCACATCTTCGACAAGTTTTATCGAGTCCATACGGGTAACTTACATGATGTCAAGGGTTTTGGACTTGGTTTAAGTTATGTCAAAGCTATGATTGCTGCCCATAAAGGGACCATTGAGGTCCAAAGTGAATTAGGAGAGGGAAGCAGCTTTGTAGTGAACTTACCCTTTGATGGCGGGCAAGAAAAAAATAAGAATGGCGTTAGTTTAACGTGAATATGTTACACCCAAGAATTGAGCCTTATCTAACTAAAATATGACAACGTAGAAACCATGGTTGCACAAAAAATCTTGTTGGTTGAAGATGACCAAAATTTCGGAGATGTACTGCGATCTTACTTAGAAATGCACGAATATGATGTGACCCTTGAATCCGATGGTGATGCAGGGCTAATGTCTTATAAACGAGGCGATTACGACCTTTGTATTTTTGATGTGATGATGCCAAAGAAAGACGGATTTACTTTGGCTAAGGAAATTCGCGAACGCGATAGCGAGATGCCCATCATCTTTTTGACTGCCAAGGCAATGAAAGATGATATTTTGGAGGGTTTCAAGATTGGCGCGGACGATTACATCACCAAACCCTTTAACTCAGAAGAGTTGCTATTGCGCATTCAGGCCATTTTAAAGCGTAGTCAGCAGAAGCCAGACCCTGAAGACGACATCAAGGAATTTAATATTGGTAAGTTTCATTTCAACTACCCACTTCGAATACTGACCTATAGCAATGAAGGTGAGGAACATAAAGAAAAGTTATCCCCAAAGGAAGCACACCTTCTGCGTATGTTTTGTCTGAAGAAAAACGACGTCCTTCCTCGATCGGAGGCGTTGACAAGAATCTGGGGTGAAGACAATTACTTTACTGCCCGTAGCATGGATGTTTTTGTGACTAAACTTCGCAAATATTTGAAGCTAGACAGCAATATTGAGATTGTCAACATTCACGGCAATGGCTTTCAATTGCTGGTCGTCGATGAAGTCAAAGAGAGTTAGCAGCGAATCGGCGAAAAATCAGCTCTCACGTGAATAAGATTGGATGAAGAAATTTGATTGATCTGCTACTCCGTAATGGTGGGTGCAGAAGGGTCTTCGCTAACCCCATTTTGTGGCAATGGGCTTTCCTCTACCTGATCACTCGGCGAAGGCTTTTCAGCAAAAGGCCGTGGCCCAATCAATCGCTCTACGTCCGACTTTAGTAAGACCTCCTTTTCCAGAAGATGCGTTGCCAGAATTTCTAATTCCTTACGGCGTTCGGTCAATAATTCTTGTGCCCTGACATATTGTGATTCAACCAATTTTCTGACCTCGTCGTCAATCAAGGTCGCCGTATCGTCACTATAAGGCTTTTGAAACTGATCTTGCGACATGCCGTAAAATGAGATGTTTCCCACCTTACTATTCATGCCGTAGATTGCTATCATGCTGTAAGCCATCTTAGTGACCTGATCAAGATCACTTTGCGCTCCGGTGGAAATCTTGTCAAAGATGATTTTTTCGGCCGCTCGGCCACCAAAAGTCATGCACATGCGATCAAGTAGCTGCTCGGTACGTGTAATGTACTCTTCCTTAGGTAAGTACTGAGCGTAGCCTAAGGTACCGATTCCTCTAGGTACGATCGTCACCTTGACCAAAGGCGATGCATGCTCTAAGTACCAGCCGCAGATGGCATGCCCAGCCTCGTGATAAGCGATGATTTCTTTCTCTTGCGGAGAGATGAGTTTATTCTTTTTCTCAAGGCCTCCAATCACTCGATCAAGGGCATAGTTAAAATCTTCCATGCCCACGGCCTTCTTCTCGTGCCGGGCAGCAACAAGTGCTGCCTCATTGCAAATGTTAGCAATATCAGCACCAGCAAATCCCGGAGTCATTTCTGCTAGGATCTCTGGTTTTACCTCCGTATCGATCTTAATGGTTTTAAGGTGAACCCTAAAAATCTGTTCCCGCCCCTTTAAGTCCGGTCGGTCAATGCCGATTTGTCGATCAAATCGACCGGGCCGTAGCAAGGCCGAATCAAGTACGTCTGGCCGATTGGTGGCAGCCATCAAAATCACACCTTTATCGGTCGAAAACCCATCCATTTCAACCAGAAGTTGATTGAGGGTGTTTTCGCGTTCGTCGTTTCCTCCCGGCATATTGTTGCGACCGCGAGCACGACCAATGGCATCAATCTCATCAATGAAAATAATACAGGGAGCTTTCTCACGCGCCTGACGGAAGAGATCCCTAACTCTTGAGGCACCAACCCCCACGAACATCTCAACAAAGTCAGATCCTGAGATAGAGAAGAAGGGTACACCTGCTTCCCCAGCAACGGCTTTTGCGAGCAGTGTCTTACCCGTCCCGGGAGGACCCACCAAAAGAACACCCTTGGGTATTTTGCCGCCTAAGGCTTGATATTTCTTGGGATTCTTGAGAAAATCCACGACTTCCATTACTTCCTCCTTGGCTTCGTCCAATCCAGCAACATCTTCGAAAGTGACGTTGACTTTGGTGCTGTTGTTATCAAACAGCGTTGCCTTTGATTTGCCAATGTTAAAAATCTGCGCACCAGGGCCCCCTGCACCACCGCTCATACGGCGCATGATAAACAGCCAGATGGCAACAATTAAGAAGATTGGCAGCAACCAGCCCAAAATGTTCCCCCAAAAATTGACCTTCTCTTCATAATTGACATAAATGCGATCGGCCTCTTCCAGTGAGGCATTGAGCTCCTTAAGATTCCGTTCAAACGTTTCTACCGAACCAATATTAAACTTGTAGTTCGGGCTACTCATGTTAAACTGATTCTTATTGGCATTAGCGTGCCGGGGCTGACTCAGTCGATCTGACTTAATGAAGACGTGTGCGTACTTCTGATTTACAATGGTAACCCTCTTGACATCGCCCTGTTCGACATAGTTTTTGAAGTCAATGAATGAGATGTCTTGATTGGAACTAAATGAGTTGTCAAATAGCAACTGCGAAGCCAGCAGGATCAATGCGATCAGCCCATAGATCCAAAACGAGTTGAACTTGTTGAACTTCTTGTTGTCCTTGTCCTTTTTATTTTTGTCCATTTCTGACATCCCCTATCTACAAGCTTTCATATTGAGTAACTTCTGCATCGCTCCACAAGTCCTCAAGGTCATAAAATGTTCGCGTATCGGGATAGAAAATGTGGACCACTGTCGTGAAATAATCTACCAAAATCCATTTTCCACCTCCTTGCCCCTCAACATGGCTTGGCTTCACATCCAATTCCTCTCTTACGCGCTTATGGATATTTTCAGCCAAAGCTTTAATCTGCGTATTTGATTCGCCCTCACAGATGATAAAAAAATCAGTCGCGGAGTCATCGAGTTTACGCAAGTCCAGTTTTGTGATCCGTTTACCCTTTATATCCAGAATTGCATCGATAATCAAATCATTTAACGCTGGGAAAGCTACATTTTTGGGTAGTGGTTGACTCCTTAAATTCAAACTCTATTTTTGTGCTTTAATTCTGACTATGCTGTAACTCACAAAACTACTCAAATAATCTGAGTAAAAGTCATAACATCATTATGATCGGAAAGGTTCTTTTTGAATATGATGAGCTGCCGTCAACCAATGAAATGGCACTGGAAATCGCCATGAGAAATGATGTGGTGGAAGGGGCGGTTGTTCAAGCGCTACATCAAAGTTGTGGGCGCGGTCAGAGGGGCACCCGTTGGCACAGCGAACCTGGACAAAATCTTCTGCTCTCCATTATTTTGAAACCTACCTTTTTAACCGCTGAGGCGCAGTTTTATCTAAACAAGACGGTCGCCCTGGCCGTGGCAGACACCTTAGAACATTTTGTTCAATTTCCGGTTTCGATCAAGTGGCCCAATGACATCTATGTGTTAGAGAAAAAGATTGCGGGAATCCTCATTCAAAATACCATCCAAAGCCAAAAAATAGCGATTTCCACGATCGGGATAGGTCTCAATGTGAATCAAACTCACTTTGACACCACCTTGCCTAATCCCACCTCCTTGCACAAGCTTATGAGGCAGAGGTTTGACTTGAAGGTGGTTCGTCAGCATCTTTTTGATGCGCTCAATGATCACTACCAAAGGTTACGAATTGATGTGAAATATGGAGATGAGCAGTATCTAAAACAGTTGTACCGTCGGAGTGAAATGCTTGAATTTGAAACCCTTGGTGGAGAAAAATTTATCGGAGCGATTGTTGATGTGGATCGCCTTGGTCGATTGATGATCAAGGATGACCAGGGTCAAATCAGATTTTTTACACTAAAACAAGTTTCTTATCAATGAAGGTAGCCATATTAACCGTTGGAGATGAACTCTTGATCGGACAGGTGATAGATAGTAACTCTGCATGGATGGGGACCGAGTTATCAAATATTGGCGTGGAGGTGGTGGCAAAGTGCGCCGTTGCCGATGACGCCAGCCAGATTACCGAGGCACTGAACTACCTTTTTGGGCTGGCTCCCCTCATCTTGATGACGGGTGGGCTGGGGCCCACCAAAGATGATATCACCAAGAAGGTTTTGGCTGAATATTTTGGTTCCAGGATGACATTTTCTGAAGAAACGTATCATCGCATATGCTATCTATTTGAGCAAAGGAATATCCCCCTGACCGAAGCACATCGAGTGCAGTGCTACATGCCGGAGATGGCAGAATTACTGCCGAATAAAATGGGAACAGCACCGGGAATGTGGATTTCGAAGGGCAGCAAGGCGGTAATCTCCATGCCGGGAGTGCCTTACGAGATGAAGTATATCATGAAGCATAGTGTGATACCACGATTCGAGGCCTTGAGCAATGTCGTATATCGAAAGAAAACCATCCGGACCGCCGGCATCGGTGAATCTAGATTGGCTCAACTCATTGAGCCATCGCTTTCCAGCCACCCAGTCAAGGTAGCATACTTGCCATCTGTTGGCCAGGTCCGCCTTAGATTGTCTAACCAAGGCACGGTAGTTGACGAGGTTGAGCGCTCCATCGAGGATGCGGCAGCTGCGATTGAACCGATATTTGATCCCTACATTTATGGCTATGATGACGATACCCTGGAGGCTGCGGTCGGCAGAATGCTGCAGGAGAGACACATGACGATTTGTACAGCTGAGAGTTGTACTGGAGGCTATCTTGCTCATATGATCACTTCGGTCCCGGGATCCAGCGCCTACTATGTCGGTAGTATGGTAACATATTCAAACGACATGAAGACATCTTTGCTAGGCGTACCAGATGAAACCCTAGCTGAGCATGGAGCGGTGAGTGAGGCTACCGTGAGATCCATGGTGACAGGCGCGATTCTTAAAATGAATGCCGATATCGGTGTTGCCATTTCGGGAATTAGTGGTCCTTCAGGTGGGACGGCTGAGAAGCCGGTCGGCACGGTTTGGATAGCCGTAGGCAATGCTGACCAGGTGATTGCTGAGAAATTTCTATTTACCAAAGATCGCGTTGTAAATATCAAATACACAGCAGTTTATGCGCTCATAATGGTGAGAAAGTTTTTATTGGGAAGATAATTGCTGTACTTTTACATTCAGTCTTAAACAAAGGTGTCAATGGCAGAATTTGAACTGGTGATGCCCAAGATGGGAGAGAGCATTATGGAAGCTACCATCTTAAAATGGGTGAAAAATGCGGGCGATCCAGTAGAAGAAGATGAAACCATCTTAGAAATTGCTACGGACAAAGTTGACAGTGAGATTCCTTCCCCGATTCAAGGGACCATCAAAGAAGTTTTTTTTCCCGAAGATGCCGTTGTTCCAGTGGGTGAAACCATCGCCTTAATTACTACCGAGGTTGATGTCGAGCCAAATGAAACAGTCATGACCAGCAATGGATCTTCCTCAACCCAGATAGAGGAGGCCAAGAGTCTTGACCCAGTCCCGAAATACCCTGAAAAGGAGGTAGAAACAGAGGTTAAAGACTTGGCTTATCACGTTCGAAAAACGTTGCCAGCTCAACATGAGGGTAGGTTTTATTCACCCTTGGTCAGGAGCATTGCCCAAAAAGAAGGCATGTCCATCGATGAGCTCGGCACAGTCAATGGTACAGGTCTTAAGGGAAGGGTAACAAAGCATGACTTGCTGGCCTACTTGGACAGCCGGCCTGAAGCCTTTGTGAAGATGCCTACCAGCACGCCAGCAACTCAGCCAACCCAGATGGCACCCCAAGAGCCACCGACTCCAGCCACCAGTGTTAGCGGTGGTGAGGACATTATCCAAATGGATCGGATGCGGAAGTTGATAGCAGATCACATGGTTATGTCCAAACGCATCTCGGCACATGTCACCTCCTTCGTCGAAGCCGATGTGACTAATTTGGTGGCTTGGCGCAATCGACAAAAAGAAGCTTTTGGTAAGCAATATGGCGGTAGCCTGACATTTACACCGATTTTCATCAATGCCATCGCCAAAGCCATTCGTGATTTTCCTATGATCAATGTTTCGGTCAAAGACGACCAAATCATTGTAAAGAAAGCGATCAATATTGGCATGGCCACCGCCTTACCAAGTGGCAACCTGGTCGTACCGGTCATCAAGCAGGCCGATAGTTATAATATCACCGGTCTAGCCAGAAAGGTCAATGATCTGGCTAGTCGAGCTCGCGAAGGGCAATTGAGACCAGATGAAACACAGGACGGCACCTTTACCTTTACCAATGTTGGCACTTTTGGTAACACTATGGGAACACCGATCATCAATCAACCGGAAGTGGCCATTCTCGCTGCCGGAAGCATTAAAAAGAAACCGGCTGTGGTCGAAACCGAATACGGCGACCTTATCGCGATCAGACATATGGTTTTCCTATCTCTGTCTTATGATCACAGGGTGGTTGATGGCTCGCTTGGGGGTCCTTTTTTGAGAAGAATAGCAGATTATTTGGAACAATTTCAGGATGATCTTCAGAGCTAGCGCTGAAAATAGGCAGCATCTATTTCTGGTGATGTATCACCTCGTATCTTTCACCATGTTTTTTGCGATGCCTTCACATGCTCAAGACAAAGATCTTCGCAGGGAGGCGTTTGAGCTGTTCGACCTCAATCGAATGTTTGAAGCTGAACCGAGGTTGCGTTTGTATTGCAAGAATCAACCAAAAGATGCAGAGGCGCAGTATCGGTGGGCAGAAAGCCTGTACCAGACCAATAAATTGGACCAGGCGATAACCCAACTCCGGTCGCTCAAGAACACCAACAAACGTTATGCTGCAAAGGCAACTTTCTTGTTGGCCAGGGCTCACCATCACAAGCATTTCTTTGCAGATGCCATCAAGTATTATAAGGAGTACTTAACCCTTACCGACACCAGAAATACACGGCGTGCACAGGCCGTGAACGATATAAAACGATGTGCCCAAGGCCTCAGCTATAGCTTACCTTCTGACCAGGTATTCCTCGAGAATATGGGCTTGAATGTGAATACAACTTTTGATGATTTTGCACCAATTTCCAGTCCCAATGTCGAGAGCCGAATTTATTTCACCTCCAACCGATCCATGAAGGTCAAAGATCGTTTTTCAGATGAAGGATCATTAATCACCAGCACACAGAATTATGACTGTGATATGTTTGCCACCGAGATTGAAAATGGCGCTTGGTCGACAGCCTTTCCCCTCAATGAAGACCTGAATACGGAGCAGCATGAATTATTGCAGGATTTCAACCGAGATGGGATGGTGGCTTTCTTCGTGAGGGGTTCAAGTTATGATCAAGTTTCATTCTATGTCGATAGCTTTGCCAATGACACTCAAGAAGCAGTGGGGGTGCCTTGGGCCCAGTTGGGTCTGAAGCCGCAGGAACAGGTGCGCGGAATACACTTCTTTTCAGATTCCACCATTCTATTTTCCTCCAATCGAGAAGATGGCTTTGGCGGCTTCGATCTATACATTAGCATTCTGGGAGCAGAAGGATGGACAGAACCCATCAATCTGGGTAGGGAGATCAATGGCCCGTTTGATGAGATTACACCCTTTATGACCAAGGATGGACGTACTCTGTACTTTAGCAGCAACCGTCTGACCAGCATCGGAGGGCACGACGTGTTTAAGAGTCGATTCAACGAGAGAAGCTTACAATGGGGCGAGCCAAGCAACCTGTCAATACCTATTAATTCTGCAGCCAATGACGTGCATTACCGGCTGACGTCAAATGGGCAAACAGCCAACTTCAGCAGTGATCGAAAAACCGGTAAGGGAGGCCAGGATCTTTACGCCGTTTACTTTAAGAAACCGGTTCAGGAGCAATTGGTCCGGTCTATGCCATCCATCTTCTACATGGTCAAGGACTTCCAATTATTTAGCGAGCAGCTGGTCGCTGACGGAAGCTCACCTGCAAGTCAATCCCCTGTTCTTGAATCACAGTGGGACCTCAAGAGCATTCTCTATCGTGAAGATGATCAGATATTAACCACCCAGAATAAGCCCAAACTGGATCAACTAGTCCGCTTCTTAAAGACTTATCCGCATGTAAAACTTGAAATTCTCAGTCACTCTGACCAATCTTCGGTTTCTAATTTCGATTTGTTCTTTTCCATCAAGCGCGCTGAGAGTGTCGCTGGTTACCTGGCAGCAAGTGGGGTTAATCCTGAACATTTATTCCTTAAGGGATTTGGTGGAAGTTATCCTTATACCTTAAATGCGATCGGTGGACAAGACAATAAGGCGGGAAGATTCTTTAATCGTAGAATTGACTTCAAAATATTGAACGCGGATCAATTACCGATTGAGGTCAATGAAGCATTACCAGAAGTGGCCTCAGCACAGCATGATCCTCGATTGGCCCAATTCTATTCCAAAAGAAGAGGGCTCTACTATCGGGTTGAATTCGCCATTTTAGACCAATTATTTAAGGGCAATTTGATTGGTAAATACCCGGATCCGTGTATTGAGAAGCGGGCTGGGGAAACGAATTATCGCTATTCCTCGGGTATTTTTAGTTCTTTTGCCCTTGCTTTACAACATTTGGCAGAGATCAAAGCGGAAGGTTTTGACGACTGCAAGATCATACCATATGAGCATGGAGTCCGGCTTGGATTGGAAGAAATCGACGACGCAAAGATCGATTTGTATCCAGACCTACAGGAGTTTATGCTCTATCTTAAGTAACAAACAAAATGAAAATCACTCATGGGGAGGATGGACTTTTTTAAGGAGGGTCTCAAAAATCTAAAAACAATCGGTACAGTAACTCCGAGCTCAAAGTATCTGTGCGCCAAGATGGTTGGGATGTCTGATTTGAGTGGTGCCAAATGTATCGTAGAGCTGGGAGCCGGTGATGGAGTGATGACCAGCCACATTCTTGAGAAAATGCCTGCAGACGCCATGCTTTTTGCCTTCGAGATCAATCCGAAATTCTGCGAATTGATGCGGGCGATCAACGATCCAAGGCTGGTGGTTGTGGAGGATTCTGCTGAACATCTAGTCAAATACATTCAGGAGCATGGCTTCACTCAGATCGATGTTGTTTTTTCTGCACTGCCGTTTGTGGTGCTGCCAGATGAAGTATCACAGTCGATTGTACAAAGCTGTTATGATTTCCTCAAGCCCTTAGGACAGTATTTTCAAGTACACTATTCCCTTCTTGAAAAGCAATTGTATAAGCGCATTTTTGGGAACGTGAATGTGACTTTTCAACTCTTAAATATCCCTCCTGCTTTCATCCTTACCTGCAGTAAGATCATCTAGTGCGAACATCGGAAACTTGAACAGTTCTGTTTCCGAAGCCAGATCGATTGTTGGACTGGTGATCACCAGAAAATGACCACCTCCTCCGGCTCCACAAAGCTTCACCGCAATCTGCGGATTAGACAAACTACATCTCCAAATGGATTCAATTGAGGGAGGGATCAATTGATTAAGGAACTGGTATTGAAGTCGGCTAATCTGATTGAGTGGTTCTAAAACAGATCCACCGGTTCTTAGCAAGTCAGCACAGATTTCGGTGAGGTGACTCAATTCAGCCATCGCATGCTGAAAAGGTGCGTCCATCATTTGCTGACTGAACCAATGGACTAAAGGCTGGGTCGATCGATCGATTTGAGAATCAATCAGATAGAACTGTTCCTTTCCACCGGGAAGTTCAATCTCCTTAGGGCCCTGGATTTTTTGAAAATAAATGGGTTTTCCAGTATAGCTCACCAGGGCATCCAATCCCGAACTTCGACCATGAAAGAAGGACTCGATCAATGCCATGTCATGAAAGGCCGTTGAGATGGAATGCGTCTCTGTCAAAGAGCGGTAGAGCGAAGCAGTAAGTGCTGCAGAACTGCCCAACCCTCGCCCTATGGGTATGTTTGACTTAAATCTCCATCCCCGTTCTTCGGAGGTCTTCAATTTCTGCAAAGACAGCGGAGTCGTCAAGGTACTATTAATACGCTCTAGGTAATTAATAAACGTCGGTCTGATCCGCGGCAGGGAATGGTCAAGGGTCCACTGTCCGCTAAATCTCCCGAAAGGTACGGCTATGGCAACACCTCCATTTAAGACAGTGTACTCACCGAGTAATAGGACCTTTGATGGCAAAGGGTTCAACCACATGATGCTGGTAATCTAAAAATCATGGTGAAGAAAGTACTTTTTGCCTAAATCTCTTTTTAGGAGCATTTGAATAAGATGTCTTTCTATTGGAGTATCTTTACCTCGTGGACAATTTGAGTCTGCTGCTTGATCAGTATAAAGAAGATGAAAGAGTTAAGGCAGCAGTAGAAATGCTTCGTTCAGAACGACCAACCAATGTACTTTTCAAGGAATTGGTTGGCGCACAGGAATCGTTTGCCTTTGCCGGACTGTACCGGGCTAATCCGGGCACCATTTTGTACATCGCACGAACCAAAGAAGAGGCGGCATACCAATACCACAATCTGACCAACCTCCTCCCTAATAAACCAATTTGGTACTTTCCGGATTCTTGTAAGAAACCCGCCACTTACGATGCGATTAATAATAATCAGGTTCTGCGCAGAACCGAATCCATCAATAAGGTTACCTCGATAGAAGCATCAGCACATATCATTATAACTTTCCCTGAGGCCGTCTGCGAAAAAGTGGTAGCTCCCAATATTCTCGATGGAAATCGGATCAACTTAAAAATTAGGGAGGAAGTCGATGTTGATTTTTTGATTGAAGTTCTCATTGAGTACGGGTTTGAAAATGTCGATTTCGTGTATGAACCGGGTCAATTTAGTATACGGGGAGGGATCATCGACATCTTTTCTTTTGGCAACGAGTGGCCGTATCGAATTGAACTCTTTGATGAAGAGATCGAATCCATTCGCACATTTAATCCAATCGATCAATTATCGATCAAGAATATTGCTTTATTGTCGATAGTTCCAAACATCAACACCAAATTTGAATCAGCAGAGCAGGTTAGTTTGTTTCAAATCTTACCAGATGACTGTTTAATCTGGCTTGTCGATGAAACCTTTACGCTGGACCGCCTCCAGATCTGCTTTGAAAATCATCATGCTGCACTCGCACAAATAAAAAGTGACGAAGAAGACCTAGAGCTGCCACGCTTAGCAACACCAGCAGCCATTATGCAAGACTTGGCGAATCGCTCTAAGGTGTTGATTAATAAGACGGAGGCTTCCTCTCAAATTGATCATGTGATTGCCTGGGAAGGTCGGCCACAACCCTCCTTCAATAAAAATTTTACACTGCTCATTGAGGATCTGGAAAAACTGGATAAAGAAGGCGTCAAGAGTTATTTATTTACTGACAATGTGCGGCAGGTGCAAAGGTTTACTGCCATCTTTGAAGATCTTGAGGCGAGAGTTAAGATCCAGCCGGTAATTAAATCCATCGACAAGGGATTCATCGATCCGATCTTAAAAGTAGCCTGCTATACCGACCATCAAATATTTCAGAGATTTCACAAATACAAGCTACGCCGTGGTTTTACCAAAGACCAGGCCCTAACGTTGAAATTTTTGAGGGAGTTACAACCGGGAGATTTTGTCACCCATATAGACCATGGTGTCGGTCGATATTCGGGGCTGGAAAAAATTGATATCAATGGACATCTACAGGAATCGGTTCGTCTGATCTACAAAAATAACGACATTCTCTACGTCGGTATTCAATCACTACATAAGATATCTAAATATGTAGGGAAAGACGGCACCGCACCTTCACTAAATAAACTTGGTTCAGACAGCTGGAAAGCACTCAAGCGCAAAACCAAACGCAAGGTAAAAGATATTGCGAGTGAGTTAATTAAACTATATGCTAAAAGAAAGGCCTCAACCGGTCATGCCTTTCCGCCCGATGGTTACTTGCAGAATGAGTTGGAGGCTTCGTTCTTTTTTGAAGATACGCCCGATCAACTTCAAGCAACCATTGACGTCAAGACGGATATGGAAAAGGCTTTTCCGATGGATCGCTTGATCTGTGGGGATGTTGGATTTGGCAAAACGGAAGTGGCTATTCGGGCAGCATTCAAAGCGGTCTGCGATGGTAAGCAGGTGGCAGTTTTAGTGCCGACTACCATCCTGGCACTCCAACACTACAAGACGTTTAGTGAACGACTCAAAGAATTTGATTTATCGATTTCCTACCTAAATAGATTTAAATCAACAAAAGACCGGAACGAAATATTTGAAAAATTAACAGCTGGGAAAATTGACATCATCATTGGTACCCATGGATTGCTGAACAAGAAAGTATCTTTCAAAGATTTGGGTCTTCTCGTAATTGATGAAGAGCAAAAATTTGGCGTAGCTGCCAAGGAGAAATTACGCAATCTTCAAGTCAATGTCGATACGTTGACCTTAACGGCAACACCGATACCACGGACGTTACAATTTTCGTTGATGGCAGCCCGCGATCTTTCCATTATTCGCACGCCACCACCTAATCGGCAACCGATCCATACTGAAACCAGGGTTTTTAATAATGACTTGATTCGGGATGCCATTTACTACGAGGTTCATCGAGGAGGCCAGGTTTTCTTTGTCCATAATCGGGTGAAAAATTTGCCGGAAATGATGGTCATGCTTCGACGCCAATGTCCTGATGTAGACATAGCGATGGCTCATGGGCAGATGGAAGCCAAGCAATTGGAGCGCACCCTACTAAAATTTATTGAAGGTGATTATGATGTTTTGCTCTGTACCAATATTATTGAGACAGGCCTAGATATTCCCAATGCCAATACTATAATCATCAACAATGCACATCAATTTGGAATGAGTGACCTGCATCAATTGCGAGGGCGTGTCGGGAGGTCAAATCGAAAAGCATTCTGCTATTTATTTAGCCCACCAATTTCTACATTGACCAGCGATGCTCGCAAACGCCTCCGGACGCTCGAAGAGTTTTCTGAATTGGGAAGCGGTTTTAATATTGCGATGCGTGATTTAGACATTCGCGGTGCAGGAAATCTTTTGGGTGGTGAGCAAAGTGGATTTATTACAGAAATTGGTTATGAGACGTATACTAAAATTCTGGAGGAAGCCATTCAAGAATTGAAGGAATCCGAATTTAAAGAATTATTTGCAGAGGAACTCGATCGTCGAAATTATGTAACCGAAGTTCAAATTGAGACAGATTTTGAAATGTTGATTCCAGATGCTTACGTCAATAATATTCAAGAGCGGTTGAATCTCTACACTGAATTAGATGGAGTCAAAACGGAGTCAGAATTAAATGATTTTGGCACCAGAATTCACGATCGGTTTGGAACTTTACCTGAGCAAGTTTATGCACTGTTTGACATGATCAGAATAAGATGGGTCTGTCGCGAGTTAGGTTTTGAGCGATGTGTCATGAAGAATGAAAAGTTACAGTGTTTCTTTGTACTAAATCCGCAGTCCGCATTTTTTGAGACACGTTTCTTTCAAGACTTCTTGACTTTCCTGGCCTCACGCGGTGAAGAGTTTGGAATCAGGATGAAACAAAGCCGTCAGTATTTGATACTGATTAAGGAAGGTATTACCGACCTCGATCAAGCAAGAAAATTTTTAGCACGCTTGCGCGAAGAATTAATCACCGAACCGGCTGTTAGCAATGCATGAATCACAATTTTTCGAAAACAGTGCCCTTGATATTGCACATTTGCCGCACTTACAATCAGAAGAGTTCATTCCGATTGAGCGCACCTACGCCAAGGTTTTATACCTCACTAATGCAATTATTTTTGCAGTGCTTTTAATTTTTTTACTGCTCTTTATTCTTCTCTACCTGGGGGTTTTCCATTGGCTTAGTTACGCGAGTCTAATTATGTGGATGTTACTTACTATCCTCAGCTTTTGGTTTGCCAGTGCTAGTGTTGATCGAAAATTTTATTTGCTGCGACAACGAGATATCAGTTTTAAATCCGGTGTTTTTTTCCGAGACTGGATAACCATACCTTTTACACGGGTCCAACACTGTGAATTATCGAGGGGAGTCCTTGATAGAAGTTTTGGCCTAGCGGAATTAAGGGTCTACACCGCGGGAGGATCAAGCAGTGATATAAGTATTCCAGGATTGCGAGATGAGGTGGCCGTCCGGCTCAAGGACTTTGTCATCTCTCAAATCAAAGATCACGATGAAGAGGAGTGAAGCTTGGTTTGATCAACCCACCCGCCAAGCACGCATTGCCATTTTGATGATCATTTTTAATGTCATTAAATCACTGGTCAGAACCTGGTGGCCATTTTTGCTGATCCTTTTTTTTCGGGGTGAATTTGTCACTGCGGAGATGGGCAAAATAATGACTGCGGTTGTTACCTTAACCATTATTGCATTCTCCATACTGCAGTATTTTAGGTTCTTCTTCTACATCGCAAATGGCAAGCTCCATGTGCAACACGGAGTTTTCAAAAAAGTAAAACTTGATATTCCATTTGACCGCATACAATCCATTTCATTTGAGCAGAACTTGGTTCATCAATTTTTTGATGTTGTAAAATTGAAAGTGGATACAGCAGGCTCTTCTGGTGAAGAATTTGAATTTGCTGCATTAGATCGTACCAAGGCAAATGAACTGCGAGGCTTTATTCTTAAACAACGCGGCGATCATCAAATTGATCTTGAAACGGGGCAACCCATCAACGTCAAATCAGATCAATTGATTTTATCACTTGACCCTGGTGACCTTCTAAAAGTGGGTATCAGCCAGAATCATTTCAGAACAGCTGGAATCGTGCTGGCATTCTTGTTGGGGTTACGTGATAACATAAGTGATGCCCTCGGAGATCGGTATGTTGATGAATTCGATGCTTTGACTGAAAACGTTGTAAACAGCGGTGCCATGTATTTATTTTATTTATTTGTTGCACTACTGGTTGTGTCTTTTTTCGGTACCTTGATTTGGACAGTCATTCGCTATTATAACTTACATTTTTGGAAAACTGAGCTGGGGTATAAAACGGAGGCCGGTCTTTTTAACCGTCGTGAGCAGGCTGCCTTGGATCATAAAATTCAAATTTTGCGGTGGGTATCAAACCCACTCAGGAAACTATTTGGAATCGTTTACTTACGGCTGTACCAGGCTTCCAGTACCCGGGGTTCGAAGCGCACTACGATCTCTGTGCCTGGATGTCCGGTGCATGATCTGCATAGCGTCGAATCTTCATATTTTGGGCACTGGATCGATGAGCTGTATGATACATTCGGCGTCGAGAAGTTACTTTTTTACCGTAGAGCTGTACTGATTGGTTTGCTTCCAGCCCTTGCCATTGGTTCGGGGTTTTATTTTACGCAGCGATGGCAGTGGATTTTGGGCGCCGTCGGTTGGCTGCTTTTTATGGTGACCTATCAATATTTCTTTCAGAAGAGATGGCAATTTAGGATTAGTCAAAATAAATTGTATACTACATCTGGAGTATTGGAATCAGTGACCAAAGCTTTGGCATTGTACAAAGTTCAGGGTGTTCAACTGCAACAGACCCCGTATCAACGTCGAAAGAATCTCTCGAATCTAGTGCTACACACGGCGAGTGGCGACGTACGCATACCCTACATCAAGTATTCATTGGCTTTGCAAATCAAAAATTACATTCTGTATAAGATTGAATCAAGCAAGCAAGCTTGGATGTAGATTTTAGCAGCCTTCAATTAAGAATCTGAGGGGAAGTAAAAGTTTTCAGATTGGTGCTGAGGCCAAGGTGATGAGTGCTGCCGCCAAAATGAACTTTGCTGATCGCATAGTCAAAGCGCAGTTTTTTAACTCGAAATCCAAACCCCAAACTAAATCCGGTGAGCGTGCGAAAATTGGTAAGTGACAGCTCCTGTTTGCGCTGATGATCGTACCCAAAGCGGACTTTAAATGCTTCATTCTTACCCAGGATAAACTCTCCACCGAAAATAAGATGTCGAAAAAAATTATCGAGCTCACTAGGTTCAGAATCAATGGTTTGAAATCCACCAAAGAAACCACCTTCCTGGGTGTTGGGATCATCGTAAAGTAGATTCCAACGCTGCAGGTGATGGTAGGTAATAAATAAGCGAAAGGGCAGGTGTTTGAGTTTTCGCGTAATGCCTATACTCATCTCGAGGGGCAGGTTTTCACGAAGGTCATCAAATGTGGAGATTTGGATACCAGCATTTCGAATACTGAAACCTGCCGAAAACAATCCCGACGTGTCATTATAGATGGCTCCGAGATCTATGGCTAATGCACTTGAACGGTAAACATCCAGTGAGCTGTTGATGAATTTTAGGTTGGCACCCACACTGAGATTTTCATATAATTGATAGCTGGCACCAACATAAAGTGCGGCTTCACTGCCTTTGAAAGTACCGGTCTGGTTTCCAAATACATCGGTTCCATCAAATTCACCAAATAAGATGTATTTGGCACCTCCATGAAGCATTAGATTTTTGGTGGCAAGGAATCTGCCGTATCCTACCTGACCAGTTTGAATACCTGCAAATAAAAACTGATGTTGAAAACTCAGTTCATTATCAAGACCAGCATTTGATGTGGCCGGATTTTCGAAGCTGGTCGAAATATCAACACCAGCCTGGACAATTTGCGAGCCACCCAAAGCTGTGGTCCTTGAGGAAGGACTCAAATTTAAGAAGCTAAAAATCTGATTTCCACCTTCCTGACCATAGACGGTATGGTGCAGTAAAAAAATGGAAATGAATAGTAAATCAATTCTCATCAGCACTTTTTTCTCTGGACCAGATGGTGTGGCAAATACCTTTATCACATTCCATTTTTCGCTCCAATTCACCATTTTCATCATAGAGCAATAATTCACCATGTTCATTATCGCCATCAAGATAATTGCCTTGCGCCTTCAGATTTCCGTTTTCATAATACTCTACGAATGGGCCATTTTCATTGTTCTCTGCCATTTCGACTTTTTCCATCATTTGTCCGGAAGGATAGTATTTGATCCAGGTTGAATCCATGACGCCCTTTTTGTACTGCCCGGCCAGCTTGACCGCACCATCTTCATAATAGGTGTAAAACGGGCCGTGATGAACACCTGCCAGGTAGGTCTCTTCAATCTCCTTATTGCCGCGGTCATAAAACAGTACTCGTTGTCCCTCTAAAGTATCAGAGCGATAAAAGGCCTCTTCGACAAGCACACCGGCATTAAAACGTTGATAAGGACCGTCTTTGAGTTTGGTTTGACGATTCACCTGATAAGACTCGGTAATCTGTCCTTCGGCGTTCTTGATGTCGACTTTTTCATAATTGCTGCAAGCCAGGAGACCAAACAAGCCGATGATCAAAATAGATTTTTTCATTGGTGATCGTAGCAACTTATTAATGAACGTCAGGAAAAGGTAAGAAGTATTGGATTTAGCTAGAATGACAAAGGTGCTTTCTGCTGATCCAAAAAGCACCTTCCAATATTTTGCGATTAGGGATGGGGTTTCAATAAAACTTGGCCCGATAATCTTCAATAGCCGCATTTTTCTTCAAACTTTGAATTAAACCTGCCTTCGCCTGGTTGGCAATCTGATTCGTGTAAGATTGTCGCAAGGTCGGTACATTCGGTTCAGTAACATCGGTGCGGTTGAATGGCTTGATGAGATACACACCACGAGCACCTTCAATGGGTGCGGAAACCTCATTGAGTGGTACCTTGTAGGCATAGGCCGCTACATTGGGTTCTTCACCCATGTTGGCGATGAAATCAGTTAAAAAGTTGACACCGCGGGCTGTATCAATGCTTACACTATAGGTCTCCGCTACCTTAGACAGATCTGTACTACCGGTAAGTTCTTGAATAAGCAGCTGTGCTTTTTTCTGATTTTTTACAATGCCTTCAATGGTTGGCCTGACCGATTCTAAATCTGCTTGGCCAGCTGGACCAATGCGGTTAAGGCCTGCGATCACATACTTGTTATTGTAGTAAAGGGTTGGCTCCTGATAGATAAAAACCTCGGGAGAAACTTCCTTTAGCTCGGTTGAGGGATCGAATGCCCAGCGAATGATGTCACGTGAGGTCTGTCCGCTTCCCAAGCTGCTGATCGTGAAATCATTGGCCTTTAATGGAAGTGAGTTTTGAACATTCACAGCAGGATTGTCAGCAACAGCTGCACGAAGGTCATCCAGCGATCGATTGGTTCCAGCCATTTCAAGTACCTCGTCATAAAGTGCATTCTGTGTTTCCTCAGAGGGGATGATGGGTACATTTAGGTAGGCCAGTTGGACTCCCTCCGTATTGGTTTCGTAGACCCAATCTATCACCTCCACTACATGCACTCCAAATTCAGTAATTACTGAATAGGCCTTGCCCTTCTCCGCGTTGAAAAAGACAAGATCATTGAAGGGTTTTACAAACCCTCCGAGGCCAACCGTTCCGAGATCCCCTCCATTTAAGGTCACATTCATTGACCCTTGATTAAAGTCTAGCGCCAGGCTATCAAAGGTATGCTCACCACTCTCCAAGAGAGCGACCAGACTGTCTGCTGTCTTTTGAGCGGCTTGATATTCCGGCAGTGTCTGAGCTCTTCTTAAGATATGTCTCGCATGTACAGAGTCGGGAATAATCTTTCGGTCAATGATTTTGACGGCGTTAAATGCACCGGCCTCTTCGTAAGGTCCGACTACGGTTCCAATGGGCAGTTGGAAAACGGAGTCTGCAATAGTGGGACTAACGGTTTCCTTTTTTACAAAGGCGAAGTCAACCTGACCATAATTGTTCTCCACAAAAAGGGTATCGTTTTCGGTTTCAGCGAAAGCAGCGATTCGCTCGATGATGTCCTCACGCAACTTGGTAGTGTCTTCAGAAGTGGCGATCACATCGTAAGCTACGTAACTCACCACCCGAGTTTCTTCATCCTGTGTGTACTCTTCTTTGTGTTCGGCCAAATACGACTTTAAATCGGCATCGGTTACGGTGACGTCGTTTTCCGGCACTTCCTCGTAGGGTACCCTAACGTAAGTGAAGTCGGTACGTACCGTTTGATCTTCATTGACCCGCTCGACCATCCACGTTGGTGTATAAAAGCCTTTAGCGACTAAATTCGTGAGCTTATTGGTGAGTCGCTCTGTGATAATCTCTTTTTCTTGATGTGCCCAGAGTTCTCTTAGTTGTGGAGTCATCGTCCCCTGATCGATCGTCTGCTTGATCTGTGCCAATTGATTTTTGTCAACCAGACCGGTTTGGGGATTGGCAAACCGCTGTTGGACCAGCGAACTCACATTGTTGCCAAATTGAAGATCCATGAGCTCTGGAACAGAGACATCTAGACCATTGACTTCGGCTTCCTCATCAACAATGGCTTTGTTGACATAGTAGTTGTACAAATAGTTGCGCCGAGTGAAGACATCGACTTCAGAACCCGTGTATAAGATTCTCTCTGCATTCTGAAACTCAATATAATCGACCTTCTCTCCATCCACCTCAACAAGGGTCATAGATTGGCCTCCTCCCGGACCTCCCTGACCTGTCATGTCCATGATGACAAAGGCTGCGAGAGCCAAGCCAATGACCACAATCAGCAACCAACTGTTTTTTCTAATTTTTCCAATTAAAGCCATACGAAAACTAAAATTTGTAACTAATGAACGACAAGCGCTCTAAAAAAAACATCTTCTCAGGATCAGATATTGATCCGGGTTTTTCACATCAATTTTTTACGGCACATATAAAAATTTGATTATCAATTGAATGAGCAAAAAACTTACTACACAAAACTCGAAAAATGACAACGTGAAAACTCCCCTTCTTTCAAGGCTGCGCAAAGGTAAGAGATTCGCAAGTAATATCAAAAACTGCTGAGTTGCAGTGAGTTATTCGGTGAGGTCATGTGCGACTTCATCGAGTGCTTGGTAAAACTCAACTCCAAACTTGCGAATGAGGCCCTCCTTGACAAATTGATAGAGAGGAATCTGAAGGCGGTCGCCCAGGTGACAAGCCGCGTTGCAGATGTCCCAAACATCATAGTTCAACGATCGAAATCCGATTCGTTCATCTTCCTCATATCTCAGTGGGTAAAGGTGACACGAAATGGGTTTTCGAAAATTCGTGGCTCCTTCTTCATGGGCCTTCTCAATACCGCACTTGCCGATTCCATTTTGATCGTAGGTCAAATAGGCACAAGCTCCACTTTTAATTAGGGGGGTGCCAAATTTGTCTGGCTCCTTGAAATATTCGGCACTTCCAACCTCATCGATTACTTCATTACCAGCTTCGGTCAAGTAGGGTCTGAGCTTTTCTCTCAGCATTTGAAGCTGCTCAATCTCTTGGGTCTCAAGTGGAGCACCCCAATCTCCTTCCCAGCAGCACGCTCCTTTACAGGCATCGAGGTTGCACACGAACTGTGTTTGAAAAAGTGTTTCACTGACTACAATGTCTTCTATGAGTAGCATGTCAGACTTTGGTGTGAAAATAGGATTTCTGATCACTTTAATGGTTGCAAAATGTGTATATTTATCGCCCCTTCTGAGGGCCGTACATTTTTGCGTTCGAACTAAGCATAAGTAGATAGTTTTCATGGATTTATTAAAAGAGAAGTTTCGTACTAAATCATCTGCATTAAAGGCAAGTTTACGTGCTTTGGTCAAAGAAAACGCCAGAAAAAAAGTCGATGAAGTAGTCGTCGGCCAAGTTTACGGCGGTATGCGTGGTGTCAAAAGTATGATTTGGGAGACTTCCAACCTGGATCCCATTGAGGGCATTAAATTTCGCGGCTACAGCATACCCAAACTGAGAGAGAACTTACCCAGAATAAAGGGTAGTAATGAACCCCTTCCGGAAGGTTTGTTCTGGCTTATGCTCGCGGATGAATTGCCAGCCGCAGATCAGATTGCCTGGCTATCGGACGAATGGGAAAAGAGGGGTGGACTATTAGATCATACCCGAGCTGCCATTGACGCTTTGCCGGCGAGAACTCATCCCATGACGCAGTTTTGTGTGGGTATTATGTCGATGCAAACTGAGAGTGTTTTTGCAAGGCGCTATGCAGAGGGTATCTCGAAGACTGAGTATTGGGATCCAACCTACGAGGATGCCATGAATCTGATCGCCAGACTGCCCCATTTAGCGGCATACATTTATCGACGATCATTTCACCAGGGTGAGCACATTGCACCAGATGATTCGTTGGACTGGAGCGCAAACTTTGCGCATATGCTGGGCAATGATGCTTCTGATTTTTATGACTTCATGCGGTTGTATATGACCATTCATGCGGATCATGAAGGTGGCAATGCATCGGCCCACACCACTCATCTGGTGGGATCAACTTTGTCAGACGCATACAACTCTCTTTCTGCCGGTATGAATTCGCTGGCGGGCCCTTTACATGGCCTGGCCAATCAGGAGGTGATCAAATTTATCTTTGAAATGCTCGAATCATTGGGTACACAGACCCCCTCCAAGGAGCAAATAGCCAGTTTTGTGCATGCTACCCTAGATGCGGGTAAAGTTATTCCGGGCTATGGTCATGCGGTGTTGCGTGAACCAGACCCCAGGTTTACCGCCCAGAAGAGGTTTGCTGAGTCACATCTGAGTGAATCACCCATCGTGCAAGTCGTATGGGATCTATTTGATGTGGTGCCGCCCATTTTAGAGGGATTAGGTAAGGTTAAGAACCCCTGGCCCAATGTTGATGCTCATTCGGGTGCTATTTTGGTTCATTATGGCGTCAAAGAATTTACCTACTATACCGTTCTTTTTGGGGTATCCAGAGCCTTGGGAGTTTTGGCGGCCTTGTGCTGGAGTCGAGCACTCGGATTTCCGCTAGAAAGACCAAAATCGGTGACCAGTGCTTGGCTCACGAATTTTATCGAAAGTTAACTACACGATCAATGACTTTTCCAGAAGATTTACGATATACCAAGGAACACGAGTGGATCAAGATTGATCCCGAGCTGTCTTCCGATGCACGCATCATTGCAAAAATTGGTATTACCGATTTCGCACAAAGTGAATTGGGTGAGTTGGTCTATGTGGAAGTAGATACCATCGGTGAAACCGTAGCGCAAGATGAGATTTTTGGCACGGTTGAGGCAGTCAAAACCACTTCAGATCTTTTCATGCCTGTGACCGGTACCATTTTGGAACTAAATCCAGCGCTGGATGAAAACGAAGGCGATAATCCCGGATTAATCAACGAAGATCCCTATGGTGAGGGTTGGTTAGTAAAAATTGAGATCTCTGATCCATCCGCCCTAGATCTGTTATTGAGTGCAGACGATTATCAAGCCTTGGTAAGCTAAAGTTTGCAGACTCATACACCAGAACAACTTTCAGATACATCATATAGTCAGAATTGCAAATGTTGAAGCAGTTTTTTCCTGCGCTAGTATGGTCGGTAGCCATTCTGCTGCTTTCCATCTTTCCAGGAAGAAACCTTCCAAAAGTGGGATGGCAGTTTTTTGTACAGCTAGATAAGATTGCACACATTGGCATATATTTTATTCTGGCTCTTGCCATTGGATGGAGTTTGCGGGAGCAAAAGGAGCTTTCCTGGCAAAAAATCCTGCTGCTCATCAGTTTTTGTGGACTATACGGATTCCTGATGGAGGCCCTTCAATACTGGTTTTTGTCAGACCGATCCTTTGAGTTCCACGATATAATTGCTAATATTATAGGCTCCATCCTAGGTGGGGCTGTTGTTTATCTATTGTTTAATAAAATGAAACGACAATGAATTTTGACTTAGCCGTTGATGGTCGTACCCTGGTTTTCTCGTTGGTGGGTGTGCTGATTTTGATCACTGCGATCATATTAGTATTCCGAACTCTCCTGAAGAAAAAATCTCACGAAGACCTGGGAGAGAAATATGCGGGAAAATCCTTTGGCTCACCTTTGAAGGGAAGAAGCAAATATCCCGATGTGGATGTATTTAGCTTTAGTGGGCCGTTGTTTAATTTCGGCCTTGCTGCTTCTCTCGGACTGACACTTTTAGCATTTAGCTGGACCCAGCGGGATGAAGAAGTGTTTATTCCTGAAGATGCACTTGAGCTCGAGGATGACATTGAAATTGAACCACCACGAACGGCCGAACCACCGCCGCCACCACCACCACCACCTCCTCCGGTCATAGAAGAGGTGCCAGAAGAAGAAATTGAAGAAGAAGAAGAACCTGAGTTCCTAGATCAATCAGTGGAAGAAGAAACTTTTGTGGAAGCTCCACCAGAGCCGGAAGCTCCACCCCCACCTCCACCACCTCCACCACCTCCACCAGAGCCTGAGGTAGAGGAGATTTTCAAAGTGGTTGAGCAGATGCCAAGATTTCCTGGCTGTGAGGGTGAAGCCGATGACAAAGCTCGAAAGGCCTGTGCAGACAAAAAGATGCTCGAGTTCATCTATAAGAACATTAAGTATCCTGCCATCGCCCGTGAGAATGGCGTGGAAGGCACCTGTGTGGTCAGATTTGTCGTTGAAAAGGACGGATCGATTACTGATGCTCAAACAGTTCGTGATATTGGTGCAGGATGTGGAGATGAATCTCTACGGGTTGTTAAATTGATGGACCAAATGGGCGAAAAGTGGACTCCCGGTAAGCAGAGAGGCCGGCCAGTACGGGTACAATTTAACCTTCCAGTGAAGTTTAAACTGGAATAAAGATATCACACACTAGAAGTCGAAAAGGGCTAAGCACATAGTGTTAAGCCCTTTTTTAATGGGTGCAAGTTGCAAATCCAATTGCGGCAGAAAGACCTGCCGGCCAATGACGAATGCTCAGACCACAATCCTAACCTTCTGGTCGATCACACCAGCAGCGTTGGCCAATCGGCATTTTGATCCCTACCTACGATCTTGATCGGGGACAACCAGCTTTCTCTCGAAAAGTAACTTCCTCTCATTTCAAAATTGCAGTAGTTTCTTCGGAAACGTAGATTTGGGTGCCCTTTTCACCTGCCTTCTTTGGCAGGGTGAGGGGCACCTTTTGTTCCCATGTGGTCAGTACTCATGTCTTCTTAACCCACCAGGGTACAAATTTTGTAGGCATTACGCGGGTATTTTATGGTTGTCAGACCATTTTGATAAACCCTTTCGGTCTGAATTAGCGTTATATTGAGAGTCTGTACACTTTATCGACATGAAATATAGTTCAGTTTTATTCATTTTCCTCTTTCTAATCGGTGGCCATCTTGCTTCAGGGCAAACCTCAAGGCTGGCCATGCAGTATTTCGAAACCGGAGAATTTGAGAAAGCTGCTTCACTTTTCAAAGATTTATATGAAAAGGACAAACGGAGTAACTTCTATTTCGATAAATACATTGAGAGTCTCTTGGCCATGGAAGATTACTTGCAATCTGAGAAAGTAGTCAAGAACAGAATTAGGCGAGAACCAAACAATCTGGCCCTCTATGTGATGCAAGGTAAGATTCTGGAAGCCCAATTTAAAGATCAGGAAGCAGGCAAGTTATATCAGGAGGCCATTAAAAAAATGTCTGGCGATCGTCTTTCTGTCGTAAAGTTAGGCAATGAATTTCTCAAGCTTAACAAGTTTGACCTCGCGATAAAGACCTATGAGCGAGGCATGAAATTGCTGCGAGACAACATCATCTTCTCTTACAACTTGGGAGATCTCTATCGACGGAAGAATGATACCAAGAAGATGATCTTTTATTTTCTCAATGCTATGGAAAATGAAACCGCCCGCATTGACAATGTAAAACTCTTGATGGAGCGCTATCTGGCAGATGAGGATTGGAAAGAACTCCAGATCCAACTCTATGATCGCCTGCAGAAACACCAAGAAAACCTACTCTACACCGAGCTTCTCGCTTGGGTTTTCATTCAGAAGAAGGATTTTAAGAATGCACTTCGACAAGTGAAATCACTAGATCGCCGCTTAAAAGAAAATGGCAGCAGAGTGTATGAATTGGCCAATATGGCGGTTAATGCCAGGGATTTTGATGTGGCCATCAGTGCCTTTGAGCACATCACGACCGTTAAGGAGCCCACGTCCCCATTTTATCTGGATGCGAAGAAGGAGCTATTGCGTACCAAGCGAAAGAAAATTACGGAAGGCTTCAGCTATGCTGAGGAAGATTTGAAGGGACTGGAAACGGAGTACGAGAAGTTTCTGGTTGAATTTGGTCGAAATAAGAATACCGCCAACATCTTGTTGGACTTGGCATCTTTGCACGCCTTCTATCTCAATGACTTGACCAGAGCCACGGAGTTGCTACAGGAAATGATTGCCTATCCCGGGGTCAATCGGTATCTGCGGGCTAATGGTAAGATCCAGTTGGGTGATTACTATTTAATGCTGGGAGAGCAATGGGAGGCGACCCTACTATACTCTCAGGTTGACAAGGAATTTAAAGATGACCTGCTCGGCCAAAGAGCTAGGTTTAAGAACGCCAAACTATCTTACTTTACCGGTGATTTTCAATGGGCTCAAACACAATTTGATGTACTTAAGGCATCGACATCTAAACTCATTGCGAATGATGCATTGGATCTGAGCATTTTCATTATGGACAATCTTGGGTTGGACACCTCCTCAACTGCGATGGAAATGTTTGCCAAATCGGAACTCCTGGTTTTTCAAAATCGATTTGCGGAGGCTGATTCTTTATGGACAGCAATCGAATCAACCTTTCCTCAGCACTCACTGGCCGACGATATTCTCTTTGTAAAAGGTGAAATGTATGTGAAGCAGAGGAAATATGAAGAGGCTGCCTTGCTTTTTCAAAGGATATTGGATGAATTTAGTGAGGAGATAAAAGCCGATAATGCCTTATTTGCACTGGCGGGACTTTACGAGACCCATCTTGGTGATAAAGAAAAGGCACAGAAGCTTTATGAGGAGCTATTTATTGATTTTAGCAACAGCACCTTAGCGGTTGAAGCCAGAAAAAACTACCGGAAACTCCGGGGGGATTTTGATGATAAAACGGCTGAGGATCCTGAACAATAGACCAGCAAGCCCTTTTCGATTGGCGTCTAGATTTGGCATGGCACCCTTCTTCCGCTATAGCTACTTTTAATAAAAGGATGGATTAGCTAAATTACTTGGCAAATGAATTTTGAGTTAAGCGAAGACCAATTGGCGGTTCAAGATGCAGCACGGGATTTTGCAGAAACAAAACTTAAACCCGGCATCCTGGAGCGCGATCGAGAGAAACACTTTCCCGCAGATCAGATCGCTGAGATGGCCGAATTGGGCTTCTTGGGTATGATGGTGCCCATCGAATATGGAGGCAGTGGTCTTGATACCCTGTCATATATCTTGGCACTGGAAGAGATTGCAAAAATAGACGCAGCAGCAGCGGTAGTGATGTCGGTTAATTCATCACTGGTTTGCTGGGGGCTAAACCAATTTGGGACCACCCAGCAAAAGGAGAAATACCTCACTAAGCTTGCCAGTGGTGAATGGCTGGGTTCCTTTTGTCTCTCAGAACCCGAAGCTGGTAGTGATGCGACCAGTCAAAGCACCACCGCAATCGATATGGGAGATCACTATCTTCTCAACGGTACGAAAAATTGGATTACCAACGGATCGACCAGCCAGATTCATTTGGTCATGGCGCAAAGTAACCGTGAAGCGGGTCATCGAGGCATCAATACCTTAATTGTGGAGGCAGATTGGCCAGGTGTAACCATCGGTCCAAGGGAGGATAAACTTGGTATTCGCTCATCAGATACGACTTCTATCAGCTATTCTGACGTTAAGGTGCCCAAGGAAAATCGGATTGGTGAAGACGGCTTTGGATTTAAGTTTGCTATGATGACCCTGGCGGGAGGACGAATTGGGATTGCTGCTCAGGCATTGGGTATTGCGGCAGGTGCTTGTGATCTAGCGCTTACCTACGCTCAGAATCGACATGCCTTTGGAAAACCCATTATCAAGCATCAGGCAATCTCCTTTAAGTTGGCCGAAATGGCCACCGACATTGAAGCCGCCCGTCAGCTTGTTTATCAGGCGGCGCATTTAAAGGATAAGGGCTTAGACTATGATCTGGCGGCATCCATGGCCAAACTATTTTCTGCAGATATTGCGATGAAGCACACTGTTGAAGCAGTTCAGATTCACGGTGGTTACGGGTACGTGAGAGAATATCACGTGGAGAGATTAATGCGTGATGCCAAGATCACTCAGATTTACGAGGGTACTTCTGAAATTCAGAAATTGGTCATCTCTAGAAAGATTCTCAAGGGGCAATTGTATGCACCAATATTCGCCGAATAAAGAGTAAAAATGCTAGGTCAATCCTTTAAGATTACAAAGGTCGCTGGTATTCCACTTTTAGTGCATTGGACCTTTGGCTTTTTCTTCTTTTGGATTGCTTTTGTAGGATATCGGGCGGGTATGGATCAAGAGGGCATCTTTCGGCTGTGTCTTTTTGCTTTTGTACTATTTGTTTGTGTCGTCCTACATGAACTCGGACATGCCTTTACCGCACGACGGTATGGGATCGAGACCAAGGACATCATCATATCACCAATCGGTGGCGTTGCCCGATTATTTCGCATGCCGAAGAAACCCAAACAAGAATTAATTATTGCTATTGCAGGCCCCGCGGTAAATCTGCTGATTGCTATTTTCCTGGCAATATTATTAACGACGCTGACCGTGCGAGGCATCATGCCGCAAGGTGATCCAGGCCGCATCTTCAACGATCCCAAAAATTTCTTGCCGGCCCTCTTTTGGGTGAATGTCCTCTTAATAATCTTTAATTTGGTGCCTGCCTTTCCCATGGATGGAGGGCGTATTTTTCGAGCGCTCTTGTCCATGAAATGGGGTCGTCTGACCGCTACCAAAGTCGCGGCTCGCCTCGGACAGTTTTTGGCGGTTTGCTTTGTCTTATATGGTTTATGGGACTGGGATTTGATTTTGGTTTTTATTGGATTGTTTGTCTTCATGTCAGCGGCCGGCGAATATCGTTCGGTATATCTAGATTCACTCTTGTCCGAGAAAACTGTTGCAGATTTATATCGAACTGAATACACGGTACTTAATGATGATGAGGTGATTCATCGAGCGATAGAATTGCACAGCCAAGGGATTGAGAATGATTTTCTGGTAGTAGATGGACAAGATAAAATTCTTGGGGTGCTTACTGAAGAGTCCATCCAGCATGCCAAGGCACGGAGAGACTATGAGTCGCCAGTTGGAGCATATCTGGCACGCGATTTCAGAGCAGTGACCCCTCACCTCTCACTAAAGTCACTCGTCAATCTGTTTCAAAAGGAAAAATTTAACATCCTACCTGTATTTGAGATGGATCATATGGTCGGGGTGGTTGATCGAGTTGCCGTGAGTAGATATTTGCAGGAGCAATTGGGCTTTTGGAATCGATTGAAAAATTAGTATTTAATTGAACCTAAATAAATTGAAAATAAAGAAATGTAAATTGCTAGTTATATTCTGCCTAGCTCTGGGGACTTGTGTTGCCTCCGTTGCTGCTGATTCTTTGAGTATTTTCGATTTCATCAGACAACATCAGGGTCAGAAGATAATTATTGAAACCAATATCAAGGAATTATTTAAGAAGAGGGATAAATACCAGCAAGCCCGAATCATAGTTACCAATGATACTGATACCGTTTTAATTCATGAGGGTGAGATAAGAACTCGCGGAAATGCTCGCAAGGATATTTGCGTGTTACCACCGACCAAATTACGGTTTGACAAATCTTGGCTAAAACGCCGCGGACTGTCTCATTATCCAACATTGAAGTTGGTGGGTGCCTGTACCTTAAGTAAACGCGATGGAGATTATGTCATTGCTGAGCAATTGATTTACGAAACGGCCTCCGATTTATTGCCTTGTACCTTTCGGACCCATCCCGTTGCCTTGCAGTACCAGGATACCAAAGGCAAACGCAAACCCATTGAATTAACCGGATTTATCATCGAGCATGAAAACCAAATGGCAAGTCGGAACAAGAGCAAGGTTTATGATGTTTTCTTCAAAAAAGAATCACTCGATCATAGGTCATATCTCATCTTTTCAGTTTTTCAGTTCATGATTGGGAATACAGACTGGAAGATTTTGAACCATCATAACCTTCGCGTTATCACCAATTCTGTTGAGAAAAAAGCAATACCCGTTCCCTATGATTTTGACTATTCGGGATTAGTAAAGACACATTACGCCGTACCCAATGACAAACTTGATATTAATGCAGTGACCGACCGACTTTACCTTGGCCCTTGCCAGGAGAAAGAAGAAGTGGAGGAAATCCGACAGTTGTTTCTCGGTTTAGAAGCAAAGATATTGGAGCGTTTTCGGACGGCTGAAATGGGGAAATCACAATCGAAGTTTTGTTTGCGTTATCTCGAAGAATTTTTTGATTTAATTAGAAACAAGAAACAAGCAGAACGGATCTTCATGCGCTGCATTGATTATTGATCAATAATCAGATATGTCTATTGGTGGGATTGTCCAAACAATTCATCTAAATAGTAACTGCGATTTTGTGCGGTATAAGCATCACGACAACAACAGGTTCCGCTTCGCATGATGCTGACGCAATATCCTGATGGGAATACATCCTCTTTGTGCTTTCTTTTTAAAAAGCAATGACCCAATTCATGAAATACGATCATTTCACGATCTAAGCTACCGCTCCGATCCCAAAATGCCTGATCAATCCTAATGGCTCCTGGATTGGAATAGCCGTAGCTGCACACACCTGCCACATTATCTTCTGCGATTATTTGAACGTGTGCGGTAATATTACTAGAGGCAAGATCTATGTTGAGACCTCTGTGAGCTCCTTCTAATTCGAAATTTTCAAAATAAGACCATAAGGCGCGATCGACTCCTGGATACCTGTCTTTTGCTACATCAAGGATGTCTATGCCCTGACAGCCAGTGGTGGTTAAAAATATGATTAATAGACCAAAGAGATTGTTACTACGCATAATCAGAGCATGGAGAATTATGGAGTAAATGCTAGCGGCAAAGGCAGAGTATTTATGGCTAAAACTGGGTCTGGAAAATAATATTTCTGAAATTTCTCCTAATTAAGGAAAGTTTAACCACGCTGCCCCTTGAGCCTTCCCTCATAGGTTAAGGGAGGCATTGCGATAGTGGCTATTGAACAACAGTGACCGTCTTTTTCGATTGGGCAACTCAATATGTAGTACATTGCGTTGATTTACAAACTCATCGACAAAAATCGTATCGGTTGCCTCGATACCATAGATGATGTCAGGTTCAGGAAGTTCATTCACATCAAAGGTAACATAGATGACTAGGTCTTCAAATTTGATTTTGTCGACTTTTAAATCCAGTGCCTTGCCGTTGACTGATATTTTCAGATTTTTTGATAAATACTGCTTTATGCTGCTCTTGGATGGCTTCTTGAAGATCGAATTGGGTTGATAGTCAGACTCTGAACCCCCCACCGTAACAACTAAAAAATCATCTAGAAACATCCGCAAATCTAATAGATAATCTCCCCGCTCCGGATCATAACTAAGTGTAGTGACACTCATTTTCAAAGGGTGATCGGCAGCATCTAATTCGATGATATGAAGTGGGAGAAACGAGAACAGGGCTACGAAAACAAAGCTTCTAAGATCATAATTAGAGAAACTCCTGCCCCAGCTCCGGAAATAAATAGCTTCCAATCTCGATGTGCGATTTGAAATAGTTTATCTAATAGATAATATAACGCAAAAAACGCAACAACTATGATGAGTTGCCCAATCTCTAAACCGACGTTAAATGCAAATAGTTCAAGTACAATACTGTCACCTCCTGTGAGTGCTTTGAAGAAATTTGAAAATCCCATGCCATGGATGAACCCAAAAAAAAGGGCGATCCAATAACTCAAGTTGACCTTTGAGAGATTGGGATCTCTGGTGCTGCTCACATTGTGAATGGCCGTGATAAAGATCGTGATGGGGATGGCGGTTTCTACCCAATGTTGAGGGATATTAAGGATGTTGAAGGCGGACAACGCCAAGGTTAACGAGTGTCCGAGTGTAAAAGCGGTTACTAGAATAAGGATTTTCTTCCACGACTGCCAGGCGTAAAAAGCACACAACGTAATCACGAAAAGCATGTGATCATAGCCGGCAAAATCCGAAATGTGTTCAAAGCCTAATTGGAGGTATACTCTAAACTGATCCATTTGGTATGTATTCGAATTAAATCTGCAAGTTGTACCTTAATTGCAAATGTACGGTCAGAAATATACCTTTTTTCTTTTGGCATTGTACTGCCTTCCGGTTTGGTTAAGTGGTCAAGCTCGGCGCGCTCACCTTGGCAGCGATGGAATCCTGCTCACGGAATCGTGCCTCAGTTTTCAGAGCGATCAAGATCAGAAGCGATCCGCTAACATGCGCATGCCGGGATTTCCACAAGCTTACCCGGCAGATAAGTCCTTCAAGAACTTTAGAAATGTCACCCTTGCAAATCTAGATGGAGAGCCGGGAGATGAAATTATTGTTGGAATAGGCAACCAAGTGCTAGCAATTGGCAAAGACTCGATTGCTTGGAGGGTCCAAACGTCCGGTATTGTTCGTTTTCCACCGAGCATTGGAGATGTTGATGGTGATGGGATTGAGGAGATCTCCGTGCTAACCGGTTATAGTCAGGGTGCCGGGATGAGCTATTTAATTTCATCAGATGGGAAATTGGAGGAGGGCTGGCCGCGCAGTTTTGGCGCCCGCACGCTGGTATCCAGTTCATCCTTAGCTGACCTAGACGATGACGGCCTTCTCGAAATCATTTTTGGTGACATTGATAACGGTCGTGGAAGTCTGCATGTGCTCAGAGCCAGTGGTGAGTCATTTAATGACCAATGGCCGGTACCACTACCAAACGTACCTGCGGTAACACCGAGTATTGCCGACATCGACCTGGATGGTTCGAAAGATATTGTAATCAATACTACTAGAGAGATCTATGTGCTTGATAGGGATGCACAGCTATTACCTGGCTGGCCTTATGGTAATTTTCTGACCAAGTATAGCTTTCAATCACCGGTCATTACCAACTTGGATCAATCTCCAACTCCTGAAATAATTGGCAGCGGACATGGAGATCAACCTCAATATTATGTGATGACTAGCGAAGGGGATTTCCTACCGGGCTGGCCCATTGGTGTGCCAGATCTGGCGTGGACCTTTCAGCCGCCCACCGTTATTGACTATGAGGGTGCACCATTGATTCTAGCAGGACGACCCATCGGAGCTGAAGTAGACGATATGCTTTATGGTTGGCGGGCCGATGGTAAGCTGGCGTCGGGCTATCCCATTCGTAAGTCGGGTGGCCTGGAAGGTCTGATAACAGTGGCTGATCTCGATGGAGATGAAGTGGCAGAAATGGCTTTCTCCAGCAACCTAATCGACGAAGATGGTTTTGGTTTGATTCATGCCTACGAAATCGATGGCACGGGTGAATTGCCAAATTTTCCGATCCAAGTTTATGGATGGACCTTTCTCAATGGCGCCACGTTTGGTGATGTCGATGGGGATGGTCAGCTAGATATGGTTGTCTTATCCTACACCGAGCATCTCGATGATAGCCCGGATACTGCCTTTGTGAACGTATTTGAACTCGGTGTTCCGATCTATGAACCCGCGATGCAGTGGCCCACCTACAAAGGGAGTAATGCCCATGATGGTGCGAAGGATTTACAAACCACCAGATCAACTAGCCATCTTAAGAAAAGCCTAGAAATCTACCCCAATCCAGCACATAAATGGCTCCAGATTAGATCCAGTAAGGCAGGCTACCTTGATATTTATGATTTAACCGGCTGCATTCAGGTGAGTACCAAGGTCTTAGCGGATGTACAAATTTCTTTAGACATTGCAGTGCTTCTTCCTGGGTCATACTTCTGCGTATTTAAAAGTCTCGAACACCGGCTTGAAAGCCATAAGATTTTGGTAGTCCAGGATTAACGATTTCTTAAGAACATTTAGGCAAGATTCATCGGCTTTTGAGAAAGCCACCATTATGAATAAGATAATCCCAACACTGGCTGTCGCTCTGATTATGGCGAGTTGTGCCTCAGTAAACAAAATGATCGATCGTGGGAACTATGATGGGGCCCTGCGAAAATCGGTGAAGAAACTAGGCGGAAAATCTAAGTTGAAGCAAAACCACGTATTGGCATTGGAGAAAGCATTTGCCAGGGCAACAGAAAGGGATGTTGACCAGGCCAAGCGATTATCTACATCGACACGATCCGCCGATTGGTCAAGAATTATCCAAATCTATGATCGCATCATCAGCAGACAGCGGGTAGTGAAGCCGCTGTTGCCCATTCAATCTAAGGATGGCTACCGGGCCAACTTTCGCTTTGCCGAGGTGGGGCCTTTGCGAAAAGAAGCCATCCAAATGTACCTCGATCTTGTTTATCAAGATGTGACGTATAAAATGGAATTGGCCAGAGGAGGTAGTAAGCAGGCTGCCAGGGAGGCTTACCACGAAATTGAAAAACTTTGGAAGTACGCACGCGATTACCGGCGGTCAGGCACATTGCGTAAGGAGGCCAGAGAACTGGGGATTAATCACATCCATGTCTCCCTGACCAACCAGATGCAAATGGACCTCTCACCTTCTCTGCAATGGGATTTGTTGAACAGAAGCTTTCCCAGTAAAAAATGGATCAAATACCATTTAGATAATAATCCCAATCAAGCCATAGACCATGAATTAACCCTGGTGCTGGAGGAGATTGATTTTAGCCCAGAGCGTATGAGTGAACGATTTTATACCGATGAGCGTGAGATCAAAGTGGGGTTTGACTATGTCCTTGATGAGCGTGGGAATGTGATGAAAGACACCGCTGGTAATGATATCAAGGTTCCCAAATATGAGGTCATTCGAGCAGATGTAGTGAGTGTGCACCAACATAAGGCGGCTTCACTGAGTGGATTGGTGGTGATACGCAATACCCGAACGCGAAAAGTGAAGCAATATCCCATACAGTCCAACATAGTATTTGAGCACGTCGGAGCTACCTTCCGGGGTGATGAGCGTGCCCTGAGTGATGAGACTAGAGACCTCTTGCAAGCTCTGCCAATTCCATTTCCATCGAATCGTGTTTTACTGAAAGACGCCATCGCAGGTCTGGATGAAATCATCCAAAAAGATGTACTTAAAAGGATACCTATGTAAGCTAGCATGGAATGGGAAATTTCCTGTTACACGATGGTTGCCATGGAGGCATTGGAGTGCTCAGAATATCGGATCAATCGCACTGGCACACGCTGCTATTTATCCGCGCTAGGCTAGAGTAAATTCTATAGCCGTTTTAAGTGTAGGAATAAAACCATTTATTCTTAATGGCTTTTTAGGTGAGAGTCTTCATTCAAATCAATATCTCCCCTTTTGGTCAGATCCCCCACCGATAACCGTAGAAATTTTCATGGTTTTCAGTGACCATCAGTCATGGCCTATTGATTTTGACGGAGATGGCTAGTCCAAGGAGCCTTCATATCGCGGTCTCAGGTGAACGGCTGCAACGGCTCTATACTGAAGCGCGGTCATTGGGATCGAGGGGTGGTTAATTAAACTTATCTATCTTTGCGCGCCCCTTGACCAAGAAGATTTGTCGGTGAGAGATTCACGTTATAAAGCCTTTTGTGTGAAAAAATCAGCAGTACTATATCTCATCAGTTTATTGTTGCTCCTAGCTTGTGGCAGCAATGTCAAGCAAGCACCTCCCGGTGAATGGATGGAACTATTTAATGGTAAAAACCTAACCGGTTGGCAGAGATTGAATGGCAATGCCGAATTTGAAGTGATTGATGGTGCGATCGTCGGCACCAGTAAGCGCGGTGCAAAGACCACCTTTCTAGCCACCGAGCAAAACTTCACGGATTTTGCTTTGGAGTTTGAGTTCCAAATCGATAATTTTCTGAACTCGGGTGTCCAAATCCGCAGTAACAGTACGGACTACCAGAGTGGTAATGTCCACGGATATCAGGTTGAAATTGATCCCTCTGAACGTGCGTGGTCTGGTGGAATTTATGATCAGTCGCGGCGCGGTTGGTTGTTTCCAATGGAGCTCAATCCAGAGGGGGGTAAGGCTTTTAAAAAAGACGAATGGAATAAAGTATATGTTGAGGCGATCGGCAACGAAATAAAGACATGGCTCAATGGAGTTCCTGCAGCCTATCTGATCGATGATATGACGAGGGAAGGATTTATTGCCTTACAAATCCATTCCATTGATCGACCTGAGCTGGTGGGGCGCGAGATTCTTTGGCGTAACATTCGCATCAAGACTTCCAAAATCGAGCGCAAAGAGGGGACTTTTCCACACGTGAACAACTTGATCCCCAACCACCTTTCTGAGGCCGAAAGAGCCATGGGATGGACCAGTCTATTTGATGGCAAAGGCACGGATTTATGGCGAGGCGCACATGCTGAAACCTTTCCGTCTAGGGGCTGGACGGTTGATGACGGTGAACTAAAAGTAATGGAGTCGGGAGGAGGTGAAGCACAGCACGGTGGTGACATCGTTACCAAGGCTGAGTTTGGTGCCTTTGAATTTAGCTTGGATTTCAAGTTGACCGAAGGGGCGAACAGTGGTATTAAGTATTTTGTAACAGAGGAGTATGGCCAAAAGGAAGGATCGGCGATTGGTCTTGAGTATCAGCTGCTGGATGACGAGAATCATCCCGATGCCAAGAATGGCATCGCCGGCAATCGCACCCTGGCTTCACTCTATGATTTGATAACCGCTCAAAAGAAGGATCGCTTTGTCAAACAACCCGGCGATTGGAATCATGCCCGCATCGTAGTTGATAAAAACAACAATGTCACACATTGGCTCAACTACGTCAGAGTGCTCGAATACAAACGTGGATCCAGGTCCTTCCGTGAGTTGGTTGCTAAAAGCAAATACAAGGATTGGAAAGACTTTGGGGAGGCCAAAGAAGGGCACTTACTGCTGCAGGATCATGGCAACGCCGTAAGTTTCCGAAGTATCAAAGTGCGAAAGCTCCTATAATCTAACCCATCCTGGGCTGAGAGGGGAGGCTTAATTATACTCAAACGTAAGGCTTATCCCCGTTCGCATGAACCAAATCTTCTCCCGGACGGAGGAAACGGTAGGTCCCCACCACCATTCTGGGGTGCTGTATTGGGCATTGGTGTTTTGAATGTGGTATGACCAGGACAGGAGAGTTTTAAGTTTACTTTTCGAACCAAAATGGAACCCAAAGCTTGGTTTGCACATGATACCACCCCGATAGACACCCTCTTGGAGGTTCCATTGATCTATTACATTCTCAGCAAATCCATAACCTAAGCCACCGCTAAGAAAAGGACGCGTTCTCTTCTTGTTTTTATTCAAGTAGTAGCGGCCATAGGCGTAGAGGGAAAGATAGGAATAGCTATCAAAGGTGAAATCACCCTGATAAGTGTCTAATCCAACGCCAAAGCCCAGTGATTTCTGATAAGATATTCTACGGGCAACCCGAATATGTGTATGAGAAGAAGGTAGAGCCCGACTACTGGCAAACCCCCAGGATAAATTGAAATAGGCACCCGACTTGTAGTGGAAGTTTCCCTTTCGGTGCATCAGCATCCGATCATCTCCACCCCGGAAACGCTTGATGTATCCGTAGTCGATTTCCAGTGTATCTCCCGTGGATAAGCGCAAGGTGATCGAATGCCTATCCTTTCGTATGAGCTGGCCCAGGATGTGACTACCATCTCCAAGTTCAATACTGGCATCCAATTCAAAGTCCGCGCCTATTTGTGCCACAAGTGCTGTCTGAAAAGGAAACAACAGGGCTAATATGAAAGCAGCCAGACGCATTAGCCGGTTAGAAACCGATGGTGCTGAGTTCTGACAATCGATTTTCATTATCGATTGAAAACTGTATCAAACCCTCATTGCCAATGATCAACAACATACCGGAGTCATTGGGATTCGGAATTACGTCGTATGCTGTGAAAGAATCATCCGCTGAAAGTAGGCTTAGATTCTCCCGATCACGGGCATCAAAAATCCGGATACCGTGGGGACCTTCGCAAACGACCAACTTATCGTTCAGCAAAGTAAGTCCATGGGGGTTTGTCATTTGAATGGACTGGATCAATCGAGGCCTTGAAATATTGCGGAGAGATACAACATCTAGTTGGTTGATGGACCCTTGACATTCATTCCCCGTTCGCAGGGTGACGTACGCTACCTCATCCGTAGGAAACACCGGATCACAAGATGTTTCATGATCAAAGCGACCCACCTCCCGTGGATTGGTGCGATCGGAGATATCCATGATGTGCATTCCATTTTGCGCCCCGAGAAAAAGTCGATTATTGAGGGGATAAATGGTCTCAATATTCCATCCCACCTGGGTGATATTTCGTTGCTCGATATTGCCTCCACCCCTCAATTCCAAAGTGTATATAGATGATTGACTGATGATGTAGAGGTAGTTGTCAACACTTGCCATTCGACTTAGAGATCCTGCAGCAGCACCGTTTTTAGATTGAGCCCCTGAAAAAGAGGTAGGTACAGCCGAAGGAGCGATCAGGTCTTCATTATGGTCAAAGAAATGGGTTTGAGCATCAAATAATTGTGATTCACAGTTCACTTTCTCCGTCACTTCTTCGTACGTAAAGCCAACTAGATAATTACCTTGGTCATCGCGCAACGACGAAGGAAACACCTCTTGATTTCGGGCTATGAGTTGAGGATTGCGAGGATCCTTGATATCAATAACCAGTAAATCATAGTAGCTATCCGCATGTAGTTGCCCATCCACAACGATGAGATCCTTATTGCCGGGAATCGCAATAAAATTCAGATTCTCCGGATTCGCCGGATCTGTGTTATCAATGATGTGAATTCCATGATTCTCTTCACTCATGAAAAGAAGGTTTTCGTAAACGAAAATCTTACTAGGCTGGATAATGGTCGCTGAATAATCACTCACCACTGGAATACGGAATTTATCCAGATCGGCATAATTCGCAGTCGCTTTTGTGTAGGTCACTTCGCGAGTGCAAATGTCTTTAGTACAGGAGGTGATTGTAAGGAGGAGGGCAAAAAAAAGGAAGTAGGTGGAATGTTTCATAGTGGTTCTCTTTATTAATAGACGTTCAAATCGAGATTTTCACCTACTCTGAACCAAACTTTAACATTTAAAGCCCCTTAATCAATCGTCTTTTCACGTGTATATTTGTCAATACTGCGCAGGAATTCGACCTCTTCCAAGGTTTTGGGAATAGAAGGTCCTAACAACTTGGATCCATTTTCTGTAATCAGGTAATTGTCTTCGATACGAATACCTCCGAATGCTCGATATGCATCCAATTTATCGTAATTGATAAATTGTGCAAATTTCCCACGAGCTCTCCATAGGTCGATCAGTTCGGGAATGAAATAGATGCCAGGTTCTACGGTCAGGACAAAGCCAGGCTGCAGCGCTCTGCCCAGTCTCAGTGATTTGGTACCAAATTGAGCACTGCGTTCCGTTTGAGCATCATACCCTACCAGATCTTCTCCCAAGTCTTCCATATCATGGACATCGAGCCCAAGCATGTGTCCCAGACCATGGGGAAAAAATAGAGCATGAGCCCCCTCGGCGACGATCTCTTTGGCGTTGCCGGTCATTAATCCAAGTCCAATTAGTCCTTCAGCCATGATCTCTGCCGCTTGCAAATGAATATGTAAATAGGGCGTGCCAGGTGAGAGGGCCATTACGGCCGTATCCAGCATGTTTTGTACCAAAGAATAGATTTCTTTCTGCTGCCCAGAAAAATGCTCTCCCACCGGGAGCGTACGGGTAATATCCGACGCATAGTGCATGGATGATTCCGCACCAAAGTCTCCCAAGAGAAGTTGTCCCGCTTGCATCTGATTGTGGTGATGGTGGTTGTGCAGTGTTTGGCCATTAACGGTCAAGATGACGGGATAGGCGGTGTCTACGTTGTTTTGATGAGCTTTGGACAAGAGTTTGGCCATGATGTCATACTCATACAGCATTGGCCTAGTCTCATACATTACTTCCAGATGCATAGCCCGGGTTATAGCAAGGGCCTCTTCAATTTGTATGATTTCAACCGGTTGTTTGATCGACCGCTGTTTGATGATGGCTTCGATTAGCGTTCTTGAAGTGACCCTGAGCACCTCACTGGGTGAGATGCCCAAAACATCACCAATCTTGATCTGATTGTCGCCGCGGTAGGGAGGTGTAAAATGAATGGCTCGCTTTGATTGACAAGCTTGTCGCAGATGGCCTTCTGCTTGCTGAAGATTCAAGGTTTTGGAAATGCCAACTGCCTCGGCCATTTTGGCTAAAGAAGGTGTCGGACCTGTCCACACCACATCATCAACCGTTGGGTCGTGGCCACACAAAAATTCGTCGCCACTGTCTAAGTCGAGAAGAAGGGAGAGACCAGGTTGTGATATGCCACCGTAGTACAGAAAGTTGCTATCCTGTCGAAATGTGTAGGTGTTATCTCGGTAATTTTTAGGACTTTCCTCATTTCCCAAGATCCATATTATGCCACCATCCACTTGGTTAAATAATTGTGACCGTCGCTCGCGATAGATCTCTGCACTAAATAAGTTCATTTCCTACAAAAATTTTTAGACCATATCCTGAGGTCGGACCCACGCTTCGAATTGTTTTTCGGTAAGGTAGTTCAATGCTATGGCTGCTTCTTTGAGCGTGGTTCCTTCCTTGTAGGCTTTTTTGGCGATGTCCGCCGCCTTATCATATCCAATTTTGGTGTTCAGGGCTGTTACCAGCATCAATGAATTGTAAAGGTTTTGGGTAATGCGTTCCTGATTGGGTTTTAAACCACGGATACAATTCTTTTCAAAGCTTCGGGCAGCATCGGCAATAAGTCGTGCTGAGGTCAGGAAATTGAATATCATCACGGGTTTAAATACATTCAACTCAAACTGACCCGTCATGCCACCAATGTTTATAGCCACATCATTGCCAAATACCTGAGCCATGGCCATGGTGAGCGCTTCTGCCTGCGTTGGATTTACTTTGCCAGGCATGATGGATGAACCGGGTTCGTTGGCGGGGATGATGATTTCACCAATACCGCTTCTGGGTCCGGATGCCAACATCCGAATGTCATTTCCAATTTTCATCAAAGAGGCTGCTACTGTTTTCAAGGCTCCATGCGATTCAACAATGGCATCATGTGCAGCCATTGCTTCAAATTTGTTTTTAGCAGTGATGAAGGGATGTCCACTAATTTCTGCCATTTTAGCTGCAACCAATTTAGCATAGCCCTTCGGTGTGTTCAGACCAGTGCCTACCGCCGTGCCTCCTAAGGCCAGTTGCGACAGGTGCTTCAGCGAATGTTTAATGGACTTGATGCCAAAATCAAGTTGAGCAGCGTAGCCGGAGAGTTCCTGACCGAGGGTAACTGGTGTTGCATCCATGAAGTGCGTACGACCAATCTTGACAATTTTAGCGTAGTCTTTCGATTTTTGAACAAACGTCTGTCTTAGTTTATCAATGGCTGGAATCGTCGATTCCACGAGCACTTTATAAGCGGCAATGTGCATCGCTGTGGGGAAAGTATCGTTAGAACTTTGCGATTTATTGACATCATCATTGGGGTGAAGTGACTTCTTCTCGTCCAGTAGATTTCCACCCTTTAAGACGTGAGCCCGGTTGGCAATGACTTCGTTCACATTCATATTAGATTGCGTACCCGAACCGGTCTGCCAAACCACGAGTGGGAATTGATCATCTAGCTTGCCAGCCAAGATTTCATTGCATACGCGCTCAATTAGTGTGGCTTTTCCTTTGGGCAGCACCCCCAATTCAGCATTGGTTCGTGCGGCGGCCTTTTTAAGGATTGCAAATGCTCGAATCACCTCAATGGGCATCGTGTGGCCTCCAATTTCAAAGTTTTTTAGGGAGCGTTGCGTCTGTGCACCCCAATACTTGTCGGCTGGCACCTTGACGATGCCAATACTGTCTTTTTCATTTCGATATTTCTCCGTAGTTGCCATTGCTATTAATTACAATTATTTTGGGTCTAAATTTAAGTTAATTACTGAATGAAGTTACGGATCAATGGCAGTAGTATAAGGTTGCGTTTGTCACAGGGAGAAGTGTCGAGTTGCTCCAATCATCTTCAGGTAACAGATACGATTCAATTACCGAATGGGCGATCGTTTCAATATCAAATCCTCGGCAGTAGCGGAGATGTATTTGAAGTTCAGTGGGCAGATCAACTGAGGGTTTTGGTGCCAAGTAAAATCCTATCTACCTGGTCCACTTCAGATAACATCGGCATCTATGAGGATTTGCCCCTTAAGGATGGCGGCACGTTGAAGTTGACCATCGAAAAAGACTTCAGGTGCCTACAAGACAGACCTCATGAAAATGAGGAGGATCTCTTTCCAAATCCAAAGGCGGGACATGGATGATTCGTTGCAGGTAGTAGATATTCAGCTGCTTCACAAGCAAATTATGCGATCCTCAACAGATGTAGTGATCGTGGAACAGCCACTGCAAATTTCACTGAGATCTGGAGCCAAGGGTCAGCGTGCAACCTTTACATTTGCCATTACCATGCGGACACCCGGTCATGATCTTGAGTTGACCTATGGATTTCTCTTTAGTGAACACATCATTGAGAAAAAATCAGATGTTGTCCAGATACGAAGACTTTCCGAGGATCATTTATTGGTGGAATTAAAATATCACGTGTCTCCAGATCGACAATCCCTGGAGCGGAACATACTGGCAACCTCCAGCTGTGGAGCTTGCGGCAAAACCAGTATAGAACAGCTTAAATTAGATATACCGTGGGTCTTAAAGCCGGCTCACCCGATGATTGAATTCAGCCAATTGAAAGCGTGGTTGGCTGAACTTAGCCGGGCTCAATCTCTTTTTCAGAAAACAGGAGGCAATCATGCTGTGGCCCTCTGTGTGGGTGAGCAAGAGCATCATACCATGGAGGATGTGGGTCGACACAACGCCATGGACAAAGTGATCGGCCAGGCCCTGATGAATCAAAGGATACCTCTTGAAGAGGCTACTGTTTTGGTGAGTGGTCGAGCGAGTTTTGAACTCGTTCAAAAGGCTCTGACGGCTGGCATTCCCATCATGGCAGCAGTCGGTGCTCCTTCTAGTTTAGCAGTAGAGCTGGCGAAAGAATACGACATGACACTTATTGCATTTCTGGGACAAGATCGCTGTAACATCTATAGTGGGAATCATCGTTTCTTGCAGCGCTAATTCCAATTCAAAGCCTGACCTCAAACAATTACAATTCTGAAATTGTTTGTACTTTGAGACCTTGTGTGTGTCGACTTCTAACACACCTGATTTTTCAACGTTAAAAATAAAAACATGTCTTTTACACTACCTGATTTACCATATGCTAAAGATGCACTTGAGCCCCATATTGATACGCGAACCATGGAAGTCCATCACGGCAAACATCACAATGGGTATACGACTAAACTCAATGCCGCTATAGAGGGAACGGACCTCGAAAATAAGACCATTGAAGAAATTCTCTCCACGGTGTCAAATCATCCCACGGGTGTACGTAACAATGGCGGCGGTTATTATAATCACTGCTTGTTTTGGGAAGTGATGTCTCCCGATGGAGGAGGTGAACCCTCGGGTGAGCTTGCCGATGCGATCAACGAAAGATTTGGGTCTTTTGCAGCATTTAAGGATGCATTCTCAAAGGCCGCAACCACTCAATTTGGATCGGGTTGGGCTTGGCTTTTAGTGGATAAAGCGGGTCACCTTGCTGTAACCAACACTGCCAACCAAGACAACCCCGTGATGGATGTAAGTAACGTTCAAGGCACCCCAATTTTGGGATTAGATGTATGGGAGCACGCCTACTATCTCAACTATCAAAACCGACGGCCAGATTACGTAGCCGCTTTTTTTAATGTGATTAATTGGGATGAAGTATCTCGACGGTATAAAGTGGCCAAAGGATAAACTTAGGATCGAGTAAAGCAAGACTGACTCGCGAGGGTTGATCCTACTGGGATTAAGAATTGTCACTTAGCAGCTTTGGCAATGGCATAGATTTTCTGTGCTTCCTCCAATGAATACCTGCTCATGAGACCTCCTTGGAAGAGATATTCTTGATCCCCTTGTATCTTAAAATGTCGAAAATCGTAGTTAATAGTACTATCGACCTTCAACTCAAACACAAAGCCATCTGCTTCATCGGTGATGATCTTGGAAAAGTAGGGGCCCTCCTCGACCAGGGCCCTTTGATTTTCTTTGAGTTTTTCCAAATTATGGGTCAAGGCCTTAGAATTAAAGACTTGTAGGTTGTAGCCACTCTTGGCATCGACAATGGTGATGTCCTTTTGCAAGCCCCACTCCGTCAGTGTAATCTCTGCACTATCTGGCACCTGTAGCGTGAGGGGTACGCCGTAGCTAAGTAGATCTTTCTCCACTAAATGCATATCATTCTTTGATGATTGACAGCTCATTAGTGCGATCAGGAGGCAAATAAAAAAAGTATGGTTGACCTTAACTAAATTCATGGGATCAAGATATGAAAATGAGGTCAAGTCCAATCAAACTAGAGATTGCAGCGCATAGCCTGTTCAGTGCTTTACAAGCAGAAATGGGCGGTGCTGATCGCATTGAATTGTGCCAAGCATTACCCACCGGTGGCCTGACCCCCAGTATCGGTTGCATGCAAATGGTCAGAGATCAGGTTTCGATTCCCATTCACATGTTGATTCGGCCGCGCCTGGGCGACTTTGAATATATAGATGAAGAGATAGATACCATGTGTGCAAGCATTGCGCACTGTCGAAAACTCGGCATCGAGGGAGTAGTCCTAGGCTGTTTGGAAGGAGACCATTTAGACCAGGATTCACTCACCATCTTATGTGCCGAGGCGGAGGGATTAGACTTAACCTTTCATCGGGCCTTTGATTTGGTGAACAAACCAAAAGAGGTCATACATGAGTTGCTGCAGTTTGGTTTTGACCGGATCCTCACTTCAGGTCAGTCGGCAAGCGCCTGGGATGGAAGGTCTCTGCTCAAGGAGCTAAACGAGCAGTATGGCGAGCAAATCGAAGTGATGCCCGGGGCCGGTATTTCTCATGAGAACATCGCCCAGCTTTACCAGGTTACTGGATGCCGAGCTTATCATAGCTCCGCCAAGCGACAAATTCGATCTGCAGCTGTAGATGACCAGCTTGAGATTACCAAAATCAACGGTCAATCCATACCAAAATTTGAGACCGATGCTGGTCAAGTTCACTTGATGCGGCAAATATTGAATGAGATTTAGGTAAAATATTAAACTACCATCCGATCAAAACTAAATCCAAATCCTGAGATAGAGATCAAGCAAACCTGATCGACCTAAAATACGCTGATAACTATCACCGTACATTCAACTCGCATGTCACCTATATATGTAACTTTGTATATATGTCAATGAAATCGCATCAAAATGGACCCCTGCGAAGGGCTTTCAAATCAGCTTACCAGCTTCTAAATTCTGCCCAGGAAAAAGCTGTTGAATCTACCGATGGACCCGTGTTGGTGCTGGCGGGGCCTGGTACTGGAAAGACGCAGATTCTGGCACTTCGGATCGGAAATATATTGATCAATACCGATACTAAACCTGGTAATATTCTCTGCCTTACCTATACGGATGCAGGTGCCATCGCGATGCGCAAAAGGTTGCTAAAATTCATTGGGCCAGAGGCATATAAAGTGCAGGTCCATACATTTCATTCCTTTTGCAATCAAGTTATTCAAGATAATCAGGAGATATTCTCAGACCAGGCCACGCTACATCACATTTCTGACCTGGAAAAAGCTCAGATGTTTAAGGATCTAATTGATCAATTTCCCTACCAGCACCCCTTGCGTCGTTTAAAGGGTCAGCTGTACTTTGAGGGAAAACGATTAGACCAGCTTTTTTCTTTGATGAAAAGAGAATCGTGGTCAGTGGATTATCTGCTTACAGAAATTGAAAGAGAAAGGTTGATTATCGAAGCAGATCCGGCCAATTTCTACAAACGCAATGGTCGCAACTACCGAGTAGGTGATCCCAACCAGAAATATCTAAAAAAGACTAGTAATCTAGCCACGCTAAAGGCAGCGGTCGAAGCATTCAAACCTTTTCAGGATTTGATGCATGATGCAGGTCGATATGATTTTGATGACATGATTCATTGGGTCATGCAGGCCTTCGAAAAAGACGAATCATTGTTGGCTAGTTATCAAGAGAGATTTCTCTATGTGCTGGTGGATGAATATCAGGACACCAACGGCTCTCAAAATAAAATCATCGACTTGCTAGTCGATTATTGGGAGCGTCCAAATTTATTCGTAGTGGGGGATGATGATCAAGCGATTTTTCGCTTCCAGGGAGCCAACATTTCAAATTTGCAAAAATTATATCTAAAGTATGATCCTGAAGTAATTGTACTTACTGAAAATTATCGATCAACGCAACCGATTTTAGATGCGGCTATGGCACTTATCGAGCACAATACCGAAAGAGTGACCGACGAAATACCAGGTATTAGTAAAAGTTTGACGGCGCAGCCTCAACCTGGTCTTGCTCCTACACCTCAAATTGTCGAATATCTAAATGTTGCGCAGGAGGAAACGGGTGTTTTTGAGGCATTAAAAAACCTCCATCGCAAAGGACAAGATCTGACCGAAGTGGCCGTAATTTATAGAAAACATGCCCAAGCTACTAATTTAATCAAAGCCCTGTCACAAATTGGTGTTCCTGTCGATGTGCGGCAGCGCAGTAATATTTTGGATGAGCCCATTGTTCAGAATATTGAGAATATTCTTTCTTTCTTGCATTACGAATCGATTGCCCCGGGAACACGCGATTCTTTGCTTTTCGAAATTTTGCATTATCGCTTTTTTGATCTGCCACCTGCAGATGTGGCAAAGATTTCGATGTATTGTTGGAAGGATCACCGTAATCCAATTTCACTGCGTCACAGCACCAAGGATTTTGATGTCTTAGAGTCTCTTGAGGTGTCGAATATTGATGCTTTTATTCGGTTTAATGCCATTCTTGATGATTGGCTAAGCCAATTGCCCCATGTCACATTACAAGTCTTACTAGAAAAAATCCTAAAGCGAGGCAATATATTTCGTGAGATTATGTCTAGCGAGCATCGGACCCATTTAATGCAGGTGATTGCCACATTTTTTAATTACGTCAAGGACGAAAGTCATCGGCAACCACGACTAAAACTTTCGGAGTTTTTAAGCACGTTGAAAGATATGCGAGAAATTGGATTACGGCTTGAAATGCAAAACATCATGCGCTCCAAAAATGGTGTCCGTTTTATGACCGCTCACGGTGCAAAGGGTCTGGAGTTTGATCACGTTTTTATCATCGGTGCCAATAAAGGGAATTGGAATTCTCGTTACAACAGAAGGAATGGTTATTCCTTACCCTCCACTATTGTGGATCCGAGTGTAGAGACCGACCAGCAGGATGAAAGAAGATTGTTTTACGTGGCCATGACACGGGCAAGGAAATTCTTACAGTTATCTTATTCGGCTGAGAATATCAATGGTATGCCAGCAGAACCTAGCCAATTTATTGCTGAAATAATATCTAGGCTGAAAGTTATTCCACGAGAAGAGATCATGCCAGAGCGCAGTGCGGTGGATTTTTACGTAAAACTGCTGGGATCGAAAGATCAGAAATTACCGCTGTTGGATCACGATCTGATTGATCGTGTGCTGGAACGATTTCAATTATCGCCCACGGCTTTGAATAAATATTTGGCTTGTCCGCGGAGCTTTTACTTTGAGAATATCTTACGAGTCCCACTCGCCAATAGTCCCTATTTGGGGTTTGGAAATGCCGTGCACTATGCCTTACAGAAGATGATTGAAGACTATGGGAAAGGTGGAGTAATGCATGTCGATCGACTCAATGAGCTGTTCAGAAATTCAATGGCCTATTTTCAATCACATTTTAGCGCCAAGGAATATGAAAACTATTTAAAGCACGGCGAATTTATTTTGCCCCAATATTTAGAAAAATCACTGCCGGAATGGCTGGCATCACCAATTCTGATAGCTGAAAAAAATATTAGCCATGTGACGCATCGAGGTGTGCCCATCAAAGGTCGGATTGACTTGATTTTGAAAACTCAGGACGGAAGAGTTAAGGTGATTGACTTCAAGACCGGTAACATGAATAATGTGCAGCGCAGACAGCAAAAACTTAGACGCCAAGCATCCTACGATGAGTTGGGTGGAGATTACTGGAGGCAGGTTGTATTTTATAAGATTCTAATGGATGAAAACAATGACCCTGATCTGCGGATGGAGGTTGGTGAAATGAGTTTTGTTGAACCAGACCGAAATCAGCGATTTTATAGCCAAGAATTTTTGGTGGATATTGGTGAGTATGGCATCGTTTCAAATCAAATCACCGAAGTATTCGAAAAAATGAGAAGCCATGAATTTGATGTAGATTGCAGTAGACCAGACTGCAATTGGTGCAACTTTGTAGGAAATGAGTTCGTGCTACCCGATGACACTTTTGACGAGCTTGCGGAGTCTGAAGAGGGGAACTTTCCTGAAGAAATGGGCCAGATGCAATTTGATTTTTGATTGAAAACTTTAAATCCTTGATGAAATGAAAGCTCACCTCCTAATTTTTTTTGCATGCTTACTCAGCATTAAAGCAGTTGGTCAGGACAAAATTGACCTCAGCCAGTTGCAACATGCCGAAGGCTTTATCGATTATTATTGGGATGATGATCAAGGCAAGATTTATTTAGATATCATCAGGCTCGACGAAGAAATTTTGTACAACACCGGGCTATCTGCCGGGGTGGGCTCTAACGATTTGGGTCTTGATCGGGGTCAATTAGGTGGGGCGCATGTGGTCATTTTTCACCGGGTTGGTAACAAGATACTATTAAGGGAAAAGAACCTTGATTATCGAGCCGTGAGTGACAATCAAGATGAACAACGTGCCGTCGAGGAGGCGTTTGCACAGTCGATACTCTGGGGATTTAAGGTTCAGCAAAAGACCGAAAATGGATACCTGGTGGACGCAACCAAGTTTTTCATACGTGATGCTCATCAGGTAGGGAACCGATTGACAAATAGCAAGCAAGGAAGTTATCGCGTGGATGAAAGTAGAAGTGCACTCTATCTGCCACGTACAAAGAACTTTCCTAAAAACTCAGAATTCGAAGCCCTGGTCACGCTCACGGGTGTGCCGAAGGGTGGCTTAATTCGGTCTGTCACTCCCAGCGCCGAGGCTGTCACCGTGCGCCAACATCATTCTTTCATCGAGTTGCCTGACGCTGGGTATGAACCCCGGACCTTTGATCCTCGTTCTGGGTATTCGCCAGTTTCGTACCACGACTATGCCACACCCATTGATCAACCACTGAAGAAGCGATTTATTCGACGGCATCGGCTGCATAAGAAAGATCCATCCGCTGCCATGAGTGAGCCGGTCGAACCGATCATTTATTACATCGATCCAGGTGCACCAGAGCCGATCCGATCTGCATTGATGGAGGGTGCCTCTTGGTGGGACCAGGCATTCGAGGCAGCTGGTTACCAGGGTGCGTTTGTGATGAAAGTGCTGCCTGAAGGTGCTGACCCGATGGATGTTCGCTATAACATGATTCAATGGATCCATCGCTCCACTCGCGGATGGTCTTATGGAAGTAGTGTCACAGATCCACGTACAGGTGAAATCATTAAAGGTCACGTCTCGCTCGGCTCATTGAGGGTCAGACAGGATTTCTTGATTGCTCAAGGCCTTTATCAGGCCTACCAGGATAGTCCCGACACCAAACCATTGCTTGATATGGCCTTGGCTCGCTTGCGACAGTTGTCAGCACATGAGGTGGGCCATACCTTGGGGCTTGCCCATAATTTTGCCGCGTCCACCAATGATCGGGCTTCAGTGATGGACTATCCACATCCCTATATCACCCTGGCGGATGGCCTCGCGGACTTTGAAGATGCATATGCGATCAATATCGGAGCATGGGACAAACGAACCATTTTATACGGTTATCAAGACTTTCCAGAAGGTGTGAATGAGGAGAAGGCTCTCCAAGCCATCTTAGCTGAAAACAATGCTCTGGGCCTAGATTACATTTCTGATCAAGATGCTCGACCACCAGGAGGGGCCCATCCTGAGGGCCATCTGTGGGATAATGGGCATAATATCATCGAAGAGCTAGATAGAATGATGGCTGTGCGGGAAGAAGCCCTGCAAAATTTTGGTTTGGAGAACATCGATGATCATACGCCCACCGCATATCTAGAGGAAGTATTGGTACCCTTGTATCTCTCTCATCGATATCAAACAGAAGCGGTCGTGAAGTTAATTGGTGGGGTATCATATCGATATGCTGTGAAGGGTGAAGAAAATGTGGTGACCAAAATAGTGGCCCCAGATGTGCAGCTTGCAGCCTTCAACACATTGATCAGAACATTAGATCCAGAATTTCTCACTTTGCCTGAATCAATAATTTCTTTAATCCCACCCAGACCCATGGGTTATCAGCGAGATCGAGAATTATTCAAGGTGCGTTCCGGAATCACTTTTGATCCCATTGCAGCTGCTGAAGCTTCCGCCAACTACACTTTCACCTTTCTTCTGCATCCTCAGCGGCTCGCCCGAGTATTTGAGCACCATGCCCGTGATGATCAGCAAATGAGTCTACATCATCTGATCCATGAATTGTGGCGTAAACTAAATGATAATCTGGATCACAATGGGCTACCAGGAGTAATCGGAGAGGTGGTCTTCAAAGTCTTTGTTGAGCATCTGATAAAATTGGCGATGAGTGATGACGCACACCATCAAGTAAAAGGCGAAGCGATGATCCTTTTAAATCGTTTGGATGGTGGAATTACTGAGAATGCACATGAACGCGCCATCAAGGATATGATTAGCCAGTTCTTTAGAAATCCCAACGATTTCGAGATGCCAGCTCACTTGCCTCTCCCAGATGGCTCACCGATCGGGTGCGGTTCTCAGTTTTGAACGCATGATTGGGCAACCCATCACAATGAAATAAATCGATGACGATTTGCACTGGTCGGTAGATCACAGTGCTCTTTTTTGCCCAACACTTGGTACCGGTATCTTGCAATCAGATCGTACACGGCATCGCGAAGGCCTCTTGGCACTACTTTGAATGCATTGGCCATTCTCCATGGCATTTTTAGGTGATGGCTAATTTGAATGACCGCGTCTGATTTCTGATAATACCGCCCCTTCTCATAAAAGATTATGGAATCGTATGTCTGATCTGCCATATGCATCTTTGTTTTGATTTTCTGCCCGACCTCTGACTGTAGGGTGGCAAACCGAATATGGTCTGAAGACTCGACCCGCAAAATGAACTGAACCGTACTACTACAGAGCACACAAAGGCCGTCGTAGAAAAGTATTGGGTATGCTGGATCAATCATTATACTAGTAACTAAGCTAAGGAGCAGTTTGTTTGAGCTTCAGGCACCACGCAGGTACATGGGGAGGATGTGCAAACTACGATGACGGTAACCCAAGCACGTTTTATCAATTAAACAAACACCTGTTCGTACAGCTCACCGATATTCTCCACGTGAAGGATTTGAATTGATTTTGGTTGGAAATCAAAGTTCTTCGCATGGTATTTCGAAACAAAAATCTTGTCAAAACCCAATCGCTCCCCCTCCAAAATCCGCTGTTCGAGTCGGTTGACCGATCGAATTTCACCGGATAAGCCCACTTCCCCGGCAAAGCAGGTGGTTCTTGGTACTGTTAAATCTTCTCGCGAAGAGATGAGTGCCACTAATACAGCCAGATCAATGGCTGGATCGGTGACCTTAATCCCTCCAGCGATGTTGAGAAATACATCAGATTGACCGAAGAAAAGGCCGCACCTCTTTTCCAAGACAGCCAGTAGCATATGCAGTCTTCTCAAGTCAAAGCCGGTCGTGGATCTTTGCGGTGTGCCAAAGACAGCGTTGCTCACCAGGGCCTGCGTTTCGATCAATATGGGTCGCATCCCCTCGAGGGTTGCCCCGACTGTATTGCCACTACTTAATGCACTGCCTTCGTTAATCAATAATTTTGAAGGGTTCCCTACTGGAGTCAGACCGCGCTGCCCCATCTCATAGATGCCCAGTTCATCAGTCGATCCAAATCGATTCTTATGCGTCCGTAAGAGACGGAAGACAAAATTTCGATCCCCCTCAAATTGCAAAACGGTGTCTACAATGTGTTCCAATACTTTTGGTCCGGCCAATGACCCTTCCTTGGTGATATGGCCAATAATGATGATGGAGATGTTTGTTTCCTTAGCCAGGCGCTGTAGCAGTGTGGTGCAATCACGTACCTGTGATACGGTACCTGGCGATGACTCCAAAAGGCTTGAATGAATCGTCTGAATGGAATCGACCACCATCAGACTGGGTTTTAGATTTTGAACAGCGGTGATGACATTTTCCAAATTCGTTTCTGGCAAAACAAAACAATCATCACTGATACCACCAATTCTTTGAGCCCGAAGCTTTATCTGCTGCTCACTTTCTTCACCAGACACGTACAGACTTACCCCAGGCCAGGTCGCTGCAATCTGGAGTAGCAAGGTCGATTTTCCAATTCCCGGATGGCCACCAATCAAGGTAATTGAGCCTGGCACAATCCCACCGCCCATCACGCGATCAAACTCCAAATCGTTGGTCGCGATGCGGGTCGATTTTTGGATCTCGATGTCTGATAGCGGGACTGGCTGCACGGATATCTTATGATCAGATTTAAGAGACCAGGTATGTGTCATTGCCTTGCTAGATCCGGTAGAAATGGCCTCCTCATGGTAGGTGTTCCATGCGTGGCAGGATGGGCACTTTCCGATCCACTTAGGCGTTGTGGCACCACACTCTGAACAGACGAACCGTGTCTTGACTTTTTTCACCCTAGATAAAAATTGTATATTGACTAAAACTAGATGTTACGAAGGTAACATTTAGGGAAAGATTACACTACCAACCAAGTTAAACCACAAAACTATCTACTCGCCTAAGTAGCTGATTGCTATGTTGTTACGACATCATATCAGTTTTTTTTTCATTTTTTTCATTTTTTTTTGTGGTTCTTGATTTGCGGTTGCGTCATAGGAGTGAATGTAATTGCAAAGGGCTTCAAAGGAAGTCACAAAAGCAAAAATATTATCTACAGGGAGTATAAATGTAGATTGTTTTCATTTGGTTTTTTGGGGTTATACAGGGTGCTAGCGCAAGTTGGTGCCCTGTTTCATTTTTGGTGGATTTCAAGGGGGTCTTTGCATCATCCAACCGGCCAGATCGAAAGGATCAGTGGATCCTTTTTGTTTCATTTAGGGCAGGATTGAAAAGGTGTTCTTTTCACCCTAAATCGGAGGATCTTCTCTCAAATTAGTATACTTTTGAAACAAAAAGATGGACCCACTTGCCCTCCATATAGAAAGTCTCATTTTCGCTGCCGAACAACCGGTGACCCTAGCTGAGATTGAAGAATGTTTAAGTACATGCTTTGACGCACCCGTTGCGTTAGAGGAGATTACCAATGCGCTTGAATCGTTGAGCCAAAAGTACGTCGATGAAAACTATTCGTTTGAGTTAAACCTGATCGCAGGCGGTTATTGTTTTATGACCAAGGGTGCGTATCATACGATTGTGGGTCAGTATCTAAAACAACATACTCGAAAAATGCTATCGAGAGCAGCACTCGAAACACTGGCCATCGTTGCCTACAAGCAACCCGTGACCAAAGTGGAAGTCGAGAGCATCAGAGGTGTGAATTGTGAATATACCATCCAAAAGCTACTTGATAAGGAATTGATCAGCATCAGCGGTCGAGCTGATGGACCTGGAAGACCACTACTATACCAGACCAGCGAACGATTTATGGATTATTTTGGTTTAAAAGATATCTCTGATCTTCCAAAGATCAAAGACTTCGAAAAGCCCGACAATGAAATTGGTGATTCTAATTCCATTGTTGAGGAGGCAATACGAACCACTAGTCAAAATTAAATTCGCATGGATGTAGAACAAAAACCATTGGTGAATCGGGTCGCCAATAGTAGTTTGGTGACACTGAACTTGGAAGACTACTTCCCCCCGGAGCCCATTTTCGAATTTGACCTCAAGGAACATCTCTTTCAGGGCTTAATCCTCAAGGAAAAAGACTTTAGAGAAGCCGTTAAACAACGTGATTGGAGCCAATATAAAGGGGGGCACCTCGCAGTATACTGCTCTGCAGATGCCATCATCCCCGTCTGGGCCTATATGCTAGTAGCAACTTATGCCAGGCCCTTTGCCGTACATGTCTATTTAGGCACCTCTGAAGAATTGATTAGAGACTGCTATGCACGTACACTCAACAATCTCGATGTTGAGAAATATTCCGGTCAGCGAATCGTCATCAAAGGATGTAGTGATAAACCAGTACCTGCCTCAGCATACCTTGATCTCGCTGCCAGACTCCAACCGTATGCCCAAAGCATTATGTATGGAGAGCCATGCAGCACGGTCCCGATCTTTAAAAGGCCGCGGAAGCTTTAGTAGACGTCCATATTTGGATTTCTTTTTCTCAATAAATATTATGTATTTTCGTAATGTATATTTAACTGTATTGTAGCATGCTAAATTCCAAATCTCCAATCCTCATCATTCTGGGCCTCTTGTTTGGCCTCCTAATTTATACCTCCTCGAGCAACCCGGCTGCCGTGCCAGTTGAGGATGATAAGATCGCCAGTGATGGTCCACATCGCTTGCCTCAAATCATCAAATCAGTGAGTCTCGATCAGGAATATTTGATCGCCGGAGAAAAAGTTCCAACCGATAACTTCGACGTGCTGGAACGCTTTGAGCGTGAACTCATGGTCAATTCCTATTGGCACAGTAGTACACTGCTTAATATCAAAAATGCACAGCGTTACTTTCCTACGATCGAACCGATTTTGGCTGAGAAGGGGATCCCCGATGATTTTAAATATGTTGCGGTGATTGAAAGCAATTTGCGCAACGAAACTTCACCTGCTGGTGCCAAAGGTATTTGGCAATTTATGTCCGCAGTGGCCAAGGGGTATGGTTTGCAGATAACCAGCGAAGTGGACGAACGATACCACCTTGAAAAGTCAACTTATGCCGCCTGCGAGTTAATTGCTGACTATTATAAGCGGTTCGGCAACTGGACCAACGCCATCGGAGCCTACAATATGGGTGAGACGAGATTTGCCAGAGAAAAAGCTCGACAAAACATGGACTCGTATTACGACATGAATTTCGGATCCGAAACGAGTCGCTATTTATTTCGAGTGCTTGCTTTGAAAGAAATCATGGAACAACCGGAAGATTTTGGCTTTTACATCGATAAGAATGATAAAATGTATAAACCACTGCAAGATTGTACCGTGCTGGAAGTAGATGAGAGTATTTCAAATCTTGGCACCTTTGCCAAAGAGCATGGCACAACCTATCGGATGCTAAAAATTTATAATCCCTGGCTGATTTCGAGCAAACTGACCGTCCCAGCAGGTAAGGTGTATAAGGTCAAGATTCCAAAGTCAAAGTAAGATGTCTTGAGCGGTCTACTTCAGGCCAATTTCAGACTGCAACTCTTTAAAGACATCCAGCCCACAATCCAGAAAGGAGGCATATTCTTCCACATCGGGAGTGTAGCCAACGGGTTGGTTGAGCAGTTTGCCATCGGGTGACAGCAAAACGTAATACGGTTGAGAGTTGTTATTAAAATACTCCGATTGAAAATGTTCCCATTTGTTGCCGTATGTCCGCAGCTTCTGCTTATTACCAGACTTTTTTTGCACCACGATCTGATCTTCTTCGGGCAAGGTTATTTTTTCGTCCACATATAGAGAGATCAATACAAAGTCTTCTTTGAGACGGTCGATGACGGGTGATTGCGGCCACACGTGCTCTTCCATTTTCCGGCAGTTAACACATGCGTGGCCCGTAAAATCAATCATTACCGGTTTGTTTACTTTCTTGGCGTGTGCAATGCCTTTATCAAGATCCTTGAAGCAATCGAGATCATTGGGGCAATCATTTGGGAAAAACCAGCTATACCCCGAGGGAGGAGCCAACCCACTTAAGACCGTTAAAGATTGAAAGGTATTGGTCTCCTTGTTGACTCTAAAACCGCTGACCAAATAGAGTGCAAATGCCAGAGACAGTATGCCGCTACTGATGCGAACAAAAGAAAGTTTTTTGACCGGGCTATCATGAGGAAACCTGATCTTTCCAAATAGGTAGATGGCCAGGCCCAAAAATATAATGATCCATATGACTAGGAAGGGTTCGATTTTGAGTAATCCCCAGCGCTTAACCAGATCCGCATTTGATAGAAACTTAAATGCAAGAGCCAATTCGAGAAAACCCAAGGTGACCTTGACGGTGTTGAGCCAGCCTCCAGACTTTGGGATCGAGGACAGCCAGGCTGGAAAAGCAGCAAAGACCGCAAATGGCAAGGCTAATGCAAGCCCAAATCCACCCATTCCCGCAGTGAGTTGCATAGCGCCACCGTCGGCAGTCAGGGCTCCTGCCAATAGCGTTCCAAGAATGGGGCCAGTACATGAGAAAGAAACTAAAGCTAAGGTCAGTGCCATAAAAAATATTCCAATGGCACCACCCACACCCTCCGCGCTACTGGCCTTGTTGGTCCAGCTGGCTGGCAGAGTCAATTCGTAGTAACCAAAGAAGGAAAATGCAAAAAAGAGAAAGATCAAAAAGAACAGGATATTCAGAACCACGTTGGTTGAAATTTCATTCAATATTCCGGGATTCACACTATCCAGCATATGGAATGGAACACTTAAGAGTAAGTAGACGAGTAATATAAAACCACCGTATAAGAAAGCTCGCTGAAGGCCTTTCTTTCTATTCTCACTGCCTTTGGTAAAAAAACTGACGGTCAAAGGAATCATCGGAAAAACACATGGCGTCACAATCGCAAATAATCCGCCGATAAAACCCAGCAGAAATAAACCCCAGAGTCCCTTTCCCTTTACTTCTTGCGCCGGACCACAAGCTCCGATTGGTGTTTCAACCTGCTCGGCATCAATGGCATACGTGGCAGGAGTTTCAATGATTTCATCTGAGAAGGTCTCATTGCCGAGCTTGACCAATCCTTTCGCTGGATCGATGACAAAGGGCAGGGGTGGAGGGAAAGTGCATTTCGAGGCATCGCAGCTCATAAACTCGATTTCCCCCTGGATGGGATCAGAGCGCTCAAAGGAATAGGTAAAGGCTGCCTCCTTTTTTATTTTCTTAATTATGATCCCCTCGAAAAAATCATCTGCTTCCTCGGTGGCATAGGCAGCTTCAACTGGTAACAACACTTTTTCTCCTTCGATCACAAATGCGGTGGGTATTGGTCCATCTCCCTCAATTTCTTGTCCGTAGATGTGCCACCCTTCATCAATCTTAGCGATGAATACCACCCGGTTGGGTTGACCTTTAATAAAGGACGCTTGCCAGGCTACCGGGTCTGAGATTCCTCCATCGGTGTCCGAACCCAATGGTGCCTCTGCAAACTCGTCGCCCAGATCTATTTCGAAGCCCGGCTCTGAGTTTTCTTCTTGAGGCAACGAGGCACTTCCATCTGGTGATTTCTTACCGGTGGATGCTTTAGCGAGTTCAATCCTAAAGTCGACATCTTTAGGTGGCAGGCATTTGGTATCGTCGCAGGTCATGAAATTGAGGTAACCCGTGACTGGTTTGTTTTCCTTGAGCCTAATCCGCTGTTCGATCCGATACCGATCGGTGAATTTCACCACATTCATATCAAAAATCGCATCGTATCCGTCTTTTCTATGCCCTTTCTCTTCGGCCTTACCCACCACTTCGAAATGTGTTGAAGATTCATAATTAATTGAGGTCGCAACGGGACCCAAATCACTTTCAAGGTACTGCGAGTAGACCGCCCAGCCAGATTCAATCTCAGCCTCATATATCAACAGATACTCATTGGAGCCCAGTTGCTCAGAAGAAAATCTCCACTGCACTGGATTATAGATTTGACCAAACAAAAAAGTCGAAATCAAAACACCTAGCGAAGAAAGGAACATCTTGGTGCGCATACGATGATTCATTCTAAATGACACAATTGAGATTTATCTAACATAAATCGGACCCGAAATTAAGGGGGGTATCAGTAACAATCTAGCCACTAACGCTTTTTAACACTCTAATAATATGTTTTAGAAGCGCGGATGTGGTGGAAAATGACATTACGGGGACATCAGGGGTAAAACAGTCTTACTAAACCAAATACTGAAAGGCTATGGCTAGGGCAAAAAGAATGAAGTGAATTAGTTCGGCAAATTGCGGCTCCAATTTGAGAAACATCATAGCCATAAAGATTGAAAGGGGTACAGACAAGAAGATGAGGCTTAGCATACTGGTATTTGCAACGATGACCATGAGCAGGAGCGCACCAATCAGGGTAAAGAAGATCACCGATATTTTTCGGCGAACGTGAATGTTCACTCCAGTGGCAAAGTTGCCCATCGTGGCAAGCGAAATCAAGATAATGATGGCAAATATTCCCAACAAAGTATAGTCCTTCCACGCAAAATCATCGCTGATGTTGAGAAACCCAAAGGCTCCCAGTGCATGATCTGACCAGAGCCGCGATAAGTCATCGGTTAGAAATAGGGCAGTGGCCATCAAAAAATAGGGAACTAAGAGACCTAGGAAGGCACGGAAAAAATCAATTGATTTAAAGGTACGGAGGTAGATAACTCCCAGTACGCCGACCGGAAAGAATAGGATGTAGGGAAAGTACAGTAGACTCGCCATGCCAGCCCAGAAACCAACATTGAATATGTTCAGATGTAAAGCATGATTCTTTGTTTGCTTGAAGATGTCTGTCAACATCACGATGAGAAATGTGTTGGCAAGTAGCGAAGCGTGTAGGGGAATGAATGATAGGGTGACCGAAATAATTAGCAGATAGAATAAGCCCGAGAAAAGAGTGTTCTCGTTGGTCAGACGATTCAAACTGACTAGGCGATTGATTTGAATGGCCTGGTAGATCAGGATGACAATGGCAAAAATCTTAATGAAGATGGTGTCATCACCCATGAGATTGAACAAATAGGTCGAGAGTACTCCATCATGTAAATGTGATTGTGGGATCTCCAGGAAAAACCAGGAAATTCTCAAGATGATGCAATAAATCAAGAGAAATAGGTTGTATACGAAAAGATTCTTTCTAAATAAATCGAGCATGATTGGAGTTAGTGCAAGCGGTGAAATCGCAGCCAAAGTATTTTTCCGGTCTAAATGTGGTAACCGTCAATTGGTTGTATCTTCCCCTTCCAAAAATCAGCGCCTAAGCTACTAAATATGACGCTAAAGCTTGAGTCCATAAAGCGGCCTGTGGAAAGTGAGATGAAGGATTTTGAGGTCCGACTTAAACAGACCTTACGCAGCGAAGTAGCACTATTAGATCGCATCACCTATTACATAGCACACAGAAAAGGCAAGCAGGTCAGACCGATGATGGTACTGCTGAGCGCTAAGCTATTTGGCCATATAAACGATTCAAGTTTTACCGCAGCCACCATGGTGGAACTGCTCCACACCGCAACTTTAGTTCATGATGATGTGGTCGATGAGGCCGATAAGAGAAGAGGTTTCTTCTCTATCAATGCTTTGTGGAAAAATAAGGTAGCTGTTTTGGTAGGTGATTATTTCTTGTCAAAAGGGCTCATGGTTGCCCTGGAAAACAATGAATTTCTCATTTTGAAGATTCTCAATCGGGCAGTCAAGGCCATGAGTGAAGGTGAGTTACTACAAATGGCAAAGGCCAGGAGATTGGACATTAAAGAGGCTGTGTACTATGAGATCATAGAAAAGAAGACCGCTTCTTTTATCGCAGCAGCATGTACTGTGGGAGCTGCATCGGTGACTCAAGATCAAGAGACGCTTGATCGCATGCATGAGCTCGGAACCAAGATCGGCATGGCCTATCAAATTAAGGACGACCTCTTTGATTATGGTACCAATAGTATTGGTAAACCCCGAGGGCTTGACATAAGAGAGAAGAAAATGACACTACCATTGATCTACGCATTGCAGAAAGCCTCGAAGTCAGACCGCCGCAGAATCATCAATTTGGTCCAAAATAAGAGTCATCAAAGCAGTGCCGTTCGAGAGGTTATCAACTTTGCCATTGAACACGGTGGCCTAGAGTATGCCAGTGATCGGATGAGTGAGTATAAGTTGGATGCCATGGAACTGCTGCACACCTTTCCGAAAAATGAGGCAAGAGATGCGTTGGAAGAACTCATCAATTTTGTGACCGAACGCAGAAAATAGCCCAGGTTTAGAGATCGCTATCACGCCTTCGTTCAATTTGGGCGCCAATGGCATTTAATCGTTCATCGATGTTCTGATATCCGCGATCAATTTGATTAACATTTCGAATTACGCTGCGACCCTCGGCAGACATAGCAGCAATTAAAAGTGCCACACCTGCCCGAATATCAGGCGAAGTCATTTCAATACCTCTGAGAGGATATTTTCGATTTAGGCCTATCACGGTGGCACGATGGGGATCACATAGTATGATTTGGGCACCCATGTCGATCAACTTATCCACAAAGAAAAGCCTGCTCTCAAACATCTTTTGGTGGATCAGCACACTTCCCCTGGCTTGTGTAGCAGCAACTAAAATAATACTCATCAAATCTGGTGTGAAGCCCGGCCAAGGTGCGTCATAGATGGTTAGAATTGATCCATCGATGAAGTTTTGAATTTCATATTCATGCTGCTTCACAATGATGTCATCGTCTTCGACCTCGATGTTTATACCTAGCTGGCCGAATACACGTGGTATGACACCTAGTTCGGGATAGTGAACATTTTTGATCCGGATGTTGGATTGTGTCAGCGCCGCTAAACCAATGAAACTTCCAATTTCGATCATATCGGGCAGTACTTCATGTGTGGTACCACCGAGTCCAGCGACACCTTGAATGATCAACATATTCGATCCAATACCACTAATTTTGGCGCCCATGCGATTAAGCATTTTGCAAAGTTGCTGCACATAGGGTTCACAGGCTGCATTATAGATGGTAGTAGTGCCCGATGCACAGGTCGCTGCCATGACGACATTGGCTGTTCCCGTGACGGATATTTCATCCATAAGGATGAAGGTGCCTGCTAGTTTTTTCCCCTCCAGGAAGTAATGGTTGTTTTTTTCGTCAAACTTGAACTCAGCGCCAAGTTTAGTGAATGCATGAAAATGTGTGTCTAGGCGTCTGCGACCGATTTTATCACCGCCGGGTTTGGGCAAAAAAGCTTTCTTAAAACGCGCCAGCATAGCACCCATTAACATCACCGACCCACGAATGCTTTTCGCTTGTTGTTGATAATCTTTAGAGGCCAGATATCCAAGATCTATTTCGTTCGCTTGAAATTCATAGATCCCGGCTGATATTCGTTTAACACGACAACCCAGCCCTTGTAGTAAGCCAAGTAATTTCTTGACATCTTGAATTTCCGGAACATTAGAAATCGTCACGACCTGGTCGGTCATCATGACGGCGCAAAGTACTTGCAGCGCCTCGTTTTTGGCACCTTGAGGCGTTAGATTTCCATTGAGTTTTTGGCTCCCTTCGACAATAAAAAGATCTGAAGACATGATCAGCGAGGCGACTTGATGAAAGAAAAAAGGCCCCATTGCGGAGCCTTCAAATATATTAAACTAATATATAATATTAGCGTTTCTTGCGCTTGTAGTTCCTACTCTTTGAGCCCCCACCTCGTCTTTTGCGATCATGTCGCGGATGATTTTGCGCATGATCCTTGCCGCCACCGAGAAAATCTAAGTTGACCCCCTCGGGCAATTCAAGTTTGCCACCTGACATCATTTTGATATCTGAACGAATGTTTTCATCGCTAATCGCATGTTCTCTGTTCCAATTTCGATATGCCATTTTCATATAGGCAGCGATGATCACCACAAACCCCTCTTTTTTGTCACCATCTTCCATCGCCATAGCTTTGTCAATCATTCGCATGACGTACTTGCCATAATGTCGATAATCCAATTTGCTTTGAGAATAGGGTAGAGATTCCAGGCTGGGAGCGTCTCTCGGTGTTGGAATTTCACCATTTTCAGGTTTGACATTGATTTCGTAGTTGGCAATGCGGAAGAAATGTCGCCAAAGCTTGTCACGTTGGTCTTCTACGTATTTGCCTTGTGGCACCATTTGACTCATCAAATCAATGATTGCTTCTGAGATTTCTTGTCTCTTTTTGTCATCCTCGATGGTTTTTGCATAGTCAATCATTTTTTGAACATGCCGGCCATATTCTGGAATTGTAAGATTGGGGCGTTGTGAATTATATTCGAATACTGACATCAAACTTGTTTTAATTGGATGAAAACTCAGAGTGGGTCACCGTAAGGACAGCGTTGAAGCCAGAATGCCCCGGGCCGTAAAAAACCGCACGAGTTGGTTCTGAAGCTCCCGTTAAATTGGAAAGAACCAATTGATTTGTTACTTCTCCTTTGACCAGACGGATGATGTACTCAGTCATATTAACTCTGAAGTAGGTGCGCCCGGTACTTTCATCTGTCCGAACACCATAAACGTTGGAATAATTATTCGTTCGAAAAAATCTGGCGATATCGGTAATCAGGAGCAAATCACCAGATTCATCTCTCTGCTGTGCCACAATATCGGTAAAAGCTGGATATCGCGTGGTATCATCTTCTGGAAGCATCGCAATGGTGATGTCGAGTACCGCACTATTGATGGTGTTGGAGGAGATTTCCGTTAGATCTGGAATGAGAAATTCGATTTCGGTGCCACCCATGGATTGAATGTATAGCAGTGAATCACCTCGCTCTAGATCTCCCAGCACAGATTCAACAGATGAACCCACTTTATCATGCTGAAAAGTGTTGGTGACCACACTTTGAGCATTGGCTCCAAAGGTAAACAGCTTGGCAGTATCTCCGGCAGAGTAGTATAAATTGATTCTGGTCAAACCTCCCAACATATCCAAATAAATCATACCTCCGGTGGTGCCGGTAGGCCTAATTTCCAATCCTTTCAGTCGCTGAAGGAAGGTCTCATTATTGACGAAATCAGCCTCTGTAAAGGACAACAAATCTTCTCCAAATTCTGGACTAAGAGGAATCCTGAGATGGGGTGCATAAACCATGGTGTCTAGATTGTTCCCGACGGGTTCCACAATGAGGAGCGAATCATCAAAACTAGGAACAACACCCTCGATGCGCCCAATGGGATTGGGATCAACCTCATGCACCGTATTTGAAAAATAGGTTGCCGTACGTACCAAGTCCGAACTAAGTCGGTATACTTCAAAGGTTTGAGGTTCATCAACTGCGCCATAACTTTTTCTGATCGTGTCGTAGGCTACCGACAAAATCACAGAGTCAAGTTTGGTTCTAGTAAAATTGGCCTCAGCAATGATTCGGGTCTGAAAGAAGATGGAAGCTTGAGATAATCCAAAGATTGGATCGTTCATCGTGCCGATGAAGTAAGAGGGTGTAAAACTGGAGTCATTATAAGTCCTAACGGAATCTGACAACAGCGTTTTAGCTTTGAGTTCAAAATCAGTCTGTGACACCTTGACCTCGTCTCCCTCCACTAAGAAGGAGGCAAAATCGGTGGCCTTATTGCACGAAATTGCTAAAATGCAAAGTCCAATAAAGCTTAACTTCAAAAGCTTTTTACTCATCCGATTACTGTGCTGTACTTTACTTCAAATCAACGGCGTTGCCCCTATTCGGCAAGCAGTTCTTTGTAAAAATCAAGATATGCAGGAAGGTACCCTTCATCATCTTGAACATCTAAGAATGGTTTTTCTAGCTCACTTAGCTTCTCTTTAACGCCATCCATTTCACCTTCGCTGCCCAGAATCAGCGCATCGGAAAATTGACTTGCACCGTGATGTAAAGTAACCCCACTTCCATTTTGATAGGCCTTTAAGTCTTCGGGTTCAAGATCATTGATGGAAGCTTTTTCAGCGAATCGATCTGCCAGGTCACCAGTCGTATCAGCTTCATAGAGCGAATAGATAACTTTTGCGTCCTTGAAAATCGGCTCATTTGCATAAGCCATTTTTAGATAGAAAGGTATCAGACTGGTCATCCAACCGTGACAATGGATAAGATCTGGAGCCCAGCCAAATTTTTTGACCGTCTCGAGCACTCCCTTGCAAAAGAAGATCATGCGGTCAGCATTGTCATCGAAAGGTTTGCCACCAGCATCGGTAAAGATTTGCTTTCGCTTAAAGAACTCTTCATTGTCTAGAAAATAGACTTGCATCCGGGTGCCGGGGAGGGAAGCAACCTTAATTATCAAAGGATAGTCATCCTCATCCACAATGATATTCATACCAGAAAGCCTAACTACCTCATGCAATCGGTGCCTTCGCTCATTGATGGTCCCAAACCTTGGCATCAGTACGCGAATCTCCATGCCGTGCTCTTGCACATACTGGGGCAATTTTCGGGCAATTTTCGATACAACCGATAGGGTTGTGTATGGCTCCATCTCTTGTGTTACGATCAACACGCGCTTCTTACTCATTTAAATGGAATTTTATAACCTAAAGATGTTCAGTAAGTTAAAAGGTCTGCAAAGATATGAAAAAAAGCCATCATCCTACCTATCTTGCTCAATCACACGAGTTAACAAAGCCTTAAGAAGGGGCCGAAATACGAATGTGAATGCCAGATGATCTTTAAGTAGCCACAGCTTGCATGATTAAGGCGCAAATGATCGCTCCATAAGTACCCAAGGCATAACCGAGTACCGCCATTAAGACACCTACCGGGGCAAGAGACGGGCTAAATGCCGATGCCACAACCGGTGCTGAAGCAGCGCCACCAACATTGGCTTGGCTCCCAACTGCTACAAAGAAGAAAGGTGCCCGGATCACTTTGGCAGTGACTACTAAGATCAATACATGCACGGCCATCCAGATCAGACCAATGGCAAATAAGCCGAGATTTTGATACACTTCCAGGATGTTCATTTTCATACCGATCGTAGCCACCAAGAAATATATGAAGACACTCCCCCATTTTGAAGCACCTACGCCCTCAATTTTTTTGGCCCTTGTGAAGGATAAGGCCAAGCCTATCGTAGTGCAAATGACGATCAGCCAGAAGAAAGAAGACAACAGTGAATCTAACCGGAGAGATTTAAGCGAATCGGCATATTGGTCCATCCAGGGTGTGATCAGATCTGCTCCCCAATGTGCTACAGCAGTTCCGCCAAAAGCGATGGCCAGCATCTTAAACAAATCAGTGGTCGAAGGTACTTTCTCTACTTTGGCTTGATAATTGGCCACCCGCTCCTTCAGTTCATCGATCGCTGAAGTATCGGCCTTCAGCCATCGATCTAGCCTTCTGGTAATGTTGGCACCATATAATAAGAATCCCATCCAGATGTTGGCCACGACCACGTCTACAACCACCATCGTGCTGAATATCTTATCACTTACTGAGAAGATTTCTTTCATTGCAGTTTGATTGGCACCCCCACCGATCCAACTACCGGCTACGGTGCTGAGACCTCGCCACAATTCATCTGGATTTGCACCCACTACTTCTGGGGCCAGTGACAGGATGATCAAGAGTGCAATTGGGCCTCCCAGAATGATGCCCAAACTGGCAGCGACAAACATGATGAGTGATTTTGATCCCAGATTAATGATCCCCTTGAGATCTATGCTCAGGCACAGTAAAATCAAACTTGCCGGCAGAAAATAACGTGATGCTACAAAGTACAAGTTTGAATTTTCAACAGAAATGATTCCCAGAGGCCAATGCAGCATGGCAGGAACGAAATAGCAAAGTAAGAGGGGTGGTACGTAAGTGTAGAACCGTTTCCAAGCTCCACTCTTTGCACCAGAAGTGTGAAATATTAGAGCCAACACCATCAACAGTATTCCAGCGATTATGGCATCATTGGTAAATGGCATATGCAATCAGATTATGTTAATCTACCAGCTCCATATCTACCTCGCGATCTTCAATTCTGGCGTTGGTAATTTTTACCTGAACCAGGTCGCCAACTTTCAAAATCCTCCTACTTTTCAATCCGACAGCTTTGAGTCGTCCCTCAGCAATTTGGAATGGTTCAGCTAATTTATCAAATCCAACCAGACCATCTACCCGGCTTTCTAGAAGTGTAACAAATATGCCTCGGTCAATCATACCACTAACAATACCTGAAAAGGTCTCGCCGAGATGATCGGCAATGAATTCAACCTGCTTAAACTTGATGGACTCTCTCTCTGCCTCCTGAGCTTTTCGTTCTTGGTTCGATATGTGCTGGCACTGTTGCTCCAATTCTGTTTTTTTATATCGAAATGCCGTGCGCAGATTTTTTTCCAGGATTCGATGCACTAGTACATCGGCATATCGTCTGATGGGGGAGGTAAAATGTGTATAGTATGGAAACCCCAATCCAAAGTGGCCAATATTATCCGTCGTATAAATGGCTTTTGACATGGTTCGCACGGCCAATGGTTCTGCAAAGGCAATGGCTTCATCTTCTCGGGCTTTTTCCGTGAGCCGGGCAAAGGAATCTCTGATTTCTTTTGGGGATTGAAATCTAAATTCAAATCCCAATTCATTTAAGAAGTTTGCATATTCTGCTAACTTTTCTTCATCGGGCAGGTCATGAATCCGATAAACGAAGGGTATCTCAGATTGATCCTTCTTGGCTATGTACTTAGCAACTTCACGATTGGCCAGCAACATGAGATCTTCGACCAGCAGGTGCGTGTCTTTGCGTTCTTTGGTATGTATGGCAATTGGGTGATTGCGGTCATCGAGTTCGAATTGGATTTCTGGTGACTCAAAGGCTATGGATCCCTCGCCAAACCGGACCTTTCGTAGGTGTTTGGCAAGCTGGTTTAGCGCCACTAGTTCCTGAGCATGAGGTCCTTGAGGGTCATCTAAGATTTGTTGTGCTTCTTCGTAGGTGAATCGTTTTATCGAATGGATGATGGTCTTACCAAACCATCGCCGAACAATCTTACGCTGGCGGTTGAATTCAAAAACGGCCGAAAAGGTAAGTGATTCTTCATGGGGGCGGAGCGAGCAGAGTTCATTTGACAATACCTCCGGAAGCATCGGTGCCACTCGATCAACCAGGTACACAGAAGTAGACCTCCGGAAGGCTTCACGATCTAGGGCCGTCCCAGGTCGCACATAATGCGTAACATCAGCGATGTGAATCCCTACTTCAATATTTCCATTTTCTAGCGTTTGAATGGACAGAGCGTCATCAAAATCCTTGGCAGTTTTTGGATCAATGGTGAAAGTTGGCACCTTTCTAAAATCCCTCCTCTTTTTGATCTCCTCGGGCGTGATCGAGCGCAATAGGTCATTGGCCTCTTTTTCGATCAGCGGTGGAAATTTGATGTCAAATCCTTGATTGATCAAGATCGACTGCATGGCTAGTTCGTGGTGGTCAGAAGCATCAATTTTTTGAGTGATCTCACCCAGCGGATTTCTCCCTATGCGGGTAGGCCACTCAATCACTTTCACCAGCACCTTGTCCCCATCCTTGCTTCCATGTTGATCTTTTGGGTGCACATAGATATCAAAGGGTATATGATTGCCGTCGGGAACTACAAATCCTATGTTTTTATTCAGGTGGAAGTCTCCAATGAATTGTTCTGTGCTATGCACTAAGATCTCTGTAATTTTGCCCTCAACCTTGGGACCGTATTTTTTGGTCACCTCCACTTTTACTCGATCACCATTCAAGGCAAAGCCCATTTTTTTGACCGGGACATAAATATCTCTTTCATGTGTCTCTGTGATGATGTAGCCAGCACCTGATTTGGTAAGATCAACAAATCCGATATGTGTTTCCGGCCGACCTCTATTTCCATTGTCCTGACCCTTCAGATTCAATTGGTACTTGCCATCCTTCACCAGGCGTATCTTGCCGTTTGCATGTAAGTTCTCTAAGACCTGATTGACGGCTACCTTAGTGTTTTTGATGCTTAAGATCTTTATTAATTGCCTTGCATTGAGCCGCTTCTTGGGGCGTTTTGCGAAAGTCTTTTCTACAAAATATGCAAGGTCTTTGCTAGGTAGTTTCCTACCCTTAATTGATTTTTTACGTTTCATTAAATTTTAGATTAAGATTTGGGTTCATTTTAATTTCAGGCCGAATGGTCAAAATGCTCAAAAACTGTTTGAGTGATGAGTCACCTGAGAAGATGTCCTTCAAGAGTGAGATTCAGGGGGGAAACAAGGGCTAATTATCATTCATCATATGCAAGATGTCTCCACTAGGTAAAATCTCTAGTTGATAATTGCGACTATTGCCTGCTTGATAATGACGCTCATCAGCCTGACCTACTCCCTCAGCGATATAGATCACTCCTTCCGCGTCAAAAGTGGCAACTCTTTTTAAGATTGTCTCACCATTAGATTTGGTACCTGCGATAATTTGTGAGGCCACTTGTTGGCCATGTTGATCAAATGTCACCAGCACATACTGATATTTCATCAAATCAGCTTTCCAGTATACAAGACCTACAAAGCTTTCAGCACGAGGTAATTGAAAACAGGCAATGTATTCCTCAAACTCACCCAAGTCCCCATCACTCCCCTTTAAATATGACCGGATCAATACTTCGGGTAGTGGTTTATTTTCTTTTGAAAAAATATGATGTGTCTCTGAAGTTAGGGTAACGGGCAGTTCTATTTCAGGAAAATAAGAGAGAAGTTTACGAAAGGTATTTTTGTCTGTTGGCATTTCATTTCTTCCATTTTCTAACGTCGCGGTTTCAATTATGGTTTCCCAAACGTTAGTGCCACAAAAATAGGATTTTAGATTTATTCTAAATAGATTACATGTGGCCACCAGTCGACGGTCATTTTTGTTTTAGGCCTGTTTATCAGATAGATTTGCCGTACCAGCTTAAATACATGAATTAATGCATTGGTTTACAGATTTTTTCACCTCATCCATTGGGCGAAAATGGATTATGAGCCTGACCGGATTATTCCTAATCCTTTTTCTTGCCGTTCATCTCAGTGGCAATCTACAGTTGCTGATTGATGATGGTGGCGAGAAATTTAACAAGTATGCCAAATTTATGACCACCAATCCAGTGGTGAAGTTGATCTCTTACGGAAATTATCTTTTCATACTCCTGCACGCCGTACAAGGTCTTTTGCTCTGGTCAAAAAATAGGAGAGCTAAGGGATCGCGATATGCTGTTACAAAAACGAGTCCTGCTTCTTTTCCGTCTCGCAATATGGCTGGATTGGGCACCGTGATTCTGATCTTCATCCTGATTCATCTATGGCAATTTTGGTTTCAGATGAAATTTGGACATCTAGAAATGGCCAACTACGATGGTTATGAGCCCATCAAAAATCTGTACATCCCAGTGGCTTATGCTTTTAGCCAATGGTGGTATGTACTTTTCTATGTGATCTGTATGTACGTGATTGCATTGCACCTTTGGCACGGTTTCCAGAGTGCTTTTCAATCACTTGGACTTAACCACAAAAAATATACGCCGGCCATCCATTTTCTTGGCAAAGCGTACTCAATAGTCATACCGGCTGGTTTTGCGCTCATACCCTTGTTCTTTTATTTCTTTAGATAGCTGATAACGAAGACTCATGAAACTAGATGGTAAAGTACCTACTGGAAACCTTGCGGATAAGTGGACCGACTACCGTTCGCAGATGCCTTTGGTGGCACCAAATAACAAGCGGCGTCTCGAAGTAATCGTAGTTGGGACTGGATTAGCAGGAGCCTCTGCAGCGGCAACCCTGGGTGAGCTTGGGTATAAGGTGAAATGTTTCACCTTTCACGATAGCCCTCGACGGGCTCATAGTATCGCTGCCCAAGGTGGAATCAATGCTGCCAAAAACTATCAAAATGATGGAGATAGTGTCTATCGGCTTTTCTACGATACGATTAAAGGAGGTGACTACCGATCAAGGGAAGCCAACGTGCATAGATTGGCTGAAGTGAGTGCCGACATCATCGATCAATGCGTGGCACAAGGTGTACCCTTTGCCCGTGAGTATGGTGGTCTGTTGGCTAATCGTTCCTTCGGTGGGGTGCAAGTTTCGCGTACGTTTTACGCCCGGGGTCAAACCGGACAGCAACTCTTGATTGGAGCTTATCAGGCATTGTCACGTCAGATTAGTACCGGATCGGTTATGATGTACAATCGACATGAAATGCTCGATCTAGTAATCATCGATGGCAAGGCACGGGGAATTATTGCCCGCAATCTCTTGACCGGCAAGATTGAACGCTTTGCTGCCCATTGTGTGATCCTGGCCACGGGAGGTTATGGCAACGTGTATTACCTATCCACCAATGCCATGGGATGTAATGTTTCGGCCGCTTGGCGGGCCGTCAAAAGAGGTGCCTTGATGGCCAACCCCTGCTATACCCAGATCCATCCCACCTGTATTCCGGTCTCAGGCACTTATCAATCGAAGTTGACCTTGATGTCGGAGTCACTACGCAATGATGGACGAGTGTGGGTGCCAAAGGAAAAAGCCGATGTAGATGCCATCGTGCAAGGAAAGTTAAAACCGGAGAATCTGCCTGAGGAGAAAAGAGATTATTATCTAGAGCGGCGCTACCCAGCCTTTGGCAACTTGGTACCACGAGATGTTGCATCGAGAGCAGCCAAGGTAGCATGCGACGAAGGGCATGGGGTCAATGCAACGGGTTTGGCAGTATTTCTCGATTTTTCAGACGCCTTTCAAAGGTATGGCATGGCTGAGGCACATAAGGAAGGATTGCATCATCCAGATCAGGCCACAATCGATCGTCTTGGTAAAGAGGTGGTCAAGTCAAAATATGGTAATCTCTTTCAAATGTATGAGAAGATTACCGGTGACGATCCATACGTCACACCGATGAAGATCTATCCGGCAGTACACTACACCATGGGAGGCTTGTGGGTCGATTATCACTTGGAGACCAATGTATCTGGCTTATTCGCCCTCGGAGAAGCCAACTTCTCAGACCACGGAGCGAATCGACTGGGTGCATCGGCCCTTATGCAGGGCTTGGCGGATGGATATTTCGTCATACCCTATACCATCGGTACCTTCTTGAGCAAGGAAATTAGAACACCAAGCATCAGCACGGATCACGATGCCTTTGCCGAAGCTGAGCAAGCAACCCGGGATCGGCTTGAAAAATTAATCTCAATCAAAGGATCACAAACTGTGGAAAGCCTGCATCGGAAATTGGGGCTGATCATGTGGGAATATTGTGGCATGTCACGCAATGCAGAAGGTCTGAAGAAAGCCAAGGGTATGTTGTTGGATCTGCGGGATGAATTCTGGCGTGATGTGGTTGTGCCAGGCCAGGTAGATGAATTCAACCCAGAACTGGAAAAAGCTGCTCGAGTAGCAGATTTTATCGAACTGGGTATAATGATGGTGGATGATGCGCTCAACAGAGACGAATCCTGCGGAGGGCACTTTCGTGAAGAATATCGAACACCGGAGGGAGAAGCACTGCGAAGAGACGATGAATTTGCTTATGTCGCAGCCTGGGAATGGCAAGATGATGGCAATTCAATTTTACACAAAGAAGATCTCGTTTTTGAAAACGTGGAGTTAAAAACTAGAAGCTATAAATAGCATCCATATGAAGTTAACACTGAAGATCTGGCGTCAGAAAAATCAAACCGCCAAGGGAGGTTTTGAAAGTTACTCCATCGAAGCCAACGAGCACATGTCATTTCTCGAGATGCTGGATGTGCTCAATCAAGATTTGATTGAAGGCGGCAAAGATCCCGTGGCGTTTGAACACGACTGTCGAGAAGGTATCTGTGGTGCCTGTAGTATGGTGATCGATGGCAGACCCCATGGACCACAAACTGGTACCACAACCTGTCAGTTACATATGCGGGTCTACCAAGATGGAGATACCATAACTGTCGAGCCATTTAGAGCAACATCTTTTCCAATCATCAAGGACTTGGTGGTCGATCGAAGTCCCTTTGACCGTATCATGCAGTCGGGAGGTTATGTCTCTGTGAATACGGGTCAAGCACCTGATGGCAACGCCATTCCCATCGAGAAAGACCAAGCTGGAGAGGCATTTGATGCCGCTACCTGCATCGGATGTGGCGCTTGTGTAGCGGCTTGCCCCAATGGTTCTGCCATGCTTTTTGTTTCAGCAAAAGTGTCGCATTTGGCCCTCTTACCACAGGGTGAGGTGGAAGATGAACGAAGGGTTTCTTCCATGGTCAGCCAAATGGACAAAGAGGGCTTTGGCATGTGCTCAAACACCTATGCATGCGAAGCTGAATGTCCGAAAGAGATTTCTGTAGAGAACATCGCACGACTGAATCGTAGGTATGTGAAGTCAATGTTTACTGCCAAGTCATAGATGACTTGTAGGTTGACTACCTTGCCCTTAACATATGTTAAAAGTTGAAAATTTATGTGAGGGGTTTCAGCTTTGATATAATTAAAAATTAAATTTGTTCTACTCCCATGAGCCGTATTTTCCTCCTGGACGGATAAGAAATCCCATAGTTTTATGATCTCATATCTATGACATATCCAAGTTCCAGGAGGATTTTTTTGTCCTGGACCATCGGTCAAAGGGGTCAAATTTAAGGTTGGAGAAGAAAGCTGGCGTGACCGCAGTCGGCATCGCTAGTCGGCCTAAGTACTCAACTTCACTGGAAATCAAAATGCGAAGAGATGAGGCCGTTGTCTATCGAGTATCAGTCAGAAATTGGCACTTCCCGGTGTTCGTGGAAACGGAATGACATCCCTGATATTGGACATTCCGGTTACAAACTGCACCAATCTTTCAAAGCCAAGTCCAAAGCCCGAATGCACACATGATCCGTAGCGTCGGATGTCGAGATACCAATAAAGCTCCTCTTGCGGGACATTCATTTCTTGCATTCTGGCTTCGAGTACATCCAGTCTTTCCTCACGCTGAGATCCTCCAACAATTTCTCCAATGCCCGGAAATAAGATGTCCATGGCTCCGACCGTTTTATGGTCATCATTAAGTCGCATGTAGAAAGACTTGATAATCTTGGGGTAATCGGTGAGGATGACTGGTTTTTTAAAATGCTTTTCAACCAAATATCGCTCGTGCTCTGATTGTAGGTCGGCACCCCATTCCTCGATCACGAAGTTGAATTTCTTCTTCTTATTGGGCTTAGATCTGAGCAAGATGTTTATGGCCTCAGTGTAGGTAAGTCGCTCAAAATCATTATCCACGATAAAGGCCAGTTTTTCAAGCAGCGGCATGGGTGAACGTTGATCTTTGGGTTTTTGAGACTCTTCTTTTGTTAGGCGGTCTGACAAAAACGCAAGATCATCTGCACAGTTGGTCAGTGCATACTGCACTAAATATCGCAACATCTCTTCAGCCAGATCCATATTGTCGTTAAGATCTGCAAAAGCTACTTCCGGCTCAATCATCCAAAATTCTGCCAAATGCCTAGAAGTATTGGAATTTTCGGCTCTAAATGTGGGGCCAAATGTGTATACTTTGCCCAATGCTAAGGCGCCAAGTTCTGCCTCTAGTTGGCCAGAAACCGTCAGATTGCTCTCACGCTCAAAGAAATCCTTCTTATAATCGACTAGACCTTCTGAATTTCGTGGTGGTTCATTGATATCCAGGGTAGTCACCCTGAACATTTCTCCAGCACCTTCAGCATCTGAGGCGGTGATGATGGGGGTGTGCAAATAATAGAATCCGCGATCATTAAAAAATTTGTGGATCGCAAACGACAACGCATGTCTTACGCGAAAGACGGCACCAAAGGTGTTTGTTCTAAATCTCAAGTGCGCAATCTCACGCAAAAACTCAAAACTATGCCTTTTGGGTTGCAGGGGATAGGTTTCTGCATTGGCACCACCCAATATATTCAGGATGTCACATTTCAGCTCAACTTGCTGTCCTTTGCCCTGCGATTCCACCAACGTTCCAGTGGCCTTGATAGCCGAACCTGTGGTGATCTGTTTGAGGAGTGATTCATCCATTTTTTCCAGATCCAGTACCAGTTGCAGTGTATGGATGGTGGATCCATCGGATAGGGCGACGAACTGGTTGTTGCGGAAGGTCCGAACCCAGCCTGCCACCGTAATAATCGATCCAACTTTATTCGATTCTAAAGCCTCCCTAATGCGAGTAATCATGCGGTCTTCCTTAATCAGTGAAATTATCAGCCTGCGAAATTAGATTTTTTTTGTGCTCTCACCTAGCCCAGTCATTTCTATTAACAGGATTGTTTGGCGAATCGACGCAATAGCTGTTACACAAGCTGATCTTCCAGCACTTTGACAATGTCAACAGCCTCATTATAAGTCTTATCCATACGGCCTGGATCATGGATTCCGGCGTAAAGCGCATAGTCGCATTGGTTCAGTACTTCAATGAGCTTAATAATCGCATCGTCACCGACTGATGCTTCAGCGAGATGCCTCCTAATGACCTCTTTGCTCTGCTCTGCGACGGGCAGTCCGATCTTAGAAGCTAGATAATTTTTCAGGCACAGCGCTAGCTCTTCAAAAAATGCCTGTGCTTTTTGATTTTCGAGATGTTGTTTGGCCGTGGCCAGCCGTTCATGGGCGATGGCCGTGTGGTCCACCACGGAATCTGCACGTTTCGACTCTTGCCTCTTTTTGTGCCATAGCATCATGAGAAATCCCAACATCGGAACACCAATGAGAGACCAATACCATACGGTCGAGATGATGTTTTTACGGTCTCTAACGAGTTCTGTCGATAGAATGGGTCCAGCCAATTGATCTTCGTCGGCTGGACGCAAGCGATTATCAGATTGGGTAAGGGTTTTACCCTGCTTTATCTCAATGTCGAAACTGTCTTGAATCCTAGAATAACGACCCTGTCTGGGGTCAAAAAAGGTAAACGTTGGTTTCAATTGATAGTGACCAGGTGATTTGCCCAGAAGAAGGTATTCGATAACCTTTTCACCGCGAACCGAGTCGGTGGCGTTGATCATCTTTTCGTCGATCACCTTTGGATCATAGGCTTCAAATTCCACGGGCAATTCCAGTTGTGGAGGTCTAATCATTTTGACATCTCCATTGCCGACGATTTTCAGTCGCAGCGTGATGACATCATCGGTCGTCAACTTATTGGGGTGGAGGAGGAAATCAGCTGAAAATGATCCCACCGCACCCGTAAAGGATGAAGGTGCATTGGTATGTGGTGACCGCACCATGAGTTCGACTGGATTCGAACTAATATTTTTGGTTTTTAAATTGAAGCTGGAGAAAAAACTTCGTCGTCTCTTGGTTCGGTCAGGGATACCGACACGTACGGCCAGAGGTTCAATGCTGATTTTACCATTTTGCTGGGGGAAAATCGAGACCTTGCGTAAAACTTTGGTAGTGTATTGTTCTCCATCAATCACTTCTTTGATCGCGCGGTCCTTATAGGCATCGAGCACTTGGGTAAAGCATCCATCATAACTGCTTTCAGCGAGGATGTTGTAATTCTCAATATTTACTTGCGTATAGATTTTGTATTGCAGCACAGCCTGCTGGCCAACATAAAGATGATTGGTGTCAAGCTCTGCTCTCAGGAAGATTTTGGCTTTTTCATCCCCCTTGGTCAGTGCTTTAGACTCCGGTACAACCTCAATCTTGATGGTGTTTGACTTTTGGAGTTTTCCGTTAATGGTAGCTACAGCACCTTCCATGGTAAATGTCCCAACCTTAGTCGCTTGAAGGGTATACGAATAGCTGATCGACTTAGAGCTTTTACCATTTACAAAGCTCGATTGATAGGATTGAGAAGGTCCTGCGATGCGTCTAAACGGCGTAAAGTCGGGTGGCTTGAAATTCTTTTCGTCGGCATTCTCAATCGAGAAGGTCACGTCAAACGTACCTCCAACTACCACCTGTTTAGCTCCACTATACGACTTAAAGGAGACCTCTTGAGCCAGCGTTGGTACCAAGAGCAAGCAGCAGATGCTGAATAGCGTAAAGCGGACCATAGCCACTGATCAAATTTTAGTTTCCTTTAATTTCTTCTTTCTCTTCTTAGTGGTCTTCGGATGATCACCCCACCGGTGGAAGAAATTAAACTCATCTTTACCCCTATCCAACCTGGATTCAGTGACGACACCATCGGGATTAGGTAAGACGGAGATGTCTCGTGGGCCTGCCTCGAAGGTTTGATCTGGTGTGACAAAATAAGCCGGTGGAAGTGAAAGCACATCTACAGATTTAGGCTTTAGCAGAAAAGATATGCTGCTTGAGGATTGTGATTGGCCATTTGTAAAACTCATGTTTCGACTTTGGTTGGGGCCACTAACAATGGCAAAATCTTCAAATTCGGGAATATCAAATTCTCCCTGTAGGTTGGTGGCTTCGTATTTGATCTCGAAATAATTGCCAATCAAGATTGTATCGTCACTAACATACAACTTGAAAGATGCATCATCCTGGCCATAAAGGCTCAAGACACCGGCAATAAACGTAAATAATAGAGTAGTCTTCATCGCTAATAAGTTTTACCAATCTTTAACTTTTTTCTGATCACTGGATTGCACTTTTCGCAATTTTTCCTGCACTTTTTTATCTTCTTCTTCAATGATTTCGAGTAGCTGCATGGCCTGCTCCTTGGTGAGTTTTTGCTCCATCTGCTCAGGCTGTTGCTCCTGATCGTCTTGGTCTTGCGACTGTTGTTGATTTTGTTGGTCCTGATTTTGGTTTTGATCTTGCTGGGGAGGTTGCTGCTCTTGGTCTTCTTGTTCCTCGTTTTCGCGGTTATCTTGTTGTTGCTGCTGCTGTTGCTGCTGCATTTTCAACTCTTGTAGAGCCATCAACAGATTTTGTTTGGCTTCAAGGTCGTCAGGATTACTGCGCAGTGCATTCTTAAAGGCTTCCACGCTCTCTTCAAATTTGCCGTTGAGATAATGGGCATTTCCCAGGTTATACCAAGCTTTGGCTCGCTGGTTTTCATCGCTGATCATTTCGGCTGCTTTCTCGTATTGTCTCGCAGCTTCCTCGTATCGGTTTTGATTGAAAATAGCGTTGCCAAGGTTAAAGGTGCCCTTTTCGTCAGGATCAATAATCGTGGCTTTGCGATAGGCTTCCTCAGCCTCGTTAAACAACTTGCGATCGTATTGTTGATCGGCATCCCGACGTAGATCATGCGCCTTACCCTTGGATTGAGCCAAAGCAATACCAGTCAAAGTGCAGAAGAAAAGAAGCAACATCAATCTCATGTCATTCGACGGTTTAGTGCCCAATAATTATGGATCAATATCCATCTCAAAATAAATCCCAAAATTGCGACTGCCAAGAAAAATTGGTAATAACTCTCATACTCAGTGAAAGAACGCTCCTCAAACGTTTTTTTCTCCAATTTATCTACTCTATCATCAATGTCTTGAAGAATTGATTCAGTTCCATTTAGATAATAATAAACACCACCACCTTCGTTTGCAATAGCTTGCATCAAAGTCTCATTGAGGCTTGTTCGAACTGGCTGACCGGCCGCATCCCTTTTCCAATCCTGCCTGCCACGTGTACTGATGGGTATAAATGAACCATTTACAGTGCCCACCCCAACCGTGAAAATAATCATGCCCTTGTCGCTGGCCTCCCTTGCCATTTCAATGGCATCGGCATCATGATCTTCACCATCAGATACGATGATCAGCGTCTTGTGAAATTTTTGATCGTTTCTAAAGCCTTCCTGTGCAATCCTTATGGCATCACCAATGGCAGTACCTTGTGATGTGGCCAGCTTGGGACTAGCCGACTTCAAAAAAATTTGTGCAGCGGCGTAATCAGTAGTCAAAGGCATTTGCAGGTAGGCATTTCCTGCAAACAGGATCAGTCCAATTCGTTCTCCGCGGAGTTTCTCCGTGAGTTGCAGTGCAAATTTTCGCGCTTGTTCTAATCGACTGGGAGCGATGTCTTCACAGTACATACTTGTGGAGATGTCCATGGCAATGAAAATATCGGAGCTGCGTGTCTTAACCTTTTCCCGTTTGGCTCCCCACTGCGGATTTGCCCAGGCAATGACAGAAAATATAAATATCAATATGGTCAAGAAGGATCCCCAGCGCTTACGTCGTGAAGAATTATTGAAGGTCAATTGCCGGATCAGGCCTAGGTCTCCAATTTTTCGCATCTGGTAACGATAGAGGTACTGGCTCAGATAAAGCAGTCCTACCAATGGTACAACGCCCAGGAGGAGATATAAAAAGGATGGATGTTCGAATCTAAACATGGCCTAATAGGGATATGATCTGAACAAGGTCGTTGCAAGCAGCAGATGAAAAATGAATAATCCCAGGCCCCATTTTACGAAGGTGCCGAATTCATCGCTGTATCGTTTAAACGTCGTGATTTCACGTTCTGTTTTTTCCAGTTGATCTATTTCAGCATAGACCAGTTCTAGGGCTTGCTCAGAAGTGGCCCTAAAATACTTGCCACCGGTCGTCTTTGCAATCTGTTGTAGTAGTTGTTCATTGATCATGACGCGCGCATAGTCATAGACATAGGTTCCATCACTGCGTTTACCCTGCGGGGTCAAAGCCATACCCTTACTACCCACCCCAATTGTATACACCTTGATATCTAGTTCTCGCGCCATTTCTGCCGCAGTCGGCGGCTGAATGTATCCTGTGTTGTTATCGCCATCGGTGAGAAGAATCACAACTTTACTTTTCGCATCGCTGTCTTTTATTCGATTGACTGCGGTAGCCAGACCCATGCCAATGGCGGTACCCTCTTCTAAGAAGCCACACTTCAACTGAGATAAAAATCTCTTGACGATCCGGTGATCAGATGTCAAAGGACACTGAGTGAAACTCTCACCTGAAAAAACGACGATCCCAATGCGGTCATCTACACGTTTGTCTACAAATTGAGCCGCCACACGCTTGCTCACCTCCAGCCTATCTGGCTCGAAATCTTTGGCCAGCATACTGCTGGATAGATCTAAGGCCAGAATAATATCAATGCCTTCTGCAGTGACTTCCTCTTCTCTCAAGGCCAATTGAGGGCGTGCCAGGGCCAAGATTAGACTACCTAACGCCATTAGGGACAATATTGGGAGAAATCTGCGCACCACACTGCGCCACGAAGTGTGAGTGAATGAGCTGGTGTTGGAGATGCGAAAGGTGGATGCGGTATTCGCTTTATTACCAAATAGATAATAGCCAAAAAGGGGCAGTAGGGCTAGCAATGATAAAAGCCAAGGATCTTGAAATTCAATATTTCTGAGAAAGTCAATCATCCAACTCCTGTTTGCTGCTTTCTAGTTTAGTAGCCAACACAAATTTCTCCGCCATATCCATGAATTGATGGTGGATATCTACATCAGGTTTGGCTTTGGCAAATTTGATTAGGTCTGCCATGTTCAGAATCTGATTCAGATCATGATATAGTTTTTCCGAAACATCCGCTTTGTTCAAGGCCTCCAGGACCTCAGTAGTCGTCGATTCCAGGGCTGGAATTTCATACCTGCCCTCCAGGTAAGCTCTGATGATGTGGGTTAGTTGCGACTGATAGGCCTTAATTTTTCCTTGCTGCCAAAGTTTTTGCTCCTTCAATCTTTGTAAATCTCGCAGAGCAATTTCATGAGGTGGATCTGGAATGACGACAACAGTTGGCTCTGGTAATTTGCGCTTGCTGCGCAAGAAAAACAACCCCACGATCGCAAGGCCAATGATAAGGGCGGTTAGATAGGGTAAGAAATCCCGAAATGCTAAGGGCTCCTTTAAGATGGGTTTTATAGGGGCTAAACCTGTGGAGTCAACCATAATACCACTTACCTCAAGAGCTAAATCGTTGGAATATGCCGTATCGATACGGCCCGAGCTTGAATAGTGCAAGGATAGGGGGGGCAACTTTATATAGCCGGTGTCGAAAACCCCAATCTTGAATTGTTGGCTAATCTGATTCGATTCGGTTGGCGACCACTGCTGCACGGATAACAATTCAACTCCGAGTTCCTTCCAATCTCCAAAATCGATACTATCGACACGTACTGGTGCATCAGCGTTGATGGAAAGGAGGAGATTACGTTGGTCGCCGATCAGCATTTTATTGCTGTCCACGGCACATTGAAAACTGATCTGGCTCCAGCCAGGTACGATGAGGCATTGTCCGATCAGTAGGATGGCCCACAGTCTCATCTTGCACGTTTTTTAAAAAAACGATGCAAGGCCACGATATAAGATTCCCGGGCATCTAGATTTATGATATCAGCACCCGACTTGGCAAACAGACTGCTTAAGGCTTGTTCCTTTTCTTCAAACATTCGACTGTGCTGAGATCTAACTTTGGGATCATTGGTATCGACCCACATAATTCTGCCCGTCTCAGCATCCTCGACACGTAGTAAGCCAGCTTTGGGCAGTGATTTCTCAAAGGGATCGTAGATGTGCATTCCAATTAGATCGTGTTTGCGTGCTACCACCTGGAGTGCTTGATCAAAGGATCCGGCATAAAAGTCGCTCAATAAAAAGCAAATACTCTTCTTCTTGACCAGATTATTAAAGTATTGAAGTGCTACTTCAATATTCGTATAGCTTCCAATGGGTTCCTGATCAATCAACTCGCGAATGATTCGTAAGATGTGCTTTTTACCTTTCTTCGGTGGTATGTACAGGTGCACTTCATCAGAGAATAGGACCAAGCCCACTTTGTCGTTGTTGTTGATTGCCGAAAAAGACAGCACGGCACATATCTCTGTGATGAGGTCTTTGCGCAGTTGCATTTTCGTTCCAAAAAAGGAGGATGGGCTGACATCCACGAGCATCATGACGGTGAGTTCGCGTTCTTCCTCAAAGACTTTGATGTGCGGGGTACCTGTTCGAGCGGTAACGTTCCATTCAATGTTGCGGACATCATCACCAAATTGATAATCTCTCACCTCACTAAATGACATGCCCCGACCCTTAAAAGCACTGTGATATTCGCCCGAGAAGAGCTCATTGCTGATCCCCTTGGTCTTTATTTCAATTTTCCTGACTTTCTTGAGAAGTTCGCTTGTGTCCACTGCTAGTAATTATTTGCGTGTGATCAGGGTACTTCTACAGCATTTAGTATTTGGTTGATGATGTCCTCTTGGGTTACATTTTCGGCTTCCGCTTCGTAAGTTAAACCCAGTCGGTGCCTGAGAATATCATGACACACGGCCCTGACATCTTCAGGGATTACAAAACCTCGACGTTTGATAAAGGCATAGGCCTTGGAGGCCAAAGCAAGGTTGATACTGGCTCGGGGGCTGGCTCCATACTCTATTAAGGGGGTCAAATCTGCCAGTCCATGCGCTTCAGGTTCTCTGGTCGTAAATACGATGTCGAGGATGTACTGTTCGATTTTGTCGTCCATGTAAACTTTGCGGACCGTTTTTCTCGATTTTAGTACTTCTTCGGGGGTTACCTTGGTTTCGACTGTTCCAAAATTATCTTGGTTGAGATTGCGCCGGATAATCTCTCGCTCCTGATCCTTCGAGGGATATCCAATATGGACCTTCAACATAAATCGATCAACTTGTGCTTCCGGTAGGGGGTAGGTTCCCTCTTGCTCGATGGGATTTTGGGTAGCAAGTACCAGGAAGGGTTCCTCCAGAAGGTAGCTCTCATCTCCGATCGTCACCTGGCGTTCCTGCATCGCTTCCAACAGTGCACTTTGCACTTTTGCAGGAGCTCGATTGATTTCGTCAGCTAAAATGAAATTAGCAAAGATGGGTCCTTTGCGAACCCTGAAGTCAGCTTCATTTGGATTGTAAATTAGGGTTCCAAGAATGTCAGCAGGTAGGAGGTCTGGGGTAAACTGAATTCTACTAAATTTTGCATCAATCGCCGAAGCCAGTGTTTTGATAGCCAAAGTTTTTGCTAGTCCAGGAAGTCCTTCCAGTAGTACGTGGCCTTTGGTCAAAAGACCCAGCAGCAAGCGCTCCATCATCTTGTCCTGTCCCACAATGACCTTTGATGTTTCAGTCAGTAATGATTCGACAAAGGCACTTTCGATATAGATTTGTTGATTAAGTGCCTCAATATCTACGGATGGTTGCATATGGTTTCGTTTACTAGTAAGTGGTAATCACTGGAGGGCCACAAAATTGCTAATTTTTAACCAGATTTCAGGTGCGAATTTAATGACTGCGAGGAAACGCTAAATTTGATTTCTTGCGCCTTTAACGAAGATTTAACAGGAGATATTGATGCCGTTAGCGAAAGGATTCATGCTGTTTATGGTCTCGTTTATGGTAAGCCCACTTTCCGGACAGCGCGACCATTCACCCGTACAAATGATTGGGGCACTCAAAGGAGGTACGCTTTGGATTGTCCAGCCGATGCAAGAAAAAAAGATCGTAGCCCTTTCCGAAGCACTCGCGGCTTCGGATCCAGGTAGCAAAAAACACGAGAGGATTGCTAAGGCCTTAGAGCGAACTCAATTAGAAAGAGATAGTTTTAACAGTAACCTTAGGCAAGCCTTCATAGCCCACTATCATTTCTCGCGATACGGATTCGTACCCGATTTCAAGTTGTCGCATCACCTGGACAGTCTGCAGGACCTTGGCTTAGCAAATCAATTTTTTCTGGATCATGCCACTACCGAAAATGGAGGAGCAGCACTCATTATTTCGGACCACCGACGTATGAAATTATCAAGTCCATTCCCCTACTTCTTCCGCACCGGCCGAGCCTCTGCAATTTTCGATGTAATCTTCAGATCAAGAGATGTAACTTGGCGAAACCTATCCCAGGTAGTTGCAAAAATGGATGTTCGGCTCCAGCGTTTTTACGACAAGTTTTATTGATCTTTTCCGAGGTTTTCTTTTGGGATGATGGGAGCTATTTCCATGCTGTCTTGTGGCCTTTCGAAATCCGGTTGTGCTGGTTTGATGGGTTTGGGGGGCTTCTTTATTGAGTCAATTTGTATCAGGATGGGATTCGTTGCACGCAGCAAGCTGTCGGCCAATAAACTGGCTTCGGCCATGAGTTCCGTGCGGCATTTTTCCTTTTCATTTGCAATAAATTTACTCAGCCGGTCATCAAGTCTTTCTTCCATCATGACGGCTTGCAGTGCTGAATGATCTGGTGGTCCACAACCGACTATCAACCCCAAAGCAATTAGTAGAAATCTCATCGACCCAGCATTTTTTCAATTTCGCGTTGTCGCTTGATTTTCAACGAATCAATCCAGGGATTAAGATGTGTGCTACGCAGTTGTTCACAGGAGTCCTCTAGGCGAGTTAACCACACCTTGCGTTCTGCTAAAAACATGGAATCAACCTGGTTGAGCTGTTCTCTGGTCAAACGCACCTCCTCCTTCAGACAGCTGGAGTGTATCACGATCATAAACAGCAGACCTCCTATGTATATCGCACCCTTAAGCTTCTTCATCAAGGCGCAACTTGAATCCCACACCATGGATATTCTCAATTTGAATCCGGTCGTCATCTGCTAGATATTTTCGCAGCCGACTAATAAAAACATCTAGGCTTCGGCCCATAAAATAGTCGTCCTCACCCCATATCTGTTCCAAAATTACACTTCTTCTGATCACTTCGTTTTTGCGGTCTAGTAAAAACTTTAGTACATCTGATTCCTTTTGAGTCAATGTACGCAAAGCACCATCCGGGAGTTTCAGTTGTAAATTTGGGTAATCCAACCGGTAGTGTCCAAGAGGTAAAACCTTGCGATCGGTTGGGCCCTGCACCTTACTCCGCTTGAGAAATACTTGAATCTTAAATACCAATTCTTCGATGCTGAAGGGTTTGGTAATGTAGTCATCAGCTCCAACCGAAAACCCCTGCAGCCGATCTTCCTTCATTGACTTTGCACTCAGAAAGAGAATGGGAATATCGCGGTTGCGAGCTCTCAGTTGTCGGGCTAGTTCAAACCCATCAATCTCAGGTAACATAACATCTAGAATGGCCATATCATAGGCTTGTACTTTTATATGGTCTAGAGCGATGGCTCCATCATTGAAATGGCTCACTCGATACCCTTGCATTTCAAGATTATCTTTGGTTACAAATCCAAGAGATTCATCATCTTCGACATAAATGATATGCACTTCAGGCATGATGCAAAGGCATTAGCAAAGTGACGGTGGTGCCCTGGGTTTTGACACTTTCAATTTGAAGGTCCCATTGATGGGCCTTAGTTATTTGGTAGACATAATGTAAACCCAGGCCAAACCCTTTGGCATTGTGTACGTTACCGGTAGGGACTCGAAAGAACTTTTCACCGATCTTTGGTAAGAATTTGTCGTCAATCCCAATTCCATTATCTGCAATTTTTAAGGCCAGATTCGATTCCGACAATTTTGTGGTCACTTCGATAATGGGAGCTTTGCGGGTGTATTTTAAGGCATTGTCCAGTAGGTTAAAGAGCACATTAGCTAGATGCAATCGATCCGCACTCACTAGGTCTTGATCAGCGTTTAATTGCAGTCTAATCTGACCATTTCTGCGGTCCAATCTGCTTTTCAGTTGATCCGTAACCTTGGATATTATCGCATGAATCGCAAGCGGTTCCTTTTTGAGTTCAAGCCCATTGGCAGAGGTATCTGCAATTTGAAGTACGCGCTCTACCTGTTGATTTAAGCGAGTTGTTTGATTTGCGATGATCTTTGCATAGCGAGTCAATCTATCATCCTTTTTTACATATTGGTCTTGCAAGAACACCTCTGCACTGACCTTGATGCTGGTTAGAGGTGTTTTGAATTCATGGGTCATATTGTTGATGAAGTCCTTCTGCAAATCCGATAATTTCTTTTGTTTGAAAATCTCATAGGTTGCATAGATGAAAAACAACATGGCCAACAGGAGAATTCCTGTTAGCGTGATCGGTACCCATTGATTGGCAATTAGATAGCCTTTTCGATCGGGGAAGCGCACTCCAAAATAATATACAAACTCATCATATTTGGGCAGGTTAGTGGTTGGTTCGCTTACGCGTTTACCATCTTGTCCATGTAGGTAATTACCGTACACCATTTGGTCAGTATCGCAATCATAGATGCCATATTCAAAGTCGGTAAATAAATTGACCGCCTCCAGTTCTTTGGTGAGGTAATACTCTAGGCTATTGGCGTCAATGGCATCCCTGATATTGACCACGTAATAATCTTGCGAGATCTGGTTGATCAGATGATAAGTGGGCAATTGTACTTGCCGCATCTGAGATAGCTGCGTGGCGACATTGCGGATCGCAATCCTGACTTTTTCATCAAACGCGCGGGCACTGAGATTAAAGGTGTTGCGCAACCAGAAACTCTGTACCAAGGTGATGCATAGGAGTGCAAGCGCTCCCGATACAACAACTCTCCAGATGGATTTATTGGTCATCAAACCATTGAGATTTCTCTGCAATTTAATCTGCCCAATGAGTGCAAAACCTCCATTAACAGGTCATTAACAATCATTGAATTCTCATTAACGATGTTCCCCTTCTTTTCACCCTAAGTTTACATCATTGTTAACCAGCCCTTTCGTTTGGATGGGCCTAAATCATGAAACTATGAAAATGCAAAAGCTATTTTATTTCCTATCCATTGCGCTCTCCCTAATGTGTTTTGCCTATACAAATGTAGACTTCGCAGCAAAAGTGAAGATCGATAAAATGGAGCACGATTTTGGAGTGATTGCACAGGGGATACCTCAGACAGCGACCTTTACTTTGACCAACGAAGCAGACATCCCTCTGATCTTGAAGAAAGTGAAAGGCTCTTGTGGATGCACTGCCACCTCTTATGACAAGGAGCCCATTGCACCTGGTGTTGCTACCCAGATTAAAGCAGAATACAATGCCAAGAATCTAGGCAAATTCAGTAAGACCGTGACCGTATATACGAACCTTGATGAAAAGCCGATTGTGCTCACGATTCGAGGGGAGGTTGGAGCCTCTTGATACTCCTGAAGGGATTATAGGCTATGAAAATGCACGGACGCTGCAGTTCTAATGCAGGGTCCGTTTTTTAATTCAATGCTGGCAAAAACTCACCGTTTACGTGTTGGTGGATTTAGGGCCGTGGCATGAAACCACGCCAGCACTAGTTCCCTGTGTAGTGCGGCTGGAGTATGGGAGTCATCGGTGCATAATGTTTATCTTTGCCCGCCGATGAGAGCCTTATTCATCCTTCTTCGGATTTGTTTGTTTTTGGTCATATGCCAACTCTGGCAAACCGGACTGATGGCCCAACAGAACCCCTTTGATATCAAGGGGAGAGCTCCAGCCGGCACAGCGGTGACGGTGGATTCTTCCAGCATTGCATTTACTGATTCAATCACCACGACAGACACCGCATTATCAGTGCAGCCTCAGATTGATACCCTCGATCTGGGGGAGCGAGATACCCTTTCGGCTCCAACCCAGGTGGATACGCTGGTTAGAGTACCAGATACGATAGGTGACCATAATCCATTTGAACAACCGCCAACTTCAGTACCACAAACCGCTTCAGATCAGCCGGTAAGTACGCCGGACGACGATCATGCTCCAGCTGAAGACAGTGCCGACCTGCTAGATGGCCTCAAAGAGATTTCTGAGCGTCTACCACAGATGGAGATCTCTAAGAATCAGAATGTGCTCTTCATCATCACCGTCTTAATCTTACTCTTATTGGCGGTACTGCTAGCCGTCAATCGTTCGATGATCAACAAAGCGTATCGTGCGATTGCCAATGACAATTTCCTTCGATTTTTATTTCGAGAGTACAAAAGCATGGCGTGGATGTACTGGCTTTTCTACATCTATTTTTTCATAAATGCCGGCCTTTTCTTGTATTTGTTGGCGAGTGATTTTGGATGGTTTGGTGGTAAATTGTCGCTCCTGATTTTAAGTATAGCGGTCATCGCCCTGGTTTACATTGGGAAGCAAGTGAGCCTACAGGTTTTGTCATCTTCCTTTCCTGTTGAAAAGGAAACCCAATTGTATGGATTTGTTACGATGCTGATCAATATACTATTGGGAATCGTGCTTACTCCCGTCAATCTTGTCAGTGCATTTGCCCCTGAACCCTTCGCTAAATGGGCGATTTGGGCGGGAGTAGTGGCTGTGATTAGCTTCTATTTATTTCGGCAATTAAAGGGTCTTTTCATTGCTGGTAGGTTCTTGCATAGCTATCGATTTCATTTTTTTATTTATCTTTGCACGGCCGAAATCGCACCCCTACTTATCATCGGAAAACTGGCTTTTGATAAGTTTGGATTTTAGTTGAGATACCATTCAAAAACAGGTTGAATGTCAGCATCAAACGCAGAAGTAAAGGCTAAGAAGGTCAAGACCATACTGATATCACAGCCAAAGCCTGAGCGCTCACCATACTACAATCTAGAGAAGAAATACGGGGTAAAGATTGACTTTCGTCCTTTTATTCATGTTGAAGGCATTGAGGAGAAGGAGTTTCGAAAGAATCGAATTCGTCCTGATGACTATTCGGCGGTCATCTTTACCAGCAAAAATGGAATTGAGCACTTCTTTCGCATGTGTGAAGACATGCGTATCAAGATGTCGCAAGACACCAAATATTTTTGTCTCACAGAGGCCGTTGCCCATTACTTACAAAAATTCATTATCTATCGCAAACGCAAGGTGTTTGTGGGAAAGCGAGTGATTCAAGATCTAAACAACTACTTCAACAAACATAAAAAGGAACGCTTTCTATTGCCTTGCTCAAACCTAGGTAGTGTTCCTGTCGTCAAGTATTTGCAGGCCGGTGGATTTGACTTTCAAGAGGCCATGATGTACCGCACGGTTAGCAGCGATCTTTCGGATTTGCGTGATATCTTTTATGACATCTTGGTGTTCTTCAGCCCCTTAGGTATCAAGTCGCTCTACGAAAACTTTCCTGACTTCAAGCAGAATGATACTAGAATCGCCGTGTTTGGCAATAGCACTAGTGCGGCTGTCAATGAGCGTGGGCTTACCATTAACATCAAGGCGCCAGCACCAGAAACACCTTCCATGACGATGGCCCTTGAAAAGTACATCATTGAGGTCAACAAATAACCCTGGCTAGCGCTGGCAACATCGATTCTTTGGCTACTTATCTAAGAGATAAGTTGCAGGCCCCTCTTCCTGGTCAGACCGCGCAGCTCGAGATGGCAGCTTACCACAATCGTTTAAATTTAAGACCGAGTACAGATGCAGCAGATGCCGCAGTATTGATCTTACTTTTTCCCAACATTCAGGGGCAGATATCTACACTCTTCATCGAACGAATCCAGCACGACCAGGATCAACACAGTGGGCAAATTGCATTTCCGGGTGGCCGCACTGAACCCACGGACGTAGATGCCATCGACTGCGCGCTGCGAGAGGCCCATGAAGAAGTAAATCTAGCGATCGAGCAAGTTCAAGTAATTGGTAAGTTGTCACCTCTCTACATCCCGGTGAGCAGGTATTTAGTCACTCCAGTGGTGGGTTTGTTGCCGCAAGATCAGCACCTAAGGCCCCAAGCCACAGAAGTTGCCTCAATCATCCGGAAAGAGATTTTACACTTTCAAGATCCTTCTAATCGTAAGAAGACCTCCATACGAATTCGGAATGGACTAACCCTGCAGGGGGTACCCTATTTCGATCTAGACGGAAGGATTCTCTGGGGAGCCACTGCCATGATACTGAATGAACTATTGACGTTGCTAGGTGATTTTGATCAATACTAATCTGACTCAGCTATCTTTTTGACCCTTACTGTTTCAATTTTTGTATTGCTGACATTGACCAGGTGAAATTCGTATCCATCTAGGATCAAGACATCTCCCTGCTCTGGGATGTTGGCCGTAGTCATAACAAGATAACCGGATATCGTGTTGTATTCACCATCCGGCAAGTCCAACGTTTCGTACTTTTCATTGAGATAATCGATCTCTAAGCGACCTGAAAACAACCATTCTTTCTCTGAGATCTCTTCTTCAATGTGCTCCTCCTGGTCATGTTCGTCTTCAATTTCACCGAAAATCTCTTCCAAGATGTCTTCCAGTGTAATCACGCCAGCCGTGCCACCAAATTCGTCCACCACACAGGCGATGTTCTTTTTGGATAGAAAAAACATATTCATTACGGCTTGAATATTCATGACTTCCGGCACAAATGGGATGTCTGAAATGACCGACTTTATACGCTTCGGTTGCTTGAGCATTTGCTGGTGATGAATGTACCCCCTTACATTGTCAATATCTCCATTATAAACCAGGATCCTTGAAAGTTTACTCTGATCAAAAAGTTCCACCAGGTCACCTATGTCGGTGTCGTCTTCGATGGCCACAATTTCATTGCGTGGCACCATGCAATCGCGCACCTTAATATCTTTTAGCTTGAGTGCATTCTTGAAAATATCCGTGTCAATTTCATCATCGGTATCACCTTCAAAGCTGTCTTGAACAAAGTGCTCCAGATCAATTCTACTAAATGTGTAGGGTGTGAGATTGACCGAAGACTTGAAGAAGGTGTTGAGAACGATGGTAGAAAGCTTGGTCATCATCCAGGTTGGAATGGCCAGCAACCATTTGAAAAATTGAAGCGGAGTGGCCAGGAGACTCATGGCTGTATTTGCGTATACGCGAAAAAGTGTCTTGGGTAGAAACTCACCAAATATTAAGACCACGATGGTGATTAGCAATGTGTTGGTAATGAGCATCAGGACTCCTTCACCGATGACTGGTACGATAAATGGTTTGAGGAGATTGGTCATCAGAGTGGTAAAGACCACCAGGGCAATGTTATTTCCAACCAGCATTGTACCTAAAAATTCGCGCGGCTTTTCGTAAAAACCGCTGAGAATTTTTCCGCGCAAACGACCTCGCTCCTTTAGTAATTCGATCCTAATCTTATTGGCCGAAATAAAGGCGATTTCTGACCCCGAAAAGAACGCCGATAGCACTAAGAAAAACAACACGAAAAAGAGAAGAGGACCCATTTGGTCTATGGAGGTTGGTTAGTTCTTAAATTGACTTTCGAAGTCCTCGATCTTCCATTTTGCCACTACTGAAAGTAGGGTGTATTCCGAAAAATCCTGCTTGGCTCGAAAACCATATGCAAAGATAATTTCTTCGGGCTTAGTGATCTTAACAAACTTGTCGGTATGTACAGTTCCTTCCTTTTCATTCCAAATGAGCTCTGAGGTCTCAAGTTTTTCACCTCGTACACTTTGGAGAATGACATGGTCGATGGTGTCGTATACCATGATCTTGTGTTCTCTGGGATATCGCACCCCGTACATAGCGTCCAAAGTGCTCTCCACTTCACTTTGGTCATCCAGAAAATCGACATGTACACCCTCCGTAAATTCATCTCTGGGATTGGCCTTGTCCAAATGTCGAACCAGGGTAGGACCTTTGATAATCACTCGCACCCGTGCAGAGTCGCTATACATCACTTCAACATCCTTGGCGATTTCAACACCAGGATCAGATGCCTCAAACAGCCGATCTACATCTTCGAGATCATTGACGCAACCAGTCAGCACCAATGGGATGATCAGTAAGGCCCCGAAGAATCTCATCGTATCAAAGTAATGTCACCTTCAAATTGAAGCACGGTACCATCGATAAATTGCACTTCGGCAAGATAGGCAAATACCCCAGGATTCATGGGTTGACCACGATGGCTCCCATCCCAACCCATGGCCTCCTCACCCAGGTTCAGGTTACGACCCAAAAACACAGTTTCTCCCCATCGATCAAAGATTTGAAGTCGTTTAATTCCTTGCAAACGCTCAGCGGCAAGACCGCCATAGATGGTTAGGAAATCATTGAAACCATCACCATTGGGAGTGAATGAATTGGGAATGTATACTGGCCGGTTGCCAAAAACCAAAACTTCGACCGAGTCAATGGCACTACATCCGTCCTCATCGATGATTTGGACTGTAAACACCGTTGATTGCAGAGGGCGAACTTCCACAAAAGGACAATTTTCGCAATCTCTTATGGGGCTCCATAGATAGTCCACTGGTTTACCAAACGGCTGATGCGTAGCCAGCAATTGAGCGGCAAACCCCAGATCGACCGCAGTATCGTTTCCAGCATTGACAATCAATTGCGCGGGTTGGAACAGTTCCGTTTGCTCGGTATTAATGCAACCTCTGTCATCTCTGATCTGTACCTGGTGGAGACCAGCCCGAAGACCTTCAAAACTGACCAAATCAGAAAAGTTAGTGCCGTCGATGCTATATTGAAATGGTGGGCTTCCACCGAACCCAGTGAAGTAGATGGCCCCGGTGGCATCACCAAAACAAACCACATCACGGGTACTATCAATCACAATTCCCAGAGCTGGAGGCTCGGTGATAAATGCAGCTGTACTTGTCACACAGCCATTGGCATCGGTGACATCTAAAGTGTAAGCACCAGCCGCGAGATCTGAAATGATTGAATCTGTACTGCCATGATTCCAATTAAATTGATAACCGGGAGTACCTCCAAAGACTCGCGTTGCCACTTGCCCATCATTTGCACCAAAGCAAGAGATGTCTACCGTGTCTAGTTGTACAATGAGCGAATCGGGCTGTGGAATGTCGAGTTGCACGAATCCTAAGCAGTTGGCTCCATCTCGCACGGTCAGATTGAAGAGTCCGGCAGGGAGATTATCAAAGATATTGTCCGTTTCCATCCGAATCTGCCCATTGTAGAAGAGGGCAAAGGGTCGATTGCCGCCCTCGATCCGTATTTCCACTTGACCATCATTGAAGCCGAAACAGGTCGGTGGTTGAATGGGATCAAAATTTGGATCCAGCGCTACATTAATCTCACCCAATTCTACTACTAGATCTGTGACACATCCATTGTCATCTTGGACGGCGATGTCATAGATATCTGCGACCAAATTGTCAGCTGTATTTGAGCCTGTGAATCCATTTCCAAAATCGAACTGAAAGGGTGGTGCTTGACCCGTGACATTTAAGGTGATCGAACCATCTGCTCCACCACCGCAGCTTGGTCTCGTGATGATGTTTTCAATTTGTAATGGCAGAGGTGCTTCTACCAGGTAGGGGATGACGGTATCACAGCCGTTGAAGTTAGTAAGGGACACCTCATATTCACCTGGTTCGAGGTTTTCAAGCATGGGCCCTGTCATACCATTGTCCCACTGGATGCTCGTCACATCACTGCCACTGGTGATGTCTAGGGCGATCGCTCCATCCGTACTTTCGGGGCAGCTTTGATCTGTGACATCGGCAACGACTTGAAAGGGATCTTCCACAATAATAGACCCGATATCCGTCACCAAACAGCCGGTTTCACTCTCGACGGTCAGGGCCACCGATTTGATTCCACCCAGGTTGTAAGAAACCCGGTGGGGGCCAGGACCAGAGGCAGTTTGTGGTGCTGCCCCTTCTCCAAAATTCCATTGCCAATCTACCAGGGTAAGATCACCAAAACTGGATTGATCAAAATAGGTGATGGGTTCACCAAAACAAATGGTACCATCCTGATCGTCGGTAAAGAAGTCAGCCTGTGGGCCAAGGAACTCAGCTGTGCCAGAAAACTCTAGAGAAAATCCGTGTCCAGACTCACTAAAATTGAGCACGACTAATGCATAAACTTTGCCCGCTTCCATGTTGATGGACGAGACAAAATTATTGTCGGTGTTTTCGTTGCAACCCGCCAGCTCAGTGTTGTCGGTTTCACCAGTTCTCAGGCCTGTCGGACCAACGCACTGATCCCATTGATCAAACGGCGCTGCCACAAATGGGGGAAACAAATTAACGCCATTGGCTCCGGATGCCATACAGCGCAATTCAATCATGTCTGCACAATCGTTAAGTCCGTTCGGCAGTTCGAACACAGCAAAATCTAGATCATCTCCAGGATTATTTGGTACAATCGTAAATCCCAATGATCCCGATGTACCTGCAACCCATTTATACCACGTAGAGTTGTCTTCAGCTGTGAGGCAAGAAGTATTTACCTCGTTTGGAATGTTTCCATTCCCCTGAATATTCGGCACAAAAAAAGAAGATTTATCACATAAGACCACGCCCGTGGGGCAGTCAGAAATAGGCTCAGGCACTAGATTGAAAGAACTGATACATAGCTGGAAGCTGCCCTGTGCTGACGCAACACTACTTACTCGAAGGAAATAGGTAGCATTGGGAACCAGATCTTCTGCGAAGATTTCTGCGATATGATCTCCATCATCTTGTGCACAGTCAACCAGATTCAGGTCATCGCAATTTCCCGAATAAAGGGCTAGGGCTGGAAGTTTCAGGGTGCCCTTAGAGAAGGCGGTGACTCCGTAGATGTCAACGACATCGCCCAAAACTCTGATGTTTGCATTGGTGGCTGGAGCAAGAAATTCAAACCAGATATCACTCCCATTCTCTGAGAAACAACGAGGAGCACTTTGGATTGAAGTAGTTGCAGCAGTATTATCAAAGGCACCAGCGGCTGAGCACCAATTGGTCAAATTTTCCAGTTGAATGGCACCACTGCAATCGTCATTTGCCAGTTGTGCATTGGCAGCAATGGGCCATGCGAGAATGAATAAGACCTGTAGCAACTGCTTCATAAGGTGTCAAAAAAGCGTCTAAATATAACGATCGCAATTAAGAATCAGTTTTCTACGATCTCGAGCCTTAACGTATTATTAATGGATTCCTAATGGGTATGATAAGATTGGTTGGTGGTTCGTAGCCTCAAGTGTTTAGATCGTGTTTATTTGATAATTTTGGTCAGCCTATGTGGACCGTACCTAATCTTCTGACTTTACTTAATCTCTATGCTGGAATTGTTGGAATCTATTGTGTACTAACGGCCCAACCCATGGGAGCGCTCTATGCGATAGGAGTTAGTTTATTGGCAGACTATCTAGATGGGCTATTCGCAAGGTGGCTCAATATAACCAATAGCATTGGTAAGGACCTCGATAGTTTAGCAGACGTTGTTTCCTTTGGAGTCTTACCGAGTCTAATGCTGCTCGAACTGTTGCAAAACGAAATCGATATTCCAGGATTAATGTCTTACTTACCTTTTGCGGCATTCCTATTTGCCTTATTTGGAGCAATGAGGTTGGCAAAATTCAATCAAGATCAACGCTCGGCCGATCATTTTTATGGCCTACCCATACCATCTGCTGCCATTTATTTAGCGGGTTTGTATTGGCTTGCCCATAGCACTGATTGCAGTGCATGCTCCAGTATTTTCATCAATCCATTGGTGCTTTGCATCAGTTTGATTTTGCTTTGCTTTCTCATGGTTTCAGACCTGCCCCACTTCGATTTGAAATTCAATGGCTGGCAATGGAAGCATCAAGAGGTTAAGTGGCTCTTTATCGTACTGTCGCTTGGTCTGGCCCTATTTCTGAGGCAACTGGCAGTGCCCTTTGCAGTGGTGCTTTACATATTCTTATCTTTACTGAATTACTCATCGCGACCTGGGTCCCACACAAGATAAACTGGGTTTCTATCAACCAAATCCTATCCATTGTTACATGTAGTCCCTACCCCCATCGGCAATCTTGGCGATATGAGCTACCGATCTATTGAGGTGCTCAAAAATGCAGATCTGATTCTAGCTGAAGACACACGGGTAACGGGTCGACTATTGAAGCACTTTAATATATCGGGAACGCTTTGGTCTTATCATGTTCATAATGAGCATAAGACGGTAGCCCAGGTCATTGAGCAGCTAAATGCTGGTAATCATGTCGCTCTCGTTTCAGATGCGGGCACACCAAGCATTAGCGATCCCGGTTTTCTGATTGTCAGAGCTTGCATTGAAAATCACATTCAGGTGGAGTGCCTTCCGGGTCCGACTGCATTTGTACCAGCACTGGTCATATCGGGATTACCTACCAACCGGTTCCATTTTGAAGGCTTTTTACCGCATCGGAAAGGGCGCATGACCCGGTTGACTTATCTTGCTCAATTGAATGTCACAATGGTACTCTATGAATCTCCGCACCGGATACATCGCACATTACGGCAATTGACCGAGACACTCGGACTAGACCGACCAGTCTGCCTATGTAGAGAGCTTAGTAAGCTGCATGAAGAGATTGTTCGCGGTACCTTGCAAGATCTATGTCAATGGGCTGAAGATCGCCCAAAGATCAAGGGTGAACTAGTGATCGTTATTGATGGTAACAGATCATAAGATCAATCACAGCGCTTAGATATGAATGGGCCTGTTTTCGGTGGCCGTTAATGCCGCTTCTCGAAATGCTTCGGTGTAGGTCGGATGGGCATGGCTCATCCTGGCGGCATCTTCTGCAGAAGCCCTAAACTCCATGAGGGCGACTGCTTCAGCGATCATGTCTGCCGTCCGGGCACCGACCATATGAACACCTAGAATCTCATCGGTTTCCTTATGAGCTAAGATTTTAACCATGCCCTCGGTGTCCATACTGGCTCGTGCTCTACCAAGAGCCTTATAGGGAAACTTACCCACCTTGTATGGTATTTCCCTCTCCTTTAATTGATCTTCGGTCGCACCCACTCCCGCCACTTCAGGCCAGGTGTATACAACCCCAGGTATCAACTCATAATTAATATGGGGTTTTTGACCAGCCAGATATTCCACCGCCAAAATGCCTTCTTCTTCAGCCTTGTGCGCCAGCATAGCACCCTCAATCACATCACCGATCGCGAAAATACCCTCCTCATCTGTTTCGAGATGGTCATTGACCTTGATGCGACCCTTTTCATCTAGTTTGATATTTACATTTTCGAGCCCCAGACCATCGGTGTAGGGTCGTCTACCGATGGACACCAGACAATAATCACCCGTCAAAGTAAAAGTTTCATCGCTATCTCTTTTTCGAACATCAATTTTAACGTTACTGCGACCGGCTTTGACTCCAGTAACCATATGTTTTAGGTGAAACTTCATACCTAATTTTTTCAGAGAGCGCATCAACTCTTTACTGCAATCATGATCCATTCCCGCAATAATGCGATCCAAATATTCGACCACTTCTATCTCGGTACCTAAGCGAGCATATACCGAACCGAGCTCAAGACCAATAACCCCGGCTCCAATGATGATCATTTTCTTTGGAACCTTTTTAATCATGAGTGCTTCGGTACTGGTGATGACTCGCTTTTTATCATAATTGAATGCGGCAGGTGTGATGGGTTTGGAGCCAGTGGCAATAATGACATGCTTAGTTTCAATCTCCTCGGTCTTGTCGCTCTGTCTGATGGAAATTTTGCGCGCCGTTACGAAGCTGGCATGTCCATGAAAAACGTCTATCTTATTTTTCTTCATCAGAAAGTCGATGCCTTGGGTCGTCTGGCTAACAACCTCGCTCTTACGCTTGATCATTTGAGCCATGTCCACTTTCAGATTTTCTATTTCGATGCCGTGGTCAGCAAATCGGTGCATCGCATTGTGATATTGCTCTGATGAATCAAGTAGGGCTTTAGATGGGATGCACCCAACGTTAAGGCAAGTGCCGCCCAGCACATCATATTTTTCAATCAAGGCTGTCTTCATGCCCAGTTGCGCAGCTCTAATGGCAGCCACATAACCACCAGGACCAGATCCAATAATTGTCAAATCGTAACTCATAAGTACTATTTCTACTTGTTTTTACGTGGTTTGTCTCGTCGGGAGCGCCCCTTGCGAGTGTTCCTATTTCCCCTATTTCGCCGTTTATTGCGTCTCCTTTTCGGCAGCTCTTTCAGTTCAATTTCTCCTGTGACATCGGCAAAATCTGTGGCTGCTTCTGCCTCCAAGATCTGGGCTTCCTGCAATACTTCTGGAAATTCACCCTTCTTATTGGCAGCCCATACCTCCCCGACCCGTTCGATTGATAAAGGCCATACCTTAATTCTCCCTTTTGGTTCCTGCATACTGTAGTACATGATCTTCTTGAAGATGTCGATCTTCATGAGCGAAGCATTGCCAGCCTTGGTCTTGAGGGTAGTTGCCTTTGAAGGAAATTGATCTAGCGCCTCAGCATAGAGATCCAGTTCATAGTTCAGGCAGCACTTAAGCCGACCACATTGACCCGATAACTTGGTTTGATTGATGGATAAATTCTGATAGCGGGCAGCTCGTGTCGAGACACTCTTAAACGAAGTCAGCCAGGTAGAGCAGCACAGTTCACGACCACATGAACCAATACCACCGATCCGTGAAGATTCCTGTCGAGACCCAATTTGTCGCATCTCAATTTTTACCCGAAACTCCTTGGCGTAATGGCGAATCAATTCTCGAAAATCAACCCTGCCATTGGCCGTAAAATAGAAGGTTGCCTTCCGTTTGTCTCCTTGAAACTCAACGTCACCGATCTTCATATCGAGATCCAGGGTCCTGGCTATGGCTCGGGCACGCACCAGAGTCTTATGTTCTAACTTCCGGGCTTCCTCGAGCCTTTCAAGATCACGATGGTTTGCACGACGCACGACAGGATGCACGATCCGGTCAGGTGAAATGTTCTTTTTGCGCATTTGGAGCGGCACCAATTGACCGGTCAGGCTCATTCTACCAACATCATACCCAGAACCGCTATCCACGACTACCATGTCGCCGGAATTTGCATCCACGCGGTGGGGCATCTTATAGAAGTCTTTACGTGCACCGTTTTTGAAGCTGATCTCAACAATATCATGTTCAGAAAAGTCTTCTAGTTTAGCATCCGAAAGCCAATCAAAAGTATTGAGGCGATTACAGCCACCCGATGCACATCCTCCATTGCTGTTGCAACCGAGTGGTTTGCTGCCATTTGTTGTACTACATCCTGCACATGCCATAGAATATATGTTTAGTGACTCTCATCAAGTAGTCGTCATTTGATGCTCTGCTTTTAGTAATCTGCTCATCTGAATGCTGTTATCTAACATGACAATCCTGCCATTGGCATTTCGTTCCAGATGAAAGATGCTTTCTTCCAATAGCTGCAGCATCGATTCTAAGCGGTTTAATGAAATCAACACACTCAGTTTTACTAGTGCACTCTTTTCCTTTTCAAGGAGTCTGATGGCCCGGTCAGAATTCACTTTGTATTGTAGCATTTCTCTCAAAAAATGTAGACCATAACTCAAAAACCGCTTTTGACCCTCACGATCTACCCTGGCAAACTTATCGGTCCATTTGACCATTTCGACGGGGTTCCCCTTAAAGGTAGTTCGCATCCACTCCAGCCATAGACCCGTCAGGAGATTCGCTGAATCTACTAGATATACTTCGGCTTTGCCGATGTTTCCATCAGCCAGGTAAGCTATTTGTTGAAGGTCTTTTTTGGCCAGGTTGGGACTTGTCTTAGCCAAATGATCGTGTACCTCACCATCGCTAAGGGCTGAGAAAGTAACCAGTTGACAGCGTGATAAAATGGTATTCAAGATGGCATCTTGATCCGAAGCCATCAGAATAAAGACGGTCTTCTCCGGAGGCTCCTCGATGATTTTCAACAGCCGGTTACCCTCCTTTCCCAGGTACTCTGCCATCCACAGTAGATGGATTTTATAATCTCCCTCAAAGGTCTTTAAGCTCAGGGCTTTCAGAATTCGATGGCATTCGTCCTTATTGATGTTACCTTGTTTATTCTCTCCTCCAATCTGTGCGAGCCAATCTTCGATACTACCGTAGGGTCTGTTACTCAGGAAGGATCGCCAGTCCTTAATAAGGTCAAGACTTGTCACTTTGCTGCCAATGGTCGGAAAGGAAAAATGAATGTCAGGATGAATCCATTTGGCTGCCTTATGGCAATTGGTACATACCCCACAGGCGTCTTGCTCGGTGCGATCCAGGCACATAAGATACTGTGCCGTAGCAAGGGCCATTGGCAGTGGTCCAAATCCAGCATCGCCAAGAAAAAGAAGCGCGTGGGGCAGGGTCTGCTTACGCACCGCTTCTCGCAAATATGTCTTGATCTTGTCTTGTCCTACTACGTTCTGATACTGCATTGCCGAATTACTACCAAGGTAATATGACAATCAACATCGAGTTCGGCTGAGCGCCTAATTCTAGCTTGTGATGAAGTATACGCTGAAATTCCAGGTACTATAAATGGTTTAGACTAATTAATTCTGTATGCTAGATTTTGATTATTTCTAATCATTGCTCAGCCGCTCCTGCTGTCCTGACCTCCCCTCGTGCTGATTGAGTTTCACGCGAACCGATCTCAGCCGCGCTAGGTAAATTTAAGAAACCATGGCATTTTTTTATAACGCCAAAAATTTTCAAGCCCGTCTTATGTCCTTCGATTCTGTATCTGCTACCAAATGACAACTTAAAATGCTATCTAGCATTCTACATGATATAGAAAACTGATTCCATGAAAGTTGCCGTTTACCGAAGGGCGCATTTTAATGCAGCTCATAAATTATCCAATGCAGATTGGTCCGATGAGAAGAATATGGAGGTATTTGGAATCTGCTCCAGTCCCAATTTTCATGGGCACAATTACGAGATTGAAGTAAAAGTGGTGGGCGAGGTAGATCCATTGACGGGTATGGTAATCAATCTGAAAACGCTGAAATATGTGATTAAAGAGCAGATTGAGGATCGATTTGATCACAAAAATTTGAACCTCGATACCAGGGAATTTGCTGATTTGAATCCAACGGCTGAAAACATCTGCATTGTGATTTGGCAGATCTTGTCCAGGCACTTGGATGAGAAATATGATATTACTGTGCGGCTCTATGAAACACCGAGAAATTTTGTGGAGTACCCTGCATGATCAGACCTGTAGACCGGAGCCTACTGCTTATGCATGACAACGGTCTTAAGCACCTTCTTATCACGATTCAGTATCCGCACAAGGTACATGCCGCGCTGCTGACCAACTACGTCAAATTTTTCACCAGGGTAAGAGATGTATTCTCTGACCAAGCTTCCAGCGATGGTATAGAGCATGACATGTGCTACTTCATCGTAGCTACTTAATTGGAAGTAGGCATCTACTGGATTTGGAAAAATTTGCACATTGCTCACTTCGACCTCGGCGGCAGAAGAAATCGTCTCGTTAAACAGGAAAGTTCCCTCCACCGAGTTACCTGGATTACCAACCTCTTCAAGAAGCACTTTGATATGCGCAGATCCGTCTAAACCACCCGGTCGGATATGTACATCGAGTATACTTGAGTCACCAGGGGCTAACTCTAGGTAGAAGTCGCTAGGGGTAGAGTCGATGTCGGTATTGTAACAAGCATTTATATCACAGATCGCGCTTTTCCAACCCATGGAGATGGATTCGACCTTGCGCACCCATCGAAATGTCTTTGTCGAGTCGCTTGTGTTAATGATCATGGAATGAGCAACGGTCTCAAACTGCGTCTTATCGACCTCAACAGAAACTTGATCAGGACTCAACTTGATGGTAGCCTGTGCTAAAACAGAAAGGGAGACCAGAAAGCATAATGTCGAAAGTAAAATTTGCTTCATTCAGTAATCTTACACAATTAGATGATCGGGAGCGCGCTCTTTTGCCCTATGAATTTACGGCATTTTGGCTGCAAATGTTCGCCGCATAATGCTTTTTAACTTTTGAGTAACGGTCATCAGCCAAATATGTAGCGGTAAAGACCGTGCCACATTTATCCGCGGCCGAAATGATTATTTTACCGTTCTTTAGTGGTGGATTAATCGCTACAGCCTGCACTTTATGCACATCGTAATATTAGGGAATGGAATCAGTGGTATTACGACTGCCAGATTTCTTCGTAAGAATGCGGACCATCGCATCACTGTCATCTCCAAGGAGACAGATTATTTTTTTTCTCGGACTGCTTTGATGTATATCTATATGGGTCATATGCGCTTCAAGGATACGCAGCCATACGAACCATGGTTTTGGGAGAAAAACCGAATCGACCTGGTGAGAGGATCGGTGCGGCAAATCGATTTCGGAGCCAAGACCTTGTACTTTGAGGATGCTAATTTTTCCGATTCCGTTCATCCACGTGCCCCCAAGAGCATGGCCTACGATAAACTAGTTTTGGCGTGTGGTTCTGCCTCCAACAAATTCGGTTGGCCAGGTCAGGATTTGAATCGAGTGCAGGGACTTTACAACTACCAGGATCTCGAGTCGATGGAGGTCGGCAGTGTCGGACTTAAGCGTGCAGTCATTGTGGGTGGTGGACTGATCGGCATTGAAATGGCAGAAATGTTTCATTCTCGACACATTCCGGTCACCATGCTTGTCAGGGAGGAGAAATACTGGAACATTGTTTTGCCCACGGAAGAATCGGAAATGATAAGTCGCCACATTGTGGAACACGGCATAGACTTGCGATTGACGACTGAACTTAAGGAGATCATCGGAAATGACCGGGATGAGGCCATTGGTGTGTTGACCAATCATCAGGAAAGAATTGATTGTCAGTTTGTTGGACTGACGGCCGGAGTACATCCCAATGTGCACTGGTTAAAAGATACTGACCTGGCCATTGAAAAGGGAATCTTGGTCAATGAATTTCTGGAGACAAACATGGAGGATGTCTATGCGGTCGGTGATTGTGCTCAATTAATCTCTCCACCAGAGGGAAGAAGGCCGATTGAAGCAGTCTGGTACACGGGTAGAATGATGGGTGAGACGGTTGCACACAATATTTGCGGTCAGCACATTGCGTACGATCCTGGCATTTGGTTTAACTCAGCTAAGTTTCTCGATATTGAATATCAGGTGTACGGTACGGTACCCACTCGACCTGTTGACGGGTTGGACAGCATCTATTGGGAGCATCCAGACGGTAAAAAGAGCATTCGAATTGTATTTGATGCTACGACAAACCGCGTGAAGGGATTCAATTTGATGGGTGTTCGATTCAGACATGAGGTATGCCAAAAATGGTTGGCCGATGGAGCAGATCTTGACTTCGTTGTTTCCAATTTGGCCCTGGCTAACTTTGATCCAGAGTTCTACGAACCTTACCACAAATCCTTTTTGACCACCTATCAGCAACAGACGGGTAAGTCACCCAGCAAGCTTGCACAGCGCCATTACAATCAAGTATTCCAGTTCTTAAAAAAATAGCTCCATGAATCAAGCGGTTAATCCCAGCATGTCGCTCGCCACGCCACATCCTCCCTTTGTGGATCGGGTCCAGAAAGTGGCAGCCTTCCTTGGCCTATTGGGCTTTTCTTTGATGGTGATTGCATGGATTGGCGCCGATGGAGTGCATCGACCGATCTGGTTTTGGCTTAGTATTTTATTGATAACTACGGGCACAATCATCTATGCCAGCCGCCAGTACATGCATAAACCAGCAGGTATTAAAAACGATGGTGTATGGTTTAGTTCGCTGACCGCTCGAGGCCTGCTTGGTTGGGCAGTGGGTCTCTTGATGACCTTCTTTTATGTCTGTCTCTACTGGTATCCTCACTTGCTTGGCCTTCACGCCGAAACAAGTAATTCAGGGATGGTCGCCTTTTTTGATCCACTTAGCATGGCCATCAAAGGACAGCCGGCCAGTCAATGGTTTATGTATGGGGTACTCTATACCCTAGCCATTATCATTTTTGGAGTTAAGTTCATTTGGAAATATCGCCACAACCAATACCAGATTTGGCGCACCGTTTCGGTCATGTTTTTTCAGCTGGCTTTCGCGTTCCTGATTCCCGAGTTTTTGGAAAGCATGAATCAACCGGCTATGGATCTTAAGTACATGTGGCCACTGAATTACTATTTCTTTTTCGATTGGAATCTTGACAAACTTCTCATGGGAGGCAATTTGGGCATTTTTATGTTGGTTTGGGGAATTGCCTTGATTTTGATCATTTCACCCATCTTAACCTATTTTTACGGCAAGAGATGGTATTGCAGTTGGGTCTGTGGTTGTGGTGGCCTGGCAGAAACGGCTGGTGATCCATGGCGTCAGCTCTCGGATAAGTCACTGCGTGCATGGAAGATCGAACGTTGGTTGATTCATGGTGTTTTGGTTTTCGCGGCAGTCATGACCTTAATGGTTCTGTACACCTATTTCTCTGGAAGCAGCCAGGTGCTTTTCTTCAATAGTTACAATGTCAGAGAATGGTATGGATTCTACATTGGAGCTGCTTTCTCCGGAGTGATCGGCGTCGGGTTTTATCCTGTGATGGGTAGTCGTGTGTGGTGCAGATTTGGCTGCCCGATGGCAGCGATTTTGGGACTGCAGCAACGATTCTTTAGCAGATTTAGAATTACTACAAACGGTGGTCAGTGCATTTCATGTGGCAACTGTTCAACGTATTGTGAGATGGGAATCGACGTGAGATCTTATGCTCAAAAAGGCCAAAACATTGTGCGGGCCTCATGCGTGGGTTGTGGCATTTGTGCCGCCGTGTGCCCTCGTGGTGTCCTTCGTTTGGAAAATGGATCAATTGACATTAAGGAACGTACCACGCAGCTGCGAACCATTCACGTGCCAGTGAGTCAAGTTGGAATGCTACCTAAGTCTTAATGCTATTTAGCCATCGAGTGCCGCCACACCACCAACAATCTCAGAGATTTGAGAGGTGATGCCCGCCTGACGTGCTTTGTTGTAACTGATTTTGAGGTCCTTCAGCAGTTCATCAGCATTTTCGGTGGCTTTATCCATAGCCGTCATGCGCGCTCCGTGCTCGGAAGCATGGGTGTCTAGCATGTATCGATGCAATTGAGTCTGCAAGATACTGGGGATAAGTGCCTCTAGTAACTCGCCTTTGCTAGGCTCAAAGATGTAGTCAGCACGCATTTTTTTCGCCTCATCCTTCTCAATCTTCATCTTGGGTACCGGTAAGTATTGGGCTGATTCGGCGTATTGGACAGCTGCATTTTTGAAACGACCATAACATACCTCCACCGCGTCATACTTCCCTTGCTGATAGTCTTGGATAATCTGCAGTGGAACATCGGCAATCGCGTCAAAGCTCAAATCGCTGAATAAGGTTATATGATCTTTGATCATTTTTTCTGCAGGCAATAACTTTTTAAAGTGGTCAAACCCCTTTTTGCCTATACATAAGAGCGTCACCTTGCCGGCTTCGAATGCCGGCTTATACTTCCCTTGCAATAATCTTTTCGCGGCCTTAATTATGTTGCTATTGAAAGCTCCACATAGTCCGCGACTCGAAGTGATTACAACAATTAACACTTCTTGAATTTCACGTTGGGTACTAAATTTAGTGGCTACATCTCCGTCTGTGTTGGAAAGAATGTGCTGAGCCATCTCATTCAACTTCTCCGAATAGGGGCGCATTTGTACAATCGCGTCTTGGGCTCTTCTGAGCTTCGCGGCAGATACCATCTTCATGGCTTTGGTGATTTGCTGTGTCGACATCACCGATTTAATTCGCTCCCGTACCTCTTTGAGATTTGCTCCCATGCTGCTTTTATTGTGATCTATTTATCAGATGTTGCCCATTCTAATGCGGCAGTCCCGTTAATTGGCGTATTGCTTTGTTAACTCTTTTGCAAGTGTTTGCACCGTCTCTGTTGCCTCCTCTGTGAGTTTACCAGTTCTGAAGGTTTCTAACACTTCTGGATGGCGCTGTCTTAAGGTCGATAAGAACTGCTCTTCAAATTCTCTCACCTTGTGAATGGGTACATTTCTCAAAAGTCCTTTGGTCCCCAAGAAGATAATGGCCACCTGTTGTCCCACTGGTACCGGACTGTACTGAGCCTGCTTCAGAATTTCGACATTTCTACTGCCCTTGTCGAGCGTGGCTTTGGTGGCGGCATCGAGATCTGAGCCAAACTTAGCAAAGGCTTCCAACTCTCGAAATTGGGCCTGATCGAGTTTTAGTGTTCCAGAGACCTTCTTCATAGATTTGATCTGAGCCGATCCACCTACCCGTGATACCGATATACCAACGTTAATGGCCGGCCGGACTCCTGAGTTAAACAGATTTGATTCCAAGAAGATCTGACCATCCGTAATCGAGATGACATTGGTTGGAATATAATCCGAAACGTCACCTGCTTGGGTTTCAATGATCGGTAAGGCCGTAAGCGAACCACCACCTTTGACCATTGGGTTTCCGTCGGCATCCTTCGCTTCACGCAATGAAGCCGGCAAGTCATTCATGTTTTGGGCAATACCATCGTTGTCGATGATCTTTGCCGCTCGCTCTAATAGACGCGAGTGAAGATAGAAGACATCACCAGGATATGCTTCCCGACCCGGGGGTCTTCTCAATAGAAGCGAAACCTCTCGATAGGCGACTGCTTGCTTAGATAGGTCATCATAGATGATCAGGGCAGGTCGACCCGTATCACGGAAAAACTCTCCAATACAAGCTCCAGCGAACGGGGCATAAAATTGTAGAGGTGCAGGATCAGAAGCAGAAGCCGATACGATAACCGTGTAGGCCATCGCACCATATTCTTCGAGAATTCGCGCCACTTGTGCCACTGTGGAAGATTTCTGACCGGAGGCGACATAGATACAATATACCGGTTCACCACGGTCGTAGAACTCCTTTTGATTTAAAATGGTATCAACGGCAATGGCCGTCTTGCCCGTCTGCCGGTCACCAATGATGAGTTCTCGTTGGCCCCGACCAATGGGGATCATTGAATCGATGGCCTTAATGCCGGTCTGTAGCGGCTCACTCACTGGCTGCCGGTAAATAACACCTGGAGCCTTTCGCTCCAACGGCATGGCATATTTGGCTCCACCGATGGGTCCCTTTCCATCGATGGGGTTTCCCAGTGGATTGACCACCCGTCCTACGTATTCTTCACCCACATCAATAGAGGCGATGTCTCCGGTACGTCGCACAGAAGATCCCTCTTTGATTCCATCTGAGCTTCCCAGCAGCACGACACCAACGTTGTCTTCCTCAAGGTTGAGGGCAATTGCTTGTGTCCCGGTTTCAAATTCAACAAGTTCACCCGCTTGGACTTGAGTGAGTCCATATACACGAGCAATTCCATCTCCAACCTGCAAGACCGATCCGACCTCTTCGAGTTCCGTTTCGGTTTTAAATCCAGAAAGTTCTTGCTTTAGGATGGCGGATATTTCGTCCGGTTTTACGTCAGCCATAATGCTATCTTTTATTTTTTTTCAATGTCTGTTTAATTCGACGAGAATTGCTTTCTCATCTGATCCAGTTTGTAGGCCAAACTGGCATCATATTCTTTTCCTTCAAACTGTAGTTTAAAACCGCCGATCAGAGACGGATCTACCTCGACATGGAGATCGATGTTAGATTTTGTTTCGGTACTTTCCTGCAGCTGCCGTTTGATCTCCTCGATGGTTTGATCATCTAATGCATTGGCGGTCTTGAGTATAACTGTGGATATCTTTTCGTAGTCCTTATACTGGTCGATAAATGAATCTAGAATTTCAGGTAAAACATTTTCCCTGCTTTTCCGAATCATAATGTCAAAAAACTTACTCATGGTTGGGCTCAGTTGATCGGCAAAAACCTTCTTAAAAATCGATTTCTTCTTGCTTGCGCCGATGATGGGACTTTTGATGAGCAGGAATAAATCACGTGACTGAAGGCTGGCTTGAACAATCTCGACATCCCTCACCATCTGATCCAATTCATTGCGCTCAATGCCTAGATCGAGTAATGATTTCGCATATCTGTGGGCAATTCGATGTGCAGACATAAGTTTTCTCTAAGACAAATTGATTTCTTTGATCATCGATTCAACCAATTTCTGTTGGCGATCACGATCCTTTAATTCTTCTCTGATCAGCCGCTCACTGATATCGATGGCCATGAGACCGGCTTGGTTCTTAACCTCTGTGATGGCAGCCTTCTTTTGACTCTCTATTTCAATACGGGCATTTTCGAGAATCTTGTTAGCCTCGGATTTAGCACCCTCCTTAGCCTCTTTGATAATGGCCTCCTTGGTCTCGCTGGCTTCTTTGAGCATTTTGCTTCTTTCTGCCCTGGCTTCAGCTAATAATGACTCGTTTTGAGCTTTCATCTTGGCCATTTCTTCCCGTGCTTTTACAGATGCGTCCAGTGCACCTTGGATGTCATCCTCTCTCTTTTTCAAGGCTTGGGCAATGGGCTTAAAAGCAAATCGACCAATCAAAATCCAGAATAGCACAAAGATTAGGCACGACCAGGCAAATAATCCAAAGTCGGGCTTGATAACACTGAAATCTGCTAGATAAATCATAATAATTCTTTCAATCCTAATAAATAAAGGGTGGGATCAGGTCAACCAACCGTTGCTAACTGATCCCACATTGTCATTTTAAGCAAAGAATGCCAGTATAATGGCGATCAAGGCGGCACCCTCAACCAGGGCAGCCATCAAGATCATATTTGCACGAATATCACCCACTGCTTCGGGTTGTCGGGCAATGGCCTCCATTGCTTTGGCTCCAATGTTTCCGATACCGATTCCAGCGCCGATAACTGCCAATCCAGCTCCAATTGCTGCTAATGAACCTGTCATAATTAATAGGATTTATAATAATTAAATAATCAATGATGATCGTCTTCAATAGCCGCTCCAATATAGGATGCGGTCAAAATCGTAAATACGAATGCTTGAATGAATGCCACCAGGAGTTCAATGGCTAACATGAACAGCGTCAGAGGAATTGATATTCCAATACCCACCGCTGTGCCACCCAAACTCTGCCCGGACTGACCGAAAATGAAAATTAGACCCACGAAGGTAAGTACCACAATATGTCCTGCCGTGATGTTCGCAAATAATCGAAGCATCAGGGTGAGGGGTTTAATAAATAATCCGAGAAATTCTACCGGTGTGATGATTACGGCCTTGATAGCAGCGGGTACGCCTGGCATCCAGAAAACATGTTTCCAATATGATTTTTTACCACTGATATTGGTCACGATAAAAGCAATGACTGCTACCGCCATGGTAAAAGCTAGGTTGCCAGTCACATTGACACCTCCCAGAAATGGAATTTGTCCAAAAAGATTTAGACCCAGTATGAAAAAGAACAAAGACATTAATAATGGCAGGTACTTTGCCCATGCGTCCCCTAAAAACGGCTTAGCAACTTCATCCTGAATAAAAACAAAAACTGGCTCTATTAACGACTGAAGTCCCTTAGGTGCTTTGCCTTCTCGATCGCGATATGCTCGAGCAATGTTAATAAAACCCCAGCCGAGTAACAAAGCGATTAAGATTAGACCTACGACATTCTTGGAGATGGAAAAATCATAAAATGAAGTTACTCCACCTCCCAGAAATCCCCCATCCATCGTGCTTTTTGCTTCCAGCAGATAGGGCTTACCATCCACGCAAACATGAGCCTCGTCACCGTGATGTGCAACACCCCCAATATCCACCGAACCCATGGGAAAATGATCATCGACCACCCGCATAACGGTGCCACCGTCCAAAACATATCCATTGTAGGCCTTGTGTCCTTCTCCATGTCCTCTAAAATCGAATTCAAACTTGCTCGACATAAAGATGTCCAGTCCGCGATCTTTTGAATACAAAATGCAAGGCAGCGGAAAATTAAAAGGACCTATTGAAAATACATTGGGATCGGCAATGTGATGAAAAGCGGTAGCTGCGGGATCAAATTCACCACCATGGTGCCCGAGGTGGGCACAAATGTCTCCAGACGAAGTATGATCGTCGTGCTGATGAGAATCGTGGTGATCCTCGACTTGTGCCAGAAGAGAATTTTGGACGATCGAAAAGGTCCCGAAAATGGCAAGGAAAAGAAGGCAATTTTTTGTCGTAATCATGGGCGGTTCATCCCTTTCTTGAAATTCGCCACAAAGGTATGATTTTCGAACTCCTAAAGAAATCCTGGACTGGCTTTTTTGACTGGATTTTCAAGCCTTTTAGCTGGTGTAATCATGGGCAAAACAAAGGATCCTTATCAATGAGAAAACCTAAAATAACTTGGATGAAATTTGTATTGGAGGAAATCAATTTTTTCGGTTTAAAAATTGCTTAGAATTTTGTTAAACCAAGATATATTCTGAATGACAAACGAGAGGCGATCAACTCAAATACTTCCCAACGATAGGCATGCGCCGGCCCATCCCAAATGCTTTATTAGAGACTCGCAGTACTGGAGCTGTTTGATGGCGTTTGAATTCATTGATGTTGACCAGCCTCAATATCCTGCGCACGAGATTTGGGTCAAAGCCCAAACCAATAATTTCTTTGGGTCCCTTCTCCAGCTCGATGTATTGAAATAAGATCTCATCTAAGATATCGTAATCGGGTAGGCTATCGGAGTCTTTCTGATCCGGTCTCAGTTCGGCACTGGGCGGCTTGTTGATGGTGTTCAGGGGAATGATTTCTTGATTTCTGTTGAGGTATTGTGCCAATTGATAAACCTCGGTCTTATATAAATCACCGATGACACTAAGTCCACCGGCCATGTCCCCATAAAGAGTGCCATAGCCCACGGCAGCCTCACTCTTGTTTGAAGTATTCAATAGGATGTGGCCAAATTTGTTTGACATGGCCATAAGGAGTATCCCACGGATGCGAGCTTGAATGTTCTCTTCCGTAACATCAAAAGGTAGACCGTCAAATAAGTTGGCCAATGCATGATGGATTTCCTCAAAGGCTGGTTGGATGGGGATGAGGTCTGACGTGATACCCAACCCATTTGCAAGCGAAAGGGCATCCTCAATGCTGTGGTCGGAAGAAAATTGAGAAGGCATCAATAAGACCCTGACGTTTTTGGCGCCCAGTGCTTCACTGGCTAGGGCGGTGGTGACCGCAGAGTCAATACCACCAGAGAGCCCGACAATCGCTTTAGAAAATCCTAGTTTTCCGAAATAGTCGCGGATGCCCAGTATGAGTGCTTGGTGAACCAAGGGCATCTTTTCCTTCGCAGATTTAGGTGCGGAAGGCGCTTGTAAAAGCTCATCCAGATCAAAGGTCTTAATAACTTCTTCAAAGTATGGTAGCTCTTCGAAAACCTCAGCATTGGGTTTGACTACTAGAGATCCACCATCGAAGATCAACTCCGTTTGAGCGCCAACATTGTTGATGTAAAAAAACGGTATTTGGTACTTTTTGGCATTCTCTTGCATGATCCTCACCCGTTCTTCGGCGTGATCATGACTAAATGGTGAAGCGGAAATGTTGATCATCAGATCAGGAGACTCCTTGATCAACTCGTCCATCGGGCATATCCGATAGAGGGGATTTTCATTGCCGATGTTCCAAACGTCTTCACAAATCGTCAAGGCAATGCGCTTACCTTTGAATTCGAATGTTGAAAAGTCAATGGAGGGCTCGAAATATCGATTCTCATCGAAGACATCATAGGTAGGAAGCAATGCTTTGTGCGAGGCATGAATAGTTTCGCCTTCACTAAGTACCAAGGCGGCGTTAAACAAATCTTTTCCTTCCAGGTCAGGATTTCGGACCGGACTTCCGACTATAATGCCAATGCCAAATGAAGCTTCGGCCAGTCCCTTCACGGTTGCTTCAGCCTTGTTAATGAAATCATTAAACTCAAGGAAGTCACGAGGTGGATAGCCACAAGTAGCCAACTCACCAAAGCAAACCAGGTCTGCACCTTGTTCTTTTGCCCGGGCAACACCTGCCAGCATTTTTTGCAGATTTCCTTCAAAATTGCCGATATGATAGTTTAACTGTGCTAAAGCGATCCGCATTTCCCTTTTGGTTTTAGGGGGACAAAGATCTTAAACATTGCCGATATCACTATCTTTCGTCATTAGACAAAAATTTCCACTAAAAACCTGCCAGAATATGCTAGTCGTGAAAAAGTTCGCTTGGTTTTATACACTAGTGCTATTGCTCAGTGCAAATGCGAGCGCTCAAAATGATGTGTACGATCAATTGGCATCAATCGCCATCATTGATCAAAAGGTCATGATGCCTATGCGCGATGGTGTTCGCTTATGTACCGATATTTATCGACCTCGTACGAGTGAAAAGGTTCCCATCATCTTTTCCAGAACCCCCTATAATTTCAATTCGTACGGAGATGGCGCAATGCGTACGAGGACGCTACAACGAGCATATGAAGCGGTCAAGCGTGGATTTGCGTACGTAGTTCAAAATGAACGGGGTCGTTTTTTCTCTGAAGGAGACTGGGATATCTTAGGAACACCACGGACGGATGGCTACGATGCTTTAACCTGGATGGCAGAGCAAGATTGGAGCAATGGGAAAATTGGTACTTATGGTTGCTCGTCAACTGCCGAATGGCAAATGGCCGTGGCTGCCCTGGGGCATCCAGCCTTTGCCGCGATGGTCCCGATGGGCTTTGGAGCCGGTGTTGGTAGAGTGGGCCCATTCCATGAACAAGGCAATTGGTATCGGGGTGGTGCTCAACAGATGCTTTTTACAGCGTGGCTATACGGCACCCAACATGACGAATTAAGACCTCGCCTTCCCGAAGGAATTATGCAGAAAGACTTGCTCCGATTGCAAAGATTCTACGACATGGCCCCTGAAATGCCAAGCGTTGACTGGTCAGAGGGATTGACCCATTTACCCGTCATGGACATCATTGAGAATGCACAAGGTGCCAATGGCATTTACAAAAAGATGATTGTTCGCAAGCCCAATGATCCAGCTTGGTTTACCGGTGGTTTATATCATGATAACATGCCGTTGGAGGTGCCTAGTTTTTGGTTTGTCTCTTGGTATGATGTGAGTACCGGACCCAATTTGGCCCTTTTTAACCATGTCCGTAGCACGGCCAGCAAACCGATCGCGGATCAACAGTACCTGGTCATAGCTCCTACCCTTCATTGTGGCTTTACAAGGGCCACGGAGCACACCATCGTTGGCGAACGCGATCTGGGTGACGCTCGACTGGATTACGATGGTTTGATCTACGGCTGGTTTGACCAACATTTGAAGGGGCAGACCAGCGATCTCATAGACCAGTTGCCAAGAGTGCAATATTACACGATGGGCTCTAACCTCTGGCAAACCGCATCATCATGGCCCCCGGCACAAGCGGAGATGACTACGCTTTTCTTGTCCAGCGGAGGAAAGGCAAACAGCCTTTATGGAGATGGCATCCTTCAATCCTCAGTCTCCCAGGAGATAGATAAGGATGTGTTTCAGTATGATCCGCACAATCCCGTGCCATCCTATGGTGGGAATGTGTGTTGTACTGGCAATGCCGTACAGGGTGGCTCCTTTGATCAGCAGGGGATGGAGACCCGTCAAGACATATTGGTCTACACATCTGAACCATTGAGTGAGGGAATTGAGGTAAGTGGTTTCATTGAAAGCACCCTGTATGTTTCTTCCGATGCCAAAGACACAGACATTACCATTAAGCTAATCGATGTTTACCCGGACGGACGGGCCTATAATCTTGACGAGACGATTCAGCGCTTGCGCTATCGCAATGGGTATGACACCGAAGTCTTCATGGAGGAAGACCAGGTCTATCCCGTAGAAATGTCCCCGATGTCAACGAGCAATTTTTTTGCCGAGGGACACCGAATTCGAATCGAAATCTCAAGCAGTAATTTTCCACGGTTTGAGCGAAATCTAAATACGGGAGGCAACAACTACGATGAGTCTGAAGGAGTGATTGCCACCAATGCCATCCACCACTCACCAGATCATCCATCGCAAATCAGGCTGCTCATTATCAAACGATAGTATGTAAATAAATAACCTTGGCAATAAAATACGAATCTTCAAAGAAGTTCTAACTGCACACCTCAATGTGGGTTCGTTTTCATAGTTTTGCCCGTGGCATCACACCATGAATTTATGAGTGATTTTGTAGTATCAGCACGAAAATATCGCCCCCTCCACTTCAATGAAGTGGTCGGTCAATCGCATGTTGGTACCACCTTGAAAAATGCCATTCGACAAAATACTTTGGCACACGCCTTTCTTTTTTGCGGTCCTAGAGGGGTTGGAAAAACGACTTGTGCACGAATTCTGGCAAAGGTCCTTAACTGCCACAATGTGGGAGCCGAAACTGAACCGTGTGGTAATTGTGACTCTTGCAAGTCATTTGATCGCAATGCTTCACTTAATATTTTAGAGTTGGATGCCGCCTCTAATAACAGCGTTGAGCACATCCGATCACTCACCGAACAAGTTCGCTTTCAGCCTCAAGAAGGCAGCTACAAGATCTTCATCATCGATGAGGTCCACATGCTATCTCAGCAGGCTTTTAATGCCTTTCTGAAAACGCTGGAGGAACCACCTCCGTACGCCATCTTCATATTGGCGACCACCGAGAAGCACAAGATTATACCCACCATCTTGTCACGATGCCAAATTTTCGATTTTAAGCGCATCCAGGTAGACGATATTGCCGCCCAGTTGCAACAGATCTGTGACCAAGAAAATATCTCGGCTGAGGCCGATGCGTTACACTTGATTGCCACCAAAGCAGACGGGGCATTACGCGACGCACTTTCAATATTCGATAAGATTGCCAGTTTTGGAGGCAAGAAAATCACGTATCAAGACGTGATCAGCAACCTAAATATTCTTGACTACGAATATTACTTCAAAGTGGTGGAGGCATTTTTTCAGAGTGACCTGGTGACCATTTTATCGCTCTTTGATGAGGTTCAGAAAAGAGGATTTGATGGCGATATCTTTATCAATGGCTTGGCTGAACACCTCCGCAATCTACTCGTTTGTAAGCACGAAGCTCTTCATCACCTGGTCAGCCTGAGTGATTTACTCACGGAGCAGTATCAAAATCAGGCGGCACTCGCTGATGAGTCATTTCTGCTGTCTGCACTCGATCTCTTAAATACTTGTGATGTCGAATACAGAATGGCTAAAAACAAACGCCTGCATGTTGAGATGACCTTAATCAAGATCAATCACCTACAGCACTTGTTAGACACTCCGATCCAGCCTGCTTCGGAAAAAAAAAAGATTGACCCACCAGGTACGGTAATCGAACAATCCTTAGCACCAGAGCTCAGTGCCGCTGATGATTCAGAAGTTTACGCACTGCCTGATGCTCAACTAAAGGACTCCTTACAACCCAATACCTCTGACCGCACGGACCCAAAAGTTGAAGGCCGGCCGGAGACTCACGAGCTACGAGAACGGACGATGCAGCCAGATACTGTGATTGAAAACGACGTGGAAGCAGAAACGCTTGCCGTCACATCGCAGACTGAATCTGGCACGAACCCCGCTGTTTCGGTAGAGGTGAACCCAGGTCCTCTTACACTCTCGACCTTGGGCACCTTGGATCAGATCGAGAAGGTAGCAGCTGCTCGCTATGCAGAACACCGGGAGTTAGCTACGCAAGTGGTTACCCTGGATCAGGTTTTATCCATTTGGCAAGACTATGCAAGTAGTCAGACCTCGCAGACGGTGAAAGCCGTACTGGAGCGAGTGGTTCTCGATGTAAAAAACAATGCAATTGTGGCATCGGTCTCCTCCGAGATTTCGAAGACAGTAATTTTGCAAGAAACAGCACTAATTGATAAGCTTCGGGGTGAATTGGGGCTACCTCGTCTGACCATTAAGATCGAAATTGATCAGGAGGCAGCAGATGCGATCGAGCGGCCAAAAGTGCTTACTGTCAAGGAAAAATTTGAAGCGCTCTGTGAGGAGAATCCACATTTCAAGTCGTTCCGAGATCATTTTGGCCTTAAAATAGATCGAGATCAGTAGGATTTCAGCTGCGCCACTGTGAAATTTATTAATTTCATTCAGAAGGTTTTAGACAACAATCCACAAAATCATCTGTTCATTCCAAAAAGTCTATCTGCATGGGAGAAGGTAATCTTTGGTACCTACAAAGTGTTGATGTTACGGGTGTCTTCTGTCGTGACAAGATGATGTCAAATCCCGATAAGCACACGGAAAAAATTTTCAAGAAAGGCGAGATCATTTACTTAAGCGACGATTTAAGCGATCGAATCTACTTCATTTTACGAGGCCGAGTCAAGATCAGCATTCAGGGAGAGGGGGAAAAGGAAATTATTAAGGCGGTACTCGGTCGAGGTGAAGTGTTTGGTGAAATGGCCCTAGTGGATGATGGAAAGCGCACCGATGTGGCCGTTGCCATGGAAGAAACTGAGCTCTGCATCATCCATAAGCGTGACATTACCACTTTGTTTAAGGAGCGCAATGGTCTGCAAACCTACTTTCTAAAACTAATGGGAAGTCGAGTGCTCGAAGTCGAGAGTCGGCTGGAAAGCCTGATTTTTAAAGACTCCAGGACGCGCATCATTGATTTTCTCTTAGACCTTTCAACCAAGAAAGGAGAAAGAGTGGGTTATGAAGTGGTCGTGCGCAAATTCCTTACCCATCAAGAAATAGCTAATCTAACCGCCACTAGTCGGCAAACAGTGACCACCGTGTTAAATGAACTTAGATCGAAAGAACTAATTAAATTTGATCGACGGCGATTACTCATTCGCGATAAGGAAAAACTCGAAGGGGAGGTGGCCCTCAATAATGCTTAAATCATTTGACGGAGACCCTTGTATCGATTTTTCCTAAAACCAATCCTGTTTTTACTTTCCGCTGAAACGGCACATAAATTGACGGTCAAGTTATTGACTTTCGCTACTAGCATACCCATTATCAAACAGCTATTGAAGGCAAATTGGAGCTATGAGCACCCATCGCTTACGCGGGTCAAAATGGGCCTTACGTTTAAGAATCCCATTGGCCTGGCCGCTGGTTTTGATAAAGATGGCAAGTACATCCATGCTTTGTCACATTTAGGTTTTGGCTTCATCGAAGTTGGTACGGTCACACCCATACCCCAAGCAGGTAACCAGCTGCCACGTCTTTTTAGACTCCCCGAAGATGAAGCATTGATCAATCGAATGGGTTTTAACAATGCCGGTGTTGACGCTATGATTGACCAACTAAGCAAAGCAAAACGAAATGGTTTAGTGATTGGTGGTAACATTGGAAAAAACAAAGTCACTCCCAACGATCAATCCTTGTCAGATTATGACAAGTGCTTTACTAAACTCCACGATTTCGTCGACTATTTTGTGGTAAACGTCAGTTCACCCAATACGCCAGGACTCAGGGATCTGCAAGAGAAGGAGCCACTTCTTGCGTTACTCAGTAGTTTGCAAAAACGCAATGAGGATCTCGACAATCCCAAGCCAATCCTGCTAAAAATTGCTCCCGATCTTAGCTGGAGCCAAGTGGATGATGTCATTGATGTGATCAAAGCGTCAAATCTGACCGGTGTCATTGCAACCAACACGACCATCGATCGCAGCAAGGTTAAGGCTAGGGAGCGAATAAGTGCGATTGGTGCAGGAGGTCTCAGTGGTTTACCTCTGCAGAAACGGAGCACGGAGGTCATCAAATATCTGCGTCAAAACCTCGGGCCAAACTACATCATTATTGGCGTGGGAGGCATTAACTCGCCACAGGCTGCTAAAGAAAAAATAGCTGCCGGCGCAGACCTGATCCAAGTCTATTCTGGGCTCATCTTTGAAGGACCTACCCTGATTAGGCGCATTGCCATGGCGCTTGCCAAGGCCTAAAATTCATCTGCACAGCCCATCATTGAGGAGATATTAAAACAAAGTGCTATGGTATCATTTTTGCGGCCTTAAGTCATCTTCCTCTAGCAGGAAACCGTAGATAACTTAAGACACATTTGACACATTTAAAGACCATGGAGAAGAATGATGCTAGAACTTATTTAGGTGATTTTCGCATCTGGGTGATCATCGTACTTACGATAATCTTCCTTGCTTTTGTGATTCGAGCACCTATTTAAGGACTTTTAAACTCAAATCGAGTGAACCCGATGAGTGGGTGAGGGCTCCCACTGAGATAAAATTAACCCCTGTTTTTGCATAGGCACCAACTGTTTGTAGAGTAATTCCCCCCGAAGCTTCCGTTTCATAACGGCCTGCAATGGTTGCTACCGCTTCGCGTAAGAGCGGGATCTCAAAATTGTCCAGCATGATGCGGGTGATACCACCCGTGCTTAGCACCTCGTGCAGCTCTACCAGGTTGCGGACCTCTACCGTAATGCCTAAATCAAGCTGGTGATCCTTCAGATAAGCGTGTACCTTCTCAATGGCAGCACCAACACTCCCGCTGGCATCTATATGATTATCCTTAATCATAATCCAATCGTAAAGACCATCGCGATAGTTGGTACAACCTCCGATTCTTACGGCCCATTTTTCCAAAAAGCGAATCCGTGGGGTAGTTTTGCGAGTATCCAGGATCTTAACATCCATTCCAGCGACTTCACAAGCATAGCGGCTGCTCAGTGTTGCGATGGCACTCATGCGCTGCATAGAGTTTAATACTAACCTTTCAGCCATCAGTAGAGCTCGAGTGTTGCAAGTCACCTCAAAGACAATGTCTCCTACTTTGACATCGGTTCCATCGGCAATTTTTTGGCTGAATTTTACCTCAGGATCAACGTGCTTAAAAATCATTTCGGCCAGTTCGACCCCTGCGATGACACCGGATTCCTTGACCAACAATCGCGCTGTTGCCCTGTCGCCTGGTGCGATGCAGGCATTCGAGGTGTGGTCTCCTGAACCAACATCTTCAGATAGGGCAGTAGTAATAAACTCTTGAATCAGACTGGTATTCATATGTCGTTGCGCTTTTAGCTACTAGAAAAGGAGCGCAAATTTAAGAATTACAGCATTTAAATTTCCATCGGAGTCTTCCGGAATACGATCGAAGGAGTTGGATGTTGGCACAGCCTTTACCCCATCATCCCTGGTGAGGTCGGCAAATCCTCGCTGAAACATCAGTCCCATAATCAATGCCTGTCCACTTTGGGTTGATTTTTGAATTCCCGTTCCAAATCCCCAGCTTAAATTGAAGCCAGTGACATCCTTTCCAACATTTTCTCCAGTGACATCAATGCCGGTGGCCTCGATACTACCAGTCGATTGACCAACAATGCCGAGATTGAGCGTCGGAAAGGATAAAAAAAGATCGAAATCTGCTGACTGCAGAGGAATTAGGTATTTGAAGCCAGCTTCAATTTCAAGCAGATGAAGACTATAGCTTATGTTAACATCATCTGGTAAAGGCTTGGTCCCGGTGTTCAATTGGGAATCACTTAAATCAGATTTTGGCAAAAGATTACCTCCAATCTTATGTAGGAGTTTACCCCCCTGCGAAAATCCAAATCCAAATCCAACGTCCAGCACGAGCCAATCAGCTACATAATAATTTGCTAAACCACCAATCTTAAATCCCAACCTGGTTCCGTTGCCATTGATCAAGTTGTCATCAGAGTTAAGAGAAGAGAACGTTGGACTTACCTGAAAGCCATAAAGTGTCTCACCAGCTTGAGCACACAACACCATCGGTATGCTAAATAATAACAGGCAACACATAATTTTTTTCATAATATCATGGTTTGTACCTTCAGGATAAGGAGCACTTTTAGATTCGTTCATTTATTTAAGTATAATTTATGCAAATGGGAATCCACCCAGTATTTTATCTCATTGCCACCTGCATCATCTTCACCATGGCATGTGATTCGGCCGTTGATGCACCGGATGTGTCAGGGATCGAAATCGAGCCGGTACTTGTGCGCTACGAAAGATTAATTGCTGGCATTGATACAAATCAACTAAGCGAGGAGGTAGATCAATTGACGACGGCATATCCCGATTTTAGTGACGTGTTTTTTTATCAAGTTATTGCTGACACCCGTGCCAAAAATGACATTTATCAGACCACCAGATCCTTTCTTCAGGATAGTCTGATTATGGAGCTTCATGGCCTTTGCGAAGGTATGTTTGGCACATTTGAATCCTTTGAATCAGATCTAAGATTGGCATTGAAATATTTTCGCTACTATTTTCCCAAGCTTCCCATTCCCGACATCTACACTTGCATGACCGGTTTTGAAGTTGGAGCCTTTACCATAGGAAACGATGTACTGGGCATTGGGTTGGAATTTTATTTGGGCGATGCCTTTCAACATTACGATCCAAATTTATTTCCAATCTACATTCAACGCACCATGAACGCCGATCATTTGGTACCCAAAGTGATGCAAGCATTAATTGCCAATTACTTGGGTGAAGCCCGGGGAACGATGCTACTTGATTTTATGATCAGGAATGGCGTTGAGCTCTACATAAAAAAACAATTGCTACCACATGAACCCGACACGGTAATCCTGGAATTCTCTGAAGAACAATTGAAATGGCTCGCAGACAATGAGGCACAGATATGGGCACATTTGCTTAATGAAGAGCTCTTGCATAGTATTAACTATCGCCAGTTTCAAAAATTGATCACACCGAGTCCTAATGTGCCGAATATGCCTTCCCAGGCTCCTGGTCGAGTTGGCAATTGGGTCGGATACAAAATTGTGGAATCATACGTCAAAAAGCATCCGCAGAAGTCACTTACTGACTTACTGAGCTTTGAAGATGCCCAAAAAGTATTGGCGGAGTCTCGATATCGACCCCGCCAATCAATCTAAAGGCTTCCAGGAAGCTATTTTTTAAATAAACCGCCGAGTACTTTCATGCCCATGCCGGCGATGTCATCCATTATATTGCCATCTCCGTCCGCATCCAACACTTTCGAAATTAGGCCCATATCGGCCCGCGAAGCGTTCTGTTGAACGGTGCCAGAAAGTATTTTAGAAAGACCACCCAAGTCCAGGCCTTGCTGTCTCTTGGTCTTACCCAAAGTGCCCATCACTATCGGAGCAAGCATCTTCATCAGTTCACCAGTTTTGAGGAAGTCTAAACCACTTGACTTGCTCACCATCTGGATGACATTGTTAATGTTTCCACCTAATACGTGATCGAGAATGCCCATGCCATTGGTAGCTTTTTGGCGAGGTTGTGAACCACCAAACAATCCCATCACATTGTCAAGAACACTGCCATCATGGTCTCGATCAAGTGCATTAAGTAGCGACGAACCTGCCTCTGGTTTTGCGGCATTTCTGGCCAGGGCACTAACTAATGTGGCAAATACCCCATTGGCGGCAGCGGCAGTTTTCTCCTTGTCGGCACGAATCCCCTTACTTAATTGGGTGACAACTTGGTCATCCATTTGACCTTGCAAAAGTTCTAATAAGTTCATATTAAATATTTGAATAAAATGTTGAAAAGAGTGGATTTCCGGGGGAGGCGTAAGGTAAGCCATTCTATGCAAGATGTCAAACGTGAAGCTTAAGCGTTGTCAACAAATGAATAGGTGTAAACTGACCCAACACTTTCAAAACTGAGCCCGCTGATGAAAAGTTCAGATCCTTGATAAAAAATTGCGTCGCCTAAATTTTTTGCGTCGGCTAGATCTTACCATGGTTAATAGAACCGTAGTTAAATCCACATTTGAATCGTTCAATAACAAGATGTTTGATATTATTACCCTGCAGTTTAAACCTTAGGGATAGGAACGACATCTAAGTAAAGTCTGTTTAAGCTTATAATCTATTTTTATCGTAATTTCATAGATCCATTTAAATTTAGAAAGTGATGAGTCAAGTCATATTGTTGTTCTCACTGGGAGGACCGGAAGTAATCATCATTCTTTTCGCCATTCTCCTACTTTTTGGAGGCAGGAAAATACCGGAACTGATGAAGGGATTGGGTAAGGGTATCAAGGAGTTCAATAATGCCCGAGCTACGATCGAAACGGAGTTGAAGGAAGGAATGAAGGAGATTGAGAAGGAGAAAGGTTCGACCGATTAAATGCCGCAATTCTTTTGTGCCCTCCTGAGCCTGGTATTCACATCTCTCCTGCTCAGTTGTTCTACTTCTAGATCAGCCATCCTAGCTGATGATCGCGTTTATGTAAAGGACGTTCAGTTTGTCGCCGATAAGGTGTTGGTTGTTTTTCTTGACATGGAGTCGGCTATGGCCCATATTAGGGGAGCAAAATTGGTGGATGGATACTTCCGACCGCTCGGAGAAGATCTGCGCCAGGAAGAAATTGTTCGCATTCAATATTTGGATGCGAACAACCGCATTTTGATGGAAAAAGTACTGGATAATCCCCTTATTCAATACAAGGAATATGACGAAAATGGAAAGATTAAGCGAGTTCGAATTGAAGAGAAAAAGGGCTCAATGTTGTTGCGGTCTCAACATTCGGAGGCTATAAAAATGATCCGTGTAGAGTATGGTTCAGATAGAACCTTCAAAACGATTGCGACACTTCCCCTTGAGATCACCAGTTAGTATTTTCGCCATTTTCCTAATGGCAACAACGCTGCCTGGGCAGCCTTTCACTATTGATACAATTCAGTGGACCGGTTCACCTGACGCACGCATCAACATTGTTTTCTTTGGAGATGGATATCAAGTAAATGAGTTTGAAAAATATGCTGAGGATGTCGATCAAGAGTCGTAGAACACTTTTTTACCCAATCTCCCTTTCGCGAATACCGGTCTGAATGAATCATCCATCCCATGGCATAAACGCTTGTGTGTCTTTTGGTTTCCAGTAGTTTTACCGCCTTGCAAAACTTCTGAAAATATTTATCTTTGCGCCACTTTCAGAAGTTCTTTGGTAATGAAGGAGTTAAGTAGGTTTGAGCTGCCACTGCATAGTCTGGCCGATGGATACCATCACTATGAATTTCATATCGATGAATCTTTTTTTCGGGCGGTAGATCAAGATTTGATTGAGCGCGGTACGTTTGACGTTGGTGTTGACCTTGACAAGAGGTCAGATTTGATGGTTCTCCATATCCAACATCAAGGCACCCTAGATACCGCATGTGACCGCTGCACTGAATTGATTGAATTGCCAATCAAGGGTAAGGGCGAGATCGTGATCAAATTTGTATCCGAATTTCGGATGGATGATGATGTGACGTACTTATTAAAAGGTACTGAGAAGTTGGACCTTGCTCCTTTTATTTTTGAGGTAATATCATTATCGATGCCCTTGGTAAATCGGTATGATTGTGAATCTGATCCGTCTGCCCCGTGCAACAATCAGGTTCTGAAAATCTTAAGAGGCCATCATGAAAGTGAAACATCCAATTCTCCCGTTTGGGACGAATTGAAGAAATTGAATTTAGAATCATAAAATATTTGTGTCATGGCACATCCTAAGAGTCGGATTTCAAAGTCCAGAAAAAGAAAAAGAAGAACACATAAGAAAGTGACACCACCACAAGTCTCCATTTGTAAGACTACCGGTGAAGCACATCTTTTTCATCGAGCCTATGAAGTCGACGGTGCCTTATACTATAAAGGGAAGGTGCTCGTACCGGCCATTGACGATGAGGATTAGGTAGCACTCAAGTAAAAACACCTGTCTATAAAAGCTCTTTCTCGGTCGTGAGAAGGAGTTTTTTCATTTTCGGTAGAGACTCCTATGGCAAATAGGTATTTTGCGGTTGTGAGAATAAAAAAGATATGCGAAAAATAATAGAAACCCAGTATGCTCCAGCACCCGTGGGTCCGTATAATCAAGCTATTCAGGTTGACTCCACCTTATATGTCGCTGGTCAAATTGCCATCGACCCAAGTAGCGGTGACCTTGTTCTTGATAATATTGAGGCCGAAACAGAGCAGGTCATGAAGAATATTGGTGAGATTCTGAAAGAAGCAGGTACTGGATTCGAACACGTCATAAAGTGTTCGGTATTTGTAAAAGACATGGAGATGTATGGTCGAATTAATGCAGTCTATGGCCGGTATTTTGAGGATGCCAATGCACCCGCAAGAGAACTGGTGGAAGTGACCAACCTGCCAAAATTCGTTAATGTCGAAATATCAACCATTGCATTTGTTCCGCAACCGTAATTCTGTCATTTTTCATGCATAAAAAGACCGTCTTATCCTGCATACAGCCGACTGGAAATGTCCACTTTGGCCGTTATTTTGGAGCCATTCAAAATTGGGAGGCTTTACAATCTCAATATCACTGCCTCTATGGTATAGTCAACTATCATGCGATGACGATGCCGTACGAAACCAAAAAGCTAATTCCTGCCACCTGGGAGGTTGCCTTCAATTTGGTTGCCTGTGGGCTAAAACCTGAATCCGTGTTTATTCAATCCTTGATTCCAGAACACGCCGAATTATCCTGGATTTTCAATACCGTCGCCAGCTATGGCGAACTATCCCGCATGACCCAATTTAAAGACAAGAGTCAGCAAGTAAAGGAGTCTGCCAGAGATATCTTTATTTCCAGCGCACTCTATACCTACCCCGTTCTGCAGGCAGCTGATATCCTCATCTATCGCGCCGACTATGTGCCAGTTGGTAAGGATCAGGAACAGCATTTGGAGCTTACCCGAAATATTGCTCAAAGATTTAATCATACGGTGGGTAAGGAATTTTTTGCGTTACCGGAGCCACTGTTTACACCAATACCTAAAGTAATGTCTACCGCTGACCCAACTCGCAAGATGAGTGCTAGTTTGGGTGACAAGCACAACATTGATCTCTTTGCCGATCCAGCACGCATTCGCAAACAAATTAAGTCTGCCGTCACTGATACGGGCGAGGTTAAAGATGGCACTATGAGCCCTGGTGTTGAAAACCTCTTTGGGCTGCTTAAGGCATCGTCATCGGATGGTACCTATGAAACTCTACTCGAAGATTATCAAGCTGGTAATTTGCAATATGGCGTACTAAAGCAGGTTGTTGGTGATGCATTGGTTGTGGTTAGTGACCCCATTCGCCAGCGCAAAGCCGAAATATTGGCAAATAAGAAGGAGATGAAGGAGCAGATACGTACTGCCTCTGCCCAGATTCGTTCCATGGCTCAGACGACCTTAAAGGAGGTCAAAGATTTGGTTGGGTTATTAAATGTGCGATTTTAGGACTGCCATGAAGATCATTTGCATTGGCCGAAATTATCGGGAGCACGCCAAAGAACTGAATAATCCGATTCCCAAAGTTCCGCTCATTTTTATGAAACCGGCCTCGGCCCTCTTGGTGAATGGCAAGCCATTTTATTATCCTGCCTTTACCAAAGATTTGCACTACGAGGCTGAGATCGTGCTCAAGGTTTGTAAAAATGGTCGACATGTTGCACGCGAATTTGCCCATTCGTACTATGACCAGATAGCTTTAGGTATTGATTTTACAGCACGTGATGTCCAGCAAACCTTAAAGGAAAAAGGGCATCCTTGGGAGTTGGCCAAGGCGTTCGATCATTCTGCTGTAATAAGCCCATTTATCGCTAGTTCAAATTTAGATCCTCAAGACATCAATTTCGATTTGAAGAAAAATGGAGAAGTTGTACAAGAGGGGAATACCACAGACCTAATTTTTGATTTTGCCTACATCATCGAATTTGTATCTCAGTATTTCATGTTGCAGGTCGGAGATTTTATTTTTACTGGTACTCCTGCGGGAGTTGGTCCTGTGCAAATTGGGGATGTACTAGAGGGTGCGATCGAAGGGCAGGAACTTCTTTATTGTGAGATTAAGTGATCCAGTACCGAGAGGATTGTATAATTAAACTTAGGAGCTAAGGTCTGTTGAATGCATGAACTGTTCCCTTTTGAATACGTCCCTCCTTGGTTTGCAACGTAGGCAGATACCTACACTCAATTCCAATTCAAGATCTGAAAAAAATTAACTTTGCGGCCAATTGTAAGCTTCTCATAAAAATCTAATTTCTATATGCCTTATTTGTTCACATCCGAGTCCGTTTCTGAAGGACATCCCGACAAGGTGGCAGATCAGATTTCTGATGCCATCCTCGACTCTTTTTTGGCCCAAGATCCAGACTCGCGGGTTGCCTGTGAGACACTGGTTACCACTGGCCTGACGGTCATTTCGGGCGAGGTAACTTCTAACGCCTATATCGACGTGCAGAAAACGGCAAGAGAGGTGATCAAAAAGATTGGCTACACAAAATCAGAATATCAATTCGATGCTGACTCCTGTGGGGTGATTTCGACCATTCACGAGCAATCGCCCGACATTGCTCAAGGGGTCAATACAGGATCTCAGAAGGAGCAAGGTGCAGGAGATCAAGGGATGATGTTTGGTTATGCTACGAATGAGACACCGAGCTATATGCCGCTTGGATTAGAGCTTTCTCATTTATTGCTACGCCAACTAGCAGCCATCCGCAAGAAAGGAAAGACGATGACCTACCTAAGACCCGATGCCAAGTCGCAGGTGACCGTGAAGTATGACGATGATCATCGTCCCATCGCCATTGACACGATCGTCATTTCCACCCAACATGATGACTTTAGCTCGGAAGCAAAGATGTTGCGGACTATCAAAAAAGACATCGAAACCATCTTAATCCCGGCTGTCCTAAAAAAATTGCCGGCTAGATTGCGCAAACTCTTCGATCACAAATACAAATTATTTGTCAATCCAACGGGCAAGTTTGTCATTGGTGGTCCCCATGGAGATACGGGGCTAACTGGTAGAAAAATCATCGTCGACACTTACGGTGGCAAGGGTGCCCATGGAGGAGGGGCATTTTCTGGTAAAGATCCATCTAAGGTCGATCGCTCAGCTGCCTACGCCACAAGGCACATTGCCAAAAATGTTGTTGCTGCCGGCTTGGCCAGTAACTGCCTCGTGCAGGTAGCTTATGCAATTGGAGTAGCGCAGCCTGTCGGACTGTTTGTTAATACCTACGGTACCTGCACCAAGCCCGACTTAGGCGATGCCGAAATTGCAGCCAAACTCAGCAAACTCTTTGATTTGCGTCCGGCAGCCATTGTGAAGCGCTATGGGTTGAAAAATCCAATCTATTTCGAAACGGCAGCGTACGGCCATATGGGGCGGAAACCCGGGAAAAAACGGATACATATAGGCCTCAATGGTAAATCAAAACTGGTTGAGGTTGAGACATTTACATGGGAAAAATTAGATATGGTGGACAAAGTAAAAAAGGCATTTTCCCTGTGAAAATCAATACCTGATTGAGGCTTCAAAAGGAGTCCCTGATGGAAGCCTTCCTTCGCTGATCTGGAAATATCAAGCCATTTTATAGGATGGCTAAATCACGGATAAATGTATACCGTTTATATATGTAAAAGTGAGATATTTGCCCGCATTGATTAAGCTTAAAACTTTCATCAGATCGTGAGACCTTTTTTAGATCGCCACGTCGGGCCTGATCCGGCTCAGAGATTACGCATGCTCGAAGAAATTGGCGTTGATTCACTCGAAACCCTGATTGATCAGACCATACCTAAAAGCATTCGTCAGGTCAGAGATCTCCAAGTCTCTTCGGCAATGTCTGAGTCAGCCTATCTCAGTCATCTCCGAGAGAAGGCGGTACAAAATGACTATTTCCGTTCTTATATTGGACAGGGTTATTACGGTACGATAACGCCTGCGCCCATATTGCGCAATGTATTTCAAAATCCAGGTTGGTACACGCAATACACTCCCTACCAAGCCGAAATCTCGCAGGGTCGATTGGAGGCATTGTTGAACTTTCAAACAGTGATAAGTGATTTGACCGGTTTGCCCATCGCAAATGCATCTCTCCTCGATGAAGCCACGGCTGCTGCCGAGGCCATGACCATGTTTCATGGTGTAAAAAATCGACGGGGCAGCAATGAGTTCAATACCCTATTTGTCGATGGGAATGTCTTTGCTCAAACACGAGAAGTGCTCCACACTCGGGCAGAACCACTAGGCATCAAAATAGAGGAGGGAGACTGGTCAACTTATACCCCAACGGACGAAGTTTTTGCCGTGCTACTTCAATATCCGACTTCTGAAGGCCAGATTTCCGATTATCAAAGCTTTGTTGAGAAGATCAAAGAACACGATGTCTTTGTAATTGTAGCGGCCGACCTCCTCGCCTTAACCCTACTAAAACCACCTGGCGAATGGGGTGCAGATGTGGTGGTTGGAACCGCGCAGCGTTTTGGAGTGCCGATGGGCTATGGAGGGCCTCATGCTGCTTATTTTGCCACTCGAGAGAAATTTAAGAGGCAGATACCAGGCCGCATCATTGGTGTCTCTGTCGATGCAGACGGTCGACCCGCTTTGCGTATGGCACTTCAGACCCGAGAGCAACATATTCGGAGGGAAAAGGCGACCTCAAATATTTGTACGGCTCAGGCACTGCTGGCTATTATGGCCAGCATGTATGCTGTTTATCACGGCCCAGACGGGCTTCGCAAGATTGCCGATTGCATCGCTAGAAAAGCAGCTTGCTTGGCAAACCTTCTGTTGAAAAATGGCTTTGAGTTAGCGCATGACTTCCACTTTGACACGGTGTACATCAAACTTAACCGCACTCAAATTGACAAGATAAAGGAGCGAGCGCTAGACCTTCAGTTGAATTTCTTTTATCGCCAGGATGGAATTCAGATTTCTCTTGACGAGACAACCACCAATGAAGATCTGCACTTGATCTTGGGGGCATTTGAAATCGAGGGAAAATTGTCGGAGCACAAGGCAGCACTGCCCGATGAGCTGGTGCGACATTCTAAATATTTGATGCATCCGGTATTTCATGACCACCAGACGGAGACCAAGTTGGTGCGTTATATCAAACAACTCGAAAACAAGGATTTGTCTTTGACACATTCCATGATCCCCTTGGGTTCCTGTACGATGAAGTTGAATGCTGCCACCCAGCTTATTCCGGTTTCTTGGGAGATTTTTGCCAATATTCATCCCTTTGTGCCAGAAAACCAAGTACGAGGCTACCTTGAGATCCTGGACGAATTGGCGGCAGACCTATGTGAGATTACTGGTTTCACGGCCTGCTCCTTGCAACCCAATTCGGGAGCTCAAGGCGAATATGCCGGACTTTTAGCCATCCGGGCTTATCACCAGGTACGTGGAGATACGCAAAGAAACGTTACCCTTATTCCCTCTTCTGCACACGGAACCAATCCTGCCAGTGCAGTCATGGCTGGGATGCAGGTGGTCATTGTCGCTTGCGATGAAGATGGAAACATTGATCTGACCGATCTTAAAAACAAAATTTCGGAACACTCAGAATCACTTGGAGCCCTAATGGTCACCTATCCGTCTACTCATGGTGTTTTTGAAGAGGAGATTGTCGAGGTCTGTCAGATGGTGCATAATGGGGGAGGGCTGGTCTACATGGATGGTGCCAATATGAATGCACAGGTGGGATTGACCAATCCTGCAATGATTGGTGCGGATGTTTGTCACCTTAATTTGCACAAGACTTTTGCCATTCCCCATGGAGGCGGTGGACCTGGCATGGGTCCAATTTGTGTAAATGATAAGTTGGCACCATTCTTATCGAGTCATCTCTACTCGTCGAAGTTTAGGTCATCAAAGGTTCGCGCAGTCGCAGCAGCACCTTTCGGCAGTGCCAGTATTCTCCTCATTTCGTACGCCTATATCAAGCTTTTAGGAGCCCAGGGTTTGAGGCGTGCGACTGAGATAGCCATCCTAAATGCAAATTATCTTCGCACTCGATTGAGCATGCACTATGAGGTGCTGTATCTCGGAAAGCATGGCCACTCTGCCCACGAGTTGATTCTCGATTTACGACCATTTAAAAGCAGCGGCATCGAAGCAGAAGATATTGCAAAACGCTTGATCGACTACGGATTTCATGCTCCCACCCTATCATTCCCGGTAGCCGGGACATTGATGATAGAGCCTACTGAGAGTGAAGACCTAAATGAGCTGGATAGGTTTTGCGATGTTATGATTGAAATCAAAAGGGAGATTGAAGAGGTTATGCGAGGAGACTATACAGCAGAATCTAATGTGCTGGTGCATGCACCGCATACGATTGAGTGCCTAACGAATGATGCATGGACACTTCCCTATAGCCGTGAAAAGGCAGCTTTTCCGATTTCTTGGCTGAAAGAGGGGCATAAATTCTGGCCAGCCGTGAGAAGGGTTAATAATGCCCATGGAGATCGCACGTTGATCTGTACTTGTCCTCCGATCGAATCATACCTAGACCAAAATCCGAAATAATGTTGGTGGTGACTGGGGCTGCTGGATTTATTGGAAGCTGCTTGATCACCGGATTAAATCAACAGGGATTTAGCAATGTCATAGCGGTTGATGAATTTGGCAGGGAGGACAAACTTCGCAATTTAAATTCCAAACGATTGGCTGGAGTGGTGCATAGAAACTACTTCATCACTTGGTTGCAAGAAAACCATGAGAAGGTTCACTACCTGTTTCACCTTGGTGCGCGTACGGATACGACCGAAATGAAAACAGAGGTATTTGATCAGCTAAATCTACAGTATAGTAAGGCGCTTTGGACTGTTTGTGCTGAGAAAAGGATTCCAATGACTTATGCTTCTAGTGCAGCCACCTATGGGGATGGATCACAGGGTTATGCCGACGATCACGATCTAATCAACCAATTGAAGCCACTCAACCCTTATGGCATTTCAAAGAATGACTTTGATCTCTGGGCCATACAACAGCAAGAGACCCCTCCGCACTGGGTAGGCCTCAAATTTTTTAATGTGTACGGCCCCAATGAAAATCACAAAGGCAGAATGGCCAGTGTGGTCTATCACGCTTTTCATCAGATCCGTAAGACAGGACGCATGAAACTGTTCAAATCGCATAAGCAGGGCATTGCCGATGGGCAACAGATGCGAGACTTCATCTATGTGAAGGATATTGTTGACATCCTCCTGTTTTGTTTACAAGCTAGGCCGGTGAATGGCATTTACAATGCTGGCACAGGACAGGCACGTGCGTTTTTTGACCTGGTCAACAATACTTTCACGGCCATGGATCTTCCGAGTGCAATCGAATTTATTGAGACACCACTCGATATTCGTGACAATTATCAATATTTCACTCAAGCTCCCATGAAAAAGCTACAAAGCCAAGGCTATCAACGCACTTTTACGACCTTGGAGGCAGGTGTATCAGACTACGTTAGGTCTTATTTGCGGCCGGCTGTGCAGTACTAGCGTGCAGCTTACCCCATCTGCATGCCTAATTCTCTGTTTTTCAGCCAAGAAGGGAACATATTAATTAATAATACGTTATCTTAATTGTACCGGTGACCAAACCTTAAGGGAAGTGAAACCAACTGAACTTGATTTAGTAGCAGAATTACGCAAGGCCTCTGTTTCGATGCCACAGGAGTTGATGCGACAATCACGATACACTTTTGAGCAGCCTTCAAACCTTGAGGTATGATGAGAATGCTGCGAATTTTAGGGATGGTGCTCTTTCTGGTGGGTGCAGTAGTAGGTCTACTAGACCTGCTCGATGTGCTGCATATTAATAATCTGGACAATCCATTTTACGGAGCACTTACTTTGATGATCTTAGGCATTTCCCTGACTTTTTTCACCCAAGCAAAAGAGGCCCACTAGATGAGGTGATTCAGTTCAGTTGGTTCATCGCAGCATAATAGATTAGGTGCCATTCACCATCGATTTTTGCAAACCTTCTTTCCATTCCCACGTCGACTTGTTTTTGAATAATGTTTTCGATGATTACACCTTCTTCAAACTTGCTAAAAGATCGCTCATAGCCAGAGAGCGCACCATCAAAGGGCCGGTGTAAAACCCAGGTGTCTTTCATCCACTTAAAATCCCGTGCGTTCTCAACGGTATCCCTATTGGGTGGTATTCCAGATAAGGGAAAGATGATGTGATGCATTTGAAAAGTCGAATCATCATGGAACTTTTGATAAAAGACCATAAAATCTTCCGGCAATTCCTCCCCAACGGTTGGGTCTTCCTTTTCAGCGATTTTCGATTGACAGCTGCCAACCATGACAGCTAGCACAAATATGGCTTGAACTAGATTATTTTTTAACAACATATGTAAGTATAAAATCATTCAATAACTCAAAATACACCCGGTATTCCTCTTTTACCTCTTTGAGCGTCCATGCCGTTGTATATCGGTCTTCGAAATTGAAGGGATCTACCCGGAGATGCCTCTTATAGTCGATTGATCTTCGGCCGTAGGCCTTGTACAGGCTCTCTTTGATGCCCCAATAGATGTGGAGATAATCTATGGCCCGGTGGGGTGCTACATTTTCCATCTCCTGATCACTCATAAACTTAGAAGCTAGTCTAGTAATCTTCACGACCCGTGTTTGTATGTCTATCCCAACTTTTTTCCTGGCAGCTATGGCGGCTGCATAGCCGTGTGTATGACTGATCGATATCTGATAACTGCTGTCGCACCAGTGGGGTTTGCCAAATTCATCTTTTATCAGCCGTCCCCTTTCCTCACGGGCTGACAGAATATGCAATATCAATCGTGCAGCCAACCATTCGGTGCGTCTTCTCGCTTTCAATTCCTTTAACTGCTCTTGCTCCTCACTGCTTAAAACCAATAGCCTTTCAAAATAGCCATCATCTTCTTCAATCTTCCAGATGCCGAGAATACCCGCCTGATCTACACGGTTCTTTCTATAGAGTGGCACAGCTAAAAAGGATTCTCATTATATAAAGATAATGTATAATATCAACGAGCTTTGTATCCAAGCGATTGATCACAAAGTAATTTTGCAGCTTATTCAAGCTTACGTTGGGTAAGATCGAAGGGTACAATCCAAATTCAGGCGAGTTGGTACCCTTTATTATCTTACTGGTAAGTTATGGAAGGTGTTACATCTACGAAGTTGACCGGGCATAATGGATCGGTATATGCGTTACAGGCCACAGGTAATACGCAATTTTATTCGGGAGCGGGAGATGGTTGGATCGCTGAGTGGAATCTTGAAGCGGGTACGGACGGCAAACTGGTTGCCGAGGCAGCGGATCAGGTCTTTGCGTTGCATAAGCTAGACGGATCTTCCTTGATGGTTGCTGGTACCATGAGTGGTCAGCTTTACTTCATCGACACTGATTTTTCTGATCAAGTCAAAAATTTCACCTATCACCAGCAGGGGATCTTTGATTTTGCTCGTGTCCAGGATCAATTGCTCGTTGCAGGAGGAGATGGAAAACTCTCGATTTGGGACTGGCAGAAGCCATCGCTCAAGGAATCCGTCCACCTCAGCCAACAAAGACTGCGGGCCTTGGCGCTATCACCAGATCAGCAGATGCTTGCGGTTGGCTCCAGTGACGGCAATATCTATGTGTTGCATGTCGGAAGCTGGAAGATTCTTGAGTCTATTGAAGCTGCTCATGCAAATTCAGTTTTCACCGTCGCTTTTTCAAAAGATGGTGACTATCTGCTTTCAGGTGGTCGCGATGCCCATTTGAAGTCGTGGAGTGTGTTTGAAGGGTTTGCACTAGTACAGGATCTTGCCGCCCATTGGTATACCATAAATTCTATAGCCATTCACCCGGAGAGACATGTTTTCGCCACTGCCAGCCGGGATAAAACGATACGCATCTGGGAGATGGCAAGCTTTCAATTGTTGAAGACACTTGACGCTCAAAAATCCAAAGGTCACATCAACTCGGTCAATGATTTGTGTTGGTCCAAGGATGGTCAGCTTCTGATCTCGGCCAGTGACGATCGCAGCATCATAGTGTGGCATCTAAATACGCTGCTTGCCCGCGTGAAATGAACAACTTATTAGATATCGTGCAATCGCTATCTTTGGCCGCCAAATCACCATTGTTCAATGATTCTTTCAGATAAGAAAATTCTCGATCAGATTGCCAGCGGAAAAATTGTCATTGAGCCATTTGATCGGCAGCACTTGGGTACAAACTCTTATGATGTTCATCTAGGTAGGTTTTTAGCAGTCTACGTGGAGAAAGTGCTAGATGCCAAACAACACAATCAAATTAGAGAGTTGGTCATACCTGACGAGGGGTTGGTCTTGCAACCCGGGGAACTCTATCTGGGTGTAACCCAAGAGTACACTGAGACCCATGCAGCAGTACCTTTTTTGGAAGGCAAATCGAGTATTGGCCGTTTGGGCATCGATATTCATGCTACGGCGGGCAAGGGCGATGTTGGATTTTGCAATACATGGACACTGGAAATCTCCTGTGTCAAGCCGGTGAGAGTTTATGCGGGCATGCCCATTGGGCAGCTCATCTACTTCACGGTGGAAGGCGAGATCGAGAACTACTACAACCTAAAGCAAAATGCCAAGTACAACCAGCGAACCATCAAACCGGTCGAATCCATGATGTGGAAAAACAAATTTTAGTTTCTGGTAGTACAATCACCACGTAAATATTACGGATAGGTTTCCTGCCAAGCCAACATTCCACCAGTCAAATTCAGTACTTTTGTAAACCCGTATTGGTGTAAGAATTGCTGTGCCATGCCACTCCGGTTTCCAGACCTACAATACAATACGATTTCGTCGTCTTTGTGTTCGGTTAATTGCTCAAGGGCGTGCGGGATCTCACCAACTGGAATTAACTGACCACCCACATTGAATTCTGCATGCTCATGAGGTTCACGCACATCAATCAAAATAAAATCCTCCTTTGCATCCAATTTTGCTTTAAGTTCAGTTACTGAAATATTCATTTAGTGCAACTTTAGTAGTATAAAGGTAAAATTATGTGGGTGGGTTTCAATCGAGGTTAACTCTGTGGTGGGTCTACTTTTTCACGCCGCTGTGTCTCTCCGATTTTTCATTTCATTAAGATCACCTTTGCGAAATAAACTTCTTCGCTTCCAGCATTGGTCATTCGAAAGAAGTAGGTACCAGGCTGATGGTCAGAAATATCAATTTCCTTTTTGAGAACGGTACGCTCCAAGCGCCGACCTGCCGAATCAAAGATTTCAAGTTGCCAGCTTTTCATGTTGGCCTCGGGCTCAAGAAATTGCAGCACACCAGCGGTGGGATTGGGATACAGTATTGTTTTACGGGGTGATAAACTGCGGGTTTGGGTAGCAATGGCAGGTTCGTTACCGACTATTGGTCGAATCATGAGAGCTCCCGGTCTTAGCAGACCCGAGTTTCCAACTTTTGTCCAGATATCACCAGCGTTGAAATAAAAGAATTCACTGCCTTCGGGAGAGTTTAGATCATAGCCAACGGATATCTTCAGACCCGACAGATCCACTTGTTCCCACCCAATGTAAAATTTTCCGATGGGTAGATTTATACTGATTTTTTCATCTGCGGTATCTCTCAAGTCATAGGTGGTGTATCCCTGCAGGGTGTCAAAAAAAGCATCCGGATAATAAGGTTTTAGAAATGTGGCCTCGTATTCTGGATTGTCATCCAAGCTATCAATCCATACCTTTAAGTTGAATCTTTGCGAAGTAATATCACCCTCAATGTGTGGAAACATTATCTGAACACCTTGCAGTTGATCTTCTACATTGGTGTGATATTCAACGGCAAGCGTCGTGCGTTGTCCAGTGGTACCCCGATCAATGATGGCAGATTCCGCGGTCCCATCATCGTAGGCGAAGTAATTTGAAAATATGGTGTTGTTGGTCACCGTGTTATTGGCCATGGCCCCAATAATTTCATCCCCTCGATTGAAAGTCAAGGTGGACTGCACTGAAGTTTGCGCACCCGGGACAATTACTTGCAGTAACTCCTCCTGCAGTTTCTGATAATTGGAAGATCCACCATCGTTCAAATCAAAATCAAAGGAGATGGTGCCAGGTGCCAGCGTCCACTCTGAAACAGGTTCGATAAAGGTTCGCGACATGAGTTCCCTAGATTCATGGGAGTACCTGACTGTAGGATCGTTCATCCCCACATTGAATTGGTCGAGGTTTCGTACTGAGCTGATCACCCTCGGTCGCACTTCTTCAGCGATAAAGTGACTTGAAGGCATGCTGGTGTAGGGAGAAAGTACAGCTTTGGGAGGCTTGGTAAAGGCAATATCCCTGAATACCTCCTTGGTAATGTCATCATTGCCAAGTCGCACATAATCTAAATGCCATAGTTCTTGCAAGCCCTCGTTTTTGGCCTTGTTGCGAAAGCGGAATTGAAAGGTTTCATGCATGAGTTCCTCCTCAATTGGAATCCTGTGATATGCGAATGGTGGAGGCGCATCGATGGGTGAAAACCCATTAGGCAAACCCTCATGAGCCCAGACTCGCCTCCAGTGGCCTGTTGGTGTACGAAAGTCGACAACCAACGAATCCCTGATTTTGGGAATCAGTCCAAGTCCCTTTGGTTGGATGAAGAAACTTAAGTACATGGGTTCAAAGGTTGACGACAAATCTATGAAGGCCGAAGTCAGCGCATCAGCAAATCCCGAACCACCTGAGTAGGGTGAACCGCGATCATTCAGACCATCGAAGGTGGCTACACCAATGGAGTATGGTTCGAATGCCAATGCATCATTGATGTAAACGTCCTGGTCCAACCAGGTGGAGGTATCTGGATTAGGACCAGCGTAGGCAAAATCATCAATGATGGGTTGAGATATGGTGGCTCCGACGGTGATTTTGACATTAAACTCTGTACAGACCTCATTGCTATCGCAAACCTTGAGACAAAGGATATCGGTTCCCAATCCTCCCAAACTGGTGTACGTCAAACATTCATCCAAACTGGCCGCACCATAACTTAGTACGTTGCAGGTGTCGAGGGCTACAGAATCTACTTTTTCACTGATCAGCCGGTCAAATGTACAATAGGCAACGGTGGCGTTCTCAGGTACATATAGTTTTAAGACATCCTGCTGCAAAGTCCTTGCGTGGCTAGACGGTTGAAAAATCTCAGGATTATAGCGAAGTGGCACCAAATCTATCTGTGCCTTGGCATTCGCAATAATGAGAATCCAAATAAAACTAACCAAGAATGCTCGCAATCTGCTGGTCATGTGTTCGTAGTCTTGTGGATTAGTTACAACCAGCGGGTGGTTCTGCTGATAAAAATAGCGTGATGGTGTCTCCCGTATATACCCGCGACTCAGCGAGGGGTTCTTGCTTCCAGACAAAGCCATCACTCGCACTTTGCATATTGGTGGGTAATACCGCATCGGCAACAGCTAGCTGGAGTGCTTGCAGTTGAAAAACTGCCTCATCATAGCTTTTGCATTCCAAATCTGGCATGGTCAAAGATCCTCCGGTAGATTTCGATAGTATCATTTCTAACGTTGCACCCTTTGGAATTTGTACATTATCTTTTCTGCGATTGCTGTTGATTATGGTTTCGCCATTGTAAGAGACTTCGAGTATATGGTCTGGTGCCCCAGCGTCAAATTTCTTGCCTACCACCTTCGTGTTGATTTCGAATCCTTGCTTCAGCTCTCGCCGCTTTCGGTCGTAGCTCTTGCCGTACAGCACAGGCAATCTCCTCACTGGAATTTGCACGGCTTCATGCTTTGTGACGGTCACGTAGATCTTGCGTTTTTGTTTCACTTGGCTGTTGGGGGGAGGATTTTGGTTGATGATGATGCCTCCATCCTTTCCAACAATATGTACAGAATCAATTACGATGATCTCAAATGTTCGACTGTTTGCATCAGTGGTAGCTGAAGCCAGATCTTGATCTGTGTAATCGGGCAAAACGAGGGACTGGCCATGATGAGTATAGAAACGCAACCAAAGCATGGTCAACAACAGACATCCAATTAGAAAAAGGGCAATAAGGCCGAGATTTCTCCAAATCATAGGCAATTAACGATCAATTCAGCTTAAAAATTTGATTGGATGATGGAGTCATGATTGTGAAACCTCCAGCCAAAGGTAAATTTAATAATTCAAGATACATATCAGATTCAATAAAGATATCTATCTGGTTGCCTTTCTGAGTATTACCAGATCAAGCAAGCCAAATTTGAACCCATTGACCACCTGGTCTCTATTGTTATTTGAATCGGGAATTCGATCTTACCTTTGGCGTCGAATGCGAAAAAATCGAGAAATACTTCGTTTGGCCATTCCCAACATTGTGAGCAATGTATCCGTGCCGTTACTGAGCACCGTTGATACTGCATTGATGGGACACCTTTCCGCCCTGCATCTAGGTGCGGTTGGCATTGGATCCATGTTGTTTAATTTCATTTATTGGAATTTTGGCTTTCTTCGTATGGGCACCACCGGACTTACCGCCCAGGCCTATGGGGCGAAAGATCAGGTGCAAATCAGCCATAATTTTAGTCGAACCATGCTGGTGGCACTGTCCATCGCCACGCTTTTACTCCTCGGTCAAGTTCCCATTGAACGGTTGGGAATCACCCTGTTTCAGGTCGACCCAAGTCAGGTTGATCTAGTACGGATCTACTTTGGCATCCGTATTTGGGCTGCTCCCGCTACGCTTGCCTCTTATGTGCTGTTAGGTTGGTTTTTTGGTATGCAAAACGCATTATATCCCCTCTACTTGACACTGCTTATCAACCTCACCAACATATGCCTGAGTTATGTTTTGATCGTCCATTTTCAAATGGGTATTGCTGGTGCAGCCTGGGGTACGGTGGCTGCTCAGTATGTTGGATTCATGGCCGGAATCTTACTTTTGATCAAGAAGTACCGACCGCTGGTTAGGACTTTCACATTTCGGGTTTTGCAGGAGCTGGATGGCTTCAAACAGTTTTTCCAAGTCAACCTCGACCTTTTCATCCGCACATTATCACTCACCTTTGCATTTGGTTTTTTTTACAGCCAGTCTTCCGCGGCTGGAACCCTTATTTTAGCGGTCAACGTGATTTTACTACAGATGGTAAACTGGATGTCATATGGTATTGATGGATTTGCGTTTGCAGCGGAGAGTTTAGTTGGCAAATATAAGGGGCAAGCAAGTGAACAAAAGGTGAATGAAATGATTAAATATTGTCTCTACTGGGGTTTTGCCTTTGGTTTACTTTTTTCACTTGTTTATGCGGGTGCTGGTACCAGGATCTTACACCTCTTCACTTCGGATCTTAGTGTTGTAGAAGCGGGTAAACCATTTCTGGTGTACATGGTGCTCTTTCCGTTGGCTGGGTTCCTTTGCTACATTTGGGATGGGATCTACATCGGTTTGACAGCTTCGAGGACCATGCGTAATGCCATGTTGGTATCGCTGCTTCTCTTTTTAGTGGTTCACTATCTACTCAGGGAGCCCTACGGAAATCACGGTCTGTGGCTGGCACTTCTCCTATTCATGCTTGGTCGGGGCATCGTCCAAAGCCTGTTGTATCGCAAATATGGCTGGAACATCCGATGATTATTAAAGTAATTAAGTTACACAATTGTTTCTTTTCATATGAAAACATTCGTCATGTTTTATTTCAAGACCAACGAATCGTACCTTCATGATTCAATCCTGACTCATGCCTGATTTTCTTCACTTACACAGTCATACCCAATATTCTTTGCTGGATGGAGCCTCGCGCATTGAAACCCTGATGGATAAGGCCGTGGGTGATCAACAGGTTGGAGTAGCATTGACAGATCACGGCAATATGTATGGTGCCTTTAAGTTTGTCAATGAAGCCAATAAGCGCAACCTAAAACCCATTGTAGGTTGTGAATTTTATCTGGTGGAGGATCGGCATAAGAAGTCCTTTTCGCGCAAATTGGGTGAGCGAGATAAACGGTATCACCAACTTTTATTGGCCAAGAATGAAGTAGGATATCGAAACCTATCGAAGCTATGCTCACTGGGATTTATTGAAGGGATCTACGGTGAGTATCCACGGATTGACAAAGAATTGCTTGTGCAATATTCCGAGGGTCTGATTGCCAGTAGCTGTTGTTTGGCCGCCGAAATACCACAGGCCATTCTAAACGGAAAACTTGATCAAGCTGAGCAACTTCTGAAATGGTGGCTTGATCTTTTTGGTGAGGACTACTACATCGAGTTGCAAAGACACCGAGGACTGGAGGACATTGATGGCACAGGTACCAGCCAGGAAGATATTAATCAAACCCTGCTCGGTTTTGCCAAAAAACACCAGGTGAAGGTCATTGCAACCAATGACTCACACTATGTGGAAGAGGAGGATTGGAAGGCACATGACATTTTGCTCTGTATCAATACGGGTAGTAAGTTAGATGCGGAAGGTCGCTTCAAATTCAGCAGTAGCGATTTCTATTTTAAGACCAAGCAGGAGATGAACACGCTCTTTGCCGATCTGCCCCAGGCGCTTGACACGACCTTGGAGATTTATGATAAAGTGCAAACCCTGGATCTGGCCCGAGACATCTTGTTGCCAGCATTTCCGCTGCCGGAGGGTTTTAAGACCCAAGATGATTACCTCAAACACTTGGCTTTCGTTGGGGCAAAGAAACGATATGGCAATATTACTCCAGAGATAGAGGAGCGCCTACTGTTTGAGCTCAGTGTAATCAAGCAGTCTGGCTATCCGGGTTACTTCTTGATCGTCCAAGATCTTACCACCACGGCCCGTGACATGGGAGTTAGCGTGGGGCCAGGTCGCGGATCGGCCGCGGGTTCTGCAGTGGCGTATTGCCTGGGAATCACAAATATTGACCCCATCGCCTATGATCTACTTTTTGAACGGTTCTTAAATCCCGAGCGGATTTCAATGCCGGATATCGATATTGATTTTGATGATGAGGGAAGGTCAAAAGTGATCGATTATGTCGTAGAAAAGTACGGCCGCAATCAAGTAGCTCAAATCATCACCTATGGATCGATGGCCGCGAAAATGTCGATACGTGACGTTGGCAGGGTGCTCGATCTAGAACTAAAAGAGGTGGATCGCATCTCCAAAACCTTTCCACAGCAGCTGGGAGCTAGCCTCCAACAAGTATTGGCCAAAGGTGGTATACATCCAAAATTAAAGTCCATACTAAATGCTGAAGATATTGAGCGTGCGGAGAAAATCATCGAAATGTCCAAGCAAGATGATTTGGTGGGAGAGACCTTGCGTACAGCCAAGGAACTAGAGGGGAATATTCGCAACACGGGCATTCACGCTTGTGGTGTGATCATCACACCGGGAGACATTCGCGATTATATTCCGGTAGCAACAGCCAAAGATGCTGACCTCCTGGTCACTCAGTTTGATAACAGTGTGGTTGAGGATGCCGGTCTCCTCAAGATGGACTTTCTTGGACTGAAAACCCTAAGCATCGTGAAGGATGCTCTTGCAATCATTAAGCAACGGCACGGCATCGAAATCGATCCGGACCAAGTACCGTTGGATGATACACTTACATTCGAATTGTTTCAACGGGGAGACACCATCGGTATATTTCAATATGAGTCACCCGGCATGCGCAAGCATCTCATCAATCTGAAACCCAATAAGTTTGAGGATCTCATTGCGATGAATGCACTCTACCGTCCAGGTCCCTTGCAGTATATTCCCAATTTTATTGCACGTAAACATGGCAGGGAGAAAATTCAATATGACCTTCCAGTGATGGAGGAGATTCTCGCTGAAACGTATGGAATCACTGTGTATCAAGAGCAGGTCATGCTCTTGTCACAAAAACTTGCGGGCTTTACCAAGGGTCAGGCAGATGCCTTGCGTAAGGGGATGGGGAAGAAAAAGAAAAAGATTATTGATGAGCTCTACCCCAAATTTCTGCAAGGATGCCTTGACAACGGTCATCCCAAAGAAGCGGTCGATAAGATTTGGAGTGACTGGCAAGCTTTCGCGTCATACGCATTCAACAAATCGCATTCTACCTGCTACGCCTTTATTGCCTTCCAGACCGCATACCTAAAGGCTCATTATCCAGCGGAATTCATGGCGTCGGTGTTGACCCACAACAAATCTGACATCACCAAGCTCAATTTCTTCTTGCGTGAGTGCAAGAAGCTCTCCCTAGATGTGCTGATACCCGATGTGAATGAGAGTGACATTAATTTTAGTGTCAACGAGAAGGGACAAATCCGGATTGGTCTGTCGGCTATGAAGAATGTGGGTGGAGCTGCGGTAGAAGCCCTCATTGCCAATCGCAGTGAAAAAGGTCCCTTTCAGTCCTATTTCGACATGTTGCGTCGCCTACCCCTTCGCACCCTAAATAAGAAGGCCTTTGAAAACATGATCAAAGGCGGTGCTCTTGACTGCTTTAGTGAATTTCATCGAGCCCAATATTTTGCACCCTCTGATAAGTACGACACTTTTATTGAACATGGACTGAGGTATGGCAACGCCTACCAGGAGCAAAAGGCCGAAAGTGCCACCAGCCTCTTTGGTGATTCGGACGAAGTACTGGTGCAAGAACCCAAAGCTCCTGTTTGCGAACCCTGGCCCAGCATGCACAAGCTCACCCTGGAAAAGGAAATCATCGGAATTTATGTAAGTGGCCATCCATTGGATGCCTACAAGCTAGAGCTAGAAAATTTTGTCAATTGCGAACTAATTCATTTTGATCGTGTCAAGGCAAATGGCCGACAACTAAAGATTGCCGGTATCATCACCGCTGCGATGCATGGGGTTAATAAACGCGGCAATGGTTACTGTCGGTTTACTCTGCAAGATTACAATGGTTCGGTGGAGATGTACCTCAGTCATGATATCTACCAAAAGCATAAGGGATTTATCGAAGTGGGTCAGGTGATCTATGTGGAAGGTGTCTTCAAGTCTCGTTATCAATCAGATGAAGTGTTTTTCAACCCCCTTCTGATCAAGTTACTCTCCAGTGTCGGGCAAGAATTGACCAAATCAATTACGTTAAAATTGCCGGTAAAGAGCATCACACCAGATTTTATCAAATCATTGGACGAAATCTGTCTTCAACACAAGGGTAAACATCCTTTGCGCATGGTGGTTTACGATCAAGACCGAGATGTACAGTTACAGTTTATGGCTGAAAAGCGTAAGATTCAAGTCGATGGTGTATTTGTGCGGGAAATTGAAAAAATTGGAATCCCTTACAAATTAAACTAAGTAGAGTTACGTTATAGCTTAAATGAGGTCACCTCAATGGGGCCTCACCACATGTGCTACTACATGCATCGAATAACACCTTTTTTACTGTTTATCAGCCTTTTAGGGTCAGCTAGAGGTCAAACTAGTGAGACCATCGAGATCTTGTCATTTGAAGAGTTTGAGCCCTACTTGCATTTCAACTCTGACACGACTTATGTACTTAATTTTTGGGCGACCTGGTGTGCTCCATGTGTAAAGGAACTCCCTTTCTTTGACCGACTGACTAGCGAGATGAGTACGATGCCCGTCAGAGTGCTTTTAGTCTCCCTTGATTTTAAGAATCAACTGGAATCAAAGCTCGTCCCGTTCCTAGCGGACCGAAATGTGCTGTCGGAGGTCATCTATCTCGATGCACCCAATCCGAATGGATGGATCGATTTAGTTGATCCTGCATGGTCGGGATCGCTACCGGCCACATTGATTTATCAGGGTACCCATCGAAAGCTTTATGAACAATCATTTGAAGATTATGAAGAATTACGACAAATCGTTCAATCCTTTTACAAAATTTAAATCATGAAAAAATTATTTTTTGTTGCTACACTGATGGGTTTGATGGCCCTCATACAATCGTTTACCAGTCTGACACCAGCTGTTGGATATGCCATCGGAGATACGGTGGAAGATTTTAGGCTCGAGAATGTCGATGGTTCTTGGATTCAATTTAGCGAATATGCTGAAAGTGGCGCCATTGTCATCTTCACCTGCAATACCTGCCCCTATGCACAATTGTATGAGCAAAGGATCATCGAACTCCAAAATGAATATAAAAGCAAAGGCTATCCGGTATTGGCCATCAATCCTAATGATCCGACCATGAAGCCGGGCGACAGTTTTGAAGCCATGCGAAACAGAGCGTCCGAAAAGGAATATACCTTTCCCTATGTCTTTGACGCTGAACAGACCGTGTTCCCCAAGTTTGGAGCCACGAGAACTCCACACGCCTTTGTGGTGGATAACCAGATGAAAGTGCGCTACATCGGTGCCATTGACGACAATCCTCAAAGTGCTGCAGAGGTGAAGGTAAACTTCGTGAGCAATGCGATCGCTGCTATTGAAGAGGGTCAAGACCCTGATCCACTGACAACCAAAGCCATCGGGTGTGGCATCAAAGCCCGCAAAGCACAATAGTGAGACCTACCATCAGATCTTAAAGAAAAGCGATTCAAGGATGTTGAGTCGCTTTTATTATTTTAGGTCGACTAGTTGGACCGAATTATGAGTACAGGCAAAAAAGAAGTAGACAAATTTCTCCAAGAGAAAAGTCATCCACTAACGGCTGAGATCGAACAAGTGAGAAAAATAATACTTGACGCAGATCCACGAATGGAAGAATGCATCAAATGGAGCAGCCCGACCTTTATGTATAAAGGCAACATGGCATCTTTCTTTATGAATGCCAAGAAATTTGTGAGCTTAATGTTCCACAAAGGTGCTCAGTTGCCCAATTCCTCTGGGCTTTTGTCAGGAGATGGCAAAGAGGCCCGTGTCGCTCGTTTTGAAGATTCATCGGACATCTCAGCCAAAGAGGAGGCACTCAAATCGCTGGTCAAAGAATGGATTGATTTCCGGGATTCTGCGAAGTAATTCACCGAGCTAGAGCTGTTCTAGCCGCTCAAATGTTAAAATTGAAAATTAACGCTTCACAAAATAAGAAGTTCGAAAATCGACCGTTATAATGTCACGATCGCAATCCGGACGATCACACACCGAGGCTATTTTCATACTTTCTTACGAACCTTCCAGAGCTAAATAGTTTATAGTAAGTCGTGGTACTAATACCACCTGCTATCCAATGCGGCTTAATTTAATTTTAATATAACCTAAACAACATTTTTATTATGAAGCGTTTATTTGCAGCTATTTGTCTGTGTGTCGGTTTAGCCTTTAGTGTCACCGCACAAAATATTGTGGAATTAGCCTCCGGCCAAGAAGATCTATCAACCCTAGTTTCTGCCCTCGAAGCCTCGGGTTTAACAGAGACCTTGCAGGGAGATGGACCTTTCACTGTTTTTGCTCCTTCCAACGATGCTTTTGCAGCATTGCCTGATGGAACATTAGAATCCTTGATGTTGCCGGAAAATAAGGATGAACTAGTTAAAATCTTGTCATACCACGTAATTAGTGGCCAAATGCTCGCTGGTGATATGACTGATGGAAAATCTGCCACCGTGCAGGGTGAGGAAGTAGATGTGGTCGTTGCGGATGCCGGAATATCGATTAATGAAGCCACGGTAACAACCGCTGATGTCCAAGCTTCTAATGGAGTTGTACATATTATTGATAGAGTAATAATGCCTCCTTCAAAATTGAAGAATTAATAAATATTAACGATGGCCTATTTCGTGATGAAACAGGCCATGAGATGAATTAGGAATCGATGGAGGGACTTGCTGTTTAGGTGAGTCTCTCCTTTTTTATTAGCTCTCCTTCGTACCATGACCCACTACGCAATGATAGTGGGTTTTCCGCACACCTTCGGTTAACTCAATTTCGATTGCATTTACGAATCAGTAGTGTCTTATCTTTCTTGTTTTATGTATGTCATTTATTTATCACAAATCTGCTACCATGCAAACGTGTATGAGTGCATGGTTTGATTTGCTATTCGAATTTAGTAGCCCAAGCGTAGAAAAAATAAATGGCGTATAAGTTCACAATAGATCTTTTGCTATATCCGATAAATATTCTAAAACCATCACGCATTCAACGAATCCTAAATCGATGAAATACTACCATTTAATGATGGGATAGCTGATAGCCGGATGGCTGTGGCTCCGTAAAAAATATATGCCCGGTGCGAAAGCGCTGAGATTTATTAAGCAGGGATTGGAATTCTGAACAGGTGTGTCACAAATAATTTCTAAAACAGTTTGGCCCATAAAATTCAGCAATTGCCAATGGGTGGATTTCGGATTTGTAATCCAAGCCATACCATCGGTTGGATTTGGACTGATCGCCGATTCAGCCTCAATTAGAATTGATTTTACCTTTGAGTAGTCCGCTTTACCATCAGAGCTTATGGATTTAATTCGATAGTAAATGGTGCCTGGTCGAAATGCTGAATCGATAAAATGATACCTTAAAGGCACCGAGGAATAACCTGCTCCAGCTAGTCTTTCAAGAACTGAGAAATGAAGAGGGTTAAATCCCTTTTCAATTTCGAACCATTCATTACCTGTTTCAGTATTCGTTTGCCAGTTAATTTGTACTTCATCGCCAACTCGAGCTACATCAAAATCTGTTAATTCGACGGCGAGAAAAATTTCAACGGTAAATACTCCACTGGTTGACTCATAGTCCTGACCTGGATTATCTTGTCTTACCCTGACCAATCCCTGCGTCGTGATTTCTGGTGGCACCGTCCAATGATGCATGGTAGTATCGTAAGGTATATCCATCATAATTGTATCCCAGGTCGTACCCCCATCGGATGAGTAAAAGAGGTCCCAATTTTCAGTGTCGTGCGGCACAAGTTCCGTCCATAAAATACCGACGGTAGTCCCTGGAGAAAATACCTCACCACCAGATGGATAGTCAAGACCGACGTGCGCATTTACGATCGATGAAATAAAGAATAGCATACTAGCGCAGAAGTGCAATTTCTTTCGATACATAACTGAGATTTTTCGGAAGGGACTAATCACTGTCTCAAATGTGTATCGGAAAAAATAGGGGAGCCCGCCGTCTATCTATTAGAGCGCTAATTTAATGGCAATATTGTGCACACCCTTCAATTAAAAGCAGCCTTTTTATACTTGGCTACAGGAGATGGTAATCTTGTTACAAAGAGCGTGAAAATTTGTATGTTACTCAGACAATAGAGCGATGATGAAATATTTTATACTGCCAAGTGGTGACCGGATACCAAGATTGGGTTTGGGAACTTGGAAATCCGATGATGGTGCTGCTTATAAAGCAATTAGAGAAGCCATTCGGATCGGGTATCGACATATTGATTGTGCCGCGCGCTACGGCAACGAGGCCGAAATTGGACAGGCATTATCCGATGCCATCTCAGCTGGAGACGTAGCGCGGGATGAATTATGGATTACTTCAAAATTATGGTGTAATGCACATCGTACCGATGATGTTCAACCAAGTTTACAACAGACGTTAGACGACCTACAAATTGATTACCTTGATCTGTATTTGATACATTGGCCAGTGGCCATCAAGCGGGAGGTCGAATTTCCTTCGAAAGCAGAAGACCTAGTTTCGCTGGACGAAGTTCCCATCAAGGAGACTTGGATGGCATTGGAGTCTTGCGTAGATCAAGGCTTGGCCAAATATATTGGAATATCCAATTTTAAGGAGGAGACCATCCAGGAACTGCTTGAGTATTGTCGAATTAGACCCTTAGTAAATCAAGTTGAAGCACATCCATTTTTGCAACAAAAGGAGTTACTATCATTTTGTGATCGTGAAAGGATAATCCTTACGGCCTACTCTCCTCTTGGTTCAAAGGATCGGCCTGCCCGTCTAATCCAAGATGATGAACCAATGCTGATGGAGCATCCAGAGGTACTAGATATAGCCGCTCAATACGGAGTTAGCCCCGCTCAAATCTTGATTGCATGGGCCATTTGTCGCGGCACTGCGGTCATCCCCAAATCTGCCAACCCAGATCGCTTGTTCCAGAATTTTCGAGCTGGTGATCTGGAATTGGCTTGCGAAAGCATGGATCGATTGGCAAAGTTGGATCGAAATTATCGATTTATAGATGGTTCATTTTGGGCCATGCCGGGTTCACCCTATACCTTGGAGGACCTATGGGGTACTGCTTGAGCCATTTCTCGGAGAGAAAATCAGGTAGTATTGCGATACTGCTTTTATTTTGGTTTGCGTATGCAACAGGCCAAGAAACCGATGTGTGGCACGGGCATCAAATGCTTGAGTTTACCATAGCAGGCCAAAATGCTCGGTTGGTACTGCCGAGGCAATTTAATGAGCAAAGGCATTGGATTTGGCGAGTGCGATTTTGGGGTCATGAGCCACAAACCGATCTCGCCTTGTTACATCGTGGATTTGCGGTTGCTTGGATCGACCTGACTGACTTATATGGCAGTCCACGTGCCATAGAAATTGGCGATGAATTCTATGCCCATCTAGTTCGTAACTTTCAACTCAATCAAAGGCCAGTTTTAGAAGGATTTAGTCGGGGAGGTTTGATGGCCTATCATTGGGCATTGGCCCATCCGGATCTAGTATCCTGTATTTATGCAGACGCACCAGTATTGGATATCTACAGCTGGCCCGGTGGATTTGGCAAGAGTAGGGGCTCACCAGCTGATTGGGAAAAATGCAAGTTAGCTTACGGGTTGGAGGAGCATGACAAATTTAATGGTGGGCCGATCGACCGGGCGATGGCCTTGGCAGAGGCCAACATACCCTTGTTGCACATTTGCGGAGCGGCCGACTCCATTGTACCATACGAAGAAAATACGGGAAGGTTAGATCGAGTACTTCGAGCACATGGAGCCAAAATGGAGATTATTTTGAAGGCAGGTGTTGGTCATCATCCCCACAGTCTGGATGATCCCCGGCCCATCATACGATTTATTTTGAATCACACAGATCCTGACCTGATCAGACCCGAGGAACTTGAGCTATGTTTACCCTCGATTAATTATCGCGATAGGTGGAATCAATCGATTTTGCATAAATCCGATGCTGAGCTGGTGCGCATAGCCTTCCTAGGAGGGTCGATCACGTATGGAGGTGGTTGGCGGGATTCCCTCCAGACTTTTTTCGAGACGAAATTTCCCACTAAAAAATTCCAATTCATCAATGCCGGTATCCCATCCATGGGTTCAACACCAGGTGCTTTTCGACTCCGCAAAGATGTGCTTCAATATGGCCCCATCGATTTGCTCTTTGTAGAGGCAGCAGTAAATGACGCGACCAATGGTCGATCATCGAAAGCACAGATTCGGGGTATGGAAGGAATAATCCGTCAAGTCCTACGGACCTACAAGCAGACAGATATCATTATGATGCATTTTGTCGATCCCGATAAAATGGCTGATTACAACCAGGGCACTGTTCCTGAGGTCATTGTGAATCATGAGAAAGTCGCGGAGCACTATGGCATAACCAGTATCAATCTGGCCAAGGAAGTAAATGATCGAATCTTGAACGGTGAGTTTACTTGGCAAGATGATTTCAAAGATTTGCATCCTTCACCATTTGGCCATGGGGTCTATGCTCGCACCATCATTGGGGCTCTTGAGAAATTGATGCGAGACGAGCAGAGGATGCTTTCGGCCCTACCGGCCCCGATAGACACCTTTTCTTATGATGATGGACGTCTACTAGAACCCTCCCGGGCAAATCTCATCAGTGGCTGGGTATATCATAGGTCATGGTTGCCGAACGATACACTTAGCACCAGGCCTGGCTTTGTCGAGGTACCCCTGATCGAAGCATTGAATCCAGGTGCCGAACTAACCTACAATTTCAGTGGTCGAGGCATTGGAGTGTTGGTCCCTGCCGGTGGAGATGTAGGGATGCTTCAATTCCAGATTGATGATCAGCCTCCACAGACCTTAGATCAATTCACTCGATGGAGTCATTTCTTACATTTACCTTGGCTGTACATGTTAGCGGATGAATTGCACCCCGGTGCACATCATTTGCGGCTTACGGTTGCAGCTGAGAAAAACGAAAACAGTCGGGGATACGCGTGTCGAATTTTCAGTTTCGCGGTGAATAAGTAGGCAAACACAGGCCAAAATCAATGTCAAAAAATCCAACTTCAAAAATGGATTTATGCAACCGAGGCTTCTAGATTGCCAATACGGCATCGATGACATCTTTTTCACTTAACTCCATCTCACGAGTAAACATCTGATAATTATGATTGAAAGCACACTGACATTGGGAAGAGATTTCTGTCCGCGCATGTCACACAATCGTTATTTTTGAATCATGAGGTCAAAAATTTTCTACCTATTGTTTGTGCTCGTTGGATGCGCTCTGACGTCATGTGATGAGTTGGTGGTAGAACAAACCGAGACTGCACCGCCTGCTTTTCCCGTTCCTGTAGAGCCACGCCCGGTGGAAGAGCCCTCTTGGCCACCAAAACTTGATCGAGACAATTATAAGGACAAGATACTGGGATTGCTGATCGGTTCCGCCATTGGTGATGCGATGGGTGCGCCGACAGAAATGTTGCATCGAAACGACATTGCCATGCAATACGGGTATGTGGCAACTTTGGATGATGTGGTTCGGGAAGGCTCACCCGAGGGTCCATGGGACTACAACTTACCCGGAGGTGGTACGACAGATGATACGAGATGGAAATATTTGACGACTAAATTCTTGAGTCGCTTGAATAGTCGTACAGATAGTTTGGACCCATCAGCTTTCGCAAAATTCATTGTGGACATTTATCTGGCGGAGAAAAGCCATGTCGGGCAGGTCAATGACTTTGACCCTGCTGCCTTAGAAACCGAAATACGCCACATGACATGGCTACAGGAATGGGCCAAAGTTGCCCAGCCATATTTGGATAGGGACATTGATGCCTATAGTTATGCACTCAACAAATTTTATGGCGGCGAAATGTCATGTGCCGGTATGCTCTATGCGCCCATGATTGGAGGTTATTTCCCTGGAGCACCGCTCAGGGCATATCGCGAAGCCTACCGGATGGGATTATTCGATCTTGGGTACGCGAGAGATATCACGGCATTGACGGCAGCCTATGTTGCCAAGGCCATGGAACCTGGGGTTTCGTACGATGACATCATCTCCATCAGTCGCAAGGTTGATCCCAATAAATATTTTAAGAGTCGCTTGGTGGGGAGACTGGCACACAATGTATTTGTCGATGCTCAAAAGATCGCGCACCAAGCCAAAGTACTAGACAGCATCGAAATGGCAGCGCAAGATGAGGTGCCTACCGGTTATCCCTTTAAGCCTGCCTATCATGCCCAGGTCAAAAAGGCTTATCGGGCACTCGATGAGAAATTGCAAGACATTCCCTTTCATGCCAACGAAATTCATCTTATTAATTTAACCGCCCTCCTGATTTCCGGGGGAGATTTTAAAAAAGCCATTGAATTTGTGGTGAATTATGGCCGAGACAATGATACAGTGGCAGCTGTCACCGGGTCCATCCTGGGTGCCTATCTGGGTGCCAGCAAATTGCCTAGGGCCTGGTCTGACCGAGTCGTTGGCACCAGTCGTGATGTGCTCGGTATTGATCTGGAAGCACTGGCGGACGAGATGGTTACTGCAGCTTTCCCCTGACGAACTGCAATTCGCTCCCTTGTCAGGGCAAGCCCCGATGGTTTGCGTGTTCTTCATCCAACTTTATGGCCTCTTGGTGACCCCTACCCAGATCCACATTGAGCCCAATGATGTATTGCGGAAAATGGCTTTTGAAAGACACCGAATTGAGTATTTGGTAAGAAACAAACGAAAGATCTAAATGTAGCCATTTCCAGATCGGCATAGAATAACCACAGCCGATGCCAAGATATCGAAGGTGTGATCGACGATATGGATCTACTGGGCCACAAGGGCAGTAATCGCCTTCATTAATTGAAAGTTCCACTAACATTTTCTTTTTTTCGAAAGTGAATAACTCATATTGCAAGAAGGCACCATAGATTTGATATTGGTGTCGATCAAATTGTCTGAGGTAAGAAAAACTTGATCCTCTGGTGTAGATTTGCTGATGGCTTACACCGATATGAATCTTTTGGGAGAGACTAACACCGAGATTTTTATTCCATGTCCACTCATGATATCGCGGGCCAGGTTCTTGGATATCTTGTAGATAAGTTAGAGAGGTGCCTAAGATGAATCTACCCTACGTATGCTTAGTTTGACTCAAAATGTGCTGTGGCGTAAGAAGAAGCAGGAAGACCATTAAGTATTGGGTAGAGCCTACATTCAACATCTTCAGAAAGGTATTGCTTAGCTCATGACCGAACCGTTACCATTGTGTTAAAGTTGTGAGGGTAAAGGTTGGGTGATTGGATGAGGTGAAAACGATCAGGGTTTGGATGGGGAGGGGTTACCTATTTGGTATGGGATATGAATAAACACTGTTTGGAGCACCCAGATTTTTTGACATGTTGTTAGTTCACATGTATTATCCCCTCACGTTCAGGTACTAATTTTATCCTGCACCCGTCTATTTCAAGCACGAAAAATCACCCAAGGTTTCGTGCGAAACAATGGGTGATCTAAAACACACTCAAAACCGTCTTTTAAAAGGGTAAAAAGAGCCCGCAGCGGAGAACTGCGAGCACTTATTAAACACTCAAATCCGTAGTATATAGAAAAGTTTTTTTTCCTTTTTTAGAACTCATGAAAGTCTTCATCAACACTTAGCAAGACCTTATCATATGTCTCGACTTCATGTGTTTTTTCAAAGTTTCTATCTTCTTGTACAACAAAGCCTGTGGCTGTTCCTAGTGAAATTAATATTGAAAATAATATGTGTAACATTTGGTTTACTTTTGTATGTTTACGCTAAGTTAAGTGGTCCTCCTGTACTACAGTAGGACAGTTATCTACATTTTGTACCTATCAGAATTTGCTTTTTTTTAGTTTGATTTGTATCTTACTTCCTCATTTTCAGTGTTTTATAGCGAAAGAAAAATGGAGGAATTAAGAGAGCTTATTAATGTGGTCTCGCGAAATAAGATCAAAGACCTTGAAATAGTCGGTCGAGACGAAGGCAAATCGCGCTATTTCGACTTTTACGATCGTCTGCTAAGAGGGGAGTTTAAGGATGATAAAGAAGCCGCACACTTCTACTTCGGAAAGGAACCTGGCTACAGCCAATATCGAAAGCTTAAGAATAAACTTCGGGATCGCTTGATCAATACCACCTTTTTCATTGATGTGAATAGCCCGAAGTTCAACGACGTTCAGAGAGCCTATTACACATGTCAGCGAAATGTGATGGCCATCAGAATACTGTTGGGTCGCAATGCAAGGAGGTCAGCCATATCCCTGGCTAGGAAAACTTTGAAGAAATCGGTGAATTTCGAATTCAGTGAAATCTCCCTCGAAATCGCTCGAATCTTACGAACCCACTACGCCATCCACCAGAAGAATTTGCGCATGCATTTAAAATATGCGGATCTGGTCAAATTTTATTTCGACTTGTGCGAAGCGGAGGATTTGGCCGTTGGATTCTACGAACACACTAGTGCGATGCTGAATCGATCTGTGGTTAAGAAGGAGGCCGTGCTGGAGACCTGCGCAAAATATTTGCAAGAACTTGAACCACTAACCAAAAAATGGGACTCCTATAAGTTGCACCTTTCGTACTATTTCATTGCCCTTCGTCAAGAGACTCTTAAAGCAAATCATCGGGGAATACTAGAATCAAGTGATCGTGCCATTTCCTTTTTTACCGCTAAGGGAACGGTATCGGAGAAATTTATAGGTGCATTTTATTACTATAAAATGATGGCTTGTGTTCAATTAAGAGACTTCAAAGAAGGGCAGTCTCTCGCGATGAAATGCAATTCGATCTTTGAGGCTGGTTCCTTACGATGGTACAACTCCCAAAACATCACCTTTATACTCTATATGCATGACAAGGCCTATGCTAAAGCGGTTTCGGTGAGAAATCAGGTCGTTGGGCATCCCTCATTTTCCGATCAGCAACAAAACCGCGCTGAGATGTGGAAAATCCACGACGCGTACCTCTTCTTCCTTCAATTAATTGGAAAATTTAATCCTGCACAAGCAAGAGATCTCAAGAAATTCCGATTGCAAAAATTCTTGAATGAAGTTCCGGTCTATTCACTAGACAAACAAGGCCTAAACATTCCAATTTTGGTCATTCAAATTCTAATACTAATCCAAACAAAAAGAAGAGATTTAGTAAATGATCGAATTGAAGCCATTGAAAAATACACCTCACGGTATCTAAAGAAAGGTAGTAATTATCGCTCGAGCTGCTTCATCAAGATGCTGCTACAGATCCCAAAAAGACAGTATCATGCGACCGCTGTAAAAAGGCATACCAATGTGCTATTAAGAAAGCTAGAACGTTATCCCCTTGAAAAAGCGGACCAACCTTTCGAAATTGAAATTATTCCCTATGAACATCTGTGGGAATACGCGCTCGAATCTCTCGACAATAAATTTCACTAGGGCAAAACGCTATCATCTATCGATGCTCCGTCCTCTTTGTAATTGATTCGATCACAGAAAAATTTCCACGCCCATCAGATCCTACTAACATACCTTTAAGAGCTGCAACTCTATCTAGGCTAACATTGGGGAAAATATAGGATCAAAGAGATTTAAAAACTCGGTAATTTCTTTTCTAACATTGATCAATACCTTCCAAAGATTGTAGAAGGATTTGTATTGATTTAGAAATTAACTGTTAGTAATCGAATCTGGTCAAAGAACGTTAAGACAGAGTAAAACTAAACAATTTGGTGCTAAGATGCTGTACTCGTGTGCCTTGTAGCTGGGCAGGGGTGTCAATAAAAATTCCCTAACAATTAATTACATATATTATATAATTATTTACTATAAAACCTGTTTTAATTTCTGCTTGTTGAAATTCAAATAATTAAATATGATACATATTCTGTATGAATTATTTTACCAGCTGCTGATGAGCTTAGCAAAAAACAGTGAGAATTTTTGAAAATTATTTGCATTGGTCTCGACATCTTTTGCTGAAAACTCTTTTCAAGCTTTGATCGGGAGGACAGACACTAAGCACCATCCTACCTTCGCGAAGGTCTATTTCTCTAAAGGTTGATCGGTGGGAATGGTTTAAATTTCGCACCCGGTAAATCTAAACGAGTAGTAACCTGATACCCCAGGTAAGAAACACAGAACGGGTAGTACTTTACGATTTTTATCCTTTGCGAAATCCCGCCTTTCGCTACTTGCTATTTATTACGTTAAGTAAGAGACTACCATCCCCGGTCATCTCCCAGTGTCCCAGTGAAATCGGAATGTTTCCCATCTGATTTAATTGATCAAAGAAGGTACGTACACTAAACTCAGTACCAGTTAGTTCGTTCTGGCGTGCCGACTCAGCCATCGTATTTTCAACCAGGTGTTTCCCAGTGATGTAGCTGGTGCCATATCCCGGCTGCCGTAAATAGAGATGTTGCTCAAACAGCAGCAATTCTTTTTCGGTTTTCATCCAACCACGTGGCGTGTATTCCGAATGGATGCCACCGGCATCTTCCATCGTCATTTCATTTGAGTGAGCATAAAGTGATCCCAAACCACGGGCTGCTCGCTGCGCAATCATGATGTAGACAATTTCTCGTACGCGGGGATCTTCGTCATAGAGGCCTGCCTGCATGAACATCTCCTCAACAGCAGTGGCCACTCCTTCGTTACGTGAGTCAAAGATATTGTAGAGAAGGGGCCCTCGTCTAATGGGACTTTGATGAGGTTCAAGATCCATCCGGGCTAGTTCAAACCAATGGTAAAAATGGGAGTAGAGTGGCCGTGGATCGTAATGTGTGGCAATCCAAAAGAAATTCCTTTCATCTCTGGGGATGTATTGACCCAGCTGTGCCTCTAATGCCGGCTTAAAATAGTCCTTGACGGTTACAATTTCCTGCTCATCAAGAAATCTCAGTAAACTTGCGGCTCCGCGAGCTGCCATTTGGTCATAGGCCTCTTTGCTGTTGGCATCCACCAATGGTGGAAGATGACGATTGCGGTGCTCTTCTAGCTTTAGAGAGGACCAGGCACGAGCCAATTCACGTTTTAGAATCATCACTTCATCTGCCCAGGTGAGTGGTACCAAATGCACATTTTGCAAGTACCAGGTATAGTTTTGTCTGCCGATTCCGGACGGTCCTGTTTTTGTCCGGGCCTGGTCACGAAGCCAAACTTTAAATTCATCGGTTGATGAAATGGCCCTCTCAATCGCCTCCTGTAAAGATGAGTCTTGTGCAACACCCTCGTACTCCAGCAGATCGGATAGGTTTGAGCTTTGCGTGGCAATATCACGAATACCCGCGATCCACAGATCTTTGGCATTTCCGGTTAGGTTCAGCTGGGCTTGACGGTTCAACGCTGGGATGACAGCAAGATCGCTCAAGAGTCGTTTGCGCTGGTCGCCTTGCACCGGGAATTGATAGGTCCAAATCTCAGTGGTTGCATGATGCGTTGGTCCTTCGTGAGCTGGTACATCACTCCGGGCCATCCAAAGCGATTTGTAAAATGCTGGATCCCGGGCCCAGGGCTGTAGTACTCTGCGGTTAAAATCATAGCCATTCATCTCAGCCCACACTATATGCCAATCCACTTGTTCCGCAATCGACCAACCAGTGGTGTCAAGCTCATGCAACTTAATTTTCAGTGCTTCAAAATGTGTCTGTCGCAGTTCGAAGGTGGCATCGGTGTAATCTGGTGCCCCGTCACGCATCGGCGGTCGTTCGAACGATCGCCAGGCTTGAAATAGATCAACCAAATCTTCATAGGTGGCTGATGGATACGTGCGGTGAGGCGAGCTGATATTTTTCAATGATAAGGATGCTGCGATGCATAAGAGTACGAGGATGTGGTGGTAATTTTGCATGCGCTCAAGATATGATCTTCTGTAGATAAACCAGCCTGCGGTTGGACTTGGTGCATTTGAAAGTCGGATGGTGAAACCCGCTGTAAAGGAGCTGCATAGTGAATGATTCAGGGTACATCAATGCAGCGGGCTGCTATGTGCTAAGCCAGCATGGAATGGTATGGTCACTGACGACAAGTGGGAATAGATCTTGATCGCCACTTAGAAGAAACCACACCAGCTAACGACTAAAAGTCAAACTCTATGGTATCGCCGGCCTGATAATTTTCGTCCGGCAAATCGTTATCATCAGTATCTGCTTCATCCTCGACCAGTGTGACACCCTTGACCACATAGTCACTTAATTTATTACCGCGAGCTTTCCAACCTTTCACGTCAATAAACTCATCTAATTGCACATTCCACACCTCCTTCTGTTTATTGCGCATGAAGTAGTATTCGATGTGTACATTTTCATCGGTGCTGGCAAAAATTAGGCGGGATTTTGGGTGCTCGGTCAAAAAATATACGCGTTCGTGTAAACTGCTGGTTTCCACTTTAAATCGCTTGACCATCGACCATTCCTTTTCCCCATCGTAGTACACAACACTGATTATTGTATTTTCGGACAACTTTGAGACACATAGCAATCCCTTGATTTCAACTTTCAACACTGGGTCTGGAGGTGTCAATTGATAGGTGCCATCTTCATAGAGAGAAATGATCAAATCACCAGTATCAAATTCTCCTAAATATTTACCCCGTTCCTCGGTATTAAAACGACCACTGGCGGGATCAACCCAGACTTTGAGGGCACCCAAAGTGGATTGTCCAACCTCAAGTTGGTCAATTTTCCGCACGGGATATCGAGTGATGATATTCCCCTTGGAGCCACGTCCCTTGATGTCTAAATGGTCAAAATCAAATTCAAAGACCTTTTTCTTGGCTCGGCTCCCTGGTGACAGCTGGATGCGGACGATCTCAGTCTCACCATTGGGTTGAGCTGTAAAATAAAGCACCCGAGACCCTTTGGCACCCGTGGTGAGATGGTAATCCTTATCTCTTGTGATGGCGGTTACATTGAATCTTTTACCCATCGCCCTACCTGTTGCCCCGTCCACGTAAATCATGTTGTAGGTCGTGCGATCATCCCCCTTCTTCCATACATCGGTATGAATAATATTCTTACCCATAAATACTTTGTCACCTATCCTGGAGACACGGAATGTGCCGTCTTTCTTAAAGGCAATAATGTCGTCAATATCTGAGCACTCACGAATTTCAGCATCTTTTTTTAGTCCGAAGCCGATAAATCCATCTTTATAATTGGCGTAGAGTTTTACGTTGTTGGCAGCCACCTGCACCACGTTGATCTGGTCAAAGGAGGTGATCTCCGTGCGACGAGGTCGATCCTTGCCATATTTTGCGTACAGATCTTCGAAATAGGCAATCGCAAACTCGGTTAGGTGTTTGAGATGGTGTCTCGTTTCTGCCAGCTCAGCTTCCAATTGATGCAAATATTCCTCCGCTCTAAACGAATTGTATTTCGAAATGCGCTTGATCTTTATCTCCGTTAAGCGCACAATGTCCTCTTGGGTGAAAGGTCTTTTTAGCTGTAAACGTGCATCCCCTTTTTTTGGCGTTTCGGTCGAATCCACAATATACCGGCGCATTTCGTCATCAATCGTTTGAATCACGGCTTCCCAAGTTTCACACTCCTCAATCTCGTGGTAAACCCGGTTTTCTATGAAGATCTTTTCTAGGCTGGCATTATGCCATTTGCGCTCAATGTCGTCTTGTTTAATTTCAAGCTCCTGCCGTAGGAGATCCTTGGTATGTAAGGTTGAGAGACGTAGAATTTCATTTACGGAAAGAAAATGTGGCTTGTTGTCCACGATCACACAAGCATTCGGAGAAATTGAGATGCTGCAGTTCGTAAAAGCATACAAAGCATCAATCGTAAGATCCGGTGAGACCCCTGAAGGAAGGTCTATCATTATTTCGACATGCTGCGCGGTGTTATCCACCACTTTCTTGATCTTAATTTTGCCTTTATCATTGGCTTTGACGATACTGTCAATTAGTGAGGTGGTCGTCACTCCATAAGGGAGTTCTGTGATGATAATGGTGTTCTTATCGCGCTTTTCGAGTTTGGCACGATTGAGCAGTTTGCCACCTCGCTTGCCATTGGAGTACTCACTGACATCAATCGATCCACCTGTCGCAAAATCTGGATAGAGGGTGAATTTCTTGTCTTCCAGAATCTTAATCGAAGCCTTTATCAGCTCTCCAACATTGTGCGGCATGATCTTCGTAGATAAACCGACTGCAATGCCTTCTACCCCCTGGGCCAGGAGTAAGGGGAATTTCATGGGCAAATTGATGGGTTCGTTTTTGCGACCATCGTAAGAAAGTTGCCATTCAGTGGTATCTTTGTTAAAGGCAATATGAAGTGCAAATTTGCTGAGCCTCGCTTCAATGTACCGGGGTGCTGCTGCAGAATCACCCGTACGTGTATCACCCCAGTTGCCTTGTGTTTCAATCAGGATGTCGTGCTGACCCAATTTGACCAAGGCATCTCCGATAGCGGCATCTCCATGTGGATGGAACTGCATGGTTTGGCCAATGATATTTGCCACTTTGTGAAACCTTCCATCATCCATTTCCTTCATGGCATGCAGAATTCGGCGCTGCACCGGCTTCAGACCATCTTCAATACTCGGTACGGCTCGTTCTAGAATGACATACGAGGCATAGTCTAAGAAGTAGTTTTTGTACATCCCCTTTAGACTGTGGATGTCACCATTTCCATTGCTTCCCAAATCAACATTCTTAACCTTGGCCATAGATTGGTTTTTCCTCCTGTTTTTGCGCTAACAAATTTAGGATTAGCAAGTAACATATAATAATTTATTACACTCACAAGCATGGCATTGTACTTAAAACAGCACTAAAGTTTTGGCAGGTTGAGATACCATTGGCTAGGTTGATGGGGTCAACCGTCCTGTAACCGAATCGGTGAGTTCATATGAGACGGACCTAAATTGATGAAGGTGTATATTGTCCGCCCTATCAGATCATGCCACTAAAAGATTTTGTTAAAGCAGCATAGGCTTTTTTGAAAGCGTTTTTTAATCAGCTAAATTGAGGATCCAACATTTAGCTGGAATTGCATGGACTTTGTATTGAAAGTTGAACATCAAGAGCGCGACTTCATAGCCGCCTGTATCAGAAAGGAGAAGTGGGCCCAAAAACAGCTCTATGTGGAGCACTATGGTTCGATGATGGGCGTTTGCCTACGGTATGCAGGTGATCAAGATGAGGCTTTGGATATATTGCATGAAGGTTTTATTAAGGTTTTCAGAAACATCGCAAAGTATAAGCCAGGCACTTCACTGAGTGCTTGGATTCGAAGAATAATGATTAATACCTCAATCGATTACTATCGGAAAAAGTCACGTCGTCGCACAGATGACATAGAACAGGCATACAATTTGAGTGGAGGGGAGATAGATGCCGTTAGTATTTGTGGAGAACAGGAGATTCTGGCGGCCATCCAAGAACTAAGTCCCGCCTACCGCACCGTTTTCAATATGTATGTGATAGAGGGCTTTTCACACAAGGAGATCGCAGACGAACTGAGCATCTCCGAAAGTACATCACGATCAAACCTGGTGAAAGCCAGGCTTAAGTTACAAGCACATATTCATCGGATATCTCAGGTACATGAAAAATAGTTTAGAGAACGAATTTGATCAATTCATCAAGGGCTCGCTGAAAGACCTTCAGGTACCCTTTGACTCCAATACTTGGGATCAATTGGAGCAACGGATGGATCAGGAAACTGTCCGCGAGGTGGATGAAACGGCTCGGCTTGCATTGGCAAATCTTTCCGTACCATACAATGCGGCGTCATGGGATCAACTGGAACAGAGAATCGATCAGGAAGTCGTGCTAGAGGTTGATCAGGCGGCTCGCGAGGCGGTGGCCAACCTATCGGTTCCCTACAGTCCTGCAACCTGGAAAGTACTTAGTGATCGACTAGATCGACTGGATTATCGAAGAAAACTAATTGCCCTCAAGGTTGTGGAAGCGGCAATCATTCTTCTGGCCATCATCACCGCAGTACGATTTATCCACGAAGGGGTACCCGCAACACAGGAGGAAGTGCCCGTGATGGAGCGCCAACATATGGCAATGCTCGATGCTGAGAACACGAGCGAGTCATTGACCAATGCCCACAAAGCTACGGCAGATCACCAACCAAACCCCGCAACCACCCCTACCATGGTCCAACCAGCAAATGAAACGTTTTCTGCCAAAGAAATTCAGGAAGAAAAGGAGCTGGCACAGGCGGCTGAGACAACCGCAGAAGCAATGAGCACAGCTTCTAGGATTGCAATAGTCCCTGCGATTCCGTTTTTGGATCGACGAGAAATACAACTGCAGGGTGACCAACGCAGATTGTTTGCTCTTCGAGATACGGACTTTAAAAAGGTACCGAGAAACAAGAGGCCGATTGCCACCATTTCTGGAAAGGATCTGGCTGTTCAGTCAGACCGGCATAATTTGACGGGAGATCTCATGAGTGAATCTTTGGTCGGGTTGCCAACCTTAGATGTGCAAATGATCATGCACGAAGACATGCCAATTTCTTTGGCTGCTGTGGCACCGCGCATTCGCAAAGCAAAAACCCTCACCACGCGAATTGGACTGTACCGACAGATCAGTGAACACTCGATTCGTCAGATACAGTCTTCCAATAGGAAACATGTCCAGTCAGTTACCATTGGGGGGACAGGATTGGCTACCAGTATTCAATCTGGCATGCTGGGATTTGATTTTGGAGTCGCCTACGAAAAACTCGGGTTCTACGGAGAAAGATCCAACATGGAAGTCCATAAAATTCAAGTTCCCCTTAATCTGCGAGTCGTGCCAGTAAGCAATCGTTACTTTGATGTCTATCTAAAAGCTGGAGCTACGGCTCATGGTTCAATTTACGCTCAATATGAGCAGCCATTAGCATCTAGATCGAGCCGGAGTTATAACGAAAAATTCAATGGCGGCCTGTTGACAGACCATGGCAATACCAGAAATGATATGTACTACTCTCTGAATTACGCCATTGGAACAGAGATTAAATTCTTTGAGAACTGGTCCGTATTTTTCGAAGCCATGATTCAGCAGCACCACCGAGGTGAGTTGGGCCATAACAAGATTGAGATCAATTCACGCAGTATTTCGATAGGTGTTAATCGGACACTATAAGCCCCTTGATCGTTTATCAGCGCTCATTTGACCAGTGAACGACAACCAACCCACCTTATCTCCTAAGATTTGGTCAAACACAATTATCTTTTCCAGTGTTCAATGAGATAAGAAACAACCAGATCTGTTATGCGAGTAATCATTTCACTTTGCACCATGGCCCTACTCGTGTCATGTGGAGTTTCCAAAAAGACCTCAGATTCGGAGCCGATTACTCATGAGATCTGGGATAGTTTGCTGCAAGATTATGTGGATGAAGAAGGATGGGTTGACTATGCTGGCTTACGCAGTGATTCAGCCAGATTAAATCTATATCTCGATCTGCTAGCTTCCGCCCATCCCAACGATAAGCGTTGGAATAAGGATGAACAACTGGCCTACTGGATCAACGCCTACAACGCTTTTACCATTAAGTTGATTACGAGGCATTACCCGATAGCTAGCATCAAAGATATCAAGAGGGGCATTCCTTTTGTCAACACGGTCTGGGACATCAAGTTCATTGAGATAGAGGGCCATCTGTATGATCTCAACAACATCGAGCACGGCATCATTAGGAAATACTTTGATGAGCCGCGCATTCATTTCGCCGTTAATTGCGCCTCTGTGTCCTGCCCTCGATTATCTAATCGAGCTTACACCGCTGAATCACTTGACCAGCAGCTTACGGAAGCTGCAAAATCTTTTTTATCCGATCCACTGCGTAACCGAGTTTCTGAGGGTCAGGTTTCCTCCATTTTCTCTTGGTTTAAAGGAGATTTTACTAGGGAAGGATCTTTGATCGACTTCATTAATCGCTATTCAGCTGCCCAAATTCCCACCGACAGTAAGTTGACTTTTCTCGACTATGATTGGCGATTAAATGTTGCTTCCAATAAGTGATTCAATGCACCCCCAGTCCGTTTGACGCATCCGCTACCCTCGATCCTGCCAACTACTTAATTCATCAAAAATGCCGAAATTGGAGAATGGCCAAATTTCAACTGACTCAAGTTGGAAAGCGAAAGATTAAACTGACAAATCTTAGCAAAATCTTATTCCCAGCCTCACAGATAATCAAGGCAGAATTGGTCTCCTACTATCTGGGGTTGGCACCCACCATTCTGCGGTATATTAAGCGCCGACCACTTTCTCTCATCCGGTATCCGGATGGTATTGCTGCACACCAGTTTTTTCAGAAAGACAAACCGGACTGGGCCCCAGACTGGGTTGAAAGTGTGCCCCTAGGGAAAGGGCAAAAAAAGCATTATGTGTTGGCCACCGAAGATGCGAGCATGGTTTGGTTGGCCAATTTGGCTTGCATTGAGCTGCACATTAGGCAAGATAAATTTCCCAAAAACGAAATTCCTGATTTCTTCATTTTTGACCTCGATCCGGCTCCAGGGCAGCCCTTTTCCGAAATTGTAGACATTGCATTGGCCCTTCGTGAACACTTACAGCCTTTTGGCTATCACCCGTTTGTAAAGACCAGCGGCGGTAAGGGAATTCATCTATTCATTCCTATTGAGCCAAAGTATGACTATGATACTATGTTTGACTGTGTCAAATTGTTGGCGGAATCGTTTGTAAAACAAAATGCCCAGGATTGTACACTCAAGATTAATAAAGATGCACGTAAAGGAAAGCTACTTATAGACATCTATCGCAATCGGGGATCGCAAACCATCGTAGCGCCTTATAGTGTGCGCGGACTTGAGCCGGGTCCGGTATCTATGCCGCTGACTTGGGAAGTATTAGAACAATTGGACGATCCCCTACAGTATCATCTGCGCAACGCACCGGCATTAGTGAAGAATGAAGGTGATGCATGGGAGGGATTCGCCAGTTTTTCGGTGCCATTGCACACGGACAAAAGTGGATCTGGTGGCTCAAAGATTAACCTTCCCGCCTCTAAATATTATAAATCACCCAGTCAACTGAAGGAGTATGCTGCCAAGCGCGACTTTGAGAAGACACCTGAGCCTGCTCCGGCTATGGTGGAAACGGATGGCACTGCATTTGTCGTGCATCGTCATCATGCCAGCCGCCTTCACTATGATTTAAGACTGGAAAAAGATGGCACTTTGTTGTCGTGGGCTGTTCCAAAGGGCTTACCCCACAAACCTGGCATCAAGCGTCTGGCTGTCCAAACCGAAGACCATCCCATTGAATATTTACAATTTGATGGCGAAATACCCAAGGGTGAATACGGTGGTGGCATGATGTGGATTTACGCACGGGGTAAGTACGAAATCACCAAGGACAAAAAGGATGGGTTTTATTTTCAACTGTCTAGCCCTCAAATGAATGGAGAATATCGCATTCATAATACCAAGCAAAAAGAGTGGTTGCTAGAACGTGTTGATCGCGATCTGGTCAACGTCTTAGAGGATCAGATTGCACCGATGCTGGCTAATAGTAGTAAGAAATTGCCCAAACGCACAGATGACTACTTCTACGAGGTCAAATGGGATGGTATCCGGGCCATTATTTCAGTGGAGGAAGGTGAAATCAGGATTAGAACTCGAAATCTCAACGATGTCACCCACAAGTTTCCTGAATTAGTAAAGGTATCTGAATCCTTCCGAATTGCCAATGGCATATTTGATGGCGAAATTGTCTGTCTCGATAAAAAAGGGCGACCGAATTTTAAGCAAGTAATCAGTCGAATGCACAGTGTCAGTGAGTCAAAAATTGAAAGGGCCACGCGCACTAATCCAGCCTACTGTTACTTATTTGATTGTATTTATTTGGATGGCCGTTACCTGATCAATGAGCCAATAGAAAGACGAAAAGAATGGTTGAAAGACAGCATCAAAAAGGGATCGAACTATCGGCCAAGTGAAGGCATCGATGATGGTCCAGCGCTATTCGAGGCTGCTCGCAAGATGGAATTAGAAGGCGTCATGGCAAAGAAACGAGGCAGCAAATACCATATCGGTAAACGAACCAATGACTGGATTAAGATTAAGCATCGACATACTGAGGAGGTGTATATCATAGGATATACAGAGGGCAATGGTGATCGAGCTTCACTGTTTGGTGCACTGCACATCGCCGAACGGGAAAATGCCGGCTGGCTGTACCGTGGCAAGGTGGGAACCGGATTTGACTATGAGAAAATGAAGCAAATTTTAGGTGTACTGCAGCAAGTGGAAGAAATTGCGAAACCGGTGAAGGAAAAGACTCCGGATGACCAAGTCACTACCTGGATTGCTCCCAAAGTGACTTGTGAAATTGAATATGCCAGTATCACCAACAATCAAACTTTTCGCGAGCCCGTATTTTTACAACTGGTCGAGTATTGATGGTTATTTGTATTTTATTGGGATCAATCGTTATCAATCGATGCTATAGCAGTAAAATGATATATATAAAACATTGGTATAAAATTTGATACAATAGTTAATTAATCATAATCAGTTATCATGCGGGCTATTTGGAAAGGACATATCAGATTTTCACTGGTCACCATCCCAATTCGAATGTACAGCGCCATCGAGTCAGGCTCAAGTATCAGTTTCAGACAACTCCACAAAGAAGATAACGGTCCCATTGGCTACAAAAAGGTCTGCAAGGTCTGCGATGAGAAGGTATCAGCGGCCGATATCGTCAAAGGGTGTGAGTACGAATCAGATCAATATGTGATCGTCGAGTCTGAAGATCTGCAAAAGATCAAGCTAAAGAGTACCAAAGTGATTGATATCGAGGCTTTTGTTGATGCAGATGAAGTTAATCCCGCACTCTATGATTCACCGTACTTTGCCGGACCAGATGGAGAGGTAGCAGCGAAAGCATACTCGCTACTTTGCGAGACACTTAAGAATAGCAATAAACTCGGTATTGGAAAAGTAGTACTACGTGATCGCGAAAGTGTGGTGTTAATAGCTCCTTCCGGACCCGGTTTGATGATGTATAAATTGCGCTATCCGCAAGAGCTACGCAACATTGAAAATGTGCCCAATATTGGTCATGTAGAGACTGATGAAGCTCAATTGAAACTGGCCCAAACCTTAGTGGATTCCATGGAAAAGTCATTCGCCGATCTGGAATTGGAAGATAAATATCGATCAGCCGTTATGGAGATCGTAGAAGCTAAGGTGGCTGGAAAAGAAATTGTAACCCTCGCCGAGGAGGAAGCTCCGATCGTGGATATTATGACAGCACTGCAAGAGAGTATCAACCAATCTAAGACCCAGAAGAAACCACTGAAAAAAGCCACGGGTAAGAAGGCAGTAGAAGAAGACCAGGAAAAGAAGACTGCCTAAGCGGTTTCAGTCAACACACACCACTTGCTGCAATCTTGATAGCTGCAGCGAAATAATTGCTACCAAGTGCGATTTTAGAAGGCCATTATCAACTGCAAGCACATTACTGGCGGGCCCATTCGTATTATGAAAATTCCTAATTAAGAGTAACTTTGTCATCGTGGCAAAAATGATTCAATACCGACCTGATACCCATCGAAAGTTGGGTTTTCGCAAGGTCCGTAAGGAGGCCAAAGATGAAGGTCAGAGTCAGTTAAATCTATTTGTCCAAGACACCGATCCCGAAAAAACGATTCAGATCCTTCGTCATTTGGACCCCTTCGAAAAGGGATTGCAACTGGACGAAAAAAATCCTGCCATTGCCGAAAAACTTTATCAGGAGGCGATCAGAAATGGTATCTCGGTAGCAGATGCACACTGCAATTTAGGCATCCTGCACGCTCGTGTCGGTGCGACGGCTAAGGCGATTGCAAGCTTTACCAAAGCTCTCAAAGAAGAACCTACTCACTTGGAGGGGCATTACAATCTCGCCAACATGTACTACGACGCCGGCAATTATTTTTTGGCAGCTACTCACTATGAAGTTGCCTGGGAATTGGAGGGTGCATTTCCAGAAATTGCATACAACCTAGCGTTAACCAATATCAGCTTGGATCGCAGAGCAGAAGCTATAGCTGCTCTAAAAGCATATCTCAAATCTGTGTCTGATGAAGATACCAAAGAAGCTCAGCTATTGCTAAACCTACTGCAGGTCGATCATGACAGGCCTCAACCCGGAAAATAGAAGGGAACTGCACTCACTGGTCATTGCAGCATGACTACTGAATTATATTGTTATAGTAATCCATTGACAAAACACCCGTTGACGTGTGCGAATGGTTTCTGCCATCAGTCTTGGGTCATTGCTGTTGCAATCAGAACCAATAATTCTTATGATGGACCATCGGGCAAAAAAGAGACAATAAATGCAATGACGGCCAAGACCAGACCAATCATGAATATATTGTAACAAATGTATAAATAGCGATATTTTTTTGCCAAAACCAGACCTAGATAATAGAGGTCCTTACTGAGTGAGCTATAGAGCAGCTTTTCATCATTCATCAAGTAGTTGACGCCCCATTCAAATTTTTCAATCGGGAGCTGGTAGAAATTTCCAAAGAAAAGGATATTAAATTTAGATTTTAGAAACTTCTCATCTGAATAATTTGCTGAAGTGATCTTTGGTCGTGTCGAAAGGGTAGCAAGAATAATTGAGATCATGCAGACCAAAATAATAATTACGGTGGGAATGATCAACCTCGGATTAGAATCTAATTTTGGGGTTAAACTTGATACCACAATGGAGAGCATGATGGCATTTATACTCAACATGATATTTGCCTTATTATCTGCAATTCTACTCAGGTTATTGTGATTTCTCAAGGTCACTCGAAACATGGTCTCTACACCCCGGTCTGCCTTCCTCGGACGAATTTCCTCTGCAGATTCTGGGACTTTGGTTAAAACATTCTCTTCGAAAGCCAAGATACCTTCCCATTGCTTTTGTAGCTTCAAGATGTTTTTTCGCTTCCTAGCATTGAAACTCGACTGAGCAACCGATGTATAATATTTATGTTGCTCAAGAAATTGGAGATTTAATTTTAACCACTCTTTTTCTCCATATTTCTTTTGTTCTCTTTTTTCCCATTCCGTCCGAAGTAAGCCAAGCTTAATCAGATAAGACTTCGAACCAATGTGACTAGTGTCAGAATCTTTAATAATTTCTTCGGCAAGGTTAGTGGGTACGGCATCGCGATGAGTAACTTTAATAAGCGACGCTATTTTTTCAATTCGATCTTCCGCCACATTTTCTTGCCGAAGGAAAGTTCTGGCCATCTCTGCTGATCTTTCTTCATGACCTTCCCACCCTTGGGTGAATCCCAGATCATGAAACCATAAGGCGATCACAATATCTTCAACATCCTCCCTACTCATAGGGTATGATTCGGCCAACATTTGACCAGCTGCAACAACTTCTTCAGTGTGTTCGCGAGAATGAAAAACGAGATCTTTAGGGATCTCACTCTTAAAAATTTGAATTGCTGTTTTTCTGGTCTTGTTAATCAAGTCGGAAGTAGCCATGAGATTCTAGTCTTTCAGCTGCAAAATTAATTTTTTCGAGGATTGAATAGATGGATCTTTCCCAGTCCATCACGACCCTCATTCGAAATATACAGGGTACCATCTTGATCAAAAACAATGCCCTCTGGTTGTCGATGTACCGCCCGATCCAGTTCTACAGCTTCTAGCAACTGACCCTTGGGGGATAGGATAATGATCGAAGAAGCCGGTGATGAGACGATGTAGATCTGCTTTGTCTTAGGGTGAACCGCCAGCGCCGACGGACTAAAAACGGTAGATTTTTTCTTACGGTCTAACTTCTTCAGAATTCGGTCAGATTCTAGGGTGTAAAGAATATTCGTATCGAGGGTCGAACTAGCAATATCGTAACGATAGATGTGTCGCTTGGTAGACCCCTTACTCCGCGTGTCTTTGCTGGCAAGAAGCAGACTGTGTAGGTCGGCATCATATCCGAGCCCCTCGATATTGTCATCGCTATTCAAATATGTTTTTTGCTTGGTTGCCTTTTCGGGAAGTGAAACACCTTCCATTGGATAGGGAAAAGTGTAGACATCGCCCTTGTTATTGGTGATATAAATCTGATCACCAACCAGCTCTATACCTTCATAATCGTCGTTGCCGGAAAACTTGATCTTCTCGACAATGGCCCCTGAGCCCTTGTGCACGAAGAAAAGCTGTCCGACCTCATCTTGAATGGTCAGCAAAGTGCTGTCATCTCGACTCAAGGAAAGACCAGAAATCTCGCCAAGGTAACTGGGCAAGGTTAGACTATGGTTGGGCTGATTTATCGCATAGTTATGGAGGCCCAAGGTCACATTTGCAAGGGATTCTTTCTTTAACGTGTCATTCTTGACCAGATACCGCTGCACTGGATACAGAGCCAGGGCAATGAGTACAAATGAAAGAAGCCAAATTTTATTCTTCAGCAGTTCCATAATTTAGTTGGCTGGTTTGCTGGATTTCAGCATGATCTATTGAATATGAATGTACAACAAAATTATAGGCTACCACCTGATTGGAGCCAAGTTAAGCTGACAATACCCTAGCTTTTACATCGTTTGACATTGGTATTGAACTATAAGAATGACGAGGTTGTTCTCACAAGATATGTCTGCAAAAGTAGTGGCGAGGCCTTTCTTAAAGAAGGCGGAGCACATATTGGGTGAGGCCCGGAAGGACATGGGTCTCGAAAATTTTCCATTTGAGTCGAAACTCAGTATGGGACCGCTCATTGCCCACTGGCAAAGGTGCTGTGATCGACCCCGGATCAGTGATCTAACCAAAATTGTCCAGGATTACGTCGATCAGCACCCAACCATACTGAATCCCTATGCCCAAGTAGACCAATTGCTTGAGGAGCATCAGTCTATTTTTGAAGTGCTTTTTAGCGGTATTTTCCCAGTGGTGCTCTCCGAAAATTTACTGGGGTACGCCGCTCCACCATTTCTGCTCAAACCCTTCTATGTGACGGACGGTTTGCGTGATCTACTATCAGATCAAAATGCACAGATCAGGTTCGAACAGTTTGGCAAGTTTGACACAGTGCCCTTCAGCATAAGGGCATGTATGATCATTTTGGACAAGCACTACGACGTCAAATTGGACTGGACATTGCCCTTTCTATTTAGTCTCACCTACGCCGGTTCCAATATGGAGCAGTACTATAAGACTACCTCTATCTTAGATTATGTAGAAGTCAAGACGAAGAAGCAGGCTCCTCATATTTCGCGTGAAAAGATAGATTATCTCTTGAAGCACATGGAGGATGAGGCCTTGTGGCTCGAAGCCTTCTCTCCCGAGGTATTTTATTTTGAGGGGCTTTTCATGTCGATGATGAACGATGTGACTGAAGTGGAGACTTTGTCAAGACTTCGTAAAAAATTACTGGCCCCAAATTCACTACTTGATGAGGGGTCGGCCCGGAAGATTGCTGATCTCACTCGAATCTATCTGCGGCTACCTAATGTGGAAGTGGGAATTTCAGCACTTGATTATCCCGCGGAAAATTCAGTGGCACACCGTTACAAGATCCACTATCCGATTGTAGAGGGATTACAAAGGATGGTCCCCGAAGAAGATAAAAATTCGGTCTATGAACAGGCCTGTCGTTTAAATCAGTTGCAAGTCGTGAGTGATTTAAGTCGGTGCAAAGTTCAGTCACCAATCGAGCAATCCCTGGCAGCGATGGGATTTCGGTCTTTGATGATTTTACCCCTGCACGATGCAAACCGAAATATCATTGGACTGATGGAGCTGGCATCACCAGAACCCTTTGTTTTTACACATTTAAAAGTGATGAAATTAAGAGAGATTTTATCTCTCTACAATCATGCACTTTCTCAGGCCAGAGAGTCGGTGGAAAATCGGATTACTTCGATTATTCAAGAACAATACACAAATATTCATCCAAGCATTCTTTGGAAGTTTACCGAAACAGCATTCAACTACTTAGAGCAGAGAGAATTATCTCAGGATGCCACCCTTGAACCCATAAGATTTCAAGATATCTATCCTCTGTTCGGTCAAATTGATATTAATAGTTCAACTAAGATTAGGAATTTGGCCGTACAGGCTGATATGGAGAAAAACCTGACGCTGCTAGTGGACTTGTTGAATATCACATTCGATTTTACGAAGTTTCAATTATTGAAGAAATATGCTTACGAATTAAAGACCAGACAACAATCGCTTCAAGAAAGGCTAGATAGTAGTGAAGAATCTGAAATTGGAAACTTAATTGTGCAGGATATCCATCCTTTAATTCGCCAAATCAGAACTCAAAATCCAGTTCTAAATACTACCATTGACGAATATTTTACACAGCTAGATTCTGAGCTCGACATCATTTATGACGAGCGACGAAAGTATGAACAAAGTTTGGGCAAAATAAATCGGACCATCGCCAGATATTTGCAGCGACAAGAGCGAATAAATCAAGAAGTGATTCCGCATTACTTTGAAAAATATAAAACAGATGGAATTGAATATACCATCTACATTGGTCAGTCGCTGCTGCAGAAGGGCAGGTTTGCTCCACATCACCTGCATCATTTAAGATTGTGGCAGATGCGGAGCATGGTCGAGCTTTATCGCCTTTTGGAGGAAGATCGACCTTCACTGCCCATAGAAATGACGGTTTCTTTCCTGATTATCGCTTTTGATAATCCCTTGGGCATAAAATTCGTGATGGAGGAAAAACAATTTGATGTGGATGGGGTCTACAACATCCAATATGAAATACTCAAGAAGCGAGTGGATAAGGCCATGATAGCCGGTACTTCGGAAAGGCTCACCCAACGCGACAAACTCGCCATCGTCTTTTTGCAGGAAAAGGAAAAGCAGGAGTACCTAGAATACATCGAGTTTTTGGTGAAAGAAGAAATGCTACAATCCGACATCGAAGAAGTAGAACTTGAACCTGTGCAAGGGATGGTAGGAGTGAAAGCCTTGCGCGTGGCATTCTAACTACTAAATAATAAAAAGGGTTGTCTTTTTGCAGAAGAATACTACCCATTGGAGACCTCCGATATCATGGCTCGATTAATTATCTGTCGGTTGCATTTTAATGCTATTTTAGTCCCTGAAAACGAACTGCTGTGAAGTACATAAAGTATTTTTTAATAGGGGTCCTCATTCTATTACTGATCATTCAATTTTTTCGGATAGATAAGACCAATCCTCCTGCTGATCCGTCGGCCGATCTGATCACCAATCTTCAGCCCCCAGAGGATGTCTCGATCATGATTAAATTGGCATGCTATGACTGCCATTCAAATCATACCAAGTATCCTTGGTATACCAATATTGCTCCGATTTCTTTCTGGATTAAAGGTCATATTAAACATGCTCGCGAAGAGCTTAATTTTAGTGAGTGGACCTCCTATGATGCTAAAAAGGCGCATCATAAACTCGAAGAGTGTTATGAGAAGGTGATGGAAGGCCATATGCCTCTTCCTTCCTATACTTGGATGCACAGCGAGTCAAAACTAAGTGATAAACAAAGGACGGTTCTAGCCAATTGGTTTAGGGGACAGATGGCCTTTATCGAGGATAACTAGTTTTGATTAATACCGCATTTTCTTCATCCGTTCCAAATCACGCTTCATGTCCTTTTCTTTAATGCTTTGGCGTTTATCATGTACTTTCTTGCCCTGTGCCAGCGCAATCTCAACTTTGACTAGTCCGCGGTCATTAAAAAATACTTTGTATGGAATAATGGTGAATCCCTTCTCCTTAGTTTTTCTTTCCAGCTTCTTTAATTCTCTTTTTTTGAGGAGAAGCTTTCTTTCTTGCCGAGTGTCTGGTACAAAGTGATGTGCCATCTTATATTCAGCAATAAAGAAATTTCGCATAAACAATTCCCCTTTTCGGAAGTAGCAATAGGCATCAGTCAAGTTTGCATTTCCCTCACGCAAGGATTTAACCTCTGGCCCCACCAGTACAATGCCAGCCTCGAATGTTTCGATAAAGGTGTATTCGAATTTAGCCTTGCGGTTGATAATGGCACGAGTGGACATGGCTAGGATCTGATTTTTTCAATTTTTACGGCCGTTCCATACGCCAAGATCTCGGAACAACCCTGCAATACCATCGCCGTTGTAAAGCGCACATTTATGACTGCATCTGCACCAAGACGCTCGGCATCTGCCAACATTCGATCTATTGATTGCTCCCTGGCCTGTGCCATTAAATTGGTATACTCAGAAATTTCACCTCCCATCACACTCTTAAACACAGCACTGATATCGCGGCCAAGATGTCTTGCCCGCACTGTACTGCCTCGAGCAATGTCCAATACTTCAAGTATCTGGTATCCGGGTAGTTTTTCCGTGGTACTCATTAACATGGTCTAAATCTTTAGGTCTTTCGTAGAAGGTCGTCAAAGATAAAGTAAAACAATTCTGATCGGCAATATGTATTTTTGAAAGGTGCGGATCAATGACTTGAAATATTTGATAGCCTATGTTGGACCACTTTCAGCCTATCTAAGTGTCCATCTCGGTGGAGCCTGGTCTTACCTGGCACTCCTGGTTGCCTTTGCCCTGATTCCCATTCTAGAACTCATTCTGCCAAACCGAAGTGATCAGCAACCTGGGGCTGACCGACCGGACAAAAGACATGTGGCCTTTTTTGATTGGCTATTGTATCTAAACATACCCCTTCTCTATGGACTCATCTTCTTCATGTGCATGCGGGTCACGGGCGGCGACCTGACCAGCTGGGAAATAGCTGGTATGGTCATAGGTGTCGGCATCTACATCGGTGCCAGTGGAATCAATGTGGCACATGAACTAGGACATCGACCAGCCAAACTTGATCAGCTCATGTCGTTGATATTATTGATACCAGGTCTGTACATGCATTTCTTCATCGAACACAATCATGGACATCATCGATATGTTGCGACAAGGAGCGATCCAGCAACGGCTCGCTTCGGAGAGTCGCTATATCGCTTCTGGTGGCGATCTACCCTTGGCAGCTGGCTCAGTGCTTGGAAGATCGAACTGAGAAGACTGAAAAAAAGGGGAAGAGCTATCTGGTCCTACTCCAACCGGATGGTTTGGTTTTGCATCATTCAGTTGGCTTATCTGGTATGTATTGGTTACCTGTTTGAACCAAGGACATCCTTGCTATGTGCACTTGCTGGGGTGATCGCATTTCTGCTTCTTGAGACCATCAATTATATCGAGCACTATGGTCTTTTGCGTCGGCAGAAAGAAAATGGCCAATATGAGCGGGTGAGCTTTCAACATTCGTGGAATTCGAATCATGACATCGGACGAATTTTTCTGTATGAATTAACGCGTCATGCTGATCATCACTACAAAGCCAGCAAGAAATACCAAGAATTGTTACATCATGTAAATAGTCCACAGCTGCCCACGGGTTACCCGGGTGCTATGGTTTTAGCTTTGGTTCCACCGCTGTGGTTTAGGATCATGAACCCAAGGGTTCCAGATGAAATGCTAGAGTGTTGAATACTCTGCCGCAAATCATTTTTTCGCTGACCTTCATCGTATGGTCTTTCGGCTGTCAGAATCATGACCGGGGCCTGACCGTGGAGGGCGAAATGATCCTGGTGCCCAAAAGCCGGCCAGTGTTGATGAAGGAGGCCTACAACGTTGCTTTCTTGATCATGGATGGCGTATACAATACAGAACTTACCGCACCCTTTGATATTTTTCAACATACCAAGTACAGAACCGGGATTAAACCCATGAATGTATTTTTGGTAGCCAATACCCATGACCCCATTGTCTCTTTCGAGGGTATTCGGATGCTACCGGATTATAATTATCTCACCGACGTTCTTCCGAAAATCGATGTGCTGGTCGTGCCCAGTGCCGAGCACCATTTGGATACGGATCTTGAGGATGAGACTATGTTGGATTTCGTGAAAAAGACGGCTGACCAAGCCCAATTTGTCACCTCCCATTGCGACGGAGCATTTGTACTTGCCAAAGCAGGATTGCTCGATCGGGTTGCAAGCACTACCTTCCCATCTGACATCGCTAAATTTCGCAAAATGTTTCCCCATCTTGAGGTGGTGGAAGACGTACTCTTCGTGCACCATCACAAATACATTACCTCTGCGGGTGGCGCCAAGTCGTTTGAAGCGGCCCTTTACTTAGCGGAAGTACTATACGGGGAGGAAATTGCTAAAAGCCTGGCTGGGGGTTTGGTCATCGATTGGAATTTGGCGAAGGTAAAAAAGAAGATCTTGTAATCAGACTTTAAAAAGACAAGCCACCACTGCAGGATTAAATGCAACAGTGGCAGCATTGTCAATTTTTGGCTATGAAAAACAGGAATTATCTACTGCCATTTTTGAGAATGATTTTCATAGCGTAATGTCCGCTCACTTTTGAGACGGGTAACTGTTTGTAGTTTAATCTATTCTTTAAATATCGGTCCAGAAATTCGTGCTTAGTGTCAACCATTATGACGACCAATTCATTCTTTGGTGTGATCATAAAATGTAAGGTTGACTCCATCTCCTTTTCCTTGACATATTTCATGTCAGGATGACCGATCAGTCGAATGATCTCTTCTCGAACCTCATTGATTGGTTCATCTTTGAGGAGATCTGCATCGTTTGCCAAACCGAGATTTGGAAGGATAAATAAGATGCCAATAACCACGCATAGATTCAATAAATGTTTCATAGTTTAAATAATTTAAGGTAAATGAATAGTACAATTTAGCTTTATGAAATGAACTACTTGCAAACTGTTTAATGGATTCTTATTACTGTTGACTTAGCTCTGAAATGTTTTCATTTACCATTCAAATTTCGGCTAATTGACGATACTACTCCCGCCTAATTCTGGCCACTTTTGTGATGTTCAACCCTCAAATCGGCGACTTTGATCAAATTTTTAATTGGTGAATCTGCGCCATATTCCAAATAACATGGATGTTTATATTATGTGTGTGCCTTGTTTTAGAAGAAGATTTTTTGATGGTCTTTCTTGGACAAATCTTCTTCCGATGTGATGTCGAAACACTTAGATTAAGGAATTGTAAACGTGGTCATTGATGCAAATACCTCGTTGCAAAACTACCCAAATGACCTTCATGCCGTAAATGATGGGATGGCGACCAACTTGTGAAGTGGCTTTTGAGACAAACATATCATGGACACACAAGCCTAAATGCGGTCAAGAATCTGGCAGATCCTTTTCTGAAGTAGAGCTCAATTAAAAACCCGGCGCTTCAATTCAAAATTTTGTCCGAGATAGACCTTCCGTACCAATTCATCAGCTGCTAATTCTTCGGCCGTGCCGGCTCGCAGGATCTTGCCTTCAAACATCAGGTAAGCACGATCGGTAATCGACAGTGTTTCCTGTACATTATGATCGGTAATTAATATGCCGATGTTTTTTGTTCTTAATTTACTCACGATGGTCTGGATGTCTTCAACGGCGATGGGATCAATCCCTGCAAAGGGTTCATCCAAAAGAATGAATTTTGGATCTGACGCTAGAGCTCGAGCGATTTCCGTACGTCGGCGTTCTCCTCCGGATAATGTATCGCCATTGTTCTTTCTTACTTTTTCCAGACCAAACTCGGCGATGAGTGATTCCATCTTATCCTTTTGTTCAGCGATTGATAGATCCATCATCTCCAGTATGGCAGCAATATTATCCTCTACACTCAGTTTTCTGAATACACTGGGTTCTTGTGGTAAATAGCCAATGCCCTGTTGTGCTCGACGATACATGGGTAAGGTTGTGATTTCTGATTCGTCCAAAAAGACCTTACCACCATTGGGCTTAATAAATCCTACCATCATATAAAAGGTGGTGGTCTTACCCGCACCATTGGGACCCAACAATCCTACGATCTCACCGCGGTTGACATCCAGACTTACTTCAGACACGACCTGTCTCCGTCCATATATCTTTGAAAGGTTTTGCCCTCTTAGTTTCATTGACTATTCCATTTATAGTTAACATCTACATCCCAATTGGCACGCAGTTGTTCAATATCAGTTGTTGTGATGATTTCCGGTTGAACACCTTGAAGATACTTGGCTGGATCCCATCTGCCATTGCGATTGAGATCTTCCGTGATTCGAAGCTGATAAGTACCGGGTTTTAACTTTGTAAATAGTTTTTTGAAATCAGTACGAGAGTCCACGACCTCACTGGTCTGGACCTTGTCTTTGATGACTAATTCGATGAGATACTGTTTCATACTGTCCAGGCCTTGGATATTCATATTAATATTGCCAAATCGCTCGACATTTCCAATCGGAATGGACAGGGCCATGGTATCATTGGTCAAACCAAATAGATCGATTAGGCTGCCGGGCAATAAGGTCAATTGATACAAACTGTCAGGTGTCCACCTACTCTTAAAAGCAATACAAAGGGGCAAAGAATCAATGATTGTGATCGAGGGTAGCTTTGCAAGGGTAGAGTCGGAATGATAAGATTTGATAAAAGTAGTATCAATCTTTCGTATGGGTCGGTCAAAGCAAAAGAAGAACGGATCTGCCGGGTGGCCGGTGGGGGCTATCCGTGTGAGGCGTTCAATCGGTGTGCTGGCGGACCGATCACTGTTGCGATTGAGTCGAAAAGTATCAACGTACCCGGTCACTGTATCCTGAAAATAGAGACTCCATTGCGCCCTTTCGTCGGGAATGGCCCAAACGGTAATCTTCTTGTCAAGGCGATCAAAGAAGAGCGTACTGTCGAAACTACTGTATTCGACCATGACCTCGTAAGGTATGCGATTATAAGTAAATACAGCAGTGTTCCACCCACTGGTATCTCGACGGTCAATGCTAGGGCTGGGATCTTCAGTGGTCATTTTGATCGTAACCGGCTTGATGCTGTCACTTCCGATCTGGACGGGATTACTGATAAAACCGATGGATTCTGAAGCGGGATCATAGAGATAATTGAGATTCTCATCCTTGAGTGCCACGACTTTGAAGGTACCGGATTTCATATTGTTGATTCGGAAAGAACCATCTTCAGCTGTTCTGGTGGCATAGAATGGCTTCTCTTTAAATACGATAGAATCTTCCATCGTTTCATACACCAGCACGGTTGCTTCTTCCACAGCTTCTGCAGTGTAGCCATCAAGTACTTCACCACTCAGAAAGAGAGAATCTATCTGAGGGCCAGTGGAAAAAACGAAGGCATAGTTCTTGAGGGCATTGCCTTCCGTGATATCGAGAATGGATTCACCAAAATTAATGGTATAGGTGGCATTTTGCCTCAATTTCTCTTCTTCATCAAAGGCCACAATCACCGATCTGCCTTTCAATCTGATGTCCGCTCTCTTTTCCAACGGAGGTGAAATGAGCACCCGATTGATTGGGTCGTCTAGTTTAACCCACTCGTCTAGGGTGACCGTGATTTCACGATCCCCGAAGTTGGTCTGATAGTTGGGCGTAGACTCCTGTTCAATTACCTGGGGTGGGGTCTCGTCTTTAGGACCTCCCGGAAGTGATGCCATACTGGCACATCCGATGCAGAGAGTGACCAATACGCAACAGCTCAAGTAGATCAGTCGGCACATAAGGGCGCAAAGGTATCCAATATCGACTTTTTAGGAGGATCCTTAAGATTTATTTAAGGGGTGAAAATGCAAAATGGTCTCTCGTAAATAATTGATATCGAGGTGTGTATAGATTTCGGTGGTAACGATCGACTCATGTCCTAACATCTCTTGCACTGCCCGCAAGTCTGCTCCTCCCTCTACCAAATGGGTGGCAAAGGAATGACGAAAAGTGTGTGGACTGATTTTCTTTGTAATACCGGCCGCAGCTGCAGTTTCCTTAACAATGTTGAATACCATGACCCGGCTAAGAGCACGACCCCTGCGATTTAAGAATACAAAATCTTCATATCCCGGTTGCACCTTACTGTGAGGTAATCTTTGGTGGTCAAGATAGATGCCAAGGTGTTTGACCGCCGATGCCCCGATGGGGACCATTCGTTCTTTGTTGTTTTTTCCAATGACTTTGACAAATCCGACTTCCAAGAATAAATTGGACAGTTTGAGATTAGTAAGCTCAGATGCTCTTAGTCCACAGGCATACAAAGTCTCTAGCATGGCGCGATTTCGAACCCCTTGAGGATGACTTAGGTCAATGGCGGCAAGAAGTTCTTCAATCTGTTGAAAGGTTAGGACATCGGGAATTTTCTGATGGAGCTTCGGACCCTCAACGAGTTCAGTGGGATCAGTTTCAATAAGCTCTTCCACCATCAAGTAGCGAAAAAAAGCTCGGATACCCGATAGAATACGCGCCTGGGTTCGTCTACCGAGACCAAGATCATTTAACCACGCCAAAAAGGACTCTAAATGCTCCAGTTTAACGGCTTCTGGCCCCTCCACCAAACCAACTTCAACGAAGTAATCAGATAATTTTCGGACGTCATTTAAGTAGGCATCAATTGAATGCAACGACATTCCTCGTTCAAGCGTTAAATACTGCTTGAAACCATTCATAGCGACTTTCCAAAGCAAAATTGTAATCCCTTTTAAGAGAATAAATATAAGGATTATTCATCATGTGATAATTTGAGGCAATACTGAGCTCAATAGGCTCCAGTTAGGTTGAAAATGAGGCTGGCTAGTGATTCTTCCAGAAATAGTGATTGGTATCATCTTCAATCTTGAAATCAGCACGAGGATACAGCTGATTTCCAATCACGTTACTTTTTTCGGTTTCGAGAAGAATACCCAAAGCGCGTGTCTTTCTGGTCAGCTCCTTCGCCTGATCGAGTAATCGAAGAGAGAGTCCGTGACCACGAAACTCGGGTACCACAAAAAGATCATTGAGCAGCCATATCCGACCCATACGTGTGGAAGAAAAAAGTGGATAGAGTTGGGTGAATCCCACCGCATGTCCACCATCATCAATGGCCAAGTAAATGATGGATTCCTTTCCCTCGATTCTTTCGGTCAAGAATTTTCGAGCCCCTTCTTGATCCGCAGGTTGCCGGTAAAATTTCCGATAGGCTTCGAATAACGGGAGCACCTGGTCTAATTCGCCAAGGCCTGCTTTAATGATTTGCATGGGAATACTATTTTCGATCTAAATTAGCTGCTATGATAGGCAAATTTACCTGGTTATTGCTGGACCTCGACAACACCTTGCTTGACTTTGATGTCTCATCGAAAACCGCGCTTTGTGAGACGTTTACAGCTTTTGGAATATCTAATCACGAAGAGGCTCTCCAGGTGTACAAGCGCATTAATCGCGAATGTTGGAAGTCTTTTGAGGTGGGCGAGATTGATGTTGCTACACTAAAAAGAACTCGCTTTGATCGGTTCGTTAGTGACTTGGGTGTCAATGCATCAGGTGATCGGATCAATCGTTTTTACCTCAATCTACTCTCGCAGCAGATTCATCAGGTTGATGGGGCAACGGAATTATTGGATTGGGCATCTGAGCATTTTAATCTTGCACTGGCAACCAATGGTTTTGCCGAGGTTCAGCATCCCCGTATTCGTCTTGCGGGCTTTCGATCCTATTTTGACCATCTAGTGATCTCAGAAGAAATTGGAGCACAAAAACCAGATCAGGCCTTCTTTGAAGCAGCTTTTGAGCAGATGGGGAGACCCGATAAGACTGAGGTCCTCATGGTTGGTGACAGTTTATATTCCGACGTCCTCGGCGCCAATAACTATGGATTGTCAAGCTGCTGGTTTGATAAAAATCAGCAGGGGAATTCCACTGAAATTAAGCCAGACCATACCATTAAAAGGCTCACCGACATCAGACAGGTCCTCCGTCAATCGACCAGTGGATCGGTCCCATGAATGACGAAGTGATCTCAGAGTGCCATAAATCCCACGACAAGATATAACAGGGCCGCTGCTACTCCCGCCACCAATACATAGGGCAGCTGAGTTTTAACGTGATCAATATGATCGGTAGCGGCTGCCATGGACGAAAGGATGGTGGTATCGCTGATTGGCGAACAGTGATCACCAAAAATTCCACCTCCCAAGGCGGCGGCAATTGCGACTACCTCATTGACTTCCATCTGTCGAGCCATCGGCACGGCAATGGCGATCATGATGGCAAAGGTGCCCCAGGAGGTACCCGTCGAAAAGGCAATGAAGCAACTGATTAAAAATATTAAGAAGGGAATGAGAGCAGGAGATAGCCATTCTTTAGCCACATCTGCGATGTAGATGCCTGTTTGTAATTCCTTGCAGACATTGCCGATGGCAAAGGCAAAGAGGAGTAGCAAGGCGATGGGCATTAAGCCTGAGATGCCCTTAAAAATGAGGTCTACATTTTCCTTAAGATCAAAAATTCCTTGCCACCGATAGAGAATCATGGAGACCAGAAGTGCGATTATCACTGAAACCAGTACAGAGGTTGATCCCGAGCCCTGACCAAGTGCCAGCGAAGCTCTTTGCAGCCAGGTACCTTCTGGAAGGTTGGCCACGGCTTGTTCCCAACCTGTGTAAGCCAACATAACCGGCATACAAGCAACCATCGTTACCAGAGGGATTAACATATTGATTACTTTAGGTGGCACTCCTTCCTTCGTGCGGATTTCGGTTATTTCTTCAGTAACCATGGGCGTAGCATTGTCCCACATGATGGCTCCTCCCTGAGTGCGTAGGTCGGCCCTGCGCATTATTGGAAAATCCCATTGCAACAAAAGGACCGTCATTAGTAGGAGCAAGGCCAGTATTGGATAAAAATTATATGCTATCGACTGGATCATGATCTGGAATGGGTTTTCAAATCCCTGTGCGATGAGCAAACCCATAATTAAAGCCCCCCAGCCATTGAATGGTATCAGGATGCAGGTGGGGGCGCTGCTTGAATCGGCAATGTAGGCCAATTTTTCACGAGAGATTTTCAATCGATCAAAAATGGGTCTGAATAAAGAACCTACCGTCAAAACGGAAATGCTCGATTCGACGAAAATAAGCACGCCAGTGGCAGCAGCGATCAGTTGTACCCAGACCTCTTTTCGTCGACCACCCCTTTGCTCTAAAGACTCCAGCTTTTTTGTGATCCACTGGATAAAGCCCTCCACACCTCCAGACCTTTGAATAAATACAATTACACCTCCAATCAAGGCGCTAAACATGATGGTTCGAGTATTTCCTGGATCAGCAAAAACATCGACCAACGCATTTAAGGTGTCGAAAAAGCCCAAGAGCAAATTGCCATCATTTAAGATTAACCAACCCAGGAAAATGCCAAAGATTAGTGATACGTAGACCTGCTTGGTCCAGATGGCAAGAACGATGGCGGTGATGGGAGGCAGCAGTGACCAAATTCCAAAATCATGCATGCCACAAAATAGCAACTTTTGCAAAGGCAATGGGCCGGGATTGACACCATCGCTTGCTGGTTGTGATTGTTTTGGCTGAACCTTCTTACTTTTGCATGGATGCTGCATCGCCGCAAAAACACCAGCCATGTCACAAAAATGTTTGTCGAGATAGGACAACATCAGATACCAGTTGTCATTTATCGCGAGTGGCGTCAGGATTGGCGAATTTCTCTTGGAAAAAAAACGGTGCATTTGCGTATTCCCAACCTACCTTCGGGTGCTCTAAAGGGCGATCCCATCACCTGGGCGAGAAATTGGTTGATCAACAAATATCGAGACGATCCCTCACAGTTTTATCACTTTATGCAGTCGGCACCCTCGGACGGTAAGGTCTATCAAACCGTGTATGGAAATTACACCTTGCGCCTGATCCCTGACCAGGGGCGAAGAGCAAGGGGCAGGATTGATGAATCGCAAATCATCATTAATTATCCGGTACATTGGAATGCCACTTCCCAAAAAGAGGTTTTTCCAAACTTGGTCAGTCGCATCTTCGCTCAGGCATTTCGACCAATATTTGTGGAGCGTATTGAGATGCTGAATGAAATCCATTTCGGTTATGAATTTAAGTCGGTGTCTCTTAAGTACAACAGCAGCAATTGGGGGAGTTGTAGTACTAAGGGCAATTTGAATTTTAGTACGCGATTATTTCTAGCTCCGGAGGCAGTATCTGACTATGTCATCATACATGAATTGGCGCACTTAAAAGTCCCGAATCATTCCGAAAAATTTTGGCAGCTCGTACAAATAGCCATGCCGGAATACGAAGAACATGTTGTCTGGCTCAAGGAGCATGGACAACATTTATATTACTAATCTTTTTGAAACCATAGGAATGAAAAATATCTTGCTATTTCTCTCGAGTTTAGCGATGACCTTTTCGCTGAGGGCACAAGATTCAATACCGCAATTGCAACTTAGATCACCAAATGATGTACTGTGGGTTCATTTGGATTATCTTCAAAGAGACAGCTATTTTCCAGGTTTATCGGCACGCGCATTCATAAACGGAGACAGCATCCAAAGGGTGAACTGGGCCGTTAAACTCAAACAGATTTACGATGGAATGGGGCTCTATGTACAGATTAATGAAGTGCCTCAGGATCCCAATTACATTGACTCTACCGCTAAAGAAAACTTCTATACACCTTTTCGGGAGGAACTTCCCCAGATTTATTTGGAGAAGATTGATAGCCAATGGTTTTATGCACCCAAGGCCACTCGCAACATCAATAAATTGCATCAGGAACTCTATCCATTTGGTACTGATATTCTCGTCACTTTTTTCGGCAAAAAATCGGAAAAGACTTTTCTCGGTATTTCTGTTTGGCAGTATGTGGGCGTATTTATTTTGATTGCTCTCAGTCTTTTACTGTATTTTATTGCTACGGTTGCTCTGCGATGGCTTATACGGCGCTTGTCCGGCATCGTATTAGCTGGAGTGCCAGATTTTGTTAAACGCACACGTAATATTGCGAATGTAGCCAGCATAGCGTTAGTGCTGTGGTTTATCCGGCTGATGCTACCTCTCATTCAATTGCCGGTAGTCACCACGGCGGTTTTTCACAAGGGATTACGAATTGCGATGACAGCTCTCATCATTCTGGTATTGCTCCGGATCGTCAATCTACTTGCCATCTATGGATTGTCGATTTCGAGCCAAACCGAGAGCCGTATGGATGATCAATTCGTGCCCATTCTCAAGCAGATTCTCAAAGTAATTGTCGTGGTACTTGGATCCCTGCACATTTTACAGATTCTGGATTTTAACATCACCGCACTCATTGCAGGTCTCTCTATCGGTGGTTTAGCCTTGGCCCTGGCTGCTCAAGACACGGTGAAAAACTTTCTGGGATCTGTGATGATTTTTGCGGATCGGCCATTTCAAATTGGAGATTTTGTTGAGGGCGATGGCTTCGTAGGGACCGTGGTTGAAGTGGGCTTCAGATCAACCCGAATCAAAACCATGAATACGAGCATCATTTCTGTGCCCAATGGAAATATGGCAAACGCAAGTGTCACGAATTTAGGCGCCAGACAATTTCGTTTGTTTAATAGCACGATTGGACTTACCTACGATACCCCACCTGATCTACTGGAGGCCTATATTCAAGGTATTCGTGAAATCATGCTGATACATCCGCGAGTAAGTAATGAGGATATTTATGTTCGATTTGTAGAATTTGGTGCATCGTCACTCAATATATTTGTTCGTGCCTACATCGTGGTGGCAACTTATGCCGAAGAATTAGAAGTCAAAGAAGAGATCAATATGGCGATATTGCGATGGGCCCAAGAATTAGGTGTGAATTTCGCCTTTCCAACCACCACGGTGCAAGTAGAGCAATTTCCAGGTCAGGTTAATCTAACTCCAAGTTATGACGCACGTAGTGAAACAATGAAGCAGCGCTGGGCAAACTTCGCCGGAAAATACCGAAAGCAACTGCAGGAGGCCGAACCTGGATCAGTCAATGAGACTACTTAGATTGACTAATAAATAAATCGGTAACCGACACTCTTTAAGGTGATTATTTGTACACTCGGATCGCTTGCCAGCAGTTTGCGTAGCTTGCGAATATATACATCGAGGTTTCGAGAATTGAAGAAATGGTCGTCTCCCCAGATTTGTTTTAATATACTAGATCGGGCAACAACCTCTTTGTTTCCCTTAATTAATATTTTTAGTAACTCAGCCTCCCTATGTGATAATTTTACCAGGTTGTCACCTGAGCGAAGTTCTAATGCCGAGTGATCAAAAGTGAAATTACCCACCTCATGCACAACGGCATGTTGTGTCGAATTTTGTTGGGTCAAATTTAAGAGATTATTGATCCGAAGTATCAATTCTTCCATACTGAATGGCTTTCGGATGTAATCGTTGCCACCACTTTCAAAACCCTTAACAATATCTTCAGTCTGATCTTTCGCAGTCAAGAAAATTATGGGAATAAATGGTTTCAACATTTTTATTTCATGGCCTATGGTAAATCCATCCTTGCCTGGTAACATGACATCGAGAATGCATAAATTAGGCTCACAAGACTCAAAGGTGGAAATGGCTTTATTACCATCTGAAACCATGCATATCTCATAACCTCGACTTTCCAGGCTCTCCTTTACGATCTTTCCCAGAAATGGTTCATCTTCGACGTAGAGGATCTTGGTCATGGTCCCGTTGCTTGTGGCATGGCGATTGTAAAAGTGCTGCCCAGTCCCTTGTTACTTCGCACCTGGATGCTACCCGCATGTTTTTTCATGACTTCGGCCACATAGCTCAGGCCCAATCCATATCCCTTGGTATCATGTACATTTGCCTGTGGCGTTCGATAGAATTTGTCAAATATTTTGGACAGCTCATCTTGCTCCATTCCAATGCCGGCATCGGAAACAGATAGCCTGTAATGAGCTTCACTTTCATCAAGCTGCAGATTTATTTGAGGAGGACCACTACTGTACTTAATCGCATTATCGAGTAAATTGTAAATAACACTGGTGAGGTGAATCTTGTCACCATTCACCCACATGGGCTTTTCAGAAGATTTTAAGCGGACCGTAGCTTTGAGTTTATCAAATTGCAAATGCATCGTAGTCAAAATCTCCTTCACCAATTCGTGAAGATCAATGCGTTGCATCTCAAGACTCACTTCCTTACCCTCTTGCACAGATGTTTTTAAGACACTGTCAACTAGAAGTGCCAAGCGATCAAGCTCGGTTTCCGCTATTTGTAAATATTCCTTTCTGCGCGTTGGATCGGTATCTGCGCCGAAATTTTGTATGGCTTCTAGTGCAACCTTTACCGTAGCAATAGGTGTTTTTAATTCATGTGTAATGTTACTGACCAGATCCGATCTTAAGCTCATGAGTTTTCTTTCCTTGATCATGGTACGAAAACTGAGATAGAAGGTGAAGGCAGTTAGAGCAATTAGTAGCAAAGTAAAAACAATTTGTAATCGAATTTTGCCAATCAAATAGCCATTCACGTTTTCAAAAGCCATATAATACTTCTTGCCTGCAGACAAATCGAAATAGGTCCGGGTGGTGAGACTAAATTTGCCTTCATGAGCTTGCTGGATCACTGAATCTGCTTGCGAGCTAAGTGGTACATCTTCCATTACTAATTGGTAGGTAAATGGATAATCCTGCTTATGAAAGACAGGCAAAACGGTACTTTCTAACATGGAAAAGGATCTGGTCGGGTCAACCTTTTCGGTATATAGGTGCTCTACGTTGGCGGTGTCTTTTGGCTGCAAATGTAAGCTCAACATTCCCGCAAAGCCGCGTCCTCCGAGTCCGAGTGCCCTTCGGTGCCACCGCCGTCGTTTGTTTTCTTCTGACTTGGGTTGCTTCTCAAGCCTCCTTTTGATGACACCAACTACACTACCATCAACAATTAGAGAGTCTATTATGCCATCACCGAATCTTGTTTTGGAGTGTCCAGCATGATCGAGATCGCTCAAAAATGAATGCTGAATTAGTGAGTCCTCCAGAGATCGAACGGCATCTGCGAACAGGTAACTCGTTTCCCTGGAGAGATTGTCTCTTGCATCTTGATAGGCGCTACGTAACCAAAGCACACTTAGGGTAATAACCAGCATGCTGGTACCAAGCATCAGCCACAGAATAGTTTCCTGCCACCATTTTTTCATCACACTTCAAAAATAGTCTGATTCTCAATCAATTGATGGCCAATTAACCTTAATTAACCTAATATATAGGATGATTAACTGAATGGCATGTGAGACCTTCCTATTTTTGAGGAAAATAATTTCGCCATGAATAGATTGTTCTTTTTATGTGTTTGGCTGGTACCAGTGTATTTGTCTGCTCAGTCAAGTGGAAAAATTAGTTACGAAACAACGATTGATATTCATCGTCGAATGACTGGAGATCGGGCGCAATTCAAGGAGATGGTTCCTCAATATCGAACCATCAAGGCAGAGCTGCTTTTTAATGATGGTCAAGCCATCTTTAAAAATTTGCCTCCGGATGAAGATGAAATTGCCGAGCGAGCCAGCCAAGGAAGGCGAATGCGATTCGGTTTTCGCAATGCCAATGACGTGGTATGGATCGACTATACCAATCATCGAAGAGTTGAATCACGCGAATTCATGGACAAGAATTTTCTAATCATTGGTGAGCCAGAAAAATTTCCCTGGAAATTGACTGGAGAGACGAAACAGGTTGGAAAATACCTTTGTCAACAGGCGACCTATCAGGATTCAAGTGAAAGTGTGGTGGCTTGGTTTACCTTAAACGTTCCTGTTCCCCTAGGTCCGAGCCGATATGGTCAGTTACCCGGCTTAATCTTGCATGTAGATATCAACGATGGAGAACGGACGATCACAGCACAAGATATTGACCTTTCGGGTGAATTTGATGCCTCTCAAATTAAGGAACCCAAGAAGGGAAAAGAAGTAACCCAGGAGGAATTTCGAAAAATCATGCGCGAGAAGATGAAAGAGATGCGTGCCCAACATGGTGGCAGGGGTATGTTCATTCGGACCCAGCGCGGAAACTAAAGAACAGTGAACAAACTCATTTTTTTCTTCTTGCTTACGCAGGTTGCATTGGGTCAAAATGGTAATTACCTGAACATAGATGGACGGGTAGTCGATAGCAGTCAGCAAGCGCTGACTGGGGCGACCATCGTATTGCTCCAGGCCACTGATTCGGTCATTGCCACTTTTGGCATTACCGACGGAAAGGGGGCCTTTCAACTGAAGCGGGTAACACCTGGTTCTTATATCTTGCAAGCAACATTTATCGGGTTTCAAACTTATAGCCAGCAGATCGATTGGACTTCAAAGGAAGGTGAAATCGTGTTGGATCCCATTGTTTTAGAATCTGTCGCTTCAGCCTTGGATGAAGTTTTGGTTAAGGGAGAGCGTATTCCGATGGTGATTAAGAAAGACACCATCGAGTATTCTGCCGAAGCATTTAAAACGCAACCAACCGATGTGGTGGAAGACTTGCTGCGTCAATTGCCAGGGGTGGAGGTGGAGCAAGACGGTACCGTAAAGGCACAGGGTGAAGAGGTGCAACAGATTTTAGTAGACGGAAAAGAGTTTTTCGGTAGGGATCCCCAAATTGCTACCAAAAACCTACCGGCTAAGGCCGTTGACAAAGTGCAAGTTTTTGATCGCAAATCCGATATTGCCGAATTTACCGGTATTGATGATGGTCAAGATGAAAAAGCGATCAATATTGAATTAAAAGAGGATTACAAGAAAGGGCTCTTTGGAAATATCGAGGCCGGCTATGGAACAGATGACCGATACGATAGCAAGATCAATCTGAATAAGTTTGCCAAGAATCAACAGATCAGTTTAATTGGCATGCTGAATAACGTTAATAAACAGGGTTTTTCGATGAACGACTATGTCAGTTTTGCGGGAGGTTTGGGAAACCTGATGCGCAACAGCGGGGGCGGTGGTCGTATTCGGATTGGTGGTCAGGGTGATTCAGGGTTGCCCATTAGTCAAGGGCTTAGCGATGGTTTCGTCCAAACGGGAGCAACCGGAATTAATTTTAATCAAGATTTTGGTAAAAAGACCGACCTAAACTTGAGTTATTTCTATAGTGATATTCGCAATGACATTGTGCAGGATATCAGACGCGAATCTATCTTGGCGGAATCTGCATTTTTTTCGGAGGAAAACGACGATGAATATTCTGCCAATGGTAATCATCGAGTAAACCTAGTGCTTGATCATGAGATCGATTCATCGCAAAATATTAAACTGCGTGCGAATCTTGCTTTTAACAGTTCAGAGTACCAAATTATTAGCGAGAGCAGTACGCTCAATGAATTGGGAAATTTACAAAATACCGGGTTCCGCGACAATCAATCCAACGGAGATAACACTAATTTTTCGGGTACCTTGATCTACCGAAAGAAATTCACCAAGAAAGGAAGAACGTTTTCTACTTCTCTGGATTTCGGCACGCAAAAAGATGCTCAGGATGCACTTCTTAAATCACTGAATAATTTCTTTGGTCGAGATGGTGCCATGCGACCTAGTGAAAACATTTTGCAGAATCAAGCTCAGACCAATGACGCAACCAATTATGGTATAAAACTTAGTTATACCGAACCCATTGGGAAGAATAAATTTTTAGGGCTAAACTATGATCGTAAAAATAATACCAACGAGCTGCTCAGAAATGTTTTTGATGTGTCAGGTAATGCTGAGTTATACAATGCCGTATTAAGCAATCACTATAATAGAGACTACGTCTACGATCAGGCAGATGTATCCTTGAGATGGATTAAGAACCGTTCGAATTTGAACATTGCGCTGGCATTGAAAAATTCGAATCTGCAAGGTGAACTCTTGATCGATGAAGCTACCATTGAACGAAAATTTACCAATTTCTTGCCGCGAATTACTTGGAATTTTGACCTTACGAATTCTAAGCGCCTGAGATTTTCCTACAATACCAATGTACGTGAACCTTCGTTGACGCAATTGCAGCCGATCGTGGATAATTCCAACCCCTTAAATATTTATGTTGGTAATCCGAATCTCCAACCCGAATATTCACATCGACTGCAACTTCGGTACTTTTCTTTTAGTCAATTTACAATGACTAATTTATTTGCGGTCATCAATGCCACGTATACGGATAATGCCATTGTAAATGCAAGATCTATTGATGAGTTTCTCCGGCAGGAGACCACACCCGTCAATGTGGAGAATGACTATGTGATTAGTTCATTTGCTGGTTTCGGTACGCCACTCCGATTTATTAAAACAAGATTGAATATACATGCAAATTATCGATATAATCGTGGACGTGTTTTTGTCAATGAGTTAGAGGAACTAACGGACCGGTATGTCAGTTCCATCGATTTGCGTTTTGACAATCAGAATAAAGACGTTCTTGACCTATCACTCGGGGCGAAGGTGAGCCAGTCTTTGACCAACTATTCAGTGAGTAGAGATCTGGATCAGGACTTTATCAATCAAAGTTACTATGGCGACCTCTTGGTTACGCTTAAAGACAGCTGGACAATTGGCACTAAATTAAATTATTCTATTTATTCAGGTGGGACACTAACAGATAGCCGGGCAGTGCCAATATGGGAGGCGTCACTTTCTAAGTTCCTCCTCAAGAAGAAAGCTCAATTAACTCTGTTGGTTTTTGACATTCTAAACAGAAATGTGGGTATTCAGCAAAACATTAATCTCAACTTTGTTGAAGACATTCGCATCAACTCGTTAGGTCAGTATTTTATGTTGCGATTCACCTATGCATTAAATCAGATGCTCAACCAATCAAGTATACCAAAACGCGGCATGCACATGATCCGACACGGCAGGGGCTAAAAGAAAGCAGAACTAAATATTTAACAGCGTATTTCGCACTTGTATCACCCTCGTGTTGCAATTGTAAGCCGTAGCGACTGCTTGAACTACGTTTCGGTACCTTGATTGAGACAAAGGCCAGCTTTATGTATTGGCGGCAAGTCCTCTTACAGTTCAAAAAATTCGCTTTCAGACCTTAGGAGTCAATAGACATCAGATGATGTAATTAGATAACTAGTTCTCGTTGACAGCAATATGGTGTACCGTACTTTTGTTTAAGAATTGATTTCTGGACTGGAAGCCACCTCTCCTTTTTTTATTTTCGGATCTTAATCAGACGATTCTAGCACGACATGCTCGGTTTTCGGCACCTGTTTTTAACGATTGCAGTATTGCTTCTTGTAAGCTGCACTGAAGAAATTGTGCCCGCCGAATATCAGCCCAAGACCGATCGCGAAGCTTATCAATTAAAACTTCGGCATGCTGGGCTCGATCAGACGGCACTGGGTTTGGCATGGTCTGAGGCTGCTGATCGGTCAATGAGTAATCCGATCGTATCCGACCTACCATTTGAGGAGTCCTTTTATTTTTCAGATAAATTGCCCGAAGCCTATACCTACCAAATGACAGCCAAGCGCGGTCAAAAAATTATGATTGATCTGGTCAGAATCGGAGCACCTCAAAATCTCGGTTCAAGTCAACTTTTCATGGATTTGTTTAGAGTGGATGCTGATCTTGAGGGGGGCATGGTTCAGGTGGCTTCAAGTAATCGAGATAAGAACCGGCTTGCTTTTGAACCGAGAAGAGATGGGCTCTATCTGTTGCGGATTCAACCTGAGCTACTGATTGGAGGCCGATTTAAAATGCGGGTCGAAATGGGTCCTGCCTTGGATTTTCCAGTGGCTGGCGGTGACAATCGAGATATTGGTAGCTTTTTTGGTGATCCACGTGATGGTGGTAGACGTAAACATCATGGTATAGATATTTTTGCTAGACGGCATACCCCGATCATTGCGCCGTGCGACGGTTATATTCGCTATGTTGGTGAGCGAGGTTTAGGTGGCAAAGTAGTTTGGATGAGAGACACGCAAAGAGATATGACGCTGTATTTTGCACATCTGCATGAGATCATTGCAAAAGATGATACCTGGGTGTCAACGGGCGATACTCTTGGCACCGTGGGCAATACGGGCAATGCTAGGACGACACCACCTCATCTCCATTTTGGGATATACCAGGACGGACCCATCGATCCGCTACAGTTTGTGAGGCGGATGAAAAAGAAAGTGGCTCCCGTGAGAGGGGATCCTATATTACTGGGTACCATAGCTAGATCAAGACGGAGGACAAAACTCTATCGGGAAGGCTTGCTGGTGAGAGAAATTGAAGCAAATCAGTGGCTCGAAATTGAGGCGATCCGGAAGAATCTGTGCCGCACAAGACTCGCTGACGGTGAGTGGGGCTACTTGGCAATTTCGGACCTTGAAATCGCAGCTGATCCAATATCTCACAGTCAACTGCCGGACTCATCAGCCATTAGAAGCCATATTCTACCACAGGCTGATCTAATTCAAGAAGTTTCATCCAAAGATGGTTTGCAGGTGCTTGCCAAACATGACCATCATTTGTTTGTACAAACGAAGAATGGGATCACAGGTTGGATAGAAGCGGCACCGTGACCCAGTTTTGCTGGAGCGCACTTTTTGAACAGGTGGGAAAAGGCAGTATCTTGAGAGGAACCACCATATCTTACTCATGCGTACTATCATGTTTTTGATCGTGATTTTTGTTGGTTTAATCGCCTGCGATGCTCCAGAAAATAAAGACTCAAAACCAAATTTTCTTTTCCTGTTTGCCGACGACTTAACCTATGAAGCCATTGGTGCCTTGGGTAAAGTTGGGATAGCTACCCCTAACCTGGATCGACTGGTGCGGAATGGTACCAGCTTTACCCATGCCTATAATATGGGGGGTTGGAACGGTGCAGTTTGCGTTGCGTCCCGGGCTATGATCATGAGTGGCCGGCACATTTGGCGTGCCCAGAAGCATGAGCAGGGTTGGATTAATCGCGATTCGGCTGCGTTGGCACAGTCGTGGAGTCGCATTCTAGCCAGACATGGCTACGATACGTATATGACTGGAAAATGGCATGTCAAGGCCCCAGCCGATATGGTGTACCATACCACGGGAACAGTGCGGCCAGGCATGCCACCAGACGCCTGGCCCCATGCCAAGGTGGGGCAAAAATTGCGAGATCAAGATCTAAAGGGTGCCGACCTAAAACCTATCATGCCACCTGGGTACTTTTATCCCACCGGTCCAGATGATCAATCCTGGTCTCCGACAGATACAAGTTTTGGCGGCTTTTGGTCGGGCGGTACGCACTGGAGTGAGGTTGTGAAGCAGGAGTCCCTGTCATTTTTAGATATGGCCAAGCAGTCCAGTAACCCTTTTTTCATGTACCTCGCCTTTAATGCTCCGCACGATCCGCGTCAATCTCCACAACAATACTTGGATCAGTACCCTTTAGAAAAAGTAGAAACTCCCGAAAATTGGCTTGCAGAATATCCCTATAAAGATAGCATTGGTTTGGGCCCGGGGTTGAGAGATGAGGCGCTCGCACCTTTTCCGCGCACCAAGTATGCCATTCGAAAACACCGGCAAGAATATTTTGCCATCATCAGTCATATGGATGCTCAAATCGGAGAGATTCTGGACGCATTGGAAGCGTCTGGCAAGTCTGAGAATACATACATTTTTTTCACTGCAGATCATGGACTCAGCGTAGGACATCATGGCTTGCTTGGCAAGCAAAACATGTATGATCACAGTGTCCGCGTACCATTTATGATGGTCGGTCCAGATATTCCGCAAGGTCAGAAAATTGATGCTCCAATTTATCTGCAAGATGTGATGGCCACAACTTTGGAATTAGCTAAAATTGAAAAACCCGAATATGTAGACTTTGCAAGTTTGGTTCCAGTGGCAAAAAATTTGAAACCTAATCATATTTATCCCGCCATCTATGGTTGTTATGTCAATCATCAAAGGATGATTGTCAAGGACGATTATAAACTCATTGTTTACCCCAAAATCGACAAAATCCGATTGTATAATCTCGAGGTTGACCCCCTTGAAATGAATGATTTAGCCGAAGACCTTGACCATGCCGCTGTAGTCAGTTCCTTGTTTTCGGATTTGCTTGAGCTACAGAAAGAGATGGAAGATCCACTTGATTTGCAGTACCTCTTTCAAAAATTAAAGGGATGATTCGCTTATTTTATTTACTGACAATAATCTGTAGTATTGCTTGTGTCACTTCTGACGATGTGCAGAAATTGAATCTGTCAAGGCCCAATATCATCTACATTTTGGCAGACGATTTAGGTATAGGAGATATTTCGGCTTATAATCCTCAAGGGAAAATTATCACACCAAACATAGATGCTTTAACCTTGGCAGGAATTAAATGTACCGATGCCCATAGCGGATCATCGGTATGTTCACCCACCAGATACGGTATTTTGACCGGCCGGTATGCTTGGAGATCTCGGTTAAAATCTGGTGTAACCTGGAGTTGGGACAAACCGTTGATCAACGACAATCAGACCACGGTAGCGTCCTTGCTTAAAAAATTCAATTATCGCACGGGTTGTGTGGGCAAATGGCATCTCGGACTTGGTTGGCAAGCAGGAGAGGATGGTACCATAGATATTACCAAAGCGATTACCGCCGGACCTAATACGATTGGATTTGATTATTTTTTTGGCATTACAGCTTCACTGGATATCCCACCCTACATTTACCTCGAAAACAATCGATCAACCACCCAGGTTATCGATAGCATCGAAGAGAGAGAGGGCAAAGGGTTCTGGCGGACCGGACAGATTGGCGATGATTTTAGCCACGAAGGATGTCTCCCCACATTGACCGAGCGGGCCGTTCAGTTTATCAATGATCAAAAGCCAGGGGATGATCCATTCTTTCTATATTTTCCTCTGCCGGCACCGCATACACCCATCTTACCCACCGCTAAATTCGCGGGCAAGAGTGGAACCAATGAATATGGCGATTTTGTGCTGATGGTTGATGACTTGGTCGGTCAGATTATGGATGCTGTACAGCAAAATAATCTGGAAGAAAACACTCTGATCATTTTTACCAGTGATAATGGGTGTTCACCTCGGGCAGATTTCGATGAATTAGCTGGTTTTGATCACGATCCAAGCTATATTTTTCGTGGTCACAAAGCAGATATCTATGAAGGGGGTCACCGTGTGCCATTCTCAGTGAAATGGCCGGCAGTTATCCCTGGTGGGTCGGTGACGGATCAGACCATCTGCCTTACGGATCTGTTAGCCACTATAGCCAGCATCGTCAACGTGCCCCTAAATCCAGAAGAAGGGGTAGATAGTTACAATTTGTTGCCGATTCTAAAGGGTCGTACAACCACTGAACACGCCCGACCAGCAACCGTTAACCATTCGATTAATGGCAGTTTTGCACTTCGTAAAGGAGATTGGAAATTGATTTTTTGTCCTGGTTCAGGTGGATGGAGTGAGCCTAGACCGAAGGAGGCATACCATGGTCAGTTGCCACCCCTGCAATTGTACAATCTTGCTCAGGATCCGGGAGAACAACACAATTTGGTGACCCAGGAGGAGGCATTGGTTGAAGAATTGACACAGCTAATGGACCAATACATTCGAGAAGGACGAAGTACACCTGGCATACCACAGAGCAATGATACCGAAACCGAGCTGTTCTTTGCTCGCGGTAAGATGGTGCGGAATTGAAGGAGTTGCATTTTAAATAATCAGTGCCCCCATCTCTATATTACACAATTCAGATTTTCTTCAAATTATCTATCAAATTCACTTAGAATCAAACTAGACCTTTGCTGATAAAAGATATCTACAAGTTAACTTCCATGAATTTATAGTTGTAGGTGCAACTATCTTGAAAGTTTGACGTTTAGATGGCATTGTCATTTGCTAGACGCCTCCGAATTGAGAGAAAATCAGTGAAAAGAATAGATGAATCCATAGTCCCGTGGATCGGAAAAACGGGAAAATTGATCCGTATGTACCTAGATGCAGAGCTGCAAAAAAAGGGCTTTGACCTGACTGTGAAACAGTGGTTGGTTTTGAAGAAGTTATCAGAAAAACCGGGCTTGATGCAGAGTGAACTCGCCTTTCTTACGGATCGAAATAAAACCTCTTTAACTCGACTCATTAAGACCATGGAAAATAAAGATCTGGTGATGCGAAAATCAGATGCGTTGGATGGTCGAGCTAAAAGAATCTTTATGTCCTTATACGGAGCGCAGGTATTTGACGAGAGCATTCCACTGATTTCCTTAGCATTTGATAAGATACAAGCCGGAGTAAGTAGTTCTGACATGCAATTGGTTCGGCAAGTATTGACCCACATTCAGCAGAATATTGGCCTTAATATTTATCACGATATCCAATCTTAAATTAAGTTAAAACTTCATGCGAAAAGTAATTCTATTTCTCTTGGGCGTGGCCATTATTGCCGGGGCACTCTATATGGCAAAAGGCTTTGCAGACAAACGTCAATTACCGAGACCCAAGCCTAAGAAATCGGTAACGAGCGTCTTTACCAACGAAGTACTAAATAGCAACATTCCCATTAACATCAGCACCAGTGGAAGACTACTGGCTAAGAATCGTCTGGAGCTATTTTCCGAAGTGCAAGGAATATTTCAGAAAAGTGCACAAGAATTCAAGCCTGGTGTCTGGTACAAAAAAGGCCAGGTGTTACTCAAAATTGATAGTGATGAGCATTTGGCCAATTTACGCTCACAAAAAAGTAATCTCTACAACCAGGTTGTTTTGCTATTGCCTGATCTCAGATTGGATTTCAGTGAGTCATTCGATCAATGGAATGAATACGTGAGTAATTTTGATGTAGAGTTGCCCCTAAAGGAATTGCCGAAACCAGCCAGTGAAAAGGAGAAATTATTTGTGACGGGAAAAAATATTTACACCACATATTATAATGTAAAGGCACTAGAGGAAAGATTGGTGAAATATGAGATTAGGGCTCCCTATACCGGAGTATTGACAGAAGCATTAGTCACCCCAGGTACATTGATCAGAGCAGGGCAGCGCCTGGGGCAATTTATTGACCCAAGTGTATACGAGCTGGAAGTGCCAGTAAATACCAGCTATGCAGATCGACTAAAAACAGGCCTTTCAGTTCAAGTGCACGATATTGAGCAGACCAAAGAGTGGCGTGGCAAAGTAATTCGTATAAACAGTCTGGTCGATCCTTCAACTCAAAGTATCCAGGTGTTTATTCGCCTAACGGGCAAGGGACTTAGGGAGGGGATGTTTTTAGAAGCTGATCTAGCAGCACGTGAGGAATCCAATGCCTTCGAGATGGATCGCAAATTACTGATCGACGATCGAAAGGTATTTTATGTGCAAGATACCGTACTGGCTGTGGCTGAAGTAAACCCGACCTATTTCAAGGAAAATTCTGTAGTCATTAAGGGATTGGAAGACGGTACTAAGATTTTGGCCAAGCCGGTTCCTGGTGCCTTTCCTGGCATGCGTGTTCAAGTACTTGAAAACCTTGAGACCATTCAAAATCAATCGCTATGAGAAGTCTGGTTAGATATTTCATTAAATATCCCGTGGCCGTCAACGTGCTGATGATTGCCACCGTACTTTTCGGAATTGCTGGCATGCTCAGCCTCAAATCTTCATTTTTCCCATTAAATGAGTCCAATATTATTACGATCGGTGTGGCTTACCCGGGTGCCGCTCCAGAGGAGATGGAAGAAGGAGTAGTCCTTAAGATCGAAGATAATTTGCGGGGCTTGGTTGGCATCGATCGCGTGACTTCTGTTTCGTCCGAAAATACAGCGCAAATTACTGTTGAGATCTTGGATGGTTACAGTCTCGACGTTGTCTTACAGGAAGTCAAAAATGCAGTTGATCGTGTACCAACCTTTCCGGTGGGAATGGAGCCGCCGGTCATTGCGAAGCAAGAAACGAGAAATGAAGCCATTAGCTTTACCTTGAGCGGCTTGTCAGCTTCCCTGAAAACCTTAAAGCAAATTGCCCGGAATATTGAAACTGACCTCCGATCAAATCCCAATATTTCTCAGCTCACCCTCACTGGTTTTCCAGAAGAGGAAATTGAAATTGCGGTGAGCGAGAAAGATTTGAGGGCCTTTAATCTCACCTTTAATGAAGTAGCCCAGGCGGTAGCCAATGCCAATATTCTTACCACTGGTGGCAACATCAAAACCGATACAGAGGAGTATCTGATCAGGGCCAATAACCGATCCTATTTTGGAGATGAATTGGATTTTATTGTAGTACGAGCAGACGCCAACGGTGATGTGATTCGATTGAAAGATGTTGCGACTGTGAGCGACCGCTGGTCAGAGAGTCCTGACCGACTTTATCTAAATGGTAATTCAGCGATTCAGTTTCGCGTGCAGGCGACCAATAATGAAGACATGGTGACCATAGCCGGAGAGGTGAATGATTACATCGAAGACTTTAATGCAAAGTACGATAATCTAATCTTGACGGTTACTCGAGATGCCAGCAAGACCATCATTGAGAGAACAAAGCTACTCCTTGAAAATGGGGGTTTGGGAGTCCTGCTGGTAATGATTCTGCTTTCTCTCTTCCTAAGACCCAGTTTGGCCTTCTGGGTAGCGGTGGGTCTTCCAATATCATTTTTTGGGTTTTTCATATTTGCACCCGGACTGATAACCATTAATGTTTTATCGCTCTTTGGGATGATTATCGTGATCGGTATTTTGGTCGACGATGGTATTGTCATTGGTGAGAATATTTTTCAGCACTATGAAATGGGAAAATCACCATTGCGTGCAGCGGTCGATGGTACGATGGAAGTGTCTCCAGCCATTATTTCGGCCATCTTGACTACGGTGGTTGCATTTTCGACTTTTTTCTTTTTGGACGGTCGCATAGGTGATTTCTTTTCGGAGGTTTCCGTGGTGGTCATTGTCACCCTACTCTTTTCCTTGATTGAGGCACTCATTATATTACCGTCACATGTGGCTCATTCCAATGCTTTGAGAAAAAAGGGAACTAGTTTTTTCTTGAATCGTTATTCCGACAAATTCATGAACTGGTTGAGGACCAAGTTATATTCTCCGGCGCTGAGATTTTTCATGGCCCATAAATTTTTTGGTTTTGCCGTGCCATTGGGATTTCTAATTATTAGTGTTGGAGCCATAGCGGGAGGATTAATTAAGGTTACATTCTTTCCTCGAATTGCCAGTGATCGCGTAGTGATTACTTTGAAAATGCCACAGGGTACGAGTGAGTCAATTACAGATTCAATAATTACCATTATTGATGAGGCCACTTGGCATATAAATGAAGACTTCACCGCACGGCAATCTGATCATAAGTCGGTGGTTGAAAACACCATCCGAAGAATTGGTCCCGGGACATCCACGGCAACTTTGGAGGTGAATCTTCTACCCGGTGAAGAAAGAGATTTTCCTTCGCTCGATATTGCTAATGCCATTGAGGAGCAGGTCGGCATCATCTATGGAGTTGAAAGCATTGAATACGGTTCTGGGTCTAATTTTGGTGGAAAGCCAGTTTCCATCTCTCTCATTGGAAATAATATTCAAGAGTTAAAAGGTGCCAAAGTAGCGCTCAAGGAAGAGCTAAAAAATCTGCCCCAATTGAAAGATATTTCTGATAATGATCCTGCTGGAATTAAGGAAATCGATTTGCGTCTTAAGGAAAATGCCTACCTATTAGGATTGACCTTTAATGATGTGATGGGGCAGGTTCGTAGCGGTTTTTTTGGTCGGTCGGTACAGCGTTTCCAAAGAGGCCAAGATGAAATTCGCGTGTGGGTGAGATATGATAGGAGAGAACGCCAATCCATCAAGCGATTGGATGATATGTGGATAGTGACAAGTACGGGTCAGCGGGTGCCACTGTCGGAAATTGCGACATACAGCATTCGTCGAGGGGAAGTAGCCATCAATCACCTGGATGGAAAACGCGAGATATTGGTCGACGCAAACCTAAAAGATCGGAAGGGCAGTGCAACAGATATTTTGGCTGGTATTCGCGAGAATATCATGCCTCAGATCCTTGCTCAATATCCGACAGTAACACCATTATATGAAGGCCAAAATCGGGAGGCCGGCAAACTCACCAGGTCAGTGAGAACCGTACTACCAGTCATCTTATTTTTAATTTATGCCATCATTGCATTTACCTTTCGATCCTATAGTCAGCCGATTTTACTGTTTATTATGGTGCCATTTAGTTTGATTGGAGTGGCCTGGGGTCATTATTTTCATGGCTTTCCCATCAATATGCTGAGCTGGTTGGGTATCATCGCTCTAATTGGTATTGTGGTCAACGATGGACTGGTTTTGATAGGAAAGTTCAATTTGAATCTTAAATCTGGCCAGTCGTTTGAAAATGCCTTGGTGGCTGCTGGCAGCTCTAGATTTCGACCGATCTTATTGACTTCCTTAACTACGATTGCCGGGCTGGCACCCCTGATATTTGAAACAAGTCGTCAAGCCCAATTTCTGATACCGATGGCCATCTCAATTGCCTATGGCATTTTTATCGCCACATTTTTAACCCTATTTATGTTGCCTCTCTTATTACATACCAGCAATTCAATTAAGGTCGGACAGAAGTGGCTGTTTACGGGGGTCAAGCCAAGCAGAGAAGATGTAGAACGAGCCACCAAAGAGGAGCATGATTTGGCAGCAGAAGAACGAGAACTCTCTGTGCAAGAATGAGGTACTCCATAGTGGCAAACCCGCATACCTTGATCTGCTTTTAAGATGTCAAAAAATAGTCTAGAAAAAATATTTTCAATGGGAGTTTTATCCAACTATCGCTTATCACTTTTTATCGTCGCTACTTTAATTGCGAATGTCGGATCCACGCAAATCCTTAGATACGATGATGCTTTGGAAGCAACACTGGCCAATAATTATGGCATTCGAGTAGCCAAACAAGACCAGGCAATCGCGCGCAATAATGCGACCCGTGAAAATACGGGCTATCTGCCCACCGCAAATTTTAATGCGGGAGGTAACTATAGCCTGGGAGGGTCCACTCAAAAATTTGGCAATGGAAATGAAAACGTGGTCAAGTCGGCAGGAAGCCTTAGTGCCAATGCTTCCGTTGGTGCCAACTATGTTATTTTCGACAAATCGCGTGAATATAGTTTGAGACAACTGCAAGAGGTTTTGAGTTTGTCTGATCTTCAATTGAGGCAAACCATAGAGACAAATATTCTCCAATTGGCATCAGCATATTTCGAAATTGCCAGATTATCGGAAAACCTGCAGGCCTTGCAAGAAACCACAGAGGTTTCTAATCGTCGCTTGAAGAGGGTTCAGTACCAATATGAGTACGGTCAAGGGATTCGCTTAGACCTGCTCAATGCTGAAGTTGATGTGCAGCGAGACAGCATCAATTACTTTAACGCATCACAGCAATTAGCTAATGCTAAGCGGAATCTGAATCTGATCATGGGCTCAGATGTTGATCAATCTTTTGAAGTAGATACCTCGATCAACTACGATCAGAATCTTGAACTCGATCGATTGGTTGATTTGGCCTTAGAAAACAACATCCTGGTTAAGTTATTGGAAAAAAACATGGATGTGACCCGGGTAAGTTTTGATATTATTAACGCGACCCAAAAGCCTGTCATTGGGGCCAGCGCTACGTACAATTTTAGTGTCCAGGATAATCCGGATGGGGCTTTTATCACCTCATCCAATTCTCGAGGACTCGGATTGGGCCTGAATCTGTCGTGGAATCTCTTCGATGGTGGACTCCGCAAGGTGCGGACGGAGAATGCTAGAATTGATCTGGAGACCTTGCAAATTCAACGTGAAGAAGCACGCCAGGTAGTGGCTACTGAAGTTAGAAATGCCTGGGAAAATTATCAAAATGCACTCAAGATTTTGGCGGCGGAAGCTTCCAATCTTTCGGTCAATGAACTAAATTTGGCCAGGACGGAGGAGCAGTTTAACATTGGGCAGGTTAGCTCGGTAGAATTTCGGCAGGCGCAACTCAACTTAATTAATGCTCAGACCAGCTATAATGCCGCAAAATACAGTGCTAAGGTTATCGAGGTGCAACTCAAGCAATTGGCAGGTCAGCTGATCTCATAAGGCAGTTAGAAATAACGGTTGGTATCTGTCAAGCCGGAAGTTGTCGGTAATTTTTAGGTCTTTTGGTGAATGTTCAGCGTCGCAAATCCATCCTATCGTTAACACGCTGACTTGTTTCTGCGCCTTGAACTCATCAGGAATCAGGTTGAAATTCACATTGTACGAGCTTGATGGTCTGTCTACTAGTTCCAGATGATGGTATGTACGTAGTACTGTCCGGTCTGGCGATGATTTGCGATGAGCTCTTCCCTTAAGATAAAGAGATGCAGCTGGGAAATGGCATTTTGTGCGATCCAAGAAATTGCCTTTCGGTAGTCTTCGAATTCTCGTCTCATTTTATGAAATTTATGTGTTAGAATTTTATTGACAATCTAAGCTGCCTGGGCCGTAAAGGTTAAAGATGCGGTGACAGCGTGAATAAAATAAGTATCGGTGAGAAGGTGGTTTAGATCCATTTCTTCACGGAGGATTTTGAAATGCGTTTCACCATCCGCATGCTGTGCCATCCAAAGGACACCTTCTAGTTGACTTTTAAAATAGATTTTCATAACAGTAGTTGTTTATAATTATATATCCTACAGTGTAATAAGGTCATCAGTTGTCCTCCAGATTTTGCGGTTTTTGTTGCAAGTACTGTGCTTGAGAGCACTGCAATAAGGCGTATGCTGTGGTAAATCTGCTCAGCCCACCCAAAGCCCTCTTCCCCACTGACCTGCACGACAGCCACATTCCTTTCTTTCGTCAAACTTTGCCTTGCCAAGTGAAATTCGGCCGATCGTAGTAATAGATAGGTAGGTCTCTGTTTGGTAGGTTGACGCATTTCCAAATCAACCATCTCCGAAACCGTGATGTTTTAATGTGTTATTGGCTGAAAAAGAGCCTGACCAATACCAGCACCACAATAATTATCAGGACCCAGTACGCAACAACATTGGCTTTGGGGTGCTTACTTGCAAATTTTGCGGTATACCAACCACCAAAGGTTTGTCCAATGGCAAGCACCAGGCCCACATCCCATTTCACCAGACCCTTCCACTGGAAAATCGCCAATACAATTACCGTATATAGGGCTACCACAAACGACTTTAGTGCATTACCCTCTATGATGCTGTACTTGGCTACCAAGACCATCGTTGCCAGGTAGAAAATCCCCATTCCCATTTGGATAAAACCACCATAAAACCCAAGCGCCAGATATAGCGGCACCGCTAGCCAGAAATTAATTCGAGGGTTTTGCTCCGACGAGGCCAACCATCGCTTGGGATTAATGACCAATACCAGTAACATCGCCAACATCAGATATTTGAAGACAAAGAGAAACTGTTCATTACTCACTCGAATGGCCATACCAACTCCAATCAGAGCTCCTATGACTGTGAGTAGAATATTTAGTTTACTCCGCGAAAAATCCAATTTCCCATTTTGGTAGAAGGCCCAACTCCCAGCCGTGGATTGTGTCAGTACTCCAACTCGATTTGTACCGTTAGCAAGATTACCGGGTAGACCAATTACTTCAGTTAAGATGCTAAGGGTGATGGCTGAACCATTGCCGGCCAAAGTATTAATTCCACCTGCGATGGCTCCGCCAACGATGGCGATGATATAGTGATACCATTCCATTTATCTTGATTGGCAGATTTCTACCAAAGTGCCACCCATTGATTTGGGATGGATGAAAAAGATCAATTTATTATTAGCTCCCTGACTAGGTTCGTCTTGCAACAAATGCATGCCCATTGTTTTAAGGCGTTCAAATTCGTGATAAATATCTTCTGTCTTGAATGCGAGGTGATGCATTCCTTCACCACGACGTTCGATAAACTTTACTACCGGGCTGTCAAGTGAAGTGCCTTCCAGCAGTTCAATCCTCGTCGGGCTACCTGTGTCCAGGAATCGAACTTTTACTTTTTGGTCAGGTACTTCCTCATCATGAATAACCTGAGCACCCATAACCGAAAGGTAATTTTCTGTGCTCTGCTCTATGTCTTTCACGGCGATGCCAATGTGATCTAGTGGTAGTTTAATCAGGGACTTTTCCATCTCATAAATAAACAAAAGAATTAGTAACCTGATCCATGGATGGTACCTACTGCCTGCTTACGACGGATTCATCCGAAATCTTCTCACCCACCATTCAGAATTTCGCTAACAGGTCTGCTGCCTGGTAAAAGAGCATTCGTCATTTTCAAATAAATGATTATAATTTAATATATTTTATGAGTTGATATTCAGATATATAATACTTATTATTGTGCAATAATCTCCAGAAACCAATGTCTAAGAAAAGTGGCTTCATCTATGCTGTTTGTCTTTTGTTTCTGCTTTGGATCGGGCTGACAAGCGAAGCAGTTGACCCATCAAACGCTAGGACGAATGCACCTTTTGATGCATTTTGCACAGGTTGTCATCCTCCATCAGGGTTGGATGGAACGATTGCTCTTGAGGGCATTCCAGATACGGTCGTAGCAGGGCAAATGTATTCTATAAACTTTAGTATGAAGGCTACTACCTCAGGAGTAATCAATGGTGGATTTCAAATGGTGTCTGTTTTTGAGAGCGACTTTACTAGTGCGGGTGATTTTCGAGTCCACTCAACGGATGTTGGTACTGCTACTGAAAATGGCAGGGAGTACGTTGAGCATCGAGGAGCGAAAAACTTTGTTGATAGTATGATCTCGTGGTCCTTTGATTGGCAGGCACCTACTGGAGACAATGGTTCAGAGATCGAATTTTACTTTGGGGGGATCTTCGGTGACGGTGATGGAAGTGAGGGAGACGGATCTAAGTCAGGAAATGTTGCCGTTACACTACTTGATCCTTCCTCTCAATTTAGTGCCATTATTAGCAATAAATCTGATGTCATTTGCCATGGACAAAGTAATGGCTTCGCATCTGTGGAAGCAATGAATGGACCCCGGCCCTACACTTATGCCTGGTCCAACGGTCGGAGTTCTGCAACCATCAGAAACCTCAGTGCAGGGGCATACGATGTTACGGTAACCGATCGCAATGGTGATATCGCTACAGCCACCGCTGTCATTACCGAACCCGATCCATTGGCCGTATTCATTTCGGCTACCGATGTCAATTGCTTTGGAGAAAACTCGGGATCGGTCGCAGTTGCTGTTTCAGGTGGCATTGGTGGCTACACCTATTTATGGTCAAATGGACTCAATGACGGCATCTTAGATGTACCTGCGGGAAATTATTCAGTTACGGTAACAGATGTCAACGGTTGTATGCGCGTGGATAGTGCAACTGTGAACCAGCCATCTGCCTTGGAATTTACCATCAATACAACGAGCGAAACTGGAAGTAAAAAGAGGGACGGAAGCGCTGAACTGGAAGTGTCTGGTGGCATTCAACCCTATTCTTACCACTGGAATAATGGGGCGCAGACGCCCAAGGTCGACAGTCTTTCACCCGGTTTTTATAACTTCACGATTACGGATGCCAATGACTGCCGCATAGACGGTGCAACCACCATTGAAGCCTTTGATTGTCAACTTGAACCTGTCGTGCACCATGAAGATGTTGGGTGCCACGGAGATAGTTCTGGATCCGTCTATATCTCAGTTGATAGTGGATCAGCACCATTTCTATTTCAGTGGTCCAATGGTATGATGGGTGATACCCTGCAAAATCTAACTGCCGGCACCTATCAAGTTTCTATCGAAGATGCGTCCAATTGCCTGGTGACCAGAATCATCACTATTGATGAACCTACCCCGCTCCGCGGTAGCATCATCTCGCGCGATCCCGAGTGCCCTTCCGATAGTAGCGGAGCTTTGATTGCCTTTCCCCTGGGTGGTCATGGCACCTATTCTTATATGTGGTCAAATGGAGACACAGGCTCCATGACCATGGACCTACCCATTGGCCATTACGATGTCTTGATTGTCGATGAAAACGAATGTTCTATTCTACTAGAGGATACGCTTATTGCCATCGATTCGACGGCACCCCTGGCGCTTGCGGCTGGTGGTACCGTATTTTTGGATTCCTCAGGACTGGTAGATCTTAGTCCAAGCACTTTTAATACAGGTAGTGTTGATGACTGTGCGCTTGACTCCCTATGGTTGGATTTAACTCAATTAGATTGTAGACACCTTGGTGATTCTCAGGTCCTGTTGTTCAGTGTAGCTGATTTGAGTGCAAATAGGGAACAGAAAGAAATCTCGGTGGTCGTGAAAGATACCATAGCACCTACTTTTGTCACTTGTGTTGAAGATGTCTTTGCGGATAGTGGATCCGTTATACACTATGAATTTCCCCAGGTCACCGACAACTGTGGTGTAGATTCTCTGTATCTCATCGAGGGACAAGATTCTGGTACTGTTTTTCCGGTTGGTGAGTCTGTAGTGACTTTTGCTGCCAACGATCTGTCGGGCAACATTAGCTATTGCTCTTTTTCCGTTCATGTCGGAGACCTACCAACCCATTCATCTGAGTTCGCATTTTCTCGTAACTTTTCCGTGTATCCAAATCCGTTCACGGATCAGCTGCATCTTTCACGAATGGCTGGCCATGAATCATCGTTAACAGTGAAAGTCTATAGTTTGCAAGGAGAACTGGTATATGCTAAACAATTCGTCGAACTTGACAAAAACTTCCGATTGGATCTTGCAAGTTTATCCACTGGTTTTTACATTCTGAAGTTGGAAAGCGACCACAAATTTGCTTTTCGAAAATTGATGAAGTACTAAGTCTTCACTATTATGTGTAGGCAAAAATTCCCAGCTCTCGCTTGCTCTTCCAATCGCCTCGGGTGAAGTCTGGACATTTAATGGGGATATTTCCTAACTCGATAGATAGCTTGGTGATGGGAATGAGAGACGACCAAGCCGCACCATCATAGACATCCATGTCTAATGGCCAACCATTATTTAGACAATCTATGAGTCGATAGATCTGGACAAAGTCCATCCCTCCATGCCCTCCATGCTCTTTAATTTCTGCCTCCAATTTATCCCAAATGGGATGCCTGTATTTCTCGCGGTATTCTTGATAAGCATCTTCTTTAAGCCAATCATGACCTTTACCCACAACCGACAATCGACTTGGATATCCTTCGTGATAGGCCTTCGTGCCAGCTATGGCATTAATACGACTGTATGGCCTGGGTGTTACCACATCATGCTGTACCAAAATGGTCCTACCTTGGGCCGTTTTTATGATGGTGTTATTCATGTCGCCGTGGGCAATATCCTTGACATTGTAAAATTCATGTGTAGGCGCTAAGTCTGGGGTTAATTCTGATAAACTGGCTTCCTTCGAACTCATCGAAACCAAACGATCAAATTTATCGCCGCGATTAATATCCATGTATTGTGCTACAGGACCCAGACCATGGGTAGGGTAGAGGTTTCCATCTTGTGACATGTTGGCCTTCATGCGCCAATTGTCATGGTAACTTTGATCGCCAAGCAGACTATCACGGAGGTTATGAATGTAAGCAGCTTCGCCATAAGTCAAGGTGCCAAACACACCATTTTGGATCATATTAAGTACCCATAATTCTTCATCACCATAGCATACATTTTCGAGCATCATGCAATTCAGTTGAGTTTCCTCGGCCTTATCGACCATGGCCCAGCATTCTTCAAGGGTCCAGGCAGCCGGCACCTCAATGGCCACATGTTTGCCGTGATCCATACAGTATAAAGCCATGGGGACATGCATCTTCCAAGGGGTACAGATCACCACCAAATCGATGTCATCTCGGGCTACCATTGCTTTCCAAGCCTCTTCAGATCCGAAATAAGTATCTGGTGACTGACCTTTCTCTTTTAAATGCAAAAGTGTTTTCTCCACTTGCTTTTCACGTATGTCGCAGATGGCCGTAATCTTTGCTTTGTGAGGGAACAGAGCATTAACCAATTTAGCTTGTCCAGTACCACGGTTGCCCAGCCCAAGCATCGCCACTTTGACCTGAGAAATTGGTGGTTTCTTCAAATTGATAACACTCCTTTGATTGGATGGTCGCATGGCCATTTTTTCGTTGAGTTTCGCTAGTACTTCTTCTTTTGTAGTTTGACTCGTGGTACCGAATCCAAAGAAGGCGGCAGCAGCAGATGAGATTTTGAGGAAAGACCGACGATTTTTCATGATGCAATAATTTCTTTAGCCTTAATGTAAGTATAATCGGTGGACGGTGCTTGTTGTCCTCCAGCCTTTTACAAAAATATCAAGTTAAATTTCCGGCAAGCCTCCCTATTGCATCAGCTTAATGAAATGGGATTAACACCTCCAGATTGACCACATTTGGACTGGCTGCTGTCGCAAGGTTCTTAATCTTTACAAAAAGAATCACTTGGGTCTTTCTATATAGGTGGAATCACAGTCACTCTGCAATGCCATATCAGGTGATAGCGGAGATGCCATGCTTCCTCCCCTGCGTCGTCAAACCTCATGAGGTCTTACTACAGGATGACACGAATAAAATGATGTCAATGAGGTCATTGATTTAAACTTATATCGTAGCCTTTAATTGAACGGTGTAAGAATCCTGTCTTGGAAATATTTCGACCGAACCACCTATTTGATTGGCCCGATACGTCATATTTTCAAGACCCTGTCCGGAACTACTCCTATTTTCAGAAGTGATCCCATTGTCTCTAATGTTCAACTCCAATTTTCTTTGACTCTCTGTCATATTAATCTGGACTTTGTTTCCATTGGAATGTTTGGCAATATTGTTGAGCGCTTCCTTTGCAATCAAGTAAATTTCCTTTTTGGCTTGTGGGTTTAATTTCTTAAGCTGATCGATATTTCCAGAGACTTTTATTTCATATTTAAATCCGGCCGGTTCCAAGAGTTGGTGGCAAGTGTCACTTATCTTATCCAATAAGTCTTCAATTTTATCACGCCGTGAGTCAATGGACCAAACCAGGTCGCGCATGGTAGAAACGGCTCGATGCGTGTTGGCACCAATTTCTTTGATGAAGTCAGATTTCTTGTGATCGGGAAGGACATCAAGCATTTGTGTTTGCATGGTTATGCCACTAAGTAGACTGCCCACTTCATCATGCAAATCACTACTGATTCCCATTCTCAGATTCTGCATACGCAAGATTTGCTTTTGCTTAATCCGATAATAAATAATAATTCCGCTCAGTACGAGGAGTGCTAGGCCAGAAATCAAAAGCGCCTTTAAGAGGCGATTTCTTTCAATTTTGGCGTTCAGCAATTCACCTTCCTTTTCTAAGCGAAATATTTCATTTTCTTTTTCGGCGGTTTCGAATTGGGTTTGATATAGCAGTAGGGCATTCGTGCGATTAGCCGTTTGAATCGAATCTTTCAACCGCACATATTTTTTAATATATTGAAGGGCCTGAGCAGCCTCGCCGGAGGCTTGATACAGTTCTGATAAAAATCTGGCGTGCATCATGATTTCAGCACCATCATTACTTTTTTCGGCATCTTGCAGGAGTGCCAGACCGATTTTTTCAGCTGATCCATATTCACCTGTCGAAACTTTGGTGAGAAATTCAGATTGTCTTAAGAGGAATTCGTAGGTGACACTGCGATTAATTTCATTGAATTTCTTCTGCATGAGATCAAAGTAGTAGGGAATAGAATCCCGCTCATTTAAGAAATAGAGACATTCAATGATTCCATTATAATTATATAAGTCCATAAAGGTCCACCCTCCGCTGAAAGGTGATAGGGATTGGGCTTTACGATAATTGTTAATTGCATCTTGCCAGCGATCCTGCAAAATCAAATTTCGACCAAGATTGATAAGGCCAATGGCAAGGCTTTCATTGGTTTCAGGTGTTGAAAAATATTGGCTTCTCTCAAGCCAATAGGCTTCTGCTTCGTCATAGAGACCCACTTGACTAAATAAGATGGTAAGATCTTGGTATACGCCGAGAAGAGAAGTACTGTCTTTATTTCGTAGGGCTATGGCTTTAATTTTATTTAGGGCCCTACTGCTCGTGGGATATTCGGCGATGGTGAAACTAACTCGATTGAGGGCAAATAAAGCCTGCGTATAATTGTAATAACTGGAGTCTCCTACCTCATCATAGATTTTTATAGCTTGATTTATTAATGAAAAGGCAAGCTCATTTTCTCGTAGATCCTCGTGAGTGTGGCCATAAGCATATAGTATATCGGCTTGTTTGAGGGGGTCGTCAATCTGATCGAGTTGATTAAAATAGGGTTCGATAAATTGCTTGGCTTCTTTGGGTTTGAAAGATTTAATCAGATAGATGGCGTATGAAACGGCGTTATTTATTTCTTCAAGGTAATTTTGTTGCTCGATTAGAATGCGATGCTTGGTAACAAAAAGTGTGTCGGCGCCTTGAATATGATGTGTATCAATATTCTCAAGCACGCGATTCAAAGAATCCAAAAGAGTGCTCCGATCCAATGATTGCCATGCACTTAACAGTGAATCTGGGTTGACATGAATTTTTGCACTGGAATAGGTCTGCCATAGTGATATCAACAGCAGAAAAGTTAAGATTCGTTGCAGCATAGCATTTTGGAGTCTAAAAAGGAAGATAGTGATTTAGACTCAGGTACCCTCAGAATCTTGATCGGCAGTTAGCGATCTTTTCTTTTGGTTAACGCAAGATTGATGGCCTCACCCTTACTATTAACCTGCAGTTTTCGATAGATGGCCTTAATGTGGTCACAGGTTGTGTGGGTTGAAATTCCCATTCGATCAGCGATCATTTTGTAACTAAGCCCTTCCACCAGGGCATTGAGAATCTCATTTTGGCGGTTAGTTAGCGATTCAAAGCGCACATCTTTTTTTTTCTCGTGAAAGGATGCCATCACTTTGCGGGCAATTCCCGGACTCATAAAGGATCCACCAGATTGGATGGTTTCGAGCGCAGTTTTAATATCCCAGATGGGTGTGTCTTTGACAATGTAGCCAGTGGCACCAGCCTTTAAGGCCTCAAAAATGTATTCATTCTGATCGAAGGTGGTGAGCATGACGATATTTATTTTCGGATACATCTCCAGAATCTTCGGTATTCCTAGAATGCCGGACATACCTAACAAATTGATATCGAGTAAAATGATATCCAAGCCAATTTCTTCATGGTTGATCTCATGAAGATCCTCTACTCGACGAGCCGTAAAGACGACGACGAAATTATCAGTGTTCTCGAAAAACGTAGTTAGGGATTTTAAGATAACTGGCTCGTCTTCAATGATGGCAAGATTAGCTTTCACTGGAAAAGTACTTTGCATAATTCCAAAATTACTGCATTATGGGCAATCCCCAATTGAAATGGTGAAGGAGGCTCCATGCGAAATATTGGTATTGATCTCGATGTCCACGTTTGGGGCACGAAGACTCACTGCAGCCCCCGAGTTGATTACCGCGTTCCTCCCTAAGATAAGTCCGACATTGGAAAAATAACTGCCATCTATCGGACCATAAAGGTCATCAATGATCGATGGTAGTTGCGTACTCACACAACCACCGTAGGGATACTCATAGCTACCCACGTCGAGCAAGTTGGTATATCGGGGTTGTCTATCAAGATCGAGTTGAATATGTATCGGAAGGCTATCAGGATTGGCTTGTGATAAGCCAGGTGATGAGGCTTGCAATCGAAAATTGTCATTGCTAATATCAACAAATAGCGGATCAGCATCAAGGTTATTACTCCCTGTGACACTTGAGGGCAGACTGACATTACCATTGATGAATCCATCGTCAAAGACACAGAAAGTCATGGTAGCACCCGCTCCACTGTCAAAACCAAACGGATTACTATGATTCCAAATAATTGAATTGGAAACATAGCAATGGCTATCTGTTGATCTAGTGTAGATCGCACTTCCCTTGAAGAAAGCTGTATTGCCATAGAAGGTGCAATTGATCACATTCGAAACAGATAAGAAGGAATTATATAGTGCTCCACCAATTGCACTGGCATGATTGTCAAAAAAGAGACTATTCATGATTTGAGGATTGCTCTCACCTGAGGAGACCCCATTATTGAAGATGGCGGCACCATCGGGTGCTTGGTTATTATAGAATTCACAGTGGCTAATAATGGGAGATGCCTGACCACCTATAGTCCCTGCATTATACATAGCACCACCGTCCCTGGTGGCAACATTATCGTTAAAAACGCATCGGCAAAAAGTCGGATTCGAAATTCCAGCAATTCCATGATTGTAACATGCACCACCCAAATCGGCAAAATTTTCTGAAAATATACAATTGGAGATGGTGGGACTGCATTCGTTTCCAGCACTTAAATTAAATAGGCCTCCTCCGGAGTCGCTGCCAGGATCACCCGAGGCAATTCCTTTGGTAATTTCAAAACCATCTAAGATACAGGCTGGTGTTATCGAAGCTTCTCCAGCATCTATATATACAACATGATAACAATTGTCTGAAGTGTCGTTAGGGACACCGATATCTCCACTCAAAAAGGTTTTGTGAGCTTGAGGGTCTCTTTCTTTGAAGGCGGTTTCAGTACCATTAAACCCGCCATAGACAGCAATATTTTTATTGATATAGAATGTCTTATCCCGCGGATCCATGCTGGCTTTTAGGTTCTGCGTAGGAAAGTAATTGCCCAAGGCCACCCATATGGTATCTCCCACATCACATGAATCGATAGCGCGTTGGAGCTCGCCTGTTGCATCAGCCCATGAAGTACCTGTGCCCCCCATACCAACTTGCACGTACCAGATCTGTTGTGCACTGACACTATAAACGTACAGGATCATGCACATGATCATAGCTGCCCTTCGCGGTACGAAGAGAATGCCACGGTAAAATCCTTCCCTAATGAGGCCAGCTGTGTTTTTTACATCTAATTTTCGCAATAGATTTTTGCGATGACTTCGGACTGTCTCGAAACTGAGATGGAGATTTTTAGCGATTTCTTCAGTCGATAATTCATCGGCAATCAGAGTGAGTACTTGTTGTTCTCGGTTAGAGATCTTTAAGGGTTCCATTATCTTAGATTTTAAAATATGAAGTATTGGAAGGCGTCACGGGCGAATGGAGGCGGCCTGTTCAAGGCCACTCCTTCTTTTGCGGCATTCTAATTTTTACTTGGCAATCTTGCTGCTCACCCCATCTAACTGGGCTTGAAGGTCCGCTTTCAGTTTTCACTAGTCAGTTGATGCAGTTCTTGCTGCTGACACTTTGCCACCAGCGCAATGTCATTTCGGTTTAAGCCTACGGCTATGTTTATGTAGTTTACAAAGTTATTCTCCGATGCTGACTGATTGGACCCTGGGCACACAGCGTCCAAGAAATGATAAGTCCAAATAGTGTAAACAAATATTGCATGCTGATTTATTTTATGCCATAAGTGGATAGTCGACTTACCACTTTTGACGGGTTTTAAAAAGATGTGAGAAACCGTATTTCTTCTCACCAGATTCTATACAAATGTGTATGATTATAAATGGAGGGCATATCCCTAAAATTGGGGATGCTGACGATCCTTCGACTTTGCTCACTGACGTCAGCTTCGCTCAGGATGTCAGCGTCCTTCCTATATAGAATAAACATTTAATTGAAATGTTCCGACCCTGTGAATCGCAGGCGAGGGGGCACTGCGACGACCATTCTAAAACATGTAGCAGAAGGGACGATTTCAGTGAAATGGAAGTAACCAATAAAAAAAGGGCATCATTTTCATGTGCCCTCTGCAATTTTATTTTGAATTTTAATTATCGTGTCTTGATAATTTTACGACTGAGTGATTGATCGCCCAGATTTATTTGAACCCAATACATGCCATCAGGTTGTTGTTGCAGATTGAGATCGTAAATATTTATACCTTGATATACTGAAATTTTTTCGTCGCTAATTAATCTGCCGAGATTATCTAAGATTCGAATCTGGACCTGACTGCTTTTATCAATTTCAAATTGTAAGCTGGACAGGTCACTGGTTGGATTGGGATAAATGATTAAATTATTTACCTCAGCTTGATCGCAATCGAGATTAATGGCGACAATTTGTGAATATTCAAAAGTTCCGTCTAGGTCAATCATTTTCAATCGATAAAAAGATTGTGCCGGTGGGTGGTCGTCTTCGAAAAAATATTGTGCAGAAACCTGCCTTCCACCGATGGGCATTTGATCAGCAATGGTATGAAAAGGTTTACTCTCTTCGGACCGTTGAATTTCAAAAACATCTACCTGCGTCTCGGATGCAGTGCTCCAAGAAAGCTGATTGACGCATGACTGTGAGTGGCCGTGGAATGATGTTAATTCAACTGGTAGCGATGCATCTGCTTTGGATATTAATCCAACATCTATCGTAGTCAAATTTTGATGTGTGTCCAATTGGATGACTGAGGTCATATGAGTTTGTAATTCGATATCGCTATCCAGGGTATCGTTATCTCCCATTTTATAGCTCGTGAGTTCTAGATGCTCCGGCACCTCAATTTCAACCTGATATTTTCCAGGAAATAAATAGTCAAAATTAAATTGGCCATCTTTTCCGGTCACCGATTGGGTACGAGTAGAGTCGATCATGCGCGGTTCAACAGCTCCAGCGGGGTCGATCCAGTATAAATTAATTTTGACGTCATTTAGTCCTGCTTCATGCACATCTTGGATGCCATTGCCATCGACATCAAACCATACTTTATTTCCCAGCGAGGAAGCCGCCATTTCTATATCAAAATCACAGAAGGTAATGGTCTGACTGGCTTGGGTGGTATTGCCGCAGCCGTCCGTGGCACTCCAGGTGCGTAGAAGGGCAGACTGTCTGGTGTCAGCGGGATTCAATAATTGTGTTTCATGAAATTCGACGGGAGTGGTTCCCTGACAAGCATCTTCGGCATTGACTTCGGCTAGTGGAGCTGATACGCCCGCATCGCAGGATAGTGCTAGATCCGGTGGCACACCGATTAATTCGGGTGCAGTCGTGTCGTATTGCAATACGTAGAAGGAATATTCAGATTCATTACCAGCACCATCGGTAGCGATGTAGCCACACTTCCACTTTCGGTAGTAACCAAAGGTTTCGCAAGTGTTGGCGGCGACGAGCTTATCAAAAGTTACCAAAGCAACGTCGGGATTGGCATCTACAATGAGGGCATCGGCCATTGCTACCGCGGGATCTTCACAGTCATACAGGTCCATGGATCCACCATTGGGAATGTTGACCAGCATGGGATTAACGATCATAATTTCCGGTGGGGTATTATCTTCTACCTGAATCATTTGACGAGCTACCGTGGTGTTGCCACATCCATCGCGTGCAGTCCAAATGCGTTCTACAGTGTATTCTCCGGGATCTCCATCTGTTCTAATTTCTTCCATGGAGACCTTGACCTCCGAGCACTGATCGGTCACTTCATAAGAAGAGCTAGGCATCGCATCACCCAATTCGATGGTAATGTCTGAGGGTACGGTCAGCACTGGCGGCACATTATCGTCCAGCGAAATGACCTGCCTTTTGGTCGAGGTATTGCCGCATTCATCGGTAGCGGTCCAGGTACGTCGGTGGAGCGTGCCACCACAGGTAGCATTAATAACTTCCTCGCGGTAGGTAACTGGTAAAGGTCCATCGCAGTTGTCTTCAGCAGTAATGCCAGTGGCTGGCGCGGGAACATTGTCTTGACAACTGATGCTCAAATTGCCCGGAGCTCCCGAGATGATGGGACCCACTCGATCTTCCTTCCACCGCAGGTCTCGACTGCATTGCACCTGGTTGCCACATGGATCGATGGCGGTATAGGTATCAGTCCGGCGAAAATAGCAGCCTTCTTGTACTGGGGTGCCCTGAGAAACCAATATTTCCACGGATCCGCAATTATCCTGGGCAGTTAAATCGGATGGGGAGGCATTAGGTACTTCGGGATTGCATCCCAACTCGACGTTCAACAAGCAATCCATCTTAGGTGGTATGATATCACTAATCGTGATGATCTGCACGCAACTGCTGGAATTATTACAGGCGTCTGTGACAGTCCAGGTACGATTTACGATGGAGGAACTGCCACATCCAGTTACCACTTCATCAGAATGAGTAATAACTAAATCTTGGCCAATGGAGCAATTATCCGTTGCAGTTGCCATGCCCGTCACCGGCGGTGAATCGTCTACTGCACAATTTTCATTGAGAAATAATTCCACATTTGAAGGGCAGTTGATGACTGGAGAAGTAGTATCCTGCACCATGATAATTTGGTCACAGGAAGTACTATTTCCGCAAGGATCCATGGCTGTCCAGGTACGGGTGATGACCATTTCAGATCCACAGCCAAGCTGCACTTGATCAGATCGGCTAATGGTTACTTCATTACAGTTATCGGTAGCCGTGGCTGTTCCAGTATTGGCAGCCGTGGTGTCACCAATGCATTGGTCATCAAGATAGACTTCTACATTAGGAGGGCAAACAAGCAGGGGATCACTTTCATCAAGAACCAGAATTTGCTGATCGCAGGATATAGAATTACCGCATTGGTCAGTGGCTGTCCAGGTACGCACAATGGTATAGGAAGCACCACAGCCGTTGGTGATTTTATTGGTATAAGATATCGATGGTTCCGAGCAGTTGTCTTCTGCCGTGGCGACACCTGTATGCTGTACGGAGGTATCTGACATACAGCCAGCAGACAGGGTTAAGGTTGCATCTGGAGGGCAAGTAATAGATGGTGGAGTGTCGTCATTGACGGTAATGGTTTGCTCACAACTCATGGTGTTTCCGCTGGCGTCAGTTGCCGTATAGGTCCGGATGATTGATCCTCCGCAAGGCCCGCCTTCTAAGGTGGATTCATCGCAAGTGACAGTGGGTGTCGAGCAATCATCGGTAGCGGTTGCATCTGACGCGACACATGCGGGAAGATCATCTTGACATTGAATCGAAAAATCGGCTGGACATGAAATTTGCGGTGTTACTTCATCGATATGATTGATGGTAACATTATAGGTAGCCGGATTTCCACTACAATCGCTTGACTTTGGCGTTATGATAATCTGTGCCTCTTGTGCCGCACAATTCTGAGTGCAGTTTGCTGTCGCCTGACGACTAAAAAGGTTTTCTAATTGTGGCTTTGTATAAGTACCATCGGTAAAGGCATTAGTGCAATGCTCAAAGCCGATAAAATCTACCTCATATTTAGTGGCAAGAGAGCCAAAGCTGTGATTAAGGGCGATGCCCAAGGGTTGTCCTACATCGATGCTGACATCTTCGGGAATGAGAGGTGCTACCGGGGGTCGAACAGTTACGCTCATCGTCGTCCATTCACCTTCACAAAAGTCCTCATTATTCCCACATTTTACTACGGGGACAATGGGAAAACTAGTGGTGAAAGGTATCGAACCAGTATTCTCAAAGGTTATAGCCCTAAGCTCGGATGCATCAAATTCGGGCGGATCGTCCGTACCATCAGGACGCTGGTATTTAACCACGACATCATTGAGGTTAAATCTGGCCAATGGTTCTAACGCTAATTCCAGATTAATGGGTTCACCCGAACATACAGTCACGTGTTCTTCGATGAGCTTCGGTTGGGTAAAGTACATGGTGCGAATGATGAATGGGATATCATTACCACATCCCACAGCGTAGCTTACTTCGATCGAATCGCGACATTCTTCGATCCGAATGTCTTCCATTTCAGCCCTAGTCAAATAATTGTCGTAATCTTTATCGATTGTGAAAATCTCTTTTACCGCACAATCAAACCCCGGATTGAAAGTACCGATCCAATCTTGAAAGGCTCCGGTGCGTCGAGCCTGATTGGCACAGGCGCCGGGTGACTGCGGACTTCCGGCTTTGGGATTAAGGGTGGGGCTGGTCACTTTGAAATTCACTGTTTTCTTTCGATCTACACAATCAATCACGGATGACTCGAAACCAAGTGTAATGCTAATGTCTGCGGCACAATCTCCATGATATCGACTTTTGAGCTGGGTTTTGAGACAGTCGAAGTCAGTCTCACCAGTCAGTAGATTCTTGCATTGTAAACCAAAGGTTGGTCCTAATCCAGAAACCGTTGTTACGAATATGGCTGCGTCGTTAAAATCGTAAAAACAAACTGCAGGATCAAAATCACTGCTGGAGCAAATTGGATTGGTGAGTTCGTCAGGCCAACGTAAATCATCCACCCAAGCATCAAAGGCAGTTTTAATGTCGGATACCCCATTGTTGCAGATTGAGAATTCTTGATCGGCAGGTACACTAACTTCGGGTAAGTCATAGACCTTGATTATTAATTCAGCATTTACCTCGCCGGGTTCTGGTCCCCTTGGACAATCCCCTCTGAATCTGATGAGAATATTGGATTGCCCACCGCAACTGGTGGGCAGATTCACGGTAAATCCCTTATAAACATGGTGGAAATAGGTACCTTCTTTTTCGCTCGGTTGAAAGCGATTAGTGATCCGATTGATTCGCACATTGCAGCAGGTTGTCTTTGATTCATCTAATATTTCATCTACCCAGTTTTCTAAACGATTGATGATGTTTCCTTGTGGAACCCCATGTTGAAGGAAATCCCTACTTACCACATAATCTACAGCCATGACATCGCCGCAGTCGGTATTCGCACAATTAAATAGGCAGTCGGGCACCTGAGCATGCATGGCCACAGGTAGGGACAGATACAACAGTGTACATGACAGACTGACTAACCGAGAAATAAAATGGCTTTTTTTTGATTTGATTTGGAAGTTCATCACGAAAGAATTTAAATGCACTAAAAGATTTTTCTTTTTCAAAAGTGCTTTTTCCATCAGAGGAGTGGTATCCCTAAAATTGGGGGTGCTGACGCTGGGTTCTGCCCAGGTCAGCATTCACTGACTCCTGAAGCCTTGTTACGAACCTTGGAGTAGTGCCTAGTGGGGACCTTTTGCTCCAAGATGTCTGTATACCTCGCGCTGCCGTCACGACCAACTTCGTTTCCCCAACTGCTTTCGCCTCCGAAATTGTCAGCATCCCCTGAGGCAGGCATGTTTTATGATCATCCTTCGAAAGGCTTAGGATGTCAGCACTCGGCCATGAGAAGCAGTTGTAATTGAAAGTAGAATGAGAAATATTTGAAATTGCTCTAAAGACTAAGGGAGAAGCCCAATTTGGCCTGCTCGCTGCTTATTTGCAGTGATTTCGACTGGAGGATTCTAGCCAATGAGAAGGGGATTACTAGACATTAATATGCCGATGACAATTTCTCAAGAAGGGGTCGTATAGAAAAGATGATGTCATTGGTTGGAGGCACATAATCTATGTTACATAAATTGAGATTTGTTCTTTTTGAATTAAAATGGTGTGCCTGATCGGAAACGCTGAGGTCTCTACTCAATATCGTCACATTCAATGTCCAGGCTCGCTGGTTTATCAGACCATGATCACCTTGGACAAAATCCAGTGATCCAAGCAATACTTAGGTTCCAGACTCAGCATTTGTATAAAATGCCACCTCCAGATAAGGCATAATTTAAAGAGGGAGAAATTTGATTCAGCCATGGGCTGGAATTATTGCTTCCCACTTTTATAGTTTTGTGAAGAAAGGCTAGCTTTATCTGACGGGATGATTCCCGTAGGATTAGACGGATACATCTTATTCGGGTGAACATCCATCAGTCATTATGGAGAAAATCTGTCCCAAATTAATTTCTGTTTCAGAATGGAGCTGCACCGTTGGTGCATTGAGTGTGAGCATTTGGACCCCAGAAATTTTACCGCCCATCCATTGAATATCATTTTGAGCCTGGTAGATTCCAGTGAAGGGACTATAGGATGGCAGCATGGTGATGCTATCAGGACAACCGACAAATGGATTTTCATAGGCACCGAGATCAATGGCTTTTCGCATCCGTGGATTATGGTCTAAATCCCTTTCGGGCAGATGGAGCCCAGTAGTATCAGGTGTTCCAGCGTTCAAAGCAGGTGATGAGCGAGTCAACCTGAGATTGACTGAGACTTTGTCCAGAAAGCTCGGATCCTGGTCCAGATTTCCCATACCACTAACACCACTTGGTAAACTCACACTTCCATTTCCTGGTGACCCATCATCAAAGATGCAGTAATTCGCAAAAGTCTGAGCGGTTGGATTATTGGCAATTTCATCGCCATTGTCCCAAAAAATGCAATTGGTAGCTGCCGTCATTGTGTTCCAATTGCGAATGGATCCACCTTCATGCCACCCAATGTTTTTATAGAAAGTGCAATTAATTATTTCTGAACTATGATCACCTTGAAAATCATAATTAAATATGCCACCGCCGTAGGCATGTGCTTTATTTAAATAGAATTCGCAACCAACGATTTTAGACCATATGGTACCCTGGTGAGAGAAATTATAAATGGCACCACCAAACTGAGATTCATTCTGATCAAAACGGCAGTTGATTACCTGCAGGGAGCAGATGCCATCAATATTAAAATTCCAAATGGCACCAGCTGCGTAAGAAGTATAGTTGTGGGCGAATAGGCAATCTCTGAAGGTAATATTACAAACGCCATTTGAGCCATTGTTGATGACTGCGCCTCCAGAGTAGGTCAAGTTATCTTCAAATACGCAGTTTTCAAAAGTGGTTTCACAACGTCCATTTCTACCATCATTATATACTGTGCCTCCATATGAACCGTAATTTTCGGCAATGATACAATTCCGAATTGTTGGACTTGCCTCGCAGCCCGGTTTATTGCCCTTAACAAATATGGCACTACCGGCTTGATGCGGGAAGGTCATACTATATGAATTGCCATATTCTATTTCAAATCCGTCTATAATACAGTCCGGTAATATTGATCCTTCAGGAGTGGTGCCATCCACGAATAACACATGGAACACATCATCGGTTGTGTCTTCCAATACCCCAATGTCTCCATTTAATAATACTTCATTTTCGGTAGGATCCCTTTGATCTCTGGCTGTCTCATTCCCTACGAACCCTCCATATAAGGCAATATTTTTGTGGATATAGAAGGTCCTTTCACGCTCTTCAAAGATGCCGTTACTATCCGTATCAAATTTTTTATTGGGAAAATATTCACCGGCTGCCACCCAAATTTGATCACCCGCCGAGGCAGAGTCGATGGCCCGTTGCAAATCGCCAAAAGCCTCTGACCAGGATAGACCGGATGGGCCAGTACCATTGGGTTTAACAAAATAAGTTTGAGCACGAATCCCTTCGACACATAGCAGTCCAGTAAGGAAAAAGATAAAGCAGTTCCCGAGATGTTGCTTCATACCACAAGATAAATAATATCAGAGGAGCTGGAAGAGAGTTGATCTTCTATCACAGATCTTCACGATACCTTACAGAATTATCTAGGCTGGCACATCATCAAGTAAATTTTAAGGATCGCAACCATTAGGGCTTATTACAAATGGAGTCCCTAATACAACCTCGACCTCAGGACTTATTACTACCGAGGGCGCATCTAATGTGAGATTGGAAAAAATGATGTGTGGTCCGGCTCCCAATTGAATTTCAGCACTGGCTTGATAAATACCTTGGAAGGGGCTATACAGGGGATAATCTGCAATACGATCATGTCTGGACAATTAGCAAATGACATCACTTGGCGTGCCGATATCACCACTTAAAACGGTTGGATTGGCTTGCCAATTTCTTTCTGCCAACATGGTTTCCGTCCCGGCAAAGCCCCCGTAGATCTCCAAATTTTTATCGAGGTAGAAGATGGTTTCCCTAATATCTGCAATGCCAGAATTATCAATATCTCTTTTTTCGCTCGGCTTATAAGTACCTTGGGCTACCCAAATCTGATCTCCAGCCGTAGCGATGTTAATGATGTCTTGCAAGTCATCACTAGCATTCATCCAGGAAGATCCAGATTTTGTGCCAGCACCGGACTCAGTGATAAAATAAGTTGTTTGTGCTCTTAGTAAAAAGGAGCTTGAAAAATGAAGACCATTACCAAAGCTGACAAATTTTTCATGATTGATTTCATTGCAGATTTCTGATCATTTGATTTAGAATATTTTACACCATTGTCGCTCCTTGATAAGCTAATTCTACTTTTCAAGGAGGAGAACATCCATCTTGTAAGATGGTGACAACCGCACCCAGATGGGAGGAAACATCCGATAGAAAATTGACTTGTGGTGCATCGAGTGTGACCGTGCTGCTAGCAGGGATCACCAGCCCTTCTCCCAAAATGATGTCAGACTGTGCTGCGTAAGTTCCGTTGACTGCACCGTAAGAATCGTCAATCGCCATATTCTCCGGACAATTCACAAAGGGGTTTTCGTATGGTCCGATATCAATTACACCGTTTAACCTGGGTTGTCCATCCAGATCGATTGATGTCAGACAGAGTCCAGTGGTATCGGGCGCACCTGCATCGATACCCGGGGAGGACTTTGTTAAGCGATAATTACCAAGTATGGAAACTACCTGTGGATCTTCATAGAGATTGTTTCCTCCATCGGTGGCCCAGGTGGGCTTGGCATTGCCATTTCGATGTTCCAGAATACAATGGGCAAAGGTAGCCGTAGCTCCGCTATTAAATACCTGGGTTGGGCTGGCCATGGACTGCCAATTGAGCGAAACAATAGTATTGGTAAAAGTGGGTGTTACTGTACCTGGCGACGCATCATTGTACATCATTGCACCCGACTCGGAAGCCAGGTTAAACATAAAAGTAGCATTGATAACTGAAGGTGAGCATATTCCATTAACGGAGACATTGTAGAGCGCACCGCCATAATCTGCTGTATTAAGGGTAAATAGGCATTGAACAATTTTTGGTGCGCAGGTATTTCCCGATCCAAAATTGTACATGGCCCCACCAAACCGAGCATAATTATTCTTGAAGTGGCAGTTTCGAATGAGGGGTGATAAATCACTGGTGGATGCGTCACAGATAATGGCTCCACCTCGGGTTTCGGCAAAGTTGGTCCCATTGCCCTGGCTTTGAGTGAAACAAAATCCATCCAGGATCAGTCCTTCGTTCAACTCTTCGCTACCAGCTAGATAGAGGATATTATAAGCATTATCAGCCAAGTCATTCATCGCCCCAATATCGCCGCTAAGGACCGTCTCATGCTTAAGCCAGTTGCGTTGATCCAGGCTCGATTCGTTTCCGTCAAATCCACCATATATTTTCAGATCTTTATTGATATAAAAATTCTTACTCCGGGCGGATCCATTTTCAAACTCGATGGTAGGATAATAGATGCCATCAGCTACCCAGATAATATCGTTTGCGATGACGGTATCCAAAGCATCTTGCAGGTTATCAAAAGCCTGCACCCAGGAAGTGCCATCTCCTGGAGTTACTACGGAGTCATTGACATGCCAGGTCTTAATGCCTCGCTCCCGTACAAAAATCAGGAAAGAGCAAATCTCCAACTCGAGGTCCGTATATAAAATCCTCACGATATGGGTCCCCGTTGATAAATCAGTGCCAGATGGGGGATCGTACACCACATTGACATTAGAGCAAAGAAGGTCTTCAGGATAGTGATAAGTCGTATCCGTCTTCTCAACCATTAATTCAAGTTCGACATTCTCGGGACATTCTAATGGTTTGACCAGTACGACAATATTCACTGCCTTACCAGTACATACGCTAAGGTCCATATCGGTCGAATCACAATCGACGACTGGCACTATGGTATAAGTTACCGGTAGTGGGGAAGCCGTCAGGTTTAACCAGGCATCGTGTTTGATAGCCTCCATTCCTACAGGTGTATTTGGATCTACCTGACTATTTTGATCGTCTGGGGGCATACCGTTGGCGGCGATGCCTGTAATGTAAAATTGAGGTTTGACATGTGGATTTGGAACGGTTATAAATTGAGGTATGAGCAGATCCAGGCCTACCGGTTCGGTAGAACATACCATATAATTAGGGTCATAGCTGGCCATGGTCAATTCGTTAAGAATAAAGGTTCGGATTTCCTGTGCTACAACCTGTTCTGTCTGGGGCAAACCAGTAAAGCACCCTGTGTTAATTACCCTATAGTCAATCTCAATGGTGTCCCCACAAAACTGGGTAAAATCGATGGATGCCCTATCAATCGGATCTGGTGATCCATTCACATAAAATTCTTCCCGATGAGGGCAGTCTAATTCAGAAGTCGTAAAAGAGAAAGCATCTTTCCAATTTTGAAATTCATCCAGAACATCTTGATCGGGCATGCACAAGGGCAACCGAGGAGTATTGTTCGGAGCATTAACGGTTACCTGAGGGGTGGTGATTTCAAAAGAATGTTGAACCATAATGCTCTGTTGTCCGCATGTCGCGTTATTGCTCGAAAGCGTGTAATCCACTTCAATGCGCCCGCCGCAACGCCTAAACTGATTATTCATCAAGGCGCTTAGCTGGTTCTCTAAGCATTCTTCGATTGACTCGTTGACAATCAAACAGGGCTGAGAAACAACTAATCCATTCTTACGAACTTGAAATGATAAGTTCGTGCCACAGCCAGTCCGATCAAAACAGACACCACCATATGCCATGAATTCCTCAAGAGTGGATGAAACGCTGTTTATATTATTAACCCAACTCTGATATTCAGCATTGATTTTTGCGTCACTTTGACATGAAGACACGAAACTTGCTGACGCTTCGGGTGCCCTGAATTTTCCCACAATGATTGTTAAGGTGGCTTCTGTGGTGCCTTCATAAGTACCATCCCCCGCACAGTCTGCCTCAACAAATAAACTGTACTCTATGGCACCCCCACAAGGTGCGGGCATAAGAATTTGACCCGTGGGTACATCACCGGTGATCACATTTTGGCCCATGTTATAAATAAAACTATTGGTGCCAAATGTGGAAGTCAGTACCTTATCAGTAATTACCTCTGGTCCATTGATATCTCCATCAGAGCCAAGGGCGATACGCACACTCGGACAGTCTGTCGCAGGGTCAATGAGTTCATTAAACCAACCTTGGAAGGCAGCGATAATATCCCCCTCTGTACTGCAATAGGGTAGGCAAATGGTCGCATCGGGATTGTTAAGGATTAAAATGGGCTGGGGCGTTTCATCAGGTGGTGGGGGCACCGCGGTATAGTCGCAGCCAGTCAAGTTAAAGAGACAATCAAATCCAAAATCCTGTGCGTGGGTAGATTGGGTCAACAGGCATAGCGCAGCGATTAGGGCTGTGATCTTGCAAAAGACATTCGATAGAGGTATGAGATTTTTCATTTTGGTATTGATGGTTGGTTATTGATTGGAACAAAAGGTCTCTCCAGCGGCAACATATCGAATTCGATGGCTCGCCTAATCAGTCCTGCTACATTGCGTGCACCGATTTTACTGAGTAAGGATTTGCGGTGTGATTTGACCGTGTCGCTGGCTATGTGCAATAAACTGGCGATTTCGGTGGTAGTATGCTCGTATGCTATTAGATGCAATATTTGTTTTTCGCGATTTGAAATCATTTCTCTAAGTTTTAACTGTTGGCTGCATGTATGATCTCAGCCATTCATCGAATCCGTTTAGGGGCAGAGCTTGGGTCAATTTCATCGCCTTGGTAAAATGTGCTCCCGAGTTTACTTCATGTGAACTGGGTCCGAGGGTGTAACCAGTGAAGGCGGACATAAGACTTTGGCAGATTAAATCGTAATTCAGTGAATGGCTAGCTTGGTCTCTGAAGAAGAGCGCATCAACGGGAAGGAGAAACAGACCATAATATTGTTGATAATGAAATTCAAGACCGGGGCCTACCTCATCTTGATGCACGGGGATATGCGTCTTATACCGTCGCAGGTTGTTTTGACGCAAATAGAATTGGCTCCAGAATACATGGTTGGTCGGAAATATCCTGCCTAAGATTCTTTGCGTTTCCACGGATAAAAGATGGTAGGCGTCGGTAGTATTTTGTTGGTGGTGTTGCGCTCGGTGAATGGAGTTATCCACTAATAATAGCTGACAGGAGAACGCATTGCAAAATGACAAAGCTTCCCATTCCGGTGGTGACATCTTTGCTCCAGCAAAAAGGCCACTTAGGCATGATAATGTGGGAAGAACCATGCAGTCTTCAAACCATGGCAAGACACTGATGATCAGATCTCGCTGCTCATCGTGCATAGGTGTAGATCTCAAATAACTCAAAAGTTTTTTGGTCGCCTGAGTCCGATTATCTTGTTGTATTCTTGACACGATATATCTTTGGTGATCGAGGAAATTTTCCTGCTCTTCCAAAGCTGAGAAGAATACCACTAAAGAAGGTGGGCTGATGTTTTGATGGAGTCGAGTATTGTTCTTTTGGAGTGGAATATTGTTTTTGAGGTGGAATATTGTGCAGTATTCCATCCTTCGCTAAAGCTTTGGAGGACAAAGTCAGTCGGCAGTTGGGAGTTGTGCGGTTTGCAGTCTTTACATTCTTGCCTTAGTGAACTTTCAAACCGTTGATATGTTTATCGGGTGTTTCAAACTATTTATCATCAAAAAAAATAATTCTTATGAGTCTATTGCAAAGGGTCAAAGACATTCAAGACAAAGTATTTTCTGGGCAACTACTTGATGCATTTGAAGAATATTACCATGAAGATGTGGTGATGATTGAGCCTACGGGTGACGTCCGCAAAGGGAAGGACACCAATCGTGAAGCGGAGAAGAAATTTCTGGCCAGTGTACAGGAATGGCATGGCGGCGGCGTAAACGCCATTACGGCTAATGAAGAGGAGGGAATTACCATGGTTGAATCTTGGATGGACGTGACTTTTCAGGGCGGTCATCGCACCAAGATGGAACAAATTGCCAGGCAAAAATGGCAAGATAATCAAGTGATTGAAGAGCGCTTTTATTATAACGTGCCTGCGTAGAAAGCGGAGAGGGAGGAGCAGAGGGCATGGTGTCCTCACGTAAATAACATTGACACCTTTTTGTACACTTTTGGTGCACTTGTTGATAACTTTTATTGGTTAAAAAATAAATAATTCATCACGTGTAGTCACAGGGTTGCATTATAGAAGGTATGCTGGTGAGTAACTCCCAAGGAATAACCTTGAGAAATAATAAATTCCGAACGAGGTCCACCCCCTGGCCCCCCGCAATTCTGCGGGGCAGGCTCCGCCAGCGGGGGAAAGGTGCCGTTAATCAATAGCCTCTTCATGTTGGGCAGAAATTGGGTAAAATGATCCAATCACATAGATGCAAAATTGATTTTCCCAAGTGGCAATATCCCCCACCAGTGGGGGCAGCAGTGGAAGTTTTCAGTCAATTTCAGATGTGGGCTAGAAAGTCAGCTAAATTACTTGGAGTTGAATTCACTGGGGCTCATCCCAAATTTGTCTTTGAATAACTTTGAGAAATATTTGGGGTCCTTAAATCCAACTTCGAATGCTACTTCAGAGATATTCAACTCAGTATTTTCTTTTAATAATTTTTTAGCTTCTGCTAAGCGGAATTGTCGGATGTAGTGGCTGGTGGATAGGCCGGTTAGGGCTTTTAATTTATTATGTAATTGAGATCGACTGATTTTCAAGGTGGTACAAAGGGCAGAAATATCAAAGGTTTCGTCCGATAGGTTTTCTTCAAGGACGGCGTGCAATCTCTTGATGAAAATATCCTCTATATTAATATTTGGATCATCGGTAGCCACCAAAGGTTCCATTGTGTTATATCGCTCTTGCAACTGTTTGCGCACATGGAGTAGGTTATTCATTTGCACCAGTAGTTCCTCTTTATGGAATGGCTTTTCAAGGTATACATCGGCACCCCTCTTTAAGCCAGTAATGCGCGATTCCGTATCTGCTTTGGCCGTAAGAAGAATGATGGGGATGTGACTCGTGCGCGCATCATTTTTTAACTGACCACAGAGTTCAAAACCATCTTTTATTGGCATCATTACATCGCTGACGATTAAGTCAGGGACCATATCAAGGGCCTTATGAATACCTTCTTCGCCATTCATGGCAATGGTGACCTGGTAATGGTCTTTCAAACTATTTCCGACATAATGAATGACATCGGGATTGTCCTCGACTATCAGTACAGAGGGTCCAACCGAAGGGTAGTTCAAAAGGCTGCCATTGACACTTGCCTGTCGGCTGTGCTGTACAGATGAAGCATTGGCAGAAATACTTGAGATATCTCTCAAGGGGTCACCCAGCGGGGCATCATTGCTGATGGGTAGCCGAATTTCAAATGTGGTCCCAAGACCAGGACTGCTCTGAACCTCGATGTTGCCTTGCATCAGCTTGACATATTCCGAAACAATGGTCAATCCAATACCCGTGCCTTCGCCGGCTCGGGTGGTACTATCGTCGACTTGGTAAAAGCGTTTGAAAATGTCGGATAATTTATCGGTGGGTATACCTATCCCTGTATCTCTGAGGCGAAGGATAATCTCTTGGTCGTCGGCAGATTTAGACAGCTGGAGATAAATGTTTCCATGTTCAGGTGTAAACTTAATGGCGTTAGATAACAAATTACTTAATACCCTAGCCAGCTTGTTGGGATCAAAATCAGCGACTAGGGAGCGTGGATCTTCAAGAAAATGAAATTGTTGATTTTTTAATTCACCTAGAGATCGAAATGATTCCGTAACATACGCCACAAAAGGCACGATATCACCCTGAACGAGATCTAGCTTTAGATGACCCAATTCAAGCTTTTGCAAATCCAGCATTTGATTGACCAGATCCAGGAGATTATTAGCATTTCGCTTTATCAATTCGGGAGCCTTTTCATCTTCTTTAATCAGATCTGCCATCCCACTGATAACGGTCAAAGGGGTACGAAATTCATGGGTGATATTGGTATACAATCTATTTTTAAATTGAGTCAGTTCTGCTAATTGCTCTGCTTTTTGAGTAGATAATTGAGCACGCAGTCTTAATTGATAGAGGACAAATATTATGGTGCAAAGGATCACCGAATAACCAATGTAAGCCCACCAGGTTTGATACCATGGGTTACGTATCTGCACGTCCAGTTGGGCTATTTCTTTGGAGATGACACCGGCACTGGAAATCGACCTGACCTGGCATTTGTATCTGCCTGGTGCCAAACCGGTTAATGCCAGCGAAGGCTCAAAACCCATATCTATCCAGGTTTCTGCATCGAGGCCAAGACGATATTGGTATCGAACTTGGGATGGATAAGGATCATACGTGGCAGAGAAAGAAAGTGACAAATTATTTTGATTGTGTGCTAGCTCAAGTTTGGTCAAACTATGTGCAGCAGCGGGCAGATATGGTTCATTGTTCACCCGAAGCTGGTTGAGATTGACCTGTGTCCCCTTGGGATTGTAAGACAATTCATTCGGATCAATGGTGATCAGACCATTGGCCGTGGCACAAAAGATTTCTCCATTGGGATGTAAGGCCAGACGCCTGGCGTTTAGAGCAGCAAAAGCCTTACCATTGTACAAGTGATCTTCTGCACCAAAATTGACAGTCTCCGCACGTTTTTGATCGTACCAGAGGAGTCCCTCATCGTGCCATAACCAAAGGTTTCCATTCAAATCTTCCAGTGGACTGTTCAAGTTGCGATATAGAAGTTTCGGATTGCATGGTATGGCATGGAAGGACTCCCCGCAGCTATTTGCTTTCCAAGCTTCAGTTGGTGTACTAATGTATATATGACTGGTAGAAGCAATTGAAATGTCTGAAATAATTGATTGCTTAAATTCAGCATTTTGATTCGGCCATGGCATCCAAATTGTATCTGATTGCCATTGCCAAACTCCTTGATTTGAACTGGCCAGAAGGCCACATTTATCGCTGATGGCTAGTCCGTTAAATTCAACAGAACCCTGATCACGACTAGGTCCATGGTAAACTGAAAAGGATAGATTAGCATCAGGGCCGGTGATTCGCACGATTTGGCCATGGTTATTAATGGCCCACAAATTTCCCTCCCCATCAGCTTCTAATTCGGATAAAGCTCCCGCCGCTAGTCTTAATCTGCTGGGGTCATGGTCCCTGCCAGCATTTATGTACGTAATGTATTCTTGCTCAATGCTGAGATTCGATAAATTTATTTGGGTCAGGGTAGACCATGAGCCAACCCATAGTTTGCCAGGTTTTATTTGTACCAGCGAGATGATGTTGTTATTATAGGTGTTTCCATTGTAGTTGGGCAATTCCACATTTAGAAACTGCTCGGTTTCAGGATTAAAAATGCTCAGACCTTCAACAGTGCCAATAGCTACTCTGCCATCACTGAGCACCTCAACCGTGTGGGTGCGGTTCGACTTCAGACTATGGGGATCAAAGGAATTATTACGATATGGAGTGATTCGGCTACGGCTGGGATCCGTACGATATAAAAAAACGGTTCCACCAATCCACAACCGATTAAAGGGATCAATATGGCCTGAAATTATCTGAGGATATCGACTCGGTTTTTGGCCTGGCTCGCGACGAAGGACCGGATGCATCAATTCTGAATTCAAATCGAAATACCATAAACCTGCATCATTGGATGGAAAATAAATTCCGTTTTCCGTGGGCAGCACCGCCCACATGTCGGTATTCTCCATATAAGCATTTCCTCCATGAGCCTCGCCAAAGAATTGTATGATGGTGTCTGCATCTATATCATATCGGATTAGACCCAATTCTCTATTATACCAATTGCTCATCCACAGATGGCCAGCGGCATCAAAACCCATGCATTTGAGATTCGTGTGGTTGATATTTGGGAAAAGAATAGGGATTACCTTTTCCGATTCCCGATCGTATCTTCCGGCTCTATCTTTAGTTCCAACGATAATTTGTCCATCGTCACGACCGCAAATCAATGCGTGCGTCTCATTTGAAAATTCCCATTTTGGTTGCGAAAATTCAATCTTATCCTCTCCAGGAATAAATTTAGCCAAGCCTTGAGAATATGGCAGATAAACAATGCCATCAGGATCTTCATATACCAGGACTCGAAATCCACCATTTGTGGTGCCTATGAACTGCGGATAAGCTTGTACAGCATAAGATTTTGTGTTAATCCGAAATAAACCATGGTCGAAGAGAAAGCACCATAAATATCCATGTGAGTCCGCAAATAATCCGATAATTGCGTCTCCTGTCGGTATTTGACTATGTAATAATTCATCCGTTTCCTCATATTCTCTACCGTTGAAGCGATAAAGTCCGTCACGTGTTCCGATCCAGGTATATCCATAGGAGTCACTGGCCATGGAATAGGTTCCATCAATCGTTGACTTGTTTGGGATGGTGATCAAATCGTCCTGAGCATAAAGTGAGGTCGTGAGCACCAAAAGCAGAGGCAATTTTACGACGCACATCCATTCACTCCAGAAAAAACATCTACCCATTCACCAAAGTTATTCGATTCTTTAAAAGTAAGGATTCTAGCGTTCGACCCTTCCAAATTTGTGGTTAAAGCAAAAAGGACTGGTGGGTGGTTAGATGTCGAATCTTATCCAATGAATTGAGACAGCCTACATCTTCCTCAGAAAAATTTGGGATCATGTAAAGTACTAGCCACACCGCATTCACTATTATGGACAGATAGAGAAAATATCTACATCCTTCGTTTTTTGATTGGTTTTTTCTCAGCACCTCCCACAAGTCTTCGGTGGCTCGACGGAACGTAGAACTCGTACCATGCCACAACTTTTAGTGGACCATCGATGTCGCCAGCAAAGATCTCCTTCACGAACGGTTTATAACCTGAAAACCTACTTTTCTATGGTCGGATCTGGTGGGGTACAGTTACAGCTCATGGCGGTTGCAAAGGAATAACAGTAGCAATCTGGATTAGCGCCATAAATATTTATGATGATTTCGGTACTGTTTATTTGAATTTCTTCATAACTAACTATGGCATTATTATATACTGCAGATCTGACTAGCTGCTTGATGAAGGCGGGTTCTCGAAGCACATAGCTTTGCTGAACAGCATCTTGGTCGTTGGTGAGTTCTATAATGACTTTATCGGGTTGTGCTCCCAAAGTGGTCGTATTACGTATCAGAAAATCTAGAGACATCGGATCGGTTTCTCGCAAGACTATAAGATCGATCGCAGTCGCATTGGTAACTTTTCTCACTTCACCTCCTGGAATTCCAGCGGTAGCGTTTCTCTCAACACCGAATTGTAAGAGTGCTAAGAGTGGCGTGGTATCTTTTTGCATATTATTTTCCACGATCATCCGAATCTTCAATGGTCGATTGGTTAGGCCAAAAATATCTGACTGATTCGCCGCTGTGGTTTGAAGCGTGGAGTCAGGAAATCGGAAGCCTCCTGTCAGAGCATGAATTTCACCATCTGTTTCTAGTATGCTTTGGGCATGGAATGGGTAGGACAACAGAAGTAGGGCCGTCACACCCAAGGGTTTAATCAATCGGTTCATGAGGCTAAAGTGTTTTGAATGGTTAATTTGAAAGATAGAAAATTGTGAAGGAATGGAATCATCCATTCTTCTCAGGGTCCTAAAGAAATCGGTCGATTTCATTTACAAATTCAATAGAAATATTTATATTTGTTTTACAATCACAATAGAAATGAGTAAATCACTGGGTGAGTTTGAGGAATTGATTCTAACCTTTGTAGCCATTCTGGGTGACCAGGCCTATGGCAATGCCATCTTAGAGGCCATCAAGGAAAATTTAGGAAGGGAAGTGAATTTGAGCGCTACACACATCACACTTTATCGCCTGGAGGATAAGGGTTTGGTAAAATCTTCCTTAGGAGGTGCCACAGCTACTAGGGGAGGTCGACGGAAGCGTTACTTCCAAATTACATCTGCTGGCAAGAATCGGCTCTTAAATCTTCAGCAGCAGCGACAGAAGATGTGGAATCTCTTGCCTAAGCTCAATTTTCAAGTATAATATGCCCCAGCTCCCTGCTCCCATCCGATTGTTGAGACGTTTTTGTCCGGCTGATCTCCTTGAGTCTCTCGAGGGTGATTTACTTGAGAAGTACGAAACGGACCAGAACCGTATTTCCAAAAGAAAGGCCAAAATCAGGCTGTGGTGGAATGTTGCAAGATTGTTTCATCCCGTAATCCTAATGCGTAATAAGGTCGGGGAATCTCAATTACAGATGGGTCTGCTCGCAAATTATTTGCGAGTTGGGCAGAGAAATTTTTTTAAAGATCCTTTTTACTCCATTACTAATGCCCTTGGGCTTTCACTGGCTTTCACTTTTGCTTTTTTATCACTGCTTTACATTCAGTACGAGGCGTCTTTCGATCAATTCCATACGAATAAAGACACTATTTATCGGGTGGCCCACAAATTTAGCAATCGCACTTCTGGTGAGGTCAAGGGGCATAGCGCAGTCACAGCCATACCACTTGCCCGGGACCTAGCAGCAGAAGTGCCAGCAGTAAAGCATTTTTCAAGATTGGCTAGTAGCAGCGCGACCATAACGACTGATCAAGATGTGTATTTGGAGCAGGTACACTTTGTGGATGAGGGCTTTTTACAAATGTTTGATTTTCCAGTTATTGATGGCCCACCAGGGGTAGTGCCAGAGCAACACACCGTTCTAATATCGACCCAAAAGGCTCAGCAATTGTTTGGGAATATACCAGGGATAGGAGCCCAGTTTGAAATAAATCTGGGTGACAGCCTTGTCAATGTACAGGTGGGAGGTATTGTTAATAACAAAAAAGATCGTTCAAGCATTCCCTTCGATTTTTTGCTAGATATAGAGCTGTTTAAATTGGTAGCAGCTGAATCTTTCGAATCTTACAAATATGGATTGGTAGAAAATTATATTCAATTAAGCGAAGGGACTGATCTCCATAGGGTCCAGACAGCAATCCAAACGGGGCTGCGGAAATATATCAATGACGATGAAAATATTGTGGAATGGCAACTGCAGCCCTTTACCGGCCTTCACTTCGAACATTCGATCATTGGTAATGCACGCTACACCAATCCTCTCAAACTTTGGATATTATTGGCCCTGTTGATCTTGGTGATTTTTATCGCAGTCGCTAATTATTTGTCCATGTCTTTTAGCCAAGCAATGCGCCGATCAAGTGAAATTGCGATGCGTCATACGCTTGGGGCTCTAAATTCTCAGATTTGGAAACAGTTAACCGCAGAATCGATATTGTCGATATCATTTGCCATGGTCATGGGTTTGATTGCGACTTATTTTTTCTTACCACTATATAACAAATTAGTAGGTGAGCCCATTGCTTATCACATTGGTGAACGCATCTTAGCCCTGTCATTACTTACTGTTTTGGTGGTGGGTTTATTAACGGGATCCATTCAGGCAACCGTGCTAAATTTAAATAGGAGGAAAGGCCTCGCCAAGCAAATGCAACTGCCTAAAAACGGAATTAGGTTTACGCAGATACTGGTCGTTTTTCAGTTGGCGTTGTGTGTGATCCTTCTTATTGGATCTACCTATGTACGGAGACAGATCAATTTTATCCAGCAAAAAGACCTGGGTTATCAAAAAGATCTGCTGGTGGATATCACGTTAAACAGTGATGGGAATACAAATGATGCGGAATCGGTGTTACAGACTTTCCGAAGCCTTGCAAAAAGGCATCCTCAAATCGTTGATGTGGCAGGCAGTATGAATAATTTTTCTGAACCTTGGACAGAATTGGTTTTTGATCAAGTGGATGGCAGTAAGGAAAAAATATTTTTCAACCAAATTGAACCATCCTACTTAAATACATTAGGGATCAAGCTGGTTTCCGGACAGCCATTTTATCAAGACCAAAGCCGAAGCTCTGCCTCCATTCTTGTCAACGAGACACTTGTGCAACATTTTGGATGGGATGATGCCATCGGTAAACAGATACCAGGCCAAAACTTTGAGGTTGCCCACCAGATCATAGGAGTGGTAAAAGACTATCATTTTAGTCCCTTACATGAGGAAATCAAACCCCTGATTTTAGCCTTGAGTGCGCAGCCGATCAGATCTGGTATTACTGGATTATCGACCTACGTATGGCCGCCAAACTTCTATCGAATTTATGCTCGACTAACACCTGGAGAGTTGACCACTTCTATCAACCTGCTTCGTTCAATTTGGAAAGAAATTATGCCTGCAAAACCTTTTGTTTATCAGTTTGTGGAGGACGAACTGAACGCCCGATACATGGAGGAACTGCGCTGGAGTAAAATAGCTAATACCGCGACCATCATGGCCATATTCATAGCTTGGCTGGGCCTAATGGCTACCATGCGCTTGTCTATTCAAAGTCGCACGAAAGAAATCGGTATGCGCAAAATATTAGGCTCTTCAACGCTGGGAATTTTGACACGGCTGGCCAAGCAAAACATGGTGCAAGTGGCGATGGGTTGCATAATCGCATTCCCCATCGCATGGATTTTGATTTCCAACTGGCTCGAGTCCTTTGTCTATCGGGTGACTATGTCACCTCTGATCTTTATTGGGTTAGCACTCATTGTACTGATATGCACAAGCACCTCGGTTGGTTTGCAATCTATTCGGTTGGCTTCGCGATCACCGATTTCTTCCCTTAGGGAATAGTTCGTCACTAGGCTGGGCATTCGTAGTCATAAACACTTGGCCTAAATTTGAATAGGTTGCTTACAGAGAGAAGGTGCTCAAATTACCCATACAGGCAAATTACCATTGGGAGTTTGGGAAACGTTACTTGAAACTCGGAAGGTCGGAAGTTGGGTGCCTAAATTCCTGAATTTAGACTTGAAGAGTTCGAACTATATTTCGCATACGATCTCACTGTCTGACAACGGATCTTCTGGATGGGGTCGGGGATTGCGTCGATGCTGATATACTATATTAACAAACAAAAGCAAAGCAACCACCAGTGAGCCCACCGTGGCAAATAACTGCTCGATCGATTGCCTCTCACTAAATTCGGAAAGACTAAGATAAGTTTCTCGTTCATCACCAATCGAATAGAGTGGAATTTCAGCATAGTTCAACACCTTATCAATAAAATTTACAGGTTGTTCATTCGCTAGCTTTTTGCGGTAGTGTTTCCTGGGAATTCCAATCTTGACCAGATCTCCTTTCTCAAGTTTATCGATCATGTCATCGATGGACCTGGAAATGCTGGTTCCTTCTTTAAGGTAAAAATGAAAATCTGGATATTCATTTAATCGAACATAGATTGAAAAGACTGGTGATCTTCTAACTTTATTCCTGCTGCGCGGAGTCCAATCTTTCTTTACCTCGATCTCTTCCGCGAGCTTTCCCGAGACAAAGACCAATTCAGTTGCTGGGACCGAGGTACTAAAGAAATGATTCCAACAAGAAAATAAGATCAAACAGAACGCAACAGCACCGTACACTTTCAACCATATCTTATTATACTGGTAACGCCAAAGTCTGGCGCTATAGGTATCTTCTATCTTATCGTGGGTAAGTAGTTCTTTAAGTGCTTGATAATTTTTAAACCAAGAGGAGGATAGGACGATTCTTCTACCAGCTAGGTAAAGGGTCAATTCTTTCCATTGATGGAGTCTGTTTTCTTTCGTGATTTCCGAGTACCCTTCAATGTCGTCTGTAGTGAAGGAGCGATGGCCAAGAATGGTATGCAGGGTTAATCCTGCGTCTGATATTGTAATCCATTTCCATTGGACTAGGAGCATCATGCACACCAATACCAGAGCAAAGGTGAGGGGTACCATTAGGAGCAAACCCAAGTCGGGGTATTCGGTTTCAGATATTCTATCATAAATGATAAATCCCCCAATAAGGCCGATAATGATCGCTATGGTCAGCAGTAGTAAGTGGGAATAATTGACTTGAAAGGTTTCGCGATTATATTGCATAACTCGGGATCACTAATACTGGAAGTGTGACTAAACTAGTTTCGGGATGAATGGCATTTGTTTTATGTACTTGGGCTAATACCTCTTTAGAATTCGATTTTTTACAGCAATCCATGTAAGGTAACAGCTAGGTCTTCAAGAGTTCTAACACTTTTGGGTGATTTTTCTATGGATTCAGAGGGTTGCCCGAAATTATAAACATTGCCCCTCGTGGTCTATTCTTAGGACGGGGAGGTAATCGTAGTCTACACTACCGTCGGCACTAGCGGATTTATTCAATGATCTTGGTTCTCTATGAGACCGTCCAACCAATGAATGATGTTCAATAGGAGCAGATAATTTTGACGGGCGTCGGGATGATTCATGCCCATTTTACGTTGATGGGTACCAGCCAGTTGTGCAGAAAACATCGCGGCTTCGCCAAAGAGAACCATTCGGCCTGCCTCCACTTTTTTATAAGCACCCTGCGACCAACCAGCGGCAGGCTGCCGTCTGGTGTGCTCTCGAAAAACCCAGGCGGAGTCCGGAAGGAAGTTGACAAATCGATCATCTAAATCAATGATCGAGGTTGCGTCCTCTGGACATTGAAAAGCCTGGCCGGTAAAAGTGGCGATCTGGGTTACAAGTTCAGTGGGTCTGGTACCCTTACTAATGACATTGTCGGTTAACTTGTCAGCCTCCTTATTAAATAAGGATGGACTGGCACCCGTTGTGTCGATGGCAAATCCGTCGGTACATTCAAACCCAAATACAGCAGCCAAGTCAGCCGCAGCACCACCCATCGGCATGTGATCCGCAATCAGGAATAGGCTTCCGCCCTGGCTGACCCAATCCTCCAAGATCTCAATCTCATTTATAGAGAAAGCGGACTGATTAGGCAAATGCCAATCGTTGACATCGCTCAGATGGAGGGCATTGGAAATGACAAGAATTTTGCAATCGTGCAATGACTCACGGGAAAAGCTGCCTAAATGAGAATCCACTCGGTAGCCATCCCGACGCAGTAGATCAGCAAACGGCCGATATCGACCATCAGCCGTGTGAAAATTATGGTGACCTGCGTCCACGAGGACCAGTGGTCCTTGATTTGGCGCATAGGTGGGTTTATGAATAATTGGCTGATAATTGGTGTCAGGTTGCTGCTGCGCGTTCAATGGTGTTGCCAATAGAATTGCAGCAAACCAAATGATCACTCGATTCATAAAAAAAACGAAGGTTAATGAAACCCCAAGTTATGAGGTTATCCGAAATTTAACAGTCATCCGGTCAGCCAACAACTTTTCTTAATGAATCACCAGGCCTTCTCCGGATTGCCATTTATCGTACTCCATATAACGGGCCGTAGCATCGGCTGCCTCTTTTCCAAAAACTTTCTCGACCACATGAAGGGCACCATCTATTCCTGCTGATACACCAGCGGTGGTAATTACTTTGCCGTTGTCTACCCAGCGGGTGTCGGCCAGCACTTCCGTTTTAGTAGCAATTTCGCGAAGCCGATCGATTGCTCCGTGAAAAGTGGTGGCTTTGAGATTGTCCAACAAACCTGCCTTCTGCAGAATAAATGCTCCAGTGCATACCGATAACGCGACCTCCAAGTTGGATGAGACATCTTGTACCCAGGTGATCAATTCTTGATTATCAAGTACAGATCCAGTATTGCCACCAGGTAAGACAATGATGTCAGGTGGAGGGGCATCTTTCAGATCATATTCCGGGATAATTTTTACGAATCCTTGACTCATAATCGGTTGCTTGGAAAGAGAGACGGTATAGACGTTGAAGGCACCGAGGTCACTATGGGTTGCAGCAAACACTTCTCCTGGACCGGCAAAATCTAAGATCTCGACACCATCGTGAATGAATATGGCAACATTCTTTAGTTGATCTTTCTTAATCAAAGTCATATTGCAATGAGGACATGTACCAGGCTCAGAATATACTTGACTGTCGCATGACCCATCACCACAGGGTGGACAGACGTAGAGGTTTGCTTGGTCGGATGATTGAGCATAAGAGTCCAAGATAACGCATAGGATGATACACAAGGTACCGGCAAATGTTTTCATAGTGTAACGCTTAGTTATTCGACGGCAAGGTAGGAGTCTAATTTCGTATTATCCAAAAATGTCTAATTTAGACATTATTATGTCTCTATACGACAATAAATTATTCCTTCCCAATGGCACGTAAAATCGTATTTTTAGTATTTCCATATGCGCATCTCCTTGATTTAGCTGGGCCAGCTCAGGTATTTTTTGAGGCAAGCCAACATGGTGGACAAAACTACCAACTCATTTATACGGCCTTGGTGCCATCCCAAGCTACCCGTCAATCTCTGCATCTCTCTCGGCTGATCCCGGTCGAAAATATTACTTTGGGTCACGGTGATTTCCTCTGCTTACCTGGGGTAGATTTCGAGCGGTTCCAAGCAGGTGAGCTGGATCGAGATATTAGGGCATTAAGTCCGTGGGTTAGAGATCAGTTGAAAAAAGGTGCTTACCTCGGATCCATCTGTTCTGGAGCATTATTATTAGCTCGCATGAAGATCCTGAACCACCGAATTTGTACGACCCACTGGAAATGCCTGGATCATTTGGCCAAGTTGGCACCTAAAGCCAAGGTGGTTGATCAGCGGCTGTATTGCCTAGATGAAAATGTTTTTACCAGTGCTGGTATGACTGCTGGAATAGACATGGCCTTGGCACTGGTGGAAGAATGGGATAGTCCCTTAGTTGCTGCTCGAGTTGCCAAAGAAATGGTCATTAATGTTAGGAGGCCTGATACAGTGGCGCAGCATAATATTTTCTTGGATTTTAAAAATCATTTTAATGCTGATGTCTATCAGGCCCAGCAGATTTTATCGAGCAATTTGAGCGCACAATTTACGATCGAACAACTGGCCAAAAAATTACATCTCAGCTCTAGACATTTGGCCCGATTGTTTAAGGAGCACACCGGTGAGACCATGCATACTTATCGCGAGAAGGTTCGCTTAAAATTGGCTGAAAAACTGTTGAAACACTCCGAAAAATCAATCAAAGAAATTGCAGTCATCTGTGGTTATGCCCAAACACGCCAATTTCTGAGACTTTGGAGAAAGCACCAAACTCAAACCACGACGGCTTTTCGGCAGCAATATCATAGCGATCATGGCTAGGGATGGTTTTCTTGTCTGATTATCCATCAGAACATTACTTCTGGGATTTACCGGCCATGAGTGATATCAGAGCATAGCATCCCAACAAGGTCGACGATGCTCCACAGGTGATACTGACTAGTTACGATTAGTACATCCATTTTGACTTACTATCAATTCCCCACTCAGCTGAGTTTCAAATGTTGCTGGAAGTTCTACCGACGGGGCATCCAGGGTGACCTGATTAGTGGCTTTGATGGTCATCCCGCTTTCCAAGTTAACAACACTTTGTGCCTCATAAGGTCCATTTAGTGGTAAGTCTGATGCATTAAGGGATAGGCTACTCGGACAAGCATATTCAAAGGCACCGATATCAACTTGTCCGATTTGAACTCTTGCATTCCCGGCAAAGTCATGAGGTGGGAATAGAATGGATAGAAGGCTGACATCACCGGTGTTTTTTGCGGGAGAACCCACGCGTAAACGAAAATCGAAGCCGTTTTGATCAATAAATTTCGGATCATTTAAAAGATTGTTGGTTTGAATAGGTGTTTGTAGGTCTGATTCTATTTCATTGTTATTTCCATCTGTGCCATCCCAAAGAATACTGTTATAGATAGTCGGTTCAGAATTATAACTGTAGATCATTTGTCCTTTATCTTCCGCCACGCCGTAGAAAAAAGTACAATTCAATATATCGGCATCGGAGCTGGTGTGCGTGTAGATATGCCCTCCTTTGGCATTTTCAGCCAACACCGCAAAATTGTCATAAAGTACACTATTTATTATCGAAAAATTACTGTTGCTAATCGCAAAAATAGCTCCGCCATTTGCAGAAGTATTATTCCGCAAAACACATTGAGCAAGGGTTGGCGATCCACCACTAATATACATACCGGCTCCCTGTCCATCCACACTGCCGCCATCGGTTGTACCATAACCGTCCTCAATAATGAGACCATCCAATCGCATCAGTCCGCTGACACCATCGAAATAAAGCACGTGGTAGGCATTATCTGTATTGGAATTGAGATTTCCAGTATTTCCACTTAGTATGGTGGGATAGGCTTGCCAGTCGCGTTGATTTAAAGTGGTTTCAGTACCACTGAATCCGCCAAAGATTTGAATGTCATTGTTTATATGGAAGGTTTTATGGCGATTGGTGATTCCATTGATTTTTTGTGTGGGTAGATAAGTACCTGCTGCTACCCAGATTTGATCACCATCGCCAGCAATATTAATAGCAGTCTGTAAGGAGGAAAATGCATTGAACCATGAGTCTCCCTTAAGACCATTTTTGGTGGCATCCACATACAGGATACAGGGTTCAGTACTGGTGAGAATAATTTTTTGCACACATTCAGTACTGTTTCCAGATTGATCCTGAAATTGGTAGGTGCGAAAAACGGTGTCTTCCAGACGATAATCCCATGACTGCGTAAAGAATGTTCCGGAGTTGTCCGAAACTTCGCCTCCAGCCATTATGTAGTCATGGGGGGGTGGATGACATACCACATTGATTTCCGGCGGGCAGGCAATGATTTGTGGGGGCGTCGAATCTAATACTTCTACCGTAAAAGTACACGCCCAGCCACCGATATCAACCGGCAATAAAGAGTTTACATTCACCGTGGTGGTGCCCAATGAAAAAAAGCTGCCTGAATTAGGATTAGAAAATGGACCACCCTGGCAATTGTCAGTGACCTCCCAAGAAACGCTCACTAGGTGGCTATTATCGGGTAGGTACGTGGTGATATCTGGTGGGCAACGCACCAGTGCTTTCGGTAATGTAAAAGTAGCCGAATCTTTGAGGCGACAGCTACTTGTCGGTGTACGATGTTCTATGATTACCTTAAAAGTCACACCGCTTTCAAGCCGGGCACTAAGTAGGCTGTCAAGCATGTTCTGTAATGAATCCTGCAAACGCTTTCCGCCGGTTTCCAAAGGACTTATTGTGCCGTCACCCGTATCATCTTGATGCGTATAATATTGGTTGGTGCCATCTGTGTTCTGGACATAGATTTCCCACATGCCATCTCTAGCACAATACCCCGTCGTGGTACTTGCGTCAAAGGTATTTATCGCATTATATTTAAATTGTTCTGACCAAGTCTGTAACTTACTCTGAATGGTATTGTCTGTTTCACCACATCGAGTGAGTACCTCGTCTGCAGGCGCAGTAGGGATCTCTAATCCCATCATCTGTAAATGAATTAATAATTCCACTTGATTGGCTCCGTTACAGTCTGCAAAAAAAGACAAGGTTACCTGACCACCGCAGCCACTTGGTATACGCACATGACCTAGATTGAGACCAAATTTATTTACATTGGCATGGAGAAAAACGAGTTTCGTCTCCCCCATCATATTAGAGGGTAAAATTTCAATGCCGCCACCAACATACACAAGACCTGCATCTGAGCATCCATGAAAGTGCTCTTTGAGAAGTTCAAACATTCCTTCCTCCAATAGATCTAAAATACCATCGTCAGATGTGCAAACATCAAAAGTGATTGTTTTTTCGAATGGCGGAGCTGGCTGCGAAGGAGTGGGATCTGGTTCGTTGACCCAATTACAAGAGCCCACCATACATCCCAATCTAACCTGAGCAGAGTGATCGGTTGGCATGAACATTAAGAAAGAAAACGCCAGGAATACTGTAAATTTATTCATCTTTCCATTTTTTATCTATTGAGGTCGTGCAATAATTATCTTAGTAAGAATATCCTGTGACTAGTAAATTCATTTTCCTGGCTGGTAATTGATCACTTAATTTTAAATTGTACGCTCGTGCAGATTCGATTCAAGCATCTCCCTCTCAAAGGCGCGCCTGATTAATCCCGCTACATTGCGGGCCTGCAATTTTGTGAGCAGCACCTTCCGATGAGTTTTTACTGTTTCAGCACTGAGATATAATTGACTCGCAATTTCAGTAGTAGTGTACTCTGAAGCAATTAGCTGCAAGACTTGTGTTTCGCGCTTGGTAAGGTTCATCTTCTGCATCTTTTTTTGCCTGGAAAGATATTGACTACATCGACACCAAACCATCCCCAGTTTATGTGGGCGTTTTTTCAGTTAGGAGTCGGCTGTCTTCAATTTTGCAGTTTTAACCACTAAGGCCACAAAAGATCGTGTAAAAAGAAGGTCACTAAGATCTTCTTTCTGGATAGAAACCCAACTACCCTACACCAAGTGCCAATGCCCTGCCAGTTGATAGTGAGCAGTCGGCAGTGTTCAAGAAAAGGATTATCTTTTAATCCGAACAAGCGGAGAAATTCCTGTACCTACTAGCTACTGAACTTAGATTTAATTAGAATATCCAATGACTTAAATTCAATTTCCTAGTTGGGGGATAATCACTTAATTGTTACAACCATCTTTTTGGATCTCAAAAATTGAACCTAAAGCCACCTCAGTATTTGCATTTACAATTACATTGGGTGCATCGAGAATGGCGTGCGACCAGGCCGGGATTTGACCTTGACTCACTTCAATTTGACCAGATGCCTGGTAGGTTTTGTATAGGGGATTATCAATGGCTGTAAGTGCTAGACTTGATTGGCAGTTGTCCTGTTGAGATTCGTAGGCACCCACATCCAGTCTGGATTTCATTCTTGAGCCATGAGCTAGATCATACACTGGCAACATTAATCCAGAAGTATCGACGATACCGGCATTAATGGCGGGTGAACCAACTTGTAAACGGTAATCATTATTACCTGCATCCATGAATTGGGGATCCTGATCAAAATTGAAGGCACCTTGAAAAGATGGGTTGGTAAAGTTGTAGTCTGGGCTACCGTCATCAAAAATACTGTAGTAGAGATTCGTGGTAGCATCTGCGTTTTCTATTTCATCCTGATTATTCCACAATATGGTGTTGGATACCTCAACCGAGCAATTGCCAGTTACAGAACCAAAATTGTAAATAGCCCCTCCACCAAATCCAGCACTGTTCTTCGACAGCGTAGTACAGATGATTTTCGGCTCGCAGTTACCACTGTTACCATTATTAAAAATAGCACCTCCGCGGTCGGAAGCAGAATTTTGGTAGAAAAGCGAATTTTGGATAGTGGGCGAGCAGTCACCATTAAATCCATTGTTGTGAATGGCTCCTCCAGTCGCGGCAAGGTTATTAAAAAACTCGACATTGAGAATGGAGGGGTTACATGCATTTCCGGCTCCTTCCCCATGGTTGTATATGCCACCTCCTCGACTGTTTATACCCGTACTATTGGCATTACCGTCAGTAATCTGGAAACCATCTAGTACGCAGGCTGCGTATATATTGGTAGATTGTGTACCATCGATAAATACGACATGATAAGCATTGTCCGTATTTCCGGCACCTCCCAATTCTCCGGATAAGATCGTGGGATGTGTATTCCAATTTCGATCTTGTGGCCCTGACTCATTGCCATCAGGATAGCCCCCAAATCCTCCCAGCAGCCTAAGATCTTTGCTGATGTAAAATGTTTTTTCACGAGCGTCGGAACCGCCTGACCCATCTGCATCAAATTCTTTACTGGGTACATACGTTCCGGCAGCTACCCATATTTCGGGGGTCGAGCTAGGATGGCAGTCTTGGGCAAAATCGATGGCTACCTGTAGATTGGTAAAGGCATTTTTCCAATCACCACCAAAATTATTTCCTGCCGCATTGGTATCCACATAAATTATTCCGGCTCGTCCGCATTGGTATTCGTAAGGCCCGATATCGATTGTGCTTGAGACTATCCGCGGAGCCTCGATGATGTCTGCGGTGGCAGCCCAAGCATTGCTTCCTTTATTGATCAATATTGAAGAAGGTTTATGGAGCAGGCCATCATCTGCCGTATGCCAAGTGCCATCTGTGCCAGGAAGATTTGTCAAATCAAGGAATGGATCGGCTCCTGTGTAAAACGATGATGGCATATTGGCAATAGAAGAGCCATTCCGGCTAACCGCATTGTGTGAACCGTTCACTGGCGTTCCAAACGGACTAATTTCGGGGTTACTCGGTGCCATATTTCCAAAGAAGAAGGAATTGTAGAGGTTTGTAAATGTGTTCTCTTCATTTTCAATAGCTCCTCCTGAAGTACCAGCTGTATCTTCGATAAAATTTGTATTAATAAGCGTGTGGGTACCGGTGGAATTATACATGGCACCCCCAGAATTATTGGCCTCATTTCTGATAAAATTTACATTCTGATAAATGTTACTAGAACCACCAATGTCGTGAATAGCACCTCCAATGAAAGAAGCACTGTTGTCAAGAAAGGTAATATTAACGCAAGTCACCGCACAGCCATCTGTGTGCAAGGCTCCACCTCTATGAGCAACACTATGACGAAAGAGTATATTTTCCATGATCATACTGCAGTTATCCAGATACATCCCACCACCCGATTCAACGGATATCGCTTTATTGTCGAAAGTGATCGTACTAAATGTCGGGCCATTCTCACCATCCTCAATGGTAAATCCTTTGATTTTAAATTGAGAAGACAAATCACTCATCACAAGAACGTGGTACGAATTATCCATTGAATTATTGGCTGTCCCAACATCACCACTCAGAATCGTCTTTTGAAATGAACCAGTAGGATAACCGGGCTGATCGCCAACCACGTAACCACCCCACAGCACAATGTTTTTATCATGGATGTGAAAGGCCCGATGACGTCCGCTCAAATTGGGATCTGGAGATTCAGTAGGTTTATAGGTACCCTCTGCCACTAATACGGTGTCGCCCTCCGCTGCTGCATCCAATGCGTTTTGAACACCGGCCAAAGCCGAGGCCCACGAATCCCCGGTGTTTGTGTTGTTTCCACTGGATTTGACGTAGATGATATTTCCAAAAGATACTGAAGAGGTGAACCCGAATACCAATAAGACATGCAAGACCTTAGCTTTCAGCTGGTTTATCCGGTGAAATGAAAATGTGGCCGAAAATGCTGCGGTCATGGATTTTTTTGGTTTTAAGTAAAGGTATCTTACAGCGGTTTTCGATACAATCCCCAGTTTATGTGGGACTTCGCCAAGGCTTCGTCCCACACAGTATAGACTTTGCCAAGGCTACGTTCAACGCAGGACTTGATTGACCAGGACATCGTGGTGACGCTCAACTCAGCAATTCAACGCATCAGTAAGTCAAAATCAAAGAGTAAGCCATGCCACATGAATTCGGGATGGCCCTTTGCTTCGATATCCAGTATCTTGGTATACTTAACGAAGTGGTAAGCCACGCATTGAAATGAAGGAAGTTAACATCGGCATTATTGAAGACGAGCCCATTGTGATGGAAAGTCTTCAGGCTCTTTTTGCAAAGCAATCTGATCTCCAAATTCAGCATACTGCTCGGTCGGTTGAGGCTTTTCTGAAGCTAGAAGCATTGGCTGATGTAGACATTCTGTTACTTGACATTAACTTACCAGGAATGAACGGTCTGGAGGGTATGCCTTTACTAAAGAAGGAGATGCCATCCGCAGAGATCATCATGCTGACCACCTATGAAGACGAAGAGGTCATTTTTAAGGCGTTGTGTGGAGGCGCCACCTCCTATATTTCTAAGCGCAGTAATATTAATCATGTGTTGGACGCTGTACGAACCGTGCTTGCAGGTGGATCATACATGTCGCCTTACATTGCTCGAAAGGTCATTCAACATTTTGCACCGATTAAGAAAGAAAAAAAAGACGAACCTTTAACCCCGCGTCAAAAGCAAATTGTACAGGCCTTAAAAGAAGGCTACAGCTACAAAATGATTGCTAATAAGTACATGATTTCTGTAAATACGGTGGGAGACCATATCAAAGCGATTTATAAAAAACTGCAAATCAACAGCAAAGGTGAACTTTTCTCAAAAAGCTTGCGAGGTGAAATTTGATCGCACAAGCTTTATCTTGGAATCATCATGTCTGGCCGCAGAACTTTCAGAGTCCTAATCTGCACCATCATCCTGGTGAGCGATGTGGCGTTTGCCACAGCTCAAGAATATCGATCACGTTTGATCTCGATCAGTGAAGGTTTGCCTGATCGGCGGGTTACTGCCATAGCACAGGATGATCAGGGGTTGATTTGGATGGCAACTCCGCTAGGTGTTTGCCGGTATGATGGGTATGAGATACAGAATATCGGTTTGCCGGACACGAGGGCCACTGAAGTCAAAAAGATCTTCTTTGCCAGCCATAAGATGTACGTGCTGGACCAAAATGGAAGAATTTTTTTCCACCATGAAAAAGGTTTTAAGCGACTTGATCTTGCTGAATACCAGATTTATGATCATGTCGAAGAGGTCGCATTTGACCAAGAGGGGTACATGTGGCTGGTACATGTGAGATCAAAAAAAATCTACTGTTTTGATCCAGACCGTGAGCTGCTTTGGTCACAAGAAATCGACTTTCCCAATAGAAACCCTAAATCATTCAAAAGGCGTGTTTTGCATCTCTCAGACCAACAGCAGATCTATTGTCTTGATGGTAGAAAAGGTATGGTGCTTTTTGGGAAGGATGGAAAAATCATAAAGAGATTTCAGGTTCAGGATTCTACAGAAACGAGCTTCTATTTGGCGGGGTTGATTTCTACCGACACGAGTTTTTGGGTCATTGGGCAGCATGGTCTCTACCGTCCTCAAGAAGATGGCCGATTGACACTTGAATTTGACAATCTTTTTCAATATCCCCACCTGCCGCTACGGCATCATAGTGGAAGAATCTATTATGGTGCGACCTTGGAACAATTTAGACAGATTGACCTCAATGCTCCCTTGGCTGTACCGATCGCATTGAGTATAAGAAACTATCCGTCTGGCAGTTTGATCAATCAACTATTTGCAGATCGTCAGGGAAATATTTGGATAGCTTGTGAGATCGGAAGCATCTTAATTAGTGGTCAGCAATCGAATTTTGGAAGTTATGGATTGGATAGCTTAAAGATACCTCCCAGCATAAGCAAAGCTATCAGCAAAGGTATACGATCCATACTTGAGATTGACAGGCAAATATATTTTAGTGCGGATGGTATTCCATTTTTGCATTTGGATCCGAATACTGGAGAAGTGACCAATTTAACCGGATTTTTTAAGGCAAAAGATGGCCACTTTCATCGCCTCGCGGTATTTGACGACTACCTGGTTTCTGGATCTCAATTGACGTATCACTTGCAGAGGAAGAGACTTGTACAGTCCACCGTGCGGTCAACGGATCTGCACGCCATAAAGGATCAGTACGACAGATTAATCACCTGTGGATCGTTAAGTTGTTCCCTATATGAGCAGCCCAATGGCCAACTCCTGGGCACAATTTTTACAGCTGGAGTTAGAAGCGTTATCAGGGATCGATTGGATAGAATCTGGGTTTGCGGTTACAATGGTTTACAACAAATCAGTTTTGATGAGAAATATGTCCGACAATATATTTCTCAAGATACCTTACTGCGACCCAATATGGATTTTAATTATGAGATCGTTGGGTCATTGCCGTGCAAAATCGTGCATGATGTCAGTTTGTTGCATCGAGATACGGCCTGGTTAGCAACTTCTCAAGGTTTGGTTAAATTGCATCTGCCGACCGGGAGTTGGAAGCAATATGGTACAGATGAAGGCCTTTCAGTCCAAGTCGTCTACTCATTATTGCCAGAAGGAGATTCTGCACTGTGGCTGGGTACGGGAGCTGGATTAAGTCGATTTGATTTGCGCGATCTTTCAGTGATCACTTATTCCGTTAAGGACGGTATTGCTCATGATGAGTTCAATACCAGCTCTACCTTGATAGCATCCGATGGCTATTATTATATGGGAGGTATTGCAGGCATTACCAGGTTTAAACCAGAGGAATTGTTAAGTGCCCGGAGCCAGGAAAAGGAGACGCCCCTGCTGCTACGAAGTCTTACGGTATTTGATGGCGAGGAAAACAGAACGTACTCCAAATTTTCGGGGGCTGACAATGCGCCACTGACCTTGCGACCACGCGACAAACTTTTGACTGTAGACATTGCTTTGACTGATTTCAGTGCTCCTGATGAAAATATGTTTTCTTTTTACCTGGAGGGCTTGGATGATAAGTGGTCTGAGCCTTCGTCCAACCATGTGCTGAGGTATTATAATTTGGCTCCAGGCCGATATGTGTTGCATGCCAAAGGTCGGCAGGCCCAAGGGGCATGGAGTACCGACGAATTGACATTGCCTATTATCGTCCAGCAGGCTTTTGTTGAAAGTTTCTGGTTTCCTGTATTAATGACTCTAGTAGCCTCGGGTATTATTTTCGGAATATTTACCTGGCGTTATCGACAACGTTTGAAATTGGAGCAATTACGTACGCGTATTTCCAGTGATTTGCACGATGAGGTGGGCGGAGTTTTGTCAGGCCTCGCCATGCAGATGGATTTATTAGCAGAAGATGTTCCCAAAGAGATTCAATCCAAATTGGAAAGAGTGGCACTAGGTAGTCGAGAAGCAGCCTCCAAGATGCGAGATGTCATTTGGGCAGTAGACCACAGTCGAGATCACTATGAAGATCTAGAGGAGCGAATGAAGGCTTATGCTTTGGAAATGTTTGATCCGATAAATGTTGAATTTTATTTTCAGAGTGAAGGTATGAGTCCACATCTCCGCCTTAGTTCCGAAATCAGGCAAAATGTTCTGTTTATATTTAAAGAAGCCATAAATAATATTGTCAAGCACGCCAAGGCTACCTCCGTGAGCATTTTTTGTAATAAAACAATTGAAGGCTACCGTCTGGACATTCGAGATGATGGTTGTGGTTTCGATCTACAAAAAGATTCAACGGATGGAAATGGATTGCGAAATATGCAAATGAGGGCAGCAAAGATTGGAGCAAAGTTGGAATTTATTCAAGACGAAGGTGTGCTATGGGTATTGCACGTGCCCTTAACCTAGGGTTATGATCGTTTGATTAATCAAAGACAAGATGAATTTTTGGTTCTTCGCAAAGATGAGTACCTAAGATGGTAAAATTATAGCTTTGGAAGAAAGCTATGTCAAAAAGCCTATTGTACCATGGATTTGGATTAAAGGGAGTCGAGTATTTGAAGACTGAATATCGTGAGGGCTCGATCTATTTCCATATTGAAACCGAATCAAAGCATTTACAATGTAGTGCATGTAAGAGCAAGGAGGTTATAAAAAAGGGAAAGAAGGAACGTACATTTCGAACTGTATCAATTGGATTCAAGCCAGTATTCATGGTGGCGCACATACACCGGTTAGAATGTAAGTCATGTGGGTTAATACGTCAAGAAGAGATAAAATATGCTGATAAAAAAAACTTACACCCATCGATTGAGGAGATTTGTACTGGGGATGCTGGACAGTATGACTATTAGTGAATTATCGAAAATCAGTGGTCTTCACTGGCACACGATCAAAGAAATTGAAAAGCAATATTTGGTCAAAAAATATAAGCATATACCAATGAAAGATGTAAGGTATTTGGCTATTGATGAATTCTCAGTACGGAAGGGACATAAGTATATGACAGTGGTGATGAACTGGCAAACGGGACAAGTATTATATGTTGGATTAGGCAGAGCAAGCGAAGTTCTGACTGTCTTCTGGAAAAAGATAAGTCGTTGGAAATCAAAGATACGAGCTGTGGCAATGGATATGTGGCCGGCTTACATTAAGTCGGTTAGAGATCACCTACCAAAAGCAGAAATTGTATACGATTGGTTTCATGTTGTCAAGATGATCAACCAAAGAATTGACCAGCTTAGGCGAAGAGTATACCGAGATGAATTGACTCAGCAACAACGTCGAGTGTTAAAGGGTACCCGATGGATTCTATTAAAAAGAGGTTATAATTTAAATGTTAATCGAAACGAGCACCAAAGACTGCAAGAGGCCTTAGCTTTGAACAAGCCCTTAGCAACCGCTTACTACCTAAAAGAAGATCTTGCTCAATTATGGCATTGTCCCGATAAGACTTCTGCAATGGACTTTGTGGAAGACTGGTGTCAGAGAGCTCGAGCCAGTGGAGTTTCAATTCTTACTAAAATGGCCAATACGATTGCCCGAGCCAAAACTGGCCTTCTAGCCTGGTATGATCATCCCATTTCTACAGGCCCACTTGAAGGCCTAAATAACAAAATCAAAGTGCTCAAAAGAAAAGCCTATGGTTATCGGGACTTAGATTATTTTAAACTCAAAATCTTAGATCTCCATGAAACTAGGTATCCATTATTGCGATGAACCGAATTTTTTTTGAATTATCAGATCATCGACCTTAGCCCTTGCATATTTTCACGCTACCGAATTAGGTATATCTCTTAGTTTTGGTTTTATTCATGGATAATATCTGTATGAACGGATCGACTAATCATGATGTGGATATAAGAAGTAATTTTGCAAACGAATCAATTACGGGAATTTTGGCTGATCATGAGCTTTAAGCCACCTTGGATTGTCACTTGGGCAAGTTGGTTAAGAACTGGCCTTGTTTGCAGATTCGATTCTATCTTGGGTATTGGGTCTGGGTTCCCTTTTCAAATGCAGGTTTTCTGCAGGTGAGGTAGCCCCTACAGGGTCCTGCTGGACCAAGATTTCTGGACCGATTATCGTAGCAAAATCACCAAGTCTGATGCAAGCTGATTTGTGCCTGACCTTTACTCCAATTATCAGTGGTTTGTTTCATCCAACCAAGTTGGGTACGAAGTTTATTGCTGATGCCGTATCCTAAGCCAATATAAGTTCTATTGCGATCGAAAATTTCTACTTGCCGGTTGTCTCCAATGTCGCGTTGGCCATTGATAAATAATTCATTATAGAGGGTAATGTAGAGAGCACCCTTGCCCAGCGAGCTGCTATTCAATGGGATGTTGACAAAGAGATTGTATCGATAGCGCGTCCTAAAATCTTGATTCTCCACCCAGCGCTGTTCGAAACGCAATCGGTGTGTAAGCAAAAATCGTTGCCCGATCTTTTGTGAAAAAAGAGCTTCCTGGTAGATTCGACTCTCACTGGTCTTGCTTTTGTCGTCGCCAGGTGTTCCACTTGTAATATTTCCGTAGCCTAGGGTGAATAATATATTGGCATTTTTCGGGCTAAAGGTCACCCCGGTACGAAGCAGAATTTGTTCGAGATCGGAGCCAAAATTCCAAAACCGAAATTGATAATCGCCCTGTATTCCGAACGTGCTATTGTCAAAATCTTTGCGGAAGAAATACATATACCAAGCACCGAGTTGATCCTCATCAACCTGAGTGAACGCAATCGAACTCCATGACAGGAGCAACGAGATCAGAGTTAAACGCATATCTAGTAAGTTTCGGGACGCAAGTATAGTAATTTGAACAATGTTGGGGCAAAGATGTTGACGAAGAACTTTCTTTCGGTCCTGCAATGGTGGGGTCAACCTGGCTGATGTTGCCAAATACATCAAACACTCAGCCTGTTCCCACACTGTCGAGCAGGGTGTTTCACCCATGGGAGTGGCTCAAAATGGTGCACCCATGTTGACGGTTTCCAGCGCTGTGGCACTACCTTAAGTTAAGGGATGGCCAAAATTTGATCCAATATCTTCCGTGTGCGGCCTCGAACTAATTCTGTGTGGCGCGAGTTGACTGCAGGTACTGTGTTCTCGTTAAGGAACCATCATTTAATTGTTTGATGATTTCTTTCTGAGCCAGATAATCTTTATTTTCTATACCCGCCCTACTTTGCAGTAATCGCCAAGCTTTCCGACGTTCCACGCAGAATATCACCATCTGTCTGGAAAGGAGGTGATACTTCTCATCTCCTGCCTCATCATAGTCAAGAATGTACACTCCAAAATCAGGTATGTATGAATGATGATTCGGATCAAGATAGCGGCGATGGACGACGTCATTCATTGTGATTAGGGGTAAAATCTCCTCCAGCTTGATTTTATTGATGATCTTATCTGGACCTACTTTCTTATGGTGCTGTCTAAATCTGGGTTCGGTCACGGCCCAGTGAACGACCGTAAACAAGTATCGATTCTTTGTCACTGGATGCCGTCGGGAAAACCAATCCAGGTTATAGCTGGGATTTCCCTTCACATTCAGCGTTTCCTGATAAGTTTCACCCAAGGTTGGATCAAACACGAATTCTGGTAAGCCCCTGCTGTCGCGCACCAGTTGAGCCTGCACCTGCGAGAGGTGATCAGCAACACCATGTTCAGGTTGACAGGTCGTGTAAACCTGGAAAAAGGCGGTACCTCGATAGCAAAGACCATCTAACAGAGACTTGTATAGTGTACCACTATTAGCCATACTTACCCGGGCTACGTAGGGTGACCCGTGACCATTTATGAAACATTCAGAGACCGATTTCATTTCCGTAATCTTACCCTGGGTGGCCACTCCATATTGGTTAAAATCACCCCCTCCAGGCATTGGAGAGGAGTCGGAGTTTTGCCCACCTGTATTGGAATAAACTTGTGTATCCAACATCAACATTTTTACATTTGGACGGTTTTGTAATACCACTTTGGATACGTTTTGGAATCCAATATCACCCATGCCGCCATCTCCTCCGACGACCCACACTTTCGGAGTCTCTAAGATTTCGTCATCCGTCATATAGCTGTCACTAAAGTGTGTGAATTTGAAGTAGTCTTCTTCTGAAAATTCGGTGCTAAAATTTTCATTGAGTAAATCGGCCAATCGCTCTGGTAGTACAGACATGTACGCATGATCCTTCATAAAGCTTTCACCCATCATCCAGCCGATGGTTGCACCGTCTTGAAATAGAGAATTCATCCACGGGTAGGGGTGCGGATTATTGGGAGGGGTAGATCCATAAACTGTGTTGCAGCCTGTATGGGCAGCCATCGCCATTGCCGACATACCTGAAGGAGCAAAACCTTCGAAGTACTGAGCGCTATCATGTTTGTCCGCATCGTAGCGAAGAGATCGGGCAAGTGCAGAAATGAGTTCTGAATCTGAACCCTGGTAGGTCGCATCTATGTGTGCATCGGTGGCCTGCTCGTCTTCGCAGCCAAATCCCATGACAATATGGAGTAAAGCACGCCGAAAAGCACGGTACGATGCTTCGTTTTGAGATTTCAGAGTACTTAAGGTCTGGAGTCCCGAAACATCCAACTGTGCCGCTTTTTCACGCAGCCGTTTGGCCTTGCTATGAAAGATCGGGCGCATCAAAGCTTCAGTCACCGTCGCCAAAGATCTCAGCACAGATTTTTCACCACATCCAGCACAAGCGCCATCTCCAGATACCAGAGCATTGTATTTCGATTGTTGCATTAAGTGAAATTTCAATGCTGCAGCCTTGGACTCCTGTGGCTTCGAAGCATCATAAATGCCGAGATATTTTTCGGGCGTATCCCGTAAAAAATTCATGAAGGTCGAAGCCGTCTGCATCTGAGCATGGATTTCTTCGGTCTCAGGAACCATTTTGAGTGCTTCATGGCTTCCGCAAGCCTCTACACAAGCAGCACATCCCTTGCAGAGATCTTGAACAAAAATTGAAAAGATGCCTCCATCGCCTGGTATTTTGTTTTCCCTGTTTTTGAAAATACCCTTGGCACTCAGGTAGGCAAGGGGTAATTGAGCTAGTATGGCCGTTACCTCACTGACCGATTCCTTGGTGATGCCGTGATCGTCGAGTGCTAAAAGTTGCCGACTAACAATTTCAACAAACCTTGCTCTACCTTCGCCGTCACCCTGCAGGGTTTTGTCGCTCGCGAATGCGGTCATTTCCTCTCTGACGCTTACTTCAAGATCTTTGAGTCGATCCATCATTGCTTTTTGAGCAGACAGATCTGATACGTAGTTTCGAATGGCTGTGCGCAATATCGAGGAGAGATCTTGGGCAGTATTGGGCAAGGCCGTGTCCGGACAAACCGTGATGCAATCCATGCATTGCGTGCAGTTCTCTTCAATAAAAATCGGAATTTCTCTACGTGATACATACTTACTGGCAGTCGCACCGGTTCCCGCTGCTACTACGCCAACTGATGCCAATGGGCTGGACGGTTGATGATAACCCAACCCTGATCGGAATTCAGCATCAAAAGTGGCCATTTGAAATAGGGGGGCCTTTTCCTTGACCTTGCTGTGACCGTTGCCACTGCTGCCATTACCATGACCATTAGTACTCTTGGGAATACTCGACAAGACCAATTCGCAAGGTTGAATCACATCGCCAATAAAGGCAGAAACATCGAGGTCTTCCACGGCACCGTGAGGTACTTCCTGTACAGTGCTAAACCCCTCACGCATTACCTTCATATTGGATGAAACCACGTCGGCACCAAATCTTCCAAATTTCTTATTGTATTGGGCCTCGACGGTTTCGAGAAACTCCTCGTCAGGAATGTTGTAGTCCTGGAGAAAGCTGGAAACTTTAAAAAATGCACCGAGGAAGGAATTACCCTGCATCCTTGTTTGTAGATCTTCGCGATCCGTTGCATCCTTGGCAATGGCGAATCCATGTAAGATGAAAATCCGGATTCCCTTGTCGATGATTTCTTGTCGATATTTTGTCGGAATGCGCTGCCAAGCTTTAGCAGGATCTGACTCATTTGATTCCCACACAAAAGCTCCACCAGCCTCTAAGCCCATCAATGGATTATTGTGTAAGAAAATCTTGGGATCACAGCACAGAACCACATTTACGTGTTGTAAATCGCAATTGACCCGAACTCGATCCGGTGCTGCGACAAGAAAATAATTAGTTGGAGCACCTTTTTTCTCTGAACCATACTTGGGGTTGGCACTGATGTTTACGACTTCTTTGAATTCTCCATTTTCATCATATAGTTTATCTCTCTTCGCCACATATGATGAAAGCTCACCCAGAATGCTGCCCAGGTTTTTCCCCGTTGTGATCATGCCCCATCCACCAATCGAATGAAAACGTACCGCAATGGAGTGTTCGGGTAAACAGGAGGGATTTTCATTGGACTCAACACGATACGGATGATCAATGCCAAGGTAAAAGAAGCGTTCACCGTCAGAAGCTTTTTTACCATCTTTTCTGCTGATGCGGTTCAAGGCAAAATCGTATGCTCCAATCGTCGCCTCCGGTCTAAAATCTCTTGACCCCAGACCATAAACACCTGAAAAGATATCGGGTAATTCCGTGGCTGGGTCGATTTTTTCGATGTGAGGATATGATCCATGTTCGAAATTGTGTACCGCTTTGCTCAAAGCCGTCTTTACGTCTCGAGTCAGTGGATTTTCACCGGCTAGGGGCTCATCAGTTCTTTCCAGGATGATTACTTTCTTTTTGCCCTTCAGCGCCTTCACAACGGCTGCTTCTGGAAATGGTCGCAGCACATTGATGTGAACCACCCCCAATTCCTCGTTTCGCGTATCTTTCAAGAAATCTGCGACTGCCTCAATATTTTCTGCAGCTGAGCCCAAGACCACAAAAACCACCTCTGCGTTCTCACAATTGTATTCGGACACAAGACCGTAGTATCTACCCGTCAGTTGACCAAACTCCTCATATGCACTTTCTAGAAAAGGCAAGATATCTTCCAAGAAGTTATTTCTGCGAGCCGCTACCCCATTCATATAGTGTTCTTGGTTTTGTACCGGTCCGAGCAATACGGGATTTTCAAGGTCCATACCTCTGGGGACCCTTCTTCGGGTTGGGCCAAACAAAGTCTTCTGTGCTTCGGTAGGGCATTCAATTTCATCATCGGGCGAGCCTAAAAATTCACGGATTAGAGCTGCTTCCGGCATGCGAAATGTTCGTTCTACATGAGTTGTTAAGAAGCCATCCTGAATATTGATTCCGGGATTGAGGCTTAATTCATTGACTCGACGTATAATGATTGCCTGGTCCACGGCCTGCTGTGCCGTTTTCGCAAACAGCATGGTCCAACCTGTGTCCATCGCTGCATACATGTCGTCGTGACCACAGTGTACGTTGAGGGCGTGTTTGGTCAAGGCTCGCGAACCCACTTCCAGTGTCATCGTGCTCAACTTTCCCGGTGCGTGATAGTATTGTTCGAGTCCGTAGACAATACCTTGGCCAGAAGTGAAATTGACGGTTCGCTTCCCTGTGACAGACATGGCAATGGCACCACCCTGAGCGGCATGTTCACCTTCGGTCTCTACAGCAGTCAGCGATTTTCCGAAGGCATTCAGTTGACCCTTGGCATAAAAATTTTGAAAGTATTCTCCCATCTGGGTGGAAGGGGTGATCGGGTAGAATACACCTGCATCGCAGATCAGTGCTTCGGTGGTCGCAACCAAAGTATTCCCATCAGCTGTAACGCGTTTACCAGGATATTTAGGTTTATCTTTTGATTTATTTGAATTTGACATAGACTAACTTTTATTTCAATAGCTCCATTCGTGATCAAGAACTCCTAATTACAATTTAGGGAAATCCTTGGATACCTTCCGATCATCGGCCAAGCATATGGGCAAAGTTTTACTTTCCTCACCCTGGGGTAGCCCACAAATGGGACCTCAAGGTCAACTTCTAGGATGTGATGAATCGGCCTCCGGGTTAGCCCAGCAGTTGGATGTGATCATCAGCTTCACTTGGTACGAAATGAAACGACATGCTTCCAAGTATCATCGCTGATTCTGCGCCAATTCGTCGCCATAGGTCGGAATTAAATTTGCATAACTCATTGACTATTCGAAAAATAAGACTTAACTACAAGAAAATCTAGGTCATGGAATTTCCACTTATTCTCATCATCGCTATTGGTTTGTTTCTCATATCCGGCACCAGGATCATTTTTGAGTACAAACGAGCACTCAAGTTTAGATTTGGAAAATTTGTAACCATCTTGGAGCCGGGCTTTCGATGGATTATTCCGATTGTGGAGACTGTGCAATTTGTGGATATCAGAGTCATCACGATTAATATCCTTTCGCAAGAGGTAATGACCGAAGATAATGTGCCTTGTAGCATCGATGGTGTGCTGTTTTTTAGAATTGAGGATCCCGAAAAGGCTGTGCTTGAAGTCGAAGAATACAAATTTGCCATTACCCAATTGGCTCAGGCAGCCCTGCGAGATGTATGCGGTAAGGTTGAATTGGATACCATTCTTTCCAAGCGAGAGGAAATCGGCAAAAACATCCGGGGTATTGTTGATCTGGAGACCTCTGAATGGGGGATTGTAATTATTGATGTGAAGATCAAGGATATTCAGCTGCCAGAAAATATGCGGCGTATGATGGCAAATCAAGCGGAAGCTGAGCGATCGAGACGAGCTCGCGTGATTTTGGCCGCTGCTGAGGAACAAGCAGCCACAAAACTAATGGAAGCTGGCAAGATCATTGATCAATCTCCATCGGCGATTAAATTGCGTCTTTACCAGACGCTCGCCAATATTGCCGCAGAAAAGAATTCGACCATCATATTCCCATTTCCGGAAGAAGCTTTGCCAACTTCAAAAGCAAAATCGAATGGATCACTGAAGGAGGAGCACCTCAAGCAAATTGAAGATCACCTCACCTAAAAGGTCTTACTTAAGTCCGCGCACGAAGTACATTTCAATGTTCCCCTTGTGCTTTGCCTCCACCTCCCCACGATACTCTACCTCCACTCGATCTTTAGTGCGATGATAGGTTGATGCAGATATATTTACTTGGTTGATGGCTCCACTGGATTCCATCCTAGAAGCCACGTTGACCGCATCACCCCAAATGTCATAAGCAAACTTTTTCATGCCGACGACACCGGCCACTACGGGTCCGCTGTGGATACCGATTCGAAGTGGCCAAACTTGCTTTCCAACCTCCTTTCGTTGGCGATTCCACTTCTCAATGAAGGCCTGGATTTGTAATCCTGCCCTGACCGCATTAAAGGCATGGTCTTCATCCGGTATCGGAACACCTGCGGCACACATATAGGAGTCACCAATCGTCTTAATTCGCGACAGGTGATATTGATCGATGATTTCGTCAAAGGCTAGAAAGCAGTGATTTAACGTCTCAATTAGTTCTTCGGGCGAGAGATCCTCAGTAATTTTTGTAAATCCCTTAAAGTCAGTGAAAAGAATCGACACTTCATCATAGAATTTCGGCACCGACCTACCTTGTACTTTGAGCTCATCTGCAGTTGCCCTCGGTAAGATATTGTAGAGAAGCTCATCGGATTTTGCCTTTTCCTGTGAAATGATTTGCTTTTGCTCTTCAATGGTTTTCGTTCGCATATTGACTTTTTCCTCTAAGTCTCGGTAGAGCAGAGCATTTTCCAGGGAAATTCCGACCTGCGTGGCCAAGATGGTCAGAAATTCTACCCGATCATGTGAGAAAGCAGAGGCAGTTAGATTGTTTTCTAGATAGATAATGACACTGGGTCTATTTTGCAAGTGTAGGTGAATAGCCAGGATTGATCTGGGTTGATTGACTTTTACGTATTCTGTATCAGCGAATCGACTATCCACCACCACATCATCTAGTACCAAAGTCTTACCGGTGCGGTGCACGTATTGCACTATTTCTTTTGATGCAAGGCCCTGCTCTGCTAAAGGGGCATGTGCCAGAATTACATTGTTTGCTAATGCTACTGAAGCTTCAGCCTCAATAAAAAACTCATCACTTTGCTCATCTTGATAAATAACCAGGCATTTCTGAGCGCCCGCATTTTCCATTAAAACATTTAAGAATTTATCCAAAAGTTTTTCCAGGTGTACCTCCCGTGAGATGGTAGCGGTGGCCTTCAATAGAGTTTTCCAGTCAAGGTTTGCCACGGAGTCAGCATCAGCACTCGAACCGCTTGATGAAGTTGTACTGACCGATCCCAATAAATTTGGAAAATCATTGAGTAGTTGGTTACACTTGGCAAGCGCCCCCCAAGCTCGATAACATCGCAATGCGTCTGTCAGATAGGTACGTGCAATTTTTTCTCTGCCTCGATCTAAATAAAATTTTCCTGCCAGTTCAGAGCACAGACCTTCATCATGGATAAAACCATTCGTATGTGCATATTCAATGGCTAGATCATATAGTTCCTGAGCCTTGGCTAATTCACCATCTAGCCAATAGGCTTTTTCCGCCAAAATCAAATTGTATTTATATGCATAATTCATGGGTGCATTTTCTGCCCATATTTTCAACTGATTTATATTTCTCTCTAGGTCATTGATGAGATCATTTTCTCTCCAAGACGGATTACTTTTGAGTAACGAAATAATGGACAAAGATTGAAACAAATAGGGATCTGTATTAAAGGCCGCACCGAGGGTAGCATGCATGTGTTCTAAGAAAATAGGCATATTATTAGCGACCTCCTTCATTTTCCCCATGTAATAAGACAATCGCATCTTTGCCACATAATATACCGACAAGGGAAACTTATTAGGTGTCTCCACCATGATCTTTAAGAAGGCATCCTCATCAGCAGCATCAATGCCTAGATGATCATCAAGCACAGGTGCCTGAAGTGATAATTTACCGTATTCATATCCCTGATCATATTGTCCTAAGCTGGATCCAATAAATAGACCAAAAGCTGCATAACCTAAATCAGCAATATCTGTATTTCCTTCTTCAATCGATATCTGAACAAGCTGCGTTAACACCCATACCCAAAGACTCTTGTCAGTGAAAAAGGCAGGGGTGGCACTAATGGCAAGAAATAGGATTTTCATGTAGGTGACCTCACTGGTTGCCTCAGGCAGGTCAAACAATTCTGAGATCGGTCGGCCAGCTCTCAATGATTCAATCTTTTGCAGATTGACACCAATCAGCTCTTGGCTAACGGATTCGGGTACTTCAATACCAAATATTTTGAGCCCCTTTTTTAAGGCGTCGAGGGCTGCGATCATGTTGCCGACCGTAGTATTTAACAGACCCTTGAGTAAAAATATTTTCACCTGATCGGAAGGGTCGGTTGCCTTTTCTAGAATGTGATTGGCCTGTCTTTCGGCCTCCTCATACTGGCCCACCAGATAAGTGGCCTCGGCTTTCTCCTGATGTAATTCGAACATCAAAGATTGGATACTTTCTCTGCTCCAACCATCGTGGGGCATGAGGGCAATTCCCTGAGTTAAATAGACAATAGCCGAGTCATGTGCCAATGAACTCTTCGCCTTTCTTCCGGCGACTAGATTTAATTGGGCATACCGCAAACGTTCATCTTCATCATCTAAGAGGGATTGACCGGCATTTAGATGTCCCATGATTTCAAAGAGAGACTCAGGAACCTTAGCCGCATTATTCGCTAATAGTAGTCTACCAATTCGGAGATGAATTGCTGGTCGCTCCGACTCAGGAATCAATGCGTAAGATGCTTGCTGTATGCGATCATGCGAAAACTGATACGTGGCATTAATATCTAGTTCTTGCAGGCCAGAGCCCATATCTTGATTCACTTGGGCCACTTTGTAATTTTCGCCTTCCGGCAATATGATGCGTGAGGTAACTGCCGGCCAAAGAATTGGGGCTACTGCAAACTTATCTCTCGAGGTAATGGCTGCAATAGTTTGGAGGTCAAAGGTGTTGCCAACGCACGCACCCAGTCGAATAAACTCCTTTGATTCTTTTGGCAGCATTTTCAATTTCTCCATCATTAGTTCCACTACATTGTCGGTAATATTTAGGGCACGAATAACATTGACCTCCCATTTCCAAGTTGATTGTTGATAATCGAAACGAATTAATTCATCATCATGCAATCGATTCAGAAATTGAGTTACGAAAAATGGATTGCCATTCGTTTTTTCAAAGATGAGTGCGCTGAGATCTTTGGCCATCTCCGGAGCAACATTTAGTGCGTCAGAAACCAACTCAGTTACATCATTTGATTGTAGAGGCTCCAATTTGATCGATGAAATCTCAGAGGTGTCTTTTCTTAGTTTTTCGATAGCCAAAGACAGTGGATGATTGGCATCGACTTCATTATCCCGATATGCACCAATAATTAAAATATATTGAGCATCCTCGTCGCGTAGCAAATTGGAAGTTAAATCAAGACTCGCCTGATCTGACCATTGTAAGTCGTCTGTCATCAATACGAGTGGATGCTCTTTTTTAGCAAAAACTTTGATGAAATTGAGAAATGTATTGACAAAGCGATTTTGTGCCTCGATCGGGGGTAGCACCTTAATAGGTGCTTGCTGACCAATAATTAATTCAACGGCTGGAATTACATCGATGATGAGCTGACCGTTAATACCAACCGCATTTAAGATGTCATCTCGTAGTGCGGAAAGAAAGGATTTGGGCTCTTTGAGCAGTTGGTCGATGAATTGATTGAAAGCCTGTATGAGTGCATAATAGGGTACATCTCGCTGGTATTGATCAAATTTGCCATGCAAAAAATACCCCTTCCTTTCGGTGATGGGTTTGTGCGTCTCATTTACTAATGCCGTTTTCCCGATACCGGAGTAGCCACTCACCAACAATAAATGTGAATGGGCGTTGCTGATGTATTCAAATTTTTCTAAGAGCTGATCAATCTGATCTTGTCTTCCATAAAGTTTTTGGGGAATTCGAAAAGTGCCGCTGTAATCCTTCGAAGCAATTGGAAAAGCAATAAGCTGCCCAAACCGAGTCACTAATTCCTGACATTGAAGTAAATCATGCAGCAGACCTTGTGCAGATTGGTACCTTTTTTCTGGAGTTTTGGCCAACAACTTACCAATAATTTCACCCAACGGTGCCTGAATGCCGTCTACGTTCACTTCTACTGCCATATGCAAGTGGATTAACTCCAGAGCATCTTGGCTCGAAAAGGGTAGGTTCCCGGTTAATAATTGATAGAATATGATACCCATTGAATAGAGGTCTGATCGATTATCGATGTCGCGATTCATACGACCAAAGGCTTCTGGGGCCATATATGCGATGGTCCCCTTAATTTGACGGGGGGATTGCATGTTTAGATTTCGACTAGAAAGCTTAGTGGCACTATTAAAATCAATTAGATGAACTTTTGTATCCTGGTCAACTAGGATATTCTCTGGTTTGATGTCATTGTGAACAATATTTTTTTGATGAATTTCTCCTACGATTTCTGCTAATTGAATGGCTAAATTGAGGAAGGGCTTAACCTCCCATTTCTTGTCTAATTTGAAGTGATAATTCACCTCCCGGTATATATTTGTAGATGAGGGCGGGATTATTCTTAAAACGCGCTTTGGAGACCGGCTTAGGAACTGCCGGCACCCCTAGATTTTCAAGAATATCAAATTCCAAGTTAAAATCGACGAGTGAGCTTTGATCTGAAGTACTCACATCCAATGTCTTGAGAATAAATTCTTCGTCATCCACATATTTATATACGGTGGTGTGGTTGCTCTTGAAGATGGTCTCCGAGATTTTGGATTCATCAATAATTAGCATATCAATTTACTTTATGAGTTCTTAAAATTGCAACGCCGGGTATCTGCAGCGCATCCTACGCAATGCCAAGGGCAAGATTATTCGATGGATAGGCGTCATGCTGTAGGCCCTTCGAAGAAATGAAATGGGATCTGCCTTACGATTCACTATTTTTCCCATGAGGCCATAGCCTCCTTTTAAAGTACTAAATTTCTCAAAGAGGTACCGGATTACCACACTCGCTTGGAGTTGTTGATGGTACATTGCATAGGCTTCTTTTTGATAGTCTTTTTTGTCAATGATGCAATTGGCTGCCAATACTCCTGAGCTCAATGCACTTCGAATTCCAAATCCCCACAAGAGATCTTGCAGGCCAGCCGATTCACCAACCAAATACCGGTCTTGCTTTTGAAAGCAGAAATCCATGGCGAAACTCCCAACACCGCCTACTTTTTTTGGCTCTCGAATGCCCAAGGATAAATGATTTTTGATGATGCTAAATGCTCGATCAAAATGCTGATTTATCTGTTTAAATCGATCGAACATTACCGTGCAAATACAACCATAACCATCTACCACAAGTAAGTAGGCATATCCCTTGAAGGCAGCCCGATCATTGACCAGTGCCAAAGCAATATTAGGATGATCAGTCTTAAATTTTAATCCGGTGTCGATGGCGAATACTTCACGACTTCTCGGACCAGTCGCGACCACCTTGGCTTCTTTTGGATTTAAATGACTGGAAAATCGAACCTTAACACCTGCTTCACGGGCGGCGTTAAACAGAGCTTGATCGAGGGTGTCAGGATCAGTTCCTCTCTTGACCAGATAACAGAGCGGCCGATTTTGGCTGCATGCCATTTCCATGCCTTGGCCATCAATAAGTACCAAGGGTGGCAGTGGATGGTAGGGAATGTTTATACCCAGATCATAGCTTGCAATCTCATCAATGACATCCTGCTTAGATGTCCAGTTTTCAAGTCCTTGCAGATCGCCCCAAAATCTTCCCCCAGCTTGAGATTTACGCTCATGTACTTCCACCTTCACACCAGCTTTGGCAAGCTTGATGGCACAGGCCAGACCTGAAATGCCGGCTCCTGCGATCTTCACCTGTTCGTCAGTCCTCATCTAGAGATCTCGCATGATCGGTTTATGCTCGCTAAATCCATAGGTTTTGCGAACGGCCTGTGCCGCCATAAGCCCTGAAATAACCGCACACTCGACCATACCCATATTTAAGCCCGTATCAATCCAATCTCCAGTCAAAAATAAATTGTCGTAGCCCGAAGCATCGGTTTTCTTGCGAAATCGATGAGAACCAGGTAAAGACAGGACATAACGTTCGGAGGGATCGATGTTGGCACGGAAAAACTGCTTGCTAAATTTTTCGCGACCCGATGCACCAAGATTGTTGTCTGGATCCATCAGTAGATCAAAATTCAACGATTGAGGATTGTTTGGCAGGGTGGCTTCTGGCCAAAGAAAACCGGTATTGACCACAAACCACTCGTGCGCCATTTCTACAACTCGCTCATATTGTCTTTTAGGGAAGTCAGTATCAGAAAATGGGGGTAACTCACCTTGCTGTAGCAGAGGACCGCAGAAGTAGGCAATGGAGCCGGCCTCATTTGAGGTTGGCCAACTTTCCCATCGCAACAGTTCGCTCATGTCGGCGTATGAATTGATTGGATTGACATAAGTATCAAGAATTGGATTGTCGGCACAGCTGAGGCCAATGGCGGGAAGATTCATTCCTAGTTCGGCAAGATCATTTTTTAACCAAAGTTGCACCGCTTGAGTTTGTACCGTAGCGACCTTGTCAACCATGTCCTTCCAGCCTTTTTGCCGTGGGTCATTTTCGGCCGATATGATCTCTGAACATACCTCTCTCACCCCTGCAATCGATATGCCCATGATGACCTGATCGAAATCTATGCCCTTTTTTAAGGTGATCTTGCTGGCCCCATGAGACCCACTCTCATCTTTCCAACCTTGCCAGCCGGACCAGGCAGACTCTAAATTGATATCACCGGACTTCAAGGCAGCTAAATCTTCACTGTTTATTTGATCGGCCAGCTCATTCCAATTCCAAAAGGGATGAGAAGGCCAGCAATTGATTCCTTTAATTCTTCTCGTGGGCTGAAAATCCTGGGTAGGATCTTTTAATCTAACCTGTTGCTGTACGGTGATTGCTTCAATTTCCTTCCCAGTAGCATAGTGAACTTGTTCAACTTCATGAAAGAATTTGAATTGAACCCCTCTTTCTTTGAGCACATTAAAGACCGGATCTCCAATTACCTCTGCCGTTCCGCCATGAAATCTATACATCGGCACTCCCTTATAGCCAAGAATGATAAGTAAAGCGCCATGGGCTGCAGTACCGGCGGCAATTTGTCCTAATTCGTCTGTATCGCCCATTGGGATAAGCAAATACCAAAGTGTAGATATCCTTTAGTGGTGCTGATAGAAGTACTTCATCTGATGCACCCCATTTTTTCAACCACGTCCTGTATTCGATATCATTAATTCTATCAAAATCATAAGTTCCGGTATTAGGATCATAGCAGTCTTCATTTAATCCCCGAAAATTCACCAAAGCGATTTGGGCTAAGATCCAGAATCTCTTGGCAGCTGGATTTTTGTGGATATGATGAATGATCTTACCCTCCGTCTTAATGATATATTGCTCAAGAAGTTTGACCAGTTTTGAATGTGGATGTGGTATTCCCTCGCCATGTTTAATTTTGCGGGCCTCCCCCTCACTTTCTGGCAGAGATTCAGCAATCATCCGGGCGTGATGAAGGTACTTTGTTTCCTCATCAATATTCTTGTGTCCGTGATGTTCTTCTACCTCAGCTTTTAGTTCATCCCACCAAGCATGTACACTAGTTTTTTCTGACCATGGTATAGACCCCGGTTGAGCTCCTGGCAATACGTCAGGTTTCGGCTTTGGCCAGATATTATACCAAATTCGGTGGATAAGGCCACCTAGGCAGCCACGATTTTTCTTTTGCTGGTACGGAGATCCAAGGATCAGCTCAAGAAGAAGGAGTATGAGTTTCTTAATATTTACCTGTTCAGAAGGTGGATCACCAATTCCGGGAACTAGATCATTTTCGGGAAACACCATCGGCCAATGCAGCCATTTGCCTTCTTCTTTCGAGTATTCAGGCAGCATAATTGAAGTCTGCCGATGAAAGATCGTTTCCCAAGATTTAAATGGATAGTCGTCCGGCATACGATTGTTCGAGGCCTGCTCCCAAGCATCAAAAGCGAGTCGGACCATGCGGATGGCATTGTTATAAAATCCCATAAAGACATGGATGCCGTGCTCTTCAATTCGATCATTAGGGCCTCGTCCGGTGGCACATTTCCCCCCTAGCCGCCAGCCCATTTGATAGAGGGTGATCTCATAATGATCATCCCAACCCTCATAGTCGGTTAGCTCGAAGGCTGTGCTTAGCGCAGCCATACCACCCCCAAGAATGGCAATTTTCTTTTTTTTAGTTGATGCAGTCTCTGTCTCGTTCATCTTGGTTCAGGATTATTTTTTATTTCTTGGGGAGATATAGCGTCCAATTCAGGTCGAAATAAAATCCGCCAAAAGGGGATTCTTGAATCGAAGGAAGGTCACGAGTCATGTGCTGAAATTGAGGAAGAAAGTCACCCGTCTCGATTTGTGCTCTAATCGGTTGAATCTTAACTTCATCATATTCAAGTACAAATTCGGAGCTACGATTTCCCAACCATCCGGCGGTAAGGAGGGGTTCATCAAGCATTGGTTTTACAACTTTAAAATGGGCGAGCTCATCTTGCGTCCTGGGTGGTCCATCTTTCTCGAAAGTTGCCTTAATGATTTGATGGTCGCCCAGCAACCGGTGGACCGTCATTTCCAGTCGGTCTGATTCAAAAGTGGCCGAACTGAGCTCACAACGACTCCATCTTTTTGGCAACTGATAGATGACCTTACCTCCGAGCACACCTAAAATGCTGTTTAAATGGAGGGTCGGTACATAGGCACCAATTGCTCCTTTTCGATTGGCATCATGTACTCTTGGTATGACCAAACCAAATTCGTGGTAATTGAGACACAGCATCGGAATGGGTGTGCTGACATTGATCTCATTTAGATTGAACAGCCAGTAAATGGGGTGTTGACCGGGCGGGGAAAGGGTCTGTCGTGCTAGTCGAAAATTAAGCGGCAATAGCTGACAAAGATCTTCCTTGCGCATGGAATCAAATATTACACAAGATTGCACGCGACCAGAAATAAATCCCCGATAGATAGTAGGCCACCCACAAGATTTGTTATTCAATTTCATGTAGCAGTTTCTTAGGAGGGTGGTCTCCTAAAATAAACAATTATTCTATAGTAGGGCGGGGTGGAGACAGTACACCTTCATCTTGATCAATTCAATATTATCTGGATTGGTGGAGTATTGACTAGCCTTAGTTTTACCGTGACCAAATGCGTGAGGAGTAGTCGCAGCAGTATCGAACCAGAACAGATAATAGTGCGCCCTTGAGGTTAAAATCATTGGACTATATCCATCAAATGCCTCTTAGGCGACCGCCATCCACCGCCAAACTGACGCCATTCACATAAGAAGCTGCTTGGCTGGACAAAAATGCGACCACAGAAGCGACTTCGTTTGGTTCGGCCAATCGCTTGAGTGGTACCGTCTCAGCCATCTTTTCTTCAAATTCGGCCACACTAATTCCCTCTTTGGCAGCCCATTGTTCAAATATACTGGCCAACCTGTCGGTCCTAGTAAATCCCGGCAGTACATTGTTGACGGTGATTCCAAAAGGACCAAGTTCCATGGCCATCGTTTTTGCCCAAGAAGCTACGGCACCTCTCGTCGTGTTGCTCACTCCTAAACCTGGAATGGGCTCCTTGACGGAGGTAGAGATAATATTTATGATGCGGCCGTAGCCACCCTTTTTCATATTTGGCGTCAGCAATTTTACGATCTCGTGACTGACCAAGAGGTGCCTCTTGATGGCGGTTAAGAATTCATCGTTGGAGGCTTCGAGGATTGGTCCTCCGGGAGGTCCACCACTGTTGTTGATAAGGATTTGGAAATTTCTGCCCAGGGCCAGGTTTCTCACTTTTTGCCGCACATCATCTACTTGATTCATATCCACAACTAAAAAGCCGTGATCTTGGCCATCGCTAGCATCCAAAGTGCCAGCGAGGTCTTCTAGAATATCAGCACTTCGTGCCGCAATAATCACCGAAGCCCCCTGACTCGCCAATTCAGAAGCAATGGCTCTGCCGATTCCCTTGCTGCCTCCACAGACAAGGGCATGTTTGCCTTTCAGACTAATATCCATGACATATAATTTTAAGCGTTTCTTTCCAAAGCTTGCATTACCTCAACCAATGCTTGCACACTCTCTAATGGCATGGCATTGTACATAGATGCTCGAAATCCCCCTACCGATCGATGCCCTTTCACAGCGCTGCAACCAGCAGCAGCACAAGCTTCTAAAAAGCGTGCTTCCAGATGCTCATCATTCAAAGTAAAGGTGGCGTTCATTTCTGACCGGTCCTCCTTTTGAACCACTCCTGAAAACAATGGATTTCTGTCAATTTCGCTATAGATCAATTGTGCCTTTTGACGGTTCCGTTCTTGGGCAAAAGAAATACCTCCCTTGTTCTTCAACCATCTCATGGTCAGCATACTCACATAAATAGGAAATACAGGAGGGGTGTTAAACATGGACCCCTTATCTATATGTGTCTGATAATTTAACATGGTTGGCATGGTTCGTTGCGCTTTGTCCAGCATATCTTCGCGCACGATGGCCAACGTGGTTCCTGCAGGTCCCATGTTTTTCTGGGCACCGGCATAGATGATTCCGAACTTTTCAACATCAATGGGCCGGCTAAAAATATCTGAAGACATGTCACAGACCATCGGAGTCTGTGTTTCGGGAAATGACTTCATCTGGGTACCGAAAATGGTATTGTTACTGGTCAGATGGAGATACGAAAGATCAGCTGGAATTTCATATCCCTTGGGAATGTGCTTGTAGTTATCATCCTTTGAAGAAGCAACGACTTTTATATTGCCAAACAGCTTTGCTTCTTTGATGGCTTTAGATGCCCAGGATCCCGTATCGACATATCCAGCAGTGCCCTCATCAGGCAAGCAATTAATGGCTACCATTAAGAACTGTGAGCTTGCACCACCACTTAGAAATAATACGTGATAATCTGAAGGCAAACTCAGCAGCTCCCTTACCAATGTCTGAGCCTCATCCATGACCGCCATAAAATCCTTACTTCGATGCGAAATTTCTAAGATGGAAAGTCCTGAATCATTAAAATCTAAGACTCCCCTGGCAGCTTCCTGAAAAACTTCTTGTGGAAGTATCGAAGGACCGGCACTGAAATTGTGAATTTTCATCAAATTAAGAATTTAATTATGTGTAAAATTTGAGCCGCAAAATTAGCAAACCTGCATCAAGTTGACCCGTTTGCAACGGATATTTTTAATGATCTGGTCAACAACAAACACAAGTCAAATTTTTTGGTCCCCACGATCACCAGATGCGATTAGTTTTTGAAGGCAGCCAACCGTGATCCCCTATCTTTGGGGCACTTAAAACATCTGCTCATGATTATTGGCGTACCCAAAGAAATCAAATCAAATGAAAATCGAGTAGCCCTTACACCTGCGGGAGTTCATGAACTTGCAAAGCGAGATCACCAGGTCTTGATTCAGACAAATGCGGGCCAGGGTAGCGGATTTAGTGATGAAGACTACATTGCTGCCGGTGCTAGTATCCTTCCTGATATTCACACCACATACGAACGCGCAGACATGATCATGAAGGTGAAAGAACCCATCGAAGAAGAATATGATCTGATTAAAGAAGATCAGTTGGTCTTTACTTATTTTCATTTTGCCTCCCATGAGCCCCTCACCCGAGCGATGATCAGGAGTAAGGCCATATGTTTAGCTTATGAAACGGTAGAGTTGGCTGACCGTTCTTTGCCACTTTTGATTCCCATGTCTGAAGTTGCGGGTAGGATGGCCATTCAACAAGGGGCTAAATATCTGGAACAGCCCATGGGTGGTCGTGGTGTCTTGCTGGGTGGAATCCCTGGTGTACAACCAGGCAAAGTTTTGATTCTTGGAGGTGGTGTAGTAGGTACGCAGGCAGCAAAAATGGCAGCAGGATTGGGTGCTCAGGTGACCATACTGGACGTCAATTTGCAGCGGTTGCGATATTTGGCGGATGTCATGCCTGCCAATGTAAACACCCGCTATTCGAATGAGTACAATGTCAGGGAGCTCATCCGAGATCATGAACTAATTGTGGGTTCTGTCCTAATCCCTGGGGCAAAGGCTCCCAATCTGATCACCAAAGACATGTTAAAGGACATGAAGCCAGGAACGGTTTTAGTTGATGTAGCTGTTGACCAGGGCGGATGTATCGAGACTTGTAAACCAACCACCCATGCCAATCCAATTTTTGTGATTGACAATATTGTGCATTATTGCGTGGCCAATATGCCGGGAGCAGTGCCTTATACATCAACCATCGGACTCACCAATGCTACCTTACCTTACGCGATCTCGCTGGCAGATCATGGCTGGGAAAAAGCCTGTCGAGCCCGCAGTGATCTGCGTCGGGGTCTCAACATTGTGCGCGGGGATATTGTGTACCAGGGAGTTGCTGACGCCTTTGGTCTGGCCCATGTCTCGGTAGAAAATGTCTTGAACTAGACCGATACAAAACAAGAATATTATTTTCGCAGGATTTAGAGGAGACCGCACTACATTTTGCCGCATGTGGGCGTTATCCCTTAGTATTCTTGAAAAAGCTCGCTCATGATTCAAACATGCTCATGCATCCGAATGAGGTTTGCACTCGCTGTATTCCTATTATTCGGATATGGTACAGTACTAGCCCAGGATCAACTGTTGTCTGAGATTAGGGTTTCTGGCAACTACCAACAAGCCTCTCTCGCTTCGGTGCTCAAAGACATTGAAAGCCAAACGACCCTCCGTTTTTTTTACCGTGACACCGACTTGTCGAATATCAAGATTGACATGAAATTCAAAGATCAATCTGCTCAAGATGTTCTCACCCAACTGCTGGATGGTACGGAGATAGGTTTTTTGCATTATCGGGATGGTCAAATTACCTTAATGAACAGGCAGGTGGTTGATCAGGTCTACACCATTAACTATTACCAAGCGCTGGAACGGTCAAAAAAGGCGGAACGGGTTCCACCGCAGCAAAGGGATCAAAGTATTAAGATTGGTGATATCCGAGAGATGAGTCCGAGTGGAAAAGCAGTGCTCTCCGGTAACATAATCAATGAGGAAGATAATGAACCCATCATTGGGGCCAACCTCACCTGGACTGGTTTAGAGGGTGGGACCATTACCGATGAGCATGGGTTCTTTTCTTATGAGCTTCCGGTGGGTAGCCATGAGATGATTGTGCAGTACGTCGGCTTTGACGATCTGATTCGAACGGTTAATATTTACAAAGACGGTGAGGTGCAATTGCAAATGAAGAGTGCTGCCATCAACCTGGATGAGATCACCGTGACTGCACAGTCTGCGGATGCCAGTGTTGAAAATGTTCAGATTGGTGTCACCACCCTTGACATGAAGAGTATTAAAAAAGTACCGGCATTTCTGGGGGAGGCAGATGTCGTGAAAAATTTATTGCTAAATCCAGGGATCAGTTCTATTGGGGAAGGTGCCACTGGGTTTAATGTGCGAGGAGGTGACGTAGATCAGAATTTAATCTTGCAAGATGAAGGATTCTTCTTTAACGCATCTCACGCTTTGGGTTTTTTCAGCACGTTTAATACAGACCTGATTAGTACCGTTGACCTGTATAAGGGTAACATCCCAGCGACCTTTGGTGGTCGTCTGGCCTCTGCCATGAATGTTGAGATGCGCAATGGTGATTTTGAGCGATTTGGGCTCAAGGGTGGATTGGGACCTGTCTTCAGCCGACTGGCCCTCGAAGGTCCACTCATTAAAGACAAAGTCTCATTTATTGCCGGACTTCGCTCATCGTATTCTGATTATATTCTCAAGCAAGTTAAGGTACTTGAGGTGAACCGGAGTTCCTCTTTTTTTTATGATGCTAATGCCAGGCTCACCATTAAGCCGAGTGAAAAAAGTACGATTATTCTGGCCGGATATGGTTCTGAAGATGATTTTGTTTACAATCAGGAATTTGGCTTTGACTACCGTACCCTAATGGCTCAATTAATTTATAAACAGATTTTTAGCGACAGATTATATAACAAGTTTTCGATCGTAGGAAGTCAATATGAAAGTGCACAGACAGATCTGGAAGGAGTTGATGCGTCGTCGGTTGCTACGGGGGTGTCTTATTTAAGGGCTAAAGAGCACTTGACCTATCAACCAAATCGAGAGCTGAAAATTGATGCTGGCTTCTCCTCAACTTTTTACAAAGTGGATCCCGGAAGGCAAGATCCCTTTGGTGATGAATCAGAAATTCTTGGTGATGTGGTCGAGGAAGAACAAGGATTAGAGTCTGCAGTTTTTGCAAATCTTGAAGCTACACTAACACCTGCATTCATTATTTCTGCGGGCGTAAGGGGTGTACTTTATCAATTTCTCGGACCTGGGAATATTTACGAATATGCAGATCCCGACAACCCCACTGAAAATACTATCATTGGCACCAAAGAATTTGGTAAGGGAGAGACCATTCAATCTTACTCCAACATTGAGCCCAGGATTTCGATGAGATATCGATTCTCTGAGGTCAGTTCAATTAAGATAGGCTACAGTCGAACCTCTCAATATATCAGTCAAATTTTTAACACAGATTCTCCGACACCTAACAGTCAGTGGCAATTAAGCACGAATTATCTGAAGCCCCAAAAATCACACAATACGTCCATTGGATATTTTAGAAATTTTCAAGATAATCTTTGGGAAACGTCACTCGAAGCATATTATCGAAATATAGATCAATTGTACGATTTTCGTGATTTTGCTAACCTGATTGTCAACGATCATTTAGAGACGGAATTGATATCGGGAATCGGAAGAACTTATGGAGCAGAATTAAGTGTCAAGAAGAAGAAAGGGGAAGTGAATGGGTGGTTGAGTTATACTCTTTCACGTAGTGAGCGGCAAATTGAGGGCATAAATCGAGATGACTGGTATCCCAGTAATTTTGATAAAACACACGATATTTCCTTGGTGCTAAATTATCAACCCAATCGTCGCAATACTTTGACCATTAATTTTAGTTATTTCACCGGCCGTCCCACCACACCGCCAGTTGGAAATTACCGAACGACCAATGGTTTGATCGTCCCAATTTATGCTGAACGAAATCAGTTTCGAATTCCTGACTATCATCGCCTCGACGTAGCTTATACCTTGGGTAAAGGATATAAGAAGGATAAAAAGATCCAAACCAGTTGGACCATTTCTGTTTATAACGTTTACTCCCGCAGAAATGCCTTTTCTGTATTCTTTACTCAGGCTGCCTTTAGACAGGCACAAGCCAATAAATTGGCGGTTTTGGGCAGTGTAATCCCATCGGTCACCTTCAACTTTGAAATTATTTGATTAATCATCGAAGCAAGCTAAAATGAAGAGGATAATAAAGATATCAGGTCTGGTTGTTTTGGTGTACTGCAGCGCATTTTTTATGGGTTGTCTTGACAAAATCAGCTTTCCCAGCTTGAACGATGAGCAGACTGCCATTGTGGTTGAGGGATCACTTAGGATTGGAAATCCATCGGTGGCACGAATTAGCATTACAAGATTGTTTGATTTTAGTGCCGACGGACTAAAAGCGGTCAACCTACAAGAAGCAACCCTAATGGATGAAGAAGGACGAGAGCGGGCCCTGAAGGAAATTAGCCCTGGTGTTTATGAGACAAGAGTATTCTCAAGCGATACCGACTTTAAAGTGGAATTGGGCAAGTCATACCAAATGCGAATCGCAACATTTGACGGTAGAGCCTTCCTTTCCAAACCAGAGCCTGTTGTCAAAGTTGATCCGGTTGGTGACTTATATGTGGATCAGACTGTCAAAGAAGTGGTGGATCAATTCGGTGAATTTTCTACACTGGATTTGCTTTCCTTTTCCGTTGACGCACCGGTTCAGGTTGGGCAAAGTGGTGAGGCAGGTCGATTTCGCTATGTAGTGGAGCAGACCTACAAATTAACTGATTCGCCAGTAGTAGGATTTCCACCCCCAGACCCTAAAACATGTTATGTGACAGAATTGACTGATGTAACTTCGGCACTTGTTTTCAATGCCAATGAATTTACTGGCACAGCAAATGTTAGAATACCAGTCGTTGACATTCTGCGCAAGAACACTCTGTTTTCGGAAGGATATTATTTAACCATCTATCAACAGTCCCTAAGCGAGAATGCCTATAAATATTGGAACGAAATAAGTCAAGTCATTGAGCGTAACGGAAATATGTTTGAAGCTCCTGCGGGTCGAATCAGAAGCAATTTCCAGCCGATCGATGAAAATTCTGATGACGAAGTTTTTGGTTATTTCTATGCGACTCAAGAAGACACCGCAAGAATATATGTCGATCCCTCCTTAGCAGATTTTCCAGCGGCTTATTGTCCTGGCCCGCCCTCCCCGCAGCCATTCGGGGCGCGATGCTTGCCGAGGTTTCCGTGTTGCGATTGCCTCTTGCAGAATGGTAGTAGTTTGGAAAAACCTAGTTTCTGGGTCGATTAAATTAACCATGAAGAACAAAAAATTAATTTGCGGTATGCAAAAACCAATCAGAGGGATATTATTTTATTTTGCTGTTTGTCTAAGCATTTCCCGGTTAGTAGATAGCCCCATCTACGCTCAGTCTAGTAGTGAAGTTTGTCTGCACCTGGATAAGTCCTTTTACGTAGCAGGAGAAGTGGCTTGGTTCACCCTCTATTTGCCCAGCAAGTATCGGGATAGGGAAATTGCTATTAATACGACATTGGTAGATGGAAACGGTAAACAGCGAGATCGATTTTTCTTGCGTAATGGCGGTAAAACCATGGTTCCGGGATACTACAAATTCCCTTATGAGGTAAGTGCTGGTATTTTTGAGATTCAATTTAGGGTCACGAAGGGTGGTAGCATTCCGGATGAAGTCATGGCCAGTTTTCCAATACCAGTCTACAATGATCTCGCTAATTTATCAAATGTATCGATGGCACCCATCTCATCACCAGAAGACGAATTGGTCGATGGTAATTTTAATATTGAAATTTCGATGCCTTCCGAATCAAAACGTCGAGCAAAAGTACCGGTTAAAATTAAGGTGATGGATCAGGCTAATCAGCCGGTGCTAGGAGGGTCGATCTCAGTTTCTGTGACCGATAGCGAATTGTGTGGCACCAGAATCACTGATTATCCAGCCTTGCAAATAAGTGAAAGTGCGGTTGATGGAGTAGGAGAGCTTAAAAATTATATTTACATCCAAGGACGACTGGGGACCGTTGAAAATCCACAGCAGGTAAACGTTCTTGGTGGATATATTGGAGTTGACGATAAGATATATTACTCTAAGTCCTTTGATGATGGTTTTTTCTCCATGAAATTGCCTGATTTTACTGGGCCCAAAATGATCCAGTTTATTGGATACCAATTTGAGCAGCCCGAAATCTCTGCTAGTGTTGATCTAGCTACCACAATCCACGATCATGATCCGATTAAGTATAACGAGGGCATTTTGGAGTATTTGAAATACAGCAGAATGCGAAAGAAGGTATTTCAGTATTTCGAACAGGAGGAAATGCCTCTAAACCTGCCCACAATTCGGTATGAGGTGGATGAAAGTAAGCCAGACATGAGCTTCAATATCAAGGAGTATGAGAGCTTCCCAGATATGAAGGGCTTTTTTGGAGAGATTATTACAACGCTGACTTTTAAATTAGGTGACGACAGCATCTACACAGCTAGTTTGTACAATCCCAAGGAGCGTCGCTCTAAAAATACCAACCTGAAGGGACCTCCGCTTTTTATTGTGGATGGTAAAATGACAAGGAATGCACACTTCATCGCCAATATGTCTATGGTGCCCATTCAGAGGGTCGAAATCTACACAAATGCGGAAGACAGACGTGATAAATATTCAGCCATTGGGATCAGTGGCATTGTAAAAATAAAAACCACCTTACAAGATGTACCAATAGATCCTGCCGATGCTGAAGATGTGCACACCAGTTATGGCTTGCAACAACCCGCCTCATTCCCGGCATTGAATCCGGATCACCATCAAACCCAGCCACTTTTTCGTCCCCAGGTATATTGGAATGCTGCCATCCCACTTAATACAGAAGGTGAAGCGACATTCGATTTTACACAATCCGATGACTTGGGTAATTTTGTGATCGAAGTTGTATTTCAATCTAAAGAAGGCAAATTATCTCGCGCACGTACTAAGTATAATGTAAAACTATAGGATGCATGAACGGGGGATCAATGTCCTTACGATGCGTGATGTTGGTGGTGGCTATGACTCCCTTGGCCTGCCTGCAAAAGCTTGATCTTAACATTCCAAGAATGGAAAGACAAAGCCTCCATGTTGAGGCAAAGCTGATCAGGGGAGAACCCAGTGTCATATCAGTGGAAATTAATACCATTTTCGATTTAACCCCAGGCAGTTTTGCTCCGGTTGATGTGCGAAGTGTGCACTTACTGGATGAATTTGGGAGCCGACTGGAAATTCCCAGGGTAGGGTCAGGTACTTACTATTTGGCGCTGGAAGAAAATGGACCCATTCAGGTCAGGATTGGAGATAGTTATGCTATGGAAATTCTCACACAGAGGGACGAACTAATTATCTCGGCGATGGACAAACTGTATGCATTAGGTGATCCGTCTGAGTTAACTGCATATCGTTTTGAAAGAGATTTTAAAGATCGATTTGATGAGTTTATCAAGCAACCATTTATTGGTTTTGACTTGAATGTCAAGATACTGCAAAGTAGCCAAACCAATCGAGGCGAGCATTTCCGTTTTGAAGTTGAACGGACCTATAGAGTCACAGACAATCTGGACCAAGTTTGCTACGTGAGCCAGTTTTTCAATCTTGATAATGAAATAACCTTAACCACGTCTAATCTGCGCGAAGACCGTGATCTAATATTGCCTGTCATTGGTGTTTTTATCTCGAGTTTTCATGCCGAAGGTTACTATCTCAACCTCCATCAACAAAGCCTCAGCCCACGTGCCTATCAATACTGGCACAGTATCCAGCAAGTACTAAACCGCAATGGAAACATGTTTGAAGCGCCAGCTGGAAAAATTAGGAGCAACTTTCAATATCAGGATGACCCAAAGCGGGAAATATTTGGAATATTTTATGCGACCGATACGACCATTTTCAGAAAGTACATCAGCCCCGAATTTGCTGATTTTCCTCTGCAGCGTTGCCCACCACCACCACCAGGAAATTTAGATGTCTGCAATGATTGTTTATCCCTTCCCAGGAGTCAATTGGACAAGCCCACCTTTTGGGTAGAGTAAATTGTCGCTCATTGCGGAGCAATAGTGACCGCCGTTGTGGAGGACCTGAAGATCAAATCTTCCCCGTTGATCAGCTAGTTTTTTAACTTCAGAAAAAAGTCTCTGAGATGAAATTGTATTACCTCCCATTGTTTTTACTGGTGAACGTTTTCGGAACATCGCTATCAGCCCAGCGTACACAAAAACCGGCGTTACAAGCCAAGCATTGGTTAGCCATTACGGGCAAACCTCTGGGTGCAACGGCTGGAGCCAAAATTTTTGAGCAAGGTGGCAACGCAGTAGATGCAGCTTGCGCTATGTTAGCTGCAACCTGTACTATGTGGGATGTACTCGGTTGGGGTGGTGAAACACAGGCATTAATATATCATCCCGGTCTCAATAAAGTCATTGCCATCAATGCACTGGGAGTCGCACCTACAGGTGCAACTGCTGAGTTTTTCCTCAATAAGGAAATGGATTATCCACCCCAATATGGTCCCCTGGCTGCTATCACTCCGGGTACTCCTGGAGGGCTTCTCACGATGTTGGCGGAATATGGTACCAAGACACTCGCGGAGGTTCTAGCACCTGCCATACAGATGGCTGAGGGCTATCCCATGGAAGCGCAAGCTGCAGATCGCATTGAAGCAGAAAAAGAGCGTATTAGCGAATGGCCCTATTCTAAGAAGGTGTTTTTACCTCACCTGGGTGAAGACCGCGCAGCACCCCATCCCGGAGAGATATTTGTACAGGAGGATTTACGTCAAACGCTGTTAAAAATGGTTGAAGCTGAGACGAATGCCATCGAGGCGGGAAATAGTCGCAAAGAAGCGATCATGGCGGCCTATTCCAGATTCTACAAAGGAGATATTGCTGATGAATTGGTCAGAGGTACACAAGAGCAGGGAGGGCTCATCACCAAAGAAGATCTGGACAATTGGCAAGTCTATATTGAAGAACCGGTGATGTCCACCTACAAGGATATAGAAGTCTACAAATTGAATAGTTGGGTGCAAGGTCCAGTGCTGCTCCAAGCCCTAAATATGATGGAGCAGTTGGATATGGATTGCATGAATTATAACACAGCTAAATATTTGCATGGATTATATCAGGTGATGAATATGACTTTTGCTGATAGAGATTTCTACTATGGCGATCCATATTTTGAACCCGCTGAGCCCATGCATGGATTGTTATCTAAGGAATATGCTAAAAAACGTGTCTCAGAAATTAATTGGGAGAAAAATGTCGAAGATCAGGGCCCGGGTGATCCATATCCTTTCGAAGGAAAAGTCAATCCCTTTCAAAATCTATTAAAAGAATGGGGGCAGGACATCTCTTACAACGCGCAGTATCCGTCAGTGAGAGAGGATCAGGAATTTCCCAGCGATGAATCATATTACAGCGGCACCACGACCATTCAAGCGGCAGATGCAGATGGTTGGATTGTATCGATAACCCCGAGTGGTGGTTGGATTCCAGCTGTGATCGCGGGCAATACTGGGATTGGTCTGAGTCAGCGGATGCAAAGTTTTGTGTTGCGAGCTAGTGAAAACCCCTTCAATGTTGTAGAGCCGGGTAAGCGGCCCCGCGCTACCCTGACTCCAAGTTTGGCCTTAAAGGATGGAAAGCCCTACTTGTCGTTTGCCGTTCAGGGTGGGGATAGTCAGGACCAGAATTTGCTGCAATTTTTTCTGAATATGGTCGAGTTTAAGATGAATGTGCAGGAGGCCGCTGAAGCAGCTAATATGAATAGTTTTCAGATGCGGGGATCTTTTGGACAGCACGAGAACTATCCCGGGAGAATGATGATTCATGAATCCACACCACCGTGGACAAGAAAGAAATTAAGGGAAATGGGATACGATTTGCAGGTGCGGGACCGAACCTCTGGTCCCATTAATGCGATTTATTTTGACTGGGCAAATGAGTCGATGTGGGGAGGATCAAGTAATTATGGGGAAGATTACGGCATAGGCTGGTAAATCGATTTGTGCGTAACCAATTCAAGTTACCATCAAAACATGTGCAAGACTTTAGCCACAAACCACACCCAGGTGTGGTTTGTCGTGGCTTCCAATGATTTAGTTTCATGGCATTCTCTAATAAAATCAGAAATCATGAAAAAAATCAAGGAATCACCATTGATGAGAAAACTTTTGATGGGTGTCTTTTTTGCAAGTGTCGCGTTGATCATTGCAGCAGCCAGTCCAAAAGCGATTGATAAGGGCAAACAATATATTGTCGCAAAGGTCGGAGCGAAGCACCTTTCCAAAAAGGTCGAAAGTGATCTCGAAGAGGCCATTGTGGCTGGATATAAGGCCAAGCCAAATAGTGTGGAGTTAAAAAAGGGTAAGGACGGCATGTACCTGTCGTGGTCATTTGGCGTGGAAAGAGTTAATTATATTTCGGTAGCATTAAAATCGTCGAAGGGTAATTACATCATTGACTTTGGAGGACCACTTTCACTCACCAATTGCACCACCAATTCCGGATGCTCGTGTTGCAAGACCGATTGTTCTTGCTCAAAGAAAAATGGTGGACAGGAGGATTGTGGTAGCTCAGCTTGCGACAAGAAGGAAGTGGATAAGGTCTTACCTACAGCAATGGTCCAATCTCTGTTGGGATAATGCAATGGATGCTTGGCATCCCTAGAGTTTCTAAGGGCCAAAAAATACATTGAAATGTGACAGGATGGTGTACACTGACGACTAAAGTGAAAGTAAGGTAAAAACTATTTGACCAACTTTCGATTAGTTGTCAGTGTATTTATAGTGACCGTGAGATTCATTGCTCCTGAGTAGCTGCCGTTAAGATATGGTTGGGAATTCCATATTGCTCAGAGTATTTCTGCATTTCCTTTTGGAAGGCAGTACGATAGAAAGCCGGCATTTGACTCCCTGTAGAAAAATAGTTTTTATATTTCTCTAGCAAATGAGGGTAATGGTTTTCTACAGCCCTCAGCATCATTTGCTTGCTGTCCTCAGGTTTGTTCCCAAATAGGGTTAGAGTGGCAGGCAAGATATATTTTACCTTGGCTGATTGAAAGGTGGTAAACATGTGTTGGAGACGCTCGGTCCCATCGGAAATAAATGGCAGGAGCGGCATCATACTCACACCGGCGAACAGACCTGCTGATACTGATTTTTCGAGGGCATGAAGGCGGACGGATGGCGGTGGAGCACCTGGCTCAAAGATCTTTGCAATTGGGTCGTCCAATGTTGAAAATGAGAATGAAATCACCACTCCGCGCCTCATTCTTTTTAAGTTGTGATGGTGGATGGCTTCCCGGTCAATGCGGTGCAACAAATCAAAATCTCGTTCGATAAGATCCGATTTAGTCAAAATGTGTACGGGGTATTTATACTTTAGAATAATTTCCAGGGCCTGACGGGTTAATTGATATTTCTTATCAATAGGAAGGTAGGGATCCGTCACCGAAGAAATTGCAATGATGCCCCTCCTTCCTTTTCTCGATTCTAAAGCCAACTGCTTGTCTAACAACTCGATTGCATTTTCCTTGATGCAAAGGCGGTCGGCAAGATTTTTTCCATATTTGCTTCCGCGTATGTAGCAGTACAAACAATTAAAACTGCAGCCACTGTAGAGATTGAGCGTGTAGTCGTCGAGAAACCACTCGTCTCGTTTTCTTTTGCGATTCAATACGGATTTCACTTGCCTGGTCAGGGCCATGGTAACATCGTCTTCAAAGGGTTAATATGGAAAATGAATGACGCTTTTAGATCACAATCCATCATTCATTGAACAGCGCTAAGATACTTTTAAACAAATCGATGCATGGTGAGATTCAATCACTCACTTAGCACTTAGCCGAAGAAGAAATAATCACACAATAAGCTTTGCTACGTTCAATGGCTGGCACCGAGAAGGTTTTCCAACCTTTTTGGAACATGACGTTCGATCCAACTTAAATAATCTCCGTCGTAGCCCACTTTCTTGTGGAGTTTTTCCACTTCCTGCTTGATTTTCTCATAATCAGCATCTGAGAGTTTTCGATCTCGTATTTCCACGCTCAAGGTGGCAATGGCATCGGCAATCCTATTGCAAGCGTCTGCATTAGATTCACCCTCTGCCTCACTTAAATATCCCTCGATCACATTCTGGGAGATTTCACGTCCATGTACCATCGATTCCTTGATGTTTCCCCGACCGGTCACGGCATTTCCAAGTGCAAAAACATGCGGATACCCGGCTATGCGGCAGAAGGTTTCATCTTCTACAGCATAGGTTTGACCAGTAGCTGGGATACCAGGAATCATGACGGGAATGCTACCGATGGAGGAAATCACATAAGGAAATCTCACTTCTTTATCAGACCCTTCGATGGCAATCACCCTTCCGGCTTCAATCTTAGTTTCTTGCATAATGAGTCCAACCAATTGATCACCCTCCACTACTGTTTTAGTGGGTACGTGATTTGGTGCCATATTAAATAGATACTTTGATTGATAGTTGTTTAAGATCTTTTCTCGCACCGCCTGTGCCTTAGCGAGTTGCTCTGGGGTGTCTGCTGGGAGGGGAGAAAGAGGCATGTCCTTGACCCGGCGTCGATAGTATAAAGTGCAACCCTTGATACCAAGATCTTTGAGCGTCAAACCCAGGCCATCTAAGACTTTGGCTATGCTCCGATCGAGGGCAAAGAGATCAGTCTGATGCCCTAGCCTAGCGAGGGCACGCTCCACCATTTCAAACATGAGTACTTTGGCGACATCCAATGAAGCAAGCCCACCTCCAATAATGGCTACTTCATCTTTAATCTCATATTGGTCATCGTCAAAATCTGGTTCGTGCTTGTGGTTGTACCAATAGATAAAGGGGTTTTGATAGACCAGGCCCTTACCCAAATACGCATCCACCCCAGGTACCGCCAAGGGTCGGTCACGCCATGCTCCGATGGCAAGTAGCACCGCACTAAAGCCCCAATCGACGAGATCCTCAAATTGAATATCCTCACCCAATTTTGTGTTAGGAACAAAGGTCACCAAAGGATGACTGAGTTTTTCATTGATTTTACCTTCCTCCTTGTCCCTCAACTTGACATGCCATTTCGGAAGGCCATCTTCAATTTTGCCATACGGCAGTGCATTCTGATCAAATACAACGGAAGCAATACCTCTCTGAGCAAGTTGATGGGCTGCTTCGGAGCCAGAAACTGCCCCGCCAAAAATTGCAACCCAATACCTAGGTTTTGACATAGTAATTTTTTGATGTGATTATTTGTCTTGGATCAATTGGCCACTGAATCGTCAGATGCGAACCCAATCCTAGCTAATTTAAACGTTTAAAAACAATTAAGAGATAATCACCGGCGAAATTATGCACAGATAACCTGACTGAGTATGCTCATTACGATGGTTGCTCAATATTTTGGCCTAACTACGATTGCAAGGTCACCTTTCCATGATGCCTCCGAGAAGATGTCAGTAGTGATTCTATAGTTCAATTTGAAAATAAGGCTCGACAGGTTGATTTCGTCACGTAGTGATTTCCGACAAGCCTTGTGCGCAAAAGGTAGCCTGAGTTTTTGACCTCCAAGCCAATCCGAACGCGTAGGTTAGAAATGCTTCAATCAAAGCTATCCTCAACAGCTATCCGATATAGTTTCGGCAATGATCTTATTTGATTTCCCATGTTTTATCTCCCGCAATCATGGCATCAAGATCGACCTCACCTCTTCGTTTTGCGGTCTCAAGTTGATCAAATAGCTGGGCCTCATAGGTGGGTCTTTCTTCAGAATATATCACGCCAAATGGTCTTGGCAGTGCATTTTCCAAGCGAGGATCATCAAAAAATCTAGTAAGCATAGATGCCTTAAAAATGTCTTTTTCATCGTGAATCCACAGGTCACTTTCACTAAATCCATTTCCAAGTGTCACGACTTCGGGTCTTAAACCATCGATGCGAATCCCTTTTTTTCTTTCTTTCCCAAAAATCAGGGGCTGACCATGTTCGAGAAAGAGACAATTGATAGATTTGGTCTCGCGATCAGTAAAAGCAAAAAAAGCGCCGTCGTTAAAGATGTTACAGTTTTGATAAATCTCCAAAAACGATGCTCCTTGATGATCATTGGCTCGATGGAGCATCTGTTTCAGATGCTTCGGATCTCGATCCATAGATCGTGCTACAAAACTTGCATTGCAACCCATCGCGAAAGCTCCGGGATTGACCGGGTGGTCAATAGACCCCAACGGAGTTGATTTAGTACGTTTGTTGACTTCTGAAGTCGGAGAATATTGTCCTTTAGTAAGTCCGTAGATTTGATTGTTAAAAATCAATAAATTCAAATCAAAATTACGCCGTAGCATGTGCAGCAAATGATTCCCACCGATCGAAAACCCATCACCATCTCCTGAGATTACCCACACGCTAAGGTCAGGGTTGGCTAATTTGAGACCTGATGCAAATGCGGGTGCCCGACCATGGATCGAGTGCATGCCATAAGTTTCCATATAATATGGAAATCGAGAAGAGCAACCGATGCCGGAGATTACCGCCACCTCGTCTTTATTCAAGCCCATCTCAGCAAATACACTTTGTACCTGTTTTAGGATGGAGTAATCGCCACAACCGGGACACCATCGTACGTCCTGATCGCTGGCAAAATCCTTGGCTTTTAAAGTTGGAATTGTCCCGTTGGTTGGATTGGTGCTCATGATGGGTCAATTAATTTTATTGGCTAATAATTCTGTTACCTCATGAGCCAACTCCGCTTTGGAAATTGGCATTCCCTGAATTTTATTGTATTGAATTACATCAACTAAAAATTGATCACGGATCAATTTGGCCAGCTGTCCATTGTTAATTTCTGGTATCAGCACACGCTGGTAATTTTTTAAGATCGTACCCAGGTTTTTCGGAAAGGGTTTGATATATCTCAGATGGGCATGGGCCACTGACTTACCTTGTTGTAGCATCGTATTTGTCACACTCTGGATGGCTCCGTAGGTCGACCCCCAACCCAAAATCAGCAGATCTCCGCTTTCTGGACCGGCTTCCAAGGTTACCTCTGGAATATGATTGGCAATTTTTTGAATCTTCGCCTCCCGAATCTTGACCATATATTCATGGTTGGCGGGTGCATAAGAAACATTTCCAGTGTTGGCTTCTTTTTCTAAACCACCAATGCGATGGGCCAGTCCTACTGTACCTGGTATGGCCCATTCCCGAACCAGGTCATCGTTTCGCTTGTAAGGTTGAAAAACAGCATGGCTGTCTGAGGCCTTGGCAAAATTCACCTTAATCTCTTTGATGTCGGCCGCTTTTGGAAATTTCCATGGCTCAGAGCTATTAGCGATGTAACCGTCGCTCAGTAGGATCACAGGTGTCATATGTTGAATGGCCAGTCGACACGCTTCGATGGCGGTTTCAAAACAATCTCCGGGAGACTTTGTGGATAATACCACGACCGGCGATTCGCCATTTCTGCCGTAAAGTGCTTGTAGTAAATCAGCTTGCTCTGTTTTAGTGGGTAGACCTGTGGAGGGCCCACCACGCTGAATATTGCAAATGACTAAAGGCAATTCCAAGATCATGGCCAGCCCAACGGCTTCAGCCTTGAGCGCTAGTCCTGGTCCGGAAGTTCCGGTCACCGCCAGGTTACCGCCATAAGCAGCACCGATGGCAGAGCAAACGGCGGCTATTTCATCTTCGGCTTGAAATGTTTTGACGCCGAAATGCTTGTAGGCAGCCAAACCATGAAGAATGTCAGAGGCCGGCGTGATTGGGTAGCTTCCATAAAACAAAGGGAGACCCGATTTCTGTGAGGCAGTTATCAGGCCCATCACAAGGGCCTCATTACCCATAATCCCTCGATAAGTACCAGGTTCTAGCGGGGCGGCTTCAATGGTGTATTGGGCATTGTATGTCTCGGTGGTCTCACCGAAATGATAACCAGCTTTCAAGACGTCCACATTCGCTTGCAACACATCAGGTTTCTTGCCAAATTTGCGCTCTAGATATTCAATCGTCTCAGCCATATCTCGATCATATCGCCAATAGATAAATCCCAGCACAAACATGTTTTTACAACGATCTTGCTCCTTCGTTCCCAATGGTGAATCTGCCAGGCATTCCTTGGTCATCTTCGTGATTGGCATTTCAAAAACCTGAAAGTCAGCTAGTGAATTATCTTCTAGTGGATTGTGTCCATCCTCATACTTGGCCAGACGTAGATTTTTCTTATCAAATCCGTCGGTGTTAACAATGATCGTACCTCCCTGTTTGAGGTGACCCACGTTGGTCTTAAGGGCAGCTGCATTCATCGCCACCAATACATCGTATTGATCACCAGGAGTGAATATTTTGGTGCTTCCAAAATGAATCTGAAAGCCAGATACTCCTGGCAGGGTTCCTGCGGGAGCCCGAATTTCAGCTGGAAAATCTGGATAGGTGGCCAGGTCGCTTCCGGTTAGAGCGGTATTGCTGGTAAATAAACCGCCGGTAAGCTGCATACCGTCGCCAGAGTCACCGGCAAACTTAATGGTGACCTCTTCTTGTACAGTGGTATTCGCAGACATGAAAGAGAATTAGATAGAACTTAGAGATGCAGTTTTTCTTTTCGTTCCAGAAGTACTTCCTCACTTTCTTCGTGATCTGGATCAGGGATGCAACAATCAACTGGACAAACAGCTGCGCATTGCGGTTCTTCGTGAAAGCCCTCGCACTCCGTGCATTTATCAGGTGTGATATAATAAAAATCGTCAGAGATGGGATCGTTTTGAGCATCTGCATCTACTTCCTCACCACTTTTCAAAGTATAGGTGCCTGTAACAGATGTGCCATCTGAAATGGCCCATTCCACCCCTCCTTCATAGATCGCATTGTTTGGGCATTCCGGTTCACATGCCCCACAATTTATACACTCATCAGTGATCATTATTGCCATGTTGTCTCGCTTTAATTTTTATGCTGAACGAATTCTAAGCTTCTTTAGTTTCTTTGCTTAAAAAAATCCCGGCAATATACAAAATCAATTAAAAGTTTATATATTAAAATCAAGCTCCATATGATGGTTCTCCGGGGTGCTGAAGTGCACGTTCCATAAGAAGCGATCAACACGTACCATCCCAGTTTAAAGTTGCATATGGCATAATACCAAGAGGACCTGTGCTTAAGCGAAGCACCCAAAATTTTAGTCTGATTCGCCGTACTTTCCGATACGGTTATAATTCCTATTTTTAATGGTAACCCTCTGCTCAAGATTGGTGGTTAAAGTCATTCAAACGAGTTTTTTATGCTTTGTGGCAGTTGCCCTGCTGCAAGGTCAGGCCCCCATCAATATTCTGTCACTTCAGCAAGGTCTTCCAAAAAGTCAGATCTACGACATCGTCCAGGACTCTTTTGGGTTTATTTGGTTGGGAACACGTGACGGGCTGGTCAAGTATGATGGTCAAGAAATGGAGCTATTCCGGAAAAGCAATAGTAAACTTCCTTTCAACTATTGCTACGATTTGTTTATCGATCATAGTCATCGACTTTGGCTAGCGAGCAATGCGGATTATGGAGGAGCTGCCTATTTGGATTTGACTAGTGGTCGGTTTGTACATCTCCATAAGGTCAGTCATCCAAAGTTGGCCAATAACGGTATTGTCGCGATTAACCAAAACGATGAATCTCAAATGGTGTTGGTGACAAAGGACTTTCATTTGAATATTTTACATGAACAATCAGGCGACATTCGATCCTGGAATCTTTCTAACTATTTGCCCGATCAGAAATCTGTGGTGGATGTCACGGATGTTTTTTGCGATCCCTTTGATCGAGGGTCCTACTGGATTTGCTGCAGAGCAGGGCTAGTAAAGTTCAATGTTGCTAGGGAAGAATTGATCGAATTTCTACCAGCCGATCACTGGAGTCCGATCAAATTCTTTTACGATGGGCTGACGAAGCCGTACCTGTGGGTAACTTTAGGGCAGAAGGGAGGGCTCCTAAAGATTAATTTAAAAGATGCATCCGACAGGGTTTACTATTCAATTGATCACAAGCACGGAATTAAGGGCATCCTGGGCTCAGTTGATGATCCCTCTTTTGCAGTCCTTAGTATGGCTAGAAAATCTCCCATTGAAATTTATGTGGCATCGCAAAATCGAGGGATTGGAATATTTAATTTGCAATCTGAGCAATTTGATTTTAGTCAACATCATAGCGTTATGCTGGATGGAGAGGCCATCAGAAGTGTTTTTAGCAATGAGCGAGGAGAATTATGGATTGGGGCTGATGAATCGGGGTTGTCTTACTTAAGTCAAGATATTACACAATTAAAAGTTCGGCTTTTTCCGGAGCTTTCAAAAACAAGATCACAATTTGGTTTACGTTCGGTCGTACCCCTGGGAGGTGATCGATTATTATTGACCTTCAATTTTCATCCGGAAGTTTGGATTTGGCACCGTCGAAATGACACCTACCGGAAAGTTGCTTTGCCGCTCTCAAGTCCTTTTGCTCCGATCGTAGGAATGCCTTATCAAGATGAAATATTGTTGGGAATTAATACGGGCCTGTACAGTTTTGATACGATGACGCAAACGCTTGAACCAATTCATCTGGATGGCAACCACGGTAGTAAGAACATCAATTTACTGCAGAGTGATTTAGATGGATTTTGGTTTGTCAATTGGGGTGTCGGTCTAGGTTACTTAAGTGACACGCTCAGGTTATTTGAGAGCCAGGGTGAGCACGGTCTGCGACACCGATGGACACACAGTATCTCAGTAGGACCAGATAATGAAGTGTGGGTCGGTCAACAAGATGGCCTCTATTCCATTGATAAGGAAAACTTTCAAATCACTACACACTCCCATCAAGAGCAGCTGGCGGGATTTGGTAATCCCAATTTTAAAGCCCTCACCTTTGATCAATTCGATCGTCTCTGGACAGGAAATTTCGGGGCAGGCATTTATTGTTTTGATATTCGGAACCACGAAATCATTAAAAAACTGGACGTTTCCTCTGGCTTACCTTCAGATCGTATCTATGATTTAATCACAGATGATGAAGGTTTTATTTGGACTTGGACCGCTGCGGGATTGGCATCTTTTTACCCGACTGAGGATCTTCAAAATCTAAACATAAGATATTACACCGACACCAAGTTCCTACCGGTGGATCGAGTTGGGGTATGGTTTTACAAATTGCAAAGCGGAGAAATATTTTTTGGATTATCAGGAGGGTTTGCTTACTTCGATCCCCGAAGTTTGAGAAAAACGGATGAATCGTGGATCGACCCACCCATCGTGACCAAAGTTCGAATATTTGACCAGACGATCCCGACGATCCTGAGTTCAAAACACCCAGCACCCATTAAGCTCAAACCCAACGAAAATTTTATCTCAATTTCTTTTAGTGCACCACGGTCGGGTTTTGTGTCAAAGCAAGAATTTAATCATAAACTCAGTGGTGTGGATCAAGATTGGGTGAGCAGTGGGAATAATCGAACTGCGACGTACACGGACCTAGATCCGGGATCCTATTATTTTTCAACCAGGGTGAAGACTGAGCATGGGGTCTGGAGTGAAGCCAGCACTCCGATGACCATCGAACTGGCAGCACCTTGGTATTTGACTGATTTTGCCAAGGTGACTTGGGTGCTTCTGACCATCGGATTTCTACTCGGCATCAATCGGCTCATTGTTGCCCGTGAGCGGATGCAAAATCAACTGGTACTTCAACAAACAGAAGCTAGTAATCTGCGAGAACTTGACGTGGCTAAGTCACAATTTTTCACTCAGATTTCACATGAATTTCGAACACCATTGACGGTTATTCTCGGATTGTCTAAGAAAATAAAGGATGGAATTCAAGATCAGGCCGTCCTCCAACGGGGGATGGATGCGATTGAGCGGAATGGTAAACTACTTCTAAAGCATATTAATCAGATCCTAGATCTGAGTAAATTACAATCGAAATCGATCAAGCTCGATCTGAAAAATGGCGACGTCGTTGGATATTTAGATTATTTGCTGGAGCCGTTTGTCGCCTATGCGCAGGAAAGAGCCATTGAAATCACCCACGTAAAGGCTCAGCATGAAATCCCGATGGATTTTGATCCTGAACATCTGCGGGATGTTTTTACCAATCTCATTTCAAATGCATTGAAATTCACAGCAGCCGGTGGCGAAATTACGGTGAGGTCTAAAGCACTCAATGCCGATGGGCAAAAATATTTTGAACTCTCTCTTCAAGACACCGGTGTGGGTATCGAGGCAACCGAACTGGATAAGATCTTTCAACCTTATTACCAGGTGAAAGATCACGCTAAATCTGGGACTGGGCTTGGATTGGCCACAACATTACAATGGGTACAAGCAATGGCGGGGCAGATCTCGGTTGAAAGTAAACCTGGAGTCGGATCTATTTTTAAAGTAGTTCTTCCCATCACCAACGTGGCAGATCCGTTCATCAGCTCAGCATACGGCAGTATGGTGGAGCCACCATCGACCAGCGGCACAGAGTGGTCATCAATCGAAAAAAAAGAATCCAAGGGCATCATATTGGTTGTAGAAGATAATGATGATCTCGTGAATTATCTTCGACTCTGTTTGGAGGACTTCAGCCTCATCCGTGCAGCGGATGGTGATGAGGGCGTTCGGTTGGCTCTCGAGCACATTCCTGATCTGATTATCTCCGATGTGATGATGCCAAAGAAGGATGGTTACGAAGTATGTGCTGATCTAAAGTCAGATTTATTAACCAACCACATACCCATTATTTTGCTAACAGCAAAGGCCACCCAAGGGGAAAAGAAGCAGGGCCTGCAGGTCGGTGCCGATGCCTATCTTACCAAACCTTTTGACGAGGAAGAATTGTTAATTAGAGTAAATGGTTTGCTCAGTCAAAGAAAAATACTACAGCAAAAATACAGCAAGCGAAGTTTGTTAAATGTCGACATGGTGAAAAACGATATCGACGATGCATTTCTAGATCGCATTGAGCAATATACCCTGCAGAAATTGTCAGTAGATTTCACGGTGGAAGAAATGGCTCGTGATCTCCAGATGAGCCGGATTCAATTGTATCGGAAGGTCAAAGCGCTTACCGGCAAATCCGTGTCACGATACATTCGATTAATTCGCCTCTACCAAGCTCGTACCATGCTTCGATCCAGTCAAATGAATGTCAATGAGATTTGTTATGCAGTTGGGTTTTCCGATCCCAGCTATTTTTCCAAGGTCTTCAAAGAAGCGTTTGGTGCGTCACCATCGGCATTGCGTACCACCAATTCATAAGCATAAGCTTCAAAAGTAATTTTGAGATGGCCTTCCCCTTCAATACAACACATCAATGTGCACATACTCCGCTGTCTGATACATAACCACCAGCCATTGGTAACATAAATACCATGGTAACATAGGTACCAGTCTTTGAGACATAGATCCTAACTCTTCCAAGCGAGATATTCAAAATTTGGAGGTGAGAGATTTAAGGATCCCATGATCGGAAAATTTATCAGAAGTTGGAAGGAGGGTGGCAGGGAGGCCAAAACGACTACAACGTACTATGTTTCGGGTAGTGGCCGTGACGATAATGATGGTAGACATCCCTTGCGAGCCTGGAAAACGATTGGCAGGCTAAATGATGCTAAAGCTCAGATCAAAGTAAATGATCAGATCTTATTTCAGCGGGGCTTCAGCTATCCGGGTCGACCTTTTTACTTAGCATCAACGAGGCACCTTAAGATCATGGTAGGTGCCTTTGGGAGTGGCGCCTATCCAAAATTTCCAGATTTATCTGAAAGTGATCTCAATCGCGGTCTAAAATAAATGTAGGTGCCTGGGTACCAAAAAAAAAGATGTAAAGACACAAGTCTACCAATAATCAATAAAAACCATTCAAATGAAAGCACAAAGCTACTATTTAATTGTCTCTGGCATACTCATGGCCTCGTGGTTACCGGCCCAAAGTCTTTCACAATCGGTGATTGCATTGGCAGGTGGATATGAAAAAACACCAGCCGGACTGACTGTCAGTTGGACAGTTGGCGAACCCATTGTCGACCCTTTAAAATCCGGCGATTTATTACTCACGCAGGGATTTCAGCAACCAGATTTACAAGTTACCACCGGATTTAGTGACCCCACCTTCGGGCATGACCTCAAAGTATTTCCCAATCCGACCAGCGCTCAACTGATTTTGGAAACAGATTTTGAACGCGCTCTCGATTATCGGATCGTGGATGTACATGGGAAAATGATTCGGGAAGGGGAGCTGTTGCAAAGTAAGGCGCTTAATATTTCTTCCCTACCCCAGGGGATCTATGCCATTTATTTTACGAGCGAAGGTCGCATGATAAATAGCCAGCTAGTTAGTAAAAAATAATTCAAACAAAAACCATCAAAAAATGAGAACTAAAATATTAGTTACAATAATTTATTTTGCCACCATAGCGACTTATGCACTTGCGCAAGCACCTGGATTTAATTATCAAGCAGTTTTGCGTGATGCCCAAGGTGAGGTCTTGCCCAACGCCAGCATCACATTATATGTTAGCCTAACTGAAGGACCCGATGGTCCTGTGCTCTACAAGGAAAATCACAAGCTGCAGACCAATGAATTGGGTATTTTAAATACCGTAATCGGAACCGGCACATCGGAATCTGGAGAATTTACCAGCATTATCGGTTTGGAAAATCTAAATATCAAACTGGAAGCGGACCTTCCCGGTGAACCCAATGTGGTGGATATTGGAAACTCAAGTGTGAATGCCACACCCTATGCACTCTACGGCCGGGACGAAGACAGTGATCCAGGCAATGAAATGCAAACTTTGAGTTTGGAGGGGGATAGTTTAAAAATCAGTGGGACCCCGGGAGTGAGTCTGGTGGACATTAAGAGTCCCTGGGAATACAATGCTGACAGCAATTCCTATTTTTTGTCTTTTTCTGAGGAGGGCGGACAGCGAAACAATGAAAGAGATGGTGTGGAATTTAAGTACCTCAATGGAAAGGTGATTCAGGCGAATTATGTAAATGGGATCATGGATGCTGTTTTTGTGCTTAAGAATCAAAATATGATTGAGGATTTTCCACTTCCTATCCGGAAGGCATACAATCGCATGCTCTTCTATATTCATGAAGAATTCGGCATTGATATTTCTCCAGTAGACCTTGAGATCGATGGCACCTTTACTGCTCGCGATAATTTTGTCAGAGATTTCAAAATATATGCAAAATTAAACGATGCAAATAATACGAAAATATGGCTGCAAAATAATGCCCTCTTCGGTGATTTAGAAATGATTTTTTTTGATGATACTAGAATAGTTAAACTCTTTGGTACCATCGATGAAGATTGTAGTGCTTTTGAACTATATATGGGATCCAGCGACGTGCTCGGGGTAAAGGAGTTTTTTGTCACGGTCAATGGCGAAAGAAAGCCTTTTAGCGACAATATTGTTAACCAACACTTCAAGAATACGGAGGGTAACCCTACTACACCGGCTTTACACTTTACCAAGAGTGATGAAGACGGAAGTACATCGTGGAGCATGTTTTCTTCAAACGAGTCTAACGATTGTTATCATGTCAATGCAACCACCCAGGGTGTTGAAAACATTCTATATGGGAACACCAATGATATTATTGCGCGATTGTTTGCAGACGATAATGCGGGTTGGTTGCTCAATGGGACCGGATGCTCAGCTCAGGGTGACTGCAAAAATATTCTGCTTGTTAACGAAAGTGGGCAGAGATCTGCTCCTTTCGCATCCTCCTTGTTAAGTAGCAACAGTGATCTTTCGGGAGTACTGCAGTTGAATGGAACACAAAGTGGAAATCTTCAGCTGACCAGTTTGTCTGGTTTCCCCAACAACGGTTATTTGCTGGTGCTTGATAAGGAAAGTCAGAATAAGGCTGGCATCTTTATTAATGATCAGGACCAAGGCGTAGTCTACGGCAGCAACATTAGTGCAGTGGTGAACGAAGACGGGCAGGGAAGCACCATTTATGGTGCACTTGTTGGTGATGAATCTGCGGCCTATACCCGTGGTACTGCAAAGCTTGAAAATGGTGAAGCAGTGGTAATCTGCCCCGACCATTTTCAAAACATTGCCGATCCTAATTCCATGACGGTTACGATTACTCCGCTTTCTGCAAAATCAAAAGGTGTCGCAGTAGTGGAAAAATTTTCTGGTGGATTTAAAGTGCAAGAGCTTGGTGAAGGTAGCGGGACCTACGATTTCGATTACATGGTTTCTTGTAAGCGCAAAGGATTTGAAAAAACCCCTGTGCAAAGAAAAATTCCTGCATCGAATTACCTAAGGCGGGAGGAAATTCAGTCCTTAATCAATCATTCACAACCTAAGAAAACTCCTTAAAATTTTATTCAAAATGAAAACCATATTATCAACGATTTTGTGCCTGCAGGGATCTGCCTTATTTGTCCTTGGTCAAAACCCCGGATTTAGTTACCAAGCAGTTTTACGCGATGCCCATGGAGAGGTCATGCCCAATGCCAATATTACTTTGTTTGTCAGCCTAACAGATGGGCCGGATGGCCCGGTACTCTATAAGGAAAATCACGCACTTTTCACTGATGAACTTGGTATTTTAAGTACAGTGATCGGTACGGGCACGGCCGAATCTGGAGAATATGCCAGCATCGTTGGCGTGCAAGATTTGAATATTAAACTGGAGGCAGATGTTCCCGGTGAAGCTGACGTGGTTGATATCGGAAATTCCAGCGTCAATGCAACACCCTTTGCATTGTATGGCAGAGATGAAGACAGCGATCCGGACAATGAAATGCAGACTTTGAGTTTGGAGGGGGATAGTTTAAAGATTAGTGGGACCCCTGGGGTGAGTCTGAATGGGGTAAACTATTGGGAGAAAACCGATAGCAGTTACATTCTGCAATTTGATGATTTCGCAAGAAATGAAAGTGAAAACTTCGCAGTTGAGGTAAAAAATGGCAGCCTTACTCTTCATAGTCCTGAAGGTGGCTCGTCTTCGAGTACCTGTACAGAACGAACGCTAAGTGATGGTGACCCTACAGGTGCTTCGATCATTGAAATGGTTGATCGATCAACCACAGATGCTAGCGAGGCTACTACGGTCTCCGATGTCAAAGCTGCAGCAAGAGAAGTTGCCGAAGAGATCAGAATTCGCCAAGGAACAGATCCACTTCAGGAATTTGCTATTGCTCTCACTGGCATTGGCCGCAGCGGAGGAGTGACTGAACCTTTATCATTTGCAGAGTTATTTGCGCTTCAGAACAATCCAGAACAAAATGAACCGACTTTCGGCATGTCTCTTCAGAGCATTAATGAAGATCGACAGAGTGTTGGTCTGAAACTAATGACCGAGGAAGAATACAGTGTCAGTACGTATGATCGAGTACTTTCACTAAGAAGAAATGTCGGAACTCTGGAACTCAAATCGAATGAAGGTTATGCTTATTCGAGCGGAGTGGTTTTCGAGGAAAAGTATTTTAACGAAACCTTCGGTGTTGGCTCGGTGGTCGGTCCTATGGGTTCTTCATGGGGTGGCACGTCATCAACAGCAAACGCAACTGGGCTCACCACCCTCTCAGGAGCTATCCCAGGTGCCGATCCTTCAAACGGATTTAACATTGTCTTCAATGGTCAGAATTTTGGAGTTGTGTCGACCATTAATTCCGAGGAAGCAGCCACAACTTCCACCTATGGCGCCAATGGAGCCCTCAACACCACTTCAGGTACCTTTGCCGGGACACCCAACGATGGGGTATTTATGGTTTTTGGAGCCGACGGTAACACACCCACGGCCTACATGCGCAATACTGCCAGCGGATCTGAAGTAGCAGCAAACAATATTACCGTGTTGACTTCGCCTCCCGGCAGATCTAATCAAACGGCCGTTTTTTCTGTGCCAATGGGCGGAGAAGCTGCGGCCTATGACCGGGGTACAGCACAGCTTATCGATGGAGAAGCAACGGTCACTTGTTCGGAGCACTTTCAATGGGTCGAAGATGAAGCTTCCATGACAGTTACGATCACACCGCTATCAGCCGAATCAAAGGGGGTAGCAGTCATCGAAAAGGCCAATGGGGGATTTAGAGTAAAGGAATTAAATGGAGGTAGAGGAAATTATGCCTTTGACTACCTAGTTATGTGCAAACGCAAAGGGCAGGAAAATTTTCAGGTTGTTCGTGAAAAACCCCGGTTGATGTCTGATGACAATAAGAAAATCTTGCAGCACATTCCCGAGGGTCCATTGAAAAGTATTCGCGACCTGTACAAATAGATAATCTGATCAATATTCGACATACCCTCCCAAGTTTTGTTTGAATGGAAGTCAGGCTTAGCCTCGGTTAGGTCTGACTTTTAAAAAAATCTACCAAATTATGTTTCGAACCATTAAACCCACCATAGACAAATCTATTGCGGATCGAGGACTCATTGCGATGATCTCCAATGGAGTAGCTGATTAGTGAGCATCAAAACTATGTCGAAAGTTGGAATGCCAAAGGCAAGGTTACTGGGAATGGCGGGACGCCGACGATCACCTGGCCCGATAACCGATAGACCCGCTTCTCAATGATGGGTGGTTAGTCAAAGTTTTGAGTGAGACCGCATTTGGTCTTTTAGCTGAATGGCGTCATCGCCCTTTGGTGACGGGACTCTCTTTTGAAGTATCATGTGTTATTGATGCTCCAGAAGGAATGGTCACGACGCTTATTTAGACGAGCGATACCAAAAAGTACTGGGTCTCCAGCTTTCAAGTACCGACTGAAGGTATTTGCCGTAAAACCAAGCCGCAACTGTTAGAAAGATGATTAATAGGATGTTAGAAGTTTTCATTGCAAAAGGTTATATACTTAACGTGCCATTAGACTGCAAAATGTCCTATCTAAATCATAGAATTTTGTTAAAAAAATCAAAAAAGATTCAGAGCTAACTTCATTCGACGGGTATATTGGGATAGGGGGCGGAGAAGCAATGTTGAAATTTCAGTGTACCTGGAAGGAGTGATCCTGACTTTGAATAGATAAAATTAGGCAGAGTTTTTGCTAGATTATGGATAACACTTTTTCAATCCATAAGTAGTAACTATGAGACGCACTCTGACTCCCCTCTTAGTGTTTTTGGTGACTGTGCTGAGTACTGCACAAACTAAACCAACGTTAGCAGCAATCTCTGAAGAAGTTACAGAAACAGACGTATTCCTATCCAGCAAAAGCATGGATTTAGTTTCATTCTCCGAGGGCTTTACAGATTCCACTTTCCATCATCATCAACTTTTAATGTCAGTCAGCTCTGAGCAGTATTTATCAATGGAAACGGATTTTCCCAAAACCTTGCAGTATAGTGTCTCAAACGTTGAGGGCATTATTCTAAGAAAGGGTAAATTCTACCAGCAGGGAATGGTCAATATCGCTAATCTCAAGCAGGGATCGTATGCCATCTACTTTTTTGCGGGTAAAAGAATTGTTCGCGCCTTGATGTTCGAACGAAATCAAGCTTCCCTGTAGCCGTAATTTTCGAGCCTTTCGTACATTGGATGTCGCCCACCAGCGCATGCTCATGATTTTTAGAAAAAAGAAACTACGACGTAGCAAACTTCTTGGGGATTTAGCACCAGGTCTACACATGAAATTTGCCAAGGATGATGAGCTTCGAGTGCTGCGCCTGTTGCTTGATTTTCGCCTTTTTCGGGTGGGTGGAAACAAGAAAATAAAGCACTTGCTCTGGAAGGATACCGACGATTTGAAAACCAGAATCTTTGATTACCAATATACGGTTAGCTCTGGTAACTCGCACCAAACCTTTCGTCAGACTGTCTTTTTCTTCTATTCTAAGCATCTTGGGCTGCCCAGCTTTAGGCTACAACCAGAAAAAATGATTCACAAAATTGGGGCTTGGCTTGGATTTGAAGACCTTGATTTCGAGAGTCACGAAAAATTCTCTAAATCCTACCATTTGAAGGGAAAGGATGAAGCCTTGGTGCGCCATACCTTTACTAATTCGGTGCTTCAATTTTTCACCTTTCATCCAGATTGGACAGTCGAAGGGCTTAATTACTTCCTGATTATTTACAAACAGCGGAAGCTTTTAAGCCCTGCAGATATTGTGAAACATTATCGGACCGCGTGCCAGATATATGAGGTTTTGAGAGATGAGGGATTCAACGTTTAGGGGGCCTTGCTTGCCTTTTGTGAATCCGTAACTTATCTTTAAATCATGCCAAACTTAATGGCATTTTTAATCAACCCGGCCGTGTTTCTGGCGTTTAGTTTTGCACAAAGATTCATGCGATGTGTTTCGACCGTACTAATCGTAATGAAGAGTTCCTTCGCGATCTCCTGATTGGTGTATTTTTGTGCAATTAGTTCTAACACTTCTTTTTCACGTCTGGTCAATTTTGGAATAAACAAATGGCTCACTCGTTTTCCGGTGGCCTTATTGATCAAGCGCTGGTTGACTTCTTCTGAGAGGTACTGATCTCCCTGAAATACTGATTTCACGGCGGTGATAATTTCTTCTAGGGTCGTATTCTTAAATAGATAGCCATTGGCTCCTTGTCGGAGCATTTCAGAAATGAAGCTGACCTGATTGTAGGTGGTTAGCCCAATAATTTTGATACTGGGATATTTCTTTTTGATGAGCTTACACGTTTCGATTCCATCCATGTCGGGAAGGTTGATGTCTAGTAAGATCACATCAATCGGTGTATCTTCAAGGACCGCAAGGGCTTGGTTGGCCGTGCTCGCATGTGCAGATATGTCAAGGTCCGGATTAGACTGCAAAGCGGTGCTGAGTCCTTCAATTACCACCGGGTGATCATCCACGATCAGGATTTTAATCATTATGATTAGGAATTGAAAGGGAGGTGCTAACTCCTCTCCCCGGTTGTGAGTCAATATTGACAGATCCGTTCAGATAGCTCATCCTCGTTTTAATGTTGTCAAGCCCAATTCCGGTTTTATTGCCGACACCATCGAAGCCTATTCCATCATCTTCTACAACAATAATGATGTGATCTTCACGCTCCAATATTTGCAGAAATACACTGGAGGTGGAGGCATGTTTAATAACATTATTTAGTAATTCTTGGATGATACGATATAGCTGGAGTTTGTCGGTTTTGATTTGAGCTTCTGTTATATGAATGGTTTGAAATTCGGCTTTCAGATTGGTATTATAATTAATATCTGCCACGAGATCTTCGATCGCAGTTATAAAGCCAAATTTTACAAGGCTTTCCGGGACAAGATTGTGGGCAATTTGGCGCAGTTCTGAATTCGCCCGATCAGCCAATTTAAATACGGTCTTCAATTGCTGCTTATGGGCATTACCCAATTGCTCCTGGAAACTGCCCAAAGAAATTTTTATCGTCGAAAGTAAGCCACCGAGACCATCATGTAGATCACGAGCGATTCTTCGCCGCTCAAGTTCTTCTCCTCTGATCATTGACTTTAAGGCTATCTGCTCCTGCTCATTCTTTAATTGCAAGATCTGCAGTGAATTAATTTGATTGGTCTTATTCAAAATATTTTTCTGAGCGTCGGTATCTTTTTTGTAATAAAAAAAAGAAACTAGAGCTCCTATCAGGCTAGCTATACAAATCAGTGCAATCAACAAACGATGGCGTGCCCGATTTTGAGCAGTTACCAATGCGAGTTTTGCTTCGGCATTTTCAGCCCTAAGGGCAAGGTTTTCTCGACTCTGACGATTGTGGTCTGCTTGTAAGGTCAATTTTCGGATCTCACTCTGGGCCTCGGCATTAAAAATGGAATCATTGAGCAATGCAAATCTTTTTGCATGATGTAGCCCGCGCTTGAAATCCCCCAGTTTTTCGAAAATTTCCATTAGCAAATCATGTGCATCCAGCTCCAAATCTTTAGCACCAAGTTTCTGGGCAGACTTAAGCAACTGGCTGGCCTGTACCTCGGCTTTGCGCAGATCGTTAATTTGCAGCAGCTTGCGAGCATAGAAATACTTGAAACGAGCTCGATCAAAGGGCGGTACTCCTTGCACACCCATGGCTTTACGATGGTGTTCGAGAGCCCCCTTTTCATCCCCTGCCAAGCTCTTTGAGCTGGCTTGGTTGAGGAAGATGTATGCTGTCAACATCGGTTCTTGATACTCATTTGCCAGTAATCGGGCCTCCTCTAAAAATATATCTGCACTGTCAGGCTGGTCCAGTTTACGGAGCGAAGAGCTTATTCCCATTCGAGCGATGATCTGATTTCGGGGATGCTGGTACCTATCCGCAATTTTTAAGGCTTTTGATAAATATTGGTATTCGCGCAAAGTGTCTTGCAGATTGGTAAAAGTCGTTGCAATATTGATAAAGACTCTATCATTGAGCGAATCTGCATCGGCTTGACTATTTAGGGTTGCTGCTTTGATGAAGATTTCGTTGGCCTTGCTCAATGCTCCCTTCATTTGAAGGACATGGCCAAGATCGAGATAAGCACTGGCGGCATCAATCAGCAGTTGATCTTGTTCAAACAAATTAATTGCTTGCTGGGCATAGTATGCCATCGAGTCAGTGAATGAGATGGTGCGAAAGTGCTCTGCTGTTCTTTTCATGGCCATGCCCAGCAGTTGCCTATTACCTGTTGCGGCTGCCAGGGCAACTGCATCTCGACAAGCCTGGCGAGCAGAATCGTGCTGTTCAACGCGATCGTAGGCACTGGCTAAGCGAAAATGAATCCAAACTCGTTGAGAGTCGCTTTGTTCCCTGTCCAACTGTTTTAATAGGCTATCCATATCGTTGGGTTGGGTATGCAAAGGGATGGCCAATAAGTACGTCAGGAAGAAGCACAGCATCAAACGCTGGATGCGTACACTTGACATAGCCATCATAGTATAAAAATAATAGTATCTATCTACGGTAAGCTAGCGGTTTTCCACCAGATTTCAGCTTTCTGGTTAACAGCCATCTCTCCAGATGTATTCCTGGCATCATCTCTTCAAATCCAGGCTATACATCGTCGATCTCTGGCAAGGTTTTGATCTTGGACTGGGTTCAATGGCCAAAGTGATTATTGACTTGAAAGGAGATTTTCTATGTGATGTTAGAAAATCTCGGGATAAAGTAACCATTGTGAGTCCGGTCCAAGGTGATTTATGTTGCTCAAGGTAAGGAGCTACCAATTGTCAGTCCATTGTCAAACCGAGGGGGAGATTATCTGTTTAAAGCGTAGTTCACCTTATATTTGAGTCATCAATATGGACGATTATGTCGCGAAGGTTTGGCAAATTGGATGGTGGAGAGAAGGTTAAGCTAAAGTGGGCTTCACTGAGAGAAGCAACAGCTATTTTCAAGTTTATCCGTCCATATCAGCTCTATTTTTATTTAGGACTCTTTCTGTTGGTTGCTTCCAGTTTGGTATTCATGATTTTCCCGGGGGCAGCGGGAGAAATGGCGAATGCTGCCAACGGCACCTCTAAATTCCCATATACGGTGCAACAGTACGGAATACTTTTCCTGATTATTCTAATAATTCAGGGCATATTTTCATATTTCCGAACCATTACCTTTGCCATCGTCAGTGAGAAGGGCATGGCCGATGTAAGAAAGGCGCTCTACAATCGCTTGATTACCCAGCCAATACCTTTTTTTGAGGAACGCCGAATTGGTGAAATTACCAGCCGCATTACAGCAGATGTAGAGCAACTGCAGGGAGCATTTAGCATCACCTTAGCTGAGTTTTTGCGCCAGTTTGTAATTCTGATCGCAGGTATTGCAATATTGGCCTGGTTGGCTCCGAAACTATCCTTAATTATGTTGCTGTCCTTTCCGATTATTGTGATTTTAGCCATGGTATTTGGCCGATACATACGCAAACTTTCTCGAGAGCGTCAAGATAAATTGGCAACTACCAATACAATTGTCGAGGAAACATTACAATCTTTTGCCGCTGTGAAGTCATTTACTAATGAATGGTTTGAATCCGTTAGATATGGTAAGTCAATTGGAGAAATCGTGCGAATTTCCTTGCGATATGCCAGGATAAGAGGCTTGTTTTTCATCTTTATCATCACCATCTTATTTGGTGGGGTATTTTTTGTCCTTTGGCAGGGAGCCATTTTGGTTGAACAGGGCGAAATGGAAGTAGGAGACTTGTTTTCTTTTATTATTTACACGGGTTTGATCGGCGGTGCAATTGCTGGCATTGGCAATATGTACACGGTGCTGGCAGGAGCAGTTGGTGCGACGGAGCGAATTTTAGAAATATTGAAATTGGACCAAGAAGTGGACCTCATTGACGAGGGGGATTTTCAATTGCAAGTGCTAGAGGGTGATATAATTTTTGATTCAGTAGATTTCAGTTATCCGACCAGAAAGGATATGCCGGTGCTGAAGGGCATGAGTTTTAGAGTTAATGCAGGTGAAAAAATTGCCTTGGTGGGTGCCAGTGGATCTGGCAAATCGACCATTGCCAAATTAATTATGCACTACTATCAAGTAGACCAGGGTCAAATTAGGGTAGATGGTCTGCCCATTCATCGACATGATTTGGTAAACCTGAGAAGAAATATTGCCGTTGTACCGCAGGAAGTAATTCTATTTGGCGGCACCATATATGAGAACATTCGGTATGGTAAGCAACATGCGACCGAAGCTGAAATTGTGCGTGCTGCCAAACGGGCTAACGCCTGGGAATTTATCAATGGTTTTCCTGAGGGATTGCAAACCATTGTTGGCGAGAGGGGAATAAAATTATCGGGTGGTCAACGTCAACGGGTGGCCATCGCCAGAGCCATTCTTAGGAATCCGAGCATTCTGCTTCTTGATGAGGCGACCTCTTCTTTAGATGCGGAATCAGAAAAAGTGGTACAAGATGCTCTGGATCAATTGCTTGAGGGTAGAACATCCATTATCATTGCCCATCGTCTTGCAACCATTCGCAAAGTGGATCGGATTTATGTGATCGATCAAGGCCAGATTGTCGAGCAAGGAACTCATGAGGAGCTCTCAGCCATTGAAAATGGTGCTTACAATGCTCTGGCGCGGCTGCAGTTTGAAAATTCTGTGGCGTGACCATTCTCGAAAATCATTCTCTCAAGCAGCTCAATAGTTTTGGCGTTGAAGCCAGCGCAGCTTATTTCATTGCGGTTAAGTCAATCGAGGACCTAATAAGAGCGGTGCAACTGCCCATCGAGCCCAAGTTAATCTTGGGAGGAGGAAGTAATATTTTGTTTGCCCATCATTTTGACGGTTTGATCATCCACAATGAGATTGTCGGGATTAGCACCATTCACAAATCTAGTGATAGGGCAACCGTGCGGGTGGGAGGTGGAGTCATCTGGCATGATCTGGTAGAATGGTCTCTAGCGCATGACCTCGGTGGATTGGAAAACCTATCCTTGATCCCGGGAACCGCTGGTGCAGCACCAGTGCAAAACATCGGTGCCTATGGTGTAGAATTTGAAGAAGTCTTTAAGTGCCTCCAAGCCGTCGAACTTGGTACCGGAGTGCAGAGAGTTTTTCATAAGGAGGATTGTGATTTCGGCTATCGCAACAGCATTTTCAAGGGAACATTAAAGGGGCAGTTTGCCATTGCTGAGATCGACATTGAATTGACTCACCGAGACCATACTTTGAACACTGCTTACGGATCTATTCGAGAAGAGCTGGCATCAATCAATGGCGACCCTACCATTCAAGATGTTAGTAACGCCGTGATCTCGATAAGGCGCTCAAAGTTGCCAGATCCCAGCATCATTGGCAATGCTGGTTCTTTTTTTAAGAATCCAGTTATTTCCGAGGCTCGATTTAATCAACTAATCCAGGACTATCCTGACATGCCTTCTTACCTTGTAGATGAAAATCAGGTAAAAATTCCCGCGGCTTGGTTGATCGAAAAGTGTGGATGGAAGGGATATCGAAAGGGAGATGCGGGCATTTATGACAAACATGCTTTAGTGCTGGTAAATCATGGAGCAGCGGGTGGTGATGATTTGCACGAGTTAGCGTTAGCGGTACAAGCCTCAGTTGCAAAGATCTTTTCAATCGAATTAATACCAGAGGTGCGTATTCTCTAAGGTACCGTAACTGGGGGTCAATCCAAAATCATCCTCTCCTGTCAAAATGATCGAATACGGAAAGGACATAGTTTTCTTTCTTTGATTCAACTGCAAACATATTACATGTTATCATAATTTCTTTGAAGTCAGCCTGCTAGTGTTTCACCTGGCAAATAAGTGAGACATCATTAGCTTGAGATTTTTCATCTGATCAAAGAAACAAAACCGCACATAGTCTTTGTTACGTAAGGCTTTTGGTGATGAAGAGCAGGTGGAAAAGATCTGCTTAGGGTGTATATTTATTTGCCAGACGCAGCACTAGTTGCTTGTGTCGACCCTAGTGGAATCAAAGGCAGGGTCAGAAGATATCTTTTCGTATTTCTTTTGCTTTTTACCGAAGACCGATACATTGATGTAGCGCTTAGGATTGATGCGTAAATCTTGCAGGAGGTAGTCCAGGTTTTTAGACAAATGAGCTAGGTTATCATAGAGCTCAGCATCTTTGGCCAGCCTGCCCAAGGTGCCCTCACCTTTGTTGATTTGGTTCAGCAACTGGGTCAGTTGAGCAAAAGTCTGATCAGCCTTTTTAAGGGTTTCATCCAATGTACCAATGGTCTGACCAGTGGTGCTAAGGGCACGATTGGTACGTAAAATGGTCGTATCTAGCCGGGCTGTGGCCAGTTGACTGGTGAGGTCATTGGCATTCTTGATAAGTCCCGCGACGTCTTTATTGTTTGATTCGAGGTTGTTAGTCACCGATTCTAGATTCTCCAAGATACCGACCAATTTTGAGGACGACCTAGCAAACAATGCATTGATCTGCTGTGTTGTCTGGTTTAAATTATTAATGGTGGCTTGCAGATTGCGAAAAGTCTTGCCCACTTCATTGCTGGCATCTTCACTGAGATGTGCATTAAGGCTATCCACGACGCCTCCAACGCCATCTTGAACGGTTTTAACGTATCCCTCCAATTCACTGGGCTTGACCAAAGAACCTAGCAGTCCGAACTCACGCCCAACCAATTTTGCTCCGTCGGGAAGGCAATCCTCTTCACACACGCCAGTATATTCCAAATTGATTGCCCGACCACCCATGACACTTGTGCTATACAGTTCTGCGACCGTATTCTTGGGCAACTTAATTCCTGCCTGGATGTTTAATACGACCACTACGGTCTGTAAATTTTCCGGCTTGAGATAGATGTCTTGCACCGTCCCGACCTGAAAGCCATTGATGGCCACCGGATCGCTGACCTTCAATTCGTCGACATTTCCGTACTCAACGGTATATGTATGACTTCTTTTCAAAAGGTTGTTACCCAGTAGAAATTTATAGCCCCAGACCAGAGCTGCAATAGCGACCACAGCCAGCAGTCCAATGCGGATTTCTTTTGACATACATCAGCGATTTTCCTTCCCAACAACAAAAATCAGTGCGGGTTAGTTGTAAACGCCGCCAAAGTTAACCTAAGTATTCTTAAATCAGCAACCAACTAATCTGCCAGTCGAATAGCGTCTTTGATGGCGATTTGGGCGTCATCGTAGTACGCCACAATAAAGCAATCTTTAAAGCCGATGCTACGCAGCTTCTCCTTCTTAGCCAATGCTTCATCGTAGGAGGCGAGTTCGCCAACCTGATACTTGTAGAGATTGTTTTCAAATCTGATCAAGACTTCCTTCTGTACAACATCCCATTTACCACCCCCTGATCGCAATTTTTTCTGAGAGGCGGACAACTGAACGACATAAGCCAGTTTCTTCTTTCTTGGCTGCAGGGTCGAGGTGACCTCTGATTTGGCTCTGTCGGGTGCCGTTTCTGGAGTGCTCTGCTCAACCTCATCGGCAGAAATTTGCTCTGATGTTGCAGCCACTTTAGCCTTGGGCTTGGGGTTAGGGTCTGGTGTCTGTGCTTGCACTACAGCAGCGGCTTGACTTTTGGAGGGTTCCTTCTGATATTTCTTGCCTTTCATCCGCGCCATTTCTCGTTTGGCACGCTCGACATAATTAATGGAGGCATCCTCATTTTGAGCCACCACCTCAGACCGGTCCGCTGAAGGAGCCGGTCTGGAGGAAGCGTCTGCATCAATGGTTTCGGAGTAATTGGCTGGGATGGCCTCTATTTTATTTTCTTGCTCGCCATGAAGGGCAACCATGTGGTCCATGTCGTATTTATACTTACTAAAGGCATTAAAAATGGAGCTCGCAATCTTTCCTTTCCCACTTTCCGAGCGCAGAAATGCCTCTTCCTTATTGTTATTTAGGAAACCAGCTTCGATCAATACGCTTGGCATTACTGTATTGCGAAGCACCAAAAAGCCAGCCTGTTTTACTCCCCGACTGACACGCTCTCCATGGCTTTGAAATTCTTCTTCGATAAAGTTGGCAAAGGCGATACTTTGTTCCAGATATGCATTTTGGTACATACTCAGGGTGATGTGACCTTCGTCTGAGTCAGGATCATACCCGCCATAATTCTCTTCTATATTTTGTTCGTGGGCGATGGCCGCATTTTCTCTCTTCGCGACCCTTAAATTGTCTTCAGCTCGATGCAAGCCCATTACGAACGTTTCTGTACCTACTGCACTATTGCGCTTGGCCGTCGTGTTGCAATGAATACTTATAAATAGGTCTGCGTCACTTCGATTGGCGATGTTGGCCCTTTCATGTAGGGGGATGAACTCATCTCGATCTCGCGTATAGATCACTTCTACATCATCAAAATTATTTTTGATCATTTGACCCAACCTCAGGGTAATGTCAAGGGCAATGTCTTTTTCCTTAGAATTCTTGCCAGAGCAACCGGTATCTTTACCGCCGTGCCCTGCATCCAAAATCACTTTCTGCACTTTTCGTGGGGGCCGGGTTTGATCGTTAAAATCGACTATAACATCCCTTAATGAAATATTAAAGTTGGTTCGTTCCGGCAGCGAATAGCCTACCTTAGCAGCTTTTATCTGTGCTTCTGGCACGATAAAGAAAGCAACAAGCACTAAACCAAAAGTCATCAATCGGGCAACTAAAGCATAGCGTTTCATAATTTTGAATTTATATTAGAAATCTAAGTTATACATTTTTGTTGCAAAAATAAAGCCAAACGTTCTTGAAATCAGCATATTATATACAATTTATTTTTTTAATATGTATTTCAAATGCACTGATGAGTCAAATTCCATCCGACACGCTGGCCCCTACCGTGGCGTTAGGTGATTCGCTCAATACCCCGGTAAAAGGCAGCCCAATAAAAGGTTTGGTAAAGTTTTCAGCAGATACGCTAGAGGATTTGGTCAACTATAGTGCCCGTGATTCCATTCGCTTTGATAACGTCAATCACCTCATCTTTTTGTATGGCGAGGCGTCAATTAAATATCAGAGCTATTCGATTACCGCAGATTATATCCGGGTCAACCTAGATAGCAGCGAAGCACTGGCAGAAAAACTTCCGGATAGTTTAAAACGCAAGGATCCACTTACAGAGCTTCGAAACGCCGAGCTCGAGGAGGAGGAGGAAACGACAGAGGAATTTGAGGACGACTACGTACTAGATGCACAAGATTCGCTTTACTACGATACGTTAGATGGACCGATACGCGATCAGAAACGCACGGGGGTCAGTGAAAAGAAAGATCGCAACGAAGATGGGCGTCCCCATTTTGATGATGGATCTAATCAATTTGATGCCGACCGATTACGATACAATTTTAAAACACTCAAGGGAAAAGTCTATCAGGTCGAGACCGAAGAACAGGCGGGCAATAGCAACATGTTTGTCAAAGGCAGTGAGACCAAATTTATTTCGGGAGGGCCAGATAGCAACTCAACCGATTTTATTTACAGTCAAGACGTGATCATCACTAGTTGCAACGCACCTAAACCGCATTATGGAATTCGCAGCAAAAAACAGAAGATCATCCCAAATCGACAGGTCATCGTCGGGCCATCCAACGTTGAAATTGCCGGTGTACCCACACCTTTGGTGCTGCCATTTGGATTTTTTCCATTGTCACAAGGTGCCAAGAACGGTCTGATTTTTCCGAGTGATTATGAATATTCAGAGCAGTGGGGTTTTGGATTGCGAGACATTGGTTACTATTTCCCAATCAGCGACTATGTAGATTTGACCCTGACTGGAGATATCTATTTCAACGGCAGCTGGGGGCTGCGTACGCGCTCAAAATATCGCAAGCGATATAAGTTTAACGGTAACATCGATATTGGATATTCAGACCGGATCAGTGAAGTTGTTCCGGGCGAAAATCAACGGCCGGTTAATCAGCATCAGAGATCTTTTAGCATCCGCTGGTCACATACCCAGGATCAGCGGTCGAGACCGGGTCAGACTTTTAGTGCCAGCGTCAGCATGCAGACTAATGGCTATGAGCAATTAAATTACAATGATGCATCTCGCGTATTGAATAATCAGTACAATAGTAATGTATCGTTTCGGAAGAAATTTACGGGCACTCCCTTTAGCTTATCCACGAATGTGAGGCATTCGCAAAACTCGCGTACCGGTGATATGCAGTTTACATTGCCGGATGTGATCGTCAATATGAATCGAATCTTTCCCTTCGAACGAAAAAAGAGAATCGGTCAAGCAAAATGGTACGAAAAGATCTCGCTTCAATATTCAGGCAAGTTCTTGAATCGGATCCGCACACAAGATAGTTTGCTGTTCGACAAAGCAACTTGGCAAAATACCGAGCTAGGAGTTAATCACAAGGTAAATTCGAGTGCTTCCTTTCAGATCTTTAAGTATTTTAACATTACACCCAGTGTCAATTATGACGAAAGCTGGTATTTTGAGCAAGTCAGGCGGACCTTCGATCCAAATTTTGAATTGGCTTTTGACACCATTTACAATCCGCTTGACAGCAATGATATACAAATACTACCTGACACCCTTTCTTTTGGTCAGGTACTGAAGGACACCCTAGACGGATTTATCCCCTTACGGCAGTTTACCTCCAGCCTTTCTTTGACAACAAATATTTTTGGTTCATTGGGTGTTGGGCGAAAAAAGGGGTGGTTTCGGGGCATCCGGCACGTGGTCAAACCCACGATTTCACTCAACTACTCTCCAGATTATCAAAATCCTAATTTGGGTTATGTCGGTTTTGTCCAAACCGATATTCGTGATCCGGAACTGGAATTGTACTCCGTTTTCGAAAATCCACTCTTTGGATCGGCTCCCATCAGCGGCCCCAATATGAATATGTCTTATGGAATTCAAAACCTCCTGGAAGCGAAAGTTTTTTCGCGAAAAGATTCCACTGAGCAAAAGATAAAATTATTCAATAGTCTCTCCATTAATGGATCGCACAATTTCGTGGCAGATAGTCTAAAATGGAGTCAGGTGCGTATGAGTGGTAGTACCCAATTTTTTAAAGGTATTTCAAGACTCGTATTCAGTGCCAGTTGGGATCCGTATGCGCTTGATCAAAACGGGCGCCGGATCAATCAGTTTTATTACAAGACGGATGGTAAGTTTTTGCGATTTGAACGTGCTGCAATCCGGGTGAGCAATGGCCTCACCATCGATGAGATAAAGAAGTTATTGAAGGGAGAAGAGCCCAAGCAAAATAGTAGTCGAAATCGAAGTAATAACAAAACGCAGACTGCTGGTCAGGAAGACGAATCGCTGACAGATTTATTCAAGAATTTTAGAATTAGCCATGAAATGGTGATGATGTGGGATGCCCGAAACGGGGGCAAACTTGATTTGCGCACCAATGCCCTTAATACTCGGGGAAATATCCGGATGACTCCTAACTGGGACCTCTCCATCGGAAACATCGGATATGATTTTGTCACCAAACGCCTCACCTATCCCTATCTGGGCTTTACCCGAAATTTGCATTGCTGGGAGATGAGTTTTACCTGGGCTCCGCAACGGGGCACCTATATGTTTAACATTCGAGTTCGCGAAGGACCGCTTAATTTTTTAAAAATTCCTTATTCGAAGAACAATCAGGACACCCGATTTCGGTGAGTGGTGTATGGCTTAGGATAGGGCCTTTTGATTTTATTTGACACCAGTACCTCGGGCCAACCACCAGGGATGAACTTCTATTTTCAAGCTGCCAGCCTTAACCGCTGGATCACCAGATGCCAGGAGCTCCGCCTCTTCATGTGAGGCAACGCGATAGACGGTGGCACCACGAATCTGCCCATCATCTCCAAACGGTCCGTTCATGCAGATGTAGCCCTGCTCATAGAGCCCACCCAAATAGGCAAGATGTGCCTTCTGGATCTCTGCTGCTTCTTCCTTGTTCTCAATCTTGGTGTCGCCCCGCTTCAGAAAGACCAGAAAATACTGCTGCATGATATATTTTTCACCCTCATGATCGTATTCAAAGGTTTCGAAGTTTGTCGTATCGATGTCTGGCTGGGCCACGAGCATCAGATTTACTAAAAGTGCACTGAACAATGCAAAGAGTGTCTTGATCATCTTTTTTTAAGTTGGTGATTCCACTGAGCCGCCTCAATCAGATAATCTTCCCTTAGTGTGCTGAGGAGGTGGTCCATTTCAGCAGTTGCTACGACGACATCAAATAAGTAGAGCGACTGACGCGGACTGATCTTTTTAATCAATTTCAATTGATAGGTGATGTACTTATTTTCGAGGTCCTGAATGAATTCCTCTGAGCTCAGGTCAAGAATCAATTGTTTCTGATCACTGCTGCGCTGAGCCTTTGGTGGCAACCATTTCCTGGTGACGGCAATCTCCTCCAGCAGGTCAACGGCTTGTTTAAAGGCTGGGGGCGCATCGCCGCGACACCGAATGGTCTTGGTTTCGTCGGCACCATGCAATTTCAAGATGGCAAATGGTGCGTCAGCGACTTGATTGTCATAGCTAGAATCGAGATCGGTCATGGATGATGACTCGAGCCATGTTCTAATTTCATCAAACTCCGCCTCGCTGAGGTGCGAAAATGTGTCCGATTCAATGGACAGATTGCGCCGAGGGAAAATCCTTACTTTTTGATCTGAGTAGATTTCCATAAGGTAAACTGGACATTTTCCTAGGCAACCGGTTCTTTCGATCTCGTACATTAAAGTAGCCGCCTGCTGCTGGATTTGGCTACTTGATTTACATGACCAATAGAGAAATCCGGAACCGATTAGAAGTGCCCCAACTAATAATGCAGTCCAATTCACCTTTGCAAGATAGAATTTTAGGTGTACTATCGATTACTTGCTCATGTAACTATCAGCTAAGTAGGAAAGCACAGCCCGATCACCCTCCAACATATGAGTGGGTTTGACCTCATCATTGTAGAACACTTTAAGCGACTGCTCAGGTTGGATCGAAATAAACGACTCATCATAGCGTCCGGTCTCCTGGTCAAAATCAAGCCTGGAAAGATCTAGATCTAACTCGTGTGCCAGGAATGCATACATGGCCGACCGCTTTGACAAACCGTAGTCATGACGCTCCATCGGAAGATGCACATTTTTGATGTTGGATTTGGAGTGGTAGACCCCGTAGACTTTTTGTAAATAGGGAAATTCGACATCAGGTGTATTATTGGTCCAGTCATGTCCATTGGATATTAATAGTTGGGGTCTGGGTGCTGCGAGCGCTGCAATTTCAACATTGTTGGTTTGATGGTCTTCTCCCTGGTGTACGGGCATGCCACTTTCACATATGCAACCACCAAAAAAATGCGCAGAAACCATGACAGTGGGCACACTTGCCTTGACCCGGTCATCCAAAGCAGTTATCATAAAGGTTTGAGTGCCGCCACCTGAAGCTCCCGTAACGGCTACTCTCTCGGGATCTACCACGGGAAGGCTCATGAAATAATCGAGTATTCTTTTGCTGTTCCACGTCTGTAGTAACAGAGCATTGGGGATGTGGTGGCTTACTTGTTTGGATTCTCCATATCCTACCATGTCATAAGCAAAAACATACGCACCCATCTTGGCCAATGCCGCACATCGACGTTGCATATCTTCTCGAAAGCGACCAACATCGCCAGGCTGGTTCCAATGACCGTGCGGGCATAAGATCAGCGGATATGTTTCGCTATGCTCCAGGGGTCGATATAAGTTGCCAGTGGCATAAAAACCGGGAAAACTCTCAATAGCCAGATTTTCTACCATATAGCCATCGAACATCACCTTGCTATTGGAGATGGTAGGTGGGGTAGCGGGATCTTTGGGCATCTTGTTCCATCCCATTCCATGGGCCAGGTGGTCCTTGATCTTTCGAGCCCGATCTTCCCACTCTGCTTTGGTCTGCCATTCACTTGACCATTTTGCCAGCATTTGTTCTCCTTCCTGATCGGTCCAATAAGCACCTTGACAGAGATTGCTTTGACTAAGCAATTGATGTACGCAGAGAATGAGGAAAAGGACCGGAAATAAATGGCGCATGCAGATAAAAATTTGTGTAGAAGTTAATAAATTCTGAGGATGGGATGCTAGGAGATGACCATTAGAGCGGGTACGTGCAAAGTTATTTTTAAGGTGATCGGTGATTCTCCTAGTATTTGGATACCACTTTTTTTCGGCGTGACCATCAAACTCCATTTCCATTTCCAGGTCATGGATTAGATGACCTGAAAAATCATACGCCGGCTAAATCCCTCCTTGTTCTCCTAAGGCATCCCAATATTCTAGTGCTCTTCGAGTGTGCGGAATGCAGATGGAACCTCCCACCACATTTGCCACTGAAAAAATCTCCATAATCTCTTCGGTGGTAGTCTTAAGATCATACAGTACCCCCAAGTGATATTTAATACAGTCGTCACACCTGAGCACCATCGAAGCCACCAAGCCCAACATCTCCTTTGTTTTGGCTGGGAGTGCTCCATCTTGATAAGTTTGGTTGTCCAGACTGAAGAATCTTTTCAAAACCTTATTGTCTGCCTTGCTAATGCGCTCATTCATGCTGGTCCGATACGAATTGAAGTTTTTTACGAGTGACATAATCAAGATTTTATCATGGTTCATCTCAATTTCGTTTAAAAATTCAATTTCAACACCATCTTTTCACACGACTCAGAAAAAAGAGGAAAATCAAATCGCAGGTTTCTTATGGCTATTGACCGATCTTTCAGCGGTCTGACACTAATTTTACATATTTCTTGAAATGAGTCCGCGCTTAATAGTAACTCTAGATTATCGGACTAAGCGTGCCAATAGATCAAATCTCTCGATCATTAGAGCAATTGGTCGACAGCATTCTTTCAAGCGATTCACAGTTGCAGCGAACCATGCCGATCTTGATGTCAATGGTCAATGAAGAAATAGGTGAGATTATTCACTTCAAAAATAAGTTCGTTCACATCAGTCCTTCAAAAATTCTCTGGTTTTGGACCCCTACAAAGTGCTGGTTTACAATGGAATATTCTTTTATGAGCTCTGCTCAAATCGCAAATGAGTTTCAGCTCAGTATTGAATACGGTCCATCCAGGTCGAGGCGAGAATGTCGTGCAAAATTTGGTCCCGCTTAGATGTGATTCTATCTAATGATCTAGCAGTTTAATCGTTAAATCTTATACCTCTTGCAACTTTCTGCTAAATAGGGTCGTCCTTATTACCGAAAACAGTTGCAAAAGTTCTATTTCGATTTGAAGTGGATTTCTTAACCTAAAAAATAAACTATGAAAACAGTAAAGTTGTTCGGCTTTGTTGTAGCTGTTCTTGCCCTCTCTTTTGTGTCAACACCCACCTATGCACATGATGGTGACGAACCTCAGGAGATCACTGATTTGCGTGATCAAGTCATTAAGTTAGTTAAGTCACCGCAGTTGGCTGCACATGGCATCGCTATGGAAAAGGTCCGTATCAGATTTATGCTTAATGATGACAGTGAGATTGTCGTAGTTTCAACCGGAACAAATAACCAATATTTGGATTCCTTTATTAAGTCCAGATTAAATTATAAAAAGGTTAAGTCGGCACCCAAGGAAGATAACATGTACAATATGAGCATCATCTTCAAAGCTGACTAAAGAATTTAGTTGAGGTAGAGCTTTTTCATACGGCAGCAGAGTAAAAGTATTCTGCTGCTTTTTTTTTGCCGCGAACTAAACGGAGTTGCGGTTTTTCACTCTCCAGATAGAAATGATCATCCTGATGGGAAAGAAAATAGCACTGATCGTGCTTCCCACTCCAAATAACAACATCTGAGTTTTAATGTAGGTCCCTAGCTCATCGTATCGTTTGCGATCTAAATGCCCCAAAAAAGAATCATACGTCTGATCATCAATGTAGGTTATAAAATAGTTCAAATTATTGATCAGGTTAAAAATCAGTGGGACACTAACAAATATCAACGCAATTTTTACGTATTGGCTGTAGGCAATAAAGGTGTATCTAAGAAAAAAAATATAGCGGACCAACATTACGAAGAGTGCAATGAATAAGATGTTGATCCAGTAAAATGGATAATTCGGAGCTGATCGATATACTGGAAAGAGGACCAGGGCGCAAAGACTACCAGCGATGAGCCACCATACGATTTCGATGGTAATGAGGTGTTTTAATTGCGAGTTAGACAGAGATGCTTCGGTCAAGTTGTCAGATTAGGGTCTTCAGCCTAAATTTCACCTTTTTTCTTTGTTTCTCACGCGCAATGGTCAATCTAATTCTTTTTCCCTCGCGGCTTGAGAGTGTGGAGTTGATTCCAGTAAGTGAATAAAAATTTGTGGGCACCCCTTGCAATTTCTTGATCACATCTCCGACCATAAGACCGGCTTCCTCGGCTGGGGAGTTCGGTAGAATCTGCTGAATGATAAAATCTTTGAGATCCCTGCCAGTGGCAGCTACAATGAGGCCGCTCTTGTCAAAACTAAATTTTCGCTTGAATCGTCGGAGCGGTTTTATGTAAAGCAGTTCATGGTAATAATCGATGTAGTAGTTAAACCTTGAAAGAAGTGAATTACCCATAATACCATTCCTTTGTAAATTCATATGGGTGATGCTATCAAGTTCAATCATTTGAAAACTGGTGATCAAACTGGCATATTCAAATTCATCGAAAGTAAATAAATCGGTCCGGCCGATGTAACCCATTAGGTTTCCGCCTAATCCGGTACCGAGGCTGCCGGTTATGGTTTTTTCGGGTAGGGCTAGGTCCGGGTGCGAATTAGCATAGAGGAGGAGAGGCAATCCTGCGCCGGTATCCATCAATAGTTTCAGTGCTACATGGTTTTGACCGATGCGTGCATCTGCCTTGATATACGGTTTGTTTTTATACACTTGGATCGGAATCTTAATATAACTTTTTGGGATCTTAAACTTTTCAGGATTAATCAGATGAATCCGACCTTTTTTAGAGTTGATAAAGAGCACATAGTGACGAAAAATGTTGGCACCAATGATTCCATCAATATTGATTCCGGTAAATTCTTCCAGACCGAGGTAGTCTTCTTCGAGCACTAAAATATCAGAGGTTGCGATGGCATTTCCTTCGATGTTTAGAGGAATACCTCGTGCAATGTAACCGTATATTTCTTGTGACAAATCAGACCCCATCAAAGGGATACGCTTCTCGTAGCGAATGCCAAGTAGATCCGCATATTCTTTCTTGAATAGAATGGTATGCTCCGAGCCAGTGTCAAAAATAAATTTCAGAGGTAAGACATTTTTGAAGCGCACATCCAATAAGAGGAAATCACCGGTAGACTCATATGGAAACTGCACGGAATGCGTTAACTTTCGTAGTACCAGAGATTGAGCGGTGCTCAGAGTCGGGCACAAAAGCAACAAAACGATATAGTACAGGAAGTTCTTCAAGCCTATTTATAGAACGTTTTAGCCTTCAATATGTTAACTGTTGCCCAATAAATCAAGGGGTAGAATGAAAATGGTGCAATCGTGGTGACGACATAGAGCACCTGGGCATCAATAGATCACTTATTTTTGGGTCACCACCAAATCGATGCGCTGATTTTGCGACCGACCTTCCTCAGTAGCATTTGAAGCAATGGGTCTCGATTCACCAACACCCACACTCCTAATGCGCTCGGTGCCAATGCCTTCATTACTCAAACTTTGTTTGATGGCCAATGCCCGCTTCTCACTTATGGTTAGATTTTCATTTCCGTTGCCTCGATCATCCGTATGGCCTTCAATGCGCACCTGCACGGCTGGGAATGCCTTGAGGAGCAGGCCAAGATCTTGAAGGACTTTGTTTGCCGATGACGGAATTGCTGCAGATTTGGGTTCAAAGACAATGTTCCTCAGTGTGAACTTGCGATCCGGATCGAAACTGGTACTGGTAATATACTGGTACAATTCGTCAATCATTCCGTTTTCAGCTACTGTGATTTGTTCTTGAGAGGGCAATACGATTGATGCTATTCCATCCTGCACCTGCCGCCCTTGACTGGGTGGTGCCACACGCTGATCCTGAGTTTGTTGTTTAGGTAGTTCGGCCTCCGAGGCCGGGGTAGGTTTTTCGATGAGGGATACTTTTTCGCCATCTACAATCACGTTTCCATCGGCATCTCTCGGTAGGCCCCCACAACTTCGCATGCCGATCCACAACAAGCCAGCAGTAGTGACCAGGACAAACCAAGGGATTAGTTTTTCGCGTCGACTGAGGCCAGAAATATTGGCTACTTCATCTTGTTTTTGCTCTGCATTGACTGCGACCTCCACCGATGAATCCTCAGTTTTAGCAATTTCTTGGGGAGTTGATTCTTTGAGTTGAAACTTTGTCCATAATTCTTTGGGGACGTTATTTTGAAGGGTCGATTTCTGGTCTTGTAGCAATTGACTTAATCCATCAGCATTCAATCCCTGACTTTTTACCTCTTTACCAATTTGGCTTAAGATCAATGGCCCAACCAATTTTATGCAAGAGCTTACCGACGACCTCGCAATATTTGATCTTTGCGTAGTAATGTCAAGTACATCATCAAAGACACCACTGCTTCGATTAAAGATGAAATTCAGCACACGATTACCAGTGCCTAGTAGTTGGTTGGTTTTGGCTGTACTACTCAACACCGCATCTGTCTCATCCAGTAAATCTCCATGAAGTGAATTAGTGCTGATGAAGTCAATCAAATTCTTGCCACCGTCAGGTTGTTCACCCTTTTCGACCACCGCCGTGAGAATAACAGGTAGGATATCTGCCAGAGCCTGCGCTGTCGACTCGACTGATTCGTTCACTGTGCCACTAACTTTTTCAGCGAATAGGCCGCCTAACTGGTCTCGCAAAGCACCCAACAAATCTACTGACATATCCAAATTTTTGCTTGAAAAAAAGTAATGAGCAACAAAATCCGATGAGATGTTATCTACGCTGGCACATGCTTTTCCACCTGATAATGTGCCCAATAGTTTGCGAGGATAAATCCTGAGATAATGTCCCAAACTCCCCACCAGGCAGCTACCAAAGCCATGCCACCTAAACCTGCAAAGTAATTAAAAATCAGGATCAGGCCTAATCCCGAATTCTGAATGCCGGTCTCAATAGAGATGGCTCTTTTATCTCTAAATCCCAACTTAAATAGCCCAGCGAATTGGTATCCTAAAACATAGGCTAGCCCGTTGTGGAGTAAGACTAAAAAGAATACGACACTGAGATGCGACTTAATGATCTCTGTATTGCCGATCAGCGCAAATACGATGATGCCAATCAATAGCATTAGAGAAAAGATCTTAATGGGTCGGATGATGAGACTCTTAATTTTCGGCAGACGGCGGCTGATAAACATACCGATGGCCAGCGGTATGATGATAATCTGGATGATGATTTGGATCATCGAAAGAAAATCAACCGAGATATCTGTGGTAAAGTTCGGCGGAGTCTTCAAAATATTGGTCCAAACGTAGAAGCTCAAAGGTGTGATTAGGACGGCAGCTAAGGTGACGATCGAGGTCATTGTGATGGAAAGCGCGGAATTTCCCCGAGCTCTATGAACCATATAATTTGATACATTCCCTCCCGGACAGGCAGCCACTAAAAGCATGCCCAGTTGAATGCTGAAGGGCGGTTGCATTAGATAAATTAGTATCAGCGTGAATACGGGTAATAATACAAGCTGAGATGTCAGACCGACCAACACAGCCCTGGGTCTTTGGACCACATATTTAAAATCCTTAAGACTTAAGTCAAGTGCAATTCCAAACATTAAGAAACCAAGGCAAATGTTCAATAGGAACAATTGACCTTCGTCGAAATTTATAACTAACTTATCAATCTCGTCCATGGGCCGTAAAATTAACATTTGAAACCTATCTTTCGCGCCATATGAAGATTCTCATTTGTCCAGACAGCTTTAAAGGCAGTGCCAGCAGCCACCAAGTTGCAATGGCCATGCACGAGGGTGTAGGGGAGGTGTTTCCCCAGGCTAAATGTGACCTGGTACCGATCGCAGATGGAGGCGAAGGAAGTTTGGATGCATTAGAACTAGCCTTGGGTGGTCAGCGACGTGCCAGCGTGGTCAACGATGCTTTGCAAAGGAAAATTGAGTGCACCTATTTACTGCATGAAAACATCGCCTACGTCGAGCTTGCGCAAGCATCAGGGTTGCCACAGTTGTCTCCGACTTTGAGAAATCCCCTCTTGACAACCACCTTGGGAACAGGAGAGCTAATTTACCATGCCATCCAACAAGGTGCCAAAAAAGTAGCGATCTGTATTGGTGGTAGTGCAACTAATGATGCAGGTACCGGAATTGCTTATGCGCTAGGGGTGATATTCCGCGACCAAGAAGGCAAGGCTTTTCTACCAACTGGAGGGACTTTAAGTAAGATTCACCACATTGAATTACCCGAAAGACCGCTTTGGCATGAAGTACCATTGACCATCTTGTGCGACGTTAACAATCCCTTCGTCGGACCAACAGGAGCGGTGGCGACCTATGCACCACAGAAGGGTGCAAGCGCTCAGCAAATGATAACCCTGGAGGAAGGTATGTTACACATGGCAGAGTTACTTCATATCCAATTGGGAACTGCCATCCACGATATGGCCGGTGCAGGAGCGGCAGGTGGTGTGGGAGGTGGATTACATGCCATGTTAGGAGCTACTTTGGCTCCGGGCTTCCCTTATATTGCCGATCAGGTTCGACTTTTGGATCGAATGCGCGATGTCGATCTGATCCTCACCGGTGAAGGAAGATTGGATTGGCAAACCTCTGGTGGCAAGGTTATTCAAGGAGTCATTCAGTTGGCTCAGCAAGCACAGGTACCCGTAGTTGCTATATGTGGTGCGGTTGAATTGGACACGGCTGCCATCAGAGCATCTGGCCTTTTAGCTGCCCTATCCGTTCAAAAGGGACTTCGTACCCTGGACGAGGCGAGTTCAGGGGCCTATGCCGATATTGTCTTCACAGTGAGTCAAATCATGCATCTGAGAAAACAATGGAGTTGCGATGGATGAGCAGATAACGTCTGATGTCTTCTACCGTGCGCTACAAAATATCGCCAGAAGCAAAGAGACTACTTCCCATAAAATCGCGGCAGAATTAGACCTCCTCGTTCATCTGGCCAAGGCAGCAGTGCTCGAAACGGGTATGCAATTTCACACCTTATTTTCAATCATTGCTTACACAGGTCACAAATATAATTTGCCCGGTCGTCTGGTATATAATATTCATCGATTTAGACGTCAAGCAGGTCGCGACCACGTACAAAACCAGGCACCAGATGATCGAGCAAAAATCTATCGTTTGGGGTTGAAAATACTCGCAGATACGATCAGATTAATATTTGATCAACGGCCTCCATCACCATTGATTTCATTATTGCCTTCAGATGATATCTATTATGTACCGCGAGGGTCTGTGGTGCAATTTAAAAAGCACCAGCGAGTGCTGGTGGTCGACAAGGATGAGAAATCAGAATGCCTCATAGGTCTGAATGCCGAGGCTGTGGATCAATCGGTCAAAATTAAATACAACCTACCTGATCGAAACGAAAATTTTAATGCTTCCATCGCCCTCCTTGGCCAGGATATTCCGCTGCCAACAGAAATCAACCTAATTGACATAGAAATTGATGATCAGGGTTTTTATTTGCCCAAGGCATTTATTCTCGATCCCGATTTTTTAATTGACATCACGGCGGTGGCAGAAGCGAGCAAGGAGAAGATTGCGGGAGAGCTGGTCTATTTGACACGAAAGTTTTTGCCGGTCATTCCCAATAAAAACTTAATGCTGGGAAACATCGCTAATTTCTTCCTAGATGAAATCATGAGCGATCAGACATTGGATTTTCGAACCTTGATCGGTCAGGTATTTGGTTTAAACCCGATCGCCTTTTCACTATTCGATGACACCACCGCGCGCGAAATTGTTCAACGTGCACAAAAGCACTTTGTCAATTTAAAAATGGTGGTCAAGCGGTCTCTTCCAAAACATGGCATTGAGATCGAACACTGCTTTTTGGAGCCTACTTATTATTCTGATCGATACGGAATTCAGGGACGCCTTGATGTGCTTCATGACAATCCCAACATTGGTGATGATGCGTCCATCATAGAATTGAAATCTGGAAAGCCCTACCGAGCCAATGTGTATGGCCTGAGTCATAATCATTACATCCAAACCCTCTTGTACGATCTGTTAATAAAATCAGCTTCTGATGATCAATTACGTCCCACTAATTTTATTCTCTATTCAGGCATTGATACCAATCATTTGAGATTTGCACCTGCCGTTCGGTCACAGCAATATGAAGCCTTGGCGGTGAGAAACCAATTGGTGGCAACCGATCGAAAACTAGCCGCTGCCGATCAATTTATTTCGCATCCTGCTGGTTTTAATTCATTTTTCAACCAGGGAGTATCGCAAGCCAGGGGGTTTCTCTTGCGAGATATTCAATTGCTGAGAGATCGATTCGACAAATTGTCAATCGTTGAGCAAAAGTATTTTTTAGCGATGGTTGGTTTCATCGCGCGAGAGCATCGCCTGGCCAAAATAGGTATTGAGGGCGAAAAGCGAAATAATGGCCAGGCATCATTGTGGCTAAACACCTTGGCGGAGAAGGAATCAGAATTTAATATCATTTCGTACCTGGTTATTAAGGAGAACAAAACCACAGATTCGGATCCAACGATAATTTTACGCAAAAGTGCTCGAAGTTCAGAACTTGCCAATTTTAGAAAAGGCGATTTGGGACTATTATATCCCGTGCAAGAAAATAAATCTCCCTTGGGGAATCAATTGTTTAAAGGCACCATTTTGGAGATAGACGAAAACCAATTGATTTTTAGGTTGAGGGCGAAGCAATTTAATTCTCAGATATTTGAACAGTTTGATTTTTGGAATATTGAGCATGATTCTCTTGATAGTTCGTTTTTAGGGCTGTATCGCTCCCTATATCACTTTATGGGTTTTGACCTCAGGGCGCGACAGAAATACTTGACCATAAAACCTCCCGCTCCGGCAAGGGAGGTTAAATGGGAAATAAAACCCGAAATGACTGCTGAACAAAACCGAATAATTAGAGAAATTTTAGCAGCTGAGGATTATTTTTTATTGTGGGGTCCACCGGGTACGGGAAAGACAAGCATCATGCTTCGGTTTTTGGTAGGCTATCTGGTCGAGAAAACCCCCGAAAAAATCTTATTGGTTGCTTATACCAATCGGGCCGTAGACGAAATTTGTCGAGCACTTGATAAATTAGGCCCAGAGATACAGAATCAATCTGTACGCATTGGATCTCGATACTCGACGGATCAAGATTTTGTTGAGATGTTGTTGGGTTATAAAATGAAGGACATTTCGACCCGGGATCAATTGAAGACGCTCTTGGGGTCACAGCGAATTGTGGTTGGGACTGCGTCCTCCTTGATGGGTCGAATTGAACTATTTGAACTGATGCACTTTGATCGAATTATCGTGGACGAGGCGACCCAAATGCTCGATCCTATGATGGCGGGTCTGCTGCCCCGGTTTAAGAAAGTACTTCTAATCGGAGATCATAGACAACTGGCGGCTGTTGTTACACAAAAAAAATCGGAGCGTATTATTAATGACCAAACGCTGCTAAGTATTGGGGTTGTGGATTTGGGAGACAGCTATTTTGAACGCGTTTATCGAAGGTGTGAAGAAGAGGGATGGGATTGGGCCCTGGCTAAGTTGACACATCAAGGACGGATGCATCGAGAAATTATGACCTTTCCTCGGGATCATTTTTATGACGGTGAATTAAAAATTCTGCCTGAAGAAGAAGACACCCTTAGGCAAAGCAGGCCGCTTCCATTAACTACTGATGGAAACAAATTGGACAACATCTTAGCCAGCAGGCGTGTTTCTTTTATTCCCATATGCTCTGAAGAGTTATTTCGCAGTAAGACGAATGCTGCAGAAGCTAAACTAACCGGAGAAATAATTGTTAAATTGTTTGCCCTTTATGAAAAAAGTGAGCAGCTGCTAGCTCCGCAGGATATTGGTGTGATCACACCCTTCCGAGCTCAGATTGCCAAGATCAGAGAAGAACTTGCAAGTCGAGATCTGGATCCAAACCAGTTTAGTATTGATACGGTCGAACGATTTCAAGGAGGGGCGAGAAAAATCATTATTATCTCTCTCTGCATCAACGCAGAGCAACAATTGGAGTCGTTGGTCTCTGTTTCATCCGACGGAATTGATCGCAAGCTGAATGTGGCACTGACACGGGCTCGCGAACAGCTGATCGTAATGGGCAATCCAGAAATACTAAATCGTAACCCAATATATCGAGCATACATTAATACCTATCGGGTGGAGATCTGACATTTTATTTAAGACCTACATACTTATGTGTTTGCAGGCTCAAACGCCAGTGAGGATTTTTTAGACAGAAGTCGATGGTAGCTTGAGTGTTAGCTTCCCAAGTGGCATTTTCCATCGGTTGCAGGTAAAAGTATTTAAAGTCCCAATGTTCTACATCCCTGGGACTAACGAGAGGTTGGGGGTAAATTAATTTTAGCTCATCACCTTGCTTTAGTCTAATGTCGGTATTGGGTTTTGGGCTCACGCAAATCCAGTCAATGCCCTCAGGTGCCTCACGGGTTCCATTCGTTTCAATACCCACCTCAAAACCCACCTGGTGAAATGCCTCCACAAGCTGTGCGTCTAATTGCAACAGAGGCTCTCCACCGGTACATACTACATAAGGGGCGCCCGACGTGGCATTTGGCCACAAAGACTTTACTTTATTGGCGAGCGAGCCGGACAGGTACTTTCCACCATGTATACCGTTCATATCGACAAAATCGGTATCACAAAAATCACAAATGGCAGAGGCCCGGTCCTCCTCTTTTCCATTCCAAAGATTGCAACCAGTGAATCGACAAAAAACGGCAGGTCTTCCCGTATGAAAACCTTCACCCTGGATTGTGAAATAAATTTCTTTGACTTTGTAATTAGGCATAAAAAACTTCGAATTAACATCCCTCAAAAGAAAATGACTAGCACCAGCTCAGAGCACGCTAAGGTAGGGTTTCTATTAAAACCGGCCTTCAAACCAAGTAATCTCAGCATTGTCATATCTTATCAAGCAAACCAAATCTTTGTGTCATGCAAAACATATCGGGGTCAGAACGACAGAAGGAGATCTACCTAAATGGTGTGCGTGGTAAACGACCATCTTTGGCACTCGATTATTTAGCGATCCGCGAATTTGCCAAGAGAAAATTGAGTAAAGAGGCTTTTGACTATGTCGATGGGGGCGCGGGTCGTGAGCAGACCATCTTGGCGAATGAAGTGTCCATTAATTCTTGGTGTATTAAACCCAAGATGATGCGGGGCATTCAGCATCCTAATATTTCAACCCATTATCTGAATAAATCTTTCAACAATCCGTTCTTCCTTTGTCCCATTGGTGTTTTGGAAATGTTACATCGGCAGGCAGACGTGGCCGTGGCGAGGGCTGCCAGTGCGGTAGATGTACCGCTGATGATCAGCAATCAAGCAAGCAGATCAATGGAGCAAATTGCAACTGCTACCCAGGCACCCATTTTTTTTCAGCTCTACTGGAGTAAATCGGATGAGCTAGTACAGAGTTTTTTAACTCGGGCCAAAAATTCAGGTTGCCTGGCGATTGTAGTCACTCTTGATACAGTCATGTTGGGATGGCGAGCGAGAGATTTACGCAATGCTTTCCTACCGTTTTTATATTCAATGGGGATGGCGCAGTATACTAGTGATCCGGTTTTTCGAAGCCTGGTTGAACAAGATACCCAACTGGACCTAAAGGAGGCAGCCTCACGGCGGCCGAATTTGGCACAAATCAGGTCGCTTCTGAAAATGTCGAGAAATTTTCCCGGATCGACCTGGCACAACTTTAAGACACAAAAACCCCTTGCCTTTATTAAGAAATTCATCAACATATTCATGCGACCCTCCTTGGATTGGTCAGATTTAAGCAGATTGCGAAAAATGACATCCCTACCTATCGTCTTGAAAGGAATTCAATGCGTTGACGATGCTCATCGTGCCATTGATGCCGGGGTCGAGGGTATTATCGTTTCAAATCATGGTGGCCGACAAATCGATGGTGCCATCGGAAGTTTAGATGCCCTAGCCAATATTGGTGCGAAAGTGGGAGATAAGATTGATCTTTTTTTTGATAGTGGCATCCGAAGTGGAGCGGATGCCTTCAAGGCTTTGGCTTTAGGTGCTAAGGCAGTTGGTATTGGACGGCCATATGCCTTTGCCTTGGGCACTGGTGGTAAGGTCGGAGTGCAAGAACTCCTGAAAAATTACCTGGCCGAATTGGAATTGACCATGGTTTTATCGGGCTGTGAAAATCTGGAGCAAATTAATCGAACATTTCTCTCAAGAAATCACGCCATTGGCTGAAATAATGCTCAAATAGATTGAAGAAGGATGAATTTCGGAAGTCACGATAAAGTTCCCTGTTCGACTGCATGTCCAAAGGCAAATAGGGATGGAAAAATGTAATCTGGCGCCGGTGTTCCTGGTTTCCACTTCGACCGTTCATTCTTGATGAATACGGTTTTCATCTCAACGGATTGACCCATTAAGATATCGCTATAAAAATCACCAATCATAAAGGACCTTCGAAAATCGACATCCGGAAATTCTTTCGCTGCCTGCAAAACCATTCCCGGTTGGGGCTTACGGCATACAGGTGCATACATTTCATGTTCGGGGCAATAGTATATTTTGGTGATTTGGCCCCCTAATTGTTCGATTTGTTTTTTTAGCCGGAAGTGTAAATGATCTACCTCAAACTCGGTTGTTAGGCCCTTTGAGACACCCTGCTGATTGGTTACAACAAATATTCGCTTGAACACCCTGGACAATTTGACAATGGCCTGATCTGCCCGGTCCAGGAATTCAAAATCTTCCCATCGAGCTAGATAGGCATTCACCCTGCGAACGTTGATCACACCATCTCGATCTAGAAAGAGATCCCAGTTATTATAGTTCATTGCAAGGGCGATTACATGTTATCTGATTCCTATTGATGTGCTATTTTACGCAGACGCATCAACCGCGGCTAACGAAGAAGATCATTAGGTAAATAATTGTTGCTCAATTAAGTCGCACATGATGTGTCCAAATAATATATGCATCTCTTGGATCCGTGGAGTCTCTTCACTAGGGATCGATAAATATACATCTGATAATTTGCCCAACCTCTGATCACGAATGGAGGTGAAGGAAATGGTGGTGATGTCCATGCTTCGCGCTTTCTTCAAAGCAAGCACAATATTTTCAGATGCTCCTGAAGTCGATAATGCGACCAACACATCGCCAGCCTTTCCCTTCGCCTCGATCGCTCTGCTGTAAACATCCTGGAAGCCATAGTCATTTCCGACTGCGGTGAGGTAGGAAGTATTTACGTGTAGTGCCTCGGCAAAGAGAGGTGCTCGATCGATCAAATACCTTCCCGATAATTCGGCAGCTAGGTGCTGTGCATCAGCTGCACTTCCTCCATTTCCGCAGAAGAGTATTTTGTTCTGTCGTTGAAAAGCTTTTATGCAGGCGACGGCAGCTGCTTCAACACTAGCGATGTACTGGCTAGATGCCATCATCTGCTCGAGTAGTGCTAAGTGTTGGGTAATCGATGCTTTGATCCTATTATTCAAGATGGCCTACACTAAGTTGTCCGAAACAATTTCCTGGTTCAATCGAATTACCTCAGATACCTGGTAGGTATTTCGCATCGAAGAATTTCGAACCACCAGTTCTGCTAAAAAACCTGATAAGAATAATTGACTTCCAATAATTAGGGCTAAGATGCCAAAATAAAAGAGGGGTCGTTCCGCAATTCCCCCTTGTTCCCAAATTAATTTGGAAACAGACAGATAGGCCAGAATTAAAAAGCCAGCAAAAAAGGTGACCGTGCCGATGGCACCGAAAAAATGCATGGGTCGCTTAGCAAATTTTCCCACCAGCATAATGGATAATAAATCCAGAGGACCATTAATAAAGCGGGAGATCCCGAATTTACTTTTGCCATATTTGCGGGCCTGGTGGCTAACCACTTTTTCTCCTATTTTCGTGAAGCCGCTGAATTTGGCCATGACCGGTAGGTAGCGATGCATTTCTCCGTAGACTTCAATATTCTTCACCACTTCTTTTCGATAGGCTTTGAGCCCACAATTAAAATCGTGTAACCTGATTCCACTCATGAGGCGCAACACAGCATTGTACAGCTTGGTGGGAATGGTTTTACTTAAGGGGTCATATCGTTTTTGCTTCCAGCCAGACACCAAATCAAATTGCTCGTTGGCAATCATCTCATACAGGGCCGGTATTTCATCTGGGCTATCTTGCAGATCAGCATCCATAGTGATGACGACAGCGCCCCTTACAGATTCAAACGCTTGATTTAGTGCCGCCGACTTACCGTAATTTCTTTGAAATTTGATGGCCCGCACTTGTTCTGAGGAATCCGCCAATGACTGAATGACCGACCACGAATCATCGGTACTACCATCGTCTACATAAATGACTTCGTAAGAAAAGTCATGGGCATCCATGACCCGAGCTATCCAAGCATTTAGTTCTGGCAGTGATTCTGCTTCATTGAGCAGTGGAATCACCAGGGAAATGTCTGGACCATTCATGCATCGATAGGCTTTCGATCTTTCATCACTGCTGCTATGATCAGGCAAATGATGAATCCTGGGAATATTAAGCCCCAAGCAAAAGTCCAGGCAGCGGTGCCTATACCATAACTCCAATCTCGATTTTCAAGCTCTTCCATGGCTATTTCAAAATTGTCTTCACCCATGATGCCACTGAATTTTTCCATGGCCTCCATGGCGATCTCTTTCTGCATATCCAACAGGCTGGGATCGATGAAATTGAGTAAAACGAAATAGAAAATGATATAGAGTAAATTGCCAAGCACATAGGTGACAAATGCTGGCTTCAACGCTTCGGAAAAGGATAAATATTCGACACTGTGGCGATGCGATCGCACAGATCTTACCATCATCACAATGAAAAGTGCAGTGGTGACCCAACTAGCCAAACTAAAGACCATCCTCGCATTCACAATGTAAAAGAGCAAACTAATTGCTGCAGCGCCAATGCCAGCGATGATGCCATTCCTAATGGCAGGATTTTCGAAATCTAAAAAGTTGGATTTGTTCTCTTCCATAGTAGGGCAAATTTACCTTTTTGTCGTCAATCGAAGAGCTGACAGTGATCGTTGGCCATTACACCGTAAACTTTGCCCGGTAAAGTCTCGTCCAGAAAGGGATTGTTTGAAGATCGTGAATGCATCTGGGAAGTAGTCAATTTCTGCGTCTCATCAGTTGAAAATAAAGTGAGTTCAGCGAGATTCCCACGCTTAATAGATGGAATAGCTAAGCCCAAAATTTTTCTGGGTTTAATGGCCAGGCAATTCACCAGTTTGCTGAGATTGGTCTTCTTTCCCAAGGCCTTTATCATGATTTGAAAGGCAGTCTCCAAATTCGAAATTCCAAAATCTGCATAGGCGAATTCCAAATTTTTATGTTCCACATCTACCGGTCGATGGTTACTGGCCACACAGTCGATGGTGCCATCTTTCAGACCCCCTAGTAGTGCCTTGCGATCCAATTCGCTTCGGAGTGGTGGCATCACTTTGTAGTTTACATTAAAAGTAGACACTTGTTCGTCGGTGCAAAGTAGGTTGAGCGCTGGAACCGAGCAGAAAATCTGCAAACCTTCCTGCTTAGCAGCCCTAATGTGGTTTACTGATTCTGCAGTACTCACGTTGGAAACAAATAATTTAGAACCCGTATAACGAAGCAGGTCGATGTCGCGTTTGAGCATGAGCACTTCACTTAAGCCTGTGATTCCCCTGAGCCCCAAAGCCACACTGACTTCTCCCTCGTGAATTTGTCCCTCGGTAGAGAGATCACTGCTCATCGGACTATTCATGATTAATCCACCAAAGATCTTGACGTATTCCAGGGCTTTAAGTAGTAGGCCACTGTGCTGCACAGAAGCGGTCCCATCAGTAAAAGCAATGGCACCCGCTGAGTGCATATCCATCAACTCAGCCAATTCTATGCCCTGACAGCCCTGGCTTAATGCCCCCGCTGCATAGACATTCGTCAGCAAGGGCCGAGACTGGTTTTTTACATATTCAATGGATCCCTTGTTATCCATGACCGGCGCTGTATTGGGAAGCATGACGAGAGAGGTAAAGCCACCTCGACTAGCAGCTTGGGATGCGGTTTGAAGTACTTCTACTTGTTCAAATCCTGGGTCACCTATCCAGGTACCTACATCCATCCAACCAGGTGATACCATGGCATTCTCAATCTGAAAACTACGTCCTGCAGAGGAAATATTCTTACGAATTGATGCGATCTTGCCATCTTTGACTAAGATGTCTCTAACCTGACCATGATGCGGAGAAGTAGGATCTATTATTTTGACCTGCTTCAACAATATTTGCATATGAGTCGCCTTTTCCTAGTGGTGCATTAAGTCGGCCAAAACCGGATAATGAGCGTCTCCAAAGCTAAGAAAATCAGGGCTAATACCAGACAGTATTTCCAGAGAATAATACCCCGATCTTTCTCCTGGATAAAGTCAGATAGACTTGCCAATTGCGTCTGATCAATGATGTGGGCATGATCGGCGTAGGTTTGCTTGATTTCATCGATGCTCATACAGATGGGGTCACTTTCTAATCGATTACTATTAAACGCAAAAGTTGCCAACACCTCATCCTCATTGAGGTAGACATCATAAAAACCAGCGACATCCACCTGATCGTGCAGATTGAGAATAACTCTCTTACCACGAGTTTGCTGGCCAGGTATAAACGAAGTCTCCCCACTAATCTTGTAAACCACTTCCACATCCGTCGACTTGTTTTCAATTTCAAGAATATTATCGCTACCGATCGTATAGGCAACTTTTCCAGATTCGGAAGTGGACAAGGCCATCTTATAGAGCATGGGAATAAAGACCTCAGCTTGGTTAACCAGATTATTGTACTCCAGACTAAGTGGGGCAGCACATTGATAGAGATGGCCTTTCTCACGACGGTACTTCAGCAGGTATGGCTTACCGTCTCGATAATTCAGCAGCCGCTCAAAACCGAAGGAGCGTGGATTAATCTGAAAGTTGCCCTGACTCGTTGGCAAACGAACATTTTGACGCGTGGTTTCGAACACGTCAGAAAAAATAAATTCATTTTGATTGATGAAATTTACCATTCGAGGTACGGTATCCCAGGTGGTGTATGAGCCCGCTCGAAGGAGACCGAAAAACGAGTTGTAGGATGCCAAATTGGCATTCCTATTCGGAAAAACCAGCACATTGCCACCGCCTTCGATGTGATTTTTCAAGGCAGCTGCTAGCCCCGATGATATGGAACTGAGTTCGTCGAGGAGGATAAGCTGATATTGGTTGAAAGCCGCATAATCCAGATTTGCTACATTTTGGCTAATTGTATTGAAATACTGCTCGCTGGCGAAAGCCGAATTAAGGTAGCGGTTATTCCCGTTCTGATGGACAATCAAACTATTGATCTGCTGTTTGACTTCGAAAGACAATCGATAGGTGTCGTCAAATTGAATCGGGAAGTCAGTGATTTTCAGTTCTATCTTCTGAAATCCCGGAGAAAGTACTGAGATCGAGACGGTATCGATTACAAAACTATTGGCGGGTATATCAAGAGACCCCACAGGTTTAACCGCACCATCTTGGCGCAGACTCAGCTGGATGTTTTCAGCAACTTGGTTAGACCAATTTTGAATACGTACAAAAAGCGTATTTGGACGATTCATCATCTGAACGGGTGCCTCAAACCATGCGGAATCAATGCTCACATTTTGTTCGACAACCGCTTTTAAAGGGATCAAATTATACTCGAAAGTGGTGTCGGTAATTTCGAGGTCTACGATGTTTTTCTGGAAGTCAGAGATGTAATAGATGATTTTGTTGGGATTTTCTGAATCTCGCAAGAGCTGTTCTTGTCGTTGCCAGATCTTGGAGAAGGGGTTGACTTCCGCGGTTAACTCCACCTCATCAACCTGGGTCAGGGCCTGCTCTTTACCGATCAGTCTCTGCTGTCTGGCGCTTAAGTCGTGGGAGATAATCTGAAATTCGTCTTCTAGGTCGTAGGCCGCAATGATCTCCTCGGCTTTCCTTTTGGCTTCATCGAGCAGGGGGGCATCACTACTTAGAGAGGCCATACTAAAGGAGTTATCGAGAAAAATACTGACGGTCTTGCGGCCTTTCTTGATGGAATCATCCTGCTTGATAAAGGGCTGGGCAAAGCCAAAGACCAAAAAGAGGATGGCTAATAAGCGACATAACAAGGTGAGTAGGTTCTTGAGGCGAGACCGTATGCTCGATTCCTCTTTGATCTCTCGTAAGAATCGGACATTGGTGAAATACACCTTTTTATACCGTCTAAAATAGAATAGATGAATAATGATGGGAATGGCCAATAGAGCCAAAGCACCAAGAAAAAGAGGGTATAAAAAATGCATAGACACTTAATATATAAGACCGATTGGGTTTTTGGGCGATTATTTCGTCACATGGCCCCAAAACCTGGGCAAATGTACATTTCTAAACGAGTAGTTGCTCGTACATAGTGCGAATCATCGTGGGTGTGTTAAATTAGGTTTATGCACTTAAGATTCGATATCATAGGAGAATAAACTATTGTTGCTTGCGATACCGGCGGTAGAGAACCGAGGAAACTGATAAAAGCAATACCAAACCAAGGAGTACACCGATTAAAACCCAAGGTGAAATCCGGTCTCGAAAGACCGCGAGGAGAATGATGGCAACCAGGAATAGGGTGGGGATTTCATTAAAGAGTCGAAATCTTTCCGAAGACATGGGGAGCACGCCCTTGGCCAATTTCTTAATGATGGTAGCACAGTAATCGGAGTATCCTGCCAGCAAAATCACCAGACCTAGTTTCACCTGCATCCAACCTTGTTGAATATAAAGTGGGTTCAAAAACAGCATGGTGATTCCACCAATGAATGTGATTAACATCGCTGGTCTGGTGATGATCTGATGAAGGCGCTTTTCCATGATCAAATACTGCTTCGTCAGAACCTGACGATCGGGTTCTGGCTTTTGAAAGGCCTCCGCATGATATACGAAGAGCCTGACTAAATAAAACAGACCGGCAAACCATGCCACCATTCCGACCAAATGCAGTGACTTAAAAGAGAGGATGTCCATCTTGACTAACTTACGTTGGTCATAAATATCCAAATTTACAGGCGCTCTATTGTCGTGCGGATGTCTTTTCTAAATTTTTGCCATTCGATTTGGTCAACCGCATCGCCGCTCCCAAATTCAAAAAGTCAGGCAAGCGATGGATTTTGCATATTTTCAGGTTTTAAAGCTTCTATCTATGCGCATAATCATGGTTGTTGTGTTCGGACTATCACTTTGTGTGGGCTTCACTCAAAATAAATGGCACCCCCATCCCAGCTTGCTGCATCCAGCTTATGTACAACCTGTGTTTGACGTCCCCCAAGGCACCATCAATGAGGAGAATCAGCGTGGTCTTGAACCATTCACTACCAACTTTCTCAATGTTGAAACCACCGTTGGCAATACCATCTACGATCTTCAGTCAAACGCCGCCATGCAAAATAGGTTAGTCATCGGACCTGACGGCCGGATGGCTGCCGTTTGGATGCAAACACAGGAACGCAATATGATCTACAGCGATCGTGGAACCGGATACAACTATTTTGATGGAACTAGCTGGCAGGAAATTCCGACCCAAAGACTCGAAAGTGAGCGTGTCGGCTGGCCATCGATCAGTTTGCTGGACGATGCGAGTGTGCACATTGTCACACACACCAGCAATAATGAACTCCATACGATCAAAATGAAGTTGGATGGTTCAGATATCACTGAATCCAAGATTCCGGACAACACCCCCAATGGCTTGCTATGGCCTAGGTCGGCAGCAGCGGGTCAGACCGTACACGTCATCGGTCTAACTACACCAAGTGGTCAAATGGGGGCTCCTTACCAGGGTCTTGATGGTAATTTGCTTTATTATCGATCGTCTGATGCAGGGACTTCATGGGAGATCGTTGATTTTGAAATTCCAGGACTCGATACCTCATTTTACAGATTTATTACCGCTGATACGTACACCATAGAAGCGAGTGGTGATATTGTTGCCATTGTGATTTTTTCGAGCTGGGGTGATGTACTCTTATTGAAATCATTTGACCGGGGTGACAGCTGGGAAACGAGAATAATCAATGATTTTCCATTAGATGGGTACAATATTGATGATGGCTACACCATCGATGACATACCTGATGATCCATTAGCACCAAACGAACTGGCAATATATACCAGCAATGGTTCTGGTGAGGCACTCATTGATGCACAAGGAATCGTGCATGTAACCTACGCGGATGGATATGTGCTTGATGAAATGAGTGGCGATTCTGTGTCAAGCTTTTTCCCTGGTTGGGCCGGAATTTCGTATTGGAATGAAACCATGGTAACACCAGTCTTTGCAGGTGGAATTGCAGATTTAGACGGCAATGATACCCTGGATATTGATTTGGGAGCAACACCACGTTACGGTGGGAATACGATCACTTCGATGCCGACGCTGGCCACTAATAATGATGGTGAAATTATCATCATATATTCGATGGTCTCCGAGGCTAATTTTAATGAGCTCGATGAACAACATTACCGGCATTTGGTCGCAGTCAAGTCCCTAGATAATGGTGCCTCGTGGGGACCCATCTTTGATTTGATAAATCCTGACTTTGTCGATCCTGATTTTTATGAATTTGTAGAGGCAGTTTATCCGTCCGCACATCCGTTTTACGATGACACCTTACACCTCATCTACCAGCAAGATTTTTTTCCAGGACATACTTTTGATGATGATGAAAACGATCCTCAAGCGGATAACTTTATCAGCCATATGGCTGTACCAGTAGATGCCATACCCGATATTACATCTGTCTCAACCGAAGATCCATTAAGGTTTCTCAATATTCAATTGTATCCAACCCTGGTCGAGAATATGTTAACCTTAAGCTTCGATCCTACCCAGGGAGAAAAACTGGAACTTCAAGTCTTGGATTTAATGGGCCATCGATTACTATTAAAGTCTAGTATTCAGCAACCATCCGAAATTGACTTATCTAATCTTGCTCCCGGCCCTTATTTTGTACAGATATTAACTCCAAATGCAAGCACGGTCTATAAAATCTTAAAGCAATAATATTCAGAAGGACGGATTAAAAGCACCCTTTGGAAACTAACATTTGGGAAATCCTGCATGTGGCAGGTGTATTCAATGAAATCATCCTGTTTTTTCTTCTGTTCTTCCAAAAAAGAAATCGAAGAGCCTCCCGATTCTTAGCTGTGTTTCTCCTGATTGATGCCTTCAATCGGATGAACTATCTCTTTATCGCTTATTGGTATGTGAATGTTCACTGGTTCACTTTTAGTCAATTGCCCACAGAAATGGCTTTTGGGTTTTTGATCTGGTTGTACATCTTGCATGTGACCGATATAAATTACCAGCTAAAGGTCAAACACCTTTGGTTCGGATTTCCCATCTTTCTGGATATTATTTACTGTCTTGGTCGTGGTCTATATATTTATTGTTATCACCTAGAAGACAAGATGTCCTATAGGTATGTTCCGCTGGAATTTCTTATTCACGAGGGCATTGCCATTGTCTACAATCTCTCGATGTTATTTTTAGCATACCGCTATTTACTAAAACAGCAGAGCAAGGCGAAAACAGAATATTCCAACTTCGAAAAAATCAGCCTTACGTGGCTCAATGGTTTGATGCGGCTATTGGTCTTGATGGGAATTGTTTGGGTGGGCTATTATTTAACTGAAATATATTTGTATCCTGACTATTTGCTGTACCAGCATTATTATCCATTCTGGTTGATCTTCTTGACTGCCATTTTAGTGCTTGGTTATAGGAATCTAATGCAGGGTGAAATTTCGTTTTCATCATCTGATGAGACATCCTCTCCAGACTCAGAGTCGTACTCGACATCTTCACTAGATCCACTTCAGATTAAGGAATTAAGTGATCAACTCATTGAAGTAATTGAAACAAAGCACCTATACCGAGATGCTGGTTTGAGACTGGGTGATCTTGCCAAGGCGTCAAACATTTCTCCACACCATATTTCACAGATCATATCTCAGGGCCTGGAGACTAATTTCCACCATTTAATTAACCGTTATCGAGTACTGGAAGTACAGCAAAAATTGATTGATCCAGCGTATGACCATTTCAGTATTTTGAGCATTGCGCTGGATAGTGGCTTTAACTCTAAGTCTACGTTTAATCAGATATTTAAAACCTTATCGGGCATGTCACCGAGCGAATATAAAAAGTCCAAGAGGGTAGCACCATCATCTGAGTCTACCTACGACCCACCTCAGGCATCTTAATCACGCAATCAAAGTGGCTAAGATTTATCTGGTTTAGTTGATTATAAGTCCGAATTAGCTAATTCGGACGCACCGTTGGAACCGTGCTGGTATTTTGCTGATTCATCAAAAGCCATCGAAATGAATTTAAAGTACCTTCTAATTGCGGTGATTGCCGGATGCACTCATTTATCAGCATTGAGTCAAGCTTGTCAAGGGGCCATTCCAGGGGATGCGATGATCGTTTCCGATACTTTAGCAGTTAGTCAGAATGATCTTAACCACTGGGTCTGCAGCGCCGGGGTGCTGAACTACTCCGGCAATAGAGGTTCGATTTATGTAGAGAAAGGAGGATTTGCCAATGTAAATGGCAATGACATCAATGTCTATTTGCAAAATGGATCCACGGCACTGATTAATGGCAATCAGAATATCATTTGGATGGACACCGATGCCATAGCTAGTGTAAATGGTAATGACAACACGGTCAATCGGGTGCTGGGAGCAACCGTCTCTGACAATGGCAACGGTAACATCATAGCACTTTGTGCATCATTTACGATCAGTTATGCCGATGCACCTGCAGACGGCTGCATGGTTTCTCCACCGTCTCCCATCGTCGGATTTAATACTACCTCCGGAGCTGTAACCGAATCGGCCGGAGCCGTAAATCTGGTGGTTGATATCGAGAACGCCGACATGAACGCAACAGAAGTGACAGTAAGTGTCACGGGTGGAACGGCTACCCAGGGTGAAGATTATAACTTTAATCCAGCTACCCTGATGTGGCCTGCCACTGACCAAAATAGTATGAGTGTGGAGATATCGATTATCGATGATGATAAAGAGGAGGATAGTGAAACCGTTGAAATAACCCTTAGTGATCCAACCAATAATGCAAGTCTTGCCAATGCTGTTTACATCCTTACCATAAATGATAACGATCGAGACCTGGTGGGAGAGGGCGACACCTGTCGGGTAAGTGTTGCTGAAGATGCGATTGTCATAGCAACGGTTCGAATTGATGCTGGTAATAACAAAGATTACTGGCTCTGTTCCGGTGCCGATTTGACTTATACCGGCGATGGTAGTACCATCGTTGTCGAATCAGGAGCGGGGGCGGTTGTGACCGGAAATGGTAATACCATCTTTGTACAGATGGGAGCAGTGGCAACCGTGACTGGCAGTAGCAATATGGTAATTGTAGATGCTGGTGGCACAGCCGTTGTGACCGGTACCAGCAATCAAGTTTTCACACGACCCGATGCAGTTGTAACCGTTACTGGATTAAACAACGAATCATTTGACTGTGGTTTGTTTCTCATTGATTACGAGTTGGCACCGGTCGACGGATGCAATTTGACTTCGACACAGCTTCTGCATTCTTCAGATTCACGTATCAAATTATTACCCAATCCAACGCAAGATTTGCTGATTGTCGAACTAGATGATTTGATTCTGGAATCTCTTTACATTGTGAACAGCCAAGGGCAAATGATGTCTGAGGTCCAGGTTGATCGGCTTCATCGGTACGAATATGATGTCACTATGCTTCCAGCAGGTTTCTACCATGTTCGTGTCCAGACAAATATGGGTCAGGTTGTCAAAAAATTGCTAATTTTTAAGTAGATCTGTCACAACCCATGGTATTGAGAAGAGAGACACGCCCAGATTTTGTCATATATATGATTCTAGTGCCGCAGGGGGGAGTTCCCGAGACTTTGCGGTGCCAGCTCGGGATAAACTTCTCCTCCCCCATGAGGGGATTTGAAGAGTACTTAGACCGTCCAGATTTTGTCGGTTAAAAATAATCAGTCTAGTGCCGCAGGGGGGAGTTCCCGAGACTTTGCGGTGCCAGCTCGGGATAAACTTCTCCTCCCCCATGAGGGGATTTGAAGAGTACTTAGACCGTCCAGATTTTGTCGGTTAAAAATAATCAGTCTAGTGCCGCAGGGGGGAGTTCCCGAGACTTTGCGGTGCCAGCTCGGGATAAACTTCTCCTCCCCCATGAGGGGATTTGAAGAGTACTTAGACCGTCCAGATTTTGTCGGTTAAAAATAATCAGTCTAGTGCCGCAGGGGGAGTTCCCGAGACTTTGCGGTGCCAGCTCGGGATAAACTTCTCCTCCCCCATGAGGGGATTTGAAGAGTACTTAGACCGTCCAGATTTTGTCGGTTAAAAATAATCAGTCTAGTGCCGCAGGGGGGAGTTCCCGATGACTTTGCGGTGCCAGCTCGGGATTAAACTTCTCCTCCCCCATGAGGGGATTTGAAGAGTACTTAGACCGTCCAGATTTTGTCGGTTAAAAATAATCAGTCTAGTGCCGCAGGGGGGAGTTCCCGAGACTTTGCGGTGCCAGCTCGGGATAAACTTCTCCTCCCCCATGAGGGGATTTGAAGAGTACTTAGACCGTCCAGATTTTGTCGGTTAAAAATAATCAGTCTAGTGCCGCAGGGGGGAGTCGAACCCCCACATCCTTACGGATACACGCCCCTGAAACGTGCGCGTCTACCAATTCCGCCACTGCGGCATGACTCAAAAGTAAGTAATATCACATCACCGTAAGTAGAATTTTTCAACCTCAATATCAGAGCACTTCAATGCCATTCAGAATGTGGAGGCAACAGCATTTTTCCGAGTTTTATAGGCATCTGTTTGGGTGGGTAGCTCTCTTTAAAAGGTTTTATCTTTAATGGAGCATGATGTCGGTTAATTATATAAGGAAAAAAGCATCGTTCGCCATCCTTGGTAGTTTGATCTGTTTTAGTTGTGGATTAGAGGATCCAATAGACTTCAGCGCCGAAGTAAAGCCTATCCTCAATAAACATTGTATCAGTTGCCATGGTGGGGTCAAGCAAAGTGGTGGATTTGGTTTGGTGACGCGAGACCAGGCCATGGAAAAGACGGAATCGGGTTTAGCGGCCATCATACCTGGTCATGGCACCCGTAGTGAAATGATTAAGCGACTGCGCTCGTCTGATCCTGAGCTGAGAATGCCTTTTGAGGCTGATCCGCTACCCGCAGGAGACATTGAGGTTTTAGAACGTTGGATTGATGAGGGCGCACATTGGAACCTGCATTGGTCCTATCGACCGTTGAATGAAATTAAGCCGCCACAAATCTTATTAGGCGGTACCATGCAACCAGAAGAACCCCATCCAATTGATCTATTTGTACTTGACAAATTGAAAGCCTTTGGAATATCAACACTGTCACCACAGGCTGATCCCGGCACCTTGTTGCGAAGAGTGAGTCTGGATCTCATTGGTATGCCTGCACCCCAGGCTATTCAGGATGAGTACCTCAAAGCGAAGGACCTTGACCGATTGATCGATCAACTCCTCAACTTACCTCAATTCGGTGAAAAATGGGCGTCCATGTGGCTCGATATTGCCCGGTATGCAGATTCAAAGGGCTACGAACGGGACCCACATCGCAACATTTGGAGATATCGTGATTGGGTCATTCGAGCCTTTAATCAAGACAAACCCTACGATGAATTCATCATCGAGCAATTAGCCGGTGATATGTTGCCCGATCCGACCGACGATCAGTTGATAGCCACGGGGTTCCATCGAAATACCAGTACCAATGACGAGGGAGGTACCGACAATGAGGAATATCGCAACCATGCCCTTTTTGATCGGGTCAATACTACGTGGGAGGGTCTCTTGGGTACCACCATGGCCTGTGTTCAGTGTCACAGCCATCCATATGATCCGATCACGCACAGTGAATTTTATGAATCGATGGCTATTTTCAATAATTCACGCGATGCAGATACCCATATGGATTATCCTCTACTACGCATCTTCGATGAAACGGATCGTCTAAAAATGCAGGAACTCGCAGACTGGATGGGTCAGGTATTGCAAGATTCGAATGTACAGGAGATCGAACGGTTTATCAAGACCTGGCAACCAGCCTGGCACGGTATAGAGACCGATTCATTTATCAATTCAGCACTCTACGATATGAAATATCTTGGCTTGCGTCAGAATGGGAGTGCTCGACTCAAACAAATAGATCTCACAGATAAGAAGAATATTTACGTGCGCTATCGTACCAATCGCAACGACGGAACTTGGAGTATTTACGTGGATCGGTTGGGCGGACCTAAGTTGCTGAGTGAAACGGTGCCAAATACCCAGGGAAAGTGGAAAATACATCGCTTTGATATACCAGAAATGACGGGGCGACATGATTTGTTTTTACATTACTACAGCAAAGATCTTCCCAAAGGTAACGATCGGCCTCAACTGAGTTTCGATTGGTTGCGGTTTGACGACATCGAATTGCCTTGGTCTGAAGCTGGTGGAGAGATGGCTAAAGATCAGTTTTGGGATTTATTAGAAGCCAAAGCATCCACCACGCTAGTTATGATCGAGAATCCCCACGACATGCGGCGTGAGACCCGACGCTTTGATCGTGGCAATTTTTTAGTACCAGAAGAAATTGTGAAATCTGGTATTCCTCAGATATTTGGTAACTGGCCGGATGACCTAGCAACGAATCGTTTGGGTTTTGCCAAATGGATTGTGGACTCCGATAATCCTTTGGCAGCCAGAACTTGGGTAAATCGAATTTGGGCGCAATTATTTGGACGAGGTATTGTAGAGACATTGGAAGATTTAGGATCTCAGGGAGCCACACCTACGCACCCCCAGCTACTGGATTGGATGGCATGGCAAATGATGCATGAACATAAGTGGAGTCTGAAAAGATTCTTGAAGGAAGTCATGTTGTCAAAGACGTATCAACAACAAAGTGTTGCCTCCGAACACATGCTAGTGAAGGATCCTAATAACCTGTTTTTGGCTCGAGGACCGAGGGTACGTCTGACTGCCGAACAAATTCGAGACCAGGCTCTTTGGGTATCCGGACTCATGAATCAGGAGATGTTTGGGCCAAGTGTTATGCCCTATCAGCCAGTTCAATGGAACGTGCCATACTCGAATGAACAGTGGAAAATGAGCAAAGATGGCCAGCAATATCGTCGTGCGGTCTACACTTATTGGAAGCGCTCTAGTCCTTATCCTGCCATGATGATCTTCGATGCAGCAGAAAGAAGTGTCTGTTCGGCTAGGCGCATACATACGAATACGCCACTACATGCTCTCGTTACTCTAAACGACCCAGTCTTTGTGGAGGCCGCAGCACACCTAGGTAAATATATGTGGCATGCTGGGCAGAACTTTAAGGAGCGAATCGGAGCAGGCTACAGAAAATCTTTTGGGATGGAGATTTCAGATGCCGAAACCTCCGTGTATGAAGACTTTTTTAAGGCAGCTAAGACAGCTTTTGATGACGGTGGGTCGGATGCAGAGCAGTTGCTTGCTTACCTTGATGCAGACGTAAATAGTGATTTGGCTGGCATGGTAATGGTCGCAAATGCATTGATGAATACCGATGCCTTTATAATGAAAAACTAGATGAACTTATTTGCTGAAACCAGGTTAGCGCGCGCCAGGTATAACTCCATGCGGCATTTTTTGAGGGAGGGATTGCTGAGCCTTGGTGCGATAGCCATGGGATCACCATTATGGTCGGGTAATACCTTGCAAGACACGTTGCATAGCAGCCACCCTAAACCGGTAGAATTTCCGATGTTTCCGGCAAAGGCCAAGCGCATCATTTTCCTATACATGGCTGGAGCACCATCTCAATTAGAGCTCTTTGATTTCAAGCCAGAATTAGTAAAACTAGATGGTAAACCCTGTCCGGACTCCTTGCTGGAAGGCAAGCGCTTTGCCTTTATCCGTGGAATACCCACCATGCTGGGTCCGCTGGGGCAATTTAGCCAGCACGGTGAATCAGGTGCCTGGATATCTCATTTTTTACCCCATCTATCGACTCAGGCAGATAAGCTAACCTTTATTAAGTCAATGCATACCGAGCAGTTCAATCATGCACCTGCTCAGTTGTTTATGCAGACGGGCAATGCCCAATTCGGCAGGCCAAGTATGGGTTCATGGGTAACCTATGGCCTGGGGTCAGAAAACGAGAATTTGCCTGGCTTTATGGTTTTGACATCGGGCAATAGTAATCCTGATGGTGGCAAGGCATTGTGGGGCAGTGGTTTTCTGCCCTCGGTTTATCAAGGTGTGCATTGTCGCTCAGAAGGAGATCCGGTTTTATTTTTGGGAAATCCCGATGGGGTCAGCAGTGACTTGAGGAAGGCCTCCATCGATGCGATCAATCAAATTAACCGATTGACCCACGAAACCTTCCGAGATCCCGAGATCGTGACCCGGATTAGTCAGTACGAGATGGCTTATCGCATGCAAATTGAGGTGCCAGGTGTGCTTTCTATCGATGACGAACCCGAATACATTCATGAAATGTATGGGACCACTCCTGGCAAGACGTCCTTTGCAAATAACATTCTTTTAGCACGTAAAATGGTGGAAAATGGTGTGCGCTTCGTCCAATTATATGATTGGGGTTGGGATGCACACGGCACCAATGCAGAGTTCTCATTAGATGCCGGTTTTGCCGATAAATGTGCATCCATTGATCGACCCATTACAGCTTTATTAAAGGACCTAGAACAGCGTGGCCTGCTCGACGAAACTTTGGTCATATGGGGAGGTGAGTTTGGCAGAACACCAATGCAAGAAAATCGTGATGGCGTCGATTTGCCTTATAAGGGGAGAGACCACCATCCGTATGCTTTTACTATGTGGATGGCAGGTGGTGGTGCCAAGCCTGGAATAACCTATGGTGAAACGGACCCGATCGGGTATTATCCAATCAAGGACAAGGTCTCGGTTTTCGACCTGCAGGCAACCATACTACATCAGCTAGGTATTGACCATGAAAAATTTACCTACGAATTCCAGGGGCGTCATTTCAGGTTAACGGATGTGGAGGGTGAGGTAGTCAAAGGTTTATTGGCGTAATTGATTTTACTCTCTCAATTCATCTGATCACTAGAGAGATTTTGATCTGCAAGGACGGAAAAGACCGGCAGAGTCCCTTTGGATGGTGCGAGAGCATGTTGTTCTTTAGGCCAAAATATCCTTGACAACATGACCATGCACATCGGTGAGTCGATATCGCCTACCTTGATGTTTAAAGGTCAATTGCTCGTGGTCAACTCCAATGGTGTGTAAGATTGTCGCTTGCAGATCGTGGACATGCACGCCGTTTTCAGCAATATTGTAACTAAAGTCATCCGTTTTGCCATGATTAATTCCAGGTTTAATTCCGCCTCCGGCCATCCATATTGAAAAACATCGTGGGTGATGATCTCTCCCGTAGTTTTCTTGGGTTAGTCGACCTTGAGAAAAGCTTGTTCGACCAAACTCGCCACCCCAAATAACAAGTGTTTCGTTCAATAAACCTCGCTGCTTCAGATCTGTCACCAATGCTGCCGAAGCCTGATCGGAAGATTTTGCTAAGACCGGAATGTCTTTGGGTAAGTTGCCATGTTGATCCCAACCCAGGTGATACAGTTGAATAAAAGGCACATCTCTTTCAGCAAGTCGACGGGCCAACAGGCAATTAGCCGCGTAGGTGCCGGGAATGCGGGCATCGGCACCATATAGGTCAAAGATATAGTCAGGCTCATCTGACAAATCGGTGACATCGGGTACGCTGGTTTGCATTCGGTAAGCCATTTCATATTGATTGATTTTCGAATCAATCTCCGGGTCACCCCAAACCGCCTTTTGCTCTTGCTCGAGTTTCTCTAGATAATCTAATTCTCTCCGACGGCTAGCCCGATCGATCCCTGGGGGATTGGACAAGTAGAGCACAGGATCGTAGCCAGAGCGGAAGCGAACTCCCTGATGATGCGAAGGCAAAAATCCATTGCCCCAAGCTTGCAAGTTCAGATTCTGGGTATCCGATCGACCCTTAGATAAAAGCACAATAAAAGAAGGTAGATTCTTATTGGTGCTGCCGAGTCCATAACTCATCCATGCACCCATGCTAGGTCTGCCAGTCTGCTGTGCACCTGTCTGCATAAAGATGATGGCTGGCTCGTGATTAATGGCCTCCGTATACATCGAATTGACCACACAGATGTCTTCTCCAATGCTGGCAATGTGTGGAACCAGTTCACTAAAGTATCCACCTGTTTTTGGGTGCTGCGAAAAATCAAATTTAGATCCAACCAGCGGAAAACTTGACTGGGCAGCTAACATACCTGTCAGGCGTTGTTCACCGCGGACACTGTCGGGGATTTCCTGACCCCAATATTTATTTAATGCTGGTTTATAATCAAATAATTCTATTTGGCTAGGACCACCACTCTGGAACAAATAGATGATTCGCTTGGCCTTAGGAGCGTGGTGAAGTGATTTTAAGATACCACCGCGATTAGGAATCGTCTGTAGGGAGTTGACCTGGTTCTGACCCTTGAGCAATGGTGGACCAATTAAGCCGCCCAGTGCGAGGGCTCCCAGACCATGCGAGGTAGTGCGTAAAAACTTTCGTCGGGTCTCAAGATATTTCGCCTTTTGTATATCTGTTTTCATTTCACTCTTTATGATCTGCTGAAATACTTGCTGTCATTGATGGGTTTACTAGCCTAGTCAGTTCTTATAGTATGCTTCCGTAGAATTTAGGATCGTGTTGGTCACTCTTGCCAACGCAGCGACCTGCTTTGGGGGCAAATCGCGATCGAAGGGCTGATTTCCCATGGCTAAATAGTCGAGTGTTGCCTGCAGGTCATTTTGAAAATATTGCAATTCCTGATGATATTGTTCATAGAGCAGCTTACTTTCTTTTTGGGTAGGACTACGGCTGGTCAAGAGACGAAAGGCATGAGTCGTAGCCCTACGGACATTTCCTTGAGTTTGGCGCCAGATGTTTTCGGAAAGCACCCTGCAACCTTCAATCATTTGTGGATCATTGAGCAACACCAGTGCTTGCAGCGGGGTGTTGCTTCGTTGACGTCTGACTTGGCATTCTGCCCGCGAGGATGCATCAAAAATCAGCATGCTCGGTGGGGGCATATTTCGTTTCCAAAAAGTGTAAATACTCCTGCGATACAGTCCGCGATCGTAATCGATCTCATACTCGGGAAAAAAGGAGTGGGTCATGACCTCTTTCCACAATCCATCGGGTTGGTAAGGGAAGGTAGAAGGACCACCAAGCTGATGATCTAGCAATCCACTGGCGGCAAGTATATTGTCGCGGACCATTTCTGCCGACCTTCGGTATCTAGGAGATCGTGCCAAAAGTCGGTTATCCGGGTCGATATCGGCCAGGTCCATTCTAATTTTAGAAGATTGCCGATAAGTAGCAGACTGCACCATTTGTCGAATCAGCCGCTTAACATTCCAGCCATTTTGTCTAAAATCATTGGCCAGCCAATCCAATAACTCAGGATGTGTTGGCAATGCGCCCTGGTTACCAAAGTCTTCGACTGTTTCGACAATACCACGTCCGAAGATCAAATACCAGATTTGATTGACAGCTACCCTAGCTGTTAATGGATGGTCTTCGTGAATCAACCACTTGCCCAAACCCAACCGATTTTTTGGTAATTCATTAGGCCATGGCAAGATGGCAGCCGGCACATTCCGTTGCACCCTTTTACCATGTGCTGAATACACGCCTCGATCCAGCACGTAGGTAGGTCTTTCAGTCGCTTGATCTCCCATAACCATGATTTCTTGGACCGTATCAATGGTTTCAATTTCACGCGACTGAAGCATGCGCATGTTCCTGCGCATTCGATCTAAATCACGATCTATGAACTGATCAAAAAAATCATCAGCATCAGTAGGAGCTGACAATGCAGCGAGGAATGCTTGCTCACCTTGAGCGGGATTAAAGAGGTAGGTTGCGACTAACTGGTCTGCTTCTTTATTTAGGATCTGGACTTCGTCGATTAGACCACCAGTAAAGTCTTGATCGTAATGACGATTGCCGATGATCAAACCTTTGTACGGTTTATAGACCGTAGCGGGGTCATAAAAATAAGGTTTGGTGGATCGGTACAAGTAATTTCGATGGATGCTAAAGGTTATGTTTTGACCATTGCGATATACCTGCATACCATCCGCATCGCTTGAACCATCGTAGGTCCAAACGTAGTGCACCCATTCATTGACAGGTAGCTCGGCAGCGTCAAAGATGTCGATTGACTGATAAGGATGGGCATGATTTAATCGAAAATGGACGCGATTGCTATCAAGCATGATGTCCCAACCCCGATACCCTTGAATGCGATCATTACCATTGTACAATACATGGGCTTCCTCAAATAATTTAGGTGTCTGAATCCAAAAACTTATGGTGAAGGGCTGATTGCGTTCGAAAGCAGACTTTTTGCCCTCCGCCACCAACTGGCCATGTGCATTGCTCTGTACAGCTTTGCCTCGATAACCTGGAACAGCAGCGATGCTTCCACTGTATTTTGCTGCCTTGGATCCTGGAGTAAGGTCAGAAGTAGTACCATTTGCCATATCATCAAAGGTCAAATGCGACACTGTACTCTCCTTAATCGCGGACTTCATCGGTTGACTGGTAGTTGTCATGGAAAGCCACTTCTTAAAGGCGCTCTCGTTTTTGGCCGCATGGTCTTTGATCTCTCTCTCTTTAGTCTCGATTTCTTGCAGCAAATAATCTCTGATTTCTTCCACCTCTGCACTGGGCAATGCCAAGACTGGTCCTGCATTCATGGAATATTTATTTGGGATCCGATCTCCTTTCTCGATCGCATTTAGACTAAATATCCCATCACCACGCTCAATGGTAGAATTGAAAAAGCCAAATAACTCGTAATAGTTTTCCTGACTCAGTGGATCATATTTGTGATCATGACATCGTGCGCAGCCGATGGTCAGGGCCATAAAAGCTGCTCCGACGGTATTGGTACGGTCGGCAACATAATCCACTCTAAATTCTTCCGGTATCACCCCACCCTCTGAATTTTGCTTGTGGTGTCGATTGAAAGCAGTGGCGAGTTTTTGCTCCGTAGTTGCCTTTGGCATTTGATCTCCACCTAACTGCCAAAGAATGAATTCATCATAAGGTAAATTTTCATTGAAGGCCTTGATCACCCAGTCGCGATAAGGCCAAAAAGTATGATGAAAATCATCGAGATAACCTTCAGAATCAGCAAATCTCGCTACATCCAACCAATGGGCAGCGAGACGCTCACCGTAAGCCGGATTTTGCAAGAGATGTTCAACCAGATCACTGTAGAAGTCCTCTTTACCCAACCACTCATCTAAGTCCGAGAGCGAAGGTGGCAATCCGGTTAAATCGAAATACAATCGTCGAATCAATTGCTCCCTTTCAGCTACTGGTGACGGATGAATATCGTTTTCCTTAAGCTTTGCCAATATAAAATGGTCAATCTCATTTCGTGCCCAACCTGAGTCGTCGGAAGGTATTTCGATTTGCCCGGGCCTGGAGAAAGCCCAATGAGGCTTGAACTCAGCACCTTGCTGCACCCATTTGATCAGGGTTGCTTTTTCTCTGGCAGTAAGAACTAAATTGGACTCAGACGGAGGCATTTGATACTCAGGATCTGATGACAATAGTCGTTGTACCAACTCACTTTGAGTCAAATTACCTGGGACGATTGCTTTTTTCCCACTTTCCAACATGGCATAGGCATGGTCGGCAATATCGAGTCTAAGATCTGCTTCGCGTTTTTGAGCATCTGGTCCGTGGCATGCGAAACACCGATCAGATAAAATTGGTTTGACGTGAAAATTAAAATCGACGGTTTCTGGTAGTTGTGCCAGTTCGTCTTCGATTTGAACCGGTAGTCCATTGTGACAAGAAGCCAAAAGGATCAGCAGGCAGGCAAATAATGTAAATTGAAGTCGATGGACAGGCATGAAATAAAAATAGTGAATAATCTGACTTCGAGTACGATCCAGTGGATTGTCGAAATACCCTAGCGCAGGCAAGTTCTTATTGCGATCATGCGATGAGCCCATGGTATCCATTGGCTTATTTCTTCCACTGAAATCATCTCACCGTACCCCTGAGCAAAGAATGAAATGAAATCATCCTGTTAAATTTGGATCTTACCTCTTTTTACTTAGAATTGTGAAGCCCCAAGCTGAGGGCTGTTGGAGATCTTGTCTATCAATGAATACCTCAGTAGAAGAGTCACACAGTTTTTACTGTCGTGAAACCAGATTTGATCTGATACCCGAGGAGGGAAAAGAGGTCGAATACTGATCCATCTAAGGGAATCTAGCACCGGCTCATCTTTGAGTTGGTGCTTTTTTAGTGAGACTTCATCGAGTTGTGCCTTTTTCCTTTGATTGCTCAATAAAAAAAGGCCCTCTCAAGGGCCCCAATTTAGTACCGAAGGTGGGACTCGAACCCACACGTCATTGCTGACACTGGATTTTGAATCCAGCGCGTCTACCAGTTCCGCCACTTCGGCTCAAAGATGTCAATAAAATGATCTCTACCTCTGTAAAGATCTGGTGGGCGGTGGTAAGAACCAGCGCGCCTGTCTACCGTAGCACTGCGGAGGTAGATCTACCAGTTCCGCCACTTCGGCTCAAAGATGTCAATAAAAAGATTCCTACCAACCGCAAAAAAAATCTATGGTTTTGACGTTGATAAAATCTGAAGTGCAAAGGTAGTACAATTTGAAAAATCGATGTCCTGGCATACAAGCAAAAAACATAATTGTTCATGGCTGCCGTCTCGATAAAAGCGATCATTCGAGTCCATCCATTCGTCCCCGTCCTTTTAAGGCCGGATTCATTGCGTTTTCAGTACTTTGAGAATTGAGATCTGAGTGGTTTTGATCGATTGATTCTTTTGCGATCACGTATTTATTGATTTCTTTAATTTTAGGAGACGACTGACTCACGATGCCAAGATATCCGTTCCTATTTAATCATTTTGCACGCATCATATTCGGAGCCATCCTAGCCGCAATGGTGATGACCTCCTGCCAAACCAACTATTCGGATGATCTGAAGGAAGTATTGGCGGGCTTAGATGGACCTGTTGATTATAGTAGTGAGATTAAGCCTATCCTATCGGATCGTTGCTTTGCCTGTCATGGACCTGATGATGCCAAACGTGAGGCGGGTCTTCGGTTAGATTTACCTGCTGCAGCCTTTGGTGAATTACCGGACAACCCTGGCAAAAGAGCGATTAAAGCTGGGAGCCCCAACCAAAGTCAAATGGTCTTAAGGATATTGAGTGAGGACCAAGAGATGATCATGCCTCCACCCGAGTCAAATCTCAGCCTAAATACGCATGAGAAAGCATTGCTCATCAAATGGATTGATCAGGGAGCTGAATACAAACCGCACTGGGCTTTTACACCTCCGCAGACGCCTCCTTTACCAAAAGTAAATGATGAGGACTGGAGTGATAACCCGATTGATTTATTTGTGTTGGAGGCACTGGATATGCGGGGCATGAAACCTTCTCCACCAGCTACCAAAGAGATCCTATTGCGACGAGTTGCATTCGATCTCACCGGAATTCCGCCAACGGTCGACCAAATAGAGTCCTTCCTGGCGGATTCCAGTCCTCAAGCTTTTGAACGAGTCGTGGAAGAGATGCTGTCTAATCCAACGTATGGTGAGCGTATGGCAGTCGATTGGTTGGATTTGGCACGTTATGCTGATACCCATGGTTACACGGTTGATCGATATCGTGATATGTCACCGTGGCGCGACTGGGTGATTAAGGCACTCAATGAAAATATGCCGTACGATCAGTTTGTGACCTGGCAGCTGGCTGGTGATCTGTTGCCAAATCCCACGCGGGAACAAATCATTGCAACGGGTTTTAATCGCAATCATCAACAAAACATGGAAGGTGGCATCGTCGATGAAGAGTTCAGGGTGGAGTATGTGGCTGATCGAACTAACACCTTGGGTACGGCCTTTCTTGGCTTGACTTTGGGATGCGCTCGCTGTCATGATCATAAGTACGATCCGGTTTCACAAGAGGAATACTACCAGTTATTCAGTTTTTTCAATCAAATCAATGAAGCAGGTCAGATCGACTTCTCAAACGCTATGCCGGTACCGACCCTTCTCCTGACCGATGAGAAAGTGGATTCAATCGTAGATTACCTAGATCAAAAGATGGATGGATTGGAAAATGCGATGGCTGCGTCCGCAGAAAATGAAAGATTTGAATCTTGGATGACCCGTGAGCGCCATAAGATTGCAGCTAAGAAATTGCCAGCAGGATTAATCGCCCATTTTCCTTTAGATCGACATACCAACAACCGCTTAGTACCAGGCCGCGCAGGTGTGATGCGTCAACAGTTTATTTCAGAGGATATCCCAGCGAAATATCAAAATGGAAGGAAAGGTGCAGGTCTTCGACTCGATGGAGATGCGTGGTTGGACTTGGGTGATGTCGGTATTTTTGATCGACACGATGCATTTTCAGTGGCACTCTGGATAAATCTTCCAGAAACCCTAAGCGACGGCGTGATTTTTCATAAGGGTGATGGGGCTGCGTTGTATAATTTTAGAGGCTATCACCTCGCACTCAAGGATGATCGATTCGAACTACTTTTAGCACGTACCACACCTAATAATGCCATTGTCAAATACGTAGATCACGTGCCGAAAAATGAATGGATCCAAATTGTTTTCGCCTATGATGGATTGGGAAAAGCAGAGGGTCTTCAATTATATATTAATGGAAGAAAGCAAACTGGTAAGACCAAAGTCGATAATCTTTACAAAAGCATCTTATTCAACCGCAAAAAAGAACCGGGACTACAACTCGGAGCCAGGTGGAGAGGCATCGGTGTAAAAGGTGCCACCATTGATGACGTCATGGTCTTCAACCGAGCTTTGACTGAAATGGAGGCGATCCAATTATATGATCCACTTCATTTTTCGAGCTTGTGTCGAACTGCGGTGAATGGTCAGTCTGCCTCTATAGACAAAGACCTTTGGAAAGCGTATTACACAGCCACCCAAAATCAGGAGTGGCGTGCCCAGCAAGAAGAATTGAGAAGGTGGCTGGTAAAGAAGGCAGAGGTGCTCGATACCGTACCTGAGCTGATGGTCATGGAAGAAATGGCCGAGCGGCGACCCACTTTCGTGCTTGATCGGGGCCAGTATAATGTTTATAAGCATGAGGTCAAACCCGATGTTCCAGCTTCATTATCGACCATGAAGGCAAATCTGCCTCGAAATCGATTGGGGCTCGCGAAATGGCTCTTTGACCCCACTCACCCACTCACTGCAAGGGTGGCCGTTAATCGATATTGGCAATTGCTAATGGGTCATGGCATTGTGCAAACCGCAGAAGATTTTGGTAATCAGGGATCATTGCCGACGCATCCGAAATTATTGGACTGGTTGGCCCACTATTTTCAGTCCTCAGGGTGGGATGTTAAGGCACTGCTCAAGAAAATTGTGTTGTCAAGGACTTATCAGCAGTCTTCTATTGCCAGTGCTGACCGCTTAGTCCAAGATCCCGATAATGAATGGTATGCTCGTGGCCCCTCGGAGCGATTAGCTGCTGAAATGCTGAGAGATCAGGCCTTGTTTGCAAGTGGGTTACTGAATGAGCAGATTGGAGGGGTTAGTGTTTATCCCTACCAACCAGAAAATCTTTGGAAAGTCAATGGCGGGAAATATTTGGCACCCACTCGAGAACAGGTTTATCGTCGCAGTCTCTATACCATTTGGAAGCGAAGTGTTCCGCATCCCACCCAATCGACTTTTGATGCACCTGACCGCAATGAGTGTCAACCGCGCCGACAAAAGACGACGACCCCCTTGCAAGCTCTAATCTTAATGAACGATCCTACTTTTATTGAGGCAGCAAGGGTGCTAGGCGCACAAATCTCTAAAGACAAAGACAAGGGTCTGTCGTTGGCTTTTGTGCAATTGACTGGAAGGAAACCCACCAGTGAGGAGGTAACCCTGCTCAATGAACTGCAAAGTTTAGAGGTCAAGAAATTCAGGGCCGCCCCTGAAAAAATGGAAGGGTGGCTCTCCACTGGACTGACAAAAGTCGAATCGAAAGAAAAAGTGCTATTGGCTGCCAATACCGTGGTCGCAAGCACCATGATGAATATGGACGCATCCCTAATAAAGCGCTAATGGACAACCTTGATTTCAAAAAAATGAGCTTGCAAAAGCAGCGTCGGGCATTTCTCACTCGCGGTTCCCTTGGATTAGGAGCAATGGCGTTGGGATCTCTACTGGGGTTGGATCGTTTGCGAGGAGCCGATGATTTGATGAAAGACGTCTCTTGGAGGTTTCCACAGGTAGCCCCTAAAGCGAAGCGCATTGTCTATCTGTTCATGAGTGGTGGACCTTCACAACTTGACCTCTTTGATTACAAGCCAATGCTACATGAAATGCATGGAAGTCAATTGCCGGATTCCGTACGAAAAGGTCAGCGACTCACGGGTATGAGTGCAGGTCAGTCTTCCATTCCCATTGCCGCTTCAAGGTTTGATTTCAAACAGTACGGACAGTCAGGAGCGTGGGTAAGTGAATTGTTTCCACATACAGCTCAGATCGTTGATGATTTGTGTTTGATAAAGACAATGTATACGGAAGCCATCAACCACGATCCCGCCATTACATTTTTCCAAAGTGGACACCAAATTGCTGGACGTCCATCAATTGGTGCTTGGGTCAGTTATGGTCTGGGTAGTCTTAATGACAACTTACCGAGTTTTATCGTTTTGGTTTCTAAAAATGCTGGGGGCCAGCCTTTATATGCTCGACTGTGGGGCAACGGATTTTTGCCAACCCGATATCAGGGTGTTCAATTTAGGTCAGGGAAGGACCCCGTTCTCTTCTTGAATGACCCCAAGGGGTACCAACGGAGTGACCGTCGAAGTATGTTGGATTATCTAAAGAAATTAAATCAACTGCAGGAAGAGACTTACCATGATCCCAACATCAGTGAGCGGATTGCTCAATATGAAATGGCATTCAGAATGCAGACCTCGGTACCTGAAGTAACGGATATGTCTGGAGAATCTGCTCAGGTCTATGATGCTTATGGCCCTGATAGCCGCGATCCTGGGACCTATGCAGCCAATTGTCTGCTGGCGAGAAAATTGCTGGAAAAGGATGTCCGATTTGTTCAACTGTATCATCAGGGTTGGGATCAGCATACCTTTCTGCCAGCTGGTATTAAAAATCAAGCAAAAAGCACAGATCAAGCTACCGCGGCTTTGTTGCGAGATCTAAAAGATCGCGGACTATTAGAAGACACCCTCGTGATTTGGGGAGGTGAATTTGGCCGAACCGTCTATTCGCAGGGTAAATTAACCGTAGACAACTATGGTCGCGATCATCATCCCAGATGTTTCACGATGTGGATGGCGGGAGCTGGTGTAAAGGCCGGATTTAGTTATGGTGAAACGGACGACTTTTCCTACAACATCGTTAAGGATCCTGTGCATGTTCATGATTTTCAAGCCACCCTTTTGCATCTACTAGGCATTGACCACGAAAAATTAATTTTCAAGCATCAGGGTAGGCGTTACCGGCTGACCGATGTTCATGGCCATGTTGTCAACGATGTTTTAGCATAATTCAACCAAACATAGAAAGACTTAAAAACAGAAATCAGAATGTCGATTCAAATTCAAGACCTATCCAAGGAGCATCATCTTGTCAGTACGCTCTTTAGTGAACCTACCTCAGAAGGAGAATGGGATCAATACCGACTGACAGATGAGCAAGTTGATTTTTTTCATGAGCATGGATACTTGTCCGGTATCAAAATCTTGGAAAACAGCCAAATCGAACAATTGCGTACGGAGTTGCAAGATTTAGTGAATCCTGACTATCCAGGAAATAAATTATTTCATGAATATCACAGCAATGAGTCGACCGACCCCAATAAAATAGTGTTTCATGCTTTAGGTCACTGGCGAATTAAACCTGGATTTCACGATGTGCTCTGGAGCCCTAGATTTCGAATGGCAGCTAAGCAGTTGTTGGGCGGTGGTGTTCGATTTTGGCATGACCAATTATTTTGTAAACCTGCCAACCATGGAGGCAACGTCGCCTGGCATCAAGATTACAGCTACTGGACCCGAACTGGTCCGATGGCACATCTTACCTGCTGGGTTGGCTTGGATGATGCTGATCAATCAAATGGTTGTTTGCAATATATCCCTGGTAGCCATCGCTGGGGATTACTAGATAAGCCCGAGCTAGCCGGAGATATGGATGGTTTGACCCAATTCCTGACACCTGAGCAGAAAGAACAATTAAAGCATCCCGTGTTTGCAGAAATGAAAGCAGGGTACGGGACATTTCATCACCCCCTCATGGTGCATGGAAGTGCTGCTAATACGTCCTCAAGATCAAGACGAGCCTTTGTGCTAAATGTTTTTAGGGAGGGAACAACTTCACTGTCCAATGATCCACCTTTACAAGGCGTACCTGTTATTCCGAAAGGCAAAAAAATGCAGGGCGACTTCTTTCCTCTTTTGATGTCAGAATAATCATTTTTGGAAAAAGTCAGAAAAATGTTCAGGTGATTTACTTCCTAATTTTTTCGAAGGGATTTACCCTGCCAAATCAGTGGGAGCACAGTCGTACTTAAAAACATAAAAATTGGTTGATTATGAATAGCAGGTGGACAATACTTCTTACGATCCTTGCGGTATCGACTTTCTCTTATGCTCAAGATTGGCCGGCATTTTCTAATCTTGATGTATTTGCACTTGAGTGGGTAGATGATCCTCAGATTTCACCTTCTGGGAAGGAGATCGTTTACGTGCGCCGTGGTATGGATATCATGAATGATCGTCGACAATCACGGTTGTGGATCATCAATTCCGATGGCAGTCGGCACCAAAAACTAACCTCTGCTGACGTCTCCGAAGGAAATCCGCGGTGGTCACCCAGTGGTGATCGCATTGCCTATACCAGCCGTACAGATCAGGGTTCTGAAATATTCATGTATTGGCAAAATTCTGGAGTAACCGCGAGAATCACACAATTGGAAAGATCTCCCGCAGGGTTGAGTTGGTCACCAGACGGCAAGCACCTGGCCTTCACGATGCTTGCTCCCGATTCTGAACCCTCCCTCGTCGCTCCACCCCCGAAACCCAAGGGTGCACACTGGGCGGATCATCCCAAAGTAATTACAAGGTTGAAACATGAAGCCGATGGCACTGGATATCTCGAACCTGGTTATCGACATCTTTTTGTGGTTTCAGCCATGGGTGGATCACCACGACAGCTAACCAACGGAGATTTTAACCACTCGGGGACACCCCAATGGGTGAACAATGGATCACACTTAGTGATTTCAGGGAATCGCAACGACAATGCCGCACTCGACTTTCGAAATTCGGAATTGTACCTGGTCACTGTAGCAGATGGTAAAATTCAGGCCTTGACCAATAGGCAAGGACCTGACCACTCGGCCATCGCATCCACTGATGGTAGTCGGATTGCTTATCTGGGATTCGACGATCGAGTGCAAACATATCAACTCACGAAGCTGTACATTATGGATTGGGATGGCGGTAACAAAAGGGAGCTGGTAACAGGCCTGGATCGAAGTGTTTCAAGTCCACAGTGGTCTTCGGATGATCAATCGATTTATTTTCAGTACGATGAATTTGGCAATACAAAAATAGGCCGAGTCTCATTGACTGGTGATACAAAGAAACTAGCTGATGACCTTGGAGGTACGGGGGTAGCACGGCCATATGGCGGAGGATCCTTTTCTGTATCAAGGAGTGGAGCCATTGCATTTACAAAAACGACCCCTTACCATCCATCAGAGCTCGCACTGCTTTCGGAATCCGACGAAGAAAGCAGTTTGGTGATGCAGTTAAATGACGACCTCTTGCCATTTCGAACCCTTGGCCAGGTCGAAGAAATCTGGTATAAGTCAACCTTTGATGGTCGCGATATTCAGGGCTGGATCGTGAAGCCTCCCTTTTTTAATGCAGCGGAAAAATACCCGCTCCTGGTCGAAAATCACGGTGGGCCAATATCCAATTATGGAGATCGATTTTCTCCAGAGATGCAGCTCTACGCGTCCGCTGGCTTCGTAGTATTTTATCCAAATCCAAGGGGAAGCACGAGCTATGGTGAAGAATTTGGAAATTTACTTTATCACAATTATCCGGGTGAGGACTACAATGACGTAATGGACGGGGTCGATGCTATGATCGAGACAGGATACATTGCGGAAGATAGTCTCTTTGTAACGGGTGGTAGTGCAGGTGGGATCATGAGCGCCTGGATGATTGGTAAAAACAATCGTTTTCGCTCAGCAGCGGTCATTAAGCCCGTCATGAATTGGATCAGTAAAACCCTAACGGCAGATAATTATTTTGGTTATGCACATTCGAGGTATCCCGGTCAGCCTTGGGAAAACATCGAGACCTATATGAATTTTTCACCCGTTTCGTTAGTGGGTAATATTCAAACTCCCACACTCGTGATGGTAGGTACAGCTGATCTAAGAACTCCCCTTTCAGAAGCAAAGCAGCTTTATCACGCCCTTAAAATTCGAGGGATAGAAACAGCTTTGGTTGAGGTTCCGGGTGCATATCACTTAATTGCAAATCGACCCAGTCAGTTGATTACGAAGATTGATCACATCCTGGCCTGGTTTAAAAAATATCGGCAATAACTTTTTTCAACTGTATGGCCTGACACTGAGGGAGGAAAACATTTGTATGGGCATACACACCTGACTAGACCTAATAAAAAGGCAGTAGCATAAGCGGATTCCCTAAGCTCAAATAACATTCCTACTCTTTCGATAGTTATTTGTTGTGAGCTGTACCCCAACAGATTAATTGCTCTAATTTATTCATGAAGCAACGCAGGGTGGTTAGGGTATCCACGACTTGGCCAATGAATCGGCCGCTGAATTAGTGCTTTTTATTTGTTCCGGAGAGGAGCGAATCTTCACAGATGTTACGTTTTGGGTGGGCGTTTCAAACGCCCGAATTTTAGTATTTTCCAGCCCATTTCAAATCAAGAGAATTTTCAATGGTAAGAGTCGTAATGACTATTCTGGCAGTTTCGATTTTGCTGGGTTGTCAAGTGAATGAAAAGCAAGGAGCGGAGAGTGAGGAGATGAAGGCAGATGCTGTGCCAGAGATTTTGCCATTTAAAGAAGTAAGTCTTGATGATCTTTCCACATTTCAAAATCCTACCAAAAACTGGCAAATTGCCGGTGATGCTACATGTGATCTTAATCAACGCCATAACCTATCTATACAGCCAGGGACCGGGGTGCTAGCTAACATGGTTCAAGAGGATGCTAATGGCAATCTAATGACCCAGCTGGAGCATGGAGATCTGGAGCTGCACATCGAGGTTATGATGCCCAAGGGATCAAATTCAGGGATCTACCTGCAGGGTCGCTATGAGGTTCAATTGTTCGATAGTTGGATGAAGGACCCAGTCAGCTTTAGTGACATGGGTGGCATATATCAACGATGGGATCCGTCACGTGCCGACGGTCAACAGGGTTTTGAAGGTTTCAAACCAAAGGTAAATGCTGCTAAATGCCCTGGGTTATGGCAGCATTTTCATGTTCTTTTTCGAGCACCAAGATTTAATGCGTCCGGAAAGAAGGTCAAAGATGCAAGATTTGAATTTGTTGACCTGAATGGATTTCGCATACATGAAAACGTAACCTTATCTGGACCTACGCGAGCAGCTTCGTTTGATGATGAAAGCGCTCTGGGTCCATTAATGCTTCAAGGAGATCATGGACCGGTGGCCTTCAGGAACATACAGTACAAAATGTACGCGACAGATACCTTGGAACTGACAGATCTTACCTACGCACTGTACCATGGCGAGTGGGATTATATCCCCGATTGGGATACGTTAACACCGGTCAAATCTGGCTCGGCTTCACGGTTTGATCCGAAAGAGGTGACAGATCAAGCGGATCATTACGGTGTGGTCTACACAGGAAAGCTTCAAGTCAAAAAAGGCGGTGATTACCTGTTTGAGACCTCAATAGACGATGGTGGCAACCTCATGATTGATTCTAGTTTGGTGGTTGCAAATGAAGGTGAGCCGGGTTCGGGAACGGAGCGGGGTATCGTACATCTGGAAGCGGGAGTGCACGACCTACAGCTGAGTTTTTACCAGGAGGTTTGGAGTGCCACAATTCAAATTTATTATGAGGGGCCGCAAATCTCCAGACGATCACTGGCCTCAAATGTGACCATCCCCGAATGGGTTAAGGCAGATAGGGCTAAGCCACCCATCACGGTGAAACCGGATGGTAGACCAGAATTGATTCGTGGCTTTGTAGATCATGGTTCCATCAAAACAACACATTCAATCTCAGTTGGAGATCCGGCTGGGGTGCATTTTAGCTACAACTTAGCAAATGGTGCCCTCATTAAATCCTGGCGAGGTCAATTTGCTGATGTCACGGCCATGTGGCGCAACCGCGGAGCTACGCAACTGACAGAACCCATGAATGCGGCGACTGAGTTCTCCAATGGTATCTCCTTGGCACAGCTCTCAAGCGAACAAGTTAGTTGGCCTCAATACAGACCAGAGGCATTTGACTATCGAGGATACGAATTGGACCAAGAAGGAAGACCGCACTTTCAATATGTCTTAGGTACGGTCTTTATTGACGATCTAATCAGACCTACGAAGGAGGGCCGACTGCAAAGAATCATAAAGTTGCAGGGTGATGCGGCAGGTTCGGTTTGGCATCGAATCGGTGTGGCTGATCGGATCGCAAAGTTAGACAATGGTCTTTACAGCATCGGTGGAGCATACTATGTAGATACAGATTCTAATGTGAGGACCAGAAAAATTGAGGGGGGTGAAGAGTTAGTCGCCCAAGTTGCAGAATCAACCGATCCCAAAATTGAGTATGAGATAATATGGTAAGAAGTATGATGTTGGAGTTTCGTTTTCCCCTGGTGATTTTACTATCATCATTGGTTTATTCGGTGTCGGGCCAGAGCATAGGTGCCCATGAGGCTGCTTACTACCGGATCGAGACGATCAAAGTGCCTGAAGACATCATCTTGGAAGTTGGGGGGTTGGCCTTTGATGACCAGGGTAAACTGGGTGTGTGCACCCGGCGGGGTGAGATTTGGTTAATTTCGAATCCAGCTGGCTCTAATCCTACCTTTACCCGGTTTGCTCATGGCCTTCATGAACCCCTGGGCCTTGCCTATCGAAACGGTTCGTTCTATTGCGCCCAGCGAGGAGAGTTGACAAAGATCAGTGATCGTGATGGAGATGGACAAGCTGACCTTTTTGAAAACATATACACTTGGGATCTAGTCGGCAACTATCATGAATACTCCTATGGACCCCTGTTTTTACCCGATGGAGACATGATGGTAGCACTAAACCTCGGCTGGGTAGGTCGGGGTGCCAGCCTGTCAAAATGGAGAGGATGGATGTTGAAAATATCGGAAGATGGGGATATGACTCCGATAGCCACTGGTATGCGGTCTCCGGCTGGAATGGGATTGAATGCAAATGGAGATCTCTTCTACACCGAAAATCAAGGCGATTGGGTAGGATCTGGGCGCATGACTCATATCGAAAAGGGTGACTTTGTGGGTCATCCTGAGGGATTGAAATGGTCGGGAGAAGCAGGTTCACCAATTGACTTGAAAATGTCAGAAATCGATGATACAAAAGGACTTACACTATATGACTATGCTAAGGAAATACCTGCCTTAAAGGCTCCTTCCGTTTGGTTTCCTCACACGTTAATGGGCATTTCCACCTCCGACATCAAAGTCATACCACCGGATTTTGGTCCCTTTGAAGGTCAATTGCTCGTAGGAGATCAGGGGCATAGCAAGATCATGAGGGTTTTTCAAGAAAAGGTCAATGGCGTCTATCAAGGAATCTGTTTCCCCTTTAGAGAAGGGTTTGCCTCCGGTCTATTGCGTATGGAATTGGGTCCCGATGGAAGTTTATATGCAGGTATGACAAATCGTGGTTGGGCATCCACAGGATTAAAGCCGTTTGGATTGGAAAGGCTGGTATGGACTGGAAAAACACCGTTCGAAATGCGCACCGTTAAGGTGCAATCCGATGGTTTTCTGATCGAGTTTACCGAGGAAGTGGATCGCAGGTCGGCTTCCGATCCAGAATCATACGCCATTCAGGATTTCACCTACAAATATCATCATCTTTATGGTAGTCCAGTCATTGATGCGCAAACCAGGACCATATTTAAAGTGGAAGTAGCTCAAGATGGATTGAGTGCACGTCTTTATGTGGAAGGCCTGAGAATGGGCTACGTCAACGAGATCTCCTGTACGGGTGTTAGAAGCAAGGGCGGACAATCAATGCTACATACAAAGGGTTACTACACGATCAATCAACTCCCAGATGGCGATCGCATCGCGACAAGTGAGGTCAATGCCACGACTGTCTTTAAAGGGGTGGATGTCAAGTCATCGAAAAGGATCACGGAAATGCCAGGCATCTGGTTTGATGGTCCAGATCAAACGGTTACCATTGGCACACTTCCCGGCATGCAATATGATCAAAAGGAACTGGCCGTTAAGGCTGGAGCTAAAATCAAGTGGGTCTTTAACAACCCAGACGACATGATGCACAACTTATTGATCGTAAAGCCTGGCACCGCTGATGAAGTGAGTCAGGCGGCTATAGATCTCGGCTTAGTTGGGCAGGAAAAAGGTTATGTTCCAGACCTGGACGCCGTGTTGTATCATACCAGTTTACTGGAACCTGGCGCCTCCGACATCATTTACTTCACGGCACCCTCCACTCCAGGCAACTACACTTTTGTATGCACTTTCCCCGGACATGGAGCCATTATGCGTGGTACGTTGAGGGTAGATCCGCAAAGCTAAATTACAAATTGACGAGCTCCTTTTAGAGGACAGCAGGAGCGCCTTGCTCCCAATGTGAAGGCAGCGATGATGTCATGGCAGAGTTAATCTCAGAGTGGGTTAATGGTCAGATTTGATCCACTATTTCAATTATCCTAAAGTTGGTATCTTACGGGCCTTTTCTCAAAAAGCAGACTTTGTTTCTATGATTAATCTGATACTTTTTGGCCCACCCGGTTCTGGCAAGGGTACACAGGCCAAGAAGCTTGCCGATGCATACAATTTGATCCACATTTCGACCGGAGATCTTTTTCGATATGAAATTGGCCATAAGACCCGGCTTGGTGTGGAGGCAAAGAGCTATATTGATCGCGGTGCTTTGGTTCCTGATTCAATCACCATCGGCATGCTAAAAAACAAAGTCGAGGCAAACCAAGATGCGGCTGGTTTCATCTTTGATGGATTTCCCCGTACGATTCCGCAAGCCGAAGCTCTTGACGAATATCTAGCGAGTAAAGATCAGATGATTACCGCATTAATCGCTCTTGATGTCGCAGACCAGGAGATCATCAATCGGATCTTAGATCGGTCCAAGACTTCAGGCCGTGCTGATGATGCCAACGTAGACATCATTCGCAATCGCATCAAAGTCTACAATCAAGAGACAGCACCCGTCTTTCAACACTATGCTACCGATGAAAGGGCCTTCGAAATAAATGGGATGGGAGGCATTGATATGATTTATGGGCGTCTGCAAGCATTGATTGAGTCTATTATATGATCCGGGATCTTCACATGTCTATATCATGGCCGAAGACAATTTCATTGATTACATAAAGATACATTGTCGATCCGGCCATGGTGGAGCGGGATCAGTTCACTTTCAGCGGGATAGGAGGAACCCAAAAGGCGGTCCGGATGGAGGTGATGGAGGCAGGGGTGGAGATGTTATTCTACAAGGTGATCGAAATATGTGGACCTTACTCCCGCTGCGGTACAAGAAGCACGTGATTGCTGGAGATGGTGTTGCCGGTGGCGCCAATATGAGTACCGGCGCTGCCGGAAGTGATGTGGTGCTTAAAGTGCCCCTAGGTACCGTTGCTAGAAATGAAAATGGTGAATTTGAATTTGAGGTTACCGAGCACGAGCAAAGAAAGGTACTGTTGAAAGGCGGTCGAGGGGGGCTTGGGAATGTTCATTTCAAGTCAGCTACCAATCAATCCCCCAGATACGCTCAACCAGGTGAAGAAGGCAGCGAATCTTGGAAAATCCTCGAGCTTAAGGTTTTGGCAGATGTGGGACTGGTGGGATTTCCCAATGCTGGAAAATCTACCTTACTTTCGGTAATTTCCGCTGCAAAGCCTAAGATTGGCAGTTATGCTTTCACCACCCTCCGACCCAATCTAGGTATGGTCTCTTACCGAGACAACAAGAGTTTTGTGATTGCCGACATTCCAGGGATTATTGAAGGAGCCCACACCGGAAAGGGTTTGGGCCTTCGATTTTTAAGGCATATCGAACGAAATGCCGTCTTGCTCTTTATGATTCCCTGTGATTCAGATAATATCAAGCATGAGTATGAAACTTTAATCGGCGAACTAAAAGCATACAATGAAGAACTGCTGGATAAGCCACGAGTAATCGCCATCAGCAAATGCGATCTGCTTGACGATGAGTTGGCGGGTCTGATCAAAGCCGAGTTACCGGCACATTGGAATGTGGCTTTCATCAGTGCTGCCACCCAAGCGGGATTGGTGGAACTGAAGGATCGACTATGGCATCAATTAAATGCATGACACCTTCTGATTCGCATGCAGATCACTGATTGGCTGGCAAAGAACCATTCTTTACCTGCTCTCTGGCAGCATTGAGTTGTAAATAAATGGTGGATCCCCACGTCTTAATTGGACTCAAAAATGTCATGCTTTTACTGTCCTTTAGGTGGGCCTTTTGCACCAGATTCGCCTGCTGCAAAAAGCCAGTTAATGTCAGTATCGTGCCTATCATCAAGACTACCATGATAAGGCCTCCAAGCATCTTTTGCAATCGGAGGTTGCGACCGGTTGATTGATTCTTCCAAAGCAGCCTTAATAGTGCAAAATTGGTGACAGCAAGAAGTATAAAGAGAAAAACCGTCCCAAATTCAAAGTATTTGTGATATGATTTTGATAGAGAGGCAAAGAAAAAATCAGTATAGTAAGGTAGGATCCACACCAAAATTAGGAGCGAAATCAAAGAGGCCAGTACAAGGGAAAAAACCGGCAGGACACCTCGCTGGAACCCAGCGACAAAAGCCAGTCCTAGCAGAAACAAAACCAATAGGTCAATGGCCATAGCTGTAAATTTTGGCACGAAGTTTTCGGCGATTTTTTAAAAGACAACACATCCAATGGTCAATAATTTTGTTTTTAAGATCAGTCTCTACAACCTGTCAATCAAAGCAATTACACATTTTGGATAAGTATAATACTAGTGCTAACGCAAATATATATTAAATAGATTTCTAATATGTTAATTTTTTGAAATGCACCTTGAAGTAAGCTTTCGACAATTGGTCTTTGCCAATTTCTTCTATTTTTGAAATAGCTGGAACAAAAAATGGTACGGATAACATTCTCAGTGATGGTCATTGCATTTGCATCGTTAATCGTTGCTGTGCCAACATCTAATGCGCAGAATTTATCCCTTGAAGCATCTGTCGACACACTTTCATTGCCCAAGGTGTTTCTCATCGGTGAATACGAGGAGCAATACAGTTTGCTCTATGAAACCTATCATGACATCTTGTTATCGGTCTGCCATGATGATATGAATTTGGCTTTTTCCAAGTGGATGGATATGCTCTCTGAGATGGAGACTTACGCACAACACATCAACTTTGATTTGCGAGGAGTCAAAGTTTGGCTAAAGGTGTTTTGGAGCACGACCGGTAAGATTGACCACATTTCTTACTATCTCAAACCCAATTCAAGGAATATTGAAACGGCTGATCTAAGCGCCTTCCTATCCAGTTTTATGAACCATTACCAACTGCCAATTAATTCTGTGGTCAGATTTACCCATAATGGCAGTGCTGCTTTTCCTACGGCCATGATTCCCGCCTTGAGCAAGGTCAGCAAAGAATAGCGCTTTTAGTAACAAGTGCCGATCAAATTGTGTTTTTACTTTCTGAGAGGCATCGGTATTACTGGATTCCCAATCCATCTGGCCCGGCATCACACATTAGCAGAATTCGTTATATTTCGAGGCTGATCAAGTCAAAGCTATGAGCAAAGTAACTTACAACGAAGACAACATAAAATCCCTGGATTGGAAGGAGCACATCCGCTTACGCCCCGGAATGTACATTGGAAAACTGGGAGATGGCACTGCTCCGGATGATGGTATCTACGTGCTGGTTAAAGAAGTAATCGATAATTGTATCGATGAATACGTCATGGGTTATGGCAATAAGATCGAGGTAGAAATCAAAGAAGGAGAGGTGAGAATCCGCGATTATGGCAGGGGCATCCCGCTTGGCAAACTGGTCGATTGCGTCTCCAAAATGAATACTGGTGGCAAATATGATTCCAGGGCTTTTCAAAAATCAGTTGGATTAAATGGTGTGGGGACCAAAGCTGTGAATGCGCTATCAAATCATTTTCAAGTGCAGGCATGGCGAGAAGGAAAGTCCAAAAGAGCTTGTTTCGAGAAGGGAGATCTCACTGACCAAACTAGAATTATTAGAGAAAAGCAAGAAGATGGCACGGAAGTGATTTTCAAGCCGGATGAAACGATTTTCAAGAACTATAAGTTCAATTCCGACTACATTGAGCGGCAGCTATGGAACTATGCATATCTCAATACAGGCTTGAGAATCAAGTTTAATGGTAAGACCATCGTATCCAAACGCGGTCTGCTGGACCTGCTCGAAAATAGAACCCAAAATGAAGTATTGAGATACCCGATCATTCACATTAAGGGTGAAGATATCGAGGTGGCAATCAGTCACGGAAACCACTACGGTGAACAATATCACAGCTTTGTAAATGGCCAGTACACCACACAGGGTGGCACCCACCTCAGTGCCTTGAAGGATGGCGCCGTGAAAGCCATCAGAGAATTTTATGGAAAAAACTATGATGCCAAGGACATCCGCGCCAGCATCATTGCCGCCATCAGTGTGCGGGTAGAGGAGCCTGTTTTTGAGTCACAGACCAAGACCAAGCTCGGCAGCGTAAATATGGGGCCAGATCGTCCTACCATTGCGACCTTCGTCGGAAATTTCATTAAAAAGGAGCTCAACGATTATCTCCATCGCGAGCCTGAGGTAGCTGAAAAACTGAAAGCGCGCATCCAGCAATCCGAAAGAGAACGGAAAGAGATTGCCGGAATCAAGAAATTGGCAAATGAAAGGGCCAAGAAGGCCAATGTCCACAATAAGAAACTTAGGGATTGTCGGATTCATATGACCTCGAAGAAGGCGAAGCCCGAGGATAAATACGCCTCTACCATTTTTATCACCGAAGGGGATTCTGCAAGTGGCTCAATCACCAAAGCTAGAAATGTACAGCATCAGGCTGTGTTTAGCTTGCGTGGTAAGCCATTAAATTGTTTTGGCCTAAGCAAGAAGATAGTCTATCAAAATGAGGAACTCAATCTACTACAGCATGCCTTGAACATCGAAGATGGATTGGATGGCCTGCGATACAATCATGTCGTAATCGCGACCGATGCCGATGTTGATGGGATGCACATCCGGTTGCTTTTACTCACTTTTTTCCTGCAGTTTTTTCCTGATTTGGTCAGAGAAGGTCATTTGTACATCCTCGAGACACCATTGTTTAGGGTGCGTGATAAGAAATCGACACATTACTGCTACTCCGTTGCTGAAAGAGATGAAGCCGTCCAAAAGCTGCGGGGGAAAGCTGAAATAACCCGGTTCAAAGGTCTCGGTGAGATATCTCCCGACGAATTTGGCGACTTCATTGGCTCAGAAATCAGACTGGAGCGGGTAACGTTACTCGAAGACACCAACGTTGAGAATATTCTCGCGTATTATATGGGTAAAAATACACCTCAACGTCAAGGTTTCATCATTGATAATCTCAAGGTTGAGATTGATGAGGTGGCGGATCTGCCCAATAGCAAGGCTGTGGAGGTCAGCAACGAAGAACCCTCCTTGGCGCTTTAGGAAGCCTGCCTTTTTGTCCGATCCCTTGATCTAAATCAGACACTGAAGAGCCTTACTGTCTTCGAAAGCGGTATTTTGACAGGTATTGTGCGATGGCACAGTGATTGACCCCATCATCTACGACTTCGAAAGAGGCTGCTGCGTGACATTGTGACGTAAGATGGTTGAATTGAGGGAGGATCGTTGATTCGACCCAATTGTGAAATAGCAAACTTATTATGTTTGAAGACATAGCATTTATCGATAATATTCAGGATGATCGCGAAATGTTTCCGATCATGCCGATCAACGAGGAAGATGAAGAGGACCAAAGTGATCTATTACTACCCGAAACGGTACCGCTACTCGCTTTAAAAAACACTGTTTTATTTCCGGGTATCATTATTCCGATCACCATCGGTCGCGATAAATCAATCAAAGCGGTTCGAGAAGCACATCAGGGAGATCGACTATTGGCCGTTACTTCGCAAAAAAACATGAACGTGGAGGACCCTTCGCAGGAAGATCTCTACCAAATTGGGACGGTGGCGAAGATCTTGAAGCTTTTCAAAATGCCCGATGGAACCACCACCACCATTCTGCAGGGTAAGACGCGTTTTGCACTTGACCAAATCGTCCAGGATGAACCTTTTTTGGAGGGTCGGATCACCAAGCTAGAGTATATTCAACCGCAAGATCAAATGGCTTTTAATGCCATCATCTCATCGATCCGAGATTTGGCGGCGCAGATCATTAAGCTTTCACCCAACATACCGTCAGAGGCCTCCGTGATGTTGAGCAATATCCAAAGCGATACCTTTTTGCTCGATTTCATTTCAAGCAATTTAGCCATTGGAATGGAGGAGAAGCAAGAGATTTTACGCCTGGGAAGCTTGACCGAAAAGGCCCAAAAGATCCTAAAGCACATGGAGAAGGAAATGCAGATTCTGGTCCTAAAAGACGAGATTAATTCCAAGGTGCGGGGAGACATTGATAAACAGCAACGAGACTACTTTCTCAATCAACAGTTAAAGACCATTCAAGAGGAGCTAGGTCAGAGTCCACAACAAGGTGAGCTGCAGGAGTTGGAAAAACGAGCCACGGAGAAGAAATGGTCAAAGGAAGTGCGAGAGGCATTTGAAAAGGAGCTCAATAAGGCAAAGAGAATAAACCCTCAGGTTGCGGAATACTCTGTCGTGCTCAATTATCTGGACCTGCTCTTGGATTTGCCATGGAATGAATATACGCCCGATAATTTTGATCTTAAGAAGGTTCAAGCGATTTTAGATAAGGATCACTATGGTCTTAAGAAAGTCAAGGAGAGAATCATTGAACATTTGGCTGTCTTAAAACTGAAAGGTGATATGAAAGCTCCGATTTTATGTCTGGTAGGACCCCCAGGAGTTGGCAAAACATCCTTGGGTAGATCCGTGGCCAATGCATTGCAACGCAAGTTCGTACGGATGTCGCTGGGAGGATTGCACGATGAATCTGAAATACGTGGTCACCGTAAGACCTACATCGGTGCCATGCCAGGGCGAATCATCCAATCTCTTAAGAAGGCCAAATCGGCAAATCCAGTATTCATTCTTGATGAGATCGATAAAGTGGGCAAGGATTTTCGGGGTGATCCGTCTTCTGCCTTGTTAGAGGTCCTAGATCCAGAGCAAAATTCTACTTTCCATGATAACTATTTGGAAGTCGAGTATGATCTTTCAAAGGTGATGTTCATTGCCACGGCCAACTCTTTGTCAAGCATTCAGCCGGCTTTACTCGATCGCATGGAGGTCATCCAGATTAGCGGATACTCGACCGAAGAAAAAATTGAAATTGCCAAGCGCCATTTGATACCGCAACAGCGCAAAGAACACGGCCTTAAGGCATCGCAGATCTCGATCGGGATCGGAGCGTTAAAGGCCTTGATTCAAAATCACACGAGAGAATCTGGAGTCCGGAATCTCAGTCGGACCATCGGTGGCCTCATGCGCAACGCAGCCAAACAAGTGGCCATGGGAGAGGCGGAAACGGTGAGGGTTAAAGCCCAAGATCTAGAATCTATCTTGGGTCCTGCCCCATTTAACCGTGGCGCCTACTCAGTATCACCAGTGCCGGGTGTTGCGATTGGTTTGGCCTGGACCAGTGTTGGGGGCGACATACTCTTCATTGAGGCTAGCTTGAGTGATGGTAAGGGCAAACTTACCTTGACAGGAAATCTTGGTGATGTGATGAAGGAAAGTGCCACCACCGCGCTCAGTTTTATCAAGGCACGCAGCGAAGCACTTGGGATCGATGCCGGCATATTTGAGAAAAAAGATATACACATTCACGTGCCGGAAGGAGCCATTCCCAAAGATGGACCCTCAGCTGGAGTTACCATGTTAAGTGCCTTGACCTCCATTTTCACCGATCGAAAATTAAAGCCCTATTTAGCGATGACTGGTGAAATTACCTTGAGAGGAAAGATCCTTCCAGTAGGGGGGATCAAAGAAAAAGTTCTGGCGGCCAAACGGGCTGGCATCAAGACGATTTTACTCTGTACTGACAATAAGAAGCAGGTGGCTGAAATTGATGCCGACTTTATCAAAGACCTCAAATTCATCTATTGTGATCAAATGGATGAGTTGCTTGAGATGGCGCTTCAGTAGTCGTAAATCTCGCAAATTGATCCACTATTGCGGGCTTGTTAATATCACGTTAAAGGCCGCGATCTAATGAGCTGTACCTCCCTGCAGCGCGTTTTGCATTGACATAAATTGACTAACTTCAACCTGCTAATTTCTTAGGCTCATGCACTTGCGAATCTTCTTCCTTTTCCTTTTAGTGGTCGTCGCTACTTCGCTCTGGTCTCAGTCTGATACGGCAGAGGTTATTCAGTTTTCAGGATTGGTGGTCACCGAAGAGGATGGCGAGTTGTTACCGCTCCCTTATGCCAACATTCTCTTGGAGCGATCTGGACGAGGTACTTTTTCTGATTTTGAAGGCTTTTTTTCCATCGTAGCCTTCAAAGGTGAAAAAGTAGTTTTTTCATCCGTCGGTTATTCGACCGTAGAGTTTGTGATACCAGATACACTCACTGAGGCCAAGCGTTACACGATCTATCAAATTATGACAAAAGATACGCTGGACTTGCCCACAGCAGTGGTTTATCCATGGCCAAGCCGCGAACACTTTAAGATTGAGTTTTTAGCGTTGGAAGTGCCCGAAGACTTTCAGGATCGGGCGGAAGCAAATCTCGCCCAGGCTTCGATGGAAAAACTGCGGCGAAATCTACCTGCCGATGGCTACGAGGCTGGAGGTTATTACCTGCGCAAGCAGGCAGATTCCTACTATTCCTTTGGACAATCCAAACCAATTCACGTGCTAAATCCGATTGCTTGGGCAAAATTCTTTAAAGCCTGGAAAAAGGGAGACTTCAAGCGCAAGAAGGAGGATGAATAAGCGGTAGAGACCCATTACCCAAAAGGGCAACGAAATTGGCAAGTCGACATCATCGGCCCGAGACTTCTAATAATTTCTAAATTTGCGCCTCAATAACCAGGCAGCATGCGAGTCATAGAGCATTTTGAAAAGGCCAAGGGACAGACGTTGATCTCTTTTGAAGTTCTTCCTCCTTTAAAAGGGGGCAAGATGAAATCCATTTTTGACGTCCTGGACCCCCTCATGGAGTTTAAGCCACCCTTTGTGGATGTGACCTATCATCGAGAGGAATACGTCTATAAAAAAAATGCCAACGGTTACTATGAAAAAGCCTCCATTCGAAAACGTCCTGGTACCGTAGGTATCTGTGCAGCAATTATGCATCGATACGGTATCGATGCAGTACCACATCTGATCTGTGGCGGTTTCACCAAAGAGGATACGGAAAACGCATTAATTGATCTAAACTTTCTCAGTATTAACAATGTGCTTGCCATACGTGGTGATGCACGCAAATTTGATGGTCGATTCATACCTGAAGAAGGGGGCCATAACTATGCCGTGGATTTGGTGAGACAGATTAGTAATATGAATGCGGGGCACTACTTAGATACCAACATCGAAAATGGGGCTAAGACTGATTTTTGCATTGGCGTTGCGGGTTATCCAGAGAAGCATTTTGAAGCTCCGAACTTTCAAACCGATTTACAATATGTAAAAGAGAAGATCGAGGCAGGAGGTGACTACATCGTCACACAAATGTTTTTTGACAACAAGAAGTACTTTGAATATGTCGAGGCCTGTCGAAAATTGGACATCAACATACCCATTGTCCCGGGATTAAAGCCGTTAACCAGATTATATCAGTTAAAATCTTTGCCGCGTATGTTCTATGTGAACATGCCGGAGGAATTTGTTAAGGAAGTTCAGAAGGTGGACAATGACCAAGATGCAAAAGAGGTCGGTATTGAATGGTGCATTCAACAATCAAAAGAACTAAAGGCGGCGGGTGTACCCTGCATCCATTATTATACCATGGGAGACACCAAGACCATAGCACGGATTGCTGGTGCCATTCATTAACTCCTTCTTGTCACTCCACTTTGTAAAGATACCAGGCTCGGGTTCGTTCAATCCAACCATTGAAATTAAAATAGTAAGCCCATCTTGGGATCGTACTATAGTGCGGTTTAGATGTGAAAGGTGGTGGCGCTTGTACCTGTGGTCTATCACCTACAAACAGGTATGTTGTATCGTGAGAGAAACTGAGTTGCTGCCCGATGTACTCCTCTACGGTTAGGTTAGGACGCTTATAGTAGCTGAGGTGGCCCTCCTTGTAGGGATCTGCGCCTCGATAATAGATCTTCGCTGGACCCCGCACGTCATAATAGATCTCGCGATAAAGTGGGGTGGTTCGATCCAATGGACAAAAACAAATGAACAGCAGTAAAGCACTATTAATCCAATGAAATGACTTTACGACAAATGCCTTGGGCAGTCGAGAGATCAGTCCTTTAAATCGGCTTACGCTCCACAACCGATATCCTTGGAGAACCACTACCGGAACAAATCCAAGTAGCGGAAACAAAAATCGCAGTTCCTTATGGCCTATCATGCTATGCACCAGCAGGAATGGAATGAAGATCCATACCAACATACTTTTCGGTTTTTTGATCACCAACGCTAAAAGTGCGAAAACAACGATCAAACTGTAGGGCGGAATCAATGCTAAGAGAGTCATCGGTAAATAGGCAAACCATGGATCGACACCAAAATCAGAAATCTTATCTTGGAGTATATTCTGATCTAAATAGTGCCAAATGCTGAGGGTCCATTCACCATAAAACCAACGATCTAGGAGTACACCTAGGGCAAATACAAGCAAAAAACCTCCGGCCATGGATGCCAATTTCAGGATGTTTTCTTTGCGAATAATTAGGAGCCACAAACCGAAGCCAAGTACCATCGCTCCGACTTGATAACGGCACAGAAAGGCCATCCCCAATAATAGCCCGGTAACAAAGTAGTTCGTACTTTCTTTTTTCAGTAGAAAATAGGCTATGGCGATGACGATGAGGGAGGCAGACCACCCTTCGGACGAAAACCGAACTCCGACGAAAATATTACACCAGAGTAGGAAGGATAAGTAACTGAATACCTTTCTGTGAGGTTGATTTTCAAATTTGTCCCGATAGGCAAGATAGATCAAGTACATTCCAGCGAAACTTATGGAGGCGGAGAGGAGACGGAGAATGGTTGTCACCACAAACGGATCATCCATGCCAGCAAACCCAAGCGTGCGATGCAGAAGGAGCGCAATGGTAGGCAACAACGACGATCTCATTTGGTGTGCGTACTCCCATGGCATCATTTCGGCCGAGATAAGCCCTAATTTTAGTGCGGCAAATTCAAGAATTTGAAAGTGCTCGTCTGACTGAAAAAATCCTATCGAAAATAGAGCCGCAACACCGAGTGCTAAGACTGCAAGATGCGGAAAACGCTGTGTGGTTAAGGATTGCAATCGATTCAAAGATGTATCCAATGAAAAATAAATTTGCCTTGACCATTCACTTCTAAGGCCGGAGCCGGAAACTTAAAGACATTGAGAATTCGTAAGGCTGTCTTCAGCAATTTGTTATCGGTTTTGATTTTGGTCAGGTCTATGTCAGGGGAAAGATACCATTGTCGAAATCGTGGAAAATCATCTTCATTCAAAGTATAGGATTCCTGATCTTCTGTCCAGGTATTTTGAAATCCACCGAAAAGATTTTCACTGCCATAACCCAAGGCTAAGTTTAACCAAATTGGCCATTTTTTCAACTTTAGCAGTGAATTTACGTGACAAGATAACCAGATCGTCTGTGCATTATAATCTTTTAGATAGCGCTCCATAAATCCCTCTCCAAAGAGTGCATCAGACCGATTGGCTAGACTGCTTCTGCTCGAACCCCCGGAAGAATATATCATCGAGTTGCTGTAGGTACGCTGGGTTGAAGAAATTTTCAACCGAAATCGTTGATCTTGCCACATGATTTCCTGCACCCCGAAGAGCGCGGCACCAGCGATGTTGTATCCCATATCATAGATTGAAAAACCCCATTTCGACGAGAATCCATCAAGTATCTCTACTGTGCTCTGGAGCAGCAAAGCCACTCCGGTACCGGCCCAAATCGCCTGCCGGGTATTCATGCCGGTCCAGAGGGCCCCCCGATAACAAAGTTCACTTTCAAAATAAGTGGTAAAGGAGTGGCCCATTTTATCCATATTCTGCCATTCCTTCCAATCGTTAAAGAAGTGGAAGCGAGATTTTTCGTGATCCTTGTACCAGGTCTCATTGAGTCCGATGACGGTTGCTGTATAAATCGCAGCACCAGTTCCGACAATGGTCCAAAACCGCTGGGGTCGAAAACTGTCTTGCAGGATCAATTTCGATTGTCCCTGAGTGGGTCCTGGGAGGAGCATAAAAGCCAATAAAATAGAATACTGCCTAACCAGTACGAGCATTTATTTAGGTCTATTCACTGTTTACTTACGAGATTTTGAACGTTTTACCTGGCAATTTTTTCCACGCTAAGCGTTCTAAATAATAATAGGTATTTTTGATATATATGGGTTAGTCTTTTAATATTGTATTTAACAATCATCTCTTATACATATCGATTCTAACGCTTACCAATTTATGACATTTATCAGAAGAGGTCTCTTGGGGCTATGTTCAGTTTTATTGTCTTCCTCACTGCTTAGCCAGGATATCCATTTCACTCAATTTAATCTGGCACCATTGACCGTAAATCCTGCTTTGACTGGTGCGTTTAGTGGTTCCTTTCGACTGGGTGGTCTTTACCGCGATCAATGGTCAAGTACATATAGCACGCCGGCCTTCTATATCGATTCTCCCATCTTAAGAGGCTTTGGGGAGATGGATTGGGTGGGGGTTGGTGTCTCGTTTACACAAGATCGGGCTCAGGCCGAGTATATGGACCCCAATGGAACGAATCAGATTGGTTCAGTCAAACAAAGTGGAGCACTCGGATCGATTGCCTATCACTTGGCATTAGACAAAGAAAGGAATACGGTGATTGCTGTTGGAATACAGGGAGGCACCCTCAACAGATCACTGGATCAGCAATTCATATTTGAAGATGCAATCCTCGCTGGTAGCATCACCAGTACCCAAGAGCGTCTGCCCGATTCAGAAAGTCCCACCACATTCTTAGATGTCTCGGGTGGCATTACCGTGACCGGCCGAACCTCCGGGCAATCCTTTTATCGATTGGGAGTTAGTATGCTTCACATCAATAATCCTCGCAATGCTGTACTGGGATCTACGGGAGGAGCTCGACTTCCACGGCGATTTGTCGGCTATGCCACCTACCATCTTGATCTCACTGAGAAATTTTTAGTGGTACCCAGCGTTCTATATCAGTCCCTAGGTCCCGCCAGTGAATTTTCCGCTCAGGGAATGCTGGGATATAAGATGTCTGAGCAGGACTTGGTTCTCAAAGCCGGACTAGGATACCGTGTTGGTGATGCATTAGAAATCCTCCTCGGTGTCGATTACAAAGACTTTAGAGTAGGGGCGAGCTATGATTTGACCGTTTCGGATCTGGCAGCTCCGAATAAAGCATTTGAATTGGCTGTGGCCTACATTGGAAGAATTTACAAACGACCAAAGATTGATCCCGTCATTTTTTGTCCAAGATTCTAAGATTCTCAATCATGAATTTAAAATATGCATGCTCGCTTTTTATGCTGATCGGATCCGTATACCTTTCGGCCCAACCCCTAAGCGAAATTCCACTTCGGTTTAAATTGGAGGCTGCCGATACAGCCTATGCACGGATGGATTACTTCAATGCTGTAGACCTCTACGAAGACTGCTATAAAGAGACACGTGACCCAGAGCTGGCTAGGAAGATTGCGATATCTCATGATAAGATGCGTGATTATAAGAGAGCCGAAAGATGGTATAAGCGGATTGTTGAGAAAGATACCAGTCTCTTATATCCAGACTTTTGGTATGAATATGGCCGCCTGCTAAAGAAGAATACCAAATATGCCGAGGCTCAGGCTGTGTTCAGTAAACTGCTGGCATCTGGTCGGGCACCCGAAAAGGAGGCACTCGTACAAAATGAAATGATCGGCATTGACTTGGCACAGACGATGAAAATGCCACCGGATATCCTGATAGAGTCTGTTGGTAACAAGGTAAACACGCGTAATTCTGAGGCTTCACCTGCGGTCGATGAAGATGGGGACTTGCACTATGTCACCTTTGACAATGATGAAATCATCAAAGTCAGTAGTAAGAGTGATGATTACCATGCAAAGATCTTTAAATCGAGCAAGGACGATAAAGGTCGCTACAGAAAGTCAAAAGCAATCACAGATAAAATCAATCGACCCGGATTTCACAACTCACACGTTTCATTTGCACTTGATGGTGAACGCATGTACTATACGCGGGCAATCGTCACAGGCGGTGAAGTAACGGTCAGTGATATTTATTACAGTGAAAAGCAAGGGGGTAGTTGGGGTGCCCCCCAAAGAGCCAGCTCCTTAAATGGACAATTCATTTGCAAGCACCCCTCGGTGGGTAAGATATTTGACAGTGAAGTGCTGTTCTTTTCTTCCAACCGACCTGGCACCCTGGGTGGCCTGGATTTATTTTATGCACCCATTGAAAGAGACGGTTCTTTTGGCCAACCGGTACATTTGGGTGAAAGGGTAAATACCCCAGCTGATGAGATCACTCCCAATTTTGCAGATGGGTACCTGTACTTCAGTTCGGACGGACATCCATCCTTGGGTGGTTTTGATATCTTTCGCTCAGAATGGGATGGAAGCAAATTGCTCGAGCCGGAGAACATGGGAAAGGCCTACAACACATCGGTCGATGATCTTTTTTTCACACCAGGAGATGACGACAGTGGTTTCTTAGTGAGCAATCGGGATGGCACCAGATCGGTGAAAAGTAAGACCTGTTGCGATGACATATTCACCTTTGCAAAGAAGGACATCATCGTCAAGTTATTAGCGACCGTTTATGAGGGCAAGGAGGGCAAAAAAGAACTGCCCGGTGCAACGGTTAAGATGTATCAGAAAATTGCGGAAGATTTAGGTTTTCCTGATGTCCAGAAAAACGAAGAAGGCAGTGAATTTGAATTTTCAGTAGACATTGACCGTGCTTACAAGGTCGTCGCTGAACTGGATGGTTATTATCCCGATTCAGCTGAATTTAATACGGTGGGTGTTCGAGAGTCTAAAAACTTTCGCGGTGTTTTTCGGTTGGTACCCAAACCGAAACCGACGGGTGCTGACGGATCAGAAACCGAAGTCTACACCATCTTTGAACCCATTAGACTTAACAACATCTATTATGACCTCGATGATGATCAGATTCTTCCCGATGCTGAAGGAGATCTTGATTTCATTCTTGGCCTCATGAATAAGTATCCTGAAATGGTCATTGAATTGAGTAGTCACACCGATTCGAGAGGTGAGGATGACTATAATATTGACTTGTCCCAACGGCGTGCTAATTCTGCACGCCAATATCTAATCATCAAGGGGATTGATGGCAAGAGAATCAAACCCAAAGGTTATGGAGAGACTCGCTTGATCAATCGCTGTAAGAATGGTGTGCCCTGCACAGAAGCAGAGCATCGTCTGAATCGCCGCACAGAATTTACCATCTTGGAGGGACCTCAACAAATTGAGGTGAAGAAGCAGAAGAAAGCTGTGGGCGGTGGTACGGGTGGTTCTTTTGATTCAGGCTCTGCCGGTGTCGAAAGTGGTACTCAGACTGGTCAGTCCGCACCTGATCCTAATGGCCTACCTAAAATCGAGTTTGAACGCAGCGAAATAGACCTCGGTACCATCAAGCAGGGTGCTAAAAAGAAAGAAACATTCAAATTCACCAATGTCGGAAAAACGGACCTAATCATCGAACTTGCCACTGCCTGTGAATGCACAGAATTGGACTGGCCGCGAACACCGATCAAGCCCGGTGAAAAGGGAGAAATTGACATAGAGTACGACAGCACGGATAAGGAGGGGGCTCAAGAAGTGACAGTAGATATTCTTGCGAACACCGATCCGATTGTGACACAAGCTTTCTTCAAGGTAACGGTCGAAGAGCAAAACTAGGCTCGAATGCAAGAGATTCTGCAGTACGCCATCGATTTTGGATGGGTGCAATGGCTTGCGGTGCTGTTTAATATTCTCTACGTCATCTATGCCGCCCGTCAGAATATCTGGTGTTGGCCATTCGGTCTAATTGGAGTTTCTCTGCTGTTGAGCATCTATATCAATGTCCAACTCTACTCCGATGCCCTGCTTCAAATCTTCTATATGGGGATGTCGATTTACGGCTGGATTTCATGGCGCCATTCACAGGATGCTACCTCACCTTCCATACATCAGGTGGCACCGCTTCGGCATTTATTATTTCTAGCGATCGGAAGCGCAGGAGCAATTATTCTAGGATTCTTCTGGCAGAAGTTTGGTGCTGCATTGCCGTTCATCGATGCGTTTACCACCTCTTTTAGTATTATTGCTACGTTTTTGGTCGCCAGGAAGGTTCTCGAAAACTGGATCTACTGGATCGTTATCGATTTGGTATGTGTATACGTATACTGGCTGCGCGAAATATACCTAGTCTCTATGCTTTTCTTACTTTATACCGTCTTGGCAATTTTCGGGTGGATCAGCTGGCGAAGGAGCTATCAAGAGATTTCACAAGCGTCTCTTATTTAGATAAAGTCTAAATAGTTAGCCCTTTTCAAAAGCGAAATGGTTATCTAAAAAGCTTTATATATTTGCGGTGATTTTGAGGGCGGCTGCTTTCTGGGGCCCATTAAATAGATAAAATCGTGCAAATCAGACTCTGCAAATTTTCACTCAGTATCCTTATTTTCAGCAACTTACCTACCAATTTTCTCGCAGCTCAGAGCCCTTCCTCCAGTGGTGTTTTTAGTACCACTTTAGTGATTGTGGCAGCCTTGGTTTTCCTGGCTGCTGTCTATGTTGTCTCTGAGAATCTCCTTGGTCTTGAAGCCAAAAGATATGGCATAAATGGGCTAGGTAAGGGGGACAATTTCTTCAAGAGATTTTTTCGCAAAAAGGCACCAGCTTTTGTTGACGGACCCTACACTCGACTCATTAGGGGGCACAATATCCTCTTGAAAGGAGAGGCTACTAAAGAGAAAATATTGGCAGATGGCCATACCTTTGCCGTACAGCCCGGTAATTTTATCGGAATGTCACCGATTCCAAAATTGGTGGTCGAGAAGGGACAAGAGGTTCTGGCTGGTGAGGAAATCTTTTTTGACAAGAAGCGACCACGCATCAAATATGTGTCGCCAGTCAGTGGTGAGATAGCCGAGGTAAACCGAGGAGAAAAGCGATCCATCAAAGAGGTCGTGATTTTGGCCGATAAAGACCAAAAATTTCGCGAACTGCCTCAAGTCGATCTCGAAACCATCGGGAGAGAAGAGCTGGTGGAATTCCTGTTGGAGAGTGGTGCCTGGCCATTGCTGAAGCAGAGGCCCTACGACATCGTTGCAAATCCTGATGATGTTCCGGAAAATATTTTTGTATCCACATTTGACACGGCACCTTTAGCACCTGATCTCGACTTCATAATTACCGGACAAGAGAAACCATTTGAAAAGGGAATCGAGCTCTTGACAAAATTGACTCAAGGCAAAGTCTTCTTGGGGCTCAATGCAAATGGATCTGCTCCCAATCCCATTTTCACCAAATGTAAAGGGGCAGAAAAACAATGGTTTTCCGGGCCTCATCCAGCTGGTAACGTGGGTGTACAGATACACCATATCGCACCAGTGAGCAATGGCAAGGAAGCATGGGTCTTGGGCGTGCAAGACGTCATTACCATGGGTAAATTGATAACAGATCGTCGATTTGATGCGAGTCGGATAATTGCAGTGACGGGCCAAGCACTAAGCCAGCCGCGATATGTGGAGACTAAGGTGGGGGCTAAGATTTCCGACTTGCTAAAAGGGGAATCTTTAGATGGAGATCTGAGGTTTATCTCTGGTGATGTACTCTCTGGAAAGGCTAAACAACGGGATGGATTTGTCAATTTTTATGATGACCAGGTCACCATCATTCCCGAAGGTCGAGAATATGAGCTCTTCGGATGGTTGCTTCCTTTTAAGATGAGGCCTAGTATATCCAGAACCTTCCCTGGGTTTCTATTTAAGAATACCAAATATGAGGTAAACACAAATACACATGGTGAAGAGCGGGCCTTCGTGATGAGCGGACAATACGAGCAAGTTTTGCCTATGGATATTTATCCCCAACACCTCATGAAGGCAATCGTGACCAAGGATTTTGAAAAAATGGAAGGGTTGGGCATTTATGAGTTGAACGAAGAGGATGTAGCATTGTGTGAATTTGTCTGCACCTCAAAGCAGCCCCTACAACACATACTTAGATCAGGTCTTGAATTGATGCGCGAACAAGGATAGCACCTTTCAAGTTTATTAATAAGAGGAAATGAGTAAACTCCTAGATTTTGTCAAGCGTATTGAGCCAAAGAAAGGCACCTTTGCACACACTCTGTACGATGGGTTTTTCACCTTTTTATATAGTCCAAATGAGGTAGCACATGGAGGCACCCATATCAAGGATGGGATGGACCTCAAACGCACTATGGTGCATGTCGTGATTGCCCTGCAGCTTTGCTACATTTTTGGGACCTACAATATTGGTCATCAACATTTCTTGGCGCTTGGAATTCACCCGGGTTTCCTTGATGGATTCCACTTGAAGCTGTTCTTCGGTTTGGGTAAACTGCTTCCCATTTTCATCGTGACCCACCTTGTTGGTCTAGGCATCGAATTTTATTATGCCTGGAAAAAGGGTCATGGCATTGAGGAGGGATTCTTGGTGTCTGGTGCGCTAATCCCATTGATCATGCCTCCTGATCTACCGATCTGGATACTCGTAATTGCGGTAGCTTTTGCTGTTTGGATTGGCAAAGAAGCTTTTGGGGGTACCGGCATGAATATCTGGAACATCGCGCTGCTTGCTCGGGTCTTCGTATTTTTTGCTTACCCGACTACCATATCAGGGGACGAAGTCTGGGTTTCTGGTATTGAGTCAACTGCTGCGGGATCAAGCGCCGAATATGGCCTTTGGCATGACCTCTGCAATGGATTGTTTGGATGGTTTGGAGCCGATACTTTCGATGCGACCGCCACCGTCGTCGATGGCTACACCGGAGCGACTCCACTTATTTTGGCTTTTCAAGGTGGCTGGGAGGCGGTAACTCAAGTATATTCCGCTGGAGAAATGTTCTGGGGTTCGATTCCGGGATCCATCGGTGAAACAAATAAGCCGTTTGTCTTATTCGGGGCTATTTTTCTAATCGCTACCGGTATTGCAAGTTGGCGCATCATGTTGAGCATGGTATTGGGAGCCGCAGCGATGGCCATGATTCTCAATGCCTGGGATGCAACACCTTTCATGAGTGTTCCCTGGTATTATCAATTCTACATAGGAAGTTTCTTTTTTGCGATGGCATTTATGGCCACCGATCCGGTCACAGCCTCAACTACAGATGCGGGCAAGTGGATTTATGGCTTCTTAATCGGCTTTATTGGCATGATAGTACGTGTATTGAATCCCGCTTATCCAGAAGGTTGGATGCTTGCCATTCTGTTTATGAACACCTTTGCTCCATTGATTGATCATTATGTTCTTCAAGCTAATATTTCAAAAAGATTAAAACGTGCATAGTACAAGATACGTAGTCATGTTTGTGACCATTCTGACTGTTGTAGTGGCGTTAGCTCTTTCTTCGATGGCAGTCGGTCTTAAACCAATTCACGAACGAAACGAAGCCATCTACAATAAAAAGGCGATCCTGTCCGCATTGGATAATTACCTCACCACTAAGCCGGGAGATATGGATGACAGCGAGGTGCAAAGAATCTTTGATGAACAGATTGAACAAGTGGTGATCGATATGGATGGAGAAGTTGTCGAGGGTGTATTGGCAGAAGATGTAGAATTGGCGAAAGAAGAAAAGAAACCCTTGGCCGAACAGAGACTTCCTCTGTACATCTATAATTCGCCTAAAGGCAAGATCTATGTTACCAGCGTTCGAGGAAGTGGTCTTTGGGACAAGATTTGGGGCAATATTGCTCTCGAGAGCGACTTTACCACCATTGCCGGAGCCACATTTGATCATGCTGGTGAAACCCCCGGATTAGGTGCTGAGATCAAAGACAATCCAAGTTTTGCCGCCCAGTTTAAAGGGAAAAAGATCTACAATGACTCCGGTGACTACACCTCGGTTGCGGTGGTGAAAGGAAATGCAAAAGATACACCTTACCAGGTTGATGGGATCAGTGGAGCTACCGTCACCTGCGTTGGAGTGGGTGAAATGCTAGAGCGAGGGTTGGCGTACTACGAACCCTATTTTGAAAAAATTAAGTGATTGCCAAATAATTCGTGACTTACTATGGCTGAAACAGCAGTACAAAAACCGGAAATTAAAGAACGCGAGCCTTTGTTTGGACCGAAGGAGAAAAAACTCATCACGGATCCATTAAATGACAATAATCCGATCACGGTGCAAGTGTTGGGGATCTGTTCTGCCCTTGCCGTCACATCGTTGGTTTATCCCTCCGTGATCATGGCCATTGCCGTGATTTTCGTTTGCGCATTTTCTAGCTTGTTCACATCACTACTTCGTAAAAGCATTCCTAAGCAAGTAAGAATGATCGTGCAGCTGGTGATCATCGCCACGCTGGTTACCATTGTGGAGCTGACTCTTCGGGCCGTTAATTACGAAGTGTCGCGACAGCTGGCCGTATTCATCGGGTTGATCATTACCAATTGTATTGTGATGGGGCGCTTAGAGGCATTTGCCATGGCTAATAAACCCTGGCGATCCTTTTTGGATGGCATTGGCAATGGCCTTGGCTACGGAGCCATCCTAATCATCGTGGCTTTGATCCGAGAGCTTTTTGGCAAGGGAAGCCTTTTTGCGGGGAGTCCACTTGAATGGAAGATCATTGGACCATCGGCAGACTACATGTTGGATACCACAAGTATTGGATGGTTAGGTTGGTATCAAAACAACAACTTGATGGTACTCTCGGGTGCAGCCATGTTCATCATTGGTATTTTGATTTGGTGGCATCGGTCTTATAATCCGAAGTTGGTAGATGTTTCTTAAATAACGCAGCAAGTTTAATTATGGAATTATTCAACATATTTATCAAAGCAGCTTTCATTGAGAATCTCGTCTTGAGCTACTTCCTTGGCATGTGTTCATTTTTGGCGGTTTCAAAAACAGTAAAGACTGCCTTTGGATTAGGCCTGGCTGTGATTTTCGTACTCGGTATTACCATGCCCATCAACTGGCTTATCACCAATTTTCTCCTCAGCGAAACCGGAATCTTCAAATTAGATCTCACGTTTCTGAGATTGATTCTATTTATCGCTGTGATTGCCTCCATGGTGCAATTGGTAGAAATGGTTATTGAAAAATTCTCTCCGTCACTATACAATAGTTTGGGAATATTTCTTCCGCTCATCACCGTGAACTGTGCCATTCTTGGGGGATCACTCTTTATGGTTTCCAAAGAATATAATTTTAGTGAATCGGTGGCCTTTGGTCTGGGTGGTGGCGTTGGATGGTTTCTAGCCATCGTGGCCTTAGCTGCGATACGTGAGAAAATTAAATATTCCAATATTCCTGCCCCATTGAGGGGTTTGGGCATTGCCTTTATTATAACTGGCTTAATGGGAATGGCCTTCATGAGCTTGCTTGGTATCGATCCAGCAGCATTTTAACTAATGAAATTTTAAAGCAAGATAGTTGATGATCGTTCTGATGTCTTTTGCACCTATCCTTTGGGGAATCGTCGTTTTTAGTGCGGTGATTTTAGCGCTTTCATTCATGTTGATCTTCGCCCGAAACAAGTTAGTGCCACAAGGCGAAGTAAAGATTACAATCAACGGCGATCCCGAGAATACTTTGACCGTTTCACCTGGTTCATCCCTGCTCTCAGCACTGTCAGACAGGAATGTATTCCTACCTTCTGCTTGCGGAGGTGGAGGAACCTGTGCCATGTGTGAATGTCATGTCGATTCAGGCGGTGGAGATGTTTTACCCACTGAACTCAATCACTTGACCAGAAAAGAAGTGGCTCAAAATATGCGCCTTGCCTGTCAAGTCAAAGTGCGAGAAGACATGGAGATCCGGGTCCCTGACGAGATTTTTGGCATCAAAAAATGGGACTGCGAGGTTGTCTCAAACTATAATGTGGCGAGCTTCATCAAAGAATTCGTCGTCAAATTGCCGGAAGGTGAAACCCTTGATTTTCAGTCTGGTGGTTACATCCAAATTGATGTACCAAAAATTGAGGTTGATTTTAAAGATATGGATATCAGACCCTTGCCCGATGATCCGGCCGGAGATGATAAGTTCAAGTCAGAGTGGGACAAATTTCAGTTGTGGGATTTAAAAATGAAGAATGACGAGCCTCAGTTCAGAGCCTACTCAATGGCCAACCATCCTGCTGAAGGCAACATCGTAATGCTGAACATTCGCATTGCGACACCACCGTGGGATCGCAATGCCAATGGTGGTAAAGGAGGTTGGATGGAGGTAAACCCTGGTGTTTGTTCAAGCTACGTTTTTGGTTCCAAACCCGGAGACAAGGTAACCATCTCAGGACCCTATGGCGAGTTTTTCATAAAACACGGAAGTAAGAAAGAAATGTTGTACATCGGAGGTGGCGCCGGGATGGCACCACTCCGGAGCCATTTATTTCACCTTTTTCATACCCTCAAAACGAGAGACCGCAAGGTCTCCTATTGGTATGGTGGACGCTCCTTGCGCGAGTTGTTTTATACCAAACATTTTACCGACATAGAAAAGGAGTTTGATAATTTTAAGTACAACATAGCGCTCTCAAACCCTCTCCCGGAGGACAATTGGGATGGATATGAGGGATTTATTCATCAGGTAGTCTTGGAAAATTACTTATCAAAACATCCCGAACCTGAAGAAATCGAATACTACTTATGTGGCCCCCCATTAATGCTTCAGGCTTGTTTGAAGATGTTTGATGATCTCGGTGTACCAGAGGAGAACGTCGCATTCGACGATTTCGGAAGTTAGCCGGTCTCTTTGAGAAAGGACCTGATTCGAGGCGGAATGAGCTTTTTTCCGATCCATATCACAATGTTGAAAAGTTTTAAGAGCCTTTCGCCAGATTGCTGGTATATTCGTTTCTTATCATGTTTTAGCACATTGAGAACTCAATGAATCCTCCAAAACGGTATCTCGTTACCTCCGCACTTCCCTACGCAAATGGTCCCTTGCATATCGGTCATTTGGCTGGAGCTTATCTTTCGGGTGACGCGTACGTAAGATTTCTTCGGTTAAGCGGAAAAGATGTTGTTTATGTCTGTGGTTCAGACGAGCATGGTGCTGCCATCACTATGCGCGCGCTTAAGGAGAATACTACTCCCAAGGCGATCGTCGATCACTATCATACCATGATCAAGGATGCCTTTGCAGGCATGGGTATTTCTTTTGACATCTATCATCGTACGACCGAACCAATACATCACGAGACTTCCAAAGACTTCTTCCGGGTGCTCCATGATAATAAGGCCTTTGTTGAAAAAGAAACAGAGCAGTACTTTGACGAGACCACTGGTCAATTTCTTGCCGATCGATATATCATAGGTGAGTGCCCTAAATGTGGTCACAAAGAAGCCTATGGCGACCAATGTGAAAACTGTGGCTCTTCCTTAAGTCCAACCGACCTAAAATCACCGCGATCAACACTTTCTGGTGCATTTCCTATACTGCGAAAAACCAAACATTGGTATTTACCCCTCGAAGAGCATGAAGATTGGTTGCGAACGTATATTCTAGATGGTAAGGTCAATGGCCTCTATCATCATGATTCAGATGATTGGAAGAAGCATGTGGTTGGTCAATGTAAGTCTTGGCTGGATGCAGGTCTGCATCCACGGGCCATAACCCGAGATCTCAATTGGGGTGTGGATGTTCCCTCAGAGGTTGCGGGGAGTGAGGGCAAAAAGCTTTATGTCTGGATGGATGCTCCCATAGGCTACATCTCCGCCACCAAGGCCTGGGCGTTAGAGAATGACAAACAATGGGAACCGTATTGGCGCGACCAAGAGTCCGCTCTGGTTCACTTCATCGGAAAAGACAATATTGTGTTTCACTGTCTGATTTTTCCGGTTATTTTAAGGGCATATGAGGGATACAATTTGCCCATTAATGTACCAGCCAATCAGTTTGTAAATCTGGAGGGCAAAAAAGTCTCCACTTCCAAGGGATGGGCCGTGTGGATCCATGAATATTTGGAGGAGTTTCCTGGTCGGCAAGATGAACTGAGATACTACGGGTATAAGATCATGCCCGAACAGCGTGACAGTGACTTTACTTGGAAGGGTTTTCAAGAAGCAAACAACAACGAACTGGTCAATAATTTTGGCAACTTCATCAATCGGGTCATGGTGCTTACGAATAAGTATTACGACGGGGAGGTGCCGGCATTTGATGAGAGCATATCAATCAATGCTCCCCAAGAATCGGGATTGCCCAGCTGGCATGATTCCGAGCTTTTAGACCTCTTTGATCAGCTACACATCTTTAGGGAACACATCAAGTCATTTGATTTTCGAGCAGCTTTGAAAATCCTCATGGGGATCTCGTCTACTGGAAATCAATTGTTGCAACTCAACGAACCCTGGAAATATGTCAAAACTGATCCAGACACGGTCAAGGTAGTCATGAATTTGGGCCTTCAATATGTGGCGGCACTTAGTGTAGCCTGCCGACCTTTTCTACCCCATACCAGCGACCGGATGCGCACCATGCTGAGACTTGATCCCTGTACAGAAAAAGATGAATTTGTGGAGCTTATGAATGCTCTATCTGAAGGGAGCCACCTTCTGCCGGGAGGTCATCAGATTGGCAAACCTGAGCACCTCTTCACCAGAATTAGCGATGAAGAAATACAGGTCCAGATTGACAAGCTCCAGGTTGTAGAAGAAACCTCTCACGAGGAGCAAGAGGAGGAGGCGACCTCACCGATCAAGCCGGTGGCAAGCTTTGATGACTTCAGCAAATTGGATCTGCGAACGGCAACCATCGTAAGAGCCGAGAAAGTGGCTAAAACAGACAAATTGATGCAACTCACGGTTGACCTAGGCTTTGAAATGCGCACCGTAGTTTCCGGCATCGCTCAGTCATTTGAGGCAAACCATCTGATAGGTAAAAATGTTGTGCTGGTCGCAAACTTGGCCCCTCGTAAAATTAGGGGTGTGGAATCAAAGGGAATGATACTTCTCGCAGAGAATGAGGCTGGAGACCTTGGTTTTGTGAGCCCGCCATCCGGTTGGAAACCCGGAGATATTGTAAAATGAGTCGTCGGACGTGGATTGGCCTTTTAGTTCCGTTGGTCACGATTTTCTTACTGACCACCGGATGGATGGTCGTCCGACATCAAAATGCTGAGCTGTGGGGTAGAGTGCCTCTTGTTCAGTTAAGTAGCGGATGGCTTAGTATTCTGCTCCTGATCGGTCGTAAGGCTTTGCGCAATCCCACGACATTTAAAGTCTATCTGCTCGGCACCTTCACAGCACTATTACTCGGCCTGGGCTTCCCACCATGGCCATTGACCATCTTGCTATTCGTCGGTTTTGTACCCCTGCTACAAGCCCTTGATCTATCGAAGGATATGAGTCGAAAGCAGCGCCTGCTGCTCGTTTACCATACCTTACTGCTGTGGAACATTTTTTCGACCTATTGGGTCGCCAATAGTTCAGCTTATGCAGCAGGTCTCTTCGCCAATATAGTGAACGCGATGGTCATGTTGCTACCCATTTTTGCCTATCAATATGTTAGAAAAAAACTTGGAGAGCGAGTGGCATTGGTTGCTTTTGTCAGTTCCTGGATCGCCTTTGAGTTCCTACATATGCATTGGGATTTGTATTGGCCTTGGTTGACCTTAGGCAATGGGCTTGCTAAAATACATTGGGCCATTCAATGGTACGATGTGACGGGTGTATTCGGAGGATCAGCGCTCATTCTGACCATAAATTTTCTGGTTTATCGAATGATTCGGGGCAAATTCTCCAGATCTCAAATCATGATGCTTGCTGTTTGCATCTTATTACCGCTAGGCATCTCACTCTATAAGTACTGGGCCTTGCCCCTAGATGGAAAAGAGATCGAAGTTGTTGTCGTACAACCTAATTATGAACCGCACTATGAGAAATTTGGTCAAAGCCATCAAGCCATTGCGTCGCGTGTGCTGGAGCTAGCAGATTCTGTGCTATCGGATGCTACGGATTACCTTGTGCTACCAGAGACTAGTTTCTCGCGGATCGATATGGATCAGTTGGCGTATCCCGATTACTTTCGTGTTTTTGACCGACTTCGTACCCAGTACCCGAATTTGAAAATAGTAACGGGACTGGGTGCATACCGATTATTGTCTGATGCAGAAACAATCAAATTACCAACGACCCGGTCCATCAGTCGTCAAGGCCAGACTTTTTATGTGGAGGAATACAATTGTGCCATTCAGCTTGGCCCTGACGGGGTGCAGGAATATTATAAATCCCTATTTGTGCCGGGTGCAGAGTTTTTCCCATTTCGGAAGATACTTTTCTTTCTCAAGCCCATTGTCGATCAATTAGGAGGCACCTTGCAGGGCTATCGTACGCTTACTAAATATTCATTGTTTGAAAGCCAACAAGCGAAGGTGGCACCACCGATATGTTTTGAATCCATATTCGGAGAGTATACCAATCAATTGATTAGAAGAGGTGCGGAAACCATTTTTGTGATGACAAATGATGGTTGGTGGGACAATACCGCAGGACATCGACAGCATGCTCAATTTGCAAAATTAAGGGCCATCGAGACCCGGAGAACCATTGCTAGAGCCGCCAACATGGGCACAACGGGATTCATCAATTTGCGTGGGGACTACACCGACCGGACAAAATATGGTGTGGCAGCGGCTAAAAAATCTAGGATAACGCTTAGTAACGAGATTACTTTCTATGTGCGATGGGGAGACGTGATTGGCAGGATTTCGGTATTTATTGCGGGGTTGCTCCTGCTTCGGAGTCTGGTACTCAGATTTACCGCGTCGCAATGAAAGTGCATGTCGAGACCAGCGATGACAACTACTTAGATTGTGGCTAATATTTTCTACTTTCAGTACAGTTTTATCAGCACTGAGCATTGCTACCAACCTTGCTAATCATCGACTCGATTCATGAGAAATGAATTTGTGGCATTTGCCATTTTATCCACGATTTTGGTGTCGGGAATTGCGTACTACATTTGGCCTCCGATGTGGTGGACATTTGTCGTATTAGCACCCTTATTGCTGCTGGGATTCTATGATATGTTCCAATACAGGCACGCCATCATGCGCAACTACCCTATTCTCGGTCGAGGGCGCTACATCTTTGAAGAACTTCGGCCTAAAATCTATCAGTACTTCATCGAATCAGAAACTGACGGTATGCCCATCAGTCGGATATACCGTTCTGTCGTATATCAACGAGCCAAAGATGTTCAAGATACTGCCCCTTTCGGAACCCAATTAGATGTGTATGAGGAGGGTTATGAATGGCTAAACCACAGCATCGGGTCTCTAGATCCAACCGCTTTGAATCAGGACCCGCGAGTGATCATTGGTGGGCCTGGTTGTAAGTTGCCCTATCGAGCAAGTCTCTTAAATGTCTCCGCCATGAGCTTTGGATCCTTGAGTAAAAATGCCATTCTTGCACTCAATGGGGGTGCGAAACTGGGAGGCTTTGCGCACAACACGGGCGAAGGTGGCATCAGTCCCTATCATCAAGAACCAGGTGGTGACCTCATTTACCAATTTGGAACAGGCTACTTTGGGTGCCGGACAGCCAAGGGTGCTTTTTCACCGCAGAAATTTAGTGACCTCGTGTCCATGGAGCAGGTCAAGATGATTGAAATCAAATTGTCTCAAGGCGCCAAGCCAGGCCACGGTGGCATTTTGCCCGCTAAGAAAAATACCAGTGAAATTGCAGCGATCCGAGGCGTCCAACCAGGCACGAGTGTACTCTCTCCTCCTTACCACACGGCTTTTACCACGCCGCTGGAATTGATACAATTTGTGGCCAAATTGCGAGAACTTTCAGGAGGGAAGCCCATAGGATTTAAACTGTGTGTGGGGTGGATGAGTGAGTTCTTGGCCCTCTGTAAAGCCATGATTGAACTCGAGATATATCCTGATTTTATTGCAATTGACGGAGGTGAAGGCGGCACTGGTGCCGCTCCTTTGGAGTTCACAAATTCAGTAGGTATGCCTTATCGCGATGGACTTGCATTTGTGCACGACGCCCTCATGGGCTTTAATTTGCGTCACCACATCAAACTCATAGCCTCCGGCAAAATTATTACTTCGTTTGACCTGTATAAAGCATTAGCCCTTGGAGCAGACCTTTGCTATAGCGCCCGAGCCATGATGTTAGCTCTCGGATGTATTCAAGCTCTGCAGTGCAATAAGAACAATTGTCCTACGGGAGTTGCAACGCAAGATCCCGAGCTGGTGGCCGGCTTGCAAGTGAGAGATAAAAAACAGAGAGTGGCCAATTACCATAAGGAGACAATCCATAGTTTTATTGAACTGCTGGCGGCCTCGGGATTTTCCCAACCCCAACAAATCGACCGGTATAGTATCAACCGAAGGGTAAGTGTTAATGAAGTCAAGACCTATGCCGATATTTATCCGTATATATCCAGAGGGTGTTTACTCTATGAAGATTCGATACCTCAACAGTACGATCAAGCGATGGCGATGGCTCGATCAGATTCCTTTATACCTCGCTTTGAAATTGTAAACTAGATGAAGACGAAAACCTGGCGGTGGTTGTCACTGCTACTTTTTATAGCCTGTAGTGAGCAAGCAGATGTTGCTGATATGATTATTGTAAATGGCGAAGTGGCAACCCTCAACCCAGACCAACCTGAAGCCACATCAATTGCTATAGCTGACGGTAGGATATTGGAAGTTAGTATGACCTCCTTGTTGGAAAAGTATCAAGGAGACAGTACCGTGGTTATCGACGCTAAAAACCAATTTGTAATGCCCGGTTTTATTGAAGCACACGGACATTTTTCAGGATTGGGGAGTAGCTTACAAAATCTCAACTTCCTGCGCTCGAGATCATGGGAGGAAATCGTTGCCATGGTGGGTGAGAAAGTCGAAGAGAGTGAAAAAGGTGAATGGATCATTGGAAGAGGGTGGCATCAAGAAAAGTGGGTGCGAGTGCCAGAAGAAAACATCCATGGTTATCCTTATCATGATGCACTCAGCGAGATTTCACCCCACAACCCGGTGCTGTTGACCCATGCCAGTGGGCATGGTTCATTTGCCAATCAGGCCGCCATGGATGCCGCAGGCATAACGAGAGAAACAACAAGTCCTGCTGGTGGCGAGATCGTTCGAGACACCCGAGGAAACGCCATTGGGATGTTTGAAGAGAGGGCACAGGGTTTAATTAGACGCGCCTATCAAGAGTATCTCAAGAGCTTATCCGAACCCGTGAAACTGGAGCAATGGTATGAGGGCATTGAATTGGCTCAGAGAGAATGCCTCGAAAACGGTGTGACTTCCTTTCAGGATGCGGGATCAAGCTTTGCCTGGATCGACCGTTTTAAGGGACTGGCTGAAGAAGGCAAATTGGAAGTGCGCCTTTGGGCAATGATCCGCCACAGTGCGGAAGATATGCAAGGTAAGCTCTCCACCTATCCGTGGATCGGATTAGGCAAAGATTTCTTCACTGTACGTGCGATCAAGTCTGAGGTTGATGGAGCCCTGGGTGCTTTTGGAGCCTGGTTACTTGAGCCCTATGATGATAAGCCTGACTTCTATGGTCAGAACACCACCGAAATCGAGGAAGTAGAACGCATAGCCGACCTCGCTTATGACCATGGTCTTCAGTTATGTGTCCATGCCATCGGAGACCGCGCCAATTCCGAAGTCCTGGATATTTTTGAGCGGAAGATGGGATCCCTTGAGGCGAAGCAAGATCTGCGCTGGCGCATCGAACATGCCCAGCATCTGGCGGTAAGTGACATACCTCGATTTAAAGAGTTGGGGGTGATTGCTGCGATGCAGGGCATTCACTGTACCTCTGATGCGCCTTTTGTCGAAAAAAGGTTGGGACCAAAACGCTCACGGGAGGGAGCATATCCATGGCGATCGCTGTTAGATGCAGGCGCCATCATTGCAAATGGAACGGATGCACCGGTCGAAGATATTAATCCATTGGAATCTTATTATGCATCCGTGACCAGGAAACGCATTGACAATGGTTTTACTTTCATTCCCGAACAGTCCATGAGCAGATATGAAGCCTTAAAGTCTTACACCCTTGATGCGGCATACGCAGCATTTGAGGAGGAGATAAAGGGATCATTAGAAGCTGGAAAATTGGCTGATATTACCATCCTTTCAAACAATCTACTGACCTGCTCTGAAGAAGAGATCCTCCAGACAACGGTTCAATTAACAATTGTGGGAGGCAAAGTCAAATATCAACTACCGTGAGCATCTGGGCATGCAGGTAACAGGCAGCAAATGCAAAGCTGTGGCTGTTTTCTCTACGTAAAAAAAGACCACTATGCAGACAAGTACACTCGCTGTTCTACTAACCTTACTGGTGTGGCACATTGATGCCCAGCATGATCTACCGTATGAGCCCAATGCAGATCATCCTTATGGATTGGCGAATCAGGCAGTTGGTGATCAGATTAATGACTGGGAACCATTGATTGGAATCAGCCATTGCCAAAGTGTACAGCGAAATCCGGATGGTACTTGGCAAGATACCATCCAGATGGTGTGGACTTGGAAGTATATCTTAAATGGGACCGCTGTTCAAGACATTTCCCTAAAAGCTGGTAAACTCTACAGCACTAGTATTAGACAATTTCATCCTGATAGTAATCAATGGATGGTGACCTACTTTAGCTATCCTGGGGTTTCGGCAGCGCCAGGAACTTGGCGAGGGGGGAAAATGGGAGATGAAATTGTGCTCAACCAACCTCAAAAGGCACCCAATGGAATGGATGGTAATTCGAGGCTTACCTTTTATGATATGACCCCCAGCGGATTTAGCTGGAAGGGAGAATGGGTCAAAGATGATGCTTCGATAACGTATCCATTCTGGACCATTAAATGTACAAAGGTGACTACCGACGAATAGTCCTCTTCCGGTTCCAGCTATGGTCTAGTGGCCCACCCTGATTAATTGACTAGTACTCTCACCTGCCCTCATGCTGTCACAACCGGTCTAGCTTGTCAATCCCAGAGTTTGCAAATGCGTGTACTCCCATTTGGATTCGATCGTAGTTAGTTCTGTATAACCACTGCTAATTTCCTCCACCGAGGATAAGTGGCAAGCCTTCGTCACCACCACCTACTACCACCACCTTCGAGTTGGGAGATTGAGCCAGTTCGAGCGTTGCTTCTATTCCCTTGTCACGGAGAATGCGATCTGTCAAGCTGGAGCTCACAATTCTATTTGCCTCGGCTTTGGCCTTTGCTTCGATGACGAGTCGTTCAGCTTCCTGTTTTTCACGTGTGAGCTTAAATTCGTACTCAAGTGAGGCCTGTTCTTCTTTCAACTTACGCTCAATGGCTTCTTGAAGTGTTTGGGGTAACTCAACCTCTCGAATCAAAATGTCATCTAGCAAAATGTTCTTTGCTCCAACCGCATCTCGGGTTTGTTTAAAGATTTCATCCTGAATCGCTTCGCGCTGTGTTGAGTACAACTCCTCGGGTAGATACTTACCAATAACTTCTCTAGTGGCCGATCGAACTTGCGGAATCAAAATTCGATTTAGAAAATCGGGTCCAATTTCATCATGCAAGTATCCAATCTTGTCCGGTACGGGACTATATAGGTAGGACAGTTCAATAACAATGTTCAGACCATTTTTTGACAGCACTTCCATTTTTTCAAATCCCTCGCGAATCCGTACATCATACAAGTACATCTTATTCCAGGGAGCGACCACATGGAAGCCCTGCTCATACAATTTATCCTTTTCTAGGCCGCCACCAAAGCGTTTAAATAACACGCCTTTTTCGCCTGGATCAATGGTTAGAAAAGAGGTATTGGTTAGGACCAAAAATCCCATCAGAAACAAGAAACCTAGGATGGCCATCCGTGTTATTTTCGTCTGATTCATGCTTTTTCTGTTTTAGATTCTATTATCATAAAGGAATAAGATATCAAGAAGGTTTCGCTAGGCGACATTTAAAGGATAAAGCTAAGAAGATACCGGATCAAGTGTATAGAATACTAGATAATAATTAGCTAAGGTTCATCACGATCGCATTTGCCTTTCGAACAAGGCCATCAATATCCTGTAATTGCATACATCTGAAATGCCCTTTCGGACATTGTTCAAATCCGATTTTGCTGCAGGGCCGGCAACCCAGCCCCGGAACCTCAAAGGCAACGTGCGATTCAGATGCTGCAGATCCTTTTGGAAAATAGGGGTACATGCCAAAGGCCGGAATCGTATTGCCCCAGATGGAAAGGATGGTTTTATTGAGGGCAGCTGCCACATGCATCATACCCGTGTCATGGCTGATCACAAGAGTGGCCTGATCGATGATCTGCATGCTGCCGTGTAAGTCAACTTGTCCGACAAAGTTTACCACTTCTGGACATGCACCCTCGATCCGCTTGGAAGTTTCGATGTCGTGCCGACCACCTCCGACCAGCACCACCTTTGATTTGATACCACTGCAGATTTTCATGAGTTGTTGTATCGGCAGTCGTTTAGTCGCATGCGCACCTCCGATCACGAGTACGGTATAAGGCCTGTCGGGCAGGTTGAGATCCTGTGGTGAAAAGTAAACATCCAGCCCGGCTCCGTCATTTTCGATTCCAAGTATGGCCGCTGACGCTAGATAACGATCAACGATATGGAGTGGTGGGAGCAAATTAAGCTTGAAGTTCACTTTCAACCATTTGGCAACATTAATTTTATTAAAGGTTTGCGAAGGTACTTTGAGGGCTCGTTTGATCCGCAATGAGCGCAAGTTCCCCTGTAGATCAATGATGTAATCAAATGATTCTCGACCTAGATCAGCGATCATTTCCTGCCAAGAACCATCAAAAAGGTGCAATCTGAATACGTGGGGATTTTCTGACAATAATGTGCTAAATGCCTTCTTTACCAAAAAATGCACTTCGGCACCCAATTGTCTGTGTAAGCACCTAACTACTGGAGTCGTCAAAATGACATCGCCAATGCTACTGAAGCGAATAACAAGGATCTTGGGATTATTTTTGATCAAACCTTATCAAGTCATTAGTTGCGCACGATTTTGACTACGTGAGATTGCTGACCAGAGTAGATCTTTAAAAAGTAGAGCCCCGGTGGCATAGGCCGAAGATCTATTCGCAATCCATCACTAGAGTACTGTGCAGGTATGCTCTGATTGAGCACTTGACCCGATATCGATCTAACCTCAATGCGCTGATCTTGAAAAGTGTCTAGCCAATCTGCTTGAATTTGAACGAAGCCGGCTGTAGGATTTGGAAAAACCTTCGTCCGATCGGCAAATGCTGGATCTAAGGTTGATGTCATCAGGTCTCTTTCGCCATTGCCAAACCATACACCCCACTTTGAAGGCCCGATTAAAACGGAGGCTTCGCCAGAGGCTTCAATTTTTGAAGGTGCCAGACCTACCTGCCCTACCACCGTGTTGCCATCTGTATCATCCGCATTGAAAATAATCCGATCATCCGCCTTCGAAAAACTTGGAAACCCAAACTGATTATTCTCAAAAATGGTCTTAATGTCACCCGTCTCAATATTGATGCCCAGTACATTCAGAGTCTGCTCACCTGGTGTATCGTTAAACTCATCGATGGCAATAATGTATGGCGAATTTTTTGAGAAGGTGGGATTTGCAACGCTCAGGTTTTCTGGTAATCCTGAAAACAATTTTGATACAGCCCCATCACCATAGGTATTATTCGTGTTGTCCCATACGCGCATGAAATTTATATCCCAGTAGGTGATATCATCATCTTCGGTCAAGTCCTTTTCAATACTGTTAAACGAGTCGTACATCAACCACTCACCGGAATGATCCCATTCCATGGCATCGGCAAAAAGCGCTTCATCGGTGTCAATGTCTAGTCCATTAGCGGTGGTAGGATTGGCTAGTTCGTAGATGCGCAGTGTACCGCCAATCAGATCGAAAATAAAAATGGAATCGCTACGTGTATCGGTGATTGCAGCCAGGCGATTCCCATCCTTGGAGATGGCCAAATTGCGCCAAATGGGATTTTCTTCAAGAATCGAAGAAGTAGCTGTACTCTCTTGCCAATCAAATTGGATTAATCGCATGGTTTTGTCGGCAGCAACGTAGACCATAAGTTCGCCGTTATCACTGACGGAGGGCGGATTGTTCACACCGAAAGTGGCAAGGGGTTCAGAGGTGAGCTCCATGCCCTCAGGGTCAATGATGCGTAAGTTACTTTCATCATCATCAGTGATAAGAATGAAATCTTCACCTGGGTTTGATTCTTCGTCAGTGGTGTAGTCACCTGGCTCATCTCCCAAAATCCCTACTTGGTCGAATGCATTCGCGGCCGCTTGGGCAACCGAACCATTAAACATCTTGCTCGAGGCATCGATTACTGCCACACGAAGGTCAACAAATTGACTAGAGCGAGTTAGGTAGTCGGTCAAAACACTAAAATATACCTGTTCGGCGATTTCCCTTCCAACTTCTGTGGCAAATAGATAGAAAGCGCGATTGGGAATACCACTATTGATGTGCACACCACCATTGTCATCCCTTCCGGTAAATCGAGATTGATAGTGGTCTGGTTGGTAACCGGGATCACCGAGTCTCGTTCCTCCATTCTTTGGATCCTTTAAATCTCTCAGAGCTCCCGTTTTAAAAATGTTAGGGTTGACCACTTCCTCACCGATCGTCCAATCATCGCGATCAATGAGCACTGCAAATACATCGGCAAAAGACTCATTCAAGGCACCAGATTCACCCTGGTATTCTAAGTTTGCAGTGGTCTGGATTACACCATGTGTGAGTTCGTGGGCGGCCACATCGACTGAGCGCGCAAGAGAACTAAAGGCAACATCTCCATTTCCATAAAAAATTGCCTTTCCGTTCCAAAAAGCATTGTCCATGTCTTTGCCATCTTCGTCAGCGACATTAATCAGCGAGATAATATTGCCGCCCTGTCCATTGATAGATATCCTTCGATGCACATCCTTGAAATACTCATAAGCGGTCGCTGCATTTGAATGCGCAGCCACCGCGGCCGGATTATTCCAGGTGGTAGATTGGGAGATCAGGTCTTCCACCTTAAATCCATCATTGCCCGGAAAAGTATTTAGTGCATCTAGGGTAAGAATGACACCGACTGGTTTATTCGGCATCACTGACTGAAATGAGTTGAACATATCTGTCCGTGAAGCGTCCATCAAGATGTGAAATCCTTGATAGAACCAGGTTTGCACCGTTTTGGCTGATCCGTTTAAGTCCTCACCAGAACCAGTGCTGGGTTCATTAAAATAAAACTCCCCGTGGTTATGATTTAGTTTGCATAGACTTTCATACTTATGCAGCATCTGTCCATTTTCTGCATTCACAAAGTATTCCCAGCGCGAAGCCAAATTTGGATGGATTATGAGGTGCCAAGCTAAAGTCCATTTCCCATCTTCCTGGTACCAGACCAAGGTTTCCTGATCTTCTTCCAGGTAGAGCTCAAAAGATATGGATTTATCCTGATCCAGGATTTTGATCTTGTCCTTTGTGATGTCGTCTAAAGCCAATTTTTTGGCATCATGCATTGATATGGGTTCAATAATTTCTTCCACATCAAAGTGGCCTATGTTACCTGTCAGCGATATTTGCTCCCCCTTTTCATGTACGGTCACCTCATTACCCCAAATGGGTACTCCGTCAAAAACACGTTGGTACCGATAGTGATTGATGCCATGTCTAGTGACCTGGCTCTTTTCTTCAAAGTTTATGGCTTTTTTCTCGCCTATTCTTTCCAATGCGTAGGTCAAGAGCGAAGTGCGCAAGGTGCTTTTAGTGAGCCCACGCGCTTTGGATTTAGCATTCCAGGTTCCATCCAGCATCAACGAAGTGCCTGTTCTGCTGCTATGCGCCACATCGATGACTGGATCTAGCATGAGGAGGTGACCTGCTAAGCTTTGATAATTTGCCTGAACAAAAGTGCTCGATGGTACGGACACCTCATGATGATCAACCTTAATTCCCTTGATCTCATACTTACTGAGATCGATGTTTGTCGATGGCATTTTTTTACCATGTTGACCATAGCCTAAACCCAGAGCAAAGAGAAAGATAACAAGTGTGCTGGATGTGGATTTACTGAGCATTAACTAGTGTATTTAGTGACTGATAAATTTGTTTGCAGGATGCTTGGACTTTGGGGTCGTCGCGGCTCCAAACGATTCGGTTATTCTTCCCTTCCAGATGAACCTCTAAAAATCGATAGGTGTTGCCAGGTGCATTGTATTGATAGGCGTCTAACCCAAAAACACGGCAATTTTCAAGAGTCTGGCTGGCCAAATTTCGGCCCAATTTTTTTTGCTGAGTAAGCACGGTGTCTTGTCCGGTCTGTTTATAAACCTCTCCTGTTCGTAGAAGATGGTACCTGGTTTCAATGCCAGCGAAGCCTCCACCAGATCCAAAAGTCAAATAGTCGTTCTGATAATTGGAGGGTTGAAAGGGAACAGACTTACAACTGAAAAACTGACTTGCCAGCAGGCAAAAAAGGCAGCTGATGATGCCCAGATACACATTTTTAATCATGTCCTTAATAATACAAATTATAAATAGACCTCAGATAAGAAGGCAATATGTTTCCTGTGAGTGAATCAAGATTTTTCGGGGGGCGTTAGATGGGGCTGCCTGGAGAGCCAGTCTGGCATCGATCTTGCATCTCTGATGAAAGATATGTATTATTAAAGTTAAATCTTAATTTGACAATTATGCACAGATCCATACTCCTTTCCTTGGTTTTTATTTTGGTAGGCACCATTGCCCATAGTCAAAACTGCAGTAGTTGGAAAAAAGCCCACTGTCAGGGGTATATGAGCAAACACTGTAAGGGTTCGACGGCTGCCCTGGCAGCTTCGGCAGATGCCAACATCATTACGGTACGAGATGAACACACGGGTATGAAGACCTATCTGAGGAAAACTGAGTGTGCTAAGACAGGTTCAGTAACGTACCAAAATGTTATCTACTCCTCAGAACAAGGTGCCTTTGTCTGTGATTTGTCAAAATGTGATCTCAGCAAGTGCGACTTATCGAAATGCAACATCAGCAAATGTCGTCGCAATGGTAAGACGGCCAGTCAAACTGCTGTTCAGATCAACAAGAAGAAATTGGCCCAGGTTAGGACTTAAACTGGTCTGGCCTAGCTTCGAAGGGCTTTCAAGTTACCATTCAACCATGCCATCATATTTGTAGTACCGCTTGACTACAAGGGTGTCTGCTGTCTATTCAAGACAGCCAATCCAGATCCAGGGCTTCATTAAAGCACTTCATTACAATAGGCGCCTTGAGATCGGTGCTCCATACTTGTTTCATGGTATTCACGATGGCCGGCATCACCTGGTCGATGTCGCCAGTTACCTGGGTACTCATCTGATTGGTTCGCAGTCTGATTCCCGATTGAACTTTCAGAACATCGATGAAATCAAGGACAGCGTCGCCATAGTCACTTGACAGGGGGTAATAGCTTATTTCAACAGTTATTTCCATTAAATGTGAATAATTTTTAATAGATCCATAGGCGAAAATTTAGGAATCCAAATATATTGGCAATATATTTGTTAAAAGTTTAATTAGTTCCTTTTTGTTATGTATAACTCCCTAAGGAGGCGGAACGAAAATATTAGAACTTTCGTTAAACTTTAGAATATTGATTATGTTTCGCTTAAAAGCGTAAAGATATTTAAGATGTAGTTTTCTTATTTTGAGACCTTAGTCGAATAGCCCGGATTTGAAACGTCAAATTACGGGCTTTTCTTTTTGGGACCATTTAGGTCTTCAGCGCTATTTCACGCAAGCGCTGTAAGAATGGTGAGGCAAAGATGAACTCCTGCAGTGTTTCATTTTTACTGCCCAAAACTTCTGATTTGTTACCTGACCATGCGAGTCTTCCCAGATGGAGGAGATTGATGCGATCACCGATTTCCATGACCGAATTCATGTCGTGGGTATTAATGATGGTGGTAATGTTCTTTTCTTCCGTAATACCCTTGATCAGCTCGTCAATCAAAATGGATGTTTTGGGATCGAGTCCTGAATTGGGCTCATCACAAAACAGGTACTTTGGCTCGAGCACGATCGATCTAGCAATTCCTACTCTTTTTTGCATACCCCCACTAATCTCCGATGGGTACTGATGGTTACTGCCAACCAGACCTACCCGTTCCAAACAGTAGTTTACCCGATCTTCCTTCTCTTTCTTAGTTTTGTTGGTAAACATCTCTAAGGGAAACTTGATATTTTCTTCAACCGACATCGAATCAAAAAGTGCCGAGCCTTGAAAAAGCATGCCGACATCAAGCCGAATTTTGCGAATCTGCTTCTTTGTCAGTGCTAGAAAGTCGGTCTTATCATACCAGACCTCACCCTTGGTTGGACTCATCAGACCGGCCAAAATCTTCAAGAGTACCGTCTTACCGGCACCACTTTTACCGATGATGAGATTGCATTTTCCATTTTCAAAATCGATGCTGATGTCTTTCAGAACCTCCGTGTCACCAAAAGACTTAAAGACTTTAGTGGCTCTGATCATGAGGTCATGATAATGGCGATGAGATAATCAGCCAGCAAAATCAGAATATCACTGACCACGACAGCATTGGTACTGGCTTTGCCTAATTCGATGGCTCCTCCCGTTACATAGTATCCTTGATAGCACGACACGGAGGTCAGAATAAATGCAAAAACAAAGGATTTCACAAACATCATAAATACGTTGTAAGGCACAAAGAACGAACGCAACCCCTGCACATACTCAGCGTGAGTTACTAGTTCTGGTGGCACACTGGCAACATATCCTCCCAAGATGGCGAGAAAGGCGGCCACTGATACGAGCAATGGAATGACAATCAGGGCAGCAACAACTTTTGGCAAAACCAAATAGGCCGAGGTGTTTACGCCCATCACCTCCATGGCATCAATGTGTTCTTTTTGGCGCATGCCACCGATCTCCGAAGCCATGTTCGATCCCACCTTTCCAGCCAATACCAGGCAGGTAATGGTCGGTGCCAGTTCGATGATGGTGAGATCTCGAACGACATAGCCAATGTAGTAATTCGGCACCAGAGTGCCATCCAACTGATAGGCAAACTGAACCGCAGACACTGCACCAATAAAGATGGAAATCAACATGACAATGATTAGAGACCCTACGCCGATGTCATGCATTTGTCTCACCATTTCCTTACCATACATGCGCCATTTTTCAGGGCGCGCGAAGGCGGTACCCATCATCATGAGATAGCGACCAAAGTGATGTAATAGACCAGTGATCATTTGCTCGAGTTAGAAGGAGCTAAAATTAGTTTATTTTTAGCCAACATCGAGTGAGTCCATATTGTTGATAAACAGGTTGCTTAATAACGAATCGGAGAGATGAATGAGACGGTAAGATATGCAGTGGTCACAGGTGGTACCAAAGGGATCGGCAAAGCCATTGTGCATACCCTAGCGAAAGAGGGATTTCATCAAGTTGTGTGTTCGAGGACGGCAGCAGACCTCAAGCACCTAGAGAGAGAATTGATGGCAACTGGTGGTGCCGTCGAAACTTTTAGAGCAGACCTGAGCAAGAAACAGGAGGTGGAAGCGTTCGCTGAGTTCGTACTGGAGAAATGCCCCAGGCTAGACATCCTCGTGAATAATACCGGGGTTTTTGTGCCGGGATCAATCTTGGAGGAGCCTCCGAACGCACTTGAGCAGATGCTGGAAACAAATCTTATCAGTGCCTACCTGCTCACCAAAAAGTTAGCTCCCACCATGGTTGATCAGAGGTTTGGACACATTTTTAATATGTGTTCGATAGCCAGCCAAATAGCCTATCCAAATGGTGGCTCCTATTCCATCTCTAAGTTTGCGTTGTTGGGATTCTCAAAGGGAATCCGAGAGGAACTCAAGGACAAGGGAGTCAAGGTTAGTTCGATTCTGCCAGGTGCCACTTGGTCAGATTCATGGGAGGGAGTAGATCTTCCTGAAAGTCGGCTTATGCAGGCCCAAGATATTGCCGATTTAGTCCTTGCTGCGTACAAATTATCGCCTGCTGCCGTGGTGGAAGACATCGTTGTCCGACCACAACTTGGTGACTTATAACCTATCTTTTGACTAATCATAATGCTGAATGATCGTGAGTTTTCCACATATACCTTATCAAGGACAAAACTTAGACCAGGTAACTTCACAGGAGAAGAGTAGAGAATTTTACCATTTTATGGATAAGCGCCGGTCGGTCCGCTCATTTTCTGATCGGTCCGTCAAGCGCGAGACAATAAAAAATATCTTGCTGGCAGCTTCATCGGCACCCTCTGGTGCCAACAAGCAACCCTGGACATTTTGTGCGGTCTCAGACCCAGGTATCAAGGCAAAAATTAGAATGGCAGCAGAAAGAGAAGAGAAGATCAATTATGGAGGCAGGATGTCTGAGACCTGGATCAGAGACCTTGCTCACCTTGGTACCGACTGGCGAAAGCCTTTCCTTGAAATCGCTCCATGGCTCATCGTTGTCTTCAAACGACCTTATGATATCTCTTCAAATGGTCAAAAACGAAAGAACTACTATGTCAATGAATCGGTCGGCCTAGCCGCGGGATTTCTATTAGCGGCCATTCATCACGCAGGATTAGTATCACTTACCCACACTCCAAGTCCGATGAACTTTCTCGAGAAAATCTTAGACCGGCCTGAAAACGAAAGAGCCTTTCTGCTGATTCCCGTGGGCTATCCGGCCGAAGATGCGATGGTACCAGATATCTCTCGAAAGGGCTTATCACAGATCGCGAAGTTTTACTAGAATCACTCCATGCCAGCGGATGGTGTTAAGGAAAATAGGCTATTTGTCCGTAGCAGGAATGCTATCGAGACGCAAAAGTTTCAGGGGCAGGTTTTCAATTTTGGTATCGAGATCGGCGCTTACCTGAGCCTTTAGATTTTTATCATTAACCGTCTGAATACCTTGCCACTCATGACCACAGGCATTATGCAATCTAGCGCCCCGGAGTCTAAGGGTCCCACCCGCTGCAACCTTAAGATAGGCACCCTTCGGAAATGAAACACGACATCTTATCTCAAGGCTTGCCCCAGCTGCAATGACTAAGTGACCCTCCAGATCTTTAGCACCTGACCAAACAATACTATCTCGGATGATGATCGTCTGCTCCGGATCGAGCTGGCACCACCTGGGTTGTAGCATTTTTCGTTGGAGTGAGTTTTCCCTACTGAAATTCATGTGAATTTTTCCGATCTGGCAGGGTGTCCATGCGTGCTGGTTGGCATTGTAGTCCATCAGATTATTCGAGGCGGCGGTATCGCAAGGTGGGTCTTCACTCTTATTCCAACAATTTGAATGGCGTGGGGTATCGTCGCAACCATCGTTACTGTTCCAAGTATGCTTCAGCCCCAAGACATGGCCAATCTCATGATTGACAAGGCCACGGAAAGCATTCGGATGCTTCTTGGTTTCAAATATACCTGATAATTTGACCCCACTTCCCAGGGCGATTCCGGCGGAAGTCACTTTGTAGGTCTTAGATAAGATACTATCAGGATGATGTGGCATGACAAATAGATTCACAATTGAATCTAGGCCAACTCCATACTTCTTGATGACATCACGGCTATAATTATTTCGATTCCGGCCCCGACTTACAAAGGAGAACAACGCATCGTCATAGTGACAGTAGATACCGCGTGATGAGGAAAATCCCTCTGATGAAGTAAGCACATAACGGTAGCGAGTCGGCAAAACGGGTGTAGCGTTACCTCTCGGCAGCCACATCTTTCGATTGCGCTGCAGGAACGTATTAGCTTCCATAATTAGTTTGGGGCCGAAATCTTGAGCCTCTTGCCAATTATAGTTTTTTGTACTATCCGCTGAATTGACAAAATGGACGTTCACTCTGACATATTTGATGGGTGTGTGATCCAAATGGTTGGTATCAGGTGCATACGCCAATACCATGCGGCATGGACTAGGCTCATCACTTGCGAGCGCAATTTTGGGTATGGATGAGGGGGTGAGAAAAGTAGCGACTCGAGGCACCTGACAAGTAAACAGGCTTAACAGTGAGAAGCCAAAGAGGAGTTTTGAAGTGCGTTGTCGATGGTTCACTACATGTTTAGTCCGCCACATATACTTATGACCTGTCCAGTAATATAAGATGAAGAGGGAGAGGCCAAGAAAGCCGAAAGGTTGGCAATCTCCTCACCCTTACCCATCCTCTTCAATGGAATATTACTCAGGAAAGTTTCCTTCACTTTTTCATCGAGGTCCTGCGTCATTTCAGTCTCGATATATCCAGGCACAATAGCATTGCAGCGGATACTTCTGGATCCAACTTCTTTCGCAATTGATTTCGTGAATCCCAGAATACCCGCTTTGGAAGCTGCATAATTGGCTTGACCGGCATTGCCAAAAACACCTACTACCGAACTCATATTGATGATGGATCCAGATCTTGCTTTGAGCATGGGCCGGAGTGAATGCTTGGTGAGATTGAAGACTGATTTAAGATTAGCGTGTATTACTCTATCCCATTGTGCTTCCGACATGCGCAACATCAGCGTGTCATCGGTGATCCCGGCGTTATTAATTAGTACATCAATGCTGCCAGCTGCTTCAACGACCTGCTTTACTAAGGTTTCAGCTTGACCAAAATCTGACGCATCGGATTGATAAGCCTGAACCTGACCTGCTGCACCAGCCAAAGAAGTAACCAGCTCCTCAGCTTGATCGGCCGAGCTACGATAGGTAAAAAAAACGTGAGCACCTGCCTCGACAAAGTGCTTGACGATGGCTGCACCAATCCCGCGAGATCCACCAGAGATGAGGCAGACAAGGTTTTCTAACTGATGATTCATACGATTCATGATTATGCGTTCGCGAAAATTGCAAAAAAATGTGGGAATCACTAGTGATACCATTGGCATCAAATTTGTGCGAAGAAGAACAGTGAATGTTTTGGTACTTCGTACTTGTAACCCAAAAACACGAGTACCTTTAAGAAAGTCGAGTGCAGGCATGCATTCGGCTTTTTTTGATCTGCAACGGTAGCACGCGTCTAGTGGCATCCCAAGTTTTCCATTGGATGACACGATGAATTCCAGTCTTTCAGTAGTGTACCTCACCTTGCCACCTAGGGTTAGCCATCATGCGAATAGGGAGTCAATGCAACGTGCGAAGACCGTAGTTCTTATTTCAAAATCTCTTACCTTCTGCATCCATCAACGATTCACTCATTATGCAGATCCAAGATCGTGATATCTACACTCCGGGTGTGAGAAGCTTCATTCCCTTGCTCTATGTGGCATGGGCGGATGGTCTACTAAGTCCCAGTGAAGTCGAAATCATTCACAAGCAAATCAATGGACTAGATCACCTCACTACATCAGAGAAAAAACTACTACGTAAATGGAGTGATCCACGAGAGTGGCCTGATGATAAGACCTTTAAGACTTGGATGCAATTGTTGAAAGAAGCGGGGAGGAGTTTAGAATATCATGCCGTTGATTCCATTGTACAACTCGGCTTAGAAATGTCACATCGTTCTGAAGGGGCCTTATCGGCTGAGGCAGAAAAAATCACCAGAGAAGTTCTTTCGCAATTGGAGCATGACTTGGACTTGGATGGTCTGGCCAGATTTCGTGCCATTGGTCGGCAGCGTACCGACGATATCCCAACACCATCGACAGTCAGTGTTCCAGTACTCACCGCAATTTTAGAGGGAGAGGCTCAAAGCATGAAAACCAAGCTCAGAAAGCTCTTAAGTGATCCAATTTTTGCTATTGAAGTGCAACCGGAGAAGGAAAGGTATCGAGCAAAGGTGCTAGAGTGGGTGGGTCTTTTAGCACAGCAGGGCTATGGTGCACTTGGTTATCCCGAGGCATATGGTGGCAGAAACAGTACCATGCTTTATGCAGCTGTCTTTGACGTGTTGAGTGCCCACGATTTGAGTTTGGCCGTCAAGTTTGGTGTTCAATTCGGTTTATTTGGAGGCAGCATCCACAATCTCGGAACCAAACTGCATCAAGATAGGTATCTCAAGGATATTGGATCTGGTAGACTGCTGGGCTGCTTTGCTATGACCGAAACTGGCCATGGATCAAATGTGCGTGACTTGGAGACTACGGCCACCTATGATCAAAATACAGATGAAATCATTGTGCATACACCTACCCGGCAGGCAGGTAAGGAGTATATCGGAAATGCATTACATGGACAGCTTGCGACCGTTTTCGCACAACTACAGGTTGGAGAGGAGCACTATGGAGTGCATGCCGTATTGGTGCCGCTCAGAGATTCTTCGGGGGCGGTTTTAGAAGGTATTGAAGTCGAAGACTGCGGGTACAAAATGGGATTGAATGGTATCGACAATGGTCGCATTTGGTTTGATCAGGTCCGTGTGCCGCGTGAGAATCTTCTCAATCGATTTGGTAATATCTCAGACTCGGGCCAGTATAGCAGCCCAATTGATAATCCTGCCAAGCGATTTTTCACCATGCTTGGAACGCTGGTGGGAGGAAGAATATGCGTGGGTATGGGGGCACTCAGTGCTGCCAAGGCCAGCTTGACTATAGCCATCAAATATGCCTTGCAGCGAAGACAATTTGGAGCCGATAGTCAAGGACCCGAAACACTAATCATGGAGTACCCCACTCATCAACGCAGGCTCTTGATTCCACTGGCCAAAACTTATGCCATACACTTTGCCACCCAGTATTTGGTCAACCGATATCAAAACGCAGATGAGTCGGAGGTCAGAGAAATCGAGACCCTCGCGGCTGGTCTCAAGGCGTATTCTACTTCCTTTGCCAATTTGACCATCCAAGAATGCAGAGAGGCATGTGGAGGGAAGGGATATTTATGGGAAAATCAAATCGGTTCGTACAAGTCGGATGCAGACATTTTTGCCACCTTTGAGGGTGACAATACGGTACTTTTGCAATTGGTGGCCAAGGGTTTATTATCGAGTTTTAAGGAGGAGTTTGGTGGAGGAGGTTTTATGGCAGCCATTCGGTACCTCACCAGCCAGGTGGGCGACTCCATGACGCAGATCAACCCGATCTATAAGCGGAAGACCGACGCGGAGCATTTGCACGACCATGGGTTTCACAAACATGCCTTCGAATTCAGAGAGCGAAAAGTTTTATTCGCACTAGGAAGTCGAATGCGTACCATGTTTCGCAAGCGCATCACACCTTACGATGTCTTTATGCGGGTCCAGATGCACATGATTACGCTGGCCAATGCCTACATCGAACGAGTGGTACTGGAGCAATTTCAGGCCGTCCTCAAGCAATATGAAGATTCAGAGGTCTTTGAAAAATTAGACGAATTGTACCAACTTTTTGCACTTTCCACCATCGAGTCTAATAAAGGTTGGTATTTGGAGCATGACTACATGGAAGGGGTGAAAACCAAAGCCATTCGCCGACGGGTTGATCGCCTCTGTTTTAGTGTGCGATCATCGGCACATGAGTTGGTCAATGCATTTGCCATTCCCAGGGCATCTCTCGTTGCTCCGATCGCCTTTGGAGATGGGTAAGTTTTATTCCTTCTATCATCGGTTTTCTTAGAGGCTCGATTTGTCAATCAAGCCTCTTGTTTATCAACTTGGTAATTGCCTATGATACCTCAGAATCACCGGCAGTTACCATCACCAACTGTCCGACAGATTGTGCTTCAATTCGTACCTGGCACGGACCAACGACGATAGCCGATTCGCCACGGACGAGGCTTATTCGATCCTTCCCACCATCAATCTGATATTGACCATCAAGGGCCAACAGCATAAGTGTGCGCTGGCAGGTAAAGTAACCAGGCTTACTAGTTAGTACGTGTAAGCTAAACTCCTTGGTTGCAGTATGGTAGAGGTTTAGGCCCAGCTCATTTGGTTGAGGAGTGAGTATGTCTGAATGCCCCATCTCGTAATTCACGGTCTCAAGAAGTGATTTTCGATCCACAAATTTTGAGGTGAGTCCGCCTCTGATCACGTTGTCTGAGTTTGCCATGCACTCCACATTTTGTCCCTCCAGGTAGGCGTGTAAGATTCCAGGTGCTTGAAAAATTCCCTGACCAGGAGAAAGTTTGAGCAGATTCATCAGGTAGAGAGATATGATTCCCCGATCACATACCCCTTGGCGATTAAAGGTTAGAAAAGCCTTGGCAGCCCAGTAATCAATATCATCTTTAGCCAATGATCCGGATTCAAAGGCAGGCTTAATCTCTTTGCCTAATGGCTTCAGCATACCATTGATTTCTGCTTGATCGGCCAGCATGATGTACTCATAAAGTGACTTTATTCCACTTCTGAGGTAAGCAAGGAGGGGAGCAAAGGAAGGAACTCGGCGGAGTGAGGTTTGTAGTTCATCGTCTTTCAAGAAACCCTGGACCAACCAGAAATCAGAAAGTGCCACCATCAATTCAGGCTTATGATTCCGATCTTTATAGGTTCGTTCAAAGGCGTTGAGAGGCACATGCTTGGATTCCTCCTGATCGAACCCAGCCTGAGCCTGTACCAAGTTGGGATGTAACTGAATGGAGAGCATATCTCTCACATCGAGCACCTTGACCATGAAGGGCAGCGGATCCGCACCCTGACCTGTCAGGAACTGACCGAGCTCAATGGACGGATCGCTGGCTATTACACTTGGACCCAGCGCATGTGTACCCAACCAATACTCTGCCCAGGGTTCGCCCAGTTCGTTATTCTGGTCAAGCAAATGTGGTAAATACTCCCGTCCTCCCCAGGGATATTTTTTAACACAGCCGTGAAGTTTCTTAATCATACCAGGTTTTAAACTTTTTGAGTGCGGTTATGGTAGACGGATCATGCGACTCCTCATGAATAGGTCCATGCAACTCAGGTTGAATCGCCTTGGCCAGTGCTTTTCCCAATTCAACGCCAAACTGATCGAAGCTGAAAATATCCCAAATGTAGCCTTGTACAAAAATCTTGTGTTCATACATCGCGATGAGAGCCCCCAGATTGAATGGTGTGTTTTTCTTGATCATCAGCAAATTGCTGGGCCTCCCACCCTCAAAGGCTTTGAAAGGAACCAGCTCATCGATTCTTTGTGGATCGAGACCATCACTGGTCAGATCACGTCTAACCTCCTCCTGGTCTTTTCCTCTCATGAGTGCCTCTGTTTGTGCTAGCGCATTGGCTACCAGTAAATCGTGATGGTTAGGTAGATCGTAGGCCGGATTTATAGGCAGAATGAAATCACAGGGGATTAATCTGGTACCTTGATGCAAGAGTTGAAAGAATGAGTGCTGACTATTTGTTCCCGCACTCCCCCATAATACAGCATCGGTTTGATAAGTAACGGGTTTACCGTCACGCTTTACGGACTTACCGTTACTTTCCATCGCAGCTTGTTGCAGGTATTTTGGCAGAAACTGAAGATTCTGATCATAGGGAAGGACGGCGTGAGTCTCGGCTTCTAAAAAGTTGATGTACCAAATCCCAAGCAAGGCTAGTATCACGGGCATATTGGCCTCTAAAGGAGCCGACCGGAAATGTAAATCCATGGCGTGCATCCCCGCGAGTAAGTCATCAAAATGTACAGGTGAGGTGGCGAGCATAATGCTGAGACCGACGGCAGAAGACAGGGAAAAGCGACCACCAACCCAGTTCCAGAATCCGAACATATTGTGGGGATCGATGCCAAAATTCTCTACACCTTCAGTGTTGGTTGAGACGGCGACGAAGTGCTTTTTAACGTCTTCCACTTTGGCATCCTGCAAAAACCATTGCTTGGCCGTATGGGCATTGGTCATAGTCTCAATGGTAGTAAAGGTCTTGGAAGCGATGATAAACAGGGTTGTCTTAGGATTTAACCCATTCAACACCTGGTGGATATCCGATCCATCCACATTGCTCACAAAATGAACGCGACGATCAGCAAATGCATAGGGTTTCAGTGCATGCGTGACCATCATAGGTCCAAGATCTGAACCACCAATACCGATATTGACGATGTCGGTGATGAGATCATCTTGAAAACCCCGATGGTTACCCTCGTTAAGTTTTTGTGTAAATGTGCGCATCTTTTGAAGAACGGCATGGACCTCCTGCACCACGTTAACCTGATCTACCACCAGTTCTTGGTTTGCCGGTGTTCGTAAGGCAATATGCAGCACCGATCTTTGCTCGGTTTCATTGATCCGTTTGCCTTGAAACATCTTTTCAATGCCATCGTGCAATTTCACTTCCTTTGCCAATGACAAGAGCGTATTCTTGACTTCGTCATCTATTAGATTCTTGCTGTAATCGAGGTAAAACTCCTTCCATTCCAGGCTATATTTCTCCACCCGCTGCCTGTCTTCTGTGAAGTACTGGGTTAAGTGTTTTTGCTTCTTTCCTGGTGCAAATTGCTGCAGAAGTTTCCAAGCATTGGTTTTGGAGGGGTCAATTTTTAGAAGTGTTGAATGTGGGGCCATCTGAAAAGTCTTTTTATGCCAGGCTCAAATTTACAAGAAGGAATCACTTACCTTCCCATTGCCAGGAATGTTTTATAAAAGGTAAAATGACGATTCAACGGGACCTCGGTCAAAAGGGAGAACAGATCGCAAGCCAATTTCTCGTGGATTTGGGTTACCGGATCCTTGAGAAGAATTGGCGGTATCGACGGGCAGAGATTGATCTCATTGCCATGGATGGTGAAGTGCTAGTATGTATTGAGGTGAAGACGAGATCATATGATACCTATGGAACACCCGATCGAGGGGTTAACCGTAAGAAGGAACAGTTGTTGGCGGAGGCCATTCAATCCTATATGATCAAGATTGATCATCAATGGGAGGTACGGTTTGATATCATTACCATTATCTGGAGGGAGAACGAAGAACCTATGGTTAAACACTTAAATGATGCCTTTTTTCCGGGTTTAAAGTGAAAGACATGGCGATTGGCAGCAGCAGTCGATGGTTTTGTGATGTCTCATTGAAATTTACTCTCCCAGTACCTGAACACCTGTAATTTGTTTGATATCATCTGGTCTCAGCCTTTGTTTATTGTTTGATTAAATCTTACCTTTGCGCCCACTCAGAAAAAAATTAAGATGAAAAAGGACGTTCATCCAAAGAATTATCGGTTGGTTGTGTTTAAGGACTTCTCATGTGATGAGGCTTTTCTGACCCGGAGCTGTGCTCCTACTAAAGACACCATTAAATGGGAGGATGGCAATGAATATCCACTAGTAAAATTGGAGATTTCTAACAAATCTCATCCCTTCTTCACCGGTAAGATGAAATTTGTTGATACAGCAGGAAGGATTGATAAGTTTAATAAGAAGTTTTCTAAAACAAAATTTTCCAAACCTGAAGCAAACGAGGACTAGAACTCAACATATATAATTTATTGTAGGAAAGAGCCTCGTGACTGCATGAGGCTCTTTCTTTTTTTAATGAGACATATAATTCTATTCGACACAGATCTTCGATCTGAATTACTCCCCATCACTTTGACAAGGCCTGTCAGTGAAATAAGGTGGGGCATTCTAACCAATCGAGAAAAGTGGAATCGTCTGCTTAAGCCGGTCGCTTTTTCACACATTACCAGTGAGGACCTTGAACCGATATATCCGATTAGCATTCAGGACCATAACACATTGATTAATGGATCCGTCATACCGACTGATCGGTTGGCAGATCTTATCAAAAATCTCCGGCCCAATGAGGCCCTGATGCTTGAGGGCGAGTTAATTGCCGCCTTGCTGCCCAAGGTGCAGTTTGAAAGATTACTCAACGATGATGACCTGGGAGATCTCGTGGGGTATGAACTCGACCAAGATGATGCAGCATTGGTGAAGCACCTGTGGGAACTAACGGAAATTGCTCAATGGCAAATTGAGCTCGATATGAAGCTCATTGATCGGTATTACACCAATGCTCCCAATGAGATTGACGTCGATGGTGACCATCCGCTCTATGTGCATCCTTCGGCCAAAGTTGAACGGGCCTACTTCAATACCGTGGATGGTCCCATTTACATTGGTGAGGGTGCTCACATCATGGATGGAGTAGCACTGCGAGGTCCAGTCGTGATCAACGATGGCTCGGTGGTCAAGATTAATGCTGCCATCTATGGTGGTACCGTGGTGGGAAAAAACTGTGTGGTAGCAGGCGAAGTCAAGAGGAGCCTATTCTTTGATCATGCCAGCAAGGGACACGAAGGCTATCTGGGAGATTCAGTCATTGGATCCTGGTGTAATTTGGCTGCGTTGACGACCAGTTCCAATCTCAAGAACACCCTTAGCAATATTAAAGTGTGGCACACTCCGAGCCAACAACTAAAAGACACGGGCCAGTTGAAATGTGGAATTTTCATGGCCGATTATTGTCGAACTGGTATCCAGACCAGAATCAACGCCGGGACGGTGATTGGAATCTCCTGTCATTTATTTGGATCACAGATTTATTCCGGGTATGTGCCGTCTTTTACCTGGGGTGTTGGCCAGGAATATGAATTGAGCAAGGCCATTGAAACCATTCGACGAGCCATGGCCCTCAAGGGTGTGGTCCTGGAGAATCAAACGATCGAGCTCATCGATCGCATTTGTGCGGCGACCACGCACCAGCGAAATCCGAAGTGACTATGCCCAAATTGCACATCGCTTGGTGGAAGCGAATCCTAAGTCATTTTGTTGAGATGCCCATCGAAACAACCGGAAGTGACATCAATGAAATGCTGCACGTGAGTCTTGTGAGAAATCGGTTTCAACTCTCAACCGAAAAGTCAATTTATTCTTATGACGATCTCTACAGCAACTTCTACTATAGTTTCAAGGTTCTCGATCTTCCTCCCAATGATACCGAGGTCTTAATCTTGGGGTTGGGACTGGGCAGTATTCCATTCATGTTGGAGCGTAATTTTGCCAGGCAATTCCGTTATGTAGCGGTAGAAATTGATGAATCGGTCATTGATTTAGCCTCCAGATTTTCCCTGAGCCGATTGAAGAGCCCCATCCAAATCATTCATGCCGATGCAGAAGTTTTCGTCAAGAATCATGCATCGAAATATGATTTCCTCATGGTAGATCTATTTGTCGAAGACATCGTACCGCCATTCTTTGAGGGGCATGTGGGTAATAAATTAATTAAGAATCTACTGAAACCCGGAGGTCGTGTACTTTTTAATCGACTCTATCGCACCGGTCAAGATAAACTGGCAACAGATCGGTTTTACGAAGATGTTTTCACGATGGTCTATGATGAACCAAGCTATATAGAAGTGGAAGGAAACCGGATGTTAGTGGGAAAGGGATAAAAAAAAACCACAGTATCCCTTTTGATACTGCGGCTTTTACGAACACACTCAAAACTATTTTTCGATCTAAATATAAGGGTATTTTATCCAAATCAAACTACTCGATCAAAAAAAATCTAATTTTTAACATTTGCACGTTGAGCACTTAACACATTGTGTTAAAAATGACTGCATGCCAACAGACCCGGGATCTAGATGCTGCCTTTCGAGAATTTCCATCGAACGAATGCTTCAATAGCTTCGTAATTCGCGAGACCAAGCTGATGATAGGCCACTGCTGTTTCACGATTTCGGTCTTCTGCACGTTCCCAAAATTCACGTTCATCATTGCCCGGGAAGGGGGGTCTATCCTTTTGGGATTGGTGCATGAAGATTGCTTTCTTCTTCTTTGCCAACTCCATTGGACTCAAAGGTACCGCCATCTCAATCTGGTTGATTTTCCATTCATGCCAGGCACCTCGATATAACCAAAGCCAACAATCTTTGGTCCAGGGTAAATCTCTCAGTTCAGACATGGCCTCTAAAATTGCATCCAGGCAGACCTGATGGGTTCCATGAGGATCTGCCAAATCCCCGGCGGCATAGATCTGATGTGGTTTTACTTCTTTCAGCAGATCCCTTACAATAGAGACATCCTTGTTACTAATTGCTTTCTTGGCAGATACGCCGGTTTCATAAAAAGGCAGATCCAGAAAGTGAATATTTTTGTCATCGATGCCACAAACCCGGGCTCCTGCTCTTGCCTCACCACGGCGAATCAGACCTTTGATCTTTCTAATTTGTGGTAGATCTTTTTCACCTCCTTTTTTCTTCTTAAAGTGTTTGACAACTTTCTTGTGAAATTTGGAGATTTCATCTTTGCCAAGTTTCAGTTCTGTTCCAAACTCAGCAACAAACTCTGCAAATCTAATGGCATCGTGATCGTGAACTGCGATATTACCTGATGTTTGATAGGCCACATGCACATCATGACCTTGTTCAACCAGGCGAATGAAAGTACCACCCATCGAAATAACATCATCATCCGGATGTGGGCTAAAGATGATGACTCTCTTTCTAGCTGGGAGCGCTCGTTCTGGTCGTTGTGAATCATCCGATTTTGGCTTACCACCAGGCCATCCTGTAATGGTATGTTGTAATCTGTTAAAGATCTTGATGTTAATATTGTATGCGCTATCGTGCTCGACTATGAGGTCACTCAAGCCATGATCATTGTAGTCTTCGTCAGTTAACTTCAGAATGGGCTTACCCGTAATCTGACTCAACCAAATGGTGGCTCGGCAGATCAGATCATCTGACCAGTTACAGAGGCCCACTTGCCAAGGAGTGTCTACCTTCGTAAGCGATTGTGCTGCGGAGTGATCAAGAATAAATCGAACATGACTGTGTTTTTGGAGAAAGGAGGCCGGACAGGTGGTCGTCACATCGCCTTCAACCGCACGTTTTACCACATCAGCTTTGTGCATTCCGTAAGCCATTAAGTAAATGGTCTTGGCTTTAAAAATGCTGGCAATGCCCATAGTGATTGCCCGATAGGGTACTTTATCAAATTCAAAGAAGTCTTTGATGGCATCGCGACGGGTTATGTTATCAAGTTTGACCAATCGCGTTAAAGATCCCTCCCAGGAACCAGGCTCATTGAAGCCGATGTGACCCGTACGCCCGATGCCCAGAATCTGGATATCGATCCCACCGGCAGCCTCGATCCGCTCTTCGTAGTCGGAGCAGTAAGCCTCGATGCCCTCCATTGCTAACGTACCATCGGGAATATTGATGTTTTTCGGGTTAATATCAATGTGGTTGAACAGGTGGTGGTGCATGAAATAAACATAACTTCTTGCATCTTCAGGGGGCATCGGGTAGTACTCATCCAGGTTGAAAGTGATGACATTTGAAAAGCTCAAACCCTCATCTCGATGGATTCGTACCAATTCGCGGTACAACAGTATCGGGGTCGATCCCGTGGCGAGACCCAGCACGATTGATTCACCCTCCTGCTGCTTTTGACGAACTGCCAAAGCAATAGACCTGGCCACATGTTTTGATGCTTCGAGTGCGTTTTCCCAGATCCGAACCGGGATTTTCTCTAGCGACCTCAGTTGATATTTTAACACCTCCATTTATCAGAATTTGCGCACAAAAATACAATTAAAATCACATGGAGTGTGTGCGCACACAGTTTGTTTTCAATTCCTTTATTTGAATCTCTTAACTTTGTCTTGGTTCCAATGGTATCATATGTTTACAATTAATATTTATCTGCGTTTTGCCCTGATTGCTGTGACCTTGATTGGTGGTACAATCCTGGCATTTATATTTGGATTTTGGTATGCCTTTCCCTTTCTCCTCGTAGGTGTCATTCTTCTCGTCGGTTACATTCTACTTGGTACCGTACAATCATCTGCACAGCTCATGCAGAAGACGGATCTTTTAGGAGCGGAGAAAAGACTAAATCTAACTTTTAAGCCAGCTTGGCTTTACTCCGCTAATCGCGCTTATTACTATATGATAAAAGGTGGATTAGCCATGCAATTTAAGCGCAATGAGGAAGCCGAAAGTCTATTGGTAAAGGCACAAGAAACCGGCTTGCCTTCAGATAATGAGCGCGCGATGGTATTCATGCAGCTTGCCAACCTTGCTGTCCTGAAAAATAACTTCACCGGCGCACAAAAATTGATGCGACAAGCCAAACAACAAAAAGTGACTGAACCTCAGATTAAAGAGCAGATTGTCGAGTTTGAAAAAGGACTCAAAAATCAGGGTGCCATGAAGAAACTCCGCCATCGACATCGCGGAGCCATCATGCAGCCAGGAGGCAAAAGACGTCGGCCCAGAGGTAGGTAGCATTCTATCCAGACCAGCGAGGCCGTCGTCACGGATCTTAACACGCTTCTTTTATCCACATTTCATAATGAGCGTCCTCAATAGATACCCATGGTGATTCATTTGGATTTTGTCAGCTGTTAAGGTCAGCGCGCCGACATTTATAGATCAGTCAGTCAATCTGAAAATCAGATATGGGACTCGTGCATGCAAACTGTGATGGTATTGTGATAAATTCTTAGCTACTTTGAATGATGAAATCGATTCTTGCAGTTGAAGATGATCCATCATTGCTCGAGCTCTTGAAGATCCATTTGCAAGACATTCACTGCAATCTGGAAACGGCCGAAGATGGAATAGAGGGCTTGAAAAAAGTCCTTGAAAATGAGTACGATTTAATCATTCTAGATATCATGTTGCCATCATTAGATGGGTTTGAAATATGTAAGCGAGCGCGAGCGAATGATATCAAGACACCGATCTTAATGCTCACCGCCAAAACCGAAGAAATTGATAAGATCCTCGGTCTCGAGATAGGTGCAGATGACTATGTGGTCAAACCTTTTAGCATTCGCGAGCTAATGGCGCGAATTAAAGCACTGCTGCGTAGGGCTTCCATCACCAGTAGTCCCGATTCCGACAGAGGTTCACAAACCATTGTGCGAGGAGATCTGCAAATTGATATTGAAAAGAGAAAAGTGACCATCGGCGACCGGCGCATTGAACTTTCGCCAAAAGAATTTGACCTTTTGACGTTGATGGCTGCAAACCCGGGCGTGAGCTACAATCGCAACCGACTACTGAATCTGGTTTGGGGATATGAATTTGAAGGTTTTGCCCATACGGTCAATTCGCATATCAACCGACTAAGGGCCAAGATTGAATCAAATATGTCAGAGCCCACTTACATCTTGACAACCTGGGGAATTGGTTACCGATTTAATGAAGATATTTAATCACACACTCAGTCATGAACAACAAATTATTCTGGAAACTATCGTTGGTCTTTTTATTCATCATCATCGGGATAGGTTCATTATATATTTACCTGACCGCACATACTTCCAGGACATACTTTGACGAAGCAAATCAAAAATTGCATCGCAATATTGCCTCACATACGGTACAAGAGGTTGCTCCAAGAATCATTGATGGTAATGTCGATACAAGTGCCATTCAAGACATTATGCATTCGATGATGGTGATAAATCCTAGTGTAGAGGTCTATCTTCTGGATATGGAGGGGAATATTGTGACCTATGTGGCACCCTATAAAAAGGTTAAGCTTGACAAAATTTCGCTGGAACCTGTGTACGAATTTCTTCAAACCGAAGACAATCGGATCATCAAGGGAGATGATCCCAGGAATCCAGGTCAGCAAAAAGTATTTTCGGCCGCAGCAATCGAAGAGCAGGGGGTGACTCAGGGATTTGTCTATGTAATCTTGGCCAGTGAGGAACAGACATCAGTCTTGGCGACTTTAATCGGAAGTTATGTGTTAAAACTAGGATCTCGCACATTTTTGATTTCTCTCTCGATTGCGCTTGCGCTGGGCATACTGGCATTTTTGTACCTGACCAGAAACCTCCGGAATATTATGCAGACAGTGCGCCGGTTTAAGGAAGGGGATATGGCCGCTAGAGTTGCTGTGACCAATGCTGACTTTAGTGAGCTGGGTGAAACATTCAATGAGATGGCAGATCAGATTGTAGGCAACATCAATGAACTAAAATCAGTCGAGAAATTAAGACGCGAGTTAATTGCCAATGTGTCGCATGATTTGCGAACTCCCCTTTCCGTCATTAGTGGATATGTAGAGACCTTGACCATGAAAAAAGATCTCTCTGCTGAAGAACGTGACCGATTCTTAGCAGTTGTCCATGCGAGCACCGAGAATCTTTCTAGCCTGATTGACCAACTCTTTGAGTATTCAAAATTAGAAGCTCAAGAGATTTCTCCTCAAAAAGAACCATTTCATCTTGCTGATCTAATCCAAGATATCATCCAGAAATTTAAGGTCATTGCCACCGAAAAGGGGATGAATATCCAGATGAATGCTCCAAAGGAAATGCCGATGGTGTTCGCAGATATTGGACTGGTAGAAAGAGCGATAAGCAATATTCTGGACAATGCACTAAAATACGGCAGAATCGATGGCCAAGTCAATATTCTCCTGACCCCCACCCGCAAAGACGTGGCCATTACCATTTCAGATGATGGACCCGGTATACCAGAGCAAGAACAATCTTACATCTTTGAGCGATATCGACGGTTTGATCGTACAAAGACAAACCGGAAAGGAGCTGGTCTGGGATTGGCCATTGTTAAGAAAATATTGGAAATCCATAATCAAAGTATCAAGGTGCTTTCTGAATCAGGGAAAGGGGCATCCTTCATTTTTAATCTGCCGGCTTATCAGGCCTGAGCTACTTTCGAAACCATTGGATCGCAATGAAGCTTAGCCAATGGTACGTCAGCCCACCTCAAGTGGAGTCATTGTCGGCACATAATAGGCACGTTGATTTGCCCTTAATTTATTAACTATTTGTCTGCAGCATAACCTCTGTGATCTTATTGTGATCTTTTGGTGATAGAATGGTAACAGTCTATCGATACATTCAAGCCATCATTCACCAAATAATTACAATCATATGAAATCACGATGTCTTACCTTTTTAGCTATGATCCTGTCTATTTGGATCATGCCAGAAATCCTACTTGCCCAATGTCAATCTGGCCTAGAAGTCATGACAAGAGCCGGCGAGTCAGAGGTTGAAGTATGTCTAGGAAGCAATAATACAACGGTCCGAATGCGGCCAGGTACTGACGCCGGGCCCTATGCCTTTGCGATCACAGATGAACAAAATGTGATCCTCAATGTAAGTCTCAAAAACAAAATAGATTTTGCGGAGGCCCCAGCTGGAGTGTGTCGTATCTATGGTATTTCATGGTGGGGTACCTTTAATCCATCCATTGGTGAAACCATCGATGCTGCTGAGTTTACAGATTTTTGCTATTTCGTTTCACCCAACTACGTGACGGTAACTCGTTCGCTGCTAGGCCAAGGAACTGTCCAAACAGATGCTGGGGTGGAAACAGTTTACACTTGCCCAGGTGACGGGATCGCCGATCTAGTCAATTTTACATACGAAGGTACCTCCAATGGTGATTTTACCTACATTATTACCGATGAAGACTATAATATCCTCGGAATCCCCGAAGGAGATTCTCAAGACTTTGAGGGAGCAGGAGAAGGCATTTGCCTGGTCTGGGGATTGAATTTTCAAGGCGATTTGTTGGCTGTGCCCGGAGCGAATGCATTGACCGATCAGCTGGCTTCAGGTTGCTATGGCCTGAGTTCAAATAGTATTCGTGTGATCAGATCTATTCCCGAAGCAGGCACCATCGAGACCAATTTGGGCAGCACTGAGGTCGATGTCTGTGTCGGTGATGGTGTTGCCGATGAAATCATTTTTCAAGGTATGGGCCAATCAGCAGCTGCCTTTCGCATTGTGATTACCAACGCTGATAATGAAATCGTAGGGCTTCCGGATGGCAATGCAGTTGATTTTGATGGGGCGGGTGCTGGCATCTGCCGAGCTTGGGGAATCTCTTTTACCGGATCCCTACAGCTCCTGCCGGGACAAGACATCACCCAATCCAATATTTCCGATGGTTGCAATGATCTCTCGAGCAATTTTGTTGAGATCACCCGCACCTACATCAATGGAGGCAGCGTATCCATGCCTTCAGGAGAAACCAAGACCTACACCTGTACGCAAGATGATCAAGCCGATCTTGTGTTGTTTGAGCACGACAGCTCTTCAGAGTCTTCTTATGTTTACATCATCACCTCTCCCGAACTTGAGATTCTTGGCATCGAACCCAACGATGGTCATGACTTCAATGATGCGCCTCCAGGCACTTGCTGGGTATGGGGACTGGCATATACCGGTAACTTGACAGCCGAGGTTGGCCAAAACGCTGGAGAAGTGGCCTTGAGTAGTGGATGTTTTGATCTGTCTGACAACTATATTGAGGTAATTAGGGATGTGCCGAACGGTGGGGTGGTGAGCATGCCTTCTGGTGCCACGGAAAGATATACCTGTACCCAAGATGACTCGGCCGATATAGTTTCGTTTCAGCACGAAGGATCCTCAAACTCAAAATACATTTACATCATCACCTCTCCCGAACTTGAGATTCTTGGCATCGAACCCAACGATAGTCATGACTTCAATGATGCGCCTCCAGGTACCTGCTGGGTATGGGGCCTTGCCTACACCGGAAATCTTCTGGCCAATGTTGGTGACAATGCTGGTGAGATAGCGTTGAGCGATGATTGTTTTGACCTTTCCGATAACTTCATTAAGGTGATTAGAGATGTTCCGGATGGTGGATCTGTCAGCACACCCGCAGGATTGGATACCGTATTTACATGCACCCAGGATGGCAACGCCGATTTTGTGTCATTTAGCCATGAGGGTGCATCAAACTCTAAGTACGTCTACATCATCACCTCACCTACTTTAGAGATCCTAGGTATTGAAGAGAATGATGGTCACGATTTTGATGATGCTCCACCGGGCACCTGCTGGGTTTGGGGATTGGCCTACACAGGCAATCTCATCGCACAAGTGGGTCAGAATGCGGGTGAAGCAGTACTTAGTGATGATTGCTTTGATTTATCTGACAATTTTATTTCCGTGATACGGGATGCTCCAGAGGGTGGAACCGTCTCTACACCCGAAGGCCAAAATTCGGTCATGACTTGTACCCAGGATGGCAATCCTGATGTCGTCTTGTTTGATCATCAAGGAACTAATTCAAACTATGCCTATATCATTACTTCACCAGATCTCGAGATACTGGGCATTGAATTTAACAACAGTCACGATTTCGATGATGCACCTCCCGGCACTTGCTGGGTGTGGGGATTGTCATACACCGGTTTCATTACAGCGCAAATCGGCCAGAATGCAAGTGAGGTCCCGCTATCTAGCGATTGCTACGACCTTTCCGATAACTTCATTGAAGTCATTCGAGAGGTTCCCGATGGTGGATCAGTGATGATGCCTTCTGGTGCTACTAGAAGGTATACTTGTACTCAAGATGGTATGCCTGATGTAGTGCAGTTTGAGGCAAAAGATGTAGTGGGGCCGAATTATGTATACATCATCACCAGCCCCGATCTGGAGATCCTAGGTGTGGAGCCTGAAGATCAGCACGACTTTGATGATGCCCCTCCAGGCACCTGCTGGGTTTGGGGCATGGCCTATACTGGAAATCTGACGGCCATGGTTGGCGACAACGCTGGTGAGGTGGCGCTTTCTGATGAGTGCTTTGATTTATCAGACAATTATATTGAGATCATTCGCGACACAGTAAACGGCGGACTCGTACAGATGCCATCTGGACAAACCAAAACCTACACATGCACCCAAGACGGCACCAGTGATATAGTCGTGTTTGAGAATATGGGAGCATCCAATTCAAAATATATCTACATCATCACCTCACCAACCTTGGAGATATTGGGTATTGAGGAGAACGATAGCCATGATTTCGATGACGCCCCTCCGGGAACCTGTTGGGTTTGGGGATTGGCGTATACCGGCAATTTTACGGCACAAGTGGGTGATAATGCAGGTGAGGTCGTGTTCACTGATGATTGTTTTGACTTGTCCGATAATTACATAGAAGTAGTCCGTGATCAACCAGACGGCGGCTCAATTGCAATGCCTTCAGGAGCAACCAAGGTCTATACATGTACGCAAGATAGTACTGCAGATGAGGTGATGTTTGTGACTGAAGGTGCTTCAAATAGTCGATTCGTCTACATCATCACCTCTCCAACTTTGGAAATATTGGGAATCGAAGAAAATGAGAGTCATGACTTTGACGATGCACCTCCAGGTACTTGCTGGGTGTGGGGATTGGCCTATACTGGAAATCTGACCGCAATGGTGGGAGATGACGCCGGTGAGGTGGCCCTTTCAGATGGATGCTTCGATCTGTCCGATAATTTTATCGAAGTAATCAGAGATATGCCGAATGGCGGAAGGGTCTCCACCAGTGATGGTGATACTGCCGTAAGTGTGGTGACCGGTGATGGAGTTTCAGACGTGATTTTCTTCAGCCATCAAGGAAATTCGAATAGTGTATATACCTATGTGATCACGGATGATTCGAACCAGGTCTTGGGGCTTCCACCAGCAAATTCGAATGATTTTGAGCCAGCTGGAGTTGGTGTGTGTCGAGTATGGGGATTGGCTTATACGGGCAATCTCTTGGTTCAGGTCGGAGATAATATAGCGACAGCTGATCTTTCAGATGATTGCTATGATCTTTCTGACAATTTCATCGAGGTGACTCGTACCTCCGCCGGTGAAGGGCAACTTGATGCAAGCCTTTCACACAACATCCCGCTGCAAGTAGATAATCCCAAGGTTTCGGTGGTCAATCCAACCCAGGGATTTATCCGAGGAACCATAGAAACTTTTCGTGGTGATAACCTGGGCCTAAAATTGTATGACTATCAGGGCCGCTTGGTCAAGTCACGGGATCTGCAAGAACAAAATCGCATGCTCAGACTCGATTGGGATGTAACTGATTTAGCACCCGGTATCTATATCCTTTCGGTTTTCCACAAGCACGGGAGAGAATCCAAGAAATTAGTTTTGCAATAAGCCTTTCAGGTTGCCAGTAGATCTAGGCCGCCCATGGTGGGCGGCTTTTTAGTATCTTGAGGGATCATCTTAAATATCGTTCTGACAATGAGTACGAGTCGCGAAAAACAATACATCAAGGATGACTTAACCGTTACATGGGACAAAGAAAAGTGCATCCATTCAGCCATTTGTGTAAATGGTCTGGGTGAAGTTTTCAATCCCAACCAGCGGCCTTGGATCCAGCTGGATGCCGCAAGTAAGGATCAAATTATTAATCAAATTAATCGATGCCCATCTGGAGCGCTCGGTTACCAAAGCAATTCAGAAAATGCTATGAATCAAGAAATTCCGGATACCCAGGTAGTGCAAGTGGAGGTTATTCCCAACGGGCCTTTAGCCTTAAAATCTGCATGTACCGTGACACTGCCCAGTGGAGAAACCATCGAAAAGGAGAAGGCGAGCTATTTTTGTCGATGCGGGGGATCATCAAACAAGCCTTTTTGCGACGGAGCACACAAAAAGCTAAACTTTATAGGCTAAACCGGTGAATCCTGATTTTGTCAAAGTATTTACGACCAACGATCAAATCGAAGGGGGTATCATTGCTAGTATGTTGCAGGAAAAAGACATTAAAGCAGTGTTGATGAACAAACAGGATAGCGCGTATGTTTCTATTGGTGAAATTGAACTATATGTGCCTGCCATAGACTTCGATCGTGCCTTGAGGCTGATTGAAGATCTACAGTCGCAGGATCGCTAAAAATTTGTGACCAATGGATGAATTCCAGAAGGCAACATTTGGTGCCGGGTGTTTCTGGTGCGTCGAGGCTGTTTTTCAAGCGCTCAAGGGGGTACATAGCGTGCGAAGCGGGTATATCGGAGGTGGTTCTCCAAACCCAACCTATCGGGAAGTATGCTCAGGTGCAACCGGTCATGCTGAGGCTGTCGAGATCACGTTTGATTCAGAGGTGATCACCTATGAGCAATTATTACGTGTTTTTTGGAGTACCCACGACCCCACCACTCTAAATCAACAAGGTCATGATCGTGGCACCCAATATAGATCAGTCATTTTCTATCACGATCTGGATCAAAAGCAAGAGGCTGAGCATTCTAAAAATGTCGTGGCTCCTCAACTTTGGAACGACCCCATTGTGACCGAAATAGCGGAAGCCACTAGGTTTTATCCAGCAGAGAATTACCATCAAGATTACTATCTCAATAATCCGGGCAATGCTTATTGTCGAGCTGTGATAAATCCTAAACTGAAAAAGTTTAAAGCAACATTTTCAAACCTTCTAAAAGCCGAGCAACATGGAGTTCAATGAACTCACCGAAGAGGAAAGAAGAGTTATTGAAGAAAAAGGAACGGAAAGGCCATTTAGTGGAAGACTGAACGAGCATGATGCCGAGGGAGTATATATATGTAAGAGATGTGATGCTCCTCTTTATCTTTCGGAACACAAGTTCGAATCACAATGTGGATGGCCGAGCTTTGACAACGAAATCGATGGTGCGGTGAGACGATCGCCCGATGCCGATGGTCGGCGGGTTGAAATACTTTGTGCCAGCTGCGATGCTCACCTCGGACATGTCTTTGAGGGAGAATATTTGACTGATCGGAATCTTAGGCATTGCGTGAACTCCATCTCGATGAAATTTATTCCGAAAGCAAAATTGGACGATCCCACCTCTCCAGCTCCGGTAGTGTCAGGTTGATAATCATTGATGTTGCTGAATTGGTCCAGCTGGCGGTGCAACTGTACCTTTCATTTTCTGTGAAGAATCCACAATAAATTGAGCCTAAGTGTTCTGATTTCTAATCCGGATTCCAGACCTTCGCATGTCATGTTGAAAGCCCATCAAAAGAGATTCGATCGATACCTGGCTCAAAAAGCTCCTTTTGTTAGCAACCCGGCCTCGCTCAATCAACCCATTGCATATTATTTCAAACTCGGGGGGAAGAGAGTGCGGCCGATGCTATGTTTGCTGAGCTATGAGCTCTTTCGGAAGAAATATGAAAACGCATTTCCCCAAGCCTTGGCCATCGAGATGTTTCACAATTTTAGCTTGATCCACGACGATATCATGGATAGGGCACCACTACGTCGTGGTGAGCCCGCTGCCCACGAGAAGTTCGGTACAGAGGCAGCAATCCTCTCGGGTGATGCAATGCTGGTACTGGCCTACCAATATTTGGTCGAAGGTTTATCCCAAGCTCGCATACCTTTTGCACTTCGGTTATTTTCCAAAACAGCACTTCAGATTTGCCGTGGTCAACAGTATGATCTGGACTTAACACAGTCCCGTTCGGTAGACATGCAGGAGTATCTCAAGATGATCAAATTGAAAACCGCTGTTTTGCTTGGCACAGCCATGGCCTTAGGGGCACTTCGTGCCGATGCGCCCAAAAAAACCATTAGGGCACTTCGCAAATGTGGAGTCGCCATGGGCGTGGCATTTCAATTGCAAGATGATTTACTGGACGTCTTCGGAGATCCAGCAAAGACCGGCAAACAGCGAGGTGGCGACATTCTCCAGAACAAGAAGACATATCTCTTGATCAAGTCTTATCAGCTAGCCAATGATCGAACTCGGCATCTACTGGATGCTCTCTATGGAGATCTCGAAATCAATCCTGAAGAAAAGGTACACCGAGTGATCGATATTTATCAGTCACTAGGTGTCGAGCAGCACGCAAGAAGACTGATCAATAAATACCTTGACTTGGGATTCTCCATCTTGAGTCACATTGAGGTTTCGGATGAGAAGAAGGTGCGACTTAACTCAATGTTTGAGTTTCTCAGCAGCAGAGATAAATAGCATGCAGCAGCCTTGAGTAACTATTTTAAAGGTGAATCGTCCTTTTAGTTAATGAGTCAACCAAGAATCCTCTTAATCGTTATTCTGACCCTGTGGGGACTTTTCGAGACCGACACATTGATTGCTCAAACACTTCACGGAGTGGTTACAGATGCCGATGGAAGTCCACTGGCTTACACGACCATTTATCTCACTAACGAAAAAAGTGGCACTGCCTCTAACGAGGAAGGAACCTATCAGATTTCACTGTCCGAAGGACAACATCAAGTGGTGTTTCAGTACCTAGGCTATCAGACAGAGAAAAGAACGGTCACGGTTGGTCGATCAAATTTACGACTCGATGTAGTCATGAAGGAAGAAGTGACCACCCTGTCAACCATTAAAGTGACATCGAAGGATGAAGATCCTGCCTACAGAATTATGCGTCAGGCAATTGCCAAGGCCAAGTTTCACACCCAGCAGTTGGATTTCTATCAGACGGAGGTTTATATCAAAGGGGCTGGCAGGCTTAAAAAGCTTCCTTGGCTCCTGCGTAGAAGAATTGAGCGGGAAATGAAGAAAGAAGGCATTGATACAGCCACCGCCTTCGTTTCAGAGTCGGTTTCTCAAATAACCTACCATCGGCCTGACCAATACGAGGAGCGGGTCATATCAATACGCAAGGTAGGGGAGGATAATAATACCAGTCCTGCCGAATTTATTCAGACGAGCTTTTACGCACCAGAAGTCAATGGTGCGGTTTCTCCGCTGTCACCCAAGGCATTTGCCTATTACAGCTTTGAATATCTTGGATTCATCGCAGATCGTGGGTATAACGTCAATAAGATTAAAGTGACCCCCCGTAGTAGGGGCGATCAGGTGTTTGAGGGAGTCATCTACATCGTAGACGACCTTTGGAGTATCCATAGTCTAGATCTCTTTACTTATCTGTGGGGAATTAAATTTCAGATTAACCTGATTTATGCACCCATCCAGGACAACGTATGGCTTCCTGTCAATCAACTGTATGATGTTACCGGTTCGGTCTTTGGATTCGGATTCGAATACCGTTATCTCGCCAACATGAGCGATTATCAGATCGAAATTAATCCAGATCTGACTTTTCAACCGAAATTGTTGGATGAAAAATTAGAATCAGAAGCCGCCAAAAAAGCTGAGGCCAATCTGAAGGATATGGAGACCGACGAGTTTTTTCAGGCCATCGAAGCTGGAGAAGAGATCAGCCAAAAGCAGCTGCGCAAGGCCCTACGCACCTACGAAAAGCAGGAGCTGAAGGAATCTCGAACCGATACTCTAGAAGATGTCATGGCTATAAGAAATCAGGAGATCGATTCACTGGCCTATGAGCGAGACTCTATCTATTGGACCAAAATTCGTCCTATTCCGCTCACACAATATGAAGTACGTGGCTACCGTGCCATGGATAGTATGGCCATCGTTTATGCAAAGGAGGAAGAGCAAGCTGCCAGCGACTCGCTTGCTGTAACATTAAGTGCAGACGGTGTGACTTCGACATCGTCGTTGAAAAGCAAATTTAAGTTGGTTGATTTGTTGCTCGGAGGGGCGCGATTTAAGGTTCGAGATGGGCTGCACTTTGGCTACCCGGGCGTACTCCTCAATACGCACTTCAATACGGTTGAAGGTTATCACATCTCTTGGAAACCCTACTTTTTGGGAAGCGGTGGGTCTTTGCGGTGGAGACTGGAGGGAGTTGGCAAGTATGCCTTTGCCCGTGATCGATTCTTGCCATCGGCTAATGTCTCACTCTCCTGGGGTGAGAAGTCCCATGAAACGACAATACACCTCAATGGCGGAATCTCAGTAGATCAGATTAATCCTGACAAGCCAATTGATCCCCTGATAAATGACCTCAGTAGCCTGCTGTTTGAAAGGAATTTTCTCAAGGTTTTGCAAAGGGAGGGTGTCGAACTGAAAGTTAGGCGTCGATTGGGGCCGGCCATCTTATTCGAGGGATTCGCCAATCATTTTCAATATCACTCGCTGTCAAATCACACGGCACATGTGATTTTTGGATCAGACCAAAGAAGTTACACCTCGAATGCTCCCTTCAATCTGGAATATGGAAACACCGAATTTGCATCTTTTAAAATGCAATCATTTGGGACAGAATTTGAGGTTCGTCCTAAGTCCAAATATCGACTGGTCAATGGACGCAAGACTGAGATCACCAGAAATCTTCCTACGGTAGGCATTCACTATTCCTGGAACTTGTTGCCTGAGGGGGATAGAAACGAGTCTTTTCAGCACTTTGAGGTTCACTACCTGCAAAAAGCCAAGATTGGCATCAGGGGAGATCTGGGTATTGATTTGCGTCTCGGGACCTATACAAATCGCGAAAAAATCCCGTTTCCTGCCTTTAAACACTTTCCAGGTAACCGCACTTTTGTTCACATTACTGATCCCCTGGGTAGCTTCCGACTGATGCCTTATTATGAATATAGTACCTCGAAAACCTATTTGGAGGCTCACGCTAGCTACCAGTTTCGCAAATTCCTGCTCACCCAGGTACCTTTTGCACGATTGGCTGGAATTCGTGAAAATCTATTTGTCAATTGGCTCTCAGCCGGAGCGATTCGTTACCTGGAGGTCGGTTTTGGCATCAATTACATCTTCAGGTTCCTGCGATTGGAATTTGTCACTGCCTATGATGACTTCCAGTATCGCGAATTCGGAATTCGTCTGGGCTTGGCATCAAATCTCGATGCTTTGTTTGATTAAAAGATTATTTTGACGTTCCACCAGTCTTTTTCAATGACTGCACCCTGCTTCTCATAAAATTTGACCGCAGGTGTATTCCAATCCAGTACTTGCCATTTCACCATGGTACACTTTAGATCCTTTGCTCGACTAATAAAGGAATCCAGCAGCTCCTGACCCACTCCCCGACCTCTAAACGGTTGTGCAACCACCAGGTCCTCAAGGTATAGCATGCGACCGCGCCAGGTGGACCAAGTAAGGTAGTAGAGGGCCATGCCAATAATGTCACCGTTCGATTCGGCGACTATAATCTCAAAGTCACCCCTTGCAAATCCCTCCTGATAATGTATCGTGTCCACCTTGACCTGATCAGCCGCTTTTTCGTATGCAGCCAATTCTTTGACCAACACTAGCACCGCTACCAGGTCCTGTTTAAGACCCCTCCTAATCTTGATGTTCATATGCACGGTATTTCCTTAGCAGGGTCGAAGGTAGTATTCCTTACACAAGTGCAATAGGATGTCTTTGTCACTGATTTCTAGCTCTCTTTTTCTCTATTAAATGGTATTTGTAATCACAGAAATTAAAGCTATCTTTGCAGTCGCTTTTGAAAGAAGGGTCTTAAAAGCCCCATTTTAAGGGGTTAAATCGAGAAAATATAGATTAAATGAGTCAGTTATGCCTACGATAAATCAACTGGTACGGAAGGGCAGAAAAAAGATAATTACCAAGAGTAAAACGCGAGCGCTGGAGGGTAGTCCGCAGAAAAGGGGTGTATGTACCAGAGTGTATACGACTACACCTAAGAAACCAAACTCAGCGCTTCGCAAGGTGGCTAAAGTGAGATTGACGAATGGTGTTGAAGTGATTGCATACATTCCAGGAGAGGGGCATAATCTACAAGAGCACTCCATCGTGCTGCTCCGCGGAGGCAGGGTCAAAGACTTACCTGGCGTCCGGTACACAATCGTACGTGGTGCTTTGGACACGGCTGGTGTGAACGATCGTCTACAGAGTCGTTCGAAATACGGGACCAAGAAACCCAAATAAAGTTTAAAGTTGACTTAAGGATATGAGAAAACGCAAGCCAAAGGTTAGAATGATTGCACCTGATCCGCGCTTTGGAGATCAGACAGTCACTCGATTTGTGAATAATCTGATGGAGCGGGGTAAGAAGAACCTTGCTTATAAGTTGTTTTATGATGCGATGGATATTGTGAAGGAGAGATCCGAGGAGGAGCCTTTGGAAATATTCAAAAGAGCTTTGGCGAATGCAACACCCCAGGTCGAAGTGCGTAGTAGGCGGATCGGTGGGGCAACTTTTCAAATACCAACAGAGATTCCAGTCAACCGTCGAATTTCGATCGGCATGAAGTGGCTTATTCGCTTTGCGAAGACCAGAAACGGAAAAGGTATGGCAGATAAGCTTGCGGCAGAGTTGCTGGCAGCCAGCAAGGGTGAGGGTGCTGCCGTAAAGAGAAAGGAAGACACCCACCGTATGGCTGAATCAAATCGCGCATTCGCACATTTTAGAGTTTAAAGTCTAGAGACATTAGCTAAGTTTTTGCAATGGTTGATTTAAAGTTTACAAGAAACATTGGAATTGCCGCTCACATCGATGCTGGTAAGACAACCACCACCGAGCGTGTATTGTACTATACAGGGATCAGTCATAAGATTGGTGAGGTACACGACGGTGCTGCCACGATGGACTGGATGGAGCAGGAGCAAGAGCGAGGAATTACCATTACTTCCGCTGCCACCAAGACGAGTTGGCGCTGGAAGGATCAAGAATACACCATCAACATCATTGATACCCCTGGACACGTCGATTTCACTGTTGAGGTTGAGCGTTCGTTGCGGGTGCTGGATGGTGTGGTGGCGCTTTTCTGTGCGGTAAGTGGTGTCGAACCACAGTCAGAAACAGTTTGGAGACAAGCTGACCGTTACAAAGTGCCTCGAATTGGCTTTGTCAATAAGATGGATCGGTCGGGAGCCGACTTTTTCGAGGTGGTGTCTCAAGTGCGCGAAATGCTGGGTGCTAATCCGGTACCACTGCAAGTGCCAATTGGAGCAGAAGAGAATTTCCGGGGCGTCGTGGACTTAATTACCAACGAAGCACGTATCTGGAATGCCAAAGATCAGGGAATGACCTATGAGGTGATTGACATTCCTGATGATCTAAAAGAGGTGGTCGCAGAATATCGTGAGAAAATGCTTGAGTCGGTTGCAGAATACGATGAGGGAATCTTAGAAAAATATTTTGACGATCCAGATTCGATTACGGCTGACGAGATCAGAGCTGCCATTAGAGCAGCCGTCATTGATATGTCTATTATACCAATGATGTGTGGATCTGCCTTCAAGAATAAGGGTGTTCAGGCCGTGCTTGATGCAGTGTGCTCTTATATGCCGTCACCACTTGATGTTGATGCCGTGGAGGGCACCCATCCAAAAACAGCCGATACCATTACCCGCAAGCCCGACCCAAACGAACCATTTTCATCGCTGGCCTTCAAGATTGCCACGGATCCATATGTGGGTAGATTGGCGTTCTTCAGAGTGTATTCCGGTTCCTTAGACGCAGGATCGTATGTACTAAATACAAGGTCCGGGAAGAAGGAAAGAATATCTCGCCTGTATCAAATGCACTCCAACAAACAGAATCCAGTGGAGCGCGTACAAGCAGGAGACATCGCTGCTGCAGTGGGCTTTAAAGACATTAAGACCGGCGACACCCTTTGTGACCTGGATAAACCGATTATCCTGGAAAGTATGACTTTCCCAGAGCCGGTAATTGGATTGGCGGTGGAACCAAAAACGCAGAAGGATCTGGAGAAGTTAGGAATGGCGCTGGCCAAATTGGCTGAGGAAGATCCGACCTTCCGGGTTCGCTACGACGAAGACACTAATCAAACCGTGATCAGTGGAATGGGTGAGCTCCACTTGGAGATCATCATCGACCGCTTAAAGCGTGAGTTTAAAGTAGAATGCAACCAGGGAGCACCCCAGGTCAATTACAAAGAAGCGCTTCAAAAAACAGTATCTCATCGCGAGCGACTGAAGAAGCAAACCGGGGGATCTGGTTTATTTGCTGACATGGAATTTGAATTGGGGCCTGCAGATCAGAAATTCCTTGATTCTGATGATTTTAAAAGTGGAAGGAAGCGGCTCCAGTTTGTCAATAATATTACGGGAGGGAACATCCCGAAGGAGTACATGCCGTCAATCATCAAAGGATTTGATGCAATGATGGACAATGGTGTACTGGCAGGCTATTCCATCGACAGCATGAAAGTGCGCGTTTTCGATGGATCTACGCACGCTGTAGATAGTAAACCCATCGCATTTGAATTGTGCGCGAAGGAAGGCTTTAAGATTGCAGCGCCTAAGGCCAATCCGGTTCTGCTAGAGCCGATAATGAAGCTTGAAGTCACCTCGCCAGATGAATATACGGGATCAGTCATTGGTGATCTTAATCGGCGCCGGGGTTTGATCAAAGGTCAGGATATGAAAAATAATGCCGTTGTGATCAAAGCAGATGTGCCACTATCCGAAATGTTTGGATATGTGACTCAGTTGCGAACCATCACTTCGGGTCGAGCTTCATCTAGTATGGAGTTTTCTCACTATAGTCCGACACCATCTTCGATTACGACCGAAGTGATCGCAGCCGCTCGGGGTGAAGTGAGCGTATAATTGAATAGTAAATTAGAAATTAGGTATGAATCAAAAAATCAGAATCAAACTTCGGTCTTACGATCATAATCTGGTTGATAAGAGCACGGAGAAGATTGTGAAAACGGTCCGCAGCAGTGGTGCTGTGGTGACTGGACCGATTCCGCTGCCAACCGAGAAGAAAGTGTTTACCGTACTGCGGTCTCCACACGTCAACAAAAAATCTCGGGAGCAGTTCCAGTTGCGTACCCACAAAAGGTTAATTGAGATCTATACTCCGACTCAAAAAACCGTGGACGCCCTATCACGTCTTGAGCTTCCGAGTGGAGTAGATATTCAAGTTAAGTTGACATAATTTTTTTTCAGGCCACTAGGAATATCAGGTAGACGATCTGAATTCAAAGCTTGAGAATCAATTCACTTTAAATCATATAGAAAGTGGACGGAATAATTGGAAGGAAAATTGGTATGACCAGTGTTTTCGATGAGGCAGGAAGAAATGTTTCCTGCACCGTGGTGGAGGCTGGTCCATGTGTTGTTACCCAAGTAAAAAGCGAGGAGACTGATGGCTATCAGGCCCTACAAATCGGCTTTGGCGATGCTAAGAGTAAGAACACTTCAAAGCCTCTGCAAGGTCATTTCACTAAAGCCAACAGTACCCCTAAGAAAAAACTGGTGGAGTTTAGAGATTGCAGTCTGGAGAAGGCACTAGGAGAGACCCTTACCATTGAAGAGGTTTTCGAAGAGGGTGACATTGTAAGTGTTATCGGTACCTCAAAAGGAAAGGGATTTCAGGGAGTGGTCAAACGACATGGATTTGCCGGTGTTAATGACGCCACCCACGGACAGCATAATCGTCAGCGTGCTCCCGGATCGATCGGTGCTGCATCATATCCGGCCAAGGTAATGAAGGGCATGCGAATGGCGGGTCAAACCGGTAATAAGCGAACAAAAATCACAAATTTGACAGTGCTGAAGATGTTTCCCGACCAGAACCTGCTTCTCATCAAAGGAGCGGTACCTGGACACAAGGGCGCCATCGTGATCATTGAAAAATAGGAAAAAGATGAAACTAGATGTTCTAAATATAGAGGGGAAATCAACCGGTCGATCGGTAGATCTCCCCGACGATGTTTTTGCTATCGAGCCCAATGAACATGCGGTATACCTCGCCATCAAGCTATATAATGCCAACCAACGACAGGGCACCCATAGTGCTAAAGAGCGTAACGCCATCAGGGGATCACGCAAGAAATTAAAGAAACAAAAAGGTACTGGCACAGCTCGCGCAGGAGATATCAAAAATCCGCTGTTCAGAGGTGGAGGACGTGTTTTTGGACCTCGGCCTCGGAGCTATGGCTTTCAATTGAATAAAAAGGTAAAATCGTTGGCGAGAAGATCTGCCCTTTCCGCAAAGGCGAGTGGTGAGCAGATCACCGTAATCGAGGATTTTACTTTCGATACGCCTAGGACCAGCGAGTTTTTTGGTGTCCTTCAAAACCTGACTTTGGCAGATAAGAAAGTCCTATTTGTAACCGGAGAGCCAGACAATACTTTATATCTATCCGGACGTAACCTGAAGAACACCAAATTGACCAGTGCCAAAGATCTAAATACCTACGATCTGCTCAATGCGAGCAATGTTGTTCTCTCAGAGAGTGCAATTGCAATCATTTCAGAATCTCTGCAAAAAGGTTAAACCATGGCCAGACAAATCTTAATTAAGCCCATCATATCCGAAAAGGCCGAATATCTCTCCGAACAAAAGCAGCAATATACTTTTGTGGTAGATAAGGGGGCCAACAAGATACAGATTCGAAAGGCCGTTGAGGCGATGTATAATGTAGGAGTTGATAAGGTAAATACCTTAATCATGCCTGGAAAGTCAAAGCAGCGATTCACCCGAGCCGGGGTTCAGTCGGGCAAAGTTGGATCGTTTAAGAAAGCCATTGTTACCTTGGTAGAAGGAGATGAAATCGATTTCTTCGGTGATATTTAATCAATCGCGAATTGGATAAAAGAGACTTAAAATGCCAGTAAAAAAATATAAGCCGATTACACCTGGAACCCGGACTAGGGTGGGCAATAGCTATGCTGAGGTGACCACTGATCAGCCGGAGAAGAGTCTTGTGCGACCGATCAAGCGCTCGGGTGGGAGAAACAACGCAGGTAAGATGACCGTGCGAAATCGAGGAGGTGGACACAAACGAAGGTATCGCGTCATCGATTTCAAGAGAGACAAGGATGGGATCCCAGGTACGGTTAAGACCATCGAGTACGATCCAAATCGAACAGCATTCATCGCACTGATCGCCTATAGGGATGGTGAAAAACGATACATCATCGCTCCAAGTAAACTGTCGGTAGGAGACACAGTGCAGTCAGGCAAAGGTGCTTCTCCTGATGTTGGCAATGCCCTGCCACTCAGTGACATACCATTGGGCTCCGATATTCATGCCATCGAGCTAGCTCCTGGACGGGGCGCAGCCTTGGCAAGAAGCGCTGGAACCAACGGTACGCTGGTGGGCAAAGAAGGAAAATTCGTGGTAGTCAAATTGCCATCAGGTGAGGTCAGAAGGATTCTTTCGGTATGCAAAGCCACTATTGGAACCACTTCAAATCCAGACCATGGTCTCCAGGTTTACGGTAAGGCAGGCAGAAGGAGATGGATTGGTCGTAGACCACGTGTAAGGGGAGTAGCCATGAATCCGGTCGATCACCCCATGGGTGGTGGCGAAGGTCGCGCCTCAGGTGGGCATCCTAGATCACGAACTGGTGTGATGGCCAAGGGACAGAAAACCAGAAGTAATAAGAAAGCCTCTAACAAATTGATCATATCAAGAAAAAAATCTAAATAACTAGTGCATGGCTAGATCGATTAAGAAGGGACCTTACGTGTACCACAAACTACTTCAGAAGGTAGAAAGGGCTAAAGAAGGTAAAAAGAAAACAGTGATCAAAACATGGTCACGAGCATCCATGGTCATTCCGGACATGGTAGGAGAAACCATTGCGGTGCACAATGGCAAAACCTTTGTGCCAGTGTTCATCACAGAAAACATGGTTGGTCACAAACTGGGCGAATTCTCACCTACGAGAAATTTCCGTGGTCACGCTGGTAATAGAAAAAAGTAAATCACTAACTAACGATAGCTAATACGATGGAAGCTGTTGCAAAACTGAAAAATTGTCCAATGTCTGCCCGTAAGATGCGGTTGGTTGCAGATATAATTAGGGGCAAGGATGTAGACGAGGCCTTAAATATCCTCAAATACACTAAGAAAGAAGCGGCCAGGTGGCTGGAAAAGGTCCTTTTGTCGGCAATTTCTAATTGGGAATACAAACAGAATATGGCGCTCAGTGCGGATGATCATGATTTGGTCATCACTCGTATTCTCGTGGATGAGGCAGGTATGCTCAAGAGATTTCGACCGGCACCTCATGGTAGGGCACATCGTATTCGTAAGCGTTCCAATCATGTGACGTTGGTTGTTGAAAACAGCGTCGAGCTGGAAATAGATTATCAGGCAATTGATGAAGAAGAATAACGTATAGTCAAAAAATCATTATGGGTCAAAAGACAAATCCAATAGGTAATCGATTAGGTATCATCAAAGGGTGGGACTCCAACTGGTTTGGTGGTCATGATTTTGCAGATAAGGTGGTCGAAGATGAACGCATTCGCGAATACTTAAATGCTCGAGTTCAAAAAGGCGGTATCGCTAGGATTATCATTGAACGCACGCTGAAAAGGATTACCGTAACCGTGCACACAAGCAGACCCGGAATTATCATCGGCAAGGGTGGTTCAGAGGTAGACCGTATCAAGGAGGAATTAAAAAAGTTGACTGGCAAAGAAGTTCAGATCAATATTCTGGAAATCCGAAAACCCGAATTGGATGCAGCCATCGTAGGTGAGTCCATCGCCAAGCAACTAGAGGCACGAATCAATTATCGTCGAGCCATCAAAATGTCGATTCAAAGCACAATGCGAGCAGGAGCAGAGGGAATCAAAGTGCGCATCAGCGGTCGCTTGAATGGTGCGGAGATGGCTAGATCGGAAGAATTTAAAGATGGAAGAATTCCACTGCACACCTTTCGGGCCGACATTGATTACGTACTGTCTGAAGCCAATACCGTTTATGGAAAAATAGGCGTGAAAGTGTGGATTTGTCGCGGTGAAGTCTTGGGAAAAAGAGACTTGTCACCCAACATCGGTGCGGACCAAAGACCGGCAGGAAAGGGTCGCAAGAGGCCATCAAGAAATATGAAGGATCGCTAGAAAAATAATTTTATAGATCGTACCTTTGCCAAGCTTTTTCGGAACGGTCTAATTTGAGACAATAACGAGCTAATAATCAGACATGTTACAGCCAAAAAGGACAAAATATAGAAAACAGCAAAAAGGACGAAATCGGGGTCTGGCGCAGCGTGGCAGCACGATTTCATTCGGGACCTTTGGGCTTAAAAGTCTGGATGGTGGCTTCATCACCAATCGGCAAATCGAGGCGGCGAGGATCGCCATGACTCGATTTATGAAGAGAGAGGGAAACGTCTGGATTCGAATATTTCCCGACAAACCAATTACATCTAAGCCTCAAGAAGTTAGGATGGGTAAAGGTAAGGGAGCGCTTGACCACTATGTAGCCGTAGTGAAACCCGGACGTATCATGTTTGAAATCGATGGCGTTGACATCGAAACAGGTCAAGAGGCGCTGAGACTGGCCGCACAGAAATTGCCCGTCCAGACCAAATTTGTGGTGCGAAGGGATTACAGCGAAAATTAAATTTTGATCGGAAACTTAATTAGGGTATGCCCAGTAAAAAGACATTAGAACTAAAGGAGTTTTCTTTGGAGGACCTGAAAAATGAACTCCAGGAGACAGAGGCACAATATCAAAAAATGAAATTCGATCACGCGACAAAGGGGCTCGAAAACCCATTGTCACTTCGCGAAGTCAGACGTGACCTGGCTAGACTTAATACCGAGCACCGGAGACGAGAAATGGAGGCCTTAGACGAGACAGCGTTGGCGAAGAGATCAAAGATTAGAGCACGACGTAGGTCAAATCGTAAGTAGATCATTATGAGCGAAAGAAATTTAAGAAAGACGCGAATTGGAGTTGTGACAAGCAACAAGATGGATAAATCCATCACCGTTATTGTGGAGCGAAGATTGCAGCATCCGATCTACGGAAAATTTGTGAAAAAGACGAACAAGTTCATGGCGCATGACGAAAAGAATGAGTGCACCATTGGTGATACCGTGAGAATTATGGAAACACGTCCACTAAGTAAGAGCAAGCGGTGGCGTCTAGTTGAGGTGATAGAGAAAGCTAAGTAAACGCATAAGCCGAATTAGAGATGATACAACAAGAGTCCCGCCTTAAAGTAGCAGACAATAGTGGAGCCAAGGAAGTGCTCTGCATAAGAGTGTTGGGTGGATCAAAAAGAAGGTATGCTTCGATTGGAGATAAGATTGTGGTTTCAGTGAAAGAAGCGTCTCCAGGAGGGATTAAAAAAGGTACGGTTTCAACGGCAGTGATTGTTCGAACTAAAAAAGAAATTAGGAGAAAGGACGGATCTTATATCCGCTTTGACGATAATGCGGTGGTCCTATTGACACCAGCAGATGAACCTAGGGGCACAAGGATTTTTGGACCAGTGGCCAGAGAGTTGAGAGATAGAGAATATATGCGGATTATTTCACTGGCTCCAGAGGTATTATAATTTTTTGGATTATGGCGAAGCGAAGTGCATTTAAATTAAAAATTAAGAAAGGCGATAAGGTCAGGGTGATCGCTGGGTCATTCAAGGGTACCGAAGGTGAAGTGCTAGAAATCCATCCGGGTACAAATCGTGCCATCGTCGAAAATGTCAATCTAGCCGTAAAACATGCTAAACCGACCAACGAACGTGCCGGTGGAATCCGGGAGATCAACAATCCCATCCACTTATCAAATTTGATGTTGGTAGATCCGAAAAACGGTGAGTCAACTCGAATTGGACGGAGAGTGGAGAATGGAAAATTAGTACGTTACGCCAAGAAATCTGGAGAAACTGTAAGATAATGGGATACGAACCTAGATTAGCGAAGCACTATCGGGAGAAAATTGTCCCGACATTGATGGAGGAATTTTCCTATAAATCCATTATGGAGGTACCCAAGCTGGTGAAGATCTGTATAAACCAGGGTGTTGGGCAGGCCACACAAGACAAGAAATTAGTGGATAATGCACTCCAGGAAATGACATTGATTGCTGGGCAAAAAGCCGTTCCAACCAAAGCTAAAAAATCAGTGTCCAACTTTAAGTTGCGAGAGGGAATGACCATCGGTGCAAGGGTCACCCTACGACGTGATATGATGTTTGATTTTCTCGATCGTCTGGTGGCCGTGGCATTGCCCCGGGTACGTGACTTCCGCGGAATAAATGATAAGAGTTTTGATGGACGGGGTAATTACTCATTGGGTATTAGTGAGCAGATTATTTTTCCTGAAATAGATATTGATAAGGTGGGCCGAATCAGTGGGATCGATATCACTTTTGTAACCACGGCAAAGACCGACCGAGAGGCTCTCGTTCTTCTAAAGGAGCTCGGATTGCCTTTCAAAAATCAAAATAACTAGAGCTTTAATATGGCTAAAAAATCAATCATCGCACGAGAACGTAAACGCGCTAGAATGGTGGCAAAATATGCAGAGCAGCGCAAGCGATTGAAAGAGGAAGGCAATTGGGATGAGTTGGATAAGCTTCCTAAAAACTCTTCAGCAGTTCGCTTGCACAATCGATGCCGGCTCACCGGTCGGCCTAAGGGATATATGAGGCAATTTGGATTGTGTCGGGTAGCATTTAGAAAGATGGCCCTGGAAGGTAAGATTCCGGGTGTAACTAAAGCAAGTTGGTAGACTAAAAGACAATCAAATGGCAACAACAGATCCAATAGCTGACTACCTAACACGAATTCGGAATGCGATGATGGCAGGACACACCATTGTGGAGATTCCTGCATCAAACTTAAAGAAAAGAATTACTGAAATTTTGTATGATCAAGGCTATATCCTAAAGTACAAATTTGATGATGAGGGTATTCAAGGACACATAAAAATCGCACTCAAATATAAGGGTAACACCAAACAGCCCGTGATAAGAAAAATGGGACGAATAAGCCGGCCAGGGTTGAGGAAGTTTTCCAAAGCTGATGAGTTACCGAGAATCATCAATGGCTTAGGAATTGCCATTGTTTCGACTTCAAAAGGAGTAATGACAGATAAGCAGGCACGCAATCAGAATGTAGGAGGTGAGGTGCTGTGCTACGTCTATTAATATATTAAGAACTTATGTCAAGGATAGGAAACTCAGAAATACAGATTCCATCGGGAGTCGAAATCAGTGTTGGAAAGGGCAACCTTGTAACGGTGAAGGGTCCAAAGGGCGAACTTTCTGAGCAGGTAGATCCTGATCTTACCTTAGAGCAGGAAAACGGATCGTTGATTTTAAAGCGCCCCACCGAACAAAAAAGACACAAGGCCATGCATGGCTTGTATAATTCACTTATTCGAAATATGGTAGTAGGCGTGTCAGAAGGATATGTGCGAGAATTGGAGTTGATCGGGGTCGGATATCGAGCTTCCAATACGGGTAATCTCCTTGAGTTGTCATTGGGGTATTCACATCCGATCATGTTTTACATTCCCGATGAGCTCAAATTAGAGGCGGTCATGGAAAAGGGAAAAAACCCTCGAGTAAGATTGGAAGGTATTGACAAGCAATTAATTGGCCAGGTGTGTGCCAAGATCAGAGCTTTTAGAAAACCTGAGCCCTATAAAGGTAAAGGCGTACGCTTCTTAGGTGAGGAAATACGGAGAAAAGCAGGAAAGGCAGCTGCCAAGTAAATATAAATTGAGAAGGTATCATGGCTAGTCTTAAAGTCAAAAGAAGGAAGACGATCCGTATGCGGATCAGAAATAAATTATCTGGAACAGCTACGCGTCCGCGTCTTTCTGTATTTCGATCAAATAAGGGCATCTATTGCCAATTAATCGACGATGTTCAAGGCCGCACCTTGGCCCAAGCTAATTCGAGAGAAGCAGGGGTGACTGGTAGTTCAAAGATTGAGCAGGCAGAGGCCGTGGGGCAATTAATCGCCCAACGGTCAAAAGACCTCGATATAAAACACATCATTTTCGATCGTGGCGGATATCTTTATCACGGAAGAGTCAAAGCTTTGGCAGATGGTGCCCGCAAAGGGGGACTTACATTCTAATTAAAAATTATGGCAAAAGAGCAATCACAGCGAGTAAAACCAGCAGATACTGAACTCAAAGAAAAATTAGTGAACCTCAACCGAGTCGCTAAAGTGACGAAGGGCGGGCGGACATTCAGTTTTGCGGCCATTATGGTGGTTGGAGATGGCCAAGGTACCGTCGGCTATGGTTTGGGAAAAGCCAGAGATGTATCGGAGTGTATTGCGAAGGCAGTGGATGATGCCAAAAAGAACCTGATTAAAGTGCCGGTGTACAAGGGCACCATTCCTCATGAACAAAAGGGTAAATATGGAGCCGGTAAGGTGCTGATTAAGCCAGCCTCAGATGGTACAGGTGTAATTGCAGGTGGTGCGATGCGGGCAGTTCTTGAGAGCGCCGGTGTGCACAATGTACTCGCTAAATCTCAGGGATCTTCAAATCCACATAATGTGGTCAAGGCAACCATTGATGCCTTGTCAAAATTGAGAAGTCCGCAAGACATCGCCAGACAAAGAGGTATTTCGCTGGAAAAACTTTTTGAAGGCTAAAAGACACAGAAGGAATCATGGCACGAGTTAAGATCACGATGGTCAAAAGCATAATCGACCAATCGAAACGTCAGAAAGCAACAATGCAGGCCTTGGGTCTCCGTAAGATCAACCAAAGTCGCGAGCACGAGCTCAGCCCTCAACTAGAGGGCATGATTAAGAAAGTATCGCACTTGGTGAGCGTTGAAAATATCTAGATCATAATATTTAAGAGGTGATGGAACTACATAGTCTAAAGCCCGCAGCGGGATCGACAAAGAAAGGCAAGCGAATAGCAAGAGGCCAGGGTAGTGGTCGGGGTGGTACTTCAACCCGCGGCCACAAAGGGGCGAAGTCAAGATCTGGCTATAAGCGAAAAAGAGGTTTCGAGGGTGGTCAAATGCCACTGCAAATGCGCTTACCTAAGCGTGGCTTTAAAAGTCCCAATCGAGTAGAATACCGGATTCTCAACGTCTCAGAGCTGCAATCATTTTCTGAGAAGTATGGTGTTTCGGAGATTAACTTAGATGTCTTGCTCGAGAAGAAGTATGTGCGTAAAAATGACAAAGTGAAGATTCTGGGTAAAGGCAACCTGGCTAGCAAATTAAAAGTTTCAGCCCATGCACATTCTGCCAAAGCCAAAGAAATCATTGAAGCCCAAGGAGGCAGTATTGACTTGATATAAAACACTGGAATGAACAATTTCATCACCACCATCCAAAATATCTGGAAGATTAAAGAATTGCGTAATCGCATCCTCTTTACAGTAGGTATGATTGGGGTTTACAGATTTGGATCGTATGTGGTGTTACCCGGTGTAAATCCTGCAGCATTAGATACGGGCTCCGGTGGAGCAACGGATTTGCTAGGCTTGATTAACATGTTTGCTGGGGGTGCATTCGGGCGTGCTTCGGTCTTTGCACTCGGAATCATGCCTTACATTACCGCCTCGATCATCATTCAACTTTTGGGATTTGCTGTCCCATATTTCCAGCGATTGCAGCAGAAAGAGGGTGAGTCGGGACGTAAAAAGATAACTCAAATCACAAGGCTGCTTACCCTGGCTATTACCTTAGTGCAGGGTGGAGCATATCTGACTTATGTGCGTAGTCAAGGTGCGGTCGATGCTACCCTACCTCCAGGTGTATTTTGGATTGCCAATATCATCATCCTATCTACAGGTACCATTTTTGCCATGTGGCTGGGTGAAAAAATCACTGACCGAGGTATCGGAAACGGTATTTCCATCCTGATCATGATCGGTATCATTGCAACCCTACCCGGTTCTCTAGTTGCAGAATTTATTTCTCAACTGAACGGAGGTGGGCTGATCATTTTTGTACTTGAGCTGGCTGCGTTATTTTTTGTGACTGCGGTGACCGTTCTTGTGATCCAGGGTATTCGCAAGATTCCGTTGCAATTTGCCAAACGGATGATTGGCCGCGGCTCAGTGAATATGCCTGTTTCAGGTGTGCGTGACTACATCCCAGTGAAGGTAGCCGCAGCTGGCGTCATGCCCATTATCTTTGCCCAAGCCATCATGTTTTTACCCGCCACAGTGGCCGGTTTTATCGGTGGTGATTCAGGTACTGATTTGGCGGCCAATACCTTGGTTAGAAGCCTCTCAGATCCGTTTGCGGTTCCCTACAATATCATCTACTTTTTTCTAGTGGTCGCTTTCACTTTTGTATACACGGCGCTCTTGGTTAATCCACAGCAATATTCGGAGTATCTCAAACGTCAGAATGCATTTATTCCCGGAGTAAAACCAGGAAAACCAACCGCCGACTTTATTGATTCTGTGACGACCAGGGTGACGCTTCCCGGATCCATCTTCCTAGGCATCATTGCCATCTTGCCAGCTATTGTCTATCTACTTTTTAACGTCAACCAAACCTTTGCTTTCTTCTTTGGAGGCACCTCCCTGCTTATCTTAGTGGGCGTGGTGCTGGATACTTTACAGCAGATTGAGAGTCATTTATTGATGCGTAAGTACGATGGACTAGTCAAGTCGGGCAAGCTTAAGGGGCGCACCAGCGGTGGTATGCAGACCATCGGATCAGATCTTTAGCGCTGTGATTGAACTTTCCGCGGCCACTTTTCCTTATAAACGGGTGATCCTGCTTATTAGTCCATCATGATCATCTACAAAAACGAGGAGGAAATTGAAAAAATCAAGACAAGTTGCCAGATAGTCTGTGCCGCATTGACCCAGGTTGCCCATACTTTGAAAATTGGTATCACAGGTCTGGAGATCGATCAGGTGGCCGAAGAGGTGATCAGAGATCACGGCGCCATACCTGGTTTTAAGGGTCACAACGGCTTTCCAGCGACACTTTGTGTCAGCCGAAATGAATGTGTGGTTCATGGAATTCCCAATGACGTCCCATTTGAAAGTGGTGATATTGTTTCCGTAGACTGCGGTTCTATCCTAGAGGGTTTTTATGGCGATTCCGCCTATACCTTCGCGATTGGTGAGGTCGCTCCTGATACGATGGAGCTCTTGGCAACGACTAGGGCCTCGTTATATAGGGCAATTGCTGCAGCCAGAATAGGCAATCGCATGGGAGACATTGGGCATGCTGTTCAATACTACTGTGAAAAGGAAAACAACTACAGTGTGGTACGCGAGCTGGTAGGTCACGGTATTGGAGAGAACCTTCATGAGCGGCCCGAAGTACCAAACTACGGGAAGAGGGGTATGGGGACCAAATTGAAGGAAGGATTGGTCATTGCCATCGAGCCGATGATCAACCTTGGTAAGAGGTACATTGTGCAGGAGAAAGATGGCTGGACCATTCGCACCAAAGACCGCAAACCATCAGCTCATTACGAACACACGATTGCTGTTTTACAGTCAGAAACCAGGCAATTATCTGACCATTCTGCCCTGGAAGAGGCCGTCAAAAATAATGCTGATCTTAAGGAAGTTTCGATAAAAAATTAGATATTTGCACTCCGAATTTTAAATATGGCTAAACAAGAACTGATAAAGCAAGATGGTATCATAGAGGAAGCGCTCTCAAACGCAATGTTTAGGGTGCGTTTGGAAAATGATCACCAGATTGTGGCCACTATTTCGGGCAAGATGCGGATGCACTATATCAGAATTCTACCTGGAGATAAGGTTTCGGTTGAAATGTCGCCATACGACTTGTCGCGAGGTCGCATCATATATCGATATAAATAAGAAAGTCAAATGAAAGTTAGAGCATCCATTAAGAAGAGATCTGCTGATTGCAAGATTGTGCGTCGTAAAGGGAAACTCTATGTGATCAACAAGAAAAATCCAAAATTCAAGCAACGGCAAGGTTAAAATCTGAAAGTAAGAAATGGCAAGAATAGCAGGTGTCGATTTACCCAGAGCAAAACGTGGTATTGTTAGTTTAACCTACATCTTTGGGATCGGGAGTTCTCGGGCAAGGGAAATACTATCAAAGGCGGGTATTGATGAAAATACCAAGGTAGAAGATTGGACGGATGACAATGTGCGCTCAATCTCCTCCATTATCCAGGAGGAATATAAGGTTGAAGGTGAATTACGGTCTGAAGTTCAATTAAACATCAAACGTTTGATGGACATTGCCAGTTATCGAGGACTAAGGCATCGTAAAGGTCTACCCGTTAGGGGTCAACGCACCCGGACGAATGCCCGAACCAGAAAGGGAAGGAAGAAGACCGTCGCAAACAAAAAGAAGGCAACCAAGTAATCATCTCAGAATATACGAAAGCAACCTATGGCTAAAGCGAAGAAGAAAAGGAAGGTCAAAGTTGAACCAGAGGGGCTCGTTTATATTAAGGCGAGCTTTAATAATATTATCATATCTCTCACCAATCGTCAAGGTCAAGTTATCTCTTGGGCTTCAGCGGGTAAAGCTGGGTTCAGGGGTTCTAAGAAAAACACACCCTACGCAGCACAGATTGCAGCCGAAGATGCAGCTAGGGTTGCCTTTGATGCTGGTATGCGCACCGCCGAAGTATTCGTAAAAGGCCCTGGGTCTGGTCGAGAAGCTGCGATTCGAGCCATTGATGGAGCGGGTATCAAAATTCGGCGCATTCAAGATGTGACTCCGATACCACACAACGGATGCCGGCCACCCAAACGTCGTCGTGTATAATTATACTGATGATCACACCAGGATTTCTAAATAAGGAAGAACACTAAGACATGGCAAGATATACGGGCCCACAGACTAAAAAATCACGTGCCTTCGGTCAACCGATATATGGATTTGATAAGAATCTTGAGCGGCGCAAAACTCCTCCCGGTGCACACGGTAACAAGCGTAGGAGACGCCAGCGTTCGGACTATGCGCTTCAACTAATGGAGAAGCAAAAAGCCAAGTATACCTACGGTGTACTTGAGCGCCAATTTCGAAAGCTTTTCGAATCAGCTAGCCGAAAGAAGGGTGTGACTGGTGAGGTCTTGTTTCAATTGTTAGAGGCCAGACTTGACAACACCGTCTACCGTTTGGGCTTAGCTCCCTCGCGGAGGGCAGCTCGACAGATCGTGAATCATAAACACATTATGGTAAATGGCGTCTTGACCAATATTCCATCCTGTTTATTGAGGCCTGGAGATGTTGTGTCGGTACGTAATAAATCACAGGGTTTGGAAGTCATTCGGGACAGTGCTGCTTCCAAGTCCGATGTTCGAAAATTCCCTTGGCTGGAGTTCAACGGTGACACGTTGGAAGGGAGGTTCCTTGAATATCCTACCAGAGAACAAATCCCGGAGAACATTAATGAGCAACTCATTGTTGAATTGTATTCTAAGTAAGGATCATTGACAAGAGGCGAGTGGGAAGAACTTCATTCATTTATCTTTTTCTAATTAAGTTGATCGCATGAGTATCCTAAATTTTCAGAAGCCCAATAAAATTCTACTACAAAAAGCAGATGATTTCGAAGGTACTTTCGAATTCAAACCACTGGAACCTGGTTTTGGTCAGACCGTGGGCAATTCACTGCGGAGAGTGTTATTGTCGTCGCTGGAGGGCGTGGCAATTTCTGCGGTGAGAATTGCGGGGATCGACCACGAATTCTCGACGATTAAAGGCGTTATGGAAGATGTAGTTGATATCATCCTCAACATCAAGCAGATTCGACTTAAGCCCGCCATTGATGATGGTGATTTGACGGAAGAGAAAATCTACATTACCCTGCGGGGGAAGGAGGAGTTTAAGGCGGGAGATATCGAAGAACACACCAATATTTTTAAGGTGATGAACCCAGATCTTCACGTGTGTTTTATGGACACGTCTGTGAACCTTGAGATGGAGTTTACGGTCACCAAGGGAAGAGGTTATGTTCCAGCAGACGATAACTTGCCAAAAGACGCTCCTATTGGCGTCATTCCAGTCGATGCCATTTACACGCCCATTAAAAATGTGGCATACCAAATAGAGAATACTCGAGTAGGACAACAGACCGACTACGAAAAACTTACGATCACGGTCAAGACGGATGGAACCATTCATCCGGAAGAAGCCATCAAAGAAGCATCTCGCATTTTGATACAACATCTGATTTTGATCACAGATGAAAACATCACCTTTGACGATGCAGCTCGAAGTGAAGACACCGTCGTAGACGAACACATCTTGCACATGCGAAAGCTGTTAAAAACTTCGCTGGAAGATTTGGATCTGTCCGTTCGCGCTTATAACTGCCTGAAGGCAGCTAAAATCAACGCACTTGGTGAGCTGGTCCAATACGAAATGCACGAGCTCTTGAAATTTAGAAATTTTGGGAAAAAGTCATTGGTCGAAATTGAAGAACTCCTAGCAAACAAAGGCTTGACCTTTGGTATGGATCTCGCACCATACAAGCTAGACGAAGACTAATTATAAAATCTTGCGTTGGAAGGAACGCAGGTTAATCATTAATGGTGATAACCAGGGTCGAGATCTAAACCTCCCCTCGGTGTCACGAGGATAAACAATTCAATCATGAGGCACGGTAAGAAAGGAAATCATCTCAGTCGCCAAAAAGGACATCGAAGGGCACTCTTGGCGAATCTAGCCAACGCTCTAATCACCCACAAGAGAATTAACACAACGCTGGCCAAGGCCAAAGCTTTGCGTATCTACATAGAACCCTTGATTACCAAAGCTCGGCAAAATACTACCCACTCCCGCAGGGTCGTATTTGGTTATTTACAGAACAAGGAAGCGATCAAAGAGCTTTTTGGTCCAGTTTCAGCCGCAATCGGGGATCGACCTGGTGGATACACCAGAATTATCCGGACTGGATTCAGACACAGTGATGGAGCCGAAATGGCTATGATTGAATTCGTAGACTTCAATGCGATTTATTCCAACGCTAAGGCCGAGGGCAGGGCAAGAAAGTCAAGGCGTCGTCGAAGAGGTAAAGGCAGCGGAGCAAGTGCTGCAACTACGACCCCTACCACTACCGAAGAAGAATAGTCGGTCCGAATAAATTTGCTGATAAGACCGTCCAACGGCTCTCCTAAAATCATTGTTTTGCCTGCCAGTTGGACCTGCTTTTCTAATTAGAGATTAGTTCTATATTTGCAGGAATTTGCAGCTGACGAACTATGCAGGATACCATTCAAGACAAGGCAATTCTCCTACTCGAAGACGGCACGGTTTTTCATGGGAGAGCAGCCGGAGCTCGTGGAACCACCACGGGCGAAATTTGTTTTAACACTGGAATGACGGGATATCAAGAGATCTTTACAGATCCCTCTTATTTCGGACAAATTTTGGTTGCCACCAACGCTCATATCGGTAACTATGGTACCAAAGCCAGTGACACCGAATCGGCGGGAATAAAAATTGCCGGATTCATTTGCAAAAATTTTAATCAGGGATTCTCCAGGCCCGTTGCCGATGCTTCATTACAAACCTATTTTGAAGAAAATAACTTGGTCGCTATTTGTTCAGTCGATACGCGTGCGATTGTTAAGCACATTCGATCTAAGGGAGCAATGAATGCAGTGATTTCATCGGAAATCAGTGACCTGAAAGAGCTCGAAAAGATATTGGCGGCAACTCCGTCGATGGATGGTTTGGAATTGGCATCTAAAGTAAGTACTAAAGAGCCCTATTTTGTGGGTGATCCATCTGCAGCATTCAAAGTAGCCGTTTATGATTTCGGAGTAAAGCAAAACATCCTGAATTGTTTGGCACAGCGTGGCTGCTACCTCAAAGTGTATCCAGCACAAACTCCATTTGAGGAGATCGAACAATGGAATCCGGATGGATATTTTCTCTCCAATGGACCCGGTGATCCAGCACCCATGAAGTATGCCATTGAAAATGCCAAGAAAATCCTGGTAGAAGACAAACCACTATTTGGCATTTGCCTGGGGCACCAAATTCTCGCACTTGCCATGGGTGTTGCCACTTACAAAATGCACCATGGTCATCGCGGTATCAATCATCCCATCAAGAATTTACAGACCAGACGCTGTGAGGTGACCAGTCAGAATCATGGATTTGGGGTAGACCCAGAGGCCGTCAAGCAGGCCACTGATATAGAGATAACCCATGTCAACCTCAACGATGAAAGTATTGAGGGCATTCAGGTCAAAAACAAGAAGGCATTTTCAGTGCAGTATCATCCTGAGGCCAATCCAGGGCCCCATGATGCTCGCTATTTATTCGATCAATTTTTACAAGTTATTAAATCAAGCAAGGAGGAAATCATTTTAGAAGTATGAGTGAAATTGTTGATATACGATCAAGAGAAATCTTAGATTCCAGAGGAAACCCTACCGTGGAAGTCGAAGTTTTGACAGCAGCCGGTGCCTTCGGTCGAGCTGCAGTTCCATCAGGGGCCTCCACCGGTAAGTACGAGGCCGTCGAACTTCGTGATGGAAATAAGCAGCGCTTCATTGGGAAGGGTGTGCTTGATGCCTGTCGAAACGTTGAGGATAATATTCGTGAGGCGCTGATTGGAGTGGATGTGCATGATCAAGTCTATCTGGATAAGATCATGCTCGAGCTGGATGGTACAGACAACAAGTCAAAGCTAGGTGCCAATGCGATTCTGGGAGTTAGTTTAGCTGCAGCAAAGGCAGGAGCTCAAGAGGCCAATTTGCCGCTATATAAGTACCTTGGAGGGGTAAATGCTCATGTACTACCAGTGCCAATGATGAACATCCTGAATGGGGGGTCCCATGCAGATAACAGCATTGATTTTCAGGAATTTATGATCATGCCCGTTGGGGCAGATCGATTTTCTGAAGGCTTGCGGATGGGCGTAGAAGTTTTTCATGAGCTAAAGAAGGTTCTTAAGGGAATGAATCATTCGACCAATGTAGGAGATGAGGGCGGATTTGCTCCTAATTTGGGATCAAACAGGGAGGCCATCGAAACAGTCTTAAAAGCCATTGAATCTGCAGGTTTTAAAGCAGGAGAAGAAATCATGATTGCCATGGATGCAGCCGCTTCGGAGTTTTACGATGCCGAAAATGGGGTCTATCACCTGCACCAGTCGACTGGAGAGAAGCTCACCTCCAGTGAAATGGTTGATTTTTGGAAAAATTGGACCGATCAATATCCCATCTTATCCATAGAAGATGGACTTGACGAAGATGATTGGGAAGGCTGGCAAAATCTCACCAAACAAGTGGGTGATCGAGTGCAGTTGGTCGGTGATGACCTATTTGTTACCAACACGAAAAGGCTGCAAAAAGGCATTGACTTAGATGCCGCTAATTCCATCCTTGTCAAGGTGAATCAAATCGGATCGTTGTCTGAGACGATAGATGCCGTTCAGCTGGCCACTCGGAACGGTATGACCAGTGTCATCAGTCACCGATCTGGCGAAACCGAGGATACCACCATCGCCGATCTTGCGGTGGCACTTAATACTGGTCAGATCAAAACGGGATCGGCCTCAAGGTCTGATCGGATCGCAAAGTACAATCAGTTGCTCAGAATAGAAGAGGAACTGGCAGATTGTGGTGTCTATCCTGGCAAAGCTCTGCTAACTTCATAGTATGAAAAATTGTTATATTTAAGTAGCAAATAATCAGACTAATGAAGGGCTCAATAGCACATGGCACAACCAGTCTTCTCCAAAAATTTTCAGGTGTTTTCTTCAATAAGTACCTCTTAGCGCTTACCTTATTCATTGGTTGGCTGACGTTTTTCGATAAGAATGCCCTTGTGACCCAATGGAGCCTCAGTCAGACAATACATGATCTTGAATCAGAGAAGGCATTTATTTCTCAAGAAATTGAAAAGACAAAATTGCTCCGACAGGATCTCATGGAAAACCAAGAAAAATATGCGCGTGAAAAGTTTTTTATGAAAAAACCTAACGAGCAAGTATTTATCATCGAGTAATACATAACCATGTCAGTACTAGTAAATAAAGATTCAAAGATCATTGTCCAAGGTTTTACAGGCAATGAAGGGACCTTCCATGCCACCCAGATGATCGAGTATGGGACCAATGTCGTAGGAGGTGTGACACCGGGTAAGGGTGGTCAGACACATTTGGATAGGCCCGTCTTTAATACAGTCGTGGAGGCAGTGACTAGTACTGGGGCCGATACTTCACTCATCTTTGTTCCGCCTCCCTTCGCAGCCGACGCGATCATGGAGGCTGCTGCGGCAGGAATCGGTGTGATCATTTGTATCACTGAGGGAATTCCAGTGCAGGACATGGTGAAAACCAAAGCTTTTATTGCAGATTATGATTGCAGGTTGGTTGGACCTAATTGCCCAGGAGTCATTACTCCTGAAGAAGCCAAAGTTGGTATCATGCCCGGCTTTATTCATCGCAAAGGTAGTATTGGAATCGTATCTAGATCCGGTACTTTGACTTATGAAGCGGTAGACCAGGTCACCAAAGCTGGACTGGGACAATCTACTTGCATTGGGATTGGTGGAGACCCAATTGTAGGCACAACCACTCGAGATGCTGTTGAACTGTTGATGAATGATCCCGAAACAACCGGAATCGTAATGATTGGTGAAATTGGAGGCAGCATGGAGGCCGATGCCGCACATTGGATTAAAGAACATGGAACCAAACCAGTGGTGGGTTTCATAGCTGGTCAAACCGCTCCCAAGGGTAGAAAAATGGGACATGCTGGTGCAATCATTGGAGGGAAAGACGATACCGCTGAGGCCAAAATGAAGATCATGACTGATTGCGGAATTCACGTCGTTCAGAGCCCTGCGGATATTGGATCCACGATGGTTACTGCCCTAGGATTAACTACACAGAGATAAGATCTCAAATCAGGATCAGTTGCACTAAAGAAATCTATTCAAGCGTGATATCCCCCAGAGTCTTGACTCAGAGACTTTGGTTGCTACGTACTACCTAGATGAGTACTGCTTCACGAAACTCAACCTCAGAGTTTTTTAGGAGTGGTAATTCAAAGAAGAATTTGGTTCCAATCCCCTCTTCAGTTTCAAAGTAAATCCGGCCCCCAAATGATTCAATGATGTTTTTGGAGATGGCCAATCCCAGCCCTGTTCCCGATGTCTTGGTCGTAAAATTGGGATAGAATACTTTATCCTTCATTTCTCGACTGATGCCTTTTCCATTGTCGCAAACTTGAATGATCGCCCGATCCATTCGCGTGCCCAGCTTAATGTCGATCACTCCTCTGCGGCTAGCGGGAATGGCTTGAATAGCATTTTTGATTAAGTTGTTAAGTACTCGGAGCAGGTGACTCTTGTCTGCATTTACAAAGATCTCATCGATGGGAACATAGAGATTGAAATCCATATCGTCCCTTTTTTTGAATAGGTCATGAACAGATGCCACCAGATCATTCAAAATGATGCGCTCATATTGTGGTTTTGGCATCTTAGCAAATGTTGAAAACTCGGCTGCAATTCTTGATAAGTTGTCAATCTGTTCAATAAGGGTGATCCCAACGCGCTGTACCAATTGTCTTGATTCGATGGGATCGGCATTTTGCATGGCATGCTGTAAATGCTGTATGCTCAATCGCATGGGCGTCAAAGGATTCTTAATTTCATGTGCCACCTGTTTTGCCATTTCACGCCAGGCTACCTCACGCTCCGTCAGTGCCAACAGGTCAGCAGATTCGTCCAATTTGATAATCATTTGGTTATACTCCTGGATCAAGACACCCAATTCATCTTTGGTATTCCACTCCAACGGTTCATTGGATTTACCTAGTTTGAAGTCCTTCAGTTTCTGGCCTAAGACAGTCATTGGCCTGGTTATGCTATTAGCAACGGCAAGTGCAAAGGCTCCGGCGATCAGGAGCAAAAAGACGTATACATTTAGAAGTGTGCCCATGAAATCCTTGACTTGGTCTGCCGCGTCGGTGGTCCCTGGATAAACAGGCAGACCAACATAACCCAGTGCCTTATTGCTGTCCGTGACTAAGGATAGGTAAGCACATTTAAATTTTTCCTCACCCTTTCGTCCAATTCTATCATAGATGGATATGGATTCGCTGAATTTTTTTAATGCGATGAGTGGATCTAGCCCCATTCTATTACTTAAATAGCCCTTCGCCACCGCTTCCTCATCAGATGTTTGCACCAAAAGCCCATTTACATCATAGAGCTGAATATGTGAATTGTATTTAATTGCGAGGTTTCGTACGGAAGATTTGAATATTGAGTCAAAGGCTTCCGTCTTGTCATTTTTGATGTTTTCCTGTATCTCATATTGAAGGGAAGAAGCAGTCTGCTTAAGCTTATCCATATTTCCTTTCTCGGCAGTATTCTGAAAGTAGAAGACGGTCACAATACCAATGATTATAAAACTCAGGATTATCAAGGTTAAGACTGAAACTTGAATCTTGTTTCTCAAAGAAATCTGGTTCGAGAGGGTGAAATTGAATTCCTGGGGTAAGTAGGGAAACAGGGAATTGAAAATCAACAATGATAATATCATGACCACGATGATCACAAAAAGGTAGGAGAAAAGTGATACTGGTTTGATGAGGCCAGTCAGCTTTTTACCCACCATCACGGTGTACTCGCCATTGTTGTAGATCAATTCTGATCGGCCTGCTGGGTAAACTAGACTAATCTCACCAACATCTGGAACGGATTCCTCTAAAACCATTCTGTACCCTGAGCTGCTTCGTTCGATGCAGCGCGGGCCATCGTACACGGCATATTCATACTCGTTTAGGATGTCGATGCCCTTAAAGTTTAAATTCGGCACTAGACTAGGAAGAGGGCTATAGGGATTGTTAGCCTGTTTTGACAGAGAAGTCAGTACTTTGGTTCCACCACCTCCCTCGATGGCGATAAAATAGTGATCTAAGACCTCCTTTTTTTGGTAAAATGTATGATCTTTCCATCTGAGTTCTTCCGATCCATTAAGTGAACTTGCCTTTGGAAACTCAATGTGATAATATGATTTGAGATAGGAGGAAAAATCCAGGAGAGATTGCGAGAGGAGGTTTCGTATTTGTGTTCTTGTGCGCACTTTAGCAAGTGGCTCTTCCACCATTTTCACGACCTTCAGCACTTCATTGAGCGCGAGCGTATCCATCCGTTCGGAGAGGGATTTGGCGATTTTGGTACGTATTTCAATGTCTTTATCGCGATTAAATTTGAAGAGCAGGATCGAGGAAAAGCCTGAGAGGACCACAAGCCACAGGACAATCCAGGTGAAATTAGGAGTCTTGACCTCTAGGAAAATATCTAGGAGTAAAATGAAGATACCTGCGACTAGAATAAAGGGGATTAACGGTATCGCCGGATTGAAAACATGGATGGCTGGCCATGCCAGGGCTAGTGCAGTAATGCTTGCTCCAATTTTGAATTTGGTGGGCACTTCCAATTGCTGTACAATCGATACCAGTTTCGCTGACCAAATAAACTGCGTAAATAGAACTAGAATAATACCGACCAGGGAAAGAATACTGATTCGATCGAGGTTGAAAACACTTTCAAAATTGAAGTCGATACTCGTGTTCTGAATAAGCTCCTGACAGAGGTTCGCTAAGTAAACCAACCCGAGCGTGATGCCACCATAGCATCCTAAGACGATCAAGATCCTACGTAGCAATGGGCTGCTTGCATCGACTTTGATCTGTAGGTAATTGATCACGTAAACCGAAATCCACAAACCTAAAACTATATTGATCAGAATGTCGGCCAGCGAAAGGCTAAAAGCGGGTTGCATCAGGGCCGCATCAAAGGATTCTATCACGTTGAATTGGTTGGTGAGGTCAAATAAGATGGACACCAATCGAATTCCGACGGCTGTAAAAACAAGAAATCCGATAGATTCCCAAACACCAACCCGGTCAAGTATCAGAAGAGCCACGCGCTGTATCAATACGATGAGCGCTAAAAATGCCATGCCGTAGAGAAGCAAGAGGATGCGAACATCCTGCTTGGTCAAGCGGCTTGTTTCGTATGGTTCGAGGTACAAGAATTCGTCTCCGGAGCTGGTTACGATGGGCGTTCCCGGATTGGTCGTGAGCTGAATTCCTTCGGGAATATTTGAACTGATGTGTGCATAAGGATGTGCTCGAGATCCCAGTCTTATCGGGATTGAAGCCACGGCCAGGTAGTTTTTGTCGGCAATTTCTTTCTCTTCTACCAAGATGCGATAGTAGTTGCCGTTGGGATCACTGAAATAGGGATTGTCGCGCTTTAGACTCTCTGGATCTGGCTGCTGAGCCTCGTCATTTGACCAAAACAGAAGGTCATTGCCATGAAATATAAAGATGGTGTAGGGACGTTTGGAGAGTCGAACCAATCTTTCGAGATCCTCCTGATTCTCCAGATCGCTGGAATCAAAGATATTGAGGAGTTTCGCTAGGTAGGTTGCATCGCGAAAGACAAACTCTACCTCACGCTCCGCATTTTGAAGATAAGCGTCAAATTTTTTCTTTGTATGCTCAATCAGATCCCTCTGTAGTAACAAATAGTGCGTATATCCTGCCCCGATGAGAAGCACGGCCGCCAGGACCCAAAATAATAGCGTATTCTTAAATTGATTGATGACGCCCAAATTTTAAAACCGAATAGTCGAAACCATCATATTAAACAAATTTATAATTTATAATCGGTTTAAAGTAAATAACTAGTACAAAACATGTACCAAGAAAAGCTCAGATCTGATAAATTCAGGAGAATGTTGCAGAGGTTTTCAGATTTTGCACATTTTAGCTTGGAAATCCCTCAATCAAGGGAACAATTCTGCCGCAAATCACATTTATGCCATTGTCACTGGTAACTTCATCGCGGGATGCAGTAAAATGCATCATGAGGAAAATCCGGACAACGTAGAGCATCACACCATCTAACGGATGGGGTCTTGTGGCAACACAGGATACAGAAAGTGTCACAGAAAGCGATACCGCCCTCGATGTGCAGACATCAAAAGGGTAAGGGTGAAAACGTGTGGTAAGAGCGCACGCAGATCGGTGGCAACATCGATTTGGGACAAACCTTGTGAGTTGAAATGCCATGTACATTTCGGACCGTATGGATTGAGTTGCTCGCTCAATGGCTTTTTGAAGCAGCTGAAAGGGGTAGGCAGATTGATCTCGTTTGCGAAAGCGGGACTAGATAAATGATGAAGCGATTCTCAGCACTGAGAATTTGACAGAATCCGGTTTATCAGCCAGTGATTTAGTGAAGCTCCCTTATCGAAATATGAGGGAGCTTTTCTCTTAGACTTTTTTAGGTTCCAGGTGCAGCATCACCCCCATTGGCTCCAAAGTCAAACAGGAGGGAAAATCTAAGCGTTTTATCCAGTGGGTTACTGTTTTGTTGGGTAGCACCGGTGCTGATTAGGTAGGAAAGGTTTATGCCAAAAACGTTGTATTTAAGGCCTAGCCCGGTGGTGATATAAGTTCGCGCACCCTTGAGAGCGTTTTCGTGAAAATACCCAGCTCTGAGCGCAAATTGCTTATCATACCAGTACTCAAGTCCTACCGAATAGGTGATTTCCTTGAGTTCTTCACTAAATCCACCTGGGGCATCACCCCAAGATCCCAAAACACCACTAAAAAATGACTTTTCACGATAATCGTTGATCCCATTAGCATTCTGGTCAATGAAATCATGTTGTGGGGTCGGAACCATTAGCTTGTTAATATCAGCTGTGACCGTCAGCTGATTGTAGTCATCTAAATCAAACAGCCAGGCACTGCCAAGCCCAAAATTCACGGGTAGAAAGTCGTTGGTAATCTTCGTGTAAGAGATCTTTGAACCCATGTTGGATAGGGACAAACCAAATGATAACTGGCTTGCATCTAATGGCACTGAATAGTACAATGAAACATCGGCAGCACCAGCTACACCGGGGTTAATGTCGACACCACCCACCTGCTGACCGGCAGCGAGATTCGAGTAAATAAACTTACCATTGATACCCACAGAAAAGTTCTCACCCAATTTTCTAGCGAATCCCACTGCAAGTTCAAACTCATTGGGCCTTCCGAAACCGGCAGGTTGGCCCACATCGTTGGTGAATTGAATATCACCCAGTGAAAAGTAGCGAAGACTAAAGCCTAAGGTCTGAAGGTCATCAATTCGTTTATAACCAGATAGATAGGCTAAATAAACATCGGGGAGGCCTAGTGATCGTAACCACGGAGAGTAGGTCGCTGAAAGTGCAAAATCAGTCTCAGCAAAGGCAAGTTTACTCGTGTTAATGTGCATGCTGTTCGCATCGGGAGAAATGGCAACACCGGCGTCACCCATGGCACCTGATCTTGCATCTGGTGTAATTCTTAAGAAAGGGACAGCAGTTGGAATTGCATTGGCACAGGGGCCTCCTCCAAGGCCCTCATACTTTCCACTTCCAATTGGGTTTTCCACGCATTGAGCCATAGCGCCTGTTCCACCTAGTGCGAAAATAATAAGGGTAAGTAATGTAAATAAAGGTGCTCGTTGCATGATAGATTTTAGATTAAGGCCAATTTGAACGCAAATATAACGCCAGCGGTGATTTTTTAGTTTGTTCGACTAAAATCATTACTTGTATGTGCAATTTACAGGTAAATCGACAGCAAAATTAGGGTGGATCATAGAGAATTGCAGCTTCGTTTAACGAAGGAGCACTAGTTTTTCGAGTTTACTTTTATTGTTGAGAATCCTACCACCCCCACCGTCAGCTTTGACGGTAACTCGGTAGACATAGATGCCATTGGCAAGGGGGTCTCCAAAGTCGTCTCGACCATCCCATTTGATGTCGCGCGATAAAGTTGAGGATGCCTTCACAGTCTGCTCAAGTGTTTTTACCAACCGCCCTGATACGGTTAAAATCTCCACTCGGATGTCAATGTCTAGATTTGGAAATTGGTGCTCAAATTGAAAACAAGTACTTTCCGAAAATGGATTGGGGTAATTGAGTACATGCTGCAATCCACTTTTGGCATCATCCACAACCACAAATTCTGAAAAGGACTCACTGGAATTGTTTGCAATATCCCAGGCTTTAATACTAATGGTATGCTTTCCGAGGGCGAGGTTATTTAATGGATAATTGACCGTCCCCTCCTGATAATTGTCTTGTTGGGACTCATAGAAATCGTTGAGAATGATGGTGTTCTGAAAGTCGTTGTCCAACACAGCGGTTAAGTCATGGCCAATACTATTGCCAATCACGTTGATTCCATTTTCATCTGCTAATTTCAAGAGCAAGGTGGGATTGGGGTTAGTAGCCCCACCAAAAACAAAATCTTCGTCATCCATAAAAATCTCGATATCCGGTCCATTGTTGTCTTCTAAGCCATCACTACTGGTACCCCCCACGATAATGTCGTTGAATGCTCCTGCTGCATCGAGCGGACTACCCTCTTCAGCATAGTAACTGATTTTTCCCGCTCCGTACACGTAATTGATGTCTTTCGGTACCACAAAGGTGAACTCGAATTTACCATTGACCACACTCGCTAACCCCTTGAAAATGACGCTCTTCTGTAGGGTAAACTCGCGTTCACGACTACCTTCGTCTTGGGCCAATGTCTTTAGCGTAACCGCCTTATCAAAAATGGTTGGGTATATTTTGCCATTGAAGTTGGCAGCCAGTTGTCCATCTTCGTTTTGCACTTCACCTTTGATGGTGATCTTACTTAGTGCTTTTAACGTATCTAGTGCTGCACTCTCCACTGAACTACCGTTGATGGATAGTGTCTTCACCGTGTAGCTGGGTACCGCCAGTTTCATAGCTGGATCACCTAGCAAGGTAAATTTTCTCTGATTTGAAACTTCGCTAATAGAGTTTTTGGCATTCTTAAGGATGTCGCCAATGGCCGGATTCTTCCCTTCGATGGGTTTAAAGAGATGATCAAACACAGCCCGGGTCAGGCGTTCATTACTGCTTGCATATACAGCTCGTACCGTGGTAAAAAGTGCGATGGCACCACCCGTTGGATTGGTTAGGGTATGTTCACCGGCAGTTATCTTAACGGGATTATCGTAACCAGCAAAAGAACAAGTGGCGGTAATGAGTAAGGGCAGGCGATCACTATTATTCCAAGAGTCAATATCCTCTTGTTGTAAAATGCGCTCTTGAGCCCAGCCATTAGATCCACCATGACCGAGATAGTTGACCACTAACTGACCTTGAAAAAGGCTTTGATTGATAGCCTCCTTGGCCTTGAAGTTGAAAACTCCACCGGGTGTATTCTCTTGCTTAAAAGCATCCGTGTAGATCTTATTGATATTGAACGAAGGAAACTTCTCACCTATCTCAATGGCTATTTGATCGGCGCCATTCAAATGCCGATTGGCGTCTTCGTCATCAGCCACAAACAGCATATTGATACGCCAGTCACCTAAGGTTTTCTCACTGGTTTCATATTTGATGATCTTATCAACCACAAGATTTGCCTCGTCTAGGGTACGTACAGGTAATCGACCAATGGCGATATCAAGGTCGCCGCGAAGACTACCACCTTCATCATCGTCCAGAAGGGCATAGTAATCGTCGGTCGGAAACGCTGTAATTGGATGAAAGGACTCTTCAGTTTCAAAAACGGGAATGAATGATTCGTCTTGAAGATCCTCGTAAATATGTTTGTAGTCAAAAGAGCCATCCCCGAGGAGCATCATATACTGTAATGATTCATCTTGAGCATAGAGAAATCGGGCAAAATCCCTAATGGCAGTTGGATCGACGCGTCCTGACGAAAACTCGTTGAATACTTGATCAATTGAGATGGAAGCAACGCTGAAGTTGTTTTTACTTCGCCGGTAATCCGCCAACTTGGTCGCGGCAACCTCAAAATCAGGATGATAGATGATTAGGTAAGTAATGTTTGCGAGTCCATGAATATTTTGATTCTCAACCTTACCAATGGGATCAACTTCTGTGGTGTTTTCTCTTTGGAAAGCGATAAACTGGCGTAGTTTCCCTCCCTCCGTGGCAAATGTTGCCACACTGCCGTTAATGTCTATGGGTACATTCTGGGTTTCAAAGGGTTGTGTTACTTCCCAGACTCGTACCTGTTCACTTACACCAGAAATGTTATATCTAGCCGAGCTTTCTGAGAGGGTGTTCGGATCTACAAACGGTAGTTGATCATTTTGATAGGAAAGGTTCTTACGTAGGTTTAATTCAAGAAAATCAAGCCAACCCTCATTGTTGTTTCCTTGACTCGGATAAGATACGGTGATGTTGGGACTGGGCTGGGTGCTAATAACGGCCTCCATGATGGTTCCTATACGGGCATAATCTACTTCGATTTCTTTGACTTGTACTGTGCCTATGGTCTTGGTCAATGTTTCTTCACCAATACTCACACTGACGGGTGAGGAGACAGAAGAACGAGCTGCAAATGCCATGTGTACATGAATCGGTTCACCCACCACGCGGTTGCTGAGATTAAAACTAGAGGTCAAATCTAATTGGCGTTCGCTGCGGAAGATCTCTCCCAACCAGCGCCTTCCCGATCCTTGTAAGTTTGCATTGCCAGAAAAATGAAGCAAATTGTAAATTTCCTGCTCATGATATTGATGGTCGAGATATGTACTGGTCTCATACACAGCATTTTCAAAAACACTAGCATCAGAGATTCTCTTACCATCCGAATTGCCAATTTTTAGGAAGTAGTAATTTCTAGTGTCGTAGGGATTTTTTTTCTGTCGGAATACAGCTTGCTCCTCATTGAATATCCTAGAATCGGGACCTTCAGCATAGAAAAGAATTTCGTCAGTTCGATCAAACGAACCATCGGCTTGACCGTCGATCAAAATTGCCAACTCTTGTAGATCTTCCATTCTTTGTTCAGCAATGGATTCAGCGACGATACCTCCACCTTGGCCCAGCAGTTGAATTTTGCGAGGATCAATGGTGGTCGGATTGATCCCTAATTGTTCAAGTACCTCATATGTAATGGAATGAATGCCAGAAGAGCGCACCCCAATCTTGTAGATGTCACCATCACTTAGTTTTGACTGAGTGACTTGTGCCGTAATAATTCGAGGAGTGACACAGGCCAACAAGAGTAGCATAGTTTTAAGTGACATAGGGATACAAATTGTCAAATTTCTACTATTTCAAAACGACCTCAAAAGCATACTATTGTCAACACAATGTCGCTTTACTGACGCAGAACTTCAATATCAAAATCGTCGATATCCAACCTTTTTCTAGCTGGATTCCAGATCTGCACCCGTAACTGATAGATTCCCGAGGCAAGAGTAAATCTATTTTGCCAGGTCGTGGTGGTCCATTTTTCAGGTTTTTGATCCTTCTTTAGGGGGTGACTCTTCCAAACCTGTACCTGGTCTTGTTTGACAACTGAATAGACAAGCCCGGCGGCCGCTGCATCTGCGGCTCGTGTGGCTACCTTTAGCCGAATCAAAAAAGAATCTCGATCGGCAACATTCAGGGTTTCAACCCAAGTGGCACTAAATTTTGCACTGTCGATTTTTTGATAAGCATTGCCATTATTCTCATACAAAATGTTGCTCAGATCTTTCCACGCTTTAGCATAACCCTCAAATCCGTTGAAGGTGGCAAGCTCGCGGTTGGAATCGCTGCGCGGGTAGACCAGGTATTCTACTTCCGGAATGATCATCTGCATAGAGTCAATCCATTTTGAACCAAGATAATCGGTGAAGATGGTCTTTCTCTTGCATAGCCTTCGGGTTTTATATAAAAAGGGTTGATTCTGATTACGGATTAGCTCGCGAAATCGCTGAAAATCTCGCCAATCCAAAAATCGGTCTGCAATGTTTGGTTTGAAGGAGCTGATCTGATCAATCTCATTTACTATTGTCAACTTTCCTGTGGAGGGTGCTGTATCAATCTGACTACTGCCACTGGAGTGTAAAAGGTCTCCTGTTATGAGATACACCATAGGTAACAGCAGAGCTATGATTAACTTCGTGCCCGGCAAATAAATCATTGCTAAAATGAATACCAAGGCCAGCAATAGAATGGATGAGATGAGCAATGTATTTTTTTGCAAGCCACTGTCAAAATACAGCCTGACCGCATGAGTGCCCTGTGGTATCCGCAAACCCATTAGATTGACATCAACTTTTTCCACGGGCAGCGATGATCCGTTAATTTCAGCACACCAACCCTTGAGATGGTTTTGATTAATCACAACAAGTCTCGGATGTGCTGTTTTGGTATTAAACTCAATTTCATTAGCACTAAAACGCTCTATTGAAAGTTCATCATTGGCACTAGAGAGTACTCTTGATGAATAGTAATCAAGAGAATCTGGCCTCGGATCAATGAAAGATAGATAGGCAAAGGGCCGATTGAGGGTGCTTTGGTAGGCCACGGAATTGTTGAGCGCTACATAGCCCTTGTATTGGAATGGGCTGTAGCCATCCCAACTTATTTGTTTAAACAAAGTACTTGTATTTCGATAGATTGATCCGAAATTTAGAGCCCGATCTTCATTGGTACCAATGGGGTCCAGTAAGGATGGTTTTGGAAAACCCTCGGGCAGCGCCTTTAGGCACATTTGCATTTCTCTCAAGGGACGCTCTGAAAAGACAGAGACACGACCATTGGTTTGAACCATAAAGCCCAAGTCAATCACAGCCCCTACGAGCAAGATGAGATGAATGGAATATGTATGCAGAAACCTAAGGGCGAAATAAAACGACAGTGACCAGATCAGAATAAAGAGTGTCTGAAAAGCAATGGCTTCTTTAACGGTTTGAATAGAAAGATGTAGCACTTTGAGCACCGTCGCGAAGTCAAAAATGAGAAAATACGCACTGAACAACCCAAAGATTGTCGCTAGCCACATTGCCTTAGATCGGAGTTCGCGCCGCAAATATGACATGTGCCCCCGGTAATCATCAAGAAGGGAAACTGTTACGAGCAATAGACCTAGGATGAAAAAATATCGGAAGAGCGCTGGAAATCTAAACAGGTCCCAAAGCGGAATTTTATTCGCCCAAATTCGGAATGGCAATTCTTCACCCATCGCAAAGATGAGTGGAACCAGAGCCAACAGGATGAACCCACCGTACTTACGCCATTTCTTCAGGGCAATAAGCAGTAGTAATAGGGTTGGTAATCCCACATAACTGTTAATCACAGATTGATCTGCATGCCAAAAATCAAAATTTCCCTTCACTGTGGACAGTGGGAATAGAAGACTAATGAGATGTTTGAAAAAGGAAGATCCTACTAAGCTGGCCTCACCTTGCAAACCTTGGCCACGCCAAAGATTTTGTTTCAGAAGCAAGAAACAACTGATGATGATTGCACAGGTGCTTACGGTCAATAGCGTCAGCCTTAGATACTGAATGGCCACTTTTCTCCAGGCAAAATTTGCTTTGAGAAATAAGGATCTAATGACAATGATACCGATGAGATAACCGGTGCAAATCGTGAGTCCAGGATAACCACCACTACCCAGCATATAAGTACATAAAACGAAGGAGATGGCATATCTCCAATCAAAGTCTTTATTGAAATAGATCAATGAGGCTAAAACATGTGGAATCCAGGCTCCAGCTATAATCCACCCCATATGCTGAGCATGACCTACAAAAAAACCTGTCATTGGGAAGACAAGAGCGCCAAAAAGTGTGCTTTGCGACTGAAAGCCCAGAGACCGACCAAGCCGGTAAAACCCCCAAGCGGACAAGACCAAGTGAAGTAGGTATTCGAGGTTGAGTGTTATCAGATCGTAGCCCCTCCAGAGACCTAACAATATGCCAATGGGATACCAGGTCTCCGGTGATGTGCCATGTGCAAAACCCTGTAGCTGGTAAGGATTCCACCAAGGAAGTACGCCATTTCTCAAGGCGTCGGCAGTAAAATAGCGCCAGGGAAGTGTGATATCCAGCGCATCATATTTAAGGGTCAGTTGAAAGGTTGATAGTTGCCAGAAAGACAAACCGAGGGTCAAGCAAACTAAAAGGGCTGGCCAAGTTTTTGATCCTAAGGAGAAAACAGCTAATGCTTTGCGATCGTTCAATTGTAGATTATACCCATATTAGGGTCATAAAAGTAAGTGATTCACATTTGATCACTTACTAATTAGTATAGTATGTACCAAGGAAAATGTAGGGGTCGCCTACTCATATGCAGTCTATGCCTTCTTTGGCTGGGTATGGCCCAGGCTCAGGATCCGGTATTTAGTCAGTTTTACGCCTTTCCCCTTGGTCTCAATCCTGCATTTGCCGGAAATACAGAGGGTGGTGCGGTTGCATTAAATTACCGGAATCAGTGGCCATCCATCAATCAAGCATATGTCACCTATGCCGCATCATACGATCAGTATTTCTCCTATATCAACAGCGGGTTCGGTATTTCCGCGCTTGCAGATGATGCGGGGCGCGGATTGTATAAGACAACAGATGTGAGTCTCTACTATGCTTACAACATTCGTTACAATCGGAATCTGCAGATGAGACTTGGGGTAGAGGCAGGTTACATCAGCTCTCGGGTAGATTGGACGCGTCTTGTCTTTCTCGACCAGCTAGATCCCGAATTTGGCGCTTTAAGTCCCGGCGGATTACCCTACCCAACGGATGAAGTTCCACCTTTGGATGGGAATAGTGCTGCTGCTCTGGATGTATCTATCGGCCTTTTAGTTTTTAACGACCGTTTCTACGGTGGCCTGGCCCTCAAACATTTGAACGCACCGCGATTCTCCTTTCTAGATATTAATCCAAGTCTGGTCGATGGACTGCCGGTGACCATTTCTCTCCATGGAGGAGCTGAATTGGATCTGGTACAGATTGGCAGAAAAGGCCAAGTGTTCATTTCACCCAACGCCCAATTCCTAAAACAAGGGCCTTTGAATCAACTCAACATTGGCACGATTTTTAGGTACTATAAGGTCGGAACCGGTATATGGTACAGGCATACCAGCATAAATCCCGATGCATTAATTTTTTTGATTGAAGGTAGGCAGGACAAATTCCGAATTTCGTATTCATTTGACATGACCCTTTCACGGCTCAATAGTACCGGAGGAGCCCACGAAATCAGCGTGATCATCAATTTTGACAATGGTCCAAACGAATCGAAATATAATGACTGTTTCAATCTGTTCAGATAATATGCTTGCTTGTTAACACGTTTAGCAAGTTGAATTATAACTGTAATTTATAATCAATTTTAATTTTAAGAGTAAGATGGGAAAGTACTTGAATTTAATTTTCTTGATTGTGTCAGTGGGGATGATTGGCTTGAGTTGTAAGAAGTCTGAGCGATCAGCTACAACTGGTTGGAAGTATAATGACCAGAAGTGGGGTGGCTTTCAAAAGACAGACTATAAAGGCCAGGTAACGGCTCCCAATTTAGTCTTGGTCGAGGGCGGAACCTTTACCATGGGTTTGACACAAGAAGATGTTACCTATGAATGGAATAATGTACCACGTAGGGTAACTGTTCCATCTTTTTACATCGATGAAACGGAAATCGCAAACATTGATTATCGTCACTTTGTATTCTGGACTTACAACACCTTTGGTGAAAGTTATCCAGAGAGATATTCAGAAGTTCTTCCCGACACCTTGGTGTGGCGTGAAGAACTGGCCTATAATGAGCCCTTGATCGAAACATACTTTCGACATCCCTCTTTTGATGATTATCCGGTAGTCGGTGTGAGTTGGAAGCAAGCTACTGAATACTGTAAATGGCGGACGGATCGAGTTAATGAAATGATGATGATCGAAAAAGGCATTCTCAATCCCAATCCAGAGCAAAAAGATGCCGACAATTTCAATACCAAAGCCTATCTGGCAGGCCAATATGAAGGGAATGTCAAAAAGAACTTAAAAGATGAGATGACCGGAGGAGAAAGAAAAGCGCGAGTCGAAGACGGAATTTTTGTGCCCAGTTACCGCCTTCCCACCGAAGCTGAATGGGAGTATGCAGCCCTTGGTCTCGTGGGAAAGAGAGTAGCCAAGCAGGATGAACTCATATCTGAACGACGTATCTATCCTTGGGATAATAATACGGCTCGTTACAAGGATAGAGACCGGCATCAAGGCAAAATGCTCGCCAACTTCAAGCGTGGCCGTGGTGACTATATGGGGCTAGCAGGAAAATTGAATGACAATTCTCCCTACCCTGCTCCAGTAAGATCATATTGGCCTAATGACTATGGTCTTTATAATATGGCAGGAAACGTCAATGAATGGGTCGCTGATGTCTATCGTCCGACCACGAGTATGACACTGAGAGATGCCGATCAGCACGATCTCAATCCATTTCGAGGAAATGAATTTCGGGAACTTGTGCGAGATGATGAAGGTAAGATTGCCGAAAAGGATAGTCTGGGACGCTTACGAACACAGCCCATTGACTCTGCAGAAGCAGCCACTCGTGAAAACTATCATCGTCCTGATCTCCTCGATTATCGAGATGGAGATGAAGACAGTTACGCTGTATATGACTATGGCAATACAACGCTGATCAACAAGAAGTCTCGAGTTATTAAAGGAGGCTCATGGGCGGATCGACTATTTTGGCTTGCGCCAGGTGCTCGACGCTTTAAGGATGAAGATAAATCAGACAAAACAATTGGTTTTAGATGTGCAATGGATAGACTTGGATCACCAGTCGGAAACAATGATTTAGGAGGCAACTACTTCAAGTCAACAAAGTCGAAAACCAAAAGAAAGTATAAGTAACTAGCTTAAAAAGCAATCCAATTTTAAAGTCCTTTCAGTTTACTGGGAGGACTTTTTTACTTTGCTGGTAATGCTCGATATCAAATCGCTCTATGAATCGTTCCAGGAGAGTGCTGGCATTTCGATAGATACCCGCACGCTGCAAACTGGTCAAATGTATTGTGCCCTAAGGGGTGATCGGTTTGATGGACATCGATTTGTAGACGAAGCCATCGAAAAGGGAGCGATCTATTGTGTGGTTGAAGGGAAAGAATTCTCTCATCATGCGAAGTGCATTCATGTGCCAAATGTTTTAACGATGCTCCAGCGCCTGGCTAGCTATCATAGGAATCAATTTCAGATTCCGATTTTAGCCATAACCGGGAGCAACGGTAAGACCACCACAAAAGAGCTGGTGCATGCGGTTCTTTCAAGGAAATTTCGGGTCCTATCAACCAAGGGAAATCTCAATAACCACATTGGTGTGCCTCTAACGCTTCTAAGGTTGAGCCATTCCCATGAAATCGCCATTATAGAAATGGGCGCCAATCATGAGGGTGAAATCCAGTGGCATTGCCATCAAGCCGCACCCACCCATGGATTAGTGACCAACATCGGCCAAGCCCATCTTGAGGGTTACGGTGATTTGGCCACGATACAGCGCACTAAATTTGAACTGTATCACTACCTGGCGGGTCATGGAGGGCAGGTCTTATTTAATGAGGATGAACCCAGTCTCTCAGATGTTAAGATCTTATTTCCCCAAGGTTTGGCGTATCGCCGAAAAAGGCTTTTTAATCAAATCAAAGAGATAAGATTTAGCAAACATGGTGATATGATCACGTTTTCACTCAATGACGGAGGCTGGGAGGAGAGTAATCTATTTGGCTCTTACAATGAAGAAAACATTCTCACTGCTGCAGCGGTGGCTTCTTATTTTGAGATGACCGATGAGCTGATTGCCGCAGGCATTTCGGATTACTCACCTACCAATAACAGATCACAAATAGTGTCGAGTGGATCCAATCTCTTTTATCTTGATGCGTACAATGCAAATCCAACCAGTATGGCCCAAGCGCTTCACTTTTTTGACGGGGTGGAGGGCGATGATAAAATGGTGATCCTTGGCGATATGCTGGAACTCGGATCAGCGTCTGAAACTGCCCACCGGCAGATTTTGAACGAGGCCTTAGCAATCAAAGGCCTGCGAAAATCGTTCCTGGTTGGTCCGTATTTTAGCAGATTGCATGTCTCACACCCGAAATGCCTCAGCTTTGCCACAACCGATCAGCTAATTGAGTATCTGAAGAGCAATCCGATTGAAGAGAGCAAGGTATTGATCAAAGGTTCTCGGGCGCTCAAGTTGGAAAGAATCTACGAAACAGAGTCACAGCAAAAGTAGTTGTCTTCTTATACGATCAGAAATAACTCCATCACTGATTGCGTAATTGTAGTCCTGGTAATCGCAGGCGATAAGCGGATAGAAGGATGCCAGTCGGCTTTTCGGCAGCGGGTTCTTGAGCCACCATTTCTGTGACTGTTCGTCCTTATAAAACTCCAACGTCAAATTTTCAATCTGACCGTCGACCAGATATGTTTGCATACGGCTCACATCCACAGGATAGCCAGCAGAACGGCTATTTGACCCCTGTAGAAAATACCACACGAGGTTGCTTAGGAGCATGCTATGCACTTTTTTGTCCACGGCACCATCTTCCATTCCATAGAGGCAAAAAGCTTTATTTCTCTCGCTTCTGCCAGCGTAGTAGGCTAATTGACAGGCCTGCTCAACAGAACAACCGACCGGATTCTTGTGCATCTGAAATGGAGCGTCGCTATACTTAAGTGCAGACAAATCGATGGCAAAAATCTGGGATGATCTGATCCATGGCTCCGTTTGATCCAGTCCCTGTGCGAGATTTCCTAGACGATAGTTAAACAGGCCCCTTTCTGCGTACTGGTCTAGAAAATCTTGATTGGTTAGCATGGCTTGATTGCCGAGAATATAGGTGCAGTGGAGGAACGGATCAGCAATCGGCAAGAGTATGTGATCAATACCGGTTGGATGACCGATGCTTCTTTGGACGAGGGCAATGTTGAAATATTGCTCTGCGAATTGGAATCCATCAAAAAGGGCTTTCAATGTTGACCTGTCTTTGCCTAAATAAATGGTGACAACATCTTCTTTGATTGCTTGGCCTGAAATGGGAATAATGGAGCTATTCTCACCCGAGGAGAGATAAGAAAACAATCTAATTTCACAGTTGTGAAAAGGTTTGGTGGTATTGTTAAGAGAGCTACTTAGACCCTCGGCCAATCGCTGATTTTCTGCCACCACCTGCAGGGTAATGCTAGGGTTTTTTGCATTGTTTTCGTCATCCTTATATGAGGATGAAAAGGGATTATTTTCTAAAATATTGATGTGAGAATCCTGCATATGTAATAGGTTGTTAATCACCATCTAGCAACACATAATCGTTTGATTATGACGAAAATAGAAAAGTCTTCTGCCATAGCTCAAAAAACAAGTTGATTATTTGCCTGCTGATAAAAAAACGATATTTTTGTTAGCGGGAGAGTAGATTAGTATTTCAAAACCAGTTTAAACATGTTATCCTTATGACACAAAAAGTATTCGGATTCTTTTGCATTGCTATATCGATACTCCTATCGCTCCCAACGCAAGCCCAAGATAACACTTACACCACACCTACGATCGAAGATGATATGACCATTGATCCTGAGCAGAATCGCAAATGGAGAGATGGCCAGTATCCATATTCTGCCAAGCCTAAAAGCATGTGGGAACTTGGCATTCACACAGGTTACTCCTTTGTTTCTGGTGACGTGGAGGCTCCTTTTCCCGCTGGTCTGGGATTTGGGTTACACCTGCGTAAGGCCATAAACTATATTCTCTCATTTAGGATAGACGGCTGGTATACCTCTTCTAAGGGTTTTGATGCGAGAAGATCGTCTTCGGATGTGTTGAGGGTTGAGCGACTCTTTCAACAAAATTCTGGTGCTATCGCGGGTTATGTTGAAAATGGTGAGTTCTTCCATAGAAATTATCAAAGTAAAATCCTTGGGGGAAGCTTCGAGGCTGTCCTGAATATCGGGAATCTCTTGTTTCACCAGGAGCGCAATCGATGGAACGCCTATGCCGTTGTCGGGGTAGGACTAAATATTCCCAATACCGATGTTGATCTCCTCAATGGAAATTCCATTTATAACTTTTCCTCCGTTACAAGCGGCTTAAATCTTGACAGCCAAGACGATCGAAGAGAAGCCAGAAAACGGCTTAAGGATCTCCTTGATGGTGATTTTGAGACTGCTGGTGGTGTCGAGACTCAAATCATTGCCCTCGGTGATGATAAATCGATCATACCACATCTTAATTTTGGCCTTGGTATTTCACGAAAACTTAGTCAACGGCTGAATCTGGGTCTTGAGTGGCAAATTATGATCGCCGACAATGATCTCTATGATGGATTTGAGTATCGGACTCGATTTGACGAAACCAATAACCTTGACGTTCCACACTATATCAGTGCCCGGTTAGGTATCAATCTGGGTGACTTTAATGAGAAAACTGAACCTCTGTATTGGTTAAATCCATTGGGAGGTGCACTCAATGATTTGGCGGAGGTTAAAGCTCGACCCATTTTGGATCTGACGGATTCTGATGGAGATGGAGTCATTGACATGCTCGACCAAGAAATCGGGAGTCCCGAAGGTGCACCAGTTGATACAAGAGGTGTCGTGCTAGACAGCGATGGAGATGGAGTGCCAGATTATCAAGATTCTGAACCATATTCTGTGCCTGGATATGATGTGGATGCAAATGGTATTGCGCAAATACCAGAATCACCTTATCTGGAAGAAGATGAAATAAATTCCATCATCAACCAAAAGATTGCCAATATCAGAACCAATTGGTTCTTACCCATGATTCACTTTGATCTTGATAAGTATTATGTGAAACCTGAATTCTACGGCCAGCTACACCATGTGGCTACAGTGTTGCAGCAGCATCCGAATGTCAACGTAGTGGTTAAAGGGTTTGCCGATGCTCGAAATCCGGATGACTATAATAAAGTTCTTTCGTACAGAAGGGCTAATGCAGCTGTAGAATACCTCATGAACCGCTATAATTTACCAAGGCAGAGATTTATCGTTCAGTATTCAGGTGAGGAAGAGTCCCTAATTCCTGATCTTCCGGACAGTCATAACATATCTAAGCAAGAGGAGATTCAGCAATATATGAATCGACGTGTTGAGTTTAAGATTGCCACGGCTGATGATCAGGAAATGGCTGAACCTGAGGGACCGGATGCTGGTCAAGGTACGCCAGGATCTTCTAGACCCGGACCCAAATATAGCGGTAATAGAAATTCGGGCTACTAAGACCAAAGTAACATCACAACATAAGATCCGAGTATATGATAAGGGCCTTCCACATGTAGAAGGCCCTCTTTCTTAAATCAGTTTTTAGGTCCACCGCTAGGATTTCTGAGTGGCCTTAGCTTGATCACGTTTTATAGCAGCATTCTAACTGGTTGTTCAAGATTTGCCTTCAAGGTCTGTAAGAAAGCGGCAGCGGAGGCACCATCAACGATGCGATGATCGCTCGAAAGAGTAATCTTCATGATGTTTCCCACTTCGATTTGACCCTCTCGTACCACCGGTTTTTGCACAATCGATCCTACCGCCAATATCGAAGCATCTGGTGGATTGATGATGGCGGTAAACTCATCTACATCAAACATTCCCAAATTGGAGATTGTAAAGGTGTTGCCTTGCATTTCTTGTGGCTGTAATTTGCGTTCCCTTGCCTTCCCGGCAAGGACCTTGACCTCTTGATTTATGACACTCAAAGTCTTTTGATCCGCATTGTTAATCACGGGTACCATTAAACCATCTTCCACGGCAACGGCAACACCAATATTCACTGAACCATTAAATCTAATCTTATCTCCCAGCCATGATGTGTTTACTTCTGGATGTTTGGTTAGAGCCATGGCCGTGGCCTTAACGATAAGATCATTGAAGGAGATCTTTGGTGGTGCAGTAGCATTTAAGGACTTTCTCACCTCAATGGCGTTCGACATGTCAACCGCCACGGTGACGTAAAAGTGTGGGGCGGTAAATTTACTCTCACTGAGTCGTCTGGCAATGACCTTACGCATTTGTGAAACCACCACTTCCTTCTCCGATAAGCTAGGTGCTGCAATGGATTTTGCTGTGACACCTCCCTGTTCCAAGTGGTTCAGGATATCTTGTTTGACGATTCTCCCATGTTCACCCGTACCCTTCAACCCTTCGAGCTGGATTCCTCTCTCTTTAGCCATACTTCGAGCCAGCGGTGAGGCCTTAATCCGATCATCCGACCCAGAAGCAGCATCTCCTGCACTTTCGGCTACTAAATCTTCAGCTGGCTGAGCTGCTTCTGCTTCCACCGTTTCAGGTTTCTCAGCTTTTGATCCCACCCCATTTGATTCGGACGTCGTACCAGCTACTTCCTCATCAGCTTTGGCCGCACTCAGTGCTTCGGAGAAATCCTCACCCTCCTCACCAATGACCGCCAATACGCCATTGACCGGTACGGCTCCCTCTTTGACTCCGATATGCAACAAGGTACCTACGTGATAACTTTCCAATTCCATAGTGGCCTTATCCGTTTCCACTTCTGCCAGAATATCGCCAGGTTCTATTGAGTCTCCAACTTTCTTCAACCATTCTACAATGACGCCCTCTTCCATCGTATCACTTAAGCGGGGCATTCTGATGATCTCAGCCATATTTATCTCTATTTTGCTTTAACCTCTTAGTTGGATGCTAAATTAACAAACATCAGATACCTTGTGTTTAATAGCATGTGGGATGCGCAGAAAAATTAGTTGCCTGTGTACCTGAACAACAGGGACCACCTCTAAGCAACGAATCTTACCGGGCAGGGATGGATTTACAAGATCGTTCGAAATCACTATTTTTGGCAAATGAAAGTGCAGTCTAAATATCTCGAGTCTGTAGTTGAGGAATTCTCCTTCTTTCCTGGCATTGGAAAGAAAAGTGCTCTCAGAATGGCGCTCCACTTACTAAATCAATCCGAGGAAAAAAGGAAGGGACTAGAGATGGCTGTGGCAAATCTGCAACATATTAGGCGCTGCAAAGTGTGTTACAATCTCTGCGATAAAGAGCTCTGTACCATTTGTGTGGATGAAGGGAGAAGGAAATCAGTGGTTTGCGTGGTAGAAGATATTCAAGACATTATGGCCATTGAAGAGACTGGCCAGTACAATGGCCTTTACCATGTTTTAGGTGGCGTCATTTCGCCGATCGAAGGTGTAGGGCCCGAAGATGTAAGGGTAGATGAACTCGTTAATCGCATCGAAGAGAAAGCTGTCTCTGAAATAATCATGGCCATCAGTCCGACGATCGACGGCGAAACTACGATCTACTACATCTCCAAAAAGTTAGAACATCTTTCAGTTTCAATTAGCCAAATTGCGCGTGGTGTCTCCTTTGGAGGAGAGCTCCAGTACACCGATGAACTTACACTGGGTAGATCCATCCTGGCTCGGGTGCCTTATGTCCTCAATGGACACCTTTAGGATAATGAGCTTTGCTAACTCTAGCGCAGGATGAAGCTCTCTATCATTATTGTCAATTACAATGTCAAGTATTTCTTGCAGCAGCTGCTACTTTCAATCGAAAATAGTCAGGTCGATTTTCTCTATGAAACCATAGTCATTGATAACAATTCGACGGATGGATCAGAAGAGCTGATTACCTCTCTTCATCCCGACGTGCGCTACCACTCCAATCAGGAAAATGTAGGATTTGCCAGAGCAAATAATCAGGGTATCCGCATGGCACAAGGAGAGTTTGTGCTGCTCCTCAATCCTGATACCATTCTTCAAGAGGCTACGCTACAAAAGACAGTGGCATATCTCGAGAATCATCCCAAAGTCGGGGCATTGGGTGTTCGCATGATAGATGGAAGTGGCACCTATCTGCCCGAATCGAAACGGGGATTGCCCACACCATCGGTGGCCTTTTTTAAGGCTTTCGGATTAGCAGATCTTTTTCCCAAATCTGCTACTTTTAATCGATACTACCTTGGCCACTTATCTGAACATGAGGTCAATGAAATCGATGTGCTGACAGGAGCATTCTTCTTGGTCCCTAAAAGCGTGTTAAATCAAGTGGGCTTATTAGATGAGCATTTCTTCATGTACGGAGAGGACATTGACTTGTCGTACCGAATTCAAATGGCAGGATACCAAGTGATCTATTTGCCGACCACATCCATCATCCATTTTAAAGGTGAAAGCACCAAGAAGGATTCCATTGCCTATATCCGATCTTTTTACGGTGCTATGATTCTGTTTGCAGAAAAACACTATAGCGGATCAAGGGCTCAAGTCCTTCGTATTGTCCTCAAGACGGCCATTTACTTAAAAGCTGCGTGGAGCATCGCAAAGGGAATCATCGGCCACATCGCGTTGCCAGCCTTTGAGGGAGTCGTTATATTTGCCGTCTTAGACCTTTTTGCAGCATTTTGGGCCCAGTTTTACTATGCTGATCCAGGCTACTATGATCAGTCATTGATTCGAACAAATTTTATGATCTATACCGGAGCTTGGCTGGGTAGTCTATATCTGGCAGGTTCCTATGATGAGGAATACCGGTGGAAAAGGCTTTTTCACGGCTGGATTTCTGGGTGGATTTTGATTGCTGTGCTTTATGCCTTTTTCGATACGATGATGCGACCCTCCAGAGTCATCGTATTCACCTCGGGTCCGTTGGTCCTTTTTTTGCTGTTCTGCTCGCGTTCGATTTGGCACAGGCTAACCCGAGGATCATGGTCTTTTCTTAGACCAGTGCCAACGCGATTTGCGGTCGTAGGTGAGCAGGATGAAGTCAAAAACATTTTGGAATTAATGCAATCGGCGGTATCTAAGCGAATTTATGTTGGTCAGGTTTCTACACAGGGTACCGGAACGACCGAAATGCTTGGTCATGTCGATGATCTCGATCAGTTGGCCCACTTTCACAACTTAGATGAAATTGTGTTTTCAGCTAAGAGTATGCATTCCAGCGAAATCATGAGATGGATGACAGAACTGGGTTCTCGCTACCTATATAAGATCGCTCCGGATCGTGCATCCACCATTATTGGTAGCCACTCTAAAAATCGGCCTGGAGAATGGTTCACCTTTGAGGTGAAGTATCGGATAAGCAGTCAAACTGCCAGGAGGAGCAAAAGACTCGTAGATGTCATTGCGGCGTCAGTCGCGCTGGTGTTGAGCCCACTTTTAATCTTATTTGTGAAAAACCCAAGTGGGTTTTTTAGCAACATTATTAAGGTCTATGCGGGTGCTAAGACCTGGGTATCCTACCAACAAAGCAATAACGACGATACTCTGCCACCAATCAAACCTGGTCCATTGCCACCGTGGGGCAGACCATCTTCATTTACTGACCAGGAAACCAAGCAGAATGTGAATTTCTATTATGCACGTGATTATACGGTCTGGAAGGATGTATCTTTGATTCTTCAAAATATTAAGCACCTAGGTAATTAGTTTTTCTATGATTGAGAGAATCAAGGCAATAGCCAGGCGAATTCATCCTGAAGTGGTTGCATTTCGAAGGCACCTTCATCAACATCCTGAACTTTCTTATGAGGAGAAGGAAACGGCAGAATATATTGCCAAGATTTTGGAGGCACGAGGTTTAGAGATAAAGCGAAATGTTGGTGGTCACGGAATAGTGGCTATGATCGATGGTCAGGAGATCGAAGGAGCATCGGTGATGGCACTACGAGCAGACATTGATGCCCTACCCATTCAAGAGGAAAACAATGTTGCTTATCGATCCATCCATCCAGGTAAGATGCATGCATGCGGTCATGACGTGCATACTTCTTCACTGCTTGGCACTGCTATTATTCTGCAAGAATTGAAGGCGATGATTCCCGGGCGTATTAAGCTTATTTTTCAACCGGCAGAAGAAAGACTCCCAGGTGGTGCCTCTCTCATGATCAAAGATGGTGTGCTTGAGAATCCTATGCCAAAAGCGATCCTTGGACAACACGTCCATCCACCTTTAGAAGCAGGCAAAGTAGGTGTCAAGGCGGGAATGTACATGGCCTCTGCAGATGAACTCTATCTTACTGTCAAAGGTAAGGGAGGTCATGCTGCCCTACCCCAGGATGCGATAGATCCGATTGTTATAGCCAGCAATATTGTCGTTGGGTTACAGCAAATCGTGAGCCGTGGTGCTAACCCGACCATACCCAGCGTTATCACGCTCGGTAAAATCAATTCAGAGGGTGGAGCAACCAACGTTATTCCCTCGGTAGTACGATTGGAGGGAACCTTTCGCACAATGAATGAATCTTGGCGAAGGGAGGCCCATGAGAAAATGATGAAACTGGTGGAACACACTGCTAAGGCACATGGTGGCGAGGCCGTTCTTGACATTCATAAAGGCTATCCATTCCTGATGAATAATGAGGCGCTGACCGCAAAGTTTAAGACGTACGCCATTGAATACCTGGGAGCTGAAAATGTAGTGGACTTACCCATCAGAATGACGGCAGAAGATTTCTCATACTACTCACAAAAGATTGACGCTTGCTTCTATCGCTTAGGGACAGGAAATGTATCCAGGGGAATAACTTCTCCGATTCATACACCAACCTTTGATGTAGATGAGTCCTGTCTTGAGCTAAGTACCGGCCTGATGGCGCATTGCGCGGTAAGGGAACTGCAAACGCAGTGATGACCCACTTGAATAGGTGCCCAGATCCCTATCGTTCGGCTACATTTAAGCAGAATGGATGCTCAGATCAAATAGACAAAAAAAATATATAACTTTTTTTGACCCCATTCATCCGATGGTAATGCCTCTCAATCCATTTGGGTGGCACATGAGAAAGCCACAAAATAGATATTAACCTATTTTCATATACTTCTTTTTTTGCTTTAAAAATGGTTTGATCTCAGCTGGATTATAGAGTCAAGAAAATTCACATATAATAATTTAGATTTTGAACGCTCTCCACAGTGTGTATACCGTACGAATGGATGACTGTAGTCACCTTAAGATTTTGTGTAATGTGTTGAAAATCAGAGATGTGTGGTTTTTGTTTCTTGGCACGTCTTATGAATGAACATTTACTTAACACATTGTTATTGATGTCTATGGGATCTTGATGATTGCTCGGATTAGATTTGCAATCGATCTCCTGGACATTGATTGATGGGTGGTTTAAAATTGAAAGTAATTTTTGGCCACCGGGTAAATTTACGATCGGGATAAAATCGTGATAAATCCTAGAGTTGACGCCGTGAACAGCAATCTCTAGATACTTTTTTTTGGTGCAATGTTTTGATATATAGCTCTTTATATATTATCAGTTGACCTATTTTTGTAATAGGTGCCTAATTAATTGCACATTTCCCGACATTTGGTTTACTTTACACATACGAAAATTAACTAATTTGTAAATACCTATAAAACAAATAGTTCTAATGGCTAAGATCTTGATTGTTGACGATGAAGCTTCGATTCGAAGAACCCTACGCGATATACTTGAATACGAAAAGTACGAGGTTGACGAGACACGAGATGGGATGGAATGTCTTGTTAAATTGAAGAAGGAGAAATATGATGTCGTGATTATGGACATTAAAATGCCCAAAATGGATGGCATCGAAGCTTTGGAAAGAATTCAAATGATCGCTCCCGACACTCCTGTTATTATGATTAGTGGCCATGCAAACATCGATTCGGCGGTCGAGGCGGTTAAGAAGGGGGCCTTTGACTTTATTTCTAAGCCACCGGATCTCAATCGCATGTTGATCACCATTCGAAATGCGATGGATAAAGCCAGCCTGGTCACGGAGAAAAAAGTCCTGCAACGACGAGTGGCCAAGTCCAAAACTCAGGAAATTATTGGTGAGTCAGAAGCAATCAAAAAGATAAAGGCAACCATCGAACGAGTTGCTCCAACTGAAGCACGAGTATTGATCACTGGTAAGAATGGTACCGGGAAAGAACTGGTTGCACGTTGGATTCATGAACGAAGTCCCCGCTGTGAAAATCCCATCGTTGAAGTAAATTGTGCCGCCATTCCGTCTGAGCTGATCGAGAGTGAATTGTTTGGCCACGAGAAGGGAGCCTTTACTTCAGCGGTTAAACAGCGAATTGGCAAGTTTGAACAGGCCAATGGTGGAACGCTATTTTTGGATGAGATTGGTGATATGAGCCTCTCCGCACAAGCAAAAGTGTTGAGGGCCCTGCAGGAAAATAGAATAACGAGGGTTGGTGGTGACAAATCGATTTCTGTCAATGTGCGAGTCATTGCAGCCACCAACAAGGATCTGCGAAATGAAATTCGGGCAGGAAAATTTAGAGAAGATCTCTATCACCGACTTGCTGTTATCATTGTCAATGTGCCATCACTAAATGAGCGACGGGGGGATATTCCTCTTTTAGTAGATCATTTTAATGAGCATATTTGTAAGGAATATGGCATCTCAAAGAAGAAATTTAATAAGGATGCGCTTTTGACACTGGAACAAGTCGACTGGAGTGGAAATATTCGTGAGCTCAGAAATGTCGTAGAAAGACTTATCATTTTGAGTAGTGAAATGGTGGCCAAGGCTGACGTTTTGAGTTACGTCGTTCCAAATAGTCGCAAGAAAGGCAGTGCTAATTTCCCAACAATTTTCGACAAGTTTGAAAATGTTCAGGAATTAACCGATTTTATAAATCAAGCGTATTCAAAATATAAGTCGGATATAGACGTATAGTTTATATTTGATCGGGAAAATTGAAATGGCTTTTCTATTTAGAAAAGCCATTTTTATGTGTTCAAGAATCAAAATAGTATGACGGAAGAAGTTAAAAGAAATATGAAGGAGTGGACCAAGCTTAAAGGTGAAAACTCCTGGACAATGTTTAAGGTTATTGCAGAGTTTGTAGAAGGATTTGAGCGCCTTAATAAAATTGGTCCCTGCGTCAGTGTTTTTGGTTCAGCCAGGACCAAACCCAATGAGTTTTACTATCAGAAGGCCGTAGAGATTGCACAAAGACTGACCGAAGAAGGCTATGGAGTAATCACAGGAGGTGGACCAGGAATCATGGAGGCTGGTAATAAAGGTGCATCCACAGCCGGTGGTGTTTCTGTGGGATTGAATATTAGTCTGCCCAATGAGCAAGGCCATAACCAATTTATTGATACAGATAAAGTATTAAATTATCGGTTCTTTTTTGTTCGCAAGGTGATGTTTGTGAAATATGCCCAAGCTTTTGTCGTGCTGCCGGGTGGTTTTGGAACCCTGGATGAGTTATTTGAGGTGCTGACTTTGATTCAAACTAAAAAAATCACCCCGGTGCCTGTTGTATTGTTTGGTGTCCAATTTTGGAAGGGACTAAGGGATTGGATTATGGACAGAATGCTTGCGGCTGGAAATATCAGTGAGCCCGATCTCGACTTGTTTCATCTCACCGATGACGTAGATGATGCCATTGACGTGATTAATCAATTTTACACCGCGCACCAGGGCGAGCTCGAGCCCAACTATGAATTATAGTTTAAATTAATTGATAAATATCCAGCTTAAACCGATTCGTAAGGTAAAGTCTTGACCTGGATAACGACTGGTTTGAAAGTAGGGTATATCTTGAAAAGGCTGGAGAAAATTCTCCAGGAGTACAAACGCCCTGAGGAAACCAACTCGTATGGCGAGGTGATAATCCAGGGCCGGATACGATGTAATCGAGTTTTCACTATCGACGGTCCATTGTCCAATAAATGGTGCATAGCTGATGCCCTCAAATGAATCATGGTATAGAAATTCGAACCCAGTTTTCAAATTGAGGATTTTCTTAAATAAGTATCCATCAAAATAAAGACTATTTCTAGTGTGCCATCGGGGCAAACGAAATATTTGGGTGTTACCCGGTTGCTGTAGAATAATCTGATTTTCGTTTACAAAGGAACCTAGTTTGAACGACTTAAATATTCGTAAGTAGGTCAAACTTGCCAGTCCATCAATTTGATCTGGGACAGCGGTACTAGTAAAATAAATCGGATTTGAACTGATGATTTGACCAGCCTTGACCCAAAAATCGAGGCTCGGTAATTCATATCTGGCAGACAAATGATTATTTAGTACATTTTTAAAATCGGTCTGCCAGATCTCGGATTGGCTGAGGAATAAGTGACTTTCGATCTGAGAAGGTAGTCTTTGATTTATTTGTAAAGATCCGGTCAATCTGCCAGCCACGCCCAAATCCAGTCCAATTTCTCCCTTTAGGGCATAAAATGACCCACGGCGATTGGTACCGAAGTCTCCAGTTGCTTCAAGGGTAAGTCGATCTTTGAGTGCCCATTGGAGGGCTGAAGTTACGATCCAATCGTTGATATTCTCCTTCGTTGCATCAAGATCAACCTGGTGCGAAACATTTTTGATACCGACCTGAAATAATTGATTTGGCTTAGCACCAGCAAACCGTAAATTAAAATGAGTGCTAAAATTATTGTGTTTTATGAAGTTGCGCACTCCCTGATCGTGCGTCCAATAATTTCCGTAATAGGTCAGTGATGGACTGCGGTCGAAAAACTTAAAGATGCGCTCTTCACTCTTTAATTGTACACTGGCCAATAGTCCTTGGGAACTTTGGACGGAATCCCTTCCTGCCAATCGGTAGGTCCCTTTGATTTGATAGGTCCTTTCCTGGTCACGAGTTTCTGCACCTTCCAAATAGATTGGAATATTTAATCGCTCAGAACCAAGTTCGCCTAAAAAACTCGTGTCATTGGTGATGCCACCATTATTTTCTTGAGAGAAAGTATTAGCGTAATGGACACCGTGCACCTGGAAGTTTTTGTTTTTACTCACATACCGCATCCCAACTCCAAGATTGGTTTGTTGACCAGCTTGCTTTCGATAAATTCCTAAATTATTGGCGCGGTTGTATGCCAAAGAGATTTGCAATCCATCTTTAAAATCCCTGGCAAACAAAACTCGAAATATACCATCATTCTGAGATTGACCTTGAACATAGGATGCATAGGTCAAGGCTTTCTTAATCTGATAAAACCGAAAATTGTGATCGTTGATTCGATATGGCTGATAGGAGGTTAGTCCCAAATGGTAGCCCAGTTGCTCCGTGGGCAACGGAACAACAGATCGGACTGGAGAGGTTGGATAACCGAGTCCAAAATATTGTGGTCCTCGGATCCTATCCAGATTGTATTCGTGAAAATATTGGATGAAGGTGTCCTGATAAACGAATTTTCTTTCCGGTTTTTCCAAAAAGTAGTATTTGACATCAAGGGTGTCTTCCGAAAAAATCACATCACCAAAATCAGCGCCCTGTCCATCACCCTGACCACCTGGAAATCGACCAGAGGAGGGCCTTTGAGCCAGCAATTCGAGACCCAAACAGAGGCACATCAGACCAATGGTTGGAGTGCTTAACCGCAAGAAGAAGGATTTGTGCATTGCTGCTATAACGAAAGCGGGAGTTTCGATTTTGAGTTCTCCAGCTATTTTATGATTCTATTAAGACGGCTGGATTGATGCCCATCATGGAGAACCCACCGTCATGGTAAATATTCTGCATGGTGACCATTCGGGTTAGATCAGAAAACATGGCGATGCAAAAATCTGCACATGATTCGGCCGAAGCGTTTCCGAGAGGTGACATCTTATCGGCATAATCGAAAAAATCATTAAATCCCTTGACGCCCGATCCAGCGGTGGTCACTGTTGGACTTTGAGAGATGGTATTGACTCTAACTTTCTTTTTTACACCGAGGTGGTAGCCAAAACTCCGAGCAAACGACTCCAGCAGTGCCTTGGCATCAGCCATTTCATTATAATCGGGGAAGACTTTTTGGGCGGCAATATAGGTAAGTGCCAAAATCGAGGCGCCCTCATTTAAGACATCCAGTTTCAGGGCCGCTTGCATCATTCGATGAAATGAAATAGCAGAAATGTCGAGCGTTTTAAGCATCCAATCGTGGTTGAGGTTGGTGTAATCTCGCTTTTTGCGCACATTTAATGACATTCCTATGGAGTGCAGTATGAAATCGACTTTTCCTCCGAGTGCATCGATCGCTTCGGTCAACATATTTTCCAGATCCTCGTTATTGGTGGCATCAGCAGGTATTACCGGCGCATCTAATTTCTCACCTAATTCTTGAATTTTACCCATGCGCAACGCCACCGGTGCATTGGTAAGTGCAATAGCCGCTCCCTCCTCGACGCACCTTTCTGCCACTTTCCAGGCCAATGACTTTTCATCAAGTGCCCCGAACACTATGCCTTTCTTATTTACAAGTAAGCTATTTCCCATATCTCAGTTCGTCTTTTTTTCAATTAGTATACTTGTCCCACTCCCTTGTTGTCCTGAGGTCCATTGCCATGTCTCATTCAACTGTATTCTCCCATCCGCCTCGATGGACATAAGAGTGTGACAGGTGCCTTCTTTTAATTTGCCATCCTGGTCAAAGTGTCGGTAGGTAAAATCCAGCCTTTTATTTTCGACCATCTTTCCCAACAACACGCCTGCAGCAACCATCCCTCCTCGATAATGGGCCCAAATATAGTCATCCTCTTGATGGTAATAAAAAACTGTTAGTGCATTCACGTCACCACCCCTAACTTCATCCTTTGCCACAAAGATTTTGCCATCTAGATTGATCATAGATTTCATCTTGATTGCATTAGCTCACGAGCACTTTCCAAAGCAATGCTACTTGGTGGACTTGAACTAAGCATGGTAGCAATTTCAACCATACGATCTTCTTCTGACAAGGTCTGAATTTGCGCTTTGGTGGTGTTTTTTTCCATGGTCTTAAAAACCTTAAAATGCCTATCAGCACGAGCAGCCACCTGTGGTGAGTGGGTAATGGAAATTACTTGATGCTTTTGGGCCAGATCTTGCAGGATTTGTCCCATCTTTTGAGCCACATCTCCTGATACCCCACTATCGATCTCATCAAAAAGGAGAGTGGGCAAATTGACAGATCCGGCGACCAATGATTTTGCAATCAGCGACAGCCGCGATAACTCTCCTCCAGATGCAACCTCCTTTATGGCACGATGCTCACTTCCCTTGTTTGGAGCAAAAAGAAATCCAATTCGATCTTGGCCCGATGGCAGTAGATCTGCTTGCGAAGCAATCTCAATTCTAAAATTCGCATATTCCATTTTGAGCTCCTGCAATAATCTGTTGACTCCTTTCTCGAAATGGGGCTTTGCCTCCCTACGCTTTTTGGATAGCTTAATGGCCACTGCAGAGGCTTGCCCTCGAGTATGTGTGATTTCTGACCTGGTCTCTTCTAATTCACGTTCGAGATTCGAATAACCTGAAAGTTCCTGCTCAAAGTCAGATCTCAGCTGAGCAATGGCTGTTAATTCACTGAGTTGATGTTTATGAAGAATGGCATTGATTTGGTCAAGCCGTTCGCGAGTGCGGTGCAAACGCTCTTCATCAATTTCTAGGCCTTCCGAAATCCGCATGGCCTCATCTGCGATATCTGCCAGTTCGATCTTCACGGATTCCAGCCGGTCATAGATCTCCTGCACTCCTTGGTGGAACTTACCCAGATCTTGGACTCGCTGCTGAACAGCACCCAATGTTGTGAGAATACTTTGGTCATCTTGCTGGATGGCGTAAGAAAGTTCACCCATGCCGGTCATAATATCTTGAGCATGATCCATCTGATCGAGGTACTGCTCAAGATTATGATCCTTGTCCAAATCCAGATCAAGTTCTTGCAATTCTGCCAGCTGAAAGGACACGAAATCACGCTGTTTCAAAGCATTCCGATGCTCCATTTGAAGCCTTTCTTGCTGATTTTCGAGTTGTTTCAGTTGCTGATAAAGACCGCGGTATTCTGTTTGCAAGGTATTGGCACCAGCAAACGAATCCAGCATTTTGATTTGCTCATTGACATCATTAATACCTTGATTTTCAAATTGTTGGTGTAGGTCAACCAGTTGTGTGGCCAAGTGCTGAAGCTGTTTGAGCTTCACGGGTGTATCATTGATGAAGGCACGTGACTTACCTGCCGAATTGATTTCTCGTCTGACGATTGCTTGTTCATCATAGTCGAGATTCTCTTCCTGAAAGAAGGTCTCTAAGGCGTAGCTGCTGATGTCAAAGCACGCTTCAACAATACATTTTTCGGATTTGTTTAAGAGCACTTTTGAATCAGCTCTACGACCCATAATTAAACCAAAAGCACCTAGGATAATTGATTTACCGGATCCAGTTTCACCAGTGAGGATGTTGAGGTTCTCTGAAAAATCCAATATGAGCTCCTCTATGATGGCGTAGTTCCTAATTTCTAATCGAGTGATCAATTCCCTGGTGTTTAAAATGACTTAACAAGATCGACCAGCGACTCTTCCGATGCCTGATGGGGCATGAGCACTTTTGCTATGCCCAAAGCCTGCAGGGTTTGGGCAGTTGTCGCTCCAATGGCGATGACGATCTGCAAGGGTCGCAATGGATACTTGCTAAAATACGTCTTTGCATTGAGAGGACTTGTGAAGATTAGTATATCAGCCTGTGGGTCCTCGAAATCATCTCTCGAATGATTGTCATAGACCACCAGATCGGATCGTGTGATAGTCCCACTGAGCAGGGACTGAACAGATTGAAGAGATCGCTTTGCCCTGATAAAGCAAATGGAGGAGTTTTGCGCCAGATAGCCAAAGGCTTCAGCAGTTTGGACGGCTTTACCATTACCAATAAAATGCATCCTTAAACCTCTTTGGCTACATAGTTTTGCCGTCCTTGGTCCGAAGGCAGCAATCTTTTGACCTGGCGCCGCGGCAGCTTGCTTGGTAAAGTGAATGACACCTTGTTGGCTGTAGAAAAAAAGCCAATCACTCGATGGCATTTGGTCGATTGGGATGGTACGAAATTCCAATAGTGACATTCCTGTAACTTCAAAAGAGCCCTCAAGGTGCTTGAAGGGGCTAACATCAGATAACTCACGAGTAATAAATACCTTTTTGGCCATCTAGAACAAATCATCCAATTGACCCAAGTTTAGCAATTTGTTAAAACATCTTGATATAGCCATTAGATCTTTCTTGGCATTGCCCACACCCTCATAGGAAGTATTAAATAATTTGCTGTGTAATTCAGTCAGTGAGGGCCACTTATATCCGCCATCCCGTCCTTTGATTTTGCAGAAGTACGTGCTTTCGCGCATGAGACAGAACCGCTCTGCTGCAGTCAATTTTTGATCGATATTAGCACGATAGAATTCCGCCAGTACCACATTTTCATTGTACTGCAAATTGAAGGCAAAAACATACATTGCCTCGGCCAGAGCTTTATTGAAATGCTCCAACGCACTCCTGACGGGTACACCTTCGTTGGCCAACATCTCTTCGTCAAGTCCAGCGCGCTTTAGAGATGTCGGATCGAGTTCGAATCCAGTTGGGCTGATTAAGTAATCACCCTCCTCCGTGAGTTCACCCTTTTTGTCATAGAGTAACCACGACAAATGAGTCAATTTTGGCCAACTAAAAGTATCGGTAAAGTGAGCTTTCCAGTTTTTGGGCTTTCCGTTGGTACTGACGTCAAATAATAGAAACATATGTATTGATCTGTAGGAATTAATCAGCAGCCTGCAATTTCTTAAAGAGATCTTCCGCAAGTCCCGAAGTCGTATTGTACGACAAATTTGATCGGACTAAGGGTTCGTCAATCCCCTTGGCATAAGCTGCCCAGGTGTGAAAGTTACCCATGTTGTCTTGTTCACAATAAGCGCCAAGCGGCAGATGACAACCACCCTCAAACAGGCTCAGTATCTTCCTTTCGACATTGGTGACCAGGGCAACCTCATGGACGTGAATTTTAGCGATTTGCCTACGCATTTCGTGGTCTTTAGATCTTACCTGATATGCAAGGACACCCTGGGCCGGTGCCGGTACGAATTCACGTGGGTGCAACTTGGTCACCTCAAATGGGTCCAGGTCAATATCGAGGCGAAGCAATCCGGCTGCGGCCAGCATGATGGCGTCGAAAGATCCTTCCTGCAGTTTTCTGAGTCGCGTCGGGACATTTCCTCTTACATCATTCAAAACCAGATCTGGTCGGATGCTTATTAACTGACTTTTTCTCCGGGCAGATGAGGTACCTACTAGTGCACAGGTTTTGACTCTTAAGGTTTGGCCGGGATCATAGGCATCCTTCCGAATGATTAGCCAATCTGCCGGGTCTGCTCGTTTTGATACTCCCGCAATGACTAGGCGCGAGTCCATTTGAGTGGGAAGATCCTTCATCGAATGAACGGCCAGATCGATTTCTTCACTTAGCAAAGCATCTTCTATCTCCTTAGTAAAAAAGCCTTTTCCTTCAATTTTGTCGAAAGAAAGATCCTGCACTTTATCTCCCTTGGTCTTGATCACCTTAATCGTAACTTGCACGCCCAGTGAGTTCAGTTGCTCCTTGGTTCTCTCTGCCTGCCACAAGGCTAACTTGCTGCCCCTCGTACCCAAAGTGATATGATTCACGCGCTTTGACTATTTTTGCACAATATATATCAAAATGCTTTTTGAGTCCGTTTGATTTGAGTTATTCCCACCAACATTCAAGCATATGAAAGTTACTGCAGCTGAGCTAGGTAATCTGATTAATGGAGTGGTGGATGGAGATGCCAACGTGACCGTCAACCGACCAGCTAGAATCGAAGATGGGGAGCCCGGCACGCTTACTTTTCTGGCAAATCCCAAGTATGAATCCTTTGTCTACAAGACAGCTGCCTCAGTCATCCTGGTGAATCGAGATTTTGTACCACGAGAACCAATCGGTGCCACGCTAATCAGAGTAGATAATGTCTATGAATCGTTGGCCTTGCTAATGGAGCACTTTGCACCTAAGCAGGAAAAAACACCTAAAATATCTGAAAGTGCCATTGTTGCTGAAGATGTGGCCATAGGGCCTGGAGCATCAATCGGAGAATTTGTAGTAATAGAAAAAGGAGTGTCGCTGGGAAAAAACGTGATTTTATCGCCCTTCACCTATTTGGGACAAGGTGTGAAGATCGGTGATGATGTTCATTTGCACATGGGGGTTAAGGTTTACTATGGTTGCGAGTTGGGCAACAGAGTGAAGATTCACGCCAATTCAGTCATTGGAAGTGATGGATTTGGATTCGTGCGCACCAATGGTCAGTACAAAAAGATCAATCAGATAGGAAATGTCATTATCGAGAACGATGTTGAAATTGGCGCTAATGTGGTGATCGATCGCGCTTCGCTTGGCTCAACAATCATACGGCAGGGTGCCAAGTTGGACAATTTGATTCAGATAGCTCACAATGTGGAGATAGGACCCAATACAGCTATGGCTGCACAATCCGGAGTTGCCGGCAGTACTAAAATCGGAGCTGATAGCTTGGTTGGAGGCCAAGCAGGCATAGTAGGTCATGTAGAATTGGGCCCCCGTACACAGATTCAAGCTCAAAGTGGCGTGACCAGCTCAACCCAGCCCGGCGAGAAACTCTACGGCTCGCCAGCTCTAGACTATGTCAACTACTTGAAATCGTATGCAGTATTTCGCAAACTCCCAGATTTGAGGGCCCATATCAATCGTCTGGAAAAGAAAATTGCGGATCTCGAAAACAAACTGATGGAAGGGGAAGAGCCATCCTAAAAGCCTTATATTGCGGTCTTATTGTCAAATAAGAGTTTGGACACGGCATACCAAAGAACAATTTCTAGGTCGGTCACGATAGGTGGAATCGGGCTTCACACAGGGGAGGAAGTGACTCTGACTTTTCACCCAGCAGATGTAAACTACGGGGTCCGCTTTAAGCGTATTGATCAGGAGGAAGACATCATATTATATGCCGATGTTAACAAGGTGTTTTCGACCAATAGGGGAACCACGATTCGTGAAGGCAACACCCAGGTAAGCACTGTGGAGCATGTTTTATCGGCTCTGGCCGGACTCCAGATTGATAACATCTTAATTGATATTGATGGTCCGGAGGTTGCCATCATTGATGGCAGTTCAAAGCCCTTCGTCGATTTGCTCATGAGTGCTGGTATTGTCGAGCAAGATGCCTTCCGGGAATTTTTTGAAATCGAAGAACCAATCTCGTACCGGGATGAGGTGACGGGCACCGAAATTGTTGCTCTGCCGCATGATGGTTTTGAAGTGACAGCAATGATCGACTTTAATTCACCGGTACTGGGTAAGCAATACGCTTCTTTAGAAGATCTAAATACATACAGTGACGATATCGCCTCCGCACGTACCTTTGTTTTTCTGCGTGAATTGGAACATCTGGCCAGTCAAGATCTTATTAAAGGCGGCAATCTCTCAAACGCAGTCGTGATAGTAGACCGCATGATGACTCAAACTGAATTGGATGGCTTGGCCGCTAAGCTCGGAAAGCCGAGCATCAAGGTAGAAAAAGAGGGCGTCTTGAGTAACATTGATTTGCGATACCCAAACGAACCCGCACGACATAAACTCTTAGATCTTATCGGTGATTTGTCGTTGATCGGTAGACCTATCAAAGGAAAGATTGTGGCCACGAAGCCCGGACATGCTTCAAATGTAGCCTTTGCTAAGATCCTAAAGGATCACTATAAAATCCAAAAAAAGCTCAAGGGTAAGCCAAAATATGATCCAAATATTGAGCCCATCATTGATCTTGAAGGCATTAAGAGGATGCTACCACATCGGTTTCCTTTTTTGCTGGTGGACAAGATCATTGAGCTTGATGAGTCACACGTGGTTGGTATTAAGAATGTTACTGCCCAAGAGCAGGTTTTTCAGGGGCACTTCCCTAACAATCCTGTCTTTCCAGGCGTAATGATTGTAGAGGCTCTGGCGCAAACAGGAGGTATTTTGGCTCTGAATACCGTCGAAAATCCAAGTGATTGGGATACTTATTTTCTCAAAATTGAGAACACTAAGTTCAAATTTAAGGTTGTACCTGGAGATACGCTCTTGCTAAAAATGGAATTGCTCTCTCCAATCAGAAGAGGAATTGTACACATGCAGGGCACCGCCTATGTGGGCAAGAGAATTGTGGCCGAAGGTGAACTAACGGCACAAATAATTAATCGGACCAAGCTATGATTGTCAAAGAAAATGTATTGATTCATCCAGGCGCTCAGATGGGGCAGAATATCACAGTTGAGCCCTTCGTTACGATTGCTGAAGATGTAGTGATAGGTGATAATACCTGGATTGGTCCGCATGTCACAATTCTCAACGGTGTGAGGATCGGTAACAACTGTCGAATCTTTCCAGGGTCAGTCATCGGTGGTATTCCCCAAGACCTCAAGTTTCAAGGTGAGCAAAGCATCGTAGAAATCGGTAATAATGTTACCATTAGAGAGTACTGCACGATCAATCGCGGTACGCAGGCAAATTATAAGACCGCCATTCATGACCACTGTCTACTTATGGCCTATGTGCACATTGCCCACGATTGCATTATTAAACGAAATGTAGTATTGGCCAACAACGTAAACTTGGCTGGCCATATTGAGGTAGGTGAATATGCCATCCTGGGTGGCCTGACCGCCGTGCATCAGTTCGTAAAAATTGGCGAGCATGCTTTCGTAGGTGGTGGATCATTGGTCAGAAAGGATATTCCACCTTTTGTCAAAGCTGCTCGCGAACCGATTAGCTATGCAGGTGTCAATTCGGTCGGGCTCCGACGAAGGGGTTTCACCGGTGAGCAAATCAACCACATCCAGGATATCTATCGGTATCTTTTTGTCAAAGGCAACAATACACGACAAGCTTTACGGATCATCGAAACAACCATCGAAGCAACCAAAGAACGGGATCGAATTATTGAGTTTATTCATGGTGCAGATAGGGGGATCATCAAGGGCTTCAGAAAGCTCAATGGGTAGCCATGCAGGTTCTCCTGAGCGAGATCGCTAAACGTTACCATCGATGGATCTTCCGCAGCGTGAATTATCGTTTTGAGGGCCCGGGTACTTTCGGAGTCTCAGGTAGAAATGGTTCAGGCAAATCCACCCTGCTGTCGATCATTGCCGGATATACGACGCCCACCAGGGGTGAAGTAACTTATTATGATAGCGATGAGCAAGTGATTGACAAGGATAACATCTTTCGCGTCTTGAGTATTGCAGCACCCTATGTATCATTAATAGGTGAACTTACCTTAGCTGAACATCTGACCTTCCACAGCAAATTCAAGAAATTTCTACCCGGCATCGATCCAACAGACTTCTTTGCCATTTGTCAACTTAAGGGTTATGAAGAGGTATTGGTTGCGCATCTCTCATCAGGACTGCAACAGCGCTACAAGCTTGCGCTGGCGATCTTGACTTCGTGTGATATCCTGCTGCTTGATGAGCCTACGAGCTACCTCGATGTCAAGACCAAGGGATGGTTTGAGGAAATATTCAAGCAATATTCGCATGATAGATTAGTTATCCTAGCATCAAACGACAAGGCAGATTTGGACCTAACCGACAGGAGGGTACTAATCGAGGATTATCAGGTATAGGGATCTTAGAGTTCTTCTTTGAGTTGAAGGAGGCCCTGCTTAATACCAGAAAGAGAGGCTAAAATCTTTTTCCTACGCACCAATTTTGCCTTGTTCATTCTAATCTCTTTTTTTGCCCCCTCAAGAGTGAAGCCCTTCTCCTTAACCAAGTGATAGATTAATTCTAGTTGTTCGATATTCTGCTTGGTAAATCTCCGATCACCCTTGCTATTTTTATGTGGTTTTAGAATGCTAAATTCTGACTCCCAGTAGCGAATCAAGGATTTGGATACGTCAAACATTTGTGACACTTCTCCAATCGAATAATACAACTTAGTGAGTTCTGATACTCTCTTGCTCATGGTGATGTATGGAGAAACAATTTATAAATAAATTTTCAATTTGTTGTATCCCAGCATCTTATCTAGCCCATGGAAAGAGGTGCAGGTGTCGAGTAAGATGCTACCTTGCCGGGTAGTCAAAAAATATTTGTGTTTAACGATTGAGGTTGAGAGCTTTACCCCTACGTACTTTCTTTCATATAATATCAGGGTGACTTTGGATCAGTTGAAAAAAAATAAAGATTCGAAAAGTTAAAAGTCGCAGAGAGGCATCCATCACACCATTTAGACGACAACCGGAGAGTTTAGTCACTTCCATCCTGTAAGAGCGCACTTTCTAACTCCTTCCTTACTTGATCCGGATCCGATTTTCCTTTTGTTTGGCGCATCACCTGCCCCATGAAAAATCCGATGACGGCTTTTTTGCCCTTCCTAAATTTGTCAACCTGTTGTGGATTAGATCGTATCACTTCTGAAACGACTTGCTTCAAAGTGTGATCATCCGTTTTCTCATCAAGGCCTAATTTTTTGACCAGCTCACCGACATCCTGGGGTTTCGCCAATAGTACTGGCCAGAGTTGTTGGTTTACCGTACTCTTGACCACCTCACCACCATGTAAGATGGCTAAGAAATCGGCTAACTGCCGACTACCTACCGGAAAATCTCCAGGTTGTAGCTCGTGTTCTTCTAAGTGAGGCTTGATGCGATTGATATATAGTTTTGCCCATTCACTGGGTTGGATGGAAGGTTGCTCGGCCAGAACCTTTTCGAAGTATTCAGCTGTTTCCCTACTATCAATGAGTGAAACTGCATCTGCTTGATCCAATCCATATTCATTCACAAAGCGCTTGTAATAAAGAATGGGTAAAGTCGGCAGCTCAGATTGGATCTGCTGAATGAGTTCTTTGGAAATCAATACGGGTGGTAAATCAGGCTCTGGAAAATACCGATAGTCATGCGCATCCTCCTTCCCCCTTAGGGACCTGGTGATCCCCTGGTCAGGCAGAAATTCCCGGGTGTCCTGGCTTACCGTCTTACCAGCTTCGTAAAGCTCAATTTGTCTATCAATCTCAAATTGTACAGCCTTTCGAGCATACCTAGCAGAATTGATGTTTTTCACTTCACACCTGGCATTTAGGCCTTGAAATCCCCTTTCCCTAATCGAGACGTTGCAGTCACATCGCATACTTCCCTCTTCCATATTTCCGTCAGATATATCGATGAAGCGGACCAGCTTACGTAGTGCATGAATGAAATGAAAAACTTCTTCTGCATCGTGAAGATCTGGCTGTGTGACAAGCTCGAGCAATGGAACCCCCGCACGATTCAAGTCGATGTACGAGAACTTATCATCGAGATCATGGATAGATTTACCAGCATCTTCTTCCATGTGTATATGATGAATTGCACAGGTTTTAATTCGGCCCTGAAAAACGAAAGGAACTTCACCACCCAGGCAGATGGGTTCTGAATCCTGCGTGGTCTGAAAACCCTTGGGCAAATCGGCATAGAAGTAATGTTTTCGATCGAAATAGGTTCTTTGATTTATCTCACAACCCAGGGCTAAACCCAGCCTTATGGCTGCATCTACTTGAGCTTGATTTATACGAGGTAACGTGCCTGGATGTGCAAGACTGATTGCACTCACTTGCGAATTTGGAATGGTCGAGTAACCTGCCCGGTCACCACAGAATGCCTTACTTTTGGTATTGAGTTGGATGTGCACTTCCAATCCAATTACCGCCTCATATTTCGATTGCTTATGCTCCATTTGCGGGCCCAAACTTACAAAAACAGGATGCTAACCAGCAATGCAATCACTGCAAAAAAGGCAAATAGAAAGGGATACACTAAATGTAGGATGAGGTACTTGGCCAAAGTCTTCCAGGTTGACTGCTGATAGAAATTCCGCATGGAATAATACAGATAAATGCTAAAGAGCAAGATACCACCGATGATGAGCACAGGGTCCGTGCGTACGGCTACAATGACGAAAAGGCTGATGAGTATCAAGAAAACGGTATGAAGGTGTAATGAAAAAACCAAGTGCTCCACGTAAAACCTCTTTCTTCTAATAAAAAGTAGCTTTAATACGATTGCGATGATGGGAATGAAGCAGGCCAGCATCCAGGCCAGATTGTTAACAATGAAGTCCAGGTACGCAGATGGATCCTTAATCGTCTTAATTTTTTGACGCATGACCATTTTCTGAATGAAAGTATCATCCGCAGCATATGCTTCGACTAAATCATGGGTGGCCATAGTATTAAAATCACGGACTGAAACCATGAAAGAGCTATCTCTTTCGAAGCCGAGGCGTAGGTTTGCATTCAAATCAACGGAGTCCTTCACAAGTGAGAGTTCGGCCTTAATGATATTCAAAATGCTGTCAGGCAACCCCACTTGTTCGGTATCGCTAAACTTTTCTGGCAAAACGAATGCTAACGAGTCCATGAGTTTGAAAGCCTCTTGTTTGTTTGTAAACCAGACGAAATCAGACCAGTCCATACCATTGACCCGGAAACTGTCTTGCTGTGCCACCTTTAGCATCGCAAAAGAAACAAGAGCAACAATGAAGAAAAGCTTAAATGGGTTGAGATGACTCTTCCGGTGACCCAGAAAATACTCAATGGTTAATCTTCCCGGACTTGGAAGGGCTCTCAGAGATCTCCAAAGCCTACCATCTAAATCGAGTTGGTCAGAGACAAAATCTTGAAGAATATTAATGACCGGACGTTTGCCATCGGTGCTCCTTTGTCCACAATTCGAACAAAACTCGGCACCATCTCGGAGAGGGGCTTCACAGTTGGGGCAGAAGTTAGTATTGGGCATAGCAATCCATCACCAATAGCCAAAGCTAAGATACTGGAATGAGAGCTCCCAACAATGAACGGGAATGATACCTAATCGAAAGATTTGTTTGCCTCTGAAGCCATTTTTACCATGTCTTCATATTCTTGAGGTGTGAGGCCATCCATACAGTAGTGAATGGGATTTACTGTTTTACCTTTATACCTGACTTCATAGTGCAGATGGGGAGCAGTGGAGGTACCTGTGTCACCAACCGTGCCAATTCTCTCGCCCTTCTTAATGCGTTGACCAACCTTCACGTTTAATTCATCCATATGGGCATAAAGGGTTTGGTAACCATAACCGTGGTCAATCAAGATGTTATGGCCATATCCACTTTTTGCTTTTTTAACTTTTAAGATTTTACCATCGCCGGTAGCTCTGACAATGGTTCCTCTCGGAGCCGTAAAATCAAGTCCAGCATGCATCTTTGGAATCTTATGAATGGGATGAATTCGCATGCCATATCCGGAGAGATGCCTTATATTTCGTTTGAGTTTATCTTCGCGAACCGGCTTTATTGAAGGAATTGCATCTAAATATTTTTCCTTTTCACTGGCGATAAACTCGAGAGAATCAAGAGATCTGGACTGGATGGTCATTTGCCTTGCCAGCTTGTCGGCTTTTTCTAAGGTACCCATGAGTAGGTCTCCACTATTTCGGTAACGGGTCAACTCAGAATATCGCTCGTGCCCTCCAACACCAGCATTCCAAACATCTTCGTTAACTGGCTCCATGCCAAAGATGGTTCGGTGTACATTGGCATCTCTGTCTTGAATATTGGCAAGAACCTTTGACATTACATCAAGTTGCTCATTGATCGAAGCGTACTTGATTTTCATCTGATCGATCTCCCGCAGAAGTGATTGCTCTCTAGGTGATGGATAGTATTCCATCATTAAGTACATGGATCCTGCTGTTGCCAGGCCCACGACAATTAGAAATCCAAAGATTTGGACAACTCGACGTACCGCAGAGGCCTTGTACTTTTCAAAGGTCAAACTCTTCGGATTGTACACAAACTTTTCCTTACTCATCAAACGAGGCTTATTCGCTTAAATAATCTAATTTTGTCAACTACAGTTTGGATAGTTCAGGTGGGATTTGCAAAACTAAGAAGCAATTACCATCTAAACAAATATGTCGCCAAATTTAAGTAAGCAAAGCAGTCCAGGAGAACGACAGATTAAGGATGATTTTATGGATTCGAAGAAGATAAGACAGACCTTTTTTGATTTTTTTGCGTCGAAAGAGCATCGGATAGTGTCCTCTGCACCGATTGTGAATAAGGGCGATCCCTCCCTACTTTTTACCAATGCGGGGATGAACCAATTTAAGGACTTTTTTTTGGGTAATCAGCAACCACCCGTTCCTCGGATGGCGGATACACAAAAATGTCTTCGCGTATCAGGTAAACACAATGATTTAGAAGAAGTCGGTGTGGATAGTTATCACCACACGATGTTTGAAATGTTGGGTAACTGGTCTTTTGGTGATTACTTTAAGGCAGAAGCCATTGCCTGGGCTTGGGAGTTATTGACTAAGGTATACAAGCTCGATCCCAACCGCCTCTATGCAACTACTTTTGGAGGCGACACATCTGAAGGGCTCAGTGCGGATGTGGAAGCAGAGGGAGAGTGGTCCAATTGGATCGACTCATCACGCATCTTATCCTTTGGAAAAAAAGATAATTTTTGGGAGATGGGTGACACCGGACCCTGTGGGCCATGTTCTGAAATACATATTGATTTAAGGTCTGACGAGGATAGAAAGCGAGTACCTGCCTCTGATCTAGTGAATCAAGATCATCCGCTGGTTGTCGAGATTTGGAATCTGGTATTTATTCAATACAACAGATTGCAAGACGGGACCTTAGAAGAATTGCCGGCTAAACATGTCGATACCGGTATGGGCTTTGAGCGCCTATGTATGGCACTGCAGGGTAGACGATCTAATTACGATACAGACCTATTCCAGCCCTATTTTGAACACATCTCGTCTGAGACCGGCATAACCTATACCGGGCGCTATGATTCCGGTGCGAAGGCAGACATGGCTATGCGGGTTGTAGCAGATCATATCCGAGCCGTATGTTGCACGATTGCTGATGGAGCCCTGCCCGATAATACCGGTGCTGGCTATGTAGTGAGAAGGATTCTCAGACGAGCAGTGCGATACTACTATTCCTTTCTCGATCGGCAGGAGCCATTGTTGTACCTCTTAGCTCCTACGGTGGCCAGACAGTTTGAGTCTGTATTTCCTGAAATTCACCAACAGCTTGATTTCCTGCAAAACATCATACAGGAGGAAGAAAAGTCTTTTCTACGAACTCTTGCTTTGGGCTTAAGACGGCTTGATAAGATCGAAGTCCAAGATGGTGTGGTGGATGGTCACACGGTCTTTGAATTATTTGATACGTATGGATTTCCAATCGACCTCACCAGATTGATCGCAGCTGAAAAGGGATGGACGGTCGATGAAGTTGGATTTGAATCAGCCTTGCAGGAGCAAAAAGAACGTTCTAAGGCAGATGCGCAAAAATCCGTGGGTGATTGGCAGATTCTCGATGCTGATAATGCGAGCAAATTTGTGGGATATGATGCATTGGAGGTTGGTGAATCAACAATCATAAAGTATCGAACAGTTGCTACCAAGGATGGAAATCAAGTCCAGCTGGTATTAAGTAAAACCCCTTTCTATGCGGAGGGAGGCGGTCAAATTGGGGATACCGGAGTCTTGAAATCCAAACAAGAGCAAGTTAGAGTGATCAATACAATCAAAGAAAATGAGTTGATCATCCATATTGTCGACCGTCTTCCGAGCCAACCGGGAGGTGTTTGGTTGGCTGAGGTTGATGCAAAGCGTAGAAGACTCATTGAAAATAATCATACAGCAACTCATCTAATGCATGCGGCACTGCGTCAGGTGCTCGGTGGTCACGTCGCTCAGAAAGGATCGCTGGTGACTGAAAATCATCTTCGATTCGATTTTTCGCATTTTCAAAAAGTAACTTCTGAAGAACAGCGACGTATCGAAAGAATTGTCAATCAAAAAATTCGCGAAAACATCAGATTGGAAGAAGAAAGGTCGATTCCCATTGAAGAGGCAAAGAAAGCAGGTGCCATCATGCTTTTTGGTGAAAAGTATGGCGACCGGGTACGAATGGTCACCTTTGATGAAAATTATTCTCGCGAACTTTGTGGAGGATGCCATGTACCTTCTACAGGCCAACTTGGATACTTTAAGATAGTTAGTGAGAGTTCGGTAGCAGCTGGGGTTCGAAGGATCGAAGCCGTGACAGCTCTCAAGGCGGAAGAGTACATCGATAATGCTATGGAGATCTTAAGTCGAATTGAAAGATCATTTAAGAATCCGACCAACCTAGTGGATCAAATTCATGCCTTGCAAGAAGAGCAGAAAAAATTGCAAAAACGGATTAATCAGTTGCAGGATGTCGAAATTGCTCAAATCAAGCATGGACTGAAACAATCCGTCCAGGATGTTGGTGGTGTAAACTATCTCTCAGCGCACGTCGAAAACAAAGATGCCCAGGCACTAAAGACTCTTGCCTATCAACTTGAGAAGGAATTGGGCAATGCCTTTATTGTATTTGGATCAGAAATCAACGACAAACCTCAACTATTGGTTGCCATCAGTGATGCTTTGACAAAGGAACGGGGTCTTCACGCCGGCCACATCATCCGTGACTTGGCCAAGGAGATTAAAGGTGGCGGTGGTGGACAACCCTTTTTCGCAACTGCGGGGGGTAAGGATCCGGCCGGCCTGGATGCCGCATTGGAGAAAGCCAAAACTTACCTGGTTAATTAGTGCTTGCAGTGACCAATGGGGTGTGGAGTCTGTGCAATCGGCAGTCTTAGCACCCGCTAGGAGCTGATCCGAATGCACCTTTTGGACCAATTTGTCAGGAGAGTTGTGGTGATGCCCAGATATCATTGGTTTCAGAAAGCTGATTGCAGCGCAGGTATTTCAGAAATTCTACTCTGCTTATTAATTCTGCTCCCAGCGAGCGTAGGTGCCTGGTATCCTGTTGGCAATCAATCAGCATGAAGTCCTGTTCCTCCAACCACTGAACCAACTTGATGAATCCATATTTTGAGGCATTGGGGACTCGGGTGAACATAGATTCACCAAAAAATATCTTTCCTAGTGAAATTCCATATAGACCCGCTACCAGGTTATCTTCCTTCCAAACTTCAATCGAGTGGGCATGGCCAAGGTCGTGCAATCGTTGGTAGGCTTGCATCATTTCCACGGTGATCCAAGTCCCCTCCTGATTTTTTCTGGGCACACTTCTGCATTGCTGAATCACTGAACTAAAATCATGATCAATGGTGATCTCAAAGGGGTCTTTCCTTATCAAACCACGCATGCTTTTGCTTACTTTCAATCGCGAGGGCAACAAGATGCATCGTGGGTCAGGTGACCACCAGAGAATCGGTTGGCCCTCTGAAAACCAGGGAAAAATTCCAAATTGATAAGCTAAAAGTAATCGCTCAATGCTCAGGTCTCCACCAATAGCCAACAATCCTTCTGGATTTGCCAATTCAGGATGGGGAAACAGCAACGGATCCACCGGCACAATATCGAGGAATTCTAATTGACGAGTTCCTCAATTACTGCCGAGAGACCACGATCGACCAGCGCATCCTTTTTGGGCTTGAGATCTTTAAAGGAGCCGGTTTTGACGATGGCCTTGCCCTTGTAGTGAACAATTAGTGAGAGCTGCTCAGCCTGAGCCGCACTGTGCTGCAGTATTTGGATAAAAGATTCGATCACCCAGTCAAAAGTGTTCACATCATCATTGAAAACGATGATCTGAGCCAACCTGCCAGTGTCGATGTCGTCTTCAATCAGTGTTACCTGATCAACTTCCTCATCGAATGCTGCTTGCATATGCTTCATATTTTTGTACCACGGTGCAAAAATAACATTTCTAAATGGCAGCCAGTACATCCTTTACCTTTTGAAAGTCGGGTAGGTTAGAAGGATTCTCCATTATTTCCTTATGTCTTAGGCTGCCCGAGCCATCGATCACAAACACCGATCTTTTAGCAACTCCCTTTATTCCCAACGCAAATTCTTCGTGCAGGGCGCCATAGCTGCGACAAACTTCCTTGTTAAAGTCCGAGAGCAGCGGAAAATTGTATCCGTACTCCTCTCTAAACTTATCTAGGACGAAGAGTGAGTCGACCGAAATTGCCAAGATCTGAGCATCCAACTCGTTGTACGCCTGAAGGTCGTCTCGTAAAGAGCAAAGCTCTTTCGTGCAGGTACGTGTGAAAGCAAGTGGGAAAAATAACAGCACTACCTTTTTATCGCGAAATTGTTCGAGTGTTACCAGAGACCTGTCATGCGCTCGCAACGCAAAATTAGGAGCCTTCTCACCAACGTTTATTTCCATGATCCGCCATTATGGGATGAGCACCTAAAAGTACTAATTACATGTCTCTAGTGGACATTATGTGAATTTGATCTTACAAAAAGCATACATTGGATGATTTTTTTGCTTACTATTTCGGGCTTAGCTCCCTGCACATGCTCACCGTAGATTCTGCCAGACACGCTAATGAGGTGTACTTATTATCTTGGCACCGATTTTCTTTATCCTTAAATAATATGCAGCATCATCCTACTTTATGATATTATCTAAACCAGTTTATCAATATATTGAGCGTCTAACCAGTGCTCCTGACCTTCACCTGGCGGCCATCGAGCGACAAACTTATCTCACTACCCTGGCGCCACAGATGATATCCGGTAAAGTGCAGGGTGCATTTCTGGCGATGGTAAGTCAAATGATTTCGCCGCAGAGGGTTTTAGAAATCGGAACTTTTACAGGATATGGTGCCATATGCCTTGCCAGTGGCTTGACAGACGACGGGGTGGTGCATACCATTGAAGCAGACCACGAATTGCAAGCGACAATAACCAACAATATCCAAGGAGCAAAGTGCAGAGATAAAATTGTTTGCCATTTTGATCGGGCACAGAATGTCATTCCCCAGTTAAAAGAGTTTTTTGACCTCGTATTTATTGATGCAGGAAAGAGAGATTATTTGGAATATTATGATTTGGTCTTCGATAAGGTGCGGCCAGGAGGATTTATTCTGGCGGATAATGCGCTTTGGGATGGAAAGGTTCTTGAAGAAGAGCCAGACCTTGATACCAGGACCATTATGAAGTTTAATGAGCATGTGCAAGCTGATGGTCGGGTGGAAAATGTACTGCTGCCTCTGGTAGACGGAATGATGATATGTCGAAAAAAATAATCTTTGATCGCGATCGCTATCGATCTCTCTGTGCCATGGAAAAGAACATTCCGATCTTCTTCCAAGACTGGTGGTTGGATAATGCCTGCACTGGAGGAGAATGGGAGGTGATGATGTATGTTGAAGATCCTCATGTGGTCGCGATTATGCCCTGGTTCAAAAAAACTAAAGGGATTTTTACCTATGTGACGATGCCTCCACTGACTAAATTCGCGGGCCCTTATTTCCTGAAGGATTTTCCTGAGCGAAAGAAGCACAGCATTCTGGTTAAAATGGTAAACGCAATTCCCATTTTTGACGGATACATGCAAACGTTGCATTACCAGATTAACAATTGGTTGCCTTTTAAATGGAAGGGATTTAATCAGACGATTTATTATTCTTATGTCCTTCCGGATGTAAGTGATTTGGCGGTGGTTTATAAAGGGATTTCCTCGGACTATCGTAATAATAAATTTAAGAAGGCTGCTGATCGTGTCCGAATAGAGGAAGATTTGGATCGGAAAAAATTATATGACATATGCGACCGACCCTTCATTCGTCAGGGAAGTAAAATTCCAGTGTCATTTCAATATTTTGATAATTTGCTTGGGGCATCTGAAGAGCGTGGGCAGGGCAAATCCTTCTATGCCATAGATGGAAATGGGGTTATTCAAGCCGCTGTATTTATTGTTTGGGATAGGGAGGCGACCTATTTATTGCTCACTGGAGAATATGATCAATTTCGACCATGGGGAAGTGGTGTATATACTTTGTGGCATGCCATCCAATACGCCAATCAACATTGCCCCGGTCATCAATTTGATTTTCTGGGCGGAATGTCGGAGGGACTGGAACGAACCAGGAGACAGTTTGGGGCAATGCAAAAACCATATCACTACCTATGGAAGAAGAAACCATTCTTCAAGATCGTGCAACATATGTTTTCTAAGTAAAAGCACAATCGGCATCGCCGTCTTGGATAATATGTTCCTGATCAGTATTAAATGCCGTCAATGCTTTCGAAATAATGAAATGCCTCTTAACCTCTTTTTTAAATAGGGCTCCAGTCGAGGTGGTCTTTAATTCCTTTACCAAGGTAGGATGGTAAGTTGTGAAAGTATTGATCTGCCAGATTCGAAAGTAATATTTTAGGATCTCTGCAATTCTATCCTCCTGTCCATCTTCGAAATAACAAAAAGGTAGTTTTAAATTTTGGCCTCGTCTCGCAAGCATTAGCAGACCGATAATTTGATTTTCTTTATCTAGAATCCGTATGCCTTTAAATTCGAAAATGGTAGCCACTGAAGAAAAATGATACCGTTGTGATTCAGTGGTGGGCTCACTGGAGAGGATCCAGGGATATTGCATGATCCAGTTCAGATCTTCGGAGTTTTTCTTAAAACGAGATTCACCGATTTTTGTGTTAAGGTAAGTTGTTTCTTCAGGTCCAAGTTTTGTGAAATAACTGACGCCATTTAGCGGTTTGGTAGACTGCCACAGAAACCGCACATCGAGAAGGGCATTGCCCATGGCATCCAGGGTTTTCAGAATCGCAATGTTTCTTTGGAAAATGGACCTCTTCGGTGGTAAAAACTTCTGCAGATCTAGCCTTCGATATATTCGTAGACCTGGTCTTATTTGCAGGTCTTTGAAGGCACCGGTCTTGTCATAAAGTCCCTTGGCTGCGACAGTAAATTCGGTTACTAATATCCGTTGCTCCCAATGGTCCAAAGCGTCACGAACTAATCGTTTGGAAATGCCTTGGCCGCGATAGCTCAGGTCGATCCACATACAACTGAGCCAGCCACATTTATGCTTAATGCCATGTGGCTCAAATATCCAATCTGCTAATATTCCAAGATAGCCAACCAAGATTTGGCCACTGTAGGCTAGTAGCAATAGTATATCATCTTCATCGGCGCGTGGATTGTTTAGGTGAGAAATGGCCCGATGGGTAGAAATAGGAACAAAGTGGCTGCGCTTAAATTGATCAGATCTAATGTACTCTGACAGAGCAGCCTTATTTAATGCTTCGATTCGGATCATTTTCTAACCAACGTGTTTTTACCAAAAGGGGCTTTGGCGAGATAGTAAAGCAATTCGGTCTGAATAATTTCTTTTGCACTTAAATCTCTCATTTCCATGGGTATACGCTGGAGATGGCCCATCACAAGGTCTTTTTTTTGTCCCGCACTTCCAAAAGTCAACTTCAAGTCTGGGATTTGTCGTCTTAGTTCTTCAAAAAAGGCGTTGGAAACCTGATGATCGGTAAAAGGAAATGCAAAGGTCATCGGTTGGCTTGGATACATTTTGGTGAGACCTAAGATCGATTGGGTAGTTTGTTCAAGTTGCTGCGAAAGAGACAATAAAAAGTATTCAGGATGATGAAGGCTATGTGCACCAAAATTGAAGCCAGACTCAATTAGTTTTTCGATTTCGTAGGCATCAAGGTATGGTTTTTCATCAGCGAGATACTGAGTGAAATCTATCTCCAAGGTTGAGGCTATTTGATCAATGAGGCCTTCATTAGTATGATTGAATCCCAGCAGGACCTCTGGTAATCGATCTTCGGTGGTCCGTTCAGGAATAAGGTCAATTGCTCTTTGCACCGATTCTGCACCTTGATTTGCGAGGAGATGTTCAATCAATAAACTGACTTTGTAGCGAAAAAATAAGGCCTTGTTGCCGATGAACGCATTATTCAGAAAGCAAATGGCGGGCACACCTTTTTGCTTCAGAATGGGTGCCACCACATCTCCAAATTCACGAAGTCCATCATCAAAGGTGAGCAAAAAACTAGGCTTCTTGAGCTCATATCCCTCAGTAAAATCGATGAGGTCCGATAGATTAATTGGTTCATAATACCTCAAAAGATATTCAAGATCTCGCTTGAATTGCTGCACTGTTTTATACGCATATAGATGCTTAACGTGCGTCACATCTCGATCTGAAACTAAGTGATAGACCGGCAAGATCAAATTCTGCCCTGTCAATCTGGTCAGCACTTTATGAGGTAAAAAGGGAGTAAGTTTATTGAATCGATAGATAAATGCTTCTCTAAATCCGGCCATTTGGAATCGCAATTAATATTTATTAGAAACCGGCAACCATGCCAAAATGAACTCGGCCATTTGAAAAATCGATTGGATTGTTTCTTTGGCCTCCGATGGCGTAACTAATGCTAAATATACCCACACTGGTTTCCAGATTAAGGCCGACACCAAACCCCAACGGCAAATCAAATCTTCGCACCTGCTGCGTTAGTTGTTCGACGTAGCCAACATCTGTGAACACAAATAAATTAGAGTTTTGATTAAAAAGCAACCGATATTCGAGGCTTGTAACGGAATAAAAATTCGCAAAAATAACTTCCTCATTAAATCCTCGCAGCAGTTTGATTCCACCAATTCTAAATAGTTCGTTGTCATAAAGAGTCTCTGACGAGCCGAGATACCCGGTCGATTGAGCAAATTTTAGTGCACTGCTTTTGAACAGTGGCATATAAAACACCAGTTGTGTAGTGAGTTTATACTTAAAGCTGTTTAAAGCTAGATCATTGTATAGTGATCTGAAATCAAAGGGCTCCTCACTGTCATCTTGTAGGTTAATAATGGTCGAATTTGGCTCAATTTTTCTCGTGCCGGCACTTGCTGTGAGTGTGATATCAAAACCCTTGCGGGGATTCAGCCGGTAGTCGAGTTTTTCCAGATGATATTCTGCGCCGAATTGGTTGTCAGAAATGTCGATAAAACGGGGTAATTTTTTGGTGCGCTTTACAGCAGAGGTGTCAATCGTCAAGAGGTTCGTGCGATCACTTGAAGTAAAGAACTTTACGTAATTGCTTCGTTGTAAGAAGTATTGAATTCCAATTTCATAGCCGATATCAATGTAGGAAGAATCTCTTTTGTAGAGATCAAAATCTAGATCCACCCCAAAGGGCAACTTGAAAATAAATGGATAATTAAGATCAATTTCAATTTCTTGGGTGCCGGGCTGCAGACTCTCATAATTGAAGTGAATGATTTCTCCACTTCCGAACTGGTTTTGTAAATCGATGTTCACATTTCCAGTTAGTTGGAAGCGTCGCTGAGGATTGTTTGGAGCGGGCAGTAATCCTAAAAGTATATCAAATTGATTTGCATTTTTTTTATCTAAGTAAAATTGTAAGGTAGCTCCATTGCCAAGAAAATCTACAACCGGCTCTTTGTATGCTTTTAAGAAGGTCAGTTCTTTTAGGCGATCGCGAGCCTGCAAGAATTTCTGCTTGGCAAATAAGTCGCCTTCTTCAATGTCCAAATAATGGTGCAGGTAACGTTCACTGAGTTTTAAGTCTCCGTCCACCTTTATTCGTTCGATCTTAATTTCCTGATTGAGATTAACAGTGATGGCTGCTTCCACCAAGCCCTTTTTGATTCCAATTTGGGTGAGCTTAATGGCAGCAAAGGGATATCCAATATTTTCAGCACGTCGTAAAACCTGTTCGAAAATCTCCTGGATGTGTCGGGGTGAAACTGGTTTATTAGTTTGCTCGCGAAGCGATAGTCCCTCACTCAATTGCGCAGGTATGCCGGTAGTGTTTAGGTAGCTCCATGAATAAGTGGGTCCAAGATGTAGTTCGATATGTGTTGTGTCACTAGCTTTCCATAGGGTATCAACGGACGCTTCTAGATAGGCCTCATCACGAAGGGTATTCACCCATGAGAAAAGGGTGTCTGAGGGGATGGGCCAATCGCTTTTTTGTGGCAAGCCTAATGCGTGCCAAGTTCGATGATCGAGGTCGGTGTTTAAATGCCAGGCAAGGGCATACTCTTGGGCATGTGTCCACTGACCTGCTGTGAGCCACAGTAATACACCAATCATGCTAAGTCTAAGCACCCTATTGAATTTCTATCTTTGAATGGCAACTAATCTACAACGAAATTGGCAGGCCTTTACATACATGTCCCATTCTGCAAACAAGCATGCCACTATTGTAATTTTCATTTTTCCACAAACTTGTCACCCCGGACCTCCATGGTCGAAGCCATCGTCCGGGAAATTGAATTGCGAGCTTCAGAATTTGATCACAGGACCCTGGCTACCATCTATCTAGGTGGGGGTACACCATCGCTGTTGAGCAGGGATGAATTGGAGACGTTATTTGCAGCGGTGTACGGTGCTTTTTCAGTAGATCCAACGGCAGAAGTTACCATCGAGGCCAACCCCGACGACTTAAATAGGGACACGGTGAGTCAATTAAGTGACACCCCAATCAATCGATTGAGTATTGGAGTGCAATCATTTGATGACAGGGATCTCCGTTTGATGAATCGGGCGCATACCTCACGCGAAGCTTTTTCGGCCTTAGAACTCGCCAGAAAAAGCTTCGAAGAAATTTCCCTTGATCTGATTTACGGTCTGCCCTTTTCGACTCCTGAGAGTTGGCTAAGTAATGTCGAGAAAGCACTGCTCCACGATCCAGTCCATCTGTCTTGTTATGCGCTCACTGTAGAGCCACGCACTGCTTTGCACCATCAGGTATCGAAAGGGAAAGTGAGATTGCCTGATGAGGAAGTTGTGGTGAGGCAGTTTTATGATCTGATCGCATTCGTCTCTAGCCGGGGATTTGATCACTACGAAATTTCGAATTTTGCCCGATCGGGATACTATGCCCGGCACAACACCAGCTATTGGAAGGGTGTTCCCTATCTAGGTGTCGGCCCCTCGGCACATTCTTTTGACGGCCGTGCTAGGTCGTGGAACATTTCCAACAATCACCTTTATCTAAAGGCTATATCACAAGATCTGATTCAACGGGAAAAAGAGGTCCTCTCCCATGATCAGCGGTACAATGAATATGTCATGATCGGTTTGCGTACAAAATGGGGATGCCAGCGATCAACCATTGCAGATTTTGGAGATCGATACTTAGAGCACTTTGAACGAACGGTAGCGGATGCCATTGACCAAGGAATGATTGTCGAAGTGGACGACTGCTTCAGACTAAGCACGGTGGGAAAGGCCTATGCTGACCGATTGGCGTCGGATCTGTTTTTAGTTTGAGCCCCAACAGAAGGTGATGAACAGTAGGATTTCTACCTTTGCGCTGTTGACCGGGGCCATGTAATTACCTAAAATGATTCATTACCACAGACACACACTGCCGAATGGACTGACGGTACTCTTGCATAGGGATGTCAATACACCGCTGGTTGCCCTTAATATGCTATTTCGAGCAGGATCAAAATACGATCCTCCCAAGGCCACGGGACTAGCTCATCTGTTTGAGCATCTCATGTTTTCGGGTACGGAGACGGTGCCAAATTTTGATGTGCCCATGCAGATGGCTGGTGGTGAAAATAATGCTTTCACAAATAGTGACTATGCTAGCTATTATTGCTATGGTCCTGCCGACAATCTCGAGACCTTCTTGTTCTTGGAATCCGACCGACTGCAAAATCTAAGACTCAAGGAAAATGAGTTTAGAGTGCAGCAGAAAGTTGTGATTGAGGAGCTGTATGAATCATGTTTTGCTGTGCCCTACGGTGATGTCTGGCACCATCTGCTGCCAATGATTTACCAAGAATTACCATATAGCTGGCCAACCATCGGACGAAGTGTGGAAGAACTACTCAATATGACGCTGGAGGATGCCCATGATTTCCATAGGAGGTACTATCATATTTCGAATGCTATTTTGTCAATCACCGGTAATATCAACATCGAAGAGACGACCGGAATGATTGAGAAATATTTTGGATCGCTCAATGGACCAGCTCAAGACCGACCCCAGTTTGATTTTAGTGCAGTACCGAACAGAAGGCTCCGAGAAATCGTGTCGGGGAAGGTGCCGGTAAAATCCTTCTACTTTGTCTTTCCCATGGAAGGACGAAATTCTAAAAATTACTACGCACTGGATTTGATCTCTGACCTGATGGCTGTCGGAAAATCATCTCTATTGTACCAGCATTTCATTAAAAAATACCAGATGTTAACCAGCGTCGATGCCTACATCACGGGTAATGTCGATGCTGGATTATTTATTGTCGAAGGGAAAATTGCTGGGCACTTTGGCTTTGATGCCGTTGAAAATGAATTCTGGAAATTGGTAAATAAGCTGAAAGAGACCGGGATTGATCAGCAACTAATGCAAAAATTAAAAAATACGTCAGAAAGCAATATTATATTTTCTGAAATAGGCACCCTTAATAAAGCTATGAATCTCTGCTATTTCGAATTATTGGGAGATATTGAATTAATTAATCGAGAGGCCAATATCTACCGTGATATGGATGCTGATTATTTAGATTCAGTTTTCAAGGATTTTATCGACCCGTTAAGAATGAATGTTCTAAAATATAGCCCACGATAAATAATACCGGTCAGCAACAAATAGACTGAGTGTACTATTTTGACTGGCTAAGTTGCCATTGCCATGCGGTGTCCATTGTTTTTTCGATGCTTGCGGTGGGTTGCCATCCAAGTACTTTTCTTGCTTTTTCATAATTTGCATAAATCGCAACAACATCCCCCGGACGTCGATCAACCAATTGATAATTGAGTTTTTGTCCACTCACTTTTTCAAACGCCTCCACAACTTCGAGCACCGTGCTGCCGGCCCCAGATCCAAGGTTGAATATTTCGAAATTTTTTGCATTCCGATTTTCCACAACATACTCCAAAGCTTTGGTATGGGCATCGGCCAAATCCATGATGTAGATATAGTCCCGAATGCAGGTACCATCCCGGGTGGGATAATCACTACCAAATACCTTTAAATGATTCCTAATACCTACACCGGTTTCCGTAACTACGGGCACGAGATTACTTGCCGGTGTTCTGGAACTCTCACCGATCTTGATGGAGGGATGCGCTCCTGCTGGGTTAAAATAACGCAGTATTATAAAATTGCTCTTCCTGTCCTTATTGGCTAAATCCAAGAGAATGCCTTCACAAAATTGCTTAGTTCTTGCGTAGGGGGATTCTGCCTCTTGGATTGGTGTCGCTTCGGTGACCGGCAAGGTCGCAGCGTTACCATATACGGAGCACGAACTCGAAAAGATGAAGTTTCGCACACCAAACGATTGCTGACAACGTACCAGATTGATCAGACCCGCTACATTGTTTTCATAATATAGGAGGGGCTTGTCTACAGAATCTCCCACACTCTTAAGCGCAGCAAAATGAATGATGGCATCAAATTGATGCTTCGCAAATGTTGCATAGAGTGCCTCAAAATCTCGAAGATCGATATCGAAATTTTGGACGGACTGCCCAGTAATAGCTTGGATGCCTTCCAATGGTTTAAGACTGCTATTCACCAGATTGTCTATGCTGGTAGGCTGATGACCCTTGTCTAAAAGATCCACCATCGTGTGGCTACCTATGTATCCACATCCGCCCGTTACCAAAACCTTGGCCATGCTTGTTAATTATCTAAATTTGCAAATTTCTATTTCAGAACTAGCTGATACTTATTCATTAAACTGCTTTAAACATAAGCAATTTGGACCTAAGAAAGTTTTACCCACCACTACTTGAGCTGGTAAAAAAAGCCAGTGCGGCCATTCTCGATATATATGATGATCCCACTCGATTTGAAGTTGACTTTAAATCGGATGATTCACCACTCACTGCGGCAGATCGAGCTTCCAATGACATTATCTGCAAGGGCTTGCAAGCAACCTTTCCAGAGATTCCCATCATATCTGAGGAGAATAAGCAATTGCCCTTCGAAGACCGATCGAAGTATGATCTCTGCTGGCTGGTCGATCCGCTTGACGGGACCAAAGAATTCGTAAAGCGCAATGGTGAGTTCACCATTAACATCGCATTGGTAAAGCAGGGTAAACCGATATTGGGCGTGATGCACATTCCAGTGCTGTCCGATAGTTTCATTGCGTCTGAAAACAATGGTTCTTATAAAGTAAGTCAAGGCAGATGGACTCAGCTTTCTTGTCGATCATTCGATGCGAGCCGTACCGGACTCGGGATTGTATGCTCTCGATCTCACCTCAGTCCAGCCACTCATGACTACCTATCCAAATATCCAGAACATACATTGGTACCCAAAGGCTCAGCACTTAAATTTGCCGTCATCGCCCAAGGTCAGGCGGATCTATATCCCCGCTTGGGCCCTACCATGGAGTGGGATACAGCTGCTGCACAAGTGATTCTGGAAGAGGCCGGTGGTCAAGTGCTAGACTTTGAAAGGCAGACACCCTTGCAATACAATAAGCCTGATCTGCTCAATCCCAACTTCATTGCATGTGGAAACGGCACCTTGCCGAATTGAGAACGATACATTCTCTTCTCCTTAGTAGCTATTGGAGAAGGTGCGAATTAAGCTGCTTATTCTCGTTGCTGAGATCCCATATCAGTTGGGAAATTAATTGCAATTCAGTCAGATAAATTTGTCTGCGAAGACTCAAAAAATTCTTATCTTTTGTAACCCCTAGAATCCGTGAGGTAGCGAACTTTTTTTACTAAGGTCTAATCCTCATCTTTAGTTTAGTGCAGCCAAAATTGAGCAGGTCGCTCAAATTCTTGGTTGATTGTGAATCGTGCGGGCAGTCGCACCACCTTTTATTTTGTAAACCTTAAATACTTACCGAATGAGTCATGAAATTTCGGCCACTGTAAATGGTCGAGCCATCAAGGGGACGACGGAGTCAAGGGAATTGCTAGTCCATTTTCTCAGAGACCAATTGAACCTTACCGGCACTCATATTGGGTGCGATACCAGCAGTTGCGGTGCATGCACGATCCTATTAGATGGAAAATCCGTGAAATCCTGCACATTGCTCGCCGTCCAAGCTGATGGATGTGATATCAAAACCATCGAAGGAATGTCTAACGGAGAATTGCACCCCTTGCAGGAAGGATTTAAAGAATGTCATGGCCTGCAGTGTGGCTTTTGCACACCCGGTATGATCATGGTGGCTGCTGACTTGCTACAAAACAATCCTTCACCCACTGAGACGGAAATTCGTCATGCTTTAGAGGGAAATTTTTGTCGGTGTACTGGATATCATAACATTGTAAGGGCAGTACAGCATGCCGCTGAAAAAATGAGTGCATAATTTTTTAATTAAAAAGCTTAAAAAATCCAAATGGGAAATTATATAGGACAATCGGTGAAGCGTGTGGAAGATAAGCGCTTTCTGACTGGCAAGGGCAAATACACTGACGACATCGTATTGCCAAACATGACCTATGCATACATCTTAAGGAGCCCGTATGCGCATGCTAAAATTAAGGCCATTGATAAAAATGCTGCTGAGGCAGCCCCTGGAGTCGTGGCCATTTTTACTGGAAATGACTTTGAGGGAATTGCGGGAGTGCCTTGTGGTTGGCAGGTGAATTTTAAGAATGGCGACACCATGCATGAACCACCTCATCCGCTGGTGGTGCGGTCAAAGGCGAGGCATGCTGGTGATGCGGTTGCAGTAATCATTGGAGATTCAAGGTATGCAGCTCGAGATGCTGCCGATCTAGTTGAGGTGGATTACGAAGAGCTGGATGCAGTTGTTGAGGCAGACCAGGCCGCCGATCCCTCCTCACCAAGAGTTCATGACGACCTACCAAGTAATATTGCTTTTGACTGGGCGCTGGGCAATCCGATCGAAGAGGTCGATGCTGCCATTGACGGTGCACATCACGTGACCTCGCTTGAGTATATCAATCAAAGAATGGTTGCAAATGCCATTGAGCCCCGAAGTGCGATTGGAGACTATGATGACACCAACGATCGCTACACGTTATGGACCAGCTCTCAAAATCCACATTTAATTCGACTGCTGATGTGTGCCTTCGTCCTAGGCATACCGGAGCACAAGGTGCGAGTCGTTTCGCCTGATGTTGGTGGCGGCTTTGGCAGCAAAATCTTCCACTACACGGAGGAAGCTATTGTGACCTGGTGCTCGAAAAAAATCGGTCGACCCGTGAAATGGACGGCCGAGCGCAGCGAAAGTTTCAAGACAGATGCGCATGGTCGCGATCATGTGACCAAGGCGGACATGGCATTCGATGCAGATGGAAAAATTACCGCTTTGAGGGTGAAGACTTTCGCCAATATGGGTGCCTACCTTTCGACTTTTGCTCCAGCAGTACCAACTTATTTGCACGGAACGCTTTTACAAGGGCTTTATACCACACCATTGATTAATGTAGACATCACCGCCACCTTTACCAATACCACCCCGGTAGATGCCTATCGGGGAGCAGGTAGACCTGAAGCGACTTACTTGATCGAGCGTCTGGTCGAAACCGCCGCAGCGGAAATGAATATGGACCCAGCAGAGGTGCGATATAAGAATTTCATTCCACCATTTGATGGCGTAGAGCAGCCAGGGTATCAAACTCAAGTTGCCTTGCAGTATGACAGCGGAAATTACGCGGCAGTGCTTAAACGGGCCCTCGAGATGGTGGGATACGACGAGTTGCGTGCCAAGCAGCAGAGCAATCAAGAAAATGGAAAATTACTCGGTATTGGGATTTCCACCTATATCGAAGCTTGTGGGATCGCGCCGTCAGCGGTTGTTGGCTCATTAGGGGCAAGAGCTGGTCTCTACGAATCGGCACAGGTCAGAGTCCAACCCACGGGTAAAGTAAGCGTCTATACGGGTTCGCATTCGCACGGTCAAGGTCATGAGACTACTTTTGCTCAAGTTGTGGCAGATAAGCTGGGCATTGCCATTGAAGATGTTGACATCGTTCATGGTGACTCCGATTCGGTGGCATTTGGCATGGGGACCTACGGTTCGAGAAGTTTAGCCGTGGGCGGAAGTGCCATCATTAAAAGTCTGGATAAGATCATTGAAAAAGGAAAGCAGATCGCTGCGCACTCCATGGAGGCCAGGCCAGAGGATGTCTCGTTTGCAGATGGTAAATGGTCGGTTGCTGGTACGGATAAATCCATCGGCTTTGGCGATGTCGCTTTAACTGCATATGTACCTCACAACTATCCGGCAGACCTTGAGCCTGGGATGGACTTTTCTAGCTTTTACGACCCTACCAATTTTACTTACCCCTTCGGAGCACACATCGCAGTGGTTGAAGTTGACAAGGACACCGGAAAAGTCGACTTAATCGACTTCGTTGCAGTCGATGATGTGGGTAACATCATCAATCCAATGATTGTTGAAGGACAGATTCATGGAGGGGTTGTGCAAGGTATCGGTCAAGCTCTCTATGAGGGCGCCATTTATGATGATCAGGGTCAATTGATCAATGGTTCGTACATGGATTATACCATGCCTCGTGCCGATGATGTGCCCATGATTAGAACAGAAAACACGGTCACACCTTGTCCACACAATCCTTTGGGTGTAAAAGGTGCCGGAGAAGCTGGAGCCATTGGATCCACCGCTGCAGTAGTCAATGCGGTGGTTGATGCACTTAAGGGTTATGGCGTTAGGGATATTCAAATGCCGCTCACCCCCCAACGGGTCTGGGAGGCCATGCACCAGGCTGACGGCAATTAAATTCTAAACTAAACTTGGCTTTTCTCATAATCCCACCGGGAAGAAAAATTAAGTTCAAAAATAAAATCAGATGATTTCAACAAATTTCGACTATAAAAAAGCTCAGTCTGTTGATGAAGCACTTGCAGCACTTACAGGCGATGCGAAATTGCTTGCGGGAGGTCACAGTCTTTTGCCTGCTATGAAACTGAGGCTTTATACAGCCGATACATTGGTGGACATATCTAAAATCGAGTCGCTTAAGAAAATTGAGTTGAGCGGAGATGTTCTCTCTATCGGCGCAGGTGCCACACATCAATCTATCGCAAGTTCAGATTTGGTAAAAGAACATGCTGGTCTGTTTTCGATGGTGGCTGGTAAGATCGGAGACATTCAGGTTCGGAACATGGGCACGATCGGCGGAAGTATTGCCCATGCTGATCCTGCTGCTGACTGGCCAGCGGCCCTTTTGGCCTGTGATGCTACAGTAGTCATCCAAAGTAGTAGTGGTACTCGTGAGGTCGCAGCGAGTGACTTTTTTACCGGAATGTACAGTACGGCTTTAGGGGAACAAGAGGTGATCACGGCGATCAACGTAGCGAGCAAAGCGGGATACTATTGTCGGTATGAAAAATTTGTCCAACCTGCCTCAAGGTTTGCCCTCGTGGGATGTGCAGTATGTATGAAATTAAATGGCAATCAGGTGGATCATGCTACCGTGGCTTACACCGGGGTTTCTGATTCTCCCTATGTTGATAAAAGCGCCTCTTCGGCTTTAAAAGGGCAGGTTTTGTCTAATAATACTATCGAGGCTACCGTCAGCAGTCGTGATGACTCCGTATATGTGATGAGCGATCATTTTGCCTCAGAGACATATCGTAAGCATCTTGCTGGAGTAATGTTAGACCGTGCGTTATCTGCCGCGCTATCGTAAGCCCAAAATTTTATTTTAATAAACAATGGAGCGTTTCAATCGTTGAGACGCTCCATTTCTTTTCTTTTAAATGAACGATGATTGGTAAAAATCTTAAAGAAATTGATCGACAATTGGCCGAGGCATCTTATTTCACAGATCCTGATGTCACTATGGCGGTTCATATTTCCAATTCATTGGAGAAACCCCTCCTTATTGAAGGGCCAGCTGGCGTTGGGAAAACAGAAGTGGCCAAAGTAATGGCTAAGCTATTTGAGACAGAATTGATTCGACTACAATGCTATGAAGGGATTGATGCCAGCCAAGCACTTTATCAGTGGAACTATCAACATCAGCTGCTTTACCTGAAAATGACTGAACAACTTGATGGTGCAGGGCAGATTAGAGAATCGGATCTTTTCGCGGATCGATTTCTTCTGCAGCGACCAATCATGAGGGCGATTATGTCTGAAAGGAAAACCGTTTTGCTCATCGATGAGGTTGATCGTTCTGATGAGGAATTTGAAAGCTTCTTATTAGAAGTGCTGTCTGACTGGCAGATTAGCGTCCCCGAATTAGGCACCCTGAAAGCCAAGACTAAACCTATGGTAATACTGACCAGTAATGCTACTCGTGAACTCTCTGATGCGCTGCGCCGACGCTGCATGTATCTCTATATCGACTATCCTTCCTTTGACAAAGAAGTTGCCATCGTTAAATCTAAAGTGCCGGGAATTCATGAAAAACTCGTACATCAAATCTGTCGATTTATGATGCACCTAAGAGAGGAGCGATTGCAAAAGTTGCCGGGTGTCGCAGAGACCCTCGATTGGGCTCAAGCGCTTGCGAATCTATATGTCGAAGATCTCGATCGGGAGATCATCGAGTCAAGCCTGGGATTAGTGCTTAAGGATTGGCGAGATAAAAGATCTGTGCAAATGTCGCTTTCAGATTTGCTAGAGAAAACCGGAGTTCAATCAAAAATTGAATAGGTTATAAAATGCTTTCACGGCATCGGTCATTTTTTGAACAATTGACAGCTTTTGCAAATTATCTCCGCGAGCACTCTTATGCCGTGGGTATCGAGGATGTTGCTGCAGCCATGAACGGATTGGTAAAAATTAATTTGGGTGAGCGGGCAGAATTTATCTCGATGCTCAAAACAGTTTTTAGTAGTTCTAAGAAGGAGTGGATCGATTTCGAAGAACACTACTTTAATTTCATCAAGGAGCACCAGCGAGGAGTTAATTCAAAGATCAAAGAGCTGCCAAAGGCGAATCAAGGTAGGAAGAGAAAGGACCGTGAACCGAGAGTGCGACAAATTCAGCACATCAAAAATTGGTTATACAAGGCAAATGCAGAGACATTAGATGTGCCATTTTATAGTGGGAGTGTATCCGACGACTTTGCCGATTTATCAATTTACGACCTGGACCAGAGTGATGAGTTGCAGATGGCCATCAAATCGTTGGTGCGTGCGCTCCTTATACAAAAGAAACATAGAAAAAAACACCATCCGAGAAGGGGCGAAATTGATCTAGCTTTATTGGCAAGAAATCGATTTTTTCATGGTGATGAATTGATTAAGTTACCCTATTTGTACCGTCCTAAAATAAAAACGAAGTTGATTTTACTCTGTGATGTAAGCCGAAGCATGCAGCTCTACGCTGAATTTCTTCGATTATTTATTTATCACTTACATCGTGGATTTACTTATCAGCAGACCTTTGTTTTTAATACACATTTATATCGACTGGGCCAACAGGGGCGAAATTCCTGGGATGAAATTACGGCAGGGTTTGAAGCCATTCCTGGACTTTGGTCTGGAGGCACACGCATTGGTGCGAGCATTGCTCAGTTTCTGGATGAGCGGCCAAAATGGCTAGATCGGCATACTAAGATCATCATCTTTAGTGATGCATGGGATACCGGCGAATTGAGTCTGCTGAAGCATTCAATGCATACCCTCAAGAAAATTGCTGGCCAAATCATCTGGTTAAATCCCGTTTTAAAGAATTCTGCTGCAGCTAAGGTCGTGGGGATGCAGGTAGTAAAGCCCTTCATTGATCTCTTGGCACCATGTTACAATCTTGAAACCTTGGTTGCCTTGAGAAAAAGATTGTCAAGAAGTGCAGGTCCGATGTTCAAATTGAATGAAGATGAAGAATTGGTGCTTTAAGTGTACATCTATGGTTCATTGGTCACCCGCCAATCCAACCATTGACTTTGACCTGACGATCCGATGATTTTAATTTTGTAATTTCCAGGATTGAGTAGTAAGGGTTTGCGGATGAACCGATGTCTAATCTCGATGATGTCCAATGGCACCCCCTCGGGAAATTCTTTCTTTAGTACGGCCCGGATGATGATTGGATAAGTTGCTTCAATAAGGTCTTTTGGAATATAAACCTTGTGCCGATTGGGTTCATAAAGCCAATTTGGTCGACCTTCCATGAAAGATGTTCGGGGGTGAAAAACATGAATATCAAAATGATTCGCTGAAGCTGGCAGTCGCAAAGGCTGTTCGTTCATATCTAAGACCACAGAAATCTCTTCTGCATCTAAATTTGTGTAGAGCGAAAATTCTTTTTCCAGGTATTTTTCAGAAAATACATCTTGGTAGATCGTCAAGGGATCATAGTCTGAGAGTTCACGGATCAGATGCGCCATCCATTTTGCATTTTTCCTTTTTGGAAAATCTGATTCGACTGCATGATACCAGCCCACATGAGCGATGACTTTTTCATGTGGGTGTTCATCTAAGTAAGCTATGATGTTGGTGGCCATCTGAGTATCTCTCTCGATCGACAACCGATTTTTATCAATGCCAAAAACTTCATAGCCAGCCAGCATGGTCTCACGCAGTAAATCGGCCATCAGGGGTTCACGGGTGTACGTGCCAGTGTATGGTGAATTAAGCGGATAACCACGTTGATTCAACAGACTATCTCGGTATCCTGGCATATTAGTGAGTGCTTCCAAACCCAGGTGTCTAAAGCCAGACTTCGCCAGAGAAAGAGCCAGCTGCTTGGTGAACAAACGATGTTGTGGCTTTTGATGTGCTTCGCTCACGATAATCAGTCGTTCTTCGCTTAGGCGCTTGGTAAGGTAGGGTATCGCCGGGGCAAGTTTTATCAACCGTGGGTCGATGACCATCGTATCCAACCCCCAGCGAAAACCAACCTCTAATGTTTCTAGGGCGCGGCCATACTCACCAATGTAGGTATAATAATAGGCGGCTTTTGATATCGAAAGCTCGTTACCATTTAATGCTGATTCAATTTGATGTGAAAACTTAAGATCGTATGGTGGAAGGCTGTCTATAAATTGAGCAAATAGGTGGAGAGGAAATGCAAAAATTAAAGGCAAAAGTAGACACCAGTGAGCGACCTTGCGCACTTCAAATCTCAATGGGTGATTTCGTTCGGACGGACTCTCCGGCTGCAACTGCAATTTTTGTGGCCATCCAAGCATCGTTGATATCGACCACCCGAGCTGTTTTTCCAGCACAAAGGGCAAGAAAGTTTTCCATTTCCAATTCATATGACCGCTCATAACGCTCAAGAAAGAAGTCTTTGTAGGGATGCATTTGACTACCTATTTTGGTGTGTACCACCACCGATTGAGGTCGTTGATTTCGGGTAGACACCATGCCTTCTGATCCAAACACTTCAATTCGCTGATCGTATCCATAAACAGCTTTGCGACTATTATCGATCGTGGCCAAACAACCATTGTCAAATCTTAAAGTACTAACCGCTGTGTCAAAGTCATCCAGCGCTTCAATTTGTGAATCTACGAGCACCGATGCCTCAGCAAAGATGGACACTGGATCGGCTTCAAGAAGGAACCTTATCAGATCATAGTCGTGAATTACCTGATCGAGAAAGATACCTCCGGATGACTTCACAAACTCTAGCGAAGGGGGTGATGAATCACGACTCGTCATTCTAACAATGTGCGGAATCCCGATGCGACCTGCATCAATTTCCTTTTTTAACTGTACAACGTCGGGATCAAATCTGCGATTAAATCCCACCGTCAGTGTAGCATCATAGGCCTCAACCAGCCGCTGAATCCTTTCAATGCGCTCTAGGGAAAGATCAAGGGGCTTTTCACAGAAGATGGGTTTTCCCTTAAATACCAGCTGATTTATGTAATCATAATGGGTATCTGAGGGTGAAGCAATAAGATAGCCATCTAAGGGATAATGGGTGAATTTCCCCCAATCAGTTTCAAAGGTAAATTGCCAGCGATTGATCAAGGTCTGATATCGATCTCGTGGAGTGGGAGCATATCCCACTAGATGCAGATCGGGATTTCGATCCATCAAAACCTGTGAAAATAATAGTCCGATGCGACCCAAACCCAAGATGCCAATAGTCATTGGTAAATAGAAGTATTTTATTTAATAAAATAGGAGTATGCTTTTTACACATCCCTTTTTGATAAGGTAGCAATTTATTTTTAGTGAGGTCCTACCCGTAGACGCGGTGTGCTTTGATCAGACCACGGTAGATCTAATCGAGTAATTGAAGAGCAAATTTTGCTGGCGGAGATTTGGGCTATCAGCAAGATGCAATGTTTGCCAGTCTCAACTTCTGACTAAACGCATACAGCTCAAAAAAAGGAGCAGGTCCCGAATACTCGGAACCTGCTTTCCCAAAACTAATCACCTTGAACAAAGTCTTAATGATCCATGAGAATCATTTTCTTTACTTCGGATTGTGAATCGGTTTCTAGTTTGTAGTACAGCACTCCGCTTGCTGGTAAATCAAAATTCTTGACTTTCCATTCGTGATAACCTTTGGCTACCTGACCTTCTATTAAATCGACCTGACGACCTGCCACATCAAAAATGGTGAGCCGTGCATGGGTCTGTTCAGGAACCTCAAATCCAATGATTGTCTCAGATTTAAATGGATTAGGCCGGTTTTGATAGAGTTTTAAGTTACCACCTGGATTCTTCAAGAACTCAAGCGAGACATCCAACGTCATGCCTTCATCATTATAGGCCTCAGCAGTGGTAATCTTACTTCCAATAGTAATGACATCACTGAGCCTTAGATCTTGCTGGGCCGTGACTCTTACACTAAACAGTTGCATGTCTTCTTCTCCTACGGTTTTGTCGGTTCGATTAAACCAAGCAGTTGTAATCCATCCCTGATCCAAGGCAGATTGGTTAAAATCTTCTAACCTCAAATCAGAATTAGAATGGATTTCAACCCCCTCTAGGTGTATTACCTTTGGATCGGAAAGAAGGGTAAACTGATAGCCCTCTATGCCTTGCATTGAGTGAACAGATATCGGCATTCGGATGGAAGTTCCAGCTGTAATGATCTGATCCCTCGTTTGCAGACGCAAAGTCTGATTAGACCTTGGTGCAGCCAGGGCAGGATCATGATCTCCATTGGTATCTCCAGTCTTAACCGCGACAAAGTCGATACGCATGCGTTCCAGCATTGGATTGATGTGATATTGTTCCTTGTTATCGACTTTATTAAAGAAGCGCCAACTGGTATTATCAGGGAAGACGTCGGTCATGCCGAGTATCAATTTTCGCATCTGGATAATGTCTCCTGCCGAGACTCTACCATCTGCATTAACATCTGCCGCCTTTTCTTGATACCACGAATCAAGCATGTCCAGACCCAAAATGTGACGTTGGATATTGATCATATCGCGCGTACTGACGCCATTGATGTGATTGGTGTTTTTGTAGGGAATGACATAGCCCTTATTACCCGTAGCCATTTTAAAATCGTAAGTTCCAATCACTCCTTGTCTCACATCAATTTTAACCCCCGTTTCGCTTTCAAGGCTGACATCTACATTTTGGACTATTTTTTGGAATTCGTTCGCGATGATCCCATTGATGACGCCAGATCCGGTACCCACTGCATTACAGCCACCGCCATTGTCTTGCACAATGAGAATTACCTCACAATAGTCCCAGGTGCCACTTTCATCGATAACGTACATTCTGACCACTTGGGGCCCGAGATCAGCACAGCCAAATGTCAATTGATCAGCACTATCTGGTGGCAAAATTGCATCTCCCTCAGCCCGGTCCAGACGAAATTCTAGAGCCAGCGAATCGCTGCCACATGCCGCACTGCTACTGACGTTAAATTCGGACGCCCAGACCGTACCCATCGCAGTGTCGATGACACCATCGCCATCACCATCCATCGGGGTGAGCTCGAGAGTCAAACTTGAAATGCAAACAGGAGCGGGCTTTTTCTTTGCCAGAATTTCAAAGACTTTTTTGCAGATACTTTCATTCTGACAATCATCTTTTAATACGACCTTGATGTTATAAATGCCTGGTTCCAAATCGTTTGCATCTACCTGGATAACATCTGATACTTCGGTGTTTAACTGACCAACCTCGAAGGCGATGAGTTCATCCGTCTTGTCATCCCGCAGTTCCCAGCTGAATTCAAGTAAACCACAAAGATCATCCGCTTCCACCTCACCTTTGAGGTTGTAGTAACATCCATTCGCCTCGATGGTGTCGGGAATATTTATGGTGCATACGGGTGGCGTGGTGTCGATCAACACGATTTTCTGGACACATTTAATCAACTTGCCCTCGTAATATTCATCAAACCACCATCCATAATCTGAAGGAGTACCATCTAACACACACCAATCTCCAAAACACCAGGTGCGAATAATTTTGTAGCAGCCTTCGTCACCTCCGACTATTTTAAATACTTTATCATAGTACCCGATGCCAATTTGTTTACAATCGTCGTCAAAGATGTATTCAGGCCAACCCGTCCGATCAGGATGGGCCATTCCAGCAGCATTGCCACTACCATCTTCATCGTAGACAATACCACAATCGACCAGCAATTGATCTTCAGGAATCTTAAACATCGACTTCTGTATGTCGCAATCACTGTTGATCCAAATGGTTTGGTATCGAGTGATGGTGTCAATTTTATGACCCGTTTCGTCTACAATACATTGACCGATAAATTTGAATGTTCGTTTGATGTACCCATTACCACACTCATCAATCTTGATCCAAGGGATTTCTTGAACACAAATTAGACCACAATCATCCGCCACTTGACCATGAAATCTTTTGACTTCCATGGTATCGTAGACTGCTTCATAGTGGCTATAAGTTTTCCAAATGTATCCCTCATGTTCATCATAGAGTAGACTATCCTTCTCCACCAGTACCGAATCACAAAGAACGTTGTAGTATATGTATTCCTCTTTTTCCGGGAGATTATCGTACTCATCATAGGCTACTTTGTCATATCCACCCAGTAAGCTATCCAGATCAGTAAAGTCTCCCGCCAGCGCTTGATTAACGGCATCTTCGTAAAATTGCTTATAACTGGTACAGGTGATGTTCACATCAAACAGATCACATACTACCTTTGGAGGAGTTTTATCCTCGACGTAAACGTAAGTCCAACATTTACTCCAATTGCACCAGTAGTCCATAGCTAATACTTCAACCATGACGTTTTGACAAGCATCTTCACAACAGAATGGTACTTCTTTCGACCAGCCACCCCCAATTTGCTTCATCACATCGATTTCAGTGAAATCGCTTTCTCCAAAGAATGGTGCAGCGAATTCCGGCAGGTTAGAATTGAAATTGAAGCCCATTTTTTCACAGATGTCCCCCACGCTCATGTCGTAGTAGCAAGTCAAGGTTGGATCTTTCAAAATTTGCTCAAAATATTTCTGATCTACCGGATAGGGATGATCAATACATTCCAGTGTCGTTTGCTTGATCAGGTCATACCACCAGCCACCGATGATAAGGTCGCTGCAGTCCTGGTCATCTTCGCATAACCATTGTAATGTCTTTGCATAGTGCGCTTCCACTGGATTGAGGTGCTTATCGACTTCGAGCACCGGACAATAAAGCGAATCGTGGTGTTCGGTGTAGCAATAGGTTTGGAAGGTATCACACAGATTTACACCACAAGCCGTAGCCCAATCAGATCGCCGGGCAAGAAGTAAGCTAATACCACAGTTGTCCCAACTGCCCTCATCAAATACTTCGGCAGGCAACCAGACCATGGTATCACTCATGGTTACATTGATGCCTTTGTCGCATACAGTAACAGGTTTGGTAAAATCCTTGACAAAGAAATAGCAGGTATCCCTCGTTATGTTATGACAGAAATCGAGTGCTTCATAAATGACTGGGATTGGTGCATCGGTGCGAGGAATCTTAAAGACCTCATGTGTTTCCCAGCGGTCCGTATCTGGATTGTAGGTCAGCACCGCTGAGCCAATATTTTCAATTCTTGCCTTAACCATCTTCACATCTGAACACGTGTCTTCTGCCATTACGCTTGGTATGTACGTATGAGCTTCGCAATCGTGTGAGGAGGTAGGAACAAAAATGACTGGCTTTTCAATACCTACGAAAGTGCCAGAATCAGCTACCACTAGTTTACCTAGATCTTTCTCCAGGTAGGGTCCCAAGGTATCGGCAATCATGAGCCATTGATAGCAGGTATCATATCGCCCGCTACAGTTGTTCTTGATGTGCCACTCTCTGCGAATCAATTCTGGGCAGAGAGATCCATCAAAAGGATAATCTTTGTAAATAACCAGAATCTCACAGGCCTTGTCAGGCTGAGGCCAGAGAGGGATACCGCCCGCCGTCGGTACACCAGTTTCATCCGGATGTGGATGACCATATTCATCCACTTTATATCCCGAGTGGCAATAAACGGTGTCTCGCTCCGGGGGACACATGAATTCATCAAAATTAAGCCCTCGGACATAGATGGTATCGGTACAGAAGTATTCCTGCTTACCGTAGATGACTCGTTGGGTTCGGATAATCCTTTTTACAATATCCTCAGTACAAGGAAATTTGTCGAAATCATAATCGATTACTCGGGCATTGATGGTGTCACCACAATTGACCACCAACTGACATTTTGGAAAAGTATCGTTGTTGAGTTGTTCTGAGACGAAAGGATGTGTACAATCAATCGTATCGAGCACAGGATCTGGTAAAAACATCGGTTCGGATGACATGATCATTACCCGCATCGAGTCCATAATGGTACGCCCACACGCATCATCAGTGACCGCCAACCTCAGTATGACCTCCCCTGCCAACATATCGGCTGAATCAGGGCAATATAATCTAGCACCTAAAAAAGAGTTGTCATCCACAAAGGTGCCGCTTCCTGATGTAGACCATGCAGCCATGGTTGAACCTGAACCGTTGGCATCGAAAGTGGCACCAAGAGTAGTTAGATCCACACACTCCAAACCACAGATTTCAGCATCACTTCCAGCATCGACAGTAGCTGCTGGTAAACTGTCAAAGACGATGGATCCGCTGATTCCACATCCAGGTATACCAACGGTATCGTCAAAGTAAATGGTGGTTGGGAAAGATGAAATTGCCACTGGATTGGCAATGGGCATCATCATTGCAAAATCTGAGAATAATTCTGTGGAAGCATCTCCTCTGAATCCTTGATTTTGCAAGTAAGTTAGTACATCAAAGAAGGTGGGCGGTGTTGGTGATGGACAGATCACCACATTGAAAGCAGGTGGGGTTGGTGCCAGGTTAATTTCTTGCAGGGTTACCCGTGCTATTGAATAACACATTGGGTCGGTTGGACGCATCACCCGGGCATAGAGCATCGTATCACCCATGCAGACATCGATCGTACCTGAAATCTCATTGGCCATGATCATACTGTCGGCATCGTTGAAGGTGGGGTAGTATCTGACGGTGTTGCTACCACTCGTATCAACGCAGATATCTACAGTGCTCAAGTCAAAGGTGGTGCAGCCTCCGGCTCCTTCACAGGCAAATTTGATGGCATCGAGTGCCGACGGACCACCGAACCCGAAATCAATGTCATGTCGATTGTTACCATCTGCGTCGGTGCAAAACATTGCCACTGCCAGACCAGGTCGCATATTTGGATCGGCATCGGAATCAATTAGGCTGTCCATGCCCTGCTGTAAAGGACCAGTCATTCCAGAGAAGCCCAAGGCAGTTAGCTGATCGATATCAATCCAGATTTCATAACAATGGTCAGGTGCCAAACCTGTGAAAACATACTCTCCATCAGACCCGGTCGTAGTAGTTTGAAGTTCAGCCAGGGCATTTTCTTTGTCTCTTAGGCTCAACTCAATACCTGGAAGTCCAAATTCGATTGGATCCTGTATACCATTTGCATTGGCATCACACCAGACATAATTCCCCACTTCGACCAGGGGGGGGGCGATGGCGAATTCGACATCCCCAAGACCATTGGCTTTTCCTTGGATATACTGATCCACAAAGAGGTAACTATGCGTTATGCTACCATCTTCTGTGCTATAAAAGTCAATTCCTTGTGTGAACACGCCTGAGTACTGAAAATGTTCCAGTTCGGTTGGACTGGGATTGTGCACGGTGATCACCACCTCTTTAGTACCCTTTAATACACCCGATCCGCCGGTGATGGTCTCACCATGCTGCGCTACATCACGGACATTGAAGCCATCGAAATAGAAAAATTCACCGTCATAGCTCGGGCCATCATCGTCTCGAAAGAATACTCCATCGTCGAAATTTTCCATTTCCAGGATGTAGGAATCGCCTTGCTTGAAAGCTTTTAATAAGTCTCCCGAGGCGTATCCAATGATGAAGGTCGTATTGCCCAGGATGGTGCTGTAATTTAGATATCCCGTTTGATGTGCCCAGCGGTCCATTAAGGCAATGGCTATATCTCCCTTTTCAGTAAAATTAATATCAGAGATCAATGCCTGCGGATATGAACACAGCAACCCGTTTTGAACGGAAAGATCATCATCTAGCGGAATGTGCGCTTGCTCCCACTCATTAATCCAAGGCAACCACGACGCAGTGCGCAGGGCTTCTGGGCCGGGCTCACCTGCATTGGAAGATCTCTCTCGTGGATAACTGAGTGGAAAGGAAAGTTCGGACTTAAATCCTGCAGCAATATTATTGGGATCAAATGAAACGATGTAACCAAACAAGTGGTCCCTTGATTGAGTATATGATCCATCAGAAGTAAGGCCTAAGTACCCTCGTCCTTTATGAAAATGAAGCGCCCAGGGTCTTAATACGCCGGAGGTAGTCAGGCTTTCACCTTCTACCACAATACCTTGGAGGACAGCCTCTTTAACCTTGTTACCAAATTCTGAGAGAAAATCCAGATCTAAGGTGGGTCCGGTGGCTTCGATTTCAAACTGGACGGTCATCGCCTTGTGATGTCCGCCTGCCTCAGCTACAATATCGAAGTTGTCAAGCACCGTTTTGCCCTCAGCCACTACATCAAATTTGCGATCACCCACTGCATGTTTGAATGGTTCGGTCAAGTGTAGGGTAACGGTATATTTTTCTTCCTTGGGGATGGGTATGTTGTAGGAAAACTGGCTTCCTCTTCTCCAGGTTTGGTAAAGGTGCGCTTCTGTGGTTTCCTCGTTCACATTCATCGTGTTTTGGACCGTGAAGTCATCAATATCCCCTTTGCCCCCGTTGTCATATTTATTACGATCCCATGCAACCTTGTTTGCATCGGTAAAGGCTTCCGCACCCCTTTTATTGGTATTTCCTCCCACATTTATACATCGACGATATCTGAAATCAATGTCTGGGCCGTTGGGAATTTCATCAATGAGGTAATGTTTGAGTGCATCTCTTGTCACTTCGACTTCTTGCCCTGAGACATCCAGCTGAATGAGAGACCTTTGGTGGAGATTGACGAGCCACAATTGTTTGCCATCTTCGGTTATGTCTATATCGCCATAGGCAGTCTTTCCTACCTTATCAAATGCATCCACATCATAGGAAGCTCTGTCAATCAGCTCCTCCACCGTGGAAAGTCCATAGGGCGTCGTTTCGTCTACGACGCCGTCAATGATTTCGCGTTTGATGCTTCCCAAATCAATGGCTGGGCCTACGGATGGTGTATATCCATGGAGATCAAAATGCCCCAATTGGGGTTGGCCTGCAGAATAGTCAAGTGTATATACAGCACCCATGCCGACGGGACCTAAGTCAACGTGCCGCTTCAGTATGGTCGAAGCAAATACACGCTCGCGATCACGCTGGTAGGCAATACCCCAGGTAGAGCCGACTTCGGCAATCGTGGCATCAACGTTGGGATTAGGAGCAGTGCCACCATATTGCTGGGCCACGCCATCAGCACTATATGGAAAAGACACAATCCCAGCACGGTCTGTGCGAGTACTCGCAGCACCCTTTTCGTAGCAAGGGATTACGATGGTCATTTCATCCAGGTCCAGTCCGGCATTTACCCTAACCGGTACGTCGATAGAAGCACCGTCATTGGCAAAAAATATGGAGGTAGGTCCAGCTACCCCTTGTAGACGATCAATTCCATCATATCCAGTGACATGTATTCGGAGACGAGTTGGGACGACATCTAGCGTATGTGTTCCTGCCCCATCATCTAAAAAATCAAATGAATTTCCAAGTTCGTCATATCCGGTCACAGCCAGACCGGAAATTAAGTCCTCGTCATTATCTCGGATGCCATTATTATTGGCATCATTAAATGTTTTGACCGTTATGTTTGCCAGAGAAACGGTACCAAAACATACCAAAAAGGGTAGCACGAAGAGCCAGACCCTCCTTCCTGAGTAGGTGTTCATGGTGTCTCAATTTAGGTTTATGTTCTATAACCACTTCGGTTATAACCCTTTATGTATCAGCACTTTATTTCATGTGAAAATACACGGGATTCAGCCTAAAATTGCTGCAATAATTGAACCAACTTTTACATATCAAAGGCGCTGAATCTCAGCACTCTAGTCTTTAAGTAAGAATGACATGTGTCTTACGAAATGGTCGGGAACTGCAGGATCACCCACTAATTTTGGAGCGAAAACCGTGAAACTCAGCTGAGATTTAGATGGCAGACTTGCCTAGTTATTCCAATCTTGGAGATGCGACGATGACCTGGCGGTCTAAAATTCCAGGCGATTACTTTTGTAATCACAGCCATAGTGAGGTCAGATGTCGAAGAGGAAATTCTCGAGTGACCTAGTCTTGATCTTCATTATTTAAACCGAGGCCGGCTTTCTCAGATATTTCTAACATTTTGTTAATGGATTGCACACCTTTTTCGATAACCCAGTCCTCGAGCTCGATTTCAGGCTGCTCGTACTTCATACACAGATAAAGTTTTTCCAATGTGTTCCGCTTCATATGCGGACATTCATTACATGCGCAGGTATTATTGGGTGGCGCGGGAATAAATGTTTTCTCCGGAGAGGCAAGCTCCATCTGATGTAGGATTCCGACTTCTGTGGCCACGATGTACTCTTGCCCATCATCTTCCTTAGTAAAATTTAGCAGTCCTGTCGTGGAACCAATAAAATCAGCATTTTCCAGGATATGCGCTTCACATTCGGGATGAGCAATAAGTTTGGCGTCTGGGTGGCGAAGTTGGAGTTTGGTAATTTTTTCGTGTGAAAAAATCTCGTGCACCATGCAGGTACCATTCCAAAGGATGAGATCTCGGCCGGTCTTTTTGCGTAGATAAGCACCCAGGTTCTTATCGGGAGCAAAAATAATCTGTTGATCTTCGGGAATGCTTTCAATAATCTGAACAGAGTTGGTAGAGGTGCAACAGATGTCCGTCAAAGTCTTTAATTCGGCCGTACAGTTGATGTAACTTACGACCACAGCACCTGGGTAGCGATCTTTAAATTTCTTGAAAAGGTGGGGTGGGCATGAGTCGGCTAAGGAGCAACCAGCTTTGAGATCTGGTAAGAGTACTTTTTTGGATGGAGAGAGCATTTTGGCGGTTTCTGCCATGAAGTGGACACCAGCAAAAACGATGATATCGGCATCAGTACTTGCTGCCTTCTGCGACAAACCCAGACTATCTCCGATGTAGTCTGCAATATCTTGAATCTCCGATTCTTGATAATAATGTGCAAGGATAATGGCATTTTTAGAACGCTTTAACTTCTCAATCTCCTCAACCAGATCTAAGGTGGGGTCGACGTCAATATCCAAATAACCGTTTTGGGTCAGTTTGGCAGTCGCTTGCTTTAGTGCAGTCGTCATTGTGTTTTAGTGTTTACTATTTGGAAAACGTAGATCAAAACTAAAAAGTTTTCCCTGCAGATTAATGGTACGACCAAATTCAAGCGGGCACGTTTTGATGTTGCCTGCTTCTCAATCAAACTATATGAGTTCTAGCTCTGTTAATGATTTCAAATACACTATTTTTACTTTCTACTAATCTAAAATCGGTATTCGTTATGAGTATGTATCCATTAGAACTAGTGGCCCCCATGGCCGAAGACCTCACTCGACATGGCTTTGATGGTCTCACAACTGTTGAGGAGGTCGATCAAGTCTTATCTCGCAATGAGGGAACAACACTTGTTGTGGTTAATTCTGTATGTGGATGTGCGGCCGCCATGGCACGACCAGGTACCAAATTGGCCTTAACCAATGAGAAAGTGCCGGATAAATGTGTCACCGTATTTGCAGGTGTGCATACCGAGGCCACAGAACGTGCTCGGGAGTACATGCTTCCTTATCCACCATCTTCGCCAGCTGTCGCGCTATTTAAGGACGGAGAATTGGTTCATATGCTGGAGCGCCATCACATCGAAGGAAGAAGTGCCGAGATGATTGCTGATAATCTAAGGCATGCCTTTGACACTTACTGCTAGATGTCCAAATCCCCTTGAAGTAAGTTTGTGACCTATATCAATCATTATGAATAGGAATTTGATCTTCCTATTGCTGGGATTGTTTTTAGCAGCTCAAGGTTGTAAGCAGTCCCGAAGTGCTGCTGATCGTGATACGGTGGGTGTCATCGGGCATCAGGCCATGGTAGTATCGGCCCATGCTGAGGCGAGCAAGATCGGAGCTGAAATCATGCGACAAGGCGGTAATGCCTGGGATGCAGCGGTGGCTGTCCAGTTTGCCTTGGCGGTGGTCTATCCGGTCGCGGGTAACATCGGTGGAGGAGGGTTTGCAGTGTATCGCGCTAATGATGGCACCATTGGCGCATTGGATTTTCGGGAACGTGCGCCCTTGGCTGCGCATCGGGACATGTATTTGGATGCAGATGGTAACGTCATTGATCGGCTGAGTTTAGAGGGTCATCTGGCAGCCGGAGTGCCAGGTTCTGTGGATGGAATGGTGAAGTTGCATGACGAGTTCGGCCAGATGTCGTGGGAAAAACTGGTTCAACCATCGATTCAATTAGCTCGCAATGGGTTCACCTTGACCGAAGCTGGCGCCGCATCCATTAATCGCGCCCGGAATCTCTTCATTAAACTAAATACCTTCGACCTAAAATTTGTCAAATCTGCCAGCTGGCAAGGGGGTGACCGTTTGGTTCAGGAAGACTTAGCACAAACCCTCGAAAGAATCCGTGATCAAGGAAGAGCTGGATTTTATGAGGGAGAAACCGCTCAACTACTCTTAGCTGAAATGAAGAGGGGTGATGGACTCATTGCACAAGAGGACCTGGATAGCTATCAATCGAGATGGCGTACTCCTGTCGTTGGCACCTACCGCGGTCATAAGGTGATTTCAATGCCGCCTCCCTCCAGCGGTGGAATAGCGCTCATCCAACTCCTCAAGGGCATTGCTCCCTATGATTTGGCGAAGTACGGGCATAATTCGGCCAAGGCCCTGCACTTAATGACGGAGGTGGAGAAACTCGTGTACGCAGATCGAGCCACCTATTTAGGTGACCCGGATTTTGTGGATGTACCGCAGGAAATGTTGTTGAGTGATCAATACCTTACCGAGCGAATGGCTAACATTAGTCGCAGACGGAGTACCCCATCCAATCAAATAAAGAAAGGTAAGGTGGACATCATCGAAAGTGTAGAGACTACCCACTTCTCTATTGTCGATCCCGATGGAAATGCGGTCTCCATCACCACCACGCTCAATAGCTACTTTGGATGCAAAATCATGGTAAAGGGTGCGGGTTTTTTCTTAAACAATGAAATGGATGACTTCAGTGTAAAAGCGGGGGTGCCAAATCAATTCGGGTTGGTAGGCTCAAAGGCGAATGAAATTCAGGCTGAAAAGAGGATGCTCAGTTCCATGACACCCACGATCGTTGAGAAGGATGGATCATTGAGAATGGTCTTGGGATCACCAGGTGGCTCCACCATTATTACTTCGGTTTTTCAAGTGATTCTAAATATCGTAGATCATAACATGGGAATGCAAGAGGCAGTCAATGCAAAGCGATTACATCACCAATGGCTTCCTGATCGAATCCTATGTGAGGAAAATGGCTTGTCAACCAGGGTGCAGGAAAGGCTGGAAAGCCTCGGACATGAAATGGAACATCGTGGTGCGATTGGCCGTGTGGATGCTATTCTGGTCCTTGACAATGGTACATTAGAAGGAGGAGCAGATCCACGCGGTGATGATTTGGCAGTGGGATTTTAATCCAGATTAACTTCGACATGATACAATTTCATGACATCAATGGGAAACTCACTCAAGCTGACAGCTCGCTGATATCAGTGTTTGACATCGGTCTGCTGCGGGGATATGGGATCTTCGATTTTTTCCCAATTAGGAAGGGGCAACCATTGTTCGTGGAAGACTACTTTGATCGATTTTATCGATCGGCTTCATTGATGAAGCTCGAGGTCCCGATAGACCGACCAATGTTGCTAGATAGAGTGGCACGACTGGTAGCACAAAATGATATCGTCGATGGCTATATCAAACTCGTCTTGACGGGAGGCACTTCCTCAGATGGCTACACCCCAACCAAAAACAACCTGTACATTTTGCAACATGGAAAGGTGACCTACCCCGACCATTTTTTCTCAAATGGAATTCGATTGATCTTACAAAACCATCATCGTAATAATCCCACGATCAAATCTCTGAATTATGCCAACGCGGTAAGACAAAGAGAGCTCCTGGACACCGTCTCGGCTTTAGATATATTGTACCATGACGGCAGGTATATTCAAGAGACCTCCCGGGCCAATTTCTTCCTCATTGATCAACACAAAGTCTTACATACTAATGTGGATGACGTCTTATCAGGCGTGACCCGCAATCGGATCATAAGCATTGCCAAGCAACAAGGTCTTGAAGTAAACGAATCGAAGGTCCCACTCGAGCTGATCCCCTCAGCCCAAGAAGCTTTTATCAGCAGTACGACCAAGCCACTGCTGCCAGTCCATCAGATCAACGATCATGTTATCGGAATGGGGGCCTCCATGTCCCTGACCAATCAATTGCGCGTGGCCCTTGCCAATCATATTGATGAGTATCTTTCCCATCCAACACCAGTCTTTTAGCTGCTGCCATATAAGTTAGATCAGGCTCAGGAAGAATCTGATTTTAGATTTTTACGTCAATAAAGCGGGTTGTCTATCGCACCGTGTGACAGGGGAGAAGAATACGCAGGTCCAAAAGGTTCCTGCTGGTTGTAGCTAGACAGGAATCACCTGGAAAACTTCATGAGCCAATCACGATAATTCGATCTCTGACCTTCATGCCCTACCCAATTTATGGGATACAAATCCCCTAGTTTGGGGATTTGAGAAATCCAATTTTACCATGATTCTCGGTAGTTCAACAAGCCCTAATTTCGCTTTGGTGTAGTTGAAAAGATTTCAATAACAGTCGTTAATCAACTGAAATATTGTTGCTAAAACAAAACTATTAAACGTCATTATATGCAAGTAATTAGTACACGAAAGTTGATCTCAATAGCACTATGTTGCCTTCTCAATGTTGTTATTATTTGTGCTCAGACAAATGGTCTAGAGGTGGAAGGAGCTATCTTGCTTAGACCATCTCATGACCTGAACCCCCAAGCGGGCACTTTAAGGTGGACAGGGTCAGATGTGGTGGTTTGGAATGGTGTAAAGTGGTTGTCACTACTAAACGGCGCGGTATTGCATAGTGAAGTAGTTGATATCGATGGAAATACCTACCCGGTTGTGAAAATTGGTGAGTTGGAAATCATGGCTGAAAACCTGAAAACCTCTCATTATAATAATGGAGATCCCATTCCTGAAATTAAGGATGGATCTTCCTGGGGTACTTTGGGCTCAGGAGCCTGGTGCTGGTATCAAAATGACAGCAATATGGATTCACCATTTGGAAAATTATACAACTGGTACGCAGTGACCGATACTAGGAGTTTATGTCCAGTGGGTTGGTCTCCACTCACCCTTGGTGACTGGTCAGGCTTAATTGATATTTTGGGGAGTATAGATTCGATAGGGCGAAAAATGAAAGAATCTGGTAGTGCTCGGTGGAGCTCGCATCAATCGGCAACAAATGAAAGTGGTTTCAGTGCCACAGGTAGTGGATATCGGAGTGAGGAGGGATTGTTCCAACACATTTTCGAGTCTGGCATATATTGGACACCCAATGAGGATCCAACCACCCATGGATTCTTGGAGTCATTTACACAAAGCTCAGATGCGCTCCTTGAAGTAAGTAAGAATAAGAAAAGTGGAGCTTCTGTCAGGTGCAAGAAAAAATAAGACCAGAAGATTTCTAATCCCAAAGTCACCAGTCCTTTCTCAGCAATTGCGATGAGTTTTATCAGATTCCCATTCACCGGAATCGATTTGTTATTTCCATAACGCACCTGAAAAAGAACTCTTCCAGTCCTACGGATGGCTAGATATCGTAGAAACTTTCTTTTCAGTGGCATTTTATCAGTGGTTAAAATCTGATCTTTTTCATGGCCACATCTGAACATTTATTTCTCCATAAACCTAGATGAGCCACAATTTCAAAGTTCGAGTACAGTTTGAACCAATTGGATCTCTGGATTGCCCGTTCGTCCCACCACTAAATAGCACAATTAGTACCGCCAGGCAAGGGGAAGTCAAAAAGCTAACTTGCAGCCACGGATTTTATAGATAGAAATGCCCCACGCTGCCATCGAAGGCTTTAACTGTGGAGTGTTTCATTTAGAGAAGAAATCTAGGTAGGAGGGGTCACCAATCATTGGTATCGACATTAAGCACAAAGGAGGTGGCTCCTCTGTGGTGATTCGTTTTTCCAGCAAGGTTTTTTCAGCAATTTAGTCCTATAAGTGTGGTTTCGTTGCTCCGTGGCTAAGGATCTTTTTTTAATATCTTGTTCGACCATTCGTTGAAATGTCCTTATGAGTGCAATAGCAGAACTTTCTGACGAACAGATCATCGATCAAATCAAGCAATCTGGAGACAAATCTGGTTTTTCGATACTCTATGGTCGTTACGCTCACCTGTTACTGGGTTGGTGTCTACGGTACCTCAAACAAACGAGTGCCAGCGAAGATGCCGTAATGGACATTATGCAGCAACTACTCGAGAATATCCACAAATATGAGATTAAGAACTTCAAAAATTGGTTGTTCTTAGTGACTCGAAATCATTGCTTCATGAAGCTTAGGAGTAAGAGTGAAGTGCTGGTCGATGACATAAACAAGATGGAGGGAAGTGAATTTGTGGAAAATTCAATGGAAAAACATCTTAACAATGAGCGAACGGAAAATGCACTTCATGAAGCAGTGCAGTCGCTCAAAGATGAGCAAAGAGAGTGCATCGTGCTCTTCTATTTTCGAAAAAAATCTTACCGCGAAATTGAAGAGATCACTGGATATGAAATGAAGAAAGTAAAGAGCCATATCCAAAACGGGAAACGAAATTTGCGCATCAGCCTGGAAGGAGTTCTTGATGACGAATAATTGACTATGACAAAAAAATTACCTAGAAAAGATTTCTTAAAGCTGATTGACAACAAACTGAATACGGAGTCTCTAGACGATCTGGATAAGATGGCCTTAGAGGGTTTTGAATATCTTGAAAATGACGAGTCAGCCTCCGAAAGTCTACAACGACTGGATCAGCGCTTTGATCAAATGATGCACAGCCAGTCTGCTCCAGCGAGTGCGGAAACAAAAGTACGTCGACTGTGGAGCAGCAGACTGCAACGCATAGCAGCGGCTGTTTTATTGCTGATGATTCCAGCCTATTTTTTACTCCGTGCTCCATCTGATCAAGCCCTTTTTGCTGAGCACTTTGATGTTCCTAAAAGTGTCTATTTCCAGCAAACGAGAGGTACCGATGTGGGTGCCCAAGATCCGCTACAAGAGGCCTTTAGGCTGTATGAATTGGGTTCTTTTGTCGAAGCCGAGCAGCGGATTGGAGAATTAAAAAGCGATCATCCGGACAAACCAGATCTAATTTACTATCAGGGAATTGCTGCCTTGGGTGGTGACCGACTAGATCTTGCCATAGAACTGCTCGAGCAAAGCACAGCAATCACCTATCAAAATGTATCAAATAAGGCTCCCTGGTACCTGGGTTTGGCTTATTTGAAGAAAGGAAATCAAGAGAAGGCCATCGAATGGTTGCAGAAGACTGTTGAAATAGATGATAGACATAGCCAACAGGCCAGAGAGTTAATTGGCAAATTGCAATAGTCAGACTACGCCAAAGCTCAACAATAACATGGTGTCTCCCAAGCTTCTTCTTAGCTGTGAGATGACTTTTCGCGATCTAGGCTAGCCAAGTAAGCTTTCCAATCCGCTTCAAAATCAATGTCCGAAAGTCTTTGTAATTTTTTTGTTCGAAGGTCTAAGTCATGGGCAATGGTCATGGTCTGCTCAAACACCTTTTCGGTGCTCCACGTGATATTTTTAAATAGATCTGGATAGAAATGGTTGGACCCCAGTAAGTAGTACCCTCCATCTTCGGCTGGCCCAATCACCAGGTCATTCTGGTTGTCGAGTTCAGTAAAAGTCTGATTGATAATATTACTGGTCAGATAGGGACAATCCGTACCAATGATCACCACCTGATCACTGCGTTGAAATGCTTCCTGGAAGGCATGACTTATCTTTTGGCCTAAACCTTGTCCTTTTTGTAGGTGGACTTCAAAGCTTTGCTTTCGCTGAGTGGCTATGGTCCTGTCGATCTTAGGATAGAAGTAGAGTGACCTTCTGGCATCCACCTGCAGGCAAACATTCAGGGTACTTTCGATCAATTGCAGATAAATCTGGAGAGCCTTCGCATCACCCATGGTATGGGCAAGTCGTGTCTTAACCTGGCCAAGTTCGGGGGCCCTTAGAAATATAATGATTTCTCTATTCAGAAGTGTTGAGCTGGATATCCACTAAAGATAGGATTAATTCACTGTGACCTGCAGGTCATCGTCTTCATCTTCGTCCTCATCTTTTTTCTTGCGTGTAAACAAATCCCCTTCTTCCAACTTACGCGCAATTACCGAATACGGTCCACTGACAATCTCTTGATCCAACTCAAGACCCTTTTTGATATGAATGTATGTGTCATCTTGAATGCCTGTCACCACTTGAACCATTTTGACGGTATCACTACTGCATAGAAAAACAACTTCCTTTAGGTCTTCCTCTTCTTCGCGACTAGTTTTCCCCTTCTCATCTTTATTTACATCACGGGTAGTGACAGCAATAATCGGAACTGCCATGACATCTTCTAATGAATGAGTGTTGATATCCACCGATGCGGACATTCCCGGGCGGAAAGGATAGGGATGTCTGGGGCTGATGAGATCCTGGTAAGAATTTTGATCCATCCGAATCTTGACCACAAAATTGGTCACTTGATCGGTGGTCAGAGCCGCAGCGGTTCCCACCGTGGATGCAGAGTTGGCAATTTCCGTTACTTTGCCACCAAATCTTCGATCCAGGTAAGCATCTACCTCGATGTCAGCACTGTCACCGATACTCACCTTCAGAATGTCATTTTCACTGACATCAACCTGCACCTCCATGATTGAGAGATTGGCAATGCGCATCATTTCCGTACCCGTCATCTGGATTGTACCAACAACACGCTCCCCTTCTTCGATGGGCAAACGACTAATTATCCCATCGACAGGAGCATAGATGTTGGTGCGCTTCAAACTGGTGCGTAGTTCCTTCAGGGATGCCTCCGAACTTTCGATCGCAAATTCATTGGCTTTAATGGTTTCTTCGGCACTTCGTATGGAGGCCTCTGCGGCCTTGACATTGGCTTGAGCAGATTCAAGATTGGCTAGGGAGGTCTCGTAATCTGCGTCAGAAATCACGCCCTGATCCCTCAGTTGCTTATTTCGTTCATAGATTCGCTTGGCATTGGCAAATTGTGCTTCAACCTGAGCTTTTTGAGCCACCGCATTTTCATAGTTGGAGCGAGCGATGGCCAGTTGGGCCTTGGAATTGTTAACGGCAGCAGTTCCGCGTTCCACCGCTGATTCGTACGCTTCCGGATCAATCTTGGCCAACAGATCTCCTGCTTTTACAGAGTCCCCTTCTTCCACCGGAAGCGAAACCACCTCACCAGAAACATCAGAGCTGATGATCACTTCTTTTTCAGGAAAAATTTTACCACTGGCGGATACTAGTTCACGAATGGTCCGTCGATCCACCTTGGTGGTCTCCACTTTCTCTCCTTTTTCCCTCGTCTTACTCTTATAAATAGCCAATGAAACCAGTCCAGCGAGCATGATGAAAAGGATAAGGTAGGTGCGAGCTTTTCTTCGTTTTGCCATGCAATTGTGTTAATTCAGCGTGATTTTTTGACCTCGGTAAAAATCGATGACCTTAGAACTGAAAATGTAGTCGTACTTTGCGATGATTAGGTCAACCTCTGCTTGATCTCTATTGTTTTGAGCGGTAGTAAAATCCAAACTGTTGGAGACACCAAGTCCAAAGCGTTTTTCGGCATCACTATAGGCTGCACGAGTGGCCTCGGCGGTTTTCGTGGCAGCCTCAAATTGTTTTTTTGCAGCCTTTAAGTCAGCAACTGCTCTTTGAACATTAGTTTTTAAAGTGTTTTTCACTTGCTCGTTGGCAATTTCTGATCTTACCACTTCTAATTTTGATAGTTCGTAGTTGCCTTTGTTTTGGCCCTGGTTGTAGATGGGTACGGTTAAAGTTACCCCAACACCAAATCCCAGATTTTGATTGAGTTGATCGGGATATGATACATTCACTTTCTCAAATTGTGGCACTTCCTGCGCAGCATTGACGGGTTCACCATTGAGGATGAATCCATCTATTGCAAATCTACTGATACCGATTTGATCGCCATTGGTTCTAGCCGCGGTACTGTAGAAGCTACCAGCTCCGGCTCCAAGGGTCAATTCCGGGATCATCCTGGTTTTAGAGAGATTTACACCAATTTCAGCATTTCTTTTCCTCAGTTCACCAGCTTTGATGCCCGGCTGCCAGGCACTTGCTTCTTTGTAGATTTGAACTGCGTCAAGGCTTTCTACATCATAATCACTTGGCAAGGCAATCTCAGGAACTTCAATATCCATATCTGTATCGACGTCTAATTGCAGCAGTTGTTTAAGTGAAAGGATGGCAATGTCTACCTCGTTGGCAGCGGCTACTACCATTTGTTCATTTTGAGATAGTTGCGCTACCAAGTCCAGTCGCTCGTTTTTGGGGCTGCTGCCAGCCTCAATAAGCTTATCGGTGTTTGCCAATTGGCTGGCGATTAACTCCCTGCTCTTTTCTGCATTGGTCAGATTTTCCTTGGCAAAAAGAACCTGAATAAAAGCATTGGCTACCATGAGAGAGATGTCGTTGCTCATCTGGTCAGCTTCCAACTCCGCAGCCTCAAGCCCTAAGGCAGCCTGCTTGATTTGATTGTTAATTCTGCCGCCATTAAACAAAGTAACACCGGTATTTAATCGCAGACTTTGGTTGCCAAATCTCTGATTGATGAAATCATTCGTAGCCCGGTCCACTTGTCGGCCAAAACTCACATCATATCCGGTAGATCCGGATAGGGTAGGGTACCGAAGTTGTTTAGCAGCTATTTGGTTCACTTCGGCTTGCTTTGCATCGACGCGACTCTGGCGCAGGTCAAGGCTGTGATCAAGTGCGTATTTGACACATTTTTCCAGTGACCATATCTCCTGGGCCGAACTTGGAAGCATGGTTACTAGAGTGAGAACGATGCAAGATAGGGTAGATCGAAAATTCATAAAGCATATTATTTTTTTAGGTATCTGTAAAATAGGTACCTGCTTGCGAATTAGGTAGTTCTTTATATTAAGTGCCACTAAATCTGGATGAAGCTGATTCATTTCTCATTGAATGTAGAGACTCCAATGATCCGATCATACCTTGCCCCAAACGGCCGATAGTAGACCAGTACGGTGTAATAGTTTTCTGCCTCGTGCCAATTTCCTTCCAGTATTTCAAAATCAACCTCTCCAGTTGACTTGGAAACCGCAGCATACAAGTAGTCGTAAACACCCTGCTTTAAGAGTGCTTCTCCCCGGTAGATGGAGTACCGCTCCTCATATTGGAGCTGACTTGAATTTGTAATGGTCCAGTCATTAAATGCACCTAGTACGTAGACGTTGTGATCGGGTAAGGGTTGCGCTGAATTAAGAGAAAAAATTACAAAAGCGTAGTCTGCTTGTACGTCAGGGTCTTCGTGATCATATGATTGAATGATAAAACCACCGTTGAGATCTCTTTTGGAGTGATAATTGGCGTACATCCGCTTCTCGTCTTTTTTGAGTTTGATTTCAAAGGCATCTTCATATTGTTCGATGCCGTCCACATTAATCGATGGAGCTGTAAGACTCCGAAAATCGACGGATCGAAACTCCCTACCCGCCGGAAAAACAATCTTGTCTTGGTAGTCAAAAGACAGTTCTTCTGGCCGTGCAAAGAAGGGTATGATATCGCTTATAGCATTGTCCCAGCGACCATTTTGCATCACTACTGCATGGACTTCTTGCATTGGGTTTACAATTCGAAACTCCTTGTGATTTACTTTAAAATCTACTTCATGATGCGTTTTGATCTTGCTCACATCAGATGGTCGGTTGAGGGTAATCGAGATTTTGGTGAGCGGTTCGACCACTAGAAATCTCCTGGTAATCAAAGCTTCTCCAGAATCGTCATCGTAGATATGAAGTAGGTAATTTCCTGATTTAGTCCAACGAATATCTTGGTTGGGGAAGGCCTGCTCATAGTGTACATAACTGGTCGTTGTATTGACCGAGAATTTGCTTTCACGCAGTTCTTCACCGTTGAAGCCTTCCAAATATTCAAATTCTGTGAGATCTGAAGGTGTCCAGTCGCGATTGCAATGTTCGATTTTATATTTGAGGTAGCGGGTTTCGTCACTCAATTCATCAAACTCTAAAAACATCGAACCAGTGCCCAGATTAATAATCGGGAAACCTGTCTGTAATCCGGGCACATTTAGTTGCACAGATTTGACCGTTTCAAGGTACACGCGATCTTCGTTGACGAAATCCTGGGCGTTGCTCTGCAGTAGGATCAAGGTGGCAAAAATGGTCAACAGATAAATGGTCACTTTCATGAATTACTTTTCCAATTGTGGTTTGGGATTACTGCAATATGGATGGTCCTTGATACTAAACCTCCAGGGTCGTTTGGCACAGGTACCAGCATAGTCAACGCCAACGCGTGCACTACTTATTACTTCGTGATTGGTGATCTCCTGATCGTTTTGTTCTATCCAGATTAAGTTTCGATTACATAAATTGGTTCCATCGAAGGCCGTGGTGATGCCCAAAGCCTGTGTTAGCTTTCCTGGACCAGCCGTCAGCTGCGGTGATTTATATTTCTGTTTCCTTCGCTCCAACATTAGATCAATCCCTTTTACAGGCTCGATGGCCCTAATCAACACGGCGTGTGCGGTTTCTGCAGGCCCGGTGACCACATTGAATAGGTGGTGAATGCCATAACATAAGTAAATGTAGGCGATGCCACCGCTGGCAAACATGGTTTCCGTTCGTTTCGTCCTGCGATTGTTGTAGGCGTGAGAAGCTCGGTCGTCCGGTGCTCGGTAGGCTTCTGTCTCCACAATCATTCCCGAGGCAAGGTGACCATCTATTTTGCTACATAAATGCTTGCCGATCAATTGCCTGGCAGCAGCGATCACATCGGAGTTTAGATAAAAGGACGGTGGAATAAGTCTAGCTGCCAAAAGGTCTGGCTAAAATCTCCGGGGTGAATAATTGGGTGCTTCCTTTGTGATCATGATGTTGTGCGGGTGACTCTCAGTGATGCCAGCACTAGTAATCTGGACAAATTTGGCCTCTTGTAGTGCTTCGACGTTTTTAGCTCCGCAATATCCCATACCTGCTCTAAGCCCACCAATATATTGAACCATGACTTCTGAAACGGTTCCCTTGTAGGGGACCCTGCCTTCAATTCCTTCTGGAACCAACTTCTTAATATCGTCTTCGACATCTTGAAAGTAACGGTCTTTCGATCCTTTTTGCATGGCACCCAGAGAACCCATACCACGATAGATCTTAAATTTCCGACCCTCATAGATGATGGTTTCTCCCGGGGCCTCCTCTACGCCCGCAAAAAGAGATCCCGCCATCACAGTACTTGCTCCGCCGGCAATCGCTTTTACAATATCTCCGGTAAAACGGATGCCGCCATCTCCTACGATCGGCACGTCAGTGCCTTTCAAGGCCTCCGCCGCACTGTGGATGGCCGAAAGTTGAGGAATACCTACCCCTGCCACCACTCTAGTGGTACATATACTGCCTGGGCCAACTCCCACTTTAACTCCGTCAACACCAGCTTCCACGAGTGCCTTCGCACCATCTGCCGTGGCCACATTACCACCAATGAGCTGCAAATCGGGAAATTTGGTTCTAATCGTCTTAATCGTACTTAATACATCTTGATGATGGCCATGTGCAGTGTCAACACAGACCACATCCACCCCGACAGACGACAGTGCATCAAGTCGATCCATTGTATCTGGACTTACCCCTACGGCGGCACCAACCACCAGTCTTCCATAATTGTCCTTACATGCATTGGGAAAACTATGAAGCTTCATAATGTCTTTGTACGTGATCAAACCGATTACCTTGTTTTGATCATCAACCACTGGAAGTTTCTCAATTTTTTGACCCTGCAAAATGCTCATTGCATTCTCCAAAGTGGTGCCCGCCGGAGCCGTGATTAGGTTCTCCTTGGTCATCAGATCGACCACAGACTTGCTGCGGTCCGTTTCAAATCGCAAGTCTCGATTGGTGAGGATACCCACCAAAACATTGTCTTTCGTCACAATTGGAATACCACCAATCTTGTGCGTTTGCATCAAAGCCATGGCATCCCCTATATTGGCATCAGCATGCATGGTCACGGGGTCCAAGATCATCCCACTTTCGGATCGTTTCACACTTCTCACCTGCTGGGCTTGCTTTTCTACACTCATATTTTTATGAATGATACCAATACCCCCAGAGCGAGCCATGGCAATGGCTAAATCACGTTCGGTTACAGTGTCCATGGCAGCGGAGACCACGGGAACATTCAGTGTGAGTTCGCGAGTCAATTTGGATTTGATGGAGACTTCACGCGGCAAGACTGTAGACTCTGCCGGCACAAGGAGTACGTCGTCGAAAGTGAGTGCAGTACCGAGAAATTTCTGAGAAGACGAGAAAGGTGATTCCATCCGCAAAAATAGTCTTTTCTAAAATAGTCTCTAATAAAAAATCTATTTTTCGCACCGGAATCCCACATCGAAATTGATAATAGATGCTCAGTGTGCTCTCCGATACTTTTTTCATGGATCAAGCGATCCAAGAAGCCAAAAAAGCCTTCTCACTCGATGAGGTACCGGTGGGAGCCATCATATCCTGCGAGGGTAAAATTATTGCGAGAGCTCACAACCAATCCGAAAGACTTCTGGATGCGACGGCCCATGCCGAATTGATTGCCATCACCGCAGCCTCTAACCATCTGGGATCAAAATGGTTGACAGATTGCACGATGTATGTAACCCTCGAACCTTGCACCATGTGTGCAGGAGCCATTTTTTGGTCTCGTATCGGTCGGCTTGTCTATGGTGCTAGTGATGATAGAGGAGGCTTTATGCGCCATGGAAAAACCCTGCTCCACCCCAATACTAAGCTGGAGTTTGGAATCAGGCACGAAACCTGTCAATCTTTGCTGCGAGAGTACTTTCAGTCCAAAAGATCGTGAAACCAAGACCGTTGACCTTAAGACCCTCTTAAATGATTGGTTAAAGTCTTATTAATCAGCTTGTGTTCCTCTGGAGCTACCAGTAATTTTAGAAGTACAAAACGATTCGAAAGTGATGAGAAGTGTGATAATTTATCTAGGAGTCTTTTTCTTGGCATCCTGTGGTCCGACCTATAAGCCCTTTACGGCTGATATGCAAGAACGATATCAGTGGTCTGAAGACGATCTAAAGCATATCCAGTTTTATCTCTCAAAAGATGTGGTTTTGCACCGCAATCTCTCAAAAGGGGAGTCGGTTATTGATGAAGGTAAGATCATCATTCGCAAAGGCACCAGGGTGGAGGAAATTGTGATCCCTGAAGGCACGCCCGGTGTTTTACAATTTATGCCAAAGTCGAATCGTATGGCCATCAGCTTTGAGCGTGGAAATAAGAAGTTCTTGATGTTTGGTCCAAATCCGAAGTGGAACGATCGCTACATGTTACTGGGTTCATCTTGGGATCGGCATGAAGGAGAAGTAACCTATCAAGGCAAAAAGTATCGCACTTCCTCCAGAAGCGCATTGGCAGGGTTGATGGTAGACCTGGATCGAATCAATAAAGTAACTGTGACGCGAAGAAAGGCCGGTGGCCGAAGGATTTAGTCTTCCGATTTCGAATGATTAATGCCACTCAACAGAGGGACAAACTTGAACCGATCGAGACTTTCTGTTTTGTATGCATCCTCTGCCAGCCGAGTGATCCGCTTCATGGTCTGAATATCATTTTTGCCGACTGGAATCACCAGGTGGCCACCTATCGAAAGTTGAGCTAAAAGAGCTTCGGGTACGCTCTTTGCCGCAGCCGTAACTAGAATCTTATCAAACGGTGCAAACCTGGGGAGCCCCTGCATTCCATCACCTAAGAAGGTCCTAATTTTTCCGTACCCCATCGCCTCAAGCAGAAGCTTGGTCTTGTGATAAAGTCTTTCTTGCCGTTCAATGGTGTATACTTTGACCTTCATCTCAAAAAGTACGGCTGCCTGATATCCAGAGCCGGTCCCAATCTCCAGTACCCGATCACCTGTTGTCAAATCGAGGAGATGCGTCTGATAGGCTACGGTAAATGGTTGGGAAATGGTCTGCTTACTCCCAATCGGAAAAGCCTGGTCTTTGTAAGCCCAATCTGCAAAGGCCCGGTCCAGAAAATAATGACGTGGAATTTTCCCAATGGCATCAAGGATTCGTTGGTCTCTAATTCCTTTTTGTTTCAACTCGTGAACAAGTCTTTTACGTAAGCCCTTGTGTCTGTATTCGTCAACCAATGATCAATTTATTTGAGCTTTCAAACTTGGATCTGATCTAAGTAATCCTAGCCGTGGCAAGTTGTCTGCCCAAAGATAGGACTAATTGTTATGTTTGGATTTTCTAAATCAGGTAGAAATCAATGAAAATCAAATTTGGAACCGACGGGTGGAGAGCCATTATTGCCAAAGAATACACGGTGGAAGGCGTATTGCGCGTGTCGATGGCAGCATCAAAATGGATGCGGAAACAAGGTCACACCAAAGCCGTGATTGGCTATGATTGTCGCTTTGGAGGAAAGATGTTTGCCACAGCAGCAGCTACCGTATTTTGTCATCACGGAATTCGGGTTTGTCTCGATCCGAATTTTGTGTCCACGCCAATGGTCTCTTTGGGAGTCGTAAAACTCCAAGCCGGACTTGGAATTGTGATTACGGCCAGTCACAATCCACCCAATTATAATGGTTATAAACTGAAAGCAAGCTATGGAGGACCTTCAGTACCCCATGATATTGCTGAAATCGAAGCGTTGATCCCCGATCAATCCGGAATGCAAATGAAATCACTGAAAGAGCTTGAGTCCTCCGGTCTGCTCGAATATGTGAATCTTGAAGACATGTATGTAGAGCATATTAAAGCTCATTTCGATATGCCTTCTTTGGCTAAGGTGCAGGAGCAAATGGCCTATGATGCGATGTTTGGGGCCGGCCAAAATGTAATGAAGCGTCTATTTCCAGATGCTCATCATCTTCATGTATATCACAATCCATCGTTTGAGGGAACGGCACCAGAACCCATCGATCGAAATTTACAAGAACTTTCGAAAACCATAGCCAATCATCCACAGCTGACTTTTGGTATGGCAAACGACGGTGATGCTGATCGAATTGGCATGTATGATGAAGATGGCGTATTTGTCGATGCTCAGCGTCTATTATTACTTCTTCTGGAGTATCTCTATCAGCACAAAGGCTTGACCACGGGTAAGGTGGTCTGCTCTTTTTCAGTGACCAATAAAATGAAAGCCCTTGCTGAATCGTATGGTTTGACTTATGTCACAACACCCATAGGCTTCAAGCACATTGCCGAATATATGTCGACCGAAGATGTATTAATTGGAGGCGAAGAGTCTGGCGGCATTGCCGTAAAAGGGCATATCCCCGAGCGAGATGGTATTTGGACAGGGTTGCTTCTCATGGAGTTTATGGCCAAGAGTGGTAGGTCCCTCAAGCAGTTAATAGAAGACATCTTTGCCAAGGTAGGTAGATTCGACTATTACCGTGATGACCTTCATCTCAGTGAACAACAAAAGCAGCGAGCCATTATTAAATGCAGAAATGGGATCGACCAGTTTGGTCCTTACAAAGTCGATTCGATGGATGACTTAGATGGCTTTAAGTTTAGTTTATCAGGTGGCAGTTGGGTCATGATTCGTCCCTCCGGGACCGAGCCGGTTTTGCGCGTGTATGCTCAAGGAGAAGATATGGAAGAGGTGCGCCACATTTTAGACCATGCGAAGGCTACTTTGCTGGCATGAGTACTATCTAACCTTTCCCACTAATGGTGCTGTCGGTGTTTTGATTTGATATTCTCCTACGATGCCCACTCGGTAATTCAATGAGTCATAGATATTTTCGAAAGACAAACATTCTAAGGCATCGGTGTAGAAGAGATGATGAGTTGGGGGATTAAGCGATGGTGACATACTTTTACGGCTGTCATTTAATTTTGCGCGGGCGCGAAATCCTTGTAGTTCCTCTGAAAACTGATCTAAATTGTAGTTGCCAGCTGTAATGGTTGGAGCGTGACTCTGTTGGACTGCTCCGGCGATAATATCTAACTGCTTTTGCAATTGTTCAAATGACTTCCTGAAAAGTGGTGGACTCGTATTGCTGGCATAGACCTGGATTTTGTGCATGTCATCCAGCTGTATACCGGCCTGTATGGTCGGTATATCGTCGTAGTAAATGGTATCGATCTCACTGATGCGATATTTTGAGTAGATCGCCAATCCGTAAAAGTCCACTCGTGTCAGCTCTGCCCGATTAGGATACGCCTTAGTAAGAGAAGAGCGCAGGATCTGCTCCCAATTCGGTGTTAACTCCAGAAAACAAATCACATCTGCCTTCTCCTGCAGTATTCGGTGTAAAGAAAGTTCAAAATCTTCTCCCAATTCACTGGCACTTGATTGTAATATTGTCAATGACGGAGCAGCAGTCTTAACGGGCAGTATCAGGCTAATATTGGCCACATTCTTAAAGTAAAGACATAGCGCTGCAGAACACCCAAATGCAGTGAACAAGAGTCTTTTTTGATCTACCACCAAAAAGAATAAACCCACCAACAAAAACAACAACATAATCTGAGTCGAGTGACTCGCAATACGCTTTAAGAGTACCACACCAGGAGGTCTAATGCAGATATAGACCACACCAATCATGGCTGCCATGATCAGTCTGTTGATGAATTTATTGTCAAATAGAATTTTGAGCATCAGTAGGTAAATATACTCACTAAAATAATCTGACGTTCTTCTCATAGTCAGTTAAAGAGGAAATGGGGAATATGCCATTGCTCCCGTTGAGTTCATCCAATAAAATGGAAGAAAGGACTTGGTTAGCTTGTCGCAACATATATCGATAATCGCAATTTCCTTCAATCCAATTTTCCAGCCACAACACAAGGTTCTTGATACCTTTGTCTCGATCCGTTTTCACCAAACGTCTCGATCAGTATCGTGTAGATTCCAATCCTCGCCTTACCGCCTGCATCGGTTTCTCCATCCCATTTAATCTGACCACTAGCAGCTAGGGTTTCATTATTTACTAGATGCTTCGTAAGTCGCCCAGCGCTATCATAAATCCATACATTGGCAATTCGATTGCTGACTGGTAAGCTATAGTGAATGGAGAGGAAGTCTTCATGGCCATCACCATCAGGTGATAATCTTGCTGGATCAACGCGAAACATCGCGTCCAATGCCGGGGTGCGTTGTATTTGACTATTAGGCCTGGTCGGAGTGGCAAAACCTTCACTACTAGCTGCACTGTGCCAATTGGATCGATCTTGGGTGATGCGGCTAGGATCGATCCGCTCAATACTCACACCTTCCTTATCACGCAGAATACGACCATGTAAATCTTCATCATAAGAGATTTCATCAAGCAGCCGTGAATCGACACCTTTTTGATAAATCAGTTGCAAATGACCTGCCTGATCAGGTAGGTTCGGTAATGGGCTTTTAAAAATCGATGAACTGTGCACCGGTGGATAACGTGTCATGACATCGGTGGGATCTGCTGTAAATACAAAGTAGCCGTTTGGGGGCAAAATGGCCACTGAGGTAATGGGTCGGATCTGTTGCGATTGACCATGATCGACTCGAAAGGCAAGATCTTGAATTTGAAAGGCTCGATCTGAAAGATTGAAGATTTCTACAAAATCACTTCCACCTGGAACCGGATTAAATAAGATTTCATTAATGACGATATCACCGACAATGGGAACATCCGGTATCAATACTTCATGGGTTTGCTTCGCTATCACCTGCCCCAGGCAATCACTAACTCCATCCACTGTCAAAGAATATTGTGTACCGATAACCAAGGGAGGATCAATCACTAAAATGGCTTGCTCCAAATTATCGCCAGTGCGTGCTGCATTTTGCACTTCGGCCTGGCCACCCTGTAAGGCGAAGTGGGCAGGCAGTAGTTCCGTAAGAGTTTTGTTGAATTCCACCATCAAGCGTGAATCACTCAGTGGCACAATTCGTAAAATCTGAAATTGAATTCCTGCACGAGCCACATCGTACAAACTGTTTCTTTGTCCAGGGGTACCTCCAGTGAGACCAACTGAGGCTGCCCAATTCTCCTGGAGTGCACAGGGATCAAGTGGGTTGATCAATTCTAAACTCCAGCCACCGGCCCTTTTACTGTTATCTTGATACCACCCATCATCGTAGGTTATTTGATGTATTACCTCACCACGGTCCAAAAGCGATAGACTATTCCCAGCATTGATTAGAGTGGGTAGATCTTCTATTCCAAGAACGGTTCCGCCATCATTGAAAAGGGCCGTGTCTTTCTCTTCACATAAAATCAAATGCGTACCGGATTCGAAGGTAAGGTCTGGTAGCGACACCTCCGAAGCAAAGTTCTTCAGCGTTATTGTTTTTAAACTTATTGGTGTGCCATCTTCAGTTTGAATGAGCAGTTCGAGAAATTCAGCGGCTGGAAGCCCAAAGGAAGGCGTCGGATCATCATAAATTTCATTGATTAAGATTTCATATGGTTTGATGACTCTCTCAAGCTCATATTGAAAATCGAATTGACTGGTCTGTTGGTTACCGGCTAGGTCACTGATCTCAGAGGCTACCAAGATACTGGGCTGGTTTGGTACGAGGGCCTGCGTTAGTATCAATACCACCGAATTTCGGCTGCTTTGCAAGACGGCTGTGGAAGCACTGATCCCCGCTGGTTCTACGGAATAGTTTGCGACACGCTCAGCGGAGGTAAGCTCCAGCGATTCGGAAAAAAAAACTTGGAGGGTTTGCCCATCAATGATGGCAACATCAGTAATCAACGGACCCAAAGTATCAATGGTTTCTTGAGCTAATACCTGGATATTGTCAAAAAAAAATTGATCCTTGCGTGTGTCAGTAAAAGTGCATAACAGACCAAAGATATCGGAGCCATTTCGAGCTAATGTGCTGTCAACCTCATGAATAATTTCAGTCGAAAAATCGAACTCACCCATGCTACGACTTGAGATCAGCCATTGATCATCATCGATCTTTGCTTGCAGTGTAAGATTGGGGTTTGTACCAAGGCTGGTCGTTCCAACTGCCTGCTCTAAGGCCAGGCCATTCTCCAACTTAAACAGGCGCAATCTGTCGTCAGACCCTCCCTCACCCAATTGAATATAATAGCCATTGGCCGAATCTACCACGGGTCGATCCAGCCAGAGATACACCCTCACATGATTGCCGTTCGAAGGTGCAAACGCTAAATGTAGGTCGATCTGCCAAAAGCTAAGCTCGGTAGCGGTGAGTTCCGTATAAAGAAAGGCCTCACCCGCTTCCATTGCTTGCAGTTGCAGTTGGTCCTCATCATTGATGAAAAATAAGCTCGTATCACCCATCCAGATAGGATTGGAAGAAAGGTGGCCGTCCTCAAAGCTATCACTGATTTGAGCAGGGCCCCAGTTTGAGTAAAGTAATAGTAAAAAGATTACTGCAGTGGACTTCACGCTGAAAAATAGCACTAATTGATAATAGAGATTATCTTTGCAGCCTTATTTTTTAATAGCAAAAAAGGTTGTTATGAAAGTGGCCGTTGTTGGAGTGACTGGTTTGGTTGGTAATGTGATGTGTGATGTGCTAACCGAGAGTACACTTGCTGTAGATGACTTTGTTCCTGTTGCTTCACCTCGATCTGTGGGGAAGCAGATTTCTTTTAACGGAAAATCACATACAGTGATCGGCTTGGAGTCGGCCATTGAAAGGAAACCTGATGTGGCCATTTTTTCGGCGGGAGGTTCTACCTCACTAGAGTGGGCGCCCAAGTTTGCAGAAGCAGGCATCAGGGTAGTGGACAATTCATCAGCCTGGCGGATGGATCCATCAAAGAAATTAATTGTGCCGGAGGTAAATGCGGAAGCGTTGCAGGAAGAGGATTTGATTATTGCTAACCCCAACTGCTCAACGATTCAGATGATCATGGCACTTGCGCCACTGCATCGAGCATTTCAAATGAAACGATTGGTGATCTCTACTTATCAGAGTTTTACGGGAACTGGTGTACCGGCTGTTGCGCAATATGAAGCAGAAAAAAACGGTCATGTAGCTGATCACCCAGCTTATCCACATCCGATTTTTGAGAATTGTCTGCCTCACTGTGATGTTTTCCTCGACAATGATTACACTAAGGAGGAAATGAAATTGGTACATGAAACCAGAAAGATTTTAGGTGATCCCAACTTGCGTATCACCGCAACAGCAGTAAGAGTACCAGTTCATGGTGGTCATTCTGAATCGGTCAATGTAGAATTTGAAAAGGCGTTTGAGGTCAGCGAAGTTAGATCCCTCTTAGAGAATATGCCAGGTGTCAGAGTGCTGGATGATCCAGCAAATAACGTATATCCGACCCCGCGGCAAGCAAAGAACCGCAATGAAGTTTTCGTTGGCAGAATTAGACGTGATGAATCCATCGAAAATGGCTTAAACCTCTGGATTGTGTCGGACAATTTGCGGAAAGGGGCTGCAACAAACGCAGTACAAATAGCCCAATACTTAGAGGAGCAGCAGTGGATCTAGACTTGTTTCTTTTCTTCGATTAGCGTAACTTTTGTTCTAATTGACTTACTACCGATTCGGAATCACGCTAAGCAAAGGACGAAAATGACTGCTAATGAGAACAAGACTTGTATTTTGGGGCAAGAACAGCCAGGATGAGAAAGTATTATTGGGCCTAAAACTGAATGAAAAGGAAAACGATGTAGATGTCTATGTATTCTCCGAGTTAATTGCCACGGAAGAATTTGTGACTCAAATGCATCAGAAATGGCGCTTAGGGGAAGATATTTCCTTTCCTGAAGAGCATTTGCTCATGAAGCAGGCACTGAGTATCAGTGAATCGTTGTTGCCTGAAGGATACTCCGTTGATCGGGAAGATATTTTAAAACGTGCACAAACAGAGTGGCATTTCGTAGTCCTTTCAGCCAAATTGTTCGAGTCTTACCGCGACGAACTCCAGGACCTAAAAGATCGGGTGGGGCAATTAAGCAAGTTTGATACCGGCATTTGGGAAGAACTCAAGGGATTCTGGTCTAAAGTACAGGAACAGGTTCGTGAAAAAAACCTTTTTCACGATCATGCCACTAAAATCAAGGAACGTACCAATGAGCTCTTTTCAGAGCTGAAGCTAATGAGAAAGGCGCTGGATAAGGAGTTCCAATCGGTTTCTGAGGAGCACTTCAGTAATATGAGGGAGCAATTGCAAAAGATTGAAAAGAAAATCGAAGATGGCCTCAGTCTTCAACCCATTTTTCAGGAACTGAAAGATATTCAACGCACTTTTCGCAACACCAAGTTTACGGGCGAGCATCGAGGCCAATTATGGCGGAAGATTGACGGTCTATTTAAAGTCGTTAAAGAGAAAAAATTTGGAGCGAATGCGACCAACAACTGGTCAAATCCACTGGAGCGAGTACAGCGACGGCATAAAGGTTTGATTGACGCCATCGAAAAGATGCATAGGTCAATTAAGCGCGACCACAAAGATTTAGAGTTTCAAAGGAAAAGAATAGAAAATGCAGAGGGGTCTCTCGAGTCGCAAATTCGAGCGGCAAAGACCAAGATGATTGAAGAACGCATCACCTCAAAGGAAGCTAAGTTGGCCGAAATGGAAAAGACGAGGGTTGATTTAGAGCGACGCATTCAGTCACTTGAAAGTAAAGAAGAAGCCCGCAAGGAGAGAGAAAGAGTTAAGGCAGCAAAGGAAGAAATTAAAGCTAAAATTGCTGAAGAAATCAGGGAAGCCGAAAGGGACCGCGCCCGGGACGAATCCATTCAAAAAGCGGCTAAGTCGCTGGCGGAAACTCGAGATAAGGTCATTGAATCGGTCGAGGAAGGTTTAGAAGACGTAGTTGATACGATCAAGGCTGTAGCTACAGTCATTGAAAACAAATTTGAGGATTTATTTCAGGTGCGCGACGAAGAGGAATAAAGCACGCCAGTTCTGACGCAGCTTCAGCTCAGTGAGTTGTTCTTATTCTCCTTGGATGGCTTTGATACCCGGGAGAACCTTTCCTTCAAGATATTCAAGCATGGCACCTCCACCTGTCGACACAAAACTGACTTGGTCAGCAAGGTTCATTTGCTTTACGGCTGCGACCGAGTCACCACCGCCAATCAGTGAGAATGCACCATTTTGGGTGGCAGCAGCTACCGCCTTGGCAATGGAGCGTGTTCCCTCGGCAAAGACGTCCATTTCGAATACTCCCATCGGACCATTCCACAGCAAACATTTGGCTTCACTCACAGCCACGGAAAACTCCTCGATGGCCTTGGGACCAATGTCCAATCCCATCCACGAATCAGGAATGGCATCACTTGATGTGATTTGAGTTTTGGCATCCGCAGCAAACTTATCCGCCACCTTTGAGTCTGTTGGTAGTAAAAGGTTTACGTTCCTTGCTTTTGCCTTTTCTATTAGACTTGTTGCAAGATCTAGCTTTTCAATTTCCACCAACGAATTACCAACGTTACCACCTTGAGCTTTAACAAAGGTATAAGCCATCCCACCACCAATCAACAAGGTGTCCACAAATTCAAGCAGACGCTCTAACAGGAGGATTTTATCTGAGACTTTGGCACCCCCAACGATCGCAGTAAGTGGTCTTGGAGGGTCATGGAGTACTTTGTTGGCATTTTTAATTTCGTTCTCCATCAGAAATCCGAAACTACGAGCCGTGGGTTCAAAAAATCCCGCTACGGTCGTGGTAGAGGCATGGGCTCGATGCGCCGATCCAAAGGCGTCGTTGATGTAGATGTCAGCCAGATCAGCCATCCCACGAGCCAGTTGTTCGTCACCATTTGATTCCCCTTCCTCGAAGCGAGTGTTTTCAAGAACCAGCACTTCACCGGGTTTTAAATTGGCACTCTTCTGCTGGGCTTCTGGTCCAATGGTATCGCTTGCAAATTGAACAGGAACGGCCAACTGTTTTGATAGATGGTCGATTACGTGTTGCAGGCTAAATCTCTCACGATCAATTTGACCATCGGAGGTGCGTTTTTTCTGAGGTCGACCTAAATGAGACATCAAAATCACACTCCCGCCATTTGCCAGAATGTACCGGATGGTGGGCAAGGCACCCTGAATCCTGGTATCATCCGTTATTTCAAATTTGTCATTGAGCGGTACGTTAAAATCGACCCTTATCAAGGCCTTCTTTCCTGCAAAGTTGATGTGCTTCATGGTTCCTTTGTAAACTTGGCGGCAAATTTAAGACTCTCTTTCATCTCTCCAACTTTCTAACAGATCTCAATTTTGGATGATCTACCGATATCTTCCCCGGACCAATCTTTCCAATCTTTCCAATCTTTCCAATCTTTCCAATCTCTCCAATCTTTCCAATCTTTCCAATCTTTACAGACATGAACATTGCACTAATTGCCCATGATGGAAAAAAGGCCGCGATGGTTTCGTTTGTGCTGCAGAATCAGACCTTGTTTGAGAATGCCAACCTCCACACGACTGCTACTACGGGTTCACATCTGGAACAGGCGGGGTTGAAGGTGAGTAAAGTTCTTTCGGGTCCACTTGGAGGAGATGCTCAAATTGCTGCCATGGTTGCCACCAGGGAATTGGACATGGTCATCTTCTTTAGAGACCCCCTAGACAAACACCCACACGAGCCTGATGTACAAATGCTCATGCGTCTTTGTGATGTACATAACATTCCGCTGGCAACCAACCTCGCGTCAGCAGTGTTGATGATGAAATCATTGAGGAACAAATGACCAAAGAAGATTTCAAAAAAATAGCTGCCACCTTACCACGTCAACCTGGAATCTATCAGTTCATTGACAAGGATGATAAGGTGTTGTATGTGGGTAAAGCTAAAAACTTGAAAAATCGAGTCACCTCATATTTCAATAGTCAACGCCACCAAATGAATAAAACCAGAGTGATGCTGAAGCATGCTCGAAGGGTCGATTTGACGGTCGTCGATTCAGAGAGCGATGCATTTCTCTTAGAAAACACTTTGATTAAGAAGTATCAACCACGTTACAACGTTGACTTAAAAGATGGTAAGTCTTATACCTACTTATGTATTAAAAATGAGCGGTTTCCTCGCGTGTTTTTTACCCGACAACTCATCAAGGATGGTTCTACCTATTTCGGACCGTACACCTCAAAGTGGCGCGCTCGCATCTTATTAGATTTAATCAAAGATCTATTTCCGTTGCGGACCTGCAATTATCTCTTAACAGATGAAAATATTCAGGCCGATAAATTTAAGGTCTGTCTTGAATACCATATCAAGAATTGTCATGGACCCTGCGTAGGTCTGGAGGAGGAAGAAGAATACAACGATCGCATCCAGCAAGTGAAAAATATATTGCGAGGACATTTTAAGCCTGTACGGGAGCATCTTCTGTTGCATATGAATCGCGCTGCCGAAAATCTTGATTTCGAGAAGGCCCAGAGCTGGAAAGACAAGATGATCGCCTTTGAAAACTATCAAGGCAAGTCTGCCGTAGCAAGTCTTCATATTCGCGATGTGGATGTTTTCACCATTGACCTGGATGAAAATTTGGCGCTGGTGCACTATATGAAGGTTGTCAATGGTTCACTGCTCAACACCTTTGTCGCTGAGCTTGAATTAAAAATCGCGGAAGACCCGGAAGATCTCCTTAGTTATGCCATTCCCCGCATTCGCGAAAAATTTAATAGCCAGGCTAAGGAAGTCATCTTGCCCATGGCCCTTTCTTTTGGCGAGGATGATGTGCAGGTTTTCGTGCCGCAACGGGGCGATAAAAAGAAGCTACTGGAATTATCCCAAAAAAATCTGGCACTTTTTAAACTACAGCGAAAAAAAGAGGAACTCAATCGCCAAAATCGGCAGACACCAGCGGAGCGAATTTTACGGACCATGGCACAAGACTTACAGATGGAGTCCTTGCCCTACCACATCGAGTGTTTTGACAATAGTAACATGCAGGGTTCTCATCCTGTGGCTGCCTGCGTTGTGTTCAAAAACGCCAAACCGGCAAAAAAAGACTATCGCCATTACAATATAAAAACGGTCAGTGGGCCGGATGACTTTGCAAGTATGGAGGAGGTGGTATTTAGGCGGTACCGGAGACTGTTGGAAGAAGATGAACCACTACCCCAACTGATCATCATTGATGGGGGTAAGGGCCAGTTGGGTTCAGCAGTAAAAAGCCTGAAAGTATTGGGTTTGGAAAACAAAATCACAATAATTGGAATTGCCAAAAGATTGGAAGAGATATTCTTTCCCGGCGATTCCCTGCCCCTTTATATCAACAAGAAGTCCGAATCGCTGAAGCTAATTCAGCAACTTCGAAATGAGGCTCATCGATTTGCGATTACTTTTCATCGACAGAAAAGATCACAAAAATTCACTAAGTCAGAACTTGTCGATATTCCGGGCATTGGCACTAAAACGACACAAAAACTATTGAAGCATTTCAAGTCGGTCAAGCGGATCCGTGAAGCAGACGAGGAAGCTCTGATAAAAATTATTGGTAAAAATCAAGCAAGTAAGATTCAAGCATATTTTCGTGCAAAAGATCAGGGCCATGCAGAAGAAGAATAATTGGTGGTTGTGCCAGCTCATGGTTTTAATGGTTTTGTTCCTATTTGCCTGCAGCGATTCACCTCCATCACCATTCTCTGGAATGGACGAAGTTCATAGTACGGAGATGGCCTGGCTAGATCCGATTGCTGCCCCACATTCGATCTTGAGATGGTGTGATTTCCACCGGGAGTCGACAGCAGTTCGTTTCTGTCCGTTCCACTCTCAGATAGCCCTAAAGATCTCCTGGCAGGTGACCACGGTGGCCTTACCCGAAAAATCGCAACGGAGTGCTGGTTTCGGACTGATTTCCTATCCTGGTGGAAGCTGGGTTGGCCTAGCCACCGCGTCAAATCAATCGATGATTGCCATCGCAAATATGGGAGATTTGAAGTCATCCCTCATCATTTCCATGAAAGCGGACGACATCGAACTCAAGGAGATCTCAAACCATCAGTTTAGTCTCAAGTCGCGCAATACGCCTGGACCTGCCTTCGAATTGACAATTGATGGTGCTGACCATATTGATCGAGAGGCTAACGCAATGCAAGTAAGAGTCTCGCAAGGAGATCAAATAAAAATCGGTCTTCGTGTTCAGAATGTACTAAGGATACGGTGGGCCGACACTACGCTCACCGGGATATTGATCTTCGCTCGTTGGCCAGTGCCTCTACCAATGCTTGGCAGGAAGTTTTTAATAAATTGGAAATCAAGAGCTATGATGTTGGGGTGGCTAATGATGTACTGCGTAATATATACTTGTCCAATCAAACTTATGGCAATCTCCAAGGGCACTATTGGTTTGACTCGACTTTCCTGCAAGATCCAGCATCACTGGCCCTGACAAGTTTGGTGGCACCTGAGGAAATCGGCCCGATGATCACAACCCTGGGGAGTCAATTTGAGCGCGGTGGCTTTCCATCCCTCCCGATAGTTGAACGATTGCTGCCGATCTGGATGGCCGATTCTTATTTTAAAGAGTATCGAGACTACGATGTAAACCACTATTATCAACTGCTCCTGCAGGAAGGATCGTCATCACAGAACTTAGCATCTGGATCCAGTCCGCTTGTCGCATGGGCACGCTCAAGATTGTCATTTGTACTGGGGCGTGAAGACCGTGATGTGCGCTTTCAAGCACCTGTCAGTAAGCAATTTATGGGAGCAAAAATCTGGGACGCACCCGATCTAGTGCATGACATTAGAGCCTTGATTAATAGTGTGGGTGGGAGAGAGGCATTTGTTGATTCGCTGGATATGCTATTGGAGGGTGTTGATCAACGAAGAAAGCTGGGGATGAACCAATTGCAAATATTGCCCTATCTCTATAATTATGCAGGAGCACCATGGAAAACCCAGGAACGCATCCACCAAATTCGTTTGGAAGACTCAATCCGCCTGTTAAATTCGGAGAGTTATCACTTCAGTCAGATATTTGGAGCATTAGGCTTTTATCCGGTAAATCCAGCAGAGGGAATTTATGTGATCGGCACACCATCGCTCACCAAAGCGGTTTTGCACCTTGAGAACGGACAGAGCTTTACCTTTCGGGCGCACTTCTTGACTTCAGAGAATAAATATATTCAGACGGCAATGCTCAACGAGCAGCCCCTCAGCAGATGCTATCTCAGGCACTTCGAAATGATGGCTGGTGGTGAACTTGTCTTGGAGATGGGTCCTCAGCCCAACTATCTTCATTGGGTTGATGAGGAAGCACTTCCTCCTTCCGCCAGTGATCCGGAGTCAGATGCCTGGTAAGATTGCACACTAATTTCATTTAATCAACGTCCAAGGGTTGTTCCAACGTCAAATGGTTGACATTTTGACGTGGGGCCAGCAGCAGCAGGTTAATGTCTTTCGTTTCTGCTTAATAAGGTGATCTAGAATATTTGCTGGAGCGTGGTACAGATGTCGATATCTTATTTTGTTATTGGGCTTGAGACTGTTTTTTGACTCTAAGATTACCGACTTATTAGTTTATTATTTTAGTTTTCCGGTTCTTTTTGAGGGAATCAAATTTATCACAACTAAAAATGTAGGAATGATGAAAGGCTACTGCCGTTTAATTACAAAATTTGTAATGCCTCTGATTCTATGCTTACTTGCATTTCAATTTGCGATGGCGCAATCACGCACCATTACGGGAAATATCTCGGATGCGAGTTCAGGGGAAGCATTAATCGGAGCTACCGTATTAGTCAAGGGCACGACCAATGGAACGGTCACGGACTTTGATGGGAACTACTCTATTGATGCCAGTACAGGCGATGTATTGGTAATTTCTTTCACCGGCTACAATTCGATCGAGCAAACCATCGGCGATGGCAATACGCTCGACATCACCTTACAACAGGGGGTGCTGATCGATGAAATTGTCGTGACGGGTTATGCGGTCGAGACGAAAAGACAGACTACGGGTGCGGTTGCAACCGTGAAGGCCAAGGAACTCTCGGCTGTGCCATCTGGAAACGTTGAGCAGCAGCTTCAAGGTAGGGTCACTGGTGTCACAGTAGTAACAAATGGGCAACCAGGTACCACCAGTCAGATTCGAGTAAGGGGATACGGTGCTTTTAGTGGTAATGAACCACTTTATGTGGTAGATGGTGTACCCGTGCAATCAACCAACTTCTTGAACCCAGATGACATCGCAACCACAACCGTTTTAAAAGATGCCGCATCGGCTTCAATTTACGGTGCTCGAGCAGCAAATGGGGTGATTGTATTTACCACTAAAAATGGCGATCGCGAACGCAGAAAGATGGAGGTCTCCTATAATGGTATGGTGGGTTTTACCGATCCCAATGTCAATGGTTCACCTAAAATGCTAAATCCACAGGAGATGGCTGAATGGACCCACATTGCGTACGAAAACAATGCTCGTGCCAATGGCACCGAGCCTCAGTACACCCATCCACAATATGGAACAAACGCGACACCACGGCTGCCTGATTATCTTCATGCCAATGGTGAAAATGGTGTGGTTGGTGCCGTCGATCTAGCAGCAATCCAAGCTGCGTACGAAGCAGATCCGGAAAATGTGTTTTTGATCAAGCCCAATCTCGAGGGAACAAATTGGTACGATGCGATCACCCGAACAGCTCAGATTCACCGACATAGCTTGGGTTTTAGCGGGGGTACCGAAAATGGCCGCTATTACTTCGGTTTAGGACTCCAAGAACAAGCTGGTATACTCCTAGAAAATGACTTCTCACGATATTCATTCCGGGCCAACTCAGAATGGGATCTCATGCCTTGGTTGAGCATTGGTCAGAATCTGCAATTCACCTACCGATCCGTCACTGGCCAACAGGGTGGTCAAGGGGGTATTGGCATTGCCGACGATGAATCGGAGGTACTATCCGCTTATCGAATGCCAACCATTATTCCGGTTTTCGACGAATTTGGAAGCTATGCCAGTACCAAAGCTGCTGGTTTCAATAACCCAAGAAATCCCGTTAGAAGATTGGTGCTTAACAATGGATCTGACAAGGCGTACAATGCTAACGCGTTTGGAAATCTCTACTTCTTATTGAAACCTGTAGAGGGGCTTACGATCCGATCAAGCATCGGCGGTCAATATGATAACTTCAATGGGGTCTTCTACGGATTTCGATACCTAGGTGATTCTGAACCACAAGCGAGCAACTCATTTTCGGAGTCTAACGCCTACGTATTCCAATGGGTGTTCACCAATACGGCTACTTACAAGAAGCAATTTGGTGACCATGGAGTCACGATATTGGGAGGTCTTGAATCACTCAATACAGGAAGTGGCCGAAGCATTAATGGCTCTGGGATCAATCCATTTTCTACCGACTTAGATTTTATCAACTTGTCTACCGTTCAGAGTCCGCAGGTGAATAGTAACCTATTTAGTGGGGTCAACTTCTTCTCTGTCTTTGGAAAAGTGGATTACAACTTTAAAGAGAAGTATTACGTGACGGGTGTGCTGCGTCGAGATGGCTCATCCCGGTTTGGATCCAACACCAGATTTGGAACGTTCCCGGCATTTTCTGCTGCGTGGCGCGTTACAGCTGAACCATTCATGCAGAATGTTTCCTGGTTGAATGACCTTAAGATTCGTGGAGGTTGGGGCGAAATGGGTAACTCCAACAACGTTGATCCCAATAACCAATACTCACTCTATAACAGCAACCGCGCACGAACCTTTTATCCAATTGGCGGACAAGCCAGTGGGGTGGATGAGGGTTTTGCTCAATCAAGAATAGGAAATCCCGATGCCAAGTGGGAAACAAGTGAATCCCTGAACATTGGATTTGATGCCTCCTTTTTCAACAATAAGTTAGAAGTGATTTTAGACTGGTGGACCATTGATACCCGTGACTTACTGTTTCAGGTTCCTCTACCTGGTGTAACTGGAGATTATGCTTCGGCACCGGCCATCAACGTGGCCAGTATGTCCAATAAAGGGTTGGATTTTCAGATCATCACCCGAGGAAATCTGTCATCTGAGGTTACCTATGAGTTTACCCTTAATAATTCCTTCTTGAAAAATGAAATCACCTCATTGGCAGGTGATCTGGAATTCATCACGGCGATCAATCCAGGATTCCGAGGCATTCAGCCCATCCGAAATGCGGTAGGCCAGGGTCTTTCAACATTCTTTGGCTACGAAGTAGACGGCTATTTCAACAGTCAGGCTGAGGTGGATGCTGCCAATCAGCCGGGCGCTGGACTGGGTCGATTCAAGTATAAAGACATCGATGGTGACGGAGAAATTACACCCGATGATCGAACGTTTCTGGGTAGCCCAATTCCTGATTGGACCGGAGGTGCCACCATTAATATCGGCTGGAAAAATCTTGCTTTTGAAACCTTATGGGCTGCATCTGTGGGCAATGAAATTTGGCATCAGTCCAAATGGTTCACCGATTTCTTTGGCACCTTTGAAGGTTCTGCCAAGGGAGTGGCAGCATTTGATTCATGGACACCAGAAAAAGGAAATAGTGCTGGGGCACCGATTTGGGAAAGTGTATCAAACTTAAGTACGAGTGGTGCGGCTAATTCTTGGTATGTTGAAGATGGTAGTTACGTAAGACTACAAAGGTTGGCCTTGACCTATGACTTTAACGAGTCATTGTTGCAAAAACTGGGATTGACGGAGATAAAATTAGGTGTATCTGCTAATAACGTTTGGACGATCACAGGTTATACTGGCCTCGATCCAGTCGTCGGAGGAAATGCCGATACGCGCTTTGGAATCGACGTGGGTAACTATCCAGTGACACCTAGTTACTTACTCAACTTAAGTCTTGGATTTTAATGCAAATGTCTTTAGGTGACACTTTCTTAAAACAATTATAGGACAGATTGATTAATTTTAAGATGTCCCATTCATAATTCGAAATTTAATAGAAATGAATAATATTTTTTCAATCAAAAAAGCATCATTGACACTTGTAGCACTAATGCTGGTGCTGGTTTCGTGCAAGGATGAATTTCTGGAAGTAGCTCCTACGGGTTCTTTGGCCAATGCGCAGCTTGCCACTAAAGCAGGTGTTGAAGGACTTTTGATCGGGACCTATTCTGCACTTAATGGTGTATTTGGAAGTCGTTTTGAAGGACCCAACCATTGGATCACCGGTACCATTTGTGGTGGAGAAGCTAACAAGGGTACGGATCCTGGTGATTATAGCGCCATTAATCCTATTCAGCGCTACGAAGGTGATCCGACCAGTGGAGACTTAAATAATTTTTGGAGAGGCCGCTATGAGGGGATCAGTCGTGCGAATGCGACCTTGAGACTGCTTAGCGAAGCAACCGATGTAACAGCAGCTGATGCAGCTCGGATTGCAGGTGAAGCTAGACTTCTTAGAGGACACTTCTATTTTGATCTCAAGAAGCACTTTAACAGCGTGCCCTTTTTTGATGAGACTGTAGACGCCACGGAGGTTCCGTTGGTGCCAAATTCAGCGGATATCTGGGATAAAATTGAGGCCGACTTTCAATTTGCTTTTGATAATCTCCCTGAGACTCAGGGTCAAGCTGGCCGAGTGAACAAGTGGGCTGCTGCCGCCTATATGGGTAAAGCCAAGCTCTATCAATCTAAGTTTGGTGAAGCCAAATCTTGGTTTGACAATGTGATTGCCAATGGTGTAACAGTAAGTGGTGATAAGTACCAATTGTTGGATGATTTTCGACAGATCTACAACGCCGAATTTGACAACCATGCCGAAGCAGTGATGGATGTGGAGTCTGCCAATAATTCCGGTAGCACACAAAATGCCAACTACTTTGACGATTTGAACTATCCATACAATACAGGCGCAGATGGTCCGGGTAACTGTTGTGGTTTCAACCAACCCAGTTTTTCCATGGCCAATGCCTTTAGAACAGATGCGAACGGATTGCCATTGTTAGATGGATCATACAATGACGACGCAAATAAACTGGTTGATGACTATGGGGTTGAGGCAAGCGATGCTTTTACTCCTGATGCAGGGAATCTTGACCCCAGGATTGATCACTCGATTGGTCGACGCGGAATTCCATATCTAGATTGGATCGCTCATCCTGGTAAGGCTTGGATTAGAAATCAACCCTATGCAGGTCCTTATTCTCCGAAGAAGTATATCTACTACAAGTCACAAGAAAACTCCTTCACGGATGGAAGTTCCTGGACTCGTGGATATGCCACGATGAACTATACGATCATTCGATTCGCTGATGTCTTATTGATGGCTGCTGAAGCTGAAATCGAGGCTGGTGACCTGATGAAGGCGATGGAATATACGAATATGGTGCGTCGCCGAGCTGCTAATTCTGATTTTTGGGTTAAGAACGAAGATGGTACCAATGCAGCTAATTACGTGATTAGTGAATATGATGCTTCTCAATTTGGTGATCAAGCATCGGCACGACAAGCAGTTCGTTTCGAACGTCATTTGGAGCTGAGTGGTGAAGGGCATCGTTTCTTTGATTTAGTGCGTTGGGGCATTGCCGACGAAACCTTAAATGCATATTTGCAGCATGAGGCTAAGACCTTGGTGACCATGTTTGGTGGTGCGTCATTTACAGCTGGTAAGAATGAGTTCTTCCCTATTCCCCAGACGCAAATCGACATTCAGGGTTCTGACGTTTTAAAACAAAATCCCGGGTATTAATAAATACCTCGACAAAATAATATTGAAAAGGGCTGTCCAACCGGGGAGCCCTTTTTACTTTTGTACCCTTAAAAGAAGATCCAGTCATTACAGCTCGATGCATTCGTACCGAATTCAACTTCTGCTATTTTCCTGCTTCGCCTTTTGTCAGTGCCAAGACAATGCGGAGACCCTCTTTAAGCGGGTGGATCATCCGCATTCGAACGTCGATTTCAACAATGAGATTACCATCAACGATACCCTAAATATCCTGACCACAGAGTTTGTTTACAATGGAGGAGGGGTGGCTACGGGCGACTTAAACGGTGATGGGTTACCCGATCTATTTTTCACAGGTAATCAAGTAGACAATCGTCTCTATCTAAATAAAGGCGAAATGAAATTCCAAGACGTTACCGTCGAAGCACAGGTTAGTAAGGCCAATGATGCATGGTGGTCCTCTGGAGTAAACATCGTCGATGTAAATACTGATGGAAGGAATGACCTTTACATCTGCAATACTTTTCAGCGGAATGGTGACCTTCGACCTAATCTACTTTATATAAATCAGGGAAACAATGAGCAGGGTATTCCGTCATTTTTGGAAGCTGCGCAAGCCTATGGGGTAGCAGATACCAGTCATTCATCTCATGCCCAGTTTTTTGATTATGATAATGATGGCGATCTTGATCTCTTTATTGGAGTCAATTGGATAGAAGGGAGATATCCCAATACCTTTGTGCCCCTGAAAACCGATGGGTCAGCACTCAATCGTGACCTACTTTATCGAAATGATTGGAGCGATTCACTAGGCCATCCGGTTTTTACGGATGTGTCGATATCAGCAGGCTTAGTGCAGGACGGCTACAGCCACAGTACGCTGATTCACGATTTTGATGGTGATGGATGGCAGGACATCTATGTGGCCAACGATTATTTTAGCAATGATCTAATTTTTATTAATAATCGTGATGGCACTTTCCAAAATCGAGCAGGGGATATTTTTAAGCACTTTTCTTTATCGGCAATGGGTTCGGATGTCGCAGACATTAATAACGATGGAAAGGCCGATTTTTTCACTTCTGAGATGCAGCCTTACTACAACAAGAGAAAAAAGCTATTTCAGGGTGAAAGCAATTATCAGAATACCATCAATACCATCGTACATGATTATGAATTTCAGTATACCCGCAATACCCTACAATTAAATCTAGGTCTTAATCCTCGCACAAATCTTCCTCTGTTCTCAGAGGTTGGCCTGTATGCGGGGGTCATGGAAACCGATTGGAGTTGGGCGGCACTTTTTGCCGATTTCAATAATGATGGATGGAAAGATCTGTTCATCAGTAATGGTTTTCCTAAGGATGTTACCGATCGAGATTTTTCAGACTTCAGAGCTGAAGTGGGACGCTTGGTCACTCAAGAGCAATTGTACGCTGCCATACCCGAGGTAAAGTCACCAAATTTCATTTTTGAAAATCAAAGAGATTTGACTTTCGAAAATCGAGCCCAAGAGTGGGGACTCAAGATTCCTTCCTTTTCATACGGTGCCGCCTATGGTGATTTAGATCTGGATGGTGATCTAGACCTTGTGATCAATAATATGAATGACACGGCCTTCGTTTTTGAAAACCGTCGTGCAGCCCAGCCTGACTTTAATTATTTGAGAATTAGGCTCCATGGTCCACCTAAGAATCCCGCTGCCATCGGTGCGACCATTCGAATTGATGCGCAGGGAGAAACTCAGGTCAATAGCATCATCAGTGGACGAGGCTACTTGTCTCAGTCAGAACTCGTGGCACATTTTGGTCTTAGCAGACCCGAAGCGGTTGACTCCGTCACCGTACTTTGGCCCGACCAGACTGTGTCGTATATGGTTGACGTAGCTGCCAACCAAATGCTTACGATTGACTATAATACCGAGGTTAAACACCCAAGGGTTTTTACCCGCCCAAAAGAGGAGTCATTTTTTCAAGATGCTGCCGTTGATTATCAACTGCTGCACAAGGACCAAGATCGAGATTATATTGACTTTAATATTCAGCGCACATTACCTCATAAGTTTTCTCAGTATGGCCCTTCGATTTCAGTGGGTGATGTTAACGGAGATGGTTTGGACGATGTGTTCATTGGTGCTGGCAGGAGTAGGGATGAGGTCCTATTTATTCAGAAAGCAACAGGATTTTCACGGAAGAGGCTTGACCTAAAACTGGATCCTGAAAAACGCGAGGAAGATGCCGGCAGCTTGCTCTTCGATGCGGATCAAGATGGTGATTTGGATCTTTACGTGGTGAGAGGCAGTGCTCAGGATCCACCCCATGATCCACTCTATCAAGACGCATTGTATGTCAATGATGGTCGCGGTAACTTTCGTCACGAGGCTAAAGCATTGCCCATCATCCATGCCAATGGTTCATGTGTTAAAGCGGCTGATGTAGATTCCGATGGCGATTTGGATCTATTTGTCGGCAGTCGAGTTCTGCCCAGGAGTTATCCCCTACCAGATCGATCTTATCTACTCCTCAACGAGAGTGATTCTGAGGGGCTTTCCTTTCGAGATGTAACGGCTGATAGAGCACCTGACCTACTGAAGCCGGGGTTGATAAGTGACGCGCTATGGACAGATTTTAATGGCGATGATCAACCCGATTTAATTCTCGCTGGTGAATGGATGCCCATCACCTTCCTTGCCAATCAAGAGGGAAAATTAGAAAATGTAACAGCAAGTACCGGTGTACAGGATGCACTTGGTTGGTGGAATAGTCTTTCTCCAGCCGACCTGGATAATGACGGCGACATCGACTACATCGCTGGGAATTATGGACAAAACTTATATTTTCAGTGCAACTCCGATCAGCCATTGCGCATCTATGCCAAGGATCTTGATGCCAACGGAAGTATCGATCCCCTAATTTCTTGTTATTGGTTGGATTCGATGGGCGAGTATCATGAATTTCTCTATCATCCACGCCAAGATTTAATTAAGCAATTCGTTGGCATCCGGAAGAAATACAATACGTATGGAGCTTTTGGCGAGGCGACCGTACCTGAGATGTTTTCCCATGAGGAAATGGCAGATGCCCTTATTTTGAAGGCGAACTTTCTAAAGTCAAGCATCATTGAGAACCGGGGAAATGGCCAGTTTGTCTTGCATCCACTCCCCCCGATGGCTCAGATGGCTCCGATCTATGGATCGATGGCTATGGACATTAATGAAGATGAATTACTTGATATCATTCTAGTTGGTAATGATCATGGCATGGAGGTGCAACAAGGTAGGGCAGATGCACTCAATGGCTTAGTAATGGTCGGCACCGGAGACTTTACTTTCAAACCACTTTCTCCGCAGAAAAGCAATTTTATGGTCCCAGGAGATGCACGTGCCCTGGTGATGCTAAATACCGAAAAAGATGATTTGATTCTCGCCTCTCAAAACAAGGATTCATTGAGGGTACATAAATACAAAGAAGCTCAGAAGGCGAAACTCGTCGAGGTGCCTGATGGGGTGAGCAAAGTGCAGTTGACTTTGGCGGGAGGCCAGACCAGGCTATGTGAGTTTCCCTATGGATCTTCATTCATGTCTCATTCTAGTAGATCTATTAGGCTTAATCCTACGATCAAGAAATTGGTTTTCGTAAATACCCGAGGAGAAACGGTCAAAACACTCGATGCCAATGACCTACCGCTGTAGCCAACAAGATGCGATTTTATGGTTCGCACTCTTAGTGTTTATGCTCACCGGCTGTGCGTCAAATTTGGAAGCTGAAAAGTCCAAAGAAGAAGAAGCCAAGGGACTGTCGGCCGAGGGTGTGGCCCAATTGTACTGTGCCGATTGTCATGTCTTTCCGGAGCCACAGTTACTGGATAAGAAATCTTGGCAATCTGTTTTACCCTCAATGCGTCATTTCATGGGTCTCAGATATGATGGAGAGGACCCCTATCGTGGTAAGGGTTTGCAGGAAGGATTATACCTTGGCGCAGCTGACATATTCCCGGATGAACCCCTGATAAGTGATACGAATTGGCAAAAAATTGAAGCATACATTTTGCAGTTGGCTCCCGATTCCCTGCCACTCTTACCAGATCGTGATCTGCCCCAAAACAGCGTATTTAATGAAAGGTTGGTTTCACCCAGTTTAGGAGGTTTCCCTGCCATATGTATGTTGGACTTCGATACCGTGAATCACCGCCTTTATGTGGGTGACATCAACGGATTTATTGCAGAGCTAGATGAATCTTTCTCAATCAAAAACTTTAGCCAATTGACCAATCCCATAGTCAAGTCGGTGCGACTTCATGATATCAATCAATTATTGCTTTTAGATGTGGGCGTTTTGGACCCAAAAGACCTGCCGGCTGGAGCCATCGTCATGACCGATTTGAATTCATTCGCACAGCGCGCCGTAGTGTTTGAAGAATTGACCAGACCGGTAGATTTTCAGCTGGCAGATTTTGATCATGATGGGCTAGACGATATCGTGGTATGTGGGTTTGGAAATTTGGTAGGGAGCCTTTCTTGGTACCACAATACCGGAACGACCTATCAAAAAATACCACTCGTCCACCAACCTGGAGCCATCAAGCTTCATTGCCTCGATGTGGAAAAGGATGGTGATGAGGATGTCATCGTACTTTTTGCTCAGGGTGATGAAGGAATCCAACTTTTTAGAAACGATGGTTTGGGAAATTTTGATGTCGATACTTTGTTGAGATTTCATCCCCTTTTTGGCTCAACCGACTTTCAACTTGTGGATATGGACCATGATCAAGACCTGGATCTAGTCCTGTCCAACGGAGACAATAGTGATGGTAGCCAAGTCCTTAAGCCTTATCATGGAATTAGAGTATTTCTCAACGAAGGAGGCTTTAAGCTGCAAGAGTCATTCTTCTTCCCGATGCATGGTGCCTATAAAATTCTGGTCAATGATTTCGATTTGGATGGTGACCAGGATCTGATTGCCATTGCTTTTTACCCAGACTATGGAAGGTTGGACCAAAGCATCATCTATTTTGAAAATGTTGGAGGGAACGATTTTCAACCTTCTGGATTTCACCATAGCGGGGCTGGCAGATGGATGGTGATGGATGTGGGAGACATCGACCGAGACGGAGATCAAGATGTCATCATCGGCTCATTTGCACTTGGTCCTGGCCACGTTCCAGAAACAACACTACGACATTGGCGCACCTCCAAGGATCACCTGCTGTGGTTAGAAAACAAAACACGGTGATTAAAACCCAATAGAGCACAAACCGTTGATGCTAAAAAAACCTTTCTGTCATTAACACAGCTTTTTTTCAATGTGGTAAGGGATATCTTGTGGCATGCGCAGTTTCTTTTTCCTCATAGGCTGTCTGATCTGGATTCGAGCAGTTGGTCAGGCGCAGGAATTATCGACCAATGGCGCAGCTAGGTTTATCAATACCCAATGCATTGAATTTCGATCAACCGACAACTTCTTAAGCGGCACCTTTTGGACGATCGACCAATTTGACTTTGATGCTGATTTTGACTTGATCTTTCGCTTAAATTTCAGTTGTGCTGAGGATGTCGATGGATTGTCATTTGCCCTCCAACCAACCGGCGCTTTTGTTGGTAATTACGAAGGAAGATTGGGGGCATTGGATCTCAGTCCATCGCTAATCATCGAGGTCGACCTTGACCAAAATCTTGAGGATGGCGATCCGAATTTTGATCACCTAGCCATCCTCTTAAATGGAAATTTGGATCACAACGCGAAAGAAAACACACTTCCACCGGTAGAACTGTCGGCATCAAAAACACTCATTGATAGATGCCAGGATCACTGGTTGCGCATCCAATTTGATGCGGACGACAAAATTCTAGTGGCTTCTTTTGACTGCCAGGAACGGTTGCGGTACACAATTTCAGATGAGGTAATTGCGCTTCTCCAACCGTTTCATTGGGGCTGCACAGCGGGACTTGGAGCATCATCTGAGTCCATAGAGGTTTGTCCGGACCTGGTTGAGAGTATCTTAGACACCGTTTTCATCAGCGGCAAATGTCCGGGAGATACGATCGTCCTCTTTTCTGAGATGGAAGGACGAACCTACGAGTGGGTCCCTGGGATCGCCTTTAAGAGCCCATTCTCTCGCACAACGGAAATCGTCCTGGATCAGGACGCCTCCTATCAAGTGGTGGTGACAGACGATTGCGGTTTGAAGTGGAAGGAGGATTTTCGAGTACAGATTGATCTTCACGTTCACAATTTTGACATCGATACCGTCTTGTGCCAAGGTGAAGAACTGAGTATTGATCTGAGCGATCAACCTTTTGCATCAACCATGCGATGGAATACTGGAGAATTAAGTAGCAAAAAGACGATTAGTAAAAGCGGGGCTTATTTCTTGGAGGGCATGGGTGAAACTTGTCTTTCCAGCGATACCATGCAAATCACTTTTTTTGATGCATTGAATAATTTGCTGGGCCCGGATCGTGCGCTCTGTGAAGGTGTGGCCTTGCAACTTGGTGATCGAATGCTAACACAGTTTGACTTTAGCTGGACAGATGGATCGAACTTGCCTTTCCTTGAAGTCGATGCCAGCGGAACCTATGGATTTACGATTGACCATCGTTGCGGAACCTATAAGGAGGAGGTGACCCTTGAGCTGATCAATTGCACAGTATTTATTCCTACCGGATTTTCACCGAATGGCGACCAGGTAAACGATTTTTTTAAGCCTGGGGCAGTAGGTCAGAACACGATTGTACAGACATTGGAGATATTTGATCGCTGGGGTAATCGACTTTACTTCACCAAAAATCAAGAATTAGACAATTGGTCAGGTTGGGATGGTCTCGCACAGGGAGCGATGGTTCCCTCGGGTGTATATGTTTATTACATGATCACGGAAACGAATGGAATGGCGCATTCTCACTCTGGGACCCTCACCCTACTACGATAAAAAATGAAAGGGTTGATTAATTAACCAACCCCTCATTTGAAACTGGTGTTGAGTGTATTCTCTGCTCATTCACCAAAAAATACCATGGCCTGAGACAATGCACGAGCGGACTCACCTCGAGTCCACCGAGATTGTGGCAGGAATTAGGTTTACTGTTTATGTCAACATTAAATGACAAGGCTTTAACAGTAAGGTAATTTCTTCCTATTCGAATTTGCTTAAATAGATGGGGCTTATCTCGTGTGCATCGAGTCCGGGATGACTCAGTGCTGGTCCTTTTCTATGCAACTTCGCAAGTCTAATCGAGTAACTTATTCCTGGGGGAATGACTTTCAGATCTACAATTACAAAAACAATGCCTATCGCCCACTTCTTCAAAAAAAGTTGAAAGAATTGTGCCCGGTCACACAATAAAAAAAGGAGCGAACTAAGTTCGGCTCCTTTCTTCATCTAGACAATTTCACGGAATGATCGTGATGGGGGTAATGGGTGCTGGGCGTCGAAAAGTTTTGAGTGTATTTACAATTGATATACTTAATAACCCTTGCACTTAGAAGACGAATGTCTAAATGCAAAACCACATATTTGACTGAATTCGGTGCCCATTTTTTTTTGAGAAAGTTGATTGAATTTGCCTGGTGTCGCCCGACCAGAGGATCCCTCTTGTCATCATCGGTGCTGATCTTTGTAACAGGACCTTAGCACTGGATCCCTCACCAGAGAAGGCCCAAAAGGCTTACAGCGCTGAGCGGCAGGGCGAATCTATATGGCAATCTGTACACTTGATTAAATCCCTTTCTTACTGGATATACGCGTTCATTTATCATTTTGAAGGTCTTCAATTTTTACATTGGGTGGATGGCATGCAGTTTTGCATCCCGACTACGAATCTCCGATGATATCTATGTGATTTCACTCCTTGCATTTATAGGCACCATAGATCGATGAAAGGATGGAGGTGATTCAAATCGGGTCAAATGACTCAGCTTGGGTAGGAGCACGATATCATACTTCTGTCGCTATCAATCCGATTAGTGAGCTGGATCTATGTATGCACATATAGTAAGGAAAAATATTTCAAAAAAAGTTTGCCACGTGGTTTGCTCCTCCCACTTCCTGATCAAGGCCTTACGCATTAGGAAATTATCTGCTGGGTTTTCGCGGGTGAATTCACGCCGTATCCAGAGCACTTTTTGGCAGACTTTTTGACTTAAGGGTTAGTGTAAGCCAATCGAGGTTCCCCCGCTTCAAAATCACTTAACTGCCCCCAAACCTAAACGATAACGGGTTTCATTTCATAGCAAGAGGTTGAGTTCTTCGGAAATCAACCTCTACTTTTTGCTTGCTTTGGGGCGAGTAAAAAGTTGCTAGCACTGCAAATCCTCGTCGACCTTGACTGCAAGTCAGTTTTTTGCAAATTGACTTCAAACTTGGCGGCAAAGATTAACGGGTTTCATTTCATAGCAAGAGGTTGTGTTTCTTCGGAAACCAACCTCTACTTTTTTGCGGCATTTATAAGCTGTTTTTTTTTGCGATCTTTCGGATCGTCTTATGAATAAGCAAGATCTATTTGCACCCATCATACTCATTGGCTTTTCACTACTTTCCTGCCAATCTAAACTGGATCGTCTTAATAAGTTGGCTCTTGATAGGGAATTTCAAAATGTCGTAATTGATGACAATTCCACCATGGCCCCCTATCAGCCTTGTGAACCTTCCATTTTTGTCAGTCCTCAAGATCCGAAGCAGATGGTTGCTGGAATTGTGCTCAATAAGATTTGTTACTCTCACGATGGTGGTAAGACCTGGACTCTGAAGGTCGTCGAATCGCCCTACGGCGTCTTTGGCGATCCCGTCATCACAGCAGACCGAAGTGGCCACTTTTACTTCGCGCACCTTGCTGATCCATCAGGGCAGGGTCGATCGAGCGATTCTTGGTTGGATCGCATCGTTGTGCAAAAATCGATCGATGGAGGGAAGACTTGGAATGAAGGGAGCTATGCTGGCCACCGGCCTCCGGCAGACCAAGACAAACACTGGTTGGCCATTGATCCTAAATCCAATGACATCTATATGACTTGGACTGAGTTTGACAAATATGGTAGCACCGATGTCAATGATAAGAGTCGAATCCTATTTGCTAAGTCAACTGATGGAGCCGCGACCTGGTCCGACGCGAAGTCAATTAATCAGCACGATGGTAATTGTATTGATAGCGACTTGACTCCGGAAGGAGCCGTACCCGCGGTGGGGCCAAATGGAGAAGTCTATGTTGCCTGGGCCTATGATGAGAAAATCTATTTTGATCGCTCTTTAGATCAGGGGGAAACTTGGTTAGACCAAGACATTATCGCAGCACCTCAGGAGGGAGGATGGGATATAGCCATTCCTGGTCTTGGCAGAGCCAATGGGATGCCCGTGACAGCGACAGATCTTAGCAACAGTCCCCATCGAGGGAACATCTACATCAATTATTGCGATCAATCGAATGGATCGGATGATACAGATGTGATGCTGGTAAAGTCATCAGATGGAGGTGCCAACTGGAGCGAGCCACTTCGAGTCAACGACGATTCACCGGGCAGCCATCAGTTTTTCACCTGGATGTCTTGTGATCCTGTTACAGGAGCTTTATATATCATTTTTTATGACCGCCGTGGATTGTCAGGAACCATGACCGATGTTTACCTGGCATATTCTTTTGATGGTGGTAAATCTTTTAAAAATGTCAAGGTCAGTAGCGAGCCATTTCAAGCAGATACAGGTGTCTTCTTTGGCGACTATAACAATATAAGCGCATATGACGGCGTAATCAGACCAATTTGGACTAGACTAGACCAAGGTCGTACTAGTATTTTGACGGCACTAATTAATTTTCGATAATTCTCTCTTTATTTAGCACATCGAAGTGATTAAAGCATCCGGAGAAATTAATTAAAAAAATGGCCCATTTGTGCTAGTGTCGGATATTCAAAGAGCAGGCCAGAGGATTGAAGGTTTTATCCATCGAACACCTATTATGCTTGAGAGAAAACTGAGCCAAACCTTAGGTGTACAGATTTTCTTGAAGTTGGAGAATCAACAAGTTAGTGGCTCCTTTAAGGCGAGGGGAGCATTTAATAAGATCCTTTCTTTTTCCGAGACAGATCGTACGAACGGATTTTTCGTTGCGGCATCGACGGGTAATCATGCCGCTGCTTTTTGTACGGCCCTGAGTGAACTCAAACTACGGGGTAAGGTTTTTTTGCCCACCTCGGTGTCACCGTCTAAACTTGATTTCATTAAGTCCTTCGAAGTTCCCTATGAGCTTCAGGGTGAAAATAGTCTGCACACCGAAATCTATTGTCGAAAGCTGGCTGAGGAGAAAGGTTATTTACTTGTGCATCCATATAATGATGTGGACATCATCGCTGGTCAAGGAACCATCGGTCTGGAATTAATGGAACAATTGCATCATATCGATGCGGTGGTTGTGCCGGTAGGAGGAGGAGGACTTATTAGTGGCATTGCCACCTACCTAAAAAAACACCGATCGACCATCAGGATCATTGGGTGTCAGCCAGTAAATAGCCCTGAAATGGTACGATCGGTGGAGCAGGGGTCGATCTTGACCGAAGATATCACCAAACCTACCCTTTCTGATGGCACTGCTGGGGGGATGGAGCAAGGTGCAATTACGTTTGGTATAGCAGCTCAATTGGTAGATGAGTGGGCACTCATTTCAGAGGAGGAAATTGCCCGTGAAATTAAATACATGCTCAAGAACAATCAAATGATTATTGAGGGAGCAGCAGCCCTTTCTTTGGCCTATATCAGGAGAAATGCAAGCCGGTTTATTGGGAAAAATATCGTTCTGATCATCTGTGGCAGACGACTTGGATACAAGACATTGAGCGAGATTGTGCGTAGAGAATTTGAGAGTTAGATCATCAGAGGTTGCTCATGCTCGATATTTATTATTGTAGCACCTTAATTAATGTAGAATACGATTTATCATGAAAAAGCTTACCGTATTTATTGCCCTTTTGACCCTTTCGTCTTCGGTTGGGGCACAAAGGAATAAGAAAGGGTTAGAAACCCAACCCGAGCCCGTCATCACCTTTAACGATTCATTATTTCATGGAATGTCCTGGCGTAACATTGGTCCATTTCGTGGAGGGAGAGTCACTACGGTCTGTGGTGTCATCCAAGATCCCATGACCTACTACTTTGGGTCTACGGGAGGTGGGGTTTGGAAGACAGGGGATGGCGGAGCTTCCTGGAATAATGTGAGCGATGGTTTTTTCAAGACCGGATCCGTAGGTTCAATTGCGGTTGCACCTTCTGATCCCAATGTAGTTTATGTCGGCATGGGGGAGGCTCCGATTAGGGGAGTCATGACATCTCATGGTGATGGTATCTATCGATCTACCGATGCTGGTGCGACCTGGCAGCATCTAGGTCTCAAAAACGCTCGGCAGATTTCAAAGGTTCGTGTTCATCCAGATAATCCGGATCTAGTGTATGTTGCTGTACAGGGAAGTCCTTATATGCCTACCGAAGAACGCGGTATTTATCGTTCTAAAGATGGGGGCTTGCACTGGGATAAGATACACTATGTCGACTCCAGTAGTGGAGTTTCTGACCTTAGTATGGATCCAAATAATCCCAGAATATTGTATGCAGCCTATTGGGATCATCAGCGTTTGCCATGGAAAATGAGAAGTGGGGGCAAGGGGAGTGGCATTTGGAAATCAACCAATAGCGGTGATGACTGGGTGAAATTATCTGAGGGCCTGCCCGATTCACTAATGGGCAAGATTGGTGTGGTTGTATCCCCAGCTCAATCTAGTCGGGTGTTTGCGATCATTGAGTCAGATCAAGGTGGTCTCTATCGTAGTGACAACGCCGGCAAATCATGGTCACTCGTCAATGAGGAAAGAATTCTTCGTACGCGGTCGTGGTACTACATGCATGTTTTTGCCGATCCGCAAAACCCCAATAAACTGATGGTGCTCAATGCCCCGTTCATGCAGTCCATTGATGGAGGCAAAACCTTTGAACAAGTTCCCACACCACATGGAGATAACCACGATCTATGGATAAATCCCAATCACCCCCAGATTATGATTAATGGTAATGATGGTGGTGCTAATATTTCTTTTAATGGTGGTAAGACATGGACTACTCAGCAAAATCAACCCACGGCGCAATTCTATCGAATCAATGCAGATAATCGCTTTCCCTATTATGTATATGGTGGGCAGCAGGACAATTCGACAGTAGCCATTCCGAATGCTTCTCATCAGAGTGGTATTGCCTATACAGACTTTTATCGGGTAGGAGGTTGTGAGAGTGCCTACACCGCTTTTGACAAAGATGATCCTCGATATGTTTATGCCGGATGTTACCAGGGTATTATTACGGAGTATGATACTAAATTGAAAGTGTCTAAGGATGTGATGGCCTATACCACATTGGGGTTGGGCGAGCGACCCCTAGATATGAAATACAGATTTAATTGGAACGCACCAATTATTATGTCGCAACACGATAAGAAGGTGATTTATCATGCTGGAAATAAATTGTTGAAGACGAATGATCGGGGTCTCAGCTGGAAAGAAGTGAGCCCAGACCTTACCCGAAATACCGAGGAGAAATTATATTGGGGTGGTGGACCAATTACCAATGAAGGTGCCGGAGGAGAAAATTATCACACCATTATGTATGTGGCCGAGTCACCGCACCAGGCTGACGTTCTTTGGGTAGGTTCGGATGATGGACTCGTACACGTCACCCAAGATGGTGGTTTAAGCTGGAAAGATATCACTCCATCTGCCATGGGGGAGGGCATGGTAAATAGTATTGAGGTGAGTCCACACCGTCCAGGCAAAGCGATCATTGCCTTCAACCGCTATAAGTTCAATGATTTTGCACCCTATATTTTCATCACTGAAGACTTTGGAAAGACCTGGCAAACCAAATCGATGGGTATTGATGAAGAAGCCCATGTCAGAGTGGTTCGTGAAGATCCGGTCCGGCCTGATTTACTCTATGCCGGAACCGAAACGGGGCTTTACCTGTCATTCGATAATGGTGAACAATGGCACCGGAGTCAAATGAATCTCCCGGTAGTGCCCATTACCGATATGATGGTTCATCACAATGATTTACTCGTTTCAACCCAGGGCAGAGCTTTCTGGATCTTAGATGACCTTACCCCGATTCAGCAATGGGACCTAGAGCATTCTGAAAGTCAGGTCGAGTTATTTCCGATCCCTGATGTTTTTCTGTGGGGAGGTGGCAGGAATGACAAATTAAAGCAACTGGGAACGAATCCGGACTATGGAATGACCAGTTATCTGTTTATTCCCGAAGACCGAGATACTCAGTTGATCCAGGTTCAGGTCCTTAATCACGAAGGTTCAATGATTAAATCATTTTCCAATCGGGAGGAGGATAAAAAGAAGAAAATCGACTTGAAAAAGGGTCTCAATAAATTAGTCTGGAATCTCGAGCCAGATGGTGTAGAACCCATCAAGGGTTTACTCACCTTAGGTGGGAATGGGAGTCCAAAGGTTGGAGCTGGAACATATCATCTCTCAATGGTTGTGGGAAAAGACACCACTAGCTCCACTTTTAGGGTCAAAGATGATCCGCGGTTGGAAATTGACGAAGCGGCATTTATTGAAAAAAGGACTTGGCTGGCTCGTTTGGACGAAGCGGCCAAAGACTTGACGGAAACCGTCAAGGCGCTCAGGTTTGTCAAGACTCAGATTAGTGACTTGAACAACAGGGTGGAATTAGCCGCAGACACATCGTTGCTAAATACCGGCAAGGAAATTATTTCTAAAATTGATTCACTAGAAACCAGCTTAGTGCAAAAAAAACAAAAAACTTTTCAGGATGTGATCAATTTTCCTAACCAATTGGATGCAAAAATTCGCCACATTCAGAGCATCATCGAAAATTCCTATCCTCCTGTGACGCAAGGACAGACCATACGTGCCGACGAAGTACTGGGTATCTGGCAGCGAAAGAAAACGGTTTGGGTTCGCTTACAAGGTGAAGAACTTAAGGAATACAATGCCAGGATTGCTAAGAGTGGTATTCCTTTCATTGGTACCAAATTACCGCAAGAGAAAAAAACTAAACCGTAGAAATTATCGATAAGTGGGGTGGCTGAAATTTCCCAAATACTGGGAAACTGTATTGCAATAATAAACTTACCTATTCTACGATTGCCATAACTGGTAGCCACCCCAATGATTTCTGAGTTTGATTTATCTGCTTGGCCGAGGTGCAATGTTCTCATCGGAAACAGAGGTAGTGAGATCGGCACCAGATTGCCCGGGTCTTCAGCACGAAAAAATGGAATAATTTGACTCGAGCTTTCCTTACCGTCAAAATTTAAGTCCGATCACTGCAAATTTTCACATCCTTGTTGATTAATATTTAGATTTAGTTGCGAATTACTGCACCTTCGGGTTCTTTACTAATTATTTGATGATCAGGTTTTTACAAACTCGTACAAGTTGATACAATGCGACATTCCCATAAAACCACCCTAAATCCACTTTCAGAATCGGAGGCACTGGATCGTTGTAGACGAGCGATTGAGGAGTCCTTACATTGGGGAGATGCCACTGAATGGAGGCACGGCGAATTTGTGGATCTTGCAGAAAGAATATTTCGAAAAACTGAGGTGAAACTCAGCGCCAATACGCTAAAGCGTGTTTGGGGCAAACTACCTTATGCGAGTACTCCGAGCAACAGTACGTTAAATGCATTGGCACAATTTCTCGGATTTGAAAATTGGGCCAATTACCGCAATCAAATCAGTATAAAGACAGTTGTTCAGAAAGTTGGTGAGCCCAGCCATGGTGGGAAAAAACTAACCCAGCGGTGGTTCTCATCCCTCCGGTGGATTGTTTCGTTCATTGTTTTGATTCTGGTGGGACTGGTCGCTATGTGGATTGTTTTTCCGAATGGTAAGGAGGAGAGTGTGCCCAGCGTCCATCATGAAAGAAGACCTAGTATCCAAAATAGATTAACCTCTACTCTAACCAGTGATGATGTGCCAAACACCGTTGTATTTAAGTATGATCTTGCTGGACTGAACGGTGATAAATTTGAAATCCAGCAAACTTGGGATAAGCGCTTACGCTTTCCCATCAATCCTGCGGGAAATACGATGAGTTCGACGTACTATTTACCAGGTTACTGGCACGCCAAACTAGTTGTCGATGACAAGATCGTAGAAGAAACCGATGTTTACATCGCCACAAAGGGGTGGCTCGGAACCATTGATACAGAACCAATTCCGATCTATTTTCGAGAAAGTGATTTGCTAAATGGTCGCCTCTTAATCAGGGATAATGCAATCGATGAGATCGCAGCCAATCAAACCCAATTACCGTCGATCACGTACCACTATATCCAGGCTTTTGAGGGAGTAAATGTTGATGACTTGACCTTAGATATTGCTCTGCAAAATACGCAAGCGGGAGGACGTGGTGCTTGCCGCTTCACTAGCATAATTCTAGTAGGTACCTCGGGTCGAGTTGTCATTCCCTTGGCCATCAAAGGTTGTGTGGGTGATCTACGTCTGAGGGTAGGCGAGGTTCTAATAAGTGGAAAAACCCAGGATATGACGACGCTTGGTTGTGACTACTCCCAGGTCCAGAGGGTGCGCTGTGAGATTTCAGAATTTCGGGCAAGGATTTATTTAAATGACCAACTGGTACAATCCGTAGCTTACCAACAACCCATGGGTAAATTTGCAGGTATTAGAGCTAAATTTCAGGGGCGAGGTCTCATTAAATCTGTCTTGGTACGTGATCCTGCTGGACGCCATCTCATAGAGTATGGGGTGGATTAATTAGCCATCGCTGCTGAGTAGATTTTGCAGCATTTCCTTCCAACGCTCATAGGCATGTTTATACGCCGCAATATCATCGTCCGGGGTCACATTCTTAATAATTTTGGTCTTTGCTTGCGCTTCCTCAATCGAATGATATGCTCCAACGCCCACACCGGCAGCTAAAGCAGCGCCTACTGCTCCGGTTGAATCCAACATTTCGATTTTCGCTCCAGTTAAATTGGCGATGGTTTGAGAGAAAATATCAGAAAGAAATAAATTGTCGTTTCCCACACGGATGACTTCAAGAACGAGTCCCATCTCTTGCATGATTTCGATGCCATAAACGAATGCGAAGGCAATACCCTCAAGCGTGGCTCGATATAGATGTGCCCTGCCATGACGATTAAAATCAAGTGCATGCACATGTGCGCCCAGATTTCTATTCTCAAAAATACGCTCGGGTCCGTTGCCAAATGATGTGATGACCAATCCATCGGAACCCACACCGACTTTTTGAGCCTCCTTTTCAAGGTCCGTGTAACTCAATCCCTTGGGGGCGATGTTATTTTTTATCCAACCATATTGTATTCCGGCACCGTTGATGCACAATAATATGCCAATACGGGCTTGATCTCTTTTATGATTCACATGCGCAAATCCGTTGACTCGTGATTTCGAATCATAGGTAGCCCCATCTACGATGGCATAGACTACACCTGAGGTGCCTCCCGTGGCAGCCACTTCACCGGGGTTAAGCACATTCAAGGCCATGGCATTATTCGGTTGGTCACCTGCACGATAAGTGATCGGGGTACCTGGATCTAAACCAAGTTGAGCGGCAGCATCATGCTGCAACCTTCCCTGATCAACAAAATTTTCCACGATTTCCGGAATCAGTGCATCGCTGATGCCAAAGTGATTAAGTAGTTCGCCCGAGATCGAATGCGCCCTGAAATCCCAAAAAATTCCCTCAGACAACCCAGTGACCGTGGTGCGGGCCAAACCAGTCATTTTGTAAGCCATAAAGTCGCCAGGCAACATTACTTTGTGTATCTGCTGGTATTTTTCAGGTTCATTTTCTTGAAGCCACTTCAGTTTGCTGGCCGTGAAGTTGCCTGGAGAATTAAGCAGTCGGGACAAGCAATATTGAGGACCGATGGCTTCAAATGCCAAATCACCAACGTCCACCGCTCGACCGTCGCACCAAATAATAGCTGGTCTGATCACTGCTCCCGCACGGTCAATGGCCACCAAACCATGCATTTGGTAGGCAATTCCAATGGCCTTGATCTGGTCAGGTGTGACCTCTGTCTGAGCGAGTAATTGTCTAGTGGCCTGGCATGCATACTGCCACCAGTCTTCCGGATCTTGCTCGGCCCAGGTGGGTTTCGGTGCATGAATGGGCATTTCCGAGTCCGGTTTCTGCACGACTCCAATTTTCTCACCCGTCTTAATGTTTGCCAGAGCAACTTTAATAGAAGAACTTCCGATATCGTATCCGATTAGGTACATTGCATGTATGTTTAGATCTCGACCAATGTAGTAATTCGCAATCTATTTAGTAAATGTGTTATCGAGATAGATTTGCTTCTATATAATGAAGCAACATGATTGGACAGAGCTATGACTTTTTTGAGGTTGAGATCTACCCGCTGAAAAACAATATATCCATGAAAAAGTTTTTAACCTTTCTGAGCTTTCTCCTTCCATCCATAGGCTTAGCTCAGATCGATACCAGTCTTGCTTTATTGATCAAAGACCATACCCATGATCTCATGATCTCTAAAGGTGGATTGGTGCCTGGCAAGAGTACATCGATTTTGCAGGATGCAGTCATAGGAAGTCAATTTGTTTTAATCGGCGAACAGCATGGCATTGTTGAAGTCGGACAATTTAGCGATCGTTTGTATGCCATGGCGCAACGAGAAGGATATCGGCACCTGGCACTCGAAGTGAGTCCTTTTATGGCAGAAGAACTGGAAAAAAAGGTTAAGATGGGGAAAGATTCTTTAATGGCATTAGACCAGCACCTGCCATTTTCTATTCCGTTTTATAATAATAAAAATGATTTTTCCATGTTGGCCAATGCCCTAGATCAGGAGGGGAATGACTATTGGGGTCTGGATCAGGTATTCATCGTTGAACCCCGATCACTTTTCGGCAAACTTATGGATATCGCACCAAACGATGAAGCAAGGGCGCTGGCGAAACAGTACTATGAACAGGGTAGGATGAAAATTAACAATGCCATGAAGTCGGGCAAATTTGATGAAGTGATTTTATTTCAGTTGACCGAGGAGGATTATCAGGCACTTGACAAAGTGTTTCCCACAGAAGAAAATCTATTGGCATCTGAGATCATCGAACATTTGCGAAAGACCAGGGAAATCTATCAAGCTTGGTTTGACGGAAGAATTTATGAAAATAATGAATTGCGTATCAATTTAATGAAAGAGAATTTTTACAGGTATTATCATTCGGCTGTCGTCGGTGGCGAACCTCTCCCCAAAGTATTATTTAAATTCGGTTCCAACCATATGCAGCGTGGTTTGACATCGGTTAATGTTTTTGACTTGGGAAATTTAGCTCATGAACTCTCCTTGCAAAATGGAATGAAATCCATTCATATTTTATTTAATGGTTTGAAAGGGGAATCTCACAATCCTCTCCGGGGCAATCAGTCTTTTGATCAATGGGAAGATTTGGACCCACATTTTCAATTTGCGCTCACTGACAAAAGAGAAGCCGAGCCGTGGCTACTGGTAGATCTAAGGCCACTGCGTCAAGAAAGATTGAAGAATGTCGATTCAAAGTTGAAGAACATCATTTTCGGGTTCGATTTTTGGATCCTGGTACCTGTTGCAACTCCCCTGCAGGCTTTCTAGTTTGCACATTATTTGATTAGTACTTATTAGACCTATCCATCGTTCTTATGGCTAATGATCGAAATAGTTTTGCCGAAAAGATCCTCAATTACCATCTTCGGTTGAAGCCTAATTTAGAGATCCCCTCCGGGGTAGAATGGCTGTACCCGTACGATCAAGAAGAGGTCGTAGGGGCGATGCAAGCATTTTTTAGGAAGTACTTTTCTGACCAAGGGGAACGGCTGGCTCTTTTCGGAATTAACCCTGGACGCTTTGGAGCGGGCATCACTGGCACTCCGTTTACGGATCCCATTCGACTCGAGGAAACCTGTATGATTAAAAATAATTTTAAAAAACGCCAGGAATTATCTTCCGTTTTTGTTTATGATTTTATTTCAGCACTAGGTGGTCCTGACATTTTCTACAAATCATTTTACATTACCTCGGTCTGTCCTCTTGGATTCGTAAAGGATGGAAAGAATTTTAATTATTATGACAGTAAAGAGTTAACTCAATCAGTACTTCCCTTAATTGAAGAAAATTTGGAAAAACACCTATCCTTTGGAGTTAGCAATCGCGTTGCCTTCAGCATGGGTCAGGGAAAGAACTTCAAATTTCTCAAAGCATTAAACAACGAAAAGAATTATTTTGATTCCGTCGTTCCACTACCACATCCGCGCTGGGTGATGCAATATCGGTTAAAGCGTAAGCATGAATTTGTCAGGCAATATGTACAGACACTTTCGGGATATCTAGATTAAATCTACCGTTGTTGGGATCGGAGAAAATTGGCCGTGCCTAGCATTTAGCTATCACTGGTAGATGCGTGACCAAGCACCGCTTAGACTTAAGGCAATTATTTATTGCAATTACTCTCTGTGCTCATCCTTTTTTGGTCCGTCCTTCTTCTTTTTGTCACGATGCTCCCAATCGTGATCTTTAAAGATTTCACCCAACTCATATCTCAGCTCAGAGAGGGCTTCCTCCAATCCAGATAGATCGATGTCTTTCAGCTCACTCACAGCGTCCGCTACTATTTCTTTATAATCTTCGATCTCATCACGAGTGGGCATGGCCTCTTTCACATCCTCCATGATTTGATCGACATCAATATCAGGAATTTCGATGTCTCTCAGTGCCTCTTCAGCAGTTCGGATGGCCTCTTGCCATTCTTTATTAATTGACTTCTCCTCTGTTTTTTGAGGTTCGGATTCGCTTCGCTGAGCTTGGGCGAGGATCATACCTGCAAAGATCATTACTAAAGCGAGGGTACTAAGTAGTCGTCTCATTGTCGAATTATATTTGATCATTTGCATAAAAGACGCCAGGATCTGGCAAAAAGTTACATTCATCCGGTGGTTTTTCTAGGTCTACTTTATCACGATTCGATCAGAAGCATCCGCATGATATGGAAGCGCATCTGCACCATTGAGTTGTAAGTGTGAATTCAATTTTCGCAGGTGATAATCCAATCCGATTTCTGCTTTCGGTTTAAATCCGGGCACCGTAATTACCTGAGCCAAGACCCCACCGATACCCCGATGTGCCACACCACGTGGTATGTAAACTAGATCACCGACCTCCAGGGGTGTCACAGTCAATAGGTCTTTTGCTTCAGTTTGGTTGAGATCTTCAAAATTTTCAATTTCATCGACATACGGTGAACTGATCAGGCGAGCTTCGGGCAATGCCATCTGGACGAGATAAAACTCATCGAAACCACCTTCCACGGGATGGTAGTGGGTGAATGAATCCATGATCCTTACTCGATGGGCATTCAGGGAGTGATAGAGGTAGGGACCAACCTTTCCCAGCCATGTTAGTAGGATTCGACGATAGGCTCCGTGCTCGGTGGCACAGCCACCTGGTGTGTCGGTGATTTTTTCGTCCCAGTCTGGTCTAATGAATACGGGGATAGTATCATGGGGCATTTCAGGAACGACAAAACTCAGATATGAGATTAGGCTGTCGGTCTTGATGCTCGTACCGGGTCTTAGCAGAAGTATGTCACCCACCGATATCTTTGAGCGTTCACCAGAGCTGAGTTCAGCGGTTCCACCCCCGGTCTGTACAAACATTGTGCGCATTTGATCTTGAGCACCAACCTGCTTCGAAGGGGTAAGCCATGCTAAATCATAGCCGGAATTGCGCTTAGAAAATTGATCGCGAATCATCTGAAATTTGGTGACGTCGGGCTCCATCAGGTTTGCCAGAAATATTCCTGAAGATTTCTCAATACTCGGTGCCACGCTCGGGTTGGTCGGGGTAGCGCAGAAATTCAGGAACAGAGATGTCCAAACTAAGATGGGTGTCAGTGTATAGTTAAACATGGATATCATTCAAAGATTCGAGGATCCAAGATACCTAAAAAGGTGCCTTCATGTCAAGACCTGAGCGTCAAGTGGTGTTGATCAATGTGTTTGGTTAACACTTCAGGTTTATCACTTCAGGTGCGTACATACCCATTCATTCAGCAAAGCCAGGTAAACCAAAGAGCACTTTGGAGCATCTTGTTAGTTGAATGGAGCTATTATTGCATTTTGTCGGGATCTTTTAGTAATCATATGGCTTATGGAAACATCCACGCTTTAGATTAAATTTATCTTTAAGAAATGAATCGATTCTTACATTTTCGGACCATCGTCTTGATGATCTTGATCTTTGCCAACATCGGTTGTGATCAGATATCTAAGAAGATGGTTCGAGCACAAATGAACTACGATGAACAGATATTCTTAATTCCAGATCACTTGCTGCTTACAAAAGTTGAAAACACCGGTGCTTTCTTGAGCATTGGGTCAACTCTGAGCCCGGCACTGAAGAAGCTGTTTCTGTTGGGTCTTCCGATTTTAGGCCTATCGTTTATGTTGCTCATATTAATCGGTAATAAAAAACTCGAACGTGACATGGCGATCAGTCTCGCTTTCATCATTGGTGGTGGCATCGGAAATCTAATTGACCGGGTGCTCTATGGATCGGTCACAGATTTTCTCCATATGGACTTTGGAATATTTCGGACGGGTATTTTCAATCTTGCCGATGTCTCCATCACCATTGGTATCTTATATTATGTATTCGTCACTTTCTTACAAAGGTTTAGCCGCAACTCAAAAGCTACTGTTTGAAGCATTCTGATATCATTGATAAAACGGTCACCTTTGTCCGAGATAGACTCGATCGTGCGGAAGGGGGGCACGACTGGTGGCACATCTTCCGAGTTTGGCAGCATGCAAAATTGATTGCCAGTCAGGAACCGGCAAATTTATTGATCGTCGAGTTGGGGGCATTGCTCCATGATATAGCCGATGCCAAATTTCACCATGGAGATGAATCGAAGGGTGGCAAAATCACAGCAGAATTTTTACAAAAGCAGGGCGTCAGCAGCAGTGTCATTGATGCAGTGCTATATATAGTTGAAAATATCTCCTACCGGAAATCCTTCCAAACCGAGATTCAGAAGACTACCGAACTATGTATCGTACAAGATGCCGACCGACTTGATGCGATGGGGGCGATTGGCATCGCACGTGCCTTTAGTTATGGCGGTCATAAAAATCGTCCCATCCATGATCCAACCCTAGAACCGCTTATGAACAACTCCTATGACCACTATACCAAGAGCAATGCACCGACCCTTCATCATTTTTATGAAAAATTATTATTGTTAAAAGATAAGATGAATACTGAAATGGGTCGGAAATTAGCCAGCGACCGGCATGAATTTATGAGGCTTTACTTGGACCAATTTTTCCAAGAATGGCCAAAGGAGAAGTAGATTGTGTGGCAGTGCAGACATTTCCTTTTGTACTCAAGATCTCTCAAGTAATCGTACATAGTTCGACCTCATTTTCTTTGCCTTTTAAGGAAATCTTACCGAGAGATTTATGATGATATTTCTTCAAGGGTTTGAGTTGGTCGATTAGGCTCTGGGATGTTAAGAAATTAGTGCCTAATTCGTTGCACTTACTTTGAATCCGGGCGGCTGTATTGAGCACGTCACCGGAGTAAGTGATTTCTCTTTTGATTACACCAATTTCTCCCGCTGTGACCCTACCAAAATGCATACCAGCTTTGAACTCTGGTATCAGGCCATATTGCTCAAAGTATTTCTGAGACCTTCGTTCAATGGATGATTGCATCGCAAAAAAACATTCGATGCATCGTTTCTCCTCAACTCCATTTCTAAAGGTCCAGGAAATTACAACTTCATCACCGACATATTGATAAATCTCTCCAAGATTGTACAAAATGGGATTCGTGATATCTCGAAAAAAATCCTTTAATAATTCATGATATTTTTCATTGCCAAGTTTTTCGGCAATGGTCGTAGATGACTTTAGATCGACGAACATGAATATTCGCTTTTCCTTGCGAGGTTTTCGATAGGTGCCCTTGATAAAATCGATAAGTACACCATGGCCAAATTTGTTATTGACCTGAATAAAAAATTGGGTGAGACAGACCACCAATGACCAGAGTAAAATATTTTTTAGATGAACAGGATTTTTGATGTAGTCTTCAAATGCCTGCCAACCGATTTCTGATTGCAGCGCATGGCCACTCAACATAGGAACAAAAAGTACACCCAACAGGAAGGTAATGAAGCCTACAATCACCACGAAAGATGCGGCTACCAATAGCAGGGTGAACCCATATGATTTTTCCTGATACTCTTCTTCGATGTAGAAGATTAGGAAGGCACCTCCCAAAATGGAACCGACCAATCCTGCAGTGGCATTAAAGATCAATTGCGTCGAGAATTGATAATTATCACCTGTGCCAGCAGAAATGTCTGATAGTACGGCAAAGTGATCATAAAACGTCTGCCAGATTCCGATGCAAATCCAAGCAAAGATGATGACCGTCCACTTGTTCAGGTTCAGGCGAAGTTTGACATTCATTTCGAGGTTTTCGTGGTAAAGATAATCTGAATATACTACATGAATCTAGAGGTGCCTGGTCTCTTCTCGGGGGTCGAGTCTAAGATTTGAACTGAATCATTTGTTGGTCACTCACCTTTTGCTATCAGAGGGAGGCTGAGGAACCACTCCAGCAACCTCTTTTGAGGAGGATGCTCAAGATTCGTAAATGGTAATTTTAACAATAAATATTTATTTACTTTTGGTGGTTTTTTCCATGAAAATTTAGATCATTGCGTGCACAATGAGCCAAGATTATCTAGAATCTTTTCGATGCTTTTAAATCAGCCAGCATATGCCTCTGTCTCTGGAGTCATCATGACCATCTTGGGTGCGTTCATGCTGGCTGGCTGTGAGAAGGATTTTTCAAAATGTCAGAGAAATTATCAATTACCGATCGAGCTCAGATACTCATTACACGACTCACTGGTCCTAGGTGATACCATACGTGTTTCAATGGCCTATGATCACCATTTTAGAAACCTGGTCAACGGTCAAACCGTTGAACTAAAAAATTATAAGATTGAACCAGTAATCTACCTTTCAAAATATTGGGGAGGCGAATTCAATAAGTTGAATGAGGATAGTGATGTATTTACAGACCACGAAGTGATACTGCAAAATGTATCGTTTTCTGAAACCGAAGGAACTAATGTGTTGCGAATAGGGCAAGGACGAGTGCTCGATTTTGGTGATGGCCCCTCTTACGTCGCTGAAATTCAGATCGTGTTGAGAAAAAAGGGGATATACTATATCTTCTGGGATCATGTCAAGCCTTATTCCTTTAATCCCTTGATGAAAGTGGTCGAAGACGATGATTGTGAGGAATTGATTCAGTTCTTCTTTGAAAATAGCGGGAATGCTTACCTGGAATTACTTGAAGATCCGGATGATGTGAGATTATTGAACCCTGAATTTATTTCAGAACATGGCTTGCAAATATTCAGAGTTGACGAATTGTAGTGACTTGGTTTTGATGTCATGGCGACGCTATTTCATTTCATTTTGTTTGCTGGCGGTCATAGCCGTAAGTTCTTGTCGTAAATCTGAATATGATTGTTTCAAAACTGTGAAATTAAGTTTGGACATCGAGAATCATCTCAGAGATACCATCCGTGTGGGAGAACATATTCCCATCGAAATATGGTACCGGCAAGAATTAAAGAACTTGGAGACTGATCAATGGGAGCAGCCACCTGGCTATGTTCCTAAACCAGGTCTGGTGGTAAGACACCTTTGGGAAGGTCGTTTCACTGGTTTAATGAATGGCGAATTGGCAAATCAGCACTTCTCGACTGACTATATCTTGGGCAATGATTTGCCCCAAGGTGAATTTAATGATGAATTAGATGATCCGATCACGGTGATTGACTTAAATTCATACCGTGGTTCTTGGATCAAAGTTCACCTGACTGCTTTACAACCGGGCAGTTATTTTTGCTACTGGCGAGATTATAACCGCTCCGCTGAGAAGACCTTCGAAATTATATGGGGAGATAAAGTCTGCCAAAAGGAAGTAGATCTCTTTATTAATGACGCCGGTGAGGCTAATTTGGAACTGTTAGCATTTCCATCAGACGTACAGAGTCGACAGCCAGAACTTCGATCAAAGCATGCCATTACCTTCTTTCACGTCCGTTAAAAGTGAAGTAATAGAGGCAGTTTTGCCATCTTGACCATTGGAGAATATCTCTTCCAACCCAACATGTACTTTAATCGGACTGCGATCGAAAGGCTTCGATCAAACTGAAAATCCCAATTTGAAAAGATGCGATAAGTAAGGTCAGATTCAATCCAGAGGGGTTCAAAAAGCCTAATTTGATATCCCACATATCCCAAGCCACCAAAGAGATCCAAACCCCTGGTTCGTTTGGGCGTAAGCCATGGATTATCACCATATTGTCGCTCGAAGTCATCCACGTACCGAGCCTCAGTTGCTAATCTTAGTCTCGTATAGCCACCGACCCCGAGCTGCAGAGACTTACCGCGATAGATGAAATTCTTTCGTAAAGCTTCCATCCTAAATTCGAGATCCAGTGTATAGCTGTTATAGAATTCTGTAGAGCGAAAGAACCCGTCTTGATCACGATCCCTAAATATGTCATATGGATTGTTGCCAAAGGTCAATCGCATTTTATATGCTGTCTTATAAGGTCTAACTAACTCGTAGCTGAGTGATATGTCTTGGTGTTTAAGGGCTGCTACCAAATCCAATGCAAGAAAGGCACTCCGTTGGGCCATAGTCATGTAGGAGAGAAAACAACTCAGGAACAGGACTAGGATGTGTTTTAACATGATTCAAAGTTAGCAATTTTGTCTTGCCCTTCGTACCAATATCTGTGTTCTATTGACGCAAGAATACGAAGAAGAGGTTAGATCATTCGACTGTACCTCAGATCCACACAGTCAATACGAGCCAAAAGGTCGGAAGCTGAAAAGTTTGCCAATATCACATAATCGTACTACATTTGCATGCGCTCAAAGAAGCTTGAGTAAGGAGGTCCGGTAGTTAAGCTGGTTAGAATATCCCGCCCTGTGGCGGGAGGGTCGCTCGCTCAAGACCCAACTAGCCATTGAGATACCAGATTTTGACATAAAGAAATAGGTCCGGTAGTTCAGCTGGTTAGAATATCCCGCCCTGTGGCGGGAGGGTCGCACGCTCAAGACCCAACTAGCCATTGAGATACCAGATTTTGACATAAAGAAAATAGGTCCGGTAGTTCAGCTGGTTAGAATATCCCGCCCTGTGGCGGGAGGGTCGCACGCTCAAGACCCAACTAGCCATTGAGATACCAGATTTTGATATAAAGAATTAGGTCCGGTAGTTCAGCTGGTTAGAATACATGCCTGTCACGCATGGGGTCGCGGGTTCGAGTCCCGTCCGGACCGCTTGAAAAGAGAAACCTTCATAGAGATATGAGGGTTTTTTTTTATCTGGGATGTATTGAAGTTACCTAGGACGGGACGAGAAGTTTATCCCGGCCACCGCGTCGGGAAGTCCCGTCCGGACCGCTTGAAAAGAGAAACCTTCATAGAGATATGAGGGTTTTTTTATTTCACCTAATTAACTTAATCCTCGCGGAGGTTACGTACGGGATGATCAAGCGCCACTCTCAAGGACTGCCAACTCACCGTGATACCGACCAGCAGTAGTAGGGCAACTGCCGAAAAGACGAAGGGTGTCCATGATAATTCCATACGATAAGCAAATCTATCCAGCCAATTTCGGGAAAGTATAAACGTAATCGGTAGACTTATGATGGTAGCCACTATAACAAGTCTTAATAAAGTGATGAATTGTAGTGATAATATATGGCTTATCGAAGCACCCAAGACTTTTCGAATGCTGAACTCCTTTCGCCTTCGCTCTGCAGAAAAGGTGGCCATGGCAAATAGTCCTAGACCAGCAATGAGGAGTGCTATTAACGTGAAAGTTACCATCAAAGCATTGGTGCGACTCTCAAGTTGGTACATTTTGTCGAAACGCTCGTCCAGAAAATGATGTCTTAATACCTGATTGGGTGTAAAGCGATGCCAAATTGATTCTATATCCTTCATCAAAGATCCATAGTCATCCGTCTCAACTTTGACAATGGTGGACCTGGCGAACCGTGGTAATCCCCGGTGAAATGCAAGGGGTCTGATCGGTTGCTTAATGGACCTGTAATGAAAATCTTCCACCACTCCAATAATGGTGTATGGTTGATTAATCGTTATCTGGCTTCCTATAGGATTTTCCCTATTGAGTAGTGCTGCGGCAGTTTCGTTGAGAATAATTGAATTGGTGTCGATGGTGAAATTCGGTTCGAAATCTCTTCCCTTAACTAAATTCATCCCTAGTGTAGTAAGGTAGTCTTGGTCAACAAACCATCGTTCTAATTCAATCTGTCGATTTGGATCTGATTTACTCGGGAGGTTAAAAGTAGACCGGTTAAGGGCGTAACCATCAACGGGAAGAAAATTACTTTGTGTGACACTTTTTATTCGTGGCAATCGTAATAGTTCTGTCTTGAATTTCTCGCTTTTTTCTCGCAGTGTATAGGTGTCCTCAAGTACAATCACCCTGCTCTTTTGAAACCCCAACTTTTTATTTGCTGCAAATTGCCTCTGCTGGTAGATCACCAAGGACAATGCGATCAAAACAGCCGATGCTATGAATTGAGTAGTTACCAGAATGGTTCTTAGTCTATGACCTTTGTCTAGGTGTAGTACCTTTTGTTTTAATAATTTGGTAGAAAAGGAGGCCATCTTTATGGCCGGATAGATTCCAGCAAGCAGACCGACAACTAAAGCCACTAGAAATAAGCTGCAAAAGACATCGATCCTAAACAAGTTTAATTGAAAATGCTCAGCAGTCACGCTGGTTAAGAATGGGGACAATAGATATACAATAAGTACACCAAGACAGAGGGCAAAAATCGACTGAATGACAGATTCTATTAAAAATCTTAAAATCAGCGATTTTCGACCAGACCCAAGAACCTTTCTAATTCCTACCTCACGCGCTCGTTTTAGAGAATGTGCAATAGTAAGATTAATGAAGTTAATCAAGGCCAGCAGAAAAATGATTCCACCGATTAGGCCAATGTACCAGATCCGAGATGGATCACCTAGTGACCAGTTGCCAAAGGCAAGAATATTGTGAGAATGCAAATAGATGTCTTTGATCGGTTGGAGTGAGTATCGATATTTTAGTCTGCCCTGGGATGCCCTTATCTCCTCAGCTAAGGACTTTTTATGCCTCATGGCCAACTGAAGAATATCGTCCTCAAGTTCGCCTACATCAGTACCTTGAGAAACCCTCAGATAGGTCGGATAATTAGAGGCCGTCCAACTGTTTGTTCTGCTCTCCTCTAGTGTACTGAGTGAGATACAAAAATCGAAGGAAAGATGTGAAAGATCATTGTTGTCATCTAAGATGCCGGTTACTTGATATGGTTGGTCAACATTATTATTCAGATAAAGTACCCCACCAGTCGCATTTTCTTCACCGAAATACTCATATGCTTTTTGTTTTGATAAAACAATAGAAAATGGCTGATCCAAGGCATGACTAGGATCTCCATGTGCAAATGGAAAGCTGAATAGGTCAAATATCGTAGGATCTGCGTAGAGGAATGACTCCTCATATCTGCTCTTAGCATGTTGCGAAGATCGAACTAAAAAGCTGCCCGAAGTTCGTATCCTACATGTATTCTCAACACTGGCTAAGTTTGTCCGGAGCAGATCCGCTAGAGGGGGATTGTTATAAATGGATCGCTTTATATGGTCGCCCTCATGGCTTTCAAAGATCAGGCGATAGAGCTGATCTGCATTGGGATGTGCCTTGTCATAGCTTAGTTCAGAAGTAATAAAGGAGGCAATGAAGAGGCAACATACGCTACCAAGTACGAGTCCAAAAATATTGATGCCTGTGTATCTCCGCTCTTTCCAAAGATGTCTCAGAGCAATTTTGAAGTAGCTATCTAGTTTCATAGGTGCATAAATATTGGTGATCAGAATGTCTGGGAGACGATCTTTTGGTTGACTTGCCAGCTAAAAGTCTTACATCGTATGACCCTTTCTTGTAAAGACTGCCGGGATTAGCAATGGTTGCATTACATTTTATTCAAACCTAAATGGTAGCTCATTGGCTCCTTTCAAAGGTTAATGCTAAACGCACATGAAGCGGAGACAAGGATTTCTCTCAGTTCGATAACTTCAAGGCTCAGATAGGCAGTTGTAGAAGTGAGGTGGCCGGCGCTAAATATTTACCCAATGAATGTCAGCTTACGAAACTGATTAGATTTGAATCAGTTTGGCGATCTAGAGTTACCCTTGATTTAGAAAACGTAGCCTTACTAAACACAAAATCCCTGACCTCGTAGTCAAGGATTTTGCTTCGGATTTGACTGTGTTTAAGCTACGTTTAAGTGCTTAAGAATTCTAATAGGAGTCTCATGGTCTGGTACTCCAAAACTCGAATTTATGTAAATGTACTGTAAAGACGGGTGAAATTGTTAAATAACACAAAGTTTTTACAATAATTTGTATAGACATCTGAATGGTAAGGCACCTCAAAACATGACATCTCGATTCTTTAAGATACATTTCTTACTCATGCACAAATTATTACCTTCAGATAGATCATAAATTTGGAACTGCCTGTGCCCGAACCACGAATTACAAAAATGTTGCCCGCAGAGGTGGAATTCCTCGTAAAAAAGCACTTTCAACTGGATGGTGAGGCCTTGGCTTTACCCGGTGAGGTAGACCAAAATTTTAAGTTTACTACCGTCGATGGAGTAAAATACACCACCAAGATCAATCCATCCAACCTTGAGCCCATGGCAATCGAATTTCAGGTTGAGCTGCTTCGACACCTGGTAAGGAAGCAATTTAGCTTGGATATTCCGGTGGTGATTGAAACCATAGATGGCAGAGCGGTGGTTCCGCTTTCCAGCGGACAATCACTGCGTATGTATCACTGGGTCGAAGGAAAAGTGCTTGCAGAGGTTAATCCAATTAGTGCTGCCCTCCTCGAGAGTTGGGGTGCCACAGCAGGACAGCTTGCGGCTGCCCTGGGAGATTTCGATCATCCTTTTGCTCATCGCTTTTACAAGTGGAATCCGAGTGAAACACTCTATTCAAAGAAGTTTTTGTCCTACTTGGAGCCAAACTTTCAGGAGGTGGCCAATTACTTTTTCGACCTCTTTGAGACAAAAGCGCAACCTTACTTGCCTTCCCTACGTGCGAGTGTCAATTATAATGATGCACATCAGCATAACCTGTTGATCAAGGGTGGGCCAGTTGCCGAAACCATCACTGGAATTATCGATTTCGGTGATGCCATCTATTCACAGACCATTAATGAACTTGCGATTGCTTGTGCTTATGCCATGATGAATTATCCAGATCCCCTGGCTGCGGCGGTGATGGTGGTGAAGGGATTTCACGATGCTTTTCCGCTGCAGGAAGAGGAACTCGAAGTGCTGTTTCCCCTGATTACAGCTAGGTTGGTAATTTCGGTGTCCAACGCCGCATATAATAAATCTATTGATCCCCAAAATGAATACCTCACCATTAGTGAAAAACCTGCGTGGGCGCTGCTATTTAAATTAAGAGAGCTGTCGCCGCAGCTGGCTCATTTGACTTTTCGTACAGCCTGTGGATTCTCAACCTTTCCCAATGGTACCAATTATGTCCAATGGATGGCTTCGGCAAATAAGCATGAAATTATCCGCCGAAACAATCGGCAATTGAAAGATCTCGATCTATCGGTCGGCAGCTTATCGGTCGGCTTAGCTAAGAATTATGAAGACATTGAGTCCTTTCAAAATCTGATCAATGGCATGGTGGGAGATTATGATCACGCAGTTGGCATTGGGGGTTATGGCGAAGTGCGATCCTTTTATAGTACCGACGCGTATCAAGTGGTAGGTAATGATGGTGCTAAATGGAGGACAGTACACCTCGGCGTCGACCTTTGGGATCGGGCAGGGACACCAGTTTTTGCCCCTTTGGATGGGAAAGTCGTAGCCGTCAAGAATAATGAGGGAGATCGAGATTATGGACCCACCATTATCCTAAAACATTGGATGAATGACGATGACTTCTTCTATACACTATATGGTCATTTGTCTCTTCTGTCTCTGGAATTAGTATCGATCGGACAGCATATCTCCGCCGGTGACAAAATTGCTACGGTCGGAGATTCTACAGAGAATGGCAATTGGCCACCACACCTCCATTTTCAAATACTATTGGATTTATTAGATTACAAAGATGACTTTCCAGGAGTAGCCTTCCCCAGCGAAAAAGGCGTCTGGATGGGTATTTGCCCCGATCCAAATGTTTTTTTTAATCACGAAAAGCCCTCGCTGGAAGCATACGACGAGCAAAAAATCATTGGTCTCAGAAAATTACATCTTGGAAGAAACCTCAGTATTTCATACCAGGTACCACTCCATATCGTGAGGGGAAACATGCAGTATCTCTATGATGCCAATGGCCAGCGATATTTAGATACGGTTAACAATGTGGCACACGTGGGCCATGAGCATCCTGAAGTGGTTGCAGCGGCACAAAGACAAATGGCCATGCTTAATACCAACACGCGCTACCTGCATGAAAATATTGTGCGATATGCCAGCGATTTATTGGATACTTTTCCACCCGAACTATCCGTAGTCTATTTCGTAAACTCCGGGAGCGAAGCCAACGAATTAGCCATGCGTCTGATTAAGCATTTTACACAAGCTGACGATATGATGGCCATCGAAATTGGATATCATGGGAATACTCAGCATTGTGTGAATGTAAGCAGCTATAAATTCGATGCGAGGGGAGGCAAGGGTGCTCCGCCAGCAACCCACGTGGTACCCATACCAGATGTCTACCGAGGAGATTATGGAGAGATTGATCCCACCTCATATTTTTCGGATTTTGTGGATCAGAAAATCCAGGCGCTGGCCGAAATGAAAAGACCATTGGCTGGATTTATTGGTGAGACAATCATGAGTTGTGGAGGTCAGATTGAATTACCTGACCATTATTTGGCTCGGGTCTATGACAAGGTGCGGGCCGCCGGCGGACTTTGCATAGCAGACGAGGTGCAGGTTGGATTTGGCAGGGTCGGTCAGGAATATTGGGGTTTTCAACTCCATGGTGTAATCCCTGATGTTGTAACGCTAGGAAAACCCATTGGAAATGGGCATCCGCTGGGTGCTGTGGTCACCACCAAAGCGGTCGCTGAAGCTTTCGATAATGGCATGGAGTATTTCAATACTTTTGGGGGTAATCCAGTGTCTAGTGCGATTGGTCATGAAGTGCTCAAAATAATTAGGAGAGAGGAATTGCAAAGGAATGCCTTAGAAACTGGCGATTACCTCAAGCGCATATTGAGCGATTTGCAGAAAAGGTTTCCCATTATTGGCAACGTTAGAGGAAGGGGATTGTTTCTTGGTGTCGAATTGGTCAGAAATTTTACGAGTTTGGAGCCGGCAGATAGAGAAGCTGAGTATCTAATAAATCGAATGCGATCACGGGGGATTTTAATGAGCACGGATGGACCCTGGCACAATGTGTTAAAAATAAAACCACCTTTGTGTTTTAGTAAAAAAGATGCGGATTTTTTATGCAATAATTTGGAGGTTGTACTTCAGGAAGATATGATGCAACCCAAGTAGTATCAGCTAGTCATTGACCGCACTGCCCCACCAGTTGCCGGGTCCTTGGTAATCCTTTGACAACATCTCTTTGCGTCGTGTTTCCAATTGGGGCCATAGATCTGAGACGATCCATTCTCGCCGCACGTGATCTTTTTGCGCATCATATTCAGGATCGGGGCTCGGAAGCCTTCCATTTGTTTCAGCAATGAGTGTTTCCAGTTGACCTGCCAATTTTGTCACCATATCAGGATGTTCCTTCGCCACGTCATTTTGCTCACCGATATCATTCTTTAGATGATAGAGTTCACGATGACCATCTTCATAGTAATGTATTAACTTCCAATCACCATCTCTAATAATGGACGAAGGATCACCCCCTTGATTGCCGTAATGTGGATAGTGCCAGAAAAGGCTCCGATCTGCCAGCGTCCCTCCCTCCAAAACGGGATATAAGCTCAGGCCATCTAGGTGTTGGTCTGGCATGGCCTCCAAGCCAGCTAATTCCAGAATGGTGGGATAAAAATCCGTTCCAATCACTGGCACATCTGTTTTTTGACCTGCTATGGACATCCATGGCACCTTAATAAAATAAGGCTCTCTTATACCGCCTTCCCACTGATAACCCTTTCCACCCCTCAGCGGTAGATTTGAGCTGGAGAAAGCATCACCAGATGCGACCCCACCGTTATCCGAGGTAAAGATGACCACTGTGTTTTTGGCCAGACCCAATTTGTCAAGTTCTTCCAGTACGATTCCAACGGCATCGTCCATCGCCTCCACCAGTCCAGCATAGACCGGATTATCTTGCTTTCGTCGAATCGGTAAATTCCGCTCCATTTCAAAACCGCTCTCTGCAATTCCCATCTTTTCTGCTTTGTCACGGTACTTTTTCCATTTTTCTTGAGTCGTTTGAATGGGGCCATGCACGGCGTAAAATGACAAATAGGCGAAGAAGGGTGCGTCCTTGTTCTCACGTATAAACTGTGCAGTTTCTCTGCTTAGACGCATGGACAGGTTCTCTCCTGGTTTTACATTGTCTAGTCGAGGATTAGTCCATGGCGAAAAGAAACCACCTATGGGACTTCCCTTCTCCCAACCGCCTTTATTAATGTCGAATCCATGATCTTCTGGGTAAGAACCTTCGCTTCCGATATGCCACTTGCCGGCAAAGAATGTCTTGTAGCCTCCTGCTTTCATAGCTTCTGCTAGGCTGACGTCTTCGAAAGGCAGGTGATCATTATTCTCAGCGGGTAATAATTTGTCGAAGCGATTATGGGTCCGCCATGCTTCTCCAGTCCTTGCCCCGATCCAATCGGTGATTCCCAGGCGTGCCGGATATTTGCCGGTCATGATGGCCGCCCTTGACGGACTGCAGACTTGGCAAGCCGCATACCCATGAGTGAAGGTCATACCTTCATTCGATATCCGATCAATATTTGGCGTTTCATAGTATTGACTACCCATACAACTGAGATCGTGGTAGCCCAGATCATCTGCCAAGATGAATAGAAAATTGGGTTTGGTCTTTTTCCAGGGATTTTGATTGCAAGCCACCAGCAAAACGGCTGCAAGCAATGGAGCGAGTTTTTTGTAGCACATATTGATTTATAGATCGAGAGGCTTAAAAATAACTCGAAAATCCCGATTTGCAGGCCTCGCCTAGATCTGATACACTCGTCAATACCCTGGATTTTGAGTTAAAGCTGGATTGGCATCAATTTCTTGCTGAGGAATCGGAAAAAGAACGTGATGTGGTTGAGCCAACATTTTGCCTCGTTCCTGAGCGGATGAAATAAACTTGCCATGTCTGATCAAGTCTTGCCTGCGCAGGCCCTCTGTAAAAAACTCCCAGGCTCGCTCCATCAAGATTTGATCTCGGAGTGCTTCTTTACTGGCAAATTCTGCTAACGTGTAGAGCGGTACTCCTGCCCGTTCTCGAAGCATGTTGAGCAGATCGATGGATTCCTGGTTGGGACCATTGATTTCATTGAGGGCCTCGGCCCTGGACATTAGGATTTCCGCATAGCGAATAATGGGCATGTCATTACCATGATTCTGAGCAAGTGCATTGGGATCTGGAGTGAATTTGAAGCTTCTGGGATATTTCTTTTCAATGCCGGGGATAATTTCGTCATTGAGAAGATCGACCAACTCGCCACCTTTGTTGACATATTTTTTAAGGATCCAACCGTATAAGCCATTATCTGGGTCATAGTCCAGCGCCCGTCGGTCGTCAGGATGAAATGAATTTACAAACCAGCGCCACAGCTGAAATTGGGCTCCATAATTTACCTGCCCCGTCTGATATCCAACTGGGTATGCATGAGGCGTATAATTCCATCCAGGGCCAGTGTTAATCGATTCGAAAACAAAAATCAACTCGTCATTTCCTTCATTATCAACGTTAAATAGCGTTTCAACGGGTGTGACGAGTGAGTATTTTCCCAAAGAAATAATCTCCTGACACGCATCGGCACATTTTTGCCATTGCTTCGTGTTTAGCAAGAAGCGACTCAGTAGGCCCAATGCTGCACCTTTGGTGGCTTTGCCCGATAGTTCTGGATTGACTGGTAAGTTATCAGCAGCGGCTCTAAATTCACTCTCAATGAATGATTTAGTTTCGTCATCGGTGGCTCGGGTTATTTCCAGATCCAACTCACTGGCAGATTTAACGAGCGGTAATGGTCCAAAGAAATCATATAATACGGCATAATTGAATGCTCGTAAGAAGATGGCTTCTGCTTTTAAGGAGGCGATTTTATCTCCGGCGATGCTGGTAACATTGTCAATGTTGTCCAGCAGGGAATTGGCGTTTCTGATGGCCGCGTATATTTGCCTCCAGTTGTTTCTAAAAAAAGAATTGCTTGCATTCCACTGAAAATTGGCAAAGGTAGCCGCCGGGGCTGCATAGCCACCTCCCCGTTCAAGCTGTAGGTCGGTCGTCCAGCCGGCAAACGAAAACCAGGTTTCACGATAATTGGGTCGCGACTGCCGGTATGTCGCAGTAAGTACGGCATTAATTCCTGCCTGCGAAGCGAGAAATTCGTCTGGAGCATATTCGGTAAATACTTGTTCGTCCAGAAAATCTGTACAAGATGGCAGTAAAATGAAAAGACCGGTGATTATGAATAGTAGACGTTTCATAATTTATGATTTAATAGTTCTTTTGTCTAATTAAAAATCAACTTTAGCTCCGATTCGAATCGTGCGGGCAATAGGGTAGTCACTGAAAGTGGCCCTCGATGTTCCAACACCATCTGAGTTTCCATCCGGATCAAATCCATCATAGTCAGAGATGGTCAGTAGATTTTCACCTGAGATGTAGAGGTTTAATCCCTTAATGGCTGCGGTTGGTTGCAGAGGTAATTGATAATTAAATGTGATGTTTCTCAATCGAATAAAGGAGGCATCTTGGATGGTAAAAGTATTTACCTTGTTTTCCCCATCTGAATAGGCAGTGTAGTTAACTCCGGAAGGAAATTCAGCATCCGGGTTACTGACCCGCCATCGATCTAAATAGTTTTGCGCAATGTGATTCCGTTCTTTATTGATCGGGTATAATGACTCTGCCACCAGATTGTTAAATGTCTCGACGCCTTGGACTCCCTGAATGTAAATTTGTAGGCCAAAATTACCATAGGAGAAGGTGTTGGTTAAACCGAAAGTTAAATCGGGAAATGGATCTCCAAGTATAATCTTGTCATTGGCATCAATTTGTCCATTTCCGTCGGTATCATTGAAAATTGGATGACCGGGCAGGGCATTGGGCTGGGCTGAATTGGCTATGTCGTCATTTTCTTGAAATATTCCGTTGATCTTAAATCCATAAAAAGATGACATCGGGAATCCCTCTTGAGTGATTAGATAATTTCCAGAGAAGCCGAAGCCTCCAAAAACAATTCTCTGTGCAAACTCAGGCAATTCAATGACCTCATTCTCAAGCAATGAAAAGATTAAATCCGTTTCCCAATTGAATTTACCGACAATATTTCTGGTTCGTATTGAGAAATCGAATCCACTATTCCTCACTTGCCCCAGATTAACCCGGACATCATTAAATCCGGTGGTAAAGGGAACGGGCTGTCGGAATAATTGATCAAAAGTATTTCGGCTAAAATAATCGATGCTTCCAGAGATTCGAAAGTCTAAGATGGCGTAGTCAATACCGATATTAAACTCTTTAGTGGTTTCCCAAACTAAATCCTCATTCGGAATGCGGGCAGGGACCGCGCCGTTTTGTAATGTTCCTCCCAACACAGCATTACTGCCAGCGCGAAACGTTTGGATGGTTTCGAAGTTGTTAATACCTTGATTGCCGATTTCACCATAGCCCAATCTCAGTTTTAAATCATTGAAGATATTTTGACCGGACATGAAGTCTTCTTCAGATATTTTCCACCCAATCGAGGCGGAGGGAAAAGTGGCGTACTTGTTTTTAGTAGAGAAGCGTGAGGTGCCATCCCTTCGTATCGAAGCTGTGAATAAATATTTGTCTTTGTAGGCGTAATTGATCCGGCCTAATTGAGAGTTGAGTCGGTTAATAAACTTTCCACTCTGAACACCGTATGTTTCAGGATTGCCACTCTGGAGTAGATTTGTGCCCGTCACATGAGAAAGAAAATCATCTGCGTCAGTCCGAACATTTAGTTGTTCAAAATTTTCATAGGTGATTCCTCCCAATAGTTTGAGTGCATGATCATCTCCGAGATTAAATTCGTAAGAGGCCAAATACTCGGCTATCCAGTAGGTATCTTCATTGGTAATGATGGCCGCTTCACCATTGAGACCCCGGCCGCGTTCAGTCAGTCCGTTTTCATATATATCTCTTCTGAAGTTGTCCATTTCAGCTCCCAATCGAACGGTTGCCTTCAGACCCTTGATAATTTCATATTCAGCAAAGGCACTTGTATAGGTAACGGTTTGACGCTCTCTGTCATCGACTCCCAGTGCTTCTGCCATCGGGTTTTCAATGGCTACCAAAGGATTTCGATCATAGAGTCCATCCGCATTCCGTTCCGGGCCAATGGTGGGATCAAAAAGTAACGCTGCGGTGAGGGCACCCGCACCCTCATTGGTGCCCCGCCCTGCGGATATTCGCTGGGTGAGTGATCTGTTGGCGTTGAGATTAACACCAAATTTCAGTTTGTCTGTGGGAGTCACCTCATAATTTATGCGAATATTAAATTTATCTTGACCTGATTGGATCATGACGCCCTCCTGGTCAAAATAATTTAGTGCCACGTAGTAGGTGGATTTATCGCTGCCACCAGATAGTGAGAGTTGATGGTTATGGGTAATGGCATTCCTGAAAAGGAGGTCTTGCCAATCATAGCCTTCACCCACCGCCGCAATTTTTTCTGGAGGATGAATGATATCCCCTCCCGACTCGACATTGATGTCATTGAGTACTGTTAAATATTCACTTCCGTTGAGCATATCAACTCGATCTTTCACGTCTTGGAAGGCGACATAGCTGGTGTAATTAAAAGTGGGCTCTCCCTTGCGGCCTTTCTTGGTGGTGATCAACACTACCCCATTGGCGGCCCGCGAGCCATAGATGGCAGACGCAGACGCATCTTTTAGTACCTCAATCGATTCGATGTCATCAGGGCTAAGAGCCGTGACGGATCCACCAGGTAATCCATCAATTACAATGAGCACATCGTTGCTACTATTGATCGAGTTGGCACCTCTAATTTTGATGTCCAGGGCACCACCAGGCCTTGAATCGACTTGGCTTATCTGCACACCAGAGGCTTTACCATTCAGTAATTGCAAGGCGTTGCTATTCACACCTTGTACAAATTCCTTTTCAGTTACTTTCACGATGGAGCCCGTGAGATCTTTCTTCTTTTGCGATCCATAGCCGGTGACCACAATTTCATCTAATGCAACCCCCAGTACCATGACCAAATCGATGCTGGTCTGAGTACCGACATCCACTGTCTGGGTTTGATAACCTGTATAGCTAAATTGCAGTGAGGCTCCATCACCTACTGTAATTTCATAGCTGCCATCCAAATCTGTGACTGTGCCATTGTCGGTTCCAACCTCAATAACCGTCAAACCGATGAGAGGTTCCGCATCTTCCGAAATAACCGTGCCTGTAATCGTATTTTGACCCCAAGTCAGGACGGTTCCTAAAAAGAGTAAGCATAGGGTAATTTGTAACCTTTCTTTCATAGTGAACATTTTGATAATAAATAATCTGCTCCGTTACGAAGCAAAAAGACAGGAGAGCATGCATGAGTAGCCAGAGAAATATTGAAGCAAAAGAATAATTACCTGAGGGAAGTTGCTTCAACATGAATATTTCTTAATTTAATAAAAATTCTAATTAAAAAGTAACTATTAAAGCCAACAAGCAGTGTGTTTTAGTTGTAAAAAATCCACACTGGGGCGAATCAAGAAGAATGTCGGAATCATTTCGTACCTCGGTTGATCGGGTTTCTGACTTGGCGTCATTTATTGACAAAGAGTTGGGAGTAAGTGCTTGGATGCAAGTTGCCCAGGATCGAATCAATCAATTTGCTGATGTCACTGAAGATCATCAGTGGATTCATTTAGATATTGATCGAGCGAAAAGGGACTCGCCCTATGGAGGTACCATTGCCCATGGCTTCTTAATTCTTTCCCTTACACCACATTTGGCAAGTCAGACCTACCATATCAAGCACAAATCAATGGGCATCAACTATGGTTTAGATAAAGTAAGATTTACAAATGCCACCAGGTCTGGAGCTTTTATTCGAGCAAGAGTTTCATTGTTGGAACACCGAAATATTACTGGTGGCGCCAAATACAAACTGAAAGTCGTCATTGAAATAAAAGACGAAGTAAAGCCCGCCTGTGTTGCCGAGATGATTGCCTTGGTATACGACTGAAATTTTTTGAATTCAGCCTATCGAACGATATTTTGCTCATGGAGCAACATATTGAGCGCATGATTGGCTACCCGCACAACATATTTATTATCATCAGTCATTACACTTTTTAATGCCGCGATGCTTGGTCGGGCAGCTTCACCCAGTTCATCTAAGACTTGCGCTGCATTAAGTCGTACCCACTCATCTTCGTGTCTCAGACCGGCTTCCAAAATCGGGAGACTGAGATCCACTCGATCTAATTTAGCTAATGCCCGTGCCGCTGCAAATCTGACTACAGGCGTCTCATCGGTCAGGGCAGTTTGCAGACTTTCAGTGCTGCTAAGGTGCTCAGCCTGATTGCCCAAACTGATGGCCGCCCAATAACGTACTGCCGCATTCCGATGCTTCAGGTTTTCTGCTAGCGCCGGTAGATCAATTTCAGCCAAAGCCGTCTCTCTTATTTCTTTAACCGGCACCGCATGAGATCTCATGTAGTCATAAATGGCTAAACCACTGGTCCTTTCCCAGTCACGCAAAATGGTTTCCGGTATCAGACCAGTGTCTTTAGTATCATCCGACCATTTTGAGTGTGCGGAGCGCATTTTTTCTAGAATGTGTGTAAATGCTGGATCACCAGCCAGATTATTAAGTTCAAAAGGATCTTTTTGGCAATCAAAGAGTTCTTCAGGTGGCTTTGTAGCAGCGACCATACGCTTACCTGCTTCGGGCAAAGTGCCGTCACTTTGCGCTTGACGGATGGCCTGCATAATTGCCCCTTTTTCGGGTGTATTCATATATTGACAAAAGGATTTATATGGCTCGTAGTAGCGAATGTATTTGTACTGTGGTCCTCGGACACATCTCTGCATATCATAACGTTCATCCATCCGATCTCGACCGGCATAAATATATTCTCTTGGAGCGCTTACCGTGCTACCGATGAAGGCTCTGCCTTCCATGTTCTCCGGTGGTTTAATTCCCGCTATTTTTAAGACCGTGACCGGGAGGTCAATGAAACTTACCAATTCATCTGTATGGGTCCCCTTTTTATGAGGCAACCAGGCCTGGTACTTTTCCGGCACGGATACAATCCATGGTACTCTAATGCCCGTATCGTAGAGCCATCGCTTATGGCGGGGCACTCCAGCCCCATGATCTGAATAGTAAATGATGATGGTGTTGTCACGTAGCCCATCTTCTTCTAGTTGTTGCAGGAGTGCTCCAACCTGCTGATCCATTGCTGTAATGATGTTGTAATAGCGTGCCCAAAGCTCTCTTGTATCATCTGTATCTGGGTAATAGGGTGGTAGAGGTACATCCCCCGGTTTTTTTAACAAGGTTGGGTCAAGTTCCCTAATGGCATTTTCGTAGTTCTCTTTTCCATTGACTCGGCTTTCGTGGGAGGTAGTAAAATTAAATATGGAGAAAAAAGGTTGTGCTGGATTAGATTTATTTCTCCAATGGGCTTGTCCATCACATTGGTCCCAGATGGATTTGTGATCCATCTCAAAATTATAGTCTGTCTTTGAATTATTCGTACAATAATATCCTGCTTCACGAAGCAACTCCGGATACATTTTTTGACCTACTGGTCTTTTGGCTGCACATCGCATATGTTGACTGCCCTGCGAACTTGCATACATCCCTGAAATGATGCTAGAGCGGGCCACGGCACATACCGGTGCACTGGCAAAGGCATTCGAATAAAGCACGCCCTCAGTTGCCAATCGATCTAGATGGGGTGTATGGGCATAGGGATCTCCATAACACCCCAGGTTGGGACTGATGTCTTCACAAGTAATCCATAAGATATTGGGGCGAGATTCAAATGCTTGATGGCTGCCATCGCTGGTGAGTTGGCAGTTTTGCGAGAGCGCGAGTAAAAAGAATAGCCGTAGGAGAAAGCTCATTGCTGTGGGTTACCGATGTTCAGAAAATATGAAAGTAATCATTTATGACTTTAGGATGGAAATGAGAAAATTTATTTTACTAAATCGGGAAAGCACCACCTCCCCGTACAGCACCAGATCTTTAAGGTAGCAATACCATCGTCAAAAAATTTCCCTAAAGGGGATTTTCACCCACTCGTTTGACCCCGTGATCGGTATCATTAAATTAAGAAAACGGCGCTGCTTAGTTTTTAACGTTCAGTGTGTTTTCGTACCAGACCACACCCATTCCCTTACTCATAGATCCAAAATTCTCCTCACAAATGAGGATGTCTAGATCGCCATCCTCGTCGAGGTCAATCAATTCTACCTTGTCATATTTGGCTATATGCACCCCAGAAATGGATTGAAAATCTTGTGACTTCGCCTGATTTATTTTGGTGCCATCCAGCCAAATCAGTCCGGGCAATTTCTTCTTCTCGGTGTTGGTACTAATGACCAGGTCGGGTATCATATCGCCGTTTAAATCTCCCACTTCAACCGATTTTGCTCGGCCAGTGCTTTCGGGAAGAGGAACCACTTGCTCGCGCCACTTCCGACCTGTGTCGTCGTCGCGATAATAGATAAGTATGGATTGGTTCGTTCGTTCGGACACTACGATCTCCTCGACGTCATCACCGTTTAAATCCGCTAGGGTCATAAACATAACTTCTAGGTTCTCACCGCCGACCAGATGACTTTTCCAGAATTCCTTTTGCTTGTTGCGTTGACCAGGATTTTCCAGCCAGCGACAACCGCGATGTGCCAGTTTGCGATCCGTAACGACGATATCTGTGTCACCATCTCCATCCATATCGCGAGTGAAAATGGACATCACCCAACCCATGGGTGATATGGGATGCCAACGCCACTTATCTAAGTGACTTGCCTTTTTTGGTGCTTCAAACCAGCCTATGGCCGCGTTCTTACCCTTACCGGCTGCAATTAAATCAGGTCCATGACGCCCATCGATTTGGAGAGGCTCCACATACATCCAAGCCATGTTCACACCCGGTAGAGTCTGCTGGACCCACTGCTGATATTGTGGGTCTTTCGCAATGTGAACAAATATTTTTTCTGAGCCATTTTCAGTAGCACTAACCACATCAAATTTGCCATCGCGATTCATATCAGCGAAAACAGCATCCTCCACATTGGGTGTTCTTCCCACTTCAATGGCTGGCCAGAGATCCTTGACCTGAGAAGGGCCTGGATGTAAATACAATTTGGTGAGGCCGCCTTCTTCCCATCCGGTGACAATGTCTTGATGTTCATCGCCATTTATATCGGCCAGTTTTACACCGTCAGCACCTGTTGAAGAATTGTCGATGGTGTGTAATGGCCAGCGAGGATTTTCTTTGAGTATCGACCATACTGTAAAGTTTCGATATCGAAAATGCGTCCACTTCATCTGTCGAAAGCCAATTTTTCCAACATCTAGCACAGCACCTAAAGAATCACCTTCATCGACCCAATCGATTAATTTTCGACCATCAATGTACATTTGTATATGAGGCCCAGCTTTGATCAATTGAGCTCGATGAATGTCAGTCGAAGTAGCGGGTATCGGTGGGCCTCCCACTTGAACTTTGTGAAACCCGCTATTCTTCCGCAAATGCGAATGAGGTCGGTTGGGGACATTCGGCGTATGTGCATAATATGAAATATGGTAGCAATTAATATCGCTGCGATTATATTGTTTGAATATTCCAGTTCTTTTTTTAAGTCGGCTATCGAAGAGATCTTCACCATTGATTCCTTTGGCAGCAAAAAATACGATGCATAATCCTGCATCGGTTTCAAGGTTTTGAAGTTCCCACTCGGCAATAAAATCCGATGGGAAATCTTCTGGGCACCATAAAACGTGATGGCCTTCTTCGCCGGGTGATTGCATATTCATCCAGCTGTTTTCAAAATTGATTTCTCCCGGGCCTTCCATGTTCCATGTTCTGACATCATTCTTTTGGTTTAACATATTTTGATAGATGATGGGGCCTTTTTTATACATGGTCGCTGCTTGCGACCAGCATTCAAATGAAGTAGAGAGAACGGAAATGGACCAAACAAGAGATAACCAATTTATCATAAACCAGATTTTATATGCAAACACTTTTTTGTCGGTTGGTGATTTGTGAGCCACTGCTCGATTTTAGTCACAATTCTGGGATATTGAGTTGCTACATTGGTCTTCTGATTAATGTGATTTTGAAAGGCGAGATTAAAAAGAATAAGATCAGATCCATCTTCTGGAACCAATGCCTTGAAATTTTTATATCTGACAAAATGTCGATAGTTTTCTTCGTCAGGTAGTAGTTTCTTGAAATCTTTTATTCTCTCTTGATGGAGAACCTTGTTTGCTAAATTGGTAAACTGGTGGGGGTCTTGTTGCAAATCATATAATTCTTCTGTGCCATCGAAGTAGCGAATATATTGCCACTCAGCCGTTGATATCGAATGATTGCCGTAACCGAAAGTGGTTTGTGTATGATTATCCCAATTTGTGGTGTCGTTTTTCAATAGAGGCACCACTGATCTTCCCTCCCAAGGATACAGTGCCGGCAGTCTACACAACTCTGCCAGAGTAGGACCCAGGTCTATCAAATTCACCACCTGATTAATCCTGTTTTTCTTTTTATAGCTTGACCGAGTATTTTTTGCTGGTATGATAATTAGTGGGACTCTCGTAGATCTGAGCCAACCTGTTTCTTTACCCCAATGTTCTTTTTCGCCTAGGTGCCACCCGTGATCTGACCAAATAACAACGATTGTATTGTCGGCATGAGCACTCTTCTTTAGTGCCGCCATGATGCCTCCAATTAAATCATCCACATATGATATCGATGCTAAATAAGATGAAACTGCGTGATGCCATTCGTCGTAATCTTTCACAGTTTTATGTAATCCTGAGGTGCTCGCAGCTAAAGCATATTCTTTACCCGCACGGGGTACATCTGCTAAGTCATTTGCTCTGGTGGGAGGTAATTGAACTGAGTCAAGCGGGTATAGATCATGAAATCGTTTTGGGTTGTAAAGAGGTTGGTGCGGACGGGTGAAACCTGTGGCTATAAAAAAAGGTTTGTCAAAGGTTTCACCTAATTTCTGAATGGTCCAATTTGCGGTTCTCGTATCATCATATAAACTATCTGCAACATCGACAGCACCCCAGTCAAAGGTATTATTGGTGCCCCAGTATCGATCTGCAGGCATACCATTTAAAGGTAGATCAAAGCTCTTCCCATCTAGAATGACCCGATGAAAAGGTATTTGTTTTTTTAATTGTAGGTCAGCTGGGTTAAAGGGTTGTGCAGAAGCACCCTTCCCACCGTACTCCTGAAAGGCATCTTCTGGAATTCTGGAAGCACCACTGTGGAAGATTTTACCCATTCCGAGACTGTGATAACCATGTTTTCTGAAATAGGCCGGTAAACTGATGTGACCGGCCATGTCCTCCCGATAATTAATGGCATTGGTATAGATGCCAGAAGTGCTGGGCCAGAGTCCACTCAACACCGACGTACGAGAAGGGCCACAAATAGGTGCTGGGCAGTGTGCGTTGGTAAAATAATAACCTTCACTAGCTAATTTGTCTAGATATGGAGTCTTTACCTGAGGATGTGTATTTAGAAACCCTAACCAATCATTCATGTCATCGATACAAATAAATAGTACGTTGGATCTAGGCTCTTGCGCTGATGCATGTGTCAACGAAATACAGACTGTTAGAGCAGTGATCAAGGAGTTGAGGAGTTTCATGAATTTGATCGAAGAGATGTCATTAAAATCACTTGAATTGGGAGGAGACAGAGGAGTGATGAATCTCAATATATCGCAGCTATACTAATTGGATTCCGTAATCACTTTCGCATTCGCTGTGCATCTGAGGTTAACTATACATCAACTGAGCGATAGGCCTGGATTAATTTTTTCTCTCCATCTTCTCCGGGATGAAAATTTCCATGCTCCATTCCTAAAATGCCACGATATCCTTTTTCGTGGATGTATTTAAAAATATTCTTGTAGTTGATTTCTCCTGTAGTGGGTTCTTTTCTGCCTGGATTATCTCCGATCTGGAAATATCCAATTTCATCCCAAGAGAGCTCAATATTTGGGATCAGATTACCCTCTTCAATTTGTTGGTGATACATGTCAAAGAGGATCTTGCAGGCTGGGCTATTGACCGCCTTGCATATCAGGTAGGTTTGTGGGATTTTCGTTAAAAACAGGCCGGGATGATTAAAGAAGTTTAAGGGCTCGAGCACCATGACCAGATTGTGTGGCTCTAGGATTTCAGAGGCACGCTTCAATACCTCAATCACATTTGTGGTTTGATAACCCACATCTTGCTGGTGGTCAAATCGTCCCAGCAGCGTTGTCATCCAGGTAGCGTTAACTCGCTTTGCTGCATCGATCGAGTCTCTGATGTCGTCCAGAAAAACTTCCCAAGAAGGATCATTCTTCTTGACCAAGGTCGGTTCTTTCCCCGGAGGTCGGCCGCCCACGAAGACACCCATTTCCATGTCGAGGTCAGCAAGAGCTTTGCCAATGGCCTTCTGTGTTGAGATGTCCCGCTTCTTTAAATTGTTGTCTTCCAAAGCGGTAAAGCCTTGGTCGGCCATAAATTTAATCTGATCAATCAAATCCTCTCCGGCATGATTCTTAAACATTCCGAAGTGCGGCGCGAATTTTAAATTAAATTTTTCCATAACCATTGCATTGCGTTTTCTCAGAAAGGATGCGATAAAAATTGATCACACCATAGCTTAATTTACTCAACTTATTTCTAATTCTTCGATATAGGCTAGTGCGATTTAATAATACTTTCTGTTCTGGCACTTCCGAAATATATATGGGCACTGATCATACCTTCCCCCAAAGTCCACATTCTACTTGCCCGGCTGTTTCCAAAAAAAGACTTTCAAAAAAGTACCTCTATCTCATGTTATTTTTTTTAGAAACTAAAGGCTTACCCGAGTGCGCTCATTATGGTAGCTGCAGGGTTATTTCTGATATGCTGGATTATATGCACCTCTTTCTTTAAATCCCGGGAATTCACGCATACCCGCAAATCGAGGATAGCTCTCAAATATATCTCCTCGACCTGTCACACGAGGATCACCTTGTTTCTCTAATAACTCCATTAATCGGTTTCTCAATTCATCACGCATCAGCACGTGGTCTTTCGCTCCCGCCAGATTTTGCAGACATCCCGGATCTGACAAGATATCATAAAGTTCTTCCTGTGGTCTTTTAGCTACTGCCAGCGAGAAAAAAGACCGATATGTTTCCTGCTCAGAAAGTAAAAGACTCTTGGTAGGGCACGCATCTATGTCATGATAGCCATCATCCATGGATTTAAAACCCGCCGGAGTTACATGATCTGCTGGAAAATCGACAGCTGGATTTCCGGCCGGCCAGCGGTCGGGCTTAAAATTATGTATGTATAAATATTGCTGAGTTCGAATGGCTCGAGCGGGATAGCCAAAATTATGGGGTCGGGCATGGGTATGTCTTTCTCGACCCGTAAAGACGGCATCCCTCGTTGGATCGATGATCCCCTGTCGGCTGCTGGTAAGTATATTCATAAGACTCCTTCCAGATACTTTGGCAGGCATTGAGGTGCCACCCATTTCTGCAAGGGTTGGCGCTAAGTCAATCAAACCAACCAGATCACTCGACTTCCGATTTCCCTTAATATTTGGACCCGCAATGACCAGGGGGACATGGGTGCCATATTCCTGAAGATTGGCCTTCGCATAGGGGAATGCCATGCCATTATCAGCGGTAACGATCACGATCGTATGATCCAGTTCACCAATCTCGTCAAGCAAGTGCAGCATTTGACCAAGGTGTTGATCAAACCATTCGATCTCAACCGAATAATCGAGAATGTCATTTTGAACAATTTCATCGGTAGGTAGAAAGGGAGGGATGATCGCCTGAGCTGGATTTTTTCCCTTCTTGACACCTGACCCATATTCAAAGACGCGATGTGGTTCGTGTCCGCCAAACCAGAAGAAAAAGGGCTTACCACTTTGTCGCTGCTCGAGAAATTTGGAAAAATTCTTTGCATAGTCCTTATTGCTAATGCCCTGATAAGGAGGTTTTAAATATTCACTATTAAATTCCGGGCCAACTGGATTTCTATCCCAACCACTATCTTTCCAATTGCCGGGTCCCCAAGGTTTTCCGGTGTAGCCGATTTGGTACCCGACCTCTTCAAGCACATCTGTCACCACTGAAAACTTCTTGGGGAAATGACTGCTGTGGGTACCGGCCTCCTCTAATTCCCAAATGTTCTTGCCGGTCAGTATGGCAGCACGAGATGGACTGCATTGTGGAGCAGCACAAAATGCATTGGTAAATAGGACGCCCTTTTTGGCCAACGTGTCGAAGGTGGGAGTGATGGTTGTCCGATCACCATAGGCGGTCGTGTAGGGATAGGATTGGTCGTCTGAAATTGCAAATAAGATATTCGGTTGGGTTCTTTTAGTGACCTTTTCATCGGAACTCGAAGATATTTTCGGAGCACAAGTAAAAAATAGCACAGGGGCAAGAATTCCCAGCAAAACGATTCTTAAGATTAGCATTGATTTGTTTTCTGAAACATAGGGCATGCACCCAAATAAAGCAAAGAGGTAGCAGGAAAAATGGAGGTAATATTCACTTGGAACGAATCTACAAGGATCACATTCTCCAAAATAGTAAATTTGGTTTGACTGCAAATCGAACGCAACTTTGGCATGCGATTTAGTCTTGCCATGACGAACTAGCCACCCTCAAGAGGCGAGTTAGAGCTTGCCATCTCTACTACACTAAGAATCGGAGACTATTTAATGTTGCCTAATCGAGGGCAAGAAAGTCAAGGCATATGGATATTCGTTGACGTCTGGCGCCTCAAAGTGACAGCCCGTCGTCCACCTTGCGGGCTTGACCACCAAATTTTAGATATTAGCCAAATCATTCAAAGGCACCTCTCGAATTGAAAAAAACCATCCTGACACTCATCATTCATGCGATACTGCTTGCTGGCTCCCTATCTGCCCAAATTGATCCGACCAACATAGAAATTGTCCGTGATCAATGGGGAGTCCCACACATCTTCGCACCTACTGATCAGGAGGTGGCTTACGGATTTGGTTGGGCCTCATCCGAAGATGATTTTCAGACGCTGCAAAAGCAATTGTTGCCAACTCGTGGACTGGCTGGCAGAGTGCTGGGAAGGAAAGCTGTGGTATTTGATGTGGCCTTTCATCTGACCAATGCCGAAGAACTTGTCAATGAAAAATATGAATACGACTTAAGCGACAAATTCCGGGCCTACCTTGAATCCTATTGTGCAGGTGTCAATGCCTATGCGAGAAATCATCCCAGAGAAGTGTTGCATCGAAAATTGTTTCCAATTGAGGGAAAGGATGTGATCAAAGCCTTTGTGCTGGGATTGACGGCACTGTCACATGCAGATGATGACATTATAAAATTGGTGCGTGGCAGAATTGGCAAGGCAGATCTTCCGAAAGGGATGGGTTCAAATGCCTTTGCGATCAGTGCCGACAAGACCCTAGATGGAAAGACCTATTTAGCAATTAATTCACATCAACCATTGGAGGGATTGAATTCGTGGTACGAAGCTCACCTCTGTAGCGAGGAGGGTTTAAATATGTTAGGTGCCACTTTCATTGGCAGTCCCATATTAAGTATTGGAACTAATGAACACCTCGGCTGGTGCCATACCTTAAATTACCCGGATCTTTCCGACATTTTTCAACTAGAAATAGACCCGACCGATAACAAGCGTTATAGATTTGATGGTCAGTGGAAGCATCTGGAGCCTTATGCATTCAAGGCAAAGATTAAATTATTCGGGTTGGTCCCCATCGGTGTCAGGCGAAAATTCTGGAAGAGCGTTTACGGTGTCACCTATAAGAATGGCAGACATTTTTTCGCCCATCGCTATGCAGTTAATCAAGACATTAGGGCCGCCGAGCAATGGTATCGGATGTGCAAATCCAACGATTGGGACGCTTTTCGAACAGCACTCGATATCCAGGGATTACCGTCGATGAATTTGGTTTATGCGGATCGGGAAAATCAAATTTTTTATCTCGGAAATGGGCGTTTCCCCATTCGCAATGAGAAATTTGATTGGACAAAGATTGTTCCTGGTAATACCTCAGAAACGCTGTGGTCAGATGTGTGTTATCCCATCGATAGCTTACCGCAGGTGCTGAACCCAAATGCTGGATTTGTATACAATTGTAACCACACACCCTTTCAATCCACCGGAACAGGAGAAAATCCCGAATTCGATAAAATACCGGGTACCACCGGATATTTACCTCCTGAAGCCTTGACCAATCGTGCCGTGCGTTTGCAATCTCTATTAGCAAATCAAGAACTCATCTCCTATGAGGAATTTAAGGCCATCAAATATGATCGGACCTACCACAAACCCCTATTATCGGCCCCCAAGCTTGAGCCTATTTTCCATTTAGATGCTCAACAATACCCTGAGATCGCTCCAACGATAGTAATATTAAATCGCTGGGACCGCATTGCTTCCGAAGAAAGTGTTGGAGCCAGCTTGTTTGTTTTGGCCTTATACCATATTCGAAAAAAAGCAAGAAGATTGATCGATTATCGTATGGGAAATACCATCACAGAAACATTGCTGGTGGAAGCCCTCGAAGCTGCACAGCGTCATCTAAGGAAATATTTTGGCACAATCCAAGTACCGCTGGGACGGTTGCAGCGACATTCGAGAGGAGGCCTTGACCTACCGGTCTCAGGTGGGCCAGATGTGTTGGCCGCGCTATCTGCCTCACCACAGCGCGATGGAACTCTTCGGGCTCGAGCCGGAGACTCGTACATCGAGCTGGTTCGCTATTCGGCAGGGGGCGTTGAAATTGAGACCGTCAATGCTTTCGGAGCTTCGGCAAAAAAAGACAGTCCCCACTATACAGATCAGATGGAGCTCTATGTCAATCGGCAGCTAAAAGAGATGACACTCGATCGTGCCAAGATCTATGAAAATGCCAAGCGAATCTACCACCCACAGCAATGAAAGTATTCCTGGCTTTACCGATTCATCGTCCATACTTCTGACGATACCGGGAGGGAGTCACACCGACCAGATTTTTAAAGGCCTTGCGAAAAGACTTTAGATCTAGGTAACCAGCGGCCATCATAATTTCTCCAATGGTTTCATTGGTTTTTTCAAGTCTTTTTTTCGCGACTTCAATTTTAATCCGTTGCAGATATTGATAAGGTGTATTGTAGGTCGCTTTCTTAAACCGTCGAATAAGGTTTCGCTTGCTGACCGCAAACTTTAGGGCTAGGTCATCAAGCGTAGGAGGATGCAGAAAATGTTTTTCTAAATATCCCTGAATCTGTCTAATCGTTTCATCACCATGGTTTTTCTGACCCTGGAAAATAAAAAAGAGATTTTGAGAAGATCGATCAACTTCAATTTCAAAAATTTTTGCAACCCAGTTGGCTGCTTCTTTGCCATTGTATTTTTCAACCAGATGAACAAGGAGATTCAGAAACGAATAGGAGCCACCACTGGAATAAATGCCATTTTCTTCGGTAATCACATTTTCGGGGAGTAGCGTTACTTTGGGGAAAAGATCGCGAAAGTCGTCAGCTGCCATCCAGTGGGTCGAGCAAGTTTTGCCGTCAAGCAGACCAGTGGCTGCTAGCAAGAAGGCGCCCACACAGAGGCTAGCCACCTCTGCCTGCTTGTGCGCATGCATTTTCTGAATCCAGGGGATAAAGGCCGCATTATTTTCCAACTCTTGCCTGAGATCACCATGCATGGTACTAATAATAATCAAATCAGTATCAGTTACTTCATTGATATGTTTTGTTGGTCGTACAGAGAACACATCATCATAAAGCCGGGTTTCTTTTTGAATGCCCACCAAATCAATCTCGTAAAATGGTCTATCGGTCTGTCCTGACTCGAGGAGAAATCGATTGACGTGACTGAAGATCTTGTGAGGTCCTACAATGCTACTGAGAATAGCATCTCCAGCGGGTACAAGAATAGATACATGCATTCCGGATGGTTATGTGATGGTTTAAAGATATCATGGAAAAATGGCATTTCACCACCCCAAGGATGGCAGATTGATCCATTTTTTATCCTAAAGAGATGAAATATCTTGCTACCATTCATTGATCAAACTAAAAATAAAGCAATGACAACAGAACAAATTGCCAAGCGACTGGTCGAGCTCTGCCGTGAGGGCAAATGGTTTGAAGCTCAATCTGAACTGTATTCTGAAGAGATTGAAAGTGTAGAGCCTGAAGGTACACCCTGGGGCTCGGTCAAGGGAATGGAAGCGTTAAAAAAGAAGGGTGAACAGTGGAGCCAATCGGTCGAAGAAGTTCATGGTAGTGAGATTAGTCAACCGCTGGTTAGTGGTAATCACTTTGTTGTAAGGATGGTCTCGGATAATACCTTTAAGGGCATGGGCCGGGTCTCCTTTGGTGAACTATGTCTCTACACGGTTGATGACGGTAAAATCATTCGTGAGGAATTCTTTTATACACCAATGCAGCCTTAGCAAAGTGAACTGGAACGAAGGGGTGGTGCGCAAGATTCTACCTAACTGGTACGTGAGGCTCACGGCAATCCTGAGGTTCTCATGTATAATCAATGCATGCTTACCTCTTCTTTTTCGAGGCAAATAAAAAGAGAAGTGCGCCACCTTCCCTTCTCGACCACCCCTTCTTTCCCAGAATATAGGCTCTTGGAAAACCCATTGCCATGAAAGAAAACAGCAAAATCAAGAAGGAATTTCGGCTTCACACCTCTCCTATTGGGTTTATATCTCTTAGATATACGGTAAGCTTTCTTACCGGCGCAGTACCATACAAGCGGATTAGGCTAACTCGCAAAAAGCCTGCATGACTACCCTCGCGCCATAACTTATTTTACACCCTGGAAGTCATATTCACTGCTGCTTCGCTGGTGAATGATCAGGTGATATCTGCAACCTATCATTTTCTGATCAAACTTTCCAAAAAAATGAATATCCGGGCAGAACGGTCGAATATTCGGGATGAAGTGTCTAGGAAACTACGTCATGAAATCTCAAGTGGTTCCAGTGCCTGCATCAAGTTGGCTAATGAACCTAACGACAAAGCTGCCAAGGGTTGCCGGACTTCGCGGGTACAGAGTCCCTGGTGCTCTAAAATTGCTTTTACCCCAGTGGGGTTTCCTTCGATGTATAACCATTTATGCAGTTCAAGCAATTGAAGGTGAACCTGTGCCGCCGCGGAAAAATTTCCTTGCAGGGCCAGGCTTACCAGTTGAGACCATTGTCTGGGGAAAGCATTGGCGATTACGGAAATGATGCCGTCTCCACCGCATGCCAGCAATCCCAATCCGGTAGGGTCATCACCGGAGATAACCAGAAAGCCATCCGGGCGATGTTTGATAATCTGGGAGCACTGGATCAGATCGCCCGATGCCTCTTTAATGCCAATGATGTTCTCGAATTCCTCGGCCAACCGGAGGGTGGTCTCGGCAGACATATTGGATGATGTCCTTCCTGGAACATTATAGAGAATGATGGGTAAATCAGATGCCTCCGCAAGAGCTTGAAAATGCAAGAAGATACCCTCTTGAGAAGGCTTGACGTAAGCTGGACTGGCTATAAGCAGGGCGTCTACACCCTGGAGATCCCATTGCTGCAACTCCGCAACTTGCGCTCTTGTATTGTTGCCACCAAATATGCCCAGTACAAATGGCAAATTGCTGTTGTTGGCAGATTGCATCACCTCTTGTACCAATTTCTTTTCCTGCCGAGATAGCATGTTGGCTTCTCCCGTGGTTCCCAGACATACCAGATAACCCACACCACCATTGATCTGGTATTCAACGATTTTTCTGAGAGCCGGTTCGTCGATCTTTCCGTCGCGAAAAGGTGTAACTGTCGCAACACCTGTACCCCTAAAACGATTTGTCTCGATCATTGAATGCAAAACCATGTTTTAATGTGATCCGAAAGATAGAGTTTTTCTGAATCGAGTCAACAGACTTGAAAATGATCTGTGGTGGATTCCGATCCTTCCTAGCGGCTGATTTTTGTCAACACCTGCAGGATTTCGTCCCTGAACTCCGCCAATTTTTTGACACCTTCGCCATCTTGCAGCAGGATATCATAAAGGTGGGGTAGTGAGGGACTGATGGCCACTTTATGCCGAGCCTTAAGTTGATGACAGAGATAATGCAGGCTCAACAAGTTGTCCATATCTAGATTGATGACCGTATGATAGGACCGTTGCTGGAAGAGATCGGTATTTTTATTGCTAGGTCGCCCCATGAAGTCGAGATCGGAAGTGCAGTAATGTGGAAATGCAAAGGTCACATTGGAACTCAATTTACGGGGAATAAAAGCTAAAGGGGATGATTTGAGGCCAACGGATTCCTCCAGCTCCTGGCAGAAAGCGAGATTTTCCTGTTGTATTTGAAGGTTTTCAGCAGGGAAAAGCACTGCAATTGACCCTTTGGGTTGCGATGTCCCTCCAATAAATCTAACCTTCTTCAACTGGTTTTTCAGAAAGATAGATCCGAAGCTGTGGAATATATTCATGCAGTCCCGTTATCCGTGACAACTTGAAATTTTCCCATCGCACGATATTTTGCAATCCGTGCATCGAGTAGGTTGTCCATTGGGATCTTTTTGAATTTATTGATCTGCTGCTTGATGTGTTTCTTAAAAGTTTGTACCATGGCAGGTGGGTCGGTATGTGCACCACCTAAGGGCTCTTTAATAATGCCGTCAATTAAACCAAACTCAAACATATGGTCTGCGGTCAGTTTGAGTGATTCGGCTGCCTGTTCTTTATAATCCCAGCTGCGCCAAAGAATGGAAGAACAACTCTCTGGTGAGATGACAGAATACCACGTGTTTTCGAACATAAAAACAGCATCACCAAGACCCAACCCAATGGCACCACCAGAAGCTCCTTCACCAATGACATAGCAGATGATCGGAGTCTTTAACTGAGCCATTTCGAAAAGATTACGCGCAATAGCCTCGGCTTGCCCTCTTTCTTCGGCTTCGATGCCTGGATAGGCGCCAGGAGTATCGATCAAGCAGACTACCGGCAGGTTAAACTTTTCAGCCAATCTCATGAGCCGAAGTGCTTTGCGATATCCCTCTGGATTGGCCATGCCAAAATTCCGAAATTGACGCATTTTGGTATTAACCCCCTTTTGGTGACCTACAATCACCAGACGTTGATTGCCAATTTTTGCTAATCCACCCACTATAGCCTTGTCATCCTGGTAAGCACGATCCCCGTGCAATTCGACGAACTCATCGCACATCTGATCGATGTAAAAAAGTGTATAGGGCCGTTCCGGGTGTCGCGATAGCTGAACCTTCTGCCATCCATTTAGTGAATCGTAGATCTCTTTGCGTTTTTTCCGGATCTTAGACTTTAATTCTTTGATCATCGGATCCACATCTAAATCGCCTTCGCGACCAACTTGATTGATTTTCTCAAGTTGCTCATATAAGCTCTCTAGTGGTTTTTCGAAGTCTAGGAAGACCATAGTCAATATTTGCTTTATGGGCCGAAACCGGTTTTACAATTTCAAAAAGTCTTGAAATCAATGTTTGAATGCACCTAGACGATCTAAAGATCAAGCATTTAGATGCCAACAATGGTAGTGGTTGTAAGGTCTTAAATCAGCTTTCTGACTACTTGTTCGTTCACCGGGGGTATCTAGTAAGTGTGAACGTGAGCACGGACGCTAACTCCATGCCCTCCGCAAATGTAATAATCTTTAACTACAGCAAAGTCATCTTTGAGGTGGCCTTGCAAGTTAAAAAGTCTTGACTTGATAGGGATATCTGACCTCATAAAGCGATCGTATTTCATCACTCAGGGCACTCCTGAAAGCCATCAGATTTTCTTTTGTCTTGGCCGAGATGAAGATACACGGATATTCAAAGCGCTTTCGAATGGAAGATTTTAATTCCGTTTCCAATTCTTGTCTCACCTCCTCATCTAGAAGTTTATCAAAATATCGAGCTCGATATTGATCCATTTTATTAAAGACCAGGATGGTCGGCTTATTGCCGCTTCCGATCTCGTTGAGGGTCTTAGTAACGGCTTTGATCTGATCATCATAGTTGGTGTGTGAAATGTCAACAACATGCACCAACAGATCACTTTCGCGTGTTTCGTCTAAGGTGGATTTAAAGCTTTCCACGAGGTGGTGAGGCAGTTTTCGGATAAACCCTACGGTATCCGACAGCAGAAAGGGCATGCGCTCGAAAACAACTTTACGAACGGTGGTGTCAAGTGTGGCAAATAGTTTATTCTCTGCAAGCACGCTGGATTTAGAAAGCACATTCATGAGGGTCGATTTACCCACATTGGTATAGCCTACCAGGGCAACACGAATTAGGTCTCCCCGACTTTTTCTTTGGGTGGTGTTCTGCTGATCGATTTTCTCCAGCTTTTTTCGAAGCTGCGAGATTTTCTCACGAACAATACGGCGATCTGTTTCTATTTCTTTTTCTCCTGGGCCCCTCATACCAATGCCACCACGCTGTCTCTCTAAGTGTGTCCAAAGACCGCGCAACCGGGGCAACAAATATTGCATTTGTGCCAGTTCAACCTGGGTTTTCGCCTGAGCAGATTGTGCTCGCCCCGCGAAAATATCCAGGATCAGGGAACTTCGATCTACGACCTTGCATTTAAGGGTTTTTTCAAGGATGTTTTGCTGCTTACCCGTCAGGTCATCGTCAAAGATGACCAAGTCGATCTCCCTGTCTTCTACATATTCTGCAATTTCCTCGAGTTTGCCTTTGCCGACGAAGGTTTTTGCATCGGGATGGGGCAGTTTTTGCACAAATTTCTTGGTGGTTCGAGCTCCTGCCGTTAGGGCAAGAAAAGCCAATTCTTCCAGGTGTTCACCGGCAAGTTCGCTGGACTCACCTTGCTTAATGACCGCGACCAGTACCGCGGTTTCTCGTTCACGTGCCAGTCCGGGTCCTTTATTTCTACCTAAATTCCAATCAGACGACATTTTATTTCAGTTTTTTTGGAGCCAACTCTGTGGATTGAGAATTGCTTTTCCTTTCCAAATTTCCAAATGCACTGTGACAGATCCGGATCCATCCTGAGCGAAACCCAGGGTTTCTCCACTCTTAATTTTTTCTCCCTTGTGGACCATGACGTCTTTCAAATTGGAGTAAACGCTATAGTAGTCACCATGTGCTACGATCACCATCTGTTGAAAACCTGGGATGTTTTCGTAAGCTATGACCTCACCAGCAAAGATAGCATTCACCTTACTGTTGGGTAGCGTCTCGATATCAATGCCGTTGTTTTTGACTTTGATGTTTGGTAGAAGGGCGTGGGCTTGGGTGCCAAACTTTCTGGCAATGATTCCTTGCGTAACGGGCCAGGGAAGGCCACCTTTGCTCTCCTCAAAAGTATTGGCCAACTCTCGCAGGGCAGGTGTCAGGGGTAGATTTTTCCGATCGGAGGTAGTCGTATTAGCCACCGCTCTTTCAATGGCTTTGCGCAGTTTAGTCATGGACTTCTGCTGTGCTTTAAGATCCCTTTTGAGTTGCTTCTCGTCCTTTTGGAGACTATTGAGCGTATGCTCAACTTTTTTCTGATCCTTTGAGAGTTTTTGAGACTCGAGTTTGATAGAGGAAAGCTTTTTGGATTTTTCTCGTTCGATGAGATTCAAATCTTTCGCCTTTTGTGCCAGTAATTCATTGGCTTGTTTCCATGTCATGATTTGTTTACGCCACGCTCCATTCACTTGTTTGAGGTAACGCCACCTTTGAATCACTTGGTGGAAAGATGCCGCCGAAAGCAAAAAAAGCCACTTGTTATGAATTAATTTAGACCGGTAGCTCGCTTGTAATAGATGTTGATAGTTGCCCATTAGCTTGTCGCGTTTGGCTTTCAATTGATTGGCCTGGGCGATCAGGGATTGGTGCTCTTTTTTAATCCTTTTTACTTCTTGCTCATAGCTCCTAACTAAAGCCCTTCTATTTTGAACCTGGGTTTGAAGCAATTTCAGTTCAGATAGCGAGTTGATTTTGCTACTTTGATTCTCCTGCAGTAGTCTATTGGTAAGTTCAATTTTCTTCTTTAACTGTTCCTGCTCAGACAGTAGCTGGGTTCGGTCCTGACCAAAAACCTGTCCTGACCATAGCAGCAGTACGAGACCAAAGACAATCCTATAAGTCAGCAGGGGTATAAGAGGTCGGAATCGCAAAGGGCAACTTTTTCTTTGTTTTAGTATCAATTTCAGCGTAATTAATCTGAATGCTAGCGGTTTGAATATTATCTTTCTTTATAATATAATCTCGAAAGTATGAAAAAAATTGAGATTTACCGATGCTTTTGAGATCGCTCAATTTAGAAGTGATTTCATAGCCTGACTGTACATCCTCTACCTTTATCTCAATGGGCGTAAAGGTTCTGCCATCTACCAGGTGATGTAAATCATAGAGCTCTCCCTGCTGATACACGAGGTAGTTAGGGGTCTGAAATTGGACCTGGGTACGTTGTTTCGAATCAATCAAGCTATTGCCAAGGATAATGTCTTGCAGTTGGGAAAAAGTGGCTGGGATCTGATAAAGACGGTCGAAGTTTTCATAGCTGTCAACCACATAGGTTCTTTCATACCGATTGATAGCCAAGACGGAGTCTGGTCGAATCAGAATTCGAGCTACTTCAAGACCGAATACATCGGCTTTGATCCAGATTACGGAATCTTTACGCATTCGCACGTGGGCAGTAAAGGAGAGCCTCGTTACACCGTCGTTGTATTTGATTTTACCCCGGCCATTGAATGTGCTAAAGTCAAGTCTATTATCGCTCAAACGGTTGAGCATGTGACTTTTAGATTTCTCGACGACCTTTGCAGTAGCACCTAGTTTGCGTGATTTACAACTGCTGAGAACGCAAAAAATCGCGGCTAGGAATAGGAGCCGGCGAAACATCATTGAGCTTCGATGAGTTTTTCCTCGCTTATCTTTCTATCGAGCCATTTCGAACCTGGTCCTTTTTCGCGAGCAAGTTTCCAATATCTGATGGCTTTGTCTGATTGATCGGATTTATAGTAAATGTCACCGGCAGCTTCGAGAATGTATCCATAGCCGTCGCCACCGTTTTTCAGTGCTTCTTCAATAGCAAGTTTAGCCTCCTCAACTTTCTGTTGTCGGTACTTTATCCATGCTTTGCTGGCCAGGTATCTCGGATTAGTACCCTGTTTATTGAGTGCCTTGGTGATCATTTTTAAAGCCTCATCTAAGCGTTCTCCTCGTTGGGCTAGGTGAAAGCTGTAGTCATTTAAGAGCCGGTGGTCGGCAGGTTTGATAATCAAGGCGGATTGGTAGGCATTCTCTGACTCTTCAAAGTTCTTCTGCTTGTCATGTGCCTGACCCAAGAGTGCAAGGATATTAAATTTAAGATCCTCATTGCTTCCAATCATTAGCAGTGCCTGCTCCAGGCTCTCGACGGCTTGATCTGATTTTCCGATTTCGAGGTTACCAATTCCATTTAGATAGAAAATATTTGCCTGATTGGGGAATAGTTCCATGGCTTCTGCCGAGGTCGCAGCCAAATTTTCCATTTGTCCTACTTCGGCCTGGAGCATAAGTAATTGTTCCCAAACCAAATAATTTGACTCGTCTAATTCGATGGTTTTTGAATACTTTTCAATGGCTTCTTCTGATTTCCCGGCCAATGAAAGAATGTCTCCGTGAAGTGCATAGCTTTTAGCCTCTTCCGGGTGGGTTTTCTCCAGCACGCTCAATAACACTAAGAGAGATTCAAGCTCTTCCGGCTTCGGGTTTTTTTGAGCCTTTTTCACATAGGGCATGAGCTCAGCGATCTTAATGTCGATACCGGCTTCTTCATTTTCGATGATTGGCCGGATCGAATTCAGATAATTGCTGTGATTGCCTTGTTTCTTAAAGGTAGAGGCCATGGCAACATTGGCTCGGGCATCATTGGGATTAATGTCTAAGATCTCTTGATAGACTTCTTTAGCCGCTGAGCTTTTATTATTGGCATTGTAATAATTTGCCAAGATGTGTTTAATCCCGATATCCTTTGGAAAGTGTTCAGTCAGCTTTATCAATTCCTGCAAAGCTTTACTTTTTTTGCCTAACTTTTTGTAAAAATCATGCTTGATTAGTGCACTCTTTTCGGTGACGCCGATTCTCCTTTCCATTTCATCAAAAATCTCGATGGAACGCTCATACCGATCAGCCTTGGAGTACAGATAAGCTTTCTGCTCCAGATAGCTCATGTTGCGTGGTTCAAGCTTAGTGATTCGATCATACACCTCCGCGGCATCCAGAAAGCGATCGTTTGATTTGAGGATGTCGGCCTTTAAGAGAAGATACCATTTGTTGTCACTTTCATTTCCGAGTGCCAGGTTGATGTAATACAGGGCATCTTCGAATTCCTCTTCTCGCAGGTATAACTCTGCCAGCTCGTATGCCGCGACATCGTGGTTGCGATATTTCTTAATCAATTGGCCAAATAATTCTTTTGCTCCATCGAGGTCTCCAAGTAGTTTGTGCTTCTTAGCCTCAATAAACATTTTTTCGATGGACACTTCTTCTTCGGTGTACCGGTTTCCCTCTTGTGCCCAGGTACAGACTTGTACCAGTGCAATCAGGACGAGGAACAGCACGGATCTTGGCATAGATGAATTTCTTGATTACTAAACGAGAAGCTAATGAACAGATTGCGTCACTCAACTAACGTTATCTTTAGAAAATTGGTTCTAAATCGCTTTTGTAGCGGCATAGAACCAGTATTGACCACAAAGTCGCCCTTCTTAATGGCACCGTCATCTCGCAGCAGGTTGATAATGTCAATGATGGTGCCATCGGTTGAAGTAAACTTGCCGTAATAATATGGCCTAACTCCCCACACCAGACTCAACATACATAGACTGGGTATGACTCTTGAGCAAATGAATATATCACAATCAGGACGATAACTAGAAATCTTGAATCCCGTATACCCGGAGACCGTAATCCCAACGATGCCACGTGCACCAATATCTTCTGCGGTCTTGCCCGCATTGATGCAGATCACATCAGAATGGTAGGTTTTCGACTTGGGAGATGCCTTGGCCCGACGTTTCATCAGACCATGATTGCGTTCTGCTTCGTTGATAATCTTGGTCATTGCATTGATTACCTTGACTGGATGCCGGCCGACAGCAGTCTCGGCACTCAGCATGACGGCATCGGTCCCATCTAGCACAGCATTGGCCACGTCCAGAATTTCTGCCCGAGTGGGTGAGGGATTGCTGATCATACTGTCCATCAGCTGAGTGGCCACAATCACTGGTGCACCTCTGTGCAGGCATTTACCAATGATCATCTTTTGTAAGGAGGGCAGCCGCTCCATAGGTACTTCAACACCGAGATCACCACGAGCAATCATGATGCCATCGGATTGCTTTACAATCTTGTCAATATTTTCAATGGCCTGCGGCTTTTCGATTTTGGAAATCACCCTTGCCGAGTGCTTTGCCTTCTTAATGCGCTGCTGAAGATCCTTGACATCTTTGACATTTCTCACAAAAGAGAGGGCAATCCAGTGCACTGGCTGCGTGAGGATAAAGGCCAAATCTTTTTTATCCTTTTCGGTCAAGGAAGGCAGCGACAGCGAGGTATCGGGTAGGTTGACGCCCTTCCTGGAAGAGATATGGGTCCCATATCGTACTTTCAAAGTCACGAGCTTTTTGCCGTCAGACTTCACCACTTCTAAGACCACTTTGCCATCATCCAAAACAATTTTCTCCCCAGGTTTTACATCCACTGCAAAGTTTTGGTAGCTGATATAGATTCTTTCCCAGGACCCGATGCAAGGAGTAGTCGTAAATTTCAAAGTATCTCCATCCTTGATTGGAAAACCATCCCCCTCGATATCTCCAATTCTAATTTTTGGCCCCTGTAGGTCTGCCAAAATCCCAGTGTACAGACCGCGCTCCTTATTTATCTTGGTGATATGCTCGATGACTTCTCTGTGTTGGTCATGACTACCATGTGAAAAGTTAAGCCTGAAGACATTCACGCCAGCCTCCACGAGCTTGCCGAGTACTTCATAAGAGTTAGATGCCGGTCCTACTGTAGCCACGATCTTCGTACTTCGCGATCGTTGATCTTTCATACCCCTGTATTTTTAAAGAAGCCGCAAAGGTACGATGAAAGAAATCTAATTGAAGATGAATTTTTTACAAGTTGTCATCGTTAGGCCTATTGATGCGTAAAACAAATGGTTGTAAGCACAGTTGGCAGAATGCCAAAAAAGGCACTGAAAATTGCCGAATCCGCTGGCTAAAGCCTTATTTTTGCCATCACATTTTTTTAACCTAATATTACTAATATGTCGAGTATTGCAGACAGAGTTACCAAAATCATCGTTGACAAGCTCGGAGTTGACGAATCAGAAGTTACACCGGAAGCTAGTTTTACCAATGATCTTGGAGCTGATTCTCTTGACACAGTGGAGTTGATTATGGAATTTGAGAAAGAATTTGATCTCTCCATCCCCGATGAACAAGCTGAGAACATTCACACCGTTGGAAACGCCATCGAATATCTGGAGAAGGCTACTTAACGGCCAACGGTAGGTCGTATAATCTTATAATCCACAAATGAGACCTAATCATTTGTGGATTTTTTATTTTTGCTCCCTTATCAAGAAGTCTGAAGAAATGAGAAGAGTAGTTGTCACAGGTCTGGGAGCATTAACTCCAATCGGCAATAATGTTGCTGCTTTTGCAGAGGGATTGAAGGCCGGCCAGAGTGGTGCTGCTCCGATCACTCAGTTTGATGCATCCAACTATAAGACCCGTTTTGCCTGTGAAGTAAAGGATCTCATCGTTGAAGACCATTTGGATCGCCGTGCTGCCCGCAGGCTCGATAAATTTGCACAATATGCCATCATTGTGGCAGACGAGGCGATTGCCGATTCCGGGTTAGTTACTGAAGAGGAAGATCCTGAGCGTGTTGGTGTCATTTGGGGCTCCGGTATCGGAGGTTTACGGTCGTTGGAGGTGGAGATTGAAGAGAACAAAGCCGCCGAGACACCACGCTATAATCCCTTTATGATTCCTAAAATGATTGCGGATATAGCCCCAGGTCATATTTCAATCAATTATGGATTTCGAGGGGTTAACTTTGGCACCATCTCAGCCTGTGCCTCCGCAACTCATGCACTGATTACCTCATTAGATAATATTCGGCTCAATCGAGCCGATGTCATTGTAACAGGAGGTTCTGAGGCTGCGGTCGTAAAAGCCGGGATTGGTGGCTTTAGCGCCATGAAGGCTCTATCCCAAAGAAATGATGACCCCCAGACAGCTTCTCGACCATTTGACAAGGACCGAGATGGATTTGTGCTGGGAGAGGGTGGAGGTGCACTTGTATTAGAAGAATACGAAAGAGCTAAGGCCAGGGGTGCTAAGATCTATGCCGAGCTAGTGGGCGGTGGAGCGACTGGTGATGCATATCACATCACTGCACCTCATCCGGAAGGGCTCGGAGCATCAAATGTCATGGCCATGACATTGCGTGATGCAGGTCTCACACCCGAAGAAATAGACTATATCAACGTCCATGGCACATCCACTCCGTTGGGTGATACCGCCGAATTGAAAGCAATACGAGAAGTTTTCCAAGACCACGCCTTTCGGCTAAATATCAGTTCAACCAAATCGATGACCGGACATCTGCTCGGGGCCTCGGGTGCCATTGAATCCGTCGCATCGATTTTGGCACTCAATCAAGACTTTATCCCCCCCACCATCAATCACTTTACAGACGACCCCGAGATTGATTCAAGATTTCGACTTACTTTTAACGAAGCGATACATAAAAAGTGTGGTGTCGTTCTCAGCAATACCTTCGGTTTTGGAGGCCACAATGCATGCGTAATATTTAAGAAAGTTTAGAAGCGATTTGACACTGATAAAGCGATACTACAACTTCTTTCTATCACCCAAAAGGGACCTTGCAAAGAAGTTAAAACCTCTTTTGGGATTTGTTCCCAACAACATGTCTCTTTTTCAGCAGGCCTTTTACCACAAATCCAACAATCAGAAGGCCCGTACGCGTGGCGGTCGATACAACAATGAGCGATTGGAGTATTTGGGCGATGCAATTTTGAGTACAGTCGTAGCGGAATATTTGTTTAAGAAGTATCCCAATAAAGACGAGGGCTTTCTTACTAAAATGCGAGCCAAGATAGTAAAGCGAAAGACCCTCAACTACATCGGTGATCAGATGGGTCTTGATATGCTCTTGTCCGAATACAACAAAACGAAACTGAGCAAATCGATGCTGGGCAATGCCCTGGAGGCTCTCGTTGGAGCTGTCTACCTAGAAAAAGGCTATGATTCAACGAAGCGCTTTATCGTGGGTCGAATATTACGGGCTTATCTTGACATTCATGCCCTTGAGCGCAGTGATGACAATTTTAAAAGTCAGCTCCTTGAATGGTGCCAGAAGAATGGAAAGGAAATCGCCTACGAGGTCCTGGATCGATTTAAAGTTGATAAGCGAGATCGCTTCAAAGTAGCCGTACTTATCGACGGTGATGCGATGGCCGAAGCAGAAGATTACAATAAGAAAAGCGCAGAACAAAGTGCCTCACAGATCGCGCTGCGGCTATTGGAAGCCCAGTTCAATTCCTAAGCGAAATGCCCTCCCATCTCTTGCCGAATCAGGATCGACTAGACCTGATGGAAAAAGGAGTAGAGCAACTGCACACCTGGCTAAATGATGTGCTGAGGACGGGAATCCTGGAACAGGATTTTTCAGATGATTCCCTCTCAGAAGTGGCTGCACGGATGGTGGATGCGAAAATGGGAAGCATTGGTCGTCGCATTCGACAATTTAGCCAACTGGATCGTACAGATCTTGAATGGTCAGATCGCCTCCGTCACGATCTTGCGCTCCTTTACTTATTTGTGATCAATTTTAAGAAGCTTTCTTCATTGACCTTGCCCATGCAGATGACGGTTCTTAACTGGGCTGGGTTCAATATCAAAAAAAAGGATCTTAACCCCGCAAAGGGCATTCATGATACTTGGTATGTGCTGGGTGTGACGAAACGTCGAGAAGAGCAATTGCAAGTACGAAAGTGCTGGATGGTCGGCGCACAGTCGCACCGCTTTGGGGTCATCATCGATTTCGCCTTCGGACGTACCCGTTTTGAGCTGGAATATTCCTTTCAACATGCTTACCGGGGGCGACTAAATTATTACCCATCCAGCTTTCCGGTTCGGGCTGCCTTGTTTTCCGTCGAAGAAACCAAGCGAAGGCCAATTACATTACCGGCGTTCGATCGGATTGAGAAATTCTTAGATCAATTTGCAAGGGCCCTGGCAAAGAATCCGTGGATAACATCTTTCCCGTGCAGTCTTAAAGACGTGATCTTAGTGGTCACTCAGCAGAAATTCTCGATCGTGGATCAAGACAATCTACAATTGGCAGTGGTTGAAGACCAGGCATCATTATGGTCACTGCTGGCTGTTTCTGGAGGTCATCCCATCACTGTATTTGGTGAGTGGAATGGCTATCACCTGAAACTCATGTCTTATTGGCAACAAGGAAAAATTATTTCACTAGATCTTGATTAGTTTCCTACATCACGCACACATCGAAATCCCGTATGCTCGGTACCCGTATCTGGACTGGATTTCATTCGAGCTGCCACACGGTATCCGGAGCAGTATGACTCATTGCACAGAAATGAACCACCGCGAATGACTTTCTTAGGCACGGTGGGTTCATCGGGGTCAAAACTTGTTTCCGGGCCAAGTGGATTGTCGTTGAGGGTGGCTTCAGAGGCTTTAAAATAGTGATGATAGTGATACCAATCGGCGGTCCATTCCCAGACATTGCCAGCCATGTCATACAATCCCAAGTTGTTGGGCTTAAATGACTTTACCGGAGCAGTACGCAAGAAATTATCATCGACGGTATTTTCAACCGGAAAATCACCCTGCCAGTAATTCGCGTGAATCGCTTGAATGCTGTCATTGCCCCAGGGATAAATATTTCCCTCCTGGCTCCCCCGAGCTGCGTACTCCCATTCGGCCTCGGTGGGAAGACGCTTACCCGCCCATTTGCAGTAGGCCAGGGCGTCATACCAGGCCACGTGCACGACCGGATGGTTGTCCTTGCCTTCGATCGAGCTTTCCGGACCATCCGGATATTGCCAATTTGCTCCAGGTACCATTTTCCACCATTCCCCGGGATGGTACATTTGGCGACCCGGTGGTTGTTCCTGAAAAACCAGCGAAAATGGTTTGAGAAGTTCAGGATCAGGAGGAGGAGTCCCCGCTGGCAATTGCTTCATCATTTCCTCAACATCAATCGTTTGTTCGGCGATTGTCTGATAACCAGTAGCTTCTACAAAGGCACGGAATTGACTGTTGGTAACTTCCGTTTCATCCATCCAAAAGGATCTGAGCTGTACTTTGTGTCTGGGCATTTCATCAGCTCTGGCCTGGTCGTTATTGCCTCCCATGGTAAAGGAGCCTCCCTCCACCTTAACCATACCTGCAAAATTCTGAAGCTGATTCGGGTCTGGCTCGATTTTATCAATAGCCGTCACATAAGCATCAACCAAAAAATTTTGACCATCATTTGTCGTGGTAGTGCTCTGCTGGTCTGTTGCAGGGGTTCGCGATTCCTTTCGATCAGGTTGACATCCCAAAACAATACAAATCGATAAAACAGAGAATCCAGCCATAATGGCTCTTCGGCATCTCGCTTTTCCTTTCTGATCTCTACGTCTCATGGTTGATTACTTTCATGAACTTGAAATGCTAAAGATAAGGCCCCGTTACATAATAGTGCGGTAATTATTCGACAGGAACCATCGAAAAAGATTGTAGTCATACCAAGTGTGCAAATGATAGAAAAGAATGCCGGAAAAGTTATTTTTAGGCAGGCCCCATTTCAATGAAAGTAATCCAATGAGTAAAAGATGACCCCAAATCAGGATGATAGCTATGTTTTAGGGATCGACTATGGCACTGATTCGGTCCGCGCGGTCTTAGTGCGTGTCGGCGATGGTTTTGAGATGGGCCAAGGCATTTTCGAATATCCCCGTTGGAAGCAAGGTCTTTATTGCGAGCCCCATAAATACCAATTTCGACAGCATCCCCTCGATTATTTGGAAGGCTTGGAAAGTTCAATTCAAATGGCACTGCAGGGTCAAGATGAGCATGTCCGGGCCGGGGTGATTGGGATTGGTGTCGATACAACGGGTTCAACACCGGTTGCGGTAGACGCCGCTGGTGTTCCCCTGGCCTTGCTGCAAGACTTTGTTGATAATCCCAATGCGATGTTCGTGTTGTGGAAAGACCACACGGCCATACTTGAGGCCCAGGAAATCAATGGCTTATGTCATGAAGCAGGAGCCGTCGACTATACCAGGTATTGCGGTGGAATCTACTCTTCTGAGTGGTTTTGGGCCAAGATCACCCACGTGGTGCGAGCAGATGATGCCGTGGCTCAGGCTGCCTACAGCTGGGTGGAACATTGCGATTGGATTCCGTTTGTGCTCACGGGAGGAAAAGAGGTTCAGAAATTGCTCCGTAGCCGATGTGCTGCGGGTCATAAGGCACTATGGCATCCGAGTTGGGACGGGTTACCTCCTGATTCGTTCTTTGCCAAACTCGAGCCCAAGCTCGCTGGACTGAGATCGCGACTTTATCACGAAACCTATACCTCCGACCAGCCGGCCGGGACCCTCTCGCCGGCGTGGGCACAAAAACTGGGCTTGTCTGAAAACGTAACAGTGGCAGTTGGTGCATTTGATGCTCATATGGGAGCTGTAGGGGGTCAGATCGAGCCGTACTTCTTGAGTAAAGTGATGGGTACATCTACTTGTGATATGCTGGTGGCACCTGGAACGGCAGAAAAGGAAAAACTGGTTGCTGGCATCTGCGGACAGGTCAATGGATCGATCATTCCTGGAATGTTGGGGATGGAAGCTGGCCAATCTGCTTTTGGCGACGTCTATGCATGGTTTAGTGAGGTACTTCTTTGGCCCCTAAAACAAATGGTCGATCTCAAGCAGCTAGATGAGCGTATTTTTAGACAAATGAAGGCCGATCTGATTCCTATGTTATCCCAGGCTGCTGAAGGAATCCCGGCCGAGGAATCTACAGTCCTGGCACTAGATTGGCTCAACGGTAGGAGAACTCCCGATGCGGAGCAGACCTTGAAAGGTGCCATCATGGGCTTGAATTTGGGCACCAATGCACCTTTAATCTTTCGGGCTCTCATTGAAGCAACTTGTTTTGGCGCGAAGGCGATCGTAGACCGGTTTCGTCGTGAAAAAGTTCCAGTAGAGGGTTTGATCGGTTTGGGGGGGGTGGCAAAAAAGTCACCCTTTATTATGCAGACGATGGCTGACGTGATGAATATGCCCATCAAGATTGCCAGTTCGGATCAGACCTGTGCGCTAGGTGCAGCTATGTTTGCCGCCACGGCCGCAGGGGCCGTGCCACATGTGGAAGAGGCCATGCAGCAAATGGGAACCGGTTTTGAAGGTACTTATCACCCAAATCCTCAGCAGGTAGCTTACTATGCCTCTAAATACCGGGCTTATCAGGCATTTGGAGCTGCCATTGAACGTTTGACGAAATCCAGTTGAATCCATGGATGACTATCAACAGATTAGGGAAGAGGCATATCGAGCCAACTTGGAATTACCGAAACTTGGGTTGGTGCTATTTACCTTCGGAAATGCCAGTGTCGCTGACCATGAGAAGTCAGTCTTTGCAATCAAACCGAGTGGACTGCACTACGCCGACCTGAGTGCGGATAAGATGGTCATAGTCGATTTCGAGGGCCAGGTGGTGCAGGGCTCGCTTCGCCCTTCTTCGGATACCAAGACTCATGCGGTGCTTTATAAAAATTGGAGTCACATCGGTGGTATTGTACACACGCATTCGACCTATGCCACGGCCTGGGCACAGACGGGTCTCAGCATTCCCATCCTTGGTACAACACATGCGGATCACCTTACTCAAGATGTACCATGTGCCCCTGTGATGGATGATGAAATGATTGCAGGGGATTACGAATACCAGACGGGTATTCAGATTTTACAAGCCTTCCAGTCTCAAGATCTGAATCCCCGGGAGGTAGAGATGATCCTGGTAGCTAATCACGCACCATTCACCTGGGGAAAGAATGCAGAAAAAGCAGTATATAATGCAGCGGTATTGGAGCAAATTGCCCAAATGGCCTGGATAGCGAAAACCATCGACCCTTCCGTTTCAAAAATGAAGGAATCCTTAATCAAAAAGCATTGGCAGCGTAAGCATGGAGCCAATGCCTACTATGGTCAATCTTAACTATGAGATTAAATGACTTGAGTAAGCAAGAGGTTTGGCTGATCGTTGGCAGTCAACACTTATATGGAGATGAAGTGTTGAATACGGTGGCTGCAAATACTCAGGTTATGGCCCAACATCTTAGTGCTTCTGATCAAATTCCAGTCCGGATTCTTGCCAAAGATGTGGTGACTTCATCCGAGTCTGCCCTGCATCTGATTCGTGATGCTAATATGTCAGCGCGTTGCATTGGAATAATTTGCTGGATGCACACTTTTTCACCTGCTAAAATGTGGATACCTGCTCTGACGAGATTGCAGCGACCCCTCCTCCATTTGCATACGCAGTTTCATGCGCAACTGCCCTGGCACACCATTGATATGGATTACATGAACCTGCATCAATCCGCTCACGGTGGTCGAGAATTTGGATTTCTCAATGCTCGGTTAAAAAATGCCCGGAAAGTGGTCGTAGGACATTGGCAGACTGAAAACGTCACAACGCAGGTGGGGCGGTGGGTGCAGGTTTGCAGCAGTTGGGCAGACACACAGGAAATGAAAGTGGCGAGATTTGGAGATAATATGCGTGATGTAGCCGTCACCGAAGGTGATAAGGTGAGTGCACAGATCCAATTCGGGTTTCAAGTAAATGGTTTTGGAATGGGTGATCTATCTCAAACCGTGAACCAAGTACCTCAGCGAGACATAGGGGTATTGGTAGAAGAGTATTTGGATCTGTATGACGTCGATGACAGCCTACTACCGAAAGGTGTCCAACATTCTTCCCTATTGGAAGCAGCTAAAATCGAACTAGGGATTGAATCTTTCTTAACTGCAGGTGGATTCAAAGCGTTTACGACCACTTTTGAGAATTTGCATGGTCTGCGTCAGCTTCCTGGCATTGCCGTTCAGCGTCTGATGCAGAAGGGATATGGTTTTGGAGCGGAGGGGGATTGGAAGACGGCTGCACTTTTACGAATGATAAAGGTGATGGGTTCTACGCGGCCCGGAGGCACCTCCTTCATGGAGGATTATACCTACCATTTTGGTTCGAGCGAAAGCTTGGTGTTGGGCGCGCATATGTTGGAAATCTGTCCCAGCATTACCGTTGATAAACCCCGATGTAGCATACATCCATTGCAGATAGGCGGCAAAGAAGATCCGGTAAGATTGGTATTTGATGCGAACTCGGGCGCTGCCATCAATACTTCACTTGTTGATCTAGGTGGCCGATTCAGGCTGTTAGCAAACGAGGTGAGTGGCGTACAGGCTTTAAATCCACTACCAAAATTGCCGGTGGCGCGAGCCCTCTGGAGACCGGAGCCAAATCTGGAAGTGGCCGCTGCTGCCTGGATCACAGCCGGTGGGGCACATCATACGGTATATAGCCAACAGATTGTTCGTGAGCAGCTCGAAGATTTGGCAGAGATTATGGATGTGGAGCTGGTGGTGATCGATGAAAAAACCAACCTTTACCAACTAAATCACTTGTTGCGTTGGAATGAAATGTACTTCTCCCAACGCCAAACTAAATAGAACTTACCATGATAAAGTACCTTCCCCTTTTTATGTTGATCGTGCTTTGCGCTTGCAATCGATCAAATAAAAACACTTCAAATTCAGAAACTATGCATGAAGCGATCAATACGGTTAAAATAAGTAAGGCTCCTTTTGGCGACACAGATCAGGGGCCAGCTGATCTCTATACGCTCAAGAATGTGCATGGGATGGAGGTGCAAATCACCAATTATGCTGGAATTGTGGTCAGCATTAAGACCCCGGATAAAAATGGTCAGCTCTCGGAAGTCACCCACGGATTTAACACTTTGGAGCCATATCTGGCTGGTCATCCACATTTCGGGGCATTGATTGGTCGATATGGAAATCGAATAGGTAATGCCCAATTTGAATTAGACGGTGTCGTTTACAAATTAGCCGCCAACAATGGCGAAAATCATTTACATGGAGGGACCAAGGGATTTGATAAATTTCTTTGGTCAGCCAGTGAAGTTAGACGAGGCAATGAAGCGGGTGTTGAATTGAAGCGCAGAAGTCCGCACATGGAGGAAGGCTATCCTGGTAATTTAGATGTGGTAGTAAGATATTGGCTGACAAATGACAATAGTCTCACCATCGAATATGAAGCAACAACAGATCAAAAAACCATCTGTAATCTAACCAACCATGCCTACTTCAATTTAGCAGGAGCCGGAGATGTTTTGGATCATGAATTAATGATCAATGCTGATTACTATACCCCAGTTGATGAGGGACTCATACCGACCGGAAAAATAGAATCCGTCGAAAATACACCTTTTGATTTTCGTACTGCCACCCCGATTGGTGCGCGAATAGATGCCGATCATCCGCAAATTGAGATTGGGGGTGGGTATGATCATAACTTTGTGCTTAGGCATGAACCAGGAGGAGGCAAAATGCAATTGGCAGCAACGGTTCATGAGAAATCTACCGGCCGATTTATGGAAGTTTTTACCTCGGAGCCAGGGGTACAATTGTATACCGGTAATTTTTTGAATGGTAAGATTGTAGGCAGAGATGGAAAAACATATGCCAGAAGATCCGCATTGTGCTTAGAAACACAGCACTTTCCCGATTCTCCCAACAAACCTGGATTTCCATCCGTCGTACTTGAACCATCAAGCACTTACCGCACCTCCACCAGCTATCGATTTAGCACAAAATAGATGAACGATCGGAAGTGCTCACCTTATGATATTTTCGATATTATTTATCCTTATTTTTCAATCGGCTCCAACGGCCTGGATGAACCAAGAAAATAATACGGGTCGATCAATATTAAACCAACCTAAAACCCTTTGCCTACCCATTCATCGAGACCCTGAATCTCCGATTCATCTTGCCTTGGAGTCCTTGCGTGAGGAGCTACATCAACACGCAGATATGATTGAGGTGAGCTGCTCACAACCAGACTACCAATTGTATTACCAAATTGATCGGTCTCTAGATCGCAAGGATGATTTTATTTTAATTATTTCTGACGTCAATATTGAAATATCCGGTGGCAGTGAGCGTGCCATTATCTATGGATTGCAAGAACTACTAAGGCAATTGAGGAATGGTCGCTATCTGGCATCCTCCATCCGGTCAGTTGTCTCGCAGCCCAAGGTTGGCACTCGAACGCTTCAATTGAAACTCGATTCATTGATAAAACCAAGTCTAGCAAATGAGTTTTCTTGGATCGACCGGATGTCATTTCTTCATTTTAATAAACTTATCCTCGTATCAGACCAGCCAGCACTCGAGGGTCAGGATCGGCAAGCTTTGGAGGCCATTAGGAACCGCGCAAAACAAAAATGCATTGAGGTGTTTTTCCGCGAGTTTACCATCCACGATTCATTGGTCAAAAAAGGCTTTAAGGTCGAGGCAGGTCTGGTGGCACGTTCAGGACCTAAGCTAGTGGATAAAAGCAGGAAGGCCATCCGATTCGAAGATTTACGGTTAGAGCGGATGGGCAAATATCTGTCTCAGACGAGTGTCCTGATTCCTTGTCGAAACATATCAGAATATTTTCATCTGGACCAGTTGCAATGGAAGCGCTATGTGGATGAACAAGGGACGGCACCGGCAGAAATGATTCTAAACTATGAAGGACCCAGCATTTTTCGCTCTAAGAATGACACTTGTGATTTTTTATCTCGGTATCATCATTATTTTTCTGTCTGGTCAACTTTGCTAACCTCCCCCAAATATCGAACGAGAATAACACCCTTACTGAATTGCGAAAAAGAACTCGATTTTCAAATTGACAAACACGCGATGCGAATTTCTTCATTAGTCTGTGATCTACTACCCGATCGGATCTGGAGAGTCGATCCCTTGACTTTTGAAATGAATCAATTAGATCAACAGCCTGTTTTTTGGAATGTTGCTTTGATGTCTTCCGATCTTTTTCCATCGGAAACCGGTGCTGGGCAAGATTCATCTGGTGCTCTGTTGGACTCATTATATAAGACACACCAAGAATTAGTTCAACTGCTGAGTGAAGATACCTGCACCCTACTTGACGCCTCCTATCTAAGGAGGGATGCTATTGAACTTCGAGACAAGACCGGCTATCTTGTTAACAAAGTGCAGGCGGCTAAATTTATTTCTATTTTCAGTCAATCTGGTAAGAGATCTGATCGCATCATGGCGCTTAAGTATATGGAGAAAGCCATCGATTTTCTAATTCAGTGGAATCAGGCCGTTGACGATACATTTCCTAATTTGGACCCGAGATGGTTGACTAAGTCGGAAGAGGATCTGGTATACATCAGGCATTTGCGCCGACCGTAAACTTGATCAGGTAACATTAGGATTTAACAAGAATCCGTAATCTGAATGAAGTAGATCCTGTACTTTTAAAAATAAATGGAGAGATTTGAAAATTACTAAAGAAACAAAGATCGGATGGATTGGCACGGGTGTCATGGGTGCCTCAATGGCTAAGTTGATTCGCAATGAAGGATATGCCATGTTTATTTATAATCGCAGCAAAAGCAAGGCGAACGATCTGCTGGAACAGGGATGCGTCTGGTGTGATTCACCAGGCCTGGTCGCGTCATCGAGCGATATTGTTTTCACCATTGTTGGTTTTCCCAGCGATGTTCGTGCGGTGTATCTGGCATCAGACGGCGTCATCGAATCGGCAAAATCAGGGTCTATCCTCGTCGATATGACCACCACGATGCCTTCATTAGCTGAAGAAATTCATCGTGAAGCTGCTAAAAAGAATGTGATGACTGTGGATGCACCGGTTTCGGGAGGTGATGTTGGAGCGCGCAATGGCACCCTCTCCATTATGGTCGGTGGAGATGAATCAGCCGTGCATGCCGTGATGCCACTTTTCGAGATCATGGGTAAGAACATCGTATATGAAGGCGCACCAGGCAGTGGTCAGCATACCAAGATGTGCAATCAGATTACCATTGCTGGCACGATGATCGGCGTGTGTGAGGCATTACTTTATGGACACAAGGCTGGTCTGGACTTAACCACTATGTTAGCAGCCATTAGTGGGGGTGCAGCCGGTTGTTGGACTTTGAACAATCTGGCACCGCGGGTGGTAAATCGCAACTTTGATCCGGGGTTTTACGTAGAGCATTTTGTGAAAGACATGGAGATTGCTCTTGCCGAAGCAAAGCGCATGAATCTTTCCCTACCGGGCCTAGCACTAGTGCATCAGCTGTATAAGGCAGTAGAAGCTCAGGGACACAGTAGACTCGGTACGCACGCCTTGACCTTGGCCCTAGAGCGTCTCAATGAAGCATAAACCTTTAGCTCTCTCAGCTATTGAATTTTTGAGTCTTTACACTAAACACGATCTTGGTACCCGGAGCTATCTTCGGAACAACAACCCAGTGATTCACAAGCTCTAGGGGTTCGCAGCCACCACATTCACGCACCGTAACCTCATATTCGAATCCATCGGTTGTGGCTTGTACAGATTTGCGATAGGTCCGAGTGCAGCCGGTACCTTTGGTGCTGAGCCCCAAAACGGTCTTCGTGGAAAAATCGATACTTGGCAATACACATAATTCGGCTATTATATCCATCTGGGAGATCGCATTTTCGAATTCTATCTCATTCTGAATGACTACACCTTCTTGCACATCACTGGCCCGCAACGATTGATTCCAGCAGGAAGCACTTTCATCCAGGATGGATTCAATAATCAGTCCTAGATCTTCATCTTCGGTGGGGCATGGCACCTCAAAACTTTTGTTGCACGAAATAACCAATAAACAAACCAAAAGAAAATTCAACCTATTCATATGTACCACATTTACCTTCTTAGACGGAAAGGTGCGTTCAAAACGTTGGTATGGAGATGCAGGTGCCATTGTTTGTCGAGCCGTTGGGAGTTCTGATCCTTTAAATAAAGACGTATCTTCGAATTTAGCTAGATTAAAAAACCGAGGCACCGATCATCAGATATTAGGTTGCGATTTTTTTTGAAAACGAATTTATGTTTAAACTCAGATTTGTATTGCTTGGAGTCATCTTGGGCTGTGCTGTTTTTTTGGTGAGTGCGCTCAGGCCCAAGCCGAAATATTCTCAGAAGGAACAACTGATCATGCATGCGCTATTTGGGGTCATGGATGCGGTACATTTCAAGCCCCACGAGGTGAATGATGCACTGTCGGAAGAGGCCTTTGATGAGTATCTGATGTATTTGGATGCCAGTAAGCGATTTCTTTTGAAATCAGAAGTGGAGGAATTGGCTGACTACGAATTGAATTTGGATGATCAGATTAGCAGCTCTTCGCTCGAGTTTTTTGAGAAAGCAAATCAGCTAATCGAGGATGCAACCTTGCGAGCAAAAGAGATATATGAAAATGTAATCACTTCAGAGATCGATGTATATCAGAATGAGGATTTCGAGATGGATGGCGAAAAAAAGAACTTTCCTCAGGATGAACAGGCACTTAGAGACGAGTGGAGAAAGATGATTAAGCGGCAAATTGTAGCCAAAATTGACCGTCAGGTAGAACGGCAGGAAAAGAAAGATGAAGCAGATCAAAAGCCCATCAAAGAAATAATTGCCAAAGCGAAGGTCGACACCAAGGACCAAATGGATGACTGGTTTGAGCGGCTGGCGAGAATTAGAAGATCCGATCGTTTTGAAACATATCTAAGCACATTTGCGGAGCTATTCGACCCGCATTCTGCCTACTTCAGCCCTAAGGAAAAACAAGATTACGACATTCAGATTGGTGGTCGACTCGAAGGGATAGGAGCTCGACTACAACAGGATGATGACTACGTAAGGGTCGCTACGATTGTTCCGGGAGGACCGGCTTGGAAGGGCAAGGAACTCGAAGTGGATGATCTCATTATGATTGTGACGAACGAAGGCAAAGATCCCGTTGATTTAATGGGCATGCGAGTGGATGATGCCGTTCAATTTATCCGGGGTAAAAAAGGTACCCTAGTAACCTTGACTGTCCGGAAACCAGACGGTAGTGTGACAGACATCGTGATTGAGCGGGAGGAGGTCATTATTGATGCGTCGTTTGCCCGCTCGGTGGTATTAGATTTGAATGATCAGGTGAAAAACATTGGGTACATCAAGTTACCGGTCTTCTACTCGACTTTCGACGGTGGTAATAGTTGTGCAGCTGACGTGGCTGAAGAGATCGAAAAGCTTAAGGCCTATGATGTGAACGGAATCATTCTGGACCTTCGATATAATGGGGGAGGTTCGCTCCCGGATGTGATCGAAATGAGCGGTTTGTTTGTGGAGCAAGGACCGATCGTCCAGGTAAAATCCCGTGGCAAGAAGCCCTATATCCACGCTGACGAAGATGAATCTGTCGCATACGATGGGCCATTAATCGTGCTGGTCAATGCCATAAGTGCCTCAGCTTCAGAAATATTAGCTGCCGCCCTACAAGATTACAAACGGGCAGTGATCGTGGGCGGAAATTCAACCTTTGGAAAGGCAACCGTACAACGGTTTTTTGATCTAGATCGAGCCATCCGGGGAAGCAGCGATATGAAACCCTTGGGCCAAGTGAAATTGACGATTCAAAAATTCTATCGTGTCAATGGGGGATCGACACAGCTGAAAGGCGTGGTGCCCGATATCATTCTTCCAGATCAATTCTCCTATGTAGAAGTTGGTGAGCGAGAATACCCATCCGCACTCAAATGGAGCGAGATTGAACCGGTCGATTACGACCAAGATGTTTACGAATTACCTAATCTTTCTGAGCTGAAGAATCGTAGCGAGGCTCGTGTAGCTAGAGACTCTACTTTTCAGTTGATCAAAGAGCGAGCGCAGCTAACCAAAGAAATGGAAGATTACTCACGTATACCCATTGGTCTTAACGAGTATCGCGATGAGATGAAACGCAGGGATGCGGAGGCGAAGCGTTTCGGTAATATTATGAAAAATCCAATTGAAGGACTGCAAGTTACCACCTTGCCCCAAGACGTAGCCTATATGGAGTTAGACTCCAGCCGGATTGCTAGACATGAAGACTGGTTGAAGCAAGTCCAGAAAGATGTGTACCTCAAAGAGACACTCATGGTCATGCAAGATATGATTGAAGGCCAGCGCTATGTGAAGCATTAACAGAAAATTAAGATCATTTTTCTGGCACTCCATTACAAATGATACTTTTTTTGCAGGTGAATGCTGTCACGCTGAGCTGCAGGCAAAAAAAAATATCACAAACCTACCATATATCGATTACACATCGTATCTATCCTTATATCAAGGAGTTATGAAGGCTCAAGCCACGCTCGAGGTTTGAAAAAATGATCAATATTACCTACTTTTAGATCAGTTATCATAGTTTTTTTAACCCGAACTCAAAAATGCCCCCGTTATGGCACTCAGGATCCCTAAGTACCCTATCGAGACCTTTGACGATTACCGTCACTGGCTCTGCAACAATGGTCTCCGCAACTACGAAGAAGTCTGGATGCATAAAAATAAAGCTGCACTACTACACGAGTATGTGGCCATCTGCTATGCTAAAAAGATTCCCATTAAGATCGAAGCTGGCGATACTCATACCATGACCTACCTAGCCTCTAAGAGTTGATCTAACCACCGACTCGAAGAAGACTTTTCATTTGCCGGTCAATTTCGTCCTCTAACAGTTGATTACCTTCGTCATGGATTAAATATTAATACGATGGCAGTCGATCAAAATCAACTTGAATTTATTGAAGACCAGTTACAATCTTTTGGCGGTGTGACCGCTAAGAAAATGTTTGGTGGAATTGGATTTTTTCGTGAAGGACTCATGTTTGGAATGCTCGGTGGTGGAGTTTTCCGGTTAAAGGTAGATGAGCACAATCGTGCAGATTTTGAAGACAGAGGTATGAAGCCCTACCAAAGTAAAAAGAAGGGGAAAGGAATGCCGTACTGGGAAGTGCCCTTAGATGTTTTGGAGGATCGATCTGAACTGAAGAAATGGGCAGAGAAATCTTTCGACGCTGCGAAAAGGAGCAAAAAATAATATCCGTCTGGCAGGGGAGTCTTGCAGATATGAGAAATATACTCCGGGTAGTTCCACCGATCGGAATTGAAATACCGTTCAGGTTAAAATGAGAATAATCACTTCCTGACTTGATTATTGTCAGCGAGACTGCTTAATGATTTGTCGACTTTGTTTCATGTCAAATCGGTCATCACATAATCTACAGAAATGAATGTGAAAATAGCAGACCTGATGATAGATCAGGTTATCACCGCTCAGCCTCATCATACCGTTGGTCATCTTCGTAAAATGATGCAAAGAAATCATATCGGAGCCATTCCCATTACCAATCCGGATAATGAACCTGTGGGAATTATCACCACCACTGACCTTAGTTCTGAACTCAAAGAGGGCTCCCCGATCAGCACTTTATTATCCAATCACGTCATTCAGGTCCCCGCCTATAACGATATTTCAGTTGCCGCTAAAATCATGCGTAAGCACAAGATCCATCATGTATTGGTTACGCACGAAGGACAGTTAAAGGGCATCATCAGCAGTTTTGATTTGCTGAAACTTATCGATGAGCATCGTTTTGTGATGAAAAACCCACCAAAATCCAAGCATCGATAAATTAGATTAATAAGAACAGAATACTTCTAGTAAATAATATCGCTTAACCAATCCCTAAGTGAATTTCCGCTGTTGCTCTAATTAAACCGTGTTGTTCGTGCAACCGTACCCTTGTATCTTGGTTTTATGGCCTACTTGTATCTTGGTTTTTGGAATTTGGTCTCTGGTTTTTGTTAGGCTCGCACTTGCCCCCTTCCCCGATTGAATTTCCGCTGTCGCTCCAATTAAACCGGGGCGTCAGCTCCCAGTAGCACCTTGCCGAAGGGTTGGTATTTGGAAACAGTTGGAAGAATAGAAGGTTAGTTTATGACAATTTCCTTACCCCAGATTTTATTTCGCTTCTCTGCATCAAAGCTTGAAATAATGAATGGTGGTTGAGGTCATCGCCTCCAGATCTCCTTGCATCTTGGTTTTCTGGTTTTCGGTCCTTGGTTTTTGCCCCCTTTATCTTGGTCTCTGGCTTTTACCAGGATACCGCTGTCCTGATGAAGATGTGAAGATTTTAGCGTTAGCCCACTTGTATCTTGGTCATTGTATCTTGGTTTTTTGGGCCACCTTGTGTCTTGGTTTTTGGAATTTGGCCTCTGGTTTTTGTTAGGCTCGCACTGGCCCCCTTCCCCGATTGAATTTCCGCTGTCGCTCCAATTAAACCGGGGCGTCAGCCCCGAATAGCACCTTGCCGAAGGGTTGGTATTTGGAAACAGTTGGAAGAATAGAAGGTTGTTATGACAATTTCATTACCCCAGATTTTATTTCGCTTCTCTGCATCAAAGCTTGAAATAATGAATGGTGGTTGAGGTCATCGCCTCCAGATCTCCTTGCATCTTGGTTTTCTGGTTTTCGGTCCTTGGTTTTTGCCCCCTTTATCTTGGTCTCTGGCTTTTACCAGGATACCGCTGTCCTGACGAAGATGTGAAGATTTTAACGTTAGCCCACTTGTATCTTGGTCATTGTATCTTGGTTTTTTGGGCCACCTTGTGTCTTGGTTTTTGGAAATTGGTCTCTGGTTTTTGATAGGCTCGCGCTTGCCCCCTTCCCCGATTGAATTTCCGCTGTCGCTCCGATTAAACCGGGGCGTCAGCCACGAATAGCACCTTGCCGAAGGGTTGGTATTTGGGAATAGTTGTAAGAATGGAAGGTTAGATTATGACAATTTCCTTACCCCAGATTTTATTTCGCTTCTCTGCAGCAAAGCTTGAAATATTGAATGGGTGAGGTCATCGCCTCCCAATCTCCTTGCACTTGGTTTTCTGGTTTTCAGTCCTGGGTTTTTGCCCCCTTTATCTTGGCTTTACCAACATACTGCTGTCCTGACGAAGAGTGAAAATTTTAACGTTAGCCCACTTGTATCTTGGTCATTGTATCTTGGTTTTTTGGGCCACCTTGTGTCTTGGAATTTGGAAATTGGTCTCTGGTTTTTGTTAGGCTCGCGCTTGCCCCCTTCCCCGGTTGAATTTCCGCTGCGCTCCAATTAAACCGGGGCGTCATCCCCCAGTAGCACCTTGCCGAAGGGTTGGTATTTGGGAATAGTTGTAAGAATGGAAGGTTAGATTATGACAATTTCCTTACCCCAGATTTTATTTCGCTTCTCTGCAGCAAAGCTTGAAATATTGAATGGGTGAGGTCATCGCCTCCCAATCTCCTTGCACTTGGTTTTCTGGTTTTCAGTCCTGGGTTTTTGCCCCCTTTATCTTGGCTTTACCAACATACCGCTGTCCTGACGAAGATGTGGAAATTTTAACGTTAGGCCCTTTGTATCTTGGTCATTGTATCTTGGTTTTTTGGCCACCTTGCGTCTTGGTTTTTGGAATTTGGTCTCTGGTTTTTGTTAGGCTCGCACTTGCCCCCTTCCCCGATTGAATTTCCGCTGTCGCTCCAATTAAACCGGGGCGTCATCCCCCAGTAGCACCTTGCCGAAGGGTTGGTATTTGGGAATAGTTGTAAGAATGGAAGGTTAGATTATGACAATTTCCTTACCCCAGATTTTATTTCGCTTCTCTGCAGCAAAGCTTGAAATATTGAATGGGTGAGGTCATCGCCTCCCAATCTCCTTGCACTTGGTTTTCTGGTTTTCAGTCCTGGGTTTTTGCCCCCTTTATCTTGGCTTTGCCAACATACCGCTGTCCTGACGAAGATGTGGAAATTTTAACGTTAGCCCCTTTGTATCTTGGTTTTTTGGCCACCTTGAATCTTGTTGTTGGAATTAGGTCTCTGGTTTTTGTTAGGCTCGCGCTTGCCCCCTTCCCCGGTTGAATTTCCGCTGTCGCTCCAATTAAACCGGGGCGTCATCCCCCAGTAGCACCTTGCCGAAGGGTTGATATTTGGGAATAGTTGTAAGAATGGAAGGTTAGATCATGACAATTTCCTTACCCCAGATCTTATTTCGCTTCTCTGCATCAAAGCTTGAAATATTGAATGGTTGAGGTCATTGCCTCCCGATCTCCTTGCACTTGGTTTTCTGGTTTTATGTCCCGGGTTTTTGCCCCCGTTATCTTGGTCTCTGGCTTTTACCAGGATACCGCTGTCCTGATGAAGATGTGAAGATTTTAGCGTTAGCCCACTTGTATCTTGGTCATTGTATCTTGGTTTTTTGGGCCACCTTGTGTCTTGGTTTTTGGAATTTGGCCTCTGGTTTTTGTTAGGCTCGCACTGGCCCCCTTCCCCGATTGAATTTCCGCTGTCGCTCCAATTAAACCGGGGCGTCAGCCCCGAATAGCACCTTGCCGAAGGGTTGGTATTTGGAAACAGTTGGAAGAATAGAAGGTTGTTATGACAATTTCATTACCCCAGATTTTATTTCGCTTCTCTGCATCAAAGCTTGAAATAATGAATGGTGGTTGAGGTCATCGCCTCCAGATCTCCTTGCATCTTGGTTTTCTGGTTTTCGGTCCTTGGTTTTTGCCCCCTTTATCTTGGTCTCTGGCTTTTACCAGGATACCGCTGTCCTGACGAAGATGTGAAGATTTTAACGTTAGCCCACTTGTATCTTGGTCATTGTATCTTGGTTTTTTGGGCCACCTTGTGTCTTGGTTTTTGGAAATTGGTCTCTGGTTTTTGATAGGCTCGCGCTTGCCCCCTTCCCCGATTGAATTTCCGCTGTCGCTCCGATTAAACCGGGGCGTCAGCCACGAATAGCACCTTGCCGAAGGGTTGGTATTTGGGAATAGTTGTAAGAATGGAAGGTTAGATTATGACAATTTCCTTACCCCAGATTTTATTTCGCTTCTCTGCAGCAAAGCTTGAAATATTGAATGGGTGAGGTCATCGCCTCCCAATCTCCTTGCACTTGGTTTTCTGGTTTTCAGTCCTGGGTTTTTGCCCCCTTTATCTTGGCTTTACCAACATACTGCTGTCCTGACGAAGAGTGAAAATTTTAACGTTAGCCCACTTGTATCTTGGTCATTGTATCTTGGTTTTTTGGGCCACCTTGTGTCTTGGAATTTGGTCTCTGGCTTTACCAACATACCGCTGTCCTGACGAAGAGTGAAAATTTTAACGTTAGCCCACTTGTATCTTGGTCATTGTATCTTGGTTTTTTGGGCCACCTTGTGTCTTGGTTTTTGGAATTTGGTCTCTGGCTTTTACCAGCATACCGCTGTCCTGACGAAGATGTGAAAATTTAATGTTATCCCACTTGTATCTTGGTTTTTGGAAATTGCTTTTTTATTTCAATATCAATTTTTCCATGGTTTGCAATTCAGGTGATCCCCCACGTTTGCCACAGCCGGAGGCAATAAATATTTGCCCCTGATAATTTATTACGCCAGTCCCGTGTCGACCCTGCAGCAAGGATGGCAACGTACGCCAAGTATGTCTTTCAATATGAAGCGCTTCTACCTCATCGTGGGCCATTTCTTGGTCACCACTTTCACCACCGATCACCCAAATTTCGCTGTCTTCTTTAATTACAAAATTTCCAGCCCTCAGGGTGGGAAGTGGATGATCGAGTGTCGACCAGGTATTGGTCAGAAAATTGTATACATCGATTTCACCAACCGGGTGATTAAAGGTAGCGTCTGGAGCCATTGAAAGTCTGCCTCCCAAAACATAGAGTCTGTCGTCAGCTAAGGCTGCTTGAAAATGATCGCGAGCTCTAGGTGCATCAGGCAGTGCTTGCCAGGTGCCTTTCTTAGGATCATATACATCGAGCCAAGTCTTATGATCGCCAATATGTCCATTTTTGATGCCACAAGAAACATAGATCTTGCGCTTTCTGATAATATTACCTGTGGATCCTCTTCTGCGGTCCTCGGGAATAGGATCACCTATGGTCCAGGCATCCTTTTTGGGGTTGTAAATAATCACATTTTCTACTGGTGTTTCTCCTGGATATCCTCCGGTCAATGCACCAATAATATAAATTTTGTTCCGGTAGACAACAGGTTGAAAATGGTGTATTTCAATGGGCGGTTTGGCACCCTGAGTCCAAGTATTCTTTTTATGATCATAGATGCTCACGGGCCGAATACCTCGACCGCCCAACAGATAGGATTTATTTTTTATCAAGACAAAGGCAGCCTCATGTCGTGCCACTGGTTTAGATCCATCTTGAGTGGTTACTTGAGTCCAACCGGATGATTGAGCCTGGCCTGCGCCAATGATTGACAGGACAAAAAAAGTAGCTAATAGAATGGTGCGATCGATCATCGACTTTTGTTTACTGGTCAATAAATAATTACAGAAGTTTGACGGCTGAGGTATGACTCTTTTGAATGGCGTCCTTCGCACTTAAAGTTTGTGGCGTACCTTCTTCAGCGGCTTGTTCTAAGATAAATAATGGAGTGATGTTTTTCCGTTCGATTTTTGCGATAATATTTTTATAATCCAGATCACCCGCGTCAAAGACCTCGGTCCAAGTACCATTTTTCGATTGCCGTAGGTGTATTTCCACCACGCGAGCTCCATACAAATCAATGATGTCCATCAGCGCCACAACCGAATTACCAGCACCCCGATAAATCCAATGGGGGTCGAGGCAGAGGGCCACATTTTCTTCACTAGAAGAGCCCATCATATGATGAAATTCACGAGCACCTGCTCTCATTTCGGCATCATGGTTGTGGTAAGCCAGCACCATGCCCAATTTTCGCAGTTCTTGACCTAGATCATTTAATGCACCACCTTGACGACGCAATTGTTCGTCCGATTTATTTTCAGTACCACCCCATTTTATCGGAGTGGGATTTACGACAATAATTTCCGCTCCTATTTTTATGGCTTTCGTTGCAGTAGCAAGTATATTATCGATGGTCGGCTGCACCTGATGCTGCTCATGGAGGAGCGCATTCATATAAAACGAGCGCATTTTTAATCCATGTTTTTCTAAATGGGGGTGTAGCGATTGCACGTCTTCAGGATTACTAAACGACGGTTCGAATAATGTGATGCCTGCTTCTTTCACCATTTGGACCGATGCAGCTAAGTCTTCGTCCCATGGCATTCCATCTCGGAGCAAAAAAGAGTAAAATGTATATTGTTGACAGCCAACCACATCTTTTTTGTTTAGATTATCAGATTTATACAGTGATAAGAGTGAGCCTAAGCTTAAGGCAGAAGTCGACCGATTAAATTGTCTTCTATTCATGAGGTCTAATTAGTTGGATTAAATAGATTAATTTTTGAGTTGGTCCATTTTTTCAAAGTCAGAATCACTGACCCAACCCGCGTTTAATTTTTCGCCTTTTTGCCAACGATTATAAAAATTTGCTGTTTTTTTATCAGCATATTCGTACTGATCAAAAACATCACCTGTACCCAGAATGCGTGGATCCCCCTGTGTGCTCAATTCCTCAAACAGTTGTTCTTTTAATTTTTCACGAACATCATGGAGGGTGGGGTCATCAATTAGATTATTGATGCAGTAGGGGTCTTTCTGGATGTCATACAATTCTTCCGGCGGCCGCTTGCCAAAACTCAAGTTCCAAAATTCATGATCACTTCCTTTCCTGTTGAGACTAAGTATGCTACTCTTGGTGGGACTTCCATCGGTATTTAAATACCCCGTTTCCGGATTTCCTGCAGGCCATCGTTCGGGTTTGAAATTTACGGTCAGGAGATATTGATCGGTGACAATGCCCCGAACCGGAAATCCCCAATCATTCGGCCGGCCCACATCATGGCGTTCTTTCCCCAGGAGCATGTGATCTCGATGTGGCCATCTTGACATTGAAGTTCCCCTAAATATCTCGAACAGGCTGGTGCCACTCATTGCTGCCATACCACTGTTCGTGGGTTTGAGGTTTGCGGCCTCTAAAAAGGTAGGAGCAAAATCACTGAAACTCACAAAGGCATCGATTGATCGACCTGGGTCATTGATCCCCTCTGGCCACATAATGGCGAGCGGTAAGTGATTATCCATTTCATACACTTGACCTTTCACGCGCGGGAAGGGCATCCCATTATCTGACGTGACTACAATAATGGTATTATCCAATAATTTCTTTTCATTTAATAATTCGATCATCTCTTGCAAGTGCAGGTCAAAGTATTCGATTTCAAAGGCGTAATCAAGGAGATCACTTCTCACGGTGTCATTATCTGGCCAGAAAGGCGGAACAGAAGGGATATCGGATATCGACTTATTACCTAAACGTTGACCGATGCCGTATTCGTAAGCCCGGTGGGGTTCGATGGATCCATACCAGAAAAACCAGGGTGCATCGGCTGGAGCAGCTTCCAGGAAGTCTGCAAAATTGCTGGCATAATCATTTCCAGACATGAATTTACCAGGTGGATCTATGGTGTGCTCATTGAATGCTGGTCCGATGAGATTTCTCTTCTTCCCATCCTTCATCGCAATTCCGGGAGACCATCCCTTTGCCGTGTGACCTACAAAATATCCAGCATGGGGCAACGCCTCGGCAAATGTTTTGAACTTTTCAGGAAAGTGAGGCCAGTGATTGCAAGCTTCTTCCAGTTGCCAACTGTTTCGGCCAGTCAGAATCGTGGCCCTTGAAGGAGCACATTTGGCATTGGTCGTGTAGGCCCGGTTGAATAAAAGACCTCGTTCTGCCACATAGTCAAAGGCAGGAGTTGTGATCCAATCTGTTCCGTAAGCACCCATGTGAGGAAACGAAGCGTCATCAGCTATGGCAAACAGAATGTTTGGCGGCTTTGGTGATTCATCTTGCCCACAGCCAAAACCGAGCAGCACAACAAATAGGGTGATGTGGAAACTTCTCATTTGCTTTTTCATGTAAAATGCGAAATGCAGCACGATTATTCTAAAAAGATCTGGATCAATCAACATCGACGTTCAGGGGTTGCTGCAATGACTTAGAGAGGTGCTCCTCATAAAATTTCAAGTAATAATGCTTGAAAAAATGGTATCACGGGTCCGTACTCAAGAGATGAACGGATTTCCTTGTTTAGACCAGTAAAACATATATCCAGCCCGGTAGCTTGATGGTGAGCCAAATGACCAGGGCGATGAGCACCACAATGATGAGAATGAGCGTCAATATAACCGGCCTGGCACTCCCCTGATATTTGCCCTCTTCAAAGTGATCTTGAAATAGATCGAGGTTTCTTCGATTGGCTTTAAAAAATAAATCAAACAAATCACCCACGAAAGGGATGGCACCGATGGTGGTGTCGAGGGCAATATTTACCATCATCAAACTAAGTGCCTTTCCGCTTGCTCCCCTCCGTACCATCATCACTACCAGTCCACCAGACAAGATCAGGCTAAAAATATCTCCTACGACCGGAAACAGACCGATGATAAAATCAAGACCAAAGGTGATGCTCGTACCTGGAATTCGGAAACGTGTATCGAGTAGGTCAGCATACCTCACGAGTTTCTGATTTTTTTCTTCCTGGTCTTCCTGCATATTTTTTCGCATCTCCACAAGGGATGATCCTTCTGTTATTAAACTACTTCAATTGGACTACTTCACGGTCCATAAACCTCAACATAAAAGTATATTTTGTCGCCATGTTTTCGAGGACACTTCCTGAAGTTTTGTCCATGGTCGGACTTTTGTGCTTTGCCACCGCACATTGCGGAGGTCAGGAGGTGATTGATGTTTGGTATGGACTTGAACAGCACTTTGGGTCTCTGGGGCAGGCACAACGTTGGCTAAATGTTTTGGGAAGTGTTGGTGACTCGACAGAACACACCAAGCTGACATATCGCATCAATGATGCAGCAGTGAAGCCATTGACCTTGGGGTCAGATTTACATCGGCTGGCCCGCCCCGGTGATTTTAATATCGAGTTGGCATGGAATGAAGTTCGTCGAGGGTCAAATCAACTCATGATCTACTTGGATTCTTCGCACGACCATCGTGATTCCGTGCTGGTCAAGCTGCACGTACAGAAAGGACAAAAATGGCCCCTGCCCTATAACGTTAATTTTAGTGAGGTCGATGACTTGCAGTCGGTGGTGCAGGTGATTGATGGCAAGTGGAAGTTGACCGCCTCAGGTGTGCGAACCGTGGAGCCCTATTATGATCGAGTCTTATCAATGGGTGATACATCATGGCGCGATTATGAAGTACTGATCGAACTCACCGTACACGGATGGACACCATCAGAACCAGGTCCACCCACCTACAATGTTACCCATTTCGGAACGGCCCTCCGGTGGCGTGGGCATCATCGGGATGGACGACAGCCAAGTCGAAAATGGTACCCCTTAGGTGCTCAGGGTGAGTTTTTACTAAAGGAAAGTCACGACAGTTGCCAGTGGAGAATATTATTTGATGGTGGAGGTAAACAACCTAAGGAATATGGACTTCCTCATAAGAAAATCCAGATTGAACAACGCCTGCAAGTCAGAGCAGCTGTTCAGACTACCGCAGAGGGTAAATCACAGTACCAATTTAGGCAGTGGATGTCAGGTGATCCTGAACCTGACGAATGGGATGTGGTCGGATGGGAAGAGGGAGACTATCCATCCGGGGCACTGTGCTTGGTACCACACAATTCAGATGTTACGATCCATCGAGTCGAGGTAAATCCCATCACGAAATAAAAATTTTGTATGACACAGGTTGTAGATAAAAAGCGGTTAGAAGAAAAGGCGAAAAAAGTTAGACTGGAAATCATTAAAATGGTGCATCGCGCTAACTCTGGCCATGTTGGGGGTAGTCTGGGTGCCACTGACCTAATGGTGGCTTTGTACCACCACCTGATGAAGCATGATCCCCATAATCCTGAATGGGATGAGCGCGATCGCTTTATTCTTTCTAAAGGTCACTGTACACCGGTGCTATATGCAGTATTGGCTGACTGCGGTTATTTCCCAGAATCTGATTTATTCACCTTTCGACGACCTGGATCTCATTTGCAGGGCCATCCATTTCAACCCAAAACACCTGGTGTTGAAGCCTGCACGGGCACCTTGGGTTTGGGTATTTCCACTGGTGTCGGGATGGCTCTAGGTGGAAAAATAAATGGAGGAAAACAGACCTACTACATCCTCTGTGGTGATGGCGAAATTCAAGAGGGCCAAGCTTGGGAAGCAGCTATGTTTGCCAATAAATATAAGTTAGATAACGTGGTGGCATTTGTCGATCGGAATTATTTACAGACCGATGGCAACTCTGAAGACATCATGCCTTTGGATCCACTGGCGCCAAAATGGGAGAGTTTTGGATGGAAAGTATTCACCATCGATGGCCATGACTTTCAAGAAATCATCCAGACTGTGGAGAAAGCCAAGCAAGTAAATGCTCCCGTGATGATCATCGCCAATACGGTGAAAGGTAAGGGAGTCTCCTTTATGGAGAATCAGGTGATCTGGCACGGAAAGCCACCAAATGATGAGGAGGCAAGGGAAGCCCTTACCGAACTAGTCCGGGATAATTAACGCACAGATTCGAAGATCCTCGAATATTAGGTACTGAATTGATTAGAATCTTAAACTTAAGCAGTGAAGAAAACACGACAAGGATATGTAGATGGTTTACGAGAATTGGCTCGGGACCTGCCCAATTTAGTGGTACTCGATGCAGATGTCGCCAAGGCAACCCAGACTTTTGAATTTGAAGCGGAGTATCCCGATCGATTTTTTAACTGTGGGGTTCAAGAGCAAAACATGCTCTCGGTTGCTGCCGGCCTATCCTTAGAGGGATTCCTGCCCTTTGCATCGACTTTTGGGGTATTTGCCACTTGCCGGGCGGGAGATCAGTTGCGTAACTCCATTGCTTATCCAGCTCTAAATGTGAAGATCGGTGCGACGCACTGCGGCATTACCACTGGAGGTGATGGCGCATCGCACCAGGCGAATGAAGACATAGCCATTGTGCGATCTTTTCCGAACATGACCATTCTGGTGCCCGGTGATTATGAAGAGGCCAAACTGGCTACCATCGCTGCTGCAAGACATCAAGGTCCAGTGTACTTACGATTTGGAAGGGACAGTTACCCGGAAGTTCCCGAAATACATGGCAGTCTAACCATTGGCCGTGCGAAAGTTTTGCGCCAAGGACGTGACATCACCCTTATGTCGACGGGAATAATGGTGAGCGAGGTGCTAAAGACAGCCGATCAGTTGGAGGTTAGAGGTATATCGACCCGTGTGGTACACCACCCATCCGTTAAGCCAATTGATGAGCAAGCCATTATTGAAGCTGCATCGCAAACGAAAGGCATCGTAACGGCAGAAGAGCACTCGATCATGGGTGGATTTGGTGAGGCAGTAGCCGCCATTACTGCTCAATATCACCCGTGTCCGGTGCAAAGAGTAGGTATGCCTGACATCTTTGGCGAATCCGGACAAGCAGCTGAGCTGATGGACAAATTTGGATTTAGGGCAGTAAATATTATTGACAGAGTAGAGAAAATATTAAACAACTAGTATGCAGGCACTCGTCAAATACCGAAAAGGTCCGGGAAATGTGGAGCTCAAAAATATGCCGCAGCCTAAGTTTACTCCCGACCAAGTTCTGTTGGAAGTAGATTGTTGCGGTATTTGTGGTACGGACATTCACGTGTATCACGACACCTTCAAAAATTATCCACCCGTGATCCTGGGACATGAATTCGTAGGTCGAATCGTGGATGTTGGAAATGCAGTGGAGGGATTGGATTCAAAAGTTTCATATGCTGTACTTGGTGCCACAGCAGTTACCTGTGGTCAATGCCACTATTGTCAAGCTGGTGAATTTATGTTTTGCCAAAGTAGAAGGGGCATGGGGCACGGTGTACATGGGGCCTTTGCCCGGTTTGCGATCGCTCGGCCCGACCAACTTTTTCCGATTCCTCCAGGCGTGGCCGAGCGCGAGGGAGCCCTGGTTGAACCGCTTGCCGCTGCCGTTCACGCTGTTTGCGAGGTAGCTCGATGTAAGCTGGGAGATACGGTATTGGTTTCGGGCCCCGGACCCATCGGCATCCTATGCGTCAAGTTACTGCTCCGCCAATCTATCAGGGTTATAGTTGCGGGCACTTCTGATGATACCACCCGGTTGGCAATGGCAACGCATTTCGGGGCTGCCCGGACCGTACAGGTCGATCGCGAAGATTTACAGAAAATCATTGCCAAGGAAACAGGTGGCCGAGGGGTTGATCTTGCACTGGAATGTGCAGGAGCTGAACGATCGGTGGTAAATTGCCTCCAATCCTTGAGGCCCCTTGGTCAGTACGTACAAGTTGGTCACTTTGGAAAAGATCTGACCGTACCCTGGGATCTGATCGCCTTTAGACAACTACAAATCAAAGGCTCCGTGGGCTACACCAGAGCTACCTGGACCCAAACCATGCAGATATTGCAGCAGGGATTCATAGCTTCCGACATCGTCACCCACGAACTTCCATTGGACGACTGGCAGGCGGGTTTTCAATTAGTCGAGTCAAAAGAGGCCGTCAAAGTGCTTTTGCAGCCCCATTGACTGCCAAGATTACGACTGAACGTTAGGAGGCAAAATGGGTGATCCTAATGTCGGCTCACCGTCTAACAATCATTATATTAATACGCTTTTAGAAGATTCATTACATCAACAAAATAATATGAAGAATTTGCTAATCATTCTCCTCCTGGGAATGAATGTTTCACTTTTTGCTCAGCATAATTTGGTCAATGGGTGGGAGTATATCAACCTTGACACGCTAAAGGGAAAATGGGGCGATGAGACCGAACCTTCATGGTTGAGATACTTCGGCCTCGATATGGCCGACCTTGATGGTGATCAGGATTTGGATGTGCTGTCCGGAAGATACATCTATACCAATCCTGGTGGAGATATGACCGCGGCCTGGCAGCGAAGTCAACTTCCCATGAATGTCGATGGAATCTTGGCCTTAGATGTGGATGGAGATGATGCAGCCGATGTCATTGCCCAGGCTTTGCCAGCGGTGTACTGGTTTGAGGCCGGGGAAGAAGGCGATTGGCAGGGTCAAAAAATTGGTGAAATCCCGGCGACCAGCCATGTGAATAGTCAGGGTTTTGAGAAGGGACAGTTGATTCAGGGGGGGAAAGAGGAGTTCGTCATCGCCGGAAACGGTAATATTTATTTATTCCAGGTTCCGCAGAATCCTACGAGTAGTAGTTGGGATATCCAGCTTGTGGCCGAAAACACTTCGGATGAAGGCATAGGTCTTGGTGACATCGATGGTGATGGAGATCTCGACATCGCCGCTGGTCGCCGGCCCGAGCATGGAGAGGAGCCCCTCATTGTGGTTTGGTTTGAAAACAATGGAAGTCCGAGCCATTGGCCTGCCACTGAAATTGGTCGGAGCAACCATCCCATCGATCGCGTAGAGGTAGCCGATATCAATGGCGATGAACGTGCCGACATCATCATCGCCGAGGAGCGATACCCTGGCTTAGAACCAGATGGTTCCTTGTTTTGGTTCGAACAACCGATGGAGGGAAAAAACGATGCCCCTTGGTCGCGTCATGCTGTGGTGACTCAGTATTCGATGAATAATCTAGATGTCGCAGATATTGATTTTGATGGCGATGTAGATCTTGTGACCAATGAGCACAAAGGAAGTATTTTAGAAACTCAACTCTGGAAAAACAACGGTCAAGGCGAATTTGCCAAGGTGGTCATTGATCGGGGAAAAGAGTCTCATCTGGGCACTCAATTGGCCGATATGGATGGGGATGGAGATCTTGATTTGGTGAGTGCAGGTTGGGATCAGTATCGAAAAATGCATCTCTGGCGCAATGACTACATTGATACTCGATATACCTGGAAGCACTTGAGTTCAGTGAATGGTGACTTGCCAATGACCAATGGCAGTACTGAGCAGACGGCTTCCCTAGTGGCGGATGTCAATAATGATGGGGTATCTGACGTCTTTATTACCGACCGCACCATTTCTCCGTCTGTAGTGGGTATGATCTACGATGATGGTCAATGGGTTCGGCATATCGTCGATTTCGATTCCTTGCGGATCGAAGCTGGATCTGCTGCCCATGATATTGATGGAGATGGAGATCTCGACCTGGTATTTGGGGGTGAGAGCAGAAGCAATGAAGTTTGGTGGTGGGAAAATCCCTTTCCCGAAATTGATCCAGACAAACCATGGACGCGCAGAACCATCAAGAAAAGTGGAGGTACCAAACATCATGACCAAGCTTTCATCGATTTTGATGGGGATGGCGTTAAAGAACTGATTTTTTGGAATCAAGGTAGTGCGTCCTTATTCTTTGCTGAAGTTCCAGAGAACCCTAAGGAAGTGAGTGAATGGGACCTTCAATTGATATATGCTTACACCAGTGATGGTGAAATGCAACCCCGCAGTACCTATCCCGGTTGGAGGCGGACACACGAACACGAGGGTCTCTTCGCCATGGATATGAATGCGGATGGCGTTGATGATATCGTAGCTGGTGGTCGGTGGTTTAGCTTTGATGGAAGTAGCTTTGCGGAGCACATCATCGATGCAGGATACACTTTTACCCGTTCAGCAGCTGGACAACTGATCCAAGGTGGAAAGCCAGAGGTAGTCATGGTAGTAGGTGATGGAGTTGGGCCTTTGGTGCTCTATGAATGGCAGGAAGGTGTATGGCAGAGTCGTCATTTAATTGAGTCTGTCGATAATGGGCATACCTTGGATATTTTGGATTTTAATGGAGATGGTTACCTGGATATTTTTAATGCTGAAATGCGTTTTGGGGAAGGCAATCCCGATTCAGAAATTCGAATCTTACTGGGTGACGGCAAGGGAGGCTTTTCAAAGCATGTCATCGCCAGGGGTTTCGGAGTTCACGAAAGTCGCCTGGTTGATCTTGACGGTGATGGTGATCTCGATGTGCTCGGAAAACCCTATACCTGGCAGACACCCAGATGGGATATCTGGATCAATGAGGGTACTGAGAAATAGATATTTAGAATGATGTCAAAGCGTGTATCTAATTTTTGGGGATTTTTGGGGATTTGTTTTCTCTTGACTTCCTCGCCCCCGAAAGTGTTTGCGCAACCAGAATCAGGAGACATATTTCGCGAACACGTTTGGTTGCCAACGATGGTTAAAGAAAAAGAGAAATTTCTGCGGGTCGGTGGTAAATTGGATTATCAAATAGCCCCCCAACACATGCCACCCGAACATCATGAAAATGGATTTTTGACCATCCCCGACTCGATCGATTTAGCAGGGGCCACTCGAATAGAAGTGATTTTTGAGATGGTCCAGTCCCATGATGACACCAAGGGACTCGCCATTCAGATCAATAGTCACAACTGGTTAGCGGTGCCACCTTTAGAACACGTTCCTCAGCCACAATCTAAATTTATGCTGCACAGTTTTCCGTTGGTTGAGATTCCTCTCCATAACTTTCATCAGGGCCTGGGCAATCAATTTAGATTACGTGTTGATTCGATTCAACGGTGGAACTGGCCCCAAAATATTTTCTATGGCCTGATATTTCGGGTCTATTATGATCAAAAGAAAATGCCTGCTGACGAAGTTCAGATTGACATGGTTTCTAACCAATCTAATAACGAATCGACGATTTTATTTTCTTTGGCAAGTCGAGTCGAAAAGGTAGCACGAGTAGATTACGTAGGTAAATATCTCGATTACAATTTTGAAGGTGATGGTGTTTACCATCAATGGCATGGTCATCCTCATCGAGGAATTTTACGGAATCATATTGGCGGCAGTGAAACAAGCCCATTTTTAGTGCCGTGGAATACGAGCTGGCTCCCCGACCAGCCCGAAACGATGCGCATCATGGCACGTGTTACCTACCACAACGGATTAATTGTGATGTCCGAAGCAGTTGATGCCCCGAAATTGGATCGGTCCTACAGCGTTGAATTATGTCGTCCCTACCATCAACCCGAAAATTGGGTCACTCGAGCTGATACTTTTCAATCTAAATTTTCTGTGCATGGCAATTTGGATGATGCGCTGGCCTACCAGGTGGCCTGGAGAAGTTGGAGTCCGTGTTATGGACAAGGGGTGAAGATCAATGGTCATCAGATCTGGGAAAAAGAGGATCCTTGCTACGGCTACGCGGAGCATCGGATCGAGACCGAAGATACCGAGCACCTGACTTACGGTGAGAATACGGTAGAGACCGGCATGACACCACTACACGATGGAAAAATGGTGCATGGCATGGAGGTACAATATCCGGGGATTATGGTCAAAGTTAAATACACAACACAACAGAAACGCGAGGGAGTGTCCATCGAGGAAGGCATTTATCAAAACCGTCCGCACTTCATTGTGTTGACTCCTTCAGCGATTTATTATTACGATCGATCCGGTGGTGGTTTTTCTAGATTAATTGACCGCGATGGCATCGACTGGATCGACTTCAAGATGCAGCCCTGGGGTGAATATCCAGCTGCGGCAGCCTCGGCCTTTCGCGGAGTGCCTAATTTCGTACATGGTTCGGCCAATGCTGGAGCAGGACATCCGGGTCATGATCAATGTGTTTCCCGTGTAGCGAGCGAGAACGAAATAATTACCGAAAGCCTTAGTGGCAGCTGGCGTTGGCGTTGGAGATTTTACCCCGAATACGCCAGCGTAGAAACGCTTACGGTCGATCCGGATCACCCATATTGGTTTTTATATGAGGGCGTTCCGGGGGGCAGATTTGATCCTGGTCGACAATATTTCGGAGCCAACTCCATGGATGCTCCCGCTGACAATGAATGGGATTATTATGCCGGAGATAAATTATTTGCGCATTTCAATTGGGCTTATTTTGGGCATGAGAATTTAGATCGGATTTTATTTGTAAAGCAGTTACGTGATGATCAGGCTTCAGATACATTTTCTTATTTAGGTAACTCCGAGCGTGGCATCGATTCCAACGACGGAATGGTGGTATTTGGTTTTGGTCGCGCGGATGGAGCTAAGCCATTGCTCACCGACCCCAATACATTTTACCTTGGACTACTGGAACAAGGCGTTAGCGATGCAGACGATCATAAAGTGGTGAGGGAGTATTTAGAGAAGATTCATTGAAAGAGGGATTGCAGCTTGAAATTTAACTGACGGATGGAAAGACCTTTGAAGAATCTCTTGGTGGCGTTGGGTCTATTGGTCATTAGTTTGATGATCGGGGTAGTCGGCTATGTTTCAATTGAGGGTTTTCCCATTATTGACGCCTTTTATATGTCCGTCATAACGATGTCTACGGTGGGTTTCGGCGAGGTGCATGAGCTAAGCAAGGTGGGCAGAATATTTACAGCCATCTATATCGTATTTAATTTGGGTATTTTTGCCTATGCAGTTTCTGTACTCACTAGTTATTTATTCGAAGGGAAATTAAACACAGTTTTTAAAAATTATATGTCCGTGCGTGAGCTTAACAAATTGAAAAATCATGTCATTGTATGTGGATATGGAAGAAATGGGAGTGAGGCTTGTTCGGAATTGATAAAAGCAGGCAAATCTTTTGTCGTGATTGAAAAAGACGCCAAGATCAGAAAAGCCCTCGATCCGGATTTGGGATTCGAAATCATTACCGGAGATGCTGTCGCAGATGAAAGCTTGAAACTGGCCGGAGTGGATCGAGCCAGTCAGATGATTATTACGACCCCAGATGATGCAGACAATGTTTTCATTACTTTGACCGCACGAGAGCTAAAACCTGACATTACCATTATTGCTCGTGCGACACGCCAGGAAACCGAGTCTAAATTATATCGTGCCGGAGCCAATCATGTTGTTTTGCCAGATCACCTGGGTGGCATGTTTATGGCACAGATGGTGACCAAGCCGGTCGTCATTGAATTTCTCGATCTACTGACTGGCCGCAACCGAGATCAGCGAAAATTTATTTTGGAAGCGATTGCCTACGAAGATTTGAAACGAGCTTGCAGAGATAAAACCATCAAAGAATTGAGCTTAAACCATCTCCAAGATGCTACGATCGTGGCCATCAAAGACAATGTGAAAGGACTGATCCCCAACCCGTCGGCAGATAGTGTAGTCGGAGAGAATGACACCATCATTATCCTATGTGAGGAAGACCGGTCGGCTCAACTAATAGAAGATTTGACCCGGTAATTTTCTGAAGATTGATGTATTACTCATTGCAGTGCCTACAATCGTGACAAAGAACTGCCACTGCCAGATACATCCTGCGCACACCTACTCTTATTTGTTATTCTCCAGACTTCTCGTCTGAGTGGTTACGCGATTCGGCGCAACAAGATTTGAATCAGAATAATGATGATAGTTCCTACCATGACTCAACTTTTTTTAGTTATCTACCTTTAAGAGCATCCATTGGAGATGATTCCATAATTGGAAGGTAGGTAAAAGAGCCGCCCGACAAAAGGCAGCTCTCTAATCATCTAAATAACAAATTATTGGCAAGGATCATCTTCAATATTCACGAGTGTTCCACCGATCACTTTATTTTTTTCTCCGCAGTCTTTGATGATTTGATTGCTGGAAGCATATACTCGATTCTTAACCGACGTGGGCGTCAAAAATCCGAAGCGTTCGGAGTCGCCGACCAGATCAATGTCGTAGGCCATATTGCCTGATCCGCTGTTGGCCAACAGAGTATTTTTATTTGCCCCATCGATGACTACGTAGCCTGCATAAAAATTATTAGATGCACTATTTAATGCGACCAGCCAATGATTGCCAGGTGAATCGGAACCAGTCAGAACTCCCGAAGGTGTGGTAATGGATGCTTCAGGTACTTTACACAGTATTTGTCCATAAAAGTTTGCATCTGTGGTATTCCCCCAACTTACTCCTCCCTTATCACAAGCCCAAATGCCAAATTGACAACCTGAGGCGGAATTTTCGACGACCGCGGTTGATTTGCCATTAATCACGGTAATTCCAAGTGAGCCGGGAATGTTTGGGTCGGCTAGCCACATGGTGCTGGCGGCGATTTCATTCTGGCTAATGGAATTTCGATCGCTTTTTTCGATCGAAATGCTGTATTGATAGTTGGTGAATTTATTATTCCGAATCGTCACTTGGTTCGAATTTTCAACGACTAGGGCTGATCCAGCCTCCCCGTCAGTGGGCGTGAAATGAATGTTGGAGATCGTCGATCGGTGCGCACCATTTAGATAAAGTCCGCTGTTTATGGCCACCAACAGATCTAGAATAAGTGGATTGTCGAAATTCAGCACCGCACCATTTTCACCGACCAAATTGATGCGGTGAGAGACGGTCACTAGACCGGTTTCAAGATGTGCTCCAGCCTTCACCAGCACCGTTCCACCGGGCCCCGCCTCGTCAACTGCCGCCTGTAGTCCGTTTTCAGAACCGGCGGGAAGCTCCACGGTGTTGTTACTCCTGCGAAAATCTTCCGGAGCATTCTGATCAGCTAGGAGATTTTTGATTCGACTAACTTCGGTGGGATCATAGCGTTCGGGCATTTCATTTGCTAGGAAGGAAAGTACCGCATCAGGGGTTTGTAAGTTTTCAGAATGGTAGCGGGCCTGACTTGATTCGTGATCCGCTTCATGCAGGGTTTCTTTCTGGCAAGCCAATACCAAGAAGATGATCATTAAAGAAAAGGTAGTTTTTTTCATTTTTCATGAGTTTTATGGTTTTAGAAAATCATTGGTAAATTCTTCAACTTTCTGGGACCTTCGTAGCACCATTGTGCTAATCATCTGGATTATTGTCTAAATCGAGACAACCAAGTGCGGTATTCGCTGGGATTCATACCCACTTCTTGTTTAAACACGCGGCTGAAATAATTGGGATCACGAAATCCAACTTGATATGCGATTACTTTGATGGGTTCCTGACCTTTGTCCAACCTATCAATGGCTTTTGCAATCCTGAACAAACGAAGGCAGTCGGACGCAGACCGATCAAGGTGTCGAAGTAGTTTATAATGGAGTGTGGATCTCGATATCTTGAGCAGGCGGTGTAAGTTGGTAGCTTTGACCGTTTCATTGTGATAGTGGCATTCTAACACAGTAATTAATTGTTCATGAAAGGGTGTGAACATGTCTCTAATGACCGGTGTTTCAATTAAAGCTCGCGCTTGGGGGCAGGAGGTGCTAGCATTATTGTCTTGATTTTCTGGACTATTGTGCAAGTGGAACTGATAGGGTGGATCACCTTACGAAATGCTCTGTTCGGTCAAGTGCTACATGTCAATCCCCTGGCCAGGTTGCTAAATATTTTTTTAGGCAATGCTGGTGGATACGTACATCAAAGCACCGACGATAGCTGGTCAGGAATTGTAGAGGTCGGTTGAAGGAATATCAAAAATGCAGCACCTATGATTCCTGATTTCGAACCTGCGTAGGACTGCTGCCAAATTCCCTATTAAATACACGAGTAAAATAATTCGGATCCTTAAATCCAACGGAATAGGCGATTTCAGAGATATTTTTTTCCGTTTTTATGAGCATCTCTTTAGCTGACAACAGCCTAACCTGTCTAATAAAGATACTAGTAGACATTCCTGTAAGGGCTTTTACTTTCTGATGTAATTGACTGCGGCTGATATGAAGTCGATGGCAAATATCCTTTGTCTTCAGGTTTTCATTACTGATTTCTTCTTGTATTAAATCGGTCAATTGTTGCAGAAAAGTGTCTTGCTGATGGATGGCCTTACCCGACAAAAATTGATTTTGATATTTCTCTTGCAAACGTCGACGTTGCTCAAACAACATCTCTATCTGGGCCTCTAGCTGTTGGGCATGAAACGGCTTGGTAAGGTAAACATCTGCACCATGGCGATATCCCTCCGTGATCGAGGATCTGTCGGCCTTGGCGGTGAGTAAGATGATGGGAATATGCGAAGTCATAGCATTCTTATGTAACGCATCGCAGACCTGATAGCCGTCCTTTTTGGGCATCATTACATCGCTGATGATGAGATCTGGAATAAAGTCAATCGCTTTTTCAATGCCTTCCTTTCCGTCTTTTGCCTCGACCAGATGATACCTAAACTCCAAAATTCCCCTTAGGTAAGTACGCACGTCGGGATTGTCTTCTATCAGCAGGATCGTGGCTTCGCTAGGCGGATGATCTAGAGAAACGGCACGGAGTGATTGGGTGGTGGTGAGTGATTTTTTGCTTTGCTCTAACTCAACATCCTTTACTGCTGCGAGCTGAGTGATGGGCAATGTGATCGTAAATTTACTTCCCACATCAGGTGCACTTTCTACCTCGATTTTCCCACGCATCAATGGTAACATATCCTTGATTAAGGCCAACCCGATACCGGTACCTTCTCCTACGCGAGTGGATCCTGGGTCGATTTGATAAAAGCGGTCAAAAATCTGAGATAAATGATCCGGTGCGATGCCAATGCCTGTGTCGCTTACAGTGATTGTCAAACAGACATCATCTTGCCAGGTGCTCAATTGAATTTGGCCCTGCGAGGTATACTTTATTGCATTTGAAACGAGATTGGCTACGAGAATTGAAATTTTTTCAGGATCAAAATCCATTTTCAATTTGGTTGTACGATGGTCAATATCAAAGGCTAGTCCTTTGGCAGCTGCCTGAAATTGAAAGGGCTCGCAAACGAAATTTATAAAAGAGATAATGTCCGCTTGAATGGGTTGCCAATTCATTTTACCTGCCTCGATCTTTTGAAGATCTAGTATTTGATTGACCATCTGCAGCAGTTGGTTGCACTGTTGTTCAATGGTATGGACTCCCTTAAGCAGCCATTTTTTAGGCTCTTTTCTAATTAGTGATGCCATCCCTTCGATGACGGTCAGTGGGGTCCGAAATTCGTGAGTGATGTTTTTGTAGAGATTCGTCTTCAATGCATCCATTTCTTTGAGTCGAATGGCTTCATTTTCCTGAATTTTCAATGCATTCTGTAATTTCCAGCGGCGCTGTTGATACCGGTAGATCATGTAAACTATTCCCCCCAGAGTAATGAGGTAGATGGTGTACGCCCACCATGTCATCCACCAGGGCGGGTTGATCACGATGGCAAGTGATGCAAAATTTGAATTCCAAATCTGATCTGCATTGGTGCATTTTACCTTGAAAATATATCGGCCGGGATCTAGATTGGTATAGGTTGCGCTCCTCTGATTCTCCACATACTGCCACTGTTCATCAAAGCCTTCGAGCCGATAGGCATAGTGAATGTTATCGGGGCGGGAGAAATCAAGACCCGCAAAGCTGATCGTAAAAACTTTTTGATCATGGGTTAGTGAAACTTCTTGTGCATAACTGATGGATTGATCCAGGTGATATTTTTCTTCGTCAAGACCATCATTTCTTTGGATGGTCACCTCCTCGTTAAACAATTGAAATCGTGTAAAGACGATAGAAGGCTTGAAATCGCTTGGTTTCAAACTGTCCGGATGAAATACATCGATTCCCTGTCTGCCCCCGAAAAACATTTTTCCTGTGATTGGACTCTTACCATACAAAAAGGCATCAAAGTATCGATTTAATAATCCATTTTTATACGTATAATTTGTGATTTGAAAGGTGTAAGGATTAAACTTGGTAATACCGGTGAAACTTGACATCCAGAGATTCCCATGGTCATCCGGCAATAAACTGAAAATGTTATTGTCTAGCAGACCATTTTTTTGTGTGAAATGTCTAAATGTTCCCCTTTCCTGATCGAGGCGATTAAGACCACCTCCGTAAGATCCACTCCAGATAAAACCCAGTGAATCTTCATAGATGCAAAAGGAAGTATTTTCACTCATACTGGCTGGATCAGCAGGATCATGATAGAAGGCTTGAAAGCTATTCGTTGCATGATCATATTTAAACAGACCTTGCCTTGTGCCAATCCACACGTGCCCTGAACGGTCTTCGTAGAGAAAACGACCTGAGAGATTATGATCATAGGCACTGTGTTTCCCCGGGAAAGTACACTTTGAGAAAAGCTTCTTTTCTGGAGCAAACCGGTAGACACCATTAACCCAGGTAGCCACCCAAAGATTTCCTTGAGTGTCTTTCAAAAGACTTCGCATTGCAAAATTGCCTAGACTATCAAGGGGCCCTAACTGCTCAGGATGAATGAGCATTTGGGACTTTTTGTCGTACCTAAATAGACCGTTGACGGTACCAATCCACAGAAATTCACCATCGTCTTCAAAAGTGGTCATCAGACTGGGCCACCTGGTAATATCTGCTTGAGAGGTAGTCGTCAACTGACTCGAGATCGGTTCATTTAAGGCCAACTGGATGCCTCCCTCCTTGTAAGGCATCAGAATCGTATCTTTTGCATACTCGTGTAATTCAAACAAAGCAGTAACAAATGGAATTTGAGAGAAGATGTCAATCTTAATTTGTTGGGTGCTGATCGGCAAAAGGTTACATCTTACGAGTTGACCTCTGCTATTTCCAATCCAAAGTTGACTATTATTGACCAGCTCCAATGCCGTTGCACCACTAGATATACCGTGGTTGGAGTCATCTTTATTCAACGGTTGAAAATACTGGAACCCTGTTGCCTTCTCAATGACCAGCAGCCCATCTGATAAGCCAAGCAAAAGTTGATTGGGTAGGTCCAAAGATCCTAGATAAATCTGCCGGTTTCGATTGGTTGGGAGCATCAGATCAGTTCTGGAGATTAAGTGAAGATTACTTCCGTGAGTTGCGAAATCGTAGATGGCCAGATTTGAAATAACACAGATGGTGTCGTCCGCCTTTGGGTATATGTTACGAAAAGATTCTCCTGCCTCCAAGAGATCTTCTTTCCGGAAGATCGTAGTGATGGTGTCGTTTCCCATTCTGCACCTGATGGATACGTCAGTGATAATCCAAAAGCCTCCATTTGAGTCCGATCTTAGCTCCCAGATCTGATTGTCCAAAGCAACACTTGACTTCTTGAATGCCGTCATGCGATCACCTTCCGGGTCATATTGATGGAGACCTGAATTGGTACCAATCCAGATGTCACCAAATGTATCCTCATGGATGCAGTGAATGGTAATCGGGCCAATTCCGAATTTTTGTGCATCGGCGAAAGATCTAAATACTTCAAGACGAGGGTCATATAGGAAAAGACCGTTTTGAGTACCGATCCACATGCGACCCCTCTGATCTTCAAGAATGACCTTAATCTTATTGTCTCCTAAGCTTAGTGAGTCTGTGGGGTCATGCACAAAATGTCTCAATTCATAGCCGTCATATCGATACAATCCGTTGTAACATCCAATCCACAGGAAGCCTTCACTATCTTGATACAGATAGTCGACCGTGGGAAACTGGTGTTCTCCAGGAATGACTACCTCTTCGAAGTGATATTCCAATGGCTGGGCGGGGATGTCTTGTGTAGCGAAAATGAAATTGAAAAAAGGGATCCAACCCAACCGTGAGAACAGAATACTTGATCTGGCAAACATACTAAAGTAGACAAAGCTCGCTTGAGGTGTATGGAATTTACGAAATCAGTCATGGAATAGGCTTTCCATTAGCGCATTTTGGACAATAGTCCAGATGATTGAGTGTGGCTATGAGGTGCCTCCAGAAGTCTTTGCCAGCAGGTAACTCCTCTCCATCTCTATTTTCAGAAGGTGGTGATAAGGCTGCCGCTCGTCACGCACCCACCAAAGGGCCCCAGATCTTCTTCCGGGGCCCCAAGTAGAAAAGCTCGCCTCAATCTATGAAGCAAATGCGCGAAATGTATGGCGTCTTTTAACCAAGTTAGTAAGTCCAGATTTCGATAATTCCCGAGGTAGATCCTCGTCCGAATACAGTTCGATCTGATAACCGTTTCGATACTCGGATGGAACGAACCAATGGCATATGAAGGGCGTCATTCACATGATTGTAGTTCTGCCCCATGTCGATGCCATTTAGAAAATAGACCGGACTGCCAGCTTGCGTGGATGAGCGTAGCAGTTGAACGGTGATGTTTCTCCCAACACCACTGATTCGCAGACCGGGTTCTTGTCTTAGCGCATCGGCAAGGTCCGTGAAATGTCGGTATTGCGAAGTTTGCGAGTCCGTATGATGGGAATAAGATGGAGCACAAGCTAGGGTTCCTAGACTTAATAGGAAAAAGAACAATTGTGTTTTCATAGTGCATTGTTTTGTGGATCTGCGGCCGATTAGTCCGATGATTTAATGGTATCTCACGAAGTAAACAGGAATGGGTAGATTAGGATGTATGAATGAATTGAATTAAATTTGCAAAAAACATGAAAATTATTCATTTATGGAATTGCGACACCTGAGGTTGATTGCAGCGGTTTCGAGAAATGGTACTCTAAGTAGTGCAGGTCGGCAACTCCATCTGACACAATCAGCATTGAGTCATCAATTAAAGGAGGTCGAACGCGAATTGGGCACTGAATTATTCCATCGCATTAATCGCAAATTGGTCTTGTCAAGTGCTGGGAAAATAATGCTTCGCACCGCCGATCATGTTTTGGCGGAGCTCGATAAGGCCAAGGAAGACATTAAGAAGGAAATATGTGGAAAGAGTGGTACCATCCATTTGAGTACCCACTGCTATACCTGTTATCATTGGTTGCCCCAAGTACTGACTTCATTTGCTCGAGATCACCAAAACATCGAGATTGAAGTCCATCCGGAGTACACCCGTGAACCATTCCAGGCCTTGCTCGATAATACCCTTGATCTAATCATCACTAATTTGCCAGAGCAAGAAAAGCACATTGCCTACCGGGAATTATTCTGGGATCAGCAATTGCTGGTTGTGTCTAGCAATCATCCCTGGGCAGCGCAAGAGTGGATCGACCCACAACAATTGAGTACCGAGTGCTTAATCATCTATTATGGACCCCTCGAGGAAACCACCCTACATCAGCAGATTTTGGCACCCAATAACATTCGGCCCAAAAAGGTCTTAGAGATGCAACTGACCGAGGCAGCCATCGAAATGATTAAAAATGGTCTTGGGGTAAAGGTGATGGCTTCATGGGCCATTCGCCCGTATCTTGATGGTCAAGCTCTCAAAGCTATTCCCATTTCGCGCAGTGGTATATACCGCACTTGGTATTTGGCCTACCGAAAGTCAGATGGATGGAAGGATTATTTTGATGTATTCCGAGCGCATCTTTTAACCAGTATGCAAGGCAAGTAAGTTCACTTTCATATCAGAGGTATGATGGTGAACAATGGTGATGAGAGTTTCATGAGTGCATTTACATTGCTTGGTTGAATGGGTGTTTCCTACGTCTGGCCATTCTTCTGTTCAGTCCTCGGCCCTCATCTTCTTTACTTTTTTAATCACATGTAATGTGTAGGCCATGGCCGCATCTCGCTTAGCAACCAGATCTAAAACAGTTGGCTTTGCCTCAAGATCAGGCTTGATTCCTTCATTCTCTTCCAAGTAGCAGGTCGTGTAATCCCGAACAGTGGCCATACTACAAGATAGTCCTGAATGACGAAGATGATGATACATACTGTTGGCATGGAAAATCTTGGTGCCGCCCGTTTCCGTACCTATGATTAAGCCGAGCTGGTAGCAGCGGAAAGTGGCTGCAAACGATGATGAGGCGGAGTAACTTCGGCGATCGGTCAACAAATAGAGATCACCAGTAAATTCATGATACATTTCTTTGGGTGCTTCATTATACGCATCTTCTTTAAACAGCGTGCCATTCTCATATCCAAAAAGCCGATTGATGTCAATGGTATGCGGTAGGCGATGAAATCTTGCTTGGTAAAAGTTGAGCGAAGGTGCCAAATTTTGGAAATATTTCTTGTAAACCTTACTGACTTTGGTTTCTGACTGCGCCATTGTTTTGAAATGCTTATCGGTGATCCAATGCAAAAGCTCCGAAACTATCTTAGGGTATCCTCCCGTATTTCCTCGCACATCTATGATTAGTGACTGAATCTCATCCTGGCTAATTTTGCGAAACATCTCTCGCAAAAACAAGCTGTACTTCCTTTGGTCTTGTACGGCAAAAGAGTAGATTTTGAGTAGACCCACACCCTCCTGTACTTTTTTGTATGCATATGGTTGATCCTGTGCTAGTTTGCGTCGTTTCTCTTCATATTCCACATCATCTCTATTCTTCCAGATGTCATAAGTCACAAAGTCAATTTTTTGAGTGTGCTTTTTATCGCTAAGATATTGTATGTCGACCTGGCTAATTTCTCCAAAAAAGAGTAACAAGTAGAGATCAAAATTTTGCTCAATAATGGTGTTTCGAAAAATGTCTTGTTCATAAGAAATAAAGTGACTAATCTCTTTGATAAAGGATGCTGCGGGAACATTGTTTAGCATTAATATTTCGGAACCAAGTGGAATGCCTGGGTTTTCTTGGTAGGAGTCAATGATGTACAGGCGGTCTCCCTCACTGATATATACTTTATATGGAAATACACCAAAGGCTTTAAGGTGTTTAGTCAACCATCCTTGAGGCAATCCAACCGAGGTATGTCCATCCCTAATGGCACCAATAATGGGGCTGGTTAGTTTAAAAAATTGCAGCACATCCATGGGCTGATTCAGTTCACTCCTGGTTTCATCAATTAATTTGTGCATTTCCTTTTCAGACAGGTGCCTATAGGGGGCAGGATGTGCCTCAATTAGCGAAATGAGATATTGAAAATCTTTCTTGAGTTGCTTGGGTTCAAGAATTTTTTGTTTTTGTGCTGAGATCTGAAAGGTCAGTAGGAAACATAGCAAGACAATGATTAGCTTTTTCATCTGATTAAGATTTTGCACGCTTGGTTCATTCCGACCTCGTAAAATGGTTTTTTGTACATAGTGTCGCTTCGGGTGACAAATGTTCCCAATTCCCCATTCCCAATTCCTCAAGTCTGTCGTGTTGTGTTCTGGACAGATCAAAGCTGCATATACGGCAACCTATTTTGCAATGTTATTACTAAAACTAATTTTATGCCATTTTCCCGGACAGAGTTGGGAATCCCGAAGACTAATGATGGAGTTGCAATCGATGGCATCGAGTGCAAATTTGGCCGGCGACTGAGGGGCCTTTCCAAAGCAATCTTCCCCAACCGCATCGTCCAGAATAGATCACACCTGGGTGTGAGGTGGGACCCTTTCATATTCCATTCTTTTGATAAAAAAAGAATCATGAAAAATATACTAATTCTATTATGCCTCAGCACTTTGGTGATGTTTGCGTGCTCAAAAGAGGATCAATGTGATGACGCCGATTGTGTCCATGGATCCTGCCATGACGGAAGTTGTGCTTGCGAAGATGGGTGGACTGGCCCTGAGTGTGACCAATTTGATTTTGACTTTTTGGGTACCTACGATGGTTATCAAATCATCCTTTCTGATTGCAACGCCGCCGCAGATAACAGGGTAGGGACCAGTGATGTAAACGGAAACTGGTGCTCCAACACAGAGACCGGGACATACTGCTTCCGCATCAATTTAGACCTTCTCGCCGATGGTACCTTCGAACTGACCCTGGTTACAGAAGAGGTAATCAATGGACTGAGATTGACAATACCCAAAACAGGCAAAGGCACCTATACCGTTTCAGGCGACGAGATATCAATATGTGAAGATGGCGTGCCAGCTTGTAACAAACTCGTGGTTAACCCAGACCTAAAAAGTTTGGACTGGCTCATTTCAACGGATGATCCTGATACCGGTTGCACATTGAGCTACAACATTCGTAAGATTTCCTAAAGTATCATAGATTTGGATGCCGATTGGGCAGTGATCATACCAACTAATACACTCCTCGATACACTGAAATCCGGTCATCAATCTCAGGTGCCGGCACGCATTCTTTTGGGGCTAACTCCAAACTCATTGGTAAATGTTCGGGTGAAATAGTTGGGATCTTTAAATCCTACCGAATAGGCAATCTCAGAAATGTTTTGGTTGGTCGTCATCAATAATTTCCTCCCCGCTTCAAGACGAAGATCTCTGAGATATAAAACCGGGGTTTTTCCGGTTGCGGTCTTCACTTTCTGATACAGTACGGTCCTGCTTAACCCTAATTCTTGACACATGCGAGGCACATTAAAAGTTTCATCCGAGATATTGCCAGTGAATACTTCTTGGAGTTGAGTCAAAAATTTACTCTCAACCCGGACTGGGATCGGCCGGTATTTCTCTTTAAGGTCTTCAATCGCTTGTTTATTGCGGTAGAGCAAACCAATGCCAAAACAAATAACTTCCAATAAGATGCCAAGACGGGTATTATACATCCATATTGATCGTCCTCTCAGAATCGTAGAAGGTGAAACTGCGGAGAAAACCGTGATGATGAATGAATCCTAACTTACCCTCCGTCATTTGCTCAAATGCGGTGAATGCGGCAGGAACCAGTAGCAATGCGGTGCCGAATAAAATATACCAGAACAAGTACGACTTAAACTTGATCAGTAACAGAAAGATGCCAACAAAGCTTATAGGAATAAACACCATGCGTACAGCGTGAAGTATGCCTCTACTTGTGGAAACATCAAAGACACCTTGGATGATGACGTCAAATATGGCCATCAAATAAAAAAAATACCCGGTTCCTAAAAAAAGATGATCTACCCAACGCAGCTGTCGAATTTTCAGATTGAGAAAATGGTATAGAAAAAAGACATAAGAACCAAAGACTAAATATTGAATGGTTGTTTCCGCCCCGAAAAGGATTTTACCCCTCGGACCCCAGGTCGTTAGATAGGAACCAAGTGGACCCTCAATGCTACGCAGATATAATAGCACAATGGTTATTAAGTAGATTAGATAAAACACATAGGTCTGCTCTCGGAATATGGAGTACTGGTAGAGGGCAATTAGCATCAAAATGACGATGATCCCATAAAATGAGCCCTGTAAAATTAGTTGGTATGCATATCCCTCTAATCTCAGGACCTGTCTTTGGCTAATGACCTCCGCTTCAGATAATACCTTGATCGAGAATGGGTTCACATGTGTATCGATCAGAGGCTCTATTTGTAGATAGACTACTAGCAAGCCCGATGACTCTGGAAGTCGTAATGCAAAACGGTTGCTCGGAAGGCTCAATTGCGAATTTCGAATCCAACAACCTCCCACGGCTACGAGGTGACCAGTTGTATCATACATGGCCAAACGATGCCGGAAACTATGGCTGCGATGGGCATCAAGGTACAGAAACTGGCCACTTGTTTCTGCCATCTCAAGTCTTAGCCAAAGCAGTGAATCCATCCTGGCAGGCCAGCCGCTAAATGCTGAGCCATTTAGCCAAAACTGCTCTGTGCGTAGCGACTGAACCGACACACCACTTGGCTTGATGGTATATCCGATTGAGTGAATTTCAGGAGACACTCTGATCTGACTTAAAACAGGCCGGGATAAAAGCAGGAATAATAGGAGAGACCCAAGTAGCTTTGTTCGCATATTCGTAAGAATCATGGGGTTTATTTCTGTAGAAGTATTAAAATACCATTACCCAAAATTCATTCAGAATAAATAGATGGTTTTAACAAAGCAGCTGGTCGCAGCAAGGGTTGTCAGTTATCCAATGAAGAAAACTACAGCAAATGGTATTACTCCAGACAGCCGCGATCCATCAATTCTAATTGCTGATCTGTCTTAGTTGTGGCCTGGCTCAACAAGACCCAACAGCTACCGTCCGAGACTTTCCAGTAGGTGGTGCCTAATCCCTCTGAAACCAAATAGGTCCGCTGGATCGGCATGGAGGCTTTACTCAGTTCGAGTAAGTGATGATCCCCACTTTTTTGATAGTATGTTTCTATGCTAACCCGATCTGCATTTGGAAAGTCGTCCTGTACCGTTGCTAAGGCGACCGTATGTCGGTACAGGTTGGTCGTGTCCAGTTGGTCAGAGAGGACTTCTGAGCTGAGCGTGCCCGGAGAAATGCTTCTACTGAAGTCGATGCTTTCTTGGGCCCTCAGGGACATACAGATCACCAACAGACCCCAGACCAAGGTCAGGATAACAGGTTTTCTCATGGCGCTATTAAGATAGCAAAGATTGTAGAGATTGTAGAGATTGTAGAGATTGTAGAGATTGGGAAGATTGGGAAGATTGGGAAGATTGGGAAGATTGGGAAGATTGGGAAGATTGGGAAGATTGAAAAGATTGGGAAGATTGAAAAGATTGAAAAGATTGGGAAGATTGGGAAGATTGGGAAGATTGGGAAGATTGAAAAGATTGGGAAGATTGAAAAGATTGGAAGGTGATCTTCATCTTTCCAATGGCGCAGTGATTTCCAATCTCAGCAATGAGCGCAGCGATCTCCAATCTTTCCAATCTTTCCAATGAGCACAGCGGTCCTCAATCTTTCCAATAAGCGCAGCGATCACCAATCTTTCCAAACTTTCCAATGAGCACAGCGGTCCTCAATCTTTCCAATAAGCGCAGCGATCTCCAATCTTTCCGATGAGCACTGCGATCTCCAATCTTTCCAATCAGCACTGCGATCTCCAATCTTTCCAATCTTTCCGATGAGCACTGCGATCTCCAATCTCTCCTCATTCGTGCCGCAAGGCCTGTACCGGATTGCCGACTGCTGCCCGCACCGCATGAAACCCGGTGGTTAGGAGTGTGATTAAGAGGACCAAAAGAAGCGCCATCAAAAACAACCAGTAGTTGAGATCGGCATGGTAGGAAAATGTATTCAACCACTTGGTCATGAAGTACCAACTGGCAATAAAGGCGGGGATACTGGCAATCCCGACCAGGAGCGCAAAATTTCGCGTTAGCAACAGAATTAAATTGGAAGTGTCGGCACCCAAGATCTTACGTACCCCAATTTCTTTGGTTCTTTGTTCAGCTGTAAATGAGGCAAGACCCAGCAGACCCAAGCATGCGATAAAAATCATGAGCACACTGAAGAGGGTGAAGATTTTAGCCCGCACCTGATCAGCCTGATACAACTCCATGAATGCGGCATCGACAAAGTCATATTCAAAGGGAGTGCCTGGATAAACTTGATTCCAGACCCCCTCCACCGAAGTGATCAGAGAGGCTAGCTCAGCAGAAGAGTTGGGTTCCAATTTTACATGGACCGATCCATTGTTGAAACGCGGGCGAAATACCAGGGCTGCAATGGGTTCGTATAAAGATTGTTGATGAAAATCCTTGACCACACCAATTACTTTAGCCATGGGCATGGTGTCATTGCCTTGAAATTGGATGCGTTTTCCAATGGCGTCTTGCCATCCCATCCGTTTTACCATGGATTCGTTGACAATGGCTGCCAAAGTGCTGTCCGTCCCAAATTCTCGACTGAAGTTTCTTCCAGCCACAAAGGGGATATTTAGGCTGGGGAAAAAGTCAAAATCAACCCCGTAATTGTCTACGCCATACTCATCCATGACACCTTCAGAATTTTCTACGATCATCACTTGCTTACTGAAGCCCTCACCTGGGGTTGTAGTAGCAGAACCTACCGAGCTTATTTTCGATTGTTGCAATAGTTGATCCCTGAGCACGCTAAATTTTTCTCGAGCATCCTGGTTAGGCAAATTAAAGGTCATCATATGTTCCTTGTCAAAGCCCAATTCCTTGTTGCGCAAATAATTCATCTGATCATAGATGATTCCCGTACCGATGATCATGAAAAGTGTTATGGCGAACTGTACTGTAACCAGTGCCTTTCGCAACTGAGGATTGCCAGTACCTTTGGCTAGTTTTCCTTTCAATACCGACATGGGTTGAAATCCTGATAAATAAAAGGCCGGATAACTACCACCAGCCACACCAGTGAGCACCAGAATGCCCAGGGCTCCTAATAGAATGGGTGTGGAAAACAGCAAACTACGTTCTAGATCGAGATCAAAAGTGCTGTTAAAAAGGGGAAGCAATAAAAAGACGAGCACAAAACTGAGCACCAACGAAATCAAGGAAAATAGAAGAGACTCGGAAATGAATTGACCAACCAATTGCTTGCGCTCCGAACCCAATACCTTGCGTATACCCACTTCTAGGGCCCGCTTAGTCGCTCTGGCAGTCGCCAGATTCATGTAATTGATACAGGCAATCAACAGCATAAATAGTGCGACAGCCGCGAAAATATAGATAAAACCCATTTGTCCGACAGGTTCGGGCTCGCCTTCGAAATCTGATCTTAAGTGGATGTCGTGCAATCCAATCAGTTCATATCTGATATTGATATCAAACTGATCAAAAATGGTCGCGACATGACTTTTGACTACCTCCTGTAGCTTACCCTCAAACGTCAGTGGATTGGTACCTTCCCGCAACAATACGTACGTATAGATGCCAAACCCACCCCATGATCCAGGACTGGGATTCATCAGGCCCTCGATGGTGTTACTTGAGATTAAGCCGTTGGGTCTAATATGCGCATACGTGGGAAAATCGCGGTAAATGGCAGTGACCTTATATTCTCGTTCGCTGGGTGTCTTGAGGATTTGACCAATGGGGTCAGCCTTGCCGAATATACGGTCGGAAACACTCTTGGATAAAGCAATGGAGTTCGGTTCAAGCAAGGGAGTTTTTGAATCTCCAGCCAGAAACTCCAACGTGAAAACATCCAACAAGGTGGAGTCCACCAGATAGATATCCTCTTCGAAAAAGAGTTTTTCGCCTAGTTGCAGTTGGGTACGACCATTGGGTATGAAGCGAACGTACTGCTCGACTTCGGGATAATCCGACTTAAGCTGCATGGCCAGGGGTGTCTGAGTGACCGCCCACCGAAAGGCATCATCAGGTTCGGTGATGTCTGAAGAAATCCGATAAATGCGATCGCCGTTTTCATGAAACCGGTCATATCGCAGCTCAGTCGACACATAGAGAAGAATGAGCAAAGTGGCAGCGACACCCATGGTCAATCCAAGTACATTGAGCAAAGCATATCCCGGCTGTCGTTGGAGACCACGGAGTGCAGAACGAAAGTAGTTTCTTAGCATTAGGTTTTATATCAGGCAGTTAGCAAATGACTTTCGATATCTACGAAAATATTCGTAGGATAGAAAAATTGTTCGAAGTAGGCTCACTTTAGGTAGATTAAACATCACGTGGCAAAGACCAACTAAACAGGACCCATTCTAGTTAACGGACGCAGAGACAAGGGTTTCAGTTGCAAGGGAATGCCAATAAATCGTAGTCTTGGGTCAAATGAGGTCGTCAAATCTTCGAATTTCCTTCCTCGAACTAATCTCCAACTTGTTAAAAATTCGATAGATGTGACTTTTTACCGTGCTGACTTCAATATGAAGCTGGTGAGCAATCTCTTTGTTTGTTTTACCTGTTTTCAAGAGTGAAGCCACCTTCAACTCTTGGGCTGATAAGGTAGCAATTTTATGAAGCACTCTCCGAGAAAGCACCCGCTGCCAAACGAAAATGCCAAGAAAACTGAAGCTGAGCGCAACCAGTGCGGCCATCCAAAACCATGATTTCATTTCCCTTTTTTGATAGGGCTTTAGATAAGAGTGCGGCGCAACCTGAGCCGCAAGTGCCTCTAATTTTAATTGGATTTCATGTCGATTAAATCCTAGATCAGCCCTAAAGAGGGCGTACTGGCTCGGCAGCCAATTTTTACAAGTATCACTAAAGAAAACCAATGCTTCGACCAATGCTTCGCGAATCTTTTGTCGCTCAACTAAATCCCTCACGCTTCGATCGACATTTTGCCAATGAAGCATGCGCTGATCCACCAAGGCAAGCTGCTCATTGAGCGGGTCATCTAAATGGAAATGGCAGAACAGCCCGGTAGAGCTGCGACAATGCGGAATATCATAGGACCTACCATCTTCCACAGCAAAGAATCCGTGATTCTCTTCAGGGCCTCCGATGATCAACATAGCCGCGGGTCCGTCTTTCTTACTCACATGTAACCGAATGAGGCGCTGCTCTTCGGGCATCTCAAAAGTAACGGTAAAAAATCCGAGCGAATCTATGGGTGCTGAAGCCGCGATCAGGTGTTCCGAACAGACATACAACTCCGCTAAGGCATTGATATGCGAGACGTAGAGAACAGGTTCCCAAGGGTCAGCAATAGGCAGTTGACCTCGAATCGTCACTGCCGCATGGCTTACCGACCTGGTAACTAATAAGCAAAAAAGTAGAATCAAACTGGTCCTAAGCATGGTCCGATAAAGGGTTGCCGGCCTCTAATCTTGTCCCTGCTGCATCATCTGTAGGGCTAAATCACCGTTGAGCTGTTTCATCTCAATCTGAACCGACCAGGTACCGGGAATGGGATTGTCAATTTGTTTATTCATTGATCCAACCGATTGACCTCCTCCCGATTGCATGATGTATTGATGGGTTTGATTATTCGAACCTGTGGCTACTGATTGATTTCGCTTACCAGTGGAACCAACACTGGAATTTGAGCCACTGTTGCTACTAATATTTACGCTGCTTTTGCCACCACTCTTTGACTTACTTTCCAAACTTATGTTCTTCGGACCATCTTCATGGGCTTCTAAAATAAATCCACCTTCTCTTTTTCCATTTGGATCGAAAATGCTCATTTCCAGTGATCCAGACGAAATCGTGCTTTGGAAGTTAAACCCAATCATGTCCATTTGTTGACCGACCTGAAGCTTAATGGTCTTTTGTCCAGATTCGTTATCGAAGTCAAATTTTTGTTCTAAACTACTGTGCGTCTGTGATTGATTCTCTTGGCTTGACACCTCTGAAGCTAGGAGTACTAGGCAAGTCAAGATGATGGTAATCTCTATTTTCATTTTTTTCTTTCTAAGAAACGTGCTGGTCCCCAATCCTGCAAGCTTTCCGGGGTTGAAAATAGTATGAATTGCTTCAGAGTTTAGTGAACAAGTCAACCACCTAACCACTCAACCAATTAACTACTCAGCTAATTAACTTCCTAACCACTTACCCACCTAACCACTCAACCACTCACGCAACCCGGCTGCCGTCTAACCCCAAATTTGCCACTAGGTCTCTCGATTGTCCGGACAGATGTTGATCCAGACCTATGGTGCGAAGGAAATCATTGGAAAAGACTTTTGCCATCGTTTTGGTGAGCAAGGCACTTCGATGATTCTGCCAGGCCTTTGCTTTTGCGCCGTACATGTCGACCATGAGGTTGGGTTTTGACCAATGGGCATTCTTACCCCAATGCAGTGTGAAAGCAATTTGATTGGCCTCAAGTACCTCGAGCATCCGACGACTAAAGGTGTTTAGGCTAATGATCTTTCCCTTTGCCTCCCAATTCACCCCATCAATTTCCAGCATACAAGTGATGGGAAATTGCGTACAGGCCAGGGTTGCTTCAGAGGCCTTAACAAATCGCATGGCATATATGCCGGGAATGGGGTTGGTTCTCGTCATCTTGGCCAGTACATTCATCGCTTTGGCGGCGTCCTTGTGATCGATTCCGACGGCACAGGCAAAAGCTGGTCCTTTATGTTGGGCATCCCAAAACGTTTCCTTCAGGGTTCCAAGGGTTTTAGCATCAACTCTGGGCATGATGCTATCCCCTCGCGATAGCACTTTGATTAGCTTGGGTATTTTTTTGGGTTTTCGCTGCGCGATCTTCAGAAAAAGATTAATTAAATCGGTATAAACTGCCTTTTTGATTTTTGGTAGTGGATTTTGATAATTTGACCGGTAGGGTTTTTTATAGATAAGTTCCACCACATAATTTTCATCATCGCTATATGGATTGATAAAGATCTTATAATGATAAGGGCGTAGTCCATTTCCTGCTGCATCTTTCTCCGCAGGTAGAAATGATGTTGTCTTGTCGAAATTGAGTGTAGTGGCAAATTTAAGGGCCTCCTTTTTAGGGATTTTCTTAATGTATCGCTGCAGTAGAAATTGGTCTTCCGCCTCGATGACCACCCCATGAATAAAGCCAAATGAACCCAAGCCAATCAAAGCTGCATTAAACAAATTGTCGTTGCGAATGATCCTAACCTTGAATTGCTTGACATAAGCATCAGATAGGGCTGGTCGGGAATTTCTTTCAATGTACACGACATCCTTTGATTTGGGCCCAATAATTAAATTGATGCCTACTACATAGTCCTGGACAGAACCCACATCTAAGGCCGATCCATGCACGCCTGTTGATATGCAACCAGCAATGGTTTGTCCATTGCTGGCTCCAGAAGTTTTCAATGACTTTCCACGCTTTGCAATAAACTCAGAAATCTCCTTAATCGTGTTGCCACATTGGAATAAAAACAAATTGGTGCTTTGGTAAGGTGAACGGTGGTGACAATCTTGCGGTCGAACCTCGAATTTCAGATTCATCGAGGCGTTAAAATGAACCCTGTCGGAGTGATGAGCAATACTAGAAAGCGACCAGCGCGAGCCATAGGCACGAAATCCTTGCCGCCGATCGATGGTCTCTTGCAACAAGCGTCGGATTTCTGAGGAGGTATCATTATATCGATCGATGGCAGAAGGCAGATCCTGCGATTTAGCATTTCTTGTCTCCAAGAGTTCGCTGGTTGGAAAAGGTCCATTGTTATGGATGGTATCCCACTGGTTGATATTGGTTTTAGTAGTATGAGCCATGATTAGTTTGATTGGGGTTTTAAACAAACATATTTCACGCGAACCTTTTTCTTCGTACCCAGGGTCAAGGCGTTCCACAGGACATCACCAAAGGTCACCCGGTATTCTACGGAATAGAATCCACCCTCCTCACAAGACTCCAAGAACATTGCATCATTTTCATAGATTTTCAAGGCAATGGTTGTATCGATGGCGGTGAATTTTTTGTCTGCATAATAGCCTGTTTCGCCACTTCCAAGGGGGCTCGTTTCTGGTGCACCATTGATGTTGGCAACCCGGATCGAGTAGCACGATGTCAAGAAGAAGAGGGCACACAAAAATAGTGAGGCTGGCCCATGTGATTTAACGGTCATTGTTCCTTTATTTAATGTTTAGGAATGATCTATATAAATGTGTGTCCCGGTAAGTGAAATGTTACCAACTCGAATGATTCAATGAGCTCGCTCGCTTTTAAGAGTCCATCAAACAAATTTTTCCATATTGTGGCGCAGGCCGTTTACCACATAGCTTATTGGGTACAGCGGCATCTGTGACCATCGAAGCGTTCTATCAATGGTCGTAAAGAATTTAGCTCAAATTTCTGATACGTGCTGAAATTATATGGATTGATTGTAGCTGCCTTGGTCTTACCAGCTTGTATTTGGGGGCAATCAAACGAAGGTACTTTGTTCTGGTTTGGCTTTATGGAACATGTAGACCCCTTGCAAAATACCAAGGTGGTGATGGTGACAGCAAAAACCAATACTTCGGGATCCATTAGTGTACCCCTCAGAAATTGGTCGCAATCTTTTACGGTCACAGCTAATGAAGTAACGCTCATTACTTTACCAACCTTCACGGAGACCATGGGTTCGGAGTCGATCAGCAATACGGGTATTGAGCTGCATTCGACGGCACCAGTTTCGGTGTATATTCATCAATATGCAGGATCGCGAAGTGAAGCAGCCGCCATCCTGCCGGTGCCGGCGCTGGGCGATGATTATTATGCGCTGACCTATCCGGGTGTGGTCAACCGATCTGTCGACTATCCAAGTGAACTACTCGTCGTTGCCGTGGCCGACAATACCAATATTGAAATCCTCCTGCAGACGAATACAGCCAAAGGACGAAGTCCAGGTGAAAAAATTCAGGTGAAATTGGATGCGGGAGAAACTTATCAGGTACAGGGAGCACAGGCCCATGATGACCTAAGTGGTACTCGTGTGTCTGGTGATCAGAGCTTTGCCTTGTTTGCCGGGGCGGTATGGACCGAAGTACCTACCGGCTGTGCCGCCCGTGATAATTTGCTGGAGCAAATGTATGCCGTTGCTACCTGGGGAAAGCAATATGTGACGGCACCCAGTCATGGCGTGGCCTTTGACATCTTTCGTATCATGGCCAGTGAAGACAACACGACGGTGAAGGTTTCGACGGGTGCGACCTATCAACTGCAAGCTGGTGAATTTGTGGAGTATCAGGTTTCTAAACAGTCGACTTATGTCGAGAGTGATAAGCCGGTATTGCTGGCACAATTTAATATCGGACAAACTTGTAACGACTATGGTATTGGAGATCCATCATTGGTGCTCTTAAACAGCATAGAGCAAACGCGTGACACGGTAACACTATTTAATTCACGGTTTCAGGATATTGAGGAGAACTTTATAAATATCATATCTCGCACCATTGACATTGATGTAATCATTTTAGACGATGAACCCATTGAATCTTCCGAATTTAAACCGGTAAAGGGAAACCCAGCTTTTTCCTATGCCATTCTCAAGGTTCAGTCTGGAACACACACCTTGATCAGCGATGGCTGTGGCGTGTTGGCTACGGCCTATGGTTACGGTAGGTTTGAATCATATGCCTACGGTGGTGGAGCCAATTTTGTCAAACTAAATGCCAACCCGATACCTGTGGGTGGATGCCTATCTGACACCATTTTCTTCGATGCCGGTCTTTCACCCCTTCGCTACAGTTTCCTCTGGGATCTGGGAGATGGAAATACCAGCACCGATGCCAAATTCACGCATCAATATGATCGGCTCGGTTTTTATGACCTCACCCTGTTTACCCACGATCAATGCTTGGATCTTCGGGATACCATCTATCAGACCCTCGAAATCACACTACGACAGGGCTTGCAGGCCATAGACGATGTACGTATTTGCGAGGCAGACACTCTTTTTCTAGGGGCCGAAGATCTCACGGGGGCTCATTACCGATGGAATGGTCCCAGTGGCTTTCACGCTGAAAGGCAATTTCCGGAGATTCCCAATGCTGGGCTGTCACTCGATGGTGTTTTTGAAGTCGTTGGTATCATTTCTGGTTGTGCCACGTTTCCAGACCTTGTCGATGTGGAAATCGTACCGCTGCCCAAGCCCGATTTAGGTCCGGATACCATTGTCTGTGATTTTTTGGGTCAGGTCAGTTTGGATCCGGGAGTTTACCCCAATTATCTTTGGCAAAATGGCTCCACAAATCAAAATTTCATCACCGATGAACCAGGCTCTTACTGGGTACAGGTGACCAATGAGTTTGGCTGTGCAGATACCTCAGCCATCACTCTGAATAGACGATGTCCCAGCAGAATCTACGTTCCCAATGCTTTTACACCCAATGGAGATGCAACCAACGATTTATTTCGCATTTACGCTGAAGATGTTTCGTCCCTCCACTGGCGGATTTTTGATCGTTGGGGAAATCTAGTCTTTGAAGCAAATGATTTGATGGCCGGATGGGATGGTTCGCAAGCGGGAAAGCGATTGCCCACTGGGGTATATCTGTGGTCACTTCATTATGAGGGATACAGCGAGCATGGTAAGATGATTCGTGAGGTAAGGAACGGAGTTGTCCATTTACTACGGTGAAAAAGGTGGGTAAGAAAATCTGGGGGACCATCCCTAGTTTAATTTATACAGCGGTGACTAGTCCACTCCTGTTGAAAATAATTTATTGCCACCACTGGATCGATTTTTACAAGCCAGAATTCAGCACCTATTGATGATCTTGCTTTGCGTGATCGTTCCAAGTCAAGCAAAATCTTGGTAATTGTTGGTCAGTCAACCCCCAGTCGTTTTCTAATCGGTTATCTTGAGGCTCGTTCGCCAATGGATTTAAATCGATGTCGCTGAATGTCTAATCGAATGATTAAATATCTATATTTCGCAATGCTTCTGGTAATACCCCTATCCATTCCCGTGGATGGTGTAGGGTTTCAGATCAATTTGCCATCGGAGCCGTTGCTGGTGTTGCTGGCCATTTTAATGTTATGCAAGATTAATTTTCGAGAACTCTTAAATAGTCGCTTTGTCCGCCATCCGATCTTCGTAACCTCCGCCTGCTACTTAGGATGGCTGACACTCAGCATATTATTTTCATCAGACCTGCTAGTTTCGTCAAAATATATGTTGATTGAGTGTACGCACTGGTGGGTTTTCTTTATTGGATACTGGTTTTTCAATAAACTCGAACACCGGAGTCAGCCCATTTGGTACTACGCCATTTTTTGCACACTGGCCCTTGTGCTGGTTTATGCCTTAAGTAGATTCCCACAGTATGAGTTTCGTTTGGATGCCACTGTTCTGCTGGCGCAGCCTTTCTACTCAGATCACGGTCTTTTGAGTGCGGTAATGTCAATTTTGCTACTCTTTTTTCTGTTTGATTTATTTGTGAGATTTCGCAAGAAACCTTCCTTTTCCTGGCAAAAGCTAGTATTAATTGGATCCTCTTTGCTCCTGCTGGTCAGCTTATTGGGATTAAACAGTCGGGCGAGTTGGTTAAGTATCTTGGCCACGAGCATATTCGGTACCATCATCTTTCTCTTCCATCGGAATCATATTTTGGGCTGGAGCGTGGCTTTGTTGGTGGGACTTTCGACATTGGTGATGCTGTTCGTAGCAGATCAGACGCGATTTGAAGATGGAGCCCAGCATAGCGATGCCTTCAAAGATCGACTATTGTCATCGATCAATACCACGACCAATGTTTCTAATTTGGAGCGTATCAATCGGTATCGTTGCGCCTGGCGAATGTTTAAAGATAGACCCTGGGTGGGATTTGGACCCGGCACTTATGCCAGTGCGTATCTTCCCTATCAACGACCAGATGAAATGACCCGGATATCGGTGACATCCACTTTGCAATCCGATGGTAAGGTTCATCAAGAAGGTAGAGGAGGTGGCGCCCATTCTGAGTACTTTCGGGCACTTTCTGAAGGTGGTTTACCGGGCCTGCTTTTTTGGCTTGGCCTGGTGACGACGGTGGTACTTGCATCGCTGCGCATTTTAAGACGACAAATTCATCAGGGTGGTTATGGTCAAATCACCGGGGTCGTCCTTGGCATCTTTACCTTTCTAATCCATGGTTTGTTTAATGACTATTTACACAGTGAAGAACTGGCCGTGCTATTTTGGGGTGGACTTGGTATGATTACAGCGGTTGATCTAGCGGAAAATAAACCAGTTTGATGACGGTCCATTTTTATTTTTGTACGTGGCTCCGCCCATTTTCATCTACAAGAAATTTTTTCGTGGATAAAGAGTGATGGTTCAATTAATTCAAATCGGTAAAAAATTAAGGTATCTGAAGGCAAGGTCAAAATATCGTCTGCTTAGAACTATTGGTTTAGATCATTTGCTCCTAAGAAATCGAGATGGTGCCCTAATTTTTGTTTTCCATGGCCTTTCTGATCGGGTTGATTTGTCAATCAACAGCAGATTTATTAGTAAAACATATTTTGAACATTTCCTGCAAGCAATTCGACACTATAACCTCCTCTCTTTAGCGGATTTCTATGATGTGACCTCCCATAAGAAAGGGCTCAACCTCACTTTGACCTTTGACGATGGTTATTTAAATAATTATCACTATGCGGTGCCACTGCTCGAGAAGTACGAAATACCTGCGACCTTTTTCATCACTCCAATAGCGCCATGGCAAAACCATCTCTGGCCAGATTTCATTGATCTCGCTGTGCATGGGTCATCTTTAGGCGAGGTGATTTGCAGAGGGAAAGTATTTAAAAAAAATAGGGATGGAGAATATGTTCACAAAGGTCTCACGTTGAAAGCGACATTAAAGCAATGTACTTTTGAGGAAATTGATCAGGTGCAAGACCAATTCAAACCGGACTGGCAAGCATTTCTTTCCGATGAAAACGCGGATTATTGGAAACTAATGCAGCCTGATCACCTTAAATATTTGTCTGATCATCCATTGTTTGAAATTGGAGCACATGGCTTGACCCATGCCAGCTTGATCCATTTGCCACAGGGGGAGGCGGAGTTTGAAATCAGAAAAAGCAAAGAGCGATTGGAAGAGATCTGTGGCGTGCCGATGCGTTCCTTTGCCTTTCCTTTTGGTGATTACCATACTTCTTTAATTGATTACTGCCGAAGCCTCGGATTTGACCGAATACTTCTGGTAGATGACAACGGTGGTGATGCAATGCTGGGAAGAGATGTTCGCAAGAGATTTGTGAGCAATCCTCATATCCCGCTTGGCGACCAAATATCCTGTTTGCTAAAAGGATCCTATTTTTAAGGGAATGACCCACTATCAGATCGAACCGTTGTCGGAGAAAAACCTAGCCGCTTTGGTGCATCTGTATCGAGTTGTTTTTGGCAATAAAGTGACGCTAGATTTTGTACAGCGTAAGTTTGACACAACCTATTTGGGAGTTAGCCATTTTGGACATCTCGCTTACTATGACCAGGAGCCCATTGCCTTTCATGGAGCGGTGCCCTTCCGGATGCAGTTTGAAAATAAGGTAGAGATTTCAGCACAATATGGCGATGCGATGACAAATCCACATCATACTGGTCGTGGCCTCTTTACAGAATTAGGGCATCGCACTGATCAACTCTTAAAGGAAGCAGACATTCGCTTTGTGTGGGGTTTCCCCAATCAAAACTCTGAATATGGCTATGTGCATAAACTTGACTGGCAGTCTAAAGAGAGAATTCAGGGGTTCAAACTTCGGTCAAGTGCAAAAGTGGCCAGTAAGTTATTAAATCATTTTACGGATCGGTTCCAAAAAAGATTTAGGCAGGACTTACAACCTTATTATTGCAGTGACGTGACTGGTGGCAGCCTTAGTGACGAGCAGGATATTGTCACCACAGTTAGAGATCTTGCATTCTATCGGTACAAATCTTTTGGTGGCGGATTTCAGGTAGCCATCAACGGAGTGCGCTATTGGTTGAAAGTTCAATCGGCCTTACTCGTGGGTGATATTATCGCAGCCAGCAAGTCCGAATTTGAGCAGAGCCTGGACATTCTACGTCACCTGGCTGCAAGAAATCATTTAGGAGAAATCATTATTCAATCTTCACCAGGCACAAAAATCAGTGAATGGATGGCCAGCATGGCTGATGAATGTTTTAGTTCGTGGATGGTGGGGTACAAGAATTTTTCGTCTGAGTTTCCTTTACATCATCTCAAGTTATGCTTTGGTGATCTTGACACCTTTTAAATGATTAAACTCTTGTCTACTGTTTTTCTGCACCGGTTACTAAAAAGGCTTTTACCGTCCGTATGGATGGATCTCCTTGAGCGATCGAGGTACCTAAAAAGGCCATCAAAATTTGCCGGTTTGGGTATGAAGGAAGTGTTTACCTTGATTTATGAGACCAGGCATTGGGGTGATGGGGAAAGTGTTTCCGGACCTGGTTCCTCCCAATACCTGTCCAACGATGTTGTGATAGGTATTGAGAAGTTAATCCAGGAGTTGGGGATTCATTCGGTGCTGGATTTACCTTGTGGTGATTTTAATTGGATGTCGCAAGTGCGAATGGATGAATGCACCTACTTGGGAGCGGACATCGTTGAAGAACTCATTTATGAAAATATGAAGCGTTATGCTTCAGACGATGTGTCTTTTCAAACACTCGACATTACGAAAGATCCACTTCCCAATGTCGACCTGATGATCAGTAGAGATTGTCTGGTACATTTTTCTTTTGAGGATATCTGGAGGGCGTTGGCAAATATTCGCAAGGCAAAAATTAAGTATATACTGATGACATCTTTTACCAAGCCCGTTTTGAATTATGATATTACGACAGGAGATTGGAGGCCATTGAACTTTCAAGGACCACCTTTTCATTTGCCGCCACCCAGGCAAATCATCGTGGAAGGAAAGTCCACCTCCTTCTCCCAAGGATTGAGGGGTAAATCTCTGTGTCTTTGGGCAGCCGAAGCCATACCAGTAATATGACTACCATTACAAGTAAAATACGAAGACGGGATATATAGTTTGATAAATGACACATCTGGTTGTACTTACTCCGGGATTTCCTGAAAATGAAGCAGATACCAGCTGCATTCCTGCCCTCCAGATCTACCTAAGGCATTTGGTCGAGGCGACGGCTATGAAGGTGTCAGTCATTGCTTTCCAATATCCATTCATCACGAAGACTTATTGGTGGCATGGGGTCAAAATACATCCGCTGGGTGGTAAGAATCAGAGGATCAAAAAAAAGTGGGTGCATTGGCAAGCAAGAAGGGTTTTTGCCGGAATTAATCGCGAACACAGAGTGACCCAGCTGCACAGTTTCTGGCTGGGAGAATGTGCCCGGATCGCTGAGGTGCTAGCGCAGAGATGGAGTATTCCGCATCTATGCACAGCGATGGGCCAGGATGTGCTACCCAGTAATCGCTTTTTTAGGCGTCCATCGACGACAACCAGGATCATTACGCTGTCACAATTTCATCGGCAACAACTGATGGATTACCATCAGATGGATTCAGACATTGTATACTGGGGTCTTGACCAACGGCATCTGCCCAGGATGGAAAAGTCGGTGGATGTGATCGGGGTAGGATCTCTGATCGGGTTAAAACGATTTGCGTTTTTCGTGGATATCATTAGGTCTTTAGTGGATTATTTTCCAACCTTAAGATGTGTATTGGTTGGAGATGGACCTTTGAGTGCTGAGATTTCAAACCAGATTGAAATGCTAGGGTTAGCGCAGCATATCGAACTAAAGGGGCGCCTGGATCGAGAGGCAACCTTAAAGCTTATGGCACAGGCAAGGGTGTTGCTACATCCTTCGAGGTTTGAGTCTTTTGGAATGGTGTTGATCGAGGCTCTGGCCATGTCAACTTATGTGGCTTCGACACCGGTAGGTCTAGGGGCTGAACGAAGGGAGGTAGCTTGTTTTGAAGAAAAAGACGATTTTGTCCGTCAAATCAGAAATTGGTTGGAGATGGACAGACAGCCCGAACCGACCATCTTCAGCATCCAAGACACCGTTGAAAAATATTTAAATCACTATCAGGGAATCCCGTGAAGTTATTGTGTCCGATCTGTCGACAACCGTTGAATGCAAATTATGTTTGTGAGGTAGGTCATTCCTACGAGGGCAGCGAGGGGGTGCTTAAATTAATGAGACCCAATTTTGAGCGGCAGCTGTCTACTTGGTTGCGGGATTATGAATCCTTTCGTGCCTCGCAATCATTCGATCTTAATTTTCAGGGACTGCCTAGGTCAGGTATTAGTGTGGACCCTTATACGTGGAAGGCACGAACCTTGGATTGGAAAATCATCCAGTCATTGGTTCAAGCTAATTGGCAAAATGCTTTGGATATTGGGAGTTGGAACGGCTGGCTGGCCCATCGGCTGACCCAGTGTGACTTAAGTGTGATCGCCGTCGATTATTTCATTGACGAAAAGGATGGTCTCAAAGCCAAGAAACACTACCCTAAAACCATCTGGCATGCCATCCAAATGGATCTGGAGGATCTCTCCCTGCTTCAAGATCGATTTGACTTAATTGTCGTAAATCGTTGTTTTCCGTATTTCTCTGACGCGAGCAAAATGATCACTACCCTTAAAACGCGGTTGGCTCCGCAGGGCTCTATTGTCATTACGGGTCTAAATCTGAGTCGCAAAGAATTATTTTTAAATGCACTTGAAAAGAGTGCAAATTCCTTCGAGGCGGCTTTTCGGCAGCCCTTTAAGTTTAAAGATTTTAAGGGTTATATAGACCAGGAAGACCTTGATTTTTTGGAGAGTGAGTCATTTAAATTGATTCTTTATCCCAATTTCAGAAATCGTTTGAAGCGGTGGATGGGAAGAGAATTTGGGTTGAGTTTTTATGCACATTTTGAAGGGAAGTAATTTGTGCGAAGGAGATCAAGCGCAGATAAAAATTTCAGCACCAGAGGTTATCACAGCTTTGATTTATTTTGCGTCTATTTTTATATTTAGAAATTTAGATCGGTGTTGCCTATTTCGTTGTCGATACAATTCACATTTATTACTATACTCGGATGTAGTCTGGTGTCAAGAAATGCTTTCTGCACTTCCGGTCTGTCAGATGGTCTGATAGCACAAATCAAAATTGTGCCTGCAAGAGAACTTTACGAGAAGCCAGATTTTGCAAGAAGTCTGTGACTCTGATCTACTCCTAGATGTCTATTAACACCCGTATTGGAGGCGGCACTATGAATTCTTCTAATTTTGGGTGTTTTCTTATTGTCAATCTGACGACAGTATTTCGATGTTACTTTGGTTTTCAAGTATGCAACCTTGTGGGCAAGAATGATTCATAATCATTCAAGACATCATGTATGACAAGGCCACTAGCTCCTGAGTCAAGTCATCTGTCTCAAAAAAGTTCCTGAGATGATGGATGGTTTAAAGAGTTAGCGGCAACTGTGAAGCAATTACTGCTGACTGAAGTCGTTCTGTATTTGTCCATGTGAAACTTTAAATTTTAGATGGCAGTAAACTAGGGTCGGACCTAGCAAATGATTCCCCGTAGGGGATTTGAGATCACAGAAAAAGTTGGGTTAAAATTACGTGAAAAATACTGGTGAAAGATTGCGATAAATTTTCTTGCAGATCCATGAGAAGAGGTGAACTGGAAGTCACCACATCTAAGTATTAACGATAAAACAGGGCATTAAATGAAGAGAAAAATATTATTCTTTTTAATTCAACTCCTGTCAATAATCCTACCTAACATGTCTGTTGGCCAGACCACAATGCAAATCAAGTCGGTGGTAGAAGGAGATAGTCTTTGGAATATCGATATCGAAAGAAGTATACAGATCTATCGAAAAACGTTACACCATGATCCGACCAACGATTATGCGCGAAATCAGTTGGCACATGCATATAGAGTATCAGAACAATATAATTTGGCGATTAATGAATTTGTCGATCTTGTTGAAACTCCAGAATACGGTCATGAGGTTCTCTTTTACATAGCCGATGCATATTTCAGCCTAAGGCAGTTTGAGGCCGGGATTTCTTATTTAGAAAAATCTATAGATTCGGGATTTAATAATTTATACAATTCTGGATTCTCAAAGCTCTCTACCATTCTCTCAAGTGATTACTATGATGAGCTTAAAGAAAATTCGCACTTCAGAAGACTGTATGATAAGATACAACTGCTGCCATTTGATCCGATTATTCAGTACACCTCATGGTCACCCGATGCGGATAAATTGGTTATGCAAGCTTCCTTTAGTGGAGGAGGGAGTTATGATTTATATGTTTATGATTTCGTGACAAAAGATTTGCAACGACTGACCTACACCAGGGAAAGTGAAATGGCACCAAAATGGTCTCCTGATGGACTTTGGATTGCATTTCATCGGGCAGGCTTATACAGCGGTGCAAAGGAGCTGTTTCTTATCAGACCAGACGGTACCATGGAACGGAACTTGACCGATCAAGATGGTCTGGCTGGAAATAAGTCGTTTCCAACCTGGTCGCATGACAGCGATAGAATAATTTTTGTTAGTGAACAGCAAGCCAAACAACATGATCTTTACCAAGTCACCGTGGATGGAACGCAATATACCAGATTAACCGACTCAAGGGGAATGAAAAGCAACCCATGCCTCAGCCCGGATAACGTATTGATCTATGATGTGCAGCTGACTGACAATTCATATTCAATTGAGCAGTATGACCTTAATACAGAAATTACGACAACCTTAACCACCAAGAATTGGTGGTGGACACCTGTCTGGATCAATGAAGGTCGCCAAGTACTCTGTGGATATTACGAAGTTGGGGCTTCAAGGCTAAATCAATTGGTTGTCATGAACGCAGATGGGTCCAATGTTCAGAGCATTACCGACTATGGCATTGATGCCTGGTTTCCATCACCCTCTGCCACTGGCAGCAAGATCGCCTTTGCCTCTCCCATCAATCCCTATTTTGAAGGAGGTGCTATCTTGAAAATTATCGACTTGGAGTCTGGCCAGATTGAAGATTTAATTTTACAGTGATCCAGCTGTCTTGATTTCTCAATTTTCTGTTCAATTTATTGGGACGATTTCGTCTTTGTGAATACGTTGTGTTCAACCACCTGCTCAGTCGAGAGATTTCGATTGTATAGAATAAGGGGATTATTTCTTTGAATTTCCTGGTCGTTTAAATGCATAGGAGTGATTCGACTCAATAAGAATTAGCGATAAGATTGTAATAAGAGATCTATAGGTAACAGATGTTCAGAATGTGGAAGAGAGTTTTTTGAGCTCATCGGCCGAGATGATCACTTTTGGATGGATGCATAAAATTCATCGATTGATAAAATAGCTTACTTGGTTTTTCGTTTGATCATTGTGTACGGTACAATATTGTACACTTGGCAGAGTTGTCTGCCAGACTTTTCAACCACTCTCACTATCGTATTTTTTGGTTAATACTTCGTCTTGAATGCTGGCATTCATGCAGGTAAGTATCAGACCTACCGTGTCAGATTAATTGATTGAGATCTGACCAAATCAACTGCGACACATTTCTGGACAAACCAGTTTCCCAATTGAAGATGCTGACAGCAGTCAGTGATCTAGAACTATAGTGCAGTCTCCCGATTGAAGTGCATGGATTCTTACCACGCTATGTGGTTTGAGGTTCATCATGATCATTAAAACTGTACCATCATGATATTTGAAATTGGAAAACTGCGTTGTTTGACATGCCAAGGCTGGACGACACCTTGCTTACAAAAATTAATGAGACGCCTAGGTCTAGTACTTGTGCTTGCCCTACCAAACTTATTGTACGCCGAGACTTACTATGTCGATTCTCAGTCGGGCGATGATGCTTTTGACGGTTTGTCTCCGACTCCCTCTCAAGGCACATCCGGCCCCTGGAAGACCATCGAAAAAGTAAATGATATGACTTTTAGCCCCGGTGATCGCATCCTCTTTAAACGAGGAAGTGTATGGAGCGATGAGACCCTTGAACCAAAAAATGGTGGATCCGCTGGCGGAACCATCACCATAAATGAGGTCATTAATGGCCAATTTAGATCATTTCAAGTCGTGGATATAGTCAACAACAATTGTATTTATTTTGGAGCTTATGGTAGTGGAAGCAAACCTCGTTTCCAATGCGATGGTCGCAAAGGGATTAAAATAAGTCATGACTATTTAATCTTTGAAGACATTCACCTGGCAAATGGTGACAACAACGTACTTTGGTTTAATAATCCGAATGGAAATTATTGGTCTGTAGTTAGCAATATTGACATTACTAATTGCACAGGAAATGCACTACGGTCTTCTGAGGGAGGTGGAAACTTATGGATACGTGGTATTTACATCTATGACTATGCCACTAATGGAATTTATTTGGAAGGTTCACCTTCAAATAAATTGACAGGAGTATTAGTAGAAGATTGCCATGTTGAAGATCCTCTAATCGTAGATAAGGAAGATGCCATTGCTTGCCATAACGACGGTGATGGCAATGAAATTGGAGGAGATGTCATCATCAGAAATAGTCACTTTGTACGTTCTGGTGAAGATGGTGTGGATGTGACTTCGGGCACATTTATATTGGTGGAGGGTAATCACATCGAACATTGCTATGAATCGGCAGTGCATATTGACAAAACATGGGTTAGCAATGTTGAGGTTCGGGGTAATTTTTTTGATTCCAACTCGAAGAAAAAGGGACTGGGAGATCTTACAATCAGGGCCAACAATTGCCTTGCGGTCAACAATATCTTAGTCGGCACTGGACATCATTCAGTTTTTTTGGAACGCACCAGCAATACCAAACTATGGAATAATGTCATTGCTCCAGGTGATCGTACTGGAAACTTTATCTGGTTGAGATCTGATCTATCTAATATCGACATTCGCAATAATATCTTTGATTTTAGTCAGACCACTCAGGAGATTTCCGGCACAATCACTTCAGATATTGACCTGGACTACAATTGCTACTACGGCTCAAGTCCCTCCCAGGCAGTCTACGAGGGAAGCACTTTTGCCGAGATGCAGGCCTCTCAGCATGAATTGAATGGATTTTGGTCCGATCCGGAATTTATGAACCCAGCCAAGAGCGAACCCGACCACTTTAAACTTCAAACATCCAGCCCCTGTCTCGATCAGGGAAATGATGTGGCCCTTAGTGAGGACTATTGGGGCAATGGTAGGCCACAAGGTGCCCGGATTGACGTTGGTGTATTTGAGAGCTCCGCTGCATTACCCATCGAATTAGTGAAGTTTGAAGCTGGATTCGAGAACGGGAAAGTGGCACTAACCTGGATTACTGCTCAAGAGCAGAACAACGATTATTTTTTGGTTGAGCGATCCGATGATGCCACAAATTTTTTACCAATAGGCAATGTTCCTTCAAAGGGAGGCAATAGTACCACGGAACTTACCTATGGATTTATAGATGATTTTCCTGTAGATGGCCTGAATTATTACCGGCTTAAGCAGATTGATTACAGTGGCACCTATTCATTTAGCGATATTCGCATGGTAGATAGAGTTCATCGTTCAGAAATCGAAGTCTTTCCAAATCCATTTCAGGACAGGGTTTCGGTCCGGTTGGGTGAAGTTGGGAGAGCCATTTCTTTGGTGCGCATTTTTGATCATGCAGGTACACTGGTCCATCACAAAGAATTGGGTACTGATCCTAAGGCCATAGATTTAAGGGTTCCACTTACAAAGTCGGGTGTCTATTATTTCCATCTTGTGGGACCCGATGTCAAGGAGGTGCGAAAACTGATTAAGCTTTAGAGTGATGGAGGAATTTATTTCAGGCCCTCAAAATCTGAGTTAAAGAGAATAAAACTCATAACTCCTTGATGTTCAAGTCGGGTTGCCTACCTCGTTCGCTTCGGCACACTAGCTGGATTCGAACTACACCATGTGTTGCGTGGCAAGCGCTGGCATCCTCCTGTTGCAGCGGGATGCGCTTTTACAAACCTCCAAGAATCTTTTTGCTCCCCTTTTCTTTATTTTTTGCTCAAGAGCAAATGCCTCTTTTTTGCTACGAAAGGATTTAGAGTAGACAAGTTTCCAATCATTACGACGACCTGTGAAGTCAGCATGTTCACTGTTATGCTTGCGAATCCTTTCGGTCACGACGACCCAGGCTTCGAAGTAAGAGTGCCATCATATCGGTATGCACCTAGTAGCGTACCAAACCAAATGCTTCCATCGAGGACTTGCTGGATTCCAAAAATCATATTATCACGATCCTCTAGCTTGATTATTGTCGCCTTGGGCTTGCTACTTGACAAGGTCATTTGATCATAACGGCAAAGGGCCCATCCCCGAGTCTTTGAACCAGTCCAAATGTTTCCATTTTTGTCTTCGTAAACACACCCAACGGAATTCTGTGTGATGTTGGTAAATGCATTTCCGTCATAGCGCCAGAGGCCAAATTGACTACCCAGCCAAATACTACCATTTCTATCTTCGATTACGGTGTGAACATTCCTAAATGGGTTGCCGTTATGAGTTAAAGTAGTAAATGCCTTTCCATTGTAAACCATTGCATTTTCTCTTGTCCCAAACCAGAACTTTCCCGTTCTGTCCTCGAGAATAGACCAAACGTTATTGTCGTCATTATTAGGAATCCAATCTTCTATTGTAAAATTATCTAAGGATTTCCCATCGAAGCGGCTTACTCCGCCCGTGGCACCGAACCAAATATTGCCGAGATTGTCTTCATAAATTTCAGTGACCCGATCATCGGCAAGCCCTTCCTTGGTTGTGATATTACGAAAGGATTTCCCATCGTACTGATAAACACCTGCACCAATAGAGCCAAACCACAGGTTGCCACTCCTATCTTCGAGAATAGAAAAAAAACGGGCCGAACTGACTTCCCGGGTGATATTAGTGAAAGTCTTACCATCGTATTTGTAAACACCAGTAAAGGTAGCAAGCCAAACATTACCGCTGCTATCTTGTAAAATATTACGCGTAATGGTGGCTTTGGGTCCCATAGAGGTGATCGCATCTTTTTCTTCGAATTTTCCAGTCTGATTTGGCACTTCTGTTTTATCTAAACCACTGAAGTAAGCACAGGAAAGAAATATCAACACAGTAAGTGGGAGTACATATCTCATCATTTTTCTCATAATGCTTATGAACTTGTTGTGTCTGCGTATTCAGTGATAGCAAAGATACAGCTAAGCGATTTGCGAAGGAGCGTTTCTCATTTCAGGAAATTCTTGCCTTACATAGTAAAAACACAAAATCGACTTCCATAAAATATGAACTGACCGTTTTCTGTTCTAAAGCAAATGCGACATCGAGCAATGCTCACTCCTACAACAAATCCCTCCCAACTTATGTGGTCGACAATCTTATGCGCAATGTTAACCATACCGATTTGGTCCAGTATACATCAACAAGCTTCCGCACAAGAGCTTGTTTATGTTGAGGGAGGTTCGTTTAACATGGGAACAACAGATAGCTCATTCTTCGCTGGGCATCAGCGTGCCTTACACAGAGTAGCTGTCCAATCTTTCTACATGAACAGCACCGAGATCACAAATTCGGACTTCTGTCAAAGTCAAGATACATAATTGGTAACCGGAGTTGAAGATTTCTCATTGGCACCTGGGGCTATTGATCTAGTGGTTTTCAAATCCATGTAGAAGGTGGTGAGCAGGAGCAAAGAAAAAAAGATACGTAATAAAGATGATTCTATCCTCATAGCGTGTTTGCTACGAGATCAGGTATTGGGAATTGATTATCGATGGACCTAGATGATTTGATGGCTTCGTAGAAGATTCAACCGTAGGATTGAGTAAAGGAAATGTAAATATCACGATGGACTTTCAACTCTTCCTTGTTTACTCTTCACTTTTTTGATGATCATAGCTAACAACTTTTGACATCAGCCATCGATTATCTTGTCGTAGCCAAAGGATTGTGGATTTGGACTGGCTTCTCAGTTTTTCCTTTTCGCCATCTCTTTTTGCATAGAAATCTGACTCGGCATGCTGAAGTGCTCCGTATAACTTTCCCCGACGGTAGAGAGGAAAAATTTCAATGCTGCCATCTACTACTTCTCTTCGCGATTTATAAGGTAAGTCTTCAAGAGCCTGCATGATTGCAACGAAAGTATCTTGAGGAGAAATGATCCCAGCTTGATCATGGTACATTGCAAAGTCTCTAGTTGTCATTTTGCGTACTATGCTCTAATCTCTCTGGTTGTAACCATTGTTCAAAGAAAACGCTGTCTGCTGCTTTCAATTCAATATAGATGCTATCGGATTCATCTAGTTGAGCAATGGATGGCTTAAATAGCAATAATGGACCGATAATCACAAGTAAACTTGTTTTGAACACAGCTGGCATAGGGCAAGATATTTATTCTTTGGACAGTCACCAGACAGTGAAGTTACATTTTGTGCCGCCTAGTGTGAATTGGGAAAAGTACTGTATAGGATGCTCTTTTCTCATTCTATGTACCGATATAGGGAGATTGGTCTTTCTTGATTTACATAACAAAGTAGGAATGCAACCCTTTCATTACAGGATCTACCTCTTAACATAGCATCAGTCTAGGTACGACTTTATATTTAATCAATATGCTTAAGATTATGCAGGAGCACCCGAAAGCATTATATTCACAAATGTTAAGTAAATAATGGAGGACTGACAAATGACTCACCAAAATCTTGATCTCATGTTTCGCTATTCATCGGCCGCTATATTAGCCATGTACTTACTTTTCTGCACCAGTTGTGTAAGTCCACAGGCAAATCTATTTAGGATCAATGGCGAAATACAAGGAATTCCAGATAGCACACACATTATGCTTCTAAACTTAAGAACTGGCGAGGTAGTAGATAGTTGCTATGCCGAAAGCAACAAGTTTGATTTCTCCGGTGAACTCAAGAATGAACCAGAAGAACTGCGCATTATTTCCGCAGAGGAAGAAATGAAAAAAGGCAATTTCTTCTACACCGATCTACTAATGGGTAACGAAAATGTCACCCTCCATGCTCATTTGAAAGACCTACCGCACAATATTTCGACATCAGGATCTGCGACTCAAAGCGAAGCTGAGCGATACCGTCAGGGACTCTACGGATGGCAGTCTAAGATTGAAAGCATCAAGAAACGAATTTCAACTCTTGCTAAGAACGATAGCCTGTCTAGGCAGAAGCTTGAAGATAGCCTCAGAATTAACATGAGTAAAAAAATACAATGGGAGGACCAATATCTCATTGATAACTTCAATTCTTACATCGGTCTCTTAATGCATATTTACAGGCGTAGTATCGACCACGAGAATCTAAAACTCTTATTTGAGAGCTGCTCGTCAACTTTGAAAGAAAGCATCTATGGAAGAGCTATTCGGGCACAAATTGACTTCCCCAAGCCTTTAACCGGCGACCGTTATTATGATTTCGATGGATCGGATCTAAATGGTGGAGTGTTCAAATTATCGGATATTTCAGACAAGTTTATTCTTCTTCAATTTGCGGGCACAAGATGTTATGGAAGCAACCTTGCAGTAGATGATATGGAGAAGTCTTATAGCAGCTACCGAGATTCCATCGAGTTTGTTAGTGTGTTTCATGAGCCAGACCAAGAAGCTTGCTTTCAGTATGTTGAGGACAGGGATTTGCCTTGGAGAAGTGTCTGGGTTGAGGGAGCCAAATATGGAGTAGTCCCTAATAAATATGGGGTGGTGGGCACACCCACCTTCTTTCTTATATCTCCAAATAAGGAAGTCGTTTCAACGTGGTTTGGCTTTGATGAGGGAATGATTCAAAAAGAGATCACTGAAGCGATGAGCAATTCCTCGTTTCAGGGGGACGATTCGTCAGTTTGCAAATAATTGGATTGAAGTGCCCTGGCATCTAGTAATTCATAGAGTAGCTTTAGTTTTGCCGCTCCCCTCATCACACCACTGTTTATGTAGACCTAGAAAATGATAGTCCATGTCTGGTGAATATTTTCATTTGCCGATAAATAGGCAAGTGGTCTAAGGACTTTTGCACAATCATGTAAGCTACAAATGCCGCATCAAAATTTGTTTTGGGAAAAGCCTCTTTTAATTCTGCAATGTGAATGCGACCATCAGTATCCTTGTACTTAGGACGCACAGTTTTTGTGATTTTTATTGGGGGGTGTAACTGTATATTTCCAGCTCTCATACTGTCCTATTCCTTCCATTTCTTTCGTCTCGATCTCAGGTTCGAGTATTATTTTTTCGCAGGAAGATGGTTTTCATTTTTAAGCGTTTTGGCAGCTTGCCAGTTCTCTTGTTGCCTACAACTTTAAGGTCTTCTTGAGTAGTTGGGTGTGCCACTTCAGCTGAAATGGTTTCTTGGTCAAAGAGTGTGGACTGCCCGTCTTGAGTTGGGATAAAACGATCTGACCTGGGGCCAACTATGGATTTTTTTAATTGCGCCAATTCGTATTTGAGCAAAGCGATCTGTTGCGCCTGTAGGTCTATTTGCTGCTGCTGTGCAGTATTAATTCTGGTTAATTCATCATAGCTCGGTTGTGCTTTTTCCACACTTTAATTTATGGAAATATATTCAAATATATCCTAATATATCTAAATTAATTACTGCTTTTCATGCTCTCTTTTCTACCGGTCGCTTGTATTCATTGCGAAGCTTTGCACTTTTTATTTGTACACCCTCTAACATCATAAACAGGATCGGAATTTCTATTTCTTTGGATGATCTATTTTCCTCCCATGTAGGAATCTCAAATGTCCCTGAGGACAATTTCTTGTAATAAATTACAAAACCTGTCCGGTCCCAAATCAATACTTTGACCATGGTGCGACGTTTGTTGATAAATATATAAGCTTCACCATGTAATGGATCTCGTCCCATCTGGTTGATCACCAATCCAGCTAGGCCTGCAAAACTTTTTCTCATATCTGTGGGATGGCGATACAGATAGTGTCGCTGGGTCGTGGATAACTCGATCATCTAACCAGCTCTCTTAAATAATGGCCAGTACTATCTTAGAAATTTTATCTGTACACCCCGGCCTAATATCACCTCAACACTGCCCGACAAATTCGACTCCTTCTTTCTTCGAACTGGGACAAATGATCCATTGGCACCTGATGCCTCTTTATATTTTCTCCACCAGTATTCGTAGCCTCCCGGTCTGAGGTTAGTAAGTTCATCAAATTCTGCTCTCGTGAGATCACCTTCCAGAACTCCTTTTACCAGAGGAAAAACCGTCTCCTTTTTCAACCTAGCCATTTACCTTATCTCTTACGCTAAGATCTGCCTCGTTCAGATATTATACAATACGCTCATAGCTAGACGCTTACGTCTTAATGATGAGTACCACAGTGGAAAGGTCGCGATTAGACGATACAGGGATGTTTTCGAGCAGACACCTTTATGGAATCCACCTACTGCTCCTTTGCAAATTGGTGATATTTGTAAACGGAATGTGTCTGCTCTGGTTCTTGATCTCTCTCATGTTGAAAGAGCGAAGCAGTTTAGGATTGATGGACGACTAGCTATGAAATTTTCAGAAATGTAAGTGTAGCAATAGATGGTTTTCGTCAAACCATTAAAGTCTGCGCTATTAAAAAAGGTGCACCTAATACCGGCATCGATAGTTTGAAAACACCTATCTGCATTCTTCCATTCAACTATGTTGACAACCTTCCCTGTATCCAGGTTAAGTATTTAGGTGAGCAAATAAAAGTGATCATTGATACTGGTGCCGAAGTCAATCTTTTGGACAAGCGGTTACCGGAGATAGATCAAATTGCCATAGGAAATGAAGTAATCACAATTAACAGTGTTTGCGGAAAGAAAAAGTTAAGATACTCCAGAATCTGTAGAAGGAATCTTAAGGTCGCCGATCTCCAGATCAGACCGATGAGGACAGCCTTCATCGATTTAGTTCAGTATAATATGGGCTTGGTTGGGCCCAAGGTCGATGGAATTCTTGGCCAGGAATTCTTGAGCCAATTCCACGTAAGAATAGACTTCCGCAACAGGAATATTTATTTCTTTGAGAATGGGTAATAGACTTAGAATGGCCTAAAGTAATCTGTGCCTTTGCGAAAACAATCTCATAGATGGCCGCTCCTATATTGTGCCTTGGCAGAAATTTTCTTCACAATGTAAATACATTTTTTTAAATTGCGTAGATTTAAATACTACAGTTCATAGGATGATAGTGTTCATCAACAAAGCAATTTATAGTGATATTACTCCCCAATGTCTTTCGAGATTATTGTAATCTAAAACTTAAGTATGACTACAATCTGCACGCAATTTTAGGTTTTGCGATTACCGCGGTTTTCAACTTTTATGCACTAGCAGAACAGATAAGTCTTCGCTGTGACCCGCCATCAGGGTTCGTCACAGTCGAACAATTTGGGGGAAATGGCCTCGATGGTTCTGATGACACAGAAGCTTTTATAAGAGCCTTAAAGGTTGGTAATGTTTATTTATGTCCGGGTGGCAGATATCACATTTCAAGCACCATTTCGATTCCAGACGGTCGAATAATTCAATCAGAACAAGACAACAGGGCTGTAATTGTGCTTGCTAAAGGCCAAAATAGTGAAGGATATACAATAACAGGAGACAGTTTGGCAGGTATTGATGTCAACCAATTAGACCGCATTCTAAGGAGAAAATGCTCAGATTTTGATGAGGATTTGTATGGCAAATGTAGTCTATTGAAAAATCGAATAGTGGGTCTTGAAATGGGCAATAAATGCAAATTACTAAATATTCAAATCACTATTGAGCATTCGGACAATCAATCAACGATTGCAGTACCGATCCTAGCTAATCTGAAAAAGGAAATTATCATAGAAAGGGTTACAATTGAGGATTTTTTCTGGATGCCTGCCGGCATCATGATCGATGGTTGTGACAACGTTGAGATCTACGGATGTCAGATTATTAATGCCAATACGAACTATTGTCCAAAAATAAAAACATCATACAAGCCAGAATCAATCGGTATCTTAATTGATGAGGCGACAATAATCGAATCGGAAGAGGTTACAATTAGCCATTGTTTAATTGGAAACATAATGCAGTCCAGCGCCTTTGCTGATTGCCGTCAAGCAGATAGTAGTATTTATAGCCTACAATCGGATGCAATTAATGTGGTAAAAGGCAAAAATATTCGCATTAATAATAGTATTTTTTACAGGGTTAATGAGGGTATCGACATTTTTACAGATGGCGCTCTAATTGAGGACAATAATTTTCGAAATGTATGTACTGGAATGAAAATTAATCATGGAGCATCGAATAATATTATCAAGAACAATAATTTTGACAGTCTCGGTATGTACGGTCTTCTCTTAGTGTCACAAAACTCTCAAACTCCTGTTAAGGAGAATTTGATCTCAGGAAATGTCATTCGAGGAATGAGTGGTAATACACTTGCGACCTGTGGCGATTATGACAGATCAATAATTAGATCTGCCGTGGCCTTGTATTCTATCTGCTGTGGCACAGTGGAACACAATACTATTTCCACCAATGAAGTTTCAAATTTGAAAGGACTTACCTATTGGTTACATTGTGGGGACGGAGTCGAGAACAATACAATCATTGGTAATGTAATTAATGGATTGCCAGTAATTAACAATGGTAACTGCAAAATCAGGTAGAGCAATACATTGCTTTTTTAAGTACCAAATTGTATTAGATATTTACTTTTGATCACTCAAGAACCAATACAAAATCCCCCAGACCAATGGTATTTGTGAGCGATTTCATCGAACGATTCAGGATGAGTTTTAAGAAATCCAAGATGAATTGGATCTTGGGTTGGAGTAGTATAATCAAGAAAGGACTCATTCATGAAAACATTGCTATGCTAAAAAACCAAATCAAACTTTTTTGGTAACGGAGCAATTAGCATTGGACTGTCAAATGGACAAACTTCCGTGGATGGATGGCGAAACATTTTCTAATGACAAAATCCCCTTAAGCCAACAATCGGAGGGCTGGCAAACGAAATGGTTCAGTGGGTGAGCCTAATAAATATTTATTTGACAATAAATTGCAATAGCAATTTTCCTTTGACTGCAGAACAAGCAGAGGCTATTACAACTTAAATCCACATCAAAAAAATGCTTGACTGAGTGAAAATGGAGCAGTTTCAACCAGCAATTGGCTGATGAATATCAAATCCACCTCTAATCAGGAAGTTCCTGATTTTACTTTTGGCTTACTTGTGGCGTATGGATTGTCCTTATTTGGTTTACTCACGATTTCTCTGCGGACAATTGCCCTTCTACCAGCAGATTTTGAACTATATGCCGAATCGCCAGGTTTACGCACATTCTTCTTCATAGGGTATTCTTATATTTACAAATAGTAGTTCCAAAAGGCATTTGATAAGAAATCATCCTTTGTCATCACTCGATATACACTTTCTGACACATTCTCAACCAGAACAAAATGATTTTCTCTTTCTTCTAAATGGAAATTGAGGTCCTGCAATATAATAGATTTTAATAATTTGACACAGACCTCAATACTTCTTACCACAAGTACACCAACAGCAAGGCCACTGTTGATATCAACTTGAATACCTAGGGGATGCAATTCTTTAAGGGTTCTTGCCCTAGCATCATAGGCTTCCCTCACTATACTGTAAAGATTCTGCCTCATTAATTCATCATCTCCCTGGCTGTCTAGCCATCGCCTTATCCCCGAATCCTCCCAGGCAAGATTTGGCTTAAAGGTCTTATATAGATATACTAAGGTAGCATGCAAATCAGCATTCTCAAGCTTCATATAAAGCTCAATCAACTCATCTACATACTTCTGATCACCCTCGGGGACATAAGCAATCACGGGCTTACCTTGAGCCAAAGTAACAGCTAATTCAGAGTCTTTCCCCAAAGTGTCTGATTCCTGAGCCAAGTAGATCGTGCATGTTGCTCTTGAAAGCATAAGAGCCTCAGACAATCCCTTGTCGATTCGATCGTCACAATAAGCTTGTGTAGGATCGAAATATCGAAGTGTGTATTTCGGTCAAAGTGTGCCACCCATTTCGGTCAAATAGTGCCACTGGTATCTCAAATATAAAAAATGATCTTTGGCCACTTTAGGACAAAGACTGGGAGTTAGTTTTCCACATATTCACATCGATGTCCAGTCATCAAAAATGAACTGGTTCGACCAGGATGTGAATATTGTGGGAAAGTCGCTTTTAATCGTGTGCCTCATCAAAGTTTTGGTTTATTCTTTTTTCGTAAAGATTCACCTTTAAGGGTAATCCGATGAGCAGAGTGAACAATACGATCTAGTATGGCATCAGCAATGGTGCCTTCACCAATGACATCATACCACTTGCTGATCGGGATTTGAGAGGCTATCATTGTTGAGCTCCGATCGTGGCGATCTTCTATCAAATCCATCAGGACTTCCCTCTCGACGTTATCTAGTTTTTGAAGACCGAAGTCATCTAAAATTAGGAGATTGATTTTATTGAGCTTGGCAAGGTGTTTTAGATAGGTGCCATCAATTTTTGCAAATTTGAGAATTGCTAAGAACCGAGCAGTATTTTGGTACAGCGTCTTGATACCATTGATGCAGGCTTGATATCCTAACGCCTGAGCAATGAAGCTTTTACCCACCCCAGCAGGACCCGTAAGAATGACATTTTGTTTGTGTTTGATAAAGCCAAGCAATGCCAATTTATTAACTACATCGCGATCTAATCCACGATTGCTCTTGTAATCAATTTGAGAGATAGAAGCCGGTATTTTGAATTTGGCAGACTGGATTAATCGTTCCATTTTTCGATTCTGCCGATCCTCCCACTCCTGGTCAACCAAAAGATTGGTGTACTCATCAATAGAATAATCTTGATGGAGATTTTCTGTGATTCGCTGGTGATGAATGTTGGCCATTTGATGCAGCCTTAGTTGCTTCATTTTGTCAATTGTCTGGTGCATACTTTCACTTTTTATTTATGAATTTAATTATCAGAAAAGTAGCCTGGTCCTCGAATATTACCGTGATCAGGGATGTGTGATCTTATGTCAGGCTCAACATCAAATAAATCAGTATACTGGTCGAGCCCTTTCTCTAGAATCCCTGTAATGCGCTGATACGATGTGATTGGATGTAAAATAGCCAGCTGGCATCCTTTCTCAATACGATCGGAGGCATATTGTCTTTTGAGCTGAATGATACCCATGGCGGTTTTGTATTTGGTCTCTGCATATCCCTCTTGATCAAATAAGCGCCTTACATATTGCTCCGTATTTGGGCCGATAGCTCTGGCTTTCTTTATAAAGAATGCTGGACTCCAATCCAGGTAAAATTGATGCTCACTGGGTAGATGTTCTTTTTTGGTGGAATATCCACTTGCAGTTCGGTCACGTAGATGTGACGAGATTCTTTGATGCTTGATGTATACCTCCACGACACGGTCTGTGTAGTGAATTTGTGTCCGTTGACCAATAAAGCGATGAGGCACACTATAGTAATGTTTGTCGCACGACAAATACACATGGGACGTCTTTTGCACCTTGGCTCTTTTGTATTGTTTGATCACATAGGGCTGTGTGGGCAATGGTTGCAAACGTGGGTAGTCAAGGGCCATGAATAGCTCCCGACGACTCTTATTTAGTCCCTTATAATTCCTGTCGTTCAGCTTTTTAAGTAGCTCCGCAATTCGTTCATTTAGCTCATGCAATGAAAAAAAGGTCTCATTAGCAAGCTTAAAATAGATTTGCTCATAAACGATTTGTACAAATCGCTCCACCATCGCTTTATCTTTTGGTCGATAGGGTCGTGTTGGATTTAATACCGCACCATAATGTTGTGAAAAATCTCGGAAAGTGCGGTTTGCAATCGCTTCATATTTGGAAGACTTAGTCACCGCGCTTTTTAGATTATCAACCACTAACACCTGTGGCGTGCCTCCCAAAAAATTAAGACAATTACCCATGCTAGAAATGAAATCAGTCTTCCCTTGTGACCTACTAGCTTCAACATAGGTATATCCGCTAGCCGGCAGACAGGCAACAAACACATCTACATCGTGAATCTCCCCGGTTTGTTTGTCAACCCAACTCAATTTGTCTCCAGCATAATCCGCGAACAGGCATTCTCCTGCTTTGTGATTCAGCTTTAGTGTAGCTGTGCTCTTTGCATTCCACCTATGGTAATGCTCCAAAAACTGCGTATAGCCATAACCATTTTCGTTATTGGATCGATATCGTTCCCACATCGTTTGGAAGGTGAAGCCTACCCTCTTACTACTTATTAGTACTTCCGGGAAAAACTTGATCAGTTCACTATATCGCTCATCCTCGCCTACTTCGGAGCGGCTAAATTCAGAATCAAGACTTGCATCATCCAGTTCCAGCAACTCCGTGATCTTCCTATCACTTTCCTTGATCTTTTTTACATAATCGTTCACCGTATTGCGGCTCATGCCTAAGCGCTTGGCAATCTTACGGTTACTTACCTTTTTGCTATGTAATAATACTATCTGCCTGATCTCCATGATATCCTTCCTTTTGTTCGCCATCCTAGTCTTTTTGACACTAAGTTGGCAATATGGATACCAGTGGCTTGCACTTCATGATCTCACAACATTCCTGTTGCTCAAAGGTGGCACAGTTTGCTCCGAAATCACTGGCACAGTTTACTCCGAAATTAGTGGCACAGTTTGCTCCGAATTATACACGAAGATTTAGGTAGTTAAGATCTTCATGACCGAAGAGATCTTTCATGAAGGAATTAGTCAGAAAAAACTCATGCTTGTTCCTCATGGACGTAGCTACATACACGTCCATATGATCAGAAGCAAGATATGCCCTCTGATTATGAATCGCCGTAGCCACAAGAAGTGACCGTTCCTCATAGAGGTTTTTGGCCTCACTATCACTGGGATCAGCTTCCAATCTCTGCTTAATTTCTCTGGCCGTCAGATATCCAAGCATGAAAGTTTTACCGATTGGGATCTCTCTGATTTCAAGTACAGGAGAATGACGCTCAGTAAATCTCTCTTCTTCAATCCTTTGAATTCCACCGACCCAGCTCTCAAGAGACTCAATATTGCTGGTAAAGTCTTCCGAGAATTGTTTGAAGCCGAACCTTGTATTTCCAAAAACTAGAAGAGAAAGCTTTCTTACTCGATCTACACCATCATTCAGTAAGTTCAAGTCCAGAGATGAACCTCGCTTAAATTCTGTTGTTCCATCAACGAGAAATTGGAAAAACTCTTTGGAGACTCTGTTGAGGCCCAATATTAGAAGTATCTCGTTGAATTGACTATAACCAACATTCGATGTATCTTTTGCCACAAATGCGGGTGGATTATGATCATTATCAGGTAGGTCTCTGCCAACCATGTCAGAAAGTGTCTTGCGAATTACTTGCCATGTTTCTTTAATATCCATTCTAAACGAGCTTAGGTACTTGGATTACAAAATAATTAACAATTTTCTTTCGAAGATGATCCTTGTCAGGGATTGTTGAAAGCTACTTACTGGAACATCGCACTGATGCTCTGATGGGACAGCAGAAAGTCTGATCAGCATTTCTTCTAAGAAGTTCTTTGGGGAGAAGCCAAACACGTAGATACATTAACTCTTCCGAGTAGTTCAAAAACAGCATTTGTATGCAAATTATATGCAAATAAAAAAGAGTTATGAAGACCAATCCTCATAACTCCTTGACAATCAAGTCGGGGTGGCAGGATTCGAACCTGCGACCCCCTGCTCCCAAAGCAGGTGCGCTAACCGGACTGCGCTACACCCCGAAGAATTTTGATGCTGTTGCTAAGTCCGACCCTCCCGCCCATTGGCGGGATGTGCTAACCGGACTGCGCTACACCCCGAAAGAAAGCTCTATGAGAGCTTTCAAAACGGATGCAAAGATATAAATTCTGATTAAAAGGAGGTGCTTTATACGTTGCTGGGAAGTCTTTGGGAAGGTCTATTCTATTCGATTTAGATTGCACCTTGGAAGCCCTGACAGCTAAATTTATCCTATTTTTCCATTCCTACTGTAGGGAGGTAATTTGATCCTTATCTTTTTGGAATTATTACGCTCATTAGATTCACGAACTGCATTTCTTGCGTCAACGCCAGCACTCAAATAGATGTATTTGGTGGATCTTGGCACCAAAGTTTTGAAAATAAGTTTTTTAGATTGACCAACAGGTAATTGTCTTATTGACACTGTATGGATTTGAGGGTTTGCAAGGATTGTTCTGATGCCATACCTACTAATTGCAAGTGCTCTTCCAATATTCTTAATCGTCACTTCGATCGACACCGGTCGCAAATGGTAATGGTGTGATGCAGATCCTTTTGAGGGCAGTACCCTAATCTTAGTAATCGTGAGGTCTGCTAGTTGATTCTTAATGATTTTGCTGGACGTATTGCTGCTGGTGAGATATTGCGCTTGCAATGATCCTCCGACCAAAGCTAAAACAGCCAGAATTGTGAACATTCGTTTCATGATAAGTCTTTTTTTTAGTTAAATCTTTTGAGAAGGTCCCATTGGACTTGCTATCAACCTATCGTGAGTTTAGAATGATCATTGTCCTAATGATGCTCAAGGAAACGGCGGTTTTGGTCCTCTAGTGCTAGCAATTGATACTATTCTAGCAAAAGTGGCAATGGCAAAGACTTGCCCCAGTGGTAAAGCCCCCTGCTGGACGTGCTTATTTCAAATTAGATTCGTAATAAAGAGTTTATTCCTCTCTAAGGGGTCGATGCGGGACAATACCTAATAGCAATGGAGTACGATAGGTTGCAAATCGACCTATCCCACTTTCGAAGTCCATACTGCAACAATTATATACGCATGATGTAAATCGGATCTAGATGTCATGCCTGATCTAACCTACTTTATGTTCCTGGAGTGATTTTGTGGGCAAGATGCCACCACTCTGTTGAGGATGCAAGGTTTACACTCAGCGTTGACCGAAGAAATCAGACCGGCCTGCAACCTTTGCAAAAAAAAACACCAACCTCCATACAGAGGTTGGCGCTAGAACCTTCATTATAGTTTCAAGCTGTTACGTACTTGACTCTTTTGAAAGGCCCTAAAACATACGCCTTTCACTTGTCTATAATGGCACGAAATACATATGCCGATTCGAAATATACGGAGTTTAGTTTGGACTGGAGTCAATTATTTTTTGGAGATTGATTGACTTTTTTAGTTTGCAATGCAATGATGGAACCGGGCTGTATGAGGACTGCACAAGGGATGGGAAGTGCTGTGAATTTTCAGGGTGCGACAGAATAGGGGAGGACCAGTCCTTATCATCATGCGAAGATTCCGACTCCTGGTCAAAAAATGAGATTGGTGGAGGTAAGGTATGGAAGGTACATTGGTGGTTGCTTAGGGAAGGCTGTTCTGAAAATTTCTCCATTCCTGGGTGTTCGAGCTCGATGAGATGTCACATCCCTTTTCAACAGCAAGTTTATCGATGGCCTGCACTCGATCACCGGGATTTGGGTGGGTACTTAAGAATGCTGGGGGAGAGGAGCCGCCTTCCGAAATCAATTTTTCAAAGAAACGGGCTGCACCGTTGGCAGCGTAGGATGTTTCACATAGATAATGCACCGAAAATTCATCTGCTTCAGATTCATCCGATCGACTAAATTTCAGGCCAATCAGCGAACCCAAGATGTTGGAAAGGGTACCTGGTTCGCCACCAGAAAGCACCCCCAAGAGGAGACCAAGACCATATTGTTGGGTGAGCTGTTGGGTTGAGTGACGTCGATCAGCATGGGCCATTTCGTGGCCCATGACACCAACAAAATCATCTTTACCATCGAGAAATTTAATGAGCCCCGTGTAGACAAACAGAAAACCACCCGGTGCCGCAAACGCGTTTAAGGTACTGTCATCCTTGATAAGGTTTACTTCCCAGGTAAACTCGTCGGCATACCTAACCTGTCCGGTGGCAAGAAGATCTACCACGATGTCATCCAAGTACCGGTAGGGAGCCGGAAATTGATCTCGGTCGACCACTTGGAAGGACGTATCTTCCAATACTTCATCTCTGAGCTGCTGGCCTAACTGCACGTCGTCATCAATGCTAAATAGATTAACCCCCTCATCTCCGCAAGAACAGAAGATTAAAGTCACCAAAAGTGCTGCCAAACGATTTATTTGTGGTCTAGAACAGAGCGGCATTTCGATTTTGTTAGGTCATGAAAAGTTCTATTAAGACGTATAATTAATCTCGGTTGGGGTAAGGGAAAAGTTAAAATTTTGGAAATTGATGTTCCTCGAGCTGATACCAGCATAGGTCTTAGTTCCCTATCTTCAGGCGTAACTTTTAAGACAAAAATGAAGATCAAAATACCATTCCATGCTGGTCGAAGACATTTTCTCGCCAAAACGGTTTCTGGAACGGCCTTTGCCATTGCGGCTCCGCAATTGATCCATCCATTTCAGATCATGAAAGGGCGGAAATCCTCCAAGATCGCAGGCATACAAATTGGTGTGATCACTTATTCTTACCGCAGTATGCCAGATCAATCTTTGGAAGGCATTCTTCAATATGTCATAGATAGTGGCATAAATGCGGTCGAATTGATGGGTGATCCAGCAGAGGAGTTTATTGGCATTCCAGGTGCACCATTTGATAGAGGAACCATACGTGAGGCACGCCGAATGGAGGCAGGTGGTGATTTAACCGATCAACAGCAGAAGGAGATGCAGGAAATGAAATTCGCCTTAAAGGCACACGCCGAGGAGGTAGCAGCCTGGCGGGCAGTCCAACCGATGGATCGGTATGCTGGGATAAGAAAAATGTTTGAGGATGCTGGTGTGAAGATTTTTGCATTTAAGCCTCGTGCCTTGGCGAAGGAGAACACAGATGCTGAAATAGCCTACGCTTGCCAGGCGGCCCACACCCTTGGTGCCAGTCATTTAACCGTCGAAATACCGCAAGACGACACCCAAACAGCCAGATTAGGTCGTATTGCATCAAAACATAATGTTTTTGTCGCTTACCACGGTCATCTACAGCAGACGCCTACGATCTGGGACGCTGCCCTGGAGCAATCGCCACATAATGCAATGAACCCAGATCTCGGTCATTACATTGCGGCCGGCCAAGAGGATGTCATTGGTCTGCTCGAGGCCAAGCATGATCGAATCAAGAGTGTGCACCTCAAAGATCGAATGAACCCCGCCCATGGTAAACAAAATATGCCCTGGGGTCAAGGTGATACCCCCCTGGTAGATATATTGCAGCACATGAAGGCAAGGCAATATTCTTTTCCTGCAACCATTGAATTAGAATATCCCATTCCCGAAGGGTCCGATGCGGTAACCGAAGTGAAACGGTGTCTAAACTATTGCAAAGAAGCTCTGCTAAATCCGTAGGCTCCTGATTAGTGAATTTTTATTTTAGGCATGGCTTCTCTTGGTATTACTCATAGGATCCATTAATGTCGATTAGATGAAAGTAGACAACTTATGAAATACATAGTGTGTCATCAGCCCGGAACTTTACTGGCCAAGATGAGGCCCATTCCCACTTATGATGCGGATGAAGTATTAATCACCATAAAACGCATTGGCATTTGTGGTACCGATTTGCACGCTTTTACCGGTGATCAACCCTTTTTTCAATATCCTCGGATCCTGGGCCATGAATTAAGCGGCGAAGTGAGCGCCGTTGGAAACAATGTGAAGCACGTAAAAGAAGGAGATAAGGTAGTAATCATGCCTTACGTCACCTGTGGAAGATGCATTGCTTGCCGAAATGGCAAAACAAATTGCTGCACATCCATGCAGGTACTGGGGGTTCACTGTGATGGGGGCATGCAAGAGCAATATGTCATCAATGGAAAGCTTCTGAAGCAGGCCAATCATTTGAGACATGATGAAATAGCCATCGTTGAGCCATTGGCCATTGGCGCACACGCGGTTAGGCGTGCCGGGGTCCGTCCTGATCAGACGGTAGTTGTGGTAGGATGTGGACCAATCGGACTTGGGATCCTACACTTTGCCAAGCAAAGAGGTGCCCGCGTGATTGGCATAGACATGGTGGAAGACCGGCTGTCTTATGCCAAAAGAGAATTGGCTGCAGATCAGGTACTTATAGGAAGCGATGATCCGGCCGGCAAAGTGGCAGAGATTACGGCTGGAGAAATGGCTTCGGTGGTTTACGATGCAACCGGAAACAAAAAAGCACTGGAGTTTGGGATAAAGTATTTGGCACACGGTGGCACTTATGCCTTGGTGGGCATTGTGAAAGATCAGCTGAGTTTTTATCATCCCGAAATTCAGGCAAAGGAAACCAGTTTGCTGTGCAGTAGGAATGCGACTTGGGAAGATTTTGAAACGGTTTTGAATTCGGTCGGATCAGGTCGATTCCCAACGGACTCTTACATAACCCATCGAGTGCAATTTGACCAAATCATCGATGCCTTTCCCTCCTGGTTGAGTCCTAGTGCTGGAGTCATCAAGGCCATGGCTACCCTGGATGACTAAGACTTCACGCGCTTGATTTTACCGATGCCAGACCCATCTAGATCCGTGATGGCCGGGTTTCCCAGGTAGCGTACACTCCCGATGCCAGAGGCTACCACACTTAATTCAGCAACAGCATGCACTTCGACCCGGCCGATGCCGGTACTTTCGAGATTCAACCGTTCTGTCACAAGATCGAATGCCTCCAGGTTGCCAATACCCGTGTACTCAATAGAAGCTTCTTCCGCCCGACCATAGAGATAGGCCGTGCCAATGCCATTGAAGACGGCATCCAATGCTCCAATTTCCAGATGCAGCTCCAAATCTCGAATCCCGTTGCAATCCAATCTGAGGTGATCACTTCGAAGTGGTGTTGCACACACCAATCCACTAATTCCGTTGAGTTCCAATTTTGAGATCGTTTTCAAGTAAAGAGTAATTTCAACTTTTTTCACAGCTTTTACCCGATGCTTATCGATGGGTTGAACGATCACTGTTCGACCCCTTTGTAGGACCTCAAGTTCTGCCAAACTCTGTTTCTTACCTGCAACGATAATATGCTCCCCCTCACCTTGAATTAGGGTCACATTAAAATTTCCGTTGAGTATAACTTTCTCGAATGGAGCCAGATCTTTCTCGATTTTTTCAACAATATAATTACTGGCCAAGGAGATTTGACCTAGTACCGTCAATGTTAACATAATGATCAATCGACTAGCTACTTGCATGATTGATGGGTTTAAGTATTAAGAACAAGTTGTATACCTAGTTATACGTCTTTTCATCGTTCTGGTTACAATCTGAGGCGGATATTTTAAATAGTCAGAATTGGCCCTGTTTTTGAAGAAGGGTAAATTGCATTATCCTTCCCTTTTTTGAGTGATTCCCAACTGATGTTGAATACATATCAACCAGCTTTGATATGTCTGGAAACCAGTACATTACGTGTGCCCCCCCATATTTGGAAAACACGTGCGTACTACCCGATAGACCATTGCATTTAATTGATTAAGACGCCATGAGGATTTTTGGAAAAAGAGGAGTGAAAGCCCATTTGAGCACTGGCACTTTTACTTGCCCAAGTTGTGAAAGTACCCAAGTATATACGATTAAAAAGGTAACTAACTTTGTAACCCTGCTAAAGGTGCCTATCATTAAAGCTGACGAAGAGCAACCTTATGTAGAATGTCAGAATTGTTTTGGCACTTACATTCCCCGTGTACTGGATTACGATCCGAAAACGCGAGATCGAACTTTTCTGCAAACCTATCGCAATGCTCTGATTCGAGCGTTATCTCTCATTGTTTTGACCGATTCGGGCAACTCAAGTCAGAAAAAAATGTTGATGCTATCCATGCTGAAAAAGTTTAACAATCAGGATTTGCGGATGCACGATCTCGAACTGATACTAAGTGAGGAAAGTAAGAAAAGTGACACGGCATTTGCTGTCTTAAAGCGACTACAGCCGCAATTAAACAAGAACGGCCGAGATCTGATCTTGAAGTGTGCGTTGTCAGTTGCGATGATAGATGGTCCCTTGACCGAGTTCGAGTTGGTCATTATTAGCAAGTTGGCAGAGGCCTTAGGCATCCCATCCTATCAACTTGTTTCCCTCATCAGCGAGAACGAGTCCAGATCGGCGGCATGATTCGCCTTCCCAGGCTCGAATTGATGTGGCATTTTTTCCAGTTCCTTAGCAGCTGAATCAATCAGTGAAAGCACGGAGCTGAATCGTCTTTTGCTCTCAAAGGACTGATTATCTGAAATCTACAAATCACAATTTTTTATAATGTTAAAATTTTAACTTATATTTTGTTGAAACTTAGGTCTTTAGACCTATTTTGTAGCCTCGAAACCCACGAACTTCGCTCTCAATTGGGAGCCATTCAGGACTATTTTAGGTGAACATTTAGCATTTGTCACCACTGATGCTCGACGATGTTTGATTTAAAAGTAGTGCTATGAAATCTGCTTACGCTATTATTTACACCCTACTATTACTTATACCTTATTCGCTTGTATCTCAAGAGCCTATGGCGGTGCAGGTGAATCTACGCGACGATTCAAAGAATGCAAGTGGTATACCTGACGTGGATTGTGTCAGAGTAGTGCATGTTGAGAGTCCAGCTGCTGATACTTATACTTCGGTGAAAGCAGATACGATCAACTTCGGCAAGGAGATTTCGATGAGACTGCGGGGAGCACCTGTGAAGAAATCCATGATTTCACATTTGAGCTTCCGCATCGGATCTCAAGACCCTGCAATCATTTCACACGCTTATCTGAAAGTCTATACGGTGTCCAAACACAGTGATAGCAATCTGTCTGTTTTTGGGAGCAAATCGGGCATTGACGAGACGGTGACTACCTGGTCCAATCAGCCGCAGGCATCTCGCTTACTGGGCAGCGAAATTTTGGGAGAGAAGCCATACCACGAATTTGAGGTAACTGACTTTTTAATCAGCCAATTACATCAAGGCGAGGTTCACTTTACTTTGCAGACCGATAGTAAAAAGCCGATCGAAATTTCTAGCCGCGAAAGTGGCCTGGGCTCAGAACTAATCATCGAATATTGCGATCGCGAAAGTGAAATGGACATCTATGGGGCCAAACCACAGGGTAAATACGGCATGCAGATTCTGCCCAATCCTCAAAATGGAAAGTTCACGATTGAATTGACCGGGGTACCGGCCGGGGGATTTGGAGATCTGATGATCATGGATGAACAGGGAGGTATCTTACGACAATTTCCTATGGCCATTCGCAAAGGAAGGATATTACGGCACTCGGTTGACTACGGAGATCTAAGGCCGGGTATCTATTGGGCTGTCTTTCGCAAGGGACGAGTCATGGTACGAGATCAGTTTCGTTTGCAACCCAGTAAAGACCAGGATAAGTTGCTTGAGGTTAGCCTGGAAGAGCCATCTGAGATAGAAAATTAGCCATACCTGTTAAAGTAATCGCGAGTGAGCCGAGCGCAAACTCCGGAGAGCAAGATTAACGCAATCACATTTGGAATCGTCACCAACGACAAAGTGGTATCTCCTAAATTCCAAATGAAATTCAATCCGGAAATGGCACCGATGAAGTGCATGAACACATAAATCAGTTTATAGGGAATGATGGCTCGTTTGCCGGCCAAATAATGGATGCATCGATCTCCATAATAACACCAGGAAATAGAGGTCGAAATAGCAAAAAGAAATACGCTGAGAATAATGATCCAAGTACCGAGCTTGCCCAAGCTTTGGGCATAGGCCCATTGGGTTAGTGGAGCTCCAGTTTCAACCGCCATTCCATACAGAACCTCCGTTGACGTACCATCTTCCTGCAATGCAGCGGCTTGATCAAGTATTATTTGACCCGTAAAAGGCTGGGCCAGGTCGGGATCAAGGTATAATCTTTCCACCGGTACATCGTGCCAATAAACGTCTCCAATCGCCTCATCTGCTTTTCCGTCAACGACTGGAATGACAGCATGATTCGCTTCCTGCTGCACGACCAGAGATGCATCGCTGGAGGAAAGATCAATTCGGGTCAGGATGCGATCTTTCCAAACTCCACTGCTAATGATAACCAATGCCGTGATGGTACAGATGATCAGGGTGTCGATTAGTGGTTCCAATAGTGCGACGACCCCTTCCGATACCGGCTCCTTTGTTTTTGCGGCGGAATGGGCGATGGGTGCCGATCCTTGGCCTGCCTCATTCGAAAACAATCCGCGCTTGATACCCCACAGCATCGTCTGTACAAAAATTCCTACCCCAGTGCCGGCGATTCCTGCCGTCGGCTGAAAAGCTTCTGTGAAAATAAGCTTGAGCGACGGCCAGACCGCCTGGTGATTCATAACTAAGACTAAAAGTCCACCGGCGACATAAATTGCTGCCATGCCGGGGGCGATGTAACTAGTCACTTTACCAATCCGATGGATACCCCCTAGTATCACCAAACCGACAATCAACGAGGTAACCAGTCCCGTCGACCAGGCCGGAACGTTCAATTCCGTTTGGAGCAGGTCTGCCACGGTATTTGCCTGAATCGCATTGCCATTGAGAATGGCAGTGAGCATGAGAAAGAATGCTACAAACGTAGCCAGGGGTTTCGAATTAGGACCCAACCCTCTTTCGATGTAATACATCGGACCACCAGCAACAAGGCCGGATGTATCCTGCGTCCGAAATCTTTGTGCCAGCGTGACTTCGGTGTATTTGGTTGCCATACCGAGCACGGCCGTAAGCCACATCCAGAAGATGGCTCCTGGACCACCAAAATGGAGGGCGATCGCTACCCCCGCAATGTTTCCGATGCCAACTGTGGCTGAAAGAGCTGTCGTCAAGGCCTGGAAATGGGTTACATCTCCGGGATCATTGGGGTCATCAAACTTCCCACACATGACCATGATCCCATGCCCTAACCTTCTAAACTGAATAAAGCCAAGTCGCACAGTAAGATATATCCCTGCACCGATCAAGAGGACCATCAAGAGAGGTTGTAAAATCAAATCCATTGATGCTTGTATCGACTGTACCACTTCCATGTTGCTCATGAATTATTCAGGACCAAGTAACAGGTAGGGAAGTTCTCAGCACCGAAGTGACCGAAAAATCTGCAAAAGGGTCTGCATGTTTTTAGGGTGACAGAGATCGGTCAGCTTCTGACCGTGACCAAGTTGACGTGAAATCAGCGGGGGTGTGATCGATGGTTATATAGCATATTCTTATATATATGAGAAATCATCATGCACAACTAACATATAATCAGATAAAAATCTATGAGAAAAATATATATATGAAAATATTTCCATAACTTGGCCGTCAAGAAAACTACGATCATATGGAAAACTACGCCATTCGATCACTGTTCCCCATCATGCTTGCACTGACAGTGGTCCATATTTCAGCACAAGATGCACCTACTTGTCGCTCGATCAATCTCTCCACCGATGCCTATGATTCTGTCACGCTGACCCTAGCTGACCTAGTCCCAAATGCCAGTCAAGTGGTGCCCGTCACCATGATAGCGAGAAATCCCGCTGGTGGTGTGATTGCGCAGACTTTAGCGGCGAATCCCGACGACTTTTTACGCTTTGCGGGATGCCGCTATATTGGTCGTGACATCTATGTCGATGTGATGAACGGTACGGATATGTGTCGCAGCACCGTCGAAATCAAACCTTTCGAAGGTGCCACGATTTTTGGTCGCTCCACGACGGTTTTTTGTATCGATAGTTTGGCCTTAGGTGGAGAGATCGACAACCAGGCACCGCTCGCAAAAACCGCGTGTGAGGAACTGGCCCCAGCTAATTTGGTGGCAGACTGGGTGAAGCCCTATCCCTGTGTTACAGACCAGGATACGGCTAAGATCATCTATCGGGAATATGAGGCCTTTGACAAATTTGGCCGAAGAAGTGTGGGTTACGACACGATCACCATCATGCGACTTCCACCACTAACCAATGAGAACACCTATTGTGCAGAAAAGGATACAGCCTATTGTCAAGATGATCCCAGGGCTTTCGGACCCTTCGTCATCCTACCCCGGTTTGATGGTCCCAACTGTGACACCATACGCCTCATCAATCCAGATGGTTCACCAAAAAAGTTTAACGCCAAGTGTGGATTGAATATACATGTTAACAGAATGCCCTTTCCATCTGACTGCCAGGATCTGGAAATGTATCAGGTGGAAATCAAGCAAAGCTGTTTTGGCAGTGCCATCTCTGGTTGTGTGTCACAAAACACGATAAGTAATACCATTGGGCAGCTAGGCAACTCACCTGGATATTTAGAGTGTACATTTTGGCGCGTCGTACTAGATACCGTTGCTCCCATTGTCGAATGTCCTGAGGATACCATCATCTTACGAACTGGGGCACAGGACTGTGCTTCGCAAATGCTCCTTCCAGACATTGCAGCTACCGATTCGTGTGGATCGGTCAAACAGGTCAAAGCAATGATTGAAGGATTCGGAACATTCGCCTACTACCCCAGTAGCCAGGGTTTTAAATCTGATCGAATTGTCACCATACCCCATTCGTCCGAGGCACTTCTGGTTGTATTTGAGGCCTTTGATGAATGTCATAATGTGGGAAGGGATTCTTGCTATGTCATGGTCAAGGATGTCACCGCACCCGTCGCGGCATCTGTTAAGGGATTAAATGTCTCGGTCGGTTCAAAGGTTGCGTGGTTGGAGGTCGATCAAATTGACGAAGAGAGCTGGGACAACTGTGACATTGCCCTGAGACTTGTACGCCGAACAGACTGGCAGACCGCGGGCATCAATCTGTGTGATAGTTTGCAACCGTTCTACAGCGGAGTTGGAGATGATACGATTTGGAGTCCTGTCTTCAATGATCAAGATCCCTCTTCCATCGAAACGCACTACGATATGGCGGTAAAATGGCTGACCTACGACGAGGCCGCATGTGGCAAATTGATCGGAGAGGCATGGAAGTACGATTTAGCCCGATACGCATCGCTGGAGTGCCATCAGTCTATCGATCCCTTTGACTTCGATGTTAAGATGGAAGAACTCTTAGATACCACCCTTCCATTTGATCAAGTGAAACAAATCGGAGGAGGCTGGAGTCATAGCGTACCACTGGTATGTGCGGATGTTTGTAGCTCGGTAAAAGTCGAGCTTCTACTTATGGATTATTGGTGCAATTGGGGCCGGTCATGGAGCATGATCTGGGTAGAAGACAAAACACCAGTTGAGATTGTGAAACCTCCTGAGGAAGTAGTGGAACTCTCCTGCAAATCCTTTAAGGCCCATCGGACCGACTTCGGGCCCGACTTTGAGAGTATTTACGATTTGGCGCATGCTGCTGAAGGAGGCAACTCAGCAGCCATTAATCATCTGGATGAACTATATGGTACTTTTGTTCCCGCCTGGCGGCATCCATCCGGTGATTTGGTGGATTCCTCCGGTGCAACACTCGAATGTGAGATCGCTGTGCAAGACAGTGTCTGCGTCTGTCGTGATAGCCTAGTGGAAGTACCTGTTTACGATTCGGATCAGGGTTGGATTGTGGAAGAGCAAATCCGACGATTTTGTTCATTTGTTCCCAGGATTGACACCATTTCGAATGGAGCGGTCCTGGTGAATTGTATTGAGAATGTGCAGCAGGTCGAACAGATTAAATTGAGCTTGGACGAGTGTGGCGAAGGATGGATCGAACGAACTTGGAAGATCTGGAAAAAGTGCCAGCCACATGATTCCCTAATTGGCACAAAAATCCCTGATACGGTCAAATTTACCCAGAAAATTCTCGTAGCCGATACCTGTCAAATTGATCCGGGTATGTTCTTATTACCACAAGACACGGGCATCGTCACCTGTGTACTCGAATTCGATCCGGATGGAAGCGGGAATGTGGGTGGTAGTGCACACCCAGATTCTACGGGCTTTCCTGAATACTTGTTGGACGACGACTGCCGTTTGGTGGGTATTGGATATATAGACAAGGTGCTGGAAGAAGTCAACAGTGATACCTTTTGCTATAAGATTCTACGTACCTGGTGTTTTGCAGATTGGTGTGATGTGGATCAGGTACCTGCCAATTGGCAGACAGATCCTGAATATGATGGAATCGTATTTAAGCATCTCCAAAAAATTATTGTGACCTGTGAATGTCGCTGCGAACTCGATTGTAGCGCCTTAAGGGATACGAGCATTGTCTGCGCAGATATTCCTGCTGACGTGACCGAATTGTTCTCCTTATTTAATACGCCTGATATTATTCATCCCGATACCGCGATGATCTGTGATTTTACGCTGGATAGTTTGATTCAAATAGACACAAGTGATTGTGGATTCGGCACCATTTCCCAGACTTGGTTTTTATTGGATGGCATGAGTGCAAAAATCGATAGTTGTACCGAAGTTATCACGCTTACTCCAGATTCGATTACCATTACCAGACAGACATCCTACGGTGGCGATGCGGAGCCTTTTAACTGCTCTGATTCGTTGATCTTAGATCCTGTGGAGGTCGTGGATGTTTGTCCCAAATTTGGTGCATTTTCGATTTCCAACGATTCTCCCTATGCGGTGAATGATAGCAATGACGCCAGTGGTAACTATCCGGTGGGTATTCACTTCGTCAATTATGTAATTACCAATGCTTGTCTAGATACCATCCGCTTGACCGATACCATCACCGTGATTGATGATGTCAATCCCTTGGTCATCGCATTTAGCGATCCCTGTGTTTCTTTTTCTGAATGGGAGACCGATTTTGATAATGATCCTTTGAATCCAAGCATCCGAATGATGCTCGGCTTGACTGGTGCTGACAATTGTGAAGTTGATACAGTTTTCTTGGTGAATCTAGACTCCATGTTCTTTCCTGACCAGGTGACCCGCGACAGTGTCCTTTATACTTACCAGTGGCAGGCCAGGGATACTTCAAACAACCTATCTGATGTTAAGGAGGTGTTCATCCTTGTCTCAGACAGCTGTCAAATCTCTTTACAGGCACCAGAAATTCAGATTACCGAGTCAGAAAAGACGAGCACTTACGAGCGTTCAAATCCGGACCTCGAAGTTTCCGGACGATTGGATATTGCAAAGCATAACTTGATTAGTGCATCCGAGGGTGCTATGTTTAAACTCTATCAAAACAGTCCTAATCCATTCCACGATAAAACTTCGATCTCTTTCTCCCTATCTCAGGCAGCCGAGGTAACCCTGCGAGTTTTTGACAGCCGAGGTCAACAGGTGAGCTCACTTACCCAGTCCTATGTGAGGGGATTACACGAAGTGCCATTAGACCGGGAGGTGCTAATGGTGGATGGATTTTACTTTTATCAGATGGAAGTAAACGGAATTGTAGAGACACGGAAAATGATGCTTGTCAGGTAAGGGCAGGACCTCAACCGCACGCTACTTCAAGCTCGGGTGAGGTCAATGTTTTCAGGGGCGATGCGCAGTCGAATCTTACGTTGACGATTTTGGTCAAAGAGGGCTTGCCGTAAATCCAATTTGGTTAGGATGGGGTCTTTGCTCTGGTCATGGTTAATAATGCTTTCGAAAATGGCATCTACCAGTCTGCTTATTTGCTTATGGTCCTTGATGTCGTATTTATTGGAAGTACTTGACTTTGGTTGTATTTCCAACCATCCCTCCGATGGACCACTATTTTTTCTCTTGGAGGCAAAGGTGGCCAAAAGATGATAGGTAGCTTCTGAGAGATTGATCTGGTGCATGTTAATATAGGGTGGGATGCTCAGTATGCCAAGGTGATGATATCTGCCTGGGGGCGTTTTCTTTTTAAGCATAATGAGGTGGAGGTCAGTAGGTTCGGGGATGAATTTTTTAGCGAGCTCTTCTACCCAACTCAACGCCAGTGCAAAGAATAAGACAATCAAAATCGTCTTAAAAATGCAATTGAAAAAAATACTCCAAAAAATCTCCTCATCTAGTTTCTGAAACTGTGCAATGAGGGTAAATAAAATGCTTAAAGCAGATAGGTATGCCAATATTTTTAATCCTCGTTTGGCGAAGGAAGACCACAGAATAATTCCTAGAAAGGATAAAGTAAAAATAGCATACAGTAAATCGATGAAATAAATAAAATTCGGCTGTGACGGAATAATCAGGTCCAGATACATCATCAAGGTCATGATGGCTGATAACGCAAAACTCACCCCTACCGTAAGACGCCATCCATCAGATTTGATCAAATATTGAATGGGACGCGGGATGTGTTTGAACTGGGGTAATGCCAGCAGAATAAAAGCACTATTAACAATGGAGAAGATACTGCGCAGCCCTTGATACGAGGTCTGAGGCACCGGATCTGTCAGGGTGAGCGCATGCGCATAATTAACGTCAATCAACCCAGAGAATGACCAGGTTAAAATGGCGAGTGATAGCCAAAGTAATCCATTGTCTCTTTGTCTGCGTTCCTGATTTTTAGTAGTGCGTCGGTGAATGGCAAAGAGGGCAATAAAGGCAAACGTGCAAACCACAATTTGCCAGTAACCAAAAAACTTGTAGAGTAGATAGCTTTCTGCCATGACTTTCACTTCTCAAGAAAGTTACAATTTTCGATCTCAATGAATGGCTGTTCTACGGGGTCCTACTTCCCAGCTGACGCTAGAAGGAAGGAGATGCAATCGAAGGGATGAATAAGAGCCACCAAGCGGACTTGAACCGCTGACCTACGCATTACGAATGCGTTGCTCTACCAGCTGAGCTATGGTGGCTTTGAAGATGGCAAATATACAATCGTACTAGTAATGACAATGCCATTTTTTCATCTTAACCACGTAGTTCGAAGCTCGTGCGTACCGGGCTGATTTTCTTAAATTAATGCGAATAGTATACTATTTATGAAAAGAAGAGACTTTATTAAAGATGTTGCCCTCGGGGCTTCTTATTTATCTACCTGTCCTGCCCTCTTTCATTTACTTGGTTCGGAGGCTGGTCGAGTGAAAATAACGGACGTGAAATGTGTTCGCGTAAAGATCGGCTTTCGCGTAAGCCCCCTCGTCAAAATTGAGACGGATCAAGGGCTGATTGGCATTGGTGAGTGTCATCATGATGAAAATGGATTTGGTGCCAAAGATGTGGTCCTCAATGTATGTAAGCCAATCTTGTTGGATCAGGATCCATTCGATCTCGAAAGATTGGTTTTTAAGATGTCGACCAGAACCTCCTACTATGGTGGCAATCACGGCATGGCCTCCCATGCAATTACGGGCGTGGAAATGGCCTTATGGGACCTGATTGGAAAAATTAGTGGCCAACCAGTTCGAAAGATTTTGGGAGGAGGCTCGCATGTGGATCAGGTCAGAGCCTATGTGTCTTCTGGTCCGAAAGATCTGTTAGATCCCGAATCGTGCACCACTTTTGCCGAGCGGATGGCAGAAGGTGGTTGGACCGCCGCTAAAGTCAATATTGTCAGAGATCAGCATTGGGCCTCTCTAGATAACCGCCGTTTATCGAATCTTGAGGTAGATCGAAATGCTGAGGGCTTTGCAAATTTGCGGCAGGCTGTAGGACTTGACTTTGAAATAGCGGTACATTGTCATTGGGAATTTGACTTTGACAGCGCTCTACGCCTGGCACAAGCCGTGGCACCCATGCGGCCTTGGTGGTTGGAAGATCCGTTGCCGATTGGCTACAATGAGCAGTGGGTCAAGCTGACCGAAAAATCACCGGTGCCGATACTTTGTGGTGAAAATCTCTATGGCCGACAGGATTTCAGGCCTTTTATTGTGCACCAGGGGCTCAATATGATTGAGATTGATGTTTCTATGGCAGGTGGACTACTAGAAGCAAAAAAAATTGCCGATCTGGCAGAGACCTACTACATACCGGTAGCAACGCACAACGTTGCTGGACCCATAGCGACGGTGGCTTCGGCTAATTTTGCCGCATCAGTCAGAGAGTTTTTGGCCCACGAAGTTTTTTTATCCGATCCGATTAATCGGGCAGGTCGTGGTGTAAACGGTGATCCCGACGTGCTTGGATACGACAAACCCTTGGTCAGTAATGGTTACATTCAATTAAGTGATCGACCTGGATATGGGATCAATCTCAATGAAGCACTGATCAAAGAAAAATACCTGTGTGAGGATGAAGAATGGTGGTAGAAACGAAAAATTTTCAAGATTTTTTAACTTTGCGATCCTTTGCAGAAAAGCGAGTACTTTTCCGCATTCTGAGACTGTAGCTCAGTTGGTTTAGAGCATTACCTTGACAGGGTAGGGGTCGGGGGTTCGAATCCCTCCAGTCTCACCATTTAGTTTCGGGATGTGGCGCAGTCCGGTAGCGCACACGGCTGGGGGCCGTGTGGTCGCAGGTTCAAATCCTGTCATCCCGACCATCAACCGCTCTGACTTGGACGACTTGTGAATATTGATCTTTTGCTGGTCGTCCTGCTTAGATATCGCTGAAATTTGACTTTGCATCTGAAAGATCGAAGATTCATTGACGCAGCCTTCCTACCCTGGCCCCTGCTGGGAATTAGTTACGCACGTACAAAGGCTATCGTCACCTGCCAGCGTCTAGAGAACACATTTGGTAAAGGTGGCATAAAGCTACTAGACCCCTTGGTAAGAAATCCTCACGGACTTAGCCAGTCTGCAGTTCCTCCGCATGATCGTAGATTTTCTGAATTGCCGCGGCAATGTTCTCCATATCTCGGTTGGATCCCAACAATACGTTTTGACCAATCCAAACAGCCTCCTCCGCACACAATTTGTCATTGAGTGGACAGCGATTTACTTCAGCATATTTTGCATAATCTAAGCGATCTTCTGGATAGAACTTCCTGAAAAGTCTCGAATTGAATGCATTTTCAAGGTAGGGCATTTTATTCAGCGGTCGATAGCCTTTTGCGCACGGTACCCCTTCGGATCGCAGCGCTTGAAGAAATCTGGAGCGAGGCAGATCTTTGAATGCTTTGCGGTCGTAACGAAACGCATATAGGTGAAAGGCTGCACGAGTCACATCATCATATAAGCGGTAGGGTTTAATACCAGGTATTTGACGGATCAAGGAGCTCAATCGTGCGGCCTGCTGGTTTCTTTTCTCAGTCTGTACTTCTAATCGATCCAGTTGAGCAAGACCAATGGCGGCTTGATATTCAGTGATTCTCAGTTTCGTCCCCACCATAACGGGTCCACTGGACTGCTCTTTCACCATGGACCCATAGGGGTTGCCGTAGTTGTGGAATGCATAACATCGGTCCATGAATTCTTCATCATCACTTACGATCGCTCCTCCTTCGCCAATCGGAATGTTTTTTGAGTTTTGAAAACTGAAGCATCCTGCCTGCCCAAAAGTTCCAACTTTTTTTCCATTGATCTCAGCCAGCCAAGCCTGGCAGGCATCTTCCACCACAATCAGATCATGTTTCTTTGCGATTTGCATGATCCGCTTCATATCACATGGCAAGCCAAGAATATGTACCACCATGATGGCCTTGGTATGGGGTGTTATTTTTTCTTCGATCTTTTCCGGATCCATTTGAAAAGTTTCCGGATCGATATCCACAAAAACTGGAATGGCTCCATTAAACATGATGGATGACACCGACGCAATAAAGGTGTAGGGTGTCACGATCACTTCATCACCCCAACCGACCTCCAACTGGGCTAGGGAGGCATTGAGTGCATTGGTACCGTTTACGACTGCCAAACACCTCTTGGCACCAATAATTTCAGCCCATTTTGCCTCAAACTCATCAACCACTTTTCTGCGCGACCACACTCCACTCCGCATAACCTCCAACAATCTTTTTTCATCTGTCTCCGGGTTCCAAATGGGCCAGGCTGGCCAGTCATGCGAGATGGCAGGTGTGCCTCCTAAAAGGGCTGGAGAAGCTGCTTTTCCAACCATGCTGAAAGGCAATGCAGTACCGGGTACGGCACTTGTAGCCGCCATTCCAAAGCCCAACAAAGAATTATCTTTGATAAATTCCCGCCGTGAATAATTTTCGTGATCCATGGTTTTTATTTTTTGATGTTAATGGGTTATCCAAAGTTTTCATTGAAGCCTACTAGAGGTCGAAAAGTTCTTTGATGTTGCCCGACCGCAACTTTACTTTGGTTTCTTCATCCGCTTCCGATACGCTAAGCGATTCGATGCGAAGCAGACCAGTACAATAATCAAGAATTGGTGAATGAGACCCAAAAGCAAACTTATTCTTGCCAAAGATCTGAAGAAATTTTCCAAGTTGGTTTATGTTTCTGCCCGAGGTGTCCATAACCAACTGTGTACTTCTGATTAGGGCGAGGTCCTCTTGTACTAAATCAAGGCTATTGGCCACATTTTGAATTAAATATTTGCCATCAGGTACGTGCTTAACAAGGGTCATTATTTGAGCCAAATTATATTCTTCGTTGATGTCGAGCCACGAGCTAGGTCTGCTATCCACCACCCTCAGGGCCAAGGCAATAACTATGTCCTTGTCTCTAGCCATCTTTGCAAGTTCGATGCAGTTGGGATGATCGAGGGTATAGCCATGGTATTTAGGATATAATTTTATTCCACGCATGCCATAATGATCGATGCAGTCTTGAAAATCATCTTTCCATCCGCCATAAATCGGATTGATGACACCCAGCATGATAAAACGATCTACATAGTTTCGCCTAGATCTAATTTCTTCAACCATGGCTTCATTCGCAGTGTGCGGATTCTTATAGAGGCACCCACTCAGATTGCTGACAATGGCTGCCGAAACACCAAAGTCATTCATGCGTTCTATCAGGGTACTGCAGGTATTGTGATTACGATGCCTAAAGGGCCAATGTCCGATATGCGCGTTGCTATCAATCAACATGGTTGCCGGACGCTTTTAGGATGTTATTATAATTATCAAAATAAATTTTCCTGCGTTGGTCAGGGGTGATTTTTGCCGAAATCACATGGCCCACTCCTTGGTAAAAACTATTATCGCACCCAAATAATATCCGGTCTTCACCGAGGTATTTAACGGCGTAATCTACGATGGCAGCATCATTATTGCTTCCGGAGATATCGACATACACATTGGGTGAGTGTTTTAGTGCTTTGCATGCGTCCTCCCAGTCCTCGCCTCCTGCCAAGTGAGCAAATTGAAACATAGCCTCTGGATATCGTGTTGCTGCTTCAACGAAATCAGATGGGATTGATACGTTTTCAGGTTCTCGCGCATCGTAAGTGATTCGTGATTTACCGATTCCCACATGCATTAGAATGATCATCTTTAAATCGATGAATTTTTCAATAATCGGATAGAATAGTGGATCATTGATTTTTACGTGGTTGTAAAGCTTCAGTCCTACCATACCAGCATCTATACAGCGATTGATCTCATCCATCGACTCCCTAGCATACTGAGGATTTAGGGTCATCTGGCCAATAAAACGATTTGGATATTTTTTCACACAATTAAGAACCAGATCATTGCAGGCTTTGAATTCTTCTGGCGATCCCTTGCTTTTTGGTTTCATCGGCCTTGAAATAATCAGCTTCTCAATATTTAGACGGTCGGCAAAGTCAATTTGGATGTCAGGACTCTCAGGTTTAAAATACACGTGAGCGTGTGAATCGATCTTCCGGTAAGCTCGCACTGCCTCCATGACATCTACAGGTGTTGATTGATCGTTGGGTTTGGCGGCATCGGAAAATAAAGGCGCCCGTATCAGCAAACCTCCTGCTGACAGGGTGCTATTTCTAAAAAATGTTCGGCGATCAGTTGGATTCATTTTCTTCGTATCTCAACCGGTCGCTGTGTTGTTATTCAAATCTCACACAGTCGACTGGTTAACCTCTCCGAAAATAAGCATATCCTGCTAATCCGCTTATTGCCAATGTCGGGAGATTCACATGATGCAGCCCCGACCATACTCTAAGACAGAGATGCTTCTCTATTCTGATTTTTGATGCCGATCGATCGTGTATTTACCCGCAACTACTCCTACTCGTAGATTCCTATCGGCTTTACTCGTATCGCCCTAGTAAACTAAATTCAACACTCGATTCAGTGAAGAGGCCGTGGCCAAGGCAGCGTATATGGTAGGAAAAAGAAATTGTCTTCTTACGAAAATCAGTTACCAGCTCGTCCAATTCCAAATTGATCACCTGCGGTTACAACTTGACCGTCCAAAACATGCGCTTCGATCATTTTTTCACTGCAGACGGTATTGAAATGCTCATCTTTTAGCAGCGTGATGATGTTTCTTGTTTTTACGTCGATGACCTCTCCACTGGATGGAAATGCATGCTTTCCATCCAAACTCATCGTAACCCAGCCCGGCATATCCTGCAAGGGAATGGAGGTCATCTGCTGAAATGGTTCGACGGCGCTGAATATATGGAGTCGCATATTAAATGCGTCGCACACCCAGACCTCTTTTTCATCGACCGTCAAGGCAATTCCATGGCTTGGACAACTGTGTCTTCGCACGGGCCCCTTATCCCATCCTTTTACTTCTATTTTGGCGATCCTTTTGCCAGTTTTGAGATCACCCACCTCAAATCCTAAGACACCGTTTACTGTGAGATAGGCCCTCGTTTCGGTGCTATTTATGGTGAAAGGTCTGATACCACCACTAAAGGGACCTACCTTGCCGGATAATTGATGTTTTTCTGGGTCGGCAATGTTTAGAAAAGGAGTGCCAATATCTCCTAGGTAAACATGTTGACCGCTTGGACCATAAATGGTGTTGTGTGCTCTCGTAAAGACTTCAAATTTTGCGATAACATTACCTGTTTCGCAATCCACTACATTCCAGAAATCCTTCTCCAGGGAGGGAAGATACATCGTAAGGCCATCTGGTGAAATGGACATTCTATCACATCCTCCTTCATATGATTTTTCCCAGATTATTTCTTCGGTAGCAATGTCAATTCTCTGCAGAGTATGTCGGGTCGAAATAAAAAGGCTGTTGAGAGGAATGCTAATATCGATACCCTTAACATTATCTGGTTCGCCATCGTCAGGATCGATACCAGACGTCTTAATACGTTTCACAAATTTGTAATCATTGTCCATATCAAAAACAACCAGGCCGTGTCCGCCATACCCAAGATAACTCCTAATGCCGGGAACTGCTACGTACAGTAACCTCTGGGTACTGTCGCTTACGCCACTGGAAAGACTGGGTGTAGTTCGCCTGTGGACGGAATGGTCTGAGTGGGCTGAGAGGAGACAAATACCAAATAATATAGCAGTTAATAAACTAGTGAAGTGATCCATCATGGTTTTCATTTTAAGGTATAGGAGCAATAATTTAAGTAAATCAACCTCAAATCATTGGTCCAAATGTATAGAATCCGTCACCACCTGTAGCAATTGGGCCATTTATCCTACATATTTAGACGATTTTACCCTTGTAGCGTTTTCTTTAAACCTATATTTCTTTGCCATGAGCTGAACTTAAAAAGTCCTTGCTTTGAAGCATTTTGAAGGATAACTTAAGCATAAGTTTGAAAAGGCAAGAAAAGGATGACAGTTCTTGATTGGATTCAGATGCTGGTGAGAGCGAAATATATGAAGACTTCGCTTTTTCCAATCGGAAGAACGTTTCAAGTGATTTTTTTCATGCCCTTACTATTTAGTCTGCAATCCGGACTAACTGCACAACAATCATTAGTGTTCCATCATTTGGGAGCAGAAGAAGGGCTATCTCAATCCACAGTTTTTGCTACAACACAAGACTCCCTGGGATTTATTTGGTTTGGAACGCGAGATGGTCTCAATCGATATGATGGCTGTGAATTTGAAGTTTTCCAATCAGACGATCGAGATTCCACCAAGCTCGGTTGCGATGATGTCAGACTATTATACCCCGATGCCAATAAAAATGATCTCTGGATTGGTACCAAAAGGGGTTTATCACGAATGAACTTAAGTTCGTATCAGTTTACAAATTTTAACCATTCTTCGTCAGACTCAACGACCCTTACTTCGGATATCATTACGACAATCTTCCGAGATAGTCATGACAGGCTTTGGGTAGGCACAGCCGATGGTCTAAACCTCCTTGATAAGTCGGAGTCACATTTTCACCGGATTTCGGATGACGAGTTGAACTTGGAGCCGGGTCAGTCCATCACCGTGATTTCTGAAGACCAGATGGGTGTCATTTGGATCGGTACGAATACTGGATCTTACCAACTACATGCCTCAGAAGATCAGGACTATTCGCTGACCAAGATTACGTTTGTCAACGATTTCAGCGGAGTATTGGCCCGAGCCCATATTAGGCACTTCGTGATGGATTCCACCTCACTTTGGATCATCAGTAGGTCATCTGGAATATTCAAGGTTGACCTTGTAGATAGGTTGGTGGTACAGCATGTGCCTATGGCAAATCCGGATAAAAGTTCACTGACTAGAAATGCGGTGCAGTGTATTCATAGAGATGATGAAGAAAACCTCTGGGTCGGTACTTTGCAAGGGCTTTATTTACTACCACCAGGGGGTGATTCTCTGTTTTCGGTGATTAGTAGTGACGGCAAGAGCATATCCGGCAATTCCATCCGCTCGGTTTTTAAAGACAGAAGTGGATGTCTATGGGTGGGCGCTTACAACGGTGCTATTAATTATCACCACAAGAATAATAGTCGATTTCTGCATCACCTGCCTTTTTCTGGAACAACCACAAACCAAAGGGAGCGAATAAGTAGTTTTTTGGAAGATGATGTGGGCAATGTATTGATAGGCCATGAGGAGGGCGGCCTTAGTTATTTCTTGTCGAATGAGGAAAAATTTGTTGTACCCCCGATTCAGAAGAAATTTCAAGAGCGCATGGAAGTGCCGCGTGTCAAAAAGTTACTTGCCGGGAACGGTAAGATTTATGTGGGAACCTACCGCGGTGGTCTCTACGTCTATGATCCAACCAAAGACGATTATCAGAGGCATTGTATTTCATGTGTAGACAGACCTAATCTTTCTAGCAACAATGTGTACGATATTGATATCATTAATACTGAGTTGTGGCTTGCCACTTATGGTGGTGGCATAAACATCATAGACCTTAACAGCACAGAGATTCGTCACCTTAGATCTCTTCCTCATGATACTTCCTCGTTGGGTTCTGATCTTGTTCGTTGCATCTTACAAGATTCCTGGGGCAAGATCTGGGTCGGAACGGAAGGAGGACTTGATCTAGTGAGACAGAGAAGACCAGACAATTTTGGAGTAAAACATGTTTTGCCTGGAGTGGATATCTATGCCTTGCAGGAGGATAAGAAGGGCGGCCTCTGGATTGGTACTTTTTCCAAGGGTTTATTCGGATTAGACAGCCAAAATGGTGATTTGGTTCATTATACTAAGCTGAATGGGCTGCCTAGCAATACCATTTTTGGCATTATTGCCGATGATAGTGGCTACCTATGGATTAGCACGTCAAATGGATTATCAAAATTTGATCCCGATCGACAATTATTTACAAATTTTGGAACCGCAGATGGATTGAAAAACCTGGAGTTTAATTACAACGCGAGCACACAACTCAGCAATGGCGAAATCCTATTTGGAGGGAGAATTGGTTTTGTCAGATTTGAACCAGTCATGATCAAAGAGGGTAAATATAGTCCCCAGGTTGCGCTGACTAAGTTTGTGGCCCGAGGGATGCAAGTGTCTCCTGGCCACCAAAGAGCTCCATTCAATGGTCTTCACTCAGCCAATAGGGTATCTCTTCCTTTGACCGATGCCGTCTTTGAAATTGGCTTTGCCGCGCTAGATTTTTTTAACCCAGAGAACCATCACTACCGGTATCGGTTGGATGGGTTGGAAGAGCAATGGAATCATTCATTGGGCACTACAGTGGCTAGATATGCCATTCAAAATCCGGGCACTTATTATTTATTGGTGAATGGGTCGAGCAGCACCGGCGTGCCCTTTAGGAATGAAATTAAGTTGGAAATTGAGGTGCTTCCTCCTATGTATCGAACCTGGTGGGCCTATGGCCTATATGCGATCATACTGTTTACTTTCATCTATTTCTTGGTAGCTCAGACCCGGTTACGCCATAAGTTACAATTCGAGACCCTGAGTAAGAAAAATGAGCAAAGATTATATGATCTACGCACCAAGTACTTTGTGAATATTACCCACGAAATTCGAACACCCTTAACTTTGATTACCGGCCCACTGAGTAGAATTATTGCTGATTACAAATCTGATCCAGTGTTAGTACGGAGATTGGCTAAAGTCCAAAAAAATTCTCAACGCCTCTTGAGTGTAGCCAATCAGCTGTTGGCTTTTCAAAAGCTAGAGTTGGAACACGGTAAACTGGACCTATGCAAAAATGACATTGTCGGTTTTTTAAAGGATACCTTTCTATCATTTGAAGACACTGCTCAAGGTAGACGGATAAACTACCAATTCGACTGTGACAGCAATCAGCTTTTGATTCTTTTTGATGCTGATAAAGTCAGAAAAGTGGTGACCAACCTGTTAGCCAATGCATTTAAGTATACCGAGGATGGTGGTGAGATCAGGTTGCGATTGCGAACGGATGACCTCAGTATTCTTGTGTCGGTAATTGATACCGGGATCGGAATTCCCACTGAACATTTAGATCACATTTTCAAGAGGTTTTATGAATTGGAATCACCTGGCCATAAAACATTGTCTAACTCTGGAGTTGGCTTGTCCATTTGCAAGGATCTGATTACAATTCATGGAGGAGAAATTTGGGTAGAATCTGAATTTGGTACAGGATCTGTTTTTTCATTCCGACTACCGATCACTCGACAGGCATCAACGACACAACTAATGGCTGAGCCCACCATATCAAATCGAGAAGGGATGAAAATGAGCCCATCTGATACGGTGCAGGAGCTTTCGAATGGTGCAACTGAGAGGGCACATATCATGATCGTAGACGACGATCCTGAGATAGCTGCATTTGTGGCCTCCTTGCTATCTCAGGATTACCAAGTAACCATTGTAAATGCGGCTGAAGAGTGTTTTGAAAAGGCCCTTCAGATCAATCCAGCAATCATCATATGCGATATCATCATGCCCCATATGAATGGGTTTCAACTTTGTCAGCAATTGAAAAGTCAAATTGAAACTGAGCATTTGCCCATTTTGTTCTTAACTGCTAGAGACACACCCGAAACAAAAATTGCCGGATTAAAATTTGGTGCTGAGGCCTTTTTGACAAAGCCCTTTGATCCAGAAGAACTGATCATTAGAGTTAGAAATTTAGTTAATTCTCGTAAGAAACTCTATGATCGAATAAATCGAGTGACAAACATCCAACCCAGAAAAATCAAGGTTTCTTCAACGGATGAGGTTTTTTTAGATCGTGCAATTGACGTGGTCGAAAAACACATAGGAGATCCGAATTTTGACGTATTCATTTTTGCTCAGGAACTCGCAGTAAGCAGGGCATCACTCTTCGCCAAATTAAAGAAAACGAGCTCGATGACTCCCAATACCTTTATTAAGACAATTCGGCTAAAGCGGGCAGCTCAGATTTTGAAGCAGGGTAGCGGTAATGTATCTGAAGTGGCCTATGCGGTGGGATTTAAGGATCCAAAATATTTTGCTCGCTGCTTCGCAAATCAATTTGCAATACCACCCTCACAATATAATTCTCAGAATAGCGGAAATTAATTGAGATTTGGACTTTAAGCATCCTATTTCTGGACTTTTGCTACCCCTTTCCTACCTATTTTAGTTTGGACGATCGAAGCTCTTAATAACAGTTCGCGGTTGGGCATCTCACCTGCCCCAATCCAATACAGCTTTTATGAGGTTAAAACTAATTTGTACAGCTGTCCTGGTGCTCTCTTTTACAGTAGCATTTTCACAAAAAAAATCGGTTTCTGGTATAGTCAATGATAGAGCAGAAAATTCACCACTGCCAGGTGCAAATGTCTATTTAAAAGGTAGTGAAACAACTGGCACCGTTACAGACATCAATGGTGCGTTCACACTTTCTGGCGTTTCGCCCGGTGACACTTTAAGAGTCTCGTATTTGGGGTTTGCTAGTTTCGAAGTTGTGATAGCGGGTAATGGGGTTTTCGACCAAGAATTGTTGGTCGAGTTGGAGTCGGCATTCTTACTTGGCAAAGAGGTCGTTGTTACTGGTCAAGTGCTAGGTCAGGCAAAGGCGATTAATCAGCAGTTGAATGCGGAGTCAATATCTAATATTATAGCTGCTGATAAGATTCAAGAATTACCGGATGTCAATGCCGCTGAGGCAATCGCCCGTTTGCCTGGTGTGTCCATTAATCGAAGTGGTGGCGAAGGTCAAAAGATCGTGGTGCGCGGTTTAGAACCCAAGTTCAATGCCATTACGGTGAATGGAGTTAGGCTTCCCGCCAATGACGCCTCCGATAGGTCGGTGGATTTATCACTTATCTCTCCTGAAATGCTAGAGGGCATTGAATTGTTCAAAGCACCATTGCCATACATGGATGCAGAAGCCATTGGTGGCACCGTTAACCTAAAATTGAGAAAAGCACCGAGAGATCTAAAGTTATTGGCAAAACTACTAGGTGGGTACAATAACCTAAATAGTGACTGGGGTGATTACAAGGGTGTGTTTCAGGCGAGCAACAGGTTTCTAGATAACAAACTGGGGGTGGTTGTACAGACGAGCGCTGAGCGCTTTAACCGCGGTGGAGATGTTTTGACCTATTCGTGGTCTCAAGGTGCTACGGACAAACAAACCGGAATCACCGATATACTTGGCAGCCAGCTGAGGTTGGAGGATCGAGCTGAAATACGGCAAAGATTTAATGGTAGTTTGAGTGTGGATTATGATTTGGGTGGTGACCACAGCCTGTCCTTGTTTGGCTTATATAGTAAGACTGGTCGTGACCGCTTTGGGCAGGAAGAACGATTCGATCCCGGACAGCCCGAAATTGAATATCGTGCACGATCTCGCGAAAATGACCTGGTTTTAAGAACATTATCCCTATCGGGAGAGCATCCTTTAGGTAGAACGATGCTTGATTGGAATATTTCGACGAGTAGATCTGAGGGCAAGACCCCCTATGATTTTGACATTGAGTTTCGCACAGCTTCAAATCCATTTAGTCTATCCTTAGATCAACAGGGGCATCCTGAAACGTACTACGATGCTGCGATACCAAATCTAAGGGAAACACTACTGCGGGGAAATGACCACTTTTCAACAAATACTTTTGAAGAATCAAATACGCTGAATCTCAATTATGAAATACCTATTAAAGTCACTGAGGATATCGGTGGGTATTTGAAGTTTGGCGGCAAATACTTTAGCGTAAACCGCACCCGAGATGTAATGCAGTTTTCTGAAAATTTTTATTATCTCGGTGGCGAGATCGTAAAAAAGGCGGCAGAGGCTTACAGTGGTGAGGGCCTAACTTTTTTGGAGGCCAACAATTCGCTGATAAGTATACTGAGCTTTGCCGGGGGAGAGTCTACGACCTTCAAAAGTACCGATGGCAATAATATAGATCTGACCATAAGTCTTGATCCAGAAAAACTTAGAAATTGGTACGATATACAAAGACCTTTACTCAGCAGCAATCGTGAGTCAATATCTGACAATTATATTGTTGATGAAACTATAACTGCGACTTACGCAATGTTGCGGGTCAATGTTGGTACTAAATTAACCTTGATACCGGGATTTCGCTTTGAACAATCTGACAACAACTACAACGCCAGTGTATCTGCCTTAAGTGGTCGCTACGGTAGTAGGGGTACCATTAGAGATACGACAACCTATCGCAAATATGGTGAATTTCTACCCCACCTACATCTAAAATATAAGCCCCTAAATTGGTTTGATATTCGAGCATCTTATTCCGGTACGCTCGCCAGACCCGACTATCGCTACCTCATTCCAAGAGCTGATATCAATATGAATGCTCAGACCATAGATGCCGGAAATCCGAATTTACGACATGCTAGAGCAGACAATTTTGATCTTCTTTTTTCGGCATATAGGGGAGGTCTGGGTCTTTTGACTTTTGGCCTTTTTTATAAAGAGATCGATCATATTTTTTACGAGCGTTCTACACAATTAGCTGATCCACTGATCGCAGCAGCAAACGGCTGGCCCACGCGTTCAGGGTATTTACTCGATTCCTACACAAATGCAGATCAATCGGTTGTACGTGGCTTTGAAATAGACCTGCAGACTAATTTGGGTTTTTTGCCAAAACCTTTAAATGGTCTTGTGTTAAGTGCCAACTACTCGAGATTATATTCTGAGACTCAGGTTTTTTTTCTCACATCAGAAACAATTTTGGTCATACCAGTTCCACCAATATTTGAAACGACCTACACCAGCAACGAAAGGATTGTTTCAATGCCCAGTCAACCACCCCATATTTTTCATCTTTCGGTGGGGTATGATTTAAATGGGTTTTCTGCACGTATATCAGGAGTTTTTCAAGGTACCAAAGCCAATTCATATTCGCTCAACAAGGATTTTGACTCATTTACCCTTGAATTTTGGCGCTGGGATGCAAGCATCAAGCAAGAGATTGGAAAATACTGGAGTTTATTTCTTAACCTAAATAATTTTAACGGCCAACAAGATATCTCTTACATCAGAAATGAGTCTTACTTAAACACACTTGAGTCTTTTGGTTTTACGGGTACGGCAGGTCTGCAATTTTCATTCTAATTTCTTAATGAAGAATTTATAGATAATAATATTTCCAAAAAAAAATAAATAGAAGCACATGACTAGATTTTATCAATTTTTTGTGGCTCTAGCTTGTTTGGTGATCGGGAATGTTGCCAATGGGCAACGAATCGTTGACATACCAGCAAGCGATGATCCAGGCAAGCCAACAGACCTTACACCGGCCATCATGGGCGATACCATGCCATCTGGAGACAGAATGGACAATAACACAGTGTACCGGCTAGCCAATGGTGTTGTATACACAATTACTTCTCCCATTAGAAATACACCTGATTGGCCACTGCAAATAGAAGCAGTGGATCTGGAACAAACCGAACAAAGACATAAGCCGGTGATTACCACTACACCGAATGATGTTGGAGATTACCCGAGGGTTCTCGAAGCTTCCGGCGATGTACATTTTCGTAACCTATGGATTATCAACGGCGCAAGAGGTCCCGGTGAAAATCCGGGGAATGGCATGATGCGATTTTTTGGTACCAGATCTAAAATCACAGTTACCGATTGTGTGCTGGAAAAAGACCGTGGTGGGTTGTTATCGTTTCGGGCAGATAGCCTACGTGTGTATGTCGATAATTGTATACTGAGAAATGCCGGAAACAGGTTCGCGATCTCAGGAAACGGCAGAGCCATTGACTGCCGGAACTTTTCGGTCGATACACTCATAGTGCGAAATAGCGTGATGCACAATATTACTGATCGCATTTTAAGGAGCCTGGGAGCTGTTTTACCCCATAACTATATTGAATTTGACCAAAATACCATCTTCAATCATGTGGGTAAACATGGCTGCTTTATTTTTGCCATGGCTCACGCAGTAAAAGTGACCAACAATCTGATGATTAATCCCTTGATGTTAGGTGCTTCACCCTACTATGCCAACGAACAGAATAATCCAGATGGGACGGTTAATAAGGTGTTTACCTTGGATACATTGGTAGACCCGACAATAGTAACGATATCAAATAATAATATTTTTTGGACCCAGGACATCATCGATATTTGGGCTAAACATGACACCGTGAGCCGTCCTCCCATTTACTCGACACTCATTGCCCAGGCAATGGGTGATACAAGTAATGGGCATTTTGAGGAAGTTCTGGAATTAAATAATGTTCCCAAAAGATTGAATGAATATCTTGATGCCTGGCTGGCTAACCCAAACTCCGAAGAATTACCAGATTATCTCGTGGAAGACATTGGAGTAGCAGGTACAGCCTTGGATTTTGGTAATTTATTTGATTTCCTTGGCACCATTGATGACCAACCCGATTTCGATCCGTGCTACGATGTCTCGGGTACCATTTCTGGTACAGCAGCTACCGATGGAGGTCCGGTTGGGGCTCGTACCATCTGCAACCTCAGTACTTCTATTTTTCAGGATGACCATAACCCTGCGTTATTATTTACCATGTCTCCTAATCCAGTTAGGGCCCAGGTTAATCTTGCCTATCGTCTTAGTAAAAGTGGCTTGGTAAGGTTGTCTATTTATGATCTAGGGGGTAGACTCGTTGAAATTGTGGTTAATGATATACAACAAGCGGGATCACATAGCCAGCTGTGGAAGGCTCCGGAAGAAATGCCCAGAGGCGCGTATTTAACCCGATTGCAGACACAGGAAGGTCAGATGACAAAGGTCATAATACTCGAATAGTCATGAATTGTCTTTTAGCAATGGGTGGGCCCAATGGCCTGCTCATTGTTTAGTTGAGGAATCACCTCACCAGCATAGAATATGTTAAAATCAGGTGTTTTTACGGCTGCATTGACGCCAATGCATGATGACCTTAGCCTGGATCATAGTAGTCTCAAGAGGCATTGTGAGTGGTTACTAGGCCACGGTAGTGACGGTGTAGCATTACTCGGCACAACCGGTGAGGCCAATTCCTTCTCTTTTGGTGAACGCAGGGATCTGATTGAGCAAATAGCTGATTGGAGCATTCCCAGTGGCAGCTTAATGATTGGAACCGGATGCTGCTCAATCCCGGAAACCATCGCCTTGACCAGGAGCGCCGTAAAAGCAGGGGCAGGAGGAATTTTAATGTTGCCCCCATTTTTTTATACACCCGTGGATGATTACGGTGTACTAAAATATTTCGATCGAGTCATCAATGGAGTCCAAGATGATAGACTGAAAATTTATCTCTACCATATCCCAGCTCTGAGTGGCGTGCCCATTTCTATTAAATTAATTGGGCTCTTAAGGGACAAGTACCCAGATTTCGTGGTCGGCATGAAGGATTCTGGAGGAGATTTTGAATATATGAAACGGGTACGTACGATTTTTCCACGATTAGAATTCTATGCTGGAACCGAACAGTATTTACTTCCTATTTTGCAAGTAGGAGGTGTAGGCTGTATTTCAACCACCGCAAATATCACTTGTACATTAGCCGCCAAGGTCTTTCAAAAATGGTCTGAAGGTGAAGATGCCACGAGCCTTCAATCTGACCTGACGAAACTTAAATGTCTATTTGACAATATACCGGCCATTGGTGCACTCAAAGCTCTTTTGTGGGAGCGAGAGCATGCGATCCATTGGAAGAACATTAGGCCTCCCAATATCTTACTGGACGAAATGAGGCTTGACCAATTAAGATCAAAATTAAACGCATATGATGAGGTCCATGTATTATGACTATTCGCTATTTGTGGTTACAAATTCTTTGATGGTATGCTGTTTCGCAGGAATTACCGACTAGTCGCATTCTGTATATGGTTAATTTGCTTCCTCTCAGTGAGGCGCGACATTTTGCCCCTGCAGCTTGTAGGAGAGGGTTTTTCGGAGCCATGTTGTACAGATCTCCCAAGTAATGTGTTTTCGAATCAATTTGTGTCAAGATCAACATCCAATGGCGTTGCTAGGCATTCGGGGAGTCACTGTAATTTTTATCTTGATCAGCCCTATGATTTTACTTGTGCTTCTCAGACTCAAATCGGAGGTCTTAAAGGGTCTCTTGTTTGGGCGGTTGAGACGTCTTGTTTCACATTATATTTACCGCATATCGATACCTCCCAAATCTCGCAATTATAGTAATGAGTCGGCGAAATTTTATCAAATCCAATACTCTGGCCTTGGCCGGATTGACCTTCGATCCATCTTTGAATTTTTTATTAAACCACACGCGTAATCGACCTGACAAAGCATTCATGGTTGGCATTCAAATAGGTGCTCCCTCCCTCGTTGATGAGGGGGTCGACCAGTGTTTGGCTAATCTTCAAGAGCTTGCCTGCGTTAATACGCTTTTTACCATGGTTTTTTCATACAAGGAGGGTCTCTCCGGCCGCACCTGGCCACCCGTTGATCATGGTAGTCAAAAGCAAATGGATTTTCGCGGTGGATATTATACGAGCATAAATCCAAAGTATTGGCGTAAATCCATATTTAGGGATCATCCAGAAGTTGTGCAGGCTCCAGATCACGGAAAATTTGATGTACTGTCTGATGTGGTGCCCACAGCTAGAAAAAGAGGCATGAAAACAATTGCATGGCTGGCAGATCAGATACCTGGTGACATACCTGAATTTGATGCGATGAAGGAAGTAGACCTAAAGGGTCGGAAACTACCACAAGTCTGTTTAAATAATTCGCATTTTCGGTCATTCTTGCTGGCAATGCTCGATGATTGCGTTTCCTCGAATCCAATCGACGGCATTCTTTGGAGATCGGAGCGATGGGGTGCATTAACCAACACGCTATACAAATGGAAGGGTGTTGGTGAAACATCCATACCTTGCTTCTGCACTTTTTGTTTGGAAAAGGGTGTTCAAGCTGGAATCAATATCAAAAAATTAACGGAGGGATACCATGAGTTGGTTGATTTCGTAACAGCCATCAGGCAAGGTTTGATACCAGAAACTGGCGCATACATTGCATTTTGGAGAATTTTACTGCATTATCCTGAAGTGCTCCAATGGGAAATGTTCTGGTATGACAGTTTGAGAGAGATTTACAAAATGGTTTATGAGAGAGCTAAGTCCATAAGGAGTGATCTGCTGGTAGGTACTGCAATACCGCATAGTATATCTTTCAACCCCTTCTACCGGGCTGCCATGGACCTGAGAGAACTAGCCAAATACAATGACTTTCTGAAAATTATTGCCTACCATACGGATGGTGGTCAAAGGTGCTGCAACTATGTTGATAGTTTGTTTAATACATTTCTGGCAGACTTTTCCCAATCACAAAGGTTAGATTTTCTCTATCAAATCATGGGTTTCAAAGATGGATCTTATGATGAGATCAAGGATTTGGGGTTAGACACAAAGTATGTCCAATCAGAAACAGAAGCTTGGCTTAAGCTAACTGCTGGTACCGATTTGCAGATTTGGCCTGGAATCGATGTTGACGTATCTCCCGATGAGGATGAGCCTAAACGGTCACGTGAGGGCGTACGTGACGCAGTTTTGGCCGCGGTCAGAGCTGGTTCAAAAGGTGTCATCCTAGCGAGAATGTATTCCGAAATGACTTTAGACCATCTGGCTGGAGCTGGTGATGCCATTCGACAACTGGGACTAGGCAACTGATCACCACCAGATTGGTAGGACACTATCGATTTACAGAGTGCAGCACCACATTCGGTCAGATCTCCCATCAGCGGGATGTGCCGAAAATTCGTAATTGTAGTTAACCCGGAATATCAAGGTGCCCTGGTTGGTGCCAGGACATCGCCGATAAAGTGCAAGAAAGCCGGTACAGGGGATGGTTGCGGTGCTGCAAGGCAAAAAAGCCAAGGACGGCCATGAACAGTCAAATTGAGCACTCAGCAATGTGCGGAGAAGAACAAAGGCAGCAATTACAAATCGATCTTTGGGCTGTCCGACGTTTTTAGGTAAGATACCATACTATCTTTGCGTTGAAATCTACCACCAGCAGGTAAGCCATGGAAAATGCTTTAGTGTACGTCGCAGATCCACTTTGTTCGTGGTGCTACGGTTTCTCGCCTGAAATCACGCAAGTTAAGAAAGCCTTTCCAACGCTTGACTTTCAACTGATTATGGGAGGATTGAGGCCACATGGTATGCAGATCATCCATTCAATGAAGGACTTCTTAAGGGAGCACTGGGATCACGTTCACCAAAGAAGCGGTGTGCCTTTCAACTATGGGATATTGGAGAACGATTCCTTTCTATATGATACAGAACCACCTTGCCGAGCGGTGGTAGCGGTAAGGAAAATCGCCCCTGCCGTTGTACTCCCGTTCTTTAAGGGTGTGCAGAAGGCCTTTTACGTCGAAAATCAGGACACCTCTGATTTTGAAACCTATCGCTGGGTCGCTCGCAAGGTGGGGATAGATGATTCGAGATTGGAAGAAGTTTTTAGAGATGCGGAAACCATCAGCGAAACAGAAAACGACTTTAAGCGGAGTCGTGCGATGGGCATCAATGGGTTTCCAACAGTGGTCTTTCGCAGGGGCCAACAACATCATTTAGTATCACGGGGTTATGAGACTGCCGCTCACATAGCCGATCGAATCAGGGAGCTTTTGACCGGATAGTCCTATTGAATTTTGGGCAAAATCAGGGATCGCTCAAAGAGACCATATTTTGCTAAATCCTTCGTTATATCCACAAGATGTGGTTAAAACGCTTGATAAATATTTGTAATATGTAGAATATCATTATCTTCACAGGTCAGAAGCTAAGAAAACTATAAAGACATGATGCGCACCACCCTACTGGGTATGATGCTATCGCTCTCAGCATTATTCGCCCATTCACAAACGGATTCTCTTGAGTTGGTTGAGTTATACAATCTTACCGAAGGAGATTCTTGGTTTACTCCTTGGAATCTAGACGCGCCCATGAGTACCTGGACAGGAGTCACCCTTAATGACTCAGGCAGAGTGATTGCCATCAGCATGATTAACAATAACCTCAAAGGTAGATTGCCAAATCTGAACTTACCAGAACTCTTAGAGCTGACCCTTTCCAATAACATTTTGCGCGATACCATGCCACCCCTGTCACATCTCCGCAAGCTTCAATTTCTCGACCTGATGAACAACCAATTGGACGGTGATTTGCCCAACTTCAATTTGCCAGCCCTTCGATCTCTGCGGTTACATGGCAACAAACTTTCTGGCCAACTGCATGACTTCCAGAATATGCCCTTGCTGAACACTTTAAATCTGAGTGACAACAATCTAATTGGCGGTCTTCCCGATTTCAGTAACCTGCCCAATTTGAGGAACCTCGTGCTGTCAAATAACAATTTGGATGGTCCATTAGTGGACTTTACCAATTTGTCCAATCTCTTCACGCTGGTGCTGAGCGGCAACAATTTTATTCAGAGTGTTCCCGCGTTTGGCAGACTTACCAGCCTGTTTATTCTAGATGTTTCTCACAACCAATTGACGGGATTTTTGCCGACTTTTTCTCGGCTAAACTTACTGGACGAACTGAGATTAAACGACAATAACTTTACGGGGAATTTTCCGAATTTCGGCGCGCTACAAAACCTGAGGGTGCTGGATGTCTCAAATAATTTATTGGATGGCCGGGTACCAAGCCTTTCTTCCAATATTGACTTACGCGAGTTTTCAGCTAGCAATAATACCCTCAATGGAAAGATTCCACAATTCCTGAATTTGGAGCAGCTGCAACGCCTGGATCTATCTGAAAATATGTTTACCGATACGCTACCGGATTTTGGTCATCTGCCTAATTTGACTGAATTACGTATTGATAGTAATTTACTTACACATACAGACTTTGACGTCACGACGTCTCCAAACTTAGAGGTGTTAGAACTAGAATGGAACAAGTTTACTTTCAGTGATTTATTTGACTTTAGCGGACTCGGTCTCTTAATTTTTGACTACGCACCTCAACGGCCCATTGAACTGCCAGACACCATTTCCGCCACCATTGGAGACAATGTAACCATTGATTTAATTGAGGATCAAGGAGTAGGTAGCAATACTTATTCTTGGTATCTAAATGATGAATTTAGCACAGCCACTGCCGTCAATGAACTGTTGCTTACGAATATCAATGCATTGGATACCGGTGTGTATCACTGCATTGTCAAAAACAATAATTTCCCTGAGTTGTCCTTGTTTTCAGAAGATGTACTTCTTCTCATGGACTGCCCGATCAATGAGATCATCATCAGCGACACGATCTGTCAAGGTGATACCTTGTTCGTCAATGGCATGGGATACTTCGAAGCCGGAGATTACCGAGATACAGTATTGGTACCTGAGCCAGATGTCTGTGATTCGGTATTTATTATTTCGCTGTTGGTTAATGAAGTGTATGATACCACCTTGCTAGACACGATATGTGAGTCCGATCAGGTTATGTTTGGGGGGCAAATCATTACAGAATCTGGTACCTATACAGATACACTTTCTTCAGTGGATGGATGCGACTCGATTGTGACCTTACAATTGGTTGTTTGGCCGTCCTTTCGAAATTTGCAGGTCATCACCATCTGCGAAGGGGAGTCCATATTTGTAGGTGAAATCGAACATACCGAGACCGGACAATATGACGATACCCTTAAAACCATTCATGGATGCGACTCCTTGGTGATTACAGACTTAGAAGTGATGAAGGCCTTTCGATCTGTGCTCGATACTACCTTGTGCTTTGGAGATACGTTGGAATATCGTGGTGTGTTGTATACCGAATCGGGTACCTACACTGAAAGTTACACCAGTGCCAATGGATGCGATTCTGCTTATGTGCTGAATTTGACCATCCCGGAAACCGATAGTTTCTTCATTACCGAGACCATTTGTTCGAATGATACCGTTTTTGTAGGTGATACTTTTTACACGGAGGCCGGTACCTACATCGACTCGCTGGTGACGGACAAGGGCTGTGATTCCATCGTTTTCCTGACCCTTCATGTGGTAGACAATTTTGAAATGGATATCGACATGGTGGTTTGTGACGGTGATACGATATTCTTTGGAGACGATACCATCACCCTGACGGGTATCTATTTTGATTCACTAACGGCACGTGGTGGTTGTGATTCGATCATCAAATTGAGGGTTGAATTGGTTCCCTTTGTTGGGCTAAGCATTGATACGGTTGTCTGTGCGGGTGATTCGATTAGAATAGGTAATAGCGTATATCGAGAACCCGGCACTTATCGCGATACTACTGCAACGGGATTTTGCGATACCGTCATTGTATCGAGAATTCGATTTACCGACCCCATTACTTTGGACGGTGTTTCTGTTCAGAATGCGATCAATGGTGATGGCAGGATCACCCCCAGCATCAGTGGTGGAGCCAGGCCCTTGATGTTCAACTGGAGCAATGGTGAGAACTCCATTTCTATTGATAGTCTGCAAGCCGGAAATTATCAACTCACCGTGACCGACACCGTGCTGTGCACCGTCACGTTTGAGTTCGAAATTGAGCAGACCGTTGCCAATTTTAACCTACACACTTTAGACTTACAGCTCTCAGTTTATCCAAATCCAGTGCAGAAAAATCAGGCCATGATCCTCGATGCAAAATCGGGAGAAGCAGGTCAGACCTATTTCATTCAGGTATATGATCTACTGGGTAGACAACTTGCACAAAAGAGATTCACCATGCTGCAAAATCAACACCAGTTTACCCTGTCCGCACCGGATAAAGCAGGTTACTATTTCCTAAAAGTGAGTGATTTAACCGGTAGAAGTACGGTACGCAAGTTTGCTGTCCAGTAGTGTAAGTAGTTTACTGAGCTTATTTCGGTCACATTTTTCGAACCCATCTGATCATTTATCGGCCTGACCAATGTCTGGGATAGTAATCATCTGGTTATCAATGACATAATTTTTTTCTTAATGTTTTTGTTATTGAAAAACAACAATATATATATCTAAAAATTATGATATAACCTCTACTTTATTCGGCAAAATGGTCATTTGGCCAATGATTATTTTATATTTTTTTTGGCAACATGAATAAATAATATATATTTAAGTTAACAATATATATGATCTCAAAAGTGGGTCATATTTTCTTGATAGAAATTGATAAGTACAATCACTGTTTCCCAAAAACAGAACTCTTGATCAGTGCTTTTACTTATCAGTAAAACATTTGTTTTTTTATCACTGGAGAAGCAAATGGATACGTTGACATGATTGACATGGGAAATTTTTCGAGTATTGAACAGTTTCTGCCAGATTACTTGAACTCTTCGGAGTTTGTATGTGAAATGAAAGCCATTGATCAAAACCCGAGTGAAGTTTCCTTCCTATTCAGGAATGATCGTTCGTAAGAATGTTTCATGGGTGATGGTTCTCAAGTTTTATTTGCTCTTGCAATGAAAGACAAGGAGAGCTATAAGCGCTCAATGTCAAACATGTTGGCTGAATTGAGGTCATTCGAATTGCCTGGTATCGGATCGACGGATGGGATTCGCAAGAATCTCGGCTGAAGCACTGATGCCGTTAAGGGTAAATTTGGTGCCTTAATTGTGTCGCACTTCGGTGCAGCACATCCCGTAATATTTCTTCGGAAATATTACGTTTTGGATGCTCGTCATCTGGTTTTCACAGTTTTGTCAGAGGAACTGTTTACAGAACCGCCTGAGAGATGATACGCAACCAAAAAAGAGGGAATCATGAAAATGGTTCCCTTTTTCATTGGTGCTACCCCTAGATTTTAGCTTTACCTTTTCGTCATTTCACTGCTGGAGAACCAAGTGTATTTGATACTGAGGATGATGAAATATGCAAAGCCCAGATACGCCAGGATCTCCAGAACCAGCGGTTTCTCGGGGTAGTAAAACAAGATGGCCATTAATACGAGCAACATGGTAAAGCCGACCATCACCGGCCCCTTGTGCTGAGACACATTTTTGCTGGGATAGGAGATTTCGATGGGAAGGAAATGCATTATTCCGAAAACAATGACGAGCACTGAGTTTACGGTCTGACTAAGATCGAATACAAAAAAGCAATAAAAAACGACCAGGTTCCAGAGAACGGGAAAACCGGAGAACTGATTTTTTTCGGAGACCATACCCTGTCGTCCATAATAAATGGCTGAAATGATGATGACGTAGGCAGCTAAGGCCAAGCCGAGATCGGGCAGGAGGATCCCTGATCGATACAAAAAATACGCCGGAATGAAGGCATAGGTCAGAAAGTCGATGACATAATCGATGTCCTTGCCGCTGATTTGCGGAAGGGTTTCCCAAACTTTGCCCAACCTGGCTAAAAATCCATCGGTGCCATCAATAAAGAAGCATACCAGTAACCAAGCCATCGCCTGGGCCCAATTTGATTGGTCGATGGCAATAAGCGAAAGGAGTGCAAAGAGACCACCGGATGCCGTGTATAGATGAACAAACCAAGCAAATAACTTGCTACCTTTCATACCGGGATGAAATTAGCAAATGCTGGTGGGTGAACCACTGGACAACTCCGTTTCTTCCAATTTTCTTTGTCAAGTGGATTGATCAAAATGTGTACGGGTATGGATCGCGTCATTCTCCGGTTCATTTTCGACCTTTACGGTCGTGCATTCCATAGATTCGATCCGTTCATTCCAAAGTGTCATCGTGCTGCTGTTGGTTCTCCTCATGGCAGGAATGGCACTCGAATACTTTTGGGGGGCTGATATCTTGTGGCCTGCCTATACTGCCATGACCTTTTTCTATGGCCTAATTTTCTACGTGGCCATCAAATCACTGAAAACGGATCAAACGGATCATTTGTTGGCCAATCGATCCTTGCCGCTTTGGCTGGCAGTTTTTACCATGAGTGCCACCTGGATAGGAGGGGGCTTCATCAATGGCACCGCCGAATATACGTACGACCAGGGGCTAATCTGGGTTCAAGCTCCCTGGGGCTATGCAGCCAGTTTGATCATCGGTGGGTTGGTCTTTGCCAAGCCAATGCGCACAAGGGGATTTACTACCTTGCTGGATCCCATGGCACTTAAGTTTGGTGAGAAATTGAATGTTCTCTATTACTTTCCGGCTCTCCTGGGAGATCTTTTCTGGACCTCGGCCATCTTAGTAGCGTTGGGTACTACCTTCGGTACCATCCTTGGGATGGACGCTGCCAGTTCTATTGTTTTATCTGCATTTGTGGTCATTCTCTACACCTCTATCGGAGGTCTTTGGTCGGTATCAGTGACGGATGTGGTGCAACTCAGTGTGTTGATTGGTGGCATGTTGCTCATTGTGGTGGTTCTTTTTCATTCCGGCGACGCCATAGCCAATGTTTGGTCGGAATATCGAGCCCGCATGGGCCCAGCGGCTTCCTTTCTGCCTGATCGTGATTTTCTCGGACCTTCCTGGGCACTCTGGTGGGACAGTGCTTTATTGTTGATGCTTGGGGGAATCCCCTGGCAGGTTTATTTTCAGCGAGTACTGGCCTCAAAAGATGCGAAGACCGCAGTCAGATTGTCGGTGATAGCAGGGTTCGTCTGCCTCCTTGCCGCTGTTCCGGTCGTGCTCATCGGTATGAAGGCCCTGGTGACGGATTGGGCTGTGCTAGGGTTGCCAGCCCCCCGCGAACCCGCCTATGCTTTGCCACATGTCATTCGGTATTTGACCAATCCCTGGGTTGCGACGTTAGGTCTTGGTGCCATCGCTGCTGCGGTGATGTCATCGGCGGATTCATCTATCTTATCTGCGTCTTCGCTTACCACTTGGAACATTTTGCCCACAAGATTTCGTGATAGTCCGCATCGGCTATCTGTCACCATGCGCAGATGCATCTGGATCATTGGGGTGACAACCACATTGATTGCTCTACAGATTAAGAGCATTTATGTCCTTTGGTTACTCTGCAGTGACCTGGTGTATTGCTTGCTTTTTCCGGCACTGGTCACAGCTCTTTTTGATCCGAAAGCCAATCGAAATGGGGCCATCGCTGGATTCACCATTGCACTGATTCTTCGAGTAGGTGGGGGTGAACCGCTCTTAAATCTCCCTGCATTCTTACCCTACCCACAAGTGGATGGAATGATCCTCGTGCCATTTAGAACCGTGGCCATGTTAACTGGATTGATCACGATCATGGTGATTTCCCGACTATGGCCCAAATCTCTGTCCTAATGGACGTTTTCTATTACTAGTTGGCACTTCCCCGCTTCATCCGAATCTCAATAACCCCATTGGCTCCTCGCGATCCCCAGGAAGTGGCCTCCGATCCTTTAAGCACATTGATGTTTGCTACATCGGTGATGTTGATCATGCCGGCTGCCTGCGCATAGCTAGTACCAACGGCGATGCCATCGATCACGTAAAGGGGTGCAGTGCTACTGATAAAGGTCTTCTTGCCTCGAATTGTCACCGTATAGTTAGGTGAATTGCCCTTTACCTCTACTCCGGGCTCAGACCGAAGCAGGTCTGCAAGTTCACGGAATGATGGTTGTGTTTTTTCTTCCGCCGTAGCAGTGGCTGGCTGGGTGCCGGTGCAAGCCAACAGCAAGAGAAATGACAAAGTGAGTAGGCCAAGAATTTTCTTATCGAGTGTCATAGCAACTGTAGTTTTAGTAACTGAAGTTAGGTGATTTTGAACGTTGCAGCAAGATTCTCTTTGAGGGAGGAGGAAACTTATGAACTGATGACTCGTGTGAATATTCCGATCCTGATAAAAAAAGCCCACATGGTGGGCTCAGATCAGATTTCTACTTTGCGGTGAGAGGGGGATTGTAAATATCAGATGTAATCAATTGATTATCAGTGTTTCACGTGAAACCCATATTTAAAGCGGGACAGATTTCGGGACAGATTTTCGTACGTTAATGGACGGATATGAGCGTATTTCAAATAAAAACGCCATCCACCGGCATGATGGATGACGCGACTAAAACCCACTTTCGTTGAAACGAAATCCTTTAGGCAGCAGCTTGGAAAGGGTTTAACATGTATGCAGTGCTGGCCCCTTTGCTGTGCATTTGTACTGTGATGCCTTCCTCTTCTTTTCCTTTGCCTGTACGGCTTTCTACGAATTGCCATAAACCGGCAACTGCAAATACCACTTTAAAAACAACCTCAGTGCCAGCGACACCTAAAAGGTCATTTACAATCTCTGGAATCCAAGGGAAACCCATCGTTGCGACAAGTGTACCCAGCAGGACCCAAAGCTTTTGAATATTCTCAATTGACATTTTCATAATAAATTATTTTGTGATCGCGAACCGAAACCCGGCCCAGTCAAGGGCCGAGTGTGTTCGGTTCACAACCATCGCTCAGAAATTTCTACTTTCTAGGATTTTCCTTTAGAGCAGTTTCGAGACCATCGACCCTAGCTACCAGAAGCTCAACAGCATTCCCCAGGAATTTTAACATATCGTTCATGTTAGCATCCTGCGCAACCTCACGTGTGCTTGCGATCTGATTACCAGAAATAACCGGTTGCATACTGGCTGCAGTGTTTCTAATAAGACCAGTATGGAGAGCTGCCATTTGCTCAACATGATCAGTGATGACAGCTTTCTTGCGCATGTTCAGCTCGTCATAAGAATTAAGAGCATCCTTATCGATACGTTTGACAGTCTCGATGACTGCGAGCATCTTTGCGTCGACTTTGGCCACATTGTCCCAAACTGAATCCACTCCAGCCTTGCCCTCAGACAAGGACCTGAAATATTTTCTATCAGTATTGCCCTCCTGAGAATCTTCTGGCCATTCAATATTCTGTGCAGCCAGGGTGTTCTTGAGCCGCTGAGAAACTGTGTCCAATTCATTTGCTAAAGCCTGCAGACCAAGAGTTGACTCACTCTGCATTTTAGGATCTTCTTTTGCCATAATAAGTTGTGATTTATGTAAGTGAATAATTAAATTTTCTGATGCAGCACCATCCCAATCGAGACTGAAAAGAGGTCGTAGTCCTCAATTTGCTTTGATGCGAATAAATATGGATAGCTGGCCACTTGCTTCATTTCTACATTCCACCCTCGATAATCCAAATCAAGTAGGCCATGCTGCAGTTTTCTGGGATCCACAATCGGATATTTTCGGTAGTAAATGTTTTTGGTCATCACAAAACCTCTTGGCTGCCAAGAATTAAATAGCGGCAACACCTTCAATTCTGTGATCTCCTTTGCAGTCAACAGGTAGCTCTTCTGCATGTCCTTGAATACCCGGTATGGAATAGGTACAATGCTGATCCAGGGACACTGGTATTTCGTATACTCTATCTTGAAATCTATCAATTCACCTGGTGTCATGTCATTATTTTATGAGATCCAAGTACAATTAATTCTTTTCCCTTTTCACTCACGATATCACCTGAACAGGTCAGTTTGACCTTGGTACCATCAGAGTGGTCGTAAGTCACTTCAATTTCATATGGCACTTGGCCATGCGAATCTATGTGGCGCTTGAATAACTCTAATGCTCTATCCAGAGAATCCTTTTCGATGTGTGCCTCCCACCCAGGATAGTTTGCCTCTTGGCTGTAGCCGAATGACTCTAAATATTTTGGAGAGTAGTACGATTTGCCAGAGGTCAAATTATGGATCCAAAATCCATCTGTGGCTTTGTCTAAACCTAATTCAACCAGTTCCATCCCCAACTCCCATGGGTCTTTCTCCTTGCCACCTTTCGAAGCAATGACATATTGCATGCGACGAGTGGCTTTCTTGTGTCCGAATAATTCCTTGTTCATGTTAATTTCTGCAGTACATTTTCCAGGATCTTCGCATGACCATTTGTTGCCACGGTGTGATCCTTTATTATTTCAGAGGTCTTTTCAATCACCCTCAGCTGTTCTGAAGAATTTATTTTCATCAACTCTTCAATCTTGCTCGAGTGTTCACTATTTTTCTTGTCCATCCTGTCTGAAGACTCGGCCTGGATAGCTGTTATTTTTGCAGTATGCTCCTTCCGCTCATCCATGTTTCTCTTAATCAGGTAGACCATAAAGCCAGCCATGCTCACAATAGCGATTGACATCCCCGAGATAACCATGACCGGGGAAAACATTTGTTCAGGGTTTGCTGCGTCGACTACATACATTCCTGTCGACAATAGCAACAGGGACGAGATCCCTCCGAATATTGACATTTTCATTTTTCCTTTTTACAGCTTCTCCGTTGCTGTGCGTTCGTAATTAATGCCTTTATTTTGCCATCCAATTAAAATCCACAGATGTTGAGGTCAAGGCTGAGTCCGCCCCGTCCGACACCCTTACAGTAAAAGTTGTCGTTGTTGAAGCTGTCACAGCGTAATGGTGGCCTGCGGTCTGGCTAGTCACAATAATAATTGGCGCAGAAGAATAACTATTGGCAAAGGTCACTGTGACATCACCTGATCCATCTGTTGTAGTGCTCTCGCTGCCAAATTCAGGCGCTCTTTCTAACTGTATTTCGTTCGCAGTGCTATCATAGGTTAAGACATAGTCGTGCAATCCTGACGTATCCTGATCAATATTAAACCGATAGTTTCTAGATTTAAATTGAGTATAGGTGGTGCCGCCAAGCACAATCTGGTCATTTGCGTCTGCAGTAACTGAGGTACCGATCAAGATGTTATTGTCTTCTGAGTCACTTTTCCCTGCTTCAAATCCTATTGCTATCGTATTATCTAGTTGACCCGTATGGCTGTTCAATGCCTCATAGCCTATACCGATAGCGTGTGAAACTGCCAGATCTGAAGCCCCTTTTGCAACTCTTCGGCCTAATCCCAAATTATGCTCGCCGGAGGTTATTTGTTCAAAATTCTCTAGCCCAATTCCGATATTATAATTACCCGAACTTGTTAATGATAAAAAGTTATCCTGACCAACTCCAAATACCCAACTCAAAGAACCATTGAATGAGCCAAAATTGTGAGCGCCCTGAGTAAAAATATAGCTGCCTGATGCTAGATCTGCATTCGCAAGACCTGAGGCAAAGTTATAAGTATGAGCCCCCGTATTCGTCTCAAAATTACCATCTCCATTGGCAAAAGAGTATCTAATTAATCCTGTGGAAGACTTGAAATTGTCGTTCCCATTTGCGAAAGTATAAGTACTGCCTGTTGTGTTCTGTAGGTTCCTCAATCCATTGATAAAAATCCAGTCGTGTGCGTTCGTTGCATTCTGCCCATTTTCAAAACCATTCACAAACGAGTAGCTAAATTGATTAGCCGTTTTGAAATTCATACTTCCATTTGCAAATGCCCTGTTAGCCGTTAGCACACTATCCAAATTAAGTGAGCCTAGGTTTACCGCCTGTAAACCGACGTCCATACCGATATTACCTTCAACTTGGAATGCACCCTTGGGGCTTGATGTCCCAATTCCTACCGCTTTTGTGCTCGGGTCGATGTAAAATTCTGTAGCATCTTGTTGCAGTTGTCCGACACCATCTGTGTAAAGAACTCCACCAGAAGATGCCCCACTGACCTCTGATCCTATTGCTATAGAAGAAGACCCCCCACTGCTAGATGCCCCATAGGCACCTAGTATTTGCCTGCATATAAAATCTGCATTTACTCTACCACCCAGATTAGAATAATGCGCGTTTCCTGGTGCTGCAAAAAGGCCCATACTGTCCGCTGTGGTTCGGTCACCGTGTAGCTGGAACAATGATCCAAATGCTGTTCTATGCTTACGTGATAGGTACCAATAGTTCCTATCGTGTATTTTACCCAAGTCTGTAGCATTAACTGCCGTGTTTTCGCTGGGAACAAGTAAAGCAATAGAAACCGTGTCATTCCACACCCTAACCTTATTTATTAAGCTATCTAGTTCCGATCTTGCTGCTGAAGTATTACTATAATTATTACCACCCAGATTGAATATGATCAGGTCCGCTCTTAAATTCTGGATTTGCTGCTGGAATAATGTATCGGGTATGTAGTGAAAATTGCCAGCTGTGGCACCGCTATGCCCAATGCGATGAACAATTGCGCCGCTCCGACCAATAGTGTCGTAGGTCGTAAAATTCATGGCCAAGGCCCGCAGGCTATCTCCCCCAATTATTTGGAAGGTTGCATCATGATACCCATATTCAGGTAAATCAACCGTATAGACATTATAACCAACTGAAGTGACGAAAGTGTCTCTACTAACCCCTGCTGTAGGATTCGTTATTTCATACCTAACTGTATCGGCTGCGCTATATCCGTAATAGTGAAACTCGACCACTTTGCACTGGGCAGATTCCTTAGCGGCAGTAGCTCCAGAAGCGAGAGAGGAAGGCGTAAACTCATACTCTAATCCATCATTGCTTTCTGCATGCCAGGTTCTGTCGAAACCATCTAGGGCATATAGTCCATAAGAATTATCACTTTGGTTATGCCAGGTACCTAATGCATTAAGATCAACATGGTCTTGCACGTCAGTACGCATATTCATCCACCCGTATCCTGCATTGCCATATTGATTAGTCAGTAAATCGCGAATGGGAATTGTAAACGCATTCGGAATAAACTCAGTATTACTGTCACCATAGAGAATAATATTTGCAACTCGATTTGTAACTGTGTCTTCTTTTGCAGTATTCCATGACGTCATGTTTGATGTGCTCGCAATCGGTATTCTAATAACCGGAGATGAAAATGCGTCAATTACGATTGAGTCTCCAAAGGTCGAAAGGGACACCGAGGACACACTACTAACAGTAATATTATTAATCGCTGTGCGGTGAACAGCAATAGAGTCCTCATTATTCGATATACGAATTAGGTGCGTAGCCAGGGAGTCAATAATGGGTTGATCATCGTAACTGGATCCCGAGATACTATCTTGGAAATAATCCAGCAAGGTGTTTTCGGTAATCCATCCCTCAACTCCTGTAATGGGATTTTGAGACAATAGACGCAAATAATTATTCCCTAGTGAATCACGGACTATTTCAATCCAGTCAACCCCCGGAATTGTCCTCAAAGCAGCTGGCGTGATTAGATCCGAATCACCATAAGTGCCCATCGACGGCACTGGATCATTAGTAAGTTGCTCCGATGTATCAATTTCAATAATTATTGAATTATCAGGTACTGTGAAATAGAAATCAGGATCAATATCTGATTCGTCCACCTCGATTTCCTTTGGTTGTTGCTTCCTGATAACCACCTCTTGATCTGGCAAGGTCTGCACCGTCACACAGCCCAAAGCAAAGGCCAGAAGTACAAATATTAAATACCTCATTTTCTTCTTTTTAGAATTTTATTATCTCGTGTAAACCCAGACATTTCTTCCGGCTTGATACCGTGAGATTTTGCGATCATCAATATTCTTTGCACTAGCTCTTCCTTTGCACGCTCTATCTCTCCCAATTGCTTTAGGATCGCATTGAAATCCTCCTGTACTAGAGGCTGTAGAGCAATCGTATCAAACTGGGGTGCTTGGCCCTTTAATTGTTCGTTCGTCAATTCCTTGGCCCTCTGTGCAGCTTCTGAATAATTACCCTGCGCACTCAGAGTTATGATTGTCAAGGATAATGCGATCGTGCAAAAAAATAGTCTCATTGTTTCTCTATTTCGATATTGATTTTAAATCCTTCTTTGTCGATTGGAGTCGATAAACCAGCTGGCTTGATCAATTGTGCTTCGAGAGCTTCAATGCGCTTTTCGAGGGACTCTTTGTCTTTGATTAATTGTTTGACTGCTGCCAAAGTGTATGGTCCGACGGCATTAGTTGTTAGCTCGAGGAGTGGTTCTTCACCTGGGAAGTATTCTATGCCTTCTCGAACATCTTGAGGGAATACCTTTTGATATTCTTGTGCTATGTATCCATATTGTAAGCTATCCGGCGTATTGCTTCTTTGTCTCCAATCGGCACGGTAGTGGAAAGTAACGGGATTCATTTCCAGAATCCTGTCATAGGCATCCGTGATAGGGTTAATCTGCTCTTTAATTCGACGATCTGAGGTATTGGTCCAAGATGCACCGACAGGTTTATATCCTTCTCCGTTCACCTCTAATACAGCACTACTTTGATTACTAGCATAGCCTACCCACATTTCTGTCCCCGATGTGAGCTGGAACTCACCCGTCGCGGCAGTTGCAAGTATTTCTGTCGCTCTCAATTGGATGATATCATCTGCATCAATTTCAACATCATCACCGGTTCCACCTGCATCTACTTCGATGCTGCCAGAATCGTAGAAATAGATTCTAGATGAAGTTTGGCCCTCATGGTTTAATGTCACCTGAGATGAAGTAGCATCAACTTCTAGTTGGTCAGATGTATTGGAAGTGTTTCCAATTTTTACAGAATTTGAAGAAGGTGCATTTAAGTCTGTTCCTGAACTCCTAATATTGAGCTCACCTATTCCGTTGTCAGAATAATCAACTAGAAACTGATCACCTGTGCCAGTAGCTATTTCCCATGTTGTATTAATTGTCGATTTGGTTGCGAAGATGGTTCCATTGTCATCGTAAATTCCATCCCCATCGGCTGCACCTCCACTCACTACAAAGTCAAGTGTTCCATCACCATCTTGATAAGTCACTGTGATGTCTGTTTCAGTATTTCCGGACACCATACCCCCGACAATATCCTCTACCATTTCGTTGATATTGGTACTCCCGCCCCCATTTGTTAGTGTGATCGAGGTGCCGCTTTGGCCGATAACATTTATCTCATTCGTTGTGCTGCCGTCCACCTCTGTGATGACTCCCGTATTGGTCAATTGAATCGTCCCTGCGGCATCAGAATAAAGTGCTGTTATGCCCGTTCCACTTAAAATATTTGCACCAGTAATATCCTCGACAGCTTCTTCGATATCCACAGTAGCTGTTGTTGCATCTGAAGATAGACTCGATGATAACAGGCCACCTGTTGCACCAGAGGTTATCGTCAAAAGATCGATGTTTTGTATTTCGTTGGTTGCATCTGTGTCCACATTAATCCATGATGTTGCTGTTGCCGTGGAAGAAAGTACTTGTCCAGAGATGCCAAGACTGCCCGAAGCATCCCTAAGACCGCTTTGAAATTGCCAATTGCCGTAATAGTCAGCCTCCTTATTTCCTGTGCTGATGATCATTATGTTTGCATCAGCAACATCTCTCCACCACCAGGTTACATCTGCTATTTCTGGCTCCATAAACAATGTTGTGGATGCCGTCCGAAATTGCCAATCTCTACCCGCGCTTTCAATGATAAGTGCATCACCCGTTGTGCCACCAATAGTCAAATCACCCACCTCTAACAGATCGCTAGCCTCGGTGTAATTGAAACCCGTCTCACTCGTCAAGTCTCCAGATGCATCGAAGTAAGCCACCGTGTTAGCTGTGCCGGTCGGAGTGGCATAATCTGACAAGTCGATAGTGCCAACTACCCCTGAGCTATTAACTCCCAGGAGGGCTGTTTCAGTGATAGGAAAGGAACTTGCCGCGGTATACGCCGGCCACTGCCATTGGCCCGTTGTGTTTATTAGATTTTGATGCGACCCTACATGAAGGAATATCCCTGCACTACTACTCCTAAGTGAGAAAGTTCCTGTTGTACCATTGACAATCTGCACATTGCCGCCGGCAATGAGCTCTAAATCAGCAGTATTATCCTGATCTGCATGAAGACTCAGATTGGCGTCGCCATCAGCAGTCCTATCATACCCAACATGGACCTGAGCAGTGCCTAGTATAGCCGATTCTTCATTCGCTAGATATGTATCACCAGGGGCTTTTAGGTCATTTGTGGTCGGGTTATATTCAAATCCCGGTTCCGATTCCACGCCTCGGCCACCTATACGGTAAGGAATCTCATTGGCTAGGCCAGTGGTTCCTACTGAGTCTGCGGAGACGGCGATGGATAATGCAGCATTGATTGAATCTAGAGGGGCTACCCTCAAGAAACCATCTGCCCCAGGATAGTACATCGATGTTATGTCAGCGACCTTCCCGTCATTTCGGTCTGGCAAATAATCGCCAAGTTTCAGGCTGTCACGCTCAAAAACTAAAGCATTATGATTGCTGTGGGTCGAGATCCGGAAAGGGTTTCTTTGAGCAGTATCACGAGGGTTGGCAGTGCCTAATGAGTCAAACCAACTGGTTATGCCAACCTCAAAATAGCCTGGTATTGTGTCTTCTGCAACATCCTGATTGTGGACTCTCCAATAGACATCTGTCTTGTTATTTCGCCACCAGGCGTACACATAGGAAGGGTGATACATGTCGATTGCATGCAAAGACCCTTCAATTTGCAGCGCAGTAGTCGAGTCATTTGGGGCAAAGTGGTATTGAGGAGCATAAGGTGTGTTGAAAAGCGTGTCGTTCAACCTTAGAGGTCCTCCACGCCATACCAATTCATGAAGGTCAGCCGAGTCCCGGGGAATTAGTGTATCTGCTAATGTCAGTGCAGTATCACCGTCCAGCTTGACGAGATCAAAGTCCCTACCTAAATTATCGGTCCACCACAACCTACTTGCTCCATCAACCACAATCACAGCATTAGTATTCACCGTATCAGGTAGTTTTAAATTTGGGAATGGATCAATGTCATAGCTGTGTAAGCTCACTTGCCCGATGGTGTCAATAGTGAATAGTGTCACATCACTTGGTACATTTCGATTTATTTGAAAATTGCGCGTAAGATCATGGTTCCCGATACTCCACGAAAGCGAATCATTCTGAATACGTATAAATGCCTCATTGTCTCCAACACCGTTATCAAAGACTGCTACCGGGCTCCCTGAAAGCCCGGAACCTGGTCGATTGACAGTAAACCACTCGCCGTCATGCCGCTCCGAAGAACCAATTTGTGTTACCCCTGTTCGGAAAACTTCTTGCAGAATCTGAGATGGAATATCTAAAAGAAGAGGTTGATGGCTCGTGTCAAAATTATAAGCCCACGGACTAGGAACCCTTACTGTGTCTTCCGATCGACTTAACCAAATATCCATCTGCTTATGCTCGATGTGAATGTTTTGGCTGTCCGTGTCGAAACCAGTGAAATCAGCAAACAAATAAGTGTCATCCTCCCACAGCTTCAGCGTATCGTTCTCAATCTTAAGGCTGTCCACATCGGTATCCGGATCCACAGTATCAGGTAAGGCCACCGTATTGCCATCTTCAATTGATAAGTCATGTCCGTTGATTGATAATGTCTGATCATCCGTACCACCAGTAGGTATGTACAGCTTAAAACTATCTACCAATGCTCCAGAGGTGTCTGCCCGGTAGAGGTAAAGTGTATCTGAATCAAATCTGGCAGAATCAATGTAGGTGTCAAGGAAGTCATTCATGACGGTGACCGTGTCGACCTTTTGACAACTAGTATCTAAGCCCTCAAATATTACTACACACAGGGAATCATCCTTAACAAAAAATGGATCGTCGGATAGCCTTTTATATACGGGGAGATAGTCGTCAATCCCGATAGTGTCTAACTCCGTCACCGGCACGTAATTTTCGTAGGATGGAAGGCTGTCGCCAGTGTTTAGTGTGTCAGCTGGAGCTAGATTATAGAGCTGCACCTGTGCGGACGCACAGGTAGGAATCAGTAGTAATATGATTGCGAGGAGCTTATTCATATAGTAGAGATCTGTCGTATTCAATTTTTACCCAGTCGGCCTGGCGTATCTGCTCATCTGGGATTATTTTCTTGTTAGGGTTATCCCATGTCCAACCATCATTTTCCGGAACTTGTGTGATTCTGCGCGCCACCCCATTCACCATTGGTTTAATTCGTTGCCAGATCTGCAAATCAGTGAACCCACTTAGGTCAGGGATATCGATATCCGGGGTGATTTCAAAGAGAGGGCCCTCTAAGACTTGAATGTGAGGAGGTGGAGGCGGTGGAAATCCTCCCAGGTCAATAGTCGGCTTGCCTCCTGTGTCTTGGCTTTCATTGTCAATTTCCGCTATGATAGTTTGTGTCGGAAGCGATACTTTATACAGCCACATACCGTCAGCTATGGTCGTACCAGTACTGTATTCTCCATTGAGCCAGATAAGAGTATTCCCACAATACGTGAAATTGCGCAGCAAGCTTGCAAAAGTATAGATGGCTCCGTCTAGAACAACCCGTGGCTGTGCCCGGCGGTGGGCAAGTTCAAGAGCCAAGAGCTCATAGTGGTGTTTATTGGTGTATCTACCTGAAGACCAACTGTCTGTATCTGGACCTGGGCCAGTGTTGACCCGAAGTCGGACTTTTGCACTGTTATTGGGTCCATCACTCGTCGGAATCGTTATTGTGTAGTCTGAGCTGTTATCTACCGAGTTGGTAACCTTGGCAGTGATGACACTCTTTTCCACCTTACTGTTTTCTTGATCAACTATCAGAAATTGTCCATCCTCCAGCTGTATTCGAATGGTTAAAGGTGCTTCAGGTACTAGATTGCTGTCTTGATCATAGAGTGAGAATCGAATGCCAACATCAATGTCTTGACCATCAAGAGTTTCAGGTATGGGGAATGATAGAATTTCAAAGTGTAGCGGAATCCGGCGCTCGTCATCTCGATCTTGCGATATTGGTCCCGGATAAGCCAGTGCAAATTCACCAGTGCCGTCGGGATCGATTGCAGGGGGTCCTGTGCTAGTCCACGTCTCTTTTTGATAACTTCCCACGAGGAATTCCGGTTCTCCTGTAGGAAGAAGGCGCTCGTAGTACTGCGTGCCAATCTTGATGTAGAAATAGAATATTATTCGGTATCGGTTTGTGTCAGCTGGGCCACTATCCCATTTTGGTAGAATTTCGATGGTTCCTTGAAACTTAAACCTCGTAACATCATCCGGAACTGGCGCCACACCAAGCCCTGTAAATAGGGCTCCTGGCTCACCGGTGAAATCCCAAAGCTTCCCGTGTAAAAAATCCTGCCCGGTGCCATGCTCATAACGAACTCTGACAGTCCGAATTGGGGGATACTGGAGCTCGTCACCCTCACGAATCCTTAATGTGGGTCCTCGTGCTGGCGACACCGGCAAATTTGTGATCTCTACATTCGTTGAATCGTAGTCTATCGATCCGTTTGGAGACATGTCGATCGTGTACCACCAGCGTTTAAATGTTCCGCCCTCTGAGCGGACATTTATGCTCTCAAAAACAAAAAATCCGTCGATCGGAATGAGCCTTGTTTGCGTGATCCTACAGATGATGTCAAGTGCCTCGTAGCAGTTTACCGGCTTAGTGTCATTGTCGGTTTTTTTCAGAAAGACCTGATTGCTGACATTTATCTGATCGAAGTTGTCGGCGGTGGCATTCATCTGACTATCGTATAAGTCAGAAGTAACCAAAACCCCTTGTGCTGCTCCGAAAAAGTCTCGACTATCAAGGAGGTTAAATATTCTTTGCAAATGTGTTCTGATTGGGACCCATACATTGCCATCATACAGGGTACCGTTTGACAGAGCGTAGTCGATCGTTTTGAACTTCTCCAGGCCGTCGGCAGCATACAATATCACCTTGGGCGTAGGGTGATTTGAATCTTCTTTTCTCATTCCGTTGTGCACAATATTGCCCACAAACTTGACATCTGGTCCTTGGCTTACCACAATAGTAAATCTGTCTTCCTGCGCGAGTTTTAGGTCCTCGTAAAAAGCGTAGAGAGAGGGATACTCAAGGTATAGGGCAAACTTGCAATGAGATGAGCACACCCGCGGATCCAGGTCCTCCAGATCTCCTCCCCATCTTATCACCGCAGCCGCTCTATCAGTGCGAAACCAAAGTGTCTGACCACTTGACCACTCTTTGTCATAGACTTCTATTTTCCCAGGTACCTGTCTAGGATGAAACCCTCCCTTATGTTGGTTTACTAATCGCAGCCCCATTATCCACCTATCCTATTATAGAGTGAGGCTGTTCGTCGGTTAGAGACAAACAGGTCATTACCCCTTAGATTACCAAAGACCTCTATCGGTTGATTCCTGAATGAACCAGCACCTATTAGTCCACTAATAGCTCCTATCCCTGCACCAAGGCCAAATCCACCACCGCCACCGCCTCCTTTGAGTTGGTCCAGGAAGGATTTTCCAAACCCACCGGTTGGGTTGCCAAGTAACTTGGTTACGGCAGAGATCAATAATGTCTTGATTAACACTGCGATAAGGTCCTTTATCAATTGTTGAAAAATGGACTTTAGTCCACGACCAACATTCCGCCAGGCCTCTCCAAAGGATTTGGCACCCACAATAGCACTTCCTATCAAGTTTGGAATTTGAGAGAAGGCCTGACCAAAAGCTTCACCGAAACCTGAGGTTATATTTCGAAGAGTTTCGATTTTGTTCGTGAGATTTCCAACGATTTCTGGAGCGTCGGGTGACAGGCTATCTCCCAATAGGGCACGTGCATCCTCAGGACTCGCTTGGGCCGCTCTAGCGTCGAGATTCGGCCCGAATCGCCTGGCTATATCAGAATCAGAAAGGACTCCGGTGGATAGTAACTTTTGTAGTTTTTGTGCCTGAATAAAGGCGCTGGATAGACCATCACCAAGTATTTTGACGCCACCGAAATCAAATTCGGGGAGGTCACTAAGGGTCAGCTTGAGTTTTTTTGCGGCATTGTCTAGCTGCGAGACCTTGTCCGTGGCCTCAGAGATAAATCCAGCATACCGTCCTGTGCCAGCACCAATGACATCGGTAGTTTTCGAGAGAGCTTTAAGCGTCTCGTGATATTTTTCCGAAATTCTATCAAGGTCACCTGTCAGATTGCCTAAATTCTCAAAAGGTGCTGCAAAATTGTCTAGAGCCGACTTGAACTCTCCTTGAAAGATGTTGACTAGCCCCCTTATTGGCCCTGTAGCAGCGATGACATTTCTGACCATGATGTCGATGCTGCTGGCTAGAGCTACAAACCCTGCAGAAAGCTGATCTAGGGTGCCACTTTCGTCAAGTCTTTGAATTTCCGCACCTAGTACGTCGACTTGCTTATTAAGTTCTTCGGCTGCTATTTTGGCTCCAGGTAACAACCTGTCACCCAGATCCCGGAGCCTCAGATTAAGGTTTCCCTCAAGGATAGAAACTAGTCCATTTAAGGTCTTACTTTGCTTAAGCATCGCTCCTTCGAACCTGCCACCTGAAGACGCCGCTCGTTCAAACGCCTGTTCTACAATGTCTGCTGTAATTTTTCCTTGTGCGGCCAGCTCTTTGAGCTGACTCTTCGGTGCATCCATTACATCAGCAAGGAGGTCAAAAATAGGAATGCCTTGATTGACAAACTGATTGAGATCCTGGGTGAAAGCACGTTGCTGGGCGATGATCTGGCCATATACAAGTGATAAGCCAGAGAGGTCTCGTGCTCCCGTAGCCGCGGCCGCTTCACCCAGATTCCGTAGTGAGTTCCTCACATTCGCTAGGCTGTCACCAAAACCAAGGAGTGTCTTTGCAGCTGCCTGATACTGCTCTGGTCGAAAAGGAGATGGAATTGAGTCTTGGTTCAGGTCGGACAATAGCTTTCTTGCTTTTTCCGCAGACTTTGTGAACACTTCAAACGAAACCTGGGTCTGCTCAGCAGTGCCCGACATGGTCAGCAGCTTGTTTCCAGCTGCTATTGCGGCTGTACCAATTGCTAGCACTGCCGTGCCGGCACGGTTGGCGAAAGAAGCAAAGTCTGTCGATGCTTTTTGCGCACGATCATAAACTCTTTGGAGATCGCTGTCGTCCCCTTCAAGTCTAACCAATAGGCTTGCAAGTGTTCTACCCATATACTAATCCGACTCTTTTCATGTAGTCCATAGCCTTCTTATTCCACTCATCCTGGATCCTCTGCTGCTCTTCCCTCTGCCTCAATATTTCTTCCACTGGAGGCAATTCGTGTGTGAATTGCCAGAAATCACCAAGTGCAATGGGACTCTCTTCTTTCATCCAAGGATGAGCACCAATCCAAGCATGCCACTTTAGTAAATCGCGGAGCTCAATGACCCTATCCCTGTTCTTGCGCTTAATGGACTGGTATACTCGATATGCTTCCTCTTCAGAGAGCCTATCTATCTCCCAGGGTCTATACCCCTCACCCAACAAAACATCTTCAATGTTCTCAACTAGGCTTTTTTTTCCCCAGTCTCTCGGAGTTCCTCCTCGGGATCATGGTCGAGATTGGCCTGGTACAACTCGTTCCGTTTCTTGAAAAAGTGGAAAATCTTACGAATCAGCGATGGGTCGTTATCAAGGATCTCCTCCGCTTCATCGTCAGTCAGTTCGGGGTGACCCGCCTTTAAACCAGCCTTGCAGATATGAAACATTGAGTCCAATGTGTCGAGATTCGTTTCCATGACCGTTTCTCTCTCCTCTGGAGTGGCTTTTGCCTCTTTGTCCTTCTTTAAGCGATCCGCAATTTCGACTAGCTTAACAGCCGCCAGTGCAGGCGACTTCAGAATCTTCCTACACTCCCCAATTACCCTCCAAGTGAATTTTGCGGTGTAGGTCTGACCATAACTGTTTTCAAATTCTTGTTTCATTTATAAAAAGTGAGTTTGTTTCTTTTGTATTTGGTCACACTATTATGTGAGTGTGATTACCTGTGGAGTGCTGGTATTACTCAGCGTTGCCGTATACCCCACGGTCTTCCCAGTCTGGTCACTTGTGACCTTCACATTTGTGACATAAGCGTCGAACTGTATGCCTTTTTCACCTGCCGGACCTCCTCTGAATAAGGCTGTTACCTGAGTCCCGTTGATTAGGTCCTCGGCCGCCTCCATGCCCGCATTTGTATCGGTATCACTATGGATTCCAGTTATATTGATCGTGGCATTGATTTCGCCAAGAACTAATGCACCCCCAGGAGCATTTTCGTGACAGATAATCTTTTCAGATTCTCGGTCAAGCTCAACCTCAGACTGGGTCTGACAATTGTATGCCACACCATCCTTGGTGACATAGCCATTTTGCGGAAGTAAGAATGCCATGCTTATCTAATTTTCAAAGTGTTACTAAAAACTTGTTTTATTCCTCCTCAGACTTCTTCATCTCTGCTGCTTCCTGATGCTGATTCTTCCCACTCACCACCTCTATGTATTCGGTCCCCCATTTTGACATCAGGTAATCAAAAACCTTGTGATCCACATCCATCCGGCCACCTACCTTAGTTTGTTGCCCACGAAATGGAAATGATTTTTTTATTCGTATCTGGTGCATTTTTATGCGTTTGTTGTGATCTCAAATTCAACTATCCTCTGCTCTAGGTCTTCTAGGTCATTAAAGCCCTCATTCTCGTTAGTAAATTGGCTGTCTCTTATCTCGATGCCCGCGTACGACCCACTCCAAGACTCTAGAGATGATATCACTTGCTCGCTCACAGTCACACACTCGGCATAATCTTGTGAAAACACATCCACCTGCACTGTATAAATCCTCATTCCTATACCTTCACGGCATCTTTCTGGGATCATGGTAGATGTGAGCCGGATGTATGGAAAAGCTGATCCTTGCTCAGCGCGTCCGGAGTGGATCCTGCCTCCAACCGAGACATTACTCTCAAGTAGCCGGGCTCTCACTGCTTTGGTGATCATGTGCTGTCTGCCAACTTTTTGTACTCTCTTTCAATGATTGACTTTGCCTTTGGTATGCCCTGAGCCGCTGCCGGCCTCATATATGGCTGAGGTCGTTGATGAACAGTGCCATACTCAATCATCAGGGGTAGGTTGCTCGGTCTATTGCTCTCCCTCAAAACTCGACCACTCACCTTTGGTCCGATGTAAGTGCCTGGGACACTCTTTTTCTCTCGTAAGACCTTAATGGCCTTCTTGAGAATCCCTAAATCGACTGGAACCTTGTCCTTTGCAATCTGTCGGATCGGTTGAGCTGCTTTCACCATGATTTTGCGTTTGATCTTTGAATCCCCCATCTTCCTGGCCTCTTTCTCCAGCTTTTTGGAAAGTTTTCGTATCGATTTTTGATCAACTCTTATCATGTCAGTGGACCTAGTATACTGCCATCAAGACCTCCCATCGGATTGTTATTTAGATGGGCCAGGGCTTCAGCCTCCCTGCTTGTCGTGATAGCGTCAAAGACCAGGTACACATCCATTTCCTCCACATTCTCTATGCTCTCGATGTCGTAGATCCTACCCTTATAATTTATTCTCAAAGACTCGTCATACGCTATCTCCTTTCGAAAGCGCGTTATTACTTCAATTCCTGATTTTGCTGTTTCTTTACCGGCTTCGTCTCTTTCGAAAAAGCCTCTTGGTTTTATCTGGCACCTCTGCCCGAGAACCTCCGTCCATGAATCAGGATCTTTCCTCCCAAATTCATCCAAGGTCTCTGTCTGTGTTTCCCAGCGAGCATACTTCCTAAAAAGACCATGATTGATATCACCTATCAGCATTAGTCAAGCTGGAGACTACCAAGCGAGAATGCATAGGCTGTGACTCCGGTGGTTGTGCTAAAATTGATTGTCAACAGGTCGCCCGTGTCTCCATATGGGAAGTCTGGAAATGGGCCATATATTTTGGAAGTATTTATCGGGCACTCATCGCCATCTCTGCTACTGCCTGTCACAGTATCTATAGCATCTCCGAACTCAAAAGTTGGTGTACATGCATTTGTAGTGCAGATTAATAGCAGGACAACTGGCCCACTGGTTAGGTCTATCGTATCCCCATTTGATACGGCCGCATCAGCAACGGTCAACCCTGCTCTTGAAGTGACTCCCTTTGGAATTGCTGCCATGTCTTAAAAAATTGAATTTCGGTGTCTGAGACATATCTGCTCAGCTCTTGTTAATAAATGATTTACACCCTTTGACAATGGTTCATCTGATCGCAAATTGCCCCATGCTGCACTGAGAAAGAGTTTAAATGCTCTCATCAGCCCCCTTGGGATCAGCGTGATGTCTTCATATCCCGCTGAAAACTCCACTCTTACAGCGTTGAGTCGGTCATCCTCCAGATCTGGGGTCTCCTTCAGGTAAATCCTTGCTGGAAATGAGTCGGTATCAACCGAGTAATCGTTTGCATCGAGGGTGATCAGTGCACCTAGTTCATCGTAGTAGGTGATTGTGACCGATCCAGACTTTACTGGATACTTTGCAAGTCGAATAGTGTCGTCATCGGGCCAGGCATCGGCTCGATACTCATAGAGATTTAGAATCAAGTCGTGGCCTGACATGTCTTCTACTTCACCCCTTGCATCTTTGATTTTTTCCAGCAATTCACCATCGGTGATGCCATCATCGTCATCGGCAATCAACAGCTCGACTCTTGCATCTGCAACAGAGAATAGCTCAGAGCTCGCTGATGAAATAAGCCTGATGGATGCCATTGTCAAATATTCTTTCTAAGACTCGTTTGCCTCAGATTCGTCCTCCTTAGGAGGGTCTTTCGCTACTTCAGCCTTTTTCAGGCGAGCAACTTCTTTGGGTGTCACCTCGTACACCTTCCCGACAGCGTATGCATCCTTCGGGCAAGGCTTGTGGATGAGGACCGACACCAGTTTCTCTTGTTTTTGTGGTTGATTTGACATCTTCTTCTTTTTGAGCCTTAGCCCGGTTTAATGGTGATCGGGCTAAGACAGATTTTCTATAATTGGTGATCATCGACTAGAGAGCTCGTGCATCTTGCATTGCTGCAAAAGACTGTACATGACGTACATTGAAGTCGACCAACAAGTGCCCAATCAATTGAACCATGTGCTCTTTAGCGCGAGTGATTTCATCAAAGATCAGATCAAGGCCACCCCAGATCGCAAAGATCCCCTCACTCCAGTTCGCAAGAATGATCGCCGAGCAATCATTGCTTGTCCCCTTCGTAAGTGTATTGGGCACCTGTGTGCTCACTTTGAAGGGATAACCGAAGACTTTCCCATCATCGAGGACTGGCATTCCATTGGTTCCCGAAAATTTCTCAGTAAGAGCTAGGGTCGCCTCCATGTCTGGATTAGACAACCAGGCCATATTTTCCATGCGGACGTTGTCCACGCGAAGTTCCTTCTTGAGGTTCACGATGTTGGCATACGTTGGATTGGCACCATTCGTACCACCAGCAACATCACCTATTCCTGCGATATTTAGGATTCCTGTTGGCTGATTCGATGCCCCACTTCCATTGATTCCACCAAGGTCCATGGTTGTTGCGATTCCAAGCTCTGCATCACGTCGTACATCCTGCTCGACGTTCACGTCGCTTTGGATCATCAGTCTCCTAGTCACTGGAATGAATCCCGTGATACGATTAGGAGTCATTGTGATCAGCTCGTAGGCTGGATTGGTTTCGGACGCTACAGCTTTCTCACTTGCCCATCCCCAGGTCGAAGCGGTTGTTTTTCTCACAAAGGAGTAATTGCCGGTTAGTCCCGTACGGGTCTCAACACCCATGTTGACCAGCTGGAGTTCTGGACGTAACACCGGAACCACCTTTCGATCTAGTTCCGTGTCTACGAGAACACCTGCCGTTGCTGGGGTAGCAACTTCAAGGTCAGCCCTTTGATGTCGTGATCGAGCAGCAGACCGGAAATCGATTAGCTTGCTCGGAATTCCGAGGCCGGCCAAACTATTTCCAGCCGATTTCACCTCATGGTCAGCTTCCTGATGCATTTCTGCCTCGACACCTTCCCTTGGCAACGACTGCTTGTTAACCAGTGCTCGGACAACCTTAGCAAGGCTGTACTTTTTGGAGATTTTGTTCAACTCCTTCACCTCTTCCGAGCTTGGTGCTGACCCATCGGCAACCATTCGCATAGCCTCCTCGTGGTTTTCTTTGTCGCGGATCTGGTCATTGAGCTTTTCAATTTCTTTTACCAGGTCGTCGCGTTGTGTCCTCTGTTCATCCGTGTAACCATCATCCTGGCTCTCTACGGTTTTCAGAAGATCCTCAAGGGACTTGATTTTTGTGTCCCGTTCATTTTTGAGCTTGAGAATTTCTCTTTTCATCTCGATTGAATTTTTAATAGATTTAGCCGGGCTCGGTCATTCTCCAGCTCAATGATTTTTGCGGATTTACTTTCCTCTGACCGATCTGCTTCAACATCTTTAGTGGTATCTTTTTGCTTGGTATCTTCCATGGATTCGCCTTTTGTGCTTGATAGAAATTGGTCGTAAGACCGTTTCACCGCTTCCGGGTTAGATGGGATGTTTACGACCGACACCTCCAGCAATTCCACTTCATCGAAGTAGTAGGTTCCAGTGTCTTCCCCGTCTTCTTGTAATCCCCAATGTCCTTTTAGCGCCCTGAACCCAACTGATACTGCCTTGAGAGTACCTCGCAGCACTTTGCGGTAGATCTTCTCGGATAATGGGTTTTTATCATTTTCTTCATCCTCAAAATCAATCTCTACCATCAATTGCTTAGCCTTCGTGTCTACCCATACTCTGGCTGGGCCAAGTATATAGTCGGGATCTGCCGCACGTCCGCTCCACCAGTCTCCTGAGGTCTCATGCATATATGCTGCAATACCGTTGGCATCAAAATTGTCCAGCCTCCATGCATCGATTGGGATCACCGTGCCATGGCGATCTCGGGCCTCAGTGGAAGCCACGAAAACTACCTTTCGAGAGTTTTCTTCTGCTCGTTCAATTTGGCCGTATGCCCGCAGTAAATTCTCCTGCTGGCGGTCCAACTTTTTCGCTTCCATTGAGAAACTTTTTTTGTTCGTCTGATTTATCCGATTGAATCGATTTGATCTTGCCTGCGATTATTGCGTCGATGTATTCATCGAATCGGCTGTCTGGAATCATCGAGCTTTGTGTGTATGTGCGCTCTCCTAGTTCTTCTGGTAGTGGATTGAGATCTTCAAGAGCTCTGACTTCGTCTTTTCGTAGGAACCCATAGAACAGGCCTGTCTTGTAGTACTCGTTTTGAGTCTTGAGGTCGGCCCTCATGAAACCTTTGATCTCATTCTTGAGGTATAGGTTTCCGTCTTCAATGAATTGGAATACTTTGCGGTCAAACTCCTGTTCATACTGAACCAGTTCTGGCAGTATACTATGAGCACGATACCGGAGCATGTCATTCTCCCATGTGCTGTTTTGGTTTTTGCTTGCGTAAATTCTGGAGGGCGGAATGTCTAGCCATCGGCATACCTCTTCAGTCGTGAAATTTCTTGAGAGAATGAACTCGGCGTCCGAAAGCTTCATGCCAAGGTCGTGGTACTTACCTCCTCCTTGCAGGATTAATGGTTCACCGGTGTTTTCAATTCCGACCACCTCTTGCTTTAAGCCCTCTTTGAATTTCGGCAACTGACCTTCCTTAAACCAATTCGGAAACTCCACCCATCCTGAGAGGTGAGTGCCATTTTCATAGAATTTCGACGCAAAGATGTCGCTGGCTAATCCCTGCCTCAGAGAGTCCTTCGCCAAGGATACAACCGACACTCCCCGGTCACCAGGTGCATGACCATTCTTTAGGTGGATCACATCGACCGGATCAAGAACCTCGTTGATGACGTAGTCCTTGTACAGCAAAGGCGAAGTTCTGCTGTTGCCCTCTCGGAATGGGTGCATTTCCCAAGGATATCTGAAGTGATAGGCCTTGGGTCTGCCAGACCTTGGATGCCTTTCGACCCAAGCGAAACCATCACCATGACCATATTTGTACGCAAGTAGTGCGTATTTGAAGTCGTAAAGTGACATCTCTGGGTGTGGCTCTGTATGAAGTAGGAAGTATTGATCAGAATCTAGGGCAATATCTTTTCTCTTGCCATCCCTCCGGTAGACATGCTGAGGCAAGGATGCAATATCCTTCGCACGAGCTGAGATAGCAGCATACCAAGGGGCAAGCTTCATCGCGGTAGCCTTGCTGACGGCAATCTTGCGGCCCATCGGGTTCGTAATGAATTGCCAGTCTTCTGGATTAGTGAGGTCTAAATCTCTTGCATGATTCTTTTCTTTAAGTGAAGTTGATTCCGAGGGGACATCCACCTGCTTGGCAGCAGGAATAGCAGAACGCTTTTTAAAGATGCTAAGAAGGGCCAACTATGTCCAGAATTGATGTTATCTGGACTCAAATGTATTTTTTCACTAATATGAAAGGGTGAAACAATGTTTCACTTTTGAGTCGGGGGCGGTGGTAATGGCATCCAATGCGTTGGGTATATTTCGCAATACCCGTCATCTATGTACCTGTCCGGTTCGTCGTGATCTCTTTTGTTACGATATCCTATGCATGGGTGGAAGTCAAAGAGCAGAACATTTTGTTCATATGGTGGTAACTCGTCCTCAATCTTAATCCACTTCATGACTTTTCTCAGTTGTCCAGTAAGGGTCCTCAGCAGAGGTAGGAGCATCCAAAGGTCTTTGCATGGTGCCGTAGCAAACTTCCTCGTAATCAGAAGTTATGCAAGTACCTTCCTTAGAAAGATAAACAACATTAATTGCCGTGCGGGGAGCGCCATCCCAAAGGTGATAAACTTCCACATCTGCTGGCATGTCTTTCAGAGCCGATATTAGCTGAGATACATTCATGTATTGATTTTTTTCAATAATCTCCTTGCCCTCCTGTTCTTGGCGGAAACGAAGCTCTCAAAGCTTGAATAGCGAGAAGGCGCTCGATATTGACACCACAGCTCCTGCTCTAGCTTCTCCCATGCTTCTCGGTCGGTCATACCTTCGGTCTTGAGTTCGTAAAATCGCAAATAATATCCGTTCCTGCTCAATATATTCATCGCGCTAGTACTTGGTCTGCGTCGTATTCGTTTTCTCCTCTGTCGGTAATGAAGCCACCGATCGCCATGAGAAGAGCAGCCACAGGGTCGATTTTGTCCTGGCTCTTCTCTTTGTCTGGTTTGCGATTTCCATTGTAATCTCGCTTGATCACCACGTTGCTTAGTGCCCACCTAAGCACTGGGTTGTTCCCATGATCAATCCTGTCCTGAGCCACGAGGGTCTCGAGAAAATTCATTGGTTCATTATAGTTCCGTGCATTCTGAGTAAACTCTGACATAGCCACACCGGTGTCCTCAAGGTTGCTCGTCAGATAAGTGGAGTTGTACGGGTCAAATTCGAGCACTTGCACATCGGTTTTTTTGATAATGTCCCGGATTTGTCCTTCAATAAATCTCTGGTCGATCACCTCACCCGGTGTCAATGTCAACCAACCATCGCGATTCCACTCCATATACGAGGTTCCATCCTTCTGGTCTCTAGCCTCGGCATTGTCTCGAGGGCACCAGTTATACATGACCACCCTGAACATGCCAGTCTCATATTCCCCGGGAGGGGGAGGGATTAGCACTGCCATACTCGAAAGGTCTTCTGACTTCGAAAGGTCGAGGCCTAGCCAAACCTTGTCGTGACTGTACTCGAAATCCTCCATGTCGGTCTCTTCCAGTACCCAGTCCTCATCTGTTATCCAAGTAGCATGGGTCTTGGTCCAGATGGAAAGATTTTTGGTTTTGAACTGCACCTCGGATTCGTAACCCTCGTTGATTGCCTTGGTGAACTCACGCTCCATAAATGCTGCGGTCGGGCTGTCAGGATACAGAGGGTTAGATTTAGGCCATACTTTTGGGTCCTTCCAGTCGTCGTCGTCGTCGAGCGTGAATATTATTGCGAACTGAGACAAGTCCACACTGCGGCCTTCAAGAATGGCAATACATGCTGGGCGAAGATTCTTGTAGCATGGACCATTTTGGTTGAAGCCTGCTGTCGTTATCACGGTCTCCAATGGTTGGGCCCTTTCACCCATTCCGGTAGTGATCACTTTCCGCACGCCATTCGTCTTGTGCGCGTGGTATTCGTCTATGCCAGCCATGTGGGGATTTTCGCCATCCATTTTATCATGATCAGCTCCGAGATACCAAAGCCTACTATTGGTTGATGGCACACTGATCGAATAGGAGAGGATATTGACGAGACGGGCAATCCTTGGGCTATCGCTGGTCAGCATCAAGGCCATCGTCCGCGCAGCATCAAATGCCTTTTTTGCTTGGTCTTTCTTCGTAGCGGCGCTGAAAATGTCAGCCCCGTATTCCCCATCCTGAAGCAAGCAGCTCAATTCCCAAGCTCCAAGTAATTCAGTTTTGGCTCCTTTCCTGGCCATCTCGATATACGCACTGGCAAAGCGGCGCAACTGAGTTTCAATGTACTTCCAACCAAATATTGATCCTGTAATAAATGCCTGGAATGGCTTCAACCGAAACGGCTGTCGTGCAAATTTTCCCTTTGTATGTCTGAGGGTCTTGATGAACTTCAAGCGACGATTTGCCTCGTCTTCGTCGAAGTATATTCCCCAGTTATCTGCTTCCTTTACGTCGGTGAGGTGGCGTTGAACCGCAAGTTTAGTGTACTTGCACGTGGGGACCCGTTCGGATGTGACATCGTCAATGTACTCGTAGAATAGGTCCAGTGGATTACTATACGAGGCCGTCTGTTGGGTCTGGCTTGCCGCCATTTGGTGTTCGTATTCTTATTTTTTCTCTGGCAACAGGGGTTATGCCGAATCTTAATCCAATCTTCATGGCTCTTTCCAGGGACTTCCCCATCATGCTCACTTGTGGGCGCTGGCATAGATGCCCGTTTGGGGAGATGAATGTTCTACCATTTTCGGTAATGAATTGCCTCAACTCCCAGTAATCGGCAATTTCTTGGCAATACGCAGCAAGGACCGTAAGGTCAACCGACTGTAGCATGTTCGCTTTTATCAACTCCTGGGTGATGACCTTCCATTCTTTGCGAGCGGACTTTGAAAGGTGCCTGGGAACTGAAACCTTAACCACTGGAGTAAAGGCAACCGGGCCATCTCCATGGCGATCTTTTCGATATGTGCCCTGGAGCTTTTTAATCTGCGTGCCTTCATTTGGTCTACCCGGCAGCATCCCAAGTATTTTTTTTGACAAGACCCCTGACATCTCCAATCCAATCGCAGGTCTTGCGGCTGCAGCCAAGGGCGGTTAAAAAGGGCTCTTCGTTAAGATAGAAGTTGACAACATGGAACCGGTTACCACCGCATGACGGGCAAGAGCGCTCAGGCAAAACCCCAATAGCTGAATTTTGACAAGGCCTCTGTGAGAGACGCCAGCGTTGTTGCGCGGCTTCACTATTTTCAGCCTGATACCCCCCTGGGGGTCTTGTTTTTACTTTCTCACCCATGCCTATGGTCTTATGCGTCTTGGTATAAGACCAGACTCAACTCGGACGTAAGCCTCTATGATTCCGTGTCTCTCTTTCCCTCGTTTCTTCTGGTGACAGTTCCTCTTATTCATAGCTTGAAAGTTTCGTTGATCCCATATCGCACCACCATACTCGAGTGGTATGACGTGATCAGTCATATCAGCAATAAGCCTTGTCTTGCCTTTCCTTTCTCTCTCATCACAATCAGGACACTGGCACTCATCATGTCGCGATAAGTACTCCTTGCTTGTGGCTCGCCAATCTGTTCGCTCATATAAATCTGCATTCGCTGATCTGTTTACAATCTTTTTCCTCCTGATCCACGGGCGAGCTCTTCCCTTATGACGTCTCGGCATGCTTCATCAATATCTTATCAAAATTGATTTGCAGGTGAAGTTTTAGCCAACCGGCTGGGCCAGGTTGCATACCGTCATGAGCCTCCATTGGTGGTCGAAACACCTCCAAGTCTCCATCAGCTAAGGTAGCTTCTGCAATTATCTGATCGAGCATTTCTAAGACATCCTTCTTGTATTTGATTAAATATTCACGCCCTGTCATGCTGCTTCTTTTTTCTTAGTCAATCCCATGATATCCTTGATTGCATTGACTTTGTACTCCACGAGATGGCCGATCTCATCAAAACTGGTCAATAATTTGAAGTCGTCGGGATTGGTCATGAATAGATCCTCAATAAGAAGGGCTGGACACTTGGTGCTCATGACTATCCTGAACTTTCCATCCTTGTCAACTCCTGATACAGACTTACGAATAGGAACATGCTCGAATGCTTCCACAAACCGATCATGGAAGGGGATAGCATAGTCGTCTGAAAAAGTTTCTCCCAAACTTGTCCATATTTCCCAGCCACGTACGTCTTTATTGTGAAAGGCGTTGGAGTGGATCGATATCAAGAGGTATTCCTCCGGCTTCTTTGCGACAATCTTGTTGACCCTCATCACCCTTGCACGGAGACTTGTGTCTTCATTCTCGGGAGCTATGATTTCAGATTTGATGCCTTCAAGGGAGAGCATGTAATTGAGCAAATGTGCTTGTGCCCGATTGCATGCTCCCTCAAAGAGAGTTTTCTTATTGTGGGTGGCTCGCTTTCCCTTTGTCTGGTACTCGCCTTCTATTAAGCCACCATGCCCATGGTCTATTAAAATTTTCTTGATCATAATATTGATGAAAGTGAGTAGTAAATTCCAGCCCATAGCGCCGCTGATACGAGAAGCGCTAGCAGGCACCCACGAGCAGGAGCCAGATAGTCCTCGCCGAAGTGATCCTTTAGCTTGTCGTCATCAACTAGTACTACCTTGCCCGACATGACGGAGTGCGTGCTCACCAGCCCATAACCATACTTGATGTCTAGTCCTCTATCACCTAGATCCTCCGAGGATTGGTATAATTTGTCGCGGATCTTGAATGGTGGAATCCCTGTATCTCTCTGCCTGGCTGCTTGCAAATAAAGCGCAGCTACACCGGCTGCAATAGGTGTCGCCATACTGGTGCCACTCGATTCTTTATAGTTTCCATCGATCCAAGACGATTTGATTCCAACGCCAGGAGCCACTAAGTCAAGCGCTGTGCCGGTGTTGCTGAAGTTAGCAAGCAGCTTTGCAGCATCAACCGCACCAATGGCTATTCCGTCTGGTAAGCCGGCCGGAAAGAGGACTCTTGAAGCTCCTTCATTACCTGAAGCAAAAAACATGAGAATACCTGCTCTGGCAGCTCTTTCAACAGCCTCACGAATGACTTTCAGATTTCTTGATGTTCCGAGGCTACCAACGATGATGTCAAACTTCATTTCGACACACCAGTCGATTCCTGCTGCCAACCAATCGGGTGAGCCGGCACCAGCTTTCATTACCTTCCCAATATGTACCTTGGCTCCAGGTGCAATACCGACATACCCCTTTCCATTTCGTTGCATGTTGATAATGCCCCTCACATGGGTACTATGACCATGACGATCCTCTATGTCGTATTTGTCATCAGTAAAGCTCTTTTTGAAGATGTCATCATCTAGATCCGGATGCCGGCGATATAATCCGGTGTCAAGCACACACATATGGATGCCCTCACCAGTATAGTACTTGTGGACCTCGGGAAGGTTAAGCATATGACCAGGATAGTCGTACACATCATCAATGAACATCGTCCTTACTATCTCCCGGTCACTGACCTGAAAGTCTGATGGTATTCTAACTACGTCCTGACCCATCTGTCTTCCAGTGTTTGATAATTTCAATAATAGCGGAGATGACGGCCACCAGGAGGGTGAAATTCATGCCGACCTTAAACCATCTAATTTTGACCCAACGACCATTGCGCATTAGCTTAGCTACCACCAATTCGAATAGGGTGCCTATCGATAGGATTGCATCACGCAGCCATTCAGGCATGATGGCAAACAAGGTGTCCAGTGACAGTGGTTTGGATGATTGTGATATGAAGCTGGTGGCTTCGTAGGCCTTACGTAATTCGTCGTGGAAATCTAAGGCGGCGAGAACTCGCGCCTCTTCTAGGTCAGGAACATAGTACTTTCCCCTGGCGTCCTGCCTTAAGTGAAGAATTTTTTCGGGCATAAATTAGGGTCATCCCTTATTTATAGCCCCTTGAGGATTAGTCGGGTGTATCAAATATAGAACTTATCTTAAATATGTAGGGCGGATCTTCAAAAAGAAATCAAATTTTAAGACTAAACATAGCTCTTACTTGTATCGTTATTATTACACACATAACATACTCAAGTCCGCACGAGAAACGTCTTTTTGCGAACACCGATAACCCCGATCTAAATGAACGGAATGGCTATTAGCACCCCCGAACTAGCTCACCATCATTTACTTGAGATCTGGCCCGAACCCTTAGATTTCAGAGAAATTGTAATGGTCCTTTACCTGGACCGGAATCATTACATCATTGGCAGTGATGTCCCTTTCAAAGGTGGCCTCTGTGAATGTGTGATTGATACCTACGTGCTGTTTAGCAATACCCTAAAGGTTGGTGCCAGAGCCATTTTGGTTGCCCACAACCATCCTTCCGGTAATGTGGCTCCAAGTAAAAACGACATCCTAAATAGTGAACTGATTCAAAAGGCGGCAGAGGTGTTGAGGATCGATGCTGCTCAAATGATCATCTCAAGGAGCGACTTTCACGTGGTCAGCTTCTTCTGAATTTTGCCGTCCAACATTCACAAATCTGTGTATATATTGGATAATCAATTGAATACATAGGCGAAAAATATATAAGATAATTCTTGCTGACTGACTTTTCGTTTTGTAATTTAGGGGCAGTCTCCTAAAAAGGAGAGAGCCTAGCTTGGACACTAGGCTCACTTTTTAATTCTTCTTTTGGAAGAGACTAGAGGCGTCGGGAAGTTTTTGCTATGCTAATCTTTGAATTGGACGTTCAAGATTGCCTTCCCCCGTTTTTCGTTTATAAAGATAAACGATTAAGTTGAAAAAAGTAAAAAGTTAGGTGGTTTTTTTTGTTAAAGATGTGATAACCACCGAAGTATACATGGGATTTCAATGCATACTTAAATGAAAAGAGACCCAAGTGTCAGTTGGATCTCTTCTACATTAAGTCGTCAGTACACCTAATCCCTTGTTTAAAAGATTGTGAGCTTTTTAATCAAAGTTAGAACTCGACGCTGTCGCGTCAAGACTCGAAAAGTTCGAGTCAGAGTTCGCATACGTATTCGAAGGGCGTAGAACACTTCGAACGGAGCGTAAGGCAAACTCCGTAATGATCAAGGTTGCCGACTTTTTATTAACCTGGAGCCTCTTCATTTAGAGGCTCCTCAAAAAACTGATAAATAAAGCACCAAGAGCTTTGCGGTCAATTGGTGCTTTTGGCGGGCCGGTATCATAATGGTAATGAACTAGTCTCCAAAACTACTGTATGCCGGTTCGAATCCGGTCCGGTCCACCTTAGTCCCTAGCTCTTTTAGGAGTTAGGGATTTTTCCAAAATAGAAGTTGAAAATATTTGTTCTTGTCGCTTTTTACCTAAGCACACTTACGTGCCACAGCAAAGAAATCATATTTTTTGGTCAATAGCAATAGCTGATGTCGATAAAATGGGCAGGGTTGTGCCGGTTTTGTCGACATTCTATTACACCACATTAGACTTTTTCCTAATTTATCCCAATGAACCCATCCCAAAGAGAATTTTCCCATAAGATATGGCATCTCATCAAAATGACCGAAATGGCGGGTTATAAAGTCACCGCCTTCAAAGTTCATCCTAATACCCTTGAAAAGATCCTAGAGGACTGTGGCACTGATTCCATGTCACCAGTACACAAGTGCCAGAAAACCGATAGGTGGAACTTTGCATCCGTTAAGGTCTGGGAAGTGGAGGATGTAGAAGAGGGTGAGATTGAAGTGGAGAAGGTGAGTAGGTTCTGAGGGGTTATGCTCTATCCTCCACCTGATCCCATTCATCCTTGATACTCCGTATCACTTTGACGATATCAATGAACTCGAGCTCCTGCATGGTAAAGCTTGCATCACCGAGCTTGAAGTAGTAGATTTCTTTACTGTCGTATCCAGCGCGATATTCACCGGCAAGGGTAATGTCTCTAACGGTATAATTTGCAAGGGAGTTGTTGTCTGGCTTTTTCACCGATTTGAGGGTACTTAAGTACTGGTATACCTTGTTGATGGCCTCGTATAGTGACTTGAACTCCTCGTAATCCATGGTGATGGATCCTTCATCTCTATTATATGAATAGCTCTTTGATCCGCTTCCTGACCCTCCCATCAGACCTTGAGTGCCAAATATGGAGGCTCCCAAGGTATATCCTTCAACTGACGCCGTTCTTTGGTTTACCTTGATCGATAGGTAGTATACAGTATCCTTCGCTTGGCCATCTAGACTGAAAGACCTGACAAAATTGATAGACAAGGTGCTTAGCTCTTTGCCAAAGAGGGGTTTGTACTTCTCATTTAAGCTAATGACGGACTCATGCGCGGTTTGAGCCTGGCTGCTTACGGATATTGTGAGTGCGATGAAGACAATTAGCACTCTAGGCATTTTCTTATTTGTTTGCTTGTAGGGCTAAGGTAGTAACTTGCTTCTTAATAGAGGAAAGATCCCTCTCAATGGCGGTCATCCACTTAATGAATGAGTTCTTTGGGTCTTCGATGGGTCCAGGATCACTTACTCTCAAAGATTGCGATTCGCCAAACAAATAGTTAATGTCGCCAAACTCTACATAAATTTTATGTAAAAGGTCGGTGGATAGCTGCTTGACTTTGTCTGTTTCAATCCTAGAGACCTCTTGTTGCTCAATATCAAGGACTTCAGCCAATTTTTTTTGACTCCAGTTCCTGCTGGTTCTCAGGTCTTTAAATCTTTCTCCAAGCGACGCCACAAAAATTATCTGTAATTATTACACAAATTATTTGTTAAGTACATATGTATTATGTACATTTGAATTGCATTACTAACATTCAAATATAAGAATAGATGTCAGATTTGGCGCAAGACAACGTCGTTGCGGGTAAAGATTTTATGTACAAGACCGTGGCAAAGTGGACAAGGGGCTACGAAAAGCGATTTGTCGAGTGTAAAGCACGATTAGAGCTTAGGGATGGACGACCTTACGAGGTAGCCGAGGTATTTGTGGAACTGATGTCTAATTTCCTAGATGGATTTAATAAAGATCTAACAACTTAATTTCTTATACATTTTGTTTTGAACACTGGTCCCAAAGGGGATTAGTCGGTGAGAGGGATCAGATGTTGTCGATTGGGTAATCTTAACTGTAAATTTTTTGATCCCTCTTTTTTTTTGAATCGGATTTATGACTTGTTTGCAATTATAAGGTTCGGGTGTACGGACCCATGCACCTACTTGCTTCCTGGGATGGTTCGCAAGGAAAATCAATGGGTCCACTAGGGGAGGTAGCTCAGTTGGCTAGAGCAAGGGGGACTAACCCCGAGGTCGTAGGTTCGATTCCTACCCTCTCCACTAACACAAAGTAGTTTTCAATTCATGAGACCGGGCTTCCTGTGCTTACGGGTCCAGGGAGCCCTTTGTCTAAAATGAAAATTATGAGTAGTCATTACAATACAACAAACGAATCTGGTCAAATTCTCCTCGATTATGAGGGGAAGGCTAAAAGCTTGGAGAATCTTATTCGAGACGTGTTTCTGGCTCGACCAGCAGCACTATTGACACCCTTTGAAGTGAAGAAGATCGTGGACAAGGTTGGTAGGGAATATCCAATTACATCGGTCAGGAGAGGCATGACTAATCTCTCTAACAAGGATAATGGATTTTTTCTAAGGAAGACCTCTGCGAAGCGAAAGGAGCAATGGGACCGACCTAATCACTATTGGACATTAAATAATGAGGTTTAAGACACTGGTCGGAGCACAAGGTGATTGGTATTGCCTTTGGCACGGAAGATTGCACCGTACGAAAATGCCGAGGTTTTTGAGCGCGGAAGTATCGACAGCACAAGTGCGTGCGGAGCTAGATGACGAATATAAATACATGATGAACGGAGGTGTGAGATTAAAAGAAGTAGAATTAATTATTCACTAATGGCCAAGAATCCATATTTCAAATTTTATCCAAATGATTTTCTGGGTGGTGTAGCATATCTGTCCTTCGAGGAGCGTGGTGCATATATCACTTTATTATGCCATCAGTGGGACTCTGGACCTATCCCAAAAAAAAGGCTTGGGTTTTTGTTGGGTTCTGGTTGGGTTACCATTTGGGAATCGATCAAAGACAAATTTGAGGAAAATGCCGAGGGGCTAATTTTCAATGAGCGCTTAGAGGATGCCAGACAGCAATCAATGCGCTACCTCAATAAACAAAGGGAAAATGGCGAAAAAGGCGGCCGGCCAAAAAAGCCAAAAGAAACCCAACCCTTTTCAAATAATAAACCCAAAAAAAACCCTACTGACTTTATGACTTATGACTTAATGACTAATGACTTAAAGGGGGGTATGGGGGGAAAAACTTTTCAACTTGTTCCGGAGGGGCAAACTAGGTTCAAGGGCATGGTCATGGAGTACCTGCAAAATCCTCCACGAAATTATGTCTGGGCCAATCAAGACGATGATGCAATCAAGGAAATTGAATACAAAATCACCCAAATACTCATTCAGGAAAATGTCGAGGTCACCGAAGAATCAAAATTTGAATCCTTCAAAATGGTGATCAACAACCTATCCGAATGGAAAGACACAAATCGATTTCAATTAAAATATATCAACGATGAGTGGAATGCAAATTACCGATACGCAAGAAAGAAAATTGCTGCAAAAGGTGGGGCTTGGTCCGAGTCTGACGCAAAAGCTAAAGAGCTCCTCGGTTGAGCCTACTTCCTTCCTGCACCTCTGGAAGGATTTAATTCACCGAGATCTGTTTGACGAGAAATTGGCAGAGAGAAGCCTGAAATACACGACCAATTACCTGCACGGAATTATGCAGCCCGAAAATATTGATCAGGTAGTCAGATATCGATCGCACCAGCTCACCTTTAGGCAGCTCTACGCATACCGAGGCAATGATGCCACCCATGCGATCATCCAAGAAATAATTAAAACTGAATTGAAATTGCTAAAGAGGACCTGGCAGATGAATGATGAGGAAGTCGGTGCACTTGCGGTAAGGATTGCTTTACGATTCAAAGGGCTCACACCGCTCGATTTAAAGCTTTTCCTGATGGATGGTGTTGAGGGCCGCTTCGGAGAAATAAAAGGCTCAGTGGATGGCGCATTGATTCTCCAATGGATTTTGAAGGGAAAGAAAAAGCTACACGATCGCATCAAGCATTCAAACAAGGAAGAGGACTCAAAGAATGCTGTGCCCATGCCTGGGTACATCAAAAGAAGCTTTCAGGAATTGGTTAAGAAAATGAATGCCAGGAATAAATCATGGATCAAACCCATGCCAGAAACCAAGCAGTATAAGTCCCTTGAGGAATACTGCGAGCAGAATGAAGTGGACCAAATTGAGTTCTTCGAAAAGTTCGAGAAAATGGTGGATGATGCCATGGAGAAAATGGGGCCCTACTTCGATGACCGAGAAGCATTGTCTTTGTCCATACAATCACAAATGCTCCTGAATATTAATAACGGAATCAAACCATGATGAGCCCTCACTATTTGCATCACGTGGATTTCTTTCGAGTTGCTGGTTCTACTAAATCCGCCTACCTAATCGATTTCGGGGGCGGCCATGAGGTATGGCTGCCAAGATCCCAGGTCAGCGTTGATGAAAATCAAAAGACTGTTTCTATTCCTAATTGGCTTTACGAGAAAAAATTCAGAGATGAGAAATGAACGAGACTTGCGGTGTGAGATAACTGAGGCTGTCGTGGAGGCTCAGGCTTTGCTAGATCAACCTATTACAACCCTAGATCTGGAGAAAAAGCGGAAGAAGAGGCTCAAGCAACTAGATGGAATTATTTCATGGAAACGGAGTGTCTTGAGATACTTGGAGACATCGCCGAGGCATGAGTCCATAACCAAGCAAATTGATCGACTTGAGAAAAAATTAAATCAGCTTGACCAGATATTCATACAGAGGACCGATCGGACCAAGGACCTTGATAAAACCAGAAAGGAAATTGCCCGAATGAAATCAAGGGAGGGCTATTCAAAAATGGTGAACCAACTCCATACGCTCAAATATATTCTAAACGAAAAAGCGGTAAGAACATGAAATTGCATCTGATCTGCAGCAAGGACGAATTGCGTCCCATGCTAAATTATGTGAGAGTTCTCGATAATCAAGCGGTGGCGACAGATGGACATGTGCTAGGGTGCCTATCTAGCCTTCCATTTGAGTTGCCAGATGGGTTTCTACACAGGGAGGATTGGAGAATACTTTCCAGGTTTAAATATGGCAGGGACTACATTGATATACAGGGTGACTTTATTGTTGTAGTGACTCCTGGGCAGACAAGATATCTCAAGCACGTGCCTTTTGCAGAGTGGGAAGATAAATTTCCAGCATGGGAAAATTTGATTCCTAAGGCGCCATTCAAGCCCGTGCCTGAAATCGGTGTAAGTTCAAAGCTAATCACGCACTTAACCTCTTCATTAGGTTTCGAGCGCATACGAATGTCTTTCAGTGGTGGCAATAAACCTATCCTAGTTGAGAGTCTTGATGCAGACAACAGAGGATTTGGGGTAATCATGCCAGTAACATTACCAAAAGATTGAATTATGAGAAAGAAAAACGGCAGGAAGCCTAAGGGTGGCAACATCAGCGTATCGGCCATGCGAAAAAAGGCGAAGGCAGCAGCAGACCGAGCACAAGAATTAAATGCCGGAAAGATAGGCGTTCGAGTTAATTCGAGGACAGTGGTGTATTGCCATCCTGAGCACATTGAAAAAGTAAAAGCTCGGTACGCACTATGAGGGCATCAACCCTGCAGAAATATCAGGAACGAAGAATACCGTGGTTATTGGCTAAGGCGGTTTCAGTCTTCAATGCATGGATTAGAGAGCGAGATCGGGAAGGAAATTATTTCACTTGTTGCAGCTGCCACAAGCGGAAGCGCATAAAGATCGTGAAGGGCAAGAGTAATTTTCACGCTGGCCACTATTATCCTGCTGGTAAATTTTCCATGCTGAAATTTGATGAGGTTAACGTCAATGGAGAATGTTCCTACTGTAATAGCTTCAGTGGAGATCATTTAATTGGATACCGCGAAACAATTATTGCAAAGCATGGGCAAAAAGAAATGAATCGAATTGAAACTGTGGCTGCATACAATAAGCGGGCCCCGAAAAAATGGATGAGAATTGAATTAATTGACATCATCGAAAAATATTCGCAATGAGTTTCGACCGCGCACTACGATACAGCTTTAGGAGAATGAACCTTGAACAAAAGGCTTCATTTATCCAGGAGAATAAGAATGAATTGTCAACCCAAGAAAATGGTGATGATGGCATTGACCAGAGGCGATGCAGTGCTGATCAAAGAGATCGTGAAAAGCGCGAACCAGGAATCAACCACTGAGGGTTGGATGACGATCGAGGAGATGGCTAGAAGGACTGAAAGGAAGCCAGCAACAGTAAGGACCTGGATACGTGATGGATTAGTGCTGTGCAAGTTTTGGGGGAGTGTACGTATGGTAAAACCAAAATTATGAGCTCGTATTTTATTGCAGGTGGTGGGTGGTGTTATCCATTATCCTATTGGAAGAATTTCATGAAAATAAACCAGTTAGATACACTTGAGCTATACAAAGCAAGGATTGATTATGGGTCTGGCTTCTTTACTTGCCAATATTACGGTACGGTGGGTGAGTCTGGAGAGTATTGCGGAAAGCATTGTGAAGCATACGAGCCTAGAAATGGAAAGAATGGAAGGTGCAGGCACCATGGACCAACATATGAGATGACAGATGAAAAATTGATTTTGACTCAATGACACAAGATGGACTCAATTTGTACACAAATCTGTACACACAATGGAAGTGATCAATCAAAAAGTGGTCAAGACCAGAAAGGCCCACTATTGCATGTCCTGTTGCAGGAAGTTTGAGGCAAAGACTATGATGCATAATCAGGTGAATGTTCATGATGGGCATATAAATAGCATCTATTGGTGTGAGACTTGTGACGCCTTGATGAAAGTCGATTCTCCAATGTTTAAAGATTGCTACGGACAATTTTGGGAAGGATGTGTAGCTGACCACTTGGGGAAAGGCCAATCCCCTGAAGATTTATTACTTGAACTAACCCCACGCGGGACTAAAACAAAATAGATGGAACTCCTTAGAATTATCGCGAGAATTGTTTGTATTGCTTATGTCCTCTGCCTAGTCGGTTGGATTAGCATGCAACTCACTTTAGCCCTGTATGAAACGACACCAGCATTCAAGACCATCGAGAGTTATACACAGCTGATAGTTCTTTGGTTGATGTATCCAACGATCACGGCAATATTTATTCTCCTGATGGGACTAAAACAAAATAGATGAAGCAACTAATAATTATCCTGGCCATGTGCGGCACGCTGAGTGCGCAGGATACAATAGACTGGCCATTATCACAATGGATTAAAGATGTAGGCTGCGACACAATTAAAAGGGATTCCATGTGCATTGAACGAGGCCATATTTCAAGTGGCATTGTCATGGGTACCTTAATGGGTGATTATACCGAGTATGTCGATACTGATAGCACGACGATAAAGATCTATCATGATCCCAACAGCTATACATATGCGTGTGGGCGATGCGGCTGTACAATCTCAGAATACAATGAACCCGACACTACAATTATTTGGAAACGCAATACCCGGCAGGGTGTAAAATAGGAAGGATGGAACACGAGAGAGAAACAGCAAGAAAAATAGCTGAATTAGAACGTGAGAAGAAGAGACTCACCATGGCCATTATTCACACAGTGATGGGGCTGTGTCTGGCATTTTTAGGCCTTTACCTTATTTACAAATCTGTCGGTTGGGAAGTTGCAGCAGGGTGCAGTCTACTGCTTTGGGGAGATAACATAACCAAATCAAAATGAGCGAATCAAAGAAAGTTAAGACGAAGGTTGGGTATGTGGCAATAATACGAAAGGTAGTTAAAGCCATACCTAACAAGAGAACGCCTTACGGAACACCTACTTATCAACTGGACGGGGCCAGAATACATGAAAACCGCTAAGGTGGGTGATTATACTTTAATAGTCCAGGATCTAGGTACTAAGTGGATGTTTGACGTTTACCTAGATGATTACAAACTGACCATATCAAATTATAGTCCTCCCCAGGACATTAAATCTGCTAAACGACGGGCCATCGCAGCCATGAAAAAACATATGAATGAAAGCACTTAATCAAATAATAATCAACATCCTGCTTGCTAATCAGGTCAGGATTGGCCAGATCGAGAGCCTCACCGAGATGTGTTCACCCGCTAGGCTGTTCGAAATAGATCACCTGGTTTCGGATATAACGATCTGTAGAGACCTCCTGACAGCGATGAAGGGCATTGCAACAGGAAAGAACAAAAAGGTGATTGAGTTCTTCGACAAGATCGTATTTGAGAGGTATAAGACAGTGCTTAAGAACGCGTCTAAGTACGAAGCGAAGCAGTGTCCTCACAATTCTTTGGAAGGGTTTCTCTGGTTCATTCGTGAAGGGATCGAATACAACCTGGGTGAGCACCAGAAAATGCAGGGGATATTCAAATGATGATGATGCTTGCCATATGGGTTACTGCACCAATACTGTGCCTAGCAGTGAGCTACTTGCGATACCGAGAACAACAAAAAGACGCCTGGATCGATGAGGTGCTATCTGAGATCATCGAAGAGGCCAAAAGTGAATATATGATATGAAAACATGTATGAATACAAGGAAAATAAATGATAAAGATTTGCTGATAATCAACCACTTATGAAATAAGAAGCCTGTTTTCTGGTATCAATACAAGGAAAATTATGGATAAAGACTAACAATTTTTTTAACCAAACCCCACCGGATCATAGGGACAGCCATCCCTCCCCGGTGAGGTTTCAAAACTAATTGAATTATGAAAAGTAGATTATTTCTACCTATTGCGCTAGTCTGCGCGGTATCCTTAACCTTTTTTCTCACCTCTTGCAACCAAGAACCTCCCATCGTCGAGGAAGACCTCAATGGCTTTGATGCTCGCCCGGCAGATTTTCAGCAGGTAAAGGTATCTCAGGAGGCAATTAAACAAGCTAGCCTGATCCAAAACGACGAAGATGTCCTCAACCAGCACATCGAAGGATGGAAGATTATGAAGTCACCTAATGAAGAGAACATGCATGTGGTCTATCCTGAAAACATGCCCATGGAGCAAGTCCTTGAGTCTTTGAAGCCAGCAGAGCAGCGCACAAAGCGATCTGTGGCTAATCCAAAGATGATCTTCGACAATACGCCAGGCACGCAAGGGATAATGATTAGGAAGAATCCTCAGGGTGGATATTGTGGAATGGGTAACTTCACCGGTGGTGTCACATTCGTCTTGGATGCCAATCCGTTCTCGTGTGCAGGCGAATTATATCTCTGTACGGACTTGAGGATGGACTGGAGGCAAGTTGTCTATGTTTCTGGATGCAATACTTCAAAACTCAGATACATCAACAGTAGTGGGGCATTGACAGACACAGACTATATGAGTAGAGAAGGATACAACTGGCTCTACATGCGATGTAGCTCGGAGCTGGCATCTCATGCAGATATACGCCAGGGTCAGTGCGGAAACAGCTATTCGGGAAAGTTCTGCGACGAAAGTTAAGCACTGTTAAACACTCACCTAGTGAGCCTCTTGCAGAGATGCGAGGGGCTTTTTTATACCTATAAGTATAATTTTAACACTTTTATTTTTATTAAAACTTGCTTTATTCAACCTATAGGTGTATATTTACATCATATTAGTTAACAAACAAAAACTTAGAAAAATGAAAGCACAGATTAGAAAGCAAAATCCATTTAGAATCGAATCCGCAAATTTCTTGTACGAAAAGAAGGCATCTGACAGCGCTGTGTATGAATACGGAATTGATACCAAGGGGAGAATCTATTTCGCATACTTAAACGGTATAGTGCAGAGATTCACGCGAAAAGAGTTTATCAAATTATCTAGAAGTCATTAAACGAAAGCTTTAAAACTTAGAAAAATGAAAAAGTCAGATTTAATCGATCATTTTAAAAATGAAACCAACAATCACTACCAAGGCGAAGAATGGATACTAGTAAATGCAGTCACTGAAAACATACAGTGGGCATGGGACAACTGGGACATTGATTTTAGCGATTACTTTGATGGAGAGAAGCCGGAAGATTTCACACCTGCTTTTGCTATAGAGTGGATTGAAAACGAACCCTTTGAGACAGAATACGAACAGGGCATTTTGACGCACTAATTCACAAAAAAGGCCCGGAGCGCACACTCCGGGCCTATAAAAACTTAGAAATGACAAAGATATTGAAAATCACATGGACTGCCGAGGTAGATAATCCTGAAACAGCTACTCAAATAATCACCCAACTTGCCAACCTCGACGTTCCCGGGGCACGTACCAATTTTGCACGGGATGACGATGATCGGGAACCCAAATCTCTCAAGGCGATTAAAAAAGAACTGGGCCTAACAAACCTTGACATCGCTGAGATGTTTGGATATGCGTCTTATCAGAGCTATTATGGTAGTTCAGGCAGGCAAAAAATCGAGGATGGCATAGTGAAGTTATACGAGCTAATCAAAAGCAAGGAGCAATGAGGCTATGTCTCAGACAGCAGCCCTAGCAGATACAGCACGCCCATTATCGCAGCGATTATTAATGCTGCGATGTACAAATACTTGCTGTCTCGAATACGCGGGTGCATCATTTAACTGCTTTCATCATCGTAAAGTGTGGATGGTTAATCAACGAACGTGCAATCTGCTCCTCACTCACCTTATAGTACTTCATAAAATCTTTGTAGTCGCTGTGGCCAGAAATGCGCATTACTTCTGGAGGTGGAATTCCTGCATTTAAACAGTTCGTTATGAAGCTGCGCCGACCGGTGTGCGTAGTCACTAGTTCGTATTTTTTGTACTTCTTTTTTCGCTTGATGACGGGGTCGTCAATGCCAGCATTTTTAGCGATCTCCTTCAAATGCCTGTTCATTTCTGCGTTCCACGGCGGCTTTGGAAAGACCCCACCATTTTCAGAAATAATTTTGGTGACAATGGGATTTGCAGGGACAGCGGTGTATTTGCCTCCCTTCTGCTGAGTAATCTTTAAGAGCCTGCCCTCTATATTCTCGGGGCCAAGCCTGATCACATCCGAGTACCGAAGACTTGTAAAAGCCTCTAGTAAGAAGTAGTCTCGAGTGATCTTTTGGCCTCGAACCGATATATCGAGATTATAGATCCTCAGCAACTCTTCTGTGTCAAGATAGATATTGAACACCTCCTCCCTTGGTACAGAAAACTTCTTGGACTTGTATTTGGTGTTGTCGTGCAGCTCGTCTTCTGCTGCTTCATCTAGCATCAGCTTTAATATTGCTATCACCTTACTAATATAGTTTTGCAGGTACTCGCGTGATTCTAGGAAGTCTAAGAAAGAGTAGAAGAAATTCAAGTCGATGTCGTCAAACTTGAGCTCCAGTCCGTGGTAATCTTGATACCCTCGCACTATCTTTTCAACACTTCTGTAGGTCTCGATGGTACCGGGCTTGTATTTTCCTGATCGTTCCCGGTTGTTTATGAAAACTGCGATATATGGGAAGAAGAACTGATTTTGCTCGCGCTCAATCTTCTGATAAAAGGGTAGGAGGTCGTCCTCAATTCGTTGCTTAAAGGCAGCGGATATGGATTCTTTAGTGATCGGAATTCCAGTACCAAGGAGCTGTGCGTGCACTTCCTGCGCTACTTTCTCCAAATAGGCCAAGCGTTCATTGTTCTGGCTTGCAATTCTTCCTCTTGGTTTAAACCTATTTTTCTTCTGGTCCCAAGATTCGGGGGTTGCTTCTACGCCAGTCGCATATTTGAATTGTACTCCCTTGTGGAGGTATCTCAGGTACAGGGGTGCCGCCCTGTCCTTCCTCCTTGGATAGAAGTTGATCGTCATTTTCGAAGTGGGTTACCTCTAATTTAGCAAAAGCGGGACAGATTTCGGGACAGATTTTCGTACGTTAATGGACGGATTTGGACCATATACAAAAATCAATAATATGTAACTAAATGAAAAAGAGCCAGATCGCAATAAACTGGCTCTTGGGTTGCGGTGAGAGGGGGATTCGAACCCCCGGTACCCCTTTCGAAGTACGCCGGTTTAGCAAACCGGTGGTTTCAGCCACTCACCCACCTCACCAAAAAAATAAACATGTTGGCTGACCGGAGACGCAGTCATCCGGGCTCGCAAAGATATCATTACCCGAGCAGATTTTCAAAATTCTCAGACGATTCCATGACCCTCATGATGTGCCGTGGTAGAGTCAAAATCACAAGCTGATCGAAGCAAAGTTATGGGGGGGGCTGCAGTTGTCAGCCTGCATGGGCAGAAGTCATATGAATAGGTATCCGTTACTTCGAAAAAGGTCAAACGTCCAAACCAATGGACCCTCATACCTAGGCCCCCAGCTATCGTAAATCTCTGCATTAGCCCATGCTTGTTCATAGGTGGTTGGTTGAAAGTGAGTTCTCAAAGGTGATTGAAGTTGTACGCTGGTCATCGTAAAATCTAGATAGATTAAATGAGATCAAATGCTGATAGATCCTACCTTTCATGGATATGCGTTTACGATCGGAGTATTTAGCAGGCGTTCTCTTAGCTCTGGCGGGTGCCTTACTTTTTTCAACGAAAGCGGTGATGGTGAAGCTCGCCTATCGTTATGAGGTTGAGGCCATCAGTCTGCTCTTGCTGCGCATGTTGTTTGCCTTGCCGGTCTATTTATTGATCGTCGCGACCTTGTGGAAGAAGAAAATTAGTGTTTGGAAAGAGGTTTCAGCACAACATTGGCTGGGCTTAGTTGCCGCCGCTGGTCTGGGTTTTTACTTATCGAGCTATTTTGATTTTGCCGGGTTGCAATATATTGATGCCATGGTAGAAAGACTCATTCTATTCATCTATCCCACCATCATAGCGGTACTGAGTGTGTTTGTATTTAAAGAGAAATTGACCCATCGACAAGTGCTGGCGCTGACCATTTCGTATGGAGGTTTATTTTTTGTATTTGGTCAAAACTTGCAGAGCATATCACTGGATAATGATTTTTGGAAAGGTGCCTCGCTAATTTTTCTGTGTGCCATCACGTTTGCCACCTTCTATATTTTTAGTCAATGGTTGATTCCTCACTTTGGATCCACGTCCTTCACCAGCATTAGCATGGCAGTGGCCTGTCTATTTGTGATCTTGCATTTTTTATGGTCGAGTGAGCTGCAGGATCTCAAGAGCCTCGATTCAATGGTGTATATCTACGGGTTATTGATGGCCTTAGTGGCCACGGTCATACCCTCTTATCTGGTCAACCATGCCATCAAAATTTTGGGTGCTACCAGAGTGGGTATCCTCGGCAGCATCGGTCCGGTTTCAACCATTACCTTAGCCTACATTTTTTTGGGTGAATCACTTACTTTTTGGCAGGGAATGGGAGCCCTATTTATCATTGTTGGCGTCACCCTGGTAAGCTTTGAATCAAGGCGCAGGCGAGTTCGAGCAAAAGCATCTTGATCTGCCTACAGGTAGGTTTTGGGCGATTCGGTACCACCTCTACTTTTGTTGTCACCAATGATCAATTGCTGAGGTGAAAGGTACCAGGCTCTAGAAAATTGACTACATTCCTGCGTCGTAAAAAAAACAACATGCGGTTGATCAACATTTTTCTGCTTCTGCTGGCTCCCTATTTGGCATCGGCCCAAAAGCAAACAAGGGAAATCACTTTCCCAAACACCACTGATTTCCTGACCCTAAAATGTGACTTTCATATTCATACCGTTTTTTCTGATGGTTCAGTTTGGCCCAACATAAGGGTGGAAGAGGCAGTTAGAGATGGCTTAGATGCGATATCGTTGACCGAACATTTAGAATACCAGCCACATGCCGCAGATATGCCGCATCAAGATCGAAATCGATCCTATGAAATTGCGCGAGAACAAGCGAAGGCCTTTGATTTACTGATTATCCACGGAGCCGAAATTACGCGGAACCTTCCGCCTGGTCATGCCAACGCGATTTTTATCAAGGATGCAAATAAACTTAACATCAAGGATTCCATTGCGGCATATCGCGAGGTCAAAAATCAAGGAGGGTTTGTCTTTTGGAATCATCCTAATTGGATTGCTCAAAAGGAAGATGGAGTAGCCGAACTGACGGATCTACATCGGATGTTGATAGATGAAGGACTATTGCATGGCATTGAAGTGGTCAATGACCTGACGTACTCAGACGAGGCCCTAGACATTGCTTTAAATCACAACCTGACCGTAATTGGGACTTCAGACATCCATGGCCTTGTCGATTGGCAATACGATATAGCTAATGGTGGACACCGTCCGATGTTGTTGGTATTGGCAAAGGAAAAATCTGAGACATCGATTAAGGAGGCGATGTTTGCCGGTCGAACCATTGCCTGGTTTAAGAATCTGTTAGTGGGAAAAGCCGAACATGTAGTGCCCCTGATTGAAGCGAGCATTAAGCTTGGCAAGGCCACTTACCAAGGTCCATCTTCAGTCGCTCAGGTGACATTGGTGAATAGTTCGGATGCAACTTACTTATTGAGAAACCGCAGTGACTTTAACTTTCACGATGAGGGCGATGTCGTCACGCTTCCCGCACAAGGGCAGCTAAGAATTTTAGTAAAAACAAAACAACAGCAGGAGTCGTTCGATCTGAAATTTGAAGTGCTCAATGCCATGGTGGGAGGGTCACAACATCCCGAGGTTCTATTTGAGGTCATCGTTGACCTCTAAACTGGTGCATAAAAAAAGGGTTAAATCCTTCAGAACTTAACCCTCCTCAAAATAGTAATCCCAAAATGGAAAGACGGGAATTCATTACACATCAACCTTAGCAATAATGCTACCAATATTGTAGTCCGCCCTACTTGTGCCCACTATTACAGAAATATTTAATCTGTATATCACAGGCAGTGAATAGATTATCGCACAGTGTTAACATGTGTTAAAATTTTTTCTTTTTTCCAAATTTTGGAGCAAAAAAGTAAAAATTTCTTTTTCTGTCTGTTATTTCTTCACAAATGGCATACTTGCTTGACCCATCTCCAAATGTACCACGAGGATGTAATTGCCTGGTACTAAGGATCTTGTGTCCACTTCTGTTTGATTGAGAGATTTGTTAAGTACCTGGCTCTTGATTTGCTTACCCGTCAAGGTCATTATGTCGCAGCTGGATAATTTTTGGACCCCTTCAAACGATACTTGTAAGACGTCAGTAGCAGGATTTGGGTAGATCTGCATACCCAATTGCTGACTCAAGTCCACTTGCCCCGAAGTTGCCTCTCCCTTCACGGCAGATCCCAAAATCTCCCTGGTGTCCAGATCTTGCACATATACCAGAATGTAAGCCTCATCGATCGCAACACCTCCGGGAATGGTGATGTCAAAGTCTAGATTGCTTGTCTGACCCGCTTCGGGAAGTGTAAGAGGATCTCCACTTGGTTCGGTCACAAAATCGCGCAGCACGTCGCGATGCAGGTGCTCCCCATTGGGTGCATTGTATTCCACAACTCGTTCGACTACCGCTACAAAAAGTCGATGATTTGAAGGTTCGGTAGACACATTGGTGCGAATGGCTACTTTGACCTGCCGATTGGTTCCATCACCAATTTCTTCAACTTGTATATCCAGCGGCCGTGGCACATTCATCGCTTCCTGTAAATCGGCTTCGAATATGGCCTCCTGTGAGGCACTGGATACCTTGCCGTTGATGTAAACACGGGGTGTGCTGATCACATCATAATATTCTTGCCGTGCACCATTGTCAGCAGCATTAAAATTGTGCAGCACACAACTTGGATAAGGCGTGCTGGTGTGGATGCTGATGTGATGCACTCGATCTATGTTGCGGTCGATCACCCGGTAGATCTTAGGGTTGTTGTTGGCACATATGGGACATGGAGTGTTGGTAAAATGTTCTACCAGAACAAAGTTTTTCTCCTGCGCTGAGGTCAAAAATGAGATGGCTAGGAGCCAAGTTAGTATGAGGTATTTCATAGAATTTGCTTTGGTTTGCGAATCTTACTTCTAATAACGTAAGATGGACCACTTTAGCTTTTATCTCGACTAAGTTTGTCCAGTAACAAAAATAGATCTTGATTTTTTGACATCAGACAGCCTTTGGTCAGAAGGGTAAAGACCTCGCTCGGTTTGGCATCTTGGATCGATTTCTCTGCACTGATCAGCTGCACCTTGGCATTTCCTTCATGGAGGAGCCTGGTAAGGTCAGAGGTATCTTTCAAGCTTTCACCCGTAATGGTTCCATCGCCTTGCCAGCGGATACCTCGCAATTTGATCTTTTGCTCTTCAAACTGGTAGAGCATGATTTCATGGTCATTGCGAGATTCAACGAGATTGACCTCCGTCAAGATCTTTTCCAAAACGATGTCGCTAAATAAGATAATCAATGCTTCGACCTTATCTGGTGCGGCTTCCTTAAGCTGAACCCAGTCGGCTGCTGGAATACCGCGACTTGCTAAAAATTGTACAAATTCTGGTCTCAAAGACGCTAGTTCTGTCTGGGTCAATCGTCGATATTTTGGACCCCTGGTACTGTCTTCTGCCCCGCGACTGGCATGGTCGGTATTTTTATATTTTTGCGATCTCATATAAGCTTCAAAGATAGATGTTTAGTGCAATCATATGGCCTGATTTAGGATCTCCCGAGGTATGGGCTAGCTTGCTTACCCTTACTTTTTTGGAAATTGTCTTGGGGGTAGATAATATCATTTTTATCTCCATCAGTGCGGGAAGACTGCCTAAAGATCAGCAGCGGAAAGCCACCAACATTGGGCTGGTCCTAGCGATGGTTTTGAGGATTGTTTTGCTGTTTGGGATTTCTTGGCTGATTGCCATGCAAGAAGCTTGGATTACCTTTGATTCAAATTTCATTTCCGCAGCCTTTAGTGGTCAAAGCGTCATTTTGATAGTTGGAGGAATATTTCTGCTCTACAAAAGCACGACGGAGATTCATCATAAATTAGAAGGTCATGAACATCATGCCGGTGAAGCCAACAAAGGAAAAGACAGTCTTACGAATGCCATTTTACAAATTACCCTAATCAATATTGTCTTCTCATTTGACAGTATTTTAACAGCAGTAGGTATGACCAATGGCTTATCCGGAGCTTTAGTCATCATGATTATCGCCGTTGTTATTTCAGTATTGGTGATGATGGCCTTTGCAGTGCCGGTAGGTAGGTTTGTCAACAAGCATCCAAGCATTCAAATGTTAGGCCTGGCCTTTCTCATTCTCATCGGGTTTATGTTGATTGCCGAAGGTGCCCATCTTGCCCATGCTAAAATACTCGGTGCCGAAATTGGTTCGGTTCCCAAGGGTTATCTCTACTTTGCCATAACTTTTTCTTTATTGGTTGAATTTCTCAATATGCGCTTAAGGAAGAAGAAAAAGCCCATCCAACTTCACGGCATCAAGGAGGAGGCAATTGAAGAGGGTTTAATGTAGTACATGCGAGTACCAAGCTATATTTATTTGATCTGCTGTGTGGCCCTAGGTTGCCAGCCTCCGGCTGAACTCGGTTACCAGGAGATGGTCGGGCAAACCATGGGCACTTATTATGCCGTGAAATATCAACCTGCCAAACGAGCCGTTGAGGTTGCAGATATCGAAATAATCTTGGATGATTTAAATAAGGCGTTATCCACCTACGATCCAAGCTCGGTAATTAGCAGATTTAATCGCAATAGCGATGGAATTACGAGCGATAGCATTGAAAGCGAAAAACTGGCCGAGTTCTTTTACGAAAACTTGGCGATTGCCAAATCAATTTATGAAATCACCGATGGATTTTTTGATCCTACTGTGATGCCACTAGTTAATTATTGGGGATTCGGATACCAAGACCGCACCGAGCGGGGCATTGTTGATTCTACTGTCGTAGACAGCCTGGTTGCTCTCGTTGGCTTCGACAAAATAAATCTGATGGATGGTACACCATTCAAGGTGACCAAGGAGTTGGCTTCCATGCAATTGGATTTTAGTGCGATAGCCAAGGGCTATGCCGTGGATCAAATAGCACAGTTTTTATTGGAGCATAAGGTGAAAAATTTTTTCATCGACATAGGTGGTGAAAACAGAGCAGCGGGTGTGAATGCATCTGGTGTACCCTGGAAGATTGGCATTGCTACGCCTGACACTAATGCCGCAGCCACATCCTTTGACTTAATCGTTCATTTAGACAATCGTGCCATTGCTACCTCTGGTAATTATCGAAATTTTTATGAAGTCGATGGACAATTTATCTCTCACACCATCAATCCGAAGAGTGGCTACTATGAGCGGAATACTTTGTTGAGTGCGTCGATCATCATGGTGGATTGTACGCAGGCAGATGCTTTGGCGACGGCATGTATGGCTATGGGGTATCCACTGGCCAAACAATTGATTGAAAAAATTCCAGAAGTGGAAGGAATCTTAATTTATCAAGAGGGAACCGGTCTTCCTAAATACTTTGAAGCGACCTCCTGTAAAATCGAATATCTAAACTAGAAATTATGGAATTTTCTCTGAAGAGGGATTTATGTTTTTTCGATGTCGAAGCAACAGGGCTACATGTAATCAGAGACCGCATTATTCAGATTGCAATCAAGAAATATTTTGCCAACGGTAAGCCACCAGCTTCTTATATGAGTTATGTGAATCCCGGAATTCCAATTTCTGAAGAGGCGATAGAAATTACGGGTATTACGGCCGACATACTGCGCAATAAACCAACCTTTCCCCAGATTGCCAAAGACATTTTTGATTTCATTGGTGATGCAGATTTAGCGGGCTACAACAGCAATCGCTTTGATGTGCCCATTTTGATGGAGGAATTTGCTAGAGCGGGTTTTGATTTCGAAATTGACCGGCGGCATCTTATCGATGTCCAAAGAATTTTTTACCGCATGGAACCCAGGTCCCTAAAGGCAGCACATCGTTTTTACTGCGGTACCGGAATGGAAAATGCTCATGATGCGATGGCGGATGTCGACGCGACCATTAATGTGCTCAAAGGTCAATTGATTAAGTATAAGGACCAAGACCTCGTGGATGATGAAGGTGTCTTGGAAGCACCGATCAAAAATGATATGCGGGTGCTGCATGAATTCACAAATGACACAAAAGTGCTTGATGTGACACAGCGGCTAAAATATAATCGTCAGGGTGAGATTATATTTAATTTTGGCCGCTATCAAGGAAAGGTTGTCAAAGATGTGTTTAGAGAAGACAAAGATTATTTTCATTGGATTATTAATAAAGAATTTTCTGTTCAGGTAAAGAATATTGCACGGAAAATAATGGACGAATTGAAGAAGGATGATGCGACGCAGTCTTAAGCTGGCCATATTCCTTTCTTTTGCATTGGGATTAGGTAGCTGCTACGAACAACGAGAAGGATGTTTGGATGCCTTGGCATCAAACTTTGAAATTGATGCTGATGTGAATTGTTGCTGTGAATATCCCGCTTTGACATTTACCCTCAAGCATTTGTACGATACAATCAATTTCGACCTGAATCGAGTCTACTATAATCAGAGAGGACAAGGCTTCACTCCCTTGCAAATTGACTTTTATTTTTCCGATGTGATGGTTGCCCAGGGCTCTGATTGGATCACCGTTGACGAGATGATTGACATTAATCAAGGTTCGATGATTGTACCCCAACCAGATGATGTGACCCACCTGAGTCGATCGGGATTTGAATTTCCCGTGGGAGATTTTCTCGCTGCCGGCGACTTTCATGCCGTACGCTTTAGTGTAGGTTTGAACCCACCGGAGATCGAAGCGCAATCAACCATGTTTGAGGAGGATTCGCACCCTCTAGATACGACTGGTAATTCGCTGTGGAATGATGATTTGGGTTACTTACAGTACCACCTGCAAATGGTGGCAGATACGATGCGGAGGGATACCTTATTGCTTCGTGCAGCGGCATCACCATCCATACCCATCGAGCTATCTATCGATCTCAATAAGTCGCGTGGTTCCAAACTGTCGATTCCGTTAGCCATTGATTACCGAGAATGGTTTGCCGACATAGATTTTGAAAGCGATGATGAGGAAACCATGCGGCAAAAGATCGCTATGGGCATTGGAAAGTCCATCTCAATATTCAAATAGATAGAATTTAATATGTAACAATATAGCTTTGTACGAAGTAGAACCCATGCTATGTACAGGGAGCTGAGTTGTGTACATAAACATATTATAAAAAAATATATGTTACATTGTACCTTTTTTGTATTTGGAGTCCTGACTCAAATCATAGAAATTTAACATATCAAAGTAAAAAATCGGGTAGGTCCTAGATACCCGTCAAGAAATATCGTTTTTGGATATGTTCATGGGATTATAATTTGTTGAACGAGTCGCATCAGTCACTCTTTTTGCGACTCGTTTCCTCGTCTCAAAAAGGTCTTTAACTCACGTTTTGTCAGGATTTGAGACGCGGCCCCCAATCTTTCCAATCTCCCCAATCTTTCCAATCTTTCCAATCTCCCCAATCTTTCCAATCTCCCCAATCTCTAATCGTCCACGGCTTGCCCCACCAAGAGGCGAAACTTCCATCCGGTAGGATCGGATATTCCTTGGGTTTGCTTCATGAGAATGCCGATCAATTCTTCTTTCGGATCCGCAAAGTATTGAGTATTAAAATATCCGCCCCAATCGAAGGTCCCGATACTGCCAATGCCCCCTTTACTTTGGCCGAGTTCATCTACTATGCCAAAGGCCAAGCCATAGTATTGGCCATTGCCCTCCCAGAGATCTCCTATTTGATTGGCCATCATGGACTCGATGGTTGTTCGGCTCAAGATTCGAACTCCTCCCAGTTCACCCATGTTCAGGTACATTTGTAGAAAAGTAGCGTAGTCTTTCGCGGTGCTGGAGAGGCCGGCTCCCCCGGAGAAAAAGGTCTTCGCACCTTTGATGGGATAGTCGGTGTCGTAAAAGGTATTTGGATATCGTAGCCAGGTGCCATCTTCCATGGTTTGCACGGTGACTAGTCGTTCGTGATGCGATTCGGGAAGGTAGAAGTAGGTATCATCCATCCCCAGTGGATCGAACAATCGTTCCCTGAGAAACCGGTCAAAGGGCATTCCCGAAATGATTTCAATAAAATAACCCAGCACGTCTAATCCCTCGCTGTAGGTGAATTTATCTCCCGGATCGTGGTGCAGGGGTAATTTAGCCAACTTCTTGACACTTTCTTCAATGGTGATGGCTTCTGTTGTGAATAAATCAGTGATACCAGCTTTGTGGTAGATCATTTTCATCCGCTCATCTCCATCGATTACTCCGTAACCAATACCCGAGGTATGGGTCAACAAGTGACGGATCGTTATCTCCTGATCGGCTGGCCTACTTCGGTAGGTTGTGTCTTGGTAACTAAAGGAGGTAAGCACCTGGGGGCTGGCAAATTCGGGAATAAACTTTGAGATCGGGTCGTCGAGTTGAAAGAGGCCCTCCTCCCACAACATCATCACTGCAGTAGATGTGATGGCCTTAGTCTGGGAAGCAATGCGAAAAATGTCGTCTATTTTGAGGTCTCGATTCCCTGCAGCATCGGCTGATCCAAAAGCCTTGTGAAACACAATTTTGCCTCGTCGTGCCACCAGAGCAACTACTCCGGGTATTGTTTTGTCTTCAATAGCCCTTTGACACATTTGGTCAATCCGGGCAAGTCTTTCCGACGACATACCGACTGAATTGGCATCTGCCGCTTCGAGCGGTGCCGAAAATCTGATTGATTTGGTCTGAGCAAACGCGAAAGTACCGGTAATTAAGAGAAGTAGGCAAATGATAAGCGTGCGATACATGGTCTCGGTCGATTGATTTGATTCTGGAAAGTTAGAAAGTTTTTAGAGGGTCGGTAGCAGCCGATCTGTATCGTACAGCGTTAAAAAGATGCAAATTACACCAATCCACGATCTACTTTATAATAGATCGCATCCTACCTCAGATTTGATCAACAACTGGTAAATCACAATTAAATTGTTATGAATTTAGAAGGGCAATTCTTGGGCTGATTGACAGATTATTTTACTAAATTTCCGCGAAAAATGGGGGTTGTACACCCCTATCCATACAATATTAGATTTTTACTTTTTTTTCAAAACAATCTACTGCCATATGAAACAAAACTACTTTTTGATTTTGGTGTTTATGGCGCTCTGTCATTTGGCCATCGGTCAAAACATGGACGTCAGCGGTGTTGTGACTGGATCTGAAGACGGCGAACCTCTGATTGGGGTTTCAGTCTTGGTGAAGGGTACAGATACCGGAACCGCCACTGACTTTGATGGAAGCTACTCACTAAGTGCACCTGAAGGTGCTGTCTTAGTATTTAGCTACACCGGCTATACATCTACAGAGATGACGGTGGGAAGTGACAACACGATCAACGTTATCTTATCTCCTGGTGTTGCCTTGGATGAAGTTGTGGTAACGGCCCTGGGTCTTGAAAGAGACAAGAAGGCACTCAACTACTCTGTTACGGAGGTGGATGGAGAGGGATTTCAGGAAGCTCGAGAATTGAACGTAGCTAATGCACTTGCAGGTAAGGTTGCCGGTGTAAATGTTAGCTCCGTAGCTTCCGGTCCGGCGGGATCCAGTCGTGTGATCATTCGTGGAAACACCTCCCTGGGAGGAAACAACCAACCACTATATGTGGTGGATGGTGTACCATTAGATAACTCAGGATTTGGGCAAGCTGGCCTTTGGGGCGGTGCCGATGAGGGTGATGGTACCTCTAGTATTAACCCCGATGACATTGAGACCATTTCGGTGCTTAAAGGTGCTAATGCCGCTGCTTTGTATGGATCAAGGGCATCCAATGGGGTGATCTTGATTACGACCAAATCCGGTAAAAGCAAAAAGGGACTTGGCATTGAGGTCAACTCAAACTTTGTCGCTGAGACTTTTTTCAACCATTTTGAATTGCAGGAAGAATTTGGTCAGGGCCGTGAAGGACGAGCTCCAGCTACTCCGGAGGAAGCCTGGCAACAAAATAGTATGTGGGGTGCCCGTCTTGATGGAAGTTCTGTGCCACAATTTGATGGGGTAAGCAGACCTTATGTCTTTAAGACTTATGACAATCTCGATGCCTACTACCGAACCGGAACAACTTGGACCAACACCGTTGGTTTTACCGGTGGAAATGAAGATCATCGCATTCGACTGAATCTTTCAGATTTGCGTAGCAATAGCATCATCCCCAATGCGGGCTTTGACCGCCAGAACGTCAGTATGTCTTATACAGGCAATTTTGGCAAAGTGCTAGAGATCAGCAGTAAGGTGTTATACTCACATGAGTTGGCTGAAAATCGACCGCGAATTGCCGATTCACCAGGTAATGGATTTCAAGGTCTGGTTAGATTGCCAGCCAGTTACGACGTAAATGATCTGAGGGGTGATCCAGATAAATTGGGAGCGGTGACAGCCGACAACATCCCTCAAGATGGTAAAGCCCCAGGAGAGGAATATCAGATTTCTGCCAATCTTTGGAATCAAAACCCATGGTGGGCAGCCTATCAGTTTAGCAACGATGATACGAGGGATCGTGTGATTGCCTCTCAAGTAGCTAAGGTGAATCTTACTGATTTTCTTTACGTTCAGGGTCGATTTAGTATGGACTGGTACACACGTCGTGAATCTGATTTGACACCCTTTGGTACTGGGTATCAGCGCCGAGGAAGTATGCAAGAACGTGAGCGACGAATCCGCGAGGTGAACCTGGAGGCAATGTTGGGCTATGATGACCGATTTGGTGACATCTCTGTCCAGGCATTTGTCGGTGGCAACCGCATGCGTAGATCGAGTGAAACATTGGCACTTACTGGTAGTAGTTTCAACATTCCATTCTTTAATACGGTTTCGAATCTGGCCAACCAATCAATCGGCTATGGCCTGAGCGAAGAGGGAATCAACTCGATATTTGGTTCTGCAACTGTGGGTTTCAAGGACTTCATCTATCTGACGGCTACCGCTAGACAAGACTACTTCTCTACATTGGCGCCAGAAACCAATGACATCCTTTATCCATCGGTGGGAGGTAGCTTGATCTTCACAGAGTTACTCAACCTACCTGCTAACAGCTTCCTCACCTTTGGAAAATTGAGAGCTTCATGGGCAGAAGTGGGTGGTGATACCGATCCCTATCGTTTGGCACTCACCTACCGGCTTGGCCAGGGTCACCTTGGACAACCTAACGCGAATATTGTTCAGTCATCCGTGCCAAATGCGGATTTACGACCCTTGACATCCTCTGAATTTGAGGTCGGTCTTGATTTACGATTTTTTAACAATAGATTGGGTGTTGACTTCACCTTCTATGATCAGACAACTACAGATGACATCTTAAGTGCATCCATTGCTGAAAGCTCTGGTTTCAGTGGGACAGTTGTTAACATCGGCGAAATTGCCAACAACGGAGTGGAACTACTCTTGACTGGCACACCCATACAGAAGCAAGATTTCACCTGGGATGTAAGCTTAAACTTAGCGTTTAACAACAGTGAAGTAGTGAGCTTATCTGAAGGTCTGGACCAAATCCGAGTGGATGGAAACCTGGGTCAGCCCCGTACCCGTTGGGCGTTTATTGATCATGTGGTCGGAGAACGCTTTGGTAGTATTACTGGCTTTACCCAACAGTTCATCAATGGAACACCCGTATTCAATCCGGATAACGGACAACCAATTCGAACTACCACAACCTCGATTTTGGGTAATGGTGTGCATCGTTTCACCAGTGGTTTGAACAATAGTTTTAGCTGGAAAGGCTTTTATTTTGATTTCTTAATTGATTTCAAAACAGGTGGTGACATCTACTCTGGAACCAATGTGCGTCTATTGAGTAATGGTCAACATAAAATGACTACGGAGGCTTGGACCGCACCTGGTATTGTTGCCAATGGTCGAGAATCTGTCACCGTGACCGGTGTTGATCCTGAGGGTAACAGCTTTACCAAATCTTTAGATGAAACTGAGATTGCAGGTTTCTATGGTGCGTATTCACAGCTTTCTGATCGCTTCATTAGAGATGCAACCTTTGCAAAATTGCGTCAGATCAGTATTGGCTATAATTTCCCACAATCCGTCTTGTCAAACACACCACTGACTACGGCACGTCTATCTTTTGTAGGCCGTAACCTGCTGGTGCTCTTTGATGACATTGAAAACGTGGATGCTGAGTCAACCTACCACAACTCCAATGCACAAGGACTTGACTATTACGGGTTGCCACAAACCAGAACTTATGGCCTTAATCTAAAACTTGGTTTCTAATTTTTAAATGGATATTTACTTATGAAACAAATCAATAAATATTTCATATTGGGAGTCTTGTTTATGATTCCACTGGTTTCATGCGATACAGATGAGCTGGTAGAATTAAACATCAATCCCACCCAAGCCAATTCGTTGGATTGGCGGTTTGTCTTTACCGAAGGCCAAGTATGGGCAGCTGAAAACCGATATGTCAATGGCCGGGTACATTTAAATATTGCTTCAGGCTTGATTCAACATATGGCCACCATGCAAGTAGGAGGCGAGCGCGGTGTTGGCGATAAATACTTTCGACACCTCGATAGCTTTAATGCTTATATGGATCGCGTTTATGAGACTTCGCTGAAGCCGATAGCAGAAGTGATCAGACAAACTGGTCCTGAAGGGTTGAATCCTGAAATGGTGAATTTACATCACATGGCACAGGTACTTTACATTTTGCCCATGCATGTCATGACGGATCTGTATGGAAATGTGCCGTACTCCGAAGCTAATCAAGGTGTCAGTGGTGTGTTCTTTCCAGCATTTGATTCTCAAGAATCGATTTACAAGGACATGTTAGCCAAACTAGAGACTGCGGCTGCAACCATTGGCACAGGATCTGACGAAGTGGGCGGAGCTGACATCTACTATGGCGGCGATTTTGCCAAGTGGAAAAAACTTGCTAATTCTTTGATGCTGCGATTGGCGATGCGTATATCTAATGTAGATCCTGGTACGGCTCAATCCTTTGTACAGAAGGCATTGGCTGGAGGGATCATGGAAACAAATGATGACAGTGCCATCGTACCCATGGCTTCTGGTCCAAGTCAGTGGTTTAATCAAAATGGCATCTCACGAGCTTTGATACCCGACGATTGGGGCGCGAATAACATGATCAGTAAAACTTTGTTGGATTGGTTGCAAGAGCGTAACGATCCTCGAGTGCGCATTTACGCCGTACGCGGAATTTGGGGTGGACCTTATCTTACCGAACCCGCAGATCAAGTCGGTATGCCGCATGGTTATGATGCGGAAACGATGAAGGAATACTTGGGCCAGACGGAAGCAGTAAGTCGCGAGGAGCAATTCTCAAGGCTTAATCCGCTTATGTTGGATGTGGATGATCCATTTATCCTTATGAATGCGGCCGAAGCACAGTTTCTCGCTGCCGAGGCAGCAGTAAAAGGATGGGGATCCGGTGATGCCGCTGCGCATTTTAATCAAGGTGTGAAGAATGCCCTACAGCAGTGGGTCATCTTTGATGAATCATTGGCAGTATCGGATGAAGAAGTTGATGCCTATCTGGCTGCTAATCCATTTGATGGAACAGATGTGATGATTAATGAACAATCATGGGCTGCCAACTTTATGCAATGGTACGAAGCTTATAGCAATTGGCGTCGAACGGGCATTCCAGAGTTGACTCCGGTCAATTATCCCGGTAATGTTTCTGGTGGCACCATCTTCCGAAGAATCGAGTACAATACCGTAGAAGCTTCTCTAAACCCAAATCTAGCTACTGGCGGTACCTTACCCGATGATGTTAAAACGAGAGTTTGGTGGGATGTCAATTAAGCGATTGATAAATCCTACGCTTTGAATATAAAAGAGCGGTGTTGGTGGAGATCGACACCGCTCTTGTATTTTAGATGATGAATTCCTTCGTATGGCTATGAAACTAGGGAGCCTTAGATTCCGAGGTTTTGTCATGATAATGGCACTAAGCCTGTCGCTTTTAATGTCATGTCGCACCAAAAAGACGGAGCTTCTTTGGGAGAAATCCCTGTATCAAATAGGCTCTCAATCATCGCCCCGGGTGGTTGACTTAAATGGCGATGGGGTCAAGGACATCGTGATGGGTGCTGGACAAGCAGAAATGTCAGACGTCGAGCAAGGTATTGTTGCCCTAGACGGGACGGATGGAGCACTGCTCTGGCAAGCTCCTGCTACAGCACATGTGGTGGGTTCTCCAACTTTTCTGGATGTTAATGGAGATGAAGTGCTCGATGTTTTCATCGGGGGGCGTGGCCATTTTTTGGTTGGTCTCGATGGCAAAAGCGGTGAGCAGCTATGGTCATACGAATACCATTTTGAGAATGACTCGATTTTGAAGTATGCCCGTTATAATTTTTATAACAGCGTCTTAGTACCGGACCAAAATGGCGACGATATTGATGAACTTCTCATTGTGAATGGGGGCAATTGGAACGCAGCAGCCAATTCCACCGAAGATCGATATCCCGGTGTCTTAATGCTACTAAATCCCGTAGATGGTTCAGTGATTGCTGCCGATACCATGCCTGACGGCAACGAATCGTACATGTCGCCCATTTGCTTCCATCAGCGAGATCAAGCAGAGCCAATCATCGTATTTGGTACGGGTGGTGAGACCCTAGGCGGATCGCTATTCTTCTGCAGCCTGTCGTCGCTTCTATCCCAAGATCTCAAATCGTCTACTAAACTGGTCAGTCAAGCTACCCATGGATTTATAGCGCCACCAGCTGCGGTAGATATCAATGGAGATGGAAATCTCGATGTTGTGTCAGTCTCTCATGGTGGTAAAATCACCATTTCCGATATTGCTAACCAGCAGGACCTGTGGCAAAAAACCTTTGAGGGCTACGAGGTAAGCAGTACACCAGCCATTGGCCAATTTAATAAAGATGACGTGCCAGATGCTTTGTTTTTGCTTTGCAAAGGGGTCTGGCCCGCCTATTCCATCTCCATGCAATTGGTCTTAGATGGTAAAAATGGTGAGGTGATCTATCAAGACTCCGTAGGTTGCTATGCATTGTCATCGGCCGTGGTTTACGACCTCGATCGCGATGGCGTAGATGAAGCTATTATGAGCCTCAATCAGTACGATTGTGACTTCACCTTTTCAGAAGACACCTTATCTCCGCCATCCATGCAGACTCAGCTCATAGCCCTTGATTTTAATCGAAATGCGGTGCAAGTCATTGAGCAAAAGGATCGATTTCGCAATATATTTTCTACACCTTGGATCGGAGACCTGGAATCAGATGGCTACCTTGACATCATCTATAGCCAATATTTTAACCATGCAGATATTCGAAAATATCAAGGCATGATCGTGAAACGATTAGGTACCCATATTCGTTGTAGAAGGGAGCCCAGATGGGGCGCTTATATGGGTAGCCATGGAAATGGGATATATTGACCTTTGGCCAACATAAACCAAGATAATATTTGCATCAATTTACCGGCACAAAATGAAGAATAAAGGATTAGATCTCAATCCAGTATACAAATCCTTTCTGGCAATGGCATTATTCACTTGGGGGTGCTCACAGCAATTCTCCACGAATGTTGATGGCCCAAAAGTTACCCGAACTTTCTTCCAGTTATTAGACTCAACGCATACCAAAATAACCTTTCGCAACTCCGTCAAAGACCGTGATGACTTTAATATTCTCACCTATCGCAATTTTTATAACGGAGGAGGTGTTGCCATTGGCGATATCAACAATGACGGACTATCGGACATCTACCTAACGGCGAATCTTGAGCAGAATAAGTTATATCTGAACCGCGGCGATTTCACCTTTGAAGACATCACTGCATCGGCAACCGTAGCGGGACAGCGTGCTTGGAGTACCGGCGTAACCATGGCCGATGTCAATGCCGATGGCTGGCTGGACATTTATGTCAGCAATTCCGGCGATATCCAGGGAGACAATAAAGAAAATGAACTCTTTATTAATAATGGTGACTTAACTTTTAGTGAAAAAGCCGCAGAATTCGGATTGAATAATGAAGGATACTCCACCCAAGCTGCATTTTTCGATTACGATGCCGATGGTGACTTAGATTGTTATCTTTTAAATAATAGTTTCAAAGATCCCAGTAAGATTGAACTATTCCGGAGCATGCGTGACCAACCTGATCCACTTGCGGGAGACAAATTATTCCGCAATGACGATGGAAGATTTACCGATGTTACCCTCGAGGCAGGCATCTACAGTAGTGTGATTGGTTTTGGGTTGGGTGCTGTGATCGGAGATATAAATCAGGATCATCTACCCGATATTTATATCAGCAATGATTTCTGGGAGCGAGACTATTTATATATTAACCTGGGCGACGGCACCTTCCAGGAAGACCTGATCAACCGAATTGACTTTTGTTCAATTTCAAGTATGGGAGGCGATCTCGGCGATATCAATAATGACGGTGTGCCAGAAATCATTTCGACAGATATGCTAGCTGCCGACAACTACCGGCTGAAGGCAATGTCTGCCTTTGATCCTTACCACCTGGAGGATATAAAGTATCGCGCCAATTATCACTATCAAATTGGTCAAAATTGTCTTCATCTCAATGATGGCAACGGTCATTTTCAAGAAATTGCCATGTTGAGTGGAGTAGGAGCCACCGACTGGAGTTGGGGAGCATCTTTTTTCGATTTTGAAAATGATGGCTGGAAAGATCTGTTCGTCAGCAATGGATTACAGCGCGATTTGATGTACATGGATTTTCGAGACTTTTTGGTGGGTAACGACATCTATCAAAAAATTGCCCGGGATGAAACCTTGGATATTGATCCACTGGTTGCAAAAATGCCTTCCAAACCTTTGCGCAATTACGCTTTTAAAAATCTTAGCGGCCTAAGATTTTCTAACGAGTCCATTGAATTAGGGTTGGCCACACCATCATTTAGCAATGGAGCCGCGTATGCCGATTTGGACAATGACGGTGATCATGACTTGGTGGTGAATAATGTAAACATGCCAGCTTTTATCTACCGCAATGAGGCGGAAAAGACCCAAAATAATTATCTGAAAATTAAATTTATAGGTCCGGTAAAAAACCCCTTTGGGATTGGTGCCGCCGTCAAGATCAGGACCGATCAAGGGATTCAAACCTTGCAGAATTTTAATACACGAGGCTTCCAAAGTTCGGTCGAACCACATTTGATTTTTGGTTTGGGAAACGAGGCAACCGTTTCGGAGATGACCATCCACTGGCCAGATCAAAAGAGTCAGGTGATCGAGAATGTGAAAGCCAACCAAGTAGTCACGGTCAATTACGCAGAGGCGCAGTTAATCGAAGCGGAGGAGATGGCCGAAAATCCTCTTTTTCGAGAGGTTACAAAATCTGCCCTACAAGGCGATATTCAGCATATCGAAAATCGGTACAACGATTTTGATCACGAAGGCTTGCTCTTACAGATGCTTTCCACCGAAGGTCCGGCCATTGTCAAAGGAGATGCGAATGGTGACGGCAGGGAAGATTTTATTTTATTGGGAGCACACAATGATGCAGATAAATTATTTTTTCAGACAGCGAGTGGCGGCTTCACTCAACAGTCAAGTGCCAGTTTTGATGCTGCAAAAGCTTTTGAAAGTACCTGTGGTACATTTTTAGATTTTGATGGTGATGGTGATCAAGACGTGTTGATTGGTTCTGGGGGCAATCAATACCAGGGTGGTAATCAGCTATTTGTATTGCGTTACTATGAAAATGATGGCCAGGGCAATTTTAAGATGGACATCTCGCAAAAAATTCCCCAAGTGATAGGCAATTTCTCTACCCTCGAAGCCTCTGATATAGATGCCGATGGAGATGCTGACCTCTTTATCGGAGCCCGGACCATTCCTGGCAACTACGGCCTACCCCCACGCAATTATTTATTCAAGAATAGCAATGGGGTCTGGGAGGATGTAACACCAGATGAACTTGCTGGTGTGGGTATGGTCACTGATGCCATCTGGTCTGATGTGGATGGGGATCGCGATAACGACCTGGTTGTCGTGGGCGATTGGATGGGCATTCATGTTTTTACGAATATTGCCGGGACCCTTTCCGGTGCCGGACCCATCCCAAATTCAGCTGGCTGGTGGCGCAGCATTGCGGCTGGCGATTTTGATGAAGATGGTGATCCAGATTTCGTAGTCGGCAATTGGGGTGAAAACTGTAAACTTACGGCTACCCAGCAGAGACCCTTGACCATGTTTACCAATGATTATGATCAGAATAGAAAAACTGAATTTATTGTCAATTGGTACGCACCACTGGATGACAAACCATATCCCTTTGCCACGAAGAATGAATTGACCAAGCAACTTCCATATCTGCGTAAGCAATCCCTAAAGCATGAGGATTATGCGAAACAGACTTACGAGACATTGTTTCCAGCGGAGGTGAGAGAGCAAAGTTTCGCCTTCGAAGTTACAACTTTGAGCTCCTCTATTCTTTGGAATGATAGTTCCAGTTGGAAACTTTCACCGCTCCCTATTGAGGCGCAGATAACTCCTATTTTTGCGATTTTGGTAGAAGACCTCACGGATGATGGTAGGTTGGACATTTGGCTGGGAGGTAATTTTTACAACCTTAAACCACAAGTGGGAAGGCATGCTGCTGGACGGGGATTGCTGCTGAAAGGACTGGTGGGGGGAGACTTTGAGGCAGTCAGTGCACGCGACTCAGGATTCAATATTAAAGGAGAAATACGAGATGCAAAAATGTTTAACATAGCGGGAAAGAAATCACTCTTGGTGGCAAGAAATAATGCCGATCTCATGCTTTTTGAGTCGACAGAAACGTATAATAATTGATGACGACATTGATCAAATATGGTCTTGGGATGCTGGGGGTGGCACTGCTAGGATTTTCCTGGTCCAGCCTGCCTGGTGGAGGAACCCTTTTCTTGTTGCGAACACCTGATCATACCCATATTAAATTCAACAACAAGATCGAAGATAAACCCGATCATAATATCATGCTGTATTCAAACTATTATGGCGGTGCTGGGGTTGGAGTGGGTGATTTAAATGGTGATGAACTACCTGATATCTATTTTGCTGGCAATCTGGTTGAAGATAAACTCTACTTTAATCAAGGTGATTTTGTTTTTAAGGATGTCACTAAGAAAGCGGGAATTAAGCAAGATGGAGGCTGGTCATCAGGAGTGGTCTTTGGAGATGTCAATGGCGACCAACTTACTGATATTTATGTAACCTGTGAATTGTATGATGATCTACCCGAACTGCGGAGGAATAAACTTTACATCAATTTAGGTGGTGGAAAATTTTCAGAGGAGGCCAAGAACTATGGAGTCGACAACGATCAACGTACCAGGCATGCCACTTTTCTCGACTATGACTTAGATGGTGATTTAGATTTATTCTTGTGCAATCAACCCCCCAATCCAGGTGATTATTCAAAATTCAAAAAAAATGAATTGATTCGCCCCGAGTATAGGCTGTGCTTGTATGAGAATGAAAATGGCAAATTTAGTGACGTGACAGAACGTGCGGGACTAAATATGACGGGTTTTCCCAACAGTGTTACTGCTAGTGATTTGGATGGGGATGGATGGACGGATCTTTTCGTAGCTAACGATTTCTGGATCGAAGATTGGATTTTCATTAATAATCGAGACGGAAGTTTTCGCAATGAACTCTATCAAAGAGCTCCACATATTTCATTTAGTAGTATGGGCATCGATGCAGGAGACATCGATAACGATGGAACCTTGGATCTAATCGTGGTGGACATGGCTGCCGAAGATAATTATCGATCAAAGGCGAATATGAGCGGCATGAACCCCAAACGGTTTTGGAAGGTGGTCAATGATGGTGGTCATTACCAATATATGTTTAACACATTACACCTAAATCAAGGCGATGGATATTTTACAGATATTGCCCAGTTGGCAGGTGTGGCGAAAACGGATTGGAGTTGGTCGCCACTTATTGCTGATTTTGATAATGATGGTTGGAAGGATTTATATATTACGAATGGTTTAATGCGGGATATTCGAAACAATGATGCATCGAAGGTTTTTCCAAAATATTTAGAGAAAAAACTATTTGAATATGTTTCGTCCAATCCTAATCCTCCAGCTGATATTGATGTTTGGGATGTGGTTGATATCGACAAAGCCATGAAATTGGTGCCCTCAGAGAAATTGTCAAACTATATTTATCGGAATATGGGTGATCTAACCTTTAGCAAAAAAATGCAGGATTGGGGGTTGGATCAAAAATCATTTTCAAATGGATCGGCTTTTGCAGATTTGGATTTAGATGGTGACCTGGATCTGGTGGTTAATAATATCAACGATTTTGCCTTTGTCTATGAAAATCGTGCGGTAGACCGGAAAATCAATAATTATCTCAGAATTAAACTTGTCACTGACAAGGCTCCCATACAGCAGGTCGGCACCAAGATTTGGTTAAAGAATAAGGGAGATGAGCAGTTTTACGAGATGACCACGGTACGAGGTATGTATTCCACCAGCGAACTGATTGCCCATTTCGGATTAGGACAACAAACCCTAGTAGATAGTGTGATTGTCAGGTGGCCTGATGGCAAAATGCAAACCATTGAGCAGGTACCGGCCAATCAGGTGCTCGAAGTGCTTTACGCGCACGCATCGGATGCGGCAGTCATCGTCAAATCGACGAAATCTCAATCCATACTGCGGGAGATAACGACTGGCCTCGATTTGGATTATCAGCATGTCGAGAACGAATTTGACGATTACGCGAAACAGGTATTGCTTCCGCATAAGATGTCAACCCTGGGACCAAAGCTCTCCAAAGGAGATGTGAATGGAGATGGTCTAGAAGATGTTTTTATCGGTGGGGCCTCGGGAAGTGCTGGTCAGTTGTTTTTACAACAATCAGGTGGAGCATTCAAGCCCCATATGCAAACCACGTTTGATGAGCATCGACTTCGCGAGGATATGGGTTCCACCTTTTTCGATATTGATGGAGATCAAGATTTAGATCTTTATGTGGTTAGTGGAGGAAATGAATTTCGCAGGGAGAGCGACCAGTACCAAGATCGAATTTATCTCAATGATGGACAAGGTACATTTGTGCATGCACCAGACCGGTTGCCATCGATGACAGGATGCGGAGGTCAGGTTGCACCATGCGATTTTGATGGTGATGGAGACCTGGATCTCTTGGTAGCGGGTCGTCACATACCCTGGTCTTACCCCGAACCAGCCTCGTCCGTTCTCCTTGTTAATGATGGTGGAACCTTAGTCGACGTAACAACCAGTCAGGCACCAGAACTCCAGCAAATTGGAATGGTAAACGATGCTCTGTGGATGGATTATGATCAAGATGGTCTCAAAGATATCGTGTTAGCAGGAGAGTGGATGCCGATTACCATACTCAAGAATATGGGCGATCAATTTAAGAGACAACAAATTCCAACACTTGAACAGGAAAAAGGATGGTGGTTTTCGCTGGCTTCAGCCGATATGGACCATGATGGAGATCAAGATCTAATCGCCGGAAATTTGGGACTGAACTATAAGTACCATGCTACCCAAGATGAACCATTCGAGGTTTATCATTATGATTTTGATAGCAATGGTCAAAAAGATGTGGTCCTGACCTATTATAATTTCGGAATTCAATATCCACTGCGGGGAAGGGAGTGTTCCTCTCAACAAATCCCGTCCCTCAAAAAGCAATTTCAAAATTATGACATCTTCGCTTCATCCAATGTGGCCGAGATCTATGGCCAAGATAAATTGGAAAATGCACTGCATTTAGAAGCTACCAATTTCGCGAGCACCTACTTTGAAAATCAAGGAAATGGTAATTTTACCGCCCATAAATTACCTGTTGAGGCGCAATTTTCCTCCGTCAATTCGATCTTGCCGATAAACCTAGATGATGATCCGTACCTTGACTTAATAATCGCTGGAAACCAATTTCATGTCGAAGTTGAAACTCCACGTGCAGATGGTGGCTATGGTCTTGTGCTCTTAGGAATGGGTCAAGGACGATTTAAATCTTTGACCAAAACGGAAAGTGGCTTCTATGTTCCTCTTGATGTGAAAAGTATGCTAAGTATCAAGGTCGGCAGAGAGCATGCCATCCTAGTTGGAAGCAATGGAGATAGGTTACATGCCTTCGGTCTTCCAACCAGCGACGACCAACAGTGAGTAGCATCAGGTAGTTGATTTACTGTATGTATTTCTTAATTCAATTAATTCAGTGATTGACCCGCACTTATGAGGGGATTCTTTACAGCCACGATGATCGCTCTCCTGTGCACTGCATGCCTGGGCCAGGCCTGGGAGATAGAGCTGCCGGGAATTGGCACATTTTCTTCCCCACGATGTATTGATTTAAGTGGTGATGGTGTCCTGGATGTAGTGATGGGTGCGGGTCGTGAAGAATTTATCAAATGTGACTCTGCTGTTATAGCCTTAGATGGAAAATCAGGAGAGATGCTGTGGCACGTACCGGCCATCGATCAAATTTTTGGATCCGCCATATTTCAAGAAATCTCTGGCGATGGTATTCCCGATGTTTTCATTGGCGGTAGGTCGGCAGAATTATTTGCCATCGATGGCAAGACTGGAAACGTAATTTGGAACTTTTGCAAAGCAAACAATATTAAGAAACGCGCTAAACAGGGGTGGTTCAATTTCTATAATCCACAATTTATCAGAGATCAGGATGGCGATCAAGTTAGAGACCTCCTTGTGTCTAATGGTGGTGATGTGATGGCTGAACCCTTTGATACAAATCGACCTGCAGGCCACCTGGTCGTGATCAGTAGCAAGACGGGTCGACTGATACAACGGGCTGCGATGCCTGACGGCAAGGAAATTTATATGAGTATTGCAGTGATCCCAGATGGGGCAGATCCAAAAATTGTTTTCGGCACCGGTGGAGAAACCGTCGGCGGTAATTTATGGCTCGGAAAGCTCTCAGATGTTTTGACTGGTGATCTAACCAATTCACTCAGATTAGATAGCTGTGCTTCGAAAGGCTACATTGGCCCACCCGTGCTAGTTGATATTAAGGAAGATGGCCACCTTGATGTGATCACCAATTCAGTTGATGGTCGGATGCTTGCCTTTGATGGACAGACCTGGGAACCGTTGTGGCAAATACATATACCCCATACCGAGTCGTACAGTTCTTTAGCGGTGGGCCAATTTGGAAAAGATAGTGTGCCAGATTTCTTTGTTTCTTACGGCAAGGGTGTATGGCCTTCATTGGGCTCCGGCATCCAGAAACTTGTGTCCGGAAAAACTGGAGCGGTCCTGTTTACCGACTCGTTGGGATTCTATCAAAATACAACAGCACTTGCCTATGATCTTTCTGGTGATGGACGAGACGAGATCATCATGAGTCTTAATTTTCACGAACTCAATGAAATCTACCAGAAGTTTTTTTACACAATGCTGGTGTCGATCAATTTTGCGACTGGAGCTATCGAACGATTGTCAGAGGTATACCAAGGCAGTAATCTTTCCTCCACACCCTGGGCCGGAGATCTTGATCAAGATGGTTATTTAGATATTATTTATTTCCATGGCACGAATCTTCGGCACACTTATACTTTTGATGGTATGAAGGTGCATCGACTTAGTACGCAAATTCCGGTTCGCAGAAAAGTTAAGTGGGGTGCTTATCAAGGCAGTGGCTACGATGGCATATTTTTAAGAGAGTAATATGAAAAGGCGCTTTTACGAAGTGATCAGGAGTAGCTGCATTATATTGTATTCAGGCTGCCTGGCGTACCAAAGGAAGTTTGCCCGTTAAGGTGCGGGCAACCGGTCAGACGATCCGGAAAGATCTTTTTATCGACATATATGAAAATGTTTTTTGGCCATTGAGAGTTTGACGATGGAACTGTTTGTAATTCATTCACTCTATATTCCACTTACGTAGATCGATTCTATGCCTCGAAAAAAGCATCTGGCACGAACTGCATCCAGCATTTAATGCAATCGGCAGCAGTTTCCAAAATAATAATGGTCCAGAAAAACTAAGCCGTGCACCCTTTCAACAAATCGCTCAAATGGATGAATTTGCTCGTTGCATAAAGAAGATAGAGAGAGCATCGCTAACGTGAAGAAGGGGTGATTGCTATGAAAATCATGGAATCTATCTTTAAATCAGCCGATGAAAAGAGGGAGGTACAGATCAAGTGGTAGTACAATAGCCCGTCTCCATTAACAAATATCGTATTTGAACAGACGAATTCGATCATACTGGTGACTACATCTCTTCGAAATAGATTTGATATCTTATGGTCTCAATGCTGTCATTATGAGATTCTCCATTCTATTTCTGCTGTTGTCGATTGAATCGTTGTTGGGAAAGCCTACCCCAATCTTAATCGAGGCAGAGAGCTTTACCGATGTGGGGGGCTGGGTGGTGGACCAACAATTTATGGATGTGATGGGATCTCCTTATCTAATGGCACATGGCTTGGGCAGGCCGGTCAAAGATGCCATCAGCACCTTTGAAGTAGTTAAACCTGGAAAGTATTACATACATGTGCGCACGCGAAATTGGGTGTCCAATTCCGAAGCCGCTAATGCACCCGGTCAATATCAAATTATCATCAACGGATTGACTTTGGAGCACACCTTTGGCGTCCATGATCACAGTTGGTCTTGGGCTTATGGTGGTGAAGTCGAGTTGTCTAGGGGCAAACAGGAAATTCGGCTACATGATTTGACGGGGTTCAACGGGCGTTGTGATGCCATCTACCTAAGCCCGGATCCCAATTTCACACCCCCCAATGATCTAGATGGATTGGCTGACTTACGTAAAAAACTACTAGGCATATCGAAAAAACCAAGGGATGCCGGTGATTTCGATTTTGTGGTGATTGGCGGCGGCATGGCAGGCACATGTGCGGCGATCTCAGCAGCTCGCTTGGGTGTCAGGGTTGCCTTGATCCAAAATAGGCCGGTGCTTGGGGGTAATAACAGCTCTGAAGTGCGTGTGCATTTGGGTGCTAGAATTAATTTAGAACCTTATCCCCAACTGGGGAATCTCGTAAATGAGATTGGTCCTAGTCGAGGTGGAAACGCTCAACCCAGGGATTATTATGAGGACGATAAGAAATTAAGAGCTGTTCAGGCAGAAGAAAATCTCGCCCTATTCTTAAATACTCATGCCAATAGGGTGGAGGTCGATCAGGGAAGAATTACCGGCGTGGTGGCGCAAAATATCCGAACGGGTCAAAAATTAAGATTCACAGCTCCACTTTTCGCCGATTGCACTGGTGACGGTACCATTGGTTTTCTGGCCGGCGCCGAGTATATGACGGGGCGCGAGAGTCGGGATCGGTTTGGAGAGCCAACGGCCCCTGAAGAAGCAGATAACTTGACAATGGGCGTTTCTGTTCAATGGTTTACCCAAGCACGTGATACGACGGTCACCTTTCCCGATATTGATTGGGGTATCCCTTGGAATCAGGAAAAGGCAGAGGCCATTACCCGCGGTGATTGGAACTGGGAGACAGGAATGGGTAAGGACATGACCACAGAATTCGAAAGCATTCGAGACTACGGAATGCAGGTTGTTTTTTCCAACTGGTCTTTCGTAAAGAATCATTCAACCGCTCAAGAAAGAATGGCCAATGAAGATCTGGTATGGGTGGCATACATCGGTGGCAAGCGCGAATCGCGTAGATTGGTTGGAGACTATATCCTAATTGAACAGGACCTCACCAATCAACGTGTTTATCCAGATGGCACTGTTCCTACCTCATGGACCATTGACCTGCATTATCCTGATCCTAAAAACTCAGACCTTTTTCCGGGAGCAGAGTTTAAGTCTATTGCTAAGCACACTAAGATTTATCCCTACCCCATTCCCTTTCGCTGTTTATATTCCAAGAGTATTAATAATTTGATGATGGGTGGTCGCGACATCAGTGTATCTCACGTGGCGCTCGGTACCACGAGATTAATGCGCACTTGCGGAATGATGGGTGAAGTGCTTGGTATGGCAGCTTCTATCTGTAAGCGTGAGAAAACGACTCCGAGAGGCATTTATGAAAATCACTTTGCGGAGCTGGAAAAACTGATGCAGAAGGGCATTGGCAATCCCAATCTTCCCAAAATTCAGAATTATAATTTAGGGGGCACCCTACTGGAGGAAAAAAGCAACTGATTCTAATATTTGGTAAAATTAATTTTGGCAAAAAATATCCTGAGAAGCTTCCTGAGCATTTCCTGTATTCTCCTGATCTTAAGATATCTCCTATTTTTCTTGTCCGATGAAAAAGTCCCGGCATTTCGTATCCTTACTTCAGATAGCATTCCTATTGATGTCTTTGCGTGTACCGATTCCATCAATAATTTAATTGGTTATGAGGCAAGAGTGAATTCTCCAATCTGTGAAAGTACGGAGTGCTATGATGTGGAGTTGGATTTTTTCTGGAACACTTTCGGATCATTTCAGCGCTATGAGATTGTACCGGAGAAGCCACTGACTAAAAGGGAGCACGAACCATTTACCACTCGTGATTACCAAAAGTTGACCGAGGTGCTTCACCTGCAGCATCCAGCATTCTTAGGGATGCGGAAGGAAGAAATGATTGAAAACCTAAAAAGCGACGGATTGGATGGTTTTACCGGTGCCACGATAGCGGTGATTAAAAATGATATCGTGCCTGGTGCCGCATACAGTTGCTATACGCTTTGGCATATTGCACATGGGTCGATCGTTGATAGCATCAAAAAACATACAGAAAAATATCTCAATGCGGCGCTGATCGACCGATTGCTGGCGAGTGATGATGAGAAAGCACATTTTTATTTAATGGAACATTTGTCGATAGAAAATATCAAAGCTAATATGGATCGCATCCTTGATTTAATGACGGTCCGTGGCGGATATTTTGCCCGCTATGCCATTAAGGCATTTCCGAACAAGTTGTTTGATGATCCAAATATTAAATTGCAATTCGCGCAGTATTATTTCAAATTGGATTACTTCGCCAAGGTGAATCTGGTCAAACAATTAAAAGGCCACAAAATTGACAGTACCTTTGCTTTGGTTCTGCTTGAAGACATTACTCCTAGAAGCTCTGCACTGGCGCAAGGAATTGTTGAATTACTCGCGGTGGAGGGGGCGGAATTTTCCAAAGAAGTGAAAGAACGCATCCTGGCACGGTTGATTACATCTAATCTTAAATTATCTCAAAAACTCTATTTGGAGATTTCCCAATGGTCTTCAGAAAGCAGACGCCTCAAAAAGCAAGTGAAAAAACTATTGCGAACTTAGGATTCTTTAAAACCAAGCCGTCTACCTTTGCTACCTTCTGATGTCTGGCTATGGATCGAGGGTTCAAGAAGTCTCGTGATCAGACATAGGTGATTTCAAAGAGGTCACTGATCGGCCTAAAATGCGCAGAAGCGGCACCAACGCCAGTATCCCTAATACCAACATAATATTAATCACCTCTGCCATTACTGTTGCTCCATGGCAAAACAGATGACCATCATATCCAGGTCATCTACCAGTTTAGCCCAACCGTGTTCGTGAACTATTTTTCGACTTTCTTTTGCAGGCAACGTTTGTGGGTGCAAGTCGATCATACCTACGAGGTCAGACAATCTTTTGCCCACTGGGCCGAGCTCGAAGCCGACGCAAGTTATTTGTCAAAATCAATTGATATGACGAAAGTCTCAACATTGTTTTTTTTGCTATTGTACACTTACTTAGCTGCACAGAACAGCATCTACCTGGGGGCGGGAAATCATGAAAACATCATTGTTAAGACCAGCAGCAACTTTTCCAGAATGTTTTGGGAGGAGGAGGCCAGCGGTAGCAAGACCATCAGAGGTCAAGGGTTGGATGCGAGACGACTGGAGGCCTCACGATTTTTGGCGCAATCCACATTGGGAGCGAGTAGTGCGTTAATTGATCAAGTAGCCGAAGTAGGAATCGAAGCTTGGTTAGACAGTCAGTTCGAGGAAGAAAGTTGGTCGATGTTGGAGAAGATTCGATCGGTGAACAAGGAAGTAAATGACTGGTTTTTGCAAAATGGAGGTGATAGTAGCGAAGTAAGTACCTCTCCCTCGTGGTTGCAGTTCAACTATGCTTGGTGGGATTCAAATATGCGTAATACGGATCTGGTACGCCAGCGAATTGCCTTTACACTTACCGAAATATTTGTGATTTCAGTTCGATCAGAACTGGAGGGTTACGGTGAAGGCCTGGCAAGTTATTACGACATTTTTGCTCAAAATGCCTTTGGAAACTATCGCGATATTCTCAAAGCAGTGTCACTTCATCCCTGCATGGGATTCTTCCTTAGCCACTTAAATAATCCTCGGTCCAACCCTGAGGAAAACATTCATCCCGATGAAAATTATGCTAGAGAAGCTATGCAATTATTTTCGATTGGACTCTATGAGCTTAATCTGGATGGCACACGAAAGCTGGACAGCTTTGGACAGGATATCCCGACTTACGGACAGGATGAAATCAAAGAATTTGCCAAAATCTGGACGGGTCTGGGCGTCGGGGCAGTTATTCCGGGCATGGTCGAGGATGGACCCTTTTTCGGATTAGGCATCTATGGATCGGATCTGACAGTGCCCATGAAGATGTATGACGAATACCATGAACCCGGGGAAAAAAGATTGTTGAATGGTTTGGTCGTACCCGATCAGCAAAGTGGGATGGAAGATATCGAAGATGCCATTGATAATTTATTCCATCATGATAATGTCGGACCCTTCATGGCACATCGCTTGATCCAACGACTGGTTAAAGCCAATCCCTCTCCAGCTTATGTAAAAAGAGTCGCTGAGGCCTTCAACGATAATGGCCAAGGGGTGCGTGGTGATATGAAAGCCGTGGTGAAGGCCATTTTACTCGATGAGGAGGCACGGGACTGTGAGTGGATTAACCATCATACTCAGGGCTTGTTACGCGAACCTTATGTGCGCTATAGTCACTTTGTCCAGGCCATAGATGTCGAGCAATACTATGGCCGCTTTTGGAATGCGGGATATAGTTTTTGGGAAGAAACAGGCCAGGCAGTTTTTGGAGCACCGAGTGTATTCAATTTTTTTCTCCCTGATTTCCAACCGGTCGGACCCCTCGCCGATGAGGGCTTAGTGGGCCCTGTTTTCCAAATTCACAATTCGCGTACGAGTGTTGGAATGATGAATCAGGTGAATGGATGGGCTGTGTACGGCAATGTGATGGGGAGTTGGTCAGAGTTCGACCCCAATAGCTACGTAAATTACGATGATCTTCGCGACCTCGGTCGTGATCCGGAGGTATTAATAAACCATCTGGATTTACTATTTACCCACGGGCAATTATCTAATCGAACCAGGTCGATCATCAAGGAAGCCATCGAAGATTTGATTTATGAAGATTATCGCGAGGATCGAGTAAAATTAGCCTTGTATTTATTGATGGTATCTCCTGATTATGCCATCCTAAAGTAGTTCACAACTTCTTCATATGAAAAAAAATAAATTCTCTCGAAGACAATTTCTTGGTGAAGCCAGTTGTGCAGCACTTGGTACTTCGACACTTTTTTCGTCTTTGATAAGTCTCAAAGCCCTCAATGCAGCCACGGCAGCAAACAGCAGTGCCATTAGTGGCCCTGATGATTATAAGGCCCTGGTGTGTATATTCCAGGCCGGTGGAAATGATTCATTCAACATGCTGATACCTAGTCAGGGAGATGCCTATACAGAATATGCGTTTACGCGTTCAAACCTGGCGATTCCGCAAGATCAGCTCAGAAGCCTGCAGCAGCTCAATACTGGTGGACAGTCATTTGGAGTGCACCCGGCGCTGACACCCGTACAAGAATTGTTTAACGACGGAAAACTGTCCTTCATTACAAATGTAGGTACCCTTATAAAGCCTACTACCAAGGAAGATTTTTTTGAAGATAATATAGATCTTCCGTTGGGGTTATTTTCGCATGCTGATCAAATCCAGCAATGGCAGACCTCCTTACCCCACCAACGATCTTCTGCTACGGGATGGGGTGGAAAGGTTGCTGATTTAATCCGCGATATGAATTCGAACGATCAGGTCTCGATGAATGTCTCCTTATCGGGGACTAATGTTTTTCAAACGGGAGAAGAAACCATTGAATACGCCATCGATGCCTACAGTGGAAGTATTGGCATAGATGGTTATGGTGTCGAGGACGAATGGGATGTATTTAATATCATGCGTACAAAGGCCATCGATCGCTTGATCGACCACGAATATCAGGACATTTTTAAGAAAACCTATGTTGATGTGATTAAGAGATCCAGAGATGGGCATAAGATGTTTACCGGGGCCATCGAATCGGTAGGAGGTGTGGCCACGGAGTTTTCTGATAATTATGTGTCTCAGAGTTTTGCCATGATTGCACGTACTATTGCTGCTCGAGAGGCGCTGGGTATGAAACGACAAATATTCTATGTCAACTTTGGGGGTTGGGATCACCATGATGAGTTGTTAAACAACCAGTTTGGCATGTTTACAGTGATGGGAAATGCCTTAGCAGAGTTTAATCAGGCGCTTGTCGAACTGAATATTTCTGATTGCGTGACCACTTTTTCGATCTCAGAATTTGGACGAACTCTGACCTCTAATGGCAACGGCACCGATCATGCTTGGGGAGGAAATGTTATGGTCATGGGAGGGAGTCAGCTGAATGGCGGCCAGATTTTTGGCGAATATCCCAGTTTGGCCTTGCAGACATCGATTGAGTTAGGCGATGGTGTATTGGTACCAGCCTTATCCACTGACCAATATTTTGCGGAGCTTGCCCGATGGTTTGGGGTCAGTGATGGTGAGTTAAGCACCATTTTTCCAAATCTGGAAAATTTCTACTCTATCGGCAGTAATACCATGCCGATAGGTTTCTTAAATGTTTAGAAATACTTCACAGTGAAAATTATTTTTTGCGTCTTAGTTTTTGGTTTTGGTATCCCTTTACTGGTTTATGGCCAGTGTTATCCCGATCGCCATAACACCAATTGGTATGATGGATGGGTCTCTTGTGAGGCCTATCCTAATCCCAATTCTGCCCATGGAGTGAGTCATTGGATACTATATGATTTTGGCCAAATTTATCGATTAAATGATGTCCATATTTGGAATTACAACGAACCAGATTACTTAGGTCAGGGATTAAAAGATGTCTTGATTGACTATTCTATGGATGGCAGTAATTGGGCAAATGCAGGGACTTTCACTTTTGAACAAGCTACAGGATTATCCACTTATGAAGGCTCCCAAGGGCCCGATTTAGGGGGCATCAATGCTCAGTTTGTTTTGATAACGGCACTTGACAATTGGGGAGGAGATGCCTGCTATGGGCTTAGTGAGGTTCGATTTGCGGCAGAGGAAGTGGCCTCCACAGCCACTGACGATCTTGCGTCGGCATCGTCTTGCCTCTCAATGCAAATTTATCCCAATCCTTTTTCATCAGATGGGCGTGTCATGATTCAGGCTGCTTGTGCAGGGCGCATTAAGTACAAGATCACCGACGTTCTAGGCCGGCTGGTAGATCAAGGAGAGTTGCCCGGGAGAATTGGAATTCATGATCTAGACCTTGAAGGTCGCTCTTTTCCATCGGGCAGCTACCTTGTTTGTGTCTCACAGGGCAATCAGCGAATTCGGCAGCAAATGCTCAAAATAGATTAATAATTTTTTTGAAGGGAGATTCAAAATGTCTAATTACTGCAGCCGCTTCGAAATCGTCTCAGCGACATGGACTGAGTCGGTATAAATAGTACCCAGCAATCCACCCAGTTTATAATTGTCAAAACCAACAAAGTACATATTGAGATAGGCACCTTGCCCAATGGGTGATTTTGGGCAACCGTACTCATCGACTAGATCGTCAATGGAAAATAATAGCTCCTCCAACCTTGGGCGGTAGCCGGTAGCGAGAATTATTTGATCTACAGCATGTTCAGCTCCTTGGGTATCAATGGCTCCATTCGTAGTCAAGGATGCGATCTCAGGTATCACTTTAATTTTTCCCTCCTTGATTTTTTTAACCGTACCAATATCGATCACGGGTGATTGCCCGGTTTCCTTCAATTGCACGGCAGGTGGTGTTTTACTCAGAGTTAATCCATGTTTCTTAAGATCGCCAAAATAAATCGTGCGAATCAAAGTGCCGAGCTTGTCACCCCAACCGAAGGGCAGTTTGTCTAATTGTTTAGCCGTCAGCTGTGTTGGTCTCCCATGAAGATCTCGTGGCACAATATTCACCGGTCCCCTTACACTAAGGAGGGTATCAATGTCCTTTTCTGCCAGATCAAGGGCAATTTCGGCACCTGTATTGCCCATTCCGATCACCAATACCTTCTTACCGACGTAGGGTGAAGGATTTTTGTAAAATTTGCTATGAGCAATTTCACCTTGAAAAACCTCTTGATTTTCAAGAACCGGAACATTCGGTTTCCGATTGGCACCCGTGGCGATTACAAGATGACGACAGGTGAGTGCTTCATTTTTATCACTTTTAAACCTGACCCGAAAACCATTTTCTGATTTGCTTACACTTCTTACCTTGCTGGAAAATTCAGGACGAATGTTAAATCTTTTGCAATACGCTTCAAAATATTCAACCAGCTGTTGTCTGGGAATATAACGAGGAAAATCATCGGGAAATGGAAAGTGCGGTAGATTGGATAATTCTTTCACGGTATGGAGGCATAGTCGATCGTAGTGATCGTGCCAACAGGGCGCCACCATTTCTCGACCTTCTACAATTCTGTAGGGTAATCCCATTTTACTCAATCTGGCCGCTACCGCTAATCCAGCAGGTCCCGCCCCAATGATAAGTACCTCGCAATCCATTTCAGTTAGGTTAGATTATGATCATTGATGTGAGCCGCAGCCACTCTGCCGCTGATTACACATCCTCCTAAGAAGGTTCCTTCGAGGGAGCCCAATCCATGCATGCCACCTCCACCAAAGCCAGCGGCCTCACCAATGGCATATAACCCCGCAATACTTTGCTGTTTTCCCATGGCGTCAGGTTTGGTGAGTACCTGACTATTCAGATCTGTTTGAATACCACCGAGACTTTTTCTCGATAAAATAAAAGATCGAATGGCAATCAAGGGCATGGCTTTGGGGTCATTAATTGGCTGTAGATTACAGGTTCGCACTCGATCACCCTTGTACTTCCGAACGTATTGAATCCGTCGCAACTGTTCGTCATTGAAATAGCCTCTCGATATTTGACCGTCATATTTTTCAACAGCTTCTTTCACATATTTTAATTGAACGTGTTTTTCACCCGTCAGGTCATTCATTTTTTCAACCATTTCCGGTAGGCTATTCGCTACGATTACATCTTCGCAACGATCAATAATCTTATTTACTAATTTTTTACTGCCTGAGAAAAGAGTCTTCAAGATGAAGGAAACGAACTTTTTGTCGCGAACTAATTCATTGTGCTCCGATCCAGAAATGGCAAATTCCTTATTAGCAATCTTCATATTTAATAATTGCCAGGAATACTTAACCGGTTCTCGACATATTTGCTCCACCAAGTAGCGGGTATCATAGGGACTCATCAATGGCATGGGTCCGAATCGGCGGCCCTCATAATTAAGCCACAACTGAGATTTACCTGGTACGATGCTAAGACCATGCCCTTGATGTCTGGGTTGATAATGCTTAATGCCAGCCACGTAATTCCATTGCTTATCCAAATTGACCACGTTGCCGTTGATTTTATTGGTGGCATCATGCAGATCACCAATGGCATAGGGATGGGCTCCGTTTAGAATCGTCTTTGGCGGGCTTCCCCAGGGCTTGTACCAGTTCTCCTTAACGCGCTCAATACTACCATTAATTCCACCAGTGGCAATGACCACTTGGTTGGCTGCTACAGTAAAGGGTTGGCCTGTCGATTCGATCACACCGGCAATTCCATCTATAGAGGCTTGAGATGTGAGAATTTCATGGACACGATGCCCAAAAATCAATTGTAAATTATTGGCATGGCGGTGTTGATCCAAGTGTTGAATGAGTGTTTTTACCAGCCCCCAACCAGTGCCCCAAACCATATGAAACCGTGGCACTGAATTTCCTTGACGCAAAAGTCCTCGTTCTACCCAGTTTAAAACCGGAAAAAAATTAATGTTTCTTTCCCTCAGCCACTGGTATCCATGCGAAGTACAAAGATGAAGATATTGGTTTGCCCATTTCTTACCCCACTTCTCCTTTTCTTCAAATTGGGCCACCGACCACCAGTCTTGTTTAGCCAGTTCGATGCTGTCGCTAATTCTCTGGCGTCGCTGATGCTTGCTATCAACAAACAGCATTCCTCCAAAAGACCACTTGGCTAAGCCACCAAAATTCTCCTGAGCATCACGATCAATTATTATTACTTTCTTTCCACTATTCAAAATATCTAGGGCTGCTGTTATGCCAGCCAAACCACCACCTACGATCGCAACATCTGACTGATAAGTTATGTCCTTCATGTGGTGATAAAAGTAAAGCTTTTAACTTGGTCTAAGAATGATTCATCTGGTCAAAAAATCTCCAACCTTGAGCTCCGGATCTTCAGTCTTTGGGGCCCATTCCGAGGTGCCATATGCCAGCTGCACGTCATTTTTTACGATTTCATGAAATACGGTTCGCTGTTTGATTACACACCGAATCGCAAGAGCGTCACCCACGAAGGATTCTCCCCTAAATTTGATGTTGAATCTTCGATTGTCATGACCTTGCAGGAATTGGATGGGCATAGAGTCCAACATCCATTTGAAGAAATAATGGTTGCTTACATGTCCGTTGAAGTCAATTTCTGACAGTGTCGGCTGTACCGCCTTCTCGTGTGTAAAATTGTTCATCTTTAACTTTCCCAGGCTCGCTCGGGGCAGTGCTGGCATCTGATTGGAAGCACTCAACAAATCTTTGATATAGGTCGGATAGACCGTGGCAGCCCTCCGATGTTTGATGTCCATTAATACCCAGGTAGTGGAAGCTGTAGCGAGAACTCTTCCATGAAGATCTTTTGCCAAATAGTCGCGATAGGTATACAGTCGGTCCTTGCCTGAGGGATAGGTGGTTATCTCTATCCGTTGTCCTAAGGAGGGCATCTGCCTGATGATCAGATCTTGATGTACCAACACCCAGCCGAGCCCCAAAGGTTGCAGCTCATGAGCAGAGACTTTTAGTTTGATGATTTGATCGATGGCTGTATCATGCATATGGCGAATCAATGCCGTCGTCTTCATCAAAAGGTTTTGATCTACATCGTAGCCTTTTATTTGGCATGCCTCCCGGTGAATGAGTCCTGTATTGTCCAAATGGCTTGATCTGTTTTAGTGACAACTAAGGGTGGTAAAGTATTGCTTATCTGCCAATGTTGCGCTCTGCAAAGACCATTTTGATTCTCTCGTTCCAAAATTTAGCAAAAGATTCATGGGGTTGACGGCATAGGTAGACACTGGTTCCGCGTTCTCTGGCGTAGGGATGTTTGACTTGCCCTACTTCAATGATGTGAGCAAACAACTTTGCTACATCAGTACCAAGTTCATCATTGACATAAATCAGGGTCTTTACCTTAGGATCGACGCTTTCCGGAGCCCAGAATGCAAATGCATCGGCAAAACTGTGTGCTCCCGGTAACTGTGCCTTGCGGTTGAAATAGCTAATGGCACCGGTTTGTCCGAAATTTTCAGCATAGATAAAATAGGGCTCATCAGGTCCGATTTTTTGGATCGCACTACGGGTTAAATCTCCCAGTTCTTCCCAGCCAAGCATATCTGCAAAATCCTGGGGCAGATCGTGGATCCTTCCATCTTCCCAACGCAAGATGCCGTTCAAACCAGTGTCCTTTATTTTTTCACCAAATTGGATCAATTTGTCCAGTGAGAGATACGGTACGGAGTAGGGCATCAGCGACATGAAAACAATTAGAGGAACCAAGGGTACGACAGGCTTTGGCCAGTGCTTCTTGCCGATCCACTGTGACCACATGCACGAACCTGCGGCAACCATCATGGGATACGCACCCAGCGTATAGTAACTCTTTCCTTTAAGCAGCAAGAGCAGAGTAATGATAAGCAGGAAAATGAATCCTAGGGGTCGATATTTTTCTCCCTTTTCCGAAATAAGTGTGTACCAGAGCCCGGGTAGCCAGATGATGAGAATGCTGGCATTAAATAATAGTTGATCAAGTAAAAATGCTTTCGATCTCACATTCACTAATTGTGTTTGATGTAGTTCACGGAGGTGGCCAAGGACCGGAAAATTGTGTTGCCATTGCCAATACAAGTGGGGTAAAATGATCAGTACACCAAGGAGTAAGGATTGCCAGAATGCCCGGTCTTTAAAAATCGAGCGAAGGGGTGTGAAGACAATGATGACTAAAGTAGGAGCAACGAAAAATAGGACTGAGTATTTATTCAAAAAACCAAAGGCTGAAATAATGGCAAAATAGTACAGATATTTTGCATGGCCGTTATTGACAAATTTGACCAGAATAAATGCCAGCAAAGTCCAATAAAAAATGTCAAATGGTACTGGGTTGTACATCAGGAAAGCGCGCGGTAAACCACTCGAGACCATGATCGAATAGCCCGCCAGCATTTGAGCAAACCGGTTGCCACCCATCTCCTTCGCCATCAGACATACTAGCCCAACCGTGGCAACGCCAAGCAGGGCAGGGACCAATCGAAAAGCAAAAAGTGAATCTCCCAGCGTAGATTGAACACACCAACTAAAAAATCCGGGTCCCGGTGGATTTGACCAGAAGCCCCAGTCCAGGTTTTGACCTTGTTGTAGATACAGAAATTCATCTCGATGAAAGCCATAGTTACGATTGGTTAGTAGTCGCAATACCAACGCAATGAACATTAAGCCACCGATCCAGAGCTCATCTTTCTGAATAACTTTTTGAGCCGTAAGCCACTTGCTGTTGTGCAACGCTTGAATCGATTTAATAATAAAATGCTTTAGAAGCAAAGTGAGAATCCAATCATCCCCTTAATTTCCGTACTTTCTAATCCTTAGAATCGCTCATTTAATAGAATAAAATAAATAAAATTGCTAAATCTCAGTGTCATACTTGAAGACAGTGCTCGACGTTTTCCGCAAAAGGATGCGTTCATTTTTGAGGGTCGAAGTCACACGTATCAACAAATCAATGCAGAGGCCAATCAAGTCGCCCAGTATCTACTCGGTCTGGGCATACTGCCAGGTGACAAAGTAGCGCTCAGCTGCCCCAATCTACCGTATTTTCCAGTGGTTTATTTTGGCATTTTAAAAGCCGGGGCCGTCGTAGTACCCCTCAGCATTCTTTTAAAAGCAGACGAGGTTTGCTATCATCTTGCCGACTCAGATGCCAAAGTTTATTTCTGCTTTGAAGGGACTGAAACCTTGCCTATGGGCGTGGCTGGATATGCTGGATTTGAGAAGTGCCAATCGTGTCAATATTTTGTTCAATTGCCAGGGGCCGGCCAATTAGGTTTGGAATTTACTGAGGCCATAAACTTTAATCAGACCATATCTGAGTTGGATCCTACCTTCGAGACCATTGCGACTTCTGCAGAAGATACCGCTGTGATTATCTATACATCTGGGACTACGGGAAGACCCAAGGGCGCCGAGTTGACGCACTCTAATCTGGCCTGGAATGCAGACCTATGCCGACATCTATTTCAATATGCTGAAGATGACCGCTTGCTTATTGTACTCCCACTGTTCCATATTTTTGGTCAGACTTGTTTGATGAACGCTGGCATTATGCATGGTCTGACCAGTTCCCTTTTGGTTCGGTTTGATTGTGCCAGGGTCGAAGATCTCCTGATTGAACAATCAATAACTTTTTTCGCCGGTGTGCCAACCATGTACTGGGCATTACTGAATGAAGGTGATGCATTGAAAATTGCGAAGATCAAAGAGACATTGCGGAGATGTGTGTCAGGTGGGGCTTCATTGCCAATGCAGGTATTGGCAGATTTTGAGGAAAAATACCAGGTTCCCATTTATGAAGGGTACGGGATGTCGGAGGGATCACCGGTTGTCACTTTTAATCAACCCGGCCGGAAGCGAAAAGCTGGATCCATTGGAACCCCAGTTTGGGGTGTCGAGGTAATGGTAGTTGACGAAAAAGATCAAGAATTACCTATTGGAGAAAGGGGAGAATTGGTTTATCGTGGGCACAATGTGATGAAGGGCTATTACAAACGGGATGATGTAAATGCGGACACATTGCGCAATGGTTGGATGCACTCAGGCGACATCGCTTTAAAAGACGAGGATGGATATTTCTACATCGTGGACCGCACCAAGGATATGATTATCAGAGGCGGTCTAAATGTGTATCCGCGTGAGGTTGAAGAATTGATGATCCAACACGAGGCGATATCACTGGTAGCTGTGGTTGGGATGCCAGACGAGAAATTGGGAGAAGAAATTAAAGCTTTTGTGGTTTTGCAAGAAGGCTTCACCCTGGATGAAGGTACATTAATCGAATGGACGAAAGAACGGATAGCCGCTTATAAATATCCCCGGCAAATTAAATTCGTTGATGCACTTCCGATGAATGCAACTGGTAAAATATTGAAGCGAAAACTTCGGATGGACTCTTGAACCGGTACCTGCATTAGGAACTGAAGGCATTTACATTCATTCGATGAAAATCGTTTTGCTATCGTAAAAGTTGATTGATTTAACGACTAGTTTATAGATTCCCGATGTAAGCAGGTTTGCATCCAAAGTTAGATTAGCTTCGGAAGGTACTGAATCGAATTTCTTATGATATACAACTCTGCCCTGTAAATCAGCGAGCGTTACCATAGTTAGAGATCCAAGTTTTTCAATAGGCAATTGGATATTAAATTCGGATTCAGCGGGATTTGGAAACGTAGTGACGCTCGATTCGGATACAATCTCTGTTGGGATTTCATGATCCGTTGAGCTGGTATCAGCTAGCGTTCTGAATTTGGACCAATCGGAAGACCCGCTTGAACTTGTATCAGTGCAATTTGCCTTCAAACGAAATTGATAATTTCCTTCTGGGGATAGATTGTCTACCAGGTAAAACGTGTCGGTTAGTGTGGTATCAAACTGATAGTTCGGCGTTCCCTCAAAGCTCTTTATTTCCAGATCAAAACTAATCACTGAATCTCGAGCCACCCAGCTCAATAGTGCCGACGTATCACTTACTTCCAGCACCGACAGATTTCGTGGTTTGGGGCATTGATTGAAAGTGCTGTCACCACCGGTGGTTACAAAATTTATCCAAGAGCTGGATCCAGCTGAATTTTTATCACAGCTTGCTTTTACCCTAAATTTATAATTGCCACCGGGTGTCAAGCTATCTACTTTTAAGGCGGTGGTATCTGTTGTTTCTGATAACCGAAACTGAGGAGTATGCTCCTTCTGATGAACGTCGACCTGATAAGAGACATTTTCTGGATTCCCTAACCATGATAAAACTACTGAGGTGTCGGTTACGTCTAGCACTGCGAGGTTAGTGGCCTTTGGACATCGACCATGACCAGTGCTATCAATACCTGTGGTAGTAAAGGTGTGCCATTTGCTATTACTTTTTCCCTTGCTACACGAGGCTTTGATCTTGTATCGATAAGTTCGACCAGGTGCGAGATTGTCAACCAGCACGGCCGTATCTTCCGTTGTGGTCGACCATTTAAAATTAGGATTTTGTGGGGCATGCATCACATCCACCTCAAATTTTTGGTATGCTTCATCACCTTGCCAGGACAAAGTAGCCGATGTATCATCAATATTAATGGCGACCAGACCACTTAGTTCTGGACATTTTTTTCCTGGGCCATCGGAACCACTCCCGTCGTCAGGTTTATCACCGGTGGTCGTGAAGTCAAACCACTTGGACGAACCACCCGAGCCTTTATCACATTTTGATTTAACCCGAAATCGGTAATTGCTGCCAGCTTGAAGGCCATCAACTGTGGCTGTGGTATGGTTGGTGGTGGTTGAAAACTTGAAGTTTGATGTCTGGGCACCATGCATCACATCGACAGTATAACTGGTGTGTTCTGGTGCGCCATTCCAAGACAATTCAGCAGATACTTCAGTGATATTACTAACGCTGAGTCCATCTACTTTATCACATTCATTCTGTGCTGACAGTAATTCAGCTTGGGAGACTAAAGCTGAAATCAGCAGAAAAACAATTATCCGAATCATGGCTATCAAGTTTGGTCCTAAAATGAATCATACGAGCTTCATGCCTAGCTTGATGCGTTCGTAAATTGATCGGAAAAGAGTTTGAGTGGGAATGGCTTGCCAAATATAAACTCTTTTTACGAAGTGAAATTGTGCAATAACATAATTAATTTGACGACCGAGCCATTTGCTTTGTCATGCCCAAATGAAGCGAATGTTCATTTACCTAAATGCGGGCGTCAAATCAAGGAGATTTTGTGGTTTTTACCCCCTCTGATGGCTCCATTCATCACCTTAGAGTCCATAGGCAAGGCCTCCACTTACTTGTATGGTGCGGTTGCGAATATCATCTCCGCTCTCAGTTAGATTTGCTAGTCCAAATAGGGCACGTAGGTCCACATTAAGCCATACCCGACTGGCAAGCCTGTAGTTAAATCCTCCCCCTCCCACTATGTCGAAGGTGACTGATTTGTATCTCTCAGTAAGATTAATAGCGCCAGTTTCAGCTTTGAGTAAGAATCCTGGGGCAAAGCCTGCATATAGCTTTGGACGAAATGCTTCACCCAACTTGCCAAAAAAAGCATCATACAAGATTGGAATACTCAGATAATTCAATTTTACCTGGGAGGCACCTGATCCAAAACCCCGGGAAGAAAATAACGCATCTATGGTGATCCCAGATTTTTCATTGATGCTATAGGTGGTTGTAAGACCAGCAACCAGGCCTGTTCTGGTTTCTTCATCTTGGTTGATTGTTGCAAAGTTGATGCCTACGCGTGGTCCTATTGAAAATCTATTCTCCAATTGTGCAAAGCAGGACACGGCAGTTGTTACAAAAATGAATAGGATCCAAAAGCTACTTTTCAACTTGCTCATCTTCGAATAATATTTTTTCTTAAAAACCTGAATGGAAATTTGATCGCTAAGCTATGCCTTATCAATGTCTCCTTTCTTAGCATCTCTAATTAGTTTTTTACTGGCAACAATCGATAATTCAACCCTGCGGTTCTTTTGTCTCCCAGCTTCATGGTCATTAGGAGCAATCGGATCGGTCTCTCCAAGACCCTGTGGTTCGAGGCGTCGCGAAGGAATTTTTCTTTGCACAAGAAACTGCTCTACCGATTGTGCTCTTCTTTGAGAGAGGCTTGCATTGTATTCTGGTGGTCCTGTGGCATCTGTGTGGCCGAGGATCTTGACATCGGTTTTGTCATACTTTTTTAGGGTTTCAGTGAGTCTACTTAAATTGGCCTGGGTTTCTGCCCTCAAATCGTGAGAGTCAAAGTCAAATAATAGACCTGAATCAAAGGTGACCACAATTCCTTCACCGACACGTTCCACCTTGGCGCCCTCCAAATTTTTTCGGATTTCTTCGGCCTGTTTATCCATATAATTGCCAATCAAGCCACCAGCTACTCCACCAATTCCGGCACCGAGAATAATTGACACAGCCTTGTTGTTCTTAGATACGATGGCACCCGTTGCCGCACCAATGGCCGCACCGATGATAGTTCCTTGGGTCCGTTTAGAAGATTTACAGGAAATTTGGAAAATCGTAGATGGTAATAAAATACAAATGAACAGAATATAGGATTTCCATCTGCTAGACCGATCGAACTTCTTCTGATTTTGAAGCATTGTAAACAATTTACCATATTATACACGATGGCGATTGAAATGGTTCGATCACTAAGCTATTTCGACATTTGTGGAGGACGATAGAGCGATCTCAACGTTATTTTCGGTATTTACCGAGAATGGCCTGACCCGGAAAAATACCATCTACATGCTTGCTCTCTTTGACCACCATTTGGCCGTTAATGATGACGTATTTCACGCCCTCTGAATACTGGAGGCCGGTGAAATCAGCCTTGTCGATGATTTCATTCGCGTCAAAAATCGTGATGTCGGCATCCGTTCCGACCTGGATCCTTCCTTTTTGACGCATCTTGGGAGCCACGGCCTCCAACCGCTTAGCCGGCATGATGGTCATTTTTTTGAGGGCCGTCATTAACGAAATGACTTTTTGTTCCCTGACGTAACGGCCTAATACGCGCGAAAAAGTGCCAGCTGTACGTGGATGAGCCCCCGGGGCATAGGGCATGCCATCAGAACCAATCATAGTGCGAAGATCTGCGATGCCTTTGACGATCCACTCAGGTTTCATCATGTGGATGATTACCGTACCACCATCTTCGCGATACCGGGCGAAGGTTTCCTTGGTGAGCCGCTCACCCGTGGCTTCCCACTGCAAATCTCCATAGCTAATACCCAATTCATCTTGCCATCCTTCGTCAAAGAGGGCCGTTCCCAGTCCGGTAGAGGCCGCAGTGTAGGGATAAACCTCAGTGGTGACATCAAGGCCTTGCTCTTGTGCCGCAGCAACCATATCTAGCGTCACTTGTATCTCACCTAGGGATAAACTATTGGCATGCACAATATGTAGGGGAGCTCCAGTAACGGTGGCATTGGCAATGGCCTCATGGATGCCAGGCATGCCAAATCCACGGGTGTGAGAGAAAATCGGAACTGAAAATTCAGCGGCATGCTGGTACACCTGAAAAATCTCTTCGGCTGAGGCGCCAGGATAATAACCTACGGGCACGCCAATACCGAGGGCACCTGCTTCCAATCCCTCATTGATGGCAGCATGCATGTTCTCGAGTTCTAATTGCGATAGTGACTGATAACCGGATCGACCGAGATTGAGCATAATTTTCAGATAACTTGGACTGTCAAAACCCTCCTCCTGCAAGATTTTGTAGGCCTCTTTATGGTGGTGCTGGTAAGAATCCATGGCCAATGCTCTGATGTTGCCGTGTGGTACCGTAGCCCCGAAGTTGACAATAGATTTATTCCGCTTGTACTCAAGCCATTCGCGAAGAAATGGCCGTCCTCCCTCTAACTCAAGTGCAGTAGTTACACCATCTCGCACCTGATATCGGTGCGCCTCGTTGGTCATGCCATGTACATGAAGATCGATGAAGCCCGGTGACACGATTAGTCCAGTTGCGTCAATAACCTCTTTTCCATCGAGGAGGTTTTTAGAGATTTCAGCAATTTCACCGTCGAGAATTCCGACCGTTCTTACTCCATCAAAGGAAGTTTCAGGGTCGATCACCCGCCCGTTGGCGATGACGATGTCATAAAGAATCTGGGCCGGGGCGACATGAGAAAGGAAGAAGAGCAATAGGATGATGTTGAAGAAGTATCGCAGCGTCGTTTTCATCTACTTAATTTACAAACTTGATTTGGTAATAAGGGAGCGAATCGAATTTTTTGACCAGCCCTGCAATCCCCTGTGCTGATTGGCTTTGCACAGATATTTACTAGCAAAAGTGGCACATTGTTACTTCAATGTTAAATGAGTGTCGGTTGCTTTACAGCACTCTGAAACTAATCTATCTTAGCTTTCGTTATCTTAAGGTGACGATCGTAATCCATCCTTGGTGCGATTATTGCATGCAACAAAAAAAACATATGATGTTTAAGAAAGTGATTCTTAGTGCACTCGTCATAGCTCTTGCCACCTTAACCTATGCGCAGGAAAGACAAGTGGGAAAGCAGGCTGGTCAACAGGCGAGTAAGGCGAGTGGAAGCTATAATATGCAACCCGTGCATAAAGCGGAGAATGCCGGATGGTATACCGACCTGGAAGAAGCCTATGCAAAATCAAAAGAAAGTGGAAAGCCAATCATGGCCAATTTCACTGGTAGTGATTGGTGCGGATGGTGCAAAAGATTAAGTGCCGCTGTTTTTCAGAAAGATGAATTTAAGCACTGGGCTGACGAGAATGTGGTTTTACTCGAACTTGATTTTCCACGTCGCACCAAACTGCCTGCCGAATTGCAGCAGCAAAACGCAGGCCTACAAAGAGCTTTTAAAGTACGTGGTTTCCCCACGGTTTGGGTCTTCGATCTTGACCGGGATGCCGAATCAGGAAAGTTTGAGATCAGTGCCATTGGCAAAACAGGGTATCGACCGTCGGTAGCAGAATTTACCGGTGGAGTCGATCAAATGCTGGCCCGGGCGGAGCAGCGCCAAGCCAAATAGCACCGAACATCATATCTCATTGCAGTCATACTGTACTCTAGTCCTCCCGTAGCGAATCTATCGGAGATGCTGCCACGGCCACCATGGTCTGGGCACCGATCGTTAACACGACCAGAAGGGTGACCATACCAATGCCAAGTGCAAAATGATGCCAGCTTAAGCTGATGCGATAAGCAAAGTCATTGAGCCATGTAGACATCGTGAACCAGATGATGGGGAGGGATACCAGGCCACTCACTAATACGACCAGAAAGAATTCGATGGAGAGTAATCCTACCACCTGGTACCAAGGAGCACCCAAGACCTTTCTAATACTAATTTCTTTTCGTTTTTGCTCGATGGAATGCATCATTAAGCCAAACGCACCGATCAACGAAATGAAAATTGCTATGAGGCAGAGATATTTAAAAAAAGCACTTAATCGCGTTTCGTCTTGGTACATAATACCAAAACTTTCATCCACAAATTGGTAATCCAGGGGATATTCTGTCTCAAAACTCTTCCAGGTTTGGTCAATTCGTTTGAGGGTTTGTGCTATTGATTCTGCTTCAATGCGCAGGGCAACTTTCCAATAAGCGTCTTCATCTATGTGCATCACCACGGTTTGAATGGGGTCGGTGAGACTTTGATAATTAAAATCTTTCACCACACCGATCACTGTACCAACCTTGAGACTATCATTGTGACTCCACATTTCCCAATGCAGTGGTTTACCGATTGCTTCGGAGGGTTTCTGTCCCAGCCCCAGGGTTTTGACCGCCGTTTCATTGATGATAAAGGCACTGGTCACGTCCGTTGATTTTTTCTGGTCAAAGTTTCTCCCAGCAACCACCGTCATGTCCATGGTTGCGAGATAGTGGTGGTCGATGGCTAGGATGCGTGCAGGTAGCGTTTTTGCTTCTTGACCCGGCACAATAATGTTGTCTCCGGCTATGATGTCACCGGGAATTCCAAAACAAGTTGAGACCTTCAAAACACCCGGGATGCGCTGAAATTCAGTTCTTACCTTTTCGAAATCAGTAAACATCTTTCCTTTCATTGGGAAGTGAAGCAGTTGCGCACGATCAAATCCCATGTCGCCGTTTTTCAAGAACTGTACCTGTTGATAGATGATAGATAAACTGGCAATGAGAAAAACCGAAATCGCAAATTGGATTCCGACTAGTATTTTCCGGAGTGTGCTACCTTTTAAACTTCCCAAGTACACCCTTTGAAAAGCATGGCCTGGTGAAAAACGAGCTAAGGTGACAGCCGGGTAACTGCCGGCAATGATTGATGTGATCAATCCCAAAAGAACCAACGACCCCAATGCTATCGGATCGTTCCAGAGGTGGAGTACTAGGGTCTTATCTAGATATTGATTGATCGCAGGAAGGGTGAGCTTGGTGGCACCAATGGCCAGGCACAAAGTGATGCCCACCAAAACACAAGTTTCTACCATGAACTGTGTGATGATTTGTGATTTGGTGGCTCCCGTGGTCTTGCGGATTCCAACTTCTTTGGCGCGTTTGATGGATCGTGCCACGGCCAGATTTACAAAATTCATGCACGCAATGAAAAGCAAGAAGAGACCAACGGTGGCAAGACCCATTACATATTTATAATTGCCACGTACAGCCACATCATTTTGGAGATGGCTGGAATACAAGTGAATCCTGTCAAGTGGCTGGAGCTTCAAATAATAGTGAAACCCAAGCTTTTTTGTTTCTGGATGGACGTACTTCTCAACAAAAGGCAATAATTTTTGCTCAAAACTCAGATGTTTGGAGGGCTCGCGAAGTTGTATGTAGTTGTAAAAGTCTTGCCATACCCAGCTCCTTATTCTTTCTTTTGAGACCTGAGATTTGAGGTACTCAAAACTCAATAGATAGTTAAATTGTAAGTGGCTGTGAGGATCTAAATTCTCAAAAACACCTGCGACGCGTACATCCTTGTTGTTAATTTGAATGATTTGCCCTACCGGATCAATCGCACCAAAGTATTTATTTGATAATTTCTCTGATATGACAATGGCTTCCGGATGATGAAGTAGAGAATCTCTCGACCCATATTTGAGCGGCAGATGAAAAAATTCAAAAATGGCTGGTTCAGCATAAAAGCCCTTTTCCTCTAAATATTTTTTGTCATTAAACTTAAAGAGTAATTTTTGACGAATTTGCGCAATGCGCAGCGTATTGGTTACCTCGGGAAAATCTTTTGCAAGAGTAGGGCCAACGGCCGGAGACGAACTCGCCCAACTGCCAGACTGATTTTGCCCACCTCGCGTGGCAATGACGCGAAACTTGGATGACCCATCGGGGTGATGTTGGTCAAACGACCATTCATCTCTGACAAAGAGTGCGGCTAATAAGAAACAGGTTAGACCAATCGTCAGACCAAATATATTGATGGCACTGGTTATTTTTTGTCTTCCCAGATTCCTTGCACCAATCTTGAGATAGGTTGTTAGAATATGGATTTGCTGGCCCACCTTAGTCTGTTTCTTATTTAATGCGCGTGCCTTTTGTAACGTAGTGAAATTGAAAAAACGAATGACTCCCATCGTGTAGTTCCTTCGGGCTTTACCCCGTGTGACTCTTTTCGTATCGAGCTCAAAGCGTTCGAGTAAGTCACCCTCAATTTCCTCCAGCAGCAGTGGTGGACAAAACCACTTGAGAAATCTTGTTGCCCACCCCGGCGGCTCATTTGATGTTTTATTCGACATGGGTCAGACTTCATAATCAGGTAAGAGATCCCACATCCGATTGCGTAAGGTCCGGACCTGATCAACGGCTGCTCGACCGGTCGGAGTCATCTCATACATCCTTTTTCTCCTTCCTCCGCGCACAGCGGTGGCTCCTGCCAATTTCGAAGTCACGAATCCCTTTTTTTCAAGACGATATAGCGCCGTATGCACCGGGCTAATGGATACCGTTCGATTGGTCTGACTGGCAATTTCTTCAGATACGGAAATGGCATAGGCCCGGTCGCCCAAGATACCTACCGCCAACAACACTAGTTCTTCGAATTCCCCTAAGTGGCTTCCTTTCATGATTAAATACCTAAATGTAAAACAAATAATGAGAAGGTACTGGAATATTTCTAGAAACCGACAGTTTAGGGAGATCAGCCAAGAGGGCTAGGAACGGATGGGTTCTCCTAGCCCGATGAAATCAAGTCACTCAATGCAACTATCGACCACCTGTCAACTCATCTTGATAAATCTGCAACTCCGTAAATCTTCCTTCCGCGGCGAGTTCCGCTTGTTTTGGCCAGGTCCTCGGTTCTGCGAGTTTGTATCGGGGTCCGGCAGCATTTAAGATTTCCTGAATCCGATCTACTGGTGTCTGAGATAATGTTCGCCAAGTATCGATGCCTGCCTCATGTAGAAGTGCTTCAATTTTGGGACCGATCCCTTCGATTGCCTTCAAGTCATCCTGCTGATATCTGCGCAACAAGCCGAGCTTAACCATGATTTTTTCCAGTTTAGAATCCGTTTGCCCAGAACCTCCGGTCCGACCCGCATCCAATTCTTTCTGCAAGGAAATCAGTGTTTCCCATTCACCATCCCGTGCCAGAGAGGCCTGCTTCGGCCAGGTCTGGGGATCAATGATTCCCCTATACTTATCACCATATTTTGCTAAAATGGCTTTCAAATCGTCTGCATTCTTACTCGCCAACAGTGACCAAGAATTAATTCCATTTTCCTTAAGCACAGATTCCATTTTTGGGCCAACACCCTCGATTATTTGAAGATTGCTTTCCGGAAGGGCACCATAAATATTCACATCTCCACCAGCATCCTCGTCTTCCTCGGTCCCAGCCACAAATCCTGCGGCGACCGCACCCGATTCCGGTGCATCGCTTGATCCTGTTATTTCCGCCTCTCGTGCAGCAAGTGCTTTTTGAGCATCACTTAATTTTGTTTCCAATTCAGCAATTCGGCCTTTATCGTGGATTCGGCTTCTTTTGCAGTCTTCCAAATCGCTTTCTATCTCACTCACCCTTCTTCTCAAAGCATCTAGCTCGATTTGCCGTTCCTCGTATAGGGTTTTGAATCTGGCCCATAATAGCCAACCAAGCAATAATCCCAATAAAAATGGTAGTAGCCATGCCACCCACCACGGAAAATCGCAAAAAGTTAACAGCAGTATCATGATTGTTGGTTTTTCTAATTATTTAATAATTTCCAATTCAACACGTCGATTTTGAGCACGGCCTTCTGCATTGTCGTTGTTTGCTACCGGTGCAGATTCTCCACGTGAATTCGTGATAATTTTATCTGATGCCACCCCTTTACCTACCAGATAGTTCTTAATAAAGTCTGCTCGGAGTTGGCCCAGTGTCATATTGGAGCCTGATCCACCCACGTCATCGGTATGACCGGTAAGTCTAATTCGTTCGTTAGATGTTTTTACTCGTAGAGCAACCTTGTCCAGATAATCTATGATTGCTGGGTTACTTATTTTACTGGTCGAATTAAAGGGGAATCGAATGATGGTTTTGTCGGGTAGAGATTCGTCAATTCCCTCACTTTCTGCATAGCTTCGAAAGTCAATGGAAGAGAAGGGTTGGGTGGTATCGACGGCACCACCAGCGAGTCTGGATTTGATGACAATTCTTTCGTTAGAAAGAGGAGGCACCATCAGGGATCTTATTTGATTGGCGCGGGCGAGCCCCAGATTATCAAAGGAAGTGTTATTAATTTCTCCTTCCCGATACAGCCCTGTGATCTCCATAAATTCTTCATCACTTAAATCGCTGATTAATTCATCTTTGTATTTATCCCAATCATCTCTAAGTATTGGGTCATTATCTGACCACCGAAACATGATATAGTCATCAGCTATAGCTTCACGGTCGAGATTTTGTCCAGATCCCGATTCGGCATCTGGTGCTTGTTGCTCTGGTAATTCAGTTGCAGCGGCACTTCCGTTTTGACAACATTCAATGGAAGATTGACAATAAAACCAACCTAAAATCAACCATAGGACAAGACACAAGATGAGTATTGCATTTCTCATAAGTCTCCGTTGGTTTGTTAAAAAATATGGGTTAGAAAGGGTCCTTAAATAACTTGGTTATTCTAGGGGTCAGAGGGTACTCTGCAGACTGTTTCCTTAGTAATTTAACGATTATTCGGGGAAATGCCTAATTAATCTGCAACGTCGATCATCGTGGGTTCATCAATCATCGATTTCTAGACGTCGTGTAATCGATTGTTAAAAATATTGTAATCACGATTGTTTAAGGGTAATCCAAGTGGCTCTGGCAAAGGCGCAGACCTCGCCTTTCTCTGTGTAAAGAGCGGTGCCACACTGGTGTTTTCGCCCAACAGAATTAATAAGCCAGGCTAAGATGACGTGTCGTTTTCCCGCCTGCACGGATTGTTCCAGCTTGGCAGCAAAAGTACCCAACACCAAAGGAACAAACCGATCTTTAGCCACCGCAAATGATCCCGGACAATCCAGGGCGGCCCAGATATACTCAGATGCTACTTCAGCATTTTTATTAGCTAATTGGTGACGAGGTGTCCAGACGGCTGCATAAAGTTCACCTTTATCTACAGAACCGGCAAAAATGTGCAGACCTGATTCTCTGGACCGATGTGGTCCGCAGACAAAGCAGGCAGGAAAGGGATGTTTACCGTGGTGCCCAATGAATCGGGAGGATGCCTTTTTTGCCGTCTCATACTCAATTGGACTGGGTAAGGACATCGTCAGTGAAGAGGGTTGTGCTTCTGCGATTAGCTTTTCTTGATGAATAAGTTGAATCGATCCATTCGACTTGACCAAGGAAAGTTGTGTGTCGAGCGGGGTTGGTAATTTCAGCTTTATCTCGGGATGAAAATCTATTTCTTTAGCAATCCTACCACATACGTACCCTCCGTTGCCCATACCCGGAGGTCCGCAATATCTGGCGTCTATATAAATATCTTTACCCATTTCACAGCCATCCATTAATACTCAAAACCAAGGTATGTTTTTTCAACTTAAGAGTTACTCCTTGATTGCGATAATGATGTCTTGCATGCTCAGGGCCTTAGGATTTTTGGACCATGAACCATATCGAATGGGTTCCACAATTTTCAAATGGTGCTGTTGAAAAACAGTCCTGATAAAGGCTTCGTCAAAGGCAATGGCCTGTTCTGGCATCGCTGGATTTACAACCCTGTATTGTCCCAAATCGTGGTCAAATGGAAAATGGCTCTCTCCCGCCTCAATTACTTGCAATGCAGCTCGATGAAGAATGAAAAAAGTACAGAAACAACGACCTCCCTTGCGAATGACCTTAGCCATTTCTCCGATATAATGTTGCATTTCATGCGGCATCATATGGGTAAAGAGAGAGGTCGCAAAAGCAAAATCAAAGGATTGCTGTGGATAAGGAAACTGATGTTGAATCGCCATTAACCGTCCCCGGGCATTGTAATTCTTATTATAAAGGTCGACATGGTCAAAATGAAAATTCGGATGTTGAGCGCTAATGTGCTTTTGACACCAGTTTATGGCATCTTTCACGATGTCAAAGCCGTGATACTGACCTTCGGCATTCAAATAATGGGTGAGGGGAAGGGCAATCCGCCCTACTCCACATCCGATGTCAAGTACGTGGTCACTGGGTTGAAGATTTCCGTGATCTTTAAACAATTGGACCAGGTGCCGACCGATGGCCATAAAGGGGCCCGGCCCTACAAACATCAGCCGGCGAGGTGGGATATTGGCATCGTGTTTTCCCAGCATCCGATCCCAAAGTTCTGAGGGCAAATAATAGAGCATCCTGAGCAGTGACTGCAAACGTCGAGGGATACGGTCGATGATCTTTTTGAAATCAGGCAAATCGGAGATTAGCTTGTAAAATGAGGCATCTGGTCATCTGTTGGCGAAGGTATCGGATAGAACCAAACTATCCAAGGATGAAAGGGATTGGCAACACCAGTTGATGATTTTGAAATGCCGATTAAAACCTGCCATACTTTCCTTATTTTATCCAGCGATGCAAGGCGGTAGTACCTTCTGGGATGTTTTGATCTGGCTGATCGTTGGCTATCTGATGATTTGCCTGCTGTTCTATTTCTTTCAACATTATTTTTTCTTCCGGCCAGAAATTTTACCGGCACAGTTTATCTATAATTATCCCTTCGAGTTTGAAGAACATGATTTTGAAATGGAAGATGGTGGTGTGATTAATAGTATCCTATTTAAAGTGCCCAATAGTCGCGGGGTCATCTATTATTTTAAAGGGAATTCACGCAGCATTAAAGGCTGGGGCAAATTTGCCAAGGATTTCGTGGCCAATGGGTTTGATTTTTATATGATGGACTATCGAGGGTTTGGTAAGAGCAAGGGAAAACGCACCGAAGCCAGGCTTTATCGAGATGCACAACATATCTATGAATGGCTAAGCAAAAGGTACCATGAAGATAAAATAGGATTATTTGGAAGGTCCTATGGATCGGGCATCGCAGCGCGCATTGCTTCATGGAATAGACCGGCTCTACTCATCTTAGATTCGCCCTATTATAGTTTCCGAAAACTAATTACACGCTACGGATTTTTGCTTCCGATAAAATTACTATTGAGGTACCACATTCCGACTGCTTCCTTTCTCAAATCAGTGGAGGCACCGATACATATTATTCACGGAACCCGGGATCGACTCATTCCCTATGCCCATAGTGAACAGCTGCAAGCAGAACATCCTGGAAAGATTCATCTGCATCCGGTAAAGTTTGCTGGCCACAACAATCTACCTGATTTTCCAGAATTTCATGAGCTACTCTATGAACTGCTCAACAGTATTGGCGCAGAATCAAAATTGCCTGCATGAAGTTGGATCGGGTCTTTGATATTATTTCGTTTCAGGCAAGGCAGCATGGTGACAAATCCTACTTTCGTTACCACTTCCAAAATAAGTACCTTGAATTTGATGCGGCTGCCATGCTAAGGGAAATATCTTCATTTGCAGGAGGATTGATTGAAAATGATGTTTCTGCTGGCGATCGTATATTAATCATTCCCAGGGAATGTCATCCCGTTGCACTCTTTTTGGATTTGGCAGCTCAGATGATTGGTGCCTTGCCTGTGATTGTACATCATACCTTTGATGAACTTCAGTTGCATCAAGTCATTGAGGAAACCCAACCTAAATATTTATTTATTGCCTCAACAAAACGTGCCGCGAAATTACAAGAAGACTACGCCCGGGATGGCTCACAGAGTACGACAGCAGTCTTTCATATTGCTCATGCGCACGATTCAAAAATCTACACTCGGTTTTTTCGACCAAATTGTGATCATCAAGCCATCGAATCCACTGCGCAGCGGGTAGAGGAAGGTCAATTGGCTAACATAATTTATACCTCAGGCTCGAGCGGTCGACCCAAGGGCGTCATGCTGACGCACAAAAATATCATGAGTAATTTAAGGTCGCTCACCCCCTTAATTCCCATTCAGCCTGGATCGGTGGTATTGAGTTATTTGCCATTTAGTCACATCCTCGAGCGAGCAGCCATCTTTGCCTACCTTTTGATGGGTATGAAAGTGCACGTGATCGAAGAGGTGCACCAGCTTCCGGAAGCACTCCGTGAGATAAAACCAAATTTTGTCACAGCTGTTCCACGAATCATCGAACGGATCGCAGAGAGTTTTGAGAGATTTAGATTACAACGTGGTTGGTGGAGAAAGAAGGTCCTTCGCATGGTTGTACATTTGGCCCAGAGGCCGCTCGAGTCAGGTCGAAGACCGCTTCGAATCACGGCTATGCATTGGTTGGCAAGACATTTGTTTTTCCGAAAATTGCGCATGGCCCTGGGTGGCAGATTGGAGAGCGTTGTGGTCGGTGGAGCACATTTGCGACCCTCTCTCAGTCAGTTTCTCGAAGTGGCTGGTATTGCCATTAGAGAAGGATATGGTATGACCGAGACCGCACCCATCATCTCGATCAATCGCTTTAAGCCGGGGTTGTACCAGCTGGGAACGGTTGGATTACCCCTGCCCAATGTCGAGGTCAAAATTGATCATACCGGAGAGATTTTGGTGCGAGGTCCCAATGTGACCATTGGTTATTATCAACAACCCGCTATGACGAAAGATTTATTCAATGATGAAGGTTGGCTTAAGACCGGCGATATTGGTCACTTTAATGAGAAGGGGTTTCTGGTGGTCACTGACAGAAAAAAGGAAATCATCAAGACATCTGCCGGCAAATATATTGCACCTGCACTTTTAGAATCGAAATTTGGTAGCTCACCTTTTATCCTACAGATGCTGGTCATTGGTTTTCAAAGGCCTTTTGTTTCGGCAGTGATTGTCCCAAAATTTGATCTGCTTAAGCAATGGTGTGATCGAAACAACATCCATTGGTCCAGCCCAACTTATATGGTTCACAATGTTAAAATTAAGCGTAAAGTGCACGATGAGATTGAGACGATAAACAAGACCTTGCCCAAATTTAAGCGAGTGATGAAACACTTTTTATCTGCTGAAGAATGGACCACTGAAAACGGACTTTTGTCGGCAGCTTACAAACCAAAACGAAGAGAGATTGAGCAACGCTACAAAAAGGAAATTCGAGAGATGTATGGATTTTAAGAAGTGTATCAACTCAGGATGGGCTCCTTTATCCTTTAAATGCGGTGCCTTTGAGTAAAATGATTACGTTTGTCGGCATCCTATCATTTCTGATTGGCCTAATGCTGGTCACGCATTATGTTTCGCAGGTAAAATTAATTCCAATATCAGATTCAGCCCGCTCCAGTGCTGGAATGTCAGCGGTTAGAACCACCATGGGAAAGATCGCTTTCCAGACATATGGTCCCGACGCCGGCCAGATCATTCTGATGGTTCATGGATTTTCCGTTCAATCCGTGGTTTTTCACAAGAATGCCTTCCAACTAGCTGCTGCTGGTTATCGGGTCATTGTATTTGATCACTTTGGCCGAGGTCTGTCCGATCGACCCCAAACCAAATATGATTTAGATTTTTATGACAACGAATTAATAACTCTATTAGAGGCATTGCAAATTCGGAATCCGATTGATCTGGTCGGATTCTCATTGGGTGGGGGCATCGCTGCCAATTTTGCTCATAAACATCCGGACCAGGTGCGCAATCTGTTGCTCATCGCACCAGTGGGTATTTCTTCACCAAGATATCTTTTAAACCACGCGTTAGCAGTTCCGGGATTGGGTGAATGGATTGCGGCGGTTCCCATGAAACGACAATTGATTCGCAGCCTGGAGAAAGACTTTCTGGCCGGTGACGTTAGTACCACCGCCTTCAGTTACTATAAAGAGCAATTCAATTACTTGGGTACCAGCCAAGCATTGTTATCCACCTTGCGATCGTTTCCTCTGGGAGGTCTGGAGCAGGTGTACCGCCAGTTGTCATCCGCAGATTTTCCTGTTTTGGTGCTTTGGGGGCAAAATGATCGCGTGGTACCATTCAAACTAATGGCCAAGTTAAAAGGTCTGATGCCGCAAGCAGTTTACCATGAAATCGGAGGTGCAGGTCATGGACTGCCTTACACTCATGCCGAAGAGGTCAATGCCGCTTTATTAAGATTTCTATCATTGGATTAATCCAACACATCTAGCACCAACCGTGGGCCTGGCTGATCTGGATTTATTTTGCAACGGTTGGGTTAAATCCAATTTTCTCACCACTTCATCGCCGCCCATCCGCAAGAGCCTTTCTGATCTGATCTAGATGGCTTTGATTGTGCCACACGACTTTATCAAACTCGTCCTTAACCGATCGGACTCCCGTACGGCTGTGCACAAATTGATTACCGCCTGCTGATTCATAATACCGGGCTGCCAGGTAGATGATGGCATCTCTAACGTGGCTGTAGATTAATCGGTTGTTTTTCAAGGGCATTGACTCATACTCCAAATTAATGGCCCAGGCATCTTGGTCAAACCCCCACACCACTTGATTTGGATTGGCAATGCCTCGTCTAATTCGATCGTACAAGACGGTTTCTGCATCGGCTAGGTGATGAAGCAATTGCCTCACATTCCACTTCCCCGGACCGTACGACCGTGCTAGTTTTTCCTCGGATAATTCAAAATAGCGCAATGTCTCAGTCTTGGTTCGATTTAGCCCTTCAATTATTTTCATAATTCCAATTGTGTTTCAAGACATCTCTCTTGTCGCATGCCTATGAATGGATTTGGTGTAGATTAAAATCAGATTATTCTTGATTTAATGTCCTATTCCATTTTCAACGGTGTTGACCTCATGGCGTCTAAAATAATGTCAAAAGATGGAACTAACATATTCTTAAGACCTCTTTCGAATTTTGGCAATTCAAACCAAAGATTGATTCAAAATAGGGAATTTTACATCAGATGATTCTAACATGGAATTTTCTCAGGAGACTCAGTGCACCCTGAGTTGAGAATTTGGCCCCACGGATGCGATTATTGTTTGGATCGATATCGAATTGAATCACTTCGGAAAGATCAGCCTGCTCAAGATTCGTTTCCCAAAAAATAGCACGATGCAAATTGGATCCCTTAAAGGTGGCCTCCCGTAGATCAGCCTCAGAGAAGTCGGTCTCCTCCAGCTGGCAATGGATGAACCCAGTTTTCTTAATGGTCATTCCTACAAAAGAGGCATAGTTTAGAAGACAATTATCAAAGTGAAAAGAACAAAGAAAGGGATTGCATTCATAAAAGTTGAGACCAATCAGCTTGCTGTCCTTAAAGCGAACATTACGTAGTGCGGTTTGCCCCAAAGTGGCCGAACTAAAATCACAGTCGATAAAGGTACAATCGACAAAATCTAAGTTGGAGAGATCTACTTTTTTGAATTGACACTCCTTGAAAACACATTCTACATATCGCGCCCCTTTTAGGGGCTCTACCAAATAATTGATCCCCCGAAATGTTGCACCATCAATCATTCGTGAAACTCTTTTTGTTGATCAAGTAGAAAAAAAAGAGGTGCAACAGAACCGTACGGATAACTATTTGCATATTTTAGATTTCATCTAATATTTCTTTCAATGACAAGGCTCTGCCATTTATCATAATCGTGGAAATTTGACGAAGGTTTCGAACATCCTGGGTTGGGTCAGCCTCTAGGATAATGAGATCCGCCAGCTTTCCAACTTCAATGTTGCCCAGATCAGCAGAGGCACCCAAACCTACAGCTGCATGGTAGGTTGCTGTTCTAATCACATCAGACGGTGGTAAACCTGCCAGTTGATAGGCCTCTAATTCCAGGTGTAAACCAAGTCCGTAGGGTATAATGGGCGAGTCGGTTCCGGCTACGATGATTCCACCTTTATCGTGAATAGTTTTGATCATTTTTGCTGCTCGATGAAAAAGTATTTGCCATTTTTGAGTATCCCTTTTGACTTGATGAATACGCTCTTTGATGGACATGATGGTATGCGGAGCCATCAGGCTCTGAACTCGAACATCATTTAGTAGGTCCGGATTTTTTCCTAGGAGGTAGTCATAGGAGACATAGATGCCTACGGTCGGCGTAAAAAACATTTTTGACAAAGCAATTAAATCTGTGACATCGGAATAGGATTGGAAGGTCAAACTCATTTTCGTATTATAACCGCGTCGGCTCGTACCGAGAATATGTTCCACCGCATCCGTTCCGTAGCTCGCGGCCGGATATAATTCATGCGAGGAAACTGGAATGCCAAGTTTATGAGCCCGCCCTACAATCATCTCTTGCCAGTCATCCGGCAATCGAACATAGGTCTTAATTAGATCGTATTCGAGCGCTTGAGCCCTATCCAATTCCAAATTTAGTTGCTCCCTGCTTTGAAGGGCATAGGTTCCGTTGTAATAAATTCTATTTCCGTCCAGAGGGCTGCCCGTGAAGAAGATTCGTGGTCCGGATAGATGACCTGATCGTTGACCCTCCCGTCGATTTAGAGCATCATAGGGGTTGGTGGCGGGATCACGGGTACTGGTTACACCCCATGCCAGCCATTTTCTGCCTAGCACCGCTCCCGACTCGCTGCCCTGGTGCGCGTGAAAGTCGATCAGACCAGGAACGACATACTGATTTCGCGCATTGATTATTTTGCCTTCGGAGCGAGTGCCCTGATGATCCTCAATGTCTGTAATTCGATGACCAGATATAATGATGTCCTTATCGTAAAATAGTTGGCCCAATTTTGAGTCGAGGTAAGCCCCGGCTTGAATGATGGTTTTATCTGACCCGGCAGCGAATTGATACTTGAGATTGATCGGATATTTTTGGACGCGCCCATCGTGAATGTTTATGGTTTTTAGCCCACTGGGCGTTTGATATAGTAGTCGATCACTGGCCTCGGTCCAGGAAATGGACTCAGCTAGTTCTGAGGTCAACTGCTCTGGTGGAGCAGTGAAATTTCCATCTTGGTCAATGGCACATTTCCACAGAAAACCCTGTGAGACAAACGCCATCCATCTTCCGTCGGGTGACCAGCAAGGGCTATCGTTGCCTCTCATTCCGAGCGACCAATGTGGTAAGCCAGGTACATTTTTTGAGCGGGACCCATCTTTCGGTACGATGACTAGTCGATTGATCCCCTCACGATACAGATTCGAATAGGGTTGCAAGATGGAGATTGCAATAAGCTTGCCCGTTGCAGAAAAACTTGGTCGACTAATACTAAAAGGAAATGAACGCCCTATCTTTTCTCCCAGGCCAGAATACACTTCGTACTGGATCAGTGACCCGCTGCGCGGACCGAAATTAAAGGACCCAACAATGCACGAATCATTGGGAGACCAATCCAATCCAGAAGATAAGGTAGGGGTGCCAGCTATATGGTAATGTTTGTTTTGTCGCAGATCATAATACCAAATTGCTGCACTGTCACGGTCGCTTGCGTAGGCAAGCATGTGACCATTATTTGACCAGGTTGGTGCCACTTGAATGAAGGGATCATCGGTAATTTGCATGGTATGACCTTCCTGATCGGTCATCCAAACATCACCCAGGGCCACATAAGCAACATTATTTCCATTGGGTGAAATGGCTGGTTGATAAATGCCTTTGACGGGCACACTATCTAGTAAATCAAAATCTCTTTGTTTCACTTGATAAGATGGCCTACTTAATACGACATTCGCCGAAAAGGGAATTTCAGTAACCTCGCCGTTGAAGTTTGATTTTAGCTTTATCCCCCCATCGGCCGTGTAAAAAACGCGATCTCCGGAAAAAGAGGGACGAAAAGGAAAAACATCTTCACCAACCTCAGAAACAAGGCTGGGCTCATGCTCATCTTTACTTGGGTCAATCCTGAGCAACTGACTGGACGTGTCATTCGTCTGGACGAAATAAATCTGGTTGCCCTCTCCACTAAAACTAGCCCCGAATAATTTGTAGTTGGACCTATAAATCGTTCGTTCAGAGTTGGTAGACCTAGATTTTATTCGCAGTTCATTTTGTGATCCCTGCTGAGCAATGTACAACAGAGATGCTCCATCCGGATGCCAGGCTGGGGCAAATAATTCAAAGCCGTCTTCTGCAGCGATCACATTCTTTCGCCGGGTAAGCATATCTAGGAGCCAAATCTCGTACTTTCCTCCGATGTCCGCTGCCAATAAAATCTTGCTGCCATCGGGATGGAAATGTGGTTCGCGATGATCGAATTTACCTTCTGTGCATGGCACAGTATTTCCCCCTGCCAGCTCATAGTCGTAGATGTGCCAATTTCCCTCTTGATAACTTTGAAAGATGATGTGGTTTCCATCCGGTGACCAATGAGGCTGTCTCGCATCCATATTTTTTGGCGTAATCGCTCGCAACTTCCTGGTCGAAAGTTCGCCGAGCCAAAGTGTACCTTGGAGATCGACTACATAGGTACGACCATCAGGGGACAGTGAAAAAGCCATATTAGTGCCTTGCGTCAATTCAATGCTTCTTTCCCTAAAGCTAGATGAAGCATCTTCCCAAGAAATCAACCCGGCAGTAAAAAGTAGGATCGTGGCCAATGAGATGGCTGAATAATGCTTCGGCGACATTCCTAAATGTAGCAAAAGTCCATTAGCATGATCAATACGCCCAATCCGGGAATGAGATATAAATACCAGCTAACAGGACTGCTTCTAAGGGGAAGTCTTGGTGGCAAACCATTTGGTTGCCAAGGAGTCTTGGTTCCATCATTCACAATTTGCAAGTACCTTCTAGGATTTCAAAACACATAAAATCCTAAATTCGGTGGCAAAATTATCCCCTATGAGTGAAAGAGCTGAGCTTGTCATTGATGCTAAACTGACCTTGGGAGAAGGACCCGTCTGGCATCCCATCGAGCAGGTCCTATACTGTGTCGACATTCGGGGCAAAAGTTTATGTAGACTTGAACCCAGCGAAGGATCATTGCACAAGTGGGATGTTGGTGAGGAAATCGGGGTGGCCGTGCCCACTGAGCGCGGACACTTTCTGCTGGGGCTTCAAACCGGATTGGCGTTATTTGATCCCGCGACGGGTGAAATAAAACTCGTGGATTCTCTGGAGCATGAAATGCCAAACAATCGATGCAATGACGGAAAATGTGACCCAAGTGGTCGATTTTGGGTTGGTACTATGGATAATTTGGAAAAGGACATATCTGGTAAGTTGTATTCTTACCAGACAGGCGGAGCACAAATGCACCTTGAAGATATCGCCATATCGAATGGGCTTGCGTGGTCGGCCGATCATAAGAAGATGTACTATATAGATTCACCAACCTTATCGATCCAGGTATTTGACTTTGATCTTGAAAAGGGATCTATTTCCAAGGGGCGGACCATCATTCGGATGGAGAAGGAAATGGGATTCCCGGATGGTATGACCATCGACCAGGAAGACAAATTGTGGGTTGCCCACTGGGGAGGTTCATGCATTCGCCGCTGGGACCCCGAATCTGGATCCGTTCTCCAGAAAGTGGAGGTTGATGCACCCCACACTTCGTCTTGTGCGTTTGGAGGTCCAGATCATGACACGTTATACATTACCAGTGCTCGAAAGGGACTTTCCGAAAAAGAACTTCAAAAATATCCTTTAAGTGGTGGCATATTTTCCTTTAAACCATCGGTTGGGGGCTTTCCTACCGTCTTATTTAAATAGATTTATAGGCAGGATTGATATACATCCCTCATGACGGTTGGCAGCATTCGCAGGTCTATCTTTAGTGGAAAGCCCGTCTCCCGGGCCACTGAGTTTAACCACCTCTAATCTCGGTCAGCAAAGCTTGCATTTCTTTTACTTTTTCGGGCAACTCTAAATACAGGTTTTTCTTTTCACCAATATCTACTTCCAAATTATACAATTGACCCATGGCCTCACCAGCCTTCGGTTCATACTTGGTGGGCTTTGAAAACCCTCCTGATCCACGGCCCTCGATCAGTTTCCATGGTCCCTGACGCACTGCAAAAACGGCCCTTGAAGAATGATGGATGATGGCCTTCTGCTTTGCTATTCGATCGGTTGAACCAAGTAATAAAGGAAGTATGCTGTAGCTGTCCTCACCGTCACCAGGCCCAAGTTGGACACCGACCAACTCAGCAACCGTAGCCAACAGATGGGTGAGGGTAGTAGGGGCTGCGGTAGTGCTACCAGCTTCGACTTTGGAGGGCCACCGAACCAGGTAAGGAATGCGATGACCTCCCTCCCAAATGTCCGCTTTCATACCGCGTAGTGGTCCAGCGGATCGATGGTCGTAGGCTTCGATCAAGGCAGGTGTCCAAAAGGGACCATTATCGCTGGTGAAGATGACCAAAGTATTTTCTTCTTCACCCGATGCATGCAGGGCTGCTAATATTCGACCCACTGCATCATCCACCATTTTCACAAAGTCGCCGTATGTTCCCGCAAGGGTCTGACCCTTAAATTCTGCCGTGGGAACCCAGGGCGTGTGCGGTGCGGCAAAGGGAACATAGAGAAAGAAGGGTTGATCTGAAGGGGCATTTTTTTCAATGAATTCAATGGCTTTATCTCTAAATGTTGGTAGTACTTGATCAAATTCAAAACTGGGGGCCATTTTGCCTGCACGCCAAAACGCCTCGGTGTAACCTGTTTCCAGATCATTGCCAGGGGTATAAGCAGTTGGACTCTCCACCAAAACATCATTTTCCAAATAACAATAAGGATCCATGTCTAAGGATGCCGGTAGTATGAAGGAATAGTCAAATCCGTGATCGAGCGGACCATCCGTTGGTTTCTTGGTGAAGTCCAGGTATTCAGGATTCATTTCCTGGACCATACCCACTGAATTAATCTGTGAACCCTCTGCCATGGCATCTTGCTGGTGGCCATCTTTGACGACCCAGTCTAATCCCAAGTGCCATTTACCGATGACGCCAGTATGGTAATTTTTTTTCTTTAATATGGAAGCCACGGTCGTCTGATCCTTTTCTAGAAGGGCGCGACCATATCCCCTTAAAACACCTTGTGGTAGACGACTTCTCCAGCAATATTGACCGGTCAAAATGCCATATCGGGTAGGTGTGCAGACGGAAGATGGAGAATGAGCATCCGTAAAACGCATGCCCTCAGAGGCGAGTCGATCGATGTTTTCGGTTTGAATTTTTGAGTCGGGATTATTTGCTGAAACATCTCCGTAACCCAGATCATCTGCTAAAATGTAGATGATATTTGGATGCTGTTCAGTGCTGGTACCTTTAGACTCCGGGTTACTACAGTTAAAGAATAGTAGTACAATAAGGCAGGGCATTATTCTTCGCAAATAAAAATTTTCAGGTGTCATAAGCATGAGTTTAACATCTTAAGTTTTAGGGAGTCCATAGTTTTTGATACCCTTTTAAATTATCGCGAAGAATTTTTTCGACATCAGCATCTTCGACGTGACCCAAGATGCCAAAGGATCCACGATAGCCCTTGTCAAGCAAGACTTGAATCATATCTCTTTCCAGATTTCCCTCACCAATCGGCAAGATCTTGGGTCCTTCTTTTCGCATCCCATTCAAATTCACGGTCCACAAGTAGGGAAGCATGAGATCAATATTTGCTGAATATTCATCGAGTTGGTCATGGGCATGGTGGAAATTATATACAATGCCTATCTCCAGCTCAGGTAGGGATCGAATAAGATCTACCTGATTTTTTGGCTCACCGAGCCAGCCTCCGTGGTTGTAGAGGGCCAATTTTACCCGGGTATGATCAATTTTTGAATGTAGGAGATGGATCATTTTTTGAGCCTTGACCAACGCTGCCTGATGATCAATATCTTGGAATAAACTTTCGTGAAATCCCACCCAAAGTTGTGTCTCTAATCCAGTCTCATTTAGTTTCCTAATGACTAAGTTGTTGTCGGGGCTGAGCTGCTCAGTTTGTCCTTCTCCATCGCTAAGCCACATCCATACAGCTCCTATCTTGATTCCGTGGGATTTCGCCAGGCGCCACTCCGACATCATTTGAGTAAGGTGTTCCTTGCGCCAGTCGTAGGCATACTGATCAAGGCCGAGCGTTTCCAACATCTTGATTCGCTCCACAGGGGTTCGATTCTGATTGTCAAAGGGCACAATACACCAGGCTAATAACTTATTAGGCGGTTGTTGTTGTGCCGTCAAGTTCAAGAATAAACCCAAGAGAATAATCGAGGTGATCAAATAATTCCGTATCATCGGATTTGTTGCAAACTTTTCGTAAAAATAGATTTAATTCAGTTTATGCCCGTACATCGATATGCGTCCATGCAACCTGAGATGGTCAGAGATGATTTACAGCGAAGGCTGTGTCACACTGGAAATTTGATGACCGTTGTACTAGATTTCTCGGACGGTCCTTGGTCTGAGCCTGAACCACCTCACCAGCATCCACATGTGCAGACGTGTTATATTGCCGAAGGGGAGATCACCTTTTATTGCGAAGGAGAACCGGATGAGGATCTTCAGGCTGGTGATATGTTCTCCGTACCACCCGGAAAATTGCATTCAATCAAATTAAGATCAGAGACAGCCAGACTAATCGACAATTTTAATCCAATTAGGGAAGACTTTTTATAGATTTTAAACAGTATGGCATTGAGCTTTGAAAGGGGAGTAAAATGATCTTAAAATCAGGTCTCCCTTGGATTTGCCTTATGCCCCGATCATTTGTACGGCTATTTTTCGATCGCGAGGACGCGTATCAAAGTCGATAAAAACAATCTGTTGCCAGGTGCCCAGCAAGAGCCGCCGACCCTTGAAGGGACATATGTAGCTCGTGCCAATCAAAAGGGATCTCAAATGCGCCGCGCCATTGTCATCGCCCCAGGTTTGATTGTGTAGGTAAGCTTTTTCATAAGGTGCGATTTTCTCGAGCATTTCATGCACATCTTGCTTGACCAAACCGGGTTCATACTCAAGGGTGGTAATACCCGTGGTAGATCCAATCCCAAAAACAGTCACTTGACCTTGATGAAAACCACTGTTCATCACCAGTTCTTTTACCTGAGGCGTAATATTCAAGATGTGATTAAATCCATTGGTTTGCAGTTGAATTAATTCGGTCTGAATTTGCATGCATTCTCACTTTTATTAAGATGGGCTCAAGTGATCTCATTATGTGCAATGATAACTATAACCATCTACAACAGGGAATAGGGTTTTAAATTAAATACTCCTGAATATAATGACAAAGTAGATGGACTCCATATCCAGTGGCTGCTTTACCCTTAGCAAATTTCGTATCTCCGAAGGCAGTTCCCGCGATGTCAAGATGTGCCCAAGAGGGATGATTATGCGTGAAAAATTGTAAGAATTTAGCGGCAGTGATCGCACCCGCCATAGGTCGGGTGGAGAGATTCTTAATGTCAGCAACATCAGATTTCATCTCGTCATCGTACTCGTCCCAAAGAGGCAGACTCCAAACTTTCTCCTTGACACTCAAACCACTCAAAAATAATTGCTCTTCCAATTCGTCGTCATTGCAAAACAATGCTGCACAAGCTGGTCCGAAGGTACGAACGCTGCTACCGGTTAGCGTGGCGAGATCAATGACGTGATCAACTTCGAAATTCTTAATTAAATACGACAGGGCATCTGCCAAAATCAGTCTACCTTCTGCATCCGTATTGATCACTTCGATGGTCTTTCCACTATAGGAATTTATGACATCACCGGGTTTAATCGCATTGGCATCAACACAATTGTCGGTGATCGGTGTGATGGCTATGATATTTATGGGCCACTGCATGGCTGACACCGCAGCAATGGTACCCAAAACTGCGGCAGCTCCACCCATATCACTTTTCATGTAGTGTAGGTTGTTGGATGGCTTAATGGAAAGGCCACCGGTGTCAAAGGTGACACCCTTCCCTACCAGCCCTAGGGTCTTAGACCGTGGATTTTTTGATCCGTGGTATTGAGCAATGATAAAAGAGGGATCCCATTCACTGCCGCGGTTAACAGACAGCAGTGCCTCCAGGCCCTGTTCTTGAATCTGTTTTTTATTGAGTATTTTGACTTTGAAGCCACACTTGCGACTCATTTTTCTAACCCAACGATTGAAGAAGGGTGCATTCACCCTATTGCCTGGTCCGTTCACCAAATCCATAACTTCCATCTGATAGGTTGCCAGTGTTGTGCGCTCGACCAATATCTTTTTAGCCACGGCTGCCTCACCCTTACCAACCAAAATGCTAAGTGATTTAGCACTTTTGAGTAGTTCAGTTTTTACTAGTTTGCCAGTGTATTTCGCAACTTGGTAATGTGCCAGACTAAAGGCCTGTACCACATCGCCCAGTTCTGACCCATACTTCGGATTTGATAGGTCTAGTTGTGCACCCTCAATCAGATCTTTTCCATGTGACATAAAAAACTCTAACCAACCCTCTAAGCCGTTTTCGCTTTTTACCTCAACCAAGAGAAAGGCTTGGTGGCCATGTGAGTCCTTCAGTATTATCTTGCCTCCAGATATGCTAGTAAGTGAGGCCAGGATCGGATGGGATTTTTGAATAAAATGCACATCCGAGTCATCATTTGTTTCAAAAGGGAGGATGGTGATCCCCGGTGATTTCAGGGAGTTACCGATGATTCTAATTTTCATAGTCAGGATTGTCATAAAAGAGCCATCTTACGGCCCTCGGAAATTCAGCTCCCCAATATTTTTCGGAATGGGAGGCCGTCGGATGAATTGATAATTTATATTGCAGTTTTTCCTTCTCGTGTGATTTTCTTTCTAATATCTCAGTGAACTGGCGAAGATCAGATTCCATGGAAGCACTTTCTCTGAGGCCTCCAAATAAGTATATAAAAGTTGGTTTTTCATTTTCATGCATTTGTGCATTCTCAAAAATCTCTGATGATAGCCACAAAGATGGAGAAAAAATCATCCACTTAGAGAAGCTTTCCGGATAGGAAAGGCCCGTAAAAACACTAATAAGTCCACCCATAGAGCTGCCACCTATCCCGGTGTGAATTCGATGTGGTTTGGTGCGAAAATTATTATCAATGTACGGCTTGAGGGTATCGTGCATAAAGGCGGCGTAAGCAACACCTTCACCTGGCCCAAATTCTTCGGTGTCAAAAGGACTATATTCCCTAATTCGATCATTTTCTCCATGTTCCACCGCTACAATGATCACATCGCCATAACCGAGCTCAGAAAGAATGGCTAATTTTTCATCGATGGCCCAATTGCCAAAGGGAGCACGTTCATTAAACAGATTTTGAGCATCTTGCAGGTAGAGCACAGGATAATTCAAAGTGGTTTTTTCATAGTTGTGAGGTAGCAGTGCCCAAATTCGTCGTCGTTTATTTAATTGGGGAATTTCGAAATCATCTTCGATGAGATATTTTTGGGGTAGGAGGCTGAGATCACATGAGGCACCATTAAAACGCCATCGCGGTACCTCATCTCGAATCAGCGATTGGTTTTTGTGCAGTCTTCTGACGGTAGGTACATTTCCAATGAGGTCTAGTTCCTCTTGCTTCAGATCACCCTTATGATATTTATAGTTAAAAGGAAATTTGATTTTCTTGAGCGGTAGTTCCAAAGAGTATTGACCTGGACCATCAGGCTGCATGGATAGGCTGCCTTCCCTTGGCTTCCAATTGTTAAAGTTGCCGTACATGAATACCTCCCGGGCATCATGCACCGGTGTAGTCAGCTGAAATCGAACGATCGACGATTGGTTACCTCCCAAAGGTGTTCATTGAAGGCGGCAAAAATAGCAAGTTTTTTGCAAGCAAAGCTATTTCACACACACCGAGTACCCAGGCAAGGAGGGTGAGGTTTGAACCAGCGTCCAAATTTGTTGTTACTTCTATGGCGAGACAAGCCAAATCTGGTGATGTGTGTCAACTAGTGGCGCGCCTCGTATCAACTTAGATATAACTATATTTGCCCACACGATGAAAGTACTCATGGTTTGCTTAGGTAATATTTGTAGATCGCCTTTGGCAGAAGGTATATTGAGAGAGAAAATCGAAAAACTCGGCTTAGAATGGTCGGTCGATAGTGCTGGTACCGGTGGATATCATGAAGGACAAGCCCCAGATCAAAGATCAATCGCCATCGCTGAGCAGAATAATATTAATATTCGAAATCAGTCAGCAAGAAAATTTGTGCGCAGTGATTTTGAAGCCTTTGATTTTATACTGGCCATGGATGCCCAAAATTATCAAGACGTAAAAAGATTGGCAACACCAGAACAAGAGTCGCGTGTGGAGCTCATCTTAAATTATCTTTACCCGGGAGAAAATCGGACCATCCCTGATCCCTATTATGGAGGGGAAAGTGGATTCGAAAAGGTCTATGAGTTACTAGATTCTGCTTGCGATGCATTTATTAAAGAAATGACAAACTAATTATTTTAAAATAATTCTGATGTTAACGACGAAAATTGAAACCGCCTTAAATAAACAAATTGAGTTAGAAGCATACGCCTCGTTTTTATATTTATCGATGGCCTCATGGTGTGATGTGCAAGGCATGGAGGGATGCACCCAGTTTTTTGTCCGGCAGTCTGCCGAAGAAAATGACCATATGTTGAGGATCTTTCACTATATACTCGAGATGGATGGAAAGGCAGTTGTACCAGCAATTAAGAAGCCACCGATGAATTTTCAGTCGATTCAACAAGTCTTCAAGGATGTTTATGCGCATGAGCAAAAAGTGACCAAAGCCATTAATGGACTGGTAGATTTGTCTAATAAAGAAAACGATCATACAACTCATAATTTTTTACAATGGTACGTTGCAGAACAACGCGAAGAGGAAGCGTTGATGAGATCGATATTAGACAAAGTAAACCTCATTGGAGAGGGACCGCAGACGCTATATTTCATCGAGAAGGAAATTGAGGAAATAAATACTCAAATGGGTGGAGCTAGTGGCCCAGACGAGTAATTTCTTTACAATGTGTAACCAGCATTTCTTACGATTTACCACATAAAATCAACCACTTGTTTTGTGGGTTTAGGCGATTGCCAAATTATCTGTGCACCTTAACCCATGATGCCCATAATTGCTCGGAAAGGCTCCCTGGCTTTGTGGGGCTTTTTGCCAGTATGGTGGTATGATATTTTTGTCCAATTGATATCTTTGCGACGCATTTAGTAATCAATGCGTCGAATCCCTAAATTGGATACAGGTTCCTACTGCTTAAATATATTCCGGCTTAAAACTCAGAACTACTATGGCAGATTCGAGGAGGGCTTCCCAAAGTCAAATGAAAAATGTGGAACAGGTGGTCCAAAGTCAGACGCGATTGATTCGCTTTCTTTTCGTGATCTTATTGTCCCTATTGCTGACCTACCTGATTCGTGATGAATCCTTTCAGGAAGCTCAAACGTATGTCCTTTTTCTCTTATTCTTTGCAGTTGGATTATGGATAACGGAGGCCATACCGCCCTTTGCGGTGGGGATAATGATTGTGGGTTTCTTGGTCTTTTTTTTGGGGCAACCGGGTCTGGAAGATCAAAATATCGATGTGCAACAGTTTGTCAACACGTGGTCCGACAGTGTCATTTGGTTGCTCTTAGGAGGTTTTTTTCTGGCTGAAGGATTGAAGAAGACCGGCCTAGATCTGGAGGTCTTTCGGGTCGTAACCGCTCGATTCGGCAACGATCCCCATACGTTATTGTTGGCCTTAATGGTGAGCACCGCCGTCATTTCAATGATCATGTCTAATACCGCCACAGCTGCCATGATGCTGGCTGCACTTATGCCATTAGTGCAATCGCTGGGCAAATCCCATAGTTTTTCAAAATGTTTATTACTGGGCATTCCCGCAGCCGCTTCCATTGGAGGCATGGGTACGATTATCGGATCTCCACCCAACGCGATCGCTGTCGACATGATTAACAACATGGATGATATTCCATTTAAGATTGGCTTTCTCAATTGGATGGTCTTGGGTGTGCCTGTAACGTTGGCTCTAACTCTGATTTTTTGGAAAATATTAACCGCTAAATACAAGATCTCCGGACAGATTGATTTTGCCTGTCTCGAAGTGATGGAAACCCCTTTAGATCCCGTGCAGTATATGGGAAAATGGAATCGTCAGAGGGTGGTTGGTATTGTGCTGGTCGTGACCATACTCCTTTGGGTTACGGACGGATTACATCCAATCCCAATGGCTGCTGTTTCGGGCATCCCCATCATTGTATTGACTATGATGAATATTATTGGTGCTGAGGATGTTCGAGCTTTACCCTGGGATACCTTAATGTTGGTAGCTGGAGGTCTATCACTTGGCCTAGCCATTCAGGAAACAGGTGTCATGGACTTTTTCTTAGCCGCGCTACAGCATATCAATTTACCAGCGGCTCTGCTTATTGTTTCCTTTGCGGCACTTACCGTGTTTTCTTCAAATATCATGAGTAATACTGCCGCCGCAGCCATCCTTATTCCGGCGGCGGGCTTATGGGAGGGTGTCGACCCCATCACCTTACCGCTAATCATTAGTCTCAGTGCCAGTTGTGCTCTTTTTCTTCCCGTGTCAACCCCACCAAATGCCATTGCCTACAGTACCGGGCTGATACAACAGGAAGAATTTAGACTGGGAGGAGTCTCAATTGGAGTGATCGGTCCGATGCTGATCACGGGGTGGGTGATCCTAGCTTGTCGGCACCTTCTTTAGCCGGCACACTGAAGATTGCATCTACAAGCTAGCCCTATCAAAGAACGGATTAGTCCAGGCTGCGGATCGCACTTTCACCCAGAATTATTTTGCGGTTTATGTGCATGCGGCCAGCATAAGAAATTTCGGTTTCACCAAATGCAGTAACCGAGAGATTGTCACTATTGATCACCAAATCGTTTTCGCCAAAACTGGTGGTACGTGTATCGTGACAATTCACCTCTCGAGCCCTTATCGCATTTTCACCATATAAGCTGAATCGCTGAGTCTCCACCTGACCATCCCCAATATCGAGCTCGTTTTCACCGTACATCGCAGCACGGAAATAACCAGCATGAAGTGCTGCTAAGTCAACATCGGATTCACCATAGAGGCGAAGAGTGAATTTTTCTGATTCGATCGGGCTGATACAGGTAATCTTCTCTTCACCCCTGACAACTAATTTCTCAAGATCCCGATAAGTGACATAGGCATGGACCTGCCCACCGCTGTAGATGCTCTTTCGATAGCCATCAAATCGCTCGCTGGGTTCGTTCAACTTTGCACCATCCAGATAGATTTGCAAACGTCGGTTGGACACCTCGTAGCGGAGGTCATTCGGATCAATATTGACAAACTCGAAGCGCACAGATTCTTGATCTCCCTTTTCCAAGTGAAGGTTGATCCTGTGGCTAACCATGATCTTATCAAACGGTTTGACATCTATGACCTGACCATCAAGGGCAATATGGAGGGACAGGAGTAAGGCAAGAAAGGCCGCAAATTTCATTGGATTCACATTTATAAATTTCTCGTACATGGATTGAAATCGAAATTCATAATCACACCGCATGCGTATCACAAATTTCCCTCTACTTATAGACGGATGACGCAGGGGAAGGTTGCACTTGAATGTGAAAAAAAAGTGGGACGACAAAATGTGGGTAAATTTATCAGCAGAACATGGGTTGCCAGACCCGGTGAGAACAACAAAAGCCGGTAAGTTTATTCTTACCGGCTTCCCCATCTACATTTGAGATTATACAGAGGGACAATGATTCTAGATGACTAGAATCGCTTTGATTTACTACTGGGGTGGGGCAAGTTGATTTGCACTGAGTTCCATCTAAAACATCGATGGTGCTCCTCAGGCCAAGTGTGGTGTGACCAAATGTGGGTTATACAGCGTGTACTTTTTAGTGAAAGTTCATCCTCTTCAGTTTACGGTCACTGTATATCATGTAGACGCATACCAAACCGTAAATCCACAACCGAATGGCTAAAAAAAGTATGAGTTTAGTTTATCAGGGCGATTTTTTTGGTAGTCACCTGCACACCTGAAGAGGCCAAAATAATGAGTGGACCCGATCGATCTGGTATTGACAAGTTTATCTTCTGACTGGAATTTCGTTTCTCTGTTTGATAAACTTGTTCGCTTAAGATTTGTCCAAGGCTATTGAGCAAAACGACCTTGATCAGGTCTTCATTGGAGCCACTGAGATCAAAACTGATTGACCCAGGGCCCACCCTGCGAAGACCGTGGATTTTGAATTTGACCACATCACTCACCAGTGACAGCAATGAGGAAAAATATTTCTCACCAGAATGATCAACTTGCAATAATCTGAAAGTGTGCACTCCAGGAAGCAACGAATCGCTTACAAACCTGAAATTGGTCGACTTTTCACTACCAACTGCTACTGAACCAATGGTTTGGAAACCATGATCATCCTGCCGTTGGATTTCAAATTTTTCAACCTCACGTGGATGGCCTGTTTTCCAGGTCAAAATGGCCCTTTGAGCAACAACCTCTCCCTTAAAATCAACGATAACCAGAGGTAGCGTGGCATCTCGCATACGAAAGACAGCGATCACAGGAGGATTGGCATAGGTGCCTTGGGCCGTGTCAGCCCGTTGCAAGGTTAGGTAGAGCAATCCAGAAAGCGGATCGAAAGTGCCCCCACCAATTTGTTTAATCGGACTCTCAATAGGTGTATCGAGGACTCCATAGTCGTAGGGCAAGACCTCATGCGCCGCCCGTATCCCCTGGTTAACCTCCACGAGATCGTTGAGGTCCCAGAGCCAGTAGTATTGTGCGTAGTCATCCGCCTGCGGGGCACAATAACCACCACATAAATTTCCATTAGATTGCGTGCACTTATAGCATACGCCACTCTGATGGCCACCTGAGTAGCCCAGTGTTAAATAACTTCTGGTACCTGGGATGATAAATCCGTAAGTTACTCTGGAAAGATGTGTCCACAAGTTATTGGTTCCATCGCTATTGGTTAAGTCTGCAGCTAGAGGACTTTGTAGGGAAAAGTCGAGCAATTTAGTTGTTGGAATTAAGGTGTCAGCTGAACCACTGCTAAAATCTGCCGCATCAAAGGCGAAAGCTGACGGTCCCACTGAGCACCGACCAATGATGGGAATTCCACTGGACTGTCCGGTGAGATGGGTCCCTCCCAGCGCTGACTGCCATATGGTTGGTATCGGCGATATCCATCCTGATGTGTGACCAGCACCACCAGCAAAGGTGAAAAATCCATCGATTTCACTCGCGGCCAAATCACTTAACTGGCGTCCCACCAGGGAAGTATGGGTATTATCAGCAGGTGCATCATAGTACTCATAAGCATTGATTAGGAGTTCGTTTCCCAGTACCATCAATCCGCCGATTTGGTTGAGATTTTGGGTGTTGCCATGGGTGCTTCGATCTAGCATCGATACGAAATTCTGTAGTGGATCAGTCGCCATCTCTAGTTGATTCAGATCTGTGCTATTTACCAATTCTGGGACCTCGAACTCTGCAATGGCCTGATGATGATCATGTCCGACCAGCAGTAATGAGTGATTTTGAGCATGATAGGCAAGGGGTCCTTCTGAGTAATTGAGCGAAGACGAGCTGTAGGTCTGAGCTGGTAGACGGAAAGCCCCCACATACTGCCATTCATCCATTTGATAACGCGGTAAAGACGGCTGCGCAATTAAATGACTTAAAAAGATAAAAGGGAATGTGCAAATGAAGTACAGACGGAGGACAGATTTTTGCATATACTGGCGATTGGCAGAGTGCGTCCATACCTTAGATTTTTAACGAGCTGACGAATCAAATATTCTTGGATTGTTAATAGATTACAGAATCGCTGTCGATTTTCTACCCTTCTGTGAAAACTCCGGTCAGGTAGAATCTTTCAATCACCGATCTTTAAACAAAAAAAGAATTCATCGTGAAAAAATTTAGCTGGAGGGAAAGGAGTCAGAGTGTGTTATTTGCTTGGAGGGGTATTCTCAGACTGATCCGTATGGAGCATAATGCCAGAATACACCTCGCCATCGCAGTCGTGGTGGTATTGGTGGCCCTCTTGATTGACCTAACCACTTGGGAATGGGTGAGTCTCATAATTTCAATGGCATTCGTATTTACAGCAGAATTGATAAACACTGCTTTAGAGGTTTTATGCGACGTTGTGGAACCAAATCATAACAAGGCCATTGGTGAGATCAAAGACTTTGCCGCGGGAGCAGTTCTCATCAGTGCCATTTCATCAATCATTGTGGGAATCTTTGTTTTTGGACCGCGACTATGGGCCACGATCACATGAGCCTCCCATTCAACCCAACGGATCGCACCCGATGGAGGATCAGGGGTAACGCATTAACCGGCCAGTCGGAGTTATGGAACGAAGCGATTTATGGGGCTAGATTTTACGGACATCGATCCTTTTGAGTATGAGGTCGATGCACCTAGTCTCTCACGAAAAAAGAAGAAGAATAGGAATAACTAGTAAGTCAAGAATTTACAACCGGTTTAGGCAGCTTTACTTTTGTCCTTGAGATCTTAAGAGACTGATCCACCTGTTCTACCATTAAAAAGTTTGACCGCACCCGGGAAGTAGTTTGGAAATCACTTATCAATTGAAAGCATTAACAATCGGTGCTAGGGTAGGTGTGTCGATATTGATATTGAGTGCTCCTTGGTTTCGTCTAAATTGACTATATTTTGAATTTGGGTTGGTGTAAGGTTTTTTGCCAGCCAAATTCAAGAATTTCTTAAAATTTCCACTCCTATGTCAAGCCGACTCTTCTCCCTTGTCACATTGACGTTCACTGTATTTCAGACGTCCATCGCCCAGATTACCATGCCAGCGATCTTTGGAGATCATATGGTCTTACAACAAAAGCAATCAAATCCGATATGGGGTTGGACTTCTGCCGGTGAGACTGTTCGTGTCTCCATTCATGGGCAGAGTCACACGACCGAAGCAGATGAGAATGGATATTTTAAAATTATGTTGAAACCCTTACCGGTAGGCGGACCATATCAATTACATGTGGAAGGAGAAAAGTCGTCCTTTTATTTCGATGATGTGTTGGTGGGAGAGGTCTGGATCTGTTCTGGGCAGTCTAACATGGCCTGGGCCCTTCAGAATACCAATGCAGCTGAGCTTAGTATAGCAAGTGCAAACTACCCAGACATCCGAATTATCACCGTACCAAGGGTTGGAACACAAGAGCCACAACCCGACTTTGAAGGGGTTTGGGATGTTTGTTCCCCTCAAACAATCAAGGATTTTTCGGCCGTAGGCTATCTCTTTGGTCGCCGACTTCACAATACGCTTGGGGTACCCATTGGCTTAATAGATAATGCTTGGGGTGGCTCGGCGGCTGAAGCTTGGATCAAACGTGATGTTTTGGAAACGGATGGTCGATTCGATGAATTGATGGCCTGGTGGAAAGAGCAAGAGCAAACTTTCGACCATCAGTCTGAGATCGATGCCTGGGAGAAAGAACTGGCGGCATGGGAGTCTGGAGACCAGGAAGAACCCAGGCCGAGACGACCAAATAATATTTTGATTGGCAACCATCGTCCAGCCAACATTTACAACGGCGTATTGCACCCAACCATTGGTTTCGGAATTAGGGGAGTCATCTGGTATCAGGGTGAGTCAAACGCCACCAGAGCCGCTCAGTATCGCGACTTATTTCCGCTTATGATTGAGCATTGGCGAGATGAGTGGGGGCAAGGTGACTTTTCTTTCTATTATGTACAATTAGCAGATTTTATGTCAGAATCGGATCAACCTGAGGAAAGTACCTGGGCAGAGTTACGAGAAGCTCAGACCATGACCTTAAACAAGGTGAATAATGTTGGTCAGGCTGTGATTATTGATGTTGGTGAGGGTCGCGACATACACCCGCGAAACAAGCAGACCGTAGCCAATCGATTGGCCCGTTTGGCTTTGGCCAAAGATTATCAATTTGACCTGCAGTTTGCCGGCCCAAGTTATCAACGCATGAAGATCGAAGACAATAAAATCATTTTGACATTTAATCAAGTCGGTAAGGGACTCTATGCTTTTGACACGCAAGAACCACAAGGTTTTGCGATTGCCGGCGATGATCAGAAATTTGTCTGGGCCGAGGCAAAAATCATTGGTTTAAATGAAATGGAAGTATGGAGCGACGTAGTTCAGAACCCCGTAGCCGTGAGATATGGTTGGGCCAATAATCCGGTGTGCAATATGTATAATCGTGATGGTCTACCGATGACCCCGTTTCGCACCGATGAATGGCCTGGCATAACCGAAGGTGTCATTCACCGATAACGATCTGGCTGCATGCATCTGTATTGGCTAGCAATCTTAAGCCGTCAAACACAATGCTTGCACTTTCCAATTTAACAAACTTAATACGATTATTCCAGTTCCGATCTGCGTTAGCCAATATGATGTCATCGCAGCCTGTTACTGGTCGTGCTTTGTCAATCATTGATCCCATTCCAGAGACCTTGCAATTGTTCAATTACTTTTTCTGTAGCAGAATAATCTTGACTCATTATCACTACCATCTCAGCAGGATCTTCAATTTCCTTTCTAAGGATATCTATGATCTCATTCTTCAGAGGTTCACATTCGTCCAAAACAGATCGAATCTTCCTTCCAACTATCCTTGCGGCCGCAATGTCAGTGTCAAAAGGTTTAATTTCTAGTAAATCAAAGTGCGCTGAATTCTCTGTAAACAATTCATCTTGATAAAGTTCCCATGCGGCATCGAGCAGAGATTTAATATCTCTAAGATCCTTATTTCGATCCTTTTTTTGATTCCAAGAGATTAGTTTCAATATAATTAACCCATGCAGAGATGAAACTGGGATAGACAACTGTGCGGATACTCTGAAATTATCAATTTCATCACCAACTTCTTGAAAGCCAAGAACTGATAATTCCAGATCCCTCTCATCAAAATCAACAGTGTATTGTTGAGCGATTTCTCCATAGGGCAGCAAGTCAATCACTGTGTCAGTCTTTCTATAAATCACTCGATGCTTAATCTGCGTCTCCTCAAAGCCCTGTTCTAAGAAATTGGTCATTAGTTCCTCATATGAACCAATATCAGGAACCATGACTGCAAAATCTATGTCCGCCGTCCCTCGAACTGGGAGGGATTCTGCTCTGTAGAGGTGCACATCCCTTGCAGCAGCTCCAATTAGATAATATTTAAAACCAAATGATCTGAATACTTTATCCATCAATGTATAAACTTCCCCATGCACGCGAAACGAATAATCCCTAAATGTGTTCATCAACAAATTTTTCCTTAATCTGCATTGCTGCTTCGAAATTCCTGCTGTCACCGCTGGACATAAGTTGACCATAAACCAAAATTGGATCCACGGTATCCAAAGCCGAGCCTGCCGAGCCGTCATTCCAAAATTCCTCATAAATACGTATATCACCTTCTTGGTTGGGAAGGACCCTAAGGGTCTTTATTAATTCTTTCTCCTTTTTATTTGTAAAAATACTGTAATTCTGAGGTCTCAAGTTATTTGTCAATTTGCTAGCTGCAACTTCGCCACCCCATTTGTATCCGATCTTTGTTTTGAGGTCAACCTGATGCCATTTTCTTTTACCGGTAAAACTGTATTTTCCCATCAGAACGGATGGTAGCAGGCGATCCCTAAGAACTTCAGTCCATTTCTCTAAAAGTTCCTGATATCTAACCAATTTCAATTTTCCTGTTGGTAGTGTAATGATAAATTTCTCATCTCTTAAATGGTCAGCAATTTTAGATATTGACCCTAATGAGCAGGTTGAAATTTCTGCCAAAGACCGATAATTGACATTGACGTAATGGGGTCTCCTAAGGAAGCAAAATATCAGCTTCGCACCGACCTTTGTAAATGCCCTATTCCGGTAATTTTCCGAGGCCGGTGGATTATACTTTCCTTCAATAAAAACCAACCCTTGCTTTAGTCTCAGCCTAATATTTCCAGCCGCATCAAGATAATTGATATCATACTCCCTCAATAGTTGTTTTGCATTTGGTGTGATATAATTGGACGCCACAAGGAATACATCATCTGAATATAGTCTGGCCAGTTCTACTATTTGGCTCACATGAATTGGTCTTACTTCATATTTAACATCTACAAATACATCTTCTTTGTTTATGATTAAGTGATGGTCAATTCCTTTATCCTTGGGACGCTGTTCTTTCAAAGACAAGGCTAGTTTCTCATCCGAGTTAATCTTTTCTATGGTAGCCAGTGGATTCATGTTCATTTAATTTCAACGTTCATGTAACATGAACAATCAAATATACTGAACATTGTTCAAAGGGGCAAATAGAAATTTCACATGACCAGTAACACTTTTATACCAGCACTAAAAAATGCAATCCTGGTGCTTCATTGTTGAGAATAACTTTAGCAGTTAAGGTGCCGATCGCATCAGATTTATTCGTACACTTTTGCCCCCGACCATTCGTCACAACATTCTTTGGTTTTGGTCGCTAGCCCTTGCAAAGCTGTATAACCGTGAGAAGCATAGTTGTTTATTTCCAAGCCAGGGGAATCCGAACCAATGTTTGATCCCAGGCCAAGGTCATTCCCATCTCAGGTGTTTGTTTGAGGTTGATAGTAAACTGCTCCGTTACCCCCGAGTTGGACTTAACCGGCACATCAATTTTTAAGACATCATGTTGAGGCTCACGCGCTGCCACAGCGCTGAAGTCGACTCCCCAACCGTACATCTTATCGTTAAAAATCACAGTCCACCGCTCTTTATTTGGAATGGTCCATAGTGTGTACTTTCCGGCGGGCAATGTTTGACGGCCTACCAACAGATCGTGAGATGTTTCAAAGGTTGAAGCCTCATTGGCACCGGTACGCCAGACCTCCCCATAAGGCACGAGATCCCCAAAAATCTTGCGACCGTTTTTTGACGGCTGACAGTAAAGTACTTCAATTCTTTTATCGCCATCAACCAGTTCTACACGGTCTTCCGGACTGGCTTTCTTGGTCTGATTTATGAGTATTTTATAAGCAGCAAAAAGGACCACCGCTAAAATGGCCAGGCCAATAATGAGTCGCTTAAAGATCTTATTCATGGCAAATGATTTATTTCGAAAACTATTAGATGGTGGCTCGTGGCTCGTTGTAAGATAGGTGAATCTACGATTTGTGCCATGCACCAACGACCAGGGTGGACCAGATTCTCGACGGGCCCCCCTTCATTGAGCGGAGTGCCTGCCCCGAAATCTAAGGTAATAGCATCACATCACCCATTAATTTACGGTCTTCCAGCTCGATGATATAAAGGTAAACTCCAGCCGGAAGTCTTTGACCGTCTTTGGTTCCATCCCACGCTGCACCATTTTCAGTCTTGAACATCTGACCACCCCACCGATTGTAAATCTCCATGCGATAACTAATGGCTTCCACGGTCTCTACCTTGAAATCATCGTTAAAACCATCGCCATTGGGGCTAAAGGCATTCGGCACAAAAACCCCCATTTCCGTTTCACACTTTTCGGTTATCTCGATGGTATCACTAGCTCGGCAGGAGCCGATGAAGCCCTCCACAGAATATATTCCAGGTTGGCTAATCAGAAATTGAGGGCCACTAGATCCATCAGACCAGATCACAGAATCAAAATTTTCTACACTCAAGGTTAGATTGGGATCATCCATAAAGCAGACCTGTTGATCAGATCCAAGGTCAAGGACGGGTTCGTCTAAGGTCACATTGAGTTGAAAAATGCTGGAACATCCGGCCTCTAAGGTCACAGTCTGAAAGTAGGTGCCGGGAGACCGAATTGTATCATCGTTAAAAAGGGTAAATGCATCACTGCATAGGTTTCTCTCTTCCAAGATCGTATCACCGCCAAAGACCTGCAGGTCTAATTCCACAAAACTATCACAACCGTAAATGGAGGTAAATGCCGTATTGTATCGACCGGTGCTACGCAAAGTGTCACCAGCAAATATATAGAAGGAATCACCGCAAATCGTGTCCGACTCAGACACTAGGAAATGTGGGTGCACAACAAGGTCCAAACGGACAATGCTGTCACAACCACCTTGATCTTGGAGCGTGTCCAAGTAAATCCCGGTGCGGTTGAGTCGATCATTACCGAATTCATAAAATGTGCCACTGCAAATGTCTTCAGAGATTTCAGTGATACTTGTGTCACGCACCGACGTGAAGGTAATATCATCGAAATAACTTGATGCTCCCCATGCCCCCAAGGCAATGCGGCCTTCCGCACGTAGACTTTGATCATTGACTGCAATTTGTAATTGATCATCAATGTAGATGTTCAAAGTTCCATCGCAATAGTGCTCCACCCTAAGATTGAACCAGCTGTCAAGTCCAAAAATAGGCGGTATTCGCGCCAGGGTCTGAAAGGTGCCATTGACCACTTTGTACAAATGTACTTCTGGATTATCCGTACCCAGGGGATTGCATCCCACCGCATAATAATTATTGCCATCGAGATATTGGAAGAGAAATTGAACATCAGAAACCGGACCATCTGCATAGCAATACATCTCGTAAATGCCCCAATTTTCTTGAAAGGAGTTATGCAGGGTTAGACTTTGAGCATCACCACCTACATCTGGTTTAAACAGACGGGCTGCAAAGGTGCCGTTGAAGGCGGGACCACTAACGGTCTCACCATTCCCTTGCAAGACGGTCCAATTGTTGAGGGATCCAGATTCAAAATCGTCAATCAATGCCTGTGAAACAGCGTGAACACCGAATCCCCATAGACATAGTATGATTGAAATAACTCTCAATATTTTAAATATTACAAAAAATTATAATATATTATTAACTGTCCCTGTGTGTCCAGCATGAATCAGGGGCAACTATGAAAACGATTTTTTTGCCATCTCAGTATTCTTTTTTTAGCCACTTGTTCAAAATCCCAGCCAAATTCATACCAGGAGAAGACCAGGAGACTTGCCTTTCTGTTGGCTCGACGGACCCTGATCCTAAATGGGTATCTGGATATGGGCTAGTTGCGGGTTTTCTGAGGCTTCGATGATTATGAGGTTAATCGTATATTATGGTGTGATGGATATTCCCCACTATCTCTATATCGTATGAAACGAAGAACAGTACTAAAATCTATAACTGGTTCTGTGATGCTTTCACCAGTGACTGGATTAGTAAATGCGATCAACCTCAGACCCAGAATCAAAACCAGTTGTAATTTTTTCTCCTTTAATCAGCAGATCACCAAAGGTGAGATGACTACAGAGGAAGCCATTGACTTCTGTGCAGAGATCGGTTTTGATGGAGTGGATATCACCGGATATTATTTTGCTGGCTATCCACAAGTTCCAAGCGATGACTATATTTTTGCCGTTAAAAATCGGGTCCTTCGCCATGGGATGCGGGTGAGTGGTACAGGTGTACGAAATGATTTTGGTCAACTTGATCAAGATGCTGTAGCAGCGGATGTTCAATTGGTAAAAGATTGGATAGACGTAGCGGTCAAACTTGGGGCCCCCATGATCCGAGTTTTTGCAGGCCGCAAATTAGGGGCTGACCAGAATAAACAAGAAGCGCTCGTTCAGATTAAAAATTGCCTCAGATCCTGTATTGAGTATGGAAGAAGTAGGGGAGTAATCGTAACCTATCAAAATCACAATGACATTTTGTTCACCGCTGCGGAGGTGAAGGAATTAATGGAAGAGCTTGCCGATCCGTGGTTTGGATTAAACTTAGATATTGGAAGTCTGCGTCAAGGAGATCCCTATCAGGAAATTACACAACTAGCACCCTACGCTCGAAATTGGCAGATCAAAGAATACGTCTATCGTGCGGGAAAAAAGGAAAAAGTGGATTTGCCAAAGATCGGAAAAATAATAACGGAGGCTAATTATCAGGGGTATGTACCTTTGGAAACCTTACCTCCAAGCGAGCCTACACAGGTGCTTCCCGCTTTTCTTGATGATCTTCGGAGGGCACTGAGCCAATAAATCGATGGCTAAAAAAACGGATAAAATGAAAGATAGAATATTTAGATTGGCTGCCATTGCTGCTGGTATCGGATGGGGGATTTCTATTTATGTCACGCTGGTAAACGGTGAGGCCGTCTTTGACTTCTTACGCACGATGAGCGAAACTGATTTTAGTTACCATCCAATGCTGGATTATTGGGGTAAATTGACGGGCATGGCATTTTCTTTCATTGGATTTGGATTCTTTTTTATTGCAATTAGAGGAGATAAATATTCTGAATTGAAAAAATATTTCGCCTGGTTTCAAATCATTTGCTTCATTGTAGTCGCCCTCACTGCCCTACGCTTGCAGCTCGACAGTAAAATATATTACTTAGATTTTTTATTTTTTCTTGGTACGGGTTTGCCGATGCTGTTCACATTAAATGCAAATAAAGGAGGATAATTATGTCAAAATCTATCGAAGATCCATCGATCCGATGGGGTGTGATTGGTGTTGGAGATGTCTGTGAAGTAAAAAGTGCTCCAGCCATGCAGCTAATTCCAAATTCATCCCTGGTGGCCGTGATGCGTCGTAATGCTGAGAAAGCTGAAGACTACGCCAGGCGGCATAATGTGCCAAGTTGGTATAGTGATGCAGAAGCACTCTTGGATGATGAAGAAGTGAACGCCATTTACATAGCAACACCACCAGGGAGCCATGCCTACTATACTAAAATGGCTGCAGAGCGGGGATTGCCCATTTACGTTGAAAAACCGATGGCCATTAATGTTCAGGAGTGTCGTGAGATGTTGGAGATTTGCGAGCAAAATCAAGTGCCGCTTCATGTGGCTTATTACCGACGAACGTTACCTAATTTTTTGAAGATAAAGGAATTAATAGACGACGGAAAGATTGGATCTCCCCGCGTGGTCCATATTAAATTAATTCAGACAGCAATTCCAGCAGTGGTGGCAGATTTGGAGCACAACTGGCGAGTAAAACCTGAAGTAGCGGGCGGCGGTTATTTTTATGACTTGGCTTCCCATCAATTAGATTTTCTGGATTATTTATTTGGGCCTATTACAGAAGCGTCGGGTAGGGCGAGAAATCAGGCCGGTCTCTATCCGGCTGAAGACATTGTGGTTGGTGAATTTGAATTTTCTAACGGGGTGCTGGGCTCCGGTCTTTGGTGCTTTAGTGCACACGAAACTGCGGAAGAAGAAATGACCACGATTGTTGGTTCCAACGGCACCATTCAATATCAGAATTTCGGCGACAATCGTGTCGTTTTACGGAATGATGATGGCGAGCAAGTCTTTGAATTTGACATGCCCAAGCACATCCAACAACCCTTGATTCAAGCGGTCGTGGATTCACTGCTGGGTAAAGGTGACAGTCCTTCTACCGGCATATCAGCTGCACGTACCAATTGGGTAATGGAAAAGATGGTGTCAGGAAATCAGCCTAATTGAGTATCAATTTTTTTTAGGGTTGCTAATTTTTGACTAATTTTTTAGTGTACATTTTGTCATCTGAAATGAGCTGAATAAAATAGGTGCCTGGTGCCATGTCTGGGATCTTTATTTCAATTCCCGGTCTAGAATTTAGAGGTACTATAAGCTGCTTGGTGCATTGACCTAAATGATTAATAAGCCTAATTTCCTTCGGCTGAAAGGAGGGTCCCCAAGTCAGATTGAAACTTTCGGAAGTGGGATTGGGCCAGAGTTGTAACTGGACGTTGTCTAGGTTTTGCTGGTCAATTGAGGTCGTGATACCAAAAGCCTCGATGCCAAACCAAGGGGTGGTAAATTCTTGTTGGTCGATTTCCAACATAAATCCCCCATCATTCGCCGGCAATAAAGTAAAATAGTCAACTTCAGCACCCAATTCATTTAATGGATAGATATGTAAACTGTCGGCCTCAATATCTAAGCCCAGCTGTACTTTCAGAGCAAGGATTTCAGTGGGAGAAGAACCCCATTGATCTCTTACAGTTTCGTCTTGCACCCATACCATATTGCTGTTTTGAATTCGGCTGTGTAGCGAAAGCAAACTCCGTTGACTGGAAGGCAATGGTGCACCGTCGAGGCTGAGCCAGGAAACAACACCCTCGTCAGAGCAATGGTGCAAGGTTAGGGCATCTAGCGTGGCGTCCTGCACGGAACCCAAATTTCCCGTAAACACTTGAAGTTGTGATGCATTGATGGTATGCAACCGGGTGTTTGCATTCCATTGGAGCTGCTGATTACCGGTCGTAAATATTGCATTCGGAGCAATATCTAGGGGTGGAATGGACATTTCACTTGATGAAAAACCCAGGGTGCGTAAGGCAACATTGGCCGAACCAAGTTGGTCGTATGGATAGTAGGTGCCCCATCGGCCGAAATTGTCTTGTAAGGGCATGTGAAACAATGAGCTAGAATCATACTGAATTAGTTTCTTGTCAGATGCTGGATCAATGAGTCCCACGCGGTAGGCATAACCAAATATCGGAGACATAGACATTAATGAGTGATTGCGGTGAATGCCGAAAAAATCAGAAATGAAGTCTGACTCCCAATCACTGTTTGAACCTCCGTGGTAAGAAAAAAACATCAAGCCATCTGCATCATGATAAGAGGCATGAGAGGCTAGAACTGGAAACATTTCCCAATGATACCGATTCGGAAAAGGATGATTGTACTCGCTGATGGTGTAGGGTTTTCCTTCCAGTGCAAGACCTCCAAACAAGTCTGCAATCGTGCCCATTCGATTTTCGTCTAACAGAGATTCATTATTGATAAACCAATCTGTCGAAGACCAGGGCTCGTTGGGAAAGCGGGGATGATTCCAATAGGCGTGATCATCAATGTAGTCCAAGTCTTGCTGGATAAATACATCTGCTGGCCCTACCAGGGCGTTGGTGCCGGTGATCGGAACATTGATCTGTAAATCACCCTTCAAAAAAGCATACATGTCGCGGTAGTAATCTCGCTGAATATTCAAATAAAATTGGGCAAGGTCTGCTACCCTTTGCGGATGAAAAGCCAATCGTTCTGAGTAATCAATGCGACGAATGTTTCGGTCGGATAAATGTTCACCTGGTACCAATCCGACGAGTACCGGTTTTGAAAAAGAAACTTGGTCAAACCATACCACACCTGGTTCATTGGCAAAATTAAAGGTGGCCCTGACCAGGCCTTGATTGGTTTCGATGGCTGTAACAGACAATCGATATTTTCGCCATTCTGTCGTCAGTTCAAAATTTTGACCACCATACCAGGTCCACGGGTCAACATCTCGTTGCAAGGTGGCATTAATACGACGCTTTCGATCAGCGCGAGCAAAAAACTCGAGTACATAGTTTGAGTCTTTCTCCATACTGAGATCGTCCTGCTGAAATTGAATGTGCCAGGCCGTTCCAGTAACATTCGTTACCGTAATTTTTGCGGAGAAATTTCCCTCGAACGCATTGTCGTCAGAGACCTCCATCGTGGCAGAAGCAGTGTTGTGCAATTCTAAGTCCCAATTACTGTTAATGTCATTCGCCTCGAAATTTCCATCCGTCATTTGATTGGTTGCCATGGAATTTGCATCAGAGATCTGCCATGCAGATTCTAACTGTGAGAAGTCCTGATATTTATTTAGGAGAAAATCTGACCACAATTCATTGAGCATCAAATCATGCCGGTGCATTAAACTTCCGCCCTCAGCAAATCGCTTGAGTTGATCGCCTTTCCACATGCCATAAAGTGTATTTTCATTGGTGATTTCAACCATGGCGATCACCGGATCCTCATTTAATGCCAGTCCGGTATATGGGTTTTCTGCGGTCAATAGTTTCCGAGCAAATTCTTTCTGTAATGAAATTAATTGCGGATCGAAATAGGTTACACCTTTGGCAAATTGCCACAAAGAATCTGCATTTTCAACCCCATCACCCTCTAAAAAAGTTCGAGAAACATGTAAATTAATATTGGCATAAATATTATTCTTCTTCATTTCTGACAACAAGAAAAATAAGCGATCGAGCGTTGTCGGGTTCAGGTCTCTCGTGTTTCCAGTGCTCCGGATAAATAGAGTGCCATCGTCATTGCTCCAGCCATTATCCATATGATGAAATCTAACCAGATTAATTCCCATTTTTCGCATGCGTGAGGCGATAAATGGACTCTTTTCTTTCAGAGGAAAGCAAGCATGGGTGGTTAGGTTCACACCCCAGAATTTGATCGGATCGCCACCCGACACAAAATGACCGTCGTCAATGTGGATGAAATCCTTGATTTCATTCGCCGGAAAAGTAGGCAGAAATCGTTGATCGCTGCCGTCATTTCCGGGAAGATTAAAGTTAAAACCATTGCTAAAATTTTGAGCAATGACGACCAGTGGTGTTAAGAGGACAAGCAGACTGACGATCCATGCTAACAAAGGAAATTTCCCTGACATCTTAATTTTTTAGGTAAGACAAGACGGTTTGTGTAAAGCAATGATAAGTAAGATTCGGGTCCCTTGCAATGGTAGGATGAGAAGATTTGCAATCAACCTACTTAAAAATCACTTACGTTTCTTGCCCTTCTTTTTTCGCTTTTCAAAGGCTTCGATTTCTTTCATCAAGGTGCGGTAGTCGTTTTTTCGTTCTGTTTCCTGATGTAAAACATCCCGATATTCTGTTTGGTCCATCGCAATGACACGAATGTCCTTCTCGAGGTAGATCTGAATCTCATGCAGTATATCTTTTTCTTCGGGTGCACAAAAGGAGTAGGCATATCCAATTTTTTTTGTTCTTCCCGTACGCCCTACGCGGTGAACATAATTTTCGGGTTCAGTGGGTAGGTCATAGTTGACCACAATTTTTATGGCCGGTATGTCGATGCCGCGTGCTGTGACGTCAGTAGCAATGAGTAGGTCGCATGCTCCCGATTTAAATTCCTGCAAAACCTCAGTCCGCTCCGGTTGGGTTTTATCGCTGTGAATGGTGAGGGACTCAATACCCACACGGGCCATTGCTTTAGCCACGCGCTCTGCCCTGACCTTGGTGCGAACAAAGGTTAGAATTTTTACACCAGGATTTTCAAGGATGACGCGCTCCAGAAAAAAGCGCTTGTGATCCATATCGATAAAAAGAACGGCATGTTCAATATTTTTCGCCACGGGATTTTTGGTGGACAATTGTATTCTGATAGCGTTTTGTCTGACCAGTTTGTAAGCAATTTTCTTGATATGATCATTGATGGTAGCGGAGATAAAAAGGGTTTGACGACGTCTGGGCAGTTTAGGTATAAGTGCTTCAATGTCGTGGATGAAGCCAAGTTCCAGCATGTGGTCAGCCTCATCAAGTACCAAAGTTTCGATGTGATGTGTTAATAGATGACCTTGACTGATTAAATCGAACATTCTACCTGGTGTGGCAATGGCAATGTCGACCCTCTTTTGTAATGCATCGATCTGTGGCTTTTGATCGACTCCGCCGATAATCGCTACGGATTTTACGTTTGTAAACTTTCCAATTTCGGCAAATACTTGCTGGGTTTGCAACGCGAGCTCATGCGTAGGGGCTAAGACAAGGCATTTAATTCCCGTAGGCCGGCGAGCTTTTTGTTTTTTCCGATAGACAATATCCAAAATGGGAATGGCAAAAGCTGCTGTTTTTCCAGTACCGGTATGGGCGATTGCCAACAGGTCTTCTCCCTTAAGGATATTGTAAATCGATTTGTACTGGATGTCGGTAGGGCGCCGAAATCCAAGGGCACTAAGTCCTCGCTTGATCTTCGGATCAAAATGATAGTCCTCAAATTTCATGTCGGCCTCAAGATACAATCTTAGCTTCTGTTTTGACCGAGTGCGTCTATTCGATCAAGATCAAATGTTGGATTAGAATTTGCACTGCTATATCGTCATCTAGTCTTCACACGAATGGTCAAAAAAGCTATTGTACTCATCATTTTGTTTGGATCTTTTGAATTTGTGGAAGCCCAAGAAATGATTACTTCTGAGGTCTGTCTTCCGCATACAGAGCTATTTTCTAAAACGGCAGCATCCAACTCGGTAACGTATAAAATCTATGTTTCTTTACCACCAGACTATTACACTTCAAGTAAAGAATATCCCGTACTCTATCTATTGGATGCAGATTATTCCTTTGCAATGGCGAAGAATATTTCCGATCACCTGTCCCAGCGAAATCAAATGAGGGGTCTTGTGATCATAGGACTGGCCTATGATTCGCTTAGTTATGAAGTAAACCGAACGCGTGATTATACACCAAGTAATAGTGAGATGGGTGGATATGTTCCCGAAATTCAAAAAAAATACAGCGGCGGGGCGCCCCTGTTTCAGCAATTTATGAAGGATGAACTAATTCCTTACGTGTATGATCACTATCGAGTGACCGAAGAGCGGACCATCGTTGGGCATTCTTTTGGAGGGCTTTTTTGCGCGTATACTTTGCTTACCGCACCCGAATTGTTTACCGGATATGTAATTGTAAGCCCGTCTCTCTGGTACGATGATCATTTTCTTTTTCGACTCGATGGTCAATTGGCCGGGGAGTTGCCGAGCGATACTAAAGTGTACTTAACCGTGGGAGACATGGAAGTAAATGACCAATGGAATATGCCCTTGGATCTCGAGGGTTTTTACAGCATATTGAATGACAGGGCAGTGCGTAAGCTGCACTTGAAAAAATCAATCGAAAAACAACAAACGCATCATAGCATTTTTCCGATTGGATTAACCAATGGCATGCGTTATGTTTTAGATGGAAGATAAATTGGTGCACAAACATAGACTCCGTTGGTGGACCCGTTTTCCTTGAAGAAGAGTTTCAAGGTCTTCTTAAACGAGCAAGAAAGTCTACCTAACCAGATCATGAGCCTGAGCAGAAAATGGTCAGATTAAAAGGGTGATTCCCTATAAACTGGTAGCTGCCACAGTGATTGAACCATCTAGGGCTCTAACAATTGATCATAAACCGACCTTGCATGATCATAAGCAGCCTTGGCATCCGATTTTTCTGCATCCCGGATTCTTCCTTGCTTTTGCTCCCAGCATTTATCTACTGCTTGACGACACCAATCAATACTTTGTTTCACGCGAATGGGTTTATCATCGAGTTCTACAAAAATTGGGTTGGTATGTGCACTGCCATGGATACGAATGGCATACCAACTTGACTCAGAGGGTGTTTGGGTGAAGGATATTTCATTCCATTTGCCATCAGCCTCGATTTGTTGTGCTCCGATGGGTTTTCCGTTTTCGATCAGCTCGATGTCGATTTCACGGGAGGAGCCCTTACGACTACGCTCTATATGCCAGTATGGTGACTGGTAAGGACTCAACTGGCTAATATTTCTGCCGATCTCATCTTGAGATGGCTCCAGGTAGGCGCTCGCCTTGATTTGAATATGTAATTGTTCTTTTCCCTCGAGCCGAAGCGTGCTGGATGCTTCCCCAAGTTCCAGGTCATTGACCTTGAAATCAATGAGATGTGCATGCCCCGTGCTAACATAACTTTTGCCTTGCAGTAGGGCTTCCATGTAATCATTAAACTCAAGACCATCATCCAGTTTGGCATAAATCCTTGCTCGACCAACTTTTTCATCGCTGATACAGGGAAAATCTGTTTCACCACTGATGGGCACTCTAAATCCGGCATTCAAGGTGTGATACCACATGTTTAATTCTGCCGGCCATGGGGTATCTCCGGCGGAGTAAAAATCAATGACATCGTGGGTTACGGTCACGATGTATTCGTTGGCACCTATGCCGTCCATTTTTGGCATAATGTGATTTGGCAGATCCCGCGTGCTCTCGATGGGCTCGAGACCCCAGCCTGAGTGAGCATAGCCAGTAATTCCACCCTGTGATTTCGCCCAGGTCAGAACGGGAAGTGTCCAAGATGGCCATTCTTCGATGACCTGCGTACCCGGATAATCATCTTCCTTCAGATTTAATAGTACAATGTGACCAGCATGAGAAGAAGGAAACCCCGACACTTCTACATCGTAGCGCAGAATGTTAGATTGGTCAGAAAGTTCGTGATTTTTTGCAGTGAAATATTTCTTTTGTGCATACCAACTCGGACCCCAGGTTAAATTATTACCCATATTGAGATCTTCACCGAGCACTTGCCGCCACATATCTTCTGGTCGTACCCCCTCGGTGGGACTTTCGTAATGAGAGCAGCCGGCGGCATGAATGTGATGATCGGCACTGTACCAACCCATCTCAGCCATGTGAATCCATCTTTCCAAATTGAAGGAAATCGTAAAACTATCGACATGATCGGGGACTTCTATAATCTTATGTCCATCTAAATATTCCGGCCCACGGCCATATTGCACATGATACTGACCAGGTGGTAAATAAACATACTCACCGGTCGTACGATAGATCTGTGGTTGGAAGAAAAAATCGGGATACTCATCTTTAAGTGCCAAACGACGTGCAGGAAGCGGATAAATGCCAAGCAATTGATTGGGTCGAGTGAGTTCAATTTTTGGTTTTCCTTTGCCCTCCATCCAATGCATTGATCTCGCCTTGCGGGCTCGGTAATCCATGCCATCTAAGTCAGCGAAACGATCAATGCCATCGGTAATAATAAAAGAAGCCATGGTAGCTTCTTTATTTTCATCCCATACTTCAAAAAGTACCTTGACCGATTTTTCAATATTAAATAATAAATCGATGGTGTTGCGAAAGCCGATATCTTGACTGCCCTGGCCAACGTTAAAACCGAGCTCCAAGGCACGCTTTCCGGTTTCTTTTGTATACAGTTGCAACAAAAAGTATTCAACTTCCAGACCGGATAGGTGGGCGCTCAAGGGCCGGCCTTCATAAATCAGGAGTTCTACAAATCTATTGGAGAGTTCTCCGCCGGTTATTTCGTTTTCAGGATGCATTCGATGTGCTGAGGTCGAAACGTGTAAAATAGGGGCTGCGTTGGGACTTTCAGCGTTTAGCCTAGCCGTAATATTGGCTTGATTGTGAACCTTCACCAAGTAGGTAACCCAACCATGCTGGATCATTCGCGGTATGGCAGGTCCTGGTAAAACCTTGACCCTTGATTCAGGATTGATGTCGACGTAGGCCAAACAAAAAGGATCGAGTAATTCTTGCACCTGGGTCACTGTTGACGCATTGTAAGTCTCTGCTTTCAATTGTTCAAGGGTCTTTTTAATCTCGAGTGGAAGACCACTTCCAACAAAGTCGAGCGCTTCACCAATTCGGACTGCATGAGCCACCAGCGGTTGTGCATCAACATCCCCCAGGATAGGGATGCCTTCGCTATTCTGATGGTGATGTTCATGTTGAGCCATTAATGACTGGCCAAACAGGGCGGCGATGAAAAGGGAAATCCACTTCATAGGGCGCAATTTTTGTCTTACCGTAAATTAGGAAAAATAATGCCCGGAATCATTGCTCCCGTAGCAAGATTGGTGATAGGAAACATTTACCTGCGGCATTTTGAGATCATCTTGTCGATCCAATTGTCATGGATCTCTGGTGGAAATTCACCTAATTATTTCTTTTAGAGCGCGAATATCCGAAGGACTGGTTCGGCAGCATCCTCCAATGATCTGGGCTCCTGCTTCCTTCCAGTGATCAGCGTATCGCTGCAGCAGACCTGAACGACTCCCTTCCAACCAACCTCGCCCTGAAGCATCGTAGGTCTCACCGGAGTTAGGATAAACGATGATTTGCTGGTTAGGAGCACCGTTCCTGGCACACGCAATCAAAGGATTAATTAATGTGGGGGCAGTACAATTGATACCGACAGCACAGACTTGTTCTAAATCGCTAAACATTTTAATGACCTCGGTCAGTGCGTGACCATCACTGATCTTGTTTTTGTCACGGCAGCAGAAGCTGATCCAGAAAGGCTTGTGCGAATATTCTTCAGCCAGCCTTCGAATGACTTCTGCCTCATAGATGTTGGGGATGGTTTCAAATCCCAGCAGGCAGGCTGGAGTATCTGTCATAACTTCCCATCGACGTCGGTGAAATTCTCTTATCTTTCTTTTGGAGACATCGTATGCTCCTGTATATTCTGATCCGTCGCATAAGTAAGCACCATAGGGACCCATGCTGGCAGCCACCATAGGCCTGGGTGAGTTATTGTTTTTCTCCCAAAATACATCCACGGCATCGTTGGCTACTGTTACGGATAATCTGAGTAGGTCTGCCACTTGGTTAGTATCAAGACCGATGACTTTTCCTCCTTCAAAACTTATTTGATACGACGCAGTGGTAATAATGTCAGTACCCGCTTCCAAATATTGCTGATGAACTTGCCAAATGGCCTCGGGATTTTCTGACAGAAAACGACCAGACCAAAAAGGATGTCTCAAATCATGACCTTCCCTTTCTAATTCTGTGGCTAGACCACCATCTAAAATGACCACGTCTGAATTCCTAAGAATAGGGGAGAATATATTCTCATCTTGTACTTTCATAATTCATGGTACCCAATTTCGTCGAGAAATTGAAAAATTAGGTTGCTAATAAACCCAGGATTTAGATGTACAAATTAAGCTCATTATTTTTTGCAGTGATGTTTACCACAACGATCACCCCTGCGCAAACGGATCCCATTATTATTCTGAAGAAATATCAAGATGAGATAAAAGAATTGGGAGAGCACCCCAAGGTACAGGCCGCATTCGATTTTATCGCTATTGAAGAACCAAATACCTTGGAGACACATATCGCTCTGACTGAGATTGAGGCACCACCATTCATGGAAGCTGCGCGAGCCGATGCCTTTAAGCAACTACTTGAACAAGCAGGCATCGATTCTGTATGGATCGACTCAGTAGGTAATGTTTTGGGTTTGATGAAGGGTCAGGTAAGTGATCGAACCATCGCCCTGGATGCTCATTTGGACACAGTTTTTCCTAAGGATACTGATGTGAAAGTGAAAATCAAGGGTGATACCTTGTTCGCTCCCGGCATTGGTGACGATACTAGAGGGCTGGCTATGATCGTAACAATTGCAAAGGCTCTTAAGGCCACCGGGTTAAAGTCTGAGGCAGATCTTTTGTTTGTCGGATCGGTTGGAGAAGAAGGATTGGGAGACCTCCGTGGGGTAAAATATTTGTTTGACAACAATCGGCCAAAAATTGACTCCTGGATCTCTATTGATGGCGGTCGCATTGGTCGAGTAAATACACAGGCCCTTGGGTCCTATCGCTATCGAATTGTTTATGAAGGCCCCGGAGGTCATTCTTGGGGTGCATTTGGACTGGTGAATCCCCATCACGCACTCGGCAGAGCCATTGATCAATTCGTAATAGGTGCCGATCGCTTTACTAAAAGTGGAAGCCGAACAAGCTACAACATTGGTCGGATTGGTGGCGGCACCTCCATCAACTCGGTTCCCTTTGAATCTTGGATGGAAGTTGATATCCGCGCGGCACAACCGAGCCGGCTCGATAGCATGGAATTAATTTTAAGAAGGGCCGCAGAGGAAGCTATGCAATATCAGAACTCCATCAAAAGGCTTGGTCAAGACTTGGGTTTAAGATTTGAAAAAATCGGAGACAGACCTTCGGGAGAATTACCGGACACCATACCGTTGGTTCAGCGTGCACTGGGAGCGACCGCTTTTTTGGGTGCCCAACCCAAGATAACTCGGGGTTCGACTAATTCCAATATTCCAATTGCTCGCGGTGTGCCGGCGGTTACCATTGGTCGCGGTGGCATTGGTGCGCACGGACATTCCCTTGATGAATGGTGGATCAATCGGGATGGCCATAAAGCCATTCAACTCGCTCTGCTAGTGCTCTTGGCAGAAGCAAATCTAGAATAGGCACAAATTTTGAGTTGTAGTAGTTGACCAGAGATACCTAAGTCATGAGAACACACAACTCGCAGTCAGAGCATGATCTGACGCTTCCCATACACGATTCAACTGCATTGAATTTTGATCAGCAGTGCAGCCGTCAATCCAGCTATTTTCTGAAGGGCAAATCAAACCGTCAAGTCCAGGTATTGCAAATCGATCGGAATGGATCACGGGCCGAAACACTAGGAATCACCATGAATCAGCCTAAGGAAGGCTATGGGAGCATTGGCATCGGTGTATTTCTCATTATGATTGGCTTTTGCATTAAGTCTTTTATCGCCCTGGTGGGGATCTTGAGTTCTCTACCATTTCTGCTGATGGGACTTGGTGGTGGCTTTGCCATCAAGCACTTTATTACTTCGGTGTAGTCGTTTTCGGCATTTCCAATGGGCCAATCAATTATAAAATGTCCCTTTTTGGACACCTGAGGTCGTCTTATCTTTAGTAACTAAAGATATTAAACAATGGAAGGGATTAAGATCTGGTTGGCAATGTTGGCATTTCTGATAACATTTCAGATGAATGGTGCCGAACCACATAGTACATCCGACACTTTTGACATTTCCAAGTATGATTGGCTGGTCGGCCATTGGAAGGGCAATGGATTTGGAGGTATTTCAGAAGAGATTTGGCTGCCGGCGGTTGATGGCACGATGATGGGAATGTATCGTCATTCCAAGAATGGCAAAATTACTTTTTACGAGTTCCTTCTACTAGACAAGGATGGGTTGAAGCTTAAGCACTTTCATCCCGATCTCAAGGCATGGGAAGAGAAGGATGATTATGTAACCTTTGAAAAACAAGCCTTCGAGCAAGACAAAATTCGACTGAAAGGCCTAGAATTTGAAAGGGTCTCCGACAAGAAGCTGCAGATCCGGCTCCAGCTCAAAGACGGTGACAAGACATGGACGGAGGTTTTTGATATGGAGCGACAATCATGATCCAACCACCACAGTAAAGTTCTCGAACTTGCACAACTTCTAGTCTATGACCTCAATCGAATTGATTTGATCTCCTTGAGCAATCTGATCAATGACATCAAGACCATCCATCACACGTCCAAAGCAAGTGTGGTTGCGATCCAGATGCGCCGTATTATTCCTGCTATGGCAGATAAAAAATTGTGAACCCCCCGTATTGCGGCCTGCATGAGCCATGGAAAGTACACCTTTGTCATGAAACTGGTTGTCACCATCAAGTTCGCAGTCGATATGATATCCGGGGCCTCCCGTTCCAGCCATACCAGGTGCATCATCACGTGAATTTGGACATCCCCCTTGGATAACGAAATCGGGAATTACCCGATGAAATTTAAGGCCGTCGTAAAAGCCGTCCTTTGCAAGTTTCACAAAGTTCGCTACCGTATTGGGTGCATCGTCCTCAAAGAATTCAATGGTCATCGTGCCTTTGTCCGTATTTATCTTTGCCGTCATGGTGATTAATCTATTTAGAAAATGTGCAAAGAAAATCAATTTATGTGACTAATGCACAGGAGTTGATGTCAAGCCCAGGTAGGCCCGTCTGTCTTTCTTCCAGGGTCATCTTAACGCTGACTTTGACTTACTGTGCCACTTAAGACATCGAGTTACTCTTCCCTTTTATTATATTGTTGGGCAGTCCATTGACACGATCATGAACAGAAGAAAAGCCCTGGAAACGGCAGGAATGATGGCAGCAACCGCGGCCTGGTTGCCACAGCCGACGTTGAAAGCTAATGGTGACGAGGCTCATCCATTTTCATTTTGCCTCAATACGAGCACCATTATGGGGCAGAAACTTGGTATCGAGGCAGAGATCAAGTTAGCTGCTGAAGCTGGCTATGATGGTATTGAGATTTGGATTCGATCACTGGATGCATATCTGGAGGGGGGTGGAAAACTGGCAGACTTGAAGCAGATGGCTGCAGATCTAGGGATCCGCATCGAGAATGCCATTGGCTTTGCCAAGTGGATCGTTGATGATGAAAAAACACGGCAGGCTGCCCTCGAACAGGCCCGGAGAGAAATGGATATGTTAAACCAGGTTGGCTGCACCCGTATTGCAGCTCCTCCAGCCGGTGCCACCGAAAAATCGGGTCTCGATCTCGATGCCGCCGGGGCCAGATTTCATGAACTCATGGTGGTAGGAAAAGAAATGGGCGTGATACCTCAACTTGAAGTCTGGGGATTCTCCAAAAACCTACACAAGTTATCTCAAGTACTCTACGTGGCAGCTGAAGCGGGTCATCCCGATACCCGTATCTTACCGGATATTTATCACTTATATAAAGGTGGTTCGGATTTTGATGGTCTGAAGCTGATGGATGGCAATAGCATCGAGATCTTTCATGTGAATGACTATCCAGACACTCCCGGAAGGGATGAAATTGCAGACAAAGACCGGGTTTATCCAGGCGATGGTGTTGGCCCAGTGACCCAGGTGTTGCAAGACCTATTCACTAAGAGCAGCCCTGTTGTTTTGTCATTGGAGTTATTCAATCAAGATCTGTGGGCACAAGCCGCGGCCGAAGTGGCTACGACGGGGCTTGCAAAGATGAAGGCAGCAGTCGCGCAGGCACTCGAATAGTTTTTTTCACCAATAATAAATGTCGCACCAGATGGGTTCTTTTTGAGTATTAACTCATTGATCTGGTAAAGCATAGAATTTGAAGTTAGGGAATCGACATATCAAATTAAGCAGCTGTTTGATTGGGCTTTTGTTGGCGAGCCTCCTATCAGCTCAGGATATAAATTCACCTCGCTTTTTCTATCTCAACGTAAATAATGTTTCCGTACCACAGCAACTCCTCACCCCGACAGCAGAAACACAACCGGTGAGAGACCCTCAGCCAGCCCTAGCGGTGGCTACTGGTTTGCGTTTTCCACTAAGTTTGTTCGGAAGGACTAAAATCATCGGAGAAGTCGCCTATGATCAGCAAAATTTAATTGGTTTTTACGACCCTGCTGAACAGAACGACGATGATTTGACCTTGAGGGGTCTGGCTTTTTCAATTTTGGTTTGGCATCAGCTAAGTGATGAATGGAATTATTTCAGTCGCTTGCAGGGAAAAAACAATTCGACCGATGTATTTTCAGTTCGAGAGAAGTCATCAATAGTGAGCTTGATTCAAGTTTTTGAAAAGAGTTTTCAGAAATTGGAGGGTGGTAAAATAGGATTTGGTACATACCTTGCCTATCGTGATCGGTTCACTCTTTTACCGGTCTTTTATCTGCAGGGTAAGTGGTCGCGGCAATGGGAATTAGATATTCTCTTGCCCTCCAAGATTTTGATTTATCACTACTTCGCCGATGATTTTCGCCTATTGTTGGGTGCCCGCGGCAAGTCTGATAATTATTATTTAGAAGATGAAGATTTTCGAAATATTTATGACGCCAATTTTCGCAGAATTTCAGCAAATCCATTAATTGGCATTGAAAAGCAATTGTCAAAGTTATTAGGTGTAGGATTTGAGGCGGGAGTAACACTGCCTCTATTTTCCGGTATTTTTGAACGAGATATCCGTTGGAAGCAGCGCCATAGTTTTGAAGACAAGAATGCTCCATATTTTCGCGTTACTCTCTTTTGCTCCATCGACAAGTCTAGTATTAAGAAATGAATTTGATTTAAAAAACGGTAGTTTAGCATGCTATGACTGACTCAGTTAACAATCTGAATCTACCATCGACTGCGTCTATCCGCATGCTGATTATAGCGCCCTACTCATAATCAGAGGCTTCCACTGTTTCTCTTTTTTTCTCTTTTTTTCAAGATCATTTAATCAATAGGATTATGACATCTATTATTGAACCTTTTCGCATTAAGATGACGGAACCTCTCTCACTGCTAACTGCCAAGGAACGCATCCAATGTTTGAAGGATGCAAAACAAAATGTTTTCCTGCTCAACGCATCAGACTGTACCATCGATTTGTTGACCGACAGTGGCACCGGTGCACTTTCCACTAAACAATGGGCTGCGATGATGCTGGGGGATGAGAGCTACGCGGGTAGTCGGTCGTGGACCCGGTTTGAGCAAACCGTGCGTCATATTACTGGGATGAAGCATGTGTTTCCCACCCACCAGGGTCGTGCCGCTGAAAATATTCTCGCCAAAATCAGAATACGAAAGGGCGACATCGTACCCAATAATGCGCACTTCGATACCACAAGGGCCAATTTTGAATTTGCCGGAGCTACCGCTTTAAACTTGTTGTCCGATGAGGGGTACCAGCTAGATGCGGATGTTGCTTTTAAGGGTAATCTCGATCTGGAACAATTAAAAAATCTGATTGCAAACCAACGAAGGGCCAGAATTCCCTTTGCCATGAGTACGATTACTAACAACGCTGGAGGAGGGCAGCCTGTGTCAATGCAAAACATTCGTGAGACAAAAGCGATACTGACAGCAGCCGGTATTCCATTTATTATTGATGCATGTCGCTTTGCAGAAAATGCCTTTTTTATCAAAAAAAATGAAGCCGGATATGCTGATAAACCATTGCTTGAAATTGCACAGGAGATTTTTAGCTATGCCGACGGTGCGACCATGAGTTTAAAGAAGGATGGTCTCTCTAACATCGGAGGCTTTTTTGTGTGTCAAGATGATCAACTTGCCGAAGACTTTAAGAATATGCTCATCATGCAGGAGGGTTTCCCTACCTATGGTGGTTTATCGGGAAGAGACTTAGAGGTGGCAGCCGTCGGACTCATGGAGGCTTTGGACTATCCCTATCAGGAGTATCGTCATGCCACCGTGCAATATGTACACAAGCGACTCTCACAGAGGGAGATCCCCTTGGTTCGACCAGCTGGAGGGCACGCAGTTTTTATCGATGCTGGTTCTTTTATGTCGCACATTCCGGCACATCAGTTTCCGGGTGTGGCGGTCGTAAATGCCCTTTATGAAGTGGGTGGTATCCGGGCCGTGGAATTGGGGTCATTGATGTTTGGTCGCTCTGGGGATCGAGAAATAGCAGCGCCGAATGAATTGGTGCGGCTGGCTTTTCCTCGTCGAGTTTATACCCAAAGCCACTTCGATTACTTGATCGAGTCAATCGAGGCATGCTGGATGAATAAAACCAATTATGGGGGCTACAAAATTGTCAAACAACCTCAGTTTTTACGTCATTTTTCCTGTTGGTTGGAACGGATCTGACGAACCCTGAATGTTCACTTTTCAATGGGTGTTATACAGGTCTAGTAGCAATACTGCAATTACCAACGCTTTTGGACCCAAAGGAAGCCTGGGACTGAGACGAGGCTAATCACAGCCATGGCATACCAGGTCGAAGTAAATCCAAAATGTTCGACGAGTTGGGTGCCAAGTATGGGCGCCAGAATGAAGGTCGTAGAAAACATCATGGCCCATAATCCCATATATTTGCCTTTTTGAGCCTGAGGAGCACGCGCCAGTGAAATGCTATTTCCAAATGGAAAATTAATTATTTCACCAAATGATATGAGCGTATTGTAAAGGACGATGATGATCAGCCAATGGGCTTGAAGATTGAGGGCAAGGTGCCCGAAACTGATTAGTATGGCTCCAATAATCATACTTCTAAAGGGGGTCCACATCTTTTGTGAAAAACTTACCAACGGCATTTCGAAGAGAAAGACCAAGATGCCATTGAAGGTGAAAAAGATCCCTATTTGAAATTCTGTCAGTAATAATACTTCCTTAAAATATAGTGGTGCAGTAGACATGATTTGCATAAAAGCCATAATATTTATGCCAGCCACTACGAGAAAAATGATATAAATATAGTCTCGATACACCGAACGTTCTTTGGTCAGTTTTTCTCCTTCTGGTGTCTGCTCACGGGCTTTGGAGCGGTCGAGCCAAAACAAAAGTGGGAATGATGCTAGCATGCATGTGACGCCATCTAAAATAAATAGCCAGTGGTACCCAATTCCACCGGCCAAAAATCCAGCGACAGCAGGGCCAATCGAGATGCCCAGATTAAGCGCCATTCGAACCAGTGAGATAGCCCTGGTCTGATTTTCGGGTTTACTGAACAGCGAAATGGCGGCCATGAGTGGTGGCCGGGAAGAGTCTGCTAAAACACTGGTGATGAAAATCGCAATGCAGAGTGGTACAAACTGATCGAAGAGCAAGAGTGAGGCCATTCCCAAGCCTCCCAATAAAAGACTCGCCACCAATACCTTAAAAAAACCAATTCGGTCAGTCAGCCAACCACCAAACCAAGATCCGACCAGAGAACCAGCTCCGTAGGTGCCAGTCACGATTCCGGCTTGTACAATGGTAAATCCCAATTCATCGGTGCTGTAAAGTGCGAGGAATGGCAGTACCATCATGCCACTTCGGTTTACGAGAATCACCAATGCAAGGATCCAGACCTCCTTAGAAAGGCCCTTGAAGGAGTCAACATATATTTCCCAAAGCTTTACCATCAGATTAGAGCCGACAAACTTAGTTTTTCGTGGCCACTGCACGACGTTCTTCTGCAAAAGATTTGATAACAGTGGGTGGCAACTCAAGAATTTCTCGACGTGCACTGTTACGATACAAATGCAATCTAGCGAAGGGGAGCAACCGAAGCGTTTGGACTTAATTGACCGTTGCGGTCGAGGAAGGAAATGGCAACATTGGTAAGTTTGTCTATCGATCCATTCTCTGTAGGGATCGTCTTAGCAAGGGTTATCTTTTTGACATTACGACTCAAGATCTCAAAGCGCCATTTTGAACCATATCTTTGATGGAGAATCCAACTAGCAACATCATGTTTGGTATCCCAGGTTAAAGAAAACTCATCTTTTGAGTTTGAAGTGGTTAGAATCGGTGGAGACAGGGTAGATTTACGGAGATGATGCATCGGGGGCACCAAGGCCATTTCACGATAGGGACCATCCTTGATGGCACTGACCAGGGAGTCACTCTTCACTAAGGGCCCGATACTCCAGTGCACGGTGCCCTTCGTATCACTGGGAAGCATCCCTCGAGTGATCATAATTTGATTAATAGCTTCAACGATGCCAGCCTCACCAGTAATGCGACCGATACTTAAGCCCGGCCAGATCGGACGTTGTTGTTTATTTTGTTGAATCCACCAATTTAGTAAGACCGGAAAACTCTGCGGAACCTGCTTGATGGGCCAATAGAGCTGCGGGGTCCAGTAATCCACCCAGCCCTTATTTAGCCATAATTTTGCATCGGCGTAGAGTTGTTGATACTGATCAAAACCCCGAATGCTGGGTGGGTGGTTAGGGCGCCAAATTCCAAAGGGACTCAGGCCAAACTTCACGAAAGCCTTCTCCTTTTTTATTCCGCGGTAGACGCGTTTAATAAATTTGTTTACTGCCTCCCTCCTCCAATCTGCACGATTTAATTTGCCGCCACTCTTTTGATAGATAGACCAGGAAGCGCTGTCAGGAAATTCTTCGCCATCGTTGTAAGATGGATATGGATAAAAGTAATCGTCGAAATGAATCCCATCGACATCATATCGCTGTACAATATCCATGACAACTTCAAATGAATGATCTTGAGTGGCAGGATTGGCCGGATCAAGCCACCAGTAACCATTCTTAAGTCGGACAGCCAGATCTGGTTTCTTAGCTACGATGGACTGTGAGGTTACCCCTCCACCGGTAGTATGATGTGCCCGGTATGGATTGAGCCAAGCATGTAACTCCAATCCCCGTTGATGTGCAGCTTCGATCCAAAATTGTAAGGGATCGTAGTGCGGGTTTGGTGCTTCACCCTGTTCTCCAGTCAGAAAATAAGACCAGGGTTCCAGTTCGCTTTCATAGAGTGCGTCGCATTGTGGTCGAACCTGCAGAATGACCGCATTGTAATGGTGATCCCTCAACAGATTCAGCAGATGGATTGCTTCCGTTTGTTGATCTGACACCGAAAGCCCTGGTCTGCTTGGCCAATTAATATTGGCCACACTAGCTACCCAAGCGGCCCTGAACTCTCGCGGTGGAATGGGAAGCGGTTGCTCGGAGGTAGAAATTGACTGAGTAGAATGACAACTTAGTAAAACCAAGGCAGGTAAAAGGATCAGCCCATATTTCATCTGATAAAGTTACTCCGTTATCAATTTATTACCTTGCCCAAATCAGAGAATGAAATAAAATGATCCATAGTCCCACAAAATGTTTTCTGTCCCTTTGGGAATTTGTTGTTCTCCTAGTGTTGCTGCCACCGCTGGCCTCAGGTCAAGATGGCCCCTTAGATTTTCGGCCACTTTTTAATGGTGTAGACCTCTCAGGATGGATCGACGTCAACACATCACCTGAAACTTGGAGGGTCGAAGACTCCATGATTATTTGCTCGGGTCATCCCATTGGTGTCATGAGAACGGATCGTCAATATGAAAATTTCATTCTGGAGGTGGAATGGCGACATATGGAAGCAGGAGGAAATTCAGGCATTTTTATTTGGAGCGAGGGCACACAATTTTCTGACGATGAACCCCTCACTAAAGCCATCGAAGTACAAATGCTTGAACTCGAGTTTGCTACCATCTACAATCGAACCGATGATTATGTGCACGGAGAACTGTTTCCTACCATGGGTATGCATGCCATTCCCGATAACCCTCGAGGCAACCGGAGTAAGTCAATTGAAAAGCGATGTAAGGGCAAGGGCAAATGGAATAAATATGTAGTCGTCGCAGTTGACGGCACCGTAAAACTGTCGGTCAACGGAAAATTCGTAAATGGCTTAAGAGCATCGGATCGGAAGAAAGGGTATATCTGCCTTGAGGCAGAAGGTGCGGAAATACATTTTAGAAATCTGCGGATTTTAGAACTGCCCGGGGGAGTGCTGTCGGCAGATCAAATGGCCCCTATCGTTCATTAGTGATTTCTTGTAGTGGTCGGGGAAATTTGGCATCCATCAGATTCAATTCCTTTGTTAATTCCCCTTGTAGGCTGGCACATATTTTAGGTCGTGCACTGCAGAGGTTTTCTTGTTCGCCAATATCCTTTGATAGATCATATAATTCAATCCTATCTTCTTCATAAAATCTGATCAATTTCCACCGGCCTTGCCTAATTGCGGAGCCCGGTCGCCACGTTGAGCCATGGTAGTGCGGGTAGTGCCAAATCAATGAGCGTTCATGGTCCTGCTTATTATCGATCAGGGGCAAAATGGAAGTGCCGTCTTTGTGCTGTGAGGTATCAAGATTAAGACCCGATAGATCCAGTAGGGTTGGATACAGATCCATGCTGCAAACGGGTTGATTACAGGGGCCAGTATTTTTAAGCCGCCTGGGATATCTAATGATTAACGGCACTCTAATGCCCCCTTCGTAGCACCAGCCCTTGCCAGCTCTAAGGGGTCTTACCGAGGTGGGGCCAGGTCTGCGTAGGGTCGACAGACCTCCATTGTCTGATGTAAAAACCACAATGGTTTTTTCTAGTAGTCCATACTCTTTCAAGTGACTTATTAATTTTCCGACATTTTCGTCGAGTGACCTGACCATGGCCGCATATTTTGCATTGGTTTGATTTATTCTAGTCACACCGCTATGTTCGGGTGCTGATTGAATTTTACCACTGTCTGCCAATGTTAATTTTTTAGCAAAATAATAGTCATCATATTTTTTGCATCCAGCGATGGGTGTATGTACGGTGTAGTAGGAAAGAAAAACAAAAAATGGATTGCTCCGTTGGTTTGATATAAATTTTATCGACTCATCCGTGAGGCGATCGGTCAGGTATTCTCCCGCTGGGCCATCGATTAATTGAGGATTGCCGTAGGGGGAGTAATAGCCATTTTCAGAATTGAATCTGCCCGGGGATCCCCAACTGTTTCCACCGATATTAATCTCAAAGCCATGGTTTTTTGGCCAGTGCTGCTCCGTCTCCCCAAGATGCCATTTGCCGGCAAAAAATGTGCGATAACCCTGCTCCTGAAAGTGTTCTGCCATCGTCTTTTCAGAGCGTGGCAGATTATGCAAATCCATGGGTGCCTCTAAGGATGGATTAATGGCTCTATCGGCTGACATGCCGGGGATCCAATCGGTGATATTAATTCTGGCGGGATGCTTACCAGTCATGATGGCCGCTCTGGTTGGGGAGCACACCGGAGAGGCAGCGTAGGCATCGGTGAAGAGCAGTCCCTCCCGAGCCAGTTGGTCTAGATTTGGTGTATCGTGAAATGTGCTGCCATAGCAACCTAGATCAACCCAACCGAGATCATCAACTAAAATAAACACAATATTGGGAGGGGTCACCTTACAGCTGGTCAGCAGAAAGATGAACCAAAGCCATATTCTACCATTCATCGCCAATAAGGTAAATAAAAAATGATGCGCTTAGGTCGATATGAATACGGTAATTCCACTTAATGGAACAAGATGGTACCCTCCTAACAGGATATTTTGGTCTCTCTGGCTAACCACAACGAACGTCCATTCTTTCTTTACATCGGTTTGACCATGGCTACCCCAAATTTCTGGGCACATTTCTGTACCGTGTCAAAGACCTGAGGATGTAGGTTGACACCCTCCCGCATTTGTTTCTCTTTGAGTAGCAGGCCGCGTTCACCCGGCATCCGGACTTTCTCAAAACCTTGTCTTGGCGGGCTGGCATGACAGTTTTCAACCATATGTTGCATTTCAAGTATGAATGGCTCTCGTCCACCAAATTGTTCGGGATCGATGATTTGTACCATGACAGATGCACTCCATTGATTGCTTTTTTCTTTACGACCGATGCCAGCTAAACCACTGGTAAGTGCTTCTATAAGTAAGGCATAGCCAAACCCTTTGAATCCAAGTGTCAAACCACCAACCGGTAAAATGGTGGCTGGGGGGTCAGCAAAAAACGCCTTCGGATCATCCGTGGCCTTTCCATTTGCATCCATCAACCAGGGCCCACTCAATTTGTCATTTTGTGAGTGTTGTTGCATGACAACTCCGTTGGCAACGAGTGAGGCACTGCTGTCAAATAGAATCGGTTGACCTCGGGTAGGAATTCCATAAGCCAGGGGATCAGGGCTAAATACACCGGTAAGGCCACCAAATGGTGCAACCGTCTGATTTCCAGGATCAGACGACATAATCACAATCATCAGATCTCTTTTAGTGACTTGTTCAAGATAAGCAGCCAGGCAGGCAATGTGGTGACTTTGTCCGATGACAACCATGACTTGGGGATGTTCGGTTAATCTCTCCAGGCACACATTAATGGCCTCTTGCACAAGATATGGTCCGGGAAGGTGACGGCCGTTCCAGACGAGGCTTGATCCTCGATCAGAAATTAGCTCCGGGTTGCCTTCCTTACGCATCAAACCTTTTTCCAATTGGTCAGCGTAGGGGAGTAGCAATTGCAGACCATGGGTGGTATGGCCCATTAGATCTGAGCAGACCAGGGTCTCTGCGACAAGTCGTGATCGCGCCGGTTCTAAGCCAGTAGTACTGAGCACTTCACTGGCAAAAAGTGTCAGTTGTTGATGATCGAATCTCACAGTAATTTCTTGATTTTCCTTTAAGTTAAACTTCCTTTTAAAAAGACTGGAAATGTCGGCTTAGATTGTTGATTTTACCCACCAATCTGATTAATCCTTATCTTAAAGCGCACCACAAATTTTTGCAGGTTCTACCCCACCATCATCTGAAAATGTGCATGAAAACAGTGATTAGGTCTTGGACTCTTCTTTTTCTGACAGGTCTAATGGTGTCTTGCCAGCCAGATGAGCAGCAACCTGGAATTGAGCGATATGAATTAACGGATGCAGCGGCAAAAGAAGCAGCATTGAAAATTAGAAATGAGGTGTCTGCTACGGTCGATAGTCTCTTACAGTTGACCGTTTGGGCATCAGACTCACTCTTGTCAAATCCAGTGGCTCTGGATGTAGATGACCGGGGCCGTGCCTATGTGACTCGGACCAACCGCCGCCGTACTTCCGAATTTGATATTCGGGGTCATCGTGATTGGGAAACAAGCTCAATTTCTTTCCTAACGGTGGAAGATCGACGCAGTTTCATTCGCGAGCAGTTTCCTATCGGCAATGAAAAAAGCTTGGAAAAACCGCTTGATTTTAATGGAGATGGTGTGCAAGACTGGCGAGATCTGACGATTGAATCTGAGGAGGTCCACTTCATCGAAGACCGTTCTGGTGACGGAGTAGCCGACTACACCCAACTGTTCGCCACCGGATTCAATACAGAAATAACCGATGTGGCAGGCGGTGTTATGGCTTATGATGGGGATGTCTTTTTAGCCGTTGCTCCAGATCTGTGGAGACTCCGGGATTTAGATCAAGATGGACTAGCGGAGAACCGAACTTCCCTCATGCATGGTTTTCAGGTGCACATCGGATTTGGTGGGCATAACATGTCGGGAGTGATCATGGGACCTGATGGCCGTGTGTATTGGGCGATCGGAGATATCGGATTCAATGGCGTTGATCAGGATGGACGCAAATGGGTGTATCCAAATCAAGGTGTCATTGTGCGCTGCAATCCCGATGGCAGCGATTTTGAGGTATACGCTGCCGGCTTACGCAATACACACGAGTTTGTTTTTGATGCATATGGTAACCTGATCAGCGTGGACAACGATGGTGATCATCCTGGGGAAAGTGAGCGATTGGTCTACTTAACCAACGGATCTGACAGCGGTTGGAGAATAAACTGGCAATTTGGAAAATATCGTGATCCCAAAAACAATGACTACAAAGTTTGGATGGATGAAGGACTCAATCTGCCAAGGTTCGATGCGCAACCCGCTCACATTACACCATGCATTCGCAATTATGAAAATGGACCAACCGGTATGGTTTACAATCCTGGTGCCGCCCTAAGCCGATCATTTGCCAATCATTTCTTTGTGGTAGAATTCAACGGTAATCCAGCGAGATCTGGCATTCATACCTTTACACTGAAGCAGGCAGGTGCGTCCTTTGCATTTGAAGCGGGGAGAAAGATATTGGGAGGGTTACTGCCGACAGGGCTGGATGTGGGGCCTGGAGGTGCCTTATATCTGACCGATTGGATCGATGGCTGGGAGGGTACAGGATATGGTCGTATCTGGAAACTGGATAGTAAGGATGATGAACTGGCTGTTTTGAGAAAGGAAACCAAGGAAATTCTCAAGGGATCTTTTGCGGATGCCTCTGATGCACAACTGGCTGAATGGCTGGGGCATTCGGATATGCGAGTTCGGCAACATGCACAATTTGCGCTTGTCAGACGCTCTCAGGTGGGCCTGAATCTTTTGATTGAGGCGACGCAAGAAAAAGCCAATCAATTGCGGCGAATCCATGGCATATGGGGTATTGCTCAAATGGCGAGGGAAGATGCTAAACTGGCACAGCACCTGGTCACGTTACTTCAGGATTACGATGCCGAAATAAGGGCTCAAGCTGCTAAGATGTTGGGTGATGTACGGTATGAAGATGTAGGCCCACAACTTATACCATTGCTCAAAGATCCTTCTCAAAGAGTGCAATTCTTTGCCGCTGAAGCCATTGGTCGCATTGGCTACCAACCTGCTTTCGAGCATCTGGTTGAAATGCTGGCGCAAAATAACGATCAAGATGCCTATCTACGGCACGCAGGAACATTGGCAATATCGAGGCTTGGCATGTCCAAGGAGGTGAAGGCCCTCTCCGGAGATGATCGGAGGGCAGTCAGATTGGCCGCCATTCTTGCCATGCGACGCATGAGAGACCCGGGCATTGCCAATTTTCTTCAGGATCAAGATGAGTTTTTAGTCACGGAGGCTTCGCGTGCAATTAATGATGACTGGTCAATTCCCGAAGCCCTCCCTGCCTTAGCTGGTATCTTAAATCAGCGCTCCTGGACATCAGAAGCATTGATTAGACGATCAATCAATGCCAATTTACGGGTTGGTGGAGCAGCGTCCATTGCCGAATTGGTAAGATATAGTGAAAACAAGAATGCCGAGGTGCCCATGCGCAGCGAAGCCATTGCCGTATTGGGTGTTTGGCCGGAACCCTCACCCTTGGATCGTGTGGACGGTCGATTTAGGGGTCACCTGTCAAGACCCTCTGATGAAGTGATCGCTTCCGCAGGTGAGGCATTAATCCGCTTGCTCAGGGATCAGCACAGTGCCATAAGAGTAGCAGCATTAAATGCCATCACAGGGTTGAGCTTGATGCCAGCGGAGTCTAAGGTGATCTCCATGGTAAGTCAGGATCGAGATCCTAAGGTTCGAGCACTCGCACTCCAAACGCTCACCGATTTGGATAGCGACGGACTGCGAGATGCGATGGAAACAGCCATGCTAGACGAAGAAGCCGAAGTACGTGTACAGGCGATCAAATCTCTGGCAAATACCAGCATTGAATCATCAAAGAAGGTGGAACTTTTGAGTATTGTACTGGATCAAGGGGGTCTTCCTGAACAGCAGGCAGCGATTGATGCCCTGTCAAAAATTGATTTTGCGGCAGCTAAGGAAATCATTACCAACCTGCTGGAGCAGGTGTCACAAGGTCAAATTGCAGCAGATTTACATCTTGATGTGTTACATCTAGCAGAACAAAACGATGATCCAGATATCGAGGAGATTATTCAGGGGTATCGAAATCAATACAAAGACAGCGGCAAGCTTAGCCAGTTTATTGAATGTGTCGCAGGTGGTGATCCAATAAAGGGCCGTGATATTCTGGTTCGCAATAGTGCCGCTCAATGTCTAAAGTGCCATGCGATTGCAGGTTATGGTGGCGTTGCAGGACCGGCACTAGATGACGTCGGGCAGCGACTGTCTGCCGAAAGGATTTTGGAATCGCTGGTCGATCCGAGTGCAGAAATTGCAGCCGGATTTGGATCGGTCACGCTCATCATGAATGACGAGCAGGTGATCAGTGGAATTTTAAAGGGTGAAAATCAATCGGAGCTGACGGTGGCTAATAGCCAGGGTGAAAATATTTCCGTCAAAAAAGACGCGATCAAGGAACGAATTAATGCGGCATCGAGTATGCCTAGTATGGAACCCATTTTGAGTAAATACGAACTTCGTGATCTTATAGCATTTTTAGAGACCTTAAAGGGCCAAAACCTACTTCAGTAAATAAATTAATAGTCAATCGAATGCAACCATTTAATATCAATCGAAGAAATTTTCTAAAAGGCTCAGCTGCATCGCTGGCCATGACGGCCTTTGGAACCAGAGGCCTTGATTTAATCTATCAGAAACCCTTACGGGTCGGTTTGATTGGTACGGGTTGGTATGGTAAAAGTGATCTTTTTAGACTGATTCAAGTCGCCCCTGTGGAGGTGGTGAGTTTATGCGATGTTGATAAAAATCTATTGACCGCCGCCTCAAAATTGGTGGGGGAACGAACGAAGAGTACCAAGGCGCCACGACTGTACACTGACTATCGAAAGATGCTGGCAGAGAAGGATCTCGATCTTGTCATCATCGGTACACCAGATCACTGGCACGCGCTACAAATGATCGAATCGGTTAAGGCTGGTGCACACGTTTACGTTCAAAAACCAACCAGTGTTGATGTCTTGGAAGGCGAAGCTATGGTTGCGGCCGCCCGCAAATACAAGAAAGTGGTACAAGTTGGTACCCAAAGAAAGAGTACACCTCACCTGGTTGAAGCCAAGAAGAATATTGTGGATGCTGGACTTTTGGGCAAAATTGGGCATGTGGAAATGTGTTGTTATTATCACATGCGTGCTGATGGGAATCCACCTCTGGAAGCGGTGCCAGAATTTTTGGATTATGATCTTTGGACTGGACCTGCTCCCCTTAGACCCTATGATGGAATTCCACATAGGCGCTGGTGGCGTACTTTTATGGAGTATGGAAATGGAATCATGGGAGATATGTGTGTCCATATGCTGGATACGGTTCGGTGGATGTTGAATTTAGGCTGGCCCGTACAAATATCTTCGGAAGGTGGCATTCACATTCAAAGCAATGGCAAATCTAACATTGCTGATACTCAAACGGCGATTTTCGAATATGATGGATTTAATTGTATCTGGCAACATCGCTCATGGGGACCTCCCGTAGACCCTGAATATCCTTGGGCATTTGTTATCTACGGAGAGAAAGGCACCTTAAAAGGAAGTGTGAGAAAGTATGATTTTATTCCCCATGAGGGTGATCCAATCCATCGAGACTGCCTCTATGAGCGCGAAAAATTTCCTGAAGATCTCACCGAAGATAGCATTGAACTGCATGCAGCACCCGCTACACGAGCTCACATGTTGGATTTTTTAAATGCCATTGATCTCAATGATAGACCTGTGGCAGATATTGAAGATGGGCATATTTCGAGTGCTTCTTGCATCTTAGCCAACATCTCTATGCAATTGGGAGGCAGACCCCTTCAATATGATCCCAAGTCTCGAACGATACCCGGAGATGACGAAGCGACCAAGTTGTTGCAAAGAAAGTATCGCGCACCTTGGCAGCATCCGCTTCCAGACGAGGTCTAGTCAATTAAAGTTTTTTTAAAAATGTCAGTGTGGCTTTTATGTATTCAATGTATAGTTCGAATTCTTCAAGAAGGAGATTCATCCAGAAAGGAAGTCTACTTGCTGCGGGCTTTGTTGCGCCGGGCACTCAATTTTTAAATCGACGGGATGTGGAGGAACCAGGAAATTTGGAATTCCACATTTTTTCGAAACATCTACAATTTCTCGATTATCAAGACATGGCTGAGGCAGCTGCTGAAATTGGCTTCGATGGAATTGATCTTACCGTTCGTCCGAAAGGTCACGTGCTTCCTGAAAATGTGGTCGAAGATCTACCTGAGGCGGTTGCTGCCATTCAGAAGGTGGGCCTTAAGCATGATATGATGGCCACTGGTGTCAACAACGCCGCGGATGAGGTGAATCGAAAGGTTTTGAAAACTGCCAGTGACCTCGGAGTAAGTCTATATCGATTGAGTTATCTGAATTTTCCAGAAGATAAGAGCATCCCGGAGGCCATTGCCATCTACAATGAGCAACTCAAAAAATTGGCCATGCTCAATAAGAATCTGGGAATCATTGGCGCTTATCAAAACCATTCTGGGACCCGTCTGGGTGCAGCCATTTGGGATATCCATAACGTCTTAGAGGGGATCGATAGGGATGAAATCGGCTGTCAATATGATATACGCCATGCAGTCGTGGAGGGAGGCGCATCTTGGAAGACAGGTTTGCGTTTAATCCGGCCGAAGATTAATTGCATTGTTTTGAAAGACTTCGTTTGGTCGAAAGAAAGTGGAACCTGGAAAATCAAAAATGTGCCTTTGGGTATGGGCATGGTCGATTTTGATGCTTATTTCAAATTATTGAAGCAGATGAAAATTAATGTGCCCGTAACGGTCCATTACGAGTACTCATTGGAGGGTGTAGAGCATGGGGCAAAAGAGCTTTCGCCGGCTAAGCACAAGCTCGTCTTTGCTGCCATGAAGAAAGATCTGGAATATGCCAAGCAGAAGTGGGCCGATGCTTAACTCGATTTGATTAATCAAACTAAGAAATGCTAAATCGTAGAAGGGCCTTTCGGTATTTCCTTTATTTTTCTGTACTCCTATTGTTGTTTGGATGTGGCCAAACAAAAAAAGACCTTGAGATCGAGTTTGCACGTAGATCGATTTTGGATCGTGCCACGCGAATGCTCACCATACGATATGATAGCTCACATTTTGTCGCCTATGATCTGGGAAGGGGAATTTTGCGAAAGGTTTGGCGGGGTGGTGTGTGGTGGAATGGCACAAATTTTAATAGTATTAAGACCATTCAACCACAGTCTTGGGGTCCCGATTACTGGCAGCAAAAAAATAACGAGAATCCTTGGTTGCTCGAGAAAGATGGAAGAGCAATTTCTACGTCCATTGATTTTAAGAGTTATACACTGCAGGGTGGTCAGATTGTCATTGCCTATCACTTGGTAAGCGACGATGGTCCACCCATCTCGATCAAGGAAAAACCGATCTTGCACATAGCAAATGGGTTGTTCAATTTCAATCGCCAATTTCAAGTATCAGGCCTATCAGGTAACGACCAACTCAGTCTCTCCGGTGTCTCAGTTGTTTCTGGCACTCAGATAATTTCTTCTGAATTTCAACTTTTGCCTTTTCAGCCTTCCCAGCCTTTTGAGGTCTCAGGTCATGGCAGTCGCTATTGGTTGGACCGGAGTGGCTGTGGGACCTGCCATGAAATGGATCATCGCGTAATTGGACCAAGTTACCTGGAAATTGCGAATCGTTATCCTGCATCAGATTCGATGCTCGCAGAACTGGCTGATCGAGTTAAGGAGGGATCGACCGGAATTTGGGGAGAGGCAGCAATGATTCCACATCCAAATCTCAGTGTGGGCGACATCAAAAATATGCTTCGCTACATCTTATCACTACGTACGGAAGACGAGGCGGAGGTGAAGTCTAAGGTAAAGTCCGTTTCCAACATCGTATCAGAGGCCGAGCAGATACCTGGTTTTGGAGTACCATTGGATAAAATTCATCCAATTTTTGACTTAATTACCATTCGATCAAATGATTTTCAACCTCGTGTAGGTGGTATGGATTTCGATGACGCCGGAAATCTCTACCTGTGTACCTGGGATTCGATTGGCGCCGTGTATAAATTAAAAGGCGTCACGACGGGCGATACCAATCAAATATCGATTAGCCAAGTGGCATCTGGGCTGGGAGAACCTTTGGGACTAAAGATGATGGGGTCAGATATTGTGGTCTCCCAGCGCAATGAAATAACCAGACTAATCGACACGGATGGTGACGAGGTCATCGACGTGTATGAGGCTTTTTGTGATAATTTTGGAGTGACGCAAGATTTTCACGAGTTCACCTATGGTTTAATCGAAAAGGACGGCTACATCTATGCCTCTCTCGGACTGGCAATGCGCCTCATGCAACATGAACTCCAACACCCGGATCGAGGTACGGTAATTAAGATTGATGAAGAAGGTTATTTCGAGAAAATAATTGATGGATTAAGGCAGCCAAACGGCATCGGATTCGGTCCAGGTGATGAAATATTTATTACTGAGAATCAGGGTCGATGGGTTCCCGCCTGCAAGCTGATCCACGTGAAAAAGGGAGAATTTCACGGATGTCTAAAGGAGTCAGGCGATCGCTTTAACGGTCGCGTTATGGCCGATCCTGTGGTTTGGCTACCGCAAGATGATATTGGAAATTCTCCCAGTCAGCCTGTGCTTATGCACTCAGGGATTTTCTCCGGTCAAATTATTTTTGGTGAAGTAACCCATGGTGGAATTAAGCGGGTTTCTCTCGACGAGGTCAATGGTGCATACCAGGGCTGCGCGTTTCGATTTTGTCAAGGTCTGGAGGCAGGTATTAATCGTATGGTTTGGGGACCGGATGGCAGGCTTTATGTGGGTGGTGTGGGGATGAATGGTGGCTGGAGTCATCGTGAAACCCAGTTTGGCTTGCAGTGCCTTCAACAAAATGACGAGGTGCCGCTGGATATTCACTCCATCGAGGCAAGATCCAATGGGTTTAAGATTAATTTTACAAAACCTCTGGCCTCGCAACACCGATTAGATTTGCAACACCTCATCCAGGTGGAGAGCTGGTACTACAAACCCACCAAAAATTATGGTGGACCAAAGTTGGATCAGAGAAAAGAGTCAATTAACGGCATCGAAGTCGATAATAATGGAAAGCAGGTGATACTGACCATTGATAATTTGCGGAAAAAACATGTATACCACTTTTATTTTTCTCCAGAAATTCATTCGAATCAGGATGAACGTCTTTGGGCAGGCGATGCTTGGTATACCTTGAACCAAATACCTGAAGACACAAATTTATAGATGATGGAAAGACGGAATTTTTTAAAAAAAGGCAGCGGCACACTAGCCGGAATGTACCTTGGATCAGCAATTTTACCTCCACCTAAACATAAAGGCATGACCAACAGTCCACTTAAAATAGCAGACGTTAATTCAAATTTTGTCCGTGAGCCCTTGGCCCGACCCTTTGGTTTTAAGGGAGGCGCTATTACGGGCGTCTGGCAAATAGCTTCCCAATTAAAAAGAGAAGATGGTAGCGGTCACTTGGGCCTGGGGGCTCAAAGTGTTTTGTGGTCGGACAGCCGAGTGGCGGCCAGGCACTCTGAAAATGGAGGAAACGCACTAATGTATGCCATGACGGAGCGGGCCTTACAAATGATCAAGGGTCAGAGTTTTGAAACTCCGGTAAAAATGATTGATGAAATTTTGGAGGAGGTACTTGCCTATGGCAAGAAGGTCACAGGTCAAGATGACCTGAGAAAAACCTTTGCCCTCAATGCGCTGGTTTCGGTAGATAATGCGGCTTGGTTGATGCATGCCAAGGACAACCATATTACCATGTTTGATGATATGGTGCCACGGGAGTATCGAGGTGGTTTGTCCGCTCGCCACGCCAAGGTGGCGGCCATTCCAGCATTGGGATATGGCACTGCCATGAGCGAAATAAAGCGATTGGCTGACGAGGAATATTTCATTATGAAAATAAAAATTGGAGCACCCGGTGACCAGGAGGAAATGCTCCAAAAAGATCAGGAATTTATTAAGAATATTCACGAGACCATCGGACATTATACCACCACACACACCAAAGACGGTAAAATACCCTATTATTTTGATGCAAATGGTCGATACAAAAAACAAGAAACACTATTGAGATTTTTGGAGTACGCCGAAAAAATTGGTGCACTCGAGCAGATTGCTGTGGTGGAAGAACCCTTTGGCGAACATAATCACGATGATGTTTCTCAAATTACAGCAATGGGACCAAGAGTGGCGGCGGACGAAAGCGCCCACACGGATCTGGATACGATAGCACGCATTGAGCAAGGCTATAATTGTATTGCTTTGAAGTGTATTGCTAAGACCCTCAGTATGACTATGAAAATGGCTCAGGTTGCTTATGAGCGAAATGTACCTTGTTTTTGTGCCGACCTCACGGTCAATCCGATACTGGTAGATTGGAACAAGACTGTGGCCGCGCGCTTGCCCACCTTCCCGGAGATGAATTTTGGCCTTCAGGAGACGAATGGGTGGCAAAATTATAAACATTGGGATAAGATGTTGGAACGCCATCCTATGAATGATGCACCATGGGTGCGGAGCAAAAATGGCGTTTACGAAACGGGTGCGTTGTTCATGAAACAAAGCGGTGGTATTTTTGAGGAGTCACAATTTTATCAGAATCTTTTGGGATAATGGTTCCCACGGATTTTTGATGGTGCCAAAAAAAGAACCTGCAGCATTTAAGAAGAGGAGATGGTAAACTGATGGATGATCTTTAGAAGGGGTAATTTTTTCAGCCCTCTATCGAACCAACTATTTTAAGGTGCCTACTCAAGGCGCATTTAAGTCTTTGTTGTAAAAGGCATCTTTAGTGTTTTTAAGGGGCAACTAGATCAGCGAATTTACTCTGGCAGCTACTTATGGTGCCAAAGATCAGGGGAAAATCAGTATTTAACTAATCACGAAACCGAATCACACCTTTAGGTTAGAGTGAATATTTCGACAGTTTTTTAGAATCCGAATAAACTTGGAAGCCAAAGTGACAATGCAGGAATGTAAGTGGTGAGCATCAAGGCTACTAACATGGCAATAAATAAGGGCATCAATGGCCTAATTACCTTTTGAATTGTGGTGCCTGCCACACCGACACCCACAAATAAAACGGAGCCCACCGGTGGTGTGCAAATACCAATACAAAGATTCATCACCATAATTATCCCAAAGTGCACCGGATCAATACCCAGCTCCATCACGACTGGTAAAAATATGGGAGTGAAAATTAGGACAGCTGGAGTCATATCCATGAAGATCCCAACAAATAGTAGGATCAAATTAATGATTAACAAAATTATCACCTTGTTATCGCTTATTCCAAGCAGCAAATTGCTGATCTCCTGTGGAATATTCTCATAACTCATGACCCAGCTCATACTAATTGATGTAGCAATCAGCAGCATGACAATGGCCGTGGTGCCTACCGAACCAAGTAAAATTTCTGGAATATTCTTAACTGTAATCTCCTTGTACATAAAGGACAAGACCAGGCAGTATAAAACGGCTACGGCGGAAGCCTCGGTAGCAGTAAATATTCCAACCACAATGCCACCGATTACGACAATCAATAGTAATAGGGAGGGGAAAGCACGCACAAAGGATTTTGATACTTCCGAAAACTTACTTCTCTCTCCTGTGGGAAACCCCTTCCTTTTAGCCCAAATGGCAGCGACGGTCATTAAAAATAATCCGGTTAATATTCCCGGAAGATAACCGGCTAAAAATAAGGCAGCGATGGAGGCTCCTCCACTCGCTAGAGAATAGACAATTAAAATATTACTGGGCGGAATGACCATCCCTGTGGTAGATGAGGTGATATTTACAGCAGCTGAAAATTCCTTCGAATATCCCTCTTCTTCCATTCTTGAGCCCATAAATCCACCAATGGCAGAGGCAGCCGCTACCGCAGATCCAGAAATTGCCCCAAAAAGCATGGCCGCAATGATATTGACGTGGGCCAGTCCGCCAGGTAGGGAGCCGACTAAGGTTTTGGCAAAGTCAATGAGCCGCCGCGCAATCCCACCCCGATTCATAATTTGACCTGCCAAGATAAAGAAGGGTATGGCCAGCAGGGCAAAGCTATCTAGTCCGGTTGCCATCCTTTGTGCTACGGTGGTCAGGGCCGGCATGGTTGAGATGCTTGCCAACATGGTCAGGAGTCCGGATATACCTATGCACCAGGCGATGGGCATACCAATACCAATTAAAACAATAAAACTTAATACAAGAATTAGGATTTCCATTTCATCGGGTTAAAGTACACTACTACTTGGGTTCAGAGTAATTGAGGATATCGGAGATTTTGTAAAAAACGATCAGCAGTCCGCTCAGGGGTAGGACCGTATAAACCACGGATAGGGGAAGCTGCAAGGCGGCTGACACTTGACCAAGAGTGGAGGTGACATAAACGAGCCTCATGCCACCAATGATTAGCACTGCTACCGCAAATAAGATGATGATGCCATCGATGATCCGGTAGAGTCTTTTTCTTTTGTCGGGAGATAAGGATGTCGGATAAAGATCAATGGCGAGATGCATTTTCTTTCCCGCTGCATAGGCGGCACCTAAAATACCAATCCAGATCAGCAGAAATCTCGCTAGTTCTTCTGACCATGAGGCTTGTGCACCCATCACATAGCGGGTGAACACACCCCATAATACATCGATGGTCATGACTGCCATCAGTACCACTAACATGTACTCGAGGTATTTGTCAATCTTTAATCTCATTGTACAGCTTGAATTCGTTTAATTAAATCGTAAACTTCGGGTTCATCTTGATACGTTTCAAAAATATCTGCGACCTTGTCGGCAAAGGGTTTTTTCTCCGGATAAATTACTTCGACGCCAGCTTTCTTTACGGCAGCAATGGCTTCTTCATCCGCTTTTTTCCAGAGTCGACGTTGCTCCGGTACGGAAGCTTCAACAGCTTCCGTAAGCCAAGCTTTTTCCTGATCTGATAACTTATTCCAACTGTGGGTGCTAATAAAAAGTACATCGGGCACAGAGGTGTGCTCATCAATAGAATAATATTTACAGACTTCATAGTGATGCGAAGTATAAAAACTTGGCGCATTATTTTCAGCTCCGTCTACCACACCCTGTTGCAGTGCGGTGTATAATTCGCCATAGGAAATTGGGGTAGGTGCACCACCCATGGCCTTGACCATTTGCATGGCAGTTTGACTGTTCATCACTCTGATCTTCAAACCCGCTAAATCTTCCGGTCCATTGACCGGTCGGTCTTTCGTATAAAAACTTCGACTGCCCGCATCGTAAAAACACAATCCGCGCAACCAATATTTTTCACCGTCAGCCAAGAGTTCTTTTCCAATTTCGCCATTGAAAACATTCCACTGATGTTCCGAATTTCGAAAGATGTATGGCAATCCCAAAACTTTCATATTTGGCACAAAGTTTTCCACTGCCGAGGCTGAAACTTTGGTAATATCTACACTGCCTATTTGCAATAATTCCAATAACTGACGTTCCGAACCAAGTTGCGCACTTGGATAAATATCGACGAGCAGTTTTCCCCCAGAAACCCGAGCACATTCTTCTGCCATATAGACCATGCCCTTGTGCACCGGATGTGTGACATCTAGTCCATGGGCCAGCTTAATGGTATTGACACCGGTGCTCGTGCTGCATCCTAAGACAAAAAGCGCCATCAGGCAGAGGAGTAGATGGATGACGGAGTAGATTTGTCTATTGATGGTATGGCACCTTTTCAGGACTTGGTCTGGTCTCCACTCGAAAGAGTTGATTACTGCTTTTCTGTTAATTTCAAACTTGAGAGGCAGGTGATTTTTATTGTTCATATTTGACCTTTTAAACCGAGGCGCAGAGTTATGTAATTTTTGCAACGCTGTGCACGTCTATCGGAGAGCTTCAATTAATTTTAGGGTGTTGGCAACTTTGTCCGACAGTAAAGCAAAGTCCTGGCTGTCAATAATATCTTTAGAAATTAACTTGGAGCCCATGCCAACACAGGTGACGCCAGCATTAAACCAGGCGGCAAGATTTTCTTCGGTGGGTGATACACCTCCGGTAGGCATAATACTGGTCCAAGGTTGTGGTCCTTTGATTGCCTTTACAAATCCAGGCCCATAGATGCCACCGGGAAATAGTTTAACAATTTCACAACCGAGCTCTTCCGCCCTACCAATTTCCGTAAGCGAACCACAGCCAGGAGACCATAATATTTTACGTCGATTACAAACTACTGCCACATCTTCACGAAGCGAAGGCGTTACAATAAAATTAGCTCCCAATTGTATAAAAAGACTTGCCGTCGCAGCATCGGGAATTGAGCCTACCCCCAATTTGAGTCCGGGAAGATTTTCCAAAGTAAATTTATTGAGTGCTGCAAATACTTCATGTGCAAAGTCACCGCGATTGGTGAATTCCAGCACCTGGGCACCTCCCGCATGGCATGCTTGCAGAATTTTTTTACCGAGCTCAATGTCAGGATGATAAAATAAGGGGACAAGTCCCGTATTTTTCATCGCAGCAATTACTTCAAATCGTTGATATTTTGCCATTCGCTTCTAAATTCAATTTCCTATATAATTATTATCGACTGACTCGTCCGCTGGCGTCGCCCTCTAGTAGTTTGTTGACTTCTTCTAGGGTAGCCAAATTAGCGTCTCCATAAATGGTGTGCTTTAATGCTGAAGCAGCTACGGCAAAATTAAGTGCACGCTGATCATCATCTGGATGTTTCAATAATCCACTGATTAATCCACCCATAAAACTATCGCCACCCCCCACTCGATCTACTATGTGGGTGATTTGGTAAGTCGGTGCTTCGTATAATTTTTCGCCATCATAGAGTACGCCCGACCAACTATTGTGAGATGCACTGATGGAGCCCCGCAGGGTCGTAATGGCTTTTTTACATTTAGGAAATTTTTCCATGAGTTGTTTACACACGGAGAGATAAGCAGCACCTTCAATGGTATCTCCTTGGGTTACATCTACACCTTCAGGATGTATATCGAAGTGCTTTTCTGCATCTTCCTCATTACCCAAGATGATGTCGCAATACTGCACAAGTTCGGGCATAATTTCGGATGATTTCTTACCATATTGCCACAGTTTTTTCCGATAATTTAGATCTGTGGAAATCGTGATCCCTTTGGCATCAGCAGCGATGAGTGCTTCCTTCGTTACGTCGGCGGCTCCCTGGGAAATGGCTGGTGTGATTCCAGTCCAATGAAACCACGTGATACCGTCGAAAACCTGATCCCAATCAATCATTCCTGGCTCAATGGTTGCAATGGCCGAATTTGCTCGATCATAAATAACCTTACTTCCTCTTGAGATCGCACCCATTTCTAAAAAATAAATACCCAGGCGATCACCACCCCAAATTATTTTATCCGTACCTACTCCTCGTTTTCTCATTTCCATCATAGCACACCTTCCCAGATCATTTTTTGGTAGTCGAGTGACAAACTCGACCGGAATGCCATAATTGGCCAGGGAAACGGCAACATTGCTTTCTCCTCCACCATAGATGATTTCAAAAGACGAAGCTTGTGAAAATCGCAAAAATCCGGGTGGGGTGAGGCGAAGCATTATCTCGCCAAAGGTCAAAACTTTATTCATTGGTTTTTTTTGTCAGCGAATAAGATCGCCAGTATTTTTTATGATTTTAAAATTCAAAATAAGACTTGGCATTTCGGTAGCAGATATCCTTTACCAGATCACCGATGAAGGGAATGTCGGCAGGTAGCAGTCCTTCTTCGATGTCTTGACCAAATAAATTACAGAGAATTCTTCTAAAATATTCATGTCTAGGATAGGACAAGAAACTCCTACTATCGGTCAGCATACCAACGAAACAACTTAGCATCCCCATATTCGAAAGCGTGTTCATTTGTCGTTCCATCCCGTCTTTCTGATCCAAATACCACCAACCAGAGCCAAACTGCATTTTACCGCGGCTTGAGCCATCATTAAAATTGCCAATCATGGTAGCCAGCACTTCGTTGTCTGCTGGATTTAGATTGTAAAGAATGGTTTTGGCTAGTTGATCTCCTGAATCCAAATTGTTTAAAAACTTAGATAGGGACTGGGCCTGAGGAAAATCACCGATGCTGTCAAAACCAGTATCAGGCCCTAACATTCGTTCCATTCGAGCATTGTTGTTACGTAAGGCACCCAAATGAAATTGTTGCACCCAACCAAGTTTGGCATATCCTTTACATAAATGGGTAAGCAAGGTCGATTTAAATTGTAGCAACTCTTCCTGGTTTAAAGCTTCACCGTGCAGATATTTTTGAAATATTTGATTTGCTTTTTCAGGAGTCACATAAGCTGCAAAAACATATTCAAGACCGTGGTCACTAAGCCGACAACCACGCTCATGGAAGAATTGCATGCGCTCATCTAAGGCACTACAAAGATTCTCGTATTGATTAATTTCGATTCCAGTCTGGGCACTTAGATTTTCTAGGTAGGTAAGGTAATGGCTGTGATCTAGGTGAAGTGCCTTGTCCGGTCTAAATGCAGGAAGAACTTTGATACCAATGTGCTGGGATGCCAATTGGTGATGGTGCTCCAATTGATCGAGTGGCTCATCAGTGGTACAGACGACCTCCACACGCATTTTTTTTAGTAGTGGTTGCACACGATTATCATCGTCTTGTAGCTGCTCCATGCAGGCATCATAAATGTAGTCTGCTGTTTTTTCGCTGATCAGCTCACTGATATCGAAATACCTCTTTAATTCTAGGTGGCTCCAATGGTACAACGGATTGCGCATTGTGTAGGGAACACACTTGGCCCATGCCCTAAATTTGTCCCTTGGCGAAGCAGAACCCGTGATCAGATTTTCGTCAACTCCCAAGGTCCTCATGGCCCTCCATTTATAGTGATCTCCGTCTAGCCAAATAGCTGTTATGTGATCAAATTTTCGATTAGCCGCAATTTCTGCAGGAGGTAAATGGCAGTGATAATCTATGATTGGTTGATCTTTGGCATAGTCGTGATACAGTGCTTTTGCATACTCTGATTTCAATAAAAAATCTTCATCGAGAAATGTCTTCGTATCAAGTAAGGTCATAGTTGAATGGTTATTGGAAGCACGCCATGTCTAACTTTCCCAATCTAAGGAAAAGTTGGTTGATCACACCCGTTTTTCGCCATCAAATCACCGGCCAAAGATGTGTTCAATCACCCTGGGTTCTCCACACCTCTGTAATGCTGCAGTGGTTAGTGGAGGTGAGGTGGCTATTGAAGCAGACCGAGATGACCAAGGTGATGGTTTCCATGCCAGGCGTAGAGTTTGCAGACCGCTCCTAAGGCATATTTTTTTCCGTATTCAGGGTTAACGTAGTATTTTTTGAAATCACTCTGAGACATAGTGCCTAAGAGGATGGACCATCGCTCGTGCAGGGCAGTAAGCAGTTGCAGAGAAGTTTCAATTGGGGTCTGAGTGGTATCAGCCAGTTCAGCCCAACGATCTTCAAAGTAAGGTTTAATCTCCGGCGAATCTTCAGTTAACACCCATTTGAATCGGCAGTAGGCATTTAGATGACTATCAGGTAAGTGATGGATGACCTGTCTTCCCGTCCAGCCGCCAGGACGGTAGGGAGTGTCCAGTTGACCATCGGTAAGGGACAATGCCATCGTGCTAAATTTCTCTGGCAGCTCGGTAATGTCCTTAATCCAACCCTCTATTTCAGCAGTAGAGAATTCACTTGGCATCTTAAACCTGCCAATGGGGTACTTTAGTTTTTCAATATCCATAAGCCATTCAATCTTTCACCATTCAACAAGAAAGTCAACAGAACCGACGCATGACACCACATATTCGAAGTCTAGTTTTTTAGGGCACTTTGATCACGCGCGGCCTTAAATTCTGATCCTTCCTTCCATTTTGGAAAGGTATTTTCGCCTGCCAAACGCTTACCAACATTAAAATATAGTTGAGCGTCCTGAACCATTCCTGTGAGGTCCCACTCATCGGGAACATAGTGGTCTGATGGACGGTGGTAATTGGTGGAGACGTAATTTTCCTTCATTTCTTTCACGTAGTCTTTTCCCTTTTCTGAATGTTCGTAGTCGCCAGTCGCGTATAGGGCTGGAATGCCAACTTTGGCAAAGCTGAAGTGGTCAGATCGAAAGAAATAGCCTTTTTCTGGTTCTTGCTCTCCGATGATCTGCCGGCCCTGCTGGGCAGCTGCCTCTCGCGCATATTCATCCATCTCAGAATGTCCCATTCCGGTGATGGTCAGATAATTCATCGGGCCTAAAATATTCATACCATCAATATTGAGATTAGCGACACTCAGATTAGGTGCAAAAATGGGGTTTTCCGCATAGTACTTGGAGCCAAGGAGGCCTTGTTCTTCAGCCGTTACGAATAAGAAGACCAGCGACCTTGCTGGCTTTGGGCCCGCTGCAAAAGCTTCGGCGATAGCCAATAAGCCTGCTGTGCCACTGGCATTGTCAAGTGCACCATTATAAATCGAGTCTCCGTCGACAACCTGCCCGACACCAAGGTGATCCCAATGGGCTGAGTAAATGATGACTTCGTCGGGCCGGGTGGTTCCTTCGATCTTACCAATCACATTATCCGATTTGTCAAACTTGAACTCATTGGTCAACGAGTGACTCATTTTGTAGCCTAAGGAAAAGGGCTTAAAGGAATCTGTGCGTGCCTTCCGAATCTCCGCACCCAGGTCATAACCTGCGTTTTCAAAAATTAGTTTGGCCGCATCGAGCGTTAACCAACCTTGAATGGCTGCTTTGCCTTCATTCTTATCTTCAGGTTGCAGTGTTAGTTGCCCACCTGACCAGGAACTTTCCACGACAAACCAGGGGTACCCTGCTGAGGTGGTTTCATGCACAATCAGCAGTGCAGCAGCACCTTGACGGGCAGCTTCCTCATACTTGTAAGTCCAGCGGCCATAGTAGGTCATCGTATTGCCTTTGAAAAAGGCATCGTCATCACCACCAAACCCCGGATCATTCACCAACACAATTACGGTCTTTCCCTTGACGTCAATGCCCTCAAAATCATTCCAGTCATACTCGGGTGCCGTGATTCCGAAACCACAAAACACCACTTCACTTTGCTCGACTGAAATCTCCTCTTCCAGCCGTTCAGAATAGGTCACAAATTGCTCTTTATGGGATAACTGCAAAGTTTCATTGCCTTTGGAAAGGGTCATGTGATCTGAAGAGGTTCCTTTAATTTCAACCATGGGCACTTCTTGGCGATAGCTGTTGCCATTTCCTGGTTCGATACCCATCGATCGCAACTGTTCTTCCAGGTAGGCCACAGTTTTCACTTCTCCTGGTGTGAAAGGCTTTCTACCCAGGTATGCATCGGAAGAGAGCTCTTGGATATGTTTCTCGATGGTTTCCTCCTTGATGCCAGCATAAGTGGCTTCTGCCTTTTCTTGACAACTCTGCAATATGGTTAACATTACTGCAAATCCAACTATGTACTTCGTATGCATGAGTGATGAATTGAGTTGCGAAGTTAGAGATCGAGTTGGATTTCACAAGCATGTGCGCACCGATAACTTCGGGTGTTGTTTTGTGTACCTTAGATCCCGTGCTTATTCAAATGAGACCAATCACAATTTTAATGCTGTTCGTGGCCTTCACTTTTGGCTGTCAACAAACGATGGAGATCCATGATTTGGTTATTGAAAATGCAATGATTTACGATGGCAGTGGTCAAGATGGATATTTGGGAAGCTTAGTGGTTAATGCTGACACGATCGTAGCCGTTGGGCCTGACCTCAAAGTAGATGCTGAGACCCGTCTTGATGCTCAGGGAATGGCCGTGAGCCCGGGATTCATAAATATGTTGAGTTGGGCAACTGAGAGTTTGCTGGTCGATGGCAGGGCGATGAGTGACATTAAGCAGGGAGTCACCTTGGAGGTGATGGGTGAGGGTTGGTCCATGGGCCCCCTCACAGACTCCATGGCAGCTCAAATGGTTGCCGATCAAGGTGATCTTAAATATGATGTGTCCTGGAGAAGTCTGGGTGAATATCTTTCGCATTTAGAGCAAAAAGGTGTATCACCAAATGTCGCGTCATTTGTCGGTGCTTCAACGGTCAGGATACATGAGCTGGGTTACGAGAATCGAGCCCCCACCAGTGAAGAGATGGGGAGAATGAAAGCACTGGTTTCTGAAGCGATGCAAGAAGGTGCAATGGGTGTAGCCTCTGCTCTGATCTACATGCCGGGATTCTTTGCAAATACCCAGGAATTGATTGAGTTAGCTGCGGCTGCAGGTGCTTTAAACGGTATGTACATTACCCACCTGCGCAGTGAAGGCAATCGATTACTAGAGTCTGTTGATGAAGTGATTGAAATTGCTTCAATAGCAAAATGCCGAGCGGAAATATATCATTTGAAGGCAGCGGGCAGGGCAAACTGGTCTAAGATGGATGAGGTGATGGTCAAGCTCAACAATGCCCGTCAATCAGGGATTGCCATAGCTGCCAATATGTACAATTATACAGCAGGTGCTACCGGTCTTGATGCTGCCATGCCCCCTTGGGTACAAGAGGGTGGATTTGAACGTTGGGTTGCCCGTCTCAAAGAGCCGCGGATTCGTCGGCAAGTAATTAGGGAGATGCAGACCGATGCTCAAGATTGGGAAAATCTCTATTATGCCGCGGGGTCAGCTGACAACTTATTATTGGTTGGTTTCAAAAATGAGACACTCAAGAAGTACACCGGCAAAACTTTGACAGAGGTAGCCTCTTTGCGTAAGACCACACCTGAGCAGACAGCCATTGATCTAGTCATTGAAGACGGTAGCCGGGTAGGGACCGTCTATTTCCTCATGTCTGAGGAAAACGTGAGAAAACAACTGCGACTACCTTATATAACCTTTGGTTCAGATGCGGGTGCTCCGGCCGCCGAAGGAGTTTTCTTAAAATCAAATACCCATCCCCGGGCATATGGTAACGTGGCCCGTCTGTTGGGCAGGTATGTTCGAGAGCAACAGGTGATCTCACTAGCAGAAGCCATTCATAAATTGACCAAACTCGCAGCAGACAGATTGCAAATCAAGAAAAGGGGCCAGTTGGCTCCCGGTTACTTTGCGGATGTGGTCATATTTGACCCAGAGACCATCTCGGATTTGGCCACCTTTGAGCAGCCACACCAATATGCCATTGGTGTGCAGCATGTTTTTGTAAATGGCCAACAAGTTTTAAAAGATGGTGCTCATACGGGAGCGACTCCGGGTCGGTTTGTGAAGGGACCTGGGTATAGAAATCCTTCGACCCCTCAATGAATCTGATGGGTTTATGATCTGCTTGGGCTAAGATGATAGGCCGGAGATAAAGCAAGAATCTGATTGGCGGCACGGAGCCCCGAAACCAGTGCACCCTCCAGGGTCCCACGATGTGGCAAGCACGTCTCAGAGCCAGCAAAGTAAATGTGACCTTCGGGACGAGACAGCACATTGGTATGGCTGGTCAAGCTTCCCAATGGTCGAAAGAGATGGCGTCCACAGTGCCAAAAATCATCATTCCAAAATTTTGAGGAAAATTGAAGATCCGAAGGAAGTTTGATCGATGAGCCCACCGATCGTTTCCAGACCTCTTCACGCTCACTCTGTTTTGATCTCGACAGTTGAATGGCAGCACTTCCCCTGGCTTCCAAAACAACGAGATATTGCTGCTCAGGAAGTTTAATCACCTCCATCGAGTTGAAGGGAGCTAGTTTGAGATTTCGGATGCTTTTTGGATCTGCACTGTCCAGAACGGCCACCATGCGGAAGACTTCAACCGAGAAAACTTTGTTCCATAGGTCATTCTTACTTTGTGGAACCTGTGGGTTAAATGTCATGGACCGGAGGCATGGCATCGGCATGGCCAAGACAACGTGTTTGGCAGTATAACTGAAAAATGCACCCTGTACGCGGACATAGTTTTTGAATTGTTCAATTTCATGCACAGGGTGTCGCAACCGAATATTTAGATCAAACTGAAGCTTGCCAAACAATCTGTGAAAAGCACCCGGAGGTATGGCGAGGGCGTCATTGTCTGGATTAGATTGAAAACTAAATCCCGATACATTTAATCGATGAAGTACATCTAAAGCGGACAAACTATTCAAATCATAACCTATCAGCTCGGAAAAATAGTTCTTGATTATTTGGCGACATCTTGGACCCCTTGCCATCGACAACAAAACTTCTTGAAACGATTGCTGATCTAGCACGGCAGCCCCGCGGTGGCCCCAAGGCTTACTCAAATCTATCTCATTTAACTTATCCTCAAAGTGTTGCATAAAACGTCGCAAGTTTTTGCGAAGCCAAAAGTTTCCGGTGCGGAGGTTTGATGTCAAGTCTGGCTGATAGGTAGTAATAAACTCACGGCAAGGAATGGCTTGGATTCCTACTGAGGTGAGAAATCGCTGCATTTCATCATCCTCTGATCGAAATCTTATGGATCCAATTTCCACCGGGGTACTGGCAATTTCGTCAACGGCGATGCGACCACCAATTCTACTTGATGCCTCTAAAACGATGATGCGCCTGCCGGCTAGACTCAGTTGTTGGGCTGCACTAAGTCCAGCTAAGCCTGCACCTACCACGATGACATCATAATCGAGTCCGGCCATTAACTAGAAGTTTTGTGCATATTTCTATTGCGCCCTAAGCACTTGGTGCATGTACGATTCTCCAAACCCTTCCCTTCATAGAATCGACGATATAGAGTGACCCATCGGGCCCTTCCGCTAGTCCACAGGGTCGATACTTGGCATCACCTGGTGCATCTATTGAGGGAGCGCCGATAAATGCATCAGCAAACACCTCTGGCTCACCGTGCACTGTGCCATCTTTCATTGGCAAGAACATGATTTTGAATCCATCTTGCGGATGGCCAAGTCGATTCCATGATCCATGAAATGCAATAAATGCCCCACCATGATATTTGGCGGGAAACTGTGATCCTTGATAAAACAGGAGATCGTTGGGACCCCAATGTCCGGGGAAGCCATAGACTGGGTCCTTTGCTGATTCGCAGCGACCAATGGTTTTTCCATCCCCACCATATTCTGGATTTAAGAAACGCTGTTTCTGTTGTGGATCATAGTAACAGTAAGGCCAACCAAAATCATCACCATCATTGACCAGCATTAATTCCTCTGCTGGCAACTCAACATTTTGCTCGGGGGTGAATATATCGGGCCAAAATCGATGTAAATCATCTCGTCCATGCTGCATGCAGTAGAGTTTATTGCTTGCCTTATCCCAGGTAATACCGACAGCATTCCGGATGCCGGTTGCGAATCGCATTTCCCTTGTCTGTACTTGTTCGAGAGCGGAATCATTAAACTTCCAGATGCCAGCTCTTTTTTCCAGCTCAATACATGGATCCTTCCCCTTCGAACCCTTTGACCTCATTTCCTCTTGACAGGCGTTGGATCGAGATCCTACATTGACATACATATTACCTGATTGATCAAAGGTGAAGGTCTTTTCGGAGTGCCCCCCGTCCGATCCTTCCAGTTTGGCAATCGTGTCTATCTGCATGGTGGGAACCAACGAATTGCCATTAAACGCCATGCGATAGATCCTGCCTTTTGTGGCAAAATAGAGATGATTTTTATGAATTTCGATCCCTGTACCGGGATAGGGAGCAAAGTCCTCCATGAGGTCAGCTATTCCATCGCCACTGGTGTCTCTGAGTGCTATGATGCTATTTCCATCGGCGGTTTTGCTACCTAGGTGAACATAGAGGTCTCCATTTTCTCGAATGGCGAGATGACGTCCTCGTCCGAGTGAATCGGCCACAACAACGGCATCAAAATTATCTGGGAGACGCAGACTATCATCCATGGGCGCAAATGAAAGGTCCAGTGGGGTGGGATCGGTTGATTTTTCGCTGGTCTGACAAGCTCCTATGGCCAGGAGGATGCCCAGAACTAAGTACTTACTGTTTTTCAGATTCATGATTTAATTTTTGCTCCTGCAAGGCTACTATGAAGCCAGTGTTCTGCAGGTATTCTAAGGTGATTCATCAACGTTTTTTCGAGGCAGTTTCTGATCTCGCATGGCTGTGTGCATTACAAATGATGCAATTACCGTGGCAGCTTGCTGCAAATCTTCTGCTACCAAATGATCCCAATTGTCCATATTGCTGTGGTGGGTTCGCGTTCCATAAGCGATCGGATCCTGGATAAACTGAAAACCCGGTATCCCAACGGCATCGAAAGAGAGGTGGTCCGTACCACCCGTATTACCAAGGGTCAAAGTTGTGGCACCCATTTTATTAAAAGGAGCCATCCAGGCCCTAAAGATTTCGGAGACCTCAGAATTGCCTTGTAAATGTACGCCTCGAACCCTTCCAGTACCATTATCTAAGTTGTAATAGGCACTAACGTTGGCATTGGCAGCAGTAAATTCTTCGGGGCCTTCAAAAGGGTCAGCATCTGCATAATGCTTTTTCACATAAGCCCTCGATCCATAGAGGCCTTGCTCTTCCCCGGTCCAAAGAGCCAGTCTTAAAGTTCGTCTCGGTTCGATTCCTGTTTCCTCGATGACTTCCTTCAATATACGAGCTACCTCCATCATGACCGCCGAACCTGCAGCATTATCAGTGGCACCCGTCGCCGTATGCCAGGAATCAAAGTGAGCCCCAAAAATGACGACTTCATCCTTTAAGTCCGATCCGGGAATTTCAGCGATGATATTGTGCTCCATCCCATCGGGATTGGTATAACTTGCTTTCATGTCAAGGCTCAGATCGACTTGAATTCCCTTTTGAAGCATGCGAAATATTCGATTGTAGTGTTCAATGGCCACGGTAACCTGTGGTACAATTTTGGCGTCTTCATCCCGTGCTCCTCCCTCTGATGCCCGGGCGCCCGATACGAATACGGTACCTAAATCACCCTTGTAAGAGCGATCAAGCACTGCTGCCACGCCCTCATCCCATAAGAAGTCCCATAGGGCTTTGCTAAAGCTGGCACCACTCCGTGGCAATCGTCTTCTGCGGCTCGAAGAAGGAGATGCCCCCTTATTGGCTAAGCGTAGCAGCTCGTCTGAATCGAGCCGATCGGAGGAAGCTTCAAACCACTCTTCCACTTGACGAATGGTATCGAGCAAGATAAATTTGCCGCCCAGAGTACCTTTTAGGGCCTTAAGTTCATCTACCGTTCCGGCATCTAAATAGACCACACTACCAGAAACGGTACCTGGAGTTGAAGGTGTCCACGCTTTGGGGTACGCAATCAAGGGAAAGTAGCTCGGAGAGGTGCAGTGCATCTCAAAGTGATCCAATTGCCAACCGCGGCCGAACGGGCCCCACTCTTCTAAATGTACGTTTTCAAGTCCCCAATCCATCAATGTTTTTTTAGCCCACTCTGTGGCCTGGTCCAGCATGGGTGAACCGGTGAGTCGAGGGCCATACACATCCGTAATCCAGCTGGCTATTTCCATGACCTGACTTTGCTCGAGGCCGTGCTTCTTAATACTCTCGATCAAATCTTCATGAATTGCTTCTTGACCCTGAGCATTCTCAAAAAAAAGGGCTAAAAGAGCCAGGAGAGGAATGAACTTTCGCATATTTTCTTTGCTTTATCTATGCAATTAAAGGTAAGGCAAAAAGATCATATGAACTCGGTACAATCCCAGGTTTGATCATCACTCAATCTTGCTCTTAGCCTTTTATATCTATGGATAGAGATATTTGTGAGATTTATCGAAATTCGTTTTTTGATAAAAGCGTTCGATACAATACGCACATGAACAAATTGAATTTTAAACATGAAAGCTAGCAATATAATCAGGGTGATCAGTTGGGTGCTTCTCATCGGGGTAGGATATTTGATCGGCACAAGTGGCACCATACTCAAAGCCCCCACAGGCGATGTAGCCAACGATTCGGAGGTAGAGCCTGCCGAATCAAGCTATCAAAGAGAGGCACAGCCACGAACGGATCTTACCAATGACGAAGTGGCTACGATTCAGCTTTTTGAAGCAGCTGCACCTTCGGTGGCATTTATTAATACTTCGAATTATCGACGAAATTATTGGAGTCAGGACATCACTGAAATTCCGCGCGGAAGTGGTTCGGGATTCGTCTGGGACAAGGAGGGGCATATTGTGACAAATTATCATGTGATAGAGGATGCGGATAAGGCTACCGTGACGCTAGGGGACCAATCCACCTGGGATGCAGACTTAGTGGGGTATGCCCCCGAAAAAGATCTAGCCATTCTGAAAATCGATGCACCGGTGGAGAAACTAAAACCCATACCGATCGGGACTTCAGAAGACTTGTTGGTCGGGCAGTTTGTGTTTGCCATCGGCAATCCATTTGGGCTCGATCAAACCTTAACCACCGGTGTGATTTCTGCCCTGGGCCGAGAGATCAAGTCTCGCACCGGGCTACCCATTCGCAATGTGGTTCAAACGGATGCAGCCATCAATCCCGGCAATTCTGGAGGGCCTCTCCTTGACTCGCAAGGACGGCTTATTGGCGTTAATACGGCTATTTACAGCCCTTCTGGCGCCTATGCTGGCATTGGTTTTTCTATACCGGTAGATGAAGTAAGTTGGGTGGTGCCGGATTTGATTAAACACGGTCGCGTGGTGCGGCCCACCCTAGGAGTTAACTTGTTCAGCCAAAATTTGGTAGACAGAGCGGGCCTGAAGGGAGCTTTAGTGAATGAAGTGGTGCGTGGCAGTGCTGCGGAGAAAGCAGGAGTAAGGTCTACCACCCGCTCTGCACGTGGAGAAATCATTCTGGGAGATATTATAGTTGGATTGGATGATGAAAAAATCGAAAATCACACCGATCTGGTATTAGCTCTGGAAAAATATCGTCCGGGAGAACAGGTCGTTTTGGTAGTGTTGAGGGACCAGGAAGAAGTGAAACTTAACTTAATTCTGGACGAAGCCCGTTGATCAGACTATTTCAAGATCTTTTACCTAGAGAGGTAGCTGGTTGGAGTCTGAAGATGCTCTTAGTGGGCATGGGTGAAGAAACAATACTCCAGCTGAATGTCGAGAATTAGGGGTGTTACTTAAAAAGATTCTTGCAAATCCAGGGCTATTGAAGCCGGGTCAAGACGCTTACCGGAAATTTCATATTCCACTTACAGGAGAACGCCTAGTATTTTATAAAGCGCATATAGAAGTCACCGCTATAACTCGAATAGGACAATCTTCCATTATTAAGCTTGTAGAAATTTCCCTGATCATCGACAAACCTGTTGTGTCGCGAAGGTTTAAAAATTACCCAGTCTGATCTGCGAGCCTTTACTTTAATGTAATGTCTTTTCTTTTTGACCAATATCGTCTGGCCGGTACTTTTGTTAATCCATTTGCCATCTAGTGATCGGCCATAGTAATGATTGCGTTCGATGTGCTTATCACCGGGAGACCGATAGATGTTTTGTTGCGGAGCAGTACGGTTAAACCTAAGTCTTCGTCGACCATCGGAACTTTGCCATTCCAGACGTCCATCGGGCAGAATTTCGTAGGTGTTACCCTCGTGGTCGCGAAATTGGTCTCTTCGAATAGATTCGTATCGGATCCAACCAGACTTATCAAGGCGCTTAACCCTAATACCATTGTAGGTCTTTTCCACTTCCAGTAAGACATTGGTTCGTGTGTTTTGCCATCGACCTTCAACATCACCATTGGCAAAGGCCATCGACTGACCAGCTGTGACAAATGTAAAGGCAATGATCCATGCAAATAGTGCTTTCATGATAAACAAAATTTAGTTCAAGGGTCTTTAGAGTTTTTGGTCTAGTTCGTGGCCCGGGAATGGGTTTTATAAAGGACCGATAATCTAATGTTAACTTCTACTATGGCGAGGTTAACAGCTGGTTAAAAGAAGACCAAAGTGGCGATAAAATGAATTTCCACAATCATTTTACGTGATTATATCTTCTGATTAAAGCTGTTCCAGGCTCGATTTGAATTCACTTGAGATGACCAGCACTTAGCTTCTTGAGGGCGTTTGTCTCTGATCTAGAGGGCAGGAAGGACGCACCCACGGCGGTACTTTCGCAGTGAGAAAGTAGCCTACTGCGGGTGAGAAAAAAGGTCAAAAAAAAACGACAGGCGAAGCAGCATATTCGACGAATGGTCTGTTCTTATCTCGTAGTATTAAGAAAATCTTAAGATTCTTAGTATTTCAAAGCTCATTATCTCAACCAGTACGAATACGCAGTGGACAAGACATCTCGTGCTGCAAATGGGAAGAATTTTGAAGTCGAAAAATAATCTGTAACGGATTTTTTTAATTTTGCGATGATTTATTCTTAACAAAATCTTAAAAGTATGAAAAAGCTCTATTTACCACTCCTACTGGTATTGTTTGTAGTGGGCTTTGCTTCTGCTCAAAGAACAGTTACCGGATCGGTGACAAATGACGAGGGAGAACCTCTCATTGGTGCCAGTATTCTTGTCAAAGGCACGACGGTCGGTACGGTGGCGGATTTCGATGGTAGCTATACCTTAGACGTCCCGGAAGGAAGCAATGAATTGGTCATAAGCTTTACCGGCTACGGTGAGCAGACCATTGAAATCGGTGACAACAATACCATAGATGTTGTTCTCGCTGAGGGCGTTGAGCTCGGGGAAGTCGTTGTGACGGGCCTGGGGATCAAGCGCGAAAAGAAGGCCCTGGGATATGGGGTCTCTACGATCGAATCTGGATCGATACAAGGAAAACCAGAATCTGACATTGCACGAATTTTAAGGGGGAAGGCTACCGGAGTTGATATCAATCAGACTTCGGGTCTTGCCGGATCTGGAACCAACGTCATCATCCGTGGATATTCCTCCATCACAGGTAGCAATCAACCACTCTTTATTGTTGACGGTGTTCCCTTTAATACCAATACCAACACGGACCAGGGTTTTGGTGCAGGAGCTGCGACCTCCTCTTCCAGGTTTCTTGATTTGGATCCAAACAATATTGAAAATATTTCAATCCTGAAGGGTCTATCTGCCACCGTACTTTACGGAGAAGCGGGTCGTAATGGAGTGATCCTGATTACTACTAAGAATGGGTCAGATTTATCTGCCAACAAAGGTATGGAGGTCTCCGTAACTCAATCGGTAGCTCAAACAGAAGTGGCCAATGTACCCGATTACCAAAACACTTTTGGCAACGGATTTAATGCAGGATTTGGATGGTTCTTCTCGAACTGGGGCGCTGCTTTTGCAGATTTGAAGCCCTCTTCTTACGGTTCTGACTACAAGGGAGAAAAAAATGGTCAAGTGATCATTACCCACCCTTACGATCAGGCTCAATATCACGATGATGTGCCTGAATATATTGGTGCTGAATATATTTATCAACCCTATGAGAGTGTCGAAAACTTTTTCGGAAAGGGCCTGATTTCGAATACCTCAGTTTCGATCGATTCTCGTTTGGGTGATGGAGCGTCCATCAGTGCAACTTACAGTTACCTTACGGATGAAGGTTTCACTCCCGACCTCGATGAGCTGAGAGGGGGTGGTGCCAGTAATTTCATTAAGAAACACAACTTTGGATTGGGAGCGCAGGCTAAACTTCAAAATGGCCTCAGACTCAAAGCAACATTTAACTATGTAGATTCAGATCGCCGTGTGCCGATCACTGGACAGGCTTTTGGTGGTGATGGAAATGGCCTTTTTGCGGCCCTACTGTTTACACCTCGATCCATGGATCTTTTAGGTTTGCCATATCAATCTCCGGTTGATGGCTCAAATATCTATTATCGTAGAGGATCGGCCATCCAGAATCCCCTTTGGATTTTGAATAATGGTGGTCAAGACGAAAGCATTCAACGATTTTTCAGCACCATGGAAGCAAGCTACGAGGTAGCACCTTGGTTGACTGCGTTGTATCGATTGGGGATCGACCAATATGCTCAAGGTAATATTCGCCATATCAACCGCGGTGGACCTAGAGCTCCTGACGGTGAGCTTACTCAGTCGAATCGTACTAGCAGGATCACAGATCAGCTTCTCAACCTTCTTTACAATTTTCAATTAGGGGAAAACTGGAGCGTGGATGGTGTGATTGGAGCGAATATCCGAAGGGAAGTACTTGATGGATTTGTATCCTTCAGTTCCAACCAATTTGTATATAACCTGGTTAATCTCGGAAACTTTATTGACCACCGGGTTTTCTCTGGAGGAAGTGAAGAAAATACAGTTGGTGTCTATGGAACGGCTACCCTGGGCTTCAAAAACTGGGCATATTTGAACTTTCAAGCCCGAAACGATTGGACCTCTACTTTAGAGCCTGAAAATCGTTCAATTTTTTACCCTTCGGCAAGTTTTTCTTTTGTACCAACAGATGCCATCGCTGGCTTGCAGAACAGTACGATACTGAACTACTTGAAACTTAGGGTTGGTTATGGAACATCGGCAGGATATCCGAGTCCATATCAGACTCGAAATATCTTAACCACCAATACCAATAATTTCGTGACTGGCGGTGGTGCCGTGCTTAATACAAACTCCGTCTCTGATCAGCTTGGTAACCCAAATTTGATGCGCGAATTGCACAAGGAATGGGAAGGAGGAATTGAAGCACGTTTTCTCAAGAATCGCATTGGTATCGATCTTTCATTATATGATCGTAAATCAGAAGATTTGATCATCGCTCTGGCCTTAGACCCAGCCACGGGATTTAATGCCACAACCGTTAACGCAGCATCAGTTCAAAATAAAGGTGTCGAGTTCGGTATTGATCTTACGCCATTCCAAGGTAACTTCCAATGGGACATCACCCTGAACTACACCAAGAATGTAAGCGAGGTTCTCGCCATTGCCGATGGTGTTAGTCAGATCCAAATCATCTCTGAGGCAGATGCCCTTCGTGGTGCGGTAGCGGGGAGCGCGGTTGCTGGATTCTCAGGTGGATTAGGAAACTACGCCATTGTCGGAGAACAGTACGGTGTAATGCAGGGACAACCCTTTCAGAGAGATGAGAGCGGACAACTGATTGTGGACGGTCAAGGCAACTATGTTGGTGCCTCAGGTATTGAAAAGATTGGAGATCCTAACCCTAATTTCACAGCAAACTGGATCAATAATTTCTCTTACAAAGGTCTTTCTTTTGGATTCCAATGGCAGTACATTGATGGTGGAGACATTTATTCATCAACCGTGCAGGCGCTTCTTGCAAGAGGAAACACGGTCGATACGGATGTAGATCGATTTGTTCCAGTGATCATGCCTGGAGTAAAATCTGATGGCACACCAAATGACATTCAAACATACATTGGAGATTCATTTTTCCGAGCGTATTTCTTCGCAGATGAGGGAGGTGTCTTTGACGCAACCACCATCCGTCTGAGGGAAGTGTCCTTATCATATGTCTTGCCGAAAAAGATTTTGGAAAAGACTCCATTTGGTAACATAGGAATCACATTAAGTGGTGAAAACCTCTGGTACAATGCACCTAACTTCCCTAAAGGAATCAACTTTGATCCGGAGGTACTAAGTCTGGGTGTAGGTAACGGTCGGGGATTTGACTTCCGAACTGCACCAACGGCCAAGAAGTACGGAGCTACTTTAAACGTGACTTTCTAAGACTTCCTTTTAGAGTAATTAAAATTGTTAAATATGAAATATCTATCTAAGCTATCCTTGATAGCAGGTATTCTAATCATACTGTCGGCTTGTGAAAACACAGACTTAGACTTGCAGGTGAATCCAAACGCGGTATCTCCTGACCAAGCTAGTGTAGCTGACTTGTACAATCAAATACAACTTACTTTTAGTAATATTTACGGCTTCTTCAATGGCCGATTTAATAACGGTCCTGGATCGGTAGTAAGGATGTATCATGCAGGTGGGAACTTCAATTATGAAGCGCTGTCACAACCTACCGACTTTAATGGTCTCTGGTTTAATGCTTATTCTAACTTATTTCCTGATGTGGATGCACTGATCGCTTTAGCGGAAGAGCGGGGTCTTGATGTGCACAAAGGCAGTGTTATGATCATGAAAGCCTATACCTTGATTGGATTGGTTGATGTTTTGGGTAATGTACCCTACAGCCAGGCTGGTATGGGCACGGATGCGATCAGTCCACCAGCAGATCCTGGTGATCAGGTTTATAGTGCAGCCATGGACATGTTAGATCAGGCGATTAGCTTGTTGTCTGGTACTTCAGCTAGTGGCCCAAGCAATGACCTCTACTATGGGGGTGATGCAACAAAGTGGGTGAAATTGGCTAATACCATTAAGCTAAAAGCGGCACTTAACATGCGTCTGGTTGATCCAAGTGGTTCGGCCGGTATCATCAATGGTATTATTTCCGGAGGGAATATTATTTCCAGTGCGGATGATGACTTTGTGTTCCAGTATGGAAATCAGAGAACGAATCCAAACTCTCGTAGTGGAATGTATAATAATCATTATGAGGTAAATGATGGAGATTATTTGTCCAATTACTACATGTGGCTGTTAAAGGCGGGAAAAATCACCGCAGATGGTGTTGAATTTGAAGATCCACGGACCAGGTACTACTTTTATCGCAAGGTCGATGATGCCGTGAATCAGGATGCCACCACCTTCTCATGTCATTTTTCAACGTTGCCGGATCAAGAGGCTAAGCCTCCGCACTATGCGGCCATCGATCCGCGCATCCCCTATTGCATTGCGCATCCTGATGGCTATTCAGGTAGGGATCATATGAACGGTGAGGGAATTCCACCAGACGGACCCATCCGAACATCCTATGGACTGTATCCAGGTGGAGGCCAATTTGATGACGAAACGTTTGAAGACACGAGGCAGAGCGGGACGACTGGCGGACTTGGTGCAGGTGTTGATCCAATCATGTTGAGCTTTTATTCTGATTTTATGCGAGCTGAAGCGGCACTCATGCTTGGTACGAGCGACGATGCTCGAGCCATGTTGGAACAGGGCATTCGCGGATCAATGGCTAAGGTGGAGAGCTTCGAATCATTGGTATCTGCCACGATGTCAAGGGTTGTGACAGATGATCGCACCGGGACAACATTTTCCATTAAAGAGCAGTATGGCTTAAGCGAAGAAAAAGTGAATGAATACGTGGATTTCGTGCTAGCCCAATACGATGCAGCAACCTCAGACGATGAGCGCCTCAATGTGATTAATACCGAGTATTATTTGGCCCTGTGGGGTAATGGATATGAAGCATACAATATGTATCGTCGTACCGGGAAACCTGACAACATGGCTCCTGGCCTAGAACCAGCATATGGAGACTTCACTAATTCATTCTACTTACCGGATGTGCATGTAAATCGAAATGCAACAGCCTCTCAGAAGTTATTGACTCAGCGAGTATTCTGGGATGATGGTAGTGCTGGTGCATACTAATCCGGTATTTCTTAAAAAATAAATGATGAATATCATGAAATTTAAATTCTTAATAATAGTACTCACCTTTGGCATGCTGTGGGTTGGTTGTGCGGATGAGGAATTGAAGCCCATCATCACTTTTGATGATGCTGGAAAAGGTGCCTACCCAGCTCGAATATCTGAAACAGACAAGTTGATCAATCTGTTTGATATTGCTGGCTCCTCTTATATGTATTCTGTAGAATTTATCGATTTGGAGAAAGGCAACTTAGTAGCAGAATATGCCTTGGATTTAACATATGAGGACAACAACCCTGATAATGGAGATAATTCTACAGGTCCTACTCGATTCAAGGCTTGGACCTCTGCTGATTTTGTTCAGATGGCTTCCGGATTGAAGGGCATTGAGAATATCACCATCACGGGACCAGAAGCAATTTCTGCGGCTGGTACCAGCAATGATCAGGTCTTGGCCGGTGATAAGTTCATCTTTACTGGTACTGTAACGACAGTTGATGGGGCAGTTTTCAGAAGTACAAATTCATCGGCTACGGTGAATGGGGCAGCATTTAGAGGCCACTTTGATTTCACCCTCCCTGCCGGATGTCCTTCTGCATTGGAAGGCACCTATGCCTACGATGGTACCGAAGGATGGTGTGGTGAGCCGGTCGATGGAAACGTTGACATCATCGCACTTGGTGGTGGTACGTACACTTTCAGCGACTGGTCTTTCGGGGCTTATAAGCCTTGTTATGGTGCCACAAGCGTTGCTGATTCTGAGTCACTGACTTTTCAGGATGTATGCGCAGAAGTTTCGTTTGTTGGCAACATCGATGCTTTCGGCGATACCTGGACATACACGTCGTCAATAGAAGGAGATAAATGGACCATCACCTGGGAGAATACCTATGGTGAATCCGGGACAGGTGTCATCACCCATCCGAGTGGGAGTTGGCCCTTTACTCTGAAGGAATAGACATTCATACATACTTCCAAAATCATTACCAAGCCATAACCAGGGGAAACCTGGTTATGGCTTTTTCTTTAACGGTGTAGATGATTAGAAAGGCCCTTGTTCTCCTACTTTCCCTGGTCACTGCCTTGCTCTGTGGCCAGGATAGACTGAATGGTTTGTTGCAATATGATATAGAGTTAACAGGTCCGGGTTACAATTTGATTTTTCCAGATAATCAGTCTACGGTATATCTCCTCGATAACTGTGGCAGACTTGTCCATCAATGGCCAGATGACGAACAATTTCTACCTGGCAGCGCCGTATATCTGATGGCATCGGGTGACCTGTTAAAATGCAAGCGAAGAATACAATCTAAAAATGACCCAATTTGGGCTGGTGGCGGAGGAGAGACGATCGAAATACGGAGCTGGGAAAACAACGTTTTGTGGAGTTTCACCCTCAATGACTCCATGCAGAGGTTTCATCATGACGTGACCGAATTACCCAATGGAAACATAGTGGCCATTGCATGGGAACTTAAGGATTTCGAAGAATGTATCAGGGCTGGTCGCGATCCAACTCAAATGGATCAGATGAAGCTATGGCCAGACTTTCTGGTTGAAATCGATCCATTGTCAGACAGTATCGTATGGGAATGGCATGTCTGGGATCATTTGATTCAGGATATGGATTCCACCAAAGATAATTTTGGGGTCGTGGCCAACCATCCCGAACTGATCGATATCAATTATGATGTGAAGAATGGGCACCCAGATTGGTTGCACACGAATTCAGTGGATTACAATAGTGATCTGGATCAATTACTGATTACCGTGCCTCATTTTGATGAAATTTGGATCATTGATCACAGCACCAGTTCGGAGGAAGCTCGCGGTCATAGTGGCGGACTTGCCGGTAAAGGCGGTGATCTAATTTATCGATGGGGCAATCCACTTACTTACCAGAGGGGGGATCTAAATGACCGTCAGTTGTTTTTTCCCCACAACGCTCGCTGGATTGACGGCCTGCTTGAAGAAGGTCAGTCATATTACGGTAATATTTCGGTGTTCAACAACAGATTTGGTGAAGATTTTTCAGTCGGTACGATCATGGATGTCGACTTAGATACATCCACCTGGGCTTATCCCCTTGATGATGGTCGATTCCTTCCTACAGCATCCATGCGCACAATCTATCATCCAGATACTAGTCTGCTCTATTCGAATTCTGTCTCATCTCTACAGCTGCTTGAGAATGGTAATGCCCTATTTCTGGCGGGTCGCATTGGCCATGCTTTTGAGATTTCACCTGGAGGGGAGATCGTCTGGGAGTACAAAATCCCCTTGAAAGCGGGAAATGCCGTACCCTTCCATCAACCCTTGCGCATCAACGATAATTTTACTTTTGCAATGAAGCGGTATCGATTGGATTTTCCTGCGTTTGCCGGTCGGGATCTCTCTCCCGGTGAAGTTCTTGAACTTGATGGAGATCCCGATCATTGTTTGCTTTTGACTCCAGTGGAAGATTATCGGTCTCGATTTCAAATCTATCCCAATCCTATACTGGATCATGCAACCATTACGGCTGAACCACCGATATCGAGCAGAGAGATTTCCGTTTTTTCTTTACAGGGTGAAGTGCTGGTAAGATCCCAGCTGGTGGGTGGCCAGGTTGATTTGGACTTGTCAGAGTTGTCAGCGGGTATTTACCTAATATCTATTTCTGAAGGCACGGCACGGAAGATGGTGAAAGTCAACTAGTTGGTTAAAAGGCAGAATTACACCCTAGAAAAATACACAAAAAGAGACACATGTATTTTTTTTGGCATACAAAATGTAGTAGATTGATGATATGGCTGGTGTGAAAGATTCGAGATGAGATCTGTTGTACGACAGCAGGAGCTTTGAATCAAGTCATAGTGAGTCGCTATAGGGTAGCGGCTGTGTGTAGAGAATTGCATATATGAGTCTAAGATCGTTCATCAACTATATTTCGTTCGAAAAGAGATTTTCTCCGCACACGATTAAAGCATACGAGGCAGATGTCAAACAGGTCTTGGACTACCTTTATGAGACCTTTGAGATCTCACAGTTAGATGAAATCGAGCATACCCATTTGCGTTCATGGCTGGTGTATTTGGTTGAAGGCAAGAAAGAACCGCGTTCCATCAATCGAAAACTGTCATCGGTAAGGGCCTTTTTTAAGTTCCTTCAGCGAAGTGGTAAAGTGAGCAGCAATCCTGCCACCCGGTTAAGAGCATTGAAACTGCCCAAGAGGCTGCCAGTATATCTTCAGGAAAAGGAGACCTCCAAGTTACCTCAATTCGATACAACTGCAGATTCTTATGGTTGCTTACGAAACACAATGATACTTCAAGCATTGTATGTTACGGGCATGCGACGAAGTGAATTAATTGACTTAAGGGTCGAAGATGTCGATCTGGACAATCAGACCTATCGCATCACGGGCAAAGGTGGAAAAATGCGTTTGGTACCTTTCGCTACACCGCATCAGGAATCCCTGATAACTTACCTCGAAGTTAGAGCAAAGTCAAACAAACTTCACTTGCCTTGGTTATTCTTAACAGACAAGGGCAAGCAACTATACCCTAAATTTGTTTATAATTTGGTGCGATCACATCTGAGTATGATATCTACAGTGATGCAAAGGGGACCGCACATCTTGCGTCATACTTTTGCCACCCACATGTCAAATCACGGTGCTGATTTAAACGCGATTAAGAACTTACTGGGCCACGCCAATCTAAGCGCCACCCAAATTTACACACATAACTCCATTGAAAAACTGAAGAATGTGTACCAAAAAGCGCACCCCAAAGCAACCGATCAGTGATGGTATCCAATCATTCCATAGCTTAAAAAATCGAATATGAAAATAACAATCCAATCTCCACACTTTACCGCCGACAAAAAGCTGCTTGATTTTATTGATAGAAAATTGAACAAACTGGGCCAGTATTATGACCGCATTCTAGAAATTGGAGTTATTCTTAAATTGGAAAACACAGGTCAGGTCAAAGACAAGATCGCGGAGGTAAAAATGAGCGTTCCTGGTCATCTCCTCCTAGCCACTGCCCAGAATAAAACTTTTGAGGCAGCCATCGATGAAGTGGTGGATGTTGCCAAGCGGCGATTAATCAAACACAAAGATCGTATCAGGTCATTTTGAGGAATCACAAGGTCCAGCAAAAAGAACCGGACATCAGAAAAAATAGGCAAAAGACCAGAACACTCATGCAAGCCTAGAACGCCTACTGCGAAGGCTTTTCATCCATATTTTACATTTTCATTTTAGAGAAAAAGTAATATCTTTGCAATCGCTTTGAGAAAAAGTATCTCAAAGAGGCCACCTTAAATGAAAGACTTTGGAGGAGTAGAAATTTGATATAGGGATCTAGATGCTTGCTTTACAGTAAAAAACGCATTTAGATTTTTATCTATATGAAAATAGGTGGTCGAATTTTGACAAATAGTGATCTTTCGGATGATGGTGGACTAGAGAAAGGTGATGACAAATCAGTGTTTCTGAGGTGATGAATTCTCTATTCTTTTTCGAAATAAAATGGCAGGAGGAGTTCTGGTTCAAATAGCTGACTCGTTGACATGGTTCTGCTGGAGGAGCATTCCGCGTAGGTGATTAAGCCAATGTAGCTCAGCTGGTAGAGCAGCTGATTTGTAATCAGCCGGCCGGGGGTTCGAGTCCCTCCATTGGCTCCAAGTGGTTCGATTCAACTTAGCGGTAATTTGAACTAATGCGTATACCAGTACTAGGAGGCTGCAATCAGAGAATCGATTCGATAAGGGGGCGCGCCGGAGTTGGAGAGCCGGGGCAGACTGTAAATCTGTTGTCTACGACTGAGTAGGTTCGAATCCTACCGCCCCCACCAATCTGAAGAGAGAATAAGCGGGCGTAGCTCAGTTGGTAGAGCATCAGCCTTCCAAGCTGAGGGTCGTGGGTTCGAGTCTCATCGCCCGCTCAGGTTCTCTAGAGAAGATAGAGGATGCAGGAGGGAGTGAAATAGAGAGGAGGTTTGCCTGTCCCGCAGTATTGCGGGAAGTCTCATCGCCCGCTCCCATGTTGAAATTGAGTTGCCATAAAGATGGTGCCCTTGATAAACGAATTGAAAATTGAAAGGGGAGGAATCTTCCCGAATCACTCATCGAATGTGAAATTGGATGAATGAGGGCTGCCAATGTAGCTCAGGGGTAGAGCACTTCCATGGTAAGGAAGGGGTCGGGGGTTCAAATCCCTTCATTGGCTCAAGACCATAGCAAGAAGTGTTATGGAGGAGATTGAGGTATTGAAGAAGAGGGGGTTCCCTGTCTGCCGAAGCTTTAGCGTAGGTAGAAAATCCCTTCATTGGCTCAAGATCATAGCAAGAAGTGTTATGGAGGAGATTGAGGTATTGAAGAAGAGGGGGTTCCCTGTCTGCCGAAGCTTTAGCGTAGGTAGAAAATCCCTTCATTGGCTCAAGACCATAACAAGAAGTGTTATGGAGGAGATTGAGGTATTGAAGAAGAGGGGGTTCCCTGTCTGCCGAAGCTTTAGCGTAGGTAGAAAATCCCTTCATTGGCTCAAGACCATAGCAAGAAGTGTTATGGAGGAGATTGAGGTATTGAAGAAGAGGGGGTTCCCTGTCTGCCGAAGCTTTAGCGTAGGTAGAAAATCCCTTCATTGGCTCAAGACCATAACAAGAAGTGTTATGGAGGAGATTGAGGTATTGAAGAAGAGGGGGTTCCCTGTCTGCCGAAGCTTTAGCGTAGGTAGAAAATCCCTTCATTGGCTCAAGACCATAACAAGAAGTGTTATGGAGGAGATTGAGGTATTGAAGAAGAGGGGGTTCCCTGTCTGCCGAAGCTTTAGCGTAGGTAGAAAATCCCTTCATTGGCTCAAGACCATTTTTCAAAAACGGTCAGTAACTGGAATGCTGATCGATACTATAAATGTTGATTGTTAACTAAATCTTTTTTTTAAGAAATCGTAAAATATCTATCCGATGGCGAAGGAAACTTTTGAAAGGAATAAACCACACCTGAACGTTGGTACAATTGGACACGTAGACCACGGAAAGACCACCTTAACTGCTGCCATCACTTACGTGCTGTCAGACGCTGGTCTTGCTCAAAAAATGGACTATGACTCTATTGATGCTGCTCCAGAAGAAAAGGAGAGGGGTATCACCATTAATACAGCACATGTTGAATATGAAACAGATAACCGTCACTATGCCCATGTGGATTGTCCAGGTCACGCGGATTACGTGAAAAACATGGTGACTGGAGCTGCTCAGATGGATGGTGCGATTTTAGTGGTGGCTGCGACAGATGGTCCGATGCCACAAACTCGTGAGCACATCTTGCTTGCGCGCCAGGTAGGTGTTCCTAAGATTGTCGTTTTTATGAATAAGGTAGATCTGGTTGACGATGAGGAAATGCTCGAACTGGTGGAAATGGAGGTACGCGAACTCTTGGATCAGTATGAGTTTGACGGTGACAATGCCAAGGTGATTCAAGGTTCTGCACTCAAAGCCCTAGAAGGTGATGCCGGTGCACAACAGGCCATCAGAGATTTAATGGCTGCGGTTGATAGCGAGATTCCAGAACCAACTCGACTGGTTGATCAGCCATTCCTGATGCCTATTGAAGATGTATTTTCAATTACCGGTCGCGGAACTGTAGCAACTGGAAGAATTGAAAGGGGTGTGATCGAAACTGGCAATCCAGTTGAGATTATTGGTATGATGAAAGAAGGTGAAAAGCCGCTCACTTCTGTGATCACGGGTGTGGAAATGTTTCGAAAGATTTTGTCTCGAGGAGAAGCAGGTGACAATGCCGGACTTCTTTTAAGAGGTATCGACAAGGAAGACATCAAAAGAGGGATGGTCATTTGCGCCCCTGGGTCAGTGAAGCCACACAAAAAATTCAAGTGTGAGGTATATGTTCTGGGCAAAGATGAAGGTGGGCGACACACACCCTTCTTCAACGGCTATCGACCACAATTCTACTTCCGTACCACCGACGTGACCGGAGATGTTAATTTACCCGATGGTATCGAGATGGTCATGCCTGGTGACAATGTATCTCTGGAGGTCGCATTGATTAATAGTATTGCCATGGAGAAGGGTCTTCGTTTCGCCATCAGAGAGGGAGGTCGAACCGTGGGTGCTGGTCAGGTTACCGAAATTATTGAATAGTCAGCACATTCAACTGATAAACCAAGCAAATTAGGCATGCCGTAATGGGGATGCTTAATTTGCTTTTTAAGGTCAAAACAAAGGTTTGACCATCTCGGAGAAAAGATACTGAGGAAGTCTTCAAAAGTGTTTGGAGATCGATTCGACCGAGAAATAAGATTTTACACGGGCATAGCTCAATTGGTACCTGCCATACGGCAGGCAGGGAGCGACAGTCGCTCAGGAAGATCAATGGGATACGTGCTTAGTTATGTTGAGACAGGAGAATAGATACGGGCATAGCTCAATTGGTACCTGCCATACGGCAGGCAGGGAGCGACAGTCGCTCAGGAAGATCAATGGGATACCTGCTTAGTTATGTTGAGACAGGAGAATAAATACGGGCATAGCTCAATTGGTAGAGCGACGGTCTCCAAAACCGTAGGCTGGGGGTTCAAGTCCTCCTGCCCGTGCAAAGAGGATAGTCATAAGATGGTTGATCGCTAACAGATAAATCGATGGGATTAATAGCAAGTGTCAAAGAAAGCTACAATGAGCTGATTAATAAGGTGTCATGGCCAAGTTGGTCAGAGCTGCAGAGCAGCACCATCCTGGTATTGGTGGCGTCATTGATCATTGCGCTCCTCGTATTCTTGATGGACACGATATCTCGTCAAATTGTTGATATTATTTACGGTCTCTAATGACAACGATGATGGACGAGCCAATTGAAGAGGAACGAAAATGGTACTCACTCCGGGTGATCAGCGGGAAAGAGCGAAAACTCAAAGAACGAATTGAGCTAGAAATAAAGCGATCGGGGTGGTCAGACGTGATCGGTCAGGTGATCGTTCCAACAGAAAAAGTCTATAAGATCCGCAACGGGAAAAAAGTTATTCAGGAGAGAAACATCCTGCCGGGGTATATTCTGGTGGAAGCATTACCTGATAAATTTTCAGGAGAGATGATCCAAGCGATTTCCGGAATGACCAATGTGATTAATTTCTTGGGTGGTACTTCGCCGATTCCAATGAAACAGGCAGAGGCTAACCGAATGCTTGGAAAAGCCGATGAATCTCAAGAGGGAGAAGAAATCATGATCGAACCCTTTATTGAAGGTGAAACCATCAAAATAATTGACGGACCCTTCAATAATTTTGTAGGTGACATCAAGGAAGTGAACGACGAAAAGAAAAAACTAAAAGTTATTGTAAAGATTTTTGGACGTGGTACAGAAGTGGAGCTGAATTTTATGCAGGTTGAGAAACAAACCTGATTAGTCCAAGAAGACGATAAAGAATTATGGCAAAAGTAGTTGAAGCTTTAATAAAATTGCAGGTGCGCGGTGGTCAAGCCAATCCTGCACCTCCAGTTGGACCTGCTTTGGGTGCCAAAGGGGTAAATATTATGGAGTTTTGTAAGCGATTTAACGCACGAACTCAGGAGATGCAAGGCAAGGTAGTGCCAGTGGTCATTACTGTCTACAAAGACAAGTCGTTTGACTTTATTACTAAAACATCTCCTGCTGCCGTTCAATTGCTGGAATCAGCCAAATTGAAGAAGGGATCTCCGGAGTCGAATCGAGTCAAAGTGGGAAGTGTAACCTGGGATCAAGTGCGGACCATTGCTGAGAGCAAGATGGTCGACCTCAATGCCTTTAAAGTGGAGTCAGCTATGAAAATGGTCGCTGGCACGGCTCGTAGCATGGGGGTTACCATAAGGGGAGAAGCGCCCTGGAGCGACGAAGAAGAATAAAGATTTTTTAACAATTAAAGAGGGAGTTCCTAAAACGGAACGTTAGTACCTCGTATTTGACATGGGAAAAATTTCGAAAAGAAGGGCCGCTGCCAACAAATTGATAGATCGAGATCAACTCTACAGTCTCGAAGAAGCAATGGCCAAGGTAAAGGAGGTCAACACGACCACTTTTGATGCCTCAGTGGATATTCACATCCGGACCGGACTCGATCCCAGAAAAGCAGATCAAGCCCTCAGAGGTACGGTTTCTTTGCCCAACGGGACCGGGAAAACCAAAAAGGTAGTTGTTTTTTGTACACCTGATAAAGAAGCAGAAGCACTTGAAGCAGGAGCTGATTTTGCCGGCCTGGATGAACTAGTTGCCAAGGTGCAGGGTGGTTGGACTGACTTTGATGTGGTCATCGCAGCGCCTAATGTCATGGCTAAAGTCGGGAAAATTGGCCGAATTTTAGGACCACGTGGTTTGATGCCAAATCCCAAAACAGGTACGGTGACACCTCAGATCGCAGCTGCCGTGGCCGACGTGAAGAAGGGCAAGATATCATTCCGTTTGGACAAGTTTGGAATCGTTCATTCATCAATTGGCAGAGTCTCTTTTAGTGCCGATAAACTTACAGAAAACGCGAAGGAGTTGCTTGACACGTTAACCAAAATGAAACCAGCCTCTGCAAAAGGCACTTATATAAAATCGATCACGGTTGCTAGTACCATGAGCCCTGGGATCAAGGTACTTAGTAAGTTGAATTAAACGGCTTCTACGTAGCCCAAAAAGATATCTAATGACAAGAACTGAAAAAGAAAAGGCCGTTAAGAAATTGAAGAAGAAGTTCAAAAATAATGACTTCTTCTACCTGACGGACTCATCTGAGCTTACGGTTGAAGAAGTTAATGAACTTCGGGGCCTATGCTATGAAAAAGGCGTGGAAATCAAGGTGGTAAAGAATACGCTGGCCATCAAGGCCATGCAATCACTGGCTGTGGATCGAGGCTTTGATAAACTGTATGAAGCCCTGAAGGGTCCTACCGCCATCATGTTTACCGAAACGGCCAGTATTCCTGCCAAAATCATTAAGGAGTTCAGAAAGAATCATCAGAAACCCGTGTTGAAGGCAGCATACATTGATTCAGACGTTTTCGTTGGTGATGAAATGGTGGATACGCTGGCCAGCTTAAAGTCGAAAGAAGAGTTAGTTGGCGAAATCATTTCACTGCTCGAATCTCCCATTAAAGGTGTACTAAGTGCCCTTGATGCCGGAGGTACGATTGCCTCACTATTGACCGCGCTCGAAGACAGGGGTGAGTCATAGGGGTACATATAATAAGGCTTCCAAGTATACGCAATATAATTATTGACTAAAATCTAAAATGTAATAAGATGGCAGATATAAATGCTTTAGCAGAACAACTAGTAGGGCTCACTGTTAAAGAGGTGAGTGAGCTGAAAGATGTTCTTAAAGATCAGTATGGCATTGAGCCAGCAGCAGCTGCAGTAGCTGTAGCAGCCGGACCTGCCGGTGGTGCTGGAGAAGGTGCTGCTGAAGAAAAAACTGAATTTGACGTGATGTTAAATTCAGCGGGTGCAGGCAAATTGAAAGTGGTAAAAGAAGTGAAGAATTTGCTTGGTGTTGGTCTTAAAGAAGCTAAGGACCTAGTTGACAGTGCTCCCTCTGCAATTAAAGAGGGCGTTCCTAAAGAAGAGGCCGAAAATATTAAGGCGGCATTAGAAGCAGTTGGTGCAGAGGTTGAACTTAAGTAATTTAATTACTAAGTCACCTCCGAGGATCATCTATACTCTAATCAGCATAAAAGAAAGCTAGAAGGCTTAGTTCGAACTTGACGTTCGAGCTAGGCCTATTGTCGTATTAATAAGAGAGGAAAGCCTCCCGTTTTCATCACTTTTAAAACTAAAGTCGCATGGCAACGAAAGTTGTAGCTAGTAATAATGAAACCAGCCGAGTTAATTTTGGTAAAATTCACCTGGCTTCAGAGTATCCCGACTTACTAGAAATTCAAATCAAATCATTCCAAGAGTTTTTTCAACTCGAAACAACACCCGATAACCGTGCTAACGAAGGGCTCTATCGCGTGTTTCAGGAAAATTTTCCGATTACCGATGCCCGAAACATCTTTGTACTTGAATTTCTTGATTATTTCGTTGATCCACCGAGATATACCATCGAAGAATGTATGCAACGCGGTCTTACGTACAGTGTACCGCTAAAAGCAAAGTTGCGACTCTCCTGTAATGATGAAGAACACGTAGACTTTCAGACAATTGTGCAAGATGTGTTTCTGGGCAACATTCCCTACATGACCCCCAAGGGCACCTTTGTGATCAATGGTGCAGAACGCGTCATCGTATCTCAATTGCACCGCTCACCCGGAGTATTTTTTAGTCAGACTTTTCATCCGAACGGCACCAAAATATACTCAGCAAGAGTAATCCCTTTTAAGGGAGCCTGGATGGAATTTGCTACGGATATCAACTCGGTGATGTACGCATACATCGATCGGAAGAAAAAGTTTCCGGTCACCACTCTGCTACGAGCTATTGGATATGATTCGGATAAACAAATCCTCGATCTTTTTGATCTGGCAGAAGAAATCAAAGCCAATAAGAAATCACTTGCCAAAGCAATTGGCCGAAAACTAGCGGCACGGGTACTGCGCAAATGGGTGGAAGATTTCGTAGATGAGGACACCGGTGAGGTCGTCTCCATCGAACGTAATGAGATCATATTAGAACGGGACATCGTTTTAGATGAGGAAAACATCGAACAGATCCTCGAGGCAGATGTTGACATCGTGATATTGCAAAGAGCTGACATCGAAGAGGATTACTCAATTATTTATAACACCCTGCAGAAAGATGTTTCCAGCTCAGAATTAGAAGCAGTTCAGCAGATCTACCGTCAATTGCGTGGTACAGATCCACCAGATGAAGAGACAGCCCGAGGAATCATTGATAAACTCTTCTTTTCAGATAAGCGATATAATCTCGGTGAGGTGGGTCGCTATAAAATCAATCGTAAACTAGAGCTGGATATTGATCCGGCTACCTTGATATTGACCAAGGAAGACATTATCGAAATTGTGAAGTATCTGGTCAGCTTAACCAATCAGAAAGCTGAATTAGACGACATTGATCACTTGAGCAATAGGCGTGTTCGCACCGTTGGCGAACAGCTCTACGCTCAGTTTGGAGTCGGACTGGCAAGAATGGCACGTACGATTAGAGAACGAATGAACGTTCGAGATAATGAGGTATTTACACCAATTGACTTGATCAATGCACGAACGCTATCATCCGTGATCAATTCCTTTTTTGGAACAAGCCAGCTATCTCAGTTTCTGGATCAAACCAACCCACTATCTGAGATTACTCACAAAAGAAGAATTTCAGCGCTAGGGCCTGGTGGACTTTCTCGAGAAAGAGCCGGATTTGAGGTGCGGGATGTGCACTACTCACATTACGGTCGACTTTGCACCATTGAGACTCCGGAGGGACCAAATATTGGTTTGATCTCTACACTCTGTGTCCATGCGAAGGTGAATAAAATGGGTTTCCTTGAGACCCCCTACCGTAAGGTCAATAAGGGAAAACTTGATATGAAGTCTTCTGCTGAATATCTATCAGCCGAGGGTGAAGATTTTAAGCGTATTGCGCAGGCCAATTCGGCCATCGATGATAAGGGTTCTTTTGTCTCCGATCGTATTAAGTGTCGGGAGCATGGTGATTTTCCAGTGCTCGCCCCAAATGATGTAGAGTACATGGATGTGGCACCCAATCAGATCGTCGGAGTGTCGGCATCACTCATTCCATTCTTGGAGAATGATGATGCTAACCGGGCACTGATGGGCTCAAACATGCAACGTCAGGCCGTACCTCTCTTAAGACCAAGTTCGCCGATTGTCGGCACAGGCTTGGAAGCAAAGGTGGCGCAAGATTCACGCATGCTGATTAATGCAGAAGGTAAAGGTGTTGTCGAATATGTTGATGCCAACAGCATTGTTATCAAATACGACCGCACGGAGGAAGATCAGTTGGTGTCTTTTGAAGACAATTTAAAGACCTACGATCTCACCAAGTTCATGCGCACCAATCAGGGTACTTGTATCAATCTCAAACCCATTGTCAAGAAAGGTCAGCGGGTTACCAAGGGAATGATCCTCTGTGATGGGTATGCCACTGATAATGGTGAATTGGCGTTGGGTCAAAACCTCCGAGTTGCTTTCATGCCGTGGAAGGGATATAATTTTGAAGATGCCATTGTCCTTTCGGAGCGAGTAGTACGCGAGGATATTTTCACGTCCATCCATATCGAACACTTCGAACTGGATGTTCGAGATACGAAACTGGGAGAGGAGGAGCTCACTAATGATATTCCCAACGTCAGCGAAGATGCTACCAAGGATCTAGACGAAAACGGAATAATCAGAATTGGCGCCTGGGTAAGTGAGAGTGATATATTGATTGGAAAGATTACGCCCAAGGGCGAATCTGATCCAACACCTGAAGAGAAATTGCTGCGAGCCATTTTTGGTGATAAGGCCGGGGATGTCAAAGATGCTTCTTTGAAAGCACCGCCATCTACTAAGGGTGTAATTATTGACAAGCAACTTTTTGCTCGAGCTAAAAAAGATAAGACGAAGAAGGCGCAGGAAAAAACACTGCTCAGCCGATTGGATGATCAGCACGCCATTGCACTCAATGAGTTGAAAACTTTACTCGTTGACAAATTAAATGCGTTGGTATCAGGACACTCAAGTGAAGGCATCTACAGCATCTACAATGAGGCCCTGGTGAAGAAGGGAATCAAGTTGAGTAAGAATGTGTTGAAAAACATTGATTACACAGCAGTTGATTACAGCAATTGGACCAAAGATGAAAAAACCAATGACTTGATCGCTCGCCTGCTGCATAACTACAGCATCAAAGTAAACGAGGAAATCGGACGCTACAAGCGCGAGAAGTTTAATATTTCTATTGGAGATGAATTGCCGGCCGGTGTATTAAAATTAGCCAAGGTATACATGGCTAAGAAACGCAAGCTCAAAGTAGGTGATAAACTTGCTGGACGGCACGGAAATAAGGGTATTGTCTCTCGAATTGTGAGGGTTGAGGATATGCCATTTCTCGACGATGGTACCCCAGTCGATATCGTACTGAATCCACTAGGTGTACCATCACGGATGAACCTAGGTCAGATTTTTGAGACGGTGCTGGGTTGGGCTGGTGAAAAAATGGGAGTGAAATTTTCTACCCCAATTTTTGATGGAGCATCTCTTGAAGAAATCGATGGTTATATTCAGGAAGCAGGCTTGCCTAGCTACGGACAAACCTACCTATATGATGGTGGCACCGGTGATAAATTTCACCAACAAGCTACCGTGGGAGTTATTTACATGTTGAAACTCTCTCATATGGTAGATGACAAGATGCACTCACGTTCCATTGGACCATATTCGTTGATCACTCAGCAGCCACTGGGTGGAAAGGCACAATTTGGAGGTCAGCGATTTGGAGAGATGGAAGTGTGGGCACTCGAAGCATTTGGTGCGTCCACGATACTCCAAGAGCTCTTGACCATTAAGTCAGACGACATTATTGGTCGTGCCAAAACTTATGAAGCCATTGTGAAAGGTGACAATTTGCCAGATCCCAATATTCCCGAATCATTCAATGTACTTGTACATGAATTACGAGGATTGGCATTGGATGTAAAATTTGATTAGTAAACGCTCATAAAAGTCAAGTATGTCTTTTAAAAAGTCGCTAAATAAACAAAAAGCAGATTTCGAAACGATCACCATCAGCCTATGCTCACCTGATGAGATCTTGGAGAGATCGTATGGAGAGGTCCTCAAACCGGAGACCATTAACTATCGCTCTTATAAGCCTGAGCGTGATGGCTTATTTTGTGAGCGAATATTTGGTCCCGTCAAGGACTACGAGTGTTATTGTGGAAAATACAAACGAATTCGATATAAGGGCATTGTTTGTGATCGCTGTGGGGTAGAAGTAACGGAAAAGAAGGTGCGGCGTGAACGAATGGGACACATTAAGTTGGTCGTGCCTGTGGTCCATATTTGGTTTTTTAAATCACTTCCTAACAAGATTGGTTATTTGCTGGGACTCTCTTCAAAAAAATTAGAGTCCATCATTTACTATGAGCGGTATGTGGTAGTGCATCCAGGTATCAAGGAGGCTGAAGGAATTGCTCGCCTCGATCTGCTGACCGAGGAAGAGTACTTCGAAATTTTAGAAACGCTACCGCGGGAGAATCAAATGCTGGAGGATGAAGATCCGAACAAATTCATCGCCTTGATGGGTGCTGAAGCGGTTCGGGAATTGCTCATGCGCCTAAATCTCGATGATTTGAGCTATGCTCTGAGACATCAGGCGGCAACGGAGACTTCTCAACAAAGAAAATCAGAGGCACTAAAACGCCTTCGAGTGGTAGAAGCATTTAGGGATGGTCAGACCCGGATTGAAAATCGACCTGAATGGGCCATCATTCAATACCTGCCCGTGGTGCCGCCTGAATTGAGGCCACTGGTGCCGTTGGATGGCGGTCGCTTTGCTAGTTCAGATCTAAATGACCTTTATCGCAGGGTCATCATTAGGAATAACCGCCTCAAGAGGCTCCTGGAAATCAAAGCACCTGAGGTCATTTTGCGCAACGAAAAGAGGATGTTGCAGGAGGCAGTCGATTCGCTATTTGACAACTCGAGAAAATCGAATGCGGTGAAGGCCGAAGGTGGAAGACCACTGAAGTCTTTGAGTGATATATTGAAAGGTAAGCAAGGCCGATTCCGTCAAAATCTACTTGGAAAACGAGTGGATTATTCAGGCCGATCGGTCATTGTGGTGGGTCCAACTTTGAAATTGCATGAGTGTGGACTACCCAAGGGCATGGCAGCAGAATTGTTCAAGCCCTTCATCATTAGAAAACTTATTGAGCGAGGTATCGTCAAAACAGTGAAGTCTGCCAAAAAATTGGTAGACAAAAAGGATCCCGTGATTTGGGAGATCTTAGAAAACATCTTGAAAGGTCACCCAATCTTATTGAATCGGGCACCTACCTTGCACCGACTTTCAATTCAGGCTTTCCAGCCAAAATTGATCGAGGGTAAGGCCATTCAGTTGCATCCGCTCGTCTGTGGAGCTTTCAACGCTGACTTTGACGGAGATCAAATGGCCGTTCATTTACCGCTGAGTCAGGCAGCTATACTGGAGGCCCAGCTCTTGATGCTTTCGTCTCACAATATTCTAAATCCTCAAGATGGCTCACCAATTACCCTTCCTTCGCAGGATATGGTACTTGGACTATATTACTTGAGTAAGGAGCGATCTCAGGAAAATGGTGCGAAGAAAAATGGTCGGACTTTCTACTCGACCGAAGAGGTACAGATTGCATTCAATGAAGGCAGCACCGATCTCCACGCACCCATCAAGGTACGTGCCACGGTCGAGAATGAAGATGGAGAGTTGTCCGAACAACTCATTGACACCACCGTCGGACGGGTATTGTTCAATCGAGCGGTCCCTGAAGAAGTGCCTTTTATTAATGAACTATTGACCAAGCGAAATCTCAAATCAGTAATCAGTGATATAATCACTCGAACCAATTTTGAGATCACCGCTGAGTTTTTGGATAAGATCAAGGACCTCGGTTTCTATTGGTCTTTCCGAGGTGGATTGTCATTCAACTTGGGTGATCTAATTACACCTACCGTGAAGAGCAATATCTTAGAAGAAGCTCAAACTGAGGTCGATGAGGTGTGGGAAAACTACAACATGGGTCTGATCACTAATAACGAACGGTATAATCAGATCATCGACAAGTGGACTTACGCTGATAACACCATCACTGACAATCTCTTGAAGGAGCTTTCCGAACATAAGGATGGATTCAATTCAGTGTACATGATGCTCCACTCTGGTGCAAGGGGCTCCAAGCAACAGATCAAGCAGCTTTGTGGCCTGAGAGGATTGATGGCCAAACCCAGAAAGTCTGGAGATACAGGTGGTGCCATCATTGAAAATCCCATCCTGTCAAACTTTCTGGACGGACTATCGGTTTTAGAGTACTTCATTTCCACGCACGGTGCTAGAAAAGGTCTGGCAGATACTGCCCTGAAAACAGCAGATGCCGGATATCTCACCAGAAGGTTGGTCGATGTCTCGCAAGATGTGGTCATCATGGAAGAGGATTGCGGAACCCTGCGAGGAATCGAAACGATGGCATTGAAGGACAATGAAAAAATCATTCAAGAGCTTGCAAAACGAATCGAGGGTCGCTACACCTTATATGATGTGGTGCATCCGGTAACTGATGAAGTGCTGGTGGAAGCCGACGGCTATATTGATGAGAAGTTGGCAGCAAAAATCGATGATATAGGTGTCGAAATGGTGACTATTCGTTCGGTTCTTACCTGCGAGACCAAACGCGGTGTATGTCGCAAATGTTACGGAAAGAATCTGGCCACCGGCCGGATCGCAGAACGCGGTGATGCGGTTGGGATTATTGCTGCTCAATCCATTGGCGAACCAGGTACACAGCTCACTTTACGTACTTTCCACGTTGGGGGTATTGCCTCTGTGACCAAAGCTGAGTCCGAACTGATATCCAAATTTGATGCGGTTTTGGAATTTGATAGCATTAAGACGGTGACCTTAAACGAAAATGGTACCGACAGAAATGTTGTCTTATCTAGAACAGGAGAAATCCGGGTGACCGAAGACAAAACCGGCAAACTCCTCACTTCACTATATATTCCCTACGGTGCCAATCTATTTGTCAAAGACAAACAGAAGGTAAAACGTGGTGATGTGATATGCGAATGGGATCCATTCAATGCAGTGATTATCTCTGAGTTTGGTGGTTTGATTGAATTTGAATCTATTGAAGAGGGTGAGACCTATCGCATCGAGCGTGATGATCAGACGGGCTATGCCGAAAAGGTGATTGTCGAGTCGAAAAAGAAACGAAAAATACCTACCATGAAGGTGGTCACCAAAGATGGTGAAGAACTTCGTACCTATAATTTACCCGTCGGTGCCTACATCTCAGTCGACGAAGGAGCCGAAATCACCTCGGGTCAGGTATTGGCTAAAATACCACGTAACCTCGGTAAGATCTCGGATATCACCGGTGGTTTGCCCCGGGTTACCGAGTTGTTTGAAGCGCGGAATCCTTCAAATCCAGCGGTCACCGCAGAGATTGATGGCGTGATCTCCTTTGGCAAGATTAAGCGGGGTAATCGAGAGGTAATCATTACTGCAAAAGACGAGCAAGTAAGAAAGTACCTGATTGGATTGTCGAAGCATATTTTGGTGCAAGAGGGAGACTTTGTGCGTGCTGGTACCCAGCTTTCTGATGGGGCCATCGCTCCGAAAGACATCTTAAACATCAAAGGGCCTTTTGCCGTACAATACTATCTGGTGAACGGTGTGCAAGAAGTATATCGTGCACAGGGTATCAATATCAATGACAAGCATATTGAGGTGATCGTACGTCAAATGATGCGTCGAGTGATTATTGAAGATCCGGGTGATACTAGTTTCCTCGAAGGCGAGGCAGTGGAGAAATATGATTTCTTAGAGCAGAACGACTGGATTTTCGATAAGAAGTTTATTACCGATGCTGGAGATTCCAATAAGTTGAAGGCTGGCCAGTTGGTCTCCTTAAGACAACTTAGGGAAGAGAATTCTTATCTCAAGCGCAACGACCTTCGTAACATTGAATATCGTGATGCCATTGCTGCCACCTCGAGTCCAGTATTGCAGGGTATTACCAAGTCTTCACTCGGTACCCACAGCTGGATTTCAGCGGCTTCTTTCCAAGAGACCACCAAGGTGCTAAGTACAGCGGCGATAGGTGCCAAGGAAGATGATCTGAAGGGACTGAAAGAAAACGTGATTGTGGGCAAGAAGATCCCTGCTGGTACAGGTTTGCGACAATTCCGTTCGCTGATCGTGACTGGAGAACCACTTGTTGAAAAAGAGGAAGAAGAAGATCCCGTGATGATCACTTCGTAGATCGCCAGTTAGAAAACGATTCATAAATCACGATGCTGTCCAGACGGCATCGTGATTTTTTTTACTTCGCGTCCTAATTCAATCCCACGCGATGAATCTAATTTTGAACGATCATTTTACCTTGCACTGTGCGATTAAAAATCTGGTCTTCTGGTCCGAGACAGGATAAATATTCCCGGGAGGCTGTACTTGCTAGAATTCCTGCATATCCAGAACCATTGAAGGCTTCTTGATTGCCACGCCAATTCGCTCCTGGGCTGTAATTAGAATGGTAATTTGCATGAAAAAAATCTGGTGTGTGAGAAAGTGCAAACCAACCTATAGATTCATTTACCCCGTCAGCATCATAAGAGGGATCACTCAAATACTGTTCGAAACTGTGATTGGGAACTAGATTTTGGGCCAATCCAAAATGACTACTTGTCATTAGAATTGTTGCAATTATCCATCTCCTATTTAAAACAAACAAATCTAAAAATAAAATCACTGCGAATGAACGCATAAGGTATTGCAATGGTGATTCAAATGCAATGCCTTGCAGTCATGAAATACAAATTTTAACCACTAGGGAACCCCTGGGTGTCTAACCATCGACAATTGTTTTGCCACGTATTTACCCAAAATATCAAATTCGATGTTGACGAGATCTGCAACTGTTAGTGACTTAAAGTTTGTGTATTCAAAAGTGTAAGGAATGATGGCTACCTGGAATGTCTGATTGGTGGGTTTGATGAGGGTCAGGCTTACACCATTGATACAAATGGAGCCCTTGTCCACCACCAATTGATCTGTATCCGGATGGTCGCAGCGAAACGTATACAGGTGGCTACCTCCCTGATCGGCTATTTCCGTTACCTCAGCGATGGCATCCACATGGCCCTGCACGAGGTGGCCATCCAACCGATCAGCTAGTTTCATGGCCCGCTCAAGATTTACCAGAGATCCAGGCTGCAATAGGTTGAGCGCCGAACGATCTAGTGTTTCTTGAATCGCCACCACTTCATGCCAGTCTTGTTCTTGGGCAACCACGGTCAGGCACACACCGTTGTGAGCCAAACTTTGATCAATCCTAAGTTGCGATGAGATGGATGATTGCACACGAAAGATCACATTACCTTCTTCGCTTGCTCGATCAATAACGGTCCCCATGGATTCGATGATACCGGTAAACATATGGAAGATTTAGTCATCAAAGATCGCATTTCTTCGATTAACTTAATTAGCTAGAAATTACTTCGGACTAACGTACGAGCTCGATGAACCCCTTGAGCACCTCAGCACTTTCGGTGACACCTTGTCCTCGAGACTCAAATACCCGGCAAATGTAGTGGTAAACACCTTGGGATAAATCCTGTCCATTGCTGTTTTGTCCCGTCCAGTTGATTTCCGGATCAGACGTTTCAAAAACAACCTGGCCCCATCTATTGAACACAACTAAATCGATCCGATCAATAAATTTGTAGGGATAGGGTACGAAGACATCATTGGCACCATCGCCATTTGGCGTAAAGGTATTGGGCAGAGAATAGAAAGGACAATTCTCTACGCAAATATGATTGCTTGAATCACTTTCATTTCCCAATGAGTCAAGCGCCGTGACGTGGTAGCAACCGGCAATTCCAAATTCCGATCCGTGCTCGTAGCGATTCACATCTGCATCATCAATATGGTCCAAGAGGGTAAAATCTGCACCTTCGACCGGTGCATAATAAACGTTGTAGCCTGCCACATCATTTGGATTGGGACAATCCATTGATGAGATGCTCCAGGTCAAAACATTGACAAAATTCGAAATCGTGGCAGGTTGATCTTGATCACATGAATTGGTAACCAATAGGTTGGGTGGGCAAGGTGGGTCCGTATCAGCTGGTACACCGCAGGTCCGCTGCGTCAAATTAATAAGTGGACTAGCAATAGATCCAGAGCCATAAGTGCCATGGGCTTCGACGTAATAACAATATTCAATGCCATTGGTTAGATCCAAATCTGCAAAGAAAGGATCATTCGTGGTACCCACCTCAACAAATTCTGACTGACTTGGACCACGCCGAAAGATTCGGAAGAAGAAATTTTGCCAGGGCACGGTGGCTGACCAGGTTAACTCATTCCTTTTATCTGCGCCAGTCACGGTTAAAAACACCGAGGAGGCCGGTGCAGATTCAACTTCGATGTTCCCCACCCTTAGTTGAATTCGATAGGTATACGATTGAGAAACCGTATTTAGGTTATCGCCTGCATCTAGAAATGAAGTGTCATTCAATTCAGCAAGGCTATTGGCAGTAAAAGAAGCTCCGGCCACCGGTGTAAATGAGCTGGGCATCATGCCGTCACCTCGAAATACCTGAAAGGTAAACGGGCCTTCTAAATCATCGTAATTATCACTGGTTGGCTTCGTCCACTCCACCTGGATTTGACCGTTATTGGCATCCGTTTCCATCACTGACACTTTAGTCATAAAGGGTATATCTGCGGAAAAGCCAGCACATTCCTCATTGGAGGGAAGACTCTCAACCGGATTGAAGGGATATCCAGCATCGGAGGTTTGGGCAAAGGCTGCGGTGACCCGATAACAAAAGGACTGGCCCAATCCCACATCCTCATCTAAATACATATAACGCCCCTCAACTTGATCTGTAATCCCGAAGGCGATGGCTGTGTAACCACGTTTAGCCAAGCCGGGATCGCAGGTGTCGAGTGGGAACTGGTTGCTATTTGAACGCCGCCAGACTGTGAACCCTTTGAAATAGTCGTTCTCAGTAACCTCACAGGTGTAAGGAGAATCCCAAGTGACCTTGTTGGCAGGTTCTTGATTTTCCACCACCAAATTTTCGGGTGGTGGACCAACTACCTTGATCCGCAGAGTTTTTAGGTCAGCTAGTCCGGTGGTATCAAAAAAATTATCAACTGCCTTGAAGATCACGGTATAAGGTTGATCTAGGATATGCTCACACTGGGTTTCCCAGTGAAATACTCCCTCGACCGGTTGGTCCTGAAATTGGCCGTTAACGTCGAAACGAGCGGGACTGACCATCAGCTCAAAGGGTCCGCCCAAGGCAGTCAACGAGATTTTCTGAGCCGGTTCATCTAAGTCTGTTGCCTTGATCCGAAGATCAATGGTTGTGCCCGCGATCACGCAGATTTCTTCTGGCAATTCGATTTGGGGAGGTCGATTTTCGCAATTGCGAATGTCGATTTGCATATCCCGTATGATCGTATTGATCTTAATTCCCTGTCGATATTCATGGATCTTGATGGCAATATTATAATCACCTGGTTGCTGCGGAGCATCCCAAATAAGATCACCGGTGACGGGATCGAGGGTGAGTGTATTGTCGGGGCCACTCTTAATCTGGTTAGGAAAGAAGTAATTGGGAACCTCATCTCCTTCTGCCTGCAGCGGTACGATCAGTTCATACGAAAGGCTATCTCCATCGGGATCAAATGCATTGGGATTGTGTACAAATCGCTGTCCAATACAACCAAAATCAATGGGTGGTTGCAAAAGAATTGCCGAGCTATTTTCAGCCTGAAATTGATTGCTAAAGAGGGTAAAAACAGTTTCGATGTAAAATTCAATCTTAACTGAATTCGGTGGATTCACATTGACGATGCCCGCAATTCTGTTTGGATCTTGCATACTCATGTGATAGGTAGCAAAGCCTGGATAAGTATGCTCAGCAATGTAGAAGTTCCGTTTTATGTCATTTGGCAAGGGATCTCCGGTGCCATTAGATCGACCCACTCTAGTCCAGGTGCCATCTCCCCAAAACAGATCTAGTGAGTCCCGGTCAGCAGTCGTACTGCTGGTCTGCGTATAGGTGGTGATGGTTGCTCTAATGGTCAACACACCAATTTGCTCATAAGTGATGTCTCCGGCTCTATTATGGGTGGCTTGCAGCACACCAACCAAACCCATGAACAGCAGGGCGGTAACTCCCCATTTGATCAAAACATGAAAGGTCTTCTTTCGCATCTAAGTCAGTTACTAAGATAGAACGGCTTATAGGTTGGTTTCGTTTATCAAATGGCGAATACACTCATCCATTCGTTCCTCCCAAGTTAAGGTAGGAATTTCAAACTTTCTCTTAAATTTTGCAAGATCCAGGACACTATATCGCGGTCGAGGAGCGGGAGTGGGGTAGTCCTTGCTCGGAATGGGTATCACCTGGCAACGAAGACCTGCCTTTTGAATGACACGATCTGCGATGTTAAACCAGGTGGTTTTACCTTCATTGCTATAGTTGTAAATGCCAGTCTTCTGCGCAAAGTAATGATCATCACTCTTTGCCCGATCTGAGATTGTCAGTATTGCTTTTGCTAAGTCATGGGCATAAGTAGGGGCACCCCATTGATCATTGACAACCCGAATCTCATCGCGAGTGCTGCCCAGTCTCAGCATGGTTTTCGGAAAATTGTGACGAAAATTGCTGTACAACCAAGAGACCCGGATGATCAAGGGATAAGGATGGTTGGCAAGGAGTTCGTTTTCACCCATGAGTTTGGTACGGGCATAGTAGCCCTTCGGTCGGCACGGATCATCTTCGCGCAGTGGCCGGCGCAAGCGGTTGTGATAGACATAATCACTCGAAAAATGGATCACAGGTATGTCCTCTTCGGCCAAATGTTTGCCTAGTTTCCCCACTGCTGTGGCATTGACTTGCTTGGCCAGAGTACGCTCCATCTCAGCTTGGTCCACCGCTGTATAAGCAGCACAATTAATCACAAGTCTGACTCCGGTTTTTCGTATATTTTGAAAGAAATCTGGCTGGTTAAAATCACCATCACTACGACGCCAAAATAGGAAGCGAGGATCCTGTTTCTCTTTCTTTACCAGGGCCTGAAATGTCAGTCCCAGTTGACCGTCAGCACCTAATATCAACGTCTTCAATAAACCGATATTTTTATGTGGTTTTCGAAGTTTGGTTGTGTCAGATCCTTGGGTGAGATAATTAATTCTTCTGCTCCCAATTCCCATTCGATGCCTAGAGCTGGATCATCAAACTTAATACCACCTTCGTGCTCTTTTGCATAATACTGATCACATTTATAGGTAAAGATCGCAGTCTCGCTCAAGGTGAGGTAGCCATGTGCAAACCCTGCAGGTACAAAAAATTGTCTTTTATTTTCACCACTTAAGATCACGCTTACGTGCTGGCCAAAGGTGGGCGAATCAGGACGGATATCAACTGCAACATCTTGAACCCTACCCGAGATTACCCTTACTAGTTTGGCCTGAGCAAAGGGAGGAAGTTGGTAATGTAGCCCTCGCAGGGCACCCTTAGACGAAAAAGCCTCATTGTCCTGCACAAATGCATTTTTAATACCAAGTGCTGCATATCTTTCTGCCTGAAAACTCTCAAAAAAATAGCCGCGATCATCATTCCAGATCTTTGGCTCAATGATATATAGCCCAGCTATCTTTGTTTCTATTATTTGCATAAAAATTGGTAGTCAATTATTTTTTCCGAAAATGAATACTAATGGGAACACCATTAAAATCATAATTCTTTCGAAGTTGATTTTCTAGGTAATTTCGATAGGATCGACTTACATATTCTGGATAATTACAGAAGAAAGCAAAAGAAGGTGTGGCAGTAGGCAGTTGGGTTACATATTTGATCTTGATAAAGCGACCCTTTTTAGAGGGGGGTGGATATTTTTCAATGGCTTTTAACATGACCTCATTGAGTGCCGAAGTCTTAATTTGTTGCTTTCGGCGGTCATAAATATCTAATGCTTTTTCGATGGCTTGGAAAATACGTTGCTTGGTCAATGCCGAGATAAATAAAATGGGTACATCATTGAATGGGGCCAATTTTCGCCTGATCTTTTCTTCAAAAGATTTGCTTGTATTGGTCTCTTTTTGAACCAAATCCCATTTGTTGACCAATACCAAAATTCCTTTCTTTCGCTTAACCGCCAACTGAAAGATTTGCATATCCTGGGCTTCCACACCGGCAGTCGCATCAATCAAAAGGAGACACACATCTGATTGCTCCACCGCACGAACGGCACGAATCACTGAGTAGAATTCCAGGTCTTCGTGCACTTTGGCTTTTTTTCGCAACCCGGCGGTATCAATTAAATAAAACCGTTTGCCGAATTTAGAATAGAGAGAGTGTATGGAATCGCGTGTGGTACCAGCGATCTCGGTCACGATATTTCGCTCTTCACCTAAAAATGCATTGGTCAACGATGATTTACCAACATTGGGCTGACCCACAATGGCGAACTTCGGTAGTTCATCATCCAATTGATCAGAAGTGTCATCCAATTTTTCGACCAATAAATCAAGCAGTTCACCTGTCCCACTGCCGGTAATCGAAGAGAGGAATACCGTATCTTCAAAACCAAGACTCCAAAACTCATTGGCATCGAGTAGGCGTTGGTTATTGTCTACCTTGTTGACCACGAGGATGACGGACTTCGAAGTTTTTCGGAGCATGGTGGCGACATCCTCATCAAGATCGGTCACACCGGTGGTCACATCCACCATAAAGAGAATTGCATGAGCTTCATCAATGGCAATCTTGACTTGCCTTCGAATGGCGGCTTCGAACACATCATCTGATCCGTGGACAAATCCACCGGTATCAATTACAGTAAAGGATACGCCATTCCAATCGCTGGTTCCATAAAGACGATCTCTCGTTACACCACTAGTGTTGTCGATGATGGCCTCTCGCTCACCAATGAGTCGATTGTATAGTGTGGACTTACCCACATTGGGCCTGCCGACAATGGCTAGAATGTTACTCATGCTTCACGAACGGTTTAGCAGCTGCAAAATTTAATGGGAAATTTCATTTGGGGTTGCTAAGATAAGGCTTCCATGATTCTCTTTTCATCATTGATGCGGAGACATCGTCGATATCTGCTAAATCTACGCTTAGCGACTGTATCCCAGTTTGTCCAGCCATTGATCATTGTTTCGCCAGTTTTCTCGAACCTTGACTCTAAGCGCAAGAAAGACTCTCTTACCTAAGAAATCCTCCATTTTTTTTCGGGCTTCCGTGCCCAATTTCTTAATGGCTTCCCCATTTTTGCCAATCATGATGGATTTTTGTGTTTTCCGATTGACAAAAATGAATGCTTCTATGCGGATGATGTCAGGATCATCCTTAAAACTGTCAATGGCCACCTCACATGAGTAGGGGATCTCATCACGATATTGGAAGAAGATCTGCTCCCTTACGATTTCACTGACAAAAAAGCGCTCCGGTCTATCGCTTAGTTGTTCTTCAGGATAATATTTTGGTCCTTCAGGTAAATACCGCTGAATCAGTGCAAATAATTCGTCGATACCCTGACGCTTGAGAGCAGAGATCGGAAATATTTCCTGAAAATCGAAAATTGATCGCCAGGCATCCATTTGGGATAGTTGCTGGCCCTGGTCCAGTAGATCAATCTTATTGATGACCAGAAAGACCGGACATTCCAATTTAGACAGCTTTTGAATGAGGATATGTTGCCGATCGTAGACCTCTTCATGATCTACTAAAAGCATCATGATATCTGCATCTTCGAAGGTTGTGTGGACGTATCGATTCATCTTCTCATGCATCTTGTAAGCAGGATCATGCACAAATCCCGGCGTATCTGAGAAAATGATTTGAAATTCGGGGCCATTAACAATTCCGTGGATTCGATGTCTTGTGGTCTGAGGTTTATACGTAATGATCGACAAATTCGAATCCATTAATGCATTCATCAATGTCGACTTACCTACGTTGGGACGACCAATAATGTTGACGAAGCCAGATTTGAAAGTCACCGCAAGCGAGAGGTTTGGGTGCTTAACATCATCTCCACCTTGGCGACCAGACTCTTTGGAGAGTAGGATCTCCAATTGGGAATTTGCAATTCCTGGCTAAAGTTGGCATAGTGATCTATCGAGGTGGCCTTCATTTCATCAATCACATGGTCGAGCCCATTGATAAAACAAATGTACCCCGCAGCTTCCATGACATCTTCATACCATTCCTCGTAATAACTATTGTCTGATCCATGAAAATTGAGCACATGGTCCAGTACGATGATATGCCTGTGAATGCCATGATTTACTAATTCGTCAATGATGTTTTGCTTTAGAAAAAGCACGTCGTTGGTCAGACAATCATTCCATTCACCGATTAATTCAATGATGGCAAATCCTTCCTCATAATCGGCAAATAAGATCTTGGAATAAAGCGTATTCGAACCAAATTCATCCCATTGGGGATGGATAAAGTAATTGTAGACTTTTTTTGTAAATCGGAATTCATCGTATACCCGACCAAAGTGCGGTGAGCGATTGTCTTCCGCTGAAATGTAGTTATCTCTCCAAAGATGATGTGGTTCTATATCATGCATCTAGAAACATTTCGATTGATGTGCAGCCCTTCTAAAAGAGCTTACTTGTATCTTACTAAATCAGTTCAATGCGGATAAGTTCGATAATTCACACAAAGATGATCAAAATCCTGATTACAGGTCCGGAATGTAGCGGCAAAACAACCCTCGCTCTTGGGATTGCACGTTATCTCAAAGCTCCCCTGGTGCCAGAATTCGCTCGACCTTACCTGTCTCTTAGAGCCGGCCAATACCAAAAAAGCGACTTGTCATCGATGGCTGCGATGCAAGATGAATTAAGAAAAGCTCTGGTGGGTCTTCAATCAGCTTTGGTCATTCATGACACCTCATGGCTGGTGTACAAAATCTGGTCTCAGTACAAGTTTCAGTCTGTTCCTGAAAATGTTGAAAGAGGTTTCAGGGAGATGCACTTTGATCTAACACTTCTTTGTGAGCCCACGGATGGCTATGCATCCGATCCTTTAAGAGAGAATGCCAACAGCCGATGGTCTCTATTTTACCTTTACCATAAAGCCTTATTTAGTTTGGGGCGTAACTACCAGGTGATTTCTGGTACGGAAGGAGACCGTCTGAAACAGTCAATCTCACTGATACAAGGTCTCCATTGACCGAATATCTTATCTTTGTGGAGTTTACTCTATGTGGGGTGCCCAACTACATCTGAAATGTAAGTGGCTGAGATCATACCCATTGCTAAATACTAGCAGGAACCTGCCCGGGTAATGCCGGGAAGGGACAGAGACCCATCATAGCGTCATTCTTAATCTTCTAATCAAATCATCTAAAAGATGCAGAATTTGATGTTATTGCGGACCACCATCGGTTTTTGGTGTGCCTGTGTTTCGTTCATCGTTTTCGGTCAAGTCGACCATCAGATCTTGGTGTTGGATGAGCAACAACAGGGTATTCAGGGCGCAGTTGTCCGGGTTAACGAATTTACGCAGATCTCAGACCACGATGGATTTGTTGAATTCCGGAACCTCAATCCCGGTATCTATGAACTAAGTATTCAATCCATTGGCTACGAGCTCTTCCGGGCAAAGATCAATTTGGAGGGCCCACGTGTTGACACGATGCTCTTGGCACCCAAAATCTATCAAATCGAAACGATAGAGTTGAATGCCTCCTGGATCAAAAAAGACCAGCCCTTTAGTTATGAAACCATCAGAGCATCGACGATTGCCAAGCGGCATGTCGGGCAAGATGTTCCCTTTCTCTTACGTTGGATGCCGGCGATGGTAGTGACCTCTGATGCCGGTACCGGAATCGGTTACACGGGGTTGCGCATACGGGGTAGTGATCCCACTAGAATTAATGTAACCATCGATGGAGTACCCTTAAATGATGCCGAGTCGCAGGGGGTCTTTTGGGTTGATTTACCAGACTTGGCAAGCTCCGTCGCGGCCATTCAAGTTCAACGCGGAGTAGGTACCTCGACGAATGGAGCAGGAGCCTTTGGCGGCACGATAAATGTTAAGACCACATCACATCAGGCTGCACCATTTGCCAAAGTTGAAGGATCGGGTGGTTCCTTTGGCACCCTGAGAGGAAACCTCCAGTTTGGTACGGGTACCATCCGGGATCATTTTAGTCTGCAGGGAAGGTTTTCAACATTAACCTCTAATGGGTACATTGATCGCAGTAGTGCTGATCTTCAATCCCTAAACCTGGTGGCTCGATATTTCTCAGAAAACCACAGCCTTAAGTTGAGCTATTACGATGGCAAGGAGATCACCTATCAGGCATGGAATGGTGTTCCTCAGCAATACATCGATGATGAAGTGCTGCGTACCTTTAATACAGCCGGCCGTCGTCGGGATGGCTACCATCCGGATGAAGTGGACCATTATCGACAACGGCATCTGCACGCTATATATAAACAAAAGCTACCGTCTGGTCTATTATTGAATACCACACTTCACTACACGAAGGGGAGAGGCTATTTTGAGCAATACCGTATCGGTGATGATTTGCCGGCGTATAATTTACCGCTGATCACGATTCGTGACTCAGTGATTTCGACTTCGGATCTGATCCGCAGAAGGTGGTTGGATAATGACTTTTATGGAGCCTTATTTTCACTTACCCATGAAGGCATTGGCTCTAACCGTTGGAGCTTTGGCGGGGGCTACAATGAGTATCTGGGAGATCATTTCGGTGAAGTAATCTGGGCCCGTTGGTTTCCTGGAGTTGAAAAGGATCATGAATACTATCGTAACGACGCCAGGAAAACGGACTTAAACTTGTACGGACAGTATCAGAATCAGCTGACTAACTCTCTGACTGCCTTCGTTGATTTGCAATGGCGACAGGTGGGATATAGATTTCTAGGATTCGATCAAAACCTGGAGCAATTGGAGCAAATGGTAACCCATCATTTCTTCAATCCCAAACTCGGTTTGACGCTCGATCGCAATAACATTTCTTATTATTATTCGGCTTCCGTGGCCCACAGAGAACCTAACCGAACTGATTATACTGAAAGTTCTCCAGCGAGCAGACCCAAGGCTGAGCGGTTGGTAGATCATGAACTTGGTCTACGCTATCAGGGCGCCCGCCTATCGATCAGAGCAAATACCTATTACATGGCCTATCGGGATCAACTAACCTTAACGGGCCGGTTAAATGATGTGGGTGAGTATGGCCGAATCAATGTGCCTAGGAGTTTTCGCTCAGGATTCGAGTCTCAATTGGACTGGCAACTTCGCTCGAATCTTCTTTTTAGCACGAACCTTAGTTGGAGTATTAATCAGATCAAATCCTTCACGGAGGCCATCGATGACTGGGATACTGGAGCTCAGATTCTTGTCGAACATAAGGACGTACCATTATCCTTTTCACCGGGATTTGTGGGGGGAGCCACTTTGTCTTACCAATTACTTCAGCGTGATCGCATTTCGGTGCAGGTGAATTCTCTGCATAAGTATGTGGGAAGCCAGTACCTCGACAACACAGGAAATGACAATTCTAAGCTAGATCCGTATTATTTTTCCGACTTGCACCTCGTCAGTGTATTACGACCAGGCTGGGCTGAAGAGATTCAGGTGAAATTGATGGTTCGTAACCTGTTTAACCAACGAGTGACTAACAATGGTTGGATTTACCGTTTCCAATCTGCTGGTTACGATCCCACAGTCGATGATCCACATGCAGCCCTTGAAACAGAAAACACCTATAATCTTAAGGGTCTTTATCCCCAAGCAGGCATCAACTGGATGTTGGGAATTACCTTGACGTTTTAGAAATTGACTGTGATGCCTCCTCGAATAACAAATGGAACATCAAGAATATTGTCGTCTTCCAGAAAATTATATAAGATATATATCTCAGATGCTACCTTACCCCCGGAGGTGTAACCGGCACCCAGATAGAAGTTGGTGTCAGTGCGTGCGTTAATGACCGTGGTTCCGTTGCGATTGATCGGATTTTTTTCATTGGCGAGTTCATATTCAACATGACCAAAGAATTGCCTTAAGACCTTGGCGCGACCAAACAATGCACCAGAAAATTCGACAGGATTAAACTTTTCGATGGATCCATTAAATCCTCTAGTTCGAATGTGTCGATAGGATGCACCCACGCGGGGTCCGAAAGAAAAGGTTTCATTAATTTTATAACCAAGCATGGGAAAGAGCGCGAACAAAAAAGTGCTTTGACTGGCAAACGATTGAAAACCCAATCCAATGCTACCTCCATACCACAAATTCTGCTTAAAATCGTTATCTTTTTTGTTGGATCTTTGACTATAGGCAGTACTGTTTATCGAGAAAACCAGCATGCCGGCGAAGATGATTTGAAGCGCTCGTCTCATAGGTTACGGTTAATTGTTGATGCCCTTTTGAACGTTAAATATAGGTGGTCTTGTTGACTACATTCTTGATGTTAAAGGTTGTTTAACAACAATTTTGAGGTAAATAGGATCATTATATAGCAGGACACTCATAAACCTGATCTAATCCTTCAATGAAGCACTTTTGCCATGTTTTCTTCTTTCTCCTGGTCCATTATGGGGTTTGGAGTCAGTGCGGCATCAGCAGCGAAATCGCCATACCCACGATTGGTACGAGGTATGCGAATTTGAGGATCGAAAATGCTGTAAACGATGACTTGTCCAGTCCGGGTCAAGGTATCTGTGGTATTCGTGCCAGGTTTACCCATCGTTTGATTGGAGACGTGAGACTGATACTGAGTGCACCTAACGGACGTCAGTATGTTTTAATGGAAGATGGAGGATCCCGATCGACCAATGGCACTTCCTGGGACATTCGATTTGTACCGTGTGCGACCCCTGCGACCCCCGATCAAGGAAACCTCATCAAGCCGGTTTGGGATAGTGATCAGGATTGGGGAGAAAACAACACCTATGTGGGATCTTACCATGCGGAGACATGCCTGGAAGACATAAATAGCGGTACAGTCAATGGCATTTGGTCACTCACCGTCTCCGACCTGCGGGGTGACAATGACGGTTTCTTGACCTCATTCGACCTTGAGTTTTGTGATCCGACCGGTATCTCGTGTTCTGAATGTGTACGTTTGGGAGGTCGCATAAATGTCGATACAACCTTTGTCTGCGGAGGTGATCCGAGTCTTAGTACGATTAGAATTTTTCCAACATACAATGGTCCCGAGCCAGATCCAGCTCTGTATTCCTATCGATTCGTGGTAGCCTCTGGCGGGGTTATTTTAAACATTACTTCCCGACCTGATCTCTCAGCACAGGCAGCAGGTGACTACTTGATTTATGGACTAAGTATTGCTAATCGGGACCTGGCTCTTTTGGATGGCTTTGTTGGGGGCCCCTTGGGCTCCTTGTCCAATGCATTAAATCCGGGTCGGCTTAGATTATGTGGGGCGTACGCTAGTGGATTTAAGGTCTATAGAATTTTTTCAGATCCAAGCTCAGTCAATGTCATTGAGCGCTTTATCTGTCCGCAAACTTCCATCCAATTCAACAACCAAACCATTACCACCGCTGGCATTTATGAAGCCACTTTTTCCAGTGTTGCTGGTTGCGACAGCATGGTTCGTCTAGTCGTCACCGAGTTTGCAGTGAGCCAGGGCATTCAAAATCCAGGTACCATCTCTTGTGCAAACAAGCCACTTGTGCTCGACTGGCCAAATCAATTTGCTGACCAACCCTCTTATCACTGGAGCACCGTGGATGGTAGTATTTTATCTTCTACAAACCTTTCAAACATCAAGATTGATCTTCCCGGTCAATATCAACTGATCGTGGCCAAAGATGGCTGTGCCGACACCCTCACCACCAGTGTAGTATCGGATGGGAGCTTGCCATCCCTTGAAATCCAAGATGTGGTTATGGACTGCGGGGCTAATGTTGGACTCTTACGTCCCATATCAAATGCCAATCGTTTTTCTTGGACGGGCCCCAAGAGCTTTACTGCCACGACCCAAAATGTCGATGTTACTGAACCTGGGTCTTACACAGTGACAGCGACTGGCAACAATTGTATCGTCCGCAAAACCATCCAAGTGTCAGCTGATTTCGATCGGCCACAGGATATTCAGGTGAGTGGTGGGCGTATACGCTGTGCACAAGACACCGTGCAAATCTCTGCCTCGTCATCGACTCCCAATGTATCCTACGACTGGATCGGTCCGAATGGCTTTTCATCAGTAACTCAGAACCCTGAAGTGACCCAACCAGGGATCTACACAGTGCGTATTAGTACGACGAGTGGTGGATGTGCCGTTCAGGAAAATGTGGAGGTGGTCAACTTATTTAAAGAACCCTCCATTGATATTAATGGCATCACCTTGGATTGTCGTGGACTGAGCAAAAACATACCAGTGACTGTAAGTGACCCGTTGGCGACATACAGCTGGACCGGGCCCGATGGCTTTAGCTCCACGGATAGGTCTCCGAGAGTTAGTATACCAGGGCAATATGATGTGGTTATAACGGATGCTCAGCAATGTACCTATCAAAATTTTTCAATCGTTACGGTCGATACCATTAAACCGACCGTCACGGCCAGCGACATCGCGCTCACTTGTACACAGTCTCAATTTACCTTGGGTGCCAATGTTTTTTCAGCTCATGACAATACAATAGTGTGGGTAGGGCCAAACAATTTTAGAGCTGACCAAATTAATGCTACCGGTACTCAGGCTGGAGACTATACCATTGTGGTTAGAGATGTGATCAATAGCTGTACAGCCAGAACAACCATAACCGTAACTCCAGATCCACAGCAACCCGTGTTGAGAACTGAAAATGGCGTGATTAATTGTGCCCAAAGTCAGGATACATTGGTGGTAGAAGGTACCTCAAATTGTAATGGCGGCTGCACTTTTGCGTGGTCTGGACCCGGAGGTTTTACTTCAAACAACGATAGTGTCATCGTCACCCAGGGAGGAAATTATCAAGTGGTTGTCACGAGTACCTCTGGCTGTTTTAGTACCGCTGATTTTACGGTTCCGATGAATACGACACCGATTGCACCCAATGTAGTAGTTAATGATATCGGTTGCACCACTGATGGCTCAGTTGTGTTGGTCAATAATTCACTTTTTCCATCTTTTGAATGGTATGATACACTGACGCAAGCTACCGAGGGCAACACTAGGAGTTTCACGTCGACCACCCCTACAGTTGTCGCACTGCATTCAACCGACCGCAATGGATGTCAGGACACCTTACTGCGAGAGATTGGAGTCACAGATGATATTCCGATCGTGCAAATTTTACTAGACACGATTGACTGCGCCAAGGATGCTGTCAGTTTGGGGGTCTCCATTGACAACTATGCCAACTCACAAATAGCATCCTACAACTGGACCTTGCCTGATGGTAGGCAGGTAATGGATGCGGTACCGAGGGTGGATGAAACGGGTACCGTTACTTTAGATGTGGTGATGAGAAATGGTTGCCCAGGCACGACATCGGGAGAGATTACGAGTGATTTTACCCCACCCGAATTGGAAGCTATTGGAGGTGGATTCCGATGTAGTGAGCCCGGTGTTATTCTTGACTTTGACACCGACCAGACTCCCTTGCTCACCAACTGGACCGGACCCGGCGGCTTTAGATCGAATAACCCTCATCCATTGGCATCGACGCCGGGCATTTATCGCTTGGAAATACTCGGGGCAAACGGTTGTCCAGTAGATGATTCTGCCATGGTGGTCATTACAGATCCCTTGCCCTCACTTACCGCAATCGGTGACACGATTACCTGCATCGACACACTTGCCAATCTCACTTTTTCTACCAATGCCGATGCGGGTTACACTTTTTCTTGGATTGATCCAGGTGGAAGAATTAGCAATAGCACCACTGTTCAAACGGTCTTACCAGGTCCTTATCTCGTCGAGTTGATTGATGTGAACGGATGCCGGGTAGTGCAAGAAGCCTTTGCTGAGATTGATACGCTTACCTATGCAAGTCGGGTGACATCAAGCTTGATCAACTGCATAAATACGGATACCAAGCTTTCTCTAGACACAAATTATTCCTTTCTGGATTATACCTGGCGTCTGGATTCTACAATTGTGAGTAGAGAAGCTGAACCAATGGTAAGTACTGGAGGTTTGTACGTGTTAGAAAGCCAAAATCTCAATGGCTGCATTAGAGCTACGTCACATCTGGTACAAGCGGATACCATGAGGCCAATTTTTACCCTAACTCCCGACACCTTGGATTGCTCAGACAATCGGATATCGATGCGGCCTTCTATTATTGATCGGACCTGGTCGTATTTGTGGTCTGGACCGAACAACTTTTCTGCGGCATCCAGCATCACCGTAATGGATGAACCTGGTACTTATCAACTTCGAACGATAGCTGCCAATGGCTGTGATTTCAGTGAGACCGTCAGCATTGTCGCTGATTTTGAAACACCACAAATGGAGATCGAAAACACTTTCATCCCATGTAATGGCGGTATGGCTGTCCTTTCATTCATTAGTCATGACACCCTAGCGGAGGTGAATTGGTTTGGGCCAAACGGATTTTATGATGATATGTCGGTTTCACAGACCGATGTAGCTGGTCAGTACTTTATCCTCGCCAAAGGATTTAACGGTTGTGAGGTGCTCGATTCTTTGATGGTGAGTGCAGAACCGTTGTTAGAAAGTCCCATCATAGACAGTTTACATATTGACTGTGCCAATCGCGAAGGCTTCCTGGCCGTCGTGAATCCAGATACTTCATTTACCTATACTTGGCATGATGAAGCCAGCAATACGACGATAGACACCGTCGTGCGAAGTCTCAGAGGCCAGGATTACTTGCTAGAGGCACGCCATACTTCTTCAGATTGTGTCCTCTCCGAGATGTTGACCATTCGAGTCGATACCATCACACCATCCGTTTCGATCGTGGAGATGGATTCTATCATATGCGAGCACAGGGAGATAACCCTGGGCTCAGAGGTTGGTCGCGGGGTCCATTATCAGTGGTCAACTTCAAATGGCAATATCTTAAATCAGACCAATCAACCCGCCATTCGCTTGAACCTACCCGGCAGTTACCAATTAATGGTGCAAGACACCTTAAATCAATGTCAGAATAGGGCCGATGTTGAGATCACCGAAAGGCCGAGCAACCTCAGAGGTTTTGATCTGCGCCTGACGTCTGCCAACTGTGATGGCCAAAACAATGGGATCATCTCGGTCGACACGATCTTTGGAGGCACCGGTCCATTTAGTTTTTCTCTGGGAGGGGAGTTTTATTCGTCACGAAATTCTTATCAATTCCTTGCTCCCGATGATTATTTGGTAGTCGTCAAAGACTTTAATGGTTGCTCGGCAGATAGCTTGATCACTCTAGAGCGAGATCCCAAATTTGATTTGGACCTAGGTGAAGAAATGCTGATCAGATTAGGTGATACTGTCATGCTTTCGCCGGAGGTTTCCTTAGATGAGTCTCAACTGGCATCGATAAGTTGGCTCCAGCCTCAAGATATCGCATGTTCCGACTGTCTTTCGCAATTGGTTAGCCCGCTGATTAATACTTACTACACCGTGCAAGTTGAGGCCTCCAATGGTTGTGTGGTGCAGGATACCATCTTGATTCGAGTGGGAAACATCGGTGGCATCTACGTGCCAAATGCTTTTACACCGAATGGTGATAACATCAATGATTTTGTTGAATTGTATGCCGGAAATAACATCGACAAGATTGCTGCATACGAGATCTTTGACCGGTGGGGCAACAATGTTTTCAGTGCATTTGACTTTAGGCCCGGTGCGGCGAATGGTCGATGGGATGGCACCTATCGAGGAGAGAAATTAGGACCAGGGGTCTACGTTTTTAGAATTGAGGCCATCGACATTCGTGGGGATGTAAGGTTGGTCGCGGGTGATATAACCCTGCTACGATAGTACATCTTGATTGCTGACGGTTCTGCAGCGCCTTCCTAGTTTGCAATGATGGTGTCTTATCTCGGACCAATGATGCCCCACAAAATCAGTCTATCCTCTTTGATCCTGATGGTCAGATGTATTTTTGACTATTTCAGATATTCGATGTCGGGCCAGAGCAAGCACCATCTCTAACTGTTCGACCTGTGTGAGGTTAGTGTTGTCGATCGTTACCGCATCAACCGCTTTTGATAAGGGGCTATGTTTGCGGGTAGAATCGATGTGATCACGTTTTTTGAGATTGGCAGCAACCACCTTGAGGTCTAGATGAACTCCTTTAGCAGCAAGTTCATCGACCCTACGTGAGATTCTGGTGTCTAGATCTGCTGTGAGAAAGATTTTTACCCGTGCGTCTGGAAATACGACTGTACCAATATCTCGCCCATCCATGACAACACCTTTTTCCCTCCCAATCCATTGTTGCTGAGCCACGACCTTCTTGCGCACAGCTGAGAGTGCCGCGATTTCAGAGACTTTTTGGTCGACTTTTGGAAGCCTAAGATTCTCTCCCTGTGGTTCACCGTTCAGAAACAAGACGGACTGATTGTCTATTATCTGAAAGTCTAAGTCAATTTGGTCGAGAAATCGATCTACCTGCTCTGGATCCTGGTAACTGCAATTATTGGTCAAAAAAAAATAGGTGATTGCTCGGTACATGGCACCCGAGTCGATGTGCCGGTAGTCAAGCGCCGACGCTAGGTCCCGGGCCAAGGTACTTTTTCCGCAGGCTGAAAAACCGTCAATGGCTATGTTTATCCTTTTATATATCAAGTGTGTGAGCAGTTGCGAGGGACACCGTAAAAATAAAAAAGGTTGCCATCGGGGAGATAACAACCTTGGATAGATTTATGATTTGTCAATTCCTAATATTCATCTTCGTTAAAGAGGAAATCATCTTTTCGTGGATAGTCTGGCCAGATGTCCTCCATATTCTCATAGATTTCTCCTTCATCCTCCATCTCCTGAAGATTTTCAATGACCTCCAAAGGTGCCCCCGATCGAATGGCATAATCAATTAATTCATCTCGGGTGGCAGGCCAGGGTGCATCTTCGAGATGGTAAGCAAGTTCAAGCGTCCAATACATAAAAAACTTCGTTTTGAGCGAAAAAATCAGTAACTGAAAATCCTCTCAAATTTTGCGCAAAACTATTAAATCCAGTGATACGAGCAAATACTTTTTTTATCCAGTTACATCATACTAGACCTGATCACCTATCAAAAAGTTCCTGCGACGAACTTAAAACCAAAAAAACTTTCTACTAGTCTATAAATCAGATAAATACAATTTGTAGATATCTGTAATGCCTAGATGATCATCATGGCATCTCCATAGCTGAAGAATCGATATTTTTCTTTAATGGCCACCTGATACGCTTCCATGATTAATTCGTAGCCACCAAAAGCACAAACCATAATGAGCAAGCTTGATTTCGGTAAATGAAAATTTGTGATCATCGAATTGGCTATATGAAAATCAAAAGGCGGGTAAATAAACAAATTGGTCCAGCCTTCTGCCTGTTTGAGAAGTGATTCAGCAGATACCCCCGATTCTATCGTTCGCATGGTGGTGGTGCCAACCGCGCAAACTCTACCATCATTCAGTTTACTTTTGTTGACGGTTTCGACTGCTTGCGGTGGGATGTTGAAATACTCCGCATCCATTTTGTGCTTTGATAAATCTTCCACTTCGATATTCCGGAAAGTACCTAAGCCAACATGTAGTGTGACTTCACCGAAGGTGACACCTTTAATCTCCAGTCGCTTTAATAATTCTCTGGAAAAATGCAGACCGGCTGTTGGTGCAGCCACAGCTCCAGTAACTTTGGCGTATACCGTTTGATAGCGCTCCCGGTCCAATTCCTCTGATTCTCGCTCAATGTACTTAGGAAGGGGGGTGTTCCCTAGCTCATCCAATATCCGCTTAAAGTCTTCATCTGAACCATCATAAAAGAATCGAATGGTTCGACCGCGAGATGTCGTGTTGTCAACCACCTCTGCCACAATAATGTCTTCATCATTCTCATCTTTAAAGTACAGTTTGTTGCCAACCCTAATTTTACGAGCAGGATCAACCAACACATCCCACAAACGCGCTTCCTTATTGAGCTCGCGCAGTAAGAATACTTCGATCTTTGCTCCCGTTTTTTCTTTGCGACCATAGAGTCTCGCGGGGAAGACTTTGGTATTATTGTAAATAATGGTATCTCCATCATCAAAGTACCCCAAAACATCCTTAAAGATCTTGTGCTCAATCTTACCGGTGTCTTTGTGCACAACCATTAGGCGTGATTCGTCGCGATGGTCAATAGGGTAGCTAGCGATCAACTCTTTCGGAAGATTAAAGCTGAATTGTGAGAGTTTTGACTTCATTCAGGTACCTCAATTTTAGAGAACCACAAAAATAGAAAAACTATCGGCTTGGTAAAGGAATCAACTGGCCTTTAGCAGTGCGATCAGGGTGGTCAAACCCCTACCCTGTGGTCCGGCCAGAAATGTCTGACCATTTGCTTCTTCGCAGAGCTGATCGAGGCCATTACTGTAGAGAGGCTGGTATTGAGCGAAGGTTCTTGTCGATTAATCGATTCTTCGATGCGCTAGTCATTCTTTTTAATTTTCTTTGAAGGAGTAGGAAGGCAACAAATGCAAATTTTACTCAAGATAATCTGGGAGAGCTCACAACAGGCTCTGCAACAATTAAGGGCTAATAAACTGCGCAGCTTTCTCTCTCTTCTTGGAATCACTATTGGAATATTTTGCATCATCGCCGTAATGTCTGCCGTTGATTCACTGGCAGATAACGTCAAGGGAAGCTTTGAGGAATTGGGTAATGACGTGGTGTACATCTCAAAACTGCCTTGGGCAGAAGATCCCAACGAGAGTTATTGGAAGTACTTTCAAAGACCAACACCAAGTTTTGAAGATTATCAGGTTTTAAAAAGACGTGTCAAATCTGCAAGCATGGTTACACTCCTGGTACGGATTGGTGGACGCACTGTAAAATATCGCTCAAACAGTGTTGAGGGGGCTTTTGTAATAGGAGCGACTTATGAGTATGCCGAGATGTTCAATCTACAGTTTGATCAAGGACGATATTATAGCCCTTACGAATATGCACATGCCAGCGATAAAGTGATTTTGGGTCATACCGTGGCACATGAACTTTTTGGACCCATTGATCCAATCGGAAAGCACGTCAAATTAATGGGCAAAACGGCTCAAGTGATTGGAGTGATCAAGAAGTCGGGACAGGCACTGGTAAATCCACAGGACTATGACGATGCCATCTTCATTTCCTATACGTTCGCTAAAAAGGTGGCCGATGTGAAGATGAAGAACAATCCCTGGGGAACTCAACTAAATGTCAAAGCCAAAGCGGTTGCAAATGTTGAAGACCTTAAAGATGAAGTGACTGGAGTACTGAGATCACATCGTCGACTCAAACCGAAGGAGAAGGATGATTTTTCAATGAACGAAATATCCGTCATCACCAAATTGCTCGATAGTGTATTTGGCGTTCTCAATATTGCAGGAATTACCATTGGTTTCTTTGCCATTTTGGTAGGGATGTTTAGTGTGGCCAATATCATGTTTGTGACGGTCAAAGAACGAACGAACATCATCGGAATTAAAAAAGCACTTGGAGCTAAGCGCTATTTCATTCTTCTTGAGTTTCTCATCGAGGCCATTACCCTTTGTATTCTGGGAGGCATATTGGGCTTAGCACTGGTGTTTGTGGTCTTAAAGGTGCTCACCTATGCGATAGACTTTGACATGTTCTTATCCGTCAAAAATGTGCTCATCGGTGTGTCCTTGAGCATAGCGATTGGGCTCATTGCAGGCTTTATTCCTGCAAATCAGGCGGCTAGAATGGACCCAGTCGACGCGATGCGCTATTAGGCCCTTAATGATTTACTTGACGAATTTTACGATTTCAGCAAAAGTCGTAGGATGGTTGATCGCCAAGTCTGCCAATACCTTGCGGCTTAGACCCACATCTTTTTTAGCCAAAAGATGCATGAACGAAGAGTATGAAAGACCATGTTCTCTGGCTGCTGCATTGATTCTGACGATCCAGAGGCGTCTAAATTCGCGCTTCTTATTTCGTCGATCTCGATAAGCATAAGACCAACCTTTTTCCACGGCATTCTTTGCAACCGTGTAGACCTTAGACCTGGCACCGTAATAGCCTTTTGCTTCCTTTAGTATCTTTTTGCGACGTCGCCGGGAGGCAACTGAATTCACTGATCGTGACATAATAAATTGTTTAAAGAGTACAGGGATCTTGTTTTCAAGATGCTTGCAAACCTGCAGCTCTATGATTTTAATGGATTACATGCAGAGCAGACGCTTCATCCGTTTCTCATCGGCCTCGCTGACTAGGGCTGAACCCACCAAACGGGTTTTCGCCTTCTTGCTCTTATTGCGCATCATGTGCGAAGTATAAGCTTGAAACCTCTTTAGCTTACCGGATCCAGTACGCTTGAATCGTTTCTTGGCACTGGAATGCGTCTTCATTTTAGGCATGACTTCTCGTTATTAATGAATCCCAACCATATTTGGGCTCGCAAAAATACAAAATCAGGTTATAATTGCAACACCTCAAGGGCCTGCTTCACCGAATTTCCATCCTAGATCCAAACAATTCAAGAGCTTGAGTTTGGATCATGGTTTATTGCACATGGTCTATGTCTTCTTACGCTTGGGAGAAATGATGACCGACATTCGTCTACCCTCGAGCCTGGGTAGTTCCTCTGCAGCACCATATTCTTCAAGCTCCTTGAGCAGTTTAAGTAATAGGAGCTCACCCCGATCCTTGAACACAATGGAGCGCCCGCGAAAATGCACATAGGCTTTTACCTTAGCACCATCTTCGAGAAACTTGCGTGCATGCTTTAGTTTGAAATCAAAATCGTGGTCATCTGTGTTGGGGCCGAACCGCAATTCTTTAATGACCGTTTTGACGGCACGGGCTTTGATTTCTTTATCCTTTTTCTTCTTATCGTATAAGAATTTTTTGTAGTCGATGATCTTGCAAACCGGAGGTTTTGCTTTGGGTGAAATCTCTACCAAATCTAAGCCCATCTCTTGTGCCCATTCTACCGCCACCTGAGTATCATAAACACCAGATTCTACAGTTTGGCCTATGGTATCACTTAATTCTTGAAGATTGTCTCCCACCAGTCGTATCTCAGGTACGACGATGGACTTGTTGGTTCGGAAGGATATGCTGGGTGGTCGTTTTGTAAAGGATTTTTTTCGTTTTGCCAAATGATGTGTTGTTTGTTAATGAATAAGGAAATTAAAAAAAAGAGTGCTAACATGGATGATCAAAAGTGCGGTCTTTTCCACTTAGTTCAGACCGAACTAGCCAACGATCCATCTTAGCACTCTTTTCAAATGATTATTAGGTCGTTTTTACTTTTTTATGAATGATTGTAATTTCTTCTTTATCCTTGTCAAGCACCGCTTCGAGTGCTGTGCCTTCAGCTGGATTTTCGCTCAGAATAAATTCTGCCAATGGATCCTCAATGTACTTCTGAATGGCACGGTGAAGTGGTCTGGCACCAAACTGCGGGTCGAACCCCTTTTCAGCTACAAATTTCTTTGCCTCTTCAGAGAGCGATAAAGCAAAACCCATTCCCTCCAATCTGGCATATAAGTCTTTCAGGGTGATGTCAATGATCTTAAAGATGTCTTCTTGGTCAAGACTATTGAAAATTACCACGTCATCGATCCGGTTCAAAAACTCTGGCGAAAAGGTCCGTTTTAGGGCATTTTGGATCACACTCTTGGAGTGATTTTCAGCATTTTCAACCCTTGCCTTGGTGGCAAAACCTACGCCTTGCCCGAAGTCTTTCAATTGACGTACACCGATGTTGGAGGTCATGATGATTAGGGCATTCTTGAAATCCACTTTTCGACCTAAACCATCTGTCAGTTGACCATCATCGAGAACTTGCAATAAGATGTTATAGACATCTGGATGGGCCTTTTCAATCTCATCGAGCAAGATCACGGAGTAGGGTTTCCGTCTTACCTTCTCAGTCAATTGGCCACCTTCTTCATAACCTACGTAGCCTGGAGGTGCTCCAATCAATCGACTCACTGAGAATTTTTCCATGTACTCACTCATGTCTAAACGCACCAGTGCTTCTTCTGAGTCGAACATATAACGTGCCAACGCTTTCGCCAATTCGGTCTTGCCGACTCCGGTTGGCCCGAGGAAGATAAAAGATCCGATTGGCCTTGAAGGATCCTTCAATCCGATCCGGTTGCGTTGAATTGCTTTGGTTACCTTATCAATGGCCTCATTCTGACCTATGATTACCTCTTTGAGGTCATCGGTCATGTGAACCAATTTTTTACTTTCGCTCTGCGCCACTCGCTGTACCGGTATTCCGGTCATCATAGCCACAACCTCCGCAATTTCTTCTTCACCCACTGGAAATCGCTTGGTCTTCGAATCCTCTTCCCAATTTAATTTTGACTCTTCCAATTGTCGGACCAACCGCGATTCTTGGTCCCTCAAATCGGCAGCAGTTTCGTACTGCTGATTCTTTACCGCGAGGTTCTTCTCCTCTTTTAGTCCTTCAATCTTCTTTTCAAGTTCCTCAATATGTTTTGGTACGTGAATGTTTTTTAGGTGTACGCGAGCTCCCACTTCATCCAAGACATCAATGGCTTTATCCGGCAAGAATCGATCGGTGATGTATCGATCGCTCAGTCTGACGCAATCTTTGATAGCTTCTTCTGTGTAGTCAACGTTGTGAAACTCCTCATACTTCCCGGCAATATTCTGCAAAATATTCACGGTCTCCTCTGCCGTTGGCGGATCAACCATGACCTTTTGGAACCGTCGATCTAGGGCTCCATCTTTTTCAATATACTGCCGATATTCATCTAAGGTAGAGGCACCAATGCATTGGAGCTCTCCGCGCGCTAAGGCAGGCTTAAAGATGTTGGATGCATCGAGCGAACCGGTAGCACCACCGGCTCCAACGATGGTGTGAATCTCATCAATGAATAGGATCACATCACGTGACTTTTCCAGTTCATTCATGATGGCTTTCATGCGCTCTTCAAACTGCCCTCTGTACTTAGTACCCGCCACTAGAGCAGCAAGATCAAGCATCACGATTCGCTTGCCGAATAAAGTCCGCGAAACCTTACGCTGATTTATACGAATGGCCAGGCCCTCAACGATAGCCGTCTTACCTACCCCGGGTTCTCCAATCAAAATGGGATTATTTTTCTTTCGTCGACTCAATATTTGAGAGACCCGTTCGATCTCTGTCTCGCGGCCAATGATCGGATCTAGTTTGCCCTCATCCGCCAATTTTGTGATGTCGCGGCCGAAGTTGTCGAGGACAGGTGTTTTCGATTTAGAAGATCCTTTGCGTTGATATCTACTCGATCCTGGTTCTTCTTCTAGAGGCATGTCCGGATCAGAGGTAGATTGTGAATAGATATCGGAGTCGTACTCTTCCCCTTCATCAGTTAAGTAGAACAGTTCGTTCTTAAAAGTGTCATAATCGATGTCAAACTGACTTAAGATCTTAGAGGCTCGATTTTCATTGTGTTTCAAAATCGACAGCATAAGGTGCTCAGGAGTCACTTCTTCATTTTTGAGCACTTTCGCTTCTAGCAAGGAAACCTTTAGCACTTTAGCAGCGTGCTTGTCCAACCTTTCTTCTGTCAGTTTACTATCTGAGTCTTTTTCTGGAGCAAAATTATCTGCCTTACTCCGTTTGCTATCGAGGGTGCGTTCTGTGAACTCACGCAGCTCGCCTAAATCGACTTCAAGCGATTCTAACACTTTATTTACAAGATAGTCTTTTCCCTTCAGTATGCCCAGTAAGAGGTGCTCGGTGCCCACGGACTCGTTGCCCAGTCGCATTGCTTCACTTCTACTTGCTCTGATAATATCTTTTATTTCCTGAGAAAACTTATTCATCTCCCTATAACGCTTTGTCAAACAATAATACTATTAATTACACTAAGTAACAATATGTGCAATCTTCTGTATTGGCGGGAAAACCATGCCATATTGAGATCTTCTGCAATATTGTCCACTCAGCAATATGTTTCTTGTCCTGTAGTAACAATTAGACGTATAAATTGATCACTTTTCTTTGACTTTAATACAACGGTAACAATATCTCCTTTTTTATTGGATACTCTTCCATCTATCTTAGGTTGGATTCTTCTGCTTAATCGAAAGGACCGAGTGTATAGCAGTTTTGATCTCTATCGGAATCAACTTATTCCATTGGCCTTTTTGCTCCATTCTTTGTACCTTCGGCCCCGCTTAAAATTCTCATCCATGAAATATTCCATCGATAAGCAAGATCGATATGCCATAATGACACTCCAGATCGAAAATCTCAATTCCATCGTCGCACCTGACTTGAAATCTGAGTTTGTCATTTTTAGAAATGAAGGAATTCCAAATTTCATTCTTGACCTAAGCGAGGTCCACTATGTAGATTCATCAGGATTAAGTGCCATTCTCACTGGCAACCGGCTTTGGAAGGGCATAGGAACTTTCATCGTGACAGGTGTAAAACATTCCGCGGTAAAGAAACTTATCGAGATATCTCGCTTAGACACGATTCTTCATGTGATTCCGAGTTTGAGCGAGTCCATCGATTTTATTTACATGGAGCATCTTGAGCGTGAGATGGAAGAAGAATAATCAGTGACTTGGTGTCTTCATATATTGGGCACTAATTCCGCAACCCCCATACTTTCGCGTAATCCTTCAGCTCAGCTGCTCGCAACCCATGATGGTTCCTATTTAATTGATTGTGGGGAAGGGACTCAGCTTCAAATGGTTAAATATGGGCTGAAGCCCTCCAAAATCAAGCGCATATTTTTGACCCATCTCCACGGGGATCATATCTACGGTTTACCTGGTTTGCTTTCTTCCTTTGGTTTGCACGGTCGTCAAAGAGCACTAACTATTCATGGACCGGAGGGAACCAAACGCTGGCTGATGTCTCACATTGAGTTATTGAATCTGGCATTTCCATTTAAGTTGAACGTGGTGGATCATTCTGATGATAAACCGATTGAGATTTATCAGTCGAATACCGTAAGCGTGCAAACCATTCCGCTCGAACATCGCATTCCAACCACCGGGTACCTCTTTCGTGAAATTAAGGCAACTCGAAAAATCCTGCCGGAGAAGATCGATTTGTATTCCATTCCTTTTGCTGAAATCGGAGGCATTCAACAAGGCAGGGATTTTCAAGGGCCAGACGGAAGCTTGATCTCAAATAGGGAATTAACTTCGCCTGCTAGGGTACCATATTCTTTCGCGTATTGTAGCGATACCAAATTCCATCCGAAAATCATTGATCAAATCAGCAATGTCGATTTGCTTTATCATGAATCTACCTTTTTAAATAGTGAGCTTGCCGATGCTGTAGCTAAGAAACATAGTACGGCTGCTCAGGCTGCTACCATTGCAAAGCGAGCTTCGGTGGGATATCTCGTGTTGGGCCACTTTAGTGCACGGTATAAAGATCTGAGTCTCTTTCGCGAAGAGGCAGCTCAAATTTTTCCCAAAGTCGAGATTGGTAGAGATGGCCAACAATGGCCTTTCAAAGGGTTGAGATCTTAACATATTTAATAAAATCTATGTGTTTTTATTTAATTGGATACTGAACTCTGCAACATTTATTTATACATCATCAGTTCTCGTAATTTGATTATTAGGGCCAATTCTGGCCTAGTCTTTGTCTGATTCGTAGCGAGATAATTTTTCTGTAATAAATCCTCTGACACCATGAGATACTATGTAGTAGTACTCCTCCTACTAATGGTTATCCCCACCTATGGTCAACATAAATGTGGCTTCGATCAAAGAATAGACCAAAGACTTTCAATAAATAAGGATCTTCTACAGCAGTTCGAAAGCAATGATGAGCTGTGGTCAAAGATCGAGCACAGGCGACGAATCCAAGATGGAGTTTTTGTCATACCTGTTGTTGTACACGTAGTACATAAAGGTGAGCCGCTTGGACAAGGGTCTAACATTAGCGATGCTCAAATCTATTCAGCCATCGATCAGCTAAATCAAGCTTTTTTGGGCAACGGTAGATTCACTGGTCCAAATTCGAACATCCAATTTGCCATGGCAGCACAGAGTCCAGCTTGTCAACCAACAAACGGTATTGTCCGTCTCAATGGCACCAACCTTTGCGCATCAGGAGATTGTTACCAAGCGGTGGGTATCACACCCAACAATGAAGTCACGATAAAATCTGCCAGCCGATGGTCCAATCGCGACTACCTCAATATTTGGGTCGTAGATGCCATCAATGGCAGTTCGAACGATCATGGCATTCAGGGTTTTGCGGAATTTCCGGGCGGAGATCCGGCCCTTGATGGCGTCGTTATTTTACATGGAGCATTTGGCTACGATCCCGCAGGTAACAGAGGGTTTACCTTAAATGCCTCCACAAAACTCGGTACGATTTTAATTCATGAAGTCGGTCATAGTCTAGGGCTTTACCACAGCTTTGAAGGCGATGATTACAATCGCGATGGCTATGGAGATCGCTGTCCATCAGTCGATGGTTGCGGACTGTTTAACGGTGATTGTGTCGATGATACCCCTCCTCATCGAAGATCAAACGGGTCCTGCAGCACAACTGATCGGAACATTTGTGACGGAGGGGGTAGCTCCGACCTCTACGTGCATAATTTTATGGACTATTCTGGAGAAGTATGTCAATCAGAATTCACCCAAGGTCAAGTCAATAGGATGCGGTCTGTCCTGTCTAGTACCAGACTGGGTTGGGTAAATTCAAGTGCCGATCTTGGTGTGACTCACGCAGCACCTAGACCAGCTTCGTGCAATCCGCAGACAAGAAGTTTGAGCAATAGCTTCGGTCTTGGTGCCATTGAGTTTCGCCTGGCAGAATTTGTACATACCTCCGGAAATGCTGTTGAAGATGGTGGGTATGTGGATGATTGGTGCAGCACCTTCGATTTGCAAAGTGGCAAATCTTATCCACTTCAGGTGACAACCGGATCTAACAATCCCCAGAATGTGACAGTCTATTGTGATTATAATGACGATGGAGACTTTCAAGATGCTGGTGAGCGACTACTTCATTCAGAGAAATCATCTGTTCATACCGCTACAATCACGGTACCGACCAGTAGTAAAAAGAATACACCGCTTAGATTACGAGTGATATCATCATATGCAGGGTTTAAGATCAATGACGCTTGTTTTCAACCATATTTTGGTCAGGTCGAAGACTACTCAATGATCGTAGACGGAGTTAATTCTCCCGAAATCATCGCCTTTCGTGTGATTGATGAAGGCGTTTACTGGATGGTTGATAGAGATTATCTCGCCACTGACTATACCTTAGAGAAAAGTACCAGTCCGGCTGGTCCGTTTCAAAAAGTAGATCGTGTGATGGCGTTGAGAGATGTGACATCCGAATATCGATTGCAAAATGATGAAAAGATGCTACCCGCTTCGGAGCTTTTTTACCGACTCAGGGTACAAGAAGGAAATGGCCGGATAAGTCATTCGAACATTATAAAAAAAGTCGGTGTCTCACTCGAGGCAGCTGAGCTCAGAATTTTCCCCAATCCAAATGCCAACACTTCACTCCAATTAGAACTACCTAAGCGTATGTCTGACGGTCTACAAAGTATTCAGATACTTGATCAAACTGGCAGACTGATCAAAAGGGTTGCCATGGATTTATTTAGCATTCAATCAGAAATTTCCCTGGAGGGAATCAGACCGGGAAGTTATTTCGTCAAGGTGGTTTGCGATAATGAGGTAGCTGTGAGGAAGTTAACCAGACTTTAGTTTCGAGGGTATTATTATAACGAATTTATCTTAAGGGGCCGGACGCTGAGTCCAGGCCCCAATTTTATTTTAAAAAATGGTAGCCCATCATAATCTCGACTATAGTCCTGCGTTATCTAGTTGACTTCAATGACAGATTACCTAGCTAAGCGACACGCTCAGATTCGCTGAGACATATTCAACCATTTTCTTACGGACAGGCGGCTCAAACTGGTACGAACACCAGACACTTTAATTGAGCACTTATGTTTTCGAACTTGATCTGGGGGCTGCGAGTAGGCATGGCAGCCACAGTTGCACTCGTCTTGTCACGAGTGGAAGCAACTACCATTGTTCCTTTTACAGATCTTGGACAATTGGCCCATCATTGTGATGCCCTTGTACTCGCCCGTATGGTGGCCGATCGGGAAGTGATTAATGGAGACGAGACCATCTACCGTCAAAGGTTGACGGTCCTTGATCAGATAAAGGGTGACATGGATATTGGTCACCAGTTCGAGATCCAAAAATGGGAAATGAAAGTGGGTGAGCTGATCCGAAAAATGTGGGGTGACATCGATCTCCAAAAAGGAAAGACCTATTTACTATTTCTCTCTAAAAAAGGACCCGATCTCTATCATCCCCTGTGCTTCTCATATTATGTTTTCGAGGAGCGATCGATGGGGGAAAAGAGCTATCTATTGCCTACTGGGAGTGAGCATGAGTTCATCTTAGTAGATGACTTAAGCGCTGAGCCTCTGTATAACTATAAAAAGCATGAATTGGTAGGCCGGTTGCGAAGAGTCATTACCGGTAAAGAACCATGGAGTAATAAAGGCCTGATCGCCGAGGAAGAAGTCAGTAATCACCCGGCCATGAAAGTACGTAGCGCTCCCTCACATTGCACTTTCTTAAGCTCTGGTTCAAACTTTAGGTGGACCGATTTCCCTGCAGAGCCACTTTCCATCCACTATGAAGCTTCCGGAGATGGAGTGTGTGCCTCCATTCCACAATTTGTCGGAAGTGCTATTTCGACACTGAATCAAAACTATCACGGAATAAACCTTATCAATGGCGGATCATTTTCTGGTTTCAACCCGAACTGTGGATCTGCCCATGGAACATCATATCGGGATTTCATCATGAACACCTATGGCGATAGTAGGCGTGCACTCATCCAGTTCAATGATCCTTGCAACGAAATACCAGCCTTACAGAATTGCGGTGGTACACTTGCTGTGGGAGGTCTGTTTGGGATGGGAAGTCATACCTATAAGGGTGAAACCTGGTTCAGCGGTGCTTATGGATATGTGGTCATAAACAATGGCGTGGGTGATTGTTACTGCAGCCCAGATGATTACCAAAATCTTATTGTCCACGAACTTTCGCACTCCTTGGGACTGGGACATATCGGCTCTTCCAGTGGGATGGCCAATCTAAATCCTTTCTGCTGCAACAGCATTCAGACCTTAGATATGGCCTGTATGGACTATAGCTATGAAAGTATTTTTCTGCCAGTGACCCTATCCACCTTCGAGGGAATCCCGGCGGTAATAGGCAACAATATTCACTGGCAGACCAGCTCTGAGCAAAATGTAGATCATTTTGAACTGCAGAGATCCTCTGCCAAGACAAACCATGAATTTGAAGCTATTACCAGCGTTCAAGCTGTAGGCAATAGTGAAGATTTACAAGAATATTCCTATCTAGATCTGACATCTGAGACGGAGTCCCTTTACCGGCTTGTGGTTAGGGATCTCGATGGGTCGACCCAGAGTAGCGAAATTATTCATGTAGAAAGACCACCGATTAACCTAACCAAAGTCTTTCCCACTCAAGTAAAGTCGGAGCTTTTTGTGCAGCTTGCGCACGACGTTGGATTTGAAGATTCGTATCTGTCTGTGTACAGTACACACGGAAGTTTAGTCCTACATCGGAAACTTGAAAGTGAACTGTCCAAACTCAATTTGGGCGAACTACCAACAGGGACTTATTTAATTAGGCTTTTGACTAATGGTTCACCAAAAACTTTTCGAATTCAACGCATCTAATATTCTTCAAAAGTTGCGATAATTCAATTTGATTGTATCTTTGCAGTCGCTAAAAATCAGCGGGATCGAGTAGCTCAGTTGGTAGAGCAACGGCCTTTTAAGCCGTGGGTCCTGGGTTCGAGCCCCAGCTCGATCACTGTCAGATGCATCTTGGTTAGATGCATCTTTTTTTTTGCGCAGCGCTGACTTTCCCCTTCGATAGACCCCGCCGATTTCACTCAAATGTCTATCAAATGATAATATACCTTAATATTTAAATCTTTATATGTAAACATTATACAGATATAATAAATATGTAATATCTTCATGTTGTAGCAAAGCTGATCGATCATTTTTTTGTATTTCTCTGAAGGTAGATGGCATAGCGTTCTTACGGGATCGATGTTGGTATTATTGGTGGTCGGACTGTCTCTTGGCAAGATCACTGCTGCACCCGGACAGAAAGTTGAGCATCTGGTCGTGAGAAACGATCGTACCGAAGTGAGTGAAGACGTTGCGGTCAAGATTCCAGTTCTACGAAATGATTCTGACCACCAGAGCGGATTAGACACCGCCTCACTTCAATTGATTTCGTCACCGACCGCAAACGGGGGATATGTAGAAGTAGATAGCGCAGAGGGAATGCTCATATACAAATCTGCTCGAGATTTTTTTGGTAGAGACACCTTCTCGTATCAAATATGCAACAGAACAGGTCAGTGTGGAGTAGCTCAAGTTTATGTGCTGGTTCATCCTATGGAAGATCCTCCAGTGGCGATGCCCGATACTATGTCGGTCGAGGAGGATGGCATCCTGGTTTTGGATCCTACTCAGAATGATTTTGACCGTGACCATCCCGGACTGGGAGAATTATCCCTTAGCATTTTGAATCAGCCTCATGCCGGGAGGGTGAGTTTGGTCGGAGCCCGAGAAATGAGATATGAACCTAAGCCAAATTATTTCGGTAAGGATTTTTTTTACTATCGACTTTGCGACGGTTCCGACAGATGTGATTCTGCCATGGTACAGATCCTCGTGAATCCTGTCAATGATCCACCTGTGATCAATCCAGACTTTGATACGACTTTTCAGAATCTACCATCGGTCATAAATCCATTGGCCAATGATTATGATTCGACGGATCGGTCTGTTCTAGATCCAAAAACTCTGGAATTGGTCCGGCATCAATCAGCTGCTGGGGGGACACTTTTCAAAGATACCTCGACATATCTAATCATCTACGTTCCTCCCTTGAACTATGTTGGAGTTGATAGTTTTGCCTACAGGATATGTGATCATGGCATCAGTGATGTTTTTTGCGACACAGGTTCTGTTCAAATTCTAATTTTACCTGGATTCAAACGGTCCCAGCATGCCGTTTATCCCATGCCGATTACATCTCAGGCCATTCCATCTAAAGGCATCAAAAGAGACACTTCAAATGTATTTCCGTCAAGCGATGATCCGAGCATAGTACCCGTAGTCACCATCAAACCTCCTAACTAGGCCTCAGACCAAGGGTTTTATCTAGCATGCACGATTCGCCGATCTTGGAGATCGTAGAGCTGGCCATCGGACAGAAGATGAAATGCACTTTGATCTTCGATAAATTTGTTGGTTTTGGCATCATATCTTTTGCCATCGTAAATCAGGACATAGCTTTGACCGACAACCTTCGCCGTGTCTCCCTGAATGACAAAAGCTGTGTTTTCGTCCAGACCGATACCTAAAAGCTGGGGATGCTGCTCCAAGATTTCAAAGAGATCGTAATGCCTGTTCCGCCTCAACACGTGCTGATCGATGGCCACATTCTGAATAAAGCCAAATCCCTTTTGGTGGTCACCCATCATAATCGTATTGGTCTGTGTGTCTCCTCGCGCAAGGAATGATCCTTGAATGGTAGCACCAGCGGAAGTACCTGCGATCACACCTCCCTTCTCTAATACGGCCCTAAAAGCCTCCATCGATTTCGTTTCAGCATAGGCATCCACCAAGCGCCATTGTCTACCACCGGTAAACCAAACTGCCTGAGCTGAATGAATGCGCCAGGCAAAACTGTCTTGATCAGCCATCGCCTTAGAAGACGCATGTATAATTTCAATATTTGTAAAGCCTTGATCAATAAATCTTTGTTTAAGTTTTACAAAGCCGGAGTCCATTTTCTCTGGCTCACTTGAGACAGCAGTAGGAATAATGATGGTCCTTTGATCGAAACCTCCCGCTGCCTGTGCAAAAGCCTCGTATATACTCCGATCAAGGTGGCCTCCACCGATCACCATGCAAGTGCCCTTATCGGGACCTATTTGTTGAGCTCCCAGTGATTGGCAAAGTAATATGGTCAAAGACCACATCAGGAGGCTAATACCCATGAACCATTTTGACCGAATTATCACGCTAGTTAATTTGAATTTGAGGGAGACTTGACTTCTCCGGGAATATCAATAGATTTGGTCCAGTGCTTCGGCAAGGTCATTTCGGATGTCTTCGATGTGTTCTAGACCAACCGAAACACGGATAAGCCCATCACTAATACCGACAGCTTCACGTTCATCTTGCGTCAACTTTGAGTGGGTTGTAGAGGCAGGATGGGTCACTATGGTTCGGCTATCACCCAAATTGGCAGATAACGAGCATAATTTCGTATTGTCCAGGAAATTACGTCCTGATTTCAAACCACCCTTAATTTCGAATGAAACGACACCACCACCCATGGTCATTTGCTTCTTCGCCAGTTCAAATTGAGGATGTGATGGCAAATGAGGATAGGCAACGTGAGAAATGGCTTCATGGCCATCCAGAAAATGGGCGATCTCCAAAGCATTGGCACAGTGACGCTCCATTCGAACCGCCAGTGTTTCTAGACTTTTAGATAACAACCAGGCGTTAAATGGTGACATAGCTGGCCCCGTATGTCGGCAAAAGTATGTTATCTGCTCCATGAGATCTTCTTGTCCCACAACGATACCTCCTAGCACTCGTCCCTGTCCGTCAAGGTACTTGGTGCCGCTATGGGTAACTAGGTGCGCTCCATAATCAATTGGATTCTGAAGCAGTGGTGTGGAAAAACAGTTGTCGACATTGAGCACTAAGTTCGCCTCCCTTGCGAACACACTGGCTTTTTGGAGATCCACCAATTGAAGTCCTGGATTTGAAGGGGTCTCAACCAGGAGCATCTTGGTGTTGGGTCGCACAGCTGACGACCAATCATCGATCTTGATGGGGTCGACATAAGTATGTGTGATCCCAAATCTTGGTAGTAGCTCCGTTAAGATTTGGTGGGTGGATCCAAACAGTGCCCTACTGGCCAACAAATGATCACCAGCCCTTAAGACACCAGCTAAACTAACCCAGACAGCTGCCATTCCAGATGCCGTGGCAAATCCTGCATCGGCCTTTTCCAAAGCACACATCTTGTCGATAAACTCTCCCGTGTTTGGATTAGCATAGCGAGAATAAATGTCGCCTTCGAGGTTTCCGGCAAACATCTCAGACATCTGATCGGCATTCTCGAAAGTGAAGCTAGATGTTAGGAAGAGCGGACTGCTGTGTTCTCGGTACTGTGTCCGATCTAATTGATTTCGGATCAGGTCAGTTTCTTTTCTATTCTTTTTCATGAGGAGCTTCCAGAATTTCAAAATCGTAGGTAATGATGGAAGTTTTCTTGAGTGCCATGGCCACAGAACAGTATTCATCAAGGCTCAGTTCGATGGCTTTTTTGGCCTTCTCCGGTTTTATCCGGCCCATCAATTTAAAGGTGAGATGAATCCGCTTATATTCTGAATGATGGTCAACTTTTTCTTTTTCGGCGGTAATATCCACCTTAATGTCAACCAACTGTTGCCGTTGTTTCTTAAGTATGAGCACTACATCAATGGTGCTACAACTCCCTAGGGCTGCGAGCAATAGTTCCATAGGCCTGACACCCAGTCCTTCACCTCCAATCGCCGGTGAGCCATCGGTTTCGACCGTCATCCCTTGCTCATTGACACTCCTGAGATGATACAATCCAGATACGCGTTCTTGCGAAATTTTTACAACATCCATGACTCTCTAGACATTTATTTCAAAAGTGGCACAAATGTGTGAAATATTTACATGTATTAATTGATGTTGTTGCGTAAATCTTAATGAAGCTTCTATCTTGCGAATTGATTAAATCATCGGCAGTAAGTGGTTCAGACCTTTAAATATGAAGATCCTTTCCCCTTGGAGTGCGGTCTGCAATTGCCTTCTTTGCAGCTAGGTTATTCCACTTATGGTGAACCTAATGATTCAGCAGATAACGTGATTTGGATTTGCCATGCCCTGACGGCGAATTCGGAACCCAAGGAATGGTGGCCAGGCTTAGTGGGAAAAGGCCTACTTTACGATCCAGCCGAATACTACATTGTCTGTGCTAATATGCTCGGGTCATGTTATGGTAGTACTTGCGCAGAGACTGTAAATGAGGAGACAGGAGTGAAATATGGGCTTGATTTCCCCTTAGTTACCATCCGTGATATGGTCAGAGCCATGCAGCTTCTCCGAAATCATCTGGGTATCCGGAAAATAAAACTAGCCACCGGGGGATCGATGGGCGGTCAACAAGTTTTGGAATGGGCGATCATGGAGAAAGATCTGATTGATCGCATTTGCGTGATTGGTACCAATGCTCGTCACTCACCTTGGGGTGTGGCCTTTAATGAAGCGCAGCGCATGGCCATAGAGGCTGACCAAACACTACTCGAAGACCATCCAGATGCAGGCAGTAAGGGACTTCAAGCCGCTCGGGCTACGGCCATGTTAAGTTATCGAAACTATGAGGCGTATCATCGGACACAAATGGAAACGGAGGAGAAACTCAAGGATTTTAAAGCTAGTTCTTACCAACGGTATCAGGGTCTAAAACTCAGTCGGAGATTCAGCCCATTGGCCTACATTACCCTGTCCAAGGCCATGGACAATCACGACGTCGGAAGGGGTCGAGGTGGAATTGAATCTGCTTTAGGATCCATTACGGCCCAATCACTAATTTTTGGTATTCAGACAGATTTCCTTTTTCCTATCCGGGAGCAAGAGATCCTGCATCAATTTATTCCCAATTCACAACTGCATGTCATTGATTCTCCTTTTGGACACGATGGATTTCTGATCGAATTTGATCAGATTACCGACCGGGTGAGAAAATTTCTAGTCAAGTAGTTTTGAAGACTTCTCCGTAATATATGTCAGGAAAGCATCACAGATACAAGAAAATGCTGGTCGCCAATCGAGGTGAGATCGCAATTCGTGTGCTTCGAGCAGCCTCCGAATTAAAGTTGAGAACGGTTGCAGTTTATACCTATGAGGATCGATATTCCCTACATCGTTATAAAGCGGATGAGGCCTATCGTATAGGTGAAGAAGATGATCCGCTGAAGCCATACCTGGATGTGGATGCAATCATTGCTGTAGCTAAAGAACACGATGTTGATGCCATTCATCCTGGCTATGGATTTTTATCTGAAAACGTTGACTTTGTTCGTCGGTGCAATCAGGAAGGGATCATATTTATCGGTCCTCCGGCCGAGGCCATGGAAAAACTCGGCGACAAGGTCAGGGCTAAGACGATTGCCAGAGAGGTAAATGTACCTGTTATTGAAGATAGCCAAGTAGATATTACACGGCACGACGTGCTACGGAGGGAAGCAGAGAGAATCGGTTTTCCCCTAGTAGTTAAGGCAGCATCGGGTGGAGGTGGCAGAGGTATGCGCATTGTCCATGAAGTGGAGGATCTAGCAGAAGCCTTTGAAGAGGCCAAGGGAGAGGCCAAAACTGCTTTTGGTGATGAGACTGTCTTTCTTGAAAAGTTCATTGAGAATCCAAAACACATCGAAGTCCAGTTACTTGGTGATCACTATGGAAATCTGGTTCATCTGTACGAGCGAGATTGCAGTGTGCAACGAAGGTTTCAGAAAGTCGTGGAAATTGCTCCCTCCATTACCCTAAGTGATCAGACTCGTTCAGCTCTATACAACTACTCCTTGGCCATCGGCCGTCACGTTGGGTACCATAATGCGGGTACAGTAGAATTTCTGATTGATCAGAATGAATCGATCTACTTTATCGAGGTCAATCCGAGAGTTCAGGTGGAGCACACCATTACCGAGGAGGTCACGGGGATCGATATTGTTAGATCACAGATCCTCATTTCGATGGGTTACGAACTCTCACACCCGACGATTTTTATTAAGGAGCAATCGGATGTGCAGATTAGGGGTCATGCGATTCAATGTCGTATTACCACCGAAGATCCTCAGAATGGTTTTAAACCCGATTATGGAACCCTCATAGCCTATCGGAGTGCCAGTGGTTTTGGCATTCGGCTGGATGCCGGAAGTGCCTATCCCGGGTCCTCGATTTCCCCCTTTTTTGACAGTCTACTGGTCAAAGTTACCGCCTGGGGTCGCACACACAAGGGTGCAGGAGAACGACTATTTCGCGTACTGTCTGAATTTCGTATCCGTGGTGTGAAAACCAACGTCGGTTTTCTCATGAATTTACTTGAAGAGGAAGAGTTTTTGGCTGGGAAAGCCACCGTCGACTACATCGAGAAGAACCAAAATCTGCTCATTGCTCCTCAACAACGCGATCGTGGCACTAAACTCCTGCGCTATCTTGCCGAAGTGATTGTAAACGGCAATGCGGATGTTAAGAAAGTGGACCAAACAAGGCGTTTTCGAGAAGCGAAAGTACCGAAGGTGCCAACCGGTAGTGTTTTTCCTTTTGGATCAAAGAATCGACTCTCAGATTTGGGGAGAAATGACTTTGTCGATTGGATAAGGAAACAAAAGCCAGTATTGTACACTGATACAACGTTTAGAGATGCTCATCAATCTCTGCTTGCAACTCGGATGAGAACCCTCGACTTGGCCCAGGTGGCTCGAAATTATGCCATTAGGCATGGGCACAACTTGTTTTCGATGGAGGTATGGGGTGGAGCGACCTTTGATGTAGCACTAAGATTTCTGAAAGAAGATCCATGGCAAAGACTGCAACTGCTTCGCAAGTTGATTCCCAATGTCTTGTTGCAGATGCTCCTTCGAGGAAGCAATGGTGTTGGTTATAAAGCCTATCCGGATAATCTGATTGCTTCTTTTATCGTCAAATCTTGGGAAAATGGCATAGATGTTTTTAGGGTATTCGATTCCCTTAATTGGGATGAAAATCTCAAAATGAGTATGAAGATAATCCAGCAGGAAACGGAGGCTTTAGCCGAGGCCTGCATCTGCTATACGGGAGATGTAAGCGATCCATCCCGAACAAAATACGACCTTCAATACTACCTGGATTTAGCACGGAGGTTGGAAGACACCGGAGCACACCTGCTCGCTATCAAAGACATGGCTGGGCTCTTGAAGCCACACGCGGCGACCGAATTAATTCACGCTCTCAAAGAGCATATTGACCTTCCCATTCATCTCCATACGCATGATACAGCCTCCATCCAATCAGCGACCTATTTAAAGGCGGTCGAGGCAGGGGTCGATATTATTGACGTGGCCATCAGTGCCATGTCTGGATTGACCTCACAACCAAGCTTCAACTCGGTTGTGGCGATGTTGCAGGGTACAGATCGGGGTGCCGATATTGACATTCGATCACTGAATGAATTTGCTGATTATTGGGAGACCGTGAGAGAATACTATTATCCCTTCGAGACTGAACTTCGCTCAGGTACGGCAAGTGTCTATGAGCATGAGATTCCAGGAGGCCAATACTCCAATCTCAGGCCCCAGGCACGCGGACTTGGCTTGGAGCATCGCTTTAAGGAAATTAAAGACAATTATCAAATTGCCAATGACCTTTTCGGTGACTTGGTCAAAGTGACTCCGTCATCAAAAGTTGTAGGTGATATGGCCATGTTCATGACGTCGAATGACTTGAGTGCAGCCGATGTGCTGGAACGTGCGGATCAGCTTTCTTTTCCAGAAAGTGTAAAAGCACTCTTTCGAGGTGACTTAGGTCAGCCCAAGGGCGGATTCCCAGCTGAGCTACAGAAAGCTGTGTTAGGTAAAGAGAAAGCTTATTCAAGTCGGCCCAATGAGCATTTGCCAGCCATAGATATCGAGGTTGAATTCCATCGGTTCAAAGCAGAATTTGGACCGAATGTGAACTTTGAAGATTTTCTTTCCCATCAACTTTATCCTCAAGTGTTCGAAGAGTACCATGAACATTTCGAAAACTATGGTGTCGTTCGAACTTTACCAACCAAGGCCTTTTTCTTCGGTATGCAGGAAAATGAGGAAATTCTCATCGAGTTGGCAGAAGGTAAGAATTTGCTGGTACAGTATGTCAATACATCCAGACCTGATCAATCCGGGGAGGTAATGGTATACTTCAAATTGAATGGACAATCCCGGGTTATCCCTGTACTAGACCGGAGTGTTAAGTCTACTCGACCAGCTAGAAAAAAGGCCACCAAAGTAACAGAGGTCGGTTCTCCACTTCAAGGCAGTCTTTCCAATCTACTTGTACAAGAAGGCGATGTCGTGGAGAAAAATGCGCCACTTTTTGTGATTGAAGCCATGAAGATGGAGAGTACTGTTTCGGCGCCTATGGAGGGTACAATTAAGGCCATTCATTTACCGATTCGATCCCTTCTTGATCAAGATGACCTTGTGCTGGAGATAGAACCTAGACAAGGTAGGGTATAATATGCGGATGGGTATTGTGTTGAATTATAGCTTGAGACCCATAGCTTGCTTATTAGGGTTCCCATCAATCGGATCAATGCTTTGTCAGTAGGGTAAGTCTTTCTTAGTAACAATTAAAATCACAGGCTAAAGCATGCTTATGAGCTTTTATTGTTATTTGTTTTTCTATAGATTTCTGTGAGCAAGTCTTCCTACGCTTCAGGGACACTGGCATGGGATTTGCGTTTTCTGAAGCTGTCAACTGTAGCTATCCCGATCCATGCACTGAAATCTGTATTGTATGGGTCGACTTGTACCTGCTCCTCTTATCCACATCCTAAGTATCCTCATACTACTTACGATCACCACAGTTGACTGTTTCGGTCAATGGGATCCGACCTGGTTCACCTGCCCAACAGTTCCCACAGTAAATTGTAATTCCGGTACACTTACCCTGATGGTAGACCTAAGTAGTGATCCCGATGGACGGTGGTACTCTTGCAAAACATTAAGGGGGACACCCCAGGATACTTGCTGCGGTTATTCACAGCTAAATAACAATGAAAGGTGTGTCGAGATCATAGTTCTATTGAATTCAGGTGCTCAAGGTGTTGTTTTTGAAAAACCCGGAGCCAGCGATGCCCTCTGGCAAATCGACCGCAATCACCCCAATGCTCCATCTTCTCCAGGCTCGGGTCCGAGTGGATCTGAGGCCTACCGGATAGACTGTTCTAGTACAACCTACGCTCCTGGTGTAGTCGCCTGCCTTTCGCCTACCCAAATTAGTAATGGCTCTGTAACATTCACATTCTGTAAGCCTGGTAATGACCAGCAAGTGTACAGAATTAGGTCAATTAGAGGCAATATAAGTGCTGGCAATCTGGTTGTGCAACAAGGTGCATGTGGAGGTGATATAACCATCAGTCCAACGAATATTGACTTGTCTACCATTACTTGGAATTCTACCCAAGATAATAGCTACAATAATTTCTTGAGTTCTCTGACTGACACAATGATCACAGTAACAGTTCCTAATGGAGCTGATCTATCAAATGCTCGCTGGGTCAGCGGGGTACCCTATCTCGACTATGAAGTATGTGGTTATCCCAATGGTCACACAGTTTGTGGAAGTATAGACAGTGTATGTGGCATCGCCTCTATAGCCATTCTGCAACCTCCGGCCCTGGCACCTGCAAATATAACCGTCTGTCCAGAGGATCCATACTATGTTGAAATTTCACATCCTGATCGGGACGATTTTGACTATTGGTGGTTTGATGGTCCAAATGGATCAGGAGGTCAAGTAGCTTCTGGAAACGGGCTTTACTCACACACTTTCTTAACCTCAGGCACGAAATCTCTGGTTTTTAGGGATCCCACAGTCACAAATGTAGATCCTAATCTCGATCCTGATTGTACTCGAGATACAATGGATGTGATCATCAATCTCTTTCCTGTACCACCAGCTAGCATTAATGATCCGGGAATTATTTGCACGGACCTTATTGATGGGTCGGTGGATTACAGTTTTACGACACCGAATGCCGGTTCGGGGGCAACCTACTTGTGGCAGTTTTATGAGAATCCACCGACTGGATCACCGTTTGCAACAGCCAATACAAGAAACACAACGCAGGAATTTAGTACCTGCGGTGATAAGTTTGTTAGGCTAACGGTTACCTCGGCTGACGGCTGTGACAGTATAGTCACCCGAGTGCTGCAAGCGGATAGTCTAGCCCCAGATTTAAGCAACTGTGTTTTACCCCAGGATACCATCGAATGTGGTGGAACAACGCAAAATAATGATGCAATAACTGCATGGCATAATGCCAATTTAGACATTCTAGAAGACTTAAATGATTGCGTATCAGAAGATTGTCCTTGGGAAGTGACTAGTGATTTCAACCTGGGCAATTACAATAATGATCCCAATTGCGGTCCCGGTACAAATGCTGGATATCTCACGGTAATATATACCGTTGATGATGGCTGCTTTCAGAGCCAAATTAACGCGACCTTTACGATAAGGGATCAGACTCCTCCAGTAGTCAATGACCCAGATCTCGATGACATGAGTTTTGAGTGTATCCTTGATACTCCTGCAGTCGAGTCTAACATTACGCTGGATGAACCTTGCGGAATGGCAACTTTCAGTTTTGTGAAAGACAGTGTGGTCGGTAGTCCTTGTAACAATTACCATGTTGTAAGGATTTATGAATTAGTTGATGCCTGTGGTAATGATACCTTGTTCTACCAGACCTTTACTATAGATGATAATTCTCCACCTACCATAACCTGCCCAGGTAACATCACCCAAGAAGCATGCGGCTCTGAAGATCTACTCTCTCTGACAGGATTGGCATTTAGTACCACTCCTGTTGCAATTAGCGAAGCTGTCTTTGAGGCACTTTCTCCTGGTAACCCTCAGGTAGATGACAATTGCGGCATAGCTAGTTTAGTTTATGTTGATGTTCAAACAAGCACCTGTCCGGCATCTTTTACTCGTACGTTTACGGTAACAGACAGCTGTGGTCTCACAAATACTTGCAATCAAACCATCACAGTTACGGATATGACACCACCTGTGGTTGATTGCAGTTTAATCGATGACCTCGTTTTGGATTGTGACCAAGATTATCTAAGCGAGATCCAGGCATGGGTCAATAACAACATTGCGATTCTGCAAGCCAACACCATCGATGCATGTGGCGATGTCCTTGATATTACCAGTGATTGGGATGGTACCTCAATACCAAATCTCAGTTGTAATCTAAGTTCGGGTATGCCCGTGACTTTCAATGTCACCGACTCCTGTGGTAATACAACTCCTTGTCCATTGAACGTGTTTGTGCAAGATACCATACCACCCAACATCAACTGTGGACTTCTGCCGGGCGGGACTTTGTCATGTTATGCAGATCTGATTGCTCAAATTCAAGTGGACAGTCTTTTTCTAACCAACGAATTATTAGGGATAGTAACTGATGATTGTGTCGATGATTTTACTGTGTCTGTGACTGGGATCCCACCTTTTGACAATTGTCCCAATCCCAATATTCCCATCACTTTTACGGTTGTTGATTTCTGCGGAAATCCAAGTCAGTGTACCATCACCTACGCCATAGCTAATAATGGTCCCACACTAACCTGTCCAGCTCCAACGTCCTTCGAGTGTTATGGCGATTTACTCGCAGCTGTTGAAGCGGATAGTCTGGAGTTAGTCATTAATGCTGGTGGTACCTTAGTTTCGGCAGCTTGTGGGATGAGTTACACGGTTTCGGTAGGTGCAATACCATCGCTGGCTAACTGTCCCGCTGATGTCTCAGTTATGTTCACAGTAACTGACAGCTGCGGTCGCACCAACAGTTGTGACGTAACGTATACCTTTACACAACAGGCTCCTTCAATCACCTGTCCTGGTGACATCACCCAAGAAGCATGTGGCTCAGAAGATCTACTGACAATCACCGGACTTGCGTTCAGCACAACTCCAATAATAATTACCGAGGCTTTCTTCGAAGGGCTGGATGCCTTGTCTGATGTAAGTGACAACTGTGGTATTGATAGCTTATATTACTATGATCAACAGATAGGAACCTGTCCTGCTCAGTTTCTTAGGACTTTTGTCGTCACTGATAGTTGCGGAAATTCCGATCAATGTCAGCAGAATATCACAATTACTGATACCCAACCTCCCATTGTTGACTGTGTGGTAAGTCCCCTATACTTAGATTGTGCAGATGATTTGGTAGCAGAGATTACGACCTGGATTGCCGTCACTCAAAGTGATATCATGATCAGCTCTGGTACAACGGATCCCTGTGGTGATTCACTTGAAATCACCAATGATTGGGATCCAGCGAATACCCCTTCTTTAAATAGTTGTGACCCCATGAGCAATGGCATCGTAGTTACCTTCACGATCACAGATTCCTGCGGTAATCCGGCAACCTGCATCGGGAATGTCTTCCTGCAGGACACCATAGCACCAACGATAAATTGCGCTGGGTTACCCGGTGGAACATTCACATGTTTCAATGACCTGTTGGCACAGATTCAAGCCGATAGTCTTTCCATGACCAATGAGATCAGCGGTATCGTCAGTGATGATTGTTGGGACGATTTTTCAGTTAGCGTTTCACCCATTCCACCCTTTGACAATTGTCCCAACCCGTTAATACAAATGACATATACTATAACCGATCCATGTGGCAATCCGAGTGTTTGTGTGGTAGATTATGCAATTGATAATCCTACCCCGGTAATTGATGTTTGTCCCAGTGATGGTAATTTCAATTGCTATCTGGATTTGGTAAATGAAGTGGCGGCAGATAGTTTGGAGCTGGTGAATGGTGGAGTGATCGTTTCATGTGGCATGCCATACACAGTTGAGGTAGGGGCCATTCCCACCATTACAAATTGTCCCATCTCAATCACAGTTGTATTTACTGTTCGTGATAGCTGCAATCGTACAGATGAGTGCTCAGTTTCCTACACTTTGGTGGATGTAGATCCGACCATCACCTGCCCTGTTGATATAGAGGCCGATGGATGTGCCATAAACGATGTCCAAGCCATCACGGGTGGTTGGGCCTTTAGCACCGATAGTGTATTTATGGATGAGGCTACTTTTGAGGGCAATGCCACCTTCCCAGGTACGGTATCTGACAACTGTGGGGTGCTGCAAGTAGCGTATTACGATGTGATCACCAATGTGAATTGTCCGATCCAAATAATGAGGACCTGGACGGTGTTCGATAGTTGCCTCAACACTCAGTCTTGTGTCCAGACCATTACGGTGCAGGATACGATGCTGCCATTGATTACCTGTCCAGTAGATATCGAAGCAGATGGCTGTGAGTTAGCAGATCTGACCACCATCACGGGTGGGTGGTCTTTTAGTACTGATAGTGTATTTATGGATGAGTCGACCTTTGAGGGCAATCCGACCTTCCCCGGTAATGTATCCGACAACTGTGGAGTCTTGCAGGTGGCCTATTATGACGTAGTAACCAATGCGAGTTGTCCGATCATCATTGAAAGAACTTGGACGGCCTTTGATACGTGTATGAATACGCAATCTTGCATTCAGACGATTACTGTGCAAGACACGATGTTGCCATTAATCACCTGTCCGGTAGATATCGAAGCAGACGGATGTAACTTGGGAGATTTGACCGCCATCACGGGGGGCTGGGCTTTTAGTACTGATAGTGTATTTATGGATGAGTCGACCTTCGAGGGCAATGCGACCTTCCCGGGTACGGTGTCTGACAACTGTGGAGTCCTGCAGGTGGCCTATTATGATGTAGTAACCAATGCAAGTTGTCCGATCATTATTGAAAGAACCTGGACGGTTTTTGATACGTGTCTCAACACCCAGACCTGCCTACAAACGATTACTGTACAGGATACGATGTTGCCATTAATCACTTGTCCAGTAGATATCGAAGCGGATGGCTGTAATCTAGCAGATATAAGTGCCATCACGGGTGGGTGGGCTTTTAGTACCGATAGTGTATTTATGGATGAGTCGACCTTTGAGGGTAATGCGACCTTCCCAGGTACGGTGTCTGACAACTGTGGGGTGCTGCAAGTAGCCTATTACGATGTGGTGACTAATGCGAGTTGTCCCATCATCGTTGAAAGAACGTGGACGGTTTTTGATACGTGTTTCAACACCCAAACCTGCCTACAAACCATTACGGTACAAGACACGATGTTGCCATTGATTACCTGTCCAGTAGACATCGAAGCAGATGGCTGTGAGTTAGCTGATGTGACCGCCATCACGGGCGGCTGGGCGTTTAGTACCGACAGCGTATTTATGGATGAGTCGACCTTCGAGGGCAATGGGACCTTCCCAGGTACGGTATCTGACAACTGTGGAGTCTTGCAGGTGGCCTATTACGATGTAGTAACCAATGCGAGTTGTCCGATCATCATTGAAAGAACGTGGACGGCCTTTGATACGTGTATGAACACGCAATCTTGCATCCAGACCATCGCGGTACAGGATACGATGCTGCCATTAATCACTTGTCCGGTAGATATTGAAGCAGATGGCTGTAATTTGGGAGATGTAAGTGCCATCACGGGTGGCTGGGTATTTAGTACCGACAGCGTATTTATGGATGAGGCCACTTTTGAGGGTAATGCGACCTTCCCAGGTACGGTATCCGACAACTGTGGAGTCTTGCTGGTGGCCTATTACGATGTGGTAACCAATGCAAGCTGTCCGATCATTATTGAAAGAACATGGACGGCCTTTGATACGTGTATGAACACGCAATCTTGCATCCAGACCATCACGGTACAGGATACGATGCTGCCATTAATCACTTGTCCGGTAGATATTGAAGCAGATGGCTGTAATTTGGGAGATGTAAGTGCCATCACGGGTGGCTGGGCGTTTAGTACCGACAGCGTATTTATGGATGAGTCGACCTTTGAGGGTAATGTGACCTTCCCGGGTACGGTATCCGACAACTGTGGAGTCTTGCAGGTGGCCTATTACGATGTGGTAACCAATGCAAGCTGTCCGATCATCATTGAAAGAACGTGGACTGCCTTTGATACGTGTATGAACACGCAATCTTGCATCCAGACCATCACGGTACAGGATACGATGCTGCCATTAATCACTTGTCCGGTAGATATTGAAGCAGATGGCTGTGGTCTGGGAGATGTAAGTGCCATTACAGGTGGTTGGGCGTTTAGTACCGACAGTGTATTTATGGATGAGGTGACCTTTGAGGGTAATGCGACCTTCCCGGGTACGGTGTCTGACAACTGTGGAGTGTTGCAGGTGGCCTATTATGATGTGGTGACCAATGCGAGTTGTCCCATCATCATTGAAAGAACGTGGACGGTTTTTGATACATGTCTCAACACCCAAACCTGCCTACAAACCATTACTGTACAAGACACGATGTTGCCATTGATTACCTGTCCAGTAGATATCGAAGCAGATGGCTGTGAGTTAGCTGATGTGACCGCCATCACTGGCGGCTGGGCGTTTAGTACCGACAGTGTATTTATGGATGAGGCGACTTTTGAGGGCAATCCGACCTTCCCGGGTACGGTATCTGACAACTGTGGAGTGTTGCAGGTGGCCTATTACGATGTAGTAACCAGTGCGAATTGTCCGATCATCATTGAAAGAACCTGGACAGTTTTTGATACGTGTTTCAACACCCAAACCTGCCTACAAACCATTACGGTACAAGACACGATGTTGCCATTGATTACCTGTCCAGTAGACATCGAAGCAGATGGCTGTGAGTTAGCTGATGTGACCGCCATCACTGGCGGCTGGGCGTTTAGTACCGACAGCGTATTTATGGATGAGGCTACTTTTGAAGGCAATGGGACCTTCCCAGGTACGGTATCCGACAACTGTGGAGTCTTGCAGGTGGCCTATTACGATGTAGTAACCAGTGCGAGTTGTCCGATCATCATTGAAAGAACGTGGACGGCCTTTGATACGTGCATGAATACGCAATCTTGCATCCAGACCATCATGGTACAGGATACGATGCTGCCATTAATCACTTGTCCGGTAGATATTGAAGCAGATGGCTGTAATTTGGGAGATGTAAGTGCCATCACGGGTGGCTGGGTATTTAGTACCGACAGCGTATTTATGGATGAGGCCACTTTTGAGGGTAATGCGACCTTCCCAGGTACGGTATCCGACAACTGTGGAGTCTTGCAGGTGGCCTATTACGATGTGGTAACCAATGCAAGCTGTCCGATCATCATTGAAAGAACGTGGACGGCCTTTGATACGTGTATGAACACGCAATCTTGCATCCAGACCATCACGGTACAGGATACGATGCTGCCATTAATCACTTGTCCGGTAGATATTGAGGCAGATGGCTGTAATTTGGGAGATGTAAGTGCCATCACGGGTGGCTGGGCTTTTAGTAGTGATAGTATATTTATGGATGAAGCGACCTTTGAGGGCAATGCGACCTTTCCGGGTACGGTATCTGACAACTGTGGAGTCTTGCAGGTGGCCTACTACGACGTGATCACCAACACAAGCTGTCCGATCATCATTGAAAGAACGTGGACGGTTTTTGATACGTGTCTCAACACCCAAACCTGCCTACAAACGATTACGGTACAGGATACAATGCTGCCCACGATTGTCTGTCCGATAGATGTAGAGGCAGATGGTTGCAACACGGATGATGTGTTGGCGGCTACGGGTTGGGCGTTCAGCACCGACAGTGTGTTCATGGATGAGGCGACCTACGATGCGACTGATGTAGTTAGTGATGCCAATGACAACTGTGGGGTACTACAGGTAGCGTACTACGATGTAGTAACCAACGCAAGTTGCCCGATCCAGATCACCAGAACGTGGACGGTGTTTGACAGTTGTCTGAATACGCAGTTCTGCGAGCAGTTGATCACGATTCAAGATACGATGCTACCCACGATTGTCTGTCCGATAGATGTAGAGGCAGATGGTTGCAGCACGGATGATGTATTGGCGGCTACGGGTTGGGCGTTCAGCACCGACAGTGTGTTCATGGATGAAGCGACCTACGATGCGACTGATGCAGTTAGTGATGCCAATGACAACTGTGGGGTACTACAGGTAGCCTATTACGATGTAGTAATCAATGCGAGTTGTCCGATCCAGATCACCCGAACGTGGACGGTGTTTGACAGTTGTCTGAACACGCAGTTCTGTGAGCAGTTGATCACGATTCAAGATACGATGCTGCCCACGATTGTCTGTCCGGTAGATGTAGAGGCGGATGGCTGTAGCACGGATGATGTGTTGGCGGCTACGGGATGGTCGTTCAGCACCGACAGTGTGTTCATGGATGAAGCGACCTACGATGCGACCGATGCAGTTAGTGATGCCAATGACAACTGTGGGGTACTACAGGTAGCCTATTACGATGTAATCACCAATGCGAGTTGTCCGATTCAGATCACACGAACGTGGACGGTGTTTGACAGTTGTCTGAACACACAGTTCTGCGAGCAATTGATTACGATTCAAGATACGATGCTGCCCACCATTGTCTGTCCGGTAGATGTAGAGGCAGATGGCTGCAACACCGATGATGTGTTGGCGGCTACGGGTTGGGCGTTCAGCACCGACAGTGTGTTCATGGATGAAGCGACCTACGATGCGACCGATGCAGTTAGTGATGCCAATGACAACTGTGGGGTACTACAGGTAGCGTACTACGATGTAGTAACCAACGCAAGTTGTCCGATTCAGATCACCAGAACGTGGACGGTGTTTGACAGTTGTCTGAACACGCAGTTCTGCGAGCAGTTGATCACGATTCAAGATACGATGCTGCCCACGATTGTCTGTCCGATAGATGTAGAGGCAGATGGTTGCAACACCGATGATGTATTGGCGGCTACGGGATGGGCGTTCAGCACCGACAGTGTGTTCATGGATGAAGCGACCTACGATGCGACCGATGCAGTTAGTGATGCCAATGACAACTGTGGGGTACTGCAGGTGGCCTACTACGATGTAATCACCAATGCGAGTTGTCCGATCCAGATTACCCGAACGTGGACGGTGTTTGACAGTTGTCTGAACACACAGTTCTGTGAGCAGTTGATCACGATTCAAGATACGATGCTGCCCACCATTGTCTGTCCGATAGATGTAGAGGCAGATGGGTGCAGCACGGATGATGTATTGGCGGCTACGGGTTGGGCGTTCAGCACCGACAGTGTTTTCATGGATGAAGCGACCTACGATGCGACCGATGCAGTTAGTGATGCCAATGACAACTGTGGAGTCTTGCAGGTAGCGTACTACGATGTGATTACCAATGCGAGTTGTCCGATTCAGATCACACGAACGTGGACGGTGTTTGACAGTTGTCTGAACACACAGTTCTGCGAGCAGTTGATCACGATTCAAGATACGATGCTGCCCACCATTGTCTGTCCGGTGGATGTAGAGGCAGATGGCTGCAACACGGATGATGTATTGGCGGCTACGGGTTGGTCGTTCAGCACCGACAGTGTGTTCATGGATGAGGCGACCTACGATGCGACCGATGCAGTTAGTGATGCCAATGACAACTGTGGAGTGTTGCAGGTAGCGTACTACGATGTGATCACCAATGCGAGTTGTCCGATTCAGATCACACGAACGTGGACGGTGTTTGACAGTTGTCTGAACACGCAGTTCTGCGAGCAGTTGATCACGATTCAAGATACGATGCTGCCCACGATTGTCTGTCCGATAGATGTAGAGGCAGATGGTTGCAGCACCGATGATGTATTGGCGGCTACGGGTTGGTCGTTCAGCACCGACAGTGTGTTCATGGATGAAGCGACCTACGATGCGACCGATGCAGTTAGTGATGCCAATGACAACTGTGGGGTGTTGCAGGTGGCCTACTACGATGTGATCACCAATGCGAGTTGTCCGATTCAGATCACACGAACGTGGACGGTGTTTGACAGTTGTCTGAACACGCAGTTCTGCGAGCAGTTGATCACGATTCAAGATACGATGCTGCCCACCATTGTCTGTCCGATAGATGTAGAGGCGGATGGTTGCAGCACCGATGATGTATTGGCGGCTACGGGTTGGGCGTTCAGCACCGACAGTGTGTTCATGGATGAAGCGACCTACGATGCGACCGATGCAGTTAGTGATGCCAATGACAACTGTGGGGTGTTGCAGGTGGCCTACTACGATGTGATCACCAATGCGAGTTGTCCGATTCAGATTACCCGAACGTGGACGGTGTTTGACAGTTGTCTGAACACGCAGTTCTGTGAGCAGTTGATCACGATTCAAGATACGATGCTGCCCACCATTGTCTGTCCGATAGATGTAGAGGCAGATGGCTGCAACACGGATGATGTATTGGCGGCTACGGGATGGGCGTTTAGCACCGACAGTGTGTTCATGGATGAAGCGACCTACGATGCGACCGATGCAGTTAGTGATGCCAATGACAACTGTGGGGTGCTACAGGTAGCCTACTTCGATGTGATCACCAATGCGAGTTGTCCGATTCAGATTACCCGAACGTGGACGGTGTTTGACAGTTGTCTGAACACACAGTTCTGCGAGCAGTTGATCACGATTCAAGATACGATGCTGCCCACCATTGTCTGTCCGGTAGATGTAGAGGCAGATGGTTGTAGCACCGATGATGTGTTGGCGGCTACGGGATGGGCGTTCAGCACCGACAGTGTGTTCATGGATGAAGCGACCTACGATGCGACCGATGCAGTTAGTGATGCCAATGACAACTGTGGGGTACTACAGGTGGCCTACTACGATGTGATCACCAATGCGAGTTGTCCGATCCAGATTACCAGAACGTGGTCGGTGTTTGACAGTTGTCTGAACACGCAGTTCTGTGAGCAGTTGATCACGATTCAAGATACGATGCTGCCCACCATCGTCTGTCCGATAGATGTAGAGGCGGATGGGTGTAGTACCGATGATGTATTGGCGGCTACGGGTTGGGCGTTTAGCACCGACAGTGTGTTCATGGATGAAGCGACCTACGATGCGACCGATGCAGTTAGTGATGCCAATGACAACTGTGGGGTCTTGCAGGTAGCGTACTACGATGTGATCACCAATGCGAGTTGTCCGATTCAGATTACCCGAACGTGGACGGTGTTTGACAGTTGTCTGAACACACAGTTCTGCGAGCAGTTGATCACGATTCAAGATACGATGCTACCCACGATTGTCTGTCCGGTAGATGTAGAGGCAGATGGTTGCAGCACCGATGATGTATTGGCAGCTACGGGATGGTCGTTCAGCACCGACAGTGTGTTCATGGACGAAGCGACCTACGATGCGACCGATGCAGTTAGTGATGCCAATGACAACTGTGGGGTGCTACAGGTGGCCTACTACGATGTAATCACCAATGCGAGTTGTCCGATTCAGATTACCCGAACGTGGACGGTGTTTGACAGTTGTCTAAACACACAGTTCTGCGAGCAGTTGATCACGATTCAAGATACGATGCTACCCACGATTGTCTGTCCGGTAGATGTAGAGGCAGATGGCTGCAACACCGATGATGTGTTGGCGGCTACGGGTTGGGCGTTCAGCACCGACAGTGTTTTCATGGATGAAGCGACCTACGATGCGACCGATGCAGTTAGTGATGCCAATGACAACTGTGGGGTGTTGCAGGTAGCGTACTACGATGTAATCACCAATGCGAGTTGTCCGATTCAGATTACCCGAACGTGGACGGTGTTTGACAGTTGTCTGAACACGCAGTTCTGCGAGCAGTTGATCACGATTCAAGATACGATGCTGCCCACCATTGTCTGTCCGATAGATGTAGAGGCAGATGGCTGTAGCACCGATGATGTGTTGGCGGCTACAGGTTGGGCGTTCAGCACCGACAGTGTGTTCATGGATGAGGCGACCTACGATGCGACCGATGCAGTTAGTGATGCCAATGACAACTGTGGGGTGCTACAGGTAGCGTACTACGATGTAATTACCAATGCGAGTTGTCCGATTCAGATCACCAGAACGTGGACGGTGTTTGACAGTTGTCTGAACACGCAGTTCTGCGAGCAGTTGATCACGATTCAAGATACGATGCTACCCACGATTGTCTGTCCGATAGATGTAGAGGCAGATGGGTGTAGCACGGATGATGTGTTGGCGGCTACGGGTTGGGCGTTCAGCACCGACAGTGTGTTCATGGATGAAGCGACCTACGATGCGACCGATGCAGTTAGTGATGCCAATGACAACTGTGGGGTGTTGCAGGTGGCCTACTACGATGTGATCACCAATGCGAGTTGTCCGATTCAGATTACCCGAACGTGGACGGTGTTTGACAGTTGTCTGAACACACAGTTCTGCGAGCAGTTGATTACGATTCAAGATACGATGCTGCCCACGATTGTCTGTCCGATAGATGTAGAGGCAGATGGCTGCAACACGGATGATGTGTTGGCGGCTACGGGTTGGGCGTTCAGCACCGACAGTGTGTTCATGGATGAGGCGACCTACGATGCGACCGATGCAGTTAGTGATGCCAATGACAACTGTGGAGTCTTGCAGGTAGCGTACTACGATGTAATCACCAATGCGAGTTGTCCGATTCAGATCACCCGAACGTGGACGGTGTTTGACAGTTGTCTGAACACACAGTTCTGCGAGCAGTTGATCACGATTCAAGATACGATGCTACCCACGATTGTCTGTCCGATAGATGTAGAGGCAGATGGCTGCAACACGGATGATGTGTTGGCGGCTACGGGTTGGGCGTTTAGCACCGACAGTGTGTTCATGGACGAAGCGACCTACGATGCGACCGATGCAGTTAGTGATGCCAATGACAACTGTGGGGTGTTGCAGGTAGCGTACTACGATGTAATTACCAATGCGAGTTGTCCGATCCAGATCACCCGAACGTGGACGGTGTTTGACAGTTGTCTGAACACACAGTTCTGCGAGCAGTTGATTACGATTCAAGATACGATGCTGCCCACGATTGTCTGTCCGATAGATGTAGAGGCAGATGGCTGCAACACCGATGATGTATTGGCGGCTACGGGTTGGTCGTTCAGCACCGACAGTGTGTTCATGGACGAGGCGACCTACGATGCGACCGATGCAGTTAGTGATGCCAATGACAACTGTGGGGTGCTACAGGTAGCGTACTACGATGTAATTACCAATGCGAGTTGTCCGATCCAGATTACCCGAACGTGGACGGTGTTTGACAGTTGTCTGAACACACAGTTCTGTGAGCAGTTGATCACGATTCAAGATACGATGCTGCCCACGATTGTCTGTCCGATAGATGTAGAGGCAGATGGGTGCAACACGGATGATGTATTGGCGGCTACGGGATGGGCGTTCAGCACCGACAGTGTGTTCATGGATGAAGCGACCTACGATGCGACCGATGCAGTTAGTGATGCCAATGACAACTGTGGGGTGCTACAGGTAGCGTACTACGATGTAGTAACCAATGCGAGTTGTCCGATTCAGATTACCCGAACGTGGACGGTGTTTGACAGTTGTCTGAACACACAGTTCTGCGAGCAGTTGATCACGATTCAAGATACGATGCTGCCCACGATTGTCTGTCCGATAGATGTAGAGGCAGATGGTTGCAACACCGATGATGTATTGGCGGCTACGGGATGGGCGTTCAGCACCGACAGTGTGTTCATGGATGAAGCGACCTACGATGCGACCGATGCAGTTAGTGATGCCAATGACAACTGTGGGGTACTACAGGTAGCGTACTACGATGTAGTAACCAACGCAAGTTGCCCGATCCAGATCACCCGAACGTGGACGGTGTTTGACAGTTGTCTGAACACACAGTTCTGCGAGCAGTTGATCACGATTCAAGATACGATGCTACCCACGATTGTCTGTCCGATAGATGTAGAGGCAGATGGTTGCAGCACGGATGATGTATTGGCGGCTACGGGATGGGCGTTCAGCACCGACAGTGTGTTCATGGATGAAGCGACCTACGATGCGACCGATGCAGTTAGTGATGCCAATGACAACTGTGGGGTGCTACAGGTAGCGTACTACGATGTAGTAACCAATGCGAGTTGTCCGATTCAGATTACCCGAACGTGGACGGTGTTTGACAGTTGTCTGAACACACAGTTCTGCGAGCAGTTGATCACGATTCAAGATACGATGCTGCCCACGATTGTCTGTCCGATAGATGTAGAGGCAGATGGTTGCAACACCGATGATGTATTGGCGGCTACGGGATGGGCGTTCAGCACCGACAGTGTGTTCATGGATGAAGCGACCTACGATGCGACCGATGCAGTTAGTGATGCCAATGACAACTGTGGGGTACTACAGGTAGCGTACTACGATGTAGTAACCAACGCAAGTTGCCCGATCCAGATCACCCGAACGTGGACGGTGTTTGACAGTTGTCTGAACACACAGTTCTGCGAGCAGTTGATCACGATTCAAGATACGATGCTACCCACGATTGTCTGTCCGATAGATGTAGAGGCAGATGGTTGCAGCACGGATGATGTATTGGCGGCTACGGGTTGGGCGTTCAGCACCGACAGTGTGTTCATGGATGAAGCGACCTACGATGCGACCGATGCAGTTAGTGATGCCAATGACAACTGTGGGGTACTGCAGGTAGCGTACTACGATGTGATCACCAATGCGAGTTGTCCGATCCAGATTACCAGAACGTGGACGGTGTTTGACAGTTGTCTGAACACACAGTTCTGCGAGCAGTTGATCACGATTCAGGATACGATGCTGCCCACGATTGTCTGTCCGATAGATGTAGAGGCAGATGGCTGCAACACGGATGATGTATTGGCGGCTACGGGTTGGGCGTTCAGCACCGACAGTGTGTTCATGGATGAAGCGACCTACGATGCGACCGATGCAGTTAGTGATGCCAATGACAACTGTGGGGTGCTACAGGTAGCGTACTACGATGTAATTACCAATGCGAGTTGTCCGATTCAGATTACCCGAACGTGGACGGTGTTTGACAGTTGTCTGAACACACAGTTCTGCGAGCAGTTGATCACGATTCAAGATACGATGCTACCCACCATTGTCTGTCCGGTGGATGTAGAGGCAGATGGCTGCAGCACGGATGATGTATTGGCGGCTACGGGTTGGGCGTTCAGCACCGACAGTGTTTTCATGGATGAGGCGACCTACGATGCGACTGATGTAGTTAGTGATGCCAATGATAATTGCGGAGTCTTGCAGGTAGCGTACTACGATGTAATCACCAATGCGAGTTGTCCGATTCAGATCACCAGAACGTGGACGGTGTTTGACAGTTGTCTGAACACGCAGTTCTGCGAGCAGTTGATCACGATTCAAGATACGATGCTGCCCACGATTGTCTGTCCGGTGGATGTAGAGGCAGATGGCTGCAGCACGGATGATGTATTGGCGGCTACGGGTTGGGCGTTTAGCACCGACAGTGTGTTCATGGATGAAGCGACCTACGATGCGACCGATGCAGTTAGTGATGCCAATGACAACTGTGGGGTACTACAGGTAGCGTACTACGATGTAGTAACCAATGCGAGTTGTCCGATTCAGATCACCAGAACGTGGACGGTGTTTGACAGTTGTCTAAACACACAGTTCTGCGAGCAGCTGATCACGATTCAAGATACGATGCTGCCCACCATTGTCTGTCCGGTAGATGTAGAGGCAGATGGCTGCAGCACGGATGATGTATTGGCGGCTACGGGTTGGGCGTTCAGCACCGACAGTGTGTTCATGGATGAGGCGACCTACGATGCGACCGATGCAGTTAGTGATGCCAATGACAACTGTGGAATCTTGCAGGTGGCCTACTACGACGTGATCACCAACACAAGCTGTCCGATCATCATTGAAAGAACGTGGACGGTTTTTGATACATGTCTCAACACCCAAACCTGCCTACAAACGATTACGGTTCAAGATACGATGCTGCCCACGATTGTCTGTCCGGTAGATGTAGAGGCAGATGGTTGCAACACCGATGATGTGTTGGCGGCTACGGGTTGGGCATTCAGCACCGACAGTGTGTTCATGGATGAAGCGACCTACGATGCGACCGATGCAGTTAGTGATGCCAATGACAACTGTGGGGTACTACAGGTAGCGTACTACGATGTGATTACCAATGCGAGTTGTCCGATTCAGATCACACGAACGTGGACGGTGTTTGACAGTTGTCTGAACACGCAGTTCTGCGAGCAGTTGATCACGATTCAAGATACGATGCTGCCCACGATTGTCTGTCCGGTAGATGTAGAGGCAGATGGTTGCAGCACCGATGATGTATTGGCGGCTACGGGTTGGTCGTTCAGCACCGACAGTGTGTTCATGGATGAAGCGACCTACGATGCGACCGATGCAGTTAGTGATGCCAATGACAACTGTGGGGTGTTGCAGGTGGCCTACTACGATGTGATCACCAATGCGAGTTGTCCGATTCAGATCACCAGAACGTGGACGGTGTTTGACAGTTGTCTAAACACGCAGTTCTGCGAGCAGTTGATCACGATTCAAGATACAATGCTGCCCACGATTGTCTGTCCGGTGGATGTAGAGGCAGATGGCTGCAGTACCGATGATGTCTTGGCGGCTACGGGATGGGCGTTCAGCACCGACAGTGTGTTCATGGATGAAGCGACCTACGATGCGACCGATGCAGTTAGTGATGCCAATGACAACTGTGGAGTGCTACAGGTAGCGTACTACGATGTAATCACCAATGCGAGTTGTCCGATTCAGATCACCAGAACGTGGACGGTGTTTGACAGTTGTCTGAACACGCAGTTCTGCGAGCAGTTGATTACGATTCAAGATACGATGCTGCCCACGATTGTCTGTCCGGTAGATGTAGAGGCAGATGGCTGCAACACCGATGATGTATTGGCGGCTACGGGTTGGGCATTCAGCACCGACAGTGTTTTCATGGATGAGGCGACCTACGATGCGACCGATGCAGTTAGTGATGCCAATGACAACTGTGGGGTACTGCAGGTAGCGTACTACGATGTAATCACCAATGCGAGTTGTCCGATTCAGATCACCCGAACGTGGACGGTGTTTGACAGTTGTCTGAACACGCAGTTCTGCGAGCAGTTGATCACGATTCAAGATACGATGCTGCCCACGATTGTCTGTCCGGTAGATGTAGAGGCAGATGGGTGTAGCACGGATGATGTGTTGGCGGCTACGGGTTGGGCGTTCAGCACCGACAGTGTGTTCATGGATGAGGCGACCTACGATGCGACCGATGCAGTTAGTGATGCCATTGACAACTGTGGGGTGCTACAGGTAGCGTACTACGATGTAATTACCAATGCGAGTTGTCCGATCCAGATCACCAGAACGTGGACGGTGTTTGACAGTTGTCTAAACACGCAGTTCTGCGAGCAGTTGATTACGATTCAAGATACGATGCTGCCCACGATTGTCTGTCCGATAGATGTAGAGGCAGATGGCTGCAACACCGATGATGTACTGGCGGCTACGGGTTGGGCGTTCAGCACCGACAGTGTGTTCATGGATGAAGCGATCTACGATGCGACCGATGCAGTTAGTGATGCCAACGATAATTGCGGAGTCTTGCAGGTAGCCTACTACGATGTGATTACCAATGCGAGTTGTCCGATTCAGATCACCAGAACGTGGACGGTGTTTGACAGTTGTCTGAACACGCAGTTCTGCGAGCAGTTGATCACGATTCAAGATACGATGCTGCCCACGATTGTCTGTCCGGTAGATGTAGAGGCAGATGGCTGCAGCACGGATGATGTATTAGCGGCTACGGGTTGGGCGTTCAGCACCGACAGTGTGTTCATGGACGAAGCGACTTACGATGCGACCGATGCAGTTAGTGATGCCAATGATAATTGCGGAGTCTTGCAGGTAGCGTACTACGATGTGATTACCAATGCGAGTTGTCCGATTCAGATCACACGAACGTGGACGGTGTTTGACAGTTGTCTGAACACGCAGTTCTGCGAGCAGTTGATCACGATTCAAGATACGATGCTGCCCACGATTGTCTGTCCGGTAGATGTAGAGGCAGATGGCTGCAGCACGGATGATGTATTAGCGGCTACGGGTTGGGCGTTCAGCACCGACAGTGTGTTCATGGACGAAGCGACTTACGATGCGACCGATGCAGTTAGTGATGCCAATGATAATTGCGGAGTCTTGCAGGTAGCGTACTACGATGTGATTACCAATGCGAGTTGTCCGATTCAGATCACACGAACGTGGACGGTGTTTGACAGTTGTCTGAACACACAGTTCTGCGAGCAATTGATTACGATTCAAGATACGATGCTACCCACCATTGTCTGTCCGGTGGATGTAGAGGCAGATGGCTGCAGCACGGATGATGTGTTGGCAGCTACGGGTTGGGCGTTCAGCACCGACAGTGTGTTCATGGATGAAGCGACCTACGATGCGACCGATGCAGTTAGTGATGCCAACGATAATTGCCGAGTCTTGCAGGTAGCCTACTACGATGTAATTACCAATGCGAGTTGTCCGATTCAGATCACCAGAACGTGGACGGTGTTTGACAGTTGTCTGAACACGCAGTTCTGCGAGCAATTGATCACGATTCAAGATACGATGCTGCCATTAATCACTTGTCCGGTAGATGTAGAGGCAGATGGCTGTAGCACGGATGATGTATTGGCGGCTACGGGTTGGGCGTTCAGCACCGACAGTGTGTTCATGGATGAGGCGACCTACGATGCGACCGATGCAGTTAGTGATGCCAATGACAACTGTGGGGTGTTGCAGGTAGCGTACTACGATGTAATTACCAATGCGAGTTGTCCGATTCAGATCACCAGAACGTGGACGGTGTTTGACAGTTGTCTGAACACGCAGTTCTGCGAGCAGTTGATCACGATTCAAGATACGATGCTGCCCACGATTGTCTGTCCGATAGATGTAGAGGCAGATGGTTGCAACACGGATGATGTGTTGGCGGCTACGGGTTGGGCGTTCAGCACCGACAGTGTGTTCATGGATGAGGCGACCTACGATGCGACTGATGTAGTTAGTGATGCCAATGACAACTGTGGGGTACTACAGGTAGCGTACTACGATGTAGTAACCAACGCAAGTTGCCCGATCCAGATCACCCGAACGTGGACGGTGTTTGACAGTTGTCTGAATACGCAGTTCTGCGAGCAGTTGATCACGATTCAAGATACGATGCTACCCACGATTGTCTGTCCGATAGATGTAGAGGCAGATGGTTGCAGCACGGATGATGTATTGGCGGCTACGGGTTGGGCGTTCAGCACCGACAGTGTGTTCATGGATGAGGCGACCTACGATGCGACTGATGCAGTTAGTGATGCCAATGACAACTGTGGGGTACTACAGGTAGCCTATTACGATGTAGTAACCAATGCGAGTTGTCCGATCCAGATCACCCGAACGTGGACGGTGTTTGACAGTTGTCTGAACACGCAGTTCTGCGAGCAGTTGATCACGATTCAAGATACGATGCTACCCACGATTGTCTGTCCGATAGATGTAGAGGCAGATGGCTGTAGCACCGATGATGTATTGGCGGCTACGGGATGGGCGTTCAGCACCGACAGTGTGTTCATGGATGAAGTGACCTACGATGCGACCGATGCAGTTAGTGATGCCAATGACAACTGTGGGGTGCTACAGGTAGCGTACTACGATGTAATCACCAATGCGAGTTGTCCGATCCAGATCACACGAACGTGGACGGTGTTTGACAGTTGTCTGAACACGCAGTTCTGCGAGCAGTTGATTACGATTCAAGATACGATGCTGCCCACCATTGTCTGTCCGATAGATGTAGAGGCGGATGGGTGTAGCACGGATGATGTATTAGCGGCTACGGGATGGGCGTTCAGCACCGACAGTGTGTTCATGGACGAAGCGACTTACGATGCGACCGATGCAGTTAGTGATGCCAATGATAATTGCGGCGTCTTGCAGGTAGCGTACTACGATGTGATTACCAATGCGAGTTGTCCGATCCAGATCACCAGAACGTGGACGGTGTCTGACAGTTGTCTGAACACACAGTTCTGTGAGCAGTTGATCACGATTCAAGATACGATGCTGCCCACCATCGTCTGTCCGATAGATGTAGAGGCGGATGGGTGTAGCACCGATGATGTACTGGCGGCTACGGGATGGGGGTTCAGCACCGACAGTGTGTTCATGGATGAAGCGACCTACGATGCGACCGATGCAGTTAGTGATGCCAATGACAACTGTGGGGTACTTCAGGTGGCGTACTACGATGTAGTAACCAACGCAAGTTGTCCGATCCAGATCACACGAACGTGGACGGTGTTTGACAGTTGTCTGAACACGCAGTTCTGTGAGCAGTTGATCACGATTCAAGATACGATGCTGCCCACCATTGTCTGTCCGATAGATGTAGAGGCAGATGGCTGCAGCACCGATGATGTATTGGCGGCCACGGGTTGGGCATTCAGCACCGACAGTGTGTTCATGGATGAAGCGACCTACGATGCGACCGATGCAGTTAGTGATGCCAATGACAACTGTGGGGTACTGCAGGTAGCGTACTACGATGTAATCACCAATGCGAGTTGTCCGATCCAGATCACCAGAACGTGGACGGTGTTTGACAGTTGTCTGAACACGCAGTTCTGTGAGCAGTTGATCACGATTCAAGATACGATGCTGCCCACGATTGTCTGTCCGATAGATGTAGAGGCAGATGGCTGCAGCACTGATGATGTATTGGCGGCCACGGGTTGGGCGTTCAGCACCGACAGTGTGTTCATGGATGAAGCGACCTACGATGCGACCGATGCAGTTAGTGATGCCAATGACAACTGTGGGGTGTTGCAGGTAGCGTACTACGATGTAATTACCAATGCGAGTTGTCCGATTCAGATCACCAGAACGTGGACGGTGTTTGACAGTTGTCTGAACACGCAGTTCTGCGAGCAGTTGATCACGATTCAAGATACGATGCTGCCCACGATTGTCTGTCCGATAGATGTAGAGGCAGATGGTTGCAACACGGATGATGTGTTGGCGGCTACGGGTTGGGCGTTCAGCACCGACAGTGTGTTCATGGATGAGGCGACCTACGATGCGACTGATGTAGTTAGTGATGCCAATGACAACTGTGGGGTACTACAGGTAGCGTACTACGATGTAGTAACCAACGCAAGTTGCCCGATCCAGATCACCAGAACGTGGACGGTGTTTGACAGTTGTCTGAATACGCAGTTCTGCGAGCAGTTGATCACGATTCAAGATACGATGCTACCCACGATTGTCTGTCCGATAGATGTAGAGGCAGATGGTTGCAGCACGGATGATGTATTGGCGGCTACGGGTTGGGCGTTCAGCACCGACAGTGTGTTCATGGATGAAGCGACCTACGATGCGACTGATGCAGTTAGTGATGCCAATGACAACTGTGGGGTACTACAGGTAGCCTATTACGATGTAGTAATCAATGCGAGTTGTCCGATCCAGATCACCCGAACGTGGACGGTGTTTGACAGTTGTCTGAACACGCAGTTCTGTGAGCAGTTGATCACGATTCAAGATACGATGCTGCCCACGATTGTCTGTCCGGTAGATGTAGAGGCGGATGGCTGTAGCACGGATGATGTGTTGGCGGCTACGGGATGGTCGTTCAGCACCGACAGTGTGTTCATGGATGAAGCGACCTACGATGCGACCGATGCAGTTAGTGATGCCAATGACAACTGTGGGGTACTACAGGTAGCCTATTACGATGTAATCACCAATGCGAGTTGTCCGATTCAGATCACACGAACGTGGACGGTGTTTGACAGTTGTCTGAACACACAGTTCTGCGAGCAATTGATTACGATTCAAGATACGATGCTGCCCACCATTGTCTGTCCGGTAGATGTAGAGGCAGATGGCTGCAACACCGATGATGTGTTGGCGGCTACGGGTTGGGCGTTCAGCACCGACAGTGTGTTCATGGATGAAGCGACCTACGATGCGACCGATGCAGTTAGTGATGCCAATGACAACTGTGGGGTACTACAGGTAGCGTACTACGATGTAGTAACCAACGCAAGTTGTCCGATTCAGATCACCAGAACGTGGACGGTGTTTGACAGTTGTCTGAACACGCAGTTCTGCGAGCAGTTGATCACGATTCAAGATACGATGCTGCCCACGATTGTCTGTCCGATAGATGTAGAGGCAGATGGTTGCAACACCGATGATGTATTGGCGGCTACGGGATGGGCGTTCAGCACCGACAGTGTGTTCATGGATGAAGCGACCTACGATGCGACCGATGCAGTTAGTGATGCCAATGACAACTGTGGGGTGCTGCAGGTAGCGTACTACGATGTAATCACCAATGCGAGTTGTCCGATCCAGATTACCAGAACGTGGACGGTGTTTGACAGTTGTCTGAACACGCAGTTCTGTGAGCAGTTGATCACGATTCAAGATACAATGCTGCCCACCATTGTCTGTCCGGTGGATGTAGAGGCAGATGGCTGCAGCACGGATGATGTATTGGCGGCTACGGGTTGGGCGTTCAGCACCGACAGTGTGTTCATGGATGAAGCGACCTACGATGCGACCGATGCAGTTAGTGATGCCAATGACAACTGTGGGGTACTACAGGTAGCGTACTACGATGTGATCACCAATGCGAGTTGTCCGATTCAGATCACCAGAACGTGGACGGTGTTTGACAGTTGTCTAAACACACAGTTCTGCGAGCAGCTGATCACGATTCAAGATACGATGCTGCCCACCATTGTCTGTCCGGTAGATGTAGAGGCAGATGGTTGTAGCACCGATGATGTACTGGCGGCTACGGGATGGGCGTTCAGCACCGACAGTGTGTTCATGGATGAAGCGACCTACGATGCGACCGATGCAGTTAGTGATGCCAATGACAACTGTGGGGTACTACAGGTGGCCTACTACGATGTGATCACCAATGCGAGTTGTCCGATCCAGATTACCAGAACGTGGACGGTTTTTGATACATGTCTCAACACCCAAACCAGCCTACAAACGATTACGGTTCAAGATACGATGCTGCCCACGATTGTCTGTCCGGTAGATGTAGAGGCAGATGGTTGCAACACCGATGATGTGTTGGCGGCTACGGGCTTTGCATTCAGCGAAGATAGCGTTGCCCTAGATGAGTTTATCTACGAAGGACTCACTTCAGGAACTGCCGGAGACATTTGTGGAATCCAAGAAATTATTTATTTCGATATCATAACCAACAGCGAATGTCCGATCGTCATCGAAAGGACTTGGATCGCATATGACAGTTGCCGAAATCTTGATAGTTGTCGACAACTGATTACGATTCAAGACTCCATTCCCCCTAGTTTAATTTGCCCAGCAGATACCACCATCGATTGTGATGGTCCGACAGATACCCTTAGCTTAGGGGTAGCAGTGGCTATAGACAATTGTTCGTCCTCCCAGGTATCATATTCAGATAATGTAACGAATGGCAGCTGCGTCGGTGACCAGGTAATTGAAAGAACTTGGGTGGCTGTCGATGCTTGTGGCAATGAATCAACCTGTATTCAGACAATTGTGATCCAGGATACAAGTCTCCCAATCATTAATTGTCCACCTGATGCTTTAGTAAATTGTGATGAACCTACCGATACATCCACCTTGGGAGCTGCCACAGCCACTGATAATTGTGGACCTTTACCGATCGTCACATTTAACGATAGCATCGGCAATACCTCTTGTGGTGGCAATTACACCATTTATCGTACCTGGATAGCTCAAGATGAATGCCTCAATATTTCGGAATGCTTGCAAATAATTACTGTTCAAGATACAAGCTTGCCTATCATTTCTTGTCCACCCGATACAACCATTGCCTGCGATGCGTCTACAGATACTACAGATCTTGGCGTAGCAACAGCCGTCGATAACTGTGGTCCATTACCTGCCATTACATTTCAAGATAGTTTGGTTTCGGGAGCTTGTGGTGGTAATTCAACGCTTTATAGAGTTTGGCAGGCTCAAGACGAATGTGGTAATACTTCAAACTGCATACAGACTATTACCATAGAAGATTTGAGCGCACCGATAATAAATAATGTACCTGCAGATACAATCGTGCCTTGCAATGGTGTACCACCTACACCAGCATTGGGACTGGAGATTACAGCCTCTGACAATTGCGATACGGTTTCACTTACCTTCACAGAAGATACTTTACCTGGAATATGTGAGAACGAATATTTATTGCAAAGGATTTGGGTAGGAATTGACGATTGCTCGAATGAGGTTCGTGATACACAAATTATCACGGTACAAGGATGTCAGCCTGAGGTCGCAATTGAAATAAATCCAAATCCCATTTGTTTGAACGGTGATGTGAGCCTTGATGGGACGGTGACATCAAATTATCCAAATCCAGCATATCAATGGCAATACTTTGATGGTGTAACGTGGAATAATATTCCTGGTGCAACCACATTACCTTATGTACTAAATGGAGTTACGCTTGCAGATGCTGGTTTTTATCGATTAATCATCGCTGACAACATTGGTAATATTGGCAATTTGGCTTGTAACGTAGTGTCTGATTCACTAGAATTAATTTTGAATTTGCCAGATTCCACCATTCTTTATCAACAAATTTGTGATGGACAGCAATATGATTTCAACGGCCAGTTGATTGATTCGGCAGGTACATATGTTGACTCCCTGCTAACAAGCCAAGGTTGTGACAGTATTGTCATTTTACAACTGGAGGTATTAGAAATTCTTTATACAGATCTAAGTGATAGTATCTGCATGGGTGAGTCAATTGTTTTTGGTACTGAAATACTTGATAGTACAGGGATTTATCAAGATACTTTAGTAAGTTCGATTGGGTGCGATAGTGTGGTCACCTTCGATCTTACTGTGTACCCAACTTACGCTACTTCAATCGCGGATACCATATGTGAGGGCGAAGAATACGACTTCCTAGGAACGATCCTTGATAGCTCCGGTACTTTCATTGATACTTTGCAAACAATAAATGGTTGTGACAGTGTAGTTACATTGGACCTCCTCGTAAATCCAACAGTGACACACACTTTTGATACCATCATATGCGACAGCGAGACATTTGTGTTTGGCAGTAACATCCTGGACAGTACGGGCACTTATGTAGATACCCTAGCAAGTGCCACGGGATGTGATAGTATCTTGACTGTAAACCTTACAGTGAATCCGACCTACGATGTGACCATTGACGAGCAAATCTGTGATGGAAGCTCTTATAACTTCAATGGTCAGATTTTGAGTGTAGCTGGTCAGTACGACACGGTGCTTCAAACCATCCATGGTTGCGATAGTATGGTCACTCTTAATCTGGTTGTGCTAGATATATTGTACACCGATCTGACAGATAGCATTTGCGCAGGACAAACGGTGCAGTTCATGGGGCAATCACTTGATAGCACCGGTATTTATCGAGACACCTTGCAAAGTACCATAGGATGTGACAGTGTCATCACCTTTGATTTGACCGTCTTCCCGACCTATACAACTACGATTACAGATACAATATGTGCCGGAATAGTCTATGATTTCTTGGGAACGCCTCTTGATAGTAGCGGAACATACCTTGACACCTTGCCGACAATCAATGGTTGTGACAGTTTGATTACACTAGAATTAGTGGTGAATCCGATACTGGCACACACCTTTGATACGACCATATGCGATAGTGAAACATTTGTGTTTGGAAGCAATGTACTGGATAGTACGGGCACTTATGTGGATACGCTGGTTAGTGCGACAGGTTGTGATAGCATCTTGACAGTTAATCTCACAGTGAATCCGACCTACGATGTGACCATTGATGAGCAAATCTGTGATGGAAGCACTTATAACTTCAGTGGCCAAATCTTGAGTGTAGCTGGTCAATATGATACGGTGCTTCAAACGATCCAAGGTTGCGACAGTGCGGTCACACTTAATCTGGTTGTGCTGGATATACTATATACAGAATTGACAGATAGCATTTGTGCAGGACAAACGGTGCAATTCATGGGACAATCACTTGATAGCACAGGTATTTATCGAGATACATTGCAGAGTTCTATCGGATGTGATAGTGTTATCAGCTTTGATTTGACAGTGTTCCCGACGTATTCTACCACAATTGCAGATACGATATGTGCCGGAGAAACGTACGATTTCTTGGGAGTATTCCTGAATAGTAGTGGAATTTATACTGACACTATACAAACCATCGATGGCTGTGACAGCATCGTGACCTTGGAGTTGTTGGTAAATCCAACGGTGCACCACAGCTACGATACGACGATCTGTGATGATGTGACTTACACCTTTGGCACCCGGCAATTAGACAGCACAGGTACGTATGTGGATACGTTGGTGAGCGCGACGGGTTGCGACAGCATACTGGCGGTTAACCTGACGGTATATCCGACGTATGACCACAGCTTTGATGAGCAGATTTGTGAGGGTACGACGTACAGTTTTGATGGTCAGCAATTGGATAGTGCTGGGACGTACACGGCGATGTTTAGCACGATCAATGGCTGTGACAGTGTAGTGACGATCAATTTGACGGTGCTGGATATCTTGCGAACAGATTTGACGGACAGCATATGTGCTGGCGAGTCGATTGTGTTTGATGGCCAGACGTTGAGCCAGAGTGATACGGTGAGCTTCACCACGACCAGCAGTATTGGCTGTGACAGTGTCGTGACGATGTACTTGACGGTGTTGCCGATCAATACCGAGACGGTGCAGGATACGATTTGTGAAGGAGAGATCTATGACTTTAATGGCACGTTATACAGCATATCGGGTACGTACATAGATACGGTAGCGGGCACGAATGGCTGTGACAGTGTGGTGACCTTGGAGTTGTTGGTAAATCCAACGGTGTACCACAGCTACGATACGACGATTTGTGATGATGTGACCTACACCTTTGGCACCCGGCAATTAGACAGCACGGGTACGTATGTGGATACGTTGGTGAGCGCGACGGGTTGCGACAGCATACTGACGGTTAACCTGACGGTATATCCGACGTATGACCACAGCTTTGATGAGCAGATTTGTGAGGGTACGACGTACAGTTTTGATGGTCAGCAATTGGATAGTGCAGGGACGTACACGGCGATGTTTAGCACGATCAATGGCTGTGACAGTGTAGTGACGATCAACTTGACGGTGCTGGATATCCTGCGAACAGATTTGACGGATAGCATATGTGCTGGCGAGTCGATTGTGTTTGATGGCCAGACGTTGAGCCAGAGTGATACGGTGAGCTTCACCACGACCAGCAGTATTGGCTGTGATAGTGTCGTGACGATGTACTTGACGGTGTTGCCGATCAATACAGAGACGGTGCAGGATACGATTTGTGAAGGAGAGATCTATGACTTTAATGGCACGTTATACAGCATATCGGGTACGTACATAGATACGGTGGCGGGCACGAATGGCTGTGACAGTGTGGTGACCTTGGAGTTGTTGGTAAATCCAACGGTGTACCACAGCTACGATACGACGATTTGTGATGATGTGACTTACACCTTTGGCACCCGGCAATTAGACAGCACGGGTACGTATGTGGATACGTTGGTGAGCGCGACGGGTTGCGACAGCATACTGACGGTTAACCTGACGGTATATCCGACGTATGACCACAGCTTTGATGAGCAGATTTGTGAGGGTACGACATACAGTTTTGATGGTCAGCAATTGGATAGTGCTGGGACGTACACGGCGATGTTTAGCACGATCAATGGCTGTGACAGTGTAGTGACGATCAACTTGACGGTGCTGGATATCCTGCGAACAGATTTGACGGATAGCATATGTGCTGGCGAGTCGATTGTGTTTGATGGCCAGACGTTGAGCCAGAGTGATACGGTGAGCTTCACCACGACCAGCAGTATTGGTTGTGACAGTGTCGTGACGATGTACTTGACGGTGTTGCCGATCAATACCGAGACGGTGCAGGATACGATTTGTGAAGGAGAGATCTATGACTTTAATGGCACGTTATACAGCATATCGGGTACGTACATAGATACAGTGGCAGGCACGAATGGCTGTGACAGTGTGGTGACCTTGGAGTTGTTGGTAAATCCAACGGTGTACCACAGCTACGATACGACGATTTGTGATGATGTGACCTACACCTTTGGCACCCGGCAATTAGACAGCACGGGTACGTATGTGGATACGTTGGTGAGCGCGACGGGTTGCGACAGCATACTGACGGTTAACCTGACGGTATATCCGACGTATGACCACAGCTTTGATGAGCAGATTTGTGAGGGTACGACATACAGTTTTGATGGTCAGCAATTGGATAGTGCTGGGACGTACACGGCGATGTTTAGCACGATCAATGGCTGTGACAGTGTAGTGACGATCAATTTGACGGTGCTGGATATCTTGCGAACAGATTTGACGGATAGCATATGTGCTGGCGAGTCGATTGTGTTCGATGGCCAGACGTTGAGCGAGAGTGATACGGTGAGCTTCACCACGACCAGCAGTATTGGTTGTGATAGTGTCGTGACGATGTACTTGACGGTGTTGCCGATTAATACCGAGACGGTGCAGGATACGATTTGTGAAGGAGAGATCTATGACTTTAATGGCACGTTATACAGCATATCGGGTACGTACATAGATACGGTAGCGGGCACGAATGGCTGTGACAGTGTGGTGACCTTGGAGTTGTTGGTAAATCCAACGGTGTACCACAGCTATGATACGACGATTTGTGATGATGTGACCTACACCTTTGGCACCCGGCAATTAGACAGTACAGGTACGTATGTGGATACGTTGGTGAGTGCGACGGGTTGCGACAGCATACTGACGGTTAACCTGACGGTATATCCGACGTATGACCACAGCTTTGATGAGCAGATTTGTGAGGGTACGACATACAGTTTAGATGGTCAGCAATTGGATAGTGCAGGGACATACACGGCGATGTTTAGCACGATCAATGGCTGTGACAGTGTAGTGACGATCAACTTGACGGTGCTGGATATCCTTCGAACAGATTTGACGGATAGCATATGTGCTGGCGAGTCGATTGTGTTTGATGGCCAGACGTTGAGCGAGAGTGATACGGTGAGCTTCACCACGACCAGCAGTATTGGTTGTGATAGTGTCGTGACGATGTACTTGACGGTGTTGCCGATTAATACCGAGACGGTGCAGGATACGATTTGTGAAGGAGAGATCTATGACTTTAATGGCACGTTATACAGCATGTCGGGTACGTACATAGATACGGTAGCGGGCACGAATGGCTGTGACAGTGTGGTGACCTTGGAGTTGTTGGTAAATCCAACGGTGTACCACAGCTACGATACGACGATTTGTGATGATGTGACTTACACCTTTGGCACTCGCCAATTAGACAGCACGGGTACGTATGTGGATACGTTGGTGAGCGCGACGGGTTGCGACAGCATACTGACGGTTAACCTGACGGTATATCCGACGTATGACCACAGCTTTGATGAGCAGATTTGTGAGGGTACGACGTACAGTTTTGATGGTCAGCAATTGGATAGTGCAGGGACATACACGGCGATGTTTAGGACGATCAATGGCTGTGACAGTGTAGTGTCGATCAACTTGACGGTGCTGGATATCTTGCGAACAGATTTGACGGATAGCATATGTGCTGGCGAGTCGATTGTGTTTGATGGCCAGACGTTGAGCCAGAGTGATACGGTGAGCTTCACCACGACCAGCAGTATTGGTTGTGATAGTGTCGTGACGATGTACTTGACGGTGTTGCCGATCAATACCGAGACGGTGCAGGATACGATTTGTGAAGGAGAGATCTATGACTTTAATGGCACGTTATACAGCATGTCGGGTACGTACATAGATACGGTAGCGGGCACGAATGGCTGTGACAGTGTGGTGACCTTGGAGTTGTTGGTGAATCCAACGGTGTACCACAGCTACGATACGACGATTTGTGATGATGTGACTTACACCTTTGGCACCCGGCAATTAGACAGCACGGGTACGTATGTGGATACGTTGGTGAGCGCGACGGGTTGCGACAGCATACTGACGGTTAACCTGACGGTATATCCGACGTATGACCACAGCTTTGATGAGCAGATTTGTGAGGGTACGACGTACAGTTTTGATGGTCAGCAATTGGATAGTGCAGGGACGTACACGGCGATGTTTAGCACGATCAATGGCTGTGACAGTGTAGTGACGATCAACTTGACGGTGCTGGATATCCTGCGAACAGATTTGACGGATAGCATATGTGCTGGCGAGTCGATTGTGTTTGATGGCCAGACGTTGAGCGACAGTGATACGGTGAGCTTCACCACGACCAGCAGTATTGGTTGTGACAGTGTCGTGACAATGTACTTGACGGTGTTGCCGATCAATACTGAGACGGTGCAGGATACGATTTGTGAAGGAGAGATCTATGACTTTAATGGCACGTTATACAGCATATCGGGTACGTACATAGATACGGTAGCGGGCACGAATGGCTGTGACAGTGTGGTGACCTTGGAGTTGTTGGTGAATCCAACGGTGTACCACAGCTACGATACGACGATTTGTGATGATGTGACTTACACCTTTGGCACTCGCCAATTAGACAGCACGGGTACGTATGTGGATACGTTGGTGAGCGCGACGGGTTGCGACAGCATACTGACGGTTAACCTGACGGTATATCCGACGTATGACCACAGCTTTGATGAGCAGATTTGTGAGGGTACGACGTACAGTTTTGATGGTCAGCAATTGGATAGTGCAGGGACGTACACAGCGATGTTTAGCACGATCAATGGCTGTGACAGTGTAGTGACGATCAACTTGACGGTGCTGGATATCCTGCGAACAGATTTGACGGACAGCATATGTGCTGGCGAGTCGATTGTGTTTGATGGCCAGACGTTGAGCGAGAGTGATACGGTGAGCTTCACCACGACCAGCAGTATTGGTTGTGACAGTGTCGTGACGATGTACTTGACGGTGTTGCCGATCAATACCGAGACGGTGCAGGATACGATTTGTGAAGGAGAGATCTATGACTTTAATGGCACGTTATACAGCATATCGGGTACGTACATAGATACGGTGGCAGGCACGAATGGCTGTGACAGTGTGGTGACCTTGGAGTTGTTGGTAAATCCAACGGTGTACCACAGCTACGATACGACGATCTGTGAAGATGTGACTTACACCTTTGGCACCCTCCAATTAGACAGCACAGGTACGTATGTGGATACGTTGGTGAGCGCGACGGGTTGCGACAGCATACTGACGGTTAACCTGACGGTATATCCGACGTATGACCACAGCTTTGATGAGCAGATTTGTGAGGGTACGACGTACAGTTTTGATGGTCAGCAATTGGATAGTGCAGGGACATACACGGCGATGTTTAGCACGATCAATGGCTGTGACAGTGTAGTGACGATCAACTTGACGGTGCTGGATATCCTGCGAACAGATTTGACGGACAGCATATGTGCTGGCGAGTCGATTGTGTTTGATGGCCAGACGTTGAGCGAGAGTGATACGGTGAGCTTCACCACGACCAGCAGTATTGGTTGTGACAGTGTCGTGACGATGTACTTGACGGTGTTGCCGATTAATACCGAGACGGTGCAGGATACGATCTGTGAAGGAGAGAGCTATGACTTCAATGGCACGTTATACAGCATATCGGGTACGTACATAGATACGGTAGCGGGCACGAATGGCTGTGACAGTGTGGTGACCTTGGAGCTGTTGGTAAATCCAACGGTGTACCACAGCTACGATACGACGATTTGTGATGATGTGACCTACACCTTTGGCACCCGGCAATTAGACAGCACAGGTACGTATGTGGATACGTTGGTGAGCGCGACGGGTTGCGACAGCATACTGACGGTTAACCTGACGGTATATCCGACGTATGACCACAGCTTTGATGAGCAGATTTGTGAGGGTACGACGTACAGTTTTGATGGGCAGCAATTGGATAGTGCAGGGACGTACACGGCGATGTTTAGCACGATCAATGGCTGTGACAGTGTAGTGACGATCAACTTGACGGTGCTGGATATCCTGCGAACAGATTTGACGGATAGCATATGTGCTGGCGAGTCGATTGTGTTTGATGGCCAGACGTTGAGCCAGAGTGATACGGTGAGCTTCACCACGACCAGCAGTATTGGCTGTGATAGTGTCGTGACGATGTACTTGACGGTGTTGCCGATCAATACAGAGACGGTGCAGGATACGATTTGTGAAGGAGAGATCTATGACTTTAATGGCACGTTATACAGCATATCGGGTACGTACATAGATACGGTGGCGGGCACGAATGGCTGTGACAGTGTGGTGACCTTGGAGTTGTTGGTAAATCCAACGGTGTACCACAGCTACGATACGACGATTTGTGATGATGTGACTTACACCTTTGGCACCCGGCAATTAGACAGCACGGGTACGTGTGTGGATACGTTGGTGAGCGCGACGGGTTGCGACAGCATACTGACGGTTAACCTGACGGTATATCCGACGTATGACCACAGCTTTGATGAGCAGATTTGTGAGGGTACGACATACAGTTTTGATGGTCAGCAATTGGATAGTGCTGGGACGTACACGGCGATGTTTAGCACAATCAATGGCTGTGACAGTGTAGTGACGATCAACTTGACGGTGCTGGATATATTGCGAACAGATTTGACGGACAGCATATGTGCTGGCGAGTCGATTGTGTTTGATGGCCAGACGTTGAGCGAGAGTGATACGGTGAGCTTTACGACGACCAGCAGTATTGGTTGCGACAGTGTCGTGACGATGTACTTGACGGTGTTGCCGATCAATACTGAGACGGTGCAGGATACGATTTGTGAAGGAGAGATCTATGACTTTAATGGCACGTCATACAGCATGTCGGGTACGTACATAGATACGGTAGCGGGCACGAATGGCTGTGACAGTGTGGTGACCTTGGAGCTGTTGGTAAATCCAACGGTGTACCACAGCTACGATACGACGATTTGTGATGATGTGACCTACACCTTTGGCACCCGGCAATTAGACAGCACAGGTACGTATGTGGATACGTTGGTGAGCGCGACGGGTTGCGACAGCATACTGACGGTTAACCTGACGGTATATCCGACGTATGACCACAGCTTTGATGAGCAGATTTGTGAGGGTACGACGTACAGTTTTGATGGGCAGCAATTGGATAGTGCAGGGACGTACACGGCGATGTTTAGCACGATCAATGGCTGTGACAGTGTAGTGACGATCAACTTGACGGTGCTGGATATCCTGCGAACAGATTTGACGGATAGCATATGTGCTGGCGAGTCGATTGTGTTTGATGGCCAGACGTTGAGCCAGAGTGATACGGTGAGCTTCACCACGACCAGCAGTATTGGTTGTGACAGTGTCGTGACGATGTACTTGACGGTGTTGCCGATCAATACCGAGACGGTGCAGGATACGATTTGTGAAGGAGAGATCTATGACTTTAATGGCACGTTATACAGCATGTCGGGTACGTACATAGATACGGTAGCGGGCACGAATGGCTGTGACAGTGTGGTGACCTTGGAGTTGTTGGTGAATCCAACGGTGTACCACAGCTACGATACGACGATTTGTGATGATGTGACTTACACCTTTGGCACCCGGCAATTAGACAGCACGGGTACGTATGTGGATACGTTGGTGAGCGCGACGGGTTGCGACAGCATACTGACGGTTAACCTGACGGTATATCCGACGTATGACCACAGCTTTGATGAGCAGATTTGTGAGGGTACGACGTACAGTTTTGATGGTCAGCAATTGGATAGTGCTGGGACGTACACGGCGATGTTTAGCACGATCAATGGCTGTGACAGTGTAGTGACGATCAATTTGACGGTGCTGGATATCTTGCGAACAGATTTGACGGATAGCATATGTGCTGGCGAGTCGATTGTGTTTGATGGCCAGACGTTGAGCGAGAGTGATACGGTGAGCTTTACCACGACCAGCAGTATTGGTTGCGACAGTGTAGTGACGATGTACTTGACGGTGTTGCCGATCAATACCGAGACGGTGTATGACACCATCTGTGAAGGAGACTTGTATGACTTTAATGGCAACATCTTGTCAGCAGGCGGCACCTATACCGCCACGGTGCCGGGTACGAATGGCTGTGACAGTGTGGTGACTTTAGAACTACACATGGATCCAATCAAGACCTATGCATACGATACAGCCATTTGTGACATTGAGACCTATGTATTTGGCAGCATGACCCTGGATAGCACGGGCATATATATAGACACTTTACAGAGTGCAGCGGGTTGTGACAGCATTGTAACGCTGACCTTGATGGTGCATCCGACATATGATGTGACCGTAGATGAGCAAATCTGCGACGGTACAAGTTTTGACTTCAACGGTCGCTTGCTGACGGAGGCAGGCACCTATGATACCTTGTTACAGACCAGCCAGGGTTGTGACAGTATGGTAACCTTAAATTTGACGGTGCTGGATATCCTGCGAACAGATTTGACGGACAGCATATGTGCTGGCGAGTCGATTGTGTTTGATGGCCAGACGTTGAGCGAGAGTGATACGGTGAGCTTTACGACGATCAGCAGTATTGGTTGCGACAGTGTCGTGACGATGTACTTGACGGTGTTGCCGATCAATACCGAGACGGTGTATGACACGATCTGTGAAGGAGACCTGTACGACTTTAATGGCAACATCTTATCAGCAGGCGGCACCTATACCGCCACGGTGCCGGGTACGAATGGCTGTGACAGTGTAGTGACCTTAGAACTACACATGGATCCAATCAAGACCTATGCATATGATACAGCCATTTGTGACATTGAGACCTATGTATTTGGTAGCATGACCCTGGATAGCACGGGCATATATGTAGACACTTTACAAAGTAAAGCGGGTTGTGACAGCATTGTAACGCTGACCTTGATGGTGCATCCGACATATGATGTGACCGTAGATGAGCAAATCTGCGACGGTACAAGTTTTGACTTCAACGGTCGCTTGCTGACGGAGGCAGGCACCTATGATACCTTGTTGCAGACCAGCCAGGGTTGTGACAGTATGGTAACCTTAAATTTGACAGTGCTGGATATCCTGCGAACAGATTTGACGGACAGCATATGTGCAGGTGAGTCGATTGTGTTTGATGGCCAGACGTTGAGCGAGAGTGATACGGTGAGCTTTACGACGACCAGCAGTATTGGTTGCGACAGTGTCGTGACGATGTACTTGACGGTGTTGCCGATCAATACCGAGACGGTGTATGACACGATCTGTGAAGGAGACTTGTATGACTTTAATGGCAACATCTTATCAGCAGGCGGCACCTATACCGCCACGGTGCCGGGTACGAATGGCTGCGACAGTGTGGTGACCTTAGAACTACACATGGATCCAATCAAGACCTATGCATATGACACAGCCATTTGTGACATTGAGACCTATGTATTTGGTAGCATGACCCTGGATAGCACGGGCATATATATAGACACTTTACAAAGTACAGCGGGTTGTGACAGCATTGTAACGCTGACCTTGATGGTGCATCCGACTTATGAGGTGACCGTAGATGAGCAAATCTGCGACGGTACAAGTTTTGACTTCAACGGTCGCTTGCTGACGGAGGCAGGCACCTATGATACCTTGTTGCAGACCAGCCAGGGTTGTGACAGTATGGTAACCTTAAATTTGACGGTGCTGGATATCCTGCGAACAGATTTGACGGACAGCATATGTGCAGGTGAGTCGATTGTGTTTGATAGCCAGACGTTGAGCGAGAGTGATACGGTGAGCTTTACGACGACCAGCAGTATTGGTTGCGACAGTGTCGTGACGATGTACCTGACGGTGTTGCCGATCAATACTGAGACGGTGTATGACACGATCTGCGAAGGAGACTTGTACGACTTTAATGGCAACATCTTATCAGCAGGCGGCACCTATACCGCCACGGTGCCGGGTACGAATGGCTGTGACAGTGTAGTGACCTTAGAACTACACATGGATCCAATCAAGACCTATGCATATGATACAGCCATTTGTGACATTGAGACCTATGTATTTGGCAGCATGACCCTGGATAGCACGGGCATATATATAGACACTTTACAGAGTGCAGCGGGTTGTGACAGCATTGTAACGCTGACCTTGATGGTGCATCCGACATATGATGTGACCGTAGATGAGCAAATCTGCGACGGTACAAGTTTTGACTTCAACGGTCGCTTGCTGACGGAGGCAGGCACCTATGATACCTTGTTGCTGACCAGCCAGGGTTGTGACAGTATGGTAACCTTAAATTTGACGGTGCTGGACATCCTGCGAACAGATTTGACGGACAGCATATGTGCAGGTGAGTCGATTGTGTTTGATGGCCAGACGTTGAGCGAGAGTGATACGGTGAGCTTTACGACGACCAGCAGTATTGGTTGCGACAGTGTCGTGACGATGTACCTGACGGTGTTGCCGATCAATACTGAGACGGTGTATGACACGATCTGCGAAGGAGACTTGTACGACTTTAATGGCAACATCTTATCAGCAGGCGGCACCTATACCGCCACGGTGCCGGGTACGAATGGCTGTGACAGTGTAGTGACCTTAGAACTACACATGGATCCAATCAAGACCTATGCATATGATACAGCCATTTGTGACATTGAGACCTATGTATTTGGCAGCATGACCCTGGATAGCACGGGCATATATATAGACACTTTACAGAGTGCAGCGGGTTGTGACAGCATTGTAACGCTGACCTTGATGGTGCATCCGACATATGATGTGACCGTAGATGAGCAAATCTGCGACGGTACAAGTTTTGACTTCAACGGTCGCTTGCTGACGGAGGCAGGCACCTATGATACCTTATTACAGACCAGCCACGGTTGTGACAGTATGGTAACCTTAAATTTGACGGTGCTGGATATCCTGCGAACAGATTTGACGGACAGCATATGTGCAGGTGAGTCGATTGTGTTTGATGGCCAGACGTTGAGCGAGAGTGATACGGTGAGCTTTACCACGACCAGCAGTATTGGTTGCGACAGTGTAGTGACGATGTACTTGACGGTGTTGCCGATCAATACCGAGACGGTGTATGACACCATCTGTGAAGGAGACTTGTATGACTTTAATGGTGCCAAATACACTGAAACAGGTAGTTATTCCACTACACTTATGGGATCAAATGGTTGTGACAGTATAGTGACACTTGAGCTGTGGGTCAATCCGACTTTGGTACACGCTTATGAGGCGGAGATATGCAGTGATTCGACCTATGATTTTCACGGTAGGATACTAGATAGTACTAGTACTTACGTGGATACCTTGACAAGCGCTAAGGGGTGTGACAGTATTGTAATATTAAATTTGACAGTTAACCCTTCTTATGAAGTAATGATCACTGAGCAGATCTGTGAGGCGAATACCTTTGATTTCAATGGACAAATGCTCGATAGCAGTGGTAGCTACGTCAGTGTCTTGTCTACAGTCAATGGTTGTGACAGCGTAGTGACGTTAGATCTGACGGTTCTAGAAATATTGGAAACCAATCTTTCCGATACGATTTGTGATGGTGATGAACTGGTGTTTAATGATCAGACGTTGACCACTAGTGGAAGCTACAGCTATACCACAACTAGTTCGATAGGCTGTGATAGTATTGTCACTCTGACCTTATTGGTGCTGCCAAATAGTAGTATTAGTTACCAAGACACCATCTGTTCCGGTGAGTTCTATGAATTCGGATCTGATCAGTTAATGGAGGCAGGCAATTACACTCGAACAATTGGAGCCGCAAACGGCTGCGATAGCACCATAAACCTGGAGTTAATAGTCTTGCAAATCCCGCAAATACCAGTTCAAATGGAAATCTGCCAGGGTGATACATTATATTTCCATGGCACGATGCTGACAGCTGCTGGTCAATATTCTCATACACTGACTGGTAGTACGGGTTGTGATAGTGTGATCATCTTAGACTTGATTGTTCATCCATCTTTTGAAGAGTCATTAACTGAATCCATCTGCGAAGGCAACATTTTCTCTTTCAACGGAAGAAGTTTGGATTCCACCGGAGTTTACACGGATACGTTGTCAACAATTCATGGTTGCGACAGTATAAGAACCGTTAATCTCACTGTACTTCCGGTATTGCGTGATACCATCGAGGAAGAGATTTGTCATGGCACTACTTATCATTTCCATGGTGACGAGCTTGGGGAAGCCGGAATTTATGAGCATACGCTAATCAGTAGCATCGGTTGCGATAGTGTAGTTACCCTAGAGTTGGTAATTAAAGATGTCACGAGCGGCATCCGAGAGGAAGCCATCTGTGAAGGTGACACGCTGATGTTTAATGGCCTCTTCTTGACGGAATCAGGTAATTATCTGGATACGCTCGTTAATTCAAAAGGTTGTGATAGTATTCTTACCCTTGAATTGACCGTGATTGATCGTGTCTTTACAGAGCTTAATCAAGCCATTTGTGAGGGAGATTCCATAAATATTGCAGGTAGCTGGTACTCAGATCCAGGATTTTACTTAGATACACTGCAAAGTGCTGTTGGTTGTGATAGTATTCTTAATATCAACATTGAGATCATCCCATCATCAAGAACAACCGTACAGAGTTCCATCTGTAGTGATGAATCCTTCGACTTCCTGGGATCTGTACTCGATTCAACAGGTACTTATGTAGATACGTTGACCACAGTGAATGGATGTGACAGTATCATTACGCTCGAATTGACGGTACTTTCCATTAAAAGCACAGAGCTTGACATCCAAGTTTGCATTGGTCAAGAGTATATCTTTGGTGGTGTCAGCTATAGTGAATCAGGAACATATGCTGATACATTGAGAGCAAGTAACGGTTGTGACAGTATTGTCACTTTGATGCTACGAGCAGTAGAATCCATTGAAGTAGATCTGTTTGATACCATTTGTGAAAATTCCTTTACGGTTATTAATAGTAAAGAATACCATGAGCCTGGCATGTTCACTGATACATTGATAGCTCGCGGTGGCTGCGATAGCATAATACACATCAATATTTATGAAGCGCCCATTGAGTTTACCAATCTAGCAGTGACAATTTGTGAAACAGACACCTTCGATTTCCACGGTATCCTTATAAATGCTGCGGGGCTTTACTTTGATACCCTCCAATCCAAGTTTGGGTGCGACAGCATCATACAATTAGATCTGAGCGTGACGCCAACAGTTTATACAGATCTTGACGTGGCGATCTGTGAAGGTGATAGTCTTACGGTGGGAGATACTGTTTTATTTACAGCAGGCATGCATACGATTAAATTTCAGGCAAGCACGGGTTGTGATTCAATAGTCAGGTTAGATTTGGAAATTATTCCAACCGTCAGGTCAACTGAAGTGATTGAATTATGTGAGGGAGAAGCCTTTACATTCAATGGTACTGTCTATGATTCAACTGGTACATATATTGATACGCTGGTTTCAGCACGTGGGTGTGACAGTCTCGCGATTCTTGAACTCACGGTTCACTCGAATCCATTTAGCACTGTAATATATGACTTCTGTGAGGGAGAAGAGGTACAAATCGATGGTGTCACTTATCGTGATGATACAACTTTCATGTCCATTTATCCAAGTGTCCATGGATGTGACAGTACGGTGACTTATGAAGTGAGTTTCGGTCCCGTCATAGGAATATCTGGCGAGGGCGTAGAAATCTGTCCTGGAGAGGAGGCACAACTACAGCTGTTTGTCACTGGTGCAGATTCTGTCGATATTGAGTGGTTCCCAGCCACTGGACTGTCGTGCACCGATTGTCTTGATCCCATTGCGTCACCTGACACGACTACCACCTATACGGTGTCAACATTAAGTTGTGGAGGTGAATTATTGGAGATCAGCATTACTGTGACCATTGTACCACTGGGTGGATTAGAAGTGAGTGAAGATGAAACAATCAACTTAGGCTCATCGACGACCATTTCAGCTACAAATCAAGTTTCTACCGTTCCAATTAGCTGGTACAATGATGACACTGGGGAACTGATTTGTGAAGACTGTCCTAGCACCACAGTTAGACCCAGTGAACCAGGTGAATATCATTACCGAGCAGTGGCTGTCAATTCCATTGGTTGTGGGGAGGAAGAGGTCGTGACATTGACCGTCGTTGATCCCTGTGAGGTCGAGAAAATTACTGCTGCCAATGCTTTCACACCCAACGGAGATGGTTTTAATGACTACTTCGAAATCCGGAATGACGGCATCTCACAAATAGCACTGGTCGAAGTATTTAATCGATGGGGTGAGTTAGTTTTCCAAACCTCGAATGTGAATGATCAATGGGATGGGACCTTCAGAGGAGAACCTGTCAATCCAGGTGTCTATATGTATATTATTCAGGGTGTTTGTCAGAGTGAGGAGGACTTTATCTTATCAGGCAACGTCACTGTAATCCGGTAGGGAAAGAATTTTTTTGAATTTCTTAATTGTCAGATCTATTGGCATTACTCCGTATACTTACTCCATGGGTTTTGAGAACCTTGGTCGTCTTCAGTTGACAGTAATGCTGCTTAGTATCATATGGTTAAACATATGCCAAGTTCAATATACGGCAGCTACAAACCATTTATGCTAAATATTGCAATTGACTCTTAGTTGCAACATCTAATAATGTATAACATCAAAATTACAAATAACACAGTCATACAATTACTTAGTGGCATGTCTTTTGTGCCACTGATGGTGATCCCACCATAGGTAGATCTCGATTTTATCCAAAATTGTTATGCCTATGGAGCAACCCCTACTCCTAAAAGTGAGGTTTTTATTTGTAATCCTGCTTCTTGCTGTGCTAGGAGCGGTACAAAGCCTCAATGCACAAGGTTGTGATCCTCCTTGTCCTGATTGTGATACTATTTCTATTAACTGTAATCTTGGAGTACCCAGTTTTACCGTCGATTTAGTCGGAATGCCATCGGGTTCTTGGTCTACATGCAATGACATTCGGCGACATGAAGACTTCGACACATGTTGTGGATATCCACAAAATCAAAACAGTGAGCGATGTATAGAATTCGTTGTCTCATTTGATCCAAACGCTGTAGGTCTGATACTTGATAAAACGGTTCCAAATCCAGCTGGTGCTTTAGAATATAGAATAAGTTGTAGTCCGGAGGTTTATGAGATTGGTGATGTGGTGTGTTTGCCAGCTGGAGCCACTAACCCAATCTACATCACTTTTTGCAAGCCTGGCAATGATGCCTCCACCTATACGATTACTTCTGTGGAGGGTTTTGCTCAGGGTGCACCTGAGGTAACTGTAAATGGATGTAGTGCTGATATCACCGTGACAGGTGTATTCGATGAACCTTCGATTGTCTGGTCGCATCCCAATCCATATTACGAAAGCTTTCTAACCTGTACCATGGGATGCGCCACTACCACAGTGGTTGTACCTGATGATCCAACATTGCCAGCTTCCATAACTTACGATGTATGTGCAGACGTTTCATCCGTTTGTGCAAGTGCCTTTCCTCCCGTGTGTACGACCGCAACTGTGCTCCTTTTGACACCACCCGAAATAACCATTTCTGACTACACATTCTGTCCTGAAGATCCCTATGCTGTGGATGTTACTCCATTAGGGGTCGGGATGTACGAGTACACATTTTATGATGGAATTGATGGGACAGGAGGTATTGTATGTGCACAAAGCACTTCGACGATGTGCACCTATCCAACATCAGGTGCAAAATCTGTTGTGGTCGAAGATCTCACACTCAGTGGATTCGGATCTTGCGCTTTTGACACGGTCAATTTTAACATCAACCTTTTTCCGACCCCTCCTGCGAGCATAAACGATCCCGGAACGATTTGTACCGACCTTATCAATGCCAATCAGGAATATAGCTTTACAACCCAAAATGTATCAGGTGCATCGTACCTATGGGAGTTTTATGAAAACCCCCCAGGAGCTCTTCTCTTCTCATCAACCCAGCGTGAGCCCGATGTAAGCTTTAGTACCTGTGGAGACAAGTTTGTAAGATTGACCGTGACCTCTAGTGATGGTTGCGATTCGATTGTCACCCGAGTCTTACAAGCCGATAGCCTGGCCCCAGATCTCACCGGATGTACGCTTCCCAACCCCACAGTTGAGTGTGGTGGAACCGTTCAGAATGAAGCCAACATCACCGCCTGGCACAATGCAAATCTTGATTTGCTCAACGAACTGCCGATTCCCACATGTCCAACCGATGATTGTCCTTGGGAAGTGACAAGTGATTTCATGCTCGGAAACTTTACACCAGGCCCTTGCGGTGCCGGATCAACAAGTGGCTCTATTACAGTAGTATATACAGTATCAGATGGCTGCTTCAGCAGCATGATGAGTGCCACATATACCATTACTGATACAGAACCACCTTTCATCGATATTGGTGGTCTTCCCAATCAATCTTATGAATGTGTCGGTGCCATTCCTCCTCCTTACAGTGATACGGCTGTTGTGGATGTCTGTGGAAGTGCTTCCATCATGTGGCTGGGTGATAGTCCAGGTGGTATACCTTGTAATATCGTTATCACTCGAACCTATCGAATGACAGATGCTTGCGGGAATTTCCGTGATACAGCTCAAATTTTCACGATAAATGATGTTACGGCACCAACAATAACATGTAGCATTGGTCCAATCAATGTCGAAGCCTGCTCCTTGGATGAGCTTGCCTCAGAACCACTGGTGGACAATCTTGAATTCAGCACATCTATCAGGCTGATCGACAGCGCCACATTTGCTTCCTTTTGGGGCACGGTCTCAGATAACTGTGGTATAGACAGCGTTTACTATCAAGATGTACAGGCAGGTTCCTGTCCCATCACAATTACAAGAACCTTTACCGTAGTCGATAGTTGTGGATTCAGCGATCAATGCGATGTGACTATTCTGGTTGATGACACGACATTTCCTACCATCACGCCACCTTCTGATATAAATGTGGAAGGTTGTACTATTGGAGACATCCCAGGTGTATCAGGGTTGCCCTACAGCTTTGATACAACCATTATTGACTCAGTCACTTATGAGGCGATCGAACCAGGCACTTCCACAGTGGATGATAATTGTGGTGTACTGCAGGTTAAATACATTGATGCCTTAGTAAATGATCCCTGTCAATACGGCATCGTTCGAACCTTTGTGGTCGAAGATCTATGCCTCAATAGGACCATCGTGACCCAAAATATTACCATTGAAGACCTCACCGATCCCACCATCACCTGCCCGGATGATATAGACATCGAGGGTTGTGACACAGATACATTACTTGTAGCCAGTGGACTTGCATTTAGTACCGTAATCGTGACGATTGATTCTGCTACTTTCGTTGCACTCCCCAGTGGTACCACCCCGACCGTTTCGGATAATTGCGGTGTCTCCTACATCACTTATCAGGATTTCGTAAATCCCACTAATTGTCCCGAAGTCGTAAATGTGACCAGGGAATTTACTGTTTATGATTCGTGCGATTTGACTGCTATATGCACACAAGAGATTATAGTACGTGACATTACCGCACCCACCTTAGTCTGTCCGGATAGCATTTCATTTGAAGGATGTGATCAACTGGATATTGCGGCAATAACGGGCTATGCATTCAGTCCGACGTGGACCTCCATGACTCAGGCACAATTTATTGCTTACGATGCAGTTTCAGACGTCAGTGATAATTGTGGGACGGTGATTGTTGAGTACATGGATGTCATCACTAGCGTGAGGTGCCCTACCAGAGTTGAAAGAACATTTAGAGCAGTCGATCCATGTGGTAACATCTCTGCACTCTGTGCCCAAGGTATTACCGTAACTGACACGACACGACCAGTAATGACATGTCCCGGGGATATTTCTGTTTTGTGTGTCCCCGATTTACCACCCCCTTATACAAGTTATGCCCAGTTCGTAGCCGATGGAGGTACCGCTTCAGATTGCCAATTGGACATTTCTTCTTTTGCATTGGTGAGAGACAGTCTTCTGGCAAATGGTAGTGGTTGTCGAGAATATCTGCGAACCTACAGTATTGCGGATAGTTGTGGCAATGTCCAGACCTGCGATATGAGAGTAGAGGTGACCGATAATGTGCCACCGGTGCTCGGTACCATCCCTCCAGATGTAGTGATCGATTGTGACACCTGTTTTCATACTTTTCTCAATAGCGGATTTGAGGAGCCTGATTTGAACACCGACGCACCAAGTGATGGTGGGCCGTGGTCACCAGGCGCCTGGGCTTATTATCCGGAAGTTGATGTACCCGGTTGGAATACTTTAGCTAGCAATAATGATATCGAACTACAATATGATGGTCAGATAAATGGGTCTCCATCTCATACGGGTAATCAACATGCAGAATTAAATGGAAGTCAAAATGCAGATTTTTATCAAGACTTCTGCGTCATCCCCACCACTCGTCTCGTAATATCCTTTTTCCATTCGAAGAGGACCACCGGCTCTGGAGGTGCCAATCCTGATTGGAGTGATGACATCATGGAGGTCTTGATTGGACCAATTGGTGGTCCCCATATCAGCCAAGGAACTTTCACAGCGACTGTGGCATCCGGGTGGACAGGCCACACCGTGACTTATGATGTCCCACTCGGAGTCAGGCAAGTCCGATATATTTTCCGGGCCGTTCAGGGTGGTCCAACTGATATCACCTATGGAAACTTGATCGACGACGTATCTGTTTCGACCAACTTTGGGACCACTCCTCCAACAGCAAGTGATAATTGTGGCAATGCTGTTGTAAGTTCAATCGTAGATACACTTTCCAACTCTTGCCTAAATAACTTCCTTCTGCGACGAACCTGGATAGCTACGGATGATTGTGGCAATACAGATGTCGGTTACCAACAGATTACGATTGGTGATTTTGATGCACCATACTTTTGTTCTCCAGTAGATTCTCTAATTGAAATTGACTGCGATGATCCCATTCCTCCAGCTCCAAATCCAATGATCTGTGATAGCTGCGACATTGCTCCCACGGCAGTGTTTTGGGAAGAAATCGAGCCCGGTGCTTGCTCAGCTGAGTATGACATCGTACGATATTGGGCATTAAATGATGCTTGTGATAATAGGGATACGCTCACTCAGACCGTTCGTATTACAGACATTTACGATCCAATGATCACGGCACCACCAGATCAAACTGTGAATTGTGATGAGCTCCTTAGTATTGATACCCTGAACTACACCGTTACTGATCAATGTGGTAACCCGTATGTCTACTATGTGGACGTCATAATTCCTGGAAGTTGTGCTGGAGATTATGTGATCGAGAGAACTTGGTATGCAGATGATACATGTGCCATTGATAGTGATCTCCAAATTATCACGGTCCAAGACACAGTACCACCAACGGTCAATTGTCTTGTTACAGATCTTGTCCTGCAATGTGATCAAGACTATGCAGGAGAAATAAACACCTGGCTAGCTGATCAAGTTGCTATCCTTGACGCCAACTCATCAGATAATTGTGATACCATTGGCATAACTCACGACTGGACAGGTACGATTCCAACCTTAGACTGCTCAGGTGCCAATGGTTTGACGGTTACATTTACTCTAACAGATGGTTGTGCCAACATTACCACCTGCCAAGCCGACATAATTCTCGATGACACGATTGCCCCAAATGTGAACTGTGTGGCGCAAGACCTTGTGTTAGATTGCGACTCCAACTATCTTCCTGAAATATTTGCTTGGATTGCTACTACAGAACAAGATCTTCTCAACAATAGTACAGATGATTGTGGAGATACGTTAATTGTCTCGAACAATTGGGATACCATACCTCCAGCACTCAGTTGTAGCGGAACGACAGGTATCACCGTTGATTTTCGCGTCGAAGATCGTTGTGGTAATTTCGTCATTTGTTCGGCAGATGTAATCATTCAAGATACCATACCACCAAGTATAAATTGCGCTGCATTAGCTGGTACCACCGTCAGTTGCTGGACTGATTTACGCAATGCAATTCTGATTGATAGTCTATTCTTGACCAATTCGATCGCAGGAATTGTGACAGACGATTGCTGGGATAATTATACTGTTTCAATTTCTCCAATACCAGCGGCAGATAATTGCCCAAATCCCGATATCCCCATTACATATACCATCACCGATCCGTGTGGCAACACCACAGATTGTGTGGTGAGCTATGCTATTGATAATGTGGGTCCTGACATTGTATCTAGACCTGCCGATGGATCGTATTTCTGTACGGTTGATCTCGAGGCAGAAGTCGCTGCCGATAGCACAGAAATTGCTGACCTAGTGAATGGACATGTTGTTACCTCATGTGGTATGCCCTATACGGTAGAAGTGGGAGTAATTCCGAGCATCAGTACATGTCCCTCTGACGTGACGGTCTTATTCACCGTGAGAGATAGCTGTAATCGAACTGCCGACACCACCATAAATTATACATTTACCCAGGTGCCACCGTCAATTACTTGTCCGGCTCAAGTTGACTTAGAGGGTTGCGATACAGACCTGCTAGCCACGGAGTCGCAGGTGGGCTCCCTCGAATTTAGCGAGGTGGACCGCCCCATCAATCTCAGTGATCTGACTTCCCAAGGGGGTACTGCCTTCGATAATTGTGATATTGCCAGTCTATATTATTTCGATAGTAGAGCTGGATCATGTCCAATTATCGTCACCAGGACTTATGTCATTGCCGACAGCTGTAACCTTACTGATAGTTGTGTTCAAATCATTACCATCAACGATACGACGGTTCCATCCATAGCTTGTCCGCGAGATAGCGTGGGGGATGGATGTTCTTCCATTGATTTGGTAACAATTTCCGGGTTAATTTTTAGTACAGATACGGTGGCTATGGATGAAGCTACCTTCGATGCGATCGATACCCAGAGTGATGCCGCTGACAACTGTGGTGTCTTACAAGTTACTTACTACGACAACATCATAAATTTTAGTTGTCCGATCATCATCGAGCGAACGTGGACGGTGTTTGATACTTGTTTTAACACTTCGTCATGTGTTCAGACCGTCACTTTGCAAGATACGACCTTGCCTTTAATAACCTGTCCTACAGATATCGTGGCCGATGGATGTGGTTTGGACGATGTGCTGGGAATATCAGGTTTTGCCTTTAGCACCGACAGCGTCTACATGGATGAAGCAACTTATGAATTGATCGATCCAACTTCAGATGCAAGTGATAACTGCGGTGTGTTACGAATCGCCTACAACGATAGTGTTGCAAGTACAAGCTGTCCGATCATTGTTCAGAGACGTTGGACGGTCTTTGATACTTGCCTAAATGCATCCACTTGTATTCAACTGATCACGGTGCAGGATACGATGCGACCATTTATAGTTTGTCCCGCAGATATCGTAGCCGATGGATGTGATACATTCAGTGTGGTAGGGATTTCAGGACAACCCTTCAGCACGGACAGTGTGTTTTTGACTGAAGCTGAGTTTGAGGCAATTGACCTGGTCAGTAGCGCTTCTGATAGCTGTGGTGTATTAAATGTGGCCTACTATGATGAAATTCTAAATGAATCCTGTCCGCTTTTAATAAGGAGAACATGGACGGTTTACGATACCTGTCTCAATTCGAGATCCTGCATCCAGTCAATTACGGTACAAGACACAACTTCGCCCACTATTACCTGTCCCACTGACATCATTGCAGATGGATGCCTGGTAGGAGATCTGACGACGATCACTGGATGGGACTTTAGTAATATAGATACGACGTTCCTTAGTGAGACCGAGTTTGAAACAAATCCCTTGTCTCCTGGTGGACTCGTAGATGACGATTGTGCTGTGTTTCAGGTTGGATATATTGATGTGGTGACCAATGCAACCTGTCCAATCATCATTGAAAGGCGGTGGACGGTCTTTGATTCATGTCTCAATAGTTCTGGATGTGTACAGATTCTGACGGTGCAAGACACGATGCGACCAGGCATTGTATGTCCGGAGGATCTCACGATCGATGGTTGTGATCCTACGGCGGTGGCAGGTCCATCGGGCTATGCTTATAGCACCGACAGTGTATATATAGATGAGTCTGCATTTGACGCCATCGATGGCACGAGCGATGCTTCAGACAACTGTGGTGTCTACCAGGTATCCTATTGGGACAACATAGTGAATGCGAGTTGTCCATTGATCATTGAGCGAACGTGGACGGTGTTTGACAGCTGTTTGAATACGAATAGTTGCATCCAAACCCTGACGGTACAAGACACGATGGTGCCGACCATTACCTGTCCTGACGATGTATTATTAGATGGCTGTAATCCTGGTGACATCACTGGACCCACCGGCTATGCCTTTAGCACGGACAGTGTATTCATCGATGAGTTGGCCTATGACGCCATCGACGGCACGAGTGATGCTGCAGATAACTGTGGTGTGTTGCAAGTGGCGTATCAAGATGTGATTGTGAATGCGAGTTGTCCGTTGATCATTGAACGAACGTGGACGGTATTTGATAGTTGTCTCAATACGGCAAGTTGCATCCAGACGATCACGGTTCAGGATACGATTCGACCCACGATCGTATGTCCCCTTGATTTGGAGATAGATGGATGTGGGCCAACGGATGTGGAAGTACCATCTGGTTTTGTATTCAGCACCGACAGTGTATACATTGATGAGAGTACGTTTGATGGTATTGATGCTCAGAGCGATGCTGCGGATAATTGTGGTGTCCTACAGGTATCCTACTGGGACAACATAGTGAATGCGAGTTGTCCGTTGATCATCGAACGAACGTGGACGGTGTTTGACAGTTGTTTAAATACCAGGAATTGCATCCAAACGATCACGGTTCAAGACACGATGGTACCGACCATTGTCTGTCCAGATGATCTCACGATCGATGGATGTAACCCACTGGATGTAGAAATTCCAACAGGCTATGCCTACAGCACGGACAGTGTGTTTATAGACGAGGCAGCCTTTGACGCGATTGATGGCACGAGCGATGCAGAAGACAACTGCGGTGTATTGCAAGTGGCGTATCAGGATGTGATCGTGAATGCAAGTTGTCCATTGATCATTGAACGAACGTGGACGGTGTTTGACAGTTGTTTCAATACCGCGAGCTGTATTCAGACGATCACGGTGCAAGACACGATGCGACCAGGCATTGTATGTCCGGAGGATCTCACGATCGATGGTTGTGATCCTACGGCGGTGGCAGGTCCATCGGGCTATGCTTATAGCACCGACAGTGTATATATAGATGAGTCTGCATTTGACGCCATCGATGGCACGAGCGATGCTTCAGACAACTGTGGTGTTTTCCAGGTATCCTATTGGGACAACATAGTGAATGCGAGTTGTCCATTGATCATTGAGCGAACGTGGACGGTGTTTGACAGCTGTTTGAATACGAATAGTTGCATCCAAACCCTGACGGTACAAGACACGATGGTGCCGACCATTACCTGTCCTGACGATGTATTATTAGATGGCTGTAATCCTGGTGACATCACTGGACCCACCGGCTATGCCTTTAGCACGGACAGTGTATTCATCGATGAGTTGGCCTATGACGCCATCGACGGCACGAGTGATGCTGCAGATAACTGTGGTGTGTTGCAAGTGGCGTATCAAGATGTGATTGTGAATGCGAGTTGTCCGTTGATCATTGAACGAACGTGGACGGTATTTGATAGTTGTCTCAATACGGCAAGTTGCATCCAGACGATCACGGTTCAGGATACGATTCGACCCACGATCGTATGTCCCCTTGATTTGGAGATAGATGGATGTGGGCCAACGGATGTGGAAGTACCATCTGGTTTTGTATTCAGCACCGACAGTGTATACATTGATGAGAGTACGTTTGATGGTATTGATGCTCAGAGCGATGCTGCGGATAATTGTGGTGTCCTACAGGTATCCTACTGGGACAACATAGTGAATGCGAGTTGTCCGTTGATCATCGAACGAACGTGGACGGTGTTTGACAGTTGTTTCAATACCAGGAATTGCATCCAAACGATCACGGTACAAGACACGATGGTACCGACCATTGTCTGCCCAGATGATCTAACGGTCGATGGATGTAACCCAGGTGATATTTCCTTGCCCTCCGGCTATGCCTACAGCACGGACAGTGTGTTTATAGACGAGGCAGCCTTTGACGCGATCGACGGCACGAGCGATGCAGAAGACAACTGCGGTGTATTGCAAGTGGCGTATCAGGATGTGATCGTGAATCCAAGTTGTCCATTGATCATTGAACGAACGTGGACGGTGTTTGACAGTTGTTTCAATACCGCGAGTTGTATTCAGACGATCACGGTGCAAGACACGATGCGACCAGGCATTGTATGTCCGGAGGATCTCACGATCGATGGTTGTGATCCTACGGCGGTGGCAGGTCCATCGGGCTATGCTTATAGCACGGACAGTGTATATATAGATGAGTCTGCGTATGACGCCATCGATGGCACGAGCGATGCTTCAGACAACTGTGGTGTCTACCAGGTATCCTATTGGGACAACATAGTGAATGCGAGTTGTCCATTGATCATTGAGCGAACGTGGACGGTGTTTGACAGCTGTTTGAATACGAATAGTTGCATCCAAACCCTGACGGTACAAGACACGATGGTGCCGACGATTACCTGTCCTGACGATGTATTATTAGATGGCTGTAATCCTGGTGACATCACTGGACCCACCGGCTATGCCTTTAGCACGGACAGTGTATTCATCGATGAGTTGGCCTATGACGCCATCGACGGCACGAGTGATGCTGCAGATAACTGTGGTGTGTTGCAAGTGGCGTATCAAGATGTGATTGTGAATGCGAGTTGTCCGTTGATCATTGAACGAACGTGGACGGTATTTGATAGTTGTCTCAATACGGCAAGTTGCATCCAGACGATCACGGTTCAGGACACGATTCGACCCACGATCGTATGTCCCCTTGATTTGGAGATAGATGGATGTGGGCCAACGGATGTGGAAGTACCATCTGGTTTTGTATTCAGCACCGACAGTATATACATTGATGAGAGTACGTTTGATGGTATTGATGCTCAGAGCGATGCTGCGGATAATTGTGGTGTCCTACAGGTATCCTACTGGGACAACATAGTGAATGCGAGTTGTCCGTTGATCATCGAACGAACGTGGACGGTGTTTGACAGTTGTTTAAATACCAGGAATTGCATCCAAACGATCACGGTTCAAGACACGATGGTACCGACCATTGTCTGTCCAGATGATCTCACGATCGATGGATGTAACCCACTGGATGTAGAAATTCCAACAGGCTATGCCTACAGCACGGACAGTGTGTTTATAGACGAGGCAGCCTTTGACGCGATCGACGGCACGAGCGATGCAGAAGACAACTGCGGTGTATTGCAAGTGGCGTATCAGGATGTGATCGTGAATCCAAGTTGTCCATTGATCATTGAACGAACGTGGACGGTGTTTGACAGTTGTTTCAATACCGCGAGTTGTATTCAGACGATCACGGTGCAAGACACGATGCGACCAGGCATTGTATGTCCGGAGGATCTCACGATCGATGGTTGTGATCCTACGGCGGTGGCAGGTCCATCGGGCTATGCTTATAGCACCGACAGTGTATATATAGATGAGTCTGCGTATGACGCCATCGATGGCACGAGCGATGCTTCAGACAACTGTGGTGTTTTCCAGGTATCCTATTGGGACAACATAGTGAATGCGAGTTGTCCATTGATCATTGAGCGAACGTGGACGGTGTTTGACAGCTGTTTGAATACGAATAGTTGCATCCAAACCCTGACGGTACAAGACACGATGGTGCCGACCATTACCTGTCCTGACGATGTATTATTAGATGGCTGTAATCCTGGTGACATCACTGGACCCACCGGCTATGCCTTTAGCACGGACAGTGTATTCATCGATGAGTTGGCCTATGACGCCATCGACGGCACGAGTGATGCTGCAGATAACTGTGGTGTGTTGCAAGTGGCGTATCAAGATGTGATTGTGAATGCGAGTTGTCCGTTGATCATTGAACGAACGTGGACGGTATTTGATAGTTGTCTCAATACGGCAAGTTGCATCCAGACGATCACGGTTCAGGATACGATTCGACCCACGATCGTATGTCCCCTTGATTTGGAGATAGATGGATGTGGGCCAACGGATGTGGAAGTACCATCTGGTTTTGTATTCAGCACCGACAGTGTATACATTGATGAGAGTACGTTTGATGGTATTGATGCTCAGAGCGATGCTGCGGATAATTGTGGTGTCCTACAGGTATCCTACTGGGACAACATAGTGAATGCGAGTTGTCCGTTGATCATCGAACGAACGTGGACGGTGTTTGACAGTTGTTTAAATACCAGGAATTGCATCCAAACGATCACGGTACAAGACACGATGGTACCGACCATTGTCTGCCCAGATGATCTAACGGTCGATGGATGTAACCCAGGTGATATTTCCTTGCCCTCCGGCTATGCCTACAGCACGGACAGTGTGTTTATAGACGAGGCAGCCTTTGACGCGATCGACGGCACGAGCGATGCAGAAGACAACTGCGGTGTATTGCAAGTGGCGTATCAGGATGTGATCGTGAATCCAAGTTGTCCATTGATCATTGAACGAACGTGGACGGTGTTTGACAGTTGTTTCAATACCGCGAGTTGTATTCAGACGATCACGGTGCAAGACACGATGCGACCAGGCATTGTATGTCCGGAGGATCTCCTGATCGATGGTTGTGATCCTACGGCGGTGGCAGGTCCATCGGGCTATGCTTATAGCACCGACAGTGTATATATAGATGAGTCTGCATTTGACGCCATCGATGGCACGAGCGATGCTTCAGACAACTGTGGTGTTTTCCAGGTATCCTATTGGGACAACATAGTGAATGCGAGTTGTCCATTGATCATTGAGCGAACGTGGACGGTGTTTGACAGCTGTTTGAATACGAATAGTTGCATCCAAACCCTGACGGTACAAGACACGATGGTGCCGACCATTACCTGTCCTGACGATGTATTATTAGATGGCTGTAATCCTGGTGACATCACTGGACCCACCGGCTATGCCTTTAGCACGGACAGTGTATTCATCGATGAGTTGGCCTATGACGCCATCGACGGCACGAGTGATGCTGCAGATAACTGTGGTGTGTTGCAAGTGGCGTATCAAGATGTGATTGTGAATGCGAGTTGTCCGTTGATCATTGAACGAACGTGGACGGTATTTGATAGTTGTCTCAATACGGCAAGTTGCATCCAGACGATCACGGTTCAGGACACGATTCGACCCACGATCGTGTGTCCCCTTGATTTGGAGATAGATGGATGTGGGCCAACGGATGTGGAAGTACCATCTGGTTTTGTATTCAGCACCGACAGTATATACATTGATGAGAGTACGTTTGATGGTATTGATGCTCAGAGCGATGCTGCGGATAATTGTGGTGTTTTGCAGGTGTCCTACTGGGACAACATAGTGAATGCGAGTTGTCCGTTGATCATCGAGCGAACGTGGACGGTGTTTGACAGTTGTTTAAATACCAGGAATTGCATCCAAACGATCACGGTACAAGACACGATGGTACCGACCATTGTCTGTCCAGATGATCTAACGGTCGATGGATGTAACCCAGGTGATATTTCCTTACCCTCCGGTTATGCCTACAGCACGGACAGTGTGTTTATAGACGAGGCAGCCTTTGACGCGATCGACGGCACGAGCGATGCAGAAGACAACTGCGGTGTATTGCAAGTGGCGTATCAGGATGTGATCGTGAATCCAAGTTGTCCATTGATCATTGAACGAACGTGGACGGTGTTTGACAGTTGTTTCAATACCGCGAGCTGTATTCAGACGATCACGGTGCAAGACACGATGCGACCAGGCATTGTATGTCCGGAGGATCTCACGATCGATGGTTGTGATCCTACGGCGGTGGCAGGTCCATCGGGCTATGCTTATAGCACGGACAGTGTATATATAGATGAGGCCGCATATGACGCCATCGATGGCACGAGCGATGCTTCAGACAACTGTGGTGTCTTTCAGGTATCCTATTGGGACAACATAGTGAATGCGAGTTGTCCATTGATCATTGAGCGAACGTGGACGGTGTTTGACAGCTGTTTGAATACGAATAGTTGCATCCAAACCCTGACGGTACAAGACACGATGTTGCCGACCATTACCTGTCCTGACGATGTATTATTAGATGGCTGTAATCCTGGTGACATCACTGGACCCACCGGCTATGCCTTTAGCACGGACAGTGTATTCATCGATGAATTAGCCTATGACGCCATCGACGGCACGAGTGATGCTGCAGATAACTGTGGTGTGTTGCAAGTGGCGTATCAAGATGCGATTGTGAATGCGAGTTGTCCGTTGATCATTGAGCGAACGTGGACGGTATTTGATAGTTGTCTCAATACGGCAAGTTGCATCCAGACGATCACGGTTCAGGACACGATTCGACCCACGATCGTGTGTCCCCTTGATTTGGAGATAGATGGATGTGGGCCAACGGATGTGGAAGTACCATCTGGTTTTGTATTCAGCACCGACAGTGTATACATTGATGAGAGTACGTTTGATGGTATTGATGCTCAGAGCGATGCTGCGGATAATTGTGGAGTTTTGCAGGTGTCCTACTGGGACAACATAGTGAATGCGAGTTGTCCGTTGATCATCGAGCGAACGTGGACGGTGTTTGACAGCTGTTTAAATACCAGGAATTGTATCCAAACGATCACGGTACAAGACACGATGGTACCGACCATTGTCTGTCCAGATGATCTAACGGTCGATGGATGTAACCCAGGTGATATTTCCTTGCCCTCCGGTTATGCCTACAGCACGGACAGTGTGTTTATAGACGAGGCAGCCTTTGACGCGATTGATGGCACGAGCGATGCTGCAGACAACTGCGGTGTATTTCAAGTGGCGTATCAGGATGTGATCGTGAATCCAAGTTGTCCATTGATCATTGAACGAACGTGGACGGTGTTTGACAGTTGTTTCAATACCGCGAGTTGTATTCAGACGATCACGGTGCAAGACACGATGCGACCAGGCATTGTATGTCCGGAGGATCTCACGATCGATGGTTGTGATCCTACGGCGGTGGCAGGTCCATCGGGCTATGCTTATAGCACCGACAGTGTATATATAGATGAGTCTGCATATGACGCCATCGATGGCACGAGCGATGCTTCAGACAACTGTGGTGTCTTTCAGGTATCCTATTGGGACAACATAGTGAATGCGAGTTGTCCATTGATCATCGAGCGAACGTGGACGGTGTTTGACAGCTGTTTGAATACGAATAGTTGCATCCAAACCCTGACGGTACAAGACACGATGGTGCCGACCATAAGCTGTCCTGACGATGTATTATTAGATGGCTGTAATCCTGGTGACATCACTGGACCCACCGGCTATGCCTTTAGCACGGACAGTGTATTCATCGATGAATTAGCCTATGACGCCATCGACGGCACGAGTGATGCTGCAGATAACTGTGGTGTGTTGCAAGTGGCGTATCAAGATGCGATTGTGAATGCGAGTTGTCCGTTGATCATTGAGCGAACGTGGACGGTATTTGATAGTTGTCTCAATACGGCAAGTTGCATCCAGACGATCACGGTTCAGGACACGATTCGACCCACGATCGTGTGTCCCCTTGATTTGGAGATAGATGGATGTGGGCCAACGGATGTGGAAGTACCATCTGGTTTTGTATTCAGCACCGACAGTGTATACATTGATGAGAGTACGTTTGATGGTATTGATGCTCAGAGCGATGCTGCGGATAATTGTGGAGTTTTGCAGGTGTCCTACTGGGACAACATAGTGAATGCGAGTTGTCCGTTGATCATCGAGCGAACGTGGACGGTGTTTGACAGCTGTTTAAATACCAGGAATTGTATCCAAACGATCACGGTACAAGACACGATGGTACCGACCATTGTCTGTCCAGATGATCTAACGGTCGATGGATGTAACCCAGGTGATATTTCCTTGCCCTCCGGTTATGCCTACAGCACGGACAGTGTGTTTATAGACGAGGCAGCCTTTGACGCGATTGATGGCACGAGCGATGCTGCAGACAACTGCGGTGTATTTCAAGTGGCGTATCAGGATGTGATCGTGAATCCAAGTTGTCCATTGATCATTGAACGAACGTGGACGGTGTTTGACAGTTGTTTCAATACCGCGAGTTGTATTCAGACGATCACGGTGCAAGACACGATGCGACCAGGCATTGTATGTCCGGAGGATCTCACGATCGATGGTTGTGATCCTACGGCGGTGGCAGGTCCATCGGGCTATGCTTATAGCACCGACAGTGTATATATAGATGAGTCTGCATATGACGCCATCGATGGCACGAGCGATGCTTCAGACAACTGTGGTGTTTTCCAGGTATCCTATTGGGACAACATAGTGAATGCGAGTTGTCCATTGATCATCGAGCGAACGTGGACGGTGTTTGACAGCTGTTTGAATACGAATAGTTGCATCCAAACCCTGACGGTACAAGACACGATGGTGCCGACCATAAGCTGTCCAATAGACACCTTGGCAGATGCTTGTAATGAAAATGACCTGATTACAGTCACGGGTTTTGCATACAGCACGGATACTGTGGTACTTGATGAGCTCATCTTTGAGGCTTTAACAAGCGGAACAGCTGATGACAACTGTGGTGTATTAGAAGTTCTGTATGTTGATAACATCACCAATGCCAACTGCCCTTTCACTGTTGAGAGAACTTGGATTGCTAGAGATAGCTGCTTAAATGAAGCTAGTTGTATCCAATTGATTGAATTGCAAGACACAGCCGCCCCTGTACTCAGTGGTATCCCGGCTGATACAACTGTTCAATGCGGTGAGGCACCAGCTCCACCTCAAATCGGAACTCAAGTTACTGCAACCGACAATTGTAGTCCGGTCCAAATCGATTATACGCAGGATAGCGTTCCAGGTATTTGCGAAAACACATACAGTCTGGTACGAACCTGGACAGCCACCGATAGCTGCGGAAATCAATCGCAGGCAGTCCAAAATATCATTGTAGAAAATTGTGGTCCAGAGGTGACCATTGATATCATTCCAAATCCTGCATGTGAAGGTAATGATGTTTCATTCGAGGCAACCATTACGGCCAACTATTCAAACCCAGTTTATCAATGGCAGTTTTTCAATGGAACAAACTGGGTGGATATACCCGGTGCTACCACCGTACCATTTCTCTTGAACGGTGTGCAATTGACTGATGAGGGTTTCTACCGGTTAATCATCGCTGACAATATTGCCAATCTCAATGATCCATCATGTAACATCACTTCTGACTCATTAGAACTCATTGTTAATCCGATTGAGTACACAACTTTCGATGATGAAACATGTGATGGGGTGCCCTATGATTTTCACGGTACACCTCTGACGATTGCAGGGACATATGTTGACACTTTGACGACGATCCATGGCTGTGACAGTGTCGTGACTCTAAATCTCTCGATCCTGGATGTATTATATACAAACTTGATCGACTCAATCTGTGATGATCAGACCTATACCTTTGGTATTAGAAACCTGGATAGCACAGGTATTTATATTGACACTCTACCAAGTTCGGTAGGTTGCGATAGCATTGTTACCTTGGACCTGACAGTATCTCCAACCTATCGAGTGGACGCGTTTGATACCATTTGTGATGGTGAAATCTATGATTTCAATGGCACTCCACTGACTGCGGCAGGTATTTATATTGATACACTTCCAACGATTAACGGATGTGACAGTATTATTACCCTAGATTTGCTGGTAAATCCCATTGTTACCTTTGCTTTCACCGAAGAAATCTGTGAGGGATCAGTTTATGACTTTGGAGGAACCTTGTTAGACACGACAGGGATCTACATTGATACCTTGCCAAGTGCTACAGGCTGTGATAGTATAGTCACCTTGGATCTGACGGTGCATCCAGTCTATGCTGTGACATTAGATGAACAGATCTGCCAAGGACAGATTTATTCATTCATCGACACAAGCATCACGGATGCTGGCACGTATCTCAAGACACTTCAAACGATAAATGGCTGTGATAGCATTATTACATTGAATCTGCAAGTCCTGACTGTGTTGACGACGGATCTTACCGATTCGATTTGCGATGGATCTTCCGTGATCTTCGGAACTCGAGTACTTGATAGTACCGGGATCTATAACGATACCCTTATTAGCAACAATGGCTGTGACAGTATTGTTACATTAGATCTAACGGTCTTTCCGACCTATGCTACAACGGTTACAGACACAATTTGCGCAGGAGATACCTATGATTTCTTTGGAAACATCATTTCCTCTTCAGGTATTTACGTGGACACCATTCCAAGTGTCAACTTCTGTGATAGTGTGATCACTTTAAATCTTGTGGTTAATCCGGCTACTAGCTTCACTTTTGACCATGAGATTTGCGAGGGAGACACCTATCCTTTTGGTAGTCAGTTATTGGATTCGACGGGTACATATGTTGATACCATTCTAAATTCCAATGGCTGTGATAGTGTGGTTACTCTTAATCTGACCGTCCATCCAGTATACGCGGTGACGCTGGATGAGCAAATTTGCGACGGCCAAACCTACTTCTTCATTGATACATCAATCGTAGATGCGGGCTCATACATTAGAACACTTAACACAATTCATGGCTGTGATAGTGTTATTACCTTGAATCTTGCCGTACTGGATGTTTTGCGAACAGACCTTTTGGACAGCATTTGTGATGGGCAGACCTATGATTTTCAAGGTACCATCCTCGATTCAACGGGCACTTACATCGACACTTTAATTAGCACCATAGGTTGTGATAGCATCATCACATTAGACCTTACGGTGCTCCCTGTGTATGCGGTGAATGTTGCAGATACCATTTGTGATGGTGAAACTTATGATTTCAACGGCAACATTCTAAACTCAAGTGGAACGTACACGGCTAATTTAACCTCAATACACGGTTGTGACAGCATCGTCATGCTCGACTTGGTAGTCAATCCGATCGTTACATTTTCCTTTAGTGAGGAAATCTGCGATGATGACACGTACACCTTCGGAGCGAGTGTTTTGGATTCTACCGGTGTATACGTTGATACCCTGACATCTGCCACCGGGTGCGACAGCATCATTACCTTGACTCTAACTGTTCATCCCACCTACGCCACAACTTTGAATGAACAGATCTGTGAGGGTCAGGCCTATAATTTCATCGATACTAGCATTGTGGACGCGGGAACCTATGTTAAGACACTTTCCACCATCCATGGTTGTGATAGTGTGGTGACTTTGAATTTGGCTGTATTGGATGTGTTGAGGACTGATCTCAGTGATAGTATCTGCGATGGTCAGACTTATAACTTTGAAGGTGCCATGGTTGATCAGACCGGGACTTATAGCGATACGCTCGTCAGTTCTATTGGTTGTGATAGTATCATTACATTGGATCTTACGGTGTTGCCGAACTTTGTGACCGATGTACAAGACACCATCTGCGATGGAGACCTCTATGATTTCTTCGGTAATATTATCAGTAGTGCAGGAAATTATGTAGATACACTTCCGTCCGTACATGGTTGCGATAGCGTCATTAGACTCGAATTGTTTGTTAATCCGATCTTGACTGTCACACTTGATGAAGCGATCTGTGATGATGTTACTTTTAATTTTGGAGGTGAGGCACTAGATTCGAGTGGCACCTATATTGATACCCTGCTCTCCTCCTCGGGTTGTGATAGCATCGTGACCCTTAATCTAACCGTCCATCCGACGTACTACATCACCGTTGATCAGCAGATATGTGAGGGCACATCATTCGATTTCAATGGTCGTTTCCTCACTACCACTGGTACCTATGACACCCTACTTGTAGCGGCAAGTGGATGTGATAGCTTGGTGACGTTAAATCTGACTGTCCTCGATATTCTTCGCACTGACCTGACTGACAGTATTTGTGATGGAGAAACTTTGGATTTCAACGGTCAAATACTAAGTGCTAGTGGCCAGTACACCTACACCACGACCAGCAGCATTGGATGTGATAGTGTGGTTACACTGGACCTTACGGTATTGCCAATCAATTCCGAGACTGTTCAGGAAAGTATCTGTGAGGGTGAAACCTTTGATTTCAATGGAAATATTCTCAACTCTTCAGGAACTTACATGGCTACCGTGGTGGGTACTAATGGCTGTGATAGCATTGTGACACTTGAACTAACAGTACATCCTACCGTATTCTTCAACTTTAGTGAAGAAATCTGTGATGATGTCACCTTCAATTTTGGTGGTCAACTACTGGATAGTTCAGGAATCTACATTGATACGCTTACGAGTACCACTGGATGCGACAGTATTGTCACTTTAGATCTTACAGTACATCCCACCTCTGAGGTGACACTTGATGAGCAGATCTGTGAGGGAACGACCTATAATTTTAATGGCCGTTTACTCGATGTTAGTGGCACTTACGATACGCTATTATCCACCAGCAATGGTTGCGATAGTATGGTCACGCTGAATCTGACCGTCCTTGACATTCTTCGCACTGATCTGACTGACAGTATTTGTGATGGAGAAACTTTGGATTTCAACGGTCAAATACTAAGTGCTAGTGGCCAGTACACCTACACCACGACCAGCAGCATTGGATGTGATAGTGTGGTTACACTGGACCTTTTGGTATTGCCAATCAATTCCGAGACTGTTCAGGAAAGTATCTGTGAGGGTGAAACCTTTGATTTCAATGGAAACATTCTCAACTCTTCAGGAACTTACATGGCTACCGTGGTGGGTACTAATGGCTGTGATAGCATTGTAACACTTGAACTAACAGTACATCCTACCGTATTCTTCAACTTTAGTGAAGAAATCTGTGACGATGTCACCTTCAATTTTGGTGGTCAGCTACTGGATAGTAACGGTATTTATATTGACACCTTACCTGGTGCAACGGGTTGTGATAGTATTGTCACTTTGGATTTAACCGTGCACCCAACTTATGACATCACTGTTGACGAGCAGATTTGCGAGGGAACATCATTTGATTTTAATGGTCGGATTTTAATGGTAGGTGGAACCTACGATACACTCTTGACTACCAGCAATGGTTGTGATAGCATGGTAACCCTAAACTTGACCATATTAGATATCCTTAGAACGGATCTGACTGATAGTATTTGTGATGGAGAAACGCTAGATTTCAACGGGCAAATACTAAGTACCAGCGGCCAGTACACACACACAACCACCAGTAGCATAGGATGTGACAGTGTCGTTACTCTCGACCTAACGGTGCTTCCGATTAATTCGGAGACAGTTCAAGAGAGCATTTGCGAAGGAGAAACCTTCGACTTCAACGGCAACATAGTGAATTCGACCGGGACATATATGGCAACGGTAGTTGGCACCAATGGCTGTGACAGCATTGTCACTTTAGAATTGACCGTACATCCAGTGGTGTTCTTCAACTTTAGCGAGGAGATCTGTGATGATGCCACTTATGATTTCGGTGGCCAACCATTAGATAGTTCCGGCATTTATGTAGACACCTTACCTAGTGCAACGGGTTGTGATAGTATTGTCACCTTGGATTTGACTGTGCATCCAACTTATGACATCACAGTTGACGAGCAGATCTGCGAGGGAACATCATTTGACTTTAATGGTCAGATGTTGATGGTAGGTGGAACCTACGATACACTCTTGACTACCAGCAATGGCTGTGACAGTATGGTGACTCTAAACTTGACGGTACTAGATATTCTTAGAACAGATCTGACCGATAGTATTTGTGACGGAGAAACGCTAGATTTCAACGGGCAAATACTAAGTACTAGCGGTCAGTACATACACACAACCACCAGTAGCATAGGATGTGACAGCGTGGTTACTCTGGACTTAACGGTGCTTCCGATTAATGCGGAGACAATTCAAGAAAGCATTTGCGAAGGAGAAACCTTCGACTTCAACGGCAACATAGTGAATGCGGCCGGGACCTATATGGCCACAGTGGTTGGTACCAATGGCTGTGACAGCATTGTCACTTTAGAATTGACCGTACATCCAGTGGTGTTCTTCAACTTTAGCGAGGAGATCTGTGATGATGCTACTTATGATTTCGGTGGTCAACTACTAGATAGTACCGGCATTTATGTAGACACCTTACCTAGTGCAACGGGTTGTGATAGTATTGTCACCTTGGATCTCACCGTGAACCCAACTTATGACATCGCAGTGGACGAGCAGATTTGTGAGGGAACTGCATTCGATTTCAATGGACGAATGTTGACTGCAGCCGGGACCTACGATACACTCCTCACGACCGTCGGTGGATGTGATAGCGCAGTAGCATTAAATTTAACTGTCCTTGACATCCTGCGAACTGATCTGACGGACAGTATTTGCGAAGGTGAATCCATTGATTTTAATGGTCAGATTCTGAGTGCAAGTGGTCAATATACGCATACCACAACTAGCAGTATTGGCTGTGACAGTATTGTTACCCTGGATTTGACCGTCCTGCCTATTAATGCCGAAACCATCCTGGAATTTATATGTGAAGGGGAGACCTTTGAATTCAATGGACAGCAATTAATGGCAACTGGAACTTATACTGCGACGGTCCTCGGAACGAATGGTTGTGACAGTATTGTGACCCTCGAGCTAACGGTTCATCCAACGGTTTTCTCTAGTATTGCAGAGGAGATTTGTGATGATGTAACCTATGACTTTGGTGGTCAGCTTCTAGATAGTACAGGTACCTATGTGGATACCTTACCGAGTTCAACCGGTTGCGACAGTATTGTGACTTTAGACTTAACCGTGCATCCGACCTACATGATCACGGTAGATGAACAGATTTGTGAGGGTACATTCTTCGACTTCAACGGTCAAATGCTAGATGCAGCAGGTGCGTATGATACCGTTCTCACTACTGTCAATGGCTGTGACAGTATGGTGACTCTAAATTTAACAGTTCTAGATATCCTGCGAACCGATTTGACTGATAGCATTTGTGCAGGCGAGTTCATCGACTTTAACGGCCAGACCTTAAGTACTACTGGTATCTACACACATACCACCATTAGTTCGATTGGATGTGACAGTATTATCACCATGGACCTTACGGTACTATCCATAAATTCGGAAACAGTACTTGATACGATTTGTGAGGGTGACCAGTATGATTTCAACGGTAAGGTGATGACAAGTGCTGGAACTTATCTAGATACTGTAGTCGGATCAAATGGATGTGACAGCATTGTTACCCTTGAATTGGTGGTTAATCCCATCATCTATACCACCTTGGATGTAGAAATTTGTGACGATCAGGTGTACGATTTCGGAGCCACCCAATTGGATTCGAGTGGTGTGTACATTGATACACTGACAGCCAAGACAGGTTGCGATAGTATCGTCACCCTGACCCTGGTGGTACATCCTACTTATGCGTTGACGCTTGATGCACAGACATGTGAGGGGATTCCATACGATTTCCATGGCCTAATGCTCTCAGACGCAGGAACCTATGTCGATACCTTGAGTACACTCAATGGTTGTGATAGCATTGTCACCTTAAATTTAGAGATTCTCGCTACCCTGCGAACCGATATCGACGAGGCTATTTGTGAGGGTGAAGTCTATAGCTTCCAGGGGCAGTCTATTACTACAGCTGGCACTTACTCCGAAACGCTAGTTAGCGCTGTTGGCTGCGACAGTATTGTCACCTTAAACTTGACCGTACTGCCAGTGAATAGTGAGTCAGTTGCAGTCGAAATCTGTGAACTCGATACTTTTGACTTCAATGGACTCGATGTCTTTATCGCCGGCACCTATGTCGATACGGTGGTTGGATCTAATGGCTGTGATAGTATTGTAACCCTTGATCTAATAGTACATCCGATTGAACGAACGACCATCGATGCTGAGATTTGCGAAGGAGCAACCTATGATTTCCTCGGCACTTTGGTGGACTCCACAGGCAGCTATCTCGATACGCTAACTTCCCAATTCGGATGTGACAGCATCATCACCCTAAACCTTACAGTTCATCCAACTTATCATGAATTCTTGGAGGTGGTGATTTGCGAAGGGACTAGCCATGACTTTAATGGAACGGCTCTTGACAGTGCTGGATCTTATACCGACACGTTGACGACGATCCATGGCTGTGACAGTGTTCGAACCCTTGAGTTGACGGTGTTACCCATCCTGAGGGATACGATCATCGCTGAAGTCTGTGACGGTGAAACTTACGGCTTCAATGGCAACGATCTAACCAGTTCAGGCATTTACGAAGAAACTTTGGTCAGTTCTATTGGTTGTGATAGTGTAGTCACTCTTGAATTAACTGTTCATGAGATTCAGTTTACAGATATTGAGGCCGAAATTTGTGAGGGTGAAGTATTCGATTTCCTTGGTGCTTCCTTAACGGTTCAAGGAACATATGTAGATACTTTACCAAGCATCACAGGTTGCGATAGCATCATCACTCTCGATTTGACGGTGCATCCCACTTATGCCACTAGTCTGAACTATTCAATTTGTGAAGGCGATTCAGTGGTTGTAGCAGGTGTTACTTATCGAGATGCTGGTCTCTATGGCGATACCCTTACCACAATTAATGGATGTGATAGTATACTTGGTATTGAGATTGAGGTGCGTGAGATTCGCTATGAATCCATTGAGGCATCCATCTGTGATGATGTGACCTATGATTTCAACGGTGTTGAACTGGATAGCTCGGGTGAATATACCGATACGTTGATAAGCTCGATTGGTTGCGACAGTATCGTCACCTTGACCTTAGATGTCCGGGAGGTAACGTCTACAGAATTTGTCAAACAGGTCTGTTTAATGCAGCCTTATAACTTTAACGGTACGATCCTGACCGAAACCGGAATCTATAGCCACACACTGACGAATGCCGCGGGTTGTGATAGTATTGTGACAGTCGACCTTCGTGTTGTTGAAACCATTGAGGTAGATATCATCGATACAATCTGCGAATTGGACTTTATCACCATCAATGGGAAGGACTATGATACAGCCGGTAATTTTGAAGATACTTTAGTTGCTGCTGGTGGCTGTGATAGTGTATTGCACATTACAATTTTTGTGGCTCCGATAGAACGAACTAATCTGGCTGAGACGATTTGTGAAAGTGACACACTTGACTTTCTCGGCACTCCACTTACGGAGCAAGGCATCTACTATGATACACTGACCACAGTCTTTGGTTGCGACAGCATTATAGAAATGGATCTGACTGTCATCCCGACGGTGTATACCGAGTTGCCAGATACCATATGTGAGGGAGAGTTTTACGCCATCGGAGACACTACCTTTGGAGAAACTGGGCTTTATGTAGTCACCCTAACTTCTCAAATAACCGGCTGTGATAGTGTGGTGAATCTGGATCTCTTTGTAATCCCAACTGCCAGACATACAGACAGTATTGAATTATGCGATGGAGAGGCCTTTACCTTCAATGGCGTTGAATATGATTCAACGGGTACGTACATCGATACACTGGTATCCGCTGCGGGCTGCGATAGCTTAGCCATCCTAGAGCTCATCGTCCATCCACTACAGTTTTCTACAGTGATGTTCAATCTTTGTAGTGACGAAATGGTGGAGATCGACGGGGTACAATTCAACTCTGATACGGCGTTCACCTCAATCTACAGCGATGTCCATGGTTGTGATAGCACCGTCAATTATACCGTGACGGTCTTACCTGATGTTGAGTTAAGTATTTCTGATGTGGAGATTTGCGCTGGAGAGAGCATTGTGCTAGATCTTGAAGTGACCGGGACAGATAGTGCCATGGTCACCTGGGAACCAACTCTTGGCTTATCTTGCGCAGATTGCTTAACCCCAGAGGCAGCACCAGAAGAGACTACCACCTACACTGTGACTACGCTCGGTTGTGGTGGAGATACTGTCCGTGCAACCATTACAGTGACTGTGGTTCCGATGCCGGGTCTGGTTGTTTCGGGGGATGAAACCATTGATTTGGGAACGACAGTTACCATCTCCGCTACCAATGAGGCTGCGACCATTCCAATAAGTTGGTATAAGGTCGAGACAGGAGAACTTATCTGCTCTGATTGCCCACAGATCAACGAGCGACCGGGAGAACCCGGCGAATATCAGTACCGAGCAGTTGCTGTCAATTCGATCGGTTGCAGCGAAGAAGATACGGTCACCATTACCGTGATTGATCCATGTGAGGTCGAGAAAATCACAGTAGCAAACGCCTTTACTCCTAATGGAGATGGGTTCAATGACTACTTTGAAGTACGTAATGATGGTATTTCTAACATAACCTTAGTAGAAGTATTCAATCGTTGGGGAGAACTTGTATTTACAACCAGTACAACTGGAGAGCTTTGGGACGGAACATTCCGCGGAGAACCAGTAAACTCGGGAGTGTATATGTACATTATACGTGGGGTTTGTCAAAATGACTCGGATTTCATTCTCTCAGGAAATGTCACAGTAATCAGATGATCAATGAAAGGTTTAGTCATAACACACTTAAAAAAGTATTACAATGAAACAGACGTAGTTAGGGATTAATTATTCTTTCAAATCCATCATTAGTGGAAGTTTGGAGTAGCGCTACGAAGTCAATGCGCTAGCTCCAGTAGCTTGTATTTATCAGGCGTAAATTGTCTCAATAATCTAATTCATCAGACTTTGCGGAAACGATAATATCTTGAATATTGACTTTTGGCTCGTATTTTGATGAGTAGATACGATAACCTCTTTGTCTTGATCAATACCTAGCCAACGTATTGATGGAATGAACGTGTCAAAGTGGATAATTAGAACCTGCTGCCTCTACTTCTTAATTTCATTTGGTGCCGTGTTTGAGCTTTCGGGCCAGGCAGGTCCGAGTTCTTGGTTTACCTGCGAGTTTGAAAGTACCACCAACTGTATGGGGACAGTACCGAGCTTGTTCGTTGATCTGCGCAACTCCGCAAGTCAGAAATGGTATAGTTGTAAGTTGTCCAGAGGTAATCAAGACTCAACTTGCTGTGGTATTATGATTGGTAATAATGACCAATGCATTGAGTTCAAAGTTCTGGTCCATCCCAACACGCAGGCTCTTATCCTCGAAATTCCAGAGTCAAGTGAGCAAGAGTGGCAGGATGACCGTAGCTGGTGGAACAGCTTGTCGAATCCTTGCCCACCTGTATCACCACCAGATATTTGCCAAGATCCAGCTCCGAGCAGTCCTGGAGCAAAACCATCCATTAATACATACAGAATTAATTGTGGAAGTTTGCAAGGTGGAGCTCAAGGGGATGATCCTGCCTGTCTCACCTCTAGTATCGTCAACGATACGATTTTTATCACATTTTGTCAGACAGGAAATAACGCCAATGTTTACCGACTCCGGACTATTGAAGGTGATCTAAACGCTGGAAATCTAATCATACAACAGGGAGCTTGCGGTGGTTCCGTCACCATCCAATCTCAAGACATCGATATCAGCACGCTTACCTGGAGTTCCAATGATCACCCTAGTTATGATGCCTTTCTAAATTCTACCATGGGGGATACTACCGTGATTGTCACGGTGCCCAATGGTGATCCGCTGACCTATGCAACCTGGATTTCAGGAGTTCCTTACCTATCTTATGAAGTGTGTGGTGAAATTGTTGGGCACAGCGTTTGCACCAACCTTCAGCCGGTATGTGCCACTGCACTAGTTGCCATCATTCAACCTCCTACCGTCGTGGTCGATGATGTTTGGGGTTGCCCAGCTGATGCCACGTACCCAGTGGAAGCCGTGCATCCTGGTAGGGATAATTATGAATTTTATTGGTTTGATGGGCCAGATCCCAATGTGGATCCCTTGCTCAACAATCCACCTAATCCACTGGGTGATTGGGATTGGGACTATACTTCTGCCGGCACCAAATCAGTAGTAGTTAGGGACATTACCGTGGCTGCTCTCGGCCTGGACCCCGATTGTACCTTAGACACGGTTGTTTTTGATATCCATCTTTATCCAGTACCTCCCGCGCAGATCACTGGTCCACCACTGATTTGTAAGTTTGTCGAATACTCTTTTACCGCCCTTAATGCAGGTGCGGGAGCTACATATGATTGGGACTTTGGTGCTGGTGCTTCTCCAGCGACCTATTCCGGAACCGGAACCAGCGGTCGTAATCCTCCAGATGTTGAATACTCGACCTGCGGTGATAAGACAATTACCCTGACCGTGACTTCTGCAGATGGATGTGATAGCACGACCATGATCACCGTACCAGGAGATGCCCTAGCACCAGATTTATCGTCATGTAATCTTACCAACCCCACCGTAGAATGTGGAGGCACTGCACAAAACAATACCAACATTATCGCTTGGCACAATGCCAATTTAGCAGAACTGCAGAACTGTGCAGTAGATCAATGTGCCATCTGGGTTTTTAGTGATTTTGATCTCGATGACTTTACACCGGATCCCACTTGCGGAGGTGGTACTACAGCCGGAAGTATTACCGTCGAATACCGGGTAACGGACAGCTGTCAAAGCTCTTTTATCACTGCAACGTATACCATTGAAGACAACACTCCGCCAGTGGTTTCTATTGGAGAAATTCCCAATCTTTCTTTCGAGTGCGTTGGGCTTATCCCCGCACCCGATACCAATATTGTGGTGGATGAAACCTGTGGTAGTGTCACCCGCTTGTGGTTAGGTGATTCTCCTTCGGGAAATCCGTGTAATTTAGTTATAACTCGAAGCTATCGCGTGATTGACGCTTGTGACAACGTACTCGATACCAATCAAATCTTCACCATTAACGATATTACTCCACCCACCATTAGTTGCCCCTCACAGGTTGATTTAGAAGGTTGTGACGAAAGCATCTTAGCCTCGACTGCTGCAATCAATAATTGGGAATTCAGTACTTCGATAAGGCCAATCGATCTGGTCGATTTTCAAAACATCGGTGGTGCAGCCGGAGATAACTGCGGAATCGATAGCCTCTACTACTTCGATGCTCAAACTGGTACTTGTCCGATCGTGATTACCCGTACCTTTGTAGTGGTGGATAGTTGCAATTTGAGCAACTCTTGTACTCAGCTTATCACCGTTGATGACAATACCAATCCGTCGATTACATGTCCTGGACCCGAGACGATAGAGGGTTGCGATGTCTCTATACTAGCCACCGCCCCATCTATTGGAGGACTGGAATTCAGCACAACAATTCGAATCATTACTTTGCCAGATCTTACTTCACTTGGTGGCACGGCTTCTGATTTTTGTGGTATTGATAGCTTGTATTATCGAGATGTCCAGTCTGGAACATGTCCGATCGTAGTCACGAGAACGTTCACTGTAGTGGACCTCTGTGGAAATACGGATCAGTGCACCCAAACCATTCAAGTTGATGATACGACCGATCCCATCATCAGTTGCCCTGGTGGAGTCTCCATTGAGGGTTGCAATGTCGACGCACTAGCAACTGCAGGTTCTGTCGGAAATCTGGAATATAGTGAGGTGGCGAGACTAATTAATTTGAGTGATCTGACGAGTCAGGGAGGAAGTGCGAGTGATCTATGCGGTATTGATAGTCTATACTATCGGGACAGTCAGACTGGAAGTTGTCCGATCGTGATCACGAGGACTTTCGTTGTAGTTGACAGCTGTGGAAATCGCACGGAATGTGACCAGATCATTCAAGTCGACGATACAACCAATCCCCAATTGACTTGCCCTGCCAACCAAAACCTAGAACTTTGTGGTGTTTACGATTTGGGTACAGTTGCCGTCTTAGGAAACTTAGAATACAGTGAATCCATTCGATTTCTGACCATTGGAGAACTCCAGGGAGCAGGTGGTGATGCAACTGATGAATGCGGTATTGATAGCCTATACTACTTCGACGTTCAATCTGGTAGCTGTCCTACTACCATCACGAGAACCTTCGTAGTGACTGACTCATGTGTCAATAGGGTCACATGTATCCAGACCATAACGATAGACGACACGACCATTCCATTGCTTACCTGCCCGGCAGATGATATCATTGAGGCATGTTCAGCTCAAGATCTTGCCTCATCTCCTCAGGTTGGTAATTTAGAATACAGTGAAGTGCCACGCTTAATATTGGTAGCCGATATACAGGGTCTGGGTGGTGATGCCAGTGACAATTGTGGCATCGATAGTTTGTACTATGTGGATGCCCAGAGTGGCACTTGCCCCATCGTGATAACTCGGATCTTCACAGTTGTAGATAGTTGTGGTAACCGAATTAGTTGTCCTCAAATCATACAAATTGATGACACTACTGACCCATTGTTGACATGTCCTGGCGACCAGGTTATTGAAGCCTGTCTGGTGGGAGACCTCGATACTTCTACACTCGTTGGCAACTTATCCTTCAGCCCTGGCATTACCTCAATCACGGTACTAGATATCCAAAATGCGGGAGGTGATGCCAGTGATGTTTGCGGGATCGACAGCCTGTATTACTTTGACACCAGAACAGGCACCTGCCCCATAGTGATCACAAGGACCTTCGTAGCTGTCGACAGTTGCGGCAATCGATCAACCTGTCAGCAACAGATTGATATTGATGATACCACCGATCCTGAAATAACTTGTCCCGGACCTGTCGTTCTCGAAGGTTGTAATGTCGGTTTCTTAGCATCGGAGCCGCTGGTTGGTAATCTCGAGTATAGCGAAGCAATCAGGATTATCACACTACTTGATCTTACAAATCTGGGTGGTACTGCGAGTGATATCTGTGGCATCGATAGTCTGTATTACTTTGATCAGCAATCGAGTTCATGTCCCATCGTCATCACACGAACCTTTGCGGTCGTTGATAGTTGCGGCAATCGAGTGACATGTGAACAGGAAATCCAATTGGATGATACCACCGATCCCACCATTACTTGTCCAGGTAATCAAATTATTGAGGCATGTGGGGTATATGATTTAGCCACGGAGCCAGCAGTAGGCAACCTAGAATATAGCGAAGTAGCTAGAGCAATTACCTTAGCTGATCTCATCGGCTTGGGGGGCACAGCCAACGATGAATGTGGCATTGATAGCCTCTACTATTTTGATAGCCAGTCTGGAAGCTGTCCAATCATTGTAACTAGGACTTTTGTGGTGGTCGATAGCTGTGGTAATCGGCAAGATTGTACTCAAGAGATTCAAATTGACGATACGACCAGCCCCATTCTAAACTGCCCAGCCGATCAATCCCTCGAACTTTGTGGTGTCTATGATCTCGCCAATTCAGCGACAGTAGGCAATCTGGAATATAGCGAGGTACCCAGATCAATTACGGTTTTCGATCTACAGGGTATTGGCGGCAGTGCATCGGACGAATGCAATTTGGACAGCCTTTACTACTATGACATACAAGTGGGCACATGTCCCATTGTAGTGACTAGAACTTTTGTGGCAACCGATAGTTGCGGTAATCGCAGCGAGTGCCCCCAAATTATTACGATCGATGATACGACCGATCCCATCCTAGTCTGTCCTGCCGACGATCTCATTGAGGCCTGTGGCGTCGAGGACCTGAGTACCTCAGCTCAGGTTGGAAATCTCGAGTTTAGTGAGATTCCTCGAATTATCACGACAGGTGATATTCAAAGTATTGGCGGTGATGCCTCTGATAACTGCGGCTTGGACAGTCTCTATTACTTTGATATTCAGGCAGGTTCCTGTCCAATCATTGTAACTAGAACCTATGTAGCCGTGGACACTTGTGGTAATCGCGTCCAGTGTAGCCAAGAAATCTTAATTGATGATACCACCGATCCAGTCTTGACCTGCCCTCTTGACGAAATAATTGAGGGTTGTGACGAGAGCTTTCTAGCTACTTCGGCTAGCGTGGGTAACTTGGAATACAGTGAAGTGGTACGACCTATCACTGTTGCAGATATCCAAGGAATTGGTGGAGACGCCAGTGATAACTGTAGTATAGATAGCTTGTACTATGTAGATGTTCAGACTGGTTTCTGTCCAATAATCATCACTCGGACGTTTGTCGTCGTGGATACCTGTGGCAATAGGGTAGAATGCGACCAAGAAATACAAATAAATGATACCACCGATCCACTAATCACATGTCCTGGTGATTTAGTACTTGAGGCCTGTGACGTAGGATTCCTGGCAACAAGTCCAACCGTTGGCAATCTCGAATACAGTGAAATTGTAAGACCGATCACACTAGCTGAACTACAGAATTTGGGAGGAACTGCCAGCGATGAATGCGGTATCGATAGCCTTTACTATTATGATACACAATCGGGATCTTGTCCAATTATAATTACGCGAACATTCGTAGTAGTTGACAGCTGTGGCAATCAGGTAGATTGTATCCAGGAAATTCAGATCAACGACACGACAGACCCAACCATAACCTGTCCGGGACCTCAAGTCATCGAGGCCTGCGGTGTATATGATCTGGCGACTTCGGCTCAGGTTGGCAATCTTGAGTATAGTGAAGTGCCACGTATTATAACCCTGGTCGAATTACAGGCATTAGGTGGAGATGCAGCAGATCCCTGCGGCATTGATAGCTTATTCTATTTTGACGTTCAGAGCGGCAATTGTCCCATCACCGTTACACGTACGTTTGTGGTTGTCGATAGTTGTGGCAATCGCGTAGATTGTGTCCAAGAGATCCAGATTGATGACACTACTGCACCAGTAATATTGTGTCCGGCCGATCAGAACCTTGAATTGTGTGGTGTTTACGATTTAGCAAACAGCGCAGCGGTGGGCAACCTGGAGTATAGTGAATCACCGCGATCAATCAGTATTTTAGAATTACAAGCACTCGGTGGTGATGCCAGCGATGGCTGCAACTTAGATAGTCTTTACTATTTCGACAGCCAAACAGGTAATTGCCCAATCGTGGTGACTCGCACATTTGTAGCCACCGATAGCTGTGGCAATCGAGTTGACTGCCCACAAGAAATAATTATTGATGACACCACTGATCCATTGTTGACTTGCCCAGCAGACGATATCATCGAAGCCTGCGGGGTTGATGATCTGGCATTATCACCACAGGTGGGTAACATGGAGTATAGTGAGTCGCCACGGCCATTATCAGTTGCAGAGATTCAATCACTAGGTGGCAGTGTTTCTGATAACTGTGGTCTTGACAGTTTATATTATGTGGATGCGAGGACTGGCAGTTGTCCAATCATCGTGACACGGACTTTCGTAGCTGTTGATAGTTGTGGGAATCGCGTAGAGTGCGATCAGGAAATTCAAATTGATGACTCCACCGCCCCAACAGTCATATGTCCGGAAGATCAAGTGATTGAAGGTTGCGATGAAAGTATTTTGGCTACATCTGGCCAGGTGGGAAGTCTTGAGTATAGCCAGACGATTAGACTGATAACGATTGCCGATTTACAAAGTATTGGAGGAGATGCAAGCGACAATTGCATCGTGGATAGTCTGTATTATTTTGATGTGATGACTGGTTTTTGCCCCATCGTCATTACTAGGACTTTTGTAGCTGTGGATAGCTGTGGCAATCGAAGTGAATGTGTCCAGGAGATCCAGGTAATCGATACCACAGTGCCCATCATTAGCTGCCCAGCCGACGTTCAGCTAGAGGCCTGTGGAGTTGGAGACCTTGCAACATCTGCCGCGGTTGGGAATCTGGAGTTTAGCACGCAGCCCAGGGTAATAACAGTTTTGGAATTACAGGGTATTGGTGGCAACGCATCGGACAATTGTGGCATTGATAGTCTCTATTATCGAGATGTTGCAGTGGAAAACTGTCCCATCATTATTACACGAACTTTTGTGGTAGTGGATAGCTGTGGAAATCGTGCTGAGTGCACGCAAGAGATTCAAATTGATGATACAACGGATCCCACATTGACCTGTCCAGCCAATCAGATATTGGAAGCCTGTGGTGTGTATCAACTCGTACTTGCGCCGGAGGTAGGAAATTTGGAATACAGTGAGGCACCACGGATTGTGACACTGGTTGAGCTTCAGGGAATAGGAGGAGATGCTGGTGACTTGTGTGGAATTGATAGTTTATACTATAGAGATGTACAAACTGGTAGCTGTCCAATTATCGTGACCAGAACCTTTGTCGTGACTGATAGCTGTGGAAATCGGGTTGAATGTGATCAGGAAATCCAAATCGACGACACAACTTTGCCAATAATCAGCTGTCCAGCTGATCTGGTGCTTGAGCGGTGCAATGTTGGTGACCTTGCAACTAGTACCGAGGTCGGAAATCTTGAATACAGTGCCGGGGTGCGAGAGGTGACACTATCAGAATATCTAGCTCTAGGAGGCACAGCCTCCGATGAATGTGGTATTGATAGCTTATACTATCGAGATGTACAAGTTGGTACATGTCCAATTATCATTACCAGAACATTTGTGGTCACAGATAGCTGCGGAAACCGATCTGAATGTCAGCAAGAGATTCAAATCGATGATACCACAGATCCGATATTGTCTTGTCCCTCAGCAGTTGATATCGAGGGCTGTTCGGTAGATGACTTAGCTGGAGCCATTCAAGTTGGAAATCTTGAATTCAGCAATGTTATTAGGTCAATCACCTCGACAGAATTGCAGGCAGCAGGTGGAAGTGTAAGTGATAACTGTGGGATTGATAGTCTCTTTTATTTTGACAATCGATTAGGATCTTGCCCCATAGAAATTACTCGTACGTTCGTGGCGGTAGACAGTTGTGGCAATCGCGTGGAGTGCACCCAGGATATTCAAATCGATGATACGTTTTCACCATCAATTATCTGTCCAGCGAATGCCAGTTTGGTTGGTTGTGACGTAAACTCCTTGGCTTCAAGTGGCACGGTTGGAAATCTTGAATTCAGCACTGGTGCTCGACCCATTTCAGTATCCGACATCCAAGGACTAGGAGGTGATGCCAGCGATAACTGCTTTATCGATAGTCTTTACTATCGAGACGAAGTAACGGGAAATTGCCCGATCATTGTCACTCGAACCTTTACGGCAGTAGATAGTTGTGGTAATCGTATCGAATGTTCATACGACATCGAAATCGACAATAGAGAAGAGCCTGTTGTGGTTTGTCCTCCTGATCAGATTTTGGAGGCTTGTGATGTCTCTGATTTGGCCCTAGCCACCCAAGTTGGTCAGTTTGGATATAGTGAAGACCCCGTCACTATTACCTTGTCGGAGCTAGTTGCCTTAGGAGGCTCAGCTAGTGACAACTGCGGAATTGAGAGAATTGAATATCAAGATGCTGTAATCGATGATAATTGTCCCATCCTAATCGAAAGGAGTTTTACGGTGTATGATAGTTGTGGACTGACCACGGAGTGTGTGCAGAGCATTCAAATTATTGATACCGAATCGCCGTCCATCATTTGTCCTCCCGAGCAAGGATTTACTTGCTACGGAGACCTGCCAACTCGCGTGATCACCTTGACAGCTTTCGAGGCAATTGGAGGTGTGGTCACTGACAATTGTAGTGTTGATCCTGCATCCTTTCAGTGGCTTGGAGACCAATCGGATGGAAACAAATGTCCTGAGATAATTACGCGCACTTATCAAATTGCTGACTGGTGTGGTAATACCGAATTGTGCATTCAGACCTTCATTATTCACGACACAATACCACCACAGTTTTCAGGTATTCCTGAAGATGTCACCGTACCATGTGATGAAGTTCCAGACCCACCCCAGGTTGGACTCCAAATTCAGGTGACAGATAATTGTGGAGAACCTAATGTGACATACTTCCAAGATAGCATTCCTGGTGTTTGCGAAAATACTTATGACCTTATTCGTACTTGGACCGCAACGGACAGTTGTGGAAATATTCAAATCGCATCACAGCAAATTACGGTCATTGATTGTCGACCTATTGTGCAGATCCAAATAAATCCGAATCCCGTATGTCTTGGGCATGACGTGACTTTAACGGCTACTGTGACAGGCAATTATACGAATCCTGTCTATCGATGGCAGATCTTCAGTAGCGGATTCTGGGTAAATGTACCAGGTGGAGATGCATTAACTCATATCATTACTAATATTCAACTGAATCAGGAAGGAATCTACCGATTTGTCGTTGCTGATGGCATAGGAAACCTGGATAATGAGAACTGCAATGCAATTTCTGAAGAAATTGAGCTCATTATCATCAGACCTTCTGTAACGGATTTGGTCGAAGCGATTTGTGAGGGACAATCCTATACAGTTGGAAATTCCACCTATAATACTACGGGTAACTATACGGATATCCTCATTGGACCAAATGGCTGCGACAGCATTGTCAATCTAGACCTGACAGTAAATCCTCATACGACGGCAACTGTTGATCCCATCATTTGTGAAGGAGAATCCTATATCATAGGTAGTAGTGTGCTCAATGAGACGGGTACTTATGTGGAGACCATTACCAACGCCAATGGATGTGATAGCGTGGTGACTGTTAATCTGACAGTGATTCAGCCCACGACCACCACAGTGCAAGAAACAATCTGTGAGGGCAATAGCATCGATGTGGCTGGCGAAACATTTAGCTCGGAGGGGAATTTTACGGTAATATTAACCGATCAGTTTGGTTGCGACAGTATTATCAGTGTTCAGATCAATGTCATACCTCCTGTGATTGAAGAACTAGAAGTCACTGTATGTGATGGAGTATCGTTTGAGGCTGCAGGTAATTTTCACAGGACTGCAGGCAACTATCAATATACCCTGGTCTCTCAACAGACGGGATGCGATAGCATTCTCAATTTGACACTGATTGTTGTGGAGGATATCGAGGTGACCCTTGATGTAACGATATGCATCGGTGATTCAATCCAAGTGGGAAGTAATTTCTACAACGAAACTGGAACCTACGTGGAAACACTGATTGCTGGAGCAGGATGTGATAGCATCGTGACACTTAATCTTGCGGTGGTTGACACCATCAAGACAGATTTAGACATCACCCTCTGCGATGGTGACTCCTACACGATGGCCGGCCAGGACTATGCTGTGACTGGTACCTACCAGGCGTTAATTCCCTCATCGGCGGGCTGCGATAGCCTCATCACCCTGAATTTGACGGTTAACCCAAATCGAGATACTTCATTCAGTGCCAATCTTTGTGCCGGTGAATTCATCAATGTTGCCGGTGAGATTTTGAATGCAACAGGGAATTATAATATTACTACCACAACTCAATCAGGTTGCGATAGTAACATCGTGGTTGATCTCGTGGTGTTTGACCCATATGACACGACACATGTGCTGGAAATTTGCCAAGGAGACTCTGTTACTTTCGGGATAGAAACCTATAGCGAAACTGGTATCTATACCCAGCAACATTTGACTCAAAATGGTTGTGATAGTATCATTATTGTAGACCTTACGGTGCATCCCATCTACATGATCGACTTGGTGGAAAGAATTTGCCTGGGAGAAACTTATACAGTTGGTACGAATACCTATTCAACCTCAGGGGTGTATTTGGATTCTCTTTCCACACAAAATGGTTGCGATAGCATTATCATGCTCGACCTCATGGTTTTGAGTGAAATTCGTAACACACAACGTATTCAGATCTGCCAAGGTGATTCATATACGCTGGGCTCTTCGGTCTACAACACGACTGGAACCTACGAGGAGTCTTTTATCAGTACCGCAGGTTGCGATAGTATTGTTACCCTTTTCTTGGAAGTACTAGATCAATTAAATACAGAATTGAATGAACAGATTTGCGAAGGACAAACTTATGATTTTGACGGAGATTTGACTTCTACTTCTGGTATTTTCACCAAAACATACACTTCCCAGGCTGGTTGTGATAGTGTTGTGACTCTAAATCTTCAAGTACTCTCTGTTTTACGAACGTCGCTAAATGAGTCGATTTGCGCTGGCGAATCATATTTCTTTGATGGTCAGCAACTTACCAGCAGTAGCATATACTACGACACCCTAACTTCAAGTCTGGGATGTGACAGTATAGTGTCTTTAGATTTAATGGTTTTAGACACCGTGGTTACTAATTTGACCGAGCAACTTTGTGTGGGAGAGGTTTATGATTTCGGTGCTCAGCAGCTGACTCAAGATGGCAACTACCAAGAAGTATTGACGACGTCATCTGGTTGTGACAGTGTTGTCAATTTGCAGCTCACTTTCGTTGATGAAATACGTGATACCCTCAATGTACAGATTTGTGTGGGAGAATCCTTTAGTCTAGGAAGCCAGAGTTACAATCAAACAGGCAGCTATGAGGAAACCTTTACTAGCAGCTTGGGCTGCGACAGTGTAGTGACTTTGCTGCTGGTAGTCAATGATCAGCTTGAAACGACATTGAATGAAACCATTTGTTCCGGTCAATCCTACAGCTTCTTTACCCAGACGCTTACCACGGCTGGTAGCTATACCCATACATTGACGTCGCAAGCTGGATGCGATAGTGTTATTACACTTGAGCTGGAAGTTAAGAGTGAAATAACCCAAGACCTAGTAATCGATTTATGTCCCGGAGAATCTTATTTTTTCAATGACCAAGAACTTTCACTGCCTGGTACTTACACAGGTATCTATACCAGTCAGGGTGGCTGTGATAGTATAGTTAATCTATTACTGTCGTTCATTGACATTAATGAGACATTCACTTCAGTGAGCCTATGTGAAGGCGAAACATATCCGTTTGGAAATGAGCTTCTTGATAGCACTGGTACCTATCGAGACACACTGATCAGTGCCCTGGGTTGCGACAGTATTTCTATCGTCGACTTGCAGGTCAACCAACATAAGCGTGATACAATTTTTGCTCAGATTTGTGAGGGACAATCCTACGAGTTCTTTGGTGAACAATACTCAATTTCTGGAAACTATGATCAAATGCTTATTACTCAAGCTGGATGTGATAGTCTAATTACATTGGCGTTGACTGTCAATGATCAACTTTTCTCCAGTTTAGACACAACCATTTGTCAAGATGCTTCCCTAGATTTCTTCGGTACTACCATCACCTCCGCAGGGGCCTATATGCATACTTTACCAAGTGTCGCTGGATGTGATAGCGTAATTACCCTCAACGTGGAGGTGATTGACCAAATTACAAATCAATTTGAAGTGCAACTCTGCAATGGTCAAACCTATGATTTTGATGGGCAGACACTGTCTACAGACGGTCAATATTCAGCAACCTACCTAAGCAAGGCAGGTTGTGATAGCGTTGTCATTGTAGATCTTGTTACCAAAGATGTCCTCACCACTGATCTGATGGAGCGTCGATGTGTTGGTGAACTTTACCAATTCGGGTTGCTTGCTATAGACAGTGCAGGTGTCTATCGGGACACCCTCACCAGCAGCTTGGGCTGTGACAGTATTGTTACTTTGCAAATTGAGTTTTTTGACATCTTGAGGGATACAATCTTCGCTGAAATCTGCGATGGTCAGGTTTATTCATTTAATGGCACTGACTATTCAAGCACAGGTTTTTATGAGCATACCTCAACTTCTTCCCTAGGCTGTGATAGCATAACGGCACTTGATCTTCTAGTAAACACTGTGCTGACCACTACCATTGATACACAGATTTGCTTTGGGCAGCCGTTGGCTTACCAAGGTGAGCTCTATACTACTTCCGGAATATATCAACACAGCTTCATAAGCAATCTGGGATGTGACAGCATTGTCACCATCGATTTAACGGTTCTGAATGAGATAAGAACACAAGAAGATCAGCAAATATGTCGGGGTGCTTCGATTGTTTTTGACGGAGAAACCCTAACCGATCCTGGTCTCTATTTGGACACGCTCACAGCTTCGAATGGTTGCGACAGCATCATTGAGTTATCACTTAGTGTGGTTGATGAAATCATCGAAATAATCGACTTGACCTTATGCTCGGGTGATAGTGTGCAGGTAAACGGGATCCACTACGCAACATCGGGATATTTTGAAGATACCTTGGCTAGTTCGGGTGGGTGTGATAGCATTTTGCAAATCACCGTCGAGATTGTAGAGGAGAAGTTTGAGCGAATCACCCATACCATGTGTGAGGGTGAAGAATATACATTTGGTGATGATCAATTGACTACAATAGGATTTTACTATGACACACTGTCCACGTCAGGAGGCTGCGACAGTATTGTGGAACTAGAGCTCATTGTATTGCCATCTTCCGTGCAAGACCTGACCGTGAATATCTGCGAAGGACAGGTTTATTTTGTCGGGTCAGATGCGTTTAGTTCGTCGGGTACCTATGAAGTCACATTAGTAAACACAGCAGGATGCGATAGTACGATCAATCTCAATCTGATTGTAAGTAATGAGATTGTGACTGAACAAACGATCCAGGTATGTGCTGGCGATACAGTTTCGGTAGATGGCACAACTTATGACCAAGCTGGCACCTATCGAGATACGTTGCTTTCATCGGCAGGATGCGATAGTATCTCAATATTGCATATAGAGTTCGTTGATTTTATCACTATGGAATTGAGCTATGACTTGTGTCCAGGTGATAGTATTGAGATTAATGGACATTACCATACGCAAGATACCCTGTTTCAGGAAACCTACAGCAGCGTGTTTGGCTGCGATAGCATCGTTACTTATACGGTTCAAATTCTCCCTGATGTAGATTTGGAAGTCTTACCACAGACCATCTGTGAAGGTGAATCTGTTTCGCTTAGTGTGATTGGATCGAACTACCAAACCTTACAGTGGTCTCCATCAGCCACCCTATCTTGTGACGATTGTCCGGACCCCGTTGCTTCACCGCTTCAGACAACCACCTATACCTTGACGACAATCGGTTGTGGAGACTCAGAGATGACAACGGAGGTGACGGTAGAGGTCGTACCACTACCAGGTTTGGTTATGCCGGAGGATCAGGTTATCGCTAATGGGTCACAGGTTATCTTATCAGCCTCTGTCCTTAATGAGGAATCGAGCATTAGTTGGTACAATACTAATGATGGTGCTCTGATCTGCGAAGACTGTCCAATGACCATACAGCAACCTAGTTCTACCACCACCTATCGAGCTCAGGCAGTCAATTCACTTGACTGTCCTGAAGAAGGTCTGGTAACCATTACTGTGGAAGGTCTCTGTGATTTTGAAAAGATCACGGCTACCAATGCTTTTACACCAAACGGTGATGGGTTCAATGATTACTTTGAAATCCGGAATGATGGAGTTTCGACCATAGCGCTTGTAGAGATTTTTAACAGATGGGGCGAGCTTGTTTTCTCATCAAGCTCGGTAGATTTGCTCTGGGATGGTACGTATAAGGGTCAACCTGTTAATCCAGGTGTCTACATGTATACGATTAGAGGAGTGTGCCAGAGTGAGCAGGACTTTCTCCTTGCTGGAAATGTCACAGTGCTCCGATGATGAGGTGAAATTCGGGTCTGGCAAAGTAGGTGTCCGAGAAATCAAAACCTGAAGGCACAAGCCTATTTGCCAGTTCCAAAGTTGTTAAAATTATGATCATTTGGGATAGTTCTATCAACTGGCACGCAAATTGATATTAATGAGTAGCGGCCTGGCCCGAAACCCTCCTAGCCTCCCTAGCAAACACATAGTATCCTCACAAAAGACATGACCGTGATGAATATTCTATGTATTGCTGAAAAGTGCAGTTTGATGCTTCCCCTAGCGTTCTTCAAAGCATTTTCCACATCTGGAAACTCGCGCCTCATTCTTTATCCAATTGGAATTTCGAAACCATCTGCAAAGATCTATAACACTTTGCCACAGGGGATCCATGTCCTCCTCCGGTGAAGTAAGTGATGAACAGATGGTAGATAGTAGATAGAGCACTTTTTTAAACACTTAAAGTAAAAGCGTATTTGAACACACTTTTATAAACATCTGATCATGATGATAAATAACTGTAAACGGTGTTTCCCCCACACTGAAAAAAATCCCCCTATGGAACATCCTCGAGATTGGATGTTTTTTGAACTGGATAAGGCTATTACAGACATGTCGAAAGGTCTGTTTGTGATAGCTATCCTTTTGATGGCTGCATCTTCACGGCTCAGCGCTCAAGACATTCATTTATCACACATTCATGCATCTCCGACCTATATAAATCCAGCGATGACTGGACTCTTTAATGGTGACCTTCGATTCATTGGCAATTATCGACGTCAATGGCAAAGTTTCACCAATGGGTTTCAAACCTTTCTGGGGTCGGCCGACATGAAACTCAACCAGGGATTTGGACTTCAAGATGATGTGGGAGCGGGCATTCAGGTTAGCTCAGATAATGCAGGTGATCTAAACTTCAGAACCGTTTCAGCCAACCTTACCTTTTCCTACTTGAAGGCCTTAAACGCTTATGGTGACCACTTCGTTACCTTCGGAGTATCAAATGGGATTGTTCAAAATAGGATTGACCTTTCTCAGCTTCGGGTCTTCGATCAGGATCCATATTTGCAGAGTGGTGATTTTGGTAATCAACTTACCTATTACGATCTCAATGCGGGAGGTGCTTGGTTTATGCCACTCAAAAGAGAAGACTTTCTCTATGTGGGCGGTTCAATTTTTCATCTAAATCGGGCCCTTGTCTCCTTTATGAGAGACCAAGAACGACCTCAGGTAGGCACCTCGCTGATTCCCAGGTACATATTGCACGGTGGTGCAAGCCTTCGATTAAATCAGTACGTGACGCTGAAACCCAGCTTCATCTACTTTGATCAGCGTCCGCACCAGCAGTTTAACATGGGTACCTTTTTCAAGATCACTAGAGAAACACGTACTTATGTTAGACCAGAATACGCTTTCTATGCTGGTCTTTGGTTCAGATGGTCTAACCGCAATGGAGAGTTCAACCGCGATGCCTTAATTGCCTCTCTCCGCTACGATATTCGCAATACCGTCTTCTCCTTCTCCTTTGATCTAAACATTTCGCCTTTGCGAAAAGCATCGAATGGTGTTGGGGGACCAGAACTATCCGTCATGCACTTCATCGATTTCATCCGACCACAGCGCAAACGCGTAAAGGTGAAATGTCCAGAATTGTAGGCTTGGAGACTTAAAGGAACCGGACCTTATATCGCTTTTATTATCACGCAAAATACACTCATGACATACTTACTCATTATGTGGGTTATTAAGAACAAAAAAAGCATCCGCGTCAAACTGTCGCGGATGCTAAAAGGTTCTTTGTAGCTGAAACAAATACCTTCAATTTCAAAAAGTCTTCAAAGGTTGAATTGCGCCGAGAGGCGCCAGTATTCTTAAGATAGGTACAACAGCGAAATCGTTGCCTGCTCATTCAAATCTTTTGTGCACTTTTTCTACCTTTGCAGAAATATGAAGATTTTAATACATCAGCATCCGATATTGCATTTACCACTAGGTAAGTGATGAGGTGCTTGTGTATCATGAAGGATAAATTAGCGGCTTATCACGTCTAGGTGGTAAGCCGCTTCTTCTTTGAACGAACAAAGAGATTATGTTAAAAATAGCGATTCAGAAATCAGGTCGATTAAGTGATGGTTCTCTGTCACTGCTGAAAGATTGTGGGTTAAAATTCAATAGTGGAAAGAATCAATTGATGACCACAGCACTTAATTTTCCTGCACAAGTGCTTTTCTTGAGAGATGACGATATCCCGGAATATGTGGAGGATGGCGTTGCAGATATTGGAATTATTGGTGAGAATGTCTTACTTGAAAGTCAAAGGGAAATTACGGTGGTCAGGAAGCTGGGTTTCTCAAAGTGCAGGATGTCACTTGCGATTCCCAAGGGAGAATCCTACCACGGAGTCACCTATTTCGAGGGCAAGCAAATCGCGACCTCCTATGCGAATATTTTGCAAGATTTTCTTAATAGAAAGGGTGTTACGGCTGAAATCCATAAGATCTCGGGATCTGTCGAAATTGCCCCAGGAATTGGTCTTGCCAGTGGGATTATGGATATTGTGAGTACAGGTAGCACGCTCCTAAGCAATGGCCTAAAAGAGGTAGAAACCGTTTTGAAGTCAGAGGCAGTCTTAGTACAAGGTCAGAGAATAACTGACCAAGCTAGTGGCATACTGGCCAAACTTGATTTTCGAATTGGCAGTGTACTTTCGGCAAGAGATTCAAAGTATATTCTTCTCAATGCACCCAATGAAAATGTGAATGAAATTGTGGGGATACTGCCCGGTATGAAGAGTCCAACCGTACTCCCACTTGCGGAAGAAGGGTGGAGTTCCATCCACTCGGTTGTCGATGAGCATAGGTTTTGGGAAGTGATTGACCAACTGCGCAACCTTGGTGCGCAAGGAATTTTGGTAGTGCCTATTGAAAAGATGATTGTCTAGCAATGATATACCCTAAAACATGACCATTAAAAACCTAAGTAATCCCAATCCCAGCATTTGGGGCGACCTAGTAAAACGACCGATCTTTTTCCAGCAAGACCTATCACTCGAGGTAGAAAAGGTGATGCAGGCTGTTTCGCTTGAGGGAGATCTGGCCTTAAAACGATTTACCAAAAAGTTTGATGAAGTTGAGCTCTCAAGTTTTAAGGTCAGTCGTCAGGAACTTCATGATTGCGAAAGTGAACTTTCTCAAGATTTGATGGAAGCCATAGACTTGGCTTACCAGAATATCCATAGATTTCATCAGACTCAGGCCATGCCCCATCAGCCAATCGAAACGATGTCGGGAGTAAAATGCTGGAGAGAGGCGCGGCCGATAGATCCCGTTGGATTGTATATTCCGGGAGGCACCGCACCTCTATTTTCAACCGTTCTCATGTTGGGAATTCCGGCACGAATTGCAGGGTGCTCAACAATTACGATGTGTACCCCACCGAGCAAAGATGGAACCATTGCTGCAGCGATCAGATATGCGGCCAAAAAATGCGGGATTGATCACATCTATAAGATCGGCGGCGCACAAGCAATTGCAGCCATGACTTTCGGTACCGAATCGATTCAACGAGTAAGTAAAATATTCGGACCAGGCAATCAGTTTGTAACCGAAGCAAAAATGCAGGCCCAGCGTCAAGGCATTGCCATCGACATGCCAGCCGGTCCTTCCGAAGTGTTGGTGATTGCTGATGATTCTGCTGACCCTAAATTCATTGCATCAGATTTGTTGTCACAAGCAGAGCACGGACCAGATAGCCAAGTTGTTTTACTGTCCTCAAGTGTCTCCATGATTGAACAAACTAAAAAAGAATTGCTGCTCCAGTTGGAGGTGTTGCCACGTAAACAAACAGCAAGTAAATCTTTGGAAAATAGCATGGCCATTTTTTTTGATAAAATCGAAACCTGCCTCGCATTTTCCAATGAATATGCACCGGAGCATTTGATTTTGAGTCTGGATGATGGCGAAAGGTGGATCTCTGAAATAGTAAATGCCGGATCCGTCTTTCTTGGTCATTTCAGTCCGGAGGCAGTCGGGGACTACGCTTCCGGCACCAATCATACCTTGCCCACCAATGGCTGGGCTCGATCATATAGTGGTGTTTCACTTGATTCTTTTGTCAAGAAGATTACTTTCCAAAGTTTAACTCCGGCAGGGCTTGACCTCATAGGAGATACCGTAGAGCAGATGGCAGAGGCAGAACATTTGCACGCCCATAAAAATGCCGTTGCTGTACGACGGGCAAAAATTAAGAACTCATGAATATTGACAGCTTGGTTCGTGACAACATCCGATCCCTAAAGCCATATAGTTCAGCGCGGCATGAATTTGAAGGTACAGCAGAAGTGTATCTCGATGCCAATGAAAGTCCGTATCCATCTGGCACTAATAGATATCCTGATCCACTTCAAAAAGAACTCAAGCAAAAAATTGCATTGGTAAAAGGAGTTGACCGTGAACTGATTTTCCTTGGGAATGGAAGTGACGAAGGTATCGATTTACTGATCCGGATTTTTTGTCGACCCGGATACGATAGAATTATGATTTTACCTCCTACCTATGGGATGTACGAAGTAAGTGCAGCAATTGCAGACATCGAGGTCATAAAGATACCGCTCAATGATGATTTTCAGCCCGATACCTCGAGCATATTATCCTCCTGTGATTCTCGCTGTAAAATACTTTTTCTCTGCAGTCCTAATAATCCAACCGGTACTTTAATAAATGCAAATACCGTTGAGGTGCTATTAAGAGAGTTTCCTGGTATAGTCGTCTTAGATGAGGCTTACGTGGATTTTTCTAGTAGTTTGAGTTGGACTAACAGGCTCAGTGAGTTTAATAATTTAGTCGTCCTTCAGACATTTTCTAAAGCCTGGGGGTTGGCCGGGATTCGGTTGGGAATAGTATGTGCGTCAAAAACAATTATCGGCTACTTAAATAAGGTGAAACCACCCTATAATGTTAATATCTTAACTCAAAAACATGCGCTGAAGGCACTGGATGATAAAGGAAGTATCCAGGAGAGAATTTCGGTCATTTGTCGGGAGAGAATGCGCTTAGAAAATGTGCTGTCCAGGTCTGCCCTGGTGGAAGAGGTATTTGCTAGTGAGGCAAATTTTTTGCTGGTTAGATTCAAGAAATCTCCTTTAGTTTTTCGGGCACTGAAGGAAGATGGAGTGGTAGTTCGGGATCGAAGTTCCGCAATGAATTGTGCAAACTGTTTAAGGATTACCGTTGGGCTCAGAGAAGAAAATGATCGAGTACTGCAAGTCTTAAATCAATTGACATGAAGAAATTACTCTTGATCGATAGAGATGGAACCATCATCGTTGAGCCTCCTGAAGATTACCAAGTGGATGCCATTGAAAAACTGGATTTTCTACCATCTGCCATTACTTCCTTAGCTTCTATTGCCCGCGATTTAGATTACGAGTTGGTGATGGTCACGAATCAGGATGGGTTGGGTACGAAGGCTTTCCCCGCAGAGACCTTTCACCCACCTCATAATTTAGTGCTTAAGATTTTGGAGAGTGAGGGAGTGAAGTGGCGAGAAATAATTATTGATGAAAGTTTTGCTAAGGATAACTCACCAAATCGAAAGCCCAATCTAGGTCGTGTTCAACACTATTTGCAGGGAGATTATGATCTTGCTAATTCATTTGTAATTGGCGACCGGATTACCGACATGTTGTTTGCCCACAACCTGGGAGCCAAGGGTATCATGATAGGAAAATCCATGGATGAATCCGACGACCATATGGCTGCTGATGTTGATTTAAATAAAACAATATGTTTTCATGCGAAAGGCTGGCCGGGCATCTATCAATTTTTGAAACAATTACCTCGTCAAGTGTCAACCATTAGAAATACGAACGAAACTAAAATTGACATTTTGCTAAATCTCGAAGGAGCTGGACAAACTAAGATATCTACGGGACTTTCCTTTTTCGATCATATGTTGGACCAGTTGGGTAAGCATGGCGGTATTGATCTGAACCTGCAGGTGGAGGGTGACTTACACATTGATGAACATCATACCATTGAAGATACTGGGCTGGCACTCGGGGAGGCATTTCTACACGCGTTGGGGTCCAAGCGAGGCATAGAACGATATGGTTTTGCCCTTCCAATGGATGATTGTGAGGCGATGGTAACCATCGATTTTGGAGGGAGGCCTTGGTTGGTTTGGGCGGCAGAATTTTCGAGAGAGCGGGTAGGTGATGTCCCGACCGAGATGTTTCATCATTTTTTCAAATCTTTTTCGGATGCTGCCAAATGCAACCTTAATATTAAGGCTACCGGTGTGAATGAACATCATAAAATCGAAGCAATATTTAAAGCATTTGCTCGGGCCATCCGACGAGCCATTAAACGCGATATGGACCAATTTGATTTACCAACTACAAAAGGAGTGATATAGTGAAGGTTGCAGTGATTGATTATAATGCTGGAAATACCAGATCGGTGTATCATGCGATGCGTCGTCTAGGTGTCGATGCGAAGTTTACTCGTAAACACGATGAAATTGCCAGTGCGGATAAAATTATTTTTCCTGGGGTTGGGGAGGCGAGTACGACCATGGGATTCATTCGTCAATTTGGGCTTGACAGGATCATTCCAAATTTGAAACAACCATTTCTTGGTATTTGCCTTGGTATGCAATTAATGTGTCGGTGGTCGGAGGAAAATGATACAAAGTGCCTTGGTATCTTTGATTGTGATGTTAAAAGATTTATTCCGAAAAATGGGGAAAAGGTGCCACACATGGGATGGAATAAAATCACCGACCTGAGCGGGAATTTATTTAACAAACAGTTGGAAAACCAACATGTTTATTTTGTGCATAGTTATTTTGTCGAGGAGGGCCCCTACTCAACCGCTCATACTGACTATTGTCAGGGTTTTGCTGCTGCCATCGAAAAAGACAATTTTTATGCAACCCAATTTCATCCGGAGAAATCTGGTACGGTGGGGGCTGCAATTCTTGAAAACTTTTTAGCCATCAAATAATATGGAGATTATTCCGGCCATTGATATCATCGACGGAAAATGCGTGCGTTTAGAAAAAGGACTGTATGACCGTCAGAAAACCTATCATGATGATCCACTTGAAATAGCCAAGTCATTTGAAGATCACGGCCTTACCCGTCTCCACCTCGTTGATCTAGATGGTGCTAGATCCCGCAGAGTTGTCAATTGGCATGTGGTTGAAAAAATTGCGCGAAACACCAAATTGATCATTGATTTTGGGGGCGGTGTCAAAACGACAGCCGACCTTGAAACGGTCCTGCAAAGTGGAGCACACCAGGTCACTGTTGGAAGTGTCGCTGCTCAGGACCCGGAATTATTTTTGAGTTGGTTACAACGTTATGGTTCAGACACGATCATCCTGGGCGCAGACCTAAAGAACGGTTTTGTGGCCACTCAAGGATGGATGAATGAGACGGAATTTCATTGGAAATCTTTCTTGAAGAAATACTTCGATCATGGTGTAAGTCATGTGATCTGTACCGACATCGCCAAAGACGGCATGCTAAGTGGGCCTGCTCACGATCTCTATAGAGAAATTCTAAATCATTTTACGTCCATAAAATTGACAGCCAGTGGAGGTGTGACCACCATGCAGGATGTATATGATTTAAAAGAAACGGGATGTTGGGGTTGCATTATTGGAAAAGCCATTTACGAAGGGAATATTTCATTGACGGAACTCGAAAACTTTCAAAATGTTAGCTAAGAGGATTATTCCCTGCCTCGATGTGATGGAGGGACGTACCGTGAAAGGAATTAATTTTGAGCAATTGCGTGATGCCGGAGACCCGGTGGAATTGGGCAAGATCTATAGTGATCAGGGTGCAGATGAATTGGTTTTTTTGGACATCACGGCAACTAAAGAAAAACGCAAAACACTTGCTCATCTTGCTGATCAAGTAGCTCAACACTTAAACATTCCATTTACAATCGGTGGTGGCATCAGTAGTGTGGCTGATGTTGAAGTCCTACTTGAAAATGGTGCAGACAAAGTTTCCATCAATTCAGCCGCGGTGAGACAGCCGGACCTGGTAAACGAATTGAGTCTCAAATTTGGTAGTCAGTGCATTGTGGCAGCCGTCGATGCTAGAAAAATGGAGGAGGAATGGATTGTGCACGTGGCTGGGGGATCCATACCGACCAACCGTGAAATGTTTTCCTGGGTGCGGGAATTGGAGGAGCGCGGTGCAGGAGAAATTTTGTTTACCTCCATGAATCACGATGGCACCAAAAAGGGTTTTGCCCTTGAAGCACTAAGTGAGATGGCAGATTTACTCTCCATCCCGATCATCGCCAGTGGTGGTGCCGGTGGTAGCGCTCATTTCATCGAGCTTTTTCAGAAGACCAATGTGGATGCAGGTCTTGCTGCTAGTATATTTCACTATGGTGAGGTCGCAGTTCCAGATCTAAAGAAAGAACTTTCGGACCTTGGCATTCCCATTCGATTAAATTAGAACAGTAATGAGTAAATACCTGGAGATCCTCGACAAGATAGATTTTTCAAAGTCACCAGATGGTTTGATTCCCGCCATCATCCAGCACCACAGCTCGGGATTGGTTTTGATGCTCGGTTATATGAATGAGGAAGCCGTCAAAAAATCAATTTCCATTGGGAAAGTGACTTTCTATAGCCGTTCCAAAAATCGCCTTTGGACCAAAGGAGAATCCTCGGGAAACTTCCTGGAGTTCAAATCCATGTTCCTGGATTGTGACCATGATACCCTGCTCGTTCAGGCTGATCCATTGGGCCCCACCTGTCATACCGGCACTGAGACCTGCTTTGGTGAGGAAGGACTAGGTCTTAGTTTTCTCGAACACTTGCAACAAATCATCATCCAACGCAAGAATAACCCCTCAACTACCAGCTACACAGCCAGCCTCTTTGCCAGCGGCTTAGACAAAATCGCACAGAAGGTGGGTGAAGAAGCCGTGGAGACCGTCATTGAAGCAAAGAATGAAGATCGCGACAAATTTCTCAATGAATCAGCAGACCTTCTCTTCCATTTTCTGGTCTTGTTACAAGCCAAAAACGAGTCTCTTCAAGACGTGATAGAGGTTTTGAAAGATCGTCATAAATAGGAGAGATGCCCTTGGGCACCTGGCTCCTAGTACATATAATCAAAAGGGACATATGTATTTTTGGAGACGATATCCTGCGATGGATTGAAGCCTGGCGTCATTCCTTATGTTTAATTTTGTTATTTTTGCGGTTCGCTTAAATTTTTCGTAATGGCTGAATTTAAATCGTCCAGCGAGGGACTTTATGTTCCGAGCATGGAGAAAGATTCGTGTGGTACTGGTTTGATTGCCAACTTAAATGGTAACAAAACCCATGCTGTCATCGATAACGCCTTGACCATGCTACAAAACATGGAACATCGGGGTGCCTGCGGCTGTGAGCCAAATACAGGCGACGGAGCTGGCATCCTCATTCAGACACCACATCAGTTTTTTTCCAAGAAGTGTCGTGAAGCTGGTTTTGAAATACCTGAGTTTGGTGAATATGGAGTGGGCATGGTTTTTTTTCCAAAGAACAAGAACCTGATGTCTCAGTGCAGAGTATTGTTTAATGACTACATCGATGAACTGGGATTTGAGCTCCTCGGATATCGCAAGGTGCCCACTGATAATGAAGGCCTGGGAGAATCCGCCATTGCAGTCGAGCCAAGAATTGAACAGATTTTCGTCAAACCCGTCGAAAAGTTGGATAGCAGAACACTTGAGCGCAGGTTACATGTACTGCGCAAGTTTGCCATTCACAACATCCACAACACCTTTCCCCAGACCAAAGATGACTTCTATTTGTGTTCTTTTTCTTATAAGACCATCGTCTATAAAGGTCAACTGACAACCTATCAGCTCCGATCTTATTATCCGGATCTTAGTGACGAAGACTGTACCTCAGCGATCGCATTGATCCATTCTCGGTTTTCCACCAATACAGTACCAAAGTGGAAACTAGCTCAACCATTTCGCTACGTAGCACACAATGGGGAAATTAATACCATTCAAGGCAATGTGAATTGGTGGACGTCCAGAGAATTCTTGCTAGAATCAGAGCACTTTAACGAAATAGAACTTGAAAAACTCAAACCAATCATTGGACCCAACCACTCAGATTCAGGGTCTTTTGACAATATATTGGAGTTTTTGGTTTTGAGTGGACGTTCGCTTCCCCATGCCCTCATGATGATGATACCTGAGGCCTGGGAGCACGATGAGTCCATGGAGAAATATAAACGTGCCTTTTATGAGTACCATAGCAATTTAATGGAGCCATGGGACGGCCCGGCCTCGATCGTATTTACCGATGGGATCCTGGTGGGAGCCACCCTGGATCGCAATGGTCTTAGACCGTCACGCTATCTACTGACGGAAGACAATACACTGATTGTGGCTTCCGAAGCGGGCGTGCTACCGATCGAGCAGAGCACTGTTTCTTTAAAGGGAAGACTTCAGCCTGGCAAGATATTGATAGCCGATATGGATGCAAATCGGGTGATCGGAGATGATGAAGTCAAGGCCACCATTTGCAAGAATGGTCCTTATCAGGATTGGCTGGATGAATTTCGCATTGATCTGAAAGATTTACCACCCCAGCTCCCATCTGGTGATGGATTTGATGAGAAGACTTTACTTCACAATCAGTTACTTCACGGATTTACCAAAGAAGACCTCAAGACCATTTTGGCGCCGATGATCAATGTCGAGAAAGACCCCATCGGCTCCATGGGTGTGGATACACCATTAGCCGTGTTGTCGCACTATTCTCAACATACCTCAAACTACTTCAAACAACTGTTTGCGCAGGTGACTAATCCGCCCATCGATCCCATTCGGGAGCGAAGCGTCATGACCTTATTTACACATTTGGGCAGTACTGCCAACGTGCTCGCTCCCACCCAAGAGCAGGCAAAGTTCATTCATCTTGATCAGCCCGTCTTAACCAATGATGAGTTGAACAAGCTCAAGAACATCAAGCATCCAAACTTCAAGTCGAGCGAAATACAATGCCTCTTCTCGGCCGGCAGTCAAAGAGGTAGACTGGCTGCGGCACTCGATCATATCTGTGCATCGGCTGAAGATCTGGTTCGAAACAATTGCAACATCCTGATCTTAACGGATCGACAAGCCGATCATCACCATGCACCAATACCATCTTTATTAGCGGTGGGTGCCATTCATCATCATTTAATCAAGGTGGGATTGCGAATGCAGACCTCACTAGTGGTCGAGGCCGGCGATGTGAGAGAGACACACCATTATGCAACCCTAATTGGTTACGGTGCCAATGCGATTAATCCTTATTTGGCCTTTGCTACCATTGCTGATCTTAAGCGAAAAAAGGTGGTCCAAAAGGGTGAAAATCTAGAAGAACTCACGCAAATCTATATCAAAGCCGTCGGAAAGGGACTTCTTAAGATCATGTCCAAAATCGGTATTTCGACTCTGAGATCTTACCATGGAGCACAAATATTTGAAATCGTCGGTTTACGATCCGATGTTGTGGAAAAATGCTTCAAGGGTTCGATCTCTCGAATTCAAGGATTGGGTTTTGATGGTTTGGCCAAGGAAATTATGCAGCGCCATACCCAGGCTTACCCGGAGAGACAAGTTGCTAGACCAGATCTTGAAGAAGGGGGTATCTATCAATGGAAACAGAGGGGGGAAGTACATATGTTCAATCCTCAAACCATTCATCTGTTGCAATACGCCACTCGAAAAAAAGACTATGCCACCTTTAAGAAATATAGTAAACTGATCGATGAACAGAGTGAAAAAGCACTAACACTTCGAGGGCTTCTGACCTTTAGAAAGGGTCAAAGCATACCCATCGATGAAGTGGAGCCAGTCGAGAACATTCTCAAACGATTTGCCACCGGTGCGATGTCATTTGGTTCAATTAGTCATGAGGCACATACTACCCTTGCCATTGCCATGAACCGGATTGGTGGAAAGAGTAATTCCGGTGAGGGTGGGGAAGATGCAGCGCGATTTTATCCCAAGGAGAACGGAGATCTTGAACGATCAGCGATCAAGCAGGTTGCTTCGGGCAGATTTGGAGTGACCAGTTACTATTTGAGTAATGCGGATGAGTTGCAGATAAAAATGGCGCAGGGTGCCAAACCAGGAGAGGGCGGTCAGTTACCAGGTCATAAAGTTAATGATTGGATTGCACGTGTCCGACATTCTACTCCTGGTGTCGGTCTGATTTCGCCTCCACCACATCACGACATTTACTCCATCGAGGACTTGGCCCAACTTATTTTTGATCTTAAAAATGCCAATCGTGAGGCACGGATTAATGTGAAATTAGTATCCAAAGCGGGAGTTGGTATTATTGCATCAGGTGTAGCAAAGGCGCACGCCGATGCCATCCTAATTTCAGGCCATGATGGTGGAACAGGTGCCAGCCCCCTGACTTCCATAAGACATGCCGGATTACCTTGGGAACTTGGTCTGGCCGAGACGCACCAAACCCTCGTCAAGAATAAACTAAGAGATCGAGTCATATTACAGACAGATGGTCAGATCAGAAGTGGAAAGGATTTGGCCATTGCTACCCTTCTTGGTGCTGAAGAATGGGGAATTGCCACGGCCAGTCTGGTGGTCGAAGGCTGCGTGATGATGCGTAAATGCCACTTAAACACCTGTCCCGTGGGTATTGCTACGCAAGATCCGGAATTGCGTAAGCGATTTGCTGGCGACCCTCAGCATGTCATTAATTTCTTCACTTTCCTGGCAGACGAATTACGTGAGATCATGGCTGAGCTAGGTTTCAGGAGGCTAAATGACATGGTAGGTAAAGTGGAGATGTTGAAAATGAAGAAGAATATCGACCACTGGAAATACCGCACCCTGGATCTAAGCCCCATTCTTTATAAAGAACCTGCTGACGAATCTGTCGGACAGTTTAAGAGCATCGAGCAGGATCATGGAATTGATGGGGTATTGGACCGAAAGTTGATCGAACACTGCAAGCTAACGCTTGAAGCTGGAAACCCAGTCTCCGGTGTGTTTGATATCAAGAACACAGATCGAGCAGTGGGTACGATGTTTTCAAATGAAATTTCCAAGCGTTTCAAAGGTGATGGCCTTCCTGAAGGAACCGTCGAATTAAGGTTTAGGGGACCTGCTGGTCAGAGCTTTGGTGCTTTTGCCACATCGGGTTTACAATTTACGCTCGAAGGAGAATCCAACGACTATTTTGGGAAAGGCCTATCAGGGGCAAGGTTAATCGTTACCCCCGACCGAGACGCAAAGTTTGCACCGGAGAAAAATATCATTATTGGCAACGTGGCACTTTACGGTGCCACAGCTGGAGAAGCCTACATCCATGGAATGGCGGGTGAGCGCTTTGCCGTGCGGAATTCCGGAGCCAAAGCAGTGGTTGAAGGAGTGGGTGACCATGGCTGTGAATACATGACTGGAGGTATCGTCGTCAATCTTGGTGAATGGGGGAAAAATTTTGCAGCTGGAATGAGTGGTGGAATTGCCTATATTTTTGACCCAGACAATAATTTTTCGGCTTCGTGCAACATGGGTATGGTTGAATTGGAGGAGCCGACCACCAAAGATTATGAGGTGATTCGATCCATGATCAGAAACCACTTTCGCTATACCAGTAGCCAAGTGGCCCTAGACCTTTTGACGCGTTGGGATGAGGTGAAATCCTCGTTTACTAAGGTTATGCCGACTGATTACAAAGCGGTCCTACTGAAGATGAGCGAATCGAAAAAAGCCAATTTGGTGGCTAGTTAGCACCTGGACTACCTATCCATGTTAGCTGTTCGAAATTTTACAATGATTCGAAGCATTTTAAAAGCATTATGAACCTAATTTGAAATTGAAATGGGAGACCCGAGAGGATTTTTAAAGAAGACGAGAGAACTGCCAAAAAGTCGATCTGTTGAGGAAAGGGTGCAGGACTATAGAGAGATTTATTTGCCCTTTGACAATAAAAAGACGATCGACCAGGCATCACGATGTATGGATTGCGGTATTCCATTTTGTCATAATGGATGCCCCTTGGGAAATATTATCCCAGATTTTAATGATGCAGTTTATCAAGAAGATTGGGCAAAGGCCTATGAAATCCTGACTTCGACCAATAATTTTCCAGAGTTTACTGGAAGAATTTGTCCGGCTCCATGTGAAGCAGCCTGTGTTCTTGGCATTAATCAACCTCCCGTCGCGATTGAACACATCGAAAAGAGCATCGTTGAAATGGCCTTTGAGCGCGGTCTCGTGAAGCCGCAACCACCGGCCACTCGTACCGGTAAGAAAGTTGCTGTCATCGGCTCTGGTCCCTCTGGATTGGCCGCCGCAGCTCAACTGAATAAGGCTGGCCATTCGGTAACCGTATTTGAGCGAAATACCCGTGTTGGAGGGTTACTTCGTTATGGAATTCCTGATTTTAAACTTGAAAAAAACGTGGTGGATCGAAGGATCGCCGTCATGGAAGCAGAAGGCATTCACTTCAGGACCAATGCGAATGTGGGTGACAATATTTCTGTGGATGAACTCAATGCTGAGTTCGATGCACTAGTCCTATGCGGTGGATCCACCATTCCACGTGATCTGAAGATTCCCGGGCGTGAGCTAGATGGTATTCATTTCGCCATGGAATTCTTAGAGCAAAATAACAAAAGGGTGGCCGGTGATAAGATCAGCCCCGAAAATGAAATTTGGGCTACCGGGCATGATGTGGTGGTAATCGGTGGTGGCGATACCGGATCAGATTGCGTTGGAACCTCAAATCGGCATCGCGCGAAATCAGTGACCCAACTTGAACTCTTGTCCAAACCACCTGAAAAACGAGCTGAAGAAACCCCCTGGCCACTGTGGCCAATGATGCTTCGCACCTCATCATCGCATGAGGAAGGGGCAGAGCGTCATTGGGCGACTTTGACAAAGTCTTTTAATGGTGATGAAAATGGCCGTATCAAATCTATCAGCTTAGTCGATATTAAATGGGCAAAAGATAAGGACACTGGCAGGTATGGGTTTGAAGAAATCGAGGGCTCAGAACGAGACATTCCATGTTCCCTAGTGTTACTTGCCATCGGTTATTTGCATCCTCAATTTGAAGGCATGCTGAGCCAATTAGGCATTGAGGTCGATGATCGTGGGAATGTTGCAACTAATGGATACCAGACAAACATTGAGCATGTGTTTGCTGCCGGTGATATGCGACGTGGCCAGAGTCTTGTTGTTTGGGCCATTTCTGAGGGAAGAGAAGCTGCTCGCGAAGTCGATAAATTTCTGATGGGAGAAACCAAATTGGAAGGCAAAAACATCTCTTTTCTAGAAATTGCATAGTCAAGTTCTATCGGCTTGGCTGGTTTATGACTTATTTAATTAAAGATCTTCTGGTGTAGACTGATCTGGGTTGACATCCCTCTCCGGTTTGTTATGGCTGCTGTCGAACCAGACGATACGAAATATTTTTCTACGGTGGCTTCGTCATTGCAAGCCCTCACTGCCTGGATAGCAAAAACCAATGTACCTAGTAGGTAATATCTAAATACAATTCTTAAAGGACAAAAGCAATTGGAGGCGGCCGGCAGATAAATAAATCATTCAGTCACCTAATTAAAGCGGCTCGTGCGAGATAAGAGCCGATCCCAATTGAATCCTTTTTTTATGCTGCCGTTTTTAGTTGAAAAGAGAATAAATATTGGTTTGCCGACGATGTGGTCTTCGGGAATAAACCCCCATGATCGGGAGTCTTCGGAGTTGTGCCGATTATCACCCATGCCCCAGTAGTAATTTTGGGCAAAGGTATAAGTGCTTCGCTCAATACCATCAATAAATATTTTATTTCCATCCACGCTTAAGTGATGCCCTTCATAGACACTAATAATTCGTTTATATAAAGCCAGATTATCAGTGGTTATTTTTATTTGCTGGCCCGCTTTGGGAATATCAATTGGACCGTAATTATCGATGGTCCAACGGCCGGAAATGCGATCATCATGAGGAAACAAGTGGTCTCCATGGCCGGGTATGATTTCAACTTTAATTTTGGAATCAATGGTTTGGATTTTTTCCACCTGTTGGCTGGTTAGATGAAATGAATTGGGGGGGAAATTACTGTCAGTAATATTTACTCCCAGTCGCTCCAGCATTCTCGGATTGATCGTTCCGCTGTGTGAAGTTAGGCGGTATTTGAATTGCAATCCTCTTGGTTCTTCTATTTCTATGCCGTTGATAAAGACCTGCCGATCAATTATCTGTAATCGATCCCCTGGTACACCTAGACATCTTTTGACATAGTGATCGCGCTTGTCTATCGGGTGGGTCTCAAATCGCGCTTGCTGAGTTATTTTTTTGACGTAGGGTATTTGGTTGGCTTGTTGTGCAGACCAACTCCGTTCAGGTGTGACATAAATGCTATCACCGACGGGCCAATTAAATACAATTTGATCACCGACATCGATGCTTTCGAGCGCTGGCAATCGATGGTAGGGGAGCTTTGGATGCTCTAAGTATGATTTTCGACTCGTTATGGGTAGCCTATTGTGAATTAGAGGTATCATCGCAATGGTCATTGGCAATCTCAGTCCGTAATGTGCCTTACTCACAAACAGCCGGTCGCCAACCAAGAGGGAACTTTCCATCGAGCTGGTGGGAATGGCATATGCCTCAACCAAGAAGATTCGAATAAAGGCTGCTGCAAAAACTCCAAAGGTCAAACTCTCCACCCATTCACGTCCCCAAGATTTTCGGTAAGGATTTTTGGTTAAAAGTTTCTTGTATTTCTTTTTATCGTTAGAGGCAAGCGCTTTCTTTAATTGTTTCTTAATTTTTTCTTCTCTTGGAAGAATGGCACCATGATATTGTGTGCCTCTATCAAAACCTAGGAAAAGAAAGTAAAGGGGCATCGCTACCACTGCCAACAGACCATCCAGGTAGCGTAATTTCTGAAAGGAGCGAGCCAGATCGATGGCAAGGCCAGATAAAATAAAGATGTTGACAATCGGCACGAGTAAAAAAAGGCTGTAACCTCTCGGACGACCTACTAATTTGCTCCAGTAAATAAAGTTTAGTCCGGGAATCAATGCTACCCATCCCGGAATAGATGCTTTCCGAAATAAAAAGAACAGGGATACCGACAGTAGTAGATAACCAATGAGGAAAAAGAAGATCATGATAAATTGTGATTCTTAGTGATTGTTGAAACTGCCAACCTTGTGAACACATAAATTGCCAATTTATCACGGATGCCTATTATTAAATCGACCAGAGACCTACGATGGTGGATGAATTCAAACGGATGGATGTGCCATCACCCATCGGCCATCAGATCATCGGGCATCCGCCATGCCTTTTGCAGATTTGTTGGTGATGATCCACATGCGTACTTCGAACGAGATATAATCGTATGACCCCGGAGCTCTCTTTCCTTCTTTCAATCCACCTTGATCGTGCACCTATTTTTGAATTTCGAATTTTTGACCCTTGATACTAGCATGGTCAGAGAGTTTTAAAAAAAACCCGTAATCGTTGCAGATCTTATAAGGAATACATACTTTTACGCTCTTTATGCAAATAAACAGTATTAATAGAGGCCGATTTTATTTCTTCTTTTTTTATGGACGACCGTAAAAAAGGGGACCGGCTGGCTATATTGAACAAAATATGAATGGGTCCCGTAAGGGGCCCATTTTAGTTTAGATAGGATGCAAGATATTAGAAAAGTTGCCATTCAAGGTTATCCTGGCGCATTCCACGAAATTGCCGCACGCTTGTACTATGATCAAGAAGCCATTGAAATTGTGCCAGCTGACACCTTTGATGAAGTTGTGTCTGTCGTCGAAAACAATGCGGGTGCGGATGTAGGCTTGATGGCCATTGAAAACTCCATTGCGGGAAGCCTGCTGTATAACTATGATCTGATCAACCGGTCTTCCCTCAGCATCAGTGGGGAGGTCTATTTGCGAATCAAGCAGAATCTGCTCGCATTGCCAGGTACGAAAATTCAAGACTTGCAGGAGGTGCAATCCCATTATATGGCCATAGCCCAGTGCAAAGAGTTTTTTAAACAATATCCACATATAAAGCTTGTCGAGTCAACGGACACAGCCGAAACAGCTAGGGAAATTGGTGAACAAAAATTGACCACTGTAGGTGCTATTGCCAGCGATTTGGCGGGACAAATGTATGGACTCGATGTACTAGAGGAGGGGATAGAAACCAATAAGAGGAATTATACGCGATTTATCGTACTAGACCATTTTATGAATGCACCTTCCAAGCACTACTTCAATAAGGTGTCGGTATCATTTGCGGTAAGCCATGAAATAGGCAGCCTACATGCGGCACTGAAGGTACTCAGTGACTCTGGAGCCAATTTGACGAAGATACAATCCGCACCGATCGCGGGTCGACCGTGGGAGTATCTTTTCTTTGTGGATTTCTTATTGGATGAACAGGAACGATTCGGATCAATTATACAGGGTCTTTCAGAAAATGCGAAGGGCCTGAAAATTTTAGGAAGATATCAAGCAGGAAGACACCATGAAGGTTAAGACAGCAGACAGAATTACCCAGGTAAAAGAGTACTACTTCTCAAAAAAGCTGCGTGAGATAGCTGAGATGCGTGCCAATGGTGCAGACATCATTAATCTAGGTGTTGGCAGTCCGGATCAATTACCCTCAGATTTGGTGATCTCTCGACTCCAGTTTGCCGCAGGTTTAAAAGACCATCATGGATATCAATCTTACACAGGTATTCCAGAACTTAAGGAAGCATTGGCAGGCTGGTATCGAAGGTATTTTGGCGTATCTCTAAAGGCTCATAGCGATATTCTTCCATTAATTGGATCTAAGGAAGGGATCATGCACATCTCAATGACCTATCTACAGCCTGGCGACCTTGCACTGATACCTGATCCTGGATATCCAACTTATGCTGCTGCGGCCAGATTAGCTGGGGCAGACATACTGTATTATTCACTTACCGCCGAGAGGAATTGGTTTCCTGACCTTGAAGCGTTGGAAGAAATGGATCTTTCATCGGTAAAATTGATGTGGATTAACTACCCCAATATGCCGACTGGGGCTTCTGCTTCGCCCAGTCAGTTGGCCAAATTGGTTGATTTTTGTCGAAGGCATGAGATCCTTCTCTGTCATGATAACCCCTACGCATTTATCCTCAATGACCGTCCCCAGAGCATATTTGAGATTAAGGGTGCCAAGGAATTGGCACTGGAGCTTATGTCATTAAGCAAGAGTTATAATATGGCAGGTTGGAGAATTGGATTTCTCGCAGGGCATCAAGATCGGATAAAAGAGGTACTGAAATTCAAAAGCAACATGGACTCTGGTATGTTTAAACCGATGCAACTTGCTGGTGTGGAAGCGCTGAGTTTGGATCGAAGTTGGTTTGACAAAATCAATGCGGAATATCGCCGGCGTCGTCAGCTTGCTGAGCAACTATTGGAAGAATTGCAATGTACTTTTGACGAGACTCAGGTGGGGATGTTTATCTGGGCCAGAATTCCGGCTGATTATCAAGATGGCTACAGTTTTTCTGACAAAATCTTGAATGAGACAGGTGTATTTATTACCCCTGGCAACATTTTCGGAAAAAATGGCTCGAAATATGTACGCATTTCGCTTTGTAGTAATATGAAAATCATCAGTGACGCATTGGCACGATGTAAACAGATGGCACTTAAGATGGATGGCTGATATGAAGATCACCGTGGTAGGCATCGGCTTAATTGGAGGCTCAATGGTTAAATCGTTGAGGGAGCATGGATATGCCAGCTATGTGTACGGGGTCGATCGAAATGATCAGCATCTCGAGCAGGCTCACAATCTAGGACTGATCGATGAGGGCATTGGACTGGAGCAAGGAATCAAACAGGCTGATCTGATAATTTTGGCTGCACCGGTCAATGCCATTGTTGACCTAGCCCCCAAAGTGCTCGACCTAGTAGTGGACCAAGTGGTTATGGATGTGGGATCTACTAAATCAATGATCATGGATGCTGTTAGTGCCCATCCAAAACGAGGAAGGTTCGTCGGAACCCATCCGATGGCAGGCACCGAATACTCCGGCCCTGAGGCGGCCATTAGCGAATTGTTTACCAGAAAGTGTACGGTGATCGTGGATCAGGAACAATCTGACTCCGATGCATTAGCCACGGTACAAGGATTATATCATTCGTTGGGTATGACCATCGTGTATCACGAGTCGCATGATCATGACATCCATACGGCCTACGTCTCCCATATTTCACATATTAGCTCATTTGCCTTAGCTTTAACAGTATTAGAAAAGGAAAAAGATGAGAAGCGCATTTTTGAGCTGGCGGGTGGTGGATTTAGTTCAACCGTCCGACTAGCAAAGAGCAATCCTAATACTTGGATACCGATCTTTGAGCAAAACCGGGATTATGTCTTGGATGTGTTGGATGAACATATTAGTACAATTAGTAAATTCCGTACCCTTTTGATAAAAAGGGATTTTACATCATTTTATAGTTTAATTGAAGAAGCAAATCAAATTAAGAGAATCGTCAGCTAAAACAACGAAATCATGGAAATGAATATAAGTAGTCCCATCGAACGTAAGCCTGGTAAACCCATTATAATTACGGGTCCTTGTAGTGCTGAAACCGAAGAGCAAGTGATGAAAACGGCTCAGATGCTGGCCGATAACGAAGTTGAAGTGGACTTGTTTCGAGCGGGAATTTGGAAGCCTAGAACTCGACCAAATAATTTTGAGGGCATTGGATTTGAAGGTTTAGGTTGGTTAAAGAAGGTGAAGGATACCTATGGATTTAAGGTGACTACAGAAGTTGCGAATACCCAGCATGTATTTGAGGCACTTAAAGTTGGGATAGATGTATTATGGCTGGGAGCACGGACGACAGTTAATCCATTTTCTGTACAGGAAGTAGCTGACGCGCTCAAGGGAGTAGACATACCCGTCTTCATCAAAAATCCCATCAACCCAGATTTGCAGTTGTGGCGTGGTGCGATTGAACGAATTTACCAGGCCGGAATTACCAAAATTGGGTTGGTCCATCGTGGATTCTCTAAATTTGGAGACTCTGTCTATCGAAATGTTCCGCTTTGGCAAATTCCAATCGAGCTCAAACGAAGTTTCCCTGATATGCAGATTATTTGCGATGCTTCGCACATCTGTGGAAATCGCGATCACCTTTATGAGGTTTCCCAAACGGCCATGGATCTAAATTATGATGGTGTAATGTTGGAATCCCATTGCGACCCAACCAATGCTTGGAGCGACGCCAAACAGCAAGTCACGCCCTATGACCTCAAGGAGCAAATCCTCTCTAGGCTAACGGTCAGAAAAGAAACTACCGATGATCCCAAGTTTCAGGAAAATATTGAAGACCTAAGATCGCAGATTGATGCGATCGATAAGGAGATGATCAAAATTATGGGAAATCGAATGAAAATTGCCACCAAAATCGGCGAATATAAAAAGGAAAATAACATCTCGATTTTGCAACAGGAGCGCTGGAATGAAATCATCGATAAAACCATGAAGCTAGCCGAACCCTATGATCTTAGCCAAGAATTCGTCTCCACCATGTTGAAAGCGGTGCACCAAGAATCAATCAATCATCAGGAAAGAATTATGTTGGGACTGTCTTCAAAAGAGGAGGTGTAATCATGGCCCGACTTTTGCATTTCATGTTCGAGTATGTTCTGATAAACTAGTTAGAACTTTACTTGTGTCAGATAGCTTGACATAGGTGAGATTTTTACATATAACCGGTTATCCCAAAGATATTTACGCATTAGTGATTCGTAAATATGCAAATTTGGCACGTATAGTTTTTTTTCTCATTGAAAAGCTTCATATTAGCGCCAGGTTCACACTTTTTTTTAGACCTAACCAAGATAGCCGAGATGTTGATTTTGTGTATCACCTCCTTCTCTTTCCTTTTGGGAGCCGTAATTATTTCTGGATCCAAGCAAATGGCAACGAGAAGGCGAATTTAATCTGACGAACCACAAAACTATTTTTCCTTTCTTACCTTTATTCATTGAATGGGTCTTGCAATTGTCCCGCAGATCCACTGAAATCATATTGTCTACCTAATCGAGGATATGAAGCGCATGTCGATGGCAGATATCCCTACAAAATGGGGTGTCTTTACCATCTATACTTATGGCCAATCAATCGATGATCCAATGCCGCATTTAGCATTGGTGAATCGAGATTTGTTGACGGATAAGAATGTATTGGTACGCATTCATTCCGAATGTATTACCGGTGACTTATTTGGATCAACTCGATGTGAATGCGGCCTTCAACTCACTACCGCCTTTGAAAAGGTTGGTCGGGATAACGGAATCATCATTTATCTCCGGCAGGAAGGTCGTGGAATTGGAATAATCCAGAAGCTGAAAGCTTATCAACTTCAGGACCAAGGACTTAATACCATCGAAGCCAATGTCGAGCTTGGACATGCTCCAGATGAACGATCGTTCGATCTTGCTACTCAGATACTTGAAGACCTGCAAATAAAATCCATTCGACTTCTCACCAATAATCCAGATAAAATCCTGGCCATTGAAAAATCAAGCATTCAGCTTGTTGAACGAGTGCCCCTAATTGTGCAACCTTCAGAGCACAATCTGGATTATATCCAGACTAAAAAAGACATTATGGGACACCTATTAGATTAGTGGGCTGATAAATAGTGGTTCACCCCTGCTCCAGATTGGGATTCTTACATTCTTCTCCAGCTGTTTTTCCACAGACTGTGCAGCTGCCAAACTTATCTTTTACCATCGGATTATTTGTGGCGCAAGTGCCTCGAAATTCTTGACCGGTCACCAATTGACGCAGATTAATGAGCGCAAAGGATATGGCAAAGACCACGAAGACGATGGCGAGCATGGCAAGAAACTGAGACATTGTTCTTTATTTATCTTTTATGTTAAACAGAGATGGTCGAAAATTGGTTTTGTCTTACTTTGCAAAAGTAACCTTTATTGCAGCATTGAGATGAAGAAAAAACTTGAAGCTTTCGGCCGATTATTGCAAATCATGGATGACCTTCGGGAGGGCTGTCCATGGGATCGTAAGCAAACCATGGCTAGCCTACGAAACTTGACCATCGAAGAGACCTACGAGTTGGCAGATGCAATTTTAGCCAATGACCTCAATGAAATCAAGGAAGAACTAGGTGACATCATGCTTCATATGGTCTTTTATGCTAAGATTGCTGATGAGCAAGGAGCATTCGATATCGCAGACGTGCTCCATACCGTTTGCGATAAACTCGTGGAGCGTCACCCGCATGTATATGGAAATACAGAAGTCACTGATGAGGAGGAAGTAAAGCAAAATTGGGAACAGATTAAGTTGAAATCCGGAAAGAAATCAGTCCTCTCTGGGGTGCCACAGTCGCTACCAGCAATGGTAAAGGCGTACCGTATGCAGGAAAAAACAAAGCAGGTCGGGTTTGAGTGGAAACACGTCGATGGTGCGTGGGACAAATTGAGTGAGGAAATTGACGAGTTGAAAGTAGTATTGGCGGATCCTGAGCGTGACCGAAACGACATCGAAGAAGAATTCGGTGACGTGCTGTTTTCATTGATCAATACAGGACGCTATTATGGAATCGAAGCAGAGTCGGCGCTGGCGAGAGTGAATAACAAATTTAAGTCGCGCTTTGAATATATTGAGCAACAAGCCGACAAGCCACTCTCCGAAATGTCATTGGAGGAAATGGATGTCTTGTGGGAGGAAGCAAAATCCAACTAATACCCCACCGGCAGGTGGGATTTGAGACCTCTAGCTACCACCCACGAGGAGACGAATGCGACGAAATTCGGTAACGTCGATCATCAAATTAACCGAGCATCATTGGGCTATTCTGCAACGAATCTTTTTATATCTTTGCAGCCGCTATAACTGATTGTATTAATCACTAATGGTAACAAACTAACAGATGGCTGTTTATTTAAGTAAAGAAAAGGTAGCTGAAATCTTCAAGGAGTATGGAGGTTCAGAAAACAATTCCGGATCAGCAAAGGGGCAAGTTGCCCTATTTACCTATCGTATAAAAGGTCTTTCAGAGCATCTACAACGCAATAAGAAAGATCACTCCTCACGTCGTACTTTGTTGTCTCTTGTCGGTAAGCGTAAGCGACTTTTAAAATATATTGCTGACCGCGACATCAACGAATATCGTGAGCTGATTGAGCGACTAGGCTTAAGAAAGTGACGGGCATTGCAACATGCCATCATCGAATAATACAATCAAGATACCAGAGCTGGGGCTGAAAATCGGTCGAGCCAGGCCTTTCGATGATCTAATATTTATGCTAAGAATACAGAATACTAAATAAGTTATGGGTAAGCAAACGCCAATTTCAACCACTTTTTCCCTTCCTGACGGCAGAGAAGTCACCCTGGAAACAGGCAAGTTAGCCACGCAAGCCGATGGATCGGTGGTCGTTAAATTAGGCGACACCATGCTATTCTGTTCAGTGGTTTCAGCCAAGGAGCCACGAGAGGGAGCATCTTTTTTCCCACTATCTGTAGATTACCAGGAGAAATATGCCTCGGTAGGTAGAATTCCCGGTAACTTTTTTCGACGGGAAGCCCGTCTTTCTGACTATGAAGTATTGATATGTCGATTGGTCGATCGAGCCATTAGGCCACTTTTCCCCGATGGCTATATGAATGATACGCAAGTGATCATCAACCTAATTTCAGCAGACAAAGATGCTATGCCAGATGCACTGGCAGCATTGGCAGCCTCGACCGCTCTAGCTGTATCCGACATCCCGTGGGCTGGACCGATTTCTGAGGTACGAGTGGCCAGGATAAATGGTTCCATGGTGGTCAATCCGGGTCGCGAAGCACTGGCAGATGCTGATCTTGACCTGATCATTGCAGCGACCATGGAAAACGTAATGATGGTTGAGGGAGAGGCCGCTGAATGTTCTGAATCTGATTTGATTGAAGCCATCAAGGTCGGACACGAAGCCATCAAAGTTCAATGCAAGGCCCAGTTAGAACTAGCTGAAAAGGTGGGTGAAAAAGCCACTGTTAAGCGGGAGATTGAAGAAGTACAAACCGACGAAGAGCTCTATAGTTTGGTGGCTTCCCTGACCAAGGATAAGATCGCGATGGTAGCCAAAGGGGCACACGATAAGAAAACGAGAAAGGATGCGCTGACCCAGATTGCAGAAGAGCTGGATGCCCATATTCTTGAAAATAAGGGTGAGGAATTTCACGAGGAGCACATGCCGACTGTAAAGCAGTATTTTGATAAGATCAAGAAGCAAACCATCCGAGATATTGTGTTGGATGAGGGTGTTCGCCTTGACGGAAGAAAATATGATGAGGTACGTCCAATTTGGTGTGAGATTGATTACTTGCCAGCTGCCCATGGCTCTGCCATTTTCAATCGGGGAGAGACGCAGTCCTTGACCTCCCTTACTTTAGGTACCAAGATTGATCAAGGACTCGTGGACACTGCCCTGGATTACACCCACAATAATTTTATCCTGCATTACAATTTTCCAGCATTCTCGGTGGGTGAAGTGCGGCCAATGCGTGGTCCAGGCCGAAGAGAAGTCGGTCATGCAAATTTGGCGGCCAGATCACTAAAGAAGGTCCTTCCTTCAGATCAACCCTATACCATACGGATCGTCTCCGACATTTTGGAATCCAATGGTTCTTCTTCCATGGCCACTGTATGTGCTGGATCCATGGCGTTGATGGATGGTGGAATTCGCATTAAGGAACCAGTATCGGGTATTGCCATGGGAATGATCTCTGAAGGAGATAAGCACGCCATCCTCACTGACATCCTTGGGGATGAAGACGCACTCGGAGACATGGATTTCAAGGTAACCGGCACCCGCAAGGGAATTTGTGCCTGTCAAATGGACATAAAGATCGATGGCTTGCCCTATGAAACCCTGGAAAAGGCACTTGAACAAGCCAAAGCTGGTCGGCTACATATCCTGGATGAAATGTCTAAGGTGATTGCTTCTCCACGTGAGGACCTCAAACCACACGCTCCTCGATTGGTTGAGCTCACCATCGACAAAAGCTTTATTGGTGCTGTGATCGGACCAGGTGGTAAAGTCATTCAAGACATGCAGGAGAGAACAGGGACCGTAATCAGTATCGAGGAGGTTGATAATAGAGGCATTGTTCAGATCTCTAGTGATGATAAAGAGGGAATTGATAAAGCACTACAAATGATCAATAAGATCACCTTTACACCTGAAATTGGTGGAGAGTATGATGCGGTGGTCAAGACCCTGGCACCTTATGGTGTATTCGTAGACTTTAGTGGAAAGAGTGGCTTGCTACATATTTCTGAGTTTTCACATTCACGAATCAATAAAGTTGAAGACGTCTTTAAGGAAGGAGACAAGTTGAAGGTGAAAGTGATTGGTGTAGATCAGAAGACCGGTAAGATCCGACTCTCGCGCAAGGCTTTGATGCCAAAACCAGAAAAACGCGAAAACAATCGGTAGCATCGAGTATTGTTGCTCTTTAACTTGAGTTTTCCCTTTAATTAACTCGATTTCATCCCTGTCGAGCTTCTTTGTGTAGGGGTTTGGGTCCCTAGATTTCCGTCTTTTACCAAAAGCCTCCCCAAGGCAATAACATTTCCATGACAGTTTTGCAGGTAGTACGCCCCAACATTCGTTGAATGTGACGCGTTACTATGCTGGTGGACCAGCAGATGGAACCTTTCTTGACCTTCCCATCTTTGGACAAGAAGGACAGCAGGAGATGGCGTCAAGAGGTGACGACGAACATTTTTTTAACCCGTCAGTAAGTGTGTTGGAAACTTTTTTGTGGCCGTAGTTGTCTTTTAGATAGCAGGGTATACAAAATAATCTGCACAAAGTCAACCCCTGAAAGTTAAAAACCTAGAAATCAAGCATTTATGCGGCAGCTAAAAATCACGAATAAAATAACGAATCGTGAAAGCCTTGCGCTCGATAAATACCTGAATGATATTTCGAAAATCCCGTTACTGCGAGCCGAGGATGAAACGGTACTTGCCCAACGTATTAAAGCAGGTGATACGGATGCACTTGACACGTTGACGAAGGCCAATTTAAGGTTTGTGGTTTCAGTTGCAAAGCAGTACCAAAACCAAGGCTTGTCACTAAGTGATTTGATCAATGAGGGCAACCTCGGACTTATGAAGGCGGCCAAACGCTTTGATGAAACGAAGGGATTCAAATTTATTTCATACGCGGTTTGGTGGATCAGACAATCCATTTTGCAGGCCATTGTTGAATACTCCAGGTTAGTTCGATTGCCCCTAAACAAGGTTGGCCAGTACAACAAAGTGAACGACGCCATTACCTACTTTACGCAAGAGTTTGAACGTGAACCGTCCATCGAGGAGTTGGCAGACATGCTGGAAATGACCCCGCATGAGATCACCACAGTGTTGAAGGGCAGCGTGAGACACCTCTCCGTCGATGCACCCATCAGCGATAATGATGATAATTCGACGCTCTTAGATCTGATGACCTTTGATGACAACATGAGTCCAGATCTTCAGTTGATGGAAGAGTCACTTAAGCGAGAAGTACAGGGAGGACTCTCGATGTTATCGCCTAGAGAGGTTGAAGTGCTCGTTGCCTATTACGGTCTGAATGGACTTAATGCAAGGACGCTAGAGGAAATTGGTGAACTATATGGTCTCACCCGAGAGCGGGTTCGTCAGATCAAAGAAAGGGCACTCAGACGACTGCGCCGGTCATACAATCGCAACGCTCTAAAATCTTACTTAGGAGCTTGATTTCCTGGTGTTCGTTAGATGGGCTATGACTTCATAGACACCTAAGACCATGAAGATCATCTGTTCTTCGTCATTCATTTTTTCATCGATGTCGAAAGCACGTGGATTTACACCCGGATCTTCGACCGGAAGCACCACGCTGCCCATCATTTTCTCACCGACATAGATTTCACTCAATTGAGTACTGATAGGTTTAATCTTGCCTACCTGCACGCGACCATTTTCTCGGACCAGGCTGCCATCCCTCTGCAAGGTTCCAAGAAAGTTTTCATTGACAAAAACCTGAGCATTCTTAGCTCGAATGCGATACACAATCTCGTAACGTGCGGACTGAGCAAATATGATTGCATTCTTTTTGGCAGCGGGATACTCTTTTAGGTAGTAGTAGAGCATGGGCTCGTGGTAGATCGACTGAATGACTCCCTCGAACGACTTTCCGAATCCACGTTTGGTGACCTGATTTTTCTGGATCAAGGAGAATAATTCAAACTCTTCTTGATCCCACTTGATCAATTCATCTTTCCACTTCAGTGCATTGGTTCGAAACCGTCCAACATCTGAATTGATCTTTTTACTTCCCGGTTGAAAACCAAAAAACATCTTGTTCATTAAGTAGATACTCATCATAAATATGATGATACCAATTAAACTAATCATCTTAGCCGCTGTTCAAGTAACAAAGATAGTCGAAATGAAGTTTTTTAAAATACTGTGATGGGGAAGGTCAAATCCCTGTTGTGGATCAATATTTGCCTATGTATGGTAGAAAAACTGATATGAACGAAGCCGATTAGCCCATTTTTTCTAACTTAGAATATGAGTGTTTTTGAAAAAGCTTGTCTGATCATCTATCGATTTGCTGAGAAAGGTCTAGAAATCTTTCTAGTGAGCGATCCTGGAGATGAAAATCCGGTCTGGAGCATTCCCCAGAAGCAAATTCCGCAGGTCCCAGAACCCATTGTCGTAGAAGAGACTGAATTGATAGAATTAGACTGTGTAGAGTGTAATGAAGGCATGAAATGCCGGGCCATTGCCATTGAAGGTGATTATCATGACATTCCGTCCATGCGATCCATTATCAAGAATGACGTGCTCTACGTGAAAGATAGGGTGAAGACAATCATTCCAGAATTAGAGCAAGGTACTTTTGTTGCAGTGAAGGAAGCTGTGAAGAAAGTGCTACCTCACGAGTATGCTTTTCTCAAAGAACTCAAGGAGGTGCTAACGGATCGAAATACCGTCAAGAACCTCTGATCACTTCATAGCATCATAAAGCTCCTAGCAGAACGCGGAGATTCTAGACCACCAGTGGGTCTGGGCACTCAATTCATGGCCATCGCAACCGCTTAAATATTGTTGGAAATGCATCCACTGAAGATCTACGAGAGAGATTCTGGAGCCACACTTTCAACGAAATATCTTAGGTAGATCCTAGCACCACAACACCGGGAAAGGAGAGCTCGTAGAGCTACAGTCATTTGCTTATGGTTTTGTATTTTTCATTGGCATCTTGATCCTGTGGCGAGAAGCCGAACGAACCTTTCAAAAAATTCAGACCAAATTCAACTCGATGAACATAAAGATCCAAGTCCAACTTTCGATAATGATGTTTTTTCAATTCTTCGTATGGGGTGCCTGGTATGTCACCATGAGTACCTACCTGCTCGAGATTGGATTTGATGGTATTAATGTGGGTGCAGCTTATAGTACCATTAATTGGGGAGCCATTGTGGCACCTTTTATTGTCGGGATGATCGCAGATCGCTTTTTCGCCGCAGAGAAATTGATGTCGGTTTTACATATTGTGGGAGGCATAATTCTTTGGTTGATTGCTTCTGTTACCGAGCCCTCGCCATTCTTCTGGATTTTGTTGATTTACAGCCTATGTTATATGCCGACTTTGGCTCTGGCGAATGCAATTTGTTTTAACCAGATGGAAAATCCCGGACAAGAGTTCCCCAATATTCGCGTACTTGGCACCATAGGTTGGATCATCGCCGGACTCGTGATCGGAAGCCTAATGCCTATGGTTCTTGGACATGGTATTGAAAATACGGCCATCCCATTTAAGATTGGGGCCGTCGTATCGATTTTGCTTGGCGTCTATTCCTTATTCTTACCTACCACCCCTCCGAAATCCACCGGAGAAAAAGTCACCGTCCGGGATGTACTCGGCTTAGACGCGATCGAATTAATGAAGGATCGATCATTCGCCATTCTCATCATCAGTTCATTGCTGATTTCTATTCCGCTGGCTTTTTACTACAGCTTTACGAATGGATTTCTCAATGAAATGGGCATGCAAAACACAGCCTCAAAAATGACACTCGGCCAGGTTTCTGAGATTGTGTTTATGCTGCTTATCCCATTTTTCTTCGTTCGATTGGGGGTTAAGAAAATGATGATCATAGGCATGCTGGCCTGGGCGATCCGCTATCTGCTGTTTGCCTACGGCAATAATGAAGAATTGGTTTTCATGTATTATTTCGGTATCGTCCTGCATGGTGTCTGCTACGACTTTTTCTTTGTTACTGGTCAGATCTATGTTGACGAGGCAGCACCTAAAAAGATACAGGCAAGTGCACAAGGATTTATAACCGTAGTTACTTATGGTTTCGGAATGCTAATCGGATCATGGGCTTCAGGCATTGTAGTTGATAGCTACACCGTGGCTGACAATGGTGAAACACTCCATCTTTGGAAATCGATCTGGTGGGTCCCCGCCATCATGGCGGCTGGGGTTACCGTGCTATTCGCCCTTCTGTTTAAGGATAAACCCATCGATCGCGAGGCGGCCGTTAGTAATTTATCGTGAGACGAACCAGGGACATTGTGATTGGTACACTCATTTGATATCCATCGATCTCGTCAATCTCGAATTTTTTCAAAACACTGAATTCTCACCAATCTTCCAAATCTTTCTAATATCTTCCCGCCATGTCGGCACTGTTTCAAACCAATTTTGAATTACCTGGACAAACTTCATTTTATCGCGGAAAAGTGAGGGATGTCTATACCCTGGGAGATCAATTGATCATGATCGCAACCGATCGAATCTCGGCCTTTGATCATGTACTTCCTCGGGCCATTCCCTACAAAGGACAGGTTTTGAATCAGACTGCTTCTCATTTCCTAAATGCCACCCGTGACATCGTTCCCAATTGGTTGATTGCAAATCCCGACCCGAATGTAGCTGTGGGCAAAAAATGTGAGCCCATCATGATTGAAATGGTTATCCGTGGCTATTTGGCAGGGCACGCCTGGAGAGAATACCAGTTAGGCCACCGGACGCTATGTGGTGAACCCATGGATGATGGTATGCGGGAAAGTGATCGATTTCGCAGACCAATCATTACGCCAGCAACCAAGGCTGAAGAAGGGCATGATGAAGATATTAGCGCAGACGAAATACTCGAGCAGGGACTGGTTTCTGAGGAGGAATGGAAGACGCTGTGTAACTACACCCACCAACTCTTTGAACGTGGCACACAAATGGCTGCTGAACGCGGATTGATCTTAGTAGACACCAAATACGAATTTGGAAAAATCGGTGACGAAATCTATCTCATTGATGAAATTCATACACCCGACAGTTCGCGGTACTATTACCAGGATGGCTATGAACAGCGGCAGGCCTTGGGCGAACGGCAAAGACAGCTTTCTAAAGAATTTGTCAGAGAATGGCTGATGGAAAATGGATTTCAAGGAAAAGAAGGACAGGCCATGCCGGCTATGCCAGATGAGTTTTTACAGACCGTGACCGAGAGGTACCTAGAGCTGTTCCACAAAGTCACTGGTCATCCACTGGAAAAAGGAGATACAGCAGATATTACAGGTCGAATACTGAAAAACTTAGATCGCTATTTTGCCTGGTCGTGAACTTCATCCAACTACAAACAGATCAATCGTGACCCCCAGGATGTTTTGTCCCATCGGTGCTAATCCCCGCCCTCATAGTCTTTGCGCATACCCGAAATGTGGGAGGAAACCGTCTGCCATTCGCCGTTGCGTTTGATCATCACATCGCTCGATTGGTAAGTGGTGGTGTATGCACCATGGTCATCGGTACCAGTAATCACGGCAAGACCATTCATTATCGCGGTGCTGTGATCAAAGATGAGCAACCTTCCCACATGGTAAGTAAATGACTCATAGGTGGGTTTATTTTGCTGGTGGTATTCGATCTCTTGTGACTTGCTGAAGGTATTTCCATCCGCATCAATCATGAAAAATTCCTCTGCTAGGATCTTATCCAGTAGGGTGGTGTTTTGTTCTTTGCAGGCTTTCGGCCACACTTTTTCTTTGAGATCCTTTACCCTCTGTTCATCTGCGGTCAGATTTTGACTGAAAACAAAGGAGGTACATAATAGGGCGACCAAGCCACTAACGATTCGAGTGTGCATCTGTTGAGATTAGAAAATGAGGAATGGGGGATAAGCAGGCACTGGTCTTTTTTTTACCAAAAGTCAAGCCAATTTTCACTCTTCGGGTGAATGGGGTTGTTTAGGGGTGTCAAAGTTTTGATGCATATGCTGGTCGGCTCAAAGGTTCCATTAGAGACCTTGAATTTGGACGTTGACAACAGGATTTTGAAGGACGTTTGAATTCGTTTCCCAGTAATTTGAATAATTGCGTCGGAGTCTGAGATCGATAGCTCAACTAAAGCGGAGCATAAGAATTGTGGTAGTTTTAAGATGTAAACGAAGTCCATGTCTGAGTCAGATCCGTCGGTCGTAGATTGCTGGTCAGAGAATTGTGATTCAAGAGTTATCAAAGCACTACATTTGCAAGCACACACACAGACCCGATCGAGAAAATTCCGGGGAAATTAATGAACCCCCAAAATACGGACCATCAGAATATGCAATATCATCTCCTCTTTTTTCTTGTTTTCTTATTCCTTGCGAAGACGTTGACTGCGCAGGAGTTTGGCGAAAATCGTAAGCGCTTTCAGATTAGAGCTGAACGCATCAAAGATCCAATGGCAATAGATGGTTCACTGAATGAAAGGACTTGGGAGATGGCAGCCGTCGCTGGGGATTTTTTTAGGGTACTTCCTATTGATTCTGGCCAGGCCATTTCGCAAACAGAAGTACGCGTGGCTTATGATGATGACTTTCTCTATATGGCCATTACTTGCATGGATACCTTCGCTGGCAAACGCCCTGCCGAATCATTGCGACGGGACTTTTCCTTTGGCAAGAATGACAACTTTCTGGTATTTATGGATACCTACAATGATCAAACCAATGGCTTCTCATTTGGGACCTCGGCTGCAGGAGCCCAATGGGATGGGCTTCAAGCAAATGGTGGTTTCGTTTCGCTCGACTGGGATTGCAAATGGAGATCAGCGGTGCAAAACTACTCAGATAAATGGATTGCCGAATATGCCATTCCTTTTAGGAGCATTAGATACCAAAATGGTGTGAGAGAATGGGGCATTAATTTTAGTCGGTTGGACCTAAAGAGTGCTGAAAAATCGAGTTGGGCTCCAGTGCCTCGTCAATTTCAAACGGCCAACCTGGCATTCACCGGAACCTTGGTTTTTGATGAGGCACCACCCAGTTTAGGCACTAGATTTTCCTTGATCCCCTACGTTTCCGGTAGATCTAGCCGGCAATCAACGGATTTGCGTGCCAGAGGTGATTTTGATGCAGGTCTTGATGCAAAAGTAACCCTCTCTACTTCCCTGAACCTTGATTTGACGGTCAATCCGGATTTTTCTCAGGTCGAGGTGGATGAGCAGGTCACAAATTTGGATCGCTTCGAATTGTTTTTTCCCGAACGTCGCCAATTCTTTTTAGAAAATAGTGATCTGTTTGCCAGCCTTGGAAGCCCGACAATTCGCCCTTTCTTCTCTCGACGTATCGGCCTCAATAGTCCAGTTAGGGCAGGACTTAGATTAAGTGGAAAAATTGGCGACGATATGCGGATTGGGCTGATGAATATTCAGACTGGACCAGGAGACGAAATTTCACCTGCAAACTTTACCGTGGCTGCCGTACAGCAACAAGTATTTGAACGTTCAAACCTGGGAGTGTTTTTTGTAAACAAGAGCCTTACCGATGAAACTGTGAACGGGGGAGGTGACCAATTTAACCGGGTGTTTGGCATCGACTACAATCTGGCAAGTGCTGACAGCCGATGGACAGGTAAAATATTTTATCATCACTCTTTTGCGCCCAGTGATCAAGGACGTGGTTTTGCCAGCGCTGCTGAAATCACTTATTCAGATCAACGCTTTTCTGCGACACTAAATCAACAACTAGTCGATCAAAACTATCAAGCGAAAGTCGGTTTTGTGCGACGAAAGGGTTATTATTTAATCGATCCAAGTGTCACTTATAAATTCTTTCCTAAAGAATCGATTATTGCCAACCACGGTCCATCAGTTCAAGTGCAAATGTTCCATGATCGAAATTTTAGGTTAAGCGACCGGCAACTTTCCTTAGCATATAATTTTCAGTTCATCGATCGCAGTAACATGGGTTTAGCACTCACAAATACCTTCCTTCGATTGCTCGATCCATTTGACCCAACTAATACAGGTGCTTTGCTACTGTCAGAGGGTTCTGAATATCGTTGGACGGATTTTTCAGCTTTTTTCTCTTCAAACGCCCGATCCATTTTTAACTTTAGGGTATTGACACAAATCGGTGACTATTTTGATGGTGGAAGGTTTGGCTTGGATGTAGAAACAAATTACCGCGTTCAACCCTTCGGGAGCATCGGTTTAAGATCTTCCTTTAACCGAATTAATTTATTGCAGCTGGATGATCCCATTAATTTATTATTAATCGGACCGAAACTCGATATCACCTTTACCGATAAGATATTTTTGACTGGCTATCTCCAATATAACGATCAAATCGATAATGTCAATTTAAATATTCGATTTCAATGGCGCTATAAGCCGGTGTCAGATTTCTTTATTGTGTACTCCAGCAATCATTTTTCCGATTCCTTTTCCTATAAGAATAGAGCCATTGTCGCTAAACTATCTTATTACTTTAACTAGCTGCCGTTAAGACGAGGATCTCCACTCCCTCCGGTCGAGGACTTCACTATAGAATATTTAGCCAGGCTTTGGATATAATTCGTTACGGCATAAGATATAAATGCCTTAAAAGGTATTGATCTAAGTGCTGACCGGGTGATTTCAATAAATAAAATGATCGAAGATGTCTCGATCTGATGTTTAAAATTGATCGTTCGAAATGAGACGTACGAAGTCCAACGAACTCAGCATACCAACAATTCGCGTTTCTTCGATAACGAGCAGATGATGTACTTTGTGATGCAACATCATTTTGGCTGCCTCCTGAGCACTTGCTTCGGGATCGACGACATAAACACCATGGGTCATGACTTGCTTGATCGGCACATTGTCGTCGAAAGCACCCATGAGATCATTGTTGGTTACAATACCTCTAATGAGAATAGATTCACCTTTCATCTCTACGATTGGAACTGCGCTAAATCCTCGCAGTCGCATCAAGTCACGAACCTTGCCAACATCTGCCTCCAAAACACAGGTTGACACCGGAGATTTCATAAAGTCTCGTACTAGTACACTCATATCGTTCTCAGAATGGGCCCCTAATATAGTATTTCCAGGCATTCTTTGACAATCTGAGCAAAGAGAGGTAACCTCCAGGTAGACTTTATGAAATAAGAGAAGGTACGATTCTATTTGGAGCGCTAACATACCTGGGTAGTCGGGGCTCCTTGGCTTAGCTACCCCAACAGCTCAAGTCATAAGATCGCACAACGCACCGGTGCTGTCTCCAAATTGGTCAACATGAATGTCCATGGCCATCAGCATTGTTTCATAGAGGTTTGCCAGTGGTACTCGTTCTTGATACTTCACATTTTGACCGGTGATCAGCTTGCCTCCACCACTTCCACCCACCACAATGGGAAGGTCATTGGGTGAATGCCGCATCCCGTCCCGTAAGCCGGAGCCAAAAAGTATCATGCTGTTGTCAAGTACCGTCGAATCTCCTTCTTTGATGGCATCTAACCTTTCTAAAAAATAGCCATACTGTTCAATATGCCAGTGGTTGATTTTTTCGTACTGAGCCATTTGCCTGGGATCATATTTATGATGTGAAATGGCATGATGGGTATCGTGAACACCTTCGAGAAATGAAAAATTTCGGCCAGAAGCAGAGTTTCCCATCATAAATGTGGCCACCCGTGATGCATCACTCCAGAAGGCTAGGACCATGATATCAATCATTAGCCTGACCTTTTCAGTGACATCGACACCTTCTGCAAATTCTGCCCACTCATGAATTCGAACATCCATTTGCTTCAGCTCCTTCTTTAGGTCAGGGGTGATTTGCGCAGCAAAATCATCCAATTTGTCCTGACTATCAAGTCTCTTTTCGATGGTTCGTACAGCCGAAAAATATTCACTTAGTTTATTGCGATCCTCAATGCCCATTCTTTTTTCCAATCGCCTTGCATCTTCACGCACGATGTCCAGCACGCTTTCTTTGGCGGGATCTTGGGGAAGGGGCTTTTTACCTGGAATGAAATTTCGGAACAGACGGTCAAATGCCATCCTTGGATCTATCTCCAGCGATCTCGGCTGCCGACCGGTTTCCCAGGAGATGGTGCTTCCGTATAATTTAGTGATGCCGGTCGATTTGCAGACACCACTCCGCATGCGATCGATCCCGTATTGCAGGGAAGGGAATAACGTGTTTTGCCCAATATGTTTAGCCATTAACTGATCAAGGGAAATACCACCAGCGTTGACATCAGAATCTACCGTGCGAGCGACTTTCAGCGAGGTCAAAAAATTTGCAGTTTTGGTGTAGTGACCTTCTACCGTCTTGAACGAATGTTTATTACTGAGGTTACCTACCACCAATATTTTTTCCTTTACTTTTTGTAACGGCATCAAAATTGGAGATAGTTGGAAATCACTTCCCATTTGCTTGGGGGTCCATTTATGTGGATGGACTCCATTGGGCATAAATAAACAAGCGAATCGCTGCGGTGCGACTAATTTTGATGTGTTGCTTCTCATTTGCTGAGCCACTAATGAAGGCATAAAAGGGATGGCAACACAAGCACCCAAACCTCGCAAAACCTGTCTTCGTCCGAACGTTCTTCGTTCTGAATGGTGCATCATTCTTTAATGTATAAGTTGGTCATGTCACTTTGACGGTGACGAAATGGATAACTATTTACTAAATTTAATATCATAGACTCACTATCAAAATTGCTCGCCAGTAAGCCCTCCTTTATTTCATTGATAGTGGGTGAATCAGTAAAGCTAATACCACGCCCGAGTGCATAAGACAACATTTTTCGCGCAAAATTGAAGGCGAATTTTTCTTTTTCCCTTTTCAGGAGCTGACGCAATCCTGTTGGTCCTTCAAGTACCTCTCCATTCTCAAGTATCGAACGTGTATCGATGGAAACCTGATCAGCGTAACTGGTTCGATATCGTCCCACCGCATCAAAGTTTTCCAGCGCAAAACCCAAGGGGTCCATTCTTTGGTGGCATCCGGCACAGCTGGGTGCTGCACGATGTTTTTCAAGTAATTCGCGAAGATTCAGGTCATCATATGAGGTGCCATCCCCCTCACTAAGTTCGGGTACATCTGGTGGTGGAGGTGGAGCGGGTGTTCCCAACACCTGATCCAGGATCCATTGGCCTCGTAGCACGGGGCTGGTACGATTGGCCAATGAAGTTGCAGTGAGTACCGCACCCATACCTAGAATTCCACCGCGCATTACCGGACTCACATTTACCCTTCGAAATTCTTCGTTTGTCATCGTCACACCCTCAATATCATAGTGCTCTGCAAGCTTTCTATTGATCAGGGAGTATTCACTATCAATGAGCTCAAGCAGGTTCTTTCTTTCAGTCAAGACGTGATGAAAATAATCAACGACTTCCCTGATCATGGCATCGCGAAGCTCCGGAGTAAATTCAGGGAATAATTCCGGGTCAGGCTGGGAGGAGGTCAGCGCTTCTTCAACCCCGAGCCATTGGGGTGCGAAGGACTTGGAAAAACGCTTAAATTTTGGGCTTCTCATCATGCGTCGTGCCTCTCGGTTAAGTACCGTTTGCTCGTGCAGATTCTCGCGATAGGCCACTTCTATTAAGGTGTCGTCAGGCATTGAAGACCACAACAAATAAGAAAGCCTGGTCGCTAATTCGAGATTGGACACGGCATAAGGCTTGTGAATGGGTTGATTAACTTCAGTACGATAAAGAAACATGGGAGACACCAGGATGCGCTTAAACATGATGGCAATAGCAGATTCAAACCCATCGGCCTGCATCCACATTTTGTCAAAGTAGGTCTTCCGAAAGAAATCCATCAAATCTGTTTGCTCTTCCTGAGTCATAAACCCACGAAAGGCCTTTGCCGCGAAAGGGATGATAATTTTTTCTGCCCTTTTAAGTGGCCGGCGCCAAGTCAATGCCCGGTTTGGTAGTATGATTTTACGAATCCGGTTGACCGACCGGCGAAATAGATTCGGCCGGTAGGACCGTGGTACCAGCGTCTGCCATGTATCGACCGACTTCCTAGCTCCTCGTATGATTGAATCGGCTGCCATGTAATACCGCTCCATCATCAGTGGTGTCATATATAACACCCTAGACTGATTGTCAAACCCCTCACCACCAGATCCCTCCTTTGGGAAATACTTACGCGCATCAAAATCTATTTCCATCAGGTCTTTAATGGTGTAGCTGTACTCGCGGTGGGTGAGTCGCCGAAGCACGGAAGGTCCCGGATTTGGCTCAGCTAGGGCACCATCTAAAATGTGATTGACGATGTAGATCAGCGAATCTTTGTCCGCCTGGGTCATCTGCCGACTTTCCGGTGGAGGCATCTCTCCATTTTCCATCATCCGAACCGCTTTGCGCCAGGTGTCTCCATGTCTGATGACACTTGGAATAAAGTAGAAAATATTGAGGTCTAGCCCGGCCTTTTTGTCGGCTGGATTATGGCAGCTTGTACAATACTTCTCTAAGATGGGATGGGAGATTCTTCGCCAATTTCGATCAGCTTTGGTGTCGGCCGCCAATGGATACAGAAAACTGCCCAAAACCAATGCCAGCAAGCCGCGTATTAATATCGACCCGATAAGTGATCTCATAACCTCCTAAGTTATTGAATTTCTTACATTTTTACCATCACTTCGGTGATGAACTTTGCGACTGTAAATCTTGAAAAGGCCATTGACCAGCCCCTTTAGCCCATTGCTAGATGGCACCCCAACTTGGCAAGGGAATTAACGTCACATTAAAATCTTCAACGCAAAAAATCTACTTTGGTCTTTGGTGCTTCCACCTACGATGAGACCAAAGCCAGATTTCAGGTTGTGATCTGATATCTTCTTCGAGCCATTGCGTATGTGTTGCTGAGATTTGGTATTCAGGGATTTGCCTGGGTGCATCCGTAAGTTCTCTGGCAGTTACGATGTAATGACCCCGTTTGGGTCTGCGGATAGACATGTAAATAATTGGATAATTTAACTTCTGTGCAATTTTTTCTGTGCCCATAAAGACCGGCGTATCCTGATTCAAGAAGGTGGTCCAATAGGCGCGATCAGGTGATGGTGTTTGATCGGCTATAAATGCGGTAGCCGTCGTTTCATGGCGATTGGCCAGCATCCCGCGCATAGTACCTTTCATGGTGTATAATTTGTTGCCAAGGCGGGTACGCATATGGTAAATGAGCCTTTCCACGGTTCGATTATTGAGTGGATGGTAGATTATGTAGAGATTATGGTAAGGCAGAGGTGCAAATGCAGCCCCGATCAGCTCCCAATTTCCGTGATGACCAAGTACAATAATAATGCTTTGACCTTTCGAATAATATTTCTCAAACAAATGCAGGTTCTTAAACTTCACCAATTTTGATACTTGTTTCGGTGAAATAGAAAGCGTTTTCAGTGTTTCAAAGATTAAATCGCAAAAATATCTTTGAAAGGATTTCTGTAGTCCCTTGATCTCCTCAGCAGATTTATTTGGAAATGATCGAGAAAGATTCCCATGGATCACATTATTTCGATAACGTACAAATTTGAATAAAAAAATATTCAATAATTCTGACAGGAGGTAGAGTATTCTAAGTGGCAGAAGTGATAAAAGAAATAGTGGGCCGAATAAGAGATAATAGCGCAGCACGCAATAATTGATTTTAATCTTTTAGAATATGCCTTACTTTTTGCTGCAAGAAGGGAATTACTTCTTGAGCAAACCATGGATTTTTCGCCATCCAAAATCTGTTTCTCGGTGATGGATGAGGTAAAACCATAAATTTGGGATAATATTCCCGATAGGCTTTTACAGTTTGAGTTAGTGTCCTTTTTTTCTCTGTACCGAGATAATAGCTTTGTGCATATTGTCCAACCAGTAAGGTTAGTTCAATGTGCTTGAGCCTCGCATGGATTAGGTCGTGCCAACTTGCGGCACATTCAGGTCGGGGAGGCAAATCGCCAGATTGACCTTTGCCGGGATAGCAGAAGCCCATTGGAATGATCGCGAAATTTGACGAATCATAAAACGCGCGTTCATCAACTCCTAACCATGCCCTTAAATTTCGGCCGCTGGCATCCTGCCAAGGTACGCCTGAGATGTGAACCTTCTTACCTGGTGCTTGACCAATGATGGCCATGCGAGCGTTGGCCGCAACACGCAAAATGGGGTTGGTACCCAGCGGTAAGTCGGCGGCACAAATTGTGCACGCTCTAATTTCTTCCACCAACTTTTTCATTGACCCCATGTCCTCACCTGCATTATTCAGACTCCTTCGGTAACCTCATCGCAAAGTGAAAAAGATCTGGCCTGCTGTAATGACCCACCGGATCAAAGTCCATCCGACTCCTGGCAATTTCGGCGCGGTCGATTTCAGCGACCAAGATACCCGTCTCTCCAAATAGAGGCCCCCGCAAGATGTCACCGTAGGGAGAAACAATTAAACTCCCACCGCGACAAATAACTTCGGGTGCTTCTGGGACCAAATAACTTCGAAACTCTGCTGGATAATCGCTTTTTCTGAAATATTGATTTGCACTCAGGAGGAAGCAACGACTTTCACAGGCAATATGCTGCATCGAGGCAGTCCATGAGTCGCGAGCGTCGGCAGTAGGAGCCAGGTAGATGTCAATTCCGGATCGGTAAATCGCCAGTCTTGCCTCCGGCATCATATTTTCCCAGCAGACAAGACCGCCCAATCTCCCCAGGGGTGTATGCACTCCATGTAATGTTTGACCGTCTCCGTCTGCCCAAATGACCCGTTCAGTTCCGGTCGGCTTAATTTTTCGGTGCTTGTGAATAAGTTTGCCATCGGAATCAAAAATCATCATCGTACAATATAGACTGGTATTAATGGGATCTTTTTCAGTAACTCCAATAGCCAGGATTAATTTGCTTTTTTTTGCCAATTCCGCTAGTCTTCGGTATGAAGAATCGCCGACTTCAATGCTATTTTGCCAGTATTTTCGCCATAATTCACGACCACCAGTCGACCGACTACCTACGGCGGCACCAAAGGTCATCCCTCTTGGATATCCAGGTAAGTAAGATTCTGGAAAAAGGATGAGTTCGACTCCCATATCGGCGGCTTCTTGCACTTTCGGTTCCATTAAATCGAGGGTGCGAGCGCAATCGAAAAAGCTGGGTGTTTGTTGTACAACAGCTACTTTCATTCGGTGCTCTCCCACATTTTGATGATAAATTGATTACCTGCCATATTCATTTTTTAGAGCGGTTCCGTAAGAAAACCTAAATAAGTGCGAATGGCGTCTAAGTAGTTTCCAACTCGAATATTTTCATTGGGGCTATGCTGATTGTTATCTCGGTTTACACAAGGTACTGTTACAGCTGGAATACCCAGAGTTTTCACAAAAGGAGCAATGGGAATCGATCCACCTGAGGTGCGTATCTTAATAGGTGTCTTTCCAAATACTCGAGTTAGTGCTTTATCCAACCAGATGCCAACCTGAGAATCAAACTCTGTTCGAAAGGCACCATAAGAAATATCATAGCTCATGGAGATTAACTTGTCATATTTCATCCGTTCCTCTTCAGTGGGTTCGCCTTCGCAAATGTGAAATCCTTGCGCTAAAATATGATTTCGAATTAAGCCAACGAGTCCTTCAGGATCACTTTCCTTAACCGTCCGTACGTCGATGTTGACAACCGCTGCGCTTGGTACAATGGTTCTCACTTTGGTACCTACCCAAGCCGAAGCCAAGCCTCGAATATTGAGTGAAGGATACTGCAAAGCCTCCTGATAGCTGGGAGCTACCGCATCGGGCCGGGCGATACCAATACTTCTTTGAATTGCCTCTTCATCGTCAGGTACTTGGGCAAGAATGCTTTTAGTTTTTGCATCTAAATGGATGCCATCATAAAATCCTGGAATGATAACTCGTCCTTCAGGATCCTTCATCGAGGCCAGAAGGTGCGCCAAACGAAAGGCGGGATTGGGGGCATAGTTGCCGTAGTGTCCTGAATGTTGTGGTACACTCGGTCCGTAGGTCGTGAGCCGAAGCGTGGTGATGCCCCTGGCACCAAAAGTTAAGGTGGGTTGATTGGAGATATGTCGTGGCCCATCTAAAATGATCAGCATGTCGGCTGCCAACTCCTCACGATATTTTATCACAGCATCAGGTAGATTGGGCGAGCCCAACTCCTCCTCACAATCCATAATTATTTTGAGATTATAATTAACTTCCCAGTTATTTTCCTCGACAATTTGCAAAGCGGTGAGAAAGGCACCAATGGGACCTTTGGCATCGGAAGCACTGCGGCAGAAAATCCGCCATTCTGGATCGATGGTTCCTTCGAGCGCACGCCAGGAGATTGTTTTCCATTCGTCTTGTTGCCGCTCCTTAAGGGTAGGAATAAATGGATCTTTTTGCTGCCATTTACTGGGATCCACAGGTTGACCATCAACTTGTAGATAAATCAGCAGTGTTTTGGCCTGATGCTCCTGGTGCTTTTCCGCATAAAGTATGTCGATGCCCCCGGTTGGTAGTCTTTTGGTCGTAAATCCAAGCTTGGAGAACGCACTATCGAGAAATTGAATGTTGGGTTCCAAGTCTCGAGCAATGTAGGCATCGTTGGGTATGCTTAAGAACTGGCGAAAGGACTGTAGCGAAGGGACTAGATGCTGATGAGCTGCACTTTCAATGAGTTCTTTTGATATTTGACTCAATCCTGCCATTGAAACAGTAAGCACTAATAGAATGGGCAGTAGCATTCTGAAGGAAAGAGACAGGATACGACTCATTTTTTTGCTTGGATTTACCTCAAAGGTAAGATTTGAGATATTTCTTTGAGTTAATCTGAGTTCACAGGCACTTGGCCGCACTAACCCACCCTTACTGGTCACCATTTACTTTGTAATTTTATACATGAAAAAATGGATTGATATGAGCGAAGCAAATCGAAGAATCTGCATGGCCTGTGATTTACGGGATGATCCTGCATTGATCGAAGAATATATTGACTATCACAAATCGAAGAACGTCTGGGTTGAGGTCAAGCAAAGTCTACGAGATGCAGGCATCTTGGCGATGGAAATTTACCGAATTGAAAATCGATTATTCATGATCATCGAGGCAGATGATACCTTCAGCCTGGAGCGCAAGGCTGAAATGGATGCGGCCAACCAAAAAGTACAAGACTGGGAAGCACTCATGTGGAAATACCAGGCCGGTCTACCCTGGGCACCGGAAGGTGTAAAATGGATGCCGCTCGACAAGATATTTGAATTGGACTAGCAGATCCTCTTATTGATGATAACATATCCTGTCCAGAGTCCTCATGTGTGATGGTTTGATTAAAATAACTCAGTAGCGCCGATTATTTTATCTTACTCTACAGAACAAGGAACCGTGAGTTTTTTTCGAAAAATCAAGCAGATTGGTCCTGGAGCCATGGTTGCAGCCGCTTTCATCGGCCCCGGAACGGTTACGACAGCCACCATCTCGGGGGCGAGTTATGGATATACTTTATTGTGGGCCATCTTATTTTCAATCTTCGCAACCAGTCTCTTACAAGAGATGTCTGCTAGGTTAGGTTTTGTGGCGAAAGTTGGTGTCGGTGAAGCATTGCGAGGTAAAATGAAAAGTCCGGTGCTCAAATGGTTGGGATCTGGTTTAGTGATCAGTGCCATCCTGATTGGTAACGCAGCCTATGAAGCTGGAAATGTGTCTGGAGCAGTCTTAGGGTTTGATGAATATCTTGAAGCCTGGCCCTTAAATCCATTAATTATCCTAATTGGCCTTTTGGCATTTCTTCTCTTATTTACCGGAAAATATGTTTTGATTGAACGATTTCTCATTGGTTTGGTGGCCCTTATGGGATTTGTCTTTTTGGTGGCTGCCATTTTATTAAAACCCAGTCTTATCGAGTTTTTAAGGGGCATTTTTATTCCAACCCTGCCAGCAGGATCTCTGCTGCTGGTGGTCGGACTGATTGGCACAACCGTAGTACCCTATAATTTATTCCTCCATGCTTCATCCGTAAAAACCAAGTGGCAAAACGGAGGGGACCTATCTACCGTACGCTTTGACACGATTTTGTCTATTTTATTTGGTGGTCTGATAACCATGGCGATTTTGGTCACTGCTGCCATCGCATTTGCGGGCACTCAGCAGGAAATCGAGAATATTGGAGGCCTGGCACATCAACTGAAACCCATCTTGGGTGCTTGGTCGCAGACTTTTATTGCACTGGGATTCTTAGCCGCCGGCTTTACCTCGGCGATCACAGCTCCCCTCGCTGCGGCTTTTGCCACTTCCGAAATTCTGGGGTGGAAGAGTGGATTGCAGGAAAATAAGTTTCGAGGCATTTGGATCTTTGTACTTTTTTGTGGCTTAATTTTTAGTTCCCTGGGTTTTAAACCAACCGCTGTCATTTTATTTGCCCAGGTTGCTAATGGTCTGCTGCTCCCCATTGTCGCGATCTTTTTATTGTGGATCATGAACGATAAGTCCTTATTGGGTAGATCGACCAATGGTCCCGTGAGTAATTTATTTGGAATGATGGTAGTGTTAGTCACCATGATTTTGGGCTATAAGGGAATTTGGAATGTTACCCAAATTTTGGTTAGGTAATAGAATATGACATCGATTGATATCAATTGCGATATGGGGGAGGGTTTCGGAAATTATCACCTTGGGAGTGACGAAGCTATTTTCCCATATATTACCTCTTCCAATATTGCCTGTGGTTTTCACGCGGGTGATCCCGTACAAATGGAGAAGACCATCGCGCTCGCTATTTCGCATGACGTACAAATTGGCGCACATCCCGGATATCCTGACTTGCAGGGATTTGGTCGTCGCAAGATGCTAATGTCTCCCTCAGAACTAAAGTCCATGATTAAATATCAGCTTGCTGCGATCATGGGAGTTGCAGAAAGCTTGGGGGCAAAAGTTAAATATGTAAAACCCCATGGTGCGCTGTACAATACAGCGGCGCATGATCAAACCACTGCCCTGGCCATCATCGAAGGGGTGAGTGAGATTGATGATCAATTATATCTCATGGGCCTAGCAGGTTGTCCTATGGCCGACTGGGCAAGGCAGAGCGGCCTGCCATTTGTGGCTGAAGCGTTTGCCGACCGGCGCTACGAATCCACGGGCAAGCTCAGGAGTCGGGCATTGGCTGGTGCAGTTATTCAGGATGCTGAGGAAGCCGCCAACCAGGTCCTGAATATTGTTATGCACGGAAAAATCGTGTCGTTTGATGGTGCGGAATTGCAAATTAGTGCTCAGTCCATTTGTATCCATGGAGATAATCCGAAGGCGCTTGCCATCCTTAAGGAAATCGACAGAAAATTGAAGCAAAATAATATTGTAAAAAGGAGCTTTAGCGGTGATTAGATGAAAACGATACCCTTCGGTGAAAATGCCGTCCTGGTCAAATTCGAGCAGCAAATAAGCATCGAAGTAAGTCAGCGCGTAATTCGTCTGGCCAAGGCATTGGAAAGGCAGTCTGAGATCACCTTTGTGATTCCTGCTTATGCTTCTGTGCTGGCCGGATTTGACAGCTTTAAGACATCGCTGGAAAAAATATTAGAATTAATAGATGATACCAGTCAGATGGGTGATGACGATGCCATAGTAGACGTCCGAACTTGGCAGATTCCGGTCTGTTACGATCCAGAATTCGCACTCGATCTGGCTGATGTCATGTCAGAAACCGGCCTGACCATGGAGAAAATAGTCTCGAAACACTGCCAATCCGAGTATCAGGTTTTTATGCTCGGGTTTCTACCTGGTTTCCCCTACCTGGGTAAATTATCAGAGGACCTGTATTGTAAGCGTAAGCTCCAGCCACGATTAAAAGTACCGCGTGGATCGGTAGGGATTGCCGGCCGTCAGACCGGTATCTATCCCTCTGAAGTGCCAGGTGGTTGGCAGATTATAGGACGGACGCCTATACCTCTATTTCGACCTTTGCAGGAAGATCCTTTCTTACTCAAACCGGGAGATCGCATAGTTTTTAGTGCGATATCTCAGCAGGAATATCGGAAAATGGAAAAGCAGATAGCGAAGGATTTATTTGATTGGAAAGCTTTGACCCAATGAGTTCATGTCTGATCAGATGCGTAAAACCAGGCATCCTGTCAACCCTGCAAGATCAGGGAAGAGTGGGATACCAAAAATTTGGCGTACCTCAGGGTGGAGCCATGGATAAGCGAGCTGCAAAAGCCGCAAACTGGCTGGTCGGAAATGACAGTGACGCTCCGGTGCTAGAAATCACTTTTGCTGGTCCCACCTTACACTTAGATACGCATTGTCAGATTGGCCTGACGGGGGCAGACATCTCACCCCATTTGAATGGCATCGCGATTCCGAACAATGAAACGGTGGTTGCTCCTGCTGGATCTACCCTGTCATTTGGCAAAGTGCGGTCGGGCTGTCGTGCATATCTGTCCATCGGAGGCAAATGGAAAGTGAGAAAATGGTTGGAAAGCGTCAGCGCGCCCACTAGAAATGCAGCACTCACCACCCCCGACAGTATCTTGATGAAGGATGACTTCATTAAGGTAGAGCTACATGAATTCATCGCCCCCAGATCACTTCCATCAAATCCCGTCTGGAACGACATTCCCGAAATTCGAATACTACCCGGTCCAGAATTTGGCTCTTTTGATAATCTGACAATTGCCCGTTTTTTTAGTGTCCAACATCGCATCTCCCCGCAATCTAATCGAATGGGCTATCGGCTCCAAGCTCGTTTAGTGGACTATCAACCGAAAGAGGAACTCATTTCTTCACCATGTCTTCCCGGCACGATTCAGCTCACAAATGAGGGCCAAGTCATTGTCCTAATGGCTGATGCTCAAACAATCGGAGGATATCCGAGAATAGGCCAGGTAATCGGCCCTGATCTCGATCTATTGGCGCAGGGCAAACCCGGTGACACCCTTCGCTTTAGATTAATCGACCTTGATGCGGCACTGCTTGCCACACGCAAATATCAGGAGCTCACATCATTTCCATCTTAAAGCCGCCGGAGTCTAAATGTATACCGTCCACTACGGTCTTCGGCTTCGAAGTGTAGTTTGTTGCGGTTAAGTCGATCAATACCCCCAAATAAAAAGAAGTCTTCATTGTTCACAAAATCATAGAAGACCGCATCGACGATAAACTCTAGATCACGGTCACCATCGTAAAGGTTGTCTTCAACAAAAATTGTCCAGGTACCATCAAACAGAACGCCCAAATCAAAGTCGTCGTAGATGGCACCGTAGTCCGGTAAGAATTCAACCACATCATTCCGATATTCGTCGGTAATATTGTCGCGAAATAGAGCATTATGACCCTTGAAAAGGACCTTATCAAACTCCCATGCACCAATGAGTCGGTCTTCTTTACGCAGGATTCGGCCTTCTTTTGTACACGCAGTCAGCATCAATACGAATAGTGTCCCCAGCAGTAGAAAATTCTTCATAGTCATTCGCTTTATAAGTTGAGACGATAAGTTAGTAGGGGAGTTGCAGCGTAGAAAGATTTGCTTCCCGCTTTAAATGAATATTAACGACAGTAGTTAATGACGTGTTACAAATAAGTGCAGTCATCAGCATACCGCAGCTACAATTTCTCCAACCATCCCATGCTCGTTGTGTAAATTGATTTCGTCGACAAAATCGATCATTTCATATAGTATTATGACTAGTTAAGGTACTTTGTATTGCATAGTACCTTCAAACTCATTATATTTGAGGTATGAAATTGGAAAACATGAAAGCACAAATGCGTAAAGGAGTATTGGAGCTTTGCATACTATCCATCATCTCAGAAGGGGAGGCTTATCCCTCCGACATCATCGAAAAACTAAAAAAGCAGGAGATGATTGTTGTTGAGGGAACAATGTATCCACTTTTGAGTAGGTTAAAGAATGCGGGTCTGCTTGGGTATAATTGGAAAGAATCGACCAGTGGTCCACCGCGTAAATATTATCATCTAACCGATGAAGGTTCGTCCTTTCTTCAAGAGATGATGCAGTCATGGAATCATTTAGTCAAAGTGGTGGCTGAGTCTACCAAAAACCTTGTTGCCAAATGAATAAAACATACAATATTAATGTAGGAGGGTATCCCTTCACGATCGACGAAGACGCCTTCGAAGCCCTAGAAAAGTATCTTGATCGAATCGATGCACGGTTTCATAATGTTGATGGCGGGGATGAAATTATCGAAGACATAGAGCAGCGTATGGCTGAACTCTTACAAGAGGGCAAGAAGGCCCGAGCTATCATCACCTTGGAGGATGTTCAGAATGCAATCAACACCTTGGGGTCACCTGAAGAATTTGACGCCTACAATCGGGAGTCTGAATATGCAAGTGGAAAACGAGAGTATAAAACGGGCAGGAAGTTGTTTCGTGATCCAGAAGACCAGATGATCGGTGGGGTATGCTCTGGCCTAGCGGCCTATTTTGGCATCGAAGATGTGGTGTGGGTGCGCATTGCGTTTGCCATCGCTTTCTTTGGAGGTGGTACAGGTCTACTCCTCTACTTAGTGCTTTGGGCCATTGTTCCTGAAGCCAAGACCCCCAAGGATTTCTTGTCGATGCGTGGTGAACCAATTAATGTCAAAAACATCGCTCGCATCGTTGAGGAGCAGGTCGAACATATCTCAGATCAACTCAGCGATCTTGGCAATGATTGGAAATCGAAACGACGAAAAAAAAAGTCCAGACGAAACGACGAGAACCCATGATCACTCGACCGTATAGATCTGGATTTATGTTATAAAATTGCCATCCAATCATTAAAAGGGTCTCATTACTTAAGGTAATGGGCCCTTTCTACATCATGGATTTCAATGAGATCTGTCTAAGTACTTCTTCGCATGATGGCAACGACTCCTCCGATTAAGCGGAATATCCTTATCTCTAAATTGAGATGTTCATTGCAGGTTTGAAATAGGTGGTGAAGCCGACTTCCTTATCTTGAGCATCTAATTCAGTTTATGATGCGTTCATTCCACTTCCTATTGTACCTAGCGTTGCTGTCGGCAGCCTGTGACCGAGCTCAGTCCAGCTTGGTAACAAACCCTAGTCCGAAAGGACCACTATCCGCAACCTTTGATGCACATGGCTCCTTGGATCACTGGAAAAGCTTCCGCACCCTGACCTTCGATCTAATCTCCGAACGAGGTGAAAAACGAGATACCCAGCATATCTCTACCGACCTTCAAGATCGTCGTGAATTGATTCGAACGGCTACCTATGATATTGGGTATGATGGTACGAGCTATTGGAAAATAATGCATGATTCATCGGCAACTAATACGGATCCACGCTTCATGAAAAATCTTCAATTTTATTTTTTTGCAATGCCCTTTGTCCTTGCAGATCCAGGGGTCACAGCAACATCACTCCCGCCACAATCGATCTCCAACAAAATGTTTGATGTCATCAAAATTACTTTTGGTGATTCAGTCGGTGTTGCACCTAAAGATCAATACATACTCTACGTGGATCCAATCTCCAAGCGTCTGAATTACATGCTCTATTCTGTGACTTATTTTGATCCAGATAGGGCGGAAAAATATGGTGCCCTTTATTACCGCGATTGGCAAGAAGTAGACGGACTGTTACTACCTAAAGTGGGAGAGCGCTTTGAATGGAATGCGGAAGACAAATCGCTCGGTAAATCTCGCGGTTTTAAGCGATTTCAAAATGTGCAATTATTGGTTGAATCGAAAGATTCCCAATTCTTTTCAAAGAGTAATTATGGGGAACAAGTATCCAGCAATAAGGACGGATAAGGGCTGATCATGGCTTTGATTGTCACTTCAATTGTCCTGTGGTAGGGGAGAGCATGACTGACAAATTTATAACTTGCTGGATGGAATTTTGCATACTCATTTAGGTATTCCTGGATTGGTGGACTAGGCAGAATTACGTGGTCATTTTAAAGAAAAACAATCTGAATTAATGAAGTATTATATTGCAATTATTGTTTTAATAGCTGTCGCACACGATGCAATAGGGCAGGAGGCCTTTCGCAGATGGCGTAAGATGAATCAAATTCGCCGAGATAAGTTTGATTTAATATTGCCGGAAGTGATGCGCGAAAATAATATCGACATGTGGATTGTGATGAATCGAGAAGGTCATTTTGATCCACTCTATCCGGATCTTGGTGAGGGTTATGTGGGACTAACGGGCTACTACGTTTTTACGGATCGCGGTGGTGATCGAATTGAAAGAGCTGCCTTAGGCATACGAGGATATTTATTGGAGCAGGGAGGTGCCTATGATTATTTCGGATCTGAGTTGGAGTTGAAGGCTTATGTGGAGGAGCGTGATCCTCAAGCCATTGGCCTAAATATTTCAAGAGCCATAGGTGGTGCTGACGGATTGTCCTACACTGGTTACCTTGAGCTCGAAGAGTTACTAGGGCAGAAATATGCGGACCGCTTTGTTTCGGCAGAAAAACTGGTTTCTGATTTTCGTTCGAGAAGGGTTGCCAGTGAGATTGCCGCATTTGGCGAGGCCTGCGAATTGTCGTATACGATAGCCGAAAGAGCCTTGTCAAATGAAGTGATTACACCAGGGGTCACTACCCTGGAAGATGTAGCTTGGTGGATCCGAGAACAACAGTTTAAGCACAATCTTCAGTCATCCTTTGGCATGCCCTCAGTCTATGTCACGGGCCCCCGAGGCATCATCGCTACTTCTACAGACAAAATTATCGAGGAGGGAGACGTCATCATGCTGGATTATGGCGTGGGCCTAATGAATCTGTACACCGATATGAAAAGAGTCGCTTATGTACTGCGCAAAGGAGAAAATGCTGCCCCGGCAGGGATCCAAAATGCGTTTGATCAAGGAGTGAGAGTTAGAGACATTATCAAGCAGACCATTAAGCCTGGTAGAACGGCTAAGCAAGCAGAGCATGACATCTACGAAGCACTGATCGAAGCTGGATTCAACAAGATGAAGGGGTTTAACCAATACACCGAGTCTGATGCCACAGATGTCATTATTGGCTGCCATTCTGTTGGCAATTGGGGTCATGGAGTGGGTCCTTCCATCGCCTTTTTTAATCCGGTTCGTCTAGAATATGAAATCAGACCTTCAAATCTTTTTTCCATCGAGCTTTTTGCTTACACGAAAGTACCGGAGTGGGCAGGCAAGAAGTTGCGCGTACCACTAGAAGATGATGCCATCATAACCGAGCGGGGAATTGAGTGGATTTATCCAATAAATCCGAGATTGCTGATTATTAAATAGTAAACTTTCATCCTTGCATACCATGGTGCATGCCTACGATCAAGTCCAGGCCCATCACTATCATGCCTATCGACCACCCCTGCATGATTTAATTTTAGGTAAGTGTATAAGTGCCGACACTCAATATCATGCTGGGTTAGATGTGGGATGTGGCACAGGAAAATCATCTGTAGCACTCATTCACTATTGCAATGAGATAGTCGGAGTGGACCCCAGCCCTGCGATGCTGCAATTTGCGATCAGACATCCAAAGGTGAAGTACCATGTCTTTGATGGCAAATTGCTGACGTTTGATTCAGGCACCTTTGATCTTGTGACCTTCGCCGGGTCTTTGTTTTACGCTAAATCGCAAACACTGGTAGAAGAAGTTGTTCGTGTCAGTCAACATCGGGCCAAGATCATTGTCTATGATTTCTGTGTCCATGTTGAAAGTGTGCTGCATTCACTTGGGTTTAAAAAGGACGACAAAAAGATCTACAATTATCAGGAGGATTTTTCCGGGTCAACAACAGCTGAAATCGTTCCCGAGGAAAATTTCGAAGAAGAGCTTATGTTTGGCATTAATCAAAAAAATCTGGTACACCTTCTGCTTTCATCAACAAATAATTACAATATGTTATCCAGAGAATTTGGGGTTGTGAATCTCGAACAGATTTTGGAAGAAATGTTACACGACCGAAATCTTCTGAAAAAAAACAAGATTTCTGCTACGATCTTTGCTTCATCGTACCGTTTGCATAAATCAAGGTGAAATTCAGATGGGTGATGCTTTAATCCAAAGCGTAACGTCACTTTGTTCCTGCCAAAATTAGAACATGCTTCAGTATTAAATTGGTTCGTTCAAATGCCAGCGTGCAGAGTACTACGTTTCGGATCATAATTACAGTTTTTCTCTACGAGCCATTCGATTAATGATGCGAAAATAAAGTCCTGGAAATAATCTTCGCACCAACACAAATTTTGTTTCAAAACCACCCACGTAAAATTCCTTCTTGCCTTTGCGAATGGCACGAAGAATCTTGCGAGCACAAGCCTCAGCTGACATACCGGTTGCCTGGTTGTCATCCATGATTCCATAGGGCTCACCTTTGGCGGTAAGGGCGTTCATGCTGATATTTGTTTTTATGTATCCCGGACAAACGACCACCACCTCTATGCCGTCTTCAGCAACTTCCGCCCGTAAAGCATCATAAAAACCATGTAGGGCATGTTTGGAGGCGCTGTAGGAAGATCTCCAGGCAGTGCTAAGTTTCCCTGCCAAGCTACTGATTACCACAATACTACCCGATTTTCTTTTGATCATGGATGGCAGCACTGCTTTAGTAAGTGCTATATTACCGAAGTAATTTACTTGCATGATGTGCTGATCGACTTGTAATTCCGTCTCTCTGACTAGACTTCGTTGGGAGATGCCGGCGTTATTCACTAAAATGTCAATCTCACCAAACAAGCCCCTTGCTGTCTCATAGGCAGGGAGGATTTGATTTGTGGTCGAGACGTCGAGCGGTAAAGTTTGCACCTGTTTACCCAGTTTCAGTCTTAGGTCCTCAAGTTTGTCAGCCTGTCTTGCGGAGATGATAATTTTTGCCCCTGCCGCACAAAACTCATGAACAAGTGCAGCACCGATGCCTGAAGTAGCACCTGTGATCCAAACCACTTTGTCATTTAATTCTTTCATGCAAAAGATTAATGCCTAAGGTCGGCATTTTTTAGAATTGTTTGGATTTTGTTGCATCTGATCGGGTCCTGGTCTTGGCCGTCAGTCAGCACTTTAACGACTAGGTCCAGGGTGGCCACTAAGGTCTGACGTGATTCAATATGATTACCTTTGCCGATAGCAATAATACTTTTAATGATTGAGCCAGATACCATCGCCCGGATCGTACAACCCAGTAATGATCTAAATGCAGACATTGAATTTTTCCAGAGAATTGGTTTTCAACTTCATCAAATATTCCCTGCAGATGATCCAAAAGTGGCAATCTTGTACGGCCATGATTTGAATCTACAGCTCGACAGGAATGCCAGATTTTCACCGTCTGACATAATTTTGCTTTCAGACCATTCCACTGAATTTGGCGAGATCGGCACTTCGTTGCGAGCTCCCAATGGTTGTACCGTAAAATTTGAACGCAGATCATTTCAGCTTCGATATCCCATTACTCAGCACAGGTTTGCAGTGAGGAAATTGCGAGATGAAGAACCTTGGGTGATCGGACGCGCAGGCATGCAATATCGGGATCTAATACCGGATCGATTGGGAGGGAGCATCATTGCCTCGCACATTCGCATTCCTACCGGCGGACCAGTTCCGGATATGGTGCACTACCATACCATTGGATTTCAATTGGTTTTTTGTTACCAAGGTTGGGTTAGGCTTGTTTATGAAGATCAAGGTCCACCATTTATCTTACAGGCGGGTGAGTGTGTCACTCAACCTCCAGAGATCAGGCATCGTGTCCTTGAGGCCTCTGATAATTTGGAAGTGATTGAAATCGGGGTTCCTTCAGATCATATGACCACGATCGACCATGACCTGAAGTTGCCAACTGAACAGTTGTTGCCCGAGCGCCTTTTTGGAGGTCAGAGATTTTGTCGGCATCAGCTTTCTGAAGCAACCTGGCTTGACTCGAAGTGGGATGGTTTTGAAGAACGAGATACTGGAGTTGCTGCTGCTACAAATGGATTGGCGTCAGTCTTGGTCAGGAGAGCAAACAAACACAAGTTTGAGGAGATTCGTTCGGAGCATGAGGCCGATATATTATTCACGTTTGTGATGAGAGGTGAAGTAACGATCAGAGCCGATCAAGAAATTCACCAGGTCAAGACCGGAGAAGCCTATGTAGTTCCACCGAAATTTCCCTACCAAATTTACAACCCATCTCCGGATTTGGAAATCCTCGAAGTCTCGCTAGCAAAAATCAGTTAATATTAGTTGCTGATCGTCATCAAGGATGCTCGTGAATTTAATCTAATCCGAATTTTATGAAAACTGCCACGGCTAAGGAATTAAAGGATGAACTACGTACTAGGTCTAAGACCGAATTGCTGGAGCTTTGTCTAAGACTGGCTCGCTTCAAAAAGGAAAATAAGGAATTGATGACATATTATCTCTTTGAGGCGGAGAATGAATCCGGGTATATTCAGGGTGTTCAAGGTCAGGTCGATATCCAGTTTGACCAGATTAATCGCAAAAACTATTACTTCATTAAAAAAGGTGTTCGAAAAATTCTGAGGGAGATCAAGAAATATATCAGATATACACCCAAGAAGGAAACGGAGGTTGAATTACTACTGTATTTTTGCCACAAGCTACGCGAGATGAAACCTTCTTACCAAAACAATCGAGTCTTATCAAACATTTATGAACGGCAACTGGCCCTGATCGAAAGTCGAATGGTACGTCTCCATGAAGACCTGCAATATGAATATCAAGAAGAGGTCGATTTATTGAAATCGTGACTCTTTTTTACGCAGGAAGACTTTCTTAATTTTCCAGTGAAAGTAAATACAGGGAATAGCTCAAATTTTACCACATGAATGCAGAAGATCTTCGGAATTTAAAGATTGTACATTTTGCCATGGTCACGGGAGTCTCGGCAATAATGGTCATCCTTCACGTCAGCGTCAAAAGAATCGATTTGTCAAACTTTGAAAACATCAGTACAATCGGCATTGTGGGAGCGCTGCTAGCATTATCTGCCATTGTTATTTCGAATGCCATTTTTAGGCAGCGAATGTTGAGCGCATCACAGGCGGCTTCAGAAATTTCCGGAGAGGTTTACCGTACTAATTATATCTTGCGTTGGGCAATCCTCGAAGGGGCGGCTCTAATTAATATTGTGCTATATTTTTTCTTAGAGGACCAAGCAATACTCATTGCTTCCTCCCTGGTGGTACTAGTAGTATTGTACTTTGCTAAGCCAATAACTCAGGTGGAGGTGTCTTGAAGGTGTATCGACGAGCTTCCGCTCGGCGAAGTAATAGCAACTATGCATTTGCCGACTAGAAAGTCGGGTATCGCTGAGCTTCTGCTCGGCACCCTGCCCTGGCCGACTAGAAAGTCGGCGATACCGCTGAGCTTTTCGCTCGGCACCCTGCCCTGGCCGACTAGAAAGTAGGGTATCGCTGAGCTTCTGCTCGGCGAATAATATTTCAAACATGCATTTTGCCGACTAGCAAGTCGGGTACCGCTGAGCTTCTGCTCGGCCGCCCTGCCCTGGCCGACTAGAAAGTCGGCGATACCGCTGAGCTTCTGCTCGGCGAATAATATTTCAAACATGCATTTTGCCTACTAGCAAGTCGGGTACCGCTGAGCTTCTGCTCGGCCGCCCTGCCCTGGCCGACTAGAAAGTCGGCGATACCGCTGAGCTTCTGCTCGACGAATTATATTTCAAATATCTACTTTGCCGACTAGAAAGTCGGGTATCGCTGAGCTTCTGCTCGGCACCCTGCCCTGGCCGACTAAAAAGTCGGCGATACCGCTGAGCTTCTTCTCGGCACCCTGCCCTGGCCGACTAGAAAGTCGGCGGTACATTCCGCTCGGCACTCCCATCCATTTTTGCCGACTAGAAAAGTCGGTGGTATCCTTTTATAAATCTGTAAAGACTTTTAAGTTGCTCTTTTCAACCATGGCATCCCGATGGCTACTCCTAAATTCAGGTTTCCCTTCCTTGACGAATTTTGTTTCGATGGTTTCCTCTTTCATAGCTACCGTCAGCCCATTATGCTGAACATCGGCTCCGCTGCTCGGGCAATCATCAATTTCAGCAACAAGGTAGTGTTGGCCTGAACTTCAAAGTTGTTCTGGAGATTAATTTCATTACCTGCCTTAAAGGTTACCAATTGTCCTTGCATTACCGTACCATCCGAATTAACGGTGTTTTCAGCAAGGTGGGTATTTGAATATAAGGCTCCATTAACATTGACAACGGCCGGCAAATTGCATTCCTCATAAGGCTCAATATCATAAGTGCAACCTGCGCTAGGATCTATATAATCCATCACGAAATAATCACCATGATGACTTGTGCCCCGTCCAAAGCCAACGATGCCCAGTCGGTTTGGATTACCATAATCATTGTTTCCAGTTTGCTTTAGGCAAAGGTTGCGGTGACCACCACTGCAGCAGCTCCAATCGTCATAGATGAAGTTATAAAAGGCGAGTGGCACACCGATTAGGTGACCGCCAGCTACACTGTTCCAAGCAATGTTTTCTGATTTTCCATCGGCACAACCGTTGGGAAAGGCGTTTTGAATTCTCTGTAACCAAGAGGGCCCTCCTAGCGTATTGTGGGAAAAATAGTCGCGAGCCGCCATGTCATCCGCATGCCCTTGAGCCACTTGGGAGAGCGTACTTTCTACCCCTTCTGGCAAATAGCCGGTTACTGTACCAATACCGGGATAGTAAACACCATGACGACATTCTCGCTCTTCCTTGAGGATGATCCAGGCCTGCTCTGCCATAGGTAGGGAGAGATAATTATCCGGTAGATCAAGATTACCCAGCGCCCCATTAGATAGTCCCTTCTGTGATTCTTCAGAACGTCGTGCCGCATTGAACTGCGCTTCAACCTGAACCACTGAGTTCACAGTCCACCAGTAATTCCAAGTAATATCAGCACTGATTGTAGGAGGGGTGGTCCCCGGAGGTTGAGCTGTTGCTGGGCTAAGGATAAAAAAACAACCGAATGCAACAAGACTACTGTAAATGCTCTTTATTGTCATACATCTCACGGTCTTTGATCGCTGAACTTCACGAGTGTAGTTGGGTCCTTGCGAAAATCAAGCTTTGAACATGTCCCTTAGTCGAGATGTACTATGGTCAGTGCTTTAATGGGGGAATCTAAGAGTTGACTTCAAAAATCGGGCCGGAGTATATCTGAGTGACTAATTCTGTCGGGATTGAGCAACTTGGTCTTCATTGTTCAATGAACTTTTTGCATAGATGATCACTCGGTCGGTCGACCTCTTAATACTTGCAATCATCTCACTATGAAATGTCACTAGGTCTGGCATGGTAGATTAGTGGTCTTAACTCATCACCTTTCTAGCGTCGTTGCAGGGATTGAGATCACGGAGATGTATAGGCGTGGTTCTTACAATGATTTGATCCAGACATTTTTCTCCATCTTTGAATAATGCCTTACGTCGTATAATCAATCGGCATTTATTTCGATGCTGATTTTACTAAGGTTTAACCTACTATTTTTGCAAATGAAAATGATAACTCAGCAGGAAAATATTCGGCGATTTCTCAATCATCGCCCATTCTTAGGCAATATTGATTATGAAATATTAAAGCGTAAAAATTTCAAATTATTTGAAAGATTATTAGTAGGATATCTTGGGTCAGAGGGTGATGAAGTGCAAGCTTACCTCTTTATACCCAAATCGAAAGTTAAAGGATCAATCTTAGTCCATCATCAGCACGCTGGAAAGTGGCACTTGGGAAAGAGTGAGATTGCTGGAATTCGCGGAGATAAGTACCAGTTTTTTGGGCCTGCACTGGCAAAACGGGGATTTTTATGTTTAGCGCCAGATTCAATCTGCTTCGAAGATCGCCGCCTAAATAAAAAGGCGCTCGAGCTGGACCAGGAGGAAGCAGATTGGTTGCAACATTATAACCAGATGGCATACCGGCTTTTACGAGGTAGTACGCTGATGAAGAAAGTACTGGATGATGCATCAATGGCCTTGAGTTTGATGTTACAATTAAGTGATAATCCTCATGGAAAAGTAGGTCTAATGGGTCATTCGTACGGAGGAAACACCGTTATTTTCCAACAGGCAGTGGATCAAAGAGTATCCCATATTTGTACCAGCGGTGCCGCTTGCAGTTTTGCTGCAAAAATCGCAAACAATATTGGAATCGAAATGGCAGAAGTGATTCCAGGTCTATTAAAGAAATTTGATATAATCGATTTACTAAAAGTAGCCGCACCCAATAAAATGCTATTGGTTGGGTCGAAACAGGATCCATTTACCAAAGATATTAAGGTGATCTATAAGAAATTAAAAAAAAGGTATCACAAAGTCGATGCACCAAAAAATATTGACATGCAGTTCTACAAGGGCAAACATCCCTTAACGAAGAAGCGTATGCGAAATATTATTTCATGGTTTTCTCGTGAAATGCAGTGATTGATGGTGGCACCATTGAATATTATTTTTGAGAATGATCGACTTCTTGCCATCAATAAACCTCATGGTTTGTTGGTACATCGAACTCACTTAGCCGGAGATGTAAATCACTTTGCTATGCAAACTTTGCGCGACCAAGTGGGTTATCGGGTCTATCCCATGCACAGACTAGATCGTAAGACCTCAGGAGTCTTGTTGTTTGCAAAAGATCAGGCAACCTGCCGAAAAATTCAACCCATGTTTGACGCCCGCTTAGTTGAGAAAACTTATCTGGCTGTCGTACGTGGCTACTTACCCAATACCGGCGAGATCGACTATCCGTTGGTTTGTAGCGGCAAACGGAAGGATGCATTTACTAAATACACGACCATAAGTCAGCATGAGTTACCTTTTCCATCTCATCGATTTGCAACCTCCCGGTATAGTGTGGTTAAACTATTCCCAACGACTGGTCGGTATCACCAACTACGGCGGCATCTATCGCATATTGCTCACCCCATCATTGGCGATCGTCCCCATGGCTGCAATAAACAAAATGCCATCTGGCTACATCGTTTCAGGATCTCGGAATTGCTGCTCCATGCTCAACAGATGAGATTTCAAGTAGATGGTGAAGTCCTGGAGATTTCAGCACCCATCAGCCAAATATTTGCCAGGGCGCTAAGAATATTGAGGGGTGATACGTCCTGACTTTATTAATTGTAAGTGTGCAGCACTTTTAGTATTCTTGAAAGAAATAAAAAGATAAGAACAATGACAATTGATGAAGTAATAAAACGACTCAAGGACGGAAACAGTCGATTCGTGGCGGACAAACTGGACGGAAAATTGCAAGATAGTTCACGCAGAGATTCTCTCACCGGAGGTCAAAATCCTTATGCCATCATTTTAAGTTGTGCAGACAGTCGGGTAGTGCCGGAGCTGGCTTTTGATGTCGGTTTGGGAGAAATTTTTGTTATTCGTGTGGCTGGCAACGTTGCCAACTCTTCTTCCATTGCCAGCATCGAATACGCGGTGGCCCATATTGGTACTCAAGTCATCATTGTACTCGGTCATGAAAGCTGCGGAGCGGTTACCGCTGCCGTAGGGGGTGGAGACAATGGCTATAATCTCAACCATTTATTGTCGCACATTACTCCGGCCATTGCTGCTTCAGAAGATGGAGCCTCCGTCAATGATGTGGTTAAGAAGAATGCCGAGCTTACTGCAAAGGAATTGGCAAGTAGGTCTTCGATCATTGGAGATGCTGTGGAAGCAGGAAAAGTCAAAATCATACCTGCCTATTACCATCTTGGTTCCGGGCAGGTCGAACTATTAGCTTGAAATACTTAGGGGAGCGAAAAACAGTACTGTCGGGCTGTACTTCTGCGTGATACCCACCCTGGTACGGAGGAACCTGCAAAACAATAGTGGTTTCGGTGTCGGTTTCGAGTCTGCGTCGTCCCATCGATCGGCAGCCCTCCCAAAGGATAAACGGAATTCTTGGAGGCTTTGATCCACAGCCCTCCAAGTCTGCCTGATCTGGCGATCAGCTAACTTGGAGTCGGCAGGGCTTGGGTAAATCTGATATCATCAGACCTCTAGCTAGGACAATTCGTCGCCATCAATACACTTATAAAAAAGATCAAATCTATGTTAAGTGTATTTAATGGCCTTATCTTCTTCGCTGCCTTCCTGATGGGCCTTTCTCCATGTCTTGCTCAATCATCAGTGACGATAAACGACTATAAACTATCATCGGATGATATCAAGCAGTTCAAATCCATTTATGGGCAGGAGCCGCTTCCAGGGCAGTACTGGTATGACCGCCGTTCAGGCGCCTATGGCCAAATGGGTGGTCCCGTAATAGGTGTGATGTATCCTGGTCATCAGATTGGCTCGATGCGCACAGATGTATCCAACGGAACATCTGGAGTATTCATCAATGGTCGCCAGTTGCAGATCAGTGAAGCTCGACAAGCTGCCCGATTATTCGGATACCAAAATCCGATTCCAGGAAGCTATTGGCTGGAAGCTAATGGCAACTTGGGCTTGGTGGGATCTTTCCTCCCCCTAGGAAATATCTATGCCGCAATGGCTCAAGCCAATCGCAGGAATGCAGCAGCCGGTGGAGACAATTTCTGGTCACGCGGGTTGTATAGTGGCGGAAATTATTATACTGGATCAAACGGGCAGCCAAGCCAAGGATATGTTAGTGTTCCTGGCTATGGACCGGTAAGCTTCGGGATGAATTAGGGGCCAAAATATGATTCCCATGCTCATTATATTTATGAAGTTGAGGCTGGGAACATTGCAATCTAGGTAAAATAGCCATGTCTCCAAATTTGTGATAGTTAGGAATCCTTACTATATTTGTGATGCAATTTTGCAACAATACAATAACTGTTTATTATGAAAAATTCCATTTTTTATCATGCGGGGTGTTCTGTTTGTGTCGCTGCAGAACATGAACTCACAGAGTTGATTGGTAGTGATCAAGTTGAGATAGTACATCTCGGAGAAAACAGATCTCAAATCGATGAAGCTGGCAAAAGAGGTGTGAAGTCCGTACCAGCCCTGGTCACACCTTCAGGAGCTGTTCTCCACATTAATTATGGAGCATCTTTGAGCGATCTTTAAAAGTTTCAAATTCATAGTTAGGAGTCCTTAATAAATATGTTGCTGACGGTGGGGCTGAGATTGAACCATCTGACCAACTCGATCTCGAAATTATCAGTCTAATAACATTTATTGGGAGCAGGGGTCGAATCTCCAAATCGTCTGGGTGTTACCAGGGTTTACATGATCATGGAGTGGTGCCCAGAGGAGATGTCCGGATGCCTGGTGGATCGCCGGTCAAGCAAATATGACGAGGAGTGGCAGAGTTGACTCTTAAGAATTAGGTGCCCCTGAGCGGGGGTAGATGACCATGGATATGCGACTTCGAAAAATGGCATAACCCTTAACCAAGGTAGTCTATATTATCGAAGACTCATCGAATTGATATTGTGATTCAACGTGCTTGTATTCAAACGAAAAGACAAGTACCTGTATATCCATACCATCTATTTACCGAGTCTATGAAATAATCAGTCGGAGATTACATCTTCCAGCAAGGCTGATGAGAAGTCTCGCACGGTATTCCATCAGGACCAAAGGCCAAGATTCCAAATAGACTTCCAATTTAGGACCTGATTAAACGTCTGCTTTCGAATGATTCTTAACTTAGCTTGTCGGAGTGATTCGACAAGCTTTTTTATGATGAAGAGTATCTTTGATCCAGCACGACAGATAGCAGATGTACCCTCAAAAGTAGTGGTCGGATTAGAACGGATATCTGAGGCTTTTAAAGTATTGCTGTGGCGGGAGGCGAAGGAATTGGGCTTAAGTCCGATCCAAATTCAGATTTTGATTTTCCTTGCTTACCATGCCAAATCCTTGCAAACGGTGAGCTACCTTGCCAAAGAGTTTAACGTTTCTAAGCCTACTATCAGTGATGCCGTTCGTATACTGCATCAAAAGAAATTGGTTCTTAAATCAGCATCAGAAATTGACAGTAGAAGCTATACCCTAAAGCTTACTTCACCTGGGAAAAAAATTGTTGAGAAAGTAGCACATTTTACAACTCCCTTACACGAGGTGATAAGTTCGTTCAAAAAGGAAGAGTTGAATAACCTGTTTGAAGTCTTGAGTAAGTTGATTTTCAAATTACATCAGAAAGATATTATTTCCGTGCAACGTACCTGCTTCGGGTGTCGCTTCTATCAAGAATCCTCCTCTCGCCACTATTGTCGGCTGTTGAAGAAGCGTTTGTCCAGTTCCGCGATTAGATTAGATTGCGAAGAGTTTCAAGAGAAAAATTGATCAAATTCGTTCCATGTCAGAGATAAGGTCATCAGTAGTTCCAATTAATGACGCACTCGATGGTCCATCATTAGGAATATTTTATGCAAAAGAGTGTTTGTGTATTTTGCGGATCCCGCAGCGGTAACATCGAAGTATTTTCTTCCGAGTCAAAGAAACTCGCTGATCTATTTATTGATGCTGGTTTTGACCTCGTTTACGGGGGCGGCCAATTTGGCCTAATGGGTGTAATTGCATCACGCTTTCTTAAAGCAGGGAGAAAAGTGTATGGTATTCGCCCCAGCTTTTTAATCGAGGGGGAAGGGGCATTCTTAAAGGGAGTCGAACAGGTCGTCGTGCCCGACATGTTTGAACGAAAACGGCAAATGTTAGATGCCGCACTAATTTTTATTGCCCTACCCGGAGGGATAGGGACATTAGATGAGATCGGGGATGTCTATACCCAGGTGAAACTGGGCTACACCAATAAGTTTTGTGGTGTTCTGAATGTGGATGGCTATTACCAACCTCTGGCAGCCATGTTACAAAACATGGTTGACAACGAATTCTTAACTGACCAACAACAAGCTCAGTTGGTAATGCACTCAAAACCAGAAGAATTATTTAATACCGCTTACCAATGGTGGAAAAGCAGGGCAATAATTGACAAGGTTGCATACATCTCACTGAAAAAAGGCCAATTATTGATGACACGATCGAGAGGCAAAGCAAAATACTATCTGCCCGCTGGTAAGAGAGAACTGGGTGAAGTAGATCATGAGACCCTGATTCGTGAGGTCAAGGAAGAATTGGCGGTATCCATCTTAAAAGATTCGATAGCCTACCTAGGTACCTTCGCAGCTCAAGCTGATGGCGCGGCACCTGGGGTACAAGTGCAGCTGAAATGTTATGAGGCGAAATATGATGGACAGCTAATGCCAGCCAATGAAATTGAAGAAATTCGTTGGATGAATTATCATGAAATCGATTTGGTTGCAGAAGTGGATAAGAAGATATTTAACTTTCTAAAGGCTCAAGATCGTTTGAAATAGAGGGCTGCCTGCAAAGGTGCTGCTACGTAAGACAAATACTGGATGAACCGGATCATTGTCCAGTAAAGCACTTGAAATGGCAGGTGCTTTTCGGTACCCATGCAAGTGTTTCGAAGCTGAATCGATGATCAATTAAAACGCCGGATATCAGGTCTAAAGGTTGTGAGCCTATGGACAGAGAAGATTTGTCTGTAAACAAATCAATTGGAGAAATAATTACTGGACTGACTAGCATGCCTGCAGCTCAATTCTTTAAAACAGGTGAGCTGGCTCCCTACCCATGGGTCCTTTGACCAAATGTCGTTTGCCAAAAGAAACTGAACAGTATTAATATGTGAAGTTTAAGGGAAAATAAAATAGTTATCCAGATGGTGCCACAGGGTAGACGGTTGTATTTCTCCTGCTATCTGGTCAAGAAAAGATCAAAGCATCGCATTTTTTATCCAGTCGCGAGACCCCGCTTAAATTGCCAGACATATTCGTTCGATGCTTGTAACCATCGTGTGGGGAAGGATAAGCTGAATTTCAATACTTTGTGTCTTTATAAAAGAAACTCACATGAAAAAGCTCCTCCTATCCCTGGCCGTTCTTTTCACAGGTTTTACACTGATTGCACAGGCACAGACGCTAACTCCAGATCAGATTGAACAACTAAAATTTCGTCACATTGGACCAGTCGGAAATCGATTGATTTCGGCAACTGGCATTCCTGGTGACCCAATGGTTTATTATGTGGGGGCAGCCTCGGGCGGTGTATGGAAAACGATTGACGGTGGGCTCAATTGGAAGCCGATCTTTGACAAACAACCCGTCCATTCCATTGGAGCCCTGGCCCTGGCACCTTCCGAGCCGGAGGTTGTTTATGTAGGAACTGGGGAGGCATTCATTCGCTCAAATGTATCCATCGGAAATGGGGTGTGGAAAACCACCGATGGAGGTGAAAACTGGAATCATCTGGGCTTAGATCTCACGGGAAGAATTAGTCGCATTGTGGTCCATCCTACCAATCCAGATATTGTGTACGTAGCGGCACTTGGTCATGCCTACACTCCACAGGCGGATCGGGGTATTTATCGAAGTGTGGATGGTGGTGAAACGTGGGAACTCGTGTTAGCAGTAGATGAGAATACTGGCGCTTCAGACCTGGTAATGGATCCACATAATCCCAGGATCCTCTTTGCTGGTATGTGGCAATTGGAAATGCGCCCCTGGACTCGAACGAGTGGTGGCCCTGGCAGCGGGATTTATCGATCACTGGATGCGGGTGTTACCTGGGAGAGATTGAGCAAGGGCCTGCCCGAGGGGGATATCGGAAAGATTGCTCTGTCCATGACGGCTGCCCAACCTGGCCGACTGTATGCCCTGTTAGAGACTGGAGATGGACTACCACTCAACGGTGAAGAAACCAATACAGGAGAGCTCTGGCGCTCCGAAGACCGTGGAAAGACATTCAAGCTTATCAATTCGGATCGAAATCTCACCGGCAGAGGTGCATACTATACACGCTGTACAGCTTCACCAGATAATCCTAATGAAATCTACTTTTTCTCAGCAAACTATGCCACCAGCATAGATGGTGGCATTAAAGCCATTTCGGCAGGTCCCGGTCAGGCTCCTAATTGGGATCATCACGAAATGTGGATTGATCCCACCAATGGTGATCGCCAGATCGTGGTGGGTGATGGAGGCCTATCTGTCACCGAAAATCGAGGAAAATCTTGGCTCAGAATTCAATTGCCAGTGGCTCAATTATATCACGTGACTACGGATAAGTCCATACCCTATAACGTGCTCACCAATCGCCAAGATGGACCCTCTATGAAAGGCCCCAGTCGCAGTCGGATGCAAAGCTTTTTCGGTGGTTTTATACCTACGGGGATGTGGCATGACGTGGGCGGCGGAGAAAGTGGATTTGCAACAGCCGATCCCACCGATCCCAACATCATTTGGTCAAGTGCATCGGGAATGGGTGCACTGGGTGGTGTGGTAGTTCGGTATAATGAAAAATCACAACAGTTTAGGCAAGTAGAGGTATGGCCTGAATTTACCGCAGGTAGTCCTGCCGCAGACGTGAAATATCGCTTTCAATGGACTTTTCCCTTGCTCATTTCTCCACATGACCACAATACCGTTTATGTGGCCAGTCAACATGTGCATCGTACTAAAAACGGCGGACAGTCGTGGGAAGTAATTAGCCCGGACTTGACTCTGAATGATAAAGATAAACAGCAATTTTCCGGTGGATTAACTGGTGATAATATCGGCGTTGAATATGCCAATGTGATTTTTGCTTTTGAAGAGTCTCCCCTGCAAGAAGGCTTATTTTATGCGGGGACCAATGATGGTCTGGTTCATATTTCTAAAGACCAAGGAGCTAATTGGACAGAACTGACTGGCAATCTACCTGATCTACCAGAATATGGGGCAGTCAGAAATATTGACGCCTCATTCCACCAAGCAGGCACGGCCTATCTCACGGTTGATGCCCATGAAATGGGTGATTTTAGTCCCTACGTTTATCGCACCACTGATTTTGGAGAATCTTGGCAAAGAATTACGACAGGCATTGATGAGGGAAATCTAAGCTACTGCCGAATGATCAAAGAAGATCCTGTGCGACCTGGCATGCTTTACCTAGGTACGGAAAATGCACTTTATATTTCTTTTGATAATGGGGATCAATGGCAATCTCTCATGTCCAATCTGCCATCCAGTCCGATGTACTGGCTGGATATTCCTGAGCATTTCAATGACCTGGTAGTCGGTACTTACGGAAGAGGCATATGGATTTTAGATGACATCACACCACTGCAGCAAGTGACTGATGAAGTTGTTTCCTCTGATGCCTTCCTTTTTGAGCCTAAAGAGGCTTATCGCTTTCACAATGTCTCCATGGTGATGCAATTTTTTAAGGAAGCCTCCTTTGGAGATGATCCACCGGCTGGTGCTTCTCTTCACTATTGGCTATCTGAGCATCTTGATTCAACCCTCAGCGATAGCGTTCATCTGATAATCACCAATATGGCGGGCGATACGATCCGTACCCTTAAACACAAGGGGAAGTCTGGAATAAATCGAGTGTGGTGGGATTTTAAAGATAAGCCCACCAGCAAGGTGGTTTTGCGAACCAAGCCACCATACGCTGATTGGATGCCTCTCAATGATTTACGAACTCGAAAATCTCTGATTGAACCTCTATCCAATCTTGTACAACCGGGAAATTACAAGGTACATTTGGTCATCGATTCAATGGCGATTCAGAGTCAGACGATTACTGTTTTAAAAGATCCCAATTCGGAGGGAAGCCTTCAAGATATTCAATTACAATCTAAATTACTTGAAGCCATTAAGCTGGATGTGGAAGAGATCTCTCAGGCCGTCAACAAGACCGAAAAGATCCGAAGGCAGTTGCGAGATCTGGTACCCATGCTGCCGGAAGAGCATGCTGCTTTTGCAGAGGATATAAAAAAGGTAGATAGTCTTTTGGCACAAATCGAAAACGAGATGATTCAACTAAAGCAAACTGGGAATGGTCAGGACATGATACGAACCCCTGGTAAGCTGTTGGAAAAGCTATCCTACCTAGCTTCTGCTGTAGCGGTGGCTGATTTTCCGCCGGCAGACCAGCATCAGGCCGTATTTGATGAACATCATCAACGATGGATGGAAGTGCAAGGTCGATGGCGGGCGGTCGAGTCTGGTGCGCTAGCTGAATTAATTCAGCGCCTAAAAGAAGAGGGAATTGGGGCCATTGTGTTAGACTAGAGGGAAATCCAGTATAGATAGGCCCTGTTTATCAAAGCAGCTAAGGTCTTAATATCTTTCAGGAAGTAATAAGATCCAATGGACCGCAAACGAGTTGCCGTTGAAAGAGTCATCAAGTACCCAATCGAGGGACTTGACGAACTAGTACATTTCAGTGTAAGAGAGGGATTTACATTCTTAAGCCGATTGCAAAAAGATTGGATGGACGGGAGTAATCAGTTTATGGGATATGGGGAAGGCTATTATTCATGTAGATATGGGGAATTACTTATTGGCTTGGGAGGCATTTCTAAAGATCCCTATGTTGGTCGTGGGCAACAAGGCAGGATCAGGCGATTTTATGTGCATCCCAATTATCGTAGGAAGGGAGTTGGCAGATTATTGATGGAAACAATTCTTGCATCCCACCGCAATTATTTTCAAAGGATAAATCTATATACAGATAATGGATCTGCAGCAATATTCTATCAGTCAATGGGATTTGACCGAGTACAATCTGTTGGCAAAGTGAGCCATTCCATAGCACTTAGGTAAGTATACAATTTGGTGGTTAGGAAAAAAGAACATCATGGCGAAAATGGTGCCTGGCTAAAATATTTTCTGTTTAATCTACGTCCAGTTATTGGCATCTATCACGTTATGGTTGAAAACAAGTCGCAGAGAGTACGAATGGCTTTTCTCAGTTTAAGGCTCTTCCTTTTTGCAATATTAGTAGCAAACTTGTCTGTACAAATACAAGCTTTTGAGCTGGCTCCATCTGCTGCATATGACATATTTATGCCATCCCAGGAGCCAAAATGTGTACTTATTTTATTTGGTGGCTATCCGGAAACTCCAGCATGGGTGCGACGGGAATTTCCTATTGAAGAACTTGCCGATGAAAATGGCGTGGCCATCCTGTATATGGCATTTAACCGAAAACTTTGGCTAGAGCCGACTGAAAAAGCTCAATTAATTGAAATCATAACAGATGCCATCATTGAACACACCTTACCCGTTAAAATCTATCTAGGTGGGTTTTCAAGTGGTGGCAATGTTGCCCTCCTCCTTGCTAATGAGATGATACGATCTGAGAAGTCCTTGGATCTTGGTGGTGTCTTTGCTGTGGACTCACCTGTTGATCTTCTGGCTTTATTCGAAATTTCATCGCGAAATGTAAAACGGGCATTCTCTGACATCTCGGTGCAAGAATCTTCCCGTACCGTGCAAAATTTCAATGCCTTTTTTGGACAGGGAGAAGCACGCCTAAAAAAATACGCTCAATATTCTCCTTATCTCTCAAAAACGAAGGATGTTCAGAACCTGCGCGCTTTGGCGGACACCAGAATTCGGCTTTATACCGAACCTGATGTCAAGTGGTGGCAGGAAAATCGGAAAAATGAGTACGAGGACATGAATGCCTATTATATTCGAAAGCTGGCTCAAGCCTTGCAGACCGAGTTCAAACAACCACGCATTGAGCTGATTGAGACCGAAAACAAGGGGTATCGATCGAATGGATATCGCCATCCGCACAGTTGGTCAATAGTAGACAAAGAAGACCTGTTCCGTTGGATGTTAAGTGATTGAATCGGCTCGGGCCTCCACCAGCTCAAACCTCTAAGACCAACATGAAACTGTGGGTACTTTTGATTGGTGTTATTTTTGTTAGGTATTGATATTTAAATACTTGTGGTGACTCCGATCAACTCGGATCACCATAGCACATCGATGCAGGCAATGTCACGAATAAAGGACCGATTCTTACACAGGGCTGCTACCTCCATGTACATGCTTCGTAGTCGAAAGAACAAGGAGATCATAAGGGAAAACCTTGAGCATGGTATTCTCGCAGTTAACATTTGCAATCACCATGGACTGGGTGCAAAGCTGGTTTGGGCTTTGGAGATTCTGGTTCACTGTGATTTGCACGGTCTAACTCCGGCATTCAGATTTAGCTATCCATCAGGTGGGGTTGAGCACTTTCAACCATTTTTTTTCATTCCTCAAGGAGATGTTGAAACCAAGCGATATGCGCGCATTCGAAATGTTGAGGACTTGAAGTTGGGGAAGTACTATGGTTCAGAACTCTCCCTTACGCTAGCCTCAAGCCTTCTGCGGAAGTATTTGGGCATAAGACCCCACGTTAGGGAAGAAGTTGATGCCTTCTGCAGATCAGAATTTGGAACGGATCAGGTGCTTGGCTTACATTATCGAGGCACAGATAAATCTAATGAAGCTCCCCCCGTGGCATTTGCTCGGGTACTACGCAATATTGAATATTATCTGAAGTGTCATCCTGAAACCACGAAAATTTTCGTAGCAAGTGACGATGCAAATTTTATTCGATTTATTGGCAGCGGTGTTTTAGACATTCCGATCGTTTTTCGACAAGATGCATTCAGGTCCATTGACCAGGCTCCTGTTCATCATCTTCATCGCAATGACATAAAAATGAACCGCGATGCCATTGTGAATTGTTTGATTTTAGCGAAATGTCAGGCACTCATGAAGACAGCTTCCATTTTGAGCGCGTGGTCAAAACTATTTAATCCATCCTTGCCTCTGATCATTTTGAGTCATCCGCGTAAAGAATTTAGCTGGTTTCCTGAAAAAGACCTCGTTGCTGAAACCCTATTCGATCCCGTACCCTAACCTCAGGCTTAAATTTTCTTTTCTTTGGTTCATGTTTATTTGCTTGGAGGGACCGAGTGCAGTCGGAAAAAGTACGGTTTGTAATGCATTAGCTGATCATTTCTTTGTCATTCCCGAGGTTAATTTGCTTTATCAAAATGAGGATCGGAATGAGGAGAATTGGTATTTGAGAAAGCAATTAGCTAGATTTCAGTTGGCTGTAGAATGTACCGGAAACGCTGTGTTGGATGGGGATGTGTTTCAACCGATCTGGTATAGCTGGATCTATGGCCTTAAGGACGACGCTGTTGAACGTGACCGGATGTTTCAATTTTTTGAAAATGCCATGGATGTGTATGGCTTAGTTTTTCCAGCACATTATTTTTATTTATACGCAGACCTAGTTACTCTGCAGCATCGAAAAAAGAATGACCCCAATCGGCATAGAAGAAATTTTGAAAAGCACTTAGCTATGCTCAGACCGCAAAGAACTTACTTCGAGTTTTTAGCGAATGAGACAGATGTTCCGGTTACATTCATTAAGGCGTCAGACAGCACTATGATTGTCCACGAGATTTTGGCTATTAGCCCCTCAGTAGAGCTTCCACGATTCGACCATAAGGGTACCTTAGCAAGCATCGGGACATGGCTGAGAGACCACCAAGCCGTTGATTATTAATTGAGATAGAGGAAACCATTCTTTTGTGGCATATACAGATAATATTTCAAGGGTATCACGGCTTTCTGCCCTCTTGCTAAAATTGCAAACTAGATCAAAGATCAAAGTTACCGACTTGGCTGAATCATTTCGGGTCAGTACACGTACAATTTATCGCGATTTAAAGGCATTGGTGGAGGCCGGTGTACCCATTGTTGATTATGGCAACGGTGGATATGGATTGATGGAGGGCTTTCGGTTACCACCGATCATGTTTACAGAGGCGGAAGCTCATGCGCTGATCATGGCGGAGAAATTAGTGGCTAAGAATAAAGATGAATCTTTGGTAGCGGTGCTTCGACAAGCAGTAGACAAGATTCGAAGTGTGCTATCAACCACTGATTTATCAAAAGCTAATTTTCTTGGGGACAGGACCATTGTTGGCAAAAATTGGAATGATGAATATACCAGCAACTTCTTAGTCAAGATTCAAAAAGCATTAGCTAGTGCCAGAATTTTGCACTTGCTATATCAGAAAAAAGGGGCAACCCCAGAAAGTCGAGAAGTTGAACCCTTTGCCATTTATCACAATACGAACGAAAATTGGATTCTCATAGGTTGGTGTAGATTGCGTAAGGATTGGAGAACTTTTAGGTTGGATAGAATCTTAGAGTTAAAGGAGCTAAACCAGACTTTTGACCCCCATCAAATAACACTAGAAGAATATGTTGACATGCAGCGGCGAAAATTTTCTAAACCGAAGTGACAAAGGGTTGTCACATGATCCTATTACTTTTGGATCATTATCAAGCTAAGTATCATGAAACATTCGACAAATTATTACGACACTTTCATTGAGATCGCTGACGATAGTCCCACCCATCATGGCGAAGTGCCACCTCAGAAGGGTGATAAACTCACCATTGCAAACATCCAATATCAAATGTTGGCTGAGCGCCCTTACATATATACCTCCGATGATCTGATATTTGCGGTTTATGCCAGGCGAAAAGATATTGTCGAATCTGACCTGGAAGAAGCAAGGGAGGCCTACTTCTCTAAGGGCCAGCCCTGTCTTCGATCTTCCCCCCTTACTAAACGATATGGCTGGGGCGTGCACAATGATGCAAACGGCAAAATTGCCATCTACGGCGCTGAGACGCAAGCATACGAAGACTTTGTTAAGGATGATGCCATTCAGAAGACCAAAGCCATGCGATCAAGGCGGCTGAAGAAGTAGCAGGTTCTGGCCATTCTTATGTTGACATTGCAAGCTCCACACCCTTTGTAACCCACAAAGCCATTGCGCTCCCTCTCCCATTCGGGAGACAATCCACGGCAGGCAAGCAAGCCAGTGGGGGATATGTGTTCTTTGTCGGCAGTTCCAAATCGTGCAATTACATCACCTCTCGCTTAATACCCTTTTTCACCCAATTAAAACTATTATTTAAGATCGTTTGATAGGCCGGTAGGCTATGGGCATCATCATCATGGCCCAACGTATTTCCGATAATTCGGGCTTTGCGGTGCTTCACCACCCAAACTACCGGATATTCAGCTCCAGACTCTAGTCCTCGTCCAACGGCAAGGACTTCAATATTTGGTCCTTTTGGATCATGCTCCCAACGATATAATTCATCGGTAATGCGGAATGTTTTAGGCACTCCAAGCATGATGGGATGATTGGGTTTAACCACACGAACCTCAAACTCCTGGAGCGGCTCATGAGATTTTGATCCGCCAGCAACCAATTGCTGGTTATACTCAGGCCAATCCTTCCAATTATACCAGGTACTCGGATGATAAATCAGCATAGGCATCCCATCATTTACCCGTGAGAAAATGGTCTCTTTGGTTTGGCCATCAAACTCTTTATTATTTGAAATAACAAGCACATCTGCCGTCTGCAGCCAATCATTTAATTGTAAAGTACTCTCTGTGTAGTTGACGTTAACTGTTCCATTTTGGCTCAATATTTTGCCATCAGCGATGCCAAAGTATTTGAGGAATTCATGGGAACCTCCACCACCCATCACCGCTACCTGAAGTGCATTTGGGTCTGCAGATGCATAGCTTCCACGAGGACTTACTTTTAAGATGCCTTGCATCATTCGCCAATGACCCGGAAACGTACAAATAAATGGGTAATCACCGGGTTTGTCAGGCAAACGCACCCGCAAGGATCCTTGCTCACCAGGATCAAGCATTGCGGTAGCACCTAAAACATACCGTGACTTCGGCACGTACTCCATCGAGGCAGCATCGGGACTTTGCAAGAATTCATCCACAATTTTTCCAAATGCCTCCGTGCTGCCACGTTCAATGAGCACTAGATTATGCTGCATCTCATCTGTATTTTCTAGGATGATCTCAATTTCCGAACCAGCCATAGCAGATAATACCTTTTGGTCATAGGCCATCTGTTGCGGCACTGTTTGCAAAGTGATGGTTTGATCGGCTGGAATATTTTTTACTTCTCCAATACCTACATCAATAAATTGACGGCCATTTGCATTATGGCAGTGGACTGCTATCACATTGGAGCCCTGTTTAAAAAGTCGACCCGATTCCGTGTCCAGTCGCATTAATTTATATTTCGGATTATGTCCTGTCTCTTGAAAGAGCAGGGTGCCGTTGATATAAACTTCATAGTTTTCATCATGTAGTACTTTTAAGACAGGCTCGGCAGGAATTTGATCAAGGGTAAATGTTTTGCGCAACCAAATATCAGGGGTTGTCCACTTAGTTTTGATGTGGGAGCCTGCTTCTGTACTACCAAAAGCGGACGTTCCAGATTGCCACGTGGCATCTGAAAAACCAACCTCTGTCCAACCGGTTGTTGGTTCTTCGGTGGTATAATTCCAAGCGGTAGGTCTTTCCTCCGCTGATGGCAAGACGATGGCAACAGCTTTTTCATCTACAAACTCGTAGTTTTGTTCACGGAAATAGATTTTTACAGCCGCATCCAACCATTTGTCACTGAGATTAGTGGGATCGTCAGCAATTTTTTCCATGGTTTGATAAAGTGCTTGATTTTCGGGCAATTCAGAAGCCCTGAGAATGGCTGCGCGACGCAAATGCAGATTGCTGGCCATTAATAATCCTGAGGCAACCAAGTGTTCACTTCCAGCTTGGGTATTGGGCAGCAGTGCCAAGGCTGTTTTTTTAACCGCATCTGATTTCATTGACAAAGCCTGAATAGCTACACTTGAAGCCTCCGTATTGGACCCATCCAATGCACCCAGACCATGAAGTGTCCAAAGTGCATGCACTGCACCTCCATTTAAACCGGATGCGTCGCGGCTTGCGAGTGTGATTAATTCTGGAATTAATTGGATTAAATTGTTTTCGACAATGAGCCGTTGGGCTGTCTGTCGCCAAAACATATTTTCACTGTTTAGTGATGCTAATAAAAGCTCCGGATTTTCTACACTGAGGGCTTCGTAATTATCCGCCTTGCCTCGATATTTAATAATGTATATGCGACCGTGTTTTTTGTCTCGATGAGGATTTAAGTGTGCGTTACCTTCTCCTTTATTGTCATTCCAGATCTGATTTTCCATGCCCCTTTTGTCTGGATTATGCTGTATCACCGGATTGTACCAATCTGCGACCCAAAGATTCCCGTCTGGACCTGTTTCGGAAAAAACGGGAGCGCACCAGGCATCGGTACTTGCGAAGATGTTTCCACCGTCGATTTCCTTGAATCCTGCACCGTCTTTTTCAATTTTTGCTAGGTGAACCAAATGTCCGGTGGGTTCATTGACATACATTTGATTTTGATATTCTTTAGGATAATTTTTTGCTACGTAGAAATTTGCCCCTGCGGCCGCGGTGTAGCCACCCCGAACATCCACCTGTTGAAGCGGAATGGTGTCGGGTGAATAAATCTCATAGTGCCCTTGAATAAAATCAGCATTGATTGCCCAGCTAGGGCGCTTATCTAAATAATCATAGTGCCGTAATGGTATGCCGATATAACAACAGTGATTATTATTGGCAGTAGAACCAAAAATTTCAAAATCTTGAGTAATCCCTAGTCCCCAGGTGTTATTGTTAAATTGACCAATCGGCTCAAAGTATCGTCCATCTCTGCTAAATCTAAAGACTCCCCTCGTGAAATTGATGTGTGTGTCACCAAATTTGCTTTCAAAACCTGAATAGCCCACGGAACCCCAGATCATATTGTCTGGTCCATATTTCAAATTTGAGGGTCCAGCATGAGTATCCCAGGTGCCAAAGCCAGCATAGAGTACCGTTCTGGTGTCCATTTGGTCATCACCATTGGCATCTCCCAGAAAAACCATTTCGGGTGCCTGGGCAACGATAATTCCACCCTTTACATTAACAATGCCTGTCGTCAAGCTTTGGCTCGTCGCATAATCTGTAAATTTGTCAGCCCTACCATCTTGATCCGTATCCTCGCAGATGGTAATTCGATCTCCTCCGACATCGTTATCAAGGCCGTGTGGGTAATCCATGGACTGGACCACCCAAAGGCGACCACGTGCATCCCAGGAAAATGCAATCGGATTAATTATGTCCGGCTCGCTAGCAAAGAGAGATGCCTCAAACCCTTTCGGTAGTTGTAGGTGTTTTTGTGATTCTTCTGGTGAAAGGGGATTCTGGATTCGAGGCTCCTCGCCTGTATAAGTCAACGGTGGCGGAGGGACTTTGTTGGTGGTACATGCGGCAAGAGCAACCATTGTCACCACAGTGGAAAGAGAAATCCTTTTTTTATTCATAGATGTATTTATTGCGTGCCCAAGAAATTAGCTGACATTAATTAGCATTGCTACCTAGGTATTTCGATAAGTCTTATAAGGTTCATTTTGATATTCATCAATGGTCCCTGCCTGCCAACCCCCAGCTGGTGCGAGAATGGCTAAAAATTCCAACTCGTCATCACTGGCGTTAAAGGTGGCATGAACCACATTCGGACCAATATAAACACTGTCACCTGGTTTGAGGATTTGTTTTTCGTTTTCTACCCATTGTTCTGCCCGACCACGAATAATGTACAAGATCTCATTCATCTCGGGGTGTCGGTGGAAATTATGCATGCCACCATTAGGAATGATCACCCGCACCAGGATGGTGTCTGCTTCGGGCGAAATTTCTGGATTAAAATGCCAATAATGTACCCGTCCATCTATTTCCGTTAGGGGAGTGTGCTCATGGTGGCAATATTTCCAAGGTATGGGCATATTATTTTTTTCGGTATGGAAGTGACTTAAATTTCTGTGTTAAGGAGGTTAGAGATTCCTCAACCCCCATACGCTCTATTGACGAGGCCCCCACAAAACCATGGGCATCAGTTTGCTCCAGGATGATCTTCACATCTTCAGGTGTGTTAATAGGTCCACCATGGGCGAGAAAGAATGCATCCGGATTTGATGTCTTCGTTGCTTCAATGATCTTCTGAGTACGTTCGACGGCATCATCCATGGTGCAGGTGGCACCCACTACCCCAATGGACCCTCCGACAGTGGTGCCGACATGTGCGATGACCGCGTCTGCTCCAACATCAGCCATTTGCTGTGCTTCTTCAGGTTTGCCAACGTAGACGATCGTGAAGAGGTCCATTCTATTGGCAAGTTCGATCATAGCTACTTCTTTTTGAAAACTCATGCCTGTCTCTTCCAGTACATTTCTAAAGTGACCGTCAACAATCGAATGGGTAGGAAAATTATTGACACCAGAGAATCCCATGTCCTTTACTTGACCTAAAAAGTGCCACATTCTCCTTCTGGGATCACTGCCATGTACGCCACATATTACGGGAATTTCTTCCACTACTGGTAATACTTCAAATTCACCGATTTGCATAGCTACCGCATTGGCATCTCCATAGGCCATTAAGCCTGCTGTCGAGCCATGTCCCGACATTCTAAATCTTCCCGAATTGTAAATAATTATTAAATCTCCACCACCACGCTCGATAAATTTGGCGCTAATGCCCGTACCCGCTCCGGCCACAATAATGGCCTTATTTTGGTCCAGCGTTTGTTGCAAGCGATCTCTCACTTCTTGTTTCGTATAGGGGTTTCCAATACCCGTCCAGGGGTTCGGCATATGATCTTTTTTTAAGTGAAAAAATAATTTTACTGAAGCCGCTCCATCAAAATTTCTGCTATTCAATAATCTCTAATAATTGCTCTACCAATTTCGTCGCAAAAAGTTCATCGTTGATATGGGCATCCACTTCGATCAATTCGATCGCTGGATGTAGGTGTCTTTTTATGGAATCGAAGAGTGCTTGATCCGCTGCTGGATGGTAGAAAGACTCATTCTTCGCACTAATAATCGAAATGCCACGCCCAGGTAGTAGAACTTTTGCTCTACCCTTTGTTTCATTTATTCTTTGCGCGATGGTCCTCCCCAATACCTCATTTTCCTCTTCGTTTGTGCGCATTAAAGTCACATCCGGAGCCCATGAAAAAAGGAGGCGATCTCTGAACCGATCAGGCACAGTATCAACATGACCATAATTAACCATATCGATACAGCCTGGCACTACTATCTGAGGAACACCATGGGTGGCGGCTGCTTTCAGACGATCGGGTCCAGCACTACAGATGCCATCACATAGTTCATCTGCTAGCTCAGTGGTAGTGATGTCCAGAACCCCCTCAAAAAATCCCTCCGCAATAAGAGACTCCATAGTGCGACCACCTGATCCGACGGCATGGAATGCAATGGGTTCAAATCCCTTTTCTCTTAGAATCTTGCTACATTGCTCTACACAGGGTGTGGTATTGCCAAACATGCTAATTGCGATGCTGCGCTCTTTGTCTTTGGGTAGTTGTAAGGAGACATTCAACATTCCCTTGAGGGCTCCAGCTGCTTGATTGATCTGCATGCGACTGATCTGATTCAGTCCGGCGATGTCAACAAGTGAGGGCATCAAAGTGACATCACGAGCACCCACTTGTCGAGACAAGTCTTTCGTTGCGACCGTGCTAAGGCAGAGCTTGGGCATACCGATAGGCAGCGACTGCATGGCTTTTAAGACCATATAGGTTCCGCCCCCTCCACCCATTCCAATGGCGGACTGAAAACCGATATCCTCCAGGAGTTGTTTGGCGATCTTGCTGGCCCCCGAACTCATTTTATCAACAACCAGATTTCGATCTCCTTTTTCTTTGAGTATCTCGATCGCTGTATCCGCAGCTTTTGCCACTTCTTCTGCCCTCACGGTGGTTTCAAAAGTGGAAGCTTCGCGATAGATACCGAGATTTAGGGTATAAACCTTTAGTCCTAAGGAAGATAGGCAGTCGTACAAAAAAGCAAAATCTTCTTCTTTGGTGTCGAAACACCCTATCATAAGTACAGATGGATTGCCTGCTTGCATGGCCGATTTTTTTCAACAGCAAGCGGGAAAATACCAAAAAACCGAAGACTAGCGATGCCTGGTGTGGGATGCATGACATTTTGCTGTTACGTAGCTAACCTTTGCTAAGTCTTCAATGACGGTCCTAGCTTCGTCTTTATTTAGGCATCTGAAAATTTGCAATGGCATTGGCATCTCTTACGGACCACATTTGACCAGACAACTTCAATAGTACCATTCACAGTCTCGTTGAATTTGTTTTGCACTCAAAACTAAGTATAGAATTGGGACTAATACTCAGATGCATCTCCAAAAACAGTGTGCTGCCCAAAAACATATTAACGTTTGTAGATTACTGGTGATTTTGAAAGGATATTCTCCTTGGACCAAGAAGATGATCTTTTTCGGAAAGAATCTATCAAAAACGGGCGGAATTAGTTTTTATTTCGATCTGTACTAACCTGGCCTTGTCCTAGTTCGATCACTGCCCTTCCCATCCTTAAGTGTTTCGTGGTAGGCCTGGTGTTCATATTGGATCGGATGAGTAATATCATTCTCCCCAGTTTACTGGGCATCATCCTCCTCACCTGCTGTATGCAAAATTCTGGATCGTACTTCATTTTTTATTTTTGATAGTCATTTTATTGATTATTAAAAAAATACACCTTATTGTATTTTGCCATATATATGATATGTACAGAATCACCGGTCAGTGTTTGATCGCACGTGTGGGGATTCACCGCCGCAGAGGATAGAAAGAAAGACCTATCTTGCCGTGTGCAATCATCCAATAGAAATGAAGTATTGTGATGCCCTTGGCCTGAGATGGTTATGCTGCTTGTGCTGTCATGCATGGGCAGCTGTGACCCTTTTATCTCAGTGTGTTGATATCCCCTTTACGCTTAATAAATCCAACAACATCTGTATCAATGCTGTCCTAAATGAAGTGGATTCGGTCACACTGATGTTTCATACTGCTGCAGCATCGCTGGCCATGACCAAAGGGGGGTGTGCACTCGCATCTAGCATCACCTTTGATGATTCAGCGTCCATCAGCAGTTGGGGAGGTCAAGTAGCAGCGAGATATAGCTCCAGAAATTCGCTAGAGATATACGGTCTACGTTGGGACAGCTTAGTGATCACCGAAGATCTTCATTCCGGACCCAATACCCACGGTAAGTTCGGATGGAATCTTTTTCAGGATAAGATCATCGAGATTGATTATCAGAGAAGGTTGATGCGGTTGCACGAAAGGTTGCCTTCACTAGATTCACAATATGAGAAACTCACCGTCGTGATCGAGGGCAGTTTAATATTTGTCGAGATTGCAATGGAGATTGCAGGAAAGTTGATTGATAATCGATACTTGATTCATTCTGGTTTCGGAGGTACGCTATTGCTAGACGATGATTTTGCCGATGTGCACCGAATCAGTGAATTGCTACCAGTGATCGGTGAGCGAACTCTTAAAGACTCCATGGGAAACACTTTGAAGACAAAAAAAATGAAGTTAACTCGGCTGAGGCTGGGATCTACAGAATTAAGAGATATTCCGATCGGCATTTTTGAAGGTGCTATCAGAAAGCAAAAAATGAGTGTGTTGGGTGCGGATATTCTAAGGCGATTTAATTTAGTATTAGATACTCGCAACCGGAACATTTATTTAAAGCCAAATGAAAATATGGAAGTTGCCTACCCAGAGTAGTAGGATAACTAAAGAAAATATTTTCTGAAATAAAATTGAAAACTAAATTTATGACAAAGATTGAATTGGGTGACTTCTCAGTGAGCTTGGCCGTGAGGGACATGGCCACCAGTATTTCGTTTTATGAACTGCTTGGTTTTGAGATCATCGATGGCGGTCATGTAAATGCCGGGTTTCCTGATAGTGAAGACTCAAAATGGCGCATTCTCCAATCGGGAGCTACCAGACTTGGACTCTTTCAGGGCATGTTTCAAAATAACATACTAACCTGGAACCCTAAAGATGTTCGAAATATTCAAAGGCACTTAAAATCGAATGGCATACCGCTGATGCAAGAAGCGGATGAGGCCTCCACTGGTCCTGCTGCCATTATGCTTCAGGATCCGGATGGAAATCCGATATTAATTGACCAGCACTAGGGGCTTATTTACACTGATTGAAAAGGCTAATTACTAATACTAAAAAAAACCAAAAGGCCAAGATACAAAGACCAAGATACAAAGACCAAGATACAAGTGCGACGGAAGGCTAAAAGACAATACGCAAAAAACAGAATACCAGGCGTAAAATTAAAGCCCAAAACCAACTTTCGGCAAGATCCGTAGCGGGCGGACACCCCGGTTTAATTGGAGCGACAGCGGAAATTCAACGGGGGCGGGGCAAGCGCGAGCCTAACCAAAACCCAATTACTAAAACCAAAAAAACCAAAAGGACAAGATACAAAGACCAAGATACAAGTGTGACCAATAAACCACTTAACCAACCCTCAAAAACCAAGCTTCAAGACACGAAACTCAAAAATCAAAACTTTAAGTCATATGCTTCAGGAAGCAAAATGAAGAGCGAAGACTCTAAGTGGTCTAATTGCCACGATGCTTTTAGATTTGTTTTGGGACCGAATCCATTTCCCTATTTTACTTGAATAAAAAAGATCCACCATGCCTTTTCATTTTAAGAATTTTTACCTCATCTATTTATTGTTTATGGTGTTGGCATGTCAAAACACCAAAAAGCAAGAATCGTCAGATGGTGGATTCAGGATAGTCATGAAAGCCGAGGGTGATGAAATGGTGGTCGTGCGAGCTGGATCCAAGCAGGAAGTTCTCACCCAAAATGCCAAGGCAGATATGCGTCCCTACCTTCATCCCATCATGGCACCGGATGGAAATGGAGCCTTAACCGAATATAGCCCTGGGCATCACAAGCATCAAACAGGATTGTATTGGGGATTTACCAGAGTGAATGGAACCGGGGTCGATGATGACACCCTAAAGAAATGGTTTTACAAACCTGACAAACCGAAGCAAATTCAGGAGCAAATAGGGAGAGACTACTTTCATAATAACGGAGGAAGTCATTGGCGAAGAAAATCTTTGGACATTGTGAAAGAGGAAGGTACAGAGGTGCAATGGCGCACAGTATACGAAATGCTTGACGCAGATGGTGGTGCCATTCTCGAAGAAACGGCACTGTGGACCTTGACGGAGCATCATGGACAATGGTTGATCGATTTGGAGTGGCAGGGCAAGGCACTCACAGAGATTACCATTAATGAATTTTCATACGGTGGATTGTTCCTTCGCATGCCCTGGAAGGATGGAATTGAAGGGGAAGTAGTCAATGTCGCACGGCAGAAGAATGGACAGGCAGAAGGCCAAAGAGCTATGTGGGTTGATATAGGTATGGAAATTGAAGGCCGATCAGATTGGGGCCATATTGCCCTTTTTGATCATCCTCAAAATGGCAACTACCCAACACCTTGGCGGGTAGATGGACAACTGGGTGTGGGACCCTGTCGAGCCATCAGTGGTGATTGGAAAATCGCTGAAGGTCATACAGAAATTATCAAGCATCGATTAGTTGCTTATACCGGTGAGCTGAACGATGTGGCCCTCACTGAAAATTGGAAGACTTACATCGGAGATCAAGGCATGTACGTCACTGCCGAACTGTGGAACCTGGCGCGTGCTGAGGGCAAATCGGCCAAATTTCTTACCCCTGCTCAAGCAGTTGAAAATATGACGGTAACACCCGGATACAAGGTGAATGCTTGGGCCAGCGAACCGATGATCACCCAACCTATGGCCTTCTGTTGGGATAACAAGGGTCGACTATGGGTGGCAGAAAATCGAGATTATGAAAACCGCCAGCAAGGTTTTTCAAATGACGGAAACAGCAGAATTTTAATAATTGAGGACACAGATCGAGATGGTACCGCAGACTCAAAGAAAGTATTTGCAGAAGGCATTCCCTTCCCAGCTGCACTAGCTGTTGGATTCGACGGCGTTTTTGTGGGTGCACCACCAAACCTATTATTTGTGCCAGATCGCAATCGCGACGATCAGGCTGAAATGGACGATGTTGAAGTTCGTCTTACTGGCTGGGGTATTCGAGATCGGCATGAGACCCTAAATAGTTTTCAGTGGGGGCCTGATGGCTGGCTCTATGGCTTGGAAGGATTTGCCACACCCTCAAAGATTCGAAAGCCAGCAGGAAAAGGTAAAATCTATGGCTACAAAGATCCCTTTCCCGATGTTCTCGCCGGTGATGGTGTGGACATTAATGGTGGAGTTTGGCGATATCATCCAATCAAGGATCGCTTTGAAGTGGTGGCCCATGGATTCAGTAATCCCTGGGGAATAGACTACGATGCCAAGGGACAGTTATTTATTACTGCGTGCGTTATTCCCCATATGTTTCATGTCATCCCAGGAGGAATTTATCATCGACAAGGCGGACAACATTTCAATCCTTACGTGTACCAGGATATTCGCACCATAGTGGATCACAGTCACCGATCCGCACATGGGGGTGCCAGAATATATCAATCAGATGCTTTTCCACCGGAACAACAGGGTCGGCTTTTTATGGCTAATATTCATGAACATGCAGTGCTATCGGACGTCTTGGAGCCAAAAGGATCCGGTTTTGTGGCGAAGCATGGAGAAGATTTTGTGATGGCCAATAATGCGCAATGGATCGGTTTTAGCATGGAGGTGGGTCCCGGCGGAGATTTATATGTACTCGATTGGCATGATGCAGATATTTGTGGCAATAGCGTGATGCAGAAAGAAACAGGTCGCATATTTCGAATAAGTCCACAGGAATCACTGGTGGATCATTGGGAGGGAAGGTTTGACGACTTAGAGCAATTATCTGATGAGGCACTTGCTGATCTACAGACAAGCAAAAGCAATTGGCACGCGAGAAGAGCGCGAGTGATTCTGCAAAGTCGTGCGGTGCAAGAACCCATCTCAATAGAGGCAAGAGATTTGCTCGTACAAATATTTAGTAGCAGTGAAAATACCGATCATCGATTGCGTGGTCTATGGGGGTTACATCTGACTAACAATATTTCGACTACCGAGTTGGTATCCACTTTAGATGATGCCGATCCACATGTCAGGGCTTGGGCGGTGCAATTGCTCTGCGAAGATTTTAACGCATCGGAAGAGACGCTGGAAAAATTTCGCCAAATGGCTCGTTCGGATGACGCTCCAGTGGTCCGGCTATATTTAGCAGCTGCCCTACAGCGAGTTCACGAAGAAAGTAAATGGGAAATTGTGGAAGGCCTACTTAGCCACGGTGTTGATGCCGATGACCATAATATTCCCAAAATGATTTGGTTTGGACTTGAACCGTTGGTTGTTGTCAATCCAGAAAAGGCGATGCGAATGGCCAAGGGTAGCCAAATACCTTTGGTATCTCAATTTATTGCACGGCGCTTAGTAGATGCAGATAATATTAACCCCATCCTAGGCAGCTTAACTGAGAAATCGCCGGGTCGAAAATCAATCTTAGTGGGTCTCCGCAATGGGTTGGAGGGAAGATCTGATGTGGCCATGCCAGCTCAGTGGAACAATCTCAGGACTGGAATCCAAAAAAACAGTGAGCTTGCAGATCTAGTTCAAACCATTTCTCAGCAATTTGGCGATGCGGAGGCAGCCGCTCGATCACTGGCGGATCTCCAAAGTATTTCTGTTTCCACCGAAAAAAAGAATGCTGCCATTCGTGCATTGTCAGCCAAACAGTGGCCCGAACTAGAGCAGGCATTGCCAGCTTTGTGGGAGCAGGAAGCATTGCGTATTGAAGCCATTCGGGCCGTGGCGGCCTATGATAGCTGGAATTTAGGTAGGGCATTACTTGAGCAGTATCCCTCCTTTTCCCCTACAGAAAAATTGGAGGTTGTTCAAGCCATGGCTTCTCGCACCGTCTATGGAAACCTAATTACTTCAGCACTGCAAAAGGAGCTGATTCCCAAGCGGGATATTCCAGCCTATGTGGCCAGACAATTACGCCGGGTGGTGGGAAATGGCTTTGTGGAGACCTGGGGTCCGATCGATGATCTGGGATTCGATCGAGCGCACGAATTCGAAAAATATCGGTTGCTCCTCACAGATGCAGCCATCCAGTCGGCTGATTTAAATAACGGCAGAAATGTATTTCAAAGAAGCTGCGGAGCATGCCATAAATTGTATGACGTAGGGGGTGTTTTAGGGCCAGATTTAACTGGATCTAACCGAGCTAATTTAGATTATATACTAAGTAACATGTTAGATCCGAGCGGTGAAATTCAAGATGACTATAAAATGGTGGTCGTTACGACGCGAGATGGGAGAACCTATGCTGGTAATATTCAATCTGAGAATGAGCGGCAATTGCGTTTGCGGGTAGCCGGCCAGGATCCAGTTACCATCAATAAGTCAGAAATTCAATCTCGTGAAACCGCACCCAATTCGATGATGCCGGAAGGACTGTTGCAGACGCTGACCGACCAGGAAGTGATTGATCTGGTGGCGTACCTACGTACGGAAGAGGAGGTTGATTTGTGAAGGAAAGACAAAAAACCAAGATACAAACACCAAGATACAAAAGGGGCTAACGTTAAAATTCCACATCTTCGTCAAGACAGCGGTGCGCATGTGAAAAACCAAGATACAAACACCAAGATACAAGTTGTAACATTGACTTTTAAAGGGTGAGGTGACTTTGTTAGGAGCATATAACTAGACCAAGCTCCAAAAACAACACCTTCGGTAAGATTCCGATGTGGGCTGGGGTGAGTGCGAGCCAGCCAAGGCAAAGACCAAAAACCCCAAAAACCCCAAAAAAACCAGAAAAGCCAGAAAAGCCAGAAAAGCCAAGATACAAAGACCAAGATACAAGGTGAAATATTGACTTAGCCAGGCTAACAATTTGGTTCAGAAAGAAGTGACGTTTTGGAAAATCTAAAAACTGGATCACGAGTTTCAACTAACACAATTTGATAAATTTGTGCCCATGATCAACCTCAAACATTTAGCGATCTTTCTTATTGGCCTGATAATTCAATCTGGACTGTCTGCTCAGCAGCCAAACATTTTACTAATTATTTCCGACGATTTGAATACACGGATTGGACCTTATATGGACATCGATCAGCATACCCCGAACCTTGATCGATTGGCAAAGGAGGGCGTCCGTTTTACGAAGACCTATTGCCAATACCCGTTATGTGGGCCCTCACGAGCCTCCTTTATGAGTGGGTTGTACACCGAAACCAATGGTGTGAGCGGCAATAGCCACGTGCTTGGTAGTTATCGAGCAGTAACCCCTGCATTGGCCAATCACCCTTCGATGGCCGGCTTCTTTAAGGAGCAGGGTTACTATTCGGCTCGGGTTTCTAAAATTTATCACATGGGAGTACCGGGAGGCATTGAGCGAGGTGCACCAGGCGGGGATGATCCTGATAGCTGGGACTTTGCCACCAATATTATGGGGCCGGAGACCTTGAGTGATGGGGAGTTAGAATTATTATCACCAGGCAATTTACATTATGGTTCTAACTTTTCCAGTATGGTCTTGCACGATGGACTAGAGGACACCCAGACTGATTATTTAGCTACCAGTCAAGCCATTGCCATTCTGGAGAACCGAGCAGCAGAAGTAGCACCTAATGGTCGAAATTTGCAGAAAATAAAACCAGACGCGCCTTTCTTTTTAGGGGTGGGTTTGGTTCGTCCGCATGTACCGCTCATCGCTCCTGAAAATTGTTTTGAGCCCTACGACCTACGTGACGTGCAATTGCCCGAGGTCGTTGTCAACGACAATGTACCTGCGGATGCCTTGAGATCCCAAAACAATGAAGGGACCTGGGATATGAATGAGGAGCAACAGAAGAAAACCATTCAGGCGTACATGGCCAGTGTGCGGTTTATGGATCAGCAAGTGGGTCGTTTATTAGATGCTCTTGACCGATTAAGAATTAGAGAAAACACCATCGTAGTCTTTATTTCCGATCATGGATATTTATTAGGCGAGCATGGCAGCTGGTCTAAAAGTGCGCTGTGGGAAGGAGGTGTACGGGTGCCGATGATCATTTCGGATCCTCGACATCCGACCATGCATGGTCAAACGTTTGAACACGTAACTGAGTTAATTGATCTCTATCCGACCCTTGCTGGCTTAGCTGGTTTGAGAGAACAGCAACCAGCCCTATTGCAGGGTAGGAGCCTGGCCCCCTATATTTTAGCTAAATCGTCGATGGATGAGCCTTCGATGGCTTACACCATCTCATATAGAGGTCAAGGGGCTACCATTCGAACCGAGCGCTGGCGCTACACTCGTTGGGGTTCTGACGCAGCAGGTGGTCAGGGTTCTCCAGACGCGGTAAATTTTCAAGAAGAATTGTACGATCATCAGCATGATCCGGAGGAATGGAATAATTTGGTGGATGATGAAAAATATCGGGATCAATTAAAGGAGCTACGGATGCTGTTCGATAATTGCCGCAAAAGGGCGCAATCGGGAGTGGAATAATGGCTGATAATCTTATGGACCCATTTCATGATTTGCACCACCCTTTCTCCTTGAAGTAACACAGAGCTTTGGTTCAAGCAGTGGTGGGCTGCAGTAGTGAACCGATGGATTTTTTTTTGGCAATTGATAGGACCAGCATTTTGATTTTCCGGTCTTGTTTTATGGTTTCGGTTTTCACCAAATCTGCCTTCGCCCTAAAAAGCATTTATTTGTTATGAGACATAAAACCATCAATCCTCCAACCTTATTTAATTCCTTCCAATTTGGATTTTCTCAGATAGTGGTCACACCCCCAGGTCGGCACGTGTTTATTTCCGGCCAAGTGAGTAATGACGCAAATGGTAAGATTATAGGTGCCGGTGATTTGGAGCGGCAAGTGGATCAATCCTTTCAAAACCTAAGCACAGCTGTGAAGAGCGTCGGTGGCACCCTTGATAATATCGCCTCACTTCGATTGTACATTGTGAATTATCAACCGAGCGACAGCCCATTGATTACGGATGCATTAAAGAGGTATTTTGACGCCAAAAACCCGCCCACTGCTACTTGGATCAATGTGCAGGGATTGGCTAATCCTGCGTTTATGTTTGAGGTAGAGGCGCAGGCAGTGTTGCCCTGAGATCATCTCAGCGTAAGGCGTAAGATTCAAGTCTTTTCCAAAAAATATGGACAGATAGAAATGTGCAATATTCTGATTTAGCAGAATAAAATAACTATTGATTAACTAACCTTAGTTTCAGGACCATTATGGAGAAAATGTGGTGAGTTTGATTTAACTTGCTTGCGGCCAAGGCGAACAAGTTAATCAGATTTGGCTTAGCCTTTGCTTTGGAGATCCTACATGAGAATGATTTACCTTACCATTGATCTATGCTGATAAAATTCTTTGAAAAACACGTACCTCCTGCTGATGCACATAGATTAAATAAAATTTTTACAAAAAAGACCATTGGTAAAAGGCAATTCTTCTGTCGGCAAGATGATTATAATCTCCAATTGGGAATTTTGGAGCGGGGTTTGGCTAGGTCTTTTTTCATTACCCGGGATGGTCTCGAAAGTACAGTCTGTTTCTCCAGTGAGGGAATGGCTATTTTTGATCCAGTCAGCTTCTATGGATTTGGTAAAGCTAGGTTTAACATCCAGTGTCTCGAGAAAACGACATTGCATGTTACCACCAGGGAGAAATTAGAGGGGATTTATCAGTCCTCCCCCCATCTCAACCGTTTTGGAAGACAGGTTTTAGAGGAATCCTATGTATTCATGATCAACAGAATTATGGATCAACAGACCAAAACGGCCGAGCAGCGATATAAGGAACTTCTACTGGAATCAACCATCATGCTACGTGTGCCACAGAAGTATGTTGCCTCTTACCTTGGAATCACAGAATCATCACTAAGTCGAATTCGGAGAAAAATTAGCTAAGAATCGAATTTCTTGTCATAGGGCAATGAAATGCAATTGACATGATCTGAACTTTGGTTGAGATACTCTTAATTAAAATTAAATTGATCATGGAAAATCTTAGCATTATTTTAGTTGCGGCAGCCGCTATTACCGGTTTGATTGCATACCGAGCCTACAGTGAAACATATACTCCTCCTCTTCTGAGTCATGGGAGCAAAAGTATTGCCTTCATGGAAAAGGTCGAAGTAAACGAATCGAAACAATGGATTTATGTCAGGGGTGCAGATAGGTCAAAGCCTCTGCTGTTGTTTCTGCACGGAGGTCCTGGTGCAACAACCACTGCACACGTTCGAAAATTTCTTCCGGAGCTAGAGGAAAAATTCGTTGTCATTCATTGGGATCAGAGGGGTGCCGGTAAGTCGTATGCCGCGGGATCCGACCGTGGGTCTCTTACCACGCAGCAGATGATTCTTGATGTTGGTGCAATAAGCCGGAAAATGTTGGATCGTTTTAAGAGAGAGAAACTATTCTTAATGGGCGTTTCGTGGGGTACCTTCCTAGGAATCGAGGCCGTGAAGGAGTGGCCAGATTATTATGCGGCATATTTTGGAGCGGGACAGATTGTGCATCAAGCTGAAGGTGAGGTCCTTTCATACGAATATGTCCGACAGGAAGCAAAGAAGGCTAATGATGATAAGGCGCTGGCGATCTTAGAAAAAATCGGTCGGCCACCCTACGCTGAAAACAAGGTGAAAAGTCTCAATAAGCAGCGCAACTTACTCTTAAAGTTTGGGGGTAGTTTCAAAAATAAGCACATACAACAGCAATTTGCTGATCCGAGCACCATTAAGCAGCAACCGGAGTATAACTTTATTGACAAAATAAATTGGGTTCGCGGCCAATATCGATCGGAAAGACTTCTTGGGTCTGATTTCAGAAAAGTCGATTTCCGCAATTCAGCAGCACATTTGAAGGTGCCCATTTTTATCATTCAGGGGAAGCACGATATGCAGACACCTACCTCCCTAGTGCGAGATTACTTTGAGAAACTCCAAGCACCAGAGAAGGAACTGCATATCTTCGAACATTCTGGGCATATTCCCATGGTCGAAGAAAAGGAGCGCTTTCTAGCCATTTTGGACAGGAAAATCTCAGCTTTAGACAAAGCAATGCCAAGGCAGTAACTTTTCATTCTACTCCCTAGTCAAGCCACATGTGGTGGAGGGAAGTAGGAAAGAAATTGTGTCCCTCCGCTAATTTTTTCTATTAAACACTTGATTTAAACAAATGATTAGACTAACTTGTGTTGATCGTTTTGAATTGCTGAGAAGAATGACGACAGATTCAAGCACGGAAGACCTGATCAAGGAGGCAGCCCGCAAGATTTTTCACGAGAAGGGATATGAGGCTACCAAAACCAGGGATATTGCCGAAGCCTCCGGTATTAATTTGGCTCTGCTGAACTACTATTTCCGCAGTAAGAAGAAGCTTTTTGATCAAATTATGATGGAGAGCCTACAGACATTCCTGGGTGTGATTTTTAGGATACTAAGTGATCCTGATACCTCCGTCCGTGCAAAAATTCAGGCCTTTGTCAATCAATACATCGACATGCTGAGTGTGAATCCTAACCTTCCGATTTTCATCTTGAGTGAAATTAGAAACGATCCGAAGGGATTGGTCAATCGCATGGGAATTAAGAAGAAACTTGGGCACACAATTTTTATTCAACAGTTTTTTGCTGAAGTGGAAGCGGGGTCCATTCAGGTTAAGGGGAATCCGCTTCATATTTTGGTCAATCTGGCATCGATGATCGTTTTTCCATTTATGACGGCACCTCTGGCCAAAGAAATTGCTCAGATGAATCAAAAAGAATTCTTAGCTCTGATGGACGAGCGACGGACACTCATCCCCATGTGGATTGATCAGATGCTGGCATAATCAGTGGAACATTTTTTTGGGCTACATTAAACAAATGATTAAATCAAGAATACAAATCATGAAGTCTTCGGTCAAAAATGTGGTTTTGACGCTTGGCCTGACCATGTCATGTCTGACATTTTTAAACAGTCAAGTCCGAGATCCACTCACCTTAGAGCAATGCTATCAGCTGGTCAGTCAAAACCATCCACTCTCCAATCGATACGAAATATTGAGGACCATGGAGGAGGTTCGAATTGATAACCTCAGCAAGGATGTGCAGCCATCACTTGGATTGGTCGGGCAGGCTACCTACCAAACGCAGGTCACAGAGTTGCCCATCGAAGTTCCAGGTGCTGAAATACCAAAAATTAGCAAAGATCAGTATCGATTGTATGCCGAAATTGTCCAACCCCTGACTGAATTTAACCGAACGCACAAGCAGCAGGAGTTGGTAAGAGTGCAATCTGAAATAGACCAACAGAAGGTGTCGATTCAACTATATCTACTTCGCGAAAAAATCAATGAGCTTTTCTTCAATGTTTTGCTAATTGATAAAAGACTCGATTTAATTGATCTCCAGACAGAAGATCTACAGGGAGGAATAGAACGTCTGAAGGTAGCCCTGCAAAACGAAGTAGCCATTGAATCGGATCTTGATGAACTATACGTACGCAAAATTGAAGTCGATCAACGAAAGGTCAATCTTCAGTCTCAACGATCTGCTCTGCTCCAAACACTTGGTTCGTTTATTGGTGAGCACCTGGAAGCTTCAACATCCCTTCACATTCCCGACAGCCTTGCCGTTGATCCAAGTATTGATCATCCTGAATTAGAACTCTATCGGCGGGAATCTGAGCAAATTACCTTAGAGAAAGAACTCTTGGAGCATCGGGCCAAACCCCATCTCGGAGCATTTTTGCAAACTGGTCTCGGGCGGCCTGCACTTAATTTTCTCGATCCTGATTTGCAACCATATGCCTTGGCGGGCCTCCGATTTAACTGGAATTTTGATGGCCTCCTGAAGAAGAAAAATGACACCCACTTATTGGCGCTTAAACAACGTGGAGTTCAAGTAAAAAAGGACTTGTTCCTCTTAAATACGAAGATGCGACTAGATCAATACCAAGAGGAGCTTGCCAATCTGAAGAAACTAATAAAGGGAGACCGAGCCATTATTTCCCACCGGGCAAACCTCACCACGATTTCGAAAACACAGCTGGAAAATGGAATCATCACCGGCAGTGAATACGTGACCCAAACCATCCAAGAAGATCGCGCTCGACAAAATCTGGCGCTGCGTGAAATAGAGTATTTAAAAATTCAATATCAGATCAAAGTGGCCGCAGGTCACTGATTATAAAGACATTTTTATGAAAAATATTGGCGGATATATTCTCTTGTCAGTTTTGTTTACGGTGGCCTGCAAAACTGAGGAAAATCCCTTTGATTCCTCCGGAACTTTCGAGGCTGTGGAGACCATTATTTCTTCTGAAGTTCCCGGAAAGATCTTGTCGTTCGAAGTGGAAGAGGGAGCAGAGCTAGCGGCTGGTCAGTCGATTGGTCTGATTGATACCACCGTTTTGTTTTTACAGAAGAAACAGCTCCAGGCCCAGATAGCAGCCGTTAAAAGTCGGGATCCAAATATCAAAGCACAGACATCTTTTTACGATGAGCAAATGCAAGTGGTGCAGACCAAGTTGGAAACCTTACAAACCGAAAAGAAAAGATTGGAAAAACTGGTTGCCGGTGATGCAGCTCCCAAGAAAAATTTAGACGATATCAACGCCAACATTGCTGAAATTGAACAACAAAAATTGGTGATTGCCCAGCAAAAGGCAGCACAAGTATCAGCACTGCAAACACAATCTACCAGCCTGAAAAAGGAGCCACTGCCTTTGCTCGCTCAAATTGAGCAGATTGATGATCAACTTGCAAAATGCAGGTTGCAAAATCCGGTCTCAGGAACCGTACTGACCAAATATGCGCAAGCCCAAGAAATCACTGCTCCTGGAATGCCCCTTTACAAGATCGCGGATTTATCTACCATCATTCTGCGAGCCTATGTAACTGGTGATCAATTGCCGACCATCAAACTGAATCAGATGGTCAAGGTTTCGACCGATGATGGAGTAGGTGGATTCTATGAAGATACAGGTAGAATCACCTGGATAAGTAGTAAATCCGAATTTACTCCCAAAACGATTCAAACTAAGAATGAACGTGCCAACCTGGTGTATGCCATCAAAGTAACCTTAAAAAATAGCGGTCGATATAAGATAGGAATGTATGGAGAGATTAAGTTTTAATGAACTGTGATGGTTAATATTGATACGATTTCAAAATCTTACCGAAAAGGCCAAGTGGAGGCCTTGAAGGAGATTAGTTTGGACATTGGTGAGGGAGAACTATTCGGATTAATTGGTCCCGACGGCGCAGGAAAGACAACCCTATTTCGCATCTTGACTACCTTGCTGCTACCTGATCGAGGTAATGCTAAAGTGGCTGGTTGGGATGTCGTACGTGATTTCAAAAAGATACGGCGAAAAATCGGGTATATGCCCGGTAAATTTTCCCTCTATCAGGATCTTTCGGTGGAGGAAAACCTACATTTTTTTGCTACCCTATTCGGTACTTCACTCGCAGAAAACTACCAACTGATTGAGGACATCTATATACAGATCGAACCCTTCCGGAAGAGGCGTGCGGGCGATCTCTCGGGTGGAATGAAACAAAAACTGGCATTGTGTTGCGCTTTAATTCATCGACCTTTGGTGCTCTTTCTCGATGAACCTACCACAGGTGTAGACGCTGTCTCCCGCAAAGAATTTTGGAGAATGCTCAAAAGACTAAAGGAAGATAACATAACCATTCTGGTATCTACGCCTTACATGGATGAGGCTTCGCTATGTGAGCGTATTGCACTTGTCCAAGCTGGTGAAATCATGTCCATCAATACTCCCGATCGTATTCGTGCAGAATATCCTAAAAAGATTTATTCGATTCAGTCTGATGATATGTATGCTTTATTGAAAGACTTGCGTGCCTTTGCAGCTATAGAGAGTTGCTTTGCATTTGGAGATACCCATCACTTGACCTTAGCAGATGAGGAAGCTGTAACCCAGGCCGACATACTTAGGTATTTGGAAAGCAAAAACCATCGCAATCTTTCGCTGGCATTGATCGAGCCAACCATTGAAGATTGCTTCATTCATCAAATGAACACCCATGGAGAATAATTCAGTGATCGAGGCCGAGCACCTCACTAAGAAATTCGGTTCATTCACTGCGGTAGATGCCATTTCCTTTAGGGTACAACGCGGAGAAATATTCGGTTTTTTAGGTGCTAATGGCGCTGGAAAGACAACCGCCATGCGGATGCTGTGCGGCTTGTCAAAGCCATCTGGCGGGCAAGCAAAAGTTGCTGGATATGATGTTTTTCGTTCACCCGATAAGATCAAGCAGCATATTGGATACATGAGTCAGAAATTTTCGCTCTATGGCGACCTTACAGTCATTGAAAATATTCGATTTTTTGGCGGCATCTATGGTATTTCTCAAAGAAATTTAAAGGCGAAAATGTCAGAGTTAGTGGATGAATTGGATTTGAGTCGCCATCAGCATACGTTGGTTAGTGCACTGCCACTGGGATGGAAGCAAAAACTTGCCTTTTCGGTGGCCATTATTCATGAACCTGACATCGTCTTTCTGGACGAACCCACGGGAGGTGTAGACCCCATCACCCGCCGTCAATTTTGGGAACTTATTTATTCGGCTACCGATCGTGGCATCACCACTTTCGTTACCACACATTATATGGATGAAGCGGAATATTGTAATCGCGTCTCCATCATGGTGGATGGTCGATTGGCCGCACTCGATACTCCAGCTGGATTGAAGAGCACCTACCAATCGTCCTCAATGGAGGGTGTTTTTTACCAATTGGCTCGCGGCGCTCAGCGGGCAGACTGATGACTTATGAGAGCTTTATTCGCATTTATTAAAAAAGAGTTTTATCATGTCTTTCGCGACCGAAAGACCTTACTGTTACTATTCGGATTACCGGTAGCACAGATTGTATTGTTTGGATTTGCATTGACCAATGAAATTGAAGATGCCAAGATTGTGGTCTGTGATTACGCAAATGATGTGGGATCGACGGGAATTATTTCTCGATTTGAAGCAAGCAATCAATTTATTTTTGAAAAGAAGATTCTTAGTCATCGTGAGATAGAGGACGCTTTCAAGCAAGGTGATATTAAGTTGGTATTAGTGATTCCAAATCGGTTTTATGCTGACTTGCAACATCAGCATCGCAATACCATTCAAATTATCGCAGATGGATCTGATCCCAATACAGCCAGTACGCTGACCAAGTACGCAACCAATATTATTCAAGACTACCGAGTGTCCCTGAGAGAATCCGTTGACATTCCCATGCAGATTGCAGTGGAAACTCGTATGATTTATAATCCGGAACTGAAGGGAGCAACCAATTTTGTGCCCGGAGTCATGGCCCTGGTGTTGCTTTTGGTTTGCGTGCTAATGACTTCAGTATCGATCGTGAAGGAAAAGGAAATGGGAACCATGGAGATTTTATTGGTATCTCCCTTCAATCCCATGATGGTCATCATCGCTAAAGCCATTCCGTACCTCCTGCTTTCGTGGCTAAATCTGGCGGTCATTCTACTATTGAGTGTATTCGTTTTGGATATGCCCATTGTCGGGAGTTTGCCGTTACTAGTTTTCATCAGCACCATACTTATTGTGACGGCTCTGTCTCTTGGTCTGTTGATTTCGAATGTTACGGACTCCCAACAGGCGGCGATGTTGGTTTCATTGATGGGTATGTTATTGCCGACTATGCTCTTTACCGGATTTATGTTTCCATTGGAAAATATGCCCGCTGCTCTTCAAGTGGTTGCCAATATTGTACCCTCCAAATGGTATTACATTATGGTTAAGGCGGTGATGATAAAGGGTTTGGGATGGCTCGAATTATGGAAAGAGGCACTGATTTTAATTGGGATGACGGTCTTTCTTTTAATTACCAGTATTCGCTTGTTTAAAATCAGACTGGAATGAAGACGCTCAAATTTTTATTGGAAAAGGAGTTTAGGCAAATATTTCGAAATCCCAATATTCTTAGACTGATTATTGCGATTCCGATTATTCAATTGCTCATCATGCCATTGGCAGCTGACTATGAGATCAAAAATATTCGTATTGGGATCGTCGATCATGACCGATCGGCACTTTCCCGAGGCTTAGTTGACAAAATTACCGCCTCAGGATATTTTCAATTAGCTGATCATACCCATGATTTTCGCCGTGCCCTATCACATTTTGAGAGCGATGAATCCGATCTGATTTTGGAAATACCCAACGATTTTGAGCGAAATCTCATGAGGGAGAACCAACAGACTCTTTTTCTAGCTGTGAATGCGATCAACGGCACGAAGGCTGGTGTGGGAAGTGGTTATTTGTCCAGGATTATCAGAGACTTTGACCGCCACCTTAGAACGAGATTGAATAAAGGCCAAGGTTCTGGTTTAGTATTGCAAGTCAATGTTGAAAATCTGAACTGGTTTAATGCCCATTTAAATTATCAACATTTCATGGTGCCCGGTATTTTGGTCATTCTCGTCACCATGGTGGGGTCATACATGTGTGCCCTCAATATCGTCAAGGAAAAAGAACTTGGAACGGTTGAACAGATCAATGTCACACCCATTAGGAAGCATCACTTTTTGCTAGGTAAATTAATTCCCTTTTGGGTGATTGGCATCGTTGTTTTTACCATCGGCCTTTTTGGGGTAGGACGGTTGGTTTACGGTGTTATTTCAGCGGGTAGTCTTTGGCTTTTATATGGTTATTTATCGTTATACCTTATATCTGTCCTAGGTGTCGGATTGCTCATCTCAACTTACTCAACCAATCAGCAGCAAGCCATGTCACTGTCCTTCTTCATCATGATGATCTTTATTTTAATGAGTGGCTTATTTACACCAATTGATGGAATGCCGACCTGGTCTAAATGGATTGTTTATGCGAATCCGGTGACTTATTTTATCGATGTTGTTCGGATGATCATTATGAAGGGTAGTGAATTCCGGCATATTCAATTCCACATCTTGATTACCTTGGGATTCGCAATCCTATTTAATGGTTGGGCCATCTGGAACTATCGGAAAACGACCTAGACGTTCGGAAGGACAAAATTAATTGAAAATGAGGCTAAAATTATCCCCCTGGTACTACATTGATTTATCCTGTTGAGGGTTTTTCAGCTGCCCAATTAACGAGTTATCAATCTTTTTAGCACCTTCATCTAGTAATTTTTTACTCAAGCTAAAACGAGCTCCAACCTATGACCACCTGTGGAATTGATCTCAAGGGAAATGATGCAATCTTAGTCTGCTTAAGGGGGAGTGCAGATGATTTTGTGCAATTAAGGCCGTCGGTCAAAAAGTTTCGACTGAAGGATAGCCGAGTTCAAGGAGACATCAAGAAATTATTTAGGGAACTGATGGGCTTTTTTCAAGATTGCGCCGTTGACCATATTGCCATTAAGGAACGTGCTACAAGGGGTAAGTTTGCTGGAGGCCCTACCTCCTTTAAAATGGAGGCACTCATTCAGAACGCCGAACCTCCGGTTGAAATACTGAACAGCCGCACTGTGCAGGCAAGATTGAAAACGGTTGATCTAGATTTAGAGGGCTTAAATCAATACCAAGTGGAGGCGTTTAAATTGGCTTATTACTTGCTGTTGGAAAAGGGTCCGGCGAGTGGTTTGGGATAGGCAGTCACATCGGCGATGGAACATATGATTACCATTGTACCAGTGCCGGATCGTAGGTTGATCCAGCAGCAACCTGAACCATAGTAATACGTACCTTGGTGGGAAAATAGTGCTCGTGGTCGGTCCGTTTGTGTGCGTGTCCCTGACCTCCGCTATCGTCCTTTATCACAAGATCCATTTGCTTGATTCCCTCCGACCAAATGATTGACTCATTTTCCCAAAAGGAGGTCATGGCTACGTCTTTTTCATATACACCTTCATCAAAGTATACATCCGTACCAGTGCAACCGTAGCCGTTGCCTTGACCCTCATTTGGTATGTAGCAGAGGGTCCACTTGGTTGGATATTCACCAGAGGGTTTTTCTAGCACCTCCAATCTAATGTGTACGGATCCATTTCGAAAGTCAACGGGACTGGTCCAATCTAGGGGTCGATCTGAGTTGATCAATTCGTCTTTGACATAGAAATGCGATTTACTTGGTTGGGAGTTATCGGCATCTTCTTTAGAATAAGAGAAGGTGACATCAAAAAGTGTAAATTGAGTGTGTGAAATCTTTTCTTGAGTTCTTTCAGATGCGGTGAGGCTGAGGCAACAAATCCAAAAGACTGCTTGGATCAATAATGGATTCATAGGTGATAATTACATTTGGAAGTCCAGCGATTCGATTTAATTAAGATACACTCATTTTTTATTCATTTCAAATATGACTTCGATGATGAAAGTTCTTATACGCCATCTCCTTTTGCTGATGCTTATTATCATACTTGTGCCTGAAGTTGCCGCACATGTAGACACCACCTTTTACACGGTATTCATGGGCAGTCGGGAAGCGGGGAGTCATCGAAGTTGGATCAATGAAGATGGCGATAGAATGTACCACTACACCTTCAATGATCGGGGTCGAGGACCATCATTGACTGAGCAGATTGTGCTCAATGACGATGGAGCATTGAAAAAGGTGGTCATTAGTGGCCACGATTACACCAAAAATCAAGTACAAGAAAAATTCTGGATTGAGCATGGCCAGGGACATTGGTCTAGTGCCTCTGATGATGGTTCTGAAGAGTATCAGGGTCAATACTATTATGCAATCAACGGTACGATTGCCAGTAAGGAAATACTTATTGACCTGGCAGAAAAAAATGGGCGAAATGCCATTAATCTACTTCCTTTCGGTCGCATCAGCATTGAGCTAAAGGAAACATTTAATGTCGACGGCCAGATACTCACTTTGTACGGACTAGGAGGGGTTTCTTATGCGCCTTCCTTTTATTGGTTGGATAAGGATGGAAGATTATTTGCGGTGGTATCACCTTCGCGAGGGATCACCTGCATTAAAAGGGGAGCAGAAGCTTTGAAAAATAAACTCATTGAGAAGCAAGTGGTTCTAGAAGATCAATATTACCAAACCTTAGCGGATGACCTATCAGACATTCCCACCAAGCCTGTGGCCATCATAAATGTTGATTTATTCGATGCCGAAGCAGGCACTATAGTGCCAAATAAAACCCTACTGTTTCAAAATGATACCATCGTTGCCATCATGGATAAGCTAAATGATTCCCTGAGAGCAGGTGTCATTAGTATTGATGGTACCGGTAAAACTTTACTTCCAGGGTTTTTCGATATGCATGTACATATTGGTAAGAGTGATGGGCTTCTTCATTTGGCTGGCGGCGTGACTTCAGTTAGAGATATGGCAGTTCAAACGAATTATATTGACGATAAGAAAAAACTGGCATCCAATTTCAAGACCAATACTTTAATTGGTCCGAGAATAATTGGTATGTGTGGATTTATCGATGGGATGGGACCGTTTACCCGGGATAAAGGGATTGATAGCGTCGAACAGGGACTACAATGGATTGATGAATTTAATGCAGCGGGTATTCGGCAAATTAAATTGTACAGCTCAATCAAACCTGAATGGGTAAGGCCCCTGGCCTCGCGAGCGCATGGTTACGGGATGGTGGTCAGTGGTCATATACCAGCTTTCATGACTGCAACCCAGGCCATTGAGCAAGGTTATGATGAGATTCAACACACCAATATGTTGTTTCTTAATTTCTATGGAGATACGTTGGATACGCGAAATATGACCCGATTTTCTGCGGTTGGAGAGCAGGGGTATCGGTTTGATTTTAATAGCGTGGCGTTTAATGAATTTGTCAGATTGTTGAAGGAGGAGGATATAATCATTGATCCGACACTTGCTATTTTTGAATGGGGCTTTAGGTCAGTGAGTGGTGAAGTCAGCCCGACCTATCAAGGCATTGTTCATCGCTTGCCACTCTCGAATCGACGCCAGTACTACACGGGTGGATTTGCCCGTCCGCCCGGGATGCATCAAAAATATCTAGACTCGTATGATCGCATGGTAAAAATGGTCTTTGAATTACATCGTAGAGGTGTTAGAGTAGTTCCTGGAACCGACAATTTACCGGGCTTTGCCTTCCACCGGGAATTGGAGCTCTATGTGGATGCGGGCATTCCGGCAGCTGAAGTGCTCCAATTGGCTACGCTCAAAGCAGCAGAGATCGCAGGACGATCTAAGACTTTAGGTAGTTTAAAAGTGGGTAAATTGGCAGACATGGTTTTAATTGATGGCAACCCCCTGGAAAACATTAGTGCCGTTCGCAACACCTCTTTGACCATTAAAAATGGGGTGTTATTTTATCCAAATAAATTGTACGAAGCAGTAGGTGTACTGCCCAGATGAGTTTATACCCGTGCTTCCTTCAAGTGATCCTGAGGGATCCTCTTATATAAATAAAGAGTGCAAAATCAAATTCGCGCAGATCTTTTTGGTTGTACCAGTTACATCTCTTCCAACAATTCAATCATCTTTGGTAAATCAGCGGCACCCGACACGAATTCTTTGACAATTTCTACCTCAGTACCTGATTTGCAACGCATCAGACAGACGGATCGTGTGCCCAAATGATTTTCTTTAGTAAACGTAATTGGAACACCACCTGCACCTCGAAAGTTCTTGATCTTTGACATGGCATCTAAAAAAGATTCGCGGGTTAAAGATGGACCGGCAGCCCTTAGACCTTCTACCATGGGTTCAATCCACAAGTAGCCCGAGGCGGGGAAGACGCCCCAGCGCTCGTCCGGATAATATTTTTCGAACGATGCTCTATATTTCATCATCAATTCACTGGAAGTATCATTAAACATGACTTCAGCGGGATAATTAAATATGACACCTTCCCAGGCACCCTTGGTGATATTGTGCATGAGCGATACATCACTTAGTACCAACGACGATAGCCAGGTGGGTTGGAAGCCAATGACGGCAGCACTGCCGAGAATGATGGCTGCTTGCCGTGGTAGTACCCAGATTAATACAACCTCCGCTCCGGCTTCTTTTAATCGTGCGACATGAGAACTTAAATCGGTATCAGATATTTCTACAGGAAGGGCCTCGACAAATTCAAGACCTTGTTGCTGAAGTTGGTATTTGGCCCCTACCAAGCCACTTTTACCAAAATCATCATTCTGATAGATGATCCCAATTTTTTTGCTTGCCAGATCCTCAATAGCATATTTGGCCATAACATCACCCTCATCAAAATATAGAGGAAAACTTGTAAAGATGTTTTCTTTGGTGGGTGTGGTCCAAAACGAAGCACCAGTCATGGGTGAAATCCAAGGCACACTGTTTTCTGTGAGAAAGTCAACAACTGCCATATTTGTGGCTGTACCAATTCCACCTGCCACCGCAAAGATTTCGTCGCGCTGTACCAGTTCTCTCACCGCCGGAACCGTACGTGAAGGATCGTAGGCATCGTCCTTGAAGACAAACTTGATCTTACGACCATGGATGCCTCCCTCTTCATTGATTAATTTAAAGTAAGCATCGGTTCCTTTGAGGATACTGCCCCATAAGGCAGCAGGACCAGTCAAGGGGCCCCAGGAGCCGATCACAATTTCTGAATCAGTCACACCGGTTCGATCACCGTTCGTTTCAGATTCTGTTACATTTTGACACGAAAACAACACCATAGTTAATAAGGTGAGGCTAATCGCAGGAGTTAAATTGATTAATTTCATCGATTGGTTATTTTAGATTATTCCGTGTACATGGCACTAATAAGATCGCCATATTGTTCATTGATAAACTTTCGCTTTACTTTCATGGTTGGTGTCACCTCACCATCCTCAACATATAACCGCTTATCCAGAATAGTAAATTTCCGAATGGATTGAACCCTAGCAACCTCTTTATTTACGGCTTTAACCTCGATGTCAATTAATTTCATAATGGCCTGATGATTTGCGAGTTCTGAATAGGTCGTATATTGAATCTTTTCGGCTCTTGCATATTGATTAATGTTTTGCTCGTCTAGTACGATGATTGCTGACAAAAATTTTCTTCGATCACCGATGACAATGGCGTCATTAATATAGGGACTGCATTTTAATTTGTTCTCAAGAGATTGCGGTGCAATGTTTTTTCCTCCAGCGGTAATGATTAAATCTTTTTTTCGATCTACAATTTTCAAGTAACCTTCAGCATCGATTTCACCGATGTCACCCGTGTGGAGCCAACCATCTACTATGGCATCCTGGGTTGCTGCTCTGTTCTTATAGTAGCCCTTGATCACACCTGGGTGGCGTACCAGTATCTCTCCTTCAGAGCCCAGTCTAATTTGACCACCCTCGATGACCTTTCCTACGGTGCCCAATCGATAGTCACTTGCTCGAGAGACAGTGATGATGCAAGATGTTTCCGTCATGCCGTAACCTTCCATCATCGTGATGCCCAACGTATGATAAAATTCTAAAACCTTTGGTGAGATCGGTGCGGCTCCTGATAGGGCATACCTCATCTTGCTTAGCCCCAGATTATATTTCAAGGGGAAGAATACGACCCAATAGGCTAAAAAATATCCTACTGCCAAAATTTGACTCATCGGTTTTTGATCAATTTTTGAGCGGGTATATCGATGTCCGATGGCCATGGCTTTTTCAAAAGCCCAGCGATTTAGGAAGGGTGCATCGTGCATGCGCAGAATAATTGATGACTGCAATTTTTCCCACACTCTTGGTACCCCATGGCCGAGTGTTGGTTTAATCTCTGGAAGATTTTGAAAAATCGTATCCGAATTTTCGGCAAAATTAATGGTCGAGCCCACCACGAGCGGCAGGTAAACGCTGAACATCCGCTCGAAAATATGACAGAGTGGAAGAAAGGATATGGTTTCATCTTGCTCATTCATCAGTCGATCTGAATCATCATTTAAGGCATGAGCCACCCAAAGTAAGTTTCTATGCGTCAACATGGCACCCTTTGGCTGGCCGGTGGTGCCGGAGGTATAAACCAAGATGGCCGTATCGTCTGGTCCGATCTGTTCCACCCGGGTACTATGTCGTTCAGGATTGGCTAGAAAGCTTTTTTCTCCAACTGCGCTAAAGTCGTTGAAGTATTGCAAATGCGGTTCACGCAGTTGCTCTAGACCCTTCTTATCCCAATAAATCACTTTGCTCAGATTGGGTAGACTTTGCTTCATGCGAAGCCATTTTTCCACTTGTTCTTCGTTTTCAGCAAAGAGAATTTTGCAATTGGCATGGTCAAGGACGTATTGGACCTGTGGCCATGCATTGGTGGTATAAATTCCAACCGTCACGGCCCCTGCCATCTGGATACCCATATCCATGAAGAGCCATTCGGGACTGTTTTCACCAATGATTCCAACAAAATCACCAACTTGGACATCAGCATCGATCAATGCATGTGCCACGTAGACTGATTGTTGGTAGTACTCTGACCAACTTATTTCCTGCCAAAGTCCCAGATCCTTATGACGCATAGCTACCTTACTCCCTCGTTCGCTGGCCAATTTGCGAAAGGTGGCCGGTATGCTTTCGATTGGACGTTGACCTAGCTCCATGTTCTTTTTCTCTTAAATCGCTGATATCCTTTCAACGAGTCTATTTCTCTAATACCTAGATAGAATTCTTTAACATCACTGTTGTCCTTCAAAACATTGGCGGGACCTTTCATAACGAATTTTCCATTTTCCATGATAAAAACTTCATCAGAGATCTGAAAGGCCATATGGGCATTTTGCTCGACTAACAGAATGGTTGTCCCTTCATCATTGATCGTCTTAATGATCTTAAAAATCTCTTGAACTAACAAAGGAGATAATCCTAGAGATGGCTCATCTAGAATTAGCAGTCGCGGTCGATTCATAAGGGCTCGACCGATGGCAAGCATTTGCTGCTCGCCTCCTGAAAGTGTGCCAGCCAATTGTTTTTTTCGATCTGAGAGGGCTGGGAAATAATTAAAAACTTTGGTAAGGTCAGCTTTAATGCCGGCTCGATCGCTCCGTAAATAGGCTCCTACTTTGAGGTTTTCGAGCACGGTCAGTTCATCAAAAACTTCTCTACCCTCCGGTACATAACCCAGACCCAAGGCAATTAATTGATTGGTATCTTTTCCGTGGATAGGCTTGCCGGCGAAAATAATTTGACCCTTTTCTGGCTGATCCTCAATCAGACCCAGAATACTATTTAGGGTAGTAGACTTGCCGGCTCCATTATTACCTAGAATGGAAGTGATTTTTCCTTCTTCAACATCAAATGAAATGGCGTTTAGTACTTTGACTTTGTCATAAAATGTTTCAATATTTTTTACTTCCAGTAGCAATGCTAAGCTTTTTTTTATTCGACGACTCCTAAATATGCCTGAATAACCTGGTCGTTCTGCAGGACGGATTGGACCGTACCTTCTTCGACCTTTTTGCCAAAATTGATAGCCAAAACCCGGTCAGAAATATCTTTTACCAATTGCATATTGTGTTCGATAATGAGCACCGTAATACCCATCTGATCTCGGATATCTTTAATCCAGAAGATCATATCTTGCCGCTCTTCGTTATTTAGACCGGCAGCGGGTTCGTCTAGAAGCAGAAGGGTAGGTTCAAGGGCGAGGGCTCTGCCTAGCTCAACGAGTTTTTGAATGCCATAGGGCAATGAAAACACTGGTATATTTCGATAGGCTTGTAAATCGAGGAAATCAATAATTTCTTCCACTTTGTGCCGATGGGCAACCTCTTCTCGCGCGGCGCTCCAATTTTTAATGCTGAGACCAAGAATTTTCCAAATGGAAGCCTGCATTTTTAGATGCCTGCCTAGCAACAGATTTTCGATGGTGGTCATGTACTTGAAGAGTTCCAGATTCTGAAAAGTTCGAGCAATGCCCCTTTTGGCAATTTGATCTGGTCCTAAGTTTGTGAGACTTTGTGATCGGAGGGTGATATCTCCAGAGGTCGGATGGTACAAGCCATTTACGCAATTAAAGATGGTTGATTTCCCTGCACCGTTGGGTCCAATGATCGAATAGATTTCTCCCTGTTGTACTGAAAAAGTAAGGTTCTGAACCGCTTTGACACCACCAAAGGATTTGCTTAAGTTGTTGACATAAAAGAAATCGTTTGGTCTATTCATACCTTCCGGACATAGTGTTTATCGAAAAGTCCTGACGGACGGATGAATAATACCAAAATAATAATGGCAAAAGCTACCACCGACTTAAACTCCAGTGAGATATAAAATCCAAAGAGATTTTCAACCAGGCCTAAAAGCAGCCCACCAACGACAACTCCCGGCAGACTTTTCAGCCCACCCAAGACTGCAGCTGCAAATCCCTTAATTAGCGGATCCCACATCATGGTTGGATCCAGGGTAGCGATCGGTGCAACCAGCATTCCGGCAATGGCCCCTACAATAGAACTAATTCCGAATGAAATGGCTAGAATCCAGTGGGTCGGTATGCCATTAATCTAGCCGCTCGCGGATTTTGTTGGGTCGCTTTCATGGCCAAACCCAATTTGGTGTATTGAAGCAATAAATACAAGCCGGTCATAATTGCAATGGCGATACAGATGGTGGCCACATTGTGTTCAGTTAAGACCACGGCGTCGGTTTTTAAGATTAATTTTGATTCTGAGAATGGAAGCGAAATGGTGCGTTGGTCGCTGCCCCAGATCCAACCGGCAAGTCCAAATAATACCAATTGAAATCCCAATGTAATAATGACAAAACCAAGCAGCGTGGGTTCTTTGGCCCGTCGGATAAAAATAAACTCAAGACAAATGCCCAATAAAAATGCAAAAAATAAAGTAGCAATACCAGCCAAAAAGAAGGGTAGACCAAAAGAGTTGAGTAGTACAAAAGTGACAAAGGTAGAGATCATCGCCATTTCTCCCTGGGCAAAATTGGGAATCTCGGAAGCCTTATAAATTATACTCATAGCAAGAGCCATCAAAGCATACAGACTGCCTGCCACCAGTGAATTTATTAGGATTTGTGAGATCATGGTATTGCTTTAAAAGGGCCACAAGCGCCAATATCTTTTTATTCTAATCCAGACTCCAAACAAACCTCTGGGCTCAAAAAGCACCACTAATATTAAAACCAGGCCCGTAATCACCCACTTGATGTTGGCAATGCCAGATGGATTCATGAAAGTCTCTGAAAACGATTTGATTAAACTTCCAAAGAGCGGCATTTCGACAATGCGCTCTGATTGCAGGCTCAAGTAGGTCATAGCAAGAGCTCCAAGGACTGATCCGGTTACACTCCCCAAACCTCCTAAAACTACCGTTGCCAAAAAAAGGATGGACATCATCAACGAAAAGGAACCAGGTGTGACAAATTGTAAATACAGTGCCCATAGACAACCTGCCACCCCCGCATAAAAAGCACTGATGGCAAAACTAAGGGTCTTAAAACGGAGCAAGTTGATGCCAATCACAGAGGCTGCAATATCACTGTCCCGCACTGCTTGAAAGGCACGACCAATTCTTGATCGCAAGAGATTGGTGGCAAATATTGTCATCATTACTGTGATTAGGACAAAGACGTAATAAAGTGCCACATCGTATTTAAGACCGGTCCATTGTAAATTAATTTTTGGTACGCTCATTCCCATGCGACCACCGAAAATATCCATGCGACCGATGATTATGGAGACGGCCAGGCCAAAACCAAGTGTGGCAATGGCCAAATAAGGTCCTTCTAATTTGAGAGATGGAATTCCCAGGAGACCACCGATCAGGGCTGTAATAAGGCTGGCGATTAATAATGTCCCGACAAATGGAACACCGAGCTGTAGGAGCCAAGCTGCCGTGTAGGCACCTATGGCGACAAAGCCAGCATGCCCTAAAGAAATCTGGCCCGTATTACCGACTAGAATGTTTAATCCCAGGGCTACGATCACGTTTAGCGCTACGAGATTTAAAAGTGATAGGTAGTAGGATTTGACCAGAAAAGGTAAGGTGACCAGAAATACAAGAAGCACCAACGCCCAGATAAAACTAGACGTTGTCTTAAACGTTTGAATGTCTTCAAAATAGTCTTTCTTGAGTCTCATCGGTTTATAGCGGAATCCATTTAAGATAGGTATTTAAAAGGACCTGTCCCCCAATGGTTCATGACCCATTGAAAAGACCATTGGAAGGGCAATATCTCAGTCAAGAGAAAAGGAGCATCCGATCATCGAATGCTCCCGTCAATAGGGATTTGAGTCTGTTTTATTTCGATTATTGACAGCCCTCAATTCTTACTTCAAGATTCGCATTTCCCGCGACTTCAAAATTTTGCTGTAACTCCACGTTATTACCTGCTCTCAGTGTCACATTACTGCCAGTGGCAACGGAACCCATCGAAGTCAGTTGGTTGGCAGCTTGATAAGTGCCAGAGGCTATCGGCATGGCATCGACAGCACGAGTAGGTGGGCAGTCGCCACCGCCACCCTGGATGCAAACCTCTAGTGTCCAGCCGGTTAGTGATCCTGTATCTCCCTCTCCATCATTATCAGAAACATTAAGCACCCAATTCCCCATAGGGTTTTCTCCATCAAAAGCTGATAACACTTGAGCTGGTCTAAAAGTACCCCCGGTATTATACGGACAGGGTAGGGGATTTTGTGCAGCCTCATCATCGAGCGAAATGTTGAAATTAGGACCATTGGTACAAGACTGATTGATCAATGTCACGGTGGTTCCGTTGGGGCTCTGCAAGGTGAAGATCAAAGCTCCCAGGTACGTGTGGTCTCCTTGCAGGTTCTTAACATTGACGTCGGTAATGACACCACCGCTGGCTACATTGACCATCGATGTAACCCCACTAGGGGTATTGTCCTGAATGGTTTTTGGAACGTCAACAGACGCATAATCGGTACATGTATTACCGGCTGTTTGATATTCCAAGGTCCAATCGAAAGCCGCTGTATTGCCAAGTGCATCATCCCATTCGATGTATATGGGCGTACCCATGGTGACGGGTACATTTTCTAATAGTACCCCTGCCGCTGGGTCGGTTGGATTGGCGGCACAACCCCGATCGGCGGTATGGACCACATTATTCGCAGTGGTCGGGCAATTGGTGGCATCAAGATAGATGTGATTGTGATTGTTGCCACCGTTATTGAGGCCGCAGGTGAAAATTCGGATCATCCCGGTCATGGGAGGTGTAAATCTGTACCAGTTGGCATGGGTGGCAATGTCTGTTGCGACCGCACCATTACCCTGGCTTGGTCCTGGCGCTGTGTAGGTACCCGCTGCATTGATGGCGATGGCATTGGCACAGGTATATCCGTCGTTGGTCGGATTCATCCCGCACTGAGAGTTGAGCAGACCCGGTCTGCCATTAGTAATGGCTGCCATCATGCGTGTTGCTTGGCCCTGGGTAAATAAATTCATACAGTTGTCATCGACATAGTCCATAAAATTCATGAACATAATGCCATTGCCGGCACCGGTGCAGGCATCAAATTGAGGAAAATTGGGACATTGCATGGTGGACCCATTTTGTATGGGGGTATCGGCAACGTCATCGTCATCGACACAGCCTCCATTGTCACCCCAGATATGCTTAAGCATCAGCCAATGTCCTACTTCATGGGTCACCGTGCGACCTAGACCTACGGCACCACCCGCTGGATTGGGCATGGCCACCGATCCGATCGTTCGTGCTAAGTGCACAGCCACATCTTCATTGGCGGGAGCCCCTGGGAAGGTAGCATAGCCCAGGGTGCCAACATCCACACATTGATTGTTATTGTCCAAATCTCGCAGCATTGACACAGTGAAAATGTTGAGATAGTTTGCAGTATTCCAAACCAAAGGATCAATGATATTTGCCTGAATATAGTCGCTGGTCCAACAAGCCGCCTCGGTTACATTGTTGGGTAAGCTGGCAATATTCGTCCGAACAATTCCCGTGGTGGCATTCATCATTGGATCAATGGTGGCCAAACAAAACTGGATCATCGTGTTGGCAGCCACTCCCTGAAAGCCTGCAGGGGTGTTGCCAGCATCTGTGTTGGTGCGGCTAAAATCAGCATTTAATTGGGCCAATTGCGCCATTAATTGTGCATCTGACAGGTTTTCATTTTGTCCAACTGCGTCGCCGTTGTGAATGACGTGAAACACGACAGGGATGGTTACTTGGGCGCCTTCTCGTGCATTGGAATTTTTATCCACGTAGTCTTTGATTTGACGCTCAAGAATTTGGCGTCGACGTTGGATTTCTGGATTAGCTGCATTTTGTTTGTCTCTAATCTCATGGCTGAGACATTTCTTTTGAGCCATCACACTTGGTCCAAAGCTGCCAATAAAAAGGAGGGATAGTAAGGTGGGAAGTGTCATCAGCAAATAAGATCGCATAATAAAGGGACCATCCTCAGATCGTACGTTTCCGCGGCTTGGAGTTGGAGTTATTGTTTTCATTTCTAGATTTTTTCGAATTTGATATTATTGGCAACCTGCAATTCTGACTTCAAAAATGGATGTTTGTGGCACGGTAAAATTGTTTTGTAGTTCCACATTGTTTCCAGCCTGGAAAATCACATTGTTTCCAACGCCGACCGTACCTGTAGAAGTCAATTGAGTGCCTGCCTGATACGTGCCATTTGCTATGGGACTATCATTGACCATCCGCGTTGGTGGACAATTTCCACCGCCACTGGTACATATCTCAAGGGTCCAGCCCGTTAACTGGCCCTCGTCTCCCCCTTGATTATCATTGATCATCAGAACCCAATTGCCCATCTGGTTTTGACCATCAAATGCAGACAAGGGGTTTTGGGGTCGGTCGGTGTTGCCAGCATTGTAGGGGCACTGCAGCGCAGTCAGAGACGCATCATCAAGTGTCAAATTAAAGTTATCATCGTCACCGCAGGCATTTGCTATGAGCACCACCGAAGTATTTTGTGGGCTCATCAATGTGAAGGTCAAGTCTTGGATATAGGAGTGGGTGCCCACCAAGTTCTTGATCTTGACATCCGTTATTGTTCCAGCGTTTGGCACGTTAATCGTTGAATTTACGGTCTGGTTATCTTGAATATTTAGAGGCAGTCCAGTTGCCACGTAGTCCGTGCAATTACCAGCTCCCCCCATATATTCCAAGGTCCAATCGAAAGCCGCTGTATTGCCAAGTGCATCATCCCATTCGATGTATATGGGCGTACCCATGGTAACTGGTACATTTTCCAAGAGTACCCCTGCGGCTGGGTCATTTGGGTTACCGGCACAGCCACGATCTGCCGTATGCACCACATTATTTACATTAGTCGGACAATTGGTAGCATCAAGGTAGATGTGATTGTGATTATTTCCTCCATTGTTTAGACCACAGGTAAAAATTCGGATCATTCCAGTCATGGGAGGTGTAAATCTATACCAGTTGGCATGGGTGGCAATGTCTGTTGCGACCGCACCATTACCCTGGCTTGGTCCTGGCGCTGTGTAGGTACCCGCTGCATTGATGTCGATGGCAGTTGCGCACGTATATCCTGGAGGGTTAGCTGCCTGTACACAAATCTCTAGGGTCCAGCCCGTGAGTTGACCTTGGTCACCTCCCTGATTGTCATTCACCATTAAGACCCAATTGCCCATTTGGTTCTGACCATCAAAGGCAGATAGTGGATTTTGTGGCCGATCGGTATTTCCTGCATTATAGGGGCATTGCAGGGCCGTGCCTGAGGCGTCATCCAGCGTAACATTGAAGTTGTCCGATCCATCACAGGCATTTGCAATCAATATTACCGAGGTGCCCTGCGGGCTCATCAAGGTAAAGGTCAGATCCTGAATGAAGGTGTGCGTACCTACTAAATTTTTGATTTTTACATCTGTGATTGTCCCCGGATTGGGCACATTAATCGTGGAATTCACGGTTTGGTTGTCTTGGATGTTGAGCGGTAAGCCAGTCGCCACATAGTCCATGCAATTACCTCCTCCACAGCCCATGGGTGTATTGAGGGCGACAGGATTTTGTGCGTAGCTGGTAAAGCAGGTGGGGTTATTCTGAAGGCGCACGCGAATATTGTAAGCGCCCGGATTTAGTCCGGCAAATGTGTTTGAAGCTTGATAGGTGGCACCATCATTTACACTATACTCTAAAGTGCTGGTGCCATTGGCATTGATGACGATGGTACCAGTGGGTGTTTGACAGGTGGGTTGTGTCAGCGTAGGAGCATTCACCGTCGGATTGGTACATCCACCGCCTCCAGTGACTGTAACCGGTCTGGAATTGGTGCTAAACAGGGCACAACTGCCACCTGAAAGAATTTGAGAAATGGTTTGACCCACCCAGTTTGCCGGGTTTACTGTCGGTGGTGTAGGTCCGCCTCCACTGTAATAAGAAGTTCCATAAACTTGGTAGCTCCCACCTGCCAGAGCGGTAAAATCTGCCGCTGCACTGACTGCTGCCACCTGACCATTGGCCGTATTAACTGCTGCATAGGTGTAGCCATAATTCCCTCCAGGACCATTTCCGCTACCAAAAATGCTTCCAACGCCAGTGAAATTTATGGAGCCGGTTCCTAAGTTGTTGTTGGTAGTCCAAACAACTGCCTTATACACGGTGCAAGGATTTAGATTAATAGTCATGGTGCCTGTGCTACTGATGGCTCCACTTGTTGTCGAGCCCAAGAATGTGCCGGCACATGGATTGGCAGGATTATACCCGTTTGCAACAAAGACAGACAGTGCTTCGAAGAAAGTTGCATTGGTAGACAGGGTGTATGCACCAGCGGTCGATACGGCAAAATCGAATTCAGCATATCTCTCTGTACCCCAGGCAGTTTGGCAGGTCTGCCCGCCGGGAACTGTGGCATTAGCCAATGGACCGGAGGGATTGCCGTTCGCTATGGCGAAGTTTGTTTGGGTGATCGCTGCACCAAAATATTGTGACATATTTAGGTTTAACCCCCCATTTCCAGCTGCAAGATTCACCGGCGTAGTTGGACATACATTACTAGTAGCCGCTTGGCAGTTTGAGTTTATGGTGAAGTCTGCATTCGAGATATCGAAAAAGACCACGCAGGTATTGGCCGCTGACTCGACCATCATACGTGCGGTTGTTGTATTTGAAACTCCTGCAGGAATGGTAACATTCTCTAAACCGTCATTAGCTGTACCAGCAGCAAGCGTGTATGGGAAGGTGATTCCACCATCAATGGAAAGCTTAATATTTACCGTGGCGCTAAGTGCAGCGGTATTATTCGACCAGGTGACATTGGTGGCATTACCTGCCGTCAGATTTTCGCCCCCGTTTGGTGCACTAACGGCTAATGGACCAGAAGCATTGACGGTCACCGCTAAAGGTTTACAGTCAATGCCACCACCACCTGCTTTCCAGTCTCGAGTCGTTAGTCTGAAATTTAAGGTTCGTGCTACAGTTGGCAATGGCTCAAAGGAAGATGCATATTGATTCGTACGAACTAAATTCATGTTAGGAAAAGTTCGACTTGGGGAGGTTGTGGGCGGATAACTGCGAAATAAAGGTGCGATGGTACTCCCTGCAGCTTGAACTCCGATAAATCCATGAGTGGGTGCTGTATTCGCTCCATCTTCATCATATTGTTCCCAAGCATAGTAAATTTGATCACCATCTGCGTCGGTCGCTGATCCAGTTAGTCTAAATGGGGTGCTGATTGGAATGTTGTAGGGCCCTGCATTGCAGATATCTGCTGTCGCAACTGGTGGGCTATTACCGGTTGCTGTCGCAGCATGACAATTCTGACCTGCCATATAAGTAACCGCCCGGTCCAGGCTATTGGCATGAAAATAATGGTCAGCCACACCTGCGCTCGGAATGTTGTAATTCGCATCGCAGATACCTTGATAAGACATAATGGTAGTTCCGCTGCCGATTTCATAGGCTGTACTTGTTGGGTGATTGCCGGTAGTACAATTGGATCCATCGCCATTGAAAGTATGTGTCATGTTAAACATGTGGCCAAATTCGTGTGTCGCTAGTTTTATCCAACCTGGACTAACGTTATCAAATGATCCGCTCCAGCCTCCTGCTTTTCGGAAGCCGGTTCCTAAGGCGTCGTTGCTGCAAACGACACCGAGTCCGGCGACTCCACCACCTCCTAGATTGCCGGCACCTTGATCTGAATCATGAAAGACATGTCCGATGTCATATCCCTGTCCTGAGAAATTTGCTTCCACCGCCTGTGCTGCTTCTTGCACCATATCGAGGCCAGGATTAAAGGGGTCATTTGCGGCATCAGTATATATAAATGGAGTAAGCAGGGCGAAACCCACTGATAATTCTCTTTCGAAAATTGCTTGAATGCTATTTACAGAATTCATCGCAACCGCACGAGCAGCAGCAATCGTACCACCATTGGCATCGTGGAATTCGCCGGTGCAAACCACTGCCAAGGTGTAGGTCCTTTTAGTGGCTCCGTTGGCAGCCATGGTTGTTCGGGAGGTATTTTGGTCCAGTGTAGCCTCAACCGTTTGGATGGCGTGGCATTCGATGATGTCTTCTGCCAGATTAACCAGGGAGACGCGGTGAAGAATTGGGTTGTGCAAGTCCAATGCTGTCAAATGAATGAAACCTTCCGGAGCCAGGATCACGGCGTTGAGCCCATAGGGAGTAACCGACAGTCGCCCGGATACTTCAGGACGATCAGTTGCCTGGATGGAATAGGTCTTGAAGTTGGGGTATTGAGCGGCAAAGTCAGCAGATAAAATCGATGACTCCACGACTTCATAATTCTGCATCGAGCCATCCGGCATTGGTAAATTGAAATTGACCGTGCTGCTACTAACATGGGTGGTCGACTCCTTGGGAGCAGTTGATAAAATACTTCGATAGGCATCGAGGTCTATGGCCACGGTGCTGGATGGCCATCTGTCGTTAGAGGTTTGTTGAGCGATGGAATCAAAAGGCTGCACCAGTGACAACAGGACGAAGGTGTGGATGGTGTACAGCAGTGTCTTGGATGGGGAGGTAAATATGTGTTTCATCAGAGCAATTTTTCTATGTGATATGGTCAGAAATAAATGGATCAGGCATGGAAAGGGATGCAAATAGCGATCAAGCTGCATTCAGCTTTTCCTCCCTGGATAGGAGTCCAAGTTCAAATGCTCGTCTTACCAGCCCTGCAGCATTTCTTGCCGACAATTTCTGAAGGAGTTTCTTTCGATGAGAAATGGCAGTATGGCTGCTGATGTACAGTTTGGCTGCAATCTCTTTGTCCGTATTCTCGTAGGCAATGAGGTGTAATACCTGTTGTTCTCGTGCGGAGAGTTTTTGATACATGGTTAGTCGGGTCTACAGATTTGTAAATGAGTTTTCATTTGAAATCTAATATTTCATTGCAGTAGGTCCTAGCTGCGATTGGCGAATGGAGCCCAACAATGCCTGAAGTGCAGAAATATTTGGCGAACAGATTTTGCTCCTTCTGAACGGGTGCACCCGTGACACGCGGAATATTCAAACAGTGTTCGGTGGAAACTAGGCCTTGTGATCGCAAACCCAGAGGGCTGGGAACACTTCTAAAACCCATTTATGATTATCTTGCCAGAAAGGGTACATAGATCAATTATGAGAATTGGACTTTCAGGGGGGGCAAGGATAAGTTTGATTTTAGTCAAGTGTGTGTTGGTCGGTCATTTCACTTTTGCCCTGCCTGTCTCTGATCAAAGCCAGATCGATAGCCTCATTGGCCAAGTTAGAAAATATAAAGAAACCAATCCGACATTGGCTAGGTCGACCCTCCATGCTTTGAAAGACACCAGACTCTCCGGCTATCAAATTTTGCCGGAAGAACTGTTGCTGCTGGAGGGTGAGATTCTCATACAAGAAAATAAGGCAAAAGACGGACTGGAGAAGATCGAGGAGGCGAGAAAATTATTTGCGACCTCTGAGAACAGTGCGGGTCTTGCGGCTGTTTACGATGCGCTTACTCAGCATTACTCAGAGTCAGCCGAATACCCCAAGGCACTTGAATATGCCTTTCAGTCCATTGCGATCAAGGAGGATCTTGGTGATCAAGCTGGATTATCACGAAGCTTTGTCGATGTAGCGGATATATATTGGTATTATCAGAGAATCGATGAAAGTATCAACTACGGCGAAAAAGCAGTTGCGCTAATTGAAGATCAGGGACCTTCAATAGAATTGGCAGAAGCATACAAGATGCTTTCCGAAAGCTATTTAGAACTGCCTGACTACGATCTGGCCCTGACCTATATTAATCAGTCAATCGCGGTCAAAGAATCCCTGGGACTTGGCACGCTAGATCTGCTGAGTGCCATCAATTCGCGTGGTAACGTATATAAATACCTCGAACGCTATGAAGATGCACTTGAGGACTATGGGTATGTTTTGAAAATATGCGATTCCATCAACTATAGCATCTGTATTCGTGTCGCTGCGGCTAACCTGGGCCATATTTATCTATTAAAAAATGAGTTTGAAAAAGCCATACCCTACAAGTTAAGGTCCCTGGAAATTCAACAAAATAGTGGACAATCACAGCAAATGGTCGAAAACCTGAGGCATGTCAGTGAGGCTTACACTGGACTAGGAGACTTTAAAAATGCGCTGGCCTATCGATTGAAATTGGACTCGATTAAGTCCATTGAACATGAGCAGGCATTGGACAAATTAACCAATGAACTCAGTGTTCAGTACGAGACCGAAAAGAAAGAAGATGCCATTCAGCACCTCAATAAACAAGTGTATTGGCAGCGACTTTCTATCATCTTGGGTGGGATTATTTTGAGCATCAGCTTATTTGCCATCTGGGCCTTTCTACGTTTAAATAGAGAATTAAAAATTCGAAATAATGAGAATGAATTACTACTCAAGGAAATTCACCATCGGGTGAAAAACAACTTGCAGATTCTATCGAGTTTATTGAGCTTGCAGTCGGATCATCTGCTAGACGCAGGAGCGATAGACGCGATCAATGAAGGGAGGAATAGAGTCGAATCGATGGGTATGATTCATCAGCAACTGTATCGAGATAGCGATGTTTCATCCGTAGATATGCAGGAATATATCCCTGAATTATGCCGGTATCTGGAAGACTCTTTTTCTATGTCAAATAAGTCGATCTCAATTAAGGAAGAGATTAGATTTCATGAGATGGACGTTGATTTTGCCATCCCAATGGGTCTTATTATTAATGAGTTGGTAACTAATTCGGTGAAATATGCATTTGCCGACAAAGACCAGGGTGAGCTGGCCATTTATTTAGGAAGACAAAAGGAGGCCTTGGTGCTCAGGGTCTCAGATAATGGCCATGGACAAAAACTAGCCAGCTCCACAACTATTTCAACTTCATTTGGTTCCATGCTGGTCGATACCTTAAGTAAAAAGCTTAAAGGCGTCGTCGAAGTTGATTTGTCTCATGGCTATTCTACTACGATTAGATTCTTTAGATTTGAAAAAATACCCGTATGAGTCAGGTCAAAGTGATTATTGTTGAAGACGAACCTCTAGTGGCCGCCGATCTGAGAAATCAACTTCACAAGGCGAATTATCAAGTGTTGGATATTTTTGAGTCTGGAGAAGATCTGCTGAATGCCTTGGAGGAATTGCAACCGGAGATAATATTGATGGATGTACAGTTGTACGGTGAACTGGATGGAGTAGATACTGCCCATGAGGTAAATAAACGCTTTGATATTCCGGTATTGTTTCTGACTGCCAATACTGATAAGACCACTTTTAGGAGAGCCAAATTGACATTTCCTCACGGGTTTCTGTCAAAACCATTTCGAATTAAAGATGTCTTGCATTCCATCGAACTGGCTTTGGAAATGAATGCTGAAGACCAAGAGGCAGAGGATAGTTCTGAAAAGTACCTAATTGATCGCGTATTTATTAGGAAACAAGAGTTTCTCCACAAAGTGATGTATGAAGACATTCTTTTTATTGAGGCTGATCGAGCATATTGTAAGATTGTAACTGCAGATAATACGTTCACGCTCTCACAAACCTTGAAAAAGATCGAAGACAAAATAAAGGTGCCTTATTTGCTTAGAGTGCACCGATCCTTCGTTGTCAATACTCAGAACGTAGATAAAATCTCGGAGGGATATGTCTATATTGGAAAGCATCGAATTCCAGTAAGCCGCTCACATCGCGATGAGTTATCCAAAATATTCGAGACATTTTAGCGTTTTGAAATACCCCTTTGATAGATGGTCAAAATTGTCTGCTACCAGCGACAGAAATTTCGAGCAGCGAATTCCTGAATTGCTGTTCAGTAAAAGGTTTGTGCAATTGATGGATAGACAATTCTTCGATTAAGTCATCACTAATATGTGGCCAGTTTATGGCAGTAATGATCAGCACTTGATCGGCATAATAAGTCATCACTTCGATATAGTGATCGTCAACCCACCCATCACTAAGTTTTAGGTTTGTGATTACTAAATCTGTTTGATACGAATGAATTGAAGATTCAGCATCCAGAAATTCATCAAAATGAGCGACGACTCTATAACCCTGTTTTTTCAATTGTTGCATCAAACGCCAAGCCAGTATGGGATCATCTTCTACTACGACAACGTCCATCAAATGGGTAGGGTTGCTTTCGTGACAAGTTATTAGATTCGAGGTGTAGTCACGAATTAAGTTTGCCAGGTGTAGGTAAATACATCCGGTTGGGGAGAATTGTTTGGCCAATGGAATGGGCAGCGGGAGAGGTTGACCAAAATAAATTTGTGTTGCTCTTTCAGATAGGAAATGATTAGTTGAACTTATATCGCGAAAATTGAATATCAGTGGCATATCCATTGGAGGTGTTCACGTCAATGGTTCCCTTTAATTTGCTACTCAAGATTTTGATCAGGTCCGTTCCAAATGAGCGATGCTCTTTCTCGCTTCCTCGTTCGGTGATTCCGTGACCGTCATCAGCCACGCGAAGGCAGAGAAGAGTGCCTTCCACTTCCCACAATTTAACCATTATTTTGCCACGTGTCCTGTCATTAAAGGCATACTTGATGGAATTGGTAATCAGCTCATTGACAATCAGTCCCAGTGGAATGGCAGTCTCTACATCGAAGAGGCCAACTTTGATGTCGTAGTCAATTTCGATCTCGGTATTTTGGTCAGAAAAGGAATCTGTGAGGTGGCTGCATAGATCTGCCAAATAGACTTTCATATCAACCGCAGTCATATTTTCTTCTGAGTATAATTGTTGATGAATGAGCGCCATGGACTGCACTCGATTCCTTCCTTCGGCAATGGCATTTAGAGCATTTTCATCTTGAATATAATCAGCCTGCAAATTCAAAAGACTTGATAATATTTGTAAATTATTTTTTACTCTATGATGAATTTCCCGGAGTAAAAAATCTTTTTCTTGATTGCGCTGATTTAATAGGTCGTTGTGCCTTTTCTTGTTGATGAATCGCAGATAAAACATGCCAGCTAGTATCACGGCTGCCAAGAGCAAGGCCAGCCCGTAGTTGCGCTCGCGTACCTGCTGTGCAATTAATTGATCTTTTTTATCGGACTCATATTTCGACCTCATTTCTTCCAAGGCTTTATCTTGGCCTTGGCTGAAGAGGCTATCAGTTGAGCGCCAATTTAATTCCATGTATTTGTATGCACTATCATATTGACCCAGCGCTGCATACGACTGTGCAATGTATTCCGGCACTTCTGTCATGAAAAATAAATCATTGGTTTTGTAGATTACTTCTAAAGCACCTGTCAATAGGTCAATACATTCTTGATATCGACCGCTGTGTAGATAGCTTTGACCCAGTCCATTTTTTGTCACCATGATTTGGCGCTCGTCGGAGGGGTCCACAAGATCGAGTGCTTTTTGAAAGTAAACAATCGCACTGTCGTAGTTACTAGCCTCATTGTAAAAGGCAGCCAGATCATTGTAGGCCATGCCCTTGACCTCTGGTATTTGTGAGAGTAGGGCTTGTTCCATCCCTTTGTCGAAGCATTCTAGCGCCTGCACGCTATCATTCAACATTCTGTAACCATGGCCGGCAAAACTCCAAGAATCCCACGCATTCACAAAGTCATGTTTTTGTTCGAAGAGCGGCCCCGCTTTGCGCCCGTATTCGGCACTCTGCTGCATCTTGGAAGTAAAGTGAAAAATGCGACTCATGCGCAAATAACCCAGGGCCATTCCAGCATTATTCTGCAGTCTTTCCATGATCTCTAGACCTTTTAGAATATAATCGAGTGCACGGGTATATTCCATCCGACAGAAGGCTTCATAACCCTGTTGATAGAGCACTTCTGCCTGCCCCTGTAGATCGGACAACTCATGATAGATTTGCGCCGCCAGATTATTCCAATACTGGATGGAATCGCAGTTTCTTCTCTGATTATGGCACTTACTGAGGGCAAGGTAGTAGTTTGCCCTTGTGTGAGAATCCTCTTCAGAATCTAATGCGGTAGTTAGGATTTCGATGCTCTGCTGCAAATCACTCCACATCAATTCTTCTGCTTCGGTTATGATTGCTGCAGCAACTGGGTTTTGTGCAAATGAATCGGAAAGAATCATTGCCAAAAAGAAGGTTGAGATCAATAGCTTGAGCATAAAGTGTTATCCCTGAGTGTGTGATCAGCAAGAATACTGATTTCGGTTCGGATTTTCGACCCCAAGTCAAATTTTATCGAGCGTGGAAGGGGGAGTTTGTATAATTAATTTTCTGGTTCAATTCAGAATTCGATTTCACAGGCCTGATTTCTTGCGCCAGGGATTGGTGCCGACAATGGGCCCTGGAGTGAGGTTCAATCTACAAACTGACACGTACTATAATCAATCGCAGATCTAAAGCATAATCCACTGCTTTTTCCTATTGCTCTCCACCAAAGCATCAATGACCTTCATGTTGTTTATAGCATCTTCCAATGGTGTCGGAACAGGTGTTTGGTCTAAGATGGATTGGCAAAAAGCCTCCGCCTGTAAGGTATATTGATCTGCCGGACCCATATCAAATTGTTCTCTTCCCGTCGTCGTTACCACGGTCATCCGGGTTTCACGATCTGGCGGGGCATTGACGGGGATCTCTATTTCAAGATGTCCTGCTGTACCGACAATCAGGCATCTTTGATGTGGCATGAGCTGAGTTGAGCAGGTGAAATGTGAAGATCTATCTTTTGAAAAACCCAGCATGCCCGATGCGATGCGGTCAGTGCCTAATGCTGGGTCGTATTGGATTAAACCTACCACTCTGTTGGGTTCCTCTCCAAAAATGAAGCGAGGGAAAGAAATGCAGTAGCAACCGATGTCCATTAATCCACCCCCTCCAATGTCCGATCGATTCCGAATGTTGTCGGGATCCGCATTGAAATAAGAAAAGAACGATTGAACAACTTTGGGCCTACCAATCACACCATCATCAATCAGGCCCTTTGCCTTAATCCATTGAGGATGAAAGCGATACATAAATGCCTCCATGACCTTGAGACCTGGGTATTTTGTACTTATGTCCATTAAACGTTGAGCTTCTCTACTGGTCAGTCCAATCGGTTTTTCACAGAGTACATGTTTCCCTGCTTGCATGGCTCGAATGGTCCAAGGCACATGTAAGTGATTCGGCAGGGGATTATAAATGGCATCGATGGCCGGATCCTCAAATAGTTCCTCATAAGACCCGTAGGCCCGGGGAATACCTAAAAGTTCCGCAGCAGATTTAGCTCTTGATAGATCTCTGGAACCAATGGCCACAACTTCACAAATTGAACTGGCCTGAATACCCGGAATGACCTTTTGTCGCCCTATTTTGGCAGTGCTGAGGATGCCCCATTTGATTTTTTGTGGTGCCATCTTTCCATGATTCGAACATTTCCAATGTAGTTAAAATTTTGGCCATCTCGCAACACATAGGCATGTCATTCTACCAGGCACAAAGCCATCTATTCAAAATCGTATTTCGTAACTGGGCAATTAATATTCACAAACGGCCAAGCAAACATCTCAACTTCGATCTACTGAGGTGTTTCCTGACCTCGATTCACCATTGAGATTATTTCATGTCTGCACCGAGGAATGGCTGTCGAGAAATTTTGTCGTTTAAAGCAGGTAAATATTAGGTCAAAAATAGATTATTTGGTGAGCGATCTTCGAGCATCTTCTTTATTCGTGCATCTTTTTGCTAGAGAATGGCCGTATTTATTGAAGGGTTTTTCGACAAAAAAGTAAGTAAGATTGGCAAGTAGGATCGTTGCGGAAATGGAAATGAGTGAAATATTTATTAGGCCTGGGTCAAAATTCATATAATTTTTATGCCTAATATATTCCCAAAGGCTTATTACAACCGGATGCAATAAATAGAGCGAATAACTAATGGTTCCCAGATGTACCAAAAACCTGGGTGGCTTTTGTATTAAATAGACACCCCCAAAAAAAATAGCGATCCCCATGAGATAGGCTACTGCATCGGGTAAGTTTTCGAGATTTTGGAAAAAGAAGAAAAGCATCAAGACTACGATTGGAACCATGACTACCAATATCAACTGCAACTGAAAAATTCTTTTGGTGTCGTATCGAATAAATTTTTCCTGTGATTGCCAGTGATCACGATCGTAAAAATGTCTAAATAAGACGCCCAAAAACATCAAACTTAGATGATAGGGTGCTGCGGCCCAATGGGGAAAGATTGGTCTCATCTGAGGATAGACCTGTAACACCAGTAGTGCGAATAAGCATAAGATCGTGATGTACAAGTAGTACTGCAGTTTTCTCAGAATGCCAGTGAACAGCATCGTGGAAATTATCAGATAAAAAATCAATTCAGTCTCAAGACTCCAATAGAGACCAATCACAAAGGGTTTTTGAAAAAACGCCGGTACCATGGTCAAATTGCTGCCCACTATGGCATGGTCAAAAGGCCGGCCATGCAAATACCAGATACCCCAGAGACCCAATATCATGGAAAGCCAATAAAGGGGGTAGAGCCGAAAAAACCTCTTAATGACAAATGCGGTCAAAGCCCTCTCCTGATGCATTTTAATGCTTTTGGGAATTACAAAACCACTGACCAGGAAGAAAATCGTAATGCCCATTCGTCCAATATCGAATTGCTGGAGAGATGCGATGATTTTATCTGACATCGGTAAAGCCTGATGCGAATGTGCATAGGACATTCCGATATGCAAGAGCATGACGAATAATGCTGCAATACCTCTAAGTGCGTCAATGGAGCGATATCTTGCGGTACTGTGCTGGGATGTCTTCATGATCACAATGCGATGTATACAGTTATTCCAAATCTACCGGTATTGAGTCTTGACTCAGAATGGAGGTGATGATGAAGATCGAAGATAGATGATCCTCAGTACTTGATGCCAGCAAATCTATCCACGATTATGATCCTGAAGCAGTGACTCGGCCATAATTTCTTCATCTAATTTCCAGAGGCTTGAATAATTCTTCGAATACCCTTAGCTTACAACGGGTGACTTTCACCTTCCATCCAATCAGGTCAAATTTATGAATCAGAATAGAAGAAATTTCCTACAGCAATCATCTTTTGCCACCGGTGCCCTGCTACTTAGTCCAGGTTTCAGGCATGCGAAGGTAAGGAGTTCAGCCAAAGAATTGCGCGTTGGACTCGTAGGTTGTGGTGGCCGCGGTACGGGTGCTGCAGCACAAGCATTAGCTGCTGATCCAAATAATCAACTGGTAGCTGTGGCAGATGTGTTTGAAGACCATGCCAAAAATTGCCTTGTGAAGTTGGAAGAGCTTTCCGCCATTAAGGACCAAATCAGGGTTGATCCAGCGCACATCTTCATCGGCTTTGATGGGTACCAGAAGGTAGTAGATGCTTGTGATGTCGTCTTATTGGCCACACCTCCAGCTTTTAGACCAGAACATTTCGAATATGCGGTATCGGAAGAAAAACATTGTTTTGTCGAGAAACCACTGTCATGCGATGGACCGGGAACAAAGCGAATTCTTGCTGCAGGCAAGGCGTCTTTATCGAAAAATCTAAAGGTTTTGGTTGGACTGCAAAATCGTTATGATCCGGCCCACATCGAGATGGTGAAGCGAATCAAGAAAGGGATGATTGGTGACGTACTTACTAGCGATTGCTATTACATGAAAGGAGGGTATGAACTGATTCCCAGATCTGCGGTTAACTCAGAATTGGCGTTTCAAATAAAAAACTACCATTATTTTACTTGGCTTTGGGCCGGTGGTCCAGCTGGCTTGCAGATCCACAATGCCGACATTGTGCACTGGGTTAAGAATGGTTATCCAATCAGTGCTCAAGGCAATGGAGGTAGAGCAATGCTCCACGGTCCGGATAGCGGCGATGTATTTGATCACTTTTCTATCGAGTATACTTATGCAGATGGCACCAAAATGCACAGTCAAGTTCGAAACATCGATAGAACATTTCGAAAAAATGGTGTCTGGTTCACCGGCACCAAGGGCACTGCCAATGTGCGTGAGGGCATCAAGAATCGCAACGGTAAGACAATCTGGAAATTTGCTGAGAAAGAGATGAGTAATGCATTTCAGATCGAGCACGATCAGTTTTTTGATGCCATCCGGATGGATCAGCCCTTAAACAACACCGAATATGGGGCTAAGAGTACACTGACCGCCATTATGGGTCGGATGGCAGCTCATTCCGGACAAGTGCTGACTTGGGATGAAGCCCTCAATTCCGAACCACATCTCAAAGGCGACATCCGATCGTGGGATGAGGCTCCAGTGACCCCTCATGCTGATGGCAGCTATACTTTTCCACGTCCCGGTGAGGTGCATCGACTGGGATAAGATAGGTGGATTAGTGCGGAGATATTCATTATTGCCAATGGTCTAGATCAGACTCTTGAATCGTGGTCTCCGGGGTGTAATGTCACCCAGGCGCTCTTTCTTATTTGCCTCGTAAGCGCTAAAATTGCCTTCAAAAAATCGCACTTCCCCTTCATCTTCATAGGCCAGGATGTGTGTGGCCAAGCGATCAATGAACCAGCGATCATGAGATATGAGTAGCACACAACCGGCAAAATTTTCGATGGCTTCTTCCAGCGCCCGAAGTGTGTTGACATCGATATCGTTGGTTGGTTCATCCAGCAAGATGACATTGCCACCTTCCTTGAGGGTAATGGCGAGATGGAGCCGATTTCGTTCACCTCCAGAAAGCACTCCGACTTTTTTCTGTTGATCGGCACCCAAGAAGTTAAATTTACTTAGGTATGCTCTGGCATTCACTTCTCGGCCACCAACTTCTAAAAATTCATTTCCCTGACTAACAACTTCATAAATGGTCTTGCCTGGCAGTAGGTCTCGATGACTTTGATCGACATAAGCCAGCTTTACCGTACTTCCCACAGTAATGGTTCCACCATCTGGCGTTTCTTCACCCATGATCATTCTAAACAAAGTAGACTTTCCCACCCCATTGGGACCGATGATCCCCACGATGGCATTTTTTGGGATGCTGAAAGTCAGATCGTCTATCAATACTCGATTGTCATACGATTTTTGTAGGTGAGATACGTCAATGACTACGTCACCGAGACGTGGTCCTGGAGGAATAAACAACTCAAGTCTTGCTTCTTTTTCTTTGGTCTCCGCTGAACTTAGTGATTCATAGGCGGCCAATCTAGCTTTGCCCTTTGCTTGCCTAGCCTTTTGTGCCATTCGAGACCATTCCAATTCTCGCTTCAAGATCTTTTGCCTTTTAGATTCGGCTTTCTCCTCCTGGGCCAGTCTCTTCGCCTTTTGATCAAGCCAACTGCTGTAGTTGCCTTCCCATGGAATTCCCTCACCGCGATCAAGTTCCAAGATCCATCCCGCTACGTTATCTAAGAAGTAGCGATCATGCGTTACCGCGATCACGGTTCCGGGAAAAGATTTGAGAAACTGCTCAAGCCAGTGCACACTTTCAGCGTCGAGATGATTGGTTGGTTCATCCAGCAACAGGATATCGGGTTTGCTGAGTAGCAGGCGGCAGATGGCAACCCGTCGACGCTCTCCACCCGAAAGGACTTGGATCTTGGTTTCATCGGGAGGACAGCGGAGGGCCTCCATAGCCACTTCAAGGGTATGGTCAAGTTCCCAAGCATTGTAATGGTCCATTTTCTCAAGCAGTTCACCCTGTTCTTCAATCACTTTCATCATCTCCTCATCCGACATGGGTTCAGCTAGTTTGGCCGATACCGTTTCGTACTGATCGACAATGGCTGCAATTTCCTTGACACCCTCCTTCACCACCTCTTTGACCGTCTTTTCTTCATCTAGCACTGGGTCCTGGGCCAGGTATCCAATCTTGTAGTCTCTGTCGAAAGATACGCGACCTTCGAAATTATCATCTAGTCCAGCAATAATCTTTAGAAGGCTGGATTTTCCCGACCCATTGAGGCCCAAAACACCAATTTTAGCTCCATAAAAAAAAGATAACCAGATGTTCTTAAGTACTTGCTTACTTGGCGGATAGATTTTCGAAACGCCCTCCATGGCGAAAATCACTTTGTTATCTGACATATATGGCCTTTTACTTTGATGTTTATGCGGTTAATAAACAGTGAGCTTTGCTTCCAATCTGCATCTGCAAATTCAGTATTTCGTAGTGCCAAAACCCAGTGCGTGAATATGATAAAATTAGCCATTAATAGGGAGAAAATTTGGCACCTAGTTTGCTGCCTGACAAATGTTAAAGCCTTGATTTTAACACATTTAGGGCTGTTAACAGGATAAAAAACAATAACTTCGGTTATCCTGAAAGAAGGATATCCTGATGAACTAACCAAGAACTCTGAACCTATGAGAGCCTTCATTACCCTCCAAACGGTATGCATTATTTGCGTACTGTCTCTAAGTAGTCAATCTCTTTTTGCCAATGTTTCTTCCGCTCATTTCTTTGGTGGAGATAGTACCTGCATGGATACATTCTATCTTACCAAACGCGGTGCAACATTTCTGAAATTCAAAGTATACCCAACCTGCGATACCGTCCAGTGGAGGGTCATTCAATCTGATGAAGCGGCCGATGCCGATGCAGTTGCTGATTCTCTTTGGTCACATGGGGCTGCTACCGATACGTGTTGTTTCGCTGTAGACGGTCTTTCCCCAAGTACTTCGTACTCCGTACAACTTCGTGGCTGGTGCCCTGATTCTGCCGCCTACAGCAATTGGTCTACAGTCATATTTGACTCTACCCGCTGTGAGGGACCCGATGCTTCGAGTCTTTCCGTGACCGATGTCACATCCAGCAAAGCGACACTCCATACGGATGTTACAGCTGATGGATACGAGTGGTCTTTGCGCCGCACGAGCAGTTGGTCCATTCGACAAATAGAAACCGATGAAAACTTCATCAAATGGATTAATCTTCCTTCCCATATGGAGTATGAGTGGAAGGTCAGAGTTCGCTGTGCAGATGGCACATGGTCTGATTACTCAGAGCCTCAGCTTTTTACCACCGGAGAAGTGGAAGTAAATGATTGCGATACCTTGAAGGACTCGCACGTATCACACAATAGTATTACCTACCACAGTGTCAACTTGCATTGTCATATGCACGGATCAAAATACACCTGGGGTATGCGTAAGTATGGCAGTGGAAATTGGTCTACCTACAGCACCACAAAGGGCTTTTACAATTGGAAAAACTTGCATCCCTCCAGTAAATACGAATACAAGGTCAAAGTACAGTGTGAAGATGGTTATTGGACCGATTGGTCAACGGTGGATTATTTTACCACCCATGATCACAATCCATGCACCACCCCTTCAGGTCACCACATGAGTGTAACGGATATCACCTACAATTCTGCCCATCTACACTGCGCTCAAGATGGTCACGAATATCATTGGGTCGCTCGCAAGTGGGGGTCTTATACCTGGAAAGACCTCAGTACAAAGCAGGCAAGTTATCATTGGAAGGGACTAAGCCCAGGAACAAAGTACGAGTACAAGGTTAAAATAAAGTGCCATAACGGTTCGTGGACCGGCTGGTCGCATTCGTACCATTTTACCACCAAACATCATTATGATCACTGTTCGACACCTAAGAGCCATCATATGCACCACAAGTATGTGGAGCACACCACGGCGAGTACCTACTGTGATGTGAAGGGTGTTGAATATCATTGGGCCATTAAGAAACACGGCCATAGTAATTGGACACATCATACGACCAAAAACAGTTACCATAACTGGACAAATCTACATGAGGGCACCAAGTATTGTTACAAGGTTAAGGTAAAATGCAATAGCTACGATTGGACTGGTTGGTCGGCTGAATATTGTTTTACTACCAAAGAGCACTACGGATCACATTGCTCGACACCACAATCGCATCACCTGTCTGTCAAGGATATTACATACCACAGCGCAACCACACATTGTGAAGTGGGTGGCTACGATTATCATTGGGCCATCCGACCCTATGGCAGTTGGAATTGGACCCATAAGACTAGTTCACAGGGCCACTACGAGTGGAAAGACCTGCACTATAATACCAAATATGAATATAAGGTGAAAGTGAAATGTCATGATGGTACCTGGACCAATTGGTCTTATGTCCATCATTTCACGACCAGTGACCATCATGGCAGTATGTGTAGCACACCACAAAGCCATCACATGAGTGTGAAGGATGTGACTTACAATAGTGCGAGTACCCATTGCGGTGTGCACGGTAAGGAGTATCATTGGGCTATTAAACCCTACGGTAGCGGAAATTGGAGTCACCAAACCTCACCGCATGGATCCTATCATTGGAAAAATCTCAAGCACAAGACCAAATATGCGTATAAAGTAAAAGTGAAGTGTAACAGCTATGACTGGACGGGTTGGTCCAAAATTTATTTCTTCACTACGAAAGATCATTACTCCAATGATTGTTCGACACCGCAATCTCATCATCTGTCGGTCAAAAACATTTCCTACAACCAAGCCAGTACACATTGTTCGGTGAGCGGTGTCAAGTACCATTGGGCACTGCGCAAAAAGGGAACCTATTCTTGGAAACATCACACCTCTTCGCATGGCCACTACAACTGGTCTGGTCTCCACGGTGGATCCAAGTATGAGTACAAGGTCAAAGTCCAGTGTCACAATGGCTATTGGACCGGATGGTCTCATACACACCATTTTACCACGCACGACCACTATGGCACCACCTGCAGCACTCCTCACTCCAGTCATATGAGTTACAGTAATCTGACGCATCACTCAGTGACTACTCATTGCGCCGTGTCAGGGCTGAAATATCACTGGGCAGTGAAGAAATATGGACACCATGACTGGGTGCATCAGACCTCTACTTCCAACCACTATGATTGGCATAATCTGCATTCGAACTCCAAATATTACTATAAGGTAAAGGTTGAATGCAGTAACGGTTACTGGACGGATTGGTCAAGTGAAGGCTGGTTTACCACCCATAAGTCATCCTATGGCACCTATTGTGGCACACCGAATAGTTCACAGTATAGTGCCCACCAGGAGACCTGGAATCTTTTCAGGATTTACTGTCATGCACCTTATTGGAAATGGACCTGTGCCGTTAAGCCAGCTGGTGCTTACGACTGGTCGCTTCACTCCACCACGGTTAACAATATGGGCTGGGGCAACCTGCAGCCACATACCAAGTATCTTTACAAAGTACAAGTGACTTGTCAAGATGGATCAACTTCTAACTGGTCGGCGATTAAAGAATTTTGGACTGGTGGTTCTTCCGGCAGACCAAATAACAGCAGCATTACCATTGTCGACATACCGGATGCTGAAATTTTAGAAGTCAAGGAGGGCGCAGACATGGATCTAAGTTTATTTCCCAGTCCGGCCAGAGAATTTTTCACCATTCAGGGTGCCATGGCAGGATCACAGATTTCCATTGTTGATATGCAGGGTAGAACCTTGCAAACAGATTATGTAGTGAGCCAATCAGACCAGATTGACATCACAACCTTAAAAAATGGAATGTATAATGTTTTAATCCGTTCAGAAAACGGTATTATCGAGACCAAGAAACTAGTGGTGGTAAAGTAGTCCGTGATATTCGGATTGTAATCAAACTGATATCTTAAATAAAGAAGACCGCATCTAAAATTAGGTGTGGTCTTCTCGGTTTTAACAGTTGGTTTAAATAGCCAGGCCTCGTTTTTTGAAACTAAGTGGGTGTTGTCTGCTATGGTAGGTTGGCCGATGAAACTATTGTACATCGAGCATTCCTCCCACCATGATTTCTAAGGTCGATCCCACGGCGACTTCAAGTGTCTTACAGATAGCAGTCTCACCGGAGAGGATTTGGACAGCAGTGTTGTTACCAATAAAAACTTGGTCACATTTTGTTGGGATTTGGTTGAGACTCCAATTGGATGGTGAATCATGCCAGGATAATAGTTGGGCGGGAGTCCAAACATTATTTGGATGTGCCAGACAATTGAAGGGCGAGTCCATCACCCACGCTGGCCCCTCGGGGTTTCCACCTAATTTTATTTGACCATTTGAAGGACCGCCCACGGCGCCTGACACATCTTGCAGCACAACCCCCGAGCCCTCATCAAAATGATAAAGCGCCACGGTATTTGCATCTGTTTCGAAAGGTAAGCTGGACGGAGTAAAATTACCGGTGTATCTGAGTGATTTGGAAAAGCGAAGTTCATCCATCATGCCACTGTAGGATGGAAAGGATGCACCTGCATCATGTTTTTCGGCACCGAGCACGATGTAAGGGTCGGAAAAATTACAGTTGGTCCCTCCACAACAAGTAGCACAAGGTTCGCCGTCATCGGGATACGAAATGTCGCCATCTGGACCATCACCATCCGATTCCAACACACCGTCGACATATCACCAAAGATGTCCATCCGATCGTCGCCGCTGTAGCGCAATTTGGTGCCATTGATTATCCAAGACACTGGTCGAACCACAAATTGTCATAAATCCCGAGCCTTCACCTGCTACCCCGAATACTACGTTACCGCCAGCGATGGAAACTCCATAATTTCGGTCTTGACTAAATCGATCACGATCCAGGATGATGTTTCCATAGATCCAGTTATTGTTAAAGCCGCAAGAAACACCGGCGCTGGTATTGTGGGCTGATTCAGCTTTCATCCAAAATTCGATTGTAAAATCGGTGGCACCCACATCTACAGGTGGCCCAGGATTGCTATTGGCAACCTCGTCAATCAATATTTTCACCCGATCAGCATCTGGAGTATTTATGCCATTTCCATAAAATCGCAGGGAATACTGTGCGAAGATTGAGCCTGCGGGAAAGCATATCATGCAGAGGAAGTAAACATATTTGCGGCTCATTTAAGGATGAACGCGCCAGGAGCTGATTGGATTATCTACCCAATGGAATTGTCTCGGCAAAAACCCTGACCATATTTAATTTTTTTTTTTGATCACTGAGACTGGCGGCACCACCCAATTAATTATTCCAATAGATTTTTAAATTATGGGTACTACGTCCGGCTGCGATGATTTCGGGTTTACCATCTTGATTTAGATCAGCCACCTTCAGGTCTTCACAGGCGATGCCATTCTGATCTATCCAATAGGCATCGTGTGCGCTCCAATCGCTCTTGGTTGGAACAAAGATTTTTATTCCCATCTCACCGGCATCATTCTTCTCTCGCCATCCTGCGATGATTTGATCAACGCCAGCACCCAGCACATCTGCCAAAGCAATCGCATGACCTTGTTTCATTTCTTCGGTTAAGACATAGTTTTTGCCGCTTGCCCCGTACACCGAGAGGATGTTGCCGTGGAAGGGCTGAATCCCTACAATAAAATGGCGGTTCTTGCGGATTTCACCAAATCCACCTCGCTGGGTGATGGTGAAATCTGGATTGCTAATTTGATTCCAGTCGCCGTCAAAATATCCGTAGTATTTAGAGCCCTCTTTACCCCCAATGATCAGGGCTTCGGTACCACGGCCAGAGATAACGTCGAAATTATGCGTGATATGCATACTACTGTCAATGAGTTTCCTGATCCATGGTTGATTTGGATCGGTTGGCTTTTCGTAAGCAAAGATTTTCACTCCTCTACCTCGGCCCATCTTATTTCCACGTCCGTGGAGTGGCACGACGACAAGTTGGAACTGATTTTCTACTCGCACCCATCCCATTCGATGTACAGTGGGTTCATGTGGTAATGATATGGCACTCCACGGATCTTGCAGATTTTTGGGCCGCACCAAATAATGGATCGAGCCAGACTTTGCCAGGTCAGTTGTTTCACCTGGATTCCATTGCGCACCAACCGCGATTTCGACTTTGCCATCTCCATCGAGATCGCGTGCGGCCACACAAACGTTGTCGCGCTCCGTCAGGTTTTCTATGATGAGCCTACGATCCCAGGTTGGATTTTGGTACCAGACAAATTGCTTTTTATCGGCAAGAATAATGTCGACTTTACCATCACCATCCACATCTCCGATGGCCAGTCCGTATCCGATCTGAACAGTGGAATCAATGGTTTGAGCTTTGAAAGGGAGCCTTTGTGCATGTATTTGCACGGCCACAAACAAGAGAAAACTGCAGAAAAGTAATCGATGCATCAATGACGGCTTTTAAATATCAATTTAGCAAATTCTTCATCGACATTTCAGATTCAGTGAGCCGACCCCAAACTGGCGTACGGATGGGAATTATATTGGCTTCAAATAAAAGTAAAAATCGGTCATGGTGCATTATGCTTTCCAGAAAAAAAGGGATGATAGTAATTGGACATGAAAAGGGGGTATCCATAATTTCCTAACTTGACTGAGGCACCAGGATTATGGAGGATATGCTGATAATGAAGGGCCTCTAAATTGGTGGTTTTGACCAGGGTTTTATGAACCCAACCGTACCTCTAGGCAAGAAAAATTCATGGGTTTATAGGTAGACAGGTAGATGGTATACTATGCGTTGAGATGACTAATCTTCATTTGCATAAGGGCTGCGATCGAGTGTGCCTTTTCTTTGGATTCATCAGCCTTGGGCCCCATAAATAGATGGTCAACGGTTTGCTGAAATATCTTTAACCAATGCTCAAAATGTGCAGATTTAAGTGGATACTTAAAATGCAGATCCAGATGGGCCTTCATAACGTTTCTTTGGTAGTGACCTGTGTGCAAGATCATACTTTCCCAAAATGCATACAAGATCGGCTTGTGCGATCCCAGGTCGATTTTGGCAATATCGAAGAAAATGTGATGCATTTCTTTTTCTTGCAGTAGCACATCGTAGAAGTGGTCAATCAGAGACTCTATGTCCGAGCGAGTCCGAATATCGTGTTTCATAGTTTTATTCGCGGTGTAAACAAAGGTGAAATTCAGAATCAAGCCATCTCATTCAAACACTTTTCCTTTTTCTCATGGACTTTGGTACGGAGCCAGTCACACCACGACTGAATTCCGATTCCAGCCGTACTTGAGACCTCGATTACGTCAATGTCATCGTTGATGTCACGCGCATCTTTGATGACAGCATCCACTGAGAAGGGTAGATAGGGCAGCAGATCCACTTTGGTAATTAGCATTAGCTCACTAGTCAGGAACATCCGAGGGTATTTCTTGGGCTTGTCATCACCTTCAGTTGTGGCTAAAAGTGTGACCCGATAGTCCTCACCTAAATCGAAAGCGGCGGGACATACCAAATTGCCCACATTTTCAATAAATAAAATATCGACATGGGATAAGTCTAAATTTTCAACGGCTTGCCACACCATTTGCGCTTCAAGATGGCATATGCCACCCGTGACAATTTGAACCGCATCTGCACCGACGGCCTTGAGGCGATTGGCATCTCGCTCTGTCTCCAGATCTCCAACTAATATCTTGAGGTTTAAGTCAGGACCAAGCTGTTTGGCGGTTTCCTCCAATAGCGTAGTTTTGCCGCTTCCAGGTCCAGAGGTCATATTGATCACTAAGATTTCATGGGCCTTCATCTGCTTGCGAATCCCTTCCGCCAAGAAGTCGTTGGCTTTGAGCAGATGCATGGTCGTCTGATCACAGTTGACGGTTCCACGTGCCAGTCGATTCGATTTTTCCTTCTTTCTTTCCATCGGCTTTAGGCTGGATTTGTTTCTTTTTAAAGAGGTCTCAAAGGTACAGGTATTTGCCTTGTTTACGGGCACCGCCCGACTACCTCCGGTGAAGTATTCATGCGCTAAAGTGAAGTTTGTCAATAGGTAGTTCTGTTCCCTTGATGACCTTGCTACTTGACTTACCACAGTCACAGATGAATTTGTACCTCTTCACTGCTACTGTTTTGTCACAGTCTGCGCAGTAGATTTCTATGGGTATTAACTCTATATTAAGTTTTACTCTGAGGTATTTTCTGAATGTTTGAGTGACTGCCAAAAATACATTTTGCATTAAGGTTGGCTCAGCATTGGCAAGCAATCCTATTTGTTGATCGATGGCTTCAAGATGCTTAAGGTCTTGCTGATTGAACTCAGATTCCAAATTCTCAAACATTTTCTGTACCAAATAGACTTCATGCATACGTCCGATAAAATTAGGCATTATGATCTTAAGGAGCTATTTCAGCTTTCAGTCTGACTCACAATCTCGAAAGCCAACGGTCACAAGCAAGTGACCAAGGCATATAGCACGATACGATTATTTGATCTGAGGGAGGTGGCCGCAGAGAAACCCAATCTTGAGTGGGTTGAACCCTTCTTAAGTAAAGAAGGACCCAACTTGAGTTAGGTCCTCTGAAAAATGGGTTTTGAGCAGTCGGACATCTAATTTAAACATACAAAAGCGTCCAATTGGTTTTATTAGAGTTATACAAAATGTAGCTATTAGCACCCTGTATATCTATTAGTTGCTGAGACAGCCGTAAGGTGACACTGTACGGTGAGGTTTTTTCAATTGGACTGTTATGAAATCACAGCAGATTGGATCAAGAGCACAACGAATTTCAGGGTAGGTGCTTGTCATCGGCACGTTCGATATTGGATGTGCTTACGTGGCGACTCCAACGATGATAGATGAAAGCAGCCATTAAAAGAAACAGTGCAAGCAGCGTAGCTTTCAGATGAGATCCAATGGAGTGCCGATGATCTGTGGGGAGGCTCGACCGCTGGATAACCCAACCGGCCCAAAAGCGAGGATGCAGTAAGGGGCCTTCTTCCGATGCTAAGTAGTCTAATTTTGCTTGGCGAAGGGCAGCAGCGGGTTGCACGGAACGATCAAGCTGGGTATAAAAGGAACGCATCATCTGGCTAGCGGCATAGTCTTGCACTGGCCAGAGGTTTGAGACGACGGTCTGGGTGCCTGCGGTATAAAATCCTCGTGCGATATTTACCAATCCACTGCCGTTGATCACTTTGCCATCTGATGTTTGACAGGCAGACAAGACGGCTAGGTTAGCAGGTATCTCCATGCTGTATAATTCCCAAAGTCTCAATTGACCATCTTCGAAAGCATTCTGTTGTGGATAAAATAATATATTGGATTGGAGGGGATCTTGGTTGTCAATAATGGCATGCGAGGCAATATGTAGGATGGACAAGGACTCATCCAGTCGCTTAAATTGTTCTTCGGTAGCTTCAACACCTCTAAATTTTTTCAAATGGAAGAGATCCTCTATGATTTGAATTTCGTGGTCGGTATGCTTCAATAACGGTAAACTAATAATGTCGGGATTGACACCGGGTACAAATGGTGCAAAGGCTACGGCTCGCTTGGTGTTGATTTTGTGATCGGTGAGATAATTTTGTAGGCCGGACAGGTAAATGATTTCATATTTTCTAAGTAAATAGGGCAATTCTGAGAATGGCATTTGAGTATTAGGAGCACTGGTCATCAACAGATCAAATGGTACTGTTGATAAATCATTATCAGGAATAATAATTAATCTCGTCAGCTGATTTGGAAGATCTTTTGGAACCAGTGTCACGAATAAATCATGACCCAGCATTAGGTTTTTATTACCAGCATCTGTACCCTGCCCCTGCGCCCATCGAATAAAGTTAGAGAGCTTGGTCAATTCATTTGAACCAAAAGGGAGTTGAGATAATTTTGCGGTAGACTTCGTGATGCATAAAATAAAGAGGGTTCCTCGGTCGAGGAAATAATTTAGAATTATTGACTTATCATCTAAGTGGGCCTGGATTTCAGAAATGGTGGGAACCTCCGATCCCAAAAAGCGACCGTATCGAGAAGAATGCAAAAATATTCTTCGCCGAACGTCAAAATATTTTTTTTCCAATTCGAGCTTTTTGGATTCGATTTTTGGATCGTCCCTTTCTATGATTTCGGTCGTGAGTTGATTAATCTGCAAATACAGCTCTTCCTCTTGTCGGAGCAGGGTATCTGATAGGTCAAATATCTTTTTGAAGTTCTTCTCGTGTAATTGGGTCTGGAGGCTCAAGTTTTTGCTATCGTGCATAGCTCGAAGTGCAGCATCGAGATATTGTGGTTTTGATTTTTTGATGTAGAGTTCTGAAGCGGCGAGGAGTCTGGTCAACGAGATTTCTCGAATAAGGGGCGCGGCTTTCACGATCGACTGTGGACTTAAGAATTGGCCAAATATTTCGTCTTTGATCGTCTTATATTGATCCTCGAGCGCAAGTAAATCATCCAAGTAACAGAGCGAATCAGCAGAGAGATATTGCTGATATAGATTTTGACTATGTTGGTGAAAAAGCCTGAGGACGGCATATTTATCCTTTGCAAGTGCGAGTTTGTGACCATTAACCTCTTGTAGTGAGGTGTCTCCGAGGAGATGAAATATAGCCCGAATGGTGTGCCTGTGACGTGATTGAAAATTTCCCACCTTAGACAATGCCAGATGAACTTCGCTGTGTATCCTATCTCCGTCTTGGTAATATTCGTTGGCGATTTCTAGAGCTCGCTGAAAATAAGACTGAGCGGAGTCAATCTCACCAATCCCCTGATATAATTCGCCAATGGTAATGGTATTAAGTGCATATTTTTCAGCGTTGGAAACCTGGTATTCCCGCTTAAAATGATCAACAATTTCCTTATACTTTTCGATGCTGTTTAAGGTGTCACCCAAAACCATTTCTGTCTTGGTCAAAGAGGATAATGAGCTCAGGGTTAATCTATGGTAGGGACCATAATATTTATTCCGAAGATCAAAGGCCTTTTGATAGTGTTCACGAGCGACTTGTGGTTGGTCCAATCCAAGATAAGCGCTGGCCAATTCTTGATGCCCATAAGAAACAACTCGGCTCTGGGGACCGTACTCCTTGGCAAAAAGATCAATTGCAAGCAGAGCATATTTTTTGGCGACCTCATATTCGCGTTTTCTCAAGCACACTAAAGAGAGTAAATGATAAGTGCTGGAAAGTGAATAATCTTCTACTGATGCAGCAATCTGAATTAAGCTATCTAGGCACAGATAAGCTCTTTCATAATCACCGGTGCGTTCGGAATAATTTGCTATGGCATATAAACCATTTAAATATCTACGATCTTTGGCAGGTAGATTTTTGCGTTTCCAGTTCATGGATTCCTCAGCGGCGTTCAGGGCTTGGTAATTAGCACCTCGCGTACCATAAAAGGATGCATAATTATTCAAAACTCGGGCTTTCAATTCTTGGCCTTTTAGCCCAAGACTTTCTGATAAGGTGAGTGCGGACTCGAGGGTTTTTCGAGAGAGATCAATGTTGCGTACGGCTGCGTAAATATTGTAGCATGCAATGTACAAATCCCCTAATACCAGGCTATCCTGACAAAGTCTGGCAGCAAAGTTATCCGATAGTTTTTCTATATGTATCAGTGCTTCTTGATCCAGGCCATGATCTAGGAAATTGTAGGCGATCTGGATATTGGCCCGCACAGCCATGCAGTGATCAGATTGACCATCGAAGAGGCGGCTTGATGCTTCAAACAACTGGTTGGAAGCGAGGTATTGGTATGCCTTCTGTAATTTTTTACCTTCTCGAAATAGCGAATCTGCAGCTGAAAGGCTCTGTTGAGCAGCCGGGTAGTGGAACGGCAGAAAGCTAGCTAACAATATGATACCGAGTACCTTCCACATTCTACTTACATGTTTGACGTCAGGTTGGAAGATACCGATCTGGAGTTAATTCTGCACGATCTAAGTAGTTAAAGATCAAGAAGAGCCGCGATTTCTTTACAGGTTATCGCTTTTTTTGTGTCACCTTTACTTTGTTGTAGCAACTTAACAGATGAAGGGGAAATCGAAAGCAGCGGCGGCCTTGATGGAAGGTATTAAGAGCGGTGACTCTGCTGCGATCAAGTTGATGTATGAAAATCATTTTGCCAAAGTGGTAAGGTTTGTCACCTCAAACAGTGGCGATCTTGAGGATGCAAAAGACCTCTTTCAGGAATGCATGTTTTATTTATACCAAAGAGCACGAAATGATCAGGCCTTGCAGGTCCAAAACATAGATGCCTACTTCACCGGCATATATCGGAATCGATGGTATCAGAACCTCAAGGTGAAGCAGCGAGAGCGAGAGGGGAGAGACCTACTTATGGCTGCGTCACCCCCAGATGAAGATGACAGGCAGTATTATGCTTTTTTGCAAGGACTCCGTCTACTTGGTGAAGACTGCCAGGAGGTTTTGAGGTTTTATTTATCTGGGAAAACCATGACAGAGTTGTCGGCACATCTCGGAACGACGGTAGATTATGCCAAGAGAAAAAAATATTTGTGCAAGGAGCAGCTAAAAAAAATTGCACATAAATTATTAGCAAGATATGAGTAATGGACGATCAGGAATTAATTGAACTGTATTGGCTAGGACGTTTATCATCGAGAGAAGAATCTGAACTCCTGCAGAGATGTGAGCGTGATGAAGCGCTTGCCCGTAGACTTCGTGATGAGCAGCACTTGTCGAAGGCGTTTAGTGATTCGGAAGCACTTGAGTATCTGGATAAAGTCGAGAAGGTGTTGGCAGAGGCTTCGTCCCGCAATGCCAAATTGAGTTGGATTGGATCAAAGGCAGTGCTGCTAGCTATCGCTGCAGTGATGATCGTCCTGGTTGGTCTGTTTTTTATTAGCTCTCCAGAGAACGATTCTCTTCAATTATTTGCCCAATATTTCGAACCCTACCCGATGTTGATTTCTAATCGCGGAGATGATCAGAAACTCTCGCATCAATTGGTGAATGCCTATGATCAGGGGGATTGGAAAAAGGTACTTGAGATATTGCCAGTGGTTGATTTGGAGAAACCCTTAAATGATCTCTATCGAGCCATTGCACACCTAAAGTTGGGTGAAGATGAGTTGGCGAAAGGCATCCTGGTAGCATATCAATCCAAAGCAATGACCCCAATGTATCAAAATATGCTGGACTGGTATTTAGCCTTGACATACCTGAAGACAGGTGAACACGAGAAGGCTACTTTCCTGCTCCGAGAGCTCGAAAGAGGACAGATTTCAAGAGGTTTGCGACTGAAAGTAAGGGGACTGTTGAAGGAACTGGGGTAGTTAAAAATCTGCCATTACGACTCCCATCGGCTAAATCCAGTGACCTTTCCTTAAAATACTATATTGCCGACATGGATTCTTCTTCGAGATTCTACGCGCTTAAAGTCTTTTTATTCGCTAATCGATATTTCATCACTTTTTGCATTTTGATATCGGTGACCGCCTTTGGCTTTGAACTAAGTAATGTAGCCATTAGCATCGATGAAGAAACCGCCTCGATGATGGCCGAACCAATGAGGGTATGGTTTCACATGGATCGTTGGGGTATGTACCTGCTGCAACAGATTCTTCCCTTACATCCACCACTGCCCTTTGTTAGCATTGGGTTAGGTATGATGTTTAACCTGATCACATTGATCTGCTGTCTGAAGATCTGGTCGCTAGAAAAGGGCTTGGCCAAATACTTGGCGGCGGTATTTGCCTTGGCTCATCCAGTGATCGCTTTCACCTATGCTTTTAATCAATCTCAGTACGGTTATTACTTAGGCCTTCTATTGGCCGTGTTTGGTGTGAAGTTGTTCATAAAATATCATCGAATAAGTCCAAAATGGGGATTCCCCATCATTTGCTGGATATTGTCCATGTCTCTATATCAATCGGTAATTTTTGCAGCCCCCACCGTTTTTTCCCTATACGCGTTGAGTAGGCATTTAAGGGGTGAAAATATCTCTTGGAAATTGGTTGGTAGCTTTGGATTTTGTTTGTTGCTGGGTGTTATTTGTCATGAAGCCATTGCTGGACTGATCCGACAGCTGTATGGGATAACCCATCGATACCACACCATTGAGTCTTTCTATACCGGAGAATTACTAGCTCATTTTGATCTAGTTTTTATTTTTAAGGAGATTGTTGCACAACTAATTGGGCATCGTTGGTACGTCGGTTACGCTACCGGTGCCGTCTTGGTAGTTTCGCTTTATTTTCTCGTCATGAAGATCTTCACCAGAGATCGCAAGATATTTGGATTCATGTTGCTGTCCGCTGCACTGGTGTCTCCCTTTATTTTTGTGATATTGACCTCCAGAATTTGGCCAGCACGAACCATGATGGCACTACCAATACTAATGGCTGGCATAGTGTATGTTGCTCAACCATTCTGGCAAAGATCTGTCTCGAATATTGTGATTTTCCTAATTGGCTATTGCTTCCTTTTTTATACGGCCTCCATCACGAGATTATTCTACGCGGACTATGTCGCGTGGCAAAATGACAAATTATTCGCTAACCGAATTACCGCAGCTATTGAGCAGAAATTTGGAGAGGCACTGAGTCGAGATACCTTTTCGCTGGTGATCGTGGGCCAGCCTAAGGAGTTTGAGATGCCAATAAGAATACATGAAGAAACGTTTGGCGGCTCTATCTTTGAATGGGATGGTGGCAATCAACATCGGATTCATGCCCTTTTTAAAATCATAGGGATAAATTATTTTACACAACCATCGCGATCACAGATTACCGTAGGATATGAGCGGGCGAAAGAACTTCCAGCATGGCCTCATAATGACGCAATTACTTCTGAAGCAGGTACCATCATCGTCAAATTATCTGATCCCATAGAACGATAGGCACCATATTGTTCCTACCCCCTCAACACATTCATCCGCTGGCGAACCTGCCTCCCGTAAGGGAGGGGCCTGGGCCCAAGGCCACCACGCTCTTTGGCAGCGGCTACGCCCCCCAGGGGGCCACCGGAGAAAGACTGACGGTCGAGTTCTGTCAATAAGGGGAGGCTAGATAAGTTACATTTTCATTTTTCAAGGGTGGTTCGGCGTTGAGAAAGCCAATCGTGATGCTGTTGAAATCACTGCAGTTTGAGCCGCATCTAACCACATCAAAATGAAGCTGAGGGGTGGTGATAAAACCAGTGTTACCACTCAGAGCAATGGTGTCGCCACGCAGCACAATTTCACCCACCTCAACCAGCGCGCCATCCTTGGTCAAATGTAGATACCGTCCCACCGTTCCATTTTCGTGCTCAATTAATAAAGCGTTGTCGGTAAAGCGGTCATTTTCACCATCAGCGAAACCCTCCTCTAAGGCTAAAACTACCCCATCTTGTGCTGCCGTGACCACCGAACCAATGGGCATGGCAAAGTCAAAGGCATATCGCAGTTCAAGTTCATGATCAAAGGATCCACAAGCACCTTGAATGAGTTCATATGCAGCACCCACCGGAAATGGAAGAATGTAGTCATCTGATAAGGGAGGAGTGCAAGCCGAATCTGTATTTGAATCAAGTGGCCGAACTTCTACACCACTATCACAATTCATCACTAGGATGACCATCAGCCAGAGGATGCCAAACCTTAACTTACTATGATACGAGTTAGATCTTACCATATCGCAAGATGCATAAAATAATAGTGCTACCTCAGCTCTATGGCGACAAATCATTTGCTTATAGTCCAAGCCCCCTAAGTCCGCCATTGTCTCGACATTCCTCCAATAATAGAGTTTGTCAAAGCCAATAATCGGCATGTAGTTATTTTGGGAGCATGCCACTAGCTGCCTGCTTTGATGCTCGTGAATGATCACCTTGTTCGGCACAATTGTTTTAAATTCGATGGACAAAAGTTTTACTGTTATGAAGGACCGTAATCCCGTTAATTGGTTTGAGTTGCCAGCCGCTGACCTGGCGAGAGCCAAGGACTTTTATGAATTCATTTTGGATTGTGAATTGACGCTACATGAGATGGGCCCGCTGAGAATGGCATGGTTTCCGTCTGTACAGGGCCAACCCGGTGCCACCGGAGCTTTGGTCCAGGCAGAAGCCTATACACCGTCCTATCATGGAAGCCTAGTTTACTTTAGTGTAGATGACATTGATGAAACCCTGCAAAAAATCAAGGAGAGGGGTGCTAAGGTGATCAATCCAAAATTTGGGATCGGGCCCTATGGTTTTGTCGCACATTTTGAAGATTGCGAAGGGAATCGAGTAGCACTGCATTCCAATCAATGATCTCCTCTGACTTGAACGTGGTCATAATCTACAGCCCCAGCTAGGCTATCAAGTCATGGAGGGCCTGAATGACTTGATGGACTTCATCTTCGGTGTTGTAGTAGTGCGGAGAAAGACGAACAGCACCCGTGACACCTTTTTCCTGATAATCCAGGTATGCGCTCGAAAGTGCACTTATTGAGCAGTTGATTTGATGCTGGGATAGGTATTGCTTAATGGCTGCAGGATCGCAGTCATCATAATTGAAAGTAATCAATGCAGCTTGGTGAGCTCCTCTGTCCAACAGCTTGATAGGAGCAATGGTTTGCAATCCGGTTCTCAGCAATTTAGCCAGTTTCTGGGTGCGACTAGCAATGGATGAAATACCAATTTTATCAATCAATTTTGCCGATTCAATTGCTCCAAGTACCAGAGCATATGGCTTTTCCCATTCCTCGTATCGACGGGCATCTTCCGCTAGCTGAATTGATTCGGTTGCTACCCAATCTGCTCCCAACATGTCTAGAGATAAGGGAGTAAATCGATCTGACAAGATCCGATCACTGACATATAGAAAACCTGCACCACGGGGCCCACGTAAGAATTTGCGAAAAGTAGCACTGAAAAATTCACATTGGATCCGCTCCACATCTACGGCGAGCTGTCCGACGGATTGGCATCCATCCACTAGATAGATTGTGTCGTAGGGTTGTACGATTTGACCAATCTCTTCAATGGGTTGTACCAATCCGCTATTTGTGGGGATGTGGGTGACGGCTAAAACCTTGGGTTGATATTTTTTTAATTTACGGCGAACGTCTGCTAAGTCGATCTCACCGTAAGCCGTGTTTTCTAATAGCATTATTTCGAGACCAAATCTCTCTTTATAGGTGATGAAAGAAATGAAATTGGAGGCATAATCATTGGTGGAGGTTAGAATAATGTCTCCGGAATCGAATGGTATCGAACTCAAGGCGCGGGCATAGGCATCGGTGGCGCTCGATGTAAATGCCACATTCCGCGGTGCTGCGTTGATGAGTTTGGCGGTCCAGGTGTAAAACGATGCAATTTGGTCCTTTTTTGCGGCGTAGGCTTCGTAGCCTCCGATTTTACCCTCGAGGTCAATATGCTCTTTAATAGCATTAATTACGCTCGACGGCATGAGGGCTGAGCCGGCATTATTAAAGTGAATGGTATCCTTTACGCCTGGGGTCAACTGCCGAAATTTCTGAACCTGCTCTGCTGACAGCACTATAGAAGATCTAAGAGATCATGAACACCGGGCGGCCTTGCGGTAGTAAACCCTTCTCCAAATTCAACCCCAATTTGCCTGCCGTAGATTCTTGCTCGTGCCTTCACAAATTCTAGAAAGTCTTGACCTGAAATTGGTGAATCTGCTTCAGCCGAGTTTGGATTATAAAATTGCGACGAATAGGCCATAATGCTTTCCATTTTCTTTGGCAGAAAATGGCCGATGTCGACCACTATGCTGGCGGGTAGCACTTTGTCTTGAATGTAATGATAAACCGCTTTTGGTCGCCAGCGTTCTTGTGGTGTTCCATCGGGATTTTGAGTCTTAACTTTCAGGAGTCCAGCAAGGAAGCATGCATCATGCGTTAATTTTGCTGCCCGGCCATGGTCCGGATGCCGATCATCGACCGCATTTGCCAAGACGATCTCTGGGCGAAATTGTCGAATGACTTCGATGATCTTCAATTTGTTGGCTGTGGAATGATCGAAAAACCCATCGGGAATCTGAATATTCACTCGATGTTCAACACCTAAAATTTGCTTGGCAATTTCTGCCTCTTTGAGGCGCAGTGGCCCTGATCCCCTGGTGCCTAATTCTCCGGCTGTCAGGTCAAGAATGGCCGCAGAATAACCGTCAGCAAGATGTTTTAAAATGGTGCCAGCACAACTGAGTTCAACGTCGTCAGGGTGGACACCAATGGCCAGGATATCAACCTTCATATCACCTACCATCGCAGCAGCGTAGCTCCCCAGGTGAATCCACTCCCAAAGGCAGCCAGACAGACCAAATCGCCTGATTTTACTTTGCCTAAATCACGAGCTTCCGAAAGTGCAATTGGAATGGAGGCAGCTGTGGTATTTCCATAATTCTGTATATTGTTGTAGACCTGGTCGTCTCTCAGTTGGAGGGTGCGTTGCACAAATTGTGCAATGCGTAAATTGGCTTGATGGGGTATTAACAAATTAAGATCTGAGGGCTGCAATTGATTGGCCTGCAAAACTTCCATGATCACCGCTGGAAACTTTTGAACAGCAAATTTGAAAACATATTTTCCGTTCATATTTGGATAAATGAGATCGTCGTCCAGCATTTTTTGAGTGATAAAAACCGTATCAAACGCATTATCCGAGAATCCATATGCTTCCATCTTGCCATGATAGCCACCGTGGCACCCAGGGCTGATGAATGCGAGCTCTTCAGCATGCCTGCCATCAGAGTGCAGCCGGGAGGTGAGTATTCCCTGATCTTCCGATTCGGTTGGTTGCAGCACTACGGCACCCGCTCCATCACCAAATATCACTGACACATTTCGACCCTTGGTGGAAAAATCGAGGCCCATCGAATGCATTTCTGAACCAATCAACAATACGTTTTTATAGACGCCACCTTTGATGAATTGATCTGCTACCGATAGGCCGTACACAAAGCCAGAGCATTGGTTGCGAATATCCAGCGCTCCGATCTCAGTGTCCGACAGTCCCAGTTCTCTTTGTACCAAGACACCGCATCCTGGGAAAAAATAATCTGGGCTTAGCGTGGCGAAAATGATAAAATCGATGTCATTTTTTTCAATGCCTGCATCGGCAATCGCTTTTTCAGCGGCCAGGGCACCCATCGTCGTGGTCGTCTCTTCATGTCGGATGCCAAACCTCCTTTCTTTAATACCGGTTCGCTCCTGGATCCACTCATCAGAGGTATCCATCAATTTTTCCAGTTCCGAATTTTTTACGACTCTCTCTGGCACGTAATGACCAATGCCGGCAATTTTAGATCTCATCATGGTGTCTTAGTTCAGTACGGTCGGAAGATAAGAATATTGCTACATTTTACCGTTCAGCACTAGCTTCAAGAGATCCCAGTCCAGTCTTAGACCGGGGCCAGTGCCGCACAAAAACTCAGTACCTGGAGGTTAGGTTTTCTGCTTCTTTTTTTTGGCTGCTGGAAAAAGCACGTTGTTGAGAATTAATCGATAGCCCGGCGAATTTGGATGCAAACTGAGATCGGTATCTGGATCTCCCACAAAATGCTGATAGTCTTCCGGATCATGTCCGCCATAAAATGACCATTGTCCCTCATTCAGTGTTCCGTGAATGTAACGCGCCTCATTCGCAGGCTTATTTTCTCCGAGGATCAAGACATTGGAGCGAATGTGCTGCTTGCGAAAAGATGTCGATTGACCCATGAAGCCCTTGACGGTACGGGTATGATTTTGCGTGAGCATAGTCGGCACCGGGTCCCATTTGGCACTGAAGTCGAAAAGGGTAAAATAGTCGGTTTGAGGTGTGACTTTTCGATTTCGATTATCAATGGTCGAGTGCTCATAATACAGCGGATTTTTGATCAGGTCGAAATTCTCGAAGGCAAAAGTCTTGGAAAAATCAAGTTTCTGCTGGGCAGTGGGATCAGCGGGATCCCCATCATAAATGTCGGCACAGATATCAATGCCTTCAGCAGCTAAAGCTATGTCATATGTATCCGTTGCCGAGCACATCGCAAACATAAAACCACCGCCGATGACGTATTTCCGAATCTTTTTTGCCACCGCCAACTTCAATTGTGAGACCTTGGCAAATCCGTGATCCGCAGCCAGCTTCTCCATCTTCTTCTGGTTTTCTCGATACCAATTGAAAGCGTGGTAGGTCCGATAAAACTTGCCATATTGACCGGTGAAATCTTCATGATGTAAGTGGAGCCAGTCGTATTGAGCGAGTTTGTCATCCAATACTTCATTATCGTAAACGGTCTCATAAGGAATCTCAGCATAGGTTAAGACCATGGTTACCGCATCATCCCAAGGTTGCACTTCTTCTCCTTTCTCATTAAAGTCTGGGGTATAAACAGCTATTTTTGGAGCTACTTCAAGCTTGATGGCATCTTGATTGATGGATGGGCTTTGAATCTCTTCCAAAATCGCATTGAAGGCTGCATCAGGCAGAATTTCAAAAGAAACGTCCCTGGTTTGGCATTCCTTTTCAAATAGAGGATTGTGTCTGAAAACAAAGCTACCACCGCGGTAGTTCAGTAACCACCAAGCTTCGGCCCCCTTGTCGAGCACCCAATAGCAGATGCCATAGGCTTTCAAATGATCCTTTTGATCTGGGTCCATTGGCAGCATGATGTAGGCTGCTTCCAGCTTGAAGGCCAGACTCAACAAGACCAATAGTATTACAAATGTGTTCCTCTTGTTCATCGAATTCTTGCTTGCTTTCAACTAAAATAACGCCTCCCTCAGGCAAAAGTTACCTATGTTACAAAATAAATGGACTCGTTTTGTCTTTCAAGAGAGATGATCGGCGTTTCGTTGGGCGGACTCCTCAAGACTTTGATAGCAATTCCTTGGCAAGTCTGGGTCGATTCCTAACTTTGGCGCTGCTAAAATACCGATCTCAATTTGGGTAATCTAGAGATTCAATATCCGCTGTGGTACATCCTTCTTTGCATCGGGCTGGGGCTAATCTTTGCTCTGGTGCTGTACCATCGTGATCGTAATTTTCCCACCGCAGGGACCCTCCCGAAAGTGTTGTTGGGTGCCCTCCGATTTCTGGCCGTTGCACTCTTGAGCTTTTTGCTCCTTTCCCCAGTGCTAAAGAACAGTCGCAATGAGAGCAAGAAACCCATTATTGTGGTGGCACAGGACGAGAGCGCATCCATCAAATCAGAAATGGATTCTGTGGCCTTAAGACAATACTTTGGAGATCTGCAACAAGTGATTCAGGATCTTGAACAGGATTATGAGGTGAGAGCCTATGCCTTTGGAGAAGGGATTCGCGAAGGGCTGAAAGGTGATTTTAGGGATAAATCAAGCAACCAATCCACGATTTTGGAGTACGTCAGTGACCTCTACGCAGATCAAAACCTAGGTGCCGTCATCTACGCTTCTGACGGCATATTTAATGAAGGAACCGATCCACTCTATGCCAATAAAGCCTTTACGGCTCCCATTTACACCGTGGCATTGGGTGATACTACACCAGATCGGGATCTATATATTCGGCAAGTTTTTCATAACAACATCGCCTACTTGGGAGATAAGTCTTCCATTCAGGTAGATGTCTCGGCCTACAATCTTTATGGTCAAAATGTGACTCTGCAAGTTTCCGCAGTCGAATCCGAGGCCAACACACCTGTAGAAAGCACGACCTTTCAGATTTTGGAGGAAGATTTCTTTACGACCATTGAATTATCAATTCCCCAAGAGAAGATTGGTCTACAAAGATATCGGGTTAGTCTCTCCAGCCTGGGTGGTGAAAAAAGTTATGTCAATAATCGAAAAGATTTCTTTATTGATGTGATTGATGCCCGCCAGAAAATCTTGATTTTGGCAGCGAGTCCCCATCCGGATGTAGCCGCCCTAGCCAATAGCTTGGAACAAAACAAGAATTATGTCATTGAGTCGGCCGTTATTCGCAAATTTAGCAGCAATCTGGAGGACTTTGACTTTGTAATCCTGCACCAGTTGCCAACCCGATCCGTGAATGCGGTGGCAACGCTACGTAAGATCAATGAATTGCAAATACCAAAATTGGTCATTGTTGGTAACCAATCAAACATTCCGGGTACCAATGATTTTCAACCATTGGTTTCCATTAAAGTCAAGGGTGGCAGTTCCAATGTGGTACAGGCGATTCACAATGGCAGTTTTTCGTTGTTTACGTCCAGTGATAAATTAATTCAGACCATAAGCCAATTTGCCCCCCTCGATGCTCCCTTTGGAGAGTTTTCCGTCAGTCCTGGTGCTGAAGTGCTTCTCAAACAGCGCGTGGGTAAGGTAGATACAGATTTTCCATTGTGGGTAATCGGCGAAACCGGAGGCGTTAAATCTGGGATAATCTGCGCTGAAGGTCTGTGGAGGTGGAGATTGTACGACTATCTGCAACATGAGAATACCGAAGTGTTTGATGAGTTGATACTTAAGACCATTCAATACATTTCCCTTAAGGAAGACAAGCGCAAATTTCGCGTGTATCAAGCCAAGAATCTCCTGGCCGAGAATGAAGACGCCTTGTTTGATGCTGAGCTCTATAATCAGTCTTACGAGCTCATAAATGAACCTGGGGTGACCATGTCGATTACAAACAGTAGCCGTGAATCCTTTGATTTCGGATTTTCCAAGAAAAATCAAGGCTATTATCTCAATGCCGGCAAGCTTCCCGTTGGTGATTACAGTTGGACCGCGAGCACTCAATATGAAGGTGAGCGTTACACAGCATCTGGACAGTTTAGTGTACAGGCCATTGAAAAGGAGAGTTATGCCACCGTCGCCAATCACGAACTGCTGGCTCAACTAGCCACCAGCACAAACGGGAAAATGATTGCTCCGCAGGAGGTGTCCCAACTGTCTGATCTCATTAAGAATGAAGCTGGCTTAAAGCCCATTTTTTACCAGATCATTCAAAGTCGGAACGCCATAAATCTCAAATGGATTTTTTATGTGTTGGTCGGCCTATTGATTCTGGAATGGGCCATTCGACGTTATCTTGGAACCTACTGATCGTCAGGGTTTCTGCTCCGATTTAGATTCTATTATCTTGTTGTATAAATGAGAAACTTATTTCAAGATGTAAATAAGAATGGCAAAAATTGATCTGGAAAGAAGTAAGAATGACGATGCCCACCGACTAGAGGTAGCGAAACTGATGCATCGCTTGGATGAGATCTCTGAAGGGGGCGGCAAAAAGCGCATTGAAAAACAACATTCAAGGGGCAAACTGACCGCCCGCGAAAGGATTGCACACCTGCTCGATGACCAAACTCCCCAGCTGGAAATCGGAGCTTTGGCTGCCTATGGAATGTACCAAGACAATGGGGGAGCTCCGGCGGCAGGAGTTGTGGTGGTGATGGGATACATTCATAAACGACTGGTTATTGTAGTTGCCAATGATGCTACGGTGAAGGCCGGTGCTTGGTTCCCCATGACGGGCAAGAAGAACTTACGTGCACAGGAGATTGCCATGGAAAACAACATTCCCATCATTTACTTAGTAGATAGTGCGGGAGTCTTTTTGCCCATGCAAGACGAAATCTTTCCCGACAAGGAGCACTTTGGCAGAATCTTTCGGAACAATGCAAAAATGTCGGCATTGGGGATACCTCAGATAGCTGCTGTGATGGGTAGTTGTGTCGCTGGTGGCGCTTATTTACCAATCATGTCGGATGAATCTCTGATCGTGGACGGTACGGGATCCATTTTCCTTGCGGGCCCCTATCTCGTCAAGGCTGCCATTGGAGAAAAGGTCGATCAGGAAACGCTCGGTGGTGCGATCACACAAAGTGAGATTTCGGGAATCATCGATCATCGAGTCCCAGATGACACTGCTTGTCTGAGCCAAATTAGAGAATTGATATTGAAGATTGCACCGGGAGAAAAAACGGGATTCATCCGGGCAAAACCCCTACCACCCAAAAAAGAATCCAGCGAATTGTATAGCCTTTTGCCCGAGGATCGTGCCAAGCCCTACAGCATGCAAAGTATCATCAGAGTCTTAGTTGATGATGCTAGAGTTACGTATTACAAGGAGAATTACGGTAAAACAATTATTTGTGCCTATGCCAATATTGATGGTTGGGCGGTCGGTATTGTAGCTAACAATCGGGAAGTCGTGAAAACTAGGACCGGGGAAATGCAGTTTGGGGGCGTGATCTATTCAGATTCGGCTGATAAAGCTGCTCGTTTTATCATGCTCTGTAATCAAAAGAAATTGCCCTTGGTATTTTTGCATGATGTGTCCGGTTTTATGGTGGGGACCAGATCAGAACACGGAGGTATCATTAAAGATGGAGCAAAAATGGTGAATGCAGTGGCCAATAGCACCGTTCCAAAGTTTTCCATTGTCATTGGCAACTCATATGGTGCAGGCAACTATGCCATGTGTGGTAAGGCCTATGATCCAAGGCTAATTGTGGCATGGCCGTCAGCGAGAATTGCAGTCATGGGTGGTTCCCAGGCTGCCAAGGTTTTGACGAATATTCAAGTGAATCAATTGAAAGCCAAAGGCGATCCACCTCAGCCCGAGGAGGAAAAAGCCCTATTTGAAAAAATCAAGTCAACCTACGATGCTCAGACCTCGCCCTATTATGCTGCGGCTCGCATGTGGGTAGATGCCATCATCGATCCTGTAGAAACACGGAAGGTGATTTCGATGGGCATTGAAGCGGCCAATCAGCAACCCATCACCAGGTTTCATAATGGAGTAATGCAGGTATAGCGTACCGACTGGATGGTGGTGGGCTTTAAATTAAGATGGATCTCTTGCGATGCAGGTTAAATATTTAGTAAAGACATTTCATGGCCTGGAAAGTGTTTTGGTCGATGAAATAATTGCGCTCGGTGGTGAGCAGGTCGTGGCGCATAATCGGGCGGTGTCTTGCGTGGGATCGTTGAGTTTAGGGTATCGATTGAATTATTTTTGCCGGACGGCAATATCAGTTTTGCGCCCACTCATACAGGGTAGAGTTCGGCGTGAAAGCGATTTGTACGAATTGATGCAATCCATTTGCTGGCATGAGCAATTCGACATAAAAAAGACTTTTTTAGTGAGGGTAGTCTGCTATTCTGATTTGTTTAGAAATAGCCACTACCTCGCACTGAAGGCCAAGGATGCGGTAGTTGATCAATTTCGAGATAAGTATCAACGTCGGCCATCCATTTCAAAGCAACCCGATGTCAGGATTGATTTGTTTATTAAACATGATGACTGTGTCATTTCTCTTGACTTATCGGGTGATTCACTATTTAAACGCGGATATCGGCTCAAGACCGGAGATGCACCCTTAAATGAAGTTCTTGCCGCTGGCATTCTTAAGCTCTCGGGTTGGAGCGGCGATCAGGCCCTGGTCGATCCCATGTGTGGTGCTGGTACCATACCCATCGAAGCATCCTTGATTTCGAGTAATAGATCACCGCAGTTCCTTCGCACTGAATTCGGATTTCAGCATTATTGTGATTTCGATCGACGTGCTTGGCAAAACATCATGCAAACGGCTGAAGCTGTATCAGAGAGAAACACTACGATCATAGGTGCAGACAAAAACACCGATGTTTTGCGGGCAGCTCGTAGCAACGCAAGGAATGCCGGAATTCAGAACATTCACTGGAGGTCCAAAAATTTCTTTGCTTTGGAAAAACCTTCAGATTCGGGAATATTGATTTTCAATCCGCCCTACGACGAGCGAATAAGAATAAATGATGCGGTCGATTTTTACAAAAAAATCGGCGACCAACTCAAACGACACTGGACTGGCTGGCAGGCTCTTATCTTATCGTCACACCTTCGTGCCATCAAGCATGTCGGATTGAAACCCACCAAGAAATGGATACTTTTCAATGGTCCGCTAGAATGCCGCCTGGTGCAATTTGAATTGTATTAGACCGGACTTCGTCCTGTTATTCTGTCCCGATTTTACCTAGTTCCACACCCTCGCTATAGGCCACGCGAATATTGTTTTTGCCCAGAGCTGGTTTAATGGCATTGTTCAGGTCATAGAAAACGGTCCAATAATCCTCAGCTTTGCAAAATACAAATACCCCGACTTGGATGTTATGGGTATCATACATTTCAATATCTACGGATGAAGAGGGCTCCTTCAAGATCAGTGGATGCTTATTCACAATGTCCATAATGATCTCTCGTACCTTAGCAAAATCCTCCTCATAGGGCATGTGGGTATACAAATCCACCCTGGTATTTCCTTCGGTTGAGAAGTTAATGATCTTATCTCCAATGGCCGAACTGTTGGGCACAATGACCGTCTCATTTTTTGGAGTTACCAAAATGGTATTAAATATCTGGATGGCCGTGACTTTACCTTTCATGCCGGCAACCTCTACAATATCTCCCATCCGATAGGGTTTAAAAAAGAGAATCATGACCCCTGCCGCAAAATTACCTAAACTACCCTGTAGTGCCATACCCACCGCAAACCCAGCAGCAGCCAATATGGCAATAAAGGAGGCCGTCTTAACACCGACCATTTCTGCAACACTGAAGATAAGTAGTACTTGTAGTAGAATGGTGACGAGTGAGACTAGAAATGGCCGGATGGCGTCGTCCATCTCTCTCCTTTGCATAAATCGATCGAAGGTCTTTCCCAGCCATTTGGTGACCCGCCACCCAATGATTAAAACAAACAGCGCCAACACTAGGGTGGGTAGAAAGTCAATGGCCCTTTCGAGGTAGTAGTCTAAATTTTCCATTTTTTCTGGATTTACGTGAACTAATTATGTGGCTAATTGGGGTTCAAGTAAAAATACCAGTTGTTATTTCACAGGTAGGTGGTCGTATACCTGAACTCGGGCCCACAAGTGCTTGTAGGCATTGATAAACCTATGATGATCGGGATCCTCCTGGTACGCATCATGATCTTCTTTTGTTGCAAAATGAACCAAGAGGGCATAGTCGTAACTATTATCAACGACATCACGAGGCGTCATGGCAGGTGGCCCAATAAAGGCATTTTGGACCGTCTTGCAATGAGCTAGCTCTTGAACTCCTTCGTGAAAAGCTAGGCGATCTGTCTCGGTGACATCATCATTTAACCAAAAGTACACCATGTGTACAAAACCTGGTCTTCCATTCATTTGAGATCTTAATTTAATGGCCTGTGAAAATAGGAATTATTGCTCAATGCCGGATATTCTTAAAAGTTTACCCCCAGGGCTGAATTTTCCCTGGAGATCTTGGGCTCAACATGTCGTGGTATGTGATCTCTAGAACGCACCAGCGGCTGCTCAGTGAAATGGGAATTCAACCAATAAATATTCGGATTAACTTCTCCTAGTGGCCATACTTATTAGAATACCTTTGAAACAGTTGCTGTTGTTTTCCAAAAAGATCTATCTCTCTTCCCTGAATAAAGGCATGGGTCAATACGTTGCCTCGAACATCGAGCGCGTCTCCATTTGATATAAAAAGAGTGGCATCCTTGCCGATCGTGAGACTTCCCAATCGATCTGCTACCCCCAATGCCGTGGCCGGATGTAAAGTGATCATTTGCAATGCTTTTTCCTTATCCATGCCATAAGCCACTGCAGTGCCGGCGTAAAATGGCAGGTTGCGTGCATTCCCTTGACTGCCTTGATGGGCCAGACTAACTTGTACTCCTTGCTCTGACAATAAAAATGGCAACCGGTAGGGAAGGTCAATGTCTTGGTCGGGACGGCTAGGTAGGGTATGGGTAGGCGGCAAAATCACTGGGATTTGATGCTCAGCTAAAAACTCACTGACGTAGCTTGCAGAGGTGCCTGCGATCAAGCGAATTTTCTGCACACCTTGCGACTGCGCAAATCGAATGCCCTCAATTATTTCCTTTGCACCAGCGGCATGAATAAATAATATTTTATTACCGGTAAATAATTCTTCTAGTGCCCTTAATTTGAGATTATGGACATTTTCCTCCTTAGCGACCTTAGCATCCAGGAAGTGTTTAGTGAGGGCGTCGACTTGTTTTTGATAATCTTTATTTGGTGTTTCGTTGACGGTAAATGTGTTGAAATCAAAATCGCGTTTCGTGCGTTGAGGCCAATTTAGATGGATGCCAATATCCATGGTATGGCAAGCGTCTTCCCAATTCCAACCATCCATTTCCATGACCGATGAAGTGCCTGAAATGAGTCCGCCAGTAGGTGCACTTTCTGCGATCAAAATGCCATTAAAGCGCAGAGCCGGAACCAGTTCAGTGTCGGTATTGTAGGAGATGACGGAGCGGATGTTTGGATTGATTTGGCCGGTCTCCCTAAAGTCTGTCATCGCTCTAATTGCGGCCACTTCCGTCAAACCAATTTGAGAATTGGCAAGTATGAACCCGGGGTAAATATGTTTTCCCGATGCATCAATAAGGCGATGTCCGGAGGGTTCTTCGGTGTTCGAAGCATCTGCCACCAAGGTGATTTTGCCCTGATCAAAAGCAATGATGCTATTTTCTATAATATTCCCCGTGCCGAGATGTGCGGTGGCGCCTTTAATAACAATGGGTTGTGATTGGACTTCTGCAGGTACGGGTGTTTGAGATAATATCACTCCCGGTAAAGAAAAAGTGATACCTAAAAATATGATCGAGAATTTTTTCATGTCAGAATTTTAAAGAGGATATGGGCGGTCAAAATGTTCGAGATATCTACTTGTATTTCCCGTTGTGATATTTAATGTTCATGAAAGTTTTCTTCACCAAGTACACTTTCACAATGGATCAGCATATTCATCTTCGACGTTTTCTTTTGTGTTGGGTTACCGGCTTTCTTCGCAGCAATCATTTTTTGGATGAGCCGCCCTCGGTCTTTTCGCAATGCCACCCTACGACTTTGGTCCTCGGTTATATCAAAATAGATCGCTCCATCAACGATGGTTTTTTCTGCTCGGGCATAAATGGAAAGCGGATGATCCGTCCAAAGCACCAGATCAGCATCTTTTCCACGTTTGATACTACCCATGCGATGATCCAAGTGCAGCAATTTGGCGGGATTAAGTGTCACTAATTTAAGTGCGTCTTCTTCACTCATGCCGCCATATTTAATAGATTTTGCGGCCTCTTGGTTTAGTCGTCTGCCCATATTTGCATCATCTGAATTGATGGCTGTAACCACTCCTTCCTGATGCATGATTGCAGCATTATAAGGTATGGCATAGCGAACCTCCCATTTATAATTAAACCAATCTGAAAAACTGGATCCCCCGGCTCCGTGCGCCTCCATCTTATCAGCGACTTTATAGCCCTCCATGATATGGGTGAACGTGTTTACTTTAAAATTAAAGCGATCTGCCACGTGCATCAGCATGTTAATTTCAGATTGGACGTAAGAGTGGCAGGTAATGAATCGCTCCTTATTTATGATTTCTAGGAGAGCTTCCAAGGCCAGGTCCCGACGAGGTTTGATGGCATTTTTCTTTTCTGCCATAGACAGCGCTTCATAGGCTAGCCATTCTTTCTCATAGTTGAGGGCATTCGTAAAGGCATCAACATACACCTGCTCCACCCCCATCCTCGTTTGAGGATATCTGATGGACTGTGGATTTCTACTGCGTTTCACATTCTCCCCGAGTGCAAATTTGATGTACTCATCCGCCCCTTTGATTTTCAAATCTTGCGGAGATGCTCCCCATCTCAGCTTAATTAGAGCTGACTGGCCTCCAATCGGATTGGCAGAACCATGCAATACTTGAACTGCAGTCACCCCACCGGCCAAGCCTCGGTAAATATTAATGTCTTCAGAATTTACTTGGTCACCAATGCGCACCATGGCAGAATTTGTCAACACATCGTTGCCGCCCCCAGCTATGTGCGTGTGCTCATCTACGATTCCGGAGGTCAAATGTCTACCACTGCCGTCAATTTCTATCGCTCCATCGGTCGCAAGGCTTTGACCAATTTCAGCAATCTTGCCATTCCGGATCCTCACGTCGGATCGATTCAAAATACCCTCAGCTTCATTGGTCCAGACGGTGGCATCCTTGATGAGCAAATGTTGTGGCTCGGGTCTCTTCTCAATACCGAAGGCTAAGAATGGGTAAATGATTTGCCCTAAATCTTGATCCACTTCATCTTTTTGCGAACTTGATGATGCACGGTCATTTGCTTCGGCGTCGCCTGTCTTATTCATACGCCATGAAAACCAATCAGCATGGTGATCTTGCCCTTTTCCTGCCCAGCCCTCTCCATCTCTCCATCCACTCAACCGAACTTTTTGGTCGGAAACATCCGACGGTGCGAAACTGAGTGTGATTAGCTCCTCTGACAGCGTCAAGTTTACATTGATCTGGGTAGAATCATCGATGATTAATGCTGCTTTATATTTACCGTTGCTTTCCGTGATCTCAAGATGTGATTCTTGTTCGTTATAGATCAAAGCATAATTTCCGGCAAAATCTGTCGACGAGAGCGCTTCAAATTTGAAGGCCGTTCCCTGTATCCAGTTTTCGTGTAGTTTTGTCTTTTCATCAAAAATAGGACCGTCAGTGATTAGAAAATTGGCAATCATATCCTTTTTCAGTGAACCGATTCGCCCTTCCATGCCAATCATTTGAGCTGGCAATGTCGTCAATGCATGTAAAGCCATTTGTTCAGAAAGGCCCAATCCAATCGCTGTACGTAGATTCTTGAGGAAGTCTTTTTGATTTTTCAGACCATGGCTAGTCAGTGCAAAAGGAATATTATTTTCTTCCAATTGACCGGCATTGGTTGGTGCCAATTCCCAATGAAGCATGTCTTTATAAGATACCTTTTCTGCATCAATGGGGTCTTCTACATCGAAAGCAGCCGGAAAATTCAAAGGCACGATTAAGGTCGCTTTTGATTTTTTGATTTCTTCAATTCTTTGATACGCATTTCCTCCGGTTTTTATCAGGTATTGGATGCCAAATTCGTCACCAATTTTGTCAGCTCGTAGCGCGTTGATCCAGCTATTTGCCTCAAAGATCTGGGGAAGCTCCTGGCTCTCAATCCAACCCTCGAGAGATTTGTCCAAAAAAGGTCTGGGATCCTGGCCGCCATACCATTCGGCGTCAAGGTAGGTCTGTCTTAAGAGTGATATGAAGCCCATCATCGATCGTGGATAACTCTGTGTGGAGCTCCCTCGATCGAATGAATAGTGCGCCGCAGCATCTTCCTGCAGAAGCACTTTGTTGGCGCTGGATTCACCTAGAGACACAAGGGATGACGTTCCTCTGGCAAATCCATCAGGACGATGCGTTAGGACACTGCCAAAGCCGGTTTTCCGCAACGGACCGGCCACCTTATTATCGATTTGAAAGGCTGTACTAGATCGAAAATGAGCCTTAATGCCATCGTTCGCATTGTAAGGTCCTTTAGTCTTGGGATCAATGACCTCCGGACCACTAAATCCACCCCCCTTGGGTCGCTTTACCTTCGGCATACCATAATGTGAGTAAAGATCTATGAAAGAAGGATAGAGATGCTTATCCCTCAGATCGATCACCTGATAGCCTGCCGGAACCTCCAGTCCTTTACCGACCGCCTCTATCACCCCTTCGCGTATCAACATGGTTCCCGTTTCAATCGCAGTGACTGGATCTGCATGTATGGTCGCATTAATGAATGCGTAAGCACCTGATCTTTGATCTTTTACGTCATTTCTTTGGAAGGTCTCCTGGGCTTGAAGTTGAAGGCATTGCCCAAGTGAATAAGAGAAAAATAGGAGGAAGAGGGTAAACTTCTTCATGAGATAGAGCTTTAAACTTGAGGTTGAAGGTACTAAAGGCAACTGGAAATGACTCCCTTGAGATTTGAGAAGTATAATTCCCGGCATCCTTGCTTTTGCCCTGCTGTAGTGGTCGTTAAACATTAGCGGCTTGTCAATCGTTTGCTTAGAGAAGCTTCCGATTGTACGTTGTGAAATCCTGCTTGATTCTATTACTTGCTTTAACGGTCATACTTCTCGATGCCCAGGAGGACTTTAAGGTATTCAACCAAGATAATTTAGACTCCATTATTCGCCGTGATTTTATCAAACAAGGACAATGCAGGAATGTGAGCAACATCAAGAGTATCGGTGCGGCTGGAAATATTGGTACTTTTCGTGGAGCTGGGTCGGTACTGGGTATGGAATCCGGAATTGTATTTTCGACCGGATTCTTGAATAATATTGCTACTACAAATAAACTTCCGGACAACACGGGACAATTAAATCAGGGGTCAGATCCAGATTTGCAGCGACTGGCAAGTCGGCCTGTTCAAGATGCCGTCGGTCTTGAATTCGACTTTGTGCCTAATGCAGACGTGGTGACTTTTGACTATGTCTTTGCTTCGGAAGAGTATTGTGAATTTGTTGATGATATTTTTAATGACGTCTTTGGTTTCTTCGCTAGTGGTCCGGGTATTAATGGAGAGTTCGAAAGTAGTGGGATCAATGTGGCCGTTATTCCTAGTACCCAAGAGAAAGTGTCCATTAATACGGTTAATCATAAAACCAATGAGTCACTTTATGTATCTAACTTGACTCCCATCGATGCCGCAGCATGCAATTTACCTTTTAAGCCCGAAGATTTACAGCGCATCGAATTTGATGGTTATACGGTACGAATGAGGGCGACAATTCCTGTGATTCCATGTCAGACTTATCACCTAAGATTAGTGGTCGGCGATGTTGCTGATGACATTTTGGACTCTGGTGTTTTTTTGGCAGCCAATAGTTTTGACTTGGGTTCTGCGGTAGACGTAACAAGCTGGGTAGGAGATACGATTGGAGAAACATTTTTTGAGAATTGCCTCGATGCAAAATTCGTATTTGAGAAGCGGATCTTCACTCGTGATACGGTAGCAGAAGTATTCAACTACAGTGTTGGTGGAACTGCGATAGGTGGTCTGGATTATGAAGAACTGCCTGGGCGCATTCTGATACCAGCCAACCAAACAACGGCTGAAGTACCGATTCGAGTCATTGCTGATGATTTAGCGGAACCTGTGGAAACCATCATCCTGGTGGTTGAATATTTTTCTTGCGATTGCATTGAGCGTGATACTGCCATTTTGTACTTAGGAGATTCTGATTACCCCTTTGACGTTCAGATGGATCCGGTAGCAGTTTGTCAATCCCAACCTTTTGAACTTAGGGGAGAGGTTGTTGGTGGCGCGGCTCCATTTACTTATCAATGGAGCACGGGAGATACCACTGAGGTTGTTGGACTAACCTTGGACACGATTACGGATTTATCATTGGTGGTGGAAGATTTTTGCGGAGCAAGAGCCTCAGCGAATACACAAATCTCTTTTCGTGAGCCACCACACATGAAAATTCTCGGGGATCCTTTTTTTTGTGAACCCAGTAGTCTGGGTAGTATTCAGCTCGATTTTGAAGGGGTGGCACCCTGGTCTCTCTCATTTCAGCAGGATGGGACATCCTATTCATTTGATGGAATAAACGATTCGCCATTTACCCTGCCCGTCGGTTCTGGTTCTGAGATCAACTTTCTGTCCTTTCGAGATCGATTTTGTGTAGGTGAATTACCGACATCGATTACACCTGTATTGAGGCGGCCGTCGTACGAGGCCTCAGTGCGGCAACCTTCCTGCCTATTTGTCAATGATGGACAGATCAGATTGACACCGATAGATTTTGATCCGGTGCAAATCTCGTGGCAACGGGATGTTTTCGCTGGAGATTTAGTTCGGGATAGCTTGTCGGCTGGCTGGTATACTTTTCGCCTCACCGATCAAGATGGATGCTGGATTTCTGATTCCATCCAGTTGTCTGCCGCGATGGGAGATCGAGCTTGTCGTTCGTTATTCGAGGGTCAAGTTTACATTCCGAGCGCTTTTTCACCAAACTCTGATGGCACCAACGATTTCTTCCAGATTTTTCCCCGTGAGAATTTTATTCGAAGTCTCTCCTTCAACCTCTTTAATCGGTGGGGTCATAAGGTGTTTCAATCCAGTGAATTTCTACCATCAGAAAGTGTCCTTCATGCCTGGGACGGGGCTGATCACGGTATGAGTACCTATGTATGCGTCGTCAAATTAACCCTACTCGATGACAGTGTTGTGGAACTCGTTCAGGATGTCGTCTTACTACGCTAATTTTTCGTTTTGGAAATGAGAAATTAACACACAACACACCATGTTAATCATAAAGGCAATCAAGCCTACATGAATGCCCCCCAGGGTCTTTATATCCATCAGAAACATGACCACGGCAATAGTAAATCCAACCGTTAGACCAATCATCATCGCTCTGGATGAAATTTTTGGTTGGTACAATCCAAGGAGAAATAGGGGTGCGATCTGAATCAGAATTTGCATTTTTAATTCGATCAGACCCCAGAGAGTTATTTGGGGTTGCAAGGCCACCGCAACCATGCAGATCATAATGATCCATGAGATTTTTTTGCCAAGGGCGGTGAGGCGCTCACTCTCCATGTGTTGCGAGGTTGATTTACCGATGATATCTTTTGCAATAATTGATGAGAGCGATAACAATACGGAGTCAGCTGTAGACATGATTGCAGCGAGTAACCCCACAATGACCATGATGCATAGTGCCATGGTAAAGCCTCCACCTTGACCCCAATGGCGCAGCATTTCGGGAAGTGCTGCATCCCGGGCGACCATGGGGTTTTCAGCAAAATAGGGGATGCTGATTAAACCGAGCAAAAATAAGATCAGTACGGTGGCCAGCGGCATGAAAACCATAGCACTTAAAGATTGCTTCAATGACCGTACTGATTTTGCCGCATAAATTCTTTGAACAACTTGTGGATAAACAGCAGCCCCTAGTCCAATCATCAAGACGGTACTAACCCAATAGGTTTGAAATGATGTAGTGGGAAGTCCGATTTTGCTTGGTTCGTTTTCAATCAGCCACTCACTAATATGGGTTAGCTCTTGCTTGCTCGGCATGACAATCAAAAACAGACCCAGCAAGCCTCCCAACAACATGATGCCCTGCATGACATCGGTCCAGGCTACCGCGCGCATACCGCCTAAGGTTTCATAAATCAGCACGACAAAGGCTAAGAAAAGCACCCCAGCCCAATATGGGATCTGTCCATGGGTCACCCCATTGGTAATATGGCCCATAGCCATTAGCTGAGAAAGTAGAAAATTAATGGAAACGATTACCAAAATGACATTGGCCAGAAGAGAAAGTGATCGATGATTGAACCGGTGATCAAAGTAGTCTCCTGGAGTGATAAATTCAAACTTCCGCGACAGCTTATAAAGTTGGGGTGCAAAGGTTAAATAAAATATTACAGTGGCGGTCATATACCCCAGGATTAGGATCATCCCCATTCCTTGATGAACCACCTCCGCCGGTGTGACCATCATGGTGTTGGCACTATATTGAGTCGCATATAGTGTAAAGAGCAAGACAAAGGAACCGAGACTTCCTCCCGCTAAATAAAAATCCTTCAAAGAATTCGATTTCCGTTGCCTGTTGGCGTAGAGCCCAAGGCCAATAAGAAGAAGCAAATAGCATGCTATACACAGAATGGTCAGGCTACCTAAATCCATAAGCTTCTATTCCTTCCAAAATCTATGGATGACCCAAACAGTGAACAGAGCCATTAATAAAATCATCAAAATGCTGACTACCAGCCACAGAGGTAATCCAAGAACGAGTGTGATTGCTGTCTCAGAATCAAAGTACCATGGGACGGTAAGGCAGAAGAGGATCAAGTAGACCATCCAAATCCATTTCGGAAAAACATTAACTGTAGTCATAATCTCAGCTGATGGGTGATCTTACAATTTGAGTCGAAGTTCTTTCTTGATGGCATCAGTCCAAAGTTGATACCCCAGTTTATTTTGATGGATCTCATCCGTCCTAAATAGTTCTCTTCTCACTCGATTTTTTTCATCTAAATAAATATCTCGAGTCGCAATCCAATGGACATTTTCTGAACGGTTACAAAGGGATCGGAGTACTTGATTTTGCTTGTCGATGTCAGGTACCAAATGTTCCCTTGCGGGTACATGCGTTACCTCAATAATAAATATTTGGAGATCTGGCCTATTTCTGCTCACCTGACGAATGATATAGTTTGCAAGTTTACGAATCTCTGATGGAGTTCGATCTTCCGGCCGTCCCCAAATGTCGTTTCCGGCAAAAAGCACAAGAGCTTTAAAAGATAGGGGAGCTACAATTCGATTGATGAAATATGCGAGATCAGAATATGCGGCACCTCCATAACCCCGCCTAATGACCGGATACGGACTCATGTCTCTTTCAATGTCATCCCATAGCCGAATACTGGAGCTTCCAGCAAAGAGAATGGCCTCATCTGATCCTGGATCTGCAACGGACAAGGAATCAAATATTTCCATGTCCCGCTCCCATTGTTGGGCTGCATCAGCATATTGTTTAATGGGTGAGCAACCAATTGCAAATACCAGCAGCATCAGGAATAGTAGTTCAACTTTCATAATTCTAAATAGACATTTATCGATCCATTATTCGATTAAATCGATTCTATTGAAATAGAAATTCATAATTAATTGATGGCAATCTTCCTTGATTATTTCCAGTACCATTGATACGAGTTGGTGTTTACTTTCAATTATCTTACTTTTTCTGTACATCTTCAGTGGCCACAATAATAAATTCTTTATTCGGATCCTAATTAATGACTAATTGAGACCAGTTTTTTTATCCCTATATTAATCTTTTTGAGCCACTGATTTCGCATCACCGAAGAGAGATTAGGTTTTGACGTTGCACGTCAATTCAAAATCCGATCTTCGGATATTGTTAAATAATACGATAAGTGCCTCCCGAAAATCGTCTCGGGCCTGCTTTATATCTCCGCGATTATTGAGTATGAAGGGATGAACAGTAACCAAATGTCTTAGTATAGATTTTTTTATGGTGGCTCGATCTCCTGGGCGGAGACTTGAGAGGATGGATTGATCCACAGTGTACGGTCAATTTGTCGTTTCATAAATCTAGTGAACTTTTCCATTTATACATTTTTGAATCAGGGTGATCACTGGCGGCCGATTTTTTTTGTAATGGAGGTGATAACCTTCGATCCAGCTGAGGATCAATTAGTAAATTTATACTACGATGGGGCAGCGGATCTTGATGACATTGATGAAAAAATACAGGATCACTCTGATCAGACCTTCGCGAAAAGTGTGGTTTTTTTTTTTACAAAGACAAGCCTACCAAACTTGTTTTCCAGGACGGTTATCAGAAAGTAACCCCATAGGTGGATTCGAACGAGCAATTGCCGATTTCGTTATATGACCATTACTACTAATATGAATTTGGTGAGGAAAAGAACCACTGGTTTTCCAAGGTTTGTGATTAGATCTTGCAACCCTGCATTATTTTCTACCTTTCAGTCTGCACTAGTTCCAATTTAGGATTGAAAAAACCAGTCAGGCATCGTCAAGGAATTCCCTTCTATTGTCACAAATCAGAGAAGGAGTTTAAAGAAGATCCCTACGAAAATTATGATGACATGGTCTCTCGTCAGACGGCCCTTCATCTAGCTGATGACCTATGGATGGGTTATCCCATGCAACCCATCTTAGACTTTGTGATGAAGCATGCTGATCTAACCGAGGCACGTCATATATTCGAAGTTGGAGGTGGGGTAGGCCGAATTATTGGTACAATTGCCGAAAATAATCCCCAGATATCATGCTGGTCAATCGATTACAGTTATCAACTATTAAAGCGAAGCAAAGAGTATTGGATGGAACATGCCACGATCAAAATTGACGGTGGAACGCGGGGGATGGGTTCTAGGATTGTACGGGGAAGGCAACTGAGTAATCTTCAAGTGGGATTGGCTAAGGCAGAGGATCTGCCGTTTGATGATGCCAGCCAGGATTTGCTAGTGCACAGTTTTTTGTTGGACCGACTTGATGACCCTTATCAGGGTCTGTTGGAAATGCTCAGAGTGTTAAAGTCCGGTGCAAAAATGATCATGGTTTCTCCCTTGAATTATTTGAAACGCAAGCATTGGCAAGATTTTTATCCGGTTGAAAAATTGTGCCGTGTGATTGAAGCAGCCGGATTTAATATTGAAATTATCGAGAGAGATATGATGCTGGTGGAGCCACTTGATTTGCATGGAAATGTTGTGTTGTGGAAATGTCTTGGATTGGTTTGTAGCAAGATGTAGTTGATAGCAGGTCACTTCCGGCTCGAGTGACTCAGAATCAGTTTTTTCAAAAATGATGTTGCCTCCGTTTTTATGTTAATTTGGAATACTTTTCTAGCTAAGTTGAAAACCTGAGTTTGAGGCGTCACTCCTAAATTGAAAGTGATGGAACACATAAAGCAAAAAATTCAGCGTGGAGAGCTTGTGCATGGTACCTGGTTGAGCCTGGGCAATGCCAGCAATGCTGAGTTGATGGGCCAAGCCGGATTCGACTGGGTGATGATAGATCTCGAACATGGACAGGGAGCGATGTCAGACCTTCTGGCACAATTGCATGCCTTAGAAGCGTTTCAGACGGCCGTATTTGTTCGTATACCAAATCATGACAGTTCCTCCATCCTAAAGGTGCTTGATTTGGGAGCCGATGGTGTCATGGTACCCAGAATCGCAAATTTTGATCAGGCGAAACGAGCTGTGGACAGCATGTTCTATCCACCGCTCGGCACCCGAGGGCTGGCACCTGCAATCAGAGCAACTCAATATGGTGCTTCGGCATCCACCTACTACGATCAGGCAGAGGCCCATACGTTGGGAATTCTCCAGATTGAAACGGCCTCAGTACTCCCTGATTTGGATGAGATTGTGAAATTGAGGGGAGTAGACCTATTGTTTTTGGGTCCGGCAGACCTAACGCTAGCGCTTGGTATTTTCGGACAGTATGATCATAAATTGTACCTGGATGCCGTACGAAAAACAGTTTCAGCAGCTACGAATGCGGGCAAGGCCGTTGGAATTTTGCTCGTTGATGAAGATGATTACCAAAAATATTGCGAGCTGGGGGTTACCGTGATTGGTAGTGGATCCGACACTTCCTTTTTAAGACTCGGCGCTCTAAAAACAGCTCAGGCACTTAAAACAAGACGTCGAAAATTTATCGGTGCGGATAAACCTTAGTTACATCATTGCTCCGAGGGGGAGAAATCTAGGGTGAAGAGAAAAAGGTATTGTCGAGCGGTGAGGTTGACAATTTTGTAATTTGAGGAATTTCTAACGATCAGCTCTTTACCTATCAAATAAAATCAGATCATGAGAAAACTAGTCTTACTTCCCTGCATTCTTGTCTCAACCCTGGCTCTTGTGCTGGCAAGCAGCGAACATCACTATGGTTTTGAAAATGGCACCCCAGCTATCAAATCCATGCACGCGCTCACCTTTGGACCCAATGGTATCCTGTTTATTGGAGATTCAAAGAGTGCAACCATATTCGCCATCGATACTAAGGATAATGCTGTTGTTGAAAAAAGTGAGGATATTTCTTTGGAAAAAGTAGATGAATTGATTGCCCATTCGCTGGGAACCACAGTCGATCAAATTGTCATCCAGGATATGGCCGTCAACCCTGCTACCAATAAGGTCTACTTTGCGGTCCATCTACTGGATGGATCGCCCGTCTTACTCCAGCTGGACCAAATGAAACTCAGTCACTTTTCATTAAATAAGGTTGAATTTTCCAAAACCATGGTGGCAAATCCAATTGGAGACGGGGCAAAGGATCGCCGAGGTAGGCCGCTGCGGAAATGGGCCATCTCAGATATGGACTATTTCGATGGAAAATTACTTGTCAGCGGTCTGTCCAATCAAGAATTTAGTTCTGCCCTAAGCATGATTCCTTTTCCATTTACTGACAAACAAGAACAGGCTACCCTCGAAATCTGGCATGCTGCCCATGGCAAGTTTGAAACGCACTCACCCATTAAAACTTTTATGGCCACCATGATCAATGGAGCACCGACGGTAATTGCCAGCTACACTTGTACACCACTCGTCCTCTTTCCACTAGACTTGCTTAAAAAAGGGGCGCATGTGCACGGCCGAACGGTGGCCGAACTTGGCAATAGAAACACACCACTTGATATTATCAGTATGGAGAAAGGTGGCAAATCATACATTCTGATGTCAAACAGCAGCCGGGCGCTCATGAAGATTAGCTACGAGAAATTAGAATCCTTTGGGGATTCGCTCACCGAACCTGTTAAAGAGAATAGTGGAACTGCAGGTATTGAGTTTATCAATCTTCCTCTAGTCCAGGTCCAGCAGATGGATAAATATGATGACCACCGATTCTTACTTTTGCAACGGATGTCAAACGGTGATCTAAATTTACGTACGGCAAGTGCAGATCGTTGGTTATAGTGTAGCTCAGTCACTTCTGATTATTGGTGTTTTTTGCGGAGTGGGTGTCCGTTGCTTGAGCCAGAGCCAACTAATTTGGGAGGGTGAAAAGGCCGTTGGACTCGAAATTGTAAATCCGCTAGCATCGCCCGATGAATATGAATTGACTTTGGTTGCTTCTACACGTCCCATTCTAGGTAGATGGTCAAAGGTTGAAGAAAAAGTGGTTTTCAGATCTGCGGTTCCTTTGACACCATCATACCGCTACCTACTGAAAGAAAATAATGAGGTGATTGATACGTTGGTGGCGGGTGTATCCCGGGGCAGAACTCCAAAGCTACTGAGTGTTTATCCTAGGTGCGATACGGTACCTGAAAATCTTTTAAAAGTGCATCTGGTTTTTGATCAAGCCATGGGCGAACTTCATTCTCAACAATTTATCACGGTGACCAATTCTTTGGGAGATTCCCTTGACCGATTTTTTTTGGATTTAAATCCGGAGTTGTGGAGTGAGGATCAAACATCACTGACCTTATGGCTGGATCCGGGCCGCATAAAACGTGGGCTGGGTCCGAATCAGGCCTATGGGATGCCGATGCAGCAGGGCCGACGATATCAGATTCAGATTGCTCCATCTTGGCGAGCAAAAAACGGTAGGTCGTTGAATGCGGGATTCAGCAAGATTTACTATGCCGGTGCCGCTGATCGAACCAAACCCGATCCGGCTCGGTGGACATTGGATGTGCCAGCGCGAAATACGACACACCCCCTACACCTTTGCTTTCTAGAGCATCTCGACCTTCCTTTGTTACAAGAATGCATCTCGATTTACCGAAAAAGAAAAACAGTTGCCGGTAAAATCATCGTAGATACGGAGGCCAATGCTGGCTCGTTTTATCCCACCAGTTTGTGGGAACCAGGCACCTATGAAATTCGCGTAGAGGTAAGACTCGAAGACCTGGCTGGCAACAATCTAACCCGATTATTTGATCAACCAATCCCAAAGGAGGACAACACGACCGTCGCTCAAGATTTTGTGGAGATCCCTTTTCAAATTAATTGAGCTATCGACGAATGGTAAGGGGCCCTAGAATAGAAGCATGCAATATGAAACTGCAAGAAGCAGCGTGAGACAACTCATCACAAACCTTTTGGATTTGGCTAAATGGACTTTTACGGTGTTTTTAGAAATGTGCAATTCCGCTGCGATTTGATTTAAGTCCCATCCTTGAAAAAATCTCAGCTGAAAAACCTTTTGTTGCTGAGGGGTCAATTTTGCAATCGCTTTCTTGAGGGTGTTTTGATATTCTCGAAATAAGATGACCTCTTCGCCATGTAAGTAAGATCTGAGCGCGTAGTGTGTTTGATAGCGTCCGCGGTGTTCTTTGTCCCTGGCAATCCGTTTCAGATGATTCCAGGTTAGATCTTTGCAGATCTTGAATAGAAGAGGTTTCAGCTGGTGATCTGCTTGAATGATTCTGCGTTTTTTCCATATAATGAGGAATACCTCAGAGGTAAGTTCTTCAGCATCCTGTGGTATTCTAACCAGGGAGATACAGAAACTGTACACTTGCTGAAAATATTTATCATATAGCCAACGAAAACTATCTGAGTTTCCGCAACGAAGTTCAACAAGATGGCGATATTCTTCAGAATTGGCAGTCATATCGGAATCGCTCAAGTGTTCGATTGCAAAATCAAATCAACCCAAAAGGTGGCATTCCAGTAAGGATACTATCTAAAGATAAGGTTTTTCTACATTTAATTTGAATCATGACTAATCCTTTCTCAGGTGAGTATTGGATACTAATTGTAATGATCTAAACACTATAGATGATCGAAAGGCTGGTGGCAAAACTGTATCGTGGTGAATGTTCTCAGGAGGAACTAGAAACCCTATTCAACCTTCTTCAAGAGAATGATGACCGCCCGAGTGATTCCCTGTTGATGAAGATATGGGAGGATTCAGGCAAATCGGATGAACATGTAAATGGTGATCGAGATCGAATTTTTAATAAAATTCAATCGAAAATTGGAACGGTTCATAGATCATCCATTGGTGGGAAGAAACTTATCGGGAAGGAGCGGACAAGAAAAATAAATTGGATGATGTCAGCCGCTGCAGCAGTTGCGCTATTGATGGCCTCTGCTTTTTACTTTTGGCCTACAGCACCAACTCCAAAGGTTGTGCAGACGAGTTTTGGAGAGCAGCGATCGGTAGAATTTCTGGATGGCTCACGATTGCGACTCAATGCCAATTCGAAAATCACCTACCTGTCAGACCAAACGTGGCATCAAGATAAACCACGAACCGTTTGGTTGGAAGGGGAGGCATACTTCAATGTTGAAAGGCAACAAAAAGCCAATCAGACATTTGAAGTTCGAACCGATGATGCTCTGGTTGAAGTGTTAGGTACGGCATTCAATGTTCATGCCTCGGAAGACAGAATGCAGGTCTACCTAGATCATGGCTCGATTCGGTTGCACTTGGAGTCCATTGATACCACCGTGCTCATGCAGCCAGGTGATTTGGTCACCTATGATAAAGGTAGCAAGACATTCTTATTGCAGAACAAAGTGGAGGCCGCACTGCATACCTCATGGAAGGATGGTGTGTTGCCCTTTAATGATTCTCCCTTGAGAGAAGTGATCACTAAAATGGAACAAATTTATGGTGTTCAGTTTCAGGTATCTGACGACTCAATTTATGAGCGTAGTATCGAGTTTCCAATGCCGACGGCTTCCTTGGAAACAGCCATATCTATCTTGGATAAAACACTTGTTGACCTTGAGATTCGGCAACAGGGACAAACATTCATTGTACAATAATAAAAACCAATTCTATAGCTAGTTCAATCTTAAATTATGCAAAGACTTAACTTTTGGAAAACGACTTTTTGGTCCATCTTAAGTGTGATCATCTGCCTGCAGGCGGTGGTACTGCACGCTACGGAGGATAAGGGTGAGAACCTGGTCAACCTGGAAGCGAAATCGCTGGTAGAGGTGCTAAACGAGATGGGTGAAACCTACGAAGTATTCTTCTCCTACGAGACTAGAATGCTGAAGAACGTTAAGGTTGATTTCAACTTTCGCCGCGGTGAAACGCTTGAAAAAGCCATCGAGCGATTGCTCAATCAAACCGACTTAAAATATCAATCACTGAATGAGCGCTTTGTCATTATCTATAAGGATACTAAAGCGGGAACTCGGACAGCGCGAAAACTTCGCAAGAAGATTGATCAGATTAGCAAATTGGAGCAAAAGAATGACATCTCCTTGCAACCAAGAGGTGCCTCAGCAAGAGATCATTTTAAGGCCATCAGCAGAGCTGCCGTTCACTTTGAAAAGCAAGCAACCATTACTGGTAGAGTTATCGACGACAGTGGAGAACCCCTCATTGGCGTGAATGTACTGGTAAAGGGTACTGGAATTGGCACGGCAACGGATTACGATGGCAGCTATACTTTGGAGACTCCAGATGACGCTACGATTTTGGTCTTTTCCTACACGGGATACAATACCGAGGAAATTGAAATTGCAGGGCAAACCGTCATCAATGTGACGCTTACTACCGACATCAGGCAGTTGAATGAAGTGGTGGTTACAGCCCTTGGTATTGAGAAGGATCAAAAGACACTGGGGTACGCAGTATCCCGGATTAAGCCTAATGAGCTTACTGAAAACAGATCCTCTAAATTCATGGACGTACTGCAGGGTAAAGTGGCCGGGGTAAACATCACCAGTCTTGGCTCAGGCCCACAGGGTAGTAGTAAGATTCGTATTCGCGGAGTTTCTTCTTTTGGCGGTAATAATTCCCCATTAGTAGTTGTGAACGGTGTGCCTATTGACAATAGCAACTTTGGTGTACAGCGAGGAGGAAATAGTGTTGGTAGGAATCGCCGTTCTGATAGTGGAGACGGTCTTAGTAGTATCAACCCCGATGACATCGAGACTATGACCGTACTGAAAGGTGGCGCAGCGTCTGCCCTATATGGTGCAAGAGCGAAAGATGGAGTCATCATGATCACCACTAAGAATCGTGCTGACGGTAATGGCTTGCAAGTAGAATTTAACTCCAACTTCACCCACGATACGCCACTTGATTTCACGGATTATCAGTACGAGTATGGTCAAGGTGAAGGTGGCGTGAGACCGACTTCTCCCGGGCCGACTTCCGGTGTTTGGAGTTTTGGCGAAAGAATGGGTGGGACACATATCTTATTTGATGGTCTGACTGTGCCATATGAACCACAGCCGAATAAGGTTCGAGAATACTATCGTAATGGTCATCAGTGGAATAACACGGTGAAAATTTCAACCGGTGGAGAAAATGGAGGTATGAGCTTATCGCTTTCTAATTTGAACGCCGATGCCATTCTTCCCGGATCGGAATTTGAGAGACAAAATGTGAATTTTGGTCTTACTCAAACTTCAGGTAGACTCAATATCTCAGCCAATATCAATTACACACATGAGGTACGTACCAATCCTGCCAATATTGCTGAGCAAGATTACAGCCCAGTGGTTATCTACACGCTGGCTTCTTCAATGCCCATGGATGTGCTCCGGGATAATGCATTCGATGAGAACGGAGACGAAGTGAAGTATTCTCGCTTCACCAATAGAACCAATCCATACTTTGCGCTTTCACGTTTTGAGAATAATAAGAGAGATCGGGTTTATGGAAACTTAACTGCTAGGTATAACTTTACTGACTGGTTGTACATTCAAGGTCGCGTAGGGCAAGATTATTATACGCGAGATGTTGAGTATAATTTACCGCACGGATCGCAACGGCAGTCTTCCCCTCCTCCAGGATTTCAAAATGGGCAGTATGTTCAAGATGTGCGGCGTTTTCGCGAAGTCAATGCTGACTTCCTCATTGGTGCCAATAAGGAATTTGGTGATATCGGGATCAATATAAATGCTGGTGGTAACCAAATGTATCGGCGCAACGATATCAATACCGAGCTGGGAGAATTATTTTTCTCTCGCGGGCTGTATTCTATCGGTAATGCCAGTAAGGTAACGCCAAACTATACGATTTCTGAGCGTCAGGTGAACTCCTTATACGGTTCTGCTGAAATTAATTATAAGCGTTATTTGTTTTTGAATGCAACGGTACGAAACGATTGGTTTTCCACATTGGCTCCTGCCAATAGAAGTATCTTATATCCTTCCATAACTGGTAGCTTTGTGTTCTCCGATGCCATGGCGAACGCACCGGCATGGCTATCCTTTGGTAAGATCCGTTTGGCATATGCCGAAGTGGGTAGTGATACAGATGTTGCTCCGTATGCAGACAACCTTTTCTATCGCATCACCCCACAGTCTTTTGACGGAAGACCAGTTGGTAGCATCAACGCGAATACGATTCCCAATCCCGACTTGAGACCCATGCGTGTCACTGAGAAGGAGATTGGTATCGAGTTAATGCTATTCAACAACGTGCGCTTCGAAATGTCATACTATGACAAGCTGTCTTCTGATCAGATCTTGAGCCGACAGGTATCTAATGCTTCTGGTTTCAGCAGTGAGCTCATCAATGTTGGAGAAAGTAAAAATAAGGGAATCGAGACCTTGATTAGCTTCTCACCGATTAAGACGAACAATTTAACGTGGGATGTCTCTGTGAATGCAACACATAACACTTCTGAAGTACTTAGCTTAGGAGAGAGTGTAGATGATGAATTTATCCGTGTTGGACGTGCAGATTTTCACGGAGAGTTAAGACAGGTGGTAGGTAAGCCCATGGCACAACTATATGGTTGGGGATATCTCCGTGATGCAAATGGCAATCAGGTATTCAATACCAATACGGGTCGACCTGAACGCTCCAAAGAACAACTAAATTTTGGATCCGCACTACCTACCTGGTGGGGTGGTATTACCAATGGATTGAACTACAAAGGCATTTCATTCTCATTCCTGATTGACTTTAAATTAGGTCATAAGATGATTTCGGGTACGCATACCAATGCGTATCGCCATGGACTAGACAAGGCTACCCTGGTGGGTAGAGAGCAAGGATTTGTTATCGGAGAAGGGGTGAATAATGAAGGACAACCCAACACCACTCAGACTCCGGTTCAAACTTTCTACGAAACGATTCGAAGCTTCAGGATGTCTGAGCAATCTGTCTTTAACGCAGGTTCTTGGCAATTGCGTCAGATGACGTTGGGATATGACTTCACTAAGCTCATTCCTGCTAACAATGTGATCCGTGGAGCAAGACTAAGTCTGGTAGCCAACAATGTAGCTGTTTTGAAAAAGTGGGTGCCTCATATTCATCCTAATCAAAATGGGATCATCGCCGACAGCAGTGAGGGTCTTGAAGCTACGGGTCTACCCGTCACCAGAAGTCTTGGTTTTAATTTGAACATCAAGTTCTAATTGGGTCAACTATTTTTATAATAAATCAAGAATTTGAAAAATGAAGATCAATAATAAATATATCATGGTCGCCTTCATGGCCCTTTTCGTACTGATATCTTGCGACAAAGGTTTTGATGAGCTGAATACCAACCCGGTGAGATTGACATCGGTGGATCCCTCTTTCCAATTGAATGATGCGATCATCAATAGTGCACCCACCTATGGGAATTTGACCTATGAAACTACCATCGTTCGACAGATGTTTACTCCTTTTACAGGAGTCGGTACTGGTGCAAACCTGAATCAGGATAACAGGTCTCAAACGCAGGGTAACTGGAACCGAATCTATCCAAATACCATCAGGGAATTGGTGGATGGCATAGAGCGAAATAAAGATGATCCAGATTTAAGCAACGTAGTGAATATGATGCGCATCTGGAAGGCCTACGGCGCAATGTTTGCCACTGATACCTATGGTGATGTACCCTATAGTGAAGCCGGTAAAGGTTTTTTAGAGGGAGTTTCGTTTCCAGTGTATGATACACAAGAGAGCATTTATAACGATATCCTGAATGAGCTCTCAAGTGCTGTCGGTGCCTTAGATCCGAACAAACGTCTTGCCGATCAGGATATCTTTTATGGAGGTGACATTGAACAATGGAAACGCTTAGGCAACTCGTTAATGTTGAGAGCAGCCATGCGTTTAACAAAGGTGGACCCAGGTAAAGCACAAAATTTTGCAAGTCAAGCTATTTCCGGTGGACTGATGCAGTCAAATGATGACAATGCAGTGGTGCGCCATAATCCTGATTATCGAAATCCAGTAGGTACTAACCTGAACGGTGGTCAGGCTCCATTCTATTACATGGATAGGGAGTTTGTCAACTACTTGAAGGACCGTAATGATCCGCGACTCACACGCATAGCCGTACGTTACATAGGTGCTAAGCAAGAAGGCGACCAAGTAGAGGCCAATGCTGACCGTAGCTTTGATGCTCAGATAGGTATACCACAGGGATTTGACGTGTCTGATATCAATCCTCAGGCGGAATCAGAAGGACTAGCTAGTCTCTATGATTACAGCCAGTTAGATCGACTTAGACTTGGTGGTCCGGAAGCACCCAGTTTTCTCGTTACGCTATCTCAAACACTGTTACTTAAAGCAGAAGCCATCGTAAGAGGATGGGCAAGTGGTGATGCTGCCGCAGAATATGCTGCTGCCATCCGGGCTAATATGGAGCAATTTAGCGACTGGCCCGGCGATACTGATATTTCATCGGAAGAAATCGATGCTTATATCGCGGCCAATCCATTAGAAGCGGGCAAAGAAATTGAACAGATAAACGGACAATATTGGATCTCTTCCCTACTGAATGGTCCCGAAGCTTGGGCCAATTTCCGTCGTAGTGGATTTCCTGTGGTTGAGCCAAATCCTTATCCTGGAAATGACTTGAATGGTGAACCCTTTATCCGCAGATTGACCTATCCGGATCCAGAGTATACAGTGAATAGAGTCAACTTGGATGCTGCCGTTGCTCGTCAAGGTGCTGATGTACTTAACACCAGAGTTTGGTGGGATAGACCATAATTAACAACATTTCTTATTGTGAATTCGCCATGTTCGGGTTCCCATAAGATTCATAGCCTGGTGAATGAGTCTGGATAGTAGGAGTCTGACTCATTCATCAGCTTTTAGCAACGCCTCTTCATCAGTGTAAAAAAATCCGTAAATTTAAGAGGAGCGGGGTCAGGGTGATTTCGTACTTAATCAATTCAAAAATCAATGAAAAGGAGAAATTTTGTTCGCGACGTAGCAGCCGGTTCATTGGGAGCTGCTGCATTAAGGGCCACGGAAGGGCAGAAGAAGAAAGGCAATAAGACGGGAAAGAGAAAAGTCTTAATGCAAGTTGGATGCCAGTCAGGTGGAACAACCATCGAAAATCTGGAGTTTAAGGCTCGCCATGGTGTTTTTAATATTGATGGTGGAAGCCCCAAGATCATTGATGGTGTTGGCTGGGACTTGGAAGATTCCCTACGGAAACGCGAGGCCTGCGAAAAATATGGCATCAGTCTCGATGCCTACCATTTACCCCTAACTTCGGCAGGGATTGACCGAGTCAAATATCCCAATATGATGCTCGGTAAAAGCCCAGAGCGGGATCGGGAGATTGAGTACATCCAACAAATGATCCGCGTTTCAGCTAAAACAGGAATTAAGGTGCTCAATTATAACACCACGATTCATCGTGTCTTGAGGACTGGTCGCACCATTGATCCCCAAAGAGGAAATGCTTCATACAGTACTTGGAACTATGAGGAAGCTGTTAAACTAAATAGACCGAAAACCATTGCCGGTGATGTTTCGGTTGATGAATTCTTTGACCGGATCTCCTATTTATTGGAAAGAATTATTCCTGTTGCTGAGGAGTACAAGGTTAAGTTAGCAAATCACATTGCTGATCCTCCGACGCCGGTAGGATATCGGGGTATTACTCGCTGGAATAGTCCAGATGTTTTTGAAGGCATGAAGCGCTTTGCTGAACTGTCTGATAGTCCTTATCACGGTTTTAATTTTTGCATTGGGTCCATTGCCGAAGGCCTAAAAGATCCTAAGTCAGAAATAATACCCATTATTAAATACTTTGGTGATCGCAATCAGATCTTTAATATTCATTTGCGAAATATTAAGGGTGGTTGGAATAATTTTCAAGAGGTCTATCCCGATAATGGAGATATGGATTTTCTGGAAGTGATTCGGGCACTTCGCGATGTAGGTTATGACGGCATGGTGATGCCCGATCACGTACCCAAGCACGAAGCCGAAGGTAGCAAGGATCAGGCATTTGCCTTCGTTTACGGATACATCATTGCTATGTTGCAGGTCGTTAAGTCGGAAAGTATTAGCTAGTCAATCAACCATGGACTGCCATCGCCCATGCGATTGGATTGAACCGAATTAACCAGAACACATAAACCAAACCTTATCGACCCCCTTGTAATCTTATTAATAGGAATAGTCATTGTGGTCGGGGGCATCATTGGCCTTCGACTTCATGCTTTTCTGGCCCTTCTGCTGGGTGCATTTTTTGTTGCTTTATTGACCCCAGAGTCTGCAGTGGTGGCCTACGGACTTTCAAAGGGCATGAGCGAGAGTGCTGCCAATCAGTTGGGTAATGCAGCCTTGGGCTCTCGCATCGCAACCGCTTTTGGCAGCACTTGTGGTAAGATTGGCATTCTAATCGCCATGGCAGCCATTATTGGCAAGTGCCTACTAGAGAGTGGTGGTGCTGAGCGAATTGTGAGGTCAACCCTTAAAGTCACAGGAGAAGAACGTGCTCCCGTCTCTTTTTTGGGGAGTAGTTTTTTTCTGGCCATTCCCGTATTTTTTGATACAGTTTTTTACCTGATGATTCCATTGGCCAAAGCCATGGCAATGCGACTCAAGAAAAACTACCTCATGCTGGTCCTTATGATTGCTGCCGGTGCGGCGATGGCCAATTCGTTGGTGCCACCCACACCAGGACCATTATTTCTCATCGGAGAGATGAATATTCCCATCGGTATGATGATGATCGGTGGTTTTCTCGTGGGCCTATTTACCATCCTGGTAGGTTATTTTTTCGCAGCCTGGGCAAACCGGAAGTGGCCAGTTCCTCTGCGCGATTCTTTAGATGCACCTTTGGCTGAGATTAAGAAATTGGCCGAACGCAGCGATGCAGAATTACCTTCTTTACTCTTTTCGATGATTCCAATATTATTGCCAGTACTCCTAATTACGATTAAAGCAGCTTTGGCTACCTTTTCGTCCTTGGAAGATGGTCTTCTCTATGGATTTTTCGACTTTTTTGGTGAGAAAAATTTAGCCCTGATTTTGGGTGCATTGAGTGCCTTGGTGCTGCTGGTGCTGCAGAAGCGCGAGGATAAAGAAGCACTTACCAAATCAGTACAAGCTGCGCTTATGAGTGGAGGTGTAATTATTCTTATTACTGCAGCTGGAGGTGCCTTCGGTGGTATGCTGCAGCAAACGGGCATCAGTAGCCGGATTGCTGAACTCACGGAGGGTTATCAAATGGCCCTGATACCACTGGCCTTCCTCATAACAGCTGTAGTTCGAACTGCTCAGGGTTCGGCCACAGTGGCTATGATTACGGCCTCCGGGATATTAGCGGGGATGGCCACCACTGTGCAATTGGATTATCATCACTTGTACATCGGATTGGCCATTGCGTGTGGCTCGAAACTAATTCCTTGGATGAATGACAGTGGTTTCTGGATCGTCACTAAGATGAGCAATTTGACTGAAAAGGAGGCCTTAAAAACATTCAGTCCTCTCCTCACCATTATGGGTATCAGCGGTCTGATTATTATTATGATTGGTGCAAAAATATTTCCACTAATTTAAGTTGCTTAACACCAATTTTTTCCCAATTAAATAATAAGACGGTTTGAAAAGACAACGAAATCCTCGAATTACTGAGATGGTAATTACTCCGATCGCCATCACCGATCCACCGCTGTTGAATGCGGCAGGGGTGCATGCCCCCTATGCCTTGAGAACCGTCATCGAATTGGTTACTGAGGATGGAGTATCTGGTATTAGTGAAATACCGGGAAATGCGGAGATTGATCAGGCCTTCAGATCCATTGAGTCTTTGGTTATCGGCCATGACCCCTTTCTTTCGAATCGATTGCAAGATCGACTGACCGCTCATCTTGGTGAGGAAAAGGCCCGGGGAGATGCACCGTGGGATCAACGTAAACTTGTGCACATTTTCAGTGCCCTGGAGGTTGCGTGTCTCGATATTGTGGGTAAGATATTGCATCGACCGGTTGTGGATTTGTTAGGAGGGAGGAGAAGAGATCGGGTGCCTTACGCGGCCTACTTGTTTTATAAACTTGAAGGGGCTGGTGGTGTGTTTGGCAGCAAGACAGATCCTGCGGCGACGGGATGGAGTGCCGCACGTCAAAAAGCGGCGATAGATCCATCTGGCATTGTGGAGCAGGCTAGAAGCATGTGTGAGGCCTTTGGGTTTCAGAGTATTAAATTGAAAGGTGGAGCCTTTCCACCCGAAGAGGAAACGGCCGCTATGTTTGCGCTTTACGATGCCTTTGGTAAAGATGTACCGTTACGCTTTGATCCTAATGCCATTTGGCAATTGGAGACGGGCATCAAATATGGTAAGAAAATGGAGCCTATTCTTGAGTATTTGGAGGATCCCGTACGGGGACAGGAAAATATGGCTGCGCTAAAAAAACACGTTTCTACCCCTCTCGCCACCAATATGTGCACCACCTCTTTTGATGAATTGCCCGGCAGTGCAAAATGGAATTCCGAAGACATCATTTTAAGCGATCATCATTTTTGGGGCGGACTGCGAGCCTCCATGGAATTATCAAAATACTGCCAACATTTTGGTCGCGATCTTTCCATGCATTCCAATAGTCACCTAGGCATTTCCCTGGCTGCGATGACACATCTGGGAGCAGCCTTACCTGAACTTCCTTACGCTTTAGATACGCATTACCCCTGGCAGTCAGAAGAAGTTGTGGTAGGAGGTCGGCTGACATTCGAGCAAGGTGCAGTAGAAGTGCCCAGTGGTCCAGGCTTGGGTGTTGAACTGGATCGATCGGCTCTGCAAAAACTACATGAAAATTACCTTGCATGTGGAATCACGGAGCGAAATGACGAACTCGAGATGCAGAAGATAAATCCCGATTGGTCCTTTAAAAAAGTACGTTGGTGATTTAGTTATGTTTAAATTATTATCGGATAAATTGAGATCTGGTGCCATGAATATCCAACGATAGAGTGAAGGGAGTGTATGAACCATTGATGTATACACCAGAGGCCGGCAGTTTTCACGAGGTTTTATGAAAATGTTATGGGCGATGCTATCGCATCCTGAATCTGACTTCTCTTGGCCGTGTTCAATCAGAAACTCATAATAATTCATAACATCTGAACCGATAATCCCTGATATTTCAATCCCCGTACTTTTTTCCATAGCGGAGGCCAGGACAGAATTTCTAAGACAAGAAAACTGGCCTCAACTTGAGAATCTCTTAGCTTTAAATCTACTTTCTTGGCAATGGTCACCTTTCTTTCTATGCTTAGAACTTAAACCATGTAATTCATGTTCGACCAATTGCATCAATTGGCTTTCAAATCGATACTTTCCTACATGATCAATCCGTTGCAGATGATTCCCACTTGGCATGGTCCGAGACTCGAGGTCCACGTGAGTAATGAGTGCAAACATGACTTAAGGCAATCCGGATAACATTGTTATTTCAGGAGGTTAAGAAGAGCGACTTGGTTTCTGTGAGATTATATTTGTATATAGAGTGAATGACCATCGATGAGATGACGGTTTTTTAAAAACAAAAACTTTGTTGGCATGAAGGCCTTCTTACCATATTTAGATCTATTTTGCAAAGCTAACCTCAAGTTAGCGTGCTTGGCCCTGGCTTATTTTTTCTTTTCAGTTCCGCTGACCGGGAAATTGCCAGCTGGAGAATTACAAATTCAAGCCCCCGGGGAGACGGACAGGGACACCATACCAAATTCGGTTTACCATGTTCCAACACGCATTATTACCAATGGACCAAAAAAACACTGGTTTGGATATTATGATAAACTTCAGTTTGATCCCAGCGGACGTTATGCTTTGGGCATGGAGGTTGACTTTGAGCATCGCTCCCCAACGGCAGAAGACGAGATTACTGTAGGTATGGTAGATGTTGAGGATATGGACAAATGGATCCCATTAGGAACTTCCAGGGCTTGGAGTTGGCAGCAGGGTTGCATGCTGCAGTTTATTCCTGGCTCAGCAAGGGAAATCATTTGGAATGATCGGCAAGGTGATCAATTCATCTGTCATATTCTAGACATTAAAACTAGGGAAAAAAGAACGTTACCCTTTCCAATCTATACCCTGAATCCTGATGGGAAAACAGCTATGAGTGTAGATTTTGAGCGAATCAATGATTTGCGTCGAGGCTATGGATATGCAGGAATTCCAGATCCGAATGCAAACGAGATTGCTCCGAAGAGTGCAGGAATTTATCATTGTAATCTAGAAACGGGTAAGCGGGAATTGGTCATCTCCCTGGCCGACATGATGGATGAGAAGCTTCCAAAAAGCAGTGATCCTGCTTATACGGAAGATTATTTTCAACGTCACCACTGGTTTAATCATTTGCTTTTTAATACAGATGGGTCGCGTTTTATTTTTCTTCATCGATGGAAAGTATCAAATCGCGGTGCGGTTAGAAACTTTGGTACTTTCATGTACACGGCCAATCCTGATGGTTCAGATCGACGCCTGGTGGATCCTTCCGGATTTACTTCGCATTTTATCTGGCGAGATCCGAAGCACATTATGGCGTGGAGCCGTCATGAATCTCATGGTGATGCATTTTATATTTATGAAGACCAGGAAAGGGACGAACCTGAGGGAATAGGCATTGGGATTATGACTAAAAATGGTCACAACACCTATTTACCCAACAAGAATTTTATACTGAATGACACTTACCCGGATAAGCAGAATCGACGCCAGACCGTGTATGTTTACGATGTGGAAAAAGGGAAAAAAATAATTCTTGGAGAATTTTATTTGGCTCCCGAATATAAAGGAGAGTTTAGAACTGATACCCATCCGCGTTTTAGTCCAAGCGGCCGGCAAGTCATTATCGATTGTCCGGTGGGTGATTCAGGTAGACAAATGGTGCTGATGGATATTTCTGATGTGCTTTCAAATTAAGCTGGTTAATAGCAGATTTTCCCAGCGATGGGGCTTGAATATTTATCTGATTTAGACATGAATGCGGGTGCTCAAATAAATTGGCCTGATATATTCTTGAAATTAAAAAAGGTGGGCCTCCTTAATTCGGAGGATGCCTCTTATACTCCCTTGGGTGGAGGTGTATCTTCAGACATTTGGCTCATTGAAGGAGCAGGAGAAAAATACGTCGTCAAGAAAGCACTGGCGCAATTGAAAGTGAAAGCGGAATGGCAAGCTGATGTGCGTCGTAATTTGGCTGAACAAGATTTTATTTCTTATGTAGATGGTTTTGTGCCTAATGGAGTGGCACCGGTGCTGTATGGCGATCGCCGGGAAGCTTTTTTTGTGATGCCATATTATGGTTCCCCGTGGCAAACCTGGAAATCCCTACTGCTCAAAGAAGAAGTTGACTTAGATGTTACGGCAAAGGCAGCCCGGCTATTGGCCAAGATCCACCTACATTCGTGGCAGGATTCGGCTGTTGCGCAGAGATTCAATAATGGTGAGGATTTTTTTCAGCTCCGACTGGAACCCTACTTTGTACATACCGGTGCAAAACATCGAGACTTGAAGGAGATTTTTGATCAAGAGGTTGCTAGGTTACAACAGTGTAAGATTGCGTTGATGCACGGAGATTTTAGTCCTAAGAATATCCTTGTTCACCAGGGGCGAATCTTACTGCTGGACCACGAGGTCGCTTGTTTTGGAGATCCGATGTTTGATGTCGCTTTCTTGATTAATCACTTGATGCTAAAACGATTAGTGCACTCGAAGCTATGGCAAGCACCATGTTTGGGGCTGCATGCCTATCATACTTATTTTAACATGATGAATGACCGGGATGGTGGAGATCTAAGGTGTAGATTTACCAAATTATGGTTGATGATGATGCTCGCACGAGTGGATGGAAAGTCGCCCGTCGAATATTTGGATGAGAGGCAGAGCGCATTGATTCGCTCATTTGTGGAGAAATACTTAGTACGGGTAGAGCACCTTGACTTCGAAATATTGAGGGAAAGATTTATGGTTGAGGTGGCCGTAGTACATTGAGTAACCAATCTAGCGATGCTAAGCCAACCAACCGACAGATTTAACTTACATTGGCGATCTCATCGTTTTATGCTTAATAATACATCGAATCATTGAGTAGCGATTTAATTTCTGCCATTGAGGCTTATTCCATCTTTGATTCTCGTGGGCATCCCACTATTGAGGCTGTCGTCCACTTGGTAGGTGGTTTGGTGGGTGTGGGCAGGGTGCCGTCAGGTGCGAGTAAGGGCGAACGGGAAGCTCTAGAACTTCGAGATCATGACGATCACTCCTTCGGAGGGAAATCAGTACGGGGTGCCATTTCCAATATTGTACAAGTGATTGCACCAGCACTGAAAGGTAAGCCTGTCTGTGAGCAATCGGAAATTGATGCACTCATGATTGATTTGGATGGAACTCCAAACAAGTCGAATTTGGGTGCAAATGCAATCCTGGCCGTTTCTCTTGCCGTATGTGATGCCGCAGCTCGATCAAAAGCGATGCCGTTATTCCGGTATCTTGCCACAGGCGATCCCGTCATACCTCTTCCCGAAATTCAAATTTTCGGCGGAGGTGCCCACAGTGCAGGTCGAGTCGACGTGCAAGATTATATGATTACTTGTATTGGCGCAAAGTCTCTCCATGATTGTTATCGGATGACGTTTGATATTTATCAGGCAGCCGGTCAATTATTAGCTGCCCAAAATAGATTGAACGGTGTAGCTGATGAGGGAGGACACTGGCCTTCATTTACGAGCAATGAAGAGGGCCTCGAAATGCTGTCAACAGCGATTCGAAAGGCGGGTTACACTTTAGGTGAAGAGGTGGCAATCTCATTAGACATTGCAGCTTCAGATTTCTATCGGTCGGGTGAATATTATTTTGATTTGGAGAGGAGGGTTTTCTCTCCCACTGCGTGGACAGATACCCTATCTGATTGGTGTCAGCACTATCAGATTTGCAGCATTGAGGATCCATTTTCGGAAAATGATCATGAGTCTTGGCAAAAATTTACCCGTCGATGGCAGGACAATCTACAGATCATTGGCGATGACTTATTTACCACCAATCCCACTTTGATCAGACATGGTATTAAAGATCATCTTGCCAACAGTGTGTTGATTAAGCCCAATCAAATTGGAACGATTTCAGAAACGCTGGCAGCCATTGAGATAACCAAGCAGGCAGGTTGGTACCCAGTCATTTCTGCTCGCTCAGGTGAGACCGAAGATACCTTCATCGCCCATTTATCGGTGGCAGTGGCTGCTGGTCAACTTAAGGTAGGTTCATTTACTCGATCGGAGAGAATGGCCAAATGGAATGAGCTGATCCGGATTGGAAGAGCATTGGGACCTGCAGCAAAATTTGCTACGAATGTTATTGATTTTCCATGGTGAGCTTAATTGGCCGATCACCTCAGTGTTAGCCTGAGAGCACCAAATGTAAAGGATTGAAAATGTTAGGACTTCCTAAAACAACCATCTTCTTTTTGACTAGAAACTGGCTATTCGTTATTGCATTATTGATCTGCTTGCCACCCATGCGTGGACAGATTCATGACTATTTCACCCAAATCAAAGAACTCGATGCTTATATTGAAAAAGCCAGATCAGACTGGGCAGTGCCCGGACTAGCAGTCGCTGTCGTCAAGGATGGCAGGACCTTGCTACTGAAGGGATATGGCGTGCGATCGATGAGTTTACAGGAACCCGTAGACACCAATACACTGTTTGCCATCTGTTCGACTACCAAAGCCATGACGGCGGCAACTATGTCAATGTTGATTGATGCTGGAAAGTTAGACTGGGATGATCCAGTCATCGAATATTTGCCCGAATTCCAATTGCACGATCCTTACATTACCCGCTCGTTGCGAATTCGAGATCTATTCACACATAATTCTGGAATTGGAAATGCCGATTTTCTCTGGTATTTGTGGCACCACGATCCGGATGAACTTCTTTATCGAATGAGGTATTTGCCCGCCAGCTACCCGTTGAGAGGGGGTTACACCTATCAGAATATTATGTATGCTGCTGCCGGTAAGATTATTGCCAAATTGAGTGAGACTCCTTGGGAAGATTTTGTTACAGCCAGGATCTTTCAGCCGCTGGGGATGAAGCATACCTTCGCCAATCAAAAACGCTCAATGCGTCATCAAAATCGCTCCACCCCACATTATCATTACGACGATGAAATCCGTGAGATTCCGGATGGCACTGCAGACCTTATTGCACCAGCCGGAGCTGTTTGGTCTACCATCGCTGATATGAGCAGGTGGTTACATTTTCTATTGGACAGTGCCATGATTGATCAGGAAACATTGGTTTCTCGAACCAATTATCAAGAATGGTTTAAGCCCCAAGTGATTGTATCGGACCAAGGCTTCTACCCCACCCAGAGACTCACCAAACCACATTGGAAGACTTATGGTCTGGGATGGTTTCAACACGATTTTCAAGGTAGGGCCATACAATTTCACACGGGGAGTCTCCAGGGCACGGTGGCCATTATTGGCGTCATACCGGATGAACGGTTGGGTGTATATGTATTTGGCAACTTAGATCATGCAGAAGTCAGGCACGCCATCATGTACCAGGTCTTTGATCTTTTTGGTCGAGAAAACTCAGGCCGAGATTGGAGCAAAGAAATCAAGGAATTGTACGACAAGAAAAAGAAACAAACTCAACAGGTGAAGGAACCAAGCCCTCTGGTGCACGAAGAATTAAATGCCTTTCAGGGGCAATACACAAATCAATTTCTCGGAGATCTTAAAATTAATCTCAAAAAGGGACAATTGCAATTGCATATTGGTGATGTGGAACATGCTTTGCTCCGTCCGATTTACCAAAACATTTTTTCCGTAAAATCGATCAATAGACCCTGGACTCCCGATCGTCGTATACAGTTTATGACGGACGGTGAGATCTTGCAAGGCCTGCGTTTTCTCGGTTATGAATTCTCCAAAACAAATTAGTATGAACAAAAAATCAAAAAATAGCACTCGCAGAGATTTTATTCGGCGGTCCACGCTTGCTGCCGGAACAATACTCTCCATTCCGACTATTATTCCTGCCTCCGCACTTGGTCGCAATGGTTTCGTGGCTCCATCAGACCGGGTGACACTCGGTTTCATTGGCTGCGGAAATCAAGCTGAAAACGATGCCCGTGGTTTCCTGCGAGATAACCGTGTGCAAGTTATCGCTGTGTGTGATGTCAATCGGCGCAGTAAAGGATATTGGAACGGAAAGTTGGGTGGTAGAGAATATATTCGAAAAATGGTGGATAAGACCTACCGCGATAGATTCGGTAAGGACTATCAGGCTTGCATGGAGTACGAGGATTTTCGGGCTGTTTTAGATCGAGGAGACATCGATGCCGTTGAGGTGGTCACTCCGGACCATTGGCATGCCATACCAGTTATGATGGCGGCTGCGAAGGGGAAAGACATTTACTGTCAGAAACCCCTCACTTTAACCATCCAAGAAGGCAGGGATATGGCAAATGCGGTTAAAAAATACAACGTCGTTTTCCAAACGGGAAGTCAGCAAAGATCAAATGCCGGATTTCGTCATGTATGTGAGCTGGTTCAGAATGGTCGGATAGGGACTTTAGAAAAAGTGATTTGTGGTTTACCTGGAGGCACTCCTGATTTTGGAAAAACCGGACATTTAACTGATCCTCTTCCAGTGCCCAAGGGATTTAATTACGACATGTGGCTGGGTCCTGCGCCGGAGGTGCCCTATTGCCCTGCACGCACCCATGTGAATTATCGCTGGATCCTGGACTACTCAGGTGGTATGGTCACCGACTGGGGAGGTCACCATCCGGACATTGCACAGTGGGGTATGGATACCGAATATACGGGCCCAATTGCCGTGAAGAATGCACGTGCCAAGTGGTCGGATCACCTGGTATGGGATACCGCAGTCAACTTTTATTTTGAGTGCGTCTATGAAAATGGGGTCCAGTTGATCATTACCGATGAGGCCAAGCAGGGAGTGACCTTTCATGGCTCGGAGGGTTCACTTTTTGCCAATCGACGAGAAACAAGCTCTAATCCTGCGTCACTGATTCATTCCAAGATTAAGGACGGAGAGAAACGGCTTTATTACAGTGAAGATCATTACCGAAATTTTATCGATTGCGTATTGTCCCGTCAAGCAACCATTGCTCCTGTTGAAGTGGCACATCGGTCCATTACGCTGGCACATCTAGGTAATATTGCCATGATATTGCAAGAGGATTTACAATGGGATCCCAAGGCCGAGAAATTTCTTAATCATGAAAAAGCAAATTCAATGCGGTCGAGACCCATGCGTGACCCTTGGGACAAAGTTTATGTAGAATTCAAGTCTGACTAGTCTAGTCGTTTCATCACTTCTTGGGTGGCGGCCACCGTACTCCAAGGCAGTGCAATTAGGAAGCCGAAACCGGTCATTAGCAAGAGAATAAATATGCTTCCATTGCCAATCGCCAGGCCGCGGTTGTTGCGAACAAAACCAACACTATCACGGATGTTAAAATGCCGTTCCAAGGTGTAGTCCATGCTTCCAAATCCGGCATAATATGACTGAATTAGAAATATCAGTGCAGCCGAGAAAGGTGCTACAATGGGTAGTAGGGCCAAGATCAGAATAAAAACTGAAAAAAAAATCTCTCGTATGATGTTGCGCAGTCCGATGCGAATCCCGCGTACGGTCTCTTGCATCCATCGAGTCAGACTCATGGGTTGTTCTACCACATCATCAAAGAGATTTTTCTCGATGCGCTCACTAAGTAGACTCATAAAAGGAGAGGATAAGGCCATCACCGCATTCTTGTAAAGGATGAGACCGACACTTGCCATCAGAATGCCTCCTACTATACTGGCTGATTTCTCGACGAAACTCCGACCGATCTCCCAGGGATAAAACTGATAGATCCAGGCTCCAACCTGCGAGCTTGTTCCCCAAATCGTGCCAAATATCAGAATGGCGAGGATGAGGCTAATAATGGCCGGGATGAAGAAATAATGCCAGAGCCTTTGCTCGCGAATGGTTTTCCAGGCTGTGAGGTAGGAGGTCAACCCATCGATGATGTCTCTAATCATAAATCAACTTCGATTGTCTCCTAGATCAACCTTACTGACCCCTAAAGAATTCCAATTGAACATCGATACTCGTGGATATTAGACCAGTGAAAAAAGTTCATCGATGAACAACTTTAGGGCACAGTTGAGCTGATCAAAATTCCTTACATTTAAGAAGTTCGTCCTGTTTGATCCAAAGCAGTCTTTGGGTTCTTATTAGCAACTAAAAACTAGAGGTCATGCCAAAAAGAAAATCAGAAGATCAACTACCTTCAAAGAAAACAGCTCCACGAAGATCCTTTCTTCAGAAAGCGGCACTTGGTGGGCTTGCACTTACTGCTGCTCCCGGTCTTGCCATTCAAGATAGAATATCCTATGTCACTCAAAAAGTGTCCCGCTACTCCAGCCCAAGTGATCTGAAAATTACGGATATGCGCATCGCCGAAATTGGGAAAGGTGTTGCTTTTCGGACCCCCATCGTGCGCATTTATACCAACCAAGGCATCATGGGCCACGGTGACGTTCGAGATGGTGCCGCCAAGGAATATGCATTGTTCCTAAAAAGTCGCATTCTAGGGGAGAATCCCTGTAATGTAGAGCGTCTGTTTAAGATCATTAGCCAGTTTGGTCACCACGGTCGTCAGGGTGGTGGTGTTTCTGGGGTTGAGATGGCCCTCTGGGATCTGGCAGGAAAAGCATACAATGTCCCTGTGTATCAAATGTTAGGTGGCAAATACCGTGACCAAGTGAGGGTCTATTGTGATACAACGGTATCATCTGATCCACATGAATATGCCGATCGAATGCAAGAACGGATAGATAATGGATACACGGCCTTGAAAATGGACATTGGTATCAACCTGATCAAAGACATACCCGGATGCATCATCAATGGTCCTACGAGCGATTTGAAGCCATTTCAACATGAGTATCGCAATTATCGTTTGACCAAACATCCTTTTACGAGGGTGCAGATCACGCAAAAAGGCATCGAAAAACTGATGGAATATCTGCACATCATGCGGGAGAAAATCGGGTATGAAATACCAATGGGCACCGATCACTGGGGACATTTTGGAGTAAACGAAGCCATTAAAATCTGTCGTGCGACCGAACCCTATAATTTGGCTTATATCGAGGATATCATTCCTTGGCAATATACCGATCAATGGCGAGAAATTACTGAGTCAAGTACCACGCCAACTCAAACGGGAGAAGACATCTTCCGCCTGGAAGGCGGCTTTGAAGAATTGATCACACGAAGGGCCGTTGATATTGTGCATCCCGATCCAAATACAGCAGGAGGGATTTTAGAGACCAAAAGAATCGGCGACTTTGCCTCAAAACATGGTATTGGCTTCATGCACCACCATGCCGCGGGACCAGTTTCCTTCCTTGGATGTGTCCACAGTGCTGCTGCCACCGAAAATTTCATGTGGTTAGAGCACCATGCAGTCGATAAGCCAGATTGGGAAAACTTAGTGACTGGATTTGATGGACCCATCGTCAAGGATGGCTACGTCAAAGTGCCAAATAAGCCGGGTATTGGTGTAGAGTTAAATGAGGAAGTTGTTGAAAAATACATCATCGACGGTGAGAAAATGTTTGCACCGACACCTGAATGGGATAAGATGCGATCATGGGATCGACTTTGGAGCTAAAGCGATGCTTTTTCATCGTCAGCTTTTAATTTGATTTTTCGAAATGTAATGCCACAAACAATCGATTCAGGTAGCAGAAAAAACGGTCTAGACATGGCATGACTTCACGGAAGAAAATGATTTTTCTTTGGTTAATTTGCCTCGGTCAAATTAGCCCAACATCCGCACAAGAGAGACCTAATATCTTATTCATCGCGGTGGATGATCTCAATGACTGGGTTAATTTTTTGGGTGGCCACAGCGGTATGGATATATATACGCCCAATTTAGATCGATTGGCTGAAAGATCGATCGTCTTCACCAATGCTCATACCCCTTCACCCGCTTGTGCACCGGCAAGAGCTGCTATTTTAACAGGTGTTCATCATGCCAGATCTGGTGTGGCAAATGTACATTGGGGCGATGGACCAAAGTGGCGCAATTTTGAAGCCCTACAAAATGTCGAAACCATAGAACAGTTCTTCAGGAATCGTGGTTACAAGACACTTGGAGCAGGTAAGATCTATCATAGTCAGGCACCACCCTGGACACCGACAAGTCAAGTAGAACCTGACAACTGGGACTTTTATTATCCCAGTCCCTACATTTCTCATCCCCACCAAATAAGGCCACCCGCAGAGGTGATTTTTCCGGATAGCATCGATAATAAGAATAGGCCCGGTGGCGACAAAGATGGTTGGTGGACATGGGGCCCTATTCCTGCGGGCGATGAAAAAATGGCAGATTATCATGTCGTAGAATGGGGTGCCTATCAACTGCGGCAAAAGCATGACAAGCCCTTCTTTTTGGCCATTGGTACCTGGAAGCCACACGATCCCTGGGAAGTACCGCAAAGATATTTTGATATGTATCCGCTGAGTGAGGTGGTGCTACCTCCGGTGGTGGAGAATGATCTCGAAGATGCCTTCGATCATGGTCGTCGATGGATCCATCAGTGGGTGTTGGATAATGAGCAATGGAGAAGAATTGTCCAATCTTATGCCGCCTCCATCACATTTGCAGATGCCATGGTGGGTAGACTTCTTGATGCATTGGCACAATCTCAATATGCAGAAAATACTGTGGTCGTATTGTGGGCAGATCATGGGATGCACATGGGTGAGAAGGATAATATCGAAAAATTTACCCTGTGGGAGCGCTCAACGAGAGTCCCTTTAATAGTCTCTGCACCAGGCGTTACCAAGCCAGGCACAACCTATGATTTTCCCGTTAGTCTCATGGATATTTATCCGACCTTGGTCGAAATTGCAGGCTACGAACTTCCGGGACATCTAGATGGAAGAAGTCTGGTGCCACAAATGAATGATCTGCAGCTACAACGTGGACCCGTTTTGACCAGTTATCGATTCAGTTGGACAGCCCAGCCCATCGAAGGCCATGCCATTCGATCTAAAGACTTTCGATATATTTATTATCCGGAAATTGGTTTGGAAGAATTCTATGACCACAGAGAAGATCCCAATGAGTGGAAAAATTTGGCTTATAAAGCAGAGCAGAAAGAAATGCTGGCATTGCACCGAAGCATACTCAAGTCGAAGGTTCCAAAACTGGCCTGGTCTAATTCGGTGCCAATGGGATATATGAGAAACTCAGATGGCGACATCCGCAGTAGCGTTTTTGCGCCTTTAGTAAAAAAATATTAATTATAATTAATGAAGACATGAATATTAATTGCAAGATTTCCCTTGTTCTATTGCTAGCGATAGTTTTGGTTGGTTGGTCATGTAAAAATGAAAAGGAAACAGAACCTTTACCGAGTGCGAAAACTCAAAATGTTTACACCGCAGAATGGACCTCCCTTTTCGACGGTACCTCTCTAAGGGGTTGGAAGGTAAATGAGAATAAAGAATCAGTGCGAGTTGAGGATGGTGCCATAGTCGTAAACGGACCTCGGGCTCATGCTTTTTACGATGGCGATGTTGCCAATCACAATTTTAAGAACTTTGAATTTCAAGCGGAGGTCATGACCTTTCCGGGAAGTAATTCAGGAATTTATTTTCATACTGAATTTCAAGAGGAGGGCTGGCCCGAAAAAGGGTATGAAGTGCAGGTCAATAATTCTCAAAGTGACTGGCGACGTACTGGGAGTTTGTATGCCATCGCAGACATTAAGGAAACCTATGTAAAAGATAATGAATGGTATACCGAGTACATCAAGGTTGAGGGAAAACGTGTCATTGTTAAGATCAACGATATCACTGTTGTTGACTACACTGAACCAGAAAATCCCTTGCGTGAAGAGGGCAGTCAACGGCTGATTTCATCTGGCACCTTCGCCTTGCAGGCTCACGATCCCGATAGTAAAGTCATGTTTCGGGACATAAAAGTAAGGGGGTACTAGACCAACACGCTGAATCTCAGAGCTACTGCCACGAACGGCTTGGATTGGCATGCGATGACCGACATGTTTGTTTAACAAAATTTACTAAAATTAATAGAATAGATTCGGGGAGATTCGAGCACCGCTCTTTCTTCCTTAAATCTATCACTACTGGACGGTTCCCACCGCTCTCAATTCTGTACCAATGCGCTCTGTCAAAGCATCTCCAAGCGTCTCTCTTGCTTGTTCAACGTGTTCCATCAATTCATTGACGACCTCGGGATGCTGATCAATAACATTATGTTTCTCTTCCATATCAATCTTAATTTGATACAGTTCCATTTCGGTTAAATCATTTTGGTCATAGTCAATGGGTAATCCGTCATCGGTGCCGATGCGACCATTGAGGGAGCGGTATCGATGTGGTAAGTACAATTTCCACCTACCTTCTCCACTTAACACGGCATGAAGTTCGTTGCGCTTATAATAGAAGTAATAAGCATCATGATGAGGTCGGTAATTCGGACTTCCAAAAATGAGGTCAGCCATATTTCGACCGTCTATTTTATGCCCTGGCAGACTCGCACCGCTGAGATGGGCAATGGTGGGTAAAATGTCAATAGTCATGGCGGGTTGCTCGATAATGGTTCCCGGCTTAATTTTTCCGGGCCACTGCATAACGCATGGTACCCGGACCCCACCTTCCCAGGCAGTTCCTTTTCCCTCACGTAGGGGATGGGCCTCTCCAGAATGTGTACCGTAGGAAAGCCATGGCCCATTGTCCGATGTGAAAATGACCAGCGTGTTTTCTTCTAAGTCATTTTCTTGCAATGCCTTTAAAATTTCACCCGTTGACCAATCGATTTCTTCAATGACGTCACCATAGAGGCCTCGCTGAGATCTACCTTTAAATTTATCCGAAACAAAAAGAGGAACATGCGGCATACTGTGGGGCACGTACAAGAAAAAGGGCTGGTCTCTATTTCTGTGAATGAACTCAACGGCTCGCTCTGTATATTGGGTCGTGATCAGAGATTGGTCATGTAGGGTGTCCACAATTTTCTCATTTTCCATGAGGGGCAAATCTGGAAAATTAAATACACTGCCTTGCCAGGGATGATGGGGCCACATATCATTGGAATAGGGAATGCCAAAATATTCGTCAAAGCCCTGACGAGTCGGCAGTAGCTGGGGTTCAGCACCCAAGTGCCATTTGCCATAAATGGCCGTAGCGTATCCCAATGGTTTTAGCATTTCCGCAATGGTCACTTCATCGGGATGCAGTCCCTTGCCTGCCGCGGGCATATAAGCGCCGTGAATGCCCATGCGATTGGCATAACAGCCCGTGAGTAAGGAAGATCTCGAAGCGGAGCATACAGGCTGTGAAACATAAAACTGGGTCAGTTTTGCTCCTCGTTGGGCAATGCCATCGATGTTGGGTGTTTTGATGTCCGGAGAACCGAAGCAGGAAAGATCTTGATATCCCTGATCATCTGTAAAAATGATCACAATATTTGGTGGTCGCTGAGCCTCTTTAGCAACATTCTGTTTGGAATCGCTGCAGGACAGTAGGAGCGTGAAAAAAACAATAGTTAGTGTGGAAGTGCGAGACATCTCTTTTTATTTTTTTAGCGTAGTGACGTAATCTTCAAATTTTTGCATGGCCACCTCTAAATCAGGATGGGGAAGAAACGTGTGTACGATCCGAAATTGACCTCTTTTTGAGTGACCAAATCCTGCTCCCGGAGTAAGTAGTATTCCAGTGCTTTCATACAAATTCATCCAGAGAGAATTTTCAGCATCTTGTGTTTCCTCTACTAAAAACTCCGAAAGGTCAATCCAAACAAAAAGACTACCACCCGACGGCACGTAGGGAATGGCCATTGCCTTCATTTTGCGAGCCACGATGGCAAACGAGCGAGTGACAGCTCTTTGGTTAAACTTGATGTATTCTTTAATAAAGTCAGTGTCCTTCAATAGTTCTCCCAATAGCCATTGGGTGTGGTTGCTGACCATATGGCCAATATTTAGATTGGCGTACGCTTTTAATAAAGACTCATTGTGGGTGTGGATTAGACCAACTCGAAATCCCGAAATTCCAAAATCTTTGGAGAAGGCATACCAGAGATGCAAGAATGGGTTCTGGTATGTAGCCATCATTTGAGCGAAAGAACTGAAAGTGGAGGTACCCTCACAGAGATTGTGCATGCTTGGATCTTCATCATCTAGCAATGATAAGCCATAAATTTCATTGACGATTAGATGGACCTGATGATTCATGCACCAAGTAGCAAAGTCATTGAGTTGATCAGCAGAATAAATAATTCCAGTGGGATTATCAGGATTGGTTAGAATTAGGAATCGAAAGGTCTTTCCACGATCACTAAGTAGTTTAAAAGTCTCGTCCAAATGCTGGATAGACAAAGGAGATCCTTTGGTCAATTCGAAAATTTCATGATGTGTATGCAAATCGAATCGTTCGATTTCAGCAATGGCTCCCAAGTCCTGTTTGTAAACTGGGTATGCCGGTGCTGGAATCACTGCCACATCTCCAGCATCACCAAGAATGTGCGAGGTCAATTCGATCACACTTGAAGCACCAGCCGATAAGGCCAGATGAGCAGCTGACATTTCACAGTGGGTAAGGAAATCGGAAAGGAAGTTGGCCACGGCTGTACGCACTGATAATTCACCTAATGGATCAGTGTATCCAGCCACCCATTCAGGGATGGGTTCAGAACAGGTGATTTGTTCGATTTTCTTCTTCAGCAATGACCAGCTGTGCTTGTTTTCAGCCATATTGAGCGGTAGTGCGCCCTCGGGATTTTTCTCGCGATCATAGAGGTTGTTAATGGCATCAAAGTAGACGTCTAAGTCGACTCTTGGGGAGGCTGACACTGCTTGTTGACCACGCTTAGATAGGGATGATTCGTACAAGAGTTGCTAAAATAGTGGCTCGCAAAATAGGATTCTCAATCAGGAATACAAAAGAAGTGGAAATCTGTACCTGGTAGTCCACTTGAACGTATTGGGATGATTTAATCAGACCTGCCAGAGAAATTGTTGGCCATCAAAAATGTAACTTAAGCTCGGCAAGACTTAAGAGGATGACAGTAACCAAGCGAAATGTCAGGGGGCTTCTCCAAAAGAACAAGTTGCTACGTATCTCTATGGTTATTGTGGGGTGCCTTTGGTGCAGCCCTGTCCATCTATTACCGTGACTATATGTTGTACAGTGATTATGATGATCCACCAGCACGGCATTTTATTCCATTTCTTTTCGAGTATTTAGCATTTGTCTTGGTTGTATTCATTTATGCCTGGAGTATCCGAGTTATTGTTAAACCACCTTTCTTGAGAACACTTGCCGCGCTTGTTGTAAGTATGACCTTCGTGGTAGTCTATCTATTTTTCTTGTCCTTTTTGGATTGGCACAGCGGTGGAAGAGTGTATGATTTTTGGAGGGGATTTAGCTTTACTATTAAGCATTCTTTCTTTCCTGCCATGGTGATTTACGGGATTATTTCCGTGTTCGTTTCTTTCCTTCATGAATCAAAGGAGTCCACCTCTGGTAAATCTTACTTAACTCGTATTCCCTGTAAGAAAAATGGGAAAACTAAATTCGTTGATATAGAAAAAGTCGTCTTTTTCCAAGCAGATGGTAATTATGTGTCACTGCACGTGGATGGAGATGGTCGTTTTCTAATTCGAAGGTCCCTTACCTCAATTAATCGCTGAGTTGGACCCTGCTACATTCGCACGGATCCATCGAAGATACATTGTAAACCTCAAGAAAATTGAATCGTTCCGATCTCCAACCGGATGGTAGCTATTACTTAAAGTTGATCTCTGGTACCGAACTTAAGGTAAGTCGTACCTATCGTACGCAGATTAGGCCCTACCTACAAAACCAATTCTCCGCCTAGCACAGAATACCTGTTATTCATCACATAATTAGAAAATCACCCCCATTTTACGTTTAGTTTGCGGTAAAGCTTGGACCTATGGAAAGTCAATTCTTATCAAAATGGAGGAGCACCTTATTTAAAACTGCAGCCGTACCTGCTTTGGCTCATGAGTGCGTACTTCGCCTATCAATTGATAAAAAACGGAATTCGAAAGTTCGATCCCGATGGATTTTGGTCAGAACTATTTGAAGGTTGGGGCTTCCCCATCTGGTTTCGAATTTTGGTCGGTTTTCTCGAAACCGCGGGTGGTGTCAAATTAGTGGTACCCAGGGTGCGTCCCATCGGAGCAATTATTCATTGTCTAGTCATGCTCGGAGCTTTGGGGACGCGATTAATTCATGGGGCAGGTCATGAGGATGTGCTCTATCTCAGTTCATGGTCATTGGTTGTCTATTTATGGCCAGCTACGGTCAAAAGCAGGAATCAGCCTCGCATTAAGCCTTCTAGGATATCGGAGATCTTGCTGCAATGGATTAACTGCCATTGGTTAGAAGTCAAATAGACTTATGATCACTACCGGTTGAGGACCGGTCAATTACCAAACCAAAACAATTCTGCACACATCAAGCATATTAATTACCCAGGAGATCCGGTGATTACTTTTTCTATCAATTCTATCTGTATCTTCGCCACAAAATTTGGAAACATATGGCAAGTAAAAAGCAAATTCTCAACAAACTAAAGATTCTCATTACTCAAAAATTTGAGAGTCCGGAGGAGGCATTTAGATTTTTTGATAAGAATGGAGACGGTCAAATGACAGCTTCCGAACTGAAAAATCTTATTTCAGATGCTGATGTAAACCGATTTCTCTCCGGTGTTGTGGCTAGAAAACTATTGGATGAACTTGATTCCGACCAAGATCGAAAGTTCAACTGGCGGGAATTTAGAAAAGCCACGAAAAAGCTTCTGGGAGAGACGCAAGAATTGGCTTAGCCATTCGTCGTGGATCTTTTTTGATTTCAGGGTCTGATTACCTCGCTCAGATCAATCATTTCGTAGCGCATTCATGGGATTGCTGATGGCAGCTTGAAAACTCTTAAAACTCACGGTGATGAGCGCAATGATCAGGGAGAGGAGCGCCGCAAATGCAAAAATTGACCACTTAAGATTCACGCGATAAGCAAAATTATCTAACCAACTTGACAATCCATACCAAGTAATTGGGATGGCAAGCAAAACGCCTAGAGCAACCAGCCAAATAAATTGACTAGACAGTAGGGCAACAATATTTGTGATGCTGGCACCAAGCACTTTTCTGATGCCAATTTCTTTGCTTCGTTGTTCTACGACGAAAGTTGAAAGACCAAATAGGCCCAGGCAGGAGACCAGAATGGCCAGCACGGAAAAAAGCATGGTTATTTTACCAATCCTCTGTTCGGCCTCATAGATTTTTGCGAATGACTCGTCTACAAATTTGTAGGCAAAGGGCTGATTCGGAGACATGCCGTTCCACGTTTGTTCCAACATAGTAAGTACTTGCTCGGTCTTCCCCCCTTGATACCGCAACGAAATGGATCCAGTCGATCGGCCTAGGAAGAATCCCAGTCCTTCGATGGTTTGGCGCATACTTTCGAAATGAAAGTCTTCCACCACCCCGATAATGGTATACTCAATAAAGTCGTCAGGTTGTGGTGCACCTTGCAAATTATCCGGCAGGCCGTAGATTTTTTTTCCTACTGGATTTTCATAGCCCAAGACATTGATGGCCGCTTCATTGAGAACGACGGCTGTACTATCTCCACCAAATGCTCGGTCAAAGAACCTCCCTTCCTTAATATTTAGTTGGAAGGTTTCAGCATAGTCATGGTCTACATACCAATTGTCCATATTAATGGCCAGATCTTCTCTAAATTCCCTGGCTTGTGAGTAGGTGGAATTGCTTCTTGCTGAAGGAATGGGTAGGTAGGAAGAAACGGTGGCTGCTTCTACAGCCGGATCTTGTAGTATACGCTGCTTAAAGGACTCAATGTTGTTTCGCAGGGTATACGCATCTTCCACAACAATGATCTGATCCTTCTGAAAGCCGACCTTTTTATCCTGCATGTAATTTAGTTGCTGGTAGATCAGAAAGGTTCCAATGATCAGAGCCGTTGCGATAAAAAACTGAAATACAACCAGGCCATTTCTCAGGAGCTGATCACGACTGTTTTTCTTCCCTATTGATGTGCGCAACGCGGTAATGGGCTTAAAGGCAGAGAGAAAAAAGGCGGGATAACTACCTGCCAGCAAGCCAACGATGAGGGTGCCACCCACGATAGAAATCCAGAAAAAGGGACTGGACCACGGTATGCTTAGATCGATGTCCGTAAGCTTGTTGTATGCGGGCAACAGAAAAATACTGGCCAGCAGAGCCACCACCACTGCAAAGGCAGCAATAAAAACAGCTTCGCACAGAAACTGTGCAATCAATTGCTTCCTGATGCTTCCCATGACCTTTCGCACGCCAATCTCCTTGCTACGCTGGGCGGATTTTGCCGTCGTCAAGTTCATAAAATTGATGCAGGCGATAACGAGCACAAACAAGGCAATCGATAAAAAGATCCATACATATTTAATGTCACCGTTGGGTTGTAGCTCGACTTGCAAATCTGAATACAAGTGAATGTCTTTGAGCGGTTGGACGAGATAATGGGCATACTGCCCGGTGGCTTCAAATTCAGACAGCGACATCCCAAGTAAAGTACTACTGGTGACCTCCAGTTTTTCACGAGAAAGTTTCCGAAATTTTTCCTGAAACGACTCAAACGAAGTGCCTTCGCCAAGCAGTAGGTAAGTATGAAAATTATTGTTGGAGGCCCAGAAAGGAGGTGCGTTTTGCACTTCCTGATTTCCATTCATCGACAGCAGCATGTCAGCTCTGAAATGAGTCGTGAGTGGTACATCCTCATATACTCCTGTGATTTCCCAGGCATCCTCCTGATTATCCAATTTTATCGATTGTCCGATGGCTTGCGCAGGCGATGGGAAGAGTCGATTTGACAAAGTCTCTGAGATCACAAGTTGGCGAGGATTAACCAGACAGTGCTGCGTATTACCCTCAATCATCGATAGGGGAAATAACTGAAAAAAAGTGCTATCAACCGTGAGCGCTTCTTCAACCAGCATTTTTTGCATGGCTCTCCCTTCCACGGCAAGGAGATAGGAGCCATAATCACGCATTCGACACCACCCCACGATATCTGGGATGGCTTGCGCCGCATCCTCGGCGACGATGGCTCCGGTAACAGCCATCGTCATGGTTGTTCCCCCAAAATTTATATCCGCATAGGGCCGGACGATTCGATCCGCATTTGGATTCCATTTTTCAAAACTCAGCTCATGATTGACGTACAGTAGAATGAGCAAACAACAGAGCACGCCGATAGACAGACCAAGGATATTTGTAAAAGTAAAGAGCTTTTGCTTGAGCAAATTGCGAAAGGCAATTTTTAGATAGTTGCGCAACATCAGGACTTTTTTTTGGATTCTTGCTAGTATAGACGGAACAAGGGCTCATAGGTTGCAGCTATTTGAACTGATGTAGCGTGCACGGATGCAAACGAACAACAAAATGAGTCTTGATCCGAACATGCCCAGCCTGATCGAACACGTCAGATGATTAAATGGCACACTAATTGATTTACATCACATCATATGGTCAGAGTATCAATGGTTAGAATTTAATTCGGTAAAATTCTATGGTTGGTGAATCTGACCTCGTCCTTCATGGTTCTCCCATCTTCGAAGGTGGATTTGGCTAGATTCCAGCTTCGCTTTGAATAGAGCACGCTTAAAACTTCGGACCATGAAAAAAGAATTCAAAACCCTGAAAGAAGGCTTAACCTGGATCGCCTTACATGCCATCTCACAAGTTCATTTAGAACTCCTCTCCCACGAACTGACCTCAAATCACCGGTATACCGGTCACTATTTCATTCATACCATCATCCCCGACTATCAAATTTAGCGATATCCCATCGACCACGAATCAACCGTAATTTTAGAGTTAATAACGTAATAAAAGGATCATGAAAAAGTATTTTAAAACACATCTGGAGGCGATCCAATGGATCTCTGAAGAGGCTCAAAACGAAGCACATTTCGAAATTCTGCGTGAAGAGTTGCTGTTTAATCACATCTACACGGAAGAGTATTTTGTGCATTTGGTGCTCCTTGAAAAAGACGTGGTCTGGCTAGGAGATGATTAAGCACTAGGTCAAGGATCATTTCAGTAAATTGTCGCTGAATTAGATCCAGTCTGACATGCGCCTTCGAATCTTGACCATCACGATCTGGTTGTTTTTTCTGCACGCATTCCGTTTTGTCTATTCTCAACCCAACATCATCATCTTTTGTGTCGACCTCGGGTATGCAGACCGACCCAACCTTGACCAAATGGCGCGAGAGCGGCTGAATTTGACCCAATTGTATTCACGAGCTTCAGTGTGCACACCTGGGCAATCAGTTTTAATCACTGGCAGACCATCCATCCGATCGAGGATGTGCCACAACGAAACAAGCGTGCTCATTCCCTTTTCGAGCGGCGCATGGCTGGTTGACAAGATCACGATGGCAGAGGCATTAAGGGAGCAGGGATATCGAACGGGAATGGTTGGAAAATGGCCCCTGGGCCAGCGAGACGAATTTCTGCCAACTCACCATGGCTTAGATAGGTTTGGCGGCCCTTATTCCCATGATATGTTGACCAGTCCGGAATCTCAATGGCCAGCAGCACGCTATGCCCCGTCACTTATTTTGCCCAAGGGCCATGAAATGATGGCGAAGAATGTGGATCAACATCTTATCAAGCGCTATAGAGCGCGAGCCATCCACTTCGTTAAGAAGGAGACATCAAAACCATTCTTCCATTTCATGCCCCATATTCCACGATTTACATCGAAATATTTTGACGGAATAAGTACGAATGGACTTTACAGTGAGGTTGTGGAATTAGATTGCTATTTGTGTCAAATTCGCCAGACATTGCGGTGCGAAGGCATCACCGATTATACCCTGATGTTTTTTGCGAGTGATGATGGTCTGTGGCTGGTGATGGATGAAGGCGGCGGATTTGCGAATTGTAAAAAATCGATACCGAACTGTGAAATGGAACCAAGAAGCATCAATAGTAGATCGTTTCGATCGACTAAACTCCTTTAAAACATATTACATCAACAAAAAAATTACAGCCACCGTCATTACCTACAACGAAGAAAAAAACATAGCTCGTTGCCTGAAGTCATTACAAGACATTGCCGATGAAATTGTGGTGGTAGATTCTTATTCAAAAGATGACACGGAAGCGATTTGTCGGACATTTGGAGTCACATTTTTTCAAAATAGTTTTGCGGGTCATATTCAACAAAAAAATTATGCATTAGATCAAGCCCAGCATGATATCGTTTTATCACTTGACGCCGACGAAGTACTATCTGAAGCATTGCGGGTGGAAATAGCTACACTCAAGAACAATTGGATAGGTGATGCTTATCAATTTAATCGTCTCAATAATTTTTGTGGTCAATGGATAAGACATGGGCTTTGGTATCCTGATCGAAAGACAAGACTTTGGGATCGTCGAATGGGAAGGTGGGGAGGCATCAATCCACACGACAAGGTCATCCTCGCCCCTCAAGCTGTTTTGCATCGCCTCAAGGGAGACCTATTACATTTCACAGTCTCAACCTTAGATGAATTTTATCAACAACAAGAAAAATTTAGCCAGATCCAGGCTCAGGGCCTGAAAGAACGTGGATTCAAACCATGGTTTTTTCATCACTATATTAAACCGCCCATTAAATTCCTCACAGCCTATTTCTTGAGAATGGGATTTTTAGATGGTAAGGCTGGTTTTGAAATTGCCAAAGGGCAGGCTTGGCAGGTTCGTGAGCGCTATCGAAAAATTGGGCGAATACCAGAACGGCCGGAAGAAAGCTAGGAAAATAATTTGCAGCCCGGAATTGAAAAAGGAGAAAAGTAAGACTTATAATAAATGGGAAGGACGCCAGAGGATACTTTCGATATTATTTTGATTGGTGCGGGAATCATGAGTGCGACCCTGGGCACCCTGCTCAAAGAACTGGAGCCAGGTCTCAAAGTAGCCATCTTTGAAAGACTTGATAGAGTGGGTGCTGAAAGTTCTGATGCCTGGAATAATGCTGGTACGGGCCATGCTGCCTATTGTGAACTAAATTATACACCCCTCAATGAAAAGGGTGATGTTGAAATAGAAAAAGCCCTGAAAATCGGATCTTCCTTTGAGGTTTCTAAGCAATTCTGGTCATTTCTAAAGAGCAACGAGTTAGTAAATACTCCATTTGCCTTCATCAATGATGTTGATCATATGAGTTTTGTGCTGGGTCAGGAAAATGTGGAATTTCTGAAGAAGCGGTATCAGGCGCTGCATCCCTATGCACTTTTCGAAGAAATGGTCTATTCGGAAGATCGGCAACAGATCCAGGAATGGATTCCGTTGATGATGGAGGGTAGAGATAAAAAAGAAACCCTTGCTGTGACGAGGATGGCTATTGGAACGGACGTGAATTTTGGTGCCGTTACCCGAAGCATGATTCAATATCTGGATGAAGTCTGTGACGTACAGATTTTTCTAGGACAGGAAGTGCGTGAAATTACCAGATCAAATGGCAAAAAGGACTGGGAGGTTACGGTGAGGGAATTAAAGGAGAAAGCGACAAGAAAGTTTTCAGCTTCTTTTGTTTTTATTGGAGCTGGAGGCGGAGCGATGTCCCTCTTAGAGCAGTCAGGTATCCCAGAGGGGAGAGGTTTTGGCGGATTTCCGGTGAGCGGGCAATGGTTGCGCTGCAATAATCCGAGAGTAATTGCGAGGCACGATGCTAAGGTCTACGGGAAAGCTGCGGTTGGATCTCCACCCATGTCCGTACCACACCTAGACACTCGGATGATGGAAGGAAAAAGATCTCTCCTGTTCGGACCCTATGCAGGATTTTCTACCAAATTCCTCAAACACGGCTCTTATTGGGATCTGCCGCTGTCTATTGAAGTTCATAACGTATGGCCTCTACTGTCAGCCGGTATGCGAAACATTGATCTAACTAAGTACTTGATTAAGCAGGTGACGCAGAGTCAGGAAGATAGATTTGCCACGCTGCAGCGATACTACCCAGAGGCTAAATTTGAGGATTGGGATTTAGAGATGGCCGGTCAACGGGTGCAAATCATAAAAAAAGATAAAAACAAGGGAGGGGTACTTAAGTTTGGAACTGAAATCGTGTGCAGTAAAGATCGAACGCTAGCAGCTCTATTGGGAGCCTCTCCAGGAGCCTCTACTTCGGTGTCAATTATGCTGGATGTATTGATGAAATGCTTTGCTGAACGCATGCAATCAAAGGCCTGGCAACAAAAACTAAAGTATATGATTCCGACTTTTGGCGAGTCACTTGTAAAAAATCCGGCCTTATGTCGTCGTATTAGGGACAAGACCTCAGAAGTGTTGAGGTTGAAAGACTAGGGTTCCGTCTGGGTTTTATTTCTTTGATCAGATGAAAAATCCCAAGCTAATGATGTACACATATTTTCCAGGCGAAACACAAGTAGGCCGACTTCAAAGGAATTATGAAAATTTTAATATGTTTCTGGTTGAATTAAAGAAAGAAAACTATGTCCTATCTAAATTCGATCATTTTGACATTAGAGGATGAAAAGCGACTCCATGAGATAATTAGAAAAGGAGTAGATCATGCGAGAACAAAAGAAATGGGACTTCAAGTCTTCTAATATCTTACGATATTGACCAAGGGCTAAGATATGGCGAAATACATGATCGAAGAACCAAGAAGGAATTTAGTGAGTTTATGGATGGGCTAGAGATCAGATATATTCACTTCGAAAAATTGATCACCGTTCTAGATAATCTCAATACCCATAAATATGGATCATTCTATGAATTCTTAGAACTAGACCGTGAAGCAGCCCTTAGAAAAAAGATTGAGTTTGTTTACACACCCAAACATGGAAGTTGGTTGAACATGATTGAAATTGAATTTCCTGCGCTTTCAAATCAATGTCTGAACCGACGTAGTGCCACAAAGGAAAAACTGGAAAAAGAATTCCTAGCCTGGCAGCATAAACGCAATGAGAAGAAAACAAGAATATCATGGTCTTTCACCGTTGCAAAAGCTAGGGAGAAAATGGCCTCGCATTATATTAAATTTTCCCACAAGAATTAGTGGGTCAGCCTACTAGTACTAGTAAATCCTTCCTATTCCACAAAAACTCAATGATCATAATAGATCTTTACTTGGCGAAGAAATATCTCTTCTCCCCAGTCAGAACTTGAAAAGTCTACATAATATAAACGATTTGCATTGTCAACAGGAACATCGAGATCTTGTGACCATTTTTGCCAATTGGGGTCTGCAAATTCAGCGGTGGAAGATTGTCGATAGAGCGTCCTTTTTGAGTCTGATACATCGGATAGGGAGATAAAATAGACGCCAAACCATTCCTCCGGGTTATTGTCCTTGAAAATTACCTCAATCTTTGTGATCCTGGCACGATGGGGTAGATTAACAGCTGCACCTAAAGTAGGAAAGGCCCCTGGCACAAGATAATCCGAGTAGCCATAGACGTAACCTTCCAGCTCGGTGTACAATTCGTCGCCAGATTCGTTGAAGACTTCTACATCCAAAAATCCTATGGTCAATATGTCACTTGATTTGGAAGTGATTTTCCCATCAACCACCAGATCACCCTTCAAGTAAGCACGTCCATTTTCGCCGACCCAAAACAAGTCATCGTCAAATTCACTTCCCTTCACGGAGAAGAAATCATCGCCATTGTTGTCTTGATCCAGTACCACGTATATGCTTCCATCGCTACCAATATTTCCTTGGTTCTTAAAATGAATGTCGCGGGCTGCGTTATTATCAAGGTGCGATAAGATGGTCAATGTACCTGCGGGATCTGTGATACCGCCGCCAATGGTCACTTTCCCACCGATGGGATTCAGCCGCAGAGTAGGGCGGGGAATCGAACCACCTGGCAATACAACTACATTTTTTGCCGTCTGAATTCGATCAGCGCCGATGCACAGGTAATTCATATTGAGTCCCGTTTTACCAAATTGGCCAAAGTAGCCCTGGTCATCGGCAAGTTGGGATGAAATTCCTTGAGAAATACTATTACTAACCAAACCTAAGCTGAGTAGTAATCCCACTAAAATTCTTGTTTTCATATTATTCTTTTGTCTCCTTATTAAGATCCAAGATTCAATTCCTAACATCACCTGATAAACTTTCATTCAGAAAACTGACATTGCCTGACTCCTATGACTGTTCTCAGATTATCGATTTTGGCCCTTAATTCTAGGCTAGATTTACTCCCTCACCTTCCACCACTTCAAAATGTTTTCTAGCTGATGATTTTAAACCATTATTCATAGTAGACATTGATATGCCTTATCGCCAGGGTGCCGGACCAATCACCCGAATAGCAATCGAACCAATAGAAATTGCCCGCTGCATCGACTGGGACATCAACAATGGCACTCCATATTTGGAAGCCCGAAACTGAATAACCAGGGGTTGTACACCTGTTGTACAGGAGATTTCCAGGAGTGCTAGAGGAGTATCTGGTCAAACCTGTTTCATAAAAATCTATGCAGAAAGCCTCCTCCGGATCATCATCTATGAAGACGACTTCAATCCGGGTAATTCTGGATCCATGTGGAATTTTTAGAGATGCAGCGAGGTGCCTTGGGCGAAGACCTGAAGCGCTACTCCTTGCAGCTTGGTCAGCACCCAAGTAGAGCTCATCTCCGTAATCTCTGTAAGCCTCAAAGTCAGTAAATCCTACAGTCGCAATCTGCTTTCCTCTTATGTTGCTTGATGATACTTTCCCTTCTACCACCAGATCACCCTTCAGGTAAGCATGCCCATTTTCCCCCACCCAGAACAAGTCATCATCAAAATCACTTCCCTTAACCGAGAAGAAATCGTCGCCATTATTGTCTTGATCTAGTACCATGTATATACTACCATCGCTACCGACATTACCCTGGTTGTTAAAATGAATGTCGCGAGTTGCGTTGTTGTCGAGGGGCGATAAAATGGTCAATGTACCTGCGGGATCTGTGATACCACCGCCTATGGTTACCTGCCCACCGATGGGATTCAACCGCAGAGCTGGGCGGGGAATCGAACCGCCTGGCAATACAACTACATTTTTCGCTGTCTGAATTCGATCAGCGCCGATGCGCAGGTAATTCATATTGAGTCCCGTTTGACCAAATAGGCCAAAGTAGCCCTGGCCATCGGCAAGTTGGGATGAAATTCCTTGAGAAATGCTATTACTAACGAAACCTAAACTGAGTAGTAATCCCACTAAAATTCTGATTTTCATATATTTCTTTAATCTCCTTATTAAGATCCAAGATTCAATTCTTAACATCACTGGTAGATTTTAATCACAAGACTGACATTTTGCTGATAGTCTGACTTACCCGCGATGATCGATTTTGGTATGATCTTGCTTTGTGCCACCCGGCCAAATAACTTTAGAGCGACCCGTCACACCTGACGATAAGGGGAGAAAGACCATCGTCAATTACCACCTAGATTAAACCAAACTCAAAACCTCTTCGGATCAGGAGCGCTGTATTTTTGGCACCGATTTTCTCCAATAAATTACGCCGGTGATTTTTGACCGTTTCATAACTTATATATAATGATGAAGCGATTTCTTTCGTCGAAAACCCAAAAGAAAGAAGGTGAAGGATTTCAATCTCTCTGGCAGTAACGGATAGGTTATTTGTGATCATTGTTTTAGAATTCAACTGTATTCAATAGATGTATTCATTTTTGACCACACCACTATCTAGCAAATTAAATATGATCATCTTGACCATTCACCTATGATTCAAACTAATATGGGAAATCTTAACATCGGGAGAGAATTATTATGCACAGGTGTTGAAGCTTGACTTCGTCAAATCTGAACTGAGAATCTTGACTCGGGAATCTGGATTTGAGGTGCAAGTGCTCGAATTCAGCCAATGCACAGTGGTGCGAAAGAGAACCTCACTGGTCTTCATTCCATGTGATCACTTGCAGAAATCAATTTTACTTATAAACAGCATCGAACACGACAATTTGGAATAAATTTCAAAGGCATGTAACAAGTGGTCAAATTACGCTCTAATAACCTACCCTAGCTCACCTGTCCTTAAGTTCACTCGCATTCTGACCATTTAGTTTCTCCTCTAGCGCTCTAATCTTTTCAGCTTGCTCCAGCACCAAGTTATACAAGCTTTTAAGACCAGCTAGATTTACACCACCAAGGTCAATAGAAGCTAAGGTTTTACGATCTGTGCCAACACCAAATAGATCCCTAAAATCTTCGGCAGTGGGTCCGATATGCGATTCATTGGGCACAGAATTATTAGACCACTCATAAAGGGGCAGATTTTTGATCTTTTGAAGAATAGAGGTTCCTTGGATTTCTTTGTGTAGGTGCTTTACATCAGCACTGCAGTTATTGGTCCAGACTCCGCCTTGGGTGCAATGAGCTCCATTGCTCAATTCCAGGAGGTGGCCAATGCCGGCATTCTTACGCAGGATAAGTACATTCGTGTTTGCTATATCGAAATTAAATTGATCATCTCCTAAAAAGCCACCGGCCTCAAATTCGATGGCTCCTCTAGGTACACTGTACATGCCTTCGACCTGGTAGAATTCAACAGTGCCTATCTTATGTCTTGCGATTGGGAAGCTAAAATTCTTCTCATTGGTGAAAGTCAAGAAGCCTGCACCATCAAATTGATTACCGTTAAAGTAAAGACTGGCTAATCCATCTTCGAAGTCGATATGGTGCTGGGCCTGCAAGTCAATACTTGGTACGTGCATTAGGAGACCAAGGAGCAAGCCCATTGCTCGTGATCTGTTTTTGATACTTCGACCTTTCTCTGACATTTATAATTGTTTTTGTCTATTATCTATTCAATTTAGATCGGTATATCTTAACAACTAGTGAGCGCACTCCGAAAAAGGTCACCAAACCAAGAATGGCTCTTTTGGCGATCTTTCCATTTTTCCAAATCGGCTGATACTCAGACGTCACTCAATCTCCAAAAAAGTGAAAATCTCATCCAAAATAGAAATGGGACTTCAAGTCTTCTAATATCTTGCGATATTGACCAAGGGCTAAGATATGGCGAAATACATGACCGAAGAACCAAGAAGGAATTTAGTGAGTTTATGGATGGGCTAGAGATCAGATATATTCACTTCGAAAAATTGATCACCGTTCTAGATAATCTCAATACCCATAAATATGGATCATTCTATGAATTCTTAGAACTAGACCGTGGAGCAGCCCTTAGAAAAAAGATTGAGTTTGTTTACACACCCAAACATGGAAGTTGGTTGAACATGATTGAAATTGAATTTTCTGCGCTTTCAAATCAATGTCTGAACCGACGTATTGCCACAAAGGAAAAACTGGAAAAGAATTCCTAGCCTGGCAGCATAAACGCAATGAGAAGAAAACAAAAATATCATGGTCTTTCACCGTTGCAAAAGCTAGGGACAAAATGGCCTCGCATTATATTAAATTTTGCCAGAAGAATTAGTGTAAATAAATGCAACACTAATTAATTACAGCCGACGTTAAGAATCTCTAATATTCCGCCCTGCTGAATTTCAAATCCATTCGAAAGTACACTATAGTTATTTGCGCCAAAAATTACGTTGGTGGCATTGTGGATGATGCCTCCAGCTTGAATGTAATTACTTGCCTGATGCAAACCGCTGGTGATGGTTCCATTCAAAATGAGCATTGGATCGCAATCTTCGCTTTGTGGAACATTGACATCTATACATGCCTGGTTTATGTTGCAAAGATTCGGATTGATCTCTGAACTAATGGGAGAAAGAGTGACGGTGATTGATCCATCTGAAATCCAATTATTGTAGTCTGTGGCAGATACTATAAAGCAAAAAGGAGCGGATGGACTGGTACAATCGACCAAATAATTGGTTTGACCTCTTAAAGTGCCACCTTCGTCATACACATCAAATACCTCGGCAGCATAACCCACATCACCTTGTACTTTGACACAAATTTGTACATCGAGTGCTGAAACTGGATAGGATCCCGACACATTCACGATGGTGTTGTTGCCGGGACCAGAGGCCGTGTTTGCGTGAAAATTGGAACATCCGGACAAGGTCTCGCAACTCGATCCACCAAGGTATTGTGCCATCCGATAGTCTGAATCATTGTGATGATTCGCATCTTCGTTACCATTGGGAGTGCTGGTATAAAATCTTAATAGATGATCACTCACACTCAAAACAACCGGACTACTCAGGGCGATGCTGACAGTCTGACCGGGTACCAAACTACCCGACCAAGGTGTAGAAGTAATGGGGTTTTGATTATCCTCCACGATGATATTCAGAGAAGTGATCGTTGAGGTACCGTAGTTTTTAAAGGTAACCTGTGGAGTAAATGTCGATTGACATACCTCCGCTTGGTTAAGGCTGACCGAAGTTACTCCCACATCGTAGGTCGGTAGAGATCCGCTGCATGCTGCACTGTTGTCTTTCAATTCGCTTCGATACATGCCGATATTTGTTCGCATTCTTGTTTTTTGTCCCTCGGTAAAACTGTCCCAACAGCTGCCGGTGTAGTCCAAATAATTAGCGAACATATCGGGCTGATTTCCCATACCGCCGTTGGCAATAGGTCGATACGGATTGTTGGAGGATAAATCATCGTCGTCGGTGGAGCATCCATCTGATGGGTTGCCGCAGGTTCCCCCTCCAAATCCCGAGGTTGCTTTCGGTGGGGTATCACAAACTTCATCTCCGTTGGTGAGACAGTTGCCATTGGTACACCCACCGTTGAAAGTATGGCGGAGATTAAAGTAATGACCTAGTTCGTGAGCAATCAGGCCAGACCAGAACGCAGGTGCGTCATAGATGGTAAAATCATATCCACCCATGTAAACTCCCGATGCATTGGTCAGGTCGGTGACAATGTACAGGTTGCAATAGGCTGACTTATCCCAGGCGACGCTATTTAATCCAGGTGCGATATCGCTATAGTCTCCAATGGCATTGGTAGGGTCATAATGCCTGGTCACACCTGAGCTGTAGTTGCCATCAGGATCTGTTGTAGCCAGACAGAGTTCTATTTCAGTGTCTGAACCGTAGAATGGATTGGTATAAGTACCTGCTCCCTGATGGGCATGTCTGAATCGTTGAGATGCCTCTGCAACTATGTTGGCCACCATTTCATCGGTTGGATTAGCATCGGTACCTAGCGCAGCTCCATTGTGAATGATATGAACAACCAGTGGAATCGTGTATACAACGGCTTGTCTACCTTGATGCCTTTCCGGTTGGTTCATGCGCCGTTGATATTCTTTTTGAAATCGCTGGTACTTCCACAGGTATTGCAAGTCAGTTTTTAGTAGTGCTTCGTGAATTTGGTCAGACCCACAACTGAACGATTGATCATTTTGGCAAAGACCTTCTCTGAATATCGACGAGAGGACAGCTGTGATGAGCCAAATACAGACAAAATTGGATTGGTAAATATCCCGCATGCTGATTCTTTTTTTTGAAAAGGTGAGCGTGTCGGGAAATGGAGGAATGGGACCAAAAGAAGGTCCACTTTGATCATAACGGCAGAATTACTCATGTCGTATGAATCGATAATAAGACCTCAAAATCCGTACCTAATTTCTGAACAAATCCAGCTGCAAGCTTAATCTAGAGACTTAACTCGAATATTTCTGAAATAAATATCTGAGGGACCCTGCGTAGGATGAAACACTTTAATTCCAGCCTGAAGACAAATATTACCGGCTTGATTAAATTGGGGTAGATCTGCCTGTGAAGCCTTCACGCCATTAATGTACATAGCGACTTGATCTTCATGTGCTAAAATCTCCGCCGTATTCCATCCTTCGTAATTAATTAAATTACTCCAGGCACGAGCGTGAGTTGCTAAAGAACCTGTCGAGTAGGCATGCTCAAAACCATTGTGATCATAGATGTTGCATTCAATGCTGTTCTGGATGGTTACTTCTGCTGCCTCCGCGGGACGTCGGATAAAAATCCCGCTATTATCCTCTTTGATTATTTTGAAGTCTAGGATGAGATGAAAATTCTTGTAGGATCCATCGCTGATCAAAAAGCCTCCAGCATCGCCTGAATATCCATGTAAAATGCCATTTTCTACGTCCCAGGTCGAGCCACCGTGATTCGACCATCCATCAAGCGACTTACCATCAAATATCTCAGTGAAAGGAATATTAAAAGCGGCGTTAAAGTGATCACGAATATCTGGAGTATGACCAGGATCTGCGAGATCGGTCAGGGTCAGCTCTCGAAACTTAAGCATTGAGCCGTTCGTGATCTTAAAGCCGAGATGTCCATCTCGGCTCCGGTGATCCCGGGTCTGGGCAACAATTTGGTCATCTATTTTAACAACCAGATAGTCACCATGTGCCTTCAAAACAAAGGAGAACCATCCAGCCGTGTCAAATCGAGGCAACCAAGTACCTCTGGCCACATTAATGATTGAGCCAGTGGGATTTTGTTGATCGGGTTGGTGCGTCAGGCTTAGGGCATAACCTTGAGCAAGGTCATGTTTTCCAGGCTGACGAAAGAGCAATGCCCCTGCTAGGCCGGGTTCTAAAAAACATTCTCCACGCAATACAAAGTGATCGTAGATGGCATCGCTCCATAAGATACCGTGGTCTTCCCCACTTTCTAGAGAGACTACATCATCATTAAAAGATGCCTTTACATCACCTTTTATGGTCCAGCCATCGAGTGTTTCGTTGTCGAATAGTTTAACGCTTTGACTGTGACTGGATGATGTGATCGACAAAATCAAGAGAATACTCATCCCGATCACATACACATCAATGCTGGTCAACAAATATTTCATAAAATCATTTTAGTAGCACCAAGATAATAAACGGAGCGGGGGAAGACCATTGTTTTTGTCAATAACACAGTATTTTTAGAAAATGCTAGAACTCCTTGCCAGGGCCAATTCTCATTCGAACCGGATAGCCATCCGAGATACTGGGGGGCTCCACACCTATCGAGATCTTTTGCTCAAATCTAAGGAGATCGCAACTCATTTGGTGGCACTAAATGGCATCAGAAACGAAAGCCGGATTGCCTTTCTGCTACCGGCATCTTTTGCCTATGTCTCTGTCCAATGGGGTATTTGGCGTGCCGGATGTGTAGCGGTTCCTTTATGTATGAAGCACCCGAGTCCCACCCAGACCTATGTATTGGAAGATGCTGAGGTGTCATGCCTAATCATGATCACGGAGGGTGATCCGGAGCTGGCTCAATGGTGTCGAGATAGGGGAATCGCCGTACTCTTTTACAACGCTTTGCCGCTCCTACCCGTTGTTAAACCATTGCCTTCCGTAGATAAGGATCAAAGGGCCATGATCTTATACACGAGCGGAACCACAGGTAAGCCCAAGGGCGTTGTCACCACGCATCAGACCATTGAATCTCAAATTTCCACGCTGGTCAAAGCTTGGCAGTGGCAAAAGTCAGATCATATTTTGAATGTACTGCCACTTCACCACGTCCATGGAATAGTCAACGTATTAAGTTGTGCACTCTGGTCCGGTGCTTGTTGTGAATTCCTCGAAAAATTTACCCCACCGGCAGTCTGGCAGGTCTTTCGCCTTGGTTTTGTCAATGTATTTATGGCCGTACCCACGATCTACCATAAATTAATCAATTATTGGGAGGGAGAAAATCAGATTGAACGCGATAAATTATCTGCTTCTTTGAAACACTTTAGACTGATGGTATCGGGCTCGGCGGCCTTGCCCATTTCAGTCTTACAAAAATGGCGAGAGATCAGTGGTCAGATTTTGCTTGAACGATATGGCATGACCGAAATTGGCATGGCACTTTCCAATCCCTATACGGGTGAACGCAGGCCTGGCCATGTGGGAATTCCATTGCCTGGCATGGAGGTGCGTTTGGTCGATGCCAACAACGTCGAAATTCAGCCGGGTCAAGTTGGAGAAATCCAGGTCTATGGAAGGGCTGTTTTCAAGGAATATTGGCAAAGACCTGACGAGACGGAGCAGGCCTTTACTTCCGATGGCTGGTTTAAGACGGGCGACATGGCCAAAGTAAATCAAGGCTACTATCAGATTTTAGGCCGAAATTCGGTAGATATTATCAAGTCTGGTGGTTACAAGATTTCTGCTTTACAAATTGAAGAGCTGGCCCGCGAACATGAAGCAGTTCAGGATTGTGCAGTCGTTGGCATTCCAGACGATGAGTGGGGAGAAGTGGTGGCCATAGCCTACACGTTAAACACAACGAGTGTTTCATCAGATGCTTTAAGAACTTGGCTTCGCAGTCGTTTGCCAGCTTATCAGGTCCCGCGAGCCTATCTGCAGGTAGCGTCCCTGCCGAGAAATACCATTGGCAAGGTGACCAAGCCGGCAGTGAAGACGTTGATAAAAGCAAAGTGTCTGCGAGAGAAATCTTAATTGAAAAAGAGTCATTTACCTGATAAGGTCTATGTAGGGAGCATACGAGTTTGCTACCGGGTGGAGAGCTTATTGAGCCGTTCTGGGATTGAAGGAGTCTTATCCACAATTTGATTGGGTTGATTGGATTTTTTGACCAGATCGAAGGCATCGTAGAGGTCACCAGCGGCAGTGTATGCCTCATAGGTAAGTTTGTTGCCCTTGACCGTGATGATCTGAAAGAGCTGCGTGCTTCCTGCTCGTCTCTTCATCCATGGTTGGTCTCCAATCTCGTACATTTTAGGCCCGCTGATTGATACGACATACATGGTGCCAAATCTTTGATCTCTTGCTGAGGCACCACCTTCCATGTTTTTGACGGATCCACGACCATAAGTATGATCATGGCCCTGTAAAACAAGATCGACGTGATGTTTATCAAAAATAGGTTTGATAATGCTTCGTAACTCGAAATTATCGCGGTCGGCTTTTGACGAAAATATTGGGTAGTGCATGGTTACTACCGTCCACTTCATGGGGTTATTGGTCAGGACGGAATCAAGCCAATTTGCTTGGATGGACCCTTGGGCATCCAACCTGCCAATGCGTTCGGCATTGAGTGAAATCAATTTGAGGTTGGGGTAATTAATTTCGTAGCACGTTTCCTTCAATTCACGAGGGCCGTTCAGAGGCAGATTGAATTGTGGCTTCCAGTGTCGTGAGAGACGCCCCTTAAAGTACTCGTGATTTCCCGGAGTCATAATGCTTGGCACCATTGCATTTAGAAATCCCCCGGCATGAAACCAATCACCCCACTCGAGATCCCGGTTTGCTTTGTCAATAAGATCTCCGGCGTGCAACATGAAATCCACATCCGGTAATTTTCGATAGGCTTCACGCACCACCCTAGACCAAAGTGATTTGACATCATTTTGGGCATCGCCGAAATAGATAAATTTGAGGCCATTGCGTTTAGGAGCTGGCACCTGTACCTGAAACCATTCGCTCCAAGTAGAATCATAGCCTACTCGATATACATATTTTTTGCCGCGACTGAGATTGTCTAAAATAGCGCTGTGATAGTGCGCACTGACTTTGGGCTCGGACAAGTATTGGTTTTCAAAGAACTCACTTTTGGCTTCGATGGTACGAGCATCTTCTTGAAAATTAGAGTTGTGGGTGGATTCAGCCAGGTGGACCTGACCTTTGCTAACGCTCGCATCGGTTCGCCAGTTGACGGCCAGCGATTTGAGGGGATTCTCTGTGAGATTTAAGATGATCTGATCGGGATGGTTGGTCGGCAAGAGGTCTGGCCCAAACGCACGGAATACATCTCCTTCATGATCGTGGCTATGGCCATGGGTATGTGCATGATCCCCCTGTAAAACGACGAGCAATGAGGTGGTCGACAGAAGCAGAAGTAAGATTCCAACAAGATGATTTCCGGTAAGAGATTTATTCATTCGCTGGAATTAATTAGAAGCATCAAATAAATCAATATTGTCGGCCGTGATTTTTAGTAGGCCAGTATTGACTGAATAGGGAATGTTGGTAATGTCTGCCCTCTCGTCATCATCCGATAAACGATTGGTTTTATGCACCATGTCAAATAGAAATTGAGCACCGTACCAGGTAAATAACTCACGCTTTTGACCAATTAGCACCTGGATTACCCCTTCTCGGACCAGTTTGAGATGTTCTGGTTCCCAATCCACTGTGGTCACTTTAATTTGACCTGCTTTTCCCGCTTCTCGTACAGCGAGGCCGATGCCAGGTCCGGTAATGGCATCAAAACCACAAAGTCCTGCCAAGTCAGGATTGGCCGCAATAAGATCGGATGTTATTTTGGCAACATTCTCGGTGCTACCCTGACTGTCATACTTGCCAATAACTTCGATGGCCGGATATTTTGCGAGCACGTCAAGAAGTCCGCGAAATCCGTTTTCCATATTGACCTGCCCAACCAATCCAATGTAAGCAATCTTTCCTCTCCCCCCAATGAGCTCGACCATGGCTTCACCCTGCAATCGACCGATGTCATACCAATCCGTTCCCAAAAAAGCATGGCGTTTGCTTTTGGGTATATCACTATCGTATACAACCGTGGGGATGCCCGCTGCAACAGCCTTATCAATTGCACTGGCAATGGATGGGTCCGTCCCGTTGATGAGTAACCCGGTGGGTTTAGAAGGAATGACTTGCTCAATGGTGGCGATCTGTTGCACGACATCCCATTCTGTGGGCCCTAGGACGGTCGTTTTGACACCATTTTTTCGACCCCATTGGTGGAAAGCAGCTTGGTCGTGATTGACATACATTGGAAAATTGATGAAAGTGGTGACCATGATGTACTCTTCGTTTTCATCGACGGCGACCACCTGATTGGCGTCGCCATCGTTGGCTTGATGGTAGGCTCCTTGGTTAGGATCACATGCCACTAAAAGTAACAGAAATAGCAGCAAAGGTTGAAAGTGATTTCTCATAGCATCGACAATAGTTTACGCCAGCAGGATCTCAGCAAACTAAGATAAGTACAAAAATGAAGAGTGGCGATATTCAGACTACCCTAGACCTGAATAAGATCTGATAGATGTCGCTCACCGGCCTCTGGAGCGGATAAGATTGGCTAAATAGGATGGCAAAGTCAAGCCCCTTCGCTGCTGTACCAACAGGTCGATGCTCACCGCGAGAATCAGGATGATCCCTAAGATGATTTGTTGCCAATATCCTGATACCCGGGAGAGAATCATGATGTTCGAAATGAGTCCCATGAAAAGAGTGCCAAGGAGTGCCCCCAGGATTTTACCTTGACCACCAAGTAGACTGGCACCGCCCAAGATAACCGCTGTGATCACCTTCAACTCCATTCCTTGGCCCACGGTGGGCATAGCTGCACCCAACCTTGCTGATAGGATAATACCGGCCATACCAGCTAAGCTCGACATGATGACAAAGGAGTAAATTTTCATCCTTCCAACTCGAATACCCGATAGTTCGGCTGCTTTTTCATTACCTCCTATGTAGTAGTAGCGCCGAAAAAAGACTGTCCGGCGCACCAAGAAAGCAAATAGAAATACAATGATGACCATATACCAAACCGGTGTTTGAAATCCCAAAACTTTTGCCTGCCCCAACATACTATATGCTCCAGGCAGGTTTTGAATACCGGATCCCGTAACCATTAAAGCCAATCCCCGCACGATGCCCATCATAGCCAACGTTTGAATCAAAGGGTTGACGCCTACTTTGGCTACGAAAAGACCGTTCACCAAACCGATGAATGCACTTACCCCCAAACCACAACCTATCGCGAATGGAATGTACATGCCCCAATAAAACATTAAATAGGCCGTGAAACCACCGGCAAAGGCGACGACTGATCCCACGGATAAATCAAAGGAACCGGAAATAAGCAAGATCATCATCCCCACCGCAACAATCGCCTCAATCGAAAGATTTAAAAGCACCAGGGAAATGTTTTCGAGGGTAAAAAACTGGTTGGGCCAGATCGCAGAACTTACAACAATAAGGACTACAATGGTGATGGCTAAAGTGAAAACCCGGTCTCGAAATAATGATTGGCTAACTTTCATTCAGTGGCGGTGCGTTAGAGGTTATTTCGTTTTATTTGATCTAATTTTGCAAAAAATACAGAGTGGCTAATTTCGAATATTTTTGCATGGTTCAACCGTCACTACTCACGCAGACAATTTAGTGCCTGAGGCATAGTGCATAATTTCTTCTTCATTAAATTCTCGCCGCTCAAACTCAGCGGAAATATTGCCAGATCTAAATACTAAAATTCGATCGCAAATACCAATGAGTTCAGGTAAATCAGATGAGATAAGTAAGATAGATTTTCCTTGTGCTGTCAATTCCTTTAGTATTTGATAAATTTCATATTTCGCACCTACGTCTATGCCAGCGGTAGGCTCATCAATCATCAAGATTTTTGGTTTTACTAATAACCACCTTGCAAATATTACCTTTTGTTGATTTCCTCCACTCAGATTTCGAACCTTTTCTGAGAGGCTGGGAGCCTTAATGCGTAAATGCTCGATGATTTCACGAATGTGTTCACTCGGGCTGCGTCGATCGTCTGATCCGCGGTTAGAGAAATTCTGTTGTATGCATTGAATGTTGTCAAGAATGGACATGTCGATGAAAATACCGAGCCTCTTTCTGTCTTCCGGCAGGTACCCCAGGCCTTCGAGGATGGCTTGATGTGTGCTCCTAATTTGAACCTCCCTGTCGTATAGCGAGATCAATCCAGATTTTTTTGCGTCGATGCCAAAAAGCGCTCTGGCAAATTCAGAACGCCCTGCACCTACCAGACCCGAGAGTCCGAGTATTTCGCCGGCCCTAAGTTGCAAGGCAATGTCTTTAAACCTCGTGCCGGTGAAATCCTCCACACGCAGCACAACCTCGTCTGTTCGTTGATCGGCGTAGGGGAGGGCCTTGAGGTCTCTGCCCACCATCAGTCTAACCACCTTATCGATATCCAACGCCGACGTCTCAAAGGTGCCCTGACTCACCCCGTCTTTTAGTATGGTTACGCGATCAGAAATTTTGAATATTTCAGGAAGTCGATGTGAAATGTAGATGATAGAAGTACCGGACTTTGCTAGTTGCTCGACCAGCGTAAAAAGAATTTGTGCATCCCGTTCAGAAATGGCAGCTGTGGGCTCATCCAAAATGAGAATGTTGGGATTGAGGGCTAGGGCTTTGGCTACCTCTACCATTTGCTGTTTTCCAGGTGAAAGGTCGGCGAGTATCTGTGCCGGTCTGATCTCGATGCCGAGCCGACTTAATAATCTCTCAGTACGTCGGTGCAGTTTTTTTCGATCGATTAATCCAAACCGATTGAGTGGCTGATGTCCCGCAAAAATATTATCTGCTACACTCAAGCCGTCGATCAGGCTTTTCTCCTGATAGACAATGCCAATTCCTTTTTTTTGCCCGTCTAATTGATTCTTTATTTCAACCCGTTGTTGATCAATCCAAATGCTACCCTGGTCAGGTTGCAGATTACCTGAAAGCACATTCATCAAAGTTGTCTTCCCTGCTCCATTTTCGCCACAAAGTGCATGCACTTCTCCTAAGGCCAAGTTAAAGGTCACACGGTCAAGTGCTTTTACCCCCGGAAAGGATTTCGAAATACCTTCCAATGACAATTTGTAATGATCAGCCATTTTTAATATTGAAGTAATGCAATTACTAATCCCCTGGCCGGAATCATCAGCTTGAGTGATTCCTTTACCGTCACTTCTGAAACGGTTCTAAATAATTGCTCAAATAATTCAGAGCTGTTCGGGTGCCAATGAAAATGGTGGTCTTCAAGAATAATTAGCCGGTACTTTTTAGCCTTTAGGTCAAATTTGATCTTGACTGATTTATTTTCATAATTAGCCAACAAGAATCTACCTTCTCTAGGGTTCTGAAGAATCAGCCCCTTTACTGAGAGCGGTTGACTGCTTTTTAGTGGGATGATGGAATGATGGTTTTTCTCCAGGATGAATTTCAATACATGATAAACTGGAAAAATTTGTCTTGGAGTAATGGGCATTAATTCCGGCAGTGGCGAAGGACTGTTTCCCTGCAGCACTCCTTTCCATCCACTGGCCTCAAAATAGCTGACGGCAGCTGTGTCTACTTGAGCAAGGTGAATGATACTACCCAACATCCAATTAGCGGCATAAAGAGTTGTTTGCCGGGGGTCAACACTGCTGGGTAGAGTGCCTTGAATGTCTTTTTCTTCAGAAGTTGCATTGGGATTAAAGCGTGGTTTAAGAGTGATCGGTGCAATTTTTATTTCGCAATTCGGAAAATAGGCCATGGCGCTTTCTACGGTGTAGGATTGGGCCTTGAGGGTCTCAGTGAGTGAGGCATCATCGAAAGCATGTACTTGGGGATTGACGGAATAGGAAATAAAATCCAGAGGTTTGGGATCAAAGCGCTCACGATTTAATTCGGTAAAGTAAGCGAGAGTTCCCGCTCCGATTGGTAAACCCGGTAGGTGTTTTCTAATCGGTGGCACGACCGACCTAATCAAGGCATCTGGGGTTGTTTTCGAATTTTTATGGAAGATCGCCAATGCAGAGATAGAGCTGCCAGCATGCACCTCCATAAATGATAAGAACTGTTTCAGTTGGTCTTCCCAGTCCGCGGCCTGGCCAAATAGGAGATTGACATGGATGGCAACCTTTAATTTATTCGCTTCTGATAGTCTCTGTATAAATTTTCCCTGCCATGAATCATAAAGTGGAAGCTCAACTCGGTAGTGGTCAAGTTTAAGTGCTCCCAGCCGCCGCAGTTCTTCCTGACCAAGCGATGCTCCATCGGCATTTTCACTGATGCCCAGTCCTGGCAATCGGTCTATCTTGGATCCATAAGTGACTTCTACAACCGGTGTTTCGGTTTTCTTTTTAATGGGTTGATTTGGCAAAACAGAAAGCAGAATTTCTTGGTGAACCGTAGACTCAGGAGTGAGGGACACCGGAAATTTGAGGTCTAAGGGCGTACAATAGGTCTTATAAGAATCGTCTGTCCAATTTCTTTGATCTTCCATTTCGAAAATGTCGCCCTGAAAATCAATGCTCGCCGAGCCCATGTTGCCGAGTGGCCATTGCATCGACCGGATGTTCTTAAAGGGCTGGTGCGGGCTGATTAATTTCGGAAAAACACCTTGGGTCAGGTTGCCACTGGGATCCGTAACTGAGCACGGGTGCCCCGCATTTTCGGCGATGGGATGCAACACGCAGAAACCAGCCCGGTTTTTTAGAATGGTTTTCTCAGGCTGGCCATCAATCTTGAATAAAATCGAATGATCCCGATTTCCTGATATTGAAACGTGCCATGTAAATGGAAATTGGGAGTTCAAACTGACCCACCGGTAGTTTATCTTAAAAGAATCGGTATCCGAAATGATTTCTTCATCCTGAATTTCTCCCCCGATGGTACCCCAATTTCGATCACGGAGAGCGAAATAGATCATCCGGATCACTTCATGATCACCCAAGTGAATATATCGTAAAAACCCATCCTCATAGACCAGGGAAAGATCACCTGCCGATAACTTCATAAAGGGATTATTTGGCGGTTAGAATTAATAGATAGTCTTGCGCTCCTGGTGGATGAAAACTATAGTGATGGTCGCCAATCTCTGCTTCAGCAGGCGAATATTTATCTTTGATGGGGTCAAACCATTTGGCATCATATGCTTTATTTTTGTCGAGTGCCAATACGATGGCTTGTCGTCGCGGGGTATAGGCAATAATTAGAGATTGGCCATCATCGGCGACCACCGAAATAAAATGATTGTACACAGAATCTCCCGGTTGCTCAAGCAATAATTTTTGTGATGGCTTAAGTGACCACCAAGGATACTGCTGAATAAATTTTGACAGATAGCCGATCTGGAGGCTGCCGGGAAAATTCATACTAGTTTCCCATGTGCTTGGTCCTCGCCCGCCAGGATTGCCATGATTTTCTATGAGCTCACCCTCTTTTTGAATCCAGGGCCAGATACCATTCGCCCCGTAGGTGATGCCTGCCAGTGGTGTGGCAAGCAAACTCCAATAAGATGCATTACGCACATCTTCCGCTGTGATAAAAAATCTGATTTCTTCATAGTTAGGTTCCAAATTAATTAATGGGCGTGGTGGCAATTTATCCCATTGTGATGCCATCGGACCTTTATTGATCCAATTGACCACTCTTTCACTATTATTATGGCTCGACTGATATCCGATGATGTCAAGCCAATCCTCTTCCTTATAATCTTCACCGATCCACGAGCTGCCGTGTGGATGCTGAGCAACGACACCCGGATGGTGGCCATCAAAAACCTCCCGCCCTATTCGCTTCCAACGTTGTTCATAGTCATTTACATAACTGCCATCCCCTCCTAGAATCCAAATTACCTGATCACCACCAAATCTCGCAACCATGTAGCGTGCCAATAAAATTGCCTCATCCTCCGGAAGATAATATCCCGGACTAAACTCTCTCCCTGCACCCCGGGGAAGTGCCCAAAGCAGCACAGGGGCAGCAATTAATCCCTTGGCATTAATGGCTTCGATTTTATTATCTATACGTTTGAAGAAATCTGGATTTATTTCGATTTTACCACTTCCGGTAAATGCTGTCTCGCCTAGCTGGTCTTTTTCACATCCGCGCCATTGGGTCGTTACAAATTGAATGACATTGTAGTTGTTTTCCTTGCGTTGGCTAAGATATTTTTCCCACTCGGAATCGGTCGACTTGAGTGCACCATTCCAGGCTGTACATGCCACGTAGAAAAAGGGAGAACCGTCTGCATAGGTCAGATAATAGTTTCCTGGTATTCTCTCTAATGCACCTAGTTGATAGATTTTTTCCGAACTATTATTCACCGTGCAAGTGAAGTTTCCCTTAAGGCCGTGAAGTCCACTATTCTGGTCATCCGAGCAGATGGTGCTGTAGGACCATTTCCCAACCTCGGTCGGCATAAAGCGAATTTTGAATGCCCGGTCACCATCCCAAAAACCGTTGCGAATGTGCTTTCGTCCGGTTGGAGAAGTAAAGGTGGCGTAAAACTCTTTTACCTCGTATAGGGGATTTGCGTAATTTTTATCACTAGTAAATGAAATCTCATGCTTGGACCAGATGGCTACCTGACTATGCACCGCAGGTGCCAGCCAGCACAAGATAATCAGGGTTGATAATTGTGGTAAATTCATCTCTAAATATTTAGGGTCTGCGCATCAAGAAACAACAAAGTGACTACGCTAAGTTATTGCGTCAATCTGTCTTTGGATATTTGCGGGCATAAAAATGTCCATCCAATTTTCTTTGAAAATCTGTGGTTTGCCAATTTCTATGGCCTTGATGGCAGCATCTGAAAATTGACCTCCCGGCAACTGTCCGAAGAGAAGTGCCAATTCAATATTAATATGTCCCAGAAAAAAATCATAAGCTGCCTCCTTCGGAACACCTAATTCTACGACTTTGTCAACGGCTTCCTTCATCACAGTCACCACGGCAGCTCCAAAAGTCTCGGAGAGGGCTGGTTCGAGAATTCCCATTTGCTCGATGGTAATTCGATGGGACCGGCTTACCGGTGCGAAGATGGTTTTCGCCAGCGCCTCACCGATCTCGTAGTCGGTCTCTGGCCCCTGTATCAAAGCACACACAATGGATTGTGTAGCAGCAATGCCGCCAAAATAGTCGTAATGGGCGGATTGATCTGCCTCCCAGTTAAAGACGCTTGGATGTGCTGGATGGGTAGCAAAGTAGGAAATATCGGATCGCTTACATAGGTGCCCGGCTAAAGGTGCCGCAGGGTCAAGTGTGACACCGACAGCTCCTTTTTTCATCATCGGCACGAACTGCGCAGTCACAGTTTTGATGGCAACATCTGGAACAGCGAAGACCACAATGTCTGCCTCCGGAACGACCTCGCTTGGCTCCGAGGGATGTACACCTCGCTTCGCCATGCGCTCAATCCCAGCAGGACTAATTTCAATGTAAGAGGTGTCATAATCCTCGTTTTTAAGCAAATTATCGGTGAGTCGGCATCCCATCTTTCCACCTGCACCGAACAATACAACTTTCTTCATCTCTGAGTATTTTTATCAATTTTGGAAGGTAATGAATTAGGAGCATGTCTACCAAGGTTTGACCGGTGTTTGGTCAGGCAGAAATGACAAAACTTCGGTTTCTTGACCCCTAGGAGATGCTTCCTGATAATACTTTTAAGAAGTAATCCTCTTTGCCGTTTTGACCACCTTTAAGAGCAATTTCTAGACCATCAAACAGCGGCTCTGAGGAATGCGCTACACAAAGTGGTGCACCAGGAGCAACGGGCCATGCGGTCTCCAGCGCATAAATTCCAAGTGCACGGGCAACCTGACCAGAAGTATCACCACCCACGACCACAGTTCTAATTTTGCCAAATTCCCTTAAAATTCGCTTGGTAATTTCACCTAGATGACTTCCAATTTGAGTTCGTTCGTTTTCAGCGAGTATTGATTTTACTTGTGCGATCATTGGATCATTAGGCCCTAGGGCAGAATGCAGAATCACAGATTTGTTAGCGCGCAGGCTTTGACCAATATTGGCCAAGATTTGATCATATCTGGCCTCAGGATTAGATAATAGTCTAATGACATCTAGTGAAATGGCTTTTGCACCCGCTGTGGCGAATGCTTGAATTTGTGATTCAGATACAGGCGAACAACTTCCCGATACGACGAGAATCTGTTCTGCCGGAAAGCCGGAGCTGTGATCGTGATTAGGATCTCCATAAATATGGCCAAGTCCGTATGAAATCCCCGATGAGCCGATCAGTAGCTGGGTCTGACCGGGGTGATGCTGTACGAGCAATCTTGCAATTTGCACCAAGTGCGTGTTGTCAAGCGTGTCAAAAATTATGAATTTATTTTCTGACGTTTGCCCGAATGCTTGTTTCAGACGATCCAAAGAATCAAAGTGAAGTACATCAATATTTTGGTATTCACGATCCGTTTGTTTGGCAAGGTGCAATCCAATATCTCCCTCTGACATCGGTGTGCTGGGATGCACCGCCATCACAGGATGTCGGTCAATGCGGTAAGTCTTATTCTTCAAACGCGCAAAGAGATTTCCAAACGCCACAAAGCGATTTAGGAAAGGTGCCCCGACAACCACAGGAACTCTGCTGGATGGAAAATACTTTAATGCGACATCAGTCGCCACACCAATATTCCCTAATTTCGGTGATGAGTCGAGGGTGGAGCAGATCTTATATTGAAAAAAGTCACTGGGAATTTTCGAAATTTTGTCGAGTGCTGACTCTAATTCAATGCTCATCTGTGCTGGTGCCAGACTACGGGTAATTCCGGGCACCCCAAAGGCTTGCAATTTATCTCCCCCCACACCCCTTTTTAATTGGAAGTTTTTCAACTCATCTTGCGAAGGTGCCTTTAGAAATAGAGCTGTGGGTATTCCTTGCAGAGCCAGAGTCTCCATCACATCTGTCGAGCCAGTAAAATCATCGCCAAAAAAACTAAGGAGGTAAGGGTTGTCAGACATCGTTAGGTTTTATTTCCAAAGAATTCAATGGCTGTGGCCAATTCTTGATGATCACCGGCAAATTCTTGGAGGGAAATTTGAGACAGGGCTGCTTGCCAAGCCTGTTGAATGCTGGCAGCACCGGCAGCAATTCCACCAGGATGTGCCATAATACCTCCGCCGCATAAATACATTAAGTCAGTGCTGGCAATGGCCTGATAGGTGTCATGTACTTGATCAGCCCATTGACCCGAAGACAAAACAGGCATCACTCGACGCTGGCCATGAAAAGGTGCCAAGCAAGATCTAATGGATGCCAGAACGGTATCATCGTCTTCACAAAATTTATTGCGAATACCGTTGGTGTGAAGGTGATCAATTCCTGCCAGGCGCCAGAGCTTTTGATAGGCTGAAAATCCGATCCCGATGTCAGGAGACCGGCTAAATAATCCCCACCCATTGCGATGACCATGCAATGGGATTTGGGTGAACTTGGCCATTTCGAGCACCCCGGTAATTCCTACCCAATTAATATTTAGCATGGCGCAGGTTCCACCATGGCTTATGACTAAATCATGACGTTGCTTCATCGAATCGATATCACCAGTGATATTGAAAGCATACATTGGCTTCTTACCGGTTCGATCCGCGTGCTGATTGATCTGGTACATAACCCTTTCCACTCTTTGCTCAAAGGGGCAATGTGGAGCATTACCCTGCAGCTCATCATCCTTGATGAAATCTAAACCCGCATCAATTAATTTTTTACAGTGATCGGCCGTTGCCTCAGCTGACAATCCAACACTGGGTTTAATAATCGTGCCGATGATCGGCCGATCAAATACCTGGCACAGTGACCTAGTCTCTTCAATGCCATATTTGGGCCCGGGATATTGCGTGGCATAACTCGATGGCACATCAATATCTAACAGTCGCAATGCCGAAAAGGGTGCAAGTTCAAATAGATTTCCCGCTACGGTTGAAAACAGCATCGGTAGATTGACGCCCACATTATCAAGAGGCCATGACACTTCAATGGTCGCCCGGTGGATCGGTAGGTTCGGACCTCGGCTGGCATAGGGAAGGGAGGGTTGATCGACCGTGCCGCGGATCTCAATAGACTCAACATGGGCTCGATGCCTGCGCGTCAGCTCGGCGGTTTCACCAGGTGTCTTGACAAATGTGCCACAAGATTGTTCACCCGCCAAGATACTGGCAGCCCGGTCTAGTTGGTGCGAAGTCTCAATTAAGTAAGTGGCCGAGATTTTTTCGCTCATCGTGCTGTGTAAGGAGTGTTTTTTGTTGCTTGGAAGTTAATAAATATCTTATTTGTTGCGGTCCTAGGAGCCGGTCAGCCCCTGGCTTTAAGCAGATACTGTATGCTAGCTTGAGCCCATTGCTGCTCCTTGACAATGGTGCTCTGCAGGTCTTGCTCCGGGGGTGGCCAAAGCTCTAAAATGGCACTCTCACATCTTCCGAGTTTTGCCAGCTCGGCCAGGAGTTTAGGGATCGGAAGCATCCCCTGGCCAGCCACCACTCCCCGCACATCAAATCCCATTTGATGACTTTTCCTTTGTATCACATAATCCTTGATGTGAACATTGATCGTATATGGGAGCAGCTTGGAGAAAACCTCACCGAATCCCTCTCCCTTGCCCAGTGAATTTACGGAATCAAGGCAGATTCCAACCGATTCCGTATCTGTGGCTTGAATGATGTCGATCAATTCGTCGCTGGCGAAACGATCGTGATTTTCAATGGCCAACACAATTTTATGTGATTTTAGATCAGGCAAAAGAGTGATTATTGCCGCACAAATAGATGGAATAGAGGGTTGATAATTCGATGAATCAATAACAACCCGAAGAAGTTTTGATCCCAGAAATTTAGAAATTTGCAAATACTTCTGTACAAAATCTACCTTGAGACCACGCATCCCAATCTCAATTTTGAGCTGGTTCTTTTCGGCCTCCGCTCGAAGTTGCATCAATTCATGGTCACTAAATTCGTGTAAGGGAATATTATCCGCAATTTGGATGCAATCTGCCTGAAGATCAGCCGATCGTCTGATGAAATCCATTACTCCAAAGGGCTGAGCGGGTGGGAAACCTGGTACTCCAATCGACCATGCAAATGCATAGGTACTAATTCCAATGTCCATCTTAATTGTCGCGGTTTAAAAAATTTGGGAAATGGTTTTTGGTGCAAATTTATTTCGTGCTGCCGGAGTATTTTACTAGGGAATTTTCATTTGCAGAACGATAGGCATCAAAAACCAATTCAAGGGTTTTTAAATTATCATCGGCGGTAGTCTCAGCGGTACCATGACCCAATAATTCGGATAAAATGTTTTCATTGCAAAAATAAATACTAGCGTGGGCCACGGCATATTCGGGATGAGCCCAATCAAAATTGCGCACCTCGATTTTTTCTGTGGTCGTACCACGTTTGGTCGTAGTATACAATATAGCATCTGGCCCTAAATAAAGTGAGCCTTCGGTGCCCTCAATCAAAATAAAGGTCTCTGGAAATCGCTCATCCTTCCACCGGGAGGCATAAGACATTTCTGCATAGCACTGTACATCATTATGGTGTGTCAGAAAAACATTGGCCACATCTTCGCCTTTGATTTTCTGATTGATCCGTTGAGTCTGACAATACAGCGAGGCAACTTCTCCAAACAGAAAGCGAGCTAGGTCTAAAATATGTGTACCGACATCGGTGATAATAAATTCATCCAGTTCTGCGAGCAATGGCTGGTTGTCGAAGACCGGAAAACTACTGCAAAATTTTAGGTTGGCCTTAAATGGCCTGCCGATGACGCCACTTTGGAGTTTGGTATGGCAAGCGCGAATGGGTTGTTGCCAACGGAAATTCTCATGGATATAAAAGGGTACTTTTCTGTCCAAGCAATATTGATTCATTTCCACAGCCTGGTGATATGCCGGGGCCATTGGTTTCTGACAAATTACTTTTACCCCGTGATCTGCTGCGAGCTTGACCAGCGAAGCATGTGTGTCGGGGTCAGTGATAACCTCCACTACATCTAAATTCTCCTCAGCCAGCATTTTAGCTGCATCGTCATAGGTGGTCGGAATTTGTAATGCGGTTGCAAATTCTTCTACTTTCGTCCGGTCCCGATCACAGGCAGCTACCACCCTGACTGCCTCAAATTCTTTCCAGGCTGCCGTTTGGTATCGCGACCAAAACCCGCAGCCGATGATACCCAGATTTAGTTTTTTCATCGCATAAAACTTATTGAGGATGAAGTTAATTCTTTCCCTAGGAAATTTTTCCGAGTTCCTGCCGAGACCTCATTCATGGTGGTAGAGAACCCCCGACTTTCAGATCTTATTGGTACCTTTTCGAGGCTAAACAAATTTAATTATGAAACTCAGAAGAATATGCATTTGGCTAACAGTCTTAGTACTTATGGTTTTTGGTGGTCAACCGTTATGGGCACAAACCGGTAAAGTGTATGACGATGTTTTACTTGAGAGTGAAATCTTGCAGATGGAGCGGAAATATGCTGTGTACTTGCCACCGGATTATGAGACTTCTAACCGCAGCTATCCGGTTCTCTATTTATTGCACGGTGCGGGTGATGATCAGACCGGATGGGTTCAATTTGGAGAGATTTTGCACATTGCCGATGCGGCAATTAAAGATGGAAGCGCTACCCCAATGGTAGTCATTATGCCCGATGCGAATACTGGTCAACGTGGCTATTTTAATGGACCAGATAATAAGTGGCGGTATGAGGACTTTTTCTTTGAGGAATTGATGCCCCATGTGGAGCAGAAGTATCGAATCAAGGGTGAGAAAAGATACCGTGCCGTTGCTGGGCTTTCCATGGGTGGTGGTGGTTCATTCATGTATGCTTTGCATCGGCCTGATCTATTTTCGTCAGCATGTCCGCTGAGTGCATATGTGGGACCTAACTCCATCGAAGATGCCAAGAGATTTTTAGTTCGGCGGAATGCCCCTCCCGTACCTGACGAGATTCTTGGTCCCTACATTGAAAGGCACAACGCTGTCAAGCTCATAGAACAAATGGATGCGGAAGAAGTCAAGAAAGTGAGGTGGTTTATTGATTGTGGTGATGATGATTTCCTCTATGAAGGCAATTCATTGGTGCATATTGCGATGCGGAAAAAAGAAATTCCACATGAGTATCGTGTGCGACAAGGTGGCCATACTTGGACCTATTGGCGGGAGTCGCTGCCCACAGTCTTATCCTTCGTGAGCGAAGCTTTTCACCAACATTGAATAGAGACAAAATCCAGAGGTTGTTATGTGGTAGATGGGTGTAACCTTTTATTTTAATGCTCATGGACTTTTGGACAAGCTTTCCATTCTAGGGAATTATTTTGCTGGTCATTGGCAATGCAATGTGATAATTGTAAAAAGAATGGTGGTCACAGTGAGGGATGATTCGAATTCGCAAATCAATGATACTTATGTTTTGGACAGTCTTCTGACGCGCGGCGCATTCCCGATCAGAACCTTAATCCAACGATTATTCATGCCGAAGTGATGGGATACCATGCCATAAAAAAAGGTCGTCAACCCAGCTGGATTGCGACCCTTTTTGATTTTGAGGCAACTGTTCTGCGCGACAATTATTTAGCCGCAGCAGCAGCGATGGACAGAGGTACTTTAGTTTTTTCCCACTTGATAACAATCCACGATTTTCCTTCTTTTTCCTTCAGGTCAATCTTCATTTGCTCGACCATTTCGTCTAATTTATGTGATTCTACTTCGACCCTCAACGCATCTTTACTCTCATCGTATTCATACGCGCCCCACTGGTCAGCAACAGTATTAAAGATGATGGTCCACTTATCCTCACCAGGAATTGAAAACATTGAGTATTTACCGGCGGCAAGATCCTCTCCCTCGATGGTGACATTCGAGCTCACTTCGATGGTCGTTGCTTCATTGGCACCCAGTCTATCGACTTTACCAAATGGGATCAACTCACCAAAAATGGCTCGACCCTTGGCGTATGGTGCACTGTAGTTAATTTTGACGTCCACATCACCGACCTTTCCCATGGTCTCCATCGGTGGACTCTTTCGCTTTGATTTATCCTCTTGCGCATTAGTAGTAGCAGCTAAAAATGCTACCAGCGTGAAGAGAAAAGTCATTTTTAGTAAACCTTTCATAAGATTCATTGCTTTAACGTTTTAAGAATTACTGAAATTTGAAATATGTTACTGTATTAGAATGCTCATACTTAGATGGGAGGGCGTAATCATGTACAGGCTCAGCTGAGATCTTTCATCATCTGCTGGGATAACGAATGAATCAAGTTTTCGGTTTTGTTGGAAATGTTAAATTCTTCCTAATAAACTTCCCACCTTGGTGGCTTGTAAGGGTGTGGATGCACCTATGATGTTGCGTTTAGATTATTGGCAACCGTTTAAGTTGATCTCGAGTGAGGAACCCATCATTATTTCGAAGCCCTGTTCCAAGGCGATATAATGGGTTGAGGATAATCCCACCACACTTGTTGGTGCAATGATGCCGTCGGCAATGATGTGATGGGCTGCTTCGTAAGAGCCTGATTCAATGGTTCCATCTAAGTAGATGTTGCTGGCGCATGGAGTAGCCAAGGAAGGGCCATAGATGTAGGCACCGCCATCGTCAGCACTGGTCTCCGTGTGGTAAGGAGCACCTGCAATCGCGTAGTCCCCATCAATGTCCACTCGTCGTCCAAACTGGTCACCTGTGAGTCCATCACTTGCTGTGTGTTTCATTAATTGACTCCAACTATTGGCCATTTGTTCGAAGAGGTACATAGATCCGGAATCTTCGCCATTATCATCGTCTCTAAATGCCCCGACGGCTGCGAATCCACCGGTGATCCCGACAGCATGTCCAAACTTGTCAAAGCTGGCTCCATCTGCGGCTGAAAGTTTAGCCTCCTGGCTCCAATCAGATCCGTTTAGGGCAAAGATGTATGCGTTGCCAGTTTTGTCATTTGCAAACGGAGCACCGGCGATGATCTCGGTGCCATAGATATCGACACTCTCACCGAGATGGTCAAAAAAATCAGCATCATCATGCACCAATTTTTGGTCTTCGGTCCAATAGGAACTCCAACGTTTAAAAACATAAATGGCCCCGGAATACTTATAGTCTACCCCAACATTGCCTGGAGCACCCACTACAGCATAGTCACCAGATATGGACACATCGGTGCCAAAAGCATCACCAGCATGCCCATCTGATGCAGTTACCTTATTAACCTCTGTCCATCCATAATGATAGATGTCTTCATAGAAATAAGCCGAACCGGATCCATTGCCGTGATCGTCATCATCTGCTGAACCGACGATCGCGCGAATTCCCGAAATACCAACACTATTCCCGAAACGATCCAGGTGATCTCCGTCGCTTGGTCGCAGGGTAGCAATTAAATTCCAGATATTTCCGGATCCCTGGTAGACATAAGCTGCTCCCATATCACTGATCCCGTAATGATCTGTGTTGATTGCCCCGACGATGGCATAGCCTGCAGATATGTCGACACTATAGCCAAACTGATCTCCTGGCATGCCACCCCAGGGTGGTGCCAGCTTCTTCACGTACGTCCAAACCCCACCGATGAGCTGAAAAATATAGGCCGCCCCTGCGTTGTTGGTGCCAAAGCCACCTTGTAGCGGTGCACCGACGATGGCATACTCACCATCAATGGCAACATCATATCCAAAAAGATCCGCAAACTCTGGATCAAAAGCGTTAATCTCCATCTCTTGAGCAAAGAGGCCCATGCTCAGCACCACAGCGATCAGAGTTGGTGTCAGTTTCATGCCAAAAACGCTATTTAAGAAACGCAAATTAATAATTTTCAGGACTTTAGATGTTTACGCAAGGTTCAAAACCGGAAGTCGAAGGTTCAAGGCGGAATTCACTTTCTGCGAAAAATAGTCGACCAAAACTGGTGTGTGTTCCTCATTGGCCTGATGCATAAAGAAGTAAATGGTTTTGATTCCTGCTGCTTTCCATGCAGCGATGCGTGTTATCCAGGCATCCAATCTGGAGTAATCACTTTGGTGGAGACCGTATCCATTAAATCGAATGAAGGCCGTATCAGTGGTAAGGCACATATGAAGGGCATCGCGCCGTAAAGCTACATCGGTCATCGCCAGGGTGATATCCCGATCCTTGAGGGCTTGTACGGTCTCATCAAAAATTTTTGGCTCAAACCAGTCCTTATGTCTGAACTCGATCGCCATGGGATATCCCTGGGGCACCTTGCTTAAGAAATCATGGATGCGAGCCAGGTGTTTCGGTCCAAAGTTAGGAGGAAGTGTCATGAAGGAACATCCCAAATTTTCTCCGAGCATGGACATAGATTCGATAAAGTATTCGATGTTTTCATCAACCTCGTGGAGCCGCTTAAAGTGTGTGATTCGCTGTGACCATTTGGGGCAATATTGGAATGCTGAGCCCTGTGCCGAGGCAGCCCATTTTTCAATGCTACTCCTGCTCAATCGGTAAAAAGTGCCATTCAGCTCGATGGCATTAAACTTGGTGATATAGGCCCCAAGAAAATCCTTTTGTTTGGTGCCTTCCGGATAGATGGGACCCACCCATTGCGGAATGCCCCATTTGCCGCAGCCCACGTAAATGGAAAAATCGGTCGCTGGCGAAGATGCTTCACGGGTGAGGGACAAGGGGTGATCTTCAGGTAGTGTGAAGGTTAATTCGTCCAATTCCTCTCCGGTAGCGTGTCCAAATTTCATAGACAGATGGTTTAATGACAGTAAATTAACAATCTTCGACGATTATGTGGCGGATGATGTTTTCAGTGATATCCAGGCAGCAATCTAGCGCGAATCAGCATTATTTAGCCGATCTTTGCTTGCCTGGATTTAACTTTTAGCACTGATACTATGAAACGGTTGCAATTCTTTTTGACCAGCACTTTTATCGGAGGTTTTTTGGTCATTCTTCCCCTGGCTATTTTCGTAATGCTGATTCAGCTCGTTCTTAATTTAGTGAAGAACGTATTGTCTCCACTCTCGGTATTCCTGCAAAATGAGCTTGATCTCCCGGTGCCAGAATATGTTTTTACGCTGATATCCCTGACCATTGTAATTGTTGTTTGTTTTTTGATTGGTCTATTTATCCGTACCCGCATGGGCAAGAGGTTCTTTGTTGGGCTAGAACGTACCTATTTGCTTCGGTTACCACTTTACGGAACCATCAAAGAGACGGTGCAGCAGTTTACTGGTGCGAAGAAAATGCCTTTTTCAGATGTCGTCCTCGTCGATGTTTTTGGCAATGGTACCCGTATGACGGGATTCATAACCGATGAACATGAGAGTGGCAACTTTACGGTTTTCGTACCGACAGGTCCCAATCCGACGAATGGGTTTATTTTTCATGTGAAAAAAGATCAGATTACATTGTTAGACCAAGGTGTGGGAACGGATGATGCCATGCGCTCGATCATTTCGGTGGGGGTCGGTTCAAAAAAGATCATGCAGTACTAGTGTTTCGCCTGGTACATAAGTGTACATCATTAGCTTGAGATTTTTCATCTGATCAAAGAAACAAAACCCATGCCTACCGGCAGGCACGGCGCACCTAGTCTTTATTACGTAAGGCTTTTGGTGATGAAGAGCAGGTGGAAAAGATCTGCTTGGGGTGTATACTTATTTGCCAGACGGAATACTAACCTTCCATTACCCCCATAACCTTCGATCTGGAATCGCAATGTTGGGCCCGTCGTACTGTAGGCCGAAGGATCGATCTTCCCGTTGCAAAAGTGGCCCATCCAAATCTACATATTTGCAGAATTGTGCAATCACAAAGGCCGGTGCCATACCCAGGGATGATCCCAACATATTGCCAACCATTAGACCAAGACCCAATGTGGTGGCCTCTTTTGCTAGCTTTAAGGCTTCGGTTAATCCACCAGTCTTATCCAGTTTGATATTTATCATTTGGTACCGGGCTGCCAGATAAGGTAGGTCCGAGCTGGTATTGCAAGACTCATCGGCACAAAGGGGAATGGGGGCACGATACTTGAGCAGGGCTTGATCTTGATTCACCTTGAGAGGTTGTTCAATCATATCGACACCTAGTTCAGCCAACACTGGAGCACAACGCTGTAGTAAGTCAAAGTCCCATCCCTGGTTGCAGTCGACGATTAAAGTGGCTTCAGGTCTGACCCGTCGAATGGCATCAATTTTTTCAACCGGTTCATTTTCATCAAGCTTGATTTTCAAAAGTGGATAGGCTGTGGCGGCGGCTGCCTTTTCAGCCATCTCCGAAGCACTTTCAAGAGGGATGGTATAGGCAGTGGTTATGGGTTGGGGTGTGAATCCCAATATTTCCCAGATAGATTTATCCTCCGATTTGCATTTCAGGTCCCAGAGCGCACAATCGATGGCATTTCGAGCACCACCTGGAGGTAGCGCCTCATTCACCTGGTGGATAGATATGGATGTTTTCTTCAAGTAATCATTCACCTGTTGATGTATTAGATCTATATCCTCCCCTAAATTGTCCACCCCTACAGCTTCCCCCTGACCAACAAATTCATTTTGGTGGAGGGCAACATGAAGTGTCTGGATTTCTTCGAAATAGTGTCTTGCCGTGGTAAAGGGCTGCTTTAATTTCCATGTTTCCTTTTGTACAGTGTTCGCAAGCAATGTCTCTGGTTTTATTTTGCTAAATATTAAGGAGATTTTCGATGAAGGGATCTAGGGAATCGGTCATGGGGTCAAGACATGGTAGACTCAGTTCATGCTGTAAATTGGTCAAAAAAGGGTGCCTTTCTCCTTCAGGGAGCAAGGCCGTGTTGACCGACAAACCCACACATTGAATTTTTGAGTTTGTGACCTTGCCGTAAGTTATGGTCTCTTTAATTCGCTCCTTTAAGTCACCAATCATAAAGCCGGGGAATCCATCGAGTGAAGATCGCGTGGCTTCATGACAAAGTAAAAAAGCATCGGGTTGAGAACCATGTAAGATGCCCAGACTGACAGCGGCATAGCCAGGATGATGTAGGGCACCCTGACCTTCGATCACATCCCAGTGGTCTGGATCGTTATCAGGCGACAACATTTCTGCAGCCCCGGAAATGAAATCGGCCTTGACCGAATCCATAGGAATCCCTTGACCTGAAATCATAATCCCCGTCTGGCCAGTCGCTCGAAAGGTTGCCTTCAGGCCACGTTGGTTGAGGGCTCGATGAAGGCAAAGTGCGGAATACTTCTTACCCACTACGCAGTCGGTACCTACCATGAGAATCCTTTTTCCCGAACGCTTTCGCCCCGTACCCACCGCAATTTCTTTGGGTGGTCGACGAACCTGAATGATTTTGGCATCAACCTCGGCTAATGCAGCAGCTAATGCTGGGATTTGAGCTAGTTCAGTATGCAATCCATTGATGATGTTTAGACCTTGCCTCAGTGCATTTTCAAAGACAGGTACCCAGTCAGGTTTGATGTTTCCACCTACCGGAGCTAATCCGATCACCAATGATTTAGCACCCTTTTTCTTAGCATCTTCCAGGGTTAGGTCGGGAATGCCAATATCTACCTCGCATCCCGGCAGCCTCAGTTGACCTAAGCACTTTTCGCGGCTCCAATCCACCAGACCCTGCCCTGTCTTTGCATTTATTTTTGCTTTCAGATCACCCATGAAGATGAGGTAAGGTGCCGGCAGTCTAGTAGCCTCCATAAAAGTCAATTTTTAGATATGATTTCGAAATGTACTGGTTTCTAGTAAATGTCTTAAGAATCTGTTAGAGATAATCCAGAGACTGGCTTCCATGCTATTTATTTGGTACCTTACTGAACCATGGTGATTCGCATTCATCTCCGCCGGGTAGTCATGTGTACACTGATCCTTGGTCAGGCGTGGTTTGGTTCAGTGGAAGCCCAGGAAAGAGTGCTACCCAACTGTCCCTTTCACGTGATCATCGCTTTAGACTTTTCAGCTAGTGAACGGGCTTTTTTGGACGAGATCCAGACGGCACTTTGGGCACTAACAGATCGTTTTGAGCTGAATCCTCACTCACTGAAAATGGGATTAATATCCTTCAATCGCGGAGCACAGATGGTGCTACCACTTACAGGTGATCGGGGTCGGTTAGACAGTACCATTCAGCAACTTCAAATTCCTTTACGCGTCTATGCCACCGATATTCACGCTGCCTTTGAGCTGGCCCAAAAAGAGTTTGAGGAAAACAGTGAACCCGGTGTGCCCAAGTTTTTCATTCTGGTATCAGATGGCGATCCCCATGCTTTCGCTCGAGGTTTCGGATTTTCTGCAGATTTATCACTGGCCAATAATCTAAAAACTGGGCAATCGGAGGGTGATCTCGACCCAGTGCACATTTTCAGTCTCTACTCTGGTGAAGAACGACCCTACAATGATGATGAAAGTGAATGGATTCGGCAGCAGGCCGTACGCCATATGAAGAAACTTGCCAGCGACGACCAGTCCTTTTACTTTTTTGAGGATTATCCCAAGCTCATCAACGTCATGGAACAGATAAGCAGTTGCTTATAGAGATTGGAGAGATTGGAGAGATTGGAGAGATTGGAGAGATTGGGGTGCTAATTTCATAGGTTCAGAATTATTTGAAAGGTCTGAGATAACGTGTTTAGTTGAGGAGATTTATGTCTGTTACAGTACATGCCTACATACCTATCCTTTGAGGAGCTTGATTGCTATAAAAAATGTCGTGGAGTGCGAATCTGGATTCAAGAATTCATTGAACAAACCAATTTGAAGGATCCAGATATTATTCAGAATATTACCCGGGCGAGTAGATCAACTACGAGAAATATAGCCGAAGGATTTGGCCGACATCACCATAAAGAAAATGCTCAATTCTGCAAAATCTCGGTGGGTTCACTTCACGAAATCCTCGATGATTTTAACATTCTCCAAGATGAGGGTTTGAGCACTGCATCAGAACTCGAGCCAGGCAGACAGCTGGTCTATCAGGCATTGAAATCCACCAATGGATATGTCAGGTATTTGAAGTCGTTATAGAAAACCTCCTCTAGGATTCCTTCCCATCCTTCCAATCAACAATCTTTCCAATCAACAATCTTTCCAATCTTTCCAATCTCCTAAGGTCTAATCGCCGTTCCGTCCTTCTTTCGCACCTGTGTCCACTGATATTTAAATTTATCTGGAAGGGGATATTTTGCGGCCAGTTCTTCGTTGACATCCACTCCCAATCCTGGGGCTTCATTGACGTACATATAGCCATTTTCAACGTAAGGTGCACCGGGGAATATTTCTTTTAAAGTATCTGAAAAATGTACCGACTCCTGAATGCCGAAATTCCACACCGCTAAGTCAATGTGGGCATTGGCAGCGTGACCCACAGGAGACACATCACCAGGTCCATGCCACGCGGTTCTTACATTGTACCATTCTGCCAAGCGGGCTACTTTCATGGCAGGAGTGATGCCTCCAATTTGACTGATATGTATACGAATAAAATCAAACCAGCGCTTGGCAATGGGTTCTAACCATTCGTGCGGACTATTAAATAGTTCGCCCATGGCAATGGGGACCGTAGAATGTTCTCGCAGCATTTCGAAGTAAGCGATGTTTTCGGGTGAAAATGGATCTTCGATAAAGAAGGGATGAAATTCATCCAAACGTTGAATCATTCGGATGGCATCTAATGGCTGGACGCGTTCGTGAATGTCATGAAGGAGTTCAACTTCTTCGCCACATCGCTTTCGAACGGTTTCGAATAATTTCGGAATGGATCGCAGATATTTGTTTTGATCCATATAATTGTCTTCTTCTTTGCCGAAACCCGCCGTCTTGAAATCTGGTTCTTGAGCCAGATGGGTAGCGCCATATCCACCCATTTGAATACGAACGTGCCGAAAGCCGCGGTCGATAAATTTCTGGACATCTTCAGCAACTTCTTCTGGTGTTTTGCCATTTGCATGCGCATAGCAGTCTACTGCAAAGCGACTTTTTCCACCCAACAATTGATAGACAGGCATGCCGGCCATTTTTCCCTTAATATCCCAAAGGGCTTGATCCAAACCTGAGAGAGCATTGTTTAAAACAGGGCCATTACGCCAATAACTGGAAACATAGGTGGTCTGCCAGATGTCTTCAATATTGCGAACATCTTTTCCGCGGCAAAAATCATCGAGATATTCATCTATAGCTGCAATGACCGAATGTGCCCGCTGTCGAAAGGTAGCACAGCCGTACCCTACTAAACCTGGCTGATCGGTTTCCACTTTTACCATAATTAATTCTATGCCATGTGGGCAAGTGTAAATAGATTTCACTTTGGTGATCTTTGCCGGTTGATCAACCACCGGCTTTTGCCTTGCAGTATTTAGCGAGGGCACCCATGGTAGGAGGGCCGCTGCTGCCGAATTCTTCAGGATCTGTCTTCGATGCATGATTGAGATATTTTTTTTGCAAAAATTTTGCTTAAAAGATCGCAAATATCTCTCGCAATGTCACATCTACTCCTGCGGAACGAGATGAAACAGGGACTAAGAATCTAAGATTTACTTGACGATAGAGACCTTGACTAGCGCAGTGATGGCTTCGCTGGTACGCAGGCGCAAGAAGTAAGACCCTGGCATCAATTTGGACAGGTCTTCGGCAAATTGCTGATTTGCTACCCCGTTTCTTGTTTTTTGCACGACGAGCTGGCCAAGCATATTCGTGACCTCTAAGGTAACCTCATTGCTGAAAGCGCGGGGAACCTTGATGGTGACGGAGCCCCGAGTAGGATTTGGAAAGACTTTGGTGGTTGCCAGAAAATCTGTTCTGCGATTAGAGGTAGTGGAGCGTTCACAAAACTGCTCACTAAGCCAATGCAGTCCTGAAGTAAAGGACGCAGTGTTGATGTCATATTGACCGGCAATTTCATGATAGGTGTAAGGGTATCCAATCGAATCCAGTTCGGCTGCAAACCGTTGGCCGAATGGTCGCATTACAAAATGGATCGCATTTCCCTCAGAGCCATGATCGAAATAAATCTGGGGACCATTGAAATCGGGATCATCCATCTCCTGTTGCAGTAAGGTGGAAGGGTTATGTTGTTGCACCCACTTTTGCTCCATCAGCAGAGTATCGATGACACCCTCTGCTGTGACAATGAAGTCTGCGTAGAAGGGTGGATTTTCCATATTGGGAGAAAAGGCGACGGAGGCGCCATAAAACTGTGCAGTAGTCGATCCATTATTCGGATTAAAAGTGTAGGCCGGAGCCGCTTGGGGCGACTCGAAGAGCACACCCGGTACTAAATCGGCATATCCCCTCAGTGCTAGCCCCCCGCCGCCATTATGTGCCACGGCAGCTTCAAATAGATCAGGGTGTTTGGTGGCAATTCTTACCGCACCATCTGCACCCATGCCAAATCCACCAATGGCTCGATGGCATGATGCATCAGAGACTGAGTATTCAGATTCATCATATATCCAGGAGATCAGTTCTTTGGTGATCACAGATTCAAAGGGACCGCTGGCCGGAGAGTCTACGTACAAATGGAGATTCTTAAAAGGGCCTTTAGGTACATTGGGCCAAACCACAATCATAGGTGCTATAGCACCAGCGAGAATGTTGTGGTCTAGTACCTGAACCATGGTGTCGAGAAATGAATGATGGTCCGATTCACAACAGTCATGCAAGAAAATATACAACGGCAAATCTACTGCTTCGGATTGGTGTATTGCAGGGAGATAGACGTTGAGATCAATGGTCGTATCAATACCTTCGGAGTAAAAAGATGCTTTCACTAGTTTTCCCTGCGAAAGCAAGGTTGGCATACTGCAGTAGGATAGTAAAAAGATGAAGGCAATGACCCGATACATAGTAGACTCAGATTAATTTCTAAATATTTTGATCGAGTTGTCGAGAGGTGCTTTTACGCCATAAACAATGCAAATATCTTGCCCATCACATCATTTGACAGCGTGATTACTTATCAAAGGCTGGGACAAGGAATCCATCAATTGTGTCTGGATCTACCCCAGGTTTACCTTATTTTCGCAAAATTGAAAAACTGAGGTATGATCATATATAAAAAATTTACTTTTGATTCAGCTCATTTTCTTCCCTTCGTGCCAGAAGGACATAAGTGTAAAAATATGCATGGGCATACCTATCATCTGACCGCCTATTTCGAAGGACCTTTGCATCCGGAGTTGGGGTGGTTGGTTGATTTTGCGGATGTGAAATCCATCATCAAACCGATCGTGGCACAGATTGACCACCAGGTTCTCAACGAAATTGAAGGCCTAGAGAACCCCACCTGTGAGGTCATAGCCGTTTGGCTTTGGGATAAGATCAAGCCCCAGCTTCCGAGTCTGGTAGAAATTAAGCTCGATGAGACCCCGACCTCAGGTGCCATTTATCGGGGTAAATAAGGTCAATGAATTAAACCAAGCTGCACGGGGGAAGCATGACTGCGATTTTTACAAGTGCAAATCATTGACATTTAAATTATATTTATTATAAGTTAATTAGGCAAACATCCGCCCACAGTCTTAAGCCATGAATTATCAAGATCGCCTCAATAAGATCAAATTAAAAGACTTACTGCCAAAATTAGTCGCTATTTTCATGGCACTCCTTCTCTTGGTTTTTATCGTGGGATTTTTCCCGGGCTCCGTGATGATTGTTTTAGCTACGCTGGGTGTCGTAATATTGGTTCTGATTCAGACCATCATCATCCTAAAAGATGACAGTGGCTTGTCTTCATAGGTAATTTTCTTTGCTTCGAAAATTCCACTTATTTGCATGCTTTCGGCTTCGGTATGTTTGTAAGGACCTTTACCCACCACTTTGTTTGCTGACCCCGCCTCATCTACAACAGCTTAATGCAATTTTGTACGAAAACTTTCCCGGATTGCCGGACATCCCCCTAATTAAAAATCATATCCAGGCGAGCCTCTGGTAGAATTTGCCGCATATCCTATCTCTTAGTTATTAAAGAGTCAAAATTTTCTTTCCGAAACGATGCACTCGTACGTGCTCCGGATTTTAGGGCTTAGAAGATGTATGGTCTGCTGCCTATTGACACAGATATTGCCATTAGGCATTTCTTTGTCGCAGGCGATCCCGTTCCTCACTGGGAGAAAAACCGTATTGTTCTTTAAAAACCCTGGAGAAATAGGCGGCACTACTAAATCCTACGGCAAATGCTACTTCCGAGACATTTAAACTTGGATCACGAAATAGCTCCCTGGCCATTTTAAGACGCAAAGAACGGATGTAGTGGGAGGTGGAAAGACCAGTTAATTTTTTCAGTTTGCGGTGAAGTTGAGTCCGGCTGATGTTTAACAGTTCGCACAATTCGGCAATGCCAAAGTTCTCATCACTCAGGTGGGTTTCCAGGGTGTGATTCACAAGCCTTAGAAATCCATCTCCAAAATCTCCCTGATCAGTCATGGTGAATGGAGCTGATGGTGTGTTTTTATAGGCTTCCAGCAACCGCTGCATCTCTAAGATCTCGTTGCTCCGTTGTCGCCAGTAATTGACAGCCAAAGCGATTAAGATAAGGATTATGACTGCAGCGAGGGTCAACAACCACCAGGAGAGCCACCAGGGTTTTCTGATCGTAATATTAAAAAGAGTGGGTGCAGACCAACCTCCGTCTACTCCGCGGGCTTTGATTTGTAAGGTGTATGTTCCGGGGGCAAGATCCCTTAGCTCCACGGATGGTTCCTCGGAGGGCTCACTCCACGAATTGACCCCACCACCGAGGGAATGCGAATAGCGGACCCGATGCTGGGATTTCCACTCCGGGTAAGAGAAGTGAAAAGTAAGGGTATTTAGGTTGTGAGGTAGGTCAAGAGTTTCCGGGCACCCCGTAAAAGGTAGCACCGATTCGAAAGATCGGACCAGACGATCGCCAAACGGTATGGATTGGCGGTAATCTTCATTTTCCAAACGAGTAAAGTCCACCGGCTGGCCCAAAATGTTAATATTCGAAATCATGGGTGTGTTTGGTTCTGATACCTGACTCGTCATAGTTGCTCCAACCGAGAAAGACAACATGACCAGTAAAAGTGCAAAGGACTTCATCGTTTCATCAATATTTGAGAGGGATGGTATCATCGTCACTTGCTAACCATTTCTTCCACACCACTCCAATCTTCCTTAACGCCGTTCAAGATAAATTGAACCGATCGATCCAGATAGTATTGGGCGGCTATGTCATCCGGTGTGTGCACCAATATTTCTTTTAAGATATCAGCGGCCTTCCCAAATTTTCTCTGAAAATAGTATTGAATAGCTTGCTCAAAGTCTGGAGCTGTTTTTAGTTTGCCTTGCCTGATCAATTCTGATTCACCATCAAATACTTCATAGATCTTCAAAGTCTTGTCCTTGCCCTTAACCTTTACCTTGCCCAAGAAGCGGAAGGATCCAATGTATCCCGCCTCTTCAGAGGTTTGGTATACATCTCTAATCCTTGAGAGGGTCTTTTCACTGACAATGATTTGTGACCCGAAGACCTTGGTCAAGCCTTCTAACCTGGAAGCGGTATTGACCGCATCAGAAAGGACACTCGTGTCATAGCGTTGTTCATCACCAATCACACCCAGCATCAAGTGCCCAGTGTTCAAACCGATGCCAATATTTATGGTGGCTCCACCATCGACCTCTTGCATTCTATTGTATTCGTCTAAAGACTGTTGCATAGCGATCGCTGCCTCAATGGCCTTTTGGTGCTCATCTTTAAATAGGGCCATCATGCCGTCACCAAAATACTGACAAATAAAACCTCCGTGGGCTTGGATGATTGGGCCCATTCGACCTACATAAGCGTTGATGAATTTAAAATTTTCCTCAGGCGTCATCCTTTCAGATAATTTCGTGTAACCACGGATGTCGGCAAAAAGTATCGTCATGGTAGCATCCACTTGATCACCCAATTGCAATTCTTTGAGACTTTCTTTATTCAGAATTTTGATAAAATCCTTGGGCACGAAACGGGTGGTGGCAATATTAAGCTCGCGGAGTTCCCGATTGAGATACTGCTCACGCTCGAGCTGCTCCTGTTTTAGCCGGATCTTGCGGCGCAGCCTTATGACGTATCCTCCGATAGATCCGGCCATGAGCAAAGCATAGAGCGCGTAAGCCCACCAGGTCATCCACCAAGGCGGACGGATCGAGAATGCGTAGGTGTAGGGATCACTCCAAATGCCTCCTTGTCCCATCGCTTTGACCATAAAGGAATAATCGCCCGGGGGAATATTTCGATAAACGGCTTTTGTTTCTTCCGTCACCGGCAACCAACCTTCGTCGAATCCTTCAAGCATATAACTGTAGCGAATGGCATGGGCGGCGGTCCAATCTGTGGCGGAGTAATGAAAAGTCAGGTAATTGTCTCGATAAGAAAATATTGGATCGAAAGGTATATTCGAAAAAGTGGCGATAGAATCGAAGGATGCGGCCAGTCGATGATCCGCTGAGTCGGTCATGAGACTACCATAATCGATCCCTTTACCACCAATTTCCAGATCAATTAATCCAATAGAAGCAGGAGGACCTTCTGGGAACTCAAATTTGTCCAGATCCAGAAACGTCAACTCGGCACCAGGGCTCATCCAAAGGCGGTTTTTGCTATCGATTCGCAAAACTGGTTTATTGATCCCAAGGCCATTTGCTTTTAATCCGTCTTTCTTGCTGTAATGAAACCACTGACCAGTTTGTTCTGCCATACTTGTCAAATCGCCCTGATGGCAAAATAGCCCCTTTGAGCCACCTGCCATCCATATCCGGCCATAGGGATCCTGGAGTATTTTACCGGCAAGATCCTTCGGCCAATGTTCGGCCATTTGCATTATAGGGTTTTTACCACTCACCATCATTCCCCGGTCTTTCACTTGAATTATTTGTTCACTGGTACCAATCCACAAGTTTCCTTTTTCGTCCTCTAAAAAATTATCTACCCATGGATTTTCTGGACTTTTCAGTTGCGCTACGAATTCAATGTGATCACTTTCGGGACTATATCTGGCGATGAGCTCTCTGCCCCCTAACCAGATCATCCCATCCATATCCTGAAAAATATGACCTCCGCCAAGACCGTCAGTTTCAAAATCTTTATAGTAGACAGTGACCGAAGAGGTTTTGGGATCAAGTCGATTCACACCACCTTCACCGGTTGCAAGCCAGATCATACCATCTGAGTCCTCAAATATATCCCACACAAGTGGATGGCTAAGACCTTGTTCCACATTGTAATGGGTAAATGCATTACCATCAAAACGGATACAGCCATTGTCTCTGGTGGCAATCCAGAGGTCGCCCTTCTGACTTGACATAACCTCCATTATCCAATTGCTGGCCAATCCGTTGTCCGCACCCAGATGATAGAAAGATTGACCGTCATATTTCAATAATCCTTCATAAGCTTTGCCGAACCAAATATTGCCTGCTAGATCCTCAGTCATTGACAGGATAGGGGTGACGCTACCCAAATAGCCTTGTGCTTGAGTAAAATGGTGAAACCCATTAGGTATGATTTGATTGAGTCCCTGACCCTGGTTTGTTCCGGCCCATATGTTATTGTCACGCCCGATCGTAAATCCCACGATACTGTTATGCAAGAGTCCGGTCTGCTTAGTTATGTGCGTGAAAGAATGCCCGTCGAAGAGGTTGATCCCGCCTTGCCAGGCGGCAAACCACATATTCCCATCCTTGTCTTCCAGAATTCTGGAAATACGGTCTCCACTTAATCCGCCTTTGGAGTCATAATTAGTCAAGGTACCGGAAAGGAAGGGTCCATTGTCGGTACTTGGCACAAATCTCGTTACCCCTTTACCCGACCGCAGACCCTCGCCCCCGCTGGCAAACCATAAATCGCCATTCGATGACTCTTTTATCGCCCCGATGTAGTTGTCAACCAGTCCATGCTCTTCGGTGATGTGTAAAACGTGCTTGCCGTCAAATCGTTGCACACCATTGCCTCTGACGGACATCCAGAGATTCCCGTCACGATCTTCCTCTAATGCGGCGATTTGCTGCCTAGATAAGACATTCTGCTTTTTGGTAGCATCATTTGTAAAGGCAGGATCTTTTTCGAAAATGGTAAATTGCTCACCGTCAAATCGATAGAGGTCGATGTAATCAAACCAGATATTGCCTTGCCGATCTTCGATCATGGCTCCAGCCTTGTTTCTATGTGAGTAGTCTGGTTTTGCAGATCTGGATAAGTGAAAAAAGTTACGACCATCAAAATAACAGACACCCCCAATACCGGAAAACCAGATTCGACCATGTCGGTCTTCGATCATCCAGGCAACACCTCCGTGTAAGGGAAAACCCTGGTGTTTCGTAAAGGACTGGACATGTTCGCCATCCAGACGATATACTCCATGTCCTTCGGTGCCCAACCAAATATGACCACGGCTATCTTCTAAAACAGATACAATTGTGCCTTCTCCTAGTCCTTCATCTACCGTCAGAGAACGGATGTTGAAAATGGCATCCTTGCTCGTCCCCATATCATCTAATGTAATGGGGGCTGTATAGCTTGCTCTGATCTTCTTGAACTCTGCCTTTTCTGTTCGAGGGTCTGACACTCCATCTTCTCCAATGGCCACCACCTTAAGGTTGTGAGGCAGTGGCAAGCTTTTCTGGGGAACCGCCTGATGCACGTTAGGATGGGCATCATACCTCTTTAACTCTCCTCGAAGTTTGGTGACAAGCGGTGGTCTTACGCTGTCTTTGTGCACCTGTCTACCGGGGATGGGAGCAGGCAGTTGTTGCGCCGGTAGCTGAATGACCATGGAAACAAGAAACAGCATGCTATAAGACAGGATTCGAGACCGCATAAGAATCTATTTTGAATAAATGTCGTTCATCTGCTGCAAAACCTCAAGGAAATGAAACAATGAGGAGCGGAATGTAACAATAACTCGTGCTCTCGAAGTTGCAGCGTGCTAATATCCCTGATTTTGGACAAGTGCAGGATTTACATCCATTTCCCTTTGTGGGATGGGGAAGATCAGGGAGGGATCATCGAAAGGAAGATCGCCGATGGCTGACCGGGTACGTTTCCTGTCACGAAGTTGATGCCCCTCGAAGACAAGTTCGCGATAACGCTCCATAAGTATGATTTCCAGATCGATGGCCGTTGAGTCTAGTACAGGGAGTCCTGCTCGGGTCCGAATCACATTTAGATCTGCGGTAGCCCCATCCAGATCAGCGATATGAAATCTTGCCTCGGCACGGTTTAAATACATTTCGGCGAGCCGGATGATGGAGATGTTCCCATCAAAGGAAGGTCGGGTAAGCCACTTACCCGTTCTCCGAGTTCCCATCTGCTGTTGATCAAAATAGAAAAGTTCTAATCTTTGATCTCCAGGTTCATAATGCTCTAGATGGTTGTCGGTAATGCCGATGAAACCACCGCCTCCTTCCAGTTGTCCGCTGTAGAAATGACTCATGTGATTGGTGCCATTGGTGGAGGTAATCTGAATCGCAAAAATATCTTCCGGGGTGTTTGATGCTTGATTAAACACGTCTTGATGGCTGGCCAATAATTCGAACTGACCGGAAGATATGACCCGATCAGCTTCCTGGGCTGCGAGGTCAAATTCTTCCTGAGTCATATATATACGGCTCAACAGTGCACTCGCTGAATACGTGGTGGGGAAGAATCCATTCTCTGCCGGTAGATATTGCTTGGCAAGGGCTAAATCCGCAATGACCTGATCAGTCACTTCGAAGATAGGATTTCGTGGAACTGCTCTGTTTTCCTCATTAATTGACGACAGGTTGACAATAGGTACTCCCGGACCGTTGGGATTACCGGCCGACCACGGTTCAGCAAAGAACTCTAGCAAGCTGAAGTAAAGAAATCCCCGCATAAAGTAGACCTGTCCCCCCAAGGAATTGTCAATAGATATTCGTTGCAAGGCTTCATCGATCCTGTTGGCCTGACTGATGATCCAATAGGCGTTAATCCAAAAATCAGCCACTACTTCGTTCGATGTGGATATCTCTTTCCGAAAAATGGGACTCAATGTTGCTGGAGCAAAGTTGGTCCAAACCAGATCATTGGTATTTGAAAAGAGATCGGCATTCAAAATCGGATGTCCGGAAAACAGCTGTGTTCCTGCAAAAATGCTATACATGCCTACAATGGCCGTTTCAATGCCTCTCTCATCGTCGAGAGCGACTTCAGTGGAGATGGCTTGCTGGGGCTCAATATCCAGGCGTTTGTCGCAGCCAAGCAGAACCATGACCAGCCAGAAGAAATATCGTGTTTCCATATCAAAACGAAGCTTTGATACCAACCAGGAAGCTCCTTGCCTGGGGTGGAGTGAAAAAAGTAATTCCTCTCGATATCGCAGTATTCTCTCCAAAATCGGTTATATCCGTGTTTACTTCCGGATCGCCAAAGGCAAAATTCGTCCAGGTCATCAGATTTTGTCCAATAACGTAAAATTGTAAATCACGGAATCCCAGCTGTTTAATAAGTCTGGAATCTAGTCGATAATCAAGTCTGACATGCTTCAAACGCAGGTAACTGCCGCTACTGATAAATCTTGAAGAAGCAAAACTTGGTTGTAGAAATCGCACCTGGGGAATGTCAGTTTGGTCGCCAGGTTTTTGCCAGCGATTGAGCATCACTGCCTCTTGATTGTCAAACCACCCAAAGCCATCCATTTGAAATCGCCCGGCGCTATTATAGATTTCGTTGCCATGCACACCCTGTAGGAGAATGCTCAGATCAATATTCTTCCAATGGAAAGTATTGGTGAATCCATAGATGAAGTCAGGGTTGGGGTCGCCGATCACCACACTATTGGCCTCGGCAATCATATTGGTGGTACTCCGGTCTAGCTGGCCGGTTGCGTTTTCACTATTGAGGTAGTAAAGTTCATCCCCATTGGCAGGATCGATACCTGCGAATTCTGGTGCAAAGAACACACCGATCGGATGGCCTTCAACGACTCGATTGATAATTTCGACATTCCCAGTCGGCTCAATCACTTGCCCCTGCAGATCAATGACCTTATTGGTATTTGTTGTCCAATTCAGTTGAGTCTTCCACTTGAACGGACCCGTGAGGTTATTCGAAATCAAGGACACTTCGATACCCTTATTTTCCATTCTTCCCAGATTCTGTAATTGACGAGAGAATCCTGTCGTAGCGGGGATATTAACCTGTAACAGAAGGTCACGAGTCGCCTTGGTATAGTAATCAATGCTGCCTGACACCCGATCCCGGAAAATCCCAAAATCAAGGCCCAGATTGGTCTGCCTGGTTGTCTCCCATTTGAGGTTGGGATTGGGAATTTGAGTTGCTATGATTCCGGGTAGGTCAGCATATCCCCTTCCTTCAAACAGACCGAGACCGGGAAAATGCTCTAAGGGGGCGTTTCCAGTCGAGCCCCAGCTCGCACGGAGCTTAAGGAAATTAATGACTCGATGCTGAGCCAGCCATTCCTCTTTAGTTAAGATCCATCCTCCCGAAATTCCCGGGAAAATGCCATACCGATTGTCCCTTCCAAAGCGTGAATCACCATCGATTCTCGTGCTTAGGGACAACAGATACTTCTGTTCCCAATGGTATTGGATCCGACCCAGATAGGATAAAACAGTATAATTTGTCTCCGCCTCATCACCAAAAAAGATCTCGCCTGCACTGGCTATATTTTGAAAATCGTCATTGGGAAAATTTCTACCGAAGATGGCCAGAGCCCTTTCCTGAGACTCTTGAAAACTCATCCCGGCGGTTGCCTTGAGATGGTGTCCCTGGCTTGTCTGGTGATATTGGAAATAGGAATTGACTGTATATCCGAGAGCTTCCATGTCCCAGGTTCGCTTCAAACCTCCCGGTTCCCTGGTGTTCCTGGCTACCTTCGAGTTATAGAATCTTTGGTTATTACTCTCATATAGATCAAGCCCGAAATCAACATGTACGGTGAAATCTTGATGCGGATGCCAATTGAGGAATGCATTGCTCAGCGACCTGGTATCGCGAATTTTCCAGTCTACATTATCCAGGTAAGAACGGGCATGGAAGTAAAACGTGTTGGGAAATATCTCGTCAGGGTTGTCCGGGTCATACAATGGCTGCACCGGGCTGAGGGCGGTGAGACCTCCGGGCGAAGCAAAATCAACATCGACTGGTACTTCCGTAAGCACCGTCCGAGCAAGGCTCATTTTAATGCCAAAATCCAGTTTCTCACTGCTGGTGTGGTCCAGGTTTACCCGGCCATTCCATCGCTTAAAGTCGTTGAGAATGATGATCGCATTTTGATCACTATAACCCCCTGAGATAAAAAATCTGGTTTTACCGTTGCCCCCTGATAACCGGGCCTGCAGATTTTTCTGCCCTGCATCGGGATCATACATTAGTTGTTCCCATTGGGTATCATGGCCATCACGCCATCCAGATAGATGTTGATCTTTCCATTGATGGGCTGACCTCCCGTGAAGTAAACCGTCGTCACCGGCTACATTGGCAAAGGCTTCATCCCACAATTCGAGATACTGCTCGGCGTTTAGAAAATCCCTCTTTCTTGTGGGCCCACTCCAGCCGTAGTTGGCATCGATTTCAATCTTGAAATCTTGGTTCGCCCCACTTTTGGTAGTGATGATCACTACGCCATTTGAGGCTCTTGCTCCATAAATGGCCCCTGCTGAAGCATCCTTCAAAATTTCGATCGAGGCAATGTCGCTCCTGGGTATATTAGCGAGGGGGTTGACACGAGGATTGCCGTAACTTAGAGATTCGTTCGAATTTAGCACCGTTCCATCTATGATATACAGGGGTTGCTGGCTTGCATTGATCGAGGTAATACCCCTGATGTTCACATCAATATTAAAGCCCACCTTGCCACTTTCATTATTAACCAATACTCCAGGGATCAATCCTTGCATGGCTGCTTCAAGGCTGCCACCAGGTGTTCTTTGAATCTCTTCTGCAGAGAGCTTCGACAAACTGCCAGTGATTTCTGCTCGTGGCTGCGTGCCATAGCCGATGACAATCACTTCATCGAGCATTGATGCGGATGGGTTAAGTAAAATTGGTCCATTTTGACAAGCACTAGCCATTAGCACCTGGGACTGATATCCAGTATACGAGAATACTAGTTGAGTAGTGTCTTGGGGCACGGTCATTAAGAAACTGCCATCGAAGGCAGTTACAGTGCCGATGGTCTCTTGGGTTTTGAGATAAACGCTTACTCCGACCAGTGGAGTGTTGTCTCCATGATCCAGTACAAGACCTTTTATTGTTTGCTGACCATAAGTGTAGGTCGAATAAGGGTTGACAGAAAGTATGAGTAAGACAAATAGTTCCCACCGCATGATAGAGGCGTATTTCACAATTTCGAAAATGCCTAATCTAGCTACACCATGAAACAAAGAGTCAAAGCGAGGCAACAATGGTGAATGTTATTTAACAATAGGACAAGTAAAATTTAAAGGGATGCTGCCGGTCACACTTCTATGCGGGCAAATATTAATCTCTTCAGGGCGAGATCGAATGACTCTGATAACACCAATACACAGCAAGTATCCCGATTCAAGGGCGTTTTCAACGGGCAGTTAGAAAAGATGGAAATTAATCCACAAGGGATCGCGACAAGCATGAACAAGTAGCATTTTGATAGAAGAAATGCCTGTGACACGCTCAATGAGGGTAGGGTGAATAGATTTATGCTCTTTGTTCATGAAATTTATTTTTGACTTTATATCCGCATAATTCTAACTTAAGGATATGAAAGAATTAGCCGATGACGAGCTCTTTCGTGCTTTGAGAGAAGGTGATAAAGAAGCTCTCTCCATTCTTTTTCTTCGGCATTATGATGTACTGATTCATTATGGCCTGCGTATCAATGCTCAGAGGTCTCTGGTTGAAGATTGCATCCAAGATTTGTTTGCCTACCTTTTTGGAGCATCCAGCAGACTTGGTGATGTCAAGGCAGTAAAGATCTATCTGTATAAATCACTTCGTCGCCGGCTACTAACTAAAATTGGAGAGGAGCGAAAGTCGAAAGTAAACAGTGCCGCCTTACTTCGCACACAGATTTGGTTTACCATTGATGATCTGCCAAAGGCTTTTCAGGAGGATGTGCCAGAACATCATATGCTCTTAAAGGCATTAAATGTGCTTCCGTGGAGACAGAGGGAAGCCATTTATCTGCGATACTACAATCGACTGAGTACCAGGGAGATTTCAGATATCATGGGCGTGGCAAATCAAACTGTGTTAAACACACTCTACCAAGCTCTACGAAATCTTCGGAAATCCGATCATCTGCAAAATCTAATGGGATAAAAAGGGCATCGTCATTTGACGTACTTATAGCTCTTAAATTAAACCAGATGAAAGGTAGTTGGTATTCTGTTACCCAGTCACCAATCACAGTTTTGGAGCACGCACACTAATTAGATCATTTCTGGTTTAGATTTTTATTTCGGATTGGACTAGTATAAAGTGGGCCAGTTCCCTTCTATTAAATCAAAACTGGTTTATCCAGATGATTATTAAATAGCTGTAATGACAAATCATTTATCAGAAGAGGAGTGGCATTTGCTCCAACAGTGGTTGGATGATCCGACGTACATCCATTGGGTGGAGCAAACAGATGAGCAGAGTATGGCCACCTGGGAAGAGTATTTCAATCAAAATCCTGAGAAGTGGTACTTAGCCAAGATCGGTCGATCATTGATTTCAGGTGTTCCTTTTAAGGCCATTCCGACAACTTCCGAAGAGGGACAGAGAGCCTTGTCATCCTTGCTACATCGATTAGAAAATCCCAAAGTAAGGTCCTTCCAAAAAAAGACGGTAATGGAGCATGGCAGTCAATTTCGTTTTCGGGCATTAGCTGCATCCATTACCATCTTGTTGCTGGTGTGTGTGGGAATTTATTGGCAGTTCTTTTACAATCCTCGGGTTGTAATCTCTACACTTTATGGACAGCAGCTCAAAACGGAACTGCCCGATGGGTCAATCGTAACGCTAAATGCAAATTCTATTTTGAAGTACCAAAAGCTCCAGCCACGTAGCGTAATCTTATCTGGTGAGGCTTACTTTGAAGTGAAGAGATTGTCAGAAACCGGTGAAGAATTTCGAGTTACCACGGATGACTTACAAATTACTGTATTGGGAACAGCCTTCAACGTGAACACCAGAAATGATCATACCAGAGTGTTTCTAGCCGAAGGTAAGGTCGCGTTGGATGTACCAGACGATAGCGGCAAGGAAATTACCATGAATCCTGGAGATTTGGTTTCCTACTCCAGGGAGAAGAAGGAATTAGTAGAAAAAGTGTCTGATGCCTCCGCGCTGAAACTAGCTTCTTGGAAGGAAGGAGCCCTCATTTTTAAGGACACTCCATTAACCGAAGCACTATTTCAAATTGAAGATATCTATGGTATTCAATTTATCGTGCAGTTTGAATCCCTTAAAAAGGAATTGATATCAGGTGGTGTACCGATCAAAAATCTGGATGTCACACTAAGCACCCTGAGAGAGGTGTACGGATTGAGAATGGAGAAAAAGGGTCACCGATTCTTTATTGAAGGAATGGAAGCAGGTGAATGACTGGAGTAGATCCGCACGATCTACCCCAGTACCAATTAATAATTGTTAAAAACGATCAAATCTATGAAAATGCAAGTTGGAATTAGACAAATTCTTCTACTGCTCTTGCTCCATAGTTCCTTGGGCTTATTGGCTGGAACCGACTACGATCGACAAAGCCAACCCCTTAGTGAGGTGATGGACAAAATCAGTGAAAAGTACGAGGTAATCATTACCTACAACGCTAGACTGTTAGCCAACATCAACGTTGAGTTTCAATTCAAAGATGGGGAGGAACTGACCAATGCAGTTAATCGGGCACTGAACAAGACAGATCTTCATTACAAGCAACTGACGGAGAAGTACTACATCGTCTATAAAAAGGCTCGGACTAGCAAAAAGAGCATTAAGAAGATTCGGCGAAAATTCGAACAGATCGAAAAACTAGAGAAAGAGGAAAATCTGAGTATTCAAACCAATGGTCAGCAGAATCAACGTCAATTAATCAATTCCATCTTGACCACGGCCAACGAAATTTTAGAAGAAAAAACAATTTCCGGCACGGTATCGGATGCAGCCGGTGCTCCTTTGGTCGGCGCAACCGTATTGATTAAAGGTACCAGTATCGGAACTGTCACCGATTACGATGGTAAGTACACCTTGTCGGTGCCAGATGATCACAATATTCTGGTTGTTTCCTATACCGGCTATCAAACGCTGGAAGTTGCCATTGGAGATCAGACAACCATCGAAATTGTTTTAGCAGAGGGGGTATCTCAGTTGGACGAGGTGGTTGTCATCGGCTATGGATCAAAAAAGAAAGTCAATTTGATTGGCTCAGTAAATACGGTTTCTAGCGAAGATTTGGGTAGCCAATCGATCACTTCTGCGGGACAGGCCATTGCTGGAAGAGTGCCCGGTGTTCAGATCATTCAAGGATCTGCTCAGCCAGGAAGGGACAATCCCACCATTCAGATACGTGGTGTCTCAACCATTCGCACTGGAGTAAATGCCCAGAATGACGATACCGCACCATTGGTCATTGTAGATGGTATTCAAAGCACACTCAATGATGTGCATCCACAAGATATCGAAAGCATTTCCGTGATCAAAGATGCTTCCTCCGCGGCCATCTACGGTGCAAGGGCAGGAAATGGTGTGATTCTAATCACTACTAAACGAGGAAAAAATGCGGGTCCGAAAATCTCTCTGAACTCATACTACGGGTGGCAGAGTCCTACCTATATTCCCGAGACACTCAATCCTTACGAATATGCCATGCTTAGGAATGAAAGTCGCACCAATGTCGGCAGAGATCCTGAATATGATGCAGATATGCTTAATTGGTTTAAGAATTATAAGCATGAGAGCTGGGCCGACTTCATATATCAGAAGGGATCTCCGATTATGAATCATCACATGTCTGTGTCGGGGGGTAATGACAAGGTGCGTTATATGGTGTCTGGAGGATTTCAAGACCATGAAGGCGTATTGGTTAATACCAATTCCAAACGGTACAACATCCGATCAAATATTGATGTGAACGTTTCTGATAAAGTCAGAGCTGGATTAAATCTTGCAGCTAGTTTCATGGACAATGTTCAACCAACCGTTGGATTTCCCAACTTCGGAGCCACCATGTTGGTGCGGAATGCGATCCGTCATCCACCCTTTGCGCTGGTAGAAGGCGTGATTCAACCAGATGGTTTTTATTCTCGTGGCACGGCCGGACGAGCGCTGCACTCTGGAATAACAATTGCCGATGCATTCGTTGGTGGTAATGACAATCAAAAAATATACCGGGCCACACCAAGTCTCTACTTTGAATACGAACCCATCCAAAACCTGATCTTAAAGGCTGCGGGGTCTGTGTTTTTTGAAAGTAGTCGGACTTCGGCCTTTGCAGCTCCCTACTTTGTGTCCGATGGTGTGTCGCTCACACCCCGAAATGGTATTGGACAACTTACCGAGACAAACGCGAATTCTACTACCAACCTACTCGAATTAACTGCGAGCTACACCAAACAGCTGGGTAAGTCAGAGCTTTCTGGTTTACTGGGATTTAGTGACCAAACGTTTGAGAGTGATTTTCTGAGAGCCAGAAACCAGGGTTATGCGAGCGATGCTGTACAAAAGCTAGATGCTGGTTCCATCTCACCAACCATATTTGGCAGTGGACAGGAATGGGCTCTTAGGTCCGGTTTCGGGCGTTTGGGCTATACGTACGATGGAAAATACTTGGCAGAATTTAATATTAGATACGATGGATCTTCGAGATTTGGTCCCAATAACCGCTGGGGGGTATTTCCCTCTCTATCCTTGGGTTGGAGAATAAGTGAAGAACCATTTATGCAGGATATTGAAGCGATTGACAATTTGAAACTTCGAGCGAATTGGGGTCAATTGGGCAACCAAAATATTGGCAACTATCGTCACATTTCTACCATCGCATTGGACCAAGCCTATATCTTCAACAATGCCGTGGCACCTGGAGCCGCAGCTACGTCTATCGCGAATCCTGATATCCAATGGGAGACCACTACGATGACGGACATTGGCATTGATCTCGGCTTATTCGACAATCGCCTTTCGCTAGAGGCAGATTATTATGTCAAAGTTACGGATGATATTCTATTAACACCACCAGTGCCACTGACCCTTGGCAATTTATCTCCTCCGGCCCAAAATCAAGGCAAAGTGGAAAATAGAGGCTTTGAGTTGCTAGTGAATTATTTCGGGAATATTGGCAGTGAATTTAAATATGCCATCTCTGCCAATTGGGGCCATAATGATAATAAGGTTCTGGAATTAGATAAGGAATTTATTTCTGCGAACAAAATTATCACCAGAGTCGGAGAACCCATTAGTTCGTACTATGGACATCGCATTTTGGGTATTTTTTCTAGTGACGCCGAAGCGCAAAATGTAGATCAGTATGGAGTGCAACCAGGGGGAGCCACCCACGCAGCAGGTGATTATATTTTTGCTGACGAAAATGGTGATGGTGTCGTAAATGCGGATGACCGGGTAATCATTGGAAATACCAATATCCGCAATACAGTGGGTGCAAGCATCTCCTTTGATTTTAAAGGATTTGATTTTAGAACCATGTTTCAAGGTGTCTTAGGTAGAGACATTGAGGATGGTGTGTTTGGTACGGATGGTTTACGTGGTGGGAGCAATTTGTTAAAACGGTTTCTAAATCGATGGACACCAGAAAACCAGGATACGAGAATTCCCAGGGTGGCTGCAGGCGTCCGATATAATAACTCACTGTTCGTCGGTCCAGCCCTGAGTTATCATATCAACGACGCATCTTACGTGCGCATGAAGCACATTGAAGTGGGCTATTCATTGCCTGATCAAGTAGTTGATAAGGCTGGCTTTTCAAGAGTCAGATTTTATCTTGCCGGTCAAAACCTTCTAACCTTTACGGATTTTGTGGAAGGGTTTGATCCCGAAGATGCACTTCAGTTTAATGATGTTAATGATAGTTATCCCCAAGCTAAGACAGTGTCATTAGGTATTAATTTGGGATTTTAAAAATGATTAAGTCGAAGAAAGATGAAAAATATAAATACAATTTTTTTGACATTATTTGTGCTTTGTAGTTGTAGTGACCTGGATAGGTTTCCTTTATCAAATCTTAGTGAAGCTACTTTTTGGCAGAGTGCTGATGATGTCACTCTCGCCGTTAACGGCGTGTACAATGTTCTAGCCGACAATCGGATGTATCGCGATTTTTTCATTCAGACGGACGGTATTTCAAATAATATGCTCTCTGCTTATTCATTCGATGGCTTTTTAGAAATCAGTGAAAATAGAGCCTGGGATGCTTCAAGTCCAGTGCCTAGAGCATTTTGGGCCAAAGCCTACGAGGGTATTGTGAGGGCCAATGAAGTTATCGTTCGTGGCCAGGCAGTTGAAATGGATGCAGCCTTGAAAACGCGTTTACTGGGCGAGGTACATTTTTTAAGAGCACTATTTTATTTTCATTTGACCAACCTATGGGGAGATGTACCATTAATCCAAGATCTTCAGACCGTAGGTGAAAAGGCCCTAGTATCAAGAGATCCCAAAGCAACCGTGGTTGCAGCTGTGTTTCAAGATCTTGAGGTGGCCATAAATAGCTTACCCGAGACCTATCCAAGCAGTGACTTGGGTAGAGTAACCAAAGGTGCAGCATTGGCCCTAAAATCCAGGGTGCATTTATATCAACAGCAATACGCAGAGGTGATTTCCGCCGTAAATGCTGTAACCCAACTTGGCTACGACCTAGTGCCAATGGATCAATGGCCCGACCAATTTCTTCCGGAGGGTGAAAATAATGAGATTGAATCGATATTTGAAGTACAGTTTTCCGGAAACACGGGCAGCGGAACGGGCAGCAATTTTAACGGCAATGCCGGTATTCCTGAAATTACCGGTGGAGGATTGTTACCCACTCAAGATTTAGTCGAGGCTTTCGAAGAGGGTGATCCAAGAAAAACGTGGTCGGTCTTACTGCCTGGCGATGAATTTGCCGGTGTGGTATTTAGCCCAGATGGTCAGGACTCAAATTTTGGCAGAACTGGTTTCGCCCGTAAGAAGGGCGTCATACCCCAGCCAAATATTGGAGGAGAAGGAGATCAGAATGCCGTGGTCATTAGGTATGCTGAGATGTTATTGAATTTGGCCGAAGCTGAAAACGAACTAAACGGACCGGCAGGTGCCTACGATCCGATTAATAAAATTCGTACTCGAGTCGGACTACCAGAGTTGCCCTCAGGCATGAGCAAGGAAGACATGCGTGCAGCGATTAAGCAGGAAAGGAGAGTAGAACTGGCGTTTGAGGGACTCTATTATTTTGACCTCTTACGATGGGGCCCCGCTGACATGCAAGCGGCCATGGAGAGCGTAGTGAATGTACCAGGACATGCGCGTTTCTTTGATATGCGAGTGATGTTATGGCCCGTACCACAGACTGAGCTGGATGTCAATCCAAATCTACTTCCGCAGAATCCTGGTTGGTAATCATTAATAATTAGCATATTTCTCGGGTTGGTTCTGGCTTTGTCTGAAACCAACCCCTTTTTTTTGACCCCATTACGCGAGTTGGTGTAAATATATGATTTCACTTCAGTAAATATTTTATTACCCTGACTCCACGACAACTCAAAAGAAAAATGATGCATCGGATAATTGCCTTCTTGGCCATCACCTTCTTCGTGTTCACCATATCTTGTCAATCGAAATCTGTTGATAAGAAACCGAATAGGCCTAATATCCTTTTCATTATGTCTGATGATCACGCCTATCAAGCGATTAGCGCTTATCATGATCATTTAATAAATACGCCGAATATCGATCGACTTGCCAAGGAAGGCATGTTATTTACGAATGCATGTGTCACGAATTCTATTTGTGCACCGTCCAGGGCTACCATTCTCACTGGCAAACACACCCATGTCCATGGTAAAATTGACAACATCACACCATTCGATACCACGCAAATAACATTTCCACAATTGTTTCGAAATGCCGGATATGAAACAGCCATGTATGGCAAATTGCATTTTGGCAATAATCCGAAAGGTGTAGATGATTTCATGATTCTCCCGGGTCAGGGCAGTTATATTAACCCCCGATTTATCACACCCACTGGAGATACGACCATCACTGGATATGTGACGGATATCATTACGGATCTTACCATTGATTGGCTTGATAAAAAAAGAGACCGGGAAAAACCATTTTTGATGATGTATCTGCATAAGGCGCCACATCGTGCCTGGTGGCCTAGTCCAGAAAAATTCAAATCCTTTTCGAAAAAGCATTTTCCCGAACCTGAGACCTTATTCGACAATTATGAAAATCGTGGTAGCGCTGCTCAGGAAGCTGAGATGACCATTGCTAATGAGATGTTACTCAGCTATGACAATAAAGTATTACCTGATGTGATCTCTGAACTGGCTCTACATGATGACCCAAGAAATCGTAGATACTTCGAAGGAAGTGAATATGCTCGTATCAACGAAGCTCAAAGTCTGCTCTATCAGCCGATCTTAGATTCCATTGCTATCGATTTCAAGATTCGGTGGCCCTCGATGACGGAAACAGAAAAAAGAAGCTGGAAGTATCAACGCTATATGCAAGATTATCTTGGCTGTATATCTTCCGTTGATGATAATGTGGGCCGTGTCTTGGATTATCTGGATGCCAGTGGATTGGCTGATCGTACCCTGGTAGTCTACACCTCAGATCAGGGCTTTTATTTAGGCGAGCATGGTTGGTTTGACAAGCGATTTATTTACGATCAATCGCTAAAAACACCGCTCTTGATTCGCTGGCCTCATGAGATTACGGCAGGTACAACCAATGAGGAAATGGTGCAAAACTTGGATTTTGCGCAAACTTTTTTGGAGGCCGCACAGATCGAAGCACCTACAGATATGCAGGGTAAAAGCCTAATGCCTCTTTTGAAAGCCAACAGCACGGCATGGGAGAGAGAGTCAGTGTACTATCATTACTATGAATATCCAGCGTCCCATATGGTCAAGCGGCATTACGGTATCGTAACCAAAGACTATAAATTGGTTCATTTTTACTATGATGTGGACGAATGGGAATTATATGACCGAAATAAAGACCCGCTTGAAATGACCAATGTCTACGCAGATCCCGCTTATGCGATCATTGCAACTGAATTACATGAGGCATTAACAGCCCTAAGGAAGAAGTACAAGGATTCACCGACATTAGACCAGAAATTTATTGACATCTATGAAAAAGAACATTGATGGAAATATTGCCTTAATCATATTAAGCCATTTGATTGAGAATAAAGTGTTTTTGTCGAAGAGGAAGTATGGTGTCCTACTAGGTGGAATCTCTTTTGATGGATTTGTTGCGTTCATCATGATCTTGGTGCTGATGTCTTGCAGCAAAAATTCGGAAGTGATCGAGGATAATATCTTTTTCGTGAATAAAGAGGCCAGCTGGATTCAAGATGGTCGACCACTTCCGCAAACCGATTCCTTATTTTATTTGGATCATCCAGCACCACTCTTCAGAAAACAATTCAATATCAGCGATGAAATTGAGAAAGCCAGGCTCTTTATTACTGCAGCTGGATATTATCTGGCCAAATTGAATGGAACACCGATAGGTGATCATACACTTGATCCTGCCTGGACGGATTACACCAAACGAATTTATTACGCCGAGCATGATGTGAGTTCTGCGTTGACAGGTGGTGAAAATTGTTTAGCCGTTTCGTTGGGTAATGGTTTTTATAATCCACTGCCAATGCGAAAGTGGGGCCGTCGAAACCCGCGTAAGGATCTTAAGGTCGGGAAACCTACTTTTATTGCCAAGTTGAAGGTGACCTATAAAAATGGAAAGTCAGAGGAGATCGTGAGTGATGATTCTTGGAAATACACCTATGGTCCAGTAATGAAGAATAGTGTGTATATCGGAGTCACCTATGATGCTCGACATGAAATCGATGGTTGGACCTTGCCCGCCTTTGATGATGGGGGTTGGGATTACGTCAAATCTAGTAGGGGTCCGGGAGGGAGGCTGCAAAAGACATTTTTCCCACCTACTCAAGTGACAAAGGAAATAATTCCAATAAACGTGTATGCTTCAAAATCGGGTGTTTGGGTGGTCGATATGGGAGAGAATTTTACGGGCACCTATCGGATTAATTTGACCGCTAATCCTGGTGATACCATTTCATTTAGATTTGGTGAGCGGGTATATGAAGATGGATCGCTAAATCCTATGACCACCGTGATTGGTCAAATTAAGAAAAAGGGAATGGGCGGTCCCGGTGCACCCGACACAGCCTGGCAGACAGATACTTACATCGCTAAAGACAACGAGCCCTCATGGTTTTGTCCTGATTTCACCTATCATACCTATCGCTACATGGAAATCACTGGACTCACTGAAAAACCGAAAATTCAGGATATTCGCGGATTGTTTATGCACACGAATGTCAGCAATGAAAATACTTTTTCCTGTGCTTCTGATTTATTAAATGATATTCAGGAAATTACCGAACAGACATTCCTCGCCAATCTTGTTGGTGTCCAATCGGATTGTCCGGCGCGTGAGAAGTTTGGATACGGTGGCGATTTGAATGCGACGAGTGAATCTTTTATTTACAATTTCGACATGCGGCAATTTTATCGGAAGACCATCTATGATTGGGTGGATGCCATGAATGATACAGGTTTTGTGGATACAGCTCCTTTTGCTGGCGTACAATATTGCGGTCTGAGTTGGGAATCTGCCTTTCTTACTACACAGTATTATCTATATCTCTACTACAACGACCGGGATATCGTCGAAGAGCTTTATGATACGAACCTAAACTGGATGAAGAAAGTGGCGCGGATCCATCCAGAAGGTTTTGTTGATAAGGGACTGAGCGATCATGAATCACTCGAGCCCGTTCCCGTCAGGCTGACCGGAACTTGTCATTACCTCCAATGTGCACAAATCATGGAGATCTTTGCTGCTATCATGGATGATAAGGAAAATGAGGAGAAATATGGGATCTTGGTGACGCATCTAAAAGAATTAGTGAGAACCGAATTTTGGGATAATCCAACTAGTGAAAAAATAAATCGGCAAACACTCTTTGCCACATTAATCTACCATGGTGTGGTCCCACCTGATGAACTTGAGATGGCCAGAGATTCCCTGTTGGCAGCGGTGAAAAATGGGCCTTCGGGACATTTTATTACCGGAATATTTGGAACAAAATATGTCCTCGAAGCCCTTTCAAAGTATGCTTCCCCTCAGGAAGTATTTGATATTGTCAATAGCAGGTCTTTCCCAGGGTGGGGCCACATGATTGATCGAGGAGCAACCACCATTTGGGAAACTTGGAAGGAAAGTGACAACACCTATTCGAATTGTCATCCGATGTTCGGCACGGTGACCGAATGGTTTTATCGTTGGCTGGGAGGCATTCGTCCTGATCCTGAAAATCCTGGATTTAAGACATTTTTTCTGAGCCCAACGATGCCAGTAGGCCTTGATTCAGTTCGTTGCACTTACCATTCACATTATGGAGAAATCGTTTCTGATTGGAAAAAAAGAGAGAGTGGCTACCAATATTTGATACGGGTACCTAAATCAAGTACAGCAAAAGTTCAGTTGCCGATCTTGACCGCACAAGATATCGAGGTTTTGCAAAAGGGAACTGGTGAGCCGATGCAAATAGAAGGAAGTCACACAGGTAAATTCGAATTGGGAGAAGGGGATTATGTAATCGAGGTTTCGTCTTGAGGATGCACACGGAAACATATCCTAGTGAATTGATGAAACAGAAAATCCCGAGTCAGAAATTATTAAGAGTGACTTTCTGGCATCCCATCGAATTATTATTGGGAAAATTCAAAGTTCGGGTTGAAGAAATTTTCACCCAAGATCGCGAAAAAACTCGTTCCAGATGCCCCTCATATCCATTTCAAAGGCCAGACCTGCAATGGGTGGATTGCTATAGTGCCAGTTAACGCCCCCTAGGGTAGCCCCCTCCATGCGTTTTAGTATGGTGTCCACCAGATAAGAGTGAAGGGGTGTCGAAGTATATATACTCACGCTAGTGACATCTTCCCAACTTACTTGCAGCCCAGAAAGACGTGCTTGCATCACCTGCATGACTGTGGTGGCTTTTTCCTTCAGTGCATCAACGCTTGATTCATGTGGTCGAATAATGGCGTCTGGGGTTAAATTCGATTGATCAGACAAGTCGCCAGCTCCAGCTATAATAAATGATCGGCATTTATTTTTGTGGTTCTGCCTCATCGTGTGTGAAAAGGCAGATATGCAAGCTTGATCCAATTTCGAATGCACCGGCACAATATTCGTTCTTGCAATTGGATTAATGCCCCCGGGTAGTAATGAATGTTTCATTAACATCTCTAGGTAGGCCATATTAAATGCTGTAAATCCTTCAAAACTGAGTGGCTCGGGAATGCGTAATTCCATGGCACAAAGTGCCTGAATGGGTTGACCTAACTCTCCTAGGTATCGATCAATTCGATCAACGGCAGATGCATTGAGAGGAATTGGATGTCGCAATCTGACGCGAATAATTTCAAACCCCATCATAGCAACCACCCCACTAGAATAGGGTGCGAGGCCTTTCAAAAAGCGGTAATTGCCTGGTGTATGATCGATCAGCTCCATTTAATCATGTTGGACGCCCCAGTGTTGCAAGAAAATAACGGTGTGCTTTTTCCGTGGTGAGATTCCATAGTATTCAAATCATAGAAATGGCAAGATACACCTCTTTTTTTTTGAAGACCGAGTGATTGTTTTGAATAGTTTTACATCAGCATAGGCAACTTTCTAAAGAGATCCAAAATACTATTATTTGTTATGGATCAGCTTGGCATGTTTGCTTGGTGTGGAGGTGAGAAAACTGTAAATTAGATAGGTGAGATCAATTTTTTTCTTGCCAGCCATCCCATGGTGCTCGGGCTTTCTGGAGACCGCAAACTAACCTCGACGAAATGAGCCGGTGAAGATGAGTGATAACTGAAAAAGTATGATTTTAACGGATTTATGAAGACCCATCGATGAGGAAAATATCCGTGTATCGAGAAGGGACAATGGTAGGTGTGATTGCGATAGGCATAGCTGTGCTGGTCACATTCCTTGTGTCATCCTTTCGCCTTACTCGAACAGGACAGCCACTTGGCTATGCGCCTTTAAATGTGTTATTGATCACGGCAGATGATCTAAATTATAATTCGGTGGGAGTCTATGGCTGTGCTATTCCTAATATTACACCCCATATTGACCAACTTGCCGCAGAAGGCCTTCGATTTACCGAGGCTTATATGAATATTGCTATTTGTCAACCCAGTAGACAATCGATGATGACCGGGAGATACCCGCATCGAAATGGCGCCAAGGGTTTTGAGCCGATCGATCGTGAAGTGCCCACCCTCCAAGAACAATTGCGGGAAGCTGGCTATCTCAATGCCATTATTGGCAAGGAAGAACATCTCAAACCAATGGAGAAATTTTGCTGGGATTTTTGCATACGGGAGGAAGATGTGGCTTCAGGCATGGGAATCGGTCGAAATCCCGAGCTTTACTACCAGTACACAGCTAAATTCCTGGCAAAAGCCAAAAGGGAAAATAAGCCATTTTTCTTGAACACCAACACCCACGATCCCCTCCGACCATTTGCCGGAAGTGATAGTGAAAAAAAATACTGGGGAGAAGACCTCCCTGAATTTACTAGAAGAATAACTCCCGAGGAGGTTACTGTGCCTAGCTTTCTAGCCAACCTTCCTGAAGTGCGGAAGGAGATTGCGGAATACTACACGTCTGTACATCGATGCGATCAGGTGGTAGGAGCCATTTTGAAAGCACTGGATGAAAGCGGTTTTGCTGACCATACGATGGTGGTATTCATTAGTGATAACGGAATATCAATCCCTTTTGCAAAGGGAAATTGTTACCTCAACAGTAATAAGACACCCTGGATCATAAGGTGGCCCGGGCAGATTCCTTCCGGTTCCGTAGACACAACGCACCTCATTTCGGGTATAGATTTTATGCCCACTGTCCTTCATGCACTTCATCTTTCCAAAGTACCGGACCTGGATGGTTTTTCCTTTCTTCCCGTACTTAAGGGTAAAACACAGCAGAAAAGGGACGTTGTTTTTACGCAGATGCATAAATTGTTTTCTGGAAGAGAGTATCCCATGCGTTGTGTCATACATGGAAATTATGGATACATTGTCAACTTCTGGTCTAATGGTGAATTTCATTTCACCGGTGATGCATTAAGTGGAAGAACTTTTAAGTCCATGAAGGAAGCTGGCCAATCCGACCCCGGCATTGCTGAACGAGTAAGATTGCTCAGGTATCGGGTGGGAGAGGAACTCTATGATTTTAAGCATGATCCTGATGGATTGGTCAATTTAATTGACGATCCAAATCTGGCGGATGAAAAAGAACAGCTAAAGGACTTACTTTATGCAGAGATGAAACGGAGCGACGATCCCTTGCTGGCTGAATTCGCTGCAAACTTTTTACGCTGAGATTATTTCCCCATCATAAACAGATCTTTTGCCATAAATACAACAGATATTGAGCAATAAAAAAATTTATTCAGAAAAATGAAAAATCTCCTTTATCTACTTCTCTTTATTTTGAGCGCCGGTTTGCTTAGAGCCCAAGAGGTTGCCAAAGAATTGACTTTAGAAGATATTTATCAAAATGGGATTTATCGCACTAAGGGCTACCAGGCCATTAAATGGATGAAGGATGGGCAAGGTTATTCCACCCTGGAGCCCAATCCGCGATTGCCCACAAATGATCTAGTTCGTTATGATGTCACAACTGGTGAAAGAAGTGTGTTGTTATCAGCAGAAGAATTATTTCCCAGCGGAAAAGAGGTGCCCCTTCAAATGGCTGATTATACCTGGTCTGCAGATGACACCAAACTCCTGATCTTTACCGATACCAGACGGGTCTGGCGACGACATACTAGGGGTGATTACTGGATCTATGACTTCAATACCGACCAATTGATACAACTCGGTAAAGGAGTCGAACGCACGACCATGATGTTCGCAAAATTCTCTCCGGATGGTAGTAGGGTCGCTTTTGTAAGTAAGAATAATATTTATGTCGAGGATGTAAGAGGTGAGCAGATGCAGCAAATTACCACCGATGGTAATGACTACATCATTAATGGCACCTTCGATTGGGTCTATGAGGAGGAATTAAAATGCCGCGATGGCTTTCGCTGGAGCCCTGACGGTCGGCACATCGCTTATTGGCAATCAGATACCCGAGGTACTGGTACGTTTTATATGATCAATAACCTGGATTCTGTTTACTCGCAACCTCTACCTTTACCATATCCGAAAGTTGGAACGCAAAACTCCGCAGTTAAAGTTGGTGTGATTCCGATTGTAGGCGGCGCTACACGTTGGTTTGACATTCCCGGTGACCCTCGCAATAACTACCTGGCTAGAATGGAATTCATACCCAATTCAAGCGAGGTCATGATTCAACAACTCAACCGATTGCAGAACACCAACCGAGTGTGGGTCGCCAGTATTGAAGATATGCATCCGACACAGATTATGGCAGACAAGGACGATGCTTTTCTCGACGTGCATGACAATTTGGTTTGGCTTGAGGATGAAAAATCCTTTGTATGGACGAGTGAACGCGATGGGTGGCTGCGTCTGTATAGGGTTTCGCGATCAGGTAAGGAAATGAAGCCAATAACGAAAGGTGAATTTGACGTAGTTCGAGTAAATTGTATTGATAAACAAGGCGGGTATGTCTATTTTATTGCTTCACCGAATAATTTCACGCAGAGATATTTATATCGCAGTCGCTTAGATGGGGAAGGTGATCCTGAACGAATAACTCCTGTGCACATGCCCGGCCAGCATGCTTATATTATTTCTGAAAATGCCAAGTGGGCCATTCACACACATCACAATAGTAGGATGCCAAACCGCATTGCTTTAATTAGCCTACCGGAGCACAAGGAGGTGAAATTATTGGAAGACAATAATGAATTGAAAAATAAATACGACGCATTGGGGCTTAATCCCAAAGAATTTATCAAGATCGATATTGGTGAGATTGTTTTGGATGCATGGATGATCAAACCACGTGGATTTGATCCTAGCAAAAAATATCCTTTATTGTTTTACGTGTATGGAGAACCCGCAGGATCGACTGTGCAAGATGGTTGGCAAGGGGGAGATCTCTGGCATCAGTATTTGGCGCAGCAGGGATATGTGGTAATTAGTATTGATAATCGTGGTACACGGACACCACGGGGGCGAGATTGGCGCAAGTCCATCTATCGCCAGATTGGTATTCTGGCAGCAAAAGATCAGGCGGCAGCGGCGATCAAGATACTAGAAAGATATCCCTTTTTGGATCGGGAAAGAATCGGAATGTGGGGTTGGAGTGGGGGTGGCCAGATGACCCTTAATTGCATGTTCCGCTTTCCAGAAATCTACAAGGCTGGTATTGCTGTAGCATTTGTGTCTGATCAGAAATTATATGACACGATTTATCAAGAGCGATATATGGGTCTACCTGAAGACAACAAAAAGGGGTACTTCGATGGTTCACCCATTAATCATGCATACAAATTGGAGGGCGATCTGTTGATTATGCATGGTACAGCAGATGACAATGTTCACTATCAGAGTTTTGAAATGCTGACGAATGAGCTGGTCAAACACAACAAGCTCTTCAGCATGATGTCTTACCCAATGCGATCACATGGCATCTGGGAGCGGGATAATACCAGCTTGCATTTGCGAAGGACCATGGTAAAACATTGGAAGGAGAATTTATGATGGTCACCACATCGATTTGAAAAGCCAAAATACCAGTCAAGGCCACCATGTTATCTGACAATGTTGACATAACAAGAAATTGGAGATTTATTAGCCTGTTGAACTTCTTGATTTTTTGTGCATTCACTAAGGTATATGCTCAAGAAGAATCACCTTCACCCAACATCGTATTGATCTTTTGCGATGACCTAGGCTATGCGGATCTCTCCTGCTATGGTTCCATTTGGAATCAAACCCCTGAAATAGATAGAATGGCGGCAGAGGGATTGAGGTTTACGGATTTTTATGCGGGCGCACCGGTATGCACTCCCTCGCGTGCGGGATTGATGACAGGTTGCTATGCCCGCCGGGTTGATCTGGATTTGGATGACGGCAATCGCTGGGTGCTTTTTCCCAAGGCTAAGAAAGGCATCAATCCCAAGGAGGTTATTTTGCCAGAAATGTTACAGCAGGCGGGATATCAGACCGCCATCATCGGTAAGTGGCATTTGGGTGACCAACCAGTATTTTTACCTACCAGGCATGGATTTGATTACTGGTTTGGCTTGCCGTACTCTAACGATATGGGCATTCGACGGGGGGAAGAACGTTTATTACCACTGATGCAGAATGAAGAGGTGGTCGAACCACTTGAACAGCTCAGTGACGCAGATCAGGCTTCCCTCACCAAAAAATATACCGAAGAAGCCATTCGCTGGATTAGGAGTCATAGTGATCGGCCTTTTTTCCTGTATTTAGCACACACGATGCCACATAATCCGGCAGCTGCCAGAACACAATTTCATCACCAAACCAGCAATCCGAAGATTGGATTTGGAGCCAGTGTGACCGAGATCAGTTGGTCGACTGGTGAAATTATTAGCAGCTTAAGAGATCTGCAAATTGATTCAAATACATTGGTCATATTTACTTCCGATAATGGAGGTGCACCGCACTGGGGTGCGAGTAACGGTATTTTAAAAGGTCGAAAGGGGCAGGTTTCTGAGGGAGGGGTCCGGGTCCCATGTATTGTTCAGTGGCCAGGAAAAATCAAAGCCGGTAGCACTTGTACCGCGCCTGCTTCCGTACTCGATTTTTATGCCACGTTTGCGAAATTAGCGGATGCATCATCAGTTGACCAGGTAAAAAGAGATGGCATCGATATTTTAGACTATTTTATTAATCCCGCAGCTGAGCGAGATCCCCGACCTTATTATTTCTGGCATGTGGGTTACTTGCAAGCAGTTAGATACGGCGATTGGAAACTGGATCTACTAGGGCGGTTTGATGGTACCGCTCAGGAGAACATTAAGAAGAGTTCTTACAAGATTGTAGAGTTTCCTGATGACATCATGTTTTATAATTTACGGACAGATCCGGCAGAAAAAACGGATGTCTCGGATCAATATCCAGAGATAGTGAATCATTTAATGGAATTGGCAGAAGCGGAGAAAAAAGCATTGGGAGAATTCAACGACAAAGGTCAGCAGGTGAGAGAAACATTGGTGGTAGAATCTCCTAAGACGTTACTTGAGTAAAATATCTGCCTTTCCGGTCCAACGCGAGGCTGACTCCACGCAAAACCAGCTAAGGTTGTCCATTGGAAACTCTAAATGAACCCCAGGATGGTAGTGCTGAATACGTCAGAATTAATCCGAATATCTGTGGAGGCTGGTGCATTGATCGAGGTATCGCCGACTTTCCAGTCGGCCCAGCATCGTTGACTTTTGGAGCATCGCTGACTTTCCAATCGGCCCTTATCGCCGACTTTCCAGTCGGCCATCAAAAATAGACGAATATCTAAGGAAGCTGGTGCATTGATCGAGGTATCGCCGACTTTCTCGTCGGCCCAGCATCGCCTCCTTTCACAGTGTCGCCGACTTCCAGAGTATCGCTGACTTTCTAGTCGGCCATCCACAAAAGATAAAATGCCAGAATATTAAAATCCCATTGTATGGAAAATATGTGTCTGACGATTGCCCACGCTGAATCAGTAATTGTCTTCAAGCGAATTTCAGGGCTTGTGCTACCTACATAAAAAAGATTATTTTTTGCCGATATTGATTCCATCTGTGTAGTTACAAAATAATTAACTACTTTCTCAAGATCGAAGTTAGACCAGCCAATATACTCATATGCTTAAGACGTTGATAGCTATTCTGATCATTGGATCGCTAGTTCTTTCAGTAGACCTCTCGGGCCAAACATTTGAAATTCAACCGGATTATCGTGGAGGGTTGCTTAAAATTTTCAAGTCGGGTGTAGATGGACCTGTCGTCACCCAAAACGCAAAAAAAGGAATGCGACCCTATTTGCATCCGATTACGACTCCAGATGGTAAAGGTGTGCTGACTGAAATTCATCCAACCCACCATTTACATCAGACCGGAATTTACTGGGGGTTGAAGAAAGTGAATGGCAGGGATTATTTTATGAATTCTGGGGCTGACTATTACCAATATCAGTCAATGAGGATCATCGAGCAATCGGGCAAAAGGGTTAGCTGGGAGACGGTCTACGATCTGATAGATGAGCATCGTGGTGCCGTTTTGCGGGAAACCCAGACATGGTCTCTTCGAGAAGAGGATGGAATATTGTTACTTGATTTGGAATGGGAAGGTAAAGGAATGATGAAAGTTACAGTTGAAAAATTTTATGTAGGAGGGTTGTTTATGAGGATGCCGTGGGCTGATGGCATTGGAGGTGAAGCAATTAATTCGATCGGTGAAAAGAATATGGCCGAAGCTGAAGGTCATCGATCAGTTTGGGTGGATGTAGGCATGGAAATTACCGGATTAAGAGAATGGGGCCACATCGCGATCTTGGATCATCCTGATAATATGGCATTTCCGACACCTTGGCGAGTGGACAAACAACTGGGAGTTGGACCTTCTCGACAGATTCTTGGCGACTGGAGTTTGGAGAAAAATGAAACCACGGTGGAAAAGTACCGATTAGTTATTTATACAGGGCGCCTAGATCGTGAGGTGATTTCTAGATTTTGGAAAGATTATGTGTGCGAATAATTAGTTCAAAGTACACCATCCTTAATTGTAGAACAATGAAATCTGGTTTTCGAAAGTGGGACAGTACTTTCTTACAGGCCCTTGTTCTATTTTTTGGTTGTGTATTGATTTTGACGACATGCAGTCAAGAGGTAAGCAATACCGATCCGTTTGATAATTATCAAGACTGGGCCATCTATCGAGGGGATAAAAAGGGGATACAATATTCAGAACTTGACCAAATTAATATTGAGAATATCAAAGGACTATCGGTGGCGTGGGAATATCACCACGGAAGACCAGAGGGGCCTTCAATGTATAGTAATCCAATAATAATTGATGGCCTACTATATTTCACCACACCGACCCTTGATGCCGTATGCCTCCAGGCAACAACAGGGAAAGAGGTGTGGAGATTTGTTTCTGCCAATTTCAATGAAGGCAAAAAAGTCTGGAAAGGAAGAAACCGTGGTGTCGTTTATTACGATGATGGTGATGCTGGTAGAATTTTTCTCTTTGCCAGAAATCGAATTTATGCCATGGATGCGAAAACAGGTGAGCATGTTTCGTCATTTGGTAAAAATGGTTATATCGATCTAAATTTTGATCTGGATATTGATCCAAAAAAGGCCTCGGTCGAGATGACTACACCTGGCATAATCTATCAGGACCATTTGATCGTCGGTGGGCGGGTACCGGAAGGCTACCAATCAACACCTGGTGATGTCAGGAGTTATAATGCTCGAACTGGAGCGTTTGAATGGATCTTTCATACCGTCCCTCAAAAAGGCGAGGAGGGTTTCGATACTTGGGAATTTTTGGATGATGAGACCTACGGTGGTGCAAATCCCTGGGGTGGTTTTACCCTTGACGAAGAAAGGGGATGGGTGTTTTGTGCAACTGGCTCGCCAGCACCTGATTTCATTTATGGTGGTACGCGTAAAGGAGCAAATTTGTACGGAAACTGCATATTGGCGCTTGATGCCAATACCGGTAAGAAAATCTGGCACTACCAAAACATTCATCACGACATATTTGATTATGATAATCCACCTGCACCCATCCTGGCCACTGTTACAAAAGAGGGACGCAAAGTAGACGTGGCTATTCAGTTTACAAAAATGGGGCTTACCTTCATTCTAGATAGGGAAACAGGGCTACCCATTTTCCCCGTAAATGAGGCTCCGGTAGGCATCACGACGATAGAGGATGAAGCGTCCTGGCCAACTCAGCCGATACCGTCTACACCAAAGCCTTTAGTGAGAACGCACTTCACCGAAGACGAAATAACCAACATCTCTCCCGAGGCCCATGACTATGTTCAGGATATTTTCAAAACATACGACTCCGGCCCCTTATATACACCCGCAAGCGAAAAGGGTGTGATCACTACACCGGGACACCAAGGTGGCGTTGAGTGGGGTGGTGGTGCATTTAATCCCAATACCAATTTGATTTTTGTCAATGCCAACGAGGCACCCACCATTAACCGCTTGGTAAAGTATCATGACTTTCAATCTGACGAGGTTTCTCCAGCCAGTAAGGGTTTTATTCTTTATCAAAAGAACTGTAGTAGTTGTCATGGTAGCGACCGAATGGGGCTGGCTCCTGGGGTTGCTTCCCTCGTGAATACCACCCTGGCTCGCGAGGAAATTATCGAATTACTTGACCGTGGACGTGGAAACATGCCGTCTTTTAATTTTCTCACTTTAGAGGAACGTAATAACCTTGCGGCATTCCTGGAATCAGATGAAGGCGAATTTGACAATCGGACGAGTTCTGGTATCGTGCGATATGCCAGCGATGCACCTTTTCTGGTAGATCAAGAGGGATATCCAGGTATCAAACCACCCTGGGGAACCCTCAATGCCCTCAATGTCGCGACCGGAGCATTGGTATGGAAAATACCCTTTGGCGAATATCCAGAATTAGTAAAAAGAGGCTTAAAAAATACGGGATCGAAAAACTTTGGTGGTCCAATTGCCACCGCAGGCGGATTGATTTTTATTGCTGCGACACCTGATGAAAAAATCCGGGCCTTTGATCAATCGAACGGTCAATTGGTCTGGGAGCACACACTTCCAGCTGCAGGATATGCCACGCCTAGTACATATATGATTGACGCAAAGCAGTATGTCGTCATTGTCTGTGGTGGTGGAGGAAAAATCAATAGTCGATATGGTGATGCCGTTGTTGCCTTTGCACTGGAACCCTAGATATGAGCCTGGTTATAGTGTTACTCATTAAATCGGTGAAATTGTAATACAATGAAAGAATATTTACTAGCCGAGTCGGATCTATTCAATTTGTGCCGAGCGTCAGCATCTGCATGAGCAACTATGCAAGAAATAGCATGGCACATATTTTTCCTAAGAGCCTCAAATTATTATAGTCGCAGGGCGGGTTGAGGCGGTGGCCAGACTGGGCATATTGGGAGAAGGAAACACTCAACCCAGGGTATCCGGCAGTCATCAAAGTCGTAAGCCTCTTCCAGCCCATCATGGGTGCAAAAGTAAGATGACAGCTTACGAGTTACTGCTATGCCCAATAGGAGCCGATGGTAATCGCCCATGCTTTTGCAAAGCTTTTTAATTCAGTACAATCATGGGTTTGCCTCCGGCAATTCTTATATTGCCATCACTGTGGGATCACCTTCTCAGTAAATTAACCCCATCGTATGAATTATTGCCAATCGATTTTCTGTCTTTTCTTGGTTTTGAGAACTGGCACGACTAGTCTTAGTCAACCATCACTCCGGCCAACAGGTTTTGAACAGATATCAGTGGCCACCTTGACGAATGGTGACTTGACGGTTACCTTTGTAGATAACGAAGCATTCGGAGACCATCACAAGGCTGGATATAATGGCATTGCATCGTTGGTGCATCGCACGCAAGAAGCCTCCCCGTTTGTACCGCAATATGCTGGCTTTAATTTAGAGCATATATTTGGAGGTGATATTTTAGAGGAGCTCTTTGAACCTCGGAAACACGATATGGAATTGTTTCAAAGAGATAGCAATCAGGTATTACTATATCAATCACCAACCCCTTTGTCAAAGGTGGAGAGTTTAACCACTTTTACAATGGTGGCACCCCATTATATCGATGTGACTTTTACTTGTAAAATACACTCCATTGATTTTTTTCAACACAATTATGCAGGTTTTTTTTGGGCGAGCTACATTGATTCACCAGAAGATCCCAACATTTACTTGAGGGGGTTTCACGGAGATGAGAGTGAACCAGAATGGAAAACTACCTATTCATTCGAACACGGGGTTGCCAGTACTCATTTGAGTGCAACGGATGAGTCAGACATCTATTTCCATCCCGATTTTAATGCAACCTTGGCCAATCATTTTTCAGATTTTAGATACGATGAATGCTTTTACTACGGTCGCTATAGGCAAATGGTATTAGCTTATTTCTTTGATGCTTCTCAAATCATTCGATTTTCCCAATCACCCACTGGAGGAGGTCAGGGCAATCCAGCCTGGGACTTTCAATACTTGATACCGAACTTTATTCCTCAGGAGGAATATTCCTTTAGGGCTCGAATTATGTACAAACCTTTTAAAGATGTCCAGGATGTGTCCTCGGAATTCCTCGCCTGGAAGGAAGGTCAAAAGTAATCTGCAGGATAGTATTTCAGAGGTATGAATTCCATCTACTTGTACCGGAACGAATGTATTGAGACTCAAAGGATCCCTGTGCAAACTTTTTTGGGCACAACGGAGCAGCGCTGCAGGACAGAAATAAAATCTTGTATTTTTAGTGTGAGTCAGTCATTTGTGGAGTTTGAACAAAAAAATCGTTGAGAGGGTAATTTTACCTGCTCTCTTCGAGCGATGGTAATTAATTAATAGATAGATCATATGCATGAACGACGTGATTTTTTAAAACACCTGGCCATGATCACGGGCAGTTTGATTCCTCCGATATCAAGCCTCACACAGCCTATGCAGGACAAATGGGGAGAGATACTTCCGAGGCGGATCTTGGGTAAGACGAATGAGAAAGTGACGATGTTGGGTGTTGGTGGATTTCATGTGGGCTGGACTACTGAAAGAGATGCTGAGGAGGTAATTGAAACAGCGATGGAGGGAGGAATCCGTTTCTTCGACACGGCAGAATCTTATGATGATGGCGGTAGTGAAAAGAGGTATGGCAAATATTTGGTGCCTAAATACAGAGATCAGGTTTTCATCATGAGCAAGTCGACAGCCAAGGACGGTGAAACAGCAAGAGCCCACTTGGAGGGTTCGCTGAAAAGACTCAATTGTGATTACATCGATTTATGGCAAGTTCACTCTTTGCAAACTCCCGCAGATGTTGATGCAAGAATCGAAAATGAAGTGTTGGATGTTTTTGAAAAAGCTAAATCCGAGGGGAAGGTCCGGTATATTGGATTTACCGGTCATCAAAATCCCTTTGCTCACAAACAAATGCTAGACAATACAGTTGATCATGATGTATTTGAGACCATCCAAATGCCCATCAATGTTATCGACTCGCATTTCCACAGCTTCATCGAAAATGTCCTTCCGCTGGCTTTGAAACGAAACTTTGGAATACTAGCTATGAAAACGTTAGCTGATGGCCGATTTTTTAGGGAGAAAAAGAGATTAGATAAGATTCAATGGACATCAGAAGATCCCATTGTACCAAATTATCTGTCTATTGAGGAGGCCCTATTTTTTGTATGGTCACTTCCAGTCAGCGTGCTGATTACTGGTGCAGAGAACAAAGAATTTCTGCAGGAGAAAATAAATCTGGCAAGAAAATTCTCAGGTTTATCGGAAAAAGAAAGATATCAGCAACTCCTAAAAGTTTCGAAAAAGGCGGGAGGCGAAATAGAATATTATAAGCAATTATAAATGGTAGGCTCCCATAGCGATCAGAAATGTCAGGTATTTTTGTAGATCAATAGTCCTCTATCTACATCTCCGGACTTCTTTCGGCTTTAGGTGAATTCACCGAGCAGATTCGGATGCTTTAAGCTGCCTGATGATGATCCCAGCAGTATATATTACCGGTAATATGATGGAGGTTCATCAGGGTTCACTCCGGTCTAGACAATCGGTTTTGAAGGGAATCGAAATCGTATCGCTCTCAGCAAGATTGATAGATGAATCTGTTCAGAAAATATTTTCCGGTTATGAGGGTGCATGTGTAAAGAGGGTCGTTAGGAGTTTATCGAAGAATTGCTGTCACCGCTGGTGTCCTCTGGGTGGAGGACAGGTGGCAGCAATGCGACTGTGTCTCTTATAAATATTGGATTCAAGTACCTATTGGATAAAATACTCGATATTGGTATCCTGTAGCTGATTGAAAGGGATTACAAAAAATTTTCATGGAAAAAATTAGAAGGAGATCGATTCTAAAGTCTCTGGGTGCGGCCACCCTCGGAGTGGCTTCGCAGGTATTGGCCAAGGATGAGGTGGTGGCCAAGCCACATACGATTGAGCAGGTGAAGCTTAATGCTGACATATTGGTCATTGGTGGTGGTACGGCCGGTGTCGTTGCTGCCATCCAAGCAGGGCGTACGGGTGCTCGGACGATTTTGATCGAAAATGGCAGCCAATTGGGTGGTACGACCACTACGGGAGGCGTGTCCTTCCCGGGTATTTTTCACGCTTGGGGTAAACAGATTATTGGAGGCATCGGTTGGGAATTGGTGATGGATGCCGTGCGACTGGACGGTGGTCGCCTACCGAATTTTTCAATCATTCCTAATAATAAAAGTATCCGGCATTGGCGGCACCAGGTTGCAGTCAATGGACCGTTGTATGCACTACTGGCAGAGGAGAAATGCCTAGAAGCCAACGTGCAAATCAGGTATTATGAAACACCGCGAAAAATGATTTTCGAAAAAGATCATTGGAAGGTGCAAACGATAGGTAAGGGTGTTGAAACAGAAATTATCAGTAGCCAAGTGATCGATTGTACAGGCAATGCTTTTGCGGTGTCCATGGCAGGTTATCCGGTATTGAGGGAAGCAGACACCCAACCGGGATCATTGATATTTCGGATCGATGGATATAATTTTGATCAACTTGATTTAGCGAAAATTCCCAAAGAATATCATGGCATGCTAAGGCAAAACATGATCAACAATAAAAAGGCCACTGATCCGGACGGACCCCTTCCACCGAGCGTACCTTATGGTTACGTGTATGTCCCGGGAGCAGACTCCACGACGTCTGCCTCCCATACTAAAGCCAACCTGGAGGGCAGGGCCAATTTATTACACCTGCTTCGAACCCTCAGAGGGTTTCCGGGTTTGGAGCACATCAAAATCCAAGATGTTAAGACTGAGACAGCCGTACGCGAAACCTATCGTATAGATGGTGAATACAAAGTCTCCCATGCCGATTATATTGGAGGAAAGGTCTTCGCCGATTCCATTTCACATTCGTTCTATCCCATCGATCTACATCGAGCGGGTCAATCTATTTACCAGGAATTTCTCAAGCCCGATGTTGTGGCCAGTATTCCTCTGCGGGCGCTGGTGCCGAAACAAAGCAGGAATCTCTTGGTGGCCGGCAGATGCGTCAGCAGCGATCGATTAGCTAATTCTGCCCTGCGTGTGCAAGCATCTTGTATGGGAATGGGTCAAGCAGCAGGAGCGGCCGCGGTCGTAGCCAGCAGATATGCAAAATCGCCCCTAGAGGTCCCCATTGCTGAGGTGCAGCAATTAATTCAAGAGCACGGCGGTATTGTGCCTCGCTAATTCCAATTACATTTTATTAATGACACTTTTCCGGTGGTTCTGTTTATTGTTTGTTCTGCAGGATTTCCTCGTGGCTTCCTGGCATCAACCAGAACAAATAAGATATTTCCAAGAACCCACCATTCCTTTTGATTGGGATCAACTAACGGGTGATACTCTATATTTGGAAGACGATGAATCGGGTAATACAGCCTATCAATTCATAACTGGAGCAGGCATCCCCCTTTATTATGGCCAGGATGTCTCTACGGAAGTGTGCTTTGACAATAAGTGTAGACCACTCCACGCCACCATTTATTGGAACATCACCGGTAGGTATTTGGGCTATGCACTCCCACCAGATGAATATCTAACTAGTGCGGATCACGAGCCTTTTACTGATGACCAATATGTACAGCTTAATCATCTATTGGCTGACCCTTATCTGCCCCTTGGTCATGTGTCATTCCACGAATTAATTGACCTGCCAAATGTTCCATCAGATCAGGTGGATGGAATATCAGGTGCGACAACTTCCCATCTAGCGGATTTTGTGGTTGAGGGTGCGGCCTATACAACCTACACCATGTGGAATGCCATCTATGGTTCGATGCAGAGAAAAATTGAGTTAGCCACAGAACGTGATTTGACCGATACATTGTTGCGATTTATCCTCAACAGCAAATCAAGTGCGGATTTAATCTGGGGATTGAATAGGCTTGATACAACCAGCACATTCGTTCCTACTATTGAAGAAGCGATATTGACCTTGCTCGGGAGTGACGAATTTTCAGTGGCCCATAAAACCATCGAAATGATTCAACCGGTGCATCTCCAATCAAAATCCCTGCAAAAGGGACTTTTTTTAGGCTACCAAGAGGCATCTTATGGTTTGAAAAAGCCAATCATTCAGAAATTGATGCAGGCTCCAGACCTAAGCCCGGAAGTAGTGGAGGAGTCACGAGAAATTTTAGTTCATTTAAATGGAGTACAATTGGGATACTTGTTGGGATTATATGCAAATTATGGAGTTTCAGATTTGCAAACTCAACATGCTGTTGCCGCACGATTAGAAGATCCGAACAGATTTGTTAGTGATAAAGCTTACCAGTATTTGGTGGATCAGCCCGTTCAGGATGCAGTAATTAAGAAGGCGCTGGACACCTACAGGCAGAAAATGCCATAGACTATTCCTAAAATGATGCTAGTAGAATGGCAGTAGGTTGAAATCTTTGAAAGGAGGAACGAAGTGTGTCTTATCTTGACGGATCGAAAGAAATGTCGAGATTGTTTAGGTTTGATCAATAGAGAGATCAACCTGAATAACCAATGAACTCTTTAGGTTCGAGAAGACGAAAAATCAATCTGAAAATTACATTCAATTGGAAGAAGATTGTTTACCCTCCGACATTGATTGTTGCAACGGATGGCCAGTAGTTACCAGCGAATTGCAGCTCAATTCTTATTTTTAATAACATCTCGAATCTTGGAGGCGCTTTCATAGTCTTCTTTGGCCAAAACCTGAGCCAATAATTGTTCCAGCTCTTTGAGTGAATACTCATCGAGACTCCCACGTTTGTTGGTAAAGGCTTTGCTTGGACTTTCTAAAACAACACCTGCTTCCATCATAACTTCTTGAGTAGTAAAGATCGGACAACCAAATCGGATGGCCATCGCAATGGCATCAGAGGATCGAGCATCAACCTCTAGTAATGATCCATCTGATTTCTTGCCAAATAACGTGGCATGAAATACACCATCAACAAGCTGAGTAATCCCAACTTCCGTGATGGCAATCCCGGATAGGTCAAGTGTGTCTTTGAAAAGATCATGGGTCAAAGGACGGTTAGGTTGCATTTTTTCTAGCGAGACAGCAATGGCTTGTGCTTCAAATCCACCAATGATGATGGGAAGGCGTCGAAAACCCTTCTGCTCTTCAAGAATAAGCACATAGTTGCCTTTGCTAGATTCACTATTTGCTATGGCTATGATATTTAGTTCAATTTTCTTCATCGAGTTTTCTCACCATTTTGATGAAATAAAGCTAATTGTGTAGATTTATTTTTTTAAGTCACATCAGGTTATACGACATCATGAGATATCCACCGTAGCCAACACAAAGCAGGGATGATAGTATTGTAAGGCTTATGCGGATGTTGTGACTGCCGGTCAATTTTCTGGAGAATGGCATACTAAAGATTCCTGCTGCTACCAACATACCAGCGACCGATCCAAATCCGAAAATTAACAAGTAAATCATGCTGTTTAAACTACCTTGAATGTCAGTCATAACTAACAAGATCATGGCTCCACTTCCAGCAAGACCATGCACCAACCCTACACCGTAGGCTAGCTGATGACCATTTGCTGAATCTATGAGGTGATTTGCACTACCATCTATTTTCGACAACTGGTATAGTCGAAAAAGGCCCAGTAAGATGAGCATAAGGCCGACACCGGATTCAAAATATCCAAAAAGGCCATCGGGAAAAGTGGCTTTGCCGATGACCATGATCAGACCGATCAAAATGATCGTTGAGCTATGACCAAGGCCCCAATAGATACCATCCTTAAGGGCTAAATCTAATCTGTCACGCTTTGTAACAATATTACCTACGGCCACCAGATGATCGGCCTCAAAGGCGTGCCCAAATCCTACAGCTGCTGCAAATAAAAAGGAAAGAGTTGTCTCCATATTATCTTTACAAAATTAGATCATTGATTATTATCCTATGATTTCCAGTATCGGCGATCACTGCGATCGAGTCTTCGATACAGATTTGGAAAGGCCAGTATAAACTCCCTTCCGTACTCCAAATGGTGTTCTTGTTTTCGCTCCCGGTAGTGAAATTGTCTTGACCCAGTAGGTTGTCTGCTTCGGAATTGTGGGTTGAAGGGATTTGCTCAAACCATAAAATTCGGCTATTTCCTGTATCAGCTACCCAGAGTCCATTTTTGTAGAAGCATGTGTCATAACACCAATTTAAAGTATTCGACTTTGGAAACCATCTGAATTGATTCTGTCCATTGGCGTCAAATGAAGGCTGGCCGATAATGGTGTCAGCTCTCTGATGTGGTGCCCGCTCCCAATGATTCCATATTAGTACCCGATAATATTGTGTATCTGTTACAGACATTTGACCGCTTGGGCTGATTTTTACGGAGTAGGGCCAAATGGGATCATGGTGGTTATAGTCTCTTTCGTTGAAATTGGACTTACCAACTACTTGGGATGCTGCGGTAAAATTTTCTAGCGGAATACTTTCATAATACAAGACACGTCGGTTGCCCGTATCAGCTATCCAGAGTCGTTGACCATCAGAAAACACTCCATAGGGCCAATTTAGTGATTGCGCGGTGGGAGGGTTACTGATGCCCTCTACATTGGGATCATTGCTCTTGAAATTCGGTTGTCCTACTACGACGTCGGCGGGTTGTCCGTCATACATCGGTAATTTCGACCAGATTAACACGCGATGATTCCAGGCATCCGCGACAATTAATTTTTCACCATCCGACCATATACCAGAAGGATAGAAAAGACTTGTGGCACTCACCTGACTGTTGGCATTCCTACCTGTTTCAGCCTTGGCAATTTGACCCAATACAACATCGGGTTTTTGAAATTCCGCAGTAGGTAAGTCATTCCAAATAAACAAACGGTTTTGAGCCGTGTCGGCTACGAATAATTTATTCATGGCCAAAAACACTCCTCTGGGAGCCAACAATGGACTGTCTACTGAACCCTTAAAAATCCTCGTCTGGGTGACCAGCTTATCCAAACCGATGGTTCCTACTTTGTTCATTTTAGTTATTAAATTCCAACCGCCTTCTTTCGTGGTCATCGATTTTCATTTTGATCATCATCGCTATTGATAATGCGCGTTCTTTTGCACCCTTGGCTTTTTCCCCTTCAAAAAACTCATCCACGGTTGTGTTAAAGGTCTCTAGCCATTGTGTAAAGTGATGATCCTTGATACCACACTGCTGATGTAGTTTTAAATGAACTTCCAATGTGTTGTGATTGTATTTACCGGCCTGAAACAAGACACTCTCCCAAAAGTCCATCATGGTTTCTAGGTGAGCTAAAACATCAATTTTGGCAATCTCCAAAAAGAAATATCGAAATTCCTCGATCACTAGTAATTTCTCGTAAAAAACAGTCACCAGTTTTTTAATATCAGCCCTATTCTGGATGTCACTCTTCATGTCCTTAACAAATCCTTGGTAGTTGTTCTCCCACCAACATATTGACGACTCTTTTACCTCCGATCTGACTTGTCAGTATCGCCTGTTCAGGATGCTCAGCAACTATTTCTCCCACCATCGAGGCATTGCTACAGCTATGTGTCGATCTCAAATCTTCCAACAGGTCATCGGCAATTGTGGGCTCAACTAAGGCAACAAATACACCCTCGTTTGCGACATAAAGCGGGTCGAGACCCAAGATTTCACAAGCTGCTCGCACCTGTCCGTTCACAGGAATATCGTTCTGGGAAATCTCTATTCCGAACTTGGTGTCTCGTGCCATTTCCGTTAGTACCGTCCCAAGTCCTCCTCTGGTCGGGTCTCGCAACAAGTGGATCTGGTTGCCAAAAGTGTCTAACAGGTTGGTCACAATATGATTCAAATTTCTTGTGTCGCTTTCAATAGTCGTTTCAAATTCCAATCCCTCCCGCACGGACATAATGGCCATGCCATGCGTTGCCAGATTATCGCTGACGATAATTTTATCACCTGTTTTCACTCGGGAAATATCAATGTTTGCATTGGCGTGCATTCGACCAATCCCAGTCGTGTTAATAAATATCTTATCTCCTTTACCGCGTTCAACAACTTTGGTGTCTCCGGTTACTATTTGAATACCAGCTTGTTCTGAGGCAAATTTTATGGCAACCAGAACATCCCAGAATTCCTTCATCGAAAAACCCTCCTCGATAATAAAACTCAAGGAGAGATATTGTGGAATAGCACCGCACATCGCCAAGTCATTTACGGTACCATTTACCGCCAATTCTCCAATGTTGCCGCCAGGGAAGAAAATGGGAGAAATCACAAAGCTATCTGTACTAAAGGCAATTCTGCCTTTCAAATTTATGGTCGCGCCATCGTGTCGTTTGTCTAGTAAGTCATTTTTGAACAAATTAAAAACACCACTGTCTAACAATCTGTTTGTCAGCATGCCGCCACTCCCATGTCCTAGAGTGATGACATCGAAGTCCAGTTTAGGCATGGGACAGCGCAATTTCATTTTAATCTTCTGCTCCCTGACTGTGGCTATTTCCATCCTCAATTATTATATTCAATTGATTCCCATTTTCGACGGCGATAAATTTCTCTTCGACTACTATACCAATCTCGTTTTTCTAGCGATTCGCCCAATGTTGAATCAGGGATTTTTTGAATAAATTTTAGTCTCTTATCTTTAAAACCTGCATCATCCTCATAAAAGTTTTTCCACATGTGATGCAATTCTTTCTTCCGATATTCTGATAAAGGTTTTATCCGTTCGTCTTTCTTTCTTTGAAAGCGTTTTGCCCTTAAGAGTTTGTCGAAATAGGGTAGTTCAGCGACATCTTGTGCTACCACGCTCACCCGTTGGCGAAAAGCATGGACTGTCTGTTCAAATACATCATCAATCAATCCAATTTCTTTGGCAATGGCTGTGCCCCACGGGAGACATTGGTCTGTAAATTGCTTTGATTTTTCGAGTCCGATCCTGCGAGGTAGTAGGTAGGTCCAATATTCTGATCCATAGAGGCCCATGTTTTTAGTGTGTGGATTGAGTACAATGCCCTCTCGAGCGAGAACTTTGTCTGCGGCTAGTGCCAGAGACACACCACCAGCACCTGCATTGCCTTGTAAGGCGCTGATCAGGTAATGATCGGGTGAGTCAATGATCTCTAAGATAAGATCGTCGATGGCGTTGATGTTTGACCATGCTTCATCAGCGGGATGATTGGCATTTTCTATGACATTCAGATGAATTCCATTAGACCAAAGGTCTTCACCTCCCATGAGTACCAACACTTTTATCGGCAGTCTTTTTACCTCCGCAATGGCCTGCTTCAGACGAGTGCATTGATCGGTGTCCATGGCACCGTTGTAAAAATCAAAATATAAATAACCGACATCACCAGTTTGCTGATATCTTATTTCTCGAAAAGTTTTTTCTTGTCTGTCGTCAAATGGAGAAAGGTCATTGGTCGGAATGCTGAAGGCATGATCTCTTAGTGCCAAGGTAGCCGGGAGTTTGATGGCATTTTCCTGATCTAATTTCAGATGCGAAATCCAGATGGAGGCATCTCCTACTGCGATGCAAATAGCCTTATTTCGCTGGGCTAGAATCTGACCTGGTTGCCCTGTTAGTGTTTCCTCATAATGACCACCAAAGGCAAAATAAGGCTCTCCAAATAGTCGGATTAAGACACCGGGTTCGCTGTCTGCTGCGTTTATTTTTCGCAAGATATTTGAAGCCTTTTCTTCCCATGAAAATTGAAGGTCAGCTTGCTGCGTACGTCTATTCCATTGGCCCTTAGAAACCTCCCTTGACTCATGCAAAGGGATGGGATCGAAGTTGGTATTTTGAAATTGGTCAACGGCTTCCAACAAACCTTTCATTGCAGCCTGCGTGACCTCATGTCGATAAAGGTTTGCTTTGCTGGTGTCGCGCATGGGGAACTTGTACGAAGCCCAGATGTCTCCCGCATCCATTTTTTCAGTCGCCTGAAGGATGGTCACGCCCCACTCTTTTTCATCATTCAGAATGGCCCAATCCAAAGACGAGGCACCGCGATCTCCCGGAATACCGGGATGTACAATGAGGCAGGTATGATTTTCCCAAATGGATTTCGGAATCTTTACCTTCAAGAAAGGTGCAATAATTAAGTCCGGGTGATGTTCCGCTACTGCAGTTTCCATGGCATTTTCATCTGAAGCAATTTGCACTTTGACCTGATGATTCAAGCGGTCAAGTTCTATCCATGCCCGCTGAGCCATACCGTTAAAAGAGGTAGTTAGAAATAGGATCTTCATGTGGGCTGTCCTTCTTTTTGATGTACCACTCCAGAAAAATGATAGTAAGCTGCACATGCCCCCTCAGAGCTGACCATAGGAGCGCCCAGCGGATTTTCAGGGGTGCATCTTTTACCAAAATGCGGACATTCGTACGGCTTCTTTATTCCTTTCATTATTTCACCAGCCAAACACTCGTTGTTTTCTGGTGCCACGGAAATATTTACATCGAATTTCTTCTTGGCATCGAATGCTGCATATTTCTCCTTCACTTCGTAGCCGCTCATAGGAATAATTTCCATACCCCGCCATAATCGATCAGTGACTTCAAACACTTCGTAGATGGTGTCCTGTGCATTTAGGTTTCCGTCTTCCTGCACCATTCGAGAATATTGATTTTCAACTTTGGCTTCACCATTTTCCAACTGTTTTACCGTCATTAAAATACCTTGTAGTAAATCGACCGGTTCAAAACCAGTGATCACAACTGGCACTTTAAAGCGTTCGACCAGTGGATAGTATTCCAGCGTACCCATGATCGTACAAACATGCCCAGCAGCAAGAAATCCTTGGATATGACTTTGATCATCCTCCATTACTGCCTCAATCGCGGGTGGAACTAAAACATGCGATGCCAAAATGGAGTAGTTTTTCAGCCCAAGTCTATGCGCATGGACAACCGAGAGTGCATTGGCCGGGGCAGTTGTTTCAAAACCAACGGCAAAAAACACGACTTGCCTGTCAGGATTTTGCTGTGCAATTTTCACTCCTTCTAGAGGTGAATATAGGATGCGAATATCGGCTCCATTTGCCTTTGCTTCCAATAAACTTTTTTCGGAACCCGGTACCCGAAGCATATCTCCGAAAGAGCAGAGGATCACTTTTTTTTCTTCTGCTAAATAGACCGCTTTATCTATCAAGTTCAGAGGAGTGACGCAAACCGGACAACCAGGACCATGCACCATATTTATCTCCTCAGGAAGCAGATTTAGAATGCCGTTTTTTACCAGACTATGTGTTTGACCACCACAGACCTCCATAATGGTCCACGGTTGCGTGGTGGCTTTTGCTATTTCGTTCAGATAGCGTTTCGCTAAGTGTGGATCCCTGTACTCTGAAAGAAATTTCATAAGGCTTCTACTTTTTCTTAGTGGTATACGTTTCCTTGTCGGGTAGAAATTCAGAGATATTTAATTCTTCTTCGACTTCTCCCATCTCTGCTAAATATTGGAAGGTCTTTTTGGCCTCTTCTTCATCGACAATACTAATGGCAACGCCGACATGTACCAGCACGTAGTCATCTATTTTGGCGTGCGGTACCATTTCTAAGCTGGCTTCCTTAATGATGCCACCAAATGACACATTTGCCATTCGCACCAAGCCATCGTATTTTAACTGGATGGATTCTATCTTACCCGGGATCGCTAAACACATGTTCGGTATATTTATGTCTGATCGATGCTTTTTTATGCTTCTCTATTTGAAAACTAACCAACTGACCAAAGGATACACATTCATCATTTGGAGGTAGTTGTTGATGGAAATATAGTTCGTGACTAAGACCTAAATGATGGGTAATTAAATCTATGAGCACGCCATTTTGAAATACGCCACCACTGAAGGCAATTATTTTAATTTTTAGATTATTGGCCACGTGTTCAATTATCTTGACCAATGTTAGGTGGAATTTGGCAGCTATCACAGCCTTTGGTTCGCCCTTTTGCAGGTCTAAAATAATATCGGCCATGAAAGACTTGAGAGGAATGCGACCAGTAGGTATTGGCCCCTCCAAATAGCTCGAAGAAAAATCCAGCCCGTATTTTTTAAAACAACTGCTAGCTAGAGCCTCTAGTCTCATGGCTGCTTCCCCCTCATAACTTTGCTTATCCATGATTCCCAAAATCGAGGCTACGGCGTCAAAAATTCGACCCACGCTGGAGGTTTGCAAAGGACCCTTCTTCGCCAAAAGTTTGGAATATATTTTCCATTCTTCCGTATTAAATTTTTCCCTTAATATTGCCTTGGCACCCGTGATGTTCCAGCAAGCGGAAAGCGCAGAGATTCTTGGTTCTCTCGCCATTTTATCACCGAGCATGTGATTGAAATATTCGTAGTGATGACAACGCAGGAAATCATAATTATGATATTGGAAAAACTCACCTCCCCAAATCTGCCCATCATCACCCAGGCCTGTTCCATCCCAGATTACACCTAATATTTGGCTTTGTGAATGCACTAGATTGTTTTCACCTAGCACAGCACTAAAGTGTGCGATATGATGTTGAATACTTTTGATCGGAATATCCCATTCTTTGCTCAGGCGTTCTCCAAAGTCAGACGAAGGATATTCTCCGTGTTTATCGACCAATATGATCTCCGGTTGGGTATCGAAGAGTTTTAGAAAATGGCCAATCGTGTGACGATAATTCTGTAACGTATCAAAATGTATTAGGTCACCTAAATACTGACTGACTAAGGTGTTGCTGTGGTGCAAAAGACTAAAGGTGCTTTTGTTCATGGCACCCATCGCCAGCACGCTGTCAGGTGTCATTTCCAATTGTGCATTGATGTATGTCGGGGCCAAACCTCGAGCCCGACGCAGTATTATTTTTTGTTTGCTGAAATATGAGTATTTGATCACACTATCGTCTTGAGGAACGATAATTTCACGGTTGTTTACCAAAATATAGTCTGCAATTCTCGCTAGTTTTCGAATGGCTTTTTCATCTTGATAGATAATGGGTGAACTGCTAATGTTTCCGCTAGTTGCAACGATTGCTCTTCCAAATGTTTGTAATAAAAGATCGAATAGAGGTGTATAGGGCAACATGAATCCAACACGATTTAATCCCGGTGCAATATTGTCTGGCACCATGGTGCTGTCTTTCATATTTAGCAAAACAATGGGAGAGATGTGATTTTTGAGCTCATCTGCCTCCAGCGTATTTAATTCTACTACGGCACCTAGATCGGCTAACTTTGGATGCATGAGCGCCAAGGGCTTGGAGGGTCGATGCTTTCTTGTTCGCAAAGTTTCGACAGCTTTCTGGTTGCTGGCATCACAGGTAAGAAGGTATCCTCCAATTCCCTTGATGGCTATAATCTTACCCGCACTCCAATATCGAGGTATTCGATCAAGCAATTTCTCGGTGTCGCCAAGTATCTCTCTTTGTTTGCGATCAAAAAGCCTTAGTTGAATACCACATTTTGAGCAGGAATTGGTTTGGGAATGGTAGCGACGATCCGTCGGGTCCCGATATTCATGTTGACAACTTTGACAGATTTCAAAAGCATCCATGCTGGTATTGGATCTATCGTACGGCAATTTATCGATGATCGAATAACGTGGGCCACAGAGCGTACAGGTTATGAATGGATAACTATACCTGCGATCTTCAGTTTTATGCAGTTCTGCTCTACAATCTTCACAAAGGCCAAAATCAGGCGTTAAGAGTAAAATTCGCTCGCCCTCAGATTGGCTGTTTTTTATCTGAAAATCATCAAATTCGCAGTGCTGTATTTTGCAGATATGAATAGATGTAATGCAACTATTTTTGGGAGCCCTTGAAATCAGATATTCCCTAAATTGAGCTGCCAATTTTTCTTCTGCATTGAAGACAATGTGAACACCATCCAGTGTATTATTGACCCAGCCGTTTAATCCATATTCATTTGCCAAGACAAAAACAAAAGGGCGAAAACCGACGCCTTGTACCTGCCCTTTGATATGAATGTGCCAGGTTTCCATCAGACATTTATCTCCTTATTGATGTCTTTTTTTTCTTGCACTTTTTCCAACAGCCAGGTGCACCACTCGTCCATACCAATATCTTGGGTGCTTGATATTTCTAACACTTTAATATTAGGATTTAGATCTCGTGCGTCAGCTACGACGGCCTCAACCGAAAAAGGGAGGTAGGGGAGGAGATCAACCTTCGAAACCAACATCATCTCGCTGGTTAAAAACATACGGGGATACTTTTTGGGTTTGTCATCGCCTTCCGTCGTGGCGATTAGAGTCACTCGATAATCCTCTCCTAAATCGAATGACGCAGGACAAACGAGATTACCGACATTTTCAATGATTAGTAGATCGACTCCTTCCAAATTAAGGTTTTCCATGGCTTGCCAAACCATTTGCGCCTCCAGGTGGCAGATGCCACCGGTCACAATTTGTAAGGCATCAACGCCAACTGAGCGCAATCGGTCCGCATCTCGTTCTGTTTCCAAATCCCCAACAAGAATTTTCATACTGATCTTTTCGCCGATACGTCGCGCTGTTTCCTCGAGTAGTGTCGTCTTACCACTGCCTGCCGATGAAGTCATATTGACTAATAAAATATTCTGGTCTTGCACCATTCTGCGAATACTTTGTGCCACAAAGTCATTTGCCTTCAGTAAGTGCATAGTGCTATTGTCACAAGAAACAGTGCCCCTTGCAGCAAGTGTTGATTTTTGGACCTTATCCATATGTGCTAGAGATTTGTAATCAAATGTTTTCGAGGTTGTCGTATCTGAGTGTTGCTGTGAGCGCTTATCATAGTACCGGACTTATCCTATAACCTTTAGGGAAGTTACCGAGATGGATTGAATTAGAAAAGTATTTCAAGAGTTTAGAAAATAATTTCTAAATCTCACATTTTTAGGATCAATCAATGATGGGGGGAGTATGAAAAGGCCTCCACTTTGGCGGTTTCGTCAAGCACTGGACTCTTTTAGGGGTGTCTCTTCCTCTGGATTGAAATGAACTTGATGAATCAGTAGTTCCATTCCCTTCACAATATTATTGGAGGGTTTACCACAAGAGGAACAAGTAAATTTGTAGTCTTTAATTTCAGAGTTGGTTTTACAGCTTTCGCAGTGAATTTCAATCGGAACTAGTTCGACATTGAGTTTTACTTCTTGATATTTTAATTCAGCCGTAGTCACTGCTTCAAATGCATTTTGCATGAGCACAGGTTCCACATTTGACAGCAGACCCACTTTTAGATCTATGGTCGACATGCGATTCAATTCTTCGGTCGAAAATTCGGCTTCCAATGTTTTAAATATGCTCCTGACTAGTGATATTTCATGCATAATTTTAGCTGGACTTATTAAGCATATGCTGCTCGAAGCTGTGCTAGTTTATCCAGGTGTATTTCAGCTTCTTGCTTGATTTGGTCAGTGCGTGATAATGACTTGATCTCCCTGGCTTTTTGCACCATATCTAAGTATCTATTTTTGTCAAACTTGTCCTCTGGCATTCCCAAGAACCACTGTGCTTCCAAATAGTTTAATAGCGTTAGGCAGCGTTCGGTTGGATAATTCTCCGCTGTTCTGATTCGTAAGGCTTCTTGATAATAAAAAAGGGCCTTTTCCATATTATCAGATAGTTTTGCTTCGGGGTAGTTGGTCAAAGCATTGCCATAGTGATTACAAACAGTGGCATATTCATAAGGGTAATCTTCCTTAGTATAAATCTCTAAAGCCTCATGAAAAGCTGAAGACGATACAGCTGCCCAGATTCCTTTTTTCTTTTGTTCATCCGGAACTTCTGCGTACAGCATTCCTAGATGATGTTGAATATCAGCGTAGATTTCTGGTGCTTCGGATCTTGTAAAGACCTGAACCGCTTTCTGAAAAGTCTCGACAGCCGATCTGTAAAATTGGGGATTACCATTCTTTGCCCAGGTAAATAGGAGAATCCCTTTTCGGTATTGTGCGTTAGCAGCTAATGCGGTAAGTTCTTCTTCCTCCAAGATGGAAATAGCCTTATTAAAATAGGTCAGGCTTTCAGACCAGCTTTCAGAATAATTGGCAACAATGCCAGCATCTGTCAGCAGTAAAGCCACCTCCTTGTTCCTATCCTGTTTTTCGTAAGCTTGCAGTACTTCCCACAAAGTATGCTTAAGTTTTTTAAGCAGTTCTTTATCGTGTGGTACGACCAATTGTTGCATCCAGGCCTGATATAGCGCCTGCTTCAGCTCGATTTTTACATGGGGAGAAGTTACGGTCTCTAGAGCGTCTTGTATTAGTCGGGCTGCATTGTCAGGTTGCTGAATGTCAATGAGGAATAAGGCAAATTGACGAGCAGTGAAAGCTCTATGTTCTTCTGTGGGGGCGCATTGATAGGCTTCGCTATAGAAATAGGCTGTTTTATCTGGGTCAAAGCTGTCGGGAGTTGATCCATAGTAGCCAACGATTGCATGGTTGTGCATTAAGCGGTATTCATCAAAGGGTGAAAAGCTGCCGATCAGCTCATCCACTGAAATGGGAATCCCTCTCAGCAATCGATTCGTGAAATCTAATTCGAGAAATAAGGAAGGATTATTTTTATGCAAATATTCATAGGCTTTTTCAAAATTATCCAATTTGGCGAAAATTATTCCAAGCAGGTTGTGGGGATTAAGCGGTACTTGTTCCGGTAGGATGTAGGGTGGTTGGATATTGCGCCAGTCAACGGGAAAGGCAATTTCACCACCTTTTATCAGTATACAATCAGCACTTGGGTTAGGGCTCTCTTTGAGGATGTCAAAATAAGTGACCAATTCATGCAATCTTGCTTCCTTGTCTATGATTGCTCTTAGCTGTGGATGATATTCAGTTTTGGCAAAAATTGAGAGCATGTCGATTCGATTTTAAATGACCTCGTATATCTTTGTGGATGCCTTTTACCAATAGGTCTGCAAATGTTTTCGCTTTTTTCATTGATCTATAAGTATCAATTTTTTTGCAAATAAACTTTAGCGGATCGTGGATGGAAATGTATATAATAAACACATGCCACAAACTATTATGTTCTTGAATGAAGGATGTCACTTCAGTATCAGATAGCCATTTGTCTTCTATTAACGATTTAAGATCTTCTCTACCACCTGCAACTTCGTGGGTCGATTGAAAGGATATCTTCGGAGATATATACATGGGGTTAAAATTTTACTACAAGTTTACTTTTAAAATCCCCAGCTGTGGTTGGAGTTCATATTCTAAATCTCTATCGGTCGTGTTGATCTGGTGGTCAATTAAGATCTCATGCAGGGCAAGGGTCTTATCACCTTTCATATTTCGGTTTTTTAACATATGTTGGCTTGCCTTGTGTAAACTTGTAAAGACATCGTCACGTATGGCCGCCACCATCAGAGTTCTTTGATCTGGATAGTAAATGACATGTACATTAGGATCATCTCTAAAGATTTCTTCAGCAAGGGTGTGATCGATAAACAGATGTGAGGACATAAGACGAATGATGCCCCCCGTATTGATGGTTTTAAATCTATTATTTAACTCCTTAGGTGGTATGAACATACCTTCTTGATTAATTGCTTCTTGCTAAGTCATTCAATAAAAGTTGCACAATCTTATCTCCGCCTGCTTTCGCTTCCGCTGACATGCCAACATTGAAACGGGTACTGTTAATGGCGATCAAGTAAACCTCGATATTTTCTGGGTACTCATCCCCAAGCATCTTCTTGGCATAAGACAAGGCCTGACTCCATTTTAGGCTATGTAAAAATACCATTGGATCATCTTCGATCCGAACATCAATTTCCGAAGCGGGAAGTTTATAGGTCGTTCCCACGGGATCTTTCGTATTAATTACGGCATCTACAAGAATGATACGTTCGTGCCCCTTTAATTTAAACAGTACTTCAAAGGCAGAGGTCCCCATATCAAATAGGTTTATGCGTTCAGATGGTTCCAATTGTTTTCTTAATTGATCAATGACATATATGCCAACTCCATCATCTGCCCGCACTGGATTACCAAATCCAAGTACTGCCGTTTTTGTCATCATCATCTCATGGCTATTCGCATTCTAATATGGAAAACTTTCAGGATTGGAGTATTGACCAGTATTCGGCATCTGGTAAAAAGAAACCCGTCAAGATTAATTGACGGGCTGCCTGGACTATTAATCTCTTGATCTTACAGTTTAAATTTCGCTAATTCTTTACCGGTCTTATTGTCATGTGCGTGGACAGTACAAACCAGGCAGGAGTCAAAAGACCGTGCTACCATGCCTACCTCTACAGGATCATGTGGATCTTCAATCTCTGTTCCCTCGAGTGCAGTTTCAATGGGACCGGGGTTTTCATCTTTATCGTTGGGACCAACATTCCATGTGGTGGGAGCAATAATTTGATAATTTTCGATCACTCCATTTTTGATCTTGATCCAATGAGCCAAGGCACCCCGGGCCGCTTCTGAAGCACCCCATCCAATTCCATCTTGCTCCCTTGGTTTGATATAAAATTCCTCATCCAGTGCTACTTGACGCAACCATTGATCAATCATCTCGTATAGTCTGGGCGCTTCATGCATGCGCGCCAATACCCTGGTATAAACAGAAGGACCCATCTTGTCCATGACATCACCAAACAGTGGGTCTCGAAACTGATGCTGCTGATTGGCGGGATTGGCCGCCATGATGACTCTAGCCAGGGGACCGGTTTCGGCCGCGTGACCCATAAATCTGGGTGCTTTGGCCCAGCTATATTTGCCGGTAAAATTACTGTCTTCCAAGTTCATTGAATTCGTTGAGGCATTTGGTATTGGCTCATCAAATGGGTGTAGACCGTCGGCCTGATTTTCATACCATGCATGCTTAACGTGCTCAGCCACTTGCTTCTGATCGGCCTCATAATATTTTTGACCATCCCAGAAGCCCGCAGGACTAATGGCAGCCGGATTCCTATTTTCAATAGCGGGCTTGTTGTACATATCTTTGTGCAGATAAGTGCCCCATGCAAGAAATTTACCTACGCCTTGACCAAATTTATCAAGACCAAATTCCAATCCTGCACGAAGGAATAATCCTAGGTCGCTATTTCGGTGGGATTCGTTTTCTTCTAACCATGTCATCAATTCATCCCAAGACCTTATTTGCATGTACCGCTCAATAGAGCATCCCAACCAAACGGGTTCCAACCAGTCATTGCGGAATTGATTCATGATGGCATGCGCTCGGGTGATATCTTTTAGGGTGGGTGCACACATCACACCACCCGGAACCATGTAACTGGAGTGAGGCCACTGGCCACCAAATAATGCATATACCTCCACTGGGCGACCAGATGCAGTCACACCAGTCTGAAAAGAAGTTCCTACATAAGCAGCAAAGCGCTTGACCACCTCTTGATACAATGGTTTATTGGCAAATTTTTTGTTTGCCATATCTGTTGCAAAAATGGCATAGAACCAACGAGGTATACTTTGGATCGTTTCTGTTGCCTGACCTAGTGCTCGCAACAAAAGTGCATTAGGTGGGAGTGTAGTTTTCCAAGCAACATCTAATGCAGATGAAGCGCAGTACAAATGTGATCCGCCACAAATGCCACAGGCACGAGGTGTGACGATCAGACCTGATTGGGGATCCTTACCGGCAAGAATTTTTTCAAACCCTCGAAACATTGCGGCCTGAGTGTGTGCGCGGGTAACTACGCCATTTTCCATATAGACCTTCACATCCAAATCGCCCTCCACCCTTCCTACAGGAGATATATTGAGTTCTTTTAAAGCCATTTTCTTTTCGATTTTAAGTTTTGACGAATTTATTTAGATGTTTCAAAATGTTCCTTATTCACTCCTGTGATGCTTTCAAAAGTTCCCATCGCCTTTTCAAAGCCTGCCCTACTATAATAAGCCAGTTTATTAGTTCCAGCAGGCACGTTTTTTGGCAAAAAACCTAAATATTTCATGGTTTTAAATACACTTCCCTTCTTCAAATCGTGGTGTGGAAAACCTGGTTCAGTACAGCCAAGGCAGGGGTGGTTGGCTCTTGTTTTGCTCGATTGTCGGTTCCATAAAATTCGATTACAACTTGCCCGAGTCATTGGGCCCCGGCATCCCACTTCGTAGAAGAGGCAGCCTCCTCGTTTTCCAAAATTCCCGTCCACCTTTTGGGCAAATGAAATCGCATTGGGACAGCCTGTCTGAACAAAATCTGTAAAAAAGGTTTTTGGACGATGATAGTCATCCAATAAGACATCGCCGATACGTCCTGTTGATATCGCAACCAGGATTTGAGTGATCCAGTCAGGATGCGCTGGGCACCCTGGAATGTTGATTACCGGCAAGCCACCCTTCGATGTAAAATCGCTGCCTAAGAATCCTCCCTTAGTTTTTTTCTGGAACTGCATACCTGTCGACTCACTTGGATTAGGTGGTACGGCTGGGATGCCTCCCCATGTTGCACAATCGCCAATGGCTACAACAAACTGAGCAGCACCGGCAAGCTCCTTGACCCAATCCATCATTGGACGATCGGCAAAGTAGTTCATCTTTCCAGTGCCATTGGGGCCTTGAACAATGGAACCTTCAAAGACAAAGATGTCTAATTGGGTTTCACCTGCAATACAATCATTCATCAGGTTACTTACCTGATGCCCGATTTCAAGTCCGACGGTGGGATGCCAGAGGATGTTGATCCCGAAATCAACAATCAGTTCTACGACGGTGGGCTCTTGTGCGTCGAGAAAAGACATTGTGTTTCCACTACACGCACCTCCTTGTAACCATAATACATTTGCCATAATGAAAGGAGTTATTTGTTTTTCAAAAATTTTGACTTCGTTGATTTAAGCAAAGTCATGTTTCCCCTTAGGGTCGAATCACCAAATATAATAATCCTGCTTACTTTAGAAAGGATTTTCTAAACTTATTTAGAAAAAAATGCCTAATTAATAGAAAAAACTACCTAGGTGCGACAATTCTGGATAAGAGTGCTCTGATTTAGTTGATTGTCATGAGGTTACGGTAGGATAAGATTCCCTCTTGAAAGACTTATTTGGAAGAATGATTTGTCGTTGGAGTTGAAAATACCCTACCGACTTCGGTTTTGACGTAAAACATAATCTTTCGTTCACCAGCTGGCACCTCTCTGGGGTAATGTCCTAAATACTTCAGGGTCTTAAATACGCTTCCTTTCTTTAGATCATGATGGGGAAATCCCGGTTCGGTGCATCCCAGGCATGGATGATTAGCTCTGGTTTTGCTTGAAGTCCGATTCCATAAAATGCGATTGCAAGTGGCCCGCGTCATGGATCCTCGACATCCTACCTCGTAAAATAAGCACCCACCCCGTTTCCCAAATTCACCCCTGATCTTGCTTGCAAATGACATAACATTAGTACAACCGGTTTGAACAAAGTCGGTGAAAAATGTTTTGGGCCGATGAAATTCATCAAGGAGTACCTCGTCAATTCTTCCTGTCGAGATAGCGACCAATATTTGCGTCATCCAATCTGGATGTGCCGGACATCCAGGAATGTTGATGACCGGCAATCCGCTTTTAGTGAGAAAGTCTTTGCCCAGAAATCCACCCTTCTCCTTTTTATGAAATTGAAGGCCGGTTGAATCCGTGGGATTAGGAGGTACAGCCATAATTCCTCCCCAAGTCGCACAATCTCCAATAGCTACCACGTAGTCAGCAATTCTTGCCAGGTCAATCACCCAGTCTTTGGTCGGGCGGCCTGCAAAGTAATTCATATTACCACTGCCCGCAGAGGCTTGAATGATGGACCCCTCAAAGACAAAAATATTCAACGGCTGCCTTCCATTTAGGGCCTCATTGAGTACTTCACTAACCTGCTCTCCAATTTCCAAACCAATCGTTGGATGATAGATGATTCGGATTCCAAAATCTGTAATCAGATCTATGACAGAAGGTTGTTCTGCGTTTAGGAATGACATCGTATTCCCACTACATGCTCCTCCCTTAAGCCATATCAGATTTGTCAAATTCCCTTTATTTGTATGGTGTCCATCGTTCCAGCAACTCAGCCTTCTGAAGAATGTTGTCTTAATAGTGGACGTATCAGTTGTTCGAACTCAGCAATGCCTTTTTCCGTAAAATATGGACACATTTGGTTCCATACCATCTCCTTAAACTGCGTTGTATCCATTGAGGCAGCGGTTCCTCTTACTAAGTTTTGAGGCACCCAAAAAGTGATTAAGACCCAAATGGCATTGGCAACACTTTGGTAGACTCCTACCCGTGGCTCGTCGACAATTAGTCCTCTCTGATGATTAAAGTCAAAGCGCTTTTCAATCTGACTGATCATCTTCGAGATATGGATCTTACGTTTAGATCGTATTGCTGGATAATGCCTTTCTATTTCCAAAAGATCCAAAAAGTAAAATGGATATTTCTGAATGAAGTCAAAGTACTTAGTGAGTTGATTGTCAAAATCGAATAAGTTGGGAAATAGCCGGTAGGTAGTGAGTATCTCCCCTGCCTCCTGGTATAAGTCCTCATTAATGGCTTCGATGATTGCCTCTTTATTTCGAAAATGGTAAGCCAAATTGCCAGGACTAATACCTATGTCCTTAGCAATTTGCTGCAGACGAACATTTGCCATCCCATTCGTGTTGAATAATCGGATGGATGCGTTTAAGATCTTCTGTTTAGTATTCAAATCCGACATAGTCAGGTGTATTTCAGGCGTTTGGTTGGAATGAGATGATCGATTTGGATTAGCTCATACATATTCCAAAGTCATTCAAGTCTATTTTAAGTGTCCCTCTTTGATCTTTTGCAGCTAGTCGTTTCATATACCATGCACTAAGTTCAGCTTTGTCTTTGCATGTGTATCGAGAGATCACCCGCTTGATCAATTTCTTGGGTTGCAGATGATGTGCAAACACGAGATGGATTTCCCACATTCCATTCCTTTTTACGATGTTTTCAATCACGGCAGTATCTCGTAACCACCAGTCGTCTGAGAGAAAGTCCATATCAACATCACAACCTGGTTTTTCGATAAAATGCTGATTATTTAACAAATTCAGAAGTTCATCATAAGCACCTTTATCTAGATGAAAGTTGTCCATTGAAATCATGATTAGAAATTCATGCCTAATTTCTAGTAGAGCAAATCTAACTTAATTTTGGAGAAAGATTAGGAGTAAAAGCCATAGGGCATTTGGAGCATCTGCTGATATTCTAGCTTTCCCATATTGGTAAAGAGAGGTATCAACAAGTTCCAAATAGCATCTCTGCAGTCGCTTCGGCTTAGTGGTTGATTCGATCTGACATTGTGTTGGGTGAGCCAGAAATCTGTGGTCATCCAAATCTGTAAAGCCAGTTTTTCATAGACCCCCTCCATACTTTCTGGACACAGTGCACCTCTGGAAACATTAAAATCGAGGATGAATTTAATTTGTGCGACTTGCGAGGCGATATGTTGCTGATGAGCATTACCGATCGAGGGGTAAGCCCGTATGATCTCGAGCGTATCTAAATAAAAGAAAATGTATTCCTGTTGTAATCGGTACGTATGATGTATCAGGCGATCGATATTGTCAAAAAGGGGCACCACTCTATATTCAGTAAGCAGCTCTTTTTGCTTCTTGGTCAGTGATTCGTACAAAGCCAGGAGAATGGCCTCTTTGTTTTTAAAGTGATAAGCCAATTACCAACGCTAATAAAGGCCTCGTCGGCAATATGTTGAAGACGTACATTCACCATTCCATCTCGATTGAACAAAGTCAATGCCGCGGCAAGAATCTTTTCTTTCGTGGTGCTCATATGCTGACTAGCTGCGATTCATACCAAACTCCGATTCATGGCCCAATATAGGCAAAACACTTATTGGGCCAGAAGCAAAAACTTGAATAAATAGCCGTCCGTTCAAATGATTCGGCAAATTGGGAAGATATTTCAGAGCAGATTGAATTTCCCGAAGGGACGAGGCATGGTACGGTATTGAAAGTAACACCTGATCTTTTGGAGAAAATTAAAAAATAAATGAGCGTGATACTAGTTGAGGTTGTGGTGGAATCGTGGTTTTAATTGCGGAATTTTCTGAGAAAATGGTACTACTCGATTTTTGTTTTATCCTTCGTCTGCCAAAACACGGAGGCACAGGACAATTTGTTAAAAATCCTTAAATCTCCCATTGTCTTAAAAGGAAATGATTCGACTGCATATCGAGATCCAGCGATATTGTTTCACCAAAATGTTTTTCACCTTTTTTGAGCGATTTCCACTTGAACTGGGGCAATGATCCTGTGGACCATTGAGCGAAAAGAACCGCTTGCAGCGTGAAGGGTTAACATTTACGTATGTCACCAGAAACTGACTTGACCTTTGTTTCTTTGGGACAATGTCAAAGAAGGCCCTACACAATGGAACTAGCTATTGATTCCGCAACCAACTTGACATTAAATACGAGGAAGCATGAGCCAATTCAGAACCACATCGAACGGACTAGAATTTATTAGTCCTGAGGACTAATTATGCCATCGCAGGAACCGATGGTGCTTCAGTTCTTCCTTTGAAGATGAATTTTTTCAGCGAGGATGCAAATCAGCATCTAACCGATGAACGGAAGCTATGGATTCACCTCAGCAGCCCAAACATGATAAAGTTTTGTTAGCCTCTCCACGATTTCCGGATATTGCTGGGCGTAATTTTTTAACTCTGGCTGAGCATCTTCCAGATTTGCCAGATATGGAGATTCCATTTTCTCATCTTTTTGTGGATGTGGAGAAAACGCACCCGTCGTATCCCGACCTTTCACGATTAATTTCCATTGGCCATCTCTTACGGCCCATTGATCGCGCCATTGGAAGTAGAGAATCTCATGTTTGGATTTGTTTCTTTTGGATCTAATAATGGGGAGCAAACTAAATCCATCAATTTCGCGGTCGGGTAACGTGCTTCCGGTAACCTCACAAATAGTGGGCAGAAAATCCATGCAGCTTATTATTTGATCTCTTTTTTCATTTTGTGGAAAGTGACCTGGATAACTGATGATGGCCGGTACACGAATACCGCCTTCGAGAAATCCAGCTTTGGCTCCCCGCCATTTTCCCGTATAGCCTCCGCCCCCATGGGCACAATAATTGATCCCTTTAGCCAGTCCACTCAAATGGTCGTCAACTTTTATCTCGGTTTCTTCGGTCGAGTGGCCATTATCTCCCATGAGAATTACCAAGGTGTTTTCTCTGATGTTTAATTCTTCGAGCTTGTCGAGGATCTGATCGATTTTATCATCTACTGTGGAGACTACCCTAGCGTAAGATTTTCTGGGCTCCGGCAGATCGTTATAAATATCGATAAATTGGGAATCCGGTTGTTCGGGATAATGAGGTAGATTGAAGGCTGCGTAAAGAAAAAAAGGCTGCTGCTGATGCTCATCGATAAATTCAAGGACTTTCTCGGTCATCCGAGTCGGAAAATATTGGTCACGCTCAAAAATCTCTTCTTTATTGCTCCAAAGGTCATGAAAACCTTTTCCGTGTAAAAAGTAGTGTAAATAATTATCAATAAAGCCACCTCTGAAGCCATAAAAGGTATCAAAACCTTGTTCAAGGGGGCCATGATCAAGGGAAGCACCAAGATGCCATTTACCAAACAAGCCGGTACGATATCCATTGGCTTTCAGAATTTCAGCGATGGTCACCTCACCCAAGGGCATATTAATACCTTTCTCAACGGCATGTGCATCATTCTGTGCCCAGTTATTGATGCCAGATCGCTGAGGATGTCTTCCGGTTAGGAGAGCAGCTCGGCTCGGGCAACAGACCGTGTGCGCATAGGCTTGGGTAAATCGGACACCCGTTTTACTTAAACGATCGATATTAGGTGTGGAGAGATCCTTGGCTCCGTAACAACCAGCATCAAGTGTACCGTGATCGTCGGTGTAGAGGATGATGATGTTTGGTTTGTCAGTGGCATTTTGACCCATTATCATCTGAGGAAATAAAGAGAGCCCTAACAACAAATGCCAGCATAGATGGAGTTGTAGTGTCATAGAGGAAGGTAGGTTTTCGTCTGACATGGTATTTTATCTATAGTGTAAAAGATCGTAGAGGTGTAGTTCTTACTAAATTCCACAATGAAGGTCTAAGCAAATGCAATCATAATTATTTAAATAGAGCTACTTTTTTCCAAAAAGAATTTCCATGCCGGCCTGATTAAAATACTCTTTCCATTTATTTCAATGTCTTCTGTTCTGTCGCGGGTTAAAATTAGGCCTTCTTTCACACCCAAAAAACTCAAAGCCTCCGAAAGGCCTTTGATTTCGCGTGCTTTGGTATCATCGGTTGGAAAATCTAAACAGACATTAATTGGTTTTCCATGCTCCCAAAAGAAGTCAACTTCCTGTTTTCTTAAGACATAATGTAGCTTTAATCCTTTTTGTTTGAGGTGAAGGAAAACGGCATTTTCCAATATGCGACCAGTATCTTGTCCTATGGTCATGGTAAATTTAAAGGCTGGATCAATAATGTAGGTTTTACTAGGTCTTTGCGATTGCGATCTGATAGACCGATGCCAGATGTCAACCCTAAATACCAAGAATGCTTCCTCAAGGTGCGACAGATAATCGTAAACAGTTGACCTGCTCAACTTAAAGCCTTGAGATTTGATATCGTTAAAGATCTTGTTGATACTCAATGGGTTGGCTAGATTACTTATCACGTACTTCAATAAATATTTGAGTAGCGAGGGATTTTTTAATGAAAATCTTTCAATCAAGTCTTTGTAAAGCATCAAATCAAGATATTCCTCAATCGTGCGCCGATGCAAATCTCTTGATAGAAAAACCAACTCAGGAAATCCACCTTGTCGAAGCCAGCGATCAAACCAATGCAAAATAGTAGCCTGACCTTTTGGCGTTTCTTGATGGACTTCTATGTCGTTGAAATTCAAAAATTCACTGAAATTGAGGGGGAAAATCTCAAAGGGTAAGGTCCGACCTCGCAAGGTCGTAGAAATTTCCCTGCTTAATAATTTGGAGGAAGAACCCGTCAGATAGATCCGGCAATTTTCCGTGTCCCAAACCCTTCGCACGAATTTCTCCCAATACTCGACTTCCTGTACTTCATCAAAAAAGAACCAGATTCTTCTATCCTTATTTTCTGGATATAATTCAAAGAAAGCTTGTAGCAAGCTATCCATATCCTCCAATCGCAAGGGGAAAAGCCGGTCATCTTCAAAGTTGACATAAATCAACCTACTTCGTTCCACACTTTTGTGAAGTTGTTGCATTAGATGAAACAGGGAATAGGTTTTACCAGACCTTCGAGGTCCCAAAATAGATATGATTTTGGGAGTATCTAAGGGGATTTTAATATTTCGAGGTAGCGCTTTCGGTAGCGGATTTTCAATGAAATCAGCTATGATTTGGCGAAATACATTCTTTTTATTCATCCATATGTCACCTAGTAAGGGTACTAAGATACATAATTGTCTTTTACAGGAGACATAAAGTCTATCAAATTGTTTGTTGTGGAAGACAGTTACGCATAAAATCTCACATGTTTCGAGGCATCTAATGCCTCAGATTGAGCATGAATGAACAGCCTTCATCCAAACGGCATCCAATCTATTTCCTTCACTCTTGAATACGAGCCCATAGCCATCTGACCTTGAAGCCGTACTGAGTGAGTCCAACTTTAATCCAAAAATGTCCTAATATTGACCATGCATACAATCCATTGGTGGCCCTTGTTCATGGCGGTCCTCTGTGTCATCCAACTTTATGCACAAGAGGAAGACCAACCTAACCTCTTTCTGGTACCAGAAATTAAGTCCTCATGGGACGATCTCACTGAAGGATTAATGACGAAGTCAGATTGGATTGATCGAAAGGCAGTACTCAAAGCGCGCTATCTTGATTTACTACGCGATCAATACAAACCACAAAAACCTGCCCTTGATCTGCAAGTTCATGAGGAAGTAATAGTTGAGGGATTATACAAACGTCAGCTGATCAGTTATGCCGTAGAGGACGATGAACGTACGCATGCGTATTTGGGAATCCCGCTGGAGATCAATAGAAAGGCTCCGGCCATAGTCGCCTTACATGGCACTTATGAACACGGAAAGATGCGAGCGGCTGGTCTAATAGATAATCCGGACAAGGCCTACCTGGATCATTTATGTAGACGTGGTTACATCGTCATTGCCCCGGATCATTTTGTATCTGGTCATCGCATACCAGTGGAAGGTCCTTATGAAACAGAGAGCTTTTATCAGAGGCATCCCGATTGGACGGCGGTTGGAAAATTTACCTACGAGCACTCTATCGCAGTAGATGTTTTAGAGACGCTTCATCAAGTGGATAAAGAACAAATTGGAACTCTCGGGCATTCCCTGGGTGGTCATGGATCTTTTTTCTTAGCTGCTTATGATCAGCGAATAAAAGCATCTGCATCAAATTGTGCTGCTGCTTTTTTTCGTCATAATCCTAAGGTGGGAGCATGGGCCCGAGATCACTGGTATAGCTATTTCAGACACATTCGCGCCGGCCTGCAAAAGGGTCAAATGCCACCAATTGATTTCCATGAAATCATAGCCTTGATCGCACCTCGAGCCTTTTTAGATTTATCTGGGCTCAATGATGGCCATGTACCTACGCAAAGGCAGAGGATTTTGATGATGATGAAACTCATGGAGATTTATGAGCTGGAGGGTGTGCCCGAAAATTTTGCCTTCTATGTACACGGGCGTGGTCATTCAGTGGCTCACGAGTCACGGCAACTCATGTACGGGTGGATGGACACACATCTCAAACCACCGGAGGCTACTGCGACGAAATTGGTTTCTCCAGTAAAGACGCCACCCGATCAACGTCACTGAATGCTTAAATCCTTTTTTCACCGAGTCTCCTGGACCACCCACCGAGTAACCATGCGCCCATCGGTTTACGGTAATGCTTGCCACATCGCGGTCAAAATCAAACAGATTAGTCGGAAGCATGCCATTGAGATGTGCCCTAATTTATTGCTCATAGTCTTTAAATGATAGAGCTAACATTCGTTGGCGAGCCTCGCGATATTGCTCTTGTCTGGGAGCTCCTATCGTTTTGCCGTAAGGACAGCTAATCATTTGGATGACGCAGGGATCCGAAGGGTTTTGAGCATATGTATATTTCTTCATACTAACCGGAAAATCCATCAATAAAACTTGATGCCAATTACCTGGCGACATGGCCAAGCCAATTTCCATTTCCCTAAAGGCCCTCCAGTTAGTAGACCGATGCTGGTATAAATTAGGGGGCATTTCATTTGTTTGCGTAGCGCTTCAGATTGTTCATTGGGTAGGTTTGGCACAATGTGCGGTATCATCATGTTGTAGCAAGCTAAGACCACCTCCTTACCCTTTACCGCATAGAGTTTGTTGTCTTTGATATAATTGATCTGAACCTCCTTTGCATGGGTTGGCTGGCCGACGTGTTGCACTTTCACAACTGTACTATTTAATCGAATTCTCGTCGTGTTCGTAGATTTATCTAATGCTTGATAATTAAATATCGCAGTCACCAATGCTTCTGCATTTCTTCCCGGGGCCACCTCTGGAATCAGATTTTTTACCAACGCCCGGGCAACTCCAGCATTCCCATCGGGAAAATGATAGATGTAGGGGTTCTTTTCATCATATTTTGTTTTATGTATGAATCCCATTGCACCGCAACTCTTGGCTGCGGCGATGGTCATTAAATCAGTGCTTGAATTTGCCCAATCAAGGGCAGAATGTCTTGCCATTCTTAATATTAAGGGGTCATCGACTCCCAACGTGTGCTGTAAATAGTCAAAGTAAGAATGCGTTGAAATGTCTGCATGCAATTCTTCTGGTGGTACTTTAATTAAGTGAATGCCTCCGTTTAGAACCCTCAGTAATTGCCTCTGCCCTTTGATGGTTAGCGGGGCCTGTTGTGCGGCTTCCTCATTCGAGAGCTTGGCACCGAGTAATCCCTCGAGATAATTGGAATAATTGCAATAAGGATGTTTGACAACTTTGTCTACACCAAAGGTGGCCCGATTAAAATACGTGACCTCACCCTAATTATTGTTACGATAAAAATTGTCATCATAGGCTGTGTGAAATCGCTCAACATCGATGCCGATATCCGTAAATAGGTCCTGAATAATTTTACTGGCATGGTTTGGATTTACGAGGGACTGAGATCCTCCGTAGGTGATTCTCATGTTCTCATCTATGATGTGCTCATTTCTTTTGGCGTGCCCACCAAAATCATCATGATTATCGAGGATGAGGATCTTTATGTTTCGACCTCTTTTTTGTCGATAAAAATAGGCAGCAGACAGGCCACTAATACCTCCACCTACGACAATAAGATCATAGATTACTGACAAATGTGTCGTCGGGCCCCAATTCGATTTGCCGCTCCAGGCCTTAGCATGCACATGCGTATGTGACCCTGGATGACTCCCTCTCAATCCCGTACGGGTGGGTGGATAATAATCCATACTCATGACGGCCTCTGATGCATTGCGAGTGCAGCTGGACGAAAACAGGGTAGATCCGGCCGCCATCAAAGTTCCATTGATGAAATTTCGTCTGCTAATCATGGCCATAGATGCCTATTTTATCTTGATTGTCATGAAAAATATCTCAACGGTACTTCCGGAAAAGTCTGAATCGGTTTGAAAATTTTATTTTTGAATGCTCGGAATTTTGCCACAAACTATCAAAGATGTTTTGGGTGGTGCTGCTAATAAATCAGCAACCGTTTTGTCTTGATTCGACCTTTAAGTTCGAAGCGAATAATGTATAATCCCTTTGGCCACCCAGCAAGGTCAATGGAAATGTTGGGTTGATGCATTTCCTTTGCGTATAGCTTGCTGCCCGCCAACGAATAGATTGTGATCACGGGTAATTTTAGTGGCTCTCCTTCCCAATAAATATTTACCCTATCCTGGGCAGGATTTGGTGAAAGGTATAAATTAATTGATGCCTGATCCCAATCAGAAGTACTGACGGTAGAATCTACCGATAATTGCATAATTTTCGTCGACTTGGGGAGCAGATTACCGGTGCCATGCCACTCTTTAAATCCACCTTCATCGTCAAGAGTCAAAACACCCATCTTTGTGCCATCATATAAGTCAGTGACTTGGTAAAGTCCGGGTGTCAAGCTAGAGGCCTGGAGTGATAGGGAAGCATTGATCGTTGATGTCGAAAAATTTGATGCCACGAGAACACATTTATTTTCGTAAGTTCTTGCAAAAGCTAAAACCTCTGGAGGGCCTCCCAAAGACAAATAATTTCCCCTTCTCAAAGATGCTTCTTTGTTTCTAAGGTGGATCAATCTCTTGTAATGATTAAGCAGTGAGTTGGGGTCTGATTCCATGGCTGCTACATTTCTGGTCGAATGATTATCTCCAATCTGATTCCATGGTTTGCTGGTGGAAAATCCGGCGTGCGCTTCATTTGACCACTGCATGGGGCGCCGAATATTTTCATGCTCACCTGTTCCGGCCATCGTGATTTCTTCTCCATAATATATGAAGGGTACGCCAGGCATCATTAAATAAATGGAGGCAGCTAATTTCGCATTGGAAAGATTTGATCCCAATTGATCATAGGCCCGATCCATGTCGTGGTTCGTCAAAAAAGTGCCAAATTGCAGAGGTGGATAAGATGACTGAATCTTTGACATTTGTTCATGGATACCCCGGGGTGCTCGGTTTTTTATTGCATCGAGAATCGCAGCAGCCAAGTCAAACTCAAAGCAGGCATCAAGGCGCTCGTTTTGTACATATGGAATAATTGAAGAAGTCGTTGACCAGACCTCTCCGATGGCAAACGCTTCGGTATTGCTGTTTTGATATACATCTTGAAACTCCTCCAATAACTTGAATGTGCCCGATGAGTTCTCCAAAACCGCTCCATCTTCAACCAGGTATTTTATCGCATCCAGACGGAAGCCATCCACCCCTTTATCCAACCAAAACCTGGTGACCTTAAACATTTCATCTTTAACGGGTTGATGTTGATAATTTAGATCCGGCATTCCACTCCAGAAGAGGCCGTAGTAATAATTGCCAGGCTGTCCGTGCCAGACACCCTGGCCCCATGGTCCTTGAAACCCCGGGTTGTGATCAGACCATATATACCAATCTCGAAAGTTTTGGTTCTGACTGGAAGATTGAAGAAACCATGGATGCTGATTGGAAGAATGATTCATCACAAAATCAATAATTACCCTGATTCCTCTCCGGTGTGCTTCGTCTAGCAATTGTCCAAATTCATCCATGGTGCCATAATCGGGTTCTGTCTGATAATAGTCTGTCACATCATATCCATGATAACTGGGTGACGCCATCATGGGCATCAGCCAAATTGCAGTAATCCCAAGGTCGGTTTCGGTGTTGGGATTTCCATCATTTAAATAATCCAGCTTTTCAATAATACCTTGAAAGTCACCAATGCCATCCCCATCACTATCATAAAAACTCCGAACAAATAATTCATAAAAAACCGCATCATTCCACCAATACGTATCATAATCCGTTTGCAATATGGGATCACATACATCACAGCTTCCATAACAGAAAGTGGAGGTGCTGGTCATTTTATCCGTGGCGATGATCTGGCGATTATTTGTGCCGTTTTGTCCCAAGAAAGCACAATCTTGTGTAAGCTGCTCTGCATCTGATTTTAAGTTTCCATTTACGAACAAATATTCGTACGAGCCCTCGGGCAACATCAATTCAACCTCGTAGGTTCCATCTCCATTGAGATCTTCCAAGACCACACTGCCTGGATCCCAATTTTTCGGAAAACCTGCTGGTACCTGAAAATTGCCCATGACATGGATGCCCTCTTCCGATATCGTCTGACCTTGCAAATTAACGGAGAAAGTGAGGGAGGCCAGACACCGGTTAAAAGGTACGGGCGGTAAAAGAAGATCACGGTCAGATACCGTCAAAGTGCGGTTGTTGGTATTACCCACGGAGCAGGGGCGCGGTGGATTTTCATCCATTCCCCAGGCATTGCCATTGATGTATTTGTATTCATACCGACCGGCAGGTATCACCATGCTGAGGGAGTAAATCCCATCACCATCAGGGTCTTGCAGTTGGGTTGATCCCGGGTTCCAATCCACTCCAAGGCCGGCTGCCGCTTGAAAGTCTCCTGCAACATGCACCCCATTTGGCGATACCTCTATGCCGCTCATGTTCACCTGAAAAGTGACCACGGCCTCTTGTGTAATTGCCGGAAGTGTGAAGCCTAACAGCACTGAGAGTAAAACGAAGGGTCGATCGCAAAAAAGCAAAGGCATGAAGGTGGTTACATTTTTCTCATCACTAATTTCAGCAAATTTTACTTACGGATGGACAATCCAGGGGAGCGGTGCCGGAGTGCGTCGTAGACTTGATGCTTCAAGTGTCAATTTCTGTTCGAAATATTTTACTCTTCATGTCTGGAGAAATGGATGTTCGAGCATGCCCCATCTTCCCTGATTATTTGCTTAGAACGGTGAATATGAGCAACCACTGGGAGGATGGGCAGCTATTTCAGAATTTTTGCCCAATCCGGAAAGACGCCGTCGATAATATCGAATACCCAGGTTCCAAAATAAAAGGTAATCAAGGTAACAATAACAATTCCCATGAGATTCAATACGAAACCTGTCTTTGCCATTTGCAACACGGTGATCCGCTTACTGCCGAATATGATGGCATTTGGTGGCGTGGCTACCGGCAACATGAAGGCCAGCGATCCGGCAATCGTAGCCGGCAACATCAGTAGCAGCGGGTTCGTCTCTATACTTACGGCTAATCCTGCCAGAATGGGTAGCAGTGTCTCTACAGTGGCAGTATTGGAAGTCACCTCCGTTAAAAAAGTCACTAAGAAACTAATACAGAGGATCAACACTAGGGGATGCATGTCCACCAGGAATTGCAATTGATCTCCAAACCAAAATGACAAACCAGATTCTTTAAAACCACTGGCCAGCGCAAATCCACCTCCGAACAGCAATATGATTTCCCAAGGTATGGCCTCGGCAGCTTTCCAATCCATCAAGAACTTTCCGGGCTGCTCTTTTGATGGAACAATAAAAAGGAGAATTGCGACAAATACGGCTACGGTCCCGTCATTGAAATATTCGGGCCGATGGAAAAGCCCGGACCAACCGGGAATGCGAAAACTACCGAGCTGAATATCTGCCCGAAAAAACCAGAGCAGAGCCAAAGCCGCAAAGGCAATGGTCAATACTTTTTCCTCATATTTTTTCTCTCCCAGACCTTGAAAGTCGCGAATGATCTCCTCACGGCTGAGGCTTTTTAAGTCGCCTCTCTTTTTGATAAAGACGAGATATAGATAGCCGAATAGAATGATGAAAAAAATCAAGGTAATTGGAAAGGCATAAAAAAACCAGGCAGCGAACGAAATTTCGGGGGCCTCCGGAAAATAAATATCGAATATTCGAGCAAAGGAGAGGTTTGGTGGCGTACCCACCAACGTCGCAATGCCGCCAATAGAGCTGCTGTAAGCAATACTCAATAGCAGTCCAATAGCAAAGTGCTTTACCTTATGGGTATCGTTAATGTCCTCCAGCTTACTGATTACCGATAGGAGAATGGGAACCATGAGCATGGCGGTAGCCGTATTTGAAATCCACATCGACAAGAAGGCGGAGGCAAACATAAAGCCCAGCAAAATTCGACCGGGACTACTTCCAATAATGCGGAGAATATTTAAGGCAATCCGTTTGTGTAGGTTCCATTTTTGAATGGCTAACGCCACGAGGAATCCACCAATAAAAAGGAAGATCACATGATTGAAGTAGGTAGCAGATACCTCCTTTCCATTCATGATGCCGAGCATGGGAAAAAGCACGATGGGTAAGAGGGAAGTGATCGCTAAGGGCACCACTTCCGTCACCCACCAGAGTGCCATCACGATGGCCACCGCCAAGGTATTGGTAACCCTCGGGTTGTCCGGATCTAATTCGACAAAAGCGATCAGGTAAATAGCAACGGCAGGGGCCAGGAGGAATAGGAGCACTCTGGCCAGACGGCCTGGGTTTTCACGAATGTACTTTCTTCCGGTAGCCATACATCGTCGATTCTAAGGTAGAACTAGGTGGATCGTCCTTTTCAACCAGTTATCTTTTGCCAAGTGACACATGTTGCACTTAACCTTGTATTAGGCGATCTTCCCACGCGAGGTGCGATCGTAGCTCAAAAATCGGGTTAATCTCACCACCATTTAAGCGAAAACGATCGCCAATGCACAAACCTAACTCTCAGACCAAAAATTGCTAAATAGGTCTTTTTTCCCGGTCTACAGTAATGTGATGTTTTGTTCCGTTTTTGGCCATGCAAAAGGTACGAAACTACCTAAGTCTTTTACGTGTATTTTCGGTGTGGCCCAGCACCCTCTATAGGCCGATCGGACTGATGCCACGATTCCGGAGGCTTGATCCCCCGCAGCTTTTGTCCTCGAATTTATTCATTATTGATGTGAACGATAATCTATTTCTAGATGTGGTATGAGATGAGGTGATAGGAAATAAACAAATCTGCAGCTGCTGGTTTTAATTCGTAAGTCGTGTTTTAACATGGATTTAACAAGATGATTGTATTTCTATACAAATATGGACAATGCAACAGAACGATAATTCTCTTCGATATTGAAATTTAAATCGACTATAACTTATGAAACAGAAGGATTCGAGGTTAGGGATTCGCCCTCTGTGCCGCAAGATAACCACTGAGTAAAAGCAATTCTCCCATGGGACTGGCTACCGTAAATTCATTAACTGGTGGCATCCAGGTGCCATTGAAGCACTTCTCAGCGTGTGGCCAGTTCAATAGTTTGTTGGGATAGAGACCGGTCGCTTCCATGCCCTCGATAGAAGACACCCCACGCCAACCCCAGCTTGTCTCGGTCTGTGTCACCGGTCCATAGTTGGGAATTCCAGCTGGCATGGGCATGTTGTTGCCAGCCCAATCATGATGAAATGGTTCAAACCAGCGGTCACCGAGACCACTGATATAGCTTCGATTCATAGGATTGGCCCCGAAAGTGTATTGCACCGTCGCCACCAAAGCATCGCGATATTTTCTTTTGCCCGTGATGACATGAGCCATGATGACGGGCAGAATCTTATTGTTTAAAGTGGCCATTCTATTCAGGACACTTTGGGATGGCTTCAAAATGTTATATGTGTTTTGTGCAGCACCAGCTAGTAGATCATCGGCCAGACTTACCAGACACTTCTCGATTTCTTCTTTGAGCTTCGCATCTGTGTCCTGCTCTTTAATCAGGAGGTATGCGACCAGTACTTCATAATTACTGTGCGAGATGTCGTTTTCGATGCCGTTGATGAAAAGCTCATCAAGCGTACGCTGGAACCTTTCGTGCCATACCCGATCACCAGTCCGGCGATAGAGCTGGGCACAGGCCAGAGATTGGTAAAATGTTTTTGATTTCCGACCAAATACATCTGGTGCATCGGGATGTGCATCTGCCCATTTCATAGCAGCTAGGGCACTGCTCAGATACTCAGCTGATTTTTCCGAATCGTAGTTTTTTAGAGATTGTGAAAGATGTGCAGCAGTGGCGGCATACAATAAGCTTGCTTTTGGAGTTGGTGGTACCAGCGCCGTGGGAATGGAATGGGTCCAGCTGGTTTCGCCTTGGTGGGGATGCTCCATGGATTCCACCCACCAGCTGACGGCTCCTTCTTCATAGACGCCTTGCGTTCGCCGAAATACATCCAGCCCCCAAGCCCCTTCATCCAGCACATCCGGTATGGTGTTGCCTGACTCCGGTATATTGTATTTTACCGTACTGAAGTATGCAGGGTTCAGGTCATGCAGATAGACCATCCGGCGTACCGACCAAAGGTGGGTCATACGCTGGTCAAAGTCACCGGCATCCATCCAGCCACCCCAAGCCTCGGGAATTTCGGTATCCCAAAGAACGCTGGCTTTTATGCGCTCGAATACGGCCTTTTGTCCGCGCACAGGGAGTGCTTTTGGCGGATTAAAAAATAAGTCAGGATTACATTTGTGAACAACCAGGCCGGCTTTCGGATGCATGTTTAGTGGCCGCAGATAGTCGGTATAGGGAGGTCCCAGCGCCATGCCTGATCGTTGATGTAGGTACCCTTTCATCAGAAGCTGCGCCGTATGGTCCCAGATTTTAGGATCAATATCGAAGTAAAAAGAGCGACCAATACCTTCCACCACGATTAGATAAGTACCAGGTTTTCTTAGGTCAGAAAAGTCCATGACCAGCACATCGGTCAAATTGTGATTTTGCCCACGCCCATTGATAGTATACTCCGGACCATCTCCCGAGGTCTTTAGCGAGGTCTTCCCGTTCAACACCAGTTGTTCAGTTCCGGCTTCAATAACATTAAAATGGAATTCCTCCTCATAGTGGCAACCACCTCCTTCGCCCATCCAGACCGACAGATAGGCTTTTTTCTTATCATCCGGTGCAAACCCTAGCAGGTTCAGGTGAATGGCTTCACTCCGTAGTTTGTCTTCCACAAATCTGAAAGTGATTGAGTCAGACAGGTGAAGACTATCATCCAGATGAATCGTATAGATGTTACCATTTTTTAAATTCCGGTCAAATTCAAGGAATATATCGTGTCGCAGCGGATACGCTTGCTTCAGAGACATATGCGTTTTATTGATCGGGTACGATTTTCTGTAAATGTTTTTGGTTAGAACACCTCGAGAAAAATTGCGATCGGTTTCCGAGCTCATCCTAATACTTTCCCGGTTAGATAGCACTGATGTGCTGAGCATTTCTCCTGCGATCGAATTGAAATTTCGAAACCACTCATTTTCTGGCCCACAGATATAACCGATCCGGTGTCCACCGCGCATGAGAATCTTGGTATAACCGTGATATCCTTCATGAAGAATGGAATCTCCTACCTGTGGGTCGTAAGGAGTGAGATTGGCGTGGATCACCGAGCGTTCATCAATCGTGATGGCCACTATATTTTTATTGGCCAACCAAACATGCCGCACCAGGGGTTTGCCTGTGGCCGGCAGCGGGCTTGCGTTCGAGACCAGATCAGGTTGAGCACCGACATAATATTGATGGTGTACGGTACCATTCAATGCCAGCTGGGCGGAAATAGGTTGAGCGAAGAAAAAAAAGATGGAGACGCTACCAAGGCTACCGAATAATCTCATAAGTGAATACGATTTACCATGAATACCACAGCAGTTTGTTCAACGGTTGGTGCCATTTATGGAAGCGTACCTGGCCTTCATCATCATTTGCACGCTACGCTCTACTGGTTTCTTTGTTAAAGATTAAGCAAAAAATTGGATCGCTCAACTAAATTTTCCCAATGGTATTCGATTTTTGCTGTTTCCAAAGCATCCTGAATTTCAAGATCCGTCAAACTTAGCATCGATTTTGCCAAATCAAATGGAGTATTTTCAGGCGTGAATATGTCCTGCTCCAAATTTGGATAATCCAGTTCCTTTAGCAAATGAATGACTCCTGCTCCAGTGTGGTAGAATATTCTAAATGCATAAACCTGATGAACCTGTACGGCTTGGGTAATATTTTCTGCAAAATCTTTAAAACCATGGGTTGGGTCATCTATGGTATTATTATTTAAAGCATGCAAAGTTGCAAACACTTCTATATACCTGGCTATTCCTTCTAATTTTTCTTGATAAAAACCATGGTGCCTTACCAGATTTTCAGAGGTTGTGTCAAGCATGTTCAGCCGATCCTGGATGCTCACATAGTAGGTAAGAATTTTCTGTTTTTCGCCGATATCTTCTACATGGTACGCATCGATCATTACCTCAAACAAAAGCAATAGTAATGGCAGTGATGCATCGTTTATAGGGTATTCAAACGTTTTTTGAATATGGTATTCCCCTTTAAACTCATCATCCCTTTGGTTATGGTAGCAATGAAACAGTTCATGATAAAAGATGGAAGGATGAAAAAATCCATTTCTGTTTTTATAGTCATTGTAGAAATTCCCAGTTAAATCGTAGGTCAAATTAAAACCCATGAATTTGTAATTGTGGTCAAAAAAATCAAAAAGTTTCGGCGCACTTGGTGCATTCATTTCTTCGAGCAAATCATTCAGCATCAGATCATTTCTATACGCTTTAAAATTTTCGAGTCCCATTCCCAATTCATGCTGTATTGGTGTACTGTTGGGTACTTCAGAATTGGGAGGGTTTAGGAAGATTCCATTGTCCGGTTGTGTGATGATATATATCGGGGTTTCTCTTACACTGCTGAATCCTGCCCAAAACCGGTCCATGTCTTTGTCAACCTTGGCCAAATCTCTAAGAAATGCCTGTTCGTCTGATGTCAGTTTCTCTTCCGGCTGGGGAGTTTCAGTGACTTCCATATCTCTGGAACAGGATGCCAAAATCAATAGTGAAAATAGGACGAGAATGGCTCCTTGAAGTGGATGAGAGATCATCTTCATCTTTTAAATGTTTTAATGAATGTTTGTTCGTACTCAGTAAGGAGTTCAGATCGGCTTTCATTCAATGGCTGTCTGGCCTCGGTCTTCAACCAAGTAATCCTCGATGCCTAAGCATCTGCATCAAAGGTTGATCAATACGTTTCCCGTCTTCTGACCAGTCATGACGAATTCGTAAGCTTTCGCTATATCTTCCAAAAGGTATTCTCTATCAATCAACGGCCGAAAATTGCCTTCTTCCAAGTGTGCACTAATATAAGGTATGGTTTTTTGGGTGCTATAGGGCACCGGAAAAATCACCTTTCTTCCTAAGAAGGCGGTATACAAGGAATAAAATACATTTTGAGCGTATGGACCCAGCTCAGAAGAGATGTAGACGCCCTTAGCTGTTAATAAAGGCTTACATCTTCCAAAGGTGCTTTTACCCACCGCATCAAAAATGTAGTCATATTTATCCGGGTCATTTGTAAAATCTTCTTTCGTATAGTCATAGATTTTATCAGCACCCAACGATGCTATGAGTTCCTTGTTTTTTGTATTACAGGTAGCCGTAATTTTGACATCGTATGTCCTGGTAAATTGTAGGAGCGCAGAACCTATGGCACCCGTTGCCCCATTAATCAGAATTTTTTGACCAGGACGTATATCAACCTTGTGGATGAAAGTGTAGGCATAATGGGCACCCTCAAGGCTGGCTGCAGCTTGTTTAAAATCAATAGGTGCGGGAATCGGAAATAAATCCCTTGGAGAGACTGATGTGTATGCTGCGTGAGATTCCGCACCGGCGTCGAGGAAGCCAAATACCCGGTCACCCATGCGAAAGTCTTTGACGTCCCTTCCAACGGATATGACTTCGCCAGCGAAGTCTGTGCCAAGAGTCGTTTTTCTGGGCCTGCGCATTCCCAAGACGAATCTCATCAGAAAGGGTTGGGCGGTCAAGTTGGCACAATCTGTTCGGTTGACTGTGGTGGCAGATATTTTTACGAGTACCTCATGATCGTTGGGCATGGGTCTTTCAATATCTTCAATGCTTATCTGACTTGGTGGCCCGTATTTTCTTCGGATGGCAGCTCTCATTTTTTGCTTGTTTGCGTTTTCTATGGATCTACTTTTTCCCACTGTGGTGAAATATTGATAATGTCGTTTGCGAGATGCTCGTACGCATTCTGATTATCTTACGATCATCAGTGCTGATGAATTGATCTATTTTAGGATCAGTAAGCCACAGCTGATCTTTTTCTATGTTTGACTGCTGCACTTAGGGTTTCACACCAACCATCAGCCTTTCTGGTTGGTGCTGAGCTTTATCTATTTATTTTTACCATGGCAAAAAAATATTTCAATTTAAAGGCGTCTAAATGTCCATTTGTTCTAACCCCGCTGCATAAATCTAATCCGAAAGGCTGAACATACTCAATGGCTTCTCTGACATTTGTCTTATTTAATCCACCGGCCAGGAATAACGGAATTGAGATTTCTTCTCTTATCATTCTACTCAATTCCCAATTATGGACCCTTTTTTTTACCAAGGTAAGGCATGTTTATGACTATAGAAAATTGAAATTAAATGTCCAGCAACTCCGCATCGAAAAGCAGCAAGCAGAATTAAACTATTTAAAATCGAAAATCAATCCGAATTTCTTATTTAATACACTAAGTAATATTTATTCTCTGGCCCGAGATGGGTCGAAATTGGTCCCGGAGGCGATTGTGCTTCTCTCGAAAATATTGAGGTTTATGCTATATAGATAACCAAAGGTCTTGTTCCCAATCAAAGATCACCTCGCAAGTTGTTGATGAGACCTTCTCCTTCAAGAATTGATATCCTCCCAAATTGTAAGCAGATATATATTCTAGCCGTTTCTGAATATTACTCCTGTAGTCAATAGAAATGTAAAGTCTCCTAGTGCGGTATTTGTCAAGTATACTATCCAATTCATAAATATAGACCATTTCTCTTAAATGGGGTCTCTATACAAAAGGAGGAAGGTGAGGAGGTGCCGTAGGCTTATCGATCTTCTTTTGGCTGATCTTGGCCGCGGTTTTTACTAATTCCTAAAATCATATTTCTCGTAGCGCGTATATCTTCCTGGGCAAGTATATAAATGATCAAAATGCTTTGCAAGTTAAAAGTTTAGTTGGATTATTCTTTTTGAAAAACTGTAAAAAGTTCTTTTGTATGGCCTGGGGTATATCATTTTCGTCTAGATCTTTAATCGGTATGCCATGATAATGTCCCATCAGTCCATCGTAACTCCCATCAATTCCCATTAGAAATTGTTCTAACTCCATAATGTTACAATTTAAGTTAGAGGTTTCTTCAATTACAAGTGGAACGCTACTTTGATTGCTCATTATATTATTAATCGCCATATCTATTTCTCCTGATTTGGGATAAATATGGGGACTGATATAATCCAGGTCTGCTGAAAATTGACTGTAATTTCCCAACGCCAAAAATCCAACAGTAATCAGGGTGTTGTTATCTCTGGTCCTGATAGACTGGGTCATTTTTGCTATCCAATCTCTTAAGGTTGAAGCAAATTCTAAACCTGAGGTCTTTGTGATATTTTGTACAAAATGAAAGCCGCCAAAAGAATCTCCTGGCAGCCAGTCACAATCATTAGGAGAATCACAATTAACCGAAACTACTGGCTCATTCATGAGGTTGAAAGCAAAAACAGCAGGATGGCTCCCTACTTTATCAGCTATGGTTTCCCAGAAAACAGCTTGCGTATTCCAACGCTCTTCATCCGTCATATTCTCATAAAAATCAGGCTGGTCACTCTTCCGATATGCTCCAAGCCCAGTAATATCGAGATACAATCCATTGGATGCAGCAAGATCAACTAGGTCTTCCAGGCGATTTAGAGCGGTTTGATTTGGTGTATTAGCATCTGACATAAATTTATTGTATTGGAGGTGGGTACGAATTACATTTGCTCCAATATCTTTCATTTCTGAGAAATCAGATTGAATGGTTTCCCACACGGTATTGTCTTGCCAATTATCCTCTATTAACCCAACTCCTTCTGGATTGGTGTAATTCAAGCCCCATGGAAAAAAGGCATGGTTATTGGCATCCACCAAGTTTCCATCAGCTATCTTGATTTTGCTTAGGATTGACGTATGAGGTTTAGGAGTATCACCGTTCTTATTGCAGGAAAAAATCAAGCAAAGTACTAAGAGAATAAATAGCAGATTTTGGCTCATACCAAATATTTCTTAATGAATGAAACTCATTATTTTTCTGTAGTGAAATCAACACCTGTCACCTCCAGAGATGTGACGCCTGGCCGTGATTTCCTTGTTGCCAACTTATTTAACTTTTTCTAAATGTTAAGCAGTTAGCACCCACACGATGGTGACCCGAAGATAAAACGAATAATGCACAAATTATTACGATGTTTTTCAAGATGTATTGGCCTACAAGAGATAGACCGAAAGGTAGCTCACTGAATATGATGTCAGGTTGTAGAATAAGGGGTATAAATGTGCCACACATATGAAGTAGTGCAAGAAGAACAATCCTCGAAGTGAAAATATTGCAGATAAGCAGCAACCCAATCAATGTTTCCAAAAAGGCCAGTAGCTTACAGCTAACAGGTTCGGAAACCAAGCCAAAACAGAGTGTGGTCAAGGTTTCCGACGCCAGAGTTTCAGCCGGGCTTAGATTTTCAAAAAATTTCAAAACTCCAAACCACAGATAGATGATTCCAATACTGATACGGAGCAATTTTAGCTTTCCATCCAATCCATGCAATTGCTTCTTCTGATTAGAAATGAACATGATAATATGGTGATTCGATGCCATACATTTAATTTTGATGATTTGATGTAGTAACTTCCACGGGTAGTCTGCTAGGAACATGTCTTGGTATTGAGGTCTCTAATTCAAGTGATTTCGGATCACTCAAGGCCTCCATAAAAGAAATTAAGTCCCGTAACTCGTTTTCAGTCAGTTTTGGTGGTTCAACGACTAAACTGTCTAGATTACTCAGAATTTTATTGAGCACCGCTGCATCGTCTTTATAGGAATTTCTCAATTCTGGTGCTAATTGATTTATATCGTAGTTCCGCAAGGCAGAGTCAGGATATAAATGATGTATAATTGCATCTGCTAATTTTACATACGACCCATTATGCATCCATGGACCAGTAAGAGCAACGTTCCGTAGTGGAGGCGTCCTGAATGCAAAGCGATCTTTGGGATCTCCCGTTTCCAAAAATCTTCCGGCGTCAAGGGGGGCTGCGTTGTCTTTACCCGGACCAAATTGTGGTATACCGATATTGTGGAATTTCTGATCTGTAAATAGTACGCCTTGATGACAGGCGACGCAATTTGCCTTGCCATAGAACAAAAGAGCCCCACGTTTAGCAGAATTAGACATTGCCTCCAGGTTACCATTTAGATATTGATCCCAGGGACTTTCAACAAAGGTGAATTCACTGATTTCGAATGCAGCAATTGCATTTGCAGCGTGCTGAAAGCCAAGATCCTTTAGAGCTAAATCGGGATAGGCCTTTTCAAATAGTGCAACATATTCTGGGTAAGCAAGTATTCGTCGCATTAAAGCCATCCATACGGATTGTGGCGCTGCATCGCTGATTAGAGAAAGCTCGTTGGTCTTTCCGTTGATATCAACATCCCCAATTTCACCTCTCATTTCATCTCTAGAGGTGACGGGAAACATGGCCTGAGCCGCTAGAATATTTTCCAATCCTTCAGGAAGCTTTTCATCTGCAGGGGTAACAAACCCTGCCTCGGCTGATCCTGATACTCGACCATCCCAAAACATTGTGTGCCATTTTTCCGAACCTCGATTGAAGATTTCAGGGGAATTTCTCGGAATACGTTCTCGGCCCTCACCCATAATGCGGGCTTCACCAAGGCCAGTACCGCCAACACCGATTGCCAGGGGTAGATTGTCACCTGATTTCAAACTCGGATGATGGCATGTGGCACATGAAACATCGCGGTTGCCACTTAACAATCGATCAAAGAATAGCATACGTCCCAATTCAACCCTGGCGGAGTCCTGCACAGAAATTTCCTGATATGGCTCTAGCTTATGCTTAATTATCACATGATGCATAGCTTCGTCTAGGTCGGTAATTTTGAACCCTACCGTAAGAAGAACTGGAAGAAATAATAATCGTAGGAGAAACTTTATTTTCACAACTTTTTATTTTTAGGGGGGTAAAGCCTTGTGACTGTGACACAAAATATTGGCAACAATTCTTAATCTTGTCGCCTCGCCTCTCGAAAAAATAAACTCGTTCGACGCTAGCACTTTGAGCGACAGCATCATAATTATTCAACATATTCCCCTGCACAGTCTACTAGATGATTTACCCCCATGACAGATTCAGACTAATATTTTTTAACTTCATCCTCTTTGGGAAGCATCGCAAAAAGATGTACATGGGCCAACTTCCCAAAATCACCAGGCTCGGACCCATAGGTATTACTGTCACTATGAAGTGCAATAGCCATCCCACTCATCAATTGACTACCTCCAAGTTGTAGGCAGTGCTCAAAAGACTCATTAAGAGAGGCATTTCCTTCGGCGTCCGTTTTAAAAACCGATTGTTTGCCTTCCCTATCGCCCATAGGGAGGTCCAAGGTTCCAGTAAACGGAACGGTCGGTGGTGCGGGCATAAAGAAGTGCCACATAGTATACGTTGCATTGGGTACTAGGTTCGTAAACTGGGCCTTAAAAGTACCCCATCCATCTTCACAAGTATAGGAGGCAGCACCTGAAGCGTATAGCCATTCCTGAAGTGTGATACCCAACGAGCGCCCTTTTTTGTAAGGGCCAACTTTTAGCTTATCAAAAGGATCGTGGTGATGCCCTTTTTTGGAAGTAAATACTTCGGCATTTAAGTATTTTTCGCGTTCTGTCGGTAAGAGCCGATAAACCTCCCCTGAACCGACTTCTTTTTCGACAAAGACATCCTGTTCAATAAGACCTGCCTTCAGGTGGTCTACAAAAACAAGCTCAATAGTAGTGGATGCAGGTTGATACTGTGCAACAATTTTACTTGATATTACACACAATGCTATTATTGAAAGAATTGAGAATCTTTTCATGACTTTATTTATTATTATAATTGATAATTTAATTTTTAAAAACAAAGGCGAACTGTTCTACAACGGTTCCATCAGGGCCTAGATCCGGGCCATGCGACTGGTCATCTAGATGATATGCACCTACCAGATGCCATTCTACCTCCTGACTAAAGGGGTGCTCTGAAATTTCACCAACCATGGATAGGGGTCCTCCGGGAGTAAATGCTGAAATATGCCCGGTGCCATTTGCACTTGCGCGAAAATAATTCTCCGAGCCATCGCTTTTACCGACAACCCCCAACCCAATTAAATTCATTCCTTCTGCAGTGGGGTCGAAGCCTGGTGTTGTAAAGGTTGCATTCCATATGGTATATAATGCATTTGGAATAAGACCAGTAAGATTAAGGCTGACTTTAGTTCCACCTTCCATTTGTTCAATTAGAACCGTTCCTTTAACGGTGCTGAATTCTGCGAGTGAAAGCTGTTTGCCGTCTCTATCAACCACCGGATTGTGTGTACGTGTCTCAAATAACATCGTGGTATCCCCAATAGGTACTTCACCATTTTCATCTTCTATAAAGAGCGGTACAGTAATTAGATCATCCTCAATAATAGTTTTGGCTATTATGTCTTGATCGTTTTTCTCGCATGACATCATTGCCAATGCCAATAGGCAACACGTACTTACTAAAACTCTGTTTATCACATTTTTCATTTTTGACTAATTTTAAATTAAACTTGATTTGATACTATAAATTTATGTTGAAACTGTAGGGTGTTTGATTTTCTCTGATATGGACTGAATGTGCTGAATATCTGTCCCACAACAACCGCCAAAAACCTTTAAATTGGGCAGGTACATTTGTAATAGATCATACCATTCGGCCAATTCATCCTTGTCGCCCCTGTCCAATTCGGTGGCTTCGTCTAGCTCGGCATGACTTTTACAGGATGAGTTGGCCATGATTCCTTCAATTCGACTTATCCAATAGGTGCCACGCTCAAGTTGATCTACGAAATGGGTGGGATGAGCACAATTGATCAGATAGAATGAGGGGTAGCAATTCGTCTTCTGGTCAATTCGTTCTATGGCTTCTGCAAGTGTCTCCCCACTTGGAAGTTTTCCGTCAGTTTCAACAGTAAAGGAAATTGCAATTGGGATGTTGATTAGTTTTGCAGCTATAGTAATTCCCAATGCCTCTTCAATATAATTTTGAGTAAAAGCCGAAACAACATCAACAGCGGCTTCCTTAAAAGCACGCAGCTGAAGAGCATGGTAGGTGGTTGCTTCTTCGTGGGTCATTCTTGCTTTGGTTAGATAACCATCGCTTCTTGGTCCTATGCTTCCACACACTAAGATTTGGCGGACTTCCTCGCCATATCTGGATTTTATCCTATTGATTTGCCTGATTGCCCCTTTGTTGATATTGATGAGGTCCTCCTCTGAATACCCGAGCTCTTTACCCCAGTCCTTATTGGCCCTCCAAGTGCCGCTGATCATCATAAAACCGATGTTTCGTTCCTTGGCCAGTTCCAAATACTGGCAATAGTAGTTAACCAATAGATCTTCATATTCCGGCCTATCCAGGATCTCGAAGGCAGCAAAGTGTCTAAGGTTAATCCCGTGGTTAAAGATCAGGGTAGTCTCTAACCCCCCATCGGTGATTAGAGGCACGTTAATTCCAATTCTGTTATTCGTTTCCATTTTATAGTGCATTAAATTTTAACTATGCCAAATTGGCAAATTGAGATACAAACATATTTTGCAACAGTATGTGGTGGTTAGTACTCTTGTAACAAAAAGAGGAGATGAGGTAATATAGTCGGGGACGTTTACGATGAATCGCAGTCGGCTAATAACTCTTGTAACAAAAAGATGAAATATGGTAACATGGAGGCCTAAAAGCTTTCGCCTTTCTCACGTAATGCATTTCTTTGCCCAATGGAACACAAGTGAAAAAATCGTTATCTTGTATATTCCCCTTTACTATTGTAGATACAATGGAAAGAATTCATGAAATTCATGAGATCTGTAATTATTCTTATATGGCAAGTATTTTGGGGGGCCATCGGTTATACCCAAACTCCTATTGATAGTCTTTCCATACAATTAGAGAAGGCTACAGATAGCCTAGCCATCGATATACTGAATGAACTTTCCAAGGCCTATCTAAGAATAGCTCCCGATAGTGCAATGCACCATGCCCGCGCAGCGATAGATCTATCGGAGGATTTCGATTACAAAAAGGGCAAGGCTTGGGGCATTTTTAATCTGGGGGATGTACTTCAATTGCAAAATGATGAGGATAAGGCCTTCAATCATTATAGGCTTGCCCAGGAACTATTTATAGAGCTAGGGAATCTGAAGGGGACGGCCCAAACTTATAACCGTATGGCAATGATTTACGGTGACCGTTTAGAGCGCGATACAGCGCTGCACTACCTGAAATTGAGCAAAGAAATTTACGAAAGCACCGGTGATCAGGAAGGGCTCATTGAAACTTATTATAATCTTGGTATGACAATGGGCTTTCAGTCCAAGTTTGATGAAGCTCTTAACTACTTCTTAAAATGCCTTACCCTTGCCGATGCCAGGAATCTGGACATGCCAGATCCCATGATCTATTATAGAATCGGCTTAACTTATTATCGCCTGAATCAAGAGAATAAGGCAATGGAGGCCTATATAAAGGGACTGGAAGTCGCTGAAAAAACTGGTGACAAATTTGCGCAGGCCAATCTCTTGTCAGGAATAGGAACAATATACGCCAATGCACAAAATAACATCCAAGAAGGACTAACCTACTACAACAAAAGCCTGGTGCTGTTTCAGGAGTTGGGAATCGCATCTAAGATCTCCCAAGCCTATCATTTTATTGGATTGATTCATTTGGAACTAAATGAATACGACAAGGCTGAGACAGTTTTTCTAGCAAGTCTCAATATTCGTAAAGAATTGGGATTTGACGCCACGATAGGACAATCCTTGACAGACTTGGGCTATCTGCATAAGCAAGAGGGAGCGTATGAAGAAAGTGAAAAATACTTTTTAGAAGCGCTTAAAGTTTATCAAAAGACCAAGATTCCGGACAGAATAGCTCTGTGTCATCGCGAGCTGGGAGTGGTATATACCCATCTAAATTTTTTTGGCAAAGCCGAACATCATCTTAAGAGAAGCACTGAAATTCAAAATGAGAAATTTGATGGAATTAGGGATTTCAGAACCTATCAGGCCTTATCCTCAATGTATGAGAAAAAGGGAGATTTTCGCCAAGCATTGCGCTATCAAAGGGATGTTACTGCTATTCGGGATAGCCTTGAAAAGATACGTGGACGCGACAAGTTAGCGGAACTGCAAACGAAATATGAAACTGAAATAAAAGAGCAGCAGATAGCCGCCCAAGACAAAGAATTGACTATTCTACAACAGCAGAAAGAAATAGATTCGTTTTGGAGGAAAATCCTGATAGCAGGTGTTATACTAATCGCTACCGGGGCCTTCCTTATTTTTTGGATACTCAGGTTACGAAACCATCGGAAACAGGAATTATTGGAAAATCAAAAAGCGCAGACCAAACAACTTGCTGAATTGAATCAGATGAAATCTCATTTCTTCGCCAATATCTCTCATGAATTCCGTACTCCTTTAACACTGATTTTGGGTCCCTTAGAATCTCTAATGGAAGAAACCCAAAATGCCAAGAGTTTACAAAGGTTAAGACTGATCCATAAAAACGCTTCACAACTAAGAAAACTGATTAACCAATTTTTAGACCTATCAAAATTAGAGGCAGGCAAATTGGGGCTCAGAGCATCCCAAGGTAATCTGGTCAATTTGGCCAAGGGTATTTTCTTCTCGTTTCAATCGCTTGCCGATAAGAAGAAGATCCTTTTGGAATTTTCTTGTACTGAGGATGAGGTTTTGGTTTTTTTTGAACCCGGAAAGCTAGAACAGGTTTTTACCAACCTAATATCAAATGCATTGAAGTTCACTCCTTCCTATGGAAAAGTAATCCTCTCGCTAAAACGAATTTCTTCTAATAACACATCGGCTATTAAGGTTGAGGTAAAAGACAATGGGCCAGGCATTCCAAGAGATCAGCTTCCCTACGTGTTTGATCGTTTTTTTCAAGGTGATCATTCAGATATATTAGATTATGAAGGTACCGGTGTAGGTCTTGCCTTGTCCAAAGAACTTATTGAGTTACATGGTGGAGAAATTACAGTAGAAAGCAACAAAGGTAGGGGAACCGTATTTTCATTTATCCTTCCATTAGGCAGAGAACATCTACAAGAAAATCAGATTAGATTGAATATTCAGGACCCTGATGTTACGGACCTCAAAGGATTCGGGACAACCGAAATTTCAGTGCTTAGTGAAGATCGAACAGTAGTGCAAGAAACGGCAGAGGACCTTCCGCAAATGCTTATTGTAGAGGATAATCCTGATCTGCGAAATTATATGAAAGAGATCTTCGCGAAAAACTACCAGATTGAATTAGCCATAAATGGTTCTGAAGGGGTTGCTATAGCCACCGAACGGATTCCTGACCTTATTATAAGTGATGTCATGATGCCCAAAATGAATGGCTTTGAACTTTGCAAACGACTGAAGGGCGACATACGGACGAGTCATATCCCCATCATATTATTAACCGCTAAGAATGAAGAAGAAGACCGGATTGAAGGATTTAAGAATGAGGTGGACGATTACCTAACAAAGCCGTTTAGTAAGAAGGAATTACATGCAAGAGTGGCTAACCTTATTGCTTCAAGAAGAAAATTACGTAAAAGATTTAGCGGAGCCATATTACTGAAACCTGAGGATATAAGCACTAATTCCATGGACGAGATTTTTCTCAAAAAACTGAAGTTCACAGTGGAGAAGGAGATGGGTAAAGAGAATTTTGGAGTGGAGCAACTTAGCAAGGAGTTGGCCATGAGCAGGGTACATCTACATAGAAAACTCCTGGCACTTTTGAACCAAACTCCTACTAGTTTAATTCAACAATTCAGGTTGGAAAGAGCAATGAATCTCTTAAGAAACAATGTTGGAACAGTATCCGAGATTGCCTATGAAGTCGGTTTTTCAAGTCCGACCTATTTCAGCAAATGCTTTAAAAAGAAGTATGGCTATTCTCCCAAGGAAGCTAGAGGGTCAGGTATAGTTCAGAGTAACTGACTTTGGTTAAATCCCTTTTTGGAAAATCCAAGGTCCACTAGCGCATCACAAATTCCTTTAAATCTTCGTTGGGTTCAAGCACTTTGCCTTTCACGAAATTACTCTTATATCAGTTTCAATTCATTTTCGGGCGGTCAAAAAACGTGATCACAACGTTCATAAACACACGATGCCATCACAATTCAACAGTACCTCACCTTCTTTTTAAAGGGTTACAATCTTTGCTTAATGTTGAAATTATTTTGTACCTAGCCCTTGGGCTTGATCAATTCCAGAAAGGGCTCATAATTATATAATTCTAACAGAAAAGGATCGCCATCGAGTACGGCGGACGAAGGAAAATAAAGCCATGTTACAGGCAGTTCCTAGGGAACTCACTGCCACTGAATTTCGGTGTAGGGCTGATTCTTTGCTTGATATGTGCCTGGTGCCCTGGCAGCCCAACGAACTGCCCTAGAATCTAGCGGTAGTGAAATCTCCAACACATAGTAGCTAGGTAAGCAAAGACATGCCATTTACGAGGCCCTCTTCGATCCCATGACCCGTTCTGGTAGAATAATATTATTTGGATGCTGTCGATTTTCAAGCATTAATTGTTTGCAATACTTATTAAGAATATGCCAGCTGGCAATCATATCCTTCGCTGTTTTTCTCTTCAGGAACAGGTTGAAGATTAGGATCTTCAAAAAATTGGGCTTCACTACAATGAGCATCTGGATCCGAGTGGTTGCCTTTCCCACTGCGGATAGTGTCCACACCAGCGAAACTCCATCTTTATGATCACTTTCCACGAAAGTGATTTTACTTTCATCAAACGTATAATCATGAGCCACAAAGACTGGACCGCTGCCATGCCTATTAACAATGCATCTATGCCTAGACCCGTTTTGAGTGATTTTGTGATTGTGACGATCGTTATCGAGTTGCCAGACAAAGAAATTTGCGCGAAAACTATAATCCGAAATAACACTAAAAGTAACATCCAAGGGTGCCTCGACGATTCCTTCAGTCTCAAAAACCTTACGGGTTGCCCCAGGAATGCCAAAATCCATTGGTTTTGGATCAGGTATGAGGTCGGCCAGATTTTCCAATTTTAGGTAACTATATTGGACGGTGCCAAAATCGTAGGTTTCTTCTAATTGAAATAATTCATCCCAGGCCACTTCAGCCATCTGCGACCACGTGGTACAGGCCGACATTAGATCGTTCGAAAGAAGAGCGTACTCATTGAAATTGACTTTGTTCTTGAGTAATCGGTGAGCCGCAATAACGGCCTCTCCAAATAGACCGGGCCGCTTCTGGATAAATGTCTCGGCTATTTCGCCATAATGAGCCACAAATTTCAATTTTAAGTTTCCTGTGCTGCAGCAAGCTCCACAGCTACAAATGCGCTGCGTTTCATATTTCTTTAACTGTGAATGGAAACTTATGTACATTTTTTTGACCTGCTGGAGTAACTCTTGGCAAGTTGGAGCCTTGCCCCTTCTGTAAAAAAGCAAAGCATCTCCTTCTATCTCAGAAAGTTCTAAAGCAATTTCATTTGTGGAAAGAATGGCCTCCAAAAGTTCCTCCACGATATGTTTAGCATGATGTATTTCGGTAGATTTCACAAACCCGGTATATCCACTTATATCCGGAATGAAAATTAGCGCTTGATCTGAAGTATTTATGTCTGAGGTCATCGTCTTTGATTTTCGAAAGCCCATCCAAACCCCAAAACGTCCAATAGAATTGTCGGTTGATTCTTACTTGGTCTTAAAGGCTTAGTGACGAGTTTCGACATCAGCAAGCGGTTGTGCTTTATACTCGCTCAAAAATCCAATGTAGCAAATTATCACAACTGTCCACACGGGCTGATGATTTCGATCGTTTCCACTGACTAAGACGATCAAAGGTCTAATCCAACCACTGCTGAAAGGAGTCGCAAGGATTCCCCTTTACCTTGTACCTAAAAATGTCTACCAGACTGCAGGGAGTTTACCTTACGCGAGGTGATACATTCATCGAACGGTGGTCTAATTTTTGCGGAGTAAAAGATCGAACCGATTCCAATGAAAAGATGTGCAGCCAATCCGCCCATTGATTTTTCCATGGTAAAAATACCTTGAGATACTGCCATGAGAACCATAGGGATCATAGTGATGTGATAGGCCATATTCAAGATGAAAATTGCTTTGAGAGCCATGGAGTCTTCGGCGTTACGTACTAGAAAGTTTAGAATACCCACGCATAAAATAATCAGGCCCATTTCTCGCATCAAAAAATTTGAAAAATGCGTAGTTGTGGCACCAAACCCTGCAGTGATCACTTCAGGAAGGAAAAACATCATGCCACCAAACAGTGCGGAAATGACTGAAGTAATGATCAAGAACAGTGAACGTCTCATATTTTGGTTTTAATGTTGGTATTTACGATATCCCGTTTCTAGGCTGCTACTGGGTGAATTTGTATCATCTTAGCTGCGTACCTGGTTATCTAAGGTAGGTAGCCTCTAAGATGTGTCCGCCCTTTTCAATGCCAAGGTCCGATTGTGGTGATACTTACCATCTCTCCATTCATGTTTATTCTGTATAAGCCTCCTGCACCACCGAGCCACATGTTACCCCTATCATCTTCCGTCATTGTCATTATGGCTATTGGTACTTCATAGTTTTTAAATTCAGTGCCATCATATTTATAAACTCCAAAATTTGTGGTGCTTATCCATATGTTATCAGAACTGTCTTTGTAGATTTCAAATACATCTGCTTCATTAAGGCCTAGTATATTAGGGAAATGAATGTAACTTTTTCCATCAAATTTGGTTACGCCTCCTTTCCCCTTCCGTTTTTTGGGATCAGGATTGTCTTTTTCGCCAACTCTAGAACCAAACCAAATATTCCCATGGCTATCTACTTCAATTTCCATCACATTATTTGAATAAAGTCCATTTTTCTTAAGGTGATGAGTAAAGTTCGTCCTGTCGTATTTGGCAGCCCCATAGCCATCACGTGCGAACCAAATATTTCCCTTATCGTCTTCGATAATTTCAGTTATCCAATTTTTTGTGTCTGGGTTAATGCGAGTTTCTATTTTTGGGTAGGGTATTGGGAAGTTTTGAAATTGCATTCCGTCGAATTTGCAAACTCCACCCCATGTCCCAATCCAAAGGACTCCTTTGCTGTCGATGAGCAAACTACTGATCATATCGCTACAAAGTCCATCTTTTTCCGAATAGTTTGTAAATATTTTTCCGTTATAGTTAGAGATTCCTGCACCAGTTGCAAACCATATATTACCTGAATTATCTTCAATTATGTTTACCACTCGGTTGCTCGGTAGTCCGTCTGCGCTTGTTAGGTAGACCAACTTCTTGCCATCATACTTTGCAACTCCTTTCGCTAAAGTTCCAAACCAAATATTTCCCTTTGAATCTTGAAGTATAGCAACAACATATTGTCCGATTTGGGCAGTGATTTCCGGTTCGGTCGAATTTCCGATTTTGCCTGTTTCCGTTTTCTTTACCTGCGAGTGGCAAGAAACGGATAGAATGGTCACTACTGTAAAGAGTAAAACTTTCATTTCGGTTCGGATTTAATCGCCTAGACCTGGAAATATCAGTTTGATAGTCGTTGGTTGTTAGTTTTTCAGTGGCTGGTACGGCACCAAAGGTCGTGATTTTATTATTGGCAGATATTCTACGTATTATTCTGAGTGAAGCAATAATCTGTTAAAAGTTCCTGATATTTTGGATTATCACGGATTGCACGCAACCCAGAGTTTTCACTCGATCAGGTCATGTCCAACTTAGGCTGCCTAGGACTGTGGCCGTCATTAATGAGCCTCAGAAGGATGCTCCAGTACTCTGGAATGTCGATTTATTAAGTCTCTTTTGGGAACCCAATTTTATTAAGAGCCTTTTGTCACCTTGAATACTCCCTCGGCGACTCAAGGTGCGGCTCTACCTTGCGCCAGAATAATTCAACTGCTTGGCCAGAAATAGACTTTTCAAGCCAATCGAATGCCTCTACTGCAGCCATTTGAGTGTGAATCATTGCTAGATAAAAGTTGGGACTTCTATAGTAGCATTCCTTGAGATCTCCATGATCTCCACTCAACCATCTTTCCGCGCGACTTACTCTATCTATCTGGTAATAGGTGGCTGCCAAATAACCGAGGACCATCGGAGGTCTCTCCTTTGATCATCATAGGAGGTCAGGAACAGGCCATTAGTTGATCTGAGCATTAAAATCGATGGTTCCAATTTGATGGTCAGTTAAATCCCCTGACTCCCCTTTTTCTCTGACAGCTTTTGACATAAATTTAAACCAATCATAGCTGTTTGGTTCAACTTTATCATCCATGGGAACATTGTGATGCTTCAACCACCTGGTGGATCACCTCTCCATTGCAAACGCAGCATTTGCTACTCGGCACGATTATCTTGGCGAATTGAGCTGCTTATGCTGCATTATCAGAAATTACCTAAGAGTGTTCTCGATGGCGTTTTTGGTCCATCAACGAGAAATATTCCAAACCCAGAATCCAGCGTTACGATACCGAAGCGCTTACCATCTGGTAGCTCAAGCACTTATTTGATTGTTGCACTATGTCCGTCTCACATAATCTTATATTTCAAGGTGATGCTATATCGTCAATATATAGTTCAAAATTTAGAACCAACCATTGTATAATGGAACAGATACGTCATTTTTGGAAACAAATGTGATAATGCTGCAAGCAGAGAGATCATTACTTTTAAGATCAATCTGGTGATGAACAATGCATGCACAATGAAGGTCCTCAATGCGCGATCTGTGGCAGCCATGTTGTTCATTGTGTTTTTTTTTATTCTAAGCGCGGGCCAAACCACACCTCAGTTCACCCACTATTTGCCAAAAACGTATGATGCATTTTATCAAAATTGGTGCATAACCAAAGATACTTCCGATCGCGTGTATGTCGCTAATGGCGATGGATTGTTGATCTATGATGGTGAGATGTGGAACCTGATGGAATTACCTAATCTTGGGTCAGTTTTTTCGGTCGCGAGTACACAATCCGGTCGGATCATTTTGGGAGGTCACAATGAATTTGGATATCTCGATGTCGACTCGATGGGTGCTCCAGAATATGTTTCTCTTGTTTCCAATTTGGATACAGCTTACCTAGATTTTGACATCATTTTTTCGTGCTATTCAGATGGGTCTAGTTGGTTCTTCTCAGCTAAAAAATATCTTTTTGTATGGAATGGTATCGAAGTCAAGATAGAAAGCCTCACCGGTAGTACTGCTTTGGAGGCAAATCAACGGATATTTGCACAAAAGGAGGACATCTTATTTGAGTGGATTGATAGTTCTTTCCAAGAAGCTGGATTTTCGGGCAATTTTCTGTCACAAAGAATTATCGATATTGAACGTTGGGACGATCAGCGTTTGCTTATTCTGACCGATAAAAACCTCTACCTAACTGGTGAAAAGACCAGGGAGATAATCATCGATAATCCTGAATTTGTAGATCAAAACACACTTTACTCGTGCGAAGTCTTACTTGATGGCACGATCGCTATCGGATCAATTTACAAGGGTTTGATCGTGATTGATATCGGCGGGCAGGAACTTCATCATTGGACAGAAGAAAATCTCCTTCCTTCCAATGCTGTAATGGACATTTTGCAAGATCCTTCCGGTCTGCTGTGGGTTGCCACATTTAACGGAATTGTAAAGATTGAACATCCGAGTGAATTCTACTTTTTTGAGAGAGATGATGTCCCTCAAATAGTGATGGATATCCAATCGCACGGTGAGTACGTCTATGCGGGAGGGACCACTGGACTTTTCAGAACAAAAAAGGGAGAATTGGATTTTTCGAAAGTAGATGTTGATTTAGGCCCCTTCGCCTGGGATCTATGCCCTTTTGGAAAATCTCTCCTCATCGCAGGGCAGCAAATTTTCATGATCGATAGCTCCACCATCCGAAAGGCCTCTGATCGATATGTGCGATCTTTACAGCGATCAAAAATCGATACCAACCGAATTTTCTTGGGACTTTCGCCAGGTCTTACGTCCATGTATTATCAGGAGGGACGGTGGGAAGATGAGAGGAGGATCGACGGGATTGATTTTGAAGTGGCGACGATCGTTGAGGATACTACCGGTATGCTCTGGCTGCGGACAAATGCTAAGTCGATCGGCCGCTATCCGTTCTATCTTGATGGTCAAGTCAATTCAGAAGCTACCCTCGAAATATTGGATAGTGAGAATGGCTTTCCAGAAAGCATTGGAATCCAATACTTAATCGATGGTGAATTATATGTCGTGGCAAGGGATGGAACACTTTTTCGCTTTGATAGCCACCAGGATCGATTTATCAAGGATCAATCATTGTACGAATCACTTGGCCTCGCAGATGCCAATGTAAAGCTAACCACTGTCGATGATGATGAAAATCTTTGGATTGTAGAATCCCGATCGGGCGAAAGATTTAATCAACTAGTCGCGTGGAAGCAACCTAATGGGACATACAAATTGGAATCTTTAGCAGAACAACGTATCATGGAAATGCGAAGAGATCATGTATATCCTGACTTGCACGATAGTTTGATTTGGTACAAGGGTACAGAAAAAATTATAGCGCATGACATTAGCAAGAGATCTTATCAGACTGCGATCGAACCTAAAGTTCTGATTACTGGATTGCAAATGAATCATGACTCCACGTTATTCGCCGGATTTGGTTCTCCAATTGAACCTATCAGATTAAATTTTGCAAAGACAAGACTTCGGTTTACATTTTCCTCACCGAGTTATTTTGCAGAGGAGCAAAATCAGTACAGAAGCCGTTTAGTCAATCATGATGAAGACTGGTCTCCCTGGACTGAAGAAAATCAAAGAGATTTTACCACTTTATCCGCGGGTCATTACACGTTTCAAATCCAAAGTAAGAATATTTTTGACCACTTATCTGAAATAAGAAATTTCTCCTTCATCATTCTTCCTCCCTGGCACCGCACCTGGTGGGCCTACCTGCTTTACCTTCTAGCTGGTCTGCTAAGCACAGCATTTATCGTGCGCTGGCGGTCTAATGAGCTCCGCAAAGAAAAATTGGCACTAGAAGGCATGGTAGCCAGCCGGACTGCCGAGCTCCAGATCAGCAACGATAAGTTACAGGCCCAAAAGGTGAAGCTCAAAGCTCAGGCCGAAAAACTGCGCACAGTCGATCAAATGAAATCGCGTCTTTTTGCCAATATCTCGCACGAATTTCGCACGCCACTCACCTTGATCAAGGGGCCACTTGACCAACTCAACCGCTTTCCCGAAAGCAAATTATCTACCGCTCATCTCGGCATGATGACGCGCAACACCAATCGACTGCTTAGATTGGTTAACCAATTGCTTGACCTGTCGAAATTGGACTCAGGAACACTGCCAGTTAATCTATCAGAGGGCAATGTGTACCAGGTGATTCGCATGGCGGCGTCGGCCTTTTCTTCACATGCAGCTGAGCGTAACTTGGATTTTCAAATAAAGATACCGTCGCTCGTTTTTTGGGCTTCCTTCGATCGCGCTCACATCGAAAAAATTGTATACAACCTACTTAGCAATGCCTTTAAATTTACGCCTAACGATGGCAAGATTCTAATCGAAGCTGCTTATGCCGATGGCCAATTGTTGCTCAAGGTGGAAGACAGTGGAATCGGGATCGAAGCCGAGGACCAGGTAAAAATTTTCGAGCGATTTTATCAGGTCGACGCTTCCAGTACCAGGCAGGAGGAGGGTTCGGGAATTGGTCTGGCTCTCGTGCGTGAATTGGTAGAAAAAATGGATGGCAGGATACACCTCGAAAGTGAGGTAGGCAGGGGATCCATTTTTATGGTTGGCATACCGTTGCGTCAAATCCTGGCCCCGACGTCAGATAAGGAAAAGCTAGTACAGAAAATTGACCGCGGCTTGAGTGGAAATCAGCGTTTAGCGACTGACCAAGAAAGCCAGTCAGTGGCTAAGCAAGATACCCCCACCGTGCTGGTCGTGGAAGACAACAGCGATATGCGCCATTACATCGTCAATCACCTTTCCCATTATCAAACCATCCAGGCAGGCAGTGGTTCGGCAGGATTGCAGGCAGCCCTAGAGCATGTCCCTGATCTCATCATTTCTGATATTATGATGCCCGAAATGGATGGCATACAGCTGTGTGAGCTGCTCAAAACAGACCAGCGTATATCTCACATTCCGGTGATTATGCTGACCGCAAAAGTCGGCATGGAAAATAAACTCAAAGGTCTGGAGACGGGTGCCGATAGCTACCTTACCAAGCCCTTTGATGCCCGCGAATTGCAGGTGCGTGTCCGAAATTTAATTGAGCAGCGCCTCCGGTTGCGCAAAAAATTTACCACCATCGATCACTTTGCACCGCAGGATATTGAGTGGTCATCGTACGATCAACAGTTTCTCCATAATTTGATGGACTTGCTAGAGGAAAAGCACGACGATCCTGACTTTGGTATTGCAGCAATGATGGAAAAACTGGCGATGAGCCGCACCCAACTGCACCGCAAAGTCAAAGCGCTTACCGATCAGAGCCCGGGAGCTCTGCTCCGTGAATTCCGGTTGAAAAGGGCAGCGCAACTGCTGGCTAAAGGTGAGACCGTGACTCAATCAGCATATGCAGCGGGATTTAACAACATCTCTCATTTTGGGAAAATCTTTCGGGAGAAGTATGGAAGCAAACCGTCGGAATACAAGGGTGAGGCAAGGAATGCTCAGCCGTGATGCATCAAGTATTATGCATCTCAGTATACTTGGTGATCAAGGTGATGAAAACTCTAGCCTTGATATACCATCTTTATAGTTCATGATTGCCTCCGGGCAAACCTAATATTACTCCAATATCTTTTGTCACTTGGCTACTGAACTCGAGTAATTTCAGTAATTATTTTACGTGGTAGGAGATACATGCTGACCACGATTTGGAACAACTGCGATATTTCTTACGCCGCTAATGTCCTTGTTTTGAGATGAAAACAACGGTATACTCAATTTAATCATCATCTCAATAATTAATTATGAAAAATTTACTACAAAAGATCATGGTTTGCAGCCTGACCCTTATGACTTATGGTTTAGCAGCACAGATCAATGATTTCACCCTTGAAAGCGTACAAGATGGAGAAATTAATATTCGGATGTACGAACACCCAAATTTTGGTTTCATGCTGCGTTATGATGCTGAAGCCAACCGTCTTAGGGTAATTTCAGAAGAACTTACCGATGGTAAAATCGATCGGATGGTGATCGAACGTGCGAACGGAAACGTGGGTATTGGAGCAAATAATCCAGCCACACAGTTACATGTGAAAGGCAATGCAGAATTGCTGCGGTTAGATGGTTTAGACCATCAGTTTCTTGCCTTTAACAATAATTCTTTGCGGAGGGCCTGGATGGGGTTTGGCAATAGTACCACCAAGGATTTTACAATTAACAATCGGGAATTTGGAAAATTCATCATTCGAACCAGTACCAATGACGAATTTTTTCTGCAGCCCGACGGGAAATTGCACGCCACCAATCTTGGAAACATCGGAGATCATAAGGATATGCAATACGACGAAGTCACCGGTGAGATTGGCTGGGACAATTCATCCCGCCGCTACAAGACCAATATTACGACGCTACAGGATGACTGGACTAAAATATTTAGAACACGGCCAGTAAAATATAGCCGGCCAGACTCCCCTCAGCACTGGGAGTATGGCTACATCGCCGAAGAAGTAGACTCAATAGGCCTGACCAATTTGGTAGGTTACGATATCGATGGTATTCCTGACGATGTGAAGTATGATCGTATGGTCTTGTATCTCACTGAAATTGTGAAGCAGCAACAGCACGCCATTGATCAACTTACTTTGGCTGTCGATGATTTGCAAGAAGGGGCGAACAACTTTGGCAGGTCTCTAAGGGTACCCCTTCAAATTGTAAAATAACAATAACGAAAATTAACGGGTATGGAAGTACCCTCTCAGTAGACGAATAGAACAAAGCATGAAAACATATTTAATTGAGCGAGACATCCCTGGTGCGGGATCATTTTCGGCAGAACAGAAGAGTGGTATCGTCACGAAATCATGCAACGTCATTGGTGAAATGGGCGAAGGTATTGAATGGGTTAAGAGCTATTTAGCTGGCGACAAGGTTTATTGTGTGTATCGCGCCACGGATGAAGATTCTCTCTACCTCCATGGCAAAAAAGCTGGTTTTCCAATTACTCGAATCTTTTCAGTTGATGATACCATCAGACCCATTGGTTGACAACATACGATACGTTTTCGAAGGATGGAAGTAAAAATAAAATCGACCGCAATTTCCGGCGAGAAATACCCGTCCAAGATCTTGCCATTGCACACCTTGCTCACATCACGCGAACGAGAAATTTTGCGATTGCTGTCTTTTGGCAGGACAAGCCGAGAAATTGGTGAACAACTCTTTGTGTCAATTGAGACAATAAAAACGCATCGTAGTAGTATAATGCGCAAGCTCAAAGCCACGAATGCGGCTATGCTGATCAGAAGGGGCTTTGAGCTTCGCATTTTGGTGCCAGAATAAACCTATACCATTAAAGTTTCGCTAGGAGGCATGTTCCTCAATCTAGTCATGATCGTACATTATTCTTACAACATATGCATTTATAATTCTTCCTCGACTCCTTGTCTGTTTTGAATCTTCCTATCAAACACCAAATCTATCATAACATTCTTTTTGTGAGAGTGCAATCTGTTTCGATTCACTATCTGAATCGCTTGACAAATTACTTTCATTTATCGATCAGTCCTCCTCCTATTTTCTGGTCATCAGCCCTTCCACATCTAGTTTAGAATCGAAATATATCCAATCTGCACTCCCATTTGCCCAGGCGCTTCCGAAAAAAGTAATCCGATGCCCTTTCTCAATCAAATGTCGAGCGATTTCTCTGAGGGAATCAGATTTTAGCGGTTCAGTCTTTGGTGATACAATATTTTGCATAAAAATTACACACAACTTAATACATATAATCAGGTTCAATCTGCACCAACCAGTATGACGTCTTACTAGCCCTTGCTATATCCAGTTACTAACACTCAAATTTGCTCACAATGTGTGACTCCATTCCACTGATTTCTCTCAATCGATTGAAAAAGATGCCAGGACCAAACTTTACCGTAATCCTTTTCATATGGCTTTCATATTGTCCCCGATGAGAAGTCACAACCAGATATCTTTCTTGGCTAATATCTTCAAAAGCTATGGTCGAGGTTAGGGTGGGGTAATCATTAAGTTCTGCCAGATGTTCGGCAGAGGAACTATTCTCAATCAGCCAGATTCTATCTACCTTCAGGTCAACTGTGAGATGATTATCATACTCTTTAGACCTGAAAAGAATTTTTTCCTTCATTTCATGAGCATGTTTTCTGATCAGTAGTTTGCATCTATTATCATGATGTTTATAAATCGGATTTGATGCAATCAGCTTGTATTCAAGAAGTTGTATTTTCTGTTTCTCGACTACGATTAATGCCAAATCATTGAAAATGTGAAATCGATTAGAATCTTCAAATGGCAGAAATTGAGAGCTTCCATATAGCACTGCGCCTATTTCTTGACCTAATAATGTCTTCAATATATCAGTTTGGGTTTCCATTTAATTACAATTAGATGTACAATGGGTGTGCCTTGAATGGCTACCAAATGTTTTTGCATGAAGGTAAACATAATGGACAATACCTATTGGGTGTAAGTCTTCACGATTGAGAGATTCTGGTGGGACAAAGCCTCAATGTAAAAACGATTTGTAAGTCATCACAAGATGAGGTTGCTACCAACGATAAACAAGCAACACTGCCATACCGCTGATTTCTAGTGGAGATCTGCTTTTCTGCTTCTGGTGGTCTGTCATTACATTTGAATTGGAAAGCGTTTGTTTAAGGATGATCTTTCGCGCAGAGCCATGCACCTATCAAATGATCATATTTTTTGAGATTGATTTTTTCAACCTTTTGTTTCTCATAAGATCAATTACCTAATAAGTAATGAAGTCATGGAAATAGACCCTGATACAGTTTTGTCGTTATATAGACCCACTGATTCGTTCTTTTCTTGTAATCCAAGTACGTATAGTAATGGTAGATAATGTTCTGGTGTGGGTATGGCAAGGTCAAAGGCATGACCTTGAGCTCTAAAATTTATAAGCTCAGTATGATTTCCTGACATTATGTACCTTTTCATTTTATCATTGGCTTCTAGTGCCCAATCGTATCCAAACTCAGTTTCACTACTTTTTGAAAAGTTGAGTCTTCTCAGATTGTGAACAATATTTCCACTACCTATGATTAGCACACCCCTATTTCTTAAAACGGATAGTTCTCTCGCCAGATCATAGTGTTGCTGAGGAGATATTTTATAATCTAAACTCAGTTGAATAACTGGAATATCTGCCCTTGGGTAGAGGTGTTTAACGACGCTCCAAGTGCCGTGATCTAGTCCCCAATCGTGGTCTAAAACCACATCAGTGCTCTTGACTAGTTTTTTAGTTTCTTCTGCTAATGCTAGACTACCAGGAGCAGGATAATGCACGTCAAATAAGGCCTGGGGGAATCCACCAAAGTCGTGAATCGTTTTGGGAAAATCCATTGCTGTTACCAGTGTGCCATTCGTTTCCCAATGGGCAGAAATACACAACACGGCATTGGGTGTGGGAAGTCCCTCAATCATACTCTTCCACCCCTGCACAAATTCATTTTCTTCTATAGCATTCATGGGTGTGCCGTGACCCATGAAAAGAATGGGCATTTTGTCCGTTTTACTAAATTCATAGGTTATGGCTTTAAATTTTGAAAGTTTCATCCCAACAGGTAATAATGTTAAAGGTGATAGGTTCCGAATAAATTTTCTTCTATCCATAATGATATTCTGGTAAAAAAAGGCTGCCTCAGGAGTACGGCAGCCTTCTCTTTAATTTGTTGATTGCTTAATCACATCTTTATGCATTGCTTTGTTTATTTGGGGAAGTTAAACTTTCCGTTCGAGTTTTTCCACTCCGCTTCCGGCATAATGGTTTCCATCACATCCCAGTGCTCAACTATTTTTTCGTTCTCAACTCTAAATAAATCATAGTACGAGGTTGGTTTTCCGGCAAATGCGCCTTCACTTATAGCCAATACAAAGTTTCCTTCGCCCAGTACTTTATGCACGGTTTTGTATTCCATGGTGATACCTTGTTTTGCCATTCCTTCAAGGGCAGCACCCAAGCCAGAAAGACCATCGCCTATGGCAGGATTGTGTTGAATATAATTCTCCTCGTCAGCATCAATGTAACTTGGTATTTTATCCATTCTTCCATTTATTAATATATCTGAAATAAAATTGCTTACTATCTTTTTGTTGGCAAGCGTTTTATCTAGATCACTTGATTTTGTAGGGCCATCCGTTTGTGTATGTCCGCTTGGGTTTGGTGGAGCAATTTCCAGTAAGTTGTCCCAATGCTCTACAATTTTTCCACCTTCAAACCTGAAAACGTCGAAACCTACCTTTGGTCCGAAGAAATCGTAAATTGTATGGGTAAACACATAGTCCCCATCTTGGTAAGAGCGGACTACATTGGTCCTAAAACCCCCTGCGGGGGCATTTTTTAATACTTCTCCAAAACCTTCTAATCCATCGCCTACTGCTAAATTATGCTGAATATACTTGTCCGGGTTTATGTAGCTGACAGGTGTTTGGTCGCCCGTTTCGAGACTGACTAAGAGTGCTTCTGCTTTTTCTTTGTTTGATAGTTTCATTTTTTCTGCTTTATTTTTAGTTTGCGAAAATTTTGTTGTTAGGTTAGTGCACGCTCCTAATGAGATTAGTAGGATGCCCATTGTTACAAAATGCTTCATTTTAATCGTCTATTTTAAGTAAGGTTCCTTTTAGATTTAAGAATTTGTTCTTGGGATCTGTGATGTTGGTGTAAACAATACCGTTTTCGAAATCTTCAACGTGAGTAACGGTTGTGCCAGATTTTTCTCTCCAGTAAATCATATACACATTGAGTCTGATTTCTACCTTAGTAATGTTTACAGTTTCCTGGTCTCCAAAGCCCTCATTGGTTAGTGCCTTCCAGGTCATTCGCGTTTCACTTTCGAAGTGCAATTGAAAGGAATACTCACCAAAATTTGCTTTGAATTTATTCCCGATTACTTGGATTTTTGCTTTTTCCATTTTAGTGTTTTATCGATCTATTTTGTTTGAATCATTCTCACATCCAGCAATCGCAAGAAGCAATAGACGGATTATGATTAAATTCTTCATGGCCATCAGGTTATATTGAATAACAATGCAAATGTAAAGTGGCGTAGGGCTCTCTAAAAGGTGAAAGCCGTAGATTTTAGGGTGAATATCGAACCTAAATGCCTATGATAGACTATTTTTGAACTGATTTGGGGTAAATCCAGTATGTTTCTTGAAATACTTTATAAAGTTGGTTGGTTCTCTGAATCCTAGTTGATAAGCCAGATCAGTACTCCTGATATCAATATTTGTGAGTCTTCTCTTGGCTTCTAAGACTATATATTCATCAATGAGTTGCTTGGCTGTGCTATTTATTATTTCTTTACATATTTCATTGAGGTGCTTATACGTTATATGCATTCTGTCTGCATAAAATTTGGCATTTCTGCTTTTGGTATATCCTTCGTTAAGCAAAGTATAGAACTGAAAGAAGCGATTCAATTTCTCCGAATCTGGAATATAAGAGGTCTGCTCTTTTTTTAGTTCCTCTAGTTTGGATAAAATAATAGTGAACAAGGAATCAATGATGGCTTTTTTATTATAAAAGCTGCTTATCTTATGAAACTCATCAAACAATATCGAGAAATAATCAAGCACATTAGATTTTCCTGGAATCTGAATTTTTGGAGAGAATAAGTGGGAGGCCAATAATCGCAGCGTTGTGTTCTTGGGAAGATTATTTAGTTGGTATTTGAAGTATTCCTCGGTAAACAATAGGACGTAGCCTTCAGTATTCGGAAGGAATTTGAACGAGTTAATTTGTCCTTTGGCAAGATAAAAGAGTGAATTTCTACATGCCTTATACCAAACAAAATCAACTAAGTGTTCAGTCTCTCCATTAGTAAAGACAATGAGTTGGTAAAAACCAACTTGATGGGGCTTCTGTGGTTCGTGATCGAGATTAGATTGTCTTTTTGCTATTCCCTCCAAACGTATAATCTCAATACCCTCAATTTCGGAAAATTTTGATTTGAATTTTACTTTTGGTATTTCGCTCGACATTCTTGCTTTGTTGAGTTTATATTACCTGCCTCGGTTCCCGGTTAACCGTCTGCAGAGACATGCATTTTCCCCGCCAACATTGATACCTCTTGCAGATAAATATAACGAACTTAATACGGTAGTAGAATGACGAGAATATCTGTCACTATGTATAATTCGATCAATTCGGTCTTGAATTGAAGTGTCAAAAGACCTTTGGGATTCGTTTTCAATTCGAAAGCTTTCCCCACCTGCGTAGGCAATTAGGATCCTTTCTACTCGATCATATTTCTTGGTCTTCGACCCAATGTTGTGAGGTGGAATCTCTAGGGGATCCATAATCAACATCCCATCTGATGCGCTCAGAAGCAAAACACCCTCCATCGGTTCAGGCTTCCATTTCTGTCAGGGAACAGATGTTTGCGTACTCCTTCTCTTTTTCGTCCTCCGCTAATTAAAATTCATTGTGTCCTGGTTTAACTTCAAGTATTTAGATTTGATATCCATTGTCATATTATGCGAGCCAACGGATCGGTTGCCGGCTAAACGGTTGTGTTGGCGGGCACATACCCACTGACGTTGATCCGATGACAGATAAATATGACAATCTTAATGCTGTTTTGGACGGCGGAAGATGCCCGTCGCTTTCCATCACGAGCCAGTATTAGTGAGGGTAATCTACCTATCCATTTTGACTTTTGCTAGTTTCAACAAATTTTATTCCCTCATCCACAGTGGTGGCCAGCCATATTCTTTGGAAACTGATCTTACTATTTCGTGGATTAATGGAAATGCGTTGTCCGAATTCGTCATTACTACAACTCCGCGTCCAGTGTCAGCGAAAGATACAGCATAGCACTTAAACCCTTCATTACCACCAGTGTGTCTGAATCGAAATGCTCTGCCTTCGCCATCAATTCCAATTCCGGTAGCACCAGCATTCGGAACCCTGGTCATCATTTTTTGTGCTGATGACTGGCTTAAAATCCCATTTTCTTCTCCTCGGTAGGATTGACCTAATGCAATCATAAATTTGGCTAAATCGGTCGGAGTGGTCCATAATCCAGCCGCTGCTTTTTCGGGATAAATATGATAGCCTCTGTCAATCACATTGCCTTTGTCGTCGTAGCCATTTGCTGTCAGATTTGCAAGTTTTTTTGGAAGTGGATAGGCAAAAGAACTGTTTTTCATACCGATAGGGCCTAGAACCAAACCATCCATTAATTTGTCAAAGTCTTGTCCACTTACATCTTCCATAAGCATTTGCAGTACAGTCATACCTCCACCGGAATATAATTCCGATTTTCCAGGTTCTTGGACTACTCTAACAGGATCTGAATTCGTTATGCTACTGCCCTGAAGAATTTGTTTCACAGTTGGGATGGAATCCCCATTCTTGTAACCTTGAAAACCAGACGTTCCCAGACCAGATGTATGGCTCATTATTCTACCTGCCGTGACCTTTTTGGTTTTTGTGAATTTATTTTCTGGAACTCGCCAACGTTTTAATTTTAAGTTTACATTTTCGTCGAGTCCCAATTTATTCTGCTCGATTAATCTAAAAGCTCCTACACTTGAGACTGGTTTTGAAATTGAGGCAGCCTGAAAAAGGGTGATTTCAGTTACTTTATCACCATTTTCTTTATCCCGAAGTCCATAGCCTTTTGACCAAAGTATCTCGTTGTTGTCAAAGACTGTTATGCTTACTCCGGGTACGTTTAAGTCTTTCATTCGTAATTCAAGCGTAGTGGCTATGGAATCGCTTTTTCCATCTTTGTCTATCGGTCGAATACCATTTTCTACCAGTTCTTGTTTGGAAGGTTTCTGTTCAGAGCTTTGATTGTGTACGTTCGTCTTCTTGGGCTGACAACCTAAACCGATCATTAAAATCAGGACTAAGACAATGCTTGGTTTCTTCATACTTTTTTTTTGGTTTCTTTTAGTGCTTGCCACCAGCGCTCCAGACACAAGCCTCTGTATTGGCTAGCAATCTAAAACCCGTGAATTTCTTGCTAGGGTTCTCAATCTAACAAACCTTACACGAATATTCTAGTTCTGATCTGCATTAGCCCAATATAACGTCTTCGTGTATCTATGTAAAAAGTAGCAACTTCAAAAGATAAACTGAAACCAGGAAGTTATGCTTAGAAAAGTTGTTCCTGCCGCCTTCGGTCAGGACGGGTACTACTCCGCAGTTATTTATTGCCATGGATAGTCATAACCTGTCCAGCATATTTGTAGAAAGAAAATCTGGAAGAATCTCTTTGGGACCGACATCACTGTTGGTTACACAAAGGCCATTCTCTCAGATCCAAATGCTTTGAGAGAGTACGTGCAAAATACTATTCAGGTCATCTAGTCGCTTTTGCCTACGAGGCTGATCGCTGCGGTTATTTCGCTGATGGTGCCGTAATCGAAGCCAATATTGTTAGTGTCGGCTTAAGCTTAAGCGTCTAACTATGAGCGTATTGTATAATATCTAAACGAGGCCGATCTTAGCGTAAAAGATAAGGTAAATGGCTAGGTTGAAAAAGGAGACGGTTTTCCTTTGGTAAAAGGAGTTTTGGATGGTGATCTCACGAGAGCAGAATTTGATGAACTTACTAACCTCAGACCGGGAGGCTACGAATACTGGTGGAGAAAATATAAAGAGGCATCAGGTGCCAATGGATCATTTGTCCCAGTTCGAAGAAAGAATGAGTCGAATTTGTCGGGCAGTGTTGAGGTGATATTAGGCCGGGGTGTACAGATAAAATTTTCAAAAATGGTACCGGCACATTATTATATTGAGAGTCACGGCTCAGTCCTGCTACATTACCTGCTGATCCATCCGATCCGGGAAGAACCAAAATTCTCCGATAGTAAGCATTCCAAACGGAAGCCAAGAAGTCCAGATATGAGTCTTCAAAATTACCACTGTTGTTCAGCATGAGACCAGAATCGACTGACTGTTGTCCTTGTTTGCCCATCTGTCTTGATATCCATCCAGATCCACTTTATGGTATAGCTAAAGGAACTGTTCAGCTCATTGAACCACTGAAATATATTATCTTAATTTTGGTGCGTAAATGTTCAGGGTCATAAGCAAGCAAAAACAAAAGTAATGAAGCGATTACATCCTCACCTTATTACACTGTTCCTCCTATATTCAAGCTTGCTTTTTTCCCAAAATAGTAACAATCTCCAATTACCTACCAGTGTGAATACGGATGGTGAAGCGCCAGATCCGTCTGCTATTTTAGATGTACAAGCTATCGATAAGGGTATTCTTGTGCCGAGATTGACCAGTTCGCAGCGTACTGCCATTGCCACACCTGCCACGGGACTCCTTGTTTTTGATAATGACGACAATACCTTCTACTTTCATAATGGCAATGAGTGGCATCGCCTAGGTGTTCCATCTGACGGACAGTTAGGTGAAATAATAGCAACGGATTCCACTGGCCAAGTCTTATGGCAGCCGTTATTCGATCCAGCAATGTTGAACCTTGATCCGAACCAGGTATTCTATAGTAGCTTAAGCATCAACACCAACCCAGTCTCAATAGCTGTTCAAAAAAGCTACGCTTACGTCGTCGACGCAGGTTCTCTCAAGATTATTGATGTGTCCGATCCCTTGAACCTATCACTTATTGGTAATCAATCTATATCTAGTAGTACGCCAGAGGCTGTTGTTGTACAGGACAGCTGTGCTTATGTTTTAGATTCTGGATCCGGCGAACTGGTAGTGATCAATGTATCCGATCCCGGCAACCCAATGATCGACGGCAACCTACCTATTGGGAGTAATCCAGAATCCTTGGTAGTAAAGGGAAGCTATGTTTACATTGTGGATTCAGGTTCTGAAGACCTTAAGATCATTAATGTATCCGATCCATTAAACCCAACGCTAACCGGTAGCCTCACCATCGGCAGCGGTCTTATTTCTGTTGGAGTAGAGGGCAACCACGCTTATGTTTTGGACGATAATTCTGATGAACTTAAGGTAATCGATGTATCTGATCCTGAAACCCCAGAACTAACCGGGAGCCGATTTATCAGCGGTGATTTTGTGGATTTGAGATTTTTGGAGGTCCTGGGGGACTTTGTTTACGTCATCGACGATGGTTCCAACGATCTAATTGTAATCGATGTATCGAATCCTGAGAATCCTTTGATCACTAATCGAAAAGATGCCGGTTTAGATCCGGAGTTCATTACCATACAAGACAACTTTGCATACGTACTCGATCTAGGTGGTCAGCTTAGGGTATTCGATGTCTCCGATCCAGGCAATCCAGCGCCTGTACCTTATAATCTACTTGACTTTGGTACTGATACGCGGTCTGTTGCAGTACAGGGAAATTATGCATATGTTGTATCTAGCACTGCCAGCGAATTAATTGTAATTCAACTGGGAGGAAGAATTCTAGGGTTGAGTCAAAACGGACAACTGGTACCGGCGGTTGAGTCCGATCCCAAAGTGGCCATTGAAGCTAAAAACTGGTTACCTAAATGGGACGGTGATGCTTTGGTTCGGTCCCAGGCTATTTTTGAAGATGCCTCTGGACGGGTAGGTTTAGGTACAACTATACCCGGTTCCAACCTTGAAATTAGAACTAGTACTTCGGAGTATGGTGCAAGTGGTGGACTTAGGATTACCAGATCCAATGATGAACATTGGAACATCAATACTTTCAGCGATGTACATAATGATCTTGGTTTTTTCTATAACGGTTTATCTAGGGGGTGGTTGGATGCTGCGTCCAACGTGGATCAGCTCGATTTCACTGCCCAACACCGTTCATTGCCATCGAATGGCAATGTGCAAAGTTATAAAGACAAGATTGGAATGATTGTAAGTTCCGATGGCAACATCTACAATCTTGATGGTTCTAACATGCCAACTGTAAATGAGTCAATCCCAACCGTACAGCTTTCAGAAGGGGCAAAGGATAATCGTATTTATGGTGTCATAGCTGGTATAGAAGAACCGGAAAAAGGTAGCAACCCGAGCCAACGAAAATACTTGCTGGGCGCATTTGGAACCAGCATCGACAGAGTGGATGAGAACGACTATCGCCTGATTATAAACTCAGGAGGTGAGGGTGGAATCTGGGTCAGCAATTATAATGGTACAATAAAGAATGGTGATCTCATCACCACATCTCCTCTGCCTGGCATTGGCATGAAACAGGATGATGACCTAATCCACAGTTACACTGTAGCGAAAGTAGTTATGGACTGTGATTTTAATCTTGACTCAGATAAGTATGAAAGCAAAGAAGTTACCTACAATGGAAAAAGTTACCGTATGGCGTTTCTAGCATGCGTGTACAAATGTAATTGATCTTTGGTATCTTCAGGTATTAAATTCTCCCATAAATTGACTGGGCTTTAGGCGGTGACATTGAATAAATCATTCAAATTATTAGTTTGATTGAGTTTCAAATTATTCTCATTACGAATTTATTGGTTTGGTTACAGTGTATCAATATAAGGGGATTACACCCTTGTAGGGCCTCTTTAAAGGATAAGCGATCAAAAAGTTGACGAGTTGGGAATAGGATTGGCAGACTGAAACAAATGTTTTCGGCAAAACCGAAACCAACTAGCCCAGACGATTGAGAATTGCCCATATTACGCTACCTGTCCCCACTATTTTAAGTGATCTCTGTTTGGATGGACTTACTTTACTTTCACTTAAATATTAAATCGATTTTAAGTCGGACAGGTATTCTATAGGAACATGCGATTTTGGCCCAAACATCCTCTTCAAAATCCAAAGTAGTGTTGATGATATTATTCGACTGTTCCGTTTAGTACCTCGGCATTAATTTAAAGTATGGGTATATCTTGTAAAAGCGACAAGCCTCTATTCAAAAACTAGACCTCGTTGTACAAGAGTAGGCGTCCAGCGAAGTACATCTTGAAAAGTGGATTGGTTCCGCTTAGGGATACAAAAAGATGACTAAGCAAGAGCAACAAGCTATAATGATATTCTTAGTGGAAGCTAGTCAATAACGGGTAGGGACTATTGAGACCTTTTGTCAGAGAAACAATATTGTTGCTACCAAATTTTATCAATGGAAGATACTATTTGCCATCCGGTAGAGCATTGTAGTGGCGTCATTTTTACTAATGTCATTCCACAGGTTAGAGCCGTGATCAGTCCAGCTCCAATATTTTTCAAGAATCCATGCTAAAGTTCCAACTGGAGAAAATTCAGATTGCAAAAGTGCTAGGAATGAGGAATATTCGGAGAATATTCCGATTGGCACTGACAGGACCCATGCAAATACTTATAGTCATTGTCGTATTGCTTGTTTAATTTTTTAAATGATCAAGTTCGAAAAATCTAACAGCATTCTCATAAAAGATTTTACGTTTGTCCTCTTCATTCAAAAACTCAAAACCATCCAGTTTTTTAATACTCTTTTCAATGTTGCTTGGCCAATACATCCCATCCGATCCGAACATAACTCTATCTATGAGACCACCTTTTTTTGCTTTCCTTAAGAAATCTTCGGCGTATTGTGATGATGGATGATTTTCAATCCAAAGTAAAGCCCCAAGGTCACAATAGACTTGTGAGTACATCCCCATTAGTGCAAGTGCTTTATCATAGAAAATATCTCCAGCATGCATCAAATATATTTTAAGATCCGGGTAATTAACTAAAACTTCTTCAATGAGAAACGGATCACCTAAACTAAGTCTAAATTTTTTATACCTTTCATAAATCCTTGGAGGGCCGCCTCCCGTGTGGAGAGCAATTGGAATGCCTTCTTGTTCACAAATGGCTAAATAAGGAGCAAGTTTAGGATCGGCAAGTGTTATTCCGTTAAAATTAAGCATTAGTTCTCCCCACACTTGAATTTTGCCCTCGTCAATCATTTTTTTAAATTCCAGGGTATCAACTTTTGGGTAATTGTTAGATTCATAACCTGATATCAGTTTATCTTCCATTTCAGCATCGTACATTCCACCACTTTTCATCGCAGCAACAATATTGTATTTCTTAAATAACTGTTTAACCTCATTCCGGAAATCTTCATATGTGGAGGGGGCCCCTGGTATAGGACGGTATGTACGTTCGGTATATCCATGAACATGAGCATCAATTATTGGCTTAATCCCATCTTGTGCTTTTAGCATCAAAGGAGAAAGAATTAGTAAGAAGGTAAATATTTTCATTAATGTGAATTTAATTTAATGCAATACAAGGCTCTGTGCAAATGCAGCAGCCGACGTCAGGAGGCTATTAATTTTTTGCACCTTGTAATGCACAGTTTTCTTTTTTAATTAAAAAGCTGATAAAATGATCGTTGAATTGTTTTTGAGTAGACTCTTCAGTATGTGGATTATGACTGGCATTTTCCATTAAAACATAATTTATATTTTTACTCTCTTTGATCACACTTTCCCATGTTTGATATGGAACGGCAAAATCCAATTTACCCAAAACCAGCAATGTGGGAATTTCCAATTCTCTTAATTTCGTTTTTAATTGATCTTTTGAAGGAACGCTTCCAAACAATTTATTGAAGATTTGAGGGCATGTTTTAAGTCCCTTAAAAGACTAGAAGCATCATAACTTGGATCAGCCCAGTATAATGGAGAGTTCAAATTATAAGAAAAGGCGAATTTTTCATTTTCAGGGATGGTACCTAAAGTATCTTCAAGCTTTTTAGATTTCATTTGCATGATATTATTGCGTTCTTCATTTGCTAGAGAATTCCAAAGCTCATCTTTAAATGTACCGAAATCTTCATCGAAATATGATACACCTCCAATTATGATTAGTCCATTTACATTTTCAGGATATTTAGTCGCGTAGTCTAAAGCTATCTGTCCATGTACGGAGTGACCAACAAGATTAAATTTATTTAAATTTAGTTGCCTTCTCACTTTCTCTAGGTCATTACTTAAAGTGGCCAAATTGAAGGTCTCTAATTGCTCTTGTGTTGGATTACAGTCTGGGACGAAGTGTCTTGAATCTATAAATATAAATTCATAGTGATCTTCCAGTTCCTGGGAAAAGGCTTTGGAGTAATAGTCTGACGAGCCAACGACAACTACCGGTTCTCCTATTCCTCTTTTAATGTATTTTAATTCGAAGCCGTCAATATTAACTTTTCCTTCTTTTGCAATAGTTATGTCTTCTTTATTGTTTACAGATTCACTACTGTTTGACTGTGCGCAACTAAGGAAAGTCAATGTGGCTGACACAGCTGCTAAAATTAAAAGTGAGTGTTTCATTTCATTTGGTTTTTGGTTGGAAATACAACGCCTAATTTACAAATCACTTCTGAATAATTATCTTCGACCCAGTTCTAAATATATTTCGCTCCATCGCATACAAATATTTTAAGATTCTTAACCAGTGACAGGTGGCGTTCCAATTTTGTGAAAAACTTGTCTTTGGGACCCAAGTGGCTTACGTAGATTGATTCGACAATTTCTTTCCTATTTCTCTGTATATCAACGTTTTGTCTTTCATTAGAAAATCGTGCTAGCTTCATCTCTTTCCAACCTTGTTCTCGTGTAAATAGCGTAGATCCATCCACCATTACATAGGTCTTTTCATTTTCTCGCACCCCCATAATATTCAATGGCATGCACTAGCCCTGTGGCCAGATAGATCTGTTCCTGATTCGGAAGCGATTCGAGGTAGATCATACTGCTGTATGGAAGTACGGTGATCAGAGATTCGCAGTCAATCACCTCCCCAGTCGATTGGTCGATGTAACTCAATTTCTTTCCCGTGTAATCTACTTCCATCAGATCACCAGGCGTATACTGGTGATGCATCACAACCTGACCAGCTCTGTTCCACTGTTGCAGATGCTCACAAAATTGTGAGTACCCATACCCATCAGGATGTGCCTCGCGATATTCTTTCCATTGGCGCTGCGAGTAACACCAACCTTCGATAGATCTTGACTGATCTTCGACAGTCTCTCCTGTAATGTGGTATAGCGAATATCATCTTGGACGCTTGGCTCAAGCATGATTTCCCTCAACTCATGGTCAGCAAGATCAAGGAGCTCTTTGATGTTAGAATCATGATCCTTGGCCTTCTTTCGGTAGTTCCGAATTGTGTTGCGGGATATACCCGTTTCTCTGCTCACTTTACTTAACGACCAGCCTTGATCAATACCGCGGAGAATCTTCTTAATCTGAGTCATAGTCTTCGTTTTTCCTGCCATGAATGAGTTGCTTTTACTGCGACTTAAATCATGATTGACTTACTCAAATTCTTACTTTCAATTAGGGTGGGTCAATATCACCGGAATGGGTGGGTCAGCTTGACCGGAATCAGTGGGTCAGTATCATCGGAATCAGTGGGTCAGTATCATCGGAATCGGTGGGTCAGTATCGCCGGATTTTGCACCTGAATAATCCTATTCTCCGATCTAAAAGATCCGGTTCTCTGCTTCAAATCGGCGGTCTCGATTATGCTCGCTATTCAAAATCCAAAAATCCTATTAGACAAGCCGTCTAAAATGTTCTTTCGCCTTTGAAAATGTAGCATTGTAATCGTGCTTAACAAAACTATACAGATCTACCTTGACCCGATCATCATCTGTTCCCCGTACTGCCTCCCTCCTTTTAAAATCCCATCCTTAATAATTCCTGAAATCGAGTTTGTCTCCTATGTTCCAAGAATATTACGTTCCTAATCCAATCCCCGGAATCATCCAATGTCCAGATCATTAATCCCACCTAGATAGACCGTTTCACCTGTTCCAGAGTATCAGACAAGGTTCCTCGTAAATTGTGCTTATCAAAACGAAGGTCAGATCCAGAGCACAAAGGTCTTTAATTGGGTCAGGTCTAAATCTCAGCTTTATTATTAGTTAGCAATCTTAAATCTGCTTCTCAATTTATTTTATCCTCATTTTAATTTGGTGACCTCATAACGTTTGAGCATACATGCCGGACCGGTTCAGAACACTAAAGTCATTGGCATACATGCATTTTTCCATGCAGGAATGTATTCGGACGGAAAATGGCAGGTCTGGCGTGGTCATGCTGTGTTGTAGCGCGTTTTATTCCTATTTAGTACACTTACAATCAATTTTTATAAAGTCCATTTCCTCAGGTTTACCTGCGGCAATTAGAAGCGTAATACTTGCAAGGGCTTCATTGCTGATGATAGGAATGCCTTCGGAATTGGTCAGCATATTGTTCTTCCCCAGGGATACGATGTGATTGGATGTAAAATAGCCAGCTGGCATCCTTTCTCAATACGATCGGAGGCATATTGTCTTTTGAGCTGAATGATACCCATGGCGGTTTTGTATTTGGTCTCTGCATATCCCTCTTGATCAAATAAGCGCCTTACATATTGCTCCGTATTTGGGCCGATAGCTCTGGCTTTCTTTATAAAGAATGCTGGACTCCAATCCAGGTAAAATTGATGCTCACTGGGTAGGTGTTCTTTTTTGGTGGAATATCCACTTGCAGTTCGGTCACGTAGATGTGACGAGATTCTTTGATGCTTGATGTATACCTCCACGACACGGTCTGTGTAGTGAATTTGTGTCCGTTGACCAATAAAGCGATGAGGCACACTATAGTAATGTTTGTCGCACGACAAATACACATGGGACGTCTTTTGCACCTTGGCTCTTTTGTATTGTTTGATCACATAGGGCTGTGTGGGCAATGGTTGCAAACGTGGGTAGTCAAGGGCCATGAATAGCTCCCGACGACTCTTATTTAGTCCCTTATAATTCCTGTCGTTCAGCTTTTTAAGTAGCTCCGCAATTCGTTCATTTAGCTCATGCAATGAAAAAAAGGTCTCATTAGCCAGCTTAAAATAGATTTGCTCATAAACGATTTGTACAAATCCCTCCACCATCACTTTATCTTTTGGTCGATAGGGTCGTGTTGGATTTAATACCGCACCATAATGTTGTGAAAAATCTCGGAAAGTGCGGTTTGCAATCGCTTCATATTTGGAAGACTTAGTCACCGCGCTTTTTAGATTATCAACCACTAACACCTGTGGCGTACCTCCCAAAAAATTAAGACAATTACCCATGCTAGGAATGAAATCAGTCTTCCCTTGTGACCTACTAGCTTCAACATAGGTATATCCGCTAGCCGGCAGACAGGCAACAAACACATCTACATCGTGAATCTCCCCGGTTTGTTTGTCAACCCAACTCAATTTGTCTCCAGCATAATCCGCGAACAGGCATTCTCCTGCTTTGTGATTCAGCTTTAGTGTAGCTGTGCTCTTTGCATTCCACCTATGGTAATGCTCCAAAAACTGCGTATAGCCATAACCATTTTCGTTATTGGATCGATATCGTTCCCACATCGTTTGGAAGGTGAAGCCTACCCTTTTACTACTTATTAGTACTTCCGGGAAAAACTTGATCAGTTCACTATATCGCTCATCCTCGCCTACTTCGGAGCGGCTAAATTCAGAATCAAGACTTGCATCATCCAGTTCCAGCAACTCCGTGATCTTCCTATCACTTTCCTTGATCTTTTTTACATAATCGTTCACCGTATTGCGGCTCATGCCTAAGCGCTTGGCAATCTTACGGTTACTTACCTTTTTGCTATGTAATAATACTATCTGCCTGATCTCCATGATATCCTTCCTTTTGTTCGCCATCCTAGTCTTTTTGACACTAAGTTGGCAATATGGATACCAGTGGCTTGCACTTCATGATCTCACAACATTCCTGTTGCTCAAAGGTGGCACAGTTTGCTCCGAAATCACTGGCACAGTTTACTCCGAAATCAGTGGCACAGTTTGCTCCGAATTATACACATCGTTCAAAATCTCGATAACTGTAGGAGACTTATCCGAGTTCAATACAATTTTGATCTTCACTTCTACACCAAGACTTTTGCTTATAAAATGGGATGGGCCTGTCCAATTTTCCTTTCAAGATTACACTTTGCTTCGTAGCAAAATCTTCAGCCGAGAATTCATCCTTGTTTACCTGGACCCATATCATCATATCTAGATCATCATCAAGATCTCGGATCGATATTGTAATCTGGGATTTTAAATACGCCGTCTTCCGATCTACTACAAAGCTGTCGCTATCGACAAAGTCCAATGAGAAATCCAAATACCCGCTAGTCACTTCCTTAATAATATCCAGCTGTGGAAAATCGAGAAGAGTTAATGTTCTATGCTTATTACTACAGATAATGCATTTGAAGTCATTTGTGTATTCTTGGTGGCTACTCATTTTGCGTAAAAAGCTCTTTCCATGTTCAGTGCTGTCAAACTCTAAGACTTCAACAATTTCCTCGACGAGGATTCTAGGAGGTTGCTTTTGTTTCGCCTCTACCCATAGGTTCAAAGTATCAGAATCCCAGATTTGTTTCTTCGCAATACTCTCCACCTCTTTAGCTGTCTGGGCATTTATGTTGAAGCTTTGAAAATAACCCATCAAGCGATCCTTACCATTTACTGTCAGCCAGATATCATCAACATTCAGCAAGACTTTAAATTTCTTCATTTTCTAATAGTGCCTAACGTTTGAGCATAGCCACCGTGGCGACCGTACTTAATCCTTTGGATTAAAAATTTTAGGCGTATTCAAAAATAAGCATTATTCGACCGTGTTTGTTATTGGGAGCCATGGTGTGCTGATGCATTGTTACCCCTCGCTGATCCAAGATTATAGACAGCCAATTCGTCTCAAGAATTAATGCAATATTCCTAACCATCTCTCGCCAAAGAGGATCTCTCCAACTTTGAGATTTACAACCTTTGGAATATTAACTCGCGTAATCGATAAACTAATTCTATTATATTTCGGTAAAATACTTTGAAGATGACTATTTATTGCTCTATTCAATTGGGAAGAGCTTTCAGTTTCGTCGACCAATTTTGAAAAGGTTCCATCGTAAGGTAATGTCTGAATACAACTTATCCAATAAGGTAGAAATGGAGAGATTCCAAACAAATAATGACCATCAGATACTGGAATACGAACAATGTATCCTGAAAGAGGGGAAATGGTAGGGTCTAAAGTCGACTTGTTTAGATATTTAATAAAGTTGATGATTTCAAACCACTGATTTTGAAAACCATTTGCTATTTCCTCCATATCTTCATGATCTGGCCAAATATAGTATTTGAGGTGAAAGTCGTGATACTGTAGGACAAATTGCCGGATGTCTTGAATAATACTAGTGTGATTCTGAATTGTAATGACCTTGGGTAGAGATGTCGTTTGATCATCAACTAATCTATTTCTGTAGATCAATACTTCCTCTTGAAATAAGAGGTCAACAACACTCTTGCTACCAAATTCTTGAATTGTTGCACTATATAGAGATTTAGGTATTTCTTTAATGCCACCGTAGATTTCCGTACATTCCTTAATCAGGCATTCTTCCAGACTACTAAAATCACTTGTATTGAGGTGAAAACCATGCCTATCCTGCACGAATGATATAGAGAATCTGCATATTGGGTTGAAAGCGAAGACATAACTTCTATCATTTACAAAGCATCTTATTACATAACAGGCGCCTGTCTGACGACTACTATCTGTTATCTTACCATCACTGATTTGTTTTGCTTTCTCTATTATCTGTGGCCACTTCTTGTACTTAAGTCTCCATTCATCTAGGAAACTATAGTTGAACTCGAGTTCAGGAATGACCTCAGTTTTCGTATATATCGTGTTAAGAAATTGTTTTACTTCTGACAATACCCTTTCTCTTTGATTACGAAAGGATGACTTTCCATGGTACAGCATTTAGACCTATTAGTTCATATTACGAGTGCTAATACAACGATCCAGTTCCCATTCTGGCCAAGTTGGCGAAATGTCCGGATACGATGTGTTAGCTTGGCTCCAGGATTTTACAAAAACTCTAATACCATTCAAATATCCTTGTTTTTGTTGAGAAGTTGTAATTCCTTTCAGGCTGGCAGCTTCCCTTCTGAGGTTTCTTTGCCACACACTTGCGATTTTTGATCTGGAGCTGTGACAGTCTGTAAGATCCAAGTTACTATCAGTCACAAGAGATTTCAGGGTTGTGTTGAGTGCTTTAGCCGCTAGCCATCTTGCCTGATTCTTAGTAAATTGGATATTAGGGTTTGCTCCAAGTGATGTTGGCACTTCAATTATTGCAGTATTCCAGCAATATGTTGGTAAAGGCGATCCTCACTCAAGTGTATTTGGTCCCCGCATTTTTGCTGCCCAAAGGTCGATGTCCTGGTTTTCACTCATCCGCTCAAAATCAAATGATTTCTTGCAAATTGGAATATAGAAGTCACCCGGCCCACTGCTCCCTCCTCCATCTGTCTGACCTACTAGCGGTCCGCCATTAACAGGACTGCATGCCTCCTCATATTCAATTGAGGTAGAACAGTCATAGCAACTTACATATCCTCCAGCTGAACTACAGTAACACTCGGTTACCTCATACCAAGTAATCTCACATACGAGATCACGACTTTTCTTCTCACTCAAAGACGATAACAAGTTGCAATCTACGTTGTCAAAAATCTTGTCGTCAAAGAACAGAAAGAGGATGCCATCAACTCATAGGTCAATTCCTCGAATCTACCGCTATCATTCTTTATCAGATCTTTCTTTTTCCTCAAGCTTTTAAGATCCTTTCTCTCCAGGAGGTGGAAAGTGAGGTCAGAATCTTTGCCTTTAAATGCAACCATCACAGTTGAGACCTCTGTGCCCTTTTTGTCTATAAATGGAATAAATGCAAGTTGACCCTCGTGATGATACTGTGAGTGATCACCTGATTCAATCCAAATGGGGTCACCGTGCTTTTTCTTAAGTGCCTTACCTACATCCTTTACATCCTCAAAAAAATAGTTTTTGAGATCAGAAACAAATTCCGATAGCTCTCCTACTTCAAATTGAGGCGATAAGTTGCTTTGATTACTTATCGTAGAAATATCCTTATCAAGCTGTTTTTCTATTAGAGAATCGTCTCTGCTGCATTGCACTACTAATACTAATATGAGAACTAAAAATAAAAGCTTTCTTACCATTACATTATATTTGGTCTCGTAATTTATATAATATAGTATAATGCTGAATAGATTCAACCTTTCGAAAGATTTTAACATAGTAGTGCGTGCTAACGGCTCCTGGGCTATGCATCTATGTAAAAAGTAGCAACTTTAAAGGAAAAACTAAAACCAAGAAGTTATGCCTAAAAAAGTTACTCCCGACGTTTCGGTCGGGACAGGTACTCCTCCCAAGTTATTTATTGGTATGGATATTCATAACCTGTCCCGCATACTTGCGGGAGAAAGTCTTGGCAACTGCACTTCGCGACGGACATCACTATTGGTGCAACTAAGACTATGCCACCTGATGCAAATGGCCTGAAACTATATGTCGACAGGTATTATCAAGACCATGCAGTTTCCATTGCTTACGAAGCTGGGTGCTGCGGATTTTCCGCAGCTGGATCCTTCATTGACTTCGGATGGGATATATTCGTTGTAAATCCCGCAGATATTCCTAAACCAGCCAAACAAGGTGTCATAAAAACAGATAAAATTGACGCAAGAAATATTGCCTTGCAACTGCGGGCAAGCAACCTCATCAAAATTGGTATTCCTTCTTTGGAACGCGAATGCCTGCGCAATTTGTAAAGGTCCAGCATTCAGCTCACTTTAGTTTAATCCGATGGTATTCGAAAAGAAGGTGTTCTTCTTTAACAATGATCGAATTGAGAAATTTTTGATAGAATTTGAAGGATTTTCTAAGTCACAGGACTGGATCTCAAAATCTGCTATATCATTCGTGCGCTTTAGTTCTCACTTCTGGAATAACTTCAACTTCCTCGGGAACAATAAAGTACAATATGCATCCTGTCTCCGTTTTTACACCATGCTTAAAGTAAGGAGGTGTGTAAAGGTAATCTCCCCTACTTAGAGTTGCGCCCTCAATAATACAAGTGCCCTCTAATACAAATAACTCTTCTCCTGCGGGATGATTATGGTAAGGATAACTGGCTCCGGGATCAAATTTTAGCAAAAAACTGGGTGGCCTTCCACTTTCGTCTAATCGCAGAGGTTTGACATAAATGCCCTTTGTATCAATTCCTTCTTCATTCAAGGGTTTCCATTTTGCGGAATTGGTATTGACGATGTAGTCTTCAATCCTTGTAGTCATTGTGTTAAAATTTAATTGGGAATAAAACTCTATCGGTATAAAGATTAGAGGTTTTATCTATCCAAAGAATAGAGGATTATCAGTTTTCCATGTAATTTTCAGGACTAGACTTGTTCCTTAAATGCTTGTGGTGATAAATCTGTGTGCCTTTTAAAGAAATTGGAAAAGTAGAATGGGTCATTGAACCCGAGAGCATAGGCAGTTTCTTTAACCGATAGTCTTTCATAGTAAAAAAGCCTTTTGGCTTCGGAAACGATTAACCCATGAATTATCTGCTGTGCTGTTTTTCCTGCATATTGTTTTGAAAGTTCATTTAACTTTAATTCAGTTGTTCCCAACTTTTCAGAATAATACCTTACGGGTTGACTGTGCTGGAAATTTGCTCTAATCAATTCGAGGAATTTTAAGAACAGCGCATTAGGTTTCCAAATTTCATCTCCATGGAAGATTTTGGCTCGATTGAGTTCTATCAATATGAGTTCAATTCTTGAATGGATTGAACTTATGTATTGGTAGGGTTTCTCGTTGAGTTCCTTTACGATACATTTTAGTTGTGTTCCTATTGATGAATGCATTGAAACGTCAATTATTTGATTTCTATCGAAATGACAGAATAGCCCGTTGTGAAATATTAGTTCTATGTCTTTATCATCTTTACAGAAGAAATCGTAGGTAACCTGTAGGATTATTCCTTTTGCATTTTCGGCTTCTTGGAATTCGTGAAATTGACCGGAAGTAATGGTTATTGCATTGTCTGCAGGAATTGTAAAGTTCATACGATCAATTTCCATTTCAATTCTTCCATGGGAGCACCAAACCAGAATATATTTTTTTACTCTTCGTCCCCTTTTGGGTAGTCCATTTGAGTTAACTTGTATCGCCTCTATCATATTTTTTTAACACTTTTTGTGGACTGCATTTTTAATCCACCTTTTATCAATTCTTTAGTCCCCTCCCTACTAAAATATTTTGAAATATAGATCTTTATTTTGGATTTACGGGGTTTTAATTATTTGGCTTATGAATAATACGGTAGATGTCCCTTTGCCTTCGTGATGTAAGAGCTTGAAAAGCGCGATCTTCTAGTACACTTCTTCCTCTAGCAACTGTTGGTTACTCTCGTCCTACAAAGTTTCCTTTATCCAATAGTCTATCTTATCTAAAAAAATCTGCTGCCGTTGCTGATCCCGCTGACTGCCTGGCGGATAAGAGATTCACCGGAGATCTGCATCACAATGATTGGGAAAATCCTCCAGATCTTCGCTTGATTACTTGTGTTCTTCTTAGGTAGTTCTTAAGGGTATTCTTGGAAATACCCAGTCTTCGGGCAGTGGCCTTTATGGCGCCTGTTTGTAGATAAGTGATCATGATTAATCTTATCTGATCCATAGGCTTTACTTGTTCCATGTTCAATGATTTAAGTTTGAATATGAAGATTATAAATTGTCTGTGTTTTCATTTTAAAGGGGTTAAATCTCGGAATGGTGGGGTCGGACTAGATCGGAATAGGGGGATCAGACTGATCGGAATATGTATACCTCGATCTACTTGATTGTGCCTCGTTTTTTTTAATTCATCTATGTACTTTTCGCATGTATTTTTGAAAAAATATCCCCATGTTTCTCGATTAAATACTCCTCTTCGGATCTTATTTTTATTTCGATGGATGAATAACTTAAAATAATACAACATAAAACTTAAAGCATATAGAGCTATTAAAAGGAGAATAAAAGAATGAAATCGATAACGCCAAATATATTGGATTACGATAATACTGAAAGGGTTTATTTGTTGTTAATTCTGCTCTGTTTATGGGCGGCAGATCAACGCAACTTCCTTCTGCTAATGGAATCGTTATTTGCTACTTTCGGACCTGGGTCTCCTGGCTTTAATTAGTTATCTGGGAATTTCATTGTTTTTTAATGCGAGATGGATTCAATATGAATGGATTTACTTGATATCCAATCGAACTAGATAAATGGAATAGGGTTGTATTTCTAATTGATGGTTCTTCAGAAAGACATCCGTTTCTTTGATTTCCACTTCGGCCGCGGTGCCGGGATTATTGTAAGCCATTAGATCGTCGTGCTGAATAAGCCATTGCTTTCCCTTGTTTCCTATCTGAGTGTCTCCAAAATCGAAGGCTAGCTCTACTGTTTTGGGTTTTTCATTGACAATGGCTAGGGTTATGAAGGCCTTATCCATTGTAATAGCGGCAACGATGTCTAGATCAGTTGAACTGTAGCCTATTTTGACAGGAAGAGTTGCAAACTGCTGACGATATAGCTTCATTGGCAAACCAGTGGTGGCAAAACCGGCTGAGTTGGGAGTAGTCTTAATGCAACCGATAACGTTGACGGTTTGAGCATAATTGGCCATGAAATATAGGTCACTATTTCGAAAATACTCGTGCAACCCTTTAGCAATTCCCAGGGCATCTTTATGATAATAACGCACTCCTAATTCACCATAAATATAATCTCCATACCAGTAGTTCCATTCATCCATCGCGATAAGTATGTCCTTCTGTTTGAGGCCTGGTATTGAATCTCTATAGGCTCGATGAGCATTCGCAACCTCTTTGATCAGGTTGGCCACCAAACTCATGTGTTCAGCCGGTTCCTGAGATCCAGTGGCATAGATGTGTTCACTTAGAAGGTCCATATGGTTGGAGGAATTAGCCAGCATAGTTTCACTCCATTCTCCTATATGTCCAACTGCGATTAGCTTGGCGGTGGAATCAACATTCCAAATGGCTTCAGCCATACCATTATGCTTTCTAACGTACTCCGATAAAGGCATGTGGCCAAGTTGCCAGTCACCATACATTTCATTGCCAACAGCCCACCATCTTACTCCGTATGGTTCTGGGTGCCCGTTAGCCGCCCTTAATTTACCCATGTCGCTGTCAACTGATCCGTTGCAATACTGTATCTCTTCAGCAACCTCCTCAACTGTACCCAACCCGGTATTAACGGCAATAAATGGCTCTGCATTGATGAGTTGCATTAACTCCATGTATTCATGAATACCAACGTCATTATGCTCAATACCCTTCCATGCAGGGTTCTTCCTTGGAGGCCTCCTGTCCCTTTCACCGATGCCATCCCGCCAGTTATAACCACTGACAAAATTACCCCCTGGCCAGCGATAGATCGGGGAATTTAATTCTTTCAGCAAACCCACTACATCTCGGCGCCAACCCTGGATGTTGTCGGCAGGCATCAGAGATACCGTGCCAATCCTTAGGCTGCCTACACCTTCACTAGTTATCTCCAAAGAGGCACTGTCACTGGTAAATCCCGGATTAAATTCAAATGGATAAGTTTGAAATTCGGCAGATATGTCTTCTAAGATGATCCTTTCTGTTTGCCCATTTGGGGTACTCAATTGGATCGAGATTGGCAATAATGACCTATCACCGGCCAATATCGCTCTGCCAACATATTTTTGGCCTGCTTGTACACTCAATTCATTCTGCCTGATGCCAGCTTTCTTGCCACTAACTTTGATCACCGGTGTGTGCTCGCCAACATAAGGATCCCGACTATCCATAACAAGATTTCCAGAAGGACCCTCAACCTGCCAGGGTGACCTGTCTAAGTAGGGATACTCAAGCGTCGACCCATCGGCCCAGAATGATTCAGATGCCATGGCCCATGGGGCGTATTCATCTGTCACAGGATAATAGAATTTCCGGTCCATCAGCATTTCCGCCCAGATACCCCCATAAATGCATCGACCCAGATGCTCAATAAACTGACCGTAAATATATTTTTGGATAGGGGCCCCGATTTCATTGAGCTCCACAGCAACCGTCGTTCCCGAAAATTGCGACTGTTGCTTCGAGCTATTGCAACAAAAGCTACCTGCTATGATCAGGAGTATGGTAAAGGAGCTGGTTAAATTTTTCATAATGAATTTATAACTGATAAAAATTCGGTCACTACTCTTTTGCTTTGGCCATAATAAAGCCATTAACATCTAACCAGTGTATAAAAGCATCGAACCAACGATTGCTGGTTCGATTGGGATTTCCTAGTCCAAACCCGTGACCTCCAGTTTGGTAAAGATGAAATTCAACAGGTATTCCTGCCTTGTACCAGGAATCGATTATTCCAAATTGACCCCTAAAAAGAAAATCGTCGGTGGCAATGACATTAAACATAGGCGGAGCATTTTCTGGTACCTCAACTGGACCCATTCCGCCGTAGATAGGACCAATGAATGCCAGCTTCATAATATTTGATTTAAGCGTGGAGTGCATGGTAAGGCCAGCACCAGCCGAAAAACCAATCATTCCTATCCTGTTTATATCCACGCCCCATTCCCCTGCACGTTTGACAATCATGGCATAAGCAGCTTCGGCATCCTCGAGTTGATTGGATAAATCCAGCTGCGGAGGACGTGGTGGCGTTTCGGAATTGGCCGTATCTGAAGGAGCAGCGGGGCGTGTACGAGGACGATTCATCAAGGCCTCGAAGTCATCAAGTGACTCTGCCGTTGGGTGGAGTCGGTACTTGAGCACAAAAGCGGCTATGCCCTGTTTTACCAGTGCTCCAGCAACTTCCCAGCCTTCGTTACTCATGGAGAGCCATCGAAATCCACCTCCAGGTGCCACAATCACAGCGGCGCCGTTGGCCTTGTCGGGCTCAGGCAGAAAAGGGGTGAGCGTTGCTTTAGTAATATTACGAGCCATCGGGTCGCCCCATTGCCGAAACCAGGTTTCGGAAGCAGGCTGGTCATCCACCCCACCTGTACCCAGCAAAATGGCACCTGGTTCTGGTGGTGCATCAAGGGGATAAATGGTTCCATCCTGTGCAATTGTTGATACGGATAAGATAATGAAGAGGGCCAAAATGGCCCCTTTGGTTGGGTTTATTAGATTAATAAACATGATGAGGTGATTTTGCCAGGTTAATAATTAAGGATTCAATATAAGATGCGATCAGACCAAGCGATAATAAGACAAACAATCCAGAAATAACCAAAAATTTTTCGTAGTACCGTGCCCGTATTGGTGCATTTGATCGAAAAGAAAGGGTGTGCACTAGATTGCTTTGCTTTGGGTAAAAATGGTTCGAGCAAATGGCCATCATCCAAATTTCACTTGGGCTTATTTGGAACGGTAGGTTTTTTCAAATGGCATAGAACGGCAGTCTCTGCAACAACACCCATCATCGGCTTATGATAGCTATGTGAGGTCTGGTGGAGCACCTTGGAGATATTAATTTACTTAAATCATGTAAGTATCTTGATGCGGACTGGTGAATGTAGAAACGAAAATACAGCTAAATAGGTCTTTTCAGCTGCTTTTTAACCCAATCTCTACCTTTGATACTCACCAATCTCATGAGATTGTAGGTAATGGCGTCCAAGTTAACCTCGGCTTCCACTTTTTCTTTGGTTCGTAAGGTGAGATGGTCAAAATGCCACTGCCGTTTCCATACTCCAAATATCGGTTCTACGATTTGCTGGCGTTGTCGGTAAAATGATGGATACCTTTTTATCCGGGCATTATTCCGCTCTACATTGGGCTGGTGATTGGGCCGTTCTATTTTCCTTCCGTGCACAAACGTCGTACATTTCTTCCACCATGGACATCTGCATATTCCGCTGATACTGACCCACCATTCCGGCCATGCTGACCCATACCTTGAACACTAACTTGTTACTCCAGAGTTGATATGGATTTTTTACTGACTTTATTCTGGCCATGTCCGCTTCGAAGTATTTATTGTCAAATAGTTAAACAAGAATAACTTGTTATGTATTAAATATAATCGTTAAAATGCCCGAATAGCTCGGACGCGATATGGAACGAACTTATTCTCGGGACCCTGGTTACTATTGAGGAAGTTTTGATAATAGGCAGCGTTAATATTGTACTGAGTAGAACTCCAATACGGAAAATCATCAAATTTGGCAATATTTGTATTGGGTGCTGAAGCGCCTTGTCCAATTTTTGTATACATTTCATTTAATTCATCCTTGGAAGGCAAAAACCAATCATCAAATCCATTAAAAATCAAGTTAGCACACATGGCTGCTGCTGTACCAGATCCTATACATCCTGCCTCAATATCAATTGTATTTTGTAACCCTGTCCCTATGGTAAATCCCTGTGCTCCTCTTATATATAAGCCAAAACATCCCCATTCAGCTCCAGTACTTTGTAATGATGTTGCAGACACCAGTCCTCTTCCATCTGACTTTATATAAAATATGATGCCTCCTGCATAATTAAGACCAATAAAGTCTGAAGTATCGGCACCCTGATTAATAATTTCTAAAGGACTATAGCCTGCATCTAGCAAGCCCTGCATGCCTGCAGGCCCTACTGAAATACCAAATGACATTAAGGTATTGTCCACATAAGCCTTGGTAGCCGCATCTTGTAGATCTACCGGATCTTTTACATTTTTGATTTGTCCCGATGATTGTATCTCCACTTCCTGCCCATACACTGAAAAGGAAAAAGAAAATAAGGTCAAAAGGAAAATAAGAATTCTTGTCGTTATACGATTTACCATACTCTTTAGTTTTTTATTCAAAGGAGGATACCAATTACATATTATTTTCTTGACTTCATCAATTTTATGGTAAGTAACTCAAAGGAATGTCTGCGTCTATCTTCGAAAAGTCCGGTATGCTAATATAGCGATCCTTGGACCCCTTGCCTTTAGTCACCCTTATCTGCTTTCGGTTACCGTCTATGTCCGTAATCTTCACGTTCAATGATTCACTTAATCGCAGGCCAGTAGCATACACGAAGGTCAAGAATACCTGGTGTTTATAATTTACGGCATGTTCAATGAGCTTTCTAACATCCTCTTTCGATAGAATCTCCGGAAGTCTCTCCTCTTTTCTTGGCCGAGGTACCTTTTTTAAACTCCAGGTAAGATTGGCTACTTCCCTAAAATATTTCCTCAGAGTAGAATAATCTCCGTTAATCGTACTCCAAGACTTTCCATTCTTAATGCGCTTAAGCAAATACGATTTGACCTGCTCCTGACCATACCTGCCCCAGGTTCCCAGCTCTCTACGAAAATTATCAAATTCTCGTAGCGTCCTTAGGTAACTGGTCCTTGTCTGATCACTAAAATTCTTCGGTAATAAATAATTATCGAATTTCTCAAGCCTATCATCAATTGTTGACATGATTGGAATATTTGGTTCATCCATTCTATGGCAAAAACCAAGCCGATCAAGCTATTTCCAAGGATGTTTTTCTGAAATCCCTAACGGGTTTGTTCAACGGCCTCGCATAAATGCAGGTGGCGCATTTAGCGACGCTTGACATTCTATGCTGTGTTGGTGGTTCGTTTTTTTATTTTTTCTGTATATACGTCTCTTCAAATTTCTCCATAGGATCAATAATATCTCTTTCTAAGATTAGGATTTTTGACTTTAATATTGCCAATTTATCTCTTAACCTATATCTGACCACCCCATCTTTGGTAAGATTTTTCAATAAAGCTATTTCACTTTTTCTATCCCATTTACTGTTTTCTAAGCGGGCGGTAGAGCTAAAAATGCCACCATATTGCTGAGATATATATTTTCCGATTTCTTGGTTTAACTGAATTTCTCGATTGTAAAGTCTGTCCATTCTGTTTTTACCTTTCACATAGACTTCTTCAAGGTCATAAACAAAATCTTTTTCCTTTAGCATTGAAATTGATCCATCGTTTACGGATGAGCTATAAAAATTGAGGCTTGGATCATAAAAACCCGTAAAATCAATTAAGTAGTATGATAGTGAAAACATCTCTACAGGCCAAAGTTCTTTTGATTCGATTATAAAGGAGTCTATATTGAGGCTTTCACCCTTTGAAAGTAATTTGTGCAGGTAGAAGATTTGAGATTCGTAATCTGACATTTCTTCAACACTATATTTATGGCAATTCACAAGTTCCTCATATAGTTGGGAGTATATTCGGGATTCCAATGAATTTTCTTTCCTTAATTCGTTCCAATTATTAATTTGAAGTGCAATTAAAATTCCAAGGACAACTAATAAAATTTCTCCGAACACATAAATGAGATATCTTTTCAGATTTCCTTCATCAATTAGTTTTCGTCTTATTTTTCTCCAAAAATTTAGCATTTTTCATTTTGTTTTTTTAATGCCCGCCAACGGGTTTGGCTAAACGGCGTATCTAGCTTTTGCTGGCTATGAACGTTTTAGCCTTTGTATTGTGCAGAATTTAATTTCTCATATACTTTATAATGTTCATTTTGTGTCAAGTAATGAATTGCTATTAACAGCTTTATCCTTTCATCTCGAACATCATATTCTTTATAATTTATTAAAACATCAGCAAACATCGATGGTGATATGTCACCAACAGCTTCAAACCTATCTACATAGTTTTTTGCCTTGATATTTTCTCTTCCAAACTCTTTTAGAAATTCTATGTATTTTCCGTCATATTTGATATTAATTACTTCAAGCGTGTCAGAATCTTTCTTCCAAGTTTTTCCATAAGTCCATATCTCATTAAACGAATTTATGTCTAATTGCTGCATTAATTTTTCTTGTTCTTGATATGGTATCTGAATTTCTACATCACCCGTTTCTTCTGCTTTCCTCATTCTTTTAAAATATTGTTCGTAACAATCTAAAACATTAGTGTTTTCCAATTTCTCGGACTTACAAATAGATTCATTAAAAAATTCAACTATCTTTTCTAATTCTTCAATTTCTTTTTCTTGAAATATTTTGTTTACTTCTTCATAATCCCCTAAAGATTTTGGATTGGATTGACATCCAATTACCAATATGATAAAACTAATCAGTACGGTTTGTATTTTCATTTTTGTCTTTTTTGCACACAACGGTTCTGGGCTATGCGGCCGTGCTGGCAAGCAGTTTTGACAGCTGTCACATACATCCTAACAGTTACAATTTAACAATTGATGCACAATTATTCCAGTTCAGGACTGCAATTGCCAGCATGCCGTCATGAACCGCTGTTGAACTAAATCGCCTATCGGCGATGGCTGGCTAATTCGCTAGAATTTTCAGAACTCAGAGTATTAAATAACTAAAATTTTGAGAAAATGAAAAAGACAAGAAGAAAGAGCCAGGCCATTATCGACAAAGCTAAGCTTGAAGTTAAGGGTTTTCGGCCAATGTATGCCAAACTTGAGCAGAAGGTCAAATTAAGTGGACTATCCGATTCTACGTTGACAAATTATGGTCGCTGCCTTGCTAGAATCAGCGTGCATTTCAACTGTCCAGCACATGTTTTGGAAGAAGAGCAGATCATGGATACTTACAATTCTTACTCACAGGTCAACAACCATCGAAGAGTTATTTCAAACACACGGTGTACGGTTTGAGGTATTTGTTTAGGATGTATGGTCGGGAGGATAAGGCACTTAGATTGCTGAGTCTGAAGAAAAGAAGTCCATTGCCTGTAGTGTTAAGTACCAAGGAGTGTAAGACGTTATTCAAATCAGGTAGAATCTTAAAGCATCGAGTTCTGCTGAGTTTGATTTACTCAGCTGGACTTCGATCCCAAGAGGTCTGCAATCTAAAATTAGCGGATCTGGATTTTGATCGTAAGATGATTCACATCCGTAAGACAAAGTATAATAAAGATAGATACGTGCCGCTAAGCGAGGTCATGATCAAAGGTCTGAAGAAATACCAACTGGCCTACAGGCCTAAACAATATCTATTTAATGGTAAATCTATGGCCAGCAAACTGAGTAATCACGGTGTGCAATGGGCGATGAAGCAGGCCGTCAAGCGATCAGGAATTCTCAAGAGCGTGACTGTGCATAGCTTACGACATTCGTATGCCACACACCTGCTCGAATTTGGATTAGATATCGATACGGTTCGAAAATTATTAGGCCATGCCCATCTGAGTACCACCCTGGTGTATCTGCATGTAGCCAGACTAAAGACCGTGGAGGCATTTAGTCCGATTGATCGATTGTATTCAATCTAGTAGTTTGTCAAAGGCCGATGCCATTGGTCGGATCATAACTGGCCAATGGCCTCTGATTCTAAAAAATTGTAATCGTCATCAGATTAGACATCTACAGGCGATTCGGTCATGCCGCACCGCGGCTATGGGAGGTCATTTATACCTCTGCAATCACTGTGGCAGCATTCACAAGCGCTACAATTCGTGTCGAAATAGGCATTGTCCGCAATGCCAGAAAATACAGAAGTATAAATGGATTGAGAGGCAGGAGGCCAAACTATTACCTTGCCCTTATTTTCATGTGGTTTTTACGATTCCACATATTCTAAATGAGCTGAATTTAGTTTACTCCCGACCTTTATATTCCATTTTATTTCGGTCTGCCTGGGAAACCTTAAATGCATTTGGTTGGAATCATAAATATCTAGGTGGACAGATAGGTGCCACCATGGTATTGCATACATGGGGATCCAATCTGTCTTACCATCCACATATACATTGCATCGTACCGGGTGGAGGTGTTACCATTACAGGAAAATGGAAACTCATAAAAACGAAGGGCAAGTATTTATTTCCGGTTAAGGCATTGAGTGAATGTTTCCGAGGGAAATACATAGCTCATTTAGACAAATTCATGTCTGATCAAGGGATGGACCTCAAGGTGATCAAAAAACAGCTCTACCGAAACAAATGGACCGTTTTTGCCAAACACACGCCCAGACAACCTGGTACTATCATCTCCTATTTAGCAAGGTACACCCATCAAATAGCCATCACATCCTCAAGAATACAGTCCTTCAGCGCACAGATCGTCAAATTTTCCTTTACTGACTATCGACATCGCAATCAAAATAAATCCATGACATTGGATCATTGGGAATTTGTTCGTAGGTTATCCCTTCACATCCTTCCTCATGGGTTTACACGTATAAGACATTATGGAATTTTAAGTGCCAAGTGGCACCAGGAGATCTTTCCAGATGGATTTACTACCACAGATCATTGGCTGCAATTTTGGGCAGACTGGCAACTCAACCTGGAACGATGTCCAGTTTGTCATATCGGTGTTCTGATTCCCAGCCTTGAACTTCCGCCTCAGACAGGTCCACCAACAATCGCAAAGGTCAAAACTCCTCAAAATCAATCTTTCAATGAACTTGTGTCATGACACGAGATAAAATTCCTATGTCCATAACCATTCAATCCATACCATGCCCTAGTGCACTACATGCTCTTGACCATAGATTCTCGATACCATATCTATATTCTCACTCTATTTTAGACTTCCACAACTAAGTCAGACACGCAAATTATCTTTGGATTCTCCTAGCGATCTCATTCAACACAGGATTCAGTTGGGTCTTGCAGACCACTCGAATCCTTAATTATTGGTGCCAGTATTTTCTTTTCTAATTCACCCCTCTGTATTCCAATGGTGTGACACCCACCTTTTTCTTAAATAATTTGCTAAAATATTGTGGGTACTCAAACCCCAGTCCGTAAGCAATTTGACTAATTGAAATATTGGAAGTCAACAATTTCGTTTTGGCTTCTTCTATCAAAAAATAATGGATGTGCTCTTGGGTGCTTTTACCTGTTTCTTTTTTTAATAAATCTGATAAATAATTGTTGGACAAGTTGACTGCTTCCGCACATTGGACAACGGTAGGTAAACCTTTCTGGCGAGGTTGGTCAGAGCGTAGGTAGGACAATAGAATTTTTTCAACTACAGCCATTACATCTTTATTCGCAGTTGTTCTTGTGATAAATTGTCGGTCATAAAATCGCATACAATGATTGAGTAATAATTCTACACCTGATACGATCACCGATTTGCTATGCTTGTCAATGGAGCGATTAATTTCCAATTGAATATCATTGACAATTCGTGAAATAGTTGATTTTTCTTCATCCGATAAATGGAGTGCTTCATTGACGGCATAATTGAAGAAAGTATAATCTTTAATTTTATTGCCAAGTGAGCTGCCTCGTATCAAATCAGGATGAAATACCAAACCCCATCCATAAATCGCATCTGTATATTCCAGTTTGAAAACTTGATTGGGAGACATAAAGAATAAACTCCCTTCTTGGAAATCATAGTTTTGACGACCATATTTGAGGCTGCCTGATTGAAGTGTTTTTAGTAAAATGGAATAATAAGCTGTGGAGAAACTCGCATTTAGAAGTTGTTCATTTTTCTGAAAATCAACCTTTGAAAAATCTATTATGCTGATGAGCGGATGCTTTGGTTTGCCTTGATTTAGTAATTCATTTAGTTGGCTTATATTGTCAACAGATAAAATTTTGTCATCAGCCATTATACTATTTTTTTAATGCCTGGAAATAGGCTTTGATGGAATATTGAGAAAAGGCTTCTATCATCATAAAACCGACAAACATCATAATGGCAGCATAAGCGATGCCCTGCCAGTAAGGATTTTTCGTAAAAAAAATCAATACTAATGCAGCAATAATTAAAGCTATGGATACCATTTGATAAAGGGGGTAATCCTTAATGACTTTTGCCATTCTTTCCGTTTCTACCTGTTGAAAATTTGCTGCATCTTTTTGAAACAACTGGATCTGATTTTTAAGTAATTTTGTTTCAGTCATCCGATACCCAATGCCAGAAACAATCATCATTAGACCACAAACCAAAACACCTGTTTTTATTCCATTTGCAAGAGCAGTACTTCCCATAATTTGTGCAACGATTGCCACCACCAACAATCCAATTCCGAGTAAAATGAAATGTAGTCCTACTGCCTTTTGTGCGGTGATATAAGTTTCTAAATAAGTTAGCATATTTTTGAAATTGATTACTGTTTTGGATAAAGTGACTCTACTCTCGCTTTTAACTCTTTGTTGAATTTTTTATATGTAGCCTTCATTTGATGCTTGGCGAGGAAATTGGTAAACTTGCTATGAGCACCATGAAACCCGTCTTCCTGTTTGAAGATGGTCGTTCCTTTTTCCGTAGGCTCTATCGTATAAATATGATGGTCTTTCATACCATGAGCATTTAGTTCCCCTGACCAACCAAATATTTTTCCGTGTTCGTAGTCCGTCACAATATGCGTAAATTCCACTACCCCACCTGTTATTGGATTTTTGAAATAAGCGGTTGAAACTTCGCCTTGCTTTAATTCATCTTCTTTGATACCGATAAATGAACTACTCCATTCTTTTAACTTATTCCAATCAGTCAGTACACTCCATACTTGGTCAGGCGTTGCATTGATTTCAATTTCTGTGAAAATAGTATTTGACTTGTCTTGCATGGCGAAAATATTGTGAAAGATAGAAATGGAATTTTTATAATTCGGCTATCGTCAAATAGCAAAATATTTATTTGACGATAACCGAAAAATAATAAGAGTTAAATAATGTACGTGCGAAATTTAATGCTTTTTAAAAAACATCATAGGCATTATTTTATCAATAGCTGCATCTCCAAAAGTGGAATGCAGGAGATGCGTTTGTTTGGCATCGCTGTTTACCCGATAGGCTCGTTTAGGTCTTTTGCTTACGATGGCATCATAGACTGCTTTGGCAATGGTTATCGGATCAGCTCCCGATTCATTCAATGCTTTGTCAAAGTTGTACTTGAAATTTTCCATGTATTCACGATACGCTTGCCCTGCATCCGAAGCAATGGCTTTGTCCAAATAAGTAAAAGCCACATCTGCAAATTCTGTTTTGATATATCCTGGCTGGACTTTTACGACATCAATTCCAAAATCTTTCACCTCCATTCGCAGACCGTCGCACAAGCCTTCCACGGCATGTTTGGATGCGGGATACCATGGCATTCCTGGTACAGAAACAGTACCTACAATAGACGAACAGGCGATTAACCTACCGGATTTTTGTTTTCGCATTTGCGGCAATACGGTTTTAAATGTGCGTGCCAGACCAAATACGTTGGTATCAAATTCTGCTTTGGCATCTTCAATGTCAACGGTTTCAAAACAGCCTTGCACGCCATAACCTGCATTGGCGAAAACCGCATCAATCCGCCCTCCATTGTCCAAGATGGCCTGAAAGGCTTGGTCTATACTATCCTGTTTTCTTACATCCAATTCAAAAATGACTGCCCCTTTTTCTTGTAAGGGTTTCATTTTTTCTACCCTTCTTGCCCCCGCATACACTTTAAAACCTTTGTCCAATAAATATTCAGTCGTTGCATACCCGATACCTGAACTTGCACCTGTGATGAATATGACTTTACTCATAGTTTTTTAAATTTTAGTTTAGTCTGGCAAGATGACCGGACAACGCAAATTTAGAGGGGCTTCAAAATCATATATAATACTAATCTCGGATTCTTGTGTCTTTATCTCGGATTTTATTTTTATTGGCACTAACGGCTTCGGCTGCATGCATCTGTATTGGCTAGCAATTGCAAGCCCTCAAACACAATACTTGCACCATCCAATTTAACAAAGTTAATACGATTAATCCAGTTCCGATCTGCGTCAGCCAATATGATGTCATGGCAGCCTGTTATGCGCTTCTTTTATTAATCCAATTAAGAATAATTCTTGCGTTTTCTTCCAATTGAGTCAAGTTAAAATTATTCGATTTTACATCATAATCAAAGAAAGTAGCTTTTAAATATGTCTTTACTATTTGTTCCTTGTCATCTAAATAAACAGTCACCATATTTGTGTTGGGTCTTGTTGAAAATCCATTTGTCCCAGAGATATCCAAACAATCTTCATGACCTTTTATATAGATATTTGAGTCATTTTTGAGCAATACCAAAACATCGATAAGTTTGATGAAACATTCTGTTGACCAATTATAACGTTCTTGATTTATAAAGTAGAAATTCTTGACTTCGTTCATGTTAGTATTAGAATCCATCGTAGCCCAATGATTTGGATTATACTTATACCAACCTCGTGTAAATTCTTTTAATGATTCACCTATCTGATAGTATGTTCTATCTCTTCTGTATTGTCCCCATAGTCCAGTCATTCCTTTTCGATAGCATAGATACGAATCTACATCATCGTCAATCCCTCCTATAACAATTGAGTCCTCCTCAGCATTTATTTGGATTCTTGAATGAGGAATTAATGAATACGCTTCTGTTGGGTGGAACAATCCATTCGCATAGTATTCATCAAAATATTCTTCGTTCTGATATGAAGGTGTTTTATTTTTCATCTAATTGCGCATAACTCAAAGGAATGTCTGCGTCTATCTTCGAAAAGTCCGGAGGTGCTGGTCCATCTGAGAGATTATGAGATGGACGCAGACATTTCAGTTGAACGAACCCGTCTTTAGGGAAACTCGTTAACCCCTTCTAATGGGTAAGATACGAATTTGGGCGCTTTTGGGAAGTGTATGTTAGAGTACATTACATTGGATGAACAGATGGTATAGATATCGATAGGGAGACAGCTGTCATTTGTCTGTATCCAGCTGCTTTTGGCTGTTTTGGGACAGAACTGGGGCTGTACACATCCCAATATTATCTTTGTATTTGTCTGCATCATGGCTTTGGGTTTAGCGATGGAGGCGCCCTTCCTTTGGGTGCACTCAGGATGAGATCAATGTAATTTCGATCTGAACTTATTGGAATCTGGATCAAATCCGCTTGTTGACATTTATCACATACCAAAGGAGTGAGCCCAAGCAAGTCTGTTAGGATCTGAAACACTGTCCTAATGGTTTGACCTGCATTTCTTAATAGCTGGGGTATTTGATTACTGACTTTAGCAAATATCGACGTGGAATGCAGACCATAATAGCGGCATTTTTGAAAATAGGGTGGTAGTAAATGTTGTAGCATTTGATGCATGGCCACTAGAGGAGATAATGTCTTTATAGCCTTAGGTGCCGCCTGATTCTCTTTTGTTTCCGGTAATCGTTGTAGATGATTTGTACTTGTTTTTCTCTTTCCAGGTACCTTAGCCGGTTTCTAGATATGGCTACACGATTAATGTATCGTCCCAAGTAATTTTCGATTAATCCTGTTTGCATCGTGGGATAGCTATTTCTTACATTCCAACGACGATTCGATATCTCAGATCGCAATAACTCATAGTTTGGTACTTGTATGTTACCTCGAAGTATCAAATTGTCAAGACCCCACAGAAACGTTTCCCTAAATACTCGACACATCTCACGATAGGATCCAATCTTCTTTTTTCTCTTTGGCCAAATCCATTTGTTTGCTTTTATACCTCCAAAGGTGATCAGACTATGCACATGGATATGCTCTCCCATCCACTTCGTGGTTGATTCCCTTGAAGATCCACTGGATCTTCATCCGGCCAAAAGGCCGGAATCGGTCATCAATATGTCCGATCCGAATGTATGTAATATACTTACCATGCCTGGTAGGGCCCCTACATTGTTCGGATCTGCACACACTTGTTTGACCGTCTGCCATGCACTGCGTAGTAATAAATTGTAGACCGCCTTCGGATACCGCTTAGCAATTCTATTGAGTTGATGTGGCAAGGTGAAAACCGTATGCGTATAAGGAACCGCCAGCAATCTATTGCCCAACTTATCCTGCCATTGTGCCCGTTTAATGCTCTGACAAAGGGGGCACTGAGCATGTCCACATGAGTGATAGATAAATAACTCATCGCCGCATCTTTTGCACACATATTTATGACCTCCCAATGCCGGTGTCTTACACAACCGTACTGCACGAATGAATTTGACCTTGTGTATATCTGGTTTATAGGTAGATATATATCGCTCTCCGTAATGTCGAAATAGATCCCCTATCGATCCGTCTCTCGATAACCGATCGACATGCTGCTGATCGGCTAACCCTCCCGCTTCGCGGTTATCTGCGCTCAAAGGTCCCCCGGACCTTTGCCCTTCGGGATCGCTTGATAATTTGTCGGACACGTTCCTCCATATTCTCGAGCGATCCGACCAGAGTCGGGCAAGGTGCAGTGCACCTTGAAGCGAAGAGAACCGCGTCTAGCGGATGGGCAGCCACATACCTGGCGGTGGTTCGTAGGTGCTTGTGGCCAAGTTGCTCTTGTAAGTACACTAAATCAGTGCCAGCTTCTATATGATGCGTGGCATAACAGTGGCGCAGTGTATGAATGGATGCTGGTTTGGTCATCTTAGCTCTCTCCTTGGCTCGGATCATGCTCCACTGTGCAGCACGATTTGAGAACCTACTACCTCTTCTTTTACCATTAAATAAATACTGTATTGGTCGATACACGCTCCAATATTTCCGTAGCAGCTCTAGTAAGCTCTCAGGTATGGTAATATAGCGATCCTTAGACCCTTTACCTTTACTTACCCTTATCTGTTTTCGGTTCCCGTCTATGTCTGTAATCTTCACGTTCAAAGCTTCACTCAATCGGAGACCAGTAGCATATACGAAGGTCAAAAATACCTGGTGTTTATAATTTACCGCATGTTCTATGATCTTACTTACATCCTCTTTCGATAGAATCTCCGGAAGTCTCTCCTCTTTTCTTGGCCGAGGTACCTTTTTTAAACTCCAGGTAAGATTGGCTACTTCCCTAAAATATTTCCTCAGAGCAGAATAATCTCCGTTGATCGTACTCCAAGACTTCCCATTCTTTATTCGCTTCAGCAAATAAGACTTGGCCTGCTCCTGGCCGTACCTGCCCCTAATTCCTTTCGATCTACGAAAATTATCAAATTCTCGTAGTGTCCTCAGGTAACTAGCCCTCGTCTGATCGCTGAAATTTTTCAGTAATAAATAATTATCGAACTTCTCTAGCCTATCATCAATTGTTGCCATGATTGGAATATTTGGTTCATCCATTCTATGGCAAAAACCAATCCGATCAAGCTATTTCCAAGGATGATTTTTCTGGGATCTCTAACGGGTTTGTTCAACGGATTTCGTGTATCTGGAGGTGTGAGGCACGAGCACTTACATGATCACACCCTGTTACTTGCCGTTTCTATTTACAATTCTTATTCAACGACAATAGCTTCAGATCTGTACATATTCTAATTTCAAGCTTTAAGACTTCAATATCATCCAAAAATGATTCTAAATATATTCGTTTATCTTTTTCTTTATTAGCTCTATAAATGCTTCTCACTAGTTGTATGCTGTATCTTTTCATATCCCGACCCATCGTATACTTATATTCATTGGGAAAGTGCTTTATATATTCGAATATCTTACGAATCAATTGATACACTTCCTTAAATACGGGCAAATCATAATATAATGCCATATTAAAAATTAAAATCGAACGCTTTGCGGTATAAATTGATAAATAGCTAAGTGCCGACATTCATCGTCGGCATTAAAAAGCCCGAATAGCTCGCACCCGAAAGCCGCTGCTGTTGCTCTTATTGAACCTGAACTGATTGCCAGTGGGGAAATCTAGGGCCCAGGCATCCTTATCATCAAACTCCGAAGAACTCCAATAAAACGCAGTCGGAAAACCGCCACTATTAATTTTCATGTTCATCTCTTCGAGCTCTTTTATTGATGGTAAAAACCAATCGTTAAATCCTCCTCCCATATAACTAGTACAGGCAAAATTAGCTGGAGCAGTTGGACAATCACTCAATATGGCAGTTGTATTCGTTATTCCATCTCCTATTTCTGCCCCTGGACCCGAAGGTGGATCAGGAACATTTGGAACTGCAGGAAGGTCATCCCCAAAACACCCCCATTGTACTCCTGTGATTTGGTTTTCAGGAGCTGCGACCAGACCAGTACCGTTGCTTTCCATATAGAATATGATTCCGCCCGCATGATTGAGTCCTATGAAATCAGTAGTGGAAGCACCTGCAAGGAGTATGTTAGATGGGGTTTCTCCTGCATCTAAAAGGGTTTGGATGCCGTTGGGGAGAGAGAGGAAGTATTCGATGACAGAGCCTTTATATAGCTCTGCCCATCCAATACCAGCTTCAAAGTAGTTAAGTCTCCCCACACTTTCGTTATATATAATCAAACCATCCTTCGGTGATACTATAGCATCTCTTTCTTCCGTCGACATAACAGGAGGTAGAAAGCCATCGGCTCTTGATTCTATTTCTACAATTTGTGCGTCGATTTCAGTTGTTGAGAGAGCGCATAATAGGATTGCTACAAGAGTAAGTGTAATTGATCTTTTCATTTAAACAGTTCTGTTATTAAGGAAGGTAGTGATAAATGTTTAAAAGACTTGATAAAACGAGTTCTTGGAAAGAATGGCAAGTAACGACGGTTGGGCTATGATTCCGTTGCGGAACTTTCCGAAGGAAATGTTCCGAGTAAGGAATCGAGCCATTCTATATCTCTAATGTATGGATTTTGTACTTAAGCCGCAATGGATTATAGCCAGTGTTGTAGCCAGCTTTTTATTCTACCCCTTGTCCGAATTGGAGCATATATCCGTTACAGTCTAAAATAGCAAATTCTCTCATTCCATAATCAAATGTCTCAATTGGGTATGCGATGTTAACCTTGTTTTTCAATTCTTCCCAAAGATCATCCACAGGATTGGTGAAAATGTAAATACTTCCAGTCATAATAGGCTTTTGATTTTTTTCCTTTCCATATCTACTTGAAAGCATTATTGCGATTTCATCTCTTTCAACTCGTGCCCATTCATCATCCATGCGAGATTCACATTTGAATCCCAAAGTGTCTTCATAGTATTTGATTGTGTCGTCCATATTGTCGACTTGAAGCATTGGAGATAGTCCTTTTAGTCCCATATCAGTTCCTTTGATTGGCTACAACGGTTTTGTGTATGGCTTGTTGCGGGAAATCAGCTATGATTTTCCGCCGTAACCGAAAGATAGCAAATTGCAATGAATTCCGATTAGGAATTCAGCCGCAATGAGCGATACACGGTGTTGCAGGTAGTACTTTTTATTCCATACTATTTCCAATGGCTTGCATAAAATCAACCATTGACCTATCGAGAAAATTAGGACTTTGACCTCCTAAATTTAATGGATTAGCACGAAATGATACCACAACAACATTTTTTTGTCGGTTAATGTAAATAGTTTGTCCTACAGAGCCCCAAGCAAATATTTCATCACCATTTGTATCATCTGGTATCCACCAATAATTATTGTAACCCCAGCCATATGTATCATATTCAAATCTTAAAGAATTATTTACTTGTGGCTTTGTTGTTTCTCTATGAGCAGTATAAGATTGGTTAATCCAAGATTTTGATACTATTTGTTTGCCATTCCATTCTCCTTCTTGAAGATATAATTGTCCTACTTTGGCGAGGTCTTTTAAAGAGGCATTGATTCCCATCCATGTAACTTCTATATCATTTGTATTTATGTTTGTAAAGTAAGCATTATTTTCTGCTCCAAGAGGTTCCCAAAGTTTCTCATGAATGTACTCTGAAATTGTTCTTTCTCCAATTACACTTTTAAGTATTAGGCCAATCATTAGAGGATCCATTGAATTATATATCATTTGTTCTCCAGGACTGTGCCATGCCTCCCTTTCCATTAAAAACTCTTCAGCAGTAGTTAAATCCCATCCCCATTTCCACATAAATTTCATCATCATTGGATTATCGTTTTCCCATTTAACTCCAGAAACCATATCCAAACAATCATCTATTGTTACATTTTTGTACCAAGTCTTTTTAAATTGCGGTAGGTACTTAATTACCAAATCGTCTTTACTGTCAATAAGTTCATCTCTTATTGCAATTCCAATTGTGATTGACATAATTGATTTTGTAATTGAATAAGCTAGGTGCGTTTTGTCTTCAGTTAATCCATTCCAATAGTTTTCATAAACTATCTTTCCATCTTTTAAGACTAAAAGGCCTTCATAACGCAAAAAATCAAGGTAATGCTCTGTATTTGCCAAAGAATCTTGAGTTAAAAAGTTTTCTGGTAGCATCATTAAGGTGTCAGAAACTTTTAATTTACTAGGTTTAGAAGATTTTTCAATAGTTCGTGTATTGACATAATTTTGAAAGTCTTGAAAATAATGAAGTCTATTTTCAGGTTTTCTATGTTGAGCATAATGATAAGACTCAACAATTTTATTCCATTTAATGATTACAAACCCAACTAACAAAATGAGTATGGCAAGTCCAATTTTTTTTAATACTTTTTTCATTTTAGTTCAGTTTTGTATTACCTGCAACGGTTCGGTGATACCCAACGATCATCCCGATAGGGTGGCTGGTGTGGTATCACTTGTTATGTAGAGTTCATTCACCATTCTAAGGCTTCAGGAGCATTATCAAAAAGATCAGTCAACTCTGGAATCAAATCTCTAAAACGCTTCATTTCGTACCATACAGTTTGGTGATTAAGATCCCTAATTCCATTTATAAGATTTGAAAGCTCATCCCTAGTGGCTCCCTGATCCCTTTGAGTAATATACTCTCTTAATCTTGCTCTAAAGTTTTCATATGCGTGTTTACGGGCATTTACCAGGTATTCTCGATCATTCAATCTTAGAACTTCAATGGTATACTTAGCACGTAAGGAATCGATTGCATCAATGTCCATAGAAGGAATGAATCTAAATGTCTGTATCAGGTCTAACTCAAGAAAGTAAAGAGGGTCGTCAATTCTCGGATCGACTAAGGCAATTCTATCTAAAGGAGGTCTTATGAAAACGTGCCCATCAGGAATTGGTCGAGGTGGTGTAATGTCATTTAATTTTACAGTTCCATCTATCAATGCGAATTTATTGTTCTTTGGTCCATTACAGGGTCCACAAGCGTATAAGTAATTCTCCCAAATAAAGGTTCTTTCTGGATAAATGTCCTTGGGATATATATGTTCAATTTCGTCTGCATATGAATCCTCACAGTAATTACACCTTCTTGTGCTATTAGACATTTGACGCAATTTCGACTTTATTTCATCAAAGGTCTTATTCGATTTCCCCCAGGATTTTTTTGCCTTCTTAATTTGAGACTCATAATCAGGTTCATCATCAATTGCCTTTTGCCATTGTCTAAGAAAACCTTGCGATCTATTTGTCAGTATCACATTTTGTGGTAGTTGTATCATTTGTGCTAATTATTCAGATGGTAAAATGGCTCTAAGATCTTCCAACTCTGATTTTTCTTCGTCCGTGGCCTTACCTTTTACCGACTTGATATTTAGATACGCAAGTCTTTCTAGCATCTTTTTTGATTTCTCCGACCTTTCAACATTTTGATCACCAAAATTGTCAGTCCCCATTGCATCAATAATGCTTCCAAATACCATTCTTTTGAAATCTTGACCTGTAACTTCCCTAGAATCTTTATCAGATTTTTGGTGCTCTATTTTCCAAATTGATCCTTGATCTGCACTTTGACAAATAATGGGGCTGTGCGTGGAAACGATGAATTGTATTTTTGGAAAATTCCTTTTAAACCAGTCTCCAATCTTTGATTGCCATTCCGGGTGAAGGTGAATATCAATTTCGTCGATCATGATGACTCCAGTAGCGTCCAATACATATACGTCATCTAATTTTTTAATAATTGCTGATATTTCAAATCTCTTACTCATTTGCCGTAGTATCTCTATAGCAAGACTAAATATAGATTGATATCCATCGCTGAGCTCATTAATATCGATTTCACTATTGTTTCCATCAGTAAAATACACTCCTTGATGGTCAACTTGATCAATTACAACATTTTCAGGTAACAAATTCGAGTTGTTCAGAAACCATGTAACTTTTTCGAATAAACCTCCAGATGACTTGGTATTCAGCTGTTCGAATTTTAGTTCCATTAGCCATTGGACAGCTCCAGTTAGGCTATAACTTGAATTGAATAAAGTAATATGATTCTCTATGTTTCCATCCGAAAAAGTTATATTTTTAGTTTCCTTAGGTCCAAGCCTTCTAAACGGTCCGAAACCCGCGTTATACCAACCGTGCGAAGGATTGATTGGAAAAATTCTCTTTTTTTTGCCCTTTGATCCAAATTGAAATATTAGATTTCCTTCTTGATCGATTTTAATATTATAGGTCACGTCAGTACCATATTTACTAGCCAAAGCATCTTGTTCCTCATCTAATAGAATTTCAATTTTGCAATTTGATTCCGATTGACCTTTGGTTATCCAATTTCTAAAATCTTGGTTTAGTGAATAGCCCTGCCTTTCACCAAGCATGCAGAGAGAAATCGACTTAAGGATTGTTGACTTGCCAGCTCCATTATCTCCAAGAAGAACATGCCACCCTGAATAAGGAGGTCTAAAATCAATTTCTAGATGATCGATGGACTTTATATTCTCGATTACAACTTTCTTTATATACATGTTTGATATTCATTTTTAAGAATTCTACATAACGGAAATGACATGCTCTGTGACGACCAAAGGGAGGCATGGAGTCATGTCTAGTGTTATATGGCATCATTCATTGTGTACTATGTTTACAGTTATCACAAATATCTCCTTCAGCAACACAATTTCTACAATACGGGAGTCCACAATTTGGACAGTTAAAAACATCTCCTAAGCCTCTATTGAGACAATCTAATGTTCCATGGCATCCACAACCTTGACATGGAACATGTTCAAAATGTGTGAATTCTAAATTATTACTATTGTTTGATGCAATCAATCGATAATGATCTGACTGATTCTTTAAATCTTCTATCTCTGAAGACAATTGTGTAATGTGCTGCTCTAAATCTTCTCTCTTTTTAGTCTCATTTTCTGCTATTTTCATCAACTCATCTTGGTATTGTTTCAATCTATCTTGAGCAATTTGATACTTCTCAGTTAATTCACTTTTAACATTAAGCTGTTGAATAATCTCCAGTCTTCTATCCTTTGAGGAGGCATGTAAGACTTGATTAAGTCCTTTGATAAGGGTATCAATGTGTTTTTCTTTTGCCAAAAATACTTCGGCAAGCTCATTATTTAATTTTTGTTGAATTTCAGTCTTTACATCAACAACTGTTTCAAATTCCTTGATCCAGGGTATAGGTTTTGTAGTTTTTACTTCGTGAACGAATTTGAAAACATTATAGTCAATCCTGTCTGGTAAAAATTCCTTCATTTTAGTCTCAGTATCTTCTTCTGAGTTATCCTTTAGTAGTTTTCTGTAAGATTGATAGAAGGTCAAAATTTCTTTTCTTATAAAGACTAATAGTCTTTTAGATTTTAACTGTGCATATCTATATTCTCCATGTGTTGGTGCAATTTTGGCTCTCTTTGAAACATCATCAAAATTTTCCCAAGTGAGTTTTGCACCATAATTGTTATCTATTATAAGTATAACTATAAACGATTTATCTAAAACTGGAAGACATGATTCCCAAGGAGATAAATCGGGAGTCTGATCAGGAAACCCAGATTCTGAACTAAGTTTGGGGTCATATCCAAGAGTAACTAAAAAATTCTCAAGTTCCGATCTAAGATCAACAAGATTGTAAACTGTTGAGCTGATAAAAATTGGTATTCTATGTGTCTCAGCCCCCTATTATTCGGACAATTTTCTACAAGGTTAAGAAAATAAGAAAATTAACATATAACTTGGCTTTTAGCGAGAGTCGACTGAGAGTGACTGAGACTCGATGTTGAGGTATATGCAGGCCTGCTATACTTTCATTTTATTTGTCAGCCCATTGAGGGCTTCCAAATAATGCGAGAGTCTCTCTCAAGCTCTTAATCCTCGATATTCATATTTATCAATGTTCTGTAAGGTTAGAATGTCTTGATACGGTACATTTAATTTGAATCGTATTTTGTTTTTTTCAGTTATCTCCATTTCTATCTGTTGCATCTCATGCAATGCCCAGAATTTTGCTGGTGGCACACCTTTGGTTGCACTATGAGTTCTATCATTATTATATCGGAGATAGAATCTTTCAAGTCTTCTTTCCAGAGCCTCAATACTGGTGAACTTATCGTGCTGTAGTGACTTGGAAATAATACTATGAAAACCCTCAATGTGTCCATTCTCTTCCGGTGTATAAGGATGAGTAAAGAGTTGTGTGATATGATTCTTTTTGAAAAAGTCCTGGATCATTTTGGCCGCGAAAACTTTCTCATTGTCATTCCTCAACTCCACTTCCACTTGAAGGTTCAATAGGTCTGCCGGTTGCAAATACTCGGCGATCACATATTCAAAGGACTCCTTAACCTGGGTACTTTTTACCGAATAGCCAACCGTCCAATAGAGGGCATATCGGGTAAAGGTATCCACAATGGTCAGTATCTTGGCATGTCTTCTGGTCCCATAGATCCAAACATATTTAATGTCCACTTCCAATATTCGCAACGGGCCTTCTGGTATTGCTCGTCGATACTTGACAAAGTTTCTGCCTTTGGCTTTTCTAGGTGGCTCCAGTAGTACGTATGATTGCATGAGTCGGTAAACTTTTTTGTGGTTAATGTAATAGCCCATTATCGCCAGATTGACTGTAATCATGCGATACCAGTTCGTATGATCTGGGTCCAGTTTAATCTCCACGATTTTATCCACTACCTGTACATTGTCAATTTCGTAATAATCTCCAGTAGCTGGATCACGCCGAATCGTCGTACTTGTAGGTTGCCTTCCTGGCCTAGTACCCTTTTGGCAATAGTACAATTGGTGCTTTGTCAACCCAACTATTGACAAGCAATCATCCCTTCTCATTCCTTTACCCATATACTCAACCACTAGCCCTTCTTTCTCAGCTCGGGATACTTTTTTTTTAGCATTTCATCCTTGAGCTCACTTTCAAGCTCCTTTTTACCCAACAGCTCTTTTAGCTTTTTATTCTCTTGCTCCAGCTGCTTGAGCTTCTTCTCCAAATCCTTCTGTTTACTATGGCCTAAACCTTCCTCTCCATATATCACAAATTTCTTCTTCCAATAATAATAGGTCGCTTGGTACACACCATATTTGTTTAGTGTCACTCCCACGCCTTTCTCCTTTGCTTCTTTAAGGATCTTTAACTTCTCCTGCCTAGTGAACTTCTTGGTCCCCTTTTCTGTGATTTTCATGTCCATAACTACAAAAATTTTTTGTAGATCTGTCCGATTATCTAGGGGGCCGTCACACTATGATTACTTGTACTCATTTTCTATTTTTTGATGCCATATAACGGTCCGGCCACAAGCGTCTGTATTGGCTAGCAATCCAAAGCAGTTTACTTTCTTGCTATCACTCTCAATTTAACAAACTTAATACGATTATTCCAGTTCTGATTTGCGTTAGCCAATATGACGTCTTAGTGGCCTGTTAGCAGCTTTACTTCAGTTTCGCAATCAACATCGATTTCCTTAAATCATCCTTCGATATGGTAGGCCTCATGTACGGATATATTCTAATTTGTCGACTGTACATTTCTAATTCAAGTCCTCCCTCGATTTGTTCCGACTTCTCTATTGCCTTAAATAGATCGTCTCTAAATTTCTGTCTGTTCGAATACTGCTCTACTAATCTTAGGATTATATCAGCTATATAGTTCTTTGGATTGGGTGAAGTTGTTAGTCCATGAGGTAATAGAGATACTAAGGCGCTTTCAATACTATCAAGTTCTAGGTAGCAATCAGAGATTCTTGATGCTAGTCCCATGCTATTGTTTTTAATGTCTGTTCCAGAATAGTTAAAATAGCGGTATTTGGTTCTTGCCAACTTGTAGTAGTTCAAGGCTTTCTCAAATTCCTGATTGTTGTACTCAATTGCCCCTAAATTTACAGCCGAGTAGTGTTTATAGTTTGCATGTGTTTCAAAGATCCCCCTAGTATTATCCTCTTCTGCGTCTTCCAAGTCTGCATCAAGAATCCTAGAATAGAATAATATCGCCAGTGAATCCCTGTCTAACTCATCATAGATCTTAGCAGTATTGAAAAGATTCTTTCCATATTGTTCTGTTTTCGGATATCTGTTCGCCAAATCCTCATAAATCTTCACCGCCTCTTCCTTATCCCCTTTCTCGTAGAATTCCTGTGCCTGCTTCGCCCTCTTCAATATCCTTTTCTGTCCAAAAACCTGGAAATTAATTACAAGACAAGATATTATTAATAGGAACTTCATATTTTATTGCTGCTAACTATTTAATATCAGCCACCATCTAATATCATTCCTTCCCTTTTTTCTTTCCACCTAGCTGATTTTGTTATCAAGTTAGGAATTTTACGTCGGAGAAGCCTTGTTGGCATCTCAAGGCTATCGAATGATGGGCTAGCCGATTTTATCGGATAGCATCGATTGGGACACACGAGGGAAGAGGATGGCACCTGATACCCTTTAAGATAAGAACGCAGGTTCGGTGAGACATCTGCTCATTACAGGGTCAATTAGACAATAATTGGCATGTACCACCCCGGAATGGGTGAAGCATCTCAAGGGCGGTCTGGCCCTTAACAAATAGGTCGCTGTGGTACCTGATGGTCTGGGCATGGAAGGTGTTCTGGTTCGTGGTTACCTTGCCTTAACGGTGGTAGCACCTTTCTGACCACATGGATCAGAGCAAACGTCAATCAAACTGCGGAATGGCCAAGGAGGTGCCTCCCTGCAGGGCCGATTGATGTGCCACCACCCCGGGAATGGTATAGGCCAGGGCTTCGAAAATATCAACCGAAGGCTTTCTCGCCTTAAGGCAGGCATCTACGAATTCATGCGTGATGAAGGTGTGGGACCCATGATGACCACTATGATGCCGCAAGGGTTTCGGCAACAATTCAGTAGCCCACCATTCAGGTTGTTCATAAGGAGTCACCTTCGCTTCCGATCGCATAAAGCCCGCGTCATCAGATCCCAGCACCTCCGTTTTCTCAACCAGTGTGGCATCCATCCCCAAACGATTGTCGGTATAGAAGCTCATTTCACTGCCGATCCATTGTGCCCGTTCGCACCCCATATGGGCCCCCTTCCACCAGACGTTCACTCGAAAAGCTTTCCCTTGATTGGTGGTGAACATGGCAGATTCATTCCAAAACGGATTACCATACACATTGTCCTTTAAAATGGGGTCATCGTCTCCCCAACCGTGACAAGTGACTTGCGTAAGTCGCTCGCCGGTAACCCCGATTAGATGTGCAGTACAATGGGTTGGGTAATGCATCGGCGCTACACCATGTCGCCAGGTCCGTTTTCCATTTTCGAAATACAGTTCTTCCAGTCCATCGTGTTGATATTCGGACTCGCAATAATAAAGGTCACCAAATTTACCCGCTTGATAGAATTTCCTGGCTGAAATGGTCGATTGTTGATAGTAACTGGTTTCCGCCATCATATACGTCAAACCGGACCGTTTCACAGCCTCCAGTAAAGCGTAGCCCTCCTCTACGGAACCCCAAACTGCCGGTACTGCACAAAGCACATGTTTGCCGTGGGATAGACATCGTAGTGCATGCTTTACATGGTTGGGCCCTTCCGTGAAAAGACCCACCGCATCGATGCTTTTGTCTTTGACCAATTCATCTAGTGAGGCATATGATTTCGAACATCGATAAGTTTTCATCAGCCGATCTCGTCGTTCTGGACGGAGGTCGCTCACCGCCTCGACCACGCATTCAGGATGCTCATGAAATTGGAAAGAACAGCCGAATCGACCACCTACAATCCCGATGCGAAGTTTCTTTGGTGGCGCATCAAATGCAAACTGTTTTGGCAGCGGCAGGGAGATTCCTAAGGCAGCGACTCCACCTTTCTTAAGGAAGGAACGCCGGTCGGATGACACCTCGCGATTTGACTTATTTTTTTTATTCACGTCTGGATCATTTGATGGATGAAAGGTGTGCTTGCACCTCTAAATCTTCATTTGATCCATGATATTAGTATTTTTCCAATAATTTCCTGCCTTGCACCCCTGTCGATGCATTCGGAAAAATTCTGCTCAGCCTTCACCAGGGACATCGCGCGAAAGGAAATCGAGCTGCATCTGATGCTAATCGAAAATGTGCTGATAGATGGATTCAATATGAGATACATCCGTTCCGCAGCATCCACCGTAAACCTGCAGACTGGGCAAATACTTGCCCAAAGTATGGTACCATTTCCCCAGATCTGCTTTGTCGCCTTTGTCGAGTTCTACCGAGGCATCTAATTCAGCGTGGCTTTTGTATGAAGCGTTGGCACGAATGCCATGAATTCTTTGATTCCAATCATGGTTATCGGTCAGTTGATTGGCGAAATGCGAGGGATGTGCACAATTAATCATATAGTACATAGGATAGCGGTCGGTCTGGGCGTCAATACTGGAAATCGCTTCGGCAATACTTTCTCCGCTAGGCAAGTTTCCATCCGTTTCTACCGTAAACGAAATCGTAACCGGAATCCCGAGTGCTTTAGCACCTTCACTGATACCCATCGCTTCATCGATATTAGTCATGGTAAGGGCGGAGATAAAATCGGCTCCACTCTGGTTGAAAGCTTCGATCTGCAAATGATGATAGGCAGCTGCCTCACCGGGAGTCATGGCGCCATTGGCCATGTAGCCATCCCCCCTCGGACCGATACATCCACTAATTAAGATGTCAGCGATCTCATCTTGGTACCCTACTTTTAGTTTTTGAAGATGCTCGATGGCATGTTGATTTGCTCGGAATAATTCCTGGTCTGAATAGCCCAATGTGTACCCCCACTCCGAGTTGGCCCGCCAAGTCGGACTCTCTAGGATAAAACCAGTATTCTTGGCTTTGGCCAATTCTAAGTAATCGCAATAGTACTCATCAAGTGCACTCGATTGCAGCGGATCTTCGATAAGTGGAAAGGCCGCAAAATGAGGAAGATCGATTCCCTTGTTAAAGATTAAATCTGTTTCTAAGCCACCGTCCGTAAGGAATGTGCGGCTTTTCAGTTTATTCCATATGGATGTCATGCTGTTAGATTTAGATGGTTTTGTTAATGTCCTGGAAGGTTAGCATTTCTAACACTTTAGCCGAGGCACCGTCATAGAATCCAGTTTCATGCTCGTAATTCTTCGGATTTTCGAAAGTTCCAAATAGCATGTCAAAAATGGGTAGGTCAGAATAATTATGCTTGTGAATACCCCTTGCATGGTGCAACGTATGACTCTCTGGTCGCTGAATGATGTATCCCAACCATCGGGGTGTTTTGATATTGGTGTGTTGGAAAATTCCCAGGAAAGTCGTGCCGAGTAACATAACGGTCACCGCCTGGGGTGTTACACCAATTAAAAGGGCCAGGCAGATACTGCCGAGGAAGGTAAATCCGATCATGTCGAAAATGCTAAAATAGAAGGTGCCAAAAGTGTCCATCCGCTCGGCACTGTGGTGCATTTGGTGAAACACACGCCAAAGGACTCTCGATTTATGCATGGCCCGGTGCCAGACATATACCCCGAATTCATATACCACAATGGCAAGAATGCCACCACCAATATTTCCCAGGCTTGTTAAATCGAAAAATTGGTATTGCGATAAAAAAGGATCAGTAAATAAGGGTAAATAGGAAGAAAGGAAAAAATAAACCACAAAGGATATCAGCCCTCTGATTTTCCAATGCTTGACTGCAGGCAGCTGCCGGGCAGGAAATAATGCTTCCCATGCCATCAGTCCAAAATACATGGATAAGGCCATTAGAGAAATGGGATCTAATAGGATTTCTAGTGGAGTCGGCATATTTGATTTTTTTTTTTGAATTTGATAATAAGTACACTCAATCTCTAAGGCGTAAGTCGATGCCTCACGATGTAAGTTCAAAAATCAAATAGCCGAAATGGTCACCTTACAGGTCCCAAAGTATCTGGTTTTCAGGAAGATAGGCGCAGAAGGTGCCGGTCTTAATGGATTTGGAAAGATGGGTGGCCAGGGCAGGATGTTGTTCTTTTATTTTTTTTATGGTGCTTCTGATTCGCCAGGTTACTGCTGAACGCGCCTTCTCGGTGGTTGAACCCACCTTGCGTGACTTACCCGATAATCCAAGTGAATTGGAGAGTTGTGACAAAATCGAATCATATTCTTCTCGCAACTTGCCTACCGTTTCCAGATGTTGAAGATCCTCTGCTTCTTGAATTTCTTCCTGCAACGTCTGAATACGGTTTTGGTATTCTCTCTTGGCTTTTTCATCTAAAGCAAAGGTTGGGCTTGCTTCCTCGACAGCGGCATTCATCAACTCCAAGCAATGAATTTCTTTCGAAGGTTCAGCCATCAGTCTATGTATGTCGTGAAACCCTTTGGCATCCTTGAGGATTAGAGACTTATTTTGGTATCTCAAATTCCAGACATCTCCACTTTGCCGAAATTGGGCTGGCAATGTGGGCTCAGGCGGTAGAGCTTTGGCTTTACTGACAATACCCTTCTGAGATCTGATGTGATCGATTAAGGGATCTAGGTAGCTAAATCCTCGATAGGGGTTAATGGTTTTTAGCCAGGTCAGGGCTTCAGCTTCCATCGGTTTATCAGAAGTATAAATGTGTTTTTGAAATTGCTCCAGATACACTTTCCAACATTTCCACATATTGCCCTCGTCACCCACCTGAAAATACGCGGCAGCAACACAAGCTGGAAAATCTATCCAAACATCAAAATTCACTTTTTTACTCAGGGAAATACTGGCTTCGAAATCCCCTGATTCCAGGTAGAAACTCGCACCGTAGGCATAGTATGAATCTCCATGGAAGGGATTTAAGAGCAAGGCTTTCTCGTACAATTCCACCGATTCTTTTGGATAACCCAAATACGTCAGTGAGTATGCAACCCTGAGCAAATGGGAGGTGTCGCTTGGATTCATTCTAAGAGATTTCCTCAAACAGTGCTCGGCCTTTTCATATTCTTCCAAATAAGCATAAGTTCTGCCCAACACACCCAGGGCCGTATAATCATTGGGATCAATTTCTATGGCCTTTAAGGCATATTTATGGGCTCCTTTATGTGAATCATCCCACCGATGCCACAAAAGACATGACCAGAAATTGAAATAACTCAAGGACAATCCAGTATAAGCCAGGGAAAACTGTGGATCGATTTTTAAAGCAGCATGAAAAATTTCCCTCGCTTTGACATCACTCTCCGCCGTACCCTTGCGCAGCACATCCATGCCCAAGAGATAGTTTTCATAGGCGGCTAGATCAACGGCGGATTTACGATAGGAATGTGATAAAAGGTTGTAGTTAATTTTTTCTTGGAGCACACTCACAATTTGTTGAACAATTCCATCTTGAGCCTCCAAGAGTGAACTTATGGCTTGATCATGTTGTGCCGCAAACACAAGATTCTGATCGGCCGACTTTACGAGTTGAATGGATATTCTAAGATTTTCTCGTAGGGGACGAACCGTTCCATAAATTAGATAATCGGCTCCCAATTTTTCAATTTCCGTCTGATCATAAACATCTTTGATTTGTAGCGTTGAAAAGGACGAGATGACGGAAAGGCCGATAAACTTAGAGAAGTTTGAAATGAGATCTTCGGTAAATCCATGAAAAAAAGTTGTGATCCGCTGGTCCAGATCAACTACTTGAAAGGGTAGTACCGCGATCGTTATGCTTTTGGTTTTTTGGCTGATACGCATATTTAATTTGGGAAATGCTCTGTCTTTTACCTTTCAAATTTAATAAATCTCTAGTGCAGCCACGGGCCCTTCTGGTTGGAAGCCCATCTACAAAAATTGTGGAATCGTTTCTAATCTCTCTCGGCCCCATCGTGACCTGGCCAAGTACCACATGCCGGCAGAGCACGCGGCCGGGCTATCGGCCTGCCTGTGCCCAGTCGCCTTGTCTGACCCTAAGATCATAGTAGATGCTGATACATTCCCGTACTTGATCTTTCAGATCGCTGAGCAGAATTCCTATTTTCAAGGCAGTTTTCAACCTTGGGCAAACTCAACAGACCTAGCTATGAGATTCGATGTTTTGCAGATGATATTTTTTCTGGCTATCCAGATTGGCTGGGTACCTACTGCTTTACCCGCACAGGCTGGGAGTCGACCAAATATCCTGTTGATCCTAGCTGATGACCTGGGTTACGGTGATGTGGCTTGCTACAATCCAACTTCGAAAATCCCGACCCCAAATCTGGATCAACTGGCTAGAGAAGGCATGCGTTTCACCGATGCCCATAGTCCATCAACAGTTTGTACGCCCACGCGCTATAGCATTCTGACGGGTCGCATGGCCTTTCGGACGGGCATGAAGAGTGTATTTGTCGGAGTTCAGGGACCATGCCTCATTGAGGCGAACCGACTAACTCTCCCTCAAATGTTGCAGAACCAGGGCTATGCCACCACCTGCATTGGGAAGTGGCATGTGGGTATGTCTTTTTTTGATTCTGCAGGCACTTTGATTACCGATGGTTCGGTGGACGGAGTACGGAAAGTGGATTATTCCCGGATTATTCCCGATGGACCGGTTGATCGCGGGTTCGATCAATTTTTTGGCACCGTTTCTTGCCCTACCACCGATTGGATCTATGCCTATGTGGAGAATAATCGGATACCCGTACCACCTACGAAAAAATTAGATAAAAGCAAGCTACCCAGTCATGCTTATAGCGTCGACTGCAGAGCTGGTTTGGTAGCGGATAATTTCGATCATGAAGAAGTAGATTTGGTTTTTTTAGAGAAGAGCCTATCATTTCTTGAAAAGCACGTTCGTAATCGTCCTGAACAACCATTTTTTTTATTTCATTCGATGCAGGCAGTACACTTGCCATCTTTTCCAGCCAGGTCATTTCAAGGAAAGACAAATGCTGGCCCGCACGGTGATTTTATTTTCGAAATGGATCATGTCGTAGGGAAGCTGTTAGACAAATTGGACGAATTGGGAGTCTCAGAAAACACGCTGGTCATATTTGCCAGTGATAATGGGCCAGAAGTGATCTCAGTCATTGATATGCGCAATTCGTACCACCACGATGGTGCTTACCCCTGGCGTGGTGTGAAGCGAGATCAATGGGAAGGGGGTCATCGCACGCCATTTATAGTGCGCTGGCCAGGAAAAATTAAGCCGGGATCGACCAGCACCCAGCTTCTAAGTCTGACGGATATCATGCCGACCTGTGCCGAGCTGGTAGGTTTCAAATTGCCCTCTACCGCTGCGGAAGACGGATTTAGTATGCTCCCAATCTGGCTAGGTACCCAAGGTAATGAACCTGTGCGTGATTATCTTCTGCAGCAAACCATCAAACTGGATCTATCCATTCGGAGTGGCGATTGGAAATACTTGGATCATCGTGGATCTGGGGGAAATAATTACGAGCGAGCAGGTGCTTGGAGTATGCGAGCCTATGCTCTGCAAGATACAGATCCAGCTGCCCCAGGACAACTGTATAATTTAGCCACAGATCCAGGAGAGACTATAAATCTATACAGTACCCATCCAGCAAAAGTGAAGCATCTGAAAGAAAAGCTCGAATATTTTAAAGAAATAGGCCGGAGTAATATTCGATAGCCTGTGGGTGATTGAAGTTGCAGTGAATTTGATATTCCTAATTTCCTAATTTATGCGGTCGCTCGATAGACTAACGAAATTGGAAAGTGGATTTCCATCAACCTAATATTCAAGATAAATACGACAAGTGTATGACATTTCCTACATCAATTAAAGTCCACCCAGTGTATTTTGCCGCGATCCTCGCCATGCTGACACTCTTTGCCTCGGTCGTTCAGAATCCAGCGGTGATGGTAATTGGTCATCGCGGAGCCATGGGTCATGAAACTGAAAACTCTTTGGCCTCCATCCAGAAAGCCATTGATTTAGGCGTTGATATGATTGAAATCGATGTGTTTCAAATTAAAAGTCAGGAGCTGGTCGTTTTTCATGATCAAAAAGTGGACCGGCTAACACAAAGTACCGGCAATATTGAAGATTTTAATAAAAAGCAATTAGATGAATTGCGACTTGAAAACGGCCAAGGCATTCCACAATTGGAAGACGCGCTGCGATTAATAAATCGGCAGGTGAAATTAAATGTTGAACTAAAAGGAGCGAATACGGCACCCCAGGTTGCTCGAGTTCTCAATAAATATATTGATAATCACGAGTGGCAACCTGATGACTTTCTAATTTCCAGTTTTCACTGGGACGCCTTAGCTGAATTCAGAAAACTAGATGGGCGCATTCCCATCGGGGTATTGGCCAAAGACGACCCATTAGAAGCCTTAGAAATTGGAAAGGCCTTACAAGCTGTGGCCATCCATCCCAGGTTTAAATCGCTTAATCAAGAAAATGTTACCGCGATTCAACGAGCGGGATTCAAAATTTATACCTGGACGGTTAATGAACCTGAAGATATTAAGCGCATAAAATCTCTGGGTGTAGATGGCATCATCACGGATTTTCCCGATCGAGTGGGAAAATAAATTACTCAAATGGTTGCGTCCGGAAGCGCTAAAATGCACTCAAAAGCATATCAATACATCGTCACTTCACTCAAGAAAAATGCGTCGCAATGGTTTGGAAAGATTGTTGCATGAGCTATGAAAGAGACTCTAGGATGGATCGATGGGCGACTGCTTGGCTAGGCGTATCGATACCCTGGAGCGCTCCCCTAACAAACGTGCGATAATGAAAAAACGAACCCTTCTTTTTTTGTGCGGAATGTGGATTCTGCTTGGATCGAGCCACCTTGGCTGGACACAAATCTGCACCTTAAGCGATGACTTTGACGGTACTTCACTCGATCCCTCGTGGTTGTCACATCAACCAGAATATCATCTGATATCAGTGGCCAACGGGAAGCTCATTTTAGATATCGACCATGATGTCTGCCAAAATAATTGTCCATGGTTTCAGGCGGAGTCGGCAGGATTCTTATATAAAAATGTAGTAGGCAATTTCGATGTAAGATCAGTAGTAGAAGCTGAGGAAGCATCGGGACCTAACCAGGGAGGCGACATCAGCAATGATACTCAATTGGGTGGATTAATGGCACGCAACCCCAAGGGAGACTCCGAAAATTATGTATTTAACGTCGTCGGAACCAGGTTCGATCAACCCTCCATTGAAACGAAGTCGACAACTAATAATAGCAGTATGGTTGAGCCCTTTATCAGAGCCAATACGAGGGCAGAATTAAGAATGACGCGCGAGGATTTTACTTTTAGATTGTATAGCAGAGATATCGGAGCTTCTGAATGGATACATCGGTCCACATTTGCTCGCCCTGATTTACCAGATACATTGCAAGTCGGAGTAATAGCCTACGCCTTCCAATCTTACCCCGAAGACCTGGCAGTAAAGTTTGATTACGTCAAATACGCTGAGTTTTCGAAAGTCAACAAGTGGTTGGGTGGATCTGGTTTGTGGAGCAATGCAAATATGTGGAGCCTCACTCAAGTGCCGGATTCGTCACATCAAGTGATCATCGACAATGCACAGGCTCAGACTGTTGAGATTTTGTCAACTGATCACTTCCGTTGTTTTAGTCTGGACGTCCACGGGGCACTCACCGAATTCATCGTAGCCGGTGAATTGGAGGTTGGGAATGCAAAGTCAGGGTGTCATTAACTTCACTGGTCATCAGTGCCCGACAGGGTTTTAGACCACCGGGGCAGAATAAGTACAAAAATTAATGCACCTTGGCCAGGTAGATTGGGTTTTGTACTTTGCAATTACTGCACATCTGAGATTTTTTTTCAGTACTCGCCTTAGTTTTTACCATAATATCCTGCCAGCTTGGCTGATCACTGGGCTTTAATTTACTCACCTCATCTCTAATTGATCCGATCAAACCATTCGTAAAAAATCCTCCCATATTATTGGATCCCCAAGAAGATTGACTCTCTTGGGCACCGGCAGCAATAATACTTCCACTCGACTCCAAAATGAATGCCTGCAATTTGGGAATGCTCGGATTCACCGCAGATCGCGCGGCCAAAAAAACCATTGCCCATTTGCTTTGGTGCGACAATGTCATTGTTGCAACAATCTCTAATAATGACATTAGTCTAGCACCCCTTGCTGATGATGGCATCGTGAATTTCTTGGAGATTAAGGCAGGATTGTGGTCCGAATTCCTGGTATTCGTTATAGTGTAAATCCAGCTGAGGAAATCTTTCACTTTGGTCGGAAAAACGAAAACCATGTCCCGAATACATGACCACCACCACATCATTTGAAGCAGGTTGAAATCCATTTAATGTCGCTATTACCTGTTCTTTAGTAAAGTTTTTGTCCGATATCAATGTTTTGGTGATCGCATGAATCGCGATTGAGCGCGTTTTCATCATAGCTAGAGCTTCCGGATTTGATCAAAGAAGGACCCGCACATGCTCGTTCATTATTTTCAAATTATCTATGTGCGTCTTACAATTTTTGGCCGGTCGAGCAGACTTACCCTCGGTCAGGATTGGCTCAACAGGTCTGGGTGAACCAATATTATTTTATGCGGGCATTTCAGTGTTCTGCTCATGATCTGGGCTGCACTTCCCAGTCGCCAATTTAAATCTGGGTGGCATACAGTGAGGTCTATCTGCTATTGTTCGGTGCATGCGCCATGAGATGCCGAGACTGGATTCAGCATAGAGAGTGAAAGTATGATCAGAGTCATTTTCAAAGGATGGCTATCTTTATTTGAGGTCATTGACAAAATTCCGTTCATTACTTTCAAGTATGCGGACCTGATTCACGACCTTGGGTATATTGGTTTCGGCAAAATCTCGGATTCAAAATCCGTCACCAATCAGCGATTGCATGAGCTTAAATAAATCTTTTAAGGACGATCAGAATGAATAGTATGAAATGTTTCGCTTTGACATTCCTGATGTGTGTAGCCAAGGTGGTTTTAGGTTATGCTCAAATGAATGCGACGGTAGAGACTAAAGGAATCTACGGCCATCCCAAGCCATTATGGGAACGAGGTTACGACCTCAATTCGTTAGGAGTGAATGCAGTTTTTTTGCACAGTGGCTCGATCGATTCCGTCTTGATGCGCAGGGCTGAAGAAGAAGGCCTCAAAGTCTATGCAGAATTTGCCACCCTCAATGGCAAAGGGTATGTTGATCAACATCCTGAGGCCCATGCGATCAATCAGTTTGGCCATAAAGTAAAGGCCGCCTCCTGGTTTATGGGCGTGTGTCCATCAAACGAGGCCTTCCAAAATTATCGATTTCAGCAATTACGAGATTTATTGACCCGGTACCAGGTAGATGGAGTCTGGATGGATTACGTGCATTGGCACGCCCAGTTTGAAGAACCGGATCCGATCCTTCCAGAGACTTGTTTTTGTGAGGATTGTCTGACGGCATTTTCGGCACAGACCGGGGCAGAAATTAGGGGGTCGTCCATTCCAGAGAAAGCAAATTGGATTCTAGAAAATGTCGATTCATCTTGGCGGTCATGGCGCTGCCAAGTCATTGCGGATTGGTCAAAGAAAATAAAGTACATCATCGATGAAGAAAGACCAGGTGCATTGTTGGGACTTTACCATTGCCCCTGGACGGATGATGAATTTGGGCACGCCCGGCGAAGGATTTTGGGGCTGGATTATGATTTGCTGGTTGAAATATTTGATGTTTTTTCACCCATGGTTTACCATGCGCGGATGGGAAGGCCTGCTCAATGGGTCGAGACCAATATTCATTGGCACAGCGATCGTTTGCATAGAACCGATCGAAGCCAACCAGGAATATGGGCGATTGTACAGGCCTATGATGATCCATACAGCATATCGGCGGAGGAATTTGAAACCGTTTTGAAAGGAGGCATCGTTGGTAGAGCCAGTGGCGTCATGATGTTTACGACCAGGGCGCTGGCTGAGCATCCGGAAAAGATAAAAGTGATGCAGCGTCTTTATCAGCGGTGGGACGATTGAATGCTCAGTTACAATTACTTTCAAACAAGAGGATGAATAGAAAAATAGATTTTAATAACCTTCCATTAGCATGGATCATGCTGCAAAGAAAAACATGGATTGCTGTGGGATTGGTCATATACTTGACCATGGTAGGTGTATCCCAAACCTGGCAAGAAAGAGTAGAAGCGTTACCAAGGATTCATACGACCTATCAAGATGGTCTGGAGAAGGATTGGTTAATTGAAAAACCGAATACCAAAGCTACCCTATTCAAATCTGCCGACAACCGTGAAATAATATTATCCAATGGAATTATTTCCAGGACCTTTCAGCTGGCACCAAACGGCGTCTGCACAAGTCTCAAGGTTTTATCTAAACAAGAAGAACATATTAGGGCAGTAAAACCAGAGGCAATCATATCCATCAACGGATTTACCTTGAATGTGGGCGGTCTGATCGGACAACCAAACCTCGCTTTTCTTTATCCCGATTGGATTGCTGACCTGACGGCCGATCCCTTGTCCTTTAAATTAATCGATTTCAAACTGGGTACACCGCAAGCACGGATGACCTGGAAAAGAGTTAGACATCATGCGCCCGATGCTGATTGGCCTCCCAAGGGAATCAAATTGCAGATGAACTACCGGATCGACAGCCTTACTCCGGAAGACCTCATTCTTCTGTCAACAACTAGTGGTGTTGGGAGGAAAGAATTGTATCGCGATCGTTTTTCTTCTATGGCGCCCGACTGGCAAGTGAGAACGAGTACAGCGCACGAACGAAGTTCTTTTATCAACGAGGGAAAGCCCGGTGAAATATATACACCAAATAATACTGCCGTTTTTGCGGAGTATGCCCTACCGCGTGGCACCGGTCTAGTAGAAACATCGATCGATGTAGGTACCGACCGAAGTGGATTTTGGGGTCCAGGTATTGCTTTAGTTTGGCAAGACCGGATCATAAAATTTAATATGAGGCCGGGCAATGAAGCAGGGGCAAGGAATAATGGGGCCTGGCGCTTTACGGTATATGATGGAGAAAAGGAGAATACCAGAGCGGGAGGTAAGGACAACGTTGATTTTAGTAGTACTTGGATCTTAAGACTTAGGATCGATGGTGAACAAGTAATGTGTGAGGCAAAACCAAAGGATGGCACCTGGAAAACCTATGAGTCCGTCCATTTTGATTCGAAGGTGCCAGATCCGATGGCGGTGCGAATTGGAAAATTGGGTAAGAATGGGGAAGGCGTAGATCACGAATTTCCAGGAGAATTAGTGCGCTTAAAATTCAATGAATTTTGTGCCTATTCAAAATTAGACGAAGCCGAAGTCCAAAAAATGGCAACTAAATTAAAGGACCTTCAGCAGATAACTGTATCTGTCAATTATGAACTTTATGATGGCGTACCAGTCATGTCTAAATGGGTGAACGTGCATAATCATTCAACCGAAAGTGTCAAACTAGATCAAATTGTTTCAGAATATCTGGGCATCGCCGATCACAATCCTTATGGAGGCTATCGGGACAGAGAAGATCTCAAAGTAAAACCCAATATTCACTTTGAAACCGATTATGCTTTTTCCGGTATGAAAAACCAGGTGGCCAACGGTCAGGCGGTTCATTGGGGTACTGACCAGGATTATGTGACTCAAATATCCTGGATTCAAGACATTCCCAACACCATGCGTATTTATCCCAAAATGGGATACCATGTCCGGATTCAACCTGGTGACTCCCTTGAGTCGATTCGCACGTTTATGCTGCCGTTTGATTCGTACGAAAAAGAGCGCAATGGTCTTGCCCTGCGTAAAATGTATCGTACGATCGCCCCTTGGATCACCGAAAACCCGCTCATGTTTCATATTACCCGCTCAAATTGGAATGAATTTACCAATGGCGTGGATCAAGCAGCGGATGTGGGTTATGAAATGGTGAATTTTTCTTTTGGCAGTGGATTTAATGCGGAAGATGAAAGTGAGGAGAATTATGATCAAATGAAAAAATATGCAGCCTATGCTGATCAAAAGGGCTTAAAAATTGGTACTTATTCGCTGCTCGCATCTCGCAGAATCAGTGATGAACATGATGTGGTCAATCCAAAAACTGGTAAACCCGGAGGTTTTGCAACATTTGGAAATTCTCCTTGTCTGGGTAGTTCATGGGGTCAGGAATATTTTCGAAAAATGTATAAATTATTTCGTGAGACCGGATTTATGACCTTTACCCACGATGGTAGTTATCCGGGTGATGTCTGTGCCTCGACCCAACACCCCGGCCATCGTGATTTGGCAGACTCTCAATATCAACAATGGAAAATAATTAGTGACTTTTATAAATGGTGCCGAGGAAAAGGAGTCTATTTGCGCATCCCTGATTTTTATTATTTAAATGGAGGCAACCAATGCGGCGTGGGTTATCGCGAAAACAATTGGTCTCTGCCTCGTCGGCATCAATTAATTCATACAAGGCAAAACATTTATGATGGGACTTGGGAAAGCACCCCCAGCATGCGGTGGAGTTTTATCCCATTGGCCCAATACCACGGCGGTGGTGAGGCAGCAACCATCGAGCCACTCCAGCAGCATCTTGATCATTATGAAATGATGTTGGTCAGTAATGTGGGGATGGGCATACAATCGGCGCTGCGAGGTCCACGACTTTATGATTCACAAGAAACCAGAGAAATGGTGGTGCGAGTGGTCAGTTGGTATAAGAAATATCGTGACATTTTGGAAAGCGATATTTTGCATTTACGGAGAGCAGATGGACGAGATCTGGATTACATGATGCATGTCAATCCGGATCTAAAAGAAAAGGGATTTCTATTGGTTTTTAATCCCACCGATCAACTCATTCGGAAAAAAATAAAAGTTCCGTTGTATTATACGGGGATATCATCGGTGGCAAACATTCGGGAGAAAGAAGGGCCCGCTGAGCGAATGGCATTGGACCGGGGTTACCGAGTGGATTTGGAAGTTGAAGTGCCTCCCAATTGGTATAATTGGTACGTGATTGAATAATTATTTATTTAATATTTAATGAATGGTTGACAGGTACTTAAAATCACCTGCAGTAGATGAGTCACTCAACCTTAAAAACAGACCTGGCCACCAGGGGTGTGCCATCCGTGCTCAATCCCTGAACATCGATTTTGTACACTGATCTCTTATCATCCGTATAAAATTCCAACTCCACCTCGCCATTTTTATCAGTCAAAACTTTGGGATTCCAATAAAGCGTGGTTCGAATATCGGGTTTCACGTGTTCTGGTAACTTCTTGTCGTAGTTGGGGGCATAAAATTGACGGGCCTGATAATATCCCGGATGGTCAAAATCCATGATGCCAACCCGTGGTGCCGAATAGGGTGAAGGCGCACTTCCTTTTCTTGAATAAATTGCAATCACCCCATTAGATCCTCTGCTGCCATAGATGGCTGCGTTGGCACTGCTCTTCAATACATCGATGTAGGCTATATCTTGTACGGCAATATTATTGACACCATCTTCAGAAATGATTACACCATTTAATAAGAACAGTGGGGTGTTGCTGCTGGTGACGGAGGAGTTTCCCCTGATGGTCACTCGTTGGGTTGGATAAACACCTTCCACTTGAACCCCCGCAAACCTGGTCTGCAGTAAATCATAGATGGATGTATATGCATAAGCCGCTGGACCCAAGGAGTCAAGCACAAGGCGCTGATCAGGACGATCGTAAAGTTGTGCGGTCTGCCTGAATTGATCTTTCTTCTCAATCTTTCTCGCCTTGACGGTCACCGCATCTAAATCAACAGTCCATTCTCGATAGTTGGAATCAATTTTAGCAATATCATATTGTGTTTTAAGATATGCAGCAATGGTCTGTGCTTCCTGTTTATAGAAGGGCGTGGCCCATGTGCGATCGAACTCAGAATGATTTAAATTATCCAATTTGATAGATACTTGACGATTTTCTGATGATGAGGTATTGGGTCGTTTATCCTTTCTTTTATTGTGCTTAGGTTCCTGATATTTATTGGCTTTTATAATCACAGTTGTGGTGTCAAAAAAGGTGATTCCGGTAAAGGCGAATTTTCCATCTTTGGGAGTAGTAGCTTCAGCAAAAATGAGTTGCTCATCCAATACGTTAAAGAAGACTCGTGCCTGAATGGGTTTGTCAGGCGCTCCAATTTTCGTTATTTGTCCAGAAATGGTGAAACCGTCTTCTGGCAAGAACTTGACTTCAAATGGTTGTGCTGCTAAGAGTTGCTTCCAATCGAATCTACGCCAGCCCTGTGTCATCATGAGTAAATCGAGAAGGGGTGCTGCTCCGCGATTGGAAGGGTTAAAATAGTAAGCTGGTTGTTCGATCCTGCCTCTTAGTTCTGAGGTTAATAATAAGTAAGCGCGAATATCAAGATTATGTGTTGGGTGGGATACGATGGCATTGTCCGTGATGCTGACAGAAAGGTCAGCACCCTCTAGATGCGGTGAATTTTGTGCACCCTCGAGCTCCAGAGTTAGTTTTACCTTGGATCGATTTGAATAAGAGACCTGGTCAGTACTTAAGGTAAGTTGATATGGCTGGGAGGACTTGGTGATGAAAATCAATCGTTCACAGGTTGGAACACCCTGAGGATTGAATAGGGTAAGGTGAGCGACCCCATCGGCAATAGAATCAGTGGGAATTTCGATCACCGTCTGATTTCCATCTGAGCGCAGAGATTCGGCGACAAAACTGGTGCCACGCATATGACCGTACAAGAGTGCATTCTGTAAGCCGCCAGGTTCGCTGGATTGTAAAAATACCTTGATTGATTGGTCTCGAGTGGGCACGCACTTCATGGTCATGCCGGAAGATTTTGCTTTGGGCAAAGAAAACTCCTTGGTGTCTCCCATTTGTGTGATCTCAGCAGTATAGGTTTTCCCTGGTGTCGGGGTGAAACTAAAAAACCCTAACCCAAATTTTAGCGTCTTGATGACTGCTACAAATTGCTCCGCTTCATCAATCACCCTACCTTCGATATCGATTCCATTGCCATCCGGGCCAGTTGCTTTGAACCCTACCTTAGACGTGATGCCATTGACCAGGTCTCCTCCCTCAGGAAAAAACTGAATATCAAATTCTCCAGTGGCTACCTCTTTTTCCGTTTTATCAGATTCCTTCCGATCAAATACCTGAATTTCCTTTTGAAAAACGAAGTTGTCTGGAAAGTTTTGCATACATCTCGTATAAGCCCGCATAAGATAGATTCCCGCCTCACAGTCATCGCTTAAGTCAAAGTCTCCGGCCATGCCCCCGCCTGAATTTCTCAAGGTCAGAGATTCAACGAGTTTGCCCTGAGGTCCAATTAGATCCACATACAAGTTCTTGCTGGGTGCTGAAAAACGATGATTCATGCCATCTACCAAATAAGCCTTAAACCAAATTTCTTCACCACCTACATAGTAAGGCTTATCCAGATGGAGGTACACTTTTTCGATTGGAAAGGTATTGTAGAAAGACCGGATCTGGTTTAGAACCTTTTGTCGCAAGGCATCAGAAGGAGATATCACTGAAGCTGCAAAAAAGGCAAGTAAGACTAGGGCAAGATACCTGTGATTTTTCATCGGTGCTGTCTACGAATTGGCTGATATAACTTTAACGTTGTGCTTACCTCGGTGTTGTGCTGGACACTGGTATTTCATCATTTCTTTGATCGATAGGGCTGTGGTCGTATTTACATCACCGACATATCTTAAGATGACATGTGACACTGACTTTGTTGTACCAAAAGATTAAAACAATTCGAAAGTTGAAATATTTAGATTTTTAATCGCGTTTTTCCAACTAATCTCGTCCTCCCCATCAGCCAAGCTTTTGGTAGGACCATTTGACATAATGCATAGAGATCAGGACAACCATGGGCATAAGAATATATAATCCTAGTGATCTGGGATGGATTTGCTGAGCCCAATACCTTACATTAGCTTTGATGATTGAAATCCGAATTATGAAAACCCTTTTACCCTTTTGTCTCTTGCTGGTATGGTCCACTCTCACCGGTGGAGAATCATCTAATTTTCCTGGTCAAGATCTGAATTTCGATAAACTAGCCACCGTTTGGGATGAAGCCATCCCCTTGGGCAACGGGATGTTGGGCAATCTGGTTTGGCAGAAGAATGGCAGGTTGCGCTTTTCTTTGGATCGAGCCGACCTCTGGGATCTGCGACCCATGGAAAATATTGATTTTGACAAATGGACTTTTCAGGATGTATACGAACATTGGAAAGCTGATGAATACGAAAAGGTGCAGCAGGTTTTTGATGTACCATACAATGAATTACCAGCGCCCTCAAAAATTCCGGCAGGTGCATTGGAATTTGAGATGGTAGATTTAGGTGAGGTTAAATCCGTGACGCTTAGCTTAGAAACGGCAATTTGTACCATTGAATGGGATAGTGGTGCCAGACTCCGCACTTTCGTCCACGCGAGCCAGCCACTGGGTTGGTATGAATTTACGGGTGTGCGTGGGCCCCTTGAGATCACGATGGAATCGCCGGCTTACAATCGTGCAAATGAAGAAGGCTACACCAGCCAATCCAAAAATGATTTAAATCAACTTGGATATGATCAGGGTGAAATCCGGCAGGGAGATCATAGTTTGACTTATCTGCAAAAGGGTTATGGCACTTTTTCCTACCAGATCCATACCACCTGGCAAGAAGCTGAGGGAAAATTGGTGGGCTGTTGGTCGATATCTTCATCAAACGAGGGATGGCAAGCTACTCCTACCGCTTCAGAAATAGTAGATCGCGTCCAATTAAATGACTGGGATCTTTCTCTGCAGGGTCATAAAAATTGGTGGCAGCAATATTGGAATAAATCTTCGATTCATATTCCGGATGCAGAGCTACAAAGGCAATATTATTTAGAAATGTACAAATTTGGTGCGGCAGCCCGGCCTGACGCACCACCCATTTCTCTACAGGCGGTATGGACAGCTGACCACGGGAAATTACCCCCGTGGAAAGGCGATTTTCATCACGATTTAAACACTCAATTGAGTTATTGGCCGGCTTATGCGGGCAATCACTTGGATCTTGAGGGCGGCTTCATAAATTGGCTCTGGAAGTATCGTTCCACTTTTAAGAAATATACCAGGGAATATTTTGGTACGGGTGGCATGAACGTGCCTGGGGTTACTACCCTCGAAGGGGAACCCATGGGCGGGTGGATCCAGTATTCATTTGGTCAGACGGTGGGGGCCTGGCTGTCGCATCATTTTTATCTACATTGGCAATTTACCAGGGATCGGGCATTTCTTGCAGAGAAAGCTTATCCCTGGTTGCGAGATGTATCGACCTTTTTCGAGGAAGTTTCCGTCATAAAGGATGGACAGCGCAAATTAAAAATTAGTTCAAGCCCTGAGATTTACAATAATTCTCGCGAGGCCTGGTTTGCCGAAACTACCAATTATGACTTGGCCTTAATCCGATGGAATCTTGAAAAATCTATTGAACTGGCACAAGAACTGGAGTTAGACAACGATGTCAAGCGATGGAGTTCGCAATTGGCCGAATGGCCTGCATTGGCCATTGATTCCAGCACCGGATTGATGTTTGCGCCTGAATTTCCCTATGACGAATCACATCGTCATTTCTCACACCTTATGGCCTTCCATCCCCTGAATTTAATCGACTTTGCAAATGGTGCTCAAGATCAAACCACCATCAATAATACTTTAAATCAATTGGAGAAAATGGGGCCAGATTATTGGACGGGATATTCTTACAGTTGGCAGGCGAATTTATATGCACGTGCCTTTGAGGGTGACAAGGCCGCTGATGCCTTGCGTATTTTTGCGAATTGTTTTTGCCTAAAGAACTCCTTTCATGCCAATGGAGACCAGTGCAAGAAGGGATTTTCAACCATGACGTATCGACCTTTTACGCTCGAAGGTAATTTTGCCTTTGCATCAGCCATCCAGGAAATGTTGATTCAGAGTCACACCCAAATTATTCACTTGTTTCCAGCCCTTCCGCAAGATTGGCAGGAGGTGAGTTTTGAGCGACTGTGTACCCGCGGAGCGTTCATCGTTTCTGCCAGAAAGGAGAAAGATGGGGTCATATCGGTCGAAGTACAAGCGCTTTCAGGAGGCATATTGCTGTTAAAAAATCCATTCGAAAATGGAATGTTTGAATGCTCGACCGACTACGAGATTCAGGACGACGTGATTTCAATAGCGACCCATGAAGGAGAAAAGATTCAACTCAGCGCCAAGTCATAAGTTTGAGACGAATTGCACTGAAAGTGAATGCATCACACCTGCGATCTCGGAGTGGTTGCCTGGTCTGGCGATTTGCCTTTTGGTGCTAAGCACATTTAGTTGCCATCGGTTGATCTTACCTGGGCAAGACGTAGTCGCACCTTTTTCCTTTGGTGTCATTGCAGATTGTCAGTATTGCAAGGTAGCAGGATCTGGCGTGCGGAAATACGATAAATCTGATACTAAACTGCGTGATTGTGTAACTCATTTTAACCAAATGCCACTTCGTTATGTGATGCATCTGGGCGATTTTATTGATCGAGATTGGGAGAGCTTTGATGTGGTAAGTCCCATTTATCAACAATTGAGATTCCCGGCTTTGCATGTGCTGGGTAATCATGATTTTTCCGTCGCGGACGAAAGGAAGAAGCAGGTTCCCAAGAAAATGGGATTACCCGCGAGATATTATGCATTTAAAGTGCATGATTGGCGGTTCGTGGTACTCGACGGAAATGATATTAGTTTTCATGCCCATCCTCCGAATTCCAGGAATTACCGTTTTGCTGAGGCGTACTACCTCAATAAAAAAATAACCACACCAAAGTGGAATGGTGCGATCGGAAGGAGGCAATTGAGTTGGTTGAAAAAGACACTTGCACGGGCTACCAGAAGAAATGAGAAGGTAATCTTGTTTTCCCATTTTCCCATCTTCCCGGAGAACGTTCACAATCTTTGGAATGCCCAGGAGCTCCTCGGATTGATCGAAGAATATCCTTGTGTGAAAGCCTGCCTCAATGGCCATAATCATGCCGGCAACTATGCTGAGAAAAACGGAAAGCATTTTGTTACTTTAAAAGGCATGGTCGACACCGACGAAACTGCTTACGCCGTAGTGAAAGTCGATGAAGCGGTGATCCAGATCACTGGGTTTGGTCGGGAAGAATCTAGGGTGCTGGTGTTGCCTGCGGCTAAAAACCAATAGGTCCATCCATCATATTTAGGTGTTTTTATGGATGATCTACTTGAGTATTCGCCAGCTATTTCTCGAGATAAACCATCAAAGTGTTGATTTTGGTCTGGGGTGAAATCTATCCCGACCCGTGAATTTGCCATGATTTATGCTTCCTTTTGATTATATTCCTAAGGAATATTGATTCTACTTGGATCACGATTAAATCCTGGCTTTGAGAAGGATTGATGTGGATGTCGGTGATGCTTTGCTTGGATGTCTAATTCTGCCGCACCATAGAGTGCCTGTGGATGTAATAATTTGTGAAACAGCTAAGCGAATAGGTTGCTGGACTTACCACATTATATTGATAAATATCGCGAAGCACTTTTGTATGATGTGGTGCCTTTTTGGGCGACTTATTCTCTCGACGACGAGCATGGAGGGTTTTTCACCAGTTTGGATCGGCATGGTAACGTCTATGATCGCGACAAGTTTGTCTGGTTGCAGTGCCGGCAAGTCTGGTTCTTTGCCTTGTTTTACAACCGAGTATCGCAAAGGCAAAAATGGCTTGATATTGCCCTGCACGGTGCTCATTTCTTAGAAAAATTTGGTCGCGATGAGCAAGGCCATTGGTATTTTTCTTTGGCAGCAGATGGCAGTCCACTGGTGCAACCCTACAATATATTTTCAGATTGTTTTGCCGCTATGGCTTTTGGTCAATTGGGATTGGCTAGTGGACAAGAAAAATATAATGACATAGCAAGAACTACCTTTGAACAAATTTTGACCAGACGCGATAATCCCAAGGGCAGATACAGTAAGAGTTATCCCGGTACCCGGACTTTGAAGGACCTCGCTCTGCCCATGATTCTGTCCAACCTCGCCCTCGAGCTCGAACATTTACTTGACCGGAGACTGGTCGAATCGACGATGAGTTATGCCTTATATGAAGTGATGGAGATTTTTTACCGGAAGGATTTGCGGGTCATCTTGGAAAATGTATCATCAGACGGAAGTTTCAGCGACACGTTTGCTGGAAGATTGACCTGTCCGGGTCATGGACTGGAGTCCATGTGGTTTGCCATGGAAGTGGGCGTTCGAAACCAAAATAGAATGTTGGTTGAAAAGGCCAAGAATATTGCTTTAAACATTGTTGAATACGGTTGGGATCAAGAGTTCGGAGGCATTTTCTACTTCCTTGACGTTAAAGGGTATCCACTGGAGCGTCTCGATTGGGATCAAAAGCTTTGGTGGGTACATCAAGAGGCTGCCCTGGCGCTGCTCAAGGGATACGCCTATACGAGGGATCGCAGATGTTGGGACTGGTTTCGAAGAATAGACGCCTACGCTTGGAATCATTTTGCCGATCCTCAGTTTGGGGAGTGGTATGGTTACCTGAATCGTCGTGGAGAGGTTCTCCTACCCTTAAAGGGTGGTAAATGGAAAGGGTGTTTTCACACCCCCAGATTTTTGTACCAAGGCTGGAAGACTTTACAAGCCATCCAGGGAAATGTGATGCCATCAGCTGGATAAGGTGAGTAAACTATGCACTGAGCAATGTCAACGATTATATCTACAGATCAGGTCTTAAACCTGCATCGATTAATAAATATTTCGAGCGTTACTTTGTTTTAAAGCGGGCTACCTGGCACCAGTCACTCCAATTGAGATGTTGGTCGCGGTAGCGCACTCGCCAGAAGTAGGTAGAGTTGCTCTGGAGACGGTGGATTTTTTCATCCGTGAGATCATCACCTTTTTGGCGGTCCTCCTTGAAGTACCAGTTTTCGTGTTGTTTCCAGCGCTCCAAAACTAATTTTTCAAAGTCGTCTGATTTGGATACCTGCCAGTGAGTGGCACCATGGAATGCCCCCTGATGGCTACTGCTAAATGGGCTGGCCTGCAATATGATCCCGGTGGGGTCGACCGTTTCATCTTTGGGAAAGACTGGGTGAGGAATGTTCGGCTTTCTTGATTTTCGCCAAACGGTGATCTCATCACTCAATTGATTATCTCTCAACTGCTCGGTGTTGCCACGACTGATTCGCTTTACCGTAAATTTTGGATCAGAGGGATCTCCATCTACTTCCACGATGACAAAACCATATTCGTCTTGGGTCACACTAAATTCTGGATAATCACGTCCCTCAAATTCACCCCAGTTGTCAATGGCACCTCCCGCTGATGCGACATTAATCCAGAGATGTTTGTGATCCCGCGATTGACCTCGTGAGTAACCATGAGTATGTCCAAAAAAATGAATGCTGGGTTTGCCGCTTACTGAACTAAATTGTTCTAGCAATTTGACTACTTCACCAGCAAAATCCACCTCTCCAGGGATCCACAATTCAGATTTATGAGGATGGTGTAACTGTGCGAAAACAAAGTCAATCTCATCTTCGGTCGCTGTTTTTGCCAGCAGGTCTTGGAGCCAATCTTTTTGCATGGCAATATCTCGAAATCCTTCGTTAGAGTTTAAACCGATAATCCGGGTGTTGCCATAATCTTTGTACCACCAATGTTCTGCGTAAGCAGCAGAACCATTCTGGGGTAGGGCAAAATACTCGAAATAGAATTGCGTATTTCTTTCGTGGTTGCCCAGCACTGGGTATACGGGAACCTGGGAAAATAATTTTTCTGCCGGATTAAAGAAGTGGTTTTTCCACTGGTAGTATTTGGCTCCGTTTTCCACCAAATCACCTGGGATGACTACCAGTGCCAGATTGGCCGGAATATTTGCTCCATACTCCCGGTTCATATATGGAATGATACCAGCGTTAATGATTTCTGAGAATTTATCTGGATTTTGACCGTCGTACTGCATATCGCTCATCGCGATCAAATTAAATGACTCGTCATCCCTAGCGAATGGTGGGGTCTTAAATTGGAAAATATCAGATGTTACCTTTCCCGTTTTAACCCGATAATAATATTCTGAAAATCTTTGTAAGCCTGTCAATTGTACTTCGTGAAGTTGGTGCTTACTAAAATTCATGCTTCGTGAGTCTCCAGTTGCGGAATGACCGAGTTCTGGGGTCGGCCCCCATTCCACAATGCTTTCTTCTCCGCCATCTGTTTCCCAAAGGATTTTGATGCTATTCGGTTGGGCATCTTGCAGATAGGGTTGTATCAAGATTAGTTGGGAGTACACCCATATTGGATGCAGTAGTAAAATCGAAAGGGCAGTCAGTTTCATAGGAAAGATTCAGAAAATTTCAAGATACTGAATCCCTGGACCACCCTCTCATAAATTCAGGAATAATGCGTTTGTCCAATAACTACTGCTTGATTATCAGGGAGATTTTTAACCGATGCTCACGCATTAAGTTGCCGTACGATTGCACTCCATCTCGGGAAGGCTTATTTTTAATGTAGTCCAAGATGTGATTTTCGCGAGGCTAAAACCAAAAGACAAGTCATGAGAATTTATCTACTGGCCATGCTGCTATGCCTTGGTTCAATCCAAGTTGCTGGTAAAGATCATTGCCCACTAAAGGATGTGTCCTGCATTCAGGAGATCGTATCCAAATTTGAACATTTTCCACCAATCAATCAGGGGGCTAAGCGTGACTTGATCATGCAAAACCTCCCTTCATCCGACGCTTTTGAACTCAATTGCGAGGGCGATCCTTTGACTTTTCCGTGGATGCAGTCACTGATGTCATCCCTCGTCGGAAACTACTGTGACTCTTGCTTGACCATTTCAGAGGCGCTCTGGAACGAAATGCCTGTGATTGCAGTTCAGTGGAATGCTGGGAATTGTGGATTTACCGATCTCGGATTTTGGACCGTTTATTCTTGTGAGGGTGATACCCTGCAGCATTGTGAGACAACGATAGCGGGCGAAATGTGCAGCCCTGATTCTGTAGGTCTCGTCCCAGAAGATTTAATCATGGTTGACACGATCTGGCAATGCATGATCGCTGATTGCTCGATTTCAAACGATAGCATTTTATGTCAAGATTGGCTCATTGATTCACTCATCGCTCATCTGGAGCTATGTGGAGTGGTTTGTATTGAAGGAAATAGTGGAAATTTCGTGTACCGACACGATGTGAATGGTAGGGAACTCATTGAATTTCGAACTACCTGTGGTACCATTAGGCGTCAGTTCTTTGACTGTTCTGGCCATTTTGTGTTCGAGTGCAATTATTTTGACTTTGGCTTGCAAGGACTTTGCGATACTGCGACCATTCCCGGTCTAATGGAAGGTGAGCTACTGTGGGACTGTAATCACCCGATTAAGGGTAGCACTGCGATTCACGAAGATCGAGCAGAGGTGCTCCAAGTGTTTCCAACCCTATTTACTAACTCATTAAACATCTTGGTTGACCCGAATCGGTTCGAAAACCTAGTGGTCTATAACGCAAGGGGAAGAGAGATGTTGAAGACACGTATTGGGCAGAGCAGGATGCATCTCAATACTTCCCAATGGCCATCAGGGTCCTATTTTGTCACCTTGGTCGCAGGCGATCGAAGAACGGTCAGAACGGCTCTTAAGATCGAGTGACGATCAGCTTTTCTTTCGCGCTCAAAGTAGTGCAAAAGGTCTTTTAGTTAAGTCCTGCAGGGCGGTAATCAAGAATCAAGGTAAAATTTTGGTCGGAAAGGAGTGCCTAGCCATGGAGGCTACTCACCGTACGGCACGAATGATCGGTCATTTGCAATGGGTCATGCCACGCAGATGGGAGGTTCAAAGGAAATCATACAGACCAAGAAAAATCTGGACGGGGATTGATCATCTGGTTGGTATGTATATGCCATTTTGCTATGTAAATCATCTGCTAGGTTGCATACTTTTTTTTACGTAAATTGCCTGACACTCAAACTGTTGAAGCACACTCATGCATCCTTTACCCCCCTGTAGGGATAGACCTGCATTTATTGGTTATGCAGGTGTTTTCCTGTTTTTTTCGATTGGCTTTTTGCTCAGTGCTCTGAAGCCTCCTGCGATGGCTCCGGCGATTGCTCCCTTTATGAATGGCACCTTTCCACCGATTGCTCCTGGCCCAGGAGGTGACTGGTATATGGATGTTGCCTATCCTAATCTTACCTTTCCAGATCCTCTCTTTATGTTGCAACTTCCGGATACCTCGGGATTTTTTGTGGGTGGAAAGCAAGGTTACGTGTGGTACCTTCCCAATGATACCACGATAAGTGTGAAGAAGCTGGTTTTGGATCATTCCGACTCGGTCCGAACCCACGGAGATTCTGGATTGATGAACGGTGTGTTACATCCGGAGTTTGGTGATCCAATGTCACCTAATAAGGGATATCTATATTTGTTCTATCACTATCATCCGGATGGTGATGGAGGGAACTGTCACGGTGATGCCTTTCTCCGGCTCTCACGATTTACTTGGAACGAGGGCCTGGAGCAATTCGAAAACGAGCTGGTGCTGATTCAGCAATATGATCTCCATTGTTGGCACAATGGAGGTGGTATGTTTTTCGGACCTGATGGCTTCCTATATTTCACTATTGGAGATTTTGGAGGTGCAAATGATCAGTTTCGATCAAGTCAGCAGATTGATTCCTTTCTCCTGGGAGGATTATTTAGAATTGATGTTGACATGGATCCCACCAAAAGTCATCCCATCAGAAAACAGCCCAGTCAGCGACCACATTCCCTGGCTCCAGATAGTAGCTATTCTCAAGCGTATTTCATCCCAAACGACAATCCATGGGTGAATCCTGATGGCTCGGTTTTGGAAGAGTTCTATGCCCTCGGACTCCGCAGCCCTCATCGAGCAACCTATGATCCGATTGGAGATATGATTTGGACCGGTGATATTGGACAGGGTTCGAGAGAAGAAATCAGTACGATTGCCAAAGCCGACAATTTGCAGTGGCCTTACCAGGAGGGAGATAAGCAAGGGCCGAAACCCATGCCAAATCCGCTGATTGGGAATGATAAACCACCCGAGCATTCCATATTAAGGCCAGATGGAAGGGCCATCATCGGAGGTTTCGTATATCGTGGTCAGAAGTTTTCTACCGCCTTAGATGGCCTTTACATCTATGGCGATCATGAGGAGCGCAATCTGTCAACCCTTGATCCCATTAATTTTCAAGTAAATCATTTGGTACAGGTCGTACCGGGGTCAGCAAATGGTAAGAATGGGATATCTAATATTTCTACAGATTTTGAGGGAAATATCTACGTGCTGAAGCTAAACGGAACGGATTTGGATGGCGGCCTAATTTATAAACTTCATGCCACGTCTATGACCGCCGAGCCTCCCAGTACCTTGTCTTCACTCGGAGCATTTTCAGACCTAAATACTTTGACACCGATTGCAGGCTTTCGACCTTACGATGTCAATACAGAATTGTGGAGTGACGGATCTTTAAAGTCAAGATGGATTGCCATTCCAAATGATGGCACTTATAGTACGAGTGAAGAGCAAATCGTATTTGCCGAGGAGGGACCTTGGCAGTTCCCTGCGGGTACGGTCATCCTGAAACATTTTGAGCTACCAGTAGATTTTCAAAATCCAATCGGTCCAACCTATCGTGTCGAGACCAGATTTATTGTAGTAACCGGACCAGGTGAGGTTTATGGTTTGACCTATCGATGGAATAAAGCGCAAACAGATGCTAACCTCCTGACTTTCGGTGATACTGCTCAATATGAGGTCACGCTCGAAAACGGTCATGATCATACACAGATATGGAATTTTCCCAGTAGATCGCAGTGTATTACCTGCCACAACCCGAATGCTGGGTCGGTGCTGGGTCTTAAATCAAGCTCGATTAGTCACGTCCAACTTAGTGCCTGGGAATCGGAAGCAATTTTTGGCAATTCACTGACCCAAGCCATGATACCATCGATTCCACAATCGGTGGCTATTGATGATGAATCGGCACATATTGACCTCAGAATATCTTCCTATCTCGATATGAATTGTGTGCACTGCCACCGACCTGACGGAGTGGAGGCTGCGTTTGATGCCCGATTTTCGACACCGATTTTGAATAAGAACCTGATCGGAACAGCTGGAGTTAGCAGAAATACTCCTTCTGGTGAAGTCATCATTATGCCACGCGACAAGCAAAAGTCTCAACTCTGGCAACGCGATCATATTACGGGAGAAACAGCAATGCCTCCCCTGGCCAAGAACGAAGTTGATGATGCCTACATCCAGGTTCTTGAACAGTGGATTGACGGGCTCAAAGAGCCCGATTGCTACACGGTGTATCTTACAGATCTTACCTGGCAAAGCGCTACCAATGGATTCGGTCCAGTAGAGATAGATATGAGTAACGGCGAAACGCCGTCGGGAGATGGATCAACGATAAAGATTAATCGACTTCCTTACGTCAGAGGACTTGGAGTGCATGCCCCTTCTGAAATTGTTTATGACCTTCAAGGTGGTGGGTATGAATCGTTTCGAGCCAATGTCGGAGTTGATGATGAAGTAGCCCACAGGGGGTCTGTCGAATTTGAAGTCTGGTTGGATGACGTGCTAGTATATCAAAGTAGTGTCCTCACGGGAGCGGATGATCCTGTTCCCATTGCTATTGATGTCATGGGTGTGAATGAGTTGAAGCTCATAGTAACGGGCGCAGGTGATGGTATTTCCTCCGACCACGCAGATTGGGGTGACGCCAAACTCATCAAGTCCTGCGATGAATTTGACCTTGGCTTAACCATGTTTCTGGAAGGAGCCTTTTCGAATCCGCATGCCGGGGAAGAAGGTCTCATGCGTGATGATTTAAGGGTTTTAGATTTTATTCCAACAGTGTCACCTTATCCCGATCAAAAAACTTGTCACGATAGTGTTTTCGATGTGACCGGTCCAGATGGCATCGTCGATTGGGTATGGATTGAATTGCGTGATGCCCATGATTGGACGAACAAAATCGAATCAACCTCGGCCCTGCTACAAAGAGATGGTGACGTGGTAGCTTCTGACGGCATTTCTTCTTTGCATTTTTCTCATCCGGAGGGAAAATATTTTATCCTGCTCCAACATAGAAATCACTTGCGCATTATTTCAGATACCGCTGAAGTAATGGGTGACTTTGCCATTTCCTATTTTGATTTTTCCAATGGCAATTTGGCCATCAATGGCTCGAATCCATTAACTAGTCTGAATGGGGTCAACTGTCTTTGGTCTGGTGACACGGATACCGATGGCGTGATCAATGCGGTTGATCGCATTGAGACCTGGAATGACAGAAACATGCTGAATTATTTGGGCAGCGACACCAATTTGGATGGAGTCACTAATGCCATCGATCGCATCACCACCTGGAACAACAGAAATAAATTCGAAGAGATTTCAAATTAAACAAACCACCCATGCCCAGATCATTCTTTTTCATCATTCTTTTGCTTTCTTGTATGCAGGCCTGGGCGCAAGTGGCAGAATTGACCGTTAAGAATCAGGCGATTAATGGCAATGATTATACCTTTGACATATACATTAGAAGAGAATTTGGCAGTGAAGATATTTATCTCGGAATTTCGGATTTCAACCTGACTTTTAATGAGCAATCCTTTGCCAACCCCACTATTTCAAAGGTGCCTGGTGCGTCACCTGGGTCTTGTACATTTGTATCTTCGATCGCAGACCCAACTCTAGTAAGAGCAAATTACTTTGACAATACCGCACCGAGTATCAATGGTGCAGATATTTTTATTAATCTGAATATTCCCGGGCCCAATTCACAATCAGCATTCGATGAGCGGCTCGCGAAAATTGACGGTGCAACCTCACACTGCTTGGGTCGCTTTAAGATGACTGGAATGATTGGAGGATCAGTTGGTTTACAATGGCGAACCACCGCAAATCCGAAAACCGTGGTCGGTATTTACGAGAATGATGCGCCCGAGTTTGATGCTGCTACGATCAGTTATAATGCCCTTGATCCTCCAGAAATGATATTACCCATCGAACTAATATCTTTTGATGGAACCCTCACCGAACGCAATGATGTGCTGCTCGAGTGGCGTACACAAACCGAGATTGAAAATCAAGGTTTTAATGTGGAGCGTCTTTCAAGTGACCAGGCTTCCTGGCAATTTCTAGATCATGTTTTGGGTCGGGGAAATACGTGGGAAGTATCAGAATACCGATACGTCGATCAATTTCCCAGTCCGGGGAGCAATCACTATCGTCTAAAGCAAATTGATTTTGATGGTTCTTGGTCTTACAGTCCCATCATCAACATTGATTATCATCAGGTGGATGTTGGCATCTTTCCGAATCCAGTAAATGACATCTTAATTATTAAGTCGGGCAGTGGGCATGAGTTCATCATATCTGATGTACTGGGTAAGAACAAGTCAAAAGGTATCATTCAAAATGGTCAGGTTGAGGTTAGTAACCTGGCCAATGGGACCTACTTCCTACTGGTGGCTGGCCGCCAATTTAAGTTTGTCAAGCATTGAGTTTTGAGGGTGTATCATATCGATGTGGAATAAAAGAAAAATAAACTAGGAAATTCAACCCCTTGCATCATCACATGTCAAGTTTAGGAATCATCGCCAAAGCCCTACAGCCGCATGCTGCCAGAATGATCCATTTGCAGTTCTTTGTGAGTTGGTTAAGCCTTTTAATGCCATTGGCCTTACCTGCGCAATTAGAAGTGACATTGGCAGTGGAAAATCAAGTGATCTCTGGCCAGGATTTTTATTTTGACATTTATCTGGTTCGTACATCAGCAAACCCAGATAATATTTATCTGGCAGGATCTGATTTCGTGTTGAATTATGATCATACCAATTTCAACAGCCCGAGTTTGGAATCAGTAAATGGATTTTGCAGTTTTGGTCCCAGCGATGGATCGGGATCTAATACGACAATTACGCAATCAAATTACGAGAGTAGTACTTCAGTTTCTCTAATCAGTGATATGGTGGTCATTAATTTGGACGGTCCCTCGCCGGATGCCACGACCATTAACACTCGGGTAGCAATGATCAATCAAAATATGCAATGGCATAGGTTAGGAAGATTTAAAATCTCAGGTCTGATCGACCCAGGGCAAGGAGCTGGTTTGCAATGGAAAATTGGCGGCATGGGCCTCACCACGATTATTGCTTCTTTTCAAACTCAAGCACCTTTTAATGCTCAGCCGTTGAACCTGATCACCGGAGTAATCGAGCTTTGTCAGTCAAGTCGGACCGTTGACAATTCACCCATTCAAGATGGAAAATATCAGGCCGATTCCAGCGTGACTTCTACTGGAACCATTCCCTCTGGAAACTCGGTGATGTTCGCTGCTGGTAACGAAGTATCGCTGCTTCCCAATTTTTCTCTTGAAATTGGTGCTCTCTTTGAAATTCATATGGACGGGTGCGATCCCTGAGCTTTCCACTAAGGTTCCTGAAGTAGGTGATTGTATGGCTGGAGTAGCGAAACGTCACCAGCCCAAAAGAAAACTTTACGGTTGAAAAGACCAACGCTTCTCGATCGCAACAGGGCGTAGGCAGAATGTATACAGACCAAAATGGAAAAGCAAAAAGGGAAGGATTGCTGACTTTGCTTTTGGAATTAAGTAAATCTATCTTTGGAGTTCTTAGTATCCCCGAATGACTGATGCGAATTATTATTTCCTCCTTGATTTTGTATTTATTCGCTTTCGAAGTGCCAGGTTTGGCGCAACCTTCACCTGCGAAAATGGATACGAGCAAGATTCGTCCTGAGATTGGGTTGGTGCTGAGTGGTGGAGGTGCCAAAGGCATGGCCCATGTAGGTGTCTTAAAAGTGCTGGAGGAGGTCGGCCTAGAGCCAGATTATATCACTGGCACCAGCATGGGCAGCATCATCGGAGGCCTTTATGCCATCGGATATCGGGCAGATACCTTAGAGCGTATCATTTCCTCCCTCGATTGGGATGAGGTCTTGAGTGATCGAATTCCGCTGCGAAAAGTACTGTTTGAGGAAAAGCCGTTCTTTGAAAATCAGCTCGCCGAATTTGATTTCGAAAAACTCAGGGTTAAAGTACCGAGTGGCCTCGTAGAAGGTCAGCAGATTTCTAAGTTATTGACCAGATTGACTTTACCGGCCCTCCGGCAACCATCATTTAGGGAGTTTCCCATACCCTTTGTATGCAATGCCACCGATATGATTTCTGGCAAATCCATCACTTTGGATACGGGCAACTTGGCGAAGGCCATGAGAACCAGTATGGCCATCCCGACTGTTTTTACACCCATCAGAGATGATCGGCTGTTGCTGGTAGATGGGGGATTGGTTCATAATTTTGCGGTGCGAGAAGTGGTCGATATGGGTGCAGATGTTGTTATTGGTGTTTACACGGGTAGATTAAAGGCGGAGATTGAAGAACTAGGGGGATTATCTGAATTGCTCTTACAATCACTCTTCTTGCAGGGAATTGAAGATGCAGAGGAGCAATTGTCTATCTGTGATATCTATATCGAACCCGACCTGCGTGAGTATTCGGCAGCGCAATTTTATTTGGCCGATTCGATCATGTATCAAGGAGAAAAGGCAGCCCGTCGAATGCTTCCCCAAATTCTTGATCTCATGGATTCGCTGGCTGATTTTGCTGAAAGGCCAAAGATTCAACCCCTCCGGAGTCCAAGCCGTCTGGTCATTGATACAGTGCGGGTGATGGGAAGCAGTCATCGGTCCGCCTCAGAAATAATCGGACAATTGGATCTTCCTTTGGGGATCCCCATAACCATTCAGAATATCGAAGACGGTGTTGATCGGATCTTTGGTACTAATGCCTACGACAAAGTGACTTATTCTCTAACAGAGCACTCCGAGCGAACACTGGCCTTGAACTTGCAGGTTGCTGAAAAACCAGCTACAATTCTCAAGGCCGCCATTAATTATGATAGTTATCACGAGGCAGGGTTTTTAGTGGGGATGATTGGGAGAAATCTATTGATGCCTGGTTCGCGTTTGGTGGGGGTGGTTAAATTAACCGATAATTATCGGTTGAGGTTTAACTATCTAAAATATTTGACCAAAAACAAGAAAATGTCCGTTTCAGCGGAGCTGAGATTAAACCGAGACCGCATACCTTTGTTTGAAAATCGAATTGCCGTCCAGGAATTTAAATTAACCGAGTCCATTTTTGATCTACAGTGGCAATATAGAATGGGTGATAATTTAAGATTGCGCGCTGGTATTCAACAAGAAAATTTATTGTTTAGACCACGGTCAGGAATAAGTCCTGGATTTGGCAAATTAAACTATAAAAACCTGAATCCTTACCTTGCGTTTTCGGTTAATTCACTGGACCGGAATATTTTTCCTAGAAGGGGATGGATTTTGGAGGCTGAGGCTAAAGTGCTAAATAATCGAAGTTATACCTTAGCGGATACAAATGCTAACTTAGACTTTGATGCAGAAAGTGTTTTTAAAGTAGATCCTTACTTTAAATTTAGTTTTGTAGCCAAGCATTTTGTGCCTCTGAATGCAAAATTCTCGCTTATTATTAATCCTTTTTTTGGCTTTGTTAATAATCCAAGTAATTCTTTTGGCGATTTTTATTTAGTAGGAGCGCCAGAATCTTTAGGCCGTCGAAGCCTTCCATTTTTTGGATTAGAAGCCAATGAGCTTGTGGCGGCACGTGCCTTTGGTGGTGCTTTGGCGTTGCAACGATCCATTGGAAGATTGCTCATGTTGAGAGCAAGTACTAACTACGGTGTTTTTCGATCGATTGATAATCTCGAGAGGTCGGTAGATCATAATTTGAATTTATTGGGATTTGGTTTCACAGTGGGATATCAGTCTTTCATCGGTCCTATTAAGTTGACATTCTCATTACCAACTAAAACGGATAGAATCGTAAGTCGTGGCATCAAAACTTTCCTTTCGATCGGTCACCGGTTCTGATCTGGTGTGGGGTTAAATATTTGGTGGGTGGTTGGCGTTTCGTAATCGAACCAGGTTCATCATCCGCTCATAGCAGGGAGAATTTGGTAATTTGCACTCTTTTATGATGATCGTAAGATTATTGCTAGTGCTGAAGTGCCTATTCATTGTCCAAATGAACCTGGCTCAGGAAATGATTTGGACAGGTCCGGCCCTTGATATTAATCACGGGAAATTGAGGGTTTCGGAAAATAGGCGATTTCTGGTTTTTGAGGATGGCACCCCATTTTTTTGGCTCGGTGACACAGCTTGGGAATTATTTCACCGTCTTTCCAAAACAGACGCCGAACGATATTTGGAGAATCGAAGGCAGAAGGGCTTTACCGTCATTCAAGCGGTCATTCTTGCTGAATTGGATGGATTGCACACACCCAATGCGGAGGGTCATCTTCCCCTGGTAGACCAAGACCCTATGCAGATAAACGAGCCGTACTTTGCCCATGTGGATTGGATTATTCGTACAGCAGAAGAAAAAGGGATGTTCATTGGTCTGGTGCCGACCTGGGGAGATAAAGTAGATCGAAGACATGGGCTGGGTCCGGAAATATTTGATGAACCAAAAGCTCATTACTATGGGACCGTGCTGGGTGAAAGATATCGCAACTTTCCGAACATCATTTGGCTCCTGGGGGCTGATCGTCCCGGCAGTGAAGCCAAGAATCCCATCTGGGTGGCGATGGCAAATGGAATAAAACAACAGGACCAAAACCACTTAATGACATTTCATCCCAATGGGGCACACAGTTCATCTCAATGGTTTCACCAGGAGCATTGGCTGGATTTCAATATGGTTCAGACCAGCCATGGTCAGCGATCTTATGCGGCCTACATTCGCTGGTTGATTCCCGATTATCAAATGCAACCTGTCAAGCCAGTTTTAGATGGCGAACCACGGTACGAGCATTTTCCAGTGGGCTGGGACTATGAACGATTTGGTTGGTTTGATGATGCAGATGTACGTCAAGCGGCCTACTGGTCACTTTTTTCCGGAGCTTTTGGACATACTTACGGATGTCATTCAGTGTGGCAAATGAATGCTCCTGCACATGTGCCGACTAGATGGGCCCGGCACTACTGGTATGACGACCTCGACCTTTCCGGAGCCTGGGATATGCTATGGGTGCGAAAACTAATGGAAAGTAGGTCACATCTTGATCGCATTCCATTTCAGCAAATCATACAAAATGGCTACATGCCTGAAACCGAATACAATGTGGCCACGCGAGGCAGAAATTATGTGATGGTCTATTTACCGGTGGGGAAGGAGGTCAAACTTGATCTCACCCTGTGCAACTGGCCTCGTGCCAAAGCGTGGTGGTTTAATTGTAGAAATGGAGAAAGCACGTTAATCGGTGAGTATATCTGCAATAAGTCTCAAACCTTCAAGGCACCGAGCCGGTTTCGCGGAAATGATTGGGTATTGGTTTTAGACAACACTGCCATAGAAGTGGGACCACCGGGTCGCTGATCCAGTCGGAGTGAAAATGTAGTTTTCTACTTAGCCACTGTAGTAGATTGACTGGCTCCTTACAAGTGCTGGCGATATTTCAGAACCGTAACTTTTCTGAGGCAACTAAGTATTTCTAAATTGAAAGGTATATCCCAGTGAGACGATCTGTGTTCCAAAGATTGATAGCTGATAGGCAGCTAGGGGCCCAGCGAATAAATTGTTTCCACCACTTTCTTTGGGTCCATAATATCTGTTTAGCGCATTCTTCCTTCCCAGAATGTTGTAGATGGTGAAGATCCAGTCACCTTTCCATCGTTTTTCTCGCTTTGTAGTGATGTTGTGAATTTTCCATGAGAAATCAATCCGATGATAAATGGGTAAACGGGCATTATTTCTTTCGAGGAAAATCGGCACATCTACACCCACAAATTCAAAAACACTATTGGCAACACTATAGGGCCGACCGCTCTGAGCGGTCACATTGATCCCAAAACTGTTGAATTCATCAGCATGGAAACTGAAGGTACCGTTTAAGACATGAGGCCGGTCAAAATCCGATGGAAACCATTTTCCTTCATTGATGTTAGAGCGAGGATCAGGATCCGTGGCCCTGCGCCAACTACGTGACCATGTATAATTGAGCCAACCATTAAACTTGGCAGTGCGCTGTGTGACACTAAATTCTATTCCATAAGACCTGCCCTGACCCTGAATCACATCTTGCTCGAGATGTTTGACTAAAAAGAATTCAGCGCCGGGTTTGTATTCTAAGACATTTTCAGTGGTACGATAATACCCTTCGACACTAAACTCCATTTGTTTTTTGAGACTGTTCCAATAGAGGCCCACACTAAATAAGTCGCTCGATTGTGGCTCCAGGTATGGATCTGAAAATTTCCATCTACTGGTTGGTAAAGGAGTCGTACTGTTAAAAATATTTTGTAAGTACTGCTTGCTTCGAGCGTAGCTCGCCTTAATGGATTGTTGATCTCCAAGTTTCAACCTTAATCCCAAACGTGGCTCCAGGCCCTGATAACTTTGAGCGATCTCTCCTGCACCAAAGGATTGGGTGGAAATCAGATTTTTTTTGTCATCATGGTCGTAAATGGCCTGATCGAACGGTCCGGCCAACAGGTAATGCGCGTAACGCAAACCAAATTGCAGGGCTAGGTTTGGAGAGTGTTGATATTGATAATCCGCATAGGCGGCTAACGTGTAACCATTTTCGTTAGCAAGAACCTGTTCATTGATATTGTTGGAACTGCCGGGGTGTAAACCACCAGGGGAAAGTACGGTCTTCTCCAGCTGAGATCCAATGGAAAAACTTTGTTGGCTGGACTCGCGATATTCATAGGAAAGATCAAGACTCACGTTATTGATCTGAGACTCGTAAGTGATGATATTGTCTGACTGCTCTTCCGGAAATAGGTTTTGGGGTCGATAATGACTTCGTACCAGGGTAGTTCTAAAATTGGATCGCGTTGAGAAAGAATGGAGCCAATTTAAAGTGCCATTGATCATATGGTAATCAAATTGATTGCTTGAGGCGGAAATATCTCCAATCTTGGAAATGATATCAACCTCATAAAAGTCTTCGCTGACAAAGCCAGTCCATTGGATGACATCTTTCTTAGTTGGTTTATAACTGAATTTTAATGTACCATCGTAGAATTTTGCCTGCGTATTCTTTAGTCGTTTGATCGCCGAGAAAAAAAAGTCAGTAGGTGCATATCTACCCGCAGCCAAGAGATGCAATTTATCTTTGATGATTGGTGCCTCGATTGCCATCTTGGCAGAAATGAGAGAAATCCCACCGGTTAGCTGTAGCTCCTCTGCACTGGGATTCTTGACCCGTACGTCCACCACCGAAGCAATTTTGCCTCCGTAATTTGCAGGCATATTCGCTTTGTAAATATTGACGGATGATGTCACATCCGGTGTGAATACAGAGAATAATCCAAATAGGTGGGTCGGATTATAGATGGGAGCATAATCATATAATACAAGATTCTGGTCCAGTGAGCCTCCTCTTACACTAATCCCATTACTAGCTTCACCAGCAGACCCAATGCCAGAAAGCATCGCAACACTTCTAAAAATGTCTTTTTCACCGATTACGGTTGGCAACAATTTTAGATCACGAGCCGTGATTTGCTGGACGCCCATCTCAGTGCGACTCACATTTTCATCTAAATTGATGGCCGTTACTTCTACACCTTCTAAAACATAATCGGCGGATCGTAGCGGGATGCGAATGGCAGTATCAATCCGAATGTGCAGAGATAAAGTGTCGCTTAGATAACCAATGGATGAAGTCACGATTGTGTAGTCGTTTTCGGAAAGATCTTGTCTGAGTACACCAGATCCATCCGTCACGCCCCCACATTGACATTCCGCAATAAAAATATTTGCGAATGCCAGGGGTTCCTCGGTCTGAGCATCAATTACGGTAATACTAAGTTGAGATTGCCCAATTACTAATATTGGCGCACATAGTATCAATGTGAGTAGAGCCAACCTGAAAAAATAAGGAGGCCCATAGTTAGAATGTCTAGCGAGCTGTGCAGTGATGTGGATGCTACTTAGTAATCTCAGGGCTGAGATAGGATTAATCTTAGTGCATATAGGTAGCGACGATGTCATCAAAAGAATCCTGGGCGATTTATGGATAAATAAAAAGTTGATTTGATGCTACTAATAAAAAGATGCTGTCTGTTTCTCATCGGGTGGGTTATTCTGGCCAGTTGTCCGGTTTTAGGGCAGTTCGAAAGAGGCTTTCTTCACAGGGTAAATGAGTTACACAAGAGGGATTGCAGATTTCGGGATTGATGGCAATGGGGTCTTCCAACTGTCGCGATTTTACATTATCCCTTTCTAAGTAGATCGATTTTCTACTAGATGCCGCTACAATAAACTGACCTAAGATCGGTTCGTCGGGATGAATGGGATCACTCAGATTTCCAAACAATGGTGCCGGTGGAGGGGCGTTCAAGCCTCGACTTTCTTCTTGAAGATCCTGGATTATTTTTAAAAACTCATAGGAAGATGAGTTTAGATTCAGCATCACCAAATCAATGAGGATGGGAGCATCGCGATGAAATAATATATCAGCAACGGAAAAATTACTCAATGGTTTGCCATCAAACAATGCATCACTTACTATTTTAAAGCGATCGTGATATCGAATCTGCCAACAATCTGTTTCACATGTGTAGGTCCTGGGAACTCGGGAAAAAGTTCTTGGTACTTGAATACAAGAACCATTTCTCCATAATTCATCCGGTTCACAAACTTGGCAGATGACGATTGGCTCGTAGCTTTTGTAGCGCCACATATAGAAATTGTTTTCACCACCTGGATCAGTCCAATCAATAGCGAGGGTATGGCCTGGCACAAAACGGTCAAAGGCCTCTTCAAATCTTAGTTCTTCTTTGAGTTCGGCCTTTATCTCCTCAATAGGTACGACTTTGGTCATGATTTCTTCGCTCGATTGAATGATTTTTCCATCTGCCAATTGAATTTCCAGCATCCAAACTTCCCCTTCCCTACCGCCAAAATTCGGTGGTGGGAAATAAGTGCCCGCATCAAACTCTTCGAGGGAGACGACATTACCTCGGGTTGTTTCGATAAATTGAACCATAGCACCACGCTCTGGCAAATTTCTCAAACTACTCCCAAATGTTCCCGATCGGCTTAGTTGGACCAAAGAAAAACCTGGTTCTGTGGTGAGATAGGCATCCACAAAGATGAGGTTATCACGACGTTCAAACTCAGGTTCGATTTGATCGACGCAACCAAGCGTAATCACAAGTACACAACAAGTAATGGGTACCCATTTTTTGAAAGTCATATTGTACACTTAAACGCATCGTTTGGTCTCGATGCGGCTGCGAAGCTACTGAAATTAAGAATCTGGGATGACGTGCGATTCCGGTCTTACCTTTAAAAATGCTCCATTACATCCTAAATCCAATCGGAAAGATCAGATGCTGAGGGTTTCTGCCGATAAGGTTTCTTTTTCTTATCCCCGATAAGAACAGGGCCTACTATGACTAAGGCGCGGCCATTGCAGCAGAGGTTCTGTAATCATGGGTTCCCTAATTTAAGAGAGATCCCTATCTTACCCATCCTTTCATTGATGCCTGAACCAGCTTTACCCGTGATGCTCTCGATGAAGTCAGAACGACAAAAACTTTCCATGAGAATCCTTCGCTACCTTCTCTTTTTGAGCCTCGTGATCGGAGCATGTGTCAGAGCTCCGGACAGGTTGGTTAAGCACAAGTATCCCAACAAGATTAATACCAGGACTCGTCCCATCGAATACCAACAAAAAAAGGTCTATGAAGTGGGGGATGTCCGCGCCAGTAACCGATTTCCCAGTGCAAGATTAAATGACTTTATCCAGTTAAATGATTCCACTTTTCAGGCCACCATCAGCCCAGAAAATACACCGATTAATGCAAGCCCGTGGTATGCTTTTCAGATCTGGTCAGGTACGAATCGGTCCATTTATCTGCGACTTCATTATACCGAGCATGCGCATCGGTACGATCCTAAGATCAGCCAGGATGGTGAACGATGGACGGCTTTGGATACCCATTTAATTTCGGTCATGCCCGATAGTATTGATGCCCTATTAAGATTAGACCTCACTCCAGAGCCGCTTTGGGTAGCTGCTCAGGAAATTCAAGACTATCGAAGAGTGGGAGCGTGGGTTAAACAGTGGAAGGACAATCCTGTAGTAAGTATTGGAACAGCTGGTAAAAGTGCACAGGGCCGTTCTCTCTACTATTTAAATATTGCCAAGGGCGATTTTAGAGAGAGACCTGCCGTGGTGGTGATCAGTCGACAGCATCCCCCTGAGGTCACTGGCTATTTTGCCATGCAAGCTTTTGTTGAAGAGATCATCCAGCGCGGGAGGGAGAATGGATTTTTGGATCGATATCGGCTGATGGTTTATCCGCTGGTGAATCCGGATGGGGTTGATTTAGGACATTTCCGGCACAATACGGGAGGTATAGATTTAAATCGGGACTGGTCTAAATATCGCCAACCAGAGGTGGGACAAATAACCGACCATATCGTAAATGAGGCAAGGGAAGGAAAGAACGAAGTGATTTTGGGCTTGGATTTTCACAGTACGCACTACGACGTCTATTACACTTTTGACGATTCTGTAAATCCAAAAATTCCTGGCTTTACCAAGGAATGGTTGGAGCGTATCAAGGACGCCTTGGATATGGAAGACATTAACGAGCAGCCCAGTGGCTTGGGGGCTCCCGTTTCTAAGGGCTGGTTTTACCAGCAATTCGGAGCTGAAAGCATTACCTATGAAATCGGTGATGAAACCCCCCGAGATTTTATCAAAGTGAAGGGCGCCGTATCAGCCATCGCTATGATGAATATATTGCTTGAGGAGGAGTAGTTTTTTTTTGAATAATAATTTTAGATCATCTGATTTATTGAATGCTCAGTGAGAAATAATTACGTCCATAGGAGCCATCATCGAATGCACCTCAACAAAGCCAAGAAATGATTTGCACTTCCGACAAGCATAACAACTGCTGCTATGGCTACTCACTGTTACTATAATTAATATGATGAAGTCTCAGCGAGTACTTTGGATTACTATTCTCCTGACAATTGGCCATGAACCAGTCTCGGCGATGCCCAAAGTTATTTTTGATACCGATATTGCTAGAATCGATAGTTCAGGTTATGACATTTCCGACATCGACGATTTAGGTGCCCTTGCCATTTTAAATGCATTGTCAAATAGGGGCCTATGTGAAATTCTTTGCATTGTGACTAATTCAAGATCAGACCGGGCAGTTGAAATGATAAATGCAATTAATACCTATTACCACAATCCAAATATTCCCATCGGCCTTAAACATGGTAATCAAGGATTGATTGTAGATCGCAATGGCTACTCAAAATATATTTCGACCAAGTTTAAACACTCTCAACGTAGCATCGATGCTCCTTCTGCAACAGATTTATTGCGAACCGTGCTCTCTGGTGCGGCAGAGGAAGATACCGTGCTGTATATCCACGCAGATTGCATTTCAAGTTGGGATTTCCTATCCATATCATCCCTTTTGGCATCACCACCTGATCAACTCGCTCCTTTAAGTGGATGGGAAATGTTTAATCAAAAAGTAGATCAGTTGATTACCTACATTCCTTGTTTGCCTAACCATGGTGTATCGGATAATTGTCCACCATGGAGCGATACCCCAACAACCAACGAGACACGTCTGCAGTATTTCTTGGATCATTTTGAAAATGCCGTCGTGGGAAACTCAACGGCAGTAGCAGAAGTGCATTTGCCAACCAAGCTATGGATGCAGCCCGATAGCAATCCAGTTAAAATGGCCTACCAGTATTACTATACCAACACGCCTCCTCCCTGGCATCATTCAGCCAAAATTCCTGAATCAATAAGTATTTATGGGGATGGACTTGGTATTTTTTATTTGGTTGGGGGGAAGTTCACCAGCAAATTTTTCATACGTGAGAACCACGGTAGATATATGATCGATGCAGAGCAAAAATTAAGGTGGACTAATCTCCAGGACAAGGAAGATCACAGTTATTTTTATACAAAACCCGAAACTCAAAAGAAGCTTTGGAAGATGATCGATGAACTTATTTGTCATCGGCCCGAATAGCTGGCCGTTTACTTATTAAGAACATTGGAAAAGAAATTCGGAGAGGAAATTTGTCAATTTCAGGACAGATGCAGTGATCCCCCCTCTACAATCAGGTTGGATTGATTACAAATGTACTGATTTCAGTGCTGTGACCGAAGAGCAGTAAATTTTTAAAATTCCTACCTTCCATTTAAAGCGACCAGATGTATTTTCTGATGGACATTAGGAAGGCATCAACCAATCATCACTGAGTGGTCATGGTCACCCATGGGTTGGTGGATCGGAAAGGTGGTTTTTATCTTTGGGGGCATCGTACGGCATCCCTGGAAGATTGGCAAGTCGAGTCATTCAAAAAAGATCCAGATATTTGGTTTTTATATCATTTGAAATTTAAAGCAATGGGACGAAGAAGATTTATACAAACAGCCACCATGGGAATGGGTTTTGCCTGTTTATCTCCCCATCAGGTGTTGGCTGGAATAAATGGCGAAAGGAATCCTCAACTCAAAAAACATAAAATAACCGAAGCTGAGAAAGTTGATTTTTCGTACCACTGGCCACGACACGTGGGCAAGAATGCCAGAAGGGACAATCACGGGCAACATCACAAGGGGGTCGCATTTAGAATCCATACCGACCAGGGAGCAATGGGCTGGGCATTGGGATCAAATAGGATGAAAGACGAAGATTTGTTTAGACTTCGGGGCAAGTTGGTTTCGGAAGTAATTTCTCCTGAACATGGAATTATACCGGATGTTAGCCCGGATTTGGATTTGGCACTGCACGACTTAATGGGTGTCATACTGAACAAACCCGTGTATCGCCTGATCGGTGGCAGGGGCACTAAAAGTACCCCAATTTACAGTGGGATGATATACTTCGATGAGCTGGAGCCAGCAGATAATCCTGCTGGATTAGATAAGGTTTTGGAAAATTGCCAACAGGATGTTGATTATGGTTACCGGCAACTAAAAGTAAAAATTGGAAGAAGTGGAAAATGGTATCCACATGAGGCAGGATTGAAGAAGGACATCGAAGTTATGAAGCTGATACATGACGCTTTCCCGGATGTTGAACTGCTGGTTGATTCAAATGATGGATATTCACTTCAAGACACCATTAATTTTCTCAAGGGTATTGAAGATATCCCAATACTTTGGGTGGAAGAGCCATTTCGTGAGAATTACGAAGACGGGAAGCAACTTCGGCAATGGATGGATCATAATGGATTTAGAAAAACGCTCTATGCCGACGGAGAAGCGCAACCGGATCATGATCTATGCCTGAAAATGGGTAAGGAGGGAATCATGAATGCGTACCTTCCAGATATCAGATCCTTCGGATTTACTCGGTGGCGAAAATTAATGCCTGAACTTGAGAAGTACGACATCTGGGCAAGTCCGCATGCCTTTGGAAGCATGCTTAAGACCCATTGCATTACACATATTGCTGCGGCTTTCGGAAATGTGGTAACCGTGGAAGGCGTAACCTGCCTCTCTGATGATATTGATTTTGGTGACTATAAGATTGAATTGGGAAAAATTACAGTTTCAGAAAAGCCAGGGTTTGGCATGAAGTTATTGAAAGGATAGGTTATTTTAGATTAAACCTAGTTTTTAGGGACGGGCATGAGTTTCAGCAGTTTAGCTAAGTTTCTGCTTTAGTCGTGTTGTGAATCTTTTACAAAGCCAGTCGATCTGATGTCTCTATGCAGATGGCTATTACCAGTATATGAAGCATCTGGATTTTCATGGAGAAGCAAGGGGTGGGTATGAGAAGATCCCGTTAGATGAGGCACATTTCATCGAATTGTATCATCAAGTGGAAGAGCTAAAAATAGATGAAGAGAAGTTTAATAAACTTTGGGATGAACGCCCGGATGAATACCACCAAATAAAAATACACGGAAGATTGGTCAAAACCCCAAGATGGCAACAAGCATACGGTAAAAATTATGAATATTCTGGCTCGAGAAACAATGCACTACCGATACTTAGAATGGATCCTAGCTATTTGGATTGGTGTAAAAAGATTATTTCCGAGAATCTGAATGGGATTCTAGTAAATTGGTATGATGGGAAGCGAAATCACTACATAGGGAAACATAGAGATTCGACCAAAGGATTAATTAAGGGAAGTCCCATAGTCACCATTTCGCATGGCCAGGAGAGAATCTTCCGATTAAGACCATTTAGAGGAAAAGGGTATCAGGACTTGGTGGTTAAAAATGGAGATGTTCTTGTCATTCCTTGGGATACGAATAAAACCTATACACATGAAGTCCCTCACTTCACAAAGTATAAGGGACGAAGAATCTCTGTGACTTTAAGAGCTTATAGTTAATCGACCCAACCCTCGGACCAGGTCATGAGAACGTGGACCGATGGTAAGAATCCAAAAAATACCTGGTGGTAAGTTGTTGGTCTGTCCCGCAATAAAGTACCAACTGGCCAAATATCTTTTGGCTTGATCTACTACTCCGTCTGAACGGCTATTTTTTCCACACTGCTCACGTGGATAATCGAGCCTGCTCCAGGCGAAATGGAGGAGTTTTCGACTCTTGAGAAATACGCGAGGCAGCCATTTGGACTGGTGATCTCTGGGAGTCAGATCTAGTACAATTTTTGGAAAATTTCTTTCAGAGTAGCGAAGGCGGCTGTGCATACTGCCACAACCTGAAAGCGATGAATGTCATTTGGAAGATGGTCAAAAATGAACTAAATTATATTAGTAAACAACACATGCTTTTGTCTTGATCAAAGCGAGGAACTGCGGCTCAAATCAGGAGGAATATCAAAAGGTCCGGACTAGGCTGACTAAATTGGCTTCATCAGGCGAAGACGATATCAACTGGTTCGCAAAAAAGACTGCTGGTGATCGAGATTTAGCACGTTATTCAGCATGTCAAAATTAATTTTTGGGCTGGGAATAATGCGTGACAGATCAAAATTGACCCACTCATGTCCTATACAAAGAAGCTAGCATCCATTATGTTCACCGATATTGTCGGTTATACCAAACTGATGCAAACCAGCGAATCGCATGCCATCAAACTGAGGAATCGTCATAGGGAGGTGTTTGAGTTTCTTCACGAATCTTATGGGGGTAAGATTATCCATTATTATGGAGATGGTACACTGAGTACTTTTGCCAGTGCGGAGGATGCCGTTCGTTGTGCCATTGATATTCAATTGGAACTGCGACGAGAACCTGAAGTTCCACTTAGGATAGGCATTCATCTGGGAGATGTCATATTCACCGATACAGATATTATTGGCAATAGCGTGAATTTGGCTGCCAGAATTGAATCTCTGGGCATAGCAGGAGCCGTTTTTATCTCCAACAAAGTAATGGAGGAAATCAAAAACCAGGATGATATTCCCTTGCAGCTATTGGGAAGCTATCATTTTAAAAATGATCAGCATCCACGCAGTGTATATGCGATAAGCGGATACGGATTAATCGTACCTTCTCCAGACCAACTTTCGGGAAAACTGGAACCAGCATCGAACCAGAAAAACATTGAATCCTTGGCCGTCTTGCCCTTTGACAATTTCACCGGAGATGAGGATAGTGATTATATGGTTAGGGGTATCCATGATAACCTAATTACAGCACTGTCTCGCATCAGTTCACTGCGTGTGATCTCCAGGACTTCAACTTTATTTTACAAGAATTCCGAAAAATCCATTCCTGAAATCGCTAAAGAACTAAATGTTGATGCAGTTGTGGAAGCATCAGTGGCAAAAATCCGGGATAACATCCAGGTCAATGTACAATTGATTCGGGCCTTTCCTGACGAAGATCATATCTGGGCGGATGTTTTTGATCGATCCATAGAAGATGTCTTTTCCCTATTGAATGAAATTACTCAGACCATTGCAGAGAAAATCAATCTGGTGCTAACCCCTAAAGAAGCTGATAATCTATCGCGTGCCGCCCAAGTCCGTCCGCAGGCATACCAGGCCTATCTGCGGGGCATGTTTTACTGGGAAAAGCTTTCCGCCAAAGACTTTGAGATTGCCAAGGAATATTTTGAAAAAGCGATTTCTATTGATTCGAATTTTGCCCCGCCTTATGCTGCTATGGCCCATACCCTGATCGGCCAGGTGCAGATGGGCCTCATCGCCCCTCCCGAGGCCATGCCTGAGATCTATCGCCACAATATGAAGGCGTTGAGTCTGGATGCTGATTTCGCGGAGTCGCATTATATGAATGCCATTTTGAGTATGGCAGTGGAGTGGGACTGGGTGAAAAGTGAAGTGGAGTTATTGAAATCGATCCATGCCAATCCCAACCACTCGCTTTCACATGCCTATTTTGGTCATTTACTGATGATTTTAGATCGCTTTGAGGACGCGATTAGGGAGGTACAAATTGCGCTGGACCTAGACCCCAACAATCCTTTGGTCCAGTCATTGGCAGGTGTTGTGTTTTTTCACGGTGGTGAAACAAAACGGGCATTCGAACTCACCAACCAATCCCACCGAATCGATCCTAATAATATTCTGAATTTTAGGATTCTCGAAAGCTGTTATGTTCGCTTCGCGGAATACGAACAGGCCCTCGAAATGCAAAAAAAGATCAACCATCTTGATCGCGAATCTTGTCGAGCCATGGAGAAAGCTTTTAAAAATAAAGACTATCGGCAAGCGATGCTGGCTCTTGCCCGAACCAAAGAAAAACTGAGTTCACAACAATTTGTGCAACCCGCTTGGGTAGCTTTGGCTTACCTTAGAGCGGGCTTGCACGATGAAACGATTCAATGGCTGGAGCGTGGTTATCAGGTACATGATCAGGATTTGCCCTACATGTTTATTGCGAACGAATTTACTCCACTAAAGCAAGACAAGCGGTTTATGCAGATTGCTCATAAAATGAATCTACCGCTTAGTCGAGACAATCCTCCTGAAATAGAAGCAAAAAGCAGCAATCGGACTGGGTAGTGAATGTTTTACATTTATTTACACATCTTTTTACCCTTGATTGCACCAGACTGGAGGTACTACTAATACCTTAGCAAGAGAACATTGATCCAATGAGGAAAATCATTTATAACGTGTGTAGCTATCCATTTTTTTTAGCTGTGACCTTTTCCAGTGCTTGTCAGGGACAGCAAAGAGTTTCTGAGGAAAATCAGCCGACCACAGAATTATTCTCTTCGTCAGACACACTTCTTAACCCACAGATTGCAGACTACATCCGGCATATATTTCAGGATAAGAATGGGAACCTTTGGTTTGGGACCGGCGGCTATGGCGTGGCCTTTTTCAACGGGGATCGTCTTTCATATTATTCCAATGCACAGGGATTTGGTGGTCAACAAATTACCGGCATTGCAGAAGATCCGGAGAAGAATATCTGGTTTGCCACCGACCAAGGAGTGGTAAAATTTGATTGGACGTACACACAAGAGGGAAGCAAACAATTTACTAATTATTCGAGTCCAAAGTATTTTGGTGGTCAACGATTCTGGAGCATCTTTGCAGACCACCAGAGTAATATTTGGGCGGGTGCTGAATCAGGCATTTTTCACTTTGATGGGATAAGCTGGTCACGATTTGATCTCCCTTACCCAGAGGAAGTGACCGGCGAATTCATCACGAAGGGGACAACTTGGTCAATATCAGCTGATGGGGAAGGTAATATATGGTTTAGTACCAATGGTTTTGGTGCCTTTAAATATGATGGCCAATCTTTTACACAGTACACTGAAAGAGATGGGTTGACCAATAACCACGTTGATCACATTTTAGAAGACAGCAATGGTCATATTTGGTTTGGGACGAGGCACGGAGGGGTGAGTCGATTCGATGGAGAAAGCTTTGTAAACTTTACCCAGAAAGACGGCTCCATAGGCAATGATGAGGTGTGTATTATCTTCGAGGATAGAGCTGGTGATATCTGGTTTAGTTCGGAAGGCTATGGCGTATATCGTTACAATGGTGATTCTCTGGTAAACTACAATCTAGACGATGGCCTTGGAGTACGGGCTGTGCAGACCATCTTTGAAGATAGAGAAGGTCGATTTTGGGTTGGCGGTGGTGGTGGACTCTATCGGTTTGATGGTGCCTCTTTTTTTCAGGTGACCAGAAGTGGACCTTGGAACTAGCCTTTCTCAAAAAACAATCACATCATTACATGACTCGCCTCAAGATCCAATAATTAGAACGGGATTAAATCGGATCTAAAAGACCTCTAAATACTATTTTTTTCCGGATCCTCCTTAGGAGTTTCGATCATCATCGAATTGCATCGTCTGATGCAGTTTTAGAAGTTGATGCATAAAAGACGGTCCACCTGTGATTGATTCGTAGTGATTGTGGTGGTTGGTGGCTTTTGGTAGTGGAGACTCATCGGGTAAGAACAAACTAATGCCCAACCTGGCAAAATATTCGGCTCGCTTGACAAATTTTTCATCTTCACTTAATCCATAACAATTCAACATCAACGCAATGACATCCGAAAACTCAGCGGGTTTCAAGAGGATGGAGGTATCGGGAGCAGAGGTTAGGTATTTTTCACCGACGGTCAAAATCATACTCCGGTATTGATTGGCCATGTCGAGATGATTATCCTTTAAACTCTGGTAGCGACCATGAATTATGTTCGCCACGCCCGCATGCGTGCCGTAGCCATAGCCAGAGCTCCAGGTCGAACTATATGGCTTATTCATGGAGCGCTGACGGGGCAATCCGGTTTTGGCATGTAGCGTGACGGCAAATCCGCCACCGGCAGAATCGAGTCGATGGGGCGCTTTGAAAAAGTCCTCATCTTGTTTCAATGCAAATCGGCGCATTTTCTCTGCCATTTCAGTTTCTACCGATTTGGCGGCCACTTCCAAACAGCGCGCCAATTCGAGGTTATTGGTGAGCCAAACGACGTTAATGTGATCACCGCGCGGAGAGCGACCGGCCACCAAATAGCCAGATTCAGAAAGTTGGGCATTCGCCTGCATCCGGTTAAAAAGAACTTCGATAAAATGTAATAAATCCTCTTTACGTACACGCTTATTATTCTCAGGACGAAGGTAGGCATCTGCCCATCTCTCCATCATTTGGCCAGCGTAGCGGGGAAAATCAAAACCGGAAAATGTTTCGTGTTTTGAATACCGGGCATGACGGCTAAAATCACCGTTCGTCTTATCGTGGATCTGGTGCTCCCATTCGCTGATTACAAATGTCCAGGCCGCATCCGGAGCCAATCGATAGGCTTGGTCCCAAAAAGGCCAGTGTTTGGCTTCATGAAAATCGAAGTTGGGGGCGTGGCCACAGGCGTCCATCATGAAATCCCAAAAGAGGTGTTCACCCCAGCACAAAAGTCCCGTCGCTGAACTCTGACAATTTTTGAAAAAATAGCCAATGGCTCGATCAGCCTCTTCTGCATATTTATTCATGCCAGTGACCTTCGGTAGCGCATAGAGAATCTTCAGTAGATCTTCATCATGAATCAGGTTGCCTCCGGTCAGAGAGCGGTCATTTTTCCGTACCCCATCTATTTCTCCGATTTCGTTTTCGTCAGCTAGTTTTATGGATTCGCGATCTAAGACAGAGGCAAATAAAGGTGAATGCACAGCACCATACGTGTCGCGTCCCTTTTCTATCAGGGCATCGGCATAGGCTTGCACCAGATTGAGATATGTTCGGGTGTTCTGCTCTTGTGCCTGCTGGCATGACAAAAGAGTCAGACATGTCACACTGACCGCGGCAATGATGCATGGCCAAATATTGTTTTTCAGCATTTTGTAATTCTTCCTATGAGTTTTCAAGATAAATTTTAGATCGGCTTTTTTGGTCCCTTGTGGCAGCTGAGCGGAGCCAAAGATACTAGAGATGCGCAGAATCCTCTGTCATATTTTCCAATAACCCCAGGTCGGCCGGGCCACTCCACTAGCAATGTTCTGAAAATTCAAACGCCCCGAGTGGCTCTCTATACCCGAGCACTATTGATCGATGACAGCAGCTCGATGAATTACTGGGGTGATGGTGGGTGGATGCAATGTCAAGGGAGAAACCCCATCTCATGATTACTCGATCCCATGTCAGGCAAGGTATTGCAACTTGATATTGCAATGCGTTCCCAGCAGTGGCCCCGCTTGAGCTCATCGATCGGCTTGAAATGCCAATTATTGGAACATATAAAAAATAGAACAATGGGGCAATTCCAATAGAGTTACCAGCTAACCTAGACACCTCTGGAACGATCGGCATGTGATATCCAAAGAAGATTACGGCAAAAAATTGCAGCCATCAGACTAAAGGATATCTTTTTCAAGATATCTTGAATGGATACGAAAGCCTCTCCTAGGGATCAGGGAGATACTCCCCAAAATCAGGTAGGAAAAAAAATCCCAATCCATGGGGATTTGGCATGCTAGCTGGCAAACTACCTTTGTAACGTACCTTTTACAAAACAAGTAATTATTCATCAACCTCGATAATATCTTAAAAAGATTCTAATGAATAAAATTAGCTGCTCGCAATGTGGTGGGCCCGATGAAAAGGGGCTTTGAGCACGAGGTTTTGCCCTAACTTTTGCGAAGAGACCATCACCAGTAAGAATTAGCATCAATAAATAATCAGCATGAAAACAAAATCCTTAGAACACCCCGAAACACGGTATTTAATTGCTACTTGCCGTACTTGTTTGTTAACCATGGCCGTAATTCTTATTTCCACGCCTCTAAGCTATGCCCAGCACCTGGAAGTCGATGGTCATGGAAATATTATCGGCAATCTCTCCCTGTGTCATATGGATGATTCTTCTTCCTTAAATATTGGTGTACAGGCAGGCATCAACACGGATTATACTGGTCAGCGAGGAAATACCTTTGTGGGCAGTAGAGCAGGGTTCAGCAATACTTCAGGTGCTTCAAATACGTTCATTGGTGCATTTAATGGAAAAGCGAATACCACCGGAGTTTCAAATACTTTTGTAGGCTATAGTGCCGGCTCCAGTACAATTGACGGCTCGCACAATAGCTTTTTCGGTACACTGGTGGGAGCGCAAAATTCTAGCGGGAGCGAAAATTCATTTTTTGGCTCCAGCGCAGGTCTACTCAACAGCACTGGGAGGCAAAACGCCTTCTATGGAACTCGAGCAGGATTTTCCAATAGCGAAGGCATTCAAAACTCATTTTTTGGTGTAGACGCAGGCTTTGCAAATAAGCTTGGGGGAGGCAATTGCTTTTTTGGACGAGAAGCCGGTCGCGATAACACCGATGGTGTCGGTAACTGCTTTTTTGGACAGAGGGCTGGTCGAAGTAATGAGGACGGCGGTGCTAATGTTTATGTGGGGTCGCATGCGGGCCATAAATCAACAGGCAGCAGTAACGTTTTTATTGGGTCTGTGTCTGGTGAACAGAACCTTACTGGAAACGCGAACATATTCATAGGAAAGACAGCTGGCAGAACAAATACAACAGGTGGCAAAAACACCATCGTTGGTACTGATGCTGATGTACTTGCAGTCGATCTGGAAAATGCCACCGCCATAGGATACCTGACCAAGGTAGACGCGAGCAACAAGATCCGGATAGGCAATACTGATATTTCGAAAATTGAAGGTCAGGTGCCTTTTAGCTTCAGCTCTGATGAACGATTGAAGGAAGCCATCCAACCCACACCACTGGGGCTAAACTTTATAGCCGACCTAAATCCGGTCATTTATCATCGCAAAGCTAATCAAGATTCAGATAAAGAAATGGGTCTAATTGCTCAAGAACTGTTAGGCACACTCTCGAGATTTAAGGTGAAGGACGCTGGTTTGGTTTACCAAAACGCTGATGGATATTATTCCGTGCGCTACAATGATCTATTTGCACCGATAATAAGAGCCGTTCAGGAGTTAAATGCTCAAATAATCCTTCTTAAACAAGAGAATATTAAATTGAAAAATCAGATGGAATCCACTGCTGATGCAGCAATCATTCCAACGGAATAGAATATTGTGCCAAGGTTTGGGATGTGCTGATTGAGTTGGATTTTGTCCATGTCATTGATGAAGATTTTGGATCCAGTAACGCCGGAAGGTATTTTGAAGGATTGGCGAGGTGGAACTGACAAGCAAGAAAGAATAAACTTGCTGAAGACAGCTATCTTCTGGGGATCTGTGTGAAGGACGATGGTCTTGGTGCAAAGGCAAAAAAAATACCCAAGGAATCTATTAAGATTTTGGATATTCCAGAATCTACGAAGCGACATAATATGGGAAACCGCTTGCTCCAAATCCGAAAGCATTTCAGGGATGCAAGAATTACCTGCACCCAAGCGGTCATAGAAGCTCCGGACTTTATCAGTGCAATGACTTCCGCTCTGCAAGCAATGAAAGCTACTTTTCTTCAGGCTGAATGCACTCTTTCTTAGTCTAACGGATGATCGAAGAGACTAATCATCAAGACCGATAACTTGGGATTGGGAAGCCCTTTATATATACCTCAACCTTATGGCAAAGTAGGATTGGGCTTGGAAAAAAGCCATTCACGTTCGGTTGGAGTCTGAACATGTCACTCATGTCGTTGATACCAGACTTCCCCACATTGATTTGGCTATTCTCACTTCGTATATAATCAAACGAAATTGGAAAGCTCAAGTCACCATTCATATTTTACATGCATTTCTGATCGAGAAAATATGTCAGCTAGTTTGGTAGACGGAAAACATTAGAACGGATTCCTAAAGATGCCAGAGTTAAATATGGGCCAACGGCATAGAAGGGTCATTACCTTGATTTTGAGAGGCGATCTCAATATTTCAGCTCAAGTACCAGGTCAAAAAAATATTTCAGCGCTACGGGAGCACAGTGAAAAAATGGAATCTTATTTATACCCAAGATTCTGATGTGGAGAATGCCATGGCCTTGGAGTATGCCTGATGGGATTTTCACACCATTCATCGCTTGAGAGTCGAAGTCCACCTAAGCCCTCCTCTTTCTGGCCCTAATTAATACATCTACCTGTTTTCGGGGAGATACTCCCCAAAATCGGTACTAGAAAAATCCCAATCGATGGGGATTTTACACGCTAAGCAGTATCCTACCTTTGCTATGTAACATGAAAGCAAGGCAAATGATTATCTACCATGCTCTGCGCATTGAAACGAAATATTAATGAAGGTAATAACTGTACAACAGCAGCATCTAAATGCTCCCGAGGGTTAGACTCCGCCATATCTGAACATCAGTATGTGCTTCCCCAACAAATACAATAGAAAAAATGATGCATCAAAAAATAAATTGAAAATGAAATTATCAGATTCCAAAACAATCCACTCTAAGGCCGCTCGTAATACTTGTCTGTTAGCCATAGCGGCCATACTTATTTCTACGCCCCAGATCTATGCCCAACACTTGGAGGTCCATGGTCATGGCAATGTTATCGGCAATCTCTCCCTGTGCCATATGGAAGATTCTTCTTCCTTAAATATTGGCGTACAGGCAGGCATCAACACGGATTATACTGGTCAGCGAGGAAATACCTTTGTGGGCAGTAGAGCGGGGTTCAGCAATACTTCAGGTGCTTCAAACACGTTCATTGGTGCATTTAATGGAGAAGCAAATACCACCGGAGTTTCAAATACTTTTGTAGGCTATCGTACCGGGTCTAAAACAATAAACGGCGCTCACAACAGCTTTTTCGGTACACTGGTGGGAGCACAAAATTCCAGCGGTAGCGAAAATTCCTTCTTTGGCTCCAGCGCAGGGCTGCTGAACACCACTGGAGGGCAGAACTCCTTTTTCGGTAGTCGAGCTGGGTTTTCCAACACCGCAGGATTTAGTAATTCATTTTTTGGTGCAGATGCGGGCTTTGCAAATTCAGGTGGGATTCGCAATAGCTTTTTTGGAGAAGAAGCCGGTCGTGATAATACCGATGGGGAATTAAATTGCTTTTTTGGACATCATGCAGGCCGAGATAACAAGCAAGGTAACTATAATGTTTATGTAGGCACTCAAGCTGGCCAGCAATCCACCAGCGACAGAAATGTATTTGTTGGATATGTATCAGGTGAGCAGAACTTAACCGGACAAGAGAATGTATTCATAGGTGCATCCGCGGGCCGGAGCAATGGAAGTGGTAGTCAAAATACGATCATCGGCACTGATGCAATCACAGGTGGACCTGCTCTGGAGAATGCGGTAGCCATTGGATATAAAGCTAGAGTTGATGCAAGCAACAAAGTCCGAATTGGAAATACTGATATTACTAAGATTGAAGGCCAGGTGCCTTTTAGCTTCAGCTCCGATGAACGATTGAAGGAAGCCATCCAACCGGCACCACTGGGGCTAAACTTTATAGCCGACCTAAATCCTGTTATTTATCATCGCAGAGCCAATCACGAATCAGACAAGGAGATGGGCCTGATTGCCCAAGAGCTGCAAGGTACGTTGGAAAAGTTTGGTGTGAAGGACGCTGGTTTGGTTTACCAGGGTGCCGATGGATATTATTCCGTACGCTACACGGATTTATTTGCACCGATGATCAAAGCCATTCAGCAGATGAATGCTCGAATAAATTTACTCGAGCAGGAGAATATTGATTTGAGGGAGCATATTAAATCCACGGCTGATAAGGCAACCATTCCAACGGAATAGAATTTTGTTGGGATTGGTATCAGCCAATTGAGTTAGATTATGGACGTCATGGATGAAAATTTTGGAATAATACAGGGTAGCATTTTGAGGGGAACTTAAGACGAATGTATTTTGATACCAACACTTTTCTCTTGTGATTAAGCGAAGTACGCTTAGTTATTGACAAAAGATGGTTCCTTGGCGTTTACTCCATCTCCTGAAGTCGTTAATGCTCTGATGATTGATTGCGTGAGAATATCTACCAGATAGAGATCGATATCACCGTCTAAGTGTCTTTCTACTATAAGCTTTGATGTCCCTGCCCAAGTAGGATTGCTAGCATTAGAAATGATTGCTGTCTCATCTGTTCCGTCACGATCAATGATGCTGATCCCTGCAGCTGTATTGAATGCAATTTGTGATCCGTCCGGAGAAAATCGAGGTCTGCTTACCACGGTATTCGTAAGCGCTGAACTCACTAGTGAATCGGTCAAATCTAGCAGTTTTAGCTGTCCCGACTGCTCAAAAACGATTTCCGCATTCGCCGGGCTCCAATGGGGTGTATTTCCAATGGCAAGTCCATTTCCTGTGCTACAGCCCAATCCATCTTCCGTGCTTTCAACAACCAATCGGTACAATCCGGATCTGTTGGTGGACATCACGAAAGATGTGTCGGCGGGACCCAGTGATGGAGTTAGATCGTGGCTGCTGCCAAAAGGATCAATGGTTAGTCTTTTAATTGTGCCTCTATAAAGATCAAGAAGATGAACCCGAGAAAAAGATCCATTTGGATATAGATCAGCACTAAATGCGACATACCTTCCACCAACAGACACACAGGGATTCTCAGGATTTGAGATCACGGTGTCGGTAAGTTGAATAGGAGGACCTATCGGACTAATATTGTTATCGATTGGGAGAAAGTATAAGCTTTGCTGAGGAGATGCCTTGTCCGAAACAAACACTACACCATCTTGCGTTGGTGGATATAAAGTTTCAAAATCAGTACAGTCAATCGAGAGTTGATAGGAAAACTCCTCTAACTGGCCGGCCTGCATTTCAGCCGAATAAAACAGGTTGGTCGTCTCCAGAGCCTCTGGATTTATATCATTAAGATTTACAGACTTCTGGGCCAGTCTCACTCGCACATTGGCCGAGCTACCATTTAGGTAGTCGAGCATTAAGTCGGTTCTCTCCTCATAGCCCGGATCGGGAATCTTGGAGAAGTATCCAGCAATACCTTGTGGCTGATCGATGATGAGCTGCGTTCCGCCAGGGACATTTTCCACCAATGTATCCTGAATAACCGTGTTTACGGATACTGGGGGCACCAGTAGATTGCGTATCACTGACTGACCAGGAATGTCTACAAAAGCAGTACGAGCATCATGGAAAGATTCTATACCACCCTGTAGTGTTCCTGGACACTGATCTAGAATGCCATATAGCGTAGGGCCCCGCATAAAATTCATTCCAGCGAAGCCTAGTTCAGCGGTAACTCTGGGTACCATGGCAGCTCTGAAGATAACGCTTGGCTCTTCCGCTGTGGGATCCCATTTTAAGGTGGCTTCGATGACACCTTCACCAGCTTCAGAGTGAACATCATACAGAATCACCAAGGTATTCTTATCCACAGGAATAAGGTTGATGTTCTCCGTATGCTGGAAGTAGTCATTGTCTCCAAAGGGTTCACCAATAAATCCCATCCTGTTGGCGCTACCAAGTAATTTAGGAGAAGACGGGCCACTAACATTATAAAACCCGTCAGGAGTGACGACTACTACCGTAGGGTATTCACCATTGTTTTCATGAATAAACCAGAGCCGGTTTACTGTCTTACCCGCATTGAAATGGGCATCCAGTTCACTTTGGGGGAGGCCGCTGCTGCCGGGACTAAAAAAAAGAGGATCAAAAGTCCAAGAACGGTAGGCAATACTGATGCATCAAAGCATAGGAACGGCCGTCCACCAGTTCTTGCCTCTACAGACCATCCTTGGGGATGATCCAAAAGCTTAGGACCGTTGAGATTATTGATCGTATCAAAAGAGCGGTTGTCTAGAGCAGTTACAGTGTCGTGGCAGTGATCCTGAACGAAGGGAGCAGTCGCGCGATGAATTAGAGTCTGTCTTCTCCTTTCATAGCTATCAATAATTGATGCGGTCAAAGAGCCTCCAGAATGGACGGTAAATCCGGACTCCAACTTTATATCAACGCCTGCTCCCAAAGTGCCATGACCACCTGATTGTATGATAAAATCCCCCATTGATTGGCCAGCATCCACATTTTTTCCAGCTGATATGGATTTGATGGCCGTGAATGTATCAGGCATGGTTAGACTTTGGTTCTGCAGTTTGAGTTCAAACGGGACGGTGTCCTGCCATAAAGTCTCAGAATAAGTAATCTTCATTTCACCTTGAATCGCATTGACAAGCAAGAAGCAAAGACAGAGGAAAGTAGCTATGGTTCTCATTGGGTATAGATTCGGTCAGATCAGGATCTCATTTAGTTGTGATGGAATACTTTTACCAACATAATAATTTTCTATAGGAGTACTGGCAAGGATTGATGAACTGTCACAATTTTAGAAATTCGTGATCCTAGGGATTCATCGGAGAACTTGTTTCCCCTTGTGGGAGTATGGGAAAGGATCCTCCTGTTCATGTGTAAGCCAGCCACTCCCATATTGAAACTGATGAGGAGCCTACCTTACCGTCCATCAAGCTTCACTATTTCTCTACTGATGAATCAATCAATTAATTAATTATACAGGGCCTAACGGCATCAAGATTATGTGATCCTGCAAAGGATTTCCGGTCTTGAACAGAATTGCATGAACCAATGCTATCTACACCTGTTATCCATTCCATCCCAATCATTGGAACACTACCTTCCCAGGGGTCCAATATTGGTCACCGAAGGTACGAATCAGAGAACACCCGGATGTGATCATGGTCTCCAGTGAAGATCCCCAAGAGCAAATCATTGGATTTGGCTCCATATTGTTCATTTTTGTTCTGACTAAAACCAAAGCAAATGCCCAGTGAAAAAATTGAGCCCGTAATATTTGTAATTTTTGGTGCGACAGGTGATTTGAATCGGCGAAAGATTACCCCAGCGATCTATAATCTTTTCCGCGGCCACTGGCTGCCCCGGCAGTTCTCAATTATTGGTATGGGAAGGACGAACTACTCCGATCCAGCATTCCGCAACAAACTGGCCGAAGGGATGGATGATTTTTCTCGGCAGGGAATCGGGGATGAAAGTAGCTGGAAAGATTTCGCAACCCGAATCAAGTACCTAACTGCGGATGTCCATGCAGAAAAAGGTTATTTAGAGATTCGAAGACATGTCCAGGAGTGTCGTGAAACATGGAAAGAAGAGCCCGTCGTTATTTTCTATCTAGCAGTGGCAGCTCGCTTTTTCCCGGTAATTGCTGAGCATATTGCAAGTGCAAAGTTGGTGGGAAACCCGGACAAAACGAGAATTGTAGTGGAAAAGCCTTTTGGTAGTGATTTGGAATCTGCGAGAAAATTAAATCAGCTTCTGTGCGGAATATTTGAAGAAAATCAAATCTATCGTATTGACCACTATCTCGGTAAAGAGATTGTACAAAATATTCTTGCCTTTCGTTTTGCCAATTCGATTTTAGAACCGATTTGGAATCGGAATTATATCGAACATGTGCAAATATCGGTAATGGAAGATCTTGGTGTGGAAACCCGTGGTCAATTCTATGAATCTGCCGGGCTTTTACGAGATATGATTCAGAATCATGTATTGCAACTGCTTTGTCTTATTGCGATGGAAAATCCGGTTAGCTTTAATGCCGATGAAGTAAGAAACCGGAGAGTGGATGTGCTTAAATCAATGCGCCGATTTGAGCCGGAAACCATCAAGAGAAATGCAGTTCGTGGTCAATACGGTGCCGGTTGGATTCAGGGCAAAAAGGTGGTGGGCTACCGAGAAGAAAAAGATGTTGATCCAAAATCGAACACCGAAACCTACGCCGCCTTGAAATTTTTTGTTGATAACTGGCGGTGGCATGGGGTACCTTTTTACGTGCGTTCGGGAAAACGGTTAAATCGAAAAAGTTCGGTCATATCCATCCAGTTCAGAGATGTTCCACACCGTGTTTTCTCAGAAGAGATTTCTGACAATTGGCGTCAAAACAGACTCATTATCAATATTCAACCCGATATGGACATCCGGTTACAAATGCAAGCAAAAAAACCTGGATTGGAGATGGTTCTCAACACGGTGAACATGGTTTTTGATTACGAGGCCAATGGAGAAAACGATCCGCCTGAGGCATACGAAACATTACTCATGGATGCTTTGCATGGAGACCAGACATTATTCATGCGCGGAGATCAAGTGGAAGCTGCTTGGGAATTACTAATGCCGGTTCTCAACTCATGGGAGTCCAAGCCTAATCTGGATTTCCCCAATTATGCAGCAGGATCTTGGGGTCCTGAATTGGCTGAGGCATTGATTGCAAGAGATGGATTTCATTGGTTTTCCACCATAAAATAGCAAGGAGGATGCAGCTTCACATTTTCAGGGAGAAGAATGAATTAATCGAGGCCCTGGTGGAATTTATGATCGCGAAAATCAATCGGGCTCTTGACCAACAAGGCTATTGTAATTTGGTTCTGGCGGGAGGCAATTCACCTCAATCCGTATATGAAAAATTGGCATCACCAGAGCATCGAATTAGAATCGATTGGAGTAAGGTGTTCTTGTTTTTTGGAGATGAACGGTACGTTTCCGCTGAGCACGAAGACTACAATGGAGGGATGGTTTTCAGGGCGTTAGTAGATCCCTTAGACATTTCTGAGAGCCAGGTTTTTAATGTGGATACATCTTTGTCACCCGAGAAAGCTGCCGCTCGGTACATGGATGTGATCCTAACCCATTTTAAGTATGGATCGCTGAATTTCGACTTGGTTTTATTGGGTTTGGGAGATGATGTACACACAGCTTCACTTTTTCCTTTTACAGATGTCTTGTCGTCGAGTGAGCCCGCGGTAAAAGCGGTCTATCTCAAAGAGAAAATGGTCTATCGAATTACCATGACTGCACCGCTGATCAATCAAGCGAAGGATGTTGCCTTTTTAACCTTCGGAGCAAATAAGGCTACCGCCGTTAGAAAGGCTATCAAAGGAGCCAGGGACTTCAATCGATTCCCTGCTCAACTCATCCAACCCGTTCAAGGCGGTTTGCATTGGTTTATCGATGAAGCAGCTGCCACAGGGTTGTAGCAGAGTTCCTCCTAATTATCGATTTTATCTATACTACCTGTTCAATTTTGATAAAATCTAGGCTTGGAATGTTTATTTACTTAAATGCCTGGATTGAGATGATTCCCTCTCTTTTCTCTAGATGTAAGAATTTTGTAATAGTTTTCCTTCAGGTATGCTTTCTCTTGATCTTTAATTTCAAGACTTATCAAATATAGATGTATAAAATACACATCCCTCGGAATCAATGGGCTACGTAATTTATGGGTTGGATTGTGAAATTAGTCATCTCTCATGTCTGTAGACAGCGGTTTGTATTGCTCCGCGTTCTGGCACTTTAAAAATTCTGATAATGACATTTGATGTCAGAATTTCATTAAATATTCGATGTCTCACGAAGATGCCAAAAATTTGGAATTGCATTCTAACCATGCTGGTAGCAGTAACCACTCGCATTCTTCGTCTTCCTTTTACATCTATTACCCGCCTGAGTTCTACCCTTACATTGAACTGCCGATGTAGTCCTTGATACTTTAGTGGGAATTACTTTTTGGTCTCCCACCTGTTTCTTTGAAAGTGTGGCCTTGGTTGGCTTGCACCTGCTGCAAGCCGTAAATCCTGCCGCCTGTGCAGCTTCAAGTTTGTAAGCAATTTTGCTATACTTCAAGTGGCTACAAGTTGAAGTATGGTATTTGGTACCAGTTTTTGTCACATAACAGACCTGAGCTTGAACCTGCGCGCTCAGAAGGAAGGTCACCACTAAAGTACCTAGTAATTTCATCTCGATTTGCTTTGACTTGGTATTGTTCTTACAGCAAAATTCAATCCAAATCCAGGTGATCTTGTAACGTAACTTTTAGTGCAGTGGAAATCTTAGTCGAGATCCAAGGGGCGAGGTTGCTTTGACCCGAGTCAATTCTTCAACACCTTAAATCTTTCCTAGTTGCAGATGATTGCCTACTTCTGTTGCCTCAGCCTCTTATGTTCGCGAATATTCCTAATTCGGGAGCCGATCACTTTTTGGTAACTCGTTTTACCTTTGAGCCGCAAATCGACTCTGAGGTAAAGGTCCAGCTGTTCCAATTCAGACTGCCCCTTTATTCCTAAATGCAATACCGGAGCCTGATTTCAAATATTTTCTAGAATTGAAAGGCCTTTTGTTTTGTTCGAAAGGTAGGGTAAGATTCCAATTCTAATGGTAAATATCAGCTTGTGTAGTGGATTTCGCCTTTTCAATGTTTTATAAGACGCTTTTTTGAGATTTTCAGTGGAACCTGTGTAAGTTAGTTTTATCAGCACACATCGATATTTACACATACCACTGATTCTGATCCGTCATCAATTATTAAACAATACTACTTTTATCCGGCTAAATGCTAAATAAAAAGACCCTCCTTGACATAAAGCTCCAAAGGGCGAAAGTGGAGTTGGATCCTCAAATGGGACATCGGCATGAGCGAGATCGCTTTCCGCGATCTCCATGGCGCCCAATAGGTTAAACCAAAGCCAAGCTGTCCCTGGCGGGCCAGGCATCCAATCCATTTCAGTGATATCCAGCAAGCTTGATCGCTTCCACTGCTTGTCTGCAAACTTGAATTTGGCTCTTAGTGGAGCTGCCGAGATTGCTTACAGCGATCTCGTTGACGCCCGAGGTCAAAAATAAAACCAAGCTGTCCCTAGTGGGCCAGCCAGCACCTGCGCTTCGATGATTTCAAGCGCTGCTTGATCATCTTCACTCCGGTCCTGGAGACTTGATTTTATTTCCCTAGTGGAGCTGCCGAGATTGCTTTCAGCGATCTCCATTGCGCCCATAGTCTAAGCCAAAACCAAGCTGTCCCCAGCGGGGCAGGCATCCATTTCGTTTCAGTGATTTCAAGCAAGCTTGATCACTTTCACTCATGTCTGCAAACTTGGATTTGGCTCTTAGGTGGAGCTGCCGAGATTCGAACTCGGGTCCAGCGAAAGCATCTATTGACCTTCTACATGCTTAGTCACCCCTTGGTTTTCGAGCCCGAGCACGCTGGATAACGAGCTTGCTCAGGCCTTAGCCTCGAAAATTTCACCCCTGACGAGAGACAGCGTCAAGCGCTAGCCAGCAATTTGTTTATGTGCGGCATCGCCATGTATCTGGCGTCAGGCGAGCGGCACAAAAGCTGTTAATTCCTAGAATTACGCAGCTAAGGCGAAGTTAGACTTGCCATATAAAATTGGTTAATGTCCAGTTTTTACGAAGGTGAGACATCATACTTCGGCATGCTAATCAATACATGGAATTTCCTGTCGATTCCAATTCAGCCCCAAATGTCAAAAATCAATCAGATCGTATATCTGATCGTAAATTATGTCGGGCCACCCATCTTGATACCCAAACCCTGGCCCCTATTGGCATCATCAAGTTCCAAATTTCGCAACCTGCTTACGATTGTCTCAACCTGTCACTACCAACCAATTCGTTTGCAAATGTACCATTTGCCCCTTTCCAACAAAACCTCTGTCATCGAAAGTTCCCCAAGAAACTCAAAGAACCAATGAAGCTGCTTATATTTCGTAATCGTTGCACCTCCAAATTATGACAGAGAACATCAAAGATCTGATGACCAGGCAGGCCAAACCGGGAAAAGTAGAATGGATTGGTCGTCGTCCCGCAAAAAAAGCCGACATGCATGCCGTGAAGGTGGTGACCATTTCCACCGAATACCGCGGTCTGGAAGGAGACCATTATCAAGGTCGCTCCGGCCAACGTGACGTAACCCTCATTCAAGCTGAACATCTTGATGCCGTTGCAAAGATGCTCGGGGTTGGGGTCGTTGATCCGGGATTGACCCGCCGAAACATCGTGGTATCAGGTCTGAACCTACTGTCATTAAAAGAGCAAAAATTTAGTATTGGTGATGATGTGGTCCTGGAAATGACAGGCCTTTGCCATCCTTGTAGTCGCATGGAAGAGAACCTGGGAGTGGGAGGGTATAATGCCATGCGGGGCCATGGCGGCATCACCGCTAAAATTGTCAAAGGTGGCAGTATCCGGGTGGGGGATGAGGTGAGCTTGCTTTCCTAAGCGTTATTCTAGAGGTCCATAATAAAGCCCCGATATCAAATCGGGGCTTGAACGGTCTTGGGTGTCCAAAGTCAAAAAACTGGGTCTAATGGCAAAATAGTTTGAGTGTGCCCGTTCTGCCAGTTGAATCACCCATTCGGTGAACATTTGGACCCTCATAGTTTCAGTGTGTCCGCAGGTTTGGGGCCGGCATTTCTCTAAATGACTGCTATGAATAAGAGACTAGATAATTCCGATTCCATAAAAATCCAGTAGATTTATTTTCTGCAGATGTTTGGATGGGAAATTAACCCGGACCCTTCTGATCTAATGGGGCCTTTAGGTTAGTAGATCCTGCCGAAAATCGTTTGCCAATGATCTCAAACTTTGACTATGAACATTACCAAGATCCGATCCCAATTTCCAGCGCTTAGTCGGGAGGTGAGTGGACTTCCCCTGGCCTATTTAGATGGCCCAGCTGGTACCCAAGTTCCTCAATCGGTGATCGACGCGATGGTAGATTACTATCGCACATCAAATGCAAATACCCATGGTTTCTTTGCCGGGTCACTCGAAACAGATGAGATGCTCCAGCAAACCAGGCAAGGGGTAGCGACTTTCTTAAATGCCTCTGATGCGGCTTGCATCTCCTTTGGGGCCAATATGACATCCTTAAATTTTTCCCTCAGCCGAGCCATCCTTCGTGTTTTGTCAAAGGGTGACGAAATTCTGATTACTCAGCTCGATCATGAGGCGAATCGGGGTCCGTGGCTAAGTCTGGAGGAACATGGTATGGTCGTGAAGGAAGTCTTGGTAGCAAAAGACGGTACGCTAGATTATGATGATTTCAGAATGAAGGTTACTCCAAGAACCAAATTGATTTGCCTGGGGATGGCATCAAATATTTTCGGAACAGTGAATGATATTGCGCTGGCAAGAAAGCTTGCCGATGAGGTGGGCGCCAGGTTGCTGCTCGATGCGGTCCACTATGCCCCGCATTTTTCCATCGATGTACAAGCCATCGACTGTGATTTCCTATTGTGCTCTGCCTATAAGTTCTACGGTCCTCACGTGGGCATTCTTTACAGCAAGCCAGGCCTATTACAAACACTTCCCACAGACTTCCTGCGGACACAGAGTGATCAGGCTCCCTATCGAATCGAGACCGGAACCCTGAATCATGCAGCCATCGCTGGGGTCAAAGCAGCGCTTGCTTTCTTGATAGACTTAGGCTCCGGTACTTCCGATCGACAGCGAGTGGTGGATGCCATGATGAAAATTGGGAAACATGAACAGGCCCTGGCTCGCCGGCTGGCCAACGGTCTGGCGCAGATCGCCGGTTGCAAGATCTGGGGCCCTTCGATGGAAGTAGAAAACCGGACTCCTACCATTGCATTTACGTGCACTGGATTGCATCCAGACCTTGTTTGTCAACAACTTGCTAAGAACGCCATTAATGGTTGGAGTGGTCATTTCTATGCGCTTCGGGCGGTCGAGCGGCTCGACTTGATGCGTCAGGGAGGCGTGACCCGACTCGGTGTGGTAGCCTATAATACCGAGGACGAAATAGATCGAACCCTGAGTGCGGTCAGGGAAATGGTATCGGTGAAAGGTTTGGCATAGACTGATGGCCAGACCACTGGGATCACCCCTAAATTGATTACATTTCCCAAAAAATCAAACTTATGTCTGCCTATGAAAATTGGCATTATACGTGAGCGTAAAACACCACCAGATTCGCGGGTACCCTTAACCCCCGTACAAGTCGCTTTCTTGAGAAATCAACTCGATATAGACTTGGTGGTGGAAGCCTCGCCAGACCGATGTTATCCCGATAAGGATTATGCCGAGCTGGGAGTACCCGTGGTGTCTGCTGTAGATCACTGTGATATCTTGCTCGGGGTTAAGGAAGTACCGGTCAATTTCTTGATCCCGAACAAAATTTATTTCTTTTTTTCTCACACCATCAAGAAACAGCGGCAGAATCGCAAATTACTTGCTTCAGTCCTAGAGCTGGGTATTCGTCTAATCGACTTTGAACTCTTGGTTAATACCTACGGTCACCGGATCATCGCCTTCGGACATTTTGCAGGAATGGTGGGAGCACACAACGCACTCTGGACCTGGGGTCGACGCACTGGATCATTTCAATTGCCGCGATTGCATCAACTCCGAGATTATGCAGCTGCCAAAACAATCTATCGGAAGATTGATTGGCCAAACGTCAAAATTGTTTTAACCGGAACTGGCAGGGTCGGAACAGGAGCTCTTCTCACCTTGACTGATATGGGTATCAGACAGGTCGATGCAGGTGACTTTCTGACTAAGAGCTACCGCGAACCGGTGTTTACACAATTGTTGCCACATCACTATGCGGCTGACAAGGACGGTGGTCCCTTCGATAAATCGATTTTCTATAACAACCCAAGTCAGTTTAAGAGCATCTTTTTGCCCTATGCCAAGACGGCAGATATTTTTATCAATGGGATTTATTGGATGAACGATGCACCGGCATTTTTCACTCTGGATCAAATGAAATTGCCCGACTTCAAGATCAAGGTGATTGCAGATATTACGTGTGACCTAGCACCCATATCTTCGATTCCCTCTACCCTCAGACCAACTACCATTGAAGATCCAGTGTACGGCTACGATCCTGTTTCCGGCCAGGAGACTGCACCTCACTTAAGTCATGTGGTTGATATGATGACCATTAGTAATTTACCCAACGAGCTGCCGAGGGAGGCTTCGAAATCTTTTGGCAAACAATTTATCACAGCCGTGATGGGTGAACTGATCAAAGACGAACCGAGTGAAATGCTAGAACGAGCCACCATTGCAGAAAAAGGAGTACTCAAACCCGGATTTAGATACTTGCAGGAGTGGGTTGAGGGTAAGGAATAGTATCTTGCTGCAATGATCCAAAATTATCGTCCAATTCTAAAGTCATTTCTTATGAAACAATTTTCGCTCGCACTTTGCTTGGGTATCTTGCTCACCGTTTCTTTATTTGGTCAATTGCCTCCGGAAATTCTGGAAGTAGGTTCACCCGAAGAGGTCGGATTATCCAGTGATCGACTGCAGCGCCTTGATAAACTAATCCTCAAGTATGTAGAACGCGAATGGTTGCCTGGTGGTGTCTTTACCATTGCTCGACACGGGAAGTTGGTTTACCACAAAGCTTTTGGCCAAAAGGATTTGGATGGGGCTCCTTATCAACTAAATGACATTTTTCGAATCGCCTCCATGACCAAGGCCATTACTACGGTTTCGATCATGCAATTGTATGAGCGAGGATTGCTAGGTTTAGATGATCCGGTGCATCAATATATTCCTGCTTTTAAGGAGATGACCGTATTGGATAGCTTTAGTATGGAGGATTCCACCTACACTACCCAGCCTATCCAACACCCCATCACTGTGCGTCATCTACTCACCCATACTTCCGGTATTACCTACGGTGTATTTAATCCCGGAGCCATTGCCATTATCTACGACAAATTTGATCTCAATCAAATGGGTCTATCTCATACCAAATACTCCACCGACGAAGCAGTGAATAAAATTGCGAAAGCTCCGTTGGTTTTTCAACCGGGTGATCGCTATTTGTATGGATTAAACATGGAGGTTTTAGGTCGGATCGTAGAAGTCGTGTCGGGCATGACATTGGATAAGTACTTTCAGGATAATATTTTCGATCCACTGGGTATGGAGGATACCCATTTTTACCTGCCTGACTCAAAGCACCATCGCTTGACACCTATTTTCACGCATGACGAAGGGGGAGTATGGTCTCTGCTGGATGCCTCAAGTCTGGGTGATTTGGATTATCCATTGGCTAGTGAAAGACGTCATTTTGCCGGGGGTGGGGGCTTGTGTTCTACGGCACAAGACTATGCCACGTTTATCCAGGTATTATGTCAAGGAGGCGAACACAAGGATGTCCAGTTGTTGGGCCGAAAAACAGTTGAGGTGATGACTTCCGATCAACTGCAGTTGCAAAACCGTACCGGGAAGGGAATATCTAAACGTCCGGGGATCACTTTTGGGTTAGGTTTTAGGCTCCTGACGGACGAGGGAGCTGGCTGGAGCTCGAAGTCACCCGGTACTTATGAGTGGGGTGGATATTTCAATACTAAGTTTTTTATCGATCCTAAAGAACAACTGACCTTTGTCGGCATGACCCAGGTACTGCCCAATAAGCGTCCGGAGTTTTGGGACCGGCTGACTGCCATGATCTACGCGGCCATCGATGATGATTTGCCAGCATTATCCAATTGAATTTGCCTCAATCCTTGCAAACGAGGCCGGTGTGATCCACCGATTTTCCAAAGCATGCTTGGCACCTTCGATGGTGTGTTGAATGAGTTGAATATTGGGTTGGTGCTGATCAAACCAATTTCGAAATTTTCGCTGACGTCTGCGATGTCTAATATCTCGGATATAGATCGCTGCCACCTGATCGGGGTATTTTTGCGCGAAATGATGATAAATTTGCGGGTCCTTACTGGCAATATCACCTAATAAGATGAAGGACCGCTGCGGATAGGTTTGAAAAATTCTTTCGATCTCACTGTTCTTGTGCCCCGGATCATCTGAGGATTTCGGTTCTCCTTTTCTACCCCATTCACTCAGCAGTAAAGGCCCCTCCGGAAAATCATTGATTTCTAGGAATTTTGTGAGATAACTAAAAATATTCCGAGGACTATTTGAAACATAAAAAACTGGATTGTTGGAAGAATGATCGGTCCCATTTCTCAGGGCATTAATCCAGTCCGACATACCATCAATCTGGCGCCGCTGATACGGATTGCGCATGAGTGTATTTCGAACGGCCTTCCATTTGAAAAGTGTATCGGTCTTCAGAATGGTATCATCGATGTCGCTAATGACCCCGAGTTTTGAATTAGCAGAGGGTAATAGAATGTGACCCCTGCCTTCCAACTTTTCTCCATTTGTCTGGGTTGCTTCAATTTGAATGTCTTCCCAGCGCTCATTTGGTGGTAAACTGAAACCACGATCCACATCCAACTTAAAAAACCCCTCGCGGTCTGTTTTAAGCAGATGATTTTCTCCACCAAATTGAAGGCGAAGTGGAAAGTCAGGGATTTCACGGCTATCAAGTCGTAGAAAATTATCGCGAAATGCATTGAGAAAAGATTCATTCTCTTCGATTTTGATGCGCTTATCCTTCAAAATACGACCCCGGAGATACAGTCGATTTGGACCCCCAAATCCCCGATATGCTTCAATCAGAATCCTGTTTTTCAGTCTCAACATAACTTAAAATGATCAGAGGTTGTGAAGAGGTTCAACCTGCCCCAAACCTTGAACTTTGCCGGCTGGTTTTTAGCATTAGGTGCGTTTGTTTGATCAAGCACTGCAAAATTAACTACGTATTGCTGTAATCCTTGTATATATGCACTCGAAATTAATGTGACATAGTCCATGAACCATCGTAAAAGTACCCTGGGGGTCCGATTTCTCCTACTTTTAACCCCACTTTGGACCGACTTGAGTGCACAGGTGCCTGCTGATCTGTCTTTTGACACGATATTGGTTAGTTCGACCCTGATCCCTCAGAGATCATACGAATCCGGCCGGAACATCACCGTGATGGATGGGGAAGATTTAGCAGCTTTACCCTACACATCATGGGATGAATTGCTACAGCGTGTACCGGGTCTCGAAGTACAGTCTCGCAATGGCTTTGGCGCCCAGGCAGATCTACTCATTCGCGGATCTACCTTTACTCAGGTTTTGATTTTGCTGGATGGCATGCGGTTAAACGATCCACTGACGGGTCATTTTAATGGTAATATTCCTGTACCTGTGGTGGAAGTCGAACGAATCGAAATTTTACGCGGTCCAGCAGCTGCTATTTATGGACCAGATGCTGTTGGAGGGGTCATACACTTCATTACTAAAACCTGGGATCGACCTTTTAATCGACCGATGGAATTACCAGGGCAGTTTAACTATGGCAAGCATCAATTGATTCAAGGAAATCAGGGCCTGGTGTATTCTAAGGAGAATTTGAATGTGACGGGAGGTATTAATCTCACACAGTCAAAGGGAGAGCCCATAGCCGAGAAACGGATAGGACAAACGGTGCTAGAACCCTACCGAAATTATTTTGATGTGTTGACCGTGGGTTTATCTGCTGCCGCTAAAATGAATGAGAAAACATCTCTGCATGTTCGATCGGCTTTCGATCGCCGTGATTTTTCCGCAAGATATTTCTATACCAATAGCCCTTTCGATAAAAGTACCGAAAAAACATCCAGCTGGTGGAATCAAGCCAAAATTCTGATAAAAAACCGGCGCAGTATTACGGATGTCAATCTCGCTCATCGCTTGAACGATGATGAATTCATATTTAGTCCCGATTTTTCCTCGACAAATAGCCATACCTCTCGATTATCACAAGTACAATTGAATCACCATTTAATCATTTATTCCAATTGGTCAATGAAGGGGGGGCTGCAGTATGATCGACGTAGCATTAAAAGTAATGATCGCGGAAATCATCAAGACGATCACCTGGGATTTTATTTGACCAGTTTGTGGCAACCAAGCAGACGTATAAATTTAACTGGAAGCAGTCGACTGGACTACGATGCAAATTACGGATGGGAGTTTTCCCCCCAATTAAATGCTTCCGTTCACCTTGGTGCGCTCATGCTACGGTTTTCTGCCGGTCGCTCGATCCGGGCTGCCGACTATACCGAACGCTATGTCTCCAACAACTTAATGAATTTGACTCCCGGTCGCAGCTTGGGCAATCCATGGCTCGAAGCCGAGCGGAGCTGGTCTGAGGAATTTGGAATGGATTATTTGTTTGGAAAGGGATGGTCCCTGCGCACAACTGTTTTCGCACGGCAGTCCAGGAATCTGATTGATTATGTGCCAACCCTAGCCCAAAACATCAACAACAACGAAAACCTGCTCATGGATGAGGAATATTTTTATGCCCAAAATATTTCGCGTGTAAAGACCAGAGGCCTGGAGCTGGAAATTTGGTATCAGCAGGATTTGCAGCGGCATAACCGCCTACAAATTGGCTTGGGATATACGTTTCTTGATACAAAAAATAACGAAGATGTGATTTCGGTATATCTATCCAATCATGCACGACACTTGGTGACCAGCCATTATGTTCTTAAGCTGGGTCGCTGGGAGGTAGGCTTGACCAGCCTACTGAAATCTAGAAATGAACGATTTGTGGAGTCAATACTGGCCGACTTAAAACCGAATTACCTGGTTTTTGACGGTCGCATTAGATTTGCTCTGGCCAAAAAAATCCGATTAAATGTTCAAGTCAACAATTTTTTCAACGAATCGTATGCCAACATACTGGGTGCTCCCATGCCCAGCCGCTGGTGGATGATCGGAGCGGAGTGGAAACTTTAGACGAAATAATTTTCACGCGCTGCCCAAGTTTAGTTCACGGGTGACAGCAAGTGGAATCTCATCGCGAAAATGGGTGATGAATATTAAAGTGTGGTTTTCCGTTAATACGTCGTTTAGAAGTTTTTTGCATAAATCAATCTGATGCGGATCCAAGCCCTGAAAAGGCTCGTCGAGCAATAGAAGGGGAGGAGCCTTAATGAGGGCACGAATAAAAAGAACCAATCGCTGCTCGCCAGAACTCATGTGCGACCAGTTTTTTTCGATCAACTCCGGTTTTCCAAAATACGAGAGAAAAATGCTACATAATTCTTGCTGTTTGGCGTTTGTTTTTGGTGGATAGAGGGTATCTGAAAATCCACTTAAGATGACCTCTTTGGCATTGAGTTCTTGAGGGAAAAAAGCATGCAATTCGGGAGAGGTAAAACCCATTTTTTGTTTGATATCCCAAATGCTTTCTCCCTGACCCCGTCGGCGGCCAAAGAGGCTGATATCTTTGCCATAGGCCTGCGGATGATCTCCATAGATGAGCCCAACCAAGGTGGATTTTCCACTGCCATTGCCACCTATTAAACACCATTTCTCACCATGATTTACTTGCCAATTGATGGGTGCTATTACTTCTCGACCACCATAGCAGATGGTCACATTTCGCATCTTAAGAACAGGAAGATTGGAAGGGGTACTTTGCTTGACTAGAAAGTGATATTTTATTTTATCCAATGCATACTTTTGCTTAATATCCAGATCGGTTTTTACCGTCCTTTGGCTACGTCCATCTAAGGTGCCCTGGGCTTTGACGCTTCCCTTGGATAAGAACAGCTGATGGGAGATACAACGAGGAAGGGATCGCAATTGACCTGATAATATAACGGAGGTATCGTAGTGATGTACCATTTGATCGACCAAGTTGTTGAATACCTCCCGACTGTCGTCATCCAGCCCGATGTGGGGATTGTCAAGCATTAGGATGCGAGGTTTTTTGAGGAATGCTTTGCAAAGGATCAATTTCCTCGTTTGCCCGCTACTGAGTTTGATTCGCTCAGTGTCGAGAAGTGTTTCGAGACCGAATTTTTTGATCAGATTTAAGTGATCGGCATCAGTGAGGGTAAAACCTCCATCCGTCAGGTACTCGCTCACGGTGAGATGCCCATCGGAATCAAAAGCATTGTATCGCTGCTGATAATAGTGTACGGCATTGACACTGTTGAATAATTTTCCCCGATCGGTGAAAGAGACGAATGCCATGGTTTTTCTACGCTCCGAAATACTTGCCGGATTGGACAAATATGAATAGAAGACCTTGCCTGAAAAAACCCGACTTTTTCCCAAAATTGTTTGTAGAAGTGTGCTTTTGCCGGCGCCCATTGGACCAGTTATATGCCAATGTTCACCTGCCCGGATCGTCCAATTGATATCCCGTAAGAGAATCTGATCTCGCTTTCCAGCTTCAAGATTTTTTAATTCAAGCAGAGATGGATGCATGGTCTGTGCAAAAGTCAGTTCGCTGGCTAAGATAGGATTTGAAACCTTAGTACGACCATTGAGATTGGGTTGGGCCTTTTGTTTAGTCGCTTTGGTTGCAATACTTGAATACATGTGTAAACTTTTAGCTAAATAGAAAAAGAGCGATCAAGGCCTGTCTTCCGAAAAATACCTGCTCTGCTGCCATGATGCGCTCTTCAACAAATTCTGTGATTGTAGATGAGTTCAAAATTCTACCCGGTAGTTAATCACTGGAAAAATACCAGTGTGAGTATCGGTGTGAATCTCCTGCCGTGCTCTGCTGTAATAAGTGCTGAGTGGATTTTGGCGGTTGGTCACATTTTGAATATCCAGCATGATGGAATGCGTGACTTTGGGTCGATTAATTTTGTAGCTCACCCCCACGTCGAGCCGATAGTACGTGCCAACGGACTCTCCCAGAAAATTATCGAAGTCGTAAATTCCACGATTTGCAGCGATGGACTCTTGCAGTTTTATCGGTGTGATGCGATTGCCACCGTTAATGACAAATTTCGAATTAACCCCGAATATCTTATTCTTTTCTTGGCCTTTGATAAACTCCTTGCCAAATAGAAAATTTCCCTGATATTGACTGTTAAATCGAGTGTTATACCAATCACCTGCGAGTGTTCGGAATTTTGAATCAAAAACACTACCCGTCGCCAAAAAATAGTAAGATCTACTGAAGTTCTTCTCCAGGGTTAAGTCAAGACCGATATTTTTCCCCCGGCCATCGTTGTTTACCTTGTCGCCATCAAGGACATCCCAGATTTCAAGTGTATTTAAAATTGAACTCTTCACATTTGGGTCGACTTCGACGGGCACATCGTAGAGATACTGATAGTAGGCCTCGACTTTGAGACGCAGATTAGCACTGAACTGATGATCGTATCCGGCCACCAGATGAAGGGATTTTAGATAATCTACCTCAGCATTTGGTGTGGTACGTGTCTCGTCTGATCGAGAGGTTGTCTCTGCCAGGTAAAAGGAGGGGTGTTCGGGCTTTGAGTGGATTCCTGCTGCCAAATGGACACTTTGTCGATCGTTGAGTATCCACTTTGATGCAAGTCTAGGTTCGACAGAATAATCTCTGGTCAGACCAAAATAATTAAAGTGGAGCCCATTGGTCACGGTCCAGTTTTCTGAAATGCGATGCTTCCATTGTCCAAAAGCCTGAAATTGAGTACTGGAACCTTCATTTTGTAAATAGGTGAAAAATTCATTGGTGCGTGACTCAAATTCCTGTGCCTTAAAATTAAAGCGATGGTGGCCAATGATGGTGCCTATCTCGAAGGCATTCTTGGCATTAATCTTTTGGTGGAAGGTACTGGTGGCTCTGACGACGCTGTTCTCAAAATTGTAGACAAAGTCGGTGACTTGCTGATAATTATTTCTTTGATCCAAAAAATACTCATCATCGTCAGAATTATCGATGGATCCCGCCACTACTGTATGTATGTAGCTGTCGTTGGAAAGGAGTAATTTATGTGCTACACCAATCGTTGCCACGGTTTGGCGTTCGTTAAATCCAAATTTGTCATCAGAAAATTCCCAGGCGGTTGAATCTGCTTCCGGTGTGAAGAAAGCTCGATTTTTTCCCATGAGACCGAAGACATTAAATTGGCCCGAATGCTTGGTTGGAAAATTGAGATTGAAGGATAAGTCACCATATTCCGGCAGTACATCACCGACGGGATTGAGACCAATTTTTTGTAAAATGGATAAGCTGGAGTAACGGAAATTAAAAAGATAACTGGCACCCCCTTGGGGACCGATTGGTCCCTCTGATGCTATTTCTGTACCCAAAATACCAAACATAAAGGAGTGTTCCCGCTGTTGGTTATTGCCCTTGCGAAGATTCAAATCAAAGGCAGCGGAAGTAGCATTTCCAAATTCAGCTGGGAAGGCACCGGTATAGAAGTCAGATGTGGAAAGCAGACTACTACTAAGCATACTGATGCCCCCACCACTGTTGCCCATGCTCCCGAAATGGTTGGGATTGGGAATTTCTATCCCTTCCAGTTTCCATAAGACACCGCGCGGTGAATTACCTCGTACAATGATTTCGTTGAAGAGATCTGAAGTGCCTCCGGTTGTAGATACACCGGCAAAATTTTGAGCCATCCTGGCCGGATCAAAGAGGCTCGAAGCGTAACGGCCCGTCTCCTCCACTGAGAATGATCTAGCACTGGCGATTGCCATCTCGTTGAGTGGTTGCGATTTTTCTGGGTTGGCCGTGACAATGACCTCTTCCATCTTAATCAGTGACTCCGTCATTTTTACTTCAAGGACCACTTCTTTTCCAGTGGTCACTAGGAGGTGCTGCAAATAAGTTGGTTCATAGCCCAAATAGGTAATCTCTAAAGAATGTCGACCAATGGGTACCTCATCAATTCGGAACTGCCCCTCTGCATCGGTGCTGCTGCCGATCAAAGGATTGCTACCTAGGATGACGACACTGGCTCCGATTAAGGGCAAAAGACTTTCGCTATCAATGATTTTACCTCTAATGGTTTGTGTATGATTTTGGGAAAAGGCATAGGGAAGACAGCACAGGAAAACCCATGCAAAAGCAACTGTTCTCATAATTTATTTAGTTAGCAGGTTTCTTAACGGACTTGAGATTTTTCATGTTCTTAACCATCAAGTCCTTTTATTAGGCTCTGTTTACTTCAAAGACGCTAGGAGGAGATGCCTACCCCTATGTGGAGGTATTATTTTTTTTTAAGTGGGCCGGGTCTGAATGAAAAAGGCCCAGAAATCGTCTTTCTGGGCCTAAGAAATAGCAGTTTGTTAGGGACAGGTACCAGTCACTCCCTGGTGGTCCCGATGTAACCAATTTTGTTGTGACTCTTATTGTTAGATCGGACGTTCCAAACAGCGTGAGTCTGGATGGATGGATGGATGGGCGACCTCAGAATTTTCCGTTGTTATTTTGCCATTGGCTTTCTGGTGGTATCTTGGTCACCACATCCCAATGCTCAGCGATTTTGCCATTTGATACTCGAAATAAATCATAAAAGGCAGTATTTTCTTCATCTATGATGCCTTCACTCATGCTCAGTACAAAATGGCCACTACCCACTACCATATGCAATTTTTGATAACGATATTCGATACCCTGTGTCGCATATTCTTCCAGCTGAGCCTCAAAGCTACTCACACTGTCGTTGAGTGTAGGACTATGTTGAACATACTGATTGCCATCAAAATACGATCGAATTAATTCTTGTTCACCATTGATCATGATGGTCTCGATGAAATCAGTCACTAGTTGCTTGTTTGCTTCCGTAGCGTCGAGGTCACTAATCTCAGTGGGCCCGTCCAACATGGTTCGACCTGCGGTGTTGGGAGGAGGTAATATTTGCAGATTATCCCAGTGTTCGACAATTTTATCTCCCTTAAATCTAAATACATTAAAACCAGCATAAGTGCCATTGGACATCTCGTGAGTGCCGTGGACGACTAAAAAATTTCCATCTTCAAAAATTCGTGAAGGGCTCACTTTGGCTCCTTTTAGAAGACCTATCTGGATGGCTTCAATCATACCTGCCAATCCATCTTCAATATCTAGATTGTGCTGGATGAATGCATTCCGGTCCACATAAGCCATGGCCTTAGAAGTATCACTAACGGCATAGCTTGCAAGTAATTCCGTGGCTTGGCTCTGTTGATCAGAAATCGAAATAGATGGAGTAACCGAATCATCTTTATCGCATGCCAGTAGCACTGCGATAGCGGTAAAGAAATAAAAGACATTTTTCATGAGTAATTAATTTTACAAGTGTTGAATAAAAGAGATTAGGGAATGGGCAATGATGTCCCATTCCCACGCATGATGCTTTGGATGTAGTTTCGTAGTTACCAATAATTAGAAATCTAAATGTTGGTACTTATGAGCTCGTAAAATCTTGTGGGTAACCGATGAGTCTTGAGAAAGGAATCATGCTTCTCAAGGGTCAAAACTGCTAAAAGTAGAACAAATAAAATGTTCAAGTTTTAATTATCCTAATAACGTGAGCAACCAGCATGAAGTGTGCAGATTGTTGTTAAATAAGACATGATCAATATATTTAACATCTGTGACCCCAGCATAAATCGCCCCGCTATGATCTGGCGTATTTTTGCTATTTTCTTCCTCGAGTATAGGGTGTTGCTTTTTTTTGTCATAATTTCTAACGATATGCCTACATCACGACCAGCGGTGCATAAAATATCTTTGATCTTTGTTTGTGTTTTATCCATCAGCTTTGCTTTTCTGGCATGTCGACAGGATGCCAAAGAGTCAAGTAAAAAGGACCGAAGTGCACCTGTCGTCTCCTATCAGGAGGCACATCGTCCTCAATTTCATTTTTCACCGGCCACTCAATGGATGAATGATCCGAATGGAATGGTGTTTTATGAGGGCGAATATCATCTGTTTTATCAATATTATCCCGATAGTAATGTGTGGGGCCCGATGCACTGGGGTCATGCGGTGAGTGAGGATTTGGTACACTGGAAGCACTTGCCCATTGCCCTTTATCCAGATGAGCTGGGATACATTTTTTCCGGATCAGCAGTCGTGGACTGGCCCAATAGCAGTGGCCTAGGTAAAGATGGTGCTCCTCCCATAGTAGCCATATTTACCCATCACGATCCGCATGGAGAAAAATCGGGAAGTGATACCTTCCAAGTGCAAAGCATTGCCTATAGCAATGACAGAGGTCGGACATGGACAAAATATCTCGACAATCCGGTCGTGAAAAATCCAGGAATTCGTGATTTCCGTGACCCGAAAGTTTTCTGGCATGACGAAAGCCAGCATTGGATTATGGTTTTTGCTGCCAAAGACCGGGTCCGCATTTATAATTCACCCAACCTGCGATCTTGGACTTTTCAGAGTGAATTTGGACTGGAGCACGGTAATCATGGCGGTGTCTGGGAGTGTCCAGACCTGTTTGAACTACCTACTGGAGATGGAGGAGGAAAATGGGTTCTGCTCGTGAGTATTAATCCTGGGGGCCCCAATGGGGGGTCGGCCACCCAATACTTTATTGGCGAATTTGATGGCGAAAGATTTAAAAATGACAATCCGCCGTCTCGCGAGATGTGGGTCGATTGGGGCAAGGACAACTATGCTGGAGTTACTTTCTCAGGCATAGATCAGTCAGATCGAAGGCGAGTTTTTATGGGATGGATGAGTAATTGGCAATATGCGCAGGTCGTGCCTACCACCATTTGGCGCAGCGCTATGACCATACCACGGCAACTGGGACTGGTCAACCTTGGAGGCGATGTTCTACTAACCTCAAAACCGGTGCGCGAAATGCGTCGGTTGAGGCAAGAGGCCGTCACCATCAGCAAGCGAGCCATTGCGGCAGACTTGAACTTGCTCAGCAGTTTTCGAGAAAGGACGGGATTATATGAAGTGCACCTCTCCTTCGAAAAACCTCCTAGTGGTAAGATTAAGATCGAGCTTGCGAATGGCAAGGGAGAATTTCTTCAAGTGGGATACAATGCTGATCAAAATGAATATTTTATCGATCGCCTAACCAGCGGCCTATCGGAATTTAGCCAAGAATTTTCCGGCATCCATGTCGCTCCTTGCCATTATGAGGACAGGGGTGTCCAGATGACAATGTACGTCGATCGGTCCTCCATTGAGCTGTTCGCCGACGAGGGAAAAACAGTGATGACAGAGATATTTTTTCCCAGTGAGCCCTTTGACGATCTTAAGATCATCGCACCAAAGCAGGGCGATCTGATCTTAAATAGAGCCAGTCTTTATACCCTCAAAGGAATTTGGGAATTGGATCACTAAGCCCAGCAGGGATTGGTGATCCAAGCTGAAACCGAGCCGAACAGATCAGAATAATCTACTTTGGCTATTGACCTTTGCGCAGCAAGGACACGATCGTGATGAGGAGCAGTACCATGGAATTCGAATGATTAATACATTAAATTGATGGGAGTAGTCAGAGGGGTAGAGAAAGAATGCATCGTCATAAACCATGCATTCTTTCGTCTTTGGATATGTAATGTCTGAAGCAACAGGGTCAGAGACACCTAGTTATTGCTCCTTTTCAACATCCTTTTTAAAATAATGATCCACTTGATCGAATAAATCTTGGGTACTGGATTTGAACGATGAAAAATCACCCTGTAAATCACCGCCTAGTTTCTGAAGTTGCAAGCCGACTTTATTGGACCAACTCTGAACCTCCTTCTTTTTTTCCAATAACTCTGCTTTCGCTTCCTCATCAGCGGTTTCGAGAGAAGTCTCAAGCTGTTCGAGGTTGTTTTTAAGCATTTCTTCTAGATCTTGCAGCTCTTGCTTCATCTCTTCGAGGGCTGCAGGCATGGCCTCAGTCACCTCAGCTACCGGTTCAACGAGGGAGGTACCTTCCTCTTCGCTTGTTGACTTTGGTTCAGTATTACAGGCCGTAAGGAATAGCACGACCATACAGAAAGATCCTATAAACGTTTTCATCTTAATCAAATTTTGTTAATGAAATAAAACGTAGGATTTTTCCTGATAGAATTCGTCTTTGTTAGATTTCTCCTAAAACGGGTAGTTCGAAAAGCTAGTATGTCAGTATGAAAAATTGTCAAATATTAGTAAACTCAGCAGGTACTTTTACCTTTACCCAAATTGTTAATGCTTTTAGCTAAATCGTTGATAATGAAGCTACTTTCTTGGAATGTAAATGGTATTAGGGCCGCCGTCAAAAAAGATTTTGTCAAAAGTGTTAAAAAATTCGATCCCGATATTATTTGTCTTCAAGAGACAAAGGCCCAGCCAGAAGAAGTGGAATTAGCACTGGCTGAGCTGAACGACTATCAACTTTTCACAAATTCTGCCGCACGTAAGGGTTATGCCGGCACCGCAATTTTAACTAAAGCAGAGCCGATTTTGGTCACCAATGGAATTGGAAATCCTGCGCATGATCAAGAGGGCAGGGTCATCACCGTGGAATTTGAAGATTTTCATGTAGTGACGGTCTATGTACCGAACTCAGGACGTGGACAGGTACGATTGGAGTACCGGAAGAAATGGGATCAAGATTTTCTAGAGTACTTAAAAAGCATGGAAAAGAAAAAGCCATTGATTGTATGTGGAGATCTCAATGTAGCGCATCAGGCCATCGATCTGGCTAGGCCCAAGTCAAACTACAACAAGACATCAGGATACACACAGGTCGAGATTGATGGATTTCAGCATGTGATAGATCATGGTTTTGTCGACACCTTTCGAAGACTTTATCCAGAAAAAATCGAATACAGTTGGTGGAGTTACATGTTCGGAGCTAGAAAGAAAAACATCGGATGGAGGATTGATTATTTTCTGGTTTCCAATGTCATATTTGCTCAGGTCGACGAATCTGAAATCCTAACTGATATTGAAGGTTCAGACCATTGCCCCATTTTATTAACCATGGGCTCCTGATCACAAATTCCCGAATTCTTCATCTCCTTCATTTTCCGGCCCATAAGCTGCTAATAGGCGCTCCCATTTCAGGATCGATAAGTGCTTCTTTGGACAATAAGCGCAAGCATGAGGCGGCCACTTGATTCTGCCAAAGCTGCATCGGTGACCCCATCTCACCGCCTTTAGTAATATTAGGTCCCATAGCTGCTAGCCAAATCGCATTTGAGCCGTGATAGGTTTTGCCATGGCTTTTCCATGCCCCGTCTTGCCATGTTCCCCTTCCGTGATCTGTGGTAATGACCAGATTGGTTTTTCCTCTATAAAACGGGTCTTCTTGCAAAAATTGCCACAGATTCTGAATAAACCGATCGGCTCGATTGGCAGCATGCAAGTAGTGATCGTATCGACCATCGTGGGCAAAATCATCCGTCTCCCCATAAGCGATATATATGATTTTCGGGTGTCGTCGTGCCATATACTCCATGGCGAAATGATGGGTGAAGGCGTCTAACCGAACGCTGGACCAAGGACTTGGAATCTGATCTTGTAAGGTGTTTAGGAATCGTTCCTTATCCGTGAGGTCGGAATCGACAGCTTTGTCAAACCCAGCATTTACGGGTATCTGACTCCGATCTTGATTAATGATGTAGGGAAATACATCCCACGAACTGAAAGCTGCTACCTTGCCATGGTAATCATTCAACTGATTGAGGTGCTCGAGAAAGGTTGTATCGGGATTATTCAATTTTTCGTTGGAGTGAATGGCAGTAGCATTGGTCTTTCCACACAGTATTTCGGCATAGCCGGGATAGGAAAACCAAAAGATATTGCTGCAGTTCATTTTGTTGTCCAGCAGCCTGTTTCCGTACAATTGCCCATTTCGAGCCATCTGGCCCCAAATAAAGGGCATCAAGGTTACTCTCCTTTGCCGGTGGTCCTCCCTCCAGAATTGCAATTTTAAACTTGCGGTGTCTTTTACGATTTCTGGTTGCGATATCAACATCGAATCCGCACCGCTGAATAGCTCTTCCCACCGCAATCCATCTAAGGTGACCAAGACCAGATTAGGTGCGGTTTGTCCATGAAGAGCCAAAAAACTAGCTACTGCCACGAGTGTATTTAAGAATCGCTTTGTCATATCAGCCTGCTCAGTTATGTTCTGTTGGCAAAGAGTGGTAAATACAAAAAAAGAAGGTGAACAACTCAATTGTTGGCCAGTGAAAATTCTATTTCTTCGGTTGGTTGTGGTGCCTAGATTTTAGATCGTTGCGTCTGGCCTAAAAGATGCGGGTCTTCGGTACTTTCGAAAACTTCAATCTAAGGCCCTTTGAAACGGCATGTAAACTATCCAATATTTTGATGGAACAATCGTTCATTAAGGGTGCTTGGCTAGCATCAGTAGGGTGAAGCAAGCTAAGTGGCACAGTTTTCGAGTATGGGAAAGAGACTCCTCCACAACGCATTAGGCTCAGTGCCTGGGAATGCAAGATCATAGATTCCCTGAATCACAAATATCATTTTTAAAAACTAGGACCCGGTTCTTATAAGCCTATAGCTTACTATACATCAAATCCAGCTTTAGAAATATGAGGAATTTTGTTCGAACAGCATTGATTTGCTTCTTGCCCTTGATTCCAACTGGCATTCAGCTAGACAAGCCCATGTTTGAAATTCCCCTGCAGCTAGAGGTGAAGGAACATGCAGAAATGCCAAAGAACTTCCTGGATGATTTCCAGAAATATATACAACAACAACTTCGCAGCGCTGGTAGTCCTGGTGCAGCCATAGCCATCATCAAGGATGACCAACTTGTTTTTTTGGAGGGTTATGGTCTGTGTAAGGCAGATCGATCAGATTTTGAAATGCCCGTTAATGCCCATTCAGTTTTTCGTATTGGCAGTCTTTCGAAGGGAATTTCCGCCCTCTTGGCCGCCAAGCTTATTGAAGAGGAATACTTCGAATGGGATGATCCCATTCAAAAATATGTACCCGGTTTTCTCTTGAAAAATGAGGCCCAATCTCGGCGCATTGCCATCAAACATATTCTCTCACACACCACGGGTCTAGCACGCCATGCCTATACAAATTTGACTGAACTTGGGATGCCCCTCAAGAAAGTGCTGCCACATTTTTCAGCAATCGACGTATATGGTCGAGAGGGAAATTACTACGGATATCAGAACACAGCTTTCTCTATGATAGAGGAGGTAATCAATCAAACGACGGATCGCAGATTTAATGATGTCTTATTGGACAAGATAATGCGACCGGCAAAGATGCATGATGCTTCTTGTACATATCAAGGCATTCGACAAAGTGCGAATGTCGCTCTGCCCCATCAATACTGGCACAAACGTGGACGCTACGTTCCAGTGCGACTCAATAAAAAATACTTTAATGCGGTGTCAGCAGGAGGTATTAATGCATCAATTTCCGACATGGCACAATGGATGCAGGTCCTTTTGGGCAACTTACCTGAAGTAGCTTCATCTGATGTGCTGGATCAGATTTTTGAACCCGTCATATCCACCAAGCGGTTTGGTGAATATCCCGTGTGGTCTGGTCTGCGGGATGCTTACTATGGCATGGGTTGGCGGATCTTGGAGTTTAAACATCGCAAACTAGCATATCACGGTGGTACAGTCAATGATTACCGGAGCGAGATTGCGATTGATAGAGAAAATCGGATTGGAATTTGTGTTCTCTTCAATGCCCAGAATGCGGCAGCAAACCGAATCATTCGCGACTTCTTCAAGCGCTATGATGACTATAAACATGAGGAAGATCGCTTCAGGTTTGTGGCCAGCACCTAATGGACAAGAGCTCTAAAACAAGCTGTTTGCTGGGGTGGGTCCATCATGAAAAAAGGATGATCAAAGTAAATTGACCATCCCTTTCTCATCGGTCTTAATTGAATAGTATACTAAAGTTTACTAAATCTCTTCGTCTGAATTCCCTGTGCTGAGCGTGCCCGTACAAAATACACTCCCGCAGGATAGTCCTGCACACCCAGTTCTAAGTTATTTGAGAAAGTGCCTTGAACCACTCTTTCTTGCATCATCTGACCCGCTACACTGATGATTTCGATGGTCGTTGGCTTGATTTCATCTGCCGACCACGTCACTCTGATGTAATCCTGCGCAGGATTGGGTGCAAGCTCTAACTGAATGGCTTCATTCACGTCAGCTAAACCAGCTTGAAGCGCCTCGGGCAATTGCAGCGAGGTCGTGTCAGGATCATCACCTTGACTTCCACTGGCATTATTTACAGCATTTCCTGCCGCGTAGAACGTAACAGGACCAGTACCAAGAGCCGGTGAAGTCCATGGTATCTCCCACATACCATCTGAGTCTCTTTCGGTATGTTCCGCATAATCCACACCATCAACGGCCACTACCGCAGCACCAGCCGGGGCATCACCATAAGAACCAGCCTGGGCATTAGCTGTGTCCAGGGCTACCGCTTGAAAACCATAGGCTGAGGCGCCTTCGGCTGATATGGCTACCCGTAGTGTATAGGTTGTTTCGGGCACATATTCAGTAATGGTATCACCCTCAGCAGACAGTAAGGTTAGATTCACATCGGTGCCAAAGTTTCCACCACTGTGACACATGCTACAGTAAGTATTGCCATTGTTGGAGAGGGGGCCTCCGGTTCGATCCGCGTTTTGGTTAGCAGCTGCTCCAGCACTGTGTCCAAACCATACGTAAGCTCCCAGGCCCACACAAAAAAGAAGTGTCATACGTTTTTTCATGATGATCAATTTTATTTGAGGTATAAAGAAATAAGCACTTCGAGTGTGACCCGCGACTGACTAAATAACAGATTTTATGCCGTTTTCGTCCACTCAGTCACATTAGATGGGTGGAAAATCGCTAAATTTTTTGAAAAAACAATGTTTAACGCTGACTAAGACCCTACTTTAACGTGAAGGTGATGGTTGCCATTCCCCTCAGACTATTGGTTTGATCAGTTGATGAGACCGGTGTCCATTTTGGGCCTTGCTGCAATAAGCGGATGGCTTCCTGATCGCATCCGAATCCCAGCGATCTGAGGATCTTAATCTCGGTAACAGCACCGGTTGCATTGATGCCAAATGACAAGATCACTTCCCCTTCGATTCCATGGTTCTTTGCAGCCTCTGGATAGACCTGGTGTCGGGTTAAGTACACATCAAAATCCTTCCATCCGGGCAGTGGTCTTAATTGCGATTGTTTGTTGTCAGCTAAACGTACCAAGTCAATCTTTTGAGTCTTGTCGTCACCAGCGGGAGGGGTGAGGCTTATTTCCAAAGATTGCCTGGGATGGAGACCTCCACTTATTCTCCTTGAAACATAGTCGTTATGACTGACATCCACTTCCTGATTGGTATCAGGAGTACTAAAAGAAAATTGGCCAAGTGAATCGCTGATTGTAGAGATTTCGGTCCCTCTTTGCCGGATCAAAGCATGTGAGATGGGCGATCCCAGGTGGTCAAAAACTCGTCCCTGAATCAAATGTAGTGGTTGCATTTTCGATCGAGCTTTCGCGGTATTTGAAAGAGGATTGGGAACTTCGGTACTGGCAGATTCTTCCAATGCACCAGCCTCTGTATCCAACCCTTTTTTAGAAGGTCGTTGCTCCGGAATAGTCCTGATAGTTGAGTGTTGTTCCTTGGTTGCACTGAAAGCTGTTTCATCATTGGCAGACTCTCCAATTTCCAGATCTGCTGGTTCAGATCTTTTTGGTGAAGCTCTTCTACCCATACCACCATCCTGCTCAACATCAGAGTCTTGCTGTTGCACCAGGTGGATCGACGGTTGGTTGCCAAGTTGAATGAGCCCAAAGGTGGCGAGTCCTAAAAGTGCGATCACACCTGCGGCCATTATCCAAGGACGCCTGGTGGCCCTTTGTGATTTAGCCCAGATGGCTGATCGTACGGCTGTGATCTCATCCGTTTGATCAGATTCGACAGTCATATAGCCCTCGAGGGCCTCAGACAAGAAAGCATCAGATTTTGCAGCTTCACGAAGTGCACTCAATTCATCGGCTGTCGCCTTGCCCTGAGCTACCTTACCCAACAGGTTATTGATTTTCCTGTCACTTCCTAATTCCATCTGCGCTATTTTTTTCTAAGCAATTCTTAAGATTTCTTCTTCCATTTTGAATGTATGATCTGACCTTATCCTTCTCCTCAGCCAATACACTTGCGATTTCTTGATATGAATTTCCAGCAAAGTAAAACAGTTCAATGCATTGCCTTTGTTTTTGGGGTAACCTACCCACACAGGCATACAAACCCGCAAACTCCTCTACTACGTCATAATCATCATCATGATGCATCAAATCAGGAGAATGCATAATCAGGTCGGTTAAAGGAGCACTAATATTCTTCTTTTGTTTTCCTAAATGACCCAAACAGTGATTTTTTACGACCACGTAAAGCCAACTCTTAAAATTTGAAATTCTATGCTTAGCCATTTTATCTGGCAGCGATTCGAAAACTTCCATGGTGAGGTCCTTGCTGATGTCTGATTTTTTACAATATTTTAGGCAGATGCCGTAAATGTATTCCAAGTAACGGTCGAATAGTATGGCAACATCTGCCAAATCCTTCTTTTGATAATATCGCTCAAGGAGCTCATCATCTGAGTGTTCCGTTTGCTTCGAACCTCTTAGGAATCTCACCATAGGGAATTTAACAACATTTTTTTGTCCAATTTATGCATTTGTCCCTTAGAGGTGCATCTAGTGTTTGAAAATGTGTACTGATCTTAACCAGATTAAAATTTTGTTTGATGAAGAACGCCATTATTTTCTCAATTAGTCTCCTCGCCATTTTTGCTTTTAGTCAGCCTCGTCCTAATGTAACCGACATTAGTGGCCGGGTAATGGATCAGACTACCAGCCAAGCAATTGTAGGTGCCCGGGTGATGATAAAAAATTCTAACCTTACTGCCATTACGGACACTAGTGGGAGATTTATGATCACCACAGATTTGGAGCGTGCTGTGCTGGTTGTCTCTCACCTTGGTCATTTTGAGCGTGAGATTATGTGGGAAGGACAACAGCATTTGAACATCTTTTTAAAGCGAAATAATAATACTACTGATCTAGTGGATGTCAATGATTTCCATCAGCCGCACCGGGTGCAAGAGGCTGGAATTTCAGATTTGAGCTTGGCTTCCGGGCTACTGAGGGTAAAGGCCCAGGGGCAACGCCCCTATCAGGACTGGACAACCACCCAGGCAGAGGACTACAGTTATATTCAAGAAAATATATTTCGATCGGCAGAGACCAATCCTACCTCGACCTTTTCGATCGATGTCGATCACGCCTCTTATAGCAATATTCGCAGATTTCTCAATCTGGGAAAAAGACCCCCAATTGATGCCGTTCGTATTGAGGAGATGATTAATTATTTTCACTATGATTACCCAGACCCAGCCTCTCAACATCCGTTGCGAATTTATAGTGAAATGGCTCCTTGCCCCTGGAATAAAGACCATCGCCTGTTGCATGTAGGCTTGAAATCCAAGTCATTGAAGTTAGACGATTTGCCCGCATCGAATTTGGTTTTTCTGATCGATGTTTCAGGTAGTATGGCCAGTCCGAGAAAGTTGCCTTTGGTGAAAAAATCCTTTGAACTATTACTCGATCAAATGCGTCCTCATGATCGAGTGGCCATCGTGACTTATGCAGGTAGCAGCGGTGTTCTCTTGCCATCGACAGCAGCCAGTGAAAAGGGAGAAATCAGAGCAGCCCTTGAGCAATTAACGCCGGGTGGATCAACGGCAGGCGCTCAAGGAATATTGACCGCCTATCAAGTGGCACAAAGCAATTTTATTGAGCGTGGTAATAATCGGATCATTCTTGCAACGGATGGTGATTTTAATATCGGAGTAAGCTCAGATGTAGCTTTGATTCGACTAATTGAAAAAAAGAGGTCTACCGGGATTTATTTGTCGATTTTGGGATTTGGAATGGGAAATTATAAAGATGCTAAAATGCAGAAATTGGCTCAACATGGCAATGGGAATCATCACTATGTTGATCAATGGTCCGAGGCTAAAAAAGTTTTTGTTCATGAATTCAGTGGAAGTATTTACACAGTAGCCAAGGATGTTAAAATTCAAATTGAATTTAATCCGGATCAGGTTGCAGGGTATCGGCTTGTGGGGTATGAAAATCGACTGCTTGATCATGCAGATTTTGAAAATGATAGAAAAGATGCTGGAGAAATTGGTGCTGGCCACCAAGTGACAGCACTATATGAAATCATTCCAGCAGATGTATCCAGTGAGCTAGTCCATGGCCACACCCTGAAATATCAGAAAAGACCGGTAGATGATCAACGACAAGATGAATGGATGACCGTCAAGCTTCGCTATAAGAATACCGATGATGATCAGGGGCAGGAAATTCACCAAATAATTAAAGATCATAAGGCTGGTCCGACCAGTCAATCATTCAATTGGTCTGCTGCTGTAGCAGCTTATGGCATGATGTTGAGAAATTCAGAGTTTAGTGGGAGCGCGGATTTGGACTTGGTGTTGAAATTGGCTCGTCAAGGTAAAGGCCAAGATCCTCACGGTTATCGAGCAGAGTTTATTAATTTGGTGCAAGATGGCGAAGATCAGCTGCTGGTCGAGCGAGAGTAGCTCTTCGACATGATCAAGAAATTATGTCGGTTCTTTCTCATGGTGAAGTACTTCCTTTAGGCTAATAATTGAAAGTCTTCAAACTTTCTTCAAAATCAGCATCTAATTTTTTGCGTAATTACAGGATGATTCGCTGAATGGCGAATGCAGTTGCTATCACGGACTGATTCAATCATCCAACTACGTCGAATGCGCCCACTTATTGCCATTGCCTTGGTTATTGTCCTACTATTTGTAGGAAAGGAGTACATCTTTGTTGATAGGGAGGCAACCGTTGCCACATCAAAGGCCTCACGGGGATCATCAGCTGCGCTTGAGGTAGACGTATACATTGCTCAAGAGACGGAGTCACAAAACACCGTTTACGCTTCGGGTACCACCGTCGCGAATGAGGAAGTTTCGTTGCAAAGTGAGGTTTCGGGGAGGTTGCTTCAACTCAACATATCTGAGGGGTCTTATGTGAAAAAAGGGGCCATTATCGCCAAGATAGATGATCGCGATTTACTAGCTCAGTTGAAGAAATTGACTTTTGAGGAGCAATTGGCTACCCAGACTGAAGCCAGACAAAAGAAACTTCTTGATATTGACGCGATAAGTAAGGAAGAATACGATCTCTCATTAAATCGAGTCAGTACTTTAAGTGCAGATAGAGAATTACTTGAGGTTGCACTGAGTAAGACGGCAGTAAGGGCACCATTTAGTGGGTATATTGGATTTAAGAACATCAGTGTCGGTGCCTACCTGACACCTGGGGTATCCATAGCCAGCTTGGTACAGATCAATCCCATCAAAATTGACTTTACGATTCCAGAAAAATATGCCTCTTTCATAAAAAAGGGTCAGCGAGTCAGTTTCGAAGTGGACGGACAAAACCAAGTTTTCGCAGCGCGGGTCTTGGCGATTGATCCCAAAGTCGATGAAGACCTTCGCACACTACGGGTCCGGGCACAAACCGCTAATCCCAGCAGGACCCTTTTGCCGGGCATGTTTGTGCGTTTGACGGTTCCATTGGGGTCGGAAATGACGATTATGATTCCCACCGAATCGATTGTACCGATTTTGAAAGGTAAAATGGTGTATGTGGTGAGAAAGGGAGTGGCACAGGGCGTTGAAATTGTAACGGGTGTACGAGATGATCAGCAAGTCCAGGTTCGCGAAGGTCTCACGATTGGTGATTCGGTGGTGGTAAGCGCCCTAATGTCGGTAAAGCCCGGATTGAAAGTAGTTGTGGATCAAATTATTAATGGTCATCTCCTCGAACAATGACACTACCAACGCTCAGCATTAAGCGGCCGGTTTTGGCCATTGTGATGAATCTCTTGATTCTTCTGTTTGGGCTGATTTCTTACCGAACCCTGGGAGTGAGAGAGTATCCAAGCATTGATCCTCCCGTCGTATCTGTGCGCACCTCTTATCCAGGTGCCAATGCTGCCATCATTGAATCAGAAATTACCGAGCCTCTCGAGAAAGTGATTAACAGTGTGGAAGGCATTCGCACCATAAGTTCGTCTAGCAGTCAAGGTTCAAGTTCGATCCGGGTTGAATTTGACTTAAATACAGAAATGGAGCAAGCTGCCAACGATATCAGAGACAAGGTATCACAGGCAGCTCGAACCCTTCCACGCGACATTGATGGGCTTCCCGTGGTCTATAAGGCAGACGCTGATTCTGAGACCATCATGGCATTCACCCTCGAAAGTTCTGACCGCACCCTACTAGAATTAAGCGACTATGCTGATAACGTGATTGCACCGAGATTTGAGACCGTTTCAGATGTCAGTGGTGTGCGGATTTGGGGTATGAAGCGATATTCCATGCGGATATGGATGGAGCCGGATCGAATGGCAGCGCAAGGAATTACGACCCAAGATGTCAAATCGGCCCTCGATCGCGAGAACGTTGAATTGCCTAGTGGAAAATTGCAGGGTAATTCAACAGAATTAACGGTTAAAACCATCGGGCGATTTAAGACTGAGGAAGATTTTAATAATCTAATTATTAAAACGGTTGGGGAAAAGATTATTCGACTCAAGGATGTCGGTTACGCGGTGTTGGGTGCCGAAAACCAAGAGTCGATTCTCCGGGTAAATAATATACCACGCGTAGGTATTGCCATTTCACCAGTTCCAGGTGCCAATTATCTAGATATCGCTGAAGAAGTAAATAACAGATTGGAATTAGTGCGTGCAGATTTGCCGGATGACATAAAAATCTTTCGTTTCCTCGATTATACCATTTTTGTGGATCGAGCTATTGAGGAGGTCAAAGAAACCATATTTATCGCGGTAGGCCTGGTCATTTTTATCATTTTCTTTTTCTTCCGTGATTGGATTATTGCCGTACGACCCCTGATCGATATTCCAGTTTCATTAATAGGTACTTTTTTCGTCATGTATTTATTGGGCTACTCGATTAATGTGCTCACACTCTTGGCGATTGTTTTAGGAACCGGGCTAGTGGTGGATGATGGAATTGTAGTGACCGAAAATATTTATAAAAGAATTGAAGCTGGACAGAATCCGATCGATGCAGCTATCCGGGGTGCCAACGAAATCATGTTTGCGGTAATCAGTACTTCCATTACACTTGCCGTTGTTTTTTTACCCGTGATCTTTATGGAAGGTTTCGTAGGAAAATTATTCCAGGAATTCGGAATCGTTCTGGCTTCAGCGGTATTAATATCCTCCTTTGTTTCGTTAACATTAACCCCGATGCTCAATGCCTATTTGATTCGAAAAAAGGGGGAGCGAAGTAAATTCTATAAAATGACGGAGCCCTTTTTCAAGGGTATGGAGCGAAGCTATCAAGATGGGCTGGCCAGATTTCTTGCGAGGCGATGGTTGGCCATTCCCGTTTTATTACTGACCGGTGGCATGATTTATTTCTTTGGCACACAATTGCAATCTGAACTGGCACCACTTGATGATCGCAGTGTTTTGCGGGCCAATATGGTGACACCCGAGGGCTCATCGTACGAATTTATGGATGCCTACGTGCAGCGAGCTGCCCAGATGCTCATGGATTCCATCCCTGAAAACATCGGTGTCATGACCTATACTGCACCCGGTTTTGCCGGTCCCGGTGGTGCCAATACAGCCTTTGCTCGGGTTACTTTAGTGGATCCCAGTGAACGATCACGATCTCAAGATGAGCTGACCCGGTTTCTCAATGCTCAGTTTAAGAAAATGCCAGATGCTCGTGCATTTGCCAGTCAAAGGCAAACCATTGCCCTGAATCGTAGGTCGGGATTGCCAGTGCAATATGTGATTCAGGCTCCTGACCTGGAGAAACTACGGGAATATATGCCACAGTTCATGGAGCGTGTACAGGCCGATCCTACCTTCACCATTGCCGATATGAATCTTAAGTTTAACAAGCCAGAGCTGGAGGTCACCATTGATCGGGCAAAAGCAAAGAGTATGGGTGTATCGGTTCAGGATGTGGCCACCACCATGCAACTTGCCTTCGCCGGTCAACGCTTTGGATACTTTAATATGAATGGGCGTCAATATCCGATCATCGGTCAATTTGATCGAGTAAATCGAGATGAACCGCTCGATCTAAAATCACTGTACGTCAAGAATTCTCAGGGCACAACCGTTCAGCTAGACAATATCGTGGCAGTTGAGGAGGAGAGTAGTCCCCCGCAGCTCTATCATTACAATCGATTTATGAGTGCAACGGTATCAGCTGGCTTGGCTCCTGGTAAAACGATCGCTGATGGTATTGAAGCGATGAAGCGGATTGAGGGAGAACTGGGTGATCCCTCGGTACGAGCACAATTGACTGGCAATTCGCGCGACTACCAGGAGAGTTCCAACAGCACTCTTTTCTCATTGATCTTGGCACTGATATTAGTGTATTTGATCCTAGCTGCACAGTTCGAGAGTTTTGTCGATCCCTTTATCATCATGCTCACGGTACCGTTGGCCATTGCCGGAGCGGTATTCACCTTGTGGCTATTTGATCAAACCCTAAACATTTTTAGCCAGATCGGCATCATCATGTTGGTGGGATTGGTGACGAAAAATGGGATACTAATTGTAGAGTTTGCCAATCAACTAAGAGAGAAAGGCATGTCAATTAAAGAGGCAGCGCTGGAGTCTGCAGGATTGAGAATGAGACCAATTATTATGACCACCTTGGCCACCTGCCTGGGAGCGCTTCCCATTGCACTTGCTTTGGGGTCTGCTGGGAAAAGTAGGATGTCGATGGGTATTGCTGTGATCGGAGGCTTGATGTTTTCTCTCAGCTTAACCCTTTATGTGATTCCCGCCATGTACACTTTCCTAACGCGAAAAAAGAATTACGAGCGTCGGAAAAATATTGAGCTAATCGCAGACAGCATTTAGTCATGCCATGTTTCGGTTTGCCTTACACCTCTAATATTGTACGTTTAAATCTAGATTGTCGACATGGATTATTTGTTGAAAATATGGGTCGTTTTATTTTGTTTTTCTCCGGTCACCAACAGCCAAGAATTGCTGAAGCTGGATGATGCCGTGGCACTTGCCATTTCCCAAAACTTGGGGATTGCCGTATCCGAAATCGATCGCGCTACTGCTGAAAAATCGGTTTATCGAGCCAACGCGGGCTTTGGCCCGGTCATTGATCTAAATGCCAATGCCAACGGTACCCTCAGTCGTGTGAATCAAAATTTTATCGACGGAAGGGAGGTAAAACGGGGGGGGCGGACCGTATCACCGAATGCGAATGTTTCATTGGATTGGACGGTTTTCGATGGGGGTCGCATGCAAGCCACCCTTGACCGACTGCATGAAGCAAGCATGGCTGCCAGCGTCGAAACACAATTGCAGATTCAGGATGTCGTAGTTCAAGTGATGCGAGCTTATTACGAGATTGAACGGCAAAAGGAACGCGGCAACTACCTCAACACCATCATCAAATATTATGAAGACCGCCTGCGAATCACAGAAGAACGGTGGCAAGTGGGTCGCGGCTCTAAATTGGATTTTTTGCAGTCAAAAACAGATCTCAATGCCCAACTTTCTGAGCAATCCCTGGCATCAAACCAATTGCGCAATGCCAAAGTTGTTTTGAATGGACTGATGAATCGGGACCTACATCAAGATTTTGAGATTGAAAATGAAGCTGCTACCAACGCCTCTTATGATTTAGACAGCCTGATCGAACTCGTGAAAAATCAGAATAAGGAGTTGATCTTATTGCAGAGGTTCCGAAATATTAATCTTTTGGGTGAGAAGGAAATTGAGGCAGGCACCAAACCTCAAGTCGCACTCCGGTCTACGCTTGGCTATAATTATCTAAATACCAACGCGGGATTTTTGCTAAGTAATCGGACCGCCTCATTTTCAACCGGGCTTTCTGCCCGCTGGAATTTATTTGATGGTAAGCATCGTCAAACTCAGTTAGCCATCGCAAAGTTGCAAACCCAGCGCACGGAAAAACAGTACGATCAACTCTATCAGCAAATAATTACGGACCTTACCACTGCATACCATCAGTTTATTAACGACCAAGAATTACTTGAATTTGAAAGAATTAATCAGACACTAGCTGAGGAGAATTTGTCGATATCTGTCGAGAAATTTAAATTGGGTGATTCCAGTATTTTAGAGGTGAATGAAGCTCAACGCACCTACGATACTGCGATTAATAGATTGGTCAATGCACAATTTAACGTAAAAATTTCTGAACTCGAACTACTGAGATTGAGCGGAAGTTTAATTAGTGGATAGTTAGAAAACATTCCTGCCACCATCTGCTACCTCCTGGGGATGGTCAAAATCTCCTCTTGCCGGCCATCAAGGTAATAAAACGCTTCGCCATCAAAGTATCCATCTTCTTCGAGCATAATGCGAATCACCTTTCCCCATTCTTCAATCTCACTAGAAGCGTTTAATTCAATCGAGTAAGCCGTGTTTTCATAAAGCGGATAATCACCCGTGCCTGGCACTCCTTGTTGCTTATCCCACATGCCAATGGCAGGGCCAGCAGCGTGCCCGTGTAGGCCGATGGGATGCGTGTAGATCGAGCCTCGAATTCCTTCGCGTTCAGCTTGACTTAAGGCAGCTTTGAGCATTTCATTTCCCGTTCTTCCTTTTTGAAATTGATTTGTCAATATATCCTGGAGCCGATTTGCTTGAGCAAAAGCCTTTTGCAGATATTCGGGCACCTCTTTTTCACCTGGTTTTAAAACATAAAAATGTTGCTGCTGGTCGGAATTTAGACGTAAATATGTGATCCCAAAATCTACGTGCAATAAATCACCAAATTCGATGACTCTTTGATCTGGTCGCTTCGCAAAGGTGCGTAGGTGATCAAAGTTTTCGGGATCGTTCCGTTGAATATCTACGGTAGGATGAAACCAGGTTTTTAGTCCCAAATCAGTAACGCGCTGACGTAACCACCAAACCACATCATCGGTCGTCGTGATGCCTGGATGAATGGCCATCTCTGAAAGTCCTTCATTTAATATTTGATGTCCTAAATGGCAAATCATGGGATAAATGGCCAGTTCCCGCTCTGATCTGGTTTCGAGCCATGCCAGCGCCAACCGCTCAGCTGAAACCACTCTGTCATGGAAATCGAGGGGAAGTTTTTCCATAAATTCTTGATATTCAGTTTGAACTAAACCATCAGCAAGTCCAAAATATTTGGAGGTGTTTAAGCCAATTTTTTTGGGATTTTTATCCTTGATGGTATTGACGAGTGCTTCCCACTGATTTGGGTATACATCAATATTCCAAGAGCCTTGCAACAATCGACCCACTGCATACCTGGCGATGGCCAATTTTTCAATTTCAGCACCCTCGCCGGGATCGTGAAATACGAAAATGGTTCGCCGTCGTGCAGATAACCAAGTACTGGGAAGCATGGTCTTCATGACCGGATCCTCGTTATATTCTCTGGAGACAATAATCCACATGTCAATACCTTCTCTTCGCATAAGAGTCGGCAAGAGATTGTCAATTCGGTCTTCCAAAATCTCGTCAATCACTCTAGCTCGCTCCCGTTGTGGTAGGATTTTAGGAACAAGGTCCTGGCTCACCAGGGAGCCTGCAAGACATAAGGCAAACGCTAGGAGTACGTACTTCATCACAACTTTTTGATTTTGCGCTAATCTAGAGAAAGTAACGCAATGGCCATAAACATAAGATCAGACATAAGGGCCATAGGGTGGTGCCTGCTCCAAGGATATGAGAGGTCTGACCAGCACATTCATCGGGAGATGTCAAGATAAATCTGTATATTTCTTAGCACTATTAAATGACATATCGAATGAAAAAGCTTTCTGTCTTACTATTTCTTACCACTTTGCTCATTGTTTCTTGCTCTGAAGAGAGTGCGATTGTAACCTCAGAAGTTTCCTATGACGCTGCAGTCCTGGCCGTTTCGGTACGCACCGAAAATCAAGCCTATGATGAATCTGCCGAGCAAAACTGTGGCAATGAGTCACACTACGGTCTTGCCAACCTACAGGTTAATGTGTTGGCTACCTCCGATGCACGAAGTGAAGACAATCGCAAGGTCGTTGCTGCAGGAAAAACAAGTAATCGAGGGAGTATCGCATTTAAAGACATGGCATTGGGTACCTACACAGTCGAAGTAAGTAGTGGACTGAGGACCATTCAAAAAACGGTTGTTATTAAAGAGATTAAGCGGGTTGCTGTGATCATGGAATTCTAGAGGGAACCTAAATTATAATTTATGAAAGTCGGGGTAGTTTGTGCTACCCCTTTTTTTTGCAATATTTTAGGGAAAAATGCAACCTGAGCATAATTTCTTAATATAAAGTTTTCTGTATGGCAAAGTATATTCACGGCACTTCTCATGAGGAACAAACTCGTCTGGCAACGCTAAATCAGTTGCTCAATCATCGATGTCTAGAGAAAATACACCTCCAGGGCAATGAGCGAATTTTAGACGTCGGTTGTGGATTGGGCATTTTTAGTCGCATGCTCGCTGGTGAGCTAGCCAAAGGCCAGGTAGTGGGTGTGGAGAAAGAATGGGATCAGATTGAGCGAGGAAATGTGCTTGCAAAAGAACAAGAATTAACCGGGCCGGCCGACATACGCCAGGGCAGTGCTTATGCATTGCCGTTGAGAAGTAGTGAATGGGGCAGTTTTAATCTGAGTTTTATCCGGTTTCTTCTCGAACATTTACAGGCCCCTGAGCGTGCATTGCAGCAGGTACATAAGGCCCTGGCCAACGGTGGCAAGGTGATTTTAGTTGACGACGACCATGCCAACTTCCGGATTACTCCTGAGATGCCAGCCTTCTCGCGATTATGGGAAGCCTATTGCAAAGTGTATGAACAATTGGGCAATGACCCATTCATTGGTAGAAATCTCACAACTTTACTTTATCAAACGGGCTTCAAAAATCTGAAGATCGATTTTGTTCTGTTTGGAGCAGCTTTTGATGAACCTGACTTTTCCCTTTACGCCAATAACCTGATTGGTATTCTGGAGGGTGCCAAGGATGATATTAAGCAGATTTATCCCGCAACCCATAATTATGAAGCGGATATCCAAATCATCCGTGAGTGGGCAAACTTACCTGACGCTACCCTGTGGTATGCAGCAAATTGGGCAGAAGGGACGAAGGGGCAGGGTGAATGAATCCTATTTTTTCCAAGTCTTACTTGGTACGGCTATCTCTACATCCCATTCACGTGATGGATTCGGTTTATACCGTGGATCGGCATCCATGCTGGGATAAGACCCTATCTGCTGCGATAATAATTGATACCCATTTCTGAGGTCTTCTCTGGCATTCACCTGATCCAAAAGATTCCGTTGTTCCTGTGGATCTACCTGTAAATCAAAGAAGTGAGTGGGTTGGCGATTGCTACCAATCACCAACTTAAAACGCTCATTCCGTAGTACCCGATCACGAAATCGATATTGATTTTCCACGCCGTTTTCAGTAAGCTTGGCAAAATTACCACCTCCCATGCTCAATATCCAGGTCCGTTCGGAGCGAGGGGCATCCTTCAGTAGAACACGCTTAAAGGATTTCCCATCAATTTTAGTTTTCGTACCATCCGATAGTGTGACTTCGCTAAAGGGTTTGACATCTGCTAAATCTAAAAAAGTGGGTAGTACATCGGTAAAATCAATGAGTGCATGTGACTGGGTACCCGATTTAATGGTGCCAGGCCAGCTGGCGATGAAGGGAGCACAAATTCCGGGTTCTGAAGTCTTACCCTTGCCACCCTTGATATCAACACCATTTATTTTTCCGGTGATTCGACCAGTGGTTCCGTTATCGGTTGTAAATATAACCAGCGTGTTTTGCACCAGCTCTTCGCGCTGAAGTGTGGCGATCAGCTGACCGATAATTTTATCGGTATATCTTACCATGGCCTTATGTTTCCCCAATGGATTGTCAGCACGCTCATCTGGTGTATCGACAAACGGTGTATGCGTGAGTACCATGGGATAATAAATAAACATCGGTTCCGACTTATTTTTCTTGATGAAGTCTCTAATAAAATCGCGGAAGAGATCTGGTCCAAATTCGTTAACACGACTTTTGCGTTGACCATCTTGATACAAAAATGGATGCTGATAACGTTCCGCACTGGCGGGAATGCCGGTTTCATATCCAGTCCACATGCAATAGCTGTCAAAGCCTATTTTAGTCAGCGCATCCGGCTCCACCCGAAAATCATCAATTTGCCATTTGCCGGCAATACACATTTTATATCCAGCATCCTTAAGATGTTGTGTGAGCGTCGGGTTTTTTCGTTCGTCGTAATGTGCACCACCTCCCCAACGAGGCACATCCCAATGGTTCACCCAACCGTGCCGAAACGGATATTGACCAGTCAGCAAGGTTACCCTGGTAGGAGTACATTGGGGCATGGAATAGACATTGTGGAAGATTTTGCCTGACCTCGCCAACGCATCAATGTTCGGGGTCTCAATTTCCTGCGCCCCATAACAGCTAATCCATTCCTTGCCCAGATCATCGACCAGAATAAACAAGATGTTGGGTGGTGGTGAAGATTCTCGAATCCCCTGGGTGCAAGATATCGCTACGCCGATTAGCAGTGAACCGAGAAGCTTGGTCCAACTCAATATGCTGCTAATCATGGAGGGTCACTTTAAGTTTTGCAATGTCAAATTTACCCAATTGGAAGGACATCAAGGAGGTAGCACAGACATGAGAAAACTTTGGAATGATCGAGTTCACATCAATCAAAAAGTCTTTGGCTGATGACATGGAATACATAAGCACTCGCTCATCAAGGTGTAAACTGCCCTTTTTAATTACAGCTATTTTTTCTTATCCTTAACAGCCCCTTCAAAAATTCTTTCGAGCACACGGTATTTTTAGTATCTGCAAGTTATGACCATCAAAAGAGGCTCGATCGCAGTTCTTTTATTCCTTCTGACTATGGTTCAGACCGGATTCGGCCAATCCCATCAGTGGACTAGGACCAATCCTGGTGGGGGTGGTGCCTTTAGTACTGTGGGGGCGAGTCTAAGTGGTATCATTGTCGCCGGAAGCGATCTCAGCGGTGCCTATATCAGTAAAGATGGTGGATCGAGTTGGGAAGTGATCGGGGTGTCAAGAGGCATGGATGAAACCCATGTGAGTGGTCTCGGCTTTCATCGATCGGATGGTAATACTTTGTACATCGGTACGGAAAATGGTCTTTTTATGAGTACGGACGGTGGGAATTCGGTGAGCCGGGTTTTATCGGATGGTTATATCACGGATGTTGAATTTGGTACCAATGTTTTGACTACTGGATACGCCAGTCACCATCCGGCCTATGATTCACCTGCCGGCCAGATTTATCAGACCACAAATAATGGGGTCACCTGGAACCAAGTAAGCACCAATTTACCTTCTAATTTACGCATATTGAAACTCCTGGTAGATCCCACCGACGTGAATCGGGTTTATCTACTCAGTGGTAATGGCAGATTTGCCTGTAGTCCGGCAGAGGTTTATCGCAGCGAAAACGGGGGTGTTAACTGGAGTCATCTAACTCCTGGATTATCAGCCGTTTTGGATATTGCCCTCGATCCCACGGATGCCCGAAACATTTACCTCACCACGATGAATGCAGACTGTGCTGCAGAGTTTTATTGGACCGATTTGGATGGTTTCATTTATAAAAGCATAGATCGTGGATTGACCTGGGGTAGCCCGCTTTCTGCTCATACAGGTGTAATCTGGCCTGATCCCTCGAATGAAATGATCATTCGATTGATTGATCCGAGACAACCATGGCCCTGGATTGCATCGGCGGGTACCTTTGAATCAACGAATGGTGGTACATCTTTTACTAAAAGCGGAGATGTCAACAATTGGGATACATTTTTTAATGGTGAATTATTTCATTCATATAGTTCCAGCTATAATGGAATTTGCAAAACGTTAGGTGAAGATTTATCCAATGCAAGTAATTATTTTTGGGTGAATTATCAGTGGGTTTTTAAAACCGTTAATCACGGAACTACCTTTGAAAATATTTTCACTGACGAAGTGAGCCCAGGTTTTTGGCAAAGCCGTGGTTTTGACAATGTCAATATGATGGAGCTTTCTATCAACGAGGCAAATCCCGATTTAATTTATTTGGCCTATTTTGATATTGGTATTTGGCGTAGCCTAGACCATGGCACCAGCTGGCAATCTTGTAACCCGGCAGATTATAGTGGTGGTTGGGATGGACACGGGGGCAATTGTGCCACCATATTATCAGATCCCAGCCGGTCTAATGTGGTTTGGGCTTCTATGTCTGGTAATCAGAATGGTCAAGCAGCCACTTATTTGCTTCGAAACACCAATATGGGTGCTGCAGCCGATTGGTCCATGGCTACCGGCTTACCTGACCATGAAATCATGGGCCTTTCTATCGATCGCAACAGCACTCAAAATAATCGAACGCTCTTTGTGACAGCGGCAGGTGATGTGTATAGAAGTATCGATGATGGTATTGTCTGGAATAGTGTATTTGATTGCAATGGTTGCCGATTTACTGCAGTAGATCAATTTGATGGCGACATTGTTTATGCGGGAGGTGGGTCAGGTCTTTGGCGTTCCACAAATGGTGGCATTCATTGGACCGATGTGAGCGACCCTACCATGAAAGCATCTAATGGTGCAGCATTTTGGGACAACAATTATGATGGTGTATTTGATATAGAAACTGATCCAAATCATGCAGATCGAGTCTATGTCACCTCGCTTGGTGACGATAAGGGACTCTTTCGCAGCATCAATCAAGGTACCACCTGGACTAAGATCTTGACCGACGATTACCTGCGAAAAGTAGCCATTGCCACATCTGATTCAGAAGTTTTATATGCCACCTCCTCCAGTGCTTTTGAGGCAGGTGGATATCATCCTGACTCCAGGGGAGTACTCTTCTCGAACGATGGTGGTCAGCACTGGTTTGAGCAAAATCAAGGGATGGCTTATCCTTTTGCAATGGCCGTGGCCATCGATACAAAATCAAATCCATCTGTTTTTGTCGGCTCTCCTGGCACAGGATTTCAAAAATCATTGGTTCCAGGACTGTCGACCGCACACATTATTGCCGGTCAAGATTACCTCGAGATTTATCCCAATCCATTTTCGGATAAAGTGATTGTCGATGGCAATTTCACCAACTTCAGCTTGGGAATTTACAATCAAACCGGCCAACTGGTAAATGATTATACCGGCTCAATGAGTCCCTTGACCATTGACTTGTCCTCCCTGGGTAGTGGTATTTATTTTATTTCGGTTCAGAGTGACCTACATTCTCCCCTGGGAATATATAAAATCATCAAAGAGTAGTATTCTGAAGTTCCAGGCCGGTGCCCCCAGAATGCTGAACTATTTCATTTAAGATTACGACAGAAATTTTGCTGAGTCCAGGAGTAGTTTTTTGCAGGTAGCCATAGTAAGAATTGGATCCTAAAAAACGATTTGGTCCTGCAAAAGATCAGGCTCAACTCAGATCTTTTGCAGGACAAATAACTAGCAATATTTTAGTGAACCACGCATTTAGTTGACGTTAATGATTTTCGCATTACCAATGAGCCTTTGCGAATTGATCACCGCATTGCCTTTGTACTTTATGGTACTTTCCCCGCTAGCTACCACATCGATGGATTCATTGACAAAGATTTGAATATCCGACGAACCCGAGAGGTCGCCATCAAACTTGTTTGCGATAAAGTCATAGCCCGATACTTCAGACCTACCAGATGTGTGTAATATAAATTGGTCGCTTTGACCAGCTAAGTCGATTTCAGCATGGCCACTGAGATCCAGCTTAGTCACATCTGTGACTAGGGTAGCATCAAACCGGGAAGCTCCTGACATACTGATGTCGACTTTAGGGGTGTGCAATGGATTGGTCAGCTGGATCGTAATCGCTCCTGAGCCTCGATAAGTCGAGATGTTTTTTGTGCTAATAAAGACCTTTGGAGTAGATCCAGATCTGAGATTTAAATTGCGATCAAATCGAATTTCTAAAGTATGGCCATGTTTTTCGACAACAATGTACGACTGTAGATCCGAGTGAGCTTCGACTCGAATTTCTTCCTGAGTTTCAGAAAAAGTCACTTGAACATCAAATTCATGAGATACTTCCAGACGCTCGTAATTATCAAAATGATGCGACACAGTAGTTAGTTCTCCTGAAGGTGAAATTTGAAGATCGTCTTTGACGCATGATGGTAGCATAGCAAGCGCAAGTAGACCGACGATAAAGGCTGATTTCGTTTTCATTAGTATTAGTTTTTTAGTAATGATTATGGAGTCGATCGAACTTCCTATTCTTGTATTTCCGGTTGTCGTATTTAAAGAGGGTTAAAATCGCATTTGACCCCTATGTCTCCATAAAAAAATCATCCCTTTGTTTATTAATCGGGCCTGGGTGTCAAGCTAGCGGCAACCTGAATAAGGAGCTCACTGATCTAATCTCGGATATGCTGTTACTCCTTCAACGCATCCATAAGCGATAAATAACCGGAATGGTACGATGGTTTAATGACCAGTAGGATTTACGCTGATCGTGGATGTCCGGGACTAGGTAGGATTAGATTGTCAGGTGATAGCTTTTGTAAGTGGATTGGCAGCTGGTGAGAAATGTAATCAAGCACTTGTGAAATGGGCTCACTTGAGGTGAGCCCATGATGTAACACCTTAGACAATGAAATTTTGAATGAAATCAAAATAGAGCTTTTTCATCTCAGAGGTGGTTATCTTTCATCAAAGCGATGGTCATGACATCGATGAACATCCACATCCATCACTTCGAAGTTGTCATGAATACGACAGTAATATAGCCAGAATTGTGCAAAACATGGGTGTGCCAGACCCGGAAATTGATTCGAAGCCAGCTCGCCAGGAATGTTTACAAGCTAGTTCTGAGCTAGGAAGGCCATACCCAAAACCCCGGCAAAATCAGCTTGTTGCGCTGAAACCACCTTAACTGAGCCCGATGGAAGCCAGGCATTTTGATCGATGAATGCTTGCACATGTGGGATAATGAGGTGTCCACTTTTCATGATCCCACCTCCCAGAATGAGGATTTCCGGATCGAAATGATGGACAAAATTAAGCGCATTCGCGGCCCACGTCTTTAAGCTGTGAGATCGAATCTCCTGGGCAAGTGGATCCATGTCTGCATCAGTGGAAAAGACATCTTGATACGAAATCTGTGTAGCACCAGAGAGGATGCTTTTTTCATAAAGGGAATGATTGCGATACTTTTCATGTAAGGCCCAGCCAGAAGCTTCGGTTTCAACACATCCAAAGGAGCCACAATTGCATGCTCCTCCGTGAATGTTGATAATGGTGTGACCACCCAGATTGCCACCAAGATGATGGGCACCTCGAATCAGCTTGCCATCGATTAAGACACCACTTCCAACCCCGGTGCCCAAAGTTAGCATGACAATATTATCGACATCTTGGCCTACCCCAAATTGCCATTCACCCACCAGCGCAGCTCGGGCATCATTCTCGAGCGCCAACGGGACATTCCAATGCCTTCGTGTCCAAGCTTCGAGATCAATTTCATCGGCATCCGTGAATTTGACATAACGCGACAAGATCTTCTTATTGATTCCGTCTACTACACTGGGAAACGCGATGCCGATGCCGGCTAGATCGGCTGGCCGGATTGCTCCTTCACGAAGCAGCTGATTTATCGCATCTCTGATAATAGGTAAGCGCTCGGCCATCTTGTCTCCAGCTGCCGCAATAATGCTTTTCTTTGCGAGGAGATCCTTGCCCTTGAGCGCACCCAATTTAATATTCGTTCCCCCCAGGTCGACTCCTATCGAAATATTACTTTCTGTATACAAATGGCTGGATATTTAGATTAGTCAATGGAGCCCACTCCGCTTTGGAAGCTTACCGCGATCACGAATAAAAAAAGGTGCCCAGGAAAAAAAGGCACCTTTCAATCTATTGTGATCAATGTCTTAAAGTTTCCACAGTTTTTTGATGGCCTGTCCATTTGCTGCACTCACTTTGACAAAGTATAAACCTGGATCGAGTGACGCAATATTTATAGCTACACTTTTTTGATTGATCCGAAGTTGTTGTACCATTCGACCAGAGACATCTAATACCCGTACCTCACCTACTTCGCTTATCCATGGCACCTCAAGGGTGACCGAATGTTCAGCTGGATTGGGGTAGATCTTCGTCTGGTCTGTCAGTTGGTAATCCTCGGCAGAGGTCGATCCGCTATTCTCATAATGGAAGGTCAATCCTGCTGCGTTGGTGATCAAGAGATCCAGGTCTCCATCTCCGTCCACATCTCCGAAAGCAGGAGAGGCGGAGCGGCCAAAGTCAATGTTGTTGAATGGATTGTCTGAGTCAGTCTGTTCGACAAAGGTTGGTACCGAACTTCTACCAGCATCACCCATATTCTTGAATACACGCATGGTTCCATCAATGAGTCCGAAATAGCCGTCCACATTACCATCTCCATCTATATCTGCAAAAGCAACTTGCACTGGATGATTCGGATTGCCGGGCACCTCGAAGCTGATGCCTTCAAAGGGGTTGCTGGCCGGAACCTCGGCAAAAACTCCATCCGTATTTTCAAAATACTTTACCTGACCCATTTTATTACCGATGAAGGCATCTAAATCTCCATCGTTATCAATATCGACAAATGCGATGCTCTCATTATCTCCAGCATTGATGCCATTGAATGGATTGCCTTCTCCGTCGACTTTGGTAAAAGTGCCTGCATCATTGGCGTAGTACACGATATCATCTTGGTAGCTGCCAAGAAACAAATCCATGTCTCCATCGGTATCAACATCTGCAAAGGCAGGTTGCGAAATGTAGCCCACCATGATGGGGGTGTCGAGGGGATTATTCGCAGCGAGTGCATATTGGCCCTCCGTATTTTCAAGGACGGCAAGGACACCCTCAAAACTTCCCCGCACGATATCTTGATCGCCATCTCCATCAATATCGGTAAAGGCATGACTACTACTTAAACTAAGATCCTCACCGATTCCGATGGTATTTCGAGAAATCTCCGTTAGAGTTCCCTCATTGTTTTCGAGGAAAAAAAGATCGCCAAAATCATCGCCGATGATCACATCCAGATCACCATCTCCGTCCACATCACCCAATGCTGGCGCAGCATCGTTTGCATAAGACAAATTAGCAAATGGATTTTCCGCAGCGTCAACCGTGATGAAGACACCGTCATCGTTTCGATAGTATGATAATTCACCAGCCTTGTTGCCAACAATCAGGTCCAGATCGGAGTCGCCATCCCAATCGGCAAAGGTGGGACTGGCATTTTCGGATACACTTACATCACTAAAGGGATTTGTAGCTTCCATTTGCTCGGTAAAAGTGCCATCATTGTTATTAACATAGTAGGCAATTGCACCATCATATTTCCCAATCACAGCATCCAAATCACCATCACCATCTACATCGACAAAAACTGGAGCTGCATGACTGGTTCCGCCAATTTGGATTCCGTGAAAAGGATTCTCGGATGAATCAGCCTTGCTAAACGCTCCTTCATCGTTGCGATAGTAGAGCATCGTTCCATTAGATTGACCCACGAACGCGTCCTGATCCCCATCAGCATCTAAGTCAATGAAAGCCAGGTTAACGGTGACAGAATCGGGGCCATCGGCAGTATTTCCAACACCATCAATGGCCATCTCCGTTGGAAACGGCGAGGGCGCCTGATTATAAAAACCACCCTCATTGCGATAGTAGGCAACGCCGGCACTACTGGAGTCCAATGCGGTGATTACCTGGCCACCGACAAATAGATCCAGATCGCCATCATCATCCCAGTCGATCAAAACCGGTCTGGCATTTCCTTCAATATGTGCAAACTGCAGGGGATTATTGGTCTTTAGATTCAAAGACTGTCCGGTCGTCATCGAGTAGGCACCAACCATCATGCCAGCACTTACGGCGATCTTGATCGAGTGTAGACGATACCGTTCTCTCATCATCATCAGCTGCCGATAAAGCCTCTGAAGGCGTTTCACCAGAACATCCCGACGTGCATAGCGCGACTGCCCTGAGGTTACCCGAGCCAATTTGCGCCGGTAACGATTGTACTGAGCGTGCAATCGATGAAAGGCATGTATTCTTTTTTTCATAAGTAGATTATTGATAAAGTGAGTGATCCGACTTTGTCCATATGTCTGAACATATCAATCACTCTAAAGATAGTAAAGAAAATCAGATGTGAAATGGTCAATCTGTGGAAATCTCGCTAGGAAAAAGTGGGTCCGAATAGCCGATGCCTACTAGCCCAGATCGGGTCGACCCAAGCAATGGTGCGATCGCAATCATAATCTGGACCTGTCACTTGGATCTTGGAAAACAACAATATTGCAAGGGCCACGGAAACGTCTATGTCTGATCAAATTTTGCCCAGAAAGTAGCTTGGGGAAGAGACAGGGCGTATTTATGTGTCTGGCTAGTGGTATTGAGAATGCCGGGACGTTTTTTGGGTATGATCTGGACGTCATAAATCTCATCAACTGATGCTCGATATTTCAGTTGACCAACAACAGCTTGCGTGGGCAAGTGCAAAACGATAATGCCAGCTTCGGTGGCATGCTCGGCAATCTGGAGATGCTTGAACGTCGAAGAATTTTGTCTCAGTTTTGAGAGGCCAATAAACATGTAGTCGCCATGGATGGCCATACCTCGCACGAATCCCTTAATTTTTTTCACGATCTGGTACGTTCCTTTGTCAGGAGCAACCTGTATCAATGCACCGGTGGCAGAAAGAAGACAGTAAAAATCATTTCCAGCCAGTGTGGGTGAATGGGGCATAGGAAGATTGGTTAAGACAGGTTCGTTCGTTTCTACATCAATGATGATGCCTCCATTGGGCAGTGTTTTGCGCCATTGCTGTAGACCATTACCCGTGCCCAGCGCGGTGACATACTTAGGTGCACCATTTTGCATAGCCAGTCCATTGAGGTGACAGCGATCTTCTGACTCTAGTTTATCAATATAAAAGGGTTGCCATTTTGGGGTCCAGCTATAACGCTCATTGACCAGGACCAGACACGAAAAAGAGGTGTTGACGGCCCAAAGTCCTGCCACACCCCAGTGCAGATCATGAATGTCCACCTGGCCAGTGTAATAGGTAGCACGCGGCACGTAAAGAGCGTCATATTGGCCGGGGCTCTTTGGGTAGGTTTTCGCCAATGCTGGTGAATCGCGCAAGATTTGTACTTCGTCTTTGGTGGCAATGGCCAGGCGGTCACCCTCCAAGGCCATGCCCATGGCCCGATCAAAGGTGCGTGGTAACTGCACGAGGTGGTTGTGATCTTTGGCAGAAATAATGACCACTTTTCCCGCTTGATAAGTAGTAATTGCAATGGAGCATTGAAGCTCGGTGAGTAATTCCGGCAAGTTAGGACTATAAGTGCAAGAAAAAGGTGGTGGTACCATCAACTCAAGTTCTGGGTGCAAGATAAGAGATCAACGGTATATCCGCTGATTTCTGATCGATCACCTTGCCAAGGATAATCTCCCATCTGAAAATTAGAGTATCCCTGTCCGGCTCTTTTGGATTTGGATTGTAGGGAGGATTGTCAAATATTAATTGAAGCAACACGCACAACCATTATTCAACCTTTAATTGAGCCACAACCACTACCGTCACCATAATGTCACTTCGCATTTTTTGATTTTCATGATGGCTAACTGATCAAGTCGATATCTCTAAGTATATTCCTATCGCTCGTGCTCGAAAGGAAGAGGCAAGATGATCCCCATTCCAACTTGATGCCTGTAAGATGTTGTTAAGATTGACGATCTCCTAGTGGTTGGTGTGCTTGTTACAATATTCCGGCAAAATGATACAAATGTCCTGCCCAACTTTTAGGATATGTCGCCAACTTTGATTCATCATTGATATCGATTTTTTTTAAAACCAATACAATAGGTCGTAAATGACTTTAATCTTTGTGTTCACTTACAGAGTCAGGTAAGTGTGAATTTAATTATTTTGAAGGGATTGTCGTCCAGGAAATGACGGTTTCAAAATTGCAAAACCAGGATGTCCAATTGCCCAAAAAATTATTGCCTGATGTTCAGAAAGTCTTTCTTTTTCATGATCTGTTTGGGGCCACTATTGCTGTCAGGTCAGGATTGGAAACTTAGGCACCAATATCCAACTATTCCGCAACAAAGACTCCGGCATTTCTATGGACCGGAAAGTGTACCGATGGCCGTCGCACCGGATTCGGTGTTGTACTATTACCAGCCGGAAAGTGATCCGGGTGTACAAGAGATCCTGCAACAAGGCTCTTCCTTCTCCACCGCACTGCATCTTTCTACGCTCAGGCCTGGGGACAATCTCTGGGTGAAAGTGGAATGTACGAATGTCGAAGATCATGAGCAACGCTACTTGTTAGAGGCCGACCTGCAATACGGCACCTGGTCGACAATTGATGTTTTCGAAGTGGACGGTAACACTGTCCTGCAGACGATTCATCTGGGTAATCAACTTCCGGCCGCCGATAAACCGATTCGCAACGCTCGTAATTTGTTCTGGCTGGATTTTAAGGCCGGAGAATATAAGACACTATTATTTCGGTTGGTCAGCGACATAAGACATCAGCGTTCCGGCCTAACCTTGAGTATCCTTGATCCCGCCAAGATCCGGGATTTTGAAGGCTATACCTTTCTCGGTTATGATAATCCCATCCCCTTCCGGTTTGACAAAATCCCGCACGCCCAGGCCTTACATAGCCTGGAATATTATTTCGATATTACTTCTAACCTATCATTCAGCGAGATTCATCAAAACTGGGATCAGTATGGACATTTTTTAAGAGAGAGTGATCTTTTTAAATATAAAGCTACCTCTATTTGGTGTCGCCTGACTCTAATAAATCCTGATTCTACCAGCCACTTCTTGTTGATGGATGCCGCTGGAGACACTAAAATAATTGATATATATCTCCCGCAAAACGATGGTAAGTACCGCACTGTCCGGACTGGAAATAAGGCTTCCAAAGAGGAAAAAACTATTAATCATACATTTAATCTATTCGATTTTCGGATCGCTCCCAGAGATACTGTCCACCTGTTTTTACATTATCACCCTATTCCCAATGACTGGGATTTTTCCGTGACCTCTTTGGTCCTCGGCGTATTTATGTTTGAACCTTTTGCCCTCCTTGGTGAGACCAAAGATGCCGGTCTTCTGAAAGGAGTAATCATGGGTATGCTATTTTTTCAGTTTTTTTACTTTTTATTGCGCTCCGTACTAGAGAAAAATAAACTGGGGATGTATTATGCCCTGATGATACTGGGGTTTACGTTCCTGTTCATTGTTTTGGAAAACCGAGTCAACACCTTTATTGCCTGGCGGATGTTGCTTTATCACCGTTATCTCATAGGTGCACTTTCTTTAGTTTTTTTCTCGCTCGGCATTTTCTGCTTTACTGATCAATATCTCCGGTACCGGGTTGTTTTTCCATGGATCTACAAACTGCAAAAATTTATTTTGTGGGTTATCATTGTCATACAAGTTGTCCATTTCATTCAGATGACCTTGTTATCATCTTCGATGAACGATGGAAATTCCGTGTTTTTTAATTTTGAATTGGTCTACCTCGGTGCGGGTGTTTTTTTCGTGTCTATTTTGCTGTATATCATTCTGGCTGTAATGGCTTTTTTCAAAAAGATCCCTTATGCATCCCAGTTTTTGATTGCCTTTAGTCCATTCTTTATAACGCTCATTTTCGCTATCGGAAGTTTGGCAATAGTTGGTCTTTCTCAACAGGACTTGTCCTTTAATCTGATGTACGGTGGCTTTAGTCTTACGTCAGTATTGTTCGCGATCGTTGGTGCCAGGCGGCATAACGAAATGAAGATCAAGGAGGCGTATGCCGATAGCCTGATCGAACTGGACAAGGCCAAGTCGGAATTTTACAGCAGCATCACGCATGAATTCCGCACACCCCTCACTGTGATCATGGGCTTGGCGGATACGATCCGTGGCCATGAACGCGAAAAGGAACTAATCCAGAAAAACGGGCAAGAGGTGCTGGATCTAGTACAGCAGTTACTAGACATATCCAAAGCACAAGCGGGGATCCTCCAGCTGAAACTGGTCGATGATAATATTGTGCCTTATCTGGAATACTTGGTCGAATCCTTTCACTCATTGGCCGAACAAAAGAGGCTCGATCTCACATTCAACTGCGAGCAGCAAGAAATTGTTATGACCTACGACCGGGAAAAGGTCAAATTCATGCTCAGCAATTTGGTGGCTAATGCCATTAAATTCACATCGGCCGGCGGTAGAGTTTCAGTACTCATAGATCGGGAAGATCAACAACTAGTGTTAAAAGTAAAAGATACCGGTATTGGCTTATCTCCGGAAGACCAGGAGCGTATTTTCGACCGATTTTATCGGGCTAGAAAGAATGGTGTGGTTACCCGTCAGGGGGACGGTATCGGTTTGGCCTTGGTCAAGGACCTGGTAGCTTTGTTGCAGGGTACCATCCAAGTACACAGCAAACTGAATCGAGGGACTACCTTCATCGTGACCTTGCCGATTCAAGCAAAAAGCCAGACTGGAAAAGCTTATCAATCAGAGGACCAGGATCATTTGGCAACCGATGCAGCTTTGACCCCAGCGCTGCCGATGGCGGACAATGAATTCGTCGTCCTCCTGGTGGAAGATAATGTCGACGTAGTCTACTATATCGAACGAATATTAAGCCCAAACTATAAGGTGGTGAAGGCCTACGATGGAAAATCGGGATGGGAAACCTCTATTGATCTCGTCCCGGACCTCATCATTTGCGATGTGATGATGCCTGTAATGGATGGATACCAGTTGACAGCAAAACTCAAGGAGGACCCGCGAACCAATCACATTCCTATTATCCTGTTAACCGCCTTGGCTGCCCAGGAAGACAGGGTCAAAGGCCTGCAAGGTGGCGCCGATGCTTACCTGACCAAACCCTTTCACGAAGAGGAACTACACGTACGCATCAAAAAACTGATCGAAGGTCGCCGAAAACTCCAGGACATCTTTGCTAAAAAGGGCTTTCTCAAAGCAACTTCCAAAGCAGCGGACCCCTTCCTGGTGGAACTCTTTGAAATATTAGAAAAGAATTATGCGGATGAAGATTTCGGCATTCAGGAGCTGGCGGCTGCTCTGCACATGAGCCGGATGCAAGTACACCGTAAAATCAAAGCCCTGACGAATTACTCTACGAGCCAATTCCTCAATGCCTTTCGGCTGGAAAAAGGGAAGGCTCTATTAGGCAGAATAGATCTTTCTATATCTGAAGTGGCCTATTCCTGCGGCTTCAGCGATCCGGGGTATTTCGGTAAATTATTCAGAAAGAGATACGGGCAGAGTCCACATGCGTTTCGGGAGCGTACGATATAGTCTACTTTGAATGTGAGCTGGAACTTTGACATGACGCCCTGAATCGTATTCAGGGTGAAGCTCGATCTTATTCTTTGCATGGCAGTGGTTCCGATGTATCAATCTGGCCAAGCTCTGCCGTGTTGAGCATCCGGATCCTATCTTCGGAGAGTCCATCCACCTTACCCCAGCAATTCCTCCGTGCATCGATATGGGCTCCCGGGGCGGCTATCATAATCTCCGCTTTGCCGTTATTCATGATCCTATTGTCCTGAAGCAGCACCTCAAAGGAACTTTTTTCCGGGGCCAATTGCTGCCATACATTCCCAAATCCGATACCAAAATCCTTTCCGTCACTGATCAGGCTGTTTAGAAGCCTAAGTTGGTATCTGCCGGGAGCGAATGGCGCCCTAGAATCCGGATCCATTTGTTGCGCCATGGCGGAAGACCCAAGCCAGATATTTCCGTTGCCAATGGTATCCATTTCGAATTTGTCTCCAAGGCCAGCATGACGAATGGTACAGTTTTCAACCCTGATGGAAATGTTTGTTTCATCTGCCCGGGCTGGATCGTGGGCGGGCAGGTTAAGAATGGTGCCTTCAATATTGGTCTGACCAGCATTTTCAATCACAGATTCCCGGATATCCAGGTTTACTTCAGCGGGTATTTGGGTGGCTGCCGCCAGGACGCCATCCTGACCTACTGGCCCCAGAAAGGATCTTTTGATTACTGCTGTTGTCTTTGCCTGCCTGGAGGCCAGCGCCACGACATTTCTACCACCCATACTAGTTCGACCTTGCACTACGCTTCTGTCGATTTCCAGAATGGTCTGGGCAGACGGTCCATCGGCCACTACCAGGATACCCATATCCGTTCTATTTAACGGGCTTCCCTTTTCTACCCTGCTGCCGTATACAATCAGTCGGCTTTGTGCTCCTCCTGTAGCAACGGAAACAAGGCTAATGGCTGTGGCATCTACGATATCAACATTTGCAATAAAATTTTCAACTGAAAGACTGGAGTCCTTGTTTAAGAAGAGGATCCCTCCGTGCGGAAATTCACCGAATATCGGATGGCTCAAATCGGTGGAAGTGGCAGATTGATTTGCACCGAAGACCTCTACCTGCTCTATCCGGTTGCCCGAAACATTGCTTCCTAGGATGCCACTGGCAAATGTATTTTCGATCCGGATGTTCCAGATTCGATTATCTCCGGCTAGAACCAGACCATTTCCTCCGTTTTGATGCGGTCCGGTGTTGGTAATAACGGGTTTTTGCTCAGCCTGGGGTACGCCGATCAATGTCTGCCCGCTTTTAAGTGCAATACCTCCGTCCAAAACTCCCGCTCCCGACAATACAATGATGAGATCCAATGGCCGGCTTACTGCTTCCAGGGTTTCAGTCGATCCTAATGGACTTTCTGCCGAGGTTCCATTTCCTTGAGCACCGGCTTTTACAAACCATACGCTGGGCGCCGGCTGGGCCAATATTCCGGCGGCCAATAATGAAAGAGCAATGATCATGACATTTTTGAGTAGATGGGCCATAGCTTTTTTTTTAGGCACGATGAAGAAAAGAATGCGTCAAGTATCCAAATTTGGAGGGGGTTGGTTGAGTGGTAGAGCCAATACCCAGTAGCAATTTTCCTAATTGTTGAAGATCCTGGTCAGGACAGATGTAACCACCTTAGGGAGAATCGTAACATTTTAAAGAAACCCCTAAAATTGGATTTGTAGAAATTCGCAACTCCTCTTGTCCTCATGGTGGTCACTTGTCTTCCCTAGAGCATTGGAGTTAGAGGCATCCCTCTGTTGCGTGAGGGAGGTTTATTACCGATGTCTTGAGAAGGGTTTTTCTGAAATCCTTTCAGTCAAAGATCAATTTAATAAACCGAGGCCGGTAGATATGTGCATCTTGTTGTATGTCGTTCCAAAAGTCTGCCGTAATCGTGTTGTAGCTAATGAGTAGCTCACCTGGTTTAGACAGTGCAGGATGTGCCTTGGCATTGTAGGGGAGGAGGCCCTCATCGATCTCAGGTGTGCGGTAAATCTCTTCGATGGGGCCAAAGGGACCCACTGGGCTCATCCCGATACGAAGACCTACCTTGTCGGACAAACCCAATACCTGAAATACCAACAAAAATCGCCCATCCGGTAGAGGGGTCACGCTTAGCTCATTCGAAACGGCATTGGTGATTGCTTGGAGCCTTGCCATATTTCGATGCCAACGCTGGCCATCCCAATACCGCCACTTTTCAAAATCTTCGAAATATTGGGGTTTGACCCGCGCTGCGACTAAATTCTTGTCCTTTCCAATACAGGCGTATATATAGACATACCCATCAGGCATCGGCACCTTAGCCCATTCAGTATTGACTAAAATGCCCGCCCCAAAATTACCGTCACCCAGTTCAGCGTGTCGAATATGTAAAGGTGTGATGATCTGCCGTTGATCTTCAAAGGGCGGTTGGCTATTTTCCGGGAGGGCCACGATCGATACATCAGGTTCAATAAAATCGAAAACACTCGGACCGGTCATTTCCACATGGTAGGTAAAAAAGTAGAGCTGGTTATTTAGTGCTTTATTCACAAAACCATCACCCAACCAATAGTATTGATTTGATTTGGCCTTCGCATTATTGGGTACAAAAAATGTCTCGGGCGCACCAGCCTTATCCTCTTTGTAGTAAAACGAAATATGTTCTGGTCCGGGATCAATGCCGCGGTAGTAGGCTACCGAATTATTGACCATTTTATGGCCGGGCAGAGGAGCACCGTCTACGACTTTTCCAATGTAAGTATCACTGAATAGGAGGAGTGTGGTCTCTGTGCCGTCATTATAATCGTCTCCGTCCATTCCAATAGAAAAGATCCCATCGGCCCCGAACCATCCCGATTTTCGATAAAATAAACTCGTCCAATCTGGGGCTTCTTCGACGTGATACGTCAAACTGAAATCCACTTTGCGATCCCCTGCGCTTGCCTGTGGGGATTTGCAGTGCCAATGCAATCCCATCAATAGAGTAGCCAAAATTAAGGAGGGATAAGAACTTCTCATCAATGTTAATTAATCAATATGGTTCATCGCAATAATGGATACCTAGTTTCATGGAGATCTAAGATTTTGAGTTTAAAATAATCTAAGTCCCGATAACCATAGGCTTTTCTTTTGAGCACTTTGATTTTGTTATTTAGGCCTTCAAGTGGGCCTGTAGAAATGGGATGATCATACCAGGCTAGAAGGCCAGTTTTGGCTCGGGCAATCGTATTGGCCATTTTAGTAAGAATTGAAACTCCACTGGCTCGAGCTCTCTGACACCAGTCTTCCACAAAGTCCATTGCAGAAGTCTTATCGGGACAATGCCATAATTGAGCAAGATCTTCTTTTAGGTAGTAAGCGGTTGCTAAGGGCTTGTTCAAAGCTAAGGCCTCTTGCAGTCTTTGGTGCTCGTTTCGATTAACATTTAAATTATAACCTCTTTTTAATAGAATCCATCGGGTACCCTTTAACACTCGACGTTGTTGCTGAGTCAATTCATCTCGGTATACTCTTCGCCTAAGCTGGTCAATTCTTTGGTTGATCATCTTGACAACATGAAACCAATCGTATACAATTTCTGCTTTTGGTAGGTGATCTCTAACCGACTTAATGTAAGCCGGCCACATATCCATTGCCACAGCTCGTATCTTTGATTTCCAACGACTTATCTTTTTCCAGAAGACAGTCAGAACTTCGCTTGCTCTGCCTAATCCAACATATAATACTTGTCCCGTTTGCCAGTTCATCACCACTGTCATATACTTATGTCCCTTCCGTACTGAGAATTCATCAATAGCCAAATACCTTACATCTTTCATTGGTATATGCTTATATTTTTTGACCAAATATTGCTTTTCAATTTCTTTGATCGTGTGCCAGTGAAGACCACTGATTTTCGATAATTCACTAATAGTCATACTGTCCAGCATCCCCAGTACAAATCTCCTCAATCGATGGGTGTAAGTTTTTTTTTATCAGCATATTTTATCTCTTCTTGACGTATTAACCCACATGACTTACATTCTAACCGGTGTATGTGCGCCACCATGAATACCGGCTTGAATCCAATTGATACAGTTCGAAATGTACGTTCCTTCTTTCCCTTTTTTATAACCTCCTTGCTCTTACATGCACTACATTGTAAATGCTTTGATTCGGTTTCAATATGGAAATAGATCGAGCCCTCACGATATTCAGTCTTCAAATACTCGACTCCCTTTAATCCAAATCCATGGTACAATAGGCTTTTTGACATAGCTTTCTTCCAAAGCTATAATTTTACCATCTTAGGTACTCATCTTTGCGAAGAACCATCAATATTAATTCATATTTAAGTACAAATATTAGTGTCCGGATCGATATTGATTTGGTCATTGTGCAAAAATTATTTTGAAAAACCTGGGCCGATAGAGGTGTGGCAGGTCTTCAATCTGATCCCAGAATGCGAAGGAATTGACATTGTAACTGACCAATAATTCACCATGGTCGGAGATGGTGGGATGAGCTTTGGCGTTATAGGCAAAAAATTCTGGTTCGTCCAGGGCTTCACTGCAGTCCCAGATTTCATGGATCGATCCGAAGGGACCAATGGGAGTGGGGCCGAGCCGCATGCCTACTTTAGAACTAACCCCATTAATCTGAAATACCAACGCAAATTGACCATTGACCAACGCTGAAACGCTTAATTCATTTGATACGGAGTCAGTAATGGTAGCACAGTTTTCGAAATCCTCCTGCCATTGGTTCCCATCATAAAATCGCCATCTCTCAAAGTTTTCAATTTCATTCGGTTTTACCCTCGCTACGACTAATTGCTTGCCTGGGTCACGTATGCCATAAATGTATAGATAGCCATCGGGATCAGGAGCAGCATGCGCTTCCGTGGATTCAAAAATTCCCGCTCCAAAAGAAATATGGCCATCATCAACACCTTGGAAAAAAGGTAACTTTAATTGGTACTGGTCAGCATACGGAAACTCACTTCCTGGGGGTAAGACAATTAGTGCTCCTCCCAAGACCTCAAATTTGAAAAGTTCATTTACCCATTCCAGGCGATCGACCACTCGATAGGCAAAAATATAGGTCTTTCCAGTTGAGGGACTCACAACACCATCGCCCAACCAATAATATTCGTGGGGTTCGGTCAGAGGCAGCTTCACCGGGAAGATCGAAATTTCTTTTCCGGATGAATCACTGACCATTGGAAATGAAATGGAATTCGGATTCGGCGCCGTGCCACGGAGTAGTGCGACAGAATTATGCAACATGTGAAATCCCTTTTTCACTTTGCCCCCCTGCACTTCTCCCACCATCGTGTCACTAAAGAGTATGATCTGTTTGGTGCGGTCTTCCTGACGGTCTGTGGTGGTTGGAATGATGAAAATTCCATCACCACCAAACCAACCCTTGGTGCGCTTAAAGAGATTTGACCACTCCGGAGCGGACTGAGTGGTCCAACGTAATTTTTCAGCTTGAGATGCTGAGTTCGGTGCACACGATCCGATAAACACCAGGAAGACTACCCAGGTACACCTGCGGATGATATTATATTGAAACTCTACTTGTACCTCCACCAATTATTAAAGTGTTTAAGAATTATTTCGGCTACCGTTGGCGCCAATTTTCAATCTTAAGAAAACGCGGTCGATAAAGATCGGCATCGCGAAAAATGTCTTGAAAATCAAAGCTATTAATATTGTACGAAAGTCTGAGTTCGCCCGAATCTGATAATTCAGGATGTGCAAAAGTATTGTAGGTAAAAATATTACCACCCGATTCGGGTGTGCAGTACAATATGCGCTTATTCCTAAAGGGACCAGTGGGGGTGTCGGACTCAGCAATGAAAATTCGGTTTCCAAAAATAATTTCGTGGGTAATTAAATAATATTTTTCGCCATCCTTCAACATGCTGAATTGATCAGAAACGCCCTCCTGAATGACGAAATCGTCGGGCTCATCTAACCAGTTTTCACCGTCATAAAACTCCCATGTCTTTGATAAGTTGGTGCCTAACACCCTGGCAATATGCGCTCTCTTTTGAAAGGGCCGAGAACTGATGCCATAGATATAGGTGTAGGTGTCATCTTCCAGAATGCACGCACCGAAGGAAATATCCGGATCAATGATTTTCGGAGTTAAAGATTTAATCGAAAATTCGAAGCGATCCAAAATAACCAGGTCAAACCCCCGGTACTCAAAACTCCAATTGCCCTCTGAGCCCGTGCTGCCAAGACGACCCAACATAAAATGAATTTCATCTTGATGAATCGTGGCGTCAAGAGGCCAGTACCATTCATCTTCTCTGGGTGGTGAGACGAAAGCCCTCGGTTGTCCATCTTTCATCTGGTAGAGTGTCTTGAGCTCATCTCCCTGCTGAATGACCAAGCTGTTTCGGAGGAAGGGTGCGCCCTCTCTAGAACGATCTGCTTTAACCGTACCTAAAAAAGTATCGCCAAACATCCACATGATTCTGCCGTCGGGCAGGGGTAGTGAATAGGTGGCATCTGAACCCGTCCAGCCGTTGCCATATCTCGTGAAAAGCAAATCATAATGACAGTCCTGAAATACCTGATGGTTTCTTGACCAGCATCTCTTTTCGTTGGGAATGAGGCGGAAGTCACAAAATGCATCTGATTGACTGCTGTCAATACGGTAAATGCCGAGATCAGATGGTTGATTGAGACCTTGTTGAATGGGAATGAAATCTTCGGGCTGGCAAGTAACAAACAGTTGGCAGAAGCAAAATATGTAGGCCAACCTCCTCATTAAAAACGTGGCTGTTCTGGATCGTAGACAAGACCTGAGGTCGATAATGGCCAATCATCTGTTCGGAAGGGTGCCGCGGGTAGTCCTTCTTGATTGCTTAGGTCAAGTAGGCCAGGATTGTCTGACCAGCCGTAGCGAACGGCCACTGGTTCAGAGATCGTTGGGCTCCATACATGAATTTTCTGATCCGCAATTTCTGCCCTTGCCCATTTGAATTTTCGGTCGGGCCCGGCGATGGCAAATCCAGGTACATAGCCGTATTTATTATTTGATCTCAGTGTAGAGCCGTCACATTCCATGGTCACGATGATTTTGTTTCCACTGACGAACGAAGAATGGTAGGTTGGTCCGCGATAAATCAGATCCTTATCGTAGGCGATTTTAAGACCTGCCAGAGCAAGCCGCCGACCCACCTCGAATTTATTGCGAGGATGTATGTCATCGGCTTCACCGATGTCAATGGCCACAGCACAGCCTGTATTATTTAGTCGAAGGGCATGAGCTTGAGCTTCGCGTAATTCTGCCCAGGCACTTGCTTTCGGCACCAGATCTTCAGATCGGTAATTGGCAAGCTGCACAAAAAGAAATGGTAAATCTGGTTTTTGCCACTGCTTTCGCCAGTCATTGATCAGGGCAGGAAATAGGTCGCCATACTCGACGGCCCTACTAGTGTTTGCTTCACCCTGATACCACACAAAACCCTTCAATTGAAATCGACGGAGTGGTGCAATATTGGCGTTAAATAAAACAGCAGGCGAAGAAAAAGGAGTCACATTAACCACTGGCAATGGGGGGATCTTATTCTTATCAATCACTAAGCCCTTTTTCATTTTCCATTTACTCCTCACCAGCGGTGACGTCCAAAAAGCATCGGTAGTAAAACCACCCTTTCCACCTATGTCAAAAATCCTTACGGCGATTTGGTTGCCTTGAGGTTGACAGATAGCGGTGGGAAATTTATAATTTCGGTGGTTGTGCCTACCGAAAGTAGATCCGATTTTGTGCCCGTTTACCCAAGTAATATCGTAGTCGTCAAGTTGGCTCAAGGCGATGGAAAAACTGTCAGCAACAAAGTCTGCGGGTAAATTAAATGTATTTCTAAACCAAACTGCGCCATCGTGATCTGAAAGACCATGCTCTTCCCAAATGCCGGGGCCGGTGAAATCCATCCAGCTTGAATCATTCAAGTCGGGGTGGTACCACTTGCCTTGGATGCCTGGCCCCTTGCAGTAGAACTCTTTTTTCCATTTCGGCAATATCTCCTTTTGTGCTGAGCGAATTTGTGCAAAGTTTTTTCCAGCTTCCAAGATTGGTTCTATCTCCGGCCTGAATTGTTCAAACGACATTAAGGCTTCATTGCTCATCCAAGTTTCAATGGAGGTTGCACCTAAATTACTGCTGATCAGGCCGATGGGTACCGACAGCGAATCATGAAGTGTCTTACCAAAATGGTAGGCAACGGCCGAAAAATGATGGATGCTCTCCGCGGAAAGGTTTTCCCAGGTTCCTCCGAGGAGATCTTCTCGAGGCAAATAATCGGTGTCAATGTGGACCGTAAATAAACGAATCTGATTTTGTGAAATCCAGGCAGTATCCGTTTCGCGATAAGGAGTCTGATGTATTTGCCATTGCATATTCGATTGCCCAGAACAAAGCCAGACGTCACCCACTAAAATGTTATCCAGGGTGATCTCATTGGTTGCAGACACGCTCAATTGATAGGGTCCTCCCGCCTCCTCTGAATCGAATGTGACTGACCAGTGACCGGTTGAATTGGCTCGCACTTGCCGATTTTGCCGATGAAAACCCAACGTAATATGTTCACCTGCGTCTGCCCAGCCCCATACCACAATGGGTTGAGATCTTTGCAGCACCATATTTTGATTGAAAATACGTGGCAATTTTACTTTAGCGTGGCTGTAGTTTGGGCAACTAAGTATTAGCCAAATGAACGCTAGATAGCACATTTTTGGCCCCCCTTCTAGCCTGGAAAACTTACGCATTCTTGGGTCCATATGTTCAAACATATTATCCAAATATAGGGATTAAATTGACTTGAATTTTCCGGAAGCAGAAGTCGATCTAAAATGAAAAGTAATAGAACATACGCATCATTTTTGGGCACATCTGAATTTTCATTGGCCAGACTATTCAGGTAAAGACCAGGTCATCAATGGTTCATTGTTGCCAGCTACCAGAAGGACCAACTGACCAGCTACTGAGGTTGTATCGATTGATCTTAAATTGCCCGGAGCAAAGAAACCACTCTTTGCGGCGGACATCGATTTAAACGTGCCATTACCGTCATTTATACCAACAAAGCCCTTTAAGGCATCCTGTCTGCCAATTTCGACGATGTAGTGCTCGGTGTTGCCAACCGCCAGGAGATCCAGTATTTGATCGTGGTTTAGATCCAGAAGATACATATCGTATATCGCGGAGATTTGTGCCTCAAGCGGCAGGGTGGACCATTGATAAGAGAACCCTTCTTTTTTTAATAAGCAGCCGGATGCCAAAGTTGGGGCTGAGAGTTTTTCTACTGCCGAATGATTCAAAATTCCCTGAATATCCATCTCAGCAAACTGGGTATAGGTTGGGAATTTTTTTCTCAACGAAGGCATCCTTGACAGCAGATGATCGCGATCTAAAAAAGGAACCTCGACCCAATTACCTTCGTTGCTCTCTTCGAAATGTGTGATGAGTGGCTCCATGCTACCATCGCCATCAAAATCATCGTAGTAGAGTCGGACCGGCTGCGTTGCAGATGATCTAAATCCCGTATTGAGCCCGACATTTCCCAACACGTAATCTGTTTTACCATCGAGGTTTAAGTCTCCTGCCGAGATGCAATTCCACCATCCACCGGTGTGGGGTAGCCCAGCTATGTTGGGGATCTCCTTTTCAAAGTGATTCTTTCTGTTTATAAAAAACGTGATGGGCATCCATTCACCAACGATCATCAGATCCGGTAATTTATCGTCATTAAAATCTGTCCAGATGGCATCCGTGACCATGCCAATTTCATTTAATTCCTCATTCCAGTCCAGCGTCACATTCACAAATTGACCCTCCCGGTTTTCTAATAAATAGCTTTGCGGTGGCTGAGGATAATGGCCGGGTAGTTGTCGCCCTCCCACAAATAAATCCTGATCACCATCTCCATCAATATCGGCAGGGATTACGCAAGATCCACTGCTGCTAATTTCGGGTAATGCGCTCGTGTCTCTGCCAAAATTTCCGGTGCCATCATTTAGATAAAGTCGATCTTGATAAAAAACACTTCCTGCGGTATAATTGGAACCGCCGCTTACCACGTAGAGATCGAGATCATTGTCGCCATCGGCATCAAATAACAACGAACCGAGATCCTCATACATCGAATCTACCTGCCATTTAACGTAGTCAATTTGTCCATCATGTTGCAAAACCCAATAGGCCGGTTTCTGAGCCCCACCGCCAAGGAAAATATCATCGTAGCCGTTTTGATCCACATCGCCCACCGCCAAATTGGGCCCTAGGTTTGCCTGGCTGTAATGGAGTAATGAGTTGATTTTAAAGGCGGGAAATTCATTGTCCTGGTGGTGAATTGGCCATGCTCTTCGATCACCCATCAGAGAGCTGTCCATCATATTTTTAGGGTCTGAAGCTCTTCCCGCCTTGCTGTGATGAAAGGTGATGAGTTGGTCAGCTTTCAACCTTTCCGCCCATGAGGTTTTTCCATCTGGCCAGATAATTTCGACCGAATCAATCCACGGTGTCTTGCCCAGGCCAAATTGCGAAGGTAGTACAGCACTTGAATAATATCCCCGAGTTGAATAATTCTCGTGCAATTGGACCTGACCGTCATGGTAAATTTTAATTCGGGCACCGATGGCATTCGGGTTTGGAGCTGGGCCCTTTAAGCTAACTTGCAGATAATGTGAATGGTCGCCGTCTGATCCAGTGCTGAGATTCTCATAGAGGGCCGCCTTTTCATTGATTCGATTTATCAGGATGTCGGGATCGCCGTCACCATCAAGATCGCCAATAACAGCCCCATTCGATAGTGATTCATCAAAGTTAATCCATTGAGCACTAACGTCTTTAAAAGTCAGATTTCTTTGATTTTTAAATAAATAATTTTTCAATTTGACAGGGTGCATTTGGGTTAACAGCTCGAAATATAGACTATCCTGACTGTCTTGTGTGGTGAATGTTGTTCGCCGTCTGCGATAGGCAATGAAGTCTTTGTTAGTTACGTCTTTGAAATATCCATTCGTGATCAAGATATCCTTCCAGCCATCAAGATTCAAGTCGGCACACCATCCTGTCCAGCTCCAGTCCGTTCGGTGAATGCCAGCCAGCTGACCGATTTCGCTAAAGAATAGGTCGTTGGTGTTGTGACCCGGAATGAAGCCGCGATTCCATTGTAAGGTGTTACGGGTGTATTGTGGTTGATATCCCAGTTTTTGACTCAGTGCGAAAATATCTTCATTGGTGTTCATGGCCATCATTTTCACCCGTTCGTTGGTGGCTGGTAGCATATCAACCACGAGTATCTCGCTCCACCCATCGTTATTTAAATCTGCTATATCGCATCCCATACTGTTGTGGCTTTGGTGATCCAACAGCGTACCGATTTCATTTGAATAGGTACCATCGCGTTGATTGATAAGCAGGAGGTCGTTGGATATAAAGTCATTGGCGACATAGATGTCTGGCCATCCATCTAAATCAATGTCTGAGATGGCCACACCCAAACCAAATCCTTCTGAGCTAATTCCTGCCTGAGACGAAACATCAACAAAATAATGTGATCCATCTGACCGAATAACATGCTCAAATAGTTGATCCGTATTTTTGGCACTGCCATCGGTCTTCTTCGGAAGCGGGGCGTTGGCACCATAAAATAAATGATCGTGATTTAATAAATAAAGGTCAAGGTCTCCATCTAAATCAAAATCTAAAAAGGCCGATTGTGTAGAATAGGAATTGATGTCCAGTCCATACGTTGCTGCTTGCTCCTTAAAAGTGTTGTCCCTTTGATTAATAAAAAGCAAGTTTTTCCTTTTTGAGGCATCTGCATATCCGGTCTGACAAACATAGATGTCTAGCCATCCGTCGGCATTGATATCAACCATAGTAACACCACTCGTCCATCCACTGGAGGCGGTACCGCTTGAATGAGTAATGTCTTTGAAGGTTAGTTGGCCTTGGTTTAAATATAATCTACTGGAGACTTGGTTGCCACCCAGATAGAGGTCCGGCAATCCATCATTGTTTAAGTCGCCTACGGCTACACCACCACCATTAAAAAAATACATGTAATGAAGGATATTAAAGGTGTCAGAAATAGTAATTTTATTGTTGAATTCAATATTGGAATAATGGGAAGCCACCGATTTAAAAAGAGGGTGAGAATTCGAAGGTCGACAGGACAGCAGAAGAAGTACTATCGCAGAATACAAAATGGAAAAGATGGGAATTTGCTTCAATGGACCCTGTTTAGAAAGTGCGCTGGCCTATTTCAGAATGTGTAGGCAAAGATGATAATAAAATAAGTTAGTTTGGTCGAAGAAAAACAAGGTACCAAAAATGCAGACTTGGGTTGAATTTGCGGAAAGCATAGAGGTCCATTTCCGATCGATCCTGCGTCTGTGTGAGAGATTTTATGCTGGGTTGTTTTTGAAAACAGAGCAGTGGCCAAGATTAGTGTTGCCTTCCGTTCTGGTCTTGTTTGGCTGTCAAACGCACCAGGTGAAAGGCCCTTATGCCGTGCGAATCTTGGATGCAGCTACAAAGCGTCCCATTCCTATGGTGGAGCTTCGCACCCTCAATGAGGTGTCATGGTATAGCGATAATGCGGGCTATATTGCCATTGATGAGCCCGATTTTCTCGAGCGCGATATCTATTTTCAAATAGCAAGTAGCGGCTACCGGTACTCTAAAGATGCGGCAGGTAGATCAAGTATTACCCAATTCGTACAGCCCGGAAAAGAAACCGTCATATACCTCGAGCGGACAAATCTTGCTGAGCGTCTCTACCGGGTCACCGGATCCGGTCAGAGTGTCCACAGAGATTTAGTGAAAACCGGTAAACGGGGCAAAACTGAATTACAAGGTGGTGTGTTAGGTCAAGACTCTAACTTGGCTACAACCTTTAAGGGCAAGATTTTCTGGGTTTGGGGTGATACATTTTTGCCCCATGCCTATCGCGGTAATTTTTCAGTGGCAGGAGCCTGGACGACCGATCCTATGGTGGCTGGATGGAGTGCAGAGGAGGGTATTCCGTTGGAGTATATAGTGAATGAAAAAGGATTGTCAAAGCCAATGATACAATTAGCGGGTCCGGGTTATGTCTGGTTTGATTGGATGATGAATTTACCTTCCGCCGAATTTGGTGAACTATTGGTAGCAAAGTATGCTCGTGTTGATGCCTATTTTGGAAATTATGAACGCGGCATTGCTGTCCTTAATGAAGAGACCGAAACATTTGAAAAATACCAGCAAGTGGATGAGTGGTTACCTGACTATGCAACCATGGATCATCCCATTCGCGTTTTATCGGGATCGCGTGAATATAATTATCTAACGGGGGAATTTCTTTTTGCACGGGTTGTGCCCACTATGAATTCTGTCACCGATCCGAGCGAATATGAGATTTATACCTGCCTTTCCCCGAATACAGAAGGTAAATTCCTGCCTTACCAGATCAACCGAGACCACCGAGGACACATTGTATACCAATGGGAAAAAAATGCCCCGAGGTTAAACCATGCAAAACAAGGAGAATTAGTGTCGCGTGGTCTGATTGATTCAACTGAATTATTGATCCAAACCACCGATGTTTTAACGGGTGCCAAGATAGATGTGCATCGTGGATCCATCCGCTGGAATTATTTTCGAAATAAATGGATCCTCATTGCGGGCAAACAAAATGTGTGGTATGGTGAAGCGGATACACCGGTCGGTCCGTGGGCCTATGTCAGAAAAATTGCCGAGCACGATCAATTCTTCTATAATCCGGTCCATCATGATTTCCTGGATGCACCAGGGGGTAAGCGGATATATTTTGAGGGTACTTTTACCAAATTTTTTAGTCAGGAACCCGCCATTCCCCGATACAATTATAATCAATTGATGTACGGGTTGACCTTAGATGATCCCCGGCTCTTTTTACCTACACCCATCTACGCCATTCAGGATCAAGGGGTTACCCTTTATGCCCCACATACTAAAGTTGACCACAGAGGAAATGGATCCCGCGAAATTCCTTTTTTTGCCCTCGACCAAGCGCCTAAGGATCCCAATGCAATGCCCGTTTTTCAGAGAGAGAATGGTGTCTTAACCCATACACCAGTTAATGACTCGGAGCCAGCATTTTATGCGATAAAACCCAAATTGGATCTTCCATTCCTCTATCAAGGCCACTATGAGGGTAAAATCAACTTTCGGAGTTTTGATAATTTCCTGACTTTTCAACTATTGCATGAAGAGGCTGGGTGGCGTATTATTTCTAAATCGGATCAATTTGTTTTCTCAAATTTGATGGTGGACCACCGGACTTTTGCGGTGACCCTTCAACATGAGGAAAGTACCTATGCATTAAAGGCAAATTTAGTCCGTGGTCAATTGACTGGCACCTTTGTGAATACCAAGACGAAATCAAGTGGATCTTGGCAGGCGACGTTGCAAGATATTCGTTGGTGGCAAGTGGAGTCACCTGATTTAATTCCGCTGTACAAAAATACCGACAGCAAAGGTCATCTTTATTTTTCCATTACTAAAGAGCCGGCCAGGACCAGCGAGGTTTTTTGTTTGGTTTGGCGAAATCCCAGCGCAGTGCGCTACTATGATTTTGGTGCAACCCCGGTGCAAAATTGAAATCTTTCCAATCTTTCCAATCTTTCCAATCTCTCCAATCTCTCCAATCTCTTAAATCTTTTGCAATAATTTCACTGGAAAATTCATTCTCTCGACCAACTCCAAGAATCGCGGATCTTTCCGAATTGGATCGTACCAGGGTTCAATTTGGATAAAAATGATAAACCAGGATTTTTCGTCGTAGGCCTGCTGGAGTAGGCTGATGGCCTCATCGTTTTCGCCAATGCCAATATGAATAAAGGCTCGCTGCACCGCAGGTAGGTAATGGCTTTTTGCAGCTTCGGCATAGTAGCTGGCCATTTTTTTGGCAGGCGCATGAGCACCGGCTAAACCTAAAGCGTGACCTAAACCCCCGCCCACTTCCACCAAGCCGTCGGATAATCTAAAAGCCTGTTGATAGATGTCGATGGATTCTTCATACTCCTTTAATTCGATGTGGGCCATACCTAACCAGTCATATCCCCATGGTACAGCTGGATCTTTGGCAATGGTCTTTTTCATAAGATCTTTAAGCCGCTCATTTTCTCGAGCAAAATAGAGGAGAGATCCGCGTCCTATCTGATAATCACCCGAGGGATCAAGCGTCACAATGGTGTCGGATTGACGCATGGCGGTCTCAAAATCCCCCTGCATAGATACCAACCAGAGAGAATACCAGTGTCGAGGTTTAGGGTCGCCCGGATCGGCTCGGATGGCTCTTTCAAAAGACGATTTGGCTCCCATCCAGTTCCAGTCTAGAAAACTCATGATGCCATTTAAGGTATGTACCCCAACTGCGTTCGAGTCCAGATGATTGGCAAATTGCACGGCATTTCTAGCCAACGGAATGGTTGATTCACGGGAGGAAAGACCGAAGATGAAAAGGAAGACATTCATTTCAGCATATCCGAGCCAAGCTTTAAGATCAGAAGAATCAGCTTTAATGCGAGCTTTAAAGGAGTTAGCCGAGTTGGCAAATGACTTTCTTATATCTTTTCCCATGGCGTGCAAAAACTCATCGGATGGAGCCTCAAAAGTATGCTGGGTGCATGAGAACGATGTGAGAACCAATAGCCACCCGAGCAGAAATGAGATGATTTGCGACGGCAAGAGATGGTTAGGGTCCATGATCATAAAGGAGCTTTTGTTTTGCAAGATAATCAATGATATACTCCATGATTATCATTTCATCTGTGCATGTTTTGGTGATTCATCAGATATGTTCTGATGAATCAGATAATGGCATCGGTCAACACATGGCAATCTTTCAATTTCCATGGCAAAGCTCTATCTTCAAGGTATGTCCAGACAATTGAACATATCGCCGGATTCGATGAAGCGATTTAATCTTGATCATGAGAGTGGAGTACCATTGCACAAGCAGGTCGAAAACCTTCTCCGGGAATTAATCGTAGATCCAAATTATCAAAACGGAGAATTATTACCTAAAGAGGTGGATATCGCAAAACGTTTGGGAATCTCTCGCAATACAGTGCGTCAGGCTACCAATAAATTAGTGATTGAGGGCTTGCTGATTCGGAAAAAAGGAGTGGGGACAACGGTGGGAAAGCCCAGCTATACCTCCCGGCTAGACAATTGGTTTAGTTTTAGTCAGGAGATGCATGAAAAGGGATTAGAGTTTACGAACTACAGCTTAAAATCCGGCTGGATAAAAGCCAATCTTGAAGTAAGCAGACACCTACAAATCCGTAAGGGTACCAAAGTCCTGAAGTTGGAACGGTTGCGGGGATTAGACAATGGACCGGTGGTCTTTTTCCAATCTTACTTCCATCCTCGTATTGGCCTGACGGGAGAAGAAGATTTTACCCGACATCTCTATGAAATTATGGAGGAAGATTTGGCGGTGCTTCCCAGTGTATCTAAAGAAGAAATAAAGGCCATTCTTGCCGATGAGGATATCGCAGAATTGCTAGGCATTGAAAAAAATGCACCCGTACTTTACCGAAAACGAATTGTTTGCGATCCCGGAGATCGTCCCATCGAGTACAACATCGGCTACTATCGAGCGGATCGATTTTCGTATTCGATCGAATTGAAGAGGTGAATTACCAGCCTCAAATCGGCTTCCCCCAGCAGGAGAGGTTTTTCTTGAATTGATCAAATGATTGATTAACTTTGGTTACCACCTTATGTTCAAACATATGAACATAGGCAGCCACGATTCATGAAGATTATTTCGTTCAAGATTCTAAGTTTGCCGCGCAGCCTTTACATTTTTGGCAGCATTGTTTTGTGGTCATTTTTTAGCGCCTGTGAGGATCGGGATGTTAATATTCCGGAGGGATCATTGGAAGAACACATGGTCGACATCCAGGGGCAATGGCGGGTAAATCGTGTCTTGCTCAATGGCTTGGAGATCACCGATCGAATGGATTTTAGCGAGGTGTTGCTGACACTACAAATGAACAATGGGCCAACAACCTACGAAATCGAAACCGGTCAAGCTCCATTTCCGGTTTTGACGGGCGGTACTTGGTCTTATGATGATTTGGTGTATCCCACCAGCATACGCTTACAAAATAATGACCGTCAGGAATCACTACTCTTTGCATCACCACCTATTTCGGGAGACCTACAGTTTTCCCTGTCCTTTAGTTTAGGTTGTTCGGATAATATATACACCTATGCCTTCCGAAAAATCTAATCACCTCATGGCGAGCGGGCTCAAATCAAAACTCCTTTTACTCTGGGGAGGTTGCCTCATCTTGTGGTTTTCAAGTTGCTTGGAGATATTACAGGTCAATCAGCCTTCGCAGGTGCAAGTAGGAGATGAATTTACCGTAACTGTAGAGGCACAATTAACGGGTAAAGATGGCAGCACCTTGATCTTTGGCTTTTTATCTCCACTGGCTTGGAAATCAGCAGCCAATACCACAGTCTCTTTTGAAAGCACCATTGGTGGAAGTACTATGAGCATCATCGATCCCAACGAGGTGGAGGGTGCCAATATGCAGGTGTGGGAGGAGGCGCTCAATGAACGGGTAGGCATCGGGGGTAATTATGGGGAAATGAAGTGGACCATTTTTCAGGCGGATACCGATTTGGATCCTGCCGGAATCAGTGAGGACAACCCTGCCACCGGTACCATTACGATCCATACCAAGGCTGGTGAAAGTAATCAGATTACGCAGTTGGGGTATTTTATCGGAGAAGGCGTCTGGGGCTTTTTAAATGAGGGGACTAATTCCGCTTTTACTTTTGTGGAGGAGTGCATTGAGGTCACGGGTGCAAGTGGGCAAGCGCAAAATCTATGTGGTCCTGCCCCCAGACAATTAATTGATTTACCAACCTATACCTTTGAAGATGTTCTCACCCTTACCTTCGATGCGCAAGAAGACACCACGAGCCTCATAGGTTCACCGGAGGTTTTTGCTTGTTATACGGCAGTCCACAGTTCTGGTATGACCACCGTCTGCAACAACAATGAAAAAACCAAGATGAAAAGTGTTGCACCGGATGTGTGGCAAATGACGATCTGGCCACCATCATTTTTTGGCTTAGACCAGGGTAATGAAATCTCAGAGATACTGGTCAATTTTCAAGATGCTGCCGGCAATACGATTGTGCGGGACGTCAGTGGTAACGATTTTCAAATACTCGCCAAATGTTTTTGATGTTAAAGAGACATAGCGGCTTGTGGGAATATTTGCCTTGCTTAATATTTTTCTTTTTATCCACTGGTCCGATCCTCATCGCACAGGAACGGTCCATCTCCGGTACCGTCAAAGATCAAACAACCGGAGAGGCTTTGATTGGAGTGAACGTACTGGTCGTTGGAAGTAATGCTGGTACGACTACAGATATTGACGGGACATACCAGCTGGTGGTGGATGCCACTGCCGTGCTTCAATTTAGCTACATCGGTTATGACCCGATCGAGATTACGGTGGAAAATCAAGGGCAAATCCATGTCTTGATGGTTCCCACGGCCACGGGCTTAGAGGAGGTGGTGGTGATAGGTTATGGTACAGCTAAGAAAAGAGATTTAACCGGATCGGTGGCTTCCGTGAGCTCAGAGGCGATCGAATCAGCTGCCGCGGTATCAGCCGATCAGGCATTGCAAGGTAGGGCAGCTGGTGTCTTTGTCCAACAGAATTCTGGAGAACCGGGATCCGGAACCACCGTTCGCATTAGAGGAACCGGCTCGATTAGTGCAGGCAATGAACCACTCTACGTAATTGATGGTATTCCCATTTTGACTTCTGCGGAAGATATTACTAGTTCGGCCGCTAAGGGAAATGCTCAGAATCCATTATCTACAATTAATCCCAATGACATAGCTTCCATTGAAGTCCTAAAAGATGCCTCTGCCGCCGCCATCTATGGTGCTCGGGCTGCCAATGGGGTGATTTTAATTACGACAAAAAGAGGTGCTGCAGGCGAGTCAAAGATTGACTTCAGCACCTATCAGGGCTGGCAGAAAGTGCGAAACCCGTACCAGTTACTCAATGGTTCACAATTTGCACAATTCTTAAATGAGGCCTCCTACTATGCTGGCAATGGTCGCGTTTATTCAGATCCAGCCAGCTTTGCAACAGGTACCAATTGGCAAAATGAGATATTTCGTACAGCCGCAATGTCTAATTATGAGCTCTCTTTTACTGGAGGTGATGAGAATTTTCAGTATGCCCTTTCTGGGGGATATTATGATCAGGATGGGGTGATCATCGCCTCAAATTTTAAGCGTTATAATTTAAGGGCCAATTTAGATGGTCAAATCAGCAGGCGTTTCAAAGTGAGCAATAGTCTCATGTTTAGTCTGAGTCATAGTGACCGTGTAGCAACCGATGATAACGCAGCTTTCGATGGAGGCACCATCACCGCGGCACTTGGCTTCAGTCCGCTCGTACCCGTACGGAATCGCAGTGGAGCTCTGGTACAGAAAAACTTTGCGGTCGATGATCGGGGTGAACCAATCGATGGAACTCAAACGGATGCAGATGGGAATAACATTAATGAACAAACACTTAGCACTTTTGCGAATCCACTCCTAAAACTGCTCCAATCGCCCAGCAGCACCAAACTGTCGCGCATCATCAATAATCTGTCGGCCATTTACGACTTGACCGACCATCTCAACTTGAAGGTGAGCTTGGGTGTAGATTTTGCCGCCAACCGGGGTGATCAGTTCACTCCGAGAGCCAGCCGCTCTGGGGGTGAGTCTTTTGCAAACTCTGGTGCAGTGACCAGTACCACCTTGCTCAATGAAAACACGCTAAATTATCAACAGACCATTGGTAAACACAAAATATCTGCCGTAGCTGGTGTTTCGGCCCAGCAGGCAAAAACATCGGCACTTTCGGTTTCGGTAATCGATATTCAAAACGATCAATTGGGATTTAATAATTACAGAATTGCCAGAGGTGCCAGCTTGGGAACAAATTTTTCTGATTTCACCTTCCTTTCTGGCTTGGCGAGAGTAAGTTACTCTTATTCCGATAAATACCTGTTTACCGCCACTGGTCGCGCCGACGGATCTTCAAAATTTGGTGCGAATCGAAAATGGGGATTTTTCCCCTCTGCTTCACTGGGTTGGGTGATTTCTGAAGAAGGCTTTATGGAAAATTTAGGCGCCATCGAGTTTCTTAAGTTACGCCTTAGCTATGGTGTGATTGGAAACGAATCCATTGGCCCCTATCTGTCGCAGGCCCTGCTGGTGCCCGTAGACCTTGCCTTTAATGACGTATTGACCATTGGATTTGAGCCATTTATTTTTCCCAACAGTGATCTTCGTTGGGAATCAACGGAGCAGTTTAATTTTGGTGCAGATTTTTCTTTTTTAAATGGGCGCATTTCAGCCACAGCAGATTATTATTTAAAAAACACTTTTGATTTACTCTTGTCGACCGATGTTCCCTTTTACGCAGGGTTTTCAAGTGTGTTTAGTAATGTCGGTGATTTAAAGAACGAAGGATTTGAGTTTTCCCTGACTTCACACACTTTTGCTGGGGCTTTTAAGTGGGATACCGATGTAAATATTGGATGGAATAAGAATACCATCACAAATTTAGCTGGGCGAGATAATATTCCAAATAATGCAGGACTCTTCGGCATTCAGAGTTGGGCACTATTACAAGAGGGGCAATCGGTAGGACGGTTTTACGGTCTAGTCACCAATGGGATTTTTCAGATTGGTGAAGATTCCGAGATCACACCAAATTTTGCGGGTGCACCAACCCTAGAACCTGGCGATCGAAAATTTGTGGATCAAAACAATGATGGCGTGATTAATGGCGATGATCGAGTATTTATTGGGAGTGCTCAGCCAGACTTTACATTTGGATTTAATAACACCCTTTCCTATCGCGGGTTTTCATTAAATGCATTCTTCCAGGGCGTGTCAGGCAATCAAATCGTAAATTTTAATAAATTTTTAGTAGAACGTCAAAACGGTACCAGCAACGTGACCCTGGAGTATTTTGCAAATCGTTGGACTCCCCAAAATCAAAATAATCGGTATCCGAAAGTAAATGCTGATCCTGGCTTTTCTCGAAACTTTTTGTCTGATGCGGAAGTTGAAAATGGCTCTTATCTCCGCCTGAAGACCATTACCCTCGGATATCAGTTAAATAAAAGCATCGTTGACAAATTCCGAATTTCCAGCTGTAGGATTTACCTAACCGGCAAAAATTTATGGACCCTGACCGACTATAGTGGATTTGATCCCGAAGTCAGTCACTTCGGTCAAAGTGCAACCAATATGGGGGCAGACTTAGGTGGGTATCCGAGTACAAGATCGTATTTAATCGGCTTAAATATTGGATTTTAGTGGGTAGGACAATGAAATATCGTACTGTTGCAAGGAACATGCTGATGGCTGCCCTGTTCACTAGCCTAGTGGGATGGACCTGTCAGAAAGCCCTGGAGGAAAAACCTCGCTCATTACTGACGGATAAAGTGTTTTATACCACGGCTAGCGATGCCATTCTCGCTGTGAATGCCGCATATGACCATATGGGAGGTGGCACTTCAAGTGCCGATTTTGGTGGGGTCTATTTTAATAGCTTTTGGGTGATACAAGCCGTAACCTCCGACAATGGTCAGGCTGGAAATCAAGATGCCAATACGATTCAGCTAAGTGAATTTAGACATGATCCCAACAATGCGCATGTGGAGGATGTCTGGGAAGACACATATAAGACAATTAATGTAGCCAACATCGCACTTGCCAACATTCCCAGCATCGCAATGGATGATGGACTTAAATCACGACTGCTGGGTGAAGTTTATTTTATCCGTGGCCTCATGTACTTCGAGTTGGTAAGAATGTTTGGCGCAGTACCATTGCAGCTTACCCCTACCACCGATTTAAGCGTACTCTCGGTCGAACGCACCGATGCAGAAACCGTCTACCAACAAATCATCGCCGACCTAAAGGAAGCTGAATCCCGTTTGCCTAACCAGTACAGTGGAGCAGATGTAGGAAGAGCTACCACAGGAGCAGCCTCGGCTCTGCTTGCCAAGCTATTTTTGACCAGGGGGGACTGGGTTTCGGCTCGCGATCACGCCGGTAGGGTCATGTCACTTGGTGTTTATCGCTTGCTCGATGACTATGCGCAGGTATTCAAGATATCCAATAATAATAGTGAGGAAATTATTTTTGGAATTAACTACACTTTTAATAACGATGCCATCTGGGAGACCAGTCAGTTTAATGTACGTGCATTGCCGCTGGCACTCAATCGAAACTCAAATTCCTGGGAGGTGCCGACACGGGATGTTTATAATGATTTCGATGCGCTAGACCGTCGTTGGGAGGTCACCTTTGCGACTACGTTTACTGAAAGTGATGGTACGGTGCTTACATTTGATCCCCATGTTTTTAAGTATTGGGATCAGGAGGCCGAACCTACGGCAAGTAGTTCTGGAGCTGATTTTTATAAGTTACGCTATGCTGATGTCTTATTGATGTTTGCAGAAGCCGAAAATGAAGTGAATGGTGGTCCAAGTGCAGAGGCCTATGAGGCACTGAATCGTGTGCGGAGGCGTGCCCGATTCGATGGTGAGGAGGAGAGAAGTGTGTTGCCAGATTTGACCGGCCTCGACCAAAATGCATTTAGGCAGGCTGTTTGGAAAGAGCGTCGCAGGGAATTTGTGTGGGAGGGTCAACGCTGGTTTGATTTGGTTCGACAAGGTCGGTTGAAGCAGCGTGTAGAAGCGGCCAAACCATCGGTCATAGTCGATGATCAAAAACACATTCTATTTGCCATTCCGCAACGCGAACGTGATTTAAATGAAAACTTATCACAAAATCCGGGATATTGATGGAGAGGTTGTTGGCTAAGACAAGGCACTTGACAGCGACCCATCCCCCGGGTTGGTTTTTGAACACTGCAGCTATGTTGCTTGGTCTGCTGAGTCTGCAGTTGCAAGGTCAGGAAGCAACCCAAGATACGTTACCGCCGAGAGATAATGTCATAGCGGAGCCGAATGACCTGGGGTATTACCAGGTTGATCGAGGGGACCAAACTGGTGCAATTACTAAGGTGCGGATGCATCAGGGAGCGGTATTGACCTTTGATCAACTGCTCCAAGGTGGGGCACCTGGACTAACCGCAATCCAGACTTCTGGTCAACCTGCCGCTCCACTAAATCTTCAAGTGAGGGGCTTACACACCTTGAGCGCCGGATCTCAACCGCTCTATGTCATTGACGGTTTTCCCTTGTACAATCGCAACGACTGGGTGAACGGTGGCTTAGCCAATGGTCCACCGATCAATGGTCTCGCTTTTTTAGATCCTGCCGACATAGCTTCCATCGATGTTTTGCGTGGGGTGGGAGCCACTGGCCTCTATGGCGCTCGCGCCAGCAATGGAGTGGTGATTATTCGAACCAAACGAGGCGAACCTGGTGATCGGATGATTGGCTTGAATTCGGAAGTGGGTTTCCAAACACCCATCGAGCAATACAAACTAGCCAATGGTTCACAGTACCTATCCTTTGTCAATCAAGCATTCAATAATGCTGGATTAAATCCACCCTTCGGTGCTTCGGCAATTGGTGGAACAGACTGGTCGCGATCTATTTTCAGGGACAGTCCCCTTTCTCAAAGTCATCGCTTGATTTTCCGGGGAGGTAGTAAAGCCTTTCGCTTTGCCCTGAGTGGGACCTACCGGGATGTGCATGGCATCGTCCTTGGATCGGACTTGCAACGCTACAGCCTTCATGCCAACATCGATGCCGATGTTAGTAAAAAGATGACCATTAATAATTCCCTTAATTTTAGTAGAATAAATGCTCGGACCATTTCCACCGATCAATCTGGTGTGGGAGCAAATATTGGTGTGGTGGGGAGTTCCTATTTGTTCAATCCCTTATTGCCTGAGCGCGATCAAAATGGGGCCTTAATTCCCTTTAATTTTGAGGTGAATGCGGACGGATCCGTGAGCTCGCTACTACAGAATGATCATCCAGTTCGAAATCCGGTCGCCTTAGCCACCGCCTGGGATAGTGAAGTGGCTACCTCACGGATTTCAGATTTTCTCGGTTGGAATTATTCGCTCTCCAAGAGATTTGCCATCGTTGGTGGTTTTGGGCTGGATGTCATTTTTAACGATGAGGCAACCTTCTTGCCAGGTGCCCTCGAATTTAATGTGCCCCTGGGTGGCATTGGCACCTCATCCAAGTTGCAGTCTTACCAATGGGTTCAGCAATACTTTGTCAAATACGAGACTTTGCCTTCCTCAAAACATCAGCTGTCCTTGATGGGAGGTTATAGTGCAGAGGGCTTTCGCAGAGAACTCTTAACAGGCCAGGCCAGTGGGTTTGAAAATGAGGCATTGCGTTACTTTAGCCTTGCCGTCGGAAAAAATAAGTCCGTCGGTTCTGATGTGATACAATGGGGTTTGGAATCTTTCCTAGGCAAAGCTACCTATCGCTGGGACAAAAAATACAGTGTCCAGTTTGCTGCCCGGGCGGATGCTTCGTCCCGGTTTGGTAATAAATTTGAATTCTTTCCGACATTTTCTGGAGTGTGGCATATCACTGAAGAACCCTTTATAAAATCGCAGAAAATTCTGTCACAACTGTCCCTGCGTCTTGGATATGGGTTGACGGGAAACCAAGAGATTCCACCCTATTCCTCCTTGACGTTCTTAGACGAACTGACCTCAGTAAGACAGGGCTCAATGGTCAATGGAATCGGTCCCAGTCGGATCGGAAATGAAAATTTAGAGGTCGAGAAGACCACCAAATTTGATGTTGGTGTTCGGGTTGGCTTATTTGAAAACCGATGGCAGATCGAAGCAGACTTTTATCGATATCAGACGAAAAATGCCATGCTGTTGGTGCCACTTGCTGGAGTTGGAAGTAGTGTGGGAAATTTGCAAAATGGTGCTGGATTAGAGAACAATGGTTTTGAATTGTCTCTTCAGGCTATCCCTTTGGATGGGTCATTCACATGGAATTCGCTCCTGCATCTGGGGTTTAATAAAAATGAAATTACAGCACTTCCTCAAGAATTGAATTCCCTGACCATAGGAGTTTCGATTGCCGATGTTGATGACTGGGGTATTTTACAAGTGGGTCAGAGCGTTGGTGCATTTTATGGCTATCAAACCAATGGTTTGGCCACCGCCGGTGAAAATGCACCCTCCTTTGCTGGACAGAATTTGGATGCTGGAGACCAAAAATATCTTGATGCAAACGGAGATGGCATTATCAATCGATTAGATAAGGCGATCATTGGCAAAAGTCAAGCGGATTATAATTTGGGTTTTCACAATCAGCTGAAATTCCGGCAATTCGAATTAAATATTTATCTCCATGGACTATTGGGTCGAGATGTAGCTAATTTAAATTTCATTAATCTCCAAGATCCAACCGGACGCAGCAATGTCTTATCCTCCTTTGCTGTCGGTGGGACCGATCAAGTGGTACCGCGGAGATCAGCTGTGAAGGTTGTCTTTTCAGACGCGCTTCTACAAGATGGTTCTTTCCTTCGACTGCAAAACATCACCCTCGGATATCAACTCCCTAAAGGAGTTTTGGCAAAACTACCCGTATCAAAGTGTCAGATCTATTTAGCCGCAGATAATATTTTTACCCTTGCTGGCTATTCCGGAATTGATCCTGATGTTAGTCATTTTGGGCAGGATCCACTACTGCAGGGCATCGATTTCGATAGCTATCCCAAGGCAAAAGCATGGCGAACAGGAATTAAAATGGAATTTCAATGAGAAGAAGCCACTTGTTGATCGTCGTTCTTGTCGCATTGCTGCCCTCATGTAGATATGAGGAAGATGCACTTTCTCATATCACACCGGATGAGTTTTTCCTCGAAGCACGTGATGCCCAGTCTGCGCTCGATGCGATTTACCATCATTTGCATCGGGGCTCAAGCATTTATGGAGAGCCCTATCATTTAATCAATTCAATGGCTTCAGATCTGGGCCGTTATGTGGGTCAGAATTTAGAAATCGATGAGTTGGCTACCTTTAATATTTCTGCGGGAAATAAGGTTTTGGAGCAGGTCTGGCAAGGACTCTATGCTGGAATTAATACCGCTAATTTTGCCATTGAAAATATTCCGATAACACCGATCTCGGACGGAGAGAAAAATGAGCTTGTTGCGGAGGCAAGATTTTTACGGGCTATTTTTTACTTTGATTTGATGCGATTATTTGGTGGAGTACCAATTTCTCGTACGTCGATTACGGAATTGAGTCAGAATTATGCACTTCCCCGTGCTGACCTGGACTCTGTCCAGCAATTTGTCCAAGAGGAATTTACCTTTGCTTTTGAAAATCTACCGAGCACCAACAATCCGGGTAGGCCAACAAACATTACGGCAGCTGCTTTTTTAGCAAAATTCTATGCCACCATCTCCGAATTTAACCGCGCTTTTCAGGCATCGAGAGTGGTGATTCAATCGGGACGATTTGGCTTACTGCCAGATTATGCCACTTTGTTTTCCAATCAAGCTCAGCAGAGCAGTGAGTCGGTGTGGTCCATCAACATCAATCTTGATGATCCCAATGTCCTAACCCGTAGCATGTTGCCTCGCGAATACTTCGGCAACGGAACCTGGCGACCAACGGATGGCTTCGTCGGATTATTCGATCCACTAGATCGGCGATCATCTGTTACCTTGCTTACAGAGGTGCTAAATGACGTAGGTGAAGTACAGGTTATTGAACCACATATTGGTAAGTTTTGGGAGCGTTCCACCGATCCTGGCTCCGCCTCAACAGTGGATTTGCACTTAATTCGATATGCGGACATCTTGTTGTTGCATGCTGAGATCATTAATGAGCTCCGCAATGGTAGTAATGCCGAAGCCTTGCAGGCCATCAATCAGGTGCGTGCAAGGGCCAGGTTTGATGGTGCGGAGGTGCTACCCATTCTGCCCGATCTATCTCGCATGAGCAAAGAAGCTTTTCTCGATGTGATTCTGGAAGAGCGCGCCAGAGAACTAGGTTGGGAAGGGCAGCGTTGGTTTGACTTGGTGCGAACGGGTCAATTAAAGAGGTTGGTGGAAACAGCAAAACCCGGGACCAGCGTGGAAGAAAAACACCGCTTATTTCCCATACCCAGCAGTGAATTTATCCTAAACCCGAATATTGGAAATCAAAACCCTGGCTATTGAGTTGGACAGGATCGTAAAGTGAAACTTTGACAGAGCTGTTATCGAGAAGAGCAATTGTTTATGGAAGTTGAAAACAAAATAAAGAGATACCGCACCAATACATCCAATTATGACAAGTCTCCCTTTGTGCAGGTGACCAATGAGTCGGGCGATTGTAAAGTGGGTTGGTCAGCAATTTTGGAAACACTACAATCAAAAATTACTGCCTCCGCAGCTTCCCGAAATATTATTGTCATAGAAACTTATCACGGTGTTAATCATAAAGAAATTAGTGGGGCACTTTCCCAATTGATGCCCGACTTTTACTTAGATGTAAGAACACTGTATAAGCCTGAAGAGCAGCTTGATCTCTTGCTCGAGGAAACTCTCGGAGATCACCCCATTTTCGGTTATATGTCAAACCATCAGTTATTGGATTTCCTGGATCCCTCAAAATTGCGGAAAGCAGCGAACCAAATTGCTCAAATGACCGATGGTCTGGTGATCATACAGGGTGCGGGAGCCATACTTGTTCATCAGCATCCAGATGTATTGGTATACGCCGACATGGCAAGATGGGAAATTCAGCAGCGCATGCGTAAAGGACAGGTGGCAAATTTGGGGAGTCAAAACTTTAGCGCACTGATTACGGAGAAATATAAACGTGCCTACTTTGTTGATTGGCGAGTCTGCGACAAGATCAAACGGCAGATTTTTGATCGATGGGACTTCTTATTAGACACCAACCAGCATGAAAACCCAAAGTTAGTGACTGGAGAATTAGTGAGGATTGGACTCAGAAAAACAGTTTCCCAGCCATTTCGTGTGGTTCCCTTTTTTGATCCGGGTGTTTGGGGTGGACAGTGGATGCGTGAAGTATGTGACCTTAGTGCAGAGCCACCAAACTTTGCCTGGTGTTTTGACTGTGTACCTGAAGAGAATAGTTTGTGTCTCGCCTACGGTCGCCACAAGGTTGAGTTGCCAGCGATTAATCTAGTCTTTGCCCAGACGCTGGAATTACTAGGTGAAAAAATTAAAGATCGTTTTGGTGCTGAATTTCCCATTCGCTTTGATTTTCTCGATACCATGGATGGCGGAAATTTGAGTCTGCAGGTGCATCCTACCCGGGGCTACATGCAGGAGCACTTTGGGCTTCCCTACACCCAGGACGAAAGTTATTATCTGCTTGATGCTGAGGAGGATGCGGTTGTCTATCTAGGACAAAAGGAAAACATCGACCACCGAGAAATGATTGCCGATTTAGAAAGGGCGCAGAAGGGGAGTGAAACATTTCCAGCTGACAAATATGTACAAAAATGGCCCGTGAAAAAGCATGACCACATCCTCATCCCTGCTGGTACGGTTCATTGCTCTGGAAAAAACAGCATGGTTTTAGAAATTAGTGCAACCCCTTACATTTTCACCTTCAAGCTTTGGGACTGGGGTCGCGTCGACTTAGACGGTAAACCCAGGACCATTAGCATCGACCATGGCAAGGCAGTGATCGAATGGGATCGGACCACCGAGTGGGTTGCAAAAGAACTGGTGAATCAAGTGGAACATATCGCAGCAGGAGATGGATGGCGGGAGGAACGTACGGGTTTGCATGCGCTCGAATTCATCGAGACACGCAGACATTGGTTCACCAAAAAGGTGAATCATCACACCAAGGGTAATCTACATGTCTTAAATCTAGTGGAGGGTGATGAAGTCGTTGTAGAAAGTCCCACCGGGGCCTTTGCTCCCTTTTTTGTTCATTACGCCGAGACCTTTATTGTACCAGCTGGGATAGGTGCCTACACCATTCGGCCCACCACTGAAAACACAACATCTGAATACGCCACCTTGAAGGCTTATGTTCGGTAAGAAAATTTGCAAATAAATCAATCCCTCCAACTCGATATCATGACTCAGCAAAACAATGCTTCACAAACCAACATGCGCTTTGTCTATTTAATTTCTGTCGTGGCAGCGATCGGTGGCTTGCTATTTGGGTACGACACAGCGGTGATCTCAGGAGCCATTGGCAACTTACAGACTAAATTTTCACTGTCGGCCGAGGCCATGGGGGGTGCTGCTTCTGCGGCCATTTGGGGATGCGTTTTTGGGGTGATGTTTGCCGGCTATTTGAGTGATCGATTTGGTCGAAAAAAAATGCTCCTCGTATCTGCCCTGTTGTTTGCCATTTCGGCGATAGGTTCGGCCTTGCCTGCCAACATTGGTCAGTTTGTGATCGCCAGATTCGTCGGAGGTCTAGGGGTAGGTATGGCGTCGATGCTTTCTCCACTTTATATTTCAGAAATAGCTCCTGCACGAAATCGGGGCCGGCTGGTTACCTTGTACCAACTGGCCATTGTGATCGGTATTAATTTAATTTATTTTATCAACCTCCTGATTGCTGGAATGGGTGATGAAACCTGGAATGTTGAGACTGGCTGGAGGTATATGTTGGGTTCTGAGGTGATTCCGGCCGTCCTATTTTTATTGCTGTTGGCGATCGTACCAGAAAGTCCGCGATGGCTCGCCAAGCAAGGCCGAGATGATGATGCGCTTGCGATCCTGACCAAAATCAATGGAAAGCATCGCGGTGCCGAAGTGCTGAAAGAAGTGCAAGAAACCTTACATGAGGAGCAAGGTACCCTGAAGGAATTATTTTCTCCTGGTCTGCGCATAGCCATGATGGTGGGGATTGTACTGGCTATTTTTTCTCAAATCACGGGTATTAATGCCATCATCTATTACGCTCCGGAAATATTTAAAAGTGTCGGCTTCGGTACCGAGTCTGCCTTGTTACAAACCGTGGTGATTGGATTAACGAATACCCTATTCACGTTTGTAGCCATTTGGCTCATGGACAAGGCTGGTCGTCGTAAACTCCTTTTGGGTGGGGTGACTGGAATGATCATTTGTTTAGCCGGCATGGGCGCATCCTTTTATTTTAATCTTAGTTCCGGTCCGCTATTACTCTTGTTTATTTTGGGATATATTGCCTGTTTTGCCTCCTCGCTTGGACCTATTCCCTGGGTGCTAATCTCAGAAATTTTCCCCACTAAAAATCGCGGTACCGCCATGTCCTTTTCCATTGTCATGCTCTGGCTGAGTGTGGTCGCTGTAACTCAATTTTTTCCGGTCATGTTGCAGGAGCTGGGAGGTGCCCTTACGTTTTGGATATTTATGATGAATGCCATAATTCTAGTCTTATTCGTGTGGCGATTTGTGCCAGAGACAAAGCAAAAAACTCTGGAGGAAATTGAAGCCAGCTGGAGACATTAATCACTTTATTATTTCTAACCGTCAAGCACCATGAATACTTTGAGCAAGAGAATGTTTTTAATGATGGTCTTTAGCATGTCTTTGGGAGCATTTATCCTGGCAACTTCAGATAACATTGCCCCACTCGGGCGTGTCTCGACATCCTCAGTATTGAATTCAGATTACGCTGCAGATTTGGTCGTAGATGGTATGATCGGCATCGATGGACAAGGTGAGTGGGCGTGCAAGGGTGAGACGGTTTTTTGGGGATATATTAAATATCCATGGGTGCAGATCAATTGGAACCAAGCCCATTGGATAGATCGGGTCATTCTCTATGATCGCACCACCGCTATGGAGCATACTGCAGGAGGTACTTTATTTTTTAGTGACGGTAGTGAATTGGTGATCACTGCCATTCCCAATGATGGTACCGCAAAATTAATTGAGTTTCCGGCCAAGCAGGTAGAATGGATAAAATTTCAAGTCACAGATGGGGATGGCAAAGACCTTGGTCTTTCAGAAATCGAGATATTCACAGCACCGGCGAGTTACCCCGATCTGTCCGCATGGGTTAATCCTTTCATCGAAACAACCCGGGGACGGTACTTCTTCTTCACACCCGGCAGTAGGCCATTTGGCATGGTTGCCACCGCACCCCATACGCGCATAAAAAATCAGTGGGGAGGTGGGTATAATTATAACTCCATGGAAATATTGGGATTTGGACAATTGCATGGCTGGATGCTTTCCGGGTTGGAGATTATGCCAGTCGACAGCAATACCGATCCAACTGGAGGAAGAGCGGCTTGGAAGTCCGCCTTTGCGCACGATGATGAAATTGCTCAACCTGGTTATCATCGTGTGTTTTTAAGAAAGCATAAAATTTGGGTGGAGAATACAACAACCGACAGAGTCAGCTTCTATCGATTTACTTATACGCAAGATATGGCGACCAAAATTCTCACCAATTTGGGTGGATATGTGGGCAGTACGACCATGACGCAAGCTCATGTTCAGAAAAAGAGCTCTCAGGAATTTGAGGGTAGTTTTGTTTCTGGTGGAAGAATGTGGGGAGGACCGAAGGAAATCAAAGTCTTCTTTGTGATCCAATTTGATCGGCCATATTCGAAATTCTCCGGCTGGAGTGAAGGAGAAACTATGAATGACATCGAAACCTTGGTCGGACCTTCGCGGATGACCAGAATGGATTCCTTTACCTACGGAAACATTACCCAGAGTTATTTCAAAGCACCCACTGCTGGTGTATCCTCTTCCTACACCATGAAAGCTGGTGAAAAACTCCAGATGAAGATCGCCATTTCTTTCACGAGTATTGCAAATGCACGAGAAAATCTGAGGCAGGAATGTAGTCATTGGGATTTCGATCAGGTGCGGAAAAGTGCTCGAAATCAATGGAATGATTGGCTGGGAAAAATTGAAGTCAAAGGCGGGACCAGCGCACAGAAAATTAAATTCTATACGGATTTATGGCATGTGCTCTTGGGAAGACAAATCATTGATGACATCAATGGAGCATATCCGGATTATACGCAAGGTGAGAAGGATTGGAAGTTTACCGATGCCAGGATGCAGGTGAAGCAACTACCGAAATTGGAGAACGGGAGCGTAAAATTCCATATGTACAGTTCCGATGCACTGTGGTTAACCCAGTGGAATGTCAATGTGTTATGGGGCTTGGGCTGGCCATCAATTCTAGATGATTTTTCGGCCTCCATGGTTCAGTACGCTGACAATGGAGGATTGCTACCCCGAGGTCCCTGCGTGGGTGCCTATTCCTACATTATGACGGGCTGTCCGGCCACCAATATGATTGTCAGTGCCTTTCAAAAAAATCAATTGAGGAAGGTCGATCCCAATCACGCCCTCGAGGCGATAGTACGAAATCACCAGGTGGGCGGTATGATGGGAGACAGTGATGAGGAAATGAATTATTATATCGAACATGGTTTTTGTCCCGATAATGCCGGTAAATCCATTGAGTGGTATTTTCAAGACTGGAGTGCCTCTCAAATGGCAAAACGCTTGGAGCGAACAGGTATTGCGCAGGAGTTTGCAGCCAGAGCCAATCAATGGCCCAAACTATTTCGAGATGATCAGAAATTATTATTTCCGAAAAAAGCTGACGGGGAATGGATGCATGATGATCCACTTAGCGGTCAAGGCTGGATCGAAGCCAACGCCTGGCAAGGGACCTGGTCACTCAGCCATGACATATCGGGTTTGGCCAGCCGGATGGGAGGTGCGGATGTGTTTTGTGACCAATTAAATCACGCTTTTGAAATGTCGGCAGACGATGATTTTGTTTTTGGATATGGCTCCGGATATGTCAGCTATGCCAACCAGCCCGGCTGTTCTAACGCACATGCTTTTAATCATGCCGGCAAGCCGTGGCTTTCTCAATATTGGGTTCGTCGAGTCAATGAGCAGGCGTATGGAGGCATCACACCGGATCGTGGCTATGGTGGTCACGATGAAGATCAAGGTCAAATGGGCGGCGTCAGTGCACTGATGTCGATGGGGCTATTTAGTCTGCGTGGAAATAATTCTACAAATCCCATTTATGAAATAACCAGCCCAGTATTTGATGAAATAACCATTCACCTGGATCCAGATTATTATCAGGGGGAAAAGTTCGTAATTCGTACCCACCATAACAGCCCAGCAAATAAATACATCCAGTCAGCCACTTTAAATGGCAAAAATCACGATGCCTGCTGGATTTCACATGCTCAATTTGGTCAGGGAGGTGTTTTAGAACTTGTGTTAAGTGATCAGCCCAATAAGCAGTGGGGCAAGGTACCCATTCCGAAATAGCACTGATGGGGTAAAGCGGTGAGCATGGTGGATCACGTTTGCTGCAGGCAGATCTCGGGTCAACGGTTATTGGCAACGATTTTGGATAAATTTGGTCATTGAATTAAATCAGCACATGAGATGAAACTCGGACTGGGTCTCTACAAAAGCTTATTAAATGATTCTAATTTTAGATTCGCAAAGCAAGCCGGTGCAACCGATATTGTCGTGCAACTGGTAGATTACATTAAGGGAGATGAGAATCCTTCCTTGACGGCGAATTATTTGGATGGATGGGGTAGGACCCATGAGGAGGGCAAGTTGTGGTCTTTTGAATATTTGTCAACACTTAAGAAGCAAATAGAATCCCATGGTTTAAGGTTTGCAGCGATTGAAAATTTCGATCCTGCTCATTGGTACGACGTGCTGCTGGCCGGACCCAAAAGGGATCAGCAACTGGAAGATATTAAGCAAATAATTCGCACGATGGGCAAGGTGGGAATTCCAGTGATGGGTTACTATTTCAGCCTGGCGGGTGTATGGGGTTGGACCAGCCGGCCATCTGGTCGAGGCGGGGCCATGTCGATCGAATTTGACCAGCGCCAGATCGATGTGGAGCGTCGCATTCCCGATGGCATGGTATGGAACATGCGTTATCGAGATGCAAAGCCAGGAAATCATGTGCTGTCGGTGGGTGAAGAGGACATATGGGATCGACTGAAGTATTTTTTAGATGCCGTCTTGCCAGTGGCAGAGGAAGCTGGGGTCAGGCTGGTGGCACATCCCGATGATCCACCACTGCCAAAATTGCGTCAAACGGCCCGTTTGTTCCATACACCAGAACGTTATGAAAAATTACTAGAGATCTCAACCAGCCCTGCCAATGGATTTGAGTTTTGCCTCGGCACGCTGCAAGAAATGGCAGAGGGAGATATCTATGCGCTGTTGGATCGTGCCTCGTCAACCAATCGTATTGGCTATATTCATTTCAGAAATGTGATCGGCAAAGTGCCCCACTATCGAGAAGCCTTTGTAGACGAGGGGGACATAGATATGATTAGAGCACTGCGTATCCTAAGAAAAAATAATTATGACGGTGTTTTAATTCCGGACCATACGCCAGAAATGACTTGCGGCGCCCCGTGGCATGCAGGAATGGCTTTTGCGCTCGGATTTATGCGGGGTGCGCTGAATGCCCTAAAAGAGCGCTAGTGCGATGATTCATAAACACAATTTAAATGCAAGGATGTACCATCTCTGATTCGTGGACCTACAATGATATGCGCGTCGCATACTTGGAAAATCACCTTTTGAAAGTGGGCGTTTTGATCGATCGCGGTAGTGATATTTTCGAGTTTCGCTATAAACCCAAAGACCTGAATCTTCTTTTAAAGCTCCCCAAGGATATTCTTAACCCTCGGCAGACCAATAGTCAATTGCGACATACATTCAATCAAATGGAGGATTACTATTATGGTGGTTGGCAGGAATGTTTGCCTAATAGTGCACCCTTTAACTATCGGGGCGCCCATTTGGGGCAACATGGCGAGGTCTGGATGATTCCATGGAAACATGCCATTGTCGAGGATACGTCTGAGCAGGTCTCCTTACGATTGTGGACCACCCCCTTAAGGCTACCGCTGCGGATTGAAAAGACCCTTTCGCTCAAAAAAGATCAAACGACGCTCTCCATTCAGGAATCACTCACCAACATGTGCAACACCGATCTGGAGATCATGTGGGGGCATCACATTGCCTTTGGACTACCATTCCTCACCGAAGGTGCCATCGTTGAGACCAACGCAAAAAACCTCAGCGTGGAATCTGAGATGCCAGAACCTCGACGATATCAGGCCGGACAAAAGTCGACCTGGCCTCAGGTAATACTGAAGGATGGGCGTACCGGTAGCGCTGATCGAATTCCTGCCGCAAACATCGAGCCCTATAGCGAACTTGCCTATCTCAGCGGCTTCAATGACCAAGCATATTACAGCATTGTCAATCGAGAAAAGGACCTCGGTCTACGTGTGGACTGGGATGCCTCGCTCTTCAAATCCCTCTGGTATTGGCAAGAAAGGTTCGCTACAGAAGGTGCACCCTGGTGGGGCAGCGCCTATGCCATCGGATTAGAACCCTGGACCAATGCTTATACCTCTGACCCAACGGCAGCCATTGAACGGGGTGAATTTTTAAAAATTTTAGCCCACCAAACCATCCATACCAAACTATCTGCTACCGTCTTGGCAGGTAATGTTGGAAATCGCGATTTAAAATGAACGAAATGCTCGAACGAACAGAAGTTTTCTGCGATGGCCTCGACCACCCCGAGGGTCTTGCCGTACATCTGGATGGTAGCATTTGGGCAGGTGGAGAGGCTGGCCAAATCTATCGCATCACCTCCAATGGTCAGTCGGTCGAGGAAGTGGTTACCACCGGTGGTTTCATCCTGGGCATCGCATTCAGCCCCCAATGTGAGTGGCTGGCCATTTGTGATCTGGCTAAGAAATGTGTCTGGAAATTGCAGTTGCCTTCCTTGAACCTATCTCTGTTTTCGTCGGGACCGAAAGATTCGCCCTTTAATATTCCGAACTATGCAGTATTTGACCAAGATGAAAATCTGTACGTGAGCGAAAGTGGCTCCTTTAGAGAAATCAACGGGAAAATCTTAAAATTTGATCGACATGCCATCGGAGAGGTTTGGCATCATGGGCCTTTTAATTTTGCCAATGGCATGGCACTTGGCCCCGCAGGCAAATATTTGTATGTCGTTTGTTCCTGGCTTCCGGGGGTTGAAAGAATCGCCATTCACCGGGATGGATCAGCTGGTGAACGAGAAGTATTCGTCACTTTGCCTAAAACGGTTCCCGACGGACTGGCGTTTGATGCAGCAGGCAACCTATATATATCATGCTATACTCCAAATGCGATTTACCGGGTGGCCCCCAACCGCACGATTGTTCAATTAGTTGATGATTGGGAAGCACATACTTTGTCAAATCCAACCAACCTCGCATTTGGTGGAGCGAATTTTGATCAACTGTTTACCAGCAATCTCGGTCGTTGGCACCTTTCTAAAATTGATCTCGGGGTGCCGGGTCTACTCTTGGCTTCTCACCGATTTATTTGAGAGGTCTAAGAGCAGGTAAGTAGCTACCATATAGCTTTTGTTGAAACCCAATGCTTTAGCCATACCATTACAAGTTGTATGTGTAGCAAAATAATAGAACCTGGACAATTCTAATCTTGAGCGAGTCATCGTCTAAGAGGTATCACTCGTAATTCTCAAGCAGCTCTCAGAAAATCAGGATGTAAAAACTAGCTTTTGGTCTTGATCGCGATAACGCCATTTTGTCCGCGTGAACCAAAGATTGCCGCGTTAGCAGGTGTGATCACCCTAATCGATTCGATTTGATTGACATCTACCGTTCTGGCTACTGCGTCGTATTCCCGACCTAGGGCAACACCATCCAGGGTGTAAAGTGGCGTATTGGTGCCATTGATAGACCGTGCTCCCCTGACCAAAATCTCATAAGATCCTCCCCGGTTGGTGATTTGTAGACCCGGTTTTTGGCGCAGCAATTGAATCAACTCGGTGGGGGCAATCCGGTCACTCTTGCCTTGACCTCTGCTTGAAGCACCGTCATTGCCAACTTTTTTTGAAGGAGTACAACTCAGCGTGATCATAAGCAAGGCCATAAAGATTAATCTGATCTTCATCATCTCTTGTTTGGCCAGCAAGTTAGAATTTTTTGGATCATAATGATCAGATACCCATTGCTTGATGACCTTAAAGAATTGATAACAGTAGCAGCCCTCGCTTATGAAACTTTCTTGTGAAATAATAACTATTATTGTATATGACACATTTAGATCGACATTGCCCTACTTCAAAATGCCGGATCTGGCTCTCAACACTGGCATTTTTTTTTCTGTCAGTCCAATTATTTTCTCAAGACGCACTGGTGGTTTCACAAACTACGCTCTTTGATACCCTGGCCAGTCTTTCCACGAATGCGATTAAGATCAGCACCGACATGGACAGTTTGAAGGCAAATCGGCTTAACGACTCTGAAATAAAAGCCACCTTCATGGCATCTAACGCAATGGGTCAGGTGATTTCTTTACCGGTGAAAGTTTCGGTGCGCAGCAAATCGCGTAGGCGATACTGTTCATTTCCTCCCTTAAAGCTCAATTTCACCAAGGCTGATTTAGTAGCGCAGGGACTCGCCAGAGACGACGAGTACAAGATCGTGACGCACTGCCTGGACGACCGGGAAGATCAATCGCATTTACTTCGTGAATTTATGGTCTATCAGCTATATCAAATCATTACACCCATCAGTCACCGAGCCATCCTTGTGGATATCGAATATCACTGTTCAAAGACCGACTCGACCTTTACACGCAAGGCCATTCTTTTAGAAAGTTTTGAACAATTGGTGAACAAATATGAGGGTGAGGAATGCGACTGTATGGGCACCCCGATGGACAGCATTGATCGCCTGCAATATGAGATCGTAGCTATGTTACAGTTTATGGTTGGCAATGATGATATGGATCACAAGGTGCAAAGAAATGTTAAGCTGATACGCCGGAAGAATCAGCCTTGGATCCCAGTAGCCTATGATTTTGATTATGCCTGTATCGTAAATGCACCCTATGTGTATGAAAAATATGATGATAATCGAGCCATCCGGACCAAATATTTAGGTCATCGGGAAAATGCAGAACACCTGCCAGAGGTGCGGGAATTGTTCATCGCAAAAAAGGATGAGATTTGGGAATATGTGAAGGAATTTGAGGGGCTAGAGAAGGCAGATAAGCGGCTTTGCCTGAAATACATCAAAGACTTTTATCAGAGCATTGAAAATAAGAGCTATCAAATACCTTACAAACATTAGTGCACGGTAACAATTAAAACGAATGAATAAATTGGATTCTTTGCACCACCTCCGCATCATCAAAAGCCCTATTTAGTATTGACTATGAGCAGTTTTGCTTCTTACCTGCCTGCTGCAGGCAGGGATCTGCACATGCCATTGGCATCCCTACGGGAAAACTATCTCAATTTATACTACCCATTTATCTGATAAGGTGCACTTGTAGATCTATTGGTACCCTGGCGGTTAGCACCTCTAATAATTTCACCCCGGGATTGCAAGCGTTCAAACCCATAACCAATCCGTTGAACACTTAGAGTTAAACGGCGAGCAGCTAGCTAGTGTAGCTGTCTTCCTGGCTCTAAATCCGCTCATGGGACCACATCAACGATCCATGGGCGTCCATCCACAGCCACGTTTGAGTTCCTTATTCCAAGCGACATCATCTTCAATAACCTCAAAAGATTTGGTTAAGTATTTCATTACATAGTCATGTGAGCGCTCGTTCTTGTGTTTGAAATCAGCGACAAGATCAAATATTTCCTTTTTCTTTTTCTTCAATAATTCAATGGATTTTCCATAGCCAGTTTCTTCTCGGCAATCGCCGATAAAAAACCGATCTTGCACGGATTTAATCGGCATCTTTTCATTCGGCACGGCATAAGGAGCATTGACCAGTCCTGCAAAGTCAAAATCGTAGGCAATTGGAATAATCGCCGGAGGATCCTCGCTTCGAACGAATTTCGTGTTGTGCTGATTTAGCACAAACCAATCTGTGTTGCCGATCAAATATTGGAATAAGGCCAGCAGATCATAGGAATCAGTTTCTAGTGATCTTCTTGAAACGGTCTTGGGTTCATACAGTATGCCTCCTAATCTTGCTGCCAATTCGTCCTGATCTTCGATGGCGAAGGCATAGCTCGTCCGATCACTGGACTTCCCTTCCGAATCTACCATAGTGAGCATGAGCAGTTGCACCTTAAAGCTTTGTTCGGTAATGATGTTGTTAATGCGATAGGCTAAATACTCGCGCAGTAATAATTGTTCATAGCTGTCGCCACCTTTACAGGCCACCACCAATTTCAATTTGGGATAGTCCTTAAATTTCGCTTTTTCCAGGGCTTCATCGGTCAATTTAATGCGTAAGGGCGGATAGTAGCATGTTTTTAGGCGCATATTACCCCTCGTCTTTATTTCAATGGGTAAGTCGAGTTTTTGACCGGACTGATCCACATAGCTGATCGTGGCTGGCTGGTAATTTTCCTTTTTTTTATCCCGAATTAATTTTTTCTGATCGGTGGTAATGGTTACCGCCATGGCATCAGTATGGTACAAGCTGTTGAAGAAGCTCATCATTTCGACACTGCTTTCTTGTGCCTGCAGTGCCATGGCACAGTAAAGCCATAAGACTAAGGTCATCAAAAGGTATGATTTGGGTGCGCCGTGCTTTTTCATAGGTATATAGACTAATTCCCCTGAAGTTAAGTCCTTTTTTGCGGAGTTGAAAATAGAGTCCACACGGTAATCGAACCGGTAATTTGCTACCATCTCAAAGGTGCAGCAAGCCGGCCCAGGCTCTTCCGGCAAAGACAGCTGTCTCCAGCCCTAGCAAAAAAAGCGTAGGTCCGGGATTTAGAGGTTCAAAAATTGGATTTTAAAACCCAATTGGAAGTGAGATCACCAAACAATTTCTATGTTTGATTGGGAATGAGTTGACTGACACAAATGGTCACCGACTAGATGTTGCTATGTGTATTAAACCCTCTCTCTTCTTGGTAATTGTGGGTCTGTGGACGGTTGAAATCGGAGCGCAAATTGATGGCCATGAGGCAGTAACGCTTCACTATGAAAATCGGGCTTTGGAGCAGGTGCTCAATGATCTGGAGCAAAAGTTTGGACTGATATTCTCCTACGGTAAACTCCCCCTTGAGCGCAAGATTTTCTTCGAGCATCAGGGATCTCTTGATCGGGGCTTGGAAGCCTTTTTTAAGAGTCAACGACTTCTTTTTCGCCGGTCGGGAAACCGAGTCGTCTTGCGGGCTGAGACACCAATAGGCCGTCCGCTGCGAGGACGGGTATTGGACGCAGAAAACCTAGAGCCAATGCTAGGAGCCAGTATAGAAGTGCTGGGCCTTGACCCTGCTGTCGGGTCCAGCACTGATGAGGATGGTTTATTCCGTTTTGATGGGCTTAAAGTGGGTCGTTATGACCTGATGGTCCATTACCTGGGTTACGAAACAAAACAAGTTGGCCAGGTCTTGGTTACGACTGGCAAAGAACAATTTCTTGAAATTCGGCTCTATCCAGCTTTGCTGGCCATCGAAGAGGTCCTGGTCAAGGGGCGGTACAATCCAGCACAGACCATTAATGAAATGACGACCAATAGCGCTCGATCGTTTTCTATCGAAGAGGCCAGTAGATTTGCGGCGGCGATCTCTGATCCAGCACGGATGGCCTTGACCTATGCTGGTGTCACTGGAAATGGCGACGATCTCTCCAACGAAATCATCATCCGCGGCAATAGTTCTCGTGGATTACTCTGGCGTTTGGAGGGGGTGGAGATACCCAATCCCAACCATTTTAGCGATTTGGGAGGCACGGCAGGAAACATTAGTATGCTCAGCGCAAGTACACTGACCAACTCTGATTTTTATACTGGGGCTTTTCCGGCCGAATTTGGCAATGCCTTAAGTGGTGTTTTTGATTTGCGAATGAGGAGCGGAAATTGGGAAAAAAGAGAGCATAAATTTCAAATTGGTAGCTTGGGCATTGAGGCATCGGCTGAGGGTTATCTCAAGAAAGGTACAAGAGCATCTTACTTAATTAATTATCGTTACTCTACGATTGATTTGATTGATCACCTTTTGCCGTCTTTACCCACGCAAGTCAATCCGTTTCAAGATCTATCCTTTAAGATCAATGTACCCACCCACAAACTCGGCACATTTTCCCTATTTGGACTGGGTGGTAAAAATGCAACAGGTGGTGACATGATTGCCGATACTTCGAATTTTCAATTCAAGTGGCAATTGCAGGATTTCATCGTCAAACAGAATATGGGGGTAGTCGGTTTGGTGCATCGATATGTGCAGTCGGATAAGAGTTATTTGCGTACAACCTTAAGTGTATCTCAATACGGATATAAAGACCAAACCTGGGAGCTTCAGCCAGATCGGGGTTTTATTTCGGAAGTGATTGATGCGACCGCTTTTCAACATAATGAGTTGGCGCTGAATGTAATGTATCATAGCAAATTAGGTGTCACCAACAGCCTGCGGGTCGGTGCAAACTGGCGCAGAAAATCATTTGATTATGATTATGTATCCGTGGCCGATGCCGACAGTTTAACCTCATTTCTTGATCATCGAGGTAATACAAGTTTTTCGGATGCTTACATTCAATTGAATTCCCAGTTGAGCGATCAGTGGTCTTTGCAGGCCGGAGTAAATGCTTCCTATTTGAGATTGAATGGATCTTATGGCATCGATCCACGGGTAGGGATAAAATATATTCCGAGCAGCACCCACACCTGGGCATTGGCTACTGGAATTTATTCGAAACCCGATCACATCTCCACCTATTTTATTGACCGGAAAGCCATCAATGGTGTTTCGGAATTTCCCAACCGGGATCTTCCAATGATGAAAGCTTGGCATGTGGTGGCGAGCTATGATCGTCAGATGTCAAATGATCGTCGCTTGCGTTTAGAAGGTTATTACCAATTTTTATTTGATGTACCGGTAGGTGTGGATTCGAATAATGTATTTTCGATCTTAAACACTTCCAATGCCTTTGGCGTCATTTTTCTCAATGATCGCGATGGTGCGGCGATGATTCCAGAGGGCACTGGCATGAACTATGGATTAGAATTGACCTTCGAAAAGTTTTATTCGCAGGGTTCCTATTATTTATTGACGGCCTCAATATCTGATTCGAGATTTTCTACCATGCGGGGTCAGTGGTATGCCACTCGCTATGCAACGAATTATGCTAGTAATTTCTTGTATGGAAAGGAATGGCCGGTTGGCCTTAGGAAAAAGAATGCCATCTCGGCAAATGGCAGATTGGTTTTTGTCGGAGGCCTGCGAACCTCACCAATTCTGCTCGAAGAATCAATGGCAGCCAACGAAACAGTCATCGATCTTGAGAGATATAATTCACAACACCTGCCGTATTATTTTAGGGTTGACCTCGGTATTCATTATCGCATTAATGCAAAGAGAATGACCCATACCTTTTCATTAGAAAGTCAAAATCTAACCAACCGACAGAACACGGAAGGTATTTTCTATGATCCTGTGCGCATGAGGCGGGCTGTTTCAAGCCAGAATGGATTAATTCCCTTCTTGAATTATCGTATTGAATTTTAAAATGGGTCCATTAAATGTAAAGTTATCCATAGACCATAAAATTGATCTCGAAAAATTCGTTTTACCAAGCAATAAAGATATTTTATTAATTAGCTGATGACCTTTGACGGGCCCATTGAAAAAAATAAAAGATGAGCAATAGATTCACAGACTTCATAGCATTGATGGTATTAGTCATGAGTAGCTGTCAGCCTATGCAACCGGCTATGTTTTTGGGGCAGGGTACGATGGTGGGTGAAGTGACAGAGCGCAGTGCCATACTGCAAAGCCGCTTAACGGCTACCGAGCAGTTGACAGATGGAGATCTTCCCGGTGCCGGTGGCTGGGCCAGATTCTCGTGGTGGATCGATGGTCAATCCAATGACACAATTTACAGTCGATGGTTGCTGGCCGATTCATCTTTTGATCACATCGTAAAAGTCAAGATTAACCAATTGGTGCCTAATTCGATCTATCATTATCGTGTGGATGCAGTTTCGGATACGATGCAAGCGCCTCTCGTGTCGGCATCGGGTCAATTTCGCACGTTGCCCGGTGCTGAAATCCGGGAAAGTGTTTCTGCGGTCGTGGTTACAGGTATGAATTATTATTTTTTCCACTATGGTAATTACGACCGATCGACGGCATATCAGGGTGCTGATAAATATTTGGGTTTTCCGGCCCTGGGGCAAATTGAGCAATTGGGTCCCGATTACTTTATTGGCACCGGAGACAATGTATACTTCGATCACCCGGCCGAAAAGAATTATGAAAAGGCGCTGGAAAAAGGCCTTAGCCCACTGCCGGGCCTCTTTCACGGCAAAGAAGTTGTGGATCGTCTGGGAATGCGGAAAAAGTACCATGTTCAGTGGGTACAACCTCGATTTAAGCGGTTATTTGCCAAAGTTGGAACCTATTGGGAAAAGGACGACCACGACTATCGAGTAAATGACGGAGATCCCTATACGGATTTTCCCATTTCGCATGAGCTAGGCATCGAGAATTTTCGGGAGCAACTACCCGTGGCAGACCCACTAGATCCAGAGGCAAAAACCTATCGTACCCACCGTATGACCCAAGATCTGCAGGTCTGGTTTTTGGAAGGCCGTGATTATCGAAGTGCCAATGCTGAGCCCGATTCTGATGAAAAGACAATTTGGGGTACGGCACAAAAGAATTGGCTCAAAGAAACCCTGCTGGCCAGTGATGCGACCTTCAAAATTATTGTGTCTCCAACACCGATGGTCGGTCCGGATGACGCTTCCAAAAGAGACAATCATGTGAATCCCCGGGGCTTTAGGAGAGAGGGTGAGGCCTTTTTTCAGTGGCTCCACGATAATTTATTTTCACCCGACTCACTCTTTTTCGTCTGTGGTGATCGTCATTGGCAATATCACGCAGTTCATCCCACTGGATTTCAAGAGTTTTCTTGCGGAGCTTTAGTCGACGCAAACTCTCGAGCAGGTAGACTGGCTGGTGACCCGAAATCGACTGATCCCGAGGCCATCATTGAGCAGCGCTATGTGCAAGGGACCAAAGCAGAAGCTACCGGTGGATTCCTTCTGTTTGAAGTAAAAATTGAAAACGGAACACCTCACGTACACTTTCACTTCTATGATGAGCAAGGGAATTCTCTCTACACATTTCAAACTTAGCGAGTGAGTAATACTTTTCACAGCCGAGCGTGACCTCATCATCTGAATCCATGGGAGCGACAAGGAGGATATCACCTTTCAAGTACATTAGCTGGTTGAATGAGGCAATAGGTGACCACTCACAAGATCTGTGGTTCGTAATTCAAAGAGATCGCTATAAATTAAATAACAAAATTTTAAGACGGTCGGCCTAGGGATATTTAACCTGTCCTTTCGTAACTTTCCAACCATCAAGTTCAAATTATGAAAAATAATAATACATCAAGGAGATCATTTGTAAAGAATTCTGGAATGGGAACGGTTGGTTTAGCCCTGGGATTATCTGCAAAATCTTATCGAAAGATCATCGGAGCGAACGACCGTGTCCGGGTCGGGATTGTTGGCTTTTCAAACCGATGTCGTGGTTCGTTAATCCCAGCCTTTCTCAAAAGCAATAAAGAAACCAATTTTGAATTGGTTGCTGTCTCCGACATTTGGAATCGGCGAAGAGAAGAGGGTGCTGCCATGGTCGGCGAATTGACCGGCGACAAGATCAAGATTTTTCGCAATAACGAAGAACTGTATGAGAGTCGAGAGACCGATGCCGTAATCATTTCGACTGCAGATTTTCAGCATGCCTTGCACACCGTCCAGGCTGGCGAGGCCAAGCAAGATGCCTACGTCGAAAAGCCTTTTGCTGAGACAATGGCCGATGCACGAGCCGGATTGAGGGCTGTGAAAGATGCAGGCATCATCGTACAAATTGGATCACAGCGGCGAAGCAATCCCAATTATCATGCAGCCAACCAATTTATTAAGGACGGAAAATTCGGTGATATTGTGGCTGTGCATATGACTTGGAATGTGAACCAGCCCGGTAGATGGCGACTGCCCCAGCTCACCAAAGAAATCAGGGAGTCAGATACCGATTGGAAGCGATACCTGATGAATCGACCCTTCGAAAAATGGGACCCCAGAAAGTACCTTGAGTACCGTCTGTTCTGGCCCTATTCATCCGGGATTCCTGGCCAATGGATGGCCCATCAGATCGATACCGTGCACTGGTTTTCCGGGCTCTCTCATCCTCGCAGCGTTGCAGCCAATGGCGGCATTTACTTATGGAAGGACGGACGAAAGAATTTCGACACTATGACGGCTGTCTTCGATTATGGACCCCTGGATGATCCCAACTCGGGCTTCCAAGTAGTATACTCTTCACGTTTTACCAACTCAGCTGGTGGTACCAAGGAAATTTATTATTCCAATGGCGGCACCTTAAACTTAAAAACCAACAAGGTGACCCCTGAAGGTGGTTTGGTAGAGCGGCATGCCAAGAAAATGGGCATGGAAATCAACCTGCTTGACGAATATGATTTAAAAGAAAGTGATGTTAAGGTAGTCACTTCTGCAAATACGGGTGCAGACAATTCTACGGTATTGAATATGCTCAATTGGATGGAATGTGTACGCAGTCGAAAAACCCCCAATGCTCCGGTGGAAGCAGGTTATAATCATTCCATCGCCAATATCATGACGACTGCATCATTACGAACCGGAAAGTTTGTGACTTTTGATGAGGCTAGACAAGAGGTATTGGCGGGTGGTGAGGTGTTTCAATATTGAGTAAAGTCAACCATCGACTGCGGCAAATCTCTTGATCGTCGCGATGGTCCCGAAAATGGCTGGCGTCAATATTCCAAGGTGTGATGTATTAATCTAATAATCCAGTTTTAATGATAAAAAGAAAAATCTGATGTGGAAAGGGTTGGTTGGCATCTTGCACTTGTTATTATTTTTTGGAAGCACCCATCAGATGCCGGCGCAAAAATTGGATTCGTCGGAAGGAGAGGTGGTTACCTTCGTACATAGTCCTGACGACCAGTCTTTGGATATTTTTATTCACGGTGAGTATTTTACTAGTTATCGGTATGAAAATACTTGGAAGAAGCCCACTTTTTATCCGCTGCAGACCAAAAGCGGTATCAGACTCACGCGTGGATTTCCCATCGATCCCGAGCCGGGCGAACGATTTGATCATGTCCATCACGTGGGCTATTGGTTTAATTATGGCGACGTTAACGGACTAGATTTTTGGAATAATTCTGCTGAGCGCCCCCTTGAAAAACGGGATCGATATGGAGAGGTTCAGCACCAAGAGATTAGTGCCTATGAGTCGATGGATGAGATGGGCCGCTTTAAGAGTTTTGCAAATTGGATTGGATCCGATGGCCAAGTTCTACTTTCAGAACAGAGCATTTTCACCATCCACGAGTCAGAAAATACTCGAATAATTGATCGGCGGACAGAATTGACCGCAGTGACAGATGTGACGTTCAAAGATAACAAGGAAGGGATGGTGGCTGTGAGGGTTGCTAAAGAACTCGAATTAGCGAACCCTAAGCCCATTGCAATGTTAGGGGAAGATCTCAAGCCAGAGGAAGCTAAGCGTATAGATATGGATATGCGTACCGGTGATTATTTAAGTAGCGAAGGTGTTCGGGGAAAATCGGTGTGGGGTACCCGCGCTACCTGGATGCAGCTGAAAGGAGAAAAGATGGGGAAGAAGGTGTCTTTGGTGCTGATTGATCACCCTGACAATATCGGACATCCAACCTATTGGCATGCTCGCGATTATGGCCTGTTTTCTGCTAATCCACTCGGTCAGAAGGTCTTTTCGAAAGGTGCCAAAGAGCTTAATTTCAAACTTGAAAAAGGAGAGTCAGCGATCTTTCAATTTCGACTCCTTATTCACGAGGGCGAACCCCTACAACCCGAAGAAATTAAGCACTTCGAAAGAGATTTTTCGGGTAGAAGATAAGATAGATATTGACCCAGGTGAGAAATGAATTGATGATCAATAGATTCTACGGTTGGCTGTTGCTACTGATTTTTGCCCTGCCAGACACCTACGGTCAAATCAATGGTCCATCCGACGAGCGACGAATCGTGTATAAACAAGCCAGTGATACCGTTCTCTATTTGCATCCCTATTATCCTCAAGCGGAGCCGGCCAACGGTACCTCCATGATCTTTTTTTTCGGCGGTGGCTGGAGGGGAGGAACCATTAATCAGTTTAAACCCCATGCAGCCTATTTGGCCGAGCTCGGTGTCACCTGCTTCCTGGCTGATTATCGAGTTTCCAGTCGACATCAGACTGATCCATTTGATGCGGTAGCAGATGCCAAGTCTGCCATCCGATTTGTACGAGGTCATGCGCACGAATGGGGTCTTGATCCACAAAAGATTGTTGCCGCCGGTGGATCTGCCGGAGGACATTTGGCAGCAGCTGCATCCATGGCACCAGGATTAAATGATGCGCGCGATCATTTGGGTGTATCACCCCGTGCCAATGCGCTGGTCTTATTTAATCCCGTGTACGATAATGGGCCTGGTGGCTACGGTTATGATCGAATTGGTGATCGCTACCCAGAGATTTCTCCCATGCATAACATCGACTCGATGACCCCACCCACCCTCGTTTTCTTTGGAACAGAAGATCCATTGGTGTCCGTTGAAACCAGCAAGCGCTATCAGTCGAAAATGAGAAATTACGATCGTCGATGTGATTTATTCCTTTACGATGGACAAAAACATGGATTCTTTAATTTCAATAAAACAAAGTATTATCGCGAAACGGTGTATCAGACGCACCTTTTTCTGTATAATTTGGCCTTCGTGGCTCATTTGCCCGCACATCCACCAAACGACAGCGCCCTTACAAAAGCGCATGCCCACAACGACTACCGACATCCACAACCGTTGCAGGATGCACTACGTCAAGGATTCACCAGTGTTGAGGTAGATGTACTCCCTACCGAACATGAATTATTTGTGGGTCATGATAAAGAGGAGTTAGAGCTAAGTCAACGCTATACCATAGATGAATTATATCTGGCCCCGTTATACCAAAGGTTTGAGAAAAATAATTCCATTTATCCAAAATCCGAGCGATCGTTTTTATTGTGGGTAGATATTAAATATGAAGCTGCTACAGCTTATAAATTATTGAAGGAAATGCTGGCTCAATATCAAGAGATGATCCTGCCATCAAATGGTAATCCACCTGCTGTGCAAGTGATCTTATCTGGCGATCGTCCGTTTGCGTTGGTTGAGGAGGACAATGATCGTTGGATGTATTTAGATGGCAGACCAGAAAATCTGGCTCAGGGCCCTGCAGCATCGGTCATGCCGTTTATCAGTGAAAATCTCGAAAAAATGGTGGGGCAAATGGTAGGAGATTCTCTGCAGTCTGATCAAATCGAAGTATTAAACCAGTTTGTGCAAACTGCACATAGCAAAGATTATCAGGTTCGCTTTTGGAATTCGTCAGATTCACCTGCAGTGTGGCGGCAGTTGCTAGCGCTTGACGTGGACCTGATCAATACGGATCAATTAAAGAGATTGAGATCCTTCCTGGTTAGTCAAGAGTGATAAAATTGGTTGGTAGACAGGATTGTATAGTTGGTCTGTGGGCCTCAGATTTCCCCCGCTGGCTTGCCAGTCTCCCGAAAGGGAGAGGGGAGCGCCCTGGCTTTTTTGGGTTATAGAGGGGGTGGAAAAAGATTCTATGGCCATATACTAATGTCACCTATCATTTATTTTTTTGAAGGATCAAAGTAATGCCTTACTTTTTGGCGCTTAATCTTGCCTTTCATCAAAATTCTTAGTCAGCCGAAAGGGCAGGATAGAGTCACAACGAAAAGATGAGTTCATGATAAATCGATCGCTGGTAAGAATATTAATGACGGTGACCTTGGCCTTGACCATTGCACAGGGATATGCCCAATCATCTCCGGATCCCGTTGATTTAGTGGAGCCGCTCGTGGATGCGGCCAATTCTCGATGGTTCTTTTTCAATTCCGCTACCCGACCCTTTGGGATGGTCAATCTGAGTCCCGACATGGTCATCGGTGGTGCCTGGAATTCGGGTTATCGCTATAACCAAGATACCATTCGGGCCATTAGTCATGTGCATGCATGGCAATTATCTGGCATCCCCGTGTTTCCGAGTACGGGAGCTTTCGCCGGCCATTTGGGCCCCGACCGCTATGGATCATCCTTTTCGCACGATCGTGAGGAAGTGGCCCCGGGTTACCATCAGGTGTATCTAGAAAAAGATGGAATCAATGTCGAACTCACGGCTTCGACCCGGGTGGGTATGCACCGTTACACCTATCCCAGTTCGAATCAAAGCCATTTTCAGATTGATTTTTCCACTTATCTAGGTCCTTGCGATACCGAAGCTGGATTTGCCAGGAAAGTGAGTGATCGTGAGGTAGAAGGCTATGCTTTAATGGGCCCAACACGCCGGCGACCAAAGGCGACGTATGTATATTTTGTGTTGCAGGTAAGTAAGGATGTAGAGCGCATATCAGGTTGGAAGGATGGCAAGCTATTGGGTGAAGTGGATGAAGTAGAAGGCCCAAAAACGGGAATTTATCTCACCTTCCCCACAGATCAGGCGGAGCAGGTTCTCTTTAAGGTGGGCATCTCATACACTGGCATGGCACAGGCAAGAAATAATATTTCAGCCGAAATTCCCCATTGGAACTTTGATCAGGTGCGATCAGAATCCAGAAAAGTGTGGCACGATTGGTTGTCAAAAATTGAGATCGAGGGGGGTGACCTCATCGAACAGAAGCGATTTTATACGGATTTATGGCATGCTCTGCAGGGCCGTAGAATGATCAGCGATGCCCAAGGCACCTACTGCGATATGACTGGAGATCGGCCCCGCATTAGGCAGATCCCCTTAGATGACGCAGGACAACCACGCTTTAATCACTATAATTCCGATAGCTTTTGGGGGGCGCAATGGACCCTGAATACGCTGTGGCATTTGGTCTACCCCCGTGTTTCGGAGGAATTTGTTCAGTCTATGCTGTTGATGTATGAAGATGGTGGCTTGATTCCGCGGGGCCCATCCGGAGGCAATTACACCTATGTCATGACTGGGGCCTCCAGTACCCCATTCATCGTCAGTGCCTATCAAAAAGGTATTCGTGGCTTCGATGTGCAGAAGGCCTATGAAGGGGCCAAGCGCAATCACTTGCCCGGTGGTTTGATGTCAAAAGCAGGCTATGAACATGATAGCTATGTGGGTGGCGGTTTGGAATATTATTTGGATCGCGGATACATTCCGTATCCATTACCCAAAAGTAGGGGAGGTTTTCACGAAGATGGATCGGGCCAGACCCTGGAAAATGCCTACCAAGACTGGACCCTATCAGAATTTGCCTCCGCACTGGACCGGGAGGCTGATGCCATCTATTTTAAAAATCGTGCTTACCATTATCAAAATATTTGGCATGCAGACAGCAGTACCATGTGGTTGCGCAAGGTAGATGGAGCATGGCAGCATCCGATGGATGTATTAAATTACGGGCACGGATGGGTGGAAGGAAATGCTGCACAGTTTACTTGGTGGGTGCCCCACGATGTTGCTGGTTTGATTGATTTATTTGGTAGCGCAGATATTTTTCGACGACGTTTAAATCAGTCATTTGAATCGGCTCAAGGCCATGATTTTACCAGCGGCAAATCACATGATGTGGAGGTGACAAAGGAAAACCGTCGAGCTTACATTAATTATGGCAATCAACCCTCCATGCATACTGCTTTTTTATTTAATTATGCGGGATCACCCTGGTTGACTCAGCAGTGGAGCCGGGCAGTGGTCGAAAAAGTATATAGTGGTATTTCACCGCAATTTGGTTATAGTGGAGACGAAGACCAGGGATTAATGGGTTCACTGGCCATCCTAATGAAAATGGGACTGTTTTCACTGCGCGGTGGTTGTGCTCAAAAACCCGTATACGAATTCAGCAGCCCGATTTTTGATAAGATCACCATTCACCTCGACGAAAAATATTATCCAGGAAAACAATTTATCATCGAAACCAAAAATAATTCGGCTGTAAATAAATTTATTAATTCGGCCGAATTAAATGGTCACGACTGGAATAATTGTTGGATGTACCATGCTGATTTGGTCAAAGGGGGGCATCTGATGCTTAACCTGGGTAGCCAGCCTAACAAAAAGTGGGGTGCCGCTAACCCGCCACCGTCCATGTCGGATCGGTAGCTGCTGCCCCTGCTTCGGTGAGAGTTTGGATGCGACTCGAAAACTCTTTCGTGGGGAATTTTTGGAACCAGTTTTTTACGAATAGAAAAGGGTATATGGAAAGGAGAAAATGGATTAAATATTCGAGTGCAGGAGTTGCTGCAGCCTATCTACCTCTTCTCATCTTAAGTTGCCAAGAAGGTGAGCCTGCTGAGCCAGCAGACTTTCTTAGCCGTTTGATCTCAGTCAATGACGACCTGATTGAAGAATTATTGGAGCGCCAAGTGACCGACAACCAAGACACCGATCATGGCGGATTCTTAAATCAACATAAAATTGCCTTGCGGGGTACGTCCGGTTGGGCCATTAATCGATTAGGCGCCGGCTACGTTTTAGAAAATTCGAAGTTTCATCACTCCCCCCTGGTACTGGAGGCGCTTGACATTGCTATTGACTTTTTGCTGCGCAAGCAACATTCCGACGGGACCATCGATCTTCTCACCACCAATTTTCACAGCACTCCGGATGTGGCTTTTATTGTGGAGCCAATTGCCTTGGCCTATCCCATCATGTTGCAACGGTCGGATGCCGCATTGAAGCCGGCCTTAGATAAAATCAAACAGTTCCTTTTGCGTTGTGGTGAGGCCCTTGCTGTGGGAGGCATTCATACGCCCAATCACCGTTGGGTAGTATGTATGGCCTTGGCAAGATTAAACCAATTATTTCCCAATCCAGCTTATTTGGAGCGCATTGAAACTTGGTTGCGGGAAAAAATCGACATCGATCCGGATGGACAATTTACCGAGCGTAGCACCGGTGTATATTCACCATTATGTGATCGCTGGCTAATCACGATTGCTCGTATATTGGGCAAAGATGACTTGTTTGAACCTGTACGACGTAATTTGGAAATGACCCTCTATCATGAACATCCGAACGGTGAGATTGCCACCGAAGCCTCTCGTCGACAGGATCAATACCTAGCCCGAAATTTTGCGCCCTATTACTATTCTTATCTGTATATGGCGCATCACGATCAGAATGGAGCATTTGGTGCCATGGCTGTAAAAATTCAGCAAGACATTCCCATACGAAGTCTCTCCCTTAATCTCCTGTTTTTAATTGAAGATGAATCACTGCTCCGACCACCGCCGATTTCAGAGATACCAGACCACTATGTCAAACACTTTCCACATTCTCAGATGGTTCGGATTAGACGAGGTCGAGTCGACGCATCGATTCTAGCGAAAAATTCTGCTTTTTTCACCTTTCAGAAGGGCAACGCAGTACTACAAGCGACACGATTAGCCAGTGCTTTTTTTGGCAAAGGACAGTTTGTAGCTGAAAAATTAGAAGTTCGCGGAGGTGAGTATCGTTTGACCCAGGACTGGGAAGGCCCCTACTATCAGCCTTATCCGGTAGACAGTTTGCCAGACACTGGCAATTGGGAAGAAATGCCTCGTAAAAACCGACCCCAGAGTGAGGTGCAAAAGCTGCATGCAGAAATTATTATTTCAGAAACGGACGGAAGTTTTGCCATTGACATCGCCCTGACCGGTACCGACTTTGTGCCCGTGGCCTTGGAATTGGCCTTTCGCAAGGGAGGTGTGTTAAATCAAACCCGTAAGCTGCCGCAAGAGCCCGACTCGCATTTACCACTTGAGACGGATTTCTCCTATCGAGTTGGAGATGATCAAATTAACGTGCAGGGATTTGATTCTCAACATGAATACACTCAATTGCGAGGGGCGGAAGCGAAGATTGATGCTGAAAGTGTTTATTTTACGGGATACACGCCATTTCGTCGGCAAATCACCATTGCCTAGCTACGCAGGTTGAGGTCTTTTCTGACCGTAAATCATGAAAATTTTCTGAGGTCAGCGAAAGGGTCTGGCTGTCTTCCGATTTATCTAAATCCGCCGGTTTTGGTTGAGAAGGATTAAATGATTCTTAGCGTCCATCTAAAGGATGCCCTTAATTTCTCATATATTCCCTGCAAATTTTAAAGAACGTCCATTTAAAAGCAACCAGGTGAAAAAATCAGTTTCATTGTTTTGCATGTTCGTATTGATGGTCACTTTTTCAAGGCTTGCCTTGGCTCAGGATACCTGGATACCCCTTTATCCTGAGGGCATACCCTGTACCAGCGATTTAGAGATGGAAATCGTTGAGAAAGATATTGGTCAGATCATCAGTAAGGTTCAGAAACCAGAAATGTTGGTTTATCCTGCTAAAGTAGCATCGAATACTGGCAGTGCCATTGTGATTTGTCCTGGAGGAGGGTACACGGTCCTCGCCTGGGATTGGGAGGGGACTAAAATAGCAGCCTGGTTTCAAGAGCTGGGTGTCACGGCATTTGTGCTGCGTTATCGCCTGCCTCATTGGGAGTCAGAAGCATGCAAAAGCAAAGTTGCTTTGATGGATGTCCAACGGGCCATGAGAACCGTTCGTTTGAAGGCAAATGAATATGGCATCGATCCTGAGAAGATAGGTGTCATGGGATTTTCAGCGGGAGGTCATCTGGCCTCGACGCTTTCCACCCATTTTGATGAAGGGAATAGCCAGGCAGATTTAGAAGTGGAGAAACTCTCCTGCCGGCCCAATTTTTCAATTTTAATGTATCCGGTGATAACTATGGACACGGTCTTAGCGCATACCGGGTCTAGAAAGAACCTCATTGGAGATGCGCCAACTTCCGATATGGAACTCTTTTTTAGCAATGAAAAACAGATTACCGAGTCAACGCCTCCTACGTTGCTAATTCATGCGGATGATGACCAGGTGGTCATCCCTGAAAATAGTGTCCGTTACTATTTGGGATTACGAAAAAACGGAGTGCCGGCAGCTTTACATATTTACGAAAGCGGCGGCCACGGTTTTTCCTTTGCGGAGGGTCAAGGAAGTGTCGAGGGTTGGCGCAAAGTATGTCAAGACTGGATGCTGGGGTTGCATTTGTTAACGGAGCACTAGTTTCAGATTCCTTGATTGCACTTTTTAGTTCGATGGTTACGTTTGATTTCTAGTTCCACATGAAATTTCTCCCATTTATTACTTTCACTACCCTGGTACTCCTGAAAAAACTGCAATGTCTAATTTCGTCTAAGCTTAAATTACTAGTTTATGCGAGCTAGTCCAGTAGATGGATTGGATAGCCAGCAATTTGAGGATCTTTTTCGATCCCATTTTGATGATTTATGTCGTTTTGCCCGCCAATTTGTTTATGATCACGATGCAGCGCAGGAAGTGGTCCAAAAAATTTTTATCAGTTTCTGGGAGAATCGAGCAAACATTGACCCAGCGCAATCGATGCGTGCTTACTTATTTCGATCCGTGAGAAATCGCAGCCTGAATTATCTGAGAGACCACAAGAAATTCCGCTCTGAATTGTTAGACATCGAATGTGCTGATTTTATCACACCCATGGAAGAGCCTGACTTTGAGCTTGATGAGTTGAGGCAAAAAATTCAACGGGCGTTGGATTCACTACCTTCAAAATGTCGAGAGGTTTTTGAAAAGAGTCGCAATCAAGAAATGAAATATCGAGAAATTGCGGAGGAAATGAATATTTCTGTAAAAACGGTAGAAGTGCATATGTCTAAGGCATTGAAAATTCTGCGTGAAAAGCTAGGGGTCTTTTGGCTATTCATTTATTTATTGCACGGACTGTGAGGACAACAAAAACCTTCAGATGATCCCACTATTTGCGGCGAGGGATGGCAACCTAGGACAACACCAAAAACTGATGGTATTCCTGATTGGCCTGTTTTGCTATCTGGGCTCAATTCATCAAGTGTGCGCCCAGACACAACCTAACGTTATTTTGATTTTTATTGATGACATGGGATGGTCAGATTTTTCCTGTTTCGGAAATACCGAAGCCAAAACCCCAAACATCGATCGATTGGCACGAGAAGGCCTGGTCTTTGAGCAATTTTATGTCAACGCTCCGATTTGCTCTCCTTCGCGGGTGGCGATTTCTACCGGTCAGTATCCCCAGCGATATCATATCACGTCTTATTTAAGCAACCGAAAACACAACCGTGAGCGTGGCATGGCCCATTGGCTTGATCCCACTGCACCCATGTTGGCACGGAGCCTAAAGGCAGCAGGCTATAAGACGGGCCATTTTGGAAAATGGCACATGGGTGGACAGCGGGATGTAGCTGAAGCGCCATCCATTACAGAATATGGTTTTGACCAGTCGCTAACTAATTTTGAAGGGATGGGTGCCAAGCTGCTTCCACTCACCAAAGACGAGACGGGCAAGGTAGGTCGCATCTGGGAGAAAGCCGAAATCCTTGGTGAACCGGTGACTTGGATGCAGAGATCCGAGATTACTTCCGGATTCATTGATGCGGCCATTGGATTTATTAAAGAAGCCCAAGCCGAAGAAAAACCCTTTTACCTCAACTTATGGCCGGATGACGTGCACAGTCCTTTCTGGCCTCCCTACCAGGAATATGGGGTGGCTAAGGAAAAAGGCAAACGAGCTCTGTATCTGGCGGTCCTGGAGGCAATGGATCGGCAAATGAAGACGCTGTTTGACGTGGTTAGGAACGACGGGGAATTGCGTGATCAGACCCTTATCTTGATATGCTCCGACAATGGACCAGAGCTCGGAGCTGGTCAAGCAGGAAATCTGAAGGGTTATAAAACACACTTGTACGAAGGCGGGATCCGGTCTTCGCTGGTCGTTTGGGGACCTGGATTTATGTCTGGCAAAGCAGTGGGGACCCGCAATCGACATTCCGTTTTTTCTGCCATTGATTTGCCACCATCGATTGCGGCCTTTGTGCAGAGAGCTCAGCCCGATGAAACGCGTTACGACGGCGAAAATCTGATCGATGTCGTGCTCGGCAGAGATCGTACCTCAAGAAGTAAAGCGTTATTTTTTAGTCGACCTCCAGATCGCAAGAATTACTATGGATTTGAGAATTTACCCGATCTGGCCATGCGAGAAGGAAAGTGGAAACTATTGTGTGACTATGATGGATCACGACCAGAGTTATATGATTTGGAGCATGATCCGGGTGAAACGAATAATTTAGCGGAGTCCGAAAGACCATTGGTTCAGAAAATGACACGGGCAACCTTGCAATGGTGGGCATCTATGCCGAAACTTGAAACGAAATGATGGGGATCAAAAAGCGTTGGTTGATAGGCGGAATGAACATTCTTTTGAAATATTTGACATCCAGCTAGGGGTAAAAGGATATTTAGGTGTAATAAAATTGTAAACGACTAATTTGGCATCAGATCATGTCCAGCAAAGACATACCGGAACGACAACTAACCCTCATTGGGGCCTACCTTAGCGGAAACACTACGGAGGCCGAGGTGGCGGAATTGGAGTCTTGGGTAAGTGCAAGTGCCAAAAATAGGGAGCACTTTGTTGCGGCAAAACGTGCCTGGACCATCTCTTCCCTGACAGATCAAGTAGAAGTTGCCGGATTGGAGAAATCTTGGAAAGCAGTGGCAAGCCAGACGACGCAGCCTGCCAAGACGGTTGTCCTGAAACCTTCAACGAAGTCTACCTCAGCATTCAATTGGCGGTTGGCGGCTGGCATTGCATTACTTCTTGGCGTGGGCTTATGGGCCATGTTGACACTTGGCTCACCAAAGGAACTGCAGCTGCAAGCGGATACGGGTATTGTTTCAAGTGATCTTCCCGATGGTTCGCACGTTTCTTTAAACCAAGGAACGATGTTGACCTATCGATTTGATCGAAGTAATCAAGAACGTCAGGTGCATTTGCAGGGTGACGCATTCTTTGAAGTAGATCGCGATGAGGAACGACCATTTGTGGTTAAGGCTGGCGAGATCACCGTCGAAGTACTGGGCACCTCGTTTTATGTGGATGCCAAAAGCGAGGTGGATACAGTACGGGTCATCGTAAAGTCCGGATCGGTATCTGTCGGAGTGGGTGCAGAAGAGGTGGTGCTCAAGGCCGAGGAGGTGGGGCTCTTCGATCGATCGAGTCAGCAATTGTCTAAGGCAGAAAACGTCGATCTAAATTATTTGGCCTGGCAATCGGAAGTGTTGCGATTTGAAAATCAAACCCTGGCCAGCATTGTGGAGGCATTAAACAATCACTTTCAAACCCAAATTAAGTTAGATAATGAGGTTATTGCAGCTTGTCGAATGACTGCAACATTTACCAATAAATCCTTAGAAACCATCGTGGAGATCATTGAAAAAACACTCAAATTAGAGGCGAAAGTAGTGGATGGAGAATATGTTTTTACCGGCAACAAGTGCAAATAACCCATCCCTTGGTGGCCAACCTTGGAATAATTATTGGACTGTCACACATTATTTTCTGATCCGAAGAATTCTATGCTCAGATGTTGGATTATCACGGTGTCTCTACTTTATTTTACCACATCCCTGTCGGGGCAGGAAGAAACACCACTGACCTTTAATTGGACGACGAATTCGGTAACCATCGGCGACTTATTGTCTGCCATTACCGAGCAAACAGGATTTGATTTCTCTTACAACACGGAAGACATTGACCCCAGCCAATCTATTCCCTTTGGTTTAAGCAGGGGATCACTGGCCAAGGTACTGGAAGTGCTGAAGCAGGAGGCTGCTATTGGGTATGTTTTTGTGGATGACCAAATCATCCTCAACCTGGCCGAAGACAGCCCGGTAGTTCCGATTTACACCGTAAGTGGATATTTGGCAGATTCCCTTACCGGTGAATCACTGATCGGTGCCACCGTGGCAGTGGCTGGAGGTGCCCGCGGGGCCGTAACCAATGCCTTTGGCTACTATTCTCTTTCCCTTCGTGAAGGAGATCATCAGTTGGTTTTTTCCTACATCGGTTACCAAAAGCAGACGCAAGACATTCGATTAAATACCGATGTTCAAATAGATCGATATTTATCCATTGAGGCCCTCGATCTACCCAATGTCCTAGTAACCCTTCCTGCTGCTGCCATTGGTGGTCATTTAGGTGCCCCCTCGATGTCTGCTTCGGATTTAAGTAATATGCCAGAGTTTGGTGGTGAAGCTGGATTAATTAAGGGATTGCAGACGCTACCTGGCATTAAAGGGCATGGAGATGGATCGGCATTTTTTTATACCCGTGGGGGTGGTAAAGATCAGAATTTGATCATCATTGATGATGCACCCATTTTTAATCCGGCGCATTTGTTCGGATTTTATTCCATGGTCATTCCGGATTTCACCAAGGAAATAAAAGTGTATAAGAGCGATGTGCCGGTTAGTCTCGGCGATCGACTTTCTTCGATAGTCAGCATTCGAACTAAAGATGGAAATTTAAATAGATTTAAATTATCCGGTTCGCTGAATCCGTTGGTGAATCGTTTTTCCGTTGAGTTTCCCACGGCTAAAAAGAGAGGCTCCATTTTTACGTCGCTTCGACGTTCTAATTTTGAGTGGATTTATCAGAATTCCAATCCCGATGCTGAAGTCTCTTTTGGTGACTTTAGTTTTAAGTGGAATCACAAGATTCATGAGCGAGATCGCATTTTCTTCACTTTGATTACGGCTGCAGATCGGCTTAGTAATAGCTCAGATGGACTGGGCGGAGTGAATTGGGGTAATGCTGCCACAACCTTGCGATGGAATCATCTCTTTGGCCCCAGGCTGTTTGCCAACCTGATATTATACTCTGGGGCATACAACTATCGGCTGTTTCTCAACCAGGATGCCTGGGAATCTGGTATTGGCACTTTGAGTTTGAAATGGGATTTTACCCAGATATCCAAGGCTAATGTCACTTCCCGATTTGGGCTGGAAATTGCAGCCTACGGTTTCAATCCAGGACGAATAGCCAGTGGCAATTTGCTTTCCTTGGTACCAGAAATCAATGAACGACGAGCTCGGAAGCGGGTGGTTTATTATGAGTCTGAGTTTAGGGTCGGAAAGCGCTGGCAAATCGATCTCGGTCTTCGGCTACCCTCCTGGGATAACATCGGTCCCGCCGAGTACTTGCTGTTCAATCAGTCGGAGTTGGTAGACACCATTGCAGCAGCAGCCGGACCTTATCGATCCTTTTTCAATGTGGATCCGCGGCTAAGTATAACCTATGAACTGGGATCAGCATCTTTTTTCAAACTCAGCGCCGGCCGGTATCATCAATTTTTGCAATTAATTAGCAATAGTACCTCACCATTTAATTCCTTAGAGGTATGGTTGCCCAGCGGTCCAAATATTCAGCCTCAGCTCGGTGATCAAGTCGACCTTAATTTTACGACCACCTCCGACCGCTTGAAGACAAGATTTTCGATCGCCACCTATTATAAAAAATTACGTGAGCAAATTGATTATCGGCCACATGCTAATATTCTTCTAAACCCATTATTGGAAGGTGAGTTTCTCTTCGGAGAATTAGAGAGCTATGGTCTTGAGTTTTCGGCAGAGAAAAAGGTGGGGCGATTGCATGGATATTTAAATTACACTTGGTCTAGAGTTTTTCGCAGAACCCCCGGAATCAACAACGAGCATTGGTATCCGGCATTCCAGGATCGGCCGCACGACTTCTCAGCCATGCTGCATTATCAATGTTCTCCGCGGTTGCTATTGTCGGCTTACTTCACCGCCTATACGGGTTCGGCTTTCTCAAGTCCTAATGGATTTTATCGGTTTAATGACCAGGTGGTACCCATTTTTGGTGAGAAGCACAACGACCGGTTGCCGTCGTATCGCCGACTGGATTTGGCCTTGCAGTATCGATTAAATCGAAAGACCGATCGTCGATTTCAACACAGCCTGAACTTGTCCATCTACAATGCACTCAATCGAAGGAATGCCGCAGCGGTAAATTTCAATAAAGTTATTGATGTCGACGACCGACCCGTGATCCAGACCAATTATGCCCTGGAGAGAAATCTGGTGACGACGCAGGCGTCTTTAATACCCCTATTTCCTTCCGTCACCTACAAATTTAGTCTGTGATGAGGGTAGTCAACCTTTTCGGTCCTAAGATTTGCTTTTGCCTCCTGGCGGTGATGCTCTATGCCTGCGAAGAACAGGTGGATTGGCCACTGACTCCCGGTGAATCTGGCCGATTGGTGGTCGACGCCATCCTTACGAACGAATTCAAGCAACAATCCATCTATTTATCTGAAAACTTTCTAGCACAGGAAGGGCGTGCGCTACCCATCGAGCAGGCCTTGGTACAATTGCGGGGTGCGGGGGGACAGGTCTTATTTGATCCAGTGAGGGAAGAACCAGGACACTACCTCAGTATATTTCCTTTTGCCATTGACAAGGATCAGCGTTATGAATTGCAAATAAGGTGGCAGGATCAGACCTATCAGGCTGAGGCACAACTCTCGTTCGTCACGCCGTTACCCCCTATCACATTCGAATCGTTGGCGGGTCCAGACAGTTTGCAACTGACGCTGCTGGGCAGTCCCTACCATCCACTCGAACAATCGATGTACGAAGTCCATGTCGACTGGCGACATCTGAATCCAGCGGGACCCAACCGAGCTAAATTGTTCTTTTACACTTTTTCCACAGTGGACGGAAGTCAGATTTTTCTTCCTCCGCGAGAAAAAGTTTATTTCCCAGCCGGTAGTCAGGTCATCGTAAAGAAGTTTGGTTTAAGCCCTGACTTCGCCCAGTATCTCCGGTCCATCGCATTAGAGACTACTTGGCAAGGAGGACTCTTTGACGTGAGTGCCAGCAATCCCACCTCAAACATCGATGGAGCCCTCGGTTATTTCGCTTTGTGCGCGGTTGTTTCAGATACCTTGGTTGCAAGATGAATCAGCATGTCACGTGCAATACGCAACTCAGTTGAGGTTGAGGCGTAATTTTGCGACGCAAAGTTGATGCTGCCATCGCTTCATTTGGGACCACTTTTTGCAGGTGATTTCAGGACCTCGATTCATTCCCATCAAAAAAGTTTCAAAAAAAAATGTCTTGGAGTAAGGGTGCAGGTTCACTTTCGGGTATAAAAGGTGAAAGGCAGCAAGCAAGAAGGTCTGCCAACATTCTTTAACCATTTGAGACCCATCTATAAAAAACGTTAATTATGAAAAATGTGAGATTTTTTTTCTTGATCATGTTATCCCTGGGTTTGATGACCTCTTGTGTGAAAGAAGATCCCATCATCGATGCGGACGACCAGGTAGCACCTAAATTGCCACCGATGGAAACTTTATTGATGCCTTTTGCTGGCTTTGAAAAGGCAGATACCAATGATCTGGAAGGTGGCAGCAATGGACGTAGTCTGCCCACCTATCGAAATTGGTTTCATTCTGTAAGTAATGTGGTCGTATGGAACCTGGTGGTTGGCCTGAATACGGTCATCCCAGTAGCATCCTTTGCCGAAGCGTTTAATCATGATCCGGTATTTCAAGGCAATGGTGTTTGGCTGTGGTCATATGCTCATACCGCCGATGGTGCGACTTATGATGTGGAATTATCAGCGAGATTTATCAGTGACGACGAAGTACAATGGGACATGGACATCGCGCAACGTGGTGGATTTTCGAAAGTTAGATGGTATACCGGAGTGATTGCAACCGACGGCAGCAGGGCAAGTTGGACGCTACACCACCGTCCTGAAAACCCACAGCCCTTTATCAGCATCGACTATTTGGCAGCCAATGAAGATGGCGAAGCATCGATCCGCTATACCAACATCATTCCGGGTAGTGCCGACCAGGGAGATTACATCGAATATCGCGAAAATGATGGAGCCAGTGATTTTAATCGAGCCTATGATGTATATCGAGCAGCGACTTCCAATTTACTAGAAATTCAGTGGCACGAGAGCCACGAAAATGGCCGGGTCAAGGATGCCGCCAGATTTGGGGACTCCGAATGGCATTGTTGGGACACCGGTTTTGCTGATATAGACTGCTAGGGCACTAGATTTCTGACTTAAATAGATTTTATAGCAGGGGTGAGCGGTGAGCTTGCCCCTTTTCGTTGTGCTGATTTTTCAGAAACCTTAACAAAAGGCAAGGTTCGGAAAATCGGTCGATTACGTATTTTAGAAATTAGGATGAAATGTGTAGGCCCAGGATTAAACGGTAAGAAATGGATCCCTTTGTCCCGGCTGATTGCTTGTGGTTTATTGATATGGCTGATTGCATTGGAAGCCAATGGCCAATCAAAATCATTTGTGACAGGTCAGGTCTTAGATGCCCATACCTTAGAGCCGATTCCCTTTGTCACCATCGTACTCAAGGAGCACAATCTTGGGCTCTATGCGAATGATGCCGGTGATTTTAGATTTATGCATCGACCTGCTTTTGGCAGAGACAGCCTGATATTGAGTTGTATCGGATATCAACGCATGGCGATCTCCTTCGCCATGTTGAAGCGAGAGTCTCGAAATGTCATCAAGTTGACGCCAAATATTTACGAAACGGTTCGAGTAGAGATCGTTGCTGGTCGCAAAACCCTAAGCAGTCAACAAATCGTCGACCGTGCCATTCGGAGGATTCGGAAAAATTACCCTTTGAACAAACATGACTTTATTGGATATTATCGAGATTATCAGCGACGATTGGAAAAATACTATAATCTAAATGAGGGCATCATTTATACCCAGGACTATGGATTTAACAAACACTCTCCTGAAAACCACCATCTTCTCTTGAGCTATCAAGAAAACCAAGCCTTTGAGCGGCTGGATATGTCCCCCTATTACGATACAACCTTACACACGGATATTCAGAGTACAGATAAGTTTATTCAAAATGCCGATTTGCCCGACCGGGGAGGCAATGAACTATTTGTGCTACTCATTCACGATGCCGTTCGAAATTTCAAGATACGGTCATTCTCCATGGTAGAAATCATGGCGCGTGACTTTGTGAAAAATCATCTTTTTGAAGAGCCTCTCATTATTTATAACGGGGCGTTGCGATTGTACCGCATCAATTTTGTTGCTAGGTCATCTTTGATTAAGGATTCACTTCAACTCTCTGGATCGATCTATATTCAACCAGAGGATTATTCAATCCATAAACTGGAATACGTAAGTCATTATATGAAAAATGGTCTACCAAGTAAGAAGATGTTTGAATTGGTGTTAGAATATGGATACCAGCCGAGATTGGATGGAAAGATGGGACTTCGATACATTTCGTTCAATAATATATTTAAGGTGGTAGATGTTGAAGATACTACCTTCTTTCGCTTCGTCGATGCGTACTGGGATCCTGAAGATATTCATCGTAAGGAATTGGTTATTAAGTTTAATCATTTTATCGATACCACATCATGTACCGCTATTGAAAACTATGATTTATTTTTGGATGACAAGCGATTAAAAATTGCAAGCATCCGAGTAGAAGGGAAGGGAGTCAGGATCAAAATGAAAAGGAGTGTTTTTGACCAGGAAAATGTTCGCTTTTTAGTACACCAACTGAAAGATGAGGAAGGACGTATCCTGAATCACAAGAAGTATTTGGAGTTTTATCAATTCAGAGAATTATTTGCACAGGAGTATGTGTCGGGTCGGAATTTCCACGATCCATGCTATGTGAAAGATGTACCACTGAACCGAAACTGTATACATCTAGATTCGAGTATGCTCGAGCGCTACTGGATGAATACACCGATGCAGCAGAATTAGTGATGTGGGTGTATTTACCCGAATATAGTTCGCTAGAAGCATTGCAGCAAGCTGTAAAACATTACATTGCAATCTAGATGAATCATCGACGTAACCTACGCGTACCCTATCTTCCGGCTGTTTTCCTGATGTTGCTTTGCCTAGCAAACTGTAGTGAGGTCAAAGAGGAGTCGACACCTCAACCTCCGGATCTCACTCAATATATAGATCCGCAAATTGGATCGGTGCACGGCAGGTGGTTTTTCTACACACCCGCTGCACGTCCATTTGGAATGGCCAAATTGGCCCCCCACACTAATGCGTATAACAGCGACGGCGGATGGGGACCCACCGGGTATGATGACCGGCATGGTTCGGTGGAGGGATTTGGACATTTTCATGAGTTTCAAATTGGAGGTTTGGTCTTTATGCCGATCGTCGGAGCATTAAAAACGACACCGGGCTCATTGGAGGATCCGGATGCGGGATATCGCTCGAGAATAAATAAATCGACAGAGATCGCCCAGCCTGGGTATTATCGGGTAATGTTAGAAGATTATGATATTCAGGTCGAACTGACAGCCACGGAGCGTGTAGGGTACCATCGATATACTTTTCCCGAAGCCGATACCGCTCACCTTATTTTGGACATTGGTCATAAGCAGGGAGAAAGTAGTGATGTTACAAACACTCACGCCCGGATTTTGAACAGTACGGAAATCGAAGGGTTTATTGAGACGAGTCCAGAATATGCTAAGTTCTGTGATCCCGGCAAGCGGGTCAAGATGTATTTTGTAGCGAGGGTTAATAAGAAACCAAATCAAAGCGGTGCCTTTATCGACACGGAGATTGAAATTGGGGCCACTGAAACTTCCGGGATCAATAATGGACTTTATTTAACCTACCGCATGGAGCCGGGAGAAATACTGGAAATCCAGACTGGGCTCAGCCATACTTCCATCGAAAATGCTCGCTTAAATCTTGATCGCGAAACGGTGGGCCAGCATTTTGAATCAGTACGAAAATCATCTTTGGAGATCTGGAACCAGGCTTTGCAGAAGATTCAGGTAGAAGGAGGTACCAAGGCTGACCGCATAAAATTTTACACAGGTCTCTATCACGCACTGCTGGGTCGAGGTATTTCCAACGATGTCAATGGAGACTACCCACTAGGGGATGACAAGATCGGCAAAACACCCCTTGACGCCGCAGGCCATCCGCAATATCAGCACTACAATACCGATGGCATGTGGGGTGGATTTTGGAACTTAAGCCAACTCTGGGGTCTGGCCTATCCAGATCGGTTGAGTTCGTATGTACAATCTAATATTGACTTTTATTTGGATCGCGGATGGTTGCATGATGGAGCGGCCAATGGCGTCTTTACCAATGGGGTGCAAACTAATTTTCAGGGCCTTTTACTGGCGTCTGCCTATCATCTCGGCATTCGTGATTTTGATGTGGCCACGGGTTATGAAGCAGCCATCAAGAATGAGCTGGAATATCATGGTCGCAACCTCGGCAATGGTAAATACGATTTAAGTTACTTTGTGAAAAATAAATACATTCCCTACCGGGATACGGTTATCTCCAATGGTTGGGTATTTAATTTTGGTGGATCACACACCTTGGAGTACAGTTTTAGTTCCTATGCGGTTGCCAATCTTGCTAAAGCACTCAAGGACGGGGCTAACTATACTCAATTAAGGCAACAAGCAGATTATTATCGCCATCTGTTTGATTCCGAAACCAAGTTTATCCGACCCAAATTGGAAAATGGGTCTTTTATCCCAGATTTTGATCCGATGAAGGGTTGGGATGGATTTCAGGAAGGCAACGCCTACCAATATACTTTGTATGTTCCTCATGATGTTGCAGGCTTGATTGGCTTGATGGGTGAATCTACTTTTAATGAGCGGCTAGAAACCATGTTTGACCAGGCTCAAAAAAGTATGTTTGGTGGTAATGCAGATGAAATTCACAGTTTTTCTGGCGTTGAGAAATTGTACAATCACGGCAATCAACCGTGCTTGCACAATGCATGGTTATTTAATTATTCGAAAAAACCCTGGCTCACCCAAAAATGGGTTCGGGCCATTTGCAATGAGTTTTATGGCACTGAGCCCTTACATGGTTATGGCGTTGGCCAAGATGAAGACCAAGGTCAGTTGGGTGCCTGGTACGTTCTTGCGGCCATTGGCCTTTTCGATGTACAGGGCCATGCCGCTGCCAATCCTACTTTTCAATTTGCCAGTCCGCTTTTCGATAAAATAACCATTCAGTTAGATGGTGATTATTACTTGGGGCAGACACTGATCATTGAAACAGAAAATCAAGGTCCGGAAAATACCTTCATCCAATCGGTCACTTTCAATGGAAAATCCGTCAATAATTGTTGGATGTATCAACGAGAATTAGTGCAAGGTGGTACTTTAACCTTTACATTGGGCCCAGAACCGAATACAAACTGGGGTATCGAAAAGGTACCCCCTTCCATGTCAAATGAGTGAAATGATAAGGATATCAATCTGCTGGCCATTAATTGGTCTTTTGATCGTGGGATGCAGCCCATCACCGCCTCAAGCAGAATTGGCGAAGCGTATTCTCGAAAATCCTGCTTTTGCCGTGGTTAAGGAGAAAGCACGGCAGGTGGTGACCACCGGTTTTAATGCAGGCGATGGTTACGGTGAGGTCTGGATTCGTGACTACAATACATTCATTGAACTTTCGTGTGAGGTGTTCCCGGCTGCCGAATTAGAAGAAAATCTACTGGTATTTTTTCGCTTGCAAGGAGCCGATGGCAACATCATCGATGGATTTATACCTCAGGAAAGAGCCAAACAAACAGAAGGTGGATACGATTACATTTATTCAGACCTAGAACCGATTTATTGTGGTCACAAAAATACGGTAGAAACGGATCACGAGAGCTCCTTGGTTCAGGCGGTTTACAAATATGTGAAAAAGACCGGTCGCCGTGATTTTCTTGATCTGGTGGTTGGTGACCTAACGGTCAAGGAGCGGATGGAGTGGTCGATGCAATTTTTGTTAGACAAGCGTTGGTCTGCAACCCATGGGTTGATTTACGGTGCTACCACCGCTGATTGGGGTGATGTGCAGCACACCCACCCATGGGGTGTCTACATCACGGAGGAGACGGCTTATTGTATCGACATCTATGATAATGCCATGATGCTGATCGCACTGGATAATCTGATGGAATTGTTTTCGGATCTGAGGGAGAAATGGCAGCCGATTCGAAATCAAATGGCACAACGGGTGATGGAGGTCCTTTGGGATGAAGAAAACCAGAAATTCATACCCCATGTTTATTTAGATCAATCTCCTTATCCCGATGATTTTGATGAAGGACTCATTTATTATCATGGAGGTACGGCCGTGGCGATCGAAGCCGGTCTATTGACCCATGAGCAGATTAGGATTTCGCTGAACAAGATGGTCTCCAATGTCGAGGCTTCTGGTGCGGCGTCGATTGGTCTCACGCTCTATCCACCTTACCCCGAATGGGCTTTTGAAAATAAGGGGATGTATCCGTACGGATATCAAAACGGTGGTGACTGGACTTGGTTTGGTGGCCGCATGATCCAGCAATTGGCCTTGCATGGATTTATCGAAGAAGCCTATCAACAACTTTTACCCATGACTCAGCGCGTCATTGACAATGACGGATTCTACGAGTGGTACACCATTGACAACCAGCCGGAGGGCTCCGGTACCTTTCGTGGTTCAGCCGGGGTATTGTACAAAGCCATTAGGCTGTTGGAGGAGTGGGCCACTGCTCACGACGAATAAGGGCCTCACCTCGGCATTTTGATGGTACTTTGAAAATAAAGGATTTTATCCGATAAAATCGGTTAGACCTCCGTGCCCGATGGGAAGTAATTCTGGTGTTCTCATCTCCCCCAATTTTCAGATGCTTCGCATAAAGCAGTGTTTGTCAACGGTCTATGCATAAATTGAGATGTATCTTTCCCGCACGGCATGATTTGTAGTCACGCCTTCTCTACTGTACGTAAAATACGTACTTTTAAGGATTGAACACCTGGCCGGTGCGAAGAAAAGGGAAGTTGTGATATTGGAGGGGTGCTGATATTCAGGAGTTACCCAGCATTTGGTAGATAATACACTTTCACAAGAACATGAAATTGCTAGATTTGATTGTGAATATTATGAAATCTAAGAAAGTCAAACAAGAACTCTCGATTCTTGGAGATGGCTTTGAAATAAATAATGGTAACGCCAGCAATCAGGTTCTATGGAATGAAATTGGAACCATAACAGCATTTAAGAGGGATCTCCTAACAGAGGACCAGATTTGCTTGGAAATTCAAGTAGGGTCCAATTCATTTTATTGTTCGGAGGATTTTAAGGGATGGATTGAATTTGAAGAAGAGTTAAGAAGACATCTACCACAGATCGATGTAAATTGGATTAATAATTTAGCAAAACCAGCCTTTAAAGAATCCAGAACGCTAGTCTACTCCAGAGAGAGCTACCACTGTTCAGTATGTGGAGAATCACATGAGGAATGGCCAGCACTGGCTTTCATTTCGCCGGACCCATACTTCCAACTATCTCAGTCTGAAAAGGAATCTATTGGATCTCTAAGTGAGGATTTTTGTACGATTAGTTATGAAGATCAGGTTGATCGCTTTATCAGAGTAATTCTTAAACAGCGGATCATAAATTCAGATGAAGTGCTAGATTATGGAGTTTGGATCTCACTTAGCGAACAAAACTTTGAAGATTATAAATCCAATTTTCAAGAAAAAAATCACGAGAGGGAGTACTTTGGATGGCTAAGCAACGCAATTCCCAATTATGAGAACACCACAAATATTCCAACAACTGTGGTGACAGGCACTGGAACTGATAGACCAGAGATCTTTCCTCATGAGAATTTCGAACATCCATTTGTCACCGATTATTATAATGGAATCTCTCGAGAAGAAGCTGAGAAGAGAATCCATGAAATGAATGAAACGCTGGGTAACATGGGCTGATGACGGCATGCTGGCAATAGCTGTTTAAGCTCTTGATAAAATGTGTAAGAATTGTTAGATTGTGAGGGTGGTATCGGGGGAGTGCTTTCAGAATCGCTTGCCAGCACGACCGCATAGCCCAGGACCGTTAGCAGCAATAAAATATGAAGTTCCTATTAATAATATCTTGTCTTGTAATTAATTTCCAGGTTTTTGGACAGAAAAGGATATTGAAGAGGGCGAAGCAGGCACAGGAATTCTACGAGAAAGGGGATAAGGAAGAGGCGGTGAAGATTTATGAGGATTTGGCGAACAGATATCCGAAAACAGAACAATATGGAAAGAATCTTTTCAATACTGCTAAGATCTATGATGAGTTAGACAGGGATTCACTGGCGATATTATTCTATTCTAGGATTCTTGATGCAGACTTGGAAGACGCAGAAGAGGATAATACTAGGGGGATCTTTGAAACACATGCAAACTATAAACACTACTCGGCTGTAAATTTAGGGGCAATTGAGTACAACAATCAGGAATTTGAGAAAGCCTTGAACTACTACAAGTTGGCAAGAACCAAATACCGCTATTTTAACTATTCTGGAACAGACATTAAAAACAATAGCATGGGACTAGCATCAAGAATCTCTGATTGCTACCTAGAACTTGATAGTATTGAAAGCGCCTTAGTATCTCTATTACCTCATGGACTAACAACTTCACCCAATCCAAAGAACTATATAGCTGATATAATCCTAAGATTAGTAGAGCAGTATTCGAACAGACAGAAATTTAGAGACGATCTATTTAAGGCAATAGAGAAGTCGGAACAAATCGAGGGAGGACTTGAATTAGAAATGTACAGTCGACAAATTAGAATATATCCGTACATGAGGCCTACCATATCGAAGGATGATTTAAGGAAATCGATGTTGATTGCGAAACTGAAGTAAAGCTGCTAACAGGCCACTAAGACGTCATATTGGCTAACGCAAATCAGAACTGGAATAATCGTATTAAGTTTGTTAAATTGAGAGTGATAGCAAGAAAGTAAACTGCTTTGGATTGCTAGCCAATACAGACGCTTGTGGCCGGACCGTTAGTGGCAAGCAAAAAATGAAACTGAAACTTATCTGGAAACGTTATCTTTTATCTGGAAACGTTATCTTGTTAATTTTAGTAATGATGGGCGTAAGACAAGAAATCACAAAGATCCTAGAGTCACTTCCTGAGTCGGTATTACCTGATGTATTGAATTTTATGAAGGATTTGGAAACTGCATCACAAGATGGAGAACATACAGCACTGAACCTCAGGAGAATCTTGAAGGAGGATCATGAACTCCTTCAAGAACTTGCAAAATGATCTCAAAGGAACAGGTGGTCAAGATTCATCAGATCTTGATTAAGAGATTCGGAGGAATTCAGGGAATCCGGGATCTATCTATGCTAGAGTCTTCAATCGAGAGACCGAACTCTGGAATTGAGGACAAAGAATTCTATCCAACTCCTGAAGAGAAGGCTGCCGCAATTATTGAAAGCATTGTCACGAACCATCCTTTTAACGATGGAAATAAAAGGACAGGTTATGTGCTGATGAGGTTGACACTGCTTGAGTACAACCTAGATATTGATGCATCCAGATCTGAAAAATATAAATTCGTGATGGAGATTGCTTCAGGGAACGAAGACTATAACTCGATTCTGAATTGGATTCGGAGTAGAATCGTGAAGATTTAAGCCAGCCACTAACAGGCTACCAAGACGTCATATTGGCTAACGCAGAGCGGAACCTTAATATTAGTATTAAGTTTGTTAAATTGAGATGAGCAAGCATGACGTTTGAAGGCTATAGATTGCTAGCCAATACAGACGCTTGTAGCCGGACCGTGCGTTGTACCCAATGACTATTTACCGACAGAGTTACAGACTGGAAGCGTGGGATAGAATTGAGAGCTTATAAAATGGCCAATAGGACATGTTCTCGCGCTCTTTTTTCGTACAGATTGTCTCTTTACAAAATCTTGCTTAGATAGCGTGGGCCAAGAATGATGGCAGCATTTGCACGCCCACAGGAACTTGCTTTAATCAGTCGTTTTTCAGTCCGTGTGCTCGCATTTTGATGCAAGCCAGATTGTACGCAAGCTCGCTGCCAGCTGCCAATAGGATCTTAGATGATTGTCAAGCGGATCTTGGAATGATGTGGGATGATACTGAACGAGTTAAACGTTGAGGGCTGAAACAAAAGATCTTAAACACGAAATCGATGAGCAATAATTCAGAACCGGTCCAGAAAGAAGTGTTTCAGAGGTATTGGTTTCGAGAACACTCCTGACCGCTTAGAAAAGAAACAAAACAAAAGACTGCGTTGGAGGAGACTTTAACGTGGAAAAGGGCACTGGGTACAACAAGCCATCAAGTCGTCATATTGGCTTCGCAATGGATGTAACAAAATATGTGTATTAAGTTTGTTAAATTGAGGCTACCAGCCAGGTGTGCAGGACTTCAAATGCTAGCCAATACGCCGCTTATGGCTGGAGCGTTATGGGCAACCTATTGTTGATTGAAGAAACCAAAATGGAAAATATTATGTCAAAATTATTCTTTGTTTTAATCGGTTTATGCTTATTATATTCTTGTAACGACAAACAGAAAGAGCAATCAGTCATTCGTAAAACTTTTGATTCTATTCGGGATGAATTGCAATCACTTGTTGACAAAGGGGAAATACCATCAGTATCAGTAGCTGTTTACCATAATGACTCTATCATATGGCTAGAAGCCTTAGGTTATGCCAACATGGAAAAAGTCGAGAAAGCCACACCGAACACTATTTATCCTATAGCTTCAATTACCAAATCAATTACAGCTACAGCAATAATGATTCTTAGTGAAAAAGGGCTACTAGACCTAGATGACCCAATTACAAAATATTTTGACAGTCAGATTACAAGATCCTATTTCAAAGTCCAAAGAGAAATTACCATTAGAGATCTTTTAAACCACACCTCGGGTTTGGGAACTTACTTCGAAAATCAATTTTATGGAGAGACGGAAGATTCAAGAACATCAATGGCTCTTTACAAGGATTATAATGTTTTATTTTCCCAACCAGGAGAGAAATTTGAGTATTCGAATATGGGATACCTAATTCTTGGTGAGATAATAGAAAAAGTAACAGGAACGACTTATTCCGATTTCATACGAAGTCAAATATTCGAACCGTTAAAAATGAATAACTCATGTTTAAGAGTTTGTAATGAAAGTTTAGAGCAATATGCCCAATTATATGGAATTAAAAGTGAGGAATTACCTTTCGTGCGTACAACTACTGCTCCAGCTGGTGATATATATTCTACCGCATATGATTTGATGAAATTTGGCGCGTCCTTTTTGGACAAACCACTTAATCAATCGCTTCTGACAGATAGAACAGAAATACAGATGCGTACTATTCAAAACGATAAGACCCTTTATCGAGACCCTTGCAATCCTTATGGATTAGGCTGGTTTTTTGAAATTGATAGTATAGGATACAATGCGTTCAGTCATGAAGGAGGATTGGATGGCAGCCAAACTATATTGAAAGTATTGCCTTCCGAAAACTTAGTTGTAGTAGTTCTAATCAATCTAACCTTTATTAAGTCATATTCCAGAAAAATTGCCGATGACATCATCAAAATTATACTTCCCGATTATCAAACCCCCTCATGTATCGAACCAAAACCTAATATCACGCTAACTGAGCCTAGTGAATTTACCGGTAACTGGTCAGGAAAACTATTTACTAAAAGTGACACTCTTGATATAGATATGGACATAAGTACAGATGGTAACATTTATATGGTATTTAAAAGTATGCAAACAAGATTCTCACTAAATCATTACACCCCATTTACCAAGAAAACAGTTCTTCATAGTCCAAGTATATATGGGAGTGATTTGACAGCTTGGATATTGGAAGGTCTAATTCCATCAGATGACTGGAATAAAAAGCATCATATTGTGCACTTACAACTTCATAAAAAAGTAAATAAACTTCAAGGAAGTGCTATGGCGATAGATGCAAATACTATAAGAGAGGGTTCTGCCATTAGTTATTATCTGGAATTTGAAAAGCGAGAATAATCAGGTATGCCCATAACAAAGTGCAAAACGGCAATGTGGGCTAATCGCCCACACATGCGTTTGCACAGACCGTTACTCATCATAAATTTTAAAGTAATGAAGTACCACGTAAGAATAGACCGAAGAGATAAAGATTCAGAATGGATATTTGATCTAAGTGATGAAGAATTGATTGAACGAATAGTTAGACCTTATGAAACTGGAGAAAATCTATTCTTGAACGGTACAACTGTTGAACTGGAAGAAATTGAAAGAGTAGAGATAAGACGGACACAAAAACCTATTGAGCAAATCGTTGATGAAATTAGAAATCGCAGAAATGAAGCGCGGAGACGTCGGGCTAATGCTGGATTCGTAAGTTTTAGACCAGTAAGGGTATCAAAAGAAGAAGCATACAGAACAGGAGAGAATGTTCTTGAAGAATTTATAAGTGGTCCACCAAACTTGATGTCACCTGCTGCGGAAGTTGCTCTAACCTCAGAGCAAGTCGAACAATCCAATAGAATCTTCATTGTCCATGGTCACAATAATGAAATGAAGGAAACTGTAGCAAGATTCTTAAGCGAATCAGGTTTGGAACCAATAATTCTCCATGAACAACCTAACCAGGGAAAAACGATAATTGAGAAATCTGAAGAATACGCTGATGTCCAATTTGCAATTGTTATACTTTCCGGGGATGACTATGGCTATGCAAAATCAGGAAGTGAAGAAGATAAATTATTAAGAGCTCGGCAAAATGTTATCCTTGAAATGGGATACTTCATTGGAAAAATTGGAAGAAAGAATGTTTGTATTCTTCATGAAGATATTGGAAATTTAGAAATACCGAGTGACTACGGAGGAGTAATGTATGTGAAGTTTAATGAAGCATGGAGAGTAAAAGTAGCAAAAGAGCTAAATGCTGCTAATTATCATATTGACCTAAAGACACTTTTGAAATAGATACGATGAGTAACAGGCTACCAAGACGTCATATTGGCTGACGCAGATCAGAGCTGAAATAATCATGTTGGGTTTGCTAATTTGAGAGCGCTAACAAGAAGTTCATAGGCCATAGATTGCTAGCCAATACAGACGCTTGTAGCCGGAGCGTTATCTCTAAGCAAAAAATATAAGTGATTATTGAAAAGCAAAGAACGATATCAGTTTTAATTCTAGTATTCTTTAGCATTTGGTTTTTTCAGTACTTTCTAAGTTACATTCGAGGAATTGATACAATAGTTGTTATGCTTATAGGGCTAATATTGTGGTTCGTATTGTTGGGAGTAGGGTTCTACCAAACGACTAAATTTTTGATTGAAACTCCCAAACATTATAAGAGGCTAATGTACATCGCTACCATAGTAGTACTAAACACGCTTTCAATGGCGAAACCAAGAGGAATGATTAATTGGGAGAATTATGAAGGAGAAAATTTGTTAGTGGCGGAGAAAGAAGGAACCGCAGACTGTCGAACAATCATTAAACTTAAGAGTGAACACAAATTCAAATACATAAATAAGTGTTTCGGTGTGGAATTCTATCTAGGTTCGTACGAGTTGAGAAATGATACGATCTATCTGGAACTAAAGAAGGAAGTACCTTTTATGGACAAAAGGACATATGCCATATTAAAAGCAAAGAAGGACTCAAGGAAGGGCATGTCCCAACCTTAGTTGAAATTAGGAAGTGGCTCTTTGGGTAGTGTAATGTAATAATATTGCTTTTTTCATCAGGGGTAATAATCGATAATTTCTAATTCTATGCATTTTCTTTTCGGATGCCATAAGTCCAGCTGCTGTCCAGCGGTACCTTTGGTCAGATGATTGCCAATTGGTGACTTTTCGAAGATATTTTCCTAGTTGAGAATTAAGACTCTCAATACAATTTGTTGAGCGGAATGTTTGCCAAAGCTTTTGATTGATTCCTAATTTATGCAGCGTTAGAATTTCTTCTAGTGCTTCTAGAATGCTATTGGCAGCAGCTGCATTTACAGTACGAATTCGATGTTCAAGTTCTAGCAGATTGGTTTTGGCTTCTTCGTAGCTTTCGCGTCCAAGGGCTTCATAATAGTCGGCTTTTGTTTGGGCATGTTCGCTCTCGGCCAGGTAGCTTTTGATATTTTCAAATTTGTGCCATGTACACCTCTGAATTAATGCATGCTCGCCACAGACTTGTTTTACAGCTTTGCGAAATCCCTTAGATCCATCTAATATATAGAGTACATCTTCAACCTGTACCCCTCTTCCCTTTATCCTACGGAGCATATCTGCTACTGGTTCTGCTTTCTCACTGTGAGCTTGTACAAATTCAAGTGGTATTTTCTTCCCCTGCTCGCTAACTCCCAGTGCAATTATGATTTGCTCTCCTCCAAGGCTTTTACCGTCAATGAATATGGCTATGAATTGATGCCCACTAAGATCCCGACTCATAAACGCCTCTAGTTCATCTCGACTATCCTCTACAAATCTCCGACTCACAGCACTCTTTGACAATCCAAATCCTTCTCTCATATGATCAATCACACCTTCATAATCACGCGTGCTTAGACCCTTTATCACTCCCTGCACAATTTGATCACTCATGCTTTCCATCTCACGCATTTGTTGATAACTCTCTAAGGGAATGCAATGCCCATTTTGCATATCTCGAACGCGAGGAACTTCCACTTTTAAGCGTTGGTCTCCCATGCGAATACTTCCAGGGTTGGTTCCCCATCGACTATACTTGCCATCCATCGGTTTGTCTCGGCCATACCGCTCACCTGCCAACCTTATCATCTCCTCATTCATTATCTGCTTGGCTATAATTTGGCAAATGCTTAGATGACTCTTCATCATCTCCATGTTTACATCTATTGGTTGCTCCAACAGCCACTCTAGGTTTGCTCGATTTTCTTGTGTAATTTTACTTGTAAGTGGTTCCATCTTTTGATTCTTTTTTGTCCATTAATCAATTTATGGAGCCGCTTCCTTTTTACCAATTCTTCGTCGGCTAAATTTCAACTAGGTTGGGGACATGCCCAAAAGGGAGATGAACGAGAAGTTAGAATTGTAGATATTAGAAATGGGAACGAAATTCTATTTGAAGTGGGCATGTTTGATAGATGGTTTTTAGGGCAGGTGGATAATCCGGCGATATTGACCCACCCATTCCATTGATGTTGACCCACCGATTCCGGTCAAGCTGACCCACCATTCCGGTGATATTGACCCACCCATATGGAAAGGGAGATCTGAGAGAGAAAGCGATGATATAAGTTGCTTAAAAAAGCAGCTTAGTCATGGCAGGAAAAACAAAGACAATGACTCAGATCAGGAAGATATTTCAGTGCCGAAAGAACGGATGGTCAATCCGAAAGATATCTAAGCGGACTGGCATTTCTAGAAATACAATCAGAACCTATTTAAGGCGGATAAGGGAGCGAGGAAAGGATATCGATCAGGTACTTGAGCTTAGTGATGCCCAATTGAGTGTGCTTGCTAGCAGAGAAAAATCCGAAGAAGATCAACGAATTAAAGAGTTATGGGATGAGCTCCCTTCTATAGAGAAGGAACTGAGCAGGGTGGGTGTTACGAGAAAAGTTTTATGGGAAGAATATCGAGACAAGAATCCTGATGGGTATGGGTACTCCCAGTTTTGCGACCATTTGCAAAGATGGCGCAGAGCGCAACAAGTCGTGATGCATATGGTTCATGAGCCAGGTGAAATCCTGGAGGTAGATTATACAGGTAAGAAACTAAATTATGTGGATCAGGAAACTGGAGAAGTAATTGACTGTGATTCCTTAATTACTGTATTGCCATATAGCAATATGATTTTTTTAGAAGTAGTAGCAAATCAGCAGCAAGGGCACTTGGTCACAGCCCTGGGTCACGCTCTGGAATACTATGAAGGTGTTCCACAAGCGATTAAGGTTGACAATATGCGTAGTGCAGTGACTAAATCGGATCGATATGAGCCTACGTTCACTCAAGTAATGGATGAGTTTGCCCAGCACCATCAAACCACAGCTATCACAGCGCGAGTTGGTAAACCCAGAGACAAGTCAAATGTGGAAAATAGTGTGCGGATAGTTTACCAAGCGATCTATGCCAAATTGCGTGACCGAATTTTCTTCAGCATCAGTGAAATTAATGAAGCAGTCCGGCCCTTGCTTGACAAACTCAATGAAAAGCAAATGGATGGTAAAGAGTATAGTCGAAAAGGCATTTTCGAAGCCCATGAGAAAGCAACTCTGAAGACCCTACCATCGTCGCGCTTTATCGTACGTAAGACGGCTGAATATAAGGTTCAAAAAAATTACCACATTATGCTTGGTGAAGATCGGCATTTCTACAGTGTACCTTATAGATTGGTAGGCCAAAAGGTTAGGGTGCGTTACTGCTTTAAACTGGTGGAGATTTATCACCAACATTTACGTGTGGCCGCTCATGAACGGGTTCATACCAAATACGAGTGGACTACCATCAAGGAACATATGCCAGCAAACCACCAGCACATTAAGGACCAACGAGGGTGGACAGCTCAAGATGTTGAAGCAAAAGCCAGCAAAATTGGTGCCTACACTTTACAAGTAACACAGCGTATACTCCAGCGAAAAATATTTGTTCAACAAACATTTAACTCCTGTCTGGGTCTACAAAGCCTTGGTAAGAAGTATGGCAACGACCGTCTGGAGCTAGCTTGTAAGAGAGCATTATGCCATGGTACAACGCCTACTTATAAGATGATTAAAAATATTCTCAATCTAGGTCTTGACCAAGCCGAAATCCAAAATAAAATAAATTTCAAGACACCTGACCATGATAATATTCGGGGATCTCAAATCTATCAATGACATAATAATTTAACCAAAACATAATTGAACAACAATGAATACACAAGCAACTTTAGAACAAATGCAGCAGCTACGATTGCAAGGGATGGCGCAAAGTTATGAGGCAATTCTGGCTCTTCCCACTAACAAACACCCTGAAGCTCATCAGATGTTGGCACAACTTGTCCAGCAGGAGAAAGAATGGAAAATCATTAAGCGTACTCGTATGTATCTGCGCATTAGTAAGCTCAGGTATGCTGCAAGTCTGGAGGAAATCAAATGTTCGAAGAAGCGGAATCTTACCAAAGAGCAACTTGCACTTTTTGCGGATTGTTCTTTCATCAATCGTTCAGAGAATATTCTCATCACCGGTGCAACCGGCTGCGGTAAATCATACTTGGCCTGTGCTTTAGGGCATCAAGCGTGCTTACAAGGCCACAAAGCACTTTACTTAAATATGACACGCTTTGTAGAAAAGCTCACCCTAGCCAGAGTCGAAGGATCGGTCATCAAACTGTACAACCAGCTCGAGAAAATTCCTTTGCTCATCCTGGATGACTTTGGACTCCAACCACTGGATCCAGCGATCAGATTGTCACTGCTCCAAATTTTAGAGGACCGATATGGTAAAAGGTCAACCATTATAGCCAGCCAACTGCCGATTAACAAATGGCATGAGTATATTGCCGATGGTACTTTAGCAGATGCTATTCTTGATCGGCTGACCTCGAAGTTTCATCGAATAGAACTAAAAGGCGAATCACTGCGGAAAAATAGCTAACTCCGATTTAACCAATGGATATCAAAAGTAAGCCAGTTTTGAAAATCAGTAAAGGGTCCATAAACAAATTCAGTCGGCCTATGGCCTCCTTGCATTTGCCCTTGACAGATTTACAAAAACCAACTGACTTGCTGCGTATCCATTCGTCAAATCAATTCCTTGTTAAATCAAAATACAATGCCTAATGCAACAATTTTTTTCGACCTTTAAACCATGAATTATTAACCTCTGTCTCAGTCATTCTCCTAACCCATGTGGAGGTGGGTCAGCATGGCCGGAATGGTGGGTCAGTATCAGCGGAATATGCAGGCAGGTGACTAAGGTAGAATGAGAATGCTATTAGCCTGCCACCAACACTGCATATCATGCCAGCCTCGCTATCGCTTCGGCCGATCAGATATGCTCACCGTTATGTGGGATGAAGCTCTTGCCTTTGATACCAATTATTGGTATATTTGTAAAAAATCAATCTGATGCCGCAATCAAAGAACACATCGGTCACACTTGGTGAACACTTCGAGAAGATAATTCAGAACAGTATTGAAAGTGGAAGGTATGCTTCTGCTAGTGAAGTTATTAGGGCAGGATTAAGGCTGGTAGATGAACAGGAACAAAAGATAAATTTACTTCGAGAAGCCATTGAAGCTGGAGAGAACAGTGGATACGTCAAGAACTTTGATCCAGTAAAACATTTGGCCGGTCTTCATAAGAAGTATCGGAAATGAATCTTACATATGAGATTAGCAATCTGGCACGACAAGATTTAGAAGACATCTGGATATACACCTTTGAAAATTGGTCTTTATCACAGGCTGATAAATACTATGAGCTAATAATCAAGGAATTCGATAAAATCTGCAAGGATCCGGAAATCGGATTTCCAATTGATTATGTAAAACCTAGTCATAGAACCATACCGATTAAATCCCACATCATAGTGTATAAGATTCAAGGCAATAAGATTTGGATTGATAGAATTTTGCATAAGAATATGGATTTAGAAACAAGACTAAGCGATTAAGCACCCCACATAACATGGGTTAGCACACAATGCCGGCTATGGAAGTAGCGTTGTTGTTCGAACTTTATTCTTATATTGAAAGACGAGCGTTCTATAAATAATCGAAGAAACCTGGCCGGCACTGCGCCTCCTATGTAAAAGGGTAGCAGTATAAAGATATGATAAATAATATGTTTTTGCTGGATTTAATTCATGATGTAGTTCATTATGTATCTACAGTTCTGCTTCCTATGTGTGATACATCCAAAGGAGTTCACCAGTATCTGTTAGTGTAGAAAAACAAAGGCAACAGCATAGCCCATGTGATCAATAAGATATCGTCACCAGCGCAGTGTTGTTGTCCTTCATTATGATTTTGAGAACTCATAGAAGTTTATTGTTTGGAATTAATTTTGGATAGGCAACTTTTGGCAGTGAGGAAAAATTAGTCAAGGGTGCCGTAGGCATTTACTTGCCCTTTACGAATTTTGAGATCACTGGCTATATTTGCAAATTGCAAGATTCATTCAATAATACCAATTTGGTATTCAGTTTCGGTTTTTATGACTGAGTATGTTCTAGACAGAAGTTTGCGTGCAACTTTGAAAATCGCAGCTTTGGAATTGTGTGTTGCATGTTTTCGATAATATTGCTGTAGTGCGGGATCAATTCGAATAGCGATCCAAGAGGCTTCGACCAGAAGGCTTCGAACTGTTCTGTTGGCTCTGGGAGATACTCCAAAGGTGCTGGTATTTTCACCTGAACTATGGACATTTGGTACAATGCCGACATAGCTGGCAAATTTCTTGAAGGCGTTAAATCTTCTGATGTCTCCAACCTCAGCAATGATATAGACAGCTGTTAGGGGGCCGATTCCGGGGATGGTACGGAGCAGTGAATAGTCGAGTTTATGATGTTTTCGACAGTAAGCTCTGATTCCATTGGAAACTGAGAGGACTTGGTTGTGTAAGAATTCGAGTTCCTGGAGCATTGAGGAGAAGGCAAGGTCAATGGAAGAGTAGTTCCATTCAAATTTGTGTAACCATTTGATGAATCCCTTGCTCCAATCTGGGTTGTCATAGCGTTCTGGAATTGCTAGATTGTGATAAAGAAGTAAGCTCTTGATTTGCAGTTTGATCTTGCGTAACCTTCGAACGAGCTGAGTACGTCTTCTGGTGAGGTTTCTGAGACATTCACGCTCAACAGAGGGTATTGTGATTTTGTTGAGATTTCCAGTCATGAGCTGAAGCGCAATATTCTGAGCATCGATTTTATCAGTTTTTAAGACACCTTGTTTTCCTGGTCTTGGGATATCAACAGCATTGACAACGTAAGTATCCCATCCGAATTCGACAAAGGCTCTAGCAGCGTAATAACCGCAACAACCTGCCTCGTATGCGACTGCGACTAGGTGGTCTGGATAGTATTTTTGTGCGTAGTCTCTCAAAGCGTTTGGATCTGGGGTCATTGTCTTAGTGGAACCAACTGTGATGTCGGTTGTAAAGTGATTCTTCCAGAATTTCTTGTGAATATCCATACCAATAAATAACTTGGGAGGAGTACCTGTCCCGACCGAAACGTCGGGAGTAACTTCTTTAGGCATAACTTCTTGGTTTTAGTTTTTCCTTTAAAGTTGCTACTTTTTACATAGATGCATAGCCCAAGAGCGTTGTGTGCTATGGGGATATAGATTATGGCCATGAATTGGGAAAATATCACCACAACAATTAATAGATATTGAATTATATGCGAACCAGTCTTATTTTAATTGCTATGATTGTGGGCTTGCAAACAGAAGATCCCTTTGGTGATTTTCTGGACGCAAATTACAAATATGGTTGCAAAGGATTATTGGAACTATTCTATGAGAATATTAATTATCCGGCGCTTGCACGAAGCAAATGCAGAATCGGCAAGCTAAAGGTGAAACTAGTTATTAGTAAGGGAGGAGATCCTAAATTCGAAATCATCAATGAGTTAGGCTATGGAATCGAACATGACGTCACGAGAGTGCTTAAAATGACAACAAATAACTGGAACAAGGCAGACTCGTCTCGAACGTTAAATTTTACAATAGCTTACCAACTGGGAGAGGACCCAAAGATTGAAGGAGATATCAAAGTAACTGGCTACTCCGTAGAGAATCCAGATGCTTCCTTTTGCGATGGTAATGAAATCGTTATGGAGAACCTACTGAAACTACTGAAGAAAAAGAAGTACAGAAGTGCATTAAAGGCTAGTGAGGAACTACTAAGACGTGATCCTGATTCTCAGCATTATTCACAATTGAACCAACTTATTTTAAAGGAAATGAAGAAGTGACACAGCACACAACATGGCACCATACCGACCATCCCGCTGTAGAAATGAGAGGTGCAAAATGATCCAATTTTGAAGATCAGAGTTAATAACGATAAATTCGCAATAGAAGAAGTAGAGGGACGGCGCATGTGCCAGAACCGTTTGCTGCAAAATATACGTAACAATGGCATTTATAAAACAATTCAAAAATCTTCCGTATCTCTTTTTAGGAATGCTTCTTTTAGTTTGCTCAAAACCTATAGCGGCTGATCTAGTAATTTCCAATGTCAATATAATCGATGTGGAAAATGGAGAAATTAAATATGCTCAGGATGTTGTTATTATCGGTGATTCTATAGCTCAAATCAATTCACATTTGAACAGATACAAATACCGGAACGCAAATGTCATTGATGGAACCGACAAGTTTTTAATTCCGGGGCTTTGGGATATGCATACACATACTTGGTGGGGATATGAAGATTTCTATCCATTGCTTTTAGCCAATGGTATTACAGGGATTAGAGAAATGTTTGGAAATCTGGATGTAGTTAATGAAATAAAACGACTCACTAAACAAGATAGCCTGATTGGCCCAGATTATATTAGTGCAGGACCCATTATCTGCGGTGATCCTCCTTCCCTGAGTTCTTGTGTTGTAGCGAAAAATCGAGAGGAAGGACGTGAGTTTGTGAGGCAGCAAAAAGCCGATGGCGCTGACTTTATAAAGACATACAATATGCTCAGAAAGGATGTGTATATGGCCATAGCTGATGAGTGCAAAGAACAAGGGATGGTATTGACAGGCCATATTCCATTTGATGTATCCCTACCAGAAGCCTTGAAACAAAATCATAAAAGTATAGAGCATTTTTACGGCATTCTCGAATACTTATGTGATACGGTGGGCTTAGCCAAAATAGATAAAGAGCGGAAAGGCCGCTTTAATTATTCGGAATATATAAAGAGATCAAAGCATGTTATTGAAACTTATAATGAGGCCAGAGCGAATGAAGTAATTGAATTGGTTGAAAATAGTAATGCCTGGGTTTGCCCAACTTATACCGTCCATCTTGGGTACTTAAGAACTTATAATTACGATCTTGATGACCAGAGAAGATATTACCTCCCAGATTATGCACGTTGGAGTTCACAAGATTCTGTTCTGAGTAAAATTGATAGCATCAATTTAAATATTGAACAGGATTATTACGATCTGATGATAAGATTTAGTAGAAAATTACGAAAGAGAGAAATACGATTCCTTGCAGGTTCAGATTACTGCAATCCTTTTACCTATCCGGGTTTTAGTCTTCATGAGGAATTGCAGATTTTTGTGGAAGAGATTGGTTTTACACCTTTGGAAGCACTGAGGTCAGCTACAATAAATCCTGCTATATATTTTGAACAAGAAAATGAAATTGGTACGGTCGAGCAAGGTAAAAGAGCAAGTCTTTTGATCCTTAATAAAAATCCTCTTGAAAATATTAGGTACACCCAAGAAATTGATGGTGTAATTTTACGAGGAATGTATTTAAAAGGGGATTCCCTTCGAACAGTCATCGAAAAAATAGCAGAAGAAAACAGACGTCCAGATTTAGAATCAATACTGAAGCCAATAATTGAGGAAAAAGGAATTGAGCATGCTATTTCAGAATATCACCGTTTAGTCGTAGAGAAACCATTAGCTTATAATTACAATAGGGAGCAATTGAACAGTATAGGCCATAGTTTATTGAGAGAAAACAAAGTAAAAGAAGCCGTTAAGCTGTTTATATTGAATACCGAGGAATACCCTAATTATGGCAATGGTTGGGATAGCCTTGGGGAAGGATATTTGGCAAAGGGTGATACGACCAACGCAATTGTAGCTTGGAATACTGCCATTCAAAGAAGAAACTATTCGACTAAAAAACGACTTGTAGAATTGCTTGATATCTACAAAAAGAAAACAGAGTAAAAATCAGCAGCTAACACTGTATATGCGATAATGCTCCCAAAACGGTCGCACTACGCATATACACGACCGTGTGTGACTTGAATACTCTCTTGACGTGGAGAGTAATAACTACTTTACAGATGGGAGAAGGCCTCCCGGTGACGCCTTTTAGGAGGGGTTATCAAACCACCTTATGCTGCGGTTCCGGAAACTGGGCGGTGGTGATCGATAAGGAAACGCGGGGACAAGATCTCTGCAGGTAAGCTTGATGGAGTTGAATGAAAATGAACCAATGATGAAGCCTCGAAAGAAAATTGAGTGATGTCAAAAGTATACTGATACGGTTGTGTATACGATGAGTACAACGGGTGTCCTAATTAGCATGCATCCCACCGCTTCGCGGTTCCCTCTTTTGAATGCCTCTGGTGGGCATTCAACCCTCCCTGGGGTCGGGTATCAATCGGTCAAATCCGGGGTTAAGTTGGCAAGACCATCGAGTAGGCTGTAAACTGGAACAAGTGAGAACGATACCGATCTGCAAAATGGAAACAGGAAGCAGACACTGAAGGGATGTGAGTGAGGTATCGGACTGGGGGAGCGCACCTCACTTGAGTGGGGTGAATGTCCAGTGGACATTCAAGCGAGCGAACCACTAGTGGGTGGGAGAACAAAGTCATAGTAGTATTGAAGGTATTGTAATAATACTGGAGCGAAGGGCTGAGCATGTTTAGTCAGAGTATTATGAGACAACCTTAATTAATTAGGGGATGACCGATTATTATGCGACAAAATCACAACCCATTACGAAGCTGATGGTTTGGCGTGCATACAAGCGGGTAAGATCAAAGAAGGGATCAGGCGGAGTCGACAAAATGACATGGACATATCTTGCAGAGAATGCAGGAAAGGAATTGTATAAATTGTGGAACCGCTTAACCTCTGGGAGTTATTACCCGCAAGCAGTCAAACAAGTAGCAGTTCCGAAAAAGGATGGGAGCAGTCGGTATTTAGGTGTTCCAACATTACTGGATCGGATTGCCCAGGAAGTAGTCAGGCTTCATTTAGAGCGAATATTGGAGCCAAAGTTTCACAGTAGTTCATATGGATATCGACGTGGAAGGAACGCGCATCAAGCGATAGAATCGAGCTTGAAGAATTGTATAAATCATGACTTTGTTATTGATCTAGATATCAAAGGGTATTTTGATACAATAGATCATGAATTATTAATGAAAGGACTGACCCATTATTGTAAAGACAAATGGGTTCTATTGTATGTCGAACCTTTTGCTTACCTTCAGCGTTAGTAATGACGTGGGAGATGATTAAATCATTTGGTGATGTTGAAACTGACAAGATTTGGCGGGGAACTAGGTCAAAGAAGTTGCCGACTCAGATTCAACAAGTGGCAAGACGAAAATTGAGGATGATCAATAACGCTGGGAACATAAATGATTTAAGAATTCCACCAGCTAACAGGCTTGAGAAGCTGAAAGGTAGCCTCAAGAGCTCTCACAGTATCAGAATCAATGAGCAATGGCGAATTGTCTTTAAATGGAGACTATCTGATGCATATGAAGTTAAAATTTTGGACTATCATGACTAGATTGAAAAACATACATCCTGGTGAAGTTTTAATGGAAGAGTTTCTAAAACCTATGAAAATCAGTGCTTATCGTCTCTCTAAGGACCTGGGAATACCTCAGACTAGAACAAGCATGATTATCAAGGGGAATCGAAGGATTACAGCAGACACAGCTTTGAGACTGTCAAAATACTTTGGAACTACCGCCAAGTTCTGGATGGGTTTGCAAAATGATTTCGATTTGGAGGAAGAACAGTTAAAATTAGGCAAGGAACTGGGACAAATACCAACGGTGAATTAAACGAGGTAGCAAGAGAATAAGAACGACCCTTGACTTCGATTTGAATTATACGTATATTTGAAATAAAGTTACGTATGCAAACGAAGTTGACACTGTCAATTGACAAGAGAACAATAGAGAAGGCAAAGCAATTCGCGAAATCAACACAGAGAAGTCTATCAGAAATAGTTGAATCTTATTTGGAGGCCATCACGCGTCCCGATGATGAGAATTTTGATAGCGAACTTGATGAGATTGTGGGCGTTATCAAATTGCCAGAGGACTTTGATGAGAAGAAGGCTATTAGGGAAATACTTCATAAAAGACACATGAAATGAAGGTATTTCTGGATACTAATGTGCTGGTCGATATTACTGCAAACAGAAAACCATTTTCAAAATGGGCTATCCGATTGTTCAAAGATGCAAAGAATGGAGAATTTGAATTATATACATCTACATTATCCATCTTGACCACCTACTATTTGACAGAGAAAGAACTTGGTGAAAGGAAAAGCAAGCGAATTATCAATATTGTCCTAAATAGAGTCAAGACTCAAGATATAGATCATCACGGTCTAATGACAAGCTTGACAAGCAAATTTTCGGACTATGAAGATGCGGTTCAGCATGAGTGCGCAAGACGGATTCCAGAAATTCGATATATAGTGACGAGGAACAAGAAGGATTTTAAGCATAGTCTTATTGAAGTAGTTAGCCCTGAAGAGATATTCATCTAATTTTAAAACAGCCACCAACAGGCCATCCTATGTAAAAGATAGGTTCTCCGAAGGGTGGAAATAATCATATGAAAGATATAGATTAACGCACAATAATTCGAATCGAAATTCTATAGTTCACCATCCTATGTGTGATACATGCTATGAAGTTTACCGTTATCTGTATGTTTATAGAAATCAAATGGCAACACCATAAAGAATGTGATCAACAATATTGGATTGTCACCTGGCCTGTTATGTTGTCCATTTAAGTGATTTTTGGAACTCATAGAAGCTTATAAAATCATGTTGATATCCTGTATGCAACCGATTTGGTGGTGAAGAAAAAAGAGTCAAGAGTGCCGTAGGCATTCACTTGCTCTTTACTGTTTTTGATTCACCAGCTATATTTGTTGAAATAGGGATACTCACTTTATTAAACCGATTTGATATTCTGTGTTGGTTTTGATGACAGCGTGGATTCTGGAGAGTAGTTTTCGTGCTACTTTGAAAATAGCGGCTTTAGAGTTATGTCGAGCATGATTTCGATAGTACTGTAGTAAAGCGGGGTCAATTCTGATGGCAACCCAAGCGGCCTCAACAATGAGACTTCTTACGATGTCATTGGCTCTGGGCTTCACTCCGAGGGCATAGGAATTTTCGCCGGAGCTGTATACATTTGGCACCAGACCGACGTGGATAATTTGGTTCGGAATGCCAACTTTGAGGCATATACATTTGTGGAAGCTCCCATGTATTTTCAAAATTTAACGTCTGTTTATCTACAACCACAACCACAGGAGGATGGATCGAGGGCATGGTTTTTACCCATGGCCAAGGAAAATAAAGGAATTTATAATGGTGACATTTCTGAACTCGGTAAATTGATATCAGCTGTCTTTAAAAATAGAGAGATAGTAGGAGATGGCGTGTATTTGTCCATGTCTCCAGGGCCAATCAGTTGGATGGAAATAGTAAAAATATTGAGAGATCAAGGACATAATGTGCATTATTATCAAGTCAAAAATGAGGAATTTGACCAATTGCCGTTTCCGGGTGCAAAGGAATTTAGAGAGATGCTCAACTTTTGGGAAGAATACACTTATTTCGGACCCAATGCCGAGGAAAAGGTAGCATTATCCAATTCGATTGTTCCTGATGGATTTACTAGTTTTAAGGACTGGGCAAGGGAAAATTTTAAAAACGAATAACTATGGAAAGTAAAAGAATAATGGAAAGGTATCAGGCGTCTTTTATTGAAAGGGATTTCGAGAAAATGTTGGATTTATACGACGAAGAGGCTGTGTTATTTACTCGCTTTGGTTTATTGCATAGACCGGAAATGAAACCATTCTTTCAATTTATGATCGAGGAAGCACCTAAGGCGTACTTTGAAAACTTAAGAATAATTGCTCAGCATTACAGTAAGAACACGGTTCATTATACGTACCAATCTCCGCCAGTAGTTCCATTGGGAACAAACACCTGGAAAATAGAGGGTAGTAAGATTACGTCTCAGACTTTCACTACGTCAAACGAGTCAGATTTTATCTCTAAATTTTTTCAATTTGATAATCATGAAACCGTAAATGCATCAACGAATGAAGTTATACAAAAACACTTTTCGGCTTTTGGTTCCGGCGAGGGGCGAATAATTGCTGAAAATTTTGCTGAAAATGGTTTTATTTCGACACCTTTGGGCACTGTAACGGGTCGAAAGGAAATTGAAGTATTTATGGATTTTGCCTTAAAAAATATATCAAGGAAGTATATTAATACGGTCGAAACTGTTTTTTCTCATGTGGAGAATGAAACCGGCTACATAGTTTATACCGCCAAACCTTTTGTTGAAATGGGAACAGATACCTGGCATATTAGTGATGGAAAAATATTGTCTCAGACCTATACTTCGTATCCGATATTGGATTATATTAAGGACTTTTTTGAATAATGGGAGGGACTTAATGCCTTGGCTTTTAAATGAGAACTGGATCCTGTCAAACTAGTAGAAATTTACTTTGACATGGAGGCAAGAATCGTGGAACATCGAAAAATGATCAAAGGAAAAAGCCATGGGATGGATGCGGAGTTCCAATCAAATTTGTGCAAGCACTTGATGAATCCCTGGCTCCAGTTTGGGTGTCATAGCGTTGGGAAATTGATAGATTCTCATAAAGAAGTAAGCCCTTGATTTGTGGTTTGATCTTGCCTAACCTTAGAGCGAGCTGACACGTCTTCTGGTGAGGTTTCTGAGACAGTCATGCTCGGCAGGGGGTATCGAGATTTGGTTCATATATCCAGTCATGAGCAGATGTGCAAGATTCTGATCATCAACTTTATCTGTTTTAATTGATACGCTGCTTAAATGGTCTAGGAGCGTTTACAATATTGACCTCATAGGTATCCCGGCCCGAATTGATAAAGGAGCTGGCAGCGGAAGACCCTCAGTATCCTGGCTCAGAAGCTATGTATACTTGATGATGCCCAAAATAATTCTCAACATGTCCTTTTAAGACCTTACCGTCAGATGGTATCGTCTTGTTTGGCCCACTTATAATGTCGGTACAGAAGTTCATATTTCACGATTTCTTCCCGCAAGTATGCGGGACAGGTTGTGAATGTCCATTCCAATAAATAACTTTGGAGTAGTACCCGTCCCGACCGAAGCGTCGGGAGTGACTTTCTTAGGCATAACTTCTTGGCTTTGGTTTATCCTTTGAAGTTGCTACTTTTTACATAGATGCATAAGTCGGCATCTTATTGTCGCATTTCTGAACCTGAATAAGTGTTTTAAGTTCAAAAGATTATAGGTGCAGTATTAGTTTATTGAAACTTAGATTGACGACCAAGGCGCCACTTGTGCTCAGATCGTTATCTTCAATTAATTAGTATGACGAAAATTCTACTTCAAACAATCACATTTGCTTTTAGCTGTACAAATATTCTTGCCCAGATTCCTTTGGATTCCACCAGGTTATTTGTGTTTCATAGCGACTATTGGGTCAACTTACATCATTTTTTATATCAAAAAGCCAAGGGAAGTCAATTGGCCCAACTTGAAGAGGATGGCCTGGAATTTAGAGAAACCGGTGAATCCTTAATCGAACTAAACGAAGATGAAATTCTGAAGTTTGAAGGTGCATTGGCCTACTATCAGAAGAACTTGATAGATAAGAATCTTAGAAGTGAACTGCTGCGGGATATCAAGTCATGACTTTCGCAGCAAAACCAGGATCAAATAATCACAGATACCACATTTTCCAAACACTTTACCGATTTGTTGAACAGCGCATCTGCAGTCTATCGAATGAGATATTGGCCAATCCATCAAAAGCTCAACAAGGAAGTATTGGATGAACACATCAGCACAATTGCCGCCTTGGAGGAAAGAGTAATTGGTAAGATGGAAGAGTTGGCACAGTACGAATGGCCAAATACATCAAAAGTTAGGGTTGAGCTCACGGCCTATGCAAATTATGCCGGGGCTTATACTACTACAAAACCGACCTTGAAAATAATTATTTCAACCATCGACCCGTATAACAGTACAACAACATTTGTGGAGACAGTCTTTCATGAAGGATCCCACCTATTGTTTAATTTTCAGGATAGTCCATTCAGAGGAGAAATCTATCATCAAGCAGAAGCTCTTGGGATGGAGTTTCCCCGAAACCTCTGGCATGCAAGTATGTTCTATTTATGCGGAAGAGCTACTCAAGACGCCCTAGAAACTAACTCCGTTCAACATAAAATGCTGATGGATGTGTATCACATTTTTAGTGATTACGATACTCCGGTATTTAGAAGTATACTTGAAGAGTATTACCAGAATAAAACTGATTTGAGAAGCACAGTTGCCGCATTATTGGTGAACTTGCAAGAAAATGGAAGATAACAACACCTAAGGCAACGCTCCTATTGAAACTCTTGATGCAGTAAAAATTACGCCAGAAGATACTCCTGTGAACAACCTCTCATGTTTCTTTCAGGATTACACACCAAACCACTTAATAGGACCTTCGATAGGCTTCATGCTTTCGGTCTTCAAATGAGACCGTTACTGATGAGGGCCAATGCGGTTTCCGTTCAGCACGCTGCTCTATCCATTGGCTATTAGCGCCTCTCTTTGGCCAACAAACTTCAGCGAAAATCTTCTTCAAATGAACTAACAAATCTAAAGCCAAAGTCTACTCATGTTTCACCTTGCTAATTTGCTCTATAATGTTTCTCAATTCTTCCCGTGTCTTCTTATGACTACCCTCTTTCTTTGGCATATTTTCTGGTGTTCCATATTTATTTATCCTTATCAACTTATCATTGTTGGTGTATATCCATTTCTTAGTCCTTATCTGGCTATTTTCTTGATATTCAATATGAACGTATTTTCTGGGGTCTCCCTTTTCCCCTATTAACTGGGAATAGAAACTCTGTCCCCTCATACTTTGTTTTGGAATTGGAACGGACGCTATATTACAAAATGTTGGCAAAAAATCAGCCAGCTCTACCAAATCATTGCATCGAGATCCGGCTCTTATTTTTCCGGGCCATTTTACGATGAGTGGAACCCGGGTCCCTCGATCCGTCATGGTCATTTTACCTCCAGGTAGGTCGACTTTATCTTCCCCCCAGACCGATATCACTCGTTTATCTGTACCATTGTCGGCACAAAAAATGAGGATCGTGTTATCGGCAATCCCCAATTCTTCCACCTTGCTGACCAATCGTCCGACATTCTGGTCGAGATAATTCACCATTTCCGGAAAACACTCCGGCCCATTCTTCTGTTGATGGTCCGGCAAAATCTCAGCATCCTTATTGCCGGGCACTTTGACAAAAGGAACATGAGGTATCAATGAGGGATAGTAAATTAGAAAGGGCTTGTCTTGGTTTTTTGTAATGAAATCTATTAAAAAATCCGCCATCACATCCGGACCAAATCGATTTGAAATTTCATCTTCAACAATGGTATTATTAATTCTAAAATATGGCTGGTAATAACGAGATCGTTTGACGCCGGTTTTATTGTACATCTGCCAAAGACAATGTTCGTCAAATCCAAATGCTTTGATGGTATTATTTTTTTCCAGATAAGAGAGGTTCCATTTTCCCGCTATAGCGGTGGCATACCCTCCGGTTTTCAATTGGTTGGCAAAGCTTTTGAATTTATCGGGATCCAGAAAGGTTTCATCTTTAAAGTAAGTCAACACATGCTTAATCCCATTGTCTGTCGGATATGTGCCGGTCAGTATTTCAGCTCTGGACGGAGAACAGGCAGGATTTGCAATACAATGGGTAAAAAGCATACCGGAATCCGCCAGCTTGTCAATATTTGGAGTTACTGTTGAATGTCCGCCATAAGGCTTCAAAGATTCTATTCCGAGATCATCCGCAAAAATTAAAATGATATTAGGCTTGTTTTGTTGAGAAGATACCGTTTGCGAGGCTGCCAGGAATAAAAAAAGGACCAAGGCCGATAGATATTTAGAATGAAATGTTTGCATGTGAATTCTTTATTATCCCAACAGACGCTCCGATAGTGTAACTGGCTCCAGCTTATCTTCCCTTGATCTCAACCACTTGGACCAGTGGCTCTTGCTTTTACCGAAATCGTGATCCGTTATCTTCACCAGGGCGGTATGGGCAAATTCAGCAAGGATAGCCCGCATGTCGTCCAAATACTCGATGAGTATTTGGTAACCTTGGGCGCTTCCGCTTCTAGCCAGAGCCCTGCCGAGTATCAGCTCCATCAAAGCCAATCGTTCGAGAACGTGACTTTCTTCAATACCTCTTTTTAACGAACGATTGTTTAAGAAGGGATTGGCATGTATTTTTTTCAAGGACGGTATTACGGCCTTATTGCCAATTAATTCAGCTGCATAACATACGGCATCGATATAAAAAAACAATCCTTTTTCCTTTTCCTTAAAATCATCTATTTTATCGGCCCCAAACAGTTCGGAAACCAGCTCAATGACAAATATATTCAGATCGCTTCGCGTCATACCCAGCGCATAAATCAGATTGGCGCAGATGGGAGCTGCTCCCTGGTCAGGAGGTGTTCGGTTACTAGGTCCTGAATGTTCAACGTGCTCCTTCAATCGCGGCAAAGAAACGGCACTCAGCTGGTTTTCAATTTCATTAAAAATAACCAAGGCACCGCTCCCCGAGCCATGCATAGCCAGTGCCAATGCAATGCGCAGTTGCATTTTCCCGGAGGCTTTTTTAAGTTCTTCTTCCAAGATAGGAATAACTTGTTCGGGCGGCGAAGTACAAACCTCAACAAAGGGGATCCGCTCATACCTAATTTCACTCATGGCCGTATTGCCATATGACTTTAGAGAGATGTTCGGGTCAAATTGTCTGATCCAATCCCTCAGGGCTTCGTCAGAATAATTCCTTGGCGTAATTTCTCTTTTTATATATTTTTCTGGCAGTAGTCCCAGATTCACCAGCTTCTTCTGAAATTTCTTGATGTCGATGTTTCGAACGACCACTTTATCCTCAATAGCCTGAGCGGCTGCAAGTGCTGATATTCCCCCGAGATTTTCCAGATCATGTTGCATTCGCAAAGCTGGAAATGAGTCGTGCGTGGTGGAAAGGGCTTTACCAGTAATGATGATGTTTTCGATTTCCCTGGGAATAATCATTCGGTAGGGTATCTCAATCGTCAAATTTGGTGGGATAAGACCAATCCTAAACCAATCAGAAGCATGATACCCCTTCATGTCTGTATTGCTGCGGTGGTAGCTAATTACGTCCTCCCATTCCCGGTAAGTCAAATTATCCGTTAGTGTGGTAACTACTTCGCCTAAGACGTGTCGGGATTCCCGCGGTGCCAAATAGGGCTGGTGATCGTGAAGATCATCACCGCCCGTCCTTAAACCAACATGTACGGCACGGGTATAATCTTCTATATTGGTCACATCGACGGTACTTTGGAATATAGATTGGGTCGGTCCCGGTTTGACCTGCCTTCGTATGGCATACCATAAGGGTACATTATTGTGTTCAGAACCTAAAACATACGGCGCTCCCGCAAAAACGGCCACATCTCCGTCACCCGTAGCATCGATAACTACTTTTGATTTAATCCCCACAACTCCCTGCGGCGTTGAAACCACCGCTCCAATTATCTTCTTGCCGTCCATGATACTACCGATAACCATAGAATTCCATAATATCTGGGCTCCCGAAGCTTTAATCTCATGGAGCCACATGGCTAGTTTTGCCTGTACATTCCACCGGCCATACCCATTATCAGGAAATGCATTCGAAAAGGACCGATCGATTTCTGTTACCTTCTTGATGTGTTCTTTTGTGAAGCCGTAGTAATTACCCGGCCCCCAATAGCTCTGCACTCCTCCGTAGGTACCTGTACCACCAAATCCTGGGTTCATGTCAATTACCATGGTTTTTTTGCCAGCTTGGGCAGCATTATAAGTGGCTGGCGCTCCACTGGTTCCACCACCTACAACCAGTATATCTACCGTATCTATTATGGAGATGACTTCCCCTTTTATAGAAATCCTGTCGTAGGGTTTTCCTCGCTGGGGACTAAATTTTTCCTTGATACTGCGCTTGGAATCCTCAGGTTCTTCAAACCGATGCTCAAACACATCGACTTCCTTACCATAGGCCAATGAAGACCAATTCTGTAAAAGCTTTGCGGATATTGAGGATGCAAATTCATTGGCTCCACGAGGAGTCATCAGGTATTTGATTTGTTTTTCCCCTAATATTGATGCTTCATTAATGCAGAACAAGTTGTGATAGTCCGTCGCAAAATTTTGCAATGGTATCTGTTCTTCCCGAACGGATATACGCTCACTGAGATACTGCCTTTCTCTTGAGTAGCTAGAAGCCACCACTAACGGTGTATAAACTCCAGTTAATTGATGGGCTGAGTTTGTGAAATAGGCATTCTTAAATTCTGGAACATTTTGATATAAATATTTAGCTACTTCAATGGACTTTTCCCACGCTCCTGCCTCTCGTTGAGTAACAGATTGGGCATCAAATTTGGGATTTTCGAAATCCATGGCACACTCAACATAGTAGTGGCTGTTTCCAATATAGCCTTGCTGAACCTTGACTTTATCATTTTTAATGTTCAATTGAGCCGGCACGGGAATATATTCCTTAGTTATTGGCTCGACATTAGTAAACTCTAATGTTCGAATAAAATGCTTATGTGGCGTGCTTTCCTCAAATTTTTGGTTCGTCAGACGAGTTACCGAGGCAGTTTCACTACAATCCAATGCCATTTTTGATAGAATCGCCTGCCTTCCGGATTTATTACCGATAACAATACCTTGTAATTTTTCACCGTCTGCAATGGTCTGCACTACATTACTGGCATAAACGATTTCGACTCCGTTTTCGAAGAGTTGATCTTCCAGGCTTCGCTTCACATGGTCAAACCGCAATAGTCGTCTCGTAGCATCCGGCTGTTCAATATTTGGTTCAATGCACGACTGCAATACATCAGGCAAATTTCCCTTCGACATACTCATGTCAAACCAGGGACGATATTCCGCGGTGACTTCGCGTCCTAAGTAAATTCTGCGTTCGACCAGAACAACCTTTTTACCAGCCCTTGCAAAATCCACAGCAGCTGATATCCCAGCAAACCCACCACCGACAATTACTACATCACATTTTTTTAGCACCGGGAGGGTATTGTCTTGAAAAATGGCCTGATCCTGCCGTCCCACTTTATTTGGAAAAACATTTGCACTCATTTTGGTTGGAGCGCATAATACCGCTATAGAAGACACACCTGAAATTTTAATGAACTCGCGGCGGCTAGTATCCCTTGGTATGGTTCTTTGTTTTTTCATTTTTGTATGATTCTAACTACTTTTTTCGTAAGTGGTTTAAGCTTCAGATATGCCTTACCAGAGATGATATCTCTGTTTCATCCCTATTCTAATATTTTAAGAATGCTGTTTAGCAAATCTTCATTTCTGGAGTTGAATTCAGCATGTCTAAGGAGTATAACTACTGCCCCGCTTATGCCTGCCTTTCTATTTTTGGCAATTTCTAATAATAATTGATCACTGTTTTCCGGAATATCAGATTGATTCAGAATGATTTTCAGGATTTGAACAAACTGACTTTCCTTAGCCTTTTCAGCATAAGATATCAGATCAAGCAACAGTTTGTCAGATAGCTGTTGACAATGCGTAAATTTATCTAAGATCTGTTTTTGCGATAGGAAATGAACGCGATCGAATAAATTCCATAGTTGGAGATTGAAATCACTATCCTCGACCAGTTCTATGGGTAAATAGCGTGCGATTTGGCTGGCGGTTATATGATCACTATTTTGAATGACTTGAACAATTTCGTCGTGAAATTTTGACGCCTCAAAAAATTGCAGGTTTTCGAGAGCAAATGCATTGTAGTTAATGTTGTCCGAGGATATCAACTGATGCAGAAATGCTTCATTGAGCAGTCGGGTTTTCGTATGATTTAAAAGCATTTTACTGATGCTTCCCCGGCTTAAGTGCCAAATGGTGTGGCAAGTGTATAAAGCTCCTTCAATGGTTTGATCTTTAATGTATTTAGGTGTTGCCCCCGTAACAGCATCGACTTCATATAGACTGTGCTTCCCGGTAGAGACGTGGTATAGTTCATTAATGGTTTTCTTGGTGTAAGAACCCAAAATTGAAAGGTCATCACCAAGAACGGCATGTAACTTTTCGTATTCTTCGTCAGAAAATGGTATGTGATCTATTTTAGTCAACGGCTCCGCCTTATCAAGGCGAAAATCCAGGTAATTGCCTAACAGATCCCACATCAAGGTAATGTGTACGGGTTTGCACAAGGTGCTGTCTTCGCAGACCGGCGTAAAGATATCCTGATAATAGAACATTGCTTCTGACCGGTCATTCACAAACAAAAAAACGGAATCGTAACCGTAGGAAGAATTTTCAGGACTTGCCCCAACAAATACCGACCTCCCATTTTCAAAAATAGATAAATCAAAATGATTCGTCCTCGAATGGTGCGACAGATAAACTAAAATAAAGAATAAATACAGCGCGTGAATTTCCTTAATAATCATCTATTCTCCTGTACATTTATCACTGGTTCGGCCCCCGATTTTTCAGCCCTTTTGCCCAAAGGTTAAATATACTCAAGTTTCGGGGGTAAAAGCAAGTTCTAGATAATGCATATTTCATATAGAATTCAACGCTTCTGATCAGAGAGTCTCGCTTTCTTGAACAGGAATTCTAACGATTCGGCAATCTTCCTGATTAACGAGGAGGCCATTTTTCTGGCAGATAAGAAGTGTGACAAGGGCTCTGAACTAGCCAGGTGTGAACTGGAGGGGACCGACATTAGCCTCCTCTGAGGCCGCCGCAATAAATAAGGGTGATAAAGTTCTTGGCATAGATCAATTTAAATATCATCCAGGCAGTGATACCCATAGGTGTCCAAACCATGAGATCCAAGTACAGGAAATTACTACCAACGCATCAGGAGTTTAGAAAAGGTTTAGGAGATATCTCACGAAAGATGCCACGGATGGCCACTAAGGGATCAATGTGCAACCGGTCCAAGGGGAGAGTGATTCTCAGACCGGAACACCAATCGATAATTGATGGAAACAATAAAAGAGTGAATAAAGTCAAAGAATATTTCTGACGGTGTCAACACATCATTGAACACCAGTTTGGGACATTTAAAGATCGTGGGGCTTCGATCATGTAATGGTGAGGGGGCCGAACCAGGGGAAGCAAAGGCATTAGGGGGAGGCATCCTTATTATTTACAGCCTACAACCTAAAGAGTAGTTTCTCCATTTAAGACTTTCAAGACTTACTGGCTAGGTTAAAGACCAGAACTGCTGGTCTTTTAGCAATTTTGGGTGTCGGAGCGGGAGGCATATCATAGGAAAGAATTTTTTAATTTTAGTCCAGCTGCTGTCTGAAAGAGGATGGTCTAAGAGGGCGTCAAAAAAATACTGGATAGTAGAAGATACACAGCCTCCCGTTATGGGCAAGTTTTCTCACTCAAATCAACATTCAGAATTGGAAAAAATATTAATTATAGGAGGTGGGATTGCTGGATTATCGACGGCAAAACTCTTGCAAGAAAATTATGAAGTTCATTTAGTAGAAAAAGAAAATGAATGGCATATTTCAGGAACGGGATTGTATACCCCGGGTAATGGCGTAGTAGCCTTGGAAGCAATGGGGCTCGGTGAGGTCTGCAAAGAAAAGGGCTTTGGCATTGACAGACGCCATATCATGGGTGCGGACGGAGAGTCTTATTTGGATCTAGATCTGACAAAAGTTTGGGGCCGGGAAAAACCGTGCCTCGGAATTAGCCGTAAAGCATTGCATCGAATACTTCTTAATGACATGGACAATGTCACCATGTCTATGGGAACAACTGTGGAGAAGTATGAAACTTTTGACGGCAAGGCAAAAGTTGAATTTTCAAGTGGTAGTACCGGCGAGTATGATCTTGTGATTGGTGCAGATGGACTTTATTCCCAAACTAGAAAATTATTACTTGGAGATTCCCCGCTGAGAACCGTCTACCATCAGGTGTGTCGTTTCATAGTGAAAAGACCAAACAATATTGACGCCTGGACTTTAATGGCTAGTTCCAAAGGGATTTTTCTCATGGTGCCTATTAGTCAAAATGAGGTCTACTGTTACATTCAAAATAAACAATTGAATACATCAAATAGAGAAGAATACCTGAAGCCTTTTCTTGATTTTGGCTATCCCATTCCTGGGCTCATTGAGCAAATGGAGCCCGAGACCACACATTGGGATAAAGTGCAAGAATTGGAACCAATCAACTCATATGGTGAAGGCAGGGTTGTTTTAATTGGCGACGCTGCTCATGGAATGCCTCCACTGATGGCACAAGGGGCGTCATCTGCACTTGAAGATGCCTTAGTGCTTACCAAACTATTAAAAGATGGAAACGAATTAACGGATTTCGCAACACTTTTTACCATTGAACGTAAGGCCCGAATTGAATGGACCAAGAAACGAAACGATAGAAGAGAGAAGTTGGGAAAGCTTCCGTTTTGGATAGCTAAAATAGGACTGAAGTTAATGGGTGAGAAACCGTGGATAGAAGATTATAGGCCACTCGCGAAAACTCCGGAATGGTAGGAGGCACATTCTCAGCATTCAATATATGAGATAGAGGTGCCGGTAACATTCGCTAAAGCAATGCCCCATATTTGCTTGCAATAGTTTTGCTTCAATGCTCGGGCACCGCTTTTATCTACTCCATTAGCCTCCATCGGAGATAAATCGATGGTACAGTATTCATCAGAAAGTAAATGTAGTCAGTCTATATTTAGCAGTTAGATGGCATGAGACAGTTTGGAAGTGCTCGAATTGATTTGTCAAGGGGAAAGTTTGCTTACGAAGGCAACAGGGGAGGGTAAATAAACGGGTACACTGATGAATTAGAAATTCTCAAGGAATATGCAATAAGCAAAAATAGAAAAGCTGAATGCCAATTGACATTCAGCTTATCGTGATTTGATCTAATTTGGTGCCGTTCTTAGCGGGTTTTAGACCAATTCGACTTGTATGGGAGTAGGCCTTCTTACAATATCCAAGACGGGGGAAGTCTCCTGAACGTATACCATCAATTCTTCCAATTTTTCTCTCGGAGTATCAGAAGACAGATGAACTTTCATTTGGATGTTCTCATAGCCAGGTCGCACACTTTTATCCAACCCCAGGAAACCGTTTAAGTCCAGGTCTCCTTCAAGATCAAAAGACAGGGTTTTGATTTCGATACCCATGGCAGCGGCATTATAAACGATACCTACAGAAACACAAGATGCCAATGCATGCAATACGGCCTCCACTGCATTGGGCCCGTGATCATGTCCAAGCAATACACCGGGTTCATCTCCTTCCATTATCAAGGCTTGCTTTCTTGAGGTGTCCTCTTGTTTTGCCCCATAAAAGTCTTTGATTGTTGTACGGGAATGTCCGCCATCAATCCATTCAGTGGTTGATCGAAATTTAAATCTCGCGATTTCCGGATCATCTTTGATTGCTTCAATAGTTCCGCCTAGTTGTTCAAGGTTCACGCCATTTAGCGTAGTCATTGCTTGTTCCATTTTTATTCGTTTTTATTGATTAACTGTAGCTTGATAGATTGAAAAGACAAATGATTACCGGAAAGGACCGTTCTTTTTTGGAAAAAACAAGACTGGTGCACTTCGGAGCGAACTATGCCAGTCACTGCGCACTCCCAACTCAGCCCTACAGTCCACGAAAGTGGGCTTGGGTCGGACGTGGTCACCTTGATATCCGAGCTGGGTATTTCAAAATCAGCGGGCAAGGCACCATAGCTTGCATGCTCTCCATGAGCGAATGCGACAAATGGTCAACCAACTCAATGATCGCAAGCTTAGCCAACTAGCTTGCAGCAGCAGAGAGTTGTTTATGGCCCAACTCAACTATTGCCACCACCAACCCTACGAACTGAAGAACCATCAACGAGCAAGAGTTCAGAATCATCCCACGTAGACATGGGTGCCGATAAGCACTACCGCCAGGTATCCGTAAAGGCTTTGTTGACAAGTACTGCGCATTCACTGCGCATGAAGTGTATTCCAATCATCGGCCGCATCGCCATGGGCACATCATGGTGACAAGATACTATAGTTCCGAAAATGTTCTGGTAGCCCTCCAAAAAACCGGCACTGGATTTCTCAAACTAAGAATATTAAATTAGACGCTACTTTTTACATGGATGCACAATACTTGTGTTTATGGGTTATTGATAAATACGAAGTTTTAAAAATGATAAATACGCCATGAAATTATTGATTTGATAGAAAAACAAATTGAATAGATTGATTACAAGGTAAGCACATAGAAAGTATAACCTCCATTACTGTGGATTTGATTACCTCTGAATCCACTGGGAATTGCTAAAGCCTGCGCCAAACCGAAATTAATCGTTATTTTGCTCATAACGGCAGGGCTTCACCTGACCAAAATAGAACACTAATTATCGATATATGAGGCATTTATGTATGATTATTTTCTTTCTTTCGGTTATTCCGTGCACAGGAAAAACTCAGCCAGTAGACACGATTGAGTGGACAATATTAACTGGTGGCACGAAAAAGGCAGGGTTTTTAAAGAATTGGCAAAATCCTGATGGTAGTTATACGCAGCTGTCGCAATACAATGACAGAGGACGTGGAGATAGCACTGTTGCAAGATATCGTGTAGATGATGAAGGCTACTTGGAATTTATTGAAGCTAGTGGAGTTGACTATTTTAAGAAACCTATATTCGAGCGTTATAAAATAGAAAATGAAACTGCTTATTGGGAAAACAATTCTGAAAAAGGGCAGATGCGACTTGAGTCGAAAGCGCTCTACATTCCGTTGAGTATATCGGTCGGGACTTCGTACAAAACTTATTTCAACACACCAACAAGGACTATAGATCTTCTCCCTACCGGTACATCAAGCCTGATAGTTCTAAAGGAACTTACCCTAAAAGATGGCAAAAAGATTAGACTTATATCCACGATTGGAATGGGGCTCGTACCAAGTTATAGTTGGATTGATGAGGATGACGAGTTTTTTGCATACCCAGGAGACTGGTTTGCATACATGTTAAAAGGCTACGAATCGTACAACAAAGAGCTCTATGATATCCAGAAGGAGTACGAGAAACAGCATTTTGAGGACATTGCCAAACAGGTGACAAGAAGAGTCAAAAATGGGCTTGCGGTCACCAACGCAAATTTATTTAATCCAATATCTGGACAAGTAGAATCAAAAGCCAACATCTTCATTAATGATGGAAAAATAGAAGATGTTACTTATGGCGAAGCTATTATACCGAATGGTTTTGAAAACATTGATGCAAAGGGGAAATTTGTGATGCCTGGGTTATGGGATATGCACGTGCACTACGGTGGTCCTTCTGAAGGACTACTTCATCTTTCATGTGGTGTCACAAATGTACGAGACATGGGAAATAGCCAGGATGTAATGGAGATTAGGAGCCAAATTGACAGTGGACAGTTTTTAGGACCGCGAATTCAAATAATGAGTGGATTTATTGACGGAGCAGGGGAATTTGCCGGTCCAATAGGTGAGCAAATAAATTCAGTCGAAGAAGGGAAAACGGCTGTTAGAAAATATGCTGACTTAGGTTACCAACAAATAAAACTCTACAGTTCCATTAAGCCGGAGTGGGTAGAACCGTTATCTAATGAGGCTAAAAAATTTAATCTTCGGGTAAGTGGACATATTCCGGCATACATGTTAGCAGAGGAAGCGATTGAAGCTGGATATGACGAAATCCAACATATAAACATGTTGTTTCTCAATTTTTATGGCAAAGAATTGGACACACGAACACCTTTAAGATTTACGATGGTGGCTCAAAGGGCTTCATCTTTTGACTTTGAGAGTCGGGAGTTCAATGAATTCATTCAGAAGATTAAGCAACTGAACATTACGATAGATCCTACCGTAACAATTTTTGAAGGTATGTTCATTGGCGAGGAGGGTAAAATTCGACCTAGTTATGAAGCTTTTGGAGAAAGATTGCCCTTAACATTACAGCGTTATTTAAAGCAAGGCTCTTCGCTAGAAATTCCGGAAGGACAAGAGGAAACATACAAGAACTCTTTTGGGAATATGTTGAAACTGGTTAAAATTTTACACGATAATGGAATATCGATGGTAGCTGGAACAGATGATTTTGCAGGCTTTATTTTACATCGGGAGTTGGAGAACTATGTAAAGGCTGGCATCCCAAACAAAGAAGTATTAAAGATAGCAACTGTTAATGCGGCCACCATTGCAGGGAAAATAGATGACTATGGAACTATCGAGAAAGGAAAATTTGCCGACTTAATAATCATTGATGGAGACCCACTTAAAAATATTGAGGATATTAGGCGAGTTGAAACAGTGATCAAAGATCATGACATTTACAGTACGAATGAGATGCTTAAAAGAGTTTCCATTGGATATTTCAAATGAAGAGTTCGAAAACAGGCAAAGCCCAATCAGGTATAAACACGATAACGACTGAAGTGCAACCATAAATGCACAGGAGTAAAGTTGATGCAGGTAGAGAATCAAAGGGTTATTGACCAGACCACTATGGCGTACAACGGAGCCCTTTGGAACTAATTAGATGAAAAATTGGAACATATTTATTTTTTGTATTCCGTTTGCGATTCACGGCAAGACAAAAAACCTGACTGTAGCGACATCTGGGGAGGTGTGGTTATCTGAAACGATTTAATAAAGTTCCTTATGACTCTACTTCTCACATGAGAGTACTTTTCAAGGATTTTTTACCACTATTGATTCTGTCACTAATTTCGGTGAGTGGTTTGCTCTTGTCTTGTGCAGGGGAGAGATCAGAAAAGCAACAAACAGTTGAAGTTCAAAAATCAAAATCAGGGCAAACCTTTCAATGGTCTGAAGCGGAAGGCAAGGAATTTCACCGACAAATACGCCAAAAAATCACCACACCTGAAGCTTGGGAAGAACGTGCTAAGCAAATTCGTAGTCACATCCTACAGGCCACCGGCCTGGAGCCTCTTCCTGAAAAATGTCCGCTCAATCCAATCTTTGATGGGAAGCGCATCTTTGACGGATATCAGGTTGAGAACGTGGCCTTTGAAAGCCTCCCTGGGGTTTATGTCACTGGAAGTTTGTACAGTCCAATTGAGATGCAGGAGGCTCCCCCGGCTGTATTAAGCCCTCATGGTCATTGGCCTATTGGGTACGATGGCCTTGGCCCAAAAGACCCAGAAAATTTTGGTCGCTATCGCTCTGATGTGCAAAATAGATGTGCAACAATGGCTCGTATGGGCGCCATGGTTTTATCATACGATATGGTTGGTTATGGTCAGCTTTGTGAACTGGGTTGGCGACATGAGCACCCCGAAACCATGAAACTGCAAATATGGAATGGCATACGGGCCATTGACTTCCTGATCTCCTTGGGTGCTGATCCCAATCAAATTGCCTGTACTGGAGCATCGGGTGGAGGAACCCAAACTTTCCAAATTGCCGCAGTCGATTCCCGGATTTCAGTTTCAGTTCCGGTGGTCATGGTGTCCTATCGTCATTTTGGAGGATGTGTCTGCGAGCTGGGCATGCCCATTCATGAAAATAAAGATTTCAAGACCAACAACGTGGAAATCACAGCCTGTGCAGCACCCAATCCACTGCTGCTGGTTTCTGTTGGCACCGATGCCACTGAAACTACTCCTGAAGTTGAGTATCCGATGATAAAGTACATTTACGATTTATTCGGAAAACCAGACATGGTGGAAAATGCACATTTTGCTGATGGGGAGCATGGCTACGACCTCAATAAAAGGGCTGCTGTCTATTCTTTTCTGGCAAAACATCTAAATCTCGACGGCTCAAAAGCGATGTATTCGGACGGATGACCCAATGAAGAAGGGATTGTGATCGAGGAGATCGAAGACCTTTACACATTTGGCGATCATAACCCATTTCCAGACGATATTGTCAGGAATAATGATGAGGTCGTTTGGGATTGGCAGCAGGCGTTACAATAGTACGGATGGCCTGGTAGTAATTGAATGCTTAAACGCATTGCTCATATGAAAAAAGAAATTTTATACGCTCTGGTGATTGCTCTTCTGGCAGGGTGCCAACTCCCCTCCAGTCAATTTACTGAGGTTCTACTCTTCGATGATTTCAGCTCAATCCGGCGTGGCCCCTATTCGGTTGAAGTAGGCGCACATACCGAATATCACTACGTACATGAGGCAGCTCCTCCATCGCAGTGGGCTGTTTCAACCTTTACCTGGGATTCAGATTTCCAACGTGCCTGGCATGTCAGGCAGCAAGAGGGTGACCGACAGATGATCCAAGTTCTCAAAAATCAGCCAAATAAACATACTCATCCGATGTTAGTTGCCGGTGAGCAAGATTGGAAAGATTATGTGGTGAAGGTGAAATTCACTCCTGAATCAAAAGACTTACAGAGTGGCATCGTATTTCGGTATCGCAATGATCGGTGTTATTATTTTGCTGGTGTCCAGGGAGACTCAATGATTTTGAAATTGGTTCAACACGCCACCGCATTTCGCAAACCCTACGAAGAGCAGCTGGGATCAGCCCAGTTAAATTGGGATGAAAATGAACCATTAAATATGCAGATTGAGGCTAGAGATTCTCAAATATCCTGCCGTATTAATGGAGTAACCATAATGGCCGCAGACCGCACATACTCAAATGGTAAAATCGGTTTGATGGCAGATGTCCCAACCAGATACCACCAAATAGAAGTCAATACAACGACCAATGAGCTTGAAGGAATCAGATTATCCAGAGAGCAACACGCACATGAACTGGATGAAATACGCGCGTTGGTACCGAAGATGAAACCGTGGAAAAAGATCAGTACTCCAAATTTTGGAGTTGGTCGTAACCTGCGATTTGGCGATTTGAATAATGATGGACAGATAGATGTGCTCATTGGCCAGGTGATGCATCATGGTCCTCAAGACCGAAACAGTGAATTGAGTTGCCTGACTGCCATGACATTTGATGGTGAGATACTGTGGCAAATGGGAACTCCGGATAAATGGAAAAACCATTTAACTAATGATGTTGCCTTCCAGATCCATGATTTGGACAATGACGGCAAGACCGAAGTAATTTATACCATGAATAAAGAAATCATTGTCGCAGACGGGGCCACCGGTGCAACGAAATATAAAAAATCTACACCTGTAGTTACAGATCAGGAAATAATCAGTCCAGCCACGCACAACATGTTTGGCAACATCCTGGGAGATTGCCTATATTTTTGTGATTTGCAAGGAATGGGATATGATCAGGATATCATTATCAAAGACCGATATCGAAGAGTTTGGGCCATGGATGACCAATTAAATACACTTTGGTACCGAAACCTGAACACAGGGCATTATCCTTTCGCGTATGATGTAGACCGGGATGGGAAAGACGAACTCCTGATTGGTTATACCCTATTGGATGATGACGGAAGTACCATCTGGACGCTCGAAAATGAACTGGAAGATCATGCTGACGGAGTGGCCATGGTGAAATATTATGAGCATGCAGATCCTGTTTTCATGTGTGCTGCCAGCGATGAAGGTCTATTTTTCGCAACGATGAAGGGTGAAATGATCAAACATCATTATATCGGCCATGGCCAGAATCCTGCGGTGGCCAATTTTAGGGATGATTTACCCGGACTCGAAACGGTGTCCATAAATTTCTGGGGGAACCAGGGCATCATTCACTATTATGATGCCAATGGAGATATCTATCATGATTTTGAGCCCAACCAATATGGAAGCATGTGCCTGCCTTTAAATTGGACTGGAAAATCCGAAGAATTTTTTGTCCACAATCCAAATGTTGACGAGGGAGGCGTATTCGACGGGTGGGGAAGAAAAGTATGGGAATTTCCCGATGACGGGCACCCGGATATGTGCAATGCTGTTCTTGATGTTACCGGTGACAGCCGGGATGAAATTGTCGTTTGGGATCCCAATTCGATATGGGTTTATACGCAGGAAAACAATCCTCAACCCGGAAGACTTTATAAACCCGATCGTAATAAACTTTATAACTACTCTAATTATCAGGCTACTGTTTCATTGCCGGGATGGACCCATGTTGAAGATGAGTAAGGAAAGGTATTACTGGTAGTTTCAATTATCAGAAGTTATTGCAAGCTCGACAAGAATCCAACAACCTTACTCGATCCTTAAAGATTGCCGGAGCACAGAATATTGCAAGCAGCTCATATGCAGAACTACAATTTAGCAACTTCGATGTTAATGATGATGCGGTCGACAGAGTACGCGCTAAGATTACCTCGACTAACTCTAATGCGACGGGAAATGGTGATATGCGTTTCTTCACCTATGATGGTACGTTAAGTGAAAGAATGCGCATTGAAGGTGCAGGTAACGTAGGGATAGACTGTGATCCTGCAGTGAAATTTCAGGTCGGCATCAATGGCGATGGTAGTACTGCCGAAGCAATCGCTTGGAACACATTTTCAGACCGCCGCTACAAATCGGATATCACAACCATTCCTAATTCAATTGACATTGTCAAAAAACTCCAAGGCAGGTCATTCCGATGGCATACTTCAGGTGATTTAGATATTGGCTTCATCGCACAGGAAGTAGAAGCGGTGCTCCCAGATCTAGTGCACACCAACCTAGATGGGTATAAATCGCTCGACTATAGTCGTATCACACCTGTTTTGGTGGAAGCCATCAAGGCTCAGCAGAAAATGATCGATTCCCTAATACTGGAAATTTCGCAGATGAAAACAGATGTCAAGGCACAACAACCTGTAACCGATTATTAACCCTTACAGATTGCTGAACTAGATGACCAAATGATCTAAATAAGGGACTTCGTCAAATAATGAGAGCTTGATTATTACTTATTACTTCCGTCACCGTCCGGATATCTCCCTTGCGAAACATTCCTGGAAACATTTGTTTTTATTAATTTCTACCAATAAACACACTTGCTTGCACTGTAAATGCCCAGACGAACTCTAGCAACCATCATGTTTGCCGACATTGCCGGATATTCTGCTTTGATCCAGGATGATGAAGCACGTGCGATTGAGATGCGTGAAAGGCACCGTGCACTTATGGATGCCCTACATGCGAACTATGATGGCAAGATCGTCCAATATTATGGAGATGGCACCCTCAGTATCTTTGACAGTGCAGTCAATGCAGTTGACTGTGCCGTAGCCATTCAAAGGTCATGCCGCGAGGAGAAAAAGATTCCTTTGCGGGTGGGCATTCACTTGGGAGACATCGTTGTAGATGATGCTAACATCTACGGCGACGGGGTTAACGTGGCCTCACGGGTTGAAACCCTGGGAGTGCCAGGGGCCGTACTGATCACCGATCAGGTGCACAATGCCATCAGGAATCATACCCACCTGGAGACTACCTCCCTCGGATTCTTTGAATTTAAAAACATCAGGAATGCTGTTGAGATTTATGCGCTAGCCAACTCGGGCATTCACTTACCCGATCGCACTGAGCTTGGAGGTAAGTTGAAGGAACAAAGGAAATCCGTGGCGGTCTTGCCATTTGCCAACATGAGCAGTGACCCCGAAAACGAATTTTTCAGTGATGGCATTTCAGAAGAGATCCTAAATGCCTTAGTCAAGGTGAAAGGTCTAAAAGTGACTGCACGCACATCCTCATTCGCCTATAAAGACCAGCAAATGGATATCCGGGAGATCGGTCGTCAATTAGATGTTAAATACATCCTCGAAGGCAGTGTCCGCAAGGCATCCAACCGTGTTAGAATTACGGCACAACTCATCAACGCTGCCGATGGCTATCATCTTTTTTCCGAGGTGTATGACCGAACACTGGACGATATCTTTGCCGTGCAGGACGAAATTGCCACCACCATCACACACCTCTTGCGACAACATCTTGAAAGCAGAGATCAGCAACAACCGATGATAGCGCCTCCTACCACCGACATGGAAGCCTATCAACTCTACCTGCAGGGACTTTATTATGCCAATCAATTTGGCCATGATGCCGCCATGTCAAAGGCTATACCTCTCCTGGAGCAAGCCATTGAAAAAGCGCCAGATTTTGGACAGGCCTACGGAAAACTCGCTTTTTGCTATTTTTTTCAAGCATTCAATGGCAAATTGAGTTGGGAGGAGGCACAAAGGCTGTTAGCTCATTGCATTCAAAAAGTAGCCGATTTGAAAACCGAATCACCGGACATCTACTTCATAAGGGGTGCCTACGAACACTTTAATCAATGGAACTGGAAAAATGCTTTGAAAGTGACCCTGGAGGGACTGGAAAAATTTCCCAACCATGCACCTTTGTACCATCTGTTGGCTACTTTGCAATGGACCAGGGGAGACGTTGATGCAATCATTACCCTGATGCACAAGGGTCTTGAATTAGACCCAGTATCAATAGAAATGAACCTCTACACCGGCATTGCCTATATTTGGTCCGGTGCCTTTGGCCGAGCTGAAAAGCTCATAGATAAGGTTTTGGAAATGGTACCGGAACACCGAGCTTCAAGAGAATACAAAGGCTGGATTGCTGCTTTCACTGGTCAGTTTGAGGTAGCAATTGAGATTTTTGACAGTCTCCCATCGGCAGGCTACCGCTTGCATCGGTCAACCTGCCTGGCATGGGTCTATTGGAAAATAGACCGACGAGATGAGGCGCTTCTATTACTGAATGAAGTTGAACAATTGGCGGAAACCAATATTAATTACTCGATGGATCTGGCTGTGCTATTTTCCTGTTTTGGGAATTTTGATCAAGCCTTTCTACATCTGGAAAAATCCATTCGCAATCGAATCAGTGATTCGATGATGATTCGATCAGATATCTATCTGAGACCATTGAAAGAAGACCCACGCTGGCATACCATGTTGGAGTTGATTGGAGATGTGCCAGAATTTGAATACCGAAGCCTGTAGTTTTGACATGGGACCTAAGGTTCTCCATACCCCAAAGATGTGACCACATGCGGTTGATTATTTTTATTCAATCTTCTGTTATATTCTTGCCAGCTGAATGGGAACCGACAACAATGCGGTCCCGTGTCCGGTGAGAGGCGGAGATGCCGAATTACAGCGAATCATCGCTGCAGCGATTGCGGCGCAGAGCGGAGAACACCTGCGAAAGGAAAACTTCTAGGATTTGTATCTTTTCTTCCATGGCTAGACGCTCACCTAGCACGGGTTCAAGATGGCATTGTTGCTATGGCATCAGTGAATAGAATAAATGTACCAAGTTTGTTAGATTGTCATGGCAAAGATCAAGAGGGATCTTAAGATTGCTTGCTGCCACGCCACTTAGCCTGGGCCACGTTGTAGCCAATAAAAAATAAAAAATGAATGTTAGAGAGCAATACAAATCGGATATAGAGTTTATCAAATCAAAGCAAAATCATCTTGGAGGGGCGTACTGGACTACAGAAGACAACAGAATTGGAAAGGGTTCTCCATTCTCTGCAAGGGATGTAGCTATTATTCTTTCGGAACTTGGATATAATCAAGAAGATGAAGAGATAAAAAGACTTGGTGAAAAAATATTTAGCACTTTAAGGCCAGATGGAAAATTTAAAATTTCACCTTCGGGAACAATTTTTCCTTGCCACACAATCACGGCGCTAAGGGTTTTATGTTATATGGGTTATTCTAAGGATGAAAGATTAAAAAGAACTTTCAACCATTTATTCGAAATTCAACATGGCGATGGGGGGTGGAGATGTAATAGAGTTAAAATTGGTAAAGATAATGATATGGACTTGTCAAACCCTGGAGTTACATTGGAGGCTCTTGATGCGTTCAGATTTACAGAATTTCTGAATGCCGATAGTCGATTGGATAGGGCAGTTGAATTTCTTTTGCGACATTGGGAAATAAAAAGACCATTAGGGCCCTGTCATTTTGGGATCGGAACCCTGTTCATGCAAACAGAATTTCCTTTCTTGAGATACAACCTTTTTTATTACTGTTATACTTTATCGTTCTATAAAACAGCAAGGCAGGATGACAGATTTCAAGAAGCCTTTGAGAAATTGGAACAGAAAGTAATTGACGACAAATTAGTGGTTGAAAATCCAAATCGGAGGCTCGCCAGATTAAAATTTTGTAGAAAGGGGAAAGTGAGCGACTTAGCCACCAATAGATATATTGAAGCGAAGAGCAGACTAATATAAAGAGCATCGGCTCCAATAAATAGGGATTCAATCGTTCCGTACCACGGATTTGAATCTTGTGTTGCCAGCTAAAGATCAAACTGGTTATTGGTGGAGATGGCGGGCCTAAATCAGAATTTATTAGTGAGCTAGGCTATGGGATAGAACATGATGAAGAAGTGTACTTAAGATAACAACAAAAGACTGGCACATGGCAGACTGCCTCGCACGTCAACTTTACTGCAGCATACCACTGGGGGAGAATCCAAAAATCAAGGGGGATATCAGAATTACTGACTACTCCATAGATGATCCAATGTTTCCTTTTGCGATGGTATTGAGATGGCGTTAGAGAACCTACTGGACTTTTGGAAGAGGGAGAAATTACAGAAGTGCACTAAGGATCAGCGAGGACTCGACGTGATCCGGATTCTCAGCATTATTCACAATTGAAGCAACTTGTTCAGCATGAAATACAGAGGTGACCCTATAAGGACAACTGCAAAGGAAGACGTATTATGGACGCTCCCTTCGAATTGATTATGTGTACTCAAAATGCTACCTTGTAACCGACCAAGAGACGCACGAAAAAAAATGTTCGCCCAATCACGGTTTGATTCTACCACCGCTGTAGGTCAATGTGAAATGGTAAATCCTCGTCTTTTATTATTCTATATCAACTCAATATGAATATGGGAAATCTGAGAAACTTTTCATTTGGATTATTTTGCATTATTCCAATGTTGGCATTATTCTTTGGATTTAGTGCCCAGAAGCAACATGACGCAAATTATCCGATCATGGATGTCGGAATTGTGGTTTCCGACTTAGAAAAATCAGTGGAATTCTATACGAAAGTTATAGGAATGAAAGTAGTCGACACATTTCATCTCAGTCCCCAAATTTCGAAAAGTGCCGGATTTACTGATGGAAAAGCTATTAAAATCTATGATCTAAAGTTAGTTGATAAACCCAATGCACCGCAGTATAAATTGGCAAAAATCCAGGGCGTTGTAAGTGAAGCCTTAGCGCATTCCTTCAAACCTGGTTTACGATACATAACGATTAAAGTGCATGATGTGAAACCTTATCTCGATCGAATTAAACAGTACAATATCCAGCTATGGGGAGAAGGACCTTTAGACCTAAGGGAACATGGAATATCGGTTTTGATATTAGAAGATCCGGATGGAGCAATGATAGAGATTATGGGACCATTAAGAAAATAAGAAATCGAACCTGCAGCCAAGCCAGAGAAGCTCTGGTCTTCGTTCTTCGACTTTGACGTGTAGCCAAACAGTTGCATCTCATTCTTTATTTGGTGCTTTGCTTACATTTAGCGCCAGTAATAATGCAGAAGATGTACAAATCAACTGGTCATGCATAGACTGTCGAAATACTTTTGAATGAGTGCTAAGTGCTGGATTGGACATCAAGATGATGTTGAGGTAGAACAATTGAATTTTGGGCAAGGAAGTGAAACGAATCCCGACTGTGAATTTAACTCGCGAGACTTGCTGGGTTACTCACCATCAAACAGCGGTGATTATTTATGATTTAGTCCACTAATATATATAGGGGATCTCACTGCCCTGCCTGGCTAGTCCATGATACAACGAACTGCTACGCCATCAGCACGGTGGAGTAGTGTAACACCTGCAGCATCATCATTGAAAGCGCAGATGCGAGCATGATTTCCATCGGTTGAACTACTCCAATAGTAACCTGAGTCGACTAATATTGGCAATCCAGTCTGGAAAGCCCGGAAGCCGCCTACGGGGAGTTTCAATGGTGACGCAAATGCACCTGCGGCGTCATTTGTTGACCAACTAAGTCTTTCTTGTTCCCATTCTGCGTTGGTGGGTATCCGAAAACCAGATGGGCAGGGATTATTTTCCGCATTGGTTCCCGACCACAAGTGCTCTTCTCCAGTGCTCAACCAATTCTCAAAAGTAATGATAAATTCGTCATTCCATGCAGCTCCACCTACCAGCCAGGTGGTCGCCTGAACTGCAATAGCCAAGGAAAGACGATTCTGATGTCCATCAGCTCCGCGACCCCATTGATATAGATCGCCATAACTGGCAGCATCAGAGGAACTATCGGCAACTTGTGCTGCACCTAGATTTCGATCAAGCCATGTCTTACCGGTCAAAGGGTTGGTTACTGTACCATAATTTCCAACATTGGTTTGCTGAACATGTAGCGTCGCGGCCTCTCGAGTGGCCAGGGTACCGTCTGCGAGACTGACCACAATATTATTTGCGGAATTGTCCGTATCCATCACGGCAACTTTGACCTTGCCATCAATTTCCATAACTGGCTGTGCCAGGCCACCAAATGCAGAGCATATAAATATGGATAAAAATGAAATTACGTGAGAGACTATTGTTGTTTTCATGGTATTTGCTTAAATAAACTATAGACTTAGCTGAATCGAAAATGCAGACTAAATGCCTGAGTACGGTTGTGAATTTAGAATTTGGTGTTTAATCTTGAGAAAGCTGCAATTCCACTTTAGAATCAGCATTGCACCACGGCTTGAAAACCATCTGGAGGAAGGTTATGTGCTGTAAGAAGCTCCACCTGCGCAAACACCTAAGAAGTTAAATTAGTGAAAACTGGAATCATAATTTGTTGATCCAACTGTAATATCCGTGGTGGATTTGGAGAGATTATGGGACGGAAATAGGGTATATTAACAATTAGCAAAGCGGGAAATGTTCTTCGCTGACAATGTCAGCGGACGGCCAGTACCTCATGATCTCAATCCTTATCCACCGGATTACCAAATGAAGTACTCGGATCAGGAAACGGGATGACGCCCATGTCTTTGGCAAGTTGATGCCAGTCATTTATTAAGGCTCGAGCGACCTCTGGCTGATCGCCCATTAAATTACGCGTCTCTGTGCGATCACTTTCCATGTCATACAATTCCCAGGCCTCATCGTTATTCAAGTCTAGCGACACGATCTTCCATTTTCCTCGGCGCAGTGCACCATGCATTTCGTGCTCCCAGAATAAGACATCATGTTCAGGCCCAGATGATCCTGCCAGGAAGCTAGCCAAACTCCGGCCTCGCATAGGCTTAATGGAAATATTATTTCGAGACACAGGATAGGTAGCATCCGTGACATCGACTATGGTGGACATGATATCAATCAAATGTCCTGGCGTATGTTTGAGGCTGCCTAAATCCTTAATTGCAATAGGCCAGTGCATAATCAAGGGGGTGGCTATACCACCCTCGTGGCTGTATCTTTTGTACAGTCGATAAGGACTGTTACTGCTTATGGTCCAAGCTCTTCCTTGACTGGCTCCTGCGCGAGCAGAATTTCGACGCCAGTCTTGGTAATTCCAACGGGTATTATTTCCCCATTGATAACCAAAATCATTAGTTAGTGGCTCAGCTGAACATCCGTTATCTGAAAGAAAAATAATTAGTGTATTTTCCAGTTGATTTTTATTTTGCAGATGGGCTACCAATCGGCCGATATTTTGATCCATTATTTCGATCTGTGCGGCGTAGATGGCTCGACGAAAGCGGGTATCCGATTTAGCAGAATCTGATAATGCATTCCAGTCAGGTGTCACCGGATCAGGTAGTTGCCACATAGGATCTGCTAATCCCATTTGCACCATTTTTTCAAATTTGTCTTTTCTTAATTGTTCATAACCGGATTGATATTTATCCAAATACTTCTCGATAATATCATCATGTGCCTCCAACGGCCAATGGGGACTATTGTAAGCCACATACTCGAAGAATGGTTTTTTTTGTGCTAGTGCTGCATCGATGTGTTCAATGGCCTTGCTAGTAAATACATCGGTAGTGTACCATTCTTTGGTCGAAGCAGCATCACGGGTTGGATTTTCTGAAGCAGGTATCACCATTTTACCGTCTTCGAACACCTCGCAGTCTTCCAATACTTTGAAGTAACTATCGACCCAATGGTGTATGCCATAAAAACGATCAAAACCTCGGCTTTCGGGCCAGGATTTTTTCACCGCCCCGGCATGCCATTTTCCGCTCATACCCGTGTGGTATCCCGCATCTGATAATACTTCGGCGATGGTCACACACGAGTCATTCAGATATCCCTGATATGCGCCGCCATTATTGCGATGGGTCATGTGACCGATCCCGGCTTCGTGTGGATAAAGACCCGTCATCAGACTGGCACGTGTAGGACAGCAGCGAGCGGTATTGTAAAACTGAGTAAACCGAATGCCATTTTCAGCCAGCGCATCAAGGTGAGGTGTATGTATTTCACCACCGTAGCATCCAATGTCAGAATAACCCATGTCGTCTGCCATAATGAGCAGGATATTGGGATTGCTAGGACTGCCACAGCTTAGAAACGAGATGGCGCTAAGGAGGCCAAAAAAGTATCCTGCAACCGGATGAAGTATTTTAGTGGTATCTGAATAAAAGTATCTAAGCATGTGTTGCTCACTATAATTATTGAAAATTAATTGATCATATTTCTATCCATTCAAAGGTGATTAGGTGTTCTCAAAGGCAATGATTAATATTTAGGGTATTTTTCTTTACTCAATGCTCACCTTGTGAATTCTTTCTGGCATCCAGACTTGCATTTCGTTGCTTCCTCTATTGCACCAGGTGTAGTAGGGTATGGCGGTCACCTCTTTTGACTTCCATTCGATGCCTAGACCGGACGCGTCTGGTCGTGCTACTTTGGCTTTTCCTACCAACTTGAGAATCGGTTCATCGGCAATCACGCCTTCTTTCACTTCGAATGTGTCCGATTCTGACAATAAAATATTGAAGATGTCATCCGCATTGTCAGCTGCTTCAAAGCAATAGACCATGGGACCATATTGAAGTGCCAATCGATCTTTATTTTCAACAATCTCAGGTCGGCTGCGCAATTTTCGGATTTGCATGGGTAATATTATCTCTACCTCGGTATCTGATTGCCAGGTTCTATCTAACACTGCATATCCTGACTGCACTTGATAGTCTGCAGGCTTGCCATCAATACGTATGGCAATATCCTCAATAGTGGAATTGACAAAAGTATATAGATCACCCGGTAAGGCCTCGCCACCGGTCCACCCGGGAATTCGGATATGCAATTTGGCTTCGGTTTTCTGATGTGGGCTCACTGTCAGCAATATTTGATTATTCCAAGGATATTTTGTTTGTAGGTCAATGTCAAACGTCTGACCATTGATGACTTGCTTGGTGTGACTGGAAATAAATAAATTAATCCACAATCCGTCGTTGTTTTTTGCGTAAATATAATTTCCTACAGAAGTGATTAACCGCGAAATATTGGATGGACAGCATGCGGTGCCAAACCAATCTCTGCGCTGATGTTGGCCTCTGCTGGCCAGCGGATTGGGATAAAAGAATTGTCTCCCATCCAGAGCAATGCCATCGAGTGCGGAATTGTACAGACTGCGCTCCAGCACATCGATATACTTGGCTTCACCGGTCAACCAGTTCATTCTTTGATTCCAAAAAACCATACCTACCGAAGCACAGGTTTCACAATAGGCGTGTTCGTTAGGCAATACATAGTCTTGATCAAAGCCCTCGTTTCTACCGGCAGCACCAATACCTCCAGTCACATAGGTATTTCTATGCACGACATCCTCCCAAACTTTGAGCATGGTCTGTAGATAAGCTTCGTCTTCGGTAATGGCGGCTAGATCGGCAATGCCGGTATACATATACATGGCTCGCACGGCATGCCCAGTAATTTCGGTTTGCTCTTTTACCGGAAGGGCATCCTGGCAGTAACCAGGATCTTTCCACACATCCCAGATTTTTCCCTTCCCGTGACCGCGACCACGCTGTTCCAAAAACCACTCAGATAGTTTCAGGTATTTTTCGTCACCGGTGGTGCGATATAACTTAACCAGGGCTAATTCTATTTCCTGATGTCCGGCTACCCAAGGTTTGTTGGCTAGTCTCAGGGTTTGATCCATGTGATCGGCAAAACGTATCGCCACGTCAAGTAGTTTTCGTTTTCCAGTAGCATCGTAGTAGGCGATGGCAGCTTCGATCAGGTGACCAGCGCAATAGGCTTCATGCCGCTCCATATCTTTCCAGCGGTTTTCCAGACCTTCGAGGATATAAAAAGTATTTAGGTAGCCATCCTCCAATTGAGCGCTGGCAATCTTGTCGATCCATGCGTCAGCCTTGGCCTCCAGCTTGGCATCTGGTACAGCATGCAAAGCGTAGGCCATTGCTTCCAGGGCTTTGTACACATCGCTGTCATCATAATAAATACCTTCATGCCTTCCTTCGCCAGCAGCTACTTTTTCAAAATTGCGGATGCGTGGGGTCGCGACCTCCGTCTGATAAATACATACGTCAAGTGCTTCGGTAGCCACATCGTGGATTTTTGGTGACCAGAAAGGATCATCAATCTCCACTTCCGCATAGTTGACGCCCTCCATTTTTTGAAATGATGACTGGCCAAATAAGGAAGGAGATATTAAATTTATCGAGACAAATATCTTGCAGAAGAACACAAGAGAAATATTCTTCGCTTGGATGTCTTTTATCATGCTTCCAGATTTTCTCCATCTCATAATAATCTAAGTTTTAGTATTCAGTATTATTCACTAAGTGTGATATATTCTTTCTTCGGCAAATGCGGAGCGGAATAAATGATCTCTCCGTCTTCAAACACAAAGAGCCCTTTGCCTCTATTGTATTTCTTTCCCGATTTATCCCAAACTATGGTCAGATCTCTCTGGTGATACCTTAAGTGATCCAGACAAAACCATTCCCAATCTTCAGGTACCAAGGGTTGTAGGGTAAAGCCGTGGTCGTGGTGAGGTTTGAAGCCAATGAGATCTGCAATAATGAGATCGCAATAACCAGAGTGGTTATAGTCCTTTCCCCTTTCCTTACCACCTTTACCATCCGACCAGCCTTGATTGTTCCAGTTCTTTAACCTAGTTCTCGAAATCCAATCACCTGTATAAGGATTCAGATTTTCGTCTATCCAGGGTACGGTGGTTCCATCTGTACGCGTCAGTGAGTGACTTTGCGCGTACTGTTTTAATAGGAAATAATAATCAGATCGGTTGATGGTGTCAGCTTTATAATTTGTTAGAAAATTAGCAAGAGCTTTCAGCGTGATAGTGGTGGCGAAGGGCCACGATGGTCCATTCCATTGACATTCATGACCCTCATAACTAATGCGAAAGAAAGGATGTCTTTGCTCGCACACGGTAAGGCCAAAGGGTGCGGCAAATCCCTGTTTATCTAATACCTGAAGCCAGGCATTACTGTACTTGATTTCATCCGGTGGCAAGTTAAAGTACCAGGGTGTGTAGCCAATCAGTTCCCGCACAGAAATTGGACTGCTGTCTTCGTGAAATTCCTTTGGGAGTACGGTGAAAAATCGTAAAGAGTCGTGCCACAATCGTTTTAGGACATTTTCCTGGATCAATTGAGCTTCTCTCGTAAAGGTTTTTTGCGGTTCTTCTTCATTTAGCAAAGATGCCATCTTGCTCAAGGCCTTCGCATCACCGTACATATAGCTGTTAATGGTAGGTCTTGTCGCGGGCATACCACCGATGGACTTACCGTGATTCAAAATTTGTCCACTCACACTGATCTCCATACCATCCCGATCATCGACCTGCCAGAATAATTGTTTACCCCGATCCCGACGAAGTGAGTCCCATTGCCAGTAGTTATCAACGAGCAAATCAAAATGGGATAGAATAAAATCCCGGTCTGGATGTACCTGCTGAAGGGCCCAGGTCGCATCTGCGATCCAAAAGCTGTAGCTACGCAGTCCATCTTCTGAGGCGGTCAACCAAAAATGTAAGTAGTCTTGCATCAAGGTTGGATCACGCAACCATCTGCCTTCGTAAATGTGGTGCGCTGCCGGACAATTAATAGTGTTATATTTTCCAGCCCAACTAACCGGTGGTAAGAATTCCGTGATGACATATCCATCGTCGGTTTTTTTAATATGCTTGCGATAGGTCCACCAGCGGAAATAATATATTTTCTCTAGGTTTTTATCGGGCAACTCTATTAGCGGAATACTTATTGACAGAAAATCAGCACTGACATCGTTGGAGATGAGTTGTTGATATATTTCCTCATCATGTATGTTGAAGGAATCAATGTAATGTCTAAACTGGGGAAAATCCAACATATTGCCGGGTTGACCGGTTAGGCCAGACGCACAAATGACAAAGAGAAATACGGATATGATTTTTGCAATGCTCATTTCCTTGACCATTTATTTTTATTTAGTATCTCTTGTGCTCTGCACCCCTGTAATACCTGGCCGTTCGTCAGCTAAGGTGGCTAGGTTATGATACTCGGAGATGTAACGATCTCGATATTTATGGATTTCAAAGGTATCGCCCAGCATGCGCAGCGGCCAATTGACCGGATCATCTGATAAAGATGTTTCTGAAGATTGGCTGTGTCGCCACTTAGAAATTACTTCTCCTAAACTATCCAGAATTATCTTGCTGGAGGTCTGAGCACCTATGTTTTCATGGCACATGGGATCATTTTGCAGGTTGTAGAGTTCTTTCTCTTGAGAGAGGTGGTGATATCCTGCTAGCCAATGGTCAGTGATGATTGAAGTGACCAGTGCACTTTCAATAATGGCGTATTGGTGAATTTTTGCTTCAGCATCCGTCAATATAGGCATCAAGCTCTCGCCTTGTGTTGCGGCAGGATTATGGATCGCCGCCCAATCAACTACGGTTGCAAAAAAATCGGCATGAGAAGAAAACCCATTTCTTATGCCAGGCTTTATGCTCGTGGGATGCCACACGATGAATTGCACCAGAGATTGAGTTGGAAAAGGTGAACCTTTATGTAACATTTCATTGTCAAATAAAGCGCTTCCATGATCTGATGTCAGTACGATAATAGTGTTAGCCAAGGCATGCTTATCGTTCAAAACATTGAATAATCTTCCAATTAATTCGTCGATGAAACTGAGGCTACCATAATGAGCTACCCGCAAGGCCCGGCGTAGCGAGTCTTGCATATCTCTAGCAAGCGGGTCATACACCTCAAATAAGTCTCCTCCATAGCCGTAGCGATGCCGGCTGTACTCTATTGGTTTCTTCTGCAGCTCTCCGGAAACAAAGTCTCCCATGGGCACTTCAATGCCTTCATAAAGGTCAACATATTTCTTCGGTGCATTCCATGGATTATGCGGACCAGTAAAAGAAACCCACAAGAACCATGGCCGGTCTTTGGCCAAATGATCATTTGCTACAGTATTTATGGCAGCATGCCCAACGAAACCGTCGGCATGGAGACTGTCTGCTAAAGGCCAATCATATATGTCTTGACCTGGGGGAAGTCCCCAGTCACTCTTGAATGTTCTGATATCGGCCCGGCTGTATTGGTGTTTTTCCAAGTATGCCTCATAATCATCATCGCGATATTTGACGTCCTTGCCCTCTAATGATATTCTGATATCAAAATTATAGTCGTCGCCCCGTGGATGGAAATGCATTTTGCCGATACCAACAGTTTGATAGCCCGAATGCTGTAAGCTAGCTATGAGAAATGGATCGTTATTCTTTTTAACGGGTATGGCCGCATTATCCCAAAGAGAATGTCGATGCGGATATAAGCCTGTAACTAGGGTAGCGCGGGCTGGCATACAAATAGGACTGACACAAGAGTGGCGCGTAAAAACTGCTCCCTCGCGACATAGTCTGTCGATGTTGGGAACCTTTAAATAGGTGGCTCCCATCATGGGTAGATCGATACCTCGCCAGTAGTCCATCGTGATGAGTAAAATATTTGGACGCTTGGTAGTGCTTCCACAGCTGGCAATGCCCAAATAAATTGATATTATCAAAAACCACCTCATGGTCAAAGCAACAATAGCGTGAGGTTAGAACTCATAAACGGGAAATTCCGTTATCCGCAAAGTGGTGCATCCGTATGGCACCAGTGTAATGTTTCTTAGGGATAGATCTTTATCAGGTCGTGACCTTCCCCAAGCTGCCGGAAGCACTGGCGCTCCATGAGCAGTAGGCCAATCAGGGATGTGCACGCCCTGCATCTGTAATTCAATGGGTGCATTTACCAAGTTCCATGGATAACTACCATTCCATTCATTGTGCTTTATGGAAACTTGCTCATCGAGGTCATCTATTACTTTCTTTAGGAGTCCATAGCGCCATTCTGATCTCGGATATATTTCACTAAACGCTCCGTATTTGTCGCCTCGATCTTTCTTTTTTTCTTCATGCTCTATTTTTAAGGCATAGACCAGGGGGCCTCTTTCGATCGCCACAGCAAAGTCATACCAGAGAGAGCTTTTTAATTCCATCGGAAGACGTAAAACTATTTCGTCACCATCATTCCAGATCCGGTCAAGGATTACTTTTTGATCCACTACATCATATGACCATTCGCCACCATTAATCTCAATTTCGGGTGTTTGGCACCACTGGGGAATGCGCAAGACAAAGGGAAATTGATCACTTTTATCAAGGGAAAAAGAAAATCTGACCTCATCTCTGAAAGGATACCCCGTTTCCTCCACAATAGTGAGCTTGGTATCATTACCCACTTGTACATTTACCTCACTTGGCGCGTACGACAGAGCTGCTACTCCTCGATCATGGGTAGCATAAAAAAGGTTTTGCACAAATTTGGGCCAAGACTGATGCATGTTGGTCGTGCAGCAGGGATATCCTGACAACAAACCAAATACGAAATCGGTGCCATGGTGAACGATGGTCTGGTACGAAGTATTCAATCGATCAGACAACTCAATTTGATTGGCGGCCTGAAAATATTGACGGGAGGTGAAATCGTCATTGGCCTGGGCTGGAAGTGCGTTATACACTATCTTTTCTAATTGATCCACAAAGGTCATGTCTCCGGTGATCGTGGTCATAGATTCAAGCGAAAACATTTCTTCAGCCACTGAACAGAATTCCACTCCTTGTACGGGATTCTTGCCGTGCAAAGGCTCATCTCCACCGTACATGCCCTGGGGTTGGCCATGGTATTTCTCCATATCCCAAAGGGCTTTTTTCACTGCATAGATACCGAGGGAGTCCTTTGTATATTGGTAGCGAATAACCGGTTCTTTGAGTCCCTGAGCAAAATTCACGCAATGCATACTACCCATTTTGGCAACCGTGATTGCTTTAATCTCATCTGGATCAAAGGGGTATCTTTTCACAGCTGCATAGTGCCATGGTGTAGTAAACTGCTCGTAGTTGGCTTCATTCAGAAATATTTCTCTCCATGGAAAAGTCTGTTCAGCAATGATATCACCCAGCTCCAAAAGAAATCGATCACCGGTGATATTGTATAACCAGTAGACGATCATCAGATTATCTCCTCCACGACGGTTTGCCCAAAGGGTGAGATGATCAAGGGGAGTATTTGGCAGTTCTTTTAATTGATATCGAAAATATTTTGTTAAACAATCGATTACCCGCTCATCACCCGTCGCTGAATAATATTGCTGCAATATTTTTAGCATGACCATTTTGGGCCACCAATCTTCCCGATTACCACGCTGCAAGCCAGGTTCCGGATCAGGAGGTACTTCAAACGGGACAGGACCTAGATAACCGCTTTCCATCTGATTGGTTAAGGTCCATTCGATCCAGGGCCTAACTTTTTCTTTTAATTCGACATCATCCAAAATATAGGCAAGTGGTAAAAGGCCATCGATCCAGTAAGGTCCTCGTTCCCAACCATCACCATCTCCTCCCAACCAGCCGTTTCGTGGTCCAACTACCTCGGGATATAGTTCATCGAGGTGGCCTGTCATACCTATTTTCATCCTGATTAATTGATCATGTAACCATCCCTTGGGTTTTATGGTCCCGAGTGGAAGTTCCAAGAATGGCTTTTGCACCAAGGGAGTCCGGTTCTGTAAATAATGGGCATTGGATTTTTGAGCCCGAGCAGTAGGTGCCATATGAATAATTAGGAACAATATTGAAGTAGCGAACAAAATTTTTCTCATAGAAATGCTATTGGGTTAGATATTTTCTTTTTTCCCGAGTGAATATTGATATACTTTCAATCGAGCATTGTTGGCGGACACTAGAAGCCACTCCATTCCATTGGGACCTCGCAACATTTTTAGATCTCTGATCGGACCACTGAGGTCGATTCCAAGTTCGTTGAGAGGCAGCTCTGGCAGGTCACTGAAAGTGCGCACTCCATGCCATGTTCCCACTGATGCGTCCATTCTGCCCATTCGAGGATGATTTTCATGGAAATTGCCAGCCGTAATTAGCTCTGTCATTTTATCGCCATCAAAATCTGCAGTTACACATCCAAAAATGGGAGCGAGCTGGCAGATGAGGGGAAGTTCTTGTGCTATGTATTCTGTATCCTGCACTATGAAGACTGTTGAAGTAAGGGTCTCTATGCTGGACTGATAGCTTTGAGCTAATTGTTCACGAGGAAATATTTGATGGAAAGTACGCCGAGAAAAATCCTGGTAGGTGCGATACTCCTTCCTGACCAAATACATTTGAGCTGCCAATTCATCAAGATTAGGATACAACCATTTTTCGCCATTTTGGGTGTGAGCCATGATGGGATCAATATTTAGATCACCATCAAAGTCCTTTACATAGAGCTCCAAAGGTTCGCTGACACTAGCTGATAACCGGTGATTGAGTCCAAGATTACCGGCAATAATCTCTTGTTGACCATCATTATCTAGGTCTGCAGCATGCAGGTTCTTCCACCAACCATTTGAGTGTTTGATGCGATTGCGCTTAACCTTACCATCACGAAAACTGTAGTAGTAGATTGGCATCCACTCACCTGCAATGATGAGTTCTTTTCTCGATTCAATCCAAAGGGCACTCGTCACCATGCCGAGATGACCCTGATTCTCCAGCATATGTTCAGTGATATCTTTAAACGTGCCATCACCCTGATTGAGAAGAAATTGACTTCTGCCCGGAAGGCCATAAGAGCCTGGAATCGAACGACATCCGATGAAGAGGTCCAGCTTGTTGTCTTCATTGGCATCAAAGGCAACCACACACGATCCATTCATCTGTCGGATGGGAAGGGCATGGGGTTTATGTCTTAAAGTTCCGCGGCCATCATTAAGATATAGTCGGTCTTCCAAACCGGTACCTCCTGCTTTTTCCCCACCGCCGCTCACAACATAAAGATCGAGATCCCCATCTTGATCAGCATCAAAAAAAGTGGAAGCCACATCTTCATACATCCAGTGTCCTGTGAAGGCTTGATCTGAGCATTTTTTAAAAGGATAGTTACCTTTCTGCTGCAAGTACAGGGCTCCACTTTGTCCCTTAGCCCCACCAATAAAGAAATCATCAAGTCCGTCTGTATTTATGTCGCCGACCGATATTTTTGGGCCATCATGTGAAAGGCTGTGAGGAAGTAATTCTTCATTTAAAAAATCTTCGGTGGTACTTTCCTGATGTTTGAAATCAATGCCCGAGGTGGCCATAACGTCACTGAAAAATGTTCTCTCATTTATCTCAACAAGGCTTGGTAGAGGCCGGGCAAATCTTTGATCGACGTCGATCGAACCCGGTATTGATGGATGGTTAATAGTATTGGTTGTGAGGTCGGACCAAATAACCACGAGAGAATCAGCGATCATTTTTTCGCGCAGGCTAAACTGAAGTCGGTTACTGTGTACGCTAGAAAGCCAGCCCTGGGCAAGATGGTTTTCAAGTATTTGGATGGTGTTTCCACTATATAGTTTGATAGTGGCACCGATGCCATTCGGATTTTTTGACTTTCCGTGCAAAATCACTTGTAGAGATCGGAAATTTATTCGCGAGCTGGTATTTTCAAAGATTTGTGCCGGAGCATTAAGGTTGTTTTGAACAATGTCTAGATCACCATCCAGATCAAGGTCCATAACGACAGCTCCATTTGTACATCCCTTAAAAGTTAATCCCCAACTAGAAGTAAGATCGTGGAATGATTCTCCTTTATTTTTAAAAACATGATTGGTTGCAATGCCAACGGGCATTAGTTGAATCTCCTCATTTGTTCCCAGACTGTCCCTAGAAGCCTCATTTTGTGTGAAGTTTATGTAGTCAAGATCATTGGGGCGACGCGGAATGCCATTGGTGACATACAGATCCTTCAGGCCATCATTATCTAGATCAGCTATAATGGCAGACCAGCTCCAATCTGTCTGTGCAATACCAGCAATTTGACCGATCTCACTAAAAAGCGGCCAACTATATCCGGGTAAAACACCACGATTAAATTGTAGCATGTTGCGAGAGTACTGTGGAGCATATCCAAAGTTTTGTTTGTATTGAAAAACTTCGTACGAATCTGAACCAGAAGATTGCTTATAAGTTGGCTCATCGGGAGGTCGCATATCTAGGGTCACAATATCTTTCCAACCGTCGTTATTAAAATCAGCAATATCTACACCCATTGAAAAAGTACTCGTGTGCCCCATCACGGAATCCATGATTTCAAGGAAAGTACCGTCTTTTTGATTTAAGTATAAGTAATCGTTTTCATGAAAATCATTGGTGACATAGAGATCAGGATAAAAGTCATTGTTGAGGTCTGCTACTTCTACAGCTAAGCCATATCCCATCGCAGCTCCATATGTACCTGCCTGCTCACTAATGTCAGTGAAAAATCCATCCTTATTTTCAAACAATCGATCGCCAGCCATGAAGTCTCGCTCGAGACGACTGCTGATCGGGCGATAGGACTTTGGGGTATGAACTGCATGATTTAGGAGAAATAAATCAAGATCGCCATCGACATCAAAATCAAAAAAGGTAGCTTGTTGGGAATAACTAGAAATATCGAGACCATATTTTTCTGCCTCGTTTTTGAATGTATTATTACCTTGATTAACGTACAGTCGGTTTTGGCCTTGTAGTCCTAAGTGTGAGTCTACTTCGCACACATAAATATCTAACCATCCATCCATGTTGATATCTACCATCGTCGCACCAGTCGTCCATTTTTGTAAACCAATCTCGCCCTGAATGCCTGCAGACTCGCTGATGTCGTCAAATTGGAGACTACCTAGGTTGACAAATAATGCCTCGGGTCCTTGATTAGAAGTCAAAAATAAATCTGACAATCCATCATTATTTATGTCACCAGCGGCAACACCTCCACCATTGTAGTAGTATAAATAATTAATAATATTAATGGAATCATCAGAGGAGATATTATTTTCAAAATTTAGGCCTGTTTGAGAGGAATGAAGTAGGGTGAATAAGGTGACAGGCTGGGTGCATCCATGGCAGAGCATTATGCCGTACCATCCCAAGGTAAGATATCCTATTTGGTTTACACATTTCATAATATCTCCACTTGCTGATGCTTATACACTAAGGGTGTTTCATTATTTCTGACAACAAATAATAATTGTTTCTGACCCAATGATATCCAGCAGAAATTGCGTACCTGACCATCCAGAAATAGTCCTGAGTTCTGAATGTGGACTGGTGTAAAAATTCCTTCGCCAGACCCAAGTAGCAGGCTCCCCTTTCCAGCATCATAGGGTCCGATTTCTGGTTTGACACTGTATTGATTACCACCAATGAGCAGATCTGAATGTCCGTTTCCGTCCAAATCATGGATTAATATGTCATAAATGGGAGATGTCTGAGCTTCCAAAGGTAGGGGATGCCAATCGTATTCGCTATTTTGATTACTCAGGAGTAATTGGCTTGCAAGCTCTGTCACATGTAAAGTTATAGAGTGCTCTAAAACTTCAGGTTTAAATAATTCTTGCAACGACCTGGATTTGTAATCATGATATTTTAAAATCTTCTTTTTTAGTTCGGGTAGCTGCATGACCAAATCGTGCCTAAGATTAATGGGAAAATAAGCTTCCCCTATTGCACTGCAGGTAATCTGCTCGATGCTCCCATTTTGATCAAAATCATTGACCAGGCAGAATATTGGTGCCTCATCTGAAGCACGAAATCGGGAGTTCAATCCGTGGTTTCCCAATACAAAATCCGGATGTCCGTCGTGATTAAAATCTCCTGTAGCCAAGCTATGCCACCAGCCATTTTTATTGGTTAATCCGTGAAGTCCGCTCACATTCTTTAGTGCACCATTTTCGTTTTTGAGTAGAACCGGACTCATCCATTCACCGACTATCAACAAATCCTCATCATTATCTAGATCAAAGTCCGTCCATATAGCATCCGTCACCATCCCAATAGACTGTAAGCAGGGAGCTTTTTGCAAAGTGACATCTGTGAAATCACCGCTTCCATTGTTTTTCAGTATAAAACTGGAGGCCGGTACACCGTAATTGCCAGCCAACATTCTGACTCCCACAAAGAGATCCTGGTCTCCATCCCGATCAAAGTCGGTATTTACCACTACAGACGATACTTGTGGTTTTGAGATTGGTAAGTTTTGATCCGATCGGCTCCATTCACCATTGCCGTTATTGAAATATAAGCGATCAATTAATGCAAAGGAACTACTACCAAACTCATTGCTGCCACTTGCGACATAGAGATCTTGATCACCATCATTATCGGCATCAAAAAATAAAGCGGATACATCTTCAGAAGCCTTGTCCTCTTCAAAAGCATGGACATATATACCTTGAAAATGGCCGTCTTCTTTTCCTAAGAATAGCACGCCCGCTTGATCCTTTGCACCACCCAGATATAGGTCGGGTATTTGATCACCGTTGACATCGTCACACGCCAATGCTGGTCCTTCATTCGAAATCATGTGATTAGTTAAGCGATCATGGTCAAAGTCACTGAATGGACTTTCACGATGCTCCCATGATTGGTTTAAGTTATTTTCTGGTGGTACAAATAGTTTCCTGGCTGTGGGTTTGGATGGCCTTGGAGTGATCATTTTATCTTCTTCTTTGAACACCAAAAATTGATTGGCAGCAATATTTTCTAATTTGCTTTGTCCCCCATAGTGCCACTTTACAATGACACTGTCTACAACTGTGTAATCACCGAGGCCAATAAAAATACGTGGATCTACTGATGACTGAAATCCACGATTAAAGAAATGCTGATGGGAGAAAAAGATAGCCCCATCTTGATAGGCCATAATATGTGACCCTATGGCATGGGAATTCATTTTTTCGCCTTTTAGGTGTAGTGCGAGGTAGCCTGGTTGAGCTAGTTCTGTAGAATTATTCTCATAAATAAATGCTGGCATATTAACATTGTTGACTACCAGGTCCGGGTCACCATCATTATCAAGATCTCCATATGCAGCGCCACTGGAATGACTGGGCTGAGCCAGGCCCCAACTTGACGCAACGTTTTTATACTGTTCACCAACTTTTACAAATAAATAATTTGGAATTTGATTGCTAGGAATTAAATCAATGAGTTCCTTGTAGTTTACGCCTTCTTGAGTAATAACCATTCGCATTACTTGCTCACTAGCAATGTATTGGATAAAATCCTGGTCGAGGATGTCTTGATAGATGCCATTGGTGATGTAAATGTCACGTTCACGATCCAAATCAAAATCTGTTAATAAGACAGTCCAACTCCAGTCCGTGGCTTCGACCCCATAAAGTCGCCCCACTTCGCGAAAAATGGGTAGATTTTCTACTACACCCAGGTTTTCATGTAGCATATTTCGAGTAAATTGATGGTGGTATTCGTAGCTCAGATTAAGTTGGTATTTATCCCAATTTTCGAAAGTCATAGTCGTCTTGTAGCGATCGGGTTCCTGAGGCAACATATCATTGACAAATATTTCGGGATACAGATCACCGTTCAGATCCGCGATATCCACACCCATTGAAGCATTGCTTATAGAACGCATCTGCTTCGTGAGTGACTCGACAAAAGTGCCGTCGCCCTGATTCATGTATAGATAGTCGCGTTCAAAAAAATCATTTGAGATATACATGTCCTGCCAGCCATCGAGGTCGAAATCCGCCACCATAACGCCCAGGCCAAATCCAATTTCACTACTAAATATCCCTGATTCTTCGCTGACATCCGTGAAGGATAGATTATCATTGCGATATAGCTTGTCTCCACCCATTTCGTCTCGCAATTGACGCTCATTTTCCTTCAGATTAAAACTCCCTATCGACCGGTAGGAATTATTAACCAGGTATACGTCGAGGTCACCATCTTTATCATAGTCAAAGAAGGCCGCATGTGTCGAAAATCCTTGATTAGCAAGATTTAGTTCATCAGCAAGGTCTTTGAACGTACCATTTTGCTGGTTGATGAAAAATTCATTTCTTTTGTCGTCACCTTTTACATCTCCTGAGTTGCACACATAAATGTCCAACCATCCATCGGCATTGATGTCCACCATACTTACTCCAGTAGACCAAGCTTGAGAGCCGGCAACACCAGCTTCTTCAGTCACATCTAGAAAGCGAAAATCACCCTGGTTTATATATAATTTATTTGACTGCATATTGGCAGTGAAGTAGATGTCTACCCATCCATCGTTATTTACATCACCGATTGCCACCCCACCACCGTTATAAAAATTTCGATACTTGTAGATGTTAAATGCAGCAGTCGAAGTCAGTGTATTATCAAAATCGATACCCGTGTGATCAGCAGATCTTAGATCGAAGGTGGCATAACGCTCAATCGATGTAGTGCAACCAGCTAAAAGGACAATTAGTGGAAAGATGGCCTTCGATATTCGAAAGTCGAGCAATGGCCGATATATCTTGGCTCCTTTCACAAAGAAAAAATATTTATATCCTCCCTGGAAGGATCATTGAGATTGCGAAAAATGTGTAAGTGACCTTCATTTTTTGCAACTATTATCCAACACTCCTTTGCAGATTTTTTCCATGGTATCAATCCGCGTATGGCACCATTCGCACATAAACCAGATTTCATATACGGGACTACATCAAAGGTTTTGTGTGGCGTTCCTTTTAGCAGTAGTCCTGAACTTGCGGCGTAGATGCCCGTTTGTGGTTTTGCCTGATATAGATTTCCTCCCAACAGTAAATCGGGTATGTGATCACCGTCCACATCACTGATGGTGATGGCATACACTGGAGCAAATTGTGCTTCAATCGGTAATGGTGTGCAGGAAAATTGTCCATTATGGTTGAAAAAAACGGATGAATTATTTTCGGTTAATTCGTGAACGATGGTATGGTTCAACTGATCGTCACTGAACAGATCTTTAATGGTGGCCTGGGCATAATCTTTATGTAATAGATATTTTTTTGCAAGAAAGGGCATCTGCGAAATAAGGTCCTTTTTGGTAGCAATAGGTTGAAAACCAAGATCGGTTTCTATTGCTATCAGGTGATCGACGCTCCCATTCTGATCAAAGTCATTAATATAGAGTCTGAGCCTTCCTTGGGTCGATTTTTTGAAGAAAGTATTCAATCCATGATTTCCAGCTACAAAATCTTCATCTCCGTCTCCATCCAGATCAGCACAGGCAAGGCTGTGCCAAAGACCATGGCGATGTAAGAGTTCCCCTTGAGTAGAATCCGTGACCAGTGATCCATCAACATTCTCTAATATCTTTAATATTGACCATTCAGTGGCCAGAAGTAAATCCTCATCTCCATCTGTATCGAAATCTAACCAGGCGCCATCCGTAACCATACCGACCTCCATTAGGTCAGGTGCATGTTCACTCGTCACGTCTGTGAAACGGCCAAGTCCATCATTGATCAACAGATAACTACTTGCAGGTGCACCATAGGTAGCAGGGATAAATCGGGTGCCCATAAATAGATCTAGATCACCATCGTTGTCAATATCTGTTGGACGGATACAAGAAGAGGGTGTCGTCAAACCAGGAGGAATGGACAATTTACTTTTGACAAAATTACCTCGACCGTCATTTAAGTAGACTCGATCCAGAAATGCAAATGACTTAGAAGGCATTTCATAGCTCCCAGCAGCCACAAGAAGGTCCGCATCACCGTCATTATCGATATCGCAAAAGACCGCATCCGTATCTTCGGCCGCGGCATCCTTCCCAAATGGATTTTGCTTGCAGGGAATCCATCCTGAGAAGGAACTGAGTAGCAACTGACCGCTGTGGCCAGCTCCTCCACCGATAAATAAATCGCTTTGGCCATCACCATTTACATCGGCCATAGCCACCGCTGGTCCTTCATTGGAGATGGATTCAAATAGAAGTTGGGAGCGATTAAAGTCCAGGTTTCTTTCTTCGAGGTGGAGAGGAAACGTCCAATTAGTATCAACTACTTCCACAAAATATGGATGCCAATCACTTTCTAGTCCCAGGATCTCCTCGCCTGAGGCATCTTGTACAATCTGATGAATAGTATTTACCGTCGGTGCATATAAGGTTGTGTCACCATGATCCGGCCACTGAATTAAGATGCTGTCAATTTGCTGATGGTCACCAAGACCGATGTAAGGCTGAGCTTCCACGCAGGACATGGTACTCTTACAGGGATAGACTTCTTGAAAATATAAATCTGAACCGGCAAAGACGGTGACTTGAGCACCGATGGCATTGATATTATGCGACCTGCCTGCTAAGCGCAATCCAATCCAGTTTGATTGGGTTGTCTCCCTAGTGTTATTACGATAAATAAAGGGGGGGCCATTATTATTATGCACTACCATATCCAAGTCGCCATCCCGATCAAGATCGCCATAGGCAGATCCGGTAGAAAATCCTGGATGTGCTATGCCCCAATTTTCGCTAACATTTTCGTATTGCAAATTAGCTCGACACTTGAAAAGATAGTTTGCAACAGGTTCGGATGGTATTTTATCAATAAGTGCACGAATACCAGATGAGCCTTCATTCGCAAACAATTCATCTTGCTCTTTCGGATTATTGTAAAAATCTATGAAATCTTGATCAAGGAGGTCTTTGACGATGCCATTAGTGATGAAGATCTCTTTTAGGCCATCATAATCGAAATCAACAATTTGGGCTCCCCAGCTCCAGTCGCTGGCGGAAGTGTTACTGAGACGAGATATCTCTGAAAAAAACATCTCTCCATTTTTGCAGGGGCCTCGATTTATCTGCATGGAGTTCCTCGGAAACTGACGGTGATAGCCATTATTAAGTTTAAAATCATACGTTTCCCAAGTGTCGAATTTTGCCTTGGTCTTGTATCGTTGATGGTTTGCTGGGAGCATTTCAGTCACATATAGATCTGGATAGGCGTCATTATTTAAATCACCAATATCCACACCCATGGCACCCAGGCTTGATTCGCTTATGTAGGTGGCAAGCGATTCGGTAAAAGTGCCATCTCCCTGATTTATATACAAATAATCACGCTCAAAAAAGTCATTTGCTACGTAAATATCGGGCCATCTATCTCGGTTGATATCGCCTACCGCAACACCAAGTCCGAATCCAATAGCACTGCTATAGATGCCAGCCTCTTTCGAAACATCGATAAAAATACCTTCATCATTTCGATATAGTTTATTGCCTCCCTTGGGATCGTGTTTTTCGCGAAGACTCCGTTGGGCAGTATGAATGATGTCTGATGGGCTAATCGAATTATTAAGCAAATACAGATCGAGATCTCCGTCACGATCATAATCCAAAAAAGATGCGTGGACTGAAAATCCCAAGTCCGCAAGCCCCATTTCTTTTGCCTTGTCAACATATCGGGGGCTACCATCTGCAGCTACCTGTCCGCTGTGGATAAAGAACTGATTACGTCGATTACTAGCATTGGGTGGGCCGCTCTTAGTGATATAAATGTCCAACCATCCATCGGCGTTGATATCGATCATACTGACACCCGTGCACCATGAGCCATTGCTCGAGATTCCTGCGGCTTCCGAACAATCCAAAAACCTAAAATCGCCTCGATTTAAATAAAGGGCATTATCCACCTGATTTCCGGCAAAAAAAATATCTGGTAAATCGTCGTTATTGACATCTCCTATGCCTATACCAGCACCATTATAAAAACTCTTGTAGAGGTACACGTTAAAGGATTCGTCATACGACAGAGTATTGATAAAGGTAATTCCAGCCTGGTGAGTAGATATTTTAGTGAAAAGGGCATCATTGATTGGTTTGTTATGGTTGCATGCACAACAAATGGTTAATATTAAAATGCCTTTCTCAATGTTACACATCGATGCAGTTGTCTCAGTTCTTGAAAAAATGAGAGGAGCAAACACATGTCAACTCCCCTTAAACTACTGCCATTTGCTTAATGAGGCTTTCTGTCATTCACCTTAATATCCGGGATTTTGCTTCAGGTTAACATTTGCTTGTAATTGTTGCGCCGGGATTGGGTAAAAACGTTTATGAGTCTCATCCGGATTGGCTTCTTTCAAAAACCAAGCGTCCTCCCAATGTCCGAATCGAATCGTTATTTCGCGTGCATGATTTTCGATCGCAGTCTCTTTTTTGAGTTCCCAATAGAGGTCATTTTCTGTCAAAGCGTCATTTTGCTCTAGTCCAACCCGATCACGGATCTGATTAACAAGATTAAGTGCTTCGGCACTTCCGTTATCCATTCTCCATAGACCTTCTGCCCTGAGCAGCATAAGATAACCCAATCGATAGATAACAAAATCGTTAGACATCTGGGGATTATTTTGGTGCAATTCGACCTCATATTTCCCGTACTTCGCTCCTTCCTCATATTTTGCAATTCCTCGGTCAGTACTAAGATCCGTACTGACTGAAATAAACACGTTGCAGTCTTCTGTGATTCCCTGCTCTGCTGCCTCCGCTACTTCGGCTTCGGTAAGTCGATTAAAATCTTCTGTGCAATCAATTAATTTGAATTCATCCTTAGGATTGCCGTAAAAAAAGCCAGCATCATCAGACCAGGTAGGCTCCCCTTCGATCGTGTATTGTTGACCTACGATGAACATACCTCTTCTTTTATCATTTTCATCAAATGCGTTGTAAAAATCCTCTTGAATGCTGAATCCTCCCCAAGGTTGATTGGCCAGGTCGTAGGTCGGTCGGGCTGACTGATTGAGAGATTGAACCCAGGCTGTAAAACCGGTAGCATTATTTTGATCATATGGTACGACGAAAATGTTTTCACTTGAGCCTTCATTATTCACCCGGAAATTGGCAAAATAACCAGGCTCCAGGGAATACACGCCGCTATTTATCACAACATTGGCAGCGTCTGCAGCCTCCTGGTAATGAGGACCAGCGTCAAATCTTTCGGCATTGATGTACAAATGGGCCAATATCGAATATCCCACCCATTTGTTGACTTTTGCATAAGTAGTAATATCGGCTTCTTCTCTTAAGTTATCGATCGAGGCCAGAAGTTCTTGCTCGATGAAATCGAAAACTTCAGCTGAGGTTTTTTGGGGCGGTGCTGGATCTGCTTCGGCAAACCTTGTCTCGACTGGTATATTGCCGAATAGATTTAATAATTGGTAGTAGTAGAATGCTCGAAGGGTACGTAATTCAAACACGATTTGTGCATCTGAACCCACTTGCTCGGAAAAGATCTCTATCAGCCGATTGCATGATCCCACTCCTCCAAACCACTGGCTCCAACGACCATTTACAAAATCTCGATCATTGAATTCATGTCGCATCAATTTTGGCCAAAGGCCACCATCATTCCAACCACCATTGGTACGGATGGGCACCGTAGATTGATCAGAGGGTAGGTCCGACATTTCGTGTAAAGCCCATGCCCGATACATGGTAGTATAGGCGGCCGATGCAGCTGCAGCCAGCTGACTTTCATTTTGATAGAATATATCGGGAGTGATCTCTGAGTAAATATCTGACTCTAATTTGCCACAAGACTGGTGGGAAATATAGATCACAATTATTGAGAAAAGTATACGATATCTCATTCGTTAATTTTTAAGGCTATTTAGAAAGTAGCATTGAGACCGAAAACGAACGACCGGGTTGGGAAGTAATCACCGAGACGGTCTAAACCCGGAGCCAAAAGACCTGTGTTGCCTTCATATCTTGGCTCTGGATCTGCACCAGAGTATCCGGTCAATGTGACTAAATTATTGCCGGTGAGATAAACACGAAGATTTTGAAAAAATCGATTTTGAGGAATATTAAATTTGTATCCGAAAGTGATATTGTCCAATCGGAAAAAATCTCCATCCTCAACAAACTCTGTATGCCAGGCGCTGTCGTCCGTGTCGTCAACATTAAAAAACTCACCCTTGATAAAACGAAATTGTCCCGCTCTTACTGGATGCCCTAATTTGGACGCTGGCAGATTTGCAACTTGGTGACCAAAAACCCCTCTCCATAGAAAACTAAAATCAAAGTTTCGATAGGTCAGGCTATTGGTCAAATTGATGCTAAAATCCGGTAATCCATTTCCAGCTACAATATAATCAGTGGCGACCGCATCGGTGGCGATAACTTCGCCTCCTTCTCCTGTTCGTACCACTGCCTTGCCATCTTCGTTGAAACGAAGGAATTGAGGGGCCATAATATCCCCGATGGGTTCACCCTCCTTAATCCGAATGGCTAGCAGATTATTGAATCCAGGCGTTCCAAGGTTTTCTACTAAAATCTCTGCTGCCTCAAGATTGTTAAATTTGACCAGCTTGGTTTCATTCCTGTCGTATATTAATCCGATATCCCAGGTGAAGTCTGGCTTATAAATTGCTTTGTAATTAAGGGTGACTTCAAAGCCATTGGTTTCCAGCTTGCCCAAGTTGACCAATGTTTCATTAAATAAATTGGGAGGACTGGGTACCGAAATCGTATTAAGGAGGTCATCAGTCGTCCGATTGTAGTAGTCGATGGTACCGGTTAACCGATAGTCCAGTAACGCAAAATCAATTCCAAAATTTAATTCACCTTTTTCTTCCCATTTCAAATCAGGATTCGGATTGGATGTGGGAGCAATAGCAGAAATAAACTCACCATTGACATATCCTTGTCCTAACAGGCCGAGCGTCTCCAAGAAGGCGTACCTTTGAGCAGGTTGATTTCCTGTGACACCGTAGCCAGCACGAAGCTTTAACTGATTGATGTTTCCTAGGTCGAATAAATTGTGTAGGTTGGCACTTGCGCTCAATGCCCAAAAAGTACCCCAACGATTATTTTCACCAAAACGCGATGACGCTTCGCGCCGAATGCTTGCCGAGGCATTAAAATTGTCTGCAAAGGCCATATTCAAGCGACCAAAAAGAGAAGTCAGTGTATTTTCCTCCCGCTGGGAACCCAGTGAAGCCTGAGGTCCACTCGGATCTATTAATCCCTGTCCTAAACCAAGATTGTCCCAACTAACTCCATCTGTGATGAAATTGGAATTCTGGGCAAAGAAAGACTCAATGCCCTGCTCCTGGTAAGAGTATCCTCCGAGCAGAGTGTAAGTGTTATCATTTCCATAGGCATTGGTGTAGCTAGCCGTATATTCGATAAGTTCATCTGTGGCATCAAAGGTCGACCTACGTGCTACACCATTAAGTGCAATCCCATTACCCTCCAAAGATTGCGAGGTTATATAGCTTCCAAAAAGGTTATTTTCAACCTGATAAGAATAGTTGGCAGACAAAGTCAAACCATCGATGACATCAAGATCAGCCTTGAGATTGACGAGGGTTCTTTTTTCCTGATTGTTTCTTCTCTGTTGTTCGTTAATAGCTACCGGATTAAAAACACTTTGTTCCTGTGTTTCAAAAAAGGCCTTGGATGGGTCACCATCTACGTATATCGGTGCTGTAGGATTCCATAATAATGCCTGTCTCAGCGTAAATTTATTTCCCGGACTTTCATCCCCTCTGGTAAATGAAACAATACCGGTCAAGCGTAGTCGATCTTCCCAAAGATTCTGTGTCAGATTAAGCCTGGTGTTGATTTGCTTTACTTCCTCTGTATTCAAGATTCCTTTGATATCGCGCAGATTTACCGAAGCACGGTAATAAGTACTTCCATTATTACTTGAGAAAGCTGCGTTCACCACATTGGTGTTAGCAGTTCTTGTTGTTTCATCCATCCAATCGGTATCAAATCCGAAGTCAACACCTCCTGCGGCAAGAAATTCCGCCTTGCTGGCCTGGCCTGGCAAATTAGATATACTCTCCAGGGAGGTGTAGGCGCTCACTTCGAGACGAGGTTCTTGGGTTGTATTTCCTGATTTTGTCGTAATGATAATGACACCAGAGCTACCTCTCGTGCCATAGATGGCACCGGCAGAAGCATCCTTGAGCACATCAATGGAGGCAATATCATTGGGATCTATATTTCTCAAAGAGGCTCCGACCACCCCGTCCACAACGATTAAAGGTTCAGCATTTGCACCAAAAGTTGATAATCCTCTGAGCCGTAGTACCGCATCTTGGGTAGGGCTACCACCTACCTTTGCGATCGATAATCCGGCAACTTTACCTGCCAATAATTGCTCGGGATCGTTGAGGTTACCTTTATTAAAATCCTCTTCTTTTACACTGACAATAGCGCTCGTTACTTCTTTTTGCTTTTGTGTGCCATAACCCACCACGACTACTTCATCGAGCTCGGTGGCGAGATCAGTTAAAGAAATATCGATTGTTGTACGACCTTCAATGGCTACTTCCAAGGATTGGTAGCCTATGTAGGACACAATGATGACGGTGACATCATCAGTAAGGGTAATGCTATATCTTCCATCTACATCAGTTGTCGTCCCTTTGTTAGTCCCCTTACCCTGGATAGTAGCTCCGATCAGTGGCTCACCTTCTGCATCTGTAACGGTCCCTGTAATTGTCTGGTCATCTGGTAAAAAGTCGTTCGAGCTGATGAGATGAGTGAGTGTGTTCAATCGTTCTGTAGACAACTTTTCTAAGGATACATCGTGGCTTCGCTCAAGACGGTCAATCTGCCGGAATTTCTTAGTGATTTTTCTGGCCTTCCTTCTACTGGCCTTAGTGTCTTTGAACACGACAAAGTATTTCTCACCCAGATGCTTGTAGCTAAGATTGGTGGTAGACAAAGCTCGATCTACTGCTTCTTTAAGCGCCTCATCTTCAAAAAATTCGAAGTTGACATCAAAATCGTCAAGCATGCGAAGATCGTAGGTAATGAAGACTTCATATCTTTTACTTATTTCGTCTAACACCTGGGAGAGCGGTGTGACTTGAGTTAAGTTTGCGAGGAGACCTGCTGGTAGGAAGAGGATTGCGATGAGAAGCCAGGTCTTTGATCTAGTCGTGGTAACCATAATTTATTTAATTATTGCATCTGCTGCATTAGATTTCATATTGAAATTATCAGCACTGATGTAAATTTTTTTTCCATCTCTATTAAATTCGAAACCATATATTTCTTCAAAGGTCTGTCGCATTATCTTAAAGTTCTTGATTGGTACACCGCCATTGACTAAGTATTGATTTAAGTCCTTCGTTTTCAATTCAAAGATTACGTCATAGATTTCAGCAATCTGCTGAAGTGCGATGGGTAAAGGTGTTTGTTCAAACATGAGTGTCCCGTCTTTCCAGGTAATATTCTTCATGGAGGTGTCTTTTGCACGCTCCAGTGGCAGGCCCTTTTTCTTTGAATAACTAATGCGTTCACCAGGTATCATGTCGAGTGATTTCGTTTCGCTATCTTGTTCAATTGCCAATTCAATCTTCCCCTCTTCAAGATAGACTGTCGTTTGATTGTTTCGATTCCGAACATTGAAAGCAGTACCAAAGACAGAGACCGTCAGGTCCTCAGTGGTAACCTCAAATTTCACATGTTTTTCCGGCTTCTTTTGAACTTCGAAAAAAGCTTCACCTTTGAGCCAGACTCTCCTAAGCTCACCCTCCTCCCAGTTTCTCAAGGTCTTTAATTCAGAATTAGCATTGAGTTCTACCACGGATCCATCGGGCAGCTCGATGGTCTTCCATTCACCAAAATCTGTTCGGATTACTTGGTATGTTGGCTCCAATCTCTCCGACATCCAGAAAACAGCCATCCCTGCTACTAATAAAATACTCGCAGCCATGGACCACCAGATGGTTCTTTTCGAAGAGACATGAGGGCTGGTATTGTGCTGGCTAGATGGTGGAGTAACTACGGGTGATTGCTGTCTCGATTCATCGAGTAATTTGTTCGCTTTCTGGGTTAAAATCTCATTGTCAAAATTGGTGCGTCGATGGATTTCATACATACTTTCCAAAAAGATTCTAGCCTCCTCAACGGTTTCCCGCATATGCGGACAGAATTCTAAAAAGTGGTTCCAAAACCGATCCGAAGCAGCTGTTGGCTGAGTAACCCACTTGATGAAGAAATTGTCGTCAACTAATTCTTCAAAACTGAAGTCCTGGTACTTTTCTATGTCAGTCATTCGTTGTGTAGCTGTACTGTTGTGCCTCCTAAAAAATTGTTGGGAGGGTGCTGTAAAACAGTATGAGTTAGGAATTTCGTTTTTGTAACCTTTTTAATCTGCTTTTTTTGCAAGCATGCTTTTCTAAAGCTTCCATCGAACTGGCTGGATTTTTTGGCCTTAAGGGAATTTGGACCTTGAATAGGAGGTGATGACTAGCAAAATTGCTGCATGCCACTCATGAGGAGATTCTTTCAGAAGTCCTGTTGTTGCGGAGCCGCTTGATAGCTCTCGAGACAAAATTTCTTGCAACTTGCTTAGAAACAGACATTAAATCCGAAATTTCTTCGTAGTCTAGGGACTGGTAGAAGCGCAGATGGATGGCCTCACGCAATCTTCTTGGAAGCTCTTCTAAGCTTTTTTCCAACCAGTCTAGTCGTTCCTTCTCTTGCTCATGACTAATGATTGCCTTTTCCATGGATTCTGAGTTGGTGAGGTGTTGGTCGATGCGATACACTTTGGCGCTCTTTGCTAATTGCTTCATGGCCGCCAATGTTGCATGCTTTACTGAGCGTAACAAATAGACTTCATGGTTTATTACATGGCTAAACCGCTCAGGATTTTGCCAAATCTCAAGAAAAAAATCCTGTAAGACATCTTCAATCTGAGTGTGGTCGCCATCTGAGATCACTAGGCCATACTTAAATAATCGGTTGTAAAAAATGCGATATATATCACAAAATGCCTGACGGTCACCGGATTCCATCCTTTGGAACAAATCACCAATATTGACAGGCTTTTCGTGATTCATGATTGCAGTAGTAAATCAAATCTACTCAAACCAGTTCTACTCAATTAGAAAGTCAGCGACCGTGAAGTTTTACTTTTATCGTGTAGAAATAATTTTTAGGAATGTAGTCTATTTGGCAGAAAGATGCAACACTTGTCTAGTTTTCTTGAAGCGCTGATCAAAACCGATGGCGGACTGATTGGTTGTTACACATGATTTATTCTTTCTTTCTTCATGACTAGTTTTTTATGGCTCTAAACTAAAGTGATCTCAATATTTAGCTCTGTACCAGAGTGCCACTCACGAAGTGGGATCTAGTGCAATAGCTGAATAAACTCGCAAGGTGGATTTTCTCCAGATTGGTAATTTGGTGTGGCAAGTGAGGATGATCGTAGATACCCTTCGCAGGGGGGATGGCAGATTGTGGTGATTTGGAAATGGCATGCCAGCCCACCTGTAATGTCACCGAGATCGCTCTGGAAACAACTTTCGCAGACCAGAAATGAGTGCCAGCTTGACTTCGTCGCGGACTATCCCTATATTCTCCTTCAAAATAATTGAGTAACTACCTGGATATTGGCAAGATGAAAAGAATAATATTCGCGCTATTACTTCTGACTACTTGGCTCCTTTCGTTCGGTCAGGCAGAAAGCTTCGAACAAGTAAGCATAGAACGAGACAACTTAACCTTACGTGGGATGGTATTTCCTGTAAAGGGAAAGGGCACGTTTCCGGCCCTGCTGCTGCTTCACGGATTTCCAGGCGGAGAATCGGACGTTTTCGGTATTGGAGAAAAATTGCAGAAATCCGGATGTACAGTCTTGACCTTCAATTATAGTGGTACTTACCAAAGCGATGGTGAGTATAGTATGGAACATTCACAGAGAGACATTGAAGCTGCCCTCAAGTTTCTGACAGCGCACAAAAACACGAAGAAATATCAAATTGACCCTTCGCAAATATACCTTGGTGGCTACAGTTTTGGAGGTGGTATGTCTTTGACCTATGCTGCGAACCATCCGAAAATTAAAAAGGTATTTTCAATAGCCGGAACCGATCACGGTGAATTTTTCCGGGAGTATTTTAAGGATGGTGCTTTTACTAAAATGATCGACGAGATGTTTGAGCAATTGAAGGAACCGGATGGTCCCGTTCGCTTTGAGGAAGGAAAAATGCCCAAGGATGTTACTCCGGAGCAGGTCAAGCATAGCCTAGATTCGACCATTGACCTTAGAGTATGCGCTCCCTTGATCGCTGACCGAAAAATCCTATTGATTGCGGGTTTGGATGATCAGTGGGTAACCTTGGAAAATCACCTACTACCTTTGTACCGAGCATTACAAGTTGAAGGGGCAGAGCATGTCAAATTTGTACTCCTTCAAGACGATCATTCTTTCAAAAGAACTCGAGAAGAAGTTTGCGAAATTGTCACAAACTGGATCATGGATTGACCATCGGGGAGTAATTAAGATATCCACTTGATTTACGTAAATTAATTTCTGGCAGGTGCTCTAGCTAATACCACGGCGTTTTACGGACAGATCACGGGAGTTGTTGTTGGCAACTGCTGCCAATGGTTATTCACCAAAAAAAAGACACTATGAAAGGAAGTCTATTAATATTCATAATCATTTTTTTTCAGCATTCCGATTTGCATCCACAGGATGCCGCGCATGTGTTAATCAAAGAGAGGATGACATCCAAAAATATTCCAGGGATGGCCTTTTTGATTGCAAAAGAAGGAAAAATTATTGATGAAGGATATTATGGCCAGGCCAATTTAGAAGTAAATGCTGAAGTGACAAAAAAGTCGGTTTTTGCAATTGCGTCTATGAGCAAAACATATACGGCCGCTGCAATTTTGCTATTGGCGGAAGAGGGACTGTTAAAATTGGACGATTCAGTTAAAAAATATATCCCGGAAGCTCCTGTCACTTGGGAATCCATGACCATAAAACACCTTCTCATGCATTCTTCAGGCTTAGTTGAGGATTGGGAGCTCTATGACTGGAATAAATCAAATGAAATGTTTCTGAAAACGCAGACGAATGAGGGCTTCCTGAGCATTCATTTTGATCAAGAACTAAAATTCAAACCGGGGACAGACACCCGATATGCAAGTGGTCCCTTTATTTTGGGAATAGTTATTGAAAGGGTTTCTGGCCTATCTTACGAAGAGTACCTTGAAAAGCATATTTTCATCCCACTATCTCTAAAAGAAACCTATGTCGATCATCCCTACAAGATAATACCACAGCGGGTTGCTGGTTATTTCGACTATGATCCTGAGACAATTAACGGCCCGGTATCTGGAATTGGGAATGGAATCTTAATGGCCCCTGTAGCGTATGGTAGAGGAGATGCTGGCATTCGAACAACAGCAAGTGACTTACTGAAATTTTATGATGCGCTCTTTTCAGCTGATTTTATTAATGAACGATCAAAAGCGATGATGTTCGAACCAGGGGTTCTGGATAATGGAGATTTGGTTTCGTTCGGTGCTGGTTGGATGAATTGGCCCCTAGGAGGTCTGGCCATTTCAGAGCACAGTGGGGTATACCGGACTGGCTTCAGTAGTCAGGCGCTCGTTATTCCCAAGGATAAATTTGTGGTCATAATCCTCACCAACTTACGGGGAGGTGCCAGTTTCCGGTTGGCTCAAAAACTTGCGGCTATTTACTATCCAGAGCTAGAGCAATTGTCAGATAAAGTACCCGTGGAGGACACGCGTACAGACTTGACTCGCAGGCATCTTGATTTTTTTCGAAGTATAAACTCAGGGGCAGATAATCTAGCCATCCACGAGGAGTTCCCCTTTACCTACTACTCCAAAAATTTAAAGAAGGCAATATCGGAAACAGAGTCAATTACCTATTTGGGAGAAAAAAATGTGCAAGAAGAGGGTGTAAATTTCTTTAAGGTAGACATTCAAACCTTGAGATACTATCGGTTAAATGGCAAGGATACACGCTTCACAACTGTTTATCTTGACAAGTCCAAAAAGTTAGTCTTTCTTGACTATCCGGAAACAGAATAATCATCCTACTCATCAAAGGAAGTATGATGGTAAAGAGAAGGGATCAACGACCATGGCAGGTAATTTGCAAGGGTTGTATTATGAACCAGCATGTCTTGGCTTTTACATGTTTCGGGAGTTCGGAGAGGAAGTATGGTGACATTGTGGTATGGATGGTACTTGTTCGCATGGCATTATATTTCATCTGTATAAAACAGGTTAAGTCTTAGTCGATCCACCCACATATCTCGGGTAAAGTGAGAGTGTCAGGACCTCTTGCGAATGTCATGACCAATGAATACCTTCGGTAAAGTAGCTGCTTTAATGGGCATCATTTCAAATTCTTATTTTTCCAGTTGAGTTGCTGCTTTTTACACCAATTCTAAAATAGCATTTTGCTCTGCCCGGGCAGTCTATGTATAGGTGACATGGTGATTTGGGAAATGCTCACATTTTTTAGTTTTAAGAACCATCGGTTATCACGATATTACGGGATACGAGCCGAAGGATTTCGCCTCATGAAATTCAGCGGATATTTTGCAATTTTAAGTCACCGTTTGCTCTGGTGTCGTTTTGGGTTACATTCTGACACCAAAAGTGACAAATGAACAATGGTGAAGTACGGCAGGTATAGCAAACTCGTTGTCGCCTGGCAGAGAATGAAACGCAATTCAAACTGGGGAATCATGCGCAAAATTATTTTGGAGATAAAAGCAATAATTACATGAAATCTAACCAACGAAGAGACTTTCTTAAGAAATCTGCCCTCCTTTCTGCGGGACTAGGACTGGCACCTCAGCTAGTGTCAGCGGATGGCAACGGCCAGAAGTCGGTTGTGGCGTCGAGACCTGAGACTTTCAATTTGAATACGATGAAAAAGGTTGCTTTTATTGCAACCATTTATAGAAATAGTGCACATGCCGATGTTATTGGTACCAAGTTATTCGCGGGCATTCCAGTGGATGAGGGAATGATCGACCCCAAGATCGAGATTGCCTCCGTATGGATTGACCAGATCGGTGACAATGATACCGGTGTTCGGATAAGTGAGATGAATGGTACGCCTATTTTTCCGACCCTGGAAGCAGCCCTCTGCCTGGGGGGAGACACCCTGTCAGTCGATGGTGTCATATTTATCGGTGAACATGGTGATTATAAATACAATCGCCTGAAACAGAAAATGTATCCGAGAATGAATTATCTCGAAAGAATCTTTCGCGAGATTGATGCCGCGGGGAGACCGGTACCTGTTTTTAACGATAAGGCGCTCTCCTACAGTTGGTTGGATTGTAAATGGATTTATGATCGTTCCCGAGAGTTGGAGGTGCCTATGATGGCTGGTTCATCCCTACCATATTGTTGGCGAGATCCAGAGCTGGTCCATCCGATCGGTACAGAAATCAAGGAGGCGGTAGCCATCGGTTATGCCTCCCTGGATGCCTATGGTTTTCACGTTACGGAGATTTTGCAGTGCATGCTAGAACGTAGAGCTGGGGGCGAAACCGGCGTGCTAGGTGTCCGTGGCCTGCAGGGGGATGATGTCTGGGCAGCGATTGATTCGGGAAAGATATCCAAGCATTTGGTGGAAGCGGCTTGCGACAAGATCAAGGGCAAAGCGACCGGAGCAATGCGCGAAATAGTTGAGACTCCCTATGCCGTACTGGTGAACTATCGTGATGGCACCAAAGGTGCGATTCTCATGCTGGATGAATATGTTAACAGTGGGTGGGCTTATGCTGCTGATGCCGATGGAGAAACCGTAGCGACAGAATTTGTACTTGACCACGGCATGAGTTATTCTCACTTTAGTTACCTGACTTTGAATATTCAGGAATTTATGGACACGGGCATCCCACCAGCACCTATCGAACGCAACGTACTCACCAGCGGAATCATCGATATGGGGATTAGATCTTTGGCGAAGAATAAAGAGATTGAAACACCGTTTCTAAACATCGAATATTCAGTGGAAGGGTACGAATCTATCAGACCGAATAACCCCAGGCCCACAGGGCAGAGCATTGGACCTTGGCCACCGGAAGGATATGAGTTTATTATTCCAGAGAAATTTAAAAAGTAGGTGGATTTTATCTGGATTTATGGTTCGTATTTTATTCAAAATAGATTTGATATCATCTCTGATGTACGGAACTCAGTCTACTAAGCCCATTGAAAAAAGGAATTTGACAAATCTTTTTTGCGCACATCGCCATGGCCACCAGCGCAATTTCCCATGTCACCCTAATTCTTGTCGGTGAAGAGAGCCGGAAAAAATCAGTAAGGGCACAGCACATAGGTCCGTTTTAGATTGCCATATTATCCATAGTGATCCAATAGTAACTGCCATCGTAACCTCGTAAGATGATACCGCGAGCACTGTTTACAATGAAGACATCTCCAGATTCATTAGTGATGGTATTCGCATCAAGACCTGCGGTTCGTTCTCAAACATCACCGATTCCGTTTCCATTCTTATCGGATTGACTGGGATTCGCCTCGGAAGGACAATTGTCAAGGATACCGGCAATCCCATCTCGGTCTGCGTCATTGCAATAGACAAAATTGGCATGACCCCAGGCATGGACACTGCCTGAACACTGGAAATTATCTTGAGAAGGTACGTATCTCATAGGAATAAGTACCCGGCCCATCAATGATTGCCCCATTTGCCGGATTGTTGTCCATTACCGTGATGATGGATGCTACATTAATACAATCCGGTCAACGGTCATAAAATTGTCTAAAAGCTTTGAATGGATAACGAAAGCAGAATGTTGAAACCAATAAATAGAATTTTGGATATCGTCAGAGGATGATTTATTTTAGAAGGCGAGATTCTTAAAAATTTGAAGACTATGAGATTGTTTTTTCGGTTAACGGTTTTGACATTGTTATTGATGCTCCGGGTGGATACCTATGCACAAATGGGAGTAACCAGCTATTCCATATACGCTATTGGGATCAACACATCTCAGAATAAGACATTCAGTGGAGAAGTTAAAATCTTTGCCAATCGGAGTTTTAGTGATCTTCTTATTGAGCTTGATGGTTTTTATAATTTTAAAACCCGTAATTTCCACCGATTTTCCATTGGGCTAGGTTTGAATGTAGGTCCTTTTCGAGGCTTTGATCATATCTACGCCTTGACCATTCCTCTGGCGCTTGAAATATATCCCTTGAAGGATTTTAGGAAGATTTCGCTTCTCTTCGAATTGACTCCTGAACTGGTGGTGGAAGGTGATGTACATTTGAGGAATCTGTGGGGAATCAGATATACATTCGGTGGCTAAGGGATTTATTGTGCTAACTTTTGTAGTTTTCATATCATTTGATGAATGCAGTCTGGTCAGGTTGAATCAAGGATGATATGCCGAGCACCTTGGGCGATCCTGATGAGTTCGGCTATGGGCATATATCCCTGAGATCTCAGCCTCCAAATATTAGCATCCACGGGCAGCCAGGATGAGTAAGAATTCTAATTTGGGTATGAAGGAAGAAATTAAAGCATATCATCAGGAGCAATCCAAGGTGGATCGAGAAATTTGCCACCAACTTGCAACCATCATTGGTAGTGAACTCCCAGAAGCTGAGAACAAGATTTGGCACCGACATCCGGTTTGGTTCTTAAATGGCAATCCAATCGTCGGTTATAGCAAACTTAAGAATTGTATCCGGCTGATGTTTTGGAGTGGCGCTGATTTTGGAGAGGAAGCATTAATATTGGGTACGGGAAAATTTAAGGATGCATCCATTCGTTACACCTCAGTGGATCAAATTGACCCGATTCAGGTGAGGAGATGGTTGAAAAAATCAAGAGAAATTCAGTGGGATTATAAAAACATAGTCAAAAGAAAAGGAAGATTAGAAAAATTAAGATGATATGACCACTACGCCTGAACATGACGCGAGAATTGCAAAGATGACATTTGCATCCGTCTACCCTCACTATCTCACCAAAGTAGAGAAGAAGGGCAGAACTAGGGAAGAATTGCATGAGGTAATAGCATGGTTGACTGGTTATAGTGAGGGCGAATTGAGGGAATTGGTTGACAGAAAAGTAACCTTCAAAGAGTTTTTCTCCGGAGCCCAATTAAATCAAAATGCCTACTTAATAAAAGGGACAATATGTGGATATAGAATAGAGGAAATTGAGACTCCCTTAACGAAGCAAGCAAGGTATTTAGATAAATTGATTGATGAATTGGCAAGAGGTCGGAAAATGGAAAAGATCCTGCGCCAAGCGTGACATCTGAGGCGCTGGATAGACAACCACATCTACCAATAGAGGCAGAATGGAATGGGTGGATAACGTCCAGTTTTCGTAAATATTACGGTACCACGGATGGATGAGTTAACGGTCACCGCAAATTCCCTTTTTTGTCTAATTCACCGGCTTGATTTTAGTCGATTTAACATCTCAACGGTCTCATTAATTAAATATTCACCTTCACCGGATTTTATTTTGGCAACCACTGCTTCATAGTGCCCTTCTTCAAAAATTTTCTGATGTGGAATGTAGCCCAACCAATCATTTGAAAGCTGTAGGGCAAAGGTGTTTTCATAGGGTGATTGCTCCTTTAGGGAGAGACCCAAGACCACCGATACTTCACTTGGCAAACCTACGATGACCGTATTTTCAGCTAATTGCACCGCTTGAATGAGCACTGACACCGGACCACCGTGGTGCCGATCATAAATATTAGCCACCTTGCCTGCATGCACCACATCCAAAAATTTCAAGGATGACCTTTCCGGTGAATGCCAGATTCTCCTTTGGGCCTCAATTTCTTCATTAGAGAATTCTTGCAGAGCAAGATCAATCTTTTCACTCAAACATTTTAATTTTGGTGTGATCGGCAGACTGGCATGTTTCAACGTATTTTCAATGGTGTTGGCAATTCGATTTCCGACGATTTCAGCCCATTCGTAACCAGTCTGGGGCTCGGAAGAAGTGACATCAATGTGATTCACTTCGCAACAAGGTGATTGGAGAAAATGCGTAAATAGCTCCGGTTTCACTTTTGCTTTTAAGGCTTGGTCGATGAAGTATGGATAATCGGCCGTATAGTCCAGAGATGATTCCATGAGGGCCAGATGCATCGCAAAACCACTGATAATCCCTACCGGAACATTTTCGTCGCGATGATGAAGGGTAAGTACGGGAACGCTTGGATCTATGGGGCCCAATACCGTATCAATAAGAGGATTTAATTTACCAGGATTCCAGCCGATGGTTCCATCTTTCAGGCGGTAACGGCGATTAAATGCGATCCCCTCGCATTTTCCTACGCCATGACGGAGGTCTGCCTTGAACAGATTCTGCTCAGCGTGCTTGATCGCCGTGCAAATCTTTGCAATAAGAAACTTGGAATAGTCGATGGGTTCCAAAGGATCATAACCTAACGCCTGCATGGAACGTTGATGAAATACGTCTCGAAATTCTCCAAAATAATCTGGACCATTGTGTGTTTCAGTGGCATGGATCAAAATGTTTTCCGGGGGGAGACCTTCAATGGCTATAAGCTTTCTTACCGAATCGGTTATCTCGGGAAAAACCATAGCTAAATCACATCCTGCCAAAGCAAAGGTAGTTTTCCCTTGTTTAAAGACAATGGCTCTAACAAAGAGTGAGTCATGGACTCGAGTATTTACCATTTCATCAAAGGAACCACAAAGGCGCATACCGATGGGTGGGGTGATATTGACTTGGGAGAATCCCACCAACAAAGATGTCTCGTGATCGACTTGGTCGGTACAACAAGGAGTCCAAATGAGTAGCGAAATTAGGAAGGGGTAGAAGAGGGGTGCCTTGCTCATGTCTTAATCTGCATTTCCCTTATCGCTGATATTAAAATCACTACAGTATTTTTTGCTTGCCAATCACATTATGAGGTATCCGTTGGGATAAATATGAGTCACCACCGTCCAAGGTAATGTTCTCTTTCAAATCGAAAGAAATTCCTTGCACCTAGAAATTATGATTTGACAATTAAAGAAGCATGATTTGTCTATTCCTTTAGTCAAGTTTCTTGTTAAGGTCAGTAAAGATTTCATCATCTTTCACTCGGTGCGTAGGGAGTCGGCAGGGTTTATCCGGGCCAGTCTAACGGCTTGATAATTTAGGGTCAAGGCTACAAAGAGGATTAATAGTAGGGCTGCCAAGACAAAAGTCTTTCCCGTGATGGGTACGTGATAAGCAAAGTTATCTAACCACTTTTTCATGCCGAAGTATGCTAAGGGGATCCCTATTAGAAAGGCCACCACAAGAATCCGGATAAACTCTCGAGCAAAAGAGAGTACGATGTGGGCCATTGACGCTCCCACTACTTTGCGAATGCTCATCTCCTTACGTCTTTGTTGAGCCACAAAAGTGGCAAGGGCAAATAAACCAATACAGCACATCACAATGGCGACATAGGTAAAAATGTCAAATAGCAGAGAGGTTGCTTGATCCGATTCATATTGCGCCTGCAGGTCTTTATCCAAGAAGGAAAAATTCATTTCTTGGTCGGCAAAAGTCAACCATTTTTCACCAATGGCCTGAATGGTCTGTGCTACATTTTCGTCGCGAATATTTATGGCGAGACTTCCAGTGATGGCCCGGCGGGGAACATTGAAAATGATCATCGGTCCAATTTCATTGTGGAGAGAGTAAAAGTGATAGTCTTTCACTACCCCGACTATGGTAAAAACCGGCTGGTTATCGCTTGTCGTGGTTCCTGCATTCCAACATTTTTTACCCACCGGATTTTCCAGTCCCATGGCTACGGCCGCTGCTTCATTAATTAAAATAGAAAGTGAGTCATGATAGCTCTCCTCAAAGAATCGGCCCTGAACCAACTCGAAATTTAATACTTGCAAAAAGTCATCGTCAACATTGGTCGTGTTGGCTCGAACATCACTTATCTGGCGATTGGCTGTCTTAAAAACACCACTGCCATGAAAGTCACCCGGTAAACCATTGGCTCCGCCCACTGCTTTCACTCCTGGTATTGCCCTTAGTTCATTCTTGAAGCTTTGATATTGGTGGCCAAGTAAGTTGGCCTGCCGAATAACCATGATGTTTTCCTTTTCAAAACCCAAGTCTTTTTCCCTGAAGTAATTCATTTGTTGATGAATCAATACGGAGCCCGTAATTAGGACCATTGAAATGACAAATTGGACGGTCATCAGTCCATTGCGCAACCTGACACCTTCATCGGTTTTTTTGAAGGATCCCTTTAAAATCTTTACGGGCTTAAATCTGGCTAAGACCAGTGCTGGGTAGAGCCCTGATAGGGCACTGATTATGATGATAAAACCTAGAAAGGCAAGTAATATTCTTGGATTCAACAGCGGGTGGAGAGACAAAGCAGAATCTACTAAGTCGTTGAAATGGGGGATTAAAATCCAAATCAGACCAACAGCAATCAGGGCACTGATGCTGCAGATCACGGCAGACTCGGTCAAAAATTGAATCATTAAACTTCCCTTGGTGCTACCCACTACTTTGCGTACACCTACCTCGCGTGCTCGGGTTGGAGCTCTTGCTACAGCAAGATTGATAAAGTTAATCGACGAAATGGCAAGAATGATGGCAGCGATTAAACCAAGCAGATAGATGTAAATAATATTACTGTTGGGCTCTACTTCTAGGGTTAGCTTTGAGCGGAGATGAATATCTTTCAAGGGTTGAAGAAAGTAGTTAAATTGATGACCTAACTCGGCATAATCTGAACCAAGTTGTTGGGAGATCGTGGCAGATCCCAATTGGTCCACTGCCTCAGCGATTTTATGCTCAAATGCCATGGGATCTGCACCTTTATCTAATTTGACATAGGTATATACCCAGGGATTGATCCAGCTGTTATCAAGAATGGCCTGTCTCAGATATCCGACCGCATCAATGGATCCGATTAGATCAAAACCAAAATGGGTGTTGTCCGGAAGATCTTCAATGACTCCAGATATCAGATAATCGGACGTGTCTAAATTTGTACGCAGATTTTCATTGAGTACATCCAGACGGCCAAAATATTTTAATGCCGTAGATTTGGTCACCACCACCTTGTCCGGAGCATTTAAGGCGTCAGCCGGGTTTCCCTGAATAAATTGATGTGAAAAGATGTTGAAAAAAGCTGAATCAGCGAAAAGGTAGCGCGACTCCCTGAATACTTCATCCTCAAGTTGCACATTGACCTCATTCATAAAGAACAGTCGGTGCATCCGGGTGATCGACTTGATCTCCGGATAGTTTTCGCGAAGTGTAGGTGCCAAGGTAATCACTGAAGAGGCGAAGTCGCGAACTCGATCTGGATAAACGCGATTCAGGGCAATCCGGTAAATTGAGTCGCTGTCTTTATAGAAGTGATCAAACGACAATTCGTAACGCATGTAGAGCGCAATGAGAAGCACGCTTGCAAAACCCACCGAAAGACCGAGCATATTTACCAGGCCGTAAATCTTATTCCTGCGCAAATGACGGTAAGAAATTTTGATATGCTGTAGAGGCATGAATGATTGGCTAGTTACTTTCATAGATTTGACGATGTGTGGTCTGAAAAAGCGGATGACTTCCCACCAGAACTTTAGCTTTGCTTTTCGTGAACCGATGGAGGAAAGATGGTCTTGGTATTGTTCCTGAAGATCTCCCAATACCTCATCAACCCAACGCGGATCACAGTAATGTTTAAGCAACTTTATTGCCCAGACTGGTGGTTGATCATCTCTCCTGGCTCCCATGTTAGCCCAATGAATATTTGTCAGGGGCAATCTGCGCTCGCATATTTGACCGTATACTTTGTACGTGTTGCAGCGTCTTGACGCCATGAAGGGTCAGTTCAAAAAGTCGCTTGCTGCGACCACCCCTCTTTTCGGAGCTCCCTCCCAAATACGATTTGAGTAATCCCCGATTTTCCAGTTTATAGAGAATCGTGTGAATTGTACCCAAAGAAATCCTATCTCCGGTTAGTTCATGGATTTGTTTCTTTATCGAATAAGCATAAGCGTCAGGATGGAGTGCCGGTATGGCGAGTAAGATCAGCTCCTCACGAACAGTTAATCGTTGATGTTGCATGGCTATAATTTATTTGTTTTCTAACTAAGAAAGAAATGAATTCGACCAACCCGTTCAAAGGAGGGGATCAAACGTAGAGTCGTGCGTATGAAGACAGGCTGGGTGGTCATTCCGAAAACCAATCGACTTTGGTGATTACCATGTGATTGACTGGAGAATGGAAGCGTCTCGGGCGGTGCATGGCCATTGCTTCCCTTTTGAATCACCGTGAAAATCAATACTTTGTCATCATTTAAAAAGAAGCTCAACCGTGAGACATTCTACGAAATAGTGACCGTTTCGGTGGTGAAAAATATACGCTATGCTGCTACGAGAATATCAAGAACATTGGACAGCGGATTTTAATAGTATTAAGAAAGTGTTAGAAGAGAATATTTTAACAACCGACATAGAATTTGAGCATATTGGAAGCACATCAGTAAGGAGTTTAGCAGCAAAACCGATCATCGATATTGACATCTCCTATGTGAAACACGAATCATTTAGGATCATAGAACTGGGATTACAAAAAATTGGTTACTGCCACCACGGAAATCAAGGAATAGAGGGAAGAGAAGTATTTAAAAGAGATGTGGAAAGGGATCATCACTTAATTTTAGACTCCATTAGTCATCATTTATATGTCTGTCAAAAAGATGGTGAAGAGCTCAGGAGACATCTCATTTTTCGCGACCATTTGAGAGAGAACGCAAGGGCCCGAATTGAGTATGAGAAATTGAAATACAAAATTGCGAGAAGGGCGAACCAGGACAGAAAGAAATACGCAGCATTGAAGGAAGTGATGGCGAAAGATTTTATAGAATCAATCCTTAAACAATATATGTGATAGATTTCGCCGTTGCGATTTTTTTTTATAAATGCAGTTGTAACTGATGTTGGGTGGCCAGTACTTATGCAAGTCTCCCCTGAATCTAGAATGCTATTGAACCCTAGGCTGATCCTGAACTTTGCTAAAACGCTGGGTGACCCATTTTACAACCACCCTCCTTTTATGTGTGATACAAGTGTATGGATAATTTTCAGATCTTTACCACCATTCCGTTGCCAAAGTGCACATAGTAAGTAATTCATTCACCTCGGCAATGAGCATAAAAGATATGTATGAATTGGACAAGGCACATTGTTTTTGGCCCAGCACTTCTTCTTCTATTTTCATTCCTGCTCGCACTTTCTTGCAAAAAAGAGAAGAATACTTTAGTTGATGAAGAAATGACCCAGCATCCTCGCCTGATGCTCCTGGAGGGTGAAGAAGCAATCATCAAGGATCTGGTTACCAGAGATGCTACCTGGGACAAATTGCATCGTACCATCCTTAAGGAATCCAATAAAATATTGGGCCGGCAACCGCTTGAGCGCAAGATGATCGGACGGCGATTACTCTCCACGTCGCGCGAATATTTAAGACGGATATTTTACCTCTCCTATGCCTATCGAATGACGGCAGATGATCGTTTTCTAAATCATGCGGAGGCTCACTTGCTCAAGGCTGCTGCATTTTCTGATTGGAATCCCTCCCATTTTCTTGATGTGGCGGAAATGACCATGGGCATGGCCATCGGATACGATTGGCTGTACCATCAATTATCCGGTGAGTCAAGAGAAATCATTTCGGAGGCCATTTTACGCAAGGGCTTGGAACCTTCTTATGACAGCAAGAACAATTGGTTTTTGCGCGCCACCCACAACTGGAATCAAGTATGCAACGCAGGTATGGTGTTTGGTGCCATCGCCCTCGAGGCGGAGCATCAACTTATGCGTACGACCACCATCGATCGAGCCCTGTCGACGATCCCCTTGGCCATGAAGGATTATGGCCCCGATGGTGCTTATCCAGAGGGATATGGTTATTGGGGGTACGGAACCACGATGAATGTCATGCTCCTCAGTGCCCTCCAGCGTGCCGATCATTCCATTTCCGACCTTACCCAAACAGAAGGCTTTTTGCAAACGCCGGAATTTATGCTTCACATGTTGGCTCCCACCGGATCCTGTTTTAACTGGGGTGATAACAGCAATCGCGGTCGATTAAATCCAGCCATGTTCTGGTTTGCAGATCAACGAGATGATCCATCCTTACTCTGGTCAGAAAAATCGTTTCTAGAGGCAGAAGATTACAGTAAGTTTACAGGTGAACGTCTTTTACCTGCCCTGCTCATTTGGAGCAAAGATATTTCCATTGATCAAATTACCGAACCAACTGAAAAGGTATGGATGGGGCAAGGAAAAAATCCCATTGCGATCATGCGCACCTCATGGTCAGACCCGAATGCGCTATACGTAGGTTTTAAGGCAGGCTCCCCATCGGTCAACCACGGTCACATGGATGTGGGTTCCTTTATACTGGAGGCCGACGGTGTTCGTTGGGTGTCTGATCTGGGTGTACAGAATTATGAATCCTTAGAATCCAAGGGGCTTTCCATCTTCGGCAAGACCCAGGATGCGGAGCGATGGACCATCTTTAGGATGAATAATTTTTCTCACTCGACACTGATTATTAATGATGCCCATCAAAAGGTGGATGGATTTGCTACCATTGACTCATACCAGAAGGATCCTGACTTTTCTTATGCGATTTCGGATATCTCCACTCTATATCAAGGTGCCCTAAAAAAAGCAGAACGTGGGATCGCCATCAAAGATCAGTCCTATGTCATTCTGCAAGACGAGGTCACAACGCTTGATCAAGAAGCCACCCTCCGTTGGAATGTGGTCACCTTTGCCGAGCCCGAGATGGGAGATCAGAAAATCATCTTACGGAAGCAGGGTAAGCAACTGACCATTCAAATCAATGGGCCGGATCACCTGCAATTAAAGACCTGGAGTACCGCACCCACCACAGATTATGATGCTGAAAATCCAGGCTCGATTATGGTAGGCTTCGAGGTGATTTTACCACCAAATCATGAGGAAGTCTTTGAGGTGTTATTTATTCCGGAAGATGCCTTAGCAACGGCTGTCCCAATTAATTTGTCGCTAGAAAACTGGTAAACTGAAGAAGGATTCATGGGTGGTGGTAAGTTGACATGTGATGAAATTCTGATGAGCAATGCTAATGAAGTCGACCAGCATCACCATTGGTAATATGAGTCTGAAGAGAGATTTTCTATGGGCTGGTTTGGTTACGGCAGTGATCAATCTTGTGCTTCATGCAGGTGCTTATTTTGGCTTCTTAAAGAATTACTTTGCCACGCATCCCGCTGGATCAAAAGAGTATCTGGAACAGCTTAATCGACCACCGGAAGAACTGGTTATTTGGTCATTGTTGGTTTATTCCTTGGCATTTGGTTTTTTTATTACCCTAGTCATACATTGGTCAGGCGCAAGAACCTTTAGCATGGGTCTGAAACATGGATTCATCCTAAGCTTCCTTTTTTGGACCGCGATTAATTTTGGGTTGTATTCAGCGCAAAACATTTTCTCGCTTGCTGCCGTTTTTGCAGATTTAGGATGCAGTATATTAGCCATGACAACTGCAGCTGGAGTTTCAGCTTGGATGCTGGGAAAGGATCAAGCAAAAATACACTCTTAAAAAGAGAAGGCTTGAGGAAAAATGAAGGTATCGATCCGGACCCAATCGTGTAAGATGCATGACTGATTTGAATGCTGAAGTGAATGCGCGGCGTAAGGTCTGGTTCAAAAAGCAGCTGGCAAAGGCTTGATTCTGAACAGCATTTCTGAGCTTGATTCACTATTGGTGAGTAAGCGCAAAATCTAATATAAATTAAAACCTATTTAATGCTTCAAAAGCTAATTGATTCATGCCCCAAGGAAGTTGATCTGACAAATCAGCTGCATTCTAGAATGATCACTCAAACTGTGGAGTCGATCTTAGAGGGCTACGGTATGGCAGAGATCGAACAGATGGAGGAGAAGTTGCTCCGTAAAAATGATGAGTCACTTGTTTTTATATTGCTCTCACTCAAGATTGCAAAATCGAAACTACTGGCACTAAAAATCACCGAACCGCTGGTCATATCGGTGGTCTTTGCGGTCTATAAGGAACACCAAAGAATCCTGAAAAATAGTGAACACCCCCATGGAGAAGATTTCCTGATTCGGAAGGTCAATCAGCTCCAATGGTTATTTGGGGATCAGCCCCAGATTAGGTGGGAGTTGATCATTGTGGATGACGGTTGCCCCGAAGGAAGTGGAGAAATAGCACTGGATATTATTAATCAAAATAATTTGGGCGATAGAGTAAGTGTTCTTTTTTTAGCCGACGCAATTGAACAGGGCCATCCAATCGTAAATTCAATCAATTCAACGAGAGATAGTCAGAAGGGAGGTTCCATAGTCTATGGTATGTGGAATGCTGTGCAGAAAGAAAAGATAAATAACCAGATCGTGGTTTATACCGATGCGGATCTTTCCACACATTTGGGCCAACTTATGTTGTTGGTCGAACCACTACAAAGGCAGCATAAATTAGTGGCCATTGGATCACGACGGGAGCCAGCATCAGTGGTCATAAAAAGGGGGGCTAGGAATGATCGAGGCAAGCTTTTTATTTATTTATGGAAGAGATTGATTCCAAATTTGGGAAATGTGGTAGATACTCAGTGTGGATTTAAGGCATTTAAGGCTGAGATTATTCCGCACCTAATTGATGACTTGATCGAAGCGAAATTTGCCTTCGACATAGAGTTGCTCCTCAAAGCAGAACTATACCAGGAGGGGGCCGTAACCAAAATTCCTATTGCATGGATAGATAGTGAGGAGGCATCGACGACCACTGATTTACAACCCTACTTACCCATGCTAAAATCAATTGCAAAGATGCATAGACGGTATTTCCGCAAGCCGGGAAAACCTAACGAATTTGCCTCTTTTGTTGAATCTATGGACGAGGAAAGGTTTCAGAAGATACTGGCTAACATACCTGAAAATATTACGAAAAGAAATCCAGATGAATTCACAGACTACGATGAGGTTGGAGTCGGTGATTTTCCACAAGATTGAAGGTTTGCATTTGCCATATATGATCTCGAGACCAAACGTAGCTTGTATTTGTAGAAATGTAATCATGATAAATACTAGAGTATTTTCTCTCTTACTGGTAATGCTAATATTATCCAATTCTAAACCAGAACTCGATAGGGGATACATTAGTTGTTACAAGCAGAAGTATATGTGGTCAAGAACGCAAGAGGCATTTGTTCCAAATTATGTGATGATTGATGTGATTGCCAACCAACGCGATGGGGGAAACTCCAATGACTTGTCATTGATCACTGAAGAAGATATGGATGCTTTCATAAAGCAAATTTATCATCGAACACGGATTTAATGGCATTCATATACCTGTCTATGGTCAGTGGTTTCATATTGGTGATAACAAGGTGAAGCCTACCGATAGAGAAATTGACCAGAAAACATTTGACAAGCTCAAAATGATCATCACTAAAGTTTATGCGGTTGGAGGGTGCACTCACATTTGGTTATGGGGAGATGCACAACGAGAGCAAACTTCCAAAAGTCTGGCCGGTGGAATCATGGGTGCTGAAGAGAAGAATCTTCTTGATGAAATCCATAAGCAGCTTAACGCATTAAAAGGCTGGACCATGGGCTATGGTTTTGATTTGTGGGAATGGGTTGAAGAAAATCAGCTAAAGGCCTGGCATGACTATTTGAGGCAAAAAGAAGATTGGAAGCATCTCTTAGGAGCGAGGGCCTCTAAAAATAAACTGGATCAGATTTATGATCGGTTGGATTATTCGAGTTACGAATATCACAAACCGTCCTATCGCGACCTTCGGACAATGATTAACAAACGACCTTTAAAACCTAGTTTCTCTGAAGATAGATACCGCATAAGAACTCCTAGCAAATACCCACAGAAGGACTACGATGAAGAAGAAACTCGCACAGGCTTATGGTATCATACGATGGCAGGTGGAGTGGCTGCCATATGGGGGAATCTGGATGGTGCAGGGGATTATAAAAACAAAGATGCTCTCAAATGTTTTTCTGTCTTCTGGAGAGATAAAAAACGATTTAAGCGGGAAATGATCGTCGATACGACTCTGTCAAAGGCGTATTGTCTAACTGATTATTCAAATTACGTGTTTTTTCAAGAAGAGACCGATAAGATAGACTTCAACTTCAAAGGAAGGAGAAAGAGAGTCATTGCCGTTGATACCAAAATGAAATATCGGGAACTGGATTTAGGAAGACTGCGCGGAGGACAACATATATTTGAGGCACCATATTTGTCAGACTGGGTGCTATGGATTGAATAAATGTGCTTGGTAAGAAATGTTGTGATCCCTTCCATTCCATTAATAAATCACGCAGATCAAAGCAAAGTCCAATTAAATTCGTCGACTTTGATGGCCCTGATGATTATGTATGATACCAAAAGTTATCCCGCAATAGCTCCAGGCTCTTGGGCACCGCCTCCTCCGGATCAGCTTTCCCTTCAAATTCGAGAGAAATATAACCTCGATATCCGGCATCTCGCATGATGGCACCAATTCTTGGATAGTCCAGGTCTAGTGTATACCACTTCCCCTCACCGTAATATGTCTTAGCTTGCATTAGAATCGTGCGATCGGCCAATTGCGCTATTTGTTCATATCCTCTTTCGAGAAAATTGCCGGTATCTAAAGTAACCATCAGCCAAGGAGAATCAATGGCATCGACGATCCGTTGTACGCCGTCGGCAGTACGTCCGAGGCCCCAATGATTTTCGAGCCCGAGTACAACGCCGCATTCCTCCGCTCGTGGGATCAATTGTTCAATACTATCAATCACCCAGTTAAAACCTTCCTCTTCGGTATGACCTTCCAAGACGGGTTCAATACCTTTGTTTGCCATTAGGTCATCAAATGACTTGATGGTTCCCCAGCGTCCCGTGTTGATCCTCATCGTCGGGATACCAAGGCGATAAGCGACCTCTATTTGATAAAGGGTCTTCATGACATTGTCTTGGCGTTTACGTTTTTCAGGGTAGACAAATCCTTGGTGGGTGGAGAAACCACATAGATCCAAACCAGCGTGAAAAGCTTGCTTTTTGATCTTTTGTAGATGAGCATTGTCTTCCCGGGTCATTTGAACGTGCAAAATTTCCAGTCCATCAAAACCCATCCGCGCTGCCTTTTCGATGCAGGCCGGCATACTGCTGGCTTCCGGAGGACCGTTGAATTGCCAAAACGAATAGCTTGATACCCCAATGGCATGGTGCCTTTTGGTGGTAGTTTGGATCGGATCTGTGATTGTTCTCAGACTTGATAGGGGGGAAATAGCTAACGGGGCCAGGGCAACCTTATGGAGGAAATTGCGCCGATTGGATATCTTCATGTTTTGGTGTAGAAATTAGAAAACTCATGATAGCGGTGCAAAGATTGGGTAAAATATTCTGCATGAATTATTTTGCTGCCTATGCCGCAGGCATTCTTTTTTTCCTAATGTGGTAGGTTAGGAAGCACGGGCTTGATGATTTTCTTCATCAGAAAATGTGCTTGAAGTTAGGTGAAATTCAGAAGGAATCAGCTACATTATGTCACCGGGTGTGAAGCCGAGACTTCTTGATGCGAAGCTGGAGCTACAAACCTACTTAAGCCAACGTGATCATTTCATATCAATACATTTTAAATTATGAAACTAAGTCGAAAGGAATTTATCAGAGACCTGAGCCGGTTAGGTACTGCCTTCGCTATTTTTCCTGCAAATATATATCGTGTATCGAGTAGAGAAGTAAGTCTTCTGATTCAAAAAGTAGGAAACACAAATGATGAAAAAGAAAGAGCTAAACTTCTAAAAGATATTATTATTTCAGAGGATTTGAATGATGGAGATAGGGAGATTTTTGAAAAATTATATTTTATTTCAGATCGTTGGGCTAACGGAAAAGAGAAATATGCAAATCCGGGATCTGAGGGCAACGAAGGCAGCGGTTATCTCTGTAGTTTTATATCGAAATGTAAAATCGACAAGTTTTATTTTCCACAATTGGAGGAATCGAATTTATTTTTCCCATTAATTGCTTTTTACCGCTCCCGCATGTTGTTGGCAAATCTGATCCAGAATGGGCAAATAAGTATGGTTCCTGAGAATAGAAAAATGTATCATGACGAAAGTGTGCGTTTATTAGAAATTGCCGCCAAAAAATTTCCTGAGAACAAGCTGATTCAGGCTTACCTGTGTAATTATGCACCCTGGGAAGAACGGGTTCCTGCGCATGACAATGCGCCTGAATGGGCAAATATTCAACGAATGGCGTTGGAAAAGTTAGCTTACTTAATTCATTGGTGGGTGGATAAGCGGCAAATCTCAGATGGCCAATTTGGAGGAGGCTGGGGTGATGATGTAGAAATGTGGAGAAATTGGGTTCCAGTACTTTTTGCGTTTTCCGATACGAAAGCTGCTGAAAGTCAAGAGAAATTATTTGAAGGCCTCTATGGATTATCTAAGATGGAGAGGGGATATACCACAACCATGAATGACGTGGAACACACTTCGGAAGAATATGCCGATCCGTTGACCTGTATGTTGACACTCCAACCAGAAAATTCCGTTTGGGAAAAAAGAGCACTGCAAGTACTGGATTATATAGAACAGACTTGGAGTGGGGAGAATGAACGTGGTCAATTGCAATTTAAATCAACCTGGTTTAATGTTGAAGAAGTGGACCATGATGAAAAGCGCTCTTGTGATACACCCTATCACACTCGTTTGGTGCAGCCCTTAATGTTGATTTGGTTGAGAACGGGCCATGAACGCGTAGCCAAATTTGCCACGAAATGGCTTAAAACCTGGGTTGAGGCGACTTTTACTGCAGAGGCCGGTAAGCCATTGGGAATTGTGCCGGCGGCCATCCACTGGCCCGATGGGAGACCCAGCGGTGGCAAAAATTGGTGGGAGCCGGAAAACTATCACAGTCCATTATATCACTACCCCAGTCAGCAGGCCAATATGTACGAATGTTTTCTACAAGCGTACTATATGACCAAGGATGACTTTTACTTGAAGCCTTTGAGATTTATGGCCGAAAAACGATTGCAGGGAGTCGGAGATCAAAATCCAGAGGTCTATACTGCTGGCTCCCTTGAATGGGCAGTTTCAAAAATAAAGCATTCTTTGCCAGAAATTCTGATAAAATATCGACTCATCACCGGCGATGATTCTTTTGATGAGATCTTGGAAGGAGATTCCAAGGGGTATGAAAAATTTCTATTTGATAAAGATATTGATGCGCTGACCGTTTCCTTGAAGGGCTTAAATCTTTCACTTTCACTACCGGAGATATTTTTTACGGATGAAGTTCGCTGGACCGATCGTTTATTTTCATTTACCGATAAGTATTTTAACGATATTTTAGAGACCCCTTTACCCTCATTTAATGCAAATTTGCTCTTTTCCAGTCTAACCGGGAATATCGGAAATTTTAAATTTTTGCCGATTTTCGGCGTCCGTTGGTTAACAAAACCCGAGAAGATAGCGGTTTTGACGAAAGTAAATGAGCGCCGAGTATTTGAGGCAGAACTGTTTCATTTTGGCGAGCAAACAAGGGCAATGGGAGCTCGCTTTTTTAACCTGGAGGACGGGAAATACGAGGTTCAGTTAAATAAGGAAATCATTTTAGTGGTTCAATTCAAGCTGCATGCTCGGGACATTTATTTTGACATGCCCGCCCAGCAAATAGTGGTGTTACAGCTAGAGAAAATCGGTTGATAGATCGGTCTGACTAAAGCATCAACCGGAGCCTTGATCATCAGCCAAGTGTGACCAGAACATAAAGGGCAGGTTTAACATTACGAGATAAGGATTTGGAATGTAGATATTCCCAATGTACTTTTAGGGACGAAGTCAAACCTGTCATCGCAGACGAGCAATTACTCCCGACAAAAATTTAAATGATGCCCCCTAAACCATGCATGCCCCCAAACTAGAGATCACTGTTCTCATTAAAATCAACATCAGAATTCATGGATAGACTGACTCCAATCATGGCACTGTTGTTTTGCCTACTGGCCCAAATGGCTACGGGTCAAAACACGAAACATCGCCTCTTAATTATGGCTGACATGGGCAACGAGCCTGATGAAGTGCAGCAAATGGTGCATATGATCATGTACAGTAATGAGTTTGATCTAGAAGGCCTCATTGCCGTTTCGGGCAAGTATCTTCATTCAACCCATCGGTTGCCGGAAAGGACCAGGCTTTACCCGGACCTTTTTCACCTGATTATTGATGCCTACGAGAAGGATCTAAAAAATTTAGAAAGACATGCCCATGGTTGGCCAAAGCCTGATTATTTGCGTTCGATTGTAAAAAGTGGTCAACCGGATTATGGTGTGGCAGGGATGGGTGAAGGAAAATCAACCGAAGGATCGAAGTTGATCATCGAATGTCTAGAGCGGGTCGACCCTCACCCCCTATATGTGGTGGTCAACGCGGGTTCAAATACCCTGGCTCAGGCAATTATTGACTTCGAAGCCACGCATTCGAGCGCTGAATTGGATGCCGTTATTGGAAAATTAAGGGTTTTCGAGAATGGAGCGCAAGATAATGCCGGAGCTTGGATCTGTGCAAATTACCCCGACATTCATTGGGTGAGGAGTAATTACCAAACCTACTGTTATGGCGGTCCTAGCGTAAGGGGCAAGTTGAAAAAATACCAAGTGGGGCCTCATACTTGGGAACCTTACGAATACTCCTTTCTGGGCCAACATCATTGGGCACTAGACCATATTAAGGTAAATCATGGTTGGTTGGGAAAAACTTGGCCTCTTCGCATCATGGGAGCCGGATCGATTCATTTTCTGGAAGGTGGTGGCACCATTCCCTGGCTCGGATTGGTGCATCAAGGTCTCTGGGATATTAATCAGCCGCATTGGGGTGGATGGAGTGGTCGATTCACCAGAGAAAAAGTGAAAAATGAGTGGTCGAGACATAAAGATATTCAGGTGGATGAAGAAAAATATGGGGATTTTTATTTGTTTACCGAAGCGGCTGATAACTGGGTGGACGAAGAATCCGATGTTCACTACCATAATGAGTTTGCTCCGATTTGGCGCTGGCGACGAGCGATGTACAATGACTTTAAATGTCGGATGGATTGGTGCGTGAATGATTATGCCGATGCCAATCACAATCCAATTGCAGCCATCAATGGAGATCGAGAAGAGAAAATCCATTTCATCGATACCAAACCAGGACAAATGGTTAAACTGGATGCTTCAAATTCAACCGATCCTGATGGGGATGAACTGGCCTTTAATTGGTGGATCTATCCTGAAGCGAGTTCTTACGAAAAGCAAATTATTTTGCCTGATCCGCACAAGTCAGACCTTGCTTTTGAAATTCCGGAAGATGCCGGCGGGTCAGAAATTCATTTGATACTAGAGATCAGCGACAACCATGAAACTGCAAATCTAATGGATTATCGACGCATTGTCATCTCGGTAGATCCATAGTGAATATTCGGACTCAATGATCCTAGAAACGGTGATATCGAGAGTGATATATGCATGGATTTTACTGACACTGGTTTCATGTCAGGGTGACCTGGAAAAACAATTTCTGGATCCACCCAGGCAATTTAAACCCATGCCCTTCTGGCATATTAATGGAACGCTGACCTCAGAAGGGATTCGCCAACAAATGCAGGATGCGGATAGAGCTGGATTTACCGGTGTGAGTCTATTGCCCCTGGCGACTTGGAAAAACAAGATTGGAACAACACCTCCGTTTTTATCTGCTGATTACTTTGATCGATTCCAGGACATGTTGGATGTTACTGATGAGTTGGACATGGAAATCATCCTGTACGACGACAACGATTTTCCAACGGGAATGGGAGGGGGAAAACTCGGTGAACTTTTTCCAGAGCATACCATGAAGCGACTGGATAAAATTGAGTTTGAGATTGTTGGTCCGGCTCAGTTTTCTGACACCATACAGGCGGTCAAACTCATGGCAGCGGTGGCCATCAACACAATCACGAAAGAGCGCATTGAAATCAGTAATTATTTAAAAGACGATGTACTCAGCTGGAATGTGCCCCATGGCTTTTGGCAAATATTGCTATTCACCATGGTCAAAGATAGTTGGCATAAAGCCTATCCGGTGGTTGATTATCTAGACACTTCAGCTGTTCGTAAAATGATCAACCTTACCTACGACAAGTATGCAGAAAAATTTGATTCTTACTTTGGCAGCACGATAAAAAAGACCTTTTTCGACGATGTTGGTTTTTGGCGTCATCCACGCACTTGGACAGGTACCTTCAATGAAAGATTCGAACAAATACATGGATACGACCCGCGACCTTTTTATCCAGCATTGTGGTATGACATCGGTGTGGAGACTCAATCGGTACGAAATGCCTTCTATCATACCAGGGCAGAGTTATTGGCCGAAGGATTTCCGAAGCTCGCCGCTCAGTGGAGTGAAAAGCACGGTTTAGAAAGCACGGGCCATCCACCGGGTAACTACGACCCGACACCCATCGATATGAATGCTGACATTTTTAAATTCTATCGCTACACGCAGATTCCACTGGTGGATGTTATCATCAAGTATCAGTTTGGCCAAAATGGGCACAAACTCATCAGCTCCGCTGCCGACTACTACGATCGCCCAGTGGTATCTACCGAGATATACGGTGCCTTTCGCGAAAAGGACCAGCACTTCGATTCACTAATGCTCTACCGCCCCATGTTTGAGATGTTTGCCAGGGGGGTAAATTTTGTGGTTCCCCACGGTATGTGGTACGATCCCGAGAGGGTTTACATCGAGCCATTGATTTCATCTTATAATGCGGAGATTGCTCCCGCACTTCCGGCATACTGCGATTTTGTCGGTCGCTCCTGCTTGCTCTTGCAGGGTGGAAGAAAAGTTTCTGAAATTGGCGTTATGTATCCTTTCGAAGAATTGGCAGGGCACTTTGTTTTTGATAACCCAGATGGCATTCGTCAGGGATTTTACGTTTCACAAGAAACCGACTATCAGGATATTAGTGGCATGCTTACCAACGACATCCGGCGTGATTTTACGTTTGTGCATCCCGAGTTTTTCTTGGAGGATAAATATCTCGTAGAGGAAGGGGTGATTAAACTACGGAATAAGGACAACTACCAGGCATATAAAATAATTTTCCTGACGGGTTGCCATACCATTTCTTATCGAACGCTGGAAAAGCTGAAGGCCTTTTTTGCGAGTGGAGGAACAATTATCTCAACGACTCAACTTCCGTATAAATCATCGGAGAGAGATAGGGACCGGAGCGTTTTGAAACTGGTTGACGAAATCTTTGGATTAAATCCGATGGCAGTAGATTCTGCCGCCATCCATAAGCAAGAGAATGCAAAGGGAGGGTTGGCCGTGCATATACCGAGACCAACAATAGAAAACATCCAAGATGTGCTGGATCGAAGGATGGTGGTCGACGTTAGGTTTACTCCGAATCCGGTGCTAAAAACGGACTGGGGAAAATTCAATTACCTACATAAAATCAAAGATGGCAGAAATATTTACATGTTTACCAACTCAAGCGATGAGGTGGTGCAAACGGATGTGTTGCTCCGTGGAGACCTGGACCTTCAAGAATGGAATCCGCACACGGGGTTGGTCTACAAAAATCTGCCCAGTGAAAACATGGTGGTAGATGGTCAGATTTTCACTAAACTGGCTTTGCAGTTAGGCCCGGTAAAGTCCGTGTTTTGGCTCAGTACGCAATAAACGATGAGGGTGATTTGTGTGCTGCAAGCATGAATTTTTGGGTGATGAATCGGGTGGGGTGACTTGTTGCTTTCTGATGCCATGGGTCCGATCCAGGTAGATTTAACCCTGAGAATAAATGACATCGAAATAATCGATGGTGCACTGCAGAAAGGAATTTCTAATATTGGGTTCAGAACTTAAGCCTCAGGGTCACCATAGGTGCCATGGACCATCGGGTAATATTGGTGCTAAAAACATCGTAAGCATTGAGATTTAATGAAAGGGCTAAACTCAAGTTAGGTGAGAGCGCGACATTCACTCCATGGCGAATGCTAAAGAAGGTGTCTCCAATTTCACGATGAAAACGGCGAAAATCTGAGTTTCCTACTGTGGAAAAAATTCTTTTAGAAAGTGCGGCCTCAATGAACGGCTGAACTTTATTTTCCGGAAAAAACTTTAGGGCAATGGGTATAGATAGATAATGAAAGGTACTGCCATTTCCAAATCCCAACTTGCTAGAGAATGGCGAGTTGCCTTGCCGGAAGACCTGCCTCTTAACAAGGTAATCCACACCCAGTTCCACAGCCAAATTCTTTTTCTTTAGAACGTCATAACCCAAGCCCAATCGAGCACCATTAAAGAATGAGTATCCCACCTCATGCCTGGGTATGATCTCATCCTGCAACAGCCACTCTGACTCAATGCCCAATTTGAGAGACCAGCGGTGGTTTTGCTCTTGAGCCGCCAAAGAGAGAGGGAGGAACAGTGCCAACCAGACAAGAGTCGAGTATTTCATAGTTTACACAAGTTTTTCGCTAGTCATTACGATACACACCAGGTCGTTGTCCTCTTTTTATCGCTCCTTTAACAAAAGGATAACACAACTCACCTGGCCATAGAGTTCGCCCATTTATTTACCTTAATTATTATTTGCCACGAAGAAGCAAGGTTCGCCGAACTCATAACGAGAAATGTCGATAAAGATTCTTCCTGATTATAAGGATATGACCGAAATACAATTGGAAAGGAATTTTGACAGGGTCTTAAAAATGGCCGCGAAAGGTGAGCTGCTGCGGCTGAAAAAATTGTTGAAAGAATGTCCTGGCGTTCTGAATCGTCCGAGCGAAGGGCATCATCGGACCCTTCTTTGGGAAGCCGTCAATAGCAATAGAATGGAGTTGGTTAAATACTTAATTAAAAGTGGTGCTGATGTCAATATCCCGGGCAGATATAGAAGTGAGACCTATGTCTTATTAAAGCCATATTGCATTGCCCATAAAAAGAAAAATAAAAAACTAGAGACATTTCTGCTTGCGAATGGACACACAATGGATGTATACTCTTTGGCATATTTAGGAAGAAATACGGAATTGCTTAAGGCCATATCGAGGCAAAGGAAATTAGTTGATCAGTTACAGAAGGAAGACAAGATTTGGCGGGTAACCCCACTGCATTTTGCCGCAGCAGGAAATCAAATTTCTACCATGGAGATGCTTCTTGAATCGGGATCAGGATTAAGGGAGCACTCTAAATTGTTGTATGAAATTGCCTGCAGAAAAAACAACCTTGATATGGTCATACTCTTAACGAGATTTGGGGGCATACCAAGCGAAGTCGATGTATTTTCAGTTTTCTACCACGGCAACGAAGAGATGATTGATTATTTTATTGATCGCGGATTGAATTGTGATAAGCGCTTGGGAATGGGGTGGCCACCCATTGTGTATTTATGTAGGGGTGATAAGGGAGAGCATCCAGAAAAGATAGGGAAGCTGGTGCAGCATATCGAAGATGTGAATGCTCAAACTCCGAAGGGGGTTTCCGCACTGCACGCTGCCGCGAGAGCGGGCTATTTAGGTGTTGCGAAAATATTGTTACAGCATGGGGGAGAAATAAATATCAGAGATAAAAGAGGACGGTCTCCACTATATTATGCCAGAAAACACCAAAGGGCTGAAATGATGGTGTGGCTTATGAAAAATGGTGCAACAGAATAGCCTCTTGATTGATGACGACAACCGATCACAATGACTTCCATTTAGGCATCCTCGTGCGAAGACACCACAAGGAGGAGCATGGTGGTATATCTGTCCAGCAAACATGGCCCTAGCTCTAGATTACACTCCGCTACTTATTCGACATTGCCTTCTGCGGTCCCTGGGTCCAGCACTTTTTGCTCCGAAAATGCTATTTTTCGCGGCATGAAAACTTGCACCCTGTTTTTTTATTGCATCTGCTTGGCCACGATGCTGCCGGGCCAGTCGTGGAAAATCGAAGCTCAACAGGCCATCGACCGACATCGGAAAGCACCCCTCCATATTACGGTGGTCAATCAGGCCGGTGAGGCGGTCGAAGGAATGGAGGTGGCGGTGCGGATGCGAGAGCACTTTTTTCGCTGGGGTACCACATCGAGTATTTCTCATATCCTGAGTCTGGAACAAGAGGGTGTGCAGTTGGAAGATAACCATCCCTACATGCTACACTTTCGCAATTTCAATTCCGTCACACCAGAAAATGCTGGCAAGTGGAACTTCTGGCGCGATAATCGGAGTAGGTCCAAATATTTAGCAACTTTGCCTTGGTTTGATCAACTTGGCATTGCCAATCGCGGGCATACCACCATCTGGCCTTCCATAACCCGTTGGTCGGCCGTGCCCGCCTTTGTGGTTAATGCCTCCGCTAAGACCGAAAATGGGGTGGTCATCAAGTCTAGGGAAGATGTGATCCGAGAACATGTCCAAAACCACATCGAAAGCCAGTTGCCCGTGCTGGAACCTCATATTTATGAAATAGATTTGGTCAACGAATTGATCAATGAGGGAGAAATTGTCAAATTATTGCTCAAATTGCCCCCGGAGGAACGTCCGCTGGAGCATGCCCTCTGGTACCAATGGGCCAAAGCAGCAGCTCCGAGCATTGATTTGGTCGTCAACGAGTATGACCTCTTTCAGTCGGGTAATAACTTTCATCAGACCTACGTGGAATATGTTCGGGCCATGGTGGATGCGGGAGCACCTGTGGATGCCGTAGGGATGCAGGGCCACTTCTTTTCCAATATGCCCAGCTATGCCGAATTAAAGAAACGGCTGGCTGAAGTGGCTGTATTGAATCTTCCGATGTCCGTTACTGAATTTGACATGCGCGGATCGAGTTATACGGATATGGAACGTGTGCTATACGCCATTTTCTCCGAACCCTTGGTGTATGGATTTACGATGTGGGGAGCATGGGATGGCAGACAGTGGCGTAACAATGCGCCGATGTTTACCGAGGATTGGCAATTGAAACCCAGTGGAAAGGCATGGATGGATCTTGTAAAGCACCGGTGGTGGACTGACACCGTACTGACTACCAGGAATGGTGAGATTGCAACCGAGGGCTACCTGGGAGACTACAGCCTAATCATTGAAGACAATGGATTGGTCACCATGACTTCCGAGACCTTGACTAGCGATGGATTGGATGTGCGAATTGTGCTCGGTGATGGTTCATTTCCGCAGCCAGCAGCCAGTCTGATCATAGCCGGAGGTGAGCGATCCGAATTTTATGCTAATGAACCCATCAACGTTGAACTACAGTCCACAGACAGCGTCTTGTCCGTCGAGTATTTTCTCGACGATTTAATCCAAGGTGTCTTTGCCCAACCTCCTTTTCAGATGAATTTTAAGCTCCGACCCGGGCAGGAAAAAGAGGTCCATGCCGAAGTCGAATTTTCAAGTGGCTATAAAATCGTGACACCAAAGCAGTCCGTTGCGGCTACTTTGGCCAATCAATCACCCACTATCCATTCCATCTTTCCATCAGCGGGATCCACCTGGCTGAAATCTGAGGTAACGCATTTATTCGTTAATGCATCGGATATCGAGGGAGATTCACTGCAGTTCATTTTACTGGATTCTGGAGGTGATGAAATTTTACGCGTAAATGATCCAGCACCTATCCCCCTGTCAGATGTTTCCCTCGGCTCCAATTATTTTACAATTCGGGTTCAGGACCATAAATACGGGTTTGCTGATCAATTTTATTTCTTGAATTTTATTGAAGACGGAGTCAAACAAATGGCCCAAGGAAGTCCGTTAACTGCTGACGATGATATTGAGGAGAAAAGTGATGGCGAAATTGATGTCACCGGTGATTTGGATCTCGGTGAAAAGTTGACCGGTATTCGCTTCCCGATCGTCAGTATTCCTCCCGGATCGATCATCGATTCGGCCTTTGTGCTTTTTACGAGTCAAAAAGCCGAACAGGATGGCATGGCAAGCTGTCGGATCCGAGCGGAGAAAAGCATCAATGCAAGGCCCCTCAGCACAAACCAAAACGAGCTTACTGCTCGTACGCTCTCGGATCAAAGTATCACCTGGAATCTCCCAGTTTGGTGTGAGGTGAATGAAAGGTCGCTCTTGCAAAGAACCCCTGATTTGCAGCCCTTGTTAAATGAGCTGGTCAATCAGAGCGGTTGGACCGATTCGAGTCGGGTTCATTTGCTTTTTGAGACCATTGGGAGCGCATCGAAGCGCTCGGCATATAGCATAGACCAAGTTCAGGAATTCGGACCGCACCTCATGGTATATTACCGCAGTGATTTTAGTGTGCCGGATCCGGATCCACCTTTTGATTTCGAATTCGTGCAAACTTCAGATAATGCTGGTGTATTGAAGTGGCAAGAACCCAGTGAGACAACCATCGAAGGCTATAAAATATTCATCAACGATACGTTTCCTCGACTGGCCCTTGAACCAGCCCTCGAGCTCAGCAACCTGAGGTCTGGTATCGAATATCGGGTTGCCGGAAAAACGATTGGTGCCCGGGGTGCAGAATCAGTAGATAGCGATCACTTTGCCTTTATGCTGGGTACGGTAGATATTTCTGACGAGTCTCATGAACGCACGCTTTCTATTTGGCCAAATCCAGTCCAAGAAAAGCTTTTCGTAAAGATCTCAGCGAGTGATTGGCAGCCAATGGCCTACAAGATTCTGGCTCGGAACGGTCAAATCATTCAACGAGGCACGATGAGGGCTGAAGACTTTGTGCTGGATGTGCAAAGTCTCCCATCAGGAGTCTATTTTTTAAGCTTAAGTCATGACCACCATCAGCCACTGGTGACCAGGTGGACCAAGCTCTAGAATCAGAGTCGCTTTCATTCCCTCATGAAGGTGACACTTAGTCGGTTGCAAGCCCATCTTGCTGTGCCATCTCAACAATTCATTTTAAAACTGGGGTAAGGTCATTATATCGAAAAGCGCCATAACATGTTGTTGCAATGACGCCTTTGGATACGTTTATAATTTGCCGCTCTCTAAGATTGCATACTGGCAAAAAACTGCTCCTGCACTTTGTCAGAGGTAGCGTTGATGACACTGGGTCCCTCTCCACCGGTCATTGGATCAACCACAGTCCGTAGCGGGCGCTGACCTTGTGGGCTCTCAATTAATTGGACAATGGCATCAGCGACTTCTTGAGGATCAGGCCCGTTTTCACTTTGCAAATGTTTTCCAAATCCTTCCCACATTTGCTGCGGTATGGCATTGAGCTCCCCATAGCTGTTCACGCGCTCCTCGTCTGATGCTGTGAGGAGGCCACTCAAGAAATTGGTTCCAAAACCTCCTGGCTCCACAATGGCGATGTCAACGCCAGTTGGGGCCAATTCATATTTATAAGATTCGCTCAGACCTTCTAAAGCCCATTTTGACGCAGTGTATGCTCCTGCATAGGGGATAACCATTCGACCCATCACACTCGAGACATTGATCACCAGACCGCTACCTTCCTTACGCATCGCAGGTAGTACCGCATTCATCAACCGCTGGACACCAAAAACATTGACGTCAAAAAGACGCCGAAATTCTTCTGCACTAAAAGGTTCGGTGAAACCTCCGCTGCCAATTCCTGCATTATTGACCAACACATCGATCTTCCCTTCTTTCGCAAGAATGGTTTCAATGGCACCATGAATAGAAGAATCCTGAGTGACATCTAAGTCAACGATGTTTACTCCCGGCAAGGCACCTAATTCTCGAGCTTTGTCACTATTTTTTCCGGCTACATTTCGCATAGTCGCATACACGGTGTATCCTGCTTTGGATAAGGAATGGGTGGTAAGTTCTCCAAAACCACTGCTCGAACCTGTAATTACTACAACTTTACTCATTTTGATTTTTATTTTGGTGGTAAATATTAGTTTGCGCAAGCTATAACCCCCAGCATCCAAGAATGTTCAGGAGAAGTTTGATTACCGAATTTAAATTTGCACTTTTTACTCCTCACACCAAACTTTCAATGGGTGACCTGCGGTGATGAGCCCTTAAGTATGCCCTCATATGATTAATTTGTACCCCTTTAAAGATCAGATGCAATGATGGTCATGATGGAAATAGACCAGATGTTAGGTAGACCAGATATGATGGCCTTGAAGAATCCTTTTATTTGGATCAATGATAAATGCAGGCAAGTTTTACATCATGAGTGTCACCCGTAAGCTTGCGGCCATTGCTTTTGTCGACATCGCTGGATACACGGCCATTATGCAAAAAGATGAGCAAAAGGCACTTCGGGTCGTCCATCATTTCAGGAGTGAAGTCAACCGTGCCGTGCCTCAGTTTAACGGCAAAATCATTCAATATTATGGAGATGGCTGCCTTTTGATTTTTGATAGTGCCTTAGAGGCGCTCCAATGCTCTGTGGTGCTTCAACGATCGTTTAGGACAGACCCTGAGGTACCTGCTCGGGTTGGAATACATCAAGGTGATGTCATCATGGAAGGTGGAAATATATTTGGTGACAACGTCAATATTGCTGCAAGAATCGAATCTATGAGTGTGTCGGGTGCCATTCTCATGTCTTCCAAAGTGCGTAGCGAATTGACCAATCAACCCGATATCCGCTTGGTATCTCTGGGTGCCTATGAATTTAAAAGTGTCGAAATTCCCATCGAAGTCTTTGCTTATTCGGGTGCAGGGTTTTCGGTTCCAAGTCAAGGAGAGATTGTTGGAAAATTTAAGGTTCAGAATGAGGAAAAGTCGATTGCAGTCCTACCTTTTAAGAATCGGAGTTCGGATGAGGAACAAGAGTATTTTAGCGAAGGCATTGCTGAAGAAATTATTTATGGATTGGCTCAGCTGGACAATCTAAAAGTAGCTGGCCGCATGTCCTCCTTTTCTTTTAAGGACTCATCTACCACATTGGCTGAAATTGCAAACCAGCTAAAGGTTGAGCATATCTTGGAGGGCAGTGTACGCAGAGTGGGAAAACGGATTAGGGTCAATGTCCAGTTGGTAAATGTTGCTGATGGCTTCCAAGTCTGGACAGAGAGATTCGACCGAGACATGGAAGATGTTTTTACCATCCAGGATGAAATTGCTGAGAAGGTGGTAAGCAAAATGAAGTTGACACTTTTAGGATTTGAAAAAGGGCAGCCCCTTATCGGTCGAAAGACGAGCAATGTGAGTGCTTATGAGTTGTACCTACGAGGAAGGAGTTATTTGGATCAACGGAAAGATATAGAACACGCTTTATCTTGTTTTAATAAGGCGATTGAATTAGATAGGGATTTTGCTGCAGCTTACACGAGTGTGGCCTATGCCTACTTTTACAGTGTGATATTTGAAAACTATGCACCCCGGGATGGTTTTCCAAAAGCCGCTGTTGCTATTCAAAAGGCTCTTCATTTGGACAATGGGCTTGCGGAAGCTCACACGATGCAGGGATTGGTCGATTTTTACTTCCACCATCGTCATGAAAAGGCACGATCTGAATATGAAAAGGCGATTTTGCTTCAACCAAAGTACGCCGATACCTTTCGGATCAAAGCCTACTTTCATGTAATGATGAAGGAGGATGATGAGGCCATTTTGTACGCCGAAAAATGCTATGAATTGGATCCAATCAGCTTCAACAATATGTTTAGCCTGGGTGACATTTATTATCGGACCAGACGTTATCAGGAAGCGGTCACTGTATTCGAATCACTTGCACGCAAATACCCTGCTACAAAGGTCTCCAAAGTGATGCTGGGAGTACTCTACTATATGCAAGGCCAGTTTAAGAAAACACAGGTCATATTTAGTGAAATTAATCCTGAATCCATAGGAACCGATCTCTACAGTAATGATCGATTTGTCATAGCTGCTCGGTTGGGTGATGAAACCCTGGCCAGGAATCAGTTGGAATTCTTGTTAAACGCTCGTGCGAAAAAATGGATTTCTCCAACCACGATCGCTGTATTACATTTTGCTTTGGCTGAAGTCGAACAAGGAATGCAGTTACTTCAGCTTGCAGTTAAGGAAAATGATCCCATGTTACATATGATGCGGGTCCTGCCTCTGTGGGATGATTATAGAACTAATCCAGCGGTCCAGGAATTTTTGCGGCGGTGGCATGCGTAGAAGTTGGATTGGTCGTCGCGCCTCGAAATCTAAATCTTATAAATTATTCACAAAAGGATGTAAGGACGGTGTCCCTGATTCATTGCATCTTTGCAGGTACTGAAATTCGTCAATAATGACCCACACCTATCAGATTGAAGGGATGAGTTGCCAAGGCTGTCGCAGTCATTGTGCAGCAAGGCTCTCTAGTGTGGCAGGGGTGGAGCAAGTAGAGGTGGATCTATCAAGTGGCCAGGCTTCGATCATGATGAAAAGACATATTCCGATCGAGGAATTGCAACAAGCTCTACAAGGTGAAGGCAGCCACCGATACCGGATCCATTTACCTGGCACTCGTCCGCGCCAATCGGAAGCATCAAGGGCAGAAACTCCTAGTGCAAATACCACGGGAGTATTCTACTGTCCCATGCATTGTGAGGGCGATAAAACTTATCCCAAGTTTGGCAGCTGCCCAGTTTGCGGAATGGATTTAGTGCCGGCAGAAGAAAATGTTTCTAGCGAAGATCTACACTACCAAAGGCTATTGCTAAAATTCAAATTTGCCGTGGCCTTTACCCTGCCGATCTTTCTCATCGCGATGAGTGATATGATCCCAAATAATCCACTCTTCCAGATGATGACAGAAAGACAATGGAATTGGGTGCAGCTGGTTTTGTCGATTCCCGTGTTGTTTTATGCCACCTGGATGTTTTTTGAGCGTGCTTGGATTTCTATTCGCTCCCGAAATCTTAATATGTTCACCCTGATTGGCATCGGTGCGGGAGTAGCCTGGCTATACAGCGTGTTTGGAATGGTTTTTCCCGATGTTTTTCCAGCGCAGTTGAAGACCGCTTCTGGTATACTACCGGTCTACTTTGAAGCGGCTACGGTTATTCTCACCTTAGTATTGTTAGGACAACTACTGGAAAACAAAGCCTTGCGTCGTACCGGTGGAGCGATTAGAGAATTACTCAAATTGGCTCCAACCACGGCCACTTTATTATCCAATGGAGAAGAAATCACCTTACCGGTCGGTGATATTGAGAAGGGCAACCTTTTGCGGGTAAAGCCAGGGGAAAGAATTCCTGTGGATGGCACGATCGTAGATGGACAGGGCACCATCGATGAGTCTATGCTTACGGGTGAACCGATTCCTGTAGAGAAGAAAGTGGGTGATGCCGTTAGTTCCGGTACGATTAATGGTGCCAGAACTTTTGTGATGCGGGCTGAAAAGGTGGGTTCGGAAACTTTACTGTCTCAAATAATCCAACTAGTAAATCAAGCGAGTCGGTCTAAACCGCCCATTCAAAAATTAGCCGATAAGATTTCAAAATATTTTGTTTCTGTGGTTTTGATCGTAGCTGCCATCACTTTTGGGGTCTGGGCATTTTTTGGTCCAGCACCGGCGTATATTTTAGCCTTGGTCAATGCCATTGCAGTATTAATTATAGCATGCCCCTGCGCATTGGGGTTGGCCACCCCAATGTCGGTCATGGTGGGAGTAGGTAAGGGGGCTCAATCCGGGGTGCTCATCAAAAATGCCAGCGTGTTGGAAGTCATGGATAAGGTCGACACACTGGTACTGGACAAGACCGGGACGATCACCGAGGGAAAACCTTCCGTGGAAAGTGTGGTTCCCATCAGCGGCATGGATGAAAGCGCCTTGTTAACTTATATTTCGGCCCTTAGTCAGCTCAGCGAGCATCCCTTGGCGGAAGCCATGGTGCGCTATGGAAAATCAAAGGGCATTCAGATACTGCCCGTTGATAATTTTGAAGCGCACGTAGGAAAAGGTGTGGTTGGAACGGTAGGGGATCGCATGATCGCTTTGGGCAATGACAAGCTAATGAAGGAATTGTCCATCCCGCTAGCTGATGACCTAACGAATCGGGTGCAGGCTGATCAGACACGAGGCAAAACGGTTTCGTATCTGTCGGTAGCTGGCAATGTGCTGGGCTATGTCACGATTAGCGATCGCATTAAGAAAGGTAGTAAGTCGGCCATTGAGTCGTTGCAGAAAAATGGTGTGGAGGTGATCATGATGACGGGTGATCATCAAAAGACGGCCAAGACCATCGCCGAACAGGTCGGTGTGAGAAATTACCAGGCGGGATGTCTACCAGAAGATAAACTGGTCAAAATTAAATCCTTGCAGGCCCAGGGAAGGGTGGTTGCTATGGCGGGTGATGGCATCAATGATGCGCCAGCATTGGCAAGGGCAGATGTGGGCATCGCCATGGGAACGGGTACAGATGTAGCAATGGAGAGCGCCGAAATCACTTTAGTAAAAGGTGACTTGCAGGGCATCCTCAAGGCGCAAAAGCTCAGTCATCAAGTCATTAAGAACATCAGGCAAAACCTGTTTTTTGCTTTGGCCTACAACACCCTGGGGGTACCGGTTGCGGCCGGCGTTTTATATCCTGCCTTTGGTTTGCTACTGTCGCCTATGATAGCTGCGCTGGCAATGAGTTTCAGTTCGGTGTCGGTGATTGCAAACGCCCTGCGGCTGCGTACGGTAAGCCTTTAGCAGGTGTCGTTGGCAATTAATCGGCAGAGGGAAGGCAGGTTTGCGCAATTTAATTCGATGAATCAATCTGCTAAAATAATGACATCTCCTGTTTACCTTAGACAATTGGCAGTAGTCATGTTTTTGGTCTCTGCTTTGGGCTGTACAAAAAAAATGGACAAGAGACCAAATATCCTCTTCTTTATTTCAGATGATCAGTCCTTTATTCACACGTCTATCCAAGGAACGAGGCAAATCAATACACCCCACTTCGATCGCATCGCAAAGCATGGAATTTTATTTAATAATGCTTATTGCAACGCATCATCATGTGCACCGTCAAGGGCTTCTATTTTAACTGGGAGGAACATTTGGGAGCTAGGTGAAGGGGGATTATTATTTGGAGCCCTACCGGAAAGATTCATTTCTTTTACCCATCTATTGGCCGAGTCTGGCTATGATGTGGGCCGAACAGGCAAGGGGTATGGTCCGGCAAACTTGGAGGTGGCATCCTTTCATTCAGAGCCAGTAGCTCCAACATTTAATAACCATAGTCTTAATGCTCCGGAGGGCATTTCTGATCATGATTATGCTAAAAATTTCAATGATTTCTTTATCCAACGAGATTCAGATAAACCTTTCTTTTTTTGGTGTGGCACCGTAGAACCGCACCGCTCGTATAAAGCGGGGATTGGAGCTGCAGCGGGCAAGGATATCTCTAAAATCGAAGTGCCCGGATTTCTACCAGACCATGAGATTGTACGCTCGGATATCGCCGATTACTATTTTGAAATTGAATGGATGGACACGCACCTAGGCCGCATGCTCCAAACTCTGGAGTTGGCCGGTGAATTGGACAACACCATTGTGATCATCACGTCGGACAATGGAATGCCTTTTCCGCGTGCGAAAACAACTTGTTATGATTTTGGCACCCACTTGCCCCTGGCCATCCAATGGGGTGATAAAATCAAGGGTGGATATGTGGTCGATGATTTCATCAGTTTTATTGATTTTGCACCCACGATATTGGAAGCAGCAGGAATTGATATTCCAGTTGAGATGAGCGGAAGCAGTTTTCTTAAAGTTATGCTTGCCCAGAGAAGTGGTCAGATCGATTCCTCCAGAAATCGTGTCTTCACTGCCTTGGAACGCCACACCTATTGCCGTCCTGATGGTATGCCCTATCCCATTCGCTCCATCAGGAAGGGGAGTTGGCTTTATTTAGTAAATCTTGAAGCAGATCGATGGCCAGCAGGAAATCCTGATTTTGATTCTCCACATCAAGGATTTTATGGTGATGTGGACAGGGGACCCACGAGAGCCCATTTAATTGCCAATCAAAATGATCCCTTTATGCAAAATTATTTTGAAATATCATTTTCGAAGCGTCCACCCGTCGAGTTATATAATGTCGTTGAGGATCCTTTTCAACTTCATAATTTGGCCACCAATAGTGCGTACGCGGACCTATCTGCGCAATTGAGAAAAGAGTTGTTCACCTATTTGGCGAAAACTGGTGATCCCAGAATGGATGGATCTTCGCCATGGGATAATTATCCCTATTTTTTCAATGGTTTTGCCGACCGTTATCTCAGTCCCATTGGCAGCAGAGATAATCCCTAGATCGCGGAATTTACCTGGTAACTCCCGCAGCTTTGAGAGCACAAATCGAACCAGTACCCGGAGATCTCTGCCAAATGATCTAATTAAATATTTGGAAAGTCAGAATCGTTTCTTTTCATAAAGGGGTAAGAAGTCTGAGTGTCTTACCAAGGCATTTCGAATTCTAAAAAATAACTCAAGCATTTCCTCTCATCTCTGTGCCCTCAAATTTTCTACCCGTTGGGGTAGGACAAGGACTGGAATCATTCGATACCTTCAGTTTTATCATCGCAAGAGCAAGCAAGCCTCTCATTTAGTCATAACTAACTGGAGGACTTGGTTTATTTACCCTTGAAAAAGCTATTATGCAAACCAACCACAAAAAAAAACAAATACTTTGGACATTTTTTAGTCTCGTACTTCTTACCTCCTTCTCTGTATCAAGCCAAACTCATTTTCTGAGTGAGGGTAATGGCCTTTTTGAAGCCGAGGACGTGACACGCGTCACCATAAGAGGTAAAACCAACACAGACAATGCTCTATTAAGACTCGGAAACGAGGGAGCTTCAAAGATCTCACTGGGATACCACGCATCGGATGATGTTTGGAAGGTTTCAAACGGTACCAACCTTTCAAACAATGGTTTAACCATGGGACTTTCAACATTTACGAATAGATTTGGAGTAAATTCTCTACCAACAACCCATCGGTTCCAAATAAGACATAATTCCACCTCTGGAGTAGGAGGATCAAGTCATTTACATCTTCTTGAGACCGGACTAGGTGATTATTCCCGACTGAGATTTGGCAATGAGGGAGACGATGGCCTATGGACCCTGGCTGCTCGTGCTACGGACGGTGATGCATTGTTTAACATCTTTTATAACGACGGCGTAAACTTTGCCAACATCATGTCTTTTGATGGTGACCTCTTTAGAGTGGGTATTCATGAGACATCACCAGATGCCTTCCTCCATATCAAGCAGCTTACGGCAGGGGTGGATGCTCTCAAGCTTGTAAACGATGATCAAACCGGGGGAGAAACCTGGGGATTTAGAGTGGGGGACAATGATGTCTTGATCTATTTTGAAGGTGGCTTGAGAGCATCGATCAATTCGGATGACGGTGTCTATACGAATTTTCCTCCTCCACCAGCATCATCTGCCCGATCCGTTGGTTTTTTGGATGAGAAAGTGCTTGAGAAAGTCATTGAAATCAATCCTGTCGCCTATCGTACCAAGGATGAGGCAACGCGTTATAGGCTCGATCCCTATCAAATTAGTGAGATTAGCAAAGATTGGGTGGTGCCTTCTGAAGATGGGACGAAACTGGGCATAAATCAAGAGCAATTCCTTGCCTTGTTTATTCAGTCTATTAAGGAGCAACAGACGATGCTCACTGAACACAAGAAACTGATACAGGAGTTTCAAAGGGAAAATGAGCTGTTGCAGGCTAAGGTAGAGGCCCTGGAAAGAAGACAACTCAAGACCATGGATCCCATGGGTGAAATCAAGTAATGTTAGCCACTGATTTGACAATAGCGGGAAAACGTGCCTGCCAGGGATTGCTAAATTGGCAAAGCAGATAACAAATCTCCCCTGGCAGCTTTTTTGATGAATTTCCTAAATTTGCAGAGGTCCGAACCTGGATATCTGGTATAGCCTTCGCTGCATTTTCCAGAGACTCTAGGCTTTCTGAAGAGATGGAAATGAATTCCAAAATTGATGCTTATTTAAAAGATGGTTGCGGTCGTTGTCGATTTTATCAGACCCCCCAGTGCAAGGTCAATAGTTGGCGTCAGGAATTAATGCAATTAAGAAGAATTGCGCTTGAGGGTGGTTTAACCGAGGAACTCAAATGGTCTCAACCTTGCTACACCTTCGCAAAAAAGAATGTGGCCATCGTGTCAGCACTAAAGGACTATGCCTCGATCGCATTTTTTAAAGGCGCTCTACTTGAAGATTCAGAGGGCATCTTAGTGGCTCCTGGTCCAAGTTCGCAGGCCTCACGTCAGGTTAGGTTTACCAGCGTCCAAGATATTTTAAATCAGGAGGTTCATTTGCGAACCTACCTCAAGGAAGCGGTCGAATTGGAAAAATCGGGTGCGAAGATCAAATTCAATAAAAATCCGGAGCCGATTCCGGACGAACTATCGGAAAGGTTTCAAGAAGATCCGGCATTCAAATCTGCATTTGAAGGCTTGACTCCAGGGCGGCAAAGGGGATACATTCTTTATTTTTCGAAGCCAAAGCAGGCAAAAACCAGGGTGGCCAGAATAGACAAATATCGCTCGAAGATTATGAAAGGTGAAGGCTTTCATGACGCCTACAAATTGAGAAAGAGATCGTCTTGATTTTGCTATGAAATGATCCTTAGCATGATGGAACCCGGTGCTAGGTGGCAATTCTAGATGGCCACTTTCAGAGTGACCCAGGTGTTCCTCATGTCTGTGATGATAAGAGGTAGGTAATCAACGAGCGGTATGATGAAAATTATTTTAGGATCTAAATTCAGATTATGTCAGCAAGCATATATGGTGAAAAACTAGCCCATCCGACTGACGAAATGTTAACCATTGACTTAGGTGAGACGCGAAAATATTTTGATGAAATTGCTGGTTGCATCGAATATCAATATGGCCATTTTAGATCGGAATGGAAGTATTACGGCCAGAAGATAGGTTGGCTTCTTAAGATGTATCACCATGATCGGAACGTTTTGTTTGTCATTCCTGGCAAAAGGTATTTTCGTGCGTCCTTTACCTTCGGAGCTGCTGCTGTAGCGGAAGTATTGGATGGTGAGCTGCCCGATGCCATCAAAGACGATTTGTCGCGGGCAAAAAAATATGCAGAGGGGCGAACGATTCAGGTAGAAGTGAAATCAAAGGCGGATGTATCCGTGATTTTGGAATTGATTCGGGTGAAATTAACCCATTAGGAAGATCGAAGGGATTTCATAATTCGGAGAATACTATTTTTAACCAAGGCGATGAACATTGGTCCGTCACTTAAATAGGCGGTGGCGACCCATCTGAAATTCTTCTATGAAAATTATAAACTTTCGATCAATGAGCGCGGCCAAAAATCTACTTGTAGTAGGGTTGGCATGGCTTATCGTAGCTGCCTGTGCTGGTGGTGAAAAAGTGAATCAGGAAGATCGGCCACCCAATATTCTCTGGCTGGTGGGAGAGAATATGAAGTTAGATCTCGGGGTGTATGGTGCTAAGCATGTACACACCCCGCACCTGGATTCTCTGGCTCAAGAGGGTATGCGTTTTACCCAGGTTTTTTCAACCTCTCCCGTTTGTGCACCTAGTCGTTCTGCTTTTATGACCGGGATGTACCAAACTACGACTGACATGCATCATATGCGATCACACCGTGATGACGACTTTAAGTTGCCTTCAGGTGTACGTCCACTGACGCATAGGTTGCAGGATAAGGGATACTTCACGGCGAATATTAGCCGAATCGATGATTTGGAAGTCGGCACTGGAAAATTGGATTTAAATTTTACCAATGAAGGGGCTATTTATCAATCCGATGATTGGTCGCAGCTCAAGACGAATCAACCTTTTTTTGCGCAAATTAATATGCCTGAAAATGAATATGATATTTATGATCGTCAGACTTGGAAGCACAAAAGGGTAAAATGGTACGGAGAGGAACAGCATCCTCAGATTGCCGAACCAGACAGCGTAAATCCTCCCCCTTACTATCCGGATCATCCCCTGGTACGGTCCGAGTGGGCACGATATCTTAACTCTGTATCCGGAATGGATATTCGCATTGGATGGATTTTAAAAAAATTGAGAGAAGATGGCTTGGCTGACAACACGATCGTCGTTTTTTTTGGAGACAATGGCCGAATGGAACCACGTGGCATTCATTGGCTGTGGGATACAGGAATACATGTGCCACTGATCGTCTACTATCCCAAAGGCATTCAGGCTCCTCCACAATATGCATCAGGTAGTACCAGTGACGAACTGATCAGTTTGTTGGATATCACTGCTACTACGCTTGGGATGGCAGGTATCGAACGACCTCCGGGTATGCAAAGTCGATCGTTCTTGGGAGAAAATCGGGACTCGGTACGTGAATATGCCTTTAGCGCCAGAGATCGAATTGATGAGACCGTATTGCGAATGCGATCGGTCCGGGGTCAGAAGTATCATTACATTCGAAACTATAGTGAAGGGGAGGGATTCACAACACTTAATCGATACAAGGAAAAGTGTTTTTCGATTAAGCCGCTGATGCGCAAATTGCATGCAGCTGAAAAATTAACGGGTCCTGCCCTTGAAATCATGCAGCCAATGCCCTATGAATCATTGTACAACTCAGCAGAGGATCCCCACGAAATTAACAATCTTGTCACCTCAGATGATCCGGCAGACGAAGCGGCATTGGTGCGAATGCGAGCGGCCCTAGATCATTGGGAAAACAAGACCAATGACTTGGGCAGATGGCCAGAACCGGCGCATATCGTGGCTCCCTTTGAAAAGGAAATGCACGATTGGTTTGGGACACCCACCTGGTATCAAAAAGATTGAGTTAACCAATTCGCATCTTAGGTTACTGCGTTTATGCGGGTCATCACATGATAGCGCGGATCATCAATATTTTTTTCAATAACCTGGGCAAGCTTTGGGGAGGCCTTAATCATTAAGTCCTGACATTCTTCACTTAGGTGTTGAATTTTTAATTTTTTTCCGGCTCCCTCATATTTTTCGACAAGTTGAAACAGCGCCTCCAGGGCAGAGTGATCGCTTACCCGAGACTCCATAAAATCGATGACCACATGATCCGGATCTTTTTGAACGTCAAACTTACTTTTGAAAGCTTGGATGCTACCAAAGAATAAAGGTCCCCAAATTTCGTAAACCTTGGTACCGTCTTCTAAAATGCGCTTGCGGGCACGTATGCGCTTTGCATTTTCCCACGAAAATACGAGGGCACTCATAATGATGCCGGTAACAACGGCAATGGCCAGATCAAAAAACACCGTCAAGGCGGAGACAGTAATTAAAACCAGCGCATCACTTATAGGTATTTTATGGAGTATTCGAAAGCTACTCCAGGCAAAGGTGCCAATAACCACCATAAACATCACACCAGTTAGGGCAGCGATGGGTACCTGCTCAATGAATTTTGAAGCGAAAAGGATGAAGAACAGTAAAGTAAAGGCTGCCACGATACCAGATAATCTGGTTCTTCCACCGGACTTGATGTTGATGATGGACTGACCAATCATGGCACATCCACCCATACCGCCAAATAATCCAGTCACAATATTGGCACCACCCTGGGCAACACATTCACGATTTGATTGGCCCCTTGTTTCAGTTAGCTCATCGATTAAGTTTAGGGTCATGAGAGACTCAATTAATCCGATCGCAGCTAGAATTAGAGCATAAGGCCCGATGAACCTGAGCGTTTCCCAATGAAAGGGGACCTTTTCAAACAGGGCAAACTGAAATTGGGGCAGTCCTCCCTTTAAACCCTCACCACCACCATCAGCGATGAAGCTGCCCACAGTTGCGACCTCAAGGTTTCCTACTATGACAATGGCAGATACTACGCCAATGGCAATCAAGGCTTCCGGCATTTTTGCATTGATTTTCGGTAAGAAATGCATGATGGCCATGGTTAAGCCGACCAAACCAAGCATAATCCAGAGCTCAGACCCATGTAACCACTGCTGCTCACCATCTGTCACTTTTTGAAACATGCTTAGTTGTGATAGAAAAATCACTATAGCCAATCCATTGACGAATCCCATCATTACTGGATGAGGAATCAAACGGACAAACTTTCCTAGCTTCAGCAATCCGACACCAATCTGAATAAGGCCCATTAATATGACCGTAGCAAACAAATAATACAGTCCTAGGTTTTCATTGGGACTGCCTAGTTGATTACCTTGACTCACCAAACTCACCATCACGACGGCCAGGGCTCCGGTAGCGCCACTGATCATGCCAGGCCGACCACCAAAGGCAGCTGTGATCAATCCGATTAAAAATGCGGCATGGAGACCCACCATGGGATCAACCCCGGCAACAAAGGCAAACGCCACTGCTTCCGGCACCAGAGCCAGGGCTACCGTTAAACCACTCAGCAGGTCATCCTTGATGTTTGCTCTTCTTTTCCTGATAAAATCTACCATGCGTCGTCAAAAAAAGCTGCAAGGATACATCTTTTAACGGACTCCATTCAGAGCTATATTTCGTCAGAATCTTGTATCGGCCCTCGTTTCCGTAGGTTATTCTGTATATGGGAGCTCAAGTAGAACTAAATATGGAGTGATTGGGCGAATGTAGAAGAACTAGTAACGTAGAAAAATTGCTTAATTAGCGCTGGGTTGCAAAGGGTGCTTGCCAGCCTTGAAGCATCATGGCGTAGGGGTGGCCTATGTGAAACTGAGTTTGAGGAGAAGTGCGATGGCATCAAATTCGCATTGAGGCTCATGCCGCCAAATCTATTTGAGCTTAGGTGGTTAATCCACAGCCATGCAGAGACATCGTCGAATATTATCAACACCTGATGAAATTTAGTTCCCCCATTCTTTGTCAGGGATGGCCGATCTTAAAATGGTGATTTAGTGCAGCAGTTTTATTAAATTGGAGCGAACGCTCACCCATTTCAGCATAAGATAACAGTACTTCTTGACCTTGGAAGTCAATTAAGGTTAAATTTGTGGTGAATTGGTGGGCTGGTTTAGGCTGCATCCTGATAATTATCGTGGTCCATGTTTGTGTTCAAATCAAGGTTTTATCCTCTAATGCTCCTGACCATTCTCTCATGGAGTTGCAGTGAAATGAGTGAGAAAATAACCGATCACGCGGCCGGTCTTAATGGAGGGTTTGAATTTTTTAAGAAGGGCTTACCGGTAAACTGGTTGATGTACACACCACACACCGTTCCCAATGCTGATTTTAGCATCGAGCCTGATCAGGCCATCGCAAAGGAAGGCAAGCAATCTTTGAAATTTGATGTGAAAAATTGTGACAGTACCGGTGGATGGCTTTCCCCAGGTTTTAGCAGCGAATTCAAGGAGGTGGGTCAATATGAAGGCGAAGCAACTTATCAATTGAGTTTCTGGATCAAAAATGACGGTGCAAAATTTAGGGTCTCAGCTGGGGGAGTCACGGCGACCGAGGGAGAAATGAAGCCTTTGTTGGTCAAACAAGAAACCTTGCATGACTGGGAATTTAATTCCTTCGAAATTAGTATTGGGGTAGGCCAGCATTTGAAAATGGAACTAAATATTCTCAGTCCTGGTGTTTTTTGGATTGATGACATCCAAATAGAGAAGGTCTAGGAAAGTTTTTAATGGCGCTCACTTGATCAACACCACTGTGTGCTCCCTAAAATGCATAGCTACATCATGGGGTACTATTAATTTATTTTGAGATAAGTAGGAGCATTCACTAGTACTTCAAATGCGGAAATGAAGCAATCGTGCTCGATGGATAAAACGAATTTGATTTCCCAGCCGATAAAGTATCTATCTTAAATGGCCATCCTCGCGCGATTTGGAAGCATAAGCCTTGCGGTCAATTTTCTGAAAATGAATGACGAGAAATTGTTTAGATTAAGACATCCTTTGACATGGAAAAATTGAAGGAATGACATACCCTGGTAGATACATTAGACTTTTAGTAGTAGGGATCCTACTTCTTTGTATGAAGTATGCGCACAGCCAGACTCATCCCTGGCTGGTCGGTTTTTCTGAACGCGACATCACACCTATTGACACCATATGGTTGGCGGGTTATGCAGCGCGTGAGGAGCCCTTAGGTGGCGTATTACACAAGATTCGTGCTAAGGCTATGGCGGTCAAGGATTCGATGGGTAATCTAGGTTTGTTGGTAGCTACCGATCTGCTTGGATTTCCCAAACAAATTTCAGATGAGATTAGATCGAAAATTCAAAGTAGATGGAATCTCGATAGATCTCAAATAATTCTAAACAGCTCACATACCCATTCTGCTCCGGTACTTAACCATGCGCTGACAGATATCTATCCTATTGAAGGAGAAGAAATTCTCAGAATTTCCAATTATTCAAGAAAATTAGTCGATGATGTTTTAGAAATGGTTGATGAGTCGATAAACCGGATGGAACCCAGCCGAATATCTGCGGGCCTAGGCTATACTAGGTTTCAAGTAAACCGCCGCAACAACGATGAAAAGAAAGTGCATTTGCAAGACGAGATCAGAGGTCCACATGATGCTGCTGTTTCCGTCTTAAAAATATCGAATGAACAAGATGAATTAACAGGTATTGTTTTTTCCTATGCCTGTCATCCGACTGTGCTTGACACAAATTTGGTTTCTGGCGACTATCCTGGTTTTGCTCAGTTGGAGCTTGAAAAGGATCACCCCGGCGTCACCACGCTCTTTATCCAGGGAGCAGGTGGCGATCAGAATCCGATGCCCCGGCGTACGATTCCACTGGCTCGACAATATGGTCGAACTTTGGCCGCCGCTGTTGATCGGGTGCTGGAAGAATCCATGACGTACCTGGCGGCCTCACTTGAGAGCACCTACTCTGAAATTCCCCTTGATTTAAATGCTCCACCAACGGTTCAGCAACTCACTACGCACTGTGAAGTGGCTACCGCATATTTGAAGAGGTGGGGGGAGCGTCTGCTCAAAGAAACGGATCAAGGAATGGATATGGCTAGACAGTACCCCTACCCGGTTCAGGTGTGGAAGATGGGTGATCAGATGATGGTTGCCTTGGGTGGAGAATTGGTATCCGGATATGCGCTTCATTTAAAGAAGCTATTTGGGCATCAGATTTTCGTATTCGGATACTGCAATGATGTTATGAGTTACATTCCCACCGCGCAAATTTTGACCGAGGGAGGTTATGAGGGGAGATTTTCACAGTCTGTATATGGATTGCCCTCCACCTGGTCTATGACCATTGAGGTGGAGATCATAGCCGAGGTAATTCGACAGGCTAAGCAATTGGACTTTGCTACGACCAGCTATCCATTATGGCTTAGTGAAGATGAAGGACAGAGGAAGGAGAAAGAGGAAGACGAAGACGAAGAGGAAGACAAGAAATAAATGGGTTGGGTGAATTTTGTACTCTTTTCATTCTCCCCATCTTCTACGAAATAGAAATTAATATCTACCGACCTACGCTGGTCCGATCCAAAAGGGGAAATTCAGTCTGCAAAATTTCGGCTACCAATCAATGGGTATGATATATTGCACCTCATTCAATGAAGTCAATTCTTTAGAAGCTCCGTTTGCCATCACGGCTCTCTCGGTAATCATTAAAATTCGATCAATTATTTCGCTAATTTCATTGTAATTGGGAAGATCATCTCTGGAATAATTAATGTATTGATTATTAAATGGAACTTGCCAACTGCCCCGGCTCGGTAGGTGATGGGTAAACCGTTGGGGAATCATCTGGGCGCCGTTTAAGACTCCAATAAGACCACCACACGTGGCAGCTTGATTATCACAATCATATCCCGCCGAGGTAGCAATCGCCACCGTTTTCGTAAAATCGCCATTGCCATAAAGGAGGGCCATGACGGCACTCAAGCCATTGACAATGGATCCTGCTACCGGATAAGGCACTTCAAAGTCGTCAATGTGGGTGAAGTAGTGTTGATGGATCAAAGCTCGGGTGTCACGCCAATCAGTGTGGGTTTGATGCCACCGCTGTACTTTTTCAACGCCTTTTCTAAATGGACTTTCGGCCGGCAATTGTTCGATGGCTATTTTAACAACTTCTCGAATATCGCTTTCAAAGAAAGCGGCACTATACATGATTCCATAGGCCTTGGTAACATGGGTTGCCCAATCATCACACATTATTTTGGCGCCCCATTCGGCTCGTGCCCCTGCCAGTTTTGTCATACCTGGATAGAGCACGCCCCAGATTTCATTCACTAGTTGAGAGGTGATGCGATACCAGTAGGGATTATTTTCCTTACTACCTGTGGCAGGTGGCGTTAGTCCTTCATCCATCAGATCACGTGCCTTTCGGTTAGCGGACCAGATAAACCGGTTGATGTGTTTTTTCCAGGCCGCGGCCATTTGCTGGTAGTCAAGGTCAAGTCCATGCTGTTCGATGGCATGCAAGGTGACAAACTCAATATCGGTATCATCGTCCGAGAAGGCACCTCCCATGGCATGCGCTAAAATGTTGACGTACCCTCGGCGGTCTTCGGTGTTCATTTTGAGATTGATAGAATCCAAATCACCAAAATTATAGTAGCGATCAACCAAAATGGGGATCGCATCATCGCTGTACAGGTTTTCAAAGGGAAATCCGACATAGTTGCCCACCAGTTGTCCAATCCAGTATCCGTGTATTTTGTCTCGCAAAGCGGATTTTGAGATGGTGTGCTTGGTTTGTGCAAAAGAGCTTAGAGTGAACATCGTGAGTAAAAGCAGGGCAGATCTTTTCATGGTACTTGGTTTGCGATTTTGGATTCCTGATCATAGGGGGTGGAAATGTTCTAGAAATTTCTAAATGATGAAGTTGTGTCATAGAATGGCTACCTTGAATAAAACTCAATCGAACGAAATCGTAGGCTAGCATATTCTTTTGTCAAATTACAAACTAGCGTCGTTTGTTTTATCTAGCACCTGCTCCACCCCCTGAATTCCCCGCCAGCTAGGGACAACCTGATTCAAAGTTATTTAATAAATGGAAGTAGCACTCTTGTACTGCTATTGAGATAGCCTGGGAATTATGATTAGGTAGGAAATATTTCACCCCTGACATACTATTGTCACCATTGCCACTTACTTTTGTGGAAAGGAGAACATTCAATGTCTGTCATGAGTGATTTAACAGTTAAGCAAGATCCGAGGGTTCATTCAAAATTCGCTGCCTACCCCAAGAATGTGAGAAAGAGGATGGATCACCTTCGCGAGCTAATCCTGGAGACTGCTTCAGAAATTCCAGGCATAGACAAGTTAGAGGAGACCTTAAAATGGCATGAACCAAGTTACGTCGTGAAGAAGGGTAGTACCATCCGCATCGATTGGAAACAAAGGTCTCCCGATCGATATGCCCTATACTTCAATTGTAACAGCCGGCTGGTGGAAACCTTCAGAATGGTCTATGGAGACATCTTTGACTATGAAAAAAATCGAGCCATTTTATTTCACCTGGATGATCCAATTCCAGAGGAGGAACTTAAAGCTTGTATTACCATGGCCCTGACTTATCACAGCGTGAAAAATGAACCATTTTTAGGCAAATAGTACCCCTGCACTTTTACCGGATTCCCTTCCTAGTGGGTAGTTGCAAGGCCCTGTTGGTTCACCACGGTGGGCAACGTATTTGACTCGGCCAACTATTAACCTTATTTTGGGCCGGCCTGTGAAAAGGGTTGGTATTCATAGTTTTTGATGCGGAGGTGCCCTGCTTTCATATTGCATCTATGTGATTGTTTTTACGGGATGTAAAAGGCCTAACCAAATTGGAATTCGAAGCTGTCACGGAACCCCTGTGCTGCAGAAGTGTTCAGCTGAAATAGAACATTAAAAGGTTGAACAAATGGTTAATTCCACCCAGAGACCTGGGGACAAATGATGAAGACAGAAAAGTTGATCCGAGAATTACGCGAAATTTTGCAAGCCATTGAAGCGCAGGAAACACAGATCAATGCGGTGACGGCAAAGCTTCATAAGCAATATCGGCAGAGTGCAAAGAATCTCTGCCGTTACCTGATCTTACGTAGTTTTGATTTGAGAAAGTACCACGACTTGCTCTCGGACATGGGCGTCTCTTCGCTAAGGAGCAGTGAAGGTTATGTTTACAGTAATCTTTACCATGTGCTGAAGAACTTGCATTTAATTCAAGGCCTTCCCTTTGAGCATTCCTCAGAAATTGAAAAGATCGGATACAAGAGGAGTAAGAAGTTACTCAAGAAGCACGCGAATGGGTTGTTTAATGAGACGGCTAAGCAGCACTTCACCGAGATCATGGTAACCATTCCTTTGGAAGCTGCGCAAGATAAGGAGATCATCCGTAGTATGGTGGTTAGCGGTATGGAGATCGCCCGCATCAATCTCAATCAAGGTGATCTGAGGCTATGGTCGCAGATGGTGCAGATCATTAAAGAGGTCCGGTCGGAGCTAAAGCAAGAAGTGAAGATTTACATGGACCTAGCGGGGCCTAAGATTAGAACCTCTGATATCCAGATTGTCGACAAAAATGGCCATAGGCAGCAGGAGATCAAAATACGCAAGGGAGAACACATCATCTTGACCAAACGAGAAACTTTGGGGAAGAAATCAAAGTTTGGTGTGGCCAATGAGCAAATTGAGAAAGCGGAAATTGGTGTAATTCTTCCCGAAATTATTAATGATGTAAATACGGGCGATGTGATTCTTTTTGATGATGGGATGATCGAATCAATTGTGCTGCAAAAATTAGACGAAGAGGTAGAAGTGATTATTACGAATTGTTATAAAAGTGAGTTGTCGGCAAGGAAAGGCATTAATTTACCAAATACTCAATTAAATCTACCCGCACTCACCGAGACAGATCTAGCAGTTCTTCCCTTCGTCATTGCTAATGCAGATATTGTTGGTTATTCCTTTGTACGGAGTGGGGCCGATGTCAGGTTCCTCTACGAGAATCTTTTAAAACAAGGTGGGAGGAACCTTGGGGTAGTTTTTAAAATCGAGAATAAAGAATCATTTGAGAACCTGCCGGAAATCTTAATCGAGGGGATGAAGCACTACAAAATTGGGGTAATGATCGCTCGTGGAGACCTTGCTGTAGAAATTGGCTTCGAACGGATTTCTGAGGTGCAAAACCAAATATTATGGATATGTGAAGCCGCACATCTGCCAGTGATTTGGGCCACGCAAGTGCTTGATAATCTGGCCAGGACAGGAATTCCTACCAGAGCGGAAGTGAGTGATGCAGCTCACGGTGCCAATGCCGAATGTGTCATGTTAAATCAGGGACCTTTTATTAATGAGGCCATCAGGGCCTTAAAAGATATATTAATTAGGATGGAGTCACATTCTTTTAAACGAAAGAATTCATTGAGACCATTAAATATTGCGAAACATGCTGTGGAAAGAATTCTGGACAAGAAGAAGTAGGCAGGGGTTGCCTATGGTCCGAATTTCTTGTGCTGGGTTCAGGAAGGATTTGGTGTGTCAACCTTGCAGTTTAGAGCGGGTTGCAACAGTTTTCATAAAAGATTTTACCCAACTGGTCATAATGTATCAAGATGCCCGGTGATCTAGCTGAACAAGATAATTTACGCGAGTTGGAGTTTATCGCGTTGATGGCCTTTCTCATGTCTAATGTGGCACTGGCCATTGACACAGTTTTACCTGCTCTGCCAACCATTGGAATGGCTATTTCTGAAACAGATCCCAGTCATCTCCAACTGATTGTCATTATGATTTTTTTGGGCCTGGGTCTGGGAGAGCTCTTGTTCGGTACGCTTTCGGATAGTTTGGGTAGAAAACCTGTAGTCTATCTGGGAGTTGGCCTATTTATTCTCGCCAGTTTTATGATAATTTATGCTCAGAGTCTCGAAATTCTTTTGCTGGGGAGGGTGCTGCAGGGTGCTGGTTTATCAGCAGCGCGATCGGTGAGTATTGCCATCATTCGAGATACCTTTGAGGGAGATCGGATGGCCAGGATCATGTCTTTCATCATGGCAGTCTTCATTCTGGTGCCTATGATTGCACCGCTATTGGGGCAGCTAATTCTTCGAGCATTCAACTGGCAAGCCATCTTTTATTTTCAAGTGTTATTCATCGGATTAACGCTGGTTTGGTTTTGGGTAAGACAACGCGAGACTTTAAGAACTGAAAATAGGAAAGAGATTTCGCGATATCTTTTTACCAAAGGGATCAGGGAGTATTTTCACCAACGGAGATCTGTTGTTTATACAATGGTGGCAGGTCTGACACAAGGAGCATTTATTGCTTATTTGGGATCCGCGCAACAAATATTCCAAATTCAATATGATCGAGTTGAAGAATTTCCCTATCTGTTTGGAGTGCTGGCCTTCGCCATCGGGCTATCGACTTTACTGAACGGTTCCTTGGTGATGAAATACGGCATGCAGCGACTTGTGATCTTCTCTTTGTTGGTGTCGGTGGCATTGCCCTTGGTGTATGTGTTGTGCTTTATCAATAGACCAAATCCGAGTCTGGTTGTATTGCTGGGATTTCTATTTCCACAGTTCTTGGTATTGGGATTTCTCTTTGGAAATTTAGGAGCTTTAACCATGCAACCCTTAGGGCATATCGCAGGGATCGGGGCAGCTATTTTTAGCTGTATTTCAATGACCATTAGTGTTATCATTGCCATTGTGATTGGTTTTTTTATACGTGATACGACCCTCCCTCTTTTTGTTGGTTTTTGCCTATCCAATTTACTAGCCTTGGTCCTAATTCAGTCCTTACGGAAAGGTGTTGTTCGATCACCGAACATCTAATTGGACCATACGATAAGTGGGAAGAACGAGCTCTGCGTCCCACCCAGATGTTCGACCAGGCTGATTATTTCGACGGTACGGTCAGAGATGATTTATCACACCTTAAAAATGTTGGCCATCATCCGGTAAGTTTCTGCACTGCTCACACTTCAAAATAATTTGAGCATACTTTTCCAAAGGGTACTGACAATGGGCTGTCAGTAGCTAGGCGTACCTTGCCATCAATACCCATTTTAAACAAGAAAATCTTGGCAAATGAAACATGAATGGAGAAAGCATGAAAAAAATCTTTATCTACCTAAGCCCGCGCCTGAACTGATCAAGGTACCTGACATGCAATTTTTGACCATCAGTGGTCAAGGCAATCCCAACAGTGAGGGATTCGCCAAATACATCGAAATCTTATACACCTTATCTTATGCCCTTAAAATGGGTTTTAAGAAGGGACCAATCCCCCAAGGATACCTGGACTACACAGTGTATCCCCTGGAAGGAGTTTGGGATATAACCGAAGAAGCAAAGGAGCAGTACCACGGAGTTCTCAATAAGGACGATCTGGTCTTTAAATTGATGATCCGTCAACCTGATTTTATAGCCCGAAATCACGTAGATCAGGCAATTGCACGTGTTGCAGAAAAGAAGGACTTAGCCTTACTGGGATCTGTTGTTTTTGAGGAAATAAGTGAGGGGTCATGTGTGCAGATGCTGCATGTAGGAAGCTATGATGACGAACCAGCAACATTCGAGGTGATGGAGAAATATTGCACTGAACAGAATCTTAAGCGACTATCTAAAAGACATCGTGAAATCTACTTAAGTGATTTCAGAAAAGTAAAGCCCGACCAATTGAAGACAGTGCTGCGTTTTCAAGTAAAGAAAACCAAGATGATGGCTGGCTAGGATTGACAGGCAGTTGATGCCCAAGATTATGTGTCGTATTTTGTATGCCATTAAATTGGTAAGCATGAGTAAATACGGACTGCATGGAAGATTGTTAGCGAAAGAAGGCCACGCCGAAAAGCTCGCTGAAATACTGATAAAGGCTTCCGAATTGGTATCAACTGCAAAGGGGTGCCGATTATACATGATAAGTCGATCTGAAGGCGAACCCAACGCGGTTTGGGTCACTGAGATCTGGGATAGTAGAGCAGACCATGCCAATGCCCTTAAAGTGGAGGGAGTGAGTACGTTGATCTCCGAAGCCATGCCCATCTTAGCGGGTAAGCCCGCGAAAGGACAGGAGCTCGAAATCTTAGGAGGCACAGGAATGATCCAGTCATCATAGGTGATCAGGTAGCCATGAATCGCCTAACCTCTTTCTCGCGCAAATGGTCCTTAATCGTAAGCTGGTCCATCTCAGTTACAACATTTTGCTTTAGTCAAACTCCTGGATCAGAGGATTGGCAGGATCATTCCAGAGAGGAATTGGAAAAACTAGTTTTTGAGATTTATCAAGAAAAGCCGCATAAGGCTATATCGATCTTAAAGTACCTGTCTTCCCAAGCTGATTTAGACACCAAGAAGAAAACGACCTATTACTTAAATACAGCGAATGTATTTGACGAACAATTGCTACATTATGATTCTGCCTTAAAGTATGCTGGTTATGGACTTGCCTTGGCAACAGAAACCGAAGATTTGATGCAACGAGCAAATTTGCTAAAATATGTAGGCTATCTACAGGGCAGGTTACATTTATTTGAAGAGGGTAAGGCCAGTATTCAAGCCTCCATTGATCTTTATAGGCAAGTATATTTTCAACAGGGTCGAATGGTTGCAACCCAAAACCTGGCAAGTTTGTATTTGGAGGCAGAGGAATATGAACAGGCACTGACCTACTTTAAAGAAGCCAATGAATTTTGGCGTCGAAAGCAACTTCGGAGTCGGTTGTTTAAATCAAACTTACAGGGCATACAGATTGCCATACAGCTTGACGATAGAGCCCTAGCCAGATCACTCATAGAGGAAAATCAAAAGATGCTCCCAGATCTCGCCCTCGACTCAGTAGCAAAGTCTAAATTTCAATCCTTGTCGGATAAAATCGAAAAATAACATGGGCAAAAGGTTTTACCTGGGAGAAATGGAATTTTGTGCTATGGATGATGTTGATCGGGTCCGTAAAAGGCGGGCGGAAGTAGGTCTTCCGACTTTAGCTTCGTATGCCAAACGGAATGGATTTAAAATGAAATAAGATTTGCCGGGGCATGTCCTTGTCAAGCCATTTGATGGATTCCAATTTTTTCTTCACCTTGTAGTGCATGGTTTTATTGGGTAGAAATCAATGGATAGTCGGCATCTTTATCGTTGTTTTCTTACTGTGTTGTTGGAATGCAAACAAAGATGTCAACTACGATCAACTGAAAGTCGTAGCAACCCACCCTGAGGGCGGTGAATTTGTCGGCTCGGAACCCTGCCGGGGGTGCCACCGTGAGATTTACGATCAGCATCTGCAAACCGCCCATTTCAACACCTCTGCCGAAGCTAACTCCGAGACCATATTGGGCCCTTTTAATCGAAGGTCGAGAAAACTCGAACTGGAGCATCTTGATGTCATCTTAGGAGAGCAAGGAGGTTCTTTCTTTCAACAGGTGCATATAAAAGAACCCGATCAAGTGCTGGCACCTGCCAGGATGGACATAGTTATTGGATCGGGGGTCAAAGGACAATCCTATTTAACTTGGGAAAACGATCATTTGTTTCAATTGCAGGCCTCCTACTATCCTCCTACTTCATCATGGATTAATAGCCCTGGATTTCCTGACCAATATTTGAAAAGACCCATCCGGGATGGATGCTTGAAATGTCACGTGACCTTTGCACACAATCGAGACTTCTCTGGGCAGGGAAACCAGTATGATCCGGACAAGATGATTTTTGGTATCGATTGTGAGCGCTGTCACCGTCCGGCAAGACAGCACGTAATCCATCATCGTAGCCATCCTGAGGAGACAGCGGCTAAATTCATGCTGAAGTTGGATACGCTGGACCGTCAGCGCCGGCTTGATGTGTGTGCACAGTGCCATTCAGGCCCGCGAGATGGTATTGTCAGAGGGACCTCTTTTTCATTTCTATCAGGGGAAATTCTCAGTGATTATTCGCGTAATTTTTATACAGGACAAGCCGATCATGAATTGGATGTGCACGGCAATCAGTATGGATTGTTAACCAGCAGTAAGTGCTTCAAAAATTCATTGAGTATGGATTGCTCAACATGTCACAATCCACATCTCAATGAAAGGGGAGATATCCGCTCTTTTAACGACCGCTGCAAAAATTGCCATGGGGAATCGCAGACCAGCTGTTCAGCAACTTCGATGCAGGTTAGTTCGATGCAAAATAATTGTACGGGGTGTCATATGCCGAAGACGCCATCTCAAGCCATGACTGTGCAATTGACCAAGGGTGCCCAAGCCACTTCCGTCAGTGTGCGCACCCATTTGATCGGAATTTACCCAGCAGATAGATGGCAGAATGATTTGAAGTAGCGGTCCTTGGGCCATAACTAGGAAGAATGTGTCGCTTAAATAAAGTGATATTTTAATGCTGGGAATGTCTTCCTTACAATTTGGTTGGCCAAGGTGACCCGAAAGATCTGCGAACAGGACGACATGTTATTGCTGTAAAACGGTGGGTGGGATACCTTCATGATCCGTCTTGGCCTGATAAAAGGAGCCGAACTGGATGAGGTTGGCTTCTTTGAAGAGAGGTGCAATGAGGGTAAGACTGGTGGGGTGGTCAAGTGAATCAAGACCAGTGGGAATCGACATGGCTGGGTGTCCGGTTAAATTCGTAATCATTAGTTGGTTGGGGGCATTATTTGGAGAAATCAAAACATCGATGTTTTTCATGACGGTATCCATCTCATTAATTAGGCGGCGTCGGTGCCGATTGGCTTGTAAATATTCTACCGCAGGAATGAAACGAGATTGGCGCAACGAATTGGCACGCGATCTTTGCCCCTGTTGTACCAACTGATCAACGTGAGGGCTGCGAATTAATGCATCAAAAAAAGCTCCTGATTCTGCCCTGAGAATAACATCAAAAACGGCAAAGGGAAAATTTGTGGGTAATTTCTTTTCGATGAGTGCAACTCCAAGTGATCGTAGAGTGTCTAAGGCTTCTCTGAGATTGGTTGCGTTGATGCTGGTGTCGGCTTCAATGGCTTCCTTTAAGTATCCAACCCGGAGGGATGCTGGATCGACAACTTCTAGATGGAAAGGTGCCGCAATCAATGTTGGGTCCCGATGGTCGGCATCAATCATATGATCGAAAACAATGGCGCAATCTGCTGCCGATTTGGCCATAGGTCCAACTTTGTCCATGGACCAGGCAAGGGACATGACGCCATGGCGACTGACCCGACCATAGGTGGGTCTGAGTCCGGAAATACCACAACGACTGCTTGGTGAGGTAATGGATCCAAGCGTCTCAGTACCAATGGCAAATGGAACCAGGCCAGCAGCGACTGCAGCTGCTGAGCCTGCAGATGAGCCACTGGCCCCTTGACTGGTATCCCAGGGATTCAGAGTCTGTCCCTCGTACCAAACGTCACCCCGCGCTAAGGATCCCGAACTCAGCTTGGCCACCAGAACCGCACCAGCAGCATCCAGCTGCTGGATCACGGAGGCGTCATAGTCAATCTGCTGCTCACGGTATGGCTGGGCACCCCAGGTTGTTGGGTAGCCAGCTACCGAAACCAGGTCCTTTACGCCATAAGGGATGCCGTGCAAGAGGCCACGATAGATGCCGGCCTCCAGTTCCTCATCTGCTCGTTTGGCAAACCGACGGGCTCGGTCGGTAGTCAGGGTAATGACACAGCGCAATAGGGGATCAAATTGTTCGAGTCTGTTGAGGAAATATTCGGTGAGGTCGAGGCAAGAAATTTTCTGACTTTTAATGAGCGAGGCTAGTTGCGGCAGAGAATAAAATGCCAGGGAATCCAAATTTTGAGGTAAGGGAATATTGGCGGGAATGGGCTGGGGCCGTTTTTCAATCTTCCGCTGATCGAACTCAAATTCATCTGGGAGAGGATCGAAGATAAGTGCGGGAAATAGCTCAATGGAGTTGGAAAAGCGCCGGAGCGAATCGTAACCTTTTCGATTTCTTTCTAGATAAGGAATTAAGGTATCTATTTTGTCGTCTGCAAAGTGAATATTGATCAGTGCACCAGCTGCTCTTACCTCTCTCTTATGGATCGAAGGTCGATCTGATCGGCAACTAATTTGCAGGAGACACAAAACAATTAGAAAGTGGGTAAATTGTGGTAGAAGATTCGATGGGATAAACCGAATATTAACTTGGGGTGTTCTAAAAAGCATGGAAGTAAATGATCTTTGGATAGGCGATCTCTTACAGGTTATCGGTTCGGGAGAGGTAGGCACGTTTGAGGGCATGCAGGGAGATCTGGTCATGGTAAAAATAGGTGAAAAGATCGAGTATTTTGACCCGAGCAAATTGCGACCTGCACCCGATCCAGTAGGCACAGATCCAAAGGATGAATACAGCCTGATAACTCTTGATGAGGAAGAGAAGTTCGAACCGACCATTGACCTGCACTTGGATCAACTGAAGGGTTTTGAAGAGACCCGTTGGCCTCAACCACTCGATTTTCAAAGACAACGATGTGCGGCCTTCATCGAAAAAGCCATCCGTATCCGCTCACCTCGAATCACCATTATTCATGGAATAGGAGAGGGGGTATTGAAAGCCACTGTAGACGATTTGCTGCATGGTATACCTTATGTTCACCACAAACACTTGGCGAGTCATGGAGGTGCAACGGTGGTTGACCTTATTTACCACGAATCTTGCCAGTGACTCAGATTACCGCCGGTTGAAGATTGCGAGTTAAAAAATCAGTATTTTGCTGTTTTATTATGAGCTTGCGGGCGTCCACTATCAATAATGATCATCACATGAAAAAGAAATCCATTGTTCCCATCATTCTTATTGGTTTTATTTTCCTTTCAACGGCTTTTGCGCTGGTTACGCTTTGGGACGAGTCTGAAGATCGCATTGTAAAAGAAACCAATGCTTTTTTAGACGCCCTGTCTCCCCAACAGCGAGAGGCTGCTACCTTTGAATTTGAAGATGATGGTAGAGAAAAATGGCATTTCCTCCCCGTGGCTTCCTTTGATCGGGCAGGAATATCTCTTGCAGAATTGGACGATGCACAGGATGCCTTGCTCTTTAATCTGCTCGAGGCCAGTCTGAGTGCTGAGGGCTACGACAAAGCCACGAATATTGTCGCATTAGAAGATGTCTTGAAAGTATTGGAGAAGAATAATGCGACTCGTGATCCTGAGCAGTACCACATTGCTGTTTATGGCGAACCTAAATCTAAAGGAACCTGGGGTTACTCATTCCAGGGTCACCATTTGGTGCTGCACTACACCTTTGTAGATGGCAAACTCTCGGGTGCGCCTACCTTTTTGGGAGCAAATCCGGCAGAAGTTCCATCTGGAGAAAAAAAGGGCCTTAGGGTTTTAAAGGATGAGGAGGACCTGGGAATACAGCTGGTAAACAACCTGACTCCAGAACAACAGAAAATTGCTCTAATTGCTGATGAAGCTCCTCGAGAAATATATACGGCGAATGCCAGTGAGGTAACACCGCTGGAAGAGGCCGGTGTACGATATGCAGACATGTCGACAGAAAACAAAAAACTGATTGATCGGCTCATTACTGAATATGTTTCAGTCATGCCCGATGATGTAGCGAGAAAAAGGGTGGAAAAATTAACGGCTGCAGGCATCGATAAAATTCGCTTTGCGTGGGCTGGGACTTTTGACCGCAGTGACGGTCATTATTATCGCATTCAGGGACCGACCTTCTTGATAGAATTTGACAACACGCAAAACGATGCCAACCATATTCATACGGTATGGCGTGATTTTGATGGTGATTTTGGTCGGGACTTGATCCGAGAACACTATCACAGCGCCGATGGCAAGCACGGCCATGATCATTAAGCTGCAGCACTTTAACACTGTTGACCAAACCGTTGGATAGCACATGTTCATGAAATTAGTTTCACTTTTCGGTTGTGTGGCAGTGGTCATGAGTTTGAGTACATTCTTACCCTCCAACCATGGAACGAAAGATCTCCCTAATGTGATTTTAATCATGGCCGACGACATGGGTTACGAGTGCCTCAAGTCAAATGGAGCCAGCAACCATCACACCCCGTACCTTGATAAAATGGCAGAAGAGGGTGTACGTTTTACCAACACTTTTGCTCAGCCCCTGTGCACCCCCTCACGGGTAAAAATCATGACGGGGTTGTATAATTTTCGCAATTACGAGTACTTCGGATATTTAAATGAAAATCAGACCACTTTTGGCACCCTCATGCAAGAGGCAGGCTATGCAACCGCTGTGGTCGGCAAGTGGCAGTTGAACGGTTTGGCCTACGATCTACCAGGCTATCGGGATACGCTGCGACCCAAGCTTTTTGGATTTGAGGAGCATTGCCTCTGGCAACTTACCGAGGCACGTAAGCAGGGAGAAAGATTTGCAAATCCCTTAATCCGTCAAAATGGCGAGTTACTTCCCCGTGATTCGAATGACTATGGCCCCGACATTTTCTGTGACTATGCCCTCGATTTCATATCGCGCAAAAGAGATGAACCCTTTTTTCTGTACTATCCAATGGTCCTGGTGCACGAGCCCTTTGTTCCGACACCAGATTGTGAGGCATGGGCAGATCCAACCAGGCGCTACGAAAAAGATACAGCCTATTTTAGTGACATGGTGACTTACACAGACAAGATCGTTGGTAAAATTGTTGCTCAGCTGGATCGCTTGAAATTGGACAATACCTTATTGATTTTTACGGCAGATAATGGCACCCATCCGACCATCTATACCCCTACCAACGATCGGGTAGTCCAGGGGGCCAAGGGCAATACAATTCGCGATGGTAATCACGTACCTATGGTAGCTCAGTGGCCGGCCAAATTAAAAGATGCGCGTACTTACATGGGATTGATCGAATTCAGTGATTTTTTTCCCACGTTGGCAGATATCATTGATCAGCCCGTGCCAACGGATGGTGTGAGTTTTCTGCCAGTTTTTGAGGGAGAAGAGATTTTTGGTCGCTCGTCCATATTTATCCACTACGACCCGCGTTGGGGCAAGAATGTCAATCGCTACCGAAACCAGTTTGCCCAGACAGCTCGATATAAGCTTTATCGAGATGGTCGTTTCCACGATATTGTGAAGGATCCCCTGGAAAAGGTTGTGCTTTACGACATATCTCCAGATGTCCAAAGAATTAAGGATGACCTAAAACTCGTCTTAGCCAAAGCTCCGCTGCTTTCAGATCACCAAGATCCCTAAGCCGAAATCGGGATCGCTTTCACACATAGGAGAGGTGTCACTTCCTGTTGATCTACAGGATTAATAAGAACCGAGTAAGCTGAATATCAGCTTGTTAAATAGTGTTAAAAACTGTGTCAGCCACTTCTCTCTCCCGTCATTGGCTCGAAGAAACCAACTTTTTTGCTATTTTCGGCATCTCTTTTTTGTAAATAATATAAAGTATTCGATATCATGAAGACACTCTTCTCTCTACTTGTTTTTGTTTTTGCATGTACCTACATATATGCTCAGGATGGAGCAGCGGCACCAGCTGCTGAGACTGCCGCCGGTCTTTATAATGATGGACTTGAGGCCTTAAAATCCAAGGATTATGCAAAAGGCTACGATCTCATGCTGAAGTCGATTGAAATCGCTGATCCTGAGGAGGATAAGGATGTACTGAAGCTTGCAAAAGTAAATGGAGCCAGAGCTGCTTATTATGCAGCAACAGCTGATGCTAAGGGAGGCGACCACGAAGCAGCCGTAGCGAAATTTGAAAAAGGACTAGAGTTAAATCCTGAGGCCCACACTTGTGCCTACGGTTTGGGTAAGGCGTACTACGATAAGAAAATGTATCCGGAGGCAGTGGATGGTTATTTGAAAGCCGCAGAAATTGCCAAAGCTGCTGGAGATGAATCAAAAGTGGAGAGCTATGCCAAACGAGTTGGAGTGGCCGTGAGCAAATTATATACAAGTAAGGATTATGAGAACGCCGTCGCTAGCGGCCAGAAGTATTTGGACGCAGGTTTTGATGCAGATAATGTTCGTTACTATATGGCCCAGTCTCTGTCCAAGTCAGGTAAGGCTTCCGATGCAATCGAACATGCTGCCAAGGCAGTTGAGTTGGGTACAGATGATGCTGAGGGTAAATATGTTTACACTTACGCTCAGATTCTTGAGAAGGCCGGTAAAAAAGCCGAGGCCAAGGTCCAGTATCTGCGTGTGCCACCTGGAAAGTACTATGAAAATGCACAATACAAGGGCAAAGAATAACTCGAGCCGAAGTATCTAAAATAAATAAGCCTCTTCTCCGACGAAGGGGCTTTTTTCTTGCTATATTTTCAGCACCTAACCAAATGACAGATCACGATGAACATCAATGACCCTTTCGATCAAGGCACTTACATAGCTGCTTCTAATAGATATCAATCGATAGATTATCGTCGATGTGGAAGAAGTGGATTAGATCTACCCTTGATTTCGATAGGATTGTGGCACAATTTCGGCGAGACTGATGACTATCAAAATTCAGTGGAAATGCTACGCACTGCTTTTGATCTTGGCATTACACACTTTGATTTGGCCAATAACTACGGACCACCCTATGGAGCCGCTGAATCTACGTTTGGACGAATATTCAAAACCAATTTTAAAAGGTATCGCGATGAACTGATTATATCGTCGAAGGCTGGCTGGGATATGTGGCCCGGTCCGTATGGAAATTTTGGTTCAAGGAAGTACTTAATAGCCAGCCTCGATCAAAGCCTACAACGCATGGGGCTGGATTATGTTGACATTTTTTATCACCACCGGCCTGATCCAAAAACTCCACTTGAGGAAACCATGGGTGCACTCGATCATATTGTGCGCCAGGGCAAAGCCCTTTATGTGGGAATTTCGCAGTACAATGCCAACCTGACCGCTCGGGCCTGTCAAATCCTAAATGATATGGGTACGCCATTACTCATTCACCAGCCTCGTTACAGCATGTTTGATCGCTGGGTGGAAGATGGTCTCCTCGATGAATTGGGTCGGAGGGGCGTGGGTGCCATCGCATTTTCACCATTGGAGCAAGGCGTCTTGACCGACAAATATCTCCATGGTCTTCCGGCTGATTCGAGGGCCATCCGCGATGGACGATATTTATTACCAGAGCAAATTACAGAGCAGGTGCTACAAAAAGTGACCGCACTGAATAAACTCGCTGCAGCGCGAAATCAAAGTATGGCCCAAATGGCCATTGCATGGCTCCTCAAAGACAAACGAATAACATCGGTTTTAGTAGGAGCCAGTAAAGTGCAGCAGCTGATTGACAATGTGGAAGCAACGAAAAACATCGAATTTTCATCGGATGAGTTGGTGGAAATTGAGAAGATACTGACTGGATAGTACCTTGTTTTTAGCTGAGAAAAATCCTCCCTCTCATTAGTGAGTAATTAGAGGGTCAAGCTTAAAGCCATGCGCTGAAATTTTCTCCAATCCTTTCCGTTTCAACAGACGGAATTGTGATATTTTATCATTGGAGTTTTTTTTGGTGAAATTGCCTAGTATACCTCATCTTTTGATCCGGATTAGTTCCTTTATCTTGCACGGATTGGATGCCATGGGCTGCATCTTCAAAATAGAAATGGCCGCTTATCACGAAATTTGACAGCGGTTCGTTTACTCTTGGACCGTTTAACGTAACATACAAATCAACCGAAACATGCATTCAAGAATGTTTTCTCTCATCGTAATTCATTGCCTTTTTTCAGCCACGTTATTTGCTACAGATTTGGTGATTGAAAATGTACGCAGTTTGTATCGTGAAGATGTGGGGAATAGTCCGGTCAGCGTTGTCTTTGATTTAAGTTGGAAAAACAGCTGGTCAAATGCTAAAAACCACGATGCTGTCTGGATATTTATGAAATTCAATGGGCCTTGGGATAACCACGTAAAATTGGTGCCTGGTGGTTATCGCCTTCTTCAAAATAGATCTAATGGTAACTTTCAGCCCCAACTGGATTTTACAAATGATGGTTTGGGTTTTTTCATTTACCCTGGATCAACCTATCGAGGTGATATCGATCTAAAATTGGAGGTGCATCTTGACACTACAGATCAGGAAATCTCCTGGAATCGACTAAGAGGTCTTTCGGTATTTGGAGTCGAAATGGTCTATATTCCGGAGGGTGCTTTTACCTTGGGAAGCCCGGATACCTCTGGTACCCGCAGGGCATCCCTCTATCGCAGTGACGATCAAGGCAAACCCAATGGCTTGTTCACAATCCAATCTGAAGAAGCTATCTCCGTTGCACCAAATGCCGATGCTCTCTACTATTGGAGTGAGGCAAAGGGTTATAATGGCGATCAGCTAGGCCCGGTACCAGCTGCTTTCCCCAAAGGTTTTGCCCCATTTTATATCATGAAATATGAACTGACCCAGGGCCAGTATGCTGATTTTCTGAATAACTTACCAGATGGATGGACTTTTCAGCGAGCTCCGATAGGTGGCAAAGGATATTTTGAGAAACGCGGTAGCATTCGACTCGAGCAAGGCAAGTATCAAACGGACGACCCCTGTCGACCTATGAATTTTGTGAGTTTTACGGATGGACTGGCCTTCACGGATTGGGCTGCCTTACGCCCTATTACAGAATTGGAATATGAAAAGGCTGCTCGCGGGCCGTCAAAACCCATCCCTTACGAATTTGTATGGGGCACAAATAACTACGATCACCTCGCACGATTTGTAGACGAAAGTGGTCAGTTAGTCTGGGCCAACGGAGTGGAGGAGTCAAAGTTAACCGATGATAATCGGGATGTTTTCGGGGCGTCCTATTACTGGGTAATGGACCTCAGCGGAAGTGTTTGGGAAAAGGTAATTACGATTGGTGACCCCATTGGTCGCGCCTTTCAAGGTTCTCATGGTGATGGCCAATTATCCTTTGCCTCCTCTACCAATGATGACTGGCCGACCAGCGATCATGAAATGGGTGGATTTGGCTATCGGGGAGGAGGTTATTATGAAGTAGGTACGGGCTATTCGGACTTCAATCCGCATTCGCCAATCGGGTATCGCTACTATGGAGCTTGGTCAGGTGGTCCAAGATCCATTGCCTATGGCTATCGCGCCGGACGAAGTGCACCTTAATTTGCCCATAGGTCAGATCCAACCCGTCCACCTCAGATTCAAAGTCATTCAGTGAGCCCAGATTGACTCCCGTGTAACGAACTAAGCACTTCCTATTTAATTTTTAATGCATCAGGGATCGCAGATCCAAGAGCGAGCTATTAAATTTTCCGAATGTCAGCTAATATCTGTTGATTATCGATGGAAATTTGATCACCAACACTCAACTTTTGCGTATGAGTTGGAAGGTAGTAGACCTTCTCTTGTTTTTGCCCTTGCCGGACGACTAAAAAATGACCGATTCTATCATGGCCTTTCTCAATAATTTTCCCCGATTGCATTTTCCGGGAGGTATGGTCAACTAATGAAAGGTGGTTTGGATCGCCACTCTTAACCACTTGACCTTGCTTGAGTATCAAGACTAAATCCGCCATTTTATTTACTTCCTGCACATCGTGCGATACCAAGAAGGTGGTCAGTTTAAATTTGTGATGTAAGTCCAAGAGGTAGGCTTGTAATTTAGCTCGCATGGTCTGATCCAATGCAGACAAGGGCTCGTCAAGAAGTAAGAGATCGGGTTTTCGGACGAGGGCCCGCGCTAAAGCTACTCGCTGCTGTTGCCCACCTGAGAGCAGGTTGGGTCTGCGATCTTGCAATGATCCGAGCTCAATTAATTCGACAAGATCGTCTACTTGTTTTTTAGACTGTCCTTTATCCAGGGCAAAAAGGAGATTCTCCCGAACGGTCATATTGGGAAAAAGCGCATAATCCTGAAAAACAAATCCTAAACTGCGTTCTTGTGGCCTTAAGAAGCATGATTGTTGTGAGCTATACCACGTCTCACCATTGATTTTAAGATGGCCCCGATCAGGCTTCATTAAACCTGCCAACATGCGGAGAACCGAAGTTTTTCCCGCCCCTGAAGGTCCGAACAAAACAACTAATTTTCCTGGAGGGACATCTAATTGTAAGTCCAACATCATGGAACCTTGCGGTGCCATTAATTTCTTATTGAGTGCGACTTCTAGCATGCCTACCAAAATTTCTTTAGATAGCCTCCATTGACAATGTAAACCATTAAAAGGATGAAAAAAGTGATGATAAACAACACCAGCGAGTAGTAGTTAGCAGCACCATAATTTAATGCCTCGACTTCGTCGTAAATGGCAATGGAAGCCACCCGTGTATGGCCTGGAATATTACCACCAATCATTAATACCACACCAAATTCACCAATGGTATGTGCAAAGGCCAGTACGACACCGGTCAATAGGGATGGTTTAATATTGGGCAGCAATACATACCGCAGGGTCTGCCATCTACTTTTTCCCAATACAGCTGCTGCTTCTGCGAGCGAAGCAGGTAGATTGGCGAATCCAGATTGGATCGGATGTACCATAAACGGTAAACTATACAATATGGACGCGAAAACAAGCCCTGCAAAAGAAAACACCAGTGAAAAACCTAGGGTATTTTGAACGAATGAACCAAAACTGCCGGTGGGACTAAAAGCAACCAATAGGTAAAAGCCTATGACGGTGGGAGGCAGTACCAAAGGCATGCTGACGATGGTTTCGACCACGGGTTTAATTCGGCTTTTTGAGTAGGCCAACCAGTAGGCGAGTGGAATAGAGAAAAATAGTAGCCAGATGGTGGTCACCGATGCCAACTTAAAGGTCAATATGAGGGGTGTCCAATTCATTAATTTGGGGTAGTAAAAGGACCGTAACCGTAGGAGCGCAATATCTTCTGTCCAGCTTCAGAGAGCAAAAAATCTATAAAAGTACGTGCTTCTGATTCCATGCCCCGATCATTTCTGACCGCCACAACTCCTTGCAGAATGGGATCGTGAAGGCTGTCATCAATTTGTGACCATCGGCCCTTACCCCTCATTTGTGGAGCCAGCACCACGGACTTAGCGGTAAATCCAAGGTCAGCCGCCTGCGATACAATAAACTGGTTGGCCTGAGATATGCTTTCACCAATGACTAGTTTTTCGCGGGCTTTGAAATCGATGTGGTCAAGTACTCGGTTGGCAGCCCTTCCGTAGGGTGCGATCTTTGGGTTGGCGATGGCAATATGCTTGATGGATTTGGCATCTAAACCTGCTAGGCTTAGGTCCAAATCTGCAGACATGGTCCAGAGGACCAATTTTCCCACTGCATATATTTGGGCATCATTCAATGTGAGGTCTTCTTCTACCAAGGTATTTGGATATTTTAGATCGGCAGAAATAAACAAATCAAAAGGTGCTCCCTGCCTGATTTGAGTGGTCAATTTACCGGATGAACCAATAATCACCTCGCTAGCAACGCCATAAGTCTCTTCAAATTGAGCAGTGAGATCACCCAGTGCATATTGGGCATTGGCAGCGACGGCGATTCGCAGTGTTCGCGTCTGCATATCCTCATGGCAAGACCAACATGTCACGACGAGAAATATCCAAGCCTGGTACCATCTCCTGCTACGCATAACTAACTATATCGGGCGAAGATAAATACTTAAAACTGGTTTTCAATCAGTGGTTGGCGGAGCCAACTGTAAGATATTCACTACTTTAAGGTGTCTAAAAATCATTATGAATATCCTGAAGCTAAATGGTCTTGCCCAAGCCTTGGTCATCATTGTGTTGACATTTATGGCATGTAACCAGGCCGAAGAGGTAGTGACCGACTATCATTATGCAGCACTGGAAACGGAAACCTTGCTGGCTGGATGGGAGGCGTCGGTCAAAGCCGGTGGACTCAGCGAGGATGAACAAGACCGCTTGAATCTGCACGTCCGTGCTATTTTTGCCCACCGATGTTTTCAATGCCATAGTACGTCCAAACATAAGGGAGCCCTGATACTGGATCACAAGGATGGTGTTTTTGAAGGGGGCGATGGGGGTGCGGTGATTGTCCCTTTCAAGGCCGATGAGAGTGAGATTATTCGGCGAGTCAAATTGTCTCGTTCGCATGAGGAAGCAATGCCGACTGAGGGAGCCGGTTTGACAAAGTCGGAGATCGCAGCACTTGAATTGTGGATTGATCAAGGGGCGCACTGGACAGATGCTGATCTAAAAATATTTAGGGAAGCGGAGATGGCATTGACAAAACCCTCCTTGGAAGACTTAGATAAATCTTTTCAGAATCCCATCGATCAATGGGTAGATTCCTACTTCACTCAGGAGGGATTGAACTGGCCAAAGACCATCGATGATCGAAGATTTATACGGAAGATTTATTTAGATATTGTCGGTCTTCTACCAGATGCAACCTCTGTCGAATACTTTGTCAAGGACCCAGATCCGCAGAAAAGAGATCACCTCATTCGTCGACTCTTGGAAGAAGATGAAGATTACGCCCTACATTGGTTGAGTTTCTGGAATGATTTATTACGCAATGATTATTCTGGTACTGGATTTATAACGAATGGAAGGAAGCAAATATCTGGCTGGCTTTATCAGGCACTTTATGAAAATATGCCCTATGATACCTTTGTGCATCAACTAATCGATCCCTCCGCGGCATCTGAGGGCTTTATTCAGGGAATCAAGTGGCGAGGGGCGGTCAATGCGAGCCAGAGTATTGAATTGCAAGCGGCACAAAACATTTCTCAATCTCTGTTGGGCATTAATTTAAAATGTGCTTCCTGTCACAATAGTTTTGTAAACAACGTAACTCTACAGCAAGCTTACGATTTTGCTCAAGTATTTGTTGATTCTACCATTGAATTATATCGCTGCGACAAGCCTACTGGTCGCTATGCAAAACCATCCTTTCTCTATCCTGAATTAGGTCCCGTGGTCGGAGATAGTGTTGCAGATCGTTTGGCAAGCCTAGCTGAGGTAATCGTCCAGCCCGATAATGGACGGTTATATCGCACGGTGGTCAACCGGTATTGGGACAAGCTGCTGGGCCGAGGTCTTATCGCTCCTGTTGATGAAATGGATAATCCCGCATGGAGCCAAGCGTTGTTAGACTGGTTGACCGCTGATTTTCGAGATCAAGGTTACGATTTAAAACAACTCCTGTATCAGATCACCAGCTCGGAAACCTATCAATTGGAGGTTGAGGCTTATCCCGATCCCTATCTACTTCGTTCACCAAGATTTGTCTTCAAAGGACCAGTGGCCAAGCGATTGACCGCCGAGCAAATGGCAGATGCTTTTAGCGGTTTATTTAGTCCCCTTTATCGATCAGTAGATTTTGATCCAGATACACAGCAATTGAAAGCCAATTGGATCTGGCACCGTCAGGTGGAGTTCGATCGCACGGTGTTACCCTATCCAGAAAAGCGTTTCCTGCGCAAAACGTTTAGACTCGGGAACCAACCAGTGCAGCATGCTGAAATATTATGCACCGCAGATCATTCCTATACACTCTTTTTGAATGAAACGGAAGTAGGCACGGGTAAAGACTGGCGACAGGTAGATCGCTATTTAGTCACGGACTGGGTGCAAAGACAAAACATCATCGCGGTAGAGGCTGAAAACGATGGCGAGATTCCCAATCCGGCAGGACTGTTATTTGCCATGAAGGTGACCTATCAGAATGGTACCAGCGATACCATCGTATCGGATAACACCTGGCTTACCATCGATCGATCACCAGAAGCAGGTTGGCGTAAGTTGAATTTTAGGGATACGGCATGGTCCGAAGCCTGGCGCGCGGGATCTTCTGTCAAGGGCCATTGGGGTAAATTGCGTGATTTCAATTTTGATCGCAGAGACACCGCTCTGGTCCGAGCAGCCCTGGTTAAGTTGGATCCCTTTTTGAAGGGTTTGGGTAGACCGGTACGAGAAAATGTTGCCACCCAACGCGATGACAATACGACTTTACTGCAGGCGCTCTTGCTGTCAAACGATCAATTTTTTGCTGAAGCGATTAAGGAGGGTGCAGGTATTTGGTTGGAAAAATTCGATGGCGATGGAACAGTGATATTTAGTCGTTTGTGGCAAAATGCCTTGGGGAGAAATCCCACGAGCCAAGAACTTAAATTGCTTGAAGAGTCACTAGACGATAAACTGACACAGGCCGATATGGAGGATCTAATTTGGTCGATTTTATTATTACCAGAATTTCAATTTATTTAAAAGATGAACGGTCGTATGGAATCACGCCGGAAGTTTTTATCGCAGATGAAAAGCGCCAGTCTGGCAGCGATGGGTGCCACCATTTCTGTAGCTCCATGGATGGCGGGATGTCAGAGAGGAGCACCCAAAACTAAGCACACCGCCGACCGGGTGATTTTGTTGTGGATGGCCGGAGGCATGTGTCATACCGAGACATTTGATCCGAAACAATATACCCCGTATAAAAAAGGAATGGAGAGCAAGCAGGTGATCAGCACCTTCCCAGCCGTTCCTACGGTGCTGGATGGCATTTCATTTTCGAAGGGCTTGCAGGCCATTGGTGAAATAATGGATCGGGGCACCCTATTACGTAGTTACCGAGCAGGTGATTTGGGCCATATACTCCACACCCGCCATCAATATCACTGGCATACCTGTTATGAACCTCCCCAATCAGTGCAGGTACCCCATATTGGTGCATGGATCGCCAAAGAATTGGGTCCGATTAATCCGGTGATCCCTCCTTTTATTGACATCGGGCAACGATTTACCGTAGGAGAGGGTGAGGAGTTGAAAGCATTTCATTCGGCGGGATTTCTCGGGAGCGAATTTGGACCCTTTTCTATCCCAGATCCACGTCGGGGTTTAGAGTCTGTGAGACCTCCCCAAGGGATGGATCTGGCTCGTTTTGAACGCCGACAATCCCTTTATCGAGAACTGGTCGATGGCAGTCCCATGGGCGATTTTGCCAGCACCTACCAACGCGAATCGCTCGTGCGTTCCATGGAACGAGCGTATGCATTATTGAGATCACCCGAAGCCACGGCATTTGACTTGACAGATGAACCTGAGAAAATTCGCAAGATCTATAACACGGGAAGATTTGGTCAGGGATGCCTCATGGCACGGCGACTTATGGAAAGAGGTGCCAGGTTCGTCTCCGTAACGACGGAATACGAACCTTTTCTGGGGTGGGATACTCATGAAAATGGCCACGAAAGGTTGGTTAAGATGAAAGCGGAGATTGATGCACCGGTGGCGCAGCTCATCATTGATTTGGACGAACGGGGTTTGTTGGATCGAACCCTGGTGATCTTAGCCACCGAATTCAGTCGTGATATGTTGGTGGAAGGCAGACCTGGTAAAGCAGTGAGAGATCAAGTAGTAGTACCAGAATATGTAGAGAGCACCAAAAACTATGGGATGCACCGGCATTTTACAGATGGCTGCTCCATGCTGTTTTGGGGGGGAGGTGTAAAACGTGGAAATGTAATCGGTGAGACTGCAGGTGAGCGTCCCTTTTCGGCGACCACCGAACCCATTTATATTGATCAGATACATCAGTCTGTTTATCATGCGCTGGGCATACCACCCGAAACCAACTATGTGATTGAAGGACGTCCCTTTTACACTACCCCCGATGGATTGGGAGAGCCCTTAATGGAATTATTTGGGTAGCGGATTTTTTGGATGCTCCGCATAAACCATAATACCTTGCCCGACCGATCTGCCCCATTTGCTCCTTTGACCCAGGTTTTTGGCCTTTGTCCATCCGAACCCCCCGGGGTAGGTGGGAAATACTGGCAGCGTGGTCACTTGTGTTTTGCCAATCTGTTCGGGGTGGTACGAAAAGTGACCGGTGATTCTGAATGATATTTCATAATGGCAGAACAAATTGGGCAACGATTGGCCTGTGGATGACGTATGAATTGTAAGACCTGTTAAAGCAGGGAACGCTCATGTTTTCAGCCCTGTAGCCTGAGGCTCGCCTCAAGCAAATGTTTGCCTTCTTTTGGTCATTAAATGAGTCGCATATGATGCTACTAAGAATAATTACAGCCATTTTGATATTGGCTCCGATACCTTTGCTGGGGCAGGCTCAAGAAGGACTGCTGCTAACTGGACATGTCGAGAACAGCAATCAGGATTTCGTGATTCTATCTCATGTACCGCTTTACCGGGGCAATTTAAACTATGACGGTTTTAGGAGTGTGGGATCTCAAATTGATGAAAATGGAGATTTCACCATAAAAAGCAACGCTATGATTGATGGCGGTCTCTACTACCTACAGGTTGGAGAAACAGGCTTTGATCTAACACTTCATCAAGGAGATCGGATACATTTTGCATTTGATCTAACAGATGTGGATGGCTCTCTGTTTGCAACTGGGGTGGGTGCAGGTAAAATAAATCTTTTGCGACTCGAAGAGTTGCAGCCAATTCAATTTGATGAGTATCGTGATCTAGATCGATTTAGAGCTCAATTGGAACAAAATCAACGGACTCAGCTCGAGCTCCTGCAGGCTGTCTACCTTGGAGATGTGAAGCATCCTGTGGTATCTAATTCGCTCGATCAAGCCAAGCTCGTTGAGATCATGCATCAAACCCCCTTGTCGGAGAGAGAGTATGATTTTTTGAAACAACAAATTTCAATTAGGAAGTTTAGCATTGCCTCATTTATCCAGGTTATGGGTTCGTCGATGGGACTGGATTCCGTCTCCGATGTAAGCGTATATTTTTCAGAGATTTTCAAGCCAGAAAACTATCTGGTGATCGATGACTTGCGATATACATGGATGGGCCGAGCGCTAGATCAGATCCTGCAGGTTGAGTATGCACGTCACCATTTGGTGAAGGAGGGTGAGATGGGCTACCGAGATTTTTCCATGGTCAAGAGGAACCATGACTATTTTAAGTGGATCACCCAATATCTTCAGGATAATTTTAATTCAGCCGTAAGTGATCAGTGGATCGCTGATGGAATTTCATGGTCGATGACCGTGGGTAGGACCTATGATGATCGGCTGGAGACGTTTAAAGAGCGTAACCCAAGTAAAAGGTATTTGGATCGCTTGATGGATTTTGATGATCTACTCGAGCACGGATTGGCAAACCCTACCTACCATTTGAACGATCCCGATTTTACTTTGGACAAGTTGAAATTTGAAGCTTTGCTGGAGTCTCATCGCGGGGAGTCTCTGTATATTATCTTCTGGTCAGCTCAATTTGCGGGTTCATCGATTATCGATCATCTGCCCTTAATCAAGGACCTCCGTAAAATATATGATGATGAATTTAAGGTGATTCAGATCTGCATTGATGCGAAAAGTAGGAAGAATCTGTGGGCAGCAAGAATCATTGATAATCACTGGGAGGGGCGCCATTACTTCATGCCCATTGAAGAAAATGAAGAGACCCTAGTAGATTTTGGAAGCAAGCGGATAGCCAGTTTTTGTGATGGTGGTGCCACCTTCTCCTTTGTCAGTGGTGATGGTAAAGTTCGTAAACAAATTGCATCACCGATGCAACTAGATCGGTATATTATAAGAAAAATGATGCATTAAGAGCAGCTAAAATAAATGTTCAGATTTTTTAGAAGTATTCGTCAACGCTTGTTTCAATAAAATAGCTTTCCAAAATATCTACTCTACGCCATCGGAGAGATTTATCCTGGTAGTTCTTGATATTCTGATGACCTACAAATTAAAAATTGGAATAAACAATGAAGGTGGAGCAACCCTGAACAGGATTATCTCATTGCGTTGGAAAAAGGAATTTTAAAACAACTTAGAAGAAGTAAACCACATATTCAAACTGAATGCTGATTTACTTGGATATGGTGCCGCAACGTACGGGCAGTATTACTTTAATCATGTCTATATTGGGGACAGAGTGAAGAATGAAAAATGGGCGCATCTGAAATTAGTTTAATAAGTTTAACTTGATGCGGAAGTATTCGGTCACCAAAATAGCACCAGGTTTGAAATATAGAATTAGCTTCATCTTGTGGATTTCTCTCATAGCCCATGACGCGTACAGCCAAGGCCTCATGCCCGGTGATTCCATTGATCTGAGTTTTACCAAATACATCGGTTCATACCCATCGAATATGCGCAGGGCCATTACCTACCGCCAGCGGACCGATACCATACTGCAAAATATTCCCGAGAGCTTAGAGTCTTACATGGTATATAAAATTGATCTTGCTAGAGCACACACCAATTATTTGAACCATTTAAGTAGGGATACTAGCTTAAGCTTCATTGAAACAGATGCGCCGAATTTTTCGGATACCACCTTGCTTACTTCGCAAACCTACAATCATTTTGTCTATGCGGTATGCGGTTTGCGGAGCGGGCAAAAGGTGATCATATTTGATACCGACCACAATCGAGACCTAAAGGGTGAAAAAGTATATCAATTTCCCTACAACCGTGCTGGCTTATATGCCCTGAAGAGAGCACCTAAGATATTTAAAGTTGATCCGCTCACGCGAATGGACCGTACTCCGGGCAATGAGTTAATGCTCAATTACGAGATGTACAATGGAGACACCATCATACCGTGCAGTCTGCTCGTCGAGGTGCAGGCCAATTACGCCATGGCTGCCAATCCCACGGTACCTGAAGACACCAAATGGTTTGATTACCATTTTGTTTTGCTGACGATCGAACATGCAAGGGCTCAAGTGGAGATCATGGACTCACTCTATGAGGTTTCACTCATCCCTTCATCAATGGCTAAATATCTAAGCAGTCACAAATTCATCAAAAATCTCAGTAACCCAGACGCACCAATGTTAAAGAACTATGCCGGGGGACCGCTGATCATCGGTGGACGGGAGGTTAGCATTCGTACTACACCAGATGCTACTACAGGGGTACTCAAGGTGAGTGAGCATTTAGCTACTTCCAGGCAACCGCTCCAGATATCCGACTATAGTCACGATCTATTGGATGTGCTTACTGAAGTCACGGTGGGTGATTCTTCCTTGCTTGGAGGCGATCGCAACCTACTTCACTTTTTCGGCACCTGGTGTGGACCCTGCAAGAGGGATTTTCCCAAATTGCTAGAACTGTCGCTGAGCAATCCTGACCTGCACCTGGTCGGGTGTGCCTCGGAGTGGAAAGTCAACTTTGAGCAACTGCGAAATCTTAAGAATTCATATGAACTTGACTGGAATGTTCTGGTGGATAAATATCGACTACATCATGAGAAAAACTTGGCCAATCAGTGGGGAATTTCTTTTTACCCAACTTACATCTTAGCTGATCGGAAAGGTAATGTATTAATAAACACGAAAGATTTAGAACAGATTAAGCAGTTTATCGATGACGATAAATAATATTGGGCACGGAATTCTAAGGTTCATGTGAGAGATCGGCAGTGACATTGTGCATGTTGCCAAACCATTTCCGATATCGAATGTCAAAGGGGAGATTAAGTATATTGTTTAGATCGGTAGGATTTCGAGATGCGGTGAAACTTTAAAGATCATCTGACCAAGGAAATTATGAAGCAAGAAATGGCCATTTGCCTTTGGTATGACAACCAGGCAGAAGAAGCAGTAAATTTTTACACTGAGATTTTTAAAGATTCTCAAATTATTAAAGTAAGCAGATTCGGAAAAGAAGGATTTGAGATTCATGGCAAGGAAGAAGGCATGGCAATGACGGTTAGCTTTCAGTTGAATGGAATGAATTTCTTGGCACTTAATGGTGGTCCTAAATTCAAATTCAGCGATGCTATCTCGGTGGTAGTTTACTGCGAAACTCAAAAAGAAATAGACCACTATTGGTCAAGTCTGACCGAAGAGGGTAAGGAGGGTCCCTGTGGTTGGTTGAAGGATAAATATGGAGTTTCGTGGCAAATTACACCATCTATTCTACCAAAGTATCTGACCGATCAGAATGCCAATAAGAGAAATCGAGTTGAAAAATGTGCATTTGGGATGAAAAAATTTGAAATCGCAAGGCTACAAAAAGCATATGATGGAAAATAGGAAATAAACCAACTACCTATGGCAGGGGATTGCGATCAAACACGGTGATCGACGCACTGTTGGACGGGCGGGTTTAGAAGATCGATCAGCTATCGGGATTTGAAATTAGTAGGATCCGGGCCCCTGGTGGCTGGAGAGATCAGTTCTGCCATGATTTGATGTCTACGGTGATTTGATTTCTATGAACCGACTTTTTGCAGACTCTTGTCCTGCCCAGTTGACCAGACTGACCTGATAGCGATAGGTGGTGCCCTCCCTGGTGTTGGTGTCGTGGTAGATCATCTGCGACAAGGGTTCGTTTGGGGTATCCATACCATTAGGTTCTCGAAAATTTTCGGTAAAATCTTCTTTGTCGATCGGACGTAGCGGTGTTTTGTGAGGTGGTAATAATTCACCATCACGATAAATGCGGAAGGCCTTCACACCACTTTCCCAATCGGGAATCGCGTTCCAAGAAATCGATATTCCCTGATTTGTTTTTTTGGCTTCTACCTCGAAGGGAGGTGATTTAGGTGCAGTTTGGTCGGGTACCGTCCCTAATTTTGAAAAGGCTTCCCATTTTAGTGCAATATCTTGGTTGGGAAACCAAATACCATGTTCACTATTTTCGTTGGGCTTGATGACTTCGGTACTCTCTTGCCTCTTGAGGACGGCCGCTATCCACGGAATGGTTAGGTAGCGACTGTTTCCAGCATTATGGCCGGATGCGGGATCTATCACCAAAGTGACAGGAGCATTATTTTCACGCATGGCCTTGAAAAACAAAATGGATTCTACATACGTTCCGTGAAAGCGTTCGTGGTTTTTTTCGCCAATGCCTGTGTAAACCAATAAGGGCACATTTTTTGGGTGTGGAGGGTTGGTCATCTCGGTTCCCATCAAATTCCTTTCTCTAAAGCCCCCCGATTGTAAAATAGCCGCTTCAAATTTTCTGGGGTATTTCTGCAACATGGAGTGCGTCCAGAAAGCTCCTCCGGAGTGTCCCCAAATGATCCAATTCACCGTAGCTATTTCAGGGTGGCCGCTCTGAGCCGATAGCTCATCTAAGGCTTGTAGGAAGGCTCTTTCGGTGCCATTGTTTGGATCGCACCAATCCCTGCAATCTTCATCCGGCCATAAACTAGATCCCAATAGTGCCGAATTCGTCTTCTGAGCGAGCAATTTCCAGTACAAGTCATCGGTAACGGTGCGACCTGAATGCTGCGCCCATTTGCCGCAACCATGCTGATGAAGGATAATTCGCTCTACCTCTGCTAGACCTTCCGGTATCCACAGCTTGTATTCGGCGGTCGAAAATTTTTCGTCTGATTTAGGCGCAAGGACAAGTTCATAGGTATCACACTGGGCATGGGCGATGAAGTTTACCGTTAAACCAATGAAAATCATTGAAAGAAATGTAGTCGCCTTGCTCATTACTATGTTGAATTTTTCTGTGTTGGACCAATCACTCCCGCATGGACTTGACGCCACCTTCCAATTGATAAAGCAGTTGCACCTCATTGGCATTGAGTGCTTTGTCGAAGAGAGCCAGTTCATCCATGAAACCGATGTAATTAAGGCCCAGGAATATCTTAGCTCTTTCAAGATCCCAGGTAAAGGACTCCGGAATCTCAGTAGTACCTTGCGGCAATCCATTGACAAAAAGTGATCCCTGACCACCTTTCGAATTAATGTCTGAAAAGGTGATCACAATATGTGTCCATACTTGATGAGCAAATGGTCGGTCCTTGGCAACGACTAGACGATTCTTGAAGTCAGGATTTTCATCCGGACCAATATTTTGAGGATTCCATTGATCGAGGTCTCCAAAGATTCCCATGCGAAATAGCCTGGGGTTTTTATCAGAAAAATCGACCCAGTAGGCGGCATCATTATACCCGGCATCGGTGACCTGTATCGGGTCACAATAGCCGGGTTCCAAATCGACCTCCGGATCCAAGCTCAGCCAAAAAGAGATGGTGCCGGCATGGGGTTCGGAAGCATGATAGGAGACATTTTGGGCCGCTCGATAGTAAATGACCTCTTTGGTTTTCTGGTGAAATTGTAGGGCTCCACCATAGCGCCCACCCGTGGTTGCGAGTGTTACGGAGGAGTGACCAATGCCCGGCGTTGATTGCGCACTTTCGTTTTGAGATGGTGCGGAATATAAATTGGGATCGCCTTTGGCATAATCTGCTTCGATTCCAGCGTCGTAAGATGAGTAAAAGGTTAGGTGATTTGCTAGTGATTGGTAGATGTTGGTACGAGTTTGCTGGATGTAACGAGCCGCTTCGCCAACCGTAGTAAACCAAATGTCTTCTGAAGCTTCGAGATACGAAAACAATTGCCTCAACATTTTGGTTTCGGTGGTCTGCAAATTAGGTTCACCAATTTCGTGGCCAGCTAATACCACCCAGCTACCCATCGTTTTGGCTTTTTCAAGGATGGGTTCAATGTCGGCTTTAAAATCCTTACCGTCCATTTCAATGCCCTGCACCTGGGCCAGGTCTACAAAATTAGGATCATTGGGTGCTTCATTCAACCATCCTCGACCAGATTGAAACAATTCGGCAATGAGTGGAACATAGCTCTTGGTTTCCAAACCTCTCCCTACGAAGGTATTGCCGCAGGTGTAGGCAAACGACTGGGGCAACACACCTAGCATAGCTTCAATTTCTTTATTCGAGTGGATCAATTCATTACGCATTGACGTCAGGGTGTACCCTTCAAGGGCCTTTTTCCTCGACCAGTCAAAATTTCCGGTGCATGGATGTAAATCGGTGTGATTGCCTATTTCATGACCATCTTCCACGGCTTGTTTCCAGCCAGCCATTCGCAAGCGCATCGGTTCGGGATTGACATAGAAGGTCACCTGAGAGTCATATTCTTTAAAGAGTGGAAGGCCAACATCTACATTACTTAGTCGAGCATCGTCAAAGCTCAGACTCAACGCTGCCTTTTTTCCACCGGGCCAGATAAAATTATCGTTCTGTAATTGGACTTGAGTCGGTAATAAAAAAAAGAACAAGGCAAACAAAATTGTGGTGGAAATTTCTTGGAAGTGCTGCATTTTGATGCGGGGTTGGTGAATAAATATATTGGACAGCTGACATAGCGGACTTAAAATAGTCAATATTATCTCAAAAAATATACGCGAGTAATTTTTCCATTTTCTGTTTCGTAAATGGCTGTGGCCTCTAAGGGATCATTCGCTCCAAATCCCGTTACTCTTTCACGATCGATCACGGTATTTCCCTGCACAATTCGATTCACCAATTGGCAATGCAGCGCCGGTGTGCGGTCGAACAATCGTTGATAGATTTCTCGCATGGCACTTTTGCCCTCGGCCCATGGTTCGGTCTCATGAAAATTAAACAGCTTGATGTCATTGCTGTAGGGTGCCAAAAACGCCTCCATATTTCGAGCGTTGTACCCATTTAACTGTTGTTGTACTAAATTAATCGGTGATTCCCTAACCAAGGTGTCCGGATCAATGAGATGTCCTCCTTTGATGATGGATCTGATGTCACGAAGAGCAGCTAAGTCATGGATGGGATTGGTGTTGAGAATCAGAAGATCAGCGATCTTGCCTTCTTCGACACTACCAAGCTGGTGCTGCTTTTTCAGGGCTGCAGCACCACCCAGTGTGCTGGCCCTTAGGATTTCCAAATTTGATAAGCCGCTGGATTGCATGGCTTCGATTTCGTGAAAATAAGATGATGCATGCAGGGTGCCGATGTTTCCCGCATCGGTACCCGTGGCGATGGTACAATTGTTTTTTTGGAGGATCTTGAGATTTTTACTTTTTATTGAATCACGCGTGATCTGATAGGTTGCAAATTGGGCTTCACTTTCTTGCATCCGACTTAGTATTCGACCCTGCTCTAGGTGTTTAAGGTCACCGATTGATCCCAATGGAATCGGATGTGAGTAGTTAAAATCTTCCAGGCTCAGGTCTAAGGTCTGAGTGAAAGCTCTACCATAGTTGCTACTAACCCTTAGGGTTGGCACATAAACAGCATCATTTCGATTCAGTAGTTTTATAAAATCATCATCGACCACCTGATCATCAACACTGTGCACGAGGAGATCTGCACCGGCCTTTAAAGCTAACTTCGCCGTGTTTAGCTGAGTGGCATGAACGGCCACCAATAAATTGTTTTGATGACTCTCATCAATGGTGGCCTCCACGATTTCATAGGTCGACTCAGCGGATTGATTAGGTAGACTGATGTACCAGATTTTTATGAAGTCAGGCTTTGAAGGTAGCTGCTTTCTGACCAACTCTCGAGCCTCGGTGGTTGAGTGTACTTTGATGATGGGTGGATCTTCAATGTCAAAGGCTTCCGGCTGATACGTAGACACTAGGGGCCCAGTGGTAAATAAGGTACTCGTAAAGTGCTGCGCTCTATTCTCTTCGCGAATCTCATAATTTGTCATGGGTCCGCCGACATCGATCACCGTCGTAATACCACATCTCAGATAACGACGTAAGAAATCATTTGCGTGCGATCTGAGCCAAGTACGCTCCTCCTGATAACTTCGGTAGGCGCGAAGATCGATGGCGTCAGGTCTGGTGTATATACCTCCCGATTGAAAGAGGTGAATGTGTGCATCAATCAGACCCGGCACCAGGAATCTATCGGAACCATCTAAGGTTGGGATGCTTTCAGACAGTGTTTTTGGGGCGGCGATGGCATCGATTTTACCGTCGATTATTTGAACATCGGCCCGATGTGTCGTTCCGTCTTCGAGATCGATTATTTCGATGTTTTGAATAAGGAGGTCTTGAGCTGTTGTGGTGCCGGAGGCAATGCATACGAGGGTAGCCACTTGCAGCCACATGCACCACTTTCGCAAAATAGGTGAATACATCAGCAATATTTTTGTATCTGGGTTAGACCTAGGTGATCTGACCACTAAGATACGCGCTTGGGCAGCATGTGCAGATTTTTTTGTGGATGTTACCTACTATTTCACAGGTTTGGATGTTTTATTCTCGCAACATATTTGCCGGTATCGTCGAAGATGCCTTGAGAATTTTACTGCCGATGGTAGCGATGCTTGCAAGAATGAGTGTGCCGACGGCCATGAGAAGGAATACAGTTTTTATGGGTACATAATAGGCCCAGATACTCGATAGTAGTGAATCGGCCATCAGATATCCCGCCGCACTTCCAATGGCGGCAGCAACCAAGAGAATGAGGATAAATTCACGGCTAATTTTTGTGGCAATATGTGCCGTGGAGGCCCCCAGAATTTTGCGAATTCCAATTTCCTTCAGACGCTTATTGATATTCATCGAAACCATGCTAAATAATCCGATGACCGAAAGAATAATGGCGACAAATCCCAGAAAAATAAAGAGCGCCCTAATATTTGCATTTACTTCAGCAGATTGGGCTTTTTCCTCCTCCATATAGGACACCGTAGAAATTTTGTTGGGAAAAATGGTTCGCCATTTCTCATCCATCCGTTCCTTCACTTGCCTGATATCTTTGAGATCCGTCCTCACCACTACAAATTGGTAGTCTTCGGGGCTAACTACCCTCATCACCATGGGATCTAAAGGATCCCACAACGCTCCATCGTTATAAATATCTTTGACCATACCAACGACATTGAGTGCGATGGTATCTCTCAGAAGAATTTTTTGATTAATGGGATCTTCCCAGCCCAATTGTTTCACAAGCTCCTCGTTGATGAGGACAGAATTTTCGACATCCAGGTTGCTATTTTCTCTAAAATTTCGACCAGCAAGAATTTCGGCGCCAATGGTTGATAAATAACCAGGGCCGATATCAAACATATTGACATCTAACTCTTGGGATTGCACTTTAATGGGATCGGTATACCATGAGGAGGTCATATTATTTCTCGTCCCAGCAATTTGTTTGATCTGCGGAATATCACGCAGGGCATTACTATATTTCTGGTAACCGTTTTGATCACCAACATAGGCGTACAATACACTTTCGATATCAAATCCCATATCGTATTGTGCCTGAAATTTGGCATTCTCAGAAAAGACGAAACCGCAGACAATGGCAACCAGTGAAAAGGCGAATTGTAAGGTCAGAAGCATCCGGGTGAAGAAATTGGTTCCACTAAATTTGACCGATCCGCGGAATATTGAAGTTGGCTCGAACCGGCTGATGTACAGGGCGGGGTAGCTACCAGCCATGAGCGCGGTGAATAGGAGCAAGGTGATGAGAAAGCCCAGCAAAGGTAGGTTTTCAAATAAATTGAAACGAATGTCGAGAAAAACCCACATGGCACTGTAGAGCGGTACCAAGAAGGCGGCCAGGAAGATACCCACCAGAAGGGCAAGGAAGGTCAAAATCAGGTTTTCTCCCAAAAACTGTATGATGATTTGATTCTTCTTTGAGCCCATCACTTTTCGAATGCCAATTTCTTTGATGCGGCGATTGGCAATGGCAATGGAAGTATTGGTGAAATTGAAGCATGCGATGAATAGCAAAAGGACAGACATGATGGCCGGTGCCAGGGCCGCAGCTGAAGGAAGACTCTGGCTAAACCAATGGTTCCAAGTGTCCTCCTTTTCGGCTCGAACAGCCATCCCAACAAAGGGATCGAGATAATAGCGGGCTACCTTATAGTCTTCCTTGGCTCTGTTTTGCACACCCACATATTTCTGAAGCTGTGCTTCGATCTCTTTGACCATGGCTTGATCTGATAATTTGACAAAGGTGCTGTTGAATTCAGCCCAGTTGTTTTGATCCCATTGACGCAGCGTGGTCAAAGCTTCGTAAGTAATGAAAGCCTGAGATTGGAAAGAGGAATTTTTTGGTGGCTCATGAAAGACTGCGGCCACTTTAAACTCATATTGTTCATCACCGTTAATGTATTTGAGTGTTTCTCCCACTACATTTTCGTGCTCGGGCCAGTACTTCCGTCTTAATTCCTGACTGATCCACATCGATCTACCTTGACTAAAAGAGGATGGATTGCCCTCGATTAGGTCAAAGCGGAAGATCTCTGTAAAAGTGGGATCAACGGCGGCCATTCGCGTTCTGAATATTTGATCACCTACTTTGAAATTGCCGTTGACATTTTCGTACCGGGCCACAGACTCGATGTGTGGGATATTTTGCTCGATTGCTTTGGCCAGTGGATAGGGGCAGCTCCCATTTTGAATGGCTTTGCCACCCATATTTCGAATAAAATTTACCCGATAGACATTTTCCGTATCCGTATGATAAGAATCAAATGCAGCATTGTAGTCCCAGTTGAGATAGGCGACAATGCAACAGGCTAGCGCAATGCCGAGCCCGATCACATTGATAAAGACAAAGATTCGGTTTTTCAACAAATTTCTTACTCCAACCTTAAGGTAGTTTTTCAACATGGCCTGGCACTTTAACATTAATAGACGGATTAAATTTAGAGAAGTTGCAATGGGAGGTCGGCCAAAGGATCTGATGATCACTCTTGGTGGCATAGTAAGAATATGTTGCGTCGATAATTGATATTGAATAAAAATTGTTTTCTAATCGGTCTACTACCAACTTTAGTTAATCTACCACGTCTTCTTACCTACTATGAATTTCGGAACGAAATCGATGGCGACCATCGCAGCGATCCAGATTGTATGACCTCCTGTGCATGACATCTGCTTGCGAACCAAAATTCTTTTGAAAATTTATTTGATTCTTTTAGAAATACTTTTCGCGAAATTTGATGGCCATTAACTGGACACATTGGAAGCGTTCTTCCGCTGGCGGTTAAAGATGGGTTGGACCGTTAGCCAGATAATGGGTGGAAGGCAAGCACTCAATATGATGGCAAGTGTGGGATGACTTGTTCCAGCATGACCAATAATGGCATACACGATGCCCATGGGAAGCGCACTGACCAAGAGGGCCAAGTGAAATTTTTTAACATCCATGTGATTTAGACCTGCCATGCATGCAACGACTTCGGGAAAAATCGGAAGCCAACGCGATAGTACGACCAACCAACCACCAACCCGATTAAATGTCTCCCGACCCTTGTCATATCCACTGGCACCAAGAATCCGGTGGGCTGCTCTTTTTCCGAGAGATCTACACAGCCAGTAGCCCAGGGCACCCGAGAGGACAGATCCAACAATCGCGATTAAACTGCCAAGCCATGGTCCATAGATATATCCTAAGGCAGACATGATCAAAGTGCCAGGAACTGGGAGAAGAATATCACTGATCAGCAAGAAAATACCCGCGATCCAAGCCCACTTGCCATAGTCCGAAAGCCAGTTGATCGATCCTTGTAGTGCGAATCGCTCCATCAAAGCATCACCCCAAAGCAAAAAAGGAAGGATCACAAGGAGCGCAAAAAAAAGGAAAATCAGAAATTGACGCACGGGCAAGAACTATTTGAAAAATCGTAACATTGAGTGGTCATAAAATAAAGGAATAAATGCCTAAACCACAACCTGAAAAGATCAATTTGGAAGATGTGCCGGCAGTGGCTCGTGCCATTGTTGCAGAGACGAAATTTCCGATGTTGGCGACCATGGATGGAGACCAACCGCGCCTGAGGCCAGTATCTCCACTCCGCACCGAAGGGTTTACCGTATTTATTGGTAATCTCAAATCTTATCATAAGACGGAGGAAATCGCTGACAATCCCAGGGTCGAACTATGCTACCTTGCAAAAGATCACAATCAAGTGAGGATTACCGCAAGGGCTGAAATCGAAACAGACCAGCAACTGCTGATGGAGATCTGGCAAAAAAACCCACTTCTGAAGCACTACTTGGGCTCCATCGACAACCCCGATTTGATCGTGTACAGATGCATTCCGAATCGCGTGCGGTTCATGCAAGAATGGGCGCTCTCCTACCACGAGGTCCCCTTGTAAGACCCGGAGATCAATCTTGTCGCAAACTGTGAATGGGATTTGTGAGGAATGCCCTTACCGTTTGAAAACCAACCGTGGTGACGGCTAAAATTATTATGATGAGGAAGGTAAAACCCACCACCCAGAATGGGATGGTAATTCGAAAGGAGAAGTTTTCTAACCAACGTTGCATGGCATACCAACCCAGTGGTATGGCAATCAAACTCCCTAGCGCGATAAGTCTGAAAAATTGTCTGGACAATTGAATCGTAATTTGACTGATCGATGCACCCAAGATTTTTCGTATACCAATTTCTCTGCGCTTTCGCTCAGCATGAAACGCACTTAGTCCAAACAATCCCAAGCATGCTACAAATATCGAAAGAAGCGTGAAAATGAAGAAGATCCGACTGAGCCGTTGATCTGCGGCGTAGGTTTCGTTAAATGAATCATCTAAAAAATAGTATCCAAATGGCTGTCCGGGAGCGATGTCATGCCAGAGAGTTTCGATATTCGAGATGGTCTCGTTAAAACTATTTGATTGCATTCTGACAATGATATTATCTGGTGATCCACCCAAAGACATACATAGGCCATTGATCCTATTTCGCAGTGTTTCGTAATGAAAATTCTTAACCACACCGATGACTTCGCTAAAGACCATGTTCTCTTTATCCTTCCTATGAAAATCACTGGTGAGACGCAGGCCAATGGCTTCTTCGGGTTGCAAACCCATCAGTGATACTGCCGTTTCATTTAAAATAAGACTGTTGCTGTCACGACCGAAATCGCGATTAAAATCTCTTCCTGCAACCAAAGTCAAGTTGAGTGTCGAGAGATAATCATAGTCCACTTTCCAAGCACCTATAATTAATGCAGCATTAGGCTCGAGCACTTTTCCATCACGAAAAAGCGTGATCCCACTGCGTGCCGATGGCGTGGGAAGATAACTGCTTAGCGAAACCTTCGCAACCTGCTCAAGACGCAAGATCTCTTCCCTGAGCACCTTAAGTTTATCACCTGCAGCATTCGCATCTTCGATGACCAGGATTTGTTCCTTTTGGTAACCGAGTTCCTTATTTCTAATATAATTTACCTGTAAAAAAATAACGCAGGTAGAAAGGATCAATAATGTGGAAATGACAAATTGGAAGAGAAGCAGAAAATTTCGGGCTTTAAGTCCTGAAGCGTGACTGGTGTTATGTCCTGACAATATTTTAACTGCTTGAAACCTTGAGAGAAAAACAGACGGATATAGCCCACACAACAGAGCCAATACCAATACCAGGAGCACAAACCCGAACCAGAAATCAGGTTCAGTCAAGGGAAGCTGAAGGGTTTTTCCTGCGATTTGATTTAAATGGGGCATACACAATAAGGACAGACCCACTGCGATAAATAGGGACAGCAGTGAGATAAGAGCGGCCTCGCTTAAGAATCGCCAAACTAAGGCCGAGCGTTTGGATCCTAAGGTTTTGCGAATCCCGACTTCTTTACTTCGTTTTAACGCTTGTGCGATCGCCAAATTCATGAAATTAACAATCGCCAATACAAGCAGCAGCAGACCAATTATTGCTAGTATATAGACCTTTTGAATGTTGCTATTTAGATTGAATTCCTCCTCTCGATCGAGAGAGTGTAAGTGTATGTTCTGAAGGGGAATATGTCCAAAACGCATGTAGTTTCCCGAAGCTGCATCGGCCTCTCTGGAGCTCTCGATCGTCAGGCCCGGGATAAAGGTCATTGCCCACGGTATTAAATATCGTTCCTTGACGCCGTCCAAGAAATGTTGTAATTTTGTTGGAGCTGTATTTTTGCGCAGTTTGACGAAAGTGGGAAAGTTCCAATTGTTCCAGGCAGGACTAGCTGCATCTTCAAAACTGGATATACTCATCAATACCTGATAATCTCGCAAAAAGGAATTTTCTGGAAAATCTGGTACGACACCGGTTATTTGATAGACATCCTTATTATCGATGACCATGGATTCACCCAATGCAGATTGGTCGCCAAAAAGTTGCTCAGACAATGACTTGGTGATCACCAGACTATGTGGATCTCTCAGTGCCGTCTGAGCTTCACCCGCTAAGATTGGATAACCAAAAACATCAAAGAATGATGAATCTGCGCCCACCACATGCTCCTCCTTGACGTTACTTTCATCGCCCTCTGGACGGAGGAGAATACTGTAAATCCCTCTAAATCGAGTTATAGATTCTACGTGAGGAAAGTCATCTCTGATGGCAGCGGCAAGTGGCCCAGGCGCCGAAGCATATCTGGATTCTTCTCCCGCTGTGCGATTGTCAATGTTAATGCGATAAATACGCTCGGCATCGGCAAACATACGATCGAAACTCAATTCGTGTTGAATATAAAGACCAATGTAAGCGCAGCCTGCCAGCGCAATGGCGAGACCCAGTGCATTGAGTGAAGTAAAAAATGGTTGCTTACGGAGGGTCCTCATACTGATTTTAATATTGTTCATCAGCATGGTCATAGAAATCAAGGGTTTGAGAAAATTTGGTGTTTTAATAAAGGGATAACGAAAAGCGCGAATTACGCTCCAGCGAAATTTTCGTCTGGCTCGCTTCGGTGTTTCGGGATACATCTCGTCAAAGATTTCAATAAAATCTCCCTCAAATTCCTCGAGATACTCCTCTCGGCAGAACCAACGTAGAAATTGCAAGAACCTTTTGGGTGGAGAGACCATTAGTTGAAAGAAATTTTTGGGATCTTCTGGTAAATCCGGGTTCGCAATTCGTACTGATACTCAAGAATTTTTCGGCCTCCCGCTGTCACTGTGTAATATCTTTTCCTGCGTCCGCCTCTTTCATTGGTAATTCCACCATAACTCGAGGTTAGGTAGCCCTTTTTTTCCATCCGCTTGAGTGCCATGTGAACGGCGCTCACATTATAGTTTCTGCCCGTTTCGTGCTCCAATTGTTTTAGGATCGAGACCCCATAAGCCTCACCATCAAGGGAGGCAACTATGAGCAAAATCAGCTCTTGAAATTCACCGAGGGATTGTTCCGCCATGGAGATTATTTGTTTACCAAAAGTGAAAATAATACATATATTTCATCTTTGGTAAGTAAATGCGGAAGAAAACGTCGACCGAAGCCAGAAAATCGATCAATGGGTGCTTTTCGTCGAGTAAAGGAGATCAGCTATACATCTAAAATGTAACAACCTTGTTTACCAATCCTGGCTCTGGTTTCGGAGGTGATAAACTTAGCTTGATCTAATTGTTGAGGTTGATCGCGACGACAAAAATAACTGTGAATGGCACGTCTGGGCTGGTCTGTCCGGTTATTGGTGCCACCGTGCCAAGTGTGCGAGTTAAAGATGATGACAGAACCTGCCGGAGCCTCCACATAAATCTCATCTGGATGTGTTGCTAGGGGATCATCCATTTCGTCTTGGGGTAGTTTGCCAGAGAGATGTGTACCTGGAACTAAGCGAGTTGCTCCATTTTCCTGAGAAAAATCATCTAACAGCCAAATGCTATTGCAGACCTTAAAGGAGCCGGGTTCCACCACTTGGTGCCAGTCCACATGTAGTTTTTGCAATCCATCACCTGGTTTTGCACTGCGATAGTTAAGAGATGATAACTTGTACGAGCCACCCAGCACAAAATCAATGGCAGCCAATACTTTTGGATGCGTGTAAAACTGATCGAAGACCCGGCCTTTATTGACTAGGTCAGCCAATCGGTCTGCACCAACTTCTTTCGGATGAAGAATATGGGGAGAATCAAACAGCTCGGCTCCGGCCATCTCTCCCTCTTTCCTTAGCAGCTGGTCAATCATCGTCCTGATTTCGGACAATTGTTGAGGGTCGAGCAGAATGCCCAGATTTAGATAACCTTGTCTTTCTAAAAAGTCCTTTTCATCGTTGGTTAAACTTGCAGCGGATTCCATGGCGTACGACTTATGTTGATCTACTTAAGGTAAGAAAATCAGTGATTCCATCCTGCATTCCCCAACTTTCTTGTACCATCATGTGCTGAGGTCGACTCCGGATCATTCGTCTCCTTCAGCCCTGTGATTTTTTCATATCTTTTGGCGGGTAAATGATAAATTCAATGGACTTACACATACGCAGACGTCGAATCTTTTTCGGGTTATTCGCGCTCTTAGTTACCCTGATCATGGTGTCGTGCGGATCTGATCAGACAGGTGGATCAAAGCAGTATCCAACCCGACCGTTGACATTCTTGGTGCCCTGGTCTGCAGGGGGCATGACCGACCTGAGTTCTCGAGCACTTGCGGCAGTGTTGCAAAAGCATTTGGGTTCTTCGGTTAATGTGGTAAACCGCACTGGAGGTGGTGGGGTGATCGGCCATTTAGCGTTGAGCCAAGCACGCCCAGACGGATATACCATCGGTGCCATGACCGTGGAGATCACCATGATGCACAATATGGGTCTTACGGAATTAACCCACAAGGATTTTACCCCCCTCAGCATGGTGGTATACAATGCAGCCGGTGTGACGGTGAAGGCAGATGCCCCTTATGATTCACTGCCTGATCTCATTGAAGCCATTAAGGCAAATCCAGGCAGTATACAAGCTTCCGGCACTGCCAGAGGTGGCATTTGGGATTTGGCCAGGGTAGGTTTTCTCAATGCCGCAGGATTAGAAGATTCGGACATGCCGTGGGTCCCGAGTCAGGGTGCAGCGCCGGCACTTCAGGAGCTTTTGGCTGGTGGGGTAGACGTGGTGACTGCTGCACTTTCGGAGGTCGATGCCTTACGGCAAGCAGGTCAGGTGAAATGTCTTGCGGTGATGGCGGATGAGCGTCTGGAGGCCTTTCCAGAGGTGCCAACCCTGAAAGAACAGGGTGTGGATTGGGAGCTGGGTGGATGGGTTGCTGTAGCCGCACCAGCCGGATTGGATGATGCTGTGAAGCAGACCCTCGAAACGGCCATCGGCAAAGCTTTGGCCGATGAAGACTTTTTAAATGCCATGAGACAGGCTGGCTCCAACGTGCGCGTCATCCAAGGTGATGAATTGGTCAATTTCTTGGTGACTGATGATGCGAAGAATGGTAAATCCATGCAAATGGCTGGCCTTACTCGCTAAAAAATTGGGTGCTATTTTCAACATGATGAGAAGTAATAAGTTGGCAGGGGCCATTCTGCTTTTATTGGGGATGGGTATTTATCTTGCCGGTCGCTCTTTTCCAGCCATGCCCGAAGGTCATCCTGGCCCGGGGTTGTTCCCCAGCGGTATTGGCATTTTGTTAACCCTAAGTGCAATATTATTACTTTTCTCAAGTGGCGAGGAAAAGACGTCATCAAAAACTGAAGAATCATCCGTGGGTAGATTGTTGATGTTGCTGCTCGCCGTGGCTGTCTTTCCATTTATCTACCAATTTGGTAATTTTTTTCTAGGCTTATTTATTACGATTAGCGCGGTGGGAATTCTGTTTAAAATTACCTGGTGGAAAGGTTTATTCATATCTGCGGTAACCTGTGGTGCCATTTATTTGGTGTTTAATAAATTACTTCAGGTGCAATTATGAGTGAGATCTTTAGTGTACAAGGAATATTGGCATTGCTCTTGGGTGGATTATACGGATCCATTTTTGGAGCCATTCCCGGGTTGACGGCCACCCTTGCAGTTGCCCTTTTTATTCCCATAGCTTTTTTTTTAGATCCATCGATTGCACTACCGGCTATTATTGCTATCTCTTCCGTGGCCATTTATGCAGGAGATGTGGGATCTACGGTAGCAAGGATTCCAGGCACACCAGCAAGTGCAGCTTATTTCAATCAATTGTTTTCACTCTCTCGCAAAAAGGGGCCTCTCTACGCCCTGGGAATAAGTGCCATGGGGTCTGCAACCGGAGGTGTGATTGGTGTCATTTTACTGATGCTGGGTGCATCTTTGGTAGTTAATATAGCGCGTCAGTTCAGCTCTTTCGAATATTTTTGGATTGCGGTGCTGGGATTGGTGGCAGGTGTTTTTGCATCTGGTGGTTCGCCGGTTAAATCATTTGTTTCTTTGTTGCTGGGGCTCTTCTTTTCAACAGTCGGAGTAGATCCTACCCTGGGATACCCGCGGTTTAATTTTGGAATTCCGCAGCTCATGGGAGGCCTCCACTACATTGTTGCCATGATTGGCCTTTTTGGCTTCTCTGAAGTCTTAAATTATATTTTTAAAACACCGCCCTCAGAAATCAGCAGTGAAGAATCTCGATCTTCCGCCGCTGCTTTTTTTCTGGCACCGGCTAAATTAATTCTACAAAAAAAATGGTTGGTCTTTCGATCATCGATCGTAGGCGTATTGGTCGGGTTCTTACCGGGTGCCGGGGCGGATATCGGGGCATGGGTTTCAAGCAGCTTGGAAAAGATTCGACAGAAAAAAAAGCAGGGTGACGGAAAAGACGACGAAGTTATCTTGGCTGGCACAAGTTCGAATAATGCTGCTGTGGCCAGTGCTTGGATACCTGCATTAAGTCTGGGCCTTCCAGGCGACACGATTACAGCGATTGTTTTAGGCATATTTATGATGAAGGGAATCAGTCCGGGGCCCTTGCTTTTTGATCAACAACCTGATCTGATCATGGCGCTGTACATCACCTTTGTAATCTCCAACATCTTTCTTCTGCCTTCCTACGGATATCTCACGGCATTAATGGCTCGTTACTTAGTGAGAACACCCATGCCACTTTTGCTCACCGTGGTTACCGCGCTGTGTATTGTCGGTGCCTATGCCATTAACAATGATGTAAATGATGTTTGGATCATGGCCGGCATGGGTTTGCTGGCTTTTCTTCTCAGACGCAATGGATTTCCCCTTGCTCAGGTGGTCTTAGGCATGGTCCTGGGTCCGATCTTAGAGCAAAATTTCATGGTAAGTGCCATTAAGTCGAAATGGGATCTAACCAGTTTTTTTGATCGACCTGTAGCAATCATGTTGATGATTGCTACGATTATTATCGTGGTGGTAGGTGTCAGGTATGCTTCAAAATTTGGAGGACCTGCACAAGACTCCCCGGGAGAGACTATTGATTGAGCTTCATTGCCCCGGTTTCATAGCTAGATGATGACAAAACTCTTTAGTACCTCATGTGATAAACTTAAGCATTCATCGAGCACGATGGCTGTTGAAGACAAGGTCGACCCTAAAGTGTTCCGATACTAAGGTTGCGATACTGGATATGCATATCGCGATTGGGGTGCAGTTGGATGCCAAGCGGGCCTTCTTCTGTCGCAGTTTCAGATTCATAATTCATGACTTCCTTGCCGTTGAGCCAGACCGTATACTTAGGTCCAATCGCACGGATCAGGATGGTGTTCCAACCCGTCTCATCGAGTAGCTCAGGGATATCGGTTGCTTCCACCGGATAACCTTTGCCCGGAATATAAGGCGAACAGGTCATGTCACGTTTGAGGGATCCGGATATTCCGATTTGTATCTGATCATGATCAGAACGCATGAAGATACCTGAGTCAACGGTGCCGTCGCCCATTTTGAAATCTGTCTTAAAAAAGAAGTCTCGATATTTCTTTTCGGTCCAGAGTGTCGAACCTTTCTTGTCAGGACCACTTTTTACATCGAGCAAACCATCCTTTACGGACCACCAAATATTACCCTCGGGCACCAGCCACTGTGAGAGATCTTTTCCATTAAATAGGGAAGTCATCTCAGGAAGATCCGGACCTTTTTGAAAGGAGCATACAAAGCAGGCCAGCAAAACAATCGAAATCCTTTTCATCATGGCAAATTGTACTAATTAAAATGATAAAGGTAAAAATACGGCTTTCATTGGTGATAAAGTATGTCTTTTAGCTCGGATATCAAAAGTCAGGCGGCCACAAGAATCCTGGAGGAGCATACACAATTGCAATTTTTTTAGCAAAAAAAAAGCCCATCTTGAGGATGGACTTGATTAACTGTAATATTATTTTTATTGCACTACAAATCGGCTAGCAATATTTCCTTTGTCTGTGGAAATTACATAGTAATAGGTGCCAGCTGCAAATTGATGTAAAAGTAGCTCCTCCTGATTGGCTCCGGAGCGGCGTTTGGAAGTGGATCGATGCATTAATTTGCCGACTTGATCTAAAACATCAATGCGCACCGGACCGGCCGCCTCCAAATCGAACTGGAGCAATATTCGGTCTTCGGCAGGATTTGGCATAGCTGGATGTAGAGTGACCCCATTGGTGGCAATGAATGCCTCATCAGAGGTTGGCGCTTCCGTATCAACAATGGCTGTAATTCCAAAATCAGCATTTAATTCCCATGCGGTAGCGATACTGGCCCACACCGTATCGGGGCTACTTTGCAGCTCCCACGTATCTGCACCATCTCCGCAGTCTTCACCCGTTTGAAAAAGATAGACGGTGTCTTGAGTCGCATACAGGTTTCTAAAGTCCACACCTACAAAAAAGTTTGCACTGGTCATCACCGGCTGTTCGTCGGGTAGGATTACAAATATAGTGGCACGAATAAACGAATCTGGAAGAACGATATCACTGACATTTCTGGGTATGGTATTGGCAACCATGGTACCTGGCCCGCCGGTTGACTCATCGAGTTCATAAAAATTCAGTTGCAGCATCCCATCATCTACTGCGATGGCATCTGAAAAGTACCCGATGCCACCTAGAAGACGATAGCTATCCGTGGCAGTATACTCCAATTGTTGGGCTTTCACGAGGTCCATAAAACCATTCATACCAGCTACTTGACCCCAAGTATTATTGAGTGAGAAGGCAGTTAGGGTATTGCTGCAGTCATCATTCCAACTGGGGAAGAAGACTTCATTAGTATCCAGAACCGACCGGCTGACATCAGATTTTGCTTTAAAAGGAGTGGCGTCTTTGGTCAGCACAGGAGATGGATCAAAGGCACGCTCCTGCGCAGTAACAACAATAATCGTAAGACCGACAAAAAGTAGTGTATAGATATGCTTACTCATAGATCATTATTTGTTTGAATGAAGGATCAAGATCGGCAAAAAAAAGCAAAAAGGGCCTGTTGATCAAGCATTTTAGGAGATGGTTAACGCGTTTAGGAGGATCACGGGGTAGGGGTAACTGAGCGCTATGAAATGTTTTAACGGAAAATTAAATATTCCGTAAACAACGCAACAGGGTGGATGCCCGTATTGGTAGAAAGTTTTAACATTAAATGTTCGGATGCATCGTGTGGCTTTACTCTGGTGTTTTGTTTTCATCCAGATTTGTTGCCAAAAGTATGAGCCCTTCGAGACAAGGGATTACCTGATCTTTGGGGAGTTTTGGGACCAGTGCGCTGGAGATTGTGTTCGCATGTATAGGCTGGACCATTATTCCATAAGAATTGATCAAGAGCAACGTCTAGATACTGCTGAATCAATCCGTTTTGAAGATTTCGGATTAGATCCTAACATTCGGTCTTCGGCAGAGCACTTGTGGGATGAGATGCCTCTATTTTTATTGGCCTCTGCTTGTGGAGACATCGGTGAACCTGATCCAAAAAGAGCGGGTGCCATCTATCTTCAAATTTGCCGCTCAGGCAAGATAAATCATTGGATTATTGGCCGTGATCTCAAAAGACTTCCGCTTTTCATGCATCGTTATGTTAACTCCGTGCTCCAGGTTTTGGAAGCCCTCAACAATATGTAGGGCAAAAAAAAACAGACTACGGAGGTAGTCTGCCCTTGTTTTTTTGGGTTTCCTAAGCAATAGCCTATTTATTTCCAGCCATTGCATTTTTAATCATTCCGACAATAGCCATGACAACTCCACCGCCAACACCTCCACCAGCAATGCTGCTTATAATGCTGCCAATGTCCATGCCACCGCCATCTCCTCCCATAGCACCCATACCTAGCAATCCTAAGATCTGGCCTCCTAAGCCCCCACCTAAGATACCGGCAACGGAATTACCGAGCGTACCCAGAGAAAACTTCTTCATCAGCGATCCTGCGATGTTGCCACCTGCGGCACCACTTAAGAGTTGAATGATTAATGGTAAAATCTCCATAACAAGTTCGTTTTTCGTTTAGAAATGAATTTAAACAAAGGTTCTTTTGAGCCTTCTCACGGCAAAAGGTACTCAAATTTTAGGAAGATATAGCGCTAAACCCTTATTTAGACAGGTTATTATTTGGGTGAACGGCTCTTGAGCCATGATAAATATGGAATCGACGTCGCTAGGGCTCGATGCTTTGTGTTGCTTTACTGCACGCCAATACTTTTGCTGCCCTGGATTTGGCCTTCGCATCCCTTAGCGAATGTTCCGATAAGAAACTTCTGGTACCCATCGTGTTATGGGGCAGCATTTCTCAGAGAGGTGATGTATGGCCTCGAGTTGGCTGCAAATTGACCTGATAACCGGAGTAGGGGTCGATCAACGGCATTTCTAACAATATACACACAGGTTTTTCTGTATCATTTGCGAAAGGTGGGTGCAACATCTCAATGGATTAAGCCACTAAAAACTAGTGAGAATCGCATCCGATTAACGCTTTTATTACGATATCTTAAAAATTTTGCGAATAAAATTTCGAATTGATAAAATAGGTCCAAATCTGCCCATTTTGAGATGTCAATAAATCCATTCGCTGCAGATTGTCTATGGTTCATAGCAGATATGAATGCACTCAGATCATATTAAGAATATCATAACAGCTTACGCCTATTGGTGGGCGTATTCTACATGGAAAAGCGTGCCTCTCTAGGGGTGGGGTTTTCTGTGAAAAGGCTCTCCACTTAAAGTAGATTAATAAGTTAATTAAACTCTTTCTTATGAAACAATGCGTATACGTATTTGTGACCCTGCTCCTGTCCGTGAGTTCTTTGTGGGCCCAAGACCGCGAGGTGAGTGGTAAGGTCATTGATCAGTCGGGTGAAGCCCTGATTGGTGCCAATGTCGTCGTGAAAGGCACGTCGATTGGAACTGCCACAGATGTGGACGGCTCCTATGAAATTGCCGTGCCAGAAGGGGCCACGGTTTTGGTGTTCAGTTATACCGGTTTTAGCTCTTCGGAGATTGAACTGGGTGTGTCTAATATTGTGGATGTGACACTATCCGAAGGAGTCATCCTCTCTGAAGCGGTGGTAACGGCCTTAGGCATCGAGAAGGCAGATCGCTCGGTTGGCTATGCTGTCGAAGAAGTAAAAGGTGAACTGGTGCAGCAAAAAGCCGAACCGGATGTACTTCGTGCTTTGCAGGGCAAAGTACCCGGTGTACAGATCGGAAGCTCCTCGGGAGCACCGGGAAGCTCTACGAGAATTACCATCCGAGGTTCTTCATCTTTTTTGGGAAGTAATGATCCATTATTTATTGTGGATGGAATTCCTTTTAATAATACCCAATACAATAGTACCAACCAATTATCTGCGGGTAGTGCTTATGGTTCACCAATAGCGAATATTGATCCGAATAATATTGAAGGAATATCCGTATTGAAGGGAGCCGCTGCAGCTGCACTTTATGGGTCTAGGGCATCCAATGGTGTGATTGTTATTACCACCAAAACGGGAAGTACCAAAAGCGGATTAAAGGGTACGGAAGTGACCCTCTCATCTTCCTATTCAATCGAAGAAATTGCTGGCTTGCCAGAGTACCAAAATACTTATGGCAACGGAGCAGATTTCCTTTATTCCAATGCCAACGGTTCATGGGGACCGGCTTTTTCGTCACTGGATTCTTTTCCGACCTGGCCAAACTTTAGAGCGGCATTTCCTGAGCTTGGTGCTTGGTCGCCGTATGAAGCTCAACCCGATAACGTGAAGAACCTCTTTGAAACAGGGCATGTGGTAGAAAACTCGCTGACCATTAGAAGTGGTACTGAGAATGCTAGCATTGCCGCAACGTTTTCACACCTCGATCAGGACGGATACATTCCGTACTCCGGTTTTGATCGAACAGCGCTCAGTGTAGGTGCTAATGGAAGGTTGCAAAATGGCTTGATCATCGGCGCCAACATAAGCTATACCAGGAGTAATACAAATGGACCATTCTTTGGCGAAAATGGTTCGTCATCACCCGATGCTGCATCATCGTTTGCCAGAACACTTTGGTTAGGTAGAACATGGAACACGGATCTTGGATTTGAGAATCCTTCCAACGGTCGCAGTGTTTTTTACAATACCAACGCTATTGATCATCCGCTGTGGTCTTGGAAGCACAACGGAACCGATGAACGCACGGATCGGATTGGAGGTAGCATCAGCCTGGGATATGATATTACCGATAACATCAACGTGACCTATAAAATTGGTACCAATCAGTATACCACCGGTCGGGACCTCATTTGGGACATCGGATCTACCGGATATAGTAGAGCGGGAGCCATTCTGAAAGATGACATCTCCTTTGAAGAAATCGAATCTAACTTGTTGCTGACATTCGACGATAACATAAGTGATAACTTTAGTTTGAGAGCAACCGTTGGTCACAACCTGAATCAACGTACGCTAGATCGCCAGTCTGTCTTAGGTACCCAATTAATTTCACCCGGTATCTATGACATTGATAATGCCAACACCCTGGTACCCAATGGTGGTATCTTCTCACAGAGAAGACTCATTGGTGCATTTTATGACGTGACGGTTGGCTTCAACGATTATTTATTTTTGAACACCACTGGTCGAAATGATTGGTCGTCTACCTTGCCGGCAGACAATCGCAGCTTCTTTTATCCAAGCGCATCATTGTCAGCAGTATTAACCGAAGCACTTAACATCGATAGTAGGGTGCTAACCAATGCCAAATTGCGAGCGAGCTGGGCGAAGGTTGGAAATGATGCACCCGTATACTCATTATCCAATCTCTTTAACGTAAATCTTGGATCTAATACGAATGTCATTGGAAGTACTGCAGAAAGTGACTTTCCATTTAATGGTCAACCGGGTATCACCCAAAGTAACGTAGCAGCTGATCCTAATTTGACACCAGAATTTACCACTGAAATTGAATTGGGAGCCAGGCTGGAATTCTTCTATGGTCGCATCGATTTAGACTTTTCGGTTTATCGCCGAAACTCAACCGATCAGATTGCGAATATCTCCATTCCATCTGCCACGGGCTTTGAACAACTTACGACCAACTTTGGAGACCTACAAAACGAGGGAATTGAACTGGGTTTACGGCTGGTACCCATCAAACTTGCCAATAGTTTCACCTGGGACATTTTTGCAAATTTCACCAAAAACGAAAGTAAGGTCGTAGAACTACTGCCTGGTGTAGAAAGAATTAATATTAGAAATCTATTTGGAGGTGGTATTCGACCCGTATTGGAAGTTGGCCAACCTTATGGTGCTTTGTACGGAACGCAAACCGCCAGAGATGAAGAGGGCAACCTCCTCGTTGATCCTGGCACAGGTGCACTCTTTCCATCCCTCAAGAACAACGGATTTGGAATCTTAGGTGATCCCAATCCAGATTTCACCTTGGGATTGTCAAATACATTTAGCTTTAAGGGCTTGACCTTGTCTGTGCTGATGGATTATCGCCATGGTGGTGCATTTTACTCAACTTCAACAGAAAGACTCTTGGGTCGAGGGGTGGTCACAGACACGGAAGATCGAGAGCCTTCGCGGATTGTTCCTGGATTCTTGGGTGATCCCAATACCGGTGAACCACTCTTAGACGAGGCGGGTAATAAGATTCCGAATACCATTCAGATCTCTACGAATGATATCTTCTTCCAGCCGGGGAATAGCCGCTCTTTCTTCATCAATGGTCAAGATGATGCCTCTGTTTTTGACGGTACGGTCATTCGTATTAGGGAGATCAGTTTGAGCTATGCGTTTCCACAAAAATTGATGGATCGCACACCGCTTGGAAAAGCAGCTCTAACCTTCACCGGACGAAACATCTGGTACTTCGCACCAAATATTCCACATTCGTTGAATCTAGATCCTGAGAGAAATGGTTTTGGTTCAACAAATACACAGGGAATAGAATATGCAACAGCACCCCAATCGAGAAGATATGGTGTTAACCTGAATATTACATTCTAAAATATTGGCAACAATGAATAAATTAAATATAAATATTCTCACTTTTATACTGGTGGGCAGTTTTCTTTTCCTGTCTTCCTGTAGTGATGAATTCTTCGATATTAACGTAGATCCTAACAATCCTACGGAGGCTGCATTAAGTCAGTTGCTCACAAATTCGCAGGTCGCCATCGCAGGTGCAACGGGGCTTTCCACGACTGGTCTGAGCTCGCACTTAAGTGTTTTTATGCACCAAACGGTGAGAAGGGGAGACCCAGACCGATATGGCACCTTGGGGAATAGCTTCATGATCAACGCAGCCTGGCAACAGTTTTATGATATTGCCCTGCAAGATCTCAATGTCTTGATCGAGTCGGCAGAAAACGTCGAAGAAGGCAGTCTGCCGAGCATGGAGTATGCGGGGGTTGCTAAGCTGCTAAAGGCCTATGCCTACTCTGTCATGGTCGATGTTTGGGGCGATATTCCTTTTAGCCAAGCGCATAATCTGAAAGAATTTCAAGCGCCGGCTTTTGATGATGACGCAAACATCTATCCGGCCCTGATCACAATGATTAATGAGGGAATTGACAATATTGTTAATTCCAATCCAAATGAGCCACTCAAGCCCGGTCCAGACGATCTTATCTATGGTGGTAGCAACGGCAAGTGGATTAAATTTGGAAAAACACTCAAGCTAAGGCTACTGAACCAGGTTCGGATGGTAAGCACCATTCCCGATGCTGATGCTCAGATTCAAGCCCTAATTGCTGAAGGTGACCTAATCGGTTCTTCTTCGGATGATTTTCAGTTGCTCTATGGTAGCTCTGTTTCACCTGACAATCGGCACAATGGATTTGTCATTGATTATGCCAGTCAGACTAAGACCTACTATATCAGTCCCTGGTTTTACGACATTATGAGCGGTACAAACCCAGACATTCTCAATGGAGTCGTCGACCCCAGGGTGCCCTATTATTTTCACAAGCAACTTACCCCGGGTGAGGCCCCACAAAATCCATCGGAAAGGTTGGACGCCAACGGATTTCTAACCATTCACTTTGGAAGTAGTGGTTCCAACCAAGCCCAGGCTCAGGATGTTTCTCAGACGGTATTGGGAATTTACCCTGTAGGAGGTTGGTATGATGATGGATCGGGAGCAACCGTTACGGCGAGTACGGGCACTGGTGTGGCACCGGAGCGAATGTTGACGCATTATACTCGTCTTTACATTGAGGCGGAACTTGCGCTCGATGGTGTGATTGATGGTGATCCGCAAGAATTACTGTCTGCAGCAATCCAAGCCTCTTTCGATAAAGTGGCGGAGGTGGTGAACGGTACGGGCACTTCACAAGCAGTACCTGCCATTGAACAAGAAGCCATCGATGCATACATTGCTGGGGTGATGGCCGAATTTGAGGCCGGAGGTGATGAAAGGAAGCTCGAGATCATCCTCACTCAAAAATGGATTGCAAGTTTTGGTAATTCGATCGATTCTTACAACGATTATCGTCGACGGGGATATCCAGTCATTTTCGATCCAAATACCGATACCGGTCCATTTGCACAGATCACCTTTTCATCGACTCCATTTCTTGTTTCACTCCCTTGGAGAGCGGATGATCTAAACTTGAATCCAAGTGCTCCTGCACAAAAGAATCCTACGACGGATAAAGTTTTTTGGGATCCGAATTAATGCAGTCAAGGACAAAAATTAAAATAGAATAAAATGAATAATTTAAAATATATAGTTTCTGTCGCTCTGGTGCTCGCCTTCGGTGTGAGCTGTGTAGACGATGACAAATTATTTAGCTTGGACGATTTTCCATCTGGCGCCCTTCCTAACTTTGCTGCCACCGCTAATGATGATGGATTTATCGGTTTGGGAGAGGCTGCCAATTTCAACATGGAATTTTCTGTCGATTTTTCCAATAATTTGGAGCAAAGCAATGATGGTAAAACCCAAGGTTCTGGCCGAGTTAGTCCCAATTTGGAATTTGTGGAGGTGTCAAGCCTGGATATTGAGGTGATGTGGACCGATGTTTCAACGGGAAATAGTTTTACAGGTATTCTCGGAAACACTGCATCATGGCCCGCGACGCTAGCTTTCACAGGCTTGGATGTAGTGAACGCTATTACGGAACTCAACTCACCCGATGAACTGGAATTGGGAGATGTCATCACCGTTGCTGGTGGGGTCAATTTTTTAGACGGTCGTAAAGCGCCTGCATTTGTACCAAACCCCCAAGGTCAACCCACCCTAGGATATAGTGCCAGTTTTTTCGGACAGCCTGGTCTTAATTTACAGATACAGTACTCTGTCGCATGTATATCTAGCTTAGCGGTTGAAGTGAACTACGAGATCTTAGAAGCCGTAGATGCTGCAGGTCTGAGCCCACCTCTACAGTCGGGTACCTTTACCTGGACTGCCAATACCAACGGAAATTACAATTGGCCATCCTACTCCTGGGGGACCTACCAGAATGCTTATGGATGTTGTGAGCAAGTGGCAGGAGGTGCTTTGACCATCACTGATTTATGTGGTGATCTGAGTATTACACCAGCAGATGGCTACGGCTGTGCCTGGTCTCTGATTGTCGACTCGGTCGAAGGGCCCGTATTGACGGTCACCCTCTCCGGTGCTAATGGTGGATGTTTTGGAAAGGTAGTGATCCAAATGACCAGGACAGATGGAATGGATTGGCCACCACTGTTCTAAACATTGGTATCAAGGCATATAATCTTAATGATAGAGGGGACAGGTGCCCCTCTATTGTTTTTCAATTAGTGCTTATGAGGAATTCTTGGATGCTGGCGCTGGTCTTATCCATGAGTGGTGTGGGGGGCTATTCCTTGAAGGCACAGGACAAAACCGTTGGCGTTACACTTCGCGAAGAAAATGTTGAGGGATTCATTCTTTTTGCACCCATGAGTCATAAGATCACTTACCTCATCGATCGCAACGGTGCCCTCATCAATGCTTGGACGAGTGAATGGGTGCCAGGCCTAACTGCTTATCTCGGCGAAGACGGAAGCCTATATCGGGCAGGTCGAGTTACAGACGCCACGCACATCAACTCAGGTGGGGCCGGTGGAGTCATCGAACGCTTCAATTGGAACGGTGAATTGATTTGGCAATTTCGTTACGCCGACCGCCAGGTCAGACAGCACCATGACTTTGAACTAATGCCCAATGGAAATGTCCTCCTGATCGCATGGGAGGAAAAAACAAAGGTGGAGGCCATCTTAGAAGGTAGAGATCCGGCGAGTATGGGTGCCGACAAACTCTGGCCTGATCACCTTGTTGAAATTAAACCGGAAGGAAGTTCTGGAGGCAGCATTGTGTGGGAATGGCATGTCTGGGACCATCTGATTCAAGCGTTCGACTCGACGAAGAATAATTGGGGCAGGGTGGAGAGTCATCCGGAATTAATTGACCTCAATTACTATCAAACCCCAACATCCGACTGGATCCACGCCAATTCCATTGAGTACCTCCCCACGCTCGATCAGGTGATGATCAGCTCTCGGACCTTTAACGAAATTTGGATCATTGACCATAGTACTACCATGGTCGAGGCCCAGGGTCATCAGGGTGGTCGATATGGTCGTGGTGGTGATCTGCTCTATCGATGGGGAAATCCCCAGGCCTACGGAAGAGGAGATTCACTTGATCAGAGATTTTTTGGTCAGCATGGCTTGGATTGGTTTCAAGAAGACCGGGTGTTGGTCTTCAACAATGGGCTCCAGCGACCCGGCGGAGATCACGCATCCATTGAAAATCTATTGCTGCCGGGTGAGCAAGGCCATTACAAAATAAATGATCACCTGGCGTTTGAACCACAGGAGTCTGCATGGACTTTTCAAGCCGATGAGGCTGATTCACTCTTTGCCCCGCTGTTTTCAAGTGTCCAATTTCTGTCGCCAGATCGAATGTTACTATGCCTCGGACCTCGGGGTATTTTCCTCGAATACAATCAATCAGGAAACTTACTCTGGAAATATGTAAGTCCAGTGCTGGAAAATGGCGACATTTTGAATCAGGGGGAAACCATTGGCGATCGATATTCTTCGAATAATTCTGTTTTTCATGTGCTGCACTATCCCGAGGATTTTCCGGGGTTTCTGGGCAGGCAAATGAATGCAGGTGATAACATCGAAGGGGAAGCAGTATCTACCGGGACCATGGAATATGCCGAATCCTTCGCATTGTATCCAAATCCTACCCGAGATTTCTTCTACTTCGGTGAGGCATCTGCCTGGCCAAGGAGGTTTGAGATAATGGACGTGCACGGGGTGAGGGTGATGCGAGGACAAACTGGGCAACGGATAGATATTTCAGCTTTACCACAGGGACTATACCTGGTCCATATTCAGGGGTGGAAGCCTCAAAAATTAATAATTCTGAAAGACTAATGGCTCCAATTTGACTGGAATTTGAAAAAATATCAAAGTATGATTTCAAAGCGATTTTTACCGTGTTTTTATCTGGTTGCAATTTGTCTTTCACTAGACCTGTCGGGACAAAAGGAACATCTCGAGTACGCACTCATTGATAACACAGATCCAACTGGATGGATTTACGTCTCCCCGGATACTGAACCGGGAATTCGCGGGAATCAATATTTTTTTGAGAAGTGGCAATTATCGGATCTGGTTTTGAGCAACGGCGATGTCAAAGAAAATATTTATTTGAACTATAATCTGGAAGATCAATCGCTCGAGATTTCGACCCAACAAGGCATTAAGATAGTCCCGGCTGGACTGATCAAAAGTTTCAGGTACCAACAAGAGAGCGGGCAGAAAATTTTCACCCACCATTCCTTTTCTGACCTTCCTTGCCTAAGGAAAGTAGTGGGTTACCATGAGGAGCTCTTTAAAGACGATCAGGTGGATGTTCATTTGTCACACTCGCTCGAACGAAAGGATCCCACTTACAACGAAAAGTTAGGCATTGGCGATAACAACATTCGATGGATAAATAAGGAGCAGGTCTGGTTGAATACACGACAGACTTGCCATTTAATTTCGGGATCGAAATCGAAACGCGAGAAGATCATTGCCAAGGCGATGAGAAATTCGAGGATCTCCGAGATAGTGCAAAATGAAAAGCTGAATCTCAAACGATCGAAAGACATTGCCACCCTGATTGAGATCGTTCAATCCGAGAAATAGTTGCAGGATACTTATTTCTACGAGATGGATATGTAGGGTTAAGTCGGACCAACTCCTAAGAGAGTACCCGGCTGTTTTTCCTTTCATTAGTATGATGCATGCATGATTAATCATGCAATAGACTTATCTTCCAGCCCAACTTTCAAAAAAACGCATCGTGAAGTTCTCAATCATCGGCACAGGTTCGATCGCCGGACATTTTGCCAAAAGCATCGCAGATATCCCGGGAGCTCAGTTGGTGGCTGTTTGCAGCTCTTCGGTAGATCGTGCGGATCAGGCTGGACAGCGTTTTGGAGTTCCTGCTTTTGTAGACTGGAACGAGATGTTTAGTGCAGTAAAACCGGACGTAGTGTGCATCTGCACGGCTAGCGGGAGGCATTTGGAACCCACCTTAGCCGCTGCCGAGGCCGGAGTGCATGTGATTTGTGAAAAACCATTGGAAATTACTACTGAGCGTATCGATGCAATGATCGACACCTGTCAGGCAAAGGGGGTGCAACTGGCTGCTATTTTTCAGAATCGGTACAGCCCAGATTATCTCAAGGTAAAAACCGCCGTGCAGAACGGTCAGCTCGGCCGCCTCATCAGTGGCCATGCCTATATAAAATGGTACCGAAGTCGTGAATACTATGAAAGCAGCCCCTGGAAAGGTACTTTGAAAGGAGATGGTGGAGCAGCATTGATCAATCAGGGAATTCATACGGTTGATTTATTGCAGGACCTGATGGGGGATGTGGCAGAAGTATATGCGAAGGTTGCTACCAAAGTCCATCAGATTGAGGGCGAGGACCTTGCACAGGGACTACTCACTTTTGCAAATGGAGCCATGGGAACCATTGTGGCGAGCACGGCACTTTGGCCCGGCTATCCGGAGCGGTTGGAGGTCTATGGAGCGTTAGGCAGCATTTGCATGGAGGGAGGAAAGATCAGTCACTGGAATATTATGGATGAGGAACCGCCTGACGATCTCATGAAGCAGGATGAAAATCCTTCGGGATCTTCAGATCCGATGGCCATTGATTACCAACTTCATCGGGCTCAAATTGCTGAAATTATTAGCCATCTGGAGCAAGATCTTCCGGTGCCGGTAGATGGTCATGAGGGAAGGAAGGCAATGGCCATTATCGAAGCCATCTATCAGTCAGCTAAATCTGGCGTCGCTGTACCATTGTAAATTGACGGTTGGCTGAACTTCATCATTTCTGCCAGGTGTCATATTACATGTAGGCTGGCAGGCTCTGCAATGGCCGAAATCTTAGGAGGCTAATAAATAATCACGTTGACATACATTGGGAACGTTGCCCATAGCTTCGCTCCACTCTTGCAAATAAACCCGACAATATTATATATGACTTTCGTTTCTGAGGGGAGGTAAATTAGTAGTCATTTAATCGTTATTTAGGAAAGAGATCTGTATTAGATTTGGGTGTCCGATTTTTATAAAAAGAAATGGTGAATTAAAAAAATGGCTAGGGCTGCGCTCAAGACAGAAAGGATGCCTCCTACCAGTAAAAAATCACGAAATCTGTAAATCCCCAGCGAATAGATTAAAGCATTGGTCTGGTAACCCACCGGTGTGAAGAAACTAAAATTTGCAGCAAAAGCTACCGCAATTAAGAGTGCGTGAGGTGGAAAACTTAGTGCCGAGCCAAGACCTAGTGCTACTGGTGTCATGACGATGGCTACCGCATTGTTTGAAATAAATCCACTCGCGAGTTGGGTGATCAGAAAAATACTGGTCAAAACCAACAGGGGACTGAAGCCGCGAAGCTGGTTGTAAAGCCACTCAATCAAAAATTGATCGGCTCCAGAATTTTGCATTGCCGCACCAATCGGAATCATGCCAGCCAATAAAAAGATGACTTGCCAATTAATAGATCGATAGGCTTCACTTAACTCAATGCATCGAAAAAGCAAGAGGAAAAAGACGCCCACTAAAACACTTTTGAGAATGGTCATTACCCCCAATGCTGCCAAACCGACCGTGAGCATCAGGATCAAAAAGCTCATGGTCCGTTTCCAGCGAGAATACTTGCCAGATAAAGTGAATTCATTAATTACCATGATATTGTTGATGCTCTCCAGATCGCTCTTGGTGGATTCCAGGGTTTCCACCAAAACAGAGTCACCAACATTGATCAGGGTGGGAGAATCGTGACCCTGGGCATAGCTGCCAATCCGATCAGGTGTGAGCGCATTCAGCCATTTTTTGCGCTTTCTTATGGCAAGCGGTACCGCACCAGCGAGGGGTACATTGGCTAGAGACTTGAGTGATTTACCGATTAAATTACTATTGGGCAGAATCAGGATTTCAGCGTAACACGCAGCTTCTTTTCTTAACTGCTCCTGGGTTTCTTTAGGTGTAAGTAATTCATAGTTGGGATTTTCGGCAATTTCCTGGATCACCTCCAGTCCAGATCTAATAAGTAAGATGTCGTCCTTATGAACGACAACATTTTCATCCGGATAATTGAGCATGTAATCATCGTGGTAGATCTGTAGTATTTCGATTTCTCCCCGATCGAACAAGTCGGAAGCAGACAGTGGTTTGCCTACTTCATCGGAGTGATCGAGGATTCTTACTCGCGTAATAAAATCGTCTAGTTGATAGGCCTGTGGCACTTTCTGCTTTTTGTCTTCTGGTAAGATTGTTGTCGACAATAAGCCGATCACTACCACCGCTGAAAAAAGGACGATGATTCCCGGCAGGGTGAATTCAAAAAAGGCCATCGGAGCTACTCCGTGATCAACTGCAATCGAGCTGACAATCAAATTGGTGGAGGTGCCCATCAGCGTGCAGGATCCGCCCAGTATGCCAGCAAAGGAAATGGGCATCAAAAGTTTCGATTGAGAAAGGCCAAATCGATCAGAGAGTTTATTGATCAATTTTGTAAAAACTATGACAACGGCCGTTGTGCTGATAAAGGCTGAAATAGAACCGGTCAAAAGCATAAATGCGGGTACTAAGATGATCATTGGCAGGTGACGCAAGTCACTTAATTTTCGAACGAGTGACGTGATAACACCATTTTTTTCCAAGGCATGGGCCAAGATCATCAGGCACATGATGGTGATGAGGGCAGGGTTGGCAAAGCCATGAATCGCCTCTTCAGGACTGACCAAATTAGTCAATACCATGGCACCCAACATCAACATGGCTGTCTTATCGATAGGGAAGATTTCAAAGGCAAACAGAACAATCGATACACCCAATATGATAAACAAGGTGATCATAACTTAATGGGAGCTGATCTGAAATTTATTCACCATGGCGAAATATAATCAAACCCCACATTTTGTCTAGATTTCGAGGGTCTGTAATGGTGGATTGCCTTCGAATCCGTTTTAATTTGTCACCTCAGTTGATGTGCCAGTGATTGAGCTGGAAACTGGTAAATTAGTAAGATGAGAATGATTTTATACGACCAGCCGGCATTCCTAGCATTTGCTTTGTGGCTAACACCCGTGTTACTTTTTGCACAGCTTAAAAACGATTCCATTGCTTTATTCAATGCCAACCTGGTGCTGGTCAAATCGGCTGAGATTGATTCTAGCAGCATCATACTAATCTCAAATGGGAAGATTAGCGCCATTCAATCGGAGGAGTTAAACATACCCAGCGGTTATCAGAAACAGGACCTCCATGGCGCTTACTTGATGCCAGGCATGATTGATGTACATACACACTTGGCCTCGAGAGCCTCCGCCAAGATCGCACTGTGGTCGGGAGTCACAACGGTTCGTACGGCAGGGGTTGAGGCGTATCAGGATGTGGTGCTCAGTGAGTTGGTTCGAGATAACTACTTACCTGGTCCGGATGTCGTACCTGCCGGTGTATACGTGACACCTGAATTGGGTGAAACTGCATTGGCTGATCCCCGTTTCGGCCCCCTGCTGGACGGCGTAAATAATGTGGATAAACTTAGGGAAATGGTGCGTATCAATGCCGATAGAGGTGCCCGGGTGATCAAAACACGTGGTACTGAACGAGCAGGGCGGCCTGAGACCGATCCGAGACAACAGACTTACACCTCGGAAGAGTTAAAGGCGGTGGTTGATGAAGCATCCGGCCTCGGGTTGCCCGTGATGATTCATGCACATGGAGACGAAGGTGCACGGGCGGCTGTTGTAGCCGGAGCCAGGAGTATTGAACACGGCACTTTTCTGAGCACCAAAACACTGGAATTAATGGCCGAAAAAGGAACCTATTTAGTGCCGACTTTTATCACACTCATGGACTTGATTGAGCCAGGTGGTGATTATGATCAGCCGGTAGTAAATATGCGGGGTCGCTATATGATCCCGAAGAGTGAAAAGATGATTAAGCAAGCGATGATGGCGGGGGTAAAAATGGCTACTGGAGCTGACAATCGCTATCTAGATAAATCCACAAGTCGGGTGTCCATGGAGGCGATGCATTTCGTACGACTAGGTATGTCGTCAGAAGCGGCCCTCAAATGCTTGACCATCCATGGTGCAGAATTGCTAGGCTTGTCGGATCAGACTGGACAAATTGCGCCTGGTTATGACGCTGATCTCATTGCTGTACTGGATAATCCTTTGGAGGATATTCGCACATTACAAGATGTCGTGATGGTTATGAGTAATGGACACCTGGTTGTAAATAGATTACCTTTTGGGCTTAAATGATGTCTACACGGTCTACAGATCTACTCCAACAGTGATGTACCAACTGCGACCCTGCGACGGAATGATGCCTGGTCCCGGATAGCCGGTGGCTCTTCGCGTGAAATAGGAAGCATTGAGGAGATTGTTGATACTCACTTCCAAAATCATTTTATTCCATAAATACTTCAGGGAAAGATCGACGATCTGATAGCTGGGGATCAAGCCTTCTATGGCAGTGGGTGTAAAAATAGCATTCGAGGCATCAGAAAAATGCTTTGCGGTATGTCCAAATTGAAAATTAAAACCGAGATTTTTCCAACGCCCGTACAATCCACTCTTAAATATAAAGGGGGGGACGAGCTCTACCTCACGACCTTCCTGACCGGGAATATCGGATGCTTGATAGGTCGCATTGGTGACCGACAGGTTGGAAAAAAGAGCTAGGTCTGCGTCCGCTTCGGGAGCTAACCAATTTCTGAAATTAAACTCCAGGAGAGATTCCAATCCATAGATTTTTGCATCGGCAACGTTTGTGCGAAAACGGATGATGCGATCTACCAAATTATTAAAGATGGGATTGGGTTCTTTTTTGAGAATGGTGCCAATGCGATCGTTGTATGCAAGGTGATAAACGGTAAGATCGAAGTCAAATAACCGACCCAAACGCCCTCGAAATCCCAAATCAATATTAAATCCTCGTTCATCCTCCAATTGCTCATCGACGACGAGGCTGCCCACATTTACTCGAATATCGTTGAAATTGATGGCGCGATAATTTTGCGATAAATTGGCGTAAAGCTCAAATTTTTCGTTGGGTTTGAAGCTGGTTCCGACTCCTCCAAATAGGAATGATCTAGGATTTGACTTTGATTCATCGATGCGCTCATCCAGTAGAATATTCCCTGCTAAATCCCGGTTAATGATCCGATAATATCCCTGCGCATCGGTACGAATGCTTTCGAATCGAATGCCTGGAGTAATGGTCCATTTTTGATTAATGGAAAATACATTCTCGATAAATAGTGCCAAATTTTTACTTGGTAGTTCGAAATCAGAACCCTCTAAGTTATCCGGATTTAAGTATCTGAAGTTTGGTCCTTGTTCGGCATCGGCCATCCCTTGCTTGCGCACAGTTAGACCCTGATAGTATCGAGCTCCCACCAGAAAAGTGCTGGGCACTTGCGTCATATTGTATTGATAGAGCAGTCGAGTTTCATTGCCAAAATTCCGAAAACGATCACTTAAGAAATCCCTATTTTCGCCAAAATCCAATAGATTAATCGGATCCAAATTTCCCAAGGCATCCCGACCAGCGACCAGTCCGAAACTTCGACTGTTGAGACGAAATCTGGAGTTGAAATAGAGGTCAACATCCAAAGCAAAAAGGTTCCAATCTACCGAAAACCAATTACGACTTCGGTTAGACTGACGTGGATCGCTGGCAAATTGTACATCGGTTAATCCACCGGGTTGCTGAGCCAGATATTGGGTGTGCGTAAATTCTGGACGTAGGGTGATCTTATCGCTGACATTTATTTTCGTGCTCAAGTGCACCGTGTGCTGGTCAAGACTTTCATTGGGTCGCCAGCCTTCACTTTTTTTATATTGATAAAAACCAAAATAATTGCACCGACCTACGGTTCCACCGAGGCTATTGTAAGAATTGAGAAATCCAAAGGAGCCCAGGGTCTGACGTGACGTCAGGTTTAGTTTTTGGTCAGCCGGGCCTTCCTTAAATCTAAAATTAAGCATACCTCCAAATTGAGTACCGTACTGCAGCGATGCGGCACCTCTCACGATCTCAATGCGATCGATGGCCTCCACTGGAGGGGTGTAATAGCTTTCTGGGTAACCCAATGCATCGGCACTAATGTCGTATCCGTTTTGACGAGTATTAAAATTAGAATTGCGACTCGGACTCAAACCTCGCCCTCCAATACCCAGTTGAACGCCCGCACCATCACTCTCCCAAATGTTAAGACCGCTCACTTTGGCGTAGACTTGCCTACTGCGATTGGCAGCTTTATTAATGGTCAATCGGTCCAGTTCAATCAGTTCGTTCTTTTTGGACGCATAAATTGAGAAGCCTTCGACCTGACGCAGGTGCAGAATGCCACCTTGGTCCAATCGTTCATCGACCACCGTAATTTGATTCATGACGTTGACATCATCTGGCAGCATAACCTTTAGCTCCACATGGTCGTCTAGAGTTAGTGTAATGGTTCGGCTGAGTTTTGCTAAGTGTGAGATTTGCACTTCATAGGTTCCAGAAGGCACTGCCCGTATGATGAACTGGCCTTTGAGATCCGTAGCGGTGGAGTGAGCTACCGGGAGTAGTTTAATCGTACTGCCCACCAGTGGCGTTCCAGTAAGCGAATCGCTCACCATCCCCGAAATGGTGTAAAGCTGATTTTGGGCTAGCACCAGCGAGTAACCAAAACAGTACATCAGTACGATATGGAAATATTTAAGGTACATTAGGGACGGGGCAGAATCCATTTTTTAGGTTTCAAATTTCTTTTTTCCATAGCGAGATTGATCTCAGGGTCGATCAGCGGTGCACTCCGTCTGCCATTTAGGGTGACTCTACTGTCACAAAACACTTGAGGTTCCTCAAATCCCTTGTCCAAATAGGTGGCTGCAAGAAAATGGGCAAATTGCAAGATCATGTCGGGTTGAGTGCTCATCATTTTTTCTTGTTGGGGTGTGAGGTAATCATAATTATTTACCCATTCGACTTTTTTTGACAAAGTGTCCTTCACAATAAATTGAGCGTGGCCAGCTTTTTCCATCAACATAACCCGCCAGGAAAAGCGATACCCCTGCTCGGTCCAAAAAAGGGACCCGGGATAAATTAAATACCGGAGAGGCAGGAGTAATTGCATTAAAAAATAGAACGAAAGAAAGATGCTCAGTGATCGACTCAATTTTGGTTGGTTCCATTCGCTGGCAGTGAGATGGTTGAGCCCAACCCTTTGGTTGAGCCAATGAATGACCCGTTCGTGAAATTCATCTGAAAAAAATATCAATGTCAGGGCGATCATGATATAGGGAAACATGCCAATTTGAAAAAGTGTCGCTGTCATTAAATGGAAGAATAAAACCGTCAGATAGGCAGCGATGCGCGTTGGGGCATACAAAAGAAAGAAAGCGATCGTGAGGTCATAGATGGCGCCTCCCCAACTTAGCAAGTAGGCACTCCATTCGTAGTTAAAAAATTGACCGATGATGGGCAGGTGCGATAGCGCTGGAAGCCATAGCTTCAATGGCATGGCAGCAAATAACCAATCTGGGTTCAACTTAGCTAATCCAGCGTAAAAATAGACAATGACCAGTTGTGCTTTAAAGATCAAAATCGTCCATTGGGGCACGCGATCAAGGCGCAGATGCGGTTTTCGCCAAACGTCAAGTGAGAAGGACCGATGTGCAGGCACCAGTATCAGCAGAAAGGCCATTAAACTGACAAAGTAGTAGTGGTTTAAATAGTTTGTTTTATCAATTAATTCGATATACGTAAAACACATAAAAAACAGGCATGCCGACAGACGGTAAAAATAACCGAGCATAATACCGACGGCACCCAGCAATGTGAGCAGAAACAATGCATGCATGCCATAGTAACCCAACGGCTTGACCCAATTAAAACCTAAAAAAGTGAAGTAAAAACCTGGATCAACATATAATTCGGTAATCCATCCTTTGAGGAAAAACCTCACCATGCTGATGGCCATCATAAAACCAAAAAGCACCCTGAAGGTGATCAGAGGTGCTATAGAGGAAAGTCTGGTTATTTTCCTAGACCAGCTCATATCCGATCTGTTCGACTAGTCGCCATCATTGTCTTGATTGGTGATGGTGATTCCCATCACGGAGGCCATATCAGATTTTATCAAGGTGACAATTTCTTGCAGGCTCAAAAATACCTTGACCAGGGCATCGTTGTCAGTGTCAATTTGCTCAGAAAAAGAATTAACCAAATTGCCTGCCTTTGCTTGGGCATCGTCAAATCTAACCTTCATGTCCGCCGCAATGTCAGCTTGGTCAAGCAACTCTAGATAGCGATAGAACGAGGTACCCCTTTGGTCGTCAATGCCAATGCCATCAAACAGCTTTTGATAGGATTCAATACCCCGCATTAATAATTCGCGACTGTAGCCACCAAACAATGATTCAACGGTCTTGGGTCTCGGTACACCGGCGCTTCGCACACCTGCCGGAATGGCGACTTTCCCATCTCGGAGGAAGCGTTGAAAGTGAAGATCTATGGCGTTGGTTAAGAGACTGACCGCACTGCCCACATCGGTACCTTTTGATCCATCACTCGTAAAATCTTGTAGAAAGCGGCCTTCGATCCATTGATCGCGCACGGTTGCCACCGATTCCTGCAGTTTTGTAACTATTGTCAACGTATACATGCTTCGCTCAGGTTCAACAAATCGGGATAGGACTTCCTGACTGGTACCTGCATTGATTAGGTAGTCTAAGGCCGGCAGGCCTTCGGCTCCCTTGTTACCAACGGAACCAAAAGTGTAATTCCCCGAGGAAATATTGTTTTCAATTTTTTCTAAGTCGCTGGGGTATAAGTTGATGGCAGCGCGTAGGGCATTATTTTCGGTCGGGCCCAATTGATAAATGGCTGCGTCCTGCCAGGTAAGCCAGGTTTCTTTCAGTCGTATCCGGAAGTTCTCAAGGTTTTCTTCTGAAGGATCACTCACAAAGGTTTCCGCTGCACCGACCAAGTCTTCCACGTCTTGGCAAAGGTTTTGATAGGCCGGTTTAATAAAGTGATCGGCCACTAGCACCGCCATTTTTTGTCGCTCTGCCGCTAGATCCAAATTGGGCTCTGGGGAGACCACCATGGGATCATCCTTCTCACAACTCAGGCAAAAAAGAACAACCGCTACCCAGATGAGATGGATGGTGAATAATTTCGGTGCGCTAAACCTTGCTGGTAGACATTTCAGGTACATCATAAATCATCTTGTACGGATTCGAGTGCGGGGTAGGCAGCAACCAGCATCGATTTAGCTTCGTTCAACCCAGCAATCGTGACCTTCCAAAAATTGCCACCTTCTCCAAAAAGTTCCTCTTTGATTTTTTCAATGCCATCTAGAGATAGCGCTCGATCGGGATTGTAGCGTAGTGCATTGGTAAAAGCCCACGCTTCGGAGAGTACATGAAAAGCCTCTCCCGTTTGACCTTCATTTAGAGCACTCAGTGTAGCATTAATGTAGTGCACAGCGGTTGCAGCAGCTACTTCTTCCAAAACGGTTGCAACCTCTGCTCGTTTAGCATTCTTCGTTTCCAGATCATTGTTGACAATGGCGGTACGGCCCTCAATAAATCCTTTCATGATCCGGTCATTGGTGCCTAAATGGGGATCAACCACATTCGAATAATGACTCCAAAATCGATCCTCAGAACCACGTTCATCTGGCCAGTTGGAAGTGAAGTCAAGTGGTGGATTCCAATAGCCAAATGCCTCGTCCCAGTGATGCTCCATGTCTGTGTAATTTTTTCCTTCGCGCCATTCGGTATTTTCGACATCATCACCGGTACGTGCATTAGAGAAATACGTATTGTAAATTTGGTTGTACATGACCGTTCCCATCAAACCCTTTTCAATGAGTTGGGTAAACTCACGCCCATTTTCGTCAACCAATACGGTTTGGCCACTGTTTTCGCGCGTGAGCAAACCAGGCATGCCCTCGGCTGCGGTCTGGCCGGTCTTGCTGGCAACCTCAGCTGCATCAAAAAGGTCCTCCATCAACCGGTCATCGAGATCGGGTTGAAATGTTTTATTTTTCAACTGTTTGGTAGACGTGAAGCTAAAGAAACCATTTCCATTATTGCCAACATTGGCGAAGGCATCATGAAGAACCTGAGCTGACACAACACCTCCGTTATCTCCCTGCTTTAGATAATTCTTGATCTCCTCCACCATGGTGAGACGTTCGTTTTGGCCGCTGTATGAAACCGTTGAACTTCCATCTCGGGTGAATTCATACGACTGAGGAGCAAGGGGCATAATCGCCACAGTTTTTACCGTTACTTGCAGATCCTCCCGATCACCATCCTTGTCGGTTACGGACAGGTCAATGGGATATCTCGTGCCTAGAATGGCATCTCCAGGAATTGGAAAAGTGATCTCAGCCGTAACCGCTGTAGCACCTTCAGGAACAGTGATCGACTGAGCAGTACCTCCCTGAGGGGTTGCCGTCAGCGTTGCAATGCCGTCTTCAGCTGAAACACTGACTAAGATTTGCACCTCGGATCCGCGTATTCCTTCGTAGGTGCTGGCTGAAGGACTCAGTGACAGAGTACCGGGAGCTATGGGGTCATCATCCTTATCGCATCCCGTACCAAGGAGTAGGCATAGGCTGATAAGGAGGGGAATGGGCTTAAATCGAAACACGCTCATCATGGATCAGCTCATTTTTTTGGAATGTGTCACAAATTTACCGAACCGGTGTACCAGCGACAATAGCGATGATTTAGAAAGTACTTTAGTATGGCTTAGGGATACGCGGTACCTAATCTTAGGTAGCCGGATAAAAGTTGGTCAGCCTCCGGCGCAGAGGTGGCTCATGCTGGCAGTCGCTGCTGGCCGTGATTTCTAGGAATTTGACCCTTATTGCTACCAGATAGAATCTCGTGATGACGATTAGGTATTTTCCGGCTGCCACCGTGCACTCATCCTTGAATCTCCTATCTTTGCGGCCTTGACTTTTTGAAGTAGCACAGGATTGCAGGTCGTTCGAAAATATTTATTATTACTTTTTACTGCATCGACAGCCGGGCTGTTGATCGAGTTGTGTTTACTTGGACATTATGAAGACGCCTGGCAATTGGTTCCTTTGATTTTATTACTGGTAGCTTTTATCTTAGGATCGCTGGAATTATTCCTACGGCGCGAGAGATCAAGTAAGCCATTTAAGTACTTCAATTATGTGTTGCTGATCTCTGCTGGCATCGGTATGTATTTGCACTATCATGGGAATCGAGAATTCGAACTTGAAATGTATCCCGATTTAGCTGGATGGGCTTTATTTACAAAAGTGATGACGGGTGCCACACCAGCGTTGTCACCTGGTGCCCTAATGGTGCTTGCCATCTTGGGTTGGATTTCCACGCAAGCTGGTAAACAAGTGGTTTAATAAATCAAACTAAAAATATTATGGCAATGAAAGGAGTAAATAATTGTTTGGGCCTAATGGCGATTTTCCTGTTTTTTGTTCAAGACATGCAGGCTCAGGTGGGTCACAATCAAGGCGTCTTAAATCCGAACCGGGATTCCAAGGAAAAGCTTATGATGGTGGATGGCATCGGTGAGGCTGTCGCAGCGGCAATTTTGGAAAACCGTCCCTATCTCGATATGCTTGCATTTGATAAGTTTTTGAGCGAATATCTGGATGGAGATGCACGCAGAGGTGTCTATGAGAAAATATTTGTTCCACTTAATCTAAATACCGCATCACGTGAAGAAATATTATTAGTTCCCAATCTGGGCAATAAGATGGCGCATGAGTTTGAGGAATACCGACCCTACGTTAAGATGGCCCAGTTCAGACGTGAAATGGGTAAGTATGTGGATGATGATGAGGTGGCTCGGCTCGAACAGTTTGTCTTTGTGCCCATTGAATTAAATACGGCTTCTAAGGAGGATATTTTAAGTATTCCTGGAGTGGGGAACCGTATGCTCCATGAATTTGAAGAATATCGACCTTATAAAAGTATGGAACAATTTCATCGAGAAATTGGCAAGTATGTCGATGACAAAGAATTAGCCAGGTTGGCTCGGTATGTTTATTTGAAGTCATAACCATTCCTCTGAATCTGCGGGCAGACAGCTATTTATTTCGGTCAGGAATTGTATTGAAATGAAAAATGTTGCTTGTCGAAGGAACTTATCCGCACGATAATAATGATAGATAAAGTTACATTTCAAAAGTTTTCCGATACTCTGAGGGCGTCTTGCCAGTCAAAGACCGAAAATGATGATTGAAATTAGCAATGTTGTTGTATCCGCAAGCATAGCATATTTGTGCAATGCGTTGGTCGGATTCAACGAGCATACGGCTAGCCAAACTGATGCGGACCTTTTTGACGTAAGAGGAGAAAGTAGTATTGGTTTTTTTTCGGAAATATCGACAAAAAGATCCGGGCGCCATATGTAGGAGTGCAGCTGCCTTTTCTTGACTTACATTGCCTTGCACATTTTCCAATACATATTGGTATACGTCATTAATACGATCGAGATCCTTCTTAAATGACTCGGAGTAAGGTGTGACGGCTAGGTATTCTCGTTTTTCACAATTGAGTAGGAGCTGGAATATCTGGAGCAAATGGATATAGCTGTCGAAGCCCCTGGTTTGCGTCATCGTTTCCATTTTACCCTGGATGAGTGCTCGATCAATGCCGGCAAAATAGATGCCTCTAGCACTTTCTTTGAGGAGGTTTTCGACACAATTTAGTTCGGGTACATTGAAAAAGTCGGAACTGATAATGTCTTCATAAAAATGGATGACAATGCAAGCAGGGGTATGACCCTGGTGACATTCGTGCACGTCCCAGCAATGTGGTAGATTGGGTCCCATCAAGACCAGATCGCCGTCTTCAAAGGGTGCGATATGATCTCCCACCAATCTTTTGCCCGAGCCTGAGGTGATCAGGTTGAGTTCATAATTCTTATGAGAGTGAATCTTAGGCGAACGCAGCTTCAACGCTAGTTGTCGGGCAATGAAAGAGTGTTTCTGAGGTACTTGAATGCGTTCGAAAACAAGTTCCATAGACAGCAATTATGGCATGTTAAGCAAGCACTGAGCTTCAAGTGCATGTTAAAAAAACATAAGAATATTAGAAAATAAGATCAACAAAGTCAACTAATTCGTCCTTTCTTTATCGAAAATTAACTCTTAGCTATGACCTTGGATGGTACTAAAACCCAGCAATTTGGCTTCGAGAGAGATCTGATCGATACTGTCCGGTTTTTTTCTTGGCCGCTTTATTCCCTATGGTTAGCATGGTTCGTATTCTGGCCAAATCGGCCATTGCCCGCTCAGCAGCCGGTGTATCAAGACACGGTATTCGACCAGGAGCGTCGCCTTTTTTTTCAAGCTCCCGAGGCATTGTCTCTGAATTTGCGAGCGGTTGAATGTGATCGTAATGGAGTGATTCAATGCCTTAGCAATGGGATGCTACTCAAACCAGCGGAAGGCCTTTTGAAGCGCGATCACCGTTATCGATTTATGAATGACTTGATGATTAGGGACCTGGTCATTGGTCAAGAGCAATTTATTTATTTGACACCAGAGGTAGTGTTTAGCAATGCCTGGGCGGGAAAGTTGCACTTTGACCATCGCGTTGCAGATGCAAAGTACTTCGCAGCCGGGACCGATTTTGATTTTCTGGTCTGCAGTGACGATCAAATGAGCTATTTCAAAAATGGCGAGCATCAGCAGACATTAGACTTTGATGTGGTGGAGCACGTGAGGGAGGTTTGTTACGATTCAATAACACAGGCATTTTGGATTGTAACTTCTGCGGGGCTTCAACAATATGACGTAAATACCGGCTCCAGGAAGAAATTGGCCGGCGGACTAGATATCCGTGATCTTGCCCTGGGGGGCGAGGGCACCATTTATTTGGCCACGAGCCAGGGTTTAATTACGCTTGATCCTACGTCGGGTGAGATTGTGGACATTAACAGAAGCTTGCCCACAGATGACCTTGCCTGCGTCACCATTATTGAAGATCGCCTTTGGATGGGATCGGCGGTAGGTGCCTTTAGTGTGCACCTGGAAAATCACGATGATATTAATTACTACGCATCGCGCAGGTGGTTGCCAAGCGACGAGGTAATTGACATTAAATCCGGCCATAATCGCCAGGTCCTAATTTTGACATCTATTGGATTATCAGTGCTGGATTTTGCGCCGATCAGTCTTTATAGTAAGGCCCTTCATTTCGAAAACCAGGTTCGCCAACGACACATTCGCCATGGGTTTAACTGCGCAGAATTTGTGCTCTCGCGACCTGAAGATCTGAGCTCCGGATATATGGTCGATTCCGACAATGACGGTCTTTGGACTTCGATGTATTTGGCCAGTCAGATTTTCCGTTACGCCGTGACTAAGTCTCAGAGAGCTTATCGAAACGCCATCGAAGCTTTCGAGGCCATGGAGCGTCTCAATAGCATCAACCCGATTAAGGGCTTTTTGGCTAGATCCTATGAACGCAGTAGTTATGCTTTGCACGATCTTTCAGCTTGGCATCGAGCTGCAGACTCGATCTGGGATTGGAAAGGCACGACCAGTAGCGACGAGGCCATCGGGCACTACTTTGCATTTAGTCTGGTGGCAGAGCTCTTGCCGGATCCTGAAATCCGACGGCGGGCCATTTCTCTGATCGTTGACATGACCGATCACATTATTGAAAACGACCTCTATTTAGTAGATATCGACGGTAAGCCCACCCGCTGGGCTCGGTGGAATCCAGACTATGTGAACGGCTTTCCTCAGGGAGTGGGTGATCGAAAATTAAATTCTTCCAACATTATTGGTTTTTTGCAGACTGCGTTTCATTTTACGAAGCATGAAAAATATCGACGCGAGGCAGATAGGTTGATGGAAGAACATGGCTATCTAACCAATTTGATGAAGCCCATGGAAGAAATTGGCGTGCGTACAGACGATTCTTTAAGTGCCATGTTATCAAGCAGTTGGAATCATTCTGACGATGAGATGTATTTTCTAAGTTATTGGAATTTGTATCCCTATGCATTTACACCGGCGCTCAAGGAAAAGTACCGTCAAACCATCAAAAACCACTGGAACATCGAACGTCCGGAGAAAGATGGGCTCTGGAATCTATGTTACGCAATGACCGGAGCGGAGGATTTTGATCTCGATGAAACCATTTGGTATCTACAGGAGTTTCCGCTCGACCTAATCGATTACACCATTCGAAATAGCCATCGAAAGGACATCACCCTATTGCCAGACAATTTTCGTAGACAAACCACTGCTGAAGTCTTGCCCCCAGATGAAAGGCCTGTGTATAAACACAACACTAACACATTTGTGATTGACCGAAATCGGGGTGGGCTACGTGAGGCCAGCGGTGATATTTACCTTTTGCCTTACTGGATGGGACGATATTTAGGCGTGATTTCTGGACCCGTTGATCACTAGGAGTAACCATAAATAATCGGTCCGCAACGAAGTGTAGAATGGGCCTCCTTAGCTTAAATATTGAATTTGAGAGCCAGGAGAAAGGCAAAAAACTATCACAAAAGAGCAAAAAACCAGAAGAAAGATGGTGCCAATAATATTAGCTTAGAGAGTATGTGATGGCGAGAATTTAATCAGGTACCGTTAATTCTGGGATCATTTAGGTTCTCTGACTGCTGAATTTTAATTATGCTCATCAAAACTCACTGATGAGATGGGATTATACTGTATTTAATTTATTGTAAATGAAGGAAGCCTATGCAATTATCTAGACTATTCTATTCGTGTGCGATTTTAATCGTATGTACCTGGGTTCAATTGGATGCTCAAAAGGACATTTCAGGTGCCATCACCGATGCTGATGGCAATCCGTTGGTTGGTGCCACCGTTGTTGAAGAGGGTACTACTAATGGTGCAATTACCGACATCAATGGCCAGTTTTCTATGACGGTTGCCAGTGATGAATCGCAATTAAATATCTCTTATGTCGGGATGAATGAATCCACGATTACCGTGGGAGCGAACGACAATTTATCCATCACATTAGACGCTGCGGTGGCACTTGATGAAATTGTGGTGACCGCCCTTGGCATTCGCAGGGATGAACGTTCGTTGGGTTACTCAGTGGGTCGTGTAGATGGTGGAGAACTCAGTCGGGTGGCACAGGAGAATGTGTTGAATGGAATTGCAGGCAAGGTATCAGGAGTCACCATTAATTCAACGGGTGGAGCTGGCTCTTCAGTCAGTATGGTTATTCGTGGTGCCAATTCGCTCAATGGTGACAATCAACCACTATTTGTGGTAGACGGTGTGCCCATTGCGAATACATTAAACAATGTATCTCAGGTAGGTCGCGACAATCGAGTTGACTTTGGAAATGCCATCGCGGATCTCAACCCAGACGACATTGCCAGTGTTTCGATTTTAAAGGGGCCCAGCGCTGCGGCTTTGTACGGTTCTCGTGCCGGGAATGGCGTGGTACTTATCACCACCAAAACGGGTGCTGCCAACAAAGGTCTCACGGTGTCGCTCAATTCCAATACCGTTTTTGACAATCCTTTTAAGTTTCTGGATTTTCATACGATGTACGCCACGGGGGTACGGCCCTACACCCCGGATAATAATCCGTATCCGGATGGACAATTATTAATTGAAGAAGGATCTGCGGCAGGTATTGGCCCGAAGCTCGACCAGGGATATACGGCGGTCCAGTGGAACAGTCCCCTTGATGACAACGGTAGTCCCATTCCACTGCCGTTGGTTTCTCACCCGGATAATATTAGGGATTTTGTTCAAACCGGGATAAACACTACGAATAATTTATCCATTGCCAACCGAAACGATGTGGTCACGTATCGAGCATCTTTCACAAATCTGACCAGTAGGGGTTTAATCCCAAACGCAGATTTTCACAAAAATTACTTAAACCTAAGTTCGGCCGTGAACATCACGAAGAATTTTAAATTATCTACTAATGTAAATGTGGGTCGGACGCATTCTAATAATCGACCTGCTGGTAATCGGGGGAGCAATCCCATTGAATGGGCTTACAAAGTGTCGCCCCATATTGATATCAATGATTTGAGAGATTATTGGGTAGAAGGAAGAGAGGGCATCGAACAAAGGTCGCAGGCACCGGGAGATTATAATAATCCATTTTTTCTCGCCAACGAGGCCATTAATTCTTTTAATCGAGACCGGCTCTATGGCAACTTAATGGCTGAATGGCAAATTACTCCCAAGTTAAGTTTGATGGGGCGTTACTCTTTAGATCGATTTGATGAAGAGAGAGAGACTCGGATTGCTGCCAGCTACACAAGGGAAGCTAATGGCACTTATGGATTAATTAATTTAGATCGATCAGAAAAGAATGCAGATTTCTTGGCGACCTATACAACGGATATCAGTGATTTTGGCGTGTCGATTTCTGGCGGTGGAAATATTTTAAGACAGGAAGGGTCGAATATTCGGAACGCCACTCGACAGCGAGGTAGCGGATTAATTATACCGGGTCTCTATACGCTTTCTAATATTTCACCGAACAATTTAGATTTCAGCAATTTTCGTTTCGAAAAGGCTATTTATAGTGTCTATGGTCTGATGAATCTTAGTTTTCAGGATATGTTGTACCTGGATTTGACCGCTAGAAATGATTGGTCCAGCACCTTGCCTGCTGAAAATCGAAGCTATTTTTATCCTTCCGCTGCCCTCAGTGTACTGCTAAATAATATCATTGATATGCCCAATTTTAATATGGTGAAATTGCGGGCAGGCTGGGCACAGGTAGGTAATGATACAGACCCCTATTCATTATTTCCAACCCTCTCTAACCAGGGGGCTTGGGATGGTGTGACCAGGCTAGGTCGACCCTCAGGATTGCTGACACCAGATCTGAAACCGGAAATCTCCACTTCCTTTGAAGTAGGTACCGACATTGAAATGTTTGATAATCGATTGCGCTTTGAGGCCACGATCTATAAAGTTGAAAATGAGAATCAAATTCTGGGGCTTAATTTGCCCGTTTCATCTGGATTCACCAATAAGACCATCAATGCGGGACTTGTTTCGAGCAGGGGCTGGGAGGTCATGCTGGGATTTACTCCGATCAGGAATCAAGATTTCTCATGGGATGTCAATTTCAACCTTTATCGAAACCGAACCAAGATTGAGGAATTGGCAGAGGGAATTGATCGTTTCCAATTATGGAGAGATGCCAAGGGTGGGGCCTGGACCTATGTCGGAGAAGAGATTGGAGATATTTATGACGCAGAACTCATCACGGTCACTGATCCCAATTCTCCCTATTTTGGCTATCCGATATTAGATGACGAAGGTTCGTGGCAAGATATTGATGATCAAGAGACCAGAAACAAAATTGGCAATTTTAATCCCGACTTCATTCTCGGTAGTCAATCTATCTTGTCTTATAAAAATTTCACCCTCTCCTTTACCCTCGACTGGCGAAAAGGTGGGCAATTTGTTTCACAGACCTACCGCTACTCGGAGTCAGATCTCAAGACCCAGCGTTGGTTAGACAATTTGATTGTATTTGACGGGCCACGAGATCAACTTCCGCAATGGCTAAAAGACAATGCCGACGAATACATTACCGATGGCATTAATGTGGTCGGTGGACCTGGAGATGAATTTGGTGGCCAGCCCTTCGATTTTGGTGTGGTCGTAAACGATGGCACTTTTAATCCAGGAGTCATTGCGCAGTATGATGATGACGGTAATATTACCGGTTATATTGAAAATTTGGGCGGCCCAGATACCCGGTATATACCATATGCAGCTAATTATCCTTGGAGCTTTACCAGTGCTTCAACGTTTGATGCCGATTTCATAAAATTACGTGAAATCGCTTTTGGCTATCAACTCCCTCGATCCTTGACGAATTCAATCGGTGTTCAGAATGCCAGCATTTCCCTATATAGTAGGAATGTAATTTTATGGACAAAAGCTAAAATCGGCATTGATCCCGAAAACGCTTTTCAACCCGAGGGTGGAACCCAAGGTAACGGAATCACCTTTAAGCAGGGCATTGAAAGATACAATGTGAATCCATGGGTCTTGCCCGTGGGAATTAAATTGGGGGTTACCTTTTAATCATTTTGAAAATCGAGAATTGACATGAATATCAATAAACTTTATCCAATATTGTTAGGTGTCTTTGTCTTAGTAGGTTGCGAAGATCTCTCTGAGATAAATGTCAACCCAAATGGGGTGGAGCCCAATACTGCTCATCCCAATTTAGTGATGGCCACCGTATTAACTGAGAGCGCTAAGCAAGTCGTGAATTTGGGCTTTGGCAATGTTGCCGGCGTGATGCAACACACACAAAAAGATGCCTGGTTTAGCAGTCACAACGATTATGATTGGGGTGATCAGAGCTGGGGTGGCCAATATGGAATACTTCGGAATGCAGACTTGATGCAGGAGCGTGCGATCGACTTAGAATTAGAATTTCATGAGGGAGTGGCTTTGACCATGCGTTCGTTGGTCTTCGGCTTAATCACCGATCTGTGGGGCCCCGCACCATACCTAAACGCACTTAATGGAGATGAGGGTGGAGCTGAAAACCTGCTTCCAGCGTTTGATGAACAATCCGTTATCTATGACGGCATCATCAATGATTTGGAGACAGCAAGTAATTTATTTGGCAAATCACCCAACGACTACAAAAGTATTGATCCCGATGCAGACATCTATTATAGTGGAGATGTGTCGAAGTGGCAGAAATTTACCAACTCACTGAGACTTCGATATCTCATGAGAATTTCTGAAAAAGATCCAGGCAAAGCACAATCTGGTTTTGAGTCACTGGCCAATCAACCCCTGATCTTGAGCGTTGATGACGAAGCCAGCATGGAATATGTGGGTACCTCTAGTGGTGATTCATGGCCCAGCAATTCAGCTACCGATGCAAGCGGAAGTAGCTATCGACGTATAAAGATGTGCGCTACCTTAGTTGACCATATGCAAGCGCTAGAAGATCCCCGGCTGGATGTATGGGCCAAACCAATCGATGTGCCTCTGGTGTTAGATGCTGACGCCCCGATGGGAACGGATGAAGTGGTCGATGGTCAGCGGAGATTATCTCCTGATGTCGTGGAAGGAATTGAGATCGACACAGATCCAGTCTACGTCGGCATACCTCCAAGCGTGTCGGCGATTCCGAGTGGCTATAACCTCAATCCCACACCTGGCCAGACCTCCTTTAATCCGCACGTATCGTATCTCAACGAAATCTACACCTTGCCCGCCCATCCATTACTCTTGGCCAGGATTATGTCGGCGGCAGAAGTCCGGTTTCTATTGGCTGAAGCAGCACTTAAAGGCTGGTCGGTGCCGGGATCTGCTGAAGAACATTACAATGAAGCCATCAAGGCTTCGATGGAAGCCTGGGGTTTAGGTGATGCCGCTGATGCCTACCTGGCGCAAAATTCGGTAGTCTTTGATGGCAGTCTGAAGCAAATCATTGAACAGAAGTGGATTGCAAGCTGGACGGCGGCAGCTGAAGCGTGGTTCGATTATCGTCGTACCGGATTTCCTGAGTTGCAAGCAGGACCGACTGCAAAACGTGATGTTCTGCCGGTGCGCTTTTACTATATGCAAAACGAACTAAACATTAACGGGGACAATGCACAAAGGGCTCTTGGTATGCTAGAGGAAACCAATTTTTCTCAGGCCGACGGAGCGAATAGCGCATGGTCCAAGCCTTGGGTGATTCAAGGTACCGGTAAGCCCTGGTAAATTTCATTTACAGTAGCCTTTTGGACGGAGTCGTATGGCTCCGTCTCTTTTATGTCATTGTGATTTATCCATTTGTGATAGCGTATTCCGTTGCAGGAGTCTGAGAATGCGCCGTTATCATCTGATTTATCAGATTCATGAAAAAATTCTATTCTTTATCTGGCCAGCGGTTGGTCTTTATTTTGTGGTTTTGCCTCTGCGCTTGTTCGCTGCTACATGCCGAAAAATTCCATTTTTCATTTGTTGAGTTCTCAGTATTACCTTCTGTTGATGGCTCCGACGCACGTATCATTCATCAGGTTTTCCGAGAAGAACTAGAGAAACGGAATATTTCTACCAAGCGTGCAAATCAGCCCTGGGAAAATGGAATTCGGATTGTGTTTGCAGCTCCAACAGCTGCACAAATCGGATCATTAAGGCGCGGTACCTCTCACTTTCTCAGCGGGAATAACGGCCCTTCTGAAGGCTTTGAAATAGCCTTTCAAACTTCAGGAGAAGTTCCAACGATTTGGATTATTGCCAACAGAAGACGGGCACATTTATATGGCATGGGACATTTCCTAGCATCTATTTCCACCGGTAAAAAGTTACAGCGACAGATTGATATCGAACCGACTCTAAAAACACCTGCCTATCCTTTGCGTGGCCATCAACTGGGATATCGCAACACGGCAAATTCGTGGGATGCTTGGTCCGTAGCGCAATTTGATCAATATATTCGAGACTTAGTTTTATTGGGTAGCAATGCCATCGAAGACATTCCTTTTCAAAAAACAGTGCAATCGGTTCACATGCAAATGCCTCATGAGCAGATGCATGCAGAAATCAGCAAGATCTGTCGTAAGTATGATGTTCAATATTGGGTTTGGACACCGGCGCCGGGAGCACTTTCGGAGCCTGAAGTTGTGCAGATGGGCTTGGAAAACTATCGAATCCTACTTGATCGGGTACCCCAATTAGACGCAATATTTTTTCCGGGTGGAGATCCCGGTGATAATCATCCGCAGTACATTTTTCCCTATCTCAATCAATTAAATAACCTTGTGAAGAATTTAGGTAGAGATTTGGACATTTGGATTTCACTGCAGGGATTTGATTCGGCTGAGGTGATCTATTTTTTTGAAGAATTAAAAACCCACCCACCGGACTGGTTTACCGGTTTGGTTCATGGGCCTAGCAGTCCTCCGATCGAAGTAGAGCGAAATCTCCTGCCCGAACCATATAAAATTCGACTGTATGGTGACATCACACACACCATTCGATGTCAATATCCGGTCGACCAATGGGACCAGGCTTTTGCGCTTACCCTGGGTCGAGAACCGATCAATCCAGAGCCACGGCGTTATCGTGCAGTATTTAAGCAAGAGATGCCCTTTACCGACGGATTTCTATCTTATTCTGATGGTGTGCATGATGATGTCAATAAAATCATCTGGAATAAATTAGGGTGGGATCCCGATTTGAGGCCTCGGGAGATATTGGAGGACTACGCACGATATTTTTTTATTGACGTTCCTCCAGGTCAGGTAGCCGATGGTATTTTGGCGCTCGAGCATAATTGGAGGGGTCCTTTACGCTCAAACGGCAGTGTTGAACCGACCCTGGCATGGTGGCAACAGCTAGACGCATCAAATCATCAGATGCAGGACCAATGGCGTTGGCAGCAGCTGATTTTTAGAGCCTATTATGATGCCTACACACGTCGGCGACTCATCCATGAAAGTGCAGTGGAGCAGGGTGCCATTCGTCTTTTGCAAGGCGCCAACACCATGAGTACGGATACCGTGATCAGTGCTGCCCGTAAGTATTTAATGCGATCAGAGCACCTTATTCGAAGCTCACACCTGGCCGATACAATTCGCTCCCTGGCGGGCAAACTATTTGATCTAATTCAATTGCAAACCAGTGTACCTCTGTACCAAGCCAGCGGATTCGAACGTGGTGCCGTGCTGGATTTTATGGACTATCCACTCAACAATCGATGGTGGATGGCAGATCAATTTGATGCGATTGAGGAGATGGAAAGTGAGGCATTAAAATTAAAAGCGGTGGATCGAATCGTGGGTTGGAGTAATCCCGGACCAAATGGATTTTATGACAATATTTCTCGGGTAGGGGAGAGCCCACACCTCTTGTCCCAAACCGACGATGCCATTGACTATGCCTGGTGGGAAAACGGCCGCAGCCGAGCACGGCTCTCAACCCAGGTTTTTCAATTTACACCGACCCTATTTTATAGGTTAAATCCCAAGATTAAATATTTCATCAGAGTAGCAGGGTACGGTGAGGCTCTACTTAGGGCCAACGGAAAAAAATTGCAACCCTATGCATATGATAAATCACTGGAGGGTTTTAAAGAATTTAGCATTCCCCCAAGCCTGATTTCTGACGGAAGGCTGCAGATCACGTTTGATCGGCCGGATGAAAGGCATCTTAATTGGCGGCAATATTCCAAAGTATCGGATGTTTGGATTTTAGCCGAAGAAAATTAACGAATAAATATGGCAGATAGACGGATTACATGGAAGGAGCCAGATTGATGAACCATAAAAAATTCATATTAGCAACGGCCATTTTACTGGGTTTAGCCTGGGCGGTCAGGGGCCATTTTGGTCATGAGTGGGGTGCGGCATGGGCAGGTGCCGTTGGAGGGATGGCCCTAGTAGTGGCTTCACGCCGACAAGATTGGATGCAAAATCTACCCTACTTGGGATCATTGTCCGCCTTGGGGTGGGGTATTGGTGGTATGATGAGCTATGGTATCGTGATCGGTTACTGCCGTGGTGATGATTTTGGCAATGTATTTTATGGCTATATGATGCTCTTCGTAATCGGAGCACTCTATGGATGTATGGGAGGCGGATTTTTGGGCTTGGGTTTGGAAACTTCCGAGGAAAAGAAACCTGATTGGGCCCTGCTCATTACCCAGATGGTAGCCGGTGGTCTTCTGATTTGGGCCATCTTAATTTATCAATTAGAATGGTTTATGACCCCACCACGCTCCGAACTGTGGGCGGCGTGTCTAGGTGCATCAGCGAGTATGCTATGGTATATGAAGAGAAATGCCTTTCACAAATCTTTTAGAATTGCACTTATTACTGCGTTGGGGGCAGGCGTTGGTTTTTCAGTAGGCAACTTCATTCAAGGTTGCGGTATTTCAAGTGGGGTGTCGTACAATTGGTGGAATGTGATGGAATTTACCCTTGGATTTTGTGGAGGTTTAGCTTTGGCTTACGCCGTGGCTACGACCCGTTGGTCAGACCAAGAAGTGCAAAATCGTACGGCGAACCACCTTGGTTGGATCTTTTTGTTCTGTTTATTGCCGGTCATTAATTATGCTGCCGCCTTTACCGAGGAGAAACTTGGCAGACTAGGTGAGCAGGTGGTGGTAGAGGATTTGGCTCTTTTTATCTCAAGCTTAAGGATGGCGGGTGTGGCTACATTAATTTTGGCTGCCGGCATTGCTTATTTTTCGTGGTTTAGGGTCATGGAGGAGAAGCGAATCTCGCAAAAGGGACTAATATTACTCATTTGTTGTGCAGCTGGCTATACGGTGCTGGGTATGTGGATTAAGGGTTTTTTTAGTACACCTTTAAGCGTGAACAATTCAGTTTTGACCTATCTGCCCCTTCTAATCGTGGGTATTTGGCTTGCCGCTAAAAGCGATGGATTGCGATTTTATCCTACTAAACGGATTGGGCCTCTTTTTTCAATCATCTTCGTAGTCGTGCTAGTGATTGCGATAACCCTAATTTCTCTTCAGATAAATTTGCCCTTAGATAATATTCATCGAAGATTTTAAAGGCTGTATGGGTATGAAAATTAAATATGATAAAGACATTGAGCGCAAGTCAGCGGTGGCCAATAAATTGAGAGGTATTTGGCCTGTTTTGGTGACGCCCTACACATCTGATCTCCGGATTGACGTCAGTGGCTATCGGAAAATGATCGAGTACCATTTGAAGGCGGGCTGCCATGGTATTTATGCCCTTTGCCTGTCCAGTGAAATGCACTTGCTGAATCTGGAGGAGCAAAAATTATTGGTTGAAGAGGCCGTTCGGGTTACAGCTGGGGAGATACCGGTAGCAGTGACCGGTAATCTTGGAAAAAATATGGAAGCTCAACTTGAATTCTCGCAGTGGGCAGAAGATATGGGAGCCTCGGTGGTGATGTTAACCGTGCCGGTTCATCTTGAGTCAGAACCTGATATCGAAGCGTATTTTATGAACTTTGCCGCGGCTTCCAGTGCTCCGCTCGGTATTTATGAATGCCCTTATCCCGTGCATCGGACACTTTCACCCGACCTGGTCGGCAAACTGGCGAAGACCGAAAGATTCTTCGCTTATAAGGAAACAAGCTGTGAGTTAGATGAAATAGGGGCTAAATTGAACGCGCTAAAAGGAACACCCCTTTCGCTATTGCAAGCCAATATTCCCTATCTGTTGGATGCTTTAAGAATGGGCGTGGAGGGTTCGATGAATGTGGTCGCCAACTGGCTCCCAGAACTGGTAGTAGAGATATATGAAAAATTTGCTGATGGGAAGACCGAAGAGGCTCGCCAATTGCACACGGCCCTTTGTACCTTTGAATTGATGCAACGGTCCGTGCATCCGGCGGGTGTGAAATATTTGATGTCTTTGCGAGGCATCGAGATCTCGGCAAAAACTCGTCGTCATCAAAAATTGACCATGGAAGTAAAGAAATCTTTGGATGAATTCGCGGGTCTCTGGTTTGATGATCAGGGACAGTTGCGACTTTCATTCGATAACATCAAAAATATTTTTTCACAGAAATAAAGCCTGAAATGTTGCTTACAGTGTTACTAATTATCGCTTTTGCGATACCCTCCTCCATCGTTTTTGCACAAAATGATCATGATGCCATGGCACAGACCTGGGCAGAGCGTCTGGGTTTTCCTTCAGATAAGATCGTACTCATTCTGCATGCTGATGACATCGGTATGTGTGAAGAGGCTAATATATCCGCGGTAGACTATTTGGTGCAAGATGACATACAATCAGCTGCTGCCATGCCTCCTTGTCCAAATTTTGAGGCTTTTATCGCCTGGGCAAAGGCTCATCCGGAGGAAGACGTAGGATTGCACCTTACGTTGACCAGTGAGTGGAAAACCCATCGCTGGGGCACGGTGGCTCCGGCTGCAGAGGTGCCAGGTCTTCTTGATTCAACAGGGCACCTGTGGCACAAAGTGCGGCAGGTCGTTACGCATGCTTCGGCTGAGGAGGTCGAGAAAGAAATTCGTGCCCAGGTTGAAAAATCGATTGCTCTGGGTCATCGGCCAGATCACATTGACACGCATATGGGCACCTTATACGGCTCACCTGCATTTACCGCCGCTTATTTAAAAGTGGCAGAAGAATATCAAATTCCAGCCATGGTGATCGAGATTCGAAATCCATTCGTGTTGCAGATGCTGCGGGCACAAGGTTATCCTGCCGACCAGGAGATGGTCGACGTGATTAATAATTATCAGCTCCCAAAATTGGATTATTTTTATTCCGTACCTAAAGGTGGGACTTATGAGCAAAAATGTGAGAACTTCTTTAACATGGTTAACAAGTGGCGTCCCGGACTAACAGAAATCATCTTCCATCCCTCTGAAGATACCGATCGGTTGAGAGAGATCACCGGATCATGGCAACAAAGAATTTGGGAAGCCAGAATGTTCTCCGATCCAAAGGTGAAGGAATTTTTGCATGATAAAGGGATCGTATTTACGAATTGGCAGGAAATAATGGAGCGGTATAAGCGCTTGAAAGACCAGAATTAATTAGTACATCTGAGATTTGGTAATTTCATTTTTTATGAAAGATTCCCATTGTTGTATCCTAAGATAGGCCGTAGTTGGGGTTTTTGGATCTTATTAATTGTCATGTTAATCAGTTGTACTGGTTCAACGACTCAGCGAACCTTCCAGGGAGAAGAGCTGGCCGTGCAATACTGTGGGAGTTGTCATCGCTGGGTGCCACCAAATGAGTTACCGCGCCAGATTTGGACCCAAACCATTTTGCCACACATGGGCCATCGTCTGGGGATCTATCAAGGCAAAGTGCCGGATAGTCTGTTTCAGAATGGTTTGACTCAGTTGGAGGCAACGAGGGAGGGAGTTTTTCCTTCTTCTGCCCAAATTGATGAAGTAAGTTGGGCTGCGTTGCAGAAATATTATGTGGATCACAGTTTACAGGAAGTGAACAAACCTACTCCCGAAAAAGTAGGTCGACATCTGGAGGGATTTTCGATTGAGCCATCGCGTTATACTCGGCGGCCACCTCTCACCACGTTGTTAAGGATCCTGCCAGAAAAGCAGCAACTGATTATTGCCGATGGCAAACAGAACGTCAATGCACTCCTGATCCTCGATGAAGAGTTGGACCTGGTAGAGCAGATCTACGTCAGGGATGCTGCTACAGATTTTGCACCGTGGCAAGAGGGAGCCTTGCTGCTCAGTAGCGGCCCTACCATTTATCCAATTGATTTTAAAAATGGGCAGTTAGAATATATCTATGCCGCTGATCAAACATCTGCTTACAATCAATCGACCCTCCTGATGCAAGACTTGCGTCGTCCTGTTCATGTTGCCATAGGCGATTTGAACAAGGATCAGGAAATGGACTTTGTGGTGGCTGAATTTGGTAATCAGCTGGGGCAACTCAGTTTGTTCCAGGGGCAAAATGGAACTTTGAAAAAGGAAGTTTTAATAAAACAGCCAGGTGCAGTTAAGAGTGAACTCATTGACTTAAATGCGGATGGATGGACGGATGTACTGACGTTAATGTCTCAGGGTAGGGAGGGCTTCTACTATTTTCAGAATGATCAGGGAAGGTTAAAGCCCGCTCAAATCTTGCTTGAATTTTCACCTTTAGCGGGGTCGAGTTATTTTGAGATGGCTGACTTCAATGCGGATGGCTTACCCGATATTTTGTACACCTGTGGTGATAATGCGGATCAGAGCCCCATTGTTAAGAAAGATCACGGTATCTACATCTTTCTTAATCAAGGTGACAGGTCATTTGTGAGATCTTATTTTTTTCATCTGCCGGGTGCTTACAAGGCCATGGCCAGAGACTTTGACAAAGATGGTGATTTGGATATTGCCGCCATATCGTTCTTTCCCGATTATGGTAGTGTCGATCCCGTATCGTTCGTGTATCTTAGGCAGCAGGCACCGTGGACTTTCGTTGCTTCAACCTTTCCGACGGCCCAGGTGGGACGTTGGATCACAATGGATGTTGGAGACCTAGATGGGGATAATGATATTGATATTGCCCTGGGTTCATTTGTCAGATTTTATCCAATGGGAGACACCACCGGTTTATTCGAACAATGGGTTTCCCACGGACCTGCGATGGTTTTACTGAGAAATAAAATTAATTAATGGATGATCTATTAAAAGGATCTTCTTTAGAAATTTAAAACTATGAATGATCGAGTGAGTAAGGTACTGATTTTAATCGCTGGTGCCATGTTTTTTAGTTTTTGTAAAAACATGGGTACCAACGAGCATGATTCTTCGCATCATAGCCATGCATTGCCACATCAGGGGAAGTATTTGCCCGAATTATTTCCCAGCCTTTATCCAGATCAGATCATCCTGAATCTAACGGCTCACCCAACGCAGGGTGTAGGCATCAATTGGCGCACCAGTAAAGAGATGGAGTCGGGCAGGGTTGAGTTTGCAGCATCGAGTCATGGGCCTGACTTTCGGGAGGAGATAAAAATGGTCCCTGCTACACGTACATACTTCACAAATCAATATAAATCCGAACCTCAGATCGAGGCCAATTACTATGCAGCCGTTTTGAGTGACCTGGTAGCGGGTACTGCCTATGTATATCGGGTGGGCCATGATGATTATTGGAGTGAATGGATTGAATTTACCATGCCTGATCCGGAAGCGAACGGTATTTCCTTTATCTATTTTGGGGATGCACAAAATGAAGTGAAGTCGATGTGGTCGCGTGTGATTCGGAAGGCTTACAGCACCATGCCAAAGGTAGATTTTTTGCTTCATGCCGGCGATCTCATTAATCGTTCTGCGCGAGACCTGGAATGGGCCGAATGGTTTTATGCGGGATCTTTTATCCACGCCAAGATCCCCAGCATCATGACACCGGGCAACCACGAATACAAAGATGTCGTGCTTTCACCACAATGGAAACCGCAATTTAATTTGCCAGCGAATGGGCCGGCGGGTCTGGAGGAGACCTGCTATGAGATTAATTACCCACAACTTAAATTAATTTCTCTTGATGCCGAGCAGATAGATGAGTCACCGAGTTTTAAGGAGGCCCAAGTACGGTGGCTAGATTCGGTGCTTACGCATGGACCGAGAACCTGGACGGCGATCACACTCCATTATCCGCTCTTTTCCACCAAGCCCAATCGCGACAATCCAGAGCTCCGGGCGGCACTTAAACCAATCATTGACAAACACCGCGTTGACATCGTACTACAAGGGCATGATCATGCCTACGGTCGTGGCCGGGTAAGTAATAAGAGCGATGGTACCAACTTGCACGATGCATCATCTGGCACCATGTACGTGGTGTCGGTGAGTGGTCCGAAAATGTATGACATCAGTGATAAATCGTGGATGACCAGAAAAGCTGGGAACACCCAATTGTTTCAAATAATCCGTATTGTGAAAGATACGCTTCACTATCAGGCCTACACGGCCAAGGGTGAGTTGTATGATGCATTCGAGCTCATCAAACGCGAAGGACTGCCCAACGAATTAATTAATAAAATTCCCGATTTTCCACAACGTTTGGAGATGTAGGGTAGGGTTGTGTGAATTTTTATTCCAGGAGGTGCAATTTGCAGACGACATCTTGCCGCTGTGTCAGTATGGGTGGCGCTGACCCAGCTAGGATAAACAATATCCAAGGACCAAGTTTTTTTTAGCTTGCATGCACTTTTTCAGAAATGGTATTGATGAGTTGACGTCAGTGCAATTCCAGGATGATACCACGCAATACGCTGCACCGTACCATACGCACTTGCGTATTGTAATAATTGGACGGACTTCGTGGCATAGGTAATGTCGTTCTATACAACAGGTAGAAGCCAGTTATTGGAAATGACCAATGATTCTTTCAATTCCAGGAGGTGCAATTAAAGGCTGGATTGCTACCTTGCAATGTAGTTGATCAGATAAATTTCAATTCCAGGAGGTGCAATTAAAGGTAGCCGCCGCGTATTTAGCTTTTGAAGATATTTCAGTATTTCAATTCCAGGAGGTGCAATTAAAGGCCGTAATCGATATAAAACGTAGCTTTACGAAAGGGATTTCAATTCCAGGAGGTGCAATTAAAGGCTTCAAGTGATTTGATTTTATAGGTCCTTTTATAAAATTTCAATTCCAGGAGGTGCAATTAAAGGTTCAGTGATAGGAAAGGAACTTGCCGCGGTATACGCATTTCAATTCCAGGAGGTGCAATTAAAGGGGAATTCTCAATACCAGGTAGACCATTCTCCAAACAATTTCAATTCCAGGAGGTGCAATTAAAGGCAGTAATTCGGTTGTACGATCCCTCATTGGGACCAGATTTCAATTCCAGGAGGTGCAATTAAAGGCATCTGTTGGATGCTGGTAGTCGCCCCCCTTGCCAGATTTCAATTCCAGGAGGTGCAATTAAAGGTGATGCCGTTGCCAGTCTGGCCGCATGCCAACCGAATTTCAATTCCAGGAGGTGCAATTAAAGGCAACCAAGAACCTCCAATCGTCGAGGAAGACCTCAAATTTCAATTCCAGGAGGTGCAATTAAAGGATACGAAAATCACAATATGCATCCAAAACACAAAGGATTTCAATTCCAGGAGGTGCAATTAAAGGTGAGGTATTTTCTAGTGATGCAGCTGATGCTAGTGCATTTCAATTCCAGGAGGTGCAATTAAAGGGGTAGATCCATCTTCCAAGTTATAAATCTGTTCTCATTTCAATTCCAGGAGGTGCAATTAAAGGTTTGCCCTGGATGCTGGCATTCATCGCCAGTATGGGATTTCAATTCCAGGAGGTGCAATTAAAGGACGTCTTTTGATTTTGAAGATATAGCTAATTTTTCATTTCAATTCCAGGAGGTGCAATTAAAGGTCATGATAATCATTTGTCCAGTATTGTTTTGCAAAATTTCAATTCCAGGAGGTGCAATTAAAGGTGAGCGTATGTTATCGAAAGAAGATAATCAAAAAATATTTCAATTCCAGGAGGTGCAATTAAAGGCCAAATAGCGGAGTAGTGAGCGGCCCAACTTATGCAATTTCAATTCCAGGAGGTGCAATTAAAGGACAGATTGATGCTCAGAAAGTACACGTCAAAAAGAATTTCAATTCCAGGAGGTGCAATTAAAGGTGATTGCAAAGCGTTGTAAAGCATGTGTGCACTGGATTTCAATTCCAGGAGGTGCAATTAAAGGGAATGACTGCCAGCACATTGACCTTGGATGTCATAAATTTCAATTCCAGGAGGTGCAATTAAAGGGAGGATCATCACCACCATCTGCAAGTCCATCTAATATTTCAATTCCAGGAGGTGCAATTAAAGGATGATTTCTATCGGGCTCAGATCAGGATTTTCTTCAATTTCAATTCCAGGAGGTGCAATTAAAGGTTCCGAGTCCTTGTCGGAAGTTGATTTAAATGTCTATTTCAATTCCAGGAGGTGCAATTAAAGGCACCACCTGTCTGGTTTTCTAAAGTTGTATACCCAAATTTCAATTCCAGGAGGTGCAATTAAAGGCAAATTCGGTCAATGCAGCAGGTGGCGCCTCCGGCAATTTCAATTCCAGGAGGTGCAATTAAAGGAGGTTACTTGCCGGGTTTCTTTTCAAAACCCTGATTATTTCAATTCCAGGAGGTGCAATTAAAGGTGCCTGGGGGAGTTTCATCAGAACAAATAAAAAGCTTATTTCAATTCCAGGAGGTGCAATTAAAGGAATTAATTCTGTATCGATCACTAAGATTTTTAACAGATTTCAATTCCAGGAGGTGCAATTAAAGGGAGTTCTGGTACTTTGTATCGATACAATACAACGCGGATTTCAATTCCAGGAGGTGCAATTAAAGGGCTGATGAATTTGAATCGCGTTTTGAGGATGATCAGGATTTCAATTCCAGGAGGTGCAATTAAAGGATATCGCACTTCCAATGAATGAGGAAGATTTAAAAATTTCAATTCCAGGAGGTGCAATTAAAGGTCGTCATCCTGCTCAGCAGCTTTAACACGAGTCATATTTCAATTCCAGGAGGTGCAATTAATGGTTGCTTCACTCATTTTGATTTCAAAATTTACCATAAATTTCAATTCCAGGAGGTGCAATTAATGGCACTCACGATATCACCTGAACAGGTCAGTTTGACCTATTTCAATTCCAGGAGGTGCAATTAATGGGCGACACGAGCAGCTGGCAATATTACTTCACCAAGTATTTCAATTCCAGGAGGTGCAATTAATGGCCCGATTGACCAAATATATAAAAGATTGAGTTTCAATAGCATACTTTGTATCCAAGTCATGATTACCACTAAATAAACTCAGGGCACCTGTGATACGGTAAAATGGACCGGTCAGCGACGACTTCATAACAGGTTTACAATCAGAGTTTTAAATAGATATGTCAAAGGACTTTGGAGGTTTTAGCTCGTGGTTGCTACTTAACGACGCCTATAGCATCTGGTCTAGACTTGACTTTTCCATACCGATGATCTGTTTGGTAAGCCAGTTTCCATGCGGGTTTTGAAAGATGATAAAGCTGTCATAACTTTCGTCCATAATTTTCTTGCTCCGGATGATCAATTCCTTGAGTTTGACTTCCGTAATCTCCCCCTCAAACACCGAGTTTTGAATCCAATGCAAGTACTGTCGACAAAGTTTTAGCATCTTGGCCGTTCGTTTACTTTCTACATCATACACCGCAATGACATACATTCTTACCACCAGATTTTAAAGGGCCGGTATTCGGCCTCCATTCCCAGTAGGAATTTAGACAATTTGTAACATTCGAGCCTAATTAAATGCCGGTAACTCACTTTGCGGTTGAGGGTGCGGTGTTGAATCGTTTGTTGCAGCCTTTCTTCCCATGCTTTCACCACCGCCTTTCGGCCCGCATCTGCTAAGAAACAAGCCTCATCAATGAAATCAAAATGCCGGGCTTGCAGCATTTTACGGTTGCATAACTTAAAGATCAAACGGTCAACCAGAATGGGCTTGAAAATTTCCGCTACATCCAAAGCCAAACTAAACCGGCGATACCCTGGTTCATGTAAAAAACTTATGGTCGGATCGAGTTGCGAGTTATACAACCCGTCAAGACATGCAGTGTAGCAAAGTGAATTGCCGAAGCTCACTAGAGCATTCAGCTCGTTTTGGGGAGGTCGCTTTCTCCGGCCCTCCCAAGCATAGTCTTCGACAATGTCGTCAAAAGCGATGTAATAGGTTTGGCGACTGTTCCCTTCAATGCCCATGAGTTGCTCGATTTCCCTTGTGTTAGGTATTTCTTTTCTTAGTTTTTCTATGGTTTCGATTTGTGCCGCCAAACCCCGGCCCCGGTTTTGATAATAGCGTAGGTTTTTCAGCATGTTAAACGTAGCTCCCGAGACGAACTTTTGAGCAATTTTCAGGCGTTTCTTCTTCGATAGGTAAGTTTTAGACTGGGCAATGATCATCTGTCCGGCCAGCAAATGTACCCTTGGTTGAAAACTTCCGGTATAGTGATCGTAGTAATCAAAAAAGTGGACTGGTATCTGATTTTGTCCCAGGAAATTATACATCGCACTGTTGGCATCAATACTTCCGAAAACATACAAGGCACTGACACCCTGGACGGGCAGATATCGCGGTTTTGGCTCCGGATTTTCATCCGTTGCCACCGGATCAAAGCGCAGGGTTTGATCTTTACGGCTCATGCGGCCGGGATTGAAGAGATAATAGGCCTTTCTCATTTCAAATTATCATTGCGCAATAGAATGTGTGGTTTGTATACAATTCTTCCTTTAAACGGTCATCAAGTCACGACAAAATGTAGGATCATCGCCGCGATTTTTAACAAGGAGTGTCTGGAGTAACGACATTCAATATGTCACCAAAAAAGCAGTGATAAATAGCCATCTTTCCATGAGATCATACATAGCAGAAATCTCTGAATGCACAGGTCCGGCAATATGCCTTTTGAATCACCTCCGGACATTTTTGTCGATCGAGCACTGTTCGAATACCCACCACCCAGCTTTTGACAGCTTGATGAGCTTCTTCATTCCAGGGTACCTTCATCGTTTTTTTCTGTTTGGGATACTCAATGATGCCCTGCGGTTTATCAATGCCCACTTCTTCCAGGCGATACAAATAATACTGTACCTGGGCAATATGGGCTTTCTCCAGTCTTGGACTTTTCTTTACTTCCCTTACTGTGTTCGTCGTAGGATCGAAGTGGTCGATCTTAATGCCGGGCAGGGAAAGTTCCCGCCATTTTTGTGGACGACGTGTGTAGGTGGTTTCACTGATCAGTCTACCGATTTCCACGAAGGTATTATCGGTTGCATTTTCCAAACGAATTCCATTACAGGCCAGCCATAGTTTCCGGTGGCAGAGATGGTAGTAGGCGATGTGAGTGGCCGTAGGTGTCATCGTGGCTTAGTTGATGTTTTCGGCAATCCAGAGTTCGAATAGGGGATCATAGAAGTGATATTGCTTTTCTTTTTTATACAATATGCCCATATTCTCCAGCTTACTGAGTGATCGAAATGCGTTAATATTTTTCTTGCGAGCATATCCATAGATGCCAGATGAATCCCGAATTAGGTAGCGGAGGACTGCCACGTGTTCTTTATTTCCACTCAAGTCTTCCCAGTTCTTTTCTAGGTAATCCTTTTCGATGGCCAGTAACTCTGTGATCATTTCATCACGGGTTGGAATTCTATGGTGGATAATGTAAAACAGCAACAATTGCTGAAGAAGTAATTGTGCATAATAGGGATGTCCTTTGGAAATATCTAAATAGGCCTCCAGTTCGTGATGCGTAATTGGAATATTGTATTCCGTGGTTTTTCTTTTAAAAAAACGCTGCAAAACTTTATGCTCAAGGTATCCAAGCCGGATGATGTGTGCCATTCGGTAGAATGGACTCTTGCGGCTCACAAAGATGGATTGCATGACCGATTCGTAGCTACCTGAAAAAATGTAAGTGCTGTTCTTTTGCAGTTGAATTTGGGCTCGAATCAATTTGATGATCTTGTCGTTCTGGTCAAATTTCTTGATTTCTCCAAATTCATCGAAGGCAAAAAACATGCGTGCCTTATTCTTTGAAGTAAATTTCTCAATAAAATCAATGCTCTCTCCAAACAAATCCCACTCATTTTGATTTTGATCAGCGAAACCCAGCATGAAATCAAAATCCTCAATAGTCGCTTTGAGTTTGATGTTTTTTAATAGTGCCCGGGTATTTTGATAGATATTGGTAAACTGTTTCTTGAGGCCATGATTGTTCAATACTTCAGCCGTGATTTCTCTGGCAAGCAGGGGAAGGGTAGGATTAGCAAACACATCAACAAAAGCGGTATAATATTTTTCTTTCTTCAGTTGCTGTAATGTCTGGAGTACAAGAGATGTCTTACCAAACCTACGAGGGGCGATTAAGACGACGCTTTGGCCCATGAGCAGGTATTGCTTTAAAAGTTGTAGTTCGGATCTTCGACCTAAGAAGTCATTTCCAGTAACTGGTTTTCCTACATGTTGCATAGTACGGCATTGCGTATGCTACGAAGGTACGTCTTATTATTATAGTACGCAAGTGCGTATGGTACGGTGGAACGTATGTCGAGGACCATCGAGACACTTGATGCTAATCATTTGGTTAGGCTTTCGGTTTTTTTTCCTCTCTTACCGTGTTGGTCGTAGGATCGAAGTGATCGATCTTAATGCCCGGCAGCGAAAGTTCCCGCCATTTTTGTGGACGGGGAGTGTAGGTAGTTTGGCTGATCAGTTTACCGGTTTCGACAAAGGTACTATCCGTTGCATTTTCCAGACGAATGCCATTGCAGAAGAGCCACAGTTTGCGGTGGCATAGATGGAAGTAGGCAATGAAAGTTCCGTTAATTCTCATGACGAATTAGTGTTCTGGGAAATCCAAGTCTACGTCGAGGCGGTAAGTCTTGATTTCTTAGAAGGGATAGCCAACCTACCAGTCGCTGAAGTGATTTAATTGAGATTCTTTCTTTTGGTGCAAATGCATAAATTCCAAATTTATGAGATGTTAAATAGCATTAGCAATAGTAGTTGTTCACTGTCTCGATTGAACTCTCTCCGTCTAATTTTTTATCAAAAATATTTCTTACCGCAAGTAGGTTCGTGGTCATGTGGTCTGATCAGTATGTCCAGTGAACCGACGTTTTTTATTTCGTTTGCCTTAATCTGCCCAGCGCCAGTTGTCAAACCTTTCGCCCTCTGGAATTCGATGTAAGTTAATATTGCAATCTTACAGGCTATAGAATCTGGCTTTCAGGCTCTCTTGGTAGGAAATATAAACCCTTTTCTTTGGTATATATGCCTGGATAGGTACAAAATATCTGCTCCTTGTCCTCTTTCAGATACACTTTTTGAGTATTGTCAATTTTATGATTTCTAATTCCTTGCCTCACAATATAGATAGGCAGATCGACTGCTTGCTCGATTTTATAAGCTTGCCAATCTAGAAAGTTGGAGAAGTATGGATTTTCTGGAAAGGATGTAAGTACAGATATTTGATTGTCAATATCGCGGCTTTTCCAAAATACAGTGTCTGTGTCGTCTAATTCGTTCATTGCGTGAGGTAATATGATCCAGTTATTAACAAAGGATTCTTTGAGAATCCTGGCATTCGCAATTGCGCGAACTGAAAAATCATCCAACTCCCCATATATTTTATTAATAAGTTGCACAAGGTCTCGTGCGGAATAATTCTTTAGTTGCAAAAGCTGCAAAGTATGGATAAGAGAATGGTTCGCTTCCCATTGCCTAGCGCTCTTGTTATACCTGCCATATGGGGCGGGATAAATTTTCCCATCTTTTTGTGGTTCAAGGACATAGAGGTCGCCAGGTTTATTATGAAACCGTGCAAGTCTACCAGCTCGCTGTACAAGTCTATCAATTGGACAAACATCACTTACCATAAAGTTGGCACTAATATTAATACTCATCTCCCCAATTTGAGTGAGAATAGCTATTCCTCTAGCGGTGCCATTGATCCATGCCTGTTTGCCTAAATTCTGAAGGAGGATTTTTTCTTTCTCGAGCTTGTCTGGCTCAGTAAAGCGACTATGATATAACATAGGTTCGGTATTGGAATTTTCTTTGAACCAATCATAAAAGGCCACAGCCTTAGCCACGGTATTTGCATAGATTATTGTTGGCTGTCTTGTACATCTAGAAAGCAGTGTTTCCAAGTCATCCACCTTATCATATTTCAGCTTTGACCTCAGTTTGCAGCGTGTTCGTTCGCTATCCGAGTTATCTTCTAGAATCTTGTGGACTTTGAATCCGGTCGATTGGTACATTCTCAGACTGGATATCGGAAGAGAGGCACTCATAATTAATACTGGAACCCGCAACTCATTTAGAATTTCTAACAAGACCAGAATATTTGCTTGTGTAAAATCGTCGTAGAAATCAGCTTCATCAATGACTACACAGCTATTTGCCAAGTTAAATGTGATAGCGTGGTGATCTTCTCGACATAAAGTCAGACAAATAAGTAGATGATCAATTGTGCTAACTGTTACGGGTGTTTGAAAAATCCGAGCAAATTCATGCATCATCTTTGCCACATGCCGAGGTGTGTCACCCTTTTTTGTCTGCTCATGGAAATTTGCAAACCATGCACTTGAATGATATAGTCCTGTGTTAGATAAATTTTCTGTCACACTTATGGCAAGTGCATTGGAAGTGAAACGAGTTGGCATTGCGATAACTAAACGATCCGCTCGACCATCATCAATCTGTTTTTGAGCCCATAGAAGTGCTGCAGATGTTTTTCCTGCCCCAGTGGGTGCTCGAATCAACAGTAGGTCATTGTCCCAATTGTTCTCCGCAATCTTTTGAACAGGTCTTTTTTTCCATTGGGCCGGGAATCGATATTTGAAAGGCACATAGTCAGGAACAAATCTCCCGGTTTCAATAATGCTGGCTCGGTGATCGGCAAGTCGCAATAAACTGCGTACTCCTGCATACTCGTAGTGCGATCTTACTGCTTGGCGAAAGTTTTTGAGTGGATGCTCACTGAATTTACTGTTAAGTAGTCTTAATCGTCGCCAGACTTCAGGACTACCATCTATGAGAAAGGGCGGTTCTATCCATTTCGATTCGTGAAATCTTGACAATTTGCCATGATGTGCAGCGATGGCTACTTGAATTGGCAAGGGTAAATTAGGATGTCGTATGACTGAATCAATCTCATGACGTATATTGGCTTTCATCAGGTTTTTGCCAGCATTCTGAATTGCTCTTTCATATTCGTGAAAGGTATTTTCAAACTTTGCCTTCCAATCCAAGAATGCATTGTGGTCTTTTCTGCAGGCATTCTGCCATCTCGAATGTTTCTTACCTTCGTCATGAAATTTACAAGCTCCATCAATCCGCTTTGTGAGGCTCCGACCAGTGAGCAATTGATACTTTTTGATCACAAAGGGGTAGTTGTCAACAATTTGATGACCTTCTCTAACCACATTATTTGTATGCTCCCTCAACGTTACACCTGAAGGTTTAGCCAGTATTTCCATTAGTCACTTCCAAATACATCAGCAAATGATTGGATTATCTCATTGCCTTGGTCATCCTTATCGCTGGGATCATACAACTCATTTTCGGGCAAAAATGCAAATGCCTCGGAATAAGCTTTAGCAACACTTTTCTCCTCTTTATCATTACCAATTATTACTTTGGCGCCACGTTCGTTTAATTCTGCAATGATGTTACTTCTTTCTAGGTCGTTGGTTGTGAAATACTTGCTGGATTTTCTGCTAAGCTTAGTGTCTAACACTATGAGAACTTGTTCTGGTTCACCATTCACAGCATTTCTTGACTGATTTGCATAGTCAGTCATTGATCTTGTGGCCTCCAAAAACAATCTGACTCGCCGTCGTCGTTCATCTTCACTGGCATGCTTAAAGAAATGAGTACTAATGTGAAATTCATTTTCATATTGAAATGCTTTTGAGATACTTAATGTCGTTATATCCAAAAAGAAATTCATTACCATGAGATCTGATTGACTGAATTCTCGAGTGGCAAGTGCTTGTTTCTGACTGCCATCGGTCCCATTCATCTTGAGTCTGATTAATAAATCACGACCTACTTCACTAGTTTGTAGAGCGACCGCCGGAGTAACTGATAAAGGAGCAATGCGACGTCCAGAATAATCACCTTTAGAAGGATGCATAAAGCCTCCCATATCTGCTCGAAGGTCTACTTCAATCTGGTTGCTTACTCCATCTCCGTTTGATACGTAAGTATCACCGTGTCCATCATCATCACGGTTCAACCGATCTATTGCGCTAAACAACACATGCCTCTGCATCTGACCCGAAACATAGACTCTACCATCAGGCCTCCTTTTGATAGATGAAGCGTTACCCAATAATTTTTCTCCGCCATTCGCAATATGATTTTCGAAGGGCGCAATAATTGACACAAGTATTCCTTTAATTATCATAGTCGGATATTTTATTATTTATGTTCTAATTACTATTCCTCTTCATATTGAGATGAATCTTCGGATGGAATTATTTTGGCATCTCCCGCTGCTGAGCCTGCCCTTTGATATTTACTTTTTAACCGGGAAAATGCCATAATTAGATTTCTGGCTTTCTCCAGCTCAATTGCACCCGAGCATGTGTTCTCCAAGAATAAAGTGGCACTGACTGGAGCGTCCATTCCAGAGATACGTCCTGCCCTGGTGACTACTTGAGCGATAAGTGAATCACCAGACTTAGCCGAGAAAGCTGTGCTCTCCAGCTCAACCAAAACTTTTGCCTTGGCCTTCTTAAACTCTTCACTCTTGGTGTTCGAGTCTTCCTCCTTAGCTGCAACATATGCAACGTAATTTAACCATTTGCCTAATTCTCTTGCCGATTGAACAATATCATGCGGTATATTCTCGATTTTCATAAAATATGTTTTAAATATAATCTCAAGGTGGTATTGGTATTCACCTCTGAATGAAATAAAGTCTTTTAGAGAAGGACCATTGAAGAGTTGCAGAAATCGACTTGCGAAAAGGTCAAACTTCTCATAGTCCGTCTGATCTGCTTTCGAAGAGAAATTCCATCTTGACTTACCAAAAAGTTGAGTATGGAAAATGCTATCAATGATCTGTCGAAGTCGGCCTTGCTTTGCGATATCAATCACAAAGTGACTGTACTTGAAGGGTTTGGCATCTCCGTATGTTACGAGATATAGTGTAGTATCTTTGAGACTTTCGAGTACCTTGTTGGCCCAGGCTGTCTGCTCAGCTTCTTTGCCCCATTCCGCAATTGAAGCAATAACTCCAAGAGTTGCTAAGTAGCCACTCTTGGGTGGATTTGGAAAATTGCCATAGTAAATCTCTGGTGGTAGTGGTTTGAACTTGGTATTGTCCTTTTTAACCTTACCAATTAACAAGGTGCTGGATGTTCCGCTACTAAGCATGTTTTGAAATAGCTGCACAAACGACCTCAAGTCAGCTAAGCCCAAATCTGGAATAATACAATGGTTAATATTCACCCCCTTTTCATCTTTGGGTGAAATACAGGGTTTCTGTCGAGTCAGAGTCGTTAATAAACAACATATTGCTTCAAACATACTTGCCTTTGGTGTATGCCGTGATTTTCCATTGTTGTATTCTCCAACTGAGGGAGCAATTCTCTGCTTTACGCTTTCATTTTTAGAAAGATTCAGGGTGTTATTGTCAATTAAGGAAATGATCTTTTGGGCATAGTCGTATACTCCCTTTGCAGACTTATTATTAGTGAGAATGTGCGATGCTAGAAATTCACCCTTTTGGGTCTTATTGTCTCTAATATTTTTATACGAATAGGGTGTAGTCACGACACCTTCATAAAAATTAGCAGCTAAACGAAAGTGATTAAGTGCATCAACAAGTAAATACTTTATTTCTTGTTTAATACCCTCAATGTCGTTACTTGCCAGTAGTGCCTGCCCGTATCGACTATAAAAGTGCTGGAACTCCTTCATATTTCCATAAGTCTAATATCTGCCCACCCTTCGCTGACTCCTAAATAAGAAATATTTCGATCCTCTAAAGCTAAGGAAAGAGCATTCCGTAGGCCCTTATTCATAAGGGCTTTGATTTTATATACTGAGTCAACTACAATAAATTCTCTTTTTCTTGGTGCTGTATAATACATTGGAAAATTACTTTTGTGGTCCTTGTGGAATCTATCAATCTCTTCATTAGTAACAACTCCATTAGCATCCTTATCGAGACGATTTTTTAGGGCAATTAACTGGTAACTCAAATTTGGTGTCCCTTTTGGATGTGAGTAACCAGATCTAAAAAGTTGCTGCTTCCATAAGTCATCATATCGACAGTCAATCGAAGGCACAACCCTTAGAATCTCCTTAAATAGATGTCCAAGTATCGACTGATAGCCTACCCGAGATTCGACGACAGAAATTTCTGCGGTCTTGAATTTTTTCTTGTGCACGCTCTTTACATGTTTCAGAATTTTCTTCCGCTCCTTCGGTCCAATGTGCCAACCTAAAATGTTTTCAAAGATGCCACATAAATTGACGTTCGTTGGACCATCGAGACTCTTATAAAAGGAGCCCGGAAGTGTGCTAACAATTGAGAATGGTGCTAGTGGTTCGATTACTAGTTCGACTTCAGTGTCGAGAACTGGTTCTTCAAATAAGATCGAAATATCCGTCTTCATATTTTTTCAATATTAACCCTCACTTCAACGCCCCAAAACCAATCCCCGTACTATTACCGACACCCACCTCCCAGGCAAACTGCACTGCTCGAGAATGACCGGATACGATCACCGGACAGAGTGCACTCTTAATATCGATGTCATTGAATCTATTTTTCTTGATCCGAGGCTTATTGTACTCAGGATCAAATTTGACGGTGACATTATGCTTGAGATCAGCTTTCGCTAATTTATGTTGCAGGGTATGGGTCAAATAGTCGTCAACAAACTCGTCACCTGGAAAATAGTACGTGTGGTGCTTGGCACCCTCCTCTTTTCGCTTCACCAGGATCGGACTCTGGGCAAAAAACCGCTGCTCTTCACCAAAATCCGGAGTGCGCTGGATGGTGACTTCGTGTACTTCCATACCCCAACGAATGTCGGTTCCCTTAAATACCCCTTGGATCAAGTTGGCCAAAAGTTCATCGGCAAAACTGCTGATAAAAAAAGTGCTGCCATTGGGAAAATCTAATCCTCGGTTGGTCGCTTGTCCACGAGTTAACCACGACAAGGAATACAAGCTGATATCATCGTGCAGCTCATTTTCGCCTAGCCATTTGTGAAAAGCCCCCACCAGGTATTGCTGGTAGTCAAATGGTACCGGTTCACGATTGGGAGTAAGATGTAGATATATTCTCATGGTTTGTTTCTTTGATTTCAAAGATGTATTTGACCAAGTGTCATTTTTACACCACCTGATATTTTTTTTGAATTTTTTTTGCCATTCCGTTAATTTTTTCTTTCAACGCCTCCGGTGACACGATCTCAATTGCACTCATGGCTGCATTGCCTAAAATAAAATTGCTGAGTCCAATAAAATCTTCATTGACCATGCTCTGAAACTCATAGGTTAAGGGTGCGGATGCTGGTTCAATCTCACTAAGTGCCTTAGGATAAGCACCCACTAAAGCGTTGTAGGCATAAACATCTAGATTCAATTGAACCATAACCTGACGGTTATTGGCAATGCGAAACACATCGGTTTTTTGGAAATGATGTTCTGATTCACACCGCCAAGGCTGGTCCAACAACTCAACGCGTTCAATACGGCTCAGTAGGAAATGCTTGGGAGTTTGCTCTTCCAAGTCAAATGCTTGTAAGGTATCCAGTTCAGCATCCACAAAATAGGGCTCCACCTTGCGGTCTCGAACGCTGCCGCTATTGCTTCGGTAGTTCACCAGGCATACTTGCATTCTGGATTTGCGAGCGGATTCCAGGCGGTCGATTCTCTCGAGAGCCGGTCGACGCAGTGCTCGCAACCCTAGTTTTTGAAAGTCATATAGACTAGCTAGTTTTTTGCGCAAGTAAATTCGATCCTTCTCATTTAGATAATCCAAGGCCCTGCCAATGCGCGCTTTTTCGACATCAGATAGGGGTTGAAGATATTCAAGAGCCTTGAAATCACTATCCGGCAATAATGCATACCGATAACCATTTCGAATGATATGGTCTACCTGGAGGCCCATGCGTCGCAGCGTTGCAAGATCGCTCTTGACACCTTCATTGGTGATCTGATCCAACTGCGTAGATAGTTCCTTAAGGGTGAATCGATAGGGATTACCCAAAATAAGTAGAAGAACACGAACACAACGTTCTCTGGGGCTCATCAACGGTGCTTAGAAATTAGAGGCAAGCAGCTACCTTATATCAAGGATAGCTATTTTACATGTATTTTGTATTGTAGTGATAACATTATTTATCCACCACATCCTAACATGTTATCCACAAATCCATCTGGCAGATTGGTGGGACCTTAAGAATGGTAAAGTTTTGCAAGGGTACTGCTGGTGAGATTGATTTGTTTTATGGGAAGATGACTGGCTACCGATCTACGAAAATTTGGTGAGTGTCACGACGTAGAATACGTTTCTTAGGGCACGAGCCAGCTTAGTGACAGAGCTACCGCGAAAACTTAGACAAGATTTATCAAGCGAAAATGCCTACCACTAGCCTAGTAACACAACTACCGCAACATCTTCCAACCTTTCACCCTAAGCTTCATGCGCTTTAAATCGAAATGATGCACATCCCAATTTTCGGCATCTTGAGCTGTCATCCAATCATAGTATTCTTTCTTAGACATTTTGCCATTGAGATAATCCTTCATCCGTGCGTAGCCGGGATGACCACCACAGTTTTCCGGTGGACAAGCTCCACCACCGTCAAGTAGCTCTGCACCGCTCCGATCTGATCGGTCAAGTTCAAGGATGCTAACTTCATGCAGCCAATCATCTCCAAAATCATAGAGATAGAAGAACGTGTCTCGTGGTTGATCTTCCATCACAAATTGGTTGAAATAACTCCATAGCACCTTGCTTGCTGAAGCTCTGGTGGCATCAATGCCAGATTCCTCAAGATGGGGACTAGTAATTTCGAAATACCGTGATTTTCTCGTTTCCTTAAAACTGTACAGGTGCTGGTTTTCCCATCCCATGGCAGCCTGGAAAATCAAATGGAGTGAATCAAAAGTTAATTCCATCGGAAGCGCCACCCTTCTCCAGACCACTGGATCTTTAATGTCGCAAAGTCTTATTTCGGCTATTAATCTCATTTATTTCTTTTTTAATGTTGAACCATGCACTTTTTACATTAACCATTTATTGCTTATCCTTCACGTAGGAGGGGACAAGTCATACAATGGGATCCACCTCGGGCCCTAGATAGCTCACCAGACGGAATTTGAACAATGGTGTTTTCTAACTGGGAAGCATCAAAACTGGGCTGTAATAAATCGTGTGCAGCTACCGATTGGTATCCGTATCGCTTGAGTGCTTGCATCGTACGCGTATTGCGATCATATGTGATGGCCACACCCGGTTTCACCGCCACCAAATTGCAGCCATCGGTCCATTGCTCGCGCTCTTGGTAGGGAGAAATACCATCGCCGGAAAAAATAAATTCCATCTCTGAATTAATTTCTGAGTGTACGAAATCTTTAACCGAATGATAAATCGCCTTACTGCCATTGCGACGATAGACGGTGACATAAGAACTCAAGCCATCGTAGACCAGGGGACGGTAGCAGACAATATGCTTGTGATTAATCCGGGTAAAAATCGTGTCGATGTGCATAAAGGAGCGATCATTTGGAATGTTGATCTGAACCACATTATCGACCAAACCTCGATCAAATAAAACATCTCTCAGGGAGTGGATGGCGTGTTCGGTCGTACGTTCGCTACACCCGATGAGAAAATGATTCTCCGAGAAAACCATCATATCTCCCCCCTCGATACTGACTTGCTCTCCCCGGCGCGATCGTGGAAATAATTCAACATTATTCATGTTAATCACGCGCTGGTCGCGATGCAACTCTCGAAAATAAGGATGGGCATAAAAAATAAAACGGGTGAGAAAATTTTCGCGGTGACGTGCTTCCTTGGCTGCCCGGGTGATAATTACTTGATCTTTGATGGTGACCGCAATATCGCGAGTGAAAATAAAATTTGGAATGGGATCAAATAAATAAAGATCCTGGTCAGGCAAATAACCACTGATTAAGACATTGGCAAGTTGCTCATTCGCCAATTCACTTAAGGTCTTGATATATTTTGAGGGTAGCTCTTCAAAATCAATGATACGGGCAATGATTTCTTCTTGTGCCTCTTGGTCGGCCCTTAAAGCCTCCAACAACAGATCGGAAATATAGATTACATTTTCAGGGCCAATTAATTTTTTGAGCACTGATGTAAATGTGTCGTGTTCTTCCTGGATTTTTGGCAGGTACACAATGTCATCGAATAATAATTCATCCGATTGTTTGGGACTGACCCTGGAAATACCAGCTTCAGGTCGATGGACAACGACCTTCTTGAGGTGTCCTATTTCCGATTGTACAAAAACTCCCGTCATCTTAAAAATGGTTCCAATTTGGACAGCTAAGCTAAGCAAAAGGTCTGCAAGAAGTGCGGAGCGATGGCTATTCTTTTGGGGCTGTTTCACTGTCTTCCTGGTGTCATTGGATCAATTCAGGGGTTCGATGTGGACGCTTTTGGGCCATCGGTTGGTGCAGCTATTAACTTTGCCGATGCCAAGTCAAAAGAGAAATGGTCATACCGACGCATGACCATTTTTCCAGTGCCCCGTTTTTTGGCGCTTTAATTAATTTCACGGGTGGGCCTTGGTAGGGTTCTTTTTTTCTTTGGAGGCACTTTGGTTCTGATGGAGCGCTGGGTGGCTTGTCTGCCCACAGACTGGTTTTCGATGCAAAACCTAGTGGTTTCCCGATAACCATAGTATCCATCAGAATCTACCAAGACTCGGCCGGATTCATGGGAGAGAGTGTACCAACCTTCACCATAGTCACAACAGATGCCATCTCCGTAATCGTCGTTCACGACTAATCGATAACAACCATCGGGAATACAAATCTGCTCTTCGATCAGATCCAGATCATAGTCGTCATAGGATCCTCCTTTTGCGAACACCTCACCCGCAGTGCTCCTGATCTGCCAGGTAATTTCACTTCCATAATCATCAGGTTGTATCCGAAGGCGGAGGGACATGCCTCCCTGATGGTGAATGGTTGTGCGCGCAGCATCGTTGCTAGGATCAGAATCTGCGTTACCATTCGGATTTTTAGTCGCCACCTGTATGGTATGAGATCCAGTGGAGAGCATTAAGGACTCAGCGAGTAGGGTAGCCGTCGATCCTGATGTCAGATTGCCGTTCCATTGGACCTCCTTAACCACCTGATCAGCGGTTTTGATGACCACCTCCATGGATTTGATCTGGGTATTGCCGTAATTTTTGAGGGTTACGACCAACGCCAGGCCTGAGGCACAGCCATTCCCCTCATTTTGTGCTTCCACGCTTAATACGCCTGCATCGGCCACTGCAGGGTTGCTACATGGTGGGCAATCGGGTCCTCCGCAATCGACGTCCGTTTCCAAGCCGTTTTTTATGCCATCACTGCATGTTGGCTCATCAGGATCCTGGCTACAATTCGTTCTACCTGGTTGAATTAGTGATGATCGGGAGCTTTCCAAAATCCTTCGCATGTACATGACTTGACCGGTGGTAAACGCATTAAGGCAATGATCATCTGTGTAATCCATGTAATTCATAAACATGTCACCCGAATTACTGCAGGAGGGACTGGGGTGGGTTGGGCAACCAACATTTTCTGCTTGCTGCTCCGGTGTGTCGGAGATGCCGTCATCGATGTTACATCCCTCACCCCAGATATGGTCCAGCCCCAGATAATGGCCTACCTCGTGAGTCAAGGTGCGGCCTAAATCAAAGGGAGTCTCTGCACCGGAATTTGGACCTCCAAAGGCGGAGGTGAGAATGACCACGCCATCTTCATTGCGCTCCGGAAGGGATATAGTAGAAGGCAAATACGCATACCCTAAGCCCTCGATGTCAGGTGCGATCCAAATATTGAGATAGCGTAGTGGATCCCAGCTGGTTGCACCTTTAATCTGCCATTCATGATCATCGAAGTTATCCCTGGTAGCGTAGCGTGTAATTCCATTGGTAGGATTGCCAGATGGATCGAAAGCAGCCATGCAGAATTGGATTTGACTGTTTTGGGCAGGGAAAACATTAGGTGTGTTAACCGCATCGGAATTTCTTCTCAAAAAATCGAGATTAAGCGCTTCGAGCTGCGACATTATTCGCTGATGTGAAATATTGGTGCCGTTACCCATTGGATCTGATGGTCGATGCACCACAATAAAATGAACCGGAATGGTGTAAAGCGAAAGTGTGTTTAGGGAGCGTGCATTTAATTTTTTAAAATTTTCCATGGCCATGGCACGTCCTTCTTGAATGGCTCTGCGATACCTCTGATTCTGTTGGTATTTATGTTGCATATGAAGATCAGTATTACATCGATGCCGTGGATTAGCATTTTGATCAATCAGCACTTTTTTTGAGTGGCTTAAGGACGTTTCAAAGGGTTGTTCTTTCTTACAAGCGGTCATGGAGATGACCAGGCATGCCACAAGACATACCGAAAATTGATTTCGTAACATAGTTCAATTTTTCGATGACAAGCATTGTCAAAAGTGCCCAAGACAGGACTCAGGCACTCCTTGATAAAATACTGCCGGATTTAGAAATTATTTGACGGTAGCTGTCTAATAATATATTTGATTTGCTGTACGACTACTAGACAAATCCAACCGAGATCTCCCCTACGTTATACTCAAAAAAAATATTTCAACTCTAGGGCAGGGAAATCTGGTATGAAAGTGAAGGAATGAAGGGAAGCCCGCTACTAAAGGTAATCGATCCACCAAACGCCTCCCGAAATATTTTTGGAAAGGTGATATTCTGCGCATGGTAAGCATTGAGCAGGCTCACCTTGAGCTGGTGAACATATTTAGGTTTGATGAGACGGTAGACAAAGGACAGATCTAGTCGATGATAGGCTGGCATGGTGAGCAATTCAATATCATTGCTGGGCACCTCGATCGACTCTACATAAAAATCATCTTGACCGAAAATGTCATAAATCCCTTCGGCCAAGGGCACTCCCACACCACTTCCCCACTGCCACGACATGCTAAGGAGCATGTCCTGGTTCAGTTTAATTTGAGTGTGCACTGCAAATTCATGGGGGCGTTCAAATTGATAGGGAAATTCGAATCCCAAATATTTATTATCAAACTGCCGGGTGCTCCTGGCATAGGTGTAGGTACCGCTTAGTTGGCATTTTGGCATTCCTATTTGCCAGCTGTTTTCAATGCCCCAGCTTTTTCCATTTCCGATGACCACATCTTGCTCCCATCTCGTGGCATCGATGTTATCAAGTGCGCCGAAAGTCAAATAGGATGGATCATCTCGGAACGAGATTAAGTTTACCATCTTCTTATAATAAATTGAGGAACGCCAGGTTGCATTTTCTCCCGTTGCATAGGACCAGGTGAAATCTCCCATCCAGGATTTTTGGGGTACAACGTTTTCTGTCGATGGTACCCAAAGTTCATTTGGAAAGCCATTATCACTCACAGAGATCAAATGATTGGGTTGTTGCATGGATGTGAGTGACAGGTCAAGCGTCGATTTCTTACGCGTCCATCTAATATTCAACCGCGGTTGCAAAGAAAAGTATTTAGCTGGGTGGTTGGTGAAGAGGTTACCAAACAGACCCGAATGAATAGACCATTGATCGCTCACTTCCCAACGGTCTTGCATATGAATTGACCATTGTTGGCTGTGAAAATTGAGGTCGTCGAAAAGATGATCACTCAATGATCTTATTTTTTGATCTTCTGAAAATATTTTTTGAGAGATCACACCGAAACCATTATAAGCAACAATGCCTGGGGTGTAGTCAAAATGGGCAAAGGAAAACCCCAGTGCGAATTGATGCTTGTAGCCCGAAATAATATCAAATTTTGATTTCATCCCCTTTTCGGTGATCCGAGATCTAAATTCCGTGAGTTCTGTGGTTCGCTCCGTCGAATTTGGATCTAGGGAACGGTCCCAACGCACTGCGTTGAGAGATTCATAGTCGTAGGTGGTAAAGTACGCGCTTGTTTTTGCGAAGATCTCATTGCCAAACGAATGCAGCCAGCGGATACCTCCACTTAAGTTACCCCATTTGTATTGATCACGACTGGCCAGACTAAAAAGAGTGTCTTCAGCAGCAAAATCGTAGGCTTCGGTGTCGGTGAAGTTGTCACCGCCCGCATAAAAATTTGCAATGATCTTGTTTGATTGGTCTAAATCAAGAAAAGCCTTTGCATAAATGTCTCTGAACTGTGGTTGAAAATAGCCATCAATTTCGCGATCTTCTTTTCTTTTCCGTGAATAGGCCCGAATCGCAGACCCGGCATGACTTCGCTGGCCTGCCACCATGATGGTACCTTTTTTCTTTAGGATGGGCATTTCTAATACGGCGTGCGCACTCAATGCACTGATTCCAGCTGCGATGCTGCTGTGATTACGATGACCATCACGCATGCGGACATTAAGCACCGAGCTCAACCGTCCTCCATGCTCTGGGTTAAAAAAACCCTTGGAGAAATCAACACTTTGGATGGCATCGGTATTGAAGATGGAGCTGGCTCCCAACATATGAAATGGGTTGTAAATGGGGATGTCATCCAATAAGAAAAGATTTTGATCAGCGCCACCTCCTCGCACATGAATACCTCCAAAGCCATCGCTACCAGAAGATACACCAGGCAGGAAAGAAAGATATCGGGCGACATCCATGCTGGCGCCCAATCCCGGCAAAATGGGTAGGTCTCTCATCGCAATATTCTCCTGGTCAGCGGGATCGGATTGGGCGTTAGTGCCAGGGTCCAATTCTGATACTATGATTTCTGGAAGGTCAAGGGTGGGCTTGAGTCGAATGTCATATCGAACATCCTTTACCATCTCCAGCTCCAAGTAGTGAGACTCATACCCCAGGTAAGAAATCTCGATTTTCACCTTTCCGACCGGCAAACTCATCTGATAATAGCCCTCATTATTACTCACAACACCGCTGCTCCGATAGGGTAGTGACAGGTGGGCTCCCGGCAATACTTCGCCCGTTTCTGCATCGATGATGTATCCCTGACAAAGATGCCTTTTGCGAGGAAAGATGAGCACGCTCCGGTCCATAATGCGGTAGTCCAGGTCGGCCTGTTTGAGCAGGTACTTTAGCTTGCTTTTCCAGTTGTTTTGATCCAGGGCTGGAAGCATGAAGGTTTGTTCTTTGGGAATAATATGGGCGGAGTAAGCTAGGTGCAAAGGAATCTTTGCTTCGACAGCCCTTAAGATTGAATCCAGAGGAAGGAGTGAGGTTGACTGAGCATTTAATAACCAGATCTGGCAGGAAAAGGTCAACCACAAAAAAGCTTTATGTGTCAAAGGCTGCAAAATCTAATGAAAAATTGGCGCTTTGGTTGTCTAGCGATGAAAATGGAAAATCTAATCGTTTATTGACAACCTCTTCCCCGGATCAAATATTGCCTATTGCCCTGAAGATGAAATTTGATGTCCAGAAGTGTTTCGAGGCTCGTTAAAAGAATGGGCAGTTCCGGATAGGTGATGGTAAAGGTAACGGTGCAAGCAAGCACGTTGGGCAGTTCAGGATCAAAGGTGACCTGGTAGGCATCTTCAATCTCTTGAAGTAATTGCCCAAGAGGTTGACGATCGAATGGTCGGGATGGAAGCCTCCAGGCCGCCACGGGATAGGTGATTTCGGGTTTGCTCAAAATTCCTGCTGAAGAGATTTCCACTGCCTCACCAACTTGAAGTACAATTTCATCTTTTTGAATTTCATTGACCACTTTGACGGCACCTTCTTGGACCGAGACGGAATAGGTCTGACCTGGCACTGCACGTACTTCAAAGGCGGTTCCCACCACTTGGACAGAACCCAGTTTAGTTAGCACTTGAAACGGTCGAGAGGGATTACTCTGAACCTCGAAATAGGCAGCACCCGATAGATCGATCTTACGGCCTTCCGAATTTTCGGTGTATGTGATTGTACTTTGCTGCTCCAGCCAAACGGTGCTACCATCGGGAAGTGCACCTTGTGATACAGGACCATCTAGTACCAATGCTGGGATTTGATTATTTCTAGGTAGTAAAAACCACAGCGCCGTAAGTAAAATTGCCAGGCTTGCTGCCACCAGCCATTTGCGTGGTGGCATGATCCGGTAGACAGACTTTGGCTTGGTCATTTTACTGGCCAGGAGTTCGTACTCCCGGTCAAGGTCGATTTCTACCTGAGGCTGGTAGTTGTTGACCAGTGGATACATTTGCCGCAATCGCTCCGCCTTGTTGCGGTGTGCCTCAGAGGCCTCCAGCCATTGAAGCAACACATCGCGTTCTGTTTTGGTCAAATCACCGTCGAGCTCTTTTAGGATCAGTTGTATATATTTATGATCATCCATTTCAACATTCTATTAAAGAGACAATTAATGCAGACCAATCCCCTACGCACAGGCCGAGTAGGACGGAGAGATAGGTTTGCAGGTGTCGTGCCATGATCTTTCGTGCTTTAGTGATCTGGTTTTCAACGGTTTTGGGTGAAATCTCCAGCTGACCAGCAATATCTTTCAAGGACATTCCCTCCATCCGACGCAGCAGGAAAATGGTTCGACATGCCGTGGGTAGGGCTTCGATGGCTTGGTTAATCTTCTCCTGGAGTTCATCTCCGGCCATTAGATCTACCGCATTTGCACTGGCATCTGCCACCTCGAAATGCTCGTCGAGGTGATTGAGCATTTTTTGACTTTTGAGATGGTTGAGGCAAGTATTGCGGATGGCCTGGCTCAAATAAGCCTTTAACGTCTGTTTTACTTCGATGGTCTTTCGGCGTTCCCACATCTTGAGTAAAACATCTTGCACCAGATCTTTCGCTTGTGCGGGATCATTGACATAGCGCATCGCAATGGAAACTAGTAAGCGATAGTGATCATAGAACAGTTGCCGGAATGCGGATTCATCGCCCCTTTTGATCTTTTGCCAAAGCACTTGATCATTCATCGGCTGCGAAATTAAGTATTTGATGGGAGTCTGGGGGACCCACATGAATCAAGCTGGGTGATCTTTGGCTTGCCGAAAGTGGGCCAATTAAAACGATGGGGCAGGGCGACAACTGTCCCAGTCCTGCGAATATTTCCTTAATTTGTAAATGCGTTTGAAACCGAAGGTTGAATAAGATTGTATTTAACTTCGTATTCTGCTAGCTATGAGTAAATTATTCAAGAATCTGAAGTCCATTTTTGTCATTGAGGGAGAAGACACCGGAAGTGGAAAGCGTCCCGTCGCCAAGCCAGAGGCCAAAAAAGGTAAAGATGAAGCAGAATCGCAGGTAAAAAGTACCCCTGATAAACCGGCGATTCAGGTGGCAAATGTGGGAGAAGGCAAAGTGAACCAGAAATTCACGGACATCTTGCTAAAGGCGATTGAAAGCAATAATCAAGAGGGTTTTGATTACATCGAGTTTAAACGTTCGCTTCAGAATCTCTTTAAAATGAATTTACCTGAGGAGACTATGTACAAATCGGCCTACGCCGCAGCACAGACGATGGGTGCTACACCTCAAGGGCTTCTCAGCTCTGCGGAGCGTTATCTAGAAGTTCTTCAGCAGGAACAAGATAAGTTTGCCGCGGCCATTAAGAATCAGCGGGCCAAGCAAATTGATGGACGAGTAGCGGAGATGGGGCGTATTAGCGAAGGCATCAAACAAAAGCAAGCGAAAATCGCTGAACTAGAGGCGGAGATTGATGCAGCTCAAAAGAAATTAGCCAAGGTAGAGGGATCCATTGAGGCAGCCGCCGCCAAGGTGGAAAAGACCGGTAGAGATTTTGAGGCGAGCTATGGCAATTTGGTCGGTCAAATCAGGTCTGATATGGAAAACATAAAAAAACACTTAGCACAATAGTGGCTTGAACAATTGCGAAACATTTAATGAGTTATACATAAATGGCATCAAAAACAAGTTTCTGGAAACGGCCAGAAGGGAAAACAGGCGCTTTGGTCATGGCTGGTTTGGTGGTCGGTGCTGGCGTTCTGCTGGTACAAGCACTGCCCGTCTTGGTGGCTTTGGCATCCAATACATTGTATTTAGCAGGTATGTTGCTGGTGTTGGGTGCCATCATTTATATGGTCCTCGATCCAAAGATGCGCAACCTGATCTGGTATATGTACAAAAGCACTATGCGATGGATCACTGGATTATTTGTCCAGATTGATCCAATCGGGATCCTAAAGAGCTATGTCGATGATTTGAAAGACAATCTGCGCAAGATGAATCGTCAGATCAGTCAATTGCGGGGTCAGATGCACAAGCTCCAGGAGATGATCCTCAACAATCGCAAAGAGATTGCTAACAATCTTAATCTAGCCAGCAAGGCCAAAGAAAAGAACAAGCAATCCGTGATGATTCTGAAGTCCAGAAAAGCTGGGCGATTGAAGGAATCCAACCTCAAATTGGAAGATCTCTACAAAAAAATGGAAATTCTCTATCGCGTGCTGCGCAAGATGTACGAGAATTCGGAGATCATGATGGAAGACATCCAAGATCAGGTGATGGTCAAAGAACAGGAACGCAAAGCCATTCATGCCAGTAACTCTGCGATGAAGTCGGCCATGAATGTAATTAATGGCAATGCCGATAAGCGGGCAATGTTTGATCAGGCCCTCGAGGCCATCGCCGATGATGTGAGCTCTAAGGTGGGTGAAATGGAACGGTTCATGGAGATGTCAGAAAATTTCATGCAGTCGGTCGACCTGCAGAACGGTGTTTTTGAGGAAGAGGGCCTGGCCATGCTGGAGAAGTGGGAAAAGGAAGGTGTGTCATTACTTCTAGGAGAAGAAAAACAAGAATTGCTGTTAGAAGCGGAAGATGACGGCAATGTGCTGGATCTGAACGAACCTATCAAAAAACCAGTTAGAGTAGGTAATCACAGTAACCAATACGACGACTTTTTTGAATAATACGCGTCAAGTGTATTCGCAATTTCAACTAACTATGCAGTCCTTCTCTGGCTGCAATTAACACTTATTATGGCAAGACGACTAACTACTTTTTCGAAGTTTCTGATCACCATGCTGATCATTTTGGGGTTGTTTTTTCTGATCCGGTTTATATTGAATGAAACAGAATTGGGCGGGCAACTCAAACAACAGAGCGCTGAGGCAACGGCAGAGCGGGATCATGGCAGTACGACGAACAATGCCAATAGAACCAGTACCACAGGCGACGATGATGATGTATTGACGGTGCAACTGGTAACTTGGGGAGGGTATGCCCCGGGCTTATATTTCAATGAAGGTTCCGAACCGACCACTCGATCACGATTTTATAAGGACTATGGGCTAAAAGTGCGCTTCGTACTCAATGACAATTTGGAGACCGCCTTGAATGCGTGGATCGCGGATGAGTATGATGTGTTGGTACAGACAGCAGATGCTTTTCCGCTGTATACCGCTCCAGAAGAGATCAATGCCGCCAAACCAAAAGCTTTTATGCAAGTGGATTGGTCGAGAGGGGGGGATGTGATCATCGCTAAACGAGGCATTAACTCCATTAATGATTTAAGGGGAAAGAGGGTTGCGGTGGCAGAACCTTCACCATCACAGACCCTGTTAATTACGGCACTTGAGGCAGCGGGACTAAAATACAGCGATGTCGAAATAGTTGCCTCTCCCGATCCGGTGGTGGCTGCCACCACCTTTAAGGGACCCGATGTGGATGCGGCGGTTGTTTGGAGCCCATTTCATTTGGAAGCTCTGCGAGAAATTGCGGGCTCTAAAGAATTGGTGAGTACCCGAGCGCAATCTCACATCATTGCGGATATCATGTTTGCCAAAGAGGATTTTATTCAAAAGAATCGCGACAAAATCCATGCATTTTATGAGGGATGGATGAAAGGTGTAGCAGAATTAAATGCCAATGAATCTAATCAGAAAAAAGCAGCCAAGATTCTAGGTGAATTTTTGCAGTTTCCCGAGGAAGACGCCATGGGTGCGATGCTGGATGTGCGCTGGGCTACCCACGGAGACAACATGAATTTCTTTGGTTTGAATCCTAATTATCGAGGGATGAAGGGGGCTGATTTGTATACTAAGATGGCACAGACATTCTTTAATTTGGAGCAGGCAGAGAGAGTAGCGCCGCCTTGGCGTACCGCCTCGTATTCAGCAGCGGTATCTTCTGCCAATAGTAAATTGCAAGGCCCGGGATATGCTGCAGAGGGACAAAAGGAGTTTACGCCTCCAACACCCCGCGAGCGTAGTGCACCCGCTCTGGCCATCAAACCGGTCACCATCAACTTTGCCACCGGTGAGTTTGCCTTATCGGAAAATGCGAAGACCATCATAGATTTGCAGCTGGCCGACATTGCCAAATCTTTTGGCAACATGCGGGTTCGCGTAGAGGGTAATACAGATAACACGGGTGCGAAAGCATTCAATGTTGATCTATCGCGCAAACGTGCCCAATCCGTAGCAGACTATCTTGTGTCTACCTATGGGATGGACAAAAATAGATTTGTGATCATTGGCAACGGACCAGATAATCCTGTGCCAGGGTGTGAATCCAATGCAGACGATGCATGCCGAGCTAAAAACCGCCGCACGGAATTTCAGCTGATTGCTGATGCACCGGTGCAATAAGGTCATAGCTACGCCCAGGTATGTCACTTTTTAAATTGAAAGGCACCCTCTCTCGGGCCCAGAGTCTATTACTGGGTTTGCTGGGTTTTCTTTTGATCTTGTTGATTTGGTTCTTGCTGACCATGGGGCAAGACCCCGTTTTTCCTTCCTATATTTTACCACAGCCAGGGAAGGTGCTTTCGTCCTTTGGATCGCTCTATACCGAAAATGACATCATTCGAAACACATGTCTATCGCTGGGGTTAAATTTGTCCGGCTACATCGAAGCCATCGTGATCTCGTTACCATTGGGGTTTTTGATTGGATTGTATCCATTTTTTAAAGGATTATCTCAGCGCCAGGTTGATGCCATCAGATATATTCCTCTGACGGCAGTAACTGGATTATTCATTGTCTGGTTTGGGACCAGCACAGCAATGAAGGTACATTTTCTGGCCTTTGGTATTTTAATTTATTTATTGCCGGTGGTCATCGTGCGGGTGAACGAAGTGAAAGATGTTTATTTAAAAACCGTTTATACACTTGGTGCGTCGGATTGGCAAACCATCAAGAGTGTATACATCCCGTCTGTCTTATCGCGGATTACCGATGACATTCGGGTGCTCACGGCAATCTCCTGGACGTACATCATTGTAGCCGAAGGGATTGGAAGTACTGGAGGTATTGGGGCTTTAATTTGGCGAGCTGGTATTCGCCAAGGCCGAGTGGATAAGGTCTTTGCAATGTTGATTATCATCATGCTCATCGGCATCATCCAAGACAAACTATTCATTTATTTGGACAAATTGTTTTTCCCCCATAAGTATGAGGGCACACGTGAACATTATAGCGCAGCCGAAAGGGAGCAATCAGCATTGGATCTCATTTGGAATTATATTAGTGGCATTGGAATTTGGTTGCTCATTGGAATATATCTTTTATTGATGGTAGATTCTTTGGTGCCCATTCTGGGCGCAGAGCCATTGCTACCTTACTTATTTGGCGATACTACTATGGCCATCCATTTTATTATGTGGAGTGTGATGGGATATCAGGCCTATCGCTTTTATAGAAAGAGAAACGACGTTCTACCAACACCTGCAAAAGCAGTTTGAAGTAATAAATGATGATAGCCACAGATACCGCACTACCAAATATCATTGAGCTGAAGAATATAGAGCAGAGTTACGACGGTGGTCATACGTGGATTATTCAGGGAGTTGATTTGGTCATTGAAGACAAGCCTGGGCAAGGTCAATTTGCCGTGATCCTTGGCATGTCTGGAAGTGGGAAGTCAACACTGCTTCGATACATCGCAGGATTACAAAATCCTACCAAGGGAGAAGTATTGGTACAGGGCAAGTCAGTTGGTCGTAACAATCGAGTCAGCATGGTTTTTCAGCAATATTCTTCCTTGCCGTGGATGTCGGTATTAGACAATGTGGCGCTGGGGCTAAAATTTCAGGGGGTATCTCGCAAGGAGCGAAATGCGAAGGCGATGGAGCTCATTGAGATTGTGGGATTGAAGGGGCATGAACGAAAATATGCTCAGTATCCCACCTTGTCGGGAGGTCAATTGCAGCGCGTAGCCATCGCCAGAAGTTTACTGGCCAACCCGAATATTTTATTGATGGACGAACCTTTTGGTGCACTGGATATTCGTACCAGGCTACAGATGCAGGAGTTGCTCATCGAAATCTGGCACAAGTTTCATTCAACGATCGTTTTTGTGACTCATGACATTCGAGAAGCCGTATTTCTTGGCGATGAAATTCACATCCTGAAGGCACAACCCTCCAAATTTGTTGAGCACATAAAGATTGATCTACCCCTTGAACGAGATAAAAGTATCAAGCGGGATCCGAAATACACTGAGCTGGTACATCTCGTGGAGGATGCGATGTTACGTGTGGGAGATATGGAGTGATGGAAATGCCTACCCAATAGCTTTTGGCATCGTCCAATTGACCAAGGCAAGGTCAATCCAAAATAGAACCTTCGGTTTTACCTGCGGTTGCTGAATCCTGCGCGTAAACTCGTCCCATTTGGGGTCTACATGGACCGCATATGGCATTTTAACAATTTAATAACATTCTGTAAATGAATAGATTAGCTCGTTCAAGCCTGCATCCAGAGAAGAATGATTATTTTTGCGGCGAAATCTAAAATTGTTGATTTCAAATTGTCTAACAAAACTTATAAAGTAATGATGAAGAAAGCCTTTTTTACCTGTCTAGTCTTGGGTCTTAGCATCAGCATGGCGCTGCAGGCCCAAATTCAAACACCTGCTGCGAGTCCCTCTAATACCTATGAGCAGATGGTTGGATTAACCAAGGTTACGATTGAATATTCACGACCTGCCATAAGAGATCGTGAGATATTCGGCGGCCTAGTTCCGTATGATGAAGTGTGGCGATTGGGTGCCAATGCTGCCACCAAATTTACCTTTAGTGAAGATGTGGTATTGGGAGGAAAAGATGTCGAAGCGGGTTCTTATGCAGTCTTTGCCAAGCCAGGCAAGGAAAGTTGGAGTATCATGCTGTATCCTCATGTCACAGCAAATGCTGGTGCTTATGCAGAAAGCGATGTTGAACCAATCACCGTCATGGCAGAAGTTGGATCGATGTCAGATGCTCGAATTGACAACTTCATGATCATGATCGATGAAATCAAAAGCGAGGGTGCGGTTATTCTCTTTGGCTGGGACAAGACGATTGCTGCCTTACCCATGAAGGTTCATACAGATAAGGCCGTGGAGGCCAATATAGAAAAGGTCATGGCAGGGCCAAGTGCCAATGATTATTTTGCAGCGGCTTCGTATTACCATGCTGAGGGTAAAGACGGCAAGAAGGCATTGAAATGGGTGAACAAAGCCATTGAGATGGGATATGATCGATTTTGGGTCCAAAGAACCAAGGCGCTCATCCAGGCAGGTCTCGGTGACAAAGCCGGTGCAATTGAATCGGCTAAGAAATCGATTGAAATGGCTACCAAAGCCGGAAACAAAGATTATGTCCGAATGAATGAGGCTTCGATCAAAGAGTGGATGATGTAGACCACCATTTCGAAAGTAAATCTAAACAGAGGCTGTGCATGAAGTTGCATGGCCTTTTTTAATCAAATGGATGGTCAAAAATGCGTAGAAATATCTAGGCTATTTGACTTCCAGAATATTTCTGCCAATTTCATCGCTCGCCAGTGGTTTATGCCCTTCTTCATTACACATCATCGACCATCCATGACACCCGGAGTCCGCTCAAGGACTTGCTAACTTCTGGTAGTACAGCTCAACCGGCCTAGTAACTTAAACCATCATTTTTCACCCTGACTTTCTCCTTCTTGTTGCTTTTGCTGGGCTGACAAGACTGCCCCAAGGCTTATAGCTTACGCAGTTTTTCTACCCGTCTTTGCCCAGATACGTAGCATTCGACAAAATATATATTCCTGGTGTCAAAACAGCCAAATCTACCTTCGCCCTGCCTTTACTTAGGTTTAGGGAGAGTCCCAAATCTTCACCTAGTTGATTAAAAATCCTGACCTGTTGTACCGCACCCGATGACGAGATGGTCAACATATCTTGCACTGGATTGGGAAAAAAGGTTGCATTTGGGGTAGCTAAGGACGACAGCTTGATCCATTTAATCGCTGAGTAGGAATGAGAGCCATCGACATCGATTTGTTTGAGCCGATAGTGGGCATCACTTATATGAGGAGGTAAGATGTCTCGATGTACATAGCTGCTGCTCGTACCTTTACTCACAATCTGTGCTACACCTTCGAACGTATCTTGTCCAGATACCATTCGTTCTATTTCAAAACGCTCATTGTTGAACTCCCAGGCAGTTTCCCATTCAAGGATCACTTCTTGTTCTTGGGTTGTCTGCCTGGCGTTAAAATAGAGCAGTTCAATGGGAAGCAACACCTCTACGCCGCAATTGATGCCCTCTACATCACTACCCGTCAACGTTACTGAATTGGAAGCTTGGCCTGTCGTTGGATTTAGACGGTAGATGATACTAGGACTTCTACCACGAGTGAGATACATCTGACCTGATGGATCAAAGGTAATGCTCTCCACATCGGAGACGGAGATCGCCGAAAGATAACCATATGTTCCCGCAGCGGGATTCACAGTTAAAAGAGAGTCATTACCCGTATTACCATTATTGACAACAGCGTAAACTACGTTGGTACTCGGATGTACCGCCAACCCATCAATATCGTCGGGCATGGCGGATCCTTCTATGGCAAATGCTGGATGCACCACATTGCCCGAAAGATCGTAGACAACGATGGAATCTGGAGAATCTGCAGAACCTGCTTCATCTACTCGAACGGCCATCACTAGATTGCCATTCCAATATTCCAAGCCGTCCACGTCATTGTAAGGTATTCCATAAAGTCTGGTCACGTCACAGGATTGTGATTCAATCGATATACTGAACCATCTTCAACAATGTATAGTTGCTCACCATCGGGATCATAAGCCAATGCTTCAACCGTAGAGATCCTTGGGTTGTCGCCACTTTGATCAGGTAGATCACACAATTTCGAATCGGTACCATTGATGTAACTGTATAGATCATTGCCGCTATCAGCGACATAGATACAGTGCTGAGCCATGAGCAATGATGCAGACAGGATACAGGGAAAGAGGAAGTAGAGTGATTTCATCATGTATTATGTTGTGATTGTCGTCAATATCATGACGTTGACGCCAGTATCAAGTCACAAAATTTGTCATACATAGCAAAAAAATTATGCACAATACCTTGATATACAAATGGCTATGCAATAGTGATATGGAATAAAGAATCACGATCACAGAAAACTTGATTTTGCGTTTTGGTAGGTCGAACAAGTGATTCAAAAACTGAAATTTGGTACAATCTTAGACGATAATGAACTGTTCCACACTGACGTTCGCCTTTAACCTTAACCTATAGACCGGGATTGTTAAAGTACAGAAGCAGCTGAAAAGTATGCGGATGAAAAAAACCTCCTGTATAAAATAAACTAGAGTGCCGATGCTACTGGTTGAAAAAATAGTAGATCGGCATCTCAAGACCCATGTTTAATAAGTGGTGATCCCGCCAGGACTTCCCGACTCAAGGATTGGGATCAAACTTCTCGTCCGGGTGGCAAATGAGTATGCTCAAAAAAAGACCCTGCAAAAATTTGCAAGGTCTTTTGTGATCCCGCCAGGACTTCCCGACCCGAGGATCGGGATAAACTTCTCGTCCTGGCGGCAAGTAATATGCCCATAAAAAAAGCTCCTGCATAAAATACACAAGAGCTATGTTTAGTAAGTAGTGATCCCGCCAGGACTTCCCGACCCGAGGATCGGGATAAACTTCTCGTCCTGGCGGCAAGAAATATGCCCATAAAAAAAGCTCCTGCATAAAATACACAAGACCCATGTTTAATAAGTGGTGATCCCGCCAGGACTTCCCGACCCGAGGATCGGGATAAACTTCTCGTCCTGGCGGCAAGTAATATGCCCATAAAAAAAGCTCCTGCATAAAATACACAAGAGCTATGTTTAGTAAGTAGTGATCCCGCCAGGACTTCCCGACTCAAGGATCGGGATAAACTTCTCGTCCTGGCGGCAAGAAATATGCCCATAAAAAAAGCTCCTGCATAAAATACACAAGAGCTATGTTTAGTAAGTAGTGATCCCGCCAGGACTTCCCGACTCAAGGATCGGGATAAACTTCTCGTCCTGGCGGCAAGTAATATGCCCATAAAAAAAGCTCCTGCATAAAATACACAAGAGCTATGTTTAGTAAGTAGTGATCCCGCCAGGACTCGAACCTGGAACCTGCTGCTTAGAAGGCAGCTGCTCTATCCAGTTGAGCTACGAGACCGAGTAATGTCACTAAGAGTTATCACAAGAGACATATTCAATATTTAGCGTGGTCTGAGCTGCTCCCTGCCTACCGTTAGGTAGGTATCCAGTTGAGCTACGAGACCAATTGTTGCCATTCGAGATTGCCATGATCATCTGTTCATATTGAATCACCCGCAGCAAATAGCGCTCCGAGATCATAAGGCTGCAAAAATAAACATTTTGCCTAATAGTTCCGATCCCTGACCGACCTACAGAAATGCCATTGAACACCTTCCTTATTCTCCATGCAAACAGTATCTTCAAATGGAAGACTAAGGAACCATGTCAGGCCATATTCAAATTGAAGCAAGTTGGAAACGCATCTTAGCAGATGAATTTGAAAAGCCCTATTTTCAAGAACTCACTCAAAGAATTCGATCCGAAATTCGGGCTGGAAAGATCATATATCCACCAGGACCGTTGATTTTCAATGCTTTTAACCAAACACCATTTGATCAGGTCAAGGTCGTCATTTTAGGGCAGGATCCTTACCATGGTCCTGGGCAAGCCATGGGCCTCTCCTTCAGTGTGCCTAGAGGTGTAACCCCTCCACCATCGCTGAAGAACATCTATAAAGAACTGCATCTGGATCTCCAAATTCCAGTAGCCCAGCACGGTGATCTTACATCGTGGGCCACTCAGGGCGTTTTTTTGCTCAATGCAATGCTCACCGTGGAAAAATCCAAAGCCGGTTCGCACCGTGACTTCGGATGGCAGAGCTTTACGGATCGAGTCATTGCAAATCTCTCAGACCACAAGGAAGGCTTGGTGTTTTTGTTGTGGGGCAAATTTGCTCAATCTAAGTTGACACTGATTGACGAGACCAAGCACCATGTGCTTCAGTCAGCGCACCCATCACCATTCACGGGAAATGCTTTTTTCAACAATCGTCATTTTAGTAGAACCAACGAACTGTTACTGGCTCAAGGCGATTCACCCATTCGATGGGCATTGCCAGAATAACTTAGCAAGAGATGACTTCAATATCAAGTGTGCATCTCGCGACAGATGTTTGTGCATCCACTGCACAAATTATTAGAGTTCAAGCAGTTTTCGTAATTTCCTTTGATAGATACCCGCGTTAATATGAATAAGCTCCTATTGCTAATCACTATATTGGTGATTTCCGCTGCCGCCTCCAGCCAGGAGATGCGTTCTACCAAAGGTGGCGAAGAAGCCCACACCTTAGCAATTTTGCCTTTGCATGTCATTACCGAAGATCGCAAGGTCAAGAAGAACCAGGCAATTTTAAGACAATTTCGGGAGCAGGATCGCAAGGATGGTATTATCATGCAGAGAGATTTGTATCGCTACTTTCTGCGTGATCTCTACAAGAGGAGTTATCCCAGCCACTACATTCAAGATGTGAATGAGACCAATCGCATATTAAAAGAAGAAGGGATCGACCATCAGGACATTTTCAAGGTATCTCCTGCCGAATTGGCTTCCCTACTGCAGGTGGAGGGGGTTATCTTAGGGGAAATCGATCATCGCGTACCCAACAAAGGTCTGCTGGTCAGCCTCGCCAATGGGGGATGGCCGGGCTCAAATAGAATTAAGTCTGTATTCAGGCTCCATAGTGTGGAGGGCAAACTTGTTTGGGGTCGTGAGATCAAACTATCGGGTGCCGACGAGGACGGTCAAATCTATGGCGTTTGTAAAAAAATACTCCGCAAAATTCCTGAACTTTTTCCTTACCAGCGAATGGAACGCAGGCGCTAGATTTCAGGTTAAGTCAAAATTTTCAGTCCTGTTTGATAGAACCCATTTCTAAAAATCGAAAAACTACTCCTATAGTACCCCAAGCTGCGTAGTGCTCTTAAAGGACAAAATCGAGCAGGTCGAAAAGTATCCTACTTGACTTCATCTTCTAGGGTTCTTTTTGCTAACAATTGTCCCTCGTTCCACCAGATCTTCATTTGGGGAGGATGAAAAATCAAGGAATTGTCTGTAAGCACTCTTGGTGTGTGAAAATATCGCACTTTAATATCATGATTCATACTTTCGAGTAGACCGATATATTTTTCGTCGCGAGCAATTTGCGTAAGCATGAAATCGATGGCATTGAGTAGCAGGGAAAATGCATTTCTACTCGGAATTTTTTTCACCATTTTTCTTCTTGGGGTTAGGATAATTACATCCAGCTCTGTGGCACCAGCATCGATCGCTTCTTCGATCGGGATAAAATTGCCAAACCCCCCATCGGCATATTCTTGACCATCTTTGATAACCAGGCTCATGAAAGGAACAAAATTGGAGCTAATCCAAATCCAGTCCACGAAATCTTCATAGGTGCAGTCGCGAAGATATTTGTGCTCCACGACATTACAGGAGAAGTTAGATACAGCGATTACAACTTTGGTGTTGCTTGCCCTAATGGTTTCAAATTGATCTTCGGTAAAAGTGCGTAAGATTAATTTTTTTAAAGCGCGACTATCGCCAAAGGTTTTCTTTCCCTTTAAAAACATTTTGAGAATACCTAAATGATTGATCTTTGACGTGAAAACCCCGTCCCGTTTGCTGATCTTGAAGGGGTGAGATGAAAAGATGTCATTTTGTTTGACCGAGGTGTACACTTTTTTGGCACCATCTAGATTGCCTGCTGCCAACAAGGGTGCCAGGAGTGCGCCAGTTGAGGATCCGGTGAACATATCGTACTTGATCCCTTGATCGCGAATGAGATATTCGGCGATACCTCCGGCAAAGGCTCCCTTAGCACCACCACCCGAAATAACTAGTGCTCGCATGGTTTTATAGTCTCACCCAGATGCATACCCACATCAATAAAACACTTAAAATAATCATTTAGATCAGGCTCTCACATGTATCAATGATGTTTTATAGGGGAAAGTCTCTGATGAGGCTCTCAATGAAGTCTGTCGCAAGACTTGGTCGTAAAAGTAAGGTAAAAAAGACTCCAAAAAGAGCACCATAAAAATGTGCTTCATGATCAATTCGATCATTTACATTCTTACTGGCATATGAAGAATACCACAGATAGAGTACACCAGCCACAATGCCAGGAATCGGTACCAGGCCATAAAGATAAAGTGGTTCCCATGGCATCAATAATATAAATATGAAGACAATGCCCGATACACCACCGGAAGCGCCCACCGACATATAGGCCTCGTTATCTTTCTTGGTCAAGTAGGTGGGAATAGAGGCACAGATGATGGTAGCCAGATAGACCAGAACGAACAATACCCTCCCAAGTTGTTGGCCAAAAAATTGCATGAAATAGATCTCGGCAATTTCACCAAATTGCCAGAGCACAAACATATTGATCAGTAGATGGATCCAACCGCCATGCACAAATCCATGACTTAGCAATCGATAATATTCCTTACGTTGATGTTCTTTAGTTGGCCAATGACAAAGTCGATAAAAGAGTGATTGATTGTGAAAAGCACGGTAACTGATCAGTACAGTTATGGCGACCAAAACAAGTGAGAAAGAAATGTTCATAGGTTAATTATGGTGGTAAGGTAAGTTTTGTTGAATGGTGAAGGCTCGGTACAGCTGCTCCAAGAAAATAACCCGAACCATGTCGTGTGTGAAAGTCATTTGGGATAAAGATATTTGGCCATCGCTGCGTATATAGAGCGCTTCGGAAAAACCATAGGGGCCTCCAATCACGAATACGAGTGGCCGACCGATCATTTGTTGAGACTGGATAAAATCTGCAAACCCGGTGGAGCTAAAGCCCTTTCCTTTTTCGTCTAAAAGAAAAAGTCGGTCTTTTTTACCAAGTTGATTTAAGATGAGGTCACTTTCTTTGGCAATCTGCTGCCCCGGGTTTAATCCCTTTTTCACGACAAATGTCTTAATCTCAATTTGGTGAAGACGCCCAATTCGCTTTTCATATGATTTAACCAATTCTTGAAACGGGGCTTTGGTCTTACCGGACCACCAGACAGAAATTTTCATGGCCCTAGTCGGTAAGTGATTTAGTAAGCAGTGTTCGATCACTAAAGTCCTGGTAAATCATTTCATAAATGGCATCAATTAATTTTGGCATTTGGCCGCGTTGCAATTGGCGGATTATTTTTTGAATAAATTTAAAGGCCGATTGTCCAACATGGATATTTAGGAAGTCACGTAGCAAATTGAGCAGTAGCTGTTCGGTTTCGCCGTATTTGTGTTTGTAGAGATGGCCGAGATTGGGTAAGAGAAGTTCCAGGTCACCTTCACGTTCAACAATAAAAAAGAGTGCATCCCAGCTTTCTTCTTCCGCAAGAATTTTTGTCAGCATCCCAAAATTTTTCCCCTCTTCGAGTAGCAGGATGATCTGTTTAGAGACCTCGGAATAAGACCCACGCAGCTGTTCTTTAATTAAGTGATAAGAGTCTATGTCGGGATGGCTTAAAAAGAAATCAACCGCCAATTTGGTTTGTTCATTTTGATCCTGCATCACTCGCATTTGGTAAATCATGCTAATTTTTTTTAGTCGTTGTCCATCAGCATGGATGTACAAACGAGTGGCAAGGTCTCTTAATAATTTAACTGACTCGGGTTTTGCTTCTAACCAAGTCAAAGTGTCTTTTACGATTCGAAAATTACTCCGATGCTCAAGCACCAATTGGATCAATTTAATATCCATGCCCCGCTGGTGATAAATCTCACAGAGGGTCGAAATGGCTACATGATTGTCTTGCTCACTTTCGATTTTTGATTCCAGTAGTTTCATTATTTTATCTCTGGCATCGTCGCTGAAGGCATGCTTAATCAATAGGTGATAGAGGTTGAGGTTGTCTAAGACCACATATCTTTCCAATTCAATCATCTGCTGGAATTCCTGCAAGATTTCTCGCTGAAGTTTAGGTGCTATTTCATGACTTAACAGGTCATCTAGTTTACGGTGTGCTTTAGAAAACTGTGGAGCTAAGACAATTTCTTGGTATACCACGAGTCGTAGATTTAGAAAGCGTAGTGTTCCATGGATTAGGTGGAAGGCCTCGCGATAATTTTCAATCGAGCGCAGGTCATCGGCTAGGTCAAGTAGATCATCAACATAGTTGATCAACCTTTTTAATCGTTGTTTGGTCAATCCACGTGTTCCCAGTGTGCTGGCGTATCGTTTACAGAGCAGATAATATTTTTGCAGATTTTGATCCAATTCAATGAGATGAGCAAACTTTGCTTTTAATAGGAGTGCAAAATGCTGATTTTGACCTGCATATTGGAGCACAAATTCACGCAGATCTTTGTCGGAGATTCCATTCACGACCATTTTGCTGTTTAGTTGTCGAGGGGCAGCGGTATGGGGCGACTTCTTTTTTTCTTCGCTTAACTGCAAGGCTAAGCGGATCGCGGCTGCGATATGGCAGCAGGAGACTCTTTGTTTTTGAAAGGTCAAGCAATCACACGAAAAGGATCGAATCTTGCTTCTACCCAAGAGAACTTCAACCTCCCATTTGTGCGTTCCTTTCAACTCAAACAGCCAATAGCCCTTTCTTCGATCTCGTTTGATTAATTCAAGTTGTTGCTGGTCAAGCAGGACCTTACTTTCATCGAGCACATCATCCGAAAAATGAAGTGGATAGGTTGCGATTGGAATAGGTTGAAAATTTTGTTTTTTCATAAGCGAAACCAACAAATATAGGGATTTATCTGAAGCAAGATTGGGCCTAGTATCGAGCATTGACTTATCGGAATAGGCCACGCAATCTTGGGAATGCTCCCGTTTCAATTGAGTCTGTGACCTAAATTCTTTAGATTTAGGGCATGAAATATGCATATTTCGTTCGTCATGCCAAATCCAGTTGGTCAGATCCCTATTTATCGGATCACGATCGCCCTTTGAATGGGCGGGGAAAACGAGATGCCCCCTTTATGGCCCGGATGATGCTGCTCAAGGAGCAGCGACCAGACGTGATGATAACAAGTACGGCTCTGCGCGCCAAAAGAACCGCCCGCCACTTTCGAAAAGCGCTGGGTCTTAAGAAGAAATTAGTGTGGGAAGATCCGCGACTGTACCATGCTGCACCGCAACAAATCATTGATGTGGTAAGGGAGCTGCCGGATGATCATCAAATCGTTTATGTTTTCGGACACAATCCAGGAATGACTGATGTGGCAAACTTTTTTTCTCATGATATTGTTGACAATGTTCCGACATGTGGCATTTTTAAGATTTCGTGTGATGTTGATTCCTGGTATGAGATTAATAGATCAAACAGTACCCGGTCGGCATTTTACTACCCCAAGCAATTCAATCTAGATCGATGAGAGGCTCTTTAGCCATCTTAACCATATTATTGTTATGTTGCTGTCAGACTCAAGAGCCCCTCGAAGACTTTCGTGTGATCGAGGACAGCCTGATGGTCAAGATCATGACAGACGCCTTTATTTTACATGCAGCTTTTGCAGATACCTATGGAGCAGTAAAAGACAGCATGAGTGATGTCTACACCAAGCAACTATTGGACAAATATCAGATCAGCCAGTCGGAATTTGAAGCTAATTTCGATCGAATATTCTCTGACCCCGAATATGCCGACACCATTTATAAGCAGATCACCAACTACGCCAATGAATTGGAAGGATCTATTGATACTGAATCTGAGCTTATCACACCTCAGGTCCGCCCGAAAATAGAAAAGAAGTGACCATGGATACCAAGATCTTGGTAATTGATGATGAAGTAGATGTACTAGATTTCATCACCTACAATTTGCACAACGAAGGCTACCAGGTAGTGACGGCTAGTAACGGACTTGATGGTATTGCCAAAGCCGAACAACATGCACCAGATCTAATCTTGCTAGATGTCATGATGCCAGATATGGATGGCATTGAGGTATGCAAAAACTTGCGCACCAAAGATCAATTTCGCAATACTCTGATTGCCTTTCTCACGGCACGTGGTGAAGACTACACTCAGATTGCAGCACTAGATCATGGAGGAGATGATTTTATCGTAAAACCCATTAAACCCAGTGTGCTTAAGAGCCGATTGAATGCGCTACTGCGAAGATCAATGCGATCGGTAGGTGAGGATAAGCATATCCTTATCATGGGAGATCTACGATTAGACAGTGATAAATATGAGTTGAAGCTAGCCGGCGAAAAAATTGACCTGGCAAAAAAAGAGTTTCAAATCATAGAGTTACTGATGTCTTCTCCTGGCAAGGTCTTTTCGAGGCAAGAAATATTCCGGAAGGTTTGGGGTGGAGAAATTATAGTGGGAGAGAGAACCATTGACGTTCACATACGTAGAATTAGAGAAAAAATAGGAGACTCTTTTATTAAAACTTTAAAAGGTGTTGGTTACAAAATCGAGAATTGACCAATGTTTAAAAACCTAACACCAAGACAAATTGCCATTTATTCGGCAGCAGTGATTGCCTTAATTTTTGCGCTATTTTATGGACTGGTTTATTTAGTTCTTCAGCCTGGACCATGGATGATGCTGGGCTTGTCATTCTTGTTTTCGATCTTGATTGCGTATAGTATCAATTTGTTTTTTCTTAAAAAATATATTTTTCGAAAAATTAAGCTGATTTATAAGAACATTCATCGGCTTAAATTAGATCCTTCAGAAAAGCAAAAGAAGATTGATAGTGATGATCATATCATTGAAGATGTGGAGCACGATGTGGCCATCTGGGCAGAAGATCAGCGCAAGCAGATTAATCAACTAAAAACCCTTGAAAGCTACCGGCGAGACTACTTGGGAAATGTTTCTCACGAATTAAAAACTCCAATATTTAATATCCAGGGGTATGTTCACACCTTGATTGATGGCGGATTATATGATGAGGACATTAATCAAAAATACTTGAAACGCACTTCTAAAAATGTTGACCGGCTGATCACGATAGTCGATGATTTGGAGACCATTTCAAAGTTAGAGTCAGGCCAATTGATGTTGGATATCCAAGCTTTTGATATCAAAGAGCTCACTCGGGAAGTGTTTGAGTCACTGGAACTGGCAGCGGCTCAAAAACAAATTGATTTGATTTTCAAGGACGGAGCCAACCAACCTTTTTTGGTCAATGCAGATCGAGAATACATCCGGCAGGTACTGGATAATTTGATTCATAACTCCCTAAAGTACGGGCGGGAAGGGGGTTCGACGAAAGTCAGTTTTTATGACATGGATAAGAATATTCTAGTCGAGGTAGCTGATAACGGGATTGGTATTGAGGAGAAACACCTCAATCATTTATTCGATCGGTTTTACCGGGTTGATAAGAGTAGATCGAGAGATGCCGGGGGATCAGGCCTGGGCTTATCTATCGTCAAGCATATCATCGAGGCTCATAATCAAACCATCAATGTGCGAAGTTCACCGGGGTTGGGCTCCACTTTTGGTTTTACACTGGCCAAGGCTGGCTAAAACTTCTGCTTAACTACTCTTACCGAAAGAGGGGTGCTAGAGTTGGTGGCTGTCCGGGTTTATAAGTATAAAAGCCCTCCCCTGACTTCTTACCTACCCGGCCGGCGTTGACCATGTTGACCAGCAACGGGCAGGGTGCATATTTCTGATTGCCTAGACCTGCATGCAATACCCGCAAAATCGAGAGGCAAACATCCAAACCAATGAAATCTGCCAATTGCAAGGGTCCCATGGGATGCGCCATGCCCAATCGCATGACCGCATCAATGGCCTCCACCTCCCCTACGCCCTCATACAGGGCGAAGATTGCCTCGTTGATCATCGGCATGAGGATTCGGTTAGAAATAAAACCGGGGTAGTCATTTACTTCGATGGCGATTTTTCCAAGGGTTTCACAAACCCTACCTATGGTCTCCGCCGTGCTGTCATCGGTTTGATACGCTCTGATCACCTCAACCAATTGCATCACAGGCACAGGATTCATGAAGTGCATCCCAATTACCCTGCTTGCATTCGTGACGTTGGCTGCCAGTCGGGTTATAGAAATGGATGATGTGTTGGTGGCAAGAATGCAATCGGGCGGGGCCAAATCATTCAGCTGCCCAAAAATGTCGGCTTTGAGCGCTTCGTTTTCAGAGACCGCTTCGACGACTAAGTCCACGTCATTTACCCCGGTCTGCAAGTCAGCAAATGCGTGAATGTTGACCAGGGTCGCAACCTTATCTTCAGAAGAGATCTTATTTTTCTGAACCATACGGTCGAGGTTTTTGCTAATATTTGACAATGCAGATGACAACCGACCTTCGTCAATATCAATTAGATTTACCTGATACTGATGTTGGGCAAAGACATGGGCAATGCCATTCCCCATCGTTCCCGCACCAACTACCGCTACTTTTTCCATATTTTATCTCATTCGGTTTACGACCTTTACTAATCTTGCTAAGGCCTACTATTATTGAGGGGAATTTACAATGAATTTAGGGAATGTGGTTTTCGGTGTGTTTATTTCATGTTCCATGGCATTTTCATTACAGGGACAAAGTCAACCGGCGACTCCCCTAGCAGATATTGTTTTTTTGGATTCGGTGGTCGTTCGCGCCTCCAGAGCGGATTTCTCTGTAGAGGAGTTCATTGACTTGGTGCGCAGTGATGAGTCCTTTTACCTCGCGTTTCGAAACTTGCGATTTGCCAGTTATTTGATGCAGACAGATATGACATTTCTCAATAAAAGAGATTTAATTCAAACCAAAGTAAGTGCCGAGCATCAACAAATACATAATGGCCAATGTCGCTGGATGACCCAGTTGTCACAAAACATTGATGGCCCCTACTACAAGAGAAAAAATCGCTTCAAATACTATACGACCGAACTGTACGAACGACTTTTCATAAGCCATGATACGATCTGCACTGATTTTAATCTTGACCAACCCATGTTGCAGGTCGAAGATGGGGGTCTGGAAGGGCACGTTGGAGAGCTCAAGAAGCTGATCTTTAAGCCCGGTTCATCATCCAATGTTCCGCTGCTAGGTAACAAAAGTGAGATTTTCTCTGACAAGATGATCAAGCGGTATGATTTCAGCATTCACAGTGAGACTTTTAACGGAATCGAAGCATATGTTTTTAAAGCGCAAATCAAACCCAGATTTGTGGATCATTCCTTTAATAAAACCTTAATCAAATCGTTGGTGACCTATTTTTCCAAAGCGGACTTTCAAGTTTTGGGCCGACGATACCGGCTTGCACAAAAAGCAGCCCTTTACCAGTTTGATGTGACAATGTACATAGAGCTTGAGCTAGACAATCAGCATTACTACCCCAGCAAAATCCAGTATGGAGGCTTTTGGAACATTCCCACCAAAAGGAAAGAAAAAGGGACCTTCACCATTCTAATCGACCATTTCTCAATGGCCACTCCTAAATGATGGTGGCCATGGTTGTGGCGACTGATGGGCCATATTGATATACAACGTATCTTCGCCACTGGATTTAAGGGTTGAAATGTTCGGAATACTAGTCGGCGATATCGGGGGGACTTCGGCAGATTGGGCTTTGGTAACGGGTGCTGAGGTTACCTTCTTCAAGGGTACCGGATTTAATCCCTCCTCTCAATCAGAGTCAAGATTAGAGGAGATCTGTAAGGATCTGTCCGGCTCTATCCCGAACTCATTTAGCAAACTAGAAGTGTATTACTTTGGGGCTGGCATCCATTATCCCGGAGCTTCGGATCAAATTTGTTCCGCATTTCACCAACACTTGACCATCGATAAGATGAAGGTGGCATCGGATCTCCACGGTGCAGCCATAGCACTCTACGGTGTAAGAAAAGGCGTAGTAGGCATTCTCGGTACAGGTAGCAATATTTGTTATTATGATGGTTCTCAAATTATTGGTGATGGCAAGAGCTTAGGTTATCCATTGGGTGATGAAGGTGGTGGATATGACATCGGAGCCCGGTTCATACGGGACTTCTACTATGAAGTGATGCCCCTTGAGGTACGTGAAGTCCTCGCCGTTCATCTTCCGGGTCAAGCTGGTGAATTTGTGGCCAACCTGCGAACATATCCGGCTCCCAACCAGTTTTTAGGTGCTATGGTCGGAAAGTTAGGAGATCTGGCCCATCACAATTATGTGCAGGAGGTGGTTAAGAAAGCATTTCATAACTTCTGTGCTCACCACCTCCATCGATTCGAAAGTTATCATAAAATTAATTTTGTGGGCTCGATAGCTTTTTATTTTTGCAGCGAATTAAGACAGGTGCTTCGTGCCTACGATTTCGAACTTGAGCGGGTTGAGAAAAGACCCATTGAAGCACTAGCAAAATTTTATCAATCACAAATTGTCTAGAATGGCAAAGGGGATCAAACGGATTGCGGTCATGTGCTCAGGAGGAGATGCACCGGGAATGAATGCGGCCATTAGAGCGGTGGTACGTACCGGTGCACAAAACGACTTGCACGTCTATGGCATCAGCAGGGGTTATGAAGGAATGATCGAAGGTGAAATTAAGCGGTTAGAGCCTGGAGACGTGGCCAACATTATGCACAAGGGTGGAACCATCCTAAAAACAGCCAGAAGCAAGGGTTTTCGAACCAAGGAAGGTCGTCGGGCTGCCTTCGAGACCCTCAGTGCACACGATATCGATGCGGTGGTGGCGATTGGTGGAAATGGAACCTTGGCCGGTGCCAGAATCTTCCAAAAAGAACACGACATTGCGATGATCGGATTGCCGGGAACCATAGACAACGATCTATTTGGCACAGACTACAGTATTGGTTTTGATACCGCGGTCAATACGGCGGTCGAGGCTGTCGATCGAATCCGTGATACGGCAGATTCTCACAATCGGCTATTCTTTGTAGAGGTAATGGGTAGGCATTCCGGATACATTGCACTCTATACAGGGATTGCCAGTGGCGCAGGTGGAATTCTTATGCCAGAACTCAAGACGGATAAGGATGTACTCTTTCAGTCCCTTCAGAAAATGATGCGTCGCAAGAAACTATTTGGTTTGGTCGTGGTGGCTGAAGGGAACGAAAATGGCGATGCACAAGAAGTAGCTGACCTCGTCGCAGAAAAATTTACCGAGTATGAAGTGAAGGTGGCTGTGATTGGTCATCTTCAGCGTGGGGGTTCACCGACCGCAAGCGATAGGATTCTTGCCAGTAGAACCGGCCATGGAGCAGTGACAGGGCTGCTGCAAGGACAATCTGGAGTACTCTGTGGCATTCACAATAACGAAATACAATACGTGCCTTTTAGTGATGCAATCAAAAAGAAGAAACGAATTGAAAAAGAGTTGCTTGCCATGGCCGAAATGCTCTCCCTGTAGATGGCGCTGATCTCCATATATCTGACTTTCCCCAATGAAGAAGAAGCTCATCGAATTGCCAAGCATCTTCTCGAGGCACACCTGGTTGCTTGTGCCAACCTTTCCCAAACATCGAGTATCTATTGGTGGGAGGGACAGATTGTTGAAGAAGGAGAGTGGGTCGGGGTCTTTAAGTCAAGCGAAACACTGTGGGAACAGATCGTGGAGCGGGTCACAGAATTACATCCATATCAAGTTCCATGCATTGTTAGATACGACATAGAGGCCAACGACTCGTACCGGGAATGGGTTCTCAAAGCGGTGGAAAAGACAAATGATCAATGATTCGAACATTTATTATTTGATTTTCAAGGTATTGACCTGGATGGTGATTTTTTTTCATCAAAAACATCAATCTGCTTCAGAGGAGTGCAAAAGCTTTTTTTAATTTGTGCCAAATTTTGTGGTGAAGCCACATTGGAACTATACTAATCTATTGGGCAGTATTTCTACGCCTAAAAACAAAATTGAATAAAAAATGGCAAATCTGATTTCGAAGGGTGTAATTGGTATATTGACAGGAGGAGGTGACGTACCTGGTCTGAATCCAGCAATACGGGCAGTCACGGTGCGCGCAATCCGAGAGGGATATAAAGTTATTGGTCTCAGAAGAGGATGGGGAGGAATCATCGATGTAATACGCGATGAAAAGGCTGATAATAGTTCAAATTTTCTTGAACTGACTAAGACGGTGGTGGATCGAGCCGCTCGAACTGGGGGAACGTTTTTACATAGTTCACGTACGCGACCAAGTGGTGTGAGTAAAGATCGGGTACCCGATCACTTAAAAGATACCTACAACCAGGAGGTCAATGATTTGACACCTGAAGTGATCAAGAATTTGGAGTGGATTGGCATAGATTCATTGATTGCAATCGGTGGGGATGATACCCTGAGTTATGCTGTGCATTTATATCAGAATGGCGTTAACGTCAATGCGATCCCTAAGACCATGGATAATGATGTGCCTGGTACGGACTATTGCATTGGATTTAGCACTTGTATCACTCGAACCATTAATATGACCAATAACCTTCGTACCTCAGCGGGCAGCCATGAGCGTTTCATGGTTTTGGAAGTTTTTGGTCGCTATGCGGGGTTCACCGCCATGCTTCCCACCATGGCTGGAGCAGCACATCGATGTGTCATACCAGAACACCCCTTTGAGATCGAGCACCTGACAGAATTAATGGTGGCAGATCGGAAGGACAACCCAAGTAATTATTCGATCGTATTGGTATCAGAAGGAGCCATGTTTAATGGGGGTGAGATGATGTTTTCCGATGCTGAAAAAGATGCTTATGGTCATGCAAAATTAGGAGGCATTGGAGATATGGTCTCCAAGCAACTCAAAAGCCTTTCTCCCAAGTATAATAATGGTCAAAGCATCAATACCATTACCCAGCGATTGGGTTACCTGGTACGGTGTGGAGATCCTGACGCCCTAGATTCAATTGTACCAATGGCTTATGGAACCATGGCCTTAGATCTGATCTTACGCAAAATTTTTGGTCAACTGGTGGTGCTCCACAATGGCCGTTACGATCATGTGCCAATTGGGGTAGTTACCAGTACAAAGAAATTGGTCAATGTCAATAAGCATTACGATGTGCAGCGTCTCCATCCAATTTATCGTGACTTCGATCAACTGCCCCTATTGATTATGGCCAGTGAATAGGTGTTTACACTCCCCCAGTGTTTACCTGAAGACAAATTAGGTGAGATATGGTAATGGCCGGATGTTGCTCGATCGGTTTCAATCAGTCACAGCGCTAGACGGCAGACCGTCGGCTTGATTGATGTAAAATTCAATTCAATGTCAGCGCGCTGCCTAAACTGGCGTGTAGGCGCTCTGCCAATGGTAGGTTGTTGCTCGTGTGTGTATCAAGTTCGGTGCTTAAATCGACGCCGCTGAAAAACTTAGCGAGGTCAAGGGTAAATCGGATTCGATTAAGGCCGCTGACAATGGGAATATTCTTTTGTATTTCAAAGTCTTTGAGCAGAGCATCGCTACCCAAGTGATAGGCAATCCCCTGGTCGACGGCACCATCTCCATCAGTGTCTGCATTGCCGTCTACCCTCAGAAACTTGTATCCAGTCATCCAATTCCAGTGCATGGCAGGATCTTGCAACCCAAGTGGGTCGGAAGTAGGGCGAGTCGTAAAATCGTTTTCACTTTGTCTGTTGGTCAAAGCATCGACGCCCACAAAAAACTTGATCGAAGTAATATCGCTTATGGTAATCTCACCGTTGAGTAGATTTGCTGTGTCAGAAGCGAGAAGATACTGCTCTTCTAAATTGACCGTGGTGCCATCTGCCTGTGTAAAGAGTATGCCGCCTACATAATAGTCAACCACATCAAAGGAAACCGCTGTGCCATTAATGGTGTAAACTTTGCCAAATTCCAACGTCTGATCACCCACTCTGAGATCAAAATTAAAGGAGAGTCTTGCTGGCTCGATTTCGGGTTCAGTATCCTGATCACAAGCAAGTGCGATCAACAGAAAAACCAACATCAGCGTAGACAAATGTATCAATTTCATTTCGTGAATTATTTCATTTTGAAGGCATGCATTATGTTGTCAGCCAGTTCCTCTGCTGCTGGCAGTTGGCTGAGACTGTGCAATTGAGGATTGGCAGCAATATCATAAGTTTTGTCACGATTAAACACGTCATAAAGATCGAGGGTGATTACCAGATCATTAGCTGGTCCGTCAATCACTAAAGACTTGCTGCGAAACACCTGGTCTGATCCCATATGGAGTGCAATACCAGTTTCAACCTGATCATCACCATCGAGATCAACCCATCCTTCGATTTTCGCAAAAATGTAACTATCCCAAGCGATCCAGTACTCGCCAGGACGTGCCAGCGGGTCACCGGATTCATAATCGGCAGGTACGGTTTTATTTTGATCTGAACGGAGTCCAATATTAAAAGTCAGCTCGTCAATGGTCGATAGTTCAACATCATTGCGATAGTAGGAAAAGCCCTTTTCAGCGCTGGCAGCATCCTGATGAGCAGAAGTTGGGTTGACAAAATCGACCTCCCTGATCAGAATAGATTGGTCGGCAGACCTTGCGGTTAGATCCGAGAGAAAGAAGCTAACCCTCGTAAATTGCACCTTTTTACCATCCGGATATTGATAATCCTGCAACATGACTAGCGGTGCGCCATGATATTGAAGTTGAAATTTGATACCGAGCTCTAACTGGTCCTTCTTACAAGCGCTGAAAGCTAAAAGAATCAAAAAACCTATCGATATTCTTGATGCTACGGCCATAATTTTGAGGACACGATTTTCAAACGAACAATTGGATTCAATAGTATCATAAGTATTGAAATCAGCGTTTGTATTATGATCAAAGGACGAAATTCTCACTGGAGTGACCAAAGAAAGTTACGTCATCTTAACGTGTTTGCTGATCGGTATGTTTGGTTGTCGCAAAGACAAATCATCTTCCGACCTCTTGGCGATAGCCTATGATCCAACTCCGGTAGAAATTAGAGGCCCGCAAGGGTTTCCACCGATGCCTGTCCCGTCAAATAATCCAATGACGGAGGAGGGGATCCAGCTGGGTAGAATGCTTTTTTACGAGACGGCCCTATCTGATGATTTTAGTATGTCTTGTTCAAGTTGTCACAAAACACAGGGTAGTTTTACGGATAATCTGGCTGTCAGTGAAGGAATCGATAAGATCGCCGGTAGAAGAAGTTCCATGTCACTCCTGAATATTGGATTTGCTGACAATGGTCTGTTTTGGGATGGCCGTTCTGCTTCACTTGAAGCACAGGCCTTGCTTCCGGTGGAAGACACCATAGAATTACACACTACCTGGCCCACGGTGCTAGAGCGCCTGCGCGAAGATGAGGAGTATCCTGAGATGTTTCGGCGAGCTTTTGGGATCAATCACCGAGATGACATTTCCAAAGAACTCGTGGCCAGGGCTCTTGCTCAATTTGAGCGAACCTTAATCAGCAGTGGAAATTCCAAGTACGACCGCTGGATCAGAAATGAGGTAGAACTTAGTGATGAGGAGTTTCTCGGTTATGTTTTGTTTTTTGACTTAGAAGACAATATTCGGGATGCTGAATGCGGTCATTGTCATAATGCACCTCTTTTCACAACCGACGAGTACTTCAACAATGGCATTGAGCCCATCGATAATCTAGATGACTTTCCCGATCTAGGTAGGGCGGAGGTAACGGGCTTAAAGAATGATCAGGGCAAGTTTAGGGTGCCAACGCTTAGAAACATTGCCCTTACTGCTCCCTACATGCATGATGGAAGGTTCCAAACCCTGGAAGAGGTCCTCGACCACTATCGCCATGGAGGCCATTTCCAGCCTAATAAAGATCCACTCATTAGAAACCTCGATCTCGATGATCTACAGGTGGAAGCGCTGATTGCCTTTCTTCATACCCTCACGGACAGCACATTTATTGAGGACCCTCGCTTTCAGAGCCCTTTCGAGTAACTTGTTTACCACGAACCGGGATACAATCTGATCTTTGTGATCTACTCTCTCGTGTAATATTCTTCAATCTTGAAACCCATAAATTGATCAGAGTCCAGAAATCCTTTCTGAGAAAACCGATTGTTATCTACCGTCCAGTTGAAGGTATAAGATTTTCCCACGGCCGACAGATCTCCCAAAGAGATGATCGTTTCTTTTAAATAGTCCTGTGAAACTTCATAGGTGCCAAAAGCAAAGCTACTGATCCCTCCCGTCTCACGATATCTCAAGGCATAGAAGTACTTAGGGGTAAAGATCTTGAATCCCGTCAGGTCTTCAGGCAACGGTTCGGGTATTTCTACATCACCTTGCGCCCATTTGGAGAGTTTCCAAGATCCCACCAAAGCATTCAGATCACTTCGGTAGCTAAAGGGATCTTCGATACGTTGATAAACTTCTTCGAGGCTCTGGCCATCCGTGTTGCCACCTCGAATCACGCCGGTTTGCGTAAAGAGATCTCCTTCAAAGCTGCAGGTAAAAGTCTGGGGAAAATTGACCAAGGTACTGTCCCAACTGTGGTAGTCGATATACTCAGTAAATTGATCGCCCAATTGAATGTACGTTCCTCCCCCGGTGCCCAGTAAGGTGTGCGTTTCCTTGTCGTAGCGAAGAACGACAAATCGATTACGCGTGAATATCTTTAGGGCGATGGCAGAGGCATCATTGGTAAATTCGGATGATTCACCTGCAGATGTGTGCGCTAGCTTAGCAGCCATTAATTGCCAAGTGCCCTCTAAAGAATTAATATCTTGAGATTCTACCTTTAGAACGGAGGATTCATTTGATTTTTTGGTATTCGTTACAGTGGACTCGACTGTCAAGAAGTGCATTGCAAATGCTAGACTAAGAGCCAGTAAAGTGGTTGTAATGCTTTTCATAACCAAGCGGCATTTTGTTTAGCTATAATATAACCATTTTTGTGGTTTCACACCTATTTCACCAGGACTTTCATTCTGTCAGTATCGCTCTGAATGGTTCTAGTGATCCACTATTGGCCGCAGGCTTCAGGTCAAGCAAATGACACAGCAATGCGTAGACATTTACATTACTAAAAGGAGCCAACGCAGTGCCTGGACGAAAGGAGGGGCCCCGAGCCATAAAGATTGACCACATCGATTCGTTGGAGGGGTGGTAGCCGTGGGTTCCACCGAGATAGGAAAGAGGATTTTCCTTGAAGGTCTTTCTCGAGGTTATGGTCCAGCCATCGTCAGCCACGGCAAAAACAGGTGGTATTCTCCGATGTTTACGATAATGTAAATCCTCTGGCACAGAATCTTTTAGATAAGCGGTCAGATGGGGATGAGCACCTTTGAGTTGCCGGTAGATCAGATGTGGATCTGATTCTGGAAAGAGGTCTGCTTTTGGTGACAATTTACAATTTGCACATGGTCCAGATCGATGTAATCATCCAGGAAAATGACTCGCTGTCGACTGAGTTGTGTCATACCGTGATCCGATAGAAGCACCAGGTTGATCTGATCTAAAACGCCCATCGCTTCAAGCCCTGCGATCAGGTTGCCCAAATGCCGGTCCATGGCTTCGATCATCACAGTGACCTCATCCGCTTCGGGTCCATAAAGGTGTCCTTCTTTATCTGGTGATTCGAAATAGAGCGAAATGAAAGCTGGTCGATCGGTATCAGGCAATGCTATCCAGTCTAAGACCTGACTGATCCGGTCCGCATAGTCGATGGAATTGTCATATACTTTACGTAAAGTCGGTCTTTTACCCTGAATCTCTGCATCGCTACCTGGCCAAAAAAAGGTCGCTGATCTGATCCCTTGTTTCTCAGCGGTCACCCAGATGGGCTCTCCTTCAAACCACCTGCCGTCGCGTGTAGTCGTGCTATTTGCACCGATCCTGAAGGTCTGATCAAATATCGTGTCGATCATGCGATTGGCGATAATACCGTGCTCATCAGGGTACAATCCAGTTACGATGGTGTAGTGGTTCGGAAACGTCTTGGTCGGAAAGACTGGGATCAGAGCATCGGCCACCACACCTTCCTGAGCAAATCGATCAAAATTTGGGGTTTGGGTCCTACCCAGATAATCATATCGAAAACCGTCCATGGAGACCAGAAGTGTGATGGGTCGATCTATGATGAGCGACTTACCATTCTCCCGACTGCAACCAAGCAAAGACATGAAGAGCAAGAGGCTGAGCCAAGGTCTAAATTTAGACATACGCTAAAGATACTGGCTTGCGGTAAACTCGAGTCAGAAAAATTTTTTTGAGTTCATAAGTACGCCTTAAACCTGAGCATGATCTCTGACGACAATTCTCGGGCCGGTCTCCTCGATAGGGATGTTAGAATTCTGATAGCCCGCATATAAGATGAAAGCAGTGGCAGATAAGACGACAACGAGTAAAAATAGTTTGAACGGTTTCATGGTTTGTCAGAAGTGAGTGTAGAACAAATATAACAGATGCCAGTGGAAACTTAGTATCAACCATCCTGTAAAATGGGGCGTTTATCGAAAAACACGCACTGACACCGAAGCTATTCGCTGCTTATTCAATCATCCCATCGGGTTCCATGCAAGATACTTTGCATGTAAAATTGGCATAATCTAGCATAGGATGTAAAGACTTTGTGAAGTCTTTGCGAGAAATCGCCCGAGCTCCTGCTTAGGAATAGATTATAACGAGGGACCATCTTAAAGTGCTTGCGCAAATACTTATAGAAGTTTATCCGTTTGGTGTTTTCATGATCAATTGGATAAATGAAAAGTGATACCGCACCCTCCTGGTGTAAATTGGTGGTGAGGGATAGATGGATGATTCTACTAGAATTCTTGAAAAAGGCACTAAATTTCCATCGATCCTGATCGGGAAACTTAAAGTACTGAACCTGATCAAATTTGAAGCCGAATCTTTGTAAATAGGGAGTTAATCTTCGTGCTTGATCTTCAAAAGCAGCCCATCGCATGGCCAGTCGCTCGACCCAGGGACTCTTATATCGGAGCTGCATTTTTTGAGCTTTTAAGTTAGATCTTAAATATTGAACGGACAGAATGAAGAAATTGCCTCATCATCCCGGTGTTTTTTTTTTGAAATTTTAACGGCAGCCTGAAGGTATCCATTTCTCACGGGTTAAATTCATTAACTTTCCCCAGCATTTAATATTAATCTTTCTCTTCATATGACTCGATTAAATAGAAGAAACTGGCTGCGGCTTACATCGCTAGGTGGTACCGCTGCTGTAGTCCATCCGCTCACCGCCACAGGTGCATTTCAAACTACAAAAATAACCGCACCGAGTGCCATTGCAAGGCTCAACGCAAATGAAAATCCTTATGGCCCATCCGAGCGAGTACGTAGGGCCGTCATGGCGGCGTTTGATGAGGGCTGCCGCTATCCTTTTGTGGCGGTGGCAGAGCTACGTAAGAAAATAGCAGAAAAAGAAGGTGTATCAGAAAAACACATCATTATTACTGGTGGATCGACCGAGGGTCTGAAAGCTGCAGGCCTCACTTATGGAGTTGACAGTGGTGAGATCATATCACCAGACCCTACTTATCTGAGTCTACTCTCCTACGCCCAGCAACACGGCGCCTATATCAACCGGGTACCGCTAAATGATAAACTCGAGCACGACTTAGATGAGATGGCGCGGAGGGTAACCAACCGAACATCCCTGGTATTTGTGTGTAATCCGAACAATCCGACAGGCACCATTATAGATCGCCATCGGATCAAAGACTTTTGCGAGTCACTTAGTAAACGTTGTTTGGTTTTTAGTGATGAAGCCTATGGTGATTTTATTGAGGAAACTGATTATCCGTCGATGCTGGATCTAGTTAAGGAAAATGCCAACGTCATCGTGTCGCGAACCTTTTCAAAGGTGTACGGTCTGGCGGGATTTCGCATCGGTTACTTGATTGCACGACCAGACATTGCTGCCCGAATTAGACCCAACGTCATGGCCAATACCAATATGTTGGCCATCCATGCCGCTACAGAAGCCATGCAAGACAAGGAATTTTATGAGTTTTCTCTGGCCAAAAATCGTGAGGCAAAGAACTTCTTGTACGGTCTTTTTGACGAACTGAACCTTCGGTATGTCAAATCACATACTAATTTTGTGTTTTTTCAAACGGGGATGACAATTCAGAAAGTTGTGGAAAAAATGCGCGATCAGGAGGTAAATGTAGGAAGGCCATTTCCTCCTTTGACGGATTGGTGTCGAATTAGCACTGGCCGTATGGAAGATTTGGAACGCTTTGGTGGGGCACTAAGGAAGTTATTCACTTGAGCCAGATATTTTATCTCCAAAGCCCATTTGTAGCACTTTTTGACCCTCATCAAACGTATGATAATTGAGTCTCTTTCTGAAACAGTTAGAACTGACCAATTTTAAGAGCTATCTCCAAGCCAAATTCTCTTTTGCTCCAAAACTCAACTTGATTTACGGCTTAAATGGTGTCGGTAAGACCAATATGTTGGATGCCATCTACTGTATTTCCATGACGCAGAGTTATGCCAAAATACCAGATCAAGCGTTGGTTCACCAAGGCCAAGATTTTTATCGTGTGGCGGGCCGTTTAAGCCGTGGAGAACGGGAGCATGAATTAGTCTTAAAGTATAGGAGGAGAACCAAGAAGGTCTTTGAGAAAGATGGCGTTTGCTATGAACGGCTTGCACACCATATTGGTTTTTTACCCATTGTGATGGTGACTCCAGATGATATTGAACTTGTTAATGGGGGAAATGCAGTGCGTCGCACCTTGCTCGATCGGACCATTTCGCAAGTAGATCAGGAATACTTGGATCACTCCCTGAAGTACGTCAGGTTACTCAAACAGCGCAACGCCATGCTTAAACAATTTCAAGATGGGAAGCCTTATGACGAAACGCTGGTTAATACCTATGATCAAAAGCTGGTAGGCCCTGCTCGCTACATCTATCGAGCTCGAGGTAAATTCGCCAGTCAGTTTGCGTCGTCCTTAAGGGATCTTTATGCATTGCTGAGTGATGGTGCCGAAGCCATCGAATTTCACTATGAGTGTCAGACAAATCCCGACCACTACCTGTCTGCCATGCTAGAGCGACGAGATAAGGATCGAATTTTAGGTCGGACAACCTTAGGACCACATGCCGACAAACTGACCTATATAATCGATCAAAAGGAGATGAAAACATTCGGCTCACAGGGACAGAAAAAGAGTGCCATCTTTGCCACTAAGCTTGCACAATATCAGTTCTTGGCCAATTCGACGGGCATGCAGCCCCTGCTCATATTAGACGATATTTTTGATCGTCTCGATCACATGAGGGTACGTCGACTTCTTGATATTGTTCTTCAAAGTTCATATGGTCAGATATTCTTAAGTGACACTGAGTCTGATCGGGTCAAGCACTTTTTTTCTACTCCGAGGTCCTCGATGGCCTGTATTGAGATAAAAGATGGATTATTCTAATTTAATCCACTACATTCGTAAGTACTGCTATGTCGAGTAATGAAAGTTCACTGAAAGATCTCCTCAGTCAGTTTGTCAACAGCAAACCGATCCATGACAAGTATCAGCAAGTGCAGCTCAAAAATGTTTGGAAGGAGACCCTGGGTGCCACCATAAATCATTACACCACAGATGTTAGACTGTACAAAGGAATCTTAACCATCGTGGTAAGCTCAGCACCTTTGCGACAAGAACTTCTATACAGTAAGGTGAAAATCATTGATCTGCTCAATCAAGCCCTGGGAGACAAGGTGGTCAAAGATGTGAGGATCATGTGACCAAGGCCTTATGCCCGACCCCTCGGCTTTTGACCAGAGGTGCTCTTTGGCAAAGCTGTGGTGCCTCTCTTCTTTAGCACAAGCTCGATTGCCTTTTTTGCATTGATCATTCCGCCGGTGGTACTTAGCTCACTAAATGAAACCAGCTCTAGTGTTCCTGGCTTTTTTACCATGCCTTGATAAGGTCTGGCACTTTGCGTTAATATTTCTTTCACCTCTTTGGCTTTTAGATCTGGAAAGTGAGATCTAACGATTGCAGCAACTCCCGCTACCACTGGAGCGGCCATACTGGTTCCACTGGCCGCTTTATAACCGCCGTCAGGTGCCGTAGAATAGATTTCATGGCCGGGGGCAAAGAGATCTACGTTTTCTTTACCATAGTTGGAAAATGTGGCCACTAAATCTTCTCCTTTTTCCCAGCTTAAGGCGCCAACTTCAATCCAATTTTTAGCATACTTGCGACCGAAAAGACCGCGTTTCTTGTCGTAGCGACCATTGGGAAAATTTGGTTCGACATCATTGTCCTGGCTGGAGTTGCCAGCGGCATGGATCAATAAGACGTCTCTTTTTTCCGCATACTTAATGGCCTTCTCAACTTCAAGCTCATGTGGAGAAAACCCTTTGCCAAAGCTCATGTTGATGATCCTAGCACCGTTGTCAACCGCATATCGGATGGCATTGGCCACATCCTTATCGCGCTCATCGCCATCGGGTACAGCTCTAACTGCCATGATTTTCACATGTTCAGCAACACCTTTGATCCCCACCTCGTTCTTTCGATCTGCCGCAATGATCCCTGCAACATGGGTGCCGTGAAAGGCATCCGGACCCTTGACGTCGGCATTGCCATAAAAGCGTTCCTTGACATCCGCATAATTATCAGCAACAATCTTGCGTGGATTATAATTGATGTTGTAGCTGTAATCCACTTTGTTTTTCTCATGCTGAAGGGCTTCTTCGGTATCATTTACGATTAGCTCCTCTAAGTCGTCAACATTGCCCTCAAAATCTCCCAGCTGTGGTAAGAGTTGTTCAAAAAAGGCCTTCACCATCGCAAATTTGGAATCATCGAGCGCATTGACGTTTTCATCATTGATGGGTTTGTCACCTAGCGCTTCACGTGACATCTCCAGGGCGAAGTTAATGTAGGTTAAAATTTGATCAATTTGTTCCACTTTCTTACTCGCCTTTTCCAACTCCTGATCTACATCTTTCTTGTAGCTGAGATAGCGAGCGTACTCCTTGCGTTCCGAACCACTTAGTTTTTCAGGATCTGCATTTTCAAACTTTTTGCTCAACTTACCCACGATCCGCGTCAACTCATAGCTATCATGATGCACATTTTTGCCATTTGATCCACCGATGAAATTCCAGCCGTACACATCGTCTACGTACCCATTCTTGTCATCATCCACGCCATTGCCTGCAATCTCACCAGGATTGACCCACATCTTGTCTTTTAAGTCTTCATGGTTAGGGTCAATCCCTCCGTCAATAACGGCTACAATGACTTCGGTAGCAGAAGCATTCTTAAGAAGATTCGCATGAAGGGCATCGCTGCTCACTCCATTGATGTGATCGGTCTGCGGATCGAGGTTGAACCAATTTTCAGGAGCGCTGTACTGTGCCGTTAGGCTAATGGAGAGAAGACAGCAAATTAACAGGAAAGATGCAATCCGTGCGTACTTCATAAAAGTAAAGTTGAATCAAAGAATAATTTGGCTAAATATTTGTTTTAGTAGCAAATAGGACAATAAATTTAGGGAATCGTTGAAGACTCCCTGATCTTTAATAAAAGATTAACGAGATAAACGCGTGAAATGGTACGGAGCGTATACCTATACTCAAGTATAGTCTTTGCTGTCTGCCTTTCCTATAATCTCTCTGCTCAATATTTTGAGGGGGGTGTGATGTTAGGAGGCTCAGCATACGAAGGAGATTTAGCACCAAGTGAACTTCTTGAAAAATTCAAGAACATTCGCCCTAGCTTTGGTGTGTTTGTTCGACAGAACGTCAATAAAAACTGGGCAGGTCGGGTTTCCTTTCAGTACGGTACCCTGGTGGGTGCCGATCTGGAGGAGAGGGCTTATCGAAATCTAAGCTTTTCATCTGTCATCACCGAGCTGTCAGCTACGGTCGAGTACAGTTGGCCTGGTTATGATCCCGCTGCATTTTTGCGGTTGTCACCTTATGCCTTTGCTGGCCTTGGGTATTTTCACTTCAATCCGAAGACCGAGTTTCAGGGGCAAGAAGTGGAATTGCGCAATTTGGGTACCGAAGGGCAAGGCCTCGATGGTTATGGTGATTTCTATAGCCAAGATCAGATCGCCTTCATTTTGGGAGCTGGTTTAAAATATGCTCCGACACCATCGGTTACCATCGCCCTTGAGTTTGGAGGGCGCCGAACCACTACTGACTATTTGGATGATGTCAGTGGCAACTATGCCAGCTATCGTGATCTGGCGCAGGCCAGAGGCACATTTGTCGCCAATTTAGCGGATCGAGCTTGGCAACTGAACGGAGGTGAGCCCAGCGATGTGGATCGAGGTGGCATGCAACGTGGAAATCCGGCCCAAAAAGATTGGTACTTCATTGGCAACCTTACTATTTCCTACCATTTTTACGATTTGATCGGGGGTAAAGGTACCGGTTGTCCTCGCTGGTAAATTACAACAACTTTTCCTGAATCTGGGTAGGTAAAAATCCATCGTCAATGGCAAGGGGCATTTTATATACCTTGGCAGACAATAAGCAATTTCTATTGTCGCTTTGCCGCACCCTGCACAAATATTAAAGCAATATTGGGGCTTTCAGTCATTCCGGCCCTTGCAAGAGGAAATTATCCATACAGTCCTTGCAAATAAGGATTGTATCGCACTACTTCCCACTGGTGGTGGTAAGTCCATTTGTTTTCAAGTCCCTGCCCTCTGTAAAAAAGGGGTGACACTGGTGATTTCTCCTTTGATTGCGTTGATGAATGATCAGGTCAATCAACTAAAGAAGCGAGGCATTAGAGCCACCGCCATTCATGGTGCCATGCGCCGCGAGGAAGTCATTAGACAGCTGGATGCTGCGCAATTTGGTAAACTGAAACTACTCTATATATCACCCGAGCGGCTAAAACAGCCCATGTTTCAGTCTCGACTTCAGAGTTTACCCCTTAGCCTATTGGTTGTAGATGAAGCTCATTGTATCAGTCTCTGGGGCTATGACTTTCGACCAGCCTATCTAGACATTGCAGAAGTCAGAAAGATTTTTCCCGAAGTTTCGGTGATAGCCTTGACCGCCTCCGCTACGGCTCCGGTAATAGATGACATCGCAGACAAACTGAATCTGAATGTACCCAAGATATTTCGCTCCGACTTCATTCGTCCAAACTTGCGCTTTGGGGTGATTGGTGTGGAGGATAAAAAGCAGCGATCTATTTCGCTCCTCAAGTCGATGGGAGGATCGGCAATTATTTACGTGCGGAGCAGGAGACAAGCACGGGAGGTAGCCCAATTGCTGGTGGATCACAGGTTATCTGCAGCTTATTATCATGCCGGGCTGTCTCGCGACGAACGCTTGCAACGCGAAGAAGCATTTTACGAAAATCGCTGCCAAATTATGGTGGCCACCAATGCCTTTGGAATGGGGATTGACAAATCTGATATTCGTTGTGTTTTGCACCTGGACATACCGGAGAGCCTCGAAGCCTATTATCAAGAGGCTGGAAGAGCAGGCCGGGATGGGAAGGACGCCTATGCGATTATTCTGTATCACCAGGGTGATACGACCAAACTCAGTAGAAATTTTGATAAATCTTTTCCACCACTGCAAGAGATCAAGCGAGTATATCGAGCACTCGGTAACTACTTTAAACTGGCCCTGGGTGCAGGTGAAGGTCGAAGTTTTCCCTTCGAATTTAAGGAATTTGCCAAACGCTATCAGTTTGATCCCTTCCGTACCTGGCACACCTTAAAGCTGCTGGAACAAGGCGGCTGGATCACTCTTTCCGAAGCTTATTATCAACCCACTCGAATTGGGATTATGGTGGACAAGGCCACATTGTACGCTTATCAGATTCGCAATCCGCACCGAGATCCCGTGATCAAGACCTTACTGAGGTTGTACCAGGGTATCCTTCAAGATATGGTTGCAGTACGTGAAAAACAACTGGCCACTTTGCTTCAGATGGATCGCAGTACTTTACGTCAACACTTTCGTGAGCTGGCATCGGAGGGCATTATCAAGTACCAATTGCAGGATGACAAGCCAAGACTGACTATGCTTCGCGAACGCGTAGCTTACAATAACTTGACCATCGATGAAAATCTCTTCACTTTCCGAAAAGAACGTCGTCGTCATGCGCTGGAAAAAATGTTGGATTACCTAAGCACTGATCTTTGTCGACAACGCTATATTTTGGAATATTTCGATGATCCCATCAAGTTGACCTGTGGTATCTGTGACAACTGTCGTCAACGCACGCGCAAGCAGGTCAATACCAAGAGCTTTCGGGAGGTTAGGTCGAGTATCATTGAGTCTCTGTCTACGGAAGCTCAAAGTATGAATCAATTGTTAAACCAGTTTCCGGCTGCTGAATCAACTACAGTGTTACGAGTCTTGCAATATCTTCTCAATGAGGAGAAAATTTTTAAATCTGATGAAATGATTTCATTAAATTAAGTGGATGGGTAAATCGATAACGTTTGCAGTGACCAATGATATCAGACCTGATCGAAGAATGATCAGAATCTGCAATACATTACAGGCTGCTGACTATGATGTTACCTTGATTGGGCGCAAGCAAACAAGATCTTTGCCACTTCCGGATTATGCATTTAAAACACATCGCATCAGCTGCATTTTTAATAAGGGGCCTCTTTTCTATGCCGAATATAATTGGCGATTGCGCAAACATCTGGTAAAGACCAAACCAGATATCATTGGAGCTGTGGACTATGATACTTTAAAAGGCACTTCTGAGGCTGCAAAGAAACTGGGGTGCAAGATGGTGTTTGATGCACATGAACTGTTTGAAGAAGTACCAGAACTAGAGGGCAGAAATCAGGTCAAAGGGCAATGGCTTCGCATTGCAAAAAAGGCGATGCCACAGACCAATGTCCGGTATGCAGTTTCAAATAGAGTTGCGTTGGCCCTTGAAAAGACTTTTAAGCAGAGTTTTAAAGTCATTCACAATTATCCAGTTCTGACACCCGGTGAGCCCTCCGCCCTAAGAGATGACATCATCGTCTATCTAGGTGTATTAAACAAGGGGCGCGGACTCGAGCAGATGATTAAAGCGATGCACCAGATCAAGGCTAAGCTGTGGATCATTGGAGAAGGAGATTTACAGGAAACATTATGGAAGCTCGCCGACCAAGAAGGTCTTATGTCAAAGGTTGTGTTTAAGGGTTTTGTGCCACCGGAAGAACTTCCACCTTTGCTACAAAAGGCCCGCATTGGCATCAACTTATTGGATAAAAAATCCAAAAGCTACCAGTTTTCACTCGCCAATAAATTTTTCGATTACATCCATGCTGGACTACCTCAGGTTTGTATGGATTTTCCAGAATATCGACATTACAACGATCAGCACCGGGTGGCCACTCTGATCAATGACCTCAACGTCCATGCTGTTGCCTATGCCATCAATCACCTCCTCGAAGATCGCAACTATTGGTTTACCTATCACACGACCTGTTTGGAGGCGAGAAGATACTGGTGTTGGCAAAATGAAGAGCCTAAATTGAAGGCCCTGATTGCCGGAATCTAAGCACCCTAAAACGGTACCCCTCCCTCCTGTCTCATCTGACCTCCATCGAAATATTTCGATTGATTTTATGGAATAATTCTGCAATCGACTCTTTTGATTAGATGATCATTCATCGATCATTTATCGAGTAAATCGCGTTTAAGTCGCTAAAAGTAGCGGCTTACAATAATCAATTTTTCTTGTGAGGAACAGGGCCATTTACCTAAGGGTGAATCGCCCTGTTATTCTTTCAAGTTTGCCAGTCCGGCTAGGTCTAGTAAAAAAGCATATTCAAGTGCTGTCTCCCGATGCCTTTTGAATCTTCCTGACGCACCACTATGCCCGGTATCCAAGTTACAATGTAAGAGGAGTAGGTTATCATCCGTTTTCATATCGCGCAGCTTAGCAACCCACTTGGCAGGCTCCCAATATTGCACCTGCGAATCATGGAGGCCAGTCGTTACCAACATTGCTGGATAGTCTTGGTTGCCCACATTGTCGTATGGTGAATATGATTTCATGTAGTGGTAGTAAACCGGGTCGTTCGGATTGCCCCATTCGTCGTATTCACCGACCGTCAATGGTATCGATTCATCGAGCATGGTGGTGACAACATCAACGAAAGGTACCGCTGCAATGACACCGTGAAAGAGTTGTGGCGCCATGTTGATCACTGCACCCATTAACAGACCTCCGGCACTTCCTCCCATAGCGTAAGTTGAATTTGGTCTGCAATATCCATGCTCCTGCAGGTGGATGGCCGAATCAATAAAGTCGGTAAAGGTGTTGATCTTGGTGAGAAACTTTCCTTGCTCATACCAGTGGCGGCCCATTTCTTCACCACCGCGGATGTGTGCAATGGCAAAGGTGAACCCGCGATCCAAGAGGCTCAGGCGTTGACTTCGAAAATTTGGGTCAATCGAAATCCCGTAGGAGCCATAGCCATAGAGTAACAGGGGCCTATGCATAGATGTAGCATGTCTCTTATTTCGTACCAGAGAAATGGGGATTGATGTACCGTCGCGAGCGGTGGCAAATAGCCTTTCAGTTTCATAATTATCCTCAGCAAAATCTCCCATCACCTCCTGTTGCTTACGCAAAACTTTTTCTTTCGTAGTCATATTGAAGTCGTACGTGCAAGGTGGAGTCTTCAGAGAGGTGTAATGAAAACGAAGTGTAGATGTATCAAATTCCTTATTTACATCAGTGGCTATGTAAGAAGCCAGCTCTGGCATGGCGATGTAGTAGGGGTCACCTTGAAATGGCATCACCCGCAGGGTCGTCGATCCCTGCAATCGTTCAGACAGTACTAAGAAATCTTTGAATACTTCAACATCCTCGAGCAAAACATCTGGTCGATGAGCAACCACTTCGTTCCAGTTGGTCATGGCTGTATCATGCACATTCGTCTGCATCAACCTGAAATTTTGAGCCTGCCAGTTTGTTCTGATGTAGAACCGATCTTTGAAGTGGGTGATAAAGTGTTCATGTTTGGGTTGACGTGGAGTGAAAAGTTGAAAATCAGTATTTGGTTGGGTAAGGTCGAGGAGTCGGAACTCTGTTGACAAGGTTGCAAAACTAGCGATGACTATAAACTGCTGAGATTTAGTTTTGTAAACGTGGGTGCGAAATGCTTCATCAACCTCATGATAAACTTCGACATCTTCAGACGGAGGGGTTCCAAGGATGTGCCTAAAAATTTTAAAGGGTCGAAGGGCAGGGTCTCTTTTCGTATAATAAACTGTATTATCCGAGGCCCATACAGCCGAGCCGGTCGTGTTTTCAATCTGGTCATCGAGAAACTGGCCACTTTCAATATCTCTAAAGCGAAGTGTGTAAATTCGGCGGCTGACGGTATCTTCGCCAAAGACAAGAAGTTTGTTGTTCGGGCTTATGGAACGGCCTCCAACCTGATAGAAGGAATGTCCTTGAGCCAGCTGGTTGGCATCAATTAGTTTTTGCACCGAATTGGGGTCTCCTGCTGGATGTCTCGTATAGATAGGATGCTCCTTTCCCGTCAAGTATTTAGTGGCATAGTAGTAACCGCGGTGCAAATATGGCACCGACATATCCGTCTGCTTAATTCTGCCGATGATTTCCTGAAAGAGCTCCTCCTGAAACGCTTCCGTATGTGCCAAAATCTCCTTGGTGTAGTCATTTTCAGCCTTCAGGTAAGCGATCACGTCTTGGTTTTCGCGATTGTTTAACCAGTAGTAAGGATCGATTCTTTGATCGCCATGGATGGTCAGGACTTTTGGTTTTTTTTTGGCTACGGGAGCTTGATGGCTATTCTTTGTTGGCATGAAGAAGGCATTTGCGACCAATGATTTGGTCAAGAGTAAAGAAAATCACGGTTGTGATGGAAAATATCTCTTATCCAAAGAATTTGCTTCAGATCATGTCGTGTTAATAAGGTCTATGACCAATTTAGTAGCTTGCGAAGCTAAGCATTCAACTTGAAACTTCATCTCACTTATCGGCAGATTTTGGGCATCTCTGCTCCGATCATGATCGGAAGTGCCGCCCAAAACATTATTGCACTAAGTGATAGTATTTTCCTCTACCATGTCAGCGAAATAGATTTTGCGGCCATTGGATTTGTCGGGGTGTTTTACCTCATTATCACGGCCATTGGATATGGCTTTTCCAGGGGCGGGCAAATCTTGGTTGCACGCCGAGCGGGACAAAAAGCATACCGCGAGGCAGGCAAGAATTTCTACGCAATGCTATACATGGAGATGGGGCTTGCACTCATTTTTTTCCTTTTTATTGTTATTGTCAGTCCCTATTTTCTCAGACTGTTTGTAGATACCGAGAGCATCTATTCAAAGAGTCTTGAATATCTCAAGTATCGAGCCTACGGCGTATTTCCAGCTTTCACGGGTGTAGCCCTCATCGCTTTCTACACTGGGATTGCCCGCACCCGAATCATCATGTACGATACACTCGTGTTGATTACGGTCAACATATTTCTCAATTACTCTTTGATTTATGGAAAGTGGGGTATGCCGGAAATGGGTATTGCTGGTGCTGGTCTGGCCAGTACTTTGGCAGAGGTGGCGGCACTTATCGTGTTTTCAATCTATATGTTTTTTGATAAGTTCCTGCGACCATTTCGCCTTATGCGAATTCCAAAAGTGGAATGGGGCCTCATTAAAAACAGCCTTAGGATTGCCAGCCCGATCGTGGCGCAAGCAGTGGTGGGGTTGGGAAGTTGGTTTTTCTTTTTTGGAATTGTGGAAAATATGGGTGAACGCGAGTTGGCCATCAGTAACTTGGTGCGTGTCGTTTATTTGATTCTCAGTATCCCATGCTGGGGATATTCCGTGGGTGTCAATACCCTGGTGAGTAATTTTATCGGTCAGGGACAGGATGGTCAAGTCTTGGCGATCATAAAAAAAACAATCAACATTTGTCTGGGAAGCACTTCGCTCCTGGCCATTCCAGTCTTGCTTTTTCCTCAGTACGTGATGTACCCATTATTGGGTTCAGAAGACATGAGTCTGTTTGTTGAAGCGCAACCCATCTTTTACATTTTATTTGTGATTTTGGCGTTGTTTTCTGTCGGTGGAATCTATTTCAATGGCATGGTCGGAACCGGGGCAACGTACGAAGGGCTGAAGATTCAGGGGATCTGTGCCTTGTTTTACGTCATTCTAATCTACACCATGGTAAATCACCTGAATGTCGGTTTAGTGACTGCATGGACCATTGAGGTCTTTTATTGGGTACCGCTCATCTTCATGGTTCATCGCTACATCGTTCAGGGTGCCTGGAGATCTTTGAAAGTATGATTTATTGCGTGTTCTAGGGAGCCGCCGCCATCAAAGATCAACGACGGTCGACTGCACAAGGACTCTTCATATTACCAAGATTAGTTATACACATCTGTGGAAAAGCTTGTAAAAAGCTCCGGACCAAAATAGGCTATATTTGCCAGCGTGAGACTGCAAAGATTAGAGATAAAGGGATTCAAGAGCTTCGCTCAGGAGACGGTTATCAACTTCAATGAAGATGTCATAGGTGTAGTTGGTCCCAACGGTGCCGGTAAGTCAAACCTGGTCGATGCCGTCAGGTGGGTATTGGGAGAACAGAAAGGAAAGGAGTTGAGGCTCGAAAAGATGAGTGACGTCATCTTTAATGGTACCAAGAAAAAGAAAGCAGGGGGAGTAGCCTATGTAGCGCTCACCTTTGAAAACACCAAGAATCTTCTCCCTACGGAATATCAGACGGTCACCATCGCACGATATCTGTACCGATCTGGTGATAGCGAGTACCGGTTAAACAACGTCGTCTGTCGTCTCAAAGATATCAGATCGCTATTTCTAGATACTGGGGTGGGTAGTAATTCCTATGCGATTATCGCCTTGGGAATGGTAGAAGATATTCTGAGTGATAAAGAGAATGCGCGTCGCAAGATGTTTGAGCAGGCGGCTGGAATCTCCAAATACAAGGCTCGAAAAAAGGAGACTCTTAACAAACTCAACAACACCCAGGCCGATCTGGATCGAGTTGAGGACCTCCTCTATGAAATCGAGCAGAACCTCAAAGCATTAGAAAAGCAGGCTAAGCGGACTCAAAAATACTTCGACCTAAAGGAGAAGTACAAGGTTCTCAGTATCCAATTGGCGGTGGTCAAAATAAAGGATCTGAAAGATAAGTACCAGGGTCTGACCAATCGTATAGATCAGGAGGGAGATGTCTACCGGCAAATAGAGGTAGATCTGCGAGAAACCGAAGCAGCCTTGCAAAAATTAAAACAACAGCACCTCGATAAAGAAAAATCACTTTCAGAGTTTCAACGCTCAATGAATGAGCTGGTCAACAATATTCGTAACGCTGAGAATGACAAGAAAATTCTGGAACAAAAGACAGAATTCCTCGATCAAAGTATTGGAACTTTAGAAAAGAGATTGCAAACAAATGAAGCCAGACTGATCGACCTGGGGAAGGAGGACCAAGGTCATGTTAACCAGCTTGAGGAAGTAGCTGCCATTGAATCTGAACTTCAAAAAAAGCTGGCCGAAGCCCGAAGTGAACTCGAAAGAATAGAGTCGGGCCATGGTGACACGAAGAAAGAGCTAGACGACATCATGCTGGAGCATCAGGAGAAGCAAGCAGCGATGGTAGCCTTGGAGCGTGAACTTGCCATTAATGAAAACAATCGTACCTCGGCGGAATATGAGATTCAGCAGACTCAAGCACAGATAAAAGACAGGAGCCAGGAGTATGCTGAAGTGTCAGAAAATCTGGCGGGCCTGCAAGAGAAGATTAAGCAGCAGCAAGATGTCGTGACTCTTATTGAAGAGCGAGAATTTCAACGTCTTGAAAGGCGTGCATCTCTCGAAGCCGAAGAAGACAGAGTTGGCAAAGCGCTCAGTGATCTGAATCGTCAACATGATGCCCGCAAGCATGAATATGATCTTATCAAAAACTTGGTCGATAAACTGGAAGGTTTTCCAGATAGCATCAAGTTTTTGAATAGAAGCAAGCATTGGGAAAAACCTGCTCCGCTGCTGTCAGATTTGATCTACTGTGCAGAGCCCCACAGAATCGTGATAGAAAACTTCTTGGAGCCCTATCTCAATCACTATGTGGTTGACCGGTTTGAGCAAGCTGCAGAGGCCATTGATCTTTTATCAACGGCCCAGAAGGGACGCGCTAATTTCTTTGTGCTTGAGGCGTTTCCAGATCAAGAGTTCAGATCGGTTGAAGTTCCAGGTGCTGAATTGGCCATCGATGTTGTGGAGGTTGAAGCTAAATATCGGCCCCTGGTTAACGCACTACTCGATAAAGTCTTTATCGGTGAGCCAGCACAGATGGACTTACCATCGGACCAATCAGATAATTTCACCATTATTTCACCCGATGGAAAAATCATCAAGCGAAGACACAGCCTAAGTGGCGGTTCGGTCGGTCTGTTCGAGGGTAAGAAACTGGGCCGAAAAAAATACTTAAAAAAGCTTGAGGAGATCCTGAAATCGCTGCTGGCGCAAATTGTCAAGACTGAGGAAGAATTGGACGGTATCAATGAGCAATTGCGAGAGCTTGATACGACTGAAAATGTAGATAATCTCGATGCAGAAAAAGACAATCTGGAAGAACTGAAAAGACAGGAGGTTTATCTGGGGTCAAGGATCGAGCACCTGAAGGATTTAGAAACCGACGCTGGGGGCACCATCGATCGATTGAGAGATAAATTGGGAGCGTTTGAAAAGGATCGGCAGCATTTAAAAAGCGAGGTAGAAAAATTGACTCAGGAGCTGGCTGATGAGCGAGATAACTTGGCCTCTGCTGACGATTCATTTAATGAGATAGCATCTAAGTTGGCCGATCAGAATGCGCTGGTTAACCAAAAGAATATTGAATTGATCCGGCAGCAGGGCATTCGTCAATCCATTGAGCGAGAAAAGGCATTTATTATACAGCAGCGCACTGAAATCAAAGAGCAACTGGAGGCTGATGGCAAGCAGCTGGTCAGTGATCAGCAACAGGCGCAATCACTGAGAGTTCAGATCGATGAAATAAGCCAGAAGCTTCAAGCCGACTATGAAGTGCGAAAATCAAACGAGTCCGATCTGAGCGGTTTGGAACAGTCGTACTACGAAGCCAGAGGAGAAATCACGGATTTGGAAAATAAGATCCGCAGCTTGCATAAGAAGCAAGCCGATCAACAGCAACTGATCAACGATCTGAAGGACACCTTCAATGAGGTGAAATTTAAGATGAGTAACGTCGGAGAGCGGTTGAAAATCGAATTCAGCATAGAATTGGATACAGTACTGCAACAGGAGCAAGTAGAAGAGGTGGATCTCGAAGTATTGGACGCTAAAGTGGAGCGCCTGAGGAATCGCATTAACAACTATGGAGAGATTAATCCAATGGCCGTTGAAGCCTATAATGAGATGTTTGAGCGGTACGAGACGATTACCACACAGCGAGACGATATTGTGACTGCGAGGGATTCGTTGCTCGAAACCATTAAGGAAATTGAAGAGACGGCCACTGAGCGGTTTATGGAGGCATTTTTGCGCGTTCGTGAGAATTTTGTGGAGGTGTTTAGAAGTCTATTTACCGAAGATGATAACTGCGATTTGGTACTGCTTGATGAAGAAAATCCATTGACGTCTCCGATTGAAATCATCGCTAAGCCCAAGGGAAAACGACCGAAAACACTTAGCCAACTATCGGGCGGTGAGAAAACTTTGACAGCCATTGCCCTACTATTTGGACTATATCTACTCAAGCCGGCCCCCTTCTGTATCTTTGATGAAGTGGATGCCCCTCTTGACGATGCCAACATCGAGAAATTTAATCGAATCATTCGACGCTTCTCATCCGAATCGCAATTTATAATTGTGACCCACAATAAATTAACCATGGCTGCGGTCAACGTGATTTACGGAGTTTACATGGAAGAACAGGGGGTGTCAAATGTAAGCCAAGTAGACTTTCGATCGTTCAGCCACGCCAGCTTACTGGAAGTTACTAAGTAGTAAGGCAGGCATTTTCAGCAGCCAAATTTCTGGGGAATACGCTTAGTTCTTGTTTAGTTCAATTAATCCCTGCTCCAGGGCGTAAACGATCATCTCGGTAGGCGAGGTGAGGTTGAGTTTGCGCAGAATGTTCTTGCGGTGGGTATAAATCGTATGGGGACTGATGTGCAATTCTGCAGCAATTTCCTTGGCCACCATTCCCTTGGCCACCAAGGCCAGGATCTCTTTTTCACGTGCACTCAAGGGGGTTGCCCCACAATCTTCCGATTTACTGGGAAATGATCGCTTGATGATCAAATCCAAAATCTTGTGGCAATAGAATTTTTCCCCCTTGGCGGTCGCCTTAATGGCATCGAGGATTTCCTGCTCATCGCATTGCTTGGTCAGAAAACTGTTGACACCATCTTCTAACACCCGGTAGATGCGCTCTTTCCTTTCATCTGAACTGATCACCAATAGGTGCGTCTGGGGTGAGATGGCCTTTATCTCGTGAATGATCGTCTGATCAAAATAGCGCGGTTGATTGTAATCGATCACCACGACATCAATATGCTTCTCGGCAACCAATGAGAGCAGATCTTCTGAGTTTTTGGCCTGGCCAGCTACTTCAATGTCAGGAGTCATATTGATCACCTGACATAGACCTACTCGACAGAGAGTTTGGGCATCAGCCACCGCAATTTGAATCTTCTCGCTCACAGAAGCTAAATTAGACTAAATACAAATAATCTCAAAAACTAGGCACAATTTTTCTGAGATCATCAACTGTTATTTAGACAGATTTTAGGGCCTATTTGTTGTCACCATATCAAAAAAGGACCCATCTTTTTCTATGGGAGATCCTTGATCGGGGCTGAAACAAGAGATTGCCGAGTCGGCGATCGAGCATCCAAAAAAGTTCTTAATGCAGGTGTGACTTCTTACCTTTAGCAACACTTATGACAGATCAGACAAAATACGAATTGAGAGGAGTTTCTCCTTCAAAAAAGGAAGTGCATGAGGCCATCAAAGACTTGGATAAAGGCCTTTATCCGCTCGCTTTCTGCAAAATCTTACCTGATTTGGTTGGAAGGGATGGGACTTATTGCAATATTATGCATGCAGACACTGCTGGCACTAAGACCAGTTTGGCGTATCTCTATTGGAAGGAGACTGGAGATCTATCCGTCTGGAAAGGAATCACTCAGGATGCCATCGTGATGAATATTGATGACATGGCTTGTGTCGGCTGCGTGGATCAAATTGTACTGTCTTCAACGATTGGACGGAATAAAAACCTGATTCCAGGGTCGGTCATCAAAGCATTGATCGAGGGTACTGCTGAGTTTATCGATCGTATGAAAAAACATGACATCGCGATTCATCTGGCAGGGGGCGAAACGGCGGATGTGGGCGACATCGTCAGAACCATCGATGTGGGCTTTACGACTTTTGCCCGTATGGCACGCAATGACCTCTTGATCAACAATATTCAGCCGAATGATGTGATTATCGGGTTAGCCTCTTATGGGCAGACCAGCTATGAAGATAGGTACAATGCTGGTATTGGAAGCAATGGGTTGACTGCTGCCCGGCACGATGTGCTTTCTAAATCTTATGCTTCAAGATATCCAGATAGTTTTGATCCGAACACGGATGATTCGGTGATTTTTACCGGCAATCATCACCTTCGTGATCCCTTTACTACCGGTCAACTGCCAGATCTGGGTACTGCGCTATTGTCACCCACGCGCACTTACCTTCCCATCCTTAAAAGCATTTTTGCCCGGCACCGAGCAAACATTCATGGCTTAATTCACTGTACCGGCGGGGGCCAAGCAAAGGTGTTGAAGTTTATCAAGGACCTCCACATCATCAAAGACGATCTGCTGGCCACTCCACCCTTATTTCAATTGATTCAGAAAAGCTCTCAGACGGATTGGTCGGAGATGTACCAAGTATTTAATATGGGACACCGCATGGAAATATACCTTCCGGAGCAATTTGCCCCTGAGATTATTGATATCTGCGGTCATTTTGAATTGGAAGCCAAGGTAATCGGACATGTAGAAAAGGGAAGTGGTGAAAAAGTTACCCTAGTCTCACCTTACGGTACCTTTGTCTATGAAGAGTAGGCCTGTGGGCAACTGATTCACGACAATATGCCCAAAGATCAGAGACGTACTTGGTGTGAAAGGGCCATTTTGGTATCGCGACCCGGCTCCACCTTTGGTCGATTTTACCTTTCAAATTTGGTCATCCACATATTGGTCGCCAACACGACGGTGATAAAATAGTAACGCCGCACCACCAAAAAGGAAGATGAGTGGGAAATATCCCGCTCCCTCATCCATGGCGGTGTACTCTTCAAGAAAATGACCCAGGAATAAAGCGAAACCCAATGCTATCAGTACAAAACCCCACTTCACCTCGGCTCGTCTATTCCTCGAGGGTTTAAATATGGTAGCATCCTGCCCATTTTCGATGAGGGCCATACGTTCCTTATGCCTCGTCTTAAAATAGATGTATAAGACAAATCCAACGCAGCCAAAAAAACTTAAACTACCGATGATCGGTACCAGTACAAGAGGTCCATCCATGTTTTGATATTTCGATGAGTCAATTTATTCTTTATTATCGAGGTTTTGGACGAAAGTTGTAGATCAGCGGTTACACAAAGAAGCGATCTTTATGTATTATCGTAACCGCTACCGTGATCTAAACGTCCAACTCCTGGAAAATAGCTTGACCGACATTAAGGTTTATATTGACGATGTCTTAGCGGGAAATACTCAGGCCTTTGAAAAGATCGTGCTCCAGTATCAATCGATGGTGTTTAGCATCTGTTTCAACGTCTTGAAACAACGTGTCGTAGCAGAGGAGGCAGCGCAAGATGTATTTGTGAAGGTATATAAGAAGTTGAGTTCATTTGAGGAACGTTCTTCATTCAAAACCTGGATATATCGAATTGCCTTTCGAACCGCGATCGATCATCAACGTAAGCGCAAGCTCTTGACCACCAGTATTGATCAGGAAGATCGACCACTGCAGCTTGCCGATGGATCGAAGACCTCGCAGGAAGCTATGGAAATGGTAGACCGGCAGACAGCTTTGGAGAGTGCGATCAGAAAGCTAGATGGGGAGGATTCAGTATTGATCTCCTTATACTATTTTGAAGAGAAAAACGTCAAGGAAGTGAGCGAAGTGCTAGGTCTAACCGAATCAAATGTGAAAATTAAGCTCTTTAGAGCTAGAAAAAAATTAAAAGTATTGCTTGAAAACGAAAATCTATGAGGGCGTACGATGAGGAATTAATTTGGAAGTTTTTGGATGGTGATTTGACTCAGTCTGAGGAACAACTTATTGTGGAGCGACTGGAGTTGGATGAGCGGTTCCGGGCACAAATGGCCGACCTGCGCGATCTTGATCAATTGCTGGCCACGCGCACGGCAGAGCTGCCCTCTTTAAGATTTACCACCGCAGTCATGGAGCAAATTGCCAAACCAATGGTAGTTGGTTCCATAACCTTGGTCCCGCGCAAATTTGCACTGTGGTATTTCAGCAGTTTTGGTTTGATGCTGGTCAGTCTGCTTGTGCTGGCTTTGAACATGGAGCAAACCACTACACCTTTAAGCCACCTCACCTCCTCAATCACGGAAGCCATGTTCCAATCCATCCAGTTGCCATTCGTACAGCTGCTGTTTCAAATTTCCATTGGAATTATGGTGTTGGTAGTATTTGATAGATTCCTCATACGCCGAAGACTTGCCCAGTAAGAAGTGCCATATCGGATATCGATCTCTGGACATTTTAGGGTAATTCGGTATACCCCAGGTAGTTTTGCGGAGTGATTGAAAGCATCTGATTTTTAATGTGGTCGTCAATAGAGAGACTTCGCACAAATTCATGCAGGTCTTCTTTGGTGAGGGTAGATTTTCCCCTTGTCAATTCCTTCAGTAGTTCGTAAGGTTGGGCGATACCTTCTCGGCGTAGTATGGTTTGGTATGCTTCCGATACAACTGCCCAATTCTTTTCTAGATCGTCATTAATGTTCGATTGATTTACTTCTAATTTTTCCAAGCCTTTTAGGAGGGACTTATAGGCTATTAAAGTGTGGGCAATCGGGACTCCCAAATTTCTTAAAACGGTGCTATCGGTCAAGTCTCGTTGTAAACGAGATATAGGTAACTTGTCGATCAAAAATGTGAAGATTGCGTTGGCCATTCCCAAGTTGCCTTCGGCGTTTTCAAAATCTATTGGATTGACTTTATGAGGCATCGTCGATGATCCAACTTCTCCAGCTTTGGTTTTTTGTGAGAAATATCCCATCGAAATATAGGTCCAAATATCGCGACTCAAATCAATTAAAATGGTGTTTACTCGCTTTAGATTTTGCAGCTGATTCACCAAAAAATCATAATGGTCAATCTGAGTAGTAAATGGTAGTCGTTTGAGCCCTATGGACGAAATAAAATTGTTTGAAAAATTAATCCAATCAATTTGAGGAAAGGTAACTTTATGAGCATTCAGATTTCCTACCGCCCCACCAAATTTTGCGTAATATTTGTTGGCCACAATCGTGTCTATTTGTGCATTTAGTCGATCAGCAAAAACATATATTTCTTTACCAAGTGTACTTGGAGAAGCAGGCTGGCCATGGGTGTGCGACAATAGGCTGATTTTGGACCATTGGTGGCTGAGTGCCCGTATTTTATCTTTGAGTTGTTTCGCGACAGGAAGGTAGGCAGCTGTTAGCCCCTCCTTTAGGGATAGTGGAACAGCAGTGTTGTTAATATCTTGAGAGGTTAATCCGAAATGAATAAATTCCGAGTATTTTTCCAATTGTAATTCTCTGAATTTTTCCTTCAGGAAATATTCAACGGCTTTAACGTCATGATTTGTTTGTTTTTCAATCTCCTTTATTCTAACGGACTCATTGGTTGTGAATTCTTGATGAATATTCCGAATATCATTTACCTTTTCTTGTGGAAATTCTGCAAAATTCTTTATCTCAGAAGTGGTCAGAGCTAGAAAGTACTCAATTTCCACAAATACTCGGTATTTAATTAGTGCATGCTCGGAAAAGAAATTTGCCAGTTCCCTGGTCTTGTTGGCATATCTTCCGTCAATTGGAGAGATGGCTTCTATCATAGAATAAATAATTAAATTATTTAAAATAATTAAATAGCGGGTTTGTTTTCCAGCAAAAGGTTTTCGATTGAATTTTTCGAAACTGAATGGTAGCCATCCTTAGCGATATTGAATATTTTTTCTGCTATTGAAAATTGATCGGATTCTAATAATGCGCGATACAATGGCATCAAAAACTTTCTTCGTCCTACTTCTGTTAAAAAAGACTCCAGTACTGGTAGGTTGTGTTCTTTTAAATAATTATTTCGAATACTCAATTCCAACCAGGCAGCGAGTATTTCCGAATTTCCAGATTTCGAAAGTTTATAGACTTCATCTAATTTTTCATAAAAAGTAATATGAAGGTCGGTGGGAAGGCCGCGGATAAAATGTAGCCATTCGTGCGTTGACCAGGCTCTGGTGTTGGAGGGGTCAAGGCGGGCAATTCTTACAAATTCTCGCAAACGATCATTGACACGATTAAATTTTTCCGAACGCACCACTGCGTGATTTTCCGGTAATTTTGGATTGTATAGCCAGGAGTCAATATCAATTTTCACCTTTTGAGGTGCCAGTAGATTTTTTATCAGATAGGCTTTCCATTCGGCCGTGGAAATTGATCGAAATTGATAGTCTTCAAAGTATGTTTTCAGATATTGATCAAAGATTTCTCTTCCCACTTGCTCCTCAAGAGTTCGCAAGAGAAGATAGCCTTTTTCGTAAGCTATGTCGGTCATCCCCTCATCGGGATCACGACCTTCCAATTGTAATTTTAGATGAGTGTCAGCGGGTGCCAAGTCGATCATGGTTTTTTCCAAATCCTGAAATCCCAATAGAGCCAGCATGTCTACATAATCCTTGCCATAGAGGGATTCCATAATCCGACGCTCTATATAGACGGTGTGGCCCTCGTTGAGCCAGAAATCATCCCAGGTGGCGTTGGTGACAAGATTGCCGGACCACGAATGAGCAAGTTCATGTGCAACCAAGGAAGTGAGTGAGCGATCTCCGGCAATGATGGTGGGGGTTGCAAAGGTCAATCTGGGATTTTCCATACCCCCAAATGGAAAACTTGGTGGCAATACAATTAAATCATATCTACCCCAGAGGTACGGGCCATAGAGTTCCTCTGCCGCAACAACCATTTTTTCTAAATCGGCAAATTCACTGGCACTCGCTTCCAGCATCGATGGTTCAGCATAAACGCCTGTTCGAGGGCCCAGCGAGGCGAAGGAGATATCTCCCACAGCCAAAGCCATCAAGTAAGATGGAATCGGTTGTGACATCCTGAATGTGTAGAGGCCATTTGAAGATTTCATTTGAGGGTTTTCAGCACTCATCACGGCCATTAATCCGGATGGTACTTGCACACTGGCATCATAGGTAAAGCGTATTCCAGGGCCATCTTGACAAGGGATCCAGGTGCGGGTTAAGATTGCCTGCCCTTGGGTGAAGAGAAAGGGATGACTTTTTCCAGCGGTCTGCTGTGGTTGCAGCCATTGCAAAGCATCGGCATTGGGCTGGGTTTGATATTTGATTTGAACACCTTCGGTGTTGCTGTCGATTTGAATATGTAAAGGGCTGCCTAAGAAGGGTTTAGCTTCGCCAACTTCAAAAGTCGCTACATCGTGACGATGATGGCCCATTAACCAGATGGTGTCAATCTCGAGGCCATTAATATCCATGATGATCTCCTTGGCACTGGGATCTTTTTCAATGTCGAAGCTGGCAGTTCCAAAAATGATCTGCTCCTCAAAGTCAACCTGAATGTTGAGAGAGAGATGTTTAATCTTGGCTTTTTGAGCTTGCGCATAAGTATGGACATCCATCGCTGGCGCGACCTGCAAGGGGTCGGAAACACTTTCCTTGGCGTGATCGCATGCCTGAAGAAGAAGTATACCAAGGCCAAAAAAGAATCTGATCAGAGCCATCGCGGACTTAAGTTATTTTGAGGGCAAAAGTACGCATTCTAGGTGGCTCTAGTGTCGTATGAGAGCCGATTTGAGCGGCCAGTGAGTCAATGCTTCGCGACCTTCAGGACCTTAGACCATACGCGAAAGACATTACCCGAGCAAATCTTTTTAATGTCACTTTTTCGATAACCTCGAGCGAGCAATTCTCTGATTAAATTGGGGTACTGACTTACATCCTTCAAGCCGGTGGGAAGCGAATCGCCAACACCATCATAGTCCGAACCCAGGCCAACATGATTGATACCGGCAATTTTTACGACGTGATCAATGTGATCAGCTACCTTTTCCACATCCGAGTATAGGGACGGATGCTCCGTTCGATATGCTTCTATGATTGGTTTAGCTGCGATGTCATTCGCGGTCAGGTTCTTCTCTTTAAGCAAGCGTGTAATGGCTTGCCGGTGCTCATTATTCTTGGATTGGATTTCTCCGTCTAGAAAATTTGAACCAAAGTTTATCTGTATTACTCCATTGTTCTCAGCGAGTTTTCGGAGCATGTCATCGTTCATGTTCCGCTCAAACCCAGGCGTAAATTTTCGGCAGGAGGAATGAGAGGCAATGACCGGTGCCTCTGTGATCTCGAGAACTTGATAAAAGGTGCTATCGGAAACGTGAGATATATCAATCATCATACCCACTCGATTCATTTCTTTAACCACTTGAAGACCGAAGGGCGATAAACCGTTCCAGGTTCGGGTGGTATCGTAGGATGAATCACAGATCTGATTGTCTTTACTGTGTGTGAGGGTAATGTAACGGATACCACGATTAAAGAAATACTTCACGTTATTGATATCATCACCGATGGGGGCACCATTTTCCATGCCCATGGGTAGGGCAATTCTGCCTTGCTTAAAGGCCTGCTTGATGTCTTTGGGAGAATTTGCCAATTGGTAATGCTGAGGATGTGCGTGAGCGATGCCTCGAACCATTTCTATGAGCGTATCAGCGAAAGCCGTGGCACCTCCGTCTTGCTGATAGCTAGCAGGTATATAGATCGACATAAAGGGAGCGTCGAGACCTCCTGCCTTGGCTCTGGTAAAATCGAAATCACCTTGATCACTTTTGATTGGTATGCCTAGGAATTCCTTCTCAAGACGAAAATTAATGATCTGCAATCGATAGGGTAGATCGACATGACCATCAGTGATGATGTACTTGTGAGCGAGACTTACTGCCTTCGTATATAGGCCATCCTGCTCCGCACTCTGACCTTGTAGCAAAAGTGGAAGTAGGCACATCATCGAGATCATAATCCGTTGCTTGCGGTCGTGTAATGGTGTTATCATCGTGAGCTTCATCAGGTGTTAAGTTGCCGTGTAAGGTACTTAAATAGATTCCAAAACGGTGAGGACACAACGCTGTTTTGGAGAGCTCCACCTCCTCAATCTGCCGCCATTATTGACCAATTCTGCGTGCAATCAGGGGGATCTCAAAATAAATTTTGAAAAATTTTGTGCCATTTCTTCTCTACTGACGCAAAGCTCGGATCCAACCGTGAGGTGATACTCGATGACTTTTGGCCTTAAATATTATATATTATTTTAATATATATATTACTGTAAAACTATCTTTTACGTAGTAAATTTTCACTTAATACTTCTTGACCAATCGATGAGTTATACATCATTACATAATCATATATAAGATATGATAATGCACAACTCACTCATTATGAGAAAAAAAAACCTTCCCACCTACTTATATATAAAGTATTTCTATATATATTTGCTTCCGGTTACCAAAATTCGACACCATGAAAAATCTTTTACTACTTTTTTCTTTCATGATCTCAATGTGTCTGACGGTCGGAGCATTTGCTCAGCCCGGACCGACATGTACGGATCTCAATATTCCCATCGGGCAGGATGATTCTTCCACCATCGTGGTTGGCAATCATGTGCCCAATGCTGCATTAGCAGCACCACTTACTATAACACTAAAAAATCCCTATGGAGGGGTTATCGATGTTGTAGAAGGTGCAAATGAATTGACTGAGATTCGGATCGCTGCCTGTGCATACATAGGCCGCACCCTAAAAATGGAAGTAAGAAATGCTACGGGACCCTGTTGGAGCAACATTACCTTTAAGCAAGGTAATGCACCGGTCATTATGGGACGCAGCACAACTGTCTTCTGCAATGACCCACTCGTCTTCGGTGGTCACATCAATGGCACACCGCCACCTGCAATGATCCCTTGTGGTCCTGATGGTGTCGGATCTTTTGTTGCTGACTGGGTTGATCCCAGGGATTGTGTGCTTGGCGAAGATACCGCCAAGATCATCTATCGCGAATACGAGGCCTTTGGCAAAGATGGGGCGCGAGGATCTGGATTCGATACCATTGTCGTGTACAGACTGCCTCAAATCACACCCGACAATACATTTTGCCAAGAGCGGGATACGACCTACTGTGGTGCGCTACTTGGCTCAAGATTCGGACCCTACATGCTCGCTGAGAATCCCACAACCGGTATGTGTGATACGGTCTATTTCCTAGACTCTGATGGCTCCGCTGCAGAATTTGATGCTAAATGTGGGTTATCTGTTGCGGTCAAAGTGGATAAATTTGACAATGACTGTGAGAGTCTTGCCAAGTATACCGTTCTGCTGAAGCAAACATGCTATGGTACGCCATCTGCGAATTGTGTCATTACACCAACTGGAAACTTGACCGTAGTCTCAGATGGATATTATGAATGTATATTCTGGCATGTGGATTTGGATACCTTTCCTCCCGTGGTTACTTGCGAAATGGACACAGTGACGGTTCCTACCGGTGCACATGATTGTGCAGCACATACAACCATTCCTCCAGTTTCTGCAACGGATTCTTGCCACGACATTAAATTGGTTAAAGCCATTATCGAAGGTCTGGGTACTTTTCCAATGACAAAGGAAGGAGATCTTTGGGTCTCTTCTAGTACCGTAAAATTGCCACACTATGAAGGTGCTGTGCCGGTGATCTACGAAGCCTTTGATGAATGCCACAACGTTGGACGTGACACCTGCTACGTTATCGTTAAAGATCGAACCAAACCAGTGGCTGTTTGTGATAAGGGTATCAATGTCTCGCTCACCGGTAAAAAGGTATGGGTAAATGCAGAAACCTTTGACGAAGGAAGCTGGGATAATTGTGCCGTAAATTTCTTGCTGGCACGTCGGTCAGATTGGCAGACAGCTTGTATCGATCTTTGTGACACAGTCAGAGCGGTGACCTACGGGCCACATGGTGATACCCTTTGGACACCCGAACTTAGCACCGATAAGCTCGCTGATCCCGTCGAGGCACATTATAAGAAGACCATTGACTGGTTGTCTTTTGATGGTCAGGAATGTGCCAATGTACTGGTTCAGGCTTGGAGATACGGACTGATGGAATATGCAACCACTCAGTGTAAAGGTGTTGATCAATTTGCCTTTGAATCATTGGTTGAGGGTGTTTTAGATCCATCCGTACCTTTTGACCAGGCCGCTCAGATCGGAGGTGGCTGGAGTGATCAAGTTCCTTTCAGCTGTGCCGATGCTTGCGGAGCTGTTCAGGTTGAAATACTAGTGATGGACTACTGGTGCAACTGGAGCAAATGCTGGACTGACGTATGGGTAGAAGACAAAACCCCCGTTTCCATTGGTAAAGATGTATCTGATGTAGACATCTACTGTGGATCCTATCGAGCAGATCGCTACGGCTTAGGAGGTCTTCCTGCATCTTTAGAGGAAATTGTGGCAGCTGCTGAGGCAGGTAGTGCAGAAGCTTTCGATAGCTTAGATGCCATCCTAGGTGGATATAAGAAAGCCTGGCTAGACAACAGTGGAAACTACGTTGATGGAGCAGGTAATCTAATCGATTGCGACATCACCTTTAGCGATGATTCTTGCTTCTGCGAAGATGCACCTGGAACTAAATTGGTCTATGATGATCACTTAGGTTGGGTTGAAGTGGATACCGTGGGTCGAGTATGCAATACTGTACCTATTGAACAGACATTGAATCACGGCATCGTCGTGGTGAACTGTGAGGAGAACGTACAATGCGAGCAAGATATCTGGACCTCGTTTGATCATTGCGGTCAGGGAGTTATCTATCGTAAGTTCAAGATATGGCAAGGATGTCCCAGCTCCCAAAGCGGTCATGTGCCCGATACGATCACGCGACTCCAGCGAATCTGGGTCGGTAATGAATGTGAGCTTGACCTCGGAATGTTTACCATGCCGGAGGATGCTGAGATTGAGTCTTGTGGAATTGAATACGACCCAGACGGCAGCGGCAACGTATCCGGTCTCGCCGATCCCGAACAACTCGGAAGTCCAACTTATGATTTGGATGATGACTGTCGCTTGGTGGGTATTGGATATTATGACAAGGTATTCCGTATAGTCGGTGGTGATGCTGGATGTTTTAAGATATTGAGAACTTGGTGCTTTGCCGACTGGTGTCAAATTGAAAAGCCAGTAACGGACAATTGGTTGGTTGATCCTAGCTATGAAGGCATCGTACTCAAACATGTTCAGAAGATTATCTTGACCGATACGGTTCCACCTACCATTACAATCGCTCCCCTACCGGGTGGTGACGAAGTGAGTGCAGGTGGCTGTGCCTATGACTTTGCGACGACAGTAGATGTAAGCGATGCATGCGGTGTGCTAGAATACCGATGGTATGTGTTGGATGCTGACGGAGATCCTGTGGCAGATGGTAGTGGTTCACTAGATCTGGCTGGCGGTAGTACCTTCGATGTCGAAGCCAACAACCTGGGAACTGGAAGTTACACGGTACGAGCTGTCGTGGTAGATGCCTGTCAGAATGAGGGTGTTGCAACTTATGAATTCGTAGTCACCACGGAGAAAAAGCCGTCTGTGATCTGTATTACCAGTATTACCGCAGAATTGACTCCGATGGATACGGACAATGATGGACTCATTGATACGGGTATGGCCGTTGTTTGGGCAGCCGAATATCAGAACGGAAGTAGTGAACCTGCTTGCGATGATGATTCATTGGCATTCTACATCGAGCTACTGGATGGCGTTGATGACGACACGCTCGATCCAGAAGATGCAGATAGCTTGGCCATCGGTTGTGATTTATTACCTGGCCCACAGACCGTGAGGATTTGGGTGAAGAGCTTCCCGAGTGGAACCGTGGATTTCTGTGATGTACTTCTGGTGCTCCAGGATAACATGAATGGGTGTGGTGACGTCAGTAGTACTAATAGCGTGGTCGTTGGACTCATCCAAACAGAGCTCGAACAGGATGTGGAAAAAGTCCACGTGAAGGCATCACTTTCAAACGGAACGACCCTTGACTTCTTGACTGAGGGTACCGGAGCTTACAATTTTGCTACGGCACTGGGTCTTGATATCACCATCGAACCTAAGAAGGATACCGATCATATGAACGGAATCAGCACTGCTGATCTAGTGCGGATTCAGAAGCACATTTTAGGAAAATCACTGCTCGAAACCGAGTATCGCCTAATAGCAGCAGATGTAAACAACGATCAGCGGATTTCAGCACTTGACTTGCTTGAGTTGAGAAGACTGATATTGGGCAAGGATGACAAGCTACAGCACACAGATTCTTGGGTGTTCACGAACGCCATTGATGGGCAGTCATCTTACAAAATCAACGATTTCAGAGGTGGTATGTCCGTCAACTTTACGGGAATCAAGAAAGGAGATGTCAATGCTAGCAATGATCCAAGCTTGGGATCTGGTAGGTCAAATGAATCTCTAGTCCTCTCCACTGAGAATTTCGAGATGAAGCCTGGACAACAATATCAGTTGGACTTCACGGCGAATAATTTCAAAGATCTGGAAGGATATCAGTTCACTTTGAATTTCGATCCGTCTAGTATTTCCGTAGAAGAAGTACAAGTAGCAAACAGTGCGTTAGGATTGACTGCAGAGCACTTTGGTCTGAACCGACTGAAGGAGGGTTTGATTACTACTAACTGGGATAATTACGAAGCTACCAATATTGATGCAGATCAGGTTCTATTTAGCTTGACAGTGACGGCCGTTGCCCAGTCAAACCTCAGTGAGGTGATGACCATCAATAGTAAGGTAACTGCATCGGAGGCTTATACCGCATCCAATGAGTTACTCGGAGTTGCCCTGGAATTTGAACGATCTTCTGAAGCCAATGACTTTGCATTATACCAGAACCGACCAAATCCATTTAAGGAGGCAACTTCAATAGGATTTGACCTTCCGACAGCTACCGCTGCAACGTTAACGGTATTTGATGTAACCGGTAAGGTTGTGAAGGTTGTTGAAGGGGATTATACTAAAGGATACAATGAGGTAGAGTTGCTTAGAAGTGATGTTACCGTGCCTGGTGTACTGTACTATCAGCTCGATAGTGAGACCTTCACGGCAACTCGAAAAATGATTGTAATAGATTAATACAGGAAAACCAGGAGAAGGGGAGGATGTCATGAGATTTCCTCTCCGACTCCCATAGGTTAGTACATTGAAGGTAGATTAAAGAGCCTTGAGTTAGTTACTATACATGAGTTCTAGTCAGCCATTCTGAGGAGTCAGAATGGCTTTTTTTTTGCCATTTATCAGGCTGCTGGACCCAGAGTTCTTTGCAGAATCTTGACAACTTTCCAAAGGGAACGAGTAACTTCATAAGTATTCTGAAATGTGAATGAAATGAAGATGAGGAGGTTGATATGGCTGGGAATCCTGCTGATGGCTGCCTTAGTGTCGGCATCCGCTTCAGCCAACGGACCAAATACGCTTTACCCTAAGATCAGCAGGGTTACAGTTCGCCTTTTTGACCCTGCAGGTCACTTGACAGCGGCTAGGGTGCGATTCACCGATCTTCAGAATCAGTACTATGCACCGGTGGGACATCTCGATAGTTTTGCCATCACTTTTAGCCGAGATCAAGTAGCAGAGGAGCAAGACGTGGTCCTCGCTGAAAATCGACGGTTCGCCTATGTCGATGGCGAATTTGAGATCGATCTGCCCACAGGAAGTATACGGGTCGAAGTTGTGAAGGGATTTCAGCATGTCTTCATTGATGACACCGTGATGATCCATGGGATTGAGGGGCAGGAATTGCACTTTCCATTAGAGAAGGTCTATGATTTGCCGGAGAAAGGCTGGTACAGCGGAGACGTTCATGTGCACCACATCAATCCCACTTCAGCACTCCTTGAGATGAAAGCGGAAGACTTGAATATTTGTAATATTCTTATTTCAGATTTCACCAAAGATCACCAATTGTTTCGTGGCGACATCGAGCCGATTTCCGATTCCTTGCACATAGTTTTTTTGGGCCAGGAATATCGGGAAGATCAATTGGGGCATGTAAATCTCTTGAATCTGAGGGAAGGACTCGTACAACCTGCTCGCGAAAAACGGGCGCATCAGTACCCACTCAATTTGTCTGCCAGTGACTTTGTCCATAATCAGGGAGGTCATATTTCGTGGGCTCATTTTGCGGCTTGGCCGGGTTTGGAAGGTCCGCTTGGCTTGGTGTTGCAAAAGGTCGATGCTGTGGAGCTCTTGTGTACAATTGATCCATTTCATCCACCAATCTTCGCAAGTTCTGTCGTTCCCGAACTCCCGATGAATTCTGGACTTCGATTATGGTACCGACTGCTAAACTGTGGCCTGGAAATACCGATTACTGCAGGTACGGACAAAATGGGTAACCTGGTCACGGTGGGTGCCAATCGGGTATATGCCAAAGTGGATGGGAAGCTAGATTACCAAGGTTGGATTCATGCGCTTAATGCTGGCCGGACATTTGTTTCAAATTCACCATTCATAACCTTATCAGTGAACGGGGCAGAAATTGGGTCTCACTTGCATGTGGACCAGGGGGATTCCGTTCGCATTCGCGCAGCGGTCTGGAGTCAGCTCCCAGTTGATAGATTGGAAATCGTGTCCAGCGGCGAACTGGTTGAAGCGGTGGTCATCCCTCGGGGAGCAGGATTCGCAGAAATTGACTTGAACCTGCCCATCGCGGAGAGTTCTTGGATAGCGGCACGCAGCTATCGTACCCGGGGAGATTACTTACGCAGAGGCCTCAGCCTTACCACCAGGCGAAACCTAAGCCCTTATCAAACGGAGTTCAACCGCTACTTTGGCACCCTGAGAGCAGAGGCCCCCTTTGCTCATACTAGTCCTGTATACGTGCATCTCGGTAAAAATCCGGTTTACCGTTCCGATGATGTTCAGTATTTCATTAAGTACTTGAGAAATGTGATCGAGTGGTTGGAGAAGGAAGGTGATTTTCCTTCTGAATCATCCAAACTCGAAGTGAAGGCTAAGTTTGAGGAAGGTATAAATGCCTTTAGGGATCTGGGCAAGCAATAATAGAGGCCCCGATCAGGTAACGGTGAATTGATATTTTTTCTCTGGCCTAGATCGTCATATCGGTGAGAAAGAAGTATTGTTAAAGCTAGCATTTAATTCTCCGGGCACTGGGATTCTTTAGAGTACACGGGACTGGCAGTTTAAAGATAAGTCATTCGCGAGCCTTCTGTTCAACAATAAAAACACGTAATGTCGAGGGCTGATTCAGAAGATTGTAAAGTACTAATAGGTATTAACCACAAATCTTGTTTGGTTGCTGGCACGATTTTGTATGTGCAATAAGTGGAATTTTCACACCGTCAGTCACGATCAAAAATGACCATAGAATCAACCGAAATATAGTGCTTTAGGATCATATTTACGAAAGCATTATGCGTTGGACAAGTAATGGTTAAAATGCTGATATAGAGTTAGTTAGATGACTTATATAGGGGTTTATTATCATACGATAAATACCCTGTTTATGGGCCTTTTACACATGACGATTTACCTAACTTTGACTTTGCTACTACAGTGATAAATTTTTTTTTGAACCAAACCTAACACCATGAAGCAGTTATACTTTTGTATACTCTTCCTTTCTCTCATTGTAGGTCCCTCTCTGACATTGGCTCAGCCAGGTCCTTGTGCACCAAACTGCAAGGACTTGAATGCATCCATTATTCCGGGATCACAAGGAGGATTTCACGCGAAGATCTACTGGAGTGACATTATTACCAATTTCGATTGTGCTGAACCAGTTACCTATGCATTCCAGCGAGGTGGTGGTCCAGCCCAGGGCGGTGGAAGCAGTGATGACGTGGGGAATGAAGAGTATTTTTTGATCGAAGATGCATGCAATTTTTTAGATGGAGGCATCTATGTGATCATACAAAATGACCAGGGAATGTGTCGTAGCCACATTACCTTCAAGAAGGGAGAACCTTCCATTATTGGTCGAACTACGACGGTTTACTGTAATGATTCGATTGTGCATTATCCCGACGTGTATATTAATGGTACACCACCCAGCACTTTTTTATCCTGTATAGGGGTTGGGCCTGAGCCGGAATTTACAGCCGACTGGATCAGGGATTTCCCATGTCAGGTAGATCCAATGTTAAATGATACCCTAAAAGTGATCTACCGTGGGTGGGAGATTTTTGATAAACACGGAAAACGAGCGGAGGTATTCGATACCATCAATGTGTTGCGACTGCCGGCAGTAGATTTGTTAAACACCTATTGTGGGGAGCAGGATACTGTTTACTGTGGCCTGTCTGATGACTGCATTGGCCCCTATCTGATCTATGAGGAGGATGCATCTGGTGGGATGGCCGATCTTGATGGAGATGGTTCATTTTGTGATACCATCAAGTTTCTCGAGGTTACTCAAGGTGAAGACTGCTTGGAGTTTTCAGGAGCTATCTTTGATGACAAGTGCGGACTTCTGGTGGAGGCAAAATCATGGAAATTCGATAGTGATTGCAATCCGCAATATAAAGTTGAAGTCTATATAAAGGAAACATGCACCAGGCAACTAGCAACAACGCCAATTTGCATTGTATCTGGTGCTGGTAATGTGCTTGAGAATCTTGGTGATGGTTATTGGCGCTGTGTATTCTGGCTCATGGATTTGGATACGGTGCCTCCCGAAACCGCCTGCAAGTTTGACAAGATTGGCGAGGATAGATTACTTGATCAAGAATGCTTCTTTCCTTCTGATGTTGCCAACATTGCCCCTGAAGATCCAGTGATTGTGGTTTCTACCAGTTCGAATGACTGTGTGGCACACACTTACATTCCACCCGTTTGCGTGTATGACGATTGGAGTGGTGTCAAGCAGGTGAAGGCTCGAATCGAAGGAGTGGGCAGTTGGATCCTTACCGCTGCTGATTCATGTGATGAAGTCGAAGGCGGCATCTGCTTCGAATCACACCAGACTGTGGCTCTTCATAAGCTGGCCAGCGGTGCCCCGCATGAGATTTTGTATGAGGTGTATGACAGTTGTCATAATGTTGATACAGCCTATTGTTACATTTTAGTGAAAGATCTGGTCAAACCAGTACTGACGGTGGATAAGGGCATCACCGTGAGCGTTAGTGATAAAAAGGTCTGGGTAGATGCCGAGGAGTTCAACGAAAATAGTTCCGACAATTGTGGCATTAACCTTTTCCTAGCTCGGAGAGTGGATTGGTATGACGAAGTGGGTGGATGCGTTGATCTCTGTGATAGCATTGATTTCTGTTGCGTCAGTCCACATGAGGATACCCTGTGGATTTCTCTCCTAGAACCAGATAAACATCGAAGTGATACGACTTTTTCAGATGATGTTGAGGCCCACTATGCCAGAAATCTTGAATGGTGGTGCAGAGACAGTACACCTTGCGGCGCTTTAGTATACAACGCCTGGCAGTATGACTTGATGAAACATGCGACCCTGAAATGTATCGATCATCCCTATGATGTGGATGAGCTTTATTTTCAAAAGCATTTTACCCAATGTTATTATGACTTTAGGTTTTATGGGCCATCTACGGCAAATGGGTTGTCAGACGTTTCAGATTTTCACGACATCGACCCAACTGATATTGTTGAATTTTGCTTTGATAAATTCAAACCTTTACCGACTAACTCAGGCTGCACGCATTTAAATGGTCAAGTAGCTACGCTTGAAGAGATTAGAGCGGAAGTAGAACTTTATGAGCGACTTGGCGGGGGCTGGAGCGACGCCGTTGCTTTTGGTTGTGATGATGTCTGCGGTTCGGTTAGGGTAGAACTCTTGGCCATGGATTACTGGTGTAATTGGTCTATCGCATGGGCAGACGTATGGGTCGAAGATAAAACACCAGTCACGATTGCTAAGGATGTTCTTGAGGAGATTGAAATCACGTGCAAGACTTACAAAGAGCAGCAATATCATTACGATGGGGCCGAATACCCCGTTAGCATTGAATACCTGGTTGAGTTGGCCAAGAATGGGGATCCGGCAGCCATTGATTCATTAGATGCACTATTTGGTGGCTATGAAAAAGCATGGAAAGATCCCTATGGTAACTACATAGACATCGATGGAGAACTGGTGGAATGTGATATTCCCTTTAGCGACAGTGTTTGTGAATGCCGTGATACGACCGTGCAATTCAGGTTGTATGATGAGCATCTTGGATATATCTGGAAGGACTCTTTCTATAAAATCTGCGAGTATGTGGAGGAACCAGAGGTATTCCAGCACGGAGTTGCGGTCGTTAATTGTGCTGACAATGTTCACTGTGAACAAGATATCTGGTGCGAATTTGATCATTGTGGAGAGGGATACATATTGAGAAAATTTAAGATATGGCAATCGTGTCCGGATACGTCATTGACCCATCAATCAGGCCATGTACCAGATACCATCATACGCACCCAAAAAATCTGGGTAGGAAACAATTGTGAATTAGACAAGTACATGTTTGACGTGCCCACCGATACATCGATCTATGCCTGTGGAGTCACTTACGATCCCAGTGGCAGTGGCCGTTTGGTGGGAGCATTGGATCCGGATAGCACTGGGTATCCTACCTACAAATTTGACGATGATTGCAAGATTGTTGGCATTGCACACGAAGACAAGGTTTTCAAGATCGTTGGAGGTGATGCAGCTTGCTACAAGGTAATCCGCACCTTCTATTTTGCCGACTGGTGCGGTGGAAAACCGACGAGTGATACCTGGTATCACGATCGAGAGTTGGTACTGGATTCATGCGTTCAGAAGATCCTCCTCTATGATACGACTGCTCCCGTCTGCACGATTGACAATGCACTCGTTGAGGATGGAGTGATCTCCGTGGCAGCTTGCAACTATGACTTTATTGCAAATGTGAGTGTGACAGATCCGTGTGGACTGATTTCTTATACTTGGGAAATAAAAGACCTCGATAAAGACAACCTCGTTGTTGATCAAGGCAACGGAGAGTTAGAGGGCAACAATGAAGAGGGTTTCGAAGTGAATTCTCCTGGATTATCTGCTGGTGCTTACAAACTGATTGTCGTCACCGTAGACGAATGCCAGAATGAAGGATATTGTGAGCTAATATTTGATGTTGAAACAGGTAAGAAACCAGCCCCAGTTTGCATTACCAGCCTCACTGCTGATTTGGTACCGTGGGATATAGATCAAGATGGGACAGCCGATACCAGCAAGGCTGTGATCTGGGCAGCAGAGTTTGATCAGAGTAGCCGGGGTCCTTGTGGTGAGGAAGACGATTCGCTTTCCTTCTATATCGAACTAAGGGAAGAAGGAATTGATCAAAGCGAACTGGACCTGGATCGAGTGGCCGATAGCCTCGCACTTGGCTGCCAACATCTGGGATCACATTTTGTCCGGATGTGGGTGGTATCAAGCTCAGGCACCGCTGATTTCTGTGATGTAATTCTTATCGTCACCAATAATTCAGGTCTCGACTGTCAGTCTATGTCTGGTGACCAAGGGGCGCTTTCGGGTACCATTGAGACCGAGTTGGGAGAAATCGTTGAGCAGGTATCGGTTTTGGCAGAATCCAATCAAGCTCTATCCAATGTCGCTTCGGGAGAAGATGGGAACTATCAGTTTAATGTTTCCATGGGTTCGACCGTTACCATTAGGCCTTTGAAGAATTTAGAGGTCAAAAACGGGGTTACGACGATGGATTTAGTGTTGATCCTGAACCATATCACGGGAACCGAAGAATTACCCACCGCATATCGAAGGCTCTCTGCAGATCCAAATTTGGACGGATTTATTAACTCACTTGATTTACTGGAGTTTCGTCAATTAATCTTGGGTGAAATTGACCAATTGTCATCAGCTAACTCTTGGCGCTTCGTTACTAAAGATTATGTGTTTACTACTGAAACACCAGAAATGGAAAAGGTACCCGATCAGGTGACCTTTAACAGTATTGATCAGCAAAACATCAGCCAAGACTTTATTGGTATGAAGATGGGTGATTTAGACCTCGATGCGGAACCAAGTCGTCAAGCACCTCGTGGTGCCAACAAGTTGATCTTTGCCCTTGATGATCAAGAGTTGGTAGCCGGTGAAACCTATCGAGTGGAGCTGCGTAGTCACAACTTTACCAATGTCATAGGCTACCAGTACACCCTCCAAGTTGATCCGACGGTGGCAGAAATCAAAAGTGTTACACCAGGACAGGATTTAGAGCGAATGGACGGTAGAAACTATGGCTTGACCCACCTTCCAGACGGGATCTTAACTTCGAGTTGGAATACTACTTCTGATGGCGCATCCATCCCAGATGGTAAGCCGGTCGTGACCATCGAGATCGAGGCCAAGGAAGAGGCCAGATTAAGCGATGTTTTAAATCTAGGCAGCTTGATCACGGCAGCCGAATCTTATACTGCCAAGGGTTATGGTGGTGTTGCCCTGAGCTATGGAGGTATCGAGAAAAACACCGAAGTTCAACTATTTCAAAACCAGCCTAATCCGGTAGGTGAAGCAACGCGAATTGATTTCTATTTGCCTGCAGACGATCGGATCAGTTTTGAAATGATGGACGCCAGTGGACGGCACCTTAAGAAGATCGAGGGGAATTTTTCGGCAGGACGTCACACCTTGAACTTTGGTAAAGGTGAACTGCCCACCGCTCAAGTGATTTTCTACACCTTACGCACTAGCAATAGGATGATTACGCGCCGTATGGTGACCATGAAATAATAGTACTACAAACTAGGTCTCAAAATAAGTAAGGCTACTTGTTCAGAGTGAACAGTAGCCTTATTTTTTTCTCAAGACAGGGCGCTTGATGGGCTTAACATATGGTGGCAAAGTTTAATTGGTATCATTTTTGAATATGTTGTTCACTGATACTTAACTGAAACTACCACCGATGAAAAATAATTACCTACATGCCTATGGGCGTTCGTCCAAACTGAATAGGGATCACGACTCCATTTATTGGATGATTCTACTCACGTTTCTCGGCATTTTTTTCCTCAACTTTCAGAGCTCGGCGCAGGTGGGACCAAACTGTACGCACATCAATGCCTCGATCGGGTTTGACGATACCGCACGTGTGACGGTCGCAGAATTAGTGACCAACATCGATGCGATAGCGGCCCAGGGGGATAGTGTGAACATAGAGATCACTGGCGAGTATGGTCAGCGGATATTCTATGTAGAGAACGTAGGCCCGACCTATGAGATCGCGTTGCACGCGTGTAGATATTTAGGTCGTCAGCTAAAGGTAAACGTGACCATATTTGGTGGCGGCGGCTCCTGTTGGAGCTATTTGACGTTTAAGCAGGGCAATGCACCTGTGATTATTGGACGAAGCAAGACAGTGTACTGTTTTGATCCCTTAGTACAAGGCGGGCATATCCATGGGATCCCCCCCTTGGCGATGGTTCCATGTCGCGGTACGGAAGATGCGACCTTTGTAGCGGATTGGATAGATGCACGCGCGTGTATAGCAGATTCGTTAGGCACGGCGGGCAATGACACGGCGAAGATCATATTGCGCGAGTACGAGGCGTATGATAAGGAAGGACGGCGCGGTAGTGGATTTGATACGATCATCGTAGTGCGATTGCCACAGATCACGGTAGACAATGCGTTTTGCCCAGAGCGAGACACGGTATATTGTGGTACTGGTGGGAAGCTAGGGCCATATATGGTAGTAGGTCGAACCTTCCAGTACGGCGATACGATGATGATGGGAGCGAATGCAGACATAGATCGCTATCAAGCGGTGTCGTTTGTACGTACGGAGTATAATGAATCCACGGGCCAATTGGAATTTTATGCGAATGAGTTTGATCCCAAGTGTGGGATTGCGGTGCATGTAGATGCCTGGCCATTGAGTCAGGGTGAGTGTGTGAGCCAATACAAAGTGAATGTAGAGGTGAAGCAGAGTTGCTATGGTACTCCGGGTTTGTATACGATGTTGGGAGCTAGCAATATCAATGATTTTGTAGATACCTATCATCCGAAGCATTGGGACTATAGTCGAAACAGCAGTTTGGGCTCGATCAACTATGGGGTGACAAATGTTGGAGCGTTGACCTCGGCTTTTAATGGGACAACGAACAATCTAAATCCAGACATCAAGCTGATCAATAACATGGGCGCGATGGATGTAACCTTGGCCAGTGGAGCTGGATCAGGGGAGTATGCACGGATGTGTATCAATGTACCACAGGACGGAGATTTCACGTTCACGATCGTGAGCAATACCGATGCGATGAATGGTGGTTACCGGTTAAACGGAGACTTTGTACCGATGGCAGCGGGGACCTATACGCTATCCTTGGAGGCGTGTGATGAGATCTGTTTTGATGTACGCGGCACGACCAGTGGGGGAGTAGAGACATCTACGACGATGATGGTAAACGGATTGATGTGGGTAGAGACAGCGATAGCAGCACCGTTGGATAGCATTGCACCGGGCTACTGGCGATGTGAATTCTGGGTAGTAGATCTAGATACCTTACCCCCGATTGTAGAGTGTGAGCCCGAGGCGAAGGTGACCAATGAAGACCTTCTGTTGGGTCCGAACCAAGATACGTTGTTGATACCAGCGGGATCACATGATTGTGCATCGCATAGTTATGTACCACCGGTACGGGTAGAAGATGATTGGAGTGGTGTGAAGTATGTGAAGGTAATCATACCTGGGATCAGTACGGTAGTGATGGAGAGGAGTGCGGAGGATCCGGATCTGTTTGAGAGCCATAAACAAGTGAAGATACCACATGGTCCGACCATGCCGATCTACTATGAGGCTTATGACAGCTGTCATAATCTAGGCAGAGATACGTGCTGGGTGAAGGTGAAAGACTTGACCAAGCCGGTTGCGGTATGTGATAAAGGAGTGACGGTGAGTTTGAGTGGAAAGAAAGTGTGGGTAGATGCGTACACGTTTGATGAAGGCAGTTGGGACAATTGTGAGATCAACTTACTGTTGGCCAGGCGAGCAGATTGGTGGGATGCGTGTGTAGACTTGTGTGATAGTTTCCACGTAGCGTGCTACAGCGATGATGAGTATCATCACGATACGTTGTGGTGTGCCGATCTGGAAGAAGATAAGCACAAAGACGAAGTAGAGGCACATTACTACAAGACGATGAAGTGGCTGAAGGAAGATCAGCGCGAGTGCAGTGACATTTTATGGAATGCATGGAAATATGATTTGTGCAAGAAGTATATGTTAGAGTGCATCGATCATCCGTATGACTTTGATGAGCACGAATTCAAGCGCTTGTTCAAGGAATTGAACTGTGTGGAAGAATTTGAAGGCATTACGACGATTACCGATGAGTTGATCGATCAGTGGGATCAGATCGGCGGAGGCTGGAGCGATGCGGTACCGTTTGATTGTGACGATGCGTGTGAGGAGGTGGTAGTAGAACTACTGGCGATGGATTACTGGTGCAACTGGAGTCGCTGCTGGACCTATGTGTTGGTAGAAGACAAGACACCGATCCAAATCGTACACGATGTCCAGGATAAGGAAATCAGCTGTGCGGGATACAAAGATGATATCTACGAATATCCGAATGTGATCCATCCAGTGAGCATTGAGTGGATCATCGATGCGGCGAAAGAAGGAGATGAAGTAGCCTTGGCGAAGTTGGATGAGATATTTGGAGGATACCAGAAGGTATGGAGAGATGAGTATGGCAATGTACCCGAGGTAGATACGGCATATTTTTATGATCAAGAATGTATCTGCAGCACGTTTGTGAAGCAAGAGAAGGTATATGACGACCATCTGGGGTACATATGGAAGGAATATGAATACGATTCATGTTGGGTAGACACGGTCCATCACGAGGCATATTATGGTCAAGTGGTGGTGAACTGTGCCCAAGCGATCCAGTGTGAGCAGGAAGTGTGGTGTGAATTTGACCACTGTGGACAGGGGTATGTATTCCGTAAGTGGAAATTTATCCAAGGCTGTCCGCCGGATGAAAACGGACACTACAGCACCCCGCAGAATCACAAGGATACGATTACCCGCAAGCAGTTGATCTGGGTAGGGAACAATTGTGAACTCCAGAAAGGGATGTTCTACAAGCCGCACGAGAAGACGGTCTACACCTGTGGCATCGAGTATGATGAAGCGGGCAATGCGATCGGAGCGCTACATCCAGATTCAGTAGGCAAGCCAGAATACATGTTTGATGACGATTGCCGCATTGTGGGGATTGGTCACACGGACAAAGTATTTAAAGTAGTAGGAGGGGATGAAGCATGCTACAAAGTGATACGAACCTGGCACTTTATCGACTGGTGTTACCTAGATAAGCCAGCGGATGATATTGCCTACTGGTGGTTAGATCCCTACTATGAAGGGAAGACCTTTGATTGGGAGCAGAAGATCATCGTACAGGATACCGTACCACCGGTCTGTACCTTTGAGGAGGAACTCGAAGAGGTAGAGGCAGCGGGCTGTGCGTACACGTTGCGCCAGACGGTGAATGTGAGTGATCCTTGTGGCACGTTGAGTTACTACTGGGAGCTCAATGAGCTGAAAGGAGACGAAGAGACTTTGGTAGACAGTGACGAAGGGGAGCTAGATGGGATTTCAGATAACTTTGAAATTGAAGTAGCGGATCTATTGACAGGCGACTACATCTTGAAAGTAAGAGTGACGGACGAATGTCAAAATGAATCGTACTGCATCGATGAGTTTAGTGTGATCACTGGCAAGAAGCCTTCGGCGATCTGTATCACCAGTCTGACGGCAGAATTGACGCCGATGGATTTGGATCAGGATGGCACGATAGACACGGCCATGGTGACCATCTGGGCGAACGAATTTGATCGCAGCAGTGCACCAGCGTGTGACAGCGAAGACGAAATCAGTTTCTATATCGAACTGATGGATGGCATCGATGATACGACGTTTGTAGAAGATGCAGACAGCTTAGTAGTAGGCTGTGAGCATGTAGGAACCCAAACCATTCGTCTCTGGGTGGTTGATGAAAAAGGATCCTTTGACTTCTGTGATGTCTTGCTCGTCGTGCAAAACAACATGGGCGGCTGCGAAAACGATGAGGTGGTTGTCGATGATATGGGTACCGTATTGGGCTCCATAGTCACCGAAGAAGGCAAAACGGTTGAACAGGTGGAAGTGGAAGTCGTGGTTGAGAGCAGAAATGTACAAGCAAGCATGCTGACCGGTTCTGATGGTACATATAATTTTGACGTACCGATGGGCGAAATTATCCACGTGACACCAAGCAAGGATATTGCCCCTAACAACGGGGTGTCGACGATGGATCTGATCCTACTGCAGAAGCATATTATTGGCATGGAACCCCTTGGATCACCCTATCGAATGATTGCTGCCGATGTAAATCGAGACGGATTTGTCAATGCGCTGGATTTGCTCGAAGTGAGGCAAATGGTTTTACGCGAAATTGATGCCTTTGCCAATAGTGAGTCGTGGAGATTTGTGCTGGCCAACCATCAATTTGCAAGTGATCAGCCACAAGCTGAAAATTTCCCAGAAAGATTAGTAACCAATATGAACCAACAGGAGATGCAGTCTGATTTCATCGGCATTAAGATTGCAGACCTCGACCTAAATGGAGATCCAAAGCTGAGGGGTCGATCTGCAGATGACCTTCAGATTGTGGTCAGTGATGTCGACCTGGCGGTTGGGGAGGTTGTTGAAGTACCCTTTACCATTAGTGAAGCCAAGCAGGTGATCGGATATCAATTTACCATACAGGTAGATCCTGAAGTGTTAGAGATGATTTCCGTTACACCGGTGGCGTTTGATATGAGTGCAGCCAATTTTGGAATCCAACGTACTCGTGATGGGCTCATTTCGACCAGCTGGAATGGTAACGCCGCCACCGATATCAAAGACGAGCTGCTATTTTCGGTGAAGGTAAGAGCCAAAAACCAGGTTAAACTTAGCAATGCATTAACCATTGGGGATCGACTTACTCCAGCGGCTTCTTACAGTTCGCAAGGTACGCGTTCGGTGGGCTTAAATTTCCAATCGGAAGATGTAGTAAGGTATTTCTACCTCGGTCAAAATGAACCGAATCCCGTGACCGATGAAACAATCATCAGGTTTGCATTGCCAAGTGCAGGGTCGGCCAACCTAAATTTTTATGATGTGACCGGTAAGTTGATTAAACAAATCACTGGAAATTATTCGAAGGGCCTGAATAAAGTTAATATTTCTGCAAAAACACTGGGTCTCCAAGGCATGATTTATTACGAATTAGAAATGGGAGACCAACGTCAAAGTCGCAAAATGATAATCCATTAGTTTTAACCGTTATTATTAGAAAAGAGGGGAATCCAGTCGTATGGTTCCCCTCTTTCTTTTTTTCTTAAATCCAGTGTTTGATTAGTGGCTACTCCTAATTATTTTCTGGTCGAAGACCGCGGACTACGGTGCCAGTTCGCCACATTTCCGAATTCTTTAATTCATCGAGTTCAACCTGAAGCTTTTCACGGTAATCATCCCGGCTATTGGCGTCAATTGATTTTTGTGCTTCATTCCCAGATGCCACGCTATCATACAATTCATCAAAAACCGGTAGCACGGCATCTCGGAATTTATTTTTCCAGTCTAATGCTCCTCGCTGAGCGGTTGTGGAACAATTGGCATACATCCAATCCATACCGTTTTCTGCCACCAGTGGCATCAGCGATTGAGTCAATTCTTCGACAGTTTCGTTGAAAGCCTCAGATGGGCTATGACCTCTTTTACGAAGCACGGAGTATTGGGCTTCAAAAATACCTTGAATTGCACCCATTAAGGTGCCACGTTCTCCCGTGAGATCGCTATAAACCTCCCGCTTGAAGTCAGTTTCAAAAAGATAACCACTTCCGATGCCAATTCCCAAAGCCACTACTCGTTCAAAAGCGCGACCAGTGGCATCTTGATGGATTGCATAACTACTGTTAAGACCTCGACCCGCCACAAACATTCTGCGCAGTGAGGTGCCCGATCCCTTAGGAGCTACCAGGATGACATCGACATCATCCGGAGGTACTATTCCGGTACGATCATTGTAAGTGATTCCAAAACCATGGGAAAAATAGAGCGCTTTACCGGGTGTCAATCGTTCTTTGATGGTAGGCCAAAGCTCAATTTGGGCAGCGTCTGACAGTAGATATTGAATTACTGTGCCACGCTCCGCAGCCTCCTCGACTGAAAAAAGCGTTTCTCCCGGTACAAAACCATCATCAATGGCCTTGTTGTAGGATTTTGAAGGACTTCGTTGACCCACGATTACATTAAATCCATTGTCTCTCAGATTTAGTGCTTGACCGGGACCCTGCACGCCATAGCCAATGATGGCGATGGTTTCATCTTTTAGGATTTCTCTTGCCTTTTCCAAAGGAAACTCCTCTCTTGTTACGACGTTTTCTTCAACGCCTCCAAAATTCATTGTTGCCATGTTTGTGATGATGTTTTAAAAATGTTTAGTTTGCTTCACTTAATGTTGCTAGATATTTATTCAACGGTTCCATAGTCTTTGGTACACATACCCGACCAGACCGAACAAATTCATAAATTCCCCGAACCTGAAGCTCTTTCAGTAGTTCTTCCGTCTCATCTTGATGACCGGTTTTTTCAACCACAATATAGTCTTCTTCGATTCTCAAGATTCGGGCATTGTGTGCTCTGATTAATCTTTCCATTTCTTCGCCATCTAGAAAAGAGGCGGTCGGAACCTTATATAAGGCAATTTCCTGATGCACGATTTGTTCTGATTCGTAGTAAAAAGCCTTTATTATTTCCACTTGTTTTTCAATCGAGGCTACTAGCTTGTCAATATGTGACTCATGTGTCTTAATGACGATGGTGAATCGGTGAATGCCCTCGATCGAAGACTTGGAGGTATTTAGGCTTTCAATATTAATGTGTCTCTTTGTAAAAACAGTGACCACTCTTTGTAAAAGCCCAGCTCGATTTTCGGTAAAGACAGAAATGGTATATTCCTTCATGGAATTAAATATTTTAGGTGCTAATTATTCGAGCACGATGTCAGTGGTTGCGCATCCAGACGGAACCATCGGAAATATGTTTTCTTCCTTTTCTACCTGCACGTGCAGTAAGTAGGGTCCATCGTGTTCAAGCATTTTTTTTACGGACGAAACCAGATGTTCAGGTTTATTTATGGTTTTTCCCGCGACTCCGAATCCTTCGGCGATTTTCACAAAATCGGGATTTTGTAATGCCACCGATGAATACCTGCGATCGAAAAACAACTGCTGCCATTGCCGTACCATCCCTAGGTACTCATTATCCAATAGCACTATTTTTACGGCCACATCCCATTGTGACAACATGCCGAGTTCCTGGATAGTCATTTGGAATCCACCGTCTCCGATCACGGCTATGACCTCTTTATCTGGTCGTGCTAATTTTGCTCCAAAAGCTGCGGGAAGACCATAGCCCATGGTGCCTGCACCACCCGATGAAACCCACTGATTCGTGTCCTTATAATCATAGTATCTAGCAGCGACCATCTGATGTTGACCAACATCCGTGGCAATTATGGCCTGACCCTGAGTTTGGTTGCTCACTTCCCTAACGACCATACCCATCTTTATCCGACCATTTTCACTCGGTCTCATATCATGCTGCACCACTTTTTCTCTTTCAATCTCATCGCAATCTCTAAATCGCTGTAACCAATCCGGGTACTCCTTATTTTTTACTAGGGGAAGCAAGCTTTCCAGAGCCATCTTGGCATCTGCCAGTACTGGAGCATCAACCGGCACATTTTTATTGATTTCTGATGGGTCAATTTCGATGTGAACAACTTTGGCCTGTTTGGCGTATCGACTGAGATCACCAGTTACTCGATCATCGAACCTCATACCAATGGCAATTAAGACATCACAAGAACCGGTCAATAAATTAGGTCCATAATTGCCGTGCATCCCCAACATACCCACATAGAGGGGATCACCAGCAGGTAGGCTGGATAGTCCGTGAATGGTACAACCGACTGGAATGCCCGTCTTTCGCACAAAGTCTTTGAATACTTCTTGGGCGCCTGCAATCTGAATTCCGTGTCCCGCTAAAATCAGAGGCTTTTCAGCTTTGTTGATTAGTTCTGCCGCTGCTTGGATTTGATTATTAGATACCTTCGGCAGTGGATGATAACTGCGTATGTATGGATTGCGTTTGTACTCGAAATATAGTTCGCCGACTTGAGCATCTTTGGTAATATCAATGAGAACGGGTCCGGGTCGGCCAGAATTAGCGATGTAGAAGGCTTTGGCAAAAACCTCAGGTATATCCTCTGCCCGCGTTATTTGGTGGTTCCACTTGGTGACTGACATCGTACAGCCAATCACGTCTGTTTCTTGAAAGGCATCAGAACCCAACAGATGGCTGAACACTTGTCCGGTAATACAGACCAGTGGGGTTGAATCCAGAATGGCATCGCCCAGGCCGGTGACTAAGTTAGTCGCTCCCGGACCGGAGGTAGCCATGGCCACCCCAATTTTTCTGGTCACACGCGCATATCCCTGGGCTGCGTGGATACCCCCTTGCTCATGGCGTGGCAGAATATGCCTAATCTGATCCATATAGTGGTACAGGGCATCGTAGACTGGCATGATTGCGCCGCCGGGATAACCAAAAACGGTATCCACCCCTTCTTCGAGCAGGCACTTAATCACGGCCTCAGAGCCACTTATCTTATTTGCCGTCGATGGTGCTTTCTTTGAGGCACCCGGAATCGCATTTGTACCCATATCTACTTTGTTTTAAGAATCTAAGGCATCGGTGATGCATCCATGGCTGGCATCGGAAACACATCGGGCATATTTCAAAAGAGTCCCCTGTCGGGCTACGATGCCCGGTGGTCTCCAAGCAGCCTTTCTCTCTTGCATCACTTCTTCTGAAAGTCTCACCTCAAGAATGTTATTGACTGCATCTATTTTGATCACATCTCCATTTTCAATCCAGGCCAGCGGTCCTCCCCGTTGAGCCTCCGGTGTAATGTGACCGACGACAAACCCATGAGTTCCACCTGAAAAACGACCGTCGGTGATCAGTGCGACTCGCTTACCTAAATTGGCACCCATAATAAGCGAAGTGGGTTTTAACATTTCGGGCATACCCGGTCCTCCTTGTGGACCACAGTATCTGATCACCACCACATCACCGGCTTGAACCTTTCCTGCAGTAATGGCATCATTGGCTTCCTGTTCGCTACCAAAAATGTTTGCCGGACCTTCAAACACTTCACCTTCTTTGCCAGTGATCTTAGCTACGGCACCCTCCGGTGCAAGATTACCAAATAGAATTTGCAAATGTCCTGTTTTCTTGATCGGCTGATCAAAAGCTTGTACAATCGCTTGACCTTCGGAGAGTTCGGTGGCACGCTCCAGATTCTCGGCGAGCGTGGCTCCTGTTACTGTCATACAGTCGGCGTGAAGCAAGCCTTCTCCATGAAGCATTTTCAATACACTTTGGATGCCGCCTACTTCATGTAAATCTTCCATCACGTATTGCCCGCTGGGTTTTAGATCAGCCAACAGTGGTGTTCGATCACTTATATCTTGAAAATCTTTCAAGGTAAGATTGATTTGTGCCGCATGAGCCATGGCCAGTAAATGAAGTACCGCATTGGTGCTGCCACCCAGTACCATGACTAGGGTGATCGCATTTTCAAAAGCTGCGCGTGTCAAGATGTCGCGTGGCTTGATGTCTTTCTCAAGAATCGTACGCATGGCGGAGGCTATAGTGGCCGCCTCTAAACGTTTAGCCTCGCTGTTGGCCGGATTAGATGCATTATTGGGTAGACTTAGTCCCAATGCTTCAATGGCAGAGGCCATGGTGTTTGCTGTATACATGCCGCCACAAGCACCTGGTCCAGGACAGGCCTTGCGCACAATTTGGGCGAATTCCTCCTGATCAATGTCTTTCGCAACCCTCTGACCTAAGGCTTCAAATGCACTCACAATATCGAGTTTCTTGCCATTGTGGTATCCAGGTGCGATGGTGCCACCATAAACCAAGATGCCGGGACGATTTAGTCGAGCGAGTGCCATGGAGGCTCCCGGCATGTTTTTATCACAGCCTACTACGGTAATGACACCATCATACCATTGGGCCCCAACCACTGTTTCAATGGAGTCTGCTATCAGATCTCGTGAAGGGAGCGAGTAACGCATTCCTGGTGTTCCCATCGATATTCCGTCACTTACACCAATCGTATGAAAAATCAAACCGATGAGGTCTTGTTTGTTGATTTCTTCCTTGATACCTGCGGCCAGGTCGTTCAAATGCATGTTACAGGGATTGCCTTCCCAACCGGTGCTGGCAATGCCTATTTGAGGCTTTTTAAGGTCTTCGACCGTTAGGCCGGTCGCGTGCAACATGGCTTGTGCACCAGGTTGACTTGGGTCTTGCGTGACCCTCCGACTATATTTGTTTAAGGACATCCTATAAAAGTATGGCATTAAGTCCCTTTAGCTGTGAATAATTAGGATTTAATTACAACTCGCATGATTCCAGCCGTCTGACTAAAAGTCTGATAGTCAGAGCATTAGTAATTTTATATTTACGAAAACAACTACACAGGAGCTCCACACCATCGTAAAAGAGGTAGCCGGTGGGTTTCCGACATTTTTTAATAATCCGGTCGGAAAGTAGCCGTGATGCTGAAGTTTACTTCTGCAGAGGCTCGGGTAAAGAAATTCTCCTCACCAAATAGTTTTGGTCGATATTGTACATTGGGTGTAATGGTTACAAGATCAGATATCCCAATATCTAACCCCAGCCCAAACCCAATATCAAAATCTAAAGACCAGTCATTAAAATGATCCGGCGCACCGACCCAGTCTTCCAGTCGATAGCCTAAATCAAAGAGTTTTAAAACATTTGCACTGGGTGCGACAAATACAAAGAAACCCTTTTCAAAAAGGTCATTTTGCTTGGAAAAGGTGGGGCAGTTGCAATCCGAGACAAAATCGAGGGGATAGATCCTGATGGGCACTCCCAAGCCGATTCGTCTAAATGCATAGGTGAAGTCCTGGACAAAGCGAAAGTCGCTATTTCTGTAAGTGCTGTACATGACCTCGGGATAAAACTCAATGCGATGTTCCTTTAATCGTGTCCAGTAATGGACGGCAACTTCCGGCCCAATTTCGGAATAGTTCTGATCACTGGCTGACGAGAGAAAGCTTGTAGCACCCACTCTAAGACCAAACTGGGCTGATACATCTACGAAAAAGCAGAGGAACAAAAAGACCGATATAAAGAGTCTCATCACATCAAGATTAACGAGCAAGTTTAAGCATTAGTGCCACTAAATTTTAGGTTAGAACTTCATAAATTAAGCCAAAAGCGGCACTATGAATGATGAATGGTCGATCAACTAGCATCCCTCGGTCTAATAATTGGGCTATCTTATGTCTGGGATCTTAACTTTTTACTTCATTTATCGGAAATGACCATAACTAAATTGGTTTGGGGAAGCTTGAAAGTCATCTTAATCCTGGTGCTTCCTTTTGTGATCCTAGTCCGGGGATCGGTTTACTTGCATAGTCATCATCATTTTTTTCCCAGCCTTGCGCTTATCGGAGGCCTGGCTCTAACTTTTGTGATCCTATTTCTCTATCTCACTTTCTTTTACCACCGTATTATGGGTAAAAGCAACCGACCAGGCTCCCTCAAACGGCGCAGCCTGATTGTGCTACTCGTCTTGATTTCGTATATCGGATATGGGCTCCTTTATCTCTCGGCTAAAAATGCCAAGAATTCAGCAATTGCCAAAGAGTTTCGGACGCTTCATCCAGTACTGCGCATGGGTGTGAGCACAATCTTACTGCTCGATCGCGATCTAGTCATCACGGATGCTGACAGGAGACCGGAAGACTATCAGAAAATGGGACTTAGGGCGCAGTCACAATCACTTCACTACCGTCAAAGTTCTGGTTATGTGCATGCACTTGACATTCGGACCAGCCAACGATCAGGCCTACGTAATTTTTTACTCAAATATTATTTTAAGGCGATGGGATTCAATGTGTTAAGGCATGGAGGAACGGCTGATCATTTACACATTTCTCTGCTGAGTCACGATCGCCCTTATGCATACTAAAGAGGTATGCTTGATCTTTATCGAGCATACCTCCGTGGTAATCAGGGTCAAAATTGTCTTACACCACAGCCGATCGAAACTGATGTCATCACATCTTTTGGAATCGCTTTCTGATGGTTTCTTTTTCAGTACGGATCTCGAGAAAATAAATGCCATGCTGTAGAAAATCGGTGGCAATGTTCATCGCTGTCCCTGATTCCCTCTCGTGAAGCATCAGGCCACCCTGTAAGTTGTAAATCCGTACCTGCTGGATCGCGTTCGTGTGACTGATATGCATTGCATTATAGGTGGGGTTCGGAAATATACTCAGTTCGTCCAAACCTAAACTAACCAATCGAATGGGTGAATGATCGATTGTTCCGTCAAAGTTGTGTTGTAGGATGCGATAGAACAAATTGCCTCGATAGTTGGATACAATGTCGAGGGTTGAATAAGCATACCCCTGCGAAATACTACCCTGGGCAGAGACCGTCTCGATGGTGCTGAAGGTCTTTCCATCCATCGATTTCTGTACTTCAAAATATTCGCTGGACTGTTCAGATTGCGTGATCCAGTCTATGGTAACTTCACCACCTGACTCTACCACTTGAAAATCGGTGAACTCTAGTGGAAAGATCCCACTTTGTTTGCATACCTCTAAATGGGTTAGCGCCCCACTATCGCTAAATTTAATCTCTAGTCTGGTGATGTCGGTGTAGTTGGTTAGATGTAGTATCTGGTAGATGTTTTCAATGCTACTGGCTATGGTAACCGTTGGAAGTGCTGTGTTCCCTTGAAAAGCAGTTACTTCTATGTCTACATCATCCAAGAAGCCTAGGGACAAAACCGTATGTGGCAAGTCAAAGGTTACGATAATGGTACCCGTATTACTTCCGGAGGGTGCCCAGTCATTGGGTACGGCAACGCTGGGCTCGGTGCAACTTCCATCATCTGTGAACACATCCTGCATGATCAATATATTGCCCAGCGTTCCGTTGGCCATGTTGTAGCCTGGTTCTTCAGGATGCCAATCATCCGGGCAGTTATTGGCAGTTGCAGGTCCATCTCCGGGTCCTCCACCGGGACAATTCTGATTCGGAGACCCCAAATCGTCGTCGGCAATTGGTGGATTTGCCGAATTAAAAATGACCAATGGATGAGACTGATTCGTGGTATTGACCGTGCTGAAGTGGATGTCTTCTAGACCCGTACCAAGATTGGCATTGGCATCAATGAGCTGACCCACGCAAAATGCATCAAAATCAATGAATTGATAGCCGGAGATGCCAGGTTCGCACGCTTGACCAAAGAGAGAAGGCATGGTCAGGAGCAGACATGCCCCGAAGAGTAGTAGGTGTTTCATTTCCTAAATTTTGTTCCTTAGGTTCGTCTCACACCCATCGTTATGACTGGAATGGAGTTGGGGCTACACAAATTTACTTTTCCATTGTCAGAGATCAAAAATTATGGATGGTAGCAGAAGATCTTGCTTTTGGCACCAATGCTTGTGGTCCTTAGTGGCCAGGTAGACCGCTGCTATTGAGAATCCTATCTTAGCAGTCCATTTAAACAAACCGAGATTGAAAACAAAGCGAGATAAACAGGTAGGTGTGGTTACGCTTGGCTGCTCGAAGAACCTAGTGGATTCTGAAAACATTGTCACCCAACTCAAGGGCAATGGCATTGGGGCCGAACATCAAGATCATGGTGAGCCTGCAGATGTGATTGTAATCAATACTTGTGGATTTATCGAGGCTGCAAAACAAGAATCGATCGATACGATCTTGCAATATGTGGACCTGAAGAGGAAGGGCTCGATTGAGAAAGTATACGTGACGGGATGCCTATCCCAGCGCTACCAAGACGATCTGCGCAGGGAGATTCCCGAGGTGGATGCTTACTTCGGAACCTTGGAACTACCGGCCCTCCTTCGGCGCTTTGATGCCAACTATCAACACGATTTAGTCGGTGAACGCAACATCTGGACGCCTCCTCATTATGCCTATTTGAAGATTTCAGAGGGCTGTAATCGCACCTGTGCATTCTGTGCGATTCCACTCATGCGCGGAGCTCATCGGTCAAAACCAATCGACCAAATTATTAAGGAAGCGGAAAATCTTGTGGCTTCCGGAGTCAAAGAAATCATGCTGATTGCCCAAGAGCTGACCTATTACGGGTTGGATCTCTATAAGGAGCGTAAATTGGCCATCTTGCTCGAACAGTTGGCTGAGGTGGAAGGCTTAGCTTGGATCCGGCTGCACTATGCTTATCCCTCTAAATTTCCACGAGAAATCCTGAGGGTAATGGCTGCCAAATCAAACATTTGCAATTACCTCGATATGCCCCTACAGCATGCAGACGATTCCATCCTGGAGGGCATGCGAAGGCAAATCAACCAGCGCGAAACCCTGGATCTGATTCAATATGCTCGCGACACAGTTCCGAACCTGGCCCTGCGTACAACCATGCTGGTTGGGTTTCCAAATGAGACAGAGTTGGCCTTTGAAAATCTGTGCGAATTTGTGCAGGAAGTGAGGTTTGATCGATTAGGTGTTTTCGAGTACAGTCATGAGGAAGGTACCATCGGTTATGAATTGGACGACAATGTAGCTCAGTCGATCAAGGAGCAGAGGGCGGCTAAACTCATGGAAATCCAGAGGGACATTTCACTTGAAAACAATGAACGAAAAATCGATACGGTTGTTGATGTTTTAATAGATCGCAAGGAAAATGGCATTTACTACGGTCGCACAGAGCACGACTCACCGGAAGTAGACAATGAGGTCATTATCAATCAAGAACAATATCTGCGAGTCGGTGATTTTGCACGGATTAGAATTACAGACGTCACGGAGTACGATCTCTTTGGCACCTTAGCATGAGTCAATACGATAAAATAAAAACGCGGTTTTTAGATCCGGTGAGTCAAGCGGTTCTCTTGCTCAGTGTCTGTTTACTGAGTCAGTTGATCTCACTCTTGCTGTATTATGGATCAGAGGGAGAGAGCAGTGCTCCTTGGATCTTGGCAGGAGCTTTCACATTGTTTTATGCCTTTGTAAATGCGGTGGTTTCTTTACAAGCAAATAATCCTGCTTATTTTTCCAGATCTTTTTACGGATATTTCATGATCCTGGCTGGTAGTGCATTAATTGCCTATGCCTTCTCCGGTTTTTCATTTCGCGGAGCAGCATCCATCCGTTGGATTTTTATGATCATAACGTTTTCATATTTTATCTTCACTACCATTGCATTCTTCATGCGAAAAATAATTAATTATGCACAACGTCAGGATACGGAACATCGTAACTGATTCGATGATCAAGATTTTCTGTGGTTTATCATTTTTCAGTTTGTGGGCATGTACCGGTGTGTCGCAAGTAGCTCAAACGGAAAGCATTTCTGCCCTTGCCCCGTATGAATTTCAACCTGTAGAAAAAAGTGAAGAAGAATGGAAAAAAGAGCTATCCCGTGAGGAGTATTATATCCTACGCGAAAAAGGCACAGAAAGAGCTTTTACCGGGGCCTTGCTAAATAATAAAACAAAGGGCACCTATACGTGCTCGGGTTGTGGATTACCACTATTTGATTCCAGTGCGAAGTTTAGATCCGGTACTGGCTGGCCAAGTTTTTATCAACCCAAGTATTCCAACACGGTAGCTGAAGAGTCAGACCGGTCCTACGGAATGGTCCGCACTGAGGTTTTGTGTGCCCGATGTGATGGTCATCTCGGACATGTTTTTAAGGATGGTCCCGCACCGACTGGTTTGCGTTATTGCATAAACTCGGTCTCTTTGAAGTTTGAGGAGGAAAAAGAATAGGTTTTCTTTCAGTTAAACCGACTTCTGAATGATCAGCGCTTCTTTTTCAGCTCGCTTACTTAGGGCTGATGTTGATTTGCTCAAAATTTCTCGATCCTCCAACCTCCTCGACACTTATTTTAAGTGTGCGGGCCAATAAGGTATCCAAAATATTATCAGACTGTAGCACGGGTGTAGTAATGAGGATCTTTGGAGGTGGATCCAAACTCTTTTCTAGTACCTCAATCGGCAATTTCGAGACCTCATGGAGGAGTGAACCCATGATTTGGTAGGTAAAAGTTACCGACCATTTATCTCGGATTTCTACTTTGATTTGCTGGCCATTAGATAGACAAGCACGAGCTGCTTCGCGGTAGGCCCGAGCTAAGCCGGAAGCACCCAATAGTGTCCCACCAAAATACCGAACTACAATGACCAAGACATTGGTAATCCCGAAAGCATCAATCTGTCCTAGTATTGGTTTGCCAGCTGTTCCAGAAGGTTCTCCATCATCAGAACTCCGAAACTGTGTGCCCTCGGTACCAAGACGATAAGCAAAGCATAGGTGCCTGGCTTTGGGATGGTTTTTCTTTAATAATTGCAAATGCTTTGTGAGTTGGCTGGGTTCCCGGATCGGAAATGCATGGGCGATAAATTTGGAGCCTTTTTCTTTGTACAAACCCTCACTGGGGGTAGAGATTGTTTTGAAATGGGATGTCATGGTTAGAGAGGATTAGGATTGCAAGCTCAAAAAAAGGATGGATAAAAGAGCCAGGAATATCCCAAATATATTTATTCTAGAGAATTGCTCTCGAAAAAAGAAATTCCCAATTAAGGCAGAAACTAAAATAATACCAGCGTTATTGATGGGCACTACCATACTGCCGTCAAAACCTGAACCCAATGCCAATAAGAAAAAACGAATGGAGTAAAAATTGGGGATACCCAATACGATGCCTCCAATGATAGATCGCATTTCTATTTTCTTCTGATCGAAAAGTAACTGAAAAATGACGAGCACTGAACCAAAAACTCCTGCCGTCAAAAAGATAGTGGAAATAAATTGAAAATTGCCTGCGGCTACTAGTTCGGTTTTTTCAAGGTAAAATAGATAGGTGTCAATCAATCCATTGAAGATGAAAGTTAACAGCGGAAGACTTAAGATTAGCCAAGTAAGGGCTCGCTTTTTCTTTAGTTTTTCGTCTTTGTGATTGATCAAGTAGATGGCGATAATGGCTAGTGGCACACCGATCAATTTCTGCCAACCCGCCGCTTCGCGAAAGTATGCCATGGCAAAGATGGCGGTCAAAACGAGAGACACCTTTTGGAAAACAGCAGTGAGACCAATACCAAAATGCTGAATGGTGGCAGCTACAGTCGAAAATCCAATGATAAAAAGTAGACCCAAAATCAGACCAGGAATCATCCAAGGTTCGGTCGTGGCCATTGCGTTCCAAGGCAACCGATTGGCATAGAGACTTGCCACTCCAGCAGCGATGAAATAATTAGTCGTAATGGCGAGGAGATTGTCAACTCTGTAGACCTTAAACCATCTGAAGATGACGGCCAGTAATACGTTAAAGGAGATGCAGGCAACGATGGCTAGCATGGGCGAAAGATAAGATAATCCAGAGTTGATCAGATTAGTCAATCTACTCTAAGTGCACATCCCAAACGATTTGTTAATGCGTAGGCAGACCCTGACAAATCCCTTATATTTGCAGGCATTTCGATGAGTACCTTAAATACAAATGATCAGTACGACCAACAAGCAGCCGAATGTCGTCGCTTGTTTACCCAAAAAATGAAAGATTATGGTACCGCATGGCGAGTGCTCCGGATATCTTCCCTCATCGATCAACTCTACATTAAGGCAGCCCGAATTAGGAACATCGAAGAGAACAAACTGCAGAAAATTGACGATCCCGTCGATCAAGAATACATTGGTATTATCAACTATTCTTTGATGTCATTGATTCAATTGAAATTGGGTGCCACAGATGATTGTAAATTGACCCATGCAGAGATCCTAACCCACTATGACCAACAACTGACTGAAGCGAAAGATCTCATGCTGGCCAAGAACCACGACTACGGAGAAGTGTGGCGCCAAATGAATCGTTCGTCACTAACAGACCTGATTTTGATGAAGGTGCTCCGCATGAAGCAAATTTTTCAAAACAATGGTGAAACACTGGTTTCAGAGGGGATCGATGCCAACCTCAAAGACATGATCAATTATGCCATCTTTGCCTTGATTAAGCTTTCTGAATCTAATTCACTAGAGACGATATGAGTTTGAGCACACTCGTGATAATGATCACTGCCATTGCCTTTGTCTTAACCCTGGCAGTGGGCACGCTCTTTAAAAAGCACAAGAGCTGGCTAATGACCTTCTTTCAGAATTTCACGGGAGTTCTGTTCATTTTTTCGGGCTATGTCAAAGCAATCGATCCACTGGGCACTGCCTACAAGATGCAACAGTATTTTGCCGAATTCGAGACGACTTTTTCCGATACCATGCTGTCTTTTATCGCCCCATTTTTTCCTTGGCTAGCGAGTCATGCGACCACATTCTCTGTAGCAACCATCATTTTTGAGATTGTGCTGGGCATCATGCTGTTGATCGGTTATAAATCCAAGTTCACTTCCTGGGCATTTCTGCTGCTGGTGGTGTTCTTTACCTTCCTCACCGGATTCACTTTCTTGACAGGCTATGTTCCATCTGGCGCTAATTTCTTTTCTTTCTCACAGTGGGGTCCTTATGATGAATTGCAGATGAAAGTAACCGATTGCGGTTGCTTTGGAGACTTTCTCCTACTCAAGCCAAAGGTTTCTTTTTTCAAAGATTTAGTGCTTCTCATTCCCGCACTCTATTTTGTGCTCAGGAATAGAGATATGCACAAACTGTTTTCGGATAAAACCTCCCGGTATCTCATTTGGGGATCGGTTGGTGTGCTGTTGTTGTACTGTATAAGAAATGCATATTGGAATCTACCACATACGGATTTTAGGCCCTTTAAGCGAGGAGTTAATATTGCAGAGACGAAGGCAGCAGAAGAGCAAGCAGAGTCGGATCGAGAGATCATAAGCTACACCTTGAAGAACTCCCTCACTGGCAAGTATGTGGAGCTGCCGTACGCTCAGTATCTCAAAGAGTATAAGTCCTACCCAAAAACCGATTGGGAGATTATTGAAACTAAAATGACGGAACCTACCGTACCAGAGACCAAGATTTCCGAATTCATCATCTATGATGACACCGAACGAGACATCACCGAAGAACTGCTGAGCAATCCTGATCCGCTCTTCCTCTACATCTGTCACAAGATTCCCTATGATGGCTATTCAGAGGTGACTCGCCGCGTGACGGATACGGTGGTTCGGATGGATACAGTCATACAAAACAGAGATACGACCTTTGAAAGCGTCACGGAGTTAGTTGAACGCGAAGTGCTCGAGAAACAGTTCAGCTGGGATGAGAAGTATCTCCAACGTTTTAAGGATGTTGTGATACCGTTTGCGCAGGCCGCCAAAAAAGATGGTGTACCCAGCATGGCAGTTTTGGGTGGTGCAGATCGAGAGATGGTACGTGATTTTGTTAGCGCTACCGGCATCGATTTTAGTATCTGCACCGCAGATGACATCCTACTGAAGACGATTGTTCGCTCCAATCCTGGAGTAGTCCTGATGCAAAATGGTGTATTAGTGAATAAGTGGCATCATTCAAAATTACCACCTTGGTCAGATGTTAAGAATTCATATATGAAATGAGACCAAACTAGCTGAAAAATTGCTTTATTTGCATCTGACTTTAGAAAACGTTTTAGAAGGTATCACTTTGAAATATAGCCATGCTCAGTAGGAGAAATATCCGAATTAAAGTTCTTCAATCACTTTTTATGATGGGTCGGGATCCTGAACTGACAGCTCCTGAAGCACTGGCATATTATCGGAGTGCACTTGACCGCTCACAGGTACTTTATCTATATAACCTCCTCACCCTCATTAAGGTCACCGAATTTGCACGGGAAGACACAGAACGAAAACACTCAAAGTATCTACCTACTGATGAAGACAAGAAGTTTTCAGACAAGTTGTTTTCCAATCGATCCATCCAAGCACTGCTGAAGGAAGAGGATCTACAAGATCTCTTCAAGAAGAATGAGCTTGAGTCCCTATTGGATGAAGATACTTCTCGCAAGTTTTATAAGACATTTGCAAAGCTGGCTAAGTATAAGCAATATGTTTATCAAGGCAAAAGTGATGCTGATGACCGCGAGATATTACTGCAGCTTTATAAGCATCTAACCAAACAAGAACTTTTTGAAGAGTCGGTGGAGGATCATTTCCCCACTTGGGAAGACGACAAGTCGCTGATCGTTGGGGCTATGAAAAAAACGATCAAGGCACTGCCAGATACACCAGAACTGTATCGCACCTTTCGTCCAGACTATGAAGCAGGTGTGGAATTCGGAGAGGCACTGCTCGATATGGTATTGCAAAGGAGTCAGGACCTTGAAAAAATCATTGGCCCAGCCCTCGAAAACTGGGAGATTGATCGGGTGGCGAACATCGATATGCTGTTCCTTAAGATGGCCATCTGTGAGTTTACCGATTTTCCGACCATCCCGACGAAGGTCACTTTGAATGAATATGTTGAATTATCTAAACTGTATAGCACCGATAAGAGCAAAGATTTCATCAATGGCATTCTCGACAAGCTGGTCAGGCAGCTTGATGAAGAAGGTAAGATTAAGAAAACAGGTCGCGGTTTGGTCGATTAGTCGGCGCGAAGGTGGAAAAGCACCTCAATTCAATCCATGAAAGAAAAAGTAGTAATTCTTGATTTCGGCTCACAATTCACTCAATTAATTGCACGCCGGGTCAGAGAGCTCAACGTCTATTGCGAGATTATTCCATTCAGCAGAGATCCAGAGCTTACAGAAGATGTAAAGGCCATCATTTTGAGTGGAAGTCCATGCTCAGTTTCAGATTCCAACGCTCCCAGAGTCAATTTTGATCGTTTTATAGGTCAAGTTCCCCTCCTTGGTATTTGCTATGGAGCACAGTTATTGGCGAAAGAATATGGTGGGAGCGTGGTCCGATCCGAAAAGCGCGAATATGGCAAGGCCCTATTAGCTAATGTTTACCATGATGATGTCATCCTGGAGGAAGTTCCGGCTGGTTGTCAAGTGTGGATGTCACATGGTGATACCATCAATCGACTTCCCGACCATTTTGATCTACTTGCCGGTACGGCTGATGTCGATACTGCCGTATTTAAGGCATCCAACGGCCAATTTAAGGAGCCCGTCTATGCACTTCAGTTTCATCCGGAGGTAACGCATAGCACTTATGGCTTACAGGTTTTGCGGAATTTTCTCTTTAAGGTGGCCAATTGTAGTGGAAATTGGTCTCCAGCCTCCTTCGTTCAGGAAACGGTGGATCGAATTAGGTCGAAAGTGGGTGAAGAGGGAGTATTGCTGGGCCTGTCTGGTGGTGTTGATTCATCCGTAGCAGCATCGCTTTTACAAAAGGCCCTGGGTGAGCGGCTCGTCTGTTTCTTTATTGACAATGGCCTACTGCGAAAAAATGAATTTGAAGAGGTGCTGGAATCATATGCCGGCATGGGCCTCAATATTGTTGGAATCGATGCCAAGGATCAGTTTTATCGAGCACTCAGAGGCCTTAAAGAGCCAGAAGCGAAACGCAAAGCCATCGGTAAAACGTTTATCGATGTATTTCAGGCCGAGGCAGAAAAATTGGAAAATATTAAGTGGCTCGGGCAAGGTACCATTTATCCAGATGTGATCGAATCTGTGTCTGTGCACGGTCCATCGGTTACCATAAAATCACATCACAATGTTGGCGGGCTGCCCGATTCGTTGAATCTGAAGGTCATCGAACCACTCAATATGCTTTTTAAAGACGAAGTTCGTGTAGTTGGCAAAGAGATCGGAGTACCTGAACACATCCTAAGCCGGCATCCGTTTCCCGGACCTGGCCTTGGGATTCGCATTTTGGGTGACATCACCAGGGAGCGAGTGGAGCTGCTGCAAGAAGCAGATCATATTTTTATCTCCAATCTTAAGAAATCTGGGTATTACCACAAGGTTTGGCAAGCTGGAACTATTTTGCTGCCCATTCAAAGTGTAGGTGTAATGGGAGATGAAAGGACCTATGAACAGGTGGTAGCTTTAAGAGCAGTCAATTCGAGGGATGGAATGACGGCAGAATGGAGTAACTTGCCCTTCGAATTACTATCGAAAATTTCAAGCGAAATCATCAATGCCGTAAAAGGCATAAATCGGGTTGTATATGACATCAGCACAAAGCCTCCTGCGACTATTGAGTGGGAATAACCCGAATTTCTTGTTTCTGGTCCTACTCCTGACTTGTGGTTGTTCGATTTTCAAACCAGCTACACATAAAAAAGGTGGCTCTACCAATGACACGGTGGAGGATGACAAAGACAAGAACCGAAGTAAAGTAGATACCATTGACTGGACCATCATTCCCGAGTTAGAAGTGCCTCCGATCGAAGAGCGAACAGCAACACCAAGAAGTGAAATAAAGTCTGAATACAATGTTGTTTTGGTGGCCCCTTTTGATGCAAGAGATTTCCAGACTACTTCCGATCGCATCAGCAGCCGTATGTCAAGGATGCTTGAGTTTTATGCGGGGGCAAAATTGGCTTGGCAGAGGAACACGACAGGCATTGATATTAACTTTTCGGTGATCGACTCCAAAAAGGATCCTAAATTTCTGGAGAACTTTTCAAACGATCCCTCTTTAATCGAGGCGGATGTGATCATCGGCCCATATTTTACCGATGAGTTGCTGGCCATGGCTAAGTTTGCGAAGGAGCGACATAAAGTGATTCTTTCGCCATGGAATACGACTTCTCTGGTGGAGGATAATCCATTCTACATGCAGCTGAGGCCAAATCTGAAAATGCATGCGGATGCTCTGACCCACTTTATCCGAGATCACCACCGTGGTGAAGAAATTCTGCTCATGTGTAAAAGGGATGATCGCGATTCCATCACCTTAACGTATTTCGAAGGGGCTAACCTGAAATACGCCATGGGTGATACCTCCACTCAATTTACACAGATGAAGATTGACGCTGTCTCTGACCCAGCGTTGTCAGAGCAGTTGATCCTGATGATTGAAGAACAGGGCCTGCGTACTTTTGCCGTGCCAAATTGGTCTGATCAACCCTTTGTTATTTCCGCCTTAGCCAAAATAAATTTTGCCAAGGCAGATCATGATGTGACTGTGTATGGACTTCCACAATGGATGAGTATGTCCAAAATGGACTACAATTATTATGAGAATCTGAATGTCCATGTGTCTACCGAATCTCCTCTGAAATTCGAAAGCGATGCCGCACGAAAACTCAAGCGTGATTTTTTTAATCGATTTGGCACTTTACCCAGCCCTGAGGCTTACTATGGACAAGATGTGATGATGTTGGTGTCAGAACTTCTCAAAGAAAACGGTACCCTAATCACTGTGGGATTGGATGCTGAAAACTACCAGGGAGACCACCGCTTTGAATTTGTATCGATTTTTGGAGAAGATGGCGAGCAAGTAAGCCACCATGAAAATCAATACATTCAAATTGTGAAATTTGAAGATTTTCAATTCGTGCCAGCTGACGACTGAAGTTGCACAGCATGTTATCCGCAAGGTTAGAGAAAATCCGGAGAATGGTAGCTAATAGTCAGCTGGACCTCACAGTGTGCCTGGAAAATGTACATGATCCCCACAATATTAGTGCAGTGATGCGAACGTGTGATGCCATCGGGATCAGAGAAATCCATGTGCTATACACAGATCCCGAGCTCCAAGGAAACCAATTTGCCGCCGGAAAGAGATCATCGAGTGGAAGTGCAAAATGGGTGCAGGTGCATGTATTTGAAGATGAGGTACAGTGCTTTGATACCCTGCGTGAACGATATGACAGGATTTTAACCACTCATTTCGACGCCGAGGCAGTCGACCTTTTTAACCTCGATCTTGCGCAACCGGCCGCGTTGGTATTCGGCAATGAGCGAGATGGTCTGAGCAACTACGCACTTCAACAGTCCGATGGCAATTTTCTGATACCGCATGTAGGGATGGTACCTAGTCTCAATATTTCGGTTGCCTGCGCAGTCACACTATTCGAGGCCTATCGTCAGCGCAAAAGCAAGCATATGTACCGTGCACCTCAGCCAGAATTCTCACCCGCAAAGAGTGCACTACTTCAGCATTTCATTGATTCCCATTCGCAAAAAAAAGATTAGCACCACTCAGACCCAACCTGACGAGGAACTTCTGCGTGTACTAAGTTGAATAAGAATTGAACCTCCAACATGAGGAAGACTATACCCTTCACCCTAATGATTTTGTCCAGCTTGCTTAGCTATGCGTACCAAGTGACAGTGACTGGCATTGTTATCGGACCAGGAGGAAATGGGGTCCCGGACATCCAGGTCCTCATTTACTCCCGTCCCAACGATCATTTCGCTATTGACACTATGGTCAGGACCGATGAAACGGGCCATTTTGAAGCTGTCGTTGAGGTTGGCGATGACCTAAATATGGGTGTTCTGTATGTAATGCCGAGCGGTTGCGGAGTCCGGCACCAGAAGCGCATCAATTTTGATCGAGACCATGTGCAACATCGTGTCAAACTGCGAGCTTGTAAGAATGAATGCAGGGCTGAGATTAAGATCCAGAGAGCTCAAAGCGGTGAAATCACCCTCGAAGCAGTTGCCCCAAGTGACAAAGACATCTACACATACCTCTGGAGCAATGGCGATACGACTAAGCAGATTATGATTACTGAATTGAGTTCTTACTGCGTTGAAATCACAGATTCCGTCCATTGCAGGGCCCGTGGATGTGTCGATTTGTCGGACAGCAGCTGCAGTGTCGAAGTAGTAACACATCACGCTACTTCAAACATCCAGCAAGATTTCACGTTGCTGCACGCCAAAGTACGAGGTCACGCACCTTTTAGTTACACCTGGTCCACTGGTGCCACGGATAAAAATATCCGGGTCATTGATACCGGTGAATATTGTGTCAGCATAGTAGATGCACTCGGATGTAAATCAGATGCTTGCGACGTCGTGAAGCACAGATCGAATTGCAAAACAAGGATCGAAGTTGTTCAAACCGATACCCCAAACCTATCTTCTGTCAGCCTCGTCGCCCTTTCAAGCGGGCTGGCACCACTCCGTTATTTGTGGAACACTGGAGATACCACGCAGCGAATCGCGATGATGAATCCCGGCGTTTACTGTGTCACCGTAGTTGATGCCGGTGGATGTAAATCGAGGGATTGCTTTCAGATGGACACAGATGTAGGGTGTGCGGTAGATATCAGGGTTAAACCAATCGCCAATATTTCAGATGGGAGGGTCTCTCTCATGGCAGCTGCCAAGGGACAAGGCCCTCTGAACTTCTTATGGAATACAGGAGATACCAGCCGGACTATTATTCCAGATAGCTCGCTCGAATACTGCGTGGAGATACTGGATTTGGTGGGATGCATGGCTATGGACTGTATCAACCTCGACCACCTTCGTGATTCTTGCCATGTCGAGATCAGAGCAAATCCTCATGGACTTCTCACGGCAGTGTCGCGAGGCGTTTCGGTGGCATCATATCGGTGGAGTTCGGGGGAAACAACGAGACACATTCGACCACAGGAACCCGGAGAATACTGCGTGACTGCCACGAGTATTTTTGGTTGTGAAGTCCGCAGTTGTTTCACTGTAAACAACATTGTGGATGCGAGATGCCAGGTGAAGATTCGGCATAGGCATATCGGTGATGGAAGGGTAACGTTGCAAGCAGCCGTTGCTGACGATGCCCATTACAACTTTGATTGGGATACTGGAGATTCGACGAAATTGGTCGTGGTCGATAGCTCGGGAGAATATTGTGTAACAGCCTATTCGAACCATTGCAAGGCCACCGCTTGCATTAGTTTAAAACTCGGGAGAAATGGTCTGCTAATTGGTGATCCCGGAGGTAGGTTTGGATGGGAGGTCGAAGGGGCTCAAATGGAGTTGACACCAAACCCCTTTGCGGATCAAGTGACACTGGGATTAGACCTGACCGAGGGCGGTACTACCATGATTGAGATTTTTGGATTAGATGGCAGATCTGTGTACCGAAAGGGGTTCAATCTTAAAAAGGGATTTAACAAAATTGGACTGGATTTAGAGTACATTGATCCTGGCTTGTACTTATTACAAATGATACATAAGAGATCGTTGAAAACAATTAAAATCATTAAGTCATGACTTAATCTAAATATTTTGGAAAACCTGTTTCAATATAAGTGGGTTGATCACCGACCATGATCAGCCACCTATCTGCAGAAAAACTCGATGGCCTCAGAGAGGTTGGCGGGTTTTTCTGCATAGTTTTTGTTTCAGATGAGATGAGAAAGGAGCTAAAATAATTACTTGCAACACAAGCAGATCAATATAAATCAGGAACTGATAGATCTCTGCCTAGAGGGCAACGAAAGAGCGCTATACCAGATGTATCATTTGACTTACGGTGCCTTGTCTGCTGTATGCAAGCGATATCTCAACGACCATGATGAAATAAGTTTGTTGTTAAATACTGGGTTCTTAAAAATTGTCAAAGGACTGAAAAAGTATCAGAGTAATATTCCTTTTGAGGCTTGGATAAAACGAATTATGATCAACACAGTGATCGATCATCACCGAAAAAACAAGAAGTATCGAGAGTTAATTCACTATGCTGATCACTTACCTGAACCGAAATTTTCACAGGTAAATTTTAACAAGGCAGATGAGATTTTTGACGCACAGCAATTACTGGAACTCATCCATCGATTGCCACCCATTAGTGGCAAGGTATTTAATTTGGCGGCAATCGATGGATATAGTCACCGAGAGATTGCTGAGATGCTGGGTATTAGTGAAGGAACTTCCAAGTGGCACCTCTCGAATGCGAGAAAGAAACTGCAGGAAATGATGGCGAGTAAGATTTTATCAAAAAAAAAGAAACCCACTTCTAGGCTGGGTATTATTTGACCATAAAAAGCGACTAGCAGGAATGAATCAGCAAGATTTTGATCAGTTTTTCAGAGACAAGCTTTCAGGAATGCAGCATGCTATGCCCAGTCATGAAGATTGGATAATGGCTAAATCGATGCTTGCGGCTGAAAAGTCAAATAAAGACAAGTTTATTTGGTGGTTATTACTTTTAGGTTGCTTCAATGCCTTGTTCACCTACAGTATCAGTCCGACAGGCCCATCTGATTCGAAGGGCTATTTAAACCCCACCCGAGCACCTGCGATGGTCCTGATGGATGAGTCCAATCCTGCTAAAACAATCGAAGATGTTTCTCCTACCCTGGTGACGCCTTCCAAAAGAGCAGTGGACGAGAGTGATGCCGGTATGGTTAATGAGACTGATGCTCTTGCGAAAGCCCTAGATCCTGAGGATGAAAACAAATCGACCGACCTTACCAAGTCTGCACCAGCCGACGGTGCGGCGAGACCATTGAGGTTATCTAGTCAAGCACATGCCACAAAAAAAGTAGAAATTTTGACTATAAATCCTGGGTCCAACCTTCGGATTGCTGCCGAGGAATCGATGACAGCACCCATGTCGAATCAGCACAGCATACAACCATCAATTCTGCCTACTTATGATTTTTATTTAGCTGATAATCAAACAAAAATTTCTGTCAAACCCAGTCGTCTAAAAACGATTGTCGATCGGAAAGTCCATCGACCCCAAAAGTATGCCTGGACAGCAACCTTACTGCTAAACCCAGCAAGTAATCTAGGGGAGCCCGTTCATGGTCTTCAACTGGGATTTATGACCGAGCGCTTTCTCTCCCGAAATTTGTTCTTGGGATTTCGCCCATCTCTACAAGTAACTCTGAATGAACACGGATTTTCGAAGTTTCAGGTGCAGACCTCCTATAGTTTTAGTGCCATCAGCGAAACCTATGGTCTGAGGGCTACTAGTCTTCAGTTTATTCGGTTGCCATTATATGTCGGATTGGAATTTCACAAACATTCCCTGGAGATGGGTGCTGGAGCCAATTTATTGCTCTCCGCCCGTGGCCAATTACAACAGGTTGAATTTGAAGATAATGATCTCGCGTTGGTCAACTCATTTTCTTCTGGTTGGATCGACACTGGCCAGATGCAAAGATTTTCTTACAACGTATTTTTTGGATATAAATATGCTATTTCTCCGGTCCTAAAAACCGGAATTACAATATTTCACAATCCTGAAAACATCTATCCGACCTTTGGCGACCATCAATTTCAAAATTTGCGAAAATGGTTCATGGGCATTCAGTTTAATTATTACATAAAATGAAGGATTTAGTGACAGTAAAAGTTCATGTTCTGGTGCTCTTATTATTTTTGATAAGTGCGTGTAATAAGATTGATGTTCCAGAGCCAAAAGAGGAAGAGCCAGTGTTCCAGTCTCATTTAAAACTAGGAGACCGGTCCTTAAATTTGGCGGCAGGACAGAATAATTATGAATTGGTGACTAGATTCAACAAAACAGAGCAAGTAATGACTTTTATGGGGATTTTTAAGCCCAAAGATTGTCCCTCACTCAAATGTGCTCAAAGCCTTCGTTTCTTAATTAGAGATGTCAAACCTTACGATCGCACCACCTTTAATGCAGATGAATCCATTCGACCTCGCACGCATCCCTTTGGCTGGTTGCATCATCGGGATTCAGTCAAGGTGCAATTTCTTGCTGACAGTTCTTTTCGGCAGGGTTATAAAATTGAATGGCAAATATTGGATCAAATGAGTAGTCAGGACCATGCAGCGACCCAAGTCATTTTAGATAGATCGAAACACTACAAGATCGGGGTGCGGGCTGTGCGTGGTGTTTTTGAAAGTTCGCAAGTTCAAACCGTTGATTTAGCGAATGGGGGCTGCCAAGCCTTCATTCAAGTTCGTGACCGCGACAAACTTGCCGTCGTGGCCAAAGGTAAGGAGCCATTTCGGTACCAGTGGAGCCACCATGATGACACCAGCAGGATTGTCTCCACATCAATCAGTAGCAATGAACACCGGGAATACCGAGTGACTGTCACTGATGCAAGGGGCTACCAAAGCGTGGCATCGGTTAACAATCAGATCTTACGATTAACCAATGCAGATGTAGTACCCAGCTCTATCAACTTTCGGATTGCCAGTAGAGAGCATTTGAGCAATCGAGATCCGATGGGTTTCCGAAATGTGATTGTGGAATATTTCGATCGAGATCTCCAGTCATTCAGTTCGCTGAAATTCTCTCAACCGGCACAAGCAAATTTTAAAATATTAGCTGTATCTGATTTCAATGACAATCCCGAGGGTCAAAAAACGAAAAAAATTGAAGCAAGGTTGAGTTGTCATTTATTTGGATCAAATGTTAATGATTTTATTCCTTTAGAAGGAAGAGTTGTTTTTGCCGTCGCTTATCCTGACTAGTGCGTTCCGCCGTCACGGGTATTTTTCATATAGTCAATGGTGAGATTGCACATGGTTTTCACTCCCAAAGCCAGGCCGCTATCATCAATGTAAAAGTCAGGCGTATGGTGCGGCGCTGCATCTGCAACACTCTGTCCTTTTGGCATACCGCCCAAAAAGAAAAATAAACCGGGCACTTCCATGGCATAAAATGAAAAATCCTCGGCACCCGTGATTGCTCGATTGACAATCACGTGATCCTCACCCGCTGATCGAAATAAGGTGGGCAACATTTGTGCCGTCAGTTTTGGATCATTGTAAGTGACCGGCACTGCTTTAGTGATTTCAACCTCCACTTCACAACCAGCACTCTCACCTATCAATTTGGCGGTTTTTTCAATTTTTTCATGGATCTTATCTTGCATTTCGACATCCAATGTGCGGATGGTGCCAACCATCTCTGCCGATTCTGGAATGATATTGTTTCGCACTCCAGCAGTAAACTTTCCGACACTGATTACCGCAGCTTCCTTGGTCAGTTCAGTTTGCCTACTGATGATGGTCTGAAGACCGAGGATGATTTGTGCACTGGTGACGATTGGATCTACTCCACCCCATGGCATCGAACCATGCGTTTGTTTGCCGTGTACTTTGATGACGAAGCGATCTGCTGCTGCCAGCGTCCCCCCGGGTTTATACCTGATTTTACCTACCGGGGTCATGGAGTTGATGTGCAAGCCGAAAATAACATCAACATTATGATCCTTTAAGACTCCCTGGGCAACCATCATTTTTGCACCACCTTCTTCACCCGGCGGCGCACCTTCCTCGGCCGGTTGAAAGATAAAGACGACGGTACCTTCTAACTGATCCTTCAATTTCACGAGTACCTCCGCGGCCCCCATTAATATCGCCACGTGGGTGTCGTGACCACATGCATGCATGACCCCAACTTCCTGACCCAGATAGGTCGACTTAACCTTTGAAGCAAAGGGAATGTCTACCCTTTCCGTGACCGGTAAGGCATCCATATCGGCTCTCAATGCCACCACCGGTCCAGTTTTGTTGCCTCTCAAGATGCCAACTACTCCCGTATGTGCCACCTCCGTCTTAACCTCAAGACCTAAAGCGTTGAGGTGGGCGGCCACTTTTTTCGCCGTTTCAAACTCACGATTTGAAAGTTCGGGATGCTGATGAAAATGGCGACGCCATTCGATGATCTTGTGCTCTATCTCATCTACATGGTTCTCAACCAGTGATTGTAATGACTGAGATTGAACATCCATGCCAATTAACAGTATCAAGCAAGGAAGTAAGAGGAGCTTTTTCATAGTTCAATTTCATTTGAGATCGTGAATAATAGATCGAATGTAGTGATTATTAATTCGAGAGCGGCTCCTGGATGGTAACATCCCTTATCAAGATTCCTGCCTCGGGCCCCGTACAAAATAGCAGATCAAGGATCGATAAATTCGGAATAAAAGACTGGCGATCAGAGAAAACTTGCGGATAGCGCAAACCCTGCAACATCAGTTGAAAATTGTGCGGAGTAATCCTATCGCGAAAATCATGCTCATAGTGGCTCGATGGCAGGTAGCCTAGACTTAGCTGAGGAGGGGGGAGCTGCATGATGGCTTCTAATCGTTCTAATATTTTGATATTGAGATCGAATAAAAAATTTTCCCTGGTGTCAAAAAAAGGGGCAATATCATCGATGTAATGTTCGAAGTATGGTGCTTTCCCGTAAGCGCTGAGGATGGATTGGAGATGCTGATGTTGCCAGTTTTCAGCGTAAGAAATCTTCGTGTCCCTGATGGGTTGCTGCTGATGTTTGCCTTTCAATAGGGGAATGGTTAAGATAAGTGGTCCATTGGCTCCTGCGATAACACATTTGTTCCTCAGCGTTCTCTTCTGATAATGGTCCCATTGCTCGATGGTAAGATTGCCGTGAGAAAGTAAATGAAAATAGCTTTGGCAAGGGAAGTATTGTATTTCTATGATGGAATCCACGACTGTCAACTAAGTCGCTGGAAGGTAGGGAATAAATCGGTAGATTTGGTTACCATTCAGATAGATGCATTATTGAGATTGCGATTTCAGCTTTCTAAAATCCTATGTCAAATGCTTATTTAAAGAGACACGCATTCTGTGGGCAATTAATTCATCAACCTCCCGAAGACAGCCTTCGTATGGTGGTGGTTGTTCCTGCTTTTCGCGAGCGAAATATTAAAAGGTTGCTTACGTCCTTGGTGAGCTGCCAAAAGCCCTCGGGAACGATCGAGATTCTAGTGGTCATCAATGCATCTGAGCAGGCCCAGGCAGACACTATTTTACTCAATGATTCGACAGCAAGCGATGTGCGATCGATGGTCCGTCAAATGCCAAGTTGGATCAAGCTCCATCTTTTAGAGCAAAACAGGCTTCCTGCTAAAAAGGCTGGTGTTGGACTGGCCCGCAAAATCGGAATGGACGAGGCCGTGCGTCGATTCGAACAGATCCGATGTGATGGAGTGATTGTCTGCATTGATGCGGATTGCACCTGCTCATCCACCTATTTCCAGGCCATTGAACGATATTTCCAACGAAATCCCAACAAGTGGTCAGGATGCCTTGATTTTGCTCATTCAATAGAGGGACTATCCCCAGTGGATGGCTCTGCCATCATTCAATATGAATTGCACCTCCGTTATTTTATCAATGCGCAGCGCGTGATCCACCTACCCTTTGCTTATCAAACGATTGGCTCATGTATGTCTGTGCGCAGTTTAGCTTATCAAAAACGAGGGGGTATGAATACACGTCAAGCAGGGGAGGACTTCTATTTTATTCACAAATTTTCATCGATTAATCGCCATGCAGATATACCAGGGGCATTGGTCTATCCCAGTGGAAGATTTTCCGATCGGGTCCCGTTTGGAACCGGAAGAGCCGTGGCTAATTTTCGACGTACGGGAGAGCAAAAAACCTATTCCTGGCAGTCTTTTGCACATCTTGCTCCCCTTATCAAGAATCTCAGACTTATCTATCGGAATGGCCTTTCAGCACAGCTCATGGATGGTAACCCATTGCTTGGTGATTACCTGGACCACGTCAATTTTTCCAATAAGATGGCTACATTTAAACAAGAGACTGCCTCCTATGACACATTTCAGAACCGATTTTTCCAATGGTTTGATGCGTTTAGATTGATGAAATACTTGCACTTTGCCCGTGCCTTCTATCCAGATCAGGATGTTGTATCGCAAGCGCTGTTATTCATCAATCTGGCAACCGGTGTAGATGTCAAGCGACCAGGGGAAGCCTCTGAGTTATTGGCTAGGTTTCGAAAGCTTGATCGAGCCTTAATTAATGGAGGGCCGGACGAATCGTAAGATGATCGACAATTTCAGCCTCCCGATCCAGCCACCAGTCTAATCGATCATACACTCTATCTTGGTCAAAATAGTGCAGCGCCATTTTTACGAAGAGATGGCCGTGTTTGGCCTCAGAAGTCCAGAGATTCTTATAAAATCGAAAGAGTGCCGGATCTTCCTGAGCCTCAGATACCAGCCGAAAACGTTCAGCCCCACGAGTTTCCATGACACTGGCAATAAGCAGTCGATCCAGAAAACGCTCCAATTTACCAGAGTGGCATAACCTCACTAGTGCTTTGGCATAAGGATCTTCTCCAATGGAGTGCTGCAGTTGTTTGCCTCGGTCCTGCAAGAGTTGATACACCTGTTGAAAATGCTCCAGTTCTTCAATGGCAGTTTCAATTAAATCAGGAATAATCTCAACCCGGTCCGGAAACTTTGCTACAAAACTCATGGCCATGGCAGAGGCCTTGCGTTCACAGTCGGCATGGTCCTGCAAAAAAGCATCAAAATCCGACATCACAGCGTCAAGCCAAGACTGCTTACTGGCCACTTTGATGTCCATACTTAGTCTCATGCCATAAAGGTACACTGTTCGGTGGACATGTTTAAGCGGTGTCAAGAAGACATGAGATCTTATTGGCCTAGCCGTCGTTTTAAGTGGGATTCATCCAATTGGCTGTACAAACGACTGCTTGCACAGAAATTGGAAGTCGATGATGCTAATTTGAGCGAACGTAATACACGTATCCCAGCAATACGAGCAGGATGGTAACACCTATCACAATCAAAAAGACTTTTCGTGCTTGATCCTTTTCTGACTTTCGTTTTCTGCGCTTTCGTCTGCTAGCCATAATCTTGTTCATTATGCTCGCAGGAAAATAAGGAATTCCCTATCACGAACCAAGGGATTTACCACCTCGAACGCTGATAAAAGTCAACAATTCTCTCATCCAAGAGAATATCTTGATAGCGGATCGGTCGCTTTAAAAGGATGCCCTCTAAAGTTCTGCACCGACTCAGTGCAACGTACGTTTGTCCGTGTTCAAAGGCACCCCCACCGAGATCGATGATCACCTTGTCGAAGGTTTTGCCCTGGCTTTTGTGAACGGTAATGGCCCAGGCCAGACGAAGGGGAAATTGAGTAAAAGATCCCACGGACTCTGCAATGATCTCACCGCCCGAAGGGCTGGATTGGTACTTAAGGATTTCCCACTCGTATCTTTCGATAGATACGATTTCCTCCTTTTCATGTTGGGCAATTGAAACCTTTATTTCTTCTGAAGTAATGTCGTTGACGATACCGACTGTGCCGTTTACGTAGCGCTTTAACGCATCGTTCTTAATAAACATGACTTGGGCACCTTGCTTAAGGGTTAAGATCTCGTCGGTCGGAAACAGTGCTGGACGAAACTGCCCCGTCACCCTGGCTGCAAATGAGTATTTCTGCCGATCGATTTTCTCTAGAGCCTTGCGGTTGATGGAATTGGCGATGTTATTTCTTGTTGTGAGGGTGATGTATCCCGGATCGTCCATTTCGATTGGTAGAACTCTGGCATTAAGATCTTCAAGGATGTCTGCGTCTACATCACTAGATCGAATGGACTCTAACAGCGAGATAAATCTCTTTTCTTCTTGCCGATAAACGGTCCTTAGTTCGAAGGTTTCGATTTCAAAACCTTGTTCAAATACTTTGGCAGAAAAAAAATAGGGGCTTTCATAAACCGTTTGAAAGTAATTCCGCTCAAAGGGGGTAGCCACCACAGGGGGCAATTGAAAGAGATCCCCGAAAAACAGCATTTGTACACCTCCAAATAATTTATCGGAATTTCGATTTAAACGTAGAGCGTAGTCGATATTATCCAGTTGGTCGGCCCGAACCATGCTTATCTCATCGATAATGATGACATCCAATGCCTGAAATAATTTGGTATTTTTTCTCTTCTCAATATCCTTTGAGGTGAGGAGTCTTGGTGCAAAACCGAAAAATGAGTGTATCGTGACACCATTTACGTTGAGAGCAGCTACACCCGTGGGAGCCAACACAACGCACTTTTTTTTGGTTGTTTTGCGAAATAACTGGAGGAGTGTGGATTTTCCAGTTCCCGCTTTACCGGTGATGAAGAGGTGATTTTCGCTACTCTCAAGCTCGTCGAGTAAATCATGAAAATCATCTGATATGATGATTGGTTCTTGCAAAGCTCTTTGGTTAAACGCCTAATAATGCTCCGATATGTGATCTAATTCACCATAGATACAGTGCCTACCTGGCCCACCCGGATAAGAGAAAATGGCTAACTTTCGGTTTGGTTCAAATCCTGTCATGAAAACGATACTCCTCTACCTGATACTATCCCCTTTATTATTATTCTTGGCATTCTTGTTCAAACTCTTTTCGCCCAAACAAATTAATAAGATTTATGGTTATCGCTCTGTACGGTCGATGCGAAGTGAAGAAACATGGAAGCTGGCCAACGATTATTCGTCGACCCTATTTATCTACATCGCTTTGATTCTTAATGTCCTGCAGGCGATATGCTTTCTCCTACTTCCAGAACAACGAGCTTTCTTATACTCTGCGGTGGCCATCGTGTTCGGAGTTATACTGATCATGCCACTGACAGAAGCGCACCTTAAAAGGAATTTCGAACCCTGATGAGAAAGATAGGCAATGGATTTGCTGAGTGATCGGCACGCCGAATCTGATTTTTTTTTTGCTTGCCCAACGATGCTGATGTCTGAGCAATTCACCTCTGGGATTTTTTTGGCATTAACTATTTTGACCTGCTCTTGGCACCTTACCTTTTTTAACCAAATAAATGGCTGTTTGTATGGATGAAATGCACGCCCTTCTAATTTTATGACCAGACATCGGACTTTCCATTTCCAGCAATTTTCAGTGACTGATCACGTTTCAGCACATAAGGTTGGTTTGGACAGTGTGTTACTTGGTAGCTGGGCACCTTTTGACAGACCGGATCAAATATTGGATATTGGCGCTGGATGTGGAATTCTGTCGCTGATGATGGCTCAGAGGTTTCCTCGATCAACTTGTATTGCCGTCGAGATAGATCAGGATACAGCGCACGAGGGCAGTGGTAATTTTGAGAGGAGTAGCTGGTCTGACCGACTCACGATGATCACGGCTTCCATCCAGGATTATGTATACACCGCCACCGCTCATTCTTTTGATGCTGTGATTAGTAACCCACCTTATTTTGATCACTCGTTAATCAATGAGAATCTAAACCGAAGTATAGCTCGACATGATCTTACCCTTTCAAAGCCCTCGCTCTTCCAGTGTGTTTCAACTTTACTCTCACCCAAGGGTCAGTTCTGCACCTTATTGCCATCGGCAAAGGTGGCCCAATATCATCGCACAGCGAATGCTTGTGGTCTTTATTTAAGACGGTGGTTGGAAGTAAAACATTCGGTTCATGCCGTTTCAAAGTTTTCCCTGATATTGATGGATAGGGAACCGAGGGGTTCGTACGTAAAAGAAAAGTTAATAATTGGAGTCCAGGGTGCTTGGACTTCAGATTTTAGTGATCTCACCGACGGCTTCTATCTAAAGGCAAAAGGCCAAAACGAATAATCGTCCTGGCCTTTTGCATGGTTGGTTAAAGCGTCTTCTTAGGACGAGGAAATCTTACTCTCCTCAATGATTTGTCTTGCTAAATCGAGGATTTTGGTGTCCTCTAAATGAACAATACCACCATTAGGGCCGGGCTGAACGTGTCGATCAACCGTCGTACCATCTGTGTACTTATCGGCGCCAAAGTAGTTGCGAATCGTCTGTTCGGGTAAAGCCAGCTCATTTGCCATTCTGCTAATGCTACCAGTAGGCAAACTGTGCTTTACCCGTCGAAGTTCTTCGAACGTAATATTCATATACAGTCAACTTTTAAGAAATGAAAGAAAAAATGGAAAGATTTGCTTTCTCGCTCCATGTAGTCAATTTAGAAAAATTGTCTGGAAATTGAAAGTTTATGTCCAAGAAAATCAAGGTGTGATGCAGGTGTCGGATCCACGGTGAATCGAGCAGCAATTTTGCGATAAAATAGAGTGGAATGGCTTGGCATGAGCAGCTGAACTACGAATAGACGGGGAGTAGAATCACGTCACCACAAGATCATTCGCAGTCTAATTTCGGATCTCTTTGGTGGTCTCAACGGGTTCGTTGCGATTGGCTTGCGACAGCGATAAGCAGGCCCTTCTGGTGCAGCAGACAAAAAAAAAGCTCGTGACTTTTCACGAGCAAAAACCGATTGATTATTTAATAACCAAAACTTACACCGATGCAAATGTAAAACAAATTATAAAAATATGCAATATGTAAGTGCATTTTTTTCAGGCGTCAATAGGTTATAGAAAATTTTAATTAGTTAAAATCGGCCCTATTTGTCCATCAAGATGGGGTACTGCAATCATCGCATTTGAGGGTTTGCAAGGGACTTACGATCCGTTTTTCAAGTGAAGTAGAAGATGGAATCGGGCTTTTCGATGCGACCTTGCACAACCGCCTCCTCAAAAAAGTGTTTGACAGCTTGACGGCCGGCCGAGCCCAGTGATTTGGTGAATTCATTGACATACAGCTCGATGTGCTGCTTCATCACGCTTTCCTTCATTTCTTGAGCATGATCGCGTACATAAGGCATCACCGCATCCGGATTTTTCCAAGCAAACTGTAGGCTTGCGGCAATCAGCTGTTCAATCTTAAGCGCCAGATCAGGGGGCAGAGAGCTCTTTGCCACAATTCCCCCCAACGGAATAGGTTGTCCAGTAGCGTTTTCCCAATGCAGACCAAGGTCGGCAATCAACTGCAGGCCCCTTTCGGCGTAGGTAAATCGATTTTCATGTATGATCACCCCAGCGTCAACGGATCCGTCCAAAACAGATGACTCAATTTGATCAAAGACCAGAACCTCTTTGTTCAGGGCGGCTGGATGATAGTAATCCAAAAGAAAGTTTGCGGTTGTTTTCTCTCCCGGTATGGCAATGGTACAGGTGGAAAGATCCTTTTTCTTGTAGTCGCGTAAGGAGATCAGGAGTGGTCCACAATGGTTGCCAAGAGCGCTGCCACTGTCTAGCAATTGGTACCGGGTGGTCAGCCCTAAGAAGGCGTTGAAACTGATTTTAGTGACATCCAAGAGCTCCTGCTGTGCCCAACCGTTCAATGCCTCCACATCAGCCAGATGAGCTTGAAATTCAATACCTTGAGAGTCGATCAAGCCGTTAATAAGCGCTCCAAAGATAAAGGTGTCATTCGGACATGGTGAATATCCTATTTTTATGATCATGAGCCTACCTTAGCTACTCAAAGATGAGTCTATCAGTTTTATTCGAAGATAATCATTTGCTGGTCGTCAATAAGTCTTCCGGGACTCTAGTGCACGGTGACAAAACAAAGGATGAGGCGCTAGATTTCATGGCTAAACAGTATCTCAAAGTAAAGTATCACAAACCAGGTAATGTCTTCATTGGGGTCTGCCATCGGTTGGACCGTCCCGTGTCAGGTGCAGTCATCCTAGCCCGTACGAGCAAAGCATTGGCAAGGCTCAACCGACAATTTCGCAATCAAGATGTTGAGAAAGTCTATCTGGCGGTCTCAGATCGCCCACCCACGATGAATTCTGGTGTCGTCAAGCATTACCTGATCAAGGATGAAAGTAAGAATATGGTCAAGATGGTCAATGAGCAGTTACCCGGAGCGAAAATGGCCATTACCTCATACAAGCTACTGTCAGAAGTTCGAGGTAGATTTCTGGTTCTTTTAGCACCACAGACCGGCAGACCGCACCAACTGCGCATGGCGATGAAGACCATCGGAGCACCCATTTTGGGTGATCTGAAATATGGAGGCCTTAAAATAAGTGATCGCAGGCGCATCCTTCTTCATTGTCATCAGATTACAATTGATCATCCCACCAGAAACAGATCGGTTACTTTTGAGGCACCCATACCCTCATCCGAATTGTGGGACAATTTTAGATCTTGAAAAAAATGTCGTTGTCGTTTGAATTCTTCAATAAAGATTTAGAAAGGATGCAGATGCCTAATGCGAAAAACTTTTACTTTTGCAGTGAGTGAGGACTGTAGGGTCAGCTCCTTCCGAACTCCCCCAGGGCAGAAATGCAGCAAGGGTAGGAGGTTGAGCGACCGGTATGGTTTCTCACTCATTTTATTTTACTTCGATGGCTTTTTCCACACTCAGAAACCGTACTTTTGAACAGTAGCAAGATCTCTATCATCTCATGAAGTTTTTTATCGACACAGCCAATATTGATCAGATTAAAGAAGCCAAGGACCTTGGGGTACTGGATGGTGTGACCACCAATCCATCACTGATGGCCAAAGAGGGGATCCGGGGTCAAGAGCAGATCTTGCAGCACTACCGCGACATCTGCGCAATTGTTGATGGCGATGTAAGTGCAGAAGTGATAGCTACTGATTTTAAGGGTATTGTCAAAGAGGGAGAAAATCTAGCACAACTAGCTCCTAATATTGTCGTCAAAGTCCCTATGATCAAAGATGGCATTAAAGCGCTGCGATATTTTCATGATGAGGGCATTCGCACCAATTGTACCTTGGTTTTCTCCGCTGGTCAGGCCATCCTGGCAGCTAAAACGGGCGCCACCTACCTAAGCCCTTTTATCGGCCGAATTGATGATATCAATTGGGATGGCATGAGTCTGATTAGAGACATCGCTGAAATCTATGCCATTCAGGGTTTTGAAACGGAAATATTGGCGGCATCTATCAGATCTGCCATGCACATAGTACAGGCAGCCAAAGCGGGTGCCGATGTCGTTACCTGTCCGCTTTCATCCATCCTGGGCTTATTGAAACATCCTCTGACGGACATTGGACTGGAGAAGTTTCTTGCTGACCATCACAAAGCCAATAGTTAATTCGCTAATAAATATCCATGAAAATCTTATTCTTTTGCTTGACCATGATTGCAGGCCTCGCATTGCATGCCCAAGAGGGTGATAAGGAAGCTACGCCGATTTATGATAAATACCTCAACGTGATGGAAGGGGTTCAAACCATCCAAGATTTGGAGAAAAAAATGAAGGTGAAGGTTGTGGCCAGAATGCATACTAAAAAAAAGCAGAAGATTATTTCCTACTATGAAACTTCAACCAATGAATTTATTGGATTCACGGCCGATCTCGACAAAGTAGACTTGCTTCACATTCCGTATTTTCGCTCACTAAAGGGCCTGAAACATTACTTAGAAAAAGATACCGATCCTCGTGAGGCCGTCACTCGCTACTATGTAAATCATCCAAAACCGACCATCAATATTCATTAATGAATAAGATCTACTACTTGAGTAGCTGTAGCACTTGCCAGCGCATCATGTCACAGTTTGATCTCAATAAATTTACTTTACAGGATATTAAATCGGATCCCATTACCAGGAGTCAATTGGCAGCACTGAAGGCACAAGTGGGCAGTTACGAATCTTTGTTTAGCAGGAGAGCGATGAAATATCGAGCGTTGGGTCTGCATGAGAAAGAACTGTCGGAAAAAGACTATGAGCAATTGATTTTACAGGAATATACTTTTTTGAAACGCCCAGTGCTGGTGGTCGGAGATCAGATTTTTGTAGGAAATAGCAAGAAAGTAGTTTCTCAGGCCCTCGATGCCATCAGTACCCAGTGATCGAGCCGATTATCGATACAGCATTCGTTTTTTATCAGGGACTTTATTTAGCACTAGTTAAATGGTTCAGTTAGAAACTATTGTACAAGAATTTAAGACACTGCAAACCAGTATTTGTCAGGGCCTGGAAGCACTCGATGGTACGGGTCGGTTTCAAGAGGATCAGTGGGAAATGAAAACGGGAGGGGGTGGTCGAACCAGGATTTTAGTAGGTAATCATATTGCTAAAGGAGGAGTGAATTTTTCTAAGGTTCAGGGTCCAGTCAGTCCGGCACTTCAAAAAATCTTAAAAAAGACAGGCAATTCGTTTTGTGCCACCGGCGTCTCCATCGTGCTGCATCCATTAAATCCTCACGTCCCCATTATTCATATGAATGTTCGTTATTTTGAGATGGATCAGGAAGTGTGGTGGTTTGGTGGTGGCATCGATTTGACTCCACACTATATCCAACCACGGCAGGCAGCCAGGTTTCATAGTCGACTGAAGAAAGTTTGTGATGCAGCTGATCCAAGTTACTATTCGAAATTCAAGCAGTGGGCTGATGACTACTTCTATTTAAAACATCGCACTGAGACCCGTGGCGTTGGAGGTATTTTCTTTGACCGATTGGCCCACGAGGAAAAGCTAGACAAAAATGATCTCTTTGGGTTTGTGATGGGAGTAGGTAATAGTTTCCTTCCGATTTATCGCGAAGTTTTCTTGGACAATTACGAAAAAACTTACACAGATGCCGAAAAAGAGTGGCAATATTATCGTCGCGGTAGATATGCAGAGTTTAATTTAGTTTGGGATCGAGGTACCAGGTTCGGTTTAGAAACGGGAGGTCGAACCGAGTCAATTTTAATGAGTCTTCCTCCCAAATGCATTTGGGAGTACAACCGAGAGATTATTGCCGAATCTCCCGAAGGGAAAACTCAAGCTCTACTTAAGAAAGACATCGATTGGATGGAATATCAGAGTCATTGACCAACGGAATTCCTGACAGCAATCTAGCTGAATCGAACATACCTATATCAATCCGTAAAGAAGGATAACGATGATGCAGATGGGGATCAATACTTTGAAGAGCACTTGCCAACCCCCGGTTATTCTCAGCGACTTACTCCCCAGATTTGTTGCTTCCTGAAATCTTTTGAAGCCTAAGGTATAACTGGCAAATAATACAATCCCCAGTCCCGCCAAGGGCAGCAAGACACTGTTGGCGAGCATGTCGGTCCAGCCAAAGAATGATTTTCCCTGAATGTCGCGCAACGGCGAATTAGTATGTGAGAGAATATTTGGAATTAATAACAAGGCCGTAACAAAAACACAAATAAGCAGTGAATAAGTCTGCGAAATGGCAAATCGGTCCTTCAAGCTTTGACTGACACCCTCCATGACCGTGACCACTGAAGTAAGACCCGCCAGCAATAGAAGTAAGAAAAATAATCCCCCAAAAACCACGCCCATGGGCATTTCGGCTAGCAGTTTGGTCATGGTGTTGAAAAGAAGGCTGGGCCCAGAATCAGGTGCTATTTCAAAAGAAAAGAGAACCGGGAAAATGACAAATCCTGCCAAAAAGGCCACCGCAGTATCTACAATAATCACTAGCGCAGCATCAGAAATGATGTCTTGCTTTTTCGTGCTGTAGCTACCGAAAACAAACACAGCGGTCATGCCAATACCCACCGAAAAAAATATCTGACTCAGGGCCCCTAAAACTATGTCCATCGAAACATTGGACCAATTGGGAGTCAGGTACCAGCTAATGCCCTCCCAAGCACCCGATCGCGTACATGACCAAATTCCCAATACGACGATAAGCAAAAATAGAATTGGCATAAATATCTTTGCCAACGCTTCAACGCCATTTTTCAAACCTTTTTTAATGATGAAAAAAGCAAATAATGTAATGCCCGAACCGATTAAAAAATTGGCCCAAAAATGGCCGGTTACAGTATTGAAGTGTGCCTGAGAATTCTCACTGATGCCTAGGATTTGACCACTGAGACAATGATAAAAATAGATACAAATCCACGACATGATCATCACATAGAATCCCAGAATCAGGAAGGTGGCAAACACAGAAACCCAACCGATTAAATTGTATTCCTTGCGACCGGAGAGTTTGCTAAAACCAAGCAAGGGCGATGAACCTGAAATTCTTCCCAAAGACAATTCTGCAAGCAAGATTGGAAAGCCAATACCAAATGCGAGCAGGAGGTAAATAAGTAGAAAAGCGCCGCCACCACCTGTACCCACCATATATGGAAATCGCCAAATATTGCCCAGTCCAACTGCAAATGAAGAGGCAGTTAAAATAAATGCCATTCGACTGGTCCAAGTAGGCTGCGTCATGGTGTTTGGTTGGTTGCACCGAAAGATACCTAAATCACCGCCAATGGCTTCCTTAACCCCGCGATTTGGCTTCTAATAATCTCTTAGATCTTATAGAACCAATAAAATACCCGAATGGGTGGTCAGAGTAAGAGTGCTTTTTATTGAAGCTGCTTCAGACTGGTCAATAATTTCTCGCTGCGATCCATATATCGGTTCGGTCCGTTTTTGGTTAACTCTTGAAGAAATTCAGTGGCAGAATCGACATCTCCCAATTTGAGATAGGCAAGTGCTTGGTACCAATCGATCGCATTGCTAAAAACGCCCTCATGTTTTTGAATGGCTTCAAATGCCTGAATAGCCTCGGCCACACGATCATCTGCCATTAGCGCGATCGCAAGATAGAATGCCACATCAATGCGATCGGGTGAAGAAGTGAGGATTTTGGCAAATCCTGCTGTGGCTGCCGCGAATTGCTTCGCGTTGTAGTCGTTAATTGCCTGTACAAGAACCTGGTCCGCATTAGTTTGATTTCTGACGGTGATATTTTCGTCTGGCACTGTGAAGTATGAGGCAAACAATTGGTCAGGGCTGCCCTTCCTAGGGTAGAATAGGGTGATCAGACCAACGACGGCGGCGATGGAGGCAGCGACTAACCATCGTCTACTCACTAGTGGTTTAACTTTTGTAGACGGTAGCTGGCCTGCTTGATCGACTACACTGGCAAGGTCTTCTTTAAATCCCTTGATGTCCGTACGTAACACGATCGGCATGCCTTGAATCAAACGGACCTGATCAGCAAAACCTGGATCAAGTTTCATCCTTTTTTCAATGTCGCGTACCTCTTCCTTTGCTAGCTCATTGGCAAGATAGGACTCGATTAAAGCGATTTCTTTTTCGGTAATCATTTCTCAACCAGTTCTTGGTAGCGGGAGTCCGCAGTCACCAGTGCAATCAATTTCTTTTGGCAAGTGAATTTGCGTTTCTTAGCGTACGCTTCCGAAAACCCCATTTTCTTAGCAATTTCCCGCATCGAAGTGCGCGCAAAAAAAAGGTCCAATACTTGCTGACAATCGGATCCCAGCTGTTGGAAGTACAAACGCATTAAATTGTTGCGTTCTTGTTGAATTAGATCTTCCTGTACGGTAGCATCGACCGCAAAATCCAGATTTTCTGTATCGGTCAAGTCTGTTTTTTGGGTACGTCTGCTACGCAACAACATCAACCATTTATTACGTGCAACTGCATACAAATATGTCTTGATTGAACTCCTGAGTGCAAAGTCCGGATTTTGGACTTTTTCAAAAAGCACAGTCATGACCTCTTGAAAGAGATCCTTTGCCTGTTCTTGGGTGCCAGAGTTCTTAAGCACAAGATCTAATGTCATTCCAAAATATTCGTGATAGAAAAATACGAGTACCTTTCGATCTCTATTTTTCAAGCCATTCAATAGCTCTTCGGTTGAGTAATTGGTATCGACGGATCTAGGTTCAGCCAAGCTCGGCGAATTGATTGCCTGTGAAGTTACAAATTAGTCAAAACAAAGAGTTTTACAAGGGTGTATTGCCTGAAACAGCAGAAGGTTACCTGGGGGCATTGGACTAGATGATCCAACGTTGCATCCTTCCTTTTTACACGGTATGTTTTCGTCATCCACTTTTTGATTTGAATAAGGGGTTCGAAAAGGATTCCCATCGGCTTTCAATGTAGAAATACAGTTGTTTTGTATCTTATTTATTGATGATTAGGAGAATAGCAATTTTGCTCTTGCTCATTGGTTGGCAGATGCAGAGTCAGGCTCAGGACTCCCACCACGACAGCTTGGTTGCCGCTTTACCGATGATGGCCAAAGATCGCGGGATGGTTGACGTTCTTAATGAGCTCGCTGGATCTAGCTTTGCATTCTCAATTCCCGAAAGTCGCCACTATGCCAAACGAGCCCTCCATTTGGCGCAAGAAATCCAATACCTTGCCGGTGAGGCACTCGCAGGCTATCAGTTGACGCTGGTGTACAATGCTGAAGGCAAGGTGGATTCGGGCCATACCTTGGTGCAGCGAGTCGTCGAAAACGCTGTTCTCTTGCGGGATTCAGTTTTAATCGGCCGTGCTTTGATCTCCCAAGGCCTCCTCTTAGGTAAACTAGAACATGACAGTTTGGCCATTGCAGCCTTTTATCAAGCACTAGATCTGGGAGAGGCCCTGCACGATTATCGCATCTGTGCCGATGCAGCGAGTGGCCTTGCGACCATCAATACAGGATTGGGCTACTACAATCGATCATTAGAATACCTCCAGCAATCTTTGGAATATGCGGAAAAGCTCAATGATCCAAAGTTAATAGTGAAGTACTGTGTGAATCTATCGATTCTCAATGACAGCACCACAAAGCGCAGATATTATGCAGAAAAGGCACTGCACATAGCCAGGAGACACCCTAACATGAATCGTGAACTGACTTACGCATACAATGTGATGGGCATGCTTCACTACTACAATTTGAATAATGCAGATTCTGCCTTATGGTACAAAAAGAAAGCATTGCAACTTGCAAAAACAGCTCAAGAACCACACTTGATTCTAATGATCTCCAGTGGCATCGCAGAGGTCTATCGAGAAATTAATTTGGACTCTTCCGCCAAGTATTATCAGGAATTACTGAGCGATACCACCGTGCAAACGTATGCGCATCATCAAGAGGGTAATCTTCACAAACTATCCCAAATAAAGTTTTTGCAGGGTGCCACCCATGAGGCATACAAACTGCTAGATTCTTCTTATTCCCTGGCAACCGATCGCTATCGCAAAAGCCTCGAGAATGCTGTGGCCGATGCAAATGCTAAATATGAAACAGAAAAGAGGGAAGCTGCCCTGGCAAAACAAGAGCTATTGATTGCTGAGCAGAGGAATGATCGAAACCGAATCCTGATCTTTGGAGGATTGCTGCTGGCAGGTTTAGCTTGGCTCGGGCAGTTTACCATCACTCGTCATAAGAGAAAACGTAGGGAGACAGAGCTCGCCCTTCACTTCGAAAAACAACGGGCTGCTGATCTTGAGAATTTATCCCAGGTCAAAACAGTTTTGTTCAACAATGTGTCGCATGAACTTCGTACACCATTGACCATGATCATCGGTCCACTGGAGCAATCTCTTACCGAAATTAAGAATGTTACCCTGAAGAAAAATGTGGAATTGGCGCTGCAAAACAGTCGTCGAATTACTGCACTGGTTAATGAAATCTTAGACCTCTCAAAATTGGATGCCGGCAAAATGGGCATTGAATTGACGACCATTAATTTGCTGGGATTTCTCAACCGAATTTATTTTGCATTTTCCTCCTTGGCGGCAAGTCAAGAAATTGATCTTCAGCACAATTTGGAAGTCACCGCTGCGCATGATGTTTTTGTCGAAACAGATGCCAACAAGCTTGAAAAAATAATTAATAATCTGGTTAGCAATGCCATTAAATACTCCGGTCCTGGCAACATCGTATCCCTGAATTTGAATCATGAGGCCCTCGAAGAGGGGCGGCTTCAACTGACTGTTGAAGATCAAGGACCAGGTATTTCGGAAGTGGATCAGAAATATATTTTCGATCGATATTACCAAGTTTCAGGTCAATCACATAGTTCCGGCACTGGCATTGGGTTGGCCCTCACTAAAGAATTGGTTGAGTTGTTGAAAGGTTGGATCTCCGTTGAAAGCGATGGCCATTCCGGATCGATATTCACCATTGATATACCGGTTTCCAAATCCGGAGCAAGTAAAACATTGGGGGACATATCGAAATCCGAACGGCCGATGAGCGATGTTGCCGTGCATCATCTATCTGGTGGGCAGCCCAAGATCCTAATTGTTGAGGATGACCTACAGATGGGGAAATATCTCAAAGGGATTCTTAGCACAGACTTTGAATGTGCCCTTTCGTACAATGGCCGGCAAGCCCTGGAAATTTTGAGTCGGCAAAATTTCGATCTGATCAGTACAGATATCATGATGCCCGAAATGGATGGTTTCGAATTTAGGCGGAGAATTAATGAGATTCCTCAATATCAAAATATCCCGTTTATTATGTTAACCGCCCGGGCGCTTGAGGAAGACAAATTGCGCGGTTTTCAGTTGGGCATTGATGACTATCTAACCAAACCTTTTAGTGCCGATGAACTAAGGGCTCGAATTAAGAATCTTCTCAAGAACAAGATAAGTCGAAGTAAGGCGGAGGAAGACAATATCTCCTTTGACGACGACTTAATAGAAAAAGCAAGAAATATTGTTGCTAAGCATATGTCCGATCCTTCCTTTAAAGTTACACAATTGGCCAGCGAGTTAAACTACAGTGCTCGTCAATTCGCTAGAATCCTAAAAAAATGCACTGGCCTTAGCCCCGTTGAATTTGTTTTGGAATTGCGGCTGCTTCAAGCCTACCGTAGGGTGCAAGAAAGAAGGTTTAGTACCCTTAGTGAAGTTCAATATGACATCGGAATTGAAAGCGCCTCTTACTTCAGTTCTAAATTTAAGGAACGCTTTGGAATAACTCCGAGCCAACTTGCAAAGTCCACATCCATAGCCGAACATTAGGACTGGGAAAAGCTGGATAGGGTCATGGCTGGGATAATAGTACATAAATAACTACATCCAATCTATTGCGCACCTTTGGGAGAAACCTTCAGGAGATGTTTCCCTCCTCATCAAGCACCAGGTAAGGATTGTAAGCAACCTCCCATAGATTGCCATCGGGGTCCGCAAAATATCCACTGTAACCACCCCAAAAAACTTTTTGTGGCTTTTTGATGATACTTACTCCCTTTGCATCCAATTCTTTGAATAGTAGATCGACTTCTTCTTCGCTGGTGAGGTTTTGTGCGAAAGTGACCGGGCGATAAGTGGGATCACCTAATTCGACTGTGGCATCCTCTCCCAATTTGTCAATGGGGTATAGCGATAGTAATAGACCATTTAATTCAATGAAAGTGATGTCATCATTGCTTGACTCGGTTTTTTTCCAACCAAGGGTATTGATATAAAAATCGTTAGCTCGGCTGAGGTCATTTACACCAATGCCAATAATGGTGATTCTAGGCTGCATCATAACATCATTTTCTGCTTGAACTTTGCATTTATGGTTGAAAATCCTTCAACCTCGACTTTTGCCTTGGCAATGATAGTGGCTCTTGTTCTCTTTTCCATAACTCAGAAAACTTCTGTGGTTATTAATTCTTCCAAGGTATGAATTTTCAGTGCTTGGCTCAATGTTGTTTGTACCAATGAAGTGCACCCACACATGGGACCATTTTTTAATGAAGTTAAGATAACTTCATTTCCAACATCGCTCGACAAAAGGATTAAAAACAGAAAGATAATTATACATTTGAATTTTAATATTAAAAATGAAGATGTTACGAAAGGCCACGATTTTCTTTGGGGTAATCCTGAGTTTTTCCCTGACAGCACAACCACAGATTTTGCCAGCTGAACAGAGCGAAATCATCATGACACCGATTCTGCACGCTACCATGGTGCTACAGTGGAATGGTGTCACGGTTTATTTGGATCCCTATGGAGGTGCTGACCGCTTTGCTGATTTCCCAAATGCAGATCTGATCTTAATAACCCATGTGCATGGAGACCATCTCAATCATGAGACTTTGGTCGGATTAGACTTGTCAAAGACCGAATTGATGGCACCTGAATCAGTGGCTGAAAAATTGGGCGACATCACATTTGGGGTGGTTCACACAATGGCAAACGATGAACAAATTACAAGTAGGGAGATTGGGATTAAAGCGGTCCCCATGTATAATTTACCAGAAACAAATGATTCTAGACATCCCAAAGGCAAGGGGAATGGCTATGTACTGACGATGGGAGGGAAGCGCCTTTACATCTCTGGCGACACCGAAGACATCCCTGAGATGCGTAGTCTGCATGATATCGATTACGCTTTTGTCTGCATGAATCTCCCGTACACCATGGATGTGGAGGCTGCAGCCAGTGCAGTTATCGACTTCAAGCCCAAAGTCGTATTTCCTTTTCACTTTCGAGGTGGTGGAGGTATTTATAGCGATGTCGCTAAGTTTAAGGAGTTGGTCGAGGCACAGTCACCTGCCGTGGAGGTTAAGATTTTGAATTGGTATCCCGATAAGTGAAGCATCAATGAATAAGCGCAGAGATTTTCTCAAGTACCTGGCCGGAAGTTGGGCCGGAGCAGTTATTGGGCTGCCTGATTTTGGCAGGGATGTAGTGAATAAATCGAATACCATCCCGATGTGGCGAGGATTTAATCTCCTGGATTTCTTTGCCCCAGATCCAAATCAAGGGAGACCTCAAACTAAAGAAAAGCACCTGAAATGGATGGCAGATTGGGGTTTTGATTTTGTGAGAATTCCAATGGCTTACCCCAGCTATTTGAAATTCGATCGGACAAAACCCATTGAAACCAAACGCATCCGAAAAATTGATAAGAGGCAAGTCGAGAAGGTTGAAAATTTGGTCCACATGGCTCATAAATACAATTTGCACGTGAGTCTAAATCTTCATCGAGCCCCAGGTTTCTGCGTCAATGCCGGATTTGAAGAACCTTACAATTTGTGGGATGACCCGGAAGCCTTGGATGATTTTTGTTGGCACTGGAAGTTTTGGGCCAAGAAATTTAAACGCACCAGCCGTGAAAAGATCAGCTTTGATCTATTGAATGAACCCTGTGTACGTGAGGATATGAATGATCAACATAGCAAGCGTACGGCCATTCCGGGCAAAAAATATCGTGAACTTGCTGAGCGAGCCGCAAAAGTCATTCGCAATCAAAACAAAGACCATTTAATAGTGGCTGATGGTAACAATATCGGAAGGGATATTATACCCGAGATTATAGATCTCGACATTGCTCAAAGTTGTCGTGGATATCATCCAGGGATTGTGTCGCACTACAAGGCATCTTGGGTGTATAAAGATCCTGAAACTGCACCGGAACCCCGCTGGCCCGGTCAAGTGGGAGACCAGTATTTAAGTAGGGCTATGCTAGATGAAATGTACGCTCCTTGGATAAAATTAAAGAACGAGGGAGTCGGTGTCCATTGTGGTGAGTGTGGTTGCTACAATAAAACACCACATCCAATTTTCTTGGCATGGTTTGAAGATGTCATTGACATTCTGACTTCAAATGGTATCGGGTACGCTTTATGGAATTTCAGTGGCGCATTTGGTGTGCTTAATTCAGGACGTGAAGATATTGAGTATGAAGATATTGATGGCGAAAAGTTGGATCGTGATTTACTAAACTTATTGCAACGGTACTAGCCTTACCTCTGGGTGATCGCCCTGATTTTTTTTGTCAAGTGGGGACTTCTGCTCAGGCTGGGTGCATCATTTTTACGGGTAAGTGAGTTTCACTTGCTCCGAGTTTTGAAAAATCAACTTTAGAGAATACGTAAGACATTATTAAACAATATGTTTTACTGGTTAAGAGCGTGTTATGTTTAGCCGCAGGATACGTTTATTACGGTAATATACGTGTATTACCGTAAGCAAATTCAACCCTTTTTTAAGGTTCCCTTGGCGGCCATCATACGCCAACTGCATCAATTGCATCCTATTAAATCTATCTGAAACTGACTACTTCCTTCCACCGAAAACCCAGGAAATAATAGCACTTCATCACTCGCCCCAAAAAACACCTCAGCAGCTCCTGAAATCACTGAACTGGATGTCACACTTTGCACCGCTCTCACCTCCGTGAGCGTACTGGTGATGGGATCATAGACGTTAAAACTCGGCGGACAAAAAGGTTCAGAGTCATAGCCCAAAAAGGAAATGAGTTCCTCGTCCGTAATGTCAGCCGGATCCGCTAGATTATCAGCAGCAAACTGAGGTGGAACCATCAGGCTGTCAAACCGTGCAAAATTGAAATTGGCTATGATATCGGGGTTAAATGGTACTCCACCTGATGGATCCATCACCAGACTATCCGGATGCAGCGTGTGGGTATTGTGAAATGGTTGCGTATAACTGCTTACTTTCGGCCAATCGGTGTAAGCAACAAATCCGATCTGGACCGTGTGAGAGAAAGGTTGGTTGCAGTTGCAGCCACTGCAGTTGGTACATGTACGGTCGTACCGGTTCCGAACCTCCCAGGTCATTTGACCAGCCAATTGCGATAAGACCACGATTTGATTTCCCCTCTTGACCAGGCGGATCTTTGAGGTACTAGTATCGATGTTGTCGATATTTAGACAGGAGATACTTTGGCAAGTATTTTTGATCTCGAAGTTCCAACCCGGTCCTTGCGCCTGTCCCAGGGCCATAAAAACATAGTTTTGTTGGTTGGTTATCATATCGAGATCTGGGTCAGGATTGGCCACCGGCTCTCGAATCATCAAACCCGCCAGCGAAAAATCTGATGTGGGCAGACTCACACCATCTCGACCCGTGGCGGTCACCTCAGTGGTCAAGACAAAATCTCCGCTGATATACTTAAACAGAAGTGCACCGCGGTATTCATTAAACCAGCTTTCCGTGATGGGCTTAATAAAGAAATGGCCAGCCGTCGAATCATCAATATTATAAGACTCCAGTTGAGTAATTGGATTATTTTCCTCGGCATTGATGTTAATCCAGTTTTTGAGTGTACTGGCATTATTGAACTCGTCATTGAGCAATGCTACCTGCCCACTGCTATCATACACCAGCAAAACCATGCAGCATAGGCAAAGGCTGAGTAGGGGTCTAGATCTTTTCGTCAACATCATTTGCAATATCTATAGGACGTCCTGTAGACATTTGGTCAAAAGGTGTGCCCATTTCTCTAAGAGCATCACCTGGCTCAGTTTCCACAACATCTTTATTTACCTAAGGTGTAATATGTCGCATAGACTACTAACGAGATTTCATAACTTCGGAGTCTTTTATGGCAACCTTTGCAATTGGTGACATTCACGGCTGTTTTACTGCACTTGAGACTTTGATTCAAGTGGTGGCACCTTCACCTGAAGATCAGATTGTCTTTTTGGGTGACTATGTCGACCGCGGTCCCAATAGCGCCCATGTCATTGAATACCTCCGGTTATTGGATCCAGAAAATGCCATTTGCTTGCGTGGAAATCACGAGATCATGATGATGGCCTTTCGCGACCAACAACCGGATTCGAAAAGTTGGTTGGATTATGGAGGTGCCGAAACATTGATTTCGTATGGCATTGAAACCCTTTCTGAAGATTGGCTCTCCGAAATACCAGACGAGCATTGGAGTTTCTTAGAAAACACGTTGCCATACTATGAAGTAGAGGGCTTTGTTATTGTTCATGCGGGTCTGGAACCAGGAGTTCCACTACCCCTCCAGACTTCTCAGGCGCTGTTTTGGAACAAGATGATCAATCCTAAGCCCTATGCTGACGATGTCCGTGTCATTTGTGGACATACCGCCCAGACGAATGGTATGATTGCAAACCTAGGTCATACCATTTGTATCGATACCTGCGCTTATGGTGATCAATGGCTCACCTGTCTTGAATTGGAATGGGGAACGTTTTGGCAAGCCAATCAAAAGGGAGAGGCTCGACAGGGTAGAATTTCCTATCAAGAGTCAGAACCCGTTGATGGAGGTAAGCAATTTTAAGAGATTCCCCCAAATTGCGTGCTAGATTGCTGAAGGTTTGGCCCAAATCGACAAATTTTTGGACCAGGTAAGAAAGTCCGGTCAACTTTGATCTGACTACCTTAGTGCCACCATCAAGATCATGATTAAAGCACATCAAAAGCTGGACCTGTTTGACAAACCCGTCTTCGAAAAAGCCATCATTGTTCCCCCTTTTCGGATGAAGGCCGTGATGGCCAATGAAGCTTGTTTCTACTATGTAGTCACTGGTGATGCTGCCGTTATTTCGACCCATGGTCGTTTACCTCTGGAGGAGGAAAATGGAATTGTTTTAAAATGTGGTACTTATCTAAATGAATACCTAGGTGGGATTGATGCAAAACCATGTGAGGCGATAGCAGTGCACTTTTATCCGGAGGTATTGCAAATGCTTTACCAGAAAGAATTTCCCGCTTTCCTAAAAGAAGCTTCCAAGATACAACCCGTTCGCTTCGATTACGTCAGGGCTTCTGAACTGCTGGCAAACTACATCAAGAGTCTTCAATTCTATTTTGAAAATCCGATGTTGGTCAGCGAGGAGTTGCTTCAACTCAAGTTGAAGGAGTTGATTTTACTCTTGGCGAAGACCGATAAGTTGGATAAAATCAAACATTTACTTACGGATTTATTTTCAAATGAGACGGTTAATTTTCGAGAGGTGGTTGAAAATAATCTATTCTCCAATCTAACTGTACAGGAGCTCGCGGAGCTCTGTCACCTCAGTGCTTCATCGTTCAAGCGCCGGTTTCGATCGCATTATCAAATGTCTCCAGCCAAATACATCCGTGGTCGTCGCTTGGAGCGTGCCGCGGAACTCTTGCTAAATTCTGATCTCACTATTTCACAAGTAGCTCTAGCTTGTGGTTTCATAGATTTGGCCCACTTTTCAAAATCTTTTCACAAAGTTTTTGAGATGTCACCCAGACGGTATCGATTGACCGAAAAAACCAAATAATTGGTCTCACCAAACAAGTTCGAAGTAGAAAAGTGTGGCAATTTTGGATAGTGTCTATAATTTATTTCACTTTCCAAAATTAGTTAGCTATGCAAAAAACATGGTTTATTTTATTTAGTATGATGGGCCTTTTGTTGGCCTTTATAGAATCACTACATGGCCAAAAAAAAACTCAGACCTTTACCGTCACCCAAGTGATCAATGCCCCAGCCCACGAAGTATGGCAAGTGGTTGGTCAAGATTATGGTGCTATTGCTAATTCGCATCCTAAGATTGTAAGTTCTGATTACCTGGTGGGATCCCTGCAAGCCGGTGAAGGGGCTGAGCGAGTCTGTAATTTTAATGAGAAGGGCACCAGGTTCCTACACGAAAAGCAAACTCATTTTGATTCTGCAAATTATACCTTTCGAAATCAAGTATTTAAGGCAGGGAGATTTCCGATTGATCCTGACTACACCTTTGCTGATTACAAGGTTGAGCCCCTTGACGAAAATTCTAGTCGGTTCACCTTTAATATGAATTTCCGCACCAAGCCAGCCTTCATGGGCGGCATGGTCAAGGGCAAATTTAAGCGACTTATTGAAGACTACGTTATTGCCGTGGATCACCACGTCAAGACAGGAGAAAATGTGAACAAGTCAAATTTTAAACAGATCAAGAGAGCCTACGCATCCCGCTGAAGTAGTTTATCAGATTTTTTCAGGGGCTTGGATTATTGTGATCTGAGCCTTTTTTTTGTGACGCTACATTTTGTAATTTGACGCAAAACGAATATAGCATGAGTTATCAAGCGAAAAACATTCGCACCTTTATTGGGGCCAAAGACTTCGAGGAGTCTCGCTCTTTCTACCGGGAGCTTGGATTTCAAGAAAAAATCATTTCTGATAAGATGGTCCTTTTTCAGCTGAATGAAGAATTGGGTTTTTATTTACAGAAATATTATGTTCGCAAATGGGTCGAAAACTCCATGGTATTTGTTGAGGTGGATGATGTTGATGCCTGCTATGCCGAATTAGCACAGCAGGCCGTGCATCAGCGATATCGATTTGCTAAATTGAGTCCAATTAAGAAATTTGAATGGGGCCGAGAATGTTTTTTGCACGACCCATCAGGAGTTTTATGGCACTTTTGTGAATTTGATTAGAAAACATGCGAACGCCGATCTTGTTTCTGCTAGTGTTTTGCCTCTCAGTTGGTCAGGTGGCATCCCAGCAAACCATTGAATTGTGGCCCACCGGCCTCACAGATACAAATTCTATTCGAACTCAGCCAACCATCAAACCTGATCGGGGTGACAATGTCACCCGACTCACCGATGTCAGATTTCCTACCCTTACCAGTTATGTCCCTACTACGATTACTCCAAGGCGTCAAGCATTCATTGTATGCCCAGGAGGTGGATATCAGCACCTTGCCATTGACAAGGAAGGATCGGAGATTGCAGCGTGGCTCAATTCACTGGGATATTATGCATTTGTTTTGACTTATAGAGTCCCGAATCAGCGGGATGAGGCAATCCACGATTTATTCGAAGCAATCAGCTTGGTCCGGACAAAATCTAAGGAACTCAATGTAGACCAGGACAAAATTGGCGTCATCGGTTTTTCGGCCGGTGCCAATTTGGCGGTCATGGCGCAATCCCGTCTATCTGCCAAGAGTCCGGATGATCAGCAACTATTAAACCAAAACCTGCAATTACTTATTTACCCAGCTGGGCTAGATGGAGAACCAAACCATTTGCTTGCTCCTGGCATTACGATCAATGAATTTACCCCACCTACATTTATCTTCACCGCTGCTGATGATAGTTATGCAAATAGTGGATTAATTTTGACCAAGTATTTGCGTGAGGCAAATGTGCCAGTTGAGTTGCACCTACTGCCGAAAGGTGGACATGGCTATGGCTTGAGACCGGGAAACCATGCAGCAGAACGGTGGCCAGACTTGGCGCAAGAATGGTTGGAGAAATTTTAGCAGACAGTACGGAGCGCACTCCGGAACGTGTCATCTTCACAATACGAGTCTTTTTTGGACCTACCTATCCGGCAGGCAGGTGAGATTTTCACTTCTTTGAAATTTGATGATGCCTGAGTATCAGGAAGTTGAGAAAAATGAAGGGATCCCTGTCTACCGACTATGCAGTGCAAAAGAGCCATTTTTGATTTGGCGACTTTTTTGGAGTGCGCACAATATTCATCCCGTATCATTCCGTCCAAAGATTTGGGTAGAGGATTGCAAGTGAATAACTTTTTTTGTCTTTCTGGCCCTGCAACCCGAATTCAACACCATCTTGTGACGAATGTCGATTTTATCTTTAAGTGTCACTGATGCGTTTAGCAAAAGCCACCCTCCTATGATCTTAGATTACTACTTCCAATATTCTCCTTTTATGGTGAGTCCTCCACCCATATGGGCGTGGAGTGGAAGTCGTCAAATGATCGAACGGACTTGCCACCGGTTGCGACGATTAAATGCTGCGAAAAAGGAATTGGCACGCAACTTTATGCTACACAGATTTCGTAAAGACGGTAAGATAATGTGATCAGAATGATCCCAGTAGGTTTCAGGAAGGTTGGGCATGATGGCTAATACTTTAGTAGATAATCTGCTTGTCTTCTCTTTCCTAAATCAATGTCATGCCTTACATTTGGTCAGACTGTAAATAACCCATCATGTGGTGTATAGATTTCAATTGTCAAAGAACGCAAGACTGTAAGCGCATTTATGTTCAATGCCAGCTAGTTACATCATCGATTGCCCCTGCTCCAAGACGGGGATATAAGACTACTGCCGAACAGATTACACTGCTGACCGCCCAAAATCTTACTTCAAGAACAGCGGGTAGCAATAACCGGGGTCAAGGGCGGTTTTTTGAGAAAAGTTCAGCTAATTATTGATGAGCTTGCATCGTCTTAATCAGGTGCCACGTATTGCTCTTTGGGTTGTTGCACTAATTTGTTCAATCCGACTGGTAAATGTATTTGTCATGGGTCTCATGCCTCAAGATGCTTACTATTGTTTCTATGCACAGCATCCGGCTATGGGCTATTTTGATCACCCTCCCGGGATCGCCTGGCTGATCAGGGTGATGATCTCGATTTTTGGAAAAAACGAATGGGTCCTGAAATTTGGAGATTTTTTATTGACGGCGTTGATGTTGCTACTTTTCTACCGATTGGGCATGCAAATTATTGGCAAAGCAAGAACCAGATCAGCTCTTTTATTATTGATCTCATCATTTCTTGTCACCATATTGTCTTGTGTGAGTACCCCTGATGTACCACTCATGTTTTTCTGGTGCGCTTCACTTTTGCTGTTCTACCACTGTGTCACTAAGACAGGTTTTCTCAATTGGCTTTTAGCGGGATTTGCAATGGGCCTAGCATTTAATTGCAAGTACACAGCCGTATTTTTACCCTTGGGAAGCATCTTTTTTCTTATCGCATCTTCCAAACATAGAAAGTATCTTTTTCAGGCCGAATTGCTTGGTTTGTTATTTACCTTTTTCCTCACAGTTTTACCGGTACTTTATTGGAATTATCAGCACGACTGGGTGTCGATTGGGTTTCAAAGTGCGGATCGATTGGAGTCCATTTTGCAACTTAGGATTCGGCCTCACTTAGCCCTTGGGATGATTGGTCATCAGATGTTTATTCTGCTGCCCGTTTTTATAATTGTACTCTATTTAGCGATCGGTAAGCTCATTTTAAAACTTCTGCGCAATCATTTCCCATCGCAGAAAGTATTGTTTATGATGAGCTTTTCGGTCCCAATTATTTTGGCCTTCGCCTTGATTTCACCCATCTATTGGGTCAAGCTCAATTGGGTGATGCCAGGCTACCTTTCAGGTGCATTACTGGCAGGTCTCTACGTACGACAAAGGTGGGTTTATTTTCAGCTCTATTTATCTTTAATAATACATGTCCTCCTTTTAGTTCAGGTGCTGATTTATCCGATTAATATTAAATCTGATGATACCTGGTGGGGCTGGGAAGAACTGGCATACGAAGTTGAGCTGTTACACCAGCGATATCCGGAGGATTTTATTTTTTCAGCAGATGGATATAAGACCAGTTCTATTCTTACTTTTTATCTAGATTCTCTTGATATTTACGCAGGAAACCTGATCGGTGAAACTGGATTTCAATTCGAAATCATTCATGATGACTTCAGCCCTCTTTTGGGTCGAAATGGTTTGTTTATCGATTCAAACCGGTCCTTGCTTGAAGACCGAGATGTCAGCACTAAACAAATCAAAAAGCTACGTAGATATTTTCGCGAGGTCAAATTGCTGATGCCAATCGACATAAGGAGTGGAGCTGGTCAGCTTTTGAGACAATTCAATGTTTACCGATGCGTTGGATATCGAGATAAAGCGCAAAAATCAAGGACCAGAACCTCTTTATGACAGGTGAAGTTAGTTGAGACAAATCACAATAAGCCATTCTTTCTTGATTAGCCATGGTGTCCTTTTATTTCCACCTTTGGTTACTGAAGTTTCGTTGATTCTCTTGTGAAACAAGAGCCATGCTTTTTCTAGGTTAGGGGTGCTCTCTTTTCTTTTTGATATCATAATTGGCTAGATATTATATTTTTATCTTGAGTGCAACTCCATCAAGTGACACCTTCAGATTTATTTTCTTTCTCTTATTACGATAAAGTTCTGGGATCAGAATTCCGAGACCGGCACCAAATACCAAACCTGTCAAGACATCCGTATAAAAATGTTTTCCAGCGCGATATCTTAAGTATCCAGTAGTACCGCTTAAGAGGGCTGCTGCGCTCCATACAAATGGTTTTAGCTTGCTGTCAGGATGTGTGTCAGCAAAGACCTTGGCAGCGAAAAATGTAAAATAGGCCGCACTTGATGCATGTCCAGAAAAAAAGGACTTCGTACTGTTTTTGTTGATCGGCTGATTCAGTACGGCTTCTGCCCGTTGGTAGATATATGGCCTAGGTCGTTCTGTGCTGATCTTAAATATCTGATTGATGCTACTTTCAATCAGGTAACCTGAAATTCCCATCCAGGCAATATTGGTGGCTTCTGATTGCATAGTGGGGTCAAGTAATGCACTGAGGAAGGGAAGCGAAATTGACGTGTATAAAAATGCGTCACTTAAGCGATCGGCTTTGCTCGAATTTCTTTGGAGTGACCTCCGATCGATCTTCCATAGCCGACTAGGGTCAATGTCTTCATAGTCATCGATGTACTCCGCATTTCGTAAGAGATCATAGGTCTTAATACCCGACCAGATGGCCATGGATGAAAATAGAACACCCTTGTCCTCTTTAAAACTAAATTGGTAGGTCTGAGCATTTACCAGATTGGTGGAGAAGTATAGAAGCACCAGACAACAGCGAATTACTCCAGAGCAATGGGTACGTAGCATCATTATGGGTTGTCTTGTGGGTAAACAAAGTGCACCGGTGCAGATCGAACGGCGGAACCGAACACACCAAGGGTCCCTTCAATCGTGGAGTGTAAGAAGACTGGCTCGACAAAGGGGTTAAGAATGGATTGCAATTGTTCATCCAGTTCTCTGAAGAAGGCCGCAGATTCAGCATCCAGTGATTGCATGTAGATGGTTGCCTCATCCCCTTCCAAATACTCGAAGGAGACCTCGACATACATTTCGAGCGTCTTGCCGTCTTGCTGACCATCGCTAAAAATCGTCCGACCAAGATCTGTGACTAAAAATTCCTCGCCCTCTGACGTGCAGGTACTGGATATCACATCAAGTACGTGCGCATGCAATCGCGTGTTATCAATGTATCGATCCATTTGAAATCGATAGTGATTTCGCACTCCTGGCACGTCATCTAGCTGAATGATCACTCCATCATGACCACCGTAAACGTCAAAGAATTCTGGCGTATATGTTACAGAACTAATTTGTACAGGTGGTTGATCAATAGTCGTGCTGGCACGGTAGGTTTGCCCTTTAAAGGTTACGGATAGATCATAGGTCTCACCATAATTTACCAGTGTTTTACCTGCGTAGTAAATGGACCATCTACAACGAAACTTGTCAAATGTTGAATCAGGTAATAGTTGTTCTCTATAGGTGCCGGTCGACAATTCAACTACTGCATTCCTGGCAAAAATTTCTTGGGGGCTCACCTTCTCATCGATAAATGGAAGGCTCTCACTCACAAATATCCGAGGGGCCTCATCTGGGTAAAGAATGCCTTCGATAAAAACATCAGCTTGGAAGTCGGTGTCGATATTGTTGAATCCGACATCTTTTTGACAACCGGTCACCAAAACAACAGCCATAAGGCATGAAAGCAGATGAAATTTTGCCATGTTTAGAATTTGAAATTGTAAGTAATACTGGGAATGATTGGAAGCAAGGATACTTGTCTAGCCGTTGGTTTATCCGTCAATGGATCAATTCGGAAGTAGATAAAATAAGGGTTTTGCCGGCTATAGATATTGTAAAAACTGAAAACTAGTTCTGAGTGATAGTTATGACCAAATATTTTGCGTTCCTTGCGAAGGGTAGCAGAGATATTCAGTCGATGGAAGGGTCTGAGCCGAGCATTATTTCTTCCTGTGTAAATAAAATAATTACCCTCAAATAGTGAACCACCGTGATTCACATGAGTGCGTCCCGTCGGCACCGTAAAAGTATTGCCTGAGGAGAAAACGAATGTTCCCGCAAGGAGCCATTTTTTATTTAGTTCGTAGCTGCTGACTAGCGATAAGTCATGTCTTCGATCATATCTAAAGGGAAACTTCTTACCAAAATTTAGCCGGTCAAATTGTTGGTACGTCCAGGACAAGGTGTAGGCCGCCCAACCCGTGAATCTGCCATATTTCTTTTTTAAAAAGAACTCTGCACCATAGCTCCAGCCCTTGCCGTATACTAGCAGATCATCCACGTCCAGTGTCTGAATCAGTTGATTACCTTCCTTAAATAAGACCTGATTGTCCATGGTTTTGTAATAGACTTCCAGGCTCGATTCAATTTCATTATTGGAAAAGTTTTGAAAATATCCTAGCGCCAACTGTTGAGAGCGCTGGGGTCTGGTTTGCTTACTTGAAGGGATCCAAATATCAGTAGGAACAGAAGCAGTAGAGCTCGGAATCAGGTGCAAAAACTGATTCATCATGGTATAGGATGCCTTAAGGGAACTTTGTTCCTTGACGTGCATTTTGAGGCTGATGCGCGGTTCAATTCGAAAATAATTGGCCTCTTTTGATAGGTAGCCAGGAACCCGTAATCCCCAACTCGCTGAAAATTTCTTGGAGAAGGCCACTTCATCATTGAGATAAATGGCAAATTCTTCTGCATCTTTTCTGGGAATAGAATCTTGCTTTATTTCGGGGTTGTTCAAATTGCCACCCCGCGTATCACCTGCCGATCGAAATGCATGGTCGAGGAAGTGAACACCAAAACGAACCCTGTGAGACGGGTTCGGATAAAATTGAAATTCCATTTTCCCGTTGATATCATTAATACTCGAAACAACCCGGGAGAAAGAGTTATCCTGGAGGGCAGCTATATTTTGATCGTATTTATTAACAATCAAGGAAGTATTAAGAAAAAGTTTCGGACCGAATATATGGTTCCAGCGAAGCGTACCAGTCTGATTGCCGAAGAAGATATTATATTCTATTCCGTCCTGGCTGTAGAGGGCATCATCATTGCCTCGAAAAAAACTCAACAAAACATGATCTCGCTCGCTTATGCGCCAATTGACCTTACCATTAAAATCATAAAAGGCGTAGTTGGTACGGACCGATGGCGATAAGAAGGGCTTGACCAGCCAATCAAAGTAGGTGCGCCTACCTGATAATATGAAGGAAGCCTCGTCTTTTTTGATGGGACCTTCTACAGTCAATTGAGTGCTAATGAGCCCGATACCACCTTCTAAGCCGAATTTCTTCATATTTCCCTCCTTCATATTAATATCCAAAATGGATGAAAGTCGACCCCCAAATTGAGCTGGAAAACCACCTTTGATCAGGGAGACGTTGTTGATAGCTCTGGTATTGAATGCACTGAACAGACCAAAAAGATGATTGGGATTGTACACGACAGCCTCATCTAGCTGCACAAGATTTTGATCGGCACTGCCACCCCTCACGTGAAATCCAGTGGTTCCTTCATTGCCAGATTGCACACCTGGCAATAACTGAACGACCTTAAGAACATCGGGCTCGCCTAAGATGGCTGGCAGTTCTTTGATTTTGGTACTTGGAATATCAACGACCCCCATTTGAGGCCGACTTACATTTTCATCACTCTGACCAGACAACACGACGATTTCACCCAGTGCATGTGCGGTGGGCAACATCTCAACATTGATCACACGATCTTGACTGAGATAAACCTTTTTAATAACGGGCTCGAACCCCAGGTAGCTATAAGTAATACCGATACTGTCTTTTGCGCCAAGCGTGATGGAATAGTACCCATAGTTATTTGTCACTGTACCTCGATCGGCATGAACTACATATATGTTGGCTCCAATTAAAACCTCCCCATTTGTTGCATTACGGATCGTTCCACTAATGCTATATCTTTCCTGGGCGATGACTGAGGATAAAAATAGCGTGGAAAGGAAAAGAGAAAAGGCACCTTTCACAAAGTAAAACTTCATCTGAGAATATTTGCTAGTTAATGTCGATGATGATTGTCTCTTTCAATACGGTAGATGGATTCGCTTTAGTTGCGTGACAAACAAATATTTTTTGCAAGAAGGTTCAAAAGGCAGTGAGGTGATTCATACATTGCTCCTCCTTAGTTTTGGAGTTAAATCGAAGGATCACAAATCAACATTGCGGAACATAGCGACTATTCATCATAGCATCTGCGGTCGTTAACATCACTGTGCCAATATTTGCTGGGATTACCATTGTTATCGCCCCGATAATGAAGCGAGAAAATTATTGTTTAATAGTGGATGGCTAAACGAATGTCGTTCGAATTAGGCAATCGACCGATTCTGGTAGTTGACGGTTACAATTTTCTGATAATACCAAAATTTATTTGTAGTTGATCCAGAAGATCTACCTTACTCCTGGATAGCTGAATGGGTCTGCCAATAGATAGGTTAAAACCATTATTCTTTACATAGTAGGATAGGCCCAACGTAAGATTTAAGTTGAGTGGTTCAAAATATCGGCTCGATTTGCTGCTTGAAATAAAAATATCATCATCCTTACCACTGTCGTCATCCCCCACAAATTCGTACTCAATGCCCTTTAAGATTTCAGTAGATAGTCGATAAGAGGCACCGGCATAAATGTTTAGGTGTTGCCCCTGCCAAAGGAGATAATCAAAACCCAAGTCTAGATTCAATCCGCCTGATTCCACCACGGCCTCTGAGAAAACCACCAGGTCACTGGGAGACTCGACGAAATCAATACCAATTGCTGGATTCATTTCCGTGGCAGCGAAGTCAACCGCAGTAAACTCAAATCCAAATTTGGCGCGGAGGCGTTTTGATAGGTTGTAGCTCATCAAGCTTCCAAATTGATGCATCTGTTCATCCAGGGTGCCGATTTGAAAAGCCACTGCAAGTCCGCCATAAATCTGGAAGGACCATTGCTTAGGCACCCAATTGGCATCCTGCATAACATCAATCTTAGCCGCATTGGCAGACAGCTCGGTGGCAGTCTGGGGCCTAACATGGATATTCCTTCGCATCAGCAAGTACTGAACTGGTGTAGGGGAATCTTCTGTCACAGAATACTTAAGGCTTTCTTCTGCGTTGTCGGCCATGACCAAGTTCTTCAGCCCTTGTTCGGCTTGATTTTTATGGATTGATTTTTTGGTATTATTTAGAAACTCTCCGGCATTGGCCTTCGCTAAAAACGAGCCTACAGTATTATTCTCATTTTTAGATTTTGCATTGGCCTGGGATAGCGCAGCGTCACCGGTGGCAGCTGCAGGTTGACTGATATCAGCGTGCAACTTTTCACTTGTGCTCGGCGACGTGGTTCGCTGAGCAGATGAGGTCTGGCCTTGTTTTGGGTCTTCAGGAGGTGGAGTTACCTTTGTATAGTGGCTTTGATGAACTTGAGTTGTTTTCAAAAACCAAAATGAACCCAGCACTAATGCAGTTGTAACAATGGTTATTAGCAGTATGAGCATGCCCCTGGGCTTCCTCTTTCTTCTTGTCTCATAAGCAAGAAACGACTCCCAATGCTCTTCCGAAAAGGTTGGGTTAACTTCCTGGCGATATTTGTCTTGTATAGCTTTCTTAAACTCCATAGTTCCAATTAAAATAAAAGGCTCTTGATGGCCCACTCTATCTTACCCCTTCGATTTACTTCAGTCTTTTTCACCAAACTTTTTTTTAGAATACTTTTAGCTCTCGCATAATTTGATTTTGAGGTTCCCTCAGAAATTCCCAATAACTTTGCGATTTCTTTATGTTTATATTCTTCGAAGACATATAGGTTGAAGACCGCTCGGTAGCGCGCCGGAAGGGCTTGTAGCATAGGCAAAATTTGAATGTTTTCATCGATCTCGAAGGGTTCAGCCTCCGTGCTGAGCTCTGTATTCGGACCAAGTTCAACCAAAGAAGGTCGCTTGCGTGTCTGGCGTAGTCGATCAATGCAAGTATTGATGGTGATTCTCCGGATCCATCCCTTAAAGGGAAAATCTGCATCATAAGATGGAAGTCCACCAAAAATCTTGAGGAATGAGTCATTTAACATCTCCTCAGCCTCTTCTCTCGATGACATATAGCGCAATGTAATGGACATGACATACGGAAAGTAGTTGGCAAACAACTGACGTTGCGCATCGGCATGACCGTCTCCGGCCTTGATAATCAGATCTTGGCTGTCAAACTGCTTCAAGGCACTTTACCTTTCTAATTAATACGCAAATGATGGCCCAAAAAGTTGCGTATCAGTGCGATTTCTTAGTTTACATGGTGTTGCCAAAGGTAAAGATGACCCTGATGGCAGGGCCTCTATGCTGGGATTGGCATCGTCTGCTAACCATTACATCGCCCATGACGAGGACGGGTTGCCATTGGTAATTAGGATGTGATTTACCTTGGGTTTTTGCGTCCATAACTTGATCTCTCGATTTCTGTAGTTGATCCCCACTTTAAAATTCTTTAAGAAATCAAATCCAAGTACCCCGTCCATTGCGAATGCCAATGCCGAATTCATATGCTGGATACTATGATATACTAATTTTACGTCTGCGATGGGCATGGTTCCATCGATCAGGAAATTACCAGCCAGGTAGACATCTTCAGTTTGTGCAGATCTTCCCAAACCAACCAACTTGAGTGGACCACTGGTCAGCGGTCGGCTGTCATGCAGAGACTTTCTCAAGGCTGGGCTGAGAATATTGATGGCGGACCCACTATCGATTCCGATCCAAAGTTTGGCTTTAGTCGTAAAAACAGATACACACGGAAAATGACGATTGAGTCGCATGTGAAAAGTAAAGTCTGGTTCTCGCATCAAATTTGATCTATGCTGAATATTAAAATTTTTATGATTTCTGGTGAGGGTGAGCATCTGCATTTGATAGTCTATCACAACCTCAAACTTGTGAAGCACATCGTAGCCTATCAGACCATGGATGGGTGTCTTAAGTGCATTTTCAATATCACTCAGATCAATAATGGTCAACTCGATCCATTTTCTGTACACGCCATACCATTCTAACGGAGCATGAGAGGTCGAAGAGCTGGTAATCTGACCATTTAGTCCGTAGCTCTTATTTGGATTTTGGTGCCCCTTCTTTTGGTAATACTTTGAATTGACAATGGTCAGGTTAGCACCTGAATCAACGATATAATTGCCCGTTTTCCCATCAACGGTGGCTTTAACAATGATTAGTTTTCCAATGATTTGAAACGGAATGGAAACTGTTGAAAACTCACTGTCCTGCTTCACATCTGTTAACCAGCTGGAGTAGGAAATTCCCTTGGTAGACGCGAAGAAAGTAAGAATCATCGTTATGTATATACACACGCATTTGCTAGCTCCCCTTGGCTGCTCAAAGATCCTGCTCGAAACGTGGATCATAATTTTCAGTTTTTAGTTTTCGTGCCTTGCACATTTAATTAATTCATTGACTTAATAAAGTTGTAAGCCAGCTGATGAATTTGCCTGGAGCAAATCGCCATTTGTTAGGAGGATTTTTTCAGTGATTAGGACAAATCGTTCAAATGATAGGACACATTATTCAAATCGACATAACAGTTTGGTTATCAGGGCCTACTGGTTGCCTTGAGCCCAATGTTCTCCTATCTTTAACTCAATCACTAAGGACGCTTAGACGAATGGAGGATTATCCGTCTTTTAAATCTTGGATTGTTTTAGTCATGCTGAGTCTGCTATTATTCCCGCATGACCTAGGAGCCCAATTCGGGGCCACATCCACAAATTTTCGTTTCAATTCTTTTGAACTCCCCGGAGAATCCATGGGTAACCATGTTCAGGCCATGGTGCAAGACTCGTTCGGATTTCTATGGTTCGGTTCGCAGGCTGGATTACACCGCTGGGATGGAGATCAAATGAAGACATATCTACATAATCCTGACGATAGTAATACGCTGGCCAGTAATTATATCGAATGTATTTATGTGGGTAAGGATCGCTCCCTTTGGTTGGGTCATTGGGGCAAGGGACTGGATCGATATAATTATGAAACGGAAAATTTTCAACATTACACATTGGTCTCTGACCGTGATCCGAATGCTGGCAGCCATCACATTTCTGAGATGGTGGAAGATGAAAAGGGTTACTTGTGGGTGGCTACGCAAAATGGACTTTTTCAGCTGGATCTTGCAACGGGCAGGTGCAAACATTTCATTCATAATCCGGATGACCCCAAGAGTATTAGTGATGATCGTTGCCGAACCCTCACGGTCGATTCAGAGGGCACCCTCTGGATCGGTACCGGATATCCCTGGGGTGAGGTCAAGGGAGGTCTGAACCGATTTTGTCGCAAGTCAGAAACTTTTGATCACTTTTTTCACGATCCCAACGATCCCCAATCCTTGATTGACAATCGAGTAACCGAAACCTTTGAAGATTCGAGAGGCACCTTTTGGGTTGGAACCTTGGGAGATGGCCTACATACCATGGATCGAGAGACGGGAAAATTTAATCGGTTTGTGCATGGAAAGGATGAAAATACGATTTCGGGACCCTTCCTCAACCAGCATTTGGCGCGCCATATCAGACAGATATTTGAAGATCACGAACATCGGCTCTGGATCATGGCCTGGGAGGGGGGGATTAAATGCATTGATCAAAAATCGGGTGCCATCCAGTCTTACTTTGCTGAACCAAATAACTCGGCCAGTCTACCAGAAAGATATCCTTGGACCATGATGCAATCGAGCGATGGTACCTTATGGGCCAGCACTGCAGGGCCCAGCGCAAGTGTGATGCAGCTGGTAGAAACAAATTTTGAATTTGTACCCATGTCAGAATCCGAGCTTACCGCAACCTCTTTTGCCGAGTCTACCGGATCAAATTTATGGGTCTCATCAGATTCTGGTCTATTTCGATTCGATCGTCGTACCGGTAAACAAATGCGGTGGCGATACGAATATCTGAATCATTCTGGTCAAGCCGATCACTGGATGGTCAAGAGGGGTCAAATGGATGATTTATTTAATCACATCTCAAAAATAGTAACGGATCACCTGGGTCGGCTTTGGATGATTAATCAGACCATCGGTAGCTTGATCAGACTCGATTCATCAAAAGGTGAAATCAAGATATATCAGCATGATTCGACCGCTACCCATAGCATTGGCCGAGGTATAGTAATGGATGTACTCCAGGGAGCAGACAACCGGATTTGGAGCGTTACCAATCTCGGGGTACTCCAAGTATATGATTTTCAAACGGATCAATTTTATACTTATCCATATGAAGATTTCGATTATAACTATGCAGGAGGAGGCTACTTTACACGAATAGCTGCTGCCCCGGACAATAAAATCTGGGTGTTCGCCTCCGATCCGAAGGAACAAATCTTAGCTCCCCTTTTGGTATGTTTTGACCCCCTCACCAAACGGTATGATTCTCGCAGTGCCGGACCTCTTTTCACAGACTTGCTCAATGAGGCAGCATTTGGTATGGTCGTGGATGACTTAAATAATATCTGGATCAATTATGGTACGCGATTAATTAAATATTCTCCCTCAACGAACTTTATCCAGGCTTTGGGTCCCTTTGAGTTTGGCATCACGATGCAAAGCATGATTCCAGATGGGCTGCAGCGTCTTTGGCTTTTTGGAGATCGGGTCGGGTATATAAATACAAGGGGAAAAGCTGAACTTCAATTGGTAGATTTTCTAGATGTTCGGTACCAGTCTGATTTTGACAGCCATGCATTCACTGGTTCTGATGGTGTCATCTACGTAGGGGGAAAAGGTGGATTTCAATATTTTGATCCTTTGAGAATAAGTAATAGAGTCCTATCCACCAGGGTGAATTCACTGATTAAGACATTCGAACCCCTCCGGACTTCGGGTCAGAAGGATTTTACCGTCCAAAAATTTGCGCCTCCTTTCCTCACCAGCACAATTTCGCTACATCATGATCAGAATGCATTCGCCTTTCGATTTGCAGCTATGGCGTTTCGACAACCAGACAAAAATCGACACGAGTTTAAATTGGATGGTTATGACACTGACTGGCGTCCGACTGGACTAGAACCTGTAGCAACTTATGTGAAGGTGCCGCCGGGGAGTTACACGTTTAAGGTTCGCAGCGCAACTTCACGAAGTATGTGGGGCCCAGAATCATCGGTAAATATTAATATTAGGTCACCCTGGTGGGCCACCCTGTGGGCTTATGCAATTTATCTGATTGCCGCCCTACTGTCAATTTCTGCGATCTATAACTTTCTGGTAAATCGCAAGTTAGAAAAGGCAGAAGCCACTAGATTAAAGGAACTCAATGAGGTGAAGACCAGGCTTTTTACCAATATGACACATGAGTTTCGGACGCCATTAACCGTCATTGCCGGCATGGCTGAGCGCATTAAGGAGGATCCAAAAATACAGATCGGCGAGGGCATCGAATTAATCCAACGCTCTACAGATCGACTCTTGGAGCTGGTCAATCAAATGCTGGATCTCAGCAGAATGGAAACTGGAAAAATGCAGATTCGAATGCAGCAAAGTGATATGATCAGTTTTATCAAATATCTGGTGGAGAGCTTGGATTCTATGGCGACAAGTAAGCGGTTGAATCTTCACTTTCACAGTGACCATGAATTTTTATTAATGGACTTCGACCCTGAAAAATTGCAAAGTGTAATGCTCAATTTGTTGTCCAATGCTCTTAAATTCACTCCCGAGGGTGGCCATATTTACGTATCAATTACATCTAAAATGTGGTCTTTGGAGCCAGCACCGAAACCGCGACGACAAGTGATTGAGCTTAAAATTAGAGACACTGGTGCCGGAATTCCAGATCATCAGATATCTCGGATTTTTGATCGATTTTATCAGATTGACAACAGCGCCACCAGAAGTAGTGATGGTTCCGGGATTGGCCTAGCTTTAACCAAGGAGTTGATTGATCTGATGGGTGGGAAAATCTCGGTCAAAAGCATTGTTGGTCAGGAAACGGAATTTGCCGTGCGCCTTCCCATCACCCATCAAGCTCCCCTTGTTTCTATCTCGGACCAATCCAATCATCAACGAAATACCAGGCACCATTTTAGTACAGGCACTAACACGGTCAACACCAAGAAATTATCAATGCCATCATCCGCAAAAATCAAGATATTGATCATTGAAGATAACATGGATGTGACGACCTATATTTCGGCATGTTTGCATCCCAGCTTCGCGATTTTACATGCCAGAAATGGGGAGGAAGGTATCTTGTTAGCAACCTCTCAGATCCCTGATTTGATCATTACGGATGTGATGATGCCCATTTATGATGGTTATGAGGTTTGTGAGAAACTAAAGGAAGACGCCTGCACCTGCCATATTCCCATCATCATGCTGACCGCTAAGGCTGATTATCAGAGTAGGATGGAGGGTTTGCAAAAGGGTGCGGACGCCTATTTGGCAAAACCCTTTCACCGCGAGGAATTGCTGATCCGTGTAGATCAATTACTGACCTTGAGAAAACGGATGCAGGAATACTATCAGGCGAGATCATTTCTAGTTGACTCACATGATGCCAACATACCATCCCATGGAGTAGTTCCTACTGCCGACAGACTAATAGGCAATCTAACGTCTATTGTCGAAGCCAACATTGAAAATTTCAATTTTACGATTGAACAGTTTTGTCGCGAAAGTGGGATGAGCCATTCACAGTTGAGACGTAAAATAATGGCTACAACGGGACTAACACCAAGTAAATTTATCCGATCCCATCGTTTGAAAAAGGCACGTCACCTATTGAGTAATTCCGACCTCTATATCACAGCCATCGCGTATGACTCTGGTTTTAGTGATCCAGGATACTTCAGCCGAATTTTTAAGAAAGAGTTTGGAATGACGCCGATTGAGTTTAGGACAAAAGCAGTTCACACAGAAAAATGACTGTCATTTAATCTAATAGTTGAGGGCTCAGACATCTTTTAGTTGATACCCATCTGCTCCTTTGAGGGTCTCGGCCTTTTTCGATTTGGCAGCGGCATACCCGTTGCACGATCAAACTCATCCAGCGTTCTTGCTGAAGGCATGACATCGTTGGTTCTGGCTTGAATATTTGCCAACTCTTCGCGCAATTCCTTGATGTGTTTCTCGTAAGTCTCATCAGTGATGAGATTATTAAGTTCCTGCGGGTCATTTATCAAATCATAGAACTCTTCAGCCGGTCTTGGTACTATAAAAGCATGCCGCTGTGCGGGGGTCAATTTTTGCATATTTTCCAATCTGAGTATCTCTTGAAAGGTTTCGCCTCGAAATGCATCAGCTGGAGGTGTGTTGGGTAGATCCTCGTAGTAATTTCTTATGTATTTATATTGGCTGGTTCGGATCGCCCGGCTTAGGTCTTCGTAGTCATGCCAATGGTCTTCGGCGTAAATCGATGTTCGATGCCTTGTCGTTGGAGCGGTTAAGACCTGCCTAAAATCAAGCCCTACCAGCTGTGTATCTATTGGCACTCCAGCCAGAGATAAAAATGTAGGAGCAATATCTACTGAACTTACTAAAGCTTGTGTGCTGCTCCCGGATTCGATTTTCTTTGGCCATTTAGCGATCCAGGGAGTTTTAATGCCACCATCATATAGGGTAGTTTTTTCTCTTGGAAAAGGTCGGCCATTATCAGAAATGAATAGTACGAAAGTATTCTCGCTGATTTTTTGACGATCAAGTTCGGCAACGAGTTTGCCTAAATATCCATCAAGGCGGCTGATCTCATCATAATAGACAGCAAAATCCTCCCGTACTGTTTTTGTATCTGGTAAATATTGCGGGATAATCACATCTTCAGCATCATGAAGTTTTGGCGTATCCTCGGTATATGGTCGATGTGGGTCTACCGCTGCCAGCCAGAGAAAGAATGGTTTATTTTTTGGCCGCTGATTTAAGGTGGCAATCCAATTTTCGCAGCCGCTGCCATCTGCATTGGTTTTTGATTTGTCATTTGCGTTCTCGTCATTAAAGACAAATCCTGAAGTGCCAACCGGTGCAATAAAATCAAATCGATCCTTAATATAATCACCGAAATGCCACTTGCCAGCCTGGCCGGTCCAATATCCCGCTGACCTGAGTTTTTCGACGAAGGTTGTTTTCTCTGCAGGCAAAGGCCAATGCAATTGTTCTGCATCGGTTTGATGCGGGTACGTACCAGTGATGATGCTCGCACGACTTGGGCTGCACGAACTAGTGGTTAAGAAGGCATTGTGAAATAGCATACCCTCTTTAGCAAGGCGATCAATGTTGGGCGTCTTAATGCGGGGATGTCCGTATGCTCCGCAATCACTCCATGCCATATCGTCAGCAATGATCAAAATCAAATTAGGTGGATCTTCGACCGGGGCCTCTGTAGGATTGTGCGCACATCCCCATAGAACAAAAATTATTAATAATTTAACCAGTCGAACAATTGTCATGCTACCAAAATTTAGAAGCCTAAAATATCGAAAAATTTTATCCTAAAATGGTATTCTGTCAACCTGACAATCGATGATAAAATATATTCCCGTGCTAATGGTTCACGAAGGTCTTGCTCAGATTGTTCTCTCCAAGGGACCATCAGCATCAGCCGGACCAGGACAGTTTGCCCGGCAAGGATTTTCTTACATCTCTTATCGATCTGATGTCGATGTGATGGAGTGGGCCCAGCTGCAGACAACTACAGACTCCTTTAATACCGTTCGTAAGGCACGAAATCATTTCGAAACAGAGTTTCGTGGGGAGGAGAAGCTCCTGGCTGAGCGATGTTTTTTCCTAAAATCTGACCAGGGGCGTTATGTTGGATCGGCCATGGCCTGGTATGGTGGATCTCCATTCGATGCATCGTATGGTAGATTGCACTGGGTAGTGATACATCCAGACTATCGCGGTCTCGGTCTGGGTAAAGCACTCATCGGTTTTACCTTGTATCAACTGAGCAGATCATATAGTAAAGCATATTTAACCACCCAGACAACAAGTCTTCGTGCTATTTACATTTATCTCGAATTGGGATTTCGTCCCTGGGTAAACTCTAGTCGTCACGAGCGAGCGTGGCGGCTCATTCAGGATCAGATTAGACATCCAAGTTTAGAATAGCTCTTGTACCGACTAAAAAAAACACCCATGAGCCTGGTCAAGGGTGTATTTCTCGCCTGAAAAGAAAAGTGGGAGATGGATTAGTTGAATCCAAAGCAGCAGCAAGTTAGCGAATAATGTTGTATGATCATTTATTTTAACATGTCCTGAAAAGAGACTGTTGGTTCTTGGGATATTTGCTCAATCTGGCAGGACCATCTGGACGATCTTCGGCACCCAGGAGAGCGTCGAGGAACCCCAATGCTTAGTTTCTTTGTGCGGGTAGCATGTTTCTGATGGCAGTAATTTGCCATTGTCCACCATTTCTAGTTGCAATAAAAGTGCTCCACATCTTTCGATCTGGTCGCCCATTGCTTCCTTTGATTTCATAGCGAGCGTCAGCAATCGCCACCTCGGGTGAAATCGGGCGAATTCTTTCAACCGTGATGGTGCGACCGCCTGGGTTACTTCGTGAGCTACGCAGCATGCCCTTTACCAGGACCTCTCGCCCTCTTCGCCATTCACCCGTCGAAACCAGCTGATCTGCCTCCGCCACGAATAGACTTCTGATAAAATCAGGGTCTTCTGCTCCTCTGGCTTTGGCGTAGTTGTCAATAAGGGCCATGATCGAGAGAGAATCCTTTTCTTCAGACTGTGCTTGAATCACAAGTGAAAACGCGAAGACAAAAATTGCGATCCAATTCAAGGGTTTCAAACTTCTTTTCATATCGACGACTTTTAGACAAAAATACTTGTTCTGTGATCACCGATCTAGAAAGTTTCGGCTGATTAACCGGAAGTATTCCTGGGTGATCTAAATCTTTTCTCTATCCACTGGAGCACGGCATGTGATCCCAGGGCAACCAGGATTACAAATCCGTTGAAGAATATATCAACGGGATCAAACCTTCGGTTGGGTAGGGGTATTTGTAGGCATTCGTCCAAAATTCCCATGATGTTTGACAAGAAAAAAGCGATCAAGAGGGGGTACCGGAGGTTCCTTAGATGTTTTGCTCTTTCGATTAGTGCTAAGTGTATGAAAATTGCCAACACACTGTATTCAAAGAGGTGTGTTCGTTCGGAAAGTCCGAGCCTTAAAAAAAGCATGAGGTAAACGGCAGTCATACCCAAGGCCAATAGGATGGTTAATTTTCTCCATTTGACTTGCCAGGCATGAATGAAGATCATCACGGCCACTAAGATCATCCCAGAAATAAAAATGCCTGCCTGTAGTTTCTGACTGTTAAAAAAGTTTAACAACGGTTGACCAACGAATAGGGTTGCATAAATACCTGCTGTGATTAAAAGCACCCACATCCAAAGGTGCTTCTCTCGTGTTGAGGTAAATAAAGACATGTCTTGGGCAATTTAAGACTCTCCAGACTGGTTCACATGAGCCGAGGTTATTTTTTAAGAGCCATTGAAACATTAATTTGTCAGTTTATAGGGACCTTTTCTGTCTCACATCTACTTTATCGTTGAAGGTCTGATCATTTGCGGCAACACCTACTTGCATCATAATGTTTATTGAATTTGGTCGACGCAGGAATACTTATCTAGTTGGATCCCTCGGCTAGGGAATGAGCATGCTCCCATCCATTAATTTCTCTCACTCCCTATCCTCGGTACCCGAGAGAAGCAGAAACTTCAGCGCCACAAGGGAAGTCAAGGAGCAAGATATCAAAATTGCATAGTTCCTAATGGTTATGTCCCTGCTGGGGGAGCTTGGTCGCTTCTGGTAGGATGGGATTTTTAAAAGTTTCATCAATCACGGTTTTTACAATACCACAGGTCAGCATCTGTTCGCCGAAATAGGGATTGCGTATTTCTTTTTCTTCACTTAGCCAATCAGCTCCTTCATCGCCATTAGCCATGGGACAATGTTGCACATATAGGGTCGACTCTCCTATTCCAAAAGTTTTTACTGATTTAATGAGCGCTTGCGATAGAAAATCGAACTGATCCCGTTGTAATTCGACGTCATCAGAGGTAGCTATCTTTTCACTATGGGCCTCGATCGCACTTTGTTGCTCCATCCAATAATGGTGAGCATCGCCTTGTAATAATGACATATCTACTTTCTGCAGTCGAGTAGTTACCTGCCTGGCAGCCCCCTTTGATTCTTTGCTATCGGTAGCAACAAGGGCATCTTTTAAGGTAAGGTATGCTGAGGCAAGACTGAATAACTGTTCTTTAAAAATTGTTGGTGTGCTTTCGGTATAGTCGGGCAAGTAGAGTGAATGATCAGTCCCTTGAACAGATACATTCCTATTCATCATACTGAATTGGTTGTTCAGCTGAGCTGCTGCATCAATGGTGAAACTGCCATAAGTAACGACTTCTTCCCCTGCCTCTAGACCACTAATGATTTGATAGTTATTACCAAGTGCTTCTCCGATTTCAATTTCCCGAAATTCAAAGGAAGGCACACTAGTATCAGGCACTTTGACGTAAACGACCGAACGTTGACCGGTCCACATCACGGCTGACTTTGGTACGGTAATTTGACTGGAACTGCCTGATTTTTTTTGGAGTGTTCCATACACAAGCATTTCAGGTTTCAGTACCCTTCTTGCATTGCTCACTTCGGTACGGATAGAAGCCACGCGAGTATTCGAATTGATAACTGGGTCAATGAAAGTGACGATAGTTTTGAAAGTTCGATGGGGCAGGGAAGGGGTCGTAAATTCTATTCTATCTCCTACGGAAATGTTGGGTAGGTCCTCTTCGTATGCATCGAATAAAACCCAGACCTTGCGGAGATTCATTAAATCAAAAAGTGGTTCTCCTTGTTGGACGTAGTCACCTACCGATACCCGTCTGTTTGTCACGATTCCTGATTCATCAGCGTAGACCGGGAAGTTCTCCTGGATTTTTCCTTCCTGCTCGATTTGCTCAATGGTAGATTCACCGATTTTCCAGTAGCGTAATTTATTACGCGAGGCTTCAATTAAATCAGGATTGAGGTCTTTTAATTTCAAGGCTTCCAACAGTTCCCTTTGTGCCGATACGAGTTCAGGAGAATACAGGGTGGCAATTTTTTGCCCTTTGCTTACTTGCTCCCCAGTGAAACTGACAAATAGCTTTTCGATACGACCAGGAACATGAGCAACCTGACTGGAAGCTAATCGTTCATCAGGTTGGATTTTTCCTGAAAGTCGAATACTTTTACCGGTGTTAGCCTGTGCTTCTCCGACAATGGTGGTTTGAATATTCGCCAGTTTTACTGCTTCATTGGTCATTTCTAGCACCAATGGATCATTAGATGTATTTTCCTCCAATGGAATTAAATCCATTCCGCAGATGGGGCAATCACCTGGTTCGTTCTGGCGGATTTGCGGATGCATAGAACAAGTCCAAATTTCCGAATCAGTAGCTGTTTGGACAGCTTCTGATTCATGGTTGTGGGGTTGGGCAGTCGTATCGGTATTTTGCTTGTTTCCAAAAATAAAGTACCCTGCTAGCAAGCCAACTAGAATGGCTACAATGGCGATGATGATAATTTTTATATTCGAATTCATTACTTCTAATTGTTTAATTCATAAGATCACCTAATTTCTATGGGCAATTGGACTTTTAGTGTGTCCCAAGCTACACTGATGAAACCCGATTTATCATTCTTAGCAATCACTTGGTAAGTAAGGGCCTCCACACTTTCGTCCAAAAGATCTGGTGCTACTTTTATTCTAATCACATCTTCTTTAGCATCATAATCATCTGCTAAGTGCTGTTCATAATTCCTATTGAGAATAAGTGTCCAGTCAGAAGAATCAGGAATTGTGAAAAAGGCGTATTTGCCTTTCGGAATCTTTTGCCCTTGGATAATTACATCATCGGAAAAATCAATAGAAGTAGCACTATGCGCTCCCGTTACCCAAACTTGCCCATAAGCAACTAATCCATTCCAAATTGTTCTGCCTCTTTTACTAGGTGAGGAGTAATCTACATGGATATGTACATTCCCGATATTTGCCATAGCTTGTTTCCTTGGACTCAATACTTTTTTAGGCTTGTCGGAGTCAGACTCATTAGCTTTGTCATGATGCATGACATGATGATCTTCTGTTTGATTTTTTTCTTCTTGAGTGGACTGGCAAGCAGCTAAAGCTAGAAATACGATGAGTAATAGCCAATAGGTTGCTTTCATTTCTATTCTATTTTTAATTAATAATTTTACTACTGAATAATAAATCGCTCGATATTGCTTTTGGCCAAATGACTTTGCACAATGGCCTTGAGCATTTTCAGATCGTAATCAATCAGTTCTTTTTCAAGTCGCAGGAGTTCATCAAAGTTGTTTCCCTTTGAGCTATATTCTGATTCCAGAATATTAATAGCTGCCTCGGTTATTTCTACTTGTTTATCGTACAAATCCATCTTTAACTGGGCTGCACGGTAATCGGCGTATGCTTTTTCAATGGCAGCTTTAAACTTCGAGAGCACATCCGCTTTTCTATGTTCTAATGCTCCAATTTTCAAGTTTTCCTCTGCCCGCTTAGCATCATATTTTTCTCGATAAAGCGGAATCTTAATTGAGGCTCTCAGCTGTAAAATGTCTCGACCATTGTTAGCAGGGGCAGCATCACTTCTCTGGTCGACCATGATGTAATCCATGCCTACTCCAAAGGTAGGTTTGCCATCCAGTGCATTTAGAGAAATGGATTTTCTGGACACTTCCTGCTGCAGTTCAAACATCCGTAACATGGGATGATTTTCCCTGATATTGGTCGTCAGTGTATCCCTGTCAAAAGGAAGCAATGCAAATGACAGACTATCTGTTGTCGTGATAGGTGTTTCCACGGAGCGGTTCAGTAATTGGTTGATAGTCGCTTTTGGATTGGTTTTAGCCGCTTCCAGGATTTCCAATTCTTGTTGTAATTCCTCTATTTTCAATTGTACTCGAAGGACATCTGCCGCAGTTGCCTTACCACTTTCTACTTTGGTCAAAGCCAGTCTTTCCAATGATTCAAAAAGGGTAATATTCCTTTGAATGATGGCTTGACTTTGCTCGATCTCATATAAACGGAAATAGGCCGATTTGATCTGGAAGAATAGATTCAACTGCTTTGCTCCAAGACGTTCATATAAGGCTTTGGCTTTAGTCTTTTCTAAATCTACTTGACTATCCAATGTCCCAAACCAAGGAAACATTTGTGTCGCACTTAACCTTGCAGTTTGCGCTCCTAATCGGGTCTCAACCGGAAAAGGAAATGCTCCAATTCCTACTTCGGGGTCGGGTAATTGACTGACCTGTGGAGCTTTTTCTAATGCCGCCAAATATTCTTGGTCTAGTACTTTTAATTCCAAGTTTTCAGCAACGGCTTTTTCCATCAAATCATCCAGAGATTGGGCACTTGCTGGTCTAAGATTAATCGTACTAATAAGTCCAATTATTAAGAATGTTGTAACACCTTTATTGAGCTTAAATCGCCGATTAATATGCAAGCTCCATTCTTGCCAGAAGGAATAAAGAACTGGTACGGTAAACATAGTAATCATTTGTAAGGTCATCCCGCCAAATGAGGGGATGGCCATTGGTAACATAATATCTGCACCTCTTCCCGTAGAGGTTAATATCGGCAGTAGTGCTAAAATAGTGGTGGCGGTAGTCATCATGGCAGGCCTTACCCTTCGCAATCCACCTTGCACGACCGCATTGCGAATCCCCTCGATATTCGCGGGTTTGTTTTTCTTAAAACTGTCTTTTAGAAAAGTAGCCACCAACACCCCATCATCTGTTGCGATTCCAAAGAGTGCAAGGAAGCCCACCCAGACGGCTACACTTAAATTAATGGTCCTGATTTGGAATAGGTCACGCATATTCGTTCCGAAAAACTCGAAGTTCAAAAACCAATCCGTATCGTAAAGACCAATCATGATGAAGCCACCGGCAAAGGCAATAAATACGCCTGTAAAAACCATGGCAGAAATAGTGAGAGAACCAAACTGAAAATAGAGTATCAAAAAGATGATGGCCAAAGCGATGGGAACGACAATACTGAGGCGTTTACTGGCTCTTACCTGTTGTTCATAATTTCCAGCAAACCGATAGCTTACACCCACAGGAACTTCCAGCGTTCCATTATCAATTTGTGATTGCAAATAGTTCTGGGCGTTATTGACGACTTCTACTTCGGAAAAGCCATCTTCACGGTCAAACAATACGTACCCAATCAAGAACCCATCTTCACTTTTAATGGATTGCGCGCCTTGCTCATAACGAATGGTTACTAGATCCCCTAAAGGAATTTGTTGCCCGGTAGCAGTAGGTATATATATGCGCTCTAAAGTTTCAGGGTCGTTTCTTAGCTCCCTCGGATAGCGGATTCGAATGGCATAGCGTTCCCTGCCTTCAACCGTTGTGGCCATCGTCATACCACCAATGGCTGCCTGAATATATTGCTGCACCTTTCCAATGGTAAGTCCGTAACGACTGATAACATCTCTATTTATATCCAGAAGGAGATATGGTTTGCCCACTATACGGTCTGCAAATACAGCCGCATCTTTTACCCCGTCCACATCTTTTAGATGTTTTTCGACATCTAAACCAAAGGCTTCGATAGTTTCCAAATCCCCACCCCTGACTTTGATGCCCATGGGAGCGCGCATGCCCGTTTGCAGCATTACCAAGCGGGTTTCAATGGGTTGTAGTTTTGGGGCAGAAGTTACTCCAGGAATTTTGGTGGCTTTTACGATTTCGTCCCAAATGTCGTCAGGGCTTTTGATTTCATCTCGCCATTGCCGGAAGTAGCGACCTTTTTTGTCGGGTACTAAGTCACCGTATTCATCCCGAACATACTCACCGTTTTCGTATTTGAACCGGAGGCGATGCCCGTTTTCATCCGTCTTATATTCCGATTTATATAGGATGACGTTTTCGTACATGGACATAGGGGCAGGGTCGAGGGCACTATTGACCCTTCCTGCTTTTCCGACTACCGTTTCGACTTCGGGAATGGCGGTGACTGCCATATCGAGCAACCGTAGGTTTTTAATGTTTTCCTGCATTCCCGAATGTGGCATCGAGGTCGGCATCAACAAAAATGAACCTTCATCGAGGGCTGGCATAAATTCCTCACCCGTTTCTTGATAGACCAAGAAACCTTGATAGACAATAAAGGACACCAAGATCAAAAACAGGATTTTAAAGCGTAGTAGGAAGCGAAGAATGCTCTCGTAGAAATAGATGATCACATAAAATAAACCAATTAATCCACCCGCAATAATTACAATAAAAAAGAAATTGGTGCGTGTACTTTGATTAACCCCGAGAGGCATCCAAGCTGCTGCTAAGAGCCACGCAACTATCAGGGCGTAGATAATATTGCTAAGAACAGAAAGGATATTGGCATTTCTTTCAGAGCTATATTGTTGTACTAAAAGATGTAATATTCCCGCTAAACCGACGAAAGACAAAATGGTACCCATGAAAGGGTCATATACTATGGCGACCATGATACCCCCTAATACAGCTAATAGGTTAGCGATATATGACAGCCATTTTCGATTTGTTTTAAGCGAGAATATTGTGTGCGCTAGAGGGGGAACGATAGTAATGGCTACAATGATCGAAGCCACTAAAGCAAAGGTTTTAGTGTATGCGAGAGGCTTAAATAATTTACCTTCCGCAGCTTCCATGGTAAACACAGGTAGGAAGGAAATCACCGTGGTAGCTACCGCAGTAACGACGGCAGAGGCTACTTCGGTCGAGGCCTCATAAATGCTTTCCAAAAGGGATTCACCAGGTGGAGCTTGATTAATGCGTTTGACCATACTTTCCGCCAACACAATCCCCATGTCTACCATCGTGCCAATAGCGATGGCAATACCTGACAAAGCCACTATATTCGCATCTACTCCCAAATGCTTCATGGCAATAAAGCACATCAATACAGCAATGGGTAAGGCGCCCGAAATCAGGAGAGATGATTTTAGGTTAAATAACATTAAAATGACCACAATAATGGTCACCAGAATTTGGAGTGTTATTGCTTCTTGAAGTGTCCCAATCGTTTCATTTATCAGTTGAGTACGGTCGTAAAATGGTACAATTTTGACCTGAGATATAGTACTATCTCTAAGTGTCTTGGTCGGAAGTCCAGCCTCTATTTCTGCAATCTTTGCTTTTACATTATTGATGACCTCCAGAGGGTTTGCGCCATATCGGGCAATCACCACACCTCCCACGGCTTCAGCTCCCGATTTGTCCAACACCCCTCTTCTGGTAGCTGGAGCAATATTCACTTTGGCTATGTCGCCAATGCGAATGGGAACATTGTCGTTGACCTTGACGACGCTTTTTTCAATATCCTCTACTTTCCGTACATACCCTAATCCTCTCACAAAATATTCAGCGAGGTTAATTTCAATGGTTTGTGCACCCACATCAATATTACTGCCTTTGATGGCATTCATTACTTGCTCTAAATTGATGTCATAGACTTTCATGGCATCCGGATCAACATCCACCTGATACTCTTTGACAAAGCCACCGATGGAAGCTACCTCAGCTACACCTTCAGCAGCTGATAAACCATAGCGCACATAGAAATCTTGAATGGTTCGGAGTTCGTGTAAATCCCATCCACCCGTGGGATGTCCATCTTTATCACGCCCTTCCAGCGTGTACCAATAGATTTGGCCCAGTGCTGTTGCATCAGGTCCCAGAGTGGGTTGAACACCATCGGGTAAGGTATTGGCAGGTAGGGAATTGAGTTTTTCTAATATTCGGCTTCTACTCCAGTAAAACTCTACATCATCGTTGAAGATGACATAGATGCTGGAAAAACCAAACATAGAATTACTGCGGATACTTTTCACGCCTGGAATACCAAGCAATGCAGTAGTAAGGGGATAAGAAATTTGATCCTCTACATCTTGTGGAGAACGACCCATCCATTTCGTGAAAACAATTTGCTGGTTTTCACCGATGTCTGGGATGGCATCTACCGCAACCGGATCTCGAGGAAGCACGTTTAAACCAAAATCAAAAGGTGCAGTCACCAATCCCCAGCCAACGAATAACAAGAGCAGTAAATAAGCTACTAACTTATTTTCTAAAAAAAACCGAATAAGACTATCCAACATAGCGCATAAACTTTCCTTTTCTTATAAAGACTTAAGCTGATGGCAAAGGCCATTTCAGGGTAAGCCCAAGTACCCTGTTAAACTCTCAATATCAAGGCATTGAGTTTTCACTAGAAAAGAATAGTATTGGCTATAAAAGGAAGGTTTGATTGAGGACAGGGATGTCCCGCCATATTAATGGTGGCTTGTAGTGAGCAAAGGAAGGTGTACCAGTTTTTAGGTCAAAATCAGTGATGAATGCCATTACATAGGCAATCACAAATTGTTGTAGCTGTTTGTCTAGAATTAAATTGGAAGTTTGAACTTGAAGGTCTTGGTCCGATTGGATATGAAGAGTCCTGTTCTTGCAGCAATCCTTCTTATCGATTGAGCAGCCTTCTTTTTGAACCATCATTTTTTGATGATGGGGGCAAATCTTAATTGGTGTTGTCTCGGCCATTTCATGGCAAGACTCCGCCTTCCCAAAGAAGCAAAATGATTTTAATTGACCCTGGCAGTAGTGCATATCAATGGAAAACCCCACAGATGTCACGAACATCAGGAGGGCAAGTGTCAATGCGAAGATGCGATATGAAAGGCAAAGGGTTTTCACAAGAGTACAAAATTACAAAATTATGATTCACTGCGCTTTTAAACCAATGTCCTTCACAACTCCATAACAATGTTAGGTGCCTATGCCGTGATATTTGTTCTTACTCTTCTACCCTTTGATGGCATATAATGGTCGTACTCATACTCATTGATATCCAGTGAGTTATGGAGACTTGGAGCTAGATGATGGAGGGTTCCAATGGTTTGAATACATCGGTGTCTGCCTACATCTGCCATCAGAAAGATCATGCCTTTAATCATGTGGAAGAGATCAAAAACCTACTAAGATGGCATCGTTGCGTGTGCTTTCCTTTGACTGGTAAATACCTCCAACTGATTTCATCTACTTGATGAACAATTGATAAATTTTCCCGAAGTAATAGTAATCTTGAACTGGGACAATTAGCCGACCTGCCAATAAGATTAATGTAATAAAAGATATCTTCATAAATCAAGCGCCTCCAGATACCACTTGGTGAAATTTATATTTAGGTTTTCAAAGACCACAGATCGAGGACCAGGTTCATACATGAGCGAATTGATTCCCTCTTGATTCCGCAGGATGATCAATTCATCCTCCTGGGTGGTGACATCCCACATTTCGGTCAGTCGATCAATCTCATAATCCTCACCTTCAATGGCGTCGTCCTTTACCAGCCAGACAACTTCGATTTCTGACTCCTGCACACCCCGTGGCAAAAAGCGATACACTACACAATAATCGGGATAGTTGAGTAAGGCACTCACTGGACCCAATTGGAAGTCACCCGCCCCACCATCAAAACCATGAAAATCACCCATCAACGGAGCACAGGCCTCTCCGTCTACCGATCCCGTTTTATAACCGTCGAACAGCGCATAGCGAAGATGGGAAATGCTGGAGCCGAATGCTGGTTCATTGTCATAGAGTTTGCGTACTGGGTTTACAAACTGATCTCCAAAGCCAAGGTCTGTTCGTGCTCGTAGCTGCATTGACAGGTTAAGTCTCTTCACCCGACCTGAATCTTCGCTGAGGGTGTGTGCTTTTGAGTACATTTTGTGAGATGGAGCACAGTGATAACACTCCAAATAATTCTCAAGAGAAAGTTTCCAGTTGGCCATGATCCGGTAAGATTTTCGTGCGGCTACCTTAGCTTTCGACAAGTGATAAGGGACTAGTTGGGGTAGAATTTCTGCGCTGATGCTTTGGAAATCTGAGGCTTGCGGATCGCAGTTAATAAAGATTAAACCCTCGATCACACAGCTTTCTAAACGACGTAAAGCAAGCTTAGTGGCGTCAAGTTGTGAGCCCATATCCCTTGCCTTGAGAAGCTGACCATTTAAGTCATAAGACCAGGCATGATACGGACAGGTCAGACGTCTTCGATGGCCCCTTTGTTCGAGGCATATCCGGGCACCTCGGTGCCTGCAGGTATTAGCCAGGGCATGAATTGATTGGTCCCTGTCCCTTACGACGATAATTGAATCACTACCTATGTCAAAGGTGAGAAAATCACCAGGCTTGGATAATTCACTGATGTGTCCGGCATAAATCCAGGATTTTAGCAGGATTTGTTCCAACTCACGCCGATAGATGAAAGGCGACTGGTAAAAATACCTTTCAAGCGAATAATTTGGACGAGCCTGCGCTAATCGCACTTTAGACCTTGCCCGTGTTAAGTCAGCATCTTGAAATTCTATGTCCGATACCATTTTTTTGTCAGGATTTCCAAAGTAGAAATGTAAGAATTTATTCGATCTCCCCATACGCCAGTGAACCGGCCAAATTGATTAAGCAGTAAAATAGATCTGAGTGCTTTTCTATGATATCATCAACTTAGACTGAGGGCTGTACCAAACAGCTAGAGATTGCGCCTACATAGCAACCTGGCCTTTTTGGCTTTCTTTATCAATTTAAGTGCCCAGTCATAGTGGCTCGAAGTGGCTGACACCAGATATGACCCTACCGAGGTACTGCCCGTCCACCGGTATTTTTTCTTTTCAAACAAGTCAGCTTCTGCCTGGCACTTGATGATCTTTTGGACCTCATCAAAGCTATTTTGCAAGAAGGATTTGGCTTTCACCAATGAAGTGCTCTGGTATTTTTCCCAAATCCACTGATTTAATTGTGGAATAATTTTCCACGTGTAACCTTTAGCAGGCATTTCCGGTTTTCCGCCCGACATCCCTATGCGATGTCACTCCAACATCAAGTGCCAGTGATGGAGGCGGGTCAAAACATCTCGGATGTTTCGATTCATTGTAGCTGAGGCAAACTCTCTGGTTTGTTCCGCTGGGCTCATTGCTCCGACAAGATCCATGAGCTTTTTAGAGTTCTCTTGACTCAATTGTAATAATTCAGTTTTGGACTTAGGTCTCGCCATGTCATCTGTTTACTTGGGATCATGTAAAATCGTGGTTTGGACAACTCGAGATCAATCAAAACATACCATCAATCCGATTGATCGGGTACAGATGTCAACTTAATTCTGCCAAAAGTCAGGGAAAGTTTCCATGGTTTTTGATGAGCTTAGTTCGTCATGATGGGTGACTTCTGTCACATCTTTTAAACAATAGTACCAATGCAACCTTACTTGACACTGAATGATTGCATGGCCTTGGTATAAACGCCCGCAGAAGTATAACCTTCTAAAACAATTTCGTAGGTGCCCGGCAAATCAGAAGCATAGAAAACCTCGACGTGAGAGGTATCAGTTAATTGTAGATTCGGTTTCCAAAGTAATTGCACCCTTTGGTCAGGAATGCGGTCGTAGCTCTGCTCTTCGTAGGTGGGAAATTTATACGACCGGATCGAAACAGGTCGATTAAGTTCAAACTCTTGCTGGGGTTCGACGGTCTGCCCCCCTCCATTTTTAGTCTTAATATCGATGATGCCCCTAAACAGTCTTGGGCCATAGCGATAAGGCTCAGGTATGACATGTATGCGATCGAGTTCAAAGGCATTCATGCGAGTGATCTCTGATGCATCTTGAATAAAAATCCCATCCAATAGCACCAATGGATCAAGATTACTGAAGGGTCCCGTTTTGTAAGGATCGTTGGGATCGAAGACTTCGAACACTTCCTTACCTTGCTTTTTTCTGATCCGTGCCAGTGAAATAACTTCGACGAAAGTTTCTTTTACTGAAGGAAAACGGGTGTAATCATCTAATATGAATTCGCGTCCATGCGAACCATAAAATGGTTTTGCCGGTGCCTCTTGGAAAGTCGTGATGTTTTCCTGCTTAAAGTAGGCGTTTTGAATTTGAACTTGAACACTGCGTTCCTCCAGCCATGCGCCTAGGTCAGGATTTAATTTTAGCGATCGATCGGTGGCCCGGTTATTTGCAGATATCTCCTTCTCATGAAATTCAATAGCTATTTGACTCCGATCAGGACCGATGACCTGCACGATCCCCTCTGAGGTTTGGTAGGGTTCGTCAATGGAAATCAAAAATCGACCATCGTGATTTGTTCTAGCCAGCTTCAAAATATACCGTGAGCCTGGTAGGGATAGGGCTACCGTTCGGTCAGCGATGGCAGTTGTGTCATGATGGGCTACCAATTGCCCGGCGATGAGTTCTCCTCTAAATTCTGGCACAAAGAATAGGTCTTTACGTTTTGCTTCATAGGTACTGCCAGAACGATTAGCAGGCAAGACTTGAACAGGTGGAATCCGCCGGATGGAGAGAGTGAAGTGACCAGATCCCGGCTGGTTTTTTGGTGAGGAGATGTTAAGTTTAATCCTCTCCCGCTGGCGATATGACGGCTGATTAGTCTCCAAATCATAGCCGTTCGTCAGGTCAATAACCGGCAGTGTCAATTCTGAAATTTTCCGTGAAGAGATCTCAATCACTTGACCACTCCCAGCTTGCTGTCGATACTTTTTAAAAGGGTTAATAACATAAATGTCTTTGGATGCAACGGATTCTTTTTGATTGTTGAGGGAAAAGTGTGAAAAACAAAGAAGCTGGTAAATGCCCGTCTCCAAGCTTGTGGGAATAAAGAAAAATCCGTGTGCCAAACCATCGGTTAATTTCAGTTTATGATCTAAGATTATGGAGTCCCGATCATTTCGCAACGAAACATATACGATCTTACTCAAATCGCTGACCTGCATCGAGTCCGTCAGGTTAAATATTTGATAATATAGTCTCTCTCCAGCAATGGACAGATTCGTGTTGATGATTATTTCTAGGTGTTCTCTCTTGAAGGTATGAATGATGGAAGGAGCTTCAGCCAGAGGAATTTGGGCCTGCAGTATGGATCCAATATTCAGGAGTATTATTAAAAATCCTTTCGCACCGGTGGTGATTAGTCTTTCCAAAAATCAGGTTTTACATGTGATGAATTAAGTGGGCAGTCGGTGCAAACGGACTGTGAAATGTGATAGATTTTTTGCGGGGCAGAACCATTGACGGGTCTTTCTTCAAAAAAGAAAACCTGATATTTTTCGAATTCTAATTTTCTTTTTAGGAGGTCTGAGCCAATTTCATAGGAAATGAGGTGATCACATTCCTCGAAATAGGGCGGTAATTCCAAATCAAAATCTGTGTAGTTAAAATAGATCCTTTGCTCAGAATAAGACGCAACCTCAAAAAATCCTAGGATTTTTTCATTTGGATCATTTTCTGAAGTTATATTGCCAGGTACAAAACCAGGTTGACCTTGGGATAGGAGGCTTTCTACGGTGCCCAAATCACTTAGTGTTTTATAAAAAGTATATGCCTCCAGACTTTGCACGTATTGCTTCACTAAAATGCTATAGCGTTCCTTGATCACCGGGTCAGCGACATCGATAGCATGTACAGGAAAGCGAGATATCCTAAGTTCATTTAGATTGGCGATTGAGGTCTGTTTGATGCCGGAAGAGTGATTTGTTACATAACAGGATAAATCCAATCTGCGAGGTAGAAGCTCGATACGGAATGTTCTGGTAAAGGGAGAATAGTCAAGTATTTTCCATCGAAAGGGTGAGGGATGGGGAAGTACTACTCTGTAGGTTTCTTCATACTCATATCTAAAATATTGAGCTTTACCCGCATTCTCCACATCTACCAGCACCTGAACGGTTCCAGCCCCCATCTCCGGATTCATAGCGGGATATACCTTGTCCATTTGAGCTTTTGGCGTCAGTGCAACATCATCAGAAAAGTAGCTCCGTCCATCTTGGGTTAGAATACGTAGGGTGTAGGTTGTATTTGCTTTGGCACAGAATTTTTCGTTGGAGAGGTAGTAACCAATTTGGTCATCAAAAGAAAATTCATAGCTGTTACCCTGGCTGTCTTCTACCTTCACTGAAGCATCGCGCTCGATGGCTTGTCCAAAATCCTCCAGTCCGATGGTTCTAGACAATTTAATCTGCTGATGTATAAGTTCATTGGTAAGGGTGGCCTCCACCACCAGAATTTGCTCCAAATCATTCGTCTCGATAACAAATGGATCTATACAACCAATTGGCCAAAAGACGAGCATCAGAAACCCGAGGAAGCCCGCTTTCTCAATATGTCGATTTAATCTACCCAAAAATCAGGTTTCATGTTGGATGAAAAGGTGGTGCAGTCTGTGCAAGCTTCCTTATAAATGTGGAATAATTTGACCGGTCCATCTTCTTCAAAATCCTGAATTTGATAATCTTGTCTTTCAAGCTTGTCTAATAGTGTCGCTGTCGGAAATATTTTGATACGTGTGCAATCTTCATGGTAGGGTGGAAACTCAAAACCAAAATCCTTGTAATTAAAATAGATTCGTTGTGAAGAGACCGTTGAGGCTTCAAAAAACCCCAGTACTTTTTCCTTCGGATCGGTTACCGATTCTATGTTTCCCGATACAAATCCGGGTTGGCCCTGGGAGAGTAAACTTTCTGACATTCCCAGATCATTCAAGGTGCGAAAAAAAGTATAGCCCTCTAGATTTTGCACATATTGCTTCACTAAGATGCTATATCTCTCGCGTAGGGCTGGGTCTCCTTTGTAGAGGAAATGCAATGGATAGCGCAACACCTTACCTTGAGTGAATTCAGCAATTGAAGCCTGAAGTATGCCGGCAGATCGATACATGGAATAACAGATGGTTTCAGGTTTTCTGCGAGTGAGATTTAAATCGTAAAATCCAGATCTAAAGTCATAGCCTTGAATTTCCCATGCCCAATTAGATGGCTTCGGCACTTTTATTTTATAGGTCACCTCGTACTCATATCGGAGATAGGGTGCCTCTCCAGTGCCTTCTTTAGCATCAACGAATATCATGATACCCTCTAGGCCATCAAATACGATCGGCTCGGTATGTACTCGATCAATCTGAGCCGTTGGTGGTAATTGAACTGGTTTAGACTGATAGCTTCGTCCATCAATGGTACTTATTTTCAATGTATAATTTGTTTCGGGTTCGGCTTGAAATGCCGAAGTGGATATATATTGCCCCGTTTCAACATCCTGTGTAAATTCATAGGTTTTGCCCTCGCTGGATTCAATTTGCACTTGTGCTTGATTTTCGACCTGTCGTTCGGCATCCTCAAGAGGGGTGGATCGGGATAACTTAACCCGATGATGCTTCATTTCATTGGTGATTAAACTCTCGACAATCAAGACCCTATCAAAGTCATTGGTTTCGATGGTGAAGGGTTCTGTGCAAGCAAACAAAAGCAGCACAAAAATCGAAGGCGATATTTTCCAGGTGATTCGCAATTACCTAAAATTTGAAATTGTAGGTGAGGGTGGGAATTGGAATAGCGAAGACCGAAGTCTTAAATGCCTTGATGCGCCCTCCATCATTGACAAAAAATACAGAATAGGGGTTATTCCGGCCCAATAAATTGTAGACAGATAAATTCACAAAACTGTGAGCTAATTTTTTCTTTTTATGTGTGCCCTCAATGTTGATACCGAGATCTAGTCGGTAGTAATCGGGAATCCTAAATTGATTTCGATCGCTATACAAGACGTGTTCTTGATCAGCAAAGAAAAACTTTCCTACAGGATAGGTGACCGGCCTACCCGTTTGGTAGACGAAGTTGAGAGAGGCGCTGATGCGTTTAGTAAACCGGTAATTCGCAATCATTGAAAAGTCATGCGGCTTATCGAAATTTGCTGGGAAAAAATTTCCATCATTTACCTGTTCCTCTCGCAGTGTGCTCTCGAGTTTTATCAAGGCCCTCGAGTAGCTGTATCCTAAGTGGCCATTAAGTCTTCCTGTGGTCTTCTTTATAAGAAACTCTCCACCGTATGCCTTACCAGCACCTTGCAACAGCTCCGTTTCAAGTGCATCGTTTAAAATGAGTTGTGCACCAATTTTGTAATCCAGCAGGTCCTGCATTCTCTTATAGTATCCCTCGATACTCAATTCCAGGTTTTTAGACACGATATTTTTGAATAAGCCAATAGAAAATTGATCGGCCCGCTGTGGTTTAATATTGAGATCTGATAATTTCCAAATATCTGTGGGGCTTTGGGTGGTGTTCGTAGTTAATAGATGAATGTACTGGATGGTCCGATTGATCCCCGCCTTGACCGACCATTCCGGTCCCAAAAGATATCGAGCTGAAATTCGATACTCAAGACCACCATATGTTTTAATGATTTCGTTATTTCCGTAATTTCGTACTTCTAGTACTGCACTCTCATTTCGGGGCACTCCCGGTCTGTAAACATTTTGTGAGGCGCTTCCAAGGGAAATATAAAACGAATATCGGAGACCCAAATCCAATAACCAACGCTCACTGATTTCGTAGAGATCAGATAAGTAAAGGGCAGATTCCAAGCCCTTTTCCCGATCTACCGCCTTGAAGTCTACATCGGAGTCAAGCCCCAATGGTTGAATCGTTCCTGGATCGGTCACATATAGTTTGGTGCTCAAGCCATAATTTAATTTATGGCCACCCGATAGATCATGCTCTACCAATATTTTGGCCAGACTTTCATTTAGGACATAGCCAAAATCGAAATCGGTGTTTGCATCCCCATCGAATCGGAGGTCGTATTGATATTGGCTATTCGTAACCATGATGGAAAACCACTTTCTCTGATTGAGCAATCGATTCCATTTGAGTGAGACCAATCGATTGCTAAATCCAAACAGAGAATCGGTGGATAGGCTGAAGTTATCTTTGCTGTAATAGAAAGTGGCTTCTAATAAATTATCTTGATTGATATCATGGGTGTACTTGAGAATACCATCGTAAAAGTTTGCCTGACTGTTTCTTAAGGAACTTTGATCGAGCATTCTTAAAATATATTCTGCATAAGTAGCTCTTACGCCTGCAATGATGGAAGATTTACCTTTGATGATCGGAGTTTCGATCACGAGATTTCCGGTCACAGGACCAATCGATCCTTCTCCTGCGAATTCATTTTTGTTGCCAGCTTTGGTCTCCATATCAAATACTGACGATAGACGTCCTCCAAATTCCGCTGGAATACTGGCTTTATAAATTTCGAGAGATTGGGTAGTGAAAGGATTGACAGCGGAAAAAAGACCCAAGAAATGAGCGGGATTGTATAAGACGGCATCATCCAATAAAACTAAATTCTGATCAGATCTGCCTCCTCTGACATTCAGTCCATCAGCCCCTTCTCCGGCCTTAGTAATGCCGGGTAGTGTTGTCGCGACCTGCAAAATATCTCGTTCACCTAAAACCAGTGGAATATTCTTAATTCCCTCGACGTCGATGGTTGACACACCAACGACGGCGTCCTTCACGTTGGCATCTCGGTTTGATCGGACTACTACTTCATCGAGTAATTCGATTGCCTCGGGGATGCCCAGACTCAGGGTGCCATCACCGTATACAAGAATCGGTTGATAGATTTTCTCGTAGCCTAGCAGTTCGGTTTCCAAAATGTGATGGCCCTCTGGCAAATTGATTCGAAAAAATCCATTTGAATCAGTGACCGCATATAGGGTTCGATCCGAGGTAAAAATGGCAAGATCTTCTATCGGTCGGCCATCCGAATGATTCGTGACTTGACCCGAGACTTGGAATATTTGTCCGACGCTGCTCGGATCCGTCTTTCCGATGGTAATAAGGTCTCGTTCTGCCGGTGAGGAAAGAAATTCTTGTTGAAAGATGGGAGGTCGGTTCGGCGCCGAGTCAGCTTCCGTCAAAACTTGTTCAAAGAATCCGCTTGGCAGGGACGGCTGGATCACGTTATTGTTCAGAAGAATGATCCGGTCATTCTGGATAAAATAATTAATGCTCGTATTTTTCAGGAGATCATCGAGCAGTCCTTTCAGATCCTGATCTTGATACCTTTTATTCACATAGATGTTTTCTAACCATGCTTCATTGAAAAAGAAGGTCATTTTCGTGATTTCTTCCAGCTTTATCAGTGCTTCCCTAAGAGGCAAGCTGTCGTAGCCTACTGAAATGAGTTGATCTGCCTGACTGAAAACTGATGTGAAGCCAAGAAATAGGCCTACGACCAAGCATCCGGTTTTTTGCATCAAGCGTGACACTGGGTTTATTGGTTTAGTTTTTCATCCAAATACGTAGCGAGCTTGATCATGAATTCATCGGGCTGATGTTTAGCAAGTGACCTATTCAGACGCCGGTAATGTCGAATATCCTCATATCGTTCTGGAAAAAGGGCTTTGAGATCTCGAAGTGAGAAAATGGTATGAAATTTCTGGCGGAATTGAAGGAGGTAATGGTTGTCCTCTTCAAATCGATATTGTAGCACCCTGTCGACAGTTTCTCTTTTCTTCTTTTTTCGGTGCTTAATGAAGAAAGAGATATTCTTACCGATCATCGCGATTTCATAAAATCCGTTGCCTTGTTCTTGGGTTTGATCCTTTAGGTTAACGAACTGATGTCCATGAAGGGAGAAGCCAGATATATATGCCGGGATGAGCTTTATTCTGAAAGTGGGAAGATACTCAGGGGATTGAATGCTTACTTGATCTTCAAACAAGTCATATTTTAAGGACACATCCAGATATTCTTGATCCCTATAGACTACCGTGCCGGTTTGATAGTTTGGGGATGTCAGGTAAATGTGGCTTCCATCCCAAGCATTTCGTTGCCCATCCTGAAATTGAGGGCCAGTATAGAGCTCGGTGTTTTCAGGACCGATCAGCGCATCGTAAGCCTTGGAGATCTCGGTGTGCTGAGTAGGCTGAGCATGGGATACGAATCCCAAACAAACGTTAAGAAATATGAACAAGTATGCAGTCTTGATATTTAAACTTTGCAATTACTCTACCGAATGAAGGTTCTAAAAGTATGTAAAATAAGTCGCAAGATCCGGCACATTTGGTCGTATCATGCTCAAAAACCACTATCATCTGCGTAGTGACCTTGTAAAGTGTCAGGGCCCTTGCCCCGTTGTATTAGAAATTTTCACTGGCTTGACTAAGTTTACTCCATCTCCTTCACCTTGTAAGGTTTTAATTCTTCAAAGAAAATGTCATTATTGGGAACATTGAATTCCAAGCCAGTGACTTGCATGTCACTGTCGGTCACGAATTTGACGGTCCCGAAGTTAAACCAAGCCTGGGGTTGATCCCATTTTATCTCATATACGTCATAGTGCCAATGGGATAAAGTGGCCGATAGTGTTGGGGAGTGTTCAAAGTCGAGGAATAATTGATTGTTTTTGTCCTGGACGACGATATCACCATAGATGTCTGATCGATAGGTGCCGGCAAAATGGCTGGCCGCTTCAGATGGCGAGGTACCAATCACGTGCTTGGCTTTTCGGTCGGCAATTCGAGTATCAGCTGCCCGTCCTTTCTGTCTTTGATCTAAATGCTTTGATGACCAGTCTACCGACTCACCTTCTAGCAGCATGTCAAGTGCATAATAAGTGGCTGCCATGATGGGGCTCTGCATGCCGTTGGTCAATACGACAACACCCAGATTTTCATCAGGAATTAAATTGACGGCAGTAATCATTCCATCATAACCTCCAGTATGCCCTACTCTCAATCTGCCCCGATAGTCACTCAATCCCCAACCCAACCCATAGCCATTAAAGTGTCGATCGAAATCATTGATACTGGTATGATCGACGGTAAAATTGTTGTGCGGAGTCCAGATTAAATTGCGGGTCCTTTTTGAGAGTAGTGTATCTCCTTCATGTATACCATGATTTAAATTAAAAATCATCCATTTGCAAATATCCGCTACACTGGAAATAATTCCGCCGGTAGCTGCGATCTGTTCCCAGTCTTCCCACTCTATAGGAATATTTCGGTCATCTTCACGTGCGTGTGGTGTGGCATAGTTTCCCTTGTCGTCCAATTTCTTTACAGTGGTGATGGTGCGATTCATGCCCAGTGGGGCTAAGATGCGTTGCTCGACATTTTCTCCCCAGGTCTGGCCAGTTATTTTCCGAATTAATTCTCCTGCGGTGATGTACATTAAATTTGAATATCCATATCCAGCACGAAAATCATAGGCCTTTGGGAGATGCTTAGTACGACGTATGATTTCTTCGGAGGTTAAATCTGACTTATACCAAATGACGTCGCCACTGAAAGTACCTAGACCAACCCGATGGCACAATAAATCTCGTACCGTGACTGCTTGACTCACCCAGGGATCATATAACTCAAAGTAGGGCAGATGTTCCTTTACCTTGTCATTCCAACCAAGTTTTCCATCCTCGACCAACATTCCAATCAGTGCAGAGGTAAACGCTTTTGAATTCGAGGCAATGGCATAGAGTGTATTCTCGTCTGGAGCTTCCGGTTTACCAACTTCTTTAACCCCATATTGACCAGAGAAGATGGTTCTGCCGTCTTTGACAATCCCAATGGTGGCACTCGGTACTTCCCAAGCAGTGACCATGTCTTGAAAATATTGGTCCATCGCAGACGCATCAAATGACTCCTGACCTCTTGCGGTTGTGAGCGCTATAATTAACATGGGCCAACAGAAGATTCTCAGCCGTGGAGTGACATTTAGTAACATCATACACTTTTCGTTTTGACTTACAAAGTATTAAATACCAGCGGCTTCGAGCCATGGATCGATCAATTTCACTCGATCCACGACGCTTCCTCTAGGTAGAATTGCATTCCGATACTTTTTTCCAATGCCAAGAGCTTGTTTCTGACAGCGATCGTACAAAGTCCCACCTTCATTCTGTTTCGATCTACCATATCTAAGTCTGATTCATCTGGTGTGAATAAGATCCCATATCCATCGCCCGTCCCCTCATTGGTGGTCGCAATGTACCAGGCATTGATCAGGGCCAGTTCAAACGCAGATATTTGTCCTGCCAGCCAAGCGATCTTGAGTCTTGGTCTAATCTGAAGAAATAGGGTGTCGCTCTGATTATAAGCCGTCGAAATCGAATTATGATGGCTGAGTATGGTGGCTGCCCAAAAATCATTGCCAATCAATTGTTCGCTGGGAAAACCATACTGAGACAATATGAGCAGTAGTTCAGTCATCTGTTCCTCGCTATGAGGAGCAAAACGCTCGACGGCATATTTTGTTCTCGATTTATCACTGAAAAAAAATAGGGCCTTAAATGCTTTGCGCTGATCTTTGATAAACATTTTTTTGACCATGGAGCGCAGTGATTGGTTGAGCCTGCTTTGATTTTGTTTTTTGAGTTGGGGATAGGATGTTTTCAGCTCCATCCAAACAGATTGTGGTAGGTGTGTCGAGAGAAACCTATTTTTTCTTAATGAACGCTTGGTCCATCCACCAGCCAGGGCTCTTTCAAGGAATGCTTTGGTTTTAACGGTATCCCTGAGAGATAGAGCGATTTGAGCAGCTACGTGGTAGTCTCGCAGAAAAATAAATTCGAAGTCCTTAAATAGCTGGTCGTAGATAGATAGGGCAGGACCAAAGGCCTGTGTTGCGATTAGCTCTTGAGCTTTATTGACCTGCTCGTGATAATATTGGTAGTTGCCATCTTGGGCCAGAGATCCCAGATTCTTAAACAGGCAAAGCGAAATAAACCAAAGACCACGTAAGAAATATTGCTTAATAGATGATCGAATCAAAGTACGCTTTTATTCAGTACACTCGCCACCAGGCCGTATTTGGATAATGCTCTCCAATGATAATTGGTTCTCCAATCCTCGGTGTACAGAGATTTACATTTAATTTTTTGGCGTGTTTACTAGCCCTTTCCACCGGATCAGTCCATTCATGAAAAGCCAAGGTAAAAGCTCCCCAGTGAATGGGCATGGCTACTTCCGCCTGTACGTCAATGGCAGCTTGGATGGTTTGTTCTGGAGTCATATGGATCGGTTTCCACTCCTTGTAATACTGACCACATTCGAGCATGGCAAAATCAAACGGACCATATTTGGCGCCGATTTTCTTGAAATGGTTGTCGTAACCGCTGTCACCGCTGAAATAGATGCTCGTACTGTCGGATTGAATCACCCACGAACCCCACAAGGTGGTGGTCCGGTCACCAAATGAACGGCCACTAAAATGACGTGCTGGTGTGAGTGCTAGTTGGATGTCGTCCAATGCAGACTCTTCCCACCAATCTAATTCGGTGATGTTCTTTTGTTCCACACCCCAACGAATTAAATGCCGACCTACGCCTGTAGGCACAAAAAAGTGATCCACTTTTGATTTTAGTTTGATAATACTGCCGTAGTCTAGGTGATCGTAATGATCGTGACTTAGCAAAACTGCATCAATAGAGGGTAATTCGTCAACAGTTAAGGGCAAAGTATTGCTATACCTTTTTTGGCCCAACCAGGGTAAAGGTGCAGGCACATCCCCAAACATAGGATCAAGTAAGATGTTCTTATCCCCTAGTTCAAGCAGGAATGTTGAATGCCCAAACCAAACCAATCGCGGCGAGGATCTTTGCGTCCATTGAGTTTTCTCGACTACTATTTCCTTTTCTGGTCTGCGATTGGGGATATTTTCAAATTGTTTGGCGATTACCTTAAGTATCGTACCCAGGGGCATATCTAGTGGGGTGGGAGAGGTATTTTCAAACTTTTCTCCATTCCATTGTTTGGACTGCCGGTAGGTTTGCTTCAATTCCCCCGTAAGTTTGCCTCCAAACTGTGGACTCAAGCTGATAAATAGGGTGATTGCTACAACCAAGAAGACAATGATACTGCCAATCATTATACCGGTCACTCGAAGGATTTTTTTCATTTGCTGGCACAAAGAAAATTAATTTAAACCAATCCTCCGGATCCTCTGTTTTGATTTGGCATGATGAACATCTGCCAAATCAATACCTATTTAAATACCCTTCAAAATTGACCGATTGATCAGTTCGTGAGCCATATGTAAAAGGTTTTGGATCCAACATTTTGATCACATCCGATTTAATTTGATAGGCAAAAAAATGATTGCCCAGCGGATTGTAGTGTCCGATAAAATAACGTTGGAAATATTTCTCAACACTGATCTTAAAATCTTGATAATCTTCAACGTGTGCTAAATTCATATCAAAGTAATGATAATTACCATGCTTGAGGAACTCCACTATTTCCTGGTCATAGCGGACCTGGCCTTCGAGTAACGGTCGCAATACTCGGTAGGGATCAAATAAGGCCACCAGCAGTTTCTTCCCCTTCCTGTCGGCATATGATTTGATGCGTTCTAAAATGTACTTAGTGGCCGCAAAGGAATACTTGTCAAGCAGTATTGCTACAGATGATTGAAGTTGCTGCGACTCCCATGAAAGGGTAAGATCGAGGTGCTCACTCAATTTCCTTAGACTTTCGATTGGTAGGTCACTGACTTTGCCTTGCAGGTAAAGAAACATCTGCAGGGCTAAGTCATCCCGAACATTTTCCACCAACCAGTCGGGGTCTGTCATTTTTTTGAGATCTTCAGCAGATCTTATTTTACTTTCGTACTCAGTGAAGGTGCCGGTCTCCAAATCCATTTCGAGATTTGGCCAAAAGTTGCCGTGAAACATAACTCCCTCACCCTCCAGGGTATTATTGCGATCCGTCCATTCGCGAAAGGCTAGGTAGCGGCATCTAAATAAGCTGCGAATGTGATCGCCACCCCAGATGTAGAAGATGATGTGTTGCGCTTGGTTTTCAGATTCCTCTTCTCTCATCATCCTCCGATAGGCCTGATAGACACCGTATCCGCCCATGCCAAAATTTCGGATCGGCTCACCCAGATGACCTGCTAAATATTCCTGCCAGGTTTCCGCATCACTCACTTGATGGCATTGCGTGAAGCTGTTTCCATAAGTATTTATTCTTGCGGGTTTATCAGCATACACAAAGGCAGTTCTGGCTCCATTATCCTGACTTGTGGAGATGGTGGCGCTTTCGTCAATGCCATCTTTTGGTGTGTAATTTCCCAGCACGTATCCTAGTTCAGCATCGAATTGGGCCCAGGATCGCTGGTTAAGAAAAACATCAATTTCTTTTTCGCTCGGTGCACCTGAACGAATGTATTCCTCATAGGTCATGGTTACTTGATTTTGTGCAGACAGGGTTCCGCAGTACATCATGCCAAATAAATAGAATAATCTCCAGGTGTAATTCATCGTCAGTTAATTTTTATTTATTTCATTTGGTGCGATCAGCTCAAATATAAACATCGAACCCGTCCGCTCGGGGGTGCTACCTAACCTCTCGACAAGAGGTAACTTTCAAAGTACAAAATAAAATGCCTCCCTTTGATGCCCGGTTAGTAGGTGCTCAGATATCTGATAAAGCGGTGACCAAGTGACCATACTATGGTGCGGTTTATGTTTGAGGCTCGTCTGCTTCGGAGGGGGGGTCTCTTGCTACATTTTTGGGGCTCCGGTCATCCTAAAAGAGTCCTCAATGCTTTTCGGTCCAATGACTTCCGGTCCTAGTTGATCGTGTGGCTCTACCTCTTAAGACGCAGGTAATGCCCGTGGTGATTAGGAAGATCCTCCAAGGTTTGCTCATAGGTTGGGCAAGAAATACTAGGGTCTTGATTTTGGCGGAATCCGGCACAGCAATGGCTGGATGCTAAGGACGGTGATAGGGTGTCAATGATCAAATATTAGACGGGGAATCAATATTTTAAATTTTCATCGCGATCCCAAATACCCCAATGTGCCCCTACGTCTCCTTCAGGACCTACTTTCCAAGATTCGTCAAATGATGAGAAATAGAACATATCAATGTTTTCTTCGAGAGACCAAAGTTGGGCATTAATAAAATATTTAATTGCGTTCGCCACGGAGGGCTCGGCCGATTTAAGGCCACCACCGGCACTTGGCCAGCCGGTTTCTGTGATGATGACCCTTTTGTCACCTCCAGCCTGCTCCACCTGATGATACATCTGTTTCATATATAAAAGGGAGTAATCAATATCACACCCCTCCCAGAAAGGGTAGCAATTTACGAGAAGTACATCACAGGCCTCCGTGATTTTCGGCCGCTCACTAAATTCATAATAGGCATCGACGTATCCTACTTGGATATTTGGTAGGGCCTCCTTCACACGCTGGATATAGACCAATAGTTCGTCTTCGGAGATATCGCCACGATACATTACTTCATTTCCAACGGCCGCAATGTCGACCATGCCAGCTTCGGCTAGTTTGATGAGCCCATCGATTTCTTGCTCGTTTAGTTCAGGGTCATCTCCGATCCAAGCTCCTACCAAGGTTTTTAGCCCTTGCTGTTTGGCAATGCGTGGAATGTGTTCGTTGCCATCAATGCAAGAAAATGAACGTATCCATTTTGTGTGTGATCGGATAATATCCATTCGCCTTTTTACTTGGCTGTCAGAAATTAAATCCCCTGGTCTTTGGCCATCCACATAAAGGCTAAAGCACAGACCATGCATACCTTTTGAAAACACCTCGGAAAATAATTGGCTGAGTTGGTCAGGCGATTTTAGTGAATAATCAACTCCTGCTTGGTGCAATAATTTATCTGGTCTAAAGGACATGATATGGTAAATTCTGTTTTTTATGTTTATATGAATATTACTTGTGACATGGCGTCTCTAGTGAACACCTCTACAATTCTCTTCCAAAAAGACTACAATTTTATCCACCTCATCAATGCCGCTTGGTAACTCCTGGGCGGAAAGACCAGGATAGGAAAGCATCTCTTTCCAATTTTCAATGGTCATACTAAAAAAATGTGAGGCCTCTGGATCTGCTTCATAGACGATAATGTCATATGCTTCGCCTTTGTCCCCCCCGAATCTGGTAATTACCTGCCATTCACCGTTTCTCTTGTACGAGGTGTTGGTATGGTCTGATTGGGGGTAGTATTTGTTGTCTGAGGGTTTTAAAAGCACCCATATGTCTTTCTGGTGCCCGTCTGGATATAATCCCATCGTCAGAATTCGACATTTCACTGAATCGCCTTCGAGAGGCGATACTACTTGCACTTTTTCGACGGGATAGTCAATAGTTCTTTTGTTGCCTACATGCACTTGTTCAAGTGGCCCTTGCTGGTTTACAGCTCCAAAGGAATAACCACCAAAAATGATCAAGAGTAAGCCAAGTATTCCCAATAAGATGCGCAACTGTGGCTTTACCAGATTAAGTGACAATAGGGCATCAACGAGAGCAATGATTATCAAGACAGCACCGATAAGGATAATTATTAATTCTGTAGACATTTTGCTTGTTTGATTATTGGATTAATTATAATTCGCCTCTTCGTTCCACGAGTTCTGCTTTGATGGCGCGCGCTCGCTCTTCAGTTAGATTGTATTTCCACATAACCAATATCGCGAGGAATGCTGTAAATGCAGGAATGACAATATCTGCGATTCGTAAATTAAGTAGGGTGGAGGCGGACTGTTGGGCCGCATTTCCATCAAAGCCTATGAGTTTGAGTACGAGCCCCCCAAGTACCAAGGCCAAGGCTTGTCCCAGTTTCACCATCCACCAGTAAATGGCTCCAAAGGTTCCCTCTTTTCTGGGCATGCCATTATTGAGTTCGTCCAAATCACAGACATCAGCAGTCATGCTCATCATCAAGGTGAAAAGTCCACCCAGTCCAAATGCCATAAAGGGAATGGGCATAAAGAGCAACCAGGGGTTGTCGGGATTGAAGGCCCACCATTTCAATAAGTATCCTATGATGGAAATGACGGTTGAGGCAATGAAGGCCTTTCTCTTACCCAACTTATCTGCCATCCGTGAAATTATTGGAATTACCAGAAATGCTGTGACCATTGCGGTGATTGATGAGAACCATGCAGGCCAGGTACCAGCACCCTCGTAGCTGCCATTGAACATATAAAAAACGATGATATAGACACTAAAGGCTGCTACCATTTGGAACCCATTAAACACGAGGAAAGTCGCTCCACACAATCTGACAAACGATACATTTTTCATCGCTTGCGAAATACCTTTAAATAATTCAGTGAAATTGGAAAGGAGCGTATTCCAACTGATCTCGGCCCTATTTTCCATCCGTGCAGAGTCGATGCCCTTACAGAAGATGGCAGGAAGAATTCCTAATACCATACAAATAGCCGCCACAATGAGAGACAATTGACGGACACCTACGGCCTGAGATGTGAAAATTGCTGGATCAGCAATAATGACCCAAAACCAAGGTACAATCATCCATGCAATTTGACCCATCGTTTGTGAAAATGCCATCAATCGCGTCCGCTCGTTGTAATCAGATGTCATTTCGTAGCCAAGCCCTACCAATGGAGTGGCAAACATGGTATTTCCAATCAAAAAGACCATAGACATGATCAGGAAATACCAGAAATTGAACATTTGAGAATTATTTTCATTCAATTGCCAAAGCAGGGCAAAAAATACTCCGCTCAAGATCGCTCCGATAAATATATAGGGTCTCCTGCGACCGAACCTAGATTTAGTATTATCAGATATAAAACCCATGATCGGATCTGTAATGGCATCAAAAATCCGGGGAAGACCGCCCAGAAGTCCGGCTAGGAAGGGATCCATACCAAAAGCAGTGAGCAGGAAGAACATGAAAAACCCCAGTGCTCCCGGAAGAAGATTTAACACCAGGTGCCCCGCGCCAAATGCAGCCTTCTGCCCAATGGGTACTTTGTCTTTGGCAGCCGTTTTGTAATTCGTCATAATATTTAATTTGGCTTTCGTTGAGTTTGATAAAAATTACAGAATTAATCTGATCGAGCTTTGGCGGTGTGCATGATTCAGTGGATCACGAAAGTGAACTAATGCTGAGCGGGTGGTGCCAACACATCACGTAGTAGCGCATCTTTGTCACCACCATAGGTCTTAGAAATCGGATGGTTACCTCGGCTTAACCCTTCAAATACGCCCTGATCGACGAGATCCCAGAGCGCATATTTTGCTTGGCCATTGATGTCGAATAGGCCGAAATGATTTTCTGAGCCACCCGGATTATTGGCATCCTTCCAAATCTCATCAAAGGCTTCAAAATAAAAGCAAGAAATTCCCTGGTCATTGGTCCAATCACGGATCATCTGGTAATACATGGCTTCCTTCAGCTCGTCACATGCCCGAGATCCATCTGGGCCGTAGTGACCATTTGAGAAAGTGGCCCAGCCAGTCTCACCAATGTGCACGGGTTTTTCCACGCCAAGGCTACGGATATATTTTAGGGTGTTTTGGTATTGGTTTTGGGCATATTTCAGTGCGCGCTCCATGGCGGCAGTAATCTTTTCTTCGTCCGTCAAAGTGCTCTCCTCTGCTGGATGACCCCAGAATGCTGGATTGTAGTGCGTGTCATGCATAGGATAAGTATGCAGAGAAATATAGTCCACCGCATGGAGCAGACTGGTGAGGTCGGGTACATGGTATTCCTCACCTCCTCCACCCCAGGATGCAAAATTGTCGGAACTGGTAATCCATAGATTTTTGTCTAGTTTTCCGGTAGCCTTAAGATCTTGTAAGTGATTTACCCATCGTAATATCACACGGGGTTGTACAAAGTAGCTGGCAGCCCATTTGACCATGGCCTCATTACCCACTGCCAATACTTTTACAATATCTGGGTAAGAATTAGCCAAAAGAACGGCCTGTTCAATCTCCTGCCGATTTTCTACTTCATTTTCGCCATCGTGATTGGGGTGGTCTGTAAACGCTTGCTCACAGTTGATCCAGATGCCCAACATTATGTACATTTCGAATGCTGGATTGGTGCTTTTAATTTCCGAAATCGCCTTTAATAAATTAGCAGCATGTGGTCTATTTAATTTGTATGTGCGCAATATTTTAATACCCATAGCTGATAGTATCAAAAGGTCTTCTCTAAGATCGTCAATGGAAGGTTCCTTTATTTGGTCGACGTGTCGATAACCACCATAAGACATCGCCAGGTATTGGGGGTTTCCTAAAATATCCATTGCCTTCAGCATCGTCTTTTCGGTTTGCATGTCTGGTGATTTCTGTGTTTCTCTTTCCGCACATCCCATTGAAAAGGTCAGAAGTGCTAGGGAAAGTATTCTTACTTCATTAAAAATACGGTTGTAAATGGAATTGGTTTGCATGGTATTAGCGTATCAATTGAGAAGATTGGTGGCTGTTAATTCCACTTCGATTTGTGCAATCATGCCCGTGCGACGAAAAATACGTTGACTGGTATCAGGATCAATAGATAAGCCATCTGAATGGATGGTGGTAGCATCGGTAAAATGAATGGACAGACATTCTCTTTCACCCATCGAATAGATAATCGGTATTTGACAATAAGTGAAAACCAGCGAGTTGGCTCTTAGATGAACATGTTTAAGTTGTGATTTTACATCGACGTAATCGAAGGTTGAAGGAATTTTGAGCAATTCTGATTGCCTTAGTATAGAGGGGCGAAAATGAAGGCTTCCATTGGAAACTTGAATTCCGAGCTCGCCAAATCTCGAGAGGATATCTTCTTTCACCTGACCCGTCATTCCAGGCTGTTGTGCTCCTTTGCCACCCGGTGTGTGGGAATACGGATCGGTTGGAAAAGCACCATAGAGCGCCGGTGGTTTATGGACCCCAATACCAGCTTTAATTTCGTAATAGTGGTCGATTAGGCGAAGTAGGGTGCTAGGCGGCGAGGCATTTTTATCTGCCCAAAAACAAGCTTCCTGGACGGCGAGTTGTAGCTTGGAGACCATGTGCCAATAAATCGATCCCAGGCCTTCGTATCCGAAGAAAGTGCCCGATCGACCGGTAAATGCCTTGTGATTAAATACCACCTCGTAAATGTCTAATACATTTCTATGTTCTTCTTCTAATAGGCCTTGGTATTCGGATGCGCTCAATGCGTTAAGTGCCACTTCTAAGTCAGCTACATTTTTGAAATTACTATTGAAGTGGTAGGCTCCGTTGACATCCTGCTCCACAATTGTGGTATCACCTTCCTTAATTAATGCTCGGAGTAGCGCTGACGACTTCATGAGCTCGGTGGGAATAATATTCTTGTCGAGAAATCCTGGCAATGACTTATTTGGATACAATAAATAGCTCTTTTGGTCGCGCCGATATAGCTCACTTGCTTTCAGCGCATCAAGCACCGCCAAGGATTCGTCGGCAGTGAGGTGACCGGAGCTGAGTACGGCCACTTGCCCTTCCAACATTTCGTCAAGCCGACCGATTTTCACTTCTTCTTCGGCCACGGTTATTATGTTGTATGCATGATAGAGTCCGTCAGATCGCTTGTTGGAATCAATGGTATGGGATGCATATAATAGGGTCAATTCAATAAATTCATCCAACCGATCCATGGATATTTGCTCCTGCTTCTCGCTCATCGGCTGCTCGTAAACCGAGCTGCGATAGTGGCTGGCTGCTCTGCCCAGACCGTCCATAATCGCTTTTCTACTGCGATCAGTGATGGAGCCCGATAGTTCATGTTGATAGCTAGCGAGGGTTTCGTGGATAGCCCTTAGAAATTCATCTAAAGCAATAGAGATAGACACGTGTGTTCGTTTGCTTTGGATCAATGTCTGCAAAAAGAGAAGAAATCTTTTGAGATAGCAAAGGGTAACCACGGATACTCCATTGCCGACCAGGGCATTGTTTGCGTCGTTCCATTCAGGGCGCTGAGTGTTCATCCAAATGCCAGCTTCGGGAATGAAATTGGAAACCTTTGTCAGTACTGTGACAAGTATTTTTTCCAATAGATTCACATGTACAATAGACCCATCCACATAGGTTTGAAGTGCCCCATCTGCTCCCAACTCTTGCATTTGATGGCGCAAGGCCGAGTCAGCAGCGTGGTCAAAAGTCACGGTATTTTTTGGATCCGCTAGGTTGGCTTCATAAGCTTTTATTCTGTAGGGCACATCTACAAACACAAATACCTCCTGATCGAAGTACCCTACTAACAGGTTGGGATGGTGAGCATCCATGTGTTCAAGCAATTTCAAGAGGTAGATGATTTGATGATCACCCCAGTATCCAATGTAGGACCAGGGATCTTCCGGATCTATGATTTCCCAATCAATACCGCCTTTGGCGATGCGATATGGGTTGTAGCCGTCGCGGGTCGATGCATTTAAGAATTTGTGAATCATTCCGTCGATAAACTCGGGATATGAGTAGGCAAGTGCTTCCCAATTCTGGAATATATCGCGCCAGTTGCCTTCATAATCAAGAATCCGGGAATGATCGCTCTCGCGTTGTGTATTTATGGAGAATTTGTTCCAAGGCCTGCTCGGGTCTCCATGCCTCCGGCTGAACCACAGGGGCAAATATTCGATCGTTAGCCTGGTAAGATCAGGATCTGAAATCGAGGCAGATAGCTCTCTAATTTCAGCAAGGGTACACTTTTTCGGAAGGGTACAGAGGTTCGCTCGATACCTGTCGAAAAGAATCTTATTGGCACCTTGCAAGTAGTTGACAAAATCACTCTTTTTAATGGCGTAATTGTCATCAAATATCCCGCCACGCATGATATTAAATAAACAATTAGAAAAATGACGGGCATTGCCAAGTTGATCGGAACTGAGTTGCAATCCATCAGCTGCACCAACCATTCTTATCAATGCTTTTCTCCCTTCCTCCACGTCATTTTCGACCTCTTTAGTGAGGTCATGGTCCTGAGCAAGGCGATTTATGACCTCGATCACGTCCGTGTGGTTTTTATTTACATCCGCCACGGTGGTCCATTCGTGTACCTGAGTGGGCGCCAAATTTAAGTCCGCGCAAATAAAATAAGCTCCCTTTTCCGCCTTTATATCCAATTCTTGATGAAGTGGAATACCCTGCCGAAAATGATCCAGTTGTAATGAAGAGAGCAAATAGGAATGACCATCTAGTCCTGAAGACCACACGACGGTGGCCTTTAGCGCTTCGCTTGGTTCAGCTCGATCTACTATGAGGGCACTTAAGGTATAGATGCCCAGCCCTACAGTAAGTACGAGTTCGCTGCGTTTGTAAGCATCCACCAAATTGCTGGCATTCTGTTGCAATAAACTGGGGACACCGGAAGGCAATAAATTTTGTAAACCATCGAGCACGGATACTTCCTGAGCGCGTGAACTGTTGTTCGTCAAGTACGATTTCTTCACAAAGCCATATCTACTACTTGTCGACCATCGATATTTAAAAGTCAGTCCCAGATCATAATTTATTTCCTCGAATAGGATGTCGGTGCCGAAGGTACTTTTGTAGAGGTTACGTTTAATATCAGACCTGGCATCATGTCGCAAGGAAAAAGGCTCCCAGAGCTGTACTTTATTTTCTCTCTTAATGCGAAAAATGGTTTTGCTCCCGGTGATTTCGGCTGACTCAGTAATCTTGTCGTCTGTGTAGTATGGAAAAATGGAGCCATCAGCATCCTTGCGCCCAGCGCTGAGACCGCCATTGCTGGAAATGTACATCCAATGATTTGATGGACTAACCAGAGTCATCAAAAATGGCCGCATGGAATCTATATGGCTTATCTTGAAATATGGTAGACCCTCAATCATCTCCTTTTCCAAAGGGTAGTCTGCAGTGGTGCTCATGAATTCTTATGCCTTGAAAAACACTTGATTAGTAGATGGACGCGAACCCAATTATTGGCTCACCTATTTTATTTACCAATAATATCAATTACCAAATGCTACTCCTTGTAGAAATAAAAGTTATCCAGATAGATGGTCGATGTGCCAGTGGGCTGGGCAACGAGGATGTATTGAGCTAAATGATTTTGCCCGGTGAGACCAGCAAAATCGCTAAGCGGAATGTCCAATCCGACCCACTCACCTTGCACCGGATTTTCAATATTGATTTGATGCTCGGAATCATCCCCGCCAAAAACACCATCCGCGCCGAAGTCGACAATTTTAAGGCCGAAATTTGTCAGATCCGCAGACCAGAGATCGAGATGAATATGAGTCATTTCGGATGCATCGACAACATTGGTAACGGTCTCTATACCTACAAAGTCCATCTCTGAATATTTCTTGACGGAGTCATTTTGAACAAGTAAATCTTCAAAAATGGCTACTGACCAATCTGTCCGCCAAGAATCTACCGGCACATCGTCATAGGTCTCACTAAATAAAGAAATGACGTTGGCGGCGTCTCGAGTAGGCATCGGTGCTGCTTGGTCAGGCACGCTCGGTATGCCACCACCATCATCACCGTAAAAGAACAGGTTATCTAGAAAAATGGTAGTAGCACCGGTAGGCTGACCCACGAAAATAAATTGAGCAATACTACTCGTATTGGTTAAGCCAACAAAATCATCCAAAGGAATATCTAAGCTCACCCACTCACCTTGTATAGGATTTTCGAAATCTATTTGATGTTCAGAATCATCTCCACCATTAAAGACACCGTCTGGTCCGAAATCTACCAGTTTCAGACCAAGGAGGGTATAATTAGGTGACCACACATCGAGGTGCAGATGTGTCAGCTCAGATGCGTCAATAGGACTTGCCACTGTTTCAATACCCACAAAATCGAGGTTGGCATATTTCTTTGTTGGATCGCCGGCGACCACTACATCTTCAAAATCACTTGCGGACCAATCTGTTCGCCAGGTGTCCACGACTACATCGTCATAAGCGTCACTAAATAATGAAATGACATTGGCTGCATCGTTGGTAGGAAATGGGGCGGCCATTTCCGGTTCTTGAGCTGCGAGACCCCCTTCTCCATAGAAGAAGATGTTATCCAAGAACACAGTCGTGCGACCGGTGGGCTGGCCAACGAATATAAACTGACCGATGCTACTTGTATTGGTTAATCCAACAAAGTCGGCCATCGGGATGTCCAAGCTCACCCATTCACCCTGCATTGGATTTTCGAAATTAACCTGATGCTCAGAATCGTCACCGCCACCAAATACACCATCAGGTCCAAAATCCACCAGCTTGAGCCCAAAGAAAGTGTAGTCAGACGACCAGATATCCAGGTGCAAGTGGGACATAGCTGATACATTGATTGGATTAGATACAGTCTCAACACCAACAAAATCCAAGTTGGCATATTTCTTCGTAGGATCTCCAGCAATGGTCACATCCTCAAAATCAGTGACAGACCAATCGGTTCGCCAAGTGTCTACAGGTACATCATCGTAGGTGTCACTAAATATCGAAATCACATCGGCGCTGCTTTGAGTAGGTATCGGTGCCGCCATGTCTGGTTCTGTCGGTCCCATTTGTCCTTCTGACCTGTACAAGAAAATATTGTCAATTAATACAGCTGATATGGTATTGTCTGACACAAAAACTACCTGCGCCAAATTGGATCGATTGATTAAACCAGTAAAATCTGTCAAAGGGATGTCTAGGCTCACCCATTCCTTACTCACCAAGGTTGGTGCCGAAAACGAAAGTTCTTGACCTGAATCATCTCCGCCACCAAATGCATTATCAGCACCAATATCTGTTAACCCTATCCGTAAAAAATCGCTGTCCTCTATGGCTTCCGTTATGAGCAGGTCAATGTGCAAGTGGGTCATCTGTGATGCATCGATGGTTGGCACGTCCTCAGCAAACTGGATACCGACAAAATTGAGATCTGTGTAAGAAATAATATTGTCGTTATTTAGGACCAGATCATTGCCTCCTTTGGTCGTTGAAAATTGCCAAAATCCATTGTAGTAGTCTACGGGAACATTTTCGTAAGCATTGCTAAATATGGAGATTACATCTGATGGGTCTTGCTCTGGGGTCGGTGCGAAAACAAATTCGCCAATCGAATTAATCACTAAAGAACCACTGGCGGATATACCACCGAGTGTGGCAGTAACAGTTGCTGAGCCAGGACCGACGACGACTACTTTACCTAAGTCATTGACTATGGCCACGCTTGCGTCTGATGATGCAAAATTAAAATAAGCTGGTGCGGCGGTCACCGTCTGTTCTACCTCTGAACTCAGGGTAACCGTTTGTTGAAGCTGTGCGATCGGAACATCGGCTCCGATAAAAGATTCCACGGTGACCTCTTCTCCATTTAATATCGTGGGCTTCGAATCACTAAGTTCCACCTTCTCAAACTGCACATTGTCCAACCAAAAGCTGTATCCCTTCCCTTCTTCCGGACCTTCCGAATACCAAAGCATACCTTGTTCCTGAAGTAACTTAGAAGCATCGGGAATCTGAATAATATATTTTTTCCAATTGGTGGAAAGTTGAAGATTATTTTTTGTTACTAAAAACTTATTCTCAGCAAAGTCGTTTCCAAATCCAATCTCATTAATAGTGCCAGCCTGGGTGGCCTTTGCCCAGAAAGTGAGCGCGTTAAATCCACTTAAATCTCGGGCACCCGCGTCAGGAAAAATGGCACCGGCAAAAGCACCATCCGGATCGCCTTCATTGGGAACATCAAATCTCATGGCAGCGGAACCCTCGTACTTGGTTTCCGTATCAACCGTAAAGGCGTTCAGCTTTGATCCTTCAAAAGGAAGGTATTGCAGACCGCCACTAAATCCATCAATAAATACCTCACCATTTTTAGAAAAAGTGGCTGGCTGTAAATCTTCGTCATCTCTGGTGCAGCCGAGTGTACATAAAATGGCCAGCACTGTGAAAGCTATGTAGATGGATTGAATTCTCATTGCATTTTTCATCTGGGTCATTTTTAAGATTTCTACTTACCAATATTGATGTGAACATAAGTGCGCAGCTCCCACTCTCGACCATTGTCAAAACCTGTGGCCAGGGGATTGCAGACGGGTACGCCATTCGCCGTAGCCATGGTGGGACAATAGCGTGGTGAATATTGATCAAGTGATCGCCAAGTATATTGAATACCCATTCTGGTATTTGGAAGGCTAAGCCAAGAGGGCCGAGCTAAGGTGGTGGATAAATCAAATGTTAGCTGCAGGGGATAGGTGAGGTTAAAATCACGGTGATAATCAAATGGTCCCCAATCATTCACCTTGAATATGGTGGCAAATTTTACCTTCTTATGGAGCATCCTGAGATCTAAGCCAAAGCGCTTGATGAGGCGCTCATCATTGCCGTTGGCTTGGCCGGTGCCCCCATAAATGTTTGCAATCCAGCCGAATTCGGGGCTGGGTTTAGAAATGAGTCGTGCATTAACTTCCCATAGGTCTTGTGCTGGGGCAGACTGGGGAAAGGCGAAGGAAGTCCTATTGCTGAAGAAACCGATGGCTGCGTCCATGGTGGTGGGATGATGACGATAGACGAAACCTACGCTTGCTGCGAAGGGAGCATCTTCGGCCATGTCGTTGTCCCACGCATACATCCACGTAGCTGGAGTGGGATCGAAGGTAAAGAGCAATTCACCAGCTACTGTTTCTCGATTGATACGCACTGCAAATGGGTCATCCTGAATGTTGCGCAATCTACCCGGTGCTGGGACCTCGTTGGGCATGGGGCCTACAATTGGTTTCTGCCACAAGAAATTGGGTGCGATCTGCACATTGCCTAGGTTTAAGGAAATACCTGTCAAAATATTGGTTTGATTGCCACTTCCTGAATCCTTCAGTCTCCAGCCAGTGAAAGTGCGGGTGTAGTCGCCTCCACCGTTGGCCACCAAACCCATGGCAGCACCCTGGGCATACCAATTAAAGGGTCCCTTGGAATAGGTCAACTTGATCTTTCCACCCCAGTTGTCTTTGGCGGCTACTTTGTCGGTAAAAACTTCATAGGTCCCCGGTGATCCTTTGGTGACTTGGAATATCCGGCCATTGAGCGGTTGGCCAGCCCATAAGCCTCCTACTTCTACACCAAATTGACCAAAAGCCCGCTCGATATGTAGAGCCACGCGACGAGTTTGCGGTACGGGTACCGCAAATGAACTAATGGCGGCACCAGCGTCATCAATATCTTCATGGTACACGCCAGTAACCTTAAATTTTCCAAGATTTCCTCCATACTTAAGGAGCAAAGCTGGGTTAGCTCCCCACCATAGTTGCGGTCCAAACGCTGCCTTGAGACCCTTGAGTTCCTGCTTACCATCGAGCTCCAAACCAAGCACTTCTCCGTTATATATGTCGAGATTTGGTCCATAATTGGCCTCGGGGTACAAGCCAAAGAAGTCACCCTCATAGCCCCAATGATAGTGTCCAGTTCGGTAGAAGCCACGAACATCAAATTCCTTAGCTGTCCACGCAAAATCAGCGTTATAAACCTGGACCGTATTTGGTCTGGATAGACTAATATCCCCATCTGGAGAACTCACTCTTATTGGGCGACCACGATTTTCGTAGAAAATTTCGTTGATGGGATTTTCAGCCGCAGTTCCCAGGACATTGACATTGACGCTAGCCTTCATATTTGGTGTGGGGTTGCCCTCCACACCCACGAAGTAAGAATGCATGAAGTCAAAACCTCGCTTGTTAGGATATTCTTGCTTGGTCGGATCCGGTTCACTGGGAGTGGCCAAGAGGCTGCCACCCGTGTTGAACGTGGTAAGTTCAGCTCGCAATCCAGTCAACCGCACCTTTTTCTGGACCTCAAGCGCCGCCTTGTCTCCTCGTGCCCTTAACACGGCATCCATCAAAGATATTTCGTCAAAAATGCGCTCGAGCGACTCACCAGTCATTCCTTGTTCATAGGGATTGACAGCATGGGCCTCTTTCAGCGCATAGTAGGCTGCCCGGGGATACAATTGGTAAAGGCCGCGCTCGTTAGTAGGGCCTTTGGCACAAATGCCAAACCATTCTTCATTCATATTGTTTTCGCCTTCGATGTGATCTCTTCCGTAGCCGCCGTTACTCCACGATGCATTGTTATCATGCACATCCAAGTTTTTTGTTTGACCGAACTTCCACCATCCATCACTGAATTGAAAAGTAAATCCACCAATAGAATTCCCCGCGTTCCCGAGGCCTGCAGCATTCACATAGATCTCTTTCCAATTGCCAACCATATAATAGGCCTGAGAGAATTGGTCTTCGCTATTCTCAATTGCATTGAAGGCGTCAGCCCCAAACTCTGTAAACATGACGGGCTTCTTAACCTTATTGAATATTTCCTCAAAAGCATTTCCAAATGAGACGCCACGATACATATTGACACCATAGATATCTACATCCTTACACTCTTCCGCTATAATATCGATGAATAGGACGTCGCCGTTGCAAAGGGCGACGGGATGAGCGTCATCGAGTTCTTTCATTTTGAGGGCAGCTTCATTCATAAGCTTGTACATGGGTCGCCCACGTGTCTCTCCTATGTGTTGCTTTTCGGCCTCGCTGTCGGGAAAATCCTCCGTTTCTGCTCCTGCCCAAAATAATCCGTAGTTGTTTTCATTTCCCAATAAGAACATAAGCAGTCCTGGAGTGGATTTGTAGTCCTCTGCCATTTTGCTGATCTCCCCTATGAGCAATTTCCGTGTTTCAGCATCACTGTAATCTGTGATAGGTGTCCAAGTTCCATTGATCGTTAGCCCGTAACGCCCAAAAGAGTGATTTAGCAAGGTGTAAATACCGTAATTCTCATAGATGTATTGAATCCATTTCGGCTGTACACCTGTGTATTGCCGAATTGTATTTACTCCCATACTCTTGAGTAGTGACATTTCCGAATCCAGAGCTGCTTTGATTACATCATCAGATTGCTTCCACAGACTGTAGGAAAAATTTGTTCCTATCGGAAAGAAATCCCAATTCATTCCATTTATCATGAAGGGTTTTCCATCAACAATAAGTCGCATGCCGTCTGTACTCTTCGACACGCTCACCTGGGCCAAGGCGTTATGTGTGAGCAAAGCAAAGATCAGTAGAACAAAATTTTTCACGGCAGAAGATGTTGCATTGGATGTGCTGCGGATAAGCATTGATTCCGAATTTTATTTCCCCAAACATAGTCCATGCGTTTCTCCATTGCCAGTAATGCAACTCAACATTTATTTCAGCAAGCACTACAACAATCATTTCAAGGACTACAACAACACACTGCACGATATTTCGTAAATGCCTGATTATTAGTTATATTCATTCGAGGCAAACTTTCTCATGGCAAATTGGGGTATCGGAATACACTTCTATCTATTCACCGTATGTTGGCTAATCTTGGAAGTGCCCACATTGGCTGCAACAGGCAGGTATCCCATCTTGAATTTTACGCCTTCTGATTACCAGGCAGGCATTCAGAACATCGATTTTGCTCAGAATCGGGACATGCAATTATTTGTCGCTAATAACCTGGGTGTCCTATCCTACAATGGCACCCACTGGAAAGTTCATGCCTACAAAACGGGTAAAAAGCATCGATCCCTGGCCTTTGATGAATACAACAATCGACTCTATGTTGGCCTCCAAGGAGACTTTGGATACTTTGATGGTGATTGGACGTACCATTCACTGATCGATCTCATTCCTGGAGAATTTAGCAACTTCGACGAAGTCTGGGATGTATTTCTGTTAGATGGCCTGGTGTACTTCTGCACCTTTCAGCATCTCTATGTTTATGAAAAGTCCAAGATATCGGCCATCAGCAGGGATGGGGGTTTCGGTAAATCCTTTTCAGTTCAAGGTAAACTCTTTACCCAGAGCGTAGCTGGAGAGATTTTCGAGGTGATGGAGGGGGAATTGGCGTCTTTTTCATCTCAAGAAACAGCAAATCAGGTCGTATCAGGGATGGTGCCCCACGAGGATGGCTATTTGCTCTTTTACAACTCAGGTAATATTGAGTATCTGACGCCCTTCGCGTCCGCTAAAAAATATGCTCGATTTGCTTCAGCCCTGCGGGGTACCTATGTCAACCATGCTTTCCAACTGTCTGATTCGAGGTTAGTCGTAGCTACACAGCGAGCTGGACTCTTCTTATTTGACTTCGCATCGCAAACTTGGGAAGAAATCAATATTGCAGACGGACTACAAAGCAATGCCTGTCTCAGGACCTATCAAGACTTCTCAGGAAACTTGTGGGTTGGTCAACAAAGTGGATTGTCTCTCATACACATTAATTCACCCATGCGCTGGATGCATCGTGATGCACAGTTAGAAGGAAGCGGCTACGCAGCACTTGCGGTGGAGCAGGGAATGTATTATACGACCTCCAATGGTATTTATTACTTTTCCAACGACCTGGAGAAGACCACTTTTCTGCCGGGAACAGAGGGGCCTGCCTATGGGCTAACGGTTATTGCCGGTGACATCTATGCCGGACACCATATTGGTCTATTCAAACTTGAAGGAACTCAAGCAAAACTAGTGGCAAATACCAATGGGTTGTGGAAGATTATAACCCTTCGTAGTTATCCTGATGTCGTGTTAGGGGGCACCTATTCAGGCCTGCATCGATTTTCTATCGATAATCAAAATGTCCTACAGTCGCGAGGAAAGCTTCAGGGGTTTGATGAGTCCAGTCGCTTTTTTGAAGAAGATGTACAGGGAAACATTTTAGTTGGACAATATTACAAGGGATTATTTCAGATAGCCTTGAAAGAAGATTTGAGTATCGACAACGTGCGCAATCTTTCAGCTTCGGGCGACCTGCAAGGCCATGAGCAACTTGTTTTAGGCTCCATTGAAAATGACCTCTTTCTGGGGTCTGACCAGGGCATTTTCAGGTTTGATGCCGTAACTTCGAGACTTTCCGATGTGCCTATTATCACCGAGGTTATTGGCAGTCAGCCTGTCTATCTCATTCAGCAAGATCGGCAGAAAAACATTCACATCATTGCCGAAAATCTGGTGGGATTTTTTAAGCAAATAAGCCCTAATAATTTTTCTTTTGTTCCCTCCTCACTCTATCAGCATAGATATGAGCTTAATACAGATCTTCTAAATGCCTCCATCCATTTAGACGACGGCATTATGTTTTCGGCAAATCTGGGGTTTCTGCATTATCGACCGGAGAACGAGGCACGGATTGATGTCGAACGACCTCTACTCATTAAGCGTGTCCGTAATGTGACCAAAAGTGATGATCTATATCTAAGGTTGCCATTTGAAGACAAGCCTAAGCAATTAGCTACAGTGGCTCTGCATCAAAGAGCCAAGGTTTTACAGATTGAACTAGAGTCTTATCAATTTAGAAATCATAATAATCAGCAGTTTCGATATTTTTTGGATGGCTTTGACGAGAATTTCAGTGATTGGACAAGTTCGGCTGTGAAAGAATACACCAATTTGAAAGAAGGCGATTATCGGTTTGTGGCACAGACCCGCAATTATTTAGGTTCCATCACTGAAAGCATACCGCTCGGTCTCACGGTACATCCACCTTTTCACCGTAGTCATTTTGCAAAGGTCCTTTATGTGTTGTCCGGTATTTTCATGCTTGGCTTCGTTTATCGCCTGGAGAAAAAAAGGTACGAACGAAGAGCTAGAAGACTAGTGGCTGAAAAGAAAGACGAGCTGGATGCCAAACAGCAAAAATTAGTAGAGATAGAACAGCAGAAGGATAAAGAGCTCATGCAACTGGAAGAAGAAAAAATGGCTAGTGAATTAAGGCATCTGAATAATTTATTAGCCGCTTCTACCATGAACCTGGTGGTTAAAAATGAATTTATCGAAACCATTAAGGAGGAAATAAAAGAAATTCGTAGAAAGGGCAAGGACGTCGAAACCAAGCGGGCCCTTGAGCGAATGGAACGTGAAATTGATACAACATTGAGATTACAAGAAGATTGGGAACAATTTGAGTACCACTTCGACAAAGTCCATGGCGATTTTCTCACACGAATACGCGATGAATTTGGTGACTTGACACCGAATGATCAAAAACTTTGTGCTTTTCTACGCTTGAACCTAAATACCAAAGAAATTGCAAATTTGATGAGTATTTCACTGCGAGGTGCAGAAATAGCCCGCTATCGATTGCGGATGAAATTGAAACTTAAAAAGGGACAGAATCTGTCGAAGTTTATTCTAGAGTACTGACGGTCCAGCCGGATACGTTGGTTTTGCTGCTACTTCGAACAATGCAAATCTCTCGTAAGTATTAAGATTTAATCCGATTAACTCTGTGTAAGTCAAGGCGTTCCAATCTTGGACAGACGGCAGCATCATTTTCCACCAAATAGCCGGCTGAGCGTACGACTTCGATGGTTTTTAATTTCATGAAAGCTTTTAAATCAAATTGATTTAATCTACCGAAAAGGCAAGCAAAACATTGCCAGCAAGCTCATTAAACTTGGCGTACCCGGAAGTGACAAACAATTGATTGCCGACCATAATTGGACCATCAGAATCAATGGTCCCACCTCGGGCTTCCACCTTATTTATGGACGAAAAGACTTGCTGTGTATCGAATGCCCAAAGCTCCTGGCCGTTTCCAGCTGCGTAAATTTTCAACATGCCGTCCAGTGCACCAGCAAGCACTAAGTCAGATGTGGCCGTTATGGCTGCGGTAATACCGGGACCACAGGACCACTCCACATTGGGACAGCGATTTTTCTCAGCCTTTGCCCACTTGAGTCTGCCTGTCTGAACATCTATAGCGTAGATACCCGGTGCTGGGGCCTTGTCTTTGTGCAGTGGATAGGTACCTTGATCATTGATCGGTACATAGAGCGTTTGGCCATCGCAGGCCATGCCCCAATGAATGCCTCCCATGATGCCACCTCTACCTACTAATTGTTGCCAAACTATGGCTCCTTTTTTATCTGGATTGAGGGCATACACCATTCCGGATTTTTGTCCCACCAAAAGCAAATCTCCATCGGTGTGATGTACCAAGATCGGTGGCGCTCCAAAATCTGCGTCCGGTCCCGTGTCTTCTGGGCAATTGGGGTGATTAGGAATGACACATGCGGCATTCCAGGCGTCCTTTGGAATGGTTTGTTGTACCCATTTTATTGCTCCACCAAAGAGATCAATGGCTATGATGGCGTCACTGGTTTCGGTAGTAGGATGGGAGTAATTTTCACCGGTGCCCACATAAAGTAAGTTGCGCATGGTATCAATGGTAGGTCGAGACCATACCGGAGCACCCGAAGGACCGAATCGGGCGGTGCCACTGCGATATTGTCCATGCTGGGTCGACTCCTGGTCAATGGTGTAGGTCTTCCAAATGACCTCTCCGGCGAGAGCGTCCAGTGCAACCACCGATCCCCTAAAATGGCAACAAGGATAAGTTGAGTCCATGGCCGAGATTACTTCAGTAGAGGATACGGGCACGTATATTCGATCTTTGTGCACATTTAGTGAGCCAGTAATAGTAGCGGCTGGATGATCATCGACTTCTGTTTTCCAAACTAATTTTCTTTGCCCAAGATCGAATGCATAGACGACCGCATTAAAATCACTAAAATATAAGCGATCGACCTGCCCATTTTTTCCATAGCCAAAGGTGATGGCACTACGTATTTCTGCGTCTGCTTGAAAGGTCCATTGAATGCAGCCAGAAGATCGATCGAGGGCGTAGATGGTGCCGTGTTGACTGGCAGTAAATAAAGTGTTTCCTAAAATGGTGGGCTGTACACGCGCACGGGAGGCATGCGGAAAGGCAAAAACCCAATCCAATGTCAATTCATCAACATTGTTGGCATTGAGGTGGACATGTTCATCCCGCTGAAATCGCCAGTTGGTGATGCCCATCCCCCAGTCACCAACATATGCCGTCTCGCTTAACGATCTTAGATAATTATCCGCGCACTTGCCCAGTGTCGTGGAGGTTTCCGTTTCTAATCCTGATGAAATATATTCAGCTAATAGCAAATGGTCCTCCTGCGAAAGGGTCGAGGCTTGATTGCGCATTACTCCAGTCTGCAGCGCCTTCAAAATCGATGATTTATCCAGCATGCTCAAAGCATCTATTTTCGGTGCCTCCGGTACGGTTCCGTTGTGACAAAAATTGCAATGCTGGGCAAACAGCTTTTCGCCCGCCTGTTGACCTGTCTTTGTCTGATTCATCAGATTCACCGAGCTGCTTTTTTCATTACCAGTACACCCGATCAAATAGACGAGCGCAATGGCTGTCAGATAATGATGCGACTTGAGCAGAGTCATACCAGAATTGGTGGCGTTACGAAATTCTGTTTTTATGGCCAATTGCCTTAATTAATTTTGGTAAGGTAAATTCTCAAGGGAGTACATGGATTTTTCATCAGTCGGTTCGCGCAATGAAAAAATATTGCCGTCGATATCTCGAGCGAATACGGTATAAAATCCCCCAAGCAGTTTCGGTTCACTGAAAAAATAAACACCCATGGCTGATAGTCTTGCGTACTCGGTTTGGATATCACTCACCTGCAAAGAAAATGTATAACCCAAATCTGTAGGAAGTCTTGGTTTCATTTCAGCAGTGGCAGGTTTGATGTATTGCATGAGCTCCAGCATTTTGCCGTGACCATCCATAGTAAACCAGGTAGCTTTAAGGGCAATGCTGTCTATATTCACAATATCATCTAACCGTGGATGGTTGGCGTAGGTTCCTTCTCGGGTAGGTGCGATGCCAAGAACATTCCGGTAGAACTCGACCAAGCGGGTGAGGTCTGGCGTGATTAGGGCTACTTGTGTCATCCACATTGGATGCTCCGCTATCCAAGGTAGAGTGCGTCCATCCTTTAGGAGAACCGATGTATCCAGCTGCTCAAGCTCCAGCATATTCCCCTCAGGATCATAGGCGTATGCATAGGTCACGCCATAACCACCAATATCTACTGGACCATCACCTCGACTGAGCATGTCTGCACCGATGGAGCGAAATTTATGGTAGCCCGAAATCCAAGATGGGGTCTGAAAGCAAGTGTGGGTCATCCCGGGTCCTTGTGGTGGCATTTTCATAGTGGCGGTTGTGTGAGATGGTGGCTGATGAAATTCAGTGAGCTCGAGTAACATGTTTGGTGCCTGGAGTATCGCCACTTCGAATGAAATATTTTTACGTGCATATAAGGCATCTGCCCGAACATTGTGCTGGACCTTTTCACGTTTGAGCAGCTTGAAATTCGTGGCCGTCTGATAGAAATGCAGCATACGATCTAGATCTTGTACCGAAAGCCCAATATGATTAATTCCGATCATGGAGGTGCTGGTTTTCTCAATATTGGAGGTTGGATCTACTTGTGCCAGAAGAGGTGTGATTGAATAGAGTAGCAAAGTGAATAGAAAAGCACTGATAATTTTTGCCAAACAAGATCTATCGTTCTCAGTTGTAAGATATTGCCTTGAAATAACTCCAGATAGCATAGGGCTGGTTTCTATCAAGATATGAAATTATCAGCCTTTAGTTCAATCAGTGAAGGTAATCATTCAACTACTGATCAACCTTATTTATCCAAATTCAGTAATACCCTCAAGATCTCTCCCCCGCTGGTGAGCCTATCTCCCGTAAGTGCGGGTATTAGGGGTTGGAAAAGCCGGTTCAGTTTCTTCGGAAATTCTTCAATCAATAAAAGTCGTCAAGCAACCACCGAAAAGACTCTTTCATCCAAATCAAGTTCGGTTTTTTAAAATGCCCTGACTGGGAGAAAATTCCGTGCCGCCGGTGAAATAGATTTAGCTAGAGAGGCCAGGACGAGCGCCTATAAATTAATTCAAGAAATTAATAAATATGGAAAAGCCAATCTGAGTATTTCCTACATCAGTCAAGAGCGTTCTCTACAATGAGGGCAAAAACAGCCTGCAAATCACAGGGAGAGAACGCAATAAAATCACAAAAAAATAATCTCAATCACAGAAAAGAAATCACACTGCACAAATACTTTCAGCTCTTCACCAAAAGTGATCTATTCGAGTTATCCATTTTCCCTGAGATACTCAATCGCTTTGTCGACATTGAGGTGGAAGTCATTAAAAACAACGATGCCCTCTTTATTAATAAAAATAAACCAAGGTGTACCGCCAGTGCGATAGTTGATCATCGTGGAAGCAATATTCGAGGTATTTTCATTGCCTGCATCATGCCCGAAGGGAATGGACAAATGATATTCTCTTTGGATTTCCTGTACACGGTCCACTGTGTTTTCAGCATGACCTTCAAATACGGTTTGAATGGCCAAGAACAAGACTTGATGATCTTCTTTCATCGCATCCACCATCTGCTTAAGATCCGGCAGACCCCGACTGTGACAACCAGGACACCACGCTTGAAAGCAGTAGAGCACGCGGATCTGATCTGCGAACTCACTTAAGTACATTGGATCAGATGTTTGACCCTTTTCGTCAAACCAAATCGGTACCTCCAGTTCTGGTGCTGGAAATCCGACGATCCCGTAGCGCTGTCCTTCTTGCTTCGATGTCATTACCGTTTGAGATTTAAATACATACTGATGATCTCCTATCAGTCGATCTCAGACTAAATTTTTCATGAAATTTTCACTCCACCACTCCACCACCTAACCACTTAACCAATTAACCACTCCACCACCCCAATTCTCATCCATCAACCTCACGAGCTACACGATAACATCGAACAACCCACCTTATGCCTCGCCCATTCCGGTCTTTTGGCAAACCATTTTTGCTGCTCCGGTTGTTCATGGTAAGGTTTTTTCAGCAATTGGTAGAGTTCGTCAATGAGGGCATAGTCTCCTTTGTCGGCTTGGTCAATGGCTAACTGTGCCATATAGTTGCGAAGAACGTATTTGGGGTTGGTTTGGTTCATGAGCTGCTGGCGCGTTTTCGGATTTTGTGATTCTTTTTTTGCTCGAGCGGTGTAGGCACGCAACCAAGCAAGCCATTTCGATCGAATGGTATTATTTAATTCTTGGGGTTGGTAAAATGCCTCTTGCAGAGTGGTTGGTATTTGTCCCTCCAATATTTCATCCTTGATCTTAGATAAATTACGAAAAAAGATAGTCATATCAGTCTCCGTCAATTTCAATAATTCGACCAATGATTTGATGAGGTTTTCGTCGTTGGGAAGTCTCTCTTGCCAACCTAATTTGCGTGACATCATGTCGATGTATTTTACAGCATAATTGTCGCGAAAGGACTCCAAGATATTTTCTAATTCACCAGTCTCTTTAATGAGCGGTACGAGAGCATTGGCCAGCTGAATTAAATTCCAAAATGCGATGGGTGGCTGACTTCCAAATCGATAGCGCCTGCCTTGTGCATCGGTGGTATTGGGGGTCCAGTCGGGATCATATCCTTCCAACCACCCATAGGGACCATAATCTATGGTGAGCCCCAGGATGGACATATTGTCTGTATTCATCACCCCATGAACAAAACCTACCCTTTGCCAATGCAGGATCATGTCTAAAGTTAGATCGGTGACCTGCCTAAAGAAGTTGAGATACCCCTCCTTAGTACCTTCCTTTGCTGTTGGAAAAAAATGACGGATTGTATAATCTGCAAGATTTTTCAGGTTTTTAAAATCTCCTCTTGCAGTAAATATTTGGAAATTTCCAAAACGGATAAAAGAAGGCGCCACCCTGCAGACTATCGCCCCTTTTTCGTAGGCAGCATTGCCGTCATACATGATATCTCGCAATACTTGATCACCGGTAAGTATCAAGGATAGAGATCGAGTAGTGGGTACTCCGAGATGATGCATTGCTTCACTGCAAAGGTGTTCTCGAATGGATGATCGCAATACAGCCAGTCCATCGGCTGATCTGGAATAGGGTGTTTCTCCAGCGCCTTTTAATTGTAGTGCCCATCGTTGGTCATTATGGACTACCTCGGCAAGATTAATGGCCCGGCCATCTCCCAGTTGACCAGCCCATTGGCCAAACTGATGACCACCGTAACACATGGCATAGGGCGCCGAGTTTTTGAGGATACTCTTTCCGGAAAAAACGTTTAGAAATTCGCTGGTGGACTGATCACCCTCCTTCAATCCTATGGACAGGAGCATTTCCAGAGAGGTGTGGATCAGCTTCGGCTCCGTTGGCTGCCGTGGCCTGACTTCGGAAAAGCAGGCATCATACACCTGTCTTCGGGTCTTGGTTGTATTAAGATCCTTTGGCAGTTCTCGATTAAAGGTATCCGCAATGGTTAGGTGCATAAACAAATTCTGCGATGGATAAAATCTTACACCGGGTTACTTAGTTTCTAATAGTTCTATGGCTAAACCAGCGCCAGAAAAACGCTGTGCAAGTGATGATAAGCGCTACTGACAATATTAATAACAAAAGATTTGATTTGAAGTTTATCATTATCTGCATATCTCCAATGGCTATGAAGGCACTCCAATAAAATGGAGGGACCTGGAGGTTGGGATGGTTCTCCAGATACTTTAGTTTTGCCTACCGCAGTGCGGCATCCTTAGATTGATGATAACTCCAAACAATTTCGGTCTGGTCAAGTAGCATTTAGCTACACAACCCATACCGAACTCGTGGCCGCAAACGCATCGGGTACCATATCGGCCACCTGTCCGGCGGGATATCAAAATTCTCAGGGGTGGATGGGACCAAAATACCACGCCCAATCGTTCTTACTACTCCGACTTGTTCGCTTCAGACGACGGACCCAGTAGGCAGTTTGGCTGGTCTGTCACGATCAGAAACACAGCCAACTACATTGTAGCCATTGAACGTAACGACGATATGAACCGTATCAGTAGATCACTGCAGTGAGATGCGATACCTTAGGTACGGAGTCAAGTACCGCTGTTTTCTGCTCAGGACAACACTACTGACCTTGCTCCAGCGACCCCTCTGATCGAGGTGCTGACCGAGATGCAGATTTCAAGTTGGTGGGACTTAAGTTAATTAAGCCTTCAGCATGCCTTTCTCTCTTGTTACTTATTATGGATCAATCAGACGAGCAGCTAGCTTGACCGTATATGTTGGAATGTGCACCTACAGATCAGAGGCCGAATACATCCTAAGTTTGCTAAATTGGAACAGTCGACATAATTGTGAGGTTACATTGCTTGCCATTTGAGGGGCCGGTGTCCAACCACTGCCGGTGGGAGAAAGCCGCAATTAACATTCGAATGTGAAGGCGAGTGATGAGACGGTGTGGCATGTAATCATTTCATGAATTGAAAGAGCTTATCTAATGCGTATTCAAACTGCCCAGCACTATTTAATGGAATTGCTACTGCTTTTGACCATTTATGTATGCACACCGGGTAAACATCAGTTAGTAATCCAAAATGAAATTCTGGATCGCCCCGTAGTGCATGCCATAGGTAAGATTAAAGAACTTGATCAAGTAAAGGGGAATTGGAGAATATCGACAAAAGTAGACACTGCGGTCGGTACTGAATCGTTTAAAATCTCTAGCCATAAGAAGACGATTAAGGTGACTGGAGGAGATGCCGTTGGTGTCATGTACGGATTACTTCATATCAAGGAGCAATTAGAGCTGGGGAAAACATTTATTCACGAAACAAAAGAATCTCCTTACTACTCATTTCGGGCTATAAAGTTTAATCTTCCTTGGGATTCATACCGTGAGGGAGAAGCCTTGTCGCAACACATGAAAACCTGTCGCGATACTTTTTTTTGGCGATCTTTTTTAGACATGATGGCTGAAAACCGTTTTAATAAACTCACCCTATGGAATCTTCATCCATTTAATTACCTAGTCAAGACAGCGAAATACCCCGAGGCATGTGGTTTTTCTGATGGAGAAATGCATCAGTGGGAGCAATTTTGGAAGTCACTGTTCAGGATGGCAAAAGATCGTGGGATTGAGACTTACCTCATAAATTGGAATGTTTTTGTATCCCCTGAGTTTGCCAAAGCTCACAATGTGGCTCCTTATTGCATTGAAAACAAATACATCACTGATGTAGGCGATACATCAGAAATTATCAAGGATTATACGAGGGAGTGTGTTAGGGAGGTTATTGATAAGTATTCCGATTTAACTGGTTTAGGAATCACCTTAGGCGAGGGCATGGGTGGTATGACGGCTGATGAACGGGAGGAATGGCTGCTGGATAGTTACATCGAGGGAATGAGGCAGGCTTCACGAAAAGTGAAATTTATTCACCGGGCTCCATTGTCTGCTAATAAAGGCAGTGGAGGTAGTACGAGCTCAGACGTTGAAACGATGACTCGTAGAACCCTGGATACATTATCCTGCATGGAGGGTAAGATAACCATAGAATTAAAATACAATTGGTCGCATGCGTATTCATGCCCTCAGTTGGTCAAGGTACATGGTGGTAAGCTTTCTGATGCTTATTGGAATCCTCTTCCTGAAAACTATGAATTGGCATGGATGATGCGAAACGAAGATTTTTTTGTACTGAGGTGGGGTCAGCCTGCATTCATCAGAGAGCACATTGCTTTAAATAGCAAAGCATATGTGAGTGGATATTTTGTCGGGTCTGAAACCTACATTCCTGCCAAGGATTATTTTACTTCCCTCCCTAATACTTCGTTTACCTATGCTTTTGACAGACAATGGATGTTTTACAAACTTTGGGGCCGCTTGCTTTATAATCCTGAAACCTCCGATGGTACTTTTATCGAGGCCTTTAATCAGCGTTTCCCCGACGAAGGTGCACAATTATTCAGAGCACAATCGCAAGTAAGCCGAATACCACTCATAATTGCTTCTTTCTGGAATGCCACCTGGGATTATACCTTGTACTCTGAAGGATTTTTAAGTCTAATGGACAATGGTGGAAAAATCAAATTGTTGTCACTCAAACAATTTTGTGATAAACGACCGATGAACCCTTCCTATGCGAGTATTAAAGAATTTTTATCAAATGATCCCACTGAAATCGGAGGTAAAGTAAGTCCAATAGAACTGGCTGATTCAATGGACTCATTCTGTGCGAGTGCCTTGCTAGAGATGGAAAAGATAGACACAGCAGGAAAAAATGATTTGCGCTATGAAGTCGCAGATATAGCAGCATGGGCCAACCTCGGATTGTATTTCTCCCATAAACTTCGGGCTGCAACCGAGTATCAACAATTTCTTAATTCAAGAGATAAGGAACATTATTTAAACTCTGTTAAGTGGCTTGAAGGGGCCACGAGCTATTGGCGTAAACTCGTAGAAATCACCAAACCAATCTATATACCAATGCCTTTGCAACACTATGAAAGAAATGATCACAAATATTTCCATTGGTCAGAAGTAGAAGCGGAAGTTGTGGAAGAACTTAGGTGGTTAAAAAGTATAGCCAGTACCCTATAATATGATATGGTGACCTTTCAGTCGGCGACCCACGGAGCGACTCGAACGGCACTACACTAAGGCAAGGATTTCTGCATTCATCTTAAAACCGTACTGCAGGCATCGATACCAACCCTACACCATGAACAGACATGATAAAGTTTTTAAGAGGAAGGAGTTAAATTAGAGAAAAGAGTATGCCCAGGCTTCAAGTAATCTTCATGGTGATGCAGCGGAAACTGAACATTATATCGGCCCTAATATTTGTGTTGAATTGTGCATGGTTGTCTAGCGATGCACAGGTGCTATCTGTGGAAGGTCATGCTTTCTATTTGAACGAAGAACCTTTCGATATGTGGGGCGTTCGCGTGGCCAGTGCTGCACAGCATAAGACGTATACCAGGTCTTTGATTGCTAACCTCAACAGTTACAAATCAGCCGGAATAAATACGATCTCAGTTTTCCTCCAAGGTTCGAGTGGAGGTTTTACAGATCCCTTTCAAAACAGCGGCCTTTCCCTTGAGAGGGGACATTGGAAACGCTTGAAGAAAATTGTTAGGGCATGTGCAAAACGCCAAATGGCGGTAATTGTGGGTATCTTTTATCAACGAACGGTAAAGGATCCCGAAATCAGTAATCTGAAATCTGAACTTGAAATTAGAAATGCCGTACGTACAACGGCGGAAAAATTGAAGCCTTACCGAAATGTAATCATCAATATTGCCAACGAACAGAACTCATCCCATTACCGCGAGTTTGAACCCTTTGATTTTAATAAACCCGAAAATATTATTAGTCTTTGTCAGGAAGTAAAAAAAGTGGATCCCAACAGAATTGTCGGCGGTGGTGGCTATCAAGACAGCTTGAATGTGATCATCGGTAAGTCAGAATTTGTTGATGTTTTGCTATTCGATACTTTTTCTAAAGATATTGAGCACGGACAGCATAGCGGTTGGCACTATGATTTTTTTAGGGAACAAGGAGTTCCGGATAAACCCATAGTGAATGTCGAACTTTTTGGTGGTTGGACCCGACAGTTTATGCCACCAGGAGTCTACACCGAAGAAGGTAAAGCCATCCATTATCAGGAAATTGAGGCAGCAAAAAACCGGCCGGGATTGTCGGTGCATTTGCACTCGAATCCGTGGTTTCAGGCTTTGGCACAAGGTTTGCCAAACCGATTCGATCTCGGAGGGATTGGAACATCAGATGATCCGGGGGTGCGTTGGTTTTTTGACAAAATAAGCCATCAAGAAAAACTACCAGTGCTACCGCTCAGTAGCCATGATCACATCTCGGGTTTGTCAGTATCTGACGATGGCTTACGAATTGAAAAATCTGACGGATCGGATTGGTTTTGGCTGGGTGATACGGGTTGGAGTCTTTTTCAGGAATTGAATCAGTCGGATGCAGAATATTATTTTGCTACACGGGCATCCCAGGGCTTTACGGTGATTCAGGCAGTTGCGCTCATGGGATGGAATAGGAATTGGAATGATGCCAATGCTTATGGTCATCGTCCATTTATTGATGGTAATGTTAATAATCCCAACGAAAAATTTTGGCAACATGTGGATTGGATGATCAAGAAGGCTCGAGAATACGGATTGTATGTGGCCCTATTGCCGGCTTGGGGCACCTATTGGGGGCTTGAGGCTACACCGGATTATGCCAAATGGGTGACAGACCGATATCGAGATTTCGACAATATCATTTGGGTTAACGGAGGGGATAGAAAGGTGGGGAAAGATCTTGAATTATTTAATGAAATTGGACGGATATTTGATAAGGAGGAAGATGTGCTGATCACCTTTCATCCCAGAGGAGGTGATCATTCTTCAAAGCATTTTCATCAAGAAGAATGGCTCGATGTTAATATGCAGCAAAGTAGTCATGGAAGTCGTGATCTGCGTGCCGACATCCAAGTGGATATTGATTTAATGTTGGAGCCCACCAAGCCAACTTTGAATGGCGAACCCAATTATGAAGATCATTGCGTGAATTGGGACACCTCCTGTGCACAGGGAACTTTCAATGCACATGATGTACGTCAATTAGCCTATTGGACGGTATTTGCCGGAGCTGCTGGTTACACCTACGGGCATGTACATGTCTGGGATTTTTATCACGGTGGGAATAAGGAAGATGGATATCGCGATTGGAAATCTGCACTTATAGATACAGGTGCCGTTCAGATGAAATATCTGAGTCATTTAATGATGTCAAGGCCGCATAAAGACAGAGCACCAGCCCAAGATATTATCGTTAATCAGTGGCCAGAGGAACCCAAACATAGGGCCATTTTGGGTGATGGCTATGTTTTTGTTTACACTTCGCAAGGGTACAATATTAACATTCGTGTAAACGAATTATCCTGGCAGGAACATCGAGCTTGGTGGTATAATCCCAGAAATGGAATGGCTGCCCAGATCGATGTTTTGTCAAATGGGGGTAACCACATTTTTAATCCTCCTGGTAATCCCGGTAATGATAATGATTGGGTACTGGTGATCGATGATAAAACGATGGAGTATGGGAAGCCCGGAATTAATAAAACTATTGATTGAGACGGTCTGTGGCAACGACTAAAATGATGATTGATTGAGAACCAGAAAACTAGTCGCTCAGGCCGGAAAATAGCTTGATTGGTAAATCGAGAATTGCAATTTCCAATCTTCGCGGAGTGTCAGATTATCACCACATTACCGCTCCAACTTCAGCACGGCATATTTTCCCTTATTCCAAGCATGCACTAGCAGATACAAGTGCTTGGATCCATCGGCCTGCTCTACGTAGTGGGGCCAGACATGGTGAATATTAGTAATGACGGGAATATCTAGATCTCCGGGAATAATGGTGGAAACCAATTTTTCGCCGGTGTGGGCATAAATGGGCGCAGATTTTTGATCGCCCACCGCTTTTAAGGCGTTAAAAAAGTAATGCTGCTCTTTATAAGAAACATTACATACCAAACTACCTTCGGGAATGTCATCGAACTTTTCAACGAATTCTCCCTCAGGGGTGAATTTTACTACTTGCCCAGCTGCCCGATTGGCGACGAAAATATGATCTTCATGGGCGTAAATGCCATGTGCGGTTTGAAATTGACCCGGTTGACTGCCTTTGCCACCCCAAGCAATTTTACCCCAATCCCAAGAGCCGTTCTTTTCGGTGATGGTCAACACAAAATCCCCACTTGAATAGCCATGCGCTACATAAATGGTGCTGTCATAATAGGTCACGTCGGTCACACCAAAATTGCTTTTCTCCGATGCGAAAAAATAATTGGCATGGGGAAAATCAAATTCAATGCCTTGGGCTTTAATACATCACTAATAATGGTGCCATCCAGGTTGAGTACTAGCACACGTTTACCTTCTTGGGCGACGGCCAAATGTTTTTTTCCTTTGTGCACAAAAAAGACAATACCATGAATATTATCTTTTAATCTGGGGTCAGATCCAATGATTTTCCATTCTTTTAAGTCTGCACTGATAGAGCATAATCCATATCCGGGAATGCCCGTGTAGATGATCCCTGTCTCGGGGTCTTCATTGAATCCACCATGCATAGCCGGTTCAAACTCGATAGCATCGTCGGGGAATGCGGCGGTTAGTTCTTCATCCCAAGAGAAAATATATTCACCTTGCCCGGTGACCAGTTTACTTTGCGGAGGAATTAGGTCGGTCTGAGGTCCGTGATGGTAATGGTGGTGGTGATGGTGCTCGTCATCGTGGTGGGTCTGCGCCCGAGAGCTTCCAGTGAGTACCAGACAGAACACCAGAAAAGGTAAAAGTGATCGAGAGAAGGAGGGAAGAACGTTCATAATTTTTTGATTTACCGGATGTAAATATAGACATACCCTGCGATAAATTTATGGGGGCTGCCGCTCTGCTCACAATCAACGCGCTGTGCTATCTTTCCTGCGTGCCAGTGATAGGCGCTCATCTACCTATGTGTCGCTGTCCGGCCCATCAGAACGTCACTAACTGAGATCTTACTCAGGAATGTAGCGTCAGGCTTGATTTCGAATACGCGGCCACTCCAACCTCAAGATGGGAAGGATGACGGTGTTGGACGATCTATAACCAACATTGTTTCCTCGATCAAAGCCCCCATGGCTTGAAGTGTTCCACTGCGCATTAAATGCCATCTGTTTTGGGCAATGGTCACAGAATTATGAAAGATAGCCTGATTTTACTAGGCACTAGATTGTACCCATTAACATTGGCATAAAACTAGTGGCAAGGACCTTAAGAACCTTTGGCGTCAGTTCCCAAATTAGGTTACCAATTTCGTTGCTCAAAAAAAGCATCAAGTTGGGCCTTCGTCATTTTTATCTTATCGGGATTTTTATCTAACCAGCTGAGAAATTCCTCTCTGATTTCATCCTTCCAAGCCGCATCTATTTCACCCGATGAATATCGCCCTTCGCGAAGACAGAGATGACCAAATTCATCTTTTAGGGCAATGAACTCACCTTTTATGACAATCTCCTCTGCCAAATGCGGCGGGATGAAGATTACACCTCCTCTCTTTGCCAAAACGACATCGCCCGGCACGACGGTTGCTTCGCCAATGCGGATGGGTACATTGATACCAGTCAACATCATATCCATCTGGTAGGAGGGGTGCCAACCCTTTACATAGGCATTAAAACCATCGATGGCTTCAAGACCTTCCAGGTCTCGCAACGTACCATTAAACACCACGCCGTTTTTAGATTTTGCATAAATACTGGTACCTAAATTATCTCCAATGATCGGTCCTTCATTCATTTTTCCGTACGAATCAGCCACATAAATATCTCCTTTGACCAACTCCGCAATGGGCCAATTGACCATATCCCCAATGCGACCATTTGCCATACCTTCTTTCTCCATGGCCTCTCTGATGACAGCACGACGTGGCATATATTGAGCCGTCATGGCCCGGCCTGACATCACATGATTTGAGTGAATCATTTTCCAATCGCCAGCAAACTGATTTTTGTAGCCACGGTTTCTCAATGTTGACCAGGCACCCTCTAACGAGATGCTCTTCATGCGCTCCAATATATCATCGGCGACCTTGGGCCGACCATCTTCAAATCTCTCGCCCTCCCACTGAGGGGTTAGGGTAATCATTTCCGCCCGATCCGGGACTCGAAGCTGTCCCATCAGCGGTAGTGAGAGAATCAAGCATATCACTACCATTAGTGGTTCTTGAATTAATGGCATCTGATTGGGTAAATTCTTAATCATGTTAAATTACTTATGAGTTTCCATTCAGCAACCTGCTGAAGTTTACTTAAATAATATGGTCGAATGACAATGGTCATTGCTACGGTCAAGCGCTTAGCCGGGTAGAATTAGTTAGTCATTTTTATAGGCCATATTTTAGATTTTGGTAACTGCCTAACACCATCACCCGTACTCAATGCCAAGGAAAGTTGTACGTAGGTTTATTGGCAAATCGATCAATATCAATTTCTAGGTGTCCTACCGCACCCGGTCCCAACATCACTTCAAAAAAGGGATGATCAATCGTGTAAAACTGATAGGGGTAGTCGATAACCTGCCGAACACGCTTGATTTTGTGCTCCCCAAACATACCGCCCTGAACAATAACCTGACGAGAAGCTGTGGGATGTAAATTCACTAGTTCTAATGTGATGCTTTGCGAAGTAATGCGTTTAACTAAGGCGGCGACATCCTTGGGAATGCCAGGTCTCTCGTTCACAGGATCGAAGTAGCGTACACTCGTATGCAGCAATCCGCCGTGATAAATATGATTGGGGGCGCCCAACATGCATTGAACCAAACCCTCCAGTATGACCGGATTTAACTCCAGCCAGTGGTGCACATCTTGCTCATCCGGCAGGGTTCGGTCTTGCCGGATCGCTGATAATTTATTTAGTACTTCTCGATAAGTAGCCTTCAGAATATCCCGCGGATAGTTCGGATTAACCCCTTCGAGAAAGCCCATCCAGGAAATTGTGTTTTGAGAATCACCTTTCCCCTTTTGGTATGGCAATCCACTGCCACTGGTTTTTTTCATACCACGTACCATGGTGGAACTACCTTGATTGGCATGCTCATAATTCCATTTGATCGGATCAGCCAATTTCTTAGCTCGATGCCAATCTTCCGGTTGACGCGAAATAAACCAGAGATGACTGGGATACTTGGGTTGCAATGGTCGATAATCCCACCAACCTCGATCGTCAAAGCGATGTGGCACCAATTGTACGCCCTGGTCAATTTTGGCCTCTTTTTCTACTAGTTTTAGAACGGATTTTGGGAGTTCAAGATAGGTTGAATCACCACTCACCAAATAGGCATTGCCCGCGCCAATGGTAGTAGCCTCCAGCTGATTCATGAGGCCATGGGGCCAACGCCATCCGTAGTAGCCACCCCATTTTTTACCACCAGTGTATTCACCCACTTTTCCACTGAGACCCACATTGTCTGGAAGAAAACCATCATGGGCATGAACTCTCTCAAGCCAGGTTGCGACATATTCCTCAATCCATTTTCTATAGACTTCATCTCCGGTGTACATGTAGGCGTTTAGGATCATGCTGGTGGCGGCTAAATTAAGTGGGACATCACCCCGCATCATTCGCTCGTTCATGGCCTCTAACAACAGTGGAAATTTATCGTCATCATTCCAGATGCTGGAGGTGTCGATCCCTTCAATGTCTTCATAGGGTAATAAGTAATTGGCGAGTATCGGTCGATGTGTCACCCAATCTTCGGCGGTGTTGGTAAACCGCGGCCCCTGACTACCGTTGAGTGGAGATCGTATCAGCTTTCGTTCTGGATCATAGTTGCCATATTTGGGGTCCATATACATGCGAGCAAACTTCAGGGCGCGGTTCCGGACCATTACATCGTTTGGATCGGTTAGGCCAAAGAAGTAGAAAAAAGTGTAAGACTCTCCATGATGCATCCAATCATATCCTGCATCAAACTCATCATGGATCTGTCCATATTGAGTGAATTGCTTGGTGATCCCATCCCAGAGGTGCCTAGCGATCGAATCTAGAGACATCGGTCCGCCTAGCGCACAGTACAGGGGGAAATTGTAAAAGCTTTCATAGCCATCATCTGATCCATCCATCCCAGGCCACTCGTCACGCCAAATCAAACTGCCATCATCTCGTGTATATTTCTCGACGAATTCAAGTGCTGCAGGATGGATTTGATCAAGCAACTGTCGCTCCCAGAGAGCCCACTCCGGTGGGATTTTGGGATTTTTCAAGGAGATTGATTTGAGGTCTTTTTGAGCAGTGAGAGACGCCACTGATAGGCTCAGAAGTAGCGAAATCAATCCAGTAATGAGTGGATAAGATTTTTTAAAAAGAATTTTAGACATAATCATGAATTCGAGGCTGTGTGGACCGAGTGACTTTACAAACTATAAGATAAGAAATCAGTGGTTTGATAACCTCCTCACTATTGCTTAAAGGATTGAATTCGGAAATCACGGCATGGTGGTGAAATTGAATGCCAATGATACCTTTCTTGGATGACCAATCTCGATAACTTTGTTGAGGTTATCATTCTTAAATAATCTCATCTTATTAGTACACGATGTGACTTTCATCTGAGTTTTTTTCAGTATTATTTAACCATACAATGAACCTATGGATCGTCGAAAATTTGTCGAACGCAGCAGTTTAATCTTAGGTGGTCTTTCAGTTGGTACTAAGAGAGGTCAACAGAAGGCTTCTGAATTGTTGGGTGAACAAACCCGGAACAGAAATATACAGAATCCGCTGAGCACTATATCGAGAGAGAAAATCAAGATCACGGATATCCAGGTGATACCCTTGTCTTACAAGCCGCCTGACGATAAGATACTGTGGGGTGTAAGCAAATATCTGGTTTGGAAAACCGATGCAGCCCTAGTCAAGATTTCGACAGATGGTGGGGTTACAGGTTTCGCCGAAGGCAGTCCATATAGCAATCCGGCCAAGATCAAAGCCTATACTGACCGACACATCCGGCCTGTGCTATTGGGCAAGAATCCCTTTGATATCGATTATTTAGGGGGAGGAGGACCATGGAGAGATTATTTGGCCCGGGCAGCCTGGGCGGGTGTTGAAAATGCCTGCTGGGATATCATCGGCAAGGTTAAGGAAAAGCCAGTCTACCAGCTACTCGCTACAGATTGTTCACCCAAAAAGGAAATGCCGATATACGCCAGTGCTGGCGTCAACCATAAATGGTATGAGGATGGAGCAGCACAGCTCATCGAAGAAGCCCTCCAATATCAAGCAGAGGGATTTACTGCTTTTAAATTTCGCAATGGAACCGATTGGGAGTATAGCGGGATGACTTTGGAAAAGTACATCCCGATCTTGAGCCAATTGCGTGACGCGGTGGGGCCGGACTTTAAATTAATGATCGAAAAGCATAATTGGACTTTTGAGGAAATAACGGAGCAATTGTGTCCGGCCTTGGAAGATTTAAAGATCTACTGGTATGAAGAACCGATGAATCAATGGGAAGAGGGATCGGTGGAGCGACACCTGGCCATTAAAGAAGCGATGCCGAGTGTGATGGTATCGGGTGGTGAACGATTTACCAATCGATTTCAGCTACAGCGATGGATCGCAGAGGGAGCTTATGACATCATCCAGTCCGATTGTAACTTTACGGGAATATCCGAGAATTGGCATATCGCCCGCATGGCACATCTCTACGGTAGATTGCAATGTCCACATAATTGGCATGGTGGTCTAACCACCATCTCAAACATCCACTTTGTGGCCAGTTGCCCCAATGGCCACATGTGTGAATTGAATAAGACATTTAATCCCCTCAAGGATGAAATATTTGTGGAACCCCTGGTCGTGAAAGAAGGAATCATGACCCTACCCGATCGACCTGGCTTTGGGGTCGAATTAATTGATGATCTGGAAAAGAGATTTCCGTGGGTGCCTGGATCCTATCTCAAACCTGATCCACGATATGATAGTTAAATTCGGTCCATCATTTTACTTGATCCTTGCAGAGGAACCATTGCTTCATGACCTAGCGAATCATTACCTCCCAATATCTAGTCCTCTTTGAATCGCCATTGGGTCCTTGCACGGTAAGTGTGATCACTTTGTGCACACCTCCTTCTTTGAATTGATAAATCGGGTTTTGTTCGGTGGATGAATCACCATTACCAAAATCCCAGTGCCACGATGTGACTTGCCCAATGGATTTATCCCTAAAGGCAACCAAGCGATCTTCCTCGTTTATTATTTCGAAGGTCCAATCTGCCTGCAATTCTTTCTGGAAATTATCTTCGAGTGGCATTAATCGAAATGCACACAAGTAAGAGGCATCCTTGACCATCCTAGTGTCATGCGAGAGATTAATGTGTCCCTCCCTTACATCACCATCAAAATCCAAAATGGACCACGATAGACCAATGATCTTATTTTCAAATAATATGGAGGGTATGGCCTGTTCTGGTCCTGAGTATGGGGCATGATCAAAAGGCGTTATCCATCCTTCTAGCACCAGCTCACCGTGGTCACCAGGTTGGAAATGGTAATCGTATGCGTAGTGTGCAAAAGGAAAGTCTGCAATCCAGGGTTGACTGCCCCAAATGAGGGTCCATGCATTATTGACCGGTGGTGTGTAGATGTGATAATTTTGTGCATGAACACCGCTAAACTGAAAATGATTGTCTAGGTAGGCATCGGTTTTACCATTCCAAGGCATTTCGTCCCGATCATAAATTGGATTGAAAATAAAGGGTCCGCCCGATAAATCACCATCGACAACTAATTCGAAAATATCATTGAGATAGCCTTGAGGATTAAATCGACCAAAGTCCCAAAAGTCATCGTAGGCTTCGTACAGAAAATAGATCCGATCTAAGCCCCGAACCCAACCAATGGTAACCCGTACTCGTAAATCTTGAGTGTCGATTGGACTGGGTTGGCCATCTTCTGTGTCTTTCAGTTCTTTCGTGTCGTACCGATAGGAATCAGGTACCACCTGCCAGTCTTTTACTTGACCATCGATATGTGGCATCAGTTTTTTGGGAAACTGAAATACTTTGAATATTCTACCATCGCGGGCAGTTTGATAAGTTGTAGTCTGCTGAGCCCACAGCGAAGTGAAGGCTGTGAAAACCAGTAAGGCGAGATGGCCGATCTTTAAATGATTCATCCGTTAAAGTCGATAAATGCGGTTTGCGTTTTCATGGCATACTTTTTTGGCAATTGCCTCAGGTACCTCGTTCATGATTTGGTCAAAGGCCCGAGACCAACTTTGATAGGAACCTGCCCTCAATACCACGGGCCAGTCACCGCCGTAGACGAGCCGATCGGGTCCAAAGTGTTTCATCACATATCCGAGATAGGGTCGGATCTGATCTATGGACCAAGCCTCGCCAAATCGAGTAATGATTCCCGAAATCTTACAATGCACATTTGGTAGTTCCGCCAGTGCGTCGATGCCGTTTTGCCACTGGTGCCAATTACTTTCTTCTGAGCTGGGGTTACCAAGGTGATCCAAAATAAAAACATTATCAGGAACTTCCTTTATGACGGAAGCAGCAAATGGGAGACGTGAGGGTGTCAACAATAAATCGAAGGTCAATTGATGTTGCAAGAGGAGTGATAGACCCTCGATGAAGGCAGCCACTCCCTGCTCATTTTGAGGAAAGGGACCCCTTATTCCCTTCACTAGTTTTAACTCAAGCAGGGACGAAAACTCTCTTTCTGTCTGATCTCCTTGGGCTAGATCTAACTTGGCAATAATTCCTTTGATACGCAGGTCTTGATCTGCTAATTTGGCAACCCATTGGGCTTCTCGAATATTGAATTCAGGATCGGCTCCGCTTTCCATAAATATGATTTCAGTCACATTCGACCGCTCAGTGGCTTGATCAAAATCATGTAGGTTAAAGTTTCGATTAATCTCCGGAACATTTTTGAGCCAGCTATAATTGAATTGATCCAAATCAAATAAATGGACATGAGTGTCTGTCTTTGAAATCTGCGAAATTGGTAACGGCTGGGGTGGTGCCATGGTTCGACCCCTGGTTGATAAGGTAAAGCCCATGGCTCCCTTGATAGATTGATTTATGAATCGTCGACGACTTGGTATCTTAAACATGGCAAAATTGCAACTGATAAAATTCTTACTCCTCAAATGTAGAAGAATATGTACGATGACAGCACCATTTCAAAATTGGGTATTTAATTTATTGCCGTTTTCAAAGTAAAAGTGGATCATAAGCCATCGATACATAAGACTGGGCAGCTATAAGTTCAATTTGCCAGCTCTAAATAGCTGAATGGGCGCGTTATTATTGGCCACCAAGAGCTGCGCAGGTCCGGCTGCCGAATTGATAATGGCCATATTTTTTACGTCACCACTGATATGCAAACCAGATTGGGTAGCTGGCAATGCCGTAAATGCGCCCGTGCCATCACCCATCATTACTAGTCCGATTGAAGCGTCGTTTCGAGCAGTTTCCACCTCTGAACCAAACATATTTCCGCCGACCACCAAGTCTAGATGGTCATCGTGATTGAGATCCATTGGGAGCATGGCATTGACGGACGAAAACTGAGCAGGAATCGGCAGTGCACGCAATTGAAATTTATAAGTTCCGAGATTTTCAACGTATGAAGTAGCGAAAGTTTCTGCCTTGAGCTGCAATGCCCCATCAAGTTTTTCTTGTCCATAGACGTCTTCAAGGCTCGCAGAGGCAAAATCTGTGTAAGTGGTAAATTTCTTTTTTAGGGAAGGGACCTGCTCCGCCGAACACTGCCGACCGCGCAAAGGATATTGTACACCATCTTCAAAATAGCTAAGGACAATATCAGGCACATTGTTTTGATCGAAGTCTTCGGCATAAACCTGAAAGGGCTCCGCTGGAGTTGCTCTGTATTTATAATTGAGTCCCAGATTTCCCACCACCAAATCGGAATCTCCATCCCCATCAAAATCACCTGAGGCCAAGCTGTACCACCAGCCGTGGCTGGCTTCCAATCCACCTGCTTCCACACGTTGCAGGGATCCCTCACGGTTCTCATATACGATGACCGGCATCCATTCACCAACCAGCACAAGGTCAAGATCATCATCTGCGTCGAGATCTATCCATTCGGCATCCGTGACCATGCCCGGACGAAAATCTGCTCCGAAATAAACTTCTGTCTGGTCTGAGAATGAGCCATTTGAATTCTGGAGCAGGTATGATCTTGGCGCTTGTGGATATCGACCCGGAATCAATCTCCCGCCGATGAACAGATCCTGATCACCGTCGCTATCAATATCAACCGGCTGAATACAACTAGTACTGGTACGCAGGGGGGGCAACTGATGCGTTGCAACCGAGAAAACACCATGACCATCATTAAGATACAGCCGATCCTGGTATTCAGGCGCTCCCTGTGGCCATTCGTTGCTCCCACTTGCGACATACAGATCGAGATCGCCATCACCATCGGCATCAAATAAAGCAGCGCCTACGTCCTCGTGCTGTTGATCATCTTGAAATACCGCAGACTGCAGTGTCTGAAATTGGTTTTGTTCACTCTGAATAATTACTTTTCCTGGTTGGTCTTTTGCACCACCCAGATAAAAATCATCGAGTTGATCACCATTTAGATCTCCAACGGCCAGTGCTGGGCCCAATTGAGAATATTTATGAGGGAGCAACACCTCTCGAGCAAAATCATCAAAAGGCAATTCATCATGTAGTTGAAAATTATTTACTAAATCTACTTCAGCGAATAAAGGCAGTGATTGTGGCGTGGGTTCTATTGCGATGGTTTGCTCTTTCACAATGGTGTGGGTTAGGTTTGGTTCGATGCTGGTCAATAGCGTTCTACTGCGATCCGGCCAGATCACTTCGAGGTCTAGACTGGTCACTTCCCTTCCTAAACCAAAAAGAATATCGGTCATGCTTGACTGAAATCCACGGGTATAGTTTACATAATGATGTTGGGTGAGGTTTTTATTCGATAATTTAAGAGTAGCTCCCACTCCGAAAGGATTTCGAAAATCTCCGACTAATTTAATTTTGATAAAATTATTTTGGCTTTTTTGATCGCTCAGGTTTTCGAAAATAGCGGCAGGGTCGTCGATATTGTTGAGCACCAATTCAAGATCCCCATCATTGTCGAGGTCACCATAGGCAGCACCTGTCGAAAAACCTGCAAAATCGATTCCCCAGCTGTTGCTCATATCTCGGAAAGTCAAGTCACCTTTATTCTTAAAACTGTAGTTATTGACTCGATGCACTGGAAACTTTTCGACCATGTCCATCAATTTAAAATTTGACGCATCGTAAGTCTGCCCCATTTCAGTCAAGATGTCTTTATATTGAATGTCACGGCGAACTCCATTACTAATAAAGAGATCTTTCCATCCGTCGTTATCCAGGTCGCAAAATAGTGGTCCCCAACTCCAATCGGTTTCTGACACACCAGCTAGCTCAGCAATTTCACTGTAACGACCCATGCCAGTATTTAGCTGTAGGGTGTTTTGCATGTACTGATAGTGATATCCTTCTGCAATCATCCGGTTAAATTGGTCGGTATCCATGCTGGCCATATTGGCTTTCTTTCGATAATTATCGGGTGCCTGCATGTCGCATACAGCAATATCCATAAGTCCATCGTTATTAAAATCTGCCATATCACTACCCATACTGCTAAAAGAAATGTGACCAAAATATTCTTGTAGCGAATCGATAAAATACCCTGAGCCTGAATTGACGTACAAAACATCTGGCTCGAAGAAATCATTGGCCACATAAAGGTCAGGCCAACCATCGTTATTGACATCACCCACCGTCGCACTTAAGCCAAAACCAAAGTGGCTGATTCCGGCAGGATCACTCACATCTCTGAAAAATGGATGTGTCATGGAATCCTGAGTGTTTAAGTTCTCGTACAGTCGATCCGCCTCGGAGGGGCTGGGCCGATTTTTTTTGGCGAATAATTGGTCTTGCGGGGCAAAAAACTGGGGTGAATGGTTTACTAAGTACATATCTAGATCACCGTCCAGATCATAATCAAAAAAACAGGCCTGGACTGAATAACCGCTATCATTTAATCCATACGCCCGGGCACTCTCTACAAATGTTTCGTCCTTTTGATTAATGTACAACAGGTTTTGACGAAAACTTCTGGTACCGGAACGACAGACATAGATATCTAACCAGCCATCATGGTTCACATCGACTAGGGTAACACCGGTCGTCCATAGGTTGGTTTGAAGAATGCCGGATGCGGGGCTTGCCTTTTCGAATTGCAAGTTGCCCCGATTAAAATAGAGTTGGTCACCCACCATGTTTCCGGTGAAATACAAATCCACCAGACCATCATTATTGAGATCACCTATTCCAACCCCACCACCATTATACATGTACGGATAATTTAGGAAATTGAGCTGCTCCGTCTCGGTGATTCGGTTGACAAAGTCGATTCCGGTATGATCATTAGAGATGTGCTGAAATAGAGTGTTTGAGCGGATATTCTGCTGCCGATCATTCTGACAAGCCAACAGCAGAGCAATCACCGATAAAAGAAACAATCGAATCATCCGAAGCAATAAGTTACTAAATATCGGACCTGCTAAAAAATCTTACGGTGCCTGTTTATTTCAACCAACTAGGTTGTGTTTTTAACCAGTGTTTATTGGGGTCGTAGGGAAACTTCTTTTCTGCATCGTCGATGATCTCTAACCCAAGGCCGGGTCCCTGAGGCACGGCCGCATAACTATTTTTCACGACCAGCGGTTCCTTAAACAATCCCCCTCTAAATGGATTGAAATGCCGGCACGATTCAAGCACCATCCGGTTGGGAATCGCGGCAACCAGGTGAATGTTAGACATCCAGGTCAGGTCACCGTGCCAGTTGTGTGGCACACAAGGTTTGTTGTGCAGGTGTGCGTGTTGGGCGATGTACCATCCCTCACTCAATCCAGTGGTATCGCAATCTGGCTGGACAATGTCGTAGGCATCGACTTCGATCCAGTCCTTAAATTCGAATCGATCGGTCATGGTTTCACCACCAGAAATGGGTACGCCATTTGCTGCTTCACGGATACGAAGATGCCATTCGATCGCTTTATCAATGTCTTCGACTTCTCCTTGCTTAACGGGTCGTGATCTGCCCCATCGATCCACCGGTTCCTCGATCCACTGAAACTTTAACTCTGCAAGCTTAGGCACAAGTTCGACCGCCTGATCGACCGAAATGCGCATATTGAATTCGTGGATCAAATCAAAATCATCACCGACCGCCGAGCGCAATTTTTCTAGAAAAGGCAAATACTTTTTGATGGTCATATTCTTCTCGAAGTGTTCAGCAAATCGAAACTTAAATCCGTAGAACCCCTCCTCCTTATAACCAAGTGCTTCGTCAATCAGATCCTCCGGACGCTTTTCAAAATCCCAGATCGTACCGCAACTCGCATAGTGTTTTATTTCGGTGGCCGGCTCACAATTGGTTGCAAGCAGCGCAGCCACCGATTTGTTTTTAACTCTGCCGATAATGTCCCAGCATGCGACATTAATTCCGGCCCAGGCCATTGCCTTTTTAGTATTCCGATGGCTGGGAGCAATGATTTCTACATCAAATGGGTTCTTGCCGATGAGTTGAGGCTTGATGTGCTTCTCGGTATATTCTTTAATAAATTCTGGGCCGCCATACGGACTGGGACCACCGATGCCCATGATGCCCTGATCCGTTTGGATCTCGGTCAAGATCGTAACGCCGGCACCGTACCACCATTTTTCAATTGGATAATCACAAGAAAACAACCGGACCCTAACGTCAGTGATCTTAATATTTTCTCTGGATATTCCATCGAGCGGATTATTCCGTGTTTGATCACCCACCGAACGAGTCGAATGATTTTTCGGTGTGGTGGCAAGACCGAAGGCTCCAGCTGCTGCGGTGGATAGAAAAGATCTCCGAGAATTTTTCATTTCGCTGACATTTTAGAATCGAAAAAAAGGTCAACCTCAAGATGCATGGGGTTGACCTGGATTTGAATATTTATAAGTATTCGGTATGACTTGATCATGGGGGATATTGGGTCAGGTTTGGCATCAGGTCAAGCTCTGCCGTGGGGACTGGCCAATACTCATGCCTACCCACCTGATAGCCAAGTGGCCCTAATCGCTCAGCTGCAATGCCCCATCGATGCAAGTCATAATAGCGATGGCCCTCAAATAGCAGCTCTCTTCGGCGTTCTTCGCGAATCAGTTGTCTGAGTGCTCCTTGATCCGTTTCAGTAAATTCAGGTACGAGGGCCCTCATCCGCAACTGATTGACTGATGCCAACGCACTTTGTACATTCCCCAATTCAATTTCAGCTTCTGCATGATTTAAAAACATCTCTGCATATCGGATAATAGGAAAATTAACGTCAAAGCTGTTCGCTTGTGTCATGTCTTTTCCTTCGGGCAAATACTTTCGCGTATTTGCTCCATTAAAGTAGGTTGTATTCATATTTCCTGAAGGGAACGGTTCCTGTACTCCGTCGCCATCAACATCGATCATGTCGGGTGGATTTGCATCTACTACCAAAATATTCACCTTGCGACGCACATCACCTTCTTCATATTGTTGGTAGGATTCGACACTGGGTGAAAACCAATTAGCCCAACCGATCACCGGACTCCAGTGAATAGAGTAGAAGTTTTCTGAATTACTCCAAAAACCAGGTGCTTGCGCAACTGCCTGAAACTCCATAATCGATTCCGAACTGTTTTCAAGTTTACCATTAAATAAATTGGTGTACTCCTCGGCAGTGACCAATTGATAGTTGCCCTGGTCAATGACTGATTTGGCCGCGTTTGCTGCTTCTTGCCATTTGTTCTGATAAAGATAAATTCTACTCAGTAGTCCATTGGCGGCACCCTTGGTGGCTCGCCCCACCGGATCACTGGCACCTACAGGAAGGACAGCTGCAGCATCGATGAGATCTTGTTCCATTTGAGCATATATGATAGCCTTATCGGTGCGGGCTAGCTCTGAGTATTCATCACGAGTAAGCACGCTCGTTACAAATGGTATGTCGCCAAAGGCATTCACTAAATTGTGATAAAATAATGCACGTAAAAATTTCGCTTCACCAGCGAATCGATTTCTGAGTGCATCATCCATATCAATCTCAGGTAATTTTTCTAGCAGAATATTTGCGCGAAATACACCTTTGTAGCCGTCATACCAGCGGGCGGTGGAAAAATTGTTGCTGGGATTCCAACGAAAATCACTGGCAGCCCGAAAGTAAGTACCGAAATCACCATTGTCTCCTGTGAGCTCATTGATATCATCGCTCGGCGCATCGCCAAGCACATTGATCGCCTCGCGATAAAGTCCTTTCTCACTTATGATGTCATAGACTGCGGTAAGAGCCTGTTCAGCATGGGTAGCATTTTGAAAAAAGTTTTCATCTACCACACCATTCTTAAATTCTTTAGTGACAAATTCTTCACTGCAGGTGGTGAACAAACCAATGATAACACCGGCGAAAATTATTTTTTGATATAATTTTTTAATTAGCATGATGTTTATTTTTTTGGCTTCCATTAAAAACCGACATTGATTCCAAATGACCAATTACGTACTTGTGGATATAGATCCTGATAAATTCCCGCGGCAGCACTATTGTTGTTGTCTAAACCAACCTCTGGATCAATTCCGGTGAATTTCGTGAGCACAAAAACATTTTGACCAGCTAAATAGAGTCTGGCTGATGAAATGCCGATTTTTTCCAACGTTGTTCCCGGGATATTGTAGCCCAATTGCAAAGTCCTTAACCTTAGAAATGACCCATCTTCAATAAGATGATCTCCTAAAATGATGTTCTGATTTGGGTCTTGAAGGTGCGGTCTCGGAATATCATTACTGGTGCCTGGGCCCGACCAAGCATTGACCACCGTACTGCTTTTGTTGTAAGCCCGACCAGAAGCTTGAAGTTGGGATCTCGCTATGTGAAAAATGTCGTTCCCCTGGACACCGAAAAATTGGAAATTTAAGTCCAATTGCTTGTACTCCAATGTTCCTCCAAAGCCGTAGGTAAAGTCTGGAATAGGGCTACCGACGATTTCCTTATCCGCATTGGATACCTGTCCATCTCCATCTAGATCTGCCCACTTAAAATCTCCCGGACCGGTTCCTGTCTGCTGATAGGGTGAAGAGGGCTCACCATCAATGGCGTTGGCAGCGTCCACTTCCTCCTGCGTTTGGAAAAGCCCCAGAGTGCGTCGTGCCAGAAACACTCCGAGTGGCTCACCCGGGCGAATGACGACCGTCGCCCCAGAGCCAGAGTAGCTGTAGGCCACGATCTCATCTTGACCTCCTAAGTCCAGGACTTCACTGTTAAAAGTCGAAAGATTGGCATTAAAATCATACCGAAAATCTCCCGTTACCTTGCGGTACCCCGCCGCAAACTCTAAGCCCTTATTAACCAATTCGCCAATATTGTCTACGGTGGTTTCTAAGCCGGATACACCGGGTAGCTGCAAGACCAACAGCATATCAGAACGCGTCCGATTGAAATATTCCGCGCTCAGCGTAAGTCTTCCTTGCATAAAACCCAAGTCTGCCCCAAAACTGTATTCCGTGGCTGTCTCCCACCTCACATTGGGATTGGCCAAATCACGTAATGCAGCACCAAGTGAAGAAACTCCCGTTTGATTTCCGAAGGCATAATCAAACGTCGAACTCAATGTGGCGAGATATCGAAAATTTCCTATAGCGTCAGAACCAACCTGTCCCCAACCACCACGAAGTTTTAGATCAGAAATTAAGCCACTTTCGAAAAAGTCTTCTTCAGAGACACGCCAACCGACGGTGAAAGAGGGAAAAACTCCAAATTTATTGGTGGGACCAAATTTAGAGGAGCCATCTCTTCTGACGGCAGCTGTCAGCAAATACTTGTTATCATAGTCATAGGTGAGGCGACCAAAGAGGGAGGCTAGTGACTCCTCCACAAATGAACTATTCGAAGTCAATTCTTTAGCGCCATCAACGACTTCGGTAAACACATCCGTGTCGTATCTAGCCTGCGTGTTAAGCGAACGGAATCTAGATTCTTGTGCCGACGAACCTGCTGTAACCACAAAATTGTGCGATCCGATACTATTTGCATAGGTGAGTACATTATCCCATTGCCAGAAGACGGAATTGTTCCGGTTTTGGTTAATGGTGGTGAGTCCACCCGAATTTAGTAATCCTTCTTCCCAAATGGGTGTAAAGTTGTAGTTGGCTGTATTCTGAATATCTGTGGCCAAGGTAGTTCTGAAAGTCAGTCCCTTGATGGGTGCGATTTCCAGATAGACATTGCCAAAAATTCGATCGGTTGCGTTTTCGCGGTCGGGTAATTCCCAAGCTGAAACTTGATTCCGACGACGTTCCAAACGAGTATCTACGGGTCCTCCATATCCGGTACTGGTCGTTTCGTCGTAGACCGGAATGGTAGGTAGCCCCTGATATAGATTCGTGAACGAACCATGAATAAAAGTTCGGTTACCTGCATTGTTATCAAATCTTGAACCACGGCTATAAGCAATGCTGTTGCCGATCTTTATGGCTTTGGTAATCTGATTGTCGGTGTTGGCGCGGAATGAAAGACGTTTTTGGAAGGTGCTCAGCATGATTCCCTCATTGTCAAAGTAGTTCATAGACACGTAGTACTGGTTCTTATCAGTACCTCCAGAAATGGCCAGTTGATGATCGGTAATGAATCCCGTATTTACGACCTCGTCAAGCCAATTGGTACCTTGACCAAGTGATGATGGATTGGGAAATGGAGGAGTTTCGCCAGCGGCCTCGAAAGCTGCATTCATATTGGCTGCAAACTCCATGGCATTCATGGGTCTTGGTAGTTTACTTGCGGGTTCCTGAAGACCAATATAGGCGCTGTAGTCCACCCGTGGTTTTCCCGATTTTCCCCGTTTGGTGGTAATTAGAACGACTCCATTGGCCGCTCGAGCTCCGTATATCGCAGTGGATGCCGCATCTTTCAGTATGTCAATGGTTTCGATATCGTTGGGGTTAATGGTAGCCAGGGGATTTGAATTTTCTGAGTTTCCAGCCGACACAATGACGCCGTCAATAACATAGAGCGGATTACTATTGTTAATGCTCCCTACACCTCTAATCCGAACCGCAACCCCACCACCCGGCTGACCTCCATTACTACTCACATAAACACCTGGCACCTTGCCTTGTAGGGCGGCATCGAAGGTAGGTGTCTGAATTTTGGCCAGCTCTTCGGCGTCAACCGACACGATGGAGCCGGTTACATTACTTTTTTTCTGAGTGCCATATCCGGTTACCACCACCTCATCTAAAGTGGTAAAATCGTTGAGCAAAACAATGTCAAAGGTGGTCTGATCTCCAATTTCGACCTCTTGGGTCGTATAGCCCGTGTAGGAGATCACGAGAATTTCAGTATCATCTGGGACTGAAACACTAAAGTTTCCTTCGAAGTCAGTAGCAGTACCAACCGCAGTACCCTTGGCGATTACTGTAGCACCAACGAGTGGTTCTCCATCACTATCTTTCACACTGCCCGTTAGAATCTTTTCTTGACGCAGATCTACGATAGCATCCACCACGGCAGAGATTTGTTGCCCAGGAACTGAGCTTTTCTGCTGAACACTCAGGGTCCCTTTCTTTTGAAGGCGTTCAATTTGCTTGAACTTCTTCAGGATCCGCTTGGCATCCTTTTTGGCGTGTCGTGTTTTTTCATAGATCACAAAGTACCGATCATCATACACTTCATAGCGAAGCTGGGTCTCGGCCAGAAGTCGATCGATCGCTTCAGCCGCTGACTCATCCGACCTAAATTCAAAATTTACCTTGACGTTCTCTAGTAGCTTCGCTTCGAATGAGAAAAATACTTTGTATTTCTTTCCAAAATCTTCTAAAACCTCTGTCAACGACTGGTCAGATGACCCATTTCCCGCAGTCACCAATGGTTGCGAGATGACAGACAGCACGGCAGCTAAGGCAAGCGAAAACCAAACTTTCTGGAATAGATAGGGTTTCATACTTTTATGTTTTGTTTTAATGCATTTGATATCCGGAGAATCATGGCAGTGATGATCCGGATTTTTCATTCAATTATTAATATTTGTCCTTTCCTCGTTATGTTGACCCGCATTGATTTTTCTAAGATTGGAATCACGATCTCCAATTCCTTCATGGGCACTCCCACATAGTACTGTTCATTATAGATTTGCTCATTGCTTACCCGAATCTCGACGCCATAGATTTCTTCGATTTTATTGAAAATCTGAAAAGCGTATTCATTTTCCATTTGGATCACGCCATCATTCCAGGTGCTTACTGATTTAGTCGATGGATCCTGACGGCGTCGATCCACCACCTTATGTTTACGAGCAGAATAGCTGATGATATCACCCGGGTCAAGGTAAGTAAACTGGTCACCCAGATTCAGTTTGACCTTGCCCTCTTCTAAATACACTTCGGTTTGTTCACCACGAGCCTTGACATTAAAGGAAGTCCCTAAGACCTCTACATCCAGGTCAGTCGTGAAGACCTTGAATTCACGATCTAACTCCATCATCTTAACGACCTCAAAAAATGCCTCGCCTTTCAGCCACACTTCCCGACTTTCGGCTTCGTCCCAGTCTCGTGCGTAGGTCAATTCGGAATTGGCATTCAATTTAACCAGAGATCCATCAGGCAGCGTGATCTCTTTCCATTCACCATAAGCCGTTTGATGCCTGATTTTTTCATAGAATTGGTGATACCAGTACCATGTGCCACCGGCGGCTAGAAGCAAGAAAGTGGCCGCCATTGCCCACAAGCGTCTTTTCATATTCCTTTTATTTCGCAATATCTTACGTTCCTCAACTTCAAGCACTCCGTGACTGAGTTGAGCTAAAGCATGTTCGACCCTATCTGAATCTATTTGTCTCACTTCAAAAGTCAGCCCTTTTACAATTTCCTTGGCTTGATCCATCATCGCCTGCTTCTCGGGATTACTTTTTGACCATTGTTCCCAATAAATGGTGTCGCGGGCCGATTTTCCCGAGGCCCACTCCACAAAGGAATCACTCTCCAAGAGGTCTTCGATTCCCTCAATTGAATCTTTCATTCGTGTGTTTCTTTACGTAAGTTTAGTTGAAAGTTGGATGTTTTGCTTAATAATCACAAAGAGACCGATTATCTGATTTGATAACCTGTAACGATGAAAGCTGCTGCTTTTTTTTCGAAAAGAAAAGCAACTGTTACTTAACGAGAAGCCAATTCACCCAGCGAATCTTCCTTTCTCAAGGCTTTGATCCCTTTGTAGAGAGTGTTGACGGTGCCCTGATAGGTGATACCTAAGACCTCCGCAACTTCCTTGACGTTGAGACCTTCGTAATAGCGAAGATAGATGGCTTCTCGCTGCCTTCTTGGCAAGGCATTTACCAAACCCAGGATCAACTTAGATTTTCGCCCACCATCATCCTCATCCGCTGGGATTTCAGAGGGTGCAAACTGAATATCGATGATTTGATGATGTTGAAACGTAGTGAGCTGAGTGCGCTCTTTTTGACGTCGGCGAATCTTTTGTAGTAGACTCCTCCGAAAAGAACGAAATATATAAGCTTGACTGTTTTGAGGAATATTGATTCCATCCCTATGTTCAAACAAATACAGAAAAAATGTTTGTAGATTGTCTTCAGCAATAGCTTCATCTTGGGTGATTTTAGTCCCGTAGCGCAAAAGACCTGCGTAATATTTTCGAAATAGTATTGCTAAAGCATCAGGACTACCGGCCTTGAAGGCTTTCCAAATAAGTTGATCAGAATCTTGGGGGAAACTCATTTTTCAGTGGTCTTGTCTTAATGTAGGAAAAAAATTTAAAAGAAAACACTGTAATCGTCACTTAGGATCTGATTTTGATGGGCGGACTAGGTCCTCTAACTGATGAAATTGTCCGACTTTCGAATGTAGTGGACCCTGCTTTTGCCAAAGTTCAAATTATTGCGTACGCCTTCCTTACCTTTATGGGAAATCATGGAGATAAAACAAATGAAAAAATTAAGAATCTACTTGCCCAGGGTGGTATTTGTATCACTGGTTGGATTGGGTATTTCAACTTCAACTTGTGCTCAGGAAATTCCCAAACCGATGAAGATGAAGTCTGCGATGACTGAAATTTGGGAGCCGGAAGTTCCCATAGTAACACCCGGTGAACCAGGTGAGAACGGTGGAACGATGGCTCCTTCGGATGCCATTAAGCTTTTTGATGGGAAGGACTTATCGGCATGGGAGCACCGAGATGGCAAACCCGCACAATGGCTGGTAGAAAATGGTGTTTTTACTGTAAACAAAGGAACAGGAGACATTTTTACGAAGCAGGCTTTTGAAGATTTTCAGTTACACATAGAGTGGAAAGTGCCACAAGTGATATCGGGTGAAGGCCAAGCTCGCGGAAATAGTGGAATCTTCCTGCAAAACATCTATGAAGTGCAGGTACTGGACAGCTACCAGAATCGCACCTACAAAAATGGTCAAGCGGCCAGTATTTATAAGCAGACCCCACCCCTGAAAAATGCCATGCGAGCTCCCGGTGAATGGAATGTCTTCGATATCATCTATGTGGCCCCAAGATTCAAAGCAAACGGAGATCTGTTTTACCCAGCCCATGTTACGGTGATTCACAATGGTATTGTCGTTCAAAACCATACCCAAATTACTGGGCACACCCCAAATACGGGGCTTCCTCGCTATCAAGCTCATGGCAAGGGGCCCATTCGACTACAGGATCATGGCGACCCTAGTGAGCCATTAAGTTTTCGAAACATCTGGATCAGGGAGCTTTAACAATCGGTTCTTGAAGTAAAACGCTGGGACCAGTAAGAAACTAGAAAATCTCATATGAATAAGCGAACTTTTCTAAAACAAGCGGCAGTCCTCTCTTCGATCGGCTTTATCCCATCTCCAATCTGGAGCAACATAAAACGAAATACCCTGCGCACCGCTCACATAGGTGTTGGAGGAATGGGCGGTTCAGATCTGAGGTCAATTTCCTCACATGCGTCGGTCACCGTTCGGGCTCTTTGTGATGTGGACAGCGATAACCTCGCAGAGGCACATAGGGAACATTCCGAAGCTGCTACTTTTCAAGATTATCGTAGAATGTTTGATCAGCTCGGAAATGAAATTGACGCGGTCGTTGTGTCCACTCCCGATCATACACACGCTCCCGCATCTCTGTTGGCGATGCAGATGGGTAAACCAGTGTATTGTCAAAAACCATTGACCCGGTACGTTGGTGAGGCCCGGGCCATGCGAAAGCGGGCTAGTCAAGATCGACTAGTAACCCAAATGGGCATCCAAATTCATTCACATAAAGCATACCGTACGGCTGTCATCCTCATCCAATCAGGACTCATTGGCAAGGTGAAAACGGTCCATGCCTGGTCTCCAAAAAATTGGGGATTTGATGGTGTCATACCCGAAAAGACAGATCCAGTACCACCCAATCTAGCTTGGAATTTGTGGTTAGGTACGGCTCGTGAAAGACCTTACCAGGAGAAGATTTTTCACCCAGCCATGTGGCGAAAAATACTTGATTATGGCTGCGGTACACTGGGAGACATGGGCGTGCATATCTTTGACACACCCTATGCTGCACTAGAATTAGATGTACCCAAGACCATTACAAATGAATGCAGGCAACCCAACAATTTTGCGCATCCGGAGCACAACAAAGTTACTTACCAGTTTCCAGGTACAAAGTTTACCACTGAAAAACTCGAGTGGATTTGGTCTGATGGAGTGGGTGCTCCTGAGCCACACCCCGACCTGAAACTGCCCAATCAAGACGAATTGCCAGAGCAGGGTTCGATGTTTGTAGGGGAAAAGGGCAATTTACTTCTGCCACATTGGGACATGCCGAAACTAATTGTGGGCGGCAATTATGAAAACGTCAAATGGCCTGAACTCGATGAAATCAATCATTATCATCAATTTGTAGATGCATGTCTCGGCAATGCCGTCTGCAGTGCACCATTTTCATACGCTGCCCGCTTGACGGAAGCCATCTTACTTGGTGTACTGGCAGGAAGGTTCCCGAATGAAAAACTGCATTGGGATAACAAGAAGGCAAAATTTAAAGAAAGCAAGGCCAATCCCTTATTAAAAGGTGTCAATCGTGTTTTCTAACTCAGCTGCGCAATCGGATTAACAGAGAAATTTGCTTCACCATCCGCATCGGAGGGCAATGGCACTATCTTTTGCAGATTGAATATTTGATTTTTACCTTAGGAGAGCGGTAGGTGAATAAATTTAAAATAAAATAAAATCTCAAATGAAATATAGGAGCATTTATTGTTGGCTTATGGTTGCTTTCATGGCATCGCATCTGGATGGATTCAGTCAGCAGATCGAATTGTTTAATGGTGAGAACCTCGATGGCTGGATTAATCACGGGTCTGAAAAATGGTATGTCGAAGATGGAAATATTGTCTGTGAAAGTGGACCAAAAGGGGAATATGGTTATCTAAGCACGACGGAATATTATGATGATTTTGAGCTGACTGTTGACTTTAAGCAGGAGGCCAATGGCAATAGTGGTATCTTTTTTCGTTCCACATTAGACGGCACTAAAATTAGTGGTTGGCAAGTTGAGGTCGCACCACCTGGAAGTAATTCCGGAGGGATTTATGAGTCCTATGGCCGTGGCTGGTTGATCCAACCAGATCCAGAAAAGGATAGCGCCTTAAAAATGGGAGAGTGGAACACAATGAAAATTAGAGCAGATGGACCAAAGATAACCACCTGGTTAAATGGAGTTGAGATGGTACAAATCGAGGATGAAAAAATTGGTGCCGGTAAAGGTGCGATCGCCCTGCAGATTCACGATGGCGGTGGAATAAAGGTGCGGTGGAAGAACCTTGTTCTCACGCCCATTAAATAAAGTAGTGGTCTATTGGAGACCATGGATCATCCGGTCAAACAAAAGGTCCCCTTGAAAAATGCGACGAAGAAAGTTTCTCGAAAGAATTAATTATGGACTGATCGGAGCTACTCTGGGCGTTGCACCAACCCGAGTAGGAGCAAAAAGACTCTCTTCATCTCAGGATCTAGCACGTGAAGAATTCGCAGAAATTGCAATCATCGGAGGTGGCTTGGGTGGTTGTGCTGCAGCTTTAGCAGCCTGTCGCAATGGACACACCGTAATATTAACTGAAGAAACAGATTGGCTCGGTGGGCAAGTGTCTCAACAGGGTGTGCCACCGGATGAACACCGGTGGATCGAAACCCACGGAGCTCCCAAGTCTTATCGATCTTATCGCAATCAAGTACGTGACTACTATCGTGCGCATTATCCACTGACGCTGGCTGCCTATACCAAGCTCAATTTGAATCCGGGAGATGGCGCTGTCTCGCGTCTGTGTCATGAGCCAAGGGTTTCGGTGGCGGTATTGCAGAACATGCTCGCACCTTATGTAAGTAGCGGGCAATTGCAAATCAAGTTGCAACACCGGATTGTGGATGCAGAGGTCCGGGGTGATGAGGTCATGGCCCTCGAGGTTAAGAATTTGGTAGATGAACATCGACTCATCATTGAGGCAAATTATTTCATTGATGCCACTGAGCTCGGTGATGTTTTGCCATTAACCGGCACAGAATATGTGACAGGTTCAGAAGCTAAATCTGAGACCAATGAATTGCATGCGGGCGAAATTGCCGATCCAAAAAATCACCAGGCCTTTACATTGTGTTTTGCTTTGGATTATATTCCAGGTGAGAATCACATCATTGATCGCCCAGGAGATTATGATCGGTGGTCTACGTATCGACCCACGATGGATCCACCTTGGGCAGGAAAATTAATTGATTTAGACTACTCAAATCCCAAGACACTTGAGCCTAAAATGTTGGGTTTCCATCCGGAAGGACTCCCGACAGGCAACAGGCTAAATCTGTGGAATTACCGAAGGATTATTAATCGAAATAATTTTCGAGCGGGTTTTTATCCGGGTGATATTACGGCGATTAATTGGCCACAAAATGATTTTTTCTCTGGCAACTTAATTGATGTCAGCGAGACGGTATTTAGACAGCACCTGGCCGATGCAGAGCAATTGAATCTCTCGCTGCTTTATTGGTTGCAAACCGAAGCCCCACGACCTGATGGGGGACAGGGATGGCCGGGAATCCGTCTGCGAAAAGATGTGATGGGAACGGAAAATGGTATGGCCAAGTATCCTTACGTCCGCGAGTCTCGGCGCATCAAAGCTCAATTTACGGTGCTGGAGGAACATGTGGGTGCGGAACAGAGATTGTTGCTGGCAGGTCCATCTGCTGGAAAAAAATCCGCTCACTTCTTTGATAGTGTAGGCATCGGATATTATCATATTGATTTACATCCCAGTACGGGTGGCAATAATTATATTGACTTTGCTTCCCTGCCCTTTCAAATTCCGCTGGGTGCACTTCTACCGGTGAGAATGCAGAATTTAATTCCAGCCAACAAAAACATTGGCACTACCCATATCACCAACGGTTGTTACCGATTGCATCCCGTGGAGTGGAGTATTGGTGAGGCCGCAGGTTTGCTGGTGAGTCGAGCATTGCAAAAAAAGGTTCCGCCTGTTGCCATTCGCGATGACGAAAAGGCTTTGACCGATTTTCAAAGGTGGATCAGCAAGCAGGGTATCGAAACGGAATGGTATACGGGCAGATAGTCGGCCATGCCTTCGCCAAGGCTTCGGCAGACAAGCAGTCGGCAGTCTTTCAGTTGGCAGCGGGCAGTTGGCAGTCTGGCAGTCGGCAGTGGGTAGTCGGACTGAAAGACTGCAAACTGAAAAAAGGTAAATACTGAATCATGAATGTCGAATGTTGAATGATGAGGTGAAATCTGATTACCATGTGGTCTTCGACATTCGACATTCCTTGTTCGATATTCGATATTTTACCAAAATACTGAATCATGAATGTCGAATATTGAATGATTGAGGTGAAATCTGGATCACCATGTGGCCTTCGACATTCGACATTCCTTGTTCGATATTCGATATTTTACCAAAATACTGAATCCTGAATGTCGAATATTGAATGATGAGGTGAAATCTGGATCAAATAAGACGACAGGCTCACCAATCCCTGCGGGCTTAGTGATCCAAGTTTCGAAGATTGCTTGGTCTTTAACTTTTGGTCCCCTGTATTTTGGTCATTGGAATTTGGTTTTTATCTCTGTAGCGCTGTCTTGGCGAAGATGTGGTTTAGGTGCATAATCCCCTTGTATCTTGGTCTTTGTATCTTGGTTTTTGGAATTTTTGACTAGGCTCGCGCTTGCCCCCTTGCCCCTGTTGGATTTCCGCTGTCGCTCTAATTAAACCGGGGTGTCCGCCCGCTACGGGGATCTTGCCGAAAGTTGGTTTTGGGCTTTAATTTTACGTCTGGTATTCTGTTTTTTGTGTATTGTCTTTTAGCCTTCTCTCGCACTTGTATCTTGGTCTTTGTATCTTGGTTTTTTGGTCTTTGTCTCTTGCCTGCACAATGAAGTCTTGACGTAGCTCTGGTCTGAGGCCGTTGCCCACTTGTATCATGGTCTTTGTATCTTGGTCTTTGGGCCTCCTTTTATCTTGGTTCTTGGAATTTTTGGTTAGGCTCACGCTTGCCCCGTGCCCCTGTTGAATTTCCGCTGACGCTCCAATTAAACCGGGGTGTCCGCCCTCTATGGGAATCTTGCCGAAAGTTGGTTTTGGGCTTTAATTTTACGCCTGGGTATTCTGTTTTTTGCATATTGTTTTTGAGCCTTCGGTCGTACTTGTATCTTGGTCTTTGTATCTTGGTTTTTTGGTCTTTGTCTCTTGCCTGCACAATGAAGTCTTGACGTAGCTCTGGTCTGAGGCCGTTGCCCCCTTATCTTGGTCATTGTATCTTGGTCTTTGGGCCTCCTTGTATCTTGGTTTTTGGAATTTTTGACTAGGCTCGCGCTTGCCCCCTTGCCCCTGTTGAATTTCCACTGTCGCTTCAATTAAACCGGGGTGTCCACCCGCGTTAGAGTCTTGCAGCAGGCGTTAATTGGCCATCTGTCTGTCTTGTATCTTGGTCTTTGGTAAACAGGTTTTTTGTTAGGCTCGCGCTCGACGCCCGCCCCTGTTGAATTTCCGCTGACGCTCCAATTAAACCGGGGTGTCCGCCCTCTATGGGAATCTTGCCGAAAGTTGGTTTTGGGCTTTAATTTTACACCTGGTATTCTGTTTTTTTGCGTATTGTTTTTGAGCCTTCGGTCGCTCTTGTATCTTGGTCTTTGTATCTTGGTTTTTTGGTCTTTGTCTCTTGCCTGCACAATGAAGTCTTGACGTAGCTCTGGTCTGAGGCCGTTGCCCCCTTATCTTGGTCATTGTATCTTGGTTTTTTGGTCCTAGTCTGGTGGTTCATTTTGATTATCTTTCCTCTTTAAAAAATGCGACCATGAAGTATGTAATAGTTTTATGGATATCCGTGGCAGGCTCGCTGTTCGCGATTGAATTACAAGATTGGGTTAGTCTATTTAATGGTGAAAATCTAGAGGGATGGGAAGTAAAGGGTGCAGCAGCCAGTAATTTTTATGTGGAGGATGGAATGTTGGTAGCGGAAACAAAGCTGGGCTTACCCAACACGTTCCTTGCCACAACCGAAACCTATGGGGACTTTGAGCTTAAGCTGGAATTCAAGGTTCCAGATGGGATTAATACCGGTGTCCAGATTAGAAGCGGAGTGTATGAGGAGGAAACAACCACACCTTATTTGAATGGAAAATTGGAGGCCAGTGAACGGACCTGGGAAGCTGGTAGGGTGAACGGCTATCAAATTGAGATCGACCCTTCGGAACGCGCCTGGTCAGGGGGATTTTATGAAGAAGGAGGTCGCGGCTGGCTGGTACCGCTCACAGACAATGACAAGGCCCGCAAAGCATTTAAGCACAATGACTGGAACCATTTTCGCATCGTAGCCGATGGGAATCACTTTCAAACATGGATCAATAACATTGCAGCAGTAGATACCTATGATGAGATGGCATCCTCAGGCTTTATCGCCTTGCAGCTTCACAGCATTAAGAATAAAGAACAGGAGGGTAAGCGAATTCTGTGGAAAAACATTCGGATTAAGACACTAGATTAGGCGTGCCTTAAGTTTATTGCTGAGGTAATTTTATTATTCTACCCCATCAGTCAGATCCGTTCAATTTATTTGAAAACACATTGTTCCAACCTTTTCGTTCTCGGTTAAATATCTTAAATAATCTGGTTGCAGACGTGTTTGATTCGTAAAAGAGTACGAAATGCTTCAATTCCATGACCGGTGTTGTAACCTCACGGCATTTAAAATGGCCAATAAGGCAACTCCCACGTCGGCAAAAACGGCTGCCCACATCGTAGCCATTCCGTTGGCACCCAATACCAAAACAACTGCTTTGATGCCCAAGGCCAAAGTGATATTTTGCCAAATAATCTGTTTCGTTGCGCGACCGATCTTGATCCCCGTGGCAATTTTTCCGGGTTGGTCTGTCTGAATAATGACATCGGCTGTTTCTATGGCCACATCGCTGCCTAGGCCACCCATTGCAATACCTACATCACTGGCTGCCAATGCTGGAGCATCATTGATTCCATCGCCGACGAAGGCAACTTTCATTTTGCCATTGGCTTGGATGTTTTGAAGTTCGACCAACTTATCTTCTGGCAAAAGATCTCCGGCCGCATAATCTAGTTGAAGGTGTTGGGCAATTTTTTGGGTGGTTCGATTTTGATCACCTGATAATAAACCCAAGTATTTTATCCCGACATCTCTGAGTTGCCGGATGCTCGCTTCAGCGTCAATCTTAAGCTGATCTGAAATGGTGATTCTCCCGGCGAATTTTCCATCTATCGCTACAAATACCTGATTCTGGTCAACGCCTGCTTCATCTGCTGGTACCGCAATGTTAGATTTCGACAATAGTTTTTCGTTACCTATGAGCAGATTATGTCCTTCCACCCATCCACTGAGACCCATGCCCGGATGTTCTTGAACGTCATGGGCACTCAAGTAAGACTGATCATACTCCAAAATGGCCTTGCCAATGGGGTGGTTTGATTGGCGTGCAACGGCCATAACCGATTGCATAAATTCTGCTTCTGATTGATCCGATGTGCATTCAATTTCTCGAATCTTGAAAACTCCTTCCGTGAGAGTCCCTGTCTTGTCGAGTACTACGGCATCTATTTCAGTCAGTTTATCTAAGTACGCTGCACCTTTGAATAGGAGCCCCTGACGAGAGGCTGCACCCAAACCACCGAAATAGCCCAGCGGGATGGAAATGACTAAGGCACACGGACAAGAAATGACCAGAAAAATCAGAGCGCGGTAGAGCCAGTCTGAGAATTGATAGTTTTCGAGAAAGATGGCGGGAAGCACCAGGATTGCGATCGCTGAATAGACCACAATGGGAGTATATATTTTCGCCAGTCGGCGAATTAGTAGCTCGGTCTCACTTTTTCGGGTGGTGGCCTCCTGCACCAAATGCAGAATTCGGGCCATGGAACCATCACTAAATATTTTTTCGACTTTAACGTCAATAACCTCCCTTAAATTAATGGATCCAGCCATTACTTTTTCATACCTGCTAATGAATTGAGGCTTGCTTTCGCCCGTTAATGCCATCGTGTTTAGGCTTGCTTTCTCACTCAGTAGTTTTCCATCTAGCGGAATTTTTTCGCCTACTCTGACTTGAATGATTTCGCCTATCAAGATGCCCTCTGGATCTACGGTTTTGATTTCGTCATCGCGATAGACATGCGCCACTCGTGGTCGTACATCTAACAGGGCACGGATGCTGTCCTTAGACTTTTTGACCGCAGCAGTTTGAAAGAGTTCTCCAACCGTGTAAAAAAGCATCACCGAAATTGCCTCCGGATACTCCCCAATGGCCAGGGCTCCGAGAGTAGCGACACTCATCAGTAAAAACTCAGTAAACACCCTTCCTTGGTGAAGAGAATCCCTTGCCTGCCGTAACACCGGTAACGCAACAGGTAGATAAGCTAGGAGATATCCAAATAATTTTACCCCTCCATTAAAGACTGGAAGCTCCAACCATTTGTCTAATAGTAGACAAACCAATAAAGCGATAAAACTGGCCATGGCCGGAAGATATGGAGTCCAGCCCAGCGGGATACCCCAGTGATAGCGAGGTTGTGGAACCATCTTTTCCTCCCGACAACTGGCCTGTCTACCTTGGTCGTCATCATTATGGGTATGATTCATAGCCATCGCACAACGATAAGCTTTTTCTTAGTAATAAGAATGTTAATAACACAAACAAATTGCAACTGGGATGCGTTTTAAGGAGTTGTTATCTGGACCTTTTGTGAGAGAGCATCGGGGAAATCTGACGTTTGCGACATCTGCTAACAGTGCCTTCCGAAAAATGGAATCTTAGGTTATCGTGCTGCTTAATTTCCCAATTTATTGATTCGAGTCAGTTCAATTTTATCAAACTCCACCTCGGATCCTTCAGCCTGAATGGCAATCTTACCTTCACGCGCTGTCGCTCCATATCCATCATTTACCAGATCTCCGTTGAGCCATACTCTTACCCTGTCTTCCCAGCATTCAATGCTCATCTCATTCCATTCTCCCAAAGGACTTTCAGAGTCGTCAGTCAAGTTCAAAATCCGTCGTTTCTTACCCTCCGTAATTCCCCATTCCTCTCGGGGACCCCGGCGCTCTACCATATTATCCACCTGAATGTCTTCAACAATGCACCAAAAGTCACCGGCATTTTCGTGCATCATTTGGACCTCAATGGATTTTGGAAACATTTTATACAATGCCCTGGGTGTAGAAGCGTGTACCAGAGCTCCACAATTGCCGGGCTCGCCAGCGAAGCGGTACCGAATCTCCAATCGATAATTTTTGAACGATTTGTCGGTAATGAGGTGTCCTCCAGGAGTGCCTAGGCTGACCAGCTTGTCATCGCGAACCAAGAATGGCTTGACGGTATCGGGGTTTACATCGAAGGCCGGAACATCCATGTGCCAACCATCCAGGCTCTTTCCGTCAAAAAGTCTGATCGTCTGGCATGAGGCCAGGCTACTCAGGATGAAAAATGCGGCAAGAAGAGAAGGTCTGGTGCTTTGATAAATGATAAATCGCATCCTGGAAAATACAAAAAGCCCTGGCATTTGGGCAGGCCCAATCTCCCAGCGAACGGGGTAATGCCTTTGTAGAGATTGATATTATGAGTCCGATTCCAGGGCAGCAGAAATACGCTGTGCACAATCTACCCAGTGAAAACGGGTCATTCGATCGTCTGCCTTTCTGCCGGCTTTTTCAAGTCGGTTCTTGAGTGCCAGTAAAGTGCCCATGGCTAACGAACGAATATCGGTTGAGGCAACATCTACGGATGATGTTGATCGGTAATAAGTGGAAATGACTCCCTGGGAGGCTTTACTTGGTTTTAAGAGCTGCAACAGTTTTTGCAGATGTACTTTCTGCAAATTGCGCCGAAAGACATTGGTACGGTTTCCAGCATTTAACTCCGACCAGATACCTTTCTCCATATCTTCAAAAAAATCTTCTAAACCATACGCTGACGGATTGAGGGCATGGGCATCAATTAGACGCTGAAGGCGGCTTGAAGTATAGAGATTGTTAATGGTGTTTTGTTGCAAATCGGCTATTCTCTTCACTCCATTTTCGGCCTTAATTTTATTTAAGACGCCATGATCTAAAAGCCATCTGGGCTCAGAGAATAATTGTTTGTGTAAAAAGATTACCGCTTCCTTTTGCGAGGATTTCGGAGCTGGTGTGAAAATTGCACCCTCCTGATCCATAGTCTTTGGTGAGTCAAATATGCCCCCTACCCATTTGGTGACGTGACCGATGTAGCGCCGATACTGATTGAACACATTGTCATATATTTCCTCCGCCCTTTCGAAATCCTTAGCTTCTTCTCTAGTCCACTCAACCGCATTGGGTAGGATTCTCTTCAGGTTCTCAATTCCATAATTTGATGCCAGCACTGCATTGTCACCTAAATCCTCTGATTGAGCGCGTGGATCAAATTGACTCCTTTCCGTTAAAAAGTGTAGGGCCGGATCTTGCTCTGCTTTTTCGTGATACCAACTGTTTAGAATTTTTTGATCTTCTTCAATCGAATTGGTTTCGTAGATCGGCTTGTAATTCCACTCAATAGCCCATTTATCATACGACCCCACCCTGGGAAATAAATCCGTCACGCCATCTTCCGGTTGAGCGACATAGTTGAAACGAGCGTAATCCATAATGGAGGAAGTGTGCCCATGTGTTGCGAGCCAGGAGGGATCCCGTAATTTCTCTACTGGAGTAGCATGACTAGCTCCAAAATTATGTCGCAAGCCAAGGGTGTGTCCGACTTCATGTGCCGCAACAAATCGCACGAGTCGGGCCATCAGGGCCTCATCAAAATGATTGGCACGAGCTCGCTCATCAACCGCAGCGGTCTGAGTCGTGTACCAGTTTTTCAAGAGCTTCATGACATTGTGATACCATCCTATGTGACTCTCAATAATCTCGCCGCTTCGTGGATCGTGAATGTTGGGTCCATAGGCATTTTGGACTGTGGAAGCGAAATAGCGAATCACTGAAAATCTAGCATCCTCCAGACTCATGGTGCTGTCATTTTCTGGCCAATCTTTGGCTACAATGGCATTTTTCCAACCAGCTTGCTCAAAGGCAGGTTGCCAGTCTTCCACACCATCTTTTAAGGCCGCTCGCCATTTCATTGGCGTGGCAGGATCAATATAAAATACGATAGGTTTCCGTGGTTCAATGAGCTCGCCATTTCGTTGACGATCAGCGTCGGCCGACGATTTAGGATCAAGGGGCCAACGAACGGTGAATACTTGTCTTTCACTTCTTTGCTGATCATCATTGTATATCGTGTAGCTGTTGGCGAAAATTCCGACACGTTGATCAAAGAGCCTTCTCTTTCTGGGTACGATGGGCAGCAAAATCATTGAAGTGTTTAATTCAAAAGTTAACACACCTGCATTTATGCCGGCAGGTAGATCAATGGTTCTAGATCTGCGACCGGATTCAGGTGCAATTGGTGGAGGCTTGACAGAGTAGGTCTTGACGGTTCTGATTTCTACATTGATGGGATAGGAATGAATGTGCTCGATGTACGATCGATCCTTCTCGAGTTTTTGCAATTTAAATCTCTGTATAAAAATTGGGTTGACCGCAAATGCCTGATTGGTGCCCTCAAAAAAGGAAGTGACCTCGATTAAAAGGGATGTATCGGGTCTAACGGCCTTAATATCGAAGGCAGCGGCGATCGGATGAAGGTTGGAGTTTGTCACCGCCGTATGAATAGGCTGAGTGCTGTCAGAACTTACATTAATGTAATTGACCACCCGAATAAATATCTTATTGTGTGGTCCCTTTTCAAACCTAATGATTTGACGATTGGCAAGTTCACCACCATAGCCAGCGCCGGTAGGTGTTTTGGCCATCCTGGTTATGGTCATGATATCTCTGCCGAGCAGGCTGTCAGGGATTTCAAAATAATATTTATCGCCAACATGGTGAGTAGCTAACATTCCGAGCATCGACTCTGCTTCATCGGTGATAACGTCTTTAAATGCCAGCATGACATTGGTTTCTTCAGAAGAATCAATGGCTTGGGTCAGACTACTATCCAGCGGAGTTTCTAAGGGAGATTGACCATTTAATAGTAGCGTACCGATGAATAGGTATAGCGAAAGATAATGCCGGAGCAGGCAGTAGACAGGTAATTTCATGAGCTTGCAATAAGAATTGACGACAAATAAACAAAATTCTTATCGAGCAAGCATCCCTATTTCGGGTGATATCACAAGATGTGGCATCGAACGGGAGGCATCAGGGAGGCATTGTACTTGTGTTGTTGGTGTTATTTATTTCCGAAACAGGCACATGCTTTGCAATCTCAATAGTCGATATTTTTGTGAGTTAGAGACTGGGTCGTTATTCAATAAAGCGACCGAATCATGGATTTAGATGTGATTTAATATCTCTGAATGTGTCAAAAAATTTCTTACCGTTATGGCGCTTTCCATTTTTAGAAGCACTCTGGTCCATCGTCCGCCACTTGACCATAGGTACAGAAATAACGGTAACCATTGAGAAAAGTCTTGCCATCCTCAAGTGACAGTCCATATTCCTTAACCTGGCCGTTGTAGAAATTGAGTTGAAGAATATTCTGACCGTGTTGATTTTTAGCAATTTTCCAGGTGCCAGAGCCCTTGTTTCGATCGTTGGAATTTGCAAATGCACCACCTGTATCAACAGACATAGAGCTTGAACTGTAAAACTTAAAATGACCCTGTGCACAAAGGTCAATAACTTCCTTGTCACTGTACCCTCCTCCCGTCGAATAACCACCATAGCTGCCACCTGATGAATAGTATGAGTTCATGTAAGTTAGCCGAGCATTTTGAAATTTTGATTGCCAATTGGTGGCGCCATTACCTGGTAAGTTGGCGACAGGAGTAGCTACCTTTTTAAAAGCCACCGATTGTGCGACTTTTTTCACGAGGTCAATCGCGGAAGCTTTAAACATTTCTTTCGTGGTCATATAGAGAAAAGTGACGCCGGTTCCATGCGGGTTGATCAGACTTACGGCATAGGCCTTTGCTGGCTGCCAGGAAATGCTCCCCTGGTATTGAGCAGCGATGCCGTTTGATTGAAAATCCACAACCTGGCCATCAATACTAAGTTGAGTGCCTTGTTGATCGGCGATGCCTGCCTGAGCCTCAGTTTTGAGCTGGCCCATGTCTGTAGTCTGGTGAGCCATTGCCATAAGTATGCCTGGTTCGGTATATGACCCCATGATGTATCCCGCATCAGATTCTTGGCCTGCCCATCCATCCGGTATTTGAAACGAAATTCCCAGACTGGGAAATTCCTTGAAACCAGTTTCCTGACCCACTAGTACGTTAGTCAATGAAAACAATAAGAAGTAAAGTGAAAACCGCATCATCAATTTTTTTATTTACTGTGGCATGGCACGCCAAAATGTCCTGGCACCAGAGGCTTTAAATTGACACTTTTAGTTGCCTTTTTTATCCCAGAAATCTGGTATTTTCCTGGATTGGGGAAATCTGTGAGATGTGCGATATGCCACGATCCGATGTCAGTAACTAGCGAAGAAATCGGAAGTAGGTGAAGCTGCGTTGCTAATCGAGATGTCCGTCTGTTATGACCAGTGTTCTGGTTTAGTCTGAATGCTTGCGCTCGCTAATCGTCGCTAGATCGATTCCAAAAATCTTAGTGCTGATTTTATTTAAGGTTTCCTGCGAACCCCTTAAGTGAAGCGTTAGTTGCTGGTGCTGTCCCTCCTCTCCAGGTTGCAAGGCAAGGGCCGGAGAAGAGGTTTCCAACTCATAAAATGGACCTAGTGGTTTCACACCGGGAGCTAGAGGCCCGTCGTTGTATGAATTAATGGCATCACCTGCGAAGGGCTGTTCCTGTATTTCCCACATGGAGTTTACGTAGTCGACCATTCCGGGGGGCTTGGAGTATTTCACGATGGTTAATGTCTCTGTTTCACCGTTGTATGCCCCGAGGATATTTTTGGCACGTAGGGGAGAAAGACCGATCTTACTTCGATATTGACCGTCAGCACGAAAGAGAACCACACCCTCTTTCAGTTGCAGTCTTTCAGATGGAACTTTACCGAAGTACGCATCATTAACGATGGGCCCGAGGTCATGATCAGAACCCGTTTGATAGGGTATGATCACGGTTGCATGTTCCGATGGTTTAAACATACCCAAAAGCCAGATCGAGAGCAAGCCGGTCTCTTTGGTCCAAGGGGTTTGACCAATATTAGCAATGACATTATGCGTTTGGTAGGCAACAAAGTCGACTCCTTTTAAGTCGAGATCTAAAACCTCTTTCAAAGAGGACTGTGATAAGATCTCCACGCTTCTTGTGATTTTGAGGTCAAAAACAAATCCGCTGTAGTTAGTCAATTGGCCGGTTTGCTGATAAACAACCCGCTGCTTGGTCTTTTCTATACGATTGAAAGAAACCAAATCAATTAACCGGGGCGTTTGCCAGGTGTCCAAATTAAATGGGTCACCTTCTTTAAAGAAAATGGAAAATTGCCCGCCTTCGGGCCCCAGCCAAAAACGCTCTTCCCCACCAAAGGGATTGATGTGTTCCAGTGTGTCGCCCGATTCAAAGAGTGCTCGATTGATCCAGCCAAGACCTGTGCCGCTCAATCCGGTGGCAGAGCTGGTCATAACCCTACCTTGCAGGTCGGGGCTGCATGCCACGAGTCCCGAACCATCAGGCGACATCAGGACATCTATTTGTAAGTACTTGCGCAAAAATTGCAAATCGTTTTCAAAGGTGAGCGTCTCTGTTCCCCTGGTATCGGTCCTCGTCGGAGCTGAACTGGATGCACAAGAAAAAACGAACAACACGAGTAAGATGGGATATAAAACTGCCATAAATAATTACTCTTTCAAGGCAAGATATGGCTTTAGGAAATGCACCTTAACCAATTGCATGCTGTTTTTTCAAAACGTTGTTGAAAAACTCTTGATCGTGTGACAAAAATCCTCTAAAGACGCCATTGATATTAGCCGTAGTCAAGTTGGTACCACAATTAGGTAGCTACCCCGGTCGTAATTTTACCGAGAGTAAGGTGACACCGGTTTTTTCATCAAGTATCCCTCTAATATCTTTGAAAACACTATATTCTACCATGAAAAATTCTGAATGTCTAAGCGTTGGAGTGCTATTAGCTACGCTTTGCCTTGCTTGCAGCAGTGGAGTTCAACACACTACCAGTGAAAAAGATCAGCGTCCAAATATTCTCCTTATTATGACTGATGATCAAGGGTATGGCGATGTTGGCTTTCACGGCAACCCGCATATCCGTACTCCCAACCTGGATAAATTGGCCGCAGAAAGTATTCGCTTTACCAATTTCCATTCAGGTACAACCTGTTCTCCTACTCGTGCTGGTTTAATGACGGGCATTAATTGCAACAGAACCGGTACCTGGCATACGATCCTCGGTCGATCGCTACTCAGTAATCGATTCCCAACGATGGCAACTTACTTAAGAGAAGCAGGATACACGACTGGGATCTTCGGAAAATGGCATTTGGGTGATAATTATCCCTTCCGTCCTCAGGATCGTGGATTTGAAGAGGTTTTTATCCATGGTGGTGGTGGGGTTGGTCAAACTCCGGATTATTGGAATAACGATTATTTTGATGACACTTATTACAATAATAATTCTCATCAATCATATGAAGGTTACTGCACAGATATTTGGTTTGATGGTGCCATGGAATTTATCGAAAGGAAGGCCGCTGGTGATCAGCCTTTTTTCTGCTATTTAGTGACTAATGCTCCACATGGTCCATACCATGTCGCTGAGAAATACATTGATTTATATCAAGACAATCCCGAGATTCCCAATCCCAACTTTTATGGTATGATTACCAATATAGATGAAAATCTGGGACGACTAGAGGATAAATTAACCACGCTTGGAATCAGGGAGAATACACTGTTAATTTTCATGACGGATAATGGCACAGCAGCTGGTGCAAGTCTTGATCAGCAGGGCCATGTCACTCACGGGTTTAACGCCAACATGCGTGGTAAGAAAGGATCGGAATATGAGGGTGGACATCGGGTACCTTGCTTCATGAGATTTCCTTCTGCACTCGATCTACCTCAAAGGGACCAAACTGAGCTCGTAACCCATACCGATCTTGTCCCGACCTTGCTAGACTTTGTCAGTGCCACACCAGACCGTTTACCAGACTTTGATGGAATCAGTATTCTTCCACTGATAACAAATGGCCATCAAGATGGCCTTGAGGATCGTATTGTAGTAGTGGATAAACAAAGGCAGGAGTTTGCTGAAAAGTGGAAAAACGCCAGTGTTATGAAAAATAATTGGCGGTTAATTAATAATAAGGAATTATACAATTTAGCATCTGATCCGGGCCAGCAGGACAACATTTTTGACGACCACCCAGATATCGCAAAAGAGCTTGCCGAAGGTTATGAGAATTGGTGGCGTAAGGTGGAACCTGATTTGGCTTTTGACAATAATATTATCGTTGGAACACCATATGAAAGTCCAACGCTATTAACCTGTCATGATTGGCATAGTGATTCAGAGACGCATCCACCTTGGCATCAATCCCATGTACGAAGTGGTAAAGAAAATAATGGCTACTGGCTTCTCGAGGTTGCTCAACCTGGACAATATCAGATTCGGCTCTATCGCTGGCCGCCGTATCTGAACAAGGGATTTGCCGACACGGTTCCTCCAGGTGATGTAGTGTCAGGTGGAACTAGATTTAAGGAAGGCGTCGCATTGCCGACAGCACGAGCCAAAATAAAAATTCAAGAGCGAGAATGGACGGCAAATAAAATGCAGGATAATTATTTTGAATTTTCGGTCGAGTTGGAAGAAGGGCCAACGCCATTCCAAACCTGGTGCTATGATGCGAGCGGAAATTCAACCAGAGGCGCTTATTACGTCGAAATAGAACAAGCTGATAGATGACCTAACTAGGCAGTTTGCCACCACTAATTTAATCGCAAGTTCTCCAAGAAGAAATGGAATCCTTTTTGCCAAGGTTTGGAGCAGATATCGATGTCGCCGTCGCCATCTACATCACCAGCTACTAACTCATGCACTTCCTCTCCTTCCAACAACTGGTGCTCCAACCACGTTGAACCGTCGCCATTGACATTCTCCCACATCAAAACTTTGGGTGGATCAATAGATAGTGGACCACCTCCTGACACAATGTCCATGTCTTGGTCTCCATCAAAATCGGCCACAGCCAAGGAATGAAAATCTTGGTTGGTGGAGTCAGCTGAAATATTGTGAAAATGAAAGGTGTCGGCTTGGTTGATATTTTCCCACCAAAATACCCTTCCATTGCGAGTATCTGCTTCAGCTTGCACAATGTCCACCTGGCCGTCATTATTGAGATCGACACACCAAGATCGGAGGGCCAAACCATATTTGTCGGGTCTATTGCCACCGGTTGGGACCAGATAATCATGGATTTGCCAGTTTTTACCCTCTGACCATTGATTTTCATACCATTTGGGACCACACACAATATCGAAATCACCATCGCTGTCAAGATCGGCATATCCAAGGGGAGAGATGCCACCATGAATGCCGCGATCGATCTTATGGTAATCCCAATTCTTTCGATAATCACGCGGAACTTTATACCATGCGATGACGGGATGATCAGGGTGATTTGACAGTGCCACGATATCTTTAATCCCATCGCCGTCCAGATCCACCACCATGTTGTCATGTGAAGCGATCATGTTTTTCTTGTGATGAATGAAGGCTGAATCTTTCGGTCGGTGGGTGTTTTGATACCAGGAGTCTCCAACCACGTAATCGATCCACCCATCTCCATTCACATCGTGAGGACAACCACCGACGTCGGTGATGGCACCTTCCCCAATTTTGTGCAGTAGCCAGTCCGAGGCAGTTTTGTGCTCGTACCAATAGAGTGTTCCCAAACGACCAAAGACAAAATCCAAATCACCATCCATGTCCATATCAATCAAACTGGTTTGGCCCATTCGATTGCTAAATTCACCAATGACGTGATATGCAAAGGCAGAAGGCTGTGCCTCACCGATGAAACCGAAGAGGCAACAAAGGGCTAATTGAATCCAAGCCCGCTGATCCCAAATCTTAGCGTACTTCATAGCCCGAAAGTTAAGAAAAGAGAAACCGAATCTGGATATAAGTTATGTGCCAGCCAGTCCCACTGGGCGTACTGCTGAGGTATCTTTGGATTGATTCCATCATAGGAGATTTCTAAGGAGCGTGATTCTAGAATGATACCCAACTTAGGCAATGCTAAATATCCTGTGTATTTTTGTCGCAAGGCTCTCCTGATTGTTAAGCTTTCAAATTCACAAGTACCAAATGAAGGTCTTAGGCCTGATATGTAAAATAAATCTATATGAAGATCCATCGCACTTTCGGAGCAGGGATTGATCCAGAGCATCAGTCCATTGATGAAGCCAAGCTCATTCAATACATCCATTTGAAACTAGCCGCCCTGGGCTTCCATGGTAAGACGGATGATGATACCTCACTTTTTCTAGACATAGCGCAACCCCTGCTCAATAATTATAAAGAGAAAGCTCGTATGCTCTCGAGTCATTTGTCACCGATTGGGAGCCGAATACAAGCCTATCTTGATGATCTATTTACCGACATTCCTGGTACGGAAAATATCTCTTTACCGACCCATCCATTCTTGCTCGATCGTCATGGCCTGGCACGAATCATGTCTCTGCCTCACGATGCCGATAGTTATGAAACAAACATTGTAAAGTCCTACCGGACGACCCAAGGAATCTTGCACAATCCCAAAGAAGACCGACGCACCACGAAGGGTGTATTTCACGTTTGTGAGGGTGGATTTCCAATACCACACGATAAGAAGGCCGTACCCAAGGTCACTTTTGCGCGTCTGCTGGAGCGAGCCCTGGATCCACCCGAAGATCTCTTGACGCTTCCCTTTACAGCAAATCAGAGGGAAAAAGCGCGCTTGTTCGTAGGATTGTTGCTGAGGCCCATTGTGGTCCCAGAAGTGCCCGGCGTCATCAGAGAAAAATCGATGGAGATTCGATTTTTTGCGCCCGGCAATTTAGTGAGCAATTTAGATTTTGTGGAATCGATCTTCGGAAATGCAGGTGATCCACATCTACCTCAGAATGATGCTGCACTGGATGTCGATGGCTGGACTGGTCATACGGGTTGCGTTATTTTGGCACCACACCTGATCCATTGTCGTAAGAAGGATTTAGGTCTACCACATTACGACGATGCCACCGAGCGGCAGCGTAGGGATGGAATGTGCTGGAGTACTGATGATGAGAAATACAATGATGGAGGTGCCTTTAAGATTACCTCGCGCGATGAAAAAGGAGTGGTCGTCACCCTCATCGCGGATAATTATTTTGGATATTGTAAGAAAGAAGTTAAAACGCAAATAAGTTATTCCGCCAATCTTTTTGGTCTTTGTGAAGAGGAGCATGCGGGAGGAGCCATTGCCTTTCCAAGTTATGACCTTGGGGAAGAGTTTCAAAGTGACTCCACTCGGAGAAAGCCCAGTGTATCTTTTGAACAGATGGTCAAACAATATCGAAATTTGATTGATCTTCAGGCAGATGGATATGGCATCGATAAAAAGTTTTCCAATATTATTTATGTGCCCCAGGAAGCCCAATTTAAGTTGGTCGGTCAAACCATCAAATGGGAGGAAAGAGGTCGTGAGAGAGAGATTAAATTATTGCCTCATCACCATTATATTTTGCCTAATGGGTTTAAGGTAGAAATGAAAAAACACATCGAAGAATCTACCTGGAGATTAGTGGGTACTTTTGCAGAGGGTACCTTATGCCACAAACCGTGTACGGTTTCCGGAGGTGGCAAATCTGAAATCTCCAAATCAATCCAGGATGCAATGATTCAAGGGCCGGTGATCGTCGCAGATATCACGCAAGATTTTGATGCTGTCGATGAGATTATGGGGAAGGATTTTTCAGTGAGATGGAAGCAGCCCTTCCCTCAAAAAAGAGCCTCTAGACCCATCCTCAGTCCCGAGCGCTCATTGGGATCGGTGATTAAGTTATTTACTCCATCTGATGAATATTCAGGTGAGTACAATGCGTGGCTGGCAAGTATTCCCCAACGAGTCAAGGATATCATATATATTATTAAACGGCACTACAAGACCGATTGGGATGAAAACTGGCGCCAACATTTCTCTGTAGATACCATTAATGGAACACCAGGTAACGAGCTAAAACTACACGATAAAAAATTACAATCATTTTACCTTCGGGTAGGTCGTGATGAAAACCAATCCTGGCGAATTTTTCAGTTGCGTAGTGACTATGCTGCGTCACAAAAAGTTCAATTTGAAGATGACATTACTGCATCCATCGTCCTTGATGCGAAGCAATTGAATAATCTTAATCCGGACTACACCGATCCCAGTGTCAAAATTGTGAAGAACTGTGAGGCCCGTTTGTTTCAACGGCCAGATGATTGTGTACATAAAGGATATGACAAACAAGCTGAGTCTGACCTTGCGGGTCCAAATTGTTTCATTTCTAATTTCGAACCACTCACTCGCAATGAGGTGACCGCCATTAAGCAGGATACGATAGGTTTTGAAGACTACACGGAGCCGGTTAAAAAGCTGATTAATCAATTCCTATCATCCGAGAAGCCAAAATATCTTGTAGTGCCATCAGAGTCGCGTCTGGTCAATGGGATACCTTCGAAAAATCCCCGCTATCTCCAAACAAGGCCAGATATCGTACGACCAGAGGAGAAGTATATGTCTCAAATACGTACGCGTTTTTATCGACAGATTCCACTTGGCCAGGCCGTTCACCAGCCTGTCAACGCTGTATTGCCCGGGCGACGTAACAATCCGGAAGATCGCGCTGCCAATGTACCACCACTGGCGGTATACAATCCGATTCATTACCAGGAATTACCTGAGTTATTTATCGATTTCATCGCCAGTATTACTGGCAAATCTCCGTCAACGACTGGTTTTGGATCAGAGGGTGCATTGACCAAGGGTCCCTTTAATGCCCTGCTTCCCGCCGCCGACCTCAATAATGCCTTTCTATCGTATATCCTGACCAATTTTGCTGGCTTTTCTTCTGCTGCGGGATATGTTGGGCCTAAATATCGCGTGGATCATGATATTAGCCTACTGATTCCAGAAATTTGGTGCCGAATGTCGGTCAAAGAACGTGATCCTGCTTATCTGATCGAAAACGATTACCTGGAGGCAGTAAAGGATTTCGAATACAAAGGCAGAACAATTAACGCAAGTCTCTTGGGTTATCGAATCACCAGAAAGTTTCTCCATCACTTTATGGGACGTATTTTCAGCAATCCGGATGCGGTTTTGACAGAAGAAATGCTAGCACCGGAATTGCAGGATCTCGATATGTTTGTTGCCTCCATTGACAACTTATCCATCACCCAAAAAAGGGTGGCCGAAGGATATCTGCTTGATGGCACATATGAACAACTCTGTCCACCTTTAAAGGCACTCATCAAAATCATGATTGACGGACATTACCACGGCAAGGATCGACACCATCCAGAAATTAGAGAAATGTTTACAAGAACCCATGTTTTGAATACCCAGTGGTATAAGGATCGATTACACATTAAGCAGGAGCGAGACATTAAGCTGTGGACGAAGAATGTGACCTACCTGGAGAAGTTTTTGCAAAAGAAGAATTTTGCTGAAGCAGCAACACAATTTAATGTGCAAAGACGTCTCAAGGCGGCCCAGTCACGACTCCAGGAGGTCAAAGCTAGTTCCTACTTGGACAAATTACAAGGCACCTTCGGAGCGGACCCCCTGAGCGAGACCGCTAAATCGAAGGCCGTTGATCTGGCGGAGATTGAGCAACAATAGGTTCTGGCTGGATGTGAGGGGTTCGGGGTCACAAAATCAAAATGCGCAGGCAATAAATCACAAGTAAATAAACCAGCGACTTTTTTGCTGATTTTCTGAGAGTGACTTGGTCACATTTTCTTAACCTACGTTAAGTATCCGCTAAATAGTTGCTACCCGGTAACTATTTGAATACCTCCTGACCTTTATATTCTAGCGAGGATCAAGATCGAATCACTGTTTAGAAAATGTTGTGCTATGAAAAATAGAATGATTTGCGGTCTGCTTTGCATTTGTATGGTCACCTCGCTACAGGCTCAATACCTACCGGAGCGAAGTGGCTTCGAAGGAGATTTTTTCAGTTTACAGGGTGCTATTGAATTATTTAGGGAATCCAACTCCCTGAAAGCCTTCGAACGAAAAATTAATTCAAAAAAATATTATGTCAATAATCTTGATTTGGATTATGATGGTAGAATAGATTATGTCCGGGTGGAACACCAGTGTCAAGGTGATTTTCATGTCATTATTTTGCAAGTTGCCCTCGATAAATATGAGCGGCAGGATATTGCGGTGATTGAAATTGAAAAAATTGGCCGCCGCAACGCAGTACTTCAGATCATTGGTGATCCGGATCTCTATGGTCAGTCTGTTGTTGCCGAACCGATTGGCCCCACCACGTATGCAGAAACAGCTGGGTACTCGCGCACTCGATATGCCAACGATCATTACGTTAATGTTTACTATTGGCCAGTGGTGCAACATATGCTGGCACCCAGATATCGTTGCTATGTGTCTCCCTATCGCTGGAGCTACTATCCGGCATGGTGGGTCAGCTGGAGACCGATCAGTTGGAGAATATATTATCCCCGAGTTCGACCCTACATCCAGACTTGTCGAGTAGTCAATGTCTACAGATCCCCACGAGCACATCGATTTTACCAAGGAAGGCGTACCTACAGCCGCCGGATAGCAGAACGCTCCACTAAGCTTAGGAATAGATCAAACGCACCTAATGCAAGGCGTGGTCACCGAGCATACCGTGATGGAGATAGATACGGAAATCAGAGAACTAATGGGAATCTTGGCGTGGAGAGGAGAGGGACCTATCGGGAAGGAGGGGTGACTTCAAAACAATCTTCGAATCACTATAAGAGGCCCAGCACCTCCAGGTCCAAAGAGATCAAAAAAAATGTACGAAGACCTACTGTCTCAAAGCAGATAAACCGATCATCTAATCATGGTCGGGTCAGTGCGAGTGCCTCAAAATATCCCAGCCGCAAAACCAAAGCTCCTGCGGTGAGACGTCCAAAACAGAGACTGCAAGCATCGCATCGGATCCGACAACCGGACCAAAACAATTCGCAGGTACATCCCTCTCGGTCAAGGTCGACCCGAAGTCATACTACCACCACAAAACAAAAAATGACCAGACACCGGGGTTCGATCTCAAACGGACACAGGAGCATAGATCGGCGTGCAACAAGCAGAAGTAAGCCTTCATTCTCTGCTAAAGCAAAGACACCGCAAAGGGCTGCACCCCAAAGTCGAGGCAGGAATATTTCAAAAGGTAAGTCATCAGTGACCAGGAAGCCAGTAAGACGTTCTAGCTCCGGGGTAAAAAGGCAAAGTCCCAGGAAGTAATCGTCAAGTTTGGGGGGAATGTGTCACCGATTGCAAAACCCTTAGTTTTGAATCAGGGAGATCACCACTTTTCCGGTGTGTTTGCCGTCACCAAAATATTGTATTAATTCGGGTGTTCTAGTCAGTGGATACGGTCCATCAATCAAACATCGCAACTGCCGATCTTCGAACAGCTGGTGAATTCTAACCAGATCCTTGTTTGGTTTTAAGGCAACAATTCGGAATTGCTTGTTCTGAGTCCATTGGATCCACCGCCGCCAAAGTAATAGTTGGAGCAGTTTTGTGATGCGGCCTCCGACCGTCACATATCGACCCCCACGCTTCAGTACATCAGCATAAGCAAAGGGAGATCGACTGGTCTTACAATCCAGGATCAGATCATACTTCACCGGGAGTTTGGCAAAATCTTCTTTGCGATAATCAATGACCTGGTCATAGCCAAGTTCTTTCATTGCCTTTAGTTTGTGGCCAGAGTCCACACCGGTCACCTCCGCATCCAGTAACTTGGCCAGCTGCAGTGCAAAAATGCCGACACCGCCTCCAGCACCATTAATTAGCACTTTTTCTCCGCCCTTCATTTTTCCATGATCGTGCAAAGCCTGCCAGGCCAACATGGAGGCGTGTGAAACAGTGGCTGCTTCATCGAAAGTTATGGCTTGAGGTTTCTTTACCAATGCTCGTTCGTCGATGCAGACGAATTCAGCCAAGGTGCCAAATCCATATTCCGAAATATCTCCATAAACGGCATCACCGGTCCTAAATATGGTAGCATCGGAACCTATTGCAGCAATCACTCCAGAAAGTTCCATACCAGGTATGAGATGCTTGGGTCTTAAAATGCCAAATAGTAGGCGATACAAAAGGGGTTTGCCCCGTACCATGCTCCAATCATAGTCATTAATTGCTGAAGCGTAGACTTTAACGAGCACTTCATGTGGCTTGGGTTTCGGCGGTGGAATCTCCTCAATACGCAGATTGCTGCTCGGTCCGTAGGTCCGACAAATGACCGCTTTCATAGTGGTTCTTATTTATAACATACAGCACTTACCCATGGCAACCTGGTCATAAACAAAGTTATTTTATCAATGACTAAAGCGAAATCCTTGATTGAACTTGCTTGCGCAGCTGGTGTGCTGGAGACAAGATAATAAGCTTTGGCTGGATTTTGGGGTCCGGTACCTACATGATAAAATGAGGAGCTAGGTCCAGCTAGCTGTGCCTGAAAGACTACGGGATCGATGATCAAAATTGGGTGCTGTTGCTATGGATTTTCGATCCAACTAGAGCATGCTACATATGGGACCCAGAGATCCCCCATATGCCCTTTAACTTCGCTAACCCATAGGGGCAAATTCATGAATTTCAATATCGGCTTTGGCGTGCCATGAGAGGTGCGGGTGCCCTTCGAGCATCGATTTGGCAGATGCGAGGTCCACCGCCTGAATGATAGAAAAACCAGTCACTTCCTTGGCACTACTTTCTTCACCTCCATCTGGGGTAATCCGGGTGCCCGGCATCAATGGAGATCCCATATCTAACAGGTTTTCACCAAGCTTCTCCTGCCATGCCTTCCACGGCTTCATTCCTTCCATAATTTGTTCTGGTGTCGCTGAAGCCATCATAGCCATAGCTTCTGCTGGAGCATGGTATAGGACCAGATATTTTTTCATTGAGATTATTGATTTAATATGATAAAATAGATTAAATGCGTGGTAGATTATTTGGTGGCGGCAATCGATTCTGCTTCTACCTTTAAATCTTGAGCATATTTTTCGAAAGACTCTGCAAAATCAGGAATCTTGCTTGAAAAAAGCGGAAACATCAAATTCCCCATTTTTTCATACATGTTGAAGTGGGTGCCTCCCTCGATTTTCTTAAGCGTAAATGTGCGTTTACCCAATCCATCACCCCAGACCATTTTCTGTCCGGGCTGCATCTCTTTGACCTTAATCTTGAATGTTCTCGAGGGATCCAAATAGCTCTTAAGTAAGATTTTCTGACCTGTTTTAATGTCTCCTTCGATCGAAAGTACCGTTGAATTCCACCGGGGAAAATCTTCGGCATTTGTTAGCAGCGCCCAAACAATGGCGGGATCAGCCGCAATATCAATTCCGACTTCTGTCGAGCGACTAAAGGTCTTTTTAATGGTGGTGGCTCTACCATTTTGAGCCGTGGTCATCAGCGTTGTCATAAGCAATAAACTTGTGATATGTAATTTCATTTGATCCGATGTTTATTGCTTTGACGCCTGGAGAGCTCAAAAGGATAGGATTATTCCTGATTCTTTTTCAGGTGGTCTTCCATTACCTTGCGATTGAATTCCAAATGATGAAGTTGAAGCTCGTGTGCTCCAGATTTAAAAGGGTCGATATCTTGTAGCACCTGCATACGTAAATCGAACAATCTTTCTTTATCTCCTTTGGCGGCTTCCTTTACCATTTTAATTTTCATAAGCTCTTCCTGTGTGTTTTGCTTCGGATTGAAAATGCCATTAATTTCGGAGCACTGGTGACAAATACCTTGCTGGTTGATCAAAGCACAGCGCCCTTCAAACAACTCAATCATTTTCTGACGAGCGGTGTGTAGATGATACTTTACCAACTGCTCCGTCGTCTGCAGAATGATCGCAATTTCTTTGATCTTAAATTGATGAATTTCCTTTAATAAAAGGCAGAGATGTTGTTCAATCGGCAGTGATTTTGCAATGCATGTAAAGCAGAAAGCAATGTGTTCTCTAATCTCGAATTTGGCATATTCTGATGTCTGGATAACCTCCATGGTCTTCTGAAAAGCGGTGGGATCACTCAATGCTGCGGCCTTACAGATATCCGTAACATTCTCTGGCCATCGCTTTCTCTTGCGTAAATAATCGATGGTGAGATTAGAACCGATTGAAAAGATCCAGGTCTTGAGCGATGACTCCTCGCGGAAGGTGGCCAACTTATGATTGGCACGTTCCCAGGTATCCTGTACTAGGTCTTCAGTATCATGCAAACTTGCTGTCATACGTAAAATGTACGCCCTTAACTGGTCTTTGCAATCATCGAATGCCTGGTTAAATGCTTCACTTGTCATGATGGTTCAAATCTTAGGTGGTACCGAAAGATAAAGATTCGCACCCAACTTACGGTTCAAGGGAGGGCTTGACTCTTTTAAAGCATGCAAAGCACTTTTGTCAGTTGGTTGACAGCTGATCCCAGCTACATCTGGGTATCATATACAACTGGGAATTGCTCTGGTATCTCCTCCTTACTTTCCCCTAAATTTTGACGAAGATCAATTTCAATGCCCCGGGCAATCGTTGAGATGGGCACATCATTGGCAGATCCTTCAAAGGGATTTTCACCGGTCCTTCCAATCCGTTCCATGGTGTGAAAAACCCACGCCACGGCCACGTAAAATGGGATCGAAAGCCAGATGAAATATTGTCCCACTAAGGGATGGATATTCAAGAGTTCCTGGCCGATTTCGGCAAACTGTGGTACGATGGCCAGTGGTAGGAGGATAACGAATATCCACATGAAGTAGTGATTGAGCGATGCAAAGTGACGCGGATAGGGAAAGTTCTTGATCCTTTCCGTCTTACCTTGCAGGGTGAACAGCTCTTGTAAGACTCCCTCGAGTTCGAGAAAGGAAAATTCCCAGATCACTCCCTGCTCTTTCAACCTGCGAAGATGCTGGGATTGCAAGTAGAGGAGTGCTGTTTGTTTGTTATTTTTTTGCATGACATAGGTCATATCTTCGGTCGATAAATATGGTGCCATATCCCTGTCAACGCTCGATTTCCACTCCGGTGGTCCCACTACTTCGGTCCACTCTTGGTTTGATTTTTCACTCATGACGGTCTCCCATGGTTTGGATGCACGCATGGCATGACGGAGTGCAGTCATCCAGGCGATGTGTCGATAAACAAGTTTTTTTCTTTCATGATGCAACTCATCGGATGAAAGCTCAGGAGCATGCTCGCTCGTGACCATATCTTGCAGAAACATCCCCAGCGTTCTGGAAGTATTTACAATGCCTCCCCAAATTTTCCGCGCTTCCCAGATGCGACCATAGGCCGAATTGTTTTGAAAACCAATCACAAAGGCCACGGCTGTACCAATGAGTGCCAGTGGTGTCCAAGGTATTTTGAGCCATGACAGATCAAGAAAATAGTAAAGTGCCACCACCACGGTAATAATGGCTAAGAATAACATCGTCTCAAACCGAGTCCATTTGATCATGTCAGTGGCTTTGAAGACTTTTTTTGTGTACATAAGATTGATTTGAAGCTTAATAAAAACGAGCGATGTGGATCTAAAGTATGGATTTTATTTTTCAACTCCTTCGGCTGGTGATTCCCGTGATTTGTATCCACGAGAGCTGGACGGCTTTCTCTACAGGAAACCGTAAGGTTCCGGGTTAAGCCAGCTCGGGTTGGGCAATACCACAGCAGTGGAGGCTAGTTCGATCGAGCCGACGACCAAAAAGCCAACCTTGCCTGATTGGGAGTACACAGACGGGCTGGGGAACAATCATTCCCCTGGCGAAAATGAGGTTGTGAAAACAGTTGTAACTGGCATCTTTATTCCGTCCAGATCAATTTCCTCCATGTCGATCTCTAATATGGATTAGTAAAAGATAACAGCCCTGGCGAAGTCTATGGATGGTATTTCGAAGAATGCAATGAAATTTTTCATGGTAATTATTTTGATGAGCAAAGCTAGCTCGCCTGTTGGCCTTAAAATTGTAAAAATGCGACATGATAAATCTGGGTCTCTACCGATCTTTACGTCTCTATAATATTTATGTCAAAATCAGTATGTTTCGATGGTATAGCTACAACCTTTATTGTTGTGAACACTCAAAAAAAACCGGGAGGTGCGAAGTTTTATTCAAGGGTGCCTCCGAAAACCCGTTCACGGGCTCACCATAATTTCTGTTGGAATTACTAAATGATTCTTTCCGATTTATACATCGTTATTCCTCAGTCACTTAACTGAGGCTAGGATCCCTCGGAATGCCTTGTCTAAATCGGAAATCTCTCATTTTGAGCCTCGTTCAGAGTTTCCGGAAGCTCCCTCAAATAATTCCATCCATTACCTGTATAGATGATGGAGGAAAGCACCAGTTGGTCATCTTGATAAAATCTCTTTGGGGTAACGCCCGTAAATTCTTTGAATTCTTTGATGAAATGAGCCTGATCATAATAATTACTGGCATCTGCCAAATTTGTGAGACTTGTTTCTCTGCCGCTACACAATGGCTTGAGTGTGGTTTGTAATCTGATTACTTTGCCCAGTTGCTTTGGACTCAGTCCGATCAATTTGGCGAATCTTCGCTCCAATTGTCTTCTAGTACTTGCATCATTTTCAGATAATGAACTAATTTTTATTCCTCCTTTAGTTTCGAGCAATGTGTCAATGGTTGATTTGATAATGTGATCGATAATCAGATGGTTTTTGAGTTTGTCTAGGAGGAATTGTTCCACGCACTGAATACGCTCGCTGGTAGACTTTGCCTTTGAGATCTGTTGCACCAGGCCCGCGGAAATGTATTTACCAAACACCGCATCTAATGGTGTCTCTCTATTCTCAAACCCTTTCAAGGGTATTTTCGACAGGGGTGCAAAGCCCAGGGGAAGAATCTAATGGCGAAAGTGTCAACCCTACCGGTGGGTTGAATGAAAAAGGGTTTAGTAATGTGGCCCATGATCATGGCGCGGGGTTGAATGAGAAATACTTCCTCCGACAGAAAACGCTTAATGTCATCGCCGAGTGTAAAAATCATCTCAATCGTTCCGTCTGGTACGATTCTCTGTTTTTTCAGGGCTGGGATTTTGTGCTACTTCTAGGGTCCAATAGCATTTGACGAATTCCGCTAAGATCTTAGAGGGTGGATAGGTTTGATACTCCATGCGTGGTGATGCTAGCGCTTCGAGAAATTGATCTATTTGTTTTACTTCTGATCCATGTATCTATTCTCAGGATGGCAAGTGAAAGTGCCACTAAAAATAGGCAAACTTAGTTCACTGAGTTGATTACTGGTGAAATTCAGATCCTTCGTCAACCATAGGATTCTGTGCCATGTCTAAGTACAGGTTTTTTATGAAGTATGTGGTGAGCATCGGATCGGTGTGTCACCAACACTTAATGGTTGTGACTTATGTCATGTTTCATTATGATCCAATACGGATCCCTGATGTGATCGACTTTATATTATTTCTCAGATCAACAGAATGCGGTTTTTTGAATTTTTTGGCCTTTGATTTGAAAATTTGGGATCTAGGAGGGACTGGACTTTGTATATTGGAGACTTGTGAGTCTGGCAAGGGCAAGATTTTAAAGAATATTTTTCTGACCAACCTGACCAAACCCAGAATCCATAATTCTCCACTGGTTATTTCTAGCACTATTGTTTCATATGTCGCATCTATGGTTCCACATTTAAAGGATGTCAGATAGCAGACCCTTGCATTCTTCAACTTTCTCTAATTTACTAGAATCCTCATCTCCTCTTTTATGGTCCCAGAGCTAATCTTTCTATTGGTGTTGGTGCATTTTGATTTTTTTACTAACTCAAATCCTGTATTATGGAAAAATTATGGTTACCCCTTCTTGCCCTCCTGATCCTAACATCGTGTTCGAAAGAAACCTTGTTGCAACAAGAAACCTATGTTCAAAAACAAAAGGTTCAGCCGGTTACTAAGCAGGCAAAATCAGCATCTTCAATGACGGCACCTGTATTTAACGTTGTTGAAGGGACAAATGTGGGTTCAGCCCGACTGATACGTAATAGTAATGGTATTAAGATCAGATTTGAAGCAAATGATCTAACACCTGGATTTGCATATACACTTTGGTGGGTAATATGGAATAACCCGGAAGAATGTGGAGATCCGTTTGCATGTGTGGATACTGACTTTGCGAATGCGTCAGCCGTAGGTCTTGAGGTTATGTTTGCCGCTGGTCATGTGGTAGGTGGATCTGGAAAAGGAGTATTCGCCGCATCGCTCAAAGAAGGTGACGCGAAAGGATCCATTAATGATATCTTCGAACTGCCGCCGGCAGGTGGACTAGCAGATGCACAATATGCTGAAGTACACGCTGTATTGAGAAATCACGGTCCTGCGATCCCTGGACAGGTTAACGAGCAGATTAGTGGATATCCTGGAGGTTGTGTCATCGACTTAGGAGTATTCGAGGAAGTTCCTGATGCCGAAGGTGAATGCGGTGATACACATGCGACAATCTTTTCTTCACCCAATGCCCCCTAGCACCTTTGAGTAGTGTAGTGGCACATATCAATCTACTCCGGCGGTTTGCTTGAAGAATGGCCTGATCGATCGATGGTCTCATTGGTCAACAACTAAATTGAAAGAATGGTAAAATAGTATTTCATTCTAGACCATGGGCCCATCGGTTTATTCTATAAAATGTTAGTTTGAGTATCATGCCAGGCGGTAGCAAAACTGTGCGTGCGACTATTTCCTATCAACCGAGAGAATAGGGATCCCAAAATTCTATTCGGACATCACCTTGTCTACCAATTCTTCCAAATCCACCCCTTCCCTCCTGGAATTGAAATTATATCTAATTCGGCCTTCCCGATCCATCAAATAGTAGGTGGGTAAGCCATAGCCATTATAAAGTGCCACTAGTTTTCCATCTCGCATCGTACCCTCTGCAACTTGTTCATTGATTTGTGACCAGGCGATCCCTTCGTCACTTAGATATTGCACTAGTTTTTCTGGATCTTGATCAAGCGATACTCCAATCATTCGGAATTCGGGATTTTTACCATATTTTTCATAGATCCTTTTCAGCGTGGGCATTTCCTGAACACAGGGTCGACACCAGGTGGCCCAAAAATCAATTAGGGTAACAATGCCATCATTCTGTATTTGTACAATCTCTCCGTTTATGTCTTCAGCAATAAATGGCTTTAAGGGATCTCCGATTCGAAGTTCATCGATTTTCCTGAGAAAAGATTTGGCTCTAACGACTTCACGACCTTCAGATTCTCCAATCCTTTCGGATATGGCTACAACCTTCTGAAAATAAATACGTGCTTCAGAGTCTCTGTCTTTATAGACTAAAGTGCGACCTAGTTCTGACCAAATCGGCACCTTGCACAACCCGCAAGGGATGGCGTCTGCTATGGAGTCCAACCTCATTTTGACATCTTCCCAGTCAAATTTGGTGCGTAGGCACGAACTATAAATGGGATAGATCTGGGCAAATAATTTCGCATCGATGTCAAGCCTCTCAAAGTTTTGAATAATTTGCTCGCTATCATTATTTCGGAAACGGATGAAAAATGTGTAAAGTAGTGCCTTGGATTTTTCTTTTGTTCCTAAATCGCTGGCATACATCTCGAGCATGCGAGCTTGTTTTTCTCTGGCTTCTCTGGTCGAGATGCTCGTATCACCATCCCAGCTGACCACTTCCATCCAGATGGAATCAATTAGGGTATACACCTCTACATTGATAGAATCCTTCAGGTCCCATTGAATGGTTTTTTGAGCCATTGGGGAGAGGTTGATCGAAAGTAGAAATAATATGATGGTAATTACTTTCATGATTTTCTTGTTGAATCTTAAAATTCAGGTAGGTCCTTTTCAGGACGTTGAATAAACTTAGGATAAATTTGCCAACAAGCAAAAGACCCCTCAAGAGCTGGTCACTAAAAGCTAAAATGGCCACGAAACTTCTTCAGATCGGCACCCAGGCCAGGATCCTTATTGAGATTCAAGGAAGCAATGCGAGGGTCGGTCATAACTTCTAGACTACGCATACGCATATTTTGATTTACAAAGACCATTTCGAGCTCGGGATAGAGGAGTTTTAGTTCATCTACGATATTGTTTACTGAAAACGAGTGTTCCACTACGTTGTAGGTTCCGGGCATTAAATCATCGAGGGCCAGATATTTCATGATGCTGGTGAGCCGATCAATCTCAATAAAAGATCTCTTTTGCTGGCCGTTGCCATAAATGCGAATGCGATTTGAAAAATTTGCCTCGAAAATGAATTTATTGATAACCGAGTCAAAGCGCATACTTTTACTGTAACCATACACATTGCCGAGTCGCATGATATAGACCTTTCGATCACTACTGGCAATGCGATCAACGTATTCTTCTGCATGCATTTTTGAAATGCCATAAAAAGTTTTGGGATTTAAGGGAGAGGATATATCCAAGGCTTTCCGTGATGCACCATATACTGAAACACTGCTGGTATAAATAAATTTCGAAACCTTACTTTTCTCGATTAAATAAGTGAGTTCCGCAGTACCCCAATTATTAATTTGATCAAAGGCATGAGGATTGTGGTCAGCAAAGGGTGTGGTGACCTTTGCCGCCAAATGATAGACAACATCAGCTCGATTTACCTCTTTTCTTAGCTTGTAGGAGTCGAGCAGATCTCCCTTGATAAATTTGACTTTATTCTGGTTGAGTTTTGACCGACCAATCAGAAGATTGAAATTTTCACGACTTAGATTGTCGTAGACGGTAATTTGATCGACCGTCGATTCATTTTCTAAAGCATATACCAATTCTGTCCCGATATATCCTGCTCCACCCGTTATGAGTATATTCATAGTCCCTTGCTCAATGCTTATCCGCTATAAAGTTCGTCTGATTGTGGCTAGCAACTAAGTCTTTGTGTAGACCGCATTCCGTCTTATTCAAACCGAACCAACGAGCGGATCGCTCATCATTCAAATCAAATTTGCGGGTACATGGGGTACAACCGATGCTTTGATAACCTTCCTTGTCTAAAGGATGCTCGGGAAGGCGGTGCTGCATTCGATATTGATAGATCTGTTTGGCTGTCCAATCTAATAGTGGATGAAATTTAATGGTGTTATGTGGTGCTTGCTGTTCAACTTGAAGGGCTTGCCTTGCCTGGCTCTGATCTGCTCGAACTCCAGTTATCCAGACATCGTATTTGGCAAGATAAGGGTCTAGTGGTTGCACCTTATTGAGAAAACAGCAATAGTCAGGATCTGCCACAAAGTAAAAGTGGCCATCTGCATCCCTCTGTTGGCTTTTGGGCACCACTGAATGTACATCGATGAGTTGCAAGCCTATTTGATCTACGATTTGGTCACGGAATGTAATGGTTTTCGGAAAATGGAAGCCTGTATTGATGAATAAAACATCGAGGTTCCGAACTTTGCGACTGAGCAAATGCAACAGCGGAATGCTGTGGGTTTGAAAGGAAGACGTAACAAAAATCTTCTTGCCTGCACCTAGATAATGATCGATTCGTTCTTCAATGCCTTCAATGGTCATCGTTCCGAGATTTGGTAATCAGCAGGCAAAGTTAATACATCTAGGTAGAGTACTGCCTACCGCCAACACCTAGAGGACCAAAAACCAAGATACAAGGGACCAAACGTTAAAATTTCACATCTTCGTCAGGACAGCGGTATGCAGGTAAAAGCCAAAGCCAAACACCAAATTCCAAGATACAAGTGCGACCGAAGGCTAAAAGACAAAACACAAAAAACAGAATACCAGATGTAAAATTAAAGCCCTAAACCGAGTTTCGGCAAGATCTCCCTAGAGGGCGGGGGCAAGCGCAAGCCAAGTCAAAAATTCCAAGAACCAAGATACAAGGAGGCCCAAAGACCAAGATACAAGGGGGCAAGGGCCTCAGACCAAACGTTAAAATTTCACATCTTCGTCAGGACAGCGGTATGCAGGTAAAAACCAAAACCAAAACCAAAACCAAAACCAAACACCAAATTCCAAGATACAAGTGCGACCGAAGGCTAAAAGACAATACACAAAAAACAGAATACCAGACGTAAAATTAAAGCCCAAAACCAACTTTCGGCAAGATCTCCGTAGAGGGCGGACACCCCGGTTTAATTGGAGCGCCAGCGGAAATTCAACAGGGGTAAGGGGGCAAGCGTGAGCCTAACCAAAAATTCCAAGAACCAAGATACAAGGAGGCCCAAAGACCAAGATACAAGGGGGCAAGGGCCTCAGACCAAACGTTAAAATTTCACATCTTCGTCAGGACAGCGGTATGCAGGTAAAAGCCAAAACCAAAACCAAACACCAAATTCCAAGATACAAGTGCGACCGAAGGCTAAAAGACAATACACAAAAAACAGAATACCAGATGTAAAATTAAAGCCCTAAACCGAGTTTCGGCAAGATCTCCCTAGAGGGTAGGGGCAAGCGCGAGCCTGACCAAAAATTCCAAGAACCAAGATACAAGGAGGCCCAAAGACTAAGATACAAGGGGGCAAGGGCCTCAGACCAAACGTTAAAATTTCACATCTTCGTCAGGACAGCGGTATGCAGGTAAAAGCCAAAGCCAAAACCAAAACCAAACACCAAATTCCAAGATACAAGTGCGACCGAAGGCTAAAAGACAATACACAAAAAACAGAATACCAGACGTAAAATTAAAGCCCAAAACCAACTTTCGGCAAGATCTCCGTAGAGGGCGGACACCCCGGTTTAATTGGAGCGCCAGCGGAAATTCAACAGGGGTAAGGGGGCAAGCGCAAGCCAGTCAAAAATTCCAAAAACCAAGATACAAGGAGGACCAAAAACCAAGATACAAGGGACCAAACGTTAAAATTTCACATCTTCGTCAGGACAGCGGTATGCTAGGTAAAAACCAAAACCAAACACCAAATTCCAAGATACAAGGTAGGCCATGGAGCAAAAAGCCATCATCACGGCCCACTGCCCACTGCCAAATCAAGGCATCAGCCGCTCAATGCACCACTGTCCATCTGTTTGTAAACGATACTGAAGTCGGTCGTGAATGCGATTCTTACCTCCCTGCCAAAATTCAAATTGGTGAGGTACGATGCGAAAACCTCCCCACATTTTAGGCATGGGGACATCTTTGCCCAGAAAACGTTGTTCTAATTGTTTGAATTTTTGTTGTAAAATTTGGCGACTGCCCACCACTTGACTTTGATCCGAAACCCATGCTCCAAGTTGACTACCTCGGGGTCGGGAAGCAAAGTATTTGGATGCTTCCAAAAAACTTACCTTCTCGGCATGACCAGCGATGCGTACCTGACGCTGCAGGTATAACCAGGGAAACAAAACTGCAATGCGAGGATTAACTTTTAGATCCGCTGCTTTTTTGCTTCCGTGGTTGGTAAAAAACACAAATCCGGTTTCATCAAAATACTTTAACAAGATAGTACGAACGGATGGCTGACCCTCGGCATCAACGGTGCATAGACTCATGGCATTTGGCTCTAGTACTTGATGATTCTGTGCTTGTTCGAACCAATGGGTGAATTGCACAAAAGGGTTTTTATCAACCGAATCTTCTGTTAGTACTTCCAATTCATATTCCTTGCGATAGTTCTTTAAATCCATGCCGATACTTCGCTTAATTTTCTAGATGCGATACCTGCGAATGTACATCATATCGGAAATATCGTCGCAAACTTTTTTAGGATCAACTCATTCCTTCCTCTCCGCTGGTCCAACCTGCAGCGAATCCAGGATTGCGTCAGCCTTTCTGATCAATTGCTTCCGAGCAAGAAGCCAGGCATCAGTGTTTTCTAGGGCTGGAATCGTTTGATCGTAGTGGGCAAATGCCATTTTCCAAAAGGGCAATTCCTTTCCATCATTGGCACGAACCACCAGTGTGCGGTACAATCCCACAATTGATCGGCGAAGTTGAACATAGTCGCGTTTGGCTTGTTCCACGCGACCTCTCCAGTCAGCTTCGGTCATTTCATAGATGTTTTGCAATTGAAGACTCAAAAACTTGTGTTCATATCTTTCGTCAAAAAAATCTTGAACTTGTGGCACTTGATCCCTTAACCAGGAGAAACTCTCCGTACACAGAATTAAGTTGGTGACTTCCATGGCTGCGGACACGGAGCCCATTTCAAATTGCTCGCAAACCTGGTGCGTTAAATCATTGTCTTCTTCCCAAGCTAGGTTTAGAACTTTAGCAATACGGTTTAAGTGATTATTTATCTGACGGGTGGACCTTTTCGTCTTGCGCTTTTGTTTAATTTTTGTGGCAACCCATTTTCGATAGGGGATGGCATTTAGAAAAACCTTTTCAGAGTAGCCCGCTTTTAACCGAATAAATCGCTGATCTTTGATGGGATATCTGGTACTGCGAAATATCTCCTCGAGTAAAATGTGATGCTGGTTGAATGATTCAGACTTATATTTAAATAAAAAGTAGACCGGAAAATTTTTGTGTCGGCAAATGTCCAGACCCAGACCAAAATCAATGTCTGATAATATTTCCCTGATTTTGCCTGGAGTGCATAATGAAACATCTTCATTCACCCTACCAAAGGAGAAATGGCCGCTCACAGGAATTGGAGCCTTGAGCTTCTCGTTCAATCGGCGCACACTCGCTTGGCGATAATTCCAATTATTTAAACAAGCATCATAGTCTTGCAGGTGATATACTATTTGAGCGAGTTGTTTCTTCCGCTCCTTCCAAGGAGCACGTGGATAGTAGTATGAATATTCCATCATGGTCATAGCATTTTTGCACGTTGTTGTTTAATGGCTGTTGAAACATATTCCGAGATGCGCTTGGCAGCTTCAGTAGGATCCTGTACCATGCTATTGGTGATACCTAGCTTGAGGTCAACCAGAGCATCGATGGCAGTCGATCCTTCACCACTGATGTTGACCAGCGTAATATGGATGCCATCTTTAAAATCGACCTCTCGAAGGTGCTTCAAGTAGTGCTGTACCTCTTCATGATTACTCAGTGGAGTGCTCCGGAAACTTTTGTTGAAGGCGCAATCGGAGATTATGATTAGATAAACGTGTGCCTTGCGCAACCGAGGTTTCCTTTGCACCATGTTTTTCACCTCAGACATAATCTTAGCCCAAGAAAGAATATCCGAATTTCCTCCACTGGCTTTGATCGAAGTCACTCGGGATAAGGCATGGTCGAAGGTCCGCTCCTCACTATATCTTTGGTTGTAAATCCAGCGCACCATGGTTCCATGATGTCCCCCCGAGCTGGCTCCGCTATCATAGGTTGCGGCAACGAATTCCATCCGGTTTTGTCGAGCTTTGCTTGCTTTGATCCAACCTGCGCTAAGAATCTTGAGACAATCGATCTGAGCACTAGAGTTGCTAGAACTCGTGTCGGCGGCTAGAACCACAATGCTCTGTCCGGTTCGATTCATCTGCAGATATTCCGCAGTTTTGCAATATAGATTATCGGAAATACGGTAAAGTGGCAGCGCGGTCGGATCAAAGTTTGCCCCTGAGGTGCCCGTGGTCATTCGGCTCTCTATCGTGGGACTCACGTAAAGCATACGACTGAGTTGTGTGGCGATCGGCAGTGATTTCTGTTTGAGTTCCTCGATGTCATCAAAATCATAAGACAGGGGTAAAACCTGCTCGTGCACCACATCCATCATTTCAAAACCATTTAACTGTAAGGTCACCTCTTCACCTACAGAGGGAATTCCCTCAATGGCTGTCCTGGCCCATTGGTCTCGTTGAATTCCGTCTTCGAGGATATGTCTGGGTTGTTGGTCGAAATGCCTCTTGTCATCAAGCGCCGAGTGAATCGATCCGGCTAATTGGTTGAGATCCTTTTGCAGCTCGGGATTGAGATGCTTGATCAGATCTTGTGGATCCTCTGCTTTGAATCCATGAATGAGCTGTGGAAAACTCCGACTATGATCAACATCGGCATTGGCAATGTAGATCATATCAGGAGCAGCTTCTGATTCTTCATGCCCAAATTTCTCACCGATGACCACCATTTTCTTGGCGTCGCCCTCTTTTTCCTCTACCAAAGGCCGCTCCACAAAATGGGAAGCAATTTTAGCCGTCAGCGCATGTAGCCACCTAGTGGCTGCGGCAAGATATTTTCGTTCACCTTGAGAGGCAAAATTATCGAGGTAAGGTTGATTAAATCGTTGCAAGTCTTCCCAAAATTCGCCAAGTGGGGACGCTTTCAACGTTGGGGGAGTTACCAGGTCACCATAAAGCAAATTGAGGGTCAGCAATTGCTCGATGGAGTACGCACGATCCATCTTCAGCAAGGTGCAGCCGATCGCACGATACATTTCCACCGACAATATCTTTAACTCATGGTTGAGTAATTCAATGAGTAACCGATTGTCAATTATTTTTGCAATGACTCCAGCCAATTTCTTCAGTATTTCCGGATCCACAGTGGTGTCAAAATAAACGTGCGGCGTATTGATGAACTCAGCACAGTAGGTTTCCAAAAGCCCTTTGCCTGCCCTTGCATGTTCTTTGGCTTCTAAAAAACTGGTTAGGCCAATACAACTGAGTGCGGCCTGAGCTGCTGGTAAAATGAAAAAATGGGTGATCTGTGGCTTTACTTTGATTTCATCGCTACCAAAAAATTTGGCAATTTTTTGCTGCTGGCTCAGGCATGATTTCCATAGTTTACTTCTGGCGTGTAATTGGTAATTGCTGCCAGATAAGTTGGGTCGAAATGCATCGGAAGGAGATGATCCCCGCCATTCGATCGGTGATTTTTTATATGAAAGATCTAATCGGTAATTCGTATGTGATCTATTGTGAACCATCATAGTTTATAATTGTTATTGAATATTAAATTAATAGGGAATTTCGTCCATTTCATCCACGGTGAGTCGATCTTGATTGATGCCAAAAACATACGATTTCAGTTCGTTGATGGTACTGCGGTCTTCCTTACTTGCCAGGGCAAATAATGTAACCTCGACCAATTCTTCTGGTGGCATATTGGATCGAGCTGCCTTTTTCATAAAAGACATATACTGACGCATGCTCACTGGATTTATACTGGTTAGAGCGCCATTTTCCAATTGCTCTCGCCGGATCAGATGACCCAAATAAGTGATTTTTTCTAAGAGTTCATCCGGCAGTTCCCTGCAGCCGATTTTGGATTTAATGGATTTCAGGATGGTAAATTCTTCCTCTTGACCTAGATGGCTAATTTCAATACCAGTTTCGTTTATCCGATTGAATAATGCCGTGTCCTTTTCAGCTAGAAGGAAGTCGTGCTGTTCTGCAGCCACATAATTAGAGTCAGCAATATAGGCAATGCTTGCTCGACCGATTGAATTCCCATTGAGGGGATTAATAATATCTCCTCTGGTAATTAAATGCACCAAGGCATTTTGTATCTGTGGACGCATCCTGCCAATCTCCATGATATTCACAGCGAAATACCCTTCATCGGGATGTTCAATCGCATATTCGATGAAGACAATCAACTGCTGAATCTCGTCGTAAGTCCCATTAGCATTAATGGCCCGGCGATGCCAGACTTCGTTTGGAGAATCGAAATTGTAGGCCGCCAACCGAAAGAGATTTAACGGCTTATGCTCGATGCCGTTGTGTAGGCAAAGATGTCGCCAATTCTCTGGATCATTGGCCACTGCTTCGATCAAAGAAGTCTTGCCGCTTCCAGAATTTCCAGATAGGTGTAAACACCCACCCTCAGCAATGGTCAGGGTCAGGTAGTGCAGAACATTTTTCTTGTAGAAAAGTCCATGACCAGCTCCACCTGGTGATTGCAATTCGACAAGATCATTGGGACCTGCTTTTTGCCAGGCACCTTTGCGGTTAAGTTTAAAAGATTTCATATGAAAGATGATTTAGTTTTCTATTTGTTGGAATAAATATGCAGTCATCGATGGCAAGGGATCATCGTCATGATGCCTGACATGCCGGAAGCGTTCAAGGGTGGCCCGAATAATCTGAGGGGTGAGATCTTCTTTGGGGGAGAGGGCAAATGCAGGCAGCAGGACATCGAGAATTTTTTGTAGCTCACCCTTCATAATGGGGTCATGGTGGTGCTCTACGAAGTATTGAATCCAGGTTTTGGGATGAACAATGGTCTCCACTGGTTGAATGATCACTGCATTTTCAAAGGAATGTTCATTTAATTGATCGTCACCTACTGCCAGTACCATCGGTAGTCCGACTTCAACAACGTGATCCAAGAAAAATGAAACCTCTTGGGTTGAGTGTTGAAAGGCGAAGTACTTGAGATCGCTCCCCAAGGCAAAGGGCACTTTGTCACGGATGTTTAGTATGTCAGCCAGGGTGTATCTTATCGGGGAGAACCAACCGAGAGACTGTGACCATTCGTCCAATTTATTGGCAATCGCCCCAAATACTAGGTTTCGCTCATAGGCTGATTGGATTGGCAAAATGGCAACCCGATGACCCAGAAGTACCTCACAGATGGCGCTGATCGGCTCAGAATAGATTTCAGCTACCTGATCATAAAGGTCTTCGGTGTAAGGGCGGACCAGTAAGATCGGGTGGAGCCCTCGATACAGGGTGTCCAGATCCCCCTGACTAACTTTGACTGGCAGGCAGGCTTGGATCTTTTGGCGGATTTCCTTGATCCGGGCTACGTCCTTTGCCAAAATGGAGGAGTCTGCAACGCCCAGAGGTGGCTGATCATAATGTACCCTATAATACAAAGTACATCCATCTGGCGTGGATCGGTGAAGATAGGTTCCTTCTTCATCATCCAAAACCGTTTGAAGTATGATACTGGCTTGGATGAAGTCATCATGTCGAATGGTGGCGATCTCGAAAGTCAGTCGGCAACTTTGGTCCGGCTGTAGCACACCTGCTACCCGGGTTTGAGATCCATCTTTTGGAACGTTTTTACTTCTGAACGATCTCTTGTGCTCATTGACCGCTACTTTGGAACCGATGGCTTCGGAGAGCAGTGCGGCAAATTGATAAAGTTCTGACTTCATTTTTCAGCTGGGTTTGGTACAAAGATTAGCTGAAAATTGACGCAGTGAGAAGTTGACTTAAAAAAGTAAAAGTCCAACCGTTTACTCAAACGGTTGGACCACCCTAGTTTTGTCGTTCGTAAGCAGACCCCCTAGACCAGCACCAAATCAGGTGTCTTCTGCTGCTTGGGCTGGCCGAGGCAAGTGTAGCCTAATCCACCGCATTGGCAGTGCGGGTTCATTCCTAATGTCCTCTCAACCTTATGGTCGAGAGTATTGCAAGTTTCACAACGAAAAGCACTCCATTCTTTAATGAGTTTCACGGTCGTTTTCACACGATGCTCAATCGCTGCCTTCTCGAAAAGTCCACGGTATTCTCTCACCTGAATATCGACCCCATTGCTGTTTTTATCCCGCAAAATAAAAGGTAAGTCTCTACGCCGATCCTTGCAGATAAAAAGGCAGGGCTTACCCCAGGCAAGGGCCATGCCAGCCTCCGTCCAGGCACTGGAAAACAATCTCGGATAGGGACTAATCAACAAATATGCTTTGGAGCGCTTGATCGCATACATATCTAAAGCCAGCTGATCGGTCGGAGAACCCAGATCGTAAATATCTTCCTCCGATTTGGCTTGCCTTGAGTCGTAGACCTCAAATCCGGCCTCTTTGAGTGCCACCCGCAATTTATTAAGGTAATCCTCAAAAGACTCGTATTCCTTTGATAAATTCTCGGGGAGAAATCCAAAAAAATGTCTGATGACGGCATTTTCTACAATTTTCGTAAAATACTTGCCAAGCAAATTCAGCAAGACACGCCTGAATTTTTCGTAGTCAAGATTTATTTTTCGGCCTAACGTTAGTTTCGGTGAAGCTAAATAAATGTCGTAGAGGGGTTCGAACTTGCTCTCTGTCTGTGAAGGTTGTCTCGTTTTCTTCAGGGTGTCATAAAGGGTAAGTTCTTGTGGAAATTCCGTATCTGGATCATTGAGAATTTGATCAAAATCCAGACCTCTTTTTTCAAGGAAAAAGCAATATGCTTTATAATAGTTTTCACTGAGTTCGATGGGTCTACCAGCTTGATAATCGCGATAGGCTCTTACCAGACATTGGCCTTGAAAGAATAGGTATCCATCTCTACCCTTGTCGGGTGTAATGCCATTTTCAGTAAAATCATAATCATGCTTAAGTAATTCGAAATAGATAACATGACTCAGGGAGTAATTGTGCTTGTTAATTCCGGTGCCCTTTATGCGTGCACCTTCATGGTACCCCATAATGGTTTCCTGCGTACCATCAGACGGAATTGGGACTTTGTGGTGCTTGAGAATTTTCTCATACTCGTCAAAAATGAGCACGAACAACAGTGCAAAGTGTTCCTTAATCATAGCCGGTTGATTTTGAATGTTAGAGGCTAAATTTATACGATTCCTGCATCGAATGCTGGTTGTTAGAAAACATTTTAGAATTCGACTAGTGGAAATCTCTTGCTAACTCATTGATTGTCTGAAAAGTAGGCTAGATCCAAAAAAGTAGAATTTAATTTGATTTTTTTTGACGCCGAAGTGCAAAATAAAGAGGGGAGGAGTCGGGAGTTGGCCAAAAGCTCAAGTGACCAAAGACCAAAAGACCAAGCTTCAAAGACCAAGATACAAGTGCTACCAAAGGCTAAAAGACAATACGCAAAAAACAGAATGCCAGGCGTAAAATTAAAGCCCAAAACCAACTTTCGGCAAGATTCCCGTAGAGGGCGGACACCCCGGTTTAATTGGAGCGACAGCGGAAATTCAACAGGGGCAAGGGGCAAGCGTGAGCCTAACCAAAACTCAATTACTGAAACCAAACTCCAAAGACCAAGATACAAGTGCTACCAAAGGCTAAAAGACAATACGCAAAAAACAGAATGCCAGGCGTAAAATTAAAGCCCAAAACCAACTTTCGGCAAGATTCCGTAGAGGGCGGACACCCCGGTTTAATTGGAGCGACAGCGGAAATTCAACAGGGGCAAGGGGCAAGCGTGAGCCTAACCAAAACCCAATTACTGAAACCAAGCTTCAAAGACCAAGATACAATGACCAAGATACAAGGGGGGCAACGGCCTCAGACCAAAGTTACGTCAAGACTTCATTGTGCAGGCAAGATACAAGACCAAAAAAACCAAGATACAAAGACCAAGATACAAGGGGGGCAACGGCCTCAGACCAAAGTTACGTCAAGACTTCATTGTGCAGGCGAGATACAAGACCAAAAAAACCAAGATACAAAGACCAAGATACAAGGGGGGCAACGTTAAAATTCACATCTTCGTCAAGACAGCGGTGCGCTGGTAAAAGCCAAAGACCAAAGGACCAATCTCCAAAAACCAAGATACAAGGTGGCTAACGTTAGAAATCCACATTTTTGTCAAGACAGCGGTGTGCAGGTAAAAGCCAAAGACCAAAAGACCAAGCTTCAAAGACCAAGATACAAGTGCTACCAAAGGCTAAAAGACAATACGCAAAAAACAGAATGCCAGGCGTAAAATTAAAGCCCAAAACCAACTTTCGGCAAGATTCCCGTAGAGGGCGGACACCCCGGTTTAATTGGAGCGACAGCGGAAATTCAACAGGGGCAAGGGGTAAGCGTGAGCCTAACCAAAACCCAATTACTGAAACCAAGCTTCAAAGACCAAGATACAAGTGCTACCAAAGGCTAAAAGACAATACGCAAAAAACAGAATGCCAGGCGTAAAATTAAAGCCCAAAACCAACTTTCGGCAAGATTCCCGTAGAGGGCGGACACCCCGGTTTAATTGGAGCGACAACGGAAATTCAACAGGGGCAAGGGGCAAGCGTGAGCCTAACCAAAACCCAATTACTGAAACCAAGCTTCAAAGACCAAGATACAAGGTGGTTAACGTTAGAAATCCACATCTTTGTCAAGACAGCGGTGTGCAGGTAAAAGCCAAAGACCAAAAGACCAAGCTTCAAAGACCAAGATACAAGTGCTACCAAAGGCTAAAAGACAATACGCAAAAAACAGAATGCCAGGCGTAAAATTAAAGCCCAAAACCAACTTTCGGCAAGATTCCCGTAGAGGGCGGACACCCCGGTTTAATTGGAGCGACAACGGAAATTCAACAGGGGCAAGGGGCAAGCGTGAGCCTAACCAAAACCCAATTACTGAAACCAAGCTTCAAAGACCAAGATACAAGGTGGTTAACGTTAGAAATCCACATCTTTGTCAAGACAGCGGTGTGCAGGTAAAAGCCAAAGACCAAAAGACCAAGCTTCAAAGACCAAGATACAAGTGCTACCAAAGGCTAAAAGACAATACGCAAAAAACAGAATGCCAGGCGTAAAATTAAAGCCCAAAACCAACTTTCGGCAAGATTCCCGTAGGGGGCGGACACCCCGGTTTAATTGGAGCGACAGCGGAAATTCAACAGGGGCAAGGGGCAAGCGTGAGCCTAACCAAAACCCAATTACTGAAACCAAGCTTCAAAGACCAAGATACAAGTGCTACCAAAGGCTAAAAGACAATACGCAAAAAACAGAATGCCAGGCGTAAAATTAAAGCCCAAAACCAACTTTCGGCAAGATTCCCGTAGGGGGCGGACACCCCGGTTTAATTGGAGCGACAGCGGAAATTCAACAGGGGCAAGGGGCAAGCGTGAGCCTAACCAAAACCCAATTACTAAAACCAATCTCCAAAGACCAAGATACAAGGGGGGCAACGTTAAAATTCACATCTTCGTCAAGACAGCGGTGCGCTGGTAAAAGCCAAAGACCAAAGGACCAATCTCCAAAGACCAAGATACAAGGGGGTTAACGTTAGAAATCCACATCTTCGTCAAGACAGCGGTGCGCAGGTAAAAGCCAAAGACCAAAGGACCAAGCTTCAAAGACCAAGATACAAGGGGGTTACGCCCCAAAAACCAAAAACCAAAGACCAAGATACAAGTGCAATCGAAGGCTAAAAGACCATACGCAAAAAACAGAACACCAGGCGTAAAATTAAAGCCCAAAACCAACTTTCAGTAAGATTCCCGTAGAGGGCTGACTGCCGACTGCTGACTGCCGACTACGGTCTGTAAATAAAAAGGCAAGGTTTGCCTGAGGCAACCGCCATATTGGTCTCCACCCAGGTACTAGAAAATGATCTCCGTTCAGGAGAAATCAATAGGTACAATTTAGAGCGCCGAAGCGCAGACATATCTAAATCCAGTTGGTCAGTTGCAGCTCCAAAGCTGTCGATATCATCCATTGATTTGGCCTGCCTGGAGTCGTAGACCTCAAATCCAGCCTCTTTTAGTGCCACCCGAAATTTATTAAGGTAATCCTCAAAAGACTCGTATTCCTTTGATGAATTCTCGGGGAGAAATCCAAAAAAATGTCTGATGACGGCATTTTCTACAATTTTCGTAGAATACTTGCCTAGCAATTTCAACAAGACACGCTTGAATTTTTCGAAGTCAAGATTTATTTTTCGGCTAGGAGTTAGTTTTGGATAGGCTAAATATATGTCATGAAGACATTCGGTTGAGTCTTCGGCAAACGAATTATGCATAGTTCCTTTATTAGTGTTCAAGAGTTTAAACTTTCTTTGGGAAATTCTGAATCCGGATCATTGAGAATTTGATGAAAATCCCGACCTCCTTTTTGAAGGAAAAAACAATAGGCAATAAAATACTTTTCACTGATTTCGGTGGGTCTACCAACTTGATAATTGCGATAAGCCCGAACCAAAGACTGACCCTGAAAGAAAAGATATCCATCTCTAACCTTGTCAGGTGCAAAGCCGTTTTCAGCAAAATCATAATCATGCTTAAGTAATTCAAAATAGATAGCATGACTCAGAGAACAATTGCCCCGGTTAACTTCGGTGCTCATTACGCGCGTACCTTCATAGTACCCCATAATGGTTTCCTGTGTACCATCATATGGAATTGGGACGTTGTGGTGCCTGAGAATTTTCTCATACTCCTCAAATAAAAGGACAAATAATAATGCAAAGTGTTCCTTAATCAGAGCCAGTTGATTTGAATGTTAGATGATAAATTTAAACGATTTCTGCATCGAATGCTGGTTGTTAGAAACATTTTAGAGTTCGACTAGTGGAAATCTCTCGCCGACTGCCCACTGCCGACTGCCCACTGCCCACTGCCGACTGCCCACTGCGGAATAGTGAATATTGAATCCTGAATATCGAATATCGAATGATGAAGTGAAATCAGGATCGCCATGTGGCCCTCGACATTCGATATTCTTTGTTCGATATTCGATATTTACCAAAATCCTGAATCCTGATCCTGAAGATCGAATATTGAATGATAAAGTGAAATCTGGACTGCCGACTGCCGACTGCCGACTGCCAGACTGCTGACTGCTCACTGCTGACTACTGACTGCGGAATAGTGAATATTGAATCCTGAATATCGAATGATAAAGTGAAATCAGGATCGCCATGTGGCCCTCGACATTCGACATTCTTTGTTCGATATTCGATATTTACCAAAATCCTGAATCCTGAATCCTGAATATCGAATATTGAATGATAAAGTGAAATCTGGACTGCCGACTGCCGACTGCCGACCGCCGACTGCCAGACTGCTGACTGCTCACTACTGACTGCTGACTGCGGAGTAGTGAATATTGAATCCTGAATATCGAATGATAAAGTGAAATCAGGATCGCCATGTGGCCCTCGACATTCGACATTCTTTGTTCGATATTCGATATTTACCAAAATCCTGAATCCTGAAACCTGAATATCGAATATTGAATGATAAAGTGAAATCTGGACTGCCGACTGCCGACTGCCGACTGCCAGACTGCTGACTGCTCACTGCTGACTGCTGACTGCGGAATAGTGAATATTGAATCCTGAATATCGAATGATAAAGTGAAAACAGGATCGCCATGTCGCCCTCGACATTCGACATTCGACATTCTTTGTTCGATATTCGATATTTACCAAAATCCTGAATCATGAATCCTGAATATCGAATATTGAATGATAAAGTGAAATCTGGACTGCCGACTGCCGACTGCCAGACTGCTGACTGCTCACTGCTGACTGCGGAATAGTGAATATTGAATCCTGAATATCGAATGATAAAGTGAAAACAGGATCGCCATGTGGCCCTCGACATTCGACATTCGACATTCTTTGTTCGATATTCGATATTTACCAAAATCCTGAATCATGAATCCTGAATATCGAATATTGAATGATAAAGTGAAATCTGGACTGCCGACTGCCCACTGTCCTTAGGGTGCCATGATTGAAATGGAAGTGATGTAGATCGCAAGAATAAGACAAATAAACACGATCCAAGCTAGATGGGCACCTTTTAGGTCCATAAAATGAAATGCGACCAAAAAGATTTTGACTGCGGTAATCAGAAGGAGCGCAGCAAGCATGCTCTGCCCACCGAAATCGCCGGAACAAAGATAACTAGTGGTGGTCAAGACGATTAAATCGCCCAGGTCCAGATTAGGGGTTTGGAGAATAATTGCATCATAAGAGATATAAGACTGGAAATAGTAACAACCAGATGATGTCACATTGATGCCAAAAGGCACCACCAGTTTCAAGATCCAGGAAATTAGAGGAATCATAGGCACCCCTCTGTAACTTCAAAAACAGAATGGCAAGTATCACCAGTCCAGTAACCACATGCATGAAATGAAATCCAGTGAGTAGCCAATAATAAGTGAAAAAGGGACTAGCGGTCAGGTCAAGACCCAAGTCTAATTTTATCCGATATTCTGTCATTTTAAGAAGAACAAATGCAATGCCTAGAAGTATCGCTACGACCAGACTGGTTTGACTCTTAAGGAGTTCGCCCCGCTTTACCTGTTGAACGCAAAGAGCCATAAAGAAACCGCTGGTCAGAAGGATGAGGGTATTGATGAACCCAATTTGGGTATTTAAAGACTGTTGACCTGCAGCAAATACTTCTGGGGTTTGATGTGCGTGATAGATGTAGACGATGATCCCCACCGAAAAAGTCAGGAGCTCGATCGCAATGATCAGCCAAATGAGAATGCCTCCTGGTGGGTAATAAATAGATTTAGCTTGGGTCATATGCTCTTGGAAAATGTTCGGTACAGCTTGACAGCCGGTACAAGCGTTGGCAGGTATCTTGCTTGGTGTGCTAACATAACTGCCTCAAGATACAATGAACGCAGAAAATTTAATTTGAGATGCATGTTCTGCTAAGTCAGATGTCGTTTGGATAAGAAAGACGCAAAGTAAACCCATCGACTTATTTACCTGAATGATCGAAATCATTTTTAGACCAAAGAGTAATCATCGGCCGACAGCGAATGGCCGGTCCAGTATCCTGTCCAGATCGGAATAATGAGAAATGCTTTTTCTGCCTCCTCCAATCGAACTCGGAAAAGCACAGAAAACTTTGCAGTTTTAGTGGATCCCCTGCGAGGGAGAGCCTACTTCCATTCATACTTGAGTGATCAAGACGGCGGTTCCAATTTTTCCATAAGTGTGAAAGATTGGTATGGTGACAATATTTTCATTCCCTTTCTGGTACCATGAGATCTTCAGTTTTGTTAGATCTATTTCCGGTAAAATGGAAGCAATGAGTGTATTTAAATATTTTCTATTGGTTGCATAAACTACATGGCCCATTTCATTGGCAATGATAATCCCATTGACCTTTTCTGATTCGGTGAGTACCTGCATGAGAAGCTGATCATCGGCATCATTATGTTCAATAAGTATACTTCGTCCGGTAATGGCCAACACTTTTAACAGAGATTCAGAAGACAAAATGTTTTGATGCCGATAAGTCTTATAAAAATTTTCAAATTCTTGATTTTCATCTTCCGGAACGAGCAGCTTTTCAAATAGCCCTTCGGGTTCAACACCACTTAATTTATTGGGGATCGTAGTCTTGGTTATTTTGTCATAATGAGTGTTGACTGAAAAAATACCAGCATTTGTTGAGTCCTTTGGGTTTTCAATAATTGAGGGCTCAATGAGTCGTCCTGTGGAATCAACCATCTTATTTTCTTCGCGATGTGCCCCAAGAGAATCAGCTGCATCATGGGAAAGCTTATGATATTGTGTGAAGAACTTTTCTGACCTGAAGAAATCTTTTCCAAAAATTAGTAGAAGCAAAAATACAACTACTGCAGAAGCGATGTAAATGGACCTTTGATTGCGTTTCCAGAAGTTTTGCGGTACAGGTTCCAAGTTATCTTCGGAGCTGGTATTTTTTTTCATAATTTAAGTTTTTGAGACACCTAATGATCATCACAAACGGGTTTTAGGCAAGAATGTTCTCTTGACCGGAATCCTGAATAAATAGGCAGGACGAATTGGTTTGGTGGATCATAGCTCGGTAATAATCCAGCCGAATGGATTCCCTTAGAGCAAAAATATTGACATCAGCTGTGGGCCCTGAAGACACCAGTTGATCAAGATCTCCATCTAGGGTGAGGGTGTCAGAAATCGGCAATCGAGCTAAATCAATAATGTCTATTAGGAATTGTTCAGCACGAGCTCGATCGTCCTGTTGATTGATCACCGAAATGAATCTTATGTCGGCCTGCCAATTCTTCATTAATTTAAAAGCGACTAAAACTGCCAAGTTAATATTGCCAACATCTTTATCAATATTCCATTCCCCCATTCTGTCGTCAATCCAGAGATTGATCATTTGTCGTCGACCCAGCAGCGCCTGAGGATGCAAAACGAATAACAGTACACCAATATCTAGTTCTCTTGCCTCTCTAATGATGGAAGGAAAATCGTCAACCGCTTTAGGATCTTCATTCATCGTAAGGAAAATAATATTGGGCTTAAAGAAAGCACTGGTTAATGCCTGATTCGCAAAATTTACACCCTCTGCAAAGGAATCCGTTTTCATCAGTGAGGTTGAACTATAAACCCCCGATTGTTTGAATGCCTCAGCAATATCTTGCAAGCGACTCAAAAGCTCCTCCTTCTTGTCGGCATGGTTGCTGATGCCCATCAAAGTAGCCGATCCTTTGGAATAGGCAATGTCGTGTATGAGTGAAAACGATCCTTGCACGGAAGCAGCATCCGTACAGGGGACCAACAGATTGGGTTTCCATGAGCGTTCCTGCTTGTGTTTCAGACCAGCGGTATGTTTGGCAGCCCACTCGGAAAAAGAGGAAAAGAGACCTGACCTAACATCTTCGAAGGGAGTCTCTAAATGACTTCTTGAAAGAATACCATAGACGACAAACATGAGGGCCCAGGAAACTAGACTGATCGTTGGATTGATGATAAACATGGCGAATAGACTACTGATCAGTCCGATCCAAGGTACATACCTTGGCACCTTAAAAACCGGCCGAAAACTGATCAATCCCAGGTTCTGTTCAATGATGACAACAATGTTAAGCATCGCATAAGTCACTAAGAAAAACATCGTAACCAGCGGAGCTATGGCATTCAAGTCTCTCAATAGCATTGTGGCAAAAATCAATATACCCGTGACAATCATCGCATTTCGTGGCTGACCTAGTTCATCAGTAAAGGCCAGCCAATCGCCTCTCGGTAATACGCGATGTTGGCCCATAGCAAATAGAATTCTGGAAGATCCAAGAATCGAAGCCAGAGCCGAAGAGAAAGTCGCTCCCAGAAGTCCTGCAATCATGGCCGGGGGCCAAAAGGAACGCTCAATCATGATGTTGTAATTCGAGATTAGTTCATCCTCGCTAGCCGACCGGGCAATCCAAAGCGCAAGTAGCATATAAATCACAAAACTTACTCCGATTGCGTAAAGGGTTCCTTTGGGTATGCTTTGTTTGGGATTTTCCAATTCGCCAGACATATTGGCTCCAGCCATAATTCCAGTGGCAGCTGGAAAGAAGACTGCAAAAACGATCCAAAAGTCCGAACCCCTAAAATCGTTTTCGACCGATCCACGGAAAGTGCCCCACCGCGCAGCCTCTTCTGTGGGAATTTGCATTGAACCAAAGTACGATGCAAACACGATCGTGATTAAAGAAAGACCAATAATACCCATGATAAAGTATTGGGTTTTTATCGCTAGATCTGCACTCTTATAAGCAATGGCATACAAAAGTGCGAAGACCATCACATCCACCATAAAGGCACTATGACCCGGAAAAATGGACAACCAGCCTTCTCTAAAACCAAAGATATACATGGTTACGGCCAAGCCTTGTGAGATGTACCGTGGAATACCAAGACTACCACCAACTTCCAAACCCAACGATTGGGAAATAATGGCATAAGCTCCCCCGGCACCGATGCGAATATTGGTCGTGATGGAAGACATGGATAGTGCCGTGCAGACCGTAATGACAAAAGAAATAATGATGATTAACCAGGCACCAAGTAGACCTGCATTTCCTACGACCCATCCCAAACGCAGGTACATGATGACTCCGAGTATGGTCAGCAGGGTGGGTGTGAAAACACCCCCAAACATTCCGAACTTCTTGTGTTCAGCCATGGTAACTAGGGTTGGTCGGTATTTTTGAGCTCGGGTATAAACATAAACCTAATTTTGCAGCTACCCTTGAGATGGCAGTGGTTATTTTCCGGTGTTTGACGTCCATCTCTCTGCATTTTCTGTCTATGCTGTCAAATTTGTACCCGGTAATTTAGGAGCATCGCCAAATATGAGTTTTACCCAAAAAGGTAGGGACTACTTTAGCTGAAGCTGCGATCTTGTTCTGATGAGGATGCGTAAGAAGCAAGGCCATCACCTCAGGATGGAAGTTGATCGCGAGCAAGCTGAAGTATTCCTGCAATTAATGAAGGAGCTCGATGATCTTTTAGAAGCAGCAAACGAACCGTCCGCTGTAGAAATACTTCTTCAACGGACATCTCAAAATCGCGTGAAATCCTGGTGGACATTCTTTAAAAATGGTGAGGTTTCTGTAGCTTTGAAAGGAATCATCAGACCAATTCAAACCATGACAAAATGGTTCCTCATGTGGTTTCTGTGCACACTATTTTTTGCGCCTCCAGCACTGGCACAGACCCTGCAGATCAATGGAAAACCCAGCGACGTCTTTATTGCTGGAGAAGAAGGTTATGCTTTTTTTCGCATTCCAGCGGTGGTCAGACTTGGGAACACACAACTGCTGGCATTTGCCGAAGGGAGGAAACGAGGCCGATCGGATACGGGAGATATCGACCTGGTCATGAAACGGTCGAAGGATGACGGTCGAAGTTGGGGGGAATTTCAGGTTATTTGGGATGACGGAAAGGCGACCTGTGGAAATCCAGCGCCAATCGTAGATGAAGAGAGTGGGGATATCTACCTTTTAACCACGTGGAATTTAGGTGAAGATCACGAAAAAGAAATCATCGCCCAAACATCAAAAGATACCAGAAGAGTTTATTTACATAAGTCGGTTGATAACGGGAAAACATGGGAAATTGGTCGCGAGATCACTAAAGATGTGAAGTTGCCCAATTGGACTTGGTACGCCACTGGGCCTGGATCTGGTATACAATTGAAATCGGATCTCTTTAGAGGACGGCTGATGGTCGGGTGCGACCACATTGAAGCCGGAACAAAAAAATATTTTTCACATTGCATTTTTTCAGATGACCACGGCAAGACTTGGCAATTGGGTGGTTCTTCTCCCCGCGATCAAGTGAATGAATGCGAAGTAGTTGAATTATCGACCGGTCAACTAATGATGAATATGCGCAACTATGATCGAGATCAAAAAACTCGGCAAGTCATGTTTAGTTCTGATGGTGGGATAACCTGGTACGATCAGCAACACGATAGCACATTGATGGAGCCAATCTGTCAAGCAAGCTTACACCAATCGGGAGAATTTCTCTTTTTTAGCAATCCCGATTCTCCTGACCAGCGGCTGAATATGACAGTGAGAAGCAGTGCTGATGATGGTCGAACTTGGTCAGCATCATTGGTTTTACACTCCGGGCCATCAGCCTATTCAGATCTTGTTTCAATCGGTGCCGATGAACTGGGTTGTCTATTCGAAGCTGGTCAAGAAAGTCCCTATGAGAAAATCGTTTTTCAACAGATTCTCATCCAATAATTTCCAGTATTCAAAACTCCTGTGGTCAAAGTCCTCAGCCCACGTCAGATCCTTTGCGATACGATGTCAACCGATGTGCTTAAGGTCTGCAGATTGACACAGCAGTATTCGGACATCGCGATGAGCTTGTGTAGTGACTCAGGATGCGTGTCTTTCGCTGGCTCGATATTCATCAGACAATTAATCCCCTGAAACCCAACAGGCACATCTTTATTAACCATCAGAGTGCCACGTACATCCGCTTTGGCAATAACTTCGATTTCCAATTTATGAAGTTGGATTTTTAGTCGCTGAGCAATAATTCGGATGGTAGAGTCTAGGCACGCAGCCAAAGCTGCACAGAGGAGGTCACCCGGATTTGGAGCATCATGATAACCTCCTACCGCATGATGGATGCCAAAAGGTATGGACACATCCAAGTCCTCGCGGCCAATGGAGACACGGCCGTGAAATGGATCATGTGTTAAATCGAAGACGGTCTTAGCGCGATCTTCGATCACAGCGTCTGCAGGATTCTGTTGGAAATGTCGCATCAGTGGGTCTTGGCGTTCGCGCACGGTGGTTCCGCTGGTATGAATCATGTCATTATTAGATTTAGTCCATTGGCATCAAATCTCGCAGATCTTGGCCTCAGATCTGGAGGTTGATGAGAATTTGGACAGGGAAATCTAGAATTTGGTGGGTTGGATTAAACTCTTTTGAACGAATTCAACCATTCCTACCAAATTCTAGTGTAGTCGTACTCAATTCTCAAAAGGGTGTGCAAACCATTTCAGAGGACTTCATCTTAGCATCACCAAAACAGCAAACTAAAAGACATGCGTAAAATTTTCACAGTCCTAGTCTTACTTATCCAGGCGATTTCAAGTTTCGGGCACCATGTGATCACGGAAAATCTAATAGCCAAGGAAAGTGCCTGTGTCGGTAATGGATGTGAAAATGACGAATCCTTTGGTCACGATACCAAGCGCTATAAGGAAAATAATCCGCAAGGTACCCACTACGGGTTACTAACGCAGGAGGTTCAAAATGTATTACCAAACCTCGTGGTTCCCTTTGCAGATCACCCAACCCAATTGGAGCAACCGTATTTGAGTATTAATTATCTACAGTTGCTACCCTTTCTAGTTAAATCTATTCAAGAACTAAGCGCTGAAGTCAAAGAACTTCGCAGCCAACTCACCGCATTACAAACTAATTAACCTCTATAAAACAAAATCATGAAAAGGTATTTATTATTTATTATTTCTATTATTTGCTATCTCATTGGAACCGGTGGCTTGTTTTACTTCATCGGCTGGATGGGTGATTTATTACCTTGGCACCCTTTCCATCAGTTACCAAGTACGAGTGTAAGCGTTGCCATCTGGGCCAATCTTGGTCTACTAGCCTTGTTTGGATTGCAACATTCCATCATGGCACGCAAGGAATTTAAGTCCTGGTTCACAAAATATGTTCCTGCCTCGGTAGAACGGAGTATTTATGTCTTAATGTCAGGGTTACTGTGTTTTTTAATTGCATGGCAGTGGCAATCAATCGAAGGTGTGGTTTGGACCTTGGCTCCGGGTTCGGTGATGTCATATTTCTTGATGGGACTCTACTTTTTCGGTATTGTTTTCCTATTGGCAAGCTCATTTCTCATAAACCATTTTGAACTATTTGGCCTACAACAGACCTATTTTCACTTAATGAATAAGAAAAAGGGCCCTCCCTCTTTTGTCGAGTTTGCTTTTTATCGGGTGACCCGTCATCCCATCTATCTGGGATTATTACTAATTATCTGGTCAACACCAAGTATGACTTTTACCAGGCTTGCACTGGCGTTGGGAATTACGCTTTACATCTACATCGGTATATACTTTGAAGAAAAAGACTTGGTTGCAGAGTTTGGAGCAAAATATGAGGATTATCGACATCGTGTACCAAAATTAATTCCGGGAGCTTCACCCAGAAGGCGTCAGCAGCCTGACTTGAGCACACAGTTTTCCGGGAACAACTAATTGCGACATCACATAAAATAAAAAGTCATGATTCCACTTACCATCAGTTCTAGAGAAAGGGAAGTTCTCAACTTGATTTCAGAAGAGTTAACCAATGGTGAGATCGCACGTACGCTATTCATCAGCCAGCATACCGTAGTTTCGCATCGTCGCAGCTTGTTGAGTAAGCTGAATGCACGCAATAGTGCCGGCCTAGTACGAAAGGGCATAGAGTATGGGATCATTCGCATTGAACCGCAGCGTCACTATCGCATTGCAAACTAGAGAGTCTAGCTGAAATGCCATCCTCACCAAAAGAGCCATTTTTGATTCAGCAATCTTTTCAGCGTGATCTCACTAGAGTTTAATTACCAAAGAATAGGTTAGTGGAGAGTCGATGCAAAATCATTATTTTCGGATGAAATATCTTGGGATACTAATTCATCGGGACTAAATTGGTATCGAATAAGTATGCTTTTGTCAACCTCTGAAAACATATCACATTTAGGTGTATAGAACACTTTTGCTAATTGGCTCCTTTTCGCTGCACAGCATAGTGAGCATTTGCCAAACTGGTAATGGGACCTTCGTCACACCTATTTCGAATGAAATTAGTTTTGATTTCGGCGACGGCCTCATTACCGATATTCAGGAAGACTGGAACGGCTTCATATGGGTCGCAACATCAAAAGGCCTCTACAGATTTGATGGTACGGAGGTGCGGAAATATGATGAATCCGACGATATTTTACCTCATTCGCTGGTCTATAGCATTTATGTAGACCATCAGGAGGAGCGAATTTGGTTAGCAACGAGAGGCGGATTGGCCAAATTTGATCCCGCTGAGGAGAAGGCGCAGGTTTATCGGCACAATCCCAATGAACCTTCTAGTCTAGCGGATGATCTAGCCAGGCGGGTGATCAAAGATCGCAACGGACGAATTTGGGTTAGCTGTGCCAACCGTGGCTTAGATCTTTTGCTACCGGATGGTCTTGGATTTAAGCATTTCTTTTTTGATCATCCACAGATAGAGGAATTACGCAGACAAGATTATCAACTCAACCTGTCGGCGCTCAATTCATTCACTGCTGTAGTCCAAGATGCCATACATGACGAAGTATTGTGGTTAGGTGGCCCCTTTGGTTTTCTGCGGTTGGATGTTGACAAGGAGGAGTTTGAGTGGATTGATAGTCCGCTCAAAGATCTTGATCAAGAGACCCCAGAAACTTCACTGGTTGAATTATATTCTTTAGATAAAAGGCTATTGGTGGGACACACGGCAGGGGCCTATGTCTATGATACTGAAAAAAAAGCAGTAGAGCACATTGACACTCGCACGGCCCACGGTGATCTGCTCAGAGTAATCAAGTTTACCGAATATGACGACATGGTCGCCATTAGTTTTCGCAATGGTTTAGCACAGTTGGATAAAGCCACCCTGGAGGTTAAAGAAAAATGGTTTGATCAGCCAGATTTAAATCGCATCTATGGGATTCAGTTGGTTGATCGTGCAGGTCGAAGTTGGATTTCATCCAGCGGAGAATTTCACCTCCATCACGGTTTTGCTAACACAGTCACAGCCTACCTACTACCAGAAAGCCACCGAAAAAGTCCACAAGTAGTAAAAATTCTCAATGATGACCAATTATTGTGTTTAACAGCTCAAAGCGAACATTTTTATGTTTTCGATCTCAAGCAGATGGAATGGCAAGTTAGGTCATTTCGTGGTACTCGTCCCCAGTCGACACAATGGCGTGATTTTATTAAAATGGACAATGATCATTTGATATTATTGGCTAGAGATAATCTTTTCAAACTGAATTTTCGCACGGGTTTCATATCTCCTTTGGCCCATGATTTTAATCTTGTGCGACCGAGATTTAGCAAGCTCTTGTTGGACCAGCAAAATGATCTATGGATTGGTTCTTTGGACCATGGACTATTTCGCTTAAATCTGACCACGGGCCTCAGCGAGAACTTTAGCGAGGAATTTAATACCGTACGCAATTCTTCCGTGTACAGTTGGATTACAACCATGTTGGAGGACCAATCAGGCAAAATTTGGATTCGGTTGGGAAGGGGATATGCCATTTACGACCCTGACACTAAAGTGTTTACAACCTTTCCGCTACATAAGTATCCACGCAGCTTTAGATACATTCGAAATTTTTCAGAAGGCCCGGATGGCAACATTTGGATCAGCAGTGAAGATCGGGGAATAGGAAGGACCGAATCTGAAGATCTATCCCGGGGTATGGTAGACTTCATCAATGCCGACTCTGGACTTTCCAGCAATAATATCATGCAAATTGACTTTGATGCCGAGGGAAGGCTTTGGATATTGAGTGATGTCGGTTTCGATACCTTTGAGCCAGCCAATCGAGGGATCAGAAAGAGCACCTGGAGCGTTGGTATTCCCAAGAGTAATCAATTTTTCTTCCTCCCCGATGGTGCGGTGTGTTTGGTCTTATCCACCGGTGGAGTTGGTATTTTTAACCCCAAATTATTAAATGAAGAAAGACCCATTCCGCAACCCTATCTTTCAAAGATTCGGGTTCGGGATCGCCTGATCTTTCAGGGTAACCGACCTAAGCTAGAAAATGTCCAGATCTTTACTCACCGGGATTTTCTGGCCTTTGAATATTCAGCCTTAGGCTTCCTAAATCCTAAGGAATTTGCATATCGTCTGGAAGGGGTCGATGAGGACTGGATTGAAACTACTGAGCGCCAAACGGCATCTTATTCGAACTTAAAACCCGGAACCTACAGTTTTGATCTCAAGGCGCGCAATGCTGGTGGAAAGTGGAGTGCGGTAAATAGCATTTCTGTGTTTCTGGCCCCTGTCTGGTACGAAACCTGGTGGTTTAAAGCGGGCCTGGCGTTGTTGTTGATCGCCGCAATCTATCTACTGTATCGCTGGCGCCTAAATTCTGTTCGAAAGAACGAACGCATCAAAGCCGATTTTCAGCAGAAATTAAACGAGGTGGAAATGCAAGCACTGCGTTCACAGATGAATCCGCATTTTCTCTTCAACTCACTCAATTCGATTCAGCATTTTATCATTAAGAATCAACCCAAAGAAGCGGTCGATTATCTGAACCGGTTTTCTCGTTTGGTTCGCTTGATATTGCAACATAGCCGAGCAAAGTTGGTTACCCTGAAGGAAGAACTCGACGCCCTAAAGTTGTACCTTGATCTGGAGAATCTACGTTTTAAAAATCGGTTTTCGTATCAATTAGAAGTTGATCCCGCCCTCAATCAAAATGACATTGAAATACCCCCCATGCTCATCCAACCCTTCGTAGAGAATGCCATCTGGCATGGATTGCTGCACAAGAAGGAATCAGGACACATCCGGATCAAGATGAATCGAAAGGACGAAGTTTTGACCTGTGTGATTGAAGACAACGGCATTGGTAGGAAGGCATCTGCAGCCCGCAAATCCAACTTCAATCAGCACCGCAAATCCATGGGCATGTCCATCACTAAAGATCGGCTCGACATCATCAATCATCAACAAATGGGTGATGCCTCAGTCGTAATCCATGACCTTACTTCTGAAGCTGGTGAATCTACAGGAACAAAGGTGGAGATATCATTGCCCATCTAAGACACAAAAGGCCTTCTCCTAAATATTTGTAATCATTCCAATCCCACTTGCCCTGATACCTCATGGCAAAACCCTGCCTGTGTTTGAGACCTTGCCTATCACTCAGATTCATGCTCGCACCACTACAAGATCTCAATGGAAAATCTATCTTCAGCCACATCGCGTTTTATTCAGTATCCCAGAGCTGGAAGTGTTTCATTGATAAAGATGCTAGATCGACATGAAGTAACCGTCAAATCCCACCGGGGGTTTACCCAATACTCATTTTAGACCACAGAATTCTAGCTTACCAACACATCAGAGCATCAATGCTCCTACCTTTATATCATTAAATAACAGATAATTTAAATAGAGATGAATACTAACGCAAGAGTTCGCAAAACTAAGCAGGGGCAAACAGCAGAACAAGGTACTAACCCTGTTCCCCATCAAAGTGCTTTGCCCAAGAGAAGCAAGGTGACCTATCCATCTATGGCTAAGGAAATAGAAAAGATCAGTGATCCTGTCAGCATGACATCGCTACTCAACTTTTATGGTCTAAACGATTCCGAAGAGGCCAAATAGGTCAGTGGCTTCATTTTTTATCATGATGAAAAAACAGGAGCTTTGCTTTGCCGGTATCCTTTACGCCTCGCTAATCATCTATTGTTTGATCCGGATTACGGGAGCCGTTTGAGCTGTTTTCGCCGGCAGGAAGTACCAATGAGTATGACCGATCCAAGTATTAGCTCACACCAGTACTGGTTGCTTCAATCAAAAAGAACACTTTTTTTTGGGATGATCTGATTATTAAAAACACTAATTGTTGTATATTTTGAAAATGATCACAGCCATCATAATTGACGATGAGGAGCATTCGATTGAGACCTTAGTTTGGAAGCTAAAGAACTATTGTCCGGATGTCAAGGTGGCAGCTACCTTCAATAATCCTGTTGATGGTCTTGCCTACATTGAGGCCAATCCAATTGATTTACTATTTCTTGATATAGAAATGCCAATATTAAGTGGCTTTGACTTGCTACAAAAAGTGGGCAAAATCAATTTTGACGTCATCTTCACCACAGCCTATGATGAATATGGAATTAGAGCTATTAAATACAGCGCACTAGATTATTTGCTGAAACCAATAGAGATAGAAGAACTAGTAGCTGCTGTTCAGAAATGTCAGGATAAAAAACATCAGTCCATAACACCCGAGCAGCTCGAAGTTTTGTTCAGCAGCCTAAAGCGCGAACCCGATAGCAATCAAAAAATTGCCCTGTCCACGAAAGAGAGTATTGAATTGGTTCGACCTCAAGACATTATTTTATGTGAATCAGATAACAATTACACCACGGTGTTTTTGGACGGCCGAAAAAAATTGATTTCAAAAACACTGAAAGAATTCGAGGAATTACTCGTACCGCATAATTTCTTCCGAACCCACCAATCTTTTCTGGTCAACATTGATCACATCCGCGAGTACGTACGGCAGGATGGAGGGTATATCCTGATGAGCAATAAGATGCATGTGCCGGTCTCTCGAAATAAAAAAGAAGGCGTACTTAATTTATTCTAATTTGCTCGCTAAATCGGTGGTTTTGCATTCACTTTCCTAAGGAGTCTAAGCAAGCTATCGTCGATGTCACAAGATTCCAGTGACTTCCTCAAAATTCTAATTTAAGGCTACCAAATTCTCAAGAGATCAGACTTCCCATCTCATGCTGAATTACCTTGTAGGGGATAATTAAAATCCTTTTAAACGCAAACAAGAATCATTATGAAAACTCGATTTGATCAAAATCAAGCTTCTGTTTTTCACGCGATGGAAAACGAACTAGACTGGATGCTTTCTGATTATGAATTGGAGGAACACCTGTCAGAAATGAACACCAATTTCCGATCGGCCCTCGATTTTCGCACTACTTTACTCTTTGAAGAATTAGAGAGCGTCAATAAACATCTACAGTCAACCCAATATTGAACTAAAGCGTCTAAATATTATTATTATGATTTCTGAAGTTTCACGACCATTCACCACAAGTGCTTTGCAAGAAATGGTTCGGTCTTTCCGGCAGCGAGCGGGTCAGTATGATCGCCAAGGTGCTTTTGTATATGAAAATTATGCCGAGCTCAAGGGCCTAGCGTTATTTTCTGCCATGGTCCCTCAGCATTGTGGTGGTGGAGGAATGCCATATGTGGAAATGTGCACACTAATAAGGCAAATCGGACAACATTGTGGTTCGACAGCACTTGCCTTTGGCATGCACCAACATTTAATTGCAGCCAGCAACTGGAAATTGAGGCAGAGAGGGTTAGGAGCAGCACTTTTGCAAAAAGTAGCTTCAGAACAGTTGGTTTTAGTTAGTACGGGAGCTCGTGATTGGCTTGGTTCGAACGGTGAGATGGTGCGTGTGGACGGGGGCTATCTCTTGACAGCAGACAAAAGATTTGCGAGTGGATCACCCATCGGTGATATAGCTATTTCCAGCGCCCCATACCACGATCCTAAAGAGGGATCTCAAGTGTTACATTTTCCCGTTTCACTTAAAGCCGAAGGTGTAACCATCCTCGATGACTGGCATGTCATGGGTATGCGTGGTACCGGATCACATACCATTCAGTTTCGAAAGACTTTTATTCCTGAAGATAAAATTGCCCTGCGAAGACCACAGCATGAATTTCACCCAGTTTGGAATGTTGTCCTGACCGTGGCTATGCCACTCATCATGTCGGCTTATGTTGGGTTGGCTGAGCGAGCAGCAGAAATTGCGCTAAAGATAGGACGTAAATACATGCGCAATCAAACCCATTTACCCTATATTTTGGGGAAATTGAATAATCAATTGGTGAGTGCACAAGTACAGTGGTCCGCCATGCAAGAATTGGTCAACGAATTTGATTTTACACCGGATCGCCGAAGCACCAGCAAAACTCTGACATTAAAAACAAATGTGGCGGATGCATGTGTTGCTACCGTGCAATTGGCAATGGAAGCCATTGGCGGGCAGGGATTTTATGAGAAAAATGAATTGGAACGGATTTTTCGAGATGTCCATGCGTCGGCCTTCCATCCCCTTCCTAAATGGGATCAATATGCCTTTGCTGCCGAGGGACTTTAATTGATCACTTTTACGCACGGGTTGTCACCAAGCTAGGTCTAATCTGGCGGAAATTTTTCTGCTTAGTTTGAGCGTAGACACTACTGTCGTACTAAATCGAAGAGGGCCGTGGTTACGTCTTCGACATTGGGTTTTGAAACATAATTTCCATCGTCACCGAAGGCTGGTCGATGCGCTCGGGCAGTGATGGAGAGGGGAGGTGCATCCAAATATTGATAGCCGTTTTGTTCTTCTAAGACTAATTGCATCATGTAAGCGGTAGCCCCACCTGGGACATCTTCATCAAGAAAAGCGATCCGATTCGTCTTTTGCAGAGATTTCACAATCATATGATTGAGATCAAAAGGCAACAACGTTTGCACATCAATTAATTCTACCCGGATATTTTTATTGGCCAATCGCACCAGGGCTTCCTGTGCAATTTGAACACACGAACCGTAGGTGACAAGCGTGATATGGTGCCCCGCTGAAAGGATTTCGGGCTCACCAAGCGCAACACAGAATTCAGATAAATTGCTCGGTAACCTTTCTTTGATGCGGTAACCATTGAGACATTCAATGAGAATGGCAGAATCATCACTTTGCAAGAGTGTCTGATACATTCCTGCGGCTTGTGTCATGTTTCTCGGCACTAGTATATGTATGCCTCGCATAGAATGAAGCAGCATGCCAATGGGAGATCCAGAATGCCAAATGCCCTCCAATCGATGGCCCCGGGTGCGAATGATCACAGGTGCTCTTTGGCTTCCGTTGGTACGATATCGCAACGTTGCCAAATCATCGGTTAGCGGAGCAAAGGCATACGCTAAATAATCGAGATACTGAATTTCAGCAATGGGCCTCAATCCGCGCTGTGCCATCCCAATGGCTTGGCCGACAATGGTCCATTCACGAATCCCTGTATCAAAAACACGCGATTCGCCATATTTCTCCTGCAAACCGGAAAAGCCCTGATTGACATCTCCAATTTTTCCAACATCTTCACCAAATGCATAGGTATTCGGGTATTTTTCAAGCATATGGTCAAAGAAAGCATTTAGTATTTCGTATCCATTTACCAGGGGAGCATCGGGCTCATATTGGACGGGTACTGGTGTGACTCGTAAAGCTGAATGCTTGTTTTCACTATAGAGGTGGGGGTGGTATCGGTCCCCCAGTAGACTTTCTGTTTGTTCGATCCACTGCTTCAAGCCATGCAAATTGGCATCTGAAGCTTCGTTCAGCGCAAAGGCTGTGTCTCTAGCATGGGCAAGCAAATGACTTGTCACTGGATATTTGAAGTCATCAAGTTCTTTGGTAACGGAGCTGATGCTAGCATGATCTATGGCGGTGTAAATATGCCTCAGAGATTTGCGCAGGTCTTCGATCGGTGCCCGAAATCGTGTCCAGGCCTTCTTATTGCCATTCTTTACCTCTTTTTTGGCTGCTACCTCCAGAGCTTCCAGTTCCTCTCGGGAGGCAATTTCATTCGTGAGTATCCATTCACGCATTTTTCTGATGCCATCCATGTCCTGCTCCCATTGGAGGCGTTCTACAGATTTGTAACGCTCATGGGAGCCCGAGGTGGAATGACCATAGGGTTGAGTACATTCTTCAATATGGAAAATGGCAGGTGTACAGGTGCTTCTTACTTTATGGATCCCTTTAGTGATGGTCGAACGCAAAGCCGGATAGTCCCAGGCTTTGATAGCATAGATATCCACACCTGCTCCAGCACTATCTGGTTGGAAGCCACGGAGTATCTCCGAAATACTCTCTTTGGTGGTTTGATATCTGGTCGGAACACTTATCCCATAGCCATCATCCCAAATGAAAATCGCCAGTGGAATTTGGAGGACTCCTGCTGCATTAACGGCTTCGAAGAAAGCACCTTCTGAGGTACTTGCATCACCGATCGTACAAAAGCAAACTTCCTGACCTTTGCTGGTGAAATGATTGTCTGATCCTTGTGCACGATAGATTTTGGAGGCCAAGGCAAGCCCGACGGCACGAGGTGCTTGAGCTGCTACGCTTGAGATGACCGATGAGACATTAAATCGTTGGCGGTGATCCAGATCATTTCCAAATGGATCGATCATGGCCGTGGCAAATCCATTTGGCATTTGCCTGCCACCTGAGTGTGACTCATTGTCACAATCTCCATACAAAAAAGCAAAGAAATCCTCCGTCTGTAGTAGCTTTTTCGCAAGTAGAAATGTTTGATCGCGGTAATAGCCGCAAAGGTAGTCTCCGGGGCGAAAAGAACGAGCCATGACCACTTGTGGAACCTCCTTACCGGCTCCTCCGGCTCCAAATTTTGCTTTCCCATTGAGTACCACTTTGCGGACCATTTGACTACAGCCACGACTTACACAGCAGTGATAAAAGTCCTCTAAGACAGCTGATTGGCTGGCCTCGGAACCTATTGTAAAGCTAATTGGATGTGGCATGCTGAGAATGTAAGGAATTGTACAGACATGGCACAGCTTACTTTGCCGTTAGGAGTGAATGGAAAATGTGGCTCGATATTTTGGAGAAAAGTTCCGTTGTCAATCCTGATACACTTGTGGGAAAAGTTGCAGATGTAAATACTTGATGAATAATTCTTTTAAGAACACGGTTCAATCCTTCTACGGTGAGGTCCAGGTGATGGGCTCACGAAAAAACGTTGTTAATTATTGCTAACAAATATCTTGCGACGAATTATCCATTTTAGACAAATCTGCCCTGAAAATCGGTATCATATTTGCCTTGGTTAGTGGGGCAGATTTATTACATTTGCCGCTTCCCAAACCAAACCCTTTAATACGAATCACACGCACTTGGGCCTGATTAGGGCCACTTAATTTAAATTTTTAACCCTCTGACTGAATGCGTTGGATTTGTACCCTTCTTACTTTATCTATATTCTCCCTCATTGAGCTACCCACAACTTTTGCTCAATCTCAAACCAGTGTCGTGGAGGCTCGAATAACCAAGATTTCTGTGGGGCCCATCTTTTCGATTCGCATTGAAAAAGTCATCAATGGGCAGCCTCAAGATAGGACCATGGATGTGCATTTGGCTTCTGAGCACGCTGAGTTGGGTGAGATGCTTTTAAAGTTTAGATCCCAGAAATGGATGATGACCCTGATTCATGAAGGGGGTAAAACGAAGATCCGAGCAGCATTTGGTCTGCGCGAAGAGGATGAAGATTTGCATAATGGACTACCAGCACCCATTATCATCCCCGAAAGCATGATTCATCGCTCTGAGCCAGCCAAGCAATATGGGCGTACGGTCATTGCTGCCAAGCAACAAGAAATGGTTGAATTGACCAACCAGGCTCGCTGGGATAATGGCATGCTTGCGCCTTACAAGCAGGTCGACCTGTTACATGAAACCGCCGATGGTCATAGCGGACGGATGGGGGATGCCGATTTCTTTGCCCACTGTGATCTTTACACCAAGAAATCTCCTTTCACCAGAATGACGGATGCCGGTTATTACTGGAATGGAGCTGCTGAAAATATTGCTGCCGGTTTTAGTGATGCGTGGAACACCATCTTGCACCCTAGCTGGGGGTGGATGAATAGTCCTGGTCATCGAGCCAATATTCTCAGTACGAGTTCTAGAGAAATAGGTGTCGGATATCATTACAGCGGCGACGGACAAACAGATCGATTCGACAACGGAGCTTGTGAGCTCGGTGGATCGGGAGGTCCGTACGGCCACTATTGGACTCAGAATTTTGGACGAAGGAACTCGGTATATCCAGTAGTCATCGAAAGAGAGCAGGCATCAACCGGGAGTCAATCCGTGGAGTTGTTCGTTTATGGACCAAGTAATGCATCATCCATGCGATTCCGAAATGAGAATGGCAGCTGGTCTAATTGGGTAAACTACACACCAGACTACTTATGGACCCTGAGTAGTGGAAATGGCGTGAAGACTGTTTATGCGCAGGTGAGCACGGGAAACTCTGGATCGGGCTCGGTGTACAGTGCTAGTGATCAAATTGACTTAAATGGCAATTGCAGCACGATGATCTTTCAAAATCAAACCTTAAGTGGTAATCAAACCTATTCAGATTGTGAGATAGTTGCGGATCCCAAAGTCACGATTTCGGGTCAAATAATCTTTAATGCAAATACGGTCACGCTTGGAAACGATGTCACCATCCCACTGGGCGCCACTTTAAATGTACAGATTCAATAAATCTGTAAACCCAAGAGGGCAATGATTTCCTCAGGTTTTTTTCAATTGATACGAAGGTACCAACTCTGTAGAATGGCAAAGGTGGCGACAATCATTGCAGCGATGTCGATCATTATTTTACCGGTGAGTGGTATTTGTTGCCAATAGCAAATTAAGATCATCACGCTGCCTACAACCCAACTCCAATCACCAATAATAATGAGGATGACCTCACGAGTTTTTTGTGCCACAGCAGTATGGCCTACCAGGCTGGAAAAAATTAGTAACCCAATTCCCAGGCCCGACAACCAGCGGGGGTTGTGAAAATTCAGGTTTTCAGAAATCCAATGTTGTCGTGTGATAAGCAAAATACCACTCGCCAGACTGAAGGCTGCATTAGCCAGTAGTGTGTTCTTGAGTTCAATATTCATTTTTATGCTGTTAATTTTCCAATATTTTTTTCAGCTCACGGTTCATGGCTTGAAATCCCTTAAGCGTCTTGTCCCCGATCATCTTGAGGATGATGGGTACGAATAATCCTGAGAAATGTTCACCGTGAATGAGTTTAGTTTTTCCATTGCTTAAATTCTCCAGGTGAAAGAAGTGGGTGCCGTCAAATAGGCCCTTGATCCACAAATGTCCTCTCCAAATGAATTCTTGATTCGCTATTGCCGAAATGACTCTCGGCCTAAAGGTCATGGGTTTACCATCCGGTGGATGGATGGTCACAGCTAAATAGGCACCAGTTGCAAGGGTTCCTGAAATTTGGGTGATAAATGGATTCCATTGATTATAAGATTTAAAATCTATCAACTGATTCCAGACCGCTTCTAAGGGTGCATTAATCTCAATTTGTGTTTTTATAGTTTGCATGATCTAAAGATAGGTGCTAACCACCCTTGACCAATTGGCAAGAGGTGCCAATCAATTGACACTTGATGCCATCATCACCATCACATCTGCACCACTAGCATAGTTGACCACCAGAACGTGATATCACGTAGTCATCTTTCCCTCCCAAGAAGGATCATCTGAAAATCTTCGGCATTGATGATGTATCTTCGATGAGTGCACTTTAATGGAAGATTCATATTAAATATTGCTGAATTTGCAGCTAAGCAAGGCGCTGACTTTGATCGACTGGTCGCCCTTAGCAACCATGATTCGGAAAGCTTGGCTCAGGCCGATTGCCGGGTTGGTCCAGAGGTGTATAATAGAGTTTTATTGGCTGCCTTGGATATGACAAAGGATCAGTGGCTGGGACTGCATATGGGACAGCACATGCATTTGTCTGCCGCTGGTCTTGTTTTACAAATAGCCCAGACTTCAGAAGATGTACTGGAAGCGATGAATTACTGCTGCCACTTTTCAAATCTGGTTTGTAGTGCCATGCCGTTGAGTCTGCATGAGTTTGAAAAGTTCTATAAGGTAGTTATGGAGCCGAATCCAGTTTGGTTGAGTCAAAGTTTTATTTGTGTGGAGCAAACCATTTATGGGCATCTGATTTTTTCCATACGTGAATTTCGATCACTGACACATGATAGATTTCTCCCCCAGCAAGTGACCCTGCCATTTGCTCCACCCGATCATAAGGTGTTAGAACAGAGTTTGCAATGTCCCGTGCATTGTGATGCGGAAGAAGTTGCCATTTACTTTCATAAACATCATTTTCTTGAGAAAATTAAGACTAGTGATTACAAGCTACTCAAGATCTTGGTAGAGTACGCGGAGGCACGATCACGGGAGTTGGACCATAGCCAAAAGTTTTATGAAAAAGTACTACAATCAATCGTACGACTGGTACAGCCTACTTTTCCTACGGTCCAACAAGTAGCAGAACATTTAAATATGAGTGTGCGTACATTTCAACGTAAGTTGAAAAAGGAAGGCCGCTCTTTCCAAGGTCTCGTAGACGGCTTACGCAAAGATTTTGCCGTAAAGTACCTGGCTAATCCAGGTCTCAGTATTAGTGAAATTGCATATCTGCTGGATTATGCTGATGCCAGCACCTTTGTACGCTCCTTTAAGAGATGGTTTGGTCAGACACCCGGAGAATATCGTCAGGAATATTCTAAGTAACTCAGGTCGGTGGACTTGAGGTGCTAGTCACCCTGGTCAGCACCTTCGAGATTGGTGGTTGACGGATCGATATGGTAAGAAGTAAAATTACTATTTAGAAATTCCTCAAATGCGGGGTTCATTCGAAGAAATGCCAACAGGTCATGGTTTAAGATCATTTCCTGGTCCTGTAATTGATTGGCTACCGCCTTTTTCAGGCATTCAAATCCCTCTAGTGTTCGTTCCTGCACCGAATATATACAGGCCATATGAAAGTATATTTCGGGGTCTTTAACATCAAATTCAAGTGCCTTTTGAAATAGCTCCAACGCTTCGCTCAGATCATATTGTCTTAATTTTTCAAGCGCTTTGATCTTGTCAGTATTAACCGGTGCCTTTGGCATCGTGCCATAGGCCACCACCACATTTTCTGCAATCAGGATGCCATTCTTTCTCAAATCTAGCAGTACTTGCATGGCACCATTTACCTTAGTGGTTAGTATATATTTATTCGGATGACCCCCCTCCATCAGTGTGAAATAGTGGTGCGTGCCCAAAACAGAGGACTTTTTAGAAACCACATGCCCATTGGCAATGACCGTTTCCTCCCCGAGCCAATTATTGTGAAACTCAATGAGGATATCACCACTGGTTATCTTCTGATATTGCATAGATGAAAATAAGAAAAGGTCTTTGCCTTTGGCTGCTCATCTTCCAATTAATCAATGGTGGTACTGATTATCATTCGAATGATGAGGACATCAAAATCTAGGTTGCGTCAACTGCTATGGAATTCGAAAAGGCTCGGGCTGTGTTCCATCCAGGTCGGTAAAATCATATTGTCGAGCGAGGTCGGACACACGCAGAGTTTTGCCACTGTATTGATATCTTGCAGGATCGCTGGCTAAGGCGGCGACAGCTCGTCCAATATAGTGGGTGCTTTCTGTAGGAACACCGAAGTGTTCTGCCAACTCCGGATTTTGTTCGAGTGCGTGGAGAACCCGTTCGGTCTTCATATAACCCGGCGATAGACTGATGCAGGTGACGGTCGAACCTGCAAGTTCATGATGAAATCCCAGTGCCAGTCTGTTCATAGCATTTTTAGAAAGGTCGTACATCATTGCACCCGTGTACTTGTCATTGTCCCAAAAAGAGACATTTATGAGAAGGCTGCCCGGGGTTGCCTTAAGGAGCGGGGCAGCCGTACAACTCGTTATATAATAATTTCTGGTGCCCCGATTCATCATGTATTCCCAGGGCTCGATGGGATTCTCCAAAATACTCTTCGAGAATAGATCTTTGTCGTGTCCTCCCCAAGCTGAATTGACCAGGATGTCTAAGCGACCCAATTGAGCATGGATCAAGTCAAAAAACTTTTGCAGCTGCCGAAAGTCGGTACAATCAATTTCATGAGCTTTTGCAGTGCCACCTTGATCAATGATTTCTTGAGCGGTTCGATCGATGCTACCCAAATGAGCCATCGGCGATTGTGCTCGAGTACGGCCCAAAATGTAAACGGTATAGCCAGCTTCAGCCAAAACAAGAGCTATGCCCTTGCCTGCACCCCGTGAAGCTCCGGCAATTACAGCAACCTTACTTTCCATAGATTTTTGATGAAGGTAGGCAGTTCTGTCTAGTCATAATTGTACAAATTGGAAATCTCATGATTTTGTGCCAAGTGATTCGCAAAGTATGTCGATGGAGAAAAGTGGGTTATTTTTCGGCATTCTCTGATGAAGTGAGCTTGGTCATAATAGCCGGCTTGATGTGATATGTCCGTCAATCTTGGTTGATTTTTTAAGAGTGAAAGAGCGTATTGCCAGCGGGCTACCCTACAATACCGTTTAATTGAAATGCCAAATGCCCGATAGAAAATCTGTGACAATCTCCGTGAAGTACATCCAAATTTCTTTGCCAATTTTGATACCCTTAAATTACCATTTCGCTCGAGGATGTATTTAATGCTTTTGCTAATTCGATGATCGAGCTGACCCTTTGATGTTTGAAAGATATTGGTGAATTGGGCATCTAGCAGAGACTTTGTTTCGAGCTGAGTCTCGGCCCTCCTTAGCTGAATGGCAAGGTCTGCAAAGTTCTGATCTAGAGGGTCGATCGTCTCATAGGGTGGATTGCTCTTGCTTGGCATCGGTGCAAATGGTAGGACGCCCCAGGGTTTGAAGCGAACCAGCACACTGCGAATGGTGCCGTTGTGCATTAAATAGATCGGTTTATCGGTGACTCGGATGAGAACATTATCAAGTTTTTGCCAACTCTGTTCATCTGTGCTAAAATACCAGGGAGCTCCCAAATTGAATTCAATGATTGGGTAACCTAACGGCAAGAGGGGTCCGGTTGGTAATGCAACCTGACTATCGATGAACCAGTAGGAATCTATCCAAGTGCGAAGAAATTCAGATGGGATCAAATATTTGGGCTCGACCATTGATTTAAGAATTTTCGTGTCAGGGTAAAAGTTGTGATAGAAGATTGTTACTGATCAGAGCCCAAAGTACCCAGAATATGACACCATCATAAATGGATTCCCCATCTTGATTTAGTTGGTCGATGCTGCTTTTTCATCGTCATCATGTCAAAGGTAGTTGCTTTTCTAAATATATCTATTTAGAGAAATGCCATCCTAGCTTAGTTTTTGGGCCGGTCGGATGAATTCGATGATATATTTTTCGATGGGAAACTTAAACCAATTTCTTTCACAGCGCCACTGACTTAATTTTCTTAGGGGATAAATCAAGGCGCTTTTTTTTCGTCCGTATGCCAACTTCAGATAGAACTTGAAGGCTTCAAAAAAACGTTCTTTGGTGGAGGTGACCCAGGGACCAGATGAGCCAATGTAGTCAAATTCACCCCATTCAGTCGTGGACTGTGGTAATTGATAGCCACCCTCGACCACATCCTGAGTAATTTGTGATCCGGGGTATGGTTTGAAATAGAAAATTGGTGTATCAAAATTGGAACTTTGCTTGCGCAATTTCTTGATGACACGAATGGTCTCGACCACACTTTTTTCAGATTCATTTGGGAAGCCGACAATAAATGGAAAAATAACGGCAATATCAAGATCGCGACATTTTCTTGCGCAATGGAAGACTTGGGTCAACTTGATGTCCTTTTTCATCCAGTCCATCATTTCTTGCGATCCCGATTCAACACCAATGAGCAGTCGTCGCAGACCAGATTTCTTTAGGAGCAGCCATTGATTATTGGTGAGCCTTGTACCCTGGTCTGCGCGCATTGTGGCTGCCCACGAGAAGCTAAGGTTTTGGCTCACAATGCCTCTGGCAAATGTTTCGATTCTCTTGGGGTATGTAAAAAAAGTTTCATCCTGAAAATTAAGATCGGTGAAATCGTATTTCTGCTGGTACTGCGTCAGCTGAATTAGCATTTTCTCCGGAGATATGGCTGAAAATTTGCGCTCATAGACATTCGGATCTGCACAGAAAGCACAACGATAAAAACACCCGATTGAAGAAATGTAGTCAAATTGTCGTCTGCCTTTTTTTAAGAAATATCGCTCCACATTAATTAAGTCATAATTTATGGCCGGCATTTCATCCATGTTCACCAGATGGCGCTTTTGATTTTTGATCGCATGGCCATTTTTTCGGTAGGCGATGCCCCTTACTTGGGATAAATCTGTGCCTTGATCTAGTGCCCTTACAAGTTCCGAGAAAGTGTGTTCACCTTGGCCCTGCACTGTGATATCAATAAAGGGATGATCTTCGAGCGGTTGGACTGGAAAGAGTGAAGTATGCCATCCACCCCAGATGACTGCTAGATTTGGATTGAGGTTTTTCACCTGCTCAGATACCCGCAATGCATCTTTAATAGGCGCACCCGTGATCACTGTAACACCAAAGCACAACGCATCTGCCAGGTGTGGTTGCAGTTGACCCATGGGATCTTGGTCCAGGCGACCGTCCACAATGATCACCTCGTATGCTTCGGAATCGAGATTTGAGCCAATGGCCAGTAAGGCAAGAGGCATATCAAAAAAGACAGCTTTAGGATTGTAAAGTAAAATCTTCTGACGCAAGGAAATATTCAGCTATTAATCCGACCAAAATAAAAAATCACCAGATCATGCCTTCAAAAGGATGTTATGCTAATTGGGTTTTACACTGACACGTAGCGCCCTGAGTCCCTCGGCACCTTGTAATTTTTCTAGTTCAAGATCCTCAAAGTCTGGAAAAATAAACCCATGATCAATTAAATATTGCAGATAACCCTGATATTCATGGCGATCTTTTTCCTGCAAGTAAACGATGGACACCGTCTGTGGTTGAGTCAAGCGCTCCTCCCGGCCACGGACTTTGGCTTTGTCTATTCTTTTCTTTAAAATTTCGTAGCGTACATTATAGGTGCCATCGACATCAAATTGTTTTTCATCCATGCGAAATCTAATACTCAGCGGTGAATTGTAAACGAAAATCAATTGGGCTGTGGTGAGTGGAATGGGAAGTTGCTTGGTATGTGTTTCTACCAAACGGGTAATTTCGCACATCTGGACCAATTGCCAAATGCGAAACTCACGCAAATGATTCTTGTGAAACTGACCCTTGTGCAGCAGAGATTGGCCGACATACATATTATATTCCACGCCATCCGTTTTGTATTTTTCAAAATAGTGTGGTAAGATTTCCTGCAATTTAGCGTCTTCTTCGTCGAGTAAGTTTGAAATCAATTGATTCAATCGGCTTACACTCTGTTCATATTTCCTGCGTTCGTGGTAAATTATCTGTAACTCGCCATCGAGCTTTTCGAAGTAACTTTCATGCTCGCGCTGAAGAATTTTGGGATATTGCTGCTGCAATTCACTCAGATAGGGATGCACTTCTTGGTGCAGTAGTTCGATGATCTCGGTCTCATCCCGAGATATGAAGGATTGTCGAATCCTCTTTTCTGCCGCCGCAATCCGATCGATCAAGACGCTTAATAAGTGCAGTTTTACCTCCTTTTTCCAACGTCCCAGCAGTTTTTTGGCCAGCATTAGATTCTCAACCAAGTCATTGCGAATGGATTGATTCCTTATTTCGGAGCTTCCCACAATATCTGCCTGACCGTAGAGTGGGTTGACTTCTGAAAATGCAACTTCATCAATACTCCCGTCGAAATCTGGTAATCTTTGCTGCAAGTGATAGTTTTGAGCGACCTGTTCAAATTTCCACAGTACACTGGGATGAATGGAAGTGAAGTGCTGTTGAATAAATAAACTGACATTTTTTTCTACTTCTTCAAGAAAATGATCACTGGCCTCCTGCATATGAGCAAATATGGGCTGCAATGTATCGATGATTTGCTGATTGAGCGCATGGGCCGTGCTAGATCCGATCTCGTAGACCATGGGAACATCACCATCAGAAGATTGGGGTGGAAATAAAATGACACTTCGAAAACCGTGTTGCAATAAGCGTTTTTCACCATAGGAGGGGTCTGCTATGGACGAGAGGTCTTCATAGTATACAACCTTCCGGGTCTGAATACATTCGTGATAGATCCCACCTGGAGCAGAGCCATTCGAACCGAGAAGTTGAATGTCGTTATGCTGGGTTAAGCTGAAAGAATTGGAACCCAATTGCCGGGCAAAGCGGACACCCACAAAGCCTAAGGCAAGATCGGTAATGCCCAAATAATTGCAGAGTATTTTACTGAAGTTTGGCAGAAATTCAGTGGGACTCTGATTTTGTGCACCATTGTTTAGCGCATGTGTAACTTCGGCCAACATCGATCTTCTTGTGTCATCGATTAATGATCCCATAAGGAAACCATGGATTTCAAAATTTTCAGGAGGGAAATATTGAATCCACAAATCAGTTTGATCAGGATTATTTAATAATTCGCGAATGGTGCTCGAACCAATGGCTTTTACCTTCTTAATCGGTCTCACCTCTACATAACTAAAGTCCATCTTAAGTTGATAACACCGTTCCAACCCGGTATCTATGTGCCGAAGTCGAATGGTGTTTTGCAGATCACAACTTACATTTTGACCATAACATTGATTCAAGATGGTAATGCCAATTTCATAAATGCTGGTACGCGTCATGCTTAATACCATCTCTTCTACTACCTGTAACTGCCACTTTGATGTTGTCAGTATCTCCTCAGCGCCAGGTGATAGATATACAAAGTCTTTCTTGAAAGGAGAGTTGATAAATGTTAATCCATCGTGAACATAAAGTGACGGTAAATACAGTGCAATTAAGGGGGTTATGGTATTCCGATCCACAACTTCCTGGGAGGCTAAATCTAGTTGAGATAACCTCGCAATGGCTTCTTTTGAAAGATGATCGAGGCCATCCCGATCCAATCTAGCAAGGTATCGCTTGATGAATGGCTCAAAGCTAAAGACAGAGGTATAAGGGTGCAAATTCATGCTTTGCAAGTGTTCCAGAAATGTCTCCATGGAGACGTAGGATCCGACGCTAAGTTTCACCGAATCAAGTTGTGTGTCAATCTGCATAGTATGTAATTTAGTACACTGGTGCTGGATATTCAACAGTGTACTTCGTATATGAGAATAATGTAATATATAATCAATACAAAATCTGGGCCAGAAAGCCAGCAATTTTGATGACAGCTGAATGTTTATGGTGCAAATCATCGACAAGATCAGATGGGATCATGTCAAGGTTTAAATTCCCACTAATCCCGATTAACTTATTTTTCTAAGCTTTTGTGCTGGGCCATTTAATCTCCTGGGTCGGCGAGTCTTGGAAAAATAATAACCTACCAACTAGCTTACTGATCGGCATATCTCATGATTAGAAAAGTTGATGGGACCTCATGGGTTTTTTGGTATGAAAGCATAATGCCGGTTGATCCTGCTGAGACGGATTTCAGGTTTTCCTTCACGAACTATAAACATTCAGCGGTAAATCAATCTAAACTGTTTGTCTTCTGCGGTTCAATGGGCTAGCGTGATGTAGTTGGTGTAGCGCTAAACGCTGTTAAAACGTGGTTGCCCTTCTGATATTGCCACGTGGTTCGTTGGGAGTCAGGCCATTACCCAGCTGCATGGTACATCTGCCTATTTTGATTAGTTACAATACTGGTCGGCAAAGCTTAACACCTCATCTATAATTTCAATACCCTGATCAATTTCCTGGGCAGTAATGCAAAGCGGTGGTGCGAGAAAAATGAAATTCCATTTAATGAAGGTGAACATACCGAGTTCTCTCATTTTTTGTGCCAGTTGTATGGTGGGTTCACTATCTGTCGGCCGAGCATTCCAAGGTACGATGGGTTCTTTCGTGGTGCGATCTTTAACCAGTTCGATACAACCCAATAAGCCGGTATTTCGGAAATCGCCAATGGACGGATGTACCTGCTTTAAATGATGAATTTGATTCTCCAGGTGGAGCCCCATCCGAGCAGCATTTTCAATTAATTCCTCCTCCTCGATAATTTTTAGATTTTCCAAGGCTGCAGCACTACAGGTGGGGTGAGATGAGTAAGTCAGCCCGACTACCAATGGTCGCTCATCAAAGTATCGGGCAATTTCATCAGACACCATCGTACCGCCCATGGGCAGGTATCCGGAGGTAAGTCCCTTGGCCATACACATTATATCAGGTGACACACCATGATGATCGATGGCAAACCATCGACCAGTGCGACCAAACCCACTCATCACTTCGTCATCGATCAATAATATGCCGTATTTATCTGCAATTTTACGCAGCCCTTGCCAATAATTCGGTGGATACTTGATACAACCGGAGGTCCCGGATTCTCCCTCGTAGATTAGGGCGGCAATGCTTGCTGGGTTTTCATATTTTATGATCTGTTCCAGGTTTCTTAAGGCCATTTCACCACAGGCTTCCGGGCTGTCGGTTTTCCATGGGCACCGATAGAAGTAGGGGTTTTCGACGTGGATGAAGTTTGGAGCCGATTGCCAGTCAATGGCATGTTTACGTGGATCGCCACCGGCAGAGATGGAACCATAGGTTGACCCATGATAAGAGCGGTATTGGGCAATAATCTTGGGCCGACCTGTATAAACCCGGGCAATGATTAGTGCGTTTTCCACAGCCTCCGCTCCACCGAGGCAAAAGAACGTCTTGTTGAGACCCTCTGGCGAGACTTCTGCTAGTCGTTGACCAAGCTCGCCCCGTACCTCGGTTACCATGCCGGGATATACGTAACTCACTTTTCGCATTTGGTGCTGAACCGCTTCGGTTATTCTTTGGTTGCCATGACCGATATTCACATTCATCAACTGAGATGAAAAATCGAGATATTGCTTTCCCGCCCGGTCATATAGGTAGACGCCCTTGGCATTCACCACATTGATCGGATCTAAATCAGCTTGTTTTGACCAGGCGAAAAGTGTATGCTGCTTACTTTTGGCAACGACAGAATCGTAGTGATCTTTCATCCTGAAATTATTAGTGCATTTAAAATTAATAAATCGATTTGGCAAGCCAGTCCATATACCGATTATGAAGATATGGGCATTTAGTCTGGATTGATCTGATCGATAAAAAACTGTTGCAGACCCTGATCAGGCCACCATTTTGAGACGAGATATGCCGCGATCAAGCCCATCAAAAAGGAGGGGCCCAGTTCAGCAATACCATTGAAATAAATGCCAATTTTCGGAAGTCCGGGCAAAACGAATTTAAAAATGGGAATGGATAGAAAACCAGTCACCATTGCAGCAAGGGCACCCTTTTCAGTTAGTCCCTTCCAAAATAGAGATAGGATCATCACTGGGCAAAAACTAGCGGCTATTCCCGACCAGCCAAATATTACAAACCAAAAAATGGTGCGGCCAGGTACCGTTATTGCGACCATCAGAGCAATGGAGAGTGCAATCATAGCCATGACTAGGGTTACGATCCGCGAGATTTTGGTCAATTCGTGCAGTTTTATGTGAGGTCTGAGTATTTGTTGATAGATGTCTCTGACGATGGCACTGGAAGCGACCACCAGGAGGGAATCAATGGTGGACATAATGGCTGCCAGGACCACGGCAATATAAATCCCGACAAAGAATAAGGGTAGCAGATGCTGTACCAGATGAATCAAGGCATTCTGTGCGTTGGTCCCCAATATCTCTTCCACATTGACACCCGCTGAGGTAAAAAAATATCGGGCTAATAATCCGATGAAAACAGCTGCCGAATCAGTCAGGAGTGTAAACAAAATGGCTACCCAGGTACCCTTGTTGAGTTCCTGCTCATTTTTGATGGACATAAACCTCACGTATACCTGAGGTGAACCGAGAAATCCAAGTCCAATGAATGCATATCCCACAAGGGTAGCGATGTTGACACCATTGAGTCCGCCGGGACCCCAGGGATTGATGAGGTCCGTATCTATGGCCCTGAGTCTGGTAAAGAGGCCCTCTTCGCCAGACAAGGCGAGAAAACCTAGGCAGGGGAGAATTAAAAGCCCCAATAGCATTAATAAACCTTGAAATAAATCTGACCATGCAACTGCGATGAAGCCCCCAAAAAGTATATAAGTGAGGACGATGCCAAAGCCAACCAATACACCGGTGAAGTAGTTCCAGCCCATAAAAACTTCAAAAGCAGAACCAGTTGCGTCGATCTGTGCACTGATATAAATGATCACAAAAACAGATAAGATGATTGATGCGAGAATTCTGAGGCGATTGCTTTTGCTGCGAAATCTACTGGTCAAGTAGTCCGGAATGGTAATTGATTCAAAGCGATCAGAAAGATGCTTAAATTTCTTTGCCATGAACAACCAGGAAATGGCAACACCCAGTACCTCACCGACTACCACCCAAAATGCACTAACTCCAACCATTGCGCCAAGGCCGGTAAGCCCCAGGAGGAGCCAGGCAGATTCACCGGTGGCGCGAACGGAAAAGGCCACCACCCAAAATCCCAATTTCTTTCCACCTACATAATAATCTTTAATGTCTTTTACCTTCTTAGAAGTCCAGAAACCAATGAGAAAAAGTACACCAAAATAAATCAGTAGGATTAGTAGGTTGGAAGACATCCTGACAAGATACAATGAACTTTTAAGGGGTAGTATCAGATCCGTTTATGGTGGATTTGATTCAAGTCATGGTTAGTAGTTCTATGGGCTGTCGACGCCCCTTTAAAGATATCGGACCAAGGGATCTCAAATTCGTCTGCGCGAGATCCTCGGCCAAATCAAAGGAGATCAGTAATTTTTCTCCCAATTGATTGCAAGATTCCTGGATTCGAGATGCGGTATTAATCACATCTCCATGATAAGCGATTTCTTTTTTAGCTACGCCCACTTCGGCAGCGGTCAGGAATCCGCCATGAAGTCCTGCCTTAAATTCAGGTACACAGTGGAACTTTTCCATGTAATCGGAGCGATTTTCTTCAATCCGATCTACGAAATCAAGGAAGCAAGAGAGACAGGCATTATTGATAATACCTTCCTGGTATGGCCAGCTGACCACCGCTTCGTCTCCAACGTATTGGTAGATCTCTCCTCCATATTTAGCAACACTGGCATCGAGGTGGAAAAAGCATTGTTGGATTAATTGACTGTATCGTAGGTGCCCTAATTTCTCAGCATAGGTTACCGAAGATTTCAGATCGATAAATAAGAATATTCGCTTTTCTTGGCGAGGCTGACGATACTGACCAGTTACGATTCTTAAAAATTGACTCCGCCCAAATTGAGCCACCATGAGTTGAATAAAACTCGCGATCATGGAGGTCATGAAAAAATAAATTAGGAGGGACCAGAAGGGCTTAAAATAAAGTATGTTTCCAAAATCTGGGCCTCCGACTTCAGCTGGTCTAAAAAATGTAATCACGAGAAAACTAACTAATAAAATAAGAATGAAAGTCATGGCCATTTTCATCAGTAGCGTGACACCAATCGGTCGTTTCTTGAAGAATGAATGACCTCCAAAGGTCTCAATCAAAGTATAGATTAATGCCGCGACTATGCCCATGCGGATTAAGATGAAATTGGTAATGAAAGTTTGATAAAGCGGTTCTTGCACTGCGATGCCCGGTGTTTGTTCGATTCCGAAAAATCGAATGACATAGTAGCAAATCATGACGAAGATCCAATAAGGGATCATAGCAACGAAATTCGTGAAGATCGTTCTTAGCCTGTCCATTCTCGACAATTTAGCCGGCTCCCCAAGTTTTGGATTCTTTGGGAGACCACATTAAAAGGTGAAATCTACCTTGACCTAAGTTAAAGATAAAGGTGCTAAGGAGCTTGACATCCGAGTTCAGCAATGATGTGACTGTGCCGGGGGTATGCGGAGGTCAAATCATCTTGGAAACCGGCTTCGAAAAGGTCCATTTGAAATGCTGGCGTAGTGGTGCAGCCAAACAGCGCATATTTGTGCGTGGATGAAATGTGGGCCGCCTGCCAAGTGCCAGCCGGAACCAGAAACTGAACCTCATGCCCATCCAGTGGATTTTTTCCTAAGACGACCTCCTGCATGTGACCGTCTGCTCGAATTAGAAAAAGGTGAATCGGATCTCCGACATAGAAGTGCCAGATTTCATCGCATGCTAGCCTATGAAATCTAGATACACTCAGTGGATCATTACTGAGTAGTCCGATCATTGCACTACTCGCGGCCTGACTACCCTCCGTCAACCATCTCGAATGGTAGGTATTCTTCACTAAGACACCCTCTTCAGGTAGTTCAGCGAGATTAAATTTTGTAATCAACTTGCTTACAGTGGCATTCATTTGCTAAAGATTGCAAATCTCAGACGGATACCACAGTTTGAGCTAAACCCGACCATATTGAAATCACATTAGTGCGACTAGGGAATTGGCTATAACTACAATCGTCAGGTTTTGAAACAGCCGATGAGCAGGAGCTCTCAGTGAGCTATCTGGCATGTATTACCGGCGATCACTGGACAAGACCAGATTAAATATCATCAGTTTTTTTTGAGCGGTCGCATACAACATTTAATTCATCGTGCGTTTTATTATTCTACGCCTGCACTGACGGCCATTTTTCCCAATATATTATTACAGACGCACTAGGAAACGGATGATTTATTCGGCAAATAATTTGGCATATGCGTCTGTCCACAACTTTATTCTACACCCTGATCCTGGCAGGGACTGCCCTTCGAATTTCTGCAACGACCATCCGCCCCTTCACCAATTTGGGTGAGATGGCAAAAGCGTGCGATGCGGTTGTGCATGGTCTAGTACTAGATCAATACACGATTCTCGAAAATGGTGAAACACGGTATCGATTTTCTCTGCGAGTGCAAGATCCGGTAAAGGGGAAGATGCCAAAAAACCAACGAATCGAAATTCAAAATTTTCATCTCAAGGTGGGTGATCTCGAAAGAGCAGTCTGGGGTGATCTAGAACTACAAAAGGGCAAAGAATATTTGCTCTTTCTCAACCAACTTCAGGAAGATGTTTGGCAGGCCACGATGTTATCGTATGCGGCATTCGAGCAGCGAGAGATACGAGGTGAAAAGATGTATGTGCCTTTTGCGCTGGGAAATGAAGCCCATCAAAATTATGCGAATGAAATAGTGCCACCGCTAGAGATTTATCGAGTGGCTGAATTGGTACCATTATTAAAGTCTGTTGTTCATCAAGAGGTCATTTGGGACGATGCGCGCTTAAACACCCTTGACATGCAAGACTTACCATCTCATCAGCGGGGAGCAGCACCAAGCCATTGTACCTTTGTGTCGTCAACCCCTTGGGCCCGGTGGCAAGATCTAAGTATTAGCAATCTATCGGTCCGATATCACCGCAGCGGAGATCCTGGTTGTAGCTCAGCGGTCTCTCAGATTTCTTCGGCCATTAATACTATGGGGAATTCGTATGCTGGGGTCAATTTAAACCTCGCATCAGCCCATAATTTTAATCCATCGTGTTCGGGGGGACAAGGGGCCACGGATGTTGAATTCACAGACTATGTGGATAATACGTACGGAAATAATCGACAATTATTAATTCAGTTTAATGATCCGTGCAATGAGATAGCGAATTTGAGTGGTTGCAATGGCACCTATGCCATTGGTGGACTGTATTGGTATAGTAGTCAGCATTCATTCAACGGTATGAATTGGAGAAATGCTGCATATGGGTATGTGGTCATAAATAATGGAGCAAGTGCATGTTCCTGCGGTGATGGCTACATCAATCTGATGATTCATGAGATGTCGCATTCCTTAAACATCGGTCATATAGCGAGCAGCGCAGGCACCGCAAATATGAATGGCAGCGGCCTTAGCGACATCACCGGCTTGGATCAGCAATGTTTAAACTTCGTGTATGCAGATGGAGCACTTCCAGTTTCGTTAACTGATTTCTGGGGCGAAGCCAATTCTTTGAGAGTTTCACTGCTTTGGTACACGAGCTCAGAGGCCAACAACGATTACTTCACGATCGAAAAGAAAATAGCGGAAGACCGGTTTGTCGCCATCGGTCAGGTTCAAGGTGCTGGCACAAGTACAGTAGAAAACATGTATCAATTTGATGACTTGGAGCCGGATGTAGGAGATAATTATTATCGATTGACCCAGACTGATTTTGACGGACATCAAAGCCAAATAGAGACCATCATTATTCCATACTATATACCACTATCTGTGTCCATTACCCCAAACCCCATGTCGGGAAATGTGCTCAGGGCTGAGATTGCCACGGATGTAGACCAACCGATCGAAGTTTCCATTCACGATTGGGTCGGCCACCCAATTTATCGTCAACGACGATCCACCAGAAAAGGGATTGAGGCCATTGAATTATGGCTTGCTGACTTAGCTGTCGGCATTTATTTCCTGAAAGTTAGTCAGGACGGGCGTACTGAAACCCACCGATTTGTAAAGGTCTGAATATTGAAGGAGTCGTTTTTCACTCCGCATTTTGTAAGCGCTGATTCATTCACGAAAGATTAAGTGTAGATCAACCAAAATCCAGGTTTGGCCAAATTTGATGGCCACTGACTTTAGGAGTGAGGGTGATCTTGGGTCTCTTCTTGAGAAGACCCACCAAAGAACCTCTTCAACCCGGCACCGAGTCCGATCACAGCTAGGGCAATGATCTTCCAGAATTTGGCTAAGATGATGCCCAGCTTTGCCAATAGGCCTGCCTTGGCTGCAAGTTTACCGGCAATAAGAGCTCCGATCCCGTAGGTGGCAACCTTGTCGATTTTAGGATCAAACTCGCGATAGAGATTGCCCTCATCAAAGTTTACACTATGAATGATATCGTCTACCTTCTCTTTCACTTCGTCTAAGACATACATTTCTCCGATGACATTGAGCTCCAGATAGCCACGACGTCCTAAAACTCGAATGTTGTAGTTGAGCGTATTGGTTTCTGCATCACCAAACTTTAGTTCTTTGGCCCAATGCAATTTCTTAGCCACCGCATCATAAAAGGGTGGAGATGCCCATCCGATTAATTCAACTGGATCGTATCCATGCTCGACGCGCATTGGATTAGCAGCTTGTACATCGGCTTTCATATCGGCCAATAATTCATCATAGTCCAACGAACCAGCATCTGAGTCATCAATGTATCCCTCCTCTGAGTAAGTGATATTGATGACAAAAGAGGAATCTGTATTGGGTGTGTTGGCATCGGGCAGTAGCATACCTAGCGAGCGATCCTCTGCTTCACTGGGTGGATTGCCCCACAGATCGGTCAATATCATTTCACTGGCATCACCGTCGAGATATTTATAGCCCTCTGGTGTGGTTACCGTGGCTAGGTCCATACCAAGGGGGATTTGACCATAACGATACTCGAGCGTACTGACCACACTATCTGCATAGTGCTGATATGCATTCATTTGCTCTTGTGCAAATTGTTCTGCAATGGATAAACTATCGGTAGCCCTGAGTGCTTGGGTCGTTGATATACAACCAATCAAGAAGAGATATCTAAACAAATTCATTCTGGTACATTTGTAAAACAATTACCTTAATCTAGGTTTTGAGCAATAATCAAGCCATTACTTGAAGGCAACGATTTTTCCTTAGCATTCGATATTTGTACAAGATGCCTAAAGTCTGTCGTGGAGGTAGCGTAAGCAGCAGGCTCATGGGCAGGTCTTGTCAGCCGAATAGACTGGGTGCTGCGGCAGAAATTTTTATTACATTGAAAAATGATATTCCTCCTGCTGTGCTGGGTCCAGATTGATGAGTCAGTGCTCATGCGGAGAAATTGATCAACTTAAAATAAGTCAGATGAAGGCCTACTTGATTGCAGATATTGATGTTCATGATCTTGACCGCTATAAGGAATATGTCGCCTTGGTTCCACCCTTTGTGGAAAAGCATGGAGGCCGATATTTGATTCGTGCCGGACACACAGAGGTCAAAGATGGAACCTGGAATCCGAGGCGATTAATATTGCTTGAATTTCCGAGTTGGGAAAATGCCGAAGCATTTATCAATGACCCTGAGTATATTGAGAAAGCCGCCGAAAAACGCTGGGCAGCAGCACAAACCGATATGGTCCTGGCACAAGGTGTAAGTTAGCTAACCAATAGGTGGTCACAAATCAAATCGAACATAGACTCCCAGGCTATGGTTCGATTATCCAGATCTTTGGGCAAACTCTGGAATGATTGGGAGAAATGCAGCAGCGTTTGGCTTTCCGAGTCACTCTCGAGCTGCATTTTTATTAAACTTTCAGGACCATCCCAGCCCCGATATTCCATACTGAAATGTAGCTCATAAGGTGGATCAAGTAAGAGATAACTGCCCCTCATTTCAAATCTTGATCGGTCAGGTCTTTCCAGGATAATGGAATAGGTACCTCCTTCTCTTAAGTCGGAAGTCATCTTTAGCAATTTGAATTGGCGAGGTCCAAACCATTGGACCACATATTCTGGATCGGTTAGCCATTCATATAGACGATCTATCGCACATGGAAATTTGCGTTTCAAATAGAGGTTATTTTTTCTGCTCATTGGCCTCTTTTTTAATAAGCTCATATAGGGTGTCGAAAGAAGTATTCCAAATGTGAAAGTATTGAGAAATCCAAAGTAGTGCCTCATGTAGTGAATTCCTCTCCAGCGCCAAGATTCGGTATTTTCCAGCCTTCTTTTTGCTAAGTATTCCTGCGGATTCTAAAACCTTTATGTGTTTGCTTAGCGCTTGGAAGGAAATCGAAAAATGATCCACCAACTCCAGTAATGTACTATCATTTTCGGCTAAGATTTCAACAATTCTCAAACGATTAGGGTCGGCCAATGCACTGAAGATCTCGCTTTTTTTGATGGCAGACATGCAAATGTTGGATCAGAGGTCAAAACCTGCATCTACCAGGTCTAACTGTGTTGAAGATGGGGGATGGATGGGATTGCTTGCTTTCAATTGTTGACGGAACTCAATAAATTCCGGAACGGTCGATAATTTCGACATCGTCTCATCATCTTTGGCCATATTGATGTGCACAAAAGTTTGACCGTCATCCACCGTAAAGGTAGCGTACTTCATACCTGGAATTGGGTTGGTTTTAAGCGCCTTCATGACCGATTTAATATTGGTCTTATTCTGCTCAATATATTCTTTTTGCACCCGATATCTTACCTGTATTGCCTTCATTTTTCTTGATTTTAAAAATATTCAATACAAAAATAAGTAAATAATACATTCAACCAATAATTTGAATGATATTTTTGACTTGATACGAGCCATAAATTAGTACTTGAATTGGACGATTCACCTGGCAAGGTCCTAGTTCTGATAACTCAGCAGGATCCACGTTGATCGAAAGCGATGGCCAGCTTTCTTTGCAACTACGCCGGAATTTGTCCAGACATAATAATGGCCAACTTATGAAAATCTATGTTGCCACCGGAAATAATGCAGACAATGATTCCATTTCCTGCTCGACCCGTCAGGGCAGCTGACAGAGACGAGGCCCCTGCACCTTCCGCAATCATTCGATTTTGAATGATCATTGACTTTATTGATGCAGCCACCTGAGAGAGAGTGACCACGATGGAATCGTCCAGTAGATTTCGCACCAGGGGCCACATCTCAGGCAAAAGACCGGCACTTCCGATTCCATCCACAAAAGATTTTTGATATGAAACCTGCATCGGTTTATCTGCACGAAATGAGTGAGCCAGCGGACTGGCCGTTGCTACCTCGGAGGCAAACACCTTGACATCGCTCCTCTGAAATTTAACCGCCGATGCAATGCCGGCACTGAGTCCTCCTCCCCCATAGGGGACCACGATGGTGTCGACCTCTGGGAGATCTTCTAAAATTTCCAAGCCAATGGTGCCATTGCCGGCAATCACATTTGGGTTACTAACCGGATGAATAAAATGTCCGGGTGCTCCCTCGCAGTGATGCGACTTTATGATTTGCCACCACTTGTCAAAAGGCAGCTTGATGTATTCTGCACCCATTCGTTTTATCGCATCGAGTTTGGTTTGAGGTGCGTGATCAGGTACGTAAACAACGCAGGGTAGATTGAATGCCCTTGCGAGGTAGCCAAGACCTTGTGCCATATTGCCGGCGCTGGCCGTGTAGATGCCATTTTCGATGAGGTGGTCATCGACGGTGGTAAGGGCATTTGCCGCACCTCGAATCTTAAATGAACCAATCGGTTGGAGACACTCTGGTTTTAAATAGATTCTTGCTCCACTCAATTCATGGTGATGGAATGGGATCAAAGGCGTTCGCAAAATATAAGGACGAATGTTTTCTTGTGCGGCTAGAATGGATGCTAGTGGGATGCCATTCGACGGCAGTTTCTCTACATGCATAGTCATAAATGTAGTGATCTCTATGCATTATGGTGGAGGTTGATCTCTGAGCTTTGAGCCATTCTTCTTATCATTACGGATTCAGTGTGAGATCATCGTTGATCTTCTCCAACCTGTTTTTGCAGATGGAAAGAAACTCTGCCGGACAAAGAATTTAAACAACTTCAAATGATGCGAAAAATATTCACCAACCTCATAATTCTGGTTTTATGCCTGCCCGCTCCGAAATTGAGTCTGGCTCAAGATTCGCTGAATATTTTATTTGTCGGAAACAGTTTCACTTATTTTTGGAATGTACCAGCCGTGGTGTCGGCGATGGCCAGTTCTCAGGGGCTGCATTGGATCTGTAGTCAATCGACAGCCGGGGGTGCAAACTGGGAGCAGCACTGGAAAGGTGAAAAGGAATTGCAAACTCGAGAGAAAATTATACAAGGTGATTGGGACTATGTAGTCCTTCAAAATCAGAGTTTAAGTGCCCTGGATCGTCAGCGGAAATTTGAGTTTTTCGGCACTAAATTGATAGAACTCGTTAAGTCAATAGGTGCAAAACCAATCTTGTACACAACGTGGTCTTACCATTCAGATCCATCGATGCAGGATGAAATTACGTCGGGGTACTCGAAATTGGCCCAAAAGAATAGCATTAGAGCAGCACCTGTTGGTCCCATTTGGTCAGTGGTTCGGGCCCAACATCCATCTCTAGATCTATATCATGATGATAAACATCAATCGCCTTTAGGAACCTATCTCATTGGTCTCACTTTCTTTCGGGAGATTTCGGGCAGACCGGTGAAAGACATACCACGCAAACTTTCAACGCTGGATGCGAGAGGGGACGTTCTGCATTTAATGTTTACGCGAGAAAAAGAATCTGAGCTCATTAAAGATGTCATCGATGGTTTTTCATTTGAGTGATCTAAGGAATGGCCGAGGTTGGATGGATCTCCTTACAAGTTGATGCCCTGAAGTCGATAAATCTTTCCATCGGATTTAGTCATAATATATAGGTCTCCCTCGCAATCTTGTCCAAATCTTAGATCCACCCGATTGGATCCGGAGACTTCTCGGAGATTGGTTGGTGTACCATTCAGTGAAATTTGCCATTCGTAGATCGGGTCCTTAGCACCCAGCTGCATAGCTTGCTTTGAACTGTGAAATAAGCGACCACTGGTAATGTCGCCATAAACATATTGGCCCTGGAGTCCTGGCAATTTGGACCCATCGTAGAAGTAGCCGCCGACGATGGCTCGAGTTTCATCGTGATCCAGTGAAACAACCGGATAAGTAATATTAAACTCGGAGTCATTATCTGGCAACGGATATACACGGCTAAGATTACCGCGGTGATTGAGAAAAAAAGACCCTTCTCGAATGGGCCAACCGTAGAATGCTCCCGGCTCTACTAAATTGATTTCCTCAATTTGCCGTAGTCCAATATCGGTGGCATACAGATTTCCTTTTTCGTCCCAGCTTAGTTGGTTGGGATTTCGAAACCCGTATGCGTAGAGTTCTGACCTCTTATTTGGATCTTTGGCAAATGGATTACTTTGTGGGATTCCGTATTTTCCGTGTCTTGCATTATCACCCAAAGGATCAATTCTGAGAATGGCACTCCACAATTGAGTTCCTTTGTGGTAGCTATATTCAGGATACCCCTCCTCGACACATGCTCCATCACCGACGGTGATATACAAATTACCAAAGTCCTCATCATATTCCTCTGCCGTTGGATTAAATCCAATTTCCTGAAAACCATGTCTCCCTGTGACCATATCCATCCGCAGCAGTTCACGATGAGTGCCTACAAACGAGGCTGAGGTTGGATCATCAGCTTTCCATTCGCTTAACACATATTGAATTGCAGTGGGAACATTTGCTGCGAATTGTTCATCAGCCGGTGCGGAATTTGGCGCTTCACTGTGGGTGGTATAAAATAGCCCATTCCCCTCGAAATCGGGGTGAAAGGCGAAACTGCCAAGACCCGTTCCGAGGCCTGGGCGATCAATGAAATTGGGTTTAAGCTCGCTCAGATCAAGGTAAACCTGGGGTAGGTCATTCACCAATTCATACAATTTGCCACGGAGGTCTGCAACAAATAATCGGCCACTTAGCGTGCATTCCATTTTATTAATCCTCGCTAGAGGTGGCTTATCTGCTGATGCAGGAATCTGTGTGACCAAGGTTAATTCGACCATAGTTTCACTCATGACTACCGTATCGCGAATAGGATCCTCAACCACTGGTAAATCGATTTTTTCAGCTGGATCTTCAGGAGCTTCAAAGGTATGCATGAACGCCAATAACTGATCAAGCTCCTCTGCAGTGAGATTTTCGAATGATGGCATATAGGTTTGATATTCCTCAAAAAGGGAAACCGCACGAGGGTCTTTGTCGCGCATGACCTGAGCAGCATTCTGTATAAAGTTTTTAATCCATTCATTATCCACCATTCTGGTCACACCTCCTAATTGAGGCCCAATGCCATTCTGCTGAAAATTATGGCAAGCGCTGCAATACCGTTGAAACAAATCTTCACCGGCTGCAATATCAGCCGCTGCCCGGGAGATGTCACCTCCGAATTCAGACTTGCTGGTCGAACGGCAGGCACCAAATAACCAGATGACCAACAGGCTCGCGAAGATTAGCTTTTGCCTGGAATGAATGTCTAAAACTGTCACTGTGGAGCAAGATAAAGTAAATGATTCAAATCACTTTTATGAGTATTGCCAGGTCTATCATCCTTCTTACAATTCTACAGCCTGGTATGGATTGCATCACAGCATTTTTGGATATCTTGAGTTACATCGAATACTATGACCACAAGGAGGATCGGCCTCATTTTAGGCCCCGTGTTAAGTTTATTGGTTTTTTTCTGGATAAGGCCCACCGGTTTAAGTGAGGAGGGGGTTGCTGTATTGGCCTGTACCCTTTGGATTGCAGTCTGGTGGATCACCGAAGCCATTCCTATAGAGGTTACCTCGCTCTTACCCATCATATTATTCCCATTGTCAGGTGCGCTTTCCATTCGTGCCACTACGACCGCTTTCGGTCATCCGTACATATTTCTGTACATCGGTGGCTTTATTTTAGCCATAGCCATCGAGCGCTGGAATTTGCATAAGCGCATTGCACTCAATATCATTTATTTTATTGGCACGGATGTCAAGAAGATTATTTTGGGATTTATGGTTGCCACCGCCTTTCTGTCAATGTGGATTTCCAATACTGCTACGTCCGTGATGATGCTGCCCATTGGGCTAGCGATCATTTTACAATTGAAGGACAATCCAAATACCGTTGAAGATGAAAATTTGATCTTTGGTAAGGCCCTGATGCTTTCGATCGCATACAGCGCCTCCCTTGGCGGTATTGCCACCCTCATCGGAACGCCTCCGAATTTAGTGTTGGCGGGAATTGTTGAAGAGACGTACGGGATAGAAATTACCTTTTCACAATGGATTATGGTGGGTCTTCCCATAAGCATTATTCTGATCTTTATCTGTTGGAAGTATTTGACCAATTATGCTTTTTCATTTCAGCAAAAGTCTTTTCCTGGAGGCAAGCGAGAAATACAGAAGCAATTAGATATTTTGGGCCCAATCGGGTACGAAGAAAAGTGGGTTTTATTCGTATTTGTAGGAACGGCACTGGCTTGGATAACCCGGTCTTTTTTTCTACAAAAAATCTTACCAGAAATCGATGACACCATTATTGCCGTTTCATCGGCGGTGCTCCTCTTCCTAATACCGGCTAGGGGTACAGTGAAAAGGGCCCTGTTGACCTGGAAGGAGGCGGTTAAGATTCCCTGGGGTGTGTTGTTGTTGTTCGGGGGTGGCTTGGCGCTTGCGGAAGGGTTTAAATCCAGTGGTCTTGCAGAATTTATTGGCAATCAAATGACCTTGCTCAGTGGAGTGGCGTTGATACTTTTATTGTTGGTGCTTATTGCCGCCGTGAATTTTCTTACCGAAATAACCTCAAATCTGGCTACTACTGCCATGATTTTGCCCATACTTGCACCGCTTGCGCTTTCCATCGATGTGCATCCTTTTATCTTAATGGTGGGTGCCACTGTGGCAGCATCCTGTGCATTTATGTTGCCAGTCGCAACACCACCCAATGCCGTCGTTTTCGGATCAGGATATTTACGAATTCCCGACATGGTTAAAACTGGAATCTGGATGAACATCATTTCGATATTATTGCTATCGCTGATGGTTTATTTCTTACTTCCTTTATTTTGGGATTTCGACCCAGCGGTATTTCCTAAAGGATGGGAGTGACACTTCATTCGAGGCTCTTCGGTCTAATCTTGGTGAATGTAAACCCAGGAAAATTGAAACCGCAGCGCAAACATCCAAAAAAAATAGATCTGTCGGTGAGAAGCCCATGGTAACCACTGAGCAATTCCTGTCTTCAAAGATTGATCCGTTTCGACCCAATGTTTCGTTACAATCATCTTGTTGGGTTGACACAGCGCATTTTTACAACTGATTTCGCTCATAATGCACCCACCACGAATGACCTAACTTGACGGCGGTCAATTCAAGGAGATATGCGCGTCACAAATGAATTAATTCGTGTTTTGTATTATGCTGCCTTCTTCATCTTAGGGTCCAGTGCGGTCGATTCTAATGGTTGTGGAAAAAAAAGCAATGAATTTGCCTTACCTGCAGGAAGCATTGAAGATGGCAAGATTAGTTTCGTGGGTCTAAATTGTAATTCATGTCATAGTGTCGCAGATATCGAGTGGGAAGGAGTTGAAGGGCAAGATCTTCACTTGAAATTGGGTGGCTCTGTCGCCAATATCAAGACATATGAAGACCTTATCACCTCAATCATCAACCCATCGCATAAGATTGCGCGAGATTTTGTGATCCAAACACAAGGACGAACTAAGGTTTCACCAATGTCCAATTATAATGACATCATGACTGTGCAAGAGCTCATAGATATTGTCACTTTCCTGCAGCAACAGTATACCTTTGAGATACCTGCACCACTGTACGAGAGCTGGTAGGGCCCTGCAGAAAACTGATTAACTTTTGATACATCTAACCGCATAACCGTACTGTTTTTTGGCGGCGAAGGTGGACAGCGAAACGCCATTATAAATCAGTCGAAAATACCAGGCTTCATCGTCATCATGCTCTGATGTTGTCCAAAATTGGGCACTATATCCAAAGAATTGAGAAAATGCACCCTGAAAGACCCGACCACCACTTCCGACCGCATTAAATCCAGATTCATTGGTGGCACCAGTATTCGGTGACTGCCAGGTAGACAACCCCTCTTGTTTTAGTTTTCCGCCAGCCATATCTAACCCCCCTAAGATGGCTCCTAGAGTATTAAAATCGGTGTCACTGGGTACACGCCAACCAATGGGACAGAGCTCAGTGTCATCGACCGCATACCAATTGTACAATTTACCGTGTGGAATATTGTTGGAACCACTGTTATTAAACCAGCACCAGGCTGGGGTTGTCCGGCTATCCCATTGGCTATTATCCGTAATCTGTTGGATCACTGACCCATCTGCATTGTGATGGGTACGAAGATTCTCGGCCATCCAAATTTGACTACCGATCCTTACTGTCTGATAGACATTGCCTTCAATATCCGTCAAGGGAGCAGTATTGCCATCGATCAAAGATACCCATTCACTGCCGTTGAATCCTTCGAGATCGAATCCATTCCATCGAATCGTACCTGCCACCGGATTGGCTATTTCAACATCTCCAATCGATATCGATCTTGACAACTCAATATTGGCATTTTGAGCATTTGCAGGTGAGTGCCACTGCGCGATAATTAGGAGCAGAAAGATTATTTTTTTCATGGTATTTATTGGTTAAGCATAACACTGTCACCCCAGTGAAAGTAGTCTCAAGTGTCTAGCATTTTTTGAACCCACTTTCACATGAACAGGTGATCCTTTCAGTTTAGAATGTTAGTTGTGTTAACAAATTATTTTACACAGCGTACCGGTACACCACTTTTATCTGAAATACTTGACGTAATCACGGAAGTATGTTGATTGAAAACACCAACTTGCCATGCTTTATTGATGGTGCCTGGAGAAGAAGTCCAGAAATAGGAAACAGAACGAAAAAATAATGAGGCAAATGTCCCATCACTATATCTGGTACCATATCCCAAGGCCGTGAAACCTGACGAATTGGTTGCTCCGTTATTTGGGGAATTCCACGTCGAGGTTCCTTCTTGCTTCATCTTTCCCCCCGCCACAGCAGCATCTCCCAAATAATCTATCAGCTCGTTGTAATCATCTAGACTTGGTACTCTCCAGCCATCAGGACAGAGCTTGCTTGAATCAGCTACGGCAAACCAGTTATATAATTTGCCTTCGGGGTTGTCATAGATGTTGTTGTTGTCATACCAGGTATAAGCCCCGGTGGAGAGCGAGCCCCATTGCGTTTGGTCAGTTACCAAGGGAATCGCAGTGCCATCTGCATATTTACTGGTTCTCAAACTTTCTAGAAACCAGATTTGGTCTCCGATGCGAAGGGTCGGATATACATTCCCATCCGGATCAATAGCTGGTGCGGTTTTTCCTCCAGTCATGGAGACCCATTTATCGCCATTGTAAGCTTCAAAGTCGGCACCGGTCCAGCGCATGGTGCCGGGTTTGGGATTTGGATCAGAAGAATTGCCGATGATTATGGATCCGGCTGTCTCCAGATGAACGTTTTGTGCACCTAGTGCACTAACTACCAATAAGAGTAAAATTGGATAAATGGACTTGCGCATGTTAAGTTTTTATAAGTTTAGTTTTAAGTAAAATGCTGGCATGAATGGCCAAATATTTCAGGCCAAGATCCATATACCAAATACCAATTCTGTTGCCTTTTGAGAATTTGGTCTGAATATTCTAGAATTTGGTAAGCTATCAGAAATGATGGTGCGGCCTCATCGCAAATCTCACGATGAAGACCAAGCTTCGGGCTCCTTATTGAAAATTGTACTTTAGTGTTTTATAGGTTAATTTATGGTTGCAATGGAAAAAACTAGTCGACGCAAGTTCGTTCGAAATCAAGTGATCAATTCCGTGGGGTTGATGATTGTACCGCGGCATGTATTGGGAGGAAAAGGATTTATTGCACCAAGTGACCGGGTCCAGATTGGTGTGGTCGGAGCCGGGGGGCGTGGCAAGCAAAATGTATCAGAACTCCTTAAGGAGGAAGACGTACAAATCACCGCGGTGGCTGATCCAGCTCGCTATTGGAATTTGGCAAATTTTTACTATCGGTCAGAAGCTGGCCGTGGACCCGTTTGTCGAATGATTGAATCACACGATTCACAGCAGAAGGTCGCTGAGTATAAGGATTTTCGGAAAATGTTGGATCAAGAAAAGGACCTCGACGCAGTGCTCTGTGCACCCCGGATCATACCCATGCTTATGTGACCATCAAGGCGATGGAAGCTGGAAAACATGTGTACTGCGAAAAACCGCTTACACACAATATATGGGAGGCTCGCCGAGTAGCACAGCTAACCAAAGAAACTGGCTTGTCGACCCAGATGGGTAACCAGCGCCATAGCACTCCAGGGGTGCGAAAAGTAGTAGAATATCTTCGTGCCGGGGTGATTGGAGAGGTGAGGGAATTGCATGCGTGGGTGCCCGCAACTCGGTGGATCACGGAGCTCAGGACCATCCCCATCACGGGATCCCCTATGCCTTACGATTTTAATTGGGACCTATGGCTGGGCCCCAGGAGTTATCGACCTTTCCATCATTGGTACAGTCCAGTCACATGGCGGGATTTCTGGGATTTTGGCTGTGGAGCCATGGGCGACTTCGGTTGTCACGACTTGGATGCAGCCGTTTGGGGGCTGGAACTCCCCTTACCCAGTAGCGTTCAAGTGAAGGCAGCGGGCTTCAGCGATTTTCAAATCACTCCTTATGGCGAGATCGGCTATTATGAGTTCCCTCACAAAGATGGTGGAAGCATCAAGCTCAATTGGTATTCTGGTGGCCTTCAACCACGTAGACCTGAGCTGCTACCAAATCAAGTAGAGCTGCCAGCGCGTGGGAATATGTTTGTGGGAGATAAAGGAGTTATGATAACCGGTGGACCGAATATCCTCGAGATTTACCCAGACCAGCTTTCATCGATCTCTGTACCGGAAACACTGCCACCGTCAAGGGGACACCACCGAGACTGGATTGATGCCATCAAGGGAGGACCTCAAGCCAGCTCACATTTTGAATATGGTGCACATCTGACTGAAATTACGCTCCTTGGGGTATTGTCGCTGCGTTTGGGAGGAAAGATCATCCATTGGGATGCTCAAACCATGCAGGCCCATGGAATGCCGGAAGCGGAATCATATGTGCAAGAGTCAGTACGGTCAGGTTGGGAGATGGGATAGATTCGAACATTTCTAGTCACAGAGAATAACTATTGAAAAACTTCTGATCAATCCTACAATGGCTTGGTATTGAAACCAGCATGATTGCTGCATAACCACGAGCAGAATTATTGAGAAATACCTAGTGAACATTTCCTGTAAATGGCCGCTCAATCCCGTTTAGGACCCATGCTGCATGGTCTTATTTGCAACTTATTTTTATCGCCTGCCAAAAAGATGCATTTTCGCTTTACGTCGCGACGTATTTTTAGTGTCGTACCAAACGGTAATTTGTTTGATTGCCCTTTTCCCCCCTGCAAGGTCGATGATCCTGGTTTCGCTGCCCCGCTGAAAATGGTATTTGATCGGAATCCGATCTCTTTGCCCATTTCTATACTCCACCACCATGCGATGCATATTAAGACTCCCTCCAGACACTTTGATTTTGATTTTCTTGAATCCTCCTTCTCTTAAGCCTACAGATATAATATCTCTGTCGATCTTGTAGTTTACCGTTCGCGATCCAAGATGCTTCCAGGTCTGAGTTGGAATAGTGTAACTGAAGCTCATGCTCCACAGGCCTAATAAACCGAGGCTGGCCAATGCGGTTATTGTTTTCATGATTAATTTTATTTTGAAGTTCGAAGACTTTGACCAGCTTACCTGCAAAAGGTTTAATCAGAGCCACAATTTCTTTTCTTGGAGGGTGAGTGCTCATGGTTTTAATTAACATAACTAGGCTTTCACCAATTGGAACTATAAGATCCTTTGCCTTCTTTAACCCTGTGGTCATAGCTTCAATATATACATTGCTGTCTCGCATTTGGGGAAGGTCCAACATGATTTAGAAAGATGAAATTAGATGCTGAAATGACACAACTTTTTTTTGACAACACACCGACCAGCATATAAAGAACTTCCTAATGAGGATGTTGAAAGGAATTGGGGCAAGGTAACTCTGAGGAGTTTCAACCTATGATTCGATATCGCCCTCGTAATAAATGCATTATTTGTTACCAAAAAAACAAGACTCTGATGTAGTACCCATCTCCACTAGGCAAGTATTTTCGTTCTTAACGGAATGCAGATGTAGCTATAATATGATTACCCTTTGACTTGTCGGTCGCTATGCTTAACTTGAAAGTGACCAAAACAAAAGAAAATGACAACTGCAAACGTCTATCTCACTTTTGACGGCAATTGTGAGGAAGCCTTTAATCTTTATCGTTCCGTGTTTGGTGGAGAGTTTTCGAGCTCAAGTCGATTTAATGAGATGCCACCTAGCGAAGATGGTCCCAGCTTTACGGAGGAAGAAGGAAATCGCATCATGCATATCTCTTTACCCATTAGCGAAGAAACCATGCTTATGGGTAGTGATACTGGTGGCGAATGGGCCAGTAATTTTAAGACTGGTACAAACTTTTCCATTTCCATCAGTACTGACTCGAAGGAGAAAGCCGATCGCTTTTTTGCCCAACTTTCGGAGGGAGGCCAAGTGAGCATGCCCATGAATCTTACTTTTTGGGGTGACTATTTTGGTATGGTAACAGATAGGTTTGGTATTAGTTGGATGATTGGATTCAACGAAACTCAGTCGAATCCATAGCGTGGTTTACTGGTTCGATCGAGTATTTGACTTTTCGGCTAGGGAAAATTTATTGCCGAATATCATTGAAAGGCTGGATGGAACTCCGATTCGATTAGTACACAAGATAGGTGATACCGAAAGAGCTGTGCTGATAGCCAGGAATGATGAATCTTGGTCTATTCAAGAACACATCGGCCATCTCATTGATCTGGAACCATTGTGGCAGGGGCGGCTTGACGACATCCTTGAGGGTCGGGATATGCTGAGAGCGGCCGACCTTACCAATAGAAAGACCTATGAGGCTAATCACAATGAAGAAAGCATAGATACCCTGTTGGATCAATTTCAGGCCGTAAGAAACACGACCGTCACAAGGCTGCGAGGTCTTTCGCACAAGGATGTGTTGTTGACATCCCAGCATCCCCGTCTGAAAACTCCGATGCGCACCATGGACCTTTTTCTTTTTGCCGCTGAACACGACGACCACCATTTAGCCATCATATCAAGATTGTTGAGAAAAAAAAACGCCCATGAGCCACGTTGTTTGATCTGAATGGTGGTCAGCTTATGGTGAATCCGTGTTAATTAAACTACAGTTCCTATGCGCGTTGCCGTGTAAAGCGTTGTGCGAAACTTATTTGGCGTGATAATGTGATCTATGGATGCTGAAGGACACAAAGTCATCTTCGCAACATGGTATCCATGCTGAATTTAAACTGACTGTATCTGCCGATGCGATGGGTTTAATCCTAATTCATTGTTATCCAATCAGCAGCACTAGTCAATCAACTTGATTTCATTCTTTTCAATGGAAATACGTCGTGCTTTATAGAGGGTACCAATAGCGCGCTTGAAAGCTTTTTTACTCATGCCCAATAGGTCAGATATCTCCTTCGGAGAACTGCGATCAGAAAGCTGTAGTAAACCATCGTGTTTTCTTAGTGCAGATATGATGGTTTCAACAGCGGCGTCATTTGATTGCTGAAATCCAAGTGGATTGAGTGAGACATCTATTTTGTGATCAGCTCGGATTCTTTTGACATAACCTCTTCGCCTGTCTCCAATATTTAAAGTACTGAAAATTTCATTGGCATAAAGTAGACCGCGATGACTGTGATTGATAATGACCGAATATCCAAGATTGGTTTTCTGTCGAATAATTAAATCGACCTCTTCACCTTCCTCAATTTCTAGGAATTCGTTCTGCAAATGTTTATCCAGTTTATTGCTAGCAAATAACCTTTCCGATTTCCAGTCAATATCGAGGAAGACAATGTAGGATCGTCCCACTTCCATTTTTTGCTTTTGTTCGCTGAAAGGCACCAAGAGCTCTTTTTCTAACCCCCAATCGACAAATGCTCCAAACTCATTGACATCGGTGACCCTCAACAATGCAAATTCGTGGAGCAGAATTTTAGGACGGATATTGGTAGCAATGATCCGCTCGGCATAGTCGAGATAGATGAATACTTCTAGGATGTGTCCAATTTCGAAACGATCAGGACAGTATTTGGTGGGCAAGAGCACATCATTGCCGTTTTCATCTCCCAGGTAAAGACCGATGCTGGTTTCACGCAAGATCTTCAGGGTGTTATACTTGCCTAGTTCGATAATTCTCGATTTTGGTTGAAAATTTTAAACCAAGGTCAATCCCCATGATCCACATTTTTTATTCAAATCCATGGTTGGACGGAATTTTACTTTTTGATGGTGGGCTGCACTACCAACCATAACGTCTTGGCCTAAATCAGTAACGTCATGGTTGGGCTACTTGACTATCTCTTTTTCTTCCTCTTTTTGCTGGATTTTGCCAGCGGATTAAAATCAAGAGCAAGTTGTAGCCAATATTCCAGATCCAAATCGAGGTCAAATCCCTCTTCGGTAACAAAGACATATCCCTTCATAGGCCTTCCCGTAAAGTCCATAGGTTTTGCACCCTTTTTGGACATCGCCTCCTCCATTTTTACTTCACCTATCCGACACATCAGTAGTGGCTTATCCGTCTTCTTGTCAATATGGGTACCAATGCACATCTTGTCGTCTACTAAAAAACAAAGTCCACCCATCATCTTTCTTGTATCGAAAGCCACTTTCTTGGTTGCGAAGACTTCCTTGATTCGATCTGCTAAATGCTCATCATATGCCATGCCGCAAAATTACCAATACCAAAGCACAAATTAGGAATTGAAACACCAATTATTAGTTGCTGAGTTTGGCCCGTTCAGCCTGGTTCTCCCCCCGACCTACGGCATTGATATCAATGCTCTCAAGAATGGGTTTTTTATATCCAGACTGAGCGACCCGGATCATGGCCTTGGCCATGGTTGTGGTATCGGTCACATATTTCGGGAGCCTTTTTAAGAGTGGATATAAAAATCCGAACAAGGCATAAACTATGTTATACCATTCCGTAGCCGACCGAATGCCCTTCAAAGGTTGAATGAAACCGGGACGAAAGGCGTGGACTTTGTCAAAATGCATGCTCAGTAGTTTGTTTTCGGTTTTCCCCTTTATTCTGGCCCACATCACCTTGCCTTGCCCGGTGCTATCTGTTCCCGCACCAGACACATAACAGAACGAAGAACCCGGATTTTGAGTCAACATGGCTTGCGCAAAAAGTGTCGTCAATTCATAAGTGATGCGGTGATATATTTCCTCACTCTTTCCTACTGCGGTAGTGCCGAGGCAAAACAAACATACGTCGTACCCACGCAATGACCCGGTGTATTGATCAACTGCGAAGAAATCTGATACTATAAGTTCGCGCAACTTCTGGTGCGTTAGGCCAAGCTTTCGACGATTTATGACCAGCACTGCGGAGATGTCCGGATCCTCCAAGCACTCGAGGAGCACACCCTTACCAATCATGCCGGTTGATCCTGTGATAATCACCTTCATGGGAGGTAAGATAAGTAAGATTGAATGAAGGCCCCCCAGACTAGGGGTAAACAATCTGGGCCAATGTTGCCATTGTCTTTTGTCGATTCACTATTTTGCGGACTATGAAGATCTCCGATTTACAGTTCCCCCGATTATCTCAGACATTTGGTCTAGTATTTTTATTGTTGACGGCTCTTGCCTGTCAGCCCACCGAAGAAACGGAAGTTGAGGAGGGTGATGAAGAACCCGAAATTAGTGTTCCAAGAGACTTTACCTTAGATGAACTTTATCGACCCAGTGATTATAACATGGGTACTTGGGTATCTCTCGCACAAGGGCCCAATGGAAAGATGTTTGCTTGTGATCAACATGGCGATATTTATCAATTTCAGATGCCGGCTATTGGTGAGGCTTTAGATAGTACGATGATCGATAGTATTGATCTCGACATCGGTTATGCGCATGGAATGATGTGGGCCTTTAATAGTCTTTACGTTGCCGTGAATCGCGGCTGGGAAAAAGACGGTGAAGAAATTGCTCATGGCAGTGGTGTCTACCGACTCACCGATCAAAACGAAGATGGGCATCTGGATAATATTGAAAGCCTGTTGAGGTTGGATGGGGCAGGAGAGCATGGTCCGCACAGTTTCATCCTCTCACCAGATGGTTCCAAAATATACTTCATCGCCGGAAACCATACCAAGATTCCTAAGCAGCTGACGCAAAACAGTCGTATTCCCGCACGCTGGGATGAAGACAACCTTCTACCACCCTACCTAGACGCCCGAGGGCACGCGAATGAAATCAAGGCCCCAGGTGGCTGGGTCGCTACCTTTGATCAAGAGGGAAAAGAGTGGGAATTGATCTCGGTGGGTTATCGCAACGCCTTCGATTTTGACTTTAATCAACATGATGAACTCTTTGTTTTTGACGCGGATATGGAATGGGATTTCGGGATGCCCTGGTATCGTCCCATCAGAATATGCCATGCCACCAGTGGTTCCGAGTTCGGTTGGCGTACCGGAACTGGTAAATGGCCGACCTACTATCCAGATGCATTACCTTCTGTGATTGATCTGGGCCAAGGCTCTCCCACCGCTGTTCTATTTGGTGATGAACTGGCATTTCCAACCAGGTATCAGCAGGGCTTATTCATCAACGATTGGAGCTTTGGCACCATGTACTTTATTGAGTTGCAAGAAGCTGGAAGTTCTTACCAGGGTACGAGTGAGCAATTTATATTTGGTGTACCATTTCCGCTCACAGATGTGATTGCTGGATCTGATGGTCACATGTACTTTGCAGTGGGCGGACGAAGCTTGGCCTCGCGATTTTACCGCTTGCGCTATACTGGAAATGCTTCCACTGATAAACATATTGAAGAAGTCAATGCTGCCTCAGTGGAACTCAGACAGCTACGTCGTTCCCTTGAAGACCTTCATCTAGGACCAAAACCTGGAGGGGTAACGAAAGCATGGTCGTACCTTGATCACTCCGACCGGTTTATTAGATATGCCGCAAGGGTTGGTTTGGAAAATCAACCTGTGGACCGATGGAGAAGTCAGGTCCTGATCGAGAATCATCCCCTGAAGCTCATTCCGGCCGCCATTGCCCTCGCTCGCCTGTCGGATCCAGATCACGAATTAGAAGGGGCTCTGCTCAATAAGCTTAATCAGATAAACTGGAACGATTTGTCTCGAGAGGCTAAGCTGGATCTGCTGCGCGCTTATGAAATTATTTTAGTGAGGTTTGGGATGCCCACCGCCAATCTGGTGAAGCGAACTACGGAAAAACTACAGATCCTATTTCCATCTGATGACAATGCGATAAATCGAGAAGTGGCGGAGATTCTCGTTTTTCTGGGTGATGATGAGGCAACCCAACAGTCGCTAGACTTAATGTTGTCACATACTAATGATCATACAACCATGGATGTGGCCATGCTGGATGAGGAAATCAGTGACCGCCACGAGAGCTACGGAAAAGATGTAAAAGATGTCATCAGCAATATGCCACCTGCCGAGGCAATCTTTTATGCGGTCGTTTTAAGTCATGCCAAAGAGGGTTGGCAGCCTGAACTCCGTGAAAAATACTTCCAATGGTTCTTTGATGTTTTCAGCGCTTCAGGTGGTCGAAGTTTTAAGGCCTTTATGGAAAATATTCGGCAGCAAGCATTGAAAAACGCGCCAGAACAAGATCGTCAACACTTGGAGGAATTGTCCGGTGTCTATTCTCCTGCAGAAGATATGTCCAATTTACCGCAACCAGTCGGACCAGGAGATATCTATAATGCGAGTCAGATTAATCGCATACTGGGTTCTGGACTGAAGGACTACCAGGGTGATATTGACGCTGGCAAGCGAGTTTTCGAAGCGGCTCTATGTGGCTCGTGTCATCGTATGCATGGTGAAGGTGGCATCAATGGACCGGATCTTACTCAGATTCACACCCGTTTTGACCGGGGAGATATGGTCAATGCCATTTTTAGTCCGAGCGATGAGATTTCTGATCAATATGGTTTTACACTTTTTGAAATGAAAGATGGATCGAAAGTGGCGGGAAAAATATTCTCTGAAGCCGAAGATAAGGTGGTTATTATGCCTAATCCGTACGCCAGCACCATTAAAGTTGAATTGGCTACAAAGGAGATTGCGGAACAGGGTCCATCGCCGGTATCACCCATGCCTCCCGGTCTTCTAAATAGACTCAACGAACAGGAGGTGACCGACCTTTTCGCATATTTACTATCTGGTGCTGACCCAGAACATCACTACTATGGGGGTGAAAAAGGTCTAGAAGAAAGCGACGACTAGCCTTGATCATTCCCATTCGTTGTAAAATGACCTAAACCGCGCTAGTCTTTGGCGCCATTTTCTACGGTTACTACTCGCATAACCGGACATCCTGCCATTGGAGGGATTGTCTGTGCTAGATTTTGAATGTTCCTTCATGTCTAGGAAGGGGTCACGTTATTCCTTAAGTATGGAAAATCAGTGCACCGGTACTCTTTAGGTCAAGTAACAATTTTAGTTAAAATCAAAATCTACCAAGATGCGTCGATATTTACCGATATTCCTGATTCTTTGCTATTTCTCAGTGTTGGCACAACCCACCGGTTGGAGTGTTGATGATATCCTTCATGTTTCTTTTAGATATGATGCTGGCAACCCCTGGGAAGATGAGAGCACCCACTGGATGCCAGGTCAAATTGCCTTCTGGCAAAATGAAGACTATGATCTAGGAAGTTCGCAAACCGCCACATTGATGAACCTATTTACACCCACCCAAAAAGCAGACCTGGATGTGCAATCTCTGGTTTTTCAAGACAATGGATCAGGTCCCTTTGCCGATCGGGTTCGACTGGACTATCAAGGTCTAAGTTTTGTAAATGGTGCCTCGTATGGTGCACTTGATGCCAGAATTTGGGGAAATGCCGGTCAAATTGATTTGTATACAGGAATTAATGGAAATAGAATCGCATCACTGGGCTCAACTGCCCTCAACAGTAATCGAGGCAACCTGAGACTCTATGGTCCCAATGGTGGGTATCGAGTGTTTGACGCAGTGTCGAGCACCAATTTTGGTTACGGTTACTATTACGGTACCAATGCCTCGCCCAACGTCTACATAGGCATTTCTAATGCCAATGCCAATGCCGGCCGGATCGCGATATATGATCAGAATTCGGTGGCCCAGGCGGGAATGTACATTAATGCCGAAGGTGAAGGCATTGTCTGGGGAGATCAGAAAAATTTCCGGATTGAGAATCCAGAAGACGACAACAAAGATATCTGGTACGCCAGCCTGGAAGGCCCAGAGGTGGGTGCTTACGATCGGGGTAGCGCTACCCTGAAAAATGGCGAAGCATTTATTTCCTTTTCAGATCACTATCGGGTAGTGGCCAATTCCACCACCATGACGGTGACACTTACACCGTTGAGTTGGGATACCTATGGTCTGGCAGTAGTTGAAAAGAATGAATTGGGTTTTCGTGTCAAAGAACTAAAGGGAGGAAGTGGAAACTTTGCTTTTGATTGGGAGGTGAAGTGCGTCAGAAAGGGAAAAGAGAACTTCGAGGTCGTCAGAGACAAAATGGAACAGCAAGTAGTACATCATGAAGCATCAGATGAGCCAGGTAGGTTTCAAAATCGAGTAGAAGGCCGAGAGCGAAAAGCTAGATCAGCCAACCACCACCAGCACAGCCCCAATTGTGCCCACCAGAAAAAATAGGCCCTGGCAAAGATTAAGATTCAGGGAGTATCGACAAATACGCATATGCTGCTACGGGGAAATCATGCTCGCGATGGCCGTCCACCATAGAAGGCTCAGAAAGGTAGCGTTGATGATCAGATCATCTTGAGAAACAGAAGAAAATTACTTGTTTTTAGGACATTTGATCGATTTGATTTAGCTTAGTTCGCACGCAAAAAATCCTATGGTTGAAGACTCCGATGTAAGGTTTTATGAAAAACTACCCATCTTCTCGCACCAAATTGCTGATGTCTTCGAACAAGAGGAATTCTTTGCTGATGTCCCCAGTGATTGGCAAATTATTATCACCGACATTAAGGACTCTACACAGGCTGTTGATCAGGGCAATCACCAGTTGGTAAATCTTTTAGCGACCGGAAGTATTATTGCGGTCATCAATATTGCACAAAGAAATTCCTTTGAAATTCCTTTCTTTTTTGGAGGAGATGGTGCCACTATTCTGGTGCCAAACGAAATCAAGGCCGCCACCTTACAAGCTTTGAAAGAGCATCGGGACAACACCAAGGCTAGTTTCGAGCTAGATTTACGAGTTGGCATTGTGCCAGTACATGAAATCTATCAGCAAGGTCACCAGATAAAGATTGCCAGGACCAGCATTACTGACTTCCTGACGATTCCGATTGTTCTGGGAGAAGGGCTCAATGCTGCCGAAGTAATGGTAAAAAAGTCAAATTATCAATTGAAGCAAGAGGAGGGGGGTGCTTCGATGCTGGATTTAACCGGTATGGAGTGCCGATGGGACAGCATAAAACCACCGAAGGTGCCAGGGGAAGTAATGGCGCTGCTAGTAGATGCGGTGGACCTGTCCAGGCAAGGAGAGATCTTCGCGCGGGTACTAAGGTCTATAGAAGAAATTTATGGTCCAATAAAATCTAGGAATCCAATTTCGCGCCAGGGTCTTAGAATTAAGGCGAGTTATCAGACCATTAAAACAGAACTTCAAACAAAATTGGGAAAATACGATTTACGTAAAATCCTCAAGTTTTGGCTATTTACCTGGATTGGTAAATTGTACTATGGAAAAACGAAGGGTTCAAGCACTTATTTAGATAATTTGGTCCTGTTGTCCGACACGTTGACCATTGATGGTCGGATCAACACTGTTTTTTCCGGATCAAAGGCCCAACGGACGGCACTGGTGAAGACCTTGGAGGCCCTTGAGGAGAAAGGAGAAATTCTATTTGGTTATTATGCCAGTCCTGAGAGTGTCATGTCATGCTATGTGAGGAATAGAACAGATCAACATATACACTTTGTCGATGGATCAGAGGGAGGATATACGCAGGCGTCGAAGATGCTCAAACGCAAATTAAGGCAGGCCGAAGATCTCAGCTGATGTGAATTTGCCTCAAGCATCGTTAAGGTTTCATAATGCCGAGCCAATTATTTTGTCTGCATTTATTAAGTTGCACATCTCATTAGTTAAGCGGAGCCTTTTGGTAAGCTTGATCATTTCCAGGTATCAATGGGTTTAGATTAACGACTTCCACGTGCTCAACAAGTCTGATGATTTTACCCTAGTACCCGGTATGCGCTGAATTGATTTGCACGGTGTTTTTTGTCTATTAATTATCTGATCCTTATCTTCAATTCTACGATATCATCCCTGCATTGAGTTTTATCACAGATTGTTTTCGGCATAGTACGTCATTGCATCTCGAAGGAATATGGCAAATTCTGGTTGAGCTTGACCATTCCTCTGCGTAAATCGTTCGTCGTCTACATATAGCTGACCCAGCCCACAATAGGCCTCACCTTGTTTATCCTGCGAGTCTTCGGTGCCCCAAAATTTTCGAATGATGAGATAGTGACGAGCGATCAAAGATTGGATATCCGCGTTCGTTGGTGATTGATTTCGCCGAGTGAATAATTCATTATTTACTTCCTCGGCATTCTTTTGCAGTTGCTTGAAGCCTTCTTTGCCTAACGCCATCAATGTTTTTTCCGATTTATCGATGGCTTGTTTGCCATATTTTTTGATGGCCTCTTGGCGATACGTAGTCCCCACTTCTTTGGGGAGCCCTTCATACAGCATTTCTGGTTTTTCCATATTCATTCCTTTTTTTAAATGATGAATGGTTTGGTCGATTGTTTTCAATAAAGTCGAAAGCCTGGACCTCTTTTTTCTCAAAGCCCTCCGGTGGTTTTCAAGTGCCTTAATTAAATCAAAGGAAGGTTCGTCGAGCAAATCTGCAATCTCTTTTAATGAGAAATCTAGTTCTTTATAAAACAAAATTTGCTGCAGACGCAAAAGTTCTGGATCACCATAATTGCAATATCCTGCCTTCGTTCGTTTAGCTGGTGTGAGCAGTCCAATTTTATCGTAGTAGTGCAAGGTCCGGATACTAACACCAGAAAACTCTGCCAAATCTTTAACACTATAAATCATCAATACCTAACTTTTCTACCGGTCGATGGGACAAAGATAGAGCATGACGTTAGGTAAGGGTCAAATTTTTTAGGTGCTTTTTTTCACCTAAAGGGATAATAGACAGATTTTCAATGGGTTGGGCACCAATGGTCGACGAATCCTACAGCAGATCCGATCGTGGGTCTACCGTCATCCTCAGATTTCTATCGGCATGTGGTTGTTCTTGCGTGCTAAATTTTGGTTGAAGGATCGGAGCAATGATGATCGTTTTGCAAGAGCAGGACTCACCAAGATATCAGCTTGAGTTTGGTCGGAGGGCGCAGTGGTGATTTGTCTGGTCTACTTTGTACTGAGTGCCCTCACCCTCGCCAGTAGTGAGGATCTTGAATTGGCATCTAATTTCACATAGAGTTGTTTGATATGATATTTAATCGTATTGACCGAAAGATATTCGGATTGAGCCATCTGGAGATTGGTCTTACCGTGATAAATATGTTTGAGTATCGAAAATTCGCGTTTGGTCATGGGTTTTACAATCTTGGCATTTAATTGATCGAGATCTAGGCCACCGGGGATCTGAGACTGAGCATAATTATGTAGGGAGATTTCGATTGTGCTCAATAATTGTTCTTTAATAAAGGGTTTTACAATGTAGCCAATGGGTTTAGTCTTCTTTACTCGCTCCAGTGTGGCTATGTCGGCATAGGAAGTAATATAAATGAAGGGTAATCCACGCGTCTCACGAATGTATTGGCCAATTTCCACGCCGTCAACCTCATCATCAAGGTTGATATCCAAGAGGATTAGATCCAATTGATTTTCTTCAATGGCACAAATGGCCTGTCCGGCGGTATGAGCCGTATCCACCACATGATATCCATGAATTTGGCAAATGGTGGCTATGTCTTCTGCAATCAAAGCTTCGTCTTCGACCACCAAAATATTTAGTTCTGACATCCTTATGCGACTTTAAAGTTGGTGATTTGCATGGAGACAATCGTTCCATCCTTTTGATCTATTGACACATCTGCCTCTAATTTTTTGGCGAAAGTCTTCACCAGCTTGTGTCCAAAGCCATTTGTTCGTGCATTGGGTGTGAAGCCTTCACCGTCATCCCAGACCTCCAGCAGTAGTTTTTCTTCCTTTGGCTGCAAGCGCACTCCTATGGTGCCTGATATGTTATTCGGAAATGCATATTTAAGCGAATTACTGATGAGCTCATTTAATATTAACCCTAATGGTATTAAGGTGCTCACATCCAGGGATAGGGGTGCGATCTCGAGCTGCAATCGAATTCGCTCGCCACGAATATTATAGGTGTCGAATAAATTGCGGCAGAGCTTCTTAATATAGCCCTCAATTTGTACGCCGGTAAGATTGTCCGATCGATAAAGATCTTGATGGATCAATGCCATCGATTGCACCCTCGACTGTCCCTCGGTGAGTGCAGCTAATGCTGTCGAATCGTCGATGGTGGATGACTGCAGGCTAAGCAGACTCGAGATTAGTTGCAGATTATTTTTAACCCGATGATGAATTTCTTTGAGGAGGATTTCCTTTTCACTGAGTGCTTTTCCAATCAGTTGGTTTTGCTGCTTTACTTTCTTGTTTAAGGCGGAATAGCGCCAGAGCAAAAGCAGCAGTACGGCAGCGCCGATGCTAAAAACCAGGATGACATCCCGCTGCCTTGATAATCTAATCTGATTTAGTTCTTGCTGAAAGGCCAACTGAGTTATTTGTTCTTCTTTTTCTCGAGTTTTATGAAGTGTTTCGAGCTCCGCGAATTGCTGACTAATTTTTTCATTAAATAGGGAGTCCTTGATGGTATTGTGTTTCTTAAAGGCCTCCAGAGCCAGGTCAACTAGACCCAGGTCTTCATAGATTTGAGACATCGCACCATAGGCGGCCTTCAGGTGGTCGGTCATATTCGTCTCTTTGGCCAGCACCAATGCTGTATCAATCTCATTGCGAGCCTTCGCGAGATCTCCCTGTTTTCGATGTACGTTGGCCAGTAGGAGCAAAGTGGGGACCAAAAGTCCTTTTTGCTGGTATTTTTTCCGGATGACAATACTCTGGTTAAGTTCCTTGATAGCTCGATCATTATCACCCATTCGGTGGTATAGATCGCCACGATTCTCATAAATGTAACCCAGACCCCATTCATCTCGCTGCGTGGTCGATAGTTTTTCAGACAAATTGTAGAGAATCAAGGCACTATCCAACTTGTGCAAAGCTTTATACGCATTGCCATGATTTAGTAGGGCTCCAGCCATACCTATGGTATCACCTCCAGCAGCATGTAAAGCATAGGCTTCACGATACATTTCAATGGCACGATCATGTTGATGGAGCTGTCGAAACATGTAGCCCTTAGCATTTATCGACATGGCCATGCTGATCGTATCATCAAGTTTGCGGTAGATTTCCACGGTGGCATTGATGGCGTCAATGCCTTTTTTAATCTGCCCCATGTTTTTATTCACAACACCAATTTGATAAAGAGTGTGCGCCTCTCGTTTAGTATCATTTTGCGACCTGTGGTATTGAAGTGTACTATCTAGATAAGACAAAGCCAATGAGTTTTCTCCCATATTTTTATAGATCACACCATAATAGTATCGACCCTGATTCAGCCAATGTGGATTTTCAGAACGATGGGCCATTTGGGTGAGATCAGCATTGAGTTCTAAAGCGCGTTGCGGTTTTGTTCGTGAATAGTCCCAAATAAGGAGTCGATAAATTTGAAACTTTTCGTCATCATTGTCGGTTACTTGGAGCGCCTGCTCAAGACTATCGTAATTAAGTTCCATGGCTTGTACAGACAGGGCGAACAGACAAAACAAAGGAGGCAGGACCGTTTTGCTTAAAGAATGGAGCATTGTTGATGTCGGATGATTATTCAAATCACTATTCCAAAACTCACCACTTAATCTACAAAAAAAGGGTGGGCATCACAGCCAGCTTTGATCAAGGGTGCGGTCAGACTTTATTTCCAAATCACTCTCTGCTGACTACTTCGAATTTATCTGTGTCGCCCAGCTCCAGGTGGCAGTGTCAGGCAACGAGATGGCGGCCAATCAAATCTGAAGTAGCAGTATATCTAGGCACAACTTCGAATATGGGTTGTTTAGCGGATGGGTGGGTCAGTAGGTGCGGACCTAACATCCGACCAAGATAGCCCGTGGTCTGATCTCAACTCCTACCCATTTGGGTGGAAAAGTGCACTTAGAAACTTCCGAATGAAGAGTGAGATCACCGGCATTTCCAAATCCGACTTCCGATTGTGCTTCATGCTGTGAGTGATGCTTCCGATCAGGCGATTTCTGTTGGTGATTTGCAGTTGATTTTGATGACAGCCATTGATGGTAACACCTTTGACATCAGCAAGGTGCCCGCGGGCATGTACTTCGTTCGATGGGTGGTAGCCGGGCAGGTGAATATTCACAGGCTGGAGATCCAGTAACTAGGTCTGTGGCTTATAGCAGCTGCTGCAGCATCTCATCAAAAGATGCTCGCCATTCTCGATGCACTTTCCAACGAATGTTTTGGCCATCTCCCTGGCTACGTGGTACGATGTGATAATGTAGATGAAAAACATCCTGCTGTGCATGGCGACCATTACTGCAGATGATCTGTAGGTGTTGCAGATGTAGTCTTGTCTGGTACAGATCAACCACTTTCTTGATCATGCGCATGACTGCCAGGGCGGTCTGCTCTGACACATCAAACATATTCGTGCAGTGTTTCTTTGGAATGACCAATGTGTGATACTTGCTTACGGGATTGATATCTAAAAAGGCATAGCAGTATTTATCCTCTAAAACCATCCAAGAGGGAGCTTGGCCAAGCACAATTTTACAAAAGATACATTCTGTCATCAAGTGAAAGTAGCGATGCCATGGGGATCTACCTAATCCAAAGCCGCATGAGAGGTGCGATTGTACACATTTCCTCTTTTACTCTGAGTTCAAGGATGATTTGGAGACATCATTTCGAATAGGTCTCTGCAGGGTCCTCCGATTGTGCACCCCGTCAACATTGAATGAGGTTCGATTCACATGGCGGGATGAATACTTCAAGAGATGTTAGGCACGTTCTCCGCCACTCACTTCAACGACTACCTGACCCTGGGTTGGTGGCACTCATTCGGTGGTTGCTCTCGCTCTCGATTTGCCTGGTAGCCAAGGTGCGCGAACTCGCAACGAAAAACGAGTTTCAAATCTCGCTGTAATCGGAAGTCGCATAGGCTCACCAATTCCCAAATAGCTTAGTGATTGAAGTTTCGATGATTGCTTGGGCTGGTCTCTGCCCCCTTGTGTCTTGGTGTTTGTATTTTGGGTTTTTGGTTTTTGGATCCTTGTATCTTGGTGTTTCGAGCTTGGTGTCTGGTCCTTGCGTGGTACGGATAGGCTCACAAATCCATGCGGGCTTAGTGATTGAAGTTTCGATGATTGCTTGGGTTTTGGTCTCTGCCCCCTTGTATCTTGGTGTTTGTTTTTTGGGTTTTTGGTTTTTGGATCCTTGTATCTTGGTGTTTCGAGCTTGGTGTCGGGTCCTTGCGTGGTACGGATAGGCTCACAAATCCATGCGGGCTTAGTGATTGAAGTTTCGATGATTGCTTGGGATCTGGTTTCTGCCCCCTTGTATCTTGGTTTTTGGTTTTCTTGGCCTTGGCCCACCCTGGTATCTTAATCCTTGACAACTGGCCTACTATCGTCGCACAAGAAAGTCTTGACCGAAGGTGTAATTCGTCTCTGCCCCCTTGTATCTTGGTGTTTGTATCTTGGTTTTTGGTCTTTGGTCCCTCATATCTTGGTTTTTGGTTTTCTTGGCCTTGGCCCACCCTGGTATCTTAATCCTTGACAACTGGCCTACTATCGTCGCACAAGAAAGTCTTGACCGAAGGTGTAATTCGTCTCTGCCCCCCTTGTATCTTGGTGTTTGTATCTTGGTTTTTGGTCTTTGGTCCCTCATATCTTGGTTTTTGGTCTTAGTATCTTGGTCTTTAGGGCGTCCCCCCCTTGTATCTTGGTGTTTGTATCTTGGTGCCTGGTCCCTTAGATCTTGGTTTTTCAGCCTTTTGGTCCTGCCCGCAATTAAATCATCACCTAGATGTAACCCACCTATTAATCAATCGTCTCCTATTTAGTAATGACCCTGGATGATTTTAAAGCAGAGATTTTACCGCTGAAGAGTCGGCTATACCGATACATTCTCAGCATTGTCATGCGTGAAGAACTGGCTAAGGACATTACTCAGGAAGTATTTATGAAGGTATGGGAAAAGCGGACGCAAATGGATGGAATTAAAAATAAAGAAGCTTGGTGTATTCGATGTGCGCGTAATTTGTCGCTGGACAAATTGAAAGCACACAATAATAAGGTCAAGGATCTCGCACAAGTATATGGAGCGAGCGATCCAGGCGAGCAACCCCATCGAGAAGTTGAGACCAAGGACCTGCTTAAACAGGTGGAGCAACTGATGGCGGTATTGCCTCAAAAACAAAGGGAAATATTTAGGCTGAGGGAGTTGGCGGGTTACTCTAATCAGGAAATTGGCGATTTATTAAACCTTGACCCGGGTCAGGTGAAAGTCAACCTCTTCCGTGCCCGGCAAAGAGTGAGAACTTCGTTAAAAAAGAGAATTAATTATGGACTCCAGGAGAATTGAGACTTTATTAGAAAAATACTGGAGCGGTGAAACCACCTTACAGGAAGAGTACGAAGTCAAGGCCTACTTAAAGGAGTATGGATTACCGACCGGAACCGATGAAGAGTCTTCTTATTTTCAGTTACTGAGTGCCTATGAGCAAAGGGAGCTATCCAGTGATTTTGATGCGCAGGTTTTGACCAAAATTGGCCATGCCAAGGGTAGGTATAGGTTGCCCAGTGCATTAAAGGCGGCAGCAGGAGCTGCGATTTTAATCGCTGCCTGTTTCTTTATCTATCGATATGATACCAGCCGTCAGCTGCGGTTGGCAGAATTAAGGGAAGCTCGCGAAGCCTTTGAATTAACCAAAAAGGCACTTTTTCTGGTGTCGAGTGAGTTGAATCGGGGTGCCAACTTTACAAAGGAGTTAGAGGAGTTCGATTTAACGGTTGAGAAAATAAAAAATAGAGAAGCTTCCATTGAACTTCACAATTAAAAATTATCTAAAAAACACTTTATTAAAAAATTTATAAGATGAAAAATATGTTCTTACTATTGGCGGTCATGCTGATCGGCCTCGGATCGGCCACCGCACAAGATAACGCCATTGCCAGATACTTTACCGATTATCAGGAAAGTGATGAATTCACCAAGATCAGTGTGACAGGAAAAATGTTTTCACTATTTACGGAGCTGGATGCACAAAATGAAGATGAGAAGGCCATTTTGGAAGCCATTAGCAAATTAAAAGGCATTAAGGGTTTGGTTAGAGAAAACGCTGAGAATGGCAATAAAATGTTTGCAGCAGCGATTAAGAAAATGGACGCAGACGGATCCTATGAAGAATTGATGACTGTAGAGGATGTTAAGGAGAACATTCGATTTATGATTCGCGACGAAAATGGCGTGATCAACGAGCTGTTGATGGTCAGAGGGGCAGAACGCGAATTTATGATTATGAGTTTGTTTGGTGAGATTGATCTGAGTACCATTAGCAGGATTTCAAGGGTCATGCGTGTGCATGGTTTCGATAAATTTGGAATGATCGGAGATGATGATGACTCCAAGGATCATGATAAGAAGGATGACGATAACTAAGAAAATATGATGAAAATCCGGATCGGGATAAGTCTATTGTGTTTCCTTTTTGCCATGGGGAATATGCTTGCGCAAAGCAAGACCATTCAAAAACTTATTGATGAAGAGCGGACTGGTCATCGGTTCTATTTCTACCCTTCCACTCTACGCATGCTAAATCTCAAGCAGGATCCTGAATTCAACGAGATGATCAAGGATCTGAAGAAATTAATTTTCTTTCCAATTCGAAAGGATCGCTTTGACGACAACAAGTTTAGAGACGCTATTAAGGAATTATATATCGAAGATTTTGAAGAATACATGACGGTAGATGGTACCGGTGATACTCAATTGCACGTGGTCGGCAAAGAAAAACCTTTCGAAACGGTGGTGCTGGCGAAAGTGGACGGAGAATACTATGCTGCAGACCTAGTGGGAAGTGTCGATTTACTTAAATTATCTCGAGTTTACCAAAAAATTGCAGAGAATGATGAGGCTTTTTCTGAGAATTTTTTGAACGTTTTTGAAATGATGGGCGGTGATGACCGAAAGCGACGCAGTCATGATCAGGAACAAGACAGCGAAGCAGGTAACAGCGGAGGAGAGGATTCGGACACCAAGATAGAGGGTGAAGAGAAAAAAAACGCTTCGGAAAAACTCAAAGAACGAACTTAGATTGAAAGCGGTCGGTAGCAGGGCTTCATAATCATTTCTTCCCCACGTAACGGATTTGGGTATCAAAACGTCTAATGCTCAGCGATAAACGAGACCAGCATTGATCTTAAAAACACAGGACCTAACCAAAAAATATCGTCGAATTACGGCCTTGAATAATCTGAACCTGGAGGTCGACCGGGGAATGATCTTTGGACTGTTGGGCCCTAACGGAAGTGGAAAAACAACAACCCTGGGATTGTTACTGGGCGTACTCAAGGCAACCAGCGGAACCTATTTCTGGTTTGATCTGGATCCAAATGCAGACGCAAGAAAGCGAATCGGCGCTATTTTGGAATCGCCTTGTTTCTATCCCTATCTCACCGCAATGCAGAATTTGGCTGTGGTTGCTACTGTGAAGGAATGTGCTCTGTCGCGGCGCGAGGAGGTATTGGAAATTGTAGGCCTGTCCGACCGGCGAAATGATCCCTTTAAGACATACTCACTGGGCATGAAGCAACGGTTGGCCATAGCATCCGCATTGTTGGCCGACCCTGAGGTTTTGATTCTGGATGAACCCACCAATGGTCTAGATCCTCAGGGGATTGTAGAAATCCGTCGCCTAATCCAGTTCATTGCCAACAGCGGAAAAACCATTATCCTGGCGAGCCATCTTCTAGACGAAGTGCAGAAGGTTTGTTCTCATTTCTGTGTGCTACGAAGAGGTGAGAAACTCTATCAAGGTAGCGTCGAAGAAGCCCTAATGGAGCAAGCTCGATTTGAAATTGCATCTCGCGATTTGGCAGATCTACGTAGCAAAGTCGCCGAGTTTCGTGGCGTTACCAATATTGAGGAGGAAAATCGGCACCTAATTGTTAGTGTGAATCATGGTGTGACCACTGAACAATTAAATTCCTTCTTGATTGATCGAAAAGTTATACTAACCCTGTTGAATGAGAAAACCGGAAGCCTAGAGCAACAATTTCTAAATATTTTGGCTGAGCATGATTAGACTATTAAAAGTTGAATGGTTTAAACTCCGGCATTATCGTCCATTTTGGATCATGGTTGGCATGTATGCGCTATGCGTCGCCGCTGTCTGCAGCAGCGTGATGTGGTTCTTTCGTTACATCAAGAGCAAAGGTGCAGAGTTCAACGGTATCGATCCCACCATGATTCCCTTTTATGACTATCCAGATGTCTGGCAAAATCTAACTTATTTGGGTGGTTTTTTTAAAGTGATCCTGGCTTTTATCGTGATCATCTCTATTGCCAATGAAAATACTTATCGCACTTTACGTCAAAATGTGATCGATGGTTTGAGTTTTGCTGACTTTCTAAAATCGAAGTTGGCTTTTATCTTCGCACTGGCTTTAACTTCAACATTGCTGGTTTGGTTGATCGGCCTAGTCACAGCTTCGATTTATTCGCAAGTGCAGGGATTAGATTACATGTTCCAATCGAGTTCCTTTTTATTCGCCTATCTGCTCGGTTTATTCACGTATATAACCTTTGCCCTAATGTTGGCATTGTTGATTCCAAAAGCAGGCTTGGTCATCGTTGGATTATTTATGTATACCATTGTTTTTGAGCCCCTGCTGAGCACTTTTATTCAGTATTATGAAGGCACCTGGGAATGGCTTCGGCCTGTACCCAAGTATTTTCCGATCATGAGTGTTTATTATTTGATACCACTACCGTTTCCACGTTATGTGTTGATGGAAATTCAAGATTATGTATCGCTGAAGGAGACCCTGATTGTATTGGGATGGCTTATTTTTAATATCAGCATGAGTTATTTAATCCTCAAGAAAAAAGACTGGTGATTTACAGATCTCCCGCCGAGGTGTCTCGATGATGTTGTCAAAATAATACAACAAGATGAAACTTTTATGGTTGAGCTTGATTTTCATTTGCATTTGATTTTCTCTCCATGAAATGGCAGCCTGTCATCCATTTAAAACCGAAATGCTCATAAAACTTGTCCGCGTCTCGTGTTTTCAAATACCAAGTCTTTACCTTGCGAAATTCTGGATCTGAAAGCATTGCTTCCATAAGTTGAGTGCCCAAGCCCTGCCTGCTATGGGTGGGACTTATAAAGACATCCATAATGTACCCAAAGACTACTTTATCTGAAATAACTCGACCAAATCCAATCTGCTGATCTCCATCAAAGAGTCCGAAGCAGGTTGAGTTTTTAATGGATTTCTTGACATCTTGCAATGACCTGCCCGTGGCCCAGTAGCTATTTGAAATAAAATCATGAATGAATGCGGTATCGAGTTTGGATTTGTCCTTAGTGATGCAAATAGTTGACGACATGATAATACAAAGTACTGATTCGCAGCCATTTAATGGGCTTATCGGCCTGCATCTTAAGTTGGTAGGGGAGTGAACGTTAAGAGAAAGCGTCCTTTGAGTATCACTACTTCTTTTTTTTACTTGCTTTTGCTTTGGGGTTGAAATCAAGACATGCCTTAATCCAGTAGGCTAGATCGGAGTCCAGGTCATAGCCCTCTGGACTGATCCAGGCATATCCAGTCATGGGTCTGCCTCCATGAATCATTTGTTCAGCACCATTGCGCTGGATCAGGTCAGGGATACGGTCAGGATCTACACGGGCCATCAGCCCTCCCCGGTAGGTACCAAAGCACATCTTGCCATCGACCATGAAGCAGATGCCACCAAACATCTTCTTTTCCTCCCAAGAGACCTGCTCAGACTCCAGGATGTTACGCAGGCGATCGAGTATAAGATTGCTATCAGTCATGATGGTTGGATGGCACCTCTCAGAAACTCATTAAATGGTTTCACGGTATGATAGTAGCTCATGACGGTAGTCATTAGATCAGGGCTAGTGATCACCTTAGGTTCCAGTTCTGCCATGACATAAAACTGCTTATTGAGAATCCATGCATTCTGCCGGGCTGCTTCTTGATATTGTTTGGGAATACGTTTCATTTGGTCACCTCGAACGGAACCAAATTTCTCGCGGAAAGATTTTTCATTAATGATTCGATCGAAGGTTTTGGCATTTTTCATCAATGTATTCCTGATCCCGGCTAACTTTTCTTTGTCAGGAGCATATGAGCCAGCCATAATTCCTAACATGTCTGCCGATAGGCGCAAAAACAAACCTGGAATATCTTTGTTCTTCTTACCCGTTGCCGACACGAATGCCGTAACGTGGGTGTTGTACGGTGTCTTGTCTTTGCTGAATCTGATGTCGCGATTGATCCTAAGAATGGCATCCTTGGGTTCAATATTGCAGGGTTCGTGTTTTGCTACTTCTGTAATCAAGTCTCCAATGAATAGCTGGAAAGGATTCTTAACCGATGTCTCGTAGCGTTTTTTTTGACTGTGAAACCAATCGCGGTTATTACTTTTCTTTAAATCTTTAAAAAATTGTAGAAAATCTGCAGTAAAATATTGCATGAGTTTAATTTAGACTGGGTTTTCGATAAGTATTCTTTTTCGAACCAGGTAGTTTTTTTCAGAAGTATTCTGCACCATTTCCAATGCCTGGTCAATTTGCGCTATAGACTGGGATAACCGCCCTGTCTTGAGGTAATAGTCAGCCATGGCCGCGTGAAACAAATAAGCGCGCTGTTCCAATTCTTGAGGCCGAATACTCGACAGTTTTTGGAAGGCCGCCTGGTCCCTATTTAGTTGTAGTAGGACAATGCTTTGGTTAAGGGTGTTGATTGGTGAGGGATGGATGACTTCCAAGCGTTGGTACAATTCCAGAATTTTCTGCCAATTAGTCTTCTTGAAGGAACGTGCGCTCAAATGCTCCACTGCAATAGCGGCTTCCAAATGGTATGTCGAAAAATCCTCGTATTCCATGGCTTGGATCATGGCATCGTTACCAACTTTAATCAAGGGGAAATACCATTTAGATCGGTCTTGATGCTGTAGATCAATAATTTCTCCCTGGTCTGTAGTCTTACTTTCTAGCCGACATGCATGAAAACACATCAAGGCAAACAGAGCATACATACTACCTGACCGAAGATGCTTTTTCTTGAGGATCATTTTACATAACCGTATCGCTTCACCACATAATTCCTTGCGAATCAATCGATCTTTTCGATTAGATTGGAAACCCTCGTTAAAAATGAGGTAAAGCACTTCCTGCACACGCTGCAATCGTTCCGGAATCTGAGCTTTAGAAGGCATTTGAAAACTTATTGAGTGTGCCTTAATATTTTGTCGAGCGCGAGTCAATCTCTTCTTAATCGTCTCTTCCTTGATGAGCAGCGCCGAGGCAATTTCTTTGGTGCTGAAACCGGCAATCGTTTTTAGTGCAAAGGCAATCTGGTCCTTGGGTTTGAGCGCTGGATGACAGGCCGTGAAGATCATCCGCAATTGACTATCCACAATCTCATGTTCCAAGAACAAATCATTTATGACCATTGCCGATGGACCCGACGTCATTTTTTGAATGCGCGTCTGATCAGCCTTGACTTTCCGAAGCAGATCAATGGCGCGATTCTTAGCCGCCTGGGTTAACCACGCCTCCGGATTATCTGGTTTATGAGTGCGCCATTTTTGTAGTGCCGTGATGAAAGTGTCCTGAACGGCATCTTCGATCATCTCCAAATTTGATAGACCAAAAATTCTCGTCAAAATAGAGACCATCTTTCCGTGATGATGACGGAAGAGATGGTCCAACATTTGATCCTCTTGCACAATCTTTTTCATAGTAAGGTCTCTGGAACCTACTGATCGAAAACCATGACTTCTCGAATTTCGACCGTTCCTCCAAAGTCATAATCGGGATAGTCTTCGGCAATTTTTGCAGCTGCATCAAAATCCTCAGCTTGGACTATATAAAATCCCCCTACCATTTCTTTGCTTTCGGCAAAAGGCCCATCAGAGAGGGTGCGATCTGGGCCAGTAATTCGCTTGGCATCAGGCCGTAGCGCTTGGCCTCCCTTCACAATTCCAGCCTTATCCATTTTGGCCTGCCACGCCCACCATTTACCCATCTGAGTCTGGATCTCTTCGGCAGATAGTCCTAATTCATTGTAGTCGGCTCCGATAAAAATTAACATAAAGTCTTTCATTTTTCGTACTAATTTATTTGCAACTTACTGAAAACTATTCCTTTAACTACATTTTTGCACATTCATGAATATCGATTGTACAGCCAGGTGCCCAAGCAGTATGGGGGTGGCCCTTTAGATATTCCTTAGCGGCATCAAGATCAGACGCCTTTAAAATAGAATAGCCTGTGACCTCAGTCGAAGATTGAGACCAGTCACCAGACTTGTCCATAGACTGACCTGGTAAAAGTGGCGCCCCAAAATCTACGATTGCTTCCCCACAACGAGCTCGCCAATCCATCCAGGGCTTCATGCCTGCCATCTTTTCCTCTTCACTAGCAGTGGCCATTGCTGCCATCGCTTCCGCTGGTGCGTGGTAAATGATTAGATAGTTTTGCATTTTTAATTGAATTTAGATCGTTAAACAAATCATGTCAATAACGATCCTGTTGGTGGGTGTGGGGACAGTCCGGAATGAAATTTTAAGCACTAAAATTTTCAAAGGTTGAATTTCCATGAGTTTGCTACTCCATCATGCAGAGAAAGGAATTATCTTGACGCCATAGATGAACTGGCCATTTCTTCATCGCTAAAGTTATGCGAACCCAATTCATAGGTGGATACAAGGATTTTCCCATTTCAGATAAGGTATTTGCAATCCCATCAACGATCATCAATCTCCAAATGATGGAATCAAATTCCTCGCTACCGGGTGATTTCGATTCGATTACCTTCGGGATCTAAGACGATGCTCTCATAGTAGCCATCCCCGGTAGTACGAGGTTCTCCTACGATGGAATAACCATCCTTACGCAAGACTTCAGTAAGTGAATCGACCCTTTCTCGACTTCCACAGGATATCGCTAAATGAGCCAAACCCCGCCATTGTTTATCCGGAAGGCCGGGTACCGGTGATATACCCGGCATTTTCATCAATTCTAGTCGACTTCCATCTTCAAAAGCCATAAAATAAGACTCGAACTGCCTTTGTTCATTATGGTATTTTGCATTTGCGATGCCCTCGAAATATTTTTCATAGAATTCCCTCATTGCTTCTAAGTCCTGAACCCAAAGGGCAACGTGTTCAATTTTCATGTCCAATCATGCTTTGATTCGAAATAGGAGTGAATGGATGGATGAATTCACAGAAGGACTACCTGTGTGCGCTTGAATGGCACAATTTGTTTGGCACCCATGCACCAGATTAGTTGCTAAACACTTTCTTGCCAAAGTAATACGAAAGAAATAGCAAAACCAAGGCAACAATGGCTGGCACCGCTCCTCCATCTCCTACATTAATATGGGCGGACGCCGCTAGAAGAAAATCAAAGCAAAAACCTGCGTAAGCCCATTCTCTCAAAGTATCAGATTTTCTGGTCCAAATGGCCACCAGACCCAGTATCTTTGCGATGCCAAGTGGGTAGATGATCCACGTGGGGAATCCCAGTCCTGAGAAGACCGTGGCTACTGCATCATGATTGATGAAATACATCACAGAAGAAAATAACATCATGACACTCAGGAGACCTGTGACTGAATAGTAGATGATCTTGTTTCTTTTTTCCATTTTATTCGTTTTATTCGTTCACTAAATATAACCTGTATACGGGCACATCGCCACATTATGGATATGCTTCCCACTCATATGTCTTCTGCGAAATAAATATGTAATCTTTGCAACCAATTCTTGGAGGAGGATTCGTCAATTATTTGGAAGCCAAAATCTCTAACATGCAAACTCCATTGAATTTTAAGAAAGAGCTGATTGGCAACTTTGGATGCCCTATTTGGGAGAATCCAACAGAGGCCATGGTAGAAGCTGCCTTTAAGCACCATGGTCTTAACTTTCGCTACATCACTACAGAAGTACCTGCTGAAAATCTTAAAACGGCCTTCGAGGGAGTGAAGGCAATGGGTTATAAGGGTTTCAATTGTACGATTCCACATAAAGTGGCCGTCATAGCTCACCTAGATGGTCTCGGCGAATCGGCTGCCCTTATCGAGGCTGTCAATTGTGTTGTGGAGCGAGATGGAAAATACATCGGAGAGAACACCGATGGCAAAGGATTTCTTCTTTCATTGCAAGGCCAGGTGAATCCGGAGGGTAAGCACGTTGTCATCTTGGGGGCAGGTGGTGCTGCTCGTGCCGTTTGCATTGAATTAGCACTGGCCAAGGTGGCTTCGCTAACCATTGTTAACCGAAGTGTGAATCGTGGTCAAGAGTTGGTTGATCTCATCAGACGTAAAACGAGTACAATTGCCTCTTTTGTCCAGCTTCAAGGTCTCTTTGTGGTTCCCCAGCACGCCGATATCATAGTGAACTGCACCAATATTGGCCTGTATCCAGATGTTGATCAATGTGTTCCGATTGACCTAGAAAGCCTGAATTCTAATATGTTGGTTTGTGATTTAGTCCCCTCCCCTCCGATGACAACTTTTTTACGTGGAGCCCAACGCCGTGGGTGCCAGATACTGGATGGTTTGGGGATGTTGGTTAATCAAGGAAAAATCGGGATAAAATACTGGACCGGTGTTGACGTTGACATCACGGTCATGCAAAAGGAGCTCGAAAGAATTTTCAGCTAAAGAGGAATGACAGGATTCACTGGCACAAGTTGGCCAGCGTGAATAGTGTATTGGATGAGGAAATCGTACTTTTAGGGATCTGACAAAGATCAACTGTCACAAAATGAATTTTATGAACAAAACGCTGGTACTACTATTCATTGTTTCGCTGGGATCCTCCGTTTGCGCACAATCACTAAAAGCATTGATCATTGATGGTCAAAACAATCACGATATGTGGCCGAAGACAACGGTGATGATGCAACAATACTTACTGGAAACGGGGCTATTTGCCAAGGTAGATATTGAACGAACCCAATACACCTGGAAGGGAGAAGAATATCTGGAAGATTTTGCGGTAGAAGCATGGAATGGACAGCCTGGCCTGGAGAAAGCGAAGAGCGATCCGGATTTCAAACCAAAATTCGGTGATTACAATGTCGTCATCTCTAATTTTGGTTGGAATGCTGCTCCCTGGCCCAATGAGACCAAAGAAGCTCTTGAACAATACGTAAAAAATGGTGGTGGACTCGTTGTGGTTCATGCGGCGAATAATTCATTTCCCAATTGGCCTGCCTATAACAGAATGATTGGCCTTGGTGGTTGGGGTGATCGCACCGAGAAAGATGGACCTTATGTATACTTTGATACCGAGGGCAAATTACAAAGAGACATGACGGCGGGCAAGGGTGGTTCGCATGGTCCACAGCATGAATTTCAGATAACCATCAGAAATGCAAACCATCCGATTACCCAAGGCATGCCAAGTCAATGGCTGCATACCCAAGATGAGCTCTATGATCGCCTGCGTGGTCCTGCCGAAAATATGGAGGTCTTGGCCACTGCTTATTCAGATCCCAATAAGAAAGGCACAGACCGGCATGAGCCGATGTTACTGACCATTGATCACGGCCAAGGTCGTATCTTTCATACCCCGATGGGGCACGCTGATTATTCTCTGGAGTGTGTGGGTTTCATCGTTAGCTTTCAGCGAGGTGCGGAATGGGCTGCCACGGGTAAGGTTTCTCAGGCCATTCCCTCCGATTTTCCCACTCCCGATCAAACCAGTAGCCGGCCTTTTCGATATGAAAAGCGGGGCAAGTAACGTACCCCAGGCCATTCGAGACACGCAAAAAAAATGAGACGTTTAACCATTACCATCGGTGACCATACTTTTCATGCGGAATTGTTTGATACGCCCACTGCAAGCGCTCTGCTGGATGCATTGCCCATCACATCATCTGCCATCACCTGGGGTGACGAAATCTATTTTGGTGTACCTTTTTCTACACCCCTTGAGCCCGTCGCCCAAGAGGAGGTTGAGATCGGTGCTTTAGCCTATTGGCCAACCATGCCCGCCTTTTGCATTTTTTTTGGTCCAACCCCTGCCAGCCATGGATTAGAGCCGAGAGCTGCCAGCCGTGTGAATGTATTTGGCAGATTGGTTGACTTTGAGGTGACCTCGCTGCGAGTGGTGAGAGATGGAGAGAGTATTCTGGTGGCTGAAGCCACCAATTAGTGAGTTATGTGCCGCAGCTACCTAGTGTAGTTCATAGTTGTGACTGAGTTATCTAATAGTTCCATTTTTATTCATCCCCGTTCGAGGTTAGTTTCATTTCTTTTTCTAATTCCTCAATTTCTGCTGTAAATGATTGTTCGGCATGTTTAATTTCTTGGTTGGCAATGTAAGCCCTAACAATTCTAACACCTCGCGGATTCACGGAGCCTGCCCAATACTCATTTTGCCATCGAAGTTTCTCAGGGGTTAGATTTTGCTTATTGAGCCAATATGCACTTTCCCCCTTTATAGCCTGCATAACATAAGCTATGGAATGCTCTTTGTCCATAGATATCAATGCGTGCACGTGATTTGTCCATCCATTCACACAATCCACATATATTCCCTTTGACCGATTATACTCAATGATATGGGGGAATAAGATGTTCCTAACCTCCTTTGATAATATGTTCCGATTGTATTTCGTCGACCATACCGCGTGAATCCAGATTTTTATCTAAGACTGATGGTCGTCTATTAGATAAATTTATTGACAGCAGGAGATCACCATGCATCTGGCCTTTAGGCCAGATCTCCAACCACCCAACCACTCACCAAGTATCTACCCCGAACTCAAAACTTCGCTGATATCGGTCCGGCTGGCTTGCACGGCTGGAAGAAGCGCCGCTAGAAAGCCGATGCCGATGGCGCCAAGGAAAAGATAACCCTCCTGCCAGAGGAATTCCCAGCCTGAAAAATCGTAGCGGTATGCCTCCTTTAAATTGCCGGCAAAAAGATGCATTCCCCCGTGGCTGAGTAGGAATCCAAGGATTGATCCCAAGATTGCTAACAATAATCCTTCGAGGGTAATTAGGGAAAATAACTTAGCCGGTGTGGCACCCATCACACGCATCAATGCAAGTTCATATTTTCTTTCCTTGAGGGAATTGAATAGGGAAATGAAAATACTAAGTGCCGACACGAAAATAATCACAACGGCAAGGATGCGCAGCGCCCTTTCACCTGTGTTCATCATCGCATAGATTCGATTAATTTCAATGGCAGGTGTGGCGGCTTGTAAATCCGTGTTTTCGTTGATGTTGCGCTGCATGTTAAGCGCTTGAAAATTGTGGCCTTTAAATTTCAGCAATAGAGAAGTGATCTCCTTTTCGGGATCTTCTTCTAGCAATGGTTTAGGACCATGATCGTGACCGGCATGATCGTGATGATCATGTCCATCAACCTCCGTATGATGATGGTCTTCGTGATGGTCATGTTCTTCGTGACCGGCATGATCGTGCTCATCATGATCTTGTGATTCTTCGTCTGGTTCGATGTTGGTGTTAGTGGTGGGCCCATGATCGTGCACCAGCCAAAAACTCTGATTGGTCGTGAGAATTAACTGATCTACCACAGAGCCAGTAGCTTGCAGGATACCTACTACCTGAAATGATTCTGCATCATCATGGGCCATGTCGTCATCATCCATAAATCCATGAGAGCTCTTAAATTCTGATCCAATTTGTAATCCCAAGTCCTGGGCAACACTCGCTCCAATGGTCACTTCAAAATTGCGAGTCCAGATTTTGCCCTCGGCAATGGCTGCATCGTATAAGTCCAGAATATTAGGGGTCGTACCTACGATCCGATATCCACGATAACTATCACCTAGGGATAGAGGAATAGATTCTTCAATGATCGGGTGCTTCGGATTGAGAAAGGGTTTGGCCTCTTTAATGGAGATGTTACCGGTAGGGGCGTCGATATGGTACATGCTGCAAAGTATTAGCTGTAAGGGACTCCCCTTCGCACCGACTACCAGATCAATGCCACCTAGGTTTTTTTCAAAGTTTTTTTGCAGTTGATTCTCGAGAAGGAATAAGAGCGAAATCAAACCTACTCCCAGTGCGAAAAGAATAATGCTCAGCGCCATGGAGAGCGGTTTGAAGGTCACATTTTTCCAACCTAACCGGAATAAATTCATAGTTGAATTCTATTTTCGAAAATAGTTTTTAATCGCGTATCATGCGTCACTATCAGCAGGGTGGCCTCAGCCACGGCAGCTTGTGACTTCAACAATTCAATTACCTGCTCAGTATTTTCATCATCAAGGGCTGAAGTTGGTTCGTCAGCCAAAATGACGGTTGGTTGATTGATAAGTGCCCTGGCTATTGCTACTCGTTGCTGTTCTCCTACGCTGAGTTGTGTAGTTTTTGCATCAATTTTGTGAGACATATTGAGTCGGCTCAAAATCTTTTCCGCGTCTCGCTTATTCGGAGGGATCCCCACCAAGGACTGAGCCAACATCAGATTTTCTTTCACCGAAATTGATCGAACAAAGTGCGATTGTTGGAAAATAACGCCAATGTTCTTACCTCGAAATTGATCCAGTGCCGCAGACGAAAGTTGCTCTAAGGCGGTTCCGTTGATGAGCACAGATCCTGCTTCTGGTGTTCGCAGGCCGGCCAACAAGTGCAACAGTGTGGTTTTGCCAGAACCCGATTGCCCAAGTAAGAGCCAATGTTGGCCACTCGGGCAGGTAAAGTCAGGAAAGGATAGTTGATGGTTCCCCGACTGGGTGTAGTTAAAAGTAAGATCTCGTGTTTGAATCATTGATCACAAAATAAACCTAAAACTACAAAAGTGGTTCAAGATTCATCGTGGCTGCCATCATCAGGATATACTTAGCTGGTGGCGAGTCGTGATAGCCTGCTCACTGGGGATTGCAAGTGACTGAGTCGGGCTCCATTTAGTCGATTTAAAGTATCAATTGATCCTACATAACTCTGATGTTCAAACGAATAAGCTACCTTTAGCGGCAAATTAAAAGCCATATTTATTATGCAAAGGATTCTGCTTTATACGACAACCCTAATTGCCCTGATCATGACACAGACTGCTTCTAGCATCCAAGCTCAAGATGGACTTCCACCCATCATTGACCGGGAGATCTTTTTTGGCAACCCCGAAATAGCGGGTGCACAATTATCACCCGATGGGAAGCATATGACTTTTATGAAGCCATACAAGGACGTACGAAATATTTGGGTGAAGAAGGCAGACGAACCATTCGAAGCAGCTAAACCGATAACAGCTGATAAAGATCGACCCATTCCAGGATATTTTTGGAGTCGAGATAGCAAGTACCTGCTGTATGTACAAGACAAAGGAGGGGATGAAAACTATCACGTCTACGCCTTGGATCCCTTTGGCGAGCCGACTGGTGATGATATGGTTCCCGAAGCGAGAAATCTGACCGATGTTGAGGGGGTAAGGGCCCTTATCTACCGGACGCCAAAGAGTGATCCCGACATCATGTTTGTGGGTCTTAATGATCGAGATAAGGCCTGGCATGACCTTTATAAAGTGACCATTTCCACGGGAGAGCGTGAACTAGTTCGAGAAAACCACGATCGAATTACCAATTGGATCTTCGATACCAAAGATCAAATGCGAATGGCTTCTCGCACGGCAGATGACGGAAGTACGGAGATATTGACCATCGAGGGCGATGAATTTAAGACTTGTTACACTTGTAATGTCCTCGAAACTTGCTATGTCTCCAGATTTCATAAGGACGGTGACAAAGTTTACTTCGTGACCAATAAAGGAGATCTAGATCTTACCCAGTTCATGTTATTTGATCCGAAGAATGGCGACATGGAAATGTTGGAAAAGGATCCCAAAGGAATGGTAGATTTTGGAGGGGCAGTATATTCTCAAGTAAGTGATGAGCTCGTGGCCACCTCTTACACTGGAGACAAGACTGAAATCTACTTTAAAGACAAGCAGTTTGAAAAGGAATATCAATGGTTGAAGGAGGAGCTTCCTGGTGTTGAGATTAATTTTGGATCGAGCACCACCGACGAAAGAAAATGGCTGGTTTATGCCAATAGCGATACTGATCCAGGAGCTACCTATTTGTATGATCGCGATGCGGAGTCTTTGACTTTTCAGTATCGACCTAGACCAAAATTACCAATAGATGACTTGGCACACATGAAGCCCGTACGTTTCAAATCGTCAGATGGATTGGAAATTCCCGGATATTTAACAGTACCTAAGGGTGTCGAGGCGAAAGACCTTCCCGCGGTCATTGTACCACACGGCGGTCCCTGGGCGAGAGACTACTGGGGTTATAACTCATATCATCAGTTTCTGGCCAACCGAGGATATGCCGTTTTGAGTATTAACTTTCGCGGATCCACCGGATACGGTAAGGCTTTTCTCAATGCAGGCAATGGTGAATGGGGCCAATTAATGCAGGATGACATTACCTGGGGAGCAAAGTATTTAGTGGAGGAAGGCATTGCCGCCGAGGATAAAATTGGAATTATGGGCGGTTCTTATGGTGGCTATGCAACCCTTGCAGGACTTACTTTCACACCCGATGTTTATGCAGCTGGCGTCTCCATTGTAGGGCCTTCTAATCTGATCACCTTGCTAGAATCTATTCCTCCATACTGGGAACAAATTCGCACGATGTTTCACGAGCGAATGGGTGATCCAACCACAGAGGAAGGCAAGGCCCTGCTCATGAAGCAGTCTCCCTTATTCAGCGCAGACAAAATCAAAGTACCCTTAATGGTCGTGCAGGGAGCCAATGATCCCAGAGTTAAAAAAGCCGAAAGTGATCAGATTGTAGTAGCCATGCGAGAACTGGATTTACCGGTGGAATATCTTTGTGCACCTGACGAAGGGCATGGATTTGCAAGACCGGAAAACAATATGGCATATTTAGCCGCTGCTGAAAAGTTTCTTGCCAAGCACTTAGGTGGTCGTTATCAGGCAGATATGCCCGACCACATTGCCAAACGTCTCGAAGAAATTACGGTCGATATCAACACCGTCACTTTACCGGAAAAAATCGATGAAAGCAAATTAATGGCAGCCCTACCGGAGCCAGTCATAGATTTGAAAGAAGGAAAAACAGATTACAAGATGTTGATTAAAATGGGTACTCAGGAAATCCCCATGGAAGTGAATCAACAAGTGGAGGAAATTGATGGAAATTGGGTTGTAACTCAATCAGCTACGACTCCCATGGGAGATATGTTTGATCAATTTACTTTGGCGAAGCAGACTTTGCTGCCTATTAGCCGCAAAGTTGAACAGGGGCCGATGAATGTTTCATTGGAATTTGGAACCGAGGCCATTTCCGGGTCTATGAGTATGAATGGCAATGATCAACCGATCCAAATTGCCCTCGACCAGCCAATATTTGCCGATGGCTCAGCCTTGTACGAAACGTTGGCAAGGCTTGAATTAAGTGATGGCTTCACTGCTGTATATCGAATTTTTGATCTTCAAATGCAAAAGATTCGTCCTTACGAGATGAAGGTGCTGGGCATGGAGACCATCGAAGTTCCGGCAGGTACCTATGAAACGTATAAGGCTGAGATCAAGCCACTTGATGATAATCCTGGCGATGCAACAGTTTGGCTCTCAGCGGATGCTACCAATCCTTGTCTGGTCAAGTCCAGTACCACCATGCCTCAAATGGGCGGTGCTACTATGACCATGGAACTAAGTAATCCAGGCGATCTCTACGGCGGTTCGAAGAAAGACTAATAAGTCATGACAAAAAGGGGGATGATCTAGTAAGGTTGTCCCCCTTTTTTTTGATGTTTTTCAACTGTGGATCTTAAACCTTGATCTCGTCAAATCCTGGTCTCTGGACCTTTTGGCCAACACTTCCTCCATCCCTTGATTTTGTCTTATTTTGGGTGGATTATTAAATCTACTTTAATCTAACATCCATGGCCATACGAATGGAAAAGGATCAGCCGGATCCGAGACAACCCAGAAAACCAGAAAGGGATCAACCGAACAGACCTGAAGACCCCGAGAAAAAAAGGAAGGGTGGCACGTTTCCACTATGGTATTTGGCGTTGGCGTTGTTTGCCATCATTAAGAAGCCGAAATGGCTGATCACAATCGCTGTTATCCTGGGAATTTATTTTGTTCTGCGGAGCTTTTTAGATGTTGGTGGAGCACCTGGAGGTGTCAGTTACGAGGCATCTACCGATCAGTTTAGCTATGGGGCCACCTTGAATGAGGCCGAATACGATAAAGCCATGGTCTATGAACCATTATCGGTAGGTGCCCAAAATCGCATGCCAGTGCGTGTTGATTTAACCGATTTTGCTCCGAAGCCGCTTCATCAGGGTCGTCAGGGTTCCTGTAGTGGTTGGGCCTGTGCCTATGGAGCACGTACCATTTCTTATGCGAGGGCTACGGGGGCAGATCCAGATCGCTCGGCGTTCAGTCCCTCTTTTCTCTACAACCAGATTGCCCGGCCTGGATGCCAAGGTGCCTTTTTACGCGATGCCATGGAAGCCATGAAAAGTATAGGTTCCCTCCCTTTTTCCGATTTTGGATACACTGATCAAACCTGCCGGATTGCTCCGGACTTATCGCAGAGAGGTGCGGCGACGAACTATCGCATCAAGGGATATACACGCTTGAGTAGAGGACCAGGTGATTATTCTACCAATGCCCATAGTGTAAAACAACACCTGGCGCAGGGAGCACCGGTGGTGATCGGAATGTTGGTTGGATCAAGTTTTCAGCAGGGTATGATGGGGCGCGAACTTTGGCGTCCTACCAGGGCCGATTATCAGGGGGTCGGACTGGGTGGACATGCCATGTGTCTCATTGGATACGACGACCAAAAGGCGGGTGGAGCATTTAAAGTGTTGAACAGTTGGGGAACCAGGTGGGGTAACAATGGCTATGCCTGGATCACTTACGACGACTTTGACCAGTTCGCCAAAGAGGCGTTTGGCATTTACCCGGAGGGTTCTACCAAGAAATTTGATGCCAATCGGTTGGAAGCGGCCTTTGCGCTGGTTGAAAATGAATCGCAACGTATCATACCACTTCAACAAACTGGTGAAATCACATTTCGCACCACTTCGACACTTCGCAAGGGAAGCAAGTTTAAGATCGCCATAACCAATGAGGTAGAATGCTACGCTTATGTTTTTGGGATGGAGGCAGATGGTCGAAATTCAGTTCTATTTCCCTACACCGAAAAACATTCTCCTTATTTCGGAATAACGGGCACACGATTATTTCCGAAGGATTATTCGATGACTTTAGATCAGGTTGGTAATCGAGACCGCATGGCCATTGTAATCAGTAAGAAGCCAATAAATTATCAGGTACTCAATCGTCAAATAAATCAAAACAGAAGTCCCGAGTACATGATGAGAGTGGTGGAAAGCCTGGCGGAAGACTTTGTTCCAGAATGTGATTTTCAAGTGGAAGGCTCCGTGGCCTTTGACTGCGCGACGAGGGGAAAGAATGTACTGGCCGTGATCGTCGAGGTGGACAAGCGTTAGGGTCTGAGCCCATTCGTATCGATCTCAGGAATCAAGTTATGCCGACAGATTGAATTAGCTGGATTCGTTTTTTGTTTGATAATTCGATCATGTCGAAATCAGACCATTCGTTTCGATTAGTTCTCAATGATAACATTCCAAACCAGAGTACTAAATTAATGTGAAATGGTGAGCAATAAGTTCTTCCGTCCTTTCGATCCCGAAAATCGAATAAAGTAATTTCCCGACGCCAGATGCTGGCAAGGATGCTCGAGGTCATGTCGACCTGCTGAAAGTTTCCGATTAATAACTTGATCCACGATTTTTCCCAAAAAATCAAAGATTTCAATCCTCACTTCATCACTCCTGGTTAGTGTGAAAGAAACTTGAATCCGGTCATCGGCAGGATTGGGAAAAATGTGGGCATTTAATTCTTCAAAATATAATTCCTCTTGTCGTGTCGTATTCTGGCAGGTTTCTAGAATTGGCAAATGCCGATATTCAGGATAAAGCAATTCACGTATTTTATCCTCCGGAACCTCAAGCCAATCTTGTAGGACCGATCCGTAAACAGACCGAAAATCAAATTGCATCGGCACTCCTTCTTTGTTGCCAACTTCTTGTGGAATCGAAACGTTCTCACCCAGCACCTGTCCATTAACACAAGAACCGACTAAGAACATCGGTGCTGCTGAACCGTGGTCCGTACCGAAGCTTCCGTTGGATTTTATGCGTCGACCAAATTCTGTAAATGCCAATGTCAACACGCGCTCATGTAGGCCTTGTTTAACCAGGTCCAACTGAAATGCTTTGAGAGATTCAGACATCTCCTCCAGCAGGGGACTATGTCGACCATCCAGTGGATCAGTAGCTCCAGTCTGATTCGCATGGGTATCAAAACCTCCGAGCGTAACGACAAATATTTTTGTGCTTAATCCGCCAGTCAGGAGCAAAGAAATATTTTTAAGGTGTTTTGCCAAGGTAAAATCAGGATAGCTTGATGAGTTGTTTCCTTTTTTGGCGGCAGACCTGATTACCTCCGCATATTCATTGCTTTTAATTATAATATCGCGTAAAAAATTTAATTGCTTTCCATAGTAAGTATCACCAACTTCCGCCGCGGGACTTATGGTCAACGGGGTCAAATTAAACGGATCATTGACGGTCATACTAAAATTTGAAGCTGCTCCTTGACAAGTCTCCGATACTGCTGCTCCCATGGTAATGGCGAAGGGGTCTTGATGAGTTTCATTCGGATATCCATCGGGAAAGGTGGGATATAAATCATCAAGATATCTTCCCAGCCACCCTGTACTTAGTACCTCGTCGGCTCTAGATCCAGTGGTCCAGATATCTTTTGATCTGAAGTGGGATCGATTTTGATTCGGATATCCAACAGATTGAATGAAACTGGCTTGTCCATCATTGAATAGGTCAACGAGTCCTTGTAATTTTGGATGTGCCCCAAGATCTGTTTGTAAATCTATCAATTGGCCTTCGGGGATCATAATGTTTGATCGCACCGACTGCAGTCTACCGTATTGATCTTTGGGGATCAGCATGTTCAGTCCGTCATAACCTCCAATACATTGAAGGATTACCAGGACCCGGTCACTCTCTTGATCGATAAAATCAAATAAAGGACTGGAACGCACAGAATGGATGGGTAAACCATTTACCATGACAGGTAAGGAGGCGGTCGATGCGGCTTGCAGGAAATGTCTTCTTTTCATCACATTAAATAAGATTCTGGCATAGCATTCATAGCTTCCAATAAATGACGAAGTTTTACCTCGATGGATAACCGGTGACTTTGGTTACCCTTGTTGGCGAGGTAATCACTATATTCCACCGTCCATTCATAATCCGGTAATCCGGGAATCAGGGTTTCCTTAAGTGCCAAAATCTGTTCGGGTGCGAGGGATTGTGGTAAGAGGCGATTCACAAACCCCTCAATTAATTTATTCGGATCCGTGCCACCCTCGATGGATTTTGCAAACTCCAGGACATCCACCTTGAGTAGATTTCTCGTCACGGTTCGATCTCCATTAAAAAACTTGCCATTTACGGTTAGGTTGCAATAGTTTTTTCTCGCGCGTAATGTCGTCGAATTGATCCACGCTTGATAATAGCCCGGTTCTTGATAATAGGCTTTCCATCCTGCAACATCTGGTGGCGAAAATGGTCGCTGTTGCATGGCACCACACTCGTTGTATACCATGATGCCGATATTGTACATCCGATTGGGATGCCCCTCTGGTATCTCGAGATCGAAGGCATTCAGATTTCCCACCGCCACATCTATTGGGCTCTTGATCATACCACCAATGTAAGTCTCGTCGTAAAATATCCGGTGCGAAAACAATGCCCTCAGTAGTGGCCTAATTTCGTAATCTGATTCTCTCAATATTTGAGCCAGAGGTTCAATCACAGATTTTTCGATTTCCTCGGTTATTTCATAATTGACAAACCACCGAAATAGTTTTCGTGTAATAAATCGCGAGACCTCATCCTGCATAAATAGGATGTCGATCAAATGTTGGTATTCGTCCTTGCCGAGGTTATTAATCACTAAGTTTTGAAACCGGTGACTTAACTTCTTGGTAGAGCGGTCATGTAGATTATCTCGATAAATCGGAACGGGAAGATAGCCAGTGTCTACCTTATTTGCTCTACCCTCTTTCCAACCAGTCAGCACCTTGGCGATGGCTAATATGTCATCTTCGGTGTAGTGGGTATAGTCTCCTTCTCCTACGGCAGGACCCTTGCCGATGGTAAATAGTTCTAGCAGTTCACGTGCGTAATTTTCATTGGGATTTTGTCGTGTGTTCTGATTGCCATTTAAATAGCGCAACATGGTTGGATCAACGGTGATCTCCTTGACAAAGGAGCGAAAATTACCCAATGCGTTTTTACGCAACACCAAACTGTGCGAATAGAGATAGCGTGGATCATTGATATCGGCGGTAGCAAAGTGATTGTGCCAAAACATAAACATCTTTTCCCGCACGTTCATATCTCTTTTGAGTGCCTGCAGCATGGTCCAGGCATAAAAAGATCTTCTTCGGTAACCGGCAGTTCCACTGGGTTGAGGTAGGCCTACCCAAGATTTTCCGATGGGCACATAGATGTCATCTTGTTTATTGGGATTGATTGGTGGATCTGGCATTGACAAGACCTCGAGCAGTGAATCGATGGTCTGATTCATTCCCAACGACACGGACTTTCGAATCATTTCTTCATTTGGTCCGTACACGGTTCGTCTTAATAGGTGGCTGGCCAGTGTAAAATTCCAAGGACCTTGATAGACATCGTGAGGCGGATTAAACACGGGTTGGGATTTTAATGACATAAGCTCCCTTTCTTTTGATTAGAGTGAAATACCGGAATCAATGGTCGATAGAATAAAGATCGCTTTTTTCGTCGAAACGTTGCCAGACCCAGATGGCTACCACGCCTCATGGGCGATTAAACTTTATCTGGGTAAGTGGGTGAAAACATCAAGCACAAAAAACAGGGCCGTTCTCAGGTAGAAGAGCTAGATACATACAGAGGCCAGGGGCCAAGCGAAAATCTGGGTTTGACCGTCCTGCTGGGTAGGGCATTCCATAGCCTAGATAGGATCTTCGCTGGTGTTACTTGCACCCTCTCTTTGAAGGTGACTGTAAACTTTAATTTTGCTCGACCGAATTCAATAAGGGTTTGTCACAATTCTTGTGTACTAAGGAATATGAAAGCAATCCTATTGGTCTTTAGAATCCTTGGCCTACTCCTGGTCATTTGCTCGGTGAAGGGGCAGGTCACTGAGTCCATCCAAATCCCGATGCGGGATGGAAAATCTCTAGCTGCAGACATCTATTTACCCAATCTCCAAGATACTTTTCCTACGATTTTGATTATGACACCCTATGGCAAGATCTTTTACAGTGTAAATGGATTGCCCTTGGGCATTGGCAATGATATAGCTGCAAGTAGATATGCCGTTGTGGTGGTGGACTGGCGGTGCCGATTTGCATCCTTAGCTGCTTGTAGCATAAATTCAGATAATGGAGAGGACGGTTATGATGTGGTGGAATGGATAGCCGAGCAATCCTGGTCAACGGGTAAAATTGGAATGTGGGGGCCTTCTGCGCTTGGCAATGTTCAATATGAGACCGCTGCTGAACAGCCTCCACATCTGATTTGCTGTGTCCCTGAGGTGGCGGCCCCCCATTTTTCCTACGACAAGTATTATCCAGGTGGAAGCTTAAAGGTCGAGACCATCGAAACACTCGATGTACTCTTTGGAATTGCAGGTCCGATTGTCAACAATCCACATTTCAACCTCATCTGGCAAATTGTGGAAGATGGATCTATGTACCCGGAAAAAATTGAGGTTCCCTTCTTGCTTGTAGGAGGGTGGTACGATCAAAATACAGATCAGGTGTTAAGGATGTTTGACACACTTCAGAGTTCATCGCTGGTCAGTGTCAGAGCTCAACACCGACTGCTGATGGGACCTTGGGTACACGGCGGTACTGGATTGGCTTTCGTTGGATCTGAAAATCAAGGTGCATTGAGCTATCCGGAAGCAGCCTTGGCAAACACCAGGGAGGCGATCCGTTTTTTTGATTATTATTTAAGGGGTGTGGACAACGGCTGGGGAAATCGTGCCAAAATCAGCTATTTTCAGATGGGTTTGGATGAATGGATGACAAGTAGTGAATGGCCTCCTACAAACATAGAATCAGTCTCCTACTATTTGGCTGCAGATGCGACGCTGAGTACCGAGGTTCCTTCCGAGGGATCGCTGTCTTTCATATATGATCCTGCTGATCCTTCTCCTAGTGTGGGAGGTAAGTCGCTAAATCTATCCTTAGACCAGGGTCCATACGATCAAGGTCCGCTGGTTGAATCAAGGGAGGATGTGCTCAAATTTACCACTGAGCCTTTCATGGAGCCGTTGTCAGTAGCAGGTTCAATCGTTGTAAAACTGCAGGTGTCTTCTGATCAATTGGATACGGACTTTGCCATTCGGATCACGGAAGTTTATCCCGATGGGCGATCCATGTTGCTGGTGGATGGCATTCAACGGATGCGGTTTCGCGAGGGATATCGAGTGCAGGATACCGCATTCATGAAACGGGGCGTGGTGTACCCCATCTCAATTGTCTTGGATGATATTGCGGCTACTTTCTTACCTGGACAGCGACTTAGACTGGTCATCTCGTCATCCAACTATCCCAGATATAATCGGAATATGAACACCGGTGGCGACTTACATCCGAACAGCAACTTTGACACCCTGGTCGATCCGCTGATCGCGAACAACACCATACATTTTGGAGGTTTTGCAGGCTCCCATTTGGTCTTGCCAACTTTGCCAATGGTCACTTCGAGTACAACATTGCCGCAGGAATTTAGTTGGCAGGTTTATCCCAATCCAGCAGATGCGGCAGTGAATTTGAAATTTGGAGACATTGCTGGAAAAATCAAGATTTATGACACCAATGGTAAGGAGTACTTTAGGCACGCTGTACAGGAATCTCATCTTACGATACAGGTCGACCAATGGGCTCCAGGCATTTATTTCATTCTTTGGCAAACCGATCGCCAACAGTCGATTCAGAAATTGGTTCGTTTGTGAAACTACACCATTTGCCTATCACTGCCCACCCTAGCCATGGATCACCAGAGTAGGAATAGTAGATAACGCAAGCTAAAGTGGTGGGGTTAGCTGATCTCGGTGGCGCTACCACAGAAAGGTGATTTGAGATGGTTTGTCCCAGCCCCCGAACGATGGCGTAGGTATCAGGTGTCTTTCATGCCAAAATAAAATAACACCATCGAGAAAGATTATACCAGCTGCTGGTGTAGCGGATCCGACTGGAATGCTCCCACACCTCAATGAACATACCCAATGGAGACGGCTCATAAATTTTCTTCGCCGGCTTGATGACCTTTCCTACTCATCCTCGATGAATATGTAGTTGCCAATTCATTTTTAATCAATTGATAATCAAAGGATTAAAAATTTTTTGGGAAAAAATTCGAAAATCCTCTCTTTAGAGTAAGGACATTTTCGAAGGATGGCACACTGTAGAGTGTAATCATTAGAAAACAACTTAAAACACAAATGATGAGACGAGAATTCAATAACCATATGGAAGCAATCAATTGGATCGCTGACAATGCCGAAACTGAATCACATTTTGAGATTCTTAGAGAAGAACTAACATTTAATCATATCTACACCGGTGAATACTTCATCAACTCCATGATCATGGATCGAGATGTTGCCTGGATAGACGAAAACAGAAAGTCATGACCCTTTTAATCATCAAATTAATCAGCGATTACCTCAAAAAGAATCATCCAAACTTGATCAGAAGAAGATTAAGCCCTGTATACACCCAAAACAACACCGCACCTACACCAAACCAATTTAACTTTTCAGGTGTACGAACCCTGATCAATGGTCGAGCGAGCCGGCTACCCAAGCAAATTCGCCACAACGATGAGCACCTATTCATTTAGTGATGCAAAGAAATTAAGCCCTGGTATGTTACTCAGGTACCCAGTAACTCTCAGGCAGCCCTAAGGAAACCCAACCTCAGAAAACCTCAGCAGTAGTTTGTAAGGAATCGGCGCAGAGCTTGCCGGTTCCTTTTTTTTATGTCATCTGGCAGAGCTCGATCAAAAAAGAAATCGAAAAAAGGCTTCAAAAAAGAGGACAAATAGGATGTCCATACCACTATATGGTGTAAGAAACATCAAACTACCAGATAAAAATGAAAATCATGATACGCAAGGATTTTGACAGCCTACAGCAGGCCTACAATTGGATCACTGGCCAAGCCCGAGACGATGCACACCTTGACCTCTTGCAAGAAGAGCTCACTTTCAACTACACGATGAGTGGTGACTACTTCATTGATCTACTGTCAGTGGTGTAACAGAGCTGATCTCGCATATAAAAAACAATCGTCATGCAAATTGAAGCCTTCCAGTCGCTAAATAGATTATTCCTCAAGAGTTATCCAACCTTATCACATCGGGAGATCTCGACGGAATCGGATGATTTAGATCGAACGACCCCTCCCAATTTTGAAATACTAGCTGGAGGAATCAAGGACCAATTAAATGTTAGGGTGATCGAAAAGTGATTGCTCCCACCCAAAGAAACTAAACCCTGTTGAATCATTTCGGTACCCAGTGTTTCTTCAGGCAGATCTAAATCAACGTACCTTATCATGCCTCAGCTTTTGTTTATCGGACCGGCACGAAAATGCCGGTTCTTTTTTTTTAGTTAAGTAAATTATTAAAAAAAATAAGGCAACGGCAGGACATTTTAGATTGGTAATCCACTATAAGTTGTAGCAATTAGGAAGGCTGACAAGTAGAAAGGCAATCAAAAAAGCCTCTCGCTAAAGAAATTAAGTCCTGACGGATCATTTAGGTACCCAATGTTTCTCAGGCAGACTAACGAATATACCTCATTAAACCGCAACTGTTGTCTTAGGGAACCGGCACGAAGATGTCGGTTCTTTTTTTTGGATCGGCAAATTATTTAAAAAAAATGAGGCGATGGCATAGGACAATTTAGATCGGTAATCCACTATAAGTTGTAGCAACAAAGAAAGCTGACAATAAGAAAAACAATCAAACAGCCTCGCTAAAGAAATTAAGTCCTGACGGATCATTTAGGTACCCAATGTTTCTCAGGCAGACCTAGCAACCTTAGGAAACCATTTTTGAATTGGGATTGATTACAACGAATCAATCCCTTTTTCTTTGGGCCTCAGTAAAAGACTCAGTGAGGGGTGACCAGATGCATTTTGATGACTCCCAGGTTTGGCTTGCCGCGCGACTAGATTTGCCAGGCAGATGACCAATGATGTGAGCAGCTTGGTTCACATCACGAGGATATTGGATTGAGTAGATTACTCCCTTTTGAAGTGAAGCTTTATTCTTGCCTCGGACTTCACTGGTTTACCATCTTGCATCGCCGGTACAAGTCGCGGTAATTTTCTGATTGCATTTACCACGGCTTCATCAAAGCCATAGCCGGCTGTTTTGAGGATTTGTAGAGATTCGAGGTCTCCCTGGCATGAAATCTCGATTCCTACTATCACAGAGTCACTGATTGCATAGTCACGAGCTGCTTTAGGGTAATCTAGGTGTTCTTTCAAAAAGAGATCAAAATCGAATCTATGCGGGAATGACGCTGGCCGGTTTAGCTGATCAACCTTTAGAAAATTCGTGGAGGCCAATTGATGGATCCAGAGGGTGGATTGAGCGGATGTATTTATGGAGCATAAGATTGCTGCCAAAATTAAGATGGAGATTGTTTTCATGGTATGCAACTACGTGAGTGGGCAATTTAGGCGGCTGAAGCCCGCAGGACAATCCAAATCCTGTGAAATGACATTTTCAGACGATGAACTGTAGGTGTGAGAAGAATCCGCAGCAGAAGAGGTCAACGTAATCTCTCAAAGTATGGTTCTTTCGAATCTGTTAAGGAAGAGTACGAACAGTTTAAAGTTAGGTTAATGGCAGGGTATGAAATGATAAATTGACAAGTATTCGAGTTGTACTTTCAGTTTTCACTGCCTCAAGAACACCTCATAAGTTTAATCGATACCTCACCAAATTTTCGGGTCATGAAACCAAGGTATGTCTGCGTATCGATATCAATTATTATGCTGGTTCTTTTTTCAAACTGTGCCAAAGAACGAGAGGAACTCGATCTGGAAACATATGGTCCATTTGAGGAAATGTCGGGATCAGAGTTACCCAATATTTGTACCGAACTTCACGTAGAAAATCCTGCGCGGGCCTTTGGCGACCAGCGAGTATTTTGGAATAGATCCACCCTGCGGGTTCGTTTTTTGGGTGGATCTTCTTATGTGCAAAGTAAGGTAAAACAATATGCCCATGAGTGGTCACAGCACGCCAACATTAGATTTCAGTTTGTCGACTCCGAACCCAGTGACATTCGAATCTCATTTGAAGGTAATTCTGGATCGTGGTCTTACGTGGGTCGCAATAATCAATATATTTCTGCAACACGTGCTACCATGAATTTCGGATGGTTTAATAACCGAACCAGGGACTCGGAATTCAGGCGAACTACCCTACACGAATTTGGTCACGCCCTGGGTCTGTCTCATGAACATCAACACCCCAACGTTTCGATTAATTGGAATAGACCAGCCGTATATCAGTATTACCAAAGAACGCAAGACTGGTCAACGAGCGAGGTGGACGGAAATATTTTTAGAAAATATAGTCTGGCAAGTTCTAATTATTCGCAGTATGATCCTGCTTCCATCATGCACTATTATATCCCTCGTTCGCTCGTGATTGGAACTTGGAATCCTACCTGGAATACGCGTTTATCTTCGACCGATATAGACTTCATAAAACAGGTATATCCGGCCGAGGTTGACCCTGGCATCGAGTCTTGCACTTGCCCCGAAACGCTCTCAATCATTGCCTGCGAAGATTTTGAGGCGCTGACGCAAGCAGGCTTTGAACAGGCTGATCACTGGAAGCGGTGGTCTTCATCGGCAGGTCATGCAGAGTTACAAAGTTATAGCTGGGGGCATGTTATCAAAATGGCCTATGCACCCGTGGCGAATCCCGACATCCTTTATTTACCAGTTTTGATGGTAGATGGAACGTATGAACTGCAATGGAAGATGTATGTGGGAAGTAATAATAGTGGATACTTTAATATTCAGAAATTCAAGCAAGCCGGACGAGAATTTGGTGCCCAATTCTATTTTGATCGAGACGCGACCGGGAGGGTGGAGGTCAATAATCGGAGCATTCGATTTAATTATGAACAGGGAGTGTGGACCAAAATGACCCTCTCGATCGACCTCGTTAATGATTTGATCACCTTTAGCATCGATGGACGTGTGGTGACTAGCTGGCCGGCAAGCTGGAGTGCCCAGTCGAATACTGGTACCAAGCAATTTGCCGGAATAAATTTCTATGCGATAGACATAGACAGCCGATTTTGGTTGGATGACTTTTGTCTGGGTGCTGAAGAGTCGAGAATGTCAGATACTAAATCAGGTAGGTCGCTTCTGAATGCCAATGTAATCGACCTGGTAGTGAGGGATAATTAGCTGCCGTTTTTTGGGCTCGGGTGGTGAACTTTTAGCACTTGGGCCCTTTCTACAATTTATACTACTCCTACGAATTTGTGTGAGTATTATGGACCTCAGCGGCTTAGTGAGATTGGATTAAGAGTCGTAAATATGATCGGTTTCTCTGATAAGCCAGTTTATTAAAGTTTCGTGAAGTTGTTTCGCTTGCTTGGGGTCATAATTTCTGGGGTCATCCCCTAGGATGCCGAAGAGTACATTTTCAGGATCGCGGCGGTGTGGTCCCCAACTATTATTCTCAGGGTCATTGGCAGGATGTGCCTTCTGGTCGGGCAGGCGGTTAAGATGAACGAGTTCCGGTCTGAGCTGGGCAAGGACTGAAGTTTCGAAAATCGCTCCATGATCGCCTTTTAAAATAGCATCATCGCACTCGTGAATGGACAAGCAAAGCAACTTCATCGTTTGATCGGCAGCGGACCACTCATTTTTTAGTGCGGTTAAAGCAGCCAATTGCCGGCGGCCAAAATGTCCAGTAAAAATAACCGCCACTTTAATCTGAAAGTCCTGCAATCTTTTCAGGGTGGTTCTGAGCAGGGCAAGAAACTCATCCTCTCCTTCTACACAAATAGTCCACGGATGATGACCGATGCTACCGGTCATACCGTAGTATAGGGGAGGCATGACCACACCCCCAAGTTGCTTAGCGGCTTCTAGACAGATTCCGTGTGAGGTCAGGCAATCCAGGCCCACCGGCAAATGGGGTCCGTGGTATTCGATGGCTCCAAGCGGTAGGTAGACAATAGATTTTTTTGCAATGGCAGCATCCAGCTGTTGTGGTGCCATCAACTCCATTTGAACCAGGTTTTCGGTTGGCATAGGACTGAGGTAACAAGCTAGGAATTTTCAATCAGGCCGATGAGCCGATTCACGGCTTCCTTCACAAATTCTGGATCTTCTACATACAAGGGTCGATCGACTACCTCAATGCTTTTGGGCAGTCTTTCATGAAGTCGCTGAAAAAATGCTTGGTCCGATTCCTTATCCACCAAGGCTCCCCCTTCCCTTGAATACCTTCCTACACCACCCATTGGGATCATAAAGACCGCATTTCCCTTCGTGTGCTGAAGCCGTTCACAGATGTCGTCAGCGACCCGAACGATTTCTTCTGCATTTAGGCGAGGCACAAAAACGACTGGGCTGTGAAATACGTAATCATGATCTTTATATTCATCCGGGACTTCATTGGGGGGCACCAAAATACCAAGGTGTTCTGCTCCACCAGGACAGAGTACCTGAGGGAGCCCTAATTTACCGGCCACGGTAAGGCGCTCGGGGCCCCCTGCTCGTAACACTTTCCAAACGTCATCAGCAATTTCACCCATCGCATAGTCAAAAACTGCTCCGATGATCCCTTCCTTCATCATTTGTTCCATCGCCCTTCCTCCAGAGCCTACGGCATGAAATACAATGACCTCATATCCAGCTTCTTCGAAATATTTTATCGCCTGAATCGCTCCATTGGTCAGCACGCCCAAATTTGACATACCGATCAGTGGTTTTTCTCCCTTTTGCATGTCAAAGATCGTTTCTGTTTCAGCCATGCCACAAGCTGCTGCTGCTGCATTGGCCAAAATTTTACGGGTAAAGGGATTCAGTTTTAGAATGTCACTCACCGAAAACATCATGGTGATGTCTTTGATGCCTACAAATCCAGAAGTATCACCCGAGGCAATGGTTGAAACCATGATTTTGGGAAATCCATAGGGTAGTGCCTGCATGATATCACAGCAACTTGAAGTGCCTTGGGTACCACCCAGACCCAAAACGGCGTGGACCTTGTTTTCTGCAATTAGCTTTTGAAGAATATTGGTGGCACCCTTTACCATGATTGGAGCGGCAACTTCTCTGGTGGGATTGGCCAGTAATTCTTCAAGTGATTTACCGCCCGCTTCCGCGACCTTCTCACGAGAATAATCAGCCGCAATGCCGGCTACTCCTACCACACCAATATCTAATAGCAATGCGTGGTGTCCACGGGCTTCGATCTGTTCTCTGAGATATCCGGCTTCCTGATCTTTAGTGTCGAGGGTGATAAGCAGGGCAATGGTCTTTGACATGTTTCGTTTTTTGATTGTCTAAATAGTAATACTCAGCGTGGCTACCGACCTACCTTATCGATCCGCTGGAAAACGTAAGGCTGCAAATTCTTGCGCCGTGGACAGGACTGCTTTTTCGATTGGTATTCTTTCAGTAGAAGAGCCGGTCCAAATGCCATCCACAGAAGTATGATCCAGCATAAATTGTGCATCGGTCGGATTAGACATGGCTGCTCCATGAGCGATTAGTATGACGTCCGATTTTAGGGCTCGAATTTGTTCGTTTGCCTCCTCCGTTCTTTTGGCGGTTTCTTCGATGGTTTCACCCGAATCGTAACCCTTTAACCCTCCTTTGGTGGTTCCAGCATGAAAACAAAAAATATCCGGCTGTCCCTCTTCCACCATTTGCAGACTATCTTCCAGATTGAAGGCAAGACCTATGGACACCATATCCATTTCTTTGACCAATTTCAGAAATTCAATTTCATTTTGCAAGGTTATCCCACTTTTAGTCAATACACGGTATATTTCACTGTCTTTGTCCACATAACTTATCGAAGGGCCAATGTTAGAGGCTGAAAAAACACCCATGTCTTTGCATTGTTGTAGTACCATTCGCATATCCTTCAGAGGGTCGTTTGCATTGAGGCATGCGCAAATAAATGCATCCCCTTTAATGGCCGGCATAATATCTTCACGGGTGTAGTCGAGGGTTTGTTTATTAGAATCCAAGATTGGCCATAACATGGACATGGTACCCATGCCATTAGCTCGCAATCGTGCTCCCGAAAATGTGTTGATGCAATCTGCTCCGGCTTTTTCGAGTAGTTGTGCTACTAGTCCACTCCCGGCACTGGCTATTAGTATCGGAATTTTCGCATCGAGTTTCTTCTGTAGTTTCGCCATAATCTCCTGGCGAGAGGTTCGTGGTACAATCATATTAAAATTTCAATTTCAAATATTCAATAAAACTAATTCACCAAATTAGGACTTGATCTGTATAGATATTATTTTTATGAAATAAAAGAGCCAATGATCTTGTCCTACACATGCGACGAATTCAATAATAATTCAGACCCCTTTATTTTTGGCAATGTTAATCTTGAGGGTGCGAAGATAATCTTATCTCTTTCCTAATATCTACCCCTCGAATCTCTATTTATACCTTGCTCAATGCCGACTGTCCAAGGTCACCAATCGACCACACTACCGTCTGATTCTAAGTAGGTTTCCGGATTTCTCCAGTCGTGTCCTAGTTTATCTGCGAGGGCCTGGTCGTCAAGCTCTATGCCAAGGCCGGGTTTTGTGGGTAAATCGATGTGACCATCACTCACCTTGAACGGTTCTTTCAAATATCCTTCGCCCAAGGTTACTTGCTCTTGGCAGAGAAAATTAGGAATACTTGCGGCTAATTGCAAACCTGCTGCCAAAGAAATCGGTCCCAGTGGATTGTGGGGCGCGATGGAGGCGTAATATGCTTCTGCCATACCGGCAATCAATCGGCCTTCAAAGATGCCGCCCGCATGGCATAGATCTGGTTGCAAGATTGAGGCGGCTCCTTTTTCCAGGATTTCTCGAAAGCCCCATTTGGTAAAGATCCGCTCACCAGTTGCTATGGGGATGTGGGTCTTTCGAGCTAAATCTGCCATCACATCCACGTTTTGACAATTGACTGGTTCTTCAATGAAGAGGGGCTGATATTCCTCGATGGCATGAATTAATAGCGAAGCATTTTGGGGACTGATGGCACCGTGAAAATCAATGCCAATATCTGCATCCTCTCCCACGGCTTCTCGCAGGGCACCGAAATTGTCAGCTGCGGTTCGGATGAACTTAGGGTTTGCCACAATGCCAGATTGGCGGGCATTTTTTACACCCGTTTTAAAAGCGGTAAAACCTTTAGCTCGTGCCTCTCGAATCGCCTCGGGCGAACGAGCATGGGCGTACACTCGAATGCGATCACGGACTGCACCTCCCAATAACTCATAGATCGGTATTCCCAATAGTTTCCCTTTAATGTCCCACAAAGCCTGTTCAACCCCACTTAGTGCACTCGTCAGGATCGGGCCACCGCGATAAAAAGAATGCCGATAAATGGCTTGCCAGTGGTGAATAATCCGTCTGGGATCTTTACCAACTAGGTACTTTCCAATTTCAGCAACAGCAGTAGCGCAAGTGTCCGCTCGACCCTCTGTAATGGGTTCACCCAAACCGACGACTCCAGCGTCTGTATGAATTTTTAAAAATAGAAACCTCGGCTTCACCTTAAAGGTCTCTAAACGTGTGATCTTGATTTCAGCCTGCGCATTCTGGAAGGCTTCCTCCTTCTTTTGATCTGACCAGCGGTGCGGCATGATCATCGGCGAAACAGCCAGCGACGCAAATGCAGTACGTAGAAATTTTCTTCGTGCATCGGGTGTATATTCCTTGAGCATGATGAGTTCTTTTTTATGAAAAAGGAAGTTACCGAAATCAATCTCAATCGCAAAAGGTAATGTTGCAGGTGGCAGTGGGCAATGGGCAGTTTGTTGCCTCATAAATAACGTTGACAGGTTGGTGTCTGCCCCTTCACTTCCAGGGTATTCTGTTTTTTGCTTATTGTCTTTTAGCCTTCGGTTGCACTTGCATTTGGTTTTTGGTTTTGGCTTTTACCTGCATACCGCTGTCTTGACGAAGATGTGAATTTAACGTTAGCCCCCTTGTATCTTGGAAATTGTATCTTGGCTTTTTGGCCTTTGCCGGCTCGTGCTCGCCCCCGAGCCCCTGTTGAATTTCCGCTGTCGCTCCAATTAAACCGGGGTGTCCACCCACTACGGGGCTCTTGCCGAAAGTTGGTTTTGGACTTTTAATTTTACGTCTGGTATTCTGTTTTTTGCGTATTGTCTTTTAGCCTTCGGTCGCACTCGTATGTTGGTTTTTTGGTTTTGGTTTTTACCTGCATACCGCTGTCTTGACGAAGATGTGAAATTTAACGTTAGCCCCGTTGTATCTTGGTCTTTGTATCTTGGGTTTTTGGCCTTTGCCGGCTCGTGCTCGCCCCCGAGCCCCGGTTGAATTTCCGCTGTCGCTTCAATTAAACCGGGATGTCCGCCCTCTACGGGGCTCTTGCCGAAAGTTGGTTTTGGGCTTTAATTTTACGTCTGGTATTCTGTTTTTTGCTTATTGTCTTTTAGCCTTCGGTTGCACTTGCATTTGGTTTTTTGGTTTTGGTTTTTACCTGCATACCGCTGTCTTGACGAAGAAGTGAAATTTAACGTTAGCCCCTTTGTATCTTGGTCTTTGTATCTTGGTTTTTTTGGCCTCCTTGTATCTTGGTCTTTGGAATTGGGTTTTGGTTAGGCTCTCGCTCGCCTTCGCCCCTGTTGAATTTCCGCTGTCGCTCCAATTAAACCGGGGTGTCTGCCCACATCTGTATCTTGGAATTTGGTTATTTGGTTTTGGCTTTTACTAGGATACCGCTGCCTGACGAAGATGTGAAATCTTAACGTTAGCCCCTTTGTATCTTGGTCTTTGTATCTTGGTTTTTACTTATACCGCTGTCTTGACGAAGATGTGAAATTTTAACGTTAGCCCCGTTGTATCTTGGTCTTTGTATCTTGGTTTTTTTGGCCTCCTTGTATCTTGGTCTTTGGAATTGGGTTTTGGTTAGGCTCTCGCTCGCCTTCGCCCCGGTTGAATTTCCGCTGTCGCTCCAATTAAACCGGGGTGTCTGCCCACATCTGTATCTTGGAATTTGGTTATTTGGTTTTGGCTTTTACTAGGATACCGCTGCCTGACGAAGATGTGAAATCTTAACGTTAGCCCCTTTGTATCTTGGTCTTTGTATCTTGGTTTTTACGTATACCGCTGTCTTGACGAAGAAGTGAATTTAACGTTAGCCCCCTTGTATCTTGGTCTTTGTATCTTGGTTTTTACGTATACCGCTGTCCTGACGAAGAAGTGAAATTTAGCGTTAGCCCCTTTGTATCTCTTTGGAATTTGGAGACTTCTATCCTACCAGCAGACCAGCTTGCCAACCATAGGTGGGAAGACTTGGCTAAGTATGGTATTCGCCAATGGATCCCTTTGTATCTTGGTCTTTGGGATTTGGTTTTTGGTCCTTTGGTCCCGTTCCTAGATCACCCGATCGTTGCCGCCATCAATGGGGATTTGAGCACCAGTCGTTTTTGAAAATTCGTCACCTAAGAAAGCTACCGTCAAGTTTGCGACGTCAGCAGATGACACTTCGGTCCTTAAGACGTTGTTGGTCTTATATTCCTGTACCGTTAGACCGTAGTGATCTGCTCGCTTCTGCAGGACTTCAGGTGTCCAAATGGCGGTATCGTAGACGGCATTGGGATGGATGATATTGACGCGAATGCCTCTGGAGCCGAGTTCGAGGGCTGCGACCCTGCCCAGTTGTGTCACTCCGGCTTTGGCCACCGAATAGGCTGCAGCACCAGGGCCTGGTGCGGGAACATTTTTGCTACCAATGATGACGATGGCCGATTTTTTGCCCAACTCCAAATAGGGCACACAAAGTTGAATAAGCCGTTGGTGACTGGTGACATTGATGTCTAAACTACGCTGCCAGATATCAGCGGGCATTTCTGCTATTTTGGCACTCGGTGGAAAGATACCTGCATTGGTGACTAACATATCGATGCCTCCGAAGGCAAACACGGTTTGCTCAAGTGCTGATTGAAGAGCTTTGTCATCCGTAACATCACATTTAATGCCCAATATACCGGGCTGGTCGAAGCGACTTTCGATGTCGGGATTGATATCGAGGGCCACCACCGCGGCACCCTCACTGGATAGTTTTTCTACACACGCCTTCCCAATCCCACCATATGCTCCACTGACGATGGCCACGCGACCCTGCAGAGGTTTTGCTTGGCCAGCTTTTTTCAATTTGGCTTGCTCCAGGCTCCAGTATTCCATTTCAAAGAGATCTTTTTTCCCCAAAGCCGTCCAGCCTCCCATGACTTCTGCTTGATGAATGGCGTCCATGGTATGACTGGTGATGTCTTCGATGATTTGAACGTGTTTTGGTGTGGGGCCCATACTTAGAGTTCCATATCCAGGAAGGATGGCCCATCGCGGTGCTTTATCGAGTTGGGTTTCGCCACGATTGTTCTCCCTAAAATATTGGTCATAATTGGCAGCATAAGCTTCGAGGTTCTTACCAGAGTCATCAGTCACAATAACGGGTGTGCGTTTGGTTCTGATGATGTGGTCAGGTGTCAAAGGGCCCTTATTAGCGGCTACTTCCACATTGGCCAAATTACTAAAGGCCTTTGCCTTAGGACTCTGATTCAAGCGGACCAGCACATTCTGGCCCCAAAGTTCCCCTAGCTGGGATCTGAACAAAGCAATGCGCAAGGGATCAGGTGCTGACAACGATGTATCATTTAACGGAGCAATATTTTGGTCTTGCAGATACCTCTCCGCATCACTCACGATCTCAATCATCTTTTCGTAGCTGGCCTTGGGATCATCATCAAATGTAAACACCCCGTGATTCATTAGAATCATTCCACCAATTGAATTCCAGTCGATTCCCTTGGTCATCTCATAGATTTTCTTAGCCAAAATAAATCCTGGCATGACATAAGGTATGATCAACATATCCTTGCCGTACAGTTCGTTAATGCGTGCTTCACCATCAGGGGTGTTGCTTATGGTGACGACCGCGTCAGCATGGGTATGATCCACAAAAGTGAAGGGGATGATGGCATGTAGAATGGCTTCTACGGAGGGATTTGGAGCCGATGGATCAGTCATGGCCATTCGTTGATTCTTGACCATGTCTAAATCTGAGAGCTCGTCGAGCTCTGCCAATTTCTTGAGTACATCAAGTTTGACCGGTGCAAAACCAGGTACTTCAATGGTGGCCAGATCCCAACCACTTCCTTTTACACAAAGAATTTCTTGTTCCTCTCCGAAAATATTTTTCTCTTTGATTTTTACGGATGTGTTCCCACCACCATGCAATACCAAGTCGGCATCTTGGCCAAGCAATCTGGAAGTGTATACCCTCAGCTTTAAGAGATCACCCCCACAGGCGGCCGCGTCCGCTTCATTCCATCTACTTTGCATCTATTTCCTTTTGATTTTTTCAATAAGCCGGGAAATTAGGAAAAAGGATGCTGAAAATCGAGAGATCATTCATCATTACAAAGTGCGATCGAATTTGAAGTGATTTGTTCCGAAACCTCGACAGTCTACGGAGCTGCCAGGATATGGAGCAACCGACGGAATTTGACGGAATACTTTGTATTTTGACAGAGCAGCTCTAATTAGATAATATCAAACCTGCGAAATATGAATGGCCTCAGAGTACCGCTGCAAGACAGCATCTTAATCGGTATAATTATTTTGCTATGCATCGTTTCATGCAAATCACCGGATGCCTCCGTCGAGCCGGGAAACGTGCGCGTGCTATTTTTAGGTCATGATTCCAAACATCACGATGCGTCTTTGTACCTAACATATTTATCGGCGGCTCTTTCACCGCGGGGATTTTTGTTTACTTACACTATAGACCCAGATGACCTCAACGAGAACATTTTTCAGCATTATGATGCATTGATGGTTTATGCCAATATTGATGAGATTACTGATCCTCAAAAAGATGCGCTGCTCAATTTCGTCCGTAACGGTGGAGCTTTTTTACCCATTCACAGTGCAAGTTACTGCTTTCGCAATGCACCGGAAGTGGTAGAGTTGATGGGAGGGCAATTCAGTGCACATGATACGGCAATCTTTCAAGCTGAAATTGTCGCACCAGATCATCCAGCCATGAAAAATGTGCAACCTTTTAGGACTTGGGATGAGACCTATATCCACACAAAATTTGCTAAGGATATTAAAGTGCTCATGGAGCGGGTTTCGGGAGAGCACCGTGAGCCTTACACATGGGTCAAAGAATTTGGTAAGGGACGCGTGTTTTACACAGCGTTGGGTCACGATGAACGCACGTGGAGTCGTCCGGAATTTCATCGATTATTGGAACAGGGATTGCGCTGGGGAATTGGAGAAAAAAAATTGGCGGCTTTAGAGCGTTTAGAGCTACCTCCACTGAAGTACGAGGCGGCCAAAATTCCTAATTATGAAGAAAGAGACCCCCCGCCGATGTTGCAGATGCCGCTCAGTGCAGATGCATCGCAGCAATATATTCAGGTGCCCCCAGAATTCAAGTTGGAATTATTTGCAGAAGAACCTGACATCATTAATCCGATTCATATGTCTTGGGATGAGCGGGGTCGACTTTGGGTGATTGAAACGAAAGACTATCCCAATGAAATATCTAGCGAATTAGGGGAGGGATCAGATCGCATCAAAATTCTTGAGGATACGGATGGGGATGGTCAGGCAGACAAGTTTACCATTTTTGCTGAAAATCTAAGTGTCCCAACCAGTTTAACCCATAGCCAAGGGGGTGTCATCGTGTCGCAGGCTCCGTATTTCCTTTTTCTCAAAGATACCACCGGTGACGATAAATCTGACCTAATGCAAGTGTTGATTGAGGGCTGGGGAACCTTTGATACGCATGCCGGACCCTCTAATCTGCAATACGGATTTGACAACCAGATCTGGGGTGTTTTGGGATATTCTGGTTTTAATGGTACGGTGGGGAGTCAAAAATTTGAATTCTCACAGGGAGCATATCGTTTCAAAGCAGATGGATCAGCCTTGGAATTTATGGGTGCCAGTTCTAATAATACTTGGGGGCTCTCCTTTACTGAGGATTTCGAGGTTTTTATTTCAACGGCAAATAATACCCATAGTGGGTATTTGGGAATTCCAGATAGGTTTTTTGAGGACGTGGAAGGTCTGAAAATCAAGAGCATCAAGAAGATTGATGGACACTACCATTTTCACCCCAACACGGTAAATGTTCGTCAAGTAGATGTGTTTGGGGGCTTTACGGCAGCAGCGGGTCATGCCTTTTATACCGCCCGTGATTTCCCTAGAGAATATTGGAATCGAGTGGCCCTTGTCTGTGAACCAACTGGTCATCTCCTGCATCGAGCAGTGATTGAGAAAGATGGAGCAGGTTATTTGGAAAAGGACGGTTGGAATCTATTAGCGAGTGCTGATGAATGGGTTTCACCGGTTTGTGCAGAGGTGGGGCCCGACGGTGCGGTGTGGATATTAGACTGGTATAACTTCATCATCCAACATAACCCTACACCTCCTGGATTTGAGAATGGTCTGGGCAATGCCCACATTAATCCACTCCGTGATAAAGATCATGGCCGGATCTACCGCTTGATCCATAAGGATGCCGAACATGATATCCCTGAATCACTGCAATTAGATGATACCGACGGTCTAGTGGCGGCATTGGGTCACGACAACTTACGCTGGCGGATGCATGCACAGCGCTTGCTGGTCGAGCGTGGAAAACCAGATGTCACCGAGACTTTGTTAGACCTTTTGAAAGATGAGTACATGGATGAAATCGGTCTGGATACCAGAGCCATTCATGCTCTGTGGACTTTGCACGGACTTGGTGTCATTAATGAGGAGCATGCAGATGTCTTGTCTTCCGTATTCAGGGCCCTCAAGCACCCGAGTGCGGCTGTGCGTAAGAATGCCATTCGGGTGTTGCCGAAGGATCTACTTACCCTAATCAAAATGCAAGAATTGGGGATTTTTGATGATGTAGAAGAAGTTTTGCTGGCCGCCATCTTGGCACTCACTGAGATGCCCAGTATCGCATCGATAGGTGAACGTTTGCTGACTTTGAGTGAGTCAAAAATTGTCCAGGAGGATGAATGGTTGGCTCGGGCAGTGTATGCATCTGCCGTCAAGCATAAGGAGGTATTCTCCCAGGCAATGCATCGTGCTTACGAACAGCGTATTGCTGCAGGATTCTCGAAGCAAGAAGTAGAAATTGATTGGTCAGGGATGGAGATAGAAACCGAAGACTGGAAGTTTTTGCCGACACCGGCGAGGTGGTCTAAGACCGGGGCTAAAGATTTACAAAACTTCGATGGGGTCATCTGGACCAGTACGAACTTTACGCTGGAGAAATTGGGAGGCCAGGGCAGTGCTACATTAAGTCTTGGCCCAATCGATGATAGCGATGAGGTGTACATCAATGGGGTGCTGGTCGGAACAAGTACCCGTAAATGGAATGAGCCCAGAGTGTATAAAGTGCCTGGTCAAATATTACGGAAAGGAGAAAACAGAATAACCATTCGAGTTACAGACAGCGGAGGTCGCGGTGGGATCTATGGCCAGGAGGAAGACTTGTTTATTCGATTTGGTCAAGAAGTTGTTAATCTAAGCGGTCGGTGGCGCTACAAAGTTGAGGAGCAGTTCTTTCCGCATCGATCCGTCTTCGCGGAGGGCATGACCATTCAAGATTTATTTCTCCAACACCATGGCCCCTACGCCCAACAATTGTCTAGCGAATTGGCTGCTTTGGAGCAGTCGGTGGAGCAGGAAATCACCATTAAGACCTTACCGGATCAAATGCGATATGATCCGGAGATGATTTCAGTGCAGGCTGGTCGAAGAGTCAAGATCATATTCATCAACAATGATGGTATGCAGCACAATCTTTTAATCGGTGCACCGGGTAGTTTGGAATTAATTGGCCAATCTGCCGACCAGATGGCGCAAAGTGGTGCCGGGGCAGACGAGGAATATGTGCCGGATCTGCCGCAGATTTTAAAGGCAGTAGGACTGGTTGATCCAGGAGAACAAAGGTCCCTAATTTGGGATGTGCCTAGGGAGGCTGGATCATACGTTTTTGTCTGTACCTTTCCTGGTCATTGGCGTACCATGCAAGGTGTGATCGAAGTGAAAGCTCCAACCTTGTAGCCATCGACTGACTTTCAAAGTCGAAATTCTATTTCATCTTTGTGGACCATTTTTAAACGATCGCAAACACGATCTAATTCAATTATGAAAACATGAACAAAGGAAAATTTATCAAGCAGACACATCTTGAATTTGAGCAGCTCGACTGGGGAAAGCTCGCCACCATCAGTGGACCGCTGACTTGTGGGGCTAAAGATCTGGTTGTTTTGGATGTTGAACTTTCTTCCGGTAAGGGCCATAACTTTCACAAGCACCCGAAACAGGAAGAAGTGATTTATGTGGTGCATGGACAGATTGAGCAATGGCTTGATCAGAAAAAAATGATCTTAGGTCCTGGAGACAGTGTTTGTATCCCGGCAGATTGTGTGCATGCATCCTTTGGTCTTGATGGAAACGCCAAACTATTGGCCATCTTAGGCCCGGCAGTGGGTCCAACGGGATATGAGGTGGAAGACGTAGCCGATCAAGCACCTTGGAAAGATTTGCGCTGACTTTTTTTAGAACGAAAAAACCAGAATTTCGAAATACAAAGCGGATTAATTCTAAACCATGTACATCAAGCGAAATATAGGTTGGGGGCTGATTTTGCGTTATGCCTGGAGAAACCTGCTCTTTTTTACTTTCTACGCCACCGCAGTTTTTTGTGTGTATTACTTTCTCGGTTGGACTTTTATTGATATACCTTTTCAACCACTTAGTGTCATCGGCATTGCAGTAGCCTTCTACATCGGCTTTAAGAATAGTCAAAGCTATGATCGTTTTTGGGAGGGAAGGAAAATCTGGGGAGGCATCATAAATTATAGTCGGACTTGGGGAATGCTCTTATTGAGTTTTGTCAGATCTGAGGATAAAGATAAAGATGAAGCACTACAGCAAAGGTTAATGTATCGGCACATTGCCTGGATCAATGCCCTCAGGGTACAACTACGACAACCCAAGCCCTGGGCCATCAAGGAGAACACTCGGGTGGAGAAACTATTTGACCGACACGGTGAACGAAACCCTTCTTGTACCGAGGCCTTTCAATTCGTCGATGCGGAAGAATATAAAGATTTAGAAGAACGTGTCAATCCTGCTACACACCTCATTAAAAACCAGGGGCTAGACGTTGCTCGACTCCGAGAAGAGCATATTATCGATGGATTTCAGGAAGACCAATTACAATCAGTACTGGAGGAGTTTTATAATCTCCAGGGCAAGGCTGAGCGGATAAAAAATACGCCTTTCCCGAGACAGTACGGCTATTTTGCTAAGGTGTTTACCTGGATTTTTGTATTACTTCTGCCCTTCGGTCTCTTGGATGTCTTTGAACAAGATGCAATTTCAACAGATTTAATGAAGCAATGGTTTATTTTTCTGATGATTCCCTTTTCGGTCTTGATATCCTGGATATTTGTCACGATGGATACAGTTGGTGATAACAGTGAAGATCCTTTCGAGGGAAGAATAAATGATGTACCGATGACTGCCTTATGTCGAACCATTGAAATAGATCTTCGAGATATGCTAAATGAGACAGATTTGCCCGAACCAATCAAACCCAAGGACTTTATTTTGTATTAGGCCGAATAGTGAATATTAATGACATCGTCAAAATCTACACATTTTAAAATATTCGGAAATATATATTCTTTTGTTGGCTATGATCAAAAGCCCGACATGTTTCAGTGTCGTCCCAGCTCCAATCCAGAGATGGAAAATTCGGCTAGATTCCAGCTATGGGTTTTGATGAAAAAACGCCCCCTACGCCTAATCAATTTATTGGTAGGCTCATGATACGCAACGATGTCAATACTAATGCCGTCCTGGTATTTAATGGCAAAATGGCGGTCTTTTCGGGGCTGATTGCATAGCTCGACCATCCTCTTTATCTCCTTGATATTCCATCATTGATCACGGGTAATTTACTATTCAATAGTAGCCTGATGCCGAATGGGAAAATTACATGAATTTGCAATAAAACATTTCTGATTGGCCTCATGATGAATTTCCGACAATGTGCTAGGGTCAATATCTCCCTTCAGAGTAACAACTGGCTTTAAAATGACCTCGGTAAATCGACCACTTCCATCCGTTTCTTCGATCATGGTGCCTTCGGCAGCATCTCGATAGTGAGTTACCACAATTCTAGCAGTAGCACAGAGGTGTAAAAACCAAAGCATGTGGCATGCGGACAGAGATGCCAAAAACAATTCTTCGGGATTATAACGCGTTGGATCACCTCGAAAGCTAGGATCGGATGAAGCTAAGATGTGTTCCTTACCTCCAGCGGTGATGATATGATCGCGACTATATTTTCGATATGTGGTTGTTCCCTCGCCGAGATTTCCGGTCCATTTTAGTTTCGTATGATAAATGTGCTTTTTCAAGGGTTCTTTTTTACAAATATTTATTTGAGCCTATGGATTGGAGTATCCTTGGCTGCTGGCAAAACTACGGGCTGCGTGTGAGATGGTTAAGCTAAGATGTCTTTGACCACATGTCCGTGTACATCGGTCAGGCGATAGCGGCGGCCCTGATGCTTGAAGGTCAGGCGCTCATGATCCACACCCAACAAATGCATGAGTGTGGCTTGGAAATCATGCACATGCACCGGATCTTTAGCAATATTGTATCCAAATTCATCGGTTTCTCCAAAGGTAAGCCCCGGCTTAATTCCAGCCCCGGCCATCCACACGGTAAAACATCGAGGATGGTGGTCGCGACCATAGTTGTCTCGCGTCAGTTTACCTTGCGAGTAGTTGGTGCGTCCGAATTCACCGCCCCAGATTACCAGTGTATCATCCAAAAGCCCCCGTTGCTTTAGATCCGTGATTAATGCAGCCGAAGCTTGATCCGTATCGCGGCACTGCGAGGATAATTCTCGAGGTAAATCCGAATGTTGGTCCCAGCCCAGGTGATACAATTGGATGAATTTGACATCTCGTTCTGCCAATCTTCTGGCCAGTACACAATTTGCAGCGTAGGTGCCAGGCGTTCGTGCGCTTTCTCCATAAAGGGCAAAAGTGCTCTCCGGCTCGCCCTTGAGATCCATCGCTTCCGGTACGGATGTCTGCATGCGATAAGCCATCTCGTATTGCGCTATTCTGGAGTTAATTTCGGGGTCACCAATCTGATCGCGGTACAGTTGATTCAGTTTTTCTAATTGATTGAGCATCACCCTTCTTGATTCCCCTGCCAAACCATCGGGGTTTTTAAGATATAACACTGGATTTTCACCAGACCTAAATTGTACGCCTTGATGTAAGGAAGCAAGGAAACCGTTGCCCCAAAGCCTGGAATAAATGGGTTGCGGTCTTTGTGCTCCCCGAGAAAGTAAAACCACGAAGCCAGGCAAATTCTGATTGACCGATCCTAACCCGTAACTGAGCCAAGCACCCATGCTAGGACGTCCAGGTTGCTGAGAGCCGGTTTGAAAAAAAGTGATGGCGGGATCGTGATTGATGGCCTCGGTATGCATTGTTTTTATAAAGCACAGATCGTCAGCTACTTGCGATGTGTACGGCAGTAATTCACTCATCCAGGCACCACTTTCGCCATGCTGCGCAAAATTATAAATCGAAGAGGTGAGGGGCTTGGTCTTCTGATTGGCCGTCATCCCAGTGAGTCTTTGACCCTGCCTCACGGAATCGGGCAATTCTTGACCGTGCATTTTTCTCAGCACTGGTTTATGCTCAAAAAGGTCAACCTGAGAAGGTCCGCCGCTTTGAAATAGATAGATAATTCTCTTGGCACGTGCCGGATGGTGACCTGAGCCTAGAATTCCTGCTGTCTTGGTAGTCATAGTCAGATCTCCACTCGACTGACAACCCAAAAGAGATCCCAGGGCCAAGCTGCCAATACCTAGACTGAGGCTGGACAAGAAATGACGACGATTGATCAAATGCAATCGATCAATGGCGGGATCGTATGAAGTGCCTGGTCTATTCATCATCTGTGTTTTGCTTCATCAAGATTTAATATGGTGCAGGATACGGCGGTGAGTGCGGCCAACTCAATGGGAGGTAGTGAGGTGTCCGGGGGGGTTGCTCCCACCTGAAGCCAATCATCCAAATTATTTAATCCGCTTTCGAAATCTAGCTTGATTTGATCGTATAGCCCACTCAATTGTTCGATCTCCGTGGTGTTTGGCCGACGTGAGGTGAATCGCTCAAAAATATGATCAATGCCCTCTTTGATATCCTGTGGATTAGTTTTCAAGACACGCTCAGAAAGAGCCCTGGCAGCTTCGACATAAGTAGGATCATTGAGGAGAATGAGTGCTTGCAGTGGTGTACTGGTAGCCTGACGTTTGACCGTACAAACTGAACGTTCGGGTGCATCTAGGGTGAGCAGTGTCGGTGGAGGAATGGTTCGTTTCCAATAATTGTACAAACTCCGTCGGTAGAGATCTTCACCGCGACTGGGGCGGTATTTGTTTTCACCAATTTGATTGGCGAGTGCTTTCCAAATGCCAGGAGGTTGATAGAATTTGACCCACTTGCCTCCGATTTTAGGATTTAACAGCCCTGACACGGTAAGTGCTTGGTCACGTAGCATCTCAGCGGTCAAGGTCTGATGAGGCCCACGTGAAAGCCAAATGTTGTCAGGATCCTTGAGGCGTTGTTGGGGGCTGGCATCGACGGATTGACGATAGGTGGCAGACATCACGATTGTTTTCAGTAAGTGTTTAATGTCCCAACCACTCGCCATAAACTCGGTGGCCAAGTAATCTAGTAGTTGTGGGTGGGTGGGCAATTTGCCCTGACTGCCAAAATCTTCTGGGGTCGAGACGATGCCTCGTCCAAAACACATCTGCCATAATCTGTTTACGTAGACCCGAGCCGTCAGGGGATTTTCAGCATCGAAGAGCCATTGGGCCAATCCCAACCTATTTTGGGGTAATTCTGGAGAAAAAGGAAGAATAGATTCTGGAGTAGACCTATTCACTGGTTTTCCTGGTGCATCATAAGCACCACGTGCTAAAACGAAAGTGGGTTTTATAGTATCCCGCTCCCCCATGATCATCACCGAAGGGATGGTCAAGTCCTGGGCACGCAAATCAAATAGTTGTGACCTGATCTCCCGATGTTTTGCTGAGATATTTAGCCTGTAAAAATCTTTTAGGTCTGCCTCAGATGCTGCCTGGGGTACACCGTTGTGGTATATGCTTTTGATTTCCAGTGCAGATAAACGTCGATTGAAAATCATGGGTTGATCTATGGATCCACCGGCAAACCCCCAGCGCTCCTGGGATTTTCGGGCTCGATGATTCCAATTCCCCACCAAAAAATCATTGCCATTTAAGATGCTGCTACGGTGTAGGGTGTCTACGTTAATACGAAGGTTTTGGGGCTGACCATTTATGAAAATGCTCACTCCTCTGGCCTTTCCAGATCCGTCGTAGGTCAGCATGATATGCTTCCATTCTCTCTTGGGAATTTTTGCGCGCGTCACTACTTCCATATTGCCGAGCCTGCGCTCACCAACCATTCGAAATCCGATCATACCATTAGGTTGCAAGAAGAGATCATATCCCTCTCGTGCCAGTTCACCATTTCTCTTGGCCAATAACCCTGCGTTGCGGTCCAAGTTTTGATCGTACTTGACCCATGCGCCCAGACTGAATGGATGGTGGTGATCAAAATCTCCTACATCCCCTAAGGAAAGAAAGTTGCTGCCGTTAAACTTCAAGGCTCCACCTTCAATGCCATCAACGCGCTCTGGACGATCGATACTTGGTGGTAGATTTAGGTTGACATGTGCCGGTGGTAGCTGCTTGTTTTGCTCTTGAAAGCTCCATCCTTCAGATTCATTCAAATTAAATTTTGCGACAAAGTCACGAGTCAGATCCCATGCTTGGACCGGATTAAAGTCCTTCTTCCAAGTTTGAAATAGATCTGGATCTGACATCTCTGTCAGCTGATCTTCGAGGTTGGCGATGGTTTCTTTGATTCGCTCAATCTCCTCTTCACGTTGGGGGTTTTCCTCCGCCATGGAAGGAGTCGGTGCCAAGTCAAAATAGGAGATTTGCCCACGCTCGTCTTTAACGTTGTTGAAAAAAGCGAATGTTTGATAAAAGTCTTCTTGGGTAATGGGATCATACTTGTGATCATGACAACGGGCACATTGCATGGTGAGACCCAAGAAACCTGTGGCAAAAACATCGGTGCGGTCGGCAGCATACTCCGTCAAATATTCCTCGTTGATGACACCCCCTTCTTGGGTGATGGCATGATTGCGATTGAAACCGGTGGCTAACTTTTGCTCGTAGGTTGCATTGGGTAGCAGATCACCAGCCAATTGATAGGTCACAAACTGATCGTAGGGCATATTATTATTAAAGGCGTCGATCACCCAATCCCGCCATGGCCACATGGTTCGTTGTCGATCATCTTGATAACCATGAGAATCGGCATACCGTGCCACATCCAACCAGGTCACTGCCATTCTCTCTCCATAGGCAGCTGAGGCCAGTGCCTGGTCGACGACCTTTTCGTAGGCATTTTCGTCTGTGTCATGCACAAATTCTTGGATGGCCTCATTGCTGGGCGGCAAGCCAGTTAAGTCGAAGTAGACACGGCGAATCAATTTTTCACGGGGAGCCTCTGGATTGGGGTCCAGTTTCATCGATTGCATTTTACGCAAGATGAATTGGTCGATCGGAGTTGTTGCCCAGTTTCGTGCCGATGGAACATGTGGCTTTTCGGGAGGAATAAAACTCCAGTGATTCTCCCAGTTTGCACCCTGCTCAATCCATTTTTTAATTAATGATTTTTCGTATGGTGATACGGTGAGATTTGATGACGGAGGAGGCATTTGATAGTCGCCTTCATCTGAGTCGATTCTCAAATAGAGTTCGCTCCGTTTAGCATCACCGGGCTTGATCACAAAATGATCATCTCCATCCAAAGCTGCAAAAGCACCTTCCGGAGTATGTAGGCTTAAGTCAGCTTCGCGTGTATTCTCATCTGGGCCGTGGCAAGCAAAGCATCGGTCGGAGAGAATGGGTCGGATATGATCATTGAAATCGACCGTAGCCGGGATGGTGTGACTGGTCTGCCCGCACCGGAGGAAAGTACCAGCCCAAAGTATCGCGACAAATCCTAGAATTAGGTTCTTATGCATACCTAAAGTTAAGGAGTTCACATTTAATGAGCCGATCAGACTACCCACAGAGCTAAGAGCAGATGAATTGGGAATTTTCGGCTACACATATACTACAGATTAATGCAAATGAGGCATGCTGGATTTCAGATATGGTCTCCGGTCGAGTGGCTTTTCCGTATTTTGCATGGGAGACATATCATGTGCATGATCAATGCATGTTTCAGCTCCCAGGTGCATACTGACTGCCTATGCCACCTAGTTCATTTCAACCAAACCATTTAATAGTCTCTTGCAAGCTTCTCGATAGGAGCTCAGTAAATTCTGTGAAGTGTAGGTGAGATACTGTATGGTTCCATTTTCATTTGAGAAATAGTATCCATAATAAGAGAATTTAATGCCTTGGGTAGTGCCATCCATTTGAAGATGTAAAACACGAAGGCCATTTACTGTTCGATACTCTTCATCAACAACGACTAGATCTGGTGCAGCCGCCTGACCATTTTTAATGGCAATGGATCGGAGGGCCTGCAGGGGTATTTCAACTTTTTCAGTAATAATCATCCCATACAAGTCAGCATCATTCATCTTCAGTTCATATTCTGCAGATTTATTATTGGTAGCCTTTTTGAAGGTCCAGACTTTGGGATCTAACCAAAAGCCAGCATTGAGATTTTTGCTTTTCAGCAGGAATGTTGCCTGATCGTCCTTTTCAAAAGGTGTAGGATTGGTGGGTATGCTATCTTCCGACGAATCTTTTTCGTGTTGATACTTCCAGGTTCCATCATCGAATAATATCACCTCCTCTCCCATTTCGGTCACAGCCTTCTGTTGTGCAGCAAGCATCGAAGTGATAAAACATGAAAGAATCAGGGTTATGGTTGATCTAAGTACCATCACCATCACGACATTTGAATAAATCTCACTTAAACTACTTATTTGATCGGAGATTTTATATTTCGCAGGCCCTTTTTTAAAAACCCAGTTGTAGCCGAGTATCGATGACTGGTTCGATTTCACGATCAGGGACATTTTGTACGGCCGTTGAGGCAAAATAGGTTAGTGCACTTCATGGGAGCGTATCTTTTTTAGCTACCCCCATGATCAGGATATAAATGAGCTTGATGCTGCCTCTGATTTTTCTGTGATTTGGACCAGCCAAGAATGATATAGTAGGAGCCCATTCTTTCAATTGGTATTTGCTTGAGGTCCTGTAGAAATGATCTCTGTATGAGATGTTGGTTTTGGGAATGCATTCAAGAACGAATAGCTAATCTGTGTGAGATGACCGAGGTCCGTTGTGAACGACCATGATCATGTCATCGCTAAACTCCATCCATCGATAGTCGTAGACATAGTAGTATAATTTTCCGCGCGAATTCAGATAAGTGCTGGTATAGTTGTTAAATCTAAACCCCATGCGCTGAAGTTTAGCTCGAGGTACATAGAATTTCGTAGCTCGATTAGCGGAGGTTTGAAGTTCGAAAAGGATGGTGTGATTTCGATGCAGAAACCGGTCAATGCGTTGCCGAATTGGCAAATTTATCTGTCGAATTTTGGAGGCATATAGGTTTTTGCAGTGGGTGTTGCAGTATTTCTTATCTGCTCGTCCCTTGAGTGGTTTATCACAGAGGATGCAATTTTTATGTGAAAATCTATGGGGGGGTTTCAATTTGGATTATCTCGCAGTTGTCTCTAGGTGCAAATGTTGGTGAAGTCAATCTTGCAGTAAATTGCAGAAACTCTGCCAATAATCCAAGGCTAAACGGATGATTTTCAACAAGAAACGATGTTATCCGATAGAATCGCTTATAGTCGTTTGCGGTCGGCTAACGGTCAGATTTCTTCGTAGGATTGCATCATCGGGTCGCAACATCGACCGATGCATTCTTCATTAATTAAACCAATTCAAGATGAAACAGCAGAGAGAATTCAACGATTTTACCATTGTTTTGGAACCGTTCGAGATGAAGGGTAAGCCCTACCTCGCGATCAAATGTGATTCAGACCTATGGCTTAATCACCATTTGAGCAAACTGCCGGGTGTACGGATGGAGCCGTTTACCCGGCTACTGATCATGCCCAACTTACCTATTCAAGTAAGGAGGTTACTGAGACATGTAAAGGGATACGGATATTGGGTGGTCGAGAATGGCCATATTAAATGATGTGACTCTGATTAAAGCGAAAGCAATGATTTTTATCGAACGTTTCAGCATTTCCAATGCACCGAGAATAGCGCTGCGTCTCCATGGTGATAACAAAATACTGGATGAGATCAGTACCCTAACGGATGGGATGTATGATGCAACTCTATCCTTTTGGCATATTCCCTTTACTTATTCTGCCCTCCGCGAGTTTCTGCGATTGAAAATTCCCTACTGCGTCGTAGACCATGAAGATCATGAATTGATCAAGCTTGGAAAACGGATTCGGGCTGACCAGTCTCAAGTTACCGGAACCACCCAGGACAGGTCAATGGGTGACACTAACGGCATAGCATCTCACCGGGATGCATCATCTAAAACGCCTTTACCTGTTGTTGCAAAGGCATTAGACATAGAGGGTGCCACCCCTCATTTGAAAATAGAATGGTCAAGCAAGGGATTTGCCATCCAAATTCCTTACCGTCAATCTGAGGTGCTCTTTTTAAAGGGGCTGGACCGGTGTTTCTGGCACAATGGGGTTCGGAAGTGGATTGCTAAATCTACCCTCTATAATTTGAGGGCGCTGCAGGAGAGGTATCGTTGTTGGGAGGAGGATTCCTATCGACAATTGGTGGGACTTATTCAGAAAAAGGAAAATCCCTTTATTTTAGAATTGTATCAGACCCCTGAGTTTCCGAGGTCGGTCATGATCAAACTTAGAGGTCATGCTAGAGACATCACCCATCTGAAATCCATCTCGGATCGATGTTACGATCGGACACATCGCCGCTGGATCATCCCGTACGACCGCCAGATCATTGACCGCTTGTGCGATCACTATCAGCAGCGGGGTGCTCGAATCATAGATCGACTACCAGGCGAGCCTAAGGTGTATCAGAAGGATCTGCGTACTTGGGCCGATCGCAGAGATCATCTAATCAAAAAGTTTCAGCGACCACATCAAGCGGTATTGCGAGCGTACATTGATTGCCTCATTCGTCTTCGTTACAGTTGGAACACGGTTCGTTCATATGTGGGGGCATTTTGTAAATACATTGATTATTTGCATCCGAGATCTCCGGAAAAGGTCGGTGCAGTAGTAGCCAATCAATATTTGTCGAGTATTGCTGGTCGAAGGGTTTCTGAAAGCTTGATCCACCTCACCGTTAATGCCATTAAATTTTATTACGACAAGGTTACTTTTGTTCCCGAATTTGCACTAGAAAAGGTGCAGCGACCCAAGAAGGGCAGATATCTTCCCACCATTCTTAGTACGGCAGAGGTGGATCGCATGCTCCGGTCGCTTTCTAATCTCAAGCATATCTGTTTGCTTTACGCCTTGTATGGAGGGGGTTTGCGACTCAATGAATTGTTGTCCCTGAGGGTGAAGGATTTACACTGGGATCGCAATCAGGTACTGGTAAAGGGTGGGAAAGGAAAGAAGGATCGAATGGTCATGTTGAGTCAGACCCTCAAGGAGATTCTGGTGCTCTACTTCAACGAATATCAACCCATCTATTGGTTGTTTGAGGGTGCCGAACACGGAAAGCCCTATTCATCAAAGAGCGTGCAAAAGGTGGTGCGCAAGGCAGCCAGATTGGCGGGCATTACACGACGGGTTACCACTCATACATTGCGTCATTGCTTTGCAACGCATTTGTTGGACCGAGGCACGGATGTCAGATTCATACAGGAGCTCTTGGGTCATAAAGATATTCGTACTACCTTAGTATACACTCACGTAACCACAAATCAGGTAACTGGGATTAGAAGCCCGTTAGACACCATCCGGATCAGTGATTTGCGAGAAAAGGGAAGGAATGATATCTAGAAGGTGCCGATATATGTAAGTTACTCATCATAAATTTTAAAGTAATGAAGTACCACGTAAGAATAGACCGAAGAGATAAAGATTCAGAATGGATATTTGATCTAAGTGATGAAGAATTGATTGAACGAATAGTTAGACCTTATGAAACTGGAGAAAATCTATTCTTGAACGGTACAACTGTTGAACTGGAAGAAATTGAAAGAGTAGAGATAAGACGGACACAAAAACCTATTGAGCAAATCGTTGATGAAATTAGAAATCGCAGAAATGAAGCGCGGAGACGTCGGGCTAATGCTGGATTCGTAAGTTTTAGACCAGTAAGGGTATCAAAAGAAGAAGCATACAGAACAGGAGAGAATGTTCTTGAAGAATTTATAAGTGGTCCACCAAACTTGATGTCACCTGCTGCGGAAGTTGCTCTAACCTCAGAGCAAGTCGAACAATCCAATAGAATCTTCATTGTCCATGGTCACAATAATGAAATGAAGGAAACTGTAGCAAGATTCTTAAGCGAATCAGGTTTGGAACCAATAATTCTCCATGAACAACCTAACCAGGGAAAAACGATAATTGAGAAATTTGAAGAATACGCTGATGTCCAATTTGCAATTGTTATACTTTCCGGGGATGACTATGGCTATGCAAAATCAGGAAGTGAAGAAGATAAATTATTAAGAGCTCGGCAAAATGTTATCCTTGAAATGGGATACTTCATTGGAAAAATTGGAAGAAAGAATGTTTGTATTCTTCATGAAGATATTGGAAATTTAGAAATACCGAGTGACTACGGAGGAGTAATGTATGTGAAGTTTAATGAAGCATGGAGAGTAAAAGTAGCAAAAGAGCTAAATGCTGCTAATTATCATATTGACCTAAAGACACTTTTGAAATAGATACGATGAGTAACAGGCTACCAAGACGTCATATTGGCTGACGCAGATCAGAGCTGAAATAATCATGTTGGGTTTGCTAATTTGAGAGCGCTAACAAGAAGTTCATAGGCCATAGATTGCTAGCCAATACAGACGCTTGTAGCCGGAGCGTTATAATCAAGAAAAATGAAAATGTACCATATTCTATATTCAAACTCCTACGGTACTAACATGCTAATGGATTTGGATGAAAAACAACTTAAAAAAGTTGTTGATGCATATAAGATCGGTAAGCCAAAGATTTATATACGTGGAGAAATCCAATCATTCGGTGGTCTCCGTTCTATGAAAATATACAAGGCCACAAAGCTTTGGAAGGAGAAAACAGTTTCAGCTCAAGTTCTAGCCGACAAAGGATTTATCGAGCCTAATTTTTATGGAAGAAGGGCTAGTTTAAACTTAAAAGGCATGGCTCTATTTGGAGAAGATATTACAGAAAAAATATTAACAATGGATTTTGGGGAGTTTAAGGAAGAAAATGAAGCCAAAGCCGAAACGAATAAAAGTGATTTAGCCCAGCAAAGAGATAGGTTTGATTATGCCATAATTACTGCATTATACAAGGACGAGCTAAAATACGTAGAACCTTATATTAATTATGAAGGAGAAATTGCTGAGGACGATAAAAAACTAATCAGATTCGGTACTTTAAAAACAAATAGAGAAATTAAGATTGTTTATGCTTCTCTTTTAAATACTGGTATGGTGGATGCTGCAATTGTTGCAACTGACATTATAACCCAATTTAATCCACGGATCTTAATCATGCCCGGTGTTTGTGGTGGGAAAGATGTTGAACATCTCGATTTGGAAGATATTATAGTTGCTACCAAGGTTTACACTTTTCAAAAAGGAAAATTACAAGATGATAAATTTCTTGGTGAATGGGAAGGCGTTGAGCTAAATGATAAGCTTATCCAGAAAATTCAGGCTGAAGAAGAGAATATTATTGGAGAATTGCATTTTAAAGGGAAGATTCATTATGAACCTATGGCATGCAGCACAGCGGTGATTGATAAAATTGGGGTTTTGGAAGATATAGCTCAAATGAAGGATCGAAAAACTTTGGGGCTAGAAATGGAGGGTTATGGAATAGCTCGAGCTTGTCAAATTGCTAACAATGGCAACACTAAAACATTAATCGTCAAATCAGTAATGGACAAAACCTCAGATAAAAATGATGCTGTGAAAAAAGAGGCAGCGCAACATTCAGCAAATTTTGTTATGAAAATGATAGAACTTGGTGTGGTTTAGTTCCTGATTATAACAAGCTGCATGATGATCATGATGCCAAAAGTCAACTTTAGAGTCAGGATTTGTATTTTAGAAACGATGTATCCGGTAATCAATAAACGTGAATGGGCATCACGACACATGCAGCCAGACCGTTGTACCCAATGACTATTTACCGACAGAGTTACAGACTGGAAAAGTGGGATAGAATTGAGAGCTTATAAAATGGCCAATAGGACATGTTCTCGCGCTCTTTTTTCGTACAGATTGTCTCTTTACAAAATCTTGCTTAGATAGCGTGGGCCAAGAATGATGGCAGCATTTGCACGCCCGCAGGAACTTGCTTTAATCAGTCGTTTTTCAGTCCGTGTGCTCGCATTTTGATGGTAAGCGTTCGGCGATTCACAGGTAGCCTGGATTTTAAGTGATTATGCGGCTAGATTTTCCTGGCTGGCAAATTTGTATTCAGCAGTGGGTAGTAGTTCTTCGAGTTTATTAACATGATGATCAGCGATACGATTAAGTACGTCTTGCAACCACATCTTTGGATCAAGGCCATGAAGTCGGCAGGTTGCAAATAGTGAATAAAATATTGCTGCGTTCTTGGCTCCCTGATGAGAACCAGCAAATAAATAATTCTTTCGACCCAATGCCAGTGGACGAATTTGATTTTCGATCAAATTGTTATCTGGCCTTAAGCTGCCATTCTCTGTGAATTTAGTTAATCCTGGCCACCTGAGTAACATATAACGAAGGGCATTCATAAATGGATTGGGCGGTGCGTGGTCATCATAATTTTTCTCTAACCATTCCTTGAGATCCTGCAGAATCGGAACCGTCTGTTTTTGTCTTTTCTCAGCTATGCTCTGGTGCCCTAAGTGAGCCTCAGAAAACTGACGTTCCAACATGTAGATTTTCTTAATTTCAATTAGGACGTGAGTAGATCGAACTCGATCATACTCTTGGGCCTGTTCAAATTTACGACGACTGTGCACAAGACAGTGCATTAGCTCAATTCCTTCTTCTTTTCCTTTGCTTTCGTAGGTCACATTTCCGTCGACCTGCAGATATCCTTTAAATCCGGCTAGGGATCCAAGAATATTAGGTTTTTGCTTGGTTTTAATATAGTCGAATACTACAAGTTTTTCTTCCGGAGCAACTTTAGCCAACATGCAGCCTTTCATGGCACTTCCTGGTTTATCGGTCGTCAATACTGGGATACTGGATTCATCTGCTTGTAAATAGCCAGATTCCAAAATTAATTTGCCCAGCACCAAGTAAAGGGGTTGAAGTAATCTTGCTGCTCGATTGATCATACCATTCAAGGTCGATCTCGGTATATCAATCTGCTCCCTTCTAAATATTTTGCTTTGCCGATAGAGAGGAAGGTGATCAACATATTTTTGCACAGCTACATGTGCTACTAGGCTAGCACCAGCCATGCATTTAGGAAATGGATCTTTTAGAGGTGCTATATGAATCCTATTGGTGGAATCAATATATTTTGGCCGAACTGTCTTTCTCACATAGAACTTGACTGGTTCGATCTCAAGTTTCTCGCTGACTTCGACTCCAAGCCTCGTCATTCCAGCAGTATCCACATCAGGCTCCAATGTAGTTTCAATCCGAGGTAAATCCTCGCGCAACTTCTGTCTTATAGGCTTCTTCTTCGGTTTCTTCTTGATGGAGATAATTTTTTCAGCTACGTCTCTTTGTTCATTTTCTCCATTGCTGTTTTCCGAAAATAGATTCCCTTGTACCGAATGGCTATCTGGCATAAAACGCTCAGATTTACTCCCAAATATCGCACGTTTCAGCTGAGTTAGTTCGAACTGAAGCTGATCAATTATTGCCTGCTGCTTTACATTTAGGGCAATTAAATCCGACTTGGATAATCCTTCCAAATCCATGACCTAAAGATAAGATCATATAAACTATTTTCACAATATATTTCTGATTTAAGCACGTTGTGGACCATATCTTTTCCTCATCCGAGAACCCCTGAGATCAACTCCTTCTAACATCATCATTAATGTGGCCACACTCACCTCTGCTGCTTCTCCTGAGGGAACCTGAATTGTGCCGCTCGCGAGCTTCTTGTAATAAATTACAAAACCACTTCGATCCCATATTAAGATCTTGATCAGTGTCCTGCGCTTATTAATAAAAATAAATCCGTCTCCCCCTCGTAGGTCTAATGACATTTCATTATTCACTATGCCACACAAACCATTAAAGCTCTTACGCATATCTGCCGCTTCCCTATAAAGATAATATCGCCGAGCTGATGGTAGGTTGATCATTTAATACCCAAAATATCTTGAACATATCTAGCTGAAGGATACTCATAAAAGAATAGTTTCTGATCTCCAACCTCCAGCTCCATTTTTATTCTCCCCATAGGAATTTGTTGCACCTCCACAAAGTCCTTCCGAGGCTCCTTTATAACCTTCTTATATTTTCGATACCAATACCAGAACACCGCCATATTTAGACCCTGTTGCCTGCAAAACTCGACCTTGCTTTGGCCGCTTTGATCATATTTATCCATCAGCGGGAACATCTTTTCTTTGCTTCTTCTCATGTTTTCTTATTTTTCACTAAGGTCGCGTTCTCAAGCTTCCCTTCATACACGTACATACCCGAACGCTTACTTTTGATGCAAGCCAGATTGTAGGCAAGCTCGCTGCCAGCTGCCAATAGGATCTTAGATGATTGTCAAGCGGATCTTGGAATGATGTGGGATGATACTGAACGAGTTAAACGTTGAGGGCTGAAACAAAAGATCTTAAACACGAAATCGATGAGCAATAATTCAGAACCGGTCCAGAAAGAATTGTTTCAGAGGTATTGGTTTCAAGAACACTCCTGACCGCTTAGAAAAGAAACAAGACAGGAGGATGCGTTGGAGGACACTTCCGACCTGGAGATGGCACTGGGTACAACAAGCCATCAAGTCGTCATATTGGCTTCGCAATGGATGTAACAAAATATGTGTATTAAGTTTGTTAAATTGAGGCTGCCAGCCAGGTGTGCAGGACTTCAAATGCTAGCCAATACGCCGCTTATGGCTGGAGCGTTAGCATCAATAAACTAGAAAGGGAACATCATCGGAGTTGATTTCATAGGAGAAATAGATTTGTTAACTGATTCAGGCAGACAATCGGCGATACCAAAGGAGTATTGGGGTCATGCAAACCTAAAGGGTGAAAAAAGGCAAGATTCATATTATATCCGACTAATTGACAAAGCAACCTTAAAATTGGGACATAACGCTCAAGCAGAGTTTAAATTCAAATTTAGTAACGAAAATAAATTTGAAATAAAAGTAAAAGCAGGCCAAATTTTAGAATTGATGGAGGGCTCTCGGAAGGTCTGTGAATTCACAATTCAAGAGATCGTTAACGAAAAACTGAAATGAATTATCTAAAGTTTAGAGCTCCTAGGACTTTTAAGGAGAAAGGTGAACAGAGTAGAGTAAGCGAAATATTGATTAGATCGACGATTAAAGCTATTGAACGTACCTTGCCACAAGCTAATCCAGATTATGATGACCAGATAGATGATGTTAGAACTTGGCTAATAGAAATTGTAGATGAGTCAGATTTTCCTAATAGGGAAATTGGACTTGACAATGACGGAAAAGCAATAATGATTCTTCCGAACGAAGATAATTATGGCTATTGGACAGATAACAACTTAAAATTGAAGGACTTCAGAGAGAACTTTGAAATAGAGGAAATAGGAAAAGAAGAGTTTGATAGATTGTGGAACGACTTTAAAAGGAAGAGGAAGTACTGATGCTAACAGGCCACGAAGACGTCATATTGGCTCGCGCAGATTGGAACTGGAATAATCGTATTATGTTTGTTAACTTTAGGCTGCTAGCAAGAAGTTTCTTGACTTTGGATTGCTAGCCAATACAGACGCTTGTGGCCGGACCGTTGTGCCCAATGTAAAAAATGATAGACCGAAGGACGATAATAGACAATCACAATGACATTGACCCGGGACTGCAAAGTCTTTCGGACACAGCCATCATGCTTGAGACATCACAAGCTCTGACAAGTATTTACCCACATCTAATAAAAATTAAAGCGTATTGTGGAGACCCATTTGACGACTTTGTAGAGCCGTTCTTTTTCAATTTCACGTATTCGGCTTTTTCGGGCAAGACAGGTGTAATAATCAAGCCGACAGAGACACACAAGTACGGCTTCCACTTACACCGATACCAAAAAATCAATCATATTATCGCCAGACCAAAGCAGTTTCCCGTTTTAATAATCCAAGACGGACAACAAAAAAAATTGACCGAGATAGACCTGACCGACAAAGAACTCACATTCATTCAATTTGGCGACACGAACAACTATTTATCTGGTGACAACGACCAAGTAAACGTTGACACGGTGAACTTTGACTATTCAGAATTAGCAATGACTGACGGGAAATCAGGACTGACTTTTAAAGACACCGAGACAATTTGGATAAAAAACGACCTTTTGGACTTTGACTTCATTGCAGAGACCTATGACCAAAAAGAACATAGACACTTTAAACACATTTACGCTGACTAAAAAGAAAATAAAAACACTGGGCACAACAACGCATATAGCTTATGGCTGGTGAAGGGCTGCCAGCAGGGTCTTCGCTCCATAGCCAACTTTGGTTTCGGTGGACAGGAAAGTGCTTAGAAACCGCCACAAGCCATATGCAAACCGTTATGTCCAAGCAACTAGAGGAAGCGACTGAGGTACAAAGAGGGGAACGTTTAAAAGTTTAAATCGCGATGTTTAGATTAATCCTTTTTAATATTGTGATTGGCCAGTCTTTCATATTGTGCTCTTGGGCGCAAAGTAGTATTGATAGCGTGTTTTTTGAAAAAATCGATATTCTGAAGAAGATTAAGCAGCATTGTAGAGCAGATTTAGGGATGGCAGTACAGGATTATTTTTATAGAGATTGGGCTATGGATGAAGGAGCATATATTTCTTTGTATGTTTCAGAAGTGGATACTTTGCGAGGTATCTTTGGGAGCTGGAATCGGAAATCATTTGGGAAAGACCTGCGAAGAGCGGAATATCAGGCAAATAAATACATAAGTAAGGGATTTCAAGTACATCTTTATAGGACAGCTGGGAACGCGACAACTGAATTAAGTCGGCTCTTGCTCTCATATCCATCCGAGGATATTTGCTTTATAGCCTTTCATGAAGCTACCCACCACCATATCCGAGTATTTTGCAGACTAGCTTCAATCGTCGAAGAAGCAGTATGTGATTTGGTGGGAAATTATGCCTCTTTGAAATTCTCGAGACTTTCTGAAGAGGTTAGTTTCCGTAAGGTTAAAAGAAAGGTAAAAATGAGGGAAATGATTGCAATGAAGATAAATCAGATTCTTGAAGAGACAAACAGCCGAGGTGACCTTAGTAGAGGGAAGCATGTTGAGGAATTAGAGGGACTGATGAAGAAGTGGAAGCGAAGAAAGGAGGTAAATCAGTTTATGATTGATAGATATTGGTATCCAATTAATAACGCATACTTTCTAAGGAATCGGATATACACTGCTCATTATTTTGAACTCAAGGAAATATTAAAACAACTTGGAAGCATCAATGCCTTCTTAAGTTATGTGACAGCGCTGCCGAGCGATGCAAGAAAAGCAGTGAGAGCTTTTAGGTTAAACACACAAGAACTTACAACCTTACCGAAATGATCGAGACTGGAATCGGCCTGGACATAACAGGCTACAAAGACGTCATATTGGCTAACGCAGATCGGAACTGGAATATCGTGTTAAGTTTGTTAAATTGAGAGTGCTAACAAGAAGGTCATAGGCTTAAGATTGCTAGCCAATACAGACGCTTGTAGCCGGAGCGTTCTCATCAATTATTAGCTCAAGAATTCAAGAACTTTTTCGCTTATTTTGAACTTTTCGTTTATTTCGTTTATTATTGTAATACAGATGCGAACTAAATGGACAGCATAATGGAAAGAATGGATCAAATAGCTAAGCCATCAAAGGAAGAACAAAGAGTGGCCATGGAATCATATAATGCTCTTAATGAAGCACTTAAAGGCCTACACAAGGAGATTCCAGAAATTGAAATTGAAGAAACTGAAGAAAAGATCAAGGTTCCTTTGAAAGCTCTGAAGTTGCTTGCGAAGATTCTCAAAGTAACAAGCCAAGGCAAGCCAATCTCGATTGTACCTATAGCTACTGAGATGACGACTCAAGCTGCTGCAGATCTTCTAGGTTGCTCGCGCCCTCATCTTGTGAAACTGCTTGAAGATGGACATATCGAATTTACCAAAATCGGTAAGCATCGCAGAGTAAAGTTCGAAGATGTTGTTACGTACAAGAAAAAGATGAAAGAAAAGCAAAAAGAGCTGATTATAAAGATCATGGCTGCTGACGAGGAATCAGGATTGTATGATTCATAGCATTCGGTTTACTTGTGTACTAGACACCAACATCATTATTCCAATCGAAATTCGGGATCTTCTATTCTGGTTTGCCTATGACGAACTTTATACTCCGAAATGGAGCCAACATATATTTGATGAATGGGAAAATGTTATGCGAAGTAAGAACGTAAATGAAAAGGAAATAGAAAAAAGAATTGGTTGGGCAAAAGCCGCCTTTCCCGATGCCATGGTTGAAAACTATGAGGTATTGATTAATGGTTTGACTTTGCCCGATGAGAAAGACCGACATGTCTTGGCTGCAGCCATTAAGACAAATGCAAATCTAATTGTCACGAATAACTTAAAGGATTTTCCAGAAGATTATCTTAATAGTTTTGGACTTTCTGCTAAATCTGCCGATGATTTTCTAACAGAAACGATTGACTTAAATCAAATGGTAGCAATTAGTTCATTTCGAAAATTAGTCGTGAATAGAAAAAACCCAAATTTAGATGAATACGAAGTTCTAAACTGTTTAAGGAGAAATGGTTTGACGGACACTGCTAACTATTTGCATGCATTATTATGATCAAACTGATGAGAACAATGCATACCATGCCAGCCTTACTATGGCATCGGCCGATCAGGTATGCCGGAGCGTTAGCACCGATTGGAAAATCGAACACTGAAATACACATGAAAACCTTGCACTATGTATTTGTATTTACTCTTTTGGCGATACATCTAAATGCGCAAAACTGCCTATCGGTACCAACCTTATTCTCAAACCAAGACCAGATTGATAGTTTTTCGATTTTATATCCAGGTTGTCAAGAAATTCTAGGTGATGTTGTAATTAAGGGTGAAGATATCAAGAATCTATCCGGTCTTATTCCAGTGAAGAAAATTGGAGGAAGCCTATCAATCATTTCTTGCCACTCGTTAAGTACCCTTGCAGGATTGCGGAATCTAGCATCAATTATTGGAAGTCTCAAAATAAATTCAAATGCTATACTGCGCGATTTCGGCGGGCTACCAAACTTACGATCAATTGGTGGCCGATTTGAAGTGATGGGAAATGATGGTCTTGAAAGATTTAATGGCCTTGGAAATCTTGATATGATAGGCTCAAGTTTTGAAATCCGTAGTAATACATCACTGATAAATCTTGATGGACTGAGCAGCCTCGCATGGGTCGGAGGTGATCTTTATATAATTGGGAATGGATCTCTGCTGAATATCGTTGGATTATCTAACTTGGTATATATTGAGCACGGTGTGTCAATCAATAATAATTCCGCACTGGTTGATCTCGTAGGTCTAGATAATTTGACCAAGATTCAAGGTAATCTAAAGATCTTCTCCAACCCTGCCCTTAAGAATTTAACAGGTCTTGAAGGAATTATGACAGTTGATAGGGACCTGTCAATTTCCGGAAATAATGGGCTAAAGAACCTCGACGGGTTGGATCACCTTATCAGTGTTGGCGGAGCATTAGGAATTGGTTCAAACAATTCATTGATAAGTCTTAATGGGCTTTCTAATTTGTCAAGTGTAGGTCGCCTTCTCGCAATCGATAATAATATAAATTTGAAAAACATTAGAGCACTTTCGAATCTCCATTTGCTATCTGGGCATCTATATGTAATTGGGAACAATCAACTTAGGAATCTTGTGGGATTGGGTGGTTTGAAGCAAATCTTAGGCCTTTCTGTCGAATTCAATCAGCGATTGATCAGCTGTAGGGGATTAACGGCTGAAGTTATTTTGGGTCATTGTCAGATAAATTACAATGAATCCCTTGAGAGTTTGAGAGGACTTCATGAAGTCGTAAAGATTGGTGGCGATCTAGATATTACGTACAATGATGTGTTAACGAGAGTTAGGGGTTTGGAAAGCCTGGAGAAGATTGGTGGCAATTTGACTATCGAACGAAATAAAGAATTAGTTGGACTTGGCGGATTGTATAAGATTGATTCAATTGGCGGTGATTTTATGTTACAGAGCAATGATGCATTAACAGAATTTGTTGGACTAGAGAACTTAGAGACACTTAGTGGTGATTTGATTGTGAGCTTCTTAAAATCACTGACTTATATTGATGCGATGACTAGCCTAAATAAAATAGGCGGATCTCTACAAATCTGGTTTAATGAGCAGTTGGTAAGCATAGAGGGATTAGCAGATCTAGAAACAATAGCAGGACATTTTGACTTCAGGCGTAATAAGAAATTAGAGGATTTCAAGGGACTTGAGAAGCTTCGAGAGATTCGAAAAAATTTAAGATTGAGTGAAAATGAGTCCCTCCGAAATCTGAATGGATTAGGGAATTTGGAGAAAGTTGGAGGGTTAGTAGATTTTTATAGAAATAGTTCATTGATTAATTTGGAAGGTACCTCGAGGCTTCAAGAGATTGGCAGTTATTTGCGTGTATGGGATAATAGCAAATTAGTGAATTTAGATGGGTTTGATGCTCTCGAGTCAATAAACGGTGATTTGGAGATTAGGACCAATGGTTCACTTGAGAGTATTTATGGCATCCGAAATATTGATTATAGAACCATTTCTAATCTCTCAATCCAAGGTCAAGACAGGCTCGATTTTTGCGGAGTTGAATCCATCTGTAATTACTTGGTAGCCGACATAAATCCAGCGTTTATCCAGGCAAATGCAATTGGTTGCAATTCAATTTTTGAAATTCAGGAATCCTGCCCAACTTGTTTCAGGAATGAAGAAATAGAGTGGATCGGAAGTATTGGAAGCTGGATGGATGAATCAAATTGGAGCCTGGGAAGAATTCCTACGCAATGCGATCATGTAATTATCATGGGAAATGTTTGTGTCAAGATTCCAAGTGGCTCACACGGAGAATGCCTTATGATGTCTGTGGAAGAGGAAGGAGAGCTGGAAATAGTTGATGGAGCTGAGATTACTATTCATGGCGAAAATTAAACTGGTGCTAACAGGGGTTAGGACGCAATGCCGGCTACGGCAGTAGCGCTGTTGTTCAGACTTTTATCTTATATTGATAGAGAACGTTTTGTAAAGACTTGAAGAGGCCTGGCCGGCACTGCGCCTAGCCCCGGAGCGTTGGTTGCAATTCTAAATTAGCCATTGTAATTGCCTCCATGGATCGCCGATTTAATCTAATATGATTGAAATTAGGAACTTAAATGCAATTAAATTTCTGAAACCCTCATTGGATTTTCTTGCCGGTTTGTCGGACTGGAAGAGCTATAAGATTGAATCTGATCTGTCTCAGCCCCCTATTATTCGGACAATTTTCTACAAGGTTAAGAAAATAAGAAAATTAACATATAACTTGGCTTTTAGCGAGAGTCGACTGAGAGTGACTGAGACTCGATGTTGAGGTATATGCAGGCCTGCTATACTTTCATTTTATTTGTCAGCCCATTGAGGGCTTCCAAATAATGCGAGAGTCTCTCTCAAGCTCTTAATCCTCGATATTCATATTTATCAATGTTCTGTAAGGTTAGAATGTCTTGATACGGTACATTTAATTTGAATCGTATTTTGTTTTTTTCAGTTATCTCCATTTCTATCTGTTGCATCTCATGCAATGCCCAGAATTTTGCTGGTGGCACACCTTTGGTTGCACTATGAGTTCTATCATTATTATATCGGAGATAGAATCTTTCAAGTCTTCTTTCCAGAGCCTCAATACTGGTGAACTTATCGTGCTGTAGTGACTTGGAAATAATACTATGAAAACCCTCAATGTGTCCATTCTCTTCCGGTGTATAAGGATGAGTAAAGAGTTGTGTGATATGATTCTTTTTGAAAAAGTCCTGGATCATTTTGGCCGCGAAAACTTTCTCATTGTCATTCCTCAACTCCACTTCCACTTGAAGGTTCAATAGGTCTGCCGGTTGCAAATACTCGGCGATCACATATTCAAAGGACTCCTTAACCTGGGTACTTTTTACCGAATAGCCAACCGTCCAATAGAGGGCATATCGGGTAAAGGTATCCACAATGGTCAGTATCTTGGCATGTCTTCTGGTCCCATAGATCCAAACATATTTAATGTCCACTTCCAATATTCGCAACGGGCCTTCTGGTATTGCTCGTCGATACTTGACAAAGTTTCTGCCTTTGGCTTTTCTAGGTGGCTCCAGTAGTACGTATGATTGCATGAGTCGGTAAACTTTTTTGTGGTTAATGTAATAGCCCATTATCGCCAGATTGACTGTAATCATGCGATACCAGTTCGTATGATCTGGGTCCAGTTTAATCTCCACGATTTTATCCACTACCTGTACATTGTCAATTTCGTAATAATCTCCAGTAGCTGGATCACGCCGAATCGTCGTACTTGTAGGTTGCCTTCCTGGCCTAGTACCCTTTTGGCAATAGTACAATTGGTGCTTTGTCAACCCAACTATTGACAAGCAATCATCCCTTCTCATTCCTTTACCCATATACTCAACCACTAGCCCTTCTTTCTCAGCTCGGGATACTTTTTTTTTAGCATTTCATCCTTGAGCTCACTTTCAAGCTCCTTTTTACCCAACAGCTCTTTTAGCTTTTTATTCTCTTGCTCCAGCTGCTTGAGCTTCTTCTCCAAATCCTTCTGTTTACTATGGCCTAAACCTTCCTCTCCATATATCACAAATTTCTTCTTCCAATAATAATAGGTCGCTTGGTACACACCATATTTGTTTAGTGTCACTCCCACGCCTTTCTCCTTTGCTTCTTTAAGGATCTTTAACTTCTCCTGCCTAGTGAACTTCTTGGTCCCCTTTTCTGTGATTTTCATGTCCATAACTACAAAAATTTTTTGTAGATCTGTCCGATTATCTAGGGGGCCGTCACATGATCGAGCCACCATTGACAAACTACCAATAAGGGTAAGGAAGAATGGTAGAGAATTTGAGTTTGAGACGCCAGAACTTAATCCTGTTAGAGATGCATCTAGGTACCAATCAGTAGGATATGGATTTAGAGAGCATTTTGTGCTCGACAAAGTTGGTAACCGAATTGTCGTACCTAATGGTGTGCGCGATTACAAATATCAGATAAATGAGCAGATCAAGGGAAGTGGTAAGATAGAGTGCTTGGAAATGAATCTTGATAGATCGAAAAAGCTATATCATAGAGCTCTGATCAGGGCGAAATTAGATCTATTTGATATTCCAGCATGTTATGTAAAATCAGAGGCTTACAAAATTGATAGTAAAACTAGGCTTAAAGGCCTGATAGAATTCACAGTCTTCAGGAAGAGATTTCAGCTTTACAGTTTTGATCATGACCAAGGTGGTTACATAGTGATTGACTCGATAACTAAGACTTCGTTTGAGGAATTTGAGACGATTTTCAATGCAATAATTTACTCCTTTGGCCTTATTTCTGGAAATTACTTTGGTGGTGAATTGTCTTTCCTTGGATCAAATGATCGAAAATTTAAGAAGTTGATCAGCTACAGATTGGAGACTGCCGAGGAATCAATTATGACTAGAAGCTCAGTACTGCCATATCAGATTATGGTGAGAACGGAATGGGGGGCAAGTGATAGAGATGGGAAGATGGATGTCTCTACTTTTAAAGATATTGTTCGGAAGGTGCTGGCCAAAAAAGAACTACTACGAGTTACAAAATTGGTGTGTCATGGAAACGGCTTGCCGTTGGAGATGAGGGCTGCCGTATATTCGGTTGCATTAGAGACTCTGAGAAATATTATACTTGATGGTTCTCCCAAGGGAGATATACCATTTAGCTCTAAGAAATCCGCAAAGATAATTGTCAGTAAACTGCTCGAACTTGTTGAGTCACAACCAGATTCACACTTTAGTTCAAGATCGACTATTGAGAACAAGATTAAGAATATCAATCAGCGTACAAATACAGAGAGCTTCAGGAAAGCCTTTCAAACAGTTGGCATGGAGCTGAGCGAGGACGATCAGCAATGTCTCGATCAGCGTAATAAATTTTTGCATGGGAAAATTCCCTTTCAAAATGAGTCGGAAAGTAAAACGCAGATCGAACTCAAACATGCTACGCTCAAAATGCACTTTTTAGTGTGCTGTCTACTATTCAAGTTCTGCAAGTTCAGTGGGTATGTTTTAAATACATCTAAATTGTTTTCCCTGATGAATTCCGGTAAAAGTCTTGATGAATCGATTTACAGAAGAATATGAATACCAAATTTTTGCAAGGCAGGTCTCAAGTGAAATTTAAGAAAACAGAGAGTCGAAGTAAACTGCAACCAACAACAGCTAAGACACAATGCCGGCCTCCGACAAGAAGTAACGTTGTTGTTGAGACTTTGATGTATATTTATGGAGTCGGCTTTGAAGAGTAGTAATGGGACTAGGCCGCCACTGTGCTTAGCCCTACCGTTACTGACCATAAAATAAAATTACCGATGAAACCTCAATTCATTTTATTTCTGATTTTTGGATTACTTGGTCTTATAGATGCACAGAACTTGGAATCTGAAATGTTGTTTCCTGACACACTCCGAAGTAGTAATGATTCAGTTTATTTCACTAGCCCCCAATAGAAAGAGATACAAAGTTTGTGCTTCTTAAATAATGATTCAATCAATTGGGGAACATACGGGTATAAGGGTGTACATTTTAGAATTTGGACAGATTTAGATACGGTAGTGATACCCCATGTAAATCACCCATATCGACAGCTCATTAGAATCCCACTGGCTTCAAGTAGGGATACGTCTGTCATGATCCTGAGATTTCAGTCGACGATAAATTCCAATTTTTCAAATGCATATGTTGCTGAGAATCGGGGAACCATCAATGTCGATATACCGGAACTATACGAACTTGCAAACATTATTCTCTTTTTGTCTGATTGCTCCATGAAGACAAATAATAAACCTAATTCTGACTACTCAAATCGAGTACTGGAACATTTTACACCAGTTAGGGACCATGCACTAATTAGGATACTGAGTAAAAAGTGTTCAAGAAGGCCATGGGCAGCGTACTATGGCTTCAGGGAAAATTCGATATGCTTTTCCTTGGTCGATGATTACCTGGAATACAATACTCCATTTAAGCATGTATATTGGGATGATTCAAGAATGTTGGGTGGACAATTTAGAAATATGTTATACCTCGTACAGGACTTTCTAATAAAATCAGATTTCAGGTCATTCTACAAGAAAAATCAAAGCTATTACAAAAGCCTCATCGATCGGCAGTCAGATTTGTTACCGATTATGAAGATGTGGACTTGGATTGAAGATGAGTTTCCACAAAAAATGGATTCATATAAAGTAGTTTTTTCTCCACTGATTGGGGGCTCGCACTCAACTCAAAAATTCATAAAAGGATTTTTCGGTTCACCGGAGTATCAAGAATGTATCATGTTTGTCAACTCGTCAGAAGAATTAGACAGTAGAAGCAACTACTTTGATACATTAAGAGAAGGTCTGATGTCAGGTATTGTATTCACAGAGATTGATCACAACTATGTGAACCCAACCAGCCGCGAACATATTGAACTTGTGAAAGATTTGATCAAGGACAAGGATTTTTGGGCTAGTGAGAATGCACAACAGAATTATTCAAGCGAATATGCAATTTTTAACGAGTACATGACCCATGCAATTTTTTGTTTATACGTTTTGGAGAATTATGAAAGTCAAATAGCTCAAGAGATTGTGAACAAGAGGATTGAGTTGATGGAGCGCAGGGGTTATCCCAAGTTTGAACAATTTAGTGAACGATTGACAAAAACAATGTGGAATAGTTCTAAAACTATCTATGATTCCTACAAGGAATTAATAGAAGAAATGAGAAATGTTCAGTAGGTACGGTCAGTAACATGGGCTCATGACGGCATGCTGGCATAAGCTAATTAAGTTCTTGAGAAGATGTGTAAGAATTGTTAAATTGTGCGATGTGGTACTGAGGGGCGCGCTTCCAAATCCGCTTGCCAGCACGACCGCATAGCCCAGGATCGTTAACATCCATTGAAAATCATGAAGAGCCACCATTTATTGATATTGCTGTTATTCTTCTGTTGTACTAACGAGAAAGAAGCCACTCTTTTAAATTTCAAAAAGCAGATAGGATTGGAAGATTCTAGAGTTGTTGACCAATTCATGGAATCTATGGAGACAAAATTTCGTAGCATCTATGAAGTGGAGGATTTAAATGATGCCTACCGATCATATCTTCTAGACATTGTATTGGGGGATTCACATTTAGAATTTGATCAAGAGGACTGTAAAGAATTAAAAGAATATGAGGCTAGCGATCTTATTGATAAGTATGTAATCGAGAACTTCGATGAAATATATATGGACGAAAATCTTGTTGTTTCAATTTTCGAATTCGATACGACCTGGCATATCAGACCTTTTGGGAAGACTTTAGAGGAATTTAGAACTCAAATCATGAATGAGGGATATAGGCATCTAACCCATCTGGGAACACTTACCGATGCAATCAAGTCTGTAAATCAAGGAGATTCAATTGTAAGCTCTTTTGTTGAGAGAAAGGAACTTGTAGGAACATTGAATCACGAACTATGCTTCCCCCCATTTTTAAACCAAAGACCCTGAATATTTAGTTGTGACAAAATACGTTTTACTGCCGTAGTATTTCTCAGCAGGTGTTACTTTTCCAAGTGTTGAATGTGCTCTCTGATGGTTGTAGAAATCCATGTATTCTTTTGTTTCATTATAAAGCTCTTTTCCTCCATTCGGCGTATTTAGAAAGAGATACTCATACTTATATGTCCGCCAGAACCTTTCAATGAAAACGTTGTCAATAGCTCTGCCTTTGCCATCCATGCTAATTTCGATACCGTTGTAATCTAGATACTTGGTCCATGCGTCAGCTGTAAATTGAACGCCTTGATCAGTGTTGAGAATTTCGGGACTTGGAAAGAACACAAGCGCCTCACCAAGAACATATTTACACCAGGCAGATGTCATCGTATTCGATATGTCCCATGCTAAAATGAACCTCGAATATAAATCCATGATAGCAAATAGATACATATATCCCATCCGCAAAGCGATATAGGTAATGTCTGCTACCCATACCTGATTTGGATAACTTATGACCATATTTCGGAGTAAGTAGGGGTATTTATACTTGGCAGGGTTTGATTTACTTGTGTTCGGATTAGGACCTAAGGCTCTGATATCCATTATTTTGTACAGATTTTCAATACGTTTGTGATTTACTCGACCGATCCCTAAATCATTTAAATAATCGGTCATCCGAGGCACTCCATAAAATGGTGTCCGATGATACTGCCGATCAATCAACTTAGTCAAGTGTAAATTGAAAGAACTCATTCCCCTTGGTTTATAATAATATTTGCCGCGTGGTATCTTTAACAGTTTTGCTTGAGCTCTAAGACTCAAATCTTCGCTGGAATCTAGGAAAGTATATCGAACCGATTTATCCACTAGATCAATCTTTTTTTTAAAAAGTCATTCTCCACCTGAAGCCTACCTATCTTTTCATATAGTTTCATGACTTCTTCATTTGCTTCCTGATCAGATCTTTGCGATGGTCCACGCATATATGTCATTGCATTGTCTAGGAAGTCACTCTTCCACTTCGATATCTGGTTCGGGTGAAGGCCATGCTTCTGCGCTAGCCCCGACATAGTCTGTCTTTCTGTTAGTGATTCTAGCACCACCTTAAGTTTGAATTCGGCACTGAATCTTCTGCGTTTCTTCTTCATAATTAGAGACTTAAGTTAAGTTTTTACCAACTTAGCCTCTGGTTCGAATTTTGGGGGGAAGTACAAACAACTGGCTATTGGTCTGAACTCACTACATGCAGACTTCGAAAAGAATTATTTATATCGAGTAATTGTGCTCTGTGAAATATACTACAAAGAACTTAAAATGAACGGATGCTAACAGGCTACCAAGACGTCATATTGGCTGACGCAGATTGGAACTTGAATAATCGTGTTAAGTTTGTTAAGTTGTGAGTGCTGACAAGTAAGTTCATTGGCTTTCAATTGCTAGCCAATACAGACGCTTGTAGCCAAGACGTTACAGCGCATTATGATTGAAGTTAATAAAATGAACAGCTTTCTAGGATCAATAATTTTCATTTCGTTCGGGATCATATTGACACTAAGTTGTAACTCAACCGAGAATTCGAGTGACAATGACTTTAAATTTGAGATTGAAGGGAATGCCAAGAATGCCGATGGATTGGTGTTGGCTCTCTATATACCTAGTAAAGACCTTGACCAGAGAATTACTTCAAAAATTCAGGATGGAAGATATCATTTTGCTGGAGTAGCTGATAATATTGAGATGGCAGAGATCAGGTTTGAGGAGAACATAATCAGTGGCAGTCAGAGATTCTCCACATCACCAGTCGTTGTTGAACCGGGACTGATCGAGATTAATTTTGAGATTAAGGGTGAGCCGATGCTATATTTTCTCGATGACATAGAGGTCATTAGGGGACAACACAATAAATTCCTATTTACAAACGGTCCGAGATTTCAAGAGGCAATGTCTACATGGATCTTTTCAGATAGTATCAAGATGGATAGCATGAATCGCTATGTTTATCCAAATGTTAGGGAAAAAACCCTCACCATGTATGACTCAATTTGTGGCTCCTCATCATCAAATCCACTGTGTCTATTCTTTTTGCACGGAATCGTAGAAGGATTTGATTCACCAGGTGCATTTGACAGAAAATTCTTGCCAAACTCAGATTTTTTAAGAATTAGGGAATTCTTTGCGGAATTTGATACTTCTCTCGTTAAGAACAAAGATTACAAATTCATCAAAACTACTTTAATGGTGTCCGATCAACTTTTAGAAGGACCTAAATTTGTTGATTTTGAACTCGTTAATCTGTCCGGAGAACAATTGCTTCTGTCAGATATTTGTAAACAAAACAGGCTCACAATCATAGATTTTTGGTGGTCAGGTTGTGTCCCGTGCAGGAAATTTAATCGAGAGAACAGTAACTACTATCATAAACTGAAGACTAAAGGAATAGAGATTGTAGGAATAAATGTTGATGAATCTAGATCCAGATGGATGAAATCGTCAGAGGAGGATGAAATAGGATGGGTTAACTTGTACGCTGGCAAAATGACAGATATTGAAGCAGCCTATCGAGTGAGATCATTTCCTACTAAATTGATATACAACTCTGATCTGGATAATGTAACCATTAATTTTCAAGATCTTAAAGACTTCGAGATAAAACTAGAATCAGATGAAGGATATGGACATTGATTAAACGCGCTGTAACACAGTGCGATGACGCTATGCCGCCATTTTGATGATTTCAAGAAAATCTCTTTCTAAAGAATAAGAGACGACAAAGTTCTAATTTGTAGGAGGGCGGCACAGGCGCATGCACTGAAACCGTTATAGCGTATTAAGAAATTGACTATCCAGTCTAGCGTAGCTTTTGGATGCTGAATGTGATTCGAGGTCACCTGAATCTCGTGGTTCGATGGAGGAAGTTTTCCCATTGGATTATTTGATTTTGAATGGGAGACAGGAATAAGTCAGGAGGCCATCCTGGACTAACTGGCATCGTGGTCAAGACGCATTTTGTTCAAGGATAGTGGATAGGATTGTGCCAGGATGGCCAAACACGCTATAACACTGGCTCAAGCCGGCATATGGCGTGCGCAGCTTGGAGGTAAAAAATGTGTTAAGTTTGTTAAGTAGTTTTCCGGCACATGATAGGTGGAACTGGCCAATTGCCGGCCATACAGCCGCTCAGCCAGGAAGCGTTGTGCATCATGCAGTGATTGACGATGTGTACCATTTTATGTATATTTGGTACATATTAAAGATGCATGGGACAAGGGGCACCTTATACAACATTGAGATTTTTACCTCCTCCACTTGAAAAAGTTGAGACGAAGGAAACCTTACGGGCATCGAACAGGGCTGTTGCCAAGGTTTCAGAATTAAAGGGAATGGCCAGACTCATTCCCAACCAGCAGATTCTGATAAATGCCTTGACAATCAAGGAGTCCAAAGACAGCTCTGAGATAGAAAATATCATCACTTCTGAGGATGAACTCTACAACACAATTCATGCAAAAGAATACAAATCGACAGCGCAGGCCAAAGAGGTGGTCAACTATCGTGTTGCATTGAATCGCGGCACTGAATTAATCAAAGATCAAGGATTTCTAAAAGTGAATGATATCATTGAGCTGCAGAGTCTCATTGTCGGTAATGATGCTGGAATAAGAAGTACGCCGGGCACAGTGCTAAAAAGTGATAGAACTGGAAAAGTTGTTTACACGCCTCCTCAAGATAAAGATGAAATAAACAGGTTGCTGTCAAATTTTATTAGGCGTTTCAATAATGGTAAATCGAATAAACATGACCCGTTAATAGCAATGGCAATTTTGCACTTTCAATTTGAGAGCATTCATCCCTTTTATGATGGCAATGGCCGTACGGGAAGAATACTGAACGTTCTCCATTTAATTTTGAACGAATTATTGGAAATACCGGTACTCTATCTAAGCTCAAATATTATCAAGTCAAAGGATAGATATTATAAGCTTCTGAACTTAACTAATAAGACAAATGAATGGGAAGAATGGATTCTCTATATACTCAAAATTGTCGAACTCACCGCTGATCAGACAATAGCAAAGATAAATTCAATCATTGCTCTCCTTAATTCCACTATTGATGTAGTAAAAAGTAAAGCAAGTAAGATTTATAGAAAGGAACTTGTGGAGGTCTTGTTCGAGCATCCGTATTCAAAGATTGAGTATTTAGTGCAGTATCTTGGAATCGAGCGAAAAGCTGCATCGAGGTATTTAAGGAAGCTTGAAGAGCTAAATATTCTTGAATCTCACAAGATAGGGAGAGAGACACTCTATGTTAATAAAGGACTCATGAGAATTCTGAAAGAATAGGCACGATGCATAACAGGCTACCAAGACGTCATATTGGCTGACGCAGATGGGAACCTGATTATTTGTATTAAGTTTGTTAAATTGAAATGTGCCAGCATGACGTTTGAAGGCTTTAGATTGCTGGCCATACAGCCGCTTAGCCAGGAAGCGTTATGTAGCATAAAGTAATTGACAACCGCGGAAAAACATATAGTAGGTATACCAAACTTCCATCCCGTTTATTTTATTCAACCAGGTATAGGGTCAATAATGGTCACATTTGATTCAGAGGGAAGTGCTTCATTGATCATGAATTTCAAACTAGATGAAGATGGACGAATCAAGCAGTATGATCACATTGAATCAGGATGGATTGCATATGCCCCGGGTCAAAAACCCTCCCCAAACTTGGAAATCACCCAGAAGACTGAAATAATTTATGCAGAAGACGATTCGATAAAGTGTATCACCACAGATCTTGAGGATGAAGATATAATGAGGAACGTTCACTATATAATGAAGGACCGAAGACTCGTGGAACAAAGAACCTCAACATATAGAAAGGGACAGATTAAAAAGGCCTATGGAGAAGCGATCTTTGCCTATGATTCAAAAACCCAACTCATAGAAATCAAGCGGAGCCTTCATATTGATGGATTGTCGAGGAGCTCGGGAACATTGTTCGAAAGAGATTCAGATGGGCGTATTATCAGTAGGAGTCATATTCTCGACACATCAGCCGAGGCAGATCGAGAAGATAATATCATACGAACCAATTTTAAATATGATGACGATGACAGATTAGTAAAAGCAGTATCATACAGAAAACTAAAGGAAATTGGTTGGGAGCTCCACCAGTACGAATTTATCGGAGAACATCTCACAGCAAGAATAATGAAGAGAGCCGATGGTTCATCTCATATTGAAACCAGGCATGAGTTTAACGAGCAGGGACTTTTATCCAGAAGGATTATTAAGCATGAAGAATTGAGAGAAGAAACCATTCATAGTTATGAATACGCTACATAACAGGCCGCTAAGACGTCATATTGGCTACGCAGGTTAGAACCTGGATATTTGTATTAACTTTGTTAAATTGTGATGTGATGGTAATACGTTGTACACCATAAATATTAGATAAATTCTAAGTATGACCAGGAGTTTTGTGATAGTGATCTTCACTTTGATGAGTATGATCTCAACTTCTCAAACCTTATCAGACTTGAAGGACGAATTCGAATTCGAAATTGATTGCTCTATTGCGGAAATTCATGAAAGGTCATATGCATTGCAGGATGAAAATGATGAGGTGATGGGTTTGCGAGAATCTCGAGAGTGGAATGATGAGAGGTTTTTTGAATTTGATTTAATGGGGAATTTGATAAAATTAGTCTATCACTATCCATCCCTGGTCCCATATCGAACATGGGAGTATCTCAATACAAGCACAGAACCTCAAATGACAGGCCTCATGAAGATAACCAGAAGATTTAGATATGAAGAACCTAGTATGATCATTTGGGAACATGTGGCAGCGGTCCCTGCCGAAGGTAACGGAGGTCTTGAGGAAGGACTTGATACTTCAGTTGTCCAGACCAGGATCCAATATATGTATGGCAATACCGGATTGCTAGCTGAGAAAATCGAAGACGCACAAAATGGGTCGATGATTGGCAGAGAGAACTTTGAATATGAGAATAATTTACTAGTTAGGTATACTAAGGGTGATTTCTCAATTGAAGATTGGTGCGAATTCAAATATGATGATAATGGTGTCCTGATAAGCAAGAACTGCTCAATGCCAGGAAAGCAGCGCCGAAAAATTACTAGCTATGAATATGAAGATGGATCCCTCAAAAATATGATTTCAAGAATATTCGACAAGGGTGAGGAAGAGCAAACGATTTTATGGTCATTCGGAGATGGATATGCTGAAGAAATGCGGCATGTGAATAGAGATGGAGAAGTAATGGAAAAACTTAAAATCGAGTATTCCTTTGATGAGAGAGGTAATTGGATATACAAGAAACTGATGAGTTTGAAATCAACATATGTCATAACGAGGGAGATTAAGTATCGCAAATGATACGGTGTAAAACACTGCATACCATGCCAGCCTTGCTTTTGCTGCGGCCGATCAGGTATGCTAAACCGGATCTGAATAATATGGGGCCGAACCACTCAATCATCGATTTCATAAAGTCATTCACCTTACACTACCTCAAGCTGGTTGACTTCCCTAAGTTTGATTTCAATCTTTTACACAACGAATTGACATCCCTTTTTCCTTATCTTCATTATCAGGACCTAGATCAGAATTGCTGTAGAATAATACGAAAAAAAAGGCAGTAGCGCTATTAGCTTCTGTTGCCGTCCACCACCATCCTCCATTACCAAGTAAGGAGAATATACCTGATATTTCATTTCGCACTCCGCCCGGGACGCCTGTGAAACCGCTTTCATTGGTAGCTCCTGTATTGGGATCTTCCCAATATCCGGTGCCGGCCGGTATAGTGCCTGTAGTTTTCATTTTACCGCCAGCCACTAAAGATCCTCCCAAAGTGTCCGCCAAAATTGTTCTTCTGAATCGGAGGGAACATGCCAACCTGTTGGGCAAATGCCACGGGGATCGTTCACAGCATACCAGTTGTACAATTTACCATATGGTATATCTTTCTCAGGATCATGGTCGTACCAGCACCATCCACCCAGGGAATCCGCAACCCAGTCGGCATTTAATAGGATTTCTGGGACAGGATCACCATTCCGATAATGGGTGACACGTAAATTCTCACGCATCCAGGTCTGAGTGCCGATCTTTACGGTTAAATAGCGATTCCCGTCGATATCCGTAACGTGTCCACTTCCGGATGAACCTGCCCCATGAGCAGCCCGCCTTAGTCTACCAGTGCTATCAACCAAAACCAATGCATCCTGAGCACCTTCCAGATTACGGACGATGATCACACCTCCTGTATCTATAGTTACGTCGGTGCGACTGAGGGTATCTCCCTCATTGTCTCCTCTACCAAATTGGAATCCTTGACGATTAGAAAACATCATCGTGGCTTGTTCATCGTTGTCTCTACCACCGGTAGCTCCCAAATACATAAAATCCCAATATTTACCATTCCACCCCTTCCTTAAATAAGGTAACCTCCTATAGTTTTCACCAAACGATTGATCGTGGTGATAAAAAGTAGTAAGCCACTTAGTCATCAAGTTTCCACTAGGGAAGACTCGAAAGAGGTTCTCAAAATTGCCAAAGGAGGCGTCGCCGCTGGATATGCTAAATGTATCCGCCTGGTTGAAATACAGGAATGGATTCGGGTCTCCATCACGCCCGCTAAACAGGCGTAAGAAATGACCAACTGATGGGGTCGCTAGTTGCAGTTCTGCGCCATCGGCTGCGTCATCCTGTCCAGTAACATCCATTTCCGGTTGGTATTGAGCGAGCATGACAAAGGGCATTAGAATGATGAATAGGATAATTAAGCGTTTCATAGTTTGGAAGTATTTAAATTTTGCATGCTACGTCAGTGGGATTTAAGTCTTTCTATAAAATTGGGTAGACCCTTCTCCAGGAGTTATTGGAGATTCCATCTATCAATTTGATTAATTATTCAGCTCTCCTAAATTGGACTCCGATTCATAACCGACAAAACTTAGAGTTGCATTATCTGGTGGAATAAAACAAAAACGAATGGAAGCACTGGAACATCTGAAAAGAAATCAATTGTCCAATAAAGCCCGAAATACTATTTGTTGAGAAAGAACCAGAATTCGTTCTCTTTACTCAACAGTTACCAGTTACGAACCTATATCGTAAAAGATTGTGACACTACTTATTCCTACAGTACTGCCCGGCCAATCAGTGCCATCAATTTTCTCCTCAACCTGGATTGAGTAGGTATTCAAGATGTTATCTATTTCAATAAATATACTGTTGTTGCTCAGAATTTGTACGTTGGGGCTGTCAAGGGTTTCTCCAATAATGAAAAACGATGAACTACCGGCTGGGTCTAGTTGATTTCTAATCACTATCCCAATCTCGAGGGTGTCAGGCATAACATTATCTCTATAGAAAACATTGACCTGTTTTATGATCGCACCGTTGGGCAAATGTATTGGAGCTGTTAGAGCTTCCGGTCCGGAGGCTACGTTCTCATGATAGACTACTCCAAGATTCAAATTGTAATTCTGATCGTCACCATGATTATTCACGGAAACAAATTCATGGGGATTAATTGAATAGATACCACCAAAGCCTGAATGATCTTGAACCTGAAGAGTCCCATCTGGAGCTACGACCAGATTACGTGTCCTGTTGTTCAAGTTGCTGAATTTTGGAATTCCTATGTTGCCCGTGGTATTGATGAAAAAATTCTTATCACCACCTCCGATGCTAATTAATTCCAAAGCCGTGGTAGAACCTGAGCCATTTTGGCGAAAGGCCCAACTTCTTTCACTATTGAACAGGAGGAGGTTGTTTCCTATGCCGGGCACCCCAACGGTTAAAGTGCCTTCTACTTGTGAATCACCAGTAGGTTGAGCATGAATATCGAAATGGGTAACAAAGAATATGAGAAATAGGAAGTAAGCCGTTTTCATATAACTTCGATCTTTTTAATAAGTTGACCAACCATTGAGTCCTAAAGTGTAAATAAATAGGCTTCGATGGTAGGGCTGTTTAGTATTTGGTCAGATCTGTTAGTATTCTGCAGCGGCATCAGGAATCAGATGGTTGGAAGGTGATCATGATGTAATTAGAGCATCCTTTGACTAAAGGGTGCCTCTAATAACCCCTGAGTGAGATCGGTTTTGAAATATTTTAGATTTAGGCGAGGCGAATTGAATGAACATAGAGGTAGGTAGCTACGCGATTGAAATTTAACGAAGTATAAATTCAAAAGATTCAAGAAACAAATAGCGAAGCCATGGCGTCCGATCCAGGAGCAGGGTTTTTAGAAGTGCCCTAAATAATGATTTATTGCCGGTGATTAGATTTTGTGCAGGAGCCCAAGATGATACATCTACCATGCCTGCGCATATGTCGCCAATTTAGTCTGAACTAACCTGTTTTCGATTTTTTCAGATCTCTGTTCACCCTTTTAGTCTCTGGATCAATTCATCTCTTCTTGCCCTGGAAACTGGAATCTGCATTTCATTGGTCATAACCAGGTATCCTCCTTGTCCCCGTACATAGCGCTTAGCAAAATTAAGGTTGACCAGATAGGATTGGTGACTTCGAAAAAACTGAGGGCCTCTCACCAAAAGCTCTACCTGTTTTAAGGTCTTGGCCAGTAGGTATTTGGGTCCATCCGCAAGATGGACCCAACTGTAATTGCTTTCTGATTTGACGTGATGAATTTGATCCAATACCACAAACTCAAAACCCTCATTAGTACTAAGGGCAATATTGCGCATCCCAGAGCCGACCTGCACAGAGATGTTGTTGATCAAGGCAGCCAGGTTTGCCCTATTTAGCTTTGTAGTTTTTCGCTCGATCACTTTATTTACCGCTTGTACCAGCTTGGATTTAAGAACTGGTTTTAATAAATAATCCACTGCATCAAATTCAAAAGCACGTATCGCAAATTGGTCATAGGCCGTGACAAAAATTACATCAAAGGTGATTTCATTTAATGAGTTAAGCAACTCGAAGCCATTCATGAGGGGCATCTCAATATCTAAAAAGACGAGATCTGGGCGATATTCAAGAATAGCCTTGAGCCCGTCTTTGGCACTACTGCATTGAGCTATTACCTTCACATCGGGACAGTATTCACCCAGCTCTAGACCCAATGTATCTAAACTGTCCAGTTCGTCATCTATAAGTATTGCCTCAATCATTGATATCTATTGCAATCAATTTTATGTCATTTCATGTCTTTTAAGTCCTATAATGGAATACTGAGGATAACTTTTGTCCCGGTTCCGTGTATTTCAGGGTCTTTGTCTATAACTTCAACTTTAATGCCCAGGGAGTTTATACTGTTGAGAATATCAATGCGATTCTTAGTGATCTCCATACCCATCGATTTATGTTGAGATGCTGAAAGTGATTTTAATTCTTTGGCTTTTTGTCGGCCGATACCATTGTCTTCTATGATACAGTGCACACACTGGTTTACTTTTTTGAAAATCAATGAAAGTATTGCATGGTCATCTCGATGTATCAAACCGTGCCAAATAGAATTTTCTATGTAGGGCTGTAATATCATAGGCGGAATCTTAATGTCATCTAAATCGAGAAGTGGGTCGACTGTACAGTTGAATTCAAAACCTCCTCTGAAACGCAATTTTTCCAGTTCGATATAGAGCATCAACATTTCTACTTCCTGGGCCAGTGAAATGGTTTTCTCACTAGAATGATGCAACGTAAGACGAATCAAATGAGCAAAGCTGGATAAATACTGAGCTGCTTCGGAAGGCTTGGATCGTAAAATATATTTCTTAATCGAATTTAAACTATTGAACATAAAATGGGGGTTCATCTGGGAGCGAAGCGCCTTCAATTCTAATTCCGAAAATTGTGCGTTGATTGCTGTTTTCTCTGCTTCTTTGGTTCGAATTAATCGAACTCTTTTTTGGTTCCAGAAGACGACCAAACTCACCAGCGAGGCCATGACAACCAATTGAAACCACCACATTGACCAGAAAGGAGGTATCACCTGAAAACGAAAATGGGTGGATGGGCCCCATTGAACTTTATCTAAAGACGCCTGTACTTCAAAATTATAATTACCTGGTGGAATATTAGGCAAGCTAATTGTCCTCTTGTGACTGTTCGCCGAAGTCCAGGCATCTTTCTCCTCTAAGCGATATCGATAGGACACACTTTCTGGGTCACTAAAGTTGAGACCTATGAATTCAATGGAAACATCATTACGAGTGGCATCCAATCTGATTATTTCAGTCGGCAAATTGTCCCGAATTAATAGAGAATCACCCACCGTAATGTATTTGAAGAGTACCTTTGGGGGAGTGTGTTGTTGATCCAATGAATTTAAAGTTGTTTTGCTAAATCCGGATTTGTTACAAACATAGATGGTAGAATCCACAAAAGTTATCCCGCTTATCCAGCCACTATGTATGCCATCTTTGCGACCCCAAGTAGTAAATCGGTTTTCAAGCTGATCATACATGGAGAATCCACTGGATGTATAGGCGAATAGTCTGCCGTCAGAATCAATGACAAATTTTTCAATCCTATTATTGGCCAGACCTTCAGATATATCATAACGTTGGATCAGTTGAAGTTCTTTTTCTTGGTATTCAAATTTATAGACAGCATTGCGCCAAGTTGCTGCCCAAATGAATCCATCATGATCGACCGCAACGTGATTCAATCCGGATTCAAACATATCAAAGGATGGGTGGTCTTGGGTAAAGTATTGCCAATCATTACTGTAAGGCACATAGCGAGCGATCCCGTTGGTCAACCCAAACCATAGGGTACTATCTTCACAGAATATCGACCGAGGATGTGTTGACTGATTCTTCTCGTGTTGAATTATTTCGAACTTCCTTGATTTCAGGTTAATCTTGATTATAGTGAAATCAAATTTGACAATCCATAAGTTACCATCCTGATCCATGGTAGCATCCTCATACCAATTTGAATTAGATTCCTCAGGATAGCCGGGTGGGTTATACCTGGTCAATGTATTGGTTGATGGATTATAAATACCCAATCCATTAAAAAACAAGACCCAAAAGCCCTCATCAAATCGGAAAATTGGCCCCGGGTGATGTAGTGGATCCGATTGTTTCTGCCCTACCGGCATCAACTCTCCGGAAAGATTATTCATGAGTAACAGATCGGAGTAAGCATAGGGGCTGACCAAAGCTTTTTCTTGTGGTAGGTCAGGGATCAAATATTTAACCATTAAGGGATCTTGTGTTCCGGGTTTGAAGAGTCTTATATTTTCGAAGTTTTGCTTGTGTGGAGCTAGGACACTTATCCCTTCTGAAGTGCCGATCCAAATCCGATCAGCGTTGTCCCTAAACATCCCAGTAACAATTCGTGAAGGTAAAGAATGAGGGTCAAAAGGTTTAGGTAGAATGCTTTTCCAAATACCAACATTCGGAAGAAATAATTGAATGCCTTGACCGGATGTCGAAACCCAGATTTCATTTTCGAAGGCAGCTAGTATTTCTGTATTTCTGACTTCATGACCATGTTCATAGTTCATAATGATTTGAGAATGAGGGTGATAAGATACGATAGGTGATCCCCAATAGGGTTTTATCCAGATGGCTCCGGAGTGATCGCACGTCGTTTCATCTACTCTATCTAAATCAACTGAAACTTTGATAAGTTTCACATCCTTGTAGTGAAACCGGTAAAGACCGTTGTTAATCGATGCATAGAAATAAGCGGGATTATTGGGATCCCGCAGAATGTCTTTACAATTGTACTCACTGACGATACTGTCCAACTGTATGAAATCTGCAGTAAGGGAATCATGGTTTATTCGAATGATACCTCCCTTTGCCGTACCGAGCCAGGCGTCTCCTTCAGGATCAAAGGCAATCGTAAAGATGGCTTCCACATTGACCTCGTCATTACTCCGTGGCCGGGAAAATAAGTTGGTAAAAGTGTGATGGACGGGATCATAAATACTTAGGCCGTTTTCGTGCGTACCAATCCAAATCCTGCCATCATGACCAACTTTAATTTCGGCTATATCATTGCCTGCCAGTTGCCCTCCTCCTTCTAAGTTGCCTCTGAAATGCTCAAAGTGAAATCCGTCAAATTTAACCACGCCATTGGTTGACCCCATCCATAAGTATCCATTGCTGTCTTGGGCAAAGCAGGTGACATCAACCAAAGGCAGGCCATGCCGATAATCATAATTGGTAAAATTGAATTGGGAAATGATTTGTTTGGGATTGAAAATCATCCATGCAAAAACCAAGGTAAAACGGAGGTGCCTTCCAACTGACAGAAATAATCGTATTCCTAACAAGTTAAAATATAGTGTACCATGCCGCACTCGATTACAATCATTACCTCTTGAAAGTTACATAAATATCGCATAACTCTTTGGCGTGAGTTAGTATTTTGTTCACCTCATGAGTATTTAGTATTTGCGGGATATCGAAACGAAGGGCAGTCCTCTTTCTTGTCCATCACCGTCATCTAGATCACCATCTATAAGATAGTGATCATTCCACTCACCTCAGCAGTTACGAGACATGTATTAGGACCTGTACAAATATTCCAGGGAGAAGTTAATGAAGAATCTAGGCTGAAGAAATGCTCCGAAATAGTTCATCAGTAGCGTGTACTAAGAAATTGCCTTTTTTGGAGCCTTGGGAATGATCAGAGATTATAAATTACAGGGAACGAATTGCCTCATATAGTCCAGTCATTTGGCTATTTTGATCCTGAAGAATTTCGGGGTAAAAAATGGAATAATTCAAGTTATGGCATTAATAAAGTAACTTAGGTTTCATGCACCCAGACACTGTAAGAAAAAAGATAGATCACCGAATATATAGGATGAGCAAAATCAATAATTATACACAAAAATAGGATAGAACAATTTAGAGATTGACCTCAAGGCATCAGCTGAGAGAGTTTGCAACGCGATGGTTGGTTTAGACAAGGTTGAAACATAGGAGCTGTAGACATACGAGCTTAATCCAATGTGATGGAAGCTGGGAAAAGGGGCAAAAATATACTTCGTCGGAATCGGTGAAAATGGTAAAAGCGGTGCAATGATCATCTGATTTAGGGAATATTTTGAATGGTCAAAATGATACGGTTCCCAAGATTTTGAATTACCAGAAGGGCCAATTTAAGATCCATCTGAAAACTAGCAAATTATGTTGGAGGAGACAGGAGGCATTCTGAGCGGGTCTTGAAAACTGGACTGATAAATTTTATAATTTTAAGTTGGATAAAGAAAGTAGGATCGAAAATGAGCAGTTATCGGAAATATGATGCTGGGTTCAGAATGGAAGCGACTAATCAAATTGATAGTGGTGCATTGTGAAGGCATAGCCGGCGAGTTTGAGGGTTCGTGAGGGACTACTTTATCGGTGGAAATCTGAGGCTGGGAGGGGGTCAAGTAAGTCTGAGTGGGGAGATGAACAAACTGAAGAAGCAATTTGCCAAATTGAATCAGGACAACCATTTAGAGAGGCAGTGAGCATTCCAGCCAGTGCGGCTAGTGCACAATCGTTTTATGGAGAAAGAGTCACAGAAGTATCCGATATCAACGTGTGCGGATGTGGATCTTTTGGAGCAGATCAAATAGCCGAATTGATACCTTGCACAACACAGTGCTTGAACCCTGCTCTAACCAGTATTTTCCGTGATTTTGGAGGAACGCTATTAAATTTGGAAATTGTTTTAGATTGCATCGAGCAGAACAGGTGCTGAACAGGAATGGTGGTAGATCAGGAAGTTACAAAGAAGGAAATCGATGAAACTCAAACATCTACCTCGAGCAGCACTCGGGCAAGTGTGGGTAGTTGCTAGCGATTAGGATGAGCAGGAATATGACCTTGGACGACCAATCACAAGAGATAAGCGATCAGAATCAATGTTTGCACAAAATTATCTACCGAGTAAATTATCCGGCCTTGTTGAAGTTATCTCTGAACAGAGATCTGGGCAGGCACATTCTTGGACTTTCCTCCCTGATGGCATCTCGTGCCTGATGTTTCGCACCAATCCGGAGAGCAAATTCGATATCATCAAGGCAAATAACATGGGTAAGTTCAACAATCCCTCCGATAAATTCTGTTTTATTACTGGATTTTCGACTAGTCCCGTCTATGTTACATTTGATCATTTTGAGTACTTGGGAGTATTTTTGACGCCGATCGCATTAAAGACATTTTTTGGTATATCCGCCCAGGACCTGAGAGATTTTGCGATAGATGGTGCACTCGTACTTCATGATTTAGCATTGGTTGAGGATACACTCAACACATTGCCTGATTTTACTTCAAAGGCAAGGTGGTTGGAAAATTGGCTGTGCTCAAAAATCAAAGAGTCACCTGAATTCCACGCGGTACTTGCGATTCGTCGCCTGGCAGAAAAGATCTCTCATAGTGGTTACGCATTCAATAGCATGCAACTAGAAAAGTTTATGGGCTATTCTCGTGCGCATACCCATCGTCTCTTCAACGAATGGTTCGGTTTATCTTCACAAAAATACCAGCGGCTTATGAAATTTGTACGAACTATGGAGTACATGCACTCTTCTGATGCGTCGCTTTCTACCATTGGGCTAAATCAAGGATATTTTGATCAAGCTCACTTCATTCGGACTTTTAAAGAATTTACCGATATGACCCCTTCCACCTACCTAAGGAATAAAACCAATCTTCTGGCTCAGTTGCCCACTCTATGAGACATTCGTACAATTAGGACAGTCCTCACTATTTTAATTTTGATACTGTTATCCTGACCTGAGGTATAAAGCTCGGTCAATGGCATGAATCAATACATCAGAGTTAGCATATGAAAACCATCATTGTATGTGGGGCTACGGGTAAGCAAGGCTCAAAGGTTTTAGACAGTCTGATAAAGAGCAAAAAATGGCACATCATTGCCTTGTCTAGAAATCCAGAAGGAAGTAAGGCAGTCGCCATCAAAAATCGGGGTATCGACATACGAAAGGCCGATCTCCAAGATAAAGCTTCGTTGGTCAGCGCCTTTGAGAATGCCCATGGCGTCTACGGAGTAACCACTCCTGAAACTGCAAAAGGAAAGATGAATACTCAAATGGAAAAGGAACAAGGTTTCAATCTTATTGATGCTTGCGTCAAAAATGGGGTCCAACATCTTGTGTTAAGTACTGTGTTGTACATCAGTGATGAGCAATTGTCAATCCCATACGTTCAAAGCAAACAAGACATTGAAGCCTATGCTATAGAAAAAAAAATCCCTTACACTTTTCTGCGCCCGTCCTCCTTTATTGATGAAATCGGTGGGCCGTATCTGCCGATAAAAAAAAGCACCGTGACCGGTATGGCTGATGGTGATGCCAAGGTTCCCTATGTAGCGTGTCAGGATATCGGAATATTTGCCAGCATGGCTTTTGCCAACCCAGAAAAATATTTGGGTCGAAAAATAAACTTGATCGGCGATTTCCTTTCTGGAGATGAGCTGGCCAGATTACTCAGCAAGGTAACCGATGGGAGAGTACATAAGCATAAAGCACCTCCTAAGTGGCTAATGAAGATCTTTGCCAGGGAGTGGCTGCCATTAAGAGAATTTTTTGAAAGATGTGGCCGCCCTCCGTATCCGGAAGGAATGACGAAGGCGCTCATTACTTGTAAAAAGGAACATCACGAAATGCTGTCCTTTGAGAAGTACCTGGAGTTGTTTGGACACAATATACTGCAAACTTAATTTTCGAAATCGCAGAAACGGGCACCGGAAGTACTTCGGATCAAGGAAGCTGTCATCAACAGTCGGTATGGTGTTATATATGGGTAGCTACACGATGCCAAAATTATCCTCAACTGAAAAGAGTGATGAGGATATACTTGCCAGTAAGATATCGGTAAATCGCTCAAATCTTAAGAGTGAAGTATTTAACCTTGGATCAGCTACCAGTTTTGAACAAGCATGCTGCATTTATCCAGATATCTCCAAATTCATATATTGGTTGGTATACCCGAGCATAAAGACCGTCAGGCTCGTCAGCCCGCGAAGAGCAACCTCACTTTCCATAGGAATCTAATTGACGGTTACCTTTAGTAGTAGATGGCTAGTCAAATCGACATTGCAATCTTTCTAGCCACACCCATTTGGCCGGCGTGTACAGAGTTTTGAAACTTGGCCAATGCAGTTGTACTTGAAATATTTCAAGATCGCATCCTACTAAAACCAGCGACTGTGCCAGCTACTTCTGCAATTGTGACGAATATTTGTCACAATAAGCAAAGAACGGTACTTTGGAGATAATTTTCTGCTTATGAAATATCTAAAATATATCATAGGATTCTTAGCCATTTTGACTTTGGGATTCTTGGCCCTGGGTTTAATTAAGCCTAGCATTTCGTATGAATGTGGAATACTAGTTGAAAAGCCAATAACAGAGTCTTGGGCAGTAATTCAGGATGAAGAGAAAATGTCCGAGTGGTTGCCTGGCTTTCAAGAAATAGAACATGTTAATGGCACACCAGGTACCGTAGGTGCAGTCTCCAACGTATACTTTGATACGGATGGAAAAACAATGTCGATTCAAGAAACGATAACGGACATTGTACCCAATGAATCCATCTCAATGTTGTATACATCTGACTTCATGGATATGGACTATAAAATGGTCATGACAGCCATCAATGATCAGACGAAAATTAGTTCCAGTACTGCTGCGAGGGGGAATGGTTTGATCTCAAGATCCGTGATGGCTGTCATCGGCAATTCTTTCAAGTCTCAAGAAGAATCGAATCTCACTAATCTCAAGAAGACCATTGAACAAAATACCAAGGATTATTTCCCTAGTCAAGAAATACCGAGGGATGTCGAAGAGAACAAATGAAAGGCATAGCAGCAACCCATTCCTGCGCCAGTTTCAACCAATTCGTTTCACTTGGACCAGATCCACCCTGGCAGTGCAATATCCCTGGTAAGAGAAATAATCGAATATGACTCTGTAATTGGGGATCTTGCATTCGGAAACCTGATAGTGATCAATGCTTGATAAAGCAGACAAAACCGGATCATTTCAATCGAATTATAGTAGATTCTTCCATCCCTTGATCTGAAATGGCGCTGGTCTATCGGAGTAGTCAATGAAACTGGCAACAAATCTTCTTTATAGATGCGTCGATGGTGTGCTCCGTGAAATTAACTAACTACCTTCATGCTGGGGATGGTTACGATGCAAAAGCGTATTGATTGCTTTTTTACGAGTCTTCAGGTGGGTGCCTCTCGTAAGTCAATGAGGGCCGATGGCACGGCGCCATAGGTCATATAGAGGAGGAACCAAGGAAAGAAGCTCGTCGGTTGCGGATTGTTTGTCTCAACTGTGCCGATAGATTTGCGGATAGCCGGCCAATGCCTAGTTTAGCAAACAAGAGATTAAATTGAAACATGCCTGTCAAAACTGCCGTCATTCTAATCCTAAATTCACTGGTCGTTTTTGTTGCCTGCATTCTAGCTTTTTCATTTTACAATCAATTTGAAAAGGCTCTCAACGAGCGTGTCATGCTTCAACTAAATTCGATTAAACAGCTCAAACAAATTCAAGTTGAGAAATACATCGATGATAACTGGCAGTCTTTTTTAAGTGACTCGACTGCGCATACCTCAGCAGTTCCTTTTCACTTCTCCGATTCCCTTTCTATGAAGACCGGCTTGGTGGATCTAAGTCCTTTTAATCCTGCTGGACAATTAGCTATTGGCCTCTTTTTCCGAAACGGTGCACATTTAAGACAAAAATTTCTGACCCTTGAGGATATTCAAGAAATCTTAAATGAACGGACCGGCATGGGAAGTAGCGGAGAATCTTATTTGGTAGGAAATGACTACCGGTTGCGATCGCGCTCTCGTTTCATGCCCGATGTGAAACCAATGACCATTGTGGCTAAAACGGAAGGGGTGATAAATGCCTTCAAGGGCCAGGAGGGCAATGGCATTTTCCCAGATTACCGAGGCATCAGCGTATTTAGTGCTTACAGCATGTTGGAGATTGATGAAGTTCACTGGGTGATTTGTTCTGAGATTGATTCTGATGAGGTTACCAAGCCATTAAAGCAAATGCAGCTAAAGCTGCTGACCATAACGGCTTCCATCATACTGTTGACCATACTGGTGTCAATATTCCTCTCCAAGTTCATAACCAATCCACTCATTAACATGAGAAATTATCTCAGGGCAATGTCAAAGGGGAATTATCAACAACATATCCAGAGTGTAGCTCATCCTATGGAGATTAAGGAAATGTATGTTGCCCTGGTAGAATTGCAAGGTACACTGAACGGAGCTGTTGATTTCTCTCTTGATATCGGTCAAATGAAGCTTGACAAAGCCTATCAACCGGAAAGTGACGATGACCTATTAGGGAAGAGTCTGGAAAATATGAGAAACAAACTTCTAGAATATAGGCAAAAGGAAGAGTTCAATAACCTGACAACAAAGCGACTATTGATTGAAAAACTGGAGTCTGAGCGCAAAAATCTCTCAAGAGAACTTCACGACCGGATTGGTCCTTTATTGACTAGTTTAAAATTATATGTGCAAAATCGGATCGATAATCCTGATATCCAGCGTGATATGAAGCAAATGCTTGACGAGACAATCCATGAAGCCCGCATCATGACCTATTCCCTGATGCCTCCATCACTTCATGATTTTGGAATTGGGGTAACTCTGAACAACTTCGTAGCTAAGATACAGAAGGCTGCAAATATTAAGATCGAGTTTGAAGACCTCACCGGGTCTCATCACAATGATATTCCCATCCACTTGCAGTTGAATATGTTTAGGATCGTTCAAGAATTAATTACCAATACCATCAAGCACGCAGAAGCAACTCAGATCAGCTTGTCACTTTCTGAACTGGGCAATTATCTGTCGCTGTATTATTCAGATAATGGCAAGGGGTTTGACCCGGAAACTAAATTTCATGGCTCGGGATTGTCAAACATTAGGGAGCGCGTGGAGATCTTTTTTGGTACCCTATCCATTCAATCGAGAAACGGAAGTACTACCTTTGAAATCGAAATCCCATTACAAACATGAGGAAAATCAATCTTATCATAGCTGATGACCACGATCTCTTCAGAAGTGGTCTTATGGAACTATTAAAGAAGCAGAAGCAGCTCGAGGTAGTGGGCGAAGCAAAGGATGGACAACAATTTTTAGATATGCTGGATGATCATCAGCACATTGATATTGTTTTGATTGATATTTCCATGCCTCAGTTAAATGGGTTTGAGGTCCTCGCTAGCTTATCAGAGAGGCACCCAACGGTTAGATCGATCGTGATCTCCATGCATGATGATGGCAATTATATTGCTAAGTGCGCGCGTTTAGGAGCCTCGGGATACCTGCTTAAGAATGCCGATGAAGAGGAACTCTTTAAAGCCATCGAAATTGTAAGTTCCGGCAGTAAATATTTCAGTGCCGAAATCACCGAAAAGATGGTAAACTTCCTTCACAAGCAAGAAACAAATCAAAGCAAAATTTCCAAGAAGGAGACCGAGGTGCTCTTCTTGCTTGCCAAAGGACTTACTACTAAAGAAATCGCCGCTAAGCTCCATATCAGTACACGTACCGTTGAGACTCACCGGGCGAACCTTCTCAAGAAGCAGGAGGTAAAGAACACGGCTGAGCTTATCAGAAAAGCTAGCAAAAACAAACTGATTTAGTAGTGAAATCGGCCATCCGTATAAATACGGATAGGAGCTACGTGATTTCACCTATCTTAATTTACCAAATTTCTTAGATGGACAGGCTTGATCAGAAATCGTTTCTTTGAACAAAGAAAGCGATTAGCATGATGAAGTATTTATTGGTGGTCGTAATTACATTTTCTTTGGCGTTAGGCTTGCATGCGCAGCCTAAAGGTGATCTCAAGGGGCCTGCGGCCAAAAACTACAAGCCTTGGAAGTCAAAGAAAAATAATGTAAAGGTTATTACAACCATTTATAGCAAGAAAAGAATGATGGGACCGGCTGCAAAGAACCAGAAGCCCGGGAAGGACGTGAATGCCAGCTTTGTGATTGCTACGGCTCAGAAAAAAGTGAAGTTGAAAGGACCAGTGGCTAAGAATCGCAAGCCCTGGAGTAGAACAAAAAAATAGTGTCACTCCTGACCCTTGATCCAAAAAATTCGGCACGCTCTAACGGACTTAAGTTGGAGCGTTTCTTTTTTTGTCTTTCAGTTTACACCAATGATTTGCAGGCAGAGATCCGGAGATATTCATCCACGGGCTAAAGATGGCTGAGGTCAAGCCAAGGGTGTCAGCTTACCCATCACTCCCACCAGCCCAGATGCCATACCTCCATTTTAAAGCCCTACCTCCAATGCATTCGTTCAAACATCACGATTTGAATCACATTGGAATGGGTTCCTTCATTTGTCAAACTCGCTAACTTGCAGGAAAACAGATGGATAATTAAGGTCGCAGGCAATGGCGGCTATATGCAAGCAACATAGTGAATGGGTTTAAGTGTGCGAACAGACCCAAATCCCGGAGCTAAACTTACGGCTACCAAGACAACCAACGGATTGATGAAGTCTTGCCGGCCAAGAAAGATACACGACACTAAAATCAGATCGCAAATCTGGTGAGCCAGAGAGAAAATCTCGCCAGGAGCGCCCGGCTACAAGACTTCGGCTAAGTGGCATATGGCGATTTCCGGACTAGCTAGGATAGGCACTTTTTTTTCTTCCTCCGTCAGTTGGTTAACGACTCTTGCCATCGAAGCTTGCGCTAACAAAATCACATCGACCAGATTGGCAAGTTCCCTCAGGGCTTTTGCAACTTTCTGATCATGAATTTCCGAATGCCCAGCCATTAGTGCCTCGAACGCTCCTTCACAGAGCATTGAGGTGATTTCTACTCCCTTATTTGCGACCTCTGCTCTTCGCTTGACTAATTGACTTGTCGGACCCAAGGTGGTAGACAAGGTGGCAATCACACCAATTTTCGAGCCGAGATTTACGGCCTCGTCGACCATGGGTTGATCCACACGCAATACGGGGACTTGGGTCAGTTCCGCCGCAGTTTCGACTGCTGCTCCAATCGAAGAGCAGGTTACCAGGATAAAATCAGCACCCGCCGCTTCTGCCGACCCCACATAGTCTACGACACGACGAGACGTATCCGGTGTCAATGCATTTCTAGATATGGTATTTTTTATCAGACTGTCGTCCACAATATTAAAAACCTGAATTCCCTTATCGGCGAGGTGTTTGTCAATGAGTGTTTGAAACACCGGCACAAGGGTTGCCGAGGTGTGGATAAGTCCTAATGTTTTGGTCATTTTCAGAAAATTTTGACTGAGATCAATTTACCCTTTTTCATTGGATTGAAACCAGCAGCTTAGCTGGTCCATTGGTGATCAAGATTTTTGCGGGTTGATTTGTTGGAAAATTTTGTGATGAGTCCGGAGCACATATTGCCTTGATGGCGAGACTTTATATATCTGTATATAGACCTCCAATTTTAGTAGGTTAGTATAGCTTGGCTGCTAGCTTGATAATTTGGTGAGTGTGAGACCAATCAAATAATGTCTGTGTATGAAAACCCACCGAGTAGCCATAAATCGCATATCTTATGCTTTTACCTAAGAGAATGGCAAATCACCTCTAGGCGTCAGAGCGTAGCTACAAAACCCTTCCATTTCTGACTCTTTATGCGAGCTGAGACGAAGGAGGTTTGGACCTAGCTCAAATCAGTAGTATTGGGAGCGTCGTGGGTGACTGGCAAGTTATTGATCCGTGGCAAACCGACAAGAGATTTTATTTTGATCACTGAGGGGGCACCAGTGTAGTCGAATTATTCAAAGAACGGCACTTCGGGGGCAGCATATTTTTTCATGCCTTCCTCATTGATCTCTACCCCGATACCGGGCACATCTCTTAAGGGAATGTAGCCATCATCCGTTAACATTGGACCATCGTAGGTCACGATTTCTTCATACATTTCTCGTTCATGAAAATAGATCTGCCACTCAAGAATGAGGAAATTCGGCACTGCTGCGCACACATGGGCAGATGACATGGCGCCGAGATACGATGCAACCATATGTGGTGCAAATGGCACGTTGTAGGTGTTGGCCAAATTGGCAATTCTTAGGCCTTCTCCCAAGCCCCCACATTTCTGAAGGTCGGGCATGATTACATCAACGGCCCCTATCTCCAGTGGATGTCTAAAGCCATAAGTCAAATACCAATTTTCACCACCGCAAATTGGTGTCGTCGTCGATGCTCGAATCCGAGCATAAGATTCTGGCACCTCAGCAGGCACTGGTTCCTCAAGCCACATTAGGTTGAAAGGCTCTAAGGCCTTAGCTATCTTCATCCCTGAAGCTTCATCAAAACGACCATGACAATCGACGCAAATATCTATGTAAGGACCAACGGCCTCACGGACTGCTGCAATCTGATTTACCATTCGTTCTAGTTCAGGAATGCTGACACTCCAGTTGTACTTATCGAGTTTGTTGGGATCTCCGCGATCATCTATGTCAAACTTAACTGCATTAAAGCCATATTTATCCACATCTTCTTTGGCACGCCTACCCATCTCATCGGGCTGCAGTCGGCTGCCTGCCGTATCACAATACACTCGGATCTTGTCTCGAAACTTTCCACCAAGTAGTTGATACACGGGCAACCCCAGTGCTTTTCCTACCAAATCCCACAGTGCAGTTTCTAAGGCAGTCATCACACAGACGTACATGCCGGCCTGAGCACCCTTAAATAGACCCCCTCGTCGCATTTCTTCCTGGAGTCGGTTAATATTTAGCGGATTTTGGCCGATTAAATGTCTTTTAGCGATGTGCTTTACCACGTAATAAGTTCCATAGACACCATCGACACCTTGACCATGTCCAACGATTCCTTGATTGGTATAGATTTTTACAAAAAGGCTGTGCTCGCCGCGGATCAGTCCACACTTTACCTCAGTGATTTTTAGGTCAGAGGGACTAGAATATTGTGAGGTTGAGTCCACAGACTTTGCTAATCCGTCCAAAGACCCAGCCATCATGGCCCCAGTCACTCCGATGGCCGTGCTAGAAAAGAAGGATCGGCGGGAATATCTGTTTTTTCTATAGTTAAGTTTATTCAAAAGGTATGGATTAAAAAATGACAAAATTTAGTGGCCATCGGAATATACAAAAGCTCTCAGACTTTGGTCTCTGGTGTAGCAGTGAATTCCGAAAACAGGGCGCTTTGTAAGGCATCGATTTTGATTTTTATGCAAAATGTTGGAGGTGAGATCCCAATCATTTTCGGGATGTGAGGTATTGGCACCCTTAGGTAATGATAAAAAAAGAAGCGATTTTCCCGCCGGTGGGAAAATCGCTTGCAATCATGTTTAGGTCAGAGAAAGGTCTATTCTGCGAGATTGTGAACCTTTGGTCCAGCAGCAACAATTTCGGGATTGACACTAGCCTCAAACTGATTGAAATTATCTTGAAATAATTTCACCAATTTTTCTTTGACCACATCATACCTCTCCTTTTCCTCCCAGGTGTTTCTGGGAACCAATAGCTCAGAAGGTACACCTGGACAGGCTAGAGGGATTTCAAATCCGAACTCGGGATCCACGGTTGTCTCCACCGTTTCAAAATCGTTGTTGTGAATGGCATCAATGATGGCACGGGTGTACTTCAACTTAATCCGCGAGCCTACCCCGAAAGCACCTCCTGTCCAACCAGTATTCACCAGCCACGCATTGGCTTGATGTTTTTTAATTTTTTCGGCCAATAATGCGGCATATCTATTTGGATGCCACATCATGAAAGCTGCGCCAAAGCATGCTGAAAAGGTTGCTTGCGGCTCGGTGACTCCCATTTCTGTACCTGCTACTTTAGCGGTGTAACCAGAAATAAAGTGATAGCTGGCTTGCTCTGGACTCAGTCGACATATGGGAGGAAGCACACCGAAGGCATCGCACGTCAGAAAAATGATGTTGTTAGCATTTCCGGCGATGCATGGGATCTGAGCATTATCGATGTAGTCGATTGGATACGATACCCGAGTATTCTGAGTAAGAGAGGTGTCGCTATAATCCACCTCTCTGGTCACCGGATCGAAAACCACATTTTCTAAAACCGTTCCATAGCGAATGGCGTTATAAATTTCGGGTTCTTTTTCTGGTGATAAATCAATGGCCTTGGCGTAGCAACCACCTTCAATATTAAAGACTCCAAGGTCGGTCCAGCAGTGCTCATCATCGCCGATTAATTTGCGTTTTGGATCTGCGCTTAACGTTGTTTTTCCCGTACCGGAAAGGCCAAATAGGAGAGAGACGTCACCCGATTCTCCGACATTGGCCGAGCAGTGCATAGGCAGCACATCCTTCAAAGGCATCAGGTAATTCATGATGGAGAAGATGCCCTTTTTCATTTCACCAGCATACTCGGTACCGAGAATTACGATTTCTCTTTTTTCCAGATTAACATCAATGCTCGTTTTAGAGGTCATTTTTGTGGTGTAACGGTTTGCTGGGAAACCACCCGCATTGAAAATCAGATAGTCGGGCTCACCGAAGTTTTCCAACTCACTGCTCGAAGGCATGATCAACATGTTTTGCATAAACAGGGCATGATATGCTCTTGTACAAACAATTCGCACCTTAATCCGATAGTCTTTATCCCATCCCGCATAAGCATCTACCACAAACAGCCGCTCCAGGGTATTGAGGTAGTCCATCGCTCGCTCATGATTAATATTGAAAGTGTGTTCATCCAGCTCAATATTGATGTCTCCCCAATCAATGTTATCTTCTGAATCGGGATGCCGCACGATGCGCTTGTCCTTAGGACTTCGACCCGTTTTCTCACCTGAATAGACAAGCAAAGCACCCTTATCCGATATAGCTGTACCTTTTTCGTTGCGCAGGCCTATTTCGTACAAAACGGGGACGCTAGAATTTCTTATGATTTCGTCCACCTCAATTCCATATTGTTTTAGATCAAAACTCACGAGCAAGTAATTTAATGTGATGAAAATAAAAACGTAAATACCTGCAAAGTATACCAAGTCTATTAAGTTAGAATTGATACAGGTCAATATGGTAAATGATTAAGATTACCTGACGAGAAAGGATCTGTGAAAAAGGAAATCTAATCATGGCGAGCGATCATCAAAATATTCCTGGGTGCAAACCAATGAACCATCAAGTCACCCACCAGGATAAAAATTGGAATTTTCAGAATTCGAAATCATGCTTAGGTACTGATCGGAGAATCCCTTCAGGACCAATTCTTCAAGCAGCTCTGGGACTCCAGAATTTGGAAAACATCATGCAAATTACGACCTCCTAAGCACGTACCATGACCAAGCGAAAGGTTGCCTGCAAATATTCGCTAACTTTCAGCATTCGATATCTATGAGCAAGGCCCTCCCATGATCGATCCTTATCAACAAGGTCACCGCTTCAAGGGTGTAACTGTAGGAGTACTTGTTGACTCCATTTAGTCCACTTCCAATAATAGGCTATCGGAGACTTTCTTGCTAACCACCATGGCAGGTTGATCGTTGCAGCGGATCCAGCAACTCTCATCGAATGGCTCTATTCTGATCAGTTCAATACTCGTACCCAACTCAATGTTGCATTGATTTAGATAGTGAAGTAGTTCTGCAGAGCTCTCTCCGAGAGCAGACAATTTTCCCATGCTACCGGGTTTGAGACTGGACAACTGGTGCAGGTGTTGTTCCGGCACATTTCCATTGACATCCGGGATGGGTGATCCATGAGGATCTATCGCGGGATGATCGAGCATTTCATCCATGCGGATGAAGAGAATATCGGAGTCTATATGTTCCATCTGCTCAGCAATCTCATGGACCTCTTCCCACCCGAATCCCATGATTTGATGAAGGAACATTTCTGTGAGGCGATGTTTGCGAATGATTTGTGCAGCTGCCTTACGACCTTTGTCGGTGAGTTTGATGGGTTTGTACTTACGATAAATCACCCACCCCAATTCCTCCAGGGTTTTGACCATATGACTAGCAGATGGTTTGCTCACAGAGAGCTTTTTACTCAATTCAGTGACATTGATCCGACTGTCTTGCTGGTTGAGAAAGTACAGCGCCTTTAGATAATCTTCCTTTACACTGGTCGGCATTTTGTCATTTTGGAACAAAAATAGGCAAATGTAGGTTAAATATTTTGTTAGTATATACTAACTTTTATATTTTTGAAGCATCTGATAATTTGTAAGTAGCACCGAATGGCTATGTCCCTGATTGGTAGATTGCTCTTCTTCGTCACCTTGCTGTGTTTGGTCCAAAGTGCTCGCGGACAGGCCGCAGCGCTATCGGGTAAAGTGATGGCTGCGGACGGTGGGGCGCTGGGATTTGCCAACGTAGCTTTAGAAGGGACGATTTTAGGTGTTAGTGCTGATGAAGAGGGTTATTACCGTTTTGAAGACATTCCACCGGGGGAGTATCGAGTATTTGCCTCCTTTTTAGGATATGAGACCAAGAAGAGAAGGATCGAATTAACAGCGGGAAGCCATGTGAATTTGACCTTTACGCTGGCGGAAGCTGCAAGCACTATGGATGAAGTGGTCGTAACTGGAACCCTCAAAGAGGTTAATCGATTGGAGAGTCTGGTGCCGGTGGAAGTTTACAATCCTACTTTTTTCAAGAAAAACCCGACACCAAATATTTACGAAGCACTCCAAAATGTAAATGGTGTAAGACCTCAGCTCAACTGCCAGGTTTGTAATACAGGCGATATTCACATCAATGGTCTAGAAGGACCCTATACCATGGTATTGATTGATGGTATGCCGATAGTTAGCAGCCTGGCCACAGTGTATGGATTGTCCGGGATTCCCAATTCATTGGTTGAACGCATGGAAATAGTCAAGGGACCGACTTCAACCTTGTATGGCAGTGAGGCCATTGGAGGTTTGATTAATATTATTACCAAGAATCCCAGCCGGGCACCAACCTTCAGTGTCGATTTGATGGGCACCAGTTGGGGTGAATTAAATTCAGATGTAGGTGTTCGACTAGATCTGGGGGAGTCTGCCTCCGTTTTGACGGGCATTAATTATTTCCAGTACGATCAGGTCATTGATAACAATAATGACAATTTTACCGATGTGACATTGCAAGAGCGATTGTCCGTATTTCAGAAATGGAATTTCAAGCGTAAAAATAATCGCTTATTTACGTTGGCCGGACGTTACTATTGGGAAGATCGGTGGGGTGGACAATTAAATTGGACACCTGCTTTTCGAGGTGGATCAGAAATCTACGGTGAGGCCATTACGACCAAACGCTGGGAACTACTCGGACAATACGAGTTGCCCGCCCTTGAAAACATGATTTTTTCCATGTCTTTCAATGGGCACGATCAGAATTCAGTTTACGGAGACGTCCCCTATATCGCAGAACAAAAGATTGGGTTCGGTCAATTGACATGGGATAGACAAATTGGAGATCACGACCTGTTGATTGGATCCGCACTGCGTTATACCTACTATGACGACAATACGCCGGCAACGGGTGGCTCATCATCAGACACACAGAACCAACCTGATGAAGTTTGGCTGCCAGGTATTTTTATCCAAGATGAAATCACCCTCGCCCCAAAGCATAAGATGTTACTTGGATTACGATACGACTTCAATAATATTCATGGCAACATCTTCACACCTCGTTTAGCCTATAAGTGGTCTATCCGCAGTCATGATATTTTTAGGTTAAATTTTGGTACCGGATTCAGGGTTGTAAATCTCTTTACCGAAGAACATGCCGCCCTCACGGGAGCCAGAGAAGTTATTATTGCTGAAAAGCTCAACCCCGAACAGTCTTACAACGTTAATGCGAATTACATAAAAAAAATCTACTCGGAGAATGGTGGATCGGGCAGTGTAGAACTTTCGGCATGGTACACATATTTCACAAACATCATCTTGCCTGACTACGAAAGTAATCCCAATCAGATCATCTATGACAATTTGGATGGCTCGGCGGTCACCAAAGGAATAAGTTTAAATACTGATTTGACGTTGCCCAACGGTTTTTCATTTCTGTTGGGTGGGTCACTCATGGATGTTTCGACCGAAGAAGACGGTTATCAACAGCGCCAAATATTAACGGAGCGATTTACCGGAACTTGGTCTCTTTCATATAGGTGTCTGGGCAATAAATTTGCCATTGACTATACCGGGAATGTCTATGGTCCGATGCGTTTGCCTCTTCTTGGTGAACTTGACCCTCGTCCATCTGAATCGCCCTGGTGGAGTATTCAGAATATTCAGTTGACCTTCCATGGTGCGAAGAACATCGAAATTTATGGAGGTATCAAGAACCTACTCAATTGGACCCCCTGGAAAAATCAAGAGGAGCCAATTATTGCCAGGTCATTTGATCCATTTGATCGTGAGGTAACGTTCGCAGATGGTACTGCTATATCAACACCCAATAATCCATATGCGTTAACTTTCGATCCTTCTTATGTATATGCTCCGAACCAGGGTATTCGAGGCTTCCTTGGTCTGCGATATAAGCTCAGATAGGTGATACGATTATTTTCATTGGTTTTGAGTGTGGCCATCCTTTCGGCATGTTCGCTGTCAGTCAATAAAATCGATTTACCCAGGCCCCAGCTTGACACCTACGAGCTTTCAAAAGTAGAAGAATTGATGCGCAATGAATCGCGAAGGGTCGTTGTGTTCCTGAGGACTTCTTGGTGTCACTTCTGTAAGAATATGGAACAAACTACCTTTCGAAATGAGTCCATCATACAGCTATTGAATGATAATTTTTATTTCGTTACCCTTGATGGTGAACATAGGGAGGATATCGTATTCCAAGGGAATCGCTATAAGTATGAGCCCACCGGAAGAAACACAGGAACACATCAATTGGCAATGGCCCTTGGTGCCATTGATGATGAACTTTCTTTTCCCACCTTAGTGGTTCTTGATTCGAATTATAAAATCGTGTTTCAACACAATTCATATATGGACCGCCAGCAATTGAAAAAAGTACTTGAAGCTGCCAAAGAGAATGTATTCTAAGTCGGTTTTATATATGAAATGAAGGTGAATATTCTATGCAAGAAATTGTTTATATTAATCTGCCTCGTTTGCGATTTTGTTAGAATTTGGCAGATCCGTTTTTCCTTGTTGACGAGCAAATAATTTCTTAGCAGCAGCCTGCTTGTGAAATTGAATAAATACGACTCATTTATCGATTTAAAAAAAGATGAAACGAAGAAAATCCATACAACTCTTGGGCCTTGGCGCTGGTGTGCTTCCATTTCGTTCAGCATTAGGTTCCGATCCGAATTTTATAGGTTCGGAGTACCCCAATTGGCGACCCACCAATAAGATCATCGAGTGGAATGCTCATATCTTTAGTCCTGATCTTGACAGGTATCCATTTCACCCAAAGGCAACCTACCAGCCAGATGTTTCAACGAAGCCTCAAGATCCCCTGGCAGCATATTTGAAACGACTCGAGGATGAGGGCATCCATGGAGCTGTTATTGTACATCCCGAACCCTATGGTGACGATCACCGGTTGATTTTGGATTGTTTGAAACGCTATCCCAATAGACTGAGAGGGACTAGTCTGTTCTATCCCAAGGATCCTTTGGCTCCCTCTAAATTAGCTGAAGTGGTGAAGCAAGATAATCGAATGGTGGCCACACGGTTTCATGCACATCGTGGTAAAGAGATGTATCTCGATAGCTTTGCAGATCCGGGAGTTCGAGCGCTGTGGAAGCAAGCCTATGAGCTTGACTTGGTAATTGAACTGCATATTGGGCCAAATTATGCGAAACAAGCCGGTGATGCCATCCGGTCTTACCCCGGTTGCAAGGTCCTCATTGATCACCTGGCGGAGCCACACCTGGGAGATGCCGTCGAATTTGCTAATGTATTAGAGCTGGCGAAATCTCCCAACGTGTACATGAAGCTGTCCGGGTTGAATCACTTTGCCGAAGATGATCCATTTTATGAAAGTGCATTGCCCTTCACGAGTCGGGTCCTGAAAGAATTTGGTCCAGACAGAGTGGTCTGGGGCAGCGGATCTCACCGGATTGTTGATGTGCACATGTCAGATTACTCACCGGCCGAAATTGCCCAAGTAAAAGGGGGGAATCTGCTAAAACTCTTGAATTGGGATCTCTAGGATCTAGTCGAACTTTACTGTATCTTCGATAAGTTCTCGCCTCAGCTAAATGGTAATTGTCACTCGAACCAAGGAGTCGTTTATGGCAATACCTGCAATTAATTTTTGGACCTGTTACACAAACATGTAAACTATGAAAACAGATGCCTGGGCATTAATAAGAAATTATTTTCGCAGCACCCTGCGAACAATCTCCAAAAATAAAGTCTATTCTTTTCTAAACATCATGGGCTTGGCTCTGGGAATTGCTGCTTGTCTTTTTATTCTGCAGTACGTATCCTATGAACGTAGCTATGATCAATTTCATGAACATAAGGATGATCTATTCCGGGTCCGCTATCAGATTATTCGCAATGGTGCGCTGGAGGTTGACTGTGCTGCAGCCGTGCCGAGGGTTGGCCCCTTCATGAAAGAGAAAATGCCGGAGGTAATCGATTTTGCCCGGGTATACCCGATGTCAGGTGTCGTGACCTTTAACGACGTTCAGTTTCGAGAGGAGCGAATGTTTATGTCTGACCCATCATTTCTACGGATGTTTAGCTTTCCGCTCATAGAGGGAAGTGTTGATGGGCTGGCCGATCCGAATAAGGTGGTAATTTCAAAGCGGGCAGCACAAAAATATTTTAGTGGAGAGGAGGCGATTGGTAAAATGTTGGAGGTAGATGGAGAACACCGAGTCGAGGTGGTAGGTGTGGCTGAAGATGTGCCAGACAATTCTCATATTAAGTTTGATTTCTTAGTGAGTTATGAGACACTTAATAATGAAACACGAAATGAAGACGGAAGTGCAGCCTCAGAGACAGCCTGGGGCTGGTATGACTTTAATACTTATGTGTTACTAAAACCAGGAACTGATGTCAGCGACTTTAATGCACGATTTCGAGAATTTCTCTGGGAGGAACTCGGAGAGCGATTTAAAGAAAGGAATTCTCACGTCGAATTTCCACTACAGCCTATTACAGAAATCCATCTCTACTCAGATCTTCTCCAGGAGTCTGAACCAGAGGAACAGGGTGATGGGAATGCCGTGGCTTTCTTGACCATTATTGCATTCTTCATTCTCCTCATTGCCTGGATAAATTATGTCAATTTATCTACGGCGCGCTCCATTGAACGTTCGCGGGAGGTCGGTGTGAGAAAAACCTTAGGGGCTACCCGTCGCCAATTGATTTTTCAATTTCTTACTGAATCATTTTTACTGAATTTAATTGCTTTATTCATTGCCCTGGTGATCGTGGTCTTGGGTATCGGCTATTTTAATCAACTGACAGATTCGAATTTACACCTGGGCTTTCTATCGGATCAAACGTTTTGGTTGACCTTGTTTTCAGTACTTCTTTTAGGATCTGTCCTGGCAGGATTGTACCCTGCCTTTGTGCTCTCTGCCTTTCGTCCAGCGTCCGTTTTAAAAGGTAGACTCACGGCGCATTTATCCGGAAATGGACTACGCAAGGCCTTGGTGATCTTCCAATTTGCTGCTTCCGTAACGCTGATTGCCAGTACCATGATTGTATACCAGCAGTTAAAGTACATGCAAAATTTGGACCTCGGCTTTGATATGAAGGAGACATTGGTGGTGGAGGGGCCTGATGTCTTTAGTGTAGATTCGCTTTTTGAATCTGCTAATAAAGCGTTCAAGAATGAGATCTCGAAAAAGGCCAGTATAAGGCATATTTCCGCCTCCTCTAATGTGCCTGGTGATGAAATTTTTTGGACCAATGGAATAAAACGAGAGGAAGAGTCAGACGACAAATTTAAGATCATCTACAACGTGGGTATTGACTATGATTACTTTGGAGCATACGATATCAAATTCCTGGCAGGTAGGAATTACAGTGAAGCCCATTCGACTGATACCGCAGCCCTGATACTGAATCAGGCTGGAATCCAGTATTTGGGTTTTCAAAGTGCAGAAGAGGCGATTGGTGAAAAGGTAACCTTTTGGGGTCGGCCTAAGACCATTGTAGGGGTGGTTGATGATTATAACCAAATGTCGGCAAAGACTAAGGTGTCGCCCATCGCTTTTCCACTGGCACCACGAGCCGCAAGTTATTATACTATTAAATTAGGTGATGATGATTATCAATCGGCCTTTAATGAAGTTCAATCAACGTATCAGGCCTTCTTTCCGGGAAATCCTTTTGACTACTTTTTCTTGGATGAATTTTTTAATCGTCAGTATGCTAATGAACGTAATTTTAGTCGTGTGTTTACATTGTTTGCAGCATTTGCAATTTTTGTCGCATGTCTCGGTTTATTTGGACTGGCGAGTTTTAGTACCCTGAAACGAAGCAAAGAAATAGGGGTTAGAAAAATATTAGGGGCCAATGTACCCAATATCGTGCAGCTTTTATCGGGAGAGTATTTATGGTTGATTTTATTGGCAAACCTAGTTGCGTGGCCTGCTATTTATTTTATTATGTCGGCGTGGCTAAATAATTTTGCCAGCCGCATTACACTTAGCTTACCCATTTTCGTGATTTCCGCTTCCATGGTATTGGTCATTGCTTTGGCCACCGTCAGCTATCAGATTATTAGTGTGGCTATTGCCAATCCTGTGGAGGCCATCAAAAACGAATAGCTGTGGATATCGGGGCAGACACGATTTAGTTGCTTTCTGGATGATCCTGAAAAACGGTAGGATCATATTTTATGAAGAAGTGAATCCAAATCGATCTGCTGATGCGAAAAAAGAAATTGTGAACTAAGATGGTTACAATGGCAACCGCAATCAAAGTTGTGGTAAGTGACCAACCCAAGACAAAAACCAGCACTAAGCCAATGGATAAGAATAGCCACCCTGTCAATATATATGAGATAAACATAGCACCGTAGTAAAAACCCGGTTCTGGTTCAAAATTGGCCTGGCAGATTGGGCACGTCTTATGCATACGATAGGCGGTTGTCCAAGAAAATGGACTCGAAAACAGTTTGCCGGTACGACAGCGCGGACAGGCCATGGACCAAATGGAATGTAGTTTACTAATTTTCACGGATGCAATTTAGAATTAATTCTGTTGCCGACAATTGGATAACTATCCACGGGGCTATTGGTTCAAAAACAGCACTAGTTCAAGTATATCTTTATCTTTTCAAGCATTTGAGAAGGTGGCACCCTGGAATTAGAGTATTGCTTGATCACAGCAATTAATTGACGAGTAAGTTCAGTGCGTACGCCCAGCCGGAATCCAAATTCTTGCACAAGCTGCTCCTCTTCAATGGATACTTCTCCATCTGCGTCCATAAGAAAAAGTAAGTAGTACAGAATGGTCATTCTGCTGGGCTCGTCGGTGGGCGGTTCCAGCTCATATTGATCGGGGTCCATGGCGATGTCGCGAACATCCTCAGCCGACAAGCCGATCAAATTGGCCACTTGGATTGTATAGGTTACTTCTTTGAGATCATTTTTCCCATCGATCGCACTCAACTTGATCAGCAAAGCGATAATGGCGCGTTTCACATGATCGGGCGTAGTAAAAATGTCGAGCATGAGCGGATGGATTGATGCCAGCAGCGTCTATTGTGCCAACATTCCAGATTTGCCTTCTGAACTGATGGTGCGATCTAGTGACGAAACTAGAGGCTGGTCATGATCAGACCCATGTTAGTTACATCGTACATACCTCGCTCCACGCGTCTGATAAAAGTTTTCTTAGGAACAACCATGGTCGTTTGCTTACTTAGAATTTCGATAAGGTAGCCGATGGGTTTCTCCTCAATGATGCGAACTGATATCTTCTCTTGCATAGGTTTCACTTCTAAAAGTTCAGGAAATAAAAGGTGAATGTTACGATCTTGCAAAAGATACGAAATTTGCATCTCAAACCATCATAGGAATATGCTTCTTCTACGGGGTCAAACGGTCCATACAGAGGCGAGGTATCATTGCGACCTTACTTATTTTGTACAAAGTGCAAAATATATGTCGAAAAAGGTCATTCGTTATTAGCTAATAATCATGTGGTTATGCTGATATGGAGCACCGAAAATAGATAAAGCATGGATCCACTCAAGGCCAAAAACCAACTGATTGAGATTACGATGTCGAATGTGTTATTGAGCTGGCCGCACTTGCCTTACCCATGAAGTAGAGTCGATGGTTTATTGACCCCGCTATCTCTGAGATTGGGAAAGGTGGCCAAACTCCCAGTTGTTTGGCCACCTCCTCATGAGAAAACAGTGTAATTTCTACTAATCCAAATGTTTAATGCATCTGTTACTCGCTTCAATCTCATCGGTTCACTAGGCTGCAAGGTCACCTTCCTTCTTGAGCGGTGCACGAAAAACAAGACCGTTGTCAAATGCATCTAAGACCACTGTGCTATCCGGTCTGACTTTCTGGTGTAACAGCTGTTTGGATAGCTCGCTCAACACCTTCTTCTGAATGAATCGTTTAACCGGCCTGGCTCCGTATTGGGGATCGAAACCCTGTTCGGCGATATAACTCAGGGCTTGCTGGGTCGCTTTAAGCGTAATGTTTTGCTTCCTTAAAACCTTCTCGAGGTACTTGAGTTGTAGTTTCACGATACCTGCAATATGTTCTTCCGATAAAGGTTGAAACATCACCACATCATCAATCCTATTTAAGAACTCTGGTCGTAAAGACTGTTTGAGGCGCTCCATTAACAGATCCTCAGTACTGGATAAGATGGACTCCTTATTATCATTGTTCATTTTTTCGAATTGAGCCTGAATGATATCTGAACCTAGATTCGAAGTCATAATTATGATCGAATTTTTAAAATTGGCAACACGTCCCTTGTTATCGGTGAGGCGACCATCGTCCAGCACCTGGAGGAGGATATTAAATACGTCTGGGTGTGCCTTCTCGATTTCATCGAGCAAAACGACGGAGTATGGTTTGCGTCGCACGGCTTCGGTCAGTTGACCCCCTTCCTCATAACCTACATAGCCCGGAGGGGCGCCAACCAGACGACTTACGGCATGTCGCTCCTGATACTCACTCATATCGATGCGGGTCATCATGTGCTCATCATCAAATAGGAGTTCGGCGAGTGCCTTGGCTAACTCCGTTTTTCCCACCCCAGTCGTACCCAGGAAGAGGAACGATCCGATCGGTCGACGTTCATCACTTAAGCCAGTCCGGTTTCTGCGAATCGCATCGGCTACTGCCGCTACGGCCTCATCCTGTCCGATCACTCGCTGATGAATTTCTGACTCCAAATCTATGAGTTTCTCACGTTCACTCTGCAACATCCGTACGACGGGTATGCCGGTCCACTTACTTACGATCGCTGCAATATCTTCTGAATCGACTTCCTCCTTGACTAACTGGCCTCCTTTTTCCTGCATATCGACCAATTGTTGATTATACTTCCCAAGAGAGGCTTCTACGGCAGGTATTTTGCCGTATTGAATTTCAGCCACTTCCGTGTAGTTTCCCTCTCGCTCCAATTGGCGCGCTTTCAATTTTAAGCCCTCGATTTCCTCTTTCGCTTTTTGTATTCCCAAAACAACGGCTCGCTCACTTTCCCATTGGGCTCGAAGGCCGTTTCTTTCCTCTTCAAGATTGGCCAGCTGCTCATTAATGGCCTTGATGGCAGACTTATTTTTTTCGCGTTTCATGGCCTCCCTTTCAATTTCCAGCTGACGTATTTTTCGTTCGATCTCATCCAGTTCTTCCGGCATCGAATTCATTTCGAGACGCAGCCGGGCAGCAGCCTCATCGATAAGGTCGATGGCCTTGTCAGGTAAAAACCGATCGGTAATATAGCGATGGGATAACTGCACTGCTGCTACAACGGCCTCATCTTTAATATTTATCTTATGATGGGTCTCGTAGCGTTCCTTTAGTCCTCGCAAGATCGAGATGGCATCCTCTTCAGAAGGCTCATCAACGACGACCGTTTGAAACCTCCGCTCCAAGGCTTTATCTTTTTCGAAATATTTTTGGTATTCATCCAACGTAGTTGCACCAATGGCACGGAGATCGCCACGTGCAAGCGCCGGTTTAAGAATATTGGCGGCATCCATAGCTCCTTGCCCCCCACCGGCTCCCACCAAGGTGTGAATTTCATCAATAAATAAAACGATGTCACCTTCCGCTGAAGTAACTTCTTGTACCACAGACTTGAGTCGTTCTTCAAATTCACCCTTGTATTTGGCGCCGGCAATTAATGCCCCCATATCCAAAGAGTAAATCTGTTTTTCGAGCAAATCGTCAGGTACATCACCATTGACGATGCGATGGGCCAAGCCTTCAATAATAGCTGTCTTACCAACCCCGGGTTCACCGATCAGTATGGGGTTGTTCTTAGTGCGTCGAGCCAGGATGTGAAGTACTCTTCGTATTTCTTCATCCCTCCCGATCACTGGATCAAGTTTGCCGTTTTCGGCGCGCTCATTCAGGTGGATAGCATATTTATTTAAGGCATTATAATTAGCCTCGGCACTGTGACTCGTGACCTTGCTTCCCTTCCTCAAATCCTCGATCGCCTTCAACAATGTCTTTTCGCTAATGCCCTGATCCTTCATCATTTGGGCTACTGCATGTTTGCCTTTCAACAAGCCGAGTAATAAGTGTTCTAGTGATACAAACTCGTCCTTCATTTTTTTCATTTCAGCCTGGGCCTTCCGCAAGACTTCATTGGCTTCACGAGTTAAATATGGGGTGCCCTCGCTTACTTTACCGTAGGACGAAATGATTTTATCCAAAGCAGCGTCAAAGGAGTCCTGATTGATTCCTAATTTCTTTAGTAGAAACGGAGTTACATGCTCATCCGTCATCCTAATTCCCTTCAAAAGATGACCCGTATCGATGGCTTGATGACCCAATTCCATGGCCAGCTGCTGTGCTTGTTGTACAGCTTCTTGAGCCTTTATGGTTAGTTGATTCATTGTCATTTTATTCGATATTTTATTTCTCGTGTGCTCTCATTATTCGGTATCAATTTGGATACCATTCCAGTTTTTGCGACTTTCTGGCTCAAACCCCATATAGTTGCGACATTGTGACAGTCCGATTTCGATTTATCGTGTCAATTTGGCTTGATTTTTATTCTGAGTGCTTTTGAAAAGTTAATGGGGCCGGATGCCTGTGCAGGAGGGAGGAGACGCTGCCTACTTCTTAGTTAGCGGATCATGCATGCTGGGTAAGAATTTTCTTAAGCACCGCGCGGTCCATATTTCCACCGCAGATGATGCAACAGATCCTTTCTTTTTTTTCAAACTTAATTTTTCCACTGCGCAGAGCAGCCATAGGTGCAGCTGCAGAGGGCTCTAGGTATGCTTTAGTACGTTCCATCATGTACCACAAGGCATCAATGATCTCATCATCATCGACGACTACCATGTTGTCGACAAAAGCGCTAATATGATTGAGATTGTGCTGACCGGTGAAGGGCGCTGAAAGTCCATCAGCGATGGTTTCTATTTTCTTTAAAGCTGTTGGTTTTCCAGCGGCTAAGCTATTCGCGACTACTTTGGCTCCTACTGGTTCTACGCCGATGATTCGCATGGAGGGATGCACAGACTTCAGCATCGCCGCAACCCCTGATATCAGCCCACCACCTCCTACAGCGATGATTGTTGTGTCGATGTGATCGAGATCTTGAGCTATTTCGGCACCTACGGTCGCCTGTCCGGCAATCACAGCAAGATCATCAAAAGGATGCAGAAGTGTGAGATCATCCGCCTCTTTTTTCGCCAAACATTCGGCCAGGAGATCCCCGTCAGTCAATATCACCTTGGCACCATAAGACCTTGTGGCCTCGATTTTGCTTTGATAACTGCCTGATGGCATGAAAATCACGGCTGATGTCCCAATCTGAGCAGCACCCCATGCGACTGCCTGAGCATGGTTTCCAGCTGATAAACTGATGACACCTTTAGCCCTTTCCTGGGGAGATAGATGATGTAGTTTGTTCAGCACACCCCGCGGTTTGAATGATCCCGTTTTTTGAAATAACTCCATCTTGAAGTACACTGAGCATCCTAAGTCATTATTAATCAGACTACTCTGCATGATGGGCGTTCGGTGTAAACGTCCTTGAATAACCCGCTGAGCCGCATAGACATCTTCCAATTTGATGAGGTAGGGATTCTGCGTATTCATAAAGTCAGGAAGGGTTGTCTTAGTTAATAGGAAGATCTAGCCCAAAATGCGTTCGTAGAATAATTGGTGCCATTCGTCTTCAGCTTGTTGTTACAAAAATCTTAAAATATCTTGGGCATAAAACTTACCCCTCCCTTATTTCATCTTAGTTAGCATTAATTGTCACGGAAAATTTTTCTATTACAAAGCGGTACCATTCTAAAACTAATTTAACTGAAGACTATGAAAAAGACACATTTTGTGACCGCCATCATCGCGTTGGTAGTTTCGCTGGCGACCATCGGTGGCTTTCAATTGATCCAAAACGAGCGTGGTAAAACAATTAAGATTGAACATATGCCTACTACCTTATCTCAGGGTGTAGCTTATGGTTTGGACGAAGACGGCCAAGTAGCACCACTCGATTTCACGGAGACCAGTGCTCGTGTTATTACTGCTGTTGTGCATATTACCTCTACTCAAACTGGACGTAGGTCCAATGCACGTGCTCCTCAAGAGCAAATTCCAGATGCCTTTAGGGATTTTTTTGGAGACCGTTTTTTCGGTCCCGACCGCAGTGATCCGCGGGGACAAGGCCGTCCGAGGGTCGGTACCGGATCAGGAGTGATCATCAATAAAGAGGGTTATATCGTGACCAACAATCATGTGATCGCTGGTGCGGAGGACGTCGAAGTCACCCTTCACGATAATCAGACTTTCAAAGCAACTGTGATTGGCACAGATCCGACCACCGATCTGGCACTATTGAAGATCGAAGCCAGCGAGCTAGTCAGCCTACCCTTTGTTAATTCCGATGATGTGAAAATTGGTGAGTGGGTATTAGCGGTTGGGAATCCCTTTAGTCTAAATTCAACGGTGACTGCAGGCATTGTGAGCGCCAAGGGCAGAAACATCAATATCAATCGGGAGCGTTTTGCAGTAGAGAGCTTCATTCAGACCGATGCTGCCATCAATCCAGGTAACAGTGGGGGTGCATTGGTAAATTTACAAGGCGGTTTAATTGGAATCAATACCGCCATTGCCAGTCCTACGGGCTCCTATAGCGGTTATGGTTTTGCCGTTCCGAGTAATATTGTCAACAAGGTAGTGGAAGACTTGCTGGAATATGGAAAAGTGCAACGGGGAGTTCTTGGTGTTATGATTCGATCTGTTAACGGGAATCTGGCCAATCAAATGGATCTGGACCTTAACGACGGGGTGTTTGTGGATAGTTTGCTTGAAAACAGTGCTGCTGGTGCAGCAGGAATTCGTCCTGGAGATGTGATCACCGAGGTCGATGGACATCGGGTTCGAACTTCACCTGAGCTACAGGAACTTATCGCAAGGAAGAGGCCAGGAGATGAGGTGGCCATTACACTTGATCGAGATGGTAAATCCCAGACCTACCACGTGATACTCAATAACACGGGTGGTAGCCGAGCCTACGCAACGGTGGAAAGCCTAGAGTTGGAAAATTTGCTCGGTGCTGAATTTAGATCGTTGGATGCGGACACCAAAGCTGAACTGGGATTAGATGGAGGGGTTGTGGTCGAGGAACTTCATGCTGGTAAATTACGTCGAGAAACAAATATGGAACCTGGTTTTATTATCACGCATGTCAATAGTCAGAGAGTACATGAGGTCGATGACCTGGAAAAAATATTAAGGAGTAAAGATGGTGGGGTCATGCTGGAAGGTGTCTATCCCGATCAAGATGGCAGACACTACTATGCCTTTGGTCTCGGCTCTTAATCAAGACTGACTGTCCATTGTTTTTTAAATAAGAAAATGTTCAAAATCCGTATGCAGATATTGTGTGCGGATTTTGTTTTTCTAAAACTTTACAAGTTGGTGCTTTTAAATAGGAAGTTATACACAACAAAAAATAGAAATTGAAGATCACCAGGCAAAGTCAGAATTCGGTGCACGACATTTATGTAAGAACATTTGGGTTTGACTGTTTAGTGCCCTTATTCCTTTAAATAATGCTTACATTGGGATTAGACCTAAATGCATGTCATGTACAATGGAATCTTCACAAGGGTATCGCCGCGGATCATAATGGGACTTTTGCTAACTGGGTTGGGTTTACTGAGTCTCCAGTCGATGGGCCTGCGGCATATGACTCCTAATATGGCCGACAAAAATCATACTGACCCAATAGGGAGTGCATCAGCCTTCTCCGAGATGCCTAAAATTGACATACATGCCCACTACCGCTATGATCGGCCATTCCTGATTCCACAGCTGGATGGGATGAATATGAAATGTCTCTTGGTAGATGTTGTGCGTACGGACAGAGGCAGGCAAAAAAGATCATGGCAACCGTATCTTAAAATGAAGGTGGCACATCCCCACCACTTCTATTTATGTTCAGGATTTAATGCCCAAGGAATTGATGAGCCAGGTTATGCCGAGAAGATTATTTCTGGGCTAAAAAAGGAGATCAGCGAGGGAGCTCAAATGGTTAAAGTTTGGAAGAATTTTGGGATGGTACATAAAGATGAACAAGGCAACTACATTCAAATTGATGATGAACGACTTCAGCCGATTTGGGACTTTCTAACCGCTCAAAAAATACCAGTACTTGCGCATATTGGCGAACCTCTGCAGGCCTGGACTCCATTGGATTCGCTCAATCCCCATCACAGTTACTTCAAAAACAATCCTCAATATCACGCCTATTTACATCCCGAAATACCTAGATACGAAACGATCATAGATGCTCGTGATAACTGGCTCACCAAAAACCCTGACCTCGTGGTTGTGGCCGCTCATATGGGCAGTATGTCTCACGATGTGGGAGAAGTGGCAAAGAGATTAGATAAATTCCCAAATTTATCGGTTGAACCAGGAGCCAGATTTGGAGACATTGCCAGACAAGATCCAGCCAAGGTTTATGAGTTCTTTATCAAGTATCAGGATAGAATCCTCTATGGTTCGGATCTGAGTATATCCGAACCTGCCGAGAACCAATCCGAGGAGGCACTTCAGAGAAATCAAGATTTTGTGACTACAATCTTGGCAATGCACTGGAAGTTCTTGTCTGAAGAGGGAGACATGATCTATGACAGTCCCATGGTTCCGATCAAGATTCCAACTAGGGGACTGGCGCTCCCGAGGCAAGTGCTTAAGAAAGTATATTTTGAAAATGCTGCCAAGATTCTTGCTCTGCACTAATTGTTTCTTGCTTACGCCTGGCAAAATCTTTTAAGATTGAAGAACCATGGTTGTATACTTTAACCATTAAACTTACATAGAGTGACAAAATCTCAAATTCGTGTGTTAGGTTTTATGATGGCAGTGACTTCAATCTATGCCACAATGGCCCAGCCAGATTTGCCAGCTGCCAAGGTAGATCGAAATGTAGTCTATGGCATGTACTCTGGTTTGGCCCTGCTTTTAGACGTTTACTATCCGGAGAATCCCAATGGGTATGGGGTCATCCACATATCTGGTAGTGGGTGGGCTCGGCCACTAGGATTGGATGCCCGAATGTTAAATCATCAGGAGCACGTTTCCCTCGAGGGAGCAGCCCTGGTTCAAGCAGGTTATACATTATTTTCTATCAATCACCGGGCTACTCCGCGCTTTACCTACCCGGCAGCGGAAGCAGATGTTCAACGTGCGGTGCGATTTATTCGATATCACGCCCAAGACTATGCGATTGATCCCGATCGGATCGGTGCTGTGGGAGGCTCATCGGGGGGGCACTTAGTAAGTATGTTGGGTGTACTAAACGGCGACGAAAACACTTTTGATAATCATCCTATTAATCAAGTGAGTGCCAAGGTGCAATGCGTTGTAGCCAGAGCAGCTCCGATGTACTTTGATGAACATGGAATCGGAGCGAATTTTTTGGGCATTGCGTCTAGAGAAATTGCCAATAAAAACTCGGCTGAACATAAGTTAGCCAAAGATGCTTCTCCGATTTCACACGTGAGCAGCGATGACCCACCCTTTTTATTACTCCATGGAGATCAGGATGAAATTGTACCGATCACCATGTCTGAAAAGATGAAGGAAGCTCTCAATAAGGTAGGTGTGCCCAATAAATTATTGGTGGTTGACGGTGCTGGCCACGGGCCTCGGTTTCCCGGTGCCAAGAACTTACCTGACCTCGGAGCGGAGCGGGTCAATTGGTTAAATAAATATCTAAAAAAATAACAACGTAAATTTCCAAAAGTATAATAAATGCAATCACTTATTTCTCAAATTATTTTCTTTGCGGTTGGTTGCCTCATGGCCATTGAAGCAGTGGGGCAAAGGGATGCTTTTGTCTTTGTATCATCAACGGGAGATCAGTCTGTTGCAGGGATTTCTATTTATCGACTCGATGGTGAAACTGGGACACTCAGTTTGCAATTACAAGATCGCACCATCAGCCAGTCAGGCTACCTTTCTCTTGATCCCAGTGGGAAATATCTTTACGCCATCGACGGCAAGTTTATATACGCTTTCAAACTGTCTCAAGATGCTGCAAGGTTAGGTTACTTGAATAAGGAGGCCATTGTCGGTCGCGGTCCATGCCACATTTCGGTAAGTTATGGTGGAGACATGGCCTTCATTGCCAATTATGGCGGTGGCCAGGCGCTTTGTTACCGGATCGAAAGCGACGGTAGCATCGGTGGGTTATTGGATAGTGTTCAACATGGGGTAAGTTCAGGGATCGATGCAAGACGACAAGATGGGCCACATCCACATATGGCATATGTCACTCCGGATCCTGCCAGGTTATTGGTTCCGGACCTCGGTGCAGATCACATCTATATTTACGACATCGATCAGCCGTCAGGAAGATTGGTAGCCTCCAAGAAAAAAGGCATCTCTCCACCTGGCTCGGGGCCAAGGCACTTTGCCTTGCATCCCAATCAAAAGTTTGGGTATGTATTAAATGAATTGGCCGGAAGCGTTACCATGTTTAGGTATGCCAAGAAAAATGGCAAGTTAAAAGCGAAGCAAACCATCACGACCTTAAATAAGCAAAATAAGGCCACCAATAAATCAGCTGATATTCACATTACACCCAATGGTCAATTCCTGTATGCATCTAATCGTGGACCAAACACCATTGCTGCCTTTGAAATAGATCAGAAAAAGGGGTTCTTAACATCGCGTGGTGACTTCTCCTGTGGTGGGGCCTGGCCGCGGGCATTTGGGATAGATCCCAGTGGTAACTTTTTGGTTGTGGCCAACAAGGAATCTAATAATTTGTCAGTTTTCAGAATAAATTACGAAACTGGACTCGCTGAGAAGGTACATGAAGTCACCGTATCTGCACCACAATGTGTTAAATTTAAAAAAGTGTGATTTAGATCAGGCTTTACGGTGCATACCGGGGAATCTTTGCAGCGATATTAATGGGGACATTGATTGCCGGTCGTACACTCGCCGTGATACCCCCGTCTATCTATTCAATGACTTCGTAAATGACCACAGCATCCTTCTTGTTTTTTAATTGGACTTCACCTACTTGGATGCATTTAAAGGATTCATTAATCTGCTGATAAGCTTCTTCCGAAATTATTATCTGACCCGGAAGTGCGGCTGTTTGAAGTCGCTGCGCAGTATTTACGGCATCGCCAATGACCGTGTAGTCTAGGCGTTTTAATTGGGCTGATCCAATATTACCAGAGATCATTTCTCCCGAGTTGATGCCAATAGAGACTTTAGGAGAGTGTGGAAAATGATCGGAAATCTCTGGAAGTTTTTGAATTTCACTACGCACGGCGAGGCTAGCATCGATGGCCCGATCTAAGTGATAATCTCCGCGAAACACTGCCATGATGGCATCGCCCATGAATTTATCGACAAAACCATCTTGTGCGAGAATTTCCTTTACCATGACATCAAAATAACCATTCAATAATTTTACTACTGCATCAGGAGTTGCATTTTCACTGATTTTTGTGAAGCTACAGATGTCAAAAAAGGCCACCGTGGCATTGACCATTTCATTGGCCATCAGCGATGATTCAAATTCGCGGCTGCCCATGAAATTCAAGACAGTCTCATCCACATACATTTTCAGGATGTTATTTTCCTTAATGGCCTGCATGGTCGCCCGTAGATGCTTGACATGGGTGATGGTTTTCTCCATGGTCAAGGATAGGTCATCAAAATTGATGGGCTTGGTGATGAAATCGTAAGCACCACGATTCATGGCCGTTCGAATGTTATCCATATCACCGTATGCTGAAACGATGATTGCTTTTAAAAGTTGATGCTGGTCAGCAAGTCTCGATAGAAAAGTCAATCCATCCATCTCAGGCATATTGATGTCACTCAATACGATGTCCACGTCCTGATGTTCTGATAATTGCTCTAATGCGTGCCGACCATTTTGGGCAAAAACAAAGTCGTATTGTTTGCTTCTGATTTTCTTGCGAAACTTCTGCTTAATGAGCACCTCTAAATCGGGCTCATCATCGACGACTAGGATTTTGGTCATATAATCGTACGCTTTTGTTTATTTACTTCATAGCAAGTTAAGCACACGGTGGCAAGATAGGCATTTGAAGCTGTTCGACGAAGCCCGATACGATATTCATGATTCAGCATTTGGGTAAATGTCGATTGTCGAACAAGGAATCTCAATAGTTGCAGGTTGATCCGAATTCCACTTCATCATTCATGATTGGATATTTATGATTCATGGTTTCGGGCAATATCGATATCGAACAAGGAATGTCGAAGGTCGAAGGCTGTGGATTGATCCGAATTCCACTTCATCATTCATGATTGGATATTCATGATTCAGCATTTGGGTAAATGTCGAATGTCGAACAAGGAATAACGAATGTAGAAGGCTGTGCCTTGGTCCGAATTTGACTTCATCATTCATGATTGGATATTCATGATTCAGCATTTTCGGGCAATATCGAATTTCGAACAAGGAACATTGAATATAGAAGGCTGTGGATTGATCCGAATTTCACTTCATCATTCAATATTCGATATTCATGATTCATGATTTTGGGGCATATCGAATATCGAACAAGGAATAACGAATGTAGAAGGCTTGTGTCTTGGTCCGAATTTCATTTCATCATTAGATGTTCGATATTCATGAGCCAAGATTTGGATAATCCCGACCATTCCATCATTTCAGTTACATTTGGTATGACTAGGCAAGGCAAGGTCGCCACGTACTCAGCAGCATGCCTAAGAAGTGCAATAAAAGCTTCGCTTAACACTGCTGACCTCAAGGGATTTGGAATTTCAAGAATTAGTGCCATCTTTAGTTTGGATCATAATTTCACTTATCGAAGGCATAAATTTGATACGGCAATCTATAGTGGATATTGACACCCATTTTTTTAATTAAAGCAGTACCTAGTTATGAATCTAAAAAGGAGAGCAGTTCTAAAGAGCAGTATCTTGGCAGGGCTCGCAGCAACGTCACTTTCTAGATACCATCAGGGAAAGTTATCTGTCGAGCAGTCGACCGACTATTCCCGATTGGATGAAGTGTTGCAGGAACCTATATTGAAGCGTGAACTTTTTTCGGAGCCTGTGATCATTGATTCTATTGAATTACTTCAATATCAAAACCGTTTTTTGTGCCGTGTGCATTCGACGGATGGGGCAGAGGGCATTTCAGTTAGTCATAATGATATGCTTTCTTTTTATCCCATTTTTATCACCCGCATTAAGCCATTTTTTCTGGGCAAAGATGCGCGTGAACTAGATCTCCTTTTGGAAAAGGTTTTTACTTATCGACTTAATTTTCGCTTGAGTGGTCAGGCATTGGGCATTCCACTGGCTACCCTTGAATTTGCCATTCTGGATATGTTGGGAAAAATAGCTGAAAAACCCATCGGCCAATTGATCGGAGGTATTCGTCATCCTGAGGTCGACGTCTACCAGGCTACGGAATATAGGGAGAAATCTGTTGAGGAATCACTTGAATTAATTACGAAAGATGTTGCTGAATACAATGCCCGTGCGGTCAAAATTAAAGTGGGAGGATTAATGTTTATGACTGAGGATATGTATGCCGTGGGGCCAGCGGGCCGTACCGAGAAAATGATTCCCTTAATTCGACAAACCTTTGGAGATGATATGTATCTCTATGCAGATGCAAATGGATTCTATGGTGTGGATGAGGCAATAAGCGTAGGGAAATTATTACAGGAGCATGGATACGGTTTCTTTGAAGAACCGGTACATTTCGATTGGTATGAAGAGACCAAAAAAGTGGCAGATCAACTCGATATGCCGGTCGCGGGTGGTGAACAGGAATACAGTTTGCATGGTTTTCGCTGGCTTATTGCCAATGATGGCTTAGAGATTGTACAACCAGATAATTTTTATTTTGGAGGTATGATCAGGTCTCTCCAAGTGGCAAAAATGGCCCATGCTTTGGGGAAACAATGTACTCCCCATATGTCGGGCGGTGGATTAGGTTATCTCTATATGATTCATTTTGTCTCAGTACTGCCCAATGCGGCACCACATCACGAATTTAAAGGATTAAAAACACACGTACCATTTACCTGCGAAACTTCTGATCTTAAAGTAGTAGATGGTAAATTGACCGTTCCTACCGGACCTGGATTAGGTATTCAGATTGATCCAGAATTTATTGCAAAGCACCGGGAGGTCTCTATTTAGGTGGCCCAAGGGGGAAGATCATCCATTGGCGAAGCACCAATCTCTCTTTCAATATTACTCGTTGATGAGGTTAAGAAAACTTCATGGTGCAGCGTTGGGATCAAGGAAAAATGCATCCATTGAATGCGATGATTTCCTGTGGGGCCGGAAGAGAATCGATCACTACGGGGTGCCAGAAACTTGGTCCATGCACCTGGCATGCTAGCTCACCTTGTAGTTCGCCTGCGCGTTAGATACTCTGCCGAATGAAATTTTTTATAGGCGGGTCTTTTCGGTCCAACGGATGGCATTTATGGTAAATAACCGCTAAATTTAAAGAATGCGAGTAGAAGATTTCAAGATCCGAAGTACTAGCGATCCTGATCTTGTCTTTGTAGGTGATCAAGATTCCCTCAAAGTGGCTAGAGATTTGATCCGTGAGTATGCAGATTCACTTGAGTTTAGTCTGGAGTTTCAGGATTTTGAGAAGGAAATCGAGCATTTGGCCGACTATTATAAACCCCCTACAGGATTTATTATGCTGGTTCGATCAGACGATCGTTTTGTAGGTGTGGCCTGCCTCAGACCACTCGAAGCCGGTATTGCAGAAATTAAGCGGATGTACATCCAACCAGCCCATCGAGGTAGGGGTCTGGGCAGACGTATGCTAAGGTTGATCATTGATGAGGCGCAGCGGATGGGTTATCGATACCTCCGCCTGGATACAGTTCCTGACATGGAAAGCGCGAATTATCTTTATACCTCTACTGGGTTTTATGACATTGAAGACTATACTTATAATCCGCTGCCGGGAGCCAAGTTCATGGAGTACAAGTTGTAACGAGGTTGCATGACATACTTACGGTTTTGACATCTCTTTGCAAAGGAACCTAAGCATGGTACTGAGTTCTCTCTTAGCAAGGCAAGATTTGGAGCAGTTCTTCTAGTTTGCCATAATCAGCTAACCTCCTACGAATCAACCATGTTATGGCAATAGTAATGGCCTGGCCTTGTTCATGTCACTTTGAAGCAAACTCGACAGTTGATTGATCTTCAGCAGTGAATTTCGCGGAGCGACTTCTCCTACGATGCACAATATGAGCCTTCTCCAGAAGCTTTAGTTGAGCATGCTACTGAGTTTTTCTTTCAGGAGTGTAAAATCGAGAGGTTTGGTCAAAAAACCATCTGCGCCAAGCTTCATGGCAGAGTGGTAGTTTTCCTGATCACCATAGGCAGTGATCATCATGACCATTGGAGGTGGATTTTGGTAAGTACTTTTGATGGATTTGAGGAGTTCCAAACCACTCATGCCAGGCATATTAATGTCTGAAAGAATAAGCACTGAATTATGGGGATTATCCTCTATATAGGAGAGGGCTTCTTCTCCCGAGAATGCAAACTCAAATGCCATTTCATTTCTTCTGATTTCTTTGCGGAAGCGCTGTTGGAATAGGAATTGCACATCTTTTTCGTCATCTACGACCAGAATTTTTTTCATTTAGCTCTTAGTGGTTTATTGGTAAAATAATTCTAAATGTACTCCCTTCATGTGGATCACGTAGTTTAGCAAAACTTTTGGTTTTCACTGTCTTATCACGCTGTGAGTCAAATCATGGGCAGCATAATAGTGAACTGAGTGACAATGCCTACTTCGCTTGACACTTCCAGTTGACCACCGTGAGCCTTTACAATATCATAACTTAAACTCAATCCCAAACCTGTGCCCTGACCGGTGGGCTTAGTGGTAAAAAAAGGTTGAAAGATCTTGTCCTTAATCTCATTGAGAATGCCCGGTCCGTTGTCAGCGATGGTGATCTTGAGGCAATCAGCCCCTTGATTCCTGCCAGCCACGGATATGCCTCTGGTTGATATTTTGACCATTGGTTCATATTTTTCAGTGTCAGCCTTACTCTTGACATGACAAGCTTGTAAAGCATTATTGACCAGGTTTAAAATCACGCGACCAATATCTTGCGGTACGACCTTTACCGATGGCAGCTCTTCTTGAAAATCTGTTTCGTATCTGACCCTAAAATTTTTGTGCTTAGCACGCATCCCATGGTAGGCTAGACGCACGTACTCCTCGCATAGTTGATTGATATCAATCGAAATCTGTTCGCCACTAGAGGTGCGAGAGTGATCGAGCATACCCTTGACGATGCTACTGGCTCTTTTACCATGCTGATTTATTTTTTTTAGATTTTGATTAAGGTCGTTTAGAATTTCTCTGGCCTCTTTGATTTCACCACGCTGTAGTTCTTCCTTTGCCTCGGTAATTAATTCGCTACTCACTTCAGAAAAATTATTGACAAAATTCAATGGATTTTGGATTTCATGGGCGATGCCGGCGGTAAGTTCTCCAAGGGAGGCCATTTTTTCCGATTGGATCAGTTGGGCTTGGGTAGCTTTGAGTTCTTCGAGTGATTGATTTAGAGCAGCATTTGTTTGCTCAATGGCCGCTCGCTTTTCTTCCAATTCAGCAATGGTTTCTTCCAGTAGGATTCCGGTGGTTCGTTTTACTTTTTCCGTGCGGTCCAGTTTGAATTCGGCAATATTCAGGGCTTTGTCGGCTTCTAACAGCATCTTTACCAAAGTGGCATTTTCTTCAGCAGAAAGTCTGCCAGTGGCCTCAACAAAATCAAGTATTCGTTGGTGCTTGGGATTCATACCTTTTCTTTCATCGATATCCAACAACAAGGTGGTTGAATATATTGCATGTTATCGGTCTATATGAAAGATATCATTTTTCATTTCGTTCTTTGAGTGCCACACAACACGTAGTGAGATTATGCATTTCCAGATTTCCGCCCGTCGCCCTTCCCAACTCTGCGTTGCTAAACATGCCGACCATCGGCACGTCCCAAATTTTCTTCACTCCTTCTAATTCTTCATTCATCAATGGGCCAAAGGAGAGTATTCGACCGGCACAACTGAATACAATCAAGGCATCAGCATCTGGCATCCTGTTTTTCTTCAATTCTTCTAAGCCCTGGATCACCTTATTCATCACATCCCAATCCGGAGGAATTGAAAAACGAACTTTAGAGCCTTGTGGCACTGCACCGCTACAATAGAAAGACCGGTCTGACCAATCCACTACCAAACCTGGTCGCATGACTGGGTCACCCTTTTTACGTTGCAGTTGAAGCGGTAAATTAGCGGCTAGTTCTACCAAGAGATTTTCATTATCTGGAGTAAGGTCCTGCAGTCCGCCATACTTTGCAGTGATATCGACAGCAGGCATATTCTCAATGGTGTAGACATGATTACCTTCGCTTTTCGTAACCGTTTTTTCAGTGCCAACCGCCTTCCACCCACAGGTGGCGATGCCTTGAAACTCTATTTTTGACTCATCCAGGATGAGGCACACGATTCCACAATTACTAATTTTCTGGTTTGTAAAAACGAAAGTCTCCTTAAACGCATAATCGTCTCCGGCACCTCCACCAAAAACATTGACGTCTTCTCCAAATACATCAGTTATGCCCAATAAGATCTGCTCACCATCAACGGAAGCATGGCTTACACCTATTAGGAAAGCAGGGTTATCAAATAAGTTCTTAGCCCTGGTAGCAACATCCGTTGAAATCTCCCGGTAGTTCTGTTCAGGGTACTCCTCTATTAAAACTTGAAAATGATCCTTATTCATATCCATCAACAGCATGGCCCAAGTGCCTTTCTCTGTTACTTCGTCAATGAATTCGCCGTTAGTGGTACAACCAAATAAAGTAATGCCTTCGAGGCTAATTTGTGCACAAATACCATCTAAATCTTGGGCTACCGAACAAAAAACAATAGCCAGAGTGGGCTTGAAATCTTCGGTAATGGCATTTGTTAACGCTGTCTTTAGTTCCGAAACAGATTTGCCCTTGTATGATTTCGATTTCATGTTTAGATTTGAGTGTAGCCTTTAAAGTTGAGATAGCAAAACCCTTTTCAACAGGTTGCTGTCGTCGGGATGCTCGGCCAAAAATACATCTAATTGACTTAAGTATATCTAAATTTTTCCTTTATACAAGAAAGTCATTGGAATGGCCTCCTTGAGATCAAGGGTTTTCACGTGTAAAGTGATTTCCTGATATGTGGCACAAGATCGTCCCTCTAAATTCTGGGCATCTAGTCATAAAGTCAATAGCTAGACCCATGTTAAACCTCGCAAGCCTTGACTGGTTCAAGATCGTGACAGATGAATGTCAAGTAGCTACCTTTCTAGATCTTTTTTCACCTAGCTCTTCGATGGTATTTTCGATGAGGCCACCGTAATTTTTTGCAGAAAATTACGATCGTGTGATCACATAATCTGGTGAAGCGGAGATTTAGTTGATGGGCAGCGTGACGGTGAACTCGGTACCTTTACCTTCCTCACTCGACACGGTGAGCTCACCACCATGTGCCTTTACAATGTCATAACCGATACTTAGACCCAGTCCCGGTCCTTGTCCCGCGGGTTTAGTAGTAAAAAAGGGTTGGAATATCTTATCGCGGATTTCTTCAGGAATTCCCGGACCCTCATCAGCGACGATAATTTGTACATGGTCATCAAATTTTTTAGTCGTCACTCTTACAGTCCCTTTTTCTCCTTTTATTAGGGATTCTTTTTTTTGCCTATCGGAGTCTTCCTCCACTGAAGCTCCAGTAGACATAGCCTGAAGCGCATTATTTACCAGGTTGAGAATGACCCGGCCAATGTCGTGAGCCACGACCTCTATTTTGGGAATATCTTCTTGAAAATCCGTTTCGTATTTAACCCGAGCGTTTTTGTTTTTGGCTCCTTGATCCTGCCTGCCGGAAAAATAGGCGTGATAAGCTAAACGCAAATATTCATCACATAGTTGATTGATGTCTGTTGGAATTCTTTTTCCTGCAGAAGAACGCGAATGGTCAAGCATCCCCCTGACGATACTACTGGCGCGTTGACCATGGTAACTTATTTTTTCTAAGTTTTGAGAAAGATCAGATAAAATGGATTGAGTACTTTTTGGGTCACCATTTCGAATCTCCTCTGAAGCTTCGGCAATCAACTCATTACTCACTTCTGAAAAATTATTAACAAAATTCAGAGGATTTTGAATCTCATGAGCAATGCCTGCAGTTAGTTCACCTAGCGATGCCATTTTTTCAGCTTGAATGAGCTGTGATTGCATAGTTTTCAACTCCTCGAGTGTCTGTTCTATCTCATCATTCTGTTTTTTTAGTTTTGTGTTAGCATGTTGTTTTTGCCTATTATTTTTGTAAAGAATGACCGCCAATAGTAGAGCTCCGACAATTCCAAAAATCAGTCCATATAATTTAACTCTTGTTTTGAACCGCCGTTCTGCAGTTCTTTTTTCACGGGCTAGTTGTTTTCGACGTGCAGAGTCATTGAATGCCAAGGTTTGAAATTGCCTAACCCGATCAATGTTGTATAGACTATCTTTTAGATTAACAGATAATTGAAGAAAGTAGTAGGCGCTATCCGAGTTGCCGTTGCTTTGATGAAGAGAAGCCATCAAGGGACTCAATTCAGCTAGATAGGTTGCAGAGTTTTCTCCCCAACTTTGCACTTGAGCGGTATTATTTTGAAAAAACGTTAGGGCTTGTGTTGCATGGGAAAGTGCCAGGTCCAACATGCCTTCGTTTTGGTATACCCTTGCTAAGCCAGTTTTTGCTTTTGCAATGATCTGAGGGGCAAAAGAAGGACTTTCTTTAACCACCTTTTGGTAGTAGTCTAATGCTTTTGGCGTGGATCCCGTGGCTGCATAAATATCTGCCAAAAGCAGATTTGTGTAGGCAAAGCTAATGATGTTAAAAGAATCCGTCAGGAGCTGACTACTCTTTTCTGCATAGATCAATGCTGAGTCAATGGCATTTAGATGAAAATGAGAAAGCGCAATTTGATAATAGATTTTGCTGCGTAATCTGGTCATGCGCATACCGTGATCTGCCTGTCCCTTCAGGATCGCTTCTGCCCTTCGGCCATGATGCAGCGCACTGGAGTAATCTTTAATGGCCATGAAATCTTCCATCAGATTTCCTAGTGTGATGCAGAGGATTTGCCTATTACCAGATGATTCGGCCAGAGCAACATTTTGCAGCCGTAGTTCAAGTGACCTAGGATAGTTTCCTAGCGAATGTAAGAGGCTGGCAACAACCTCCTTGAGTCGGCCAAGTGCAATCATATCCTCCTCCCGGCTGTGAGTCTCACCGTTGTCCACGATCTGTTGTTGAAGATCGATCGCCTTAAGTGCATAGTGGAAGGCAGAGTCTATGTTGGTGTACTCCGTGTTAAATGCATAATTGATGGTAATACCGGCAAGTATGGATACTTGATCAACAGGCTTTCGGGCGCGTTCGAGTGCCAATTTTTTATCTATGATCAATTCATCGCGCCAGGCTTCAACACTGTCGACCAAGACAGTATCTTTGAGGATGGTTACCCTTCGATCTCTGATTTCTCCGCCTTCATAGGCTTTCTCAACATTAAACCAATTGCCACTGTGGAATTTATATGCGATCGTACCCTGATCAAGAACAAGCTCAATTTCCTTGATACCGGGACCGACCGGTTTCATGAGATAGTTGGGATTAGCGAGTGAGTCCCAACCATTGAAGGAGCCGACGATGTAAATACTATCGTGCTTGATAGCCGTCTTTTCTTGAAGGATAAACTTCACCCTATGTTGGGCAAGAAGTCCAGAAGAAATCGAAATTAGAATAAAGAGGGTTACCGTCCGCAGCATCGAGTTCTTAAGATAGTACGATGTTTCAAGAGATACTAAAAATACCACCCCTAGTTGCAAAACAGGCCAAAAATAATCTTCCTGTACCAGGAAGACATCTGGTGCGATTGTCGTGTTATTTATCAGATTTGGTGTTGGATGCGCAATGTTTCGTCGTCATGACAAAGGTAAAAGAACATGGAAACTGGTACCTTTACCCTGCTGACTTACCACAGAAATCTCCCCTCCATGAGCCTTCACGATATCATAGCTAAGACTTAGTCCAAGGCCCGTTCCTTGACCCGCAGGCTTGGTCGTGAAAAAAGGCTGGAATATTTTATCCCGATTTTTGGAAGCGATGCCTGGACCGTTGTCGGAGATGTGAATTTCGAGGTGATCATCGATGACTTGAGTTGAGATCTTAACTACCCCTTGGTATTCTTTGCTTTTGAATTCTTTAGCTGGTTTTTCGCTCATCAACATTGATTTGGAGTTGAATTCAGCCTCAGTTTCAACCCTCATTTGACAGGCCTGGAAGGCATTATTTACCAAATTCAAAACAACCCGACCGATGTCTTGAGGGATGATATTGATCTGCGGGAGATCGTCTTCAAAAGTCGTTTCATAATTGATGTTAAAAGATTTGTCTTTAGCTCGCATGCCGTGATAAGCAAGTCGAAGATATTCATCACACAGTTGATTAATGTTAGCAAGCACTTTTTCTCCTGACGAAGTCCGGGAATGGTCGAGCATGCCCTTGACAATGCTACTGGCTCTCTGACCATGGTGATTAATTTTATCCAAATTTTGGATTAATGCCGTAAGTAGGTCGTGTACTCCTAGAATATCTCCTCGTTCAAGCTCCTCTTTTGCCTCCGTAATTAATTCATTACTTACTTCGGCAAAATTATTCACAAAATTCAAGGGATTTTGGATTTCATGGGCGATGCCCGCAGTCAACTCTCCCAGAGATGCCATTTTTTCAGAGTGAATTAATTGTACCTGGGCGGCCTGCAATTCTTGTAGTGTGGACTCTACTCTTGTTTTGGCCTCGTCTAATTTGATGAAATCTTCATAGCGCGCATAGGCCACAGAAAATGCTTTAGCGAGTGATTGGGCAACTTCCAGTGCTTCGGAGTCTAGAGGTTGCTCACATCCTACATAAAGCATACCCTGCGAAAAAGGCAAAAAATGAAGGGCAATTTGGCCAGGTACTTCGATGCCCATCCGATAGTCTTCAACATTTTTTAGGTAACCATCCGCTACCAGCGATTTAGTCCAATTAATAAATTGTTGTCGGGTCCAAATATCGGTGAAGATTTTTCTCTGTCGCCAATGATCAATATTCCTTGATAAAATTGCGGAGCTGCCAAACGGCAGCAGCAGACTGGTTTGTGAATCACCAGTTGGGGAGGTAAGGAACACCTGCACTTGTTGGTCTTCATCGTCAATGATAAAGATACCGCAGCGAAAAAAGGGAACACCAAGTACCGTTAATTCTTGCCAGATGAGGGGTGTGATTCTCTCGAGATCTGTACTGGTGCGCATGGACGCAATCTGAGCTCGAACACGGTCAAGTGATGCCTCTCTGATGGCTTCACGCGCTCTCGACTCTGCTTTTTGGAGATCTTCAAACCGGGTGTAGGCTAGGTGAAATGCATCCGTGAAGCGATGCAACACGTGAAGGGTTTCGCCGTCAAATGGGGAATTTTTAAATCCGAATAGGCCGCCCGCAGGAAACATGACACAGTAGTAATGATGCTTCTCCTGCGGTTTTTCCAATGCTTCAGATGCCACGGGTGCTTGAAATTTTGTGCCTGCCACAACTCGATAATATTTGACCAGATCCGTTCCTTCAAGCACATATGACAATGGTTTTTGCGACTTCCAATGATCTAAAATCGCCTCTAGCAGAGGATGCCCAGCCAGGGGTTCATCGCCAGAGATTTGGAGTGCAGCATCAGCCTGAGCGGTATTAGATGTTATCCAAACCCTAACTGTCTCCTGGACGCCATTGATCAGACCAATGCCGCAACGCAAAATCTCGAGATTCAGACGAACTAATTCTTCAAAAACGATTTTGACCACCTTCCCCAGATCCCTACTTTCATGCATGGCCATCGCCTCGGCTCGAACACGCTCGAGAGCAGCCTCAATTTGGGCTTCCCGAGCTTGGGTCTCCGCTCTTTGTAGATCGAGATATCTGCGAAAGGACATCCCAAAAGTTGCGGCCATTCGTCCAAATATCTCTCGGTGAGCTTTAGTGATGGGTGATATCGTTGTAATTACAATGTTTGATAGGTTGTGGAATACGGCAAAGTGGAAATGAATGCACTTGAATCCTGCCTTCAGCATGGCGGCGCCACGTTCTCTATGCACCTTGTTTTTGGTGTATTCCATAAATTCCCGCAGATGCTTTCCGCGCAGGGGAATTGTAAATTCTTTATCTCCCTTTTTGAGAAGACGGAGAATTTTGCGACCCAAATGAGTGGCCCGACCATCAAGGTCCTCCACCAAATTGAGTATTTTTTCACCTTTCTTTAAGTCGTCATGGGCTGAGTATTGACGGTATGTATCGTTACTAGGATCAATGATGAGTATGGAAATGCCAAGGTGAGGAATTTTCAATTCTGTCAATTGCCTGACCAAGCTCAATGCAACATCGGGCAGCTCACTACTCTTATGCATGGCCATGGAAGCTGCTCGAACCCTTTCTAGGGCAGCTTCAACTTGTGCTTCACGAGCCTGGGCTTCAGCTTTTTGGAGATCTAGGAAACGAGTATAGGCCAAATTGAAGACCTCTGTCGTACGTTTTAGTACCATTTTAGAATGGTCAGATGCCTTCTCTTTGGTAATTAATAATATAGCGCCAGCACTAAACTTTGAATAATTGTAATAAAGTTGTTCGGGTATAATCATTTTCCCATTGCTGTCGTATTCGAAAGTTCCTGAATTGTTTTTCTCCAAAAATTCATACCACTCTTTCAGCATGGCTCTATCGGCCACAATCGTATAATCCGTAGCTTCCGAGTAGTAGGCCTCCTTATCCTTCCTGGTTCTCTCAGTTTTATTCCATTTAACAAAACCCTTTCCATGCACTGGTTTTGTCTTTTTTCCATCAGATTGACTATGGATGTACCAGGCCTCTATTGTTTCTTTTTCTTCATCATATATGTGGATCACAATGGAGTCTATATCGGTCTCACCTATGAAGGTCATTTGCTCCCTCAGCATATGTGTCACCTTGATAATGTCTTTGGAAGAATACATGGCGAGCGCACTTGCTCTGATTCTCTCCAATGCGGTTTCAATTTGTGCTTCCCTGGCTTGTTCTTCAGCTTTTTGTAAATCCTGAAAACGAGTGTAGGCTTGCTCAAAAACTTTAGCAAAGCGTTGTAGAATCTCTCTGTGCTCTGAGCTCAAATTTTGAAATGGTGAAGTGGCATCAAGGGAGCCTTGCTTGAAGAATAAATGATCTACACAGTGAACCTCTACTTTACCAACTTTGGACATGGCCAGGAAATCATGTGCAGGCATTCCATGATCGACTAAAAATTGGAGATGTTCCACTAGATCAGAACCCGTTAATTTATGACTGAGGGACGTACTTCCGTTTGACCAAGCCTCATAAATTTCATTAAAACTTGGATCTTCTTCGTAAGGCATGACATAAGACTCATCAATAAGCTTTCCTAGTGGAGAAATCCAAATCTCGTAGGTTCGATGCTCCTGATTAATGATGCCAATTGAAATGGAATGTGAATCAATGCCCAGCGTTCTTATCTGTTCAACAAGTACCCTTGCTGTCTTTGACAAATCTGTACTCTGATGCATTACCATCGAGGCAGCTCGCACACGTTCTAAGCCAGCTTCGATTTGTGCCTCTCTAGCTTGTGACTCCACTCTTTGCAAGTCGAGAAAACGAACATACGACTGCTCAAATACTTTTGCGAAACGCGATAGAATTGCATTTTCTGCCTCGCTGAATTTGTTGGATGAATACCGCATGAGCAGGATGCCCGAATTTTCGCAAAGAGCCATTGATGCTACGGCACAGCTTGCCTGGAGAACGAACGCTGCTCTTTCTTGCGATATATCAATGTCGGTCTTTTTAATTAATTGGCGAAAAAGGCGATTCTTTTCGCGTTTGTTATTTTGCAAAGACAAGAATTTTGCTTTCTGTTTGCGGGCTTCTAGGATTTCATTGAAAAAAGGGTGATCCAGGTAGGGCCACAGAAACTCCTTCGCATAGATGCCACCTGGGGCTGCAATCCAGAGTCGTAGATCTTTGCTGTCATCATCATCAAATCGATAAAGATGGGTCGCTTCATGATATAGCTCTAACTTGTTTATTTCACGTGACACGGTGAGAACTACCTCATGTAAATCTGTACTTTGATGCATCGCCATTGAGGCAGCTCGCACACGCTCTAAACCAGCCTCAATTTGTGCTTCTCTCGCCTGGGCTTCGGCTTTCTGCAGGTCGAGAAATCTAGTATATGCCTGCTCAAAGACTTGTCCAAAGCGCATAAGGATATTGGCCTCTTCCTCATCTACTGTGGGTTGGTCAAATCTCACCACGGCGAGGTCCGTGTACCTATGGACCGATGCTGCTATGGTTAGTGACTTTTTTCCAAGCAAAGCTTGTTGTCTCTCTAATGGAGTATCGACATTGGCGGTCTTGAAATATCTGCGATAGAAAGAATTTTTTTGACGTCTATCCAGGGTCATTGAGAAGTAGGCTTCATTTCTCTCATCTGCTTTTATAAATCGATTGAGAAGCGGGTGATTGAAACCCGGGAAATTAACCCTCGCTGGGTAATTGATTTGTGTCGTTGAAATCCAGAGGTTAAAGGTTTTCGGGTCTTTTTTTTCATGGATCTGTATCACATCAAACTTTAGTTGCAAAGTCTCCATTTCTCGATGGAGTACTTGGACGATCTCCGCCAGTTCATCGCTCTGGTACATAGCCATCGTTCGAGATCGCACGTTCTCCAAGGCCTCCTCGATTTTTACTCTTCTGAGATGGTGTTCAGTTTTCTTAAGATCTAAAGATCGAATTTGGGCTAATTCAAAAGATTGTGCAAAACGACGCAAAATATTGAGATCCTCTTTCTCTATTTCATGCAGGGACCCGATGCCTATGACGCCCCCTGAAAAAGATGCCTCATACTGGTAGTAGTATGAGGGTGGATCTTTAATAACCTGAAGAATATCGGGGTCATCCTTGTAATCGGGCAGACGAGAAAGAAATCGCGCAAACTGTCGGTGCTGCTTTTTATTAAATTTTGTTATAATTAATTTTTTTCGCCGACGCCAGGATTGATAATTCTTTAATAATACAGGATGATCCTTCAGTGGTACACGATAGATTCGGCCTAAGTCCAGGCTTTTAAGATTTGTACTTCGGATTTCTGCTACCCCTGTTTCACGATCAATCAGTGAAAACCACCAACTAGTCCCAGCTTGCACATCAACCAGACTGTTGAGCTCTTGAAACATAACTTCAGCCACCGCAGTTAATTCAGCACCATAGGTCATTCTTAAAGCCCTTGATCGGATCCGAGTTAAGGATGCTTCGACCAAAGCTTGCCGTATGTGATCCTTCTCTTGAGCAGATGGTTGCTGCTGCGGGGATAGCACTTTCTTGTTTGACAACCTGAATCTTAGCTTTTTGCTTGGCTTCTTCAATTACTGATATTTAAATCTTGGCTGAAGTGGTAAACAACGGAATCTCTCTCTGTGCTTAATATACATAACTATGGTCGCTTTGAGGCACCATTGATATCGGACGGTAAACGTGAAATCTGATAACTCTTGAAGGAATTAAATGGGAGTCTTGAAGCCATTAGTAGGGTAGGTGGAAGTGCCCATTCATTTCTTTGTCAGGTGAGCAAAAAAACTCACAGATTTACCATGAGACCATCAACTCACTATTCATTTCATCTACGTTTTTTTTCATTTCAGTTATGAGTTGGGTAAAGGCTGGTTGACTTTGCATTTTTACAAAAAATGGTTCAAGTCTGAGCAATTCATAATCGACCAGGCCGGCATCAATTGCTCTTCTTAGCCACCGATAGCAGGCTGCCTCATTTCCTTTCGTCACTTCTATGAAAGCCAGCCTCTTAAAAATGACTTTTGAATTTTGACCACTTTCAATAGCTTTGATGTTATTAGCAAAGATTCTGTCCAACTGCTGTGTGTGATTGGTAATCCCACGCTGCTTATCCAGCCAGACACCGAGGATTGTACCGAGTTCAGGCATGGCAGCGGTTTCCATATCGGCTTTTGATTGTACAAAAAGATCATAGGCGTGACTGGGATCAAAATACCTAGTTAGTTCTCCTGCCACTTCCTTTAGAAATCGATTGCTCGTGTCCATTTGTAGGAATCTGTCAATGTACTGACCTGCCTTTTCGAATTGGTGCTGAGTAATATAGACGGCGGCAAACATGTAGTCAACATACCAGTTATCCGGATCCAGGTGTTGGGCTCTTTCCAAATTGACCAGGGCTTGAGAAAACTGGCCCAGCTTACGCAGAGAGTTGGCTAAATTGATACGTGGATTGGGATGCACCGGATTTATGGTCACGCTCTTCTGATACATGTCAATGGCTTGCACGAGTTGGCCTTCTACATCATAAATACTACCCAGGTTGATGAGTGCTGGACTAAAGTTTGGTGCTTTTTCCAAGGCAATTCGGTAGTTGCTTTTGGCATCCTCATAGTTTCCCATGACGTCCTGCACAAATGCCAGTGATTTCCAGGTGTCAGGCTCATCTGGTGAAAGCGCAATGGCTTTGGAAGCATAGATGATGGCTGAATCCAGATGATCGGGGGTATGTGTACCATAGCTATAGACTGCTTGTGACAGACCGTCGGCTAATGCTGCATAGGCCAGACCGTAGTTTGAATCGATGGCTATGGCTTGTTTGAAAAAGGATATGGCCCGGGTGTTGAGTTCGGGATCGTACTCATAGTACCCACTGCGCCCTTTTAAGTAAAGATTATAGGCAGCTACATCAAGTGTAGATTCTGTCGAGCCGGCTCCAATCGTTGCGGGCTGAGGCACCTCCAGATGATGCGCAATTTCGCGGGCCACTGCTTTCTGTATATCAAATAATTGGGTTTTTGAGACTGAATAATTTTCCGACCAAACTTCCTGCTCGAGTTGAGTTTCCGTGAGGTGGCATGAAATTCTTAACCCATCATTGTAATTGGAAATAGTCCCAGATAAAATATACTTCACGTTTAATTCACTACCGATTGTCTTCGGAGTTTTGTTTGCTACGTCATAGTTTTTCAAAACATATCTTGACATAACTTGCACATCCTTTATTTTAGATATCTGGCACAAAATATCTTCTACAATTCCTTGGGTAAAGAAAGTCGAATCGGATGCGAGTTGATTGTCGAAAGGCAATACCGCGATCGACTTGGCATCCTGAAAATTTCGAGTATTTTTCCTCTGATTCAAGTGGACATAAATAACACCCGAAAATAAGAGGGTTGCAACCAGTGGGATCAATAACCTTAAGGAAGTGTTTCGCAACCGATGAGAGATTTCCTTCTCATTTATTGATGCCATCTCTCGACCCTGCACGGCATACAGTAGCTGGGGTTCTAAAACATTTTTTAGACGAAATTTGCCAAGTTTGACAAGCCGCCAATCCTTTCTATTGCGTATTTTCTTGTAAATACTCTGCGAAATAAGAATGCTGCCTGGGTGACCACATGATTCAATGCGTGAGGCAACATTGATTGCATCACCATAAGCCTTTCCATTCTCCAGAGTTACATCACCATCGTTAATGCCGATCCTGATGGGAATTTTTTGGTTTGCCTCTACTTGTAAGGCGTGGGCAAAAGAAACTGCTGAGTATGCAGAGTCAAATAAAGTGAGCGACCCATCTCCATAAAAATTTATGACTTGGCCCTTAAATTCCTTTGCCAAGGTCATAACCAGGTGTTCATGTTTCTTGGCAAGTTGAAGACCTTGCGCTTGATCAACCTGCATGGTTTTGGTGTACCCGACAATATCTGTGAAGACGATAGCTGCGAGGCGGTTCGTGGCCGGCATACCCTGGTAAGAGAGCTGATTCCATTGAAAAATACGAAATCTTGTTTAATCTAGGTGAGGGGAAGTGGGTTACCTGATACAGTTTTGTAGGATATGAAAAGGGTCGAGCAGCGAACCCGTAACCCCTTTCAATTTCGTCCAAAAATGATGCTTTAAGTGGTCATAGGCACATCACTAATCAATTTCCAGGAGCCCTGGTGATCTCGGACGAGTGTAAGAAGCGAAGTGACGGTCATTTTCCTGCCTTTAAATTCGACCTTGGCAGTAGCAGTACTCCCATTAGTGACGATTTCTTTGAAGGTCAGTGATCGTTTATCACCACCGAACTCTTTTGTCTTAATTTTTTCTAAATAAAGTGATCGAGACATTACCGTTATTTCATTGCTACCAAATAATCTATTCAAAACCACTCTATAGTTGGCATCAAGATGTTTATCGAGTGAGGCTGCATCGTTTCGGTCTCCTGCATCCGCAAAGGCCGTGATGCATTTTTTGATGCCCTTGGAGTCATCTTGTGCGCTGGCAGAAATGCCCAATAATAAGATTAGGATCGACATTAATTTAAATTTTTGCATGACTTATTTTAATTTGATTATAAATGAAGTAGTTACATCGTTATTCTGAGTGATGTCCGCATGATGGAATGGTGTTGGAAGTCATCCTCCCGACTAAAAGCCAGGATCATCACCAGCTCGCATCCCGGGGTAAGGTCCCTTTCAAAGTGGTGTTGCCCAGTAACCGGAAGTGAGAAATCTAATGTGGTTTCTTGAGCGCTTTGATGACCGCTTACGTCCTGTACGGATGAGGTTATTTTGAGCTCACTAAATGACTTATATTTGCCAGGAGCAAGAACATAATGAGGGATAACTTCAACCTGCCCATTTCGAATTCGTCCCATCAAAAGGTAAGCACCTGCCAGATTTATGTCTTGATTAAAGCCAATGGTTACCCAACCTTCTGTGGGAGCTTCCATTTCAAAATAGACTCGGTCCCCTCTGTGTATCCAGGAGACCAACATTCCATTTCTCTCAACTTTTTGCGGAAAATGTTCTTTTGATTGAGCCGAAACGGGTTGTTGAAATAGTAACACGATGCTACAAGTTTTTATTAATGTGTCCCACATAATTATAGTTAGTAGATCAACAGTTGATATATCAATTCATTAGTTAAAAAAAAATTAGCCTGCTCTTTTCATATTATTTTGGATGCGAACTAGCATTTCTTTCAGGGATTTCAGTTCTTTCTTTGTGAAGCCTTTAATGCTTGCTGCCCGGTGTTTTTTGATCATAGGCAAATTCTTTTGCACGAATTTCTTGCCGTGTTTGGTAAGTTTAATTTCATACTGCCTCCTGTTGTTTGGAATCGCCAGTCTGGCAATCAACTCCTTATTTTCGAGTAAATCAAGCGTTCTGGTTATGGAAGCGGGATCACGAGTCGAATACTTTGCCAAGTCGCGTTGGGAAAGGTTCTCATGCTCGTGAATGATTTTTAATAAGATCCATTGATCCACCGTGATACCGAGATCATGCTTATCAAATTCATGTTGTGAAAATTGTTTGGCCATTTTACTGGCCCTTTCGATCTGAAACATGATTACATCTTCGATATCTTTTTGCTCCATACAGCAAAGATAGTATATTTATGTTGATATATCAATAGTTGATGTAAATTCGGAAGTGGAAGAGTGGATCTGTGGGAGAGGAGATTGTCTTTTCAATCGTGGTGTACATCAAATTTCTCTCCATCGGGCATTTGAGAGGCTTGACGCTGGTGCTTCAATAACCGGGCAATATGATCCCTCCTAAAATTTTGAGTGCTCAGTTGCTGTGCTTCGGTCAATAAATATTCAGCTTCTCGCACATCTATTTTACTTAAGACTTCTCCTAGCAGGAGCGAGTAATAGATGTTATCCGATTTGATTTGGTGAGAAATGGCGGTCAGGGCGTTTTGTGCATCTGCAACACGGTTCAGCTGATAAAGAGCAAAGGCCCTATTCATCTGCACAATGGGTGATTGCACCAACTTGAGTAGGAGATCATAGCAGGACAATATTTCTGACCAGTGTTCATCATCGTACTTCGCTGTGAACATATGTTTGCAACAAATCAAAGCCTCAAGATAGAATCGGCTTAGTGTGATTGGTTTGCGCAAAAATTTAAAGGCAGATTGAAGTAATTCGTCGTCCCATAGAGATTTATCCTGGTCGAAGAAGGATATCAACTTGCCATTTTGAAACCTGGCCGGGACACGAGCCAAGTGAAAGCAAAATAGGGCGATGAGATGGTCGGTCGTTTGCAAGCCATATTTTGCCCTCATTAGTTGTGCCAGGCTCAGGGCCTCATAACAAACATCTGTATTCACTGGAGTTGGAGATTTTTTTTCTAGGGAATCATATCCTGCCGTAAAAATGGCATAGATAATCTCTTCGATCTCCGAAGTGTTTTCCAATGTCTGATTCTGGGCAATTTGAGTGAATACGTCCCTGGAGTAGGTCTTCAAGACCGACTTCAATCGTTGGTAACGCTTATGCACCGCCTCGCTCGTTAAATTAAGGCAGTGACTGATCTCAGATATGCTGAGTCCGCAAATGCTCTTGAGCACGAAAATTACCTTAGCAATGGGGGTTACCTTTTTCAAGCGGTCTAGTCTCAGACAAATTCCAATGGTTTGGAGGCGGTTATCAACAATGCCGGGCGAAGAATCGGTTGCACCAGTTGCAAAGTTTAGGGGATCAAACTTTTGACGGTACCTCAACTGATCCAGCAAGTGATTTCGTGCTACGACGTAAAGCCATCGATCTTTGTGCTGTGGAACCTGGCTGGGTTTCCAGGATTTTAGAGCTCGGTAAAATGCAAACTGAAGGGCATCTTCGATTACATCGAGGTTGGCAGATCCGAAAGTCGATAGCAACGAGGAGAAGATTTTACCATAGTTAGCGCGAAACTGAAGCTCAACGTCCCTCATTGTGATGCCTTTTGCATGGCTTCAATATTCCATGATGGCACGAATTTCTGTCGTTCCTCCATACAAGTGGCATGGGCATTCCATAGCGATCTGGATAACTGCATCAAGGTCTGGGGCCTGCAACAAATAGTAACCTCCAATCATTTCTTTACTCTCCAGGTACGGACCATCTTTGATACTGCATTTTTGTCCAATGATAAGTTTGCCAGTGGGCTCGAGGCCGTCACCACCCAACATATTACCACTTTCGGCTAGTTTTTTTGCCCAGTTTATATGGGCTTGGACTAGGTCTTGCATCTCCTGTGGAGAGAAATGCTCCATTTGCGCTGCATCCTCATGAAGCAAAAGCATAAATTTTTTCATTGGTATTAGATTTTGATCATGGCTAAGACCATCGAGATTGGATAAAATGGACATTTTTTTCAAAATGAATAAAAATCCTTACTCCAGAAACGGGTTTGCAAATCATAGTTAATCTTTGGCCAGCTGGGTTGGGCTTCTGTTCAGACCGACCACACCGGTTGAAAACAGGACCAAGCACTTCAAATTTTGTCTTCTGGATCGGTGAAAGCAGGTTCATAAGAAATTCGTTGAGAAACCTTCTTTTCGATCAAGATGAACCCGAAGCTATGCTATTTACCTTATTTGCCAACTGTACTTTGAAGATAGTATTACTTTTATTTTTCAAATAAACTGTTATTTTCATGCCATTATAGAGGGCTCAAGAAGAGACTGCCATAAAATCATAGCAAAAAGGATGAAGGAAAACGAAGGCTTATTTTCAAACATCAGAGGAGATTTTTTCGGGGGGCTTACTGCGGGAATCGTCGCACTACCCCTGGCATTGGCATTTGGGTTGAGTTCCGGCTTAGGTCCAGATGCAGGTTTGTACGGTGCTATGTTTTTAGCATTTTTTGCGGCCTTATTCGGCGGAACCAATACTCAAATTTCCGGACCAACAGCGCCCATGACAGCGGTCAGCATGGTCATTATTGCGGGAATCGTACAAGAGAACAATGGCGATGTAGCCCAGGCACTTCCAGCAATATTGACTGTGTTTCTGATGGCAGGTCTCATTCTAATTGGACTGGGTTTAATTGGCATTGGAAAATACATACGTTATATACCCTATCCAGTGGTATCGGGATTTATGACCGCCATTGGTGTCATCATCTTGATCACTCAAATACCTCCTGCCATCGGATATTACCCCAAGGAGGATGCCGAGCTCATTGAGCGGTTTAAACCGGAAGCTGAAGAGGTTCTCTTGGAGAAGATTTTGAAGGAGGAGGCTGGTGAAGGGATTTTGGTCTTGGAAGATTTTGAGGAGACGATCAAGCGCGCCCAGAAAATTACTACGGACGATATTACCCTGGAGGCACAGACGTTAGCAAGTCGGCACGGCAGTGGTGTGCTTGGTGCATTGCGAACCATCAAATCTGCCCTTCGGTCACTGAGCTGGACCGAATTTCTACTCGCCCTAATCACCATATTAATTATTTATGGATTTAAGCGAATTACAAAGGCCGTGCCCAGTACGCTGGTGGCGCTCGTGCTGGTGTCAGTGGTAGCCGTTATTTTACAGAATCAGGGCGTCATTGCCTATCGGCCCATCCCTGAGATTCCGGCTGGTTTGCCCTTGCCCAAGACGGAAATCTTCACCTCATTTTCATTGGCATCCATTTCACCCTATATTTTTACGGCCTTTTCTTTAGCCTTGCTGGGAGCAATCGATTCTCTTTTGACTTCGATTGTTGCTGACAATTTGACCAAAACTAAGCATCAACCAAATAAGGAATTAATCGGTCAGGGCATTGGAAATAGTATTGCGGCCATTTTTGGTGGAATTCCTGGTGCTGGGGCAACGATCCGTACCGTGGTGAATATCCAAGCCGGAGGAAAGACAAGGCTGTCCGGTATGATTTCGGGCATCCTCCTGTTGATTATATTATTAGCTCTAGGACCGATTGCTTCCCAAATACCAGCAGCCGTGCTTGCTGGCATTTTGATCACCGTGGGCATTGGGGTGATGGACTACAAGGGTTTACGAGCCCTGCCGAAGATGCAGCTTTCTGAGGTTATTATTCTTTTGATCGTGCTGCTATTATCCGTGTTCTGGAATCTCGTCTATGCCGTTGGGATCGGCATGATCCTGTCTGCCATCATCTTTATGAAGAAGATGGGCGAAGCGACAGCACGTGAGTCGGAAATCAAAAAACTAAAAGACCTTACAGAGACCAGCTCCTATTGGAAAGATGAAAACGCCTTGCCGGAACGATTTAAGGAAGAGGTCTATTTCAAGCATTTGAACGGACCCCTGTTTTTTGGCTTTACTTCCGAATTTCAAGATTTGGCCAAGACCATTCCGAAAACGGCCAGTCACGTGATTTTTCGAATGAGTCGTGTGCCATACATTGATCAGTCTGGCTTATTTGCACTGGAAGACGCCCTCCTAGATATGGAAGGCAAGAATATTACACCGATCATGATTGGTCTGAATGACCAGCCTGCCTTTATGCTTCGCGAGCTAAAGATTATTCCTGATCTAGTACCCGAAGATCATCTTTTTAAAGACATTGAAGAATGTATCGCATGGATCGAGACCCATGTCGAGGACCACTATGGTCCGACAGCCCAAGTTTGATGGATCAGACAAACCACTGCATCAATAGTGTGGTGTAGATTTGACAAACTAACTTCAAATCCAAGACACTGGTGCCATAAAAAGGTGCAGACGCTAACATTTTAGGTACTTCTCGCGCCTAAAAGAGACCGATTTCATGGATGCTCCTCTCATGGTGAGAGAAACATCACCGGCTTTTTTGTCTGCCCCTTTTCGATGCGTGTTTGTTTCGATTCGCGAAGTACTCTTGTCTTCTTTTCTTTTTTTCTTGTTCCCAGATCTTTTTCTCAGCAGCATTCATAGGTCGGTCGGTTTGAGGGTATGGGTGGGCGTCAATTTGACTAATGGGCTGACGAATGAGTTTTTCGATATCTCTGATGTATGCGTTTTCTTCGGGTTCGCAGATCGATATAGCCACCCCTTCCTCACCGGCTCTGCCCGATCGGCCGATCCTATGTACGTAAGTTTCCGCAACATTTGGTACGTCGTAATTGATGACGTACTTCAATTTATCAATGTCAATTCCCCTGGCTGCGATGTCGGTGGCTACCAAGACTCTGATATCACCCTCCTTAAATTGGCGCAGCACTTTCTGACGTTGATTTTGAGCTTTGTCTCCATGAATGGCGCCCGCTTTAATTCGCTGTTTCTTCAGGTTTCGCGAAATGCGATCGGCCCCATGCTTCGTTCTTGAAAAGAGTAGAACTTGATCCATTTCCTCATCCTTTAAAATGTGGTGAAGCAGGTCTTTCTTGCTCTTTTTATTGGTGTAATAGATGTACTGCTGAACGGTCTCAGCGGCCGAGGAAACCGGGCTGACTTCGATTTTGACCGGGTTTCTAAGAATTTTCCTCGAAAGATCTACAATGCTCCGCGGCATGGTGGCAGAGAAAAACAGAGACTGCCGTTCCTCCGGTAAGAGTTTTAGCAGCTTGCGGATGTCGTGAATGAAGCCCATATCCAGCATTCGGTCTGCCTCATCTAATACGAAGAGCTTAATGGTGGCAAGACTAACGTAACCCTGCTCAATCAGGTCTAACAATCGACCTGGGGTAGCGACCAAAATATGCACCCCCTGCCTCAACCTAGCCACTTGTTTTTCTTGTTTAACGCCACCAAAAATCACGGCATGTTTCACCTTGGTGTGGCGACCATATTCCCGGATGTTGTCATCAATTTGAATGGCCAACTCCCGAGTTGGCGTGACAATGAGCGCTCTTAATGTCGTTTCATCACTCCGGCCCTCAATTTGATGAATCAATTGAATGATCGGTATGCCAAAGGCTGCTGTTTTTCCAGTGCCCGTTTGTGCACTACCCAAAATATCTCGTCGCTTTAGTATGTGCGGAATCGCCTGATTCTGGATGGGTGTTGGCCTTTGGTACTCTTTGTCGTGCAAAGCTTTAAGTATGGGCTCAATCAGCCCTAATTTATCGAAAGTCATCTCTTTTTTGTGTTAATGTTTGTGCGGTGAAATCCGCAAGGGTAAGTCTCGATCGGCGACGAAGATACCAATTTCTACCTGACTTTGATGGGAAACCATTTTCAAGGCCCGAATTCTGACCGGAATTCCTCAGGTATGCTCATTTTCCTAAATAGGGTAACCACTTGACTACATATTCCAAATTTGAAAGTGAGACACACCATAGATCGATAAGGTAAATGCAACATTTGTCCGCTCCAACATAATAGATCCTTGCGCCTTGGTAGCGCACTCGCACTGCGCATTCTTTTTTGTTCAGTGTAGCTAATTATTTATCTTCTGAACTTGAGATGATATTGATAACCAACCGATTTATGCAGTGGTGGCCCCTTGCGGCATTCTTATCTCCATTTCTAGTCCTGGTAAGCTGTGAGCGTGCAGATGAGCTGATTTTTGCCAAAGACGATTTCGAAATTCATCCCGATTTTAACTTTGAACTAGTAGCAGGCGAACCTCAAGTGTTGGATCCAGTGGCCATGGAAATAGATGAAAAAGGTAATTTTTACGTGGTCGAAATGCCAGGGTATCCACTTGATGTCACGGGGAGTGGTAGAATTAAGATGCTAAAAGATCAAGATTCTGATGGTTTTTTCGAATCGAGTGTACTCTTTGCAGAGGGTTTAGTACTACCCAATGGGATTATGCGATGGAAGAAAGGCGTTATTGTCACGGATGCCCCTGATGTTCTCTACCTGGAGGACACAGATGGTGACGATCGAGCTGATGTTCGGGAAGTCTTGTTGACTGGTTTTTCCAGGTCAAATCCTCAGCATAACATGAATACGCCGAAGTATGGATTGGATAACTGGATCTATTTGGGTCACGAAGGTGCCTTCATCACCAAAACTTTTGAGAAAGAATTCGGTGATATGGGTACTGAAATATTTTTTCCCAATCTGACACAGAGTGAGCGCCTACCGAAAAATGCCAACAATCGCAGCGTTCGTTTTAAAGTGGATGGTCATTTGGAAATGCTCTCAGCCAGAACACAATTCGGCTATACCTTCGATGATTTTGGAGCTCGATTTACTACCAATAATCATCGCCATCTCTACCACGAAGTTATTGCCAGCAAGTATCTAGCAAATAAGCAAATTGATATCCTGGAATCTCCCCTGCAATATCTACCCAGTACTGGACCGGGAGACGGGATTTACCCGATTACTGAAAATCCGGAGCATCAATTGCTGACGGATGTCGGGGTGATGACATCGGCCTGTGCCATTACCATGTACCAGGGTGGACAATTTCCAGGTGTGTTTAACCGCGTCTGTTTTACGGCAGAACCCGTCCATAATCTGGTGCATGCCGATGTAATTTCTGACCGGGGAGCAACTTATTCGTCTCGACCTTTAAGAGCACAAAACGAATTTTTCCGTTCGAAAGATTCCTGGTTCCGACCAGTGAATTTTTACATTGGACCACTTGGATCACTTTATGTAATCGATTATCACCGACAATTCATTGAACATCCGGAATGGATGGCTAAGGAGGTGGTAGAATCTGGCCAACTGTATCAGGGCAATGATAAAGGGCGGATCTATCGGATTTCATCAGCCAATTTTCAAAAGAAATTAAGTGACATCCGTTGGGGCGATATGACCACCACTGAGTGGATACAATCCCTAGCGAGCCCTAACATCTGGTGGCGTCGCAATGCACAGCGATTACTCCTCGACATGCCTGGTCATGAAATCGAGCCTTCGTTGGTGTCTTTTGCCGGATCAACCTCTTCTCCCATAGGACTGGTTCATGCCATGTGGACCCTCCAGGGTCTTGATGGATGTCCGGATGACCTTCTCGAAAAAGCACTGCATCATCAAGTGGCTGGCGTCCGATTGACGGGTCTCCGCATCATATCGGAGCAAGATACACTACATCAGACTTGGGTGAGCCGGGTGGCTTTGCTGGCAGATGATCCAGATGCAAAAGTGAGGTTTGAGGTGCTCTCCTTACTGTCGTCTAGCCCATCCAAAAAGTCGTTCGATGCACAGCAAAAGATATTATCAAGGGACCTTTCGGATCCGTGGGTGCAGATGATGGTCCTGATAAGTCTCGGTGAGCGTAGAGTAGCAGTGATTGACGATGTGCTCCAAGCCAAAGAAAATCCCGCTACACTCAGTTTTATCAAAACAGCCAGTCAAACGGTGGCAAAGTCAAGCGATAAGACAGACATAAAACACATTCTGGGTCTGGTGAAACACCTTCGTTCCAGTCGTCCTGAATATGCGGCGGCCCTTTTAAGTGGTCTGACAGCTGGCCTTGATAAACCACGCTTGGATTTGGATTATGAGCCTTACAGAACTGATCTTTATCGCACGTTTAGTCGCAGCACTGATCCGGATATTCGGAGCAAGGCATTGGATTTACTTGGAATGCTAGGTCTTCCTAAAAATCAGGATCTAGCACTTGTTGAGGAGGCAAGAAAAGCTTTGACGCAACCCGGTGGTGATCCCGATTTCAAACTCGATGCTTTGAGTTTTTTGGCTTTGCATGGATCAGAAGACTACCATGATATCTTTGCAAGTTATCTTTCTCCACGGGTGCCGCTTATCCTCCAAAAACGGGCCATCCAGGCACTGGGGGCCAGTTCTTGGGAAAACTTTAAATTCAGTGACTTTGTAAGGTCACATTGGCATGCTTGGACAGGTGGATTGAGGCAAGAGGCGCTCGATCTCTTAATAAGCAGCGAAGCCGGCACTCGATTCGTCTTGGATGCCTTGGAAAATGGAATCATAGCGAAGTCTGCCATCCGATGGTCGCATGAATTTCGTCTGCTGAACCATCGCCAAGGGGATATCCGTAGTAGGGCCCGGAGCCTTTTGGTACCGGACCCAGAAGATGAACTTCAATTGATTGCAGCACATCGTGAGGTGCTCAACTCACCCGGAGATCGACACCGAGGAAAGGATGTATTTTCGGTTCACTGCAGTCGCTGTCATCAGATTAACGAAGCAGATGGAGTCCATTTTGGACCTGATTTGGGAGCCATTCGAAATAGAACAAAGGCATCATTGCTACAGGACATCCTGTTGCCAAATCACGCAATAGCTGACGGATATGCCACAGCTTCAATTAGCATGACCGATGGTACACAACACTTAGGTATTATAGCGGATGAATCAAACCAATTTATCCAACTGAGAGATGCCACCGGTCAGCTCTCGAGAATAGATCGCCAGGGCATCGAGACCATAAAAACGCTCAAGCAATCAGCTATGCCGACAGGACTTCATGACGTCATTACTAAATCTCAACTGGCTGATCTACTGGCCTATCTAAAACGACCTTATCATTAATATTAAAAACGATCTTTACACATGACGAACGCCAATGGATTAATTTTTGGCGAGTCCGTAAGCACTAGAGATAATGGCATCAAATCATCGGATAAAGCAAGTGATCGCGGCATGGCCGTTTATGAATGCTGGCCCAAAATGGTCGGCCCCAGATTTTGTCCAACGTGTGGGTGAATTGGGAGTGTCAGGTGTGGAATTATTGTCGAGCGAACATTGGCCGCTGCTGGAGACATATAATTTAGTTTGTGCAGCGACTAAATCGCATACTTTTATTCGGGGAATGAATAATCTCGGACACCACCCAGAGTGCCTCTCCACACTTAGAAATGCAATTGATGCAACTGCTGCCCATAGTTTCCCCAATGTGATGACCTTCACGGGGCTTTCAGATACATCTGCTGAAAAAAATGGCAGTAAAGTTTCAGCGGAGGAGGGGAAGGCAAACTGTATTGCTGGTTATAAAAAGATCGTTGGGCACGCGGAGCGTAAAAACGTTACCTTAGTGCTTGAGCCCTTAAACTCGAAAATTGATATTCCCATGCTGGGTCATCCTGGATATCAGGGAGACCACCTTGATTTCTGTATGGATATTATCAGGGAAGTGAGCTCACCATCTCTGAAGGTATTATTCGATGTCTACCACATCCAGGTCATGGATGGAGATTTAATTTCAAGACTTAGGGAAAATGCTGAATTCATTGGTCATGTGCAAATTGCTGGAGTGCCTGGACGTGGTGAAATTGGTCAAAGTCAAGAAATTAATTATCCAAGAATTATGGAGGAATTAATTGCTATGGGGTATCAGGGTTTTGTCGGACATGAGTGGATACCCCAGGGAGAACCAATGCAGGGATTAAGAGAGGCAGTGAAAATTTGTAATGTATAATCTGGTGCTAGATAAATTGTCGGCGGTTAAAAGTTATTTTAATAGTTTATTTTTCGGGGGGTGTATTGCTTGCTTCTTAATTAGCTGTGTTGCAGTAGAAAATCCGGAAGGCCAAACTTCAGCTGAACCCCGTCCAAACATTGTTTTTATTTTTGGAGATGACATTGGTTGGAGTGAATTTGGTTTTAATCATACCCACAAAAAATATACACCAAACATCGATCGAATCCATGCGCGGAGTGTGAGTTTAACTCAGTTTTACGTACACGCCGTGTGCGCGCCATCAAGGGCCGCATTTCTCACGGGTCGATATCCTTTTCGGACCTGGACCGACTGGCGCACCGAAGACTTTGGTAAGCCGAGCTACCTGGAGATGCTGGGGTTGTCCCTTACCCGCAATGAGAAGGGGGAAGAGACCCGCCGGATTCACGCGCTGTCAGGTGATGAGCGAACGGTTGCTGAAGCGTTAAAGGAAGTAGGATATGTGACTGCCATCGTGGGTAAGTGGGGTTGTGGTGAGTGGCTCAGCGAACACTTGCCCTTGGCCCAGGGATTTGATCATCAATATGGTCATTACGCCTGGGGTATTGACTATAATAATTACACAATTCCTCATAATGCACCTGCTAGATTCGCCGTCTATGATTGGCATCGTGATCAACAGCCGATTTTTGAACAAGGGTATAGCACCGACTTAATTGCCAACGAAACTATAAGATTATTATCCGAGCACAAGGATCTTTACGGGGAGAAACCATTTTTTTACTACCTTCCATTTAATGCCATTCATGGACCCCTTGAAGAAATACCCAGATATTCACCACCCTTAGAGAAAAGATATGCTGCATTAAAGTGTTTTGATGATGCGGTGGGCCGCATTATTGGTGCCCTCGAGCAATATGGTTTTTTGCAGAATACCTTAATTGTTTTGTCGAATGACAATGGTGCTATCAGAGATACCATGAATGCACCATATCGTGGAACTAAGAACACGAATTATGAAGGTGGCGTTCGTACCCCATGTCTTTTTTATTGGCCAGCTAAAATAGAAACGCCCAGGGTGAGTAATGAACTGGCACATATTACCGATTTATATAGCACTTTTGTACAGATTGGTGGAGGGACTTTAGAACAAGAACGTCCCATTGATGGATTTGATTTAACTGAAGTGATCTTGGAAGGTGCCAATAGTCCACGAGACGAAATCATCTTTGAGGTTGCAGAAAGTGTCCGTCCACCTTCTATTCGAGTCGGTCCCTATAAACTGATAGGTGACGAATTGTTCAACATCGATGATGATCCTGCTGAACAAGTAGATCTAGCAAATGCTCAACCAATGATTGTAACCAGACTAAAAAATCGACTTCACGAGGTTGGTCAACAGCGACCACCGATGCCTACCCTAGACCAATTGATGGAGCCGGCATTGCCGTGGGTCTATGGTCAGGAAGAGAATTTGCATACACCCAACTGGCTTAAGACCCTTATGAAGGGTGTTCGGGCCAAGCAACCGCAAGAGTGGGCAGCAGGGAGCACACCGTGGCCGCAGGCTCCAAAGGGAGGAAAGATCATCTATACCGGTGATGGTCGTTAAATCTGGCGGCAGCCAAACGCATCCATTAAGCCATTGGCGACCGGAGTACCCTGCTTGGGATTTGGTCTTAGATCGTAAGGACTGGCTGACCAAAAACAATGGGATGGACCAACAGAGAATGGTTCGGACGACACGATACAATTTCCTTACAATTGTTTGAAGTAAAGGGATCAAATCTATTTTTCAAAATATTGTCATATTCTAGCTGTGATTGGCTCATCCAGAAGGATTAATTCACACTTCTTAAAATGAATAAGATTGCATACAAAACTTTGATTTTCACATTCTTGGCTGGCACCTCTCTTTTACTCACCAGTTGCCTGCCGAAAGATGATCCTTTTGCAGATCCCGATTGGTCAGAGTATCAAGGTGATCCTGGCCGTAACCAATATCGAGCCTTCGACCAAATCAATCTGACGAATGTTAGTGCGTTAAAACTTCTTTGGGAGTATCGATCGGGTGACTTCGAAGGTGGAAATCGTACTCAAATTCAGTGCAATCCTCTGATCATCGAAGGAATCTTATATGGGACCTCTCCAAAATTGACATTATTTGCTGTTAATGCTGCCACCGGTAGTGAATTGTGGCGTTTTGACCCAGCAGAATACGTTGATGATAAATTTGGCACCGGGGTGAATCGTGGCATGGCCTATTGGCATCGCGGTGAAGACCAACGACTGCTTTATACGGTCGGGCCCATCTTATTCGCCATCAATCGGCACGACGGACAGCCGATTTCTTCTTTTGGTTCGCAAGGGATGGTAAATCTCAAAGAGGGTCTGGGGAGGGACATTAGCAAAACTTACTTTGGCAATAATACGCCCGGCACCATTTTCAAAGATCTCATCATCATTGGTGGACGTACCTCCGAGGGAGCTGATCATGCTCCGGGCCACATTAGAGCATACCATGTCCTGACTGGAGCGCTTGAATGGATTTTCCATACCATCCCCCTTCCTGATGAATATGGTTACGCGACATGGCCGGACAGTGCTTATTTGAGAAGTGGAGGTGCTAATGCCTGGTCCGGTTTCAGCATTGACCATCAAGAGGAAATTGTCTATGCGGCAACGGGTTCAGCTTCCTTTGATTTCTATGGTGGCGATCGACATGGAGAAAATCTCTTTGCCAACACGATTTTAGCCCTTGATGCAAATACAGGGAAGCGACGGTGGCATTTTCAGGCCCGTCATCATGATCTTTGGGACCGCGATTTTCCTGCACCACCCAACCTAATTTCGGTGAGAAAAGGTGGCCGTTCCATCAAAGCATTGGCACAGATCAGTAAGTCTGGTGATCTCTTCGTTTTCGATCGCTTATCTGGAAAATCGCTTTATCCGATCAATGAAATTCCCACCCCTCCCTCCAAGTTGCAGGGGGAGGCTGCCTGGCCGACCCAACCGGTGCCCTCAGGATATCCTAAATTCACCAGAGAATATCTTACGAAAGCCGATCTACCCATCCGGTCAGCAGAGGCCTACGCTTACGCTTCCCGTGCCTTGGAGATGGCAGATTACGGAGAGTTTGTACCTCCCTCTTTGGATCCACAAATCCTGTTTCCGGGGATGGATGGTGGGGGAGAATGGGGTGGGGCGGCTTTCGATCCCTCCCGACACGTGATGTACATTAATTCGAATGAGGTAACGTGGCAAATTAAGATGGATGAATATGCACCGCTGTCGCTGGGACAAAGCGTCTATCTATCAAGTTGCCAATCTTGCCATGCTCCGGATTTCAAAGGCAGCTCACTTTATGGCAACATACCGTCACTGCTCCAAGTAAAGGCACGTAAGACCACCGCGGAAATGAAAACATTGATTACAAATGGAAAAGGAATTATGCCGGGATTCCCGCAGCTTTCAGAGCGCGACATCAGTGCCGTCATTAATTATATTTCGAGTGAACCCGAGGAGTTAGCCGAAGAGATGGAGAAAGAAGGAAAATGGCCCTATCCCTATGTGTTCAGTGGATATAAGAAGTTTTTAGCACCAGATGGATTGCCAATCATTCATCCACCCTGGGGACAACTTACCGCTATTGATATGGACGAAGCAAAGATCATCTGGCAGATCCCACTGGGTGACATTGATTCATTAGATATCGATGGACACCCTGTGACGGGCACAGAAAATTATGGTGGCCCGTTGGTTACTGGTGGTGGGTTACTGTTTATTGCTGCGACGGCCGACGAAAAATTTCGCGCTTTCAATAAGAGCACCGGTGAACTGGTCTGGGAAACTGACCTGCCAACTGGAGGATATGCCACGCCTGCCACCTATCTTGCTGATGGGAAGCAATTTATTGTCATTGCTTGTGGAGGTGGAAAACTTGGTTCAAAATCTGGAGATTCGTACTTGGCCTTTGGTCTGTAAATGAACGTCGTCACTACGATCCGTCACAAAGTAAGGTCACAGGTGGCGTCATAATTTTATTGCTGGGATTGCCAGCTTGATCGAAGATCTGAATCTGATACTGAATTTCATCAGTAGGGAACTCTTCAGAAGTTGTACAAGGTGTTTGACCATTGGGAAACACGCAGCAGGTCGTATAGACCGTTATTTGCAGATTTCCAGAAATCCCATTATTTGCTGCAATCTCGTCGACTTTAGGTAAGCGAAAGCGGTTGGACACAAAATTGTCTCGGAGATCGGTCACAATGACATCAAATTCTCCATCATCACTGCCGATGTCTCCATCTCCATCGGTCAGACCAATAAAGATGATAATAGAATCGTTGTTCAGGTTGCCCTGCCGCATCGTATCGGTTGAGATGCCTTGAAGGGTGATCTCGGGTTCAATAGGATACTCTGGAGCCTTAATGCAGCTGAAGATCAGGAAGGTAATCAAGAGCAAGAGCAGCGATGGAATGATCCGCATGCCTTCAAAACGCAAATATATCTGCCTTTGGTTCATCATCTAACGCTTGAAATTACAATTTTTGCAGTCATGGAGTATGCTTTATGGCGCAAGAGGTTAATGGAGGAGATCTCAAAACCCTCAATGGTCGATTTTGAAGAAATTGCACTGAGTGTGTTTCGATTCCAGGCGTACCACAACTCCATTTATCGACAATTCTTGACTCTGCTAGGTGCTCAAGTGGACAAAATCAGAGAGTTATCGGCCATTCCATTCCTTCCGATCACCACGTTTAAAAACCATTCCGTTAAGACGGGAACCTGGGAGGCGCAGTGCGTTTTCCAGAGCTCTGGAGCCATCAAGTCACAACACCATATCCGATCCCTTGAACACTACCATCAACACGCCATTGAAACCTTCGAGGACCTGGTGTTATCGTTGAATCAAAGTGAAATCTTTGGATTATTGCCCCATTACCTTCGAGCTGGCCAGAGTTCGCTGGTGAGTATGGTAAAGGCATTCATGAATCACTCAGGTCAGCGAAATGAACACTTCTATCTAGATGACTTTGATGCCTTATCCGAGGCGCTTCACAGGACAGAAAAAGGTCGTAAACCGATTCTTTTTGGTGTCACCTATGCTTTGCTTGATTTTGCTTTCCAGAAGCCAGCATCGATTCCGAAAGACACGATTGTGATTGAAACCGGCGGTATGAAAGGTCGGGAAGAAGAGTGGGATAAACACCGGCTTCACCTGTACTTGAAGGAGCGTTTAGACGTTACAGATATTCGTAGTGAGTATGGTATGACCGAACTGATTTCACAGGCCTATGCACGGGCTCCATTTCATTTGCAGAGTCCCCAGACCTTACGAGTTTTGTGCAAAGAATTTAATGATCCCTTCAGAGAAGTGAGGAAAGGAAAGGCAGGTGTGATGCACTTAATAGATCTAGCCAATATTGATACCTGTTCCTTCATTGCTTCCGAAGATATTGGTATAGATCACGGTCCTTTGGGCTTTGAAATCGTTGGACGACTACAGGACAGTGACCTTAGAGGTTGCCAACTCCTCTACTTATGACAACGTCAGATTTCGCGGAGACTTTCTGAATCGCGATGACTGTAGTGAACATCAAATTTGCCTTTGCTAAGTGGATTGGCTTTCAAATAGATTTTTAGGTATTTCTCATAGATGTGCTTAGGTTGTTTCACTCCGTTGATTTTGAGGCGCTCATTATTTAGCTTGAATCGTACCGCTCCATGCTTTACGAAGCCATCTCTCCTGAGCATATCGAGAATCGCTTGATGACCTTCCTTATGTCTGATTTGCTCCAGTTTCTGTTTTTGCTGCTCAGCTATTTGACTTAACATTTCTTCGTGTTGAATTCTTTTTTCCTCGACCTGAGCTTCTGACATCAACAGTTGTTCAGCATAAGCCCGATGGAGTTCCTCCTGCTTAGCTTTCAGTTGTTCTTCAAACTCGATTAACCTTTCTTGGTGTACTTCCAGATTTTTTTGGAGGAAACGATCTTGTGTTGCCCTTAATTTTTCTCTCTCAGCGTCTCCCTTTTGCCGCTCTAGTTCAGCCTTTTCCCACTGTCTGGCAAGTACCCTTTCGTACGCTTCGCGCTGGGCCATAGATTCAGGACCTTCCTCAACGTGCAGGACCTCTTCTCTTAGCTGTTCGAGACGCCGATTCTTTTGGTATGAATCATGATCCTGGTGAAAAGCGTCCCGATCATCGTATTCCTCATTCCAGTGCTCACGGTCGGGAACGGGTGGTGCCGGTGGAGCTGGTGGTACCGGTGGAGTGGGTGGTGCCGGTGGTGTGGGCGGAGCTGGCGGAGCGGGTGGTACTGGGGGCATCGGCGCAGTTGGGGCCTGAGGGGGTGCTGGTGGAACAGGTGGAACTGGAATCGAAGCATGGGCCTCCTCAATCAGGTCTCTAAATTGATCGTATTGATTCGGGTTTATTTTCTTGCCATCTACTTTGAGCAGTGTTAAGGATCCATTTTCCCAGTGAATCTTAACTGCCCGGCCATCAATGGTCGTACTTAGCCTGCGAATATCTTTGGTTTTAGGGATGGTATCTCGGTGGTCCATCTCAAGATATTTTGCCGAGTTGGTTTCTAACTGGGGCAAGAAATCAGTTTCACGCACATCAGATTCGCTTGGTCGAAAAGAGAGTAGTGAGATGGTTGAAAAAATTAGGAAGAAGGCAATGATCTTTTCCATAGTTCTTGAATTTTCATAGTTAATATTAAATAGTCGGTTGACTCTAGCTAGGAGCCTCTTTGAGCCCCTTGAGGCAGCCATCGTTAATTTTAATCCTTCGTCGGATGGCAAGCTCATCAATGCTTTTACATAGGTGATTTTATCAGTGCCCATGGTGATGGCCATGTCGTCGCAGGCAGCTTCCCTTTCGTGTTCGAGCTGTCGTTTCATCCACCAAACAAGGGGATGATAGAAAAACAAGATCTCCATAAATGAGACCAATAAATTGATTAGGTAGTCATGTCGTTTGATATGTGCAATTTCATGTGCAATCAGTGCTTCTAGGTGTTTGGGGTCAACTTGTCCGGCTAGTCCGAGAGGAATTAAAATAATTGGTTTGAAATGTCTAAAGGTCAGGGGCACCTGCACCATGGCTGACTCGAAGACTTGAATGTTTTTAGTGAGCTCCATTTTTTTTATGAGCCGATCGGCAGTATTTAGGATCATAGCTGTTGGATCAATCCGATGATGATAGAGCTGATTTAAATAACACATGCCCGTAACCCACTTTGCCGTGAAGAGGGTTGCACCAACCATCCAAAACAAGACGGCATAGGGACCATATTCGGCCAGCACTCCAGACAATTGCAAATTAGATTGAGAAATGGTCAATTGCGAAAATGGAACAGTCACTGCTGACTCAAGAGCCCCGTAAAGTGCGGACTGGCTGGGTAGCAGGTAGTGATAGAGAAACGTCACGATGCAACATGCAAAGGCCGCGAAGACAATGCTGATGCTGACTCCAAAGCGTCGGGAGGCAGCTCTTTGGGGAAGCACCCTTAGTGCCAGATGTAGGATGAGCGCCCACAGGGTGATCTGCCAAAGTGAATGCATGAGCATTGAAGCCATGGCAGATATTAAATCGGATGGTAGGTTGGACAACACCTTAGTCATTTTGCTCCGCTTCTAGTTTCTCAATGAGTGCCTTTATTTCTTCAAGCTCTTGGGCGCTGGGAACATGTTGCCCCAAGGCCTGCATGATCATCCCACTTGCAGAACCTCTAAAAGCGGTTGAAATGATCTTTGAAAGCACCCCCTTTTGCACGGCTCTTTCATCGATGTTTGCTTGATAGATGTGTTGTCTCGACTTGGTATCTCTGGACACTAATTGCTTTTCGGTCATAATCTGCATGAGCTTTAGGGTGGTGGTATAACCCACATCCTTTTCCAAATTAATCAGATCATTGACCCTGCGTACACTACAAGGTCCTTCTGCCCACAGTATCTGCAGTATTTCTAGTTCCGCATCTGTGGGTTTAAGCATCTTCGCGGTCATTCTACGAATAATTTCGTACAATGTAGTAAGAATTGGGAAGAGGCACAAGACTATCTACGAATATTTTCGTAGAAAGCTGCTTTTTGTTAGATGAAGAAGTAATTTTCGTAGACGAGTAAAATGCTGCAGACCATCGAAGTCTCGGTAGGTGGTTTACTGATTGATGATACCTTCCAAAAGCCAATTGGCCAAGGCCTGCCGGTTGCTGGGTTGGAGTATACGTCGATGGTCGGATTTATTCTGAATGTTCGCAAGTTCGACATAGAGTGCCTTGGGTAGGGTGTTTTTTAGTACATATAGGTTGCGTCCGTGAACCGTCCCTTGATATGATCCGGTCTTGCGATGTTTTTTGTACTTGCCCCGAAAAGTCTGCTGCATCTTCAAAGCAAATTTTCTACTGGATTCAGAACCAGGAGCGTGATAGAAAAAAACATCTTGCTTGTGGTTGATCCCCCGGCTATCTACATGAATGGCTAAGCAGGTTTGATCTTTGAAGCCACGCTTTTGATTTCGTTTGTAGAGCTTATTCACTTGAATGACCCGCTGGTTGAGTCTTTTGAGCTGGTTTAATGGCAGTGCTGCTCCGGCCGTTTTTTCATCGTGATCGCATGCAAGAATTCGGTCATCTCGAATGCCGTCATTTCCATCTTCGACAATCATGTAGGCTTCGGCTCCATGTTCTACGAGTAGTTTATAGAGCCGTAGGGTGACATCGTAGGCATACTCATCCTCACAAAGCATCGAGCCACCTGCTTTTCCGATGGCACCTGGATCTGGGCCTCCATGGCCTGCCATCAGATAGAAGACTTTTCCTTTAAGTTGGCTGCTTTTGACATCCACCTTGGAATACTTCCTGCCCAAGATGGGGAGATGATATGTTTTACGGGTTGCTGGTCTCTTGGTCTCCGAATGGCATGATAATTCGTGATGGGGAACCCATAATATTTTGCTAGTTGTGTATGATTTCTTACGCAGTGCCGCACTGACTAGCCACTCATTGTATTTCTGAATACGGACGGCCTTATCATAATCTGAGTCCCCAATCGTGGTTCGGATGCTTTTACCGTTGTACCGATAGATATGAACAGGTAGGTAGTATTTCCGTCCTGCAATGAGCGGGTCATTGGGTTTGAGGTTATTGAGTGAATAAAACGCATCCACATTGCACGGGGAGCGAGAAAGATGGTACCGAGATAAAAACTTGATTACACCATCACCCGTTTTGGCAGTGATTCTGTGATGATAGAGGAAGTTTTCATTTCCTGGATTTACTAGGGATAACAGCAGACAAGAAATCAGTGGAAACATCAGCGCGCTAGTTTGAACTCATTACTCGTTAAACAAATGTCTATTAAGGTAGTAAATATAATATTTTATTCTAATATGTTAGTTTGTATTTTACACTCTATCGGAGGACGCTGAGCACTGCCAGAAATTCAAAGTATCTTCGCTGATGCTACTATAAACTGATCCCGTGCATCATTTATTGGCCCTTTTATCCAAAGACTTTCGCCTCGACTTGCGTCAGCAATTCGGTCTCAGCGGTATTCTCTTGTATGTGCTTAGTTCGGTCTTCATCATCTTTCTGGTATTTGGTGAAATGGATGGACGTACCTGGGTTGCTTTATTTTGGGTAGTGGTTCTTTTTTGTGCGGTTAATGCAGTTTTGAAATCTCACACCCAGGAGGACCAAAAGCGAAACCTTTACTATTACACCCTGTCAGATCCACTGACCAACGGCGGAGCAAAATTGATTTACAATATTTTGTTAATGGCCGTTATCACCACTTTGACCCTTCTTCTATTTGCGACTGTCATTTCGTACCCGATTGTGGCAACCGGATTTTTTATGTTGGGTCTCTTGCTCGGTGCGATAGGTATTGCAGCTAATTTTACCTTCATTTCAAAAATCGCAAGTCAAACACAGAATCAAAGCACGATGATGATGATTTTGAGTCTTCCAGTCATTATTCCATTGCTTTTGCCGCTGGTCAGACTCTCCATCAAATCGCTCGGACCGATGACTTGGGCAATGGCGAAATCTGACCTTACCATTCTGCTTTCCGTTGACCTTTTGATCATAGGATTGGTCTTGATCCTTTTCCCATTCCTCAGTCGCTCTTGAAGCATTTTTGTACTATTGCGTCATTAAATCGGATCACCGAAAAACTAAGAAATGATAAGAGGATGGTGGTGGAAAATATTAGGCGTTGTCCTCGTTTTATACTCATTGGTTGCAGGATTACTGATTCCACTGGGACCGGGCATCATTTCTTCAACGCCTGGGCGAATTGAGGCTGGGTCGACGACAATACTGAACATCAGAGGTTACAATACAGCGTTTGAGCAAGGTCAGGTTGGTGTTTGGTTAAGGCTTTCTGATGATTATGCCCTGCGTGCAACGAAGATCGACGTCAATTCGCCGCGTGATCTAAAGGTGGAGTTTAGACTTCCAAAGTCCGTTCCGGCCACAGATACGATTAACTCACTCAATTTGGTGATTGCACAATCGGGTCAAAGTCCTGCAATTCTGCCCAGCGCTGTCGCCCTGGTTGGTAATGATGGTGGAACGGACGTGAGCGACTGGGTGTCGACGATGCCATCCATCGTGGGAGGTTCTGAGCGTCATTTTCCCTTTCGTAACATCCTTGCTGAGTCGATTAGGAACAACTACTACCATGTCCCACTTTGGTTTGCGATGATGCTCATATTTACGATTAGCATGACCTACAGTGTGAGATTTTTACGCGGTAAATCACATAGTGCAGATCAAAGAGCGTATGCATTTGCTTCCGTCGGCACCTTTTTAGGAATCTTGGGCATTCTAACCGGTGCTATTTGGGCTAAGCACACTTGGGGAGCTTTCTGGAGTTTTGATGTGAAACAGAATATGGCAGCCATTGCAGTGCTCATCTATATTGCTTACTTCATTCTCCGAAATGCCGTGAGCGATCCAGATGTAGCCAAACGCTTTGCTGCGGTCTATAACATCTTTGCCTTCCTATTGTTGGTTCCTCTCTTGTTTATCATACCTCGGATGACAGAAAGTCTGCATCCGGGTAGTGGAGGTAATCCCGCCTTTGCTCGGGATGATCTTGACAACACCATGCGGATGGTCTTTTATCCGGCCGTGATCGGATGGATGTTATTATCCCTCTGGATCGGACAGCTCTACCAAAGAATTCTTGGGCTCGAAGATGGTGGCTGACCAATGCTTGAATCAGTTTATTCCCATTTGGTGCAGAATTTGTTGTCGAATATTTGTGATCGGAAGGAACAGATAGTTTCGTAATTTTCCGCCCAATCAATCCGACATGTGATGTTTCGAGTTTTCTCATCGATTCTCATGGTAATGGCGGTGCTTCCTTTACCATCATTAGCTGCCACTCAATCTGATCCTGATTTTTTTCAGAGTATTGGGAAGATTTATGTGGTTGTGGCCGTGATTGCCCTGATTTTTCTTGGACTATCATTTTATTTATATCGAATGGATCGCAGAATTTCGAAGCTTGAAAATCAAAAGAATCATGAGTCCTAAGAAGAACCTCAACTTCTACGAAAGCGTCCAAAAGAATTTCGACAAGGCTGCGGTTCACACCAATCTACCTGCGGGCCTGTTGGCCCAGATAAAGGCTTGTAATGCCGTGTATTACATGCAGTTTCCAGTGAAGATCGGTCGTGAATATCAGGTGATCGAAGCTTATCGGGTGCAACATAGCAACCACCGTAATCCGACGAAGGGGGGTATTCGGTTCAGTCAGAAAGTGAACCAAGAAGAGGTCATGGCATTGGCATCCCTCATGACCTACAAATGTGCTCTGGTAGATGTACCCTTTGGCGGTGCCAAGGGCGGTGTGAAGATTAGTCCAAGAGACTATAATTCTGATCAGTTACAGCGAATAACCCGCCGATACACAACAGAGTTGATTCGCAAGAACTTCATTGGGCCTGGCATGGATGTTCCGGCACCAGATTATGGAACTGGTTCTCGAGAAATGGCTTGGATCCTCGACACCTATCAAACTTTTAGAGGCGGAGAAATTGATGCGGCAGGGTGTGTGACGGGTAAGCCAGTAGGGCAACATGGTATCAGAGGTCGTGAGGAGGCCACGGGTCGCGGTGTATATTATGGCATTCGAGAGACCTTCAATGATCCGGTGATGATGAAAAAAATCGGGCTGCCGGTTGGAACAGAAGGCAAGACGATGGCCATCCAGGGTTTGGGCAATGTAGGATACCATGCAGGTCGCATCTCTCAGAGGGAGGGTGGTTTTAAGGTCATCAGTGTGGCCGAATATGAAGGGGCCATTTACAGCGACGCCGGCATTGATATCGATGCCTTACTTAAGCACCGTAAGAAAACAGGATCGATCATGGATTTTCCTGGAGCTGAAAATATGGAACAACGAAAAGAGACTTTGGAGGTGGCCTGTGATGTGCTCGTGCCAGCAGCTCTGGAGAATCAAATCAAAAAAGATAATGCAAAACGGGTGAAGGCAAAGGTGATTGCCGAAGCAGCAAACGGACCCGTGACTGCCGAAGCGGCTGAGATGTTGTTAAAAAGAGGTGTGATCATCATACCAGATATGTATATTAATGCAGGAGGTGTTACTGTCTCTTACTTTGAATGGTTGAAGAATTTATCTCACATGAGGTTTGGTCGTATGGAAAAGCGTTTTGATCAAAACACGTATCTCGGATTGGTAAATTTGGTCGAAAAACAGACTGGCCGTTCAATTACTCAAAAGGAAAAGGCGATGGTGACACGTGGAGCAGAGGAGATTGATTTAGTGCGTTCGGGTTTGGAAGAAACCATGGTCAATGCCTATTACCAAATCAGAGAGATTATGATGAGGAGACCAAAGATTCAAGATTTAAGGACAGCTGCATTCGTTTGCGCACTAAACAAGATATCGAGTGACTATATGAATCTAGGGGTATTTCCCTAAATCCATATACTTACTATTTGATTTGTCAGGTGACGAGGTAGTGGAGCGAACTTTTGTGTTGCTTAATAGTTTAGTCTTGCAATTCATTCATACTTATGACCAAAGTTTTTCGAAAATATGTCAGATAACAAGTTCGATAAGATCGATTTAAACATATTACAAACCTTACAACAGAATTGTAAGATCACTAATTTAGATCTCTCCAAGAAAATTGGCCTTTCACCTGCTCCTACTTTAGAGCGGGTTAAAAAATTAGAGAATACAGAAATAATATCCAGCTATCATGCTAAGATAAATCCCGCAGCCATGGGATTAAATGTCAAGACCTTTGTCTTGGTTTCGCTCGCGTGGCAAAAAGAAAATGCGTTGGATAACTTCATTGCAAAAATCAAGAACATTGATGAGGTAACAGAATGTTATATCATAACGGGTGAGGCTGATATCCTGATCAAGATCGTGTGTAAGGATATCCCTACCTATGAAAATATTCTGTTTAAGACACTCTCACAGATTGATGAGATTGAAAGGATGAAAACCTTGATGACTTTGTCTACAGTCAAAGATTCTAAGGTCCTACCTTACGATTATAATCAGTAGTATTTCTATTATTAGTTACAAAAATCGGAATAAGCCTCAAAGCCTCTTATGGCAATTTAATCCACCCAAAGGATTGCCAGGATTTGTTTTTGGGACCATGCATGTTAAAGATGATGCCGTGCACCGCTTTGTGGATAGAGTCACCCCATGCTTAGAAGAGGCGACCCTATACGCTGCTGAAATGAATCTGGCCGAGGTAGATCCAGCCATGATGATGGCCAGCAAAAGACTACCTGGTGGGCAGAGTTTAATGGAATATCTAGGTCACAAAAAGTATCAGAAGATTCGTAAGTCGATCCTGAAATCCTTTGACGTGGATCTTAATTATTATCAACGTCTTCATCCATTTTTGGTTATAGCGCTGGTGAGTGAAAAGGTGATCTCGAATGATCATAGAGAATCTCTGGATCATGTGCTCTGGCATAGAGCCCAACAGTTAGATATTCCTCGCACAGGATTAGAGTCATTTAAGCAACAAATGACGATCATGGAAAAGATTACTGTTGATCTGTCGCTTCGGCAACTAAGGCAAATTGCCAGGAATCCGAATATTTTGAGGCGGGAGGTGATCCGTATGTTGGACTATTACCAACAGCAAGACGTCAAGAGGCTATATCAAGTAAGTAAAAAGCAATTAAAGCAACTCAAGAAATTACTCCTGTACGATCGCAATCACTCCATGGCCCAATCTATCCTGGAGTTAGCATCGGACCACCACCTTTTCGCTGCCTTTGGAGCCGGCCACCTTGCCGGATCAAGGGGTGTGCTCAGGTATTTGAAGCACGCGGGATGTCGAATCGAGCCAATATTTATTTAACTTTGGAGCATTTATACTTCTGGATTAAGCAAGTTTTACCGTGCCTGTAAAGCCCACCATCGTTCGAGATAACAAGGTTGCCATGATCATCGGATATGAGGGCTATATCGGACAGCATCTCAAACAACTTCTTCATCAGCACAAGGCCTATAGTCAGATCTTAATTGTCACCTCAAAAAAGGGACAAAAGGATAAATTAAATATTAGATGGATTAAGCAAGAATTATCCGAAGTTAGCTTTGATGGATTGGGAGTAGATGACTTGTTTATTTGTTATGATGCATCTTTTTTTAATTCAGGGGGGAAGTATGCCATCGATAAGAAGAATTATAAATATTTTCCTAAGATAATTTTGTCGGCTTATAAAAATGGAGTATCGCAGGTTTTATTATTGTCGTCTAGTACGGCGAATCCTGATGGTTTTCTCTTTAGCCATCGGATTAGAGGTCTGATCGAAACGAGTGTGAAAAAGATGGGTTTTTGGAGTGCACATATTTTTCGGCCCAGCATTTTAATTGGTGAGTCTACATCTGAACAATGGGGGCAAAAACTTGCCGACCAGATTGGCCATCGGTTTGATCGTCTTACGGGTGGATGGCTGCGAAAGAATAAACCCATTGAAGCATCGATTGTAGCTCGAGCCATGGTTGAAAAAGCTCAGCTGACCGATGGTGGTACGACATCTTACAGCTCAGCGTGGTTACAAGATTATGCGTCAACCATAAAAAAAACGGACATTACAAAGAAATGAGTAAATCATCGGATATCAACATCAGGGTCCATCTTGGTGAAAATCAAATACCTGACAAAATAGAGTGGACGGCCCAAGATCAAAATCAAGGTACGCAAGAAGCTAAGGCGATGCTGTTGTCCTTATTTGATCCAAAATCAAAGGAGACCTTACGTATCGATCTTTGGACCAGCAAGATGCAGGTGGTGGAGATGGATCGATTTGTTTTTCACACGCTAAAGGGCTTGGCAGACTCTTATTTTCGCGCCACCAACAATCAAAAATTGGCTACCGCCATGCAACAGTTCGTGCAATTTTTTGGTGAGGAGACAGAGATACTAAAGAGGCAATAGCAAATCAGCTTGCCGATCGCAAGTGGGAAGTCATGCCGAAGGTTGGGTTTTGGAATTTCGTTTTTCTGGTTTTTCAAACTTGGCTTTTACCTGCGTACCGCTGTCTTGACGAAGATGTGAAGTTTTAACGTTAGCCCCCTTGTATTTTGGCATTTGGTTTTTTTTGGTATTTGCCGGCTCGCGCTTGCCCCAAGCCCTGGTTGAATTTCCGCTGTCGCTCCAATTAAACCGGGGTGTCCACCCACCACGGGGATCTTGCCGAAAGTTTGGTTTTGGTCCTTTGTATCTTGGTCTTTGTTTTTTTTTTGGTATTTGCCGGCTGCGCTTGCCCCCTTCCCCGGTTGAATTTCCGCTGTCGCTCCAATTAAACCGGGGTGTCCGCCCACCACGGGGATCTTGCCGAAAGTTTGGTTTTGGTCCTTTGTATCTTGGTCTTTGTTTTTTTTTGGTATTTGCCGGCTGCGCTTGCCCCCTTCCCCGATTGAATTTCCGCTGTCGCTCCAATTAAACCGGGGTGTCCGCCCACCACGGGGATCTTGCCGAAAGTTTGGTTTTGGTCCTTTGTATCTTGGTCTTTGTTTTTTTTTTGGTATTTGCCGGCTGCGCTTGCCCCCTTCCCCGGTTGAATTTCCGCTGTCGCTCCAATTAAACCGGGGTGTCCGCCCACCACGGGGATCTTGCCGAAAGTTTGGTTTTGGTCCTTTGTATCTTGGTCTTTGTTTTTTTTTGGTATTTGCCGGCTGCGCTCGCCCTTCCCCGGTTGACTTTCCGCTGTCGCTCCAATTAAACCGGGGTGTCCACCCACCACGGGGATCTTGCCGAAAGTTTGGTTTTGGTCCTTTGTATCTTGGTCTTTGTTTTTTTTTTGGTATTTGCCGGCTGCGCTTGCCCCCAGCCCCGGTTGAATTTCCGCTGTCGCTCCAATTAAACCGGGGTGTCCGCCCACCACGGGGATCTTGCCGAAAGTTTGGTTTTGGTCCTTTGTATCTTGGTCTTTGTTTTTTTTTTTGGTATTTGCCGGCTGCGCTTGCCCCCAGCCCCGGTTGAATTTCCGCTGTCGCTCCAATTAAACCGGGGTGTCCACCCACCACGGGGATCTTGCCGAAAGTTTGGTTTTGGTCCTTAATTTTACGTCTGGTATTCTGTTTTTTGCGTATTGTCTTTTAGCCTGGGGCAACACTTGTATCTTGGAATTTGGAGCTTGGTCCTTTGTATCTTGGTATTTGGTATTTGGTTTTCCCCCCCTTGTATCTTGGTTCTTTGTTTTTGGTTTTGGCCTTCCCAATTGTTTTCTCCTTTACGTAATATTACTACAAAGTCTAATATTTATATGAAATAACCAGATTATCATAGGGTTATGCATACCACTTTATCGTAATGTGATCATTTTTGGTATTATTTTTGCTTGTAATATGTTTTTAAAACGTAACGCAATGTATAGAAGCCTATTTACCCTTTTAGTTCTCTGGTTACAGGTTGGCGTCTTAAGCGCCCAGGTCATCCCAAATTGCCGGGATTTGAACGCCAGTGTTGACGAATTTGGACAAATTACCTTTACCCTCCGGGATCTGGTGACCAATGTTGATCAAGGCATTGACACGGCAGAGCTATCAGTGCTGGACGAACTCGACAACTTGATTTTCGGTCCAGCCCGGGTGGATCCCGATAGTATGATCACCCTGCCGGCATGCCAGTACCTAGATCGTACTTTAAAGGTCAATATTGCCACTGATCAAGGTGCTTGCTGGTCGCCACTCACTGTTAAAAAGATCTTTGGCCCAATAATTCAGGGCCGCCAATTTGATGTGTATTGTTTTGATTCTCTTGTCGCCGGTCCAATTGATGACGGTCCCAGCATTCTGCATGCTTGTGCAGTCAATCCCATCACTCCTGAGCATGTCACCGATTGGGTGATTAATTACTCATGTGAACCTGGAGTTCAGGATACCGCTAAGGTTATCTTGCGAGAGTGGGAGGCATATGACAAGGATGATTTAAGAGGGGTTGGATTCGATACCATTGTTGTCTTTTTACTACCTGAAGTCACAGCTTCAAGCATCTACTGCCAACGCCGAGATACGGTCTACTGCGGTGATGTTGATTCCCTCTTGCTACCATTCATTACCTTTCCCAGTGAACCTGGAAATGCGATGAGTACTTGCGATACCTTACCGCTTGTGGAGGTTGAGCAAGACAGTGCCACCGGAGAATTGATTTTTTCATCCCTCATTCTGGAAGACCTCTGTGCGGTGTCAACCAAGGTTGAAAGCGAACCATTTGAATTAGATTGCCACGTAGAGTACAAAGTAGACTTTATTTTTAAGATGGAATGCTACGGTCAACCACAGTCTACCTGTATCGTCACACCGCCTGCTGGCACGGATCCCAATGGAGCAGAAAGTTTGGCCCCTGGATATTGGCAATGCTCATTTTGGTTGGTAGACTATGATACCGTACCCCCAACCATTCACTGCAAAAAACCGATTCTGTTCTCAGACCATTTTGATATCGAGAAATGGACCAAGGAGATTGAAGGTGATGGGGTCATTGATACTACGTGGACTCCTTATCAACTATCCATGACCAGCAACGACAATGGTACGGATTCCCTTTCAACCAAGTTTTGTACAACCCTTGAGTATGACGCTGTACTTGCATTTGCGTGGGAATACGAATCGATGAACACAGATGCGGGATATGATCCCTTTGGATATCGACTCAATGACACCTTTTATCGTCTGACCCTCGGTGATCTAATCGATGAGGACGGACCTCTGAGTCAAACCGGGTATAAGATCATAGAACTGCGAGCTGGCGATGATTTCTGTTTTGATATATGGTCAACCGATGGAACAAGTGGCCGTGCAGAAGTTGTGATTAAACCACTTACGGTTGTTTCCACCTCCGGACAAGAATGTGCAGCGCACACCTACATTCCAGATGTACAAGTCGATGATGACTGGTCTGGTGTCAAGGTTGTCAAGGCAACTGTAGACGGCTTGGGTTCATTCGTGTTGTCGTATAACTCCGAAAAAGATTGCTACGAAAGTCATGAACAAATAAAATTACCTCACTCTGTTGATCCCTATATCATCTATTATGAGGCCCAAGACAGCTGTCACAACACTTACCTCGACAGTTGCTACATTTTGGTGAAAGATCGTGTCCGACCAACTGCGGTGATAAACAAAGCCCTTACGGTAAGTTTATCAGAAAAGAAGGTCTGGATAAATGCCGAAGATTTTGATGAGGGCAGCTACGATAATTGTGAGATTAACTTGTTGCTGGTACGTCGCACGGACTGGTATGAGTCATGTGTCGATTTATGCGACAGTATTAACCCCATTTGCGTCAATGAACATGAAGATACCTTGTGGAAAGCTTACCTCGAACCCGATAAGAACCTGGATCCTGTAGAAGCTCATTACGCCAATCAGTTGTGGGACTGGCAAGAAAATGACTGGCCATGTACCAACATAATTCACAATGCCTGGATGTACGATCTAATTAAGAGAGCGACACTCCATTGTAAAGAGCACCCCTATGAACTGAGTGATGAGTACTTCTCCAACTTTATAGATTCGTGTTTTGATTCGATTACCAATTATTTTCGTCCCGTTCCACTTCATCCCGATCCTTATGGCGAGCTAGAAGATCCGAACGATTTTAAAGTTGACCAACGACTCATTGATATTTACGAGCAAATTGGTGGTGGATGGGCTGACGCTGTTCCCTTTGATTGCGACGATGCCTGTGGTCAGGTGACGGTCGAGATATTGGTGATGGATTATTGGTGCAATTGGTCTACGGCTTGGATGCATGTCTGGGTGGAAGACAAGACACCTGCACAAGTGGTCAAAGATGTGGAGGATGTAGACATTACCTGCAAAATTTATAAGACGGAGAGATATGATGTTGATGGATTCACGAGTCCGCAAAGCATTGCCACCATTGTTGACCTTGCCAAGGAGAACGAAAAGGCTGCTTTCGATGCGCTTGATCGAATCTTTGGAGGATATCAGAAGGTATGGAAAGACCCCTATGGCGAGTATATTGATTCCTTAGGAGACGAGGTAATCTGCGACATACCCTTTGATGATTCGTCGTGTTATTGTCGCGTGGATACAATTATCCCGGTGCGGGTGTTTGATGAGCACTTGGGCTACTACTGGAATAAAGATACCATATATGAATGTGGATATGATCCGGTATATGATACCTTGACGCAGGGCCTGGTGCTTGCCAATTGTAGTCAATATGTATACTGTGATCAGGAGGTCTGGTGCGAGATTGACCACTGTGGAGAAGGTGCCATTTATCGTAAGTTCAAAATTTGGCAGAGTTGTCCACCTGAATTTTACGCGTCAGACTATATTCCTGATTCGATCAAGCAGAAACATATACCGGATACGATTGTTCGCAAGCAGAAAATTGTTATTTACAATGAATGTAGCCTGGAGAAAGAGATGTTTGATGTTCCACCAGATGTGGAGCTGGAATCATGTGGCTTGATCTACGATGAAGAAAAGAATGTTGGTGGAGATCTTCACCCGGACAAAACTGGTTGGCTTCGATATCAGTTTGATGATGATTGTCGTCTGATTGGCATCGACTACGATGACAAAGTGTTTAGAATTGTAGGTGGTGAAGGCTCATGTTATAAGATTATTCGTACCTGGTATTATATGGACTGGTGTGATGGTGAACCAACCGACCCCTATTGGTGGAAGTCTCGAGATTTCGAAATCGACAGTTGTATCCAAACTCTATTTTTGCAAGACAGTACTCCCCCCACTTGTACGATAAATGGACCCGTCGAGAATGAAGGATCTTTGGAAATAGGCAGTTGCTCCTATGACTTTTCTGCGATAGTGGATTTCTTTGATACCTGTGGAATTTCGACGGTTCATTGGAAATTAAACCTCATCGGCGACTCAACGGATTTAATTACGGTGGCCGAGTATGCAGGCGATCCAATTTTGTCGGATGACGGCACCATGGAAATTGAGGTTGATGGCCTCGCACCGGGCGCCTACTATTTAAAGGTCGAGGTGACAGATGGATGCCAGAATGATGGTATTTGTGAGTACTACTTTGAGTTGATACCGGTCAAAAAACCAACCCCCATCTGCATCGGATTTTTAACGGGAAAACTCACCCCCTGGGATCGCGATCAGGATGGTATAGCTGATACCGCAAAAGTCACCTTTTGGGCAAGTGAATTCGATCAGAGTAGTATACCCGCCTGTCAAGATACCGCCATTGAATTTAGGCTAGACTTACTAGACGGCGTAGGAGATGATATTTGGGCAGATGACGCAGATAGCTTGACCTTTGGTTGCGCGCACACTGGTAGTCAAGCCGTTCGGTTGTGGGTCATCAGTTATCCCAGCTTCACGGTAGATTACTGTGATGTCTTCGCCATCATTCAGAGTGATTTCGAAGGATGTGAACCCGATAATGTGCCACCATCTCTAGAGATAGAGATAAATGATGGTGGTTTCGTGAAGGATGTTGCAGTCAAGACACACCTAGGTGAGGGTGGCATGCAAATTGGTCAGATCCCAGGCAGGCTGCAACCCACTGGTCCCAACTTGACCGGATTTATTCTACACCATAACTATCCAAATCCATTTTACCAAGAAACTAGTATTGACTTCGAGATACCCAACGAAGCGGAGGTAGAAATCAATATTTATGACCTCAGAGGAAGATTAATAAGGAGTCGAGGATCCAATTATACCAAAGGTAGACACCAGGTAACCATCGATGGATCCGTGCTGTCGCAAGCAGGTATCTATTACTACCAGATTAAGGCGGGGGCCTTTTGCCAAACCCGTAAAATGATTTATATGAATTAGATTCTTTTAATACAGTTTTATGAATCGACCCTGATGGGGATCGGTGTCATCCAATTGAAATGACACCATTTGACCATATCCGTCAGCGTTACGTTTGATCCCTCCTTTCTCTTTTTAAAGGAGGGATTTTTCTTTTCCAAAGCACAGGGCTCTTGTCGACTTGTCGTAGATATTTTACCCAATTGGTTTTTATTATCTTGTCGAAAAGCAAACATTATTGATTTTGTGAAAAGAAGAAATTTTGTCAGAAATGCAGGTATGGTGCCAGCGGCAGCTCTGGGTTCCCGACTTTGGGAAAATCTTGGGAAAATGGATGATGAAGGTTTGACCATTGTTTTTCAAGGAGATTCTATTACCGATGCCGGGCGCAATCGCGGTAATTACTATGCCAATAATGGCCAGGGAATGGGTGGTGGCTATGTCATGCAAATTGTCGCTGAGCTTTTGGGGAGCATGCCCCAAAAAAATATCAATTGCTATAATCGGGGCATCAGCGGTCATAAAGTATTTCAGCTGGCTGCACGATGGGAGATCGATTGCCTTTATCTAAAACCAGATGTACTGAGCATTCTCATTGGAGTAAATGATTATTGGCATAAATTGAATGGCAACTATCAAGGTACCGCAAAGATCTATGAAGATGATTACCGGGCCTTGCTCAGTCGCACCGTTGAAGCACTCCCTAAGGTGAAAATAATGATCGGTGAACCTTTCGCTGTGGAAGGAGGTACTGCGATCAACGATCGGTGGAATGCTTTTTCGGAATATCGATCGATTGCAAAGAAGTTAGCTGATGAATTTAATGCCGCGTTTATTCCTTACCACCAGATTTTTAGCGAAGCCTTACAGATGGCACCAGCCACCTATTGGTGTCCTGATGGAGTGCACCCTTCTATTGCCGGGGCTCATCTAATGAAAAATGCCTGGTTAAAGGCCTTTCAAGATTTGATTGGATAAGAATACGCGAATCGGCATCAAAAGTCTTCCAAGGTCAATATGCTGCAGGTTTGGATCTGACTGCATGGCCTATGACCCAATGAACATCCGTCTTAATATAACCGGATGTCAAATCGAATCACCAAGCAAATATAAACCAGCCAAAGCCACCAGAAAATAAGGAACCAGGACGGCCGCTCCCGCATAATCTTTTGCCATGCGTTGGCCAAAAAAGAGCATACAAAGCGACAGCGCAGAAAAAAACATACCCCAGAATGCGAACGCTGAACCCCCGCCGCTAAGTAGGATTACAAAACCTATGCCCGACAAAAAGCCAGCAGCCAGTTCGGAAAGCGTAATGGTAGGCATCAGGAATGAAACCGTATTTTTTAGTGGAGATTTGCTAAAATGCGACTCATAAAAAGATTTTTCATTTTGATAATTAAATACCTTATCTAAGCCACTCTGAATAAATAAAATGGCCATAAATAGCGAGGTAAATAATTGCAACAGTAGGGGAGTCTCGATTCCTAAATTGGCCAAGAAATTCATGATGTTCACATTTTTAATTGGCAACAATATTGACCATTCGCTTTGGCACAATAATCACTTTTCGCACGGTCTTACCTTCTGTCCACTTCTGCACACTCTCTAGCGCCAATGCAGCTGCCTCGATCTCTTGATTGCTGGCTTGGGCCGCAAAAGAAGCCTCTGCCCTTTTTTTACCATTTATGCTGATGGGGTAGGTGATTTCGTCTTCGACCAGCAAGGAAACATCTAATCGAGGAAACACTTGTCGATGGACGGATTCTTGATTTCCCAATATATGAAACAATTCCTCGGCTAAAAATGGTGCAAATGGACTAAGTAGAATGATTAATGGTTGAAGGATTTCTCTTTTTTGCGTCTTGAAACTCCTCAGCTCGTTTACAGCAACCATGAAGGTGCTAATGCATGTATTGAAAGAGAATCGCTCGATATCGTCTTGAATTCTTTTGATCGTCCGATGTAGAATTTTTAATTCATCTTTAGAGGCCGGTGTCTCAGCGACCCTCACTTGACCCTGCTCGTCAATGAAAAGACGCCAGAGTTTTTTGATGAATTTATATACCCCGTCGATACCCTTGGTGTCCCATGGCTTACTGTTCTCGAGTGGGCCCAGAAACATTTCATACATTCTTAAGCAATCTGTACCATACTTCTCAACCACCTCATCAGGGTTGATCACATTAAATTTGGATTTTGACATCTTACCAACTTCCGATAAGGTGATTAGGTGAGCGTCTTCTGCTCCGGTATGTGGGGTAAATGTCCCTTGATGGTAAATGCCTTTCCTACACTCAAAAAAGGCATCTCGATAGGTGGGTCGCCAGCCAATAAACTGCTCTATCCCAGCGGTGGACAAATAGCTTTGTTCGGAACCGTAATCATGAACGAACTCGATTGGCAATGGAATCCTGGCAAATTCTCGATCAGTTTCTTCAGCGGCGATACTGGCACAAACAAAACGTGGGAAACCGTTTTTCTTTTCCTTGTCCAGGTAGATCGATTCGATCACACCTTGTATCATGCCCTGATTAATTAATTTTTTAAAGGGCTCACTGGTTGGAACCAGTTTTAAATCATATAAGAATTTATGCCAGAACCGGGCATACATAAGATGTGCGACCGCATGCTCCGAGCCACCGATGTACAAATCCACGTCCTGCCAGTAGTTGATCTTCTCTTGGCTGGCAAACTCATTGTCATTGTGAGGATCCATGTAGCGTAAGAAATACCAAGACGACCCCGCTACCGCTGGCATGGTATCGGTCTCACGAGTGTACCCCTTCTTAGCATGTACCCATTCTTTTACCTTGGCCAAAGGTGATTCACCCGCAGCTGTGGGATTAAAATCGTCCGATTCGGGAAGTTCCAATGGCAATTCAGTGAGTGGTAGTGTCTTAGCTATGTCATTTTCATCGTAAATAACGGGAAATGGTTCACCCCAATAGCGTTGTCTGCTGAAATTTGCATCACGCATTTTGTAATTGACCTTTTTTTCGCCGATTCCCATCTCTTCGATGCGGGTGCACATGGCCATAATTGCTTCTGGAACTTCCATCCCAGTGATGAAATCTGAATTGATCATCCGACCCACCTTGTCGTGTAAAGAAGCTCCGGGATAGTCACTTTTATCCACGACATCAATCACTTCGATACCGAATTTTTCAGCAAACTTCAGATCTCGTTCGTCATCGCTAGGTACGGCCATAATTGCTCCCGTGCCATAGTCCATGAGTACATATTCAGCCACCCAGATGGGGATATATTGTTCTGTAAAAGGGTTAAAAGCAAAAGCTCCTGTGAAGGCACCTGTTACTTTCTTAACCTCTGCCTGACGTTCGATTTCGGACCGGGCATCGACATAGTGCCGATACGCTTCGATGTCTTTTTTCTGTCCCTCGGTGGTGATTTTTGCTACGAGGGGATGTTCGGGTGCAAGCACCATGAAAGTGGCACCAAAAATCGTGTCAGGTCGCGTGGTGTAGATTTCGATCTTTTCAACGTGTCCCTTTATTTCGAAATGAACGGATGCCCCTTCTGATCGTCCGATCCAATTACGTTGTATCGTTTTTAATGCGTCTGACCAGTCAATATGCTCAAGTCCATGTAAGAGTCGTTCGGCATAAGCAGTAATTCTCAAATACCACTGCGTCATTGCTTTCTTAACCACCGGATAACCTCCTCGCTCAGAAACGCCATCTCTAATTTGATCGTTGGCTAGAACGGTGCCTAGTTCCTCACACCAGTTAACATAACCCACTTTTCGATAGGCCAACCGATATTCCATCAGGATTTCGGCTTGTTTCTTAGCAGAGTACTGATTCCATTGTTCAGCTGAGAATGTCTCTTCATAAGATGTCACCGCAGAGATGCCTGCATTACCATGCTGCCCAAAGTGTTCCTCCATGGCAGAAATTGGCTTGGCGAGCTCCGAGGCGGGATCATAATAATGGTCGAATAGCTGGGTGAAAATCCATTGTGTCCATTTGAAGTAATCCGGACTAGAGGTATTTACTTGACGGCTCCAATCATAAGAGAAGCCAAGTCCGCGCAACTGTTCACGATATCGAGCCGTATTCTGCTTTGTCGATTCTGCCGGGTGGATGCCGGTTTGAATGGCGTACTGTTCGGTCGGTAGTCCAAAGGCATCAAATCCCATGGGATGGAGCACATTGAAGCCGTTGAGGCGCTTATAGCGTGCATAAATATCTGAAGCTATATAGCCCAGAGGATGACCAACATGCAACCCTTTACCCGAAGGGTAAGGAAACATATCCAGTACGTAGTACTTCGGTTTGTCCGGGTCTTCTGTGGTCTTATAAAGTTCCCATTCATCCCAATATTGACGCCATTTCTCTTCAGTACTGATGTGGTTGTATTCTTGCATGGTATGCTGGTCCTGTAAGTGCGCGAAATTAGTGATTTATTACTTGTAGCTCAAGGGGTGATTCCTCCAATGGCCATTTTTTAAGATTGCTTCTACATCTAGCGGGTGATATGGCTACAGCCTCTAGAGGGTCACAAAAATTTGCAATGAGGACACCCCCTTAGTCGACTTGTTGTCGACCTTCATATAGCAGATTTGTGCAATGCAATATGAATTGACGATATTTAGCGGTGAAAAAAGACTCAACTCACGTTTATGAAAGTATTATTGAGATTGGCATTGGTCTTGATCATTGGCGTTTTGATCTACAACTATTTCCTCGGAACAGACGAAGAAAAAGCGACCTCAGAGAAGGTATTCAATCAAGTCAAGGAGGTTGGAAAATCGATCGGCGAATTGATAAAACAAGAAAAACAGAAGTTTTCCGAGGGTAAGTACGATGATGCCTTTGACAAGATCGGGAGTCTATATGACCAGGCCAAGGAGCAATTAGGATCGAATCAAGATGATCGAGATGATTTCGAAAAGCTTGAGCAGAAGAAAAACGATCTTGAAAAAGAGCGTGAAAGGCTCGAGGAAGAGTTGGACAAAGAGCATCCTAATGAAGAAGTGGTGAAGCGCAACGAGTCACTTGACCAGGAACTCGAATCGCTGAGGAAAGATTTCGGTGCCTTACTTAAAAAATTGATGTCTCGCGATCAAGACGAATAGCCCACTGATCGTAAACCATCCTGTCTGACCAATGATGTATTTCGATCAAGCGACTCCGGCAATCTTGGTCCAGTCCACAATCTCCTGCTGAGAAACTCGTTTTCACATCGACAGTCTATTTTGATCTAACGGCATGCTGGATTATTAGTGCCTCATTATTAAGAAGATATATGTTAAACTTATACTTAATTCGTATATTAGCGAGGCCATAAATATGATGTATGCAGTCCTATAAGCCTAGGCCAAATTATCTGTGGTCCATTATCAGTGTTGCGGGTGTGTTACTTCTCGTTGCCATCTTTACTTTTGTCACCCTTCATTCGAAGGATTTAGTGAGATCTTTTAAGGAAGAGTTTGAGATCGTAATGGAGTTAAGTCCGACGCTCAAAGACGATCAGGTGCCGGGCTTAATTAAGAAGCTGGAGCAGGAACCTGACGTGCTCGCCGGTTCAATCCAATTTGTATCCAAAGAAGATGGTTTGAAAGCCTTGGCGGAGGATCTCGGCGAAGATTTACTCATCTCAGAGATGCCGAACCCACTGTTTGACGTGATCCTATTTAATTTGAAGGCTGAGACCTTTAGTGACGAGCATCTGGTTGCACTGACCGAAAGGCTTAAATCAGAATATCAGGGAGTGTTGGATGTATATTATGAAGCTTCGCTGGTGCAACAGGTGACCAGCAATCTTGATCGATTGTCCATATTCTTCTTGTTGGCGGGAGGTGTCTTGATTTTCTTTGCCCTCACTTTTATTCACAATTCTATCCGACTGTCCATCTATGCTAATCGATTTTTGATCAGGAATATGGAGCTGGTCGGTGCCTCTTGGGGCTTCATCCGCAAGCCATTTCTTACCCGAAGTCTGCGGCATGGTCTCATCAGTGCCATCCTTGCTCTGCTTATCCTTGCGGGGTTGGGTGCGATGCTTTGGAATCAAATACCAGAAATTGCTTCATTCCTGAAAATGGAATTTTTGGTGATGATCGCAGCACTTACTTTTTTAATTGGACTTGTGATCAACCTAGCCAGCACCTACTATGTAGTCACCCGATTTCTCAAGATGCGATTATCTGAACTGCACAATTGACCACCTGGATTGATTAAAAATCTTTATATCTATTAGAAATTCAATAATAGGCCTAGTTTTGCCGCAAATCAACCGCAATCGATGAGTCAGAGCAAAAAGAAGAAAGTTGTCACCACAAAAAAAGTAAAACCCACCACTTCTAGGGTAAAAAAAACAGCGGTTGCCACAAAGCCTAAGGAACTCATCTTTAAGAAGGAGAATTACATTTGGATGGCCGCTGGTGCTGGCCTGGTCGTGCTAGGCATGCTGCTGATGATGGGTGGAAGTATGCCAAGCCCCGATGTTTGGGACGATTCCATCATCTATAGCTTTCGACGTACTGTGCTGGCTCCTTTTGTCATTGTCGCTGGGTTGGTGGTCGAGATTTACGCAATATTTAAGAAGGCTTAATCTACGCAGGAGTTTACATGTCAGAGCTTATTGATGCCGCAATTCTTGGCATTGTCCAAGGCTTAACTGAATTTCTGCCAGTATCTAGTAGCGGCCACTTAGAGTTGGTCAAATTCCTGGTTGGAAACAAGGCCACTGGAGAGCAAAGTCTGATGATGACTGTTGTGCTGCATTTTGCCACCGCCCTTGCTACCATCTATGTCTTTCGCAAAGAAATCCGTCTCCTGCTTTCACAAATGGTACAATTGAAGCCCAATGAGGGACATTCATTTGCTATAAAGATCTTATTGAGCATGGTTCCAGTCGCCCTGGTGGGTTTTTTCTTCGAGGAGGCCATCGAGACTATGTTTAGTCAGCAGTTGATTTTAGTGGGTGTAGCTCTACTAGTTACAGCTGGCCTGCTGATCATCGCTGATCTTGCTCAAAAAACTGATCGACCGGTTTCGTTTGTGACCGCCTTGATTATCGGTCTGGCGCAGGCCGTGGCAATTATTCCTGGTATATCCCGGTCTGGTGCAACCATCGCCACCGCTGTTCTCCTCAAAATTGATCGAGAACGCGCAGCACGATTCTCATTTCTCATGGTAGTGCCACTGATTTTTGGAAAAATCGCCAAAGATGTCCTATCCGGTCAATTGTTAGAGGTCGGTCAGGCAGCCCCTCTCATGATGGGTTTTACAACTGCTTTCCTGACGGGAATCTTGGCCTGTATCTGGATGTTGAAGCTAGTCAAGATGGCAAAATTGCGCTATTTCGGATGGTATTGCATTTTGGTGGGGTTTTTGTCTATATCTTTAGGTATGGGCCTTTTCTCTTATGCATAATCTAATTGACATACAAGCAGGTAGCATGCTACTGGTGGATAAACCCATTGGGTGGACTTCCTTTGATGTAGTTAATAAGATACGATATGCGCTAAAACATGCTTTGCAGGTAAAGAAGATCAAAGTGGGTCATGCCGGCACCCTTGATCCCGCTGCTACGGGATTACTTATTATCTGTGTTGGAAAAATGACCAAGCAGATTGACAAATACCAGGGTCTACAAAAGGAGTATGAGGGCCGTCTTGTCCTGGGTGCCACTACTCCCAGCTATGATGGCGAGACCGAAACCGACCGGATATACCCTACGAACCACCTCTCCACCGGACTACTGAAAAAAAGTGCTCAAACTTTTGAAGGTGATATCATGCAAAAACCACCGATGTATTCTGCCATCAAAAAAGATGGAGTAAGACTTTATACACTGGCACGTAAAAATCTTAAGGTGGAGATTCCCGCTCGACCTGTATACATCAAGAAGTTCGAACTTGTGGATATCGATCTTCCGAATGTTGAATTCCGGGTCATTTGCAGCAAGGGCACCTATATTCGATCCTTGGTTCATGATTATGGACAGCTGGTCAATAGTGGCGCTTATCTCGGTGCCCTGCGGCGAACGGCGATTGGACCGTATCGTGTAGATGATGCTTGGCAAATAGATCCATTGATTTCCAAAATAAACGACATGTCGCATGAGCATAGTGGTTGAATTGGTAGGAAAAAAATACGGCGATCAGCAGGCACTCGATTCAGTGAGTTTTTCCGTGGCGCAGGGTGAAATTGTTGGCTTATTGGGACCAAATGGTGCGGGTAAAACAACCACCATGAAAATCCTCTCCGGATTCATCACCAAGTTTACCGGTAGTGCTTTCGTGGCTGGAATCAATGCCCTGGATGATCCATTGACCTTAAAACAGAAAATTGGCTATTTGCCCGAGCACAATCCACTTTATCTGGAGATGTATGTAAGGGAATACTTAAATTTTATTGCCCATGTCTACCGCATCGGAGATAGAAATAAGAAAATCAGGCAGGTGATTAAGCAGGTGGGCCTCGCTGCAGAACAGCATAAAAAAATTAGGACCCTTTCGAAGGGTTATCGACAAAGGGTGGGCTTAGCGCAAGCATTGATTCACAACCCAGAGGTATTGATTTTAGACGAGCCAACCTCGGGTTTAGATCCCAATCAACTGGTCGAAATCCGACAACTAATCAAGAACATTGGGCAGGAGAAAACAGTAATTTTTTCGAGCCATATCATGCAAGAGGTGCAAGCCCTCTGTGACCGGGTCATTATTTTGAACAGAGGTAAAGTCGTCGCCGATGATAAAATTGATCTCTTGGATCAGGCCATTAATAAAGAAGTTGAGATTGTGGTCGAATTGAATCAACCTTTAGCAGATTGGAAGTTGTCGAAACTAATACGCGTTCAAGAAATTTCTGAAACGGTATATCTACTGCACTTTAAGAAAACAGGTGATGATCACCGGATGACGGTTTTTGACTACGTAGTCGATCGTGGCAGGAAAATACTAAGCATGCAGGAACATAGAAGTTCGATAGAAGATGTTTTTCAAAAATTAACCGTCTAGCTGGCATGTGGTCCATTTTTCAAAAAGAAGTTGGAGGGTTTTTTAGTACACTGACGGGGTATGTCGTGGTTGGTGTATTCTTGACCGTATTGGGATTGACCATGTGGGTCTTCCCCGACTACAGTATCTTGAATTATAATTACGCAACCCTCGGCCAGCTCTTTGACATGGCACCCCTGATTTTCTTGTTTTTGATTCCTGCCATTTGTATGCGTTCTTTTTCGGAAGAACGACAGACGGGTACGATAGAAACACTTTATACCAAGCCGCTTACGGAGTGGGATATCGTGCTAGGTAAGTTTTTTGGTGCTCTGTTGGTGGTGCTGATCGCTCTAATTCCTACGGTCCTATTCTATTATTCCATCTGGCAGCTGGGCAGTCCGCAGGGTAACATTGATTCGGGAGAAGTCATCGGCTCTTACATTGGATTATTCTTACTGGCTGGAATCTTTATCAGTATTAGTTTACTGGCATCGGTACTGAGTACCAACCAGATTGTATCCTTTTTGATCTCGGCCCTCTTTTGCTTCGTCGTTTACTGGGGATTTTATTTCATCAGTAGTGCTCCGGTTTTTAGCGGCTCTTGGGATCATGTGCTGCAAAAAATTGGCATTGATTATCACTATCGATCCATCAGTCAAGGGGCCATCGATAGTCGAGATCTGATATACTTCATCAGTGCGATTTTCTTATTCCTTTACCTGACCTATTATGCGCTTGTAGAAAAGAAAAATCAGGGTCAACATTGAAAAATATAATCGAAAAATATTATTGGCCGATCATAACTATCGTACTCGTTGTACTACTCAATGTAGCAAGTCAGTATCTGTACACTAAAATTGATCTGACCGAAGAAAAACGGTTTTCCCTCACCAGTGCCACCGAGCAGACGATAGAGTCTGTGCAAGGGCCAATTTTTATTCAAATTTTATTGCAGGGTGAATTTCCGGCGGGTTTCAGACGGCTACAAGATGGAGTGAAAGAGATGCTGACCTCCTTCAAGCGCTTGAATCCGAAAATCAGTTTTAGATTCGAGGATCCACTGATCGGTGATCGCGAGGAAGTAAAGCAAAAATTAGAATCTTGGGCTCAGGTGGGGATCGTACCTACTGATCTCAATGTTCGCAATCAATCAGGAGAGTCAAGTCGACAAATATTCCCTTATGCCATTTTTAACTATGGAGACCGGCAAGTTGCAATTAACTTATTGGAACGGGAATCTCCCGGAGTGCCACCGGAAATTGCTCTAAATAATTCGATTAGCCTATTAGAATATAAATTTGCTAATGCAATTGCCAAATTGCAGGCAGCTAGCAAGCCAAATATTCTCTTTACGGAGGGGCACGGAGAGTTGAGCAAATTACAAACTGCCGCACTTGAGGGCAACTTACGTGCCTTCTACAATACTGGAAGAATTAATTTAGATAGCATTTACAAGATTCCCGAGGAAATCTCGATGCTCATCATTGCCAAACCCACTTCCTCATTTTCAGACAAATCATTGTTCAAAATAGATCAGTTCATCATGAATGGGGGAAGGTTGCTTTTTCTGATTGACCCCCTGGTCGTCAATTTAGATTCAATCCGGCGACATGGAGAGTATGTGCCCTACGATGTTGATCTGCGATTAGACGAATTGCTGTTTAAATATGGAGCGCGAATTCAGCAAAATCTGGTTTTAGACCGTGAATGCTCCATGATACCCATCGCCATCGACCAACCAGGAGGGAAAAGTAGGTACGAGCAGTTTCCCTGGTATTATCATTTGCTGGCCTTGGGAGACCTGCAACATCCAATCACTAAAGGCCTCGATCGCGTAAACTTGTTGTTTCCAGCGAGTATTGATACCATCATGACTAAGGCAGATCTCAAGAAAACTCCGTTATTGAGATCCTCCCCAGCTTCGCGAAAGCAGTTTGCACCCGTGATTTTAGATCTGGGCATCATCAACCGGGCTGATCCATCGCAATTTGTTGGGCCCCCGGAGACCCTTGCCCTACTGATCGAAGGGGTTTTCAGTTCGGCCTTTGAAAATAGAACCACCCAGCAAATGCGTAAGACGCTCACCGACATTGGCGCATCCTTTAAGACGACCAGCGATCCGACAAAAATATTGATCGTGGCCGATGGAGACATCGCAAAAAATCTCATCAATCCCTCGACTGGCGAGATTAGCGACTTAGGATTTAATAAATACATGAATTATACCTTTGCCAACAAAAATTTTCTAACCAATGCCATTGAATTTATGCTTGACAATCGTGGATTGATCGATGCGAGAGCAAAAACATTAAAACTGAGATTGCTCAACAAACAAAAAATGTCGGATGAAAAATTGAAATGGCAATTTATTAATGTAGCTCTTCCCCTGATCCTACTTATTGTAATCGGTTGGATTTTCCAATATCTTCGACGTAGAAAATACGGTGTGCCAACTTCATGAGAAAATTAGGGGGCCTTTTATTAGTGTTGGGGCTTGGTGTCTTTATTTGGAAACAATCTGATCGTAACGTTCAAGAGGATGTGGGGGCAGCCTATCAATATAGAGTTGCCGAACTAGCTGATATTTATCAGATTGAAATTGATGAACCTGGCCAGACTTTAGTAGTACTTGAGCGTGAGAAAGATTACTGGACGTTAAACAATAAATACCGCGCTCGGCCCAATGCCATCCAAAACTTATTAGCAGCTATTAGCAAGATCGAGTTGCAGTTTATTCCACAGCAAGCAGGGGTAAAGACCATTCTCGACGTCTTGCAAAAACAGGGCATCCATGTCAAGATCTTTGATCGAAGTGGTACACTAATCAAATCATTCGTCATTGGTGGTGTCACCCCCGATGAGCGGGGCACGTTCATTTTGTTAGACGGATTTGATCAACCGGGAGTCGTCTCTCTACCGGGATTCGATGGCTCTTTGGTGCCGATGTTTCGCATCCCACTTTTAGACTGGCGGGATCGAACGGTATTGGGTGCCGAAGTGGATGAAATTAATCGAATCAGCCTTGAATATCCCGATCGACCTCAACATTCATTTAAGATCTTGCGTCGGGAAAACAACATTTGGGAGGTTGGTCCACTGAATGCTCCTATTGGACAAGGTCTTGTGCAGAATCGGGGTGCCATTGAAGCATATTTGCGAGCGTTCAAGCGCTTGGGTGCAGAATCCATCATCGAAAATGATGACCTGATGAATCACCTAAAATCAAGGGATCCTTTTGTCAAAGTCTCCCTGGTCAACCTCGCTGGAAGGGTTCAGGAGGCCTCTTTTTATCCGGTCGCCGTCCGGCCTGATGCCCCGGTGATTGCTCAGATTGACCGGTACCATGTGTTGGACCAGTCAGGAAATATTTATTTAGTGCAGCATCGGGTGTTTAGGGAGATTTTTCGAAGTTTCGAATTTTTTGTAGAATCAGATTAGTGGTGCCCTTATTTGAGGATGGGAAGAACTTTTGCACCAGATCATTGGGTCTTCCTTAAAAACAAGCTCAAATTTAGTAGTATTTTGGTTCTGTAATACATTTATTAGAACGTTGATAACTACAGGTGTTCATTAGTCGAGTTTCATTGCGTTTTTTTACATTATTCTTGACGGTACTGGTGCTGTTTGCATCACCACCCACCGAAAAGTGGGGCTTCTATGCCCATCGGTTGATCAATCGAATGGCGGTCTATACCCTACCACCGCAGATGATGATTCTATATAAACCGCACATTGACTATTTGGCTGACCACGCAGTCGATCCAGACAAGCGGCGCTATGCTTCACCATTTGAAGCGATGCGTCATTACATAGATCTGGAAGCTTGGGGTGAATTCCCCTTTGAATCACTACCACGCCACTGGTGGGAAGCTGTGATGCGACATACCGATTTGAAATGGATTAGTGGTGTTGATAGTGTGCTGCAAGAAGGGTCAGATGTTTGGAACCATTGGCATGCGAAAGAAGATTTACTGGTCAGGTTACCGGCTGGACAAATCAGGGTGCCATTCCGACAAATGCCGGGTTTTTACCGGCAGCTTATTATTCCTCAGTTTTACGAGGATGTTTGGTCGGTACCCTGCGACTCCCTTGCCAAATTCTTAGGAGTCCAATCTCTGCCCTGCCTGCAGGTTCAGGTCATTGATAGTTTGACGAAGCATGGGATCTTGCCATACCATCTGGCCCGCGCCCAGAGGAATCTAACCGCTGCCTTTGTTAAAAGAGAACCACGCAGCATATTGCAGCTATCTGCCGAGATTGGGCATTACATAGGTGATGCTCATGTGCCCTTACATACCACCATTAACTACAACGGTCAGTTGACCAATCAAGTTGGGATTCATGCTTTTTGGGAGAGTCGAATTCCTGAACTCTTTGCCGAGGCTCAATATGATTTTTTAGTAGGCAAGCCAAGCTACATAGATGATCCCGTGAGATATTATTGGGACATAGTGCTGAGTAGTCATCACTATGTAGACAGCGTCTTACAAGTTGAAAAGGAACTGAGTCGAAATTTTCCCGAAGATCGACAATACTGCTTTGATGAACGCCTTGATCGCACAGTAAGAACTCAATGCCGTGAATATGCACGTGCTTATCAACAGCGTTTGGCAGGCATGGTTGAAGCACAAATGCAGGCATCAATTCTAGCAATTGCTAGTGCATGGTATACCGCGTGGATAGACGCAGGGCAGCCAAAATTCGGTTATGATGAATTAGTTACCCAGGGACCCCCAGAAACAGCGCCCACAGAACTTCCGACATCAAACCAAAAACGCTTTCGAACAAAGCGGAAACACGAATGAACATCGGTGCTGCTGGCACTTCGCTGATTCATCAGAAAGTATTACTTTGAAGTGTTGATTTATCCATTCTCACAAACATAAGACCAGACAATAATGACCTTACAAATTAAGTCGTACAGCCAATACAAAAAGGTATATCGAGAAAGCGTCAATAAACCTGAAAAATTTTGGGCGGCGCAAGCTCGATCTTTTCAATGGAAGCGTAAATGGGATAAGGTCTTAGAGTGGGATTTTGCGGGTCCGGATGTTAAGTGGTTTATCGGTGGTCAGCTCAATATCACCGAGAACTGCCTCGACCGCCATCTGAAATCCAGAGGCAATCAGGTAGCCCTAATTTGGGAGCCCAATGATCCTAGTCAGCCGTATAAAACATTTACGTATCGACAACTTCACGAGGAGGTTTGCAAATGTGCCAATGCGCTCAAGGCCAATGGCATAAAAAAGGGGGATCGAGTTTGTTTCTACATGCCGATGGTGCCGGAATTGACGATCGGTGTGCTGGCTTGTGCACGGATCGGCGCGGTACATTCAGTAGTGTTTGCTGGTTTTAGCGCTACAGCCCTCGCTGACCGAATCAAAGATGCCACCTGTAAGATGGTAATCTGCTCAGATTTTAATGCTCGTGGAGCAAAAAATATTCCTGTGAAGGCCGTAGTAGATGAAGCATTAAAGCAGCGGTGTAGAAGTGTAAAAACAGTAATCGTACATCGCAATACAGGCGAAAAAGTTGCCATGAAAAAGGGCCGTGACAAATGGTGGCATGATGAAGTGCCAAGGCGCCGAAAGACCTGTGCAGCTACTACCATGGATTCTGAAGACATGCTATTCATTTTGTACACTTCCGGTTCAACCGGTAAACCGAAGGGTGTAGTGCATACCTGCGGTGGGTACATGGTCTATACCGCGTTCACTTTTAAGAATGCTTTTCAATATCAGCGCGGAGACATTTACTGGTGCACTGCAGATATTGGTTGGATTACCGGGCATAGCTATATTATCTACGGTCCACTATTGGCCGGTGCAACAACGATGATGTTTGAGGGGGTGCCTACTTATCCTGATGCGGGACGATTTTGGCACATCTGTGAAAAACATCGCGTCAATCAGTTTTACACTGCACCTACCGCCATCCGCGCCTTGATGGCCAAAGGCGATCATTGGCCATCTCACTATGATTTATCTTCTCTAAAATTATTGGGTACGGTAGGTGAGCCAATTAACGTGGAGGCTTGGAATTGGTACAATGAAAAAATTGGAAAGGGAAAGGCACCGATCATCGATACCTGGTGGCAGACTGAAACAGGAGGAATATTGATCACTCCGTTGCCAGGCATGCACAAATTAAAACCTTGCTATGCAATGTTGCCGATGCCTGGGATTCAGCCCGTACTGGTAGATGCCACTGGAAAAGAGATCAGAAAAAAGGAAGCAGAAGGACTATTATGCATTAAGTTTCCCTGGCCATCCATGATTCGCACCACCTATGGCGACCATCAACGTTGCAAGAATACCTACTTTTCAACTTTCGAAAACAAATACTTTACAGGAGATGGAGCCCGGAGAGATAAGGATGGAATGTATCGAATCATTGGAAGGGTCGACGATGTCATCAATGTTTCTGGTCATCGCATTGGAACTGCTGAAGTAGAAAATGCCATTAACGAACATACTAATGTCATCGAATCGGCTGTGGTGGGTTATCCCCATGCAATTAAGGGACAAGGCATTTATGCGTATATTATCGTAGGCGATCCAGTAAAGGATGCGAAGGCCTTTAAGAAGGAGATTCACCAGGTAGTGAGCAAGGTGATCGGGCCCATTGCCAAACCCGATATGATTCAAATTACTGCTGGTCTGCCAAAAACACGGTCCGGAAAAATCATGCGGCGCATTCTTCGCAAGATTGCTTCTGGAGACACCAACAACCTGGGCGATGTCTCCACATTACTAAATCCTGAAGTCGTACAATCGATCAAGAAAAGTAAGAAAGAAGCCCTGTAGACCATCTAAGGCAAGATCATTTGAACATGGCTTGTTCAATCCTGTTTCAAATACAAATAAAGCTCAACAAAATATGACCGAAGTCAAATTTCACCTGGTGGTGGCAATATTATCCATAACCACTTTTGGATGGAGCCAAGACATCCCTGCGGTATATTCCAATATGACCATGAAGGATGGAATCATTGAGCTCGAAACGAAAAGTGGTATTGCCTATGAACAACCAGAAATCACGGAGTTCGGTCTTGAAAACATGCAGGGCAATCCAAAAGGCACTGATGCAGGGATCGCCTTTGATTTTGGAGAGACATTTCAGGGTCGATTGTATTTTGGCTTTGTTCCCTATGGCGACAGCAAGCATCCCCTTCCGGTCTACTTTCGCAGGTTCGAGGTCATCAGAAATGGTAAGACAGAAATTCGAATATCAGATTATCTGAAGGGCACCTATGACATGGTCGGTTGGGAAGCAGCCGGCAAGGGCACTTTAGGGTACCGCGTCGTTGACTCCACCGGGCAGTTCATTTATGATGGCTTGGTGAGTTTTACTGGTTCAGGTCCTTTTGAAGTGGCACCGACCATTATTGAGGGGCCATTTGTAAATCGTGTGCACCCACATGGTGCCACCATTTCTTTTCTAACCAATACGAATGTACGAGCCACGTTACATGCCGGACCACTCGAAGTTTCGGATGGAGAGCGAACGAAAAATCACGAGTTGGTCTTAAACGGCCTGGAACCTGACAGCCTCTATACCTATACAGTGACAGTGGAGGAAAATTCTTTTACTTATTATTTTCGCACCGCTCCACTACCCGGTACCCGAAAGCCTTTCGCCTTTGCTTATGCCAGCGATTCTCGCAGCGGTCAGGGAGGAGGTGAGCGTTCGATTTATGGTGCCAATGCATACATCATGAAGAAGATTATGTCTTTGGCTAAGTTCAAGGATGTTGCTTTTATGCAGTTTTCTGGCGATCTCATTAATGGATATTTGTCGAGTGTGCCGGATATGAATCTTCAGTACGCAAATTGGAAAAAGGCCATTCAACCTTTTGCCCATTATTTTCCCGTGTATGTAAGTATGGGAAATCATGAATCATTGGTGAAGGTCTTGGTGGATCAGGAAAATCAGCAGACCTATTTAATTGATAAATTTCCCTTTGCCACCGAATCTGCTGAAAAAGTTTTCGCAGATAATTTTGTAAATCCTCAAAATGGTCCTGCCAGTGAAGATGGAACATACTATGACCCCTCAGAAAATAAGATGGATTTTCCATCTTACGATGAAAATGTGTTTTATTACACCTATGATAATGTAGCAGTCATCGTACTTAATTCCGATTATTTTTACGCACCCACCACACAGAAGATTAGAACAACCAGTGGCGGTTTGCATGGATACATCATGGACAATCAGCTGGCTTGGTTGGCAGAAACCGTTGCGGATCTGGAGGACGATGAAAACATTGATCACATCTTTTTAACCCAACATACCCCTTGCTTTCCAAATGGTGGACATGTCAGAGATGATATGTGGTATAGTGGAAATAATCAGATCCGGCCCTATGTGGCGGGTAAGGCCCTCCGCAAAGGAATCATTGAAAGGCGAGATGAGATTTTGGATATTATTGTTAATAAAAGCTCGAAGGTTCGTGCTGTATTAACTGGAGATGAGCACAATTATAACCGACTAAAACTGACTCCAGAAACAAAGATTTATCCAGAACTTTATCTGTTTCCAAAGATCGAACTGACCAGAACGATTTATCAAATAAATAATGGTGCCGCTGGAGCACCATACTATGCTCAAGAGCAAACACCTTGGACACCCTATGTTAGCAATTTTACGACCCAAAATGCACTAGTCTTTTTTCACATTCGCGGAGAAAGCGTTCAAGTACAAGTCTTAAATCCGGATACCTTAGAGGAGGTCGACAGCTTTTGGATTACAGACTAGGGTGCTTCAGATCGAGAAAACTGGAATATCCAATGGGCCCGCAGCATTGACTTTGAGTTGAGTCAGCTACAGAGTTTCTGGTCCAAGTGTTAAGGTGGATTATTGCCCCAATCACTCAATTTTACAGCATAAATAAGTCCATTTAAAGCATAGATTATTTTCTCTGCATCATCGGATCTGCATTCTGCTGCATTGTCCGTTTTTTCAACACTAAATATTCGTTTAACAGGTGGTTAACATTTTGAGAAAATGATGGCCGTCGCCAATTGAACGCGATTCAAATTGGTGGGGCCGAATACGACCCAACCGAACTAATGTAAAAAAAGCTCGTCCACAACTCGGTTATTTTAAAACTTTAAACGAATGTCTATGAAAACCTACATTACTGTTATTTTATTTCTCATTTCCATCGGCCTCTCGGCGCAGGTTACTGTGTCTGGGGTGGTGACCTCAGCCGATGACAGCGAGCCCATGATCGGTGTCAATATCCTGATCAAGGGGACCTCAACCGGAGAAATCACAGATTTTGATGGCAATTATACCATCACCGTACCCTCACCAGAAGCGATTTTGGTTTTTTCCTATACGGGATATGAAAGCCAGGAAATCGTAGTTGGTGATTTACGCGATCTCGATGTGACCATGCGGACCAGTGCCGCTAGTCTTGATGAGATTGTGGTTACAGCCATCGGGATCACCGCCGATAAATCGAATTTGGGATATTCGATTCAATCGGTGAAAGCTGATGAAGTTCAAAATTCAGGCGAGACCAATCTAGTTGCTGCCCTTGCCGGCAAAGCAGCCGGGGTACAAGTCACTAGTTCGGGTGGTACTGCGGGTGCAGCTGCTCAAATCAGGATACGTGGCAATAAGACCATCATCGGAAAGAATGCCCCACTTTTTGTGGTGGATGGAATACCTATTGATAACAGCACTTTTACATCGGCAGATTCACCGGAAGATGCTGTATCTGACCTCGGTTCAGGTGGGGTAAACAACTCCAATCGAGCCATTGATTTAAATCCCGACGATATTGCCAGCATGACCGTGCTCAAGGGGCCTGCGGCCACCGCATTGTACGGTATCAGGGCGGCCAACGGGGCGATTGTTGTCACTACCAAGAGAGGCCGTGACACAGGGGGTAAGCCCAGGGTGAACATCAGCTCCTCCATTACTTTTGATCAGGTGAATAAATTACCAGAGCTCCAGCGCGTTTATGGTCAGGGTAATCCGGTAAATGGTGTACCTACTTTTCAAGGCCCCATGACGGGTTCCTTCACTGGATTCAGCTGGGGACCTCCCATTGCAGATTTGCGATATGCAGACCAAGCTTCACCCTGGGATCCAAACGGTCTAATCGTACATAAAGATGATCCGCTGGCCACTAATCGAGTGGCCAACGCCTATGATAACGCCGGAGAATTTTTTGAAACCGCCATCACCAATAATAACTACGTCAGTGTGAGCGGTGGGACTAATGTGGTAAATTATTACATGTCTGCGGGGAATATGTATCAGACTGGAATCGTACCAAACACCAAGTTTAATCGTACCTCCTTTAAAGGCACCATTGGTTCCAACCTATCGGAAAAACTGCGGGCCACACTATCTGGCAATTACGTGAGATCAGGAGGTACCAGGGCACAAAATGGATCCAATACATCTGGCGTCATGCTAGGTTTGTTGCGAACCACTCCGACGTTCGACAATAGAAATGGTCTGAATCCTGCTGACAATGAGCTGGCCTACCAATTTGAAGATGGTCGTCCTCGTGCTTATCGGGGCCTGCTCGGTAACCGTGCAATCTACGACAATCCATATTGGACGGTATACAAGAATTTCTTGACCGATGATGTAAATCGATTTATTGGATTTGCACAGTTGGAATACGACTTGTTTGACGGACTCACACTCAACGGTAGACTGGGAGCCGATTCTTACAGTGATTTTAGAAAATTCCGAAACGACATAGGATCGGGTACTCTGCCTGCCGGCCAAGTGGTAAACCATGCCATCAATAGCACGGATTTGAATGTAGATGTGTTCGCTACCTATAATAAAGATGTATCTAACGATTTGCGAGTTGATGCGACATTTGGTTGGAACTATTATCAAAATAAGGTAGACAATAGGAGGGAAGACGGTCAGGGACTTGCCTCTCGAGGATTTTTTAATGCGGCCAGCGCCAATTCCTTCAGCGTGGTAGAACGGCCGACTGAGCGGCAACTATATGGTCTCTACGGAGATCTCCGGTTCTCGTTTAAGGACCAATTATTCTTGAATCTCACCGGTCGAAATGACTGGTCCTCGACCTTACCAGAAAAAAATAATTCTTTCTTTTATCCAGCCGTTGCCCTGGGTTGGGCATTTACGGAGTCCCTTAAGATTGGTGGTGATGTGCTTTCTTATGGAAAGCTGCGAGCCTCCTACGGCCGAGTCGGCAACGATGCCCCCTTCGGCTTGACTTCAACTGGCTTTGCACAGGCACGGGTTCGCGATGGATGGACTTCACCAAACGGCGTAATTTTTCCCGCACTTGGTACGAACTCCTTCATACCGGATGTGGTGCTGGGTAATGATGAATTGCGACCAGAATTTACGACCACCATCGAGATCGGCGCCGATTTGCGCTTCTTCAAAAACCGCGTAGTGGCAGATATCACTTATTATCATGCCCTATCGGAAGATGTCATTAATCTCGTTGACATTTCCAGAGCTTCAGGGTTTTTGCAGCGGGCCATTAACACCGGCGAAATCGAAAATGAAGGCATCGAAGCCGCCATCAGTGGGGAAATTGTGAGGAGAGGAGATTTCTCCTACAATCTGGGATTTAATTTCAATGCTTATCGATCGGTGGTAAATAAGATTGCACCAGGACTTAATGTAATTACCATCGATCCCTTTGGCACCCAGCGAATTCAGGTGGGTGAACCCTACGGCATTTTCCACGGCACTCGCTTTTTGCGCGATGATCAAGGCCGGATGGTCATTGATCCCCTGGATGGTATGCCCTTGCAGGATCCAGTTGATGGCAAGGTCGGTGACCCCAATCCAGATTGGACCTTGGGCATTCGAAATTCATTCTCATTCAAAGATTTGAGCCTTTCATTCCTGCTCGACATTAAGCAAGGGGGAGATGTATACAATGGAACCTCCGGTGTGCTCAATAATTTTGGTGTTGGGATAGCCACGCTTGATCGTAACGATCGAGTCGTGTTCCCAGGAGTATTGGCAGATGAAAATGGCAATCCAACGGCTACGGTAAATAATATCGAAGTGGTCAAGGGCGGTACCGATGGCGGAACGAATTTTTATCAAAACTATGGTTTTGTAAATCTGGATGAATTGACGGTACAGGATGGCTCTTACATCCGACTTCGGGATGTCAATCTTAGCTATACTTTTCCAAAAAGGATGTTTGAATCAAGTTTTATTGAAGGAATTAATTTGACGTTAAATGCAAGGAATGTGTTTTTGATCACGGATTATACGGGAATTGATCCGGAAACCAATCTCACCAGTGATGCGAGCAATGTATTTGGATATGATTATTTCAACAATCCCAATACGAGGAGTTTTGGAGCCAAATTAAATATTTCTTTCTAAGCAAAAATTGGAAATCATTATGAAATCAACATATTTATTATTAATTGTTTTTTGTCTCTCAGTTGCTTCATGTGACTTTGGGGACACCAATGTTAATCCCGCCCTTCCCTCAGATGTGTCAGCCCAGGCCATCGTGCCAGCTGCCCAGGCAGGTCTTGCTTTCGCCATCGGTGGGGAGATGGTGAGAATCAATGGATTGTTTATGCAGCAATTTCAGGGTATTAACGCTCAACAATTTGATAACTACAAATACCTGGTGAAGGCCAGTGATATGGATGGTGTTTGGAGACGCATGTATCAAAGTTCGCTCAATCCATTGGTGACGATCATGAGGAAGGCCGAAGCGGAGGGCTCCAACCATACGGCGGGCATGGCAAAAGTGCTGATTGCTTTGGGTATGGGACATCTGGCAGATATGTTTGGTGATGTACCGTACAGCGACGCATGGCAAGGTCTGGAAAGCAATTTCTTCCCAACCTATGATACGCAAGAATCAATCTACGCTACGGTTCATAGTCTGCTTGATGATGCCATCAATTTATTTGCCGGTGATGCCGGATCAGGACCTGGTCTTGGTGCTGACGATTTGATGTACGGAGGTGATCTAACAGCATGGTCTGCTGCCGCCTCAGCTCTAAAGGCGAAGTATTATCTCCATACTTCTAAGATGAATGCACAGGCCTACGATCTGGCTTTGGGTGCACTGGAAACGGGCATCACTTCAAACGCCGGAGACCTTCAATTTAATTTTGGAAGTAGCACTAATGAAGCCAACCCTCAGTATCAGTTTACCCAAGATCGCGGTGGCAACATCAATATTGATCCCTACTTCTTTAATTTATTGATTGAGCTCAATGATCCACGCAGCAGTGCTTTTCTGGCTCCGGCTGCAGGAACACCGAGTGGATTTAACACCAATTTTAATTCTGGTACATTTTACACCAAAATTAATTCACCGGTGATCTACATGAGCTACGCTGAATCAAAATTTATTGAAGCGGAGGCCTTGCTGATGGGCCGTGGAGATGCTGCTGCAGCTGAGGCAGCACTTAAAGAAGCCATTGAGGCTTCCTTAAACAAGATTGTGGGTAGCGCTGACATGGACTACGTGAATACCCATGGGACCTTGACCACCCTTGGCAGCCAGGAGGAACAATTGGCACAGATCATCGGCCAGAAATACCTCGGCTTATACTCGCATGGCTTGGAGAATTGGACGGACTATCGACGAACCGGACTTCCGGACCTAACACCGGTAGAAGGAGGAAATAATGCCTTCAATAATAATGGTGAAATTCCACGTAGGCTGCCGTATCCACAAACGGAAATTGATTTGAACGAATCCAACGTACCCATTACATCGCCTGATTTTCAGGATCGATTTTGGTGGGATCGTTAGGCCCAGAATGGATGAAAACATTGGCATGAACTGAATGGAGAAGTGGTTAGGTGAATTGTTTTGAGTGTTGTTAAGCTAATACAGATGGACCAGTCCGCTAAGTGGTGGGCTGGTCCTTTTTATGGTCCTGGCCTTTTGATTTTTGGTTTTCTTCTTCACATTTCACTAACGGCTCATGGTCAAGTCCCTCATTCCGAGTTTAAAGCAGGTAGCATCATCGATACCGTTACATGCCTCGAAGACCCGCACCAGTCCTATGCACTCTACCTTCCTTCTCAAAACCCAATGCCCAATTCCTTGATGCCCATCCTTTATATTTTTGATCCCGCAGCGCGAGGTCGCCATGGTGTGGCCGTTTTTCGAGAAGCTGCCGAACGTTTAGGTTTTATTCTAGTATGCTCAAATAATTCCCGCAACGGCTCATGGGATCTCGTATTTGATGCAGCCGATGCACTCTTTGCAGATACTGAAAAACGCCTTCAATTTGATCCGGCAAGAAGGTACACAGCAGGTTTTTCTGGAGGATCGCGTGCCGCATTGGCGCTGGGTGTACTGGCTGAAGGAAAAATCCGTGGTGTGATCGGGTGTGGAGCAGGGTATCCACCAGTGGTCGAGTACCATCCTGATGCCTCCGATGATTTCTTCTACATTGGCCTGGTAGGGCACCGTGATATGAATTTTTGTGAGCAGCAAAACACGAAGAAATCTTTAGACGATCTCACCATTTCCAACCGACTCATTTATTTTGACGGCATTCATCAATGGCCTCCCAAAAATGCCATTGCACTCGCACTCCTCGAATTACAGCTGCAACATACCCAAACACCAAAGAACACTTGGATGGCGGCCTATTTGCGTGGTCTTTACGAAAATGCGCAGACTATGTATCAATTGGGATTTGCTAATTATGCTGTGGAAATCTTGACCAATTTTCCCAGCGGTGTTCCCAGCAGTAGAAAATTAGAGAATTTTCGGCGGGAAATAGAATCCGAAACCAATCTAAAAAAGGAAGCACGCATCAATCAAAAAATCAAAGAGCGTGAGGTTATTCTCATTAATCGGTACTTGAGTGCATTTCGGCAAGTCTACCGGACTCCTCCCAATGGTGCTTTTGATTTGCAATGGTGGAAAGATGAAATTATTTCAATGCAGGAGTTGAAAGCTGAAAGTAAAGATCGTAAGTGGCAGTACCTGGGTTGGCGGATGTTGAATCTCATTTCTGCTCGCAGTGCAGAATCTGCTTTCCGCTACGAACAAGAGGAGAATTTTAGGACGGCCAGTGCGCTGCTCAATATTTGGGCTTTTGCAGATCCACTTTCAGCGCAGCCTTATTGGTATAGAGCAAAAATGGCCGCTGGCCAAGGAAAACAAGCTCTTGCCATTGAACAACTGGAGAATGCGGTAAAAAATGGTCTAAAAAGTGCCCGGGCGTTAGATCATCCCGCCTTCCTTTCCCTTCGAGATTCGATGTCTTTCCAGAAATTGAGGGATCGAATCCAATCGAGCTCTAGCGGTACCCGCAACTAAGGTTTAATCTGATCCAATGTCGGGGTATGGGGCTTCACATACGCAGTCCGTCGTCGCGACTCAATTTGCCCAACCCTCGTTAAATGTGGTAGGTTATTTGCCGGAATTAATTATTAGTCTTTTCTTACGTGCGATGCAACAGCTACGATTTGTTTTCTTAGTTCAGTTTTTCCTATTAAATGCCTTGTCAGCACAGCGTCTTTGTCTAACTGCTCACTCAGAGCCTGTTATTAATCTGCGATCTGCCGATACCGATGACTTAATTACCGTACCCATTGTCTTTCACAATCTATATCGAACTTCTGACCATCAGGTAACCATCGATCAGGTCCTGGCTCAATTGGAAGTGCTCAATGCTGATTTTCGACGATTAAATAGTGACACCAGCGAAACCCCTAAAGAATTTAAGGCCATCGCTGCCGACTGCCAGATTGAGTTTTGTCTGGTGGATCGAGATCCATTCAATGATCCAACCGATGGTATCAATTACATTCAGACTGATTTCAGCGGCATTGGTCTTACACGTAGATATTTTCAAACTCGCAGTGGCGGCCAAGACATTTGGGATCCCACCCGCTTTCTGAATGTCTGGGTTTGTGAAATTTCGGAGAATGGTGAAATAGCAGGTCTTGCAATCCCAGCCAGCTCGAACTTTAAAGAGGACGAAGGGATTGTCATCGATTATCGTTTTTTTGGAGTGGATGGCACAGCGCTTGAACCTTTTAATAAAGGCCGAACTTTGACTCATGAGATCGGTCATTATCTTGGCCTTAAACACATTTGGGGAGATAGTATATCCTGCCAGTCAGACGATGGTATTGCAGACACACCGCTTCAATTGGACAGTTACCGTGGATGCCCAGCGACACCACAGTCCAGTTGTAATTCAGAAGATATGTTTATGAATTTTATGGACTTGGTAGATGATGCCTGCATGAACCTATTTACCATGGATCAGAAACTTCTGATGAGAGGCATACTACAGCAGCATAAACCAGTCTTGATCCAGTCCAACTCGTGCCCATCAACGGTCTTCGCTCCTCAACCATCGATGCCGATATTTCACGTATTTCCCAATCCAGTATCCCAAGAAGTTATCTTGTCATTTCCATTAGAAAACATCAAAGTACTTTCGGTACAAGGAACGTTAATCTACCAGGCAGATCGGGCTCAAATAATTAATGCCGAACAATTTTTGCCAGGTATTTATTTTCTAACGGGAAGGTCGCGTGCTCACACATTTTCTTCCATTTTCGTGAAGACTTGAGTAGTACTTCGTCTGATTATCGCTGAGATCTTCTAATTTTGCTGCAGTTTTATGCGCATATTAGTGACGCCCAGAAGAGTTTTAATGCAGTATGAAATTATTGCTTCAATTTTGATTCTCAATCATTGAAGGCCTTACACCGGCAACAAACTTACCACCTATTCGTGTGGATGCCCGTGATCTAACTCCGATTGTGTCGCTTCTCTAACGATGTCGATTTTTCCAGAAAAGTAAAGATCCGTGCCAGCCATCGGATGGTTGAAATCTACGGTTACTACTTCAGTATTATGTGATTTGATAATTCCTTGGTAAGATCGCCCTTCCTGATCCTGCATGTTGATAGGGGCTCCTGGCCTGATGGCATCGGTATTTACTTCTCCCTTTTCGTTGGTAAATTGACCGATGGGTACCTGCAGAAGTGCCTGTTCTTCGTATTCACCATAGCCCTCGGCTGCCTTGATGAGAAAGGCAAACTCATCTCCCTCTGCGAGTTCCTCGAGATGTAATTCAAAAGCTGGAATCATCTGACCAATTCCGAAAATGAACTTCAACGGCTCACTGCCGAAGGTCTCCTCAATAAGGTCTCCCTCTGCCGATCCATTTTGTAAGCGATAATTTAAGACCACTACTTGATTCTTTTTTATTGGCATCACTCCTTTTTTAATTCGGGCCGCAAGGTACACTTATCTGAGTAATCCCAACTTACCGTAACCTTCAGACCTGCTGACCGAATCAACTTTTGTATTTTTACTTTCCTAACCATCGCGTATAAAAATGTCTAGATTGATTGCCGTTTCAATCCTGCTCTCCATGATCGCCACTGGTTGTGGATTCAACAGTTCTCCGGCTAAGATTTTGGTTTTTTCCAAGACAGCGGGTTATCGTCATGAGTCAATTGCTGCAGGCAAAACGGCACTTCTCCACCTGGGAGTGGAGAAGAATATTCAAGTGGATACCACTGAAGATGCCAGTGTGTTCACAACCAGTAAATTGCGAGAATATGCAGCCATTGTTTTCTTGAATACCACGCAAGATTGCCTCGATGAACACCAGCAGATTGAAATGATGCGTTACATTCAAGCCGGTGGTGGTTTCGTGGGTATCCATGCCGCAGCAGATACCGAGTATGATTGGCCGTGGTACGGAGGACTGGTAGGGGCCTATTTTAACGGCCATCCCAACAATCCCAATGTAAGAGATGCGATTGTCGAAAGGGTGGCGCATGAGCATCCTGCATGTCAACACCTGCCTGAAAAATGGCACCGTACCGATGAATGGTATAACTACCGTGACATTCAACCGGATCTCCATATCTTGCTAAACCTCGATGAAGACTCTTATGAGGGTGGCACCAATGGGGCAAATCATCCCATCGCTTGGTATCATGAGTACGATGGTGGGCGAGCATTTTATACCGGCGGGGGTCATACCAATGAGACCTTTAGTGAAGAGCCATTTATGCAGCACCTTTGGGAAGGCATCCGCTATGCCATGGGTTCCGGATCCGAATTGGATTACGCTAGGTCGACCATTGCGCCAGAAGAGAATCGATTTCAAAAAGTCGTCCTCGATGACAATCTCAATGAACCTATGGAGCTGGAAATGCTTCCCGACCGGCGCATCTTATTCATCGAGCGGAAGGGAGACATCAAGTTATATGATCCCCAATCTAAATCCACTTCCGTCATCTCTCATCTAAAGGTGCACAGTAAACATGAAGATGGCTTACTGGGTCTGGCCTTAGATCCTAACTTTGCTGAGAATCACTGGTTATACTTATTCTATTCACCACCCGGTGATGAACCCAAGCAACACATTTCACGATTTGACTTCATTGATGATAAGGTTGACTTTAGTACCGAGAAAGTCTTGTTGGAAATTGGAACACAGCGAGATGAATGCTGTCACTCAGCTGGTTGTCTTGAGTTTGGCCCGGATGGCAATCTGTGGATTTCGGCTGGTGATGATACCAATCCTTTCGAGTCAGGTGGCTTTTCACCGAGTGATGAGCGGCCGGGTCGTTCGCCTTGGGATGCCCAAAAGTCCTCCTCCAATACTAATGATTTGCGTGGAAAGATTTCGCGAATAACACCACAGCCTGATGGATCTTATACGATCCCAGATGGCAACCTGTTTCCAAAAGACGGATCACTGGGAAGACCAGAAATTTATGCGATGGGATGTCGCAATCCCTACCGCATTGCCATTGATCAGCACACTGGTTATCTCTATTGGGGCGATGTAGGACCAGACGCTGGAAAGGATTCTACGGGTCGTGGCCCGAAGGGGCATGATGAGGTGAATCAAGCCAAGGCTGCTGGGTTTTTTGGCTGGCCATATTTTGTGGCTGACAATAAGGCGTACACGGAGTACGACTTTGCCACTAAAACATCTGGTCAAGTACATGACCCTGCCAGACCGATCAACAATAGCCCAAACAATACCGGAGTCCAAGAACTTCCACCGGCTCAACCCGCGTTTATCTGGTATCCCTACGACGAATCGAAGGAATTTCCTTTGGTCGGAGAAGGTGGTAGAAATGCAATGGCTGGTCCCGTATTTTATGTGGATGATTATCCTGAAAATGATGCAAGATTTCCGGCATATTTTGATGGCAAATTATTTACCTACGATTGGATCAGAGGATGGATGATGACGGTAACGATGGATTCGCTGGGCAATTTGGTGCGGATGGAGCGTTTTCTCCCCAGTACCAAATTCAGTAACCCCAATGATATCATCATGGGCCCAGATGGTGATATCTATATGCTAGAGTATGGCACCGCTTGGTTTTCACAGAATAAGGATGCGCGCTTGGTGCATTTGAAATATCTACGGGGCAATCGAACACCTCTTGCAAAGCTAACGGCATCCATAACCGAGGGTTCGACCCCACTGGATGTTTCATTTTCCGCGGCAGATTCTGATGATCCAGACGGTGATGTGTTGGCTTTCACATGGTCCATCGCTGACAATGATGTTAAGCTCCGGGGCGAATCCGTGAGTCACAGGTTTGAGGAGCCGGGAGAGTATCTGGTTACCCTAGAGGCCAAAGATGGAGACGGCCTTACGTCTTTGGATCAGGTAATGATTCAGGTGGGCAACGATCCCCCCTCCCTTACACTCGATGTAATGGGTAACAGCACTTTCTTTTTTCCCGGTAGCGATCTCGCTTACGCAGTTGGTGTGCGCGACAAGGAGGACGGTCAACTGGGAGCTGGAATCGCCGCCGAAGACGTTGCCTTGACCATCAACTATTTAGAAAAGGGTGCCGACATCAACGTGATTTCGATGGGGCATGAAGCATTGGCAGCATCGGCTAAGTTTATGATAGGCCAACAAAACATCGAAAAGTCGGATTGTGCTGCCTGCCACTTCAAGGACAAGGAAAGTGTGGGTCCTGCTTATCTGGAGATCGCAAAGAAGTATGCAGATGAGGATGGTGCTCGAACTTACCTCATTGACAAAGTATTGAATGGTGGAGGAGGAGTATGGGGGGTGCAGGCTATGGCTGCCCATCCTCAACATACGGAAGAGGAGGCTGGGACAATGATCGACTACATTCTGTCGCTAAAAGACACAGACCAGCAATCTTTGCAACGTCTGCCCCTGGCCGGTAGTTATCATTTTGATGCCAGTACCGAGGGGAATGTCGAAGGAAGCTATATTGTAATGGCATCTTATACGGATAAGGGAGCAGAAGGGGCAGCACCCATTACTCGTCGAGCTGCATTGACCCTAGCTTACCCCGCGCTGATGGCAGCCGATTGTGATGTACTTGAGGTGGCATCCCGAATGGACGTCTCTGCCGAACGGTTGGCTCCGATCGGGATTAATGAAGATCGCACCATTGTCATTGCCAACCATCAGGGAGTGCTTGGTTTTAAGAACATCGATCTCACGGACATCGCAGCCATAGAATTGGGCGTTATACTATCACCGGAGTATACTCATGGTGGAGTTATTTCGCTGCATATCGATGATGCTGCCAGTGAGCCGATAGCAACCTTACTATTGGAGATGAAACCAGAAAATCTGGGCCTTCACTACCATAGTTTGGCAATCGAAGGTCAAGCGGGAAAAAAGGATCTGTACTTCAAGATTCAGGGAAATGAAGAAAAATTGTTAGGCACTTTGCTGGATCTGCGATTTAATACAGTATCCGATTTGTAGGCTTCGAAATGAATAGGTGAATGAGGGGCTATTTCAACATCATTTCTAATGGGTACCTCACCATCTTATTTCTGGCTGTTCAGGTTGCCCTGCCGGGTCAATCATATGTTAAGACCCTTGATCATCAAACTGTTTCACTGGATCGAAAAATTGGCGCCTTTCCAAACGGAGATATTTTAATTGGCGATTCTTCCATCGAAGGCCTACGGGATGCCTCCATCGACGGTAAGATATTTCTGGTCCGGGTAGATCGATGCGGAGCCATTGTTTGGAGTTACACCTATCATCAGCGTGATGTCTATATGGAATTGAGGGATGTGAAGGTTACTGCCAATGGAACCATTATTGTCTACGGCAGTGCTTTTCGGAATGGGTTTGAGGAGCTTATTTATCTTTTAAAAGTAGCCCCGGATGGTGAAAAACAAGGATTTAATTTATTCCGTCCCGGTACCATCGATCATTTCTCCTACAGCATCGATATTAAAAATGACCAAATACTTTGCTATGGTTTATTGCTAGATTTTGATACCCAAAAACAAGGTTTTGTTTCAATTTTTGATATGGGACTAAATTTTAGATGGGGTGTAAAATTTGCTCCGTTTGAGACGGGCGGAGAAGCAATTTTCACCAAAAATGGTACGATTCTCTGTCGATCTGACGCCTTCTTATTTCACTTAGATCGACAAGGTCAATTGATTTGGGCTCAAGCATTAAACATCGATGAGGTTGGAATACCCTTGTCTGGTCCGCTCGAAGTGACTGATGGGTTTATCTTTCAAGGACATCGGGCAGGCTATTCTTTTTTCTACAAGGTGGCAGAAGATGGCCGCTTGCGTTGGCAATCTGATCGGATACCGGCTGCTGGATTTGGGGCTGATTTAACACAGATGTCTGACGGTAACATTTACGTGAGCTACAGTGTTCAAAATGATGATCAGCAAAAGCTTGCCCATCTGATCTTGTCACCCAGCGGAGATATTTTAGATCAACGAATTTTGGAAATTGATCAACCAACCGAAGTTGCGGAGAGCTTTGTTCATTTGGATGGTAGAAGTGTCCATGTCGTTGCGAATCGTTCCCTCTACGACAGCGATGCTGCTGGGCTGGGCGACTTCTTGATTCGATTTTCCTTAGATACGTTGCAAACTGATTGCTTCGCATGGACTGCCAACCATGATTTTCTACCGGCAGATCGCGATTTGGTTTTTACCCGTTTTGATACATCCATTTTGAGCTCTCAAATGATCTTAGTAGATGATACCCGTGACTATTGGCAGGCTTATGAAACGGAATTTGTAGCTCGGTGCGACACAAATCTAATCTCTCATGACATGCAGATCGATACCCAATTGAATTGTACACAAGATTGGCTGGTTGGACTACCTGCAGGTGGTTTCTCCTGGATCGATGGAAATGAGGAAAATCCTCGAAAAATCACCAAGGCGGGTCGCTACGTCGCAAAAAACGAAAGCTGCAGTAATCCAGTGGAACTGGTCTATCAACTATCTCGACCTGATTGCCGCTGCAACCTCTATATACCATCGGCCATCACCCCTAACGGAGATCAAACGAATGATGAGCTGGAGATTTTTTCAGACTGTCAACTGGCCAGCATTGAAGTGGAGGTTTTTGATCGATGGGGTCATAAAATTCATCATTCTTCTAATCTGCAAAGTTTTTGGGATGGCTCTCTAAATGGCCGTCACTATCCGCCAGGCCTTTACGTAGTGCGGGTCGCCTATGAACTCATCGATGAAAACGGTAACATCCAAATGGGTACAGACATGCAGCAGCTGCATCTGATACGCTAGTAAATACCGAACACTCCCATTCGGGGATGGCCACCGGGTGTACTGTAAAAAACTGTAAATCAGCAATTTATACTTTTGAATGTATTCTAATTCAAAAAAATATGATGATCTTGCAACCATCCGAGGTCTGCTTCCGTAAAACCCATAACGATGCCAATGAAAACACATGGATCATCTGGTGAACTGAGTGACGAAGAGCTCATGGTGCTTGTCCGGGATGGTGATCTTGCGCTGCTTGGTGTGCTATTTCGCAGGTATCAGCACAAGTTGCATGACTACTTCTACCGCATGTGCCGTGACCGAACTTTGAGTAATGACCTGGTGCAAAATGTGTTTGAAAGAGCGCTTAAGGGAAAACATACCTACAAAAAGGAATATCCTTTTGGTGGTTGGATATTTAAAATCGGAAAAAACTTACTGATGGATCACTATCGATCAAATAAAATTAAGACTACAGAATTCGATCAGCACGATCCGGTGGAAGAGTTTAAAGATCCGGTCATTGAACCGACTCGGATGGAACGTGCACTGGAGAAAATAAAACCAGAGTTTCGCGAAGTGCTGTTGCTGACCAGATATGAGGAATTAAAATATCGCGAGGTCGCTAAAATTATCGGGATTTCGGAAACCGGAGTCAAAACGCGTGTGCACCGAGCCCTAAAGGATTTAAAGGAAGCCTACTTGCAAATAACCGTGATATGATGAATTGGGAAAAAGAGGAAAAACTTATCCAACATATTTTGGGTGAATTGTCTGCAGATGAATCAGCAAGCATTCAGCGAGATATTGATCACGATGCTTCCTTGAAAAGAGAATGGGAACGCTATCAAGAACTACTGAATCAATATGGTAAACTACCTCTTATCAAAGCAGGACCGCATTCTGCAGAACGATTTGATGAATGGTTGAGTAGACAGCAACATGTTACTGCTGAAAGGAAAACAATGCGCAGTAGAATATCATGGTGGAAATATGGTATTGCAGCATCGATCGTGCTTTTAGTTGGTTGGTTTTTCATGGGTCAGCAAAATATTGAATCGATGGTTAACCAACCAAAGGAGCAACAAGCTTTTATTCAGCTAATTGCCAATGAAAGTGCCACCAAGAGGATCAAGGGGGTGCGGCAGACTGTGGGTGTTCGTGAGCCTGACCAAGAGGTGGTTGAGGTATTGCTCAAGTTATTATCGACCGATGAAAGCCCCAATGTGAGATTGACAATTGTCGAAGGCCTGCAACAATATGCCTTAAATGAACAAATTAAGAATGGCCTGATTGCAGCACTCGAACAGGAAACACAACCCGTAGTACAAATTGCGATCATCAATGCTTTAGTCAAGCAGCGGGAATCAAAGGTAAAACCCTCTTTAGAAAGTTTAATCGAAAAGGAAACAATTCAACCTTTTGTTAAGGATGAGGCCCGATTGGGGCTAACCAGGTTATAATTATAAAATCACGTGATTTTCAAAATACAAGCATTTTTAAGAACTGAAAATAAAATTAAAATGAAAAATATATTAACGCTCACAGTGTTCTTATTTGTCAGTGCCAATCTATTGGCTCAGGAATATACGATTGACCAATCAAGTGGAAAACTCAAGGTGTTGGAAGTTGGCAAAATTACCTTTAAGGGGCATTCTGGAAATAATATTGTCATTGCCACTGAGGATGGAAAGCACGCCATTCCAGAACGGGCCAAGGGACTAAGACCCATCAGTGCTGCCGGGCTGACTGATAATACCGGCATCGGACTGGCAGTTTCGAAGGAGGGAGATGAAACAACGGTGAGAAAAGTATCTAATAAAGCGGGCCATCGATACACCATCAGTGTACCTACGGGTGTGTCTCTATTTTACGAGCATTCTAATCATGACGGTGGACGCCTAGAGATCATCGATTTGCCCAATGAAATCGAGGTTTCAGCCAATTACAATTCAATCCACGTCCAGAATGCCACCGGACCACTTGCCATTAACTCTGTCTATGGTTCCATTGAGGCTACGTTTGATGAAATCAATCAGGATCATTCAATCAGTCTCTATTCGGTTTACGATCACGTGGATGTTACCGTGCCGCAAAGTGCCAAAGCTAATTTCACACTCAGCACCAGCTATGGGGAGATGTTTACGGATCTGGATCTAGATTTTGGAAGTTCAGACAGTATGAAAAAATTATCCGCTAATAAAGTTGAAGGAAAATACAATGGGGGTGGCGTCGACTTTTTTATAAAGTCAAGCTATGACGATGTTTACCTCAGGAAAAAATAGCGGCACAACCATCGATGATTAAATATTTCATCATTTAAAATCGAGGACCCCTCGACGACTTCGAATTCTAATATTGCTGGCACTACCGATTTTTTTGGAGCACCTCAAATTTCTATCACGACAGGGAAGATGTCTAGTTGTTTTTCAAAAATGTGTAAAATAATTGCAGCATGAAAATAAGAGCATACCTAATTATATTACTAGCAAGTATGACCATTAAACTCGATGCTCAGAGGGAGATCAAGGAGGTGAGGCCTTCTTCGGATGTCAGTGAAATAGTGATTGACTGTAATTGGGCAAATATCATGGTCCGAAACGAAGGGGTGGAGGATATCCAATTGGAGGGCATGGCTATGGTCAATAAAGGTGAAAACGATGATGCATTTGAATATCGATGGGAGCAAAAGGGAAAAACCCTTTATTTTAAATCGGAGGTTAAGAATATGGAAGACTTGCCTAAATATATGACCTATAAAAAGAATGGGCAGGAGTATACCCGTAAGCTAGCGCCGGGAGAAAAGGCAGGCTGGCGAAATTTCAAAGATCACGATGATGATGGAGATGTCGTTGAAATGACTTCTGGTGTCCTCATAGAGGTGGATTTAGTTTTTTACATACCGGCTAATCTAAAATTGGCTACCGATCTCACCTACGGAAATATCTCCCTAGAGAATATTGATAATCCCATGCATATCACAAATACTTATGGGCATGTGGTAGCAACATTTGACCAAATGGGCATCACGGCGGATTGCTCCATCAGTTCTACTTATAGTTTTGTGGATGTCAGTATCCCCCAATCAGCCCAACTCAATCTTTCGCTGCATACAAATTATGGTGAGATTTATTCTGACTTGGAATTTGCCTTTGACGAAGCCAATAGCATTGATGAGATGTATAAGAATCGAATTGCTGGTGTTTTAAATAAGGGAGGTAAGGAGTTAAAGCTCGAGTCACCGTACAACAATGTTTATTTGAGGAAATCGTAAACGCAGGTTTGATCTGTCGTAGAGGCCGGATTAAACATCCAAGTTTGAAACCGCTTTAATTCCGAAGCACTGTTCGCTGAGGGATTCCCGTCAAAATCTTCTACTTTCAGACCATGAAATTCAAAGGAAAGATTGCACTGGTCACGGGAGCCAGTTCAGGTATTGGCCGTGCTACCGCCGAGCTTTTGGCCAAAGAGGGCGCCTTTGTCGAGTGCCTTGATCTCGACCACAAGGGTGGTCTTGACACGCTGGCACAGATTGAAGATGCGGGAGGTGTGGCTGCATTCCGTGAATGTGACGTCACCTCGTATCATCAGCAAGCAGAAATCATGCAGGAGATCGTGACCCTGCACGGCCATTTAGACATTGCCATCAACAATGCCGGAATTGGTGGTGAATTCAGTATCCTGACAGATTATGATCATGACGCTTATGCTAAGGTCATTGCGGTAAATCAAACGGCAGTATTCTATGGTATGCAATTGCAATTGAAGCAAATGGTGCACCAGCGGTGTGGTGCCATTGTCAATGTGGCATCGATGGCGGGATTACGCGCCCAACCAAAGACTGCAGCATATGTGGCCAGCAAACATGCCGTCGTTGGCCTGACCAAAACCGCAGCGTTGGAAAATGCCCGCTACGGAATCCGGGTGAATGCAGTTTGCCCTGTCTACACTTTAACCCCGATGGTTGAATCCATGTTTGAATACAAGAATTCTTTGAAGGAGCGACTGAGGGAGACCATTCCCTTGAAGCGATATGGCACACCGCAGGACATTGCCGAAGCCATCGCCTGGCTATGTTCAGATGCAGCTTCCTTTAGCACTGGTTTGGTCTTGCCATTGGATGGAGGTTTGAGTGCGTAAATCAACGAAGGCGTGCAGCCACTCACCCACTTAACCAATCAACCATTTAACCACCTAACCAACCAACTACTTAACCAATCAGCCGCTAAACCAAGAACCCATGATCGATTTAAAAAGCTCGCGTTTACGTTTTGCCAGTGGAACCGTGCTACCGTCAACCATTTTGATGCAGCCACCTTCTTCACGGAGCCAAGAATCCACCAGCCGAAGATTGATCAGGTGGGATTGGTGACACCGAAAGAAAGAATATTTGGCCAGCATTTGTTCAAAGGATCCCAGTGTCTTGGCCGTGGTGATCATGGGTTTGTTTTGTATATAAAAAGTAGTATAATTTTTTTCCGATTCCATTCGAATAATGTCTTTTAACGATAGTAAATGTGAACCCTCTGAATTTCTTACCGTAAGTCTGTGAAAGTTGGGGCCGTTTCCGGGATTTGTTCCTTTCGGATTCTCTACCTCCAACTGTTTTTTTGCTTTGCGGAGTGCTCTTACCAGATCCTGGGTGTCGATCGGTTTAAGGATGTAGTCGAGTGCATCATATTTAAAAGCTTTGATCGCGAATTGATCGTGGCTGGTCGTGAAGATGACCTGAAAATCAAAGGGACTCAGTCGATCGAGTAAATCGAAACCTGATCCATCTACCATTTCGATATCAAGCAAGAGGACATCGATCTCGATTGCTTCCAGCAATTTTTGGGAGGAGCTCACACCCTCTGCGCAGCCTACAATCTGGCATTCCGGTAGGTGCTTGTACAGGAGGGCTTTGAGGTTTAAACGGGCGTGTTTCTCATCATCAACGATGGCTATTCTCATGGACTAGGTGGTCACTTTCAAAAGGTTGCTTAATCTTAATTCTAATGACTACATCGGTGCCGACAATTTGCCCTTGTTCGTCTGTGATGTTCCTCATATTGACCCAATCTTGATTGCTGGCGTTATTCAATTCCAGTCGTTTTCTGGTTAATGATATACCCACGGATCGGTGACCGTTGCTCTGACCACTGTCGGTCGAATGATGTAGTCCGGTGCCATTATCCATAACGTGCACGACCAACCAATCGTCGTCATTGTTATAGGATATCTTGATTTGCCCCATGCGATCGAGTTGAGAAATTCCATGTACCACTGCATTTTCAGCAAAGGGTAAAACCAACATCGGATCGATCAGAATTTGGTCGGTGTTGAGCGATGGATCGATGTCAACAGTATATTCAAATTTCGGGAAAAAACGCATTTGTTCCAGTTCGAGGTAATGCCGAATAAATTCAATGTCTTCAGTGAGTGGAATTTCCTTCTGTAGCGAGGCATTTAAGGAGCCTCGCATTAATTTCGAAAAATGTACTAGATAGCGGTTGGCTTCTTCCTCTTGTTGATTATTAATCAAGCTTTGAATCGAATTCAAACAATTAAATACAAAATGCGGATTCATTTGAGCCTGCATGGCCTGTTTTTTTAAATGCTCGATTTCGCGGTTGGTTTTAAATTTTTCTTCCTGCCTCTTCAAGCGATGGCGATGGGCTAGATAGCCCAGCAGCCCTGTGATTAGCAGACAGGTCAGATAAAAACTTGAGGTAGCAAACCAGGGTGGTATTATTTCAAAAGCTTGACGAGCACTGAGACTCCAAACACCATCCTCGTTTTGCGATTGTACTTCAAATTGGTATTCGCCCGGTGATAATTTGGCATAGTTTATCTGCCTACTCATAGTTTCGGTCCAGGGGTGACTGGTGTGCAGTCGATAGCGATAGGGGATTTTTCCAAATTGTTGGAAATTAATGGTCAGGTAATCGAAAGAAATATTGTTGTCGCTCGCCTTTAATTTTGTTAATTGGTCCCATTTTTCTCCATTCACCAAGACCGTGCGAATAGTAGGTGTATAGGAAGTGCTGTCAAAAGTTGGATCTTCCCAGCGTACCAAGCCTCCTGCGGTACAGAGCCAGGGTTGGCCCTGGTAACTTTTGATTTGATAGATTTCGTTTGATGGGAGTCCGTTGTCCATACCAAAACTTCTCACGAGGGGTTGATCCCAATCAGACGCCCATTCTATTTTGGAAAGCCCATTGAAGGTGGCAATCCAGGCGATGCCATTTTCATCCACATGCACATCTTCGATCATATTGGAGGCCAGACCCTGCTCGGTGGTGATTTCGATGATTTCCTCCTGATTTTTCCAAATCACAACTCCTCGACCCTTGGTACCGAAAATCAAATGATAACCATCAAAGGCATCGATGTCTTCGATGCGGTTTTGAAAGGCAGGGTGGGGGATGTTGGAGTGGATGATTTGATCGTCTTGGAGTTTGTTTAGGCCCGAATTGGAAGCAATCCATAATCTTTCGATGGCATCGCTGTAAACACTCAGGATTCTATCACCTGTTTTGAAGTATTTACCTTCGTTTGCATTGGGGTCTACAGATAGTTGAATTCTTGTAAAATGTCTTCCGGACACTAAATAAAGATACTTTCCATTACGGTCTAGGTGATACCTTTTGCTGCTAAATTTTGTCCTTTTTGCATCGATCTTTAGAGTCTTAAATATTTGATCTTGTCTAAAGAACTCATTACAACTCCAAAGAGTCTCGCGTTGTTTGTCGAAAACTAGATCATATATGTACTTACTTGCATTGATATTACTCGTTGGAATAAATTCAATTCGATTTTTTGTTGGTTGCATCGCAACTAATTCTCCACTTGGCAAGCCGATGTGAATCAAATCTTTGTCAGAAAGAGAAACTGCACTGATTGTATTGGAAGGCAATCCAATATTTTCCCCATAGATCTGTAAAGATTTGTTGGCACAATAAAAAATACCAGAGTCATGTCCAGCAGCCCATATGCCTCCGTCTTTATCTTGATAAATCGCTGTGATGGTCTCTCTATCAATAAATTGTTGAAATGATGAAGTGCCTATGGAGTCTACAGAAGTATAGTACCTCAATCCATCCGTATGAGACAATCCGATCCATATTCCCTTATCTTTTGCATTCAATAATGAATGAATAGTTCGCGGAAAAGGACGCGACCACTTGATATGGCCTGAATCTGAATAATGTAAATATCCTTCACTACCAAATAGAATTTGCTCGGGTCCGAGAGAATGCGCAATCAAGTAAGATGTTTGTTCCGAGCCACTTCTGAACTGAAAAGGGTTAGATTTATTGCCATGACGAATTTCAAAAACCGACTTCGGAGAAATCGCTTTACCAAGACATGAAGAGGAAGTCGCAACTGCAAATTGTTCTGTTTGGTAGATCAGGGAATGATTGTTTGATCCCGCTTGAATGAATTCCTCTTCTCCTTCTTGGGTAATCGAAAGTATTCCGCATCCCGTCAATTTGAAGTATGCTTTGTTTGATGCATCAATGTACAACAACGATCCATCGATAAATTGATCTCGATATTTGTCAATTAAGTGATTGTACTGATAAGGTCTAACACTATCTCCCTCAACGAAGAAAGCTTGACAATTTAAGGTGCCAAAGTGTACCCTACCCTTGTTATCTTGCATAATGTTGAGAACAACATTGTAGGCTAATCCAGATCTTGCATCAAAAGTCTTGAATTCATAACCATCAAATCTGCTGGCACCGTTGTCAGTGCCAAACCACATGTTGCCTTCTTTATCTTGGTGAATGCAGTAAACTTCTGGACTGGGAAGGCCATCATGAGTCGTGTAATTCTTGAAAAATGGTACAGGATTCTGAGCCCACAACACGTGGCAAAACAACAAGGCGGTCAGAAGCAGATGAAATCTTGGTCTCATATGAATCGTTGAAAGATAATCAATCACTCGGAAAAGTAAGGTTAGGTTGCAGCAAGACCAGTTGTCAGAGATTCAAAAGGAATATGTTGGAGGGCAGCGAGAAAGTCGTGGCAATCTGGAAGCGAGGCCATTTTGGATGGAAATAGGACAGTGCTGGCTTCAGTAGGTCATCGAAATGATCCAGTCTTCTTTAATCAAAATTCAGACGAAATGAGTATCTATCGATAGTGCCAGGTTTTTCTTTTCTTATTGGCCCATAATGATTACCGTGGCATCTTCACTTGCAGAGCCAGCAACAGATGTTGATTTTGGACATTAATTTGTCACGTTTCGACTTCTGCTACTTTGAATACTCTTGAGTGATCAAATACCATTAGGAATCTGGGGAGAGGTGATAAAGGGATTGTGAGTACCGTGGAGTTCAAGGAAACAGCTCGACTATTGCTGAAAGTTAGAATAACGGGATCTCGGTCAAGACCCAACCTGAGTTTGCTTGCCCATGGCATGATTTTGGCGCCAAGTATGATGATCTGGAAATAGATTACTATGAATAATTTTTACATTTGGAAAAAATGTCCTGGACCTGTGATCTTTGACCTGGGATCGGAATCCTATATAATATTTGCATGAGGAAATCTATAGAAATGATGAAGATACATTTGGTTTTAATACAATTAGTGCTAACACAATTTGTTCTTTTTGCTCAGCCTATTCCCACTGGCCACTGGCCCCTTGATGGGAATGCTAATGCCTTAATAGGTGTAGATGCCGAGCTTTTTGGCCCGCTGCCAACGAAGGACCGCTTCGGGATCATCGATGCGGCACTAAGTTTCAATGGTACTTCGGACTACATTCGCTTACCGGATTCATTAATCCATGAAAAGATTCCGCAGACCATTTCTGTGTGGATTAAGACCAATGTATCTGGTGGCCTGCTTGGATATCAGAGTGCCCTCTATCCAAATCCGGTCACCCACCATGTGCCAGCTTTATATATAGGTACCAGTGGCAAGATCCGCGGCAAGTACTGGGATGGAACTACTGCTGCCATGGAAGGTACCATTGTAGATGACGGCCATTGGCATCACATTATCCTACGTAGAACTGCTGTAGACCAAGATTTATGGGTGGACGGTCAACTTGTGGCATCTCGAAATATTGCACCCTTTGACCTCAATATGATTCGCAATTATTTAGGAGTGTGCAACTCAAACAATTGGCCTGATAGTCCAAATGGATATATATATTTTCAAGGATGTATCGATGACTTTGTCGTCTATGGAGAGGCACTGAACCAGGACGAGATAGGTGCCATTTTTGAAGCAGATTTAGTAGTTACAGATGAGCCTTGCCACTATTGTGATTCCACCAATATTGCAATTGGCCACGATGCCTACAAAGATGGAGCAGGTGCTTACAACACTATTCTAGGAAACAAAGCTGGTCAAAATATCTCGGGTTCTGGGAATGTATTGATTGGTTATGGCAGTGATTTCGTCGACACCGCCTCGCATAAATACTATCTGAGCAATCACCTCCAGAAGCCACTTATGATTGGGGATTTCAAGGGAGGCTTTTTGGGTCTAGGAACTTCGGACCCGGATGAACGCTTGGTGATTGGTGCAGGTAAACTAAAATTGCTCAATACTGCGGATTTTGTGGTTGATGGCCATTCACCGGGACAGCGCTTTCACATTCGTGACGATGGTAGAGTCACCATAAACACCAACGATCCGGGGAATTTTCACTTGGCGGTTAATGGTCAAATTGGAGCGACTGAAATTACGGTTGAACCAGGGCTCTGGCCAGACTATGTTTTTGAAAAAAACTACACCTTGACTCCATTGCGAGAACTCAAAGAGTATATAGATGAACATAAGCACTTACCGGGAATTCCCACCTCTCAGCAGCTTGAGCGGACCGGTCAATCAGTTGGAGCAATACAGCGGAACCTACTTGAGAAAATCGAGGAACTAACACTCTATGTTATAGAATTAGCAACTGGTAACGCGCAGCTTCAGATACAGATTAAAGACCTAGAAAAAAAAATGGAACAGTTGGACCACGAAAATAGGTAAACTATTACCTACTTTACTAAGTGTAGCGCTCCGGAAGAATTATATTGCTTTCCATTAATCTCTGCTCGAATTAAATAAACATACACCCCAGGTGATGAAGGTTTTGAGGCCAAATTGCCATCCCAACCAGCTTCTATTGAATTGCTAGTAAAAACCTTGTTCCCCCATCGATCATGAATTGACATCAGGAAGTCAGTGATAATACACTCAGAATTTAGATAGGGCTTATACACATCATTTTGAGCGTCGTGATTCGGAGAGAAAGCATTGGGCATGTAGAGACATGGCATCGACCCATGTGCGGGATCCATCACTTGAACCTCATGGGACACACTATCTTTTCCACATTCGCTCTCAGTAATCAACGATAGCAGATAGGTTCCTGGGGCCTCATAGCAGATGGGTGGTGGAGTGCTTTCGGTAGATGTCTCGACCGTACTACCGGGCAAAGACCATTTGTAAGTGTGAATATTCCCGCTGCTTAGATTTAAGACTTGTAAGCATTCACCAACTTCCAACACGTTATTGTCGAGTGAAAAATCAACAATGTGATTGCATCCAAGATCTAAGACGGTGATGGTCTTCCGCTCAACACTTGTTCCACAGTAGTCACTGACTTTGAGCTGGATCTCCGGAGTGCCAGATTGTAAGAAACAAATATTTTTAGGCTCGAAATCCGTACTGCTAAACGATTCAGAGCCAATGATGGACCAATCATATGTCGGGCAATCAGCCGTTGATAAATTTTTTGCATCAATGCATTCACCAATGAATACTGTATCATTGGTTATCTCGAAATCAGAGTTTACTCGGCAATTTGCACATGGTTGGTCAAGAATTGAAGCACACAGGCTAGATGAAATTTGAAATTTACATCTAAGGTAGTTTTCCACAGCTATTCGTTCTGCATCGCTAAGTTTACGATTGAAGCCGATCACCTCAAATAATACACCTTCCAAGTATTCTGAAGAGACAAACTTGGCTCTCTGTCCCACCGTGATAAGTCGAGGAGCCATCTTAAAGTCTATGGGGACACCGGGTATTTGAAACATCTCTGTACTTGCAAGACCGTTTATGTACAACTGAACATCTGAAGTCTCACGCCCGAATACAGCTGTGGCCACTGAGATGGAGTTTTGATGAATCGAACCAATGCATTGATGACCTTGGCGCACCCAATTACCGCTGGAGGTATGATGGTAAGCACTGGAGTTAAACATTAAGAATTCGTCATTCCAGGATTGTTCTGCAATGGCCAAAAGTGTACCTTGATAGGTCCCACCTTGATAGACAACAAATAACGTGGCTTCAGAGGGTGCAAAGCTGGATGTAGGACCCTCAGATTGCAAGAAGTCATCTCCATCAAATTGAATACCTAGGTAAAGTTTAGTAGGATCGTATCTAAGTGTGGGCTGTTGACTTTCATAGCCGAAGACATGATTTTCAGCACCGGAGTAATCAGTCCATTGTTCGATTGACACACCATCTGTAAGCGAATCACTTGGCACACAAGGATCGAATTTTAACCACAGTTGAAGCCCCGAGTCTCCTGAGGTATCTCCAATACCCCCTGGTCCGGTCTGACCAAGCAGAACATGCTGAAGCAGAAAAAGGGAGCCTAGAAGAGCAGATCGTACTGTAATTCGCACCGGTAGGTTGTAACTATTCAGAATTATCTTGTGATAATCATGCCAAAATCCAAGTGAAGTTGGTTAGTGAGAGATTACTTAACTTAATCAAGTTTGAAGGTCCAGGTCCTATTAACCAAAAATTGGAGATGGCACGATTGAAAATGTGAGATCAAAAGAACCAAAAGGCTTATCCCTGGTAACAAATTAAAGAAAATCAACATATATTTAGTAGCTTTGACCATAGAAGGCCGGACCAGAGAGGTATGGTCAAAGAACTTGTTGAGTGAGTCAAAGTTGGACCATAGGGATTATATGTTACAATGAACGCGGAACCATCGCTGACGTCTATCGTCAAGTGGCTGACCTCTTAGAGGCCGTGAATGCCCCTTCACAGATTATATTAGTAGATGATGCCAGTACGGATGGTTCGAAAGAAATTATCCAGGAGTTGGCCAATGCCGACCCAGCTCAGGTGAAAGCCATCCTCCACTCGGAAAATCTTGGTATCGGAGAATCCATCCGAGATGTCTATTTTAATGCTACCATGGAAAATCTGGTTTTCGTACCAGGGGATGGCCAGTTTGATGTGAATGAGTTGAGGCCATATTTGATTTTTGATGAACGGGAGTACATCTGTTTTTTTCGTAAGGAGAATCAGACATATTCGGGTTTTCGAAATGCCCTGTCTTACCTAAATAAGCTTTTCAATAAAATATTTCTTGGACTCACCTTGCGCGATGTGAATTGGGTGAAGGCATATAAGACACACATCATTCAAGATCTTGATTTGCGTCTGCATAGTTCTGTTATAGAGAGTGAAATCTGTGCCAAACTAAACTATTTGAAATTTCGACCTATTGAGGTACAGTCCAAATATCTGCCTAGGTCTTATGGTGAGAGCAAAGGTGCATCATGGCAGAATATTGTAAGAGTTATTAGCGAATTAGTTGCACTGAGTCGAATTTTAGTGGGATTTCGATTTAGTAACAAAAAGGCGAAAATATTACTATGAAAATAGCCGTGGTTGGCTTTGGGTATTGGGGGCCCAATTTAGTCAGAAACTTCTCCAATACTCCTAATTGTCAGGTAAAATACGTAGTTGATCAAGATCTTCATCAGCACAATCGAATTAAGAGGCTCTATCCGAGTGTCCAGACCACTTCTGATTTAAATGCGATTCTGTCAGATCCAGAGGTAGAAGCTATTGTTGTCGCTACTCCTGTTTACACACACTATCCTATTGCGAGACAGTCACTTGAACACGGAAAACATGTCCTGCTGGAAAAGCCAATGACCAGCTCAACACAACAGGCCGAGTTGTTGATGGACCTGGCAGAAGAAAAAGATTTGGTGTTGATGGTAGACCATACTTACTTGTACACCGCTGCGGTGCAAAAAATCAAGGAACTCACCGAGAACGGGACGATTGGAAATATCCAATATATTGATTCCACACGGATTAATTTGGGATTGTTCCAAAGGGATGTCAATGTACTTTGGGATCTGGCTCCCCATGATATTTCAATTTGTGACTATTTGATGGATGCAGCCCCAGTATCGGTTCAGGCAGTCGGTGTATCACATACTGCAAATAGCCTTGAAAATATTGCCTATTTAACCCTCTATTACCCAGATAATCGAATTGCACATTTTAATTGTAGTTGGATTTCACCAGTTAAGATTCGACATATGCTGATCGGAGGTGATGAAAAAATGATCGTTTTTAACGACCTAGAGGCTACAGAAAAAATTAGAATTTACGACAAGGGATACAAGGTTCTTCCAGAATCAGATCGCAACCAGATATTAGTAGATTATCGTGTAGGTGATATTGCGATACCAAAATTACCGCAAACGGAAGCACTAGCCGGAATGGCTTCGGATTTTGTACGTGCCTGTACAGCTGGTACGCTGCCGATATCCGACAGCAAGAGTGGCTTAACAGTAGTTAAAATATTGGAGGCCGCTTCTAAATCGATTAAAAACGATGGTCAAAAAATCATGCTAAATTAAAATGGAGCTTCTATCAGAGCAAACCCCCAAGAAATCCATTAACAATATCAAAGTGGGTAAAAATGTAAAGATTTTTGATTTCGTTAATCTCTATGGGTGTTCAATTGACGATGGCACAAAAATAGGGACCTTCGTTGAAATTCAAAGAGGTGCTCAAGTCGGGAAGAATTGTAAAATCTCGAGCCATACTTTTATTTGTGAGGGGGTAACTATTGGTGATGGCGTTTTTATTGGTCATAATGTTTCCTTTATTAATGATAAATACCCTCGAGCAGTAAATCCGGACGGTTCAATGCAGACAGATGAGGACTGGAACCTGGAAGTGACCCAGGTAGGTGATCGAGCATCTATTGGTACCAGTGCCACCATCTTATCCGGTGTAAATATTGGTGCAGATTCCATCGTTGGTGCCGGTTGTGTTGTTACCAAAGATATTCCTGCACGAGCCGTAGTGGCAGGAAATCCAGCAAGAATAATTCGGTATCTAGAAGAAAACTAAGACAAACGCATTCGTGAAAAACACACCTTTCTTTGATCTAAAAAGACAATATCTCGTCCTTTCGGAGGAACTCAAGAAGCCTATGCAGGAAGTCATTGATGCCTGCGCTTTTGCAGGGGGCCCCTTTACGGCTCAATTCGAGAAAGAATTTGCTGCATATTGTAATACAGCTTATGCTGTTGGTGTCAATAGCGGTACCTCGGCTTTGCACTTGGCAATGTTAGCTTTGAACATTGGCAGAGATGATGAAGTAATCTTGCCTGCAAATACATTTATTGCGACCGCTTGGGGCCCTTCATATGTTGGTGCTACTCCTGTGTTTGTAGATTGTGATGAGTTTTATGGCATTGACCCAAGTGCTGTTGAGGCTGCTATTACCCCCAGAACGAAAGCGGTTATCGGTGTCCACTTGTATGGTCAGCCTTGTGATATAGATCCGCTAATCGAACTTGCAAAAAAACATGATATTTTGTTTTTAGAGGATGCAGCGCAGGCTCACGGAGCTCGATATAAGGGTAGGAGAGTTGGGGGATTCGGTGAGTTGGCCTGCTTCAGTTTTTATCCTGGTAAAAACTTGGGAGCATTTGGTGAGGGAGGTGGACTCACCACAAACATTGAAGCCTATCGAGATCATATTTTTCGACTGCGAAATCATGGTTGTGATGTGCGATATTATCACCAAGAAGTTGGATTTAATATGCGAATGGATGGCTTGCAAGCTGCTGTCCTTTCTGTCAAATTAAAATATATTGACAAGTGGAATGATCGAAGACAAGTCATTGCAAAAAAATACCTGGAGCAAATTGATAATGAAAAGATTGTTCTTCCGAAAATTCGATCCACTGTCGAATCCGTCTTTCATTTGTTTGTAATAAAGACCGAACAGCGCGAACATTTTATGAAGCATTGCAACAGGCACGGTGTGGGCACTGCTCTACATTATCCGGTGCCATGCCATCTTCAGAAAGCTTACAGTCATTTGGACCATAAGGTCGGAGATTTTCCTAATTCTGAAGCACTTGCAAATGAGTGCGTTTCTCTACCGATGTTCGCTGAGTTAACCGATGCTGAGGTAAATCATGTTATAGACGTGGTGAATAAATATTGATTCAAGATTTCTCTCGAGATCTCGTCAATTCTGATTCGCTGTCCCCAAAGTCTATTCCTGCTGCTTATAGTACGATCCTTCTACCCTATACAGTAATCTAAGGTTGCCAAGAATGTAGCTTCTTACCTCCAAGGACCCAATATTTTGAGTATTCAGGCTTTACACCACTTTATCCACAAGCACCAGACAAACCAGATATCTTGGTGGCTGCAACATGGTTCATAAATCATAGAAGGGCTTCTCTTCAGGTGATGTGCATCTTACTCGATGCCTTCTCGGCCTCCTACCAAAGGCTATCTCCCCTCCCTCCACCTATTTTATGTATTTTGACCCTTCACCACCAAATTGACTGGAAATGGCTCAAAAATATATTGATCTGGACGTTGTGCGCTTCTTATTATTTGATGTGCACCATGCCATGGAAGTAACCAAATTTTCTCGCTATGCAGATTATGATCGTGCAAGCATGGAAGTTTTGCTGGAGAGCGTGAAGTCGTTCGCTGATCAAGAACTCTTTCCCTATTTCCAGGAGATGGATAAAAAACCGGTCCGATTTATCGATGGGGAGGTAATGGTGCACCCACAAGTGGAGCGAGTACTCCGGAAAGCTTCAGAAATTGGCCTATTTGGACCTGGGTTTGACTATGCGTTGGGTGGGATGCAGCTGCCCGGCATTCTCTATACTACCCTGTGGCATATCATGGACGCGGCCAACAATCATGTGACCGGATATGTGGGCTTGACCAATGGAGCCGCAAATCTGATTGTCTCGTTTGGATCGCAAGCATTAATTGACAAATACGTGGGGCCGATGGTGGCCGGACAATGGATGGGCACCATGGCTTTGACCGAACCCCAAGCGGGGAGTTCGCTGTCAGATATTACCACGACTGCTTATCCCCAACCAGATGGCACCTACCTGGTCAAAGGGCAAAAGATATTTATCTCCGGTGGAGATCACCAGTATTCCGATAACTTTGTCCACCTTACCTTGGCTCGCATCGACGGTGCTCCTGCCGGCACCAAGGGCATCTCCCTTTTTGTCGTGCCCAAAAATCGAATGGGGAAGGATGGTAGTTTGGTTCCCAACGATTTGGTGACGGCTGGAGAGTTCGAAAAACTAGGACAAAAAGGATATGTGACCACGCATCTCATTTACGGTGAAAATGACGACTGCTTTGGCGAGTTGGTGGGAGAACCTCATCGCGGTCTAAAGTACATGTTCCAAATGATGAACGAAGCCCGCATTTCTGTAGGTATCTCCGCTGCATCAATGGCCACGGCAGCCTATCATGCCTCACACGAGTATGCCCTCGAAAGAAAACAAGGCCGCCCCATCCAAAGTTCGGGTAAGAAGGACATCCGTCAGGAACCCATTCCAATTGCGGAGCATCCCGATGTGCACCGCATGTTGACCTTGCAGAGAGCTATAACGGTGGGTGCTGTGAGCTTGGTTCTCGAGGCGGCAAAATTACAAGACATCGCCCATTGGGCCGAGGGTGATGAAAAGGAGGAAGCGCACTTACTGTTAGAATTATTGACGCCCGTGGCCAAGACCTACCCATCAGAAATGGGCAGCGTCAGCATCAGCAATGGCCTCCAAGTTTTGGGTGGCTATGGCTATACCTCGGATTTCATTTTACAGCAATACTATCGCGATGTCCGAATTACTGCCATCTACGAGGGAACAACCGGCATTCAGTCACTAGATCTCTTGGGACGGAAAATCCCGCTGGAGCAGGGACGGGCATTGCAATTACTTGTCAAGCAGATAAAAGATTTAATCACACAAGCTGAAAATTATGACGATGTAAAAGGGTGCGCTAAAATATTGGATCAGAAATTAAATACGACCCTAGCCATCTTGGAGCACCTTGGCGAATTTGCCAAGGTGGGCGATTATCAAACGTATCTGGCAGATGCCAGTATTTTTATGGAGTTGTTTAGCACGCTTTGCGTGGGTTGGCAATGGGTAAAAATTGGTCTTCGGGCAAAACACGCTTTGGTGTCTAATAAATTGGAATTTTCGACGGCATTTTACGAGCAGCAAATATCGACGATGCAATTTTACTTTAAATATGAAATGCCTAAAATCAGTGCTTGTGCAGAGACGTTATTGCAGACCGAAGAAGTGATAATCAGGGAACAAACATCTTCAGAATAAGTTAAAGACTGTTGGGAATGCAGATTAAACCAAAATTCGATTTGACCGGCAAAGTTGCCATTGTAACGGGAGCTAGCAAAGGAATTGGAGCGAGTATGGCACAGGGCCTGGCTGAGTTTGGTGCACAGGTGGTGATATCCAGTCGCAAGCAGGATGCAGTGGATGATATGGCTCAAGAACTCGAATCGCGTGGATTGAAGGTCACCGCATTTGCCTGTCATGTCGGCAAAACGGATCAATGCGAAAATTTGATCAAGACAATTGGTGAGCAATTTGGTCGAATTGATGTTTTGATCAACAATGCGGCGGTCAATCCTTACTTTGGTCCAATCTCGGATATGGACCTGGGCGCCTATCAGAAGACACTTGATGTCAATGTCCAATCCTGTCTCTCTCTGAGCAATCTCGTCTATCCCTGGATGAAAAAGAATGGTGGCGGTAGCATTATCCACATCAGTTCCATCGAAGCGTTTCATCCAGGAAAAGGGATGAGTGCCTATAGCATCAGTAAGGCGGCATTAAATATGCTCACACAGTCACAGGCCAAAGAATGGGGACGTGATGGGATACGCGTCAATGCCATAGCACCTGGCTTAATCAAAACAAAATTTAGTCAGGCGCTCTGGCAAAATGAGAAACTAATGCAGCATATAAAGAACAATGTCCCTGCTGGTCGAGCGGCCCACCCTGATGAGATGGCTGGCCTGGCCGTGTTCCTTGCCTCCGATGCAGCTTCCTATTGTACCGGTGCAGTATATGTAGCCGATGGTGGCTTTATGTTAAGTGGTGGATTGTAACACGGAGTTAATTTTTAAACATTCGAGATTGTGAACAAACAGATTATTCTTGCTGAACGAGCGGTTGGTATGCCAACGGAATCGACCTGGCGCCTCCAAGAGAGTCCCATTGAATCTCCAACCGAGGGTTCCTTTTTGGTCAGAGTTAAATATGTGTCTTTGGATCCGGCCATGCGGGGCTGGATCAATGATGTGAAGTCATATCTGCCACCGGTTGAATTAGGTGCCGTCATGCGTGCTGGTACGGTAGGAGAAGTGATCCAATCTAAAAACAGTCAATTTCCAGTGGGAACCTTTGTCCTGGGCACCGGAGGTGTACAACAGTATGTGATCACAGACGGCCGTGGTTGGGTAGCTGTGGATACCCGTATTGCACCGGCCCATCTGTATCTGAGTGCATTGGGCATGACGGGAATGACTGCCTATTTTGGACTGCTTGATGTCGGCCGACCTAAGACGGGTGAAACCCTGCTGGTATCGGGAGCAGCGGGAGCGGTGGGTTCCATTGTTGGGCAAATCGGAAAACTGAAGGGATGTCAGGTGGTCGGCATTGCTGGAGGGGAGGAGAAATGTAATTATGTAGTGGATGAACTTGGATTTGATGCGGCCATTAATTACAAACAGGATGATGTGAAAGCCAAACTAAGGGAACATTGCTCCAACGGGATCGACATTTATTTTGATAATGTCGGTGGTGAGATTCTGGATTTGGCGTTGGCTCGTATTAATCGAAAGGGCCGCGTTGTACTTTGTGGAGGTATTTCTCAATACAATGCAGAAAAGGGTCCACGAGGACCAAGAAATTATTTGGCTCTTTTGACCCAACGGGCCAGAATGGAGGGATTTATCGTACTGGATTACGTCAAGTCCTTTGCAATAGCAGCCCGTGAAATGGCAGCCTGGCTAGGGGATGGTAAGATTAAATCTCGCGAACATATCGAAGAAGGAATTGAGCGATTTTATCCCACTTTCATGCGGCTATTTAGTGGTGACAAAAAAGGAAAATTAATTTTAAAGATCTGACCGCTACTTCTGCCAATAACAAATTAATATCCATGGAAACAATTCACATTACTTACGAATCAGACTTTGCCATACTTCGATTGCAACGGGGTAAGGGCAATGCCATTAACCATCAGATGGTCAAGGAAATCCGTGATGCCGTTGCTACCTTGTCAAATACTCCGGAAGTTCGGGGCTTAATTATTACCGGGCAGCCGCAATTCTTTAGTGTTGGTTTGGATTTAATCGAATTGGCCAAATATGGATTCCACGAAATAAAAGCCTTTTGGACCGATTTTTTTGGGATGATGCTTGACCTGGCCAAATTTGAAAAACCGACCATCGCTGCAATTACTGGACATAGCCCTGCAGGAGGAGCGGTGATTGCGATCACCTGTGACTATCGTTTTATGGCTCTAGGGGATAAATTTACCATCGGCTTAAACGAAGTGGCGGTGGGCATTCTCATCAGTGAGCCCATTTTCCATCTCTATGCCTTTTGGCTTGGTCAAAAAAATGCTTACCAGGCATTGCTGGAGGGAAGGCTCTTCAAGGTGGATGAGGCCCTGAAAATCGGTCTTATTGATGAGGCCCATCCACTCGAAACCATCGTGGATGCCGCTAGACAAAAAATGACCTCTATTTTGAGGGCAGACAATTTTATTTTGCGAGAAACAAAGAAGATTTTGAGAAAATCCTTGTGGCAAGATATTTCACAGGATCAGTCAGCTGAATTAGATGAACGGGCAAAATACTGGATGAGTCCCGAATCACAAGCTAGTATTCAGAAGATGGTGCAAATGCTTATAAGTAGAAAATCATGAGAGCGATTCGTGTACATCAATTTGGAGACATTGAGGCTCTACAAGTCGAAGAAATTGCTTCACAGCAACCAAATGCTCAAGAAGTCGTGGTTTCTGTGGCGTCAGCCGGAATCAATTTTCCTGATGTATTGCTGGTTAAAGGGCTTTACCAGCGACGACCAGCGTTGCCCTTCACACCGGGAGCGGAGGTGTCTGGTATAATCAAAGCGGTAGGGTCGGACGTCACTCATTTGGAACCCGGGGATTTCGTGGCAGCGAAGATGTTGGATGGGGGATATGCCGAAGAGGTGATTGTACGCGCCGAAGATTGCCACCGCCTAGATCCGAAAGTAGATTTAAGACAGGCATCAGCCTTTTTGGTAATCTATGGTACCGCATATCACGCACTCAAAGACCGCGGGCACCTCATGGAGGGTGAAACGATAGCCGTACTGGGGGCTGCGGGTGGTGTTGGCTTAGCCACAGTGGAGCTGGCTAAGAGAATGGGTGCCCATGTGATTGCTTGTGCATCGACCGAAGAGAAGCTGGCGCTCTGTAAGAAGTACGGTGCCGATGAACTCCTTAACTACGCCCAACGGGACTTGCGAGAAGGACTGAGGGAGATCTTGGGTGGTCGTGGACTAGATGTGGTGTTGGATCCGGTAGGAGGGAAGTATGCGGAACCGTCCGTTCGGGCCCTAAATTTTGGTGGTCGTTATTTAGTGATCGGTTTTACCGATGGCGCCATCCCTAAGATTCCTTTAAATATTCCCTTGCTCAAATCATGTTCTATAGTCGGTGTATTTTGGGGCAGATTTATGAAAGAGCGTCCGGTCCAAGCTCGTCATAATCATGAGCTGCTGACCTCGTGGCTAAATGAAGGAAAGATTTCGCCCTTTATTCAAAAATCATTCCCCCTCGAACATGCTGTTGAGGCCTTGCAGTGGATCGATCAGCGGAAGGTTTTAGGGAAAATTGTGCTCGAAGTAAATTCAGAGCTGCTGAAGAGTTAAAGAACCAGACACCAAACACCAAACACCAAAGATCAAGATACAAGTGCGACCGAAGGCTCAAAGACAATAGGCAAAAACCAGAATGCCAGACGTAAAATTAAAGCCCAAAACCAAACTTTCGGCAAGATTCTCGTGTGGGCGGACGCCGCGGTTTAATTGGAGCGACCGCGGAAATTCAACAAGGGCTCAGGGGCGAGCACGAGCCTAACCGACCCAATTACTAAAACCAAGATACAAGGAGGCCAAAAAACCAAGATACAAAGACCAAGATACAAGGGGGCTAACGTTAAAATTTCACATCTTCATCAAGACAGTGGTATGCAGGTAAAAGCCAAAACCAAAGATCAAGATACAAGTGCGACCGAAGGCTCAAAGACAATAGGCAAAAACCAGAATACCAGACGTAAAATTAAAGCCCAAAACCAAACTTTCGGCAAGATTCTCGTGTGGGCGGACGCCGCGGTTTAATTGGAGCGACCGCGGAAATTCAACAAGGGCTCGGGGGCGAGCGCGAGCCTAACCAGCCCAATTACTAAAACCAAGATACAAGGAGGCCAAAAAACCAAGATACAAAGACCAAGATACAAGGGGGCAAATGTTAAAATTTCACATCTTCATCAAGACAGTGGTATGCAGGTAAAAGCCAAAACCAAAGATCAAGATACAAGTGCGACCGAAGGCTCAAAGACAATAGGCAAAAACCAGAATACCAGACGTAAAATTAAAGCCCAAAACCAAACTTTCGGCAAGATTCTCGTGTGGGTGGACACCCCGGTTTAATTGGAGCGACCGCGGAAATTCAACAGGGGCTCAGGGGCGAGCGTGAGCCTAACCAACCCAATTACTAAAACCAAGATACAAGGAGCGCAGGGACGAATTAGGCCTTCCGTCAAGACTTTCTTGTGCCAACTGCCCATCGTAAAACTATCCAGATAACCATTCAACCACTTAACCACTTAACCACTTAACCAATCAACCACCTAACCAATCAACCACTCAACTAGTCCACTCTACCGGACCAACCTCGTCTCAGGGTATGCATTATACCAGGCAAACCAGAAAATATGATGGGAAGGGATGCGCTCAAATGCGGTGCCATCTGGAAGGCTGATCTCCGTTTCCGCTACTTTCCAAGTCCTTCCCTTTTTGTCAATAAGGGTTTCGTTCTGATATGCTTTAAAGTCGACATCGTGACTTTGAAAGACTCTGGTGGCACCGGATTTGTCGGTGAGGATGACAAATTTTGAATCACCGATGCGTTCCTGAAACATTCTTTTCTTTATCAAATACTTGACTGAAATGGCCAGCGGATCATTGCGATATCCCGGAGCTCTAACGATCAGGACTTCGTCCTTGTTTTTAAGGCGATTGTCCAAGGATGGGACGGGAAACATGAGTCGATCGGTGGCAAAGTAATCCCGGTAGGCTTCGCCCTCAGCATAATTTCGATCATGACCAGTATCTAGAGAAAGCACCTTGGTATATGGATGTTTTGAGTGCCAGTCCAACCAGGTGGTAGTCACTACCGGGTAACTTTTCAATGTAATGTCCTCTTTGATCAGGGGGCCCACCACCGGTCTTCCCTCAATGGTGTTCCAAAGGGATTGGGTGGCCTGATCATACATTAATTTGTTGGAGCGGTACAAAAATCCACTGGTACCCAGGTCGTGAAAAATACCTTCATGCGTCATATCATACGCGATCACGGTTCCGCACAACGTGCAGTAGACACCTGCAATGTGTTGATGGCCAAATTTGTCGACAAAAAACTCGTGCCAAGCCAAGATACGCTTGGGGTAGGCCTTGGCCTCTCCATTCAAAAATACTCCAAAGACGATGTCGGAGGCACCCAGATAAGTGGCTTCTTCCGCAGAAATAAGCTCTGGCATTCGCAAAGGTGGTATGCCATCTTGCATCACACCACCCCAAAGGACCTCATCCAATCGAATGATTGACGTTGATTGCCGGCCTTGAAAATAATTTAGAAATTTCGGATCGATGTGCTGGTAGAGCTTGCCCTTTAAGTCGGCATAAAAGGCTGGAATTTTTTCTTCAGATTTCCAAAGCCATTGCACCCAGCTAAAATAGTCGGCTCCAAACGACTGTCCCGTCTTTTGGTCAAGTAAAATGCCGATCTGATCGATCACCATCACATCACTGGAGAGTCGCATCAGCTCAATGAGCGCGGCGGGATACTCCTCTTGCCAATTTTGTTTAATAAAATCGAAAGATGCTTGCTTTATTGAAGCATCCTTGCTCAACAATTGATAGAAAATTTCAAGCAACTCAGGATCAGACAATCCTGGATCCGATGACGGGGTAGGAGTTGTGGCATAGTTGCCCAAAGGGAGTGCATTGGCTAATCCCAGAGTGCCCCAAAATCCATATTCCTTAATATGTTCTGAATTTAGTAATCTTCCTTCAGGGGAGAATTTGATTTTTCCACTCCGGGAAAAGAGGTAAGACCTTTCATACTGATTTATCTTCGCAGCACCCTTTTTTTCTTGTTGAATCATGTCTTGTTCTGCAGGCCTACCCAAACCAGTCAGGCCACCCTTATTCTGAGTAATTAGTCCATTGGCGACTTTCTTTAAGTGGACGATTTCTAGGATGTCCGAAATTCGTATTTCATAAATGCCTGTTTGCTGATCATAGCTTAAGTCACTCTTGGGGTTGAAGGGTCTCAAGAATTCTAATTCACCTGAAGGGGTTGATCGGTGAATATTCAATTGGTAGTATTTCCGTGCATCTCCTTCAATTAAGGATTTAAAAAAATGTGGCATACCATGTTGATAAACTTCATCGCGCACCTCTTGGTCAGTGGGTAATTCGGAAAGCCCAGAGATGAAATATTTACCATGATAGGTTATCGTGCCATCTGGTGCGGCCCGATAACTTTCTAACCAATAATTCATTTCGTAGCCTAAACCCTCATTTAATATTATGAGTGGTCCATTTGCTTCAGCACTTAGTGTGCCGGCCTGTTCCGAAAAAATTAGGACTTCGGGGTTTTTTATTGCTACATTCAGTCGTTTCTGATCTACGCCTAGTAGATCTCGTTGGAATTTTTTCAACCATTTTTTCCGCTTATTATTCGATTTCCCAACGACCTCCACTTCTTGGAGTTTATGTTGCATTGGTTGTAGCCACAAGGTATCGTTTGAAGTGAAATATTTAATAGTTCGTTCAAAAATCTCATAATTTAAATGACTCACCGTAATCTTTTCCTGGAACGGCAGATGCTCGGGGAGAACGATGCGACCCTTCCTATCGGAAAGAACATTGAAATTAGTTTGGTCAATAAAGACATGGACTTCCGAAACCGGCTCATTCGTGGTCCTGTCAATGCAATATAGTTCCGTTTGTCCGGCAAGAAATTTCGGGAGGAAGAGGGAAATAATCAGGTACCACTTCATAACCTCAAAAATAGGATATTATCGATCTAAAGGTTAGGTACTGTGAATGGATGCACAATAAACGTCCAACAACAGACAACACTCAAGGTCTCTCTTTGGTCTTGTTCACGGGTTTACGTCTATCTTAAGGTGGTGTACTTGTCCACATCGTGGACCCGCCGACAATGGTTCTACTGGGTAAAAACAAGTCATCCGTCCAATAACCAATCACAAGGTCAGCCACATTACCAGGCCTGAGGCATCCAGTGGCTGGTTCCGTTTCGGTGCGAGCATTCATCTTGAGGAGTCGAGAGGGATTGACACTACACATTTGACTTGCCGCCATCATGGCCTGTTCAAAACTTAGGGATTCATGGTGACGGTTCCAGACGCCAACCGTCGTGTTTTGTAGCCATTTAGTGACATTGCTAAAGGCTCGATTTGAACTTAAAACACTGCCAAACAGCGTATCTTCAGATCCGGACATCTTTAAAAATTCTCGATTGTTGCTGACCGCACCCTTCAAACCAAAGAGTGAGAATTGTTCCAAATTATTAAGTCCATTGGCAAACATGCTATCAGTGATGATTATGATCTTTTCGGTGCCTTTTCGAGCGAGCACATCTCTGAAATAGGCCGGATCGACATGGTAACCATCGGCGATGATTTCTAGATACATTTGGTCAGATCGCAGCATCATTTCTTGGGCCCCACCTTTGTGAAAAGACTTGTACGAGCATCGAGCCGGACCATTGAGAAAGTGAACGGCCAGGCTTAGTCCTGCATGAACGGCATCTTCGAGCTCATCACCATAACAGGAGGTGTGACCAGCTGCTACTACAATGTTTTGGCTAGATAAATTTTCAATGAGAGGTAGAGCAGTTTTGCCATGTTCTGGTGGTATATTAATGACCTTGATGCGCTGTCCACTAGCCGATTGTAGTTCATCAATGATCTGAGGGTCCAGCTGGTAGAAGAAAGCAGGATTTTGGGCGCCGGCATAAGCTGGATCCTTTAAGAAAGTTCCCTCTACGTTGATGCCGCCGACCAGAGCCTGGTAGTTCGGATGTTTGGTAAGAAACTGATCTAGATTGGCAAAGGCCTGAGCTAATTTATCGACCGGAGCCGCCATGCTGGTTAGGTAGACCTTGGTGACCCCTCTAGAAAGATAATAATTGAGCGCATGCTCTAATCCCACTTCAAAATCATGGAGTTTGGTAGAGAATGTATCTCCCTCGAGATGATATTGTCCGAACGAAAAGTCGAATCCCGCTGCACCATGATTATGAATGTCAATAAATCCAGGTAAGATAAACTGACCTTTGGCATACTCGCAGGGAGCACCCTCCAGATGGTCTCCAATCTTACTAATAAAACCATCCTCAATAAGGATATCCTGACGTGCTACCCGGTTAGGCAAGACTACGGAACCCCCTTTGATGATGTAACTTGTAGCTGACATTTATTGACCAAATTGAATGGTGAGCCAAGCGAGAAAGATGAGTACGGCTACAAAAAGCCAGGCACCAAGGAATCCCAGCCAATCGATCCGATACCTTCTGCCAAAGTCCAGCCATCGCTCTTTTCGAAACCAACCTGGTAGATCTGTTAATAATAAGTCTGCACCATGCTCGGCTGCCAGGTTGGACCCCCCTGGAGGTACATCGTCTGGTGCCAATTGTTGCATTTTCTCAAAAAAGATCTCCGATCGTGCTGCATCACCTGTCGAGATTTTACTGACTAGAAAAAAAGTCGAAAAACCAGCCAGCATAGCCCAGGCGAAAGGTTCGGGGGTCCATCTATAAATGAGTTGTAACTGTCCTTGATCCAGATAATTGAGGAGGTAGTAGAGGCTAAAGGCAACGATCAGTGAACTGATGGCACCTTTTTCATTTCCACCCTTCCAAATAAATCCACCAAAAACCAAAATACCCATAAAGGCAGCAATCGTCTCGGTAAAGAGGAATGCAGCCAACACGTTTTTAATAGTTAAAGCAAACAGAACTCCAGCCATGGTCAGAGCCAATCCGGAGATTTTACCCATGCGTAAACTTTCCCCATCGGTCATATTTTTCTTGAAATAGGGTCGATAAATATCTTTCACAAAAAGGGCTCCCAGATTCACCATAAAGTTTGAGCACGATGACATGTTCGCAGCAAGTAGACATGCGATCATCAAACCAACAAGACCGGGAGCAAGGAGCACATTGGCCGCATAACCAAATGCATGCTCGGGATCATCTAATTCAACACCCTGTGTGATCACCAGGGCAGCTACAATGAGTCCGGTGAGTGTCCAACCAATGGTGATAAAGCGTTTGACAAAAGTGCCATAGGTCTGACCGATGCGACCGGCCATTTCGGTGTTTCCGGAAGCCAACACCGACATCATGTGAGGCTGGGCAGTAATACCCACAATGCCATTTACGGCCAGCATGGCAATGGTAAACATACCTAAGCCGAGGTCTGGACTATAAAGCTGGAAAAAGTCTTCGGGTATAAGAGCTCTCATTTCTTGAAATCCGCCAATGCTTCGGAGTCCGAGTGGGATTAACAAAAAAGACAGCACGATAATTAAGATTCCTTGAATAAACTCCGTGTGAGCAGCAGCTACTAGACCTCCGATGTAACTATAGACAATAAATGCGACTGTCATCACGATCACCACGGCATTAGAAGAAATCTGTCCACCGGTGGCCACAGAAATCACCTTGGCTGCTCCCTGCAGCATCATACCCATGATAAAGACAAAAAACAAGATGGCAAAAACCGTATAAATTAAACCCACGGTAGTTCCGTAGCGATCCCTGACCATCTCAGCAACCGTGGTACGTTGACTGCGTCGATACCAGGGAGCAATGAGCCAGTAAAAAGGAGTAATAAGTAGATTTTTCCATTGATACCAAATCGTGGCAAATCCACCTTGAAAAGCGGCTCCGGCTTGAGCAACCGGCATTTCAGCATGGGTGCCAGTTCCAAACGCCTGGCCCATCATGGTCCACCATCGAAATTTTCGACCACCCCGAAAATAATCGTCCGAGGTAGTGGCCTTGCGTGAAACCCAAATTCCATAAGCTGTAATACCTATAAAATAAAAGACCAATACAAAGACATCTAAACCAGCCATCCAAAGGAAGTTTAATTGCCAAATACTTTGCTGATCAGTCTGCTGGCACTGGCGTCATCTAAAAATAGTTGACAGGCCGGGTGGGCTCGTAGAATAGATGCAGGACTCAAATTAGTGAGCGGACCTTCCAAGGCATTTTTTACGGCTTTGGCCTTACGTTCATCGGGCACCGATACGATCAGGGCCTGACTTGCCAAGATCTGTTTTATACTCATCGAAATGGCAGTTGTCGGCACATCGTCTAAAGTTTCAAACCAACCCTCTCCCATTTGTTGACGTCGGCAAGCCTCATCGAGATGCACTTTAAGGTATGGTTCCTCAGTCTCAAAATCTGCCGGTGGATCGTTAAAGGCCAAGTGGCCATTTTCTCCAATACCAATGAAGGCAACGTCGATCGGATGCGTCTTAATTAAACCCGAAATCCGAGCAATTTCTTCCTTTGGTTTTGCCATTCCATCGATCAAATAATGTGTGCAGGCAAAATTGATTTTCGCCAAAAACCTATCCCTTAAATATTTTTTAAAACTCGCTGGGTGATCGACGGAGATACCAATGTATTCGTCTAAATGAAACATGGTCACTTTGTGCCATGCTATGTTTTCTTGCACGAGTGTACTAAGGGTACTAAATTGGCTGGCGCCCGTTGCCAAAATAATGTTGGCTTGGCCACGGTCTTCAATGGCCGCCCTGATGAGGTTGGCTCCTGCCCTGCCTGCTTTCTGGCCAAGGGCTTCTGCATCACTGGAAACGTGAACTTTCATATAGACTCCTGCTCTTGCTAAGGTTGAAAAAATCCAAATGATCAGTCGCCTTTGTGGGGCAACAAGCGTTTTCTATCTTGTTGGAAGATACTAATTGGCACGCAGATTTTATGAAAATAGGTATGAATATGTTGCTGTGGACCACGGCGGTCACAGAAGAGTACTTTCCAATCATTGACAAGCTGAAGGCCACGGGATTTGAGGGCATCGAGATTCCGATCGGTGATGGTGATCTGGGGTTTTATCAGAAAATCGGAGACAAACTCGGCAGCCTCAACTTAGGATGCACTGCGGTTACCTCTCTCTTTGACGATGGGAATCCAGTAAGTCAGGATCCTGACGTCAGAGCCAAGGCGGTGGAACAGATGAAGTGGAGAATTGATATGGCTGCTGCCATGGGTGCAGAGGTGATCGGAGGACCCTTTCATTCGGCCTTTGCATCTTTCACTGGACAACCGCCGACCGAGGAGGAAAGAAAACGCAGTACTGAGGTTATGCGTCAAGCCGCTGAATACGCTGAGCAACACAATATTATTCTTACTCCGGAGGCACTTAATCGATTTGAATGCTACCTGTATAATACCCTAGGGGATATTGCTATTATGATCGAGGAAGTGGATCATCCCAATCTCAGAATGATTTTTGATACCCATCACGCCAATATTGAAGAAAAGAGTATGCAGGATGTGATCCGAGAATACGCTCATTTGATCGCCCATGTGCACATCTCAGAAAGCGATCGCGGTACACCGGGTAGCGGTCAAGTAAATTGGACCGAAGTGTTCAGTACCTTGCGTGAGGTTAAGTATAATCGCTGGTTGACCATCGAAGCATTTAGTCGACATAATCCAGAGTTTGCCTCGGGCATAAATGTCTGGCGCAACTTTGAAGTGACCCTTGACGAAATCTATCGAGATGGCTATGCATTTATTCGACAAAGTTGGGATCAATCTAGACATTGAGAACGGTAAATAAATCTGCGCAAAGATGAAAGAAGGTTATGTAAAATCTGGTGAATCCCAAATCTATTTTCAAGAACGTGGCACTGGCGAACCTTTAGTTTTATTAATGGGTTTTGGAGCTGATGGCAATGTGTGGGAATTGCATGCTGCAGAATATGAGAAGCATTTTCGTTGTATCATCCTCGATAATCGTGGGGTGGGAAAATCAGATCAGCCCACTGGACCCTATTCAACAAAAATGATGGCCAATGACACGATTGCAGTTATGGATTTTCTCAAAGTAGACCAGGCTCGAGTAGCCGGAATCTCTATGGGTGGAGCCATTGCTCAAGAGCTGGCTTTACAGCATCCAAATCGAGTGCGATCACTGGCACTGATAAGTACCTGGCCGAAATTCAATAATTATGCAAAAACGGTCTATGAGAATTTAAAGAAAATCCGAGTGACCAGTGATCCCGATACTTTTATGGAATTGCTGCAGTTGTGGATTTTTGCCCCACCTTACTATGAAACTCATTTAGCTGATCTCAAGGCAGGCCAACAAGCAGCTGCTGAAAATAAAAACCCGCAGACCGAAGCTGGATTCAATGGTCAGCTGGATGCTTGCATCCATCACGATACGGTCGATCGATTAAGCCAAATAAAGGTTCCGACACTTATCACCATTGGGTTGATGGATATTTTTACACCTCCAGCCTTTTCAAAAGTATTACACGATGGAATTGAAAATTCCCAATTGGTTGAATTTCCTACTGGTGGACATGTTCATCACTGGGAGGACTTGGAGAAATTCAATCGCTGCACAACAGATTTTTTACTGGATCACTAGACCAAACACCAAATTCCAAATTCCAAGATGCAAGTGCGACCGAAGGCTAAAAGACAATGTGCAAAAAACAGAACACCAGACGTTAAAATTAAATCCCAAAACCCAACTTTCGGCAAGATCCCCGTGGTGGGCGGACACCCCGGTTTAATTGGAGCGACCGCGGAAATTCAACAGACCTTATGTTTGAAAGTAAAAGGTTCCAGCCTTAGATTAGAGATATCAGAAAATTCTTTAATCAAAAAATACTGGAACCTTATGAAAAATTTATTTGAAGGTAAGAAAATCTACTGTGGGATTGATGTGCATCTTAAGAGTTGGGAGATACAAGTTTTAACTAAAAATTCGGTACAAAAGAGAATTCATATGAACCCACCATCATCACAGAAGGTTGCCTCCTATCTAGAAAAGAACTATCCAGGAGGACAATATTTGTGTGCCTATGAAGCTGGATTTAGTGGTTTTTGGTTGCAGCGAGAATTATCTGAACTCGGCATTGAGACTTTGGTACTTCATTCTGCTGATATCCCTACTAGCGATAAGGTCCAATCTCCAGACACCAACCTGTCAACGTTATTTATGAGGCAACAAACTGCCGACTGCAAACTGCAAATGCCCGCTGCCCAATCCAACTGACGGCTACACCATCACTGCGGAATGTTGACCGTTGATCCATTTTGCGCATCGAAGAGACCCGCCGGATCCACTGAAAAATTATTCGTGGTTGTATTCAGGGTGCCCCCCGATTGTACGGTAAGTGAGCCATTTGCTTGCACCACCACGCTGTTTGAGGATGCCATTTGCCCATTGGAGATCACTGGATCATTCGTGACATTTGGAATGATCACATCATTGGCACCGGTTGGTACCATGGTGCTGCTCCAATTGCCAGCGGTCATCCAGTCTGAATTGACGGCCCCCGTCCAAGTGTATGTTGCTCCAGCTCCCAATGATGCTTTCCATAGTCCTCTTCCATAAGTGCCGACGTAAAGGGTGTTATGCTGAATCTCCAATTCAGTGACCGATACATTGGGTAGGTTGTTACCAGCATTGGTCCAATTACCGCCAGAAGCATTGTTTTTATAGTAGAGTCCCGGATTCATTCCCACATAGATGCCATCAGTGGCGTCTGCTTCATAAAGGGCACACTGGGTGGCTAATGCTGGCAAATTACTTGAAATATCGGTCCAATTCGTACCGGCATTGATGCTTTCTAAGACGCGTGCGGTTCCGCCAGAAATGGTGATCATCAGCCGATTGGCGTTTGTGGGATGAACGGTGATGTAGTTGATTTGTGTAAAGGCAACTGGAAATGTCAGCAACGTCCAATTCGTCCCACCATTAGTCGTACGGTACATTCGTCCTGAAAAGGCTGCATAGATGGTTTGATTGTCCGAGGGTGCGATCTTAAGCTCCATGAGGGTCGTATCAGCACCCATGCCTGTTTTCGTGAAGTTCGAGATCGGATTCCAAGAACCACCTCCGTCAGTTGATTTGTACACTTGCCGATAGGCTGAATAAATGGTGTTAGCGGCGGCCGGGTCTTCTTCAAAAGGCGTAATCCAAGCACCGTCACCCTCACCAGCTGGCCGGTTAATGCCAATGATCGTGTTCCCACCGTTAATCGACTTATATAGTGAACCATTTTGCGTTGTTCCATAGATGGTATTGGCTACCGATTTGTCGACAAAAGTTTCCATGCCATCGGCACCCAACCAGTCGTACCATACGCCACCGCGAATGATGCCCCCTCCATTATCTTGTGATCCCCCCACCACTCGATCTACTTCTGTTTTGGAGACCCCAATTCGATAAAACTGACGTGTTCCAATACCTTGGGTAATATCAGTCCAATTTGCCGCACCATTGTCAGAGTAGAAGATTCCACCGTCGGTTGCCGCATAGAGACGGTGGGTAGCTCCGACACTTACGTATGTCAGCTGGTCAATGTCGGCATGAATAAAAGGAAGTGTTAGCTCCCCCAAGTTCCAGTCGGTAGATTGGGTCCAGGTAACCCCAGAGTTGGTAGACTTCCAGGTCTCGACTCCTGCCACATGAACTTCTGTGACGTCGGTTGGCGACACTTCGATGTCTTGATCTCGCGGGGCTTGTCCTCCGGCATTCGTTTGGACGTAGGTCAAGATATTGTTATTCCCTCCAGAATTATCAGATTGCGTATTCCAGGTTGTTCCGGAGTCGGTAGAAAGATACACTGCATGAAATCCTCCACCATTCTCAGCCAGGGCATACACATAATTACCATTTGCCGGGGTGACAGCCATCATTATCACTCCTGCACCTGCAAATGGTGCTCCATCACCTATAAAATTAAAATTAACTCCCGCATTGGTTGAGACATAAATTCCAGCAACTGCTCCAATGTAAATAGTGTTGGCATCGGTGGGTTTAAATTCAATGTCATATAACCCAGCGATACCATCGTTGAATACCACAACCCACGATGCACCTCCGTCGGTGGAGCGGTAGAGATTTCCATTAAAAAACTGACCCGTAGCATATAATGTATTGGCATCGGTGGGATGCATCTTGATCATATTTATCAGATCCCCGTTGGTAATGCCGGTAGATTGAGTCCAGGTAGTACCTCCATTGGTTGATCTCCAAATGCCACTGCCATTGGTTCCTACAAAATAGTGTTGACTATTGGCATGGCTAATTTCGGTTGCATAGACATTCATGTTGGTCATACCATCAAACAGTGGCGTCCAGGTGCCTCCATTGTTCGTCGTTTTCCACACACCTCCGGTGGGTGCGCTGACTAAAATGTGATTGAAATTTCCGGGCTCAACCGATATCCAGGTCAACCGGCCTAGATGTGAAGACCAGGTCGATGTATTGGTGGCTGCCATTGGACCCATTTCCGTTAAATTGCCAGAGATCGCACTTTGTATGGCCCCTTTAGCTAACTGGCCATTAAACTGGGCCACCTCACGGTCGATCTGTTCCTGGGTTATAATTCGACCATTTTCATCCAAGGAGCGTCGGCTCCAGTACTTCCACCTTTCGAATTGTTTATAACCATTGCCACGTTCTCTATTTGTTTGATTGAAGTATTGATTGCCCAATTGCAAGCGCTGCTCAAAAGTGAGGTCGATGCGATTTTGGTAGTCAAACTTTGTTTGTGCCTGAAGATCTGGGAGCATTAATAGGCAGGAGAGGAGTAAAAAGAGATTTAGGGCAATAGGGGGTCGGTTGGTTCTTTGGTTTTTCATTTTGAGTGCGCTTTCGTGTTGAATTTGGATAGGATCTGAGTGATCTTAGGCTATTAAGGTAATAAAATCAACGAACTGCAGATGGAAAAGAGGAGAGAGACTTTGTGAACAGAAATTTTTGATTCATTCCAACCGATCCATACATAGTATATTGCAAGGGATTTCGGCTTCTAAGCGGTTGAAAAATTTGACTTGTTATGACGGAAAATGTTAGATGATGATTAAAATAGGATGTGAGACCTACACTTGGCAGATGCCTGGTGAACAATACAAAGGCAAACTTGAACACATCATGCGTATTTGCCGGGAAGCCGGTTTTGCTGGCATCGAGCCAGAATCCAGTTTCTTGCAACATCTCTCTGATCCCGTTCTCATGCAAGAACAACTCGATAAATATGACTTAGAATTCGCGGTGCATTGCGTGGTGGAAGATTGGCTACACTCCAAGGAGACAGTGGAGGAACGAAGCCGCGCGGATGCCTGGATCGAATATTTGGGTCATTTTCCTGATACTTTATTGTTGCTGGTACAAATGCCGCAATCCGATAGATCGCAATTGCGAGAACGTCAGAAACATTGTATCGCCTGTGTGAATGATTTTGCTAGGAGAGCCGCGGATCGGGGAATTGTCTGTTCAAAACACCCGAATTCACCGCCTGGTTCCGTTTTTCGCACAGCTGATGACTACGAGGTAATGATGAATGGGTTGGATCTGGAAGCGATCGGATATTGTCCTGATGTTGGGCACATTGCTAAAGGCGAAATGGATCCCTTGCAGATGATGCGCCAATACCGGAATGAAACCAACCTGGTACACTATAAAGATATGCATTCGGATGGCCGCTGGGCAGCTACGGGAGATGGCAACATCGATTTCATTGAAATTACCCAATATCTACTGGATACCAAATACGATGGTTGGTTCATCATGGAAGATGAATGTGATGATGCCATTACCGATCCAGATGGTGTAACACGGAAAGATGGTCTATGGATAGATCGCGTACTTCGGCCCATGCTCAAATAAAATAATCTGACCTATCTCCTTGACAATCAATACATTAGCCCTAATGTGCGGGCCGATTGTTGATTTTATTCAACGTATAGTTGCGTTGCAACGTATAATTGCGTTATATTTGGAGAGCTAACACTTGATTGTTTATTGAAAATGAAAGATGCGCCATTGCAAAAGCTGACTAAAGCCGAAGAGGAAATTATGCAGTTGTTTTGGCAACATGGAGAGGGATCGGTATCTCAGTTGATCACCTTCATGTGTGACCCTAAACCTCCTCACTCATCGATTTCTTCCGTATGTCGAATTTTGGAGAAAAAGGGCTTTGTTGGTCATCGCTCAGTGGGTAGATCCTTCGTCTACTTTCCAACGATACAAAAAAGCGATTATTCGAAGTTTTCTTTACGAAATTTGGTGTCCAACTACTTTGAAGGATCGGTGGATCAGCTGGTTTCTTTTTTAGTGAGAGAGGATGATCTTACCTTGAGCGAATTAGCATCTATTAAGGCCAAACTCGAGGAAGAATGATCGCTTACCTCATTCAAGTTAGTTTGTGTTGGGTCGTTTTCTACTTGGTCTATTTTTTCTTTTTACGTCGAGAGACTTTCTTTACCATCAACCGATACTACCTATTAGGAACCTTACTTCTGGCGCTTTTCATTCCTCACATCGGTATGTGGCTAAAGTCGATGACTTCCACATATCCGATGGATGCCGGTCAAGTATTATATTTCATATCTGAAACGCCTCGGTACATTGATACTGCCGTTCAAGAAACTGGTAAAATCGATTGGCTCAGAATAATCGTGGTCAGTATCTATCTGATTGGATGCATGGTTGCTGCAACTAGATTTGGGTTAGGGATAAACAAGATCTTTCAATGGTACAGAAAAGGCAAGAAAGAAAAATATGGTCTCTACACGCTGGTTCAAACGGATAGAGCTCATTTGCCATTTTCCTTTTTTTCATGGATTTTTCTCAGTAAAGAATTACCGCTACCCAAGCGTTGGGACCAGATCATTCGTCACGAAATCTGTCATGTACGTCAGTGGCATAGTCTTGATATTATATTAACCGAAATCGTTCATATATTTTTCTGGTTTAACCCAATCCTAGTGCTGTATAAAAAAGCACTCCGCGAATCTCATGAATACTATGCGGATGATTTTGTGACTCAATCTGAAGGCATGTCTCAATACCGGGAAATGCTGCTCGGTGCTTCACAATCAGCGTTGGAAATTCGTTTGGCCAACCAATTCTTTAATTCTGAACTTCGAAATCGAATTAGTATGCTTATTCAAAGAAAATCACATCGTTCTGCCCTGACCAAATATGCCCTTTTTGTCCCCATGCTGATGCTGGCCCTGTTTCTATTTTCAAATTCGGCTGTGAAGGAAAGTAATGATCCATTGAAAAAAGAAGTGAAGGAAGCCATCATCGAGGCACATAGTGTGGTTGACCTAATGGATAGGGCAAGAAAAATAATTATTGAATACAAGGAAGCAGAAAACATTTCAGCATCAAAAATTAATGAAACTTTGCGAGAAGTGGCAGCGGAAACAGGCGTGTTTTTAGAGTGGATCCATGATCGTAACTTAAACGTCTCCTTTAAACGTGAATTGGCCAAGAAAATCGGAACAACAGCTATTATCGACAAACTTGACCGGATGCCGCCGATTTATGCGAAGTTGGAACCTACCTTGAAAAAAATGCGAGGTCATTTTCCTTTACTAAATATCAATGGATATCTGATTTCGGGTCGTTGGCATGCCATTGATCCCGACAAAATTATCAGTCAATCTTATACGCCACCTGATGAGGCGAAAATAAAATATGGAGACATTGCCTTCGGGGGTGTTTTAAATCTCCAGCTCAGTGAATTTTCAGCGGAAGATCTGCAAAGAACCGGAGTGATCATCGATTCTCAAGGAACTGAGAAGGTTGCCAAGGACTCTAAGAGATTGGATCAGTTGGCACGCTTTCCCGGTTGTGAAGATATTGAGGGAGAAGAAGCGCAAAAATGTGCCATGGAGGAATTTAATGCCTACATCGCAGAAAATTTACAGTATCCTGAAATCGCCCGCGAAGCAGGCGTAGAAGGCACGGTTGTGATTAGATTTATGGTGACAAAGCACGGCAAGATTGGTAACCCTCAGATTACAAGAGATATTGGCGCTAAATGCGGAGACGAGGCCAAATACCTGATTCAGAATATGAATAACCTGGCCGATGCCTGGCAACCTGCAAAATTAAATGGTCGAGCTGTGGATTCTTACATTTCCATGCCCATCCGCTTTGATTTGGATGGCCAATTTGTGAAGAAACCCTTCTCCGCCCGACATGAGTCACTGCTGGATGGAGAAGAGGAAAAACCCCTCCCGGAGGTAGTCGAGAATACTCTGTTGGCCAAGCAAGCACTAACGATGCTGGAAGATTTTGAAATAACACCCAGACCACTATTCATAGTCGATGGGAAAATCATGGAAAAAGATAGCATCAGTTTATCGGCTGAAGAAGTCTATCAAGTTCGACTCCTGGATGAATCTGCTGCCGCGGAGAAGTATCAGGCAGTGAATCAAAAGGCTTTGGAAATTATCACCTCCAAGAATTCGCAAAAATTACCTGCTACACCTAGCGAGCAGGCTCAGAATACTGAAAGCGAGGACACAAAGCTTGATGAGGAACTTTTACCATCACCCCAATATTTATCTGGTGATTGGTTAAGCTATTTAACTACTTTTCCGAATCCAGCTAAATTTAAACTTCACTTACATTTTGATGCACCACCTGGAGAGGTAAGAATCAGGGTGCATGACGTGCTCGGAGTTTTACTCTATGAAAAAATAATTGATGATTTTTCAGGACAGTTCAGAGGTGTGCTGGAGAGTAAGAAGTTTGTGGGAACAGAAGCTTTTCTGACCATCAGGCAAGGTGAGCATCTGGTTTCGCGCGCAATAATTTTTGCCGAGTAATTCTCCACCCATGCAGTATCATCGGCGTGAGATGGCGATTGCACCGGGCTGCAAGGATTGCATCCATACCACATGCCAGGACCTCGTTGGTGATGGTCATGAGTCTGGATGAATCACATGATGTTTGCTAGTATGCACCCAGACAAGATCGTGAGTTACACCTTTCAAAACTGCAATTGGTTGGATGTTCTCTAGTGTTTTCTGCCTTGCCCATGTACCTAGGTAAGGCATGACACGACGCGTCGCCTTGATCGATGTCTCAGATCTTTGTTGGATTTAGAGAGCACCTGCACCCAGACCCAGCTCCTGGACTTCACAAATTCAATATTATTTATCTCATGAATATTTTGTGAGATGTCTAAATCAAAATCCATTCGCCGCAAAGAATGGTGAGGTTTGGATATCACAATTTGGAGTATTCAAGGGAGCTACTAATATTTAAATATGGTAGGCTCTATAGACTAGTTCGAACCTAGTGTGGGTGTCGTTTGAATATGACATTTCGAGAGATATTATGTTGAAGGCTACCGGCACCAAATGCCTTTATTACATCTGCTTAGGCATCACAAAACGAAAAATTTTACATGGAACAGATAGCTGACCTGGACTTACTCCGAGGTATTGACACCGTTTGGGTAGCACTTTGTGCTGCGCTGATCTTTCAGATGGAAGGTGGATTTGCACTACTTGAAGCAGGATTTATTCGTGGTAAGAACGCTATGAGTATTATTGCGAAAGTGATTATTGATATTGCCCTTGGCGGCCTGGCATTTTACCTCATCGGATTTGGCATTGCCTACGGGAAATCAAATGGTTGGTTTGCTTTTGATTCCGGAATTTCGAATGGTGATTTAGGACTGGGGTTAAATATTTCCAATCAATTATTTTGGTTTGTTCAATTGGGATTTGCGATGGCTGCAATTTCCATCGTTTCTGGAGCAGTGGCTGAGCGAATGAAATTGTGGGGCTACGCCATTTTCGTATTTATTTTCTGTGCCGTTATGTATCCCTTGGCTGCTAATTGGGTGTGGAACCCGAATGGCTGGCTGGCCAACATGGGTTTTAACGATTTTGCTGGTTCGGCAGCAGTGCATGCGATGGGAGGATTTTCCGCCTTAGCGGCGGCGATTGTGCTTGGACCTAGAATTGGAAAATATGAGCCCGATGGAACCATTACACCAATTCCCGGTCACAATTTGCCCCTAGCGGCTGTAGGCGCCTTTATTCTTTGGTTTGGCTGGTTTGGGTTTAATCCGGGCTCAACCCTTGGAGCGGTTGGAAATTGGGAGCTCATTGGTCAAGTGGTGGTGAATACCTTCCTTGCCTCCGCAGCTGGAGGAGCCTCCACCATGGCTTATACTTATTTTAGATATGGCCAAATCGACATTACTATGGTGATCAATGGAGTACTTGCCGGACTTGTCGCTATTACGGCAGGCTGTAATGTAGTCGGTCCCAATTCGGCCATTATCATCGGTCTGGTAGCAGGGGTTTTGGTCGATGTGGCAGTGGTGGTAATCGACAAAATGAAAATAGATGACCCGGTGGGAGCGATTGCCGTACATGGTATTAACGGATTATTTGGCACCATTGCCGTAGGTTTATTTGCACAGGAGAGTGGACTCTTTTTTGGAGGGGGAGCTGGACAACTGATCACGCAAACAATAGGGGTGACGACCATTGCCATTTTTTCCTTCGCAGTGACTTATCTGGTATTCACTATCTTGAAAGCAACCGTTGGTGTCAGAGTTTCCAGGGAGGAAGAAAATGCGGGCATTGATGCGGCCTCCTTGGGAGTTGAGGCCTATTCCACTTTTGAGTAATCTATGACAATCAATTGAGATGAAAAAAATCGAAGCAATTATAAGGCCGTCTAAGTTAAAGGCCGTTCAAGAAGGTCTGAAAAAGGCGGGCATACCGTGCCTTACGGTGGTGCCGGTAAAGGGAACCGGTCTACAAAAAACGTATTCGGAGCGCTATCGAGGAACCGAGCAGACCATGATCTTGCAGACGCGTATCATGATTATGTGCATTATTAGTGATGAGAATCTGCAAAAGTGCATCGATGTAGTTTTGGACAATGCCGGAACAGATCAAGTAGGTGATGGAAAAATATTTGTCTACGATGTAGAGGATGCTATTCGGATAAGCTCGAAAGTGCGTGGGAATGCGGCCATTAGATAGGCACGAATATCGGTCGCTAACGTCTACTCAAATTGGCGCTGCCTAATTTCTTGCTGGTGCGGTAGGTCGTCGTAAAAAAGACATCTGTTTCTGGTGCATGCCGAATGAGAAAACGAGACATCACATAATTATCTGAAGTCGAAGTAATTAAGAATTTTGAGATTCCCTGTTTAAACTGCCGATTAATGGTTTCGCGCATTAACAAATGTGCCATTTTATAAGATCGATGCTGGCTGTCAATAAATAAGGAGGTAAACTCATTAAGATCCGGTGCAATGAGATGAGAAATCACCCAGCCAATCACCTCATCTTGATATTTGAGTGCGAGACTCGTTATTGGATTAATAGTTTTTTCGTACGTGAAGGGGCTGAGAATGTCAGGGTACCAATTTTGTGTGACCTTCTTTTCTTTAATCTCCGATTTTTCTTGCTCACTTAATTTGACAAATGCCTGAAAAGCATAACCATCTGGCAACGAGAGACGATCATCCATAAACAATTTTAGCACTTTCTTGGTCTCTCCTCGCACAATCACCAGTTCCTTCTTTGGTTCTGACCAATTGCTGCTTTTTAGCAGTGCTTTCAGGTGAGGCACCGACTGCCAATGTCTTCGAAAGGTACCCTCCACCAAGACACACCCTTCCTGGGCTAAATTGTCTTCCAAGATCAATAACAATTGTTTTCCAATGCCACGATTTCGGTGATCGGGATGGACGACGAAAGAGTGAATTCGTGCTTCGGCCTTGGTTTTTCCGAAGGTCGATAAGATAAGCCCTACCGGTTGCTGGTCTAGGGCAGCGATCACACCACTGAAATTTTTTTGAATGCGATCTCTTTTTTTTGATAAGTCAGGAAACAGAAAAGGTCTTAGATTTTTAATGACCCAATCCAAAGCGATTTTGTCGCTAAACTGATATTGGTAGTTCATAAAATGCCGTGATGCTAAGCAAAGTTCTTATTACGCCTGACATTTCAATAGAATTCCATCAAAAAATACACGTGGGTGTACTGGTGATCAACTTAGAAATGATCAGACCCCAAAGTGGGTGCTCAATGCTCTCCGCGCAAGTAGGCGATGCTTTTAGGCAGTTGCTCATAAATTCGACTACTTTCATCTTCGATAAAATAGTGTGCGATGCCAATTTCTTGGGCGGTCCTCATAATGGCAGGCATATCAAGTTCACCCTGTCCTAAAACAACATTAAATTCCTGATTGGTCCCCCCGGTAAGATCCTTCGGAGTGCCCTTCTTCAGATCTTTTAGGTGCATCAATTTCCATCGCGTGGGGTATTTTTTCATCAGGGCCACAGGATCGCCACCACCAAAGTGAATCCACATGATGTCCATCTCAAAATTGACAAATTCGGGATCGGTGTTTTCGATGATGTAGTCCAACAATGTTCCCTCACCATGAGGTTGAAATTCATATCCATGAAAATGATAGGTCAACATTACACCATGCTTTTTCAAAATCTTGCCGGCTGCCGTGAAAACCTCAATAGCTTTATCCGCATTGGCACGGGTAAAGTGGCCCGTTTCATGAGGGACCCAGGCACACATCGCGTATTTAGCACCCAAGTTGACCGCCTTTTGAGCTACTGCCTGCGGATCTTTCTGCAATTGATCAAAGCTGGCTCCCACTGATGGAATTCGAATCCCTCGCTCTTCGCACAGTCGACGGTAGTCATCGTCACTGATACTACTTCCACCTCCTTCGATTTCAGTAAAGCCCATAGCACTAATGGTGTCTAAGGTGGTGATGAAGTCTTTAGGAAAGTAATTACGAAATGTAAAAGCCTGAACACCCAAAGGACCATCATATAAGACCTCACGATCATTTTGGGCTGAGAGCGTGCTAGCGCATACGAGTAAGATCAGTGAAACAGAAATCAAATTATTTATGGCTGTAAAGGACATCAGTTCAAATTTTTTCAGTTTTCAAAAAATAGACCAGACCGACAGTGGTGGTGGCTATCACGAATGTTTGCTTAAAAAATTGAAGGTAGTGGTTTTCGACAAGAATTGAAATAAAGCAGTAGTGACCTAGTTTGGAGTCAGTATTCGCGGTTGGCCATACAACGCCATGATTCTTTCTATCTTGTCTGAAAATACGAATACCATGAAAGTGAAGTGGGTTGGCCTAGTGATGGCCCTTTGGTTGTTTTCTAGCCATGATATGTTCTTAAAATTGGATTCATACTTTCTTTCACCTAACCAAGAGGCAACCATCAAATTGTTCAATGGAACTTTTGATCGAAGTGAGAACACCATCGACCGAGATCGCATGTTGGACGTAACCCTGGTTGCTCCTCAAGGTGACGAGAATCCATCCGCAAAGGCATGGACTGAGCAGGGAGAAGAGACACATCTCAATGTCAGAGTAGGTTCAACAGGCACCTATGTTGCGGGTGTTTCAACCAAAGCTAGGTCTATCGATCTAGAAGCTGAGGCGTTTAACGATTATTTGCAACATGACGGAATCCTCGATGTTTTGGAGCATCGAAAAACCAATGGTTTACTTGATCAAGATGCACGAGAGCTTTATGCCAAACATGTAAAAACCATTTTTCAGGTAGGGGATGAGAAGTCAGATGCATTCAAAAAGGCTTTACATTATCCCATTGAATTTATTCCCCTCAGTAATCCTTATGAGGCCAAAGTTGGTCAAACATTATCTTTTATTTTATTGCGCGATGGAATGCCATTGCATGATCAACTTGTTTTTGTGGGCCAGTCACACAATGATGATCACAAACATGAAGCGGGTGAAAACCACGATCATCGAGCGCACGAAAAATCAATTCGCACCGACAAGGATGGCCTGCTGGCCTTTAAATTTGATAAGCCGGGGCCCTGGTATTTGCGCACGATACATATGATCGAACACACAGATCAAGACATTCAATATGAATCTTGTTGGGGGACCTTAACTTTTGCCATCCCGTAGATCTTCGCTTCTTTAGTGGATAATTATTTTTTCTACCCAAGATTTGTCGATAGCAGCGATCAAGTACATGCCTGGATTTAATGCTGGCAACACCGCTTTATTTGCCTCGATTTGCAATACCCCAATCCTTTGGCCGGCAAGATTTAACAAGAGCACTTCAGAATCTGCATTAGTACTTGACACGTAGATGTTTTCGCCCGAAGCCAAGATATTTGGGCGTATGAAAGGCTCACTTTTAAATTGACCTACGGTAATAATATTAGAATATTCAGTATGACCATCGGCTTCCAAAATTTTCAGGCGATAATATGCTGCCCCGCGAACTGGCTCGGGATCGTGAAATTGGTATGGTCCACCCGATCTAGCATAATTCGCTATTTGAAAACCAATTTTCTGAAAATTTACCAGGTCATGAGATTTTTCAATCTCAAATCCATCGATGCCAATTTCGTTTGCCGTGGTCCATTTTATCTCGATTTCATTCGCTACTCTTTTAGCTGCAAAATATATCAAATCTACCGGGAGAGAGTTGTTGATAAAGGTCTCTATGGCACTAAACCATCTCGCAGCGATTTTGTCTTCACCCAACAGGTTAGGATGGAGGTTGTCATAGGTATCGGTGGCAGCGTTAAAACCGGTATTTTGGTCTACAACGATTACCTTCGAATTAGGTAAGTCTTTCCGCATGGCCAGATCGGGAATAGAATCATTAAGCTCATTGAGACAGACATCCAGGCTTGGTGAGGGAATCACCTGTGCTATAAAGGTTGTCACTTGCGGATTAAATGTGCGCAGCTCATCGATAATCAATTCAAGCTCAGCAATGGTCGATACGATGGATTCACCATCGGCGCAGTCATTGGTTCCTAGATGCATGAGCACCATGTCAGGTGTATCCAAGTTGGTCAGCCAGGAGCCCAAATTACTTGCTATCTCATCAGCATTAAAACCCCAATGCCCTTCGTGATCCGGATCAAAGTCGCTATCCGGAAACGGCACATTGTCATATGCCGTGTTCTGAGATCCGATAAAGTCGAAAGTATCTGGTGCCGTGATCATTGTACCCAAATCGAAGTAGAGTTCCCTTCGATAGGAATTGTAATTATTGCTGCCGATATTTTCTGCCTGGGTAATACTATTACCGAGGGGCAATATCCGCAAGGTATCCTGTGCCGATAGAAAAGAACAATTGAGTGTGACCGTTAGCGTTAGGATGAGTAATCGCATAGGTCGGTTGGTTTGCAAATTAAAACGCAAAAGCCCGGTGAAGATTGTTGTCAGCGTGCGACGACTTGTGTATGGTGAAGAAAGTGCTAAGGAAATTTTCCATGAGGTGGAACCAATGAAGGTCTTATCGATGATCAACCGAAGGTAACCACTCCAGTAATTCTAGTGCCTATCGGTTTACGCAGAGCCTGTACGTGGTCCAAAACGCTTCAAGTTTCGCAACCTTGCTTTTTCTTTTTCAACTTCCCTGTTTTTAGGAAGAGCATTGGTCTGAAGGTGATCTACCAGGTAGCGGACTTTTGCTGAAATATCAATGACGGTCTCAAAGAATAATTTCTCATTAATTTTGGAGGGGTGGGTTGATCCACTAATTTTTCGCACAAACTGCAAGGCCGAAGCGTACACCTCTTCATCGGTGGCTGGTGGTTCGTAATTAAAAAGTTGTCGGATGTTTCTGCACATGATATTTAGGTGAATTGTTCATTGAGAAAATGGACCATCGCTTGCCAACTCCGTTGATCAGCCGTAGGCATGTAAAACATACCGCCTGCTCTGTCTGCTGCCATCCTGTTGGTAAATGCATGACCGGTATTGCCGAAAGCAAGGATTTGCCAATCAGCTTGCTTGTCGGTCAACTCGGCCGCAAGACTCATCACTTGAGGTGGTTGGGCGAGGGGGTCCTCCCAGCCATGAAGTACCAATACGCTTGCATGGATGTTTTGGTCGGGTAGGTTTGGAGCATCGTAGATGCCATGGAAACTAACCACCCCTTTTATTTCTGCACCAGACCTCGCCAAATCGAGCACGCACTTGCCTCCAAAACAAAAGCCAATGGCAGCTAGTTTGTTAGCATCTACCTTCGGCTGTTGCTTAAGGCTTTCCAGGGCCAGTCGAATCCGTGCTAGTAATAATGCCCGATCATGATTCAGTTCGTTCATCATTTGCGTAGCCACCTCGGGTGTATCAGCCCGACGACCCTGTCCGTATAGGTCAATGGCCATAGCGATATATCCTAATCTCGCTAAATCCTCTGCCTTGCCGTTTTCAAACTCACCTTGCCCTTTGAAGGTGTGTACAACCATCACGCCGGGTCGCAGTCCCGACAAAGCATCATCCCAAGCGAGAAGACCTTCATACTTTTGCGAGTCGCTTTCGTAGACAATTTTTTGACGTCGAATCATGGTCCTATTTTACTTCACTAGCCACTTCTCTCCAAATGAAATTTTCCATGTGTTTTCGATATATGCTCTGCTCATTATGCGATAAGTCTTTCCATAGATCGGCATGGCCGAGTTGTTGTACGTGCAGTACTTCAAAGTCTCGATAGGATATTTCTCGCAGTTTTTCAGTAAAGAGGTGCGTGTAATTAAATAATCCGGTGTCAGAAATGAGCAGCATGGGTGTCTTTAGATTTTTGCGAAAATGGACGGGAGAAGCATCCTGAAATAAATCGCCAGATCCAAAAATTGCTTCCACATGCGTCTCTGCCATTTCCGGCCTATTGCCATTTGCAAATACGGCATGGTAATCAAAAATGTCGTAGGTGCCAGATACCGGTAGGATGCCGCGGATGTCTTGCTGGTCTAAATTGACCTCTCGCAAATATTTTTCGTTTGTACAGAGCAGGGCCGCCAGATGAGCTCCGGAAGAGAATCCCCCGACAAAAATTTGACTTTTTTGGTATCCATACGTTGATGCTTGATCAAAGATCCATCTGAGCGCTGCAGCAATATCCCTAATGTGTATGGGATGTTGCAATCCCACGTCTAGAGAAGAATCTTGCCATATGGGATTGCTCAATCGATGTCCCACAGCGGCCACTCCAATGCCACTTTTGGAAAATTGTCTGGCCAGGTCCATCTCCTGATTGCGATCTACATAGGACCAGGCACCACCACCGATCCACACTAAGAGCGGAAAAGGATCATCAAGTTCTGGTAAGACCAGATTGAGCATTCTTAGCGAATCCTTGGTCTCCGATCCGATATAACTCAGGTTGTGGTGTTCAACCTGACCATGTAGGAGACTGGGCAGAAGGAATAGCAGGCTGAGAAAGGAAGATCTTGCCATGTCTTTTGCTTGAAAAGTGGAAAATACTGAAAACAACTCACAGATTCTCTTTGCTGGGGATAATCTCTTATTGCTGCGACTTTAATGACTGGTCAAATATTGCCCTCATGGTTACATCCGGTGTTGACAGCGCGCTACCGAATGGCCATGAACTTATGGCTTCCCACCGTGGATTTATGATCGCGAATTAACAGATAGTAAATGCCATCTGATGGTAGGATAATATCTAGTTCCCTTTCAAATTGTTGGGAGATAATTAATTGCCCAATGGTATTCCAGATCTTAATTTGCCATGGTTGTGGACTTCCTTTTTCCAATAATACGCGACCGTTCTGTCCGAGCTTGAAAATTTCATAGTGAGCGTATTTGGCCGGATCCGAGGAAGTGGTCTGACAGAGTCCCAAATCTGGATCGATTTCGATGGGAAAATGAGCGACTAGATTTAGGCCATGAAATCCTTCAAAATCTTCGAGATAGCGATAGACACGAAATGACCAATTATTAGAAGGCTCAGCTCCCTGCTGAATTGGAATGTCACCTGCCAATGGAATGATATACTCCCAAATGATTTTTCGCGCTGGGCTCAATTCGAAGATTCGACCAGCGGTTCCTGCGTTTACCAGAATATGGCCCCCTGGCAAATATTGTGCATTGGAAAGAAAGGGTGCATAAAATTCTTCTCCATTTTGGTTGCCATAGAGCACTTCTGCTCTTTTCGGTCCAAAGTCTGGTGAGGGTGGGAGGTAGCGATCTTCTTCCTGCATGGGTGGACGAACAATTTCTACCGTTGATTTATTTTGGTCAAATCGGCCATTCCCATTATTGAATAAAATAATATCGGTCGTCGGAGTACCTTGGTCTACGATCCATTGCGCACCATGTTGGCCAAACAACTGCTGTTCGGTTGTCGGCTGGGCCCGGTAGGCGCTTGCATTTCCCCAGCGATAAATTATGTCGCCACCTTGGCCCGCACGACCACCGCTGTGTCCCCTTGCTTCTTCAGTGGTGGTGCTATGGTCAATAATCCATATCTCATCAGAATTTCGGGTACTTACCAGTATTTGATCCAATTGGGGGTGGTAATCAATACTGTTAAAATGATTCCAATCACGGGTAGCATTGGAATTTGAGCTATTTAAGTCAGGTAGATTGATGTCAAATAATTCTGGGTGATCAGCTATCGTGCCAAAATTGGATTTCGAGGGATCAAAATCTTGAATATAATGGTCTTTCAATCGCCACTCCCAGACAGTGACTGCTGAGTCATGCTCCGTGGGCCTCAGTTCTAAGATGGTCTCCGACCACATATATCCCTCGATGGCAATTTGTGATGGGTCTCGTCCTAAAGCAATCAATTCTTCAGCAAATACGAGCTCCCACGTTAAAACTAGGATATTTCCATTGGGCATATAAACTGCATCATGATGTGATAGCCGGTTGGGTGTATTGATTTCGTACTGCCAAACCGTTTGGTTGTCCCAATCTACTAATTCTAGGCCTCCTGCATTGCTAGCGGATGTAAATGGTCCCTGGGGTGACGTCTTAAAAGTTCGTAAAAGTTGTCCGGTGTTTAGGAGATAGGCGGAGAGTCCAGGTCGTGTGTCCCGATCCCATGCATTGACCAGGCGGCCACACCGATCAACCAGATAAGCCCTGGTACCTGAAAAAGGGCTAAAAAAAGTGTATCCACCCAAGCTTGTTTCTTCATATTTGGTAATACCAATCGTATTCTGGCCGGTTGCCAGAACACATAAAATGATAATAAACGCAGAAATTAACTTCAGTTTCATCCACCATGAAGATAAAACATCGGCAGCTCTCAAGAATAATATCCACTCATGCAACATGTCTGTGTCTGAATTTCATATGCTTTCGATTTTTCTGTCAGTGTTTTTAACTAGATGGATGCTGGCTTCGTGTTCGCTTTTGCATTGCATCCGTAATGCCAATTAAAATGCTGCAGAAGCACATATACAATTTTCACGTCTTATCCGATCATTTCATATCTTTCATCAAAGCCAATGGCCAATGTATCTGAATATTAATACTGATTTTCGATTTTACCTGTTTTCTCTTTTCTGGCTCCAAGCCCCCACCTCCGTACATAGCCAAAGCTTTTATGTAGAGGGCTATTGCAATAAGTTGAGTTACTTGCCCGGTGAGGAAATTACTTTTCATCTGGCATCATCCAACGATCAGTGTAGGTTGACGATTGTAAGGATGGGAGCCACCTATGATACCGTCTATATAAATGATTCCATTCCTGTGTCGAGTCATTTCATTCCAGAAAATGCATCGTCGCATGGCTGTAATTGGCCAGGTTTGGTCAAAATGCCAATACCGGAATTTTGGAAGTCCGGCTACTATGAAGTCACGCTTCACATCCAAGACCGTGGCGAAAAATTTGTTCACCGCGGAATGCGCTCGGCACAGGGGAAATTATTTTTTGTAGTAAGATCTTCGGTGCCGGGGTCTACTTCAAAAATACTCTTGCAATTGGCTACGAATACTTATAATGCCTACAATAATTGGGGAGGATTCAGTCTATATGGCTATCATGCTCAATCACATCTTCAAGGGCACCGGGTTTCTTTCGACCGGCCACCTAACTCTTTATTTCACCGTTGGGAATTTGATTTTGTCAAATGGGCAGAACAGAATGGATACGTCTTAGAGTATGCAGTGAACTCTGATTTAGAGTTTCATCCAGAAATGCTTGCAGCTTACCATCTTGTGCTCAGTGTAGGACACGATGAATACTGGTCCGCCCCCATGCGCGATCATCTTGAGGCCTATATTCAGCAGGGAGGAAATGTGGCCTTTTTCAGTGGCAACAGTGTTTGCTGGCAGGTGCGTAGCGAAGATCAGGGCCGGGCGTTAACCTGTTGGAAACAAAATTATCACATGGATCCCGTCTTTGCAGCTGGTGGGCATGATACATTATCTACCTTATGGAGTCACCATTTAGTGGATAGACCGGAGAATAATTTGACTGGGGTGGGATTTTTATATGGTGGCTACCATCGTAGTCATGGGCAGCATATGGATGGGTCCGGTGCCTATCGCATCCATCAACCACAACACTGGATATTTTCAGGTACAAATTTGTCTTACGGAGCTGAATTTGGTGGTCTGCATACTGTCGTTGGTTATGAATGTGATGGCTGTGAAATGATCTGGGAGGATGGCATTCCCAGACCAACCTTTCGAGATGGCACCCCGGAAAATTTCGAAATACTAGCTACCGCACCAGCTACCTGGCATCCAGATGATAGTGAGTGGTACGAAAGGTGGGAGAAGGGTAGAGAAGGAGCTGCTGTTTTGGGAACGTATTCGCGCGGTGGTACCGTAGTGACCGTGGGCTCTACCGATTGGGCACATGGTCTTCGAGGAGGGGACCAGACTGTCGAGATTATTACTCGAAATATTCTTGACCGGCTGAGCAAAAATTAAGGATTTCTCGAGTTTAGTCACATTTTGAATTTCAGCTTATCTGCAATTCAACGACGATTAGACCCCAGTCACCGATAAAATTGGTTTGAATGGCTGGAAAGCCGCATGTTTGATCTGATTTATTCTTTAGATAATCTTTTGATATGCGGTATTTGAATTTCTTACTGGCCCTCCTTTGTGCGCTGATCATATCCGGCTGTATCCCATCTCTTCATGGTATTGTGACAGACGAAAATCGAATGGTAGACGATGCCATTTTGGGAGTATGGAGCCAGCTGGAGGAGCAGTCTCCGACGATGGAACTTAAAACTCCCTCTCACCAAAGTCCCGAAACGGAGAAAGGGTTAGGGCAGGATCCGGACCATTTTGCCAATGAGGCTGGTTTAATTTCTTGGACCTTTGAAAGGGCAGGAAGGATCCAGTTCGATCATCCAGAAAAGGACCGTCATGTTCAACTCTCCGTTGGGGTACCTTCAATGTGTCCACCAGGTATGGGAGTCAGTGAATTCAGTTCCTTGCCCTATTATATTTTGACTCATCGCGAAAGATCACATTCAGATACTGTGACAACCAGATTATGTGTTCATTTGACCGAAATTGGAGGGCTCAGATATATGGATTTTAAGCCTTATCCTCCTAAATCGAAAGAATTGCAAGGACGCTTCGCCAGCAATTATCTTTTTGCTCACACCTTCGCCCAATATCGCATGGATGCAAACGGCTTAATGATTTATCCTATTGATACCGAATATGTTGAAAAGTTAATCAGGCAAAAAAGAGTTAGACTCAAGCATGAGCGAATTGGGGATGATGAAATTGTATTGACAGCTTCAACGATAGAGTTAAGGGCTTTTCTTGAGAAATATGGCGATGATCCAGCCCTCTTTTCAGAAGCAGAACTCTTGCGGGGATATGGAGGATAATAAACGATCGACAACTACCCGAATACTGGCACATCTGGGCTTATGGCTTATTTCGTTTATTGTTTTATATCGATTATTTACGATCGACTATGAGGGTGGGAGATCTGACGTGATTTATACATTGCTATTTCATGTGCCGCTGCTTATTGTCGTTTACCTAAATGAAGCCATCTATCGCCGTTGGGGAGAAAAAAACCCTTGGTTACTTGCAGCAGGATTGGTTTTGCTCACATTGCTAGGTGTGGTTCTACACCACCTGGTGTTTGACTTTCTATCCGATTATTTAGCGCCAGGATACTATTTCATATCTTATTTTTCCCATTTTCAAATCTCGCAGTTTGTTTTTGCCTATCTGATTATTTCAACCCTGTTAATGCTATCAGCGATGCAGTTTACCCTTCAGCGTCAAAAGGGTTTGTTGGAAAGAGAAAATCAAGAGGTAAAATTACGTAGTTTAAAGGCTCAAGTCAATCCGCATTTTCTGATCAATAGTCTTAATAATATCTATGCAATGACGACAAGTCTAGACGAAGGTACTCGTAACTATTTAGTGAAGCTGTCGGATGCACTTAGGTATATGGTGTATGAAACAGAGGCAGAACAAGTATTGCTGGAAACCGAGGTGAAATACTTGGAGGACTATATTTCCTTAGAAAGACTTCGTTTAGAAAAATCAGCTACGATTCAGTTTACGAAGGAGGGGGATTATGAGGGGTATTTGATTGCACCTCTCTTACTTATTACCTTTATTGAGAATTGCTTTAAACACTACGCCAAGGAGGACGCAGAAATCTATATATCAATGAGAAATAGTGGTGGAAAACTTGAATTGAAAACTAAGAATAATTATGATGCCACCAGGATAACTTCAGCCGGAGGCCTAGGCCTACGAAATGCCAAACGGCGGCTTAACTTGATCTACCCCAACAAACATGAACTTAAGACCTGGCAAGACGGCAATTATTTCTACACTCAATTAAAGCTTGATCTATCATGAAGATTAATTGTATTGTCGTAGATGACGAACCTTTAGGCCGTGAAATTCTAGAACAGTATATTGAAGAACTAACCGAACTTAATCTGCTAGGCAGTTTCAATTCTGCACTAGAGGCGCAAGCATACCTTGACCAAAATTCGGTGGATCTGATTTTCTTAGATATTAACATGCCAAAGTTGTCGGGCATAGAATGGGTCAAATCATTAGATAAAAGTGTGAAAGTGATTTTCACGACGGCCTATTCGGAATATGCAGTAGAAGCATTTGATGTCGCAGCGTTTGATTTTTTGGTAAAACCCATCACTTTGCAAAGATTTCTAATGGCGGTAAATCGAGCCAAGAAGTCATTGCGGTCCGATCAAGAAAATGATGATTCGCCCCATATATTGGTGAAGGAGGGGAAAAGGCTCTATAAGATCAAGTCAGGTCAGGTGCTCTACCTCCAGGCTTATGGTGACTATATCCGAGTTTTCACCCCCTCAAAAACCTACATCACGAAGGAGCGCATGAACATTTTTAAAAAACAGCTACCTCCAAACTTTATGCAAGTGCATCGGTCCTATTTGGCCAACCTAGATCATGTGGAGTATCTGGAAGGCAATCAAATTAAAATTGGCGACACCTTGATTCCTGTGTCCGCAAAATATAAAAAGGACATCATTGAGAAATTATCGGTATAGATGATCCAGTTTGCCTTATGTGTTTTGCTAAGATCCAAAATACTTTCTGCAGGCTAGCCTGCATGACAATTGTAGTTTCCTTTCTAGAGGGAAAGCTATCTTTGACCTATGCGCCTGATTTTGTCGGTCATCATACTTTGGTTCGCTGGTTGCGACTACCCAGCTGAGCAGGCCTCCCATGCCCGGGAAGGCACGAACGTGATTAAGAAATCGTTCTCCTTTGACTTGGAAGAAATTCCCTTTGCAGAGATTATAGCATTTGATACCATTGAAATCAAAAATGATCCAGCCCGAAAAAAAACCGCAAGATATCTTGCCTATCCATTCCTTCCGGTGTTAAGAATGTGGATTAGGGAGTACCAACTTGATACCACCCAAGCCCAAATAGAGTGGGTGTGTAAAGATGGATACACCCCTACAAATTCAATAACTGAAGTTTTGGGGGCTGGTGGTGGTTATTTGGCTTTTCAAGATGTTGATGCACCGATGGGTCAAAGGTGGCCCGAACAACTTACCGGGCGATATGCACCCTATTATTTGGTGTGGCCAAACGCCCCCCCTGGTGATTACACCTTGGCCTGGCCCTATGGCTTAAGCTACATTAAATTGCTACCCAGTGATCCCTATTTGAGCCTTAAACCACCCTCTAAGACAAATCTCGAAATGGGATTCACTGCCTTCAAAAAGCACTGCCAGAAATGCCATCCACTCAATGGAATCGGTGGTACGTTAGGTCCAGAATTCAATCGACCCAAAAATATCACAGAATACTGGAGTAGGGAAAATATCATTGCCTACGCAAAAAGTCCCCAGAGTTTTCGAGAAAATAGTAAGATGTACGCCATTAAAGGATTGTCAAACTATGAATTTATTGCCGTGGTAGATTATTTGGAATGGTTGGCTGAAAAATAAGCCGATGGTCATTTACGACAGAGTCCCTCACCAGGGGATGGGCTGACCATCCCTAAAGAAGCCTCCGGTTGGTCCCCCTTTTTCGAGTTGTGCAGCCCAGATGATGCTGGCAGCACCTTTTACCAAGCTTCGTGGTGCATGGGGACCACCCATGTCGGTTCTGACCCAACCGGGACATACGGAATTTACCAAGATCTCTCCCCGTAGAACGGCGGCCAATTTTATGGTCAATACATTCAGACCAGCCTTGGTCATTGAGTAGGCGGGTGTTCCCCCACCCATCTGGTGCAATGCACCTGCCGAGCTGGACACATTTACGATGCGACCGTGCTCACTTTGTCTCAACAGAGGAAGCATGACGGTGGTAAGTTTCCAAGTATTTAAAAGGTTCGTCTCGAACGTCTCAGCAACCATTGGAAAGTCGGGATCGATGACCGAATTAGTCACATCGTAATGAATGGCTGCATTGTTAATGAGTACATCGATCCTGCCGAATTCTGCACGAACTAACCGAAAGGCTTCCTGAAAACTTGCTTCGACCTTTAGATTAAGATGGCAGAAGAAGCATTGCTGACCCTTTGCTTGAATTTCTCTAGCGACCCAATTTCCCTCCTCTCGATTTCTTGAAGTTAGGATCACCTGCGCACCCATGCTTGCCAGCATTTCACATACCTTCTTGCCCAACCCTCGATTAGCTCCAGTTACTAGTACAATATCTGTCATCTTTAATTTCTGATTTCAACACTCGCATTCAATAGACCGTAATATTTTGACGAATCCAAAGTCCATTTAGTGAGAAAATATCAAAAATCCCCTTGGTAGATCTTTGTGGCAACGACTGTCTGCATCGATGTTTACTCATACAGTTTAATCGCGAGGCTAAAAATCTGTTGAAGATCTTGGATGGGTAAATCCATTTCAGGGTCCACTAACATAATCTTCATCTTTTTTCGCTTGCCCAATTCAAGTTTGGGATGCTTTACTTCCAATCCTCGGTAGATACCAATGTAAGGTACATAAGACATCTTTTCAATCCAGAGATAACAGAATAATTTGCCCCGATACCGAAACATGGGCATCCGGTGTGTCCATGTTTCGGTGATCAATGGATTGAAGTCCATAATATATCGACGCAGGGCCAACAGGCAACTCCTTGTTGGTTCTTCTTGAGTGATATAAAAGGCTTCTAACTCTGAAATCATGATCTACAAAATTAGGAAATTAGTGAAGCATGTGAAGCCACCTATTTGACCGCAATAAAAATATCTACTTCGGCATCGTTTGGATCAACGGTCTTATTTCCATAGACCTCGAAATCAGCTGTATAAGCCCGTGGATAATCACTTTGCCAAATCGACTCCCATGCTTTATAAACCACACCTTCGTTTAGATCCCCCTTGGCGACCATTGGCAGATAATTGCCCTCCTCAATGGAAACGCCAGACATTCCCTCCGGAATTGTCTCTAAAGAATCGACCACGTGACCAAGGATCATGGTGTAAGGTTGATTATAATCACCATCGTAATGCGTATAGACGGCATAGATATCTTCACTTTGCTTGTTGGGAATATTGTTGCTGATTTGCTCCCCCATAAATTTCATCCATAAATTGTTCATGTCCTGTAGGGTATTGTCTTGATGATTCTGTGTCCGGACAGAAATTCCAATCACATTGAAAGAATTAATTTTTTTGATTTTCATAGATAATTGTTTATTGATAAAAAAGAGTTTAGCGTATGTTCAGCTGACTGTTGCTACGTACTCTAGCAGTATATCAGCCAATGCCTGGGGTTTACTCAACATTGGTAAATGGCCCGTTCTCAAAGTCGCCATCCTTGCCCCGCTGAGGTTGGCAATCATTTGCTCCTGGATACTGGGTGCCAAAGCTTTGTCTGCCAATAATTTTATGTAAAGTGAATCTTCAGGCAGGTGCCGGTATTCGATTTTATGGGTATAGAGATTTCTTGCCTCAGGGGTGAATCGTTCGATGACACTTTTTGTTTGTTTTTGGTTCAGATCATGGCACAGTTGTGCTTTGATCATTTGATTGGAGGGTCGCGTGCCAAATACATTCAAAATCAAGGGCAATAAATGCGACTGCGGAAAAGGCAAGGTGTCGCAAAAAGACTGTCCCCTCTTGGGGATGCAAGCACCGATCGCCACGAAACCAGCGACATCAGAGGCAAAGATTTCGAGGAGCGGAATGCTGAGACAAGCAGCAATCGAATGAGCTACCAAAACAAATGGACCCGATTTCCAACCTCTGATTTCTCTTGCAACCTCAGCTTGATAATCCTGCCATGTAAGGTGACGATTGGCTCTAGATTTTCCCCGGTTGGGATAGTCGATCTGGAGGCTCTGGTTGGGAAGAATTCTCACTACCTCATCCCAGATATAACTTCCTAAACCCGCACCATGCATAAAGACCAGCGCAGTTTCTTTTGCATTCTTTTCCATTTTTTTTGGCAATAATTGATCTTGAAAACAAAGGTAGATCCAGTTTGTGACAAGGGTGTGTCAGGGGTGTCTAACAAGAGACTAAAAAACTATTGATAAGACTACCAGGGGGCACCGAGATGAATCAAGAAGTGCCGTCATGAGAATGAAACTGTACGGAATTTGATGCGAGCCCTCCTTAAAACCGCAACCACTTCACCTGATTTCTCAGATATTTTTCCAGATCAAAATCGCGATCTTCGAAAGGCTGAGTGGTGAGCTCCATACTTTGGATCTGATCAATCCGAAAACTTCGAAAATCTTCACGCAATCGGCACCAGGCAATTAGGATCCATTTGTCATGTGTATGGAATAATCCATGAGGCTCTACAAACCTTAGCGTATTTTCTTTTTTATAAAGTGTCTGATAATTAATTCTTAAAAGATGTCTTTTTGTAAGAGAGAGCTGAATGGTGGAGAGGAAATTGCTATTTGTGTTTTGTGGTTGAATTACAACGATGCGCTCTTCCAGAAAGTGCATGCGTTCTTTATTATCACTGGGTAGAATGCCCTTAATTTTGATGAGCGCATTTTGGTAATTTTTGATTAAGGATGCATCTCTGGTCTTTGTAAGAAGTTTTTCTGCGGTCAAAAGTGCCTGGGCTTCCTCGTCGGATAACATGGTCGGTGGTAAGGTATAACCCGGCATCAGCTTGTAGCCCTTACCTTCCTCCGTGAGGATGGGTACACCCGCTTGTTCCAGTGCACGTATATCACGATAAATGGTTCGCACACTGACCTCAAATTTTTCGGCGAGTTTGGTTGCAGTAGTTAGACGGTTTGCCTGAAGTAGATTAAGGATCGAAGTCAGTCGCGAAAGGCGGGATAAGTCCATTGGAAATTAGACGATATGTACTGAGATCAGTCCGAGCAGAGCGGGGATGCCTTGAATGATAAATATTTTTTTGCTAGCTGTAGCAGCGCCATAAATACCTGCAATTAAAACACAGGAGAGGAAAAATATGGCAATATTGACATTCCAGTGATGATCTTGGATGAGCAGACTCCAAATCAATCCGGCTGCTAAAAATCCATTATAGAGACCTTGATTGGCCGCTAGGGCCTTGGTAGGCACAAACAGATCTTTGGGAACTGATCTAAAAACTTTCGGACCACGTGTAGTCCAGGCAAACATCTCGAAATAGAGAAAATATAGGTGGAGTAAAGCCACCAAACCGATTAGTATTTGAGTAACAATTGTCATAGTCCCTTTTTTTGCAACCGCTCGGGGGTCTTAAGTGAATATTTTTGCTTCATATCTGAAATTAAGTGAAATATTTCTGAATGAATAATGGGAGCTGTTTCTGGGCCCAAAGAATTGATTTCTCCGTAGGGCGAGTCGTGTTCGTGGTACAGGTATGGAGGATGCTCATCCCATTCACTCTTTGGAATGATGTATCCAATCATGTCATTGGATAATCCGACCACAAAGGCACTTTTACATGGTAATAGTTCGCGCAGCGGTGGTATTTCAACTGGATCTATCGGGAAGTCTTGGCCCGGTGGCGATTCAATGCCCCCATTAATTATTTCGGGATAGATTTCACCGGGCACATGTAGGAAACCGATTTGGTCAAGTTGCCAATAAGCAACTTCAGATCGTAAAGAAAACCAACCAGACATCCCTCGATCTAAAATGCCAAGCCAGGCTCCGAGTCGAAAAAGTCGGTTCTTCATAGGTAAGATTATTGAACTGGCCATAATGGTTAGCGAGGATCCGGGGAGGGTGTCTATCTGGTCACTTCCTAACATTTTCAGCACTGAGTGGGCCAGGCGGTCTCCCTGAGCTTTTGCTTTTTCGAAACTTGGTTTTAGATACGAGGTGTCTCGCCAAGGATCCCGAATGGACATGCGTGGTGAGCTGGTCATAAGACCTCCGATGGCTCCGTTTAGAAAAATGCTTACACCTCCGATACCGGATTGCAGCAGAGAATCTCCCACCCATACACCACTTTCGATGCCCGTACGTAAATAGTGGGGAAAATCAGAGCTTATCATCAGATTATCGCTCCAAAGTGTCTCGGGATGATTTGCCCATCCGACCAATGATCCCAAAACCTGGTTGTTGTCGATGCCTTCAGCTACCAAGACCCTCAGGCCAGCATCTTTCACAATGGGCTTGCGACTATCCTCAACCAGTTCGTCTGCGATCGTCAAATTTTCGGCAAAATGCAATCGAGCGGGTGTCATCTCATTGTAAGCACTGCCCACCGCCTTTACCGTTTCGGCAATGACCAGTGCCCGGTAGGATGGATCTACTCCACTCCGATAATCGCTGGGACCCCACATTCCAATGAGATCAGGGGTTTGGTGTGAATGTGTACTGGCCACAATGACATAGTCAAGGGGATGCGCAGCCATCGCACCCTTTCGGATGTGAAGTATTTCATCACTGCCCAATCCGATGGCATCAATGGCTATCACGGCCATCGTAAAGGTGTCCTTTTGAATCACCATGGCACGGGCCCAGAGTGAATCATGAATTCCTTGGGCAGGACGTTGATTGTGAAATCCTGCGATCCAAACGGCGTCAAAACGTCCATTCTGGTTGACATCATCAAAGGTGTCGCCATCTTCCGGTCGAAAGTGCCCATCGCTATTGGCATCGTTCCAGGTTTCCATGATTCTTGGAGTGATCGATCCTTTTGCAAAACCCACCCGCAAAGGTGATTCACTTCGGATTTGGGCATCCAAGTTTAGCCAATACCCGGGATGTCGATCTCTAAATCTGAAATAGCTGTAAAGGATAAGCACTAGCGTTAATGTGACCAGAGATCCCAGGAGTATTTTGCGAGTCATTTTACTAAGATAAAGGAGTGAGCCTTGAATCAGGTAAGACTTGGTGAACATATGGATAGGCTAGCAAAAAATTAGCGCTACACAATTGATGAGTCCGAGGATTTTATGACTTTTGAGCCCTTCATTGCATGGGTGCTAAAAAAAAATATCTCGAGAAGCGTCGATCCTTAGAGCACGAACGGGAACGATTAAGGAAGCTTGACACGAAAATGGGCTATCTGAGATTATTGTCGTTTGCTGGTATGGTGGCTGGCTTTATCCTCCTGTTGCAAGCCATCGGTGGATGGGCCTTATTGGTTTTAGCACTGATGGTTGCTGGTTTTGGCAAGCTTGTTCGATATCATGAGAGAATCAAGCGGGAGGAGGAGCGGATGGGCCGAGTAGATCGAATCTGTGCATTGGAACTAAAAGCCTTGGGATTTGATTTTAGTTGGAACACCACGGGCAAACAATTTTTTGAACCAAAACATCCCTACCTGGCCGATCTCGATGTATTCGGGACTTATTCGCTTTACCAGTATCTAAATCGAGGAGCGACCCTGATGGGGCAGAAAACCTTGGCCTTTTGGCTGGCGGAAAAAGCATCGGCCAAAGACATTTGTGACCGACAAGAGGCGGTAGCAGATCTGCAGAATCGATTGGAATTTAGACAGAACCTGGCGGCAGAGGGCTTACTTGTGAAAGATAATCCATCTGATTTGGAGGCATTGATGTTATGGTTGGATTCAGACGACTATTTATCTCCCCACAAGACGGTGTGGCTAGCAAAATGGATCTTGCCCGTCTTTACCTTAGGTGCCATGGCCTCCGTCTTTTACCTTATCTCGTGGCATTATGTATGGATACCACTTTTATTGCCTCTATATCTCATCTACCGAACCCATAAGAAAATCACTGAGATCAATATCCAGACGGAAAAATGCGGTGCTATACTTAAGACCTATAGTCTCTTATTGCGACAAATTGAATCTCAAAAGTTCAATAGTTCGCTATTGATTCAGTTACAGAAGCAATTATTTCATGAAAATCAAGCACCATCAAAACTGATTGCACAGCTGGGCTATCGCATTGATCAGCTGAATGTCCGGCAAAACTTTTTCGGCTTATTTTTTAATTTATTTGCCATGTGGGACTTCCACTGGGTGGTGGCCCTTGAAAAAAGTAAAAGACTATTGGCACCCCATTTACAGCAATGGTTCGAGGCCATTGGTATCATGGAGAGCCTGGCCAGTTTTGCCAACCTTCGCTTTAATAATCCAGACTACTGTTTTCCAAAAACTGCTGAGGTGACCATCCGAGCCAAGAAGATGGGGCATCCCCTGATTGATCGGCAAGATCGAGTTACCAATGACATTTCGCTGGCTCTGGAGCGACAAGTCAGATTGATCACCGGCTCGAATATGGCGGGCAAGTCAACCTACTTGCGCACCGTGGGCATCAATTTGGTGTTGGCCAATGCCGGTGCTCCCGTCTGTGCAGAATCTTTTGAGTTCGATCCGCGACCTATCTACACCAGTATGCGGGTGGCAGATGATTTGGAAGATGGCGCCAGTAGTTTTTATGCAGAACTTTCTAGATTGAAATCGGTCATCGATGCGGTTGAGAATCAGCACAAGATCATCTTCTTATTGGACGAAATTCTGAAGGGCACCAATAGTGCCGATCGGAACAAAGGCAGTGAAGCATTACTCAAGCAACTCTTAGAAAACAATGGTACGGGATTGGTCGCAACCCATGATCTTGCACTTACCAAAATGGAAGCTCAGTATCCGGATCAGTTGGAAAATTGGTACTTTGATGTATTGATCAAGGACGATAAATTGGCATTTGATTATGTCATAAAACAAGGAGTTTGTCAAAGCTTCAATGCCACTCTCTTGATGAAGAAGATGGGAATAAAGATCTAAATTATTGGTACCTTCTTCCAGAAAGGATTGATGGTGGGGTTTTGCGATTTCAAGACAAGAAAATAAGTCCAATCCCAGAAACGTCCGGGCTGAGCGGAAGTCATGAACCATAACCATATTTTAAAGTCAATATTTATCAGTGCCCTGGTTGGAATGGCAGCCGTGGTACTGTTCCTCTGGTCTGCCAAAGCGGTCACAGAATTTAGATGGACTCATCTCGGCATTGTTTTGATGTCGGCGGGAATTCTGCTGGCAATCGGCCTTCTCTACACCTACCTTTGGGCTAGAACATCCCCTTATCTAACCCCATTTTCAATTTGCATCGCCGTCGGATTTTGTGTTGTATCTGTTGAATACCTAATGACCGGTCAGACCTTAATCAACTTCGTAATGGCGTTACTACAGGGCTTGATGTGGCTGGGATACTTATTCTGGTATTCCAAGCTACCCATGGTTGGTCTCAATCAACTTCAAATCGGAAAAAAGATACCTTTTTTCGAGGTAAAAGGGTTAGATGGCAGGTTTGTTTCTTCGTGGGACATGATAAAGAAACCAAGCCTTGTACTCTTTTTTCGAGGTAATTGGTGCCCATTGTGCATGGCTCAGATTATCGAATTGGCTGCACTTTATAAAGAAATAGAAGAGCAGGGTGTGGAGGTTTTTCTAATCAGTGCCCAGACTAATGAGGCGAGCATGCGATTGTCCATGCGCTTTAAGGTCAATTTTGTTTTCTTGATAGATGAGGGAGGAAAAGTGGCTGAAAATTTGGGAATCCTATTGAAAAACGCCCTACCCATGGGCTTACAACTCTTTGGACACAAGAGTCACGCAGCTTTGCCGGTTCTTATTGCATTGGATGCCAAGGGGACCATCGTAGCCATCCATCAAACAGATAACTATCGTCTACGTCCAGAACCAGCTCACTTCCTAAGATTACTAGCACATCACGATTTACTTTCGCCACGCATATAAACAACCTGACAAAAAGCACCCATTCCTGCGTCTGACCGTTCATTCCATTTCTGCCAGCCAAGGTTTGCAATTAATTTTTGACGAATGTGATACACGAAAAAACAAAGCAAAATATTACATATCGCGTAGAGAATTGGCTGGGTTGGATAAGGCTGCCCGTCTGGCTTTGCCACCTACAATAAATAAGGTGAAGGTTAAAAGCGTAAGAGCGACCACCACAAAGAGCCACCATTCAATGGAGACGCGCAGTGGGTAGCGCTCTAAATAATTGTCCAACAGCCACCAGGTCACTGGCAAAGCAATGGCCAAGGCCAGTAGCACTAGTTTGGAAAATTCTCTGCTCATCAGTGCCACCAGACTTGTCACCGATGCACCAAGAACTTTGCGGATGCCAATTTCCTTTGTCCGCTGCGCCGCCATAAACGAAGCCAAACCAAACAGGCCTAAACCAGTAATAAATAGCGCCAAAAAGGTAAAAATGCTGGCTAGATGCTGGGTGAGCCGGATGGTGGCGAATTTCTCTTCAAAATCATCGTCTACAAAAGTGTATTCGAAAGGATAGGCCGGATTGTATTTGCTAAAGACTTGTTCAATCTTTTCTAACGTCTGTCTCACATCATGACCGCGCGTTAGCCTGGCGGTCATGACTCCACCCCAGTCATCCATCACCATGAAGAGAGGTTTGACTTCGCGAAATAAACTGCCCATTAGCACATTGTCAATGACGCCAATTAATTTTCGCTTTCCACCCCACAGGTCGAGTTGGGTTCCGATCGGGTCATCTAATCCCATCAAATCTAAGGCAGCTTTATTAATGACGATGGCACTAGTATCCGTGGTGAATTCTCTCGAAAAGTCGCGGCCCGCTAAAATCTTAATATCGTAGGTTTTTGCATAGTCATAGTCGGTGGTGATGGTTGTAAAAATGACTTTTTGCTCTTCCGGTTTACCCGGCCAACCCAAAAAATTATTCGAATTGATCGAGGTGACCCGACTGTTAGAACGCGTCATAGATTCGATTAATCCCGCCTGCAGCAATTCAGTTTTTAAAACTTCATAGTTTTTATCCAGTTCATCGGTGCGCTGAAAGTTTACTAAATTATTCTGATCATAACCGAGCTGCCGATTTTGGACGAGGTTTATTTGCCGATATACTACGAAAGATCCCATCATGAGAAGGATGGCAAATCCAAATTGTAATACCACCAGTGCTTTCCTTGGCAGGTCGGCGCCCTTACCGACCTTAATGACTCCTTTTAAAATGGTAGTCGGCTTAAAGGAAGAAAGGTATAATGCTGGATAGCTTCCTGACAATAAACCTGTGACCAGGATGATACTCAATGACCCCATGATAAAAGTAGGTGAGGTGAGATCAATCTCGAGATTTTTGTCTACCAATTGATTGAACGGACCTAGAAAGAGGAAGACAATTAACAAGGCAAGTGCAAAGGCCAATATCGAGATGATGAGTGACTCGCCCAGAAATTGCGTAATAATTTGTATTCTTCGTGCACCAACGCTTTTGCGTATACCGACCTCGCGCATCCGATTCTCTGATCTGGCTGTCGATAAATTCATGAAATTGATACATGCAATGATCAGAATGAGGATGGCGATCATGGTGAATAACCTGACGTAATCAATTTGTCCACCCGTGTTTTGACCATTTTCCCAATTGGCATGAAGATGCCATTTTGATAATGGGTGGAGGAAAAGTTCGCGCTCAATATCTTCCTGACCATTTTTGGTCAACATATCGCTGATGGCCATTCCAGCCTGACCGGCATCGGAGGCATCTGCCAATTCAATAAAAACCTGAAAAGAATAATTACCCCAGTTGTCTTTGTTGCGAACAACCCAAGGATTTATCTGTTCCCTAAACTTCCAGGTTAGCAAATAATCAAATTGAAAAGTGGAATGATCTGGCACGTCTACCAATAATCCTGATACCATCAGATCATGCTCATCATCTAAGCGAATAATTTTTCCGATCGGATCTGAATTGGGGAAGAGTGCTTGGGCAAGGGATTCGGAGAGAACGATGGATTGAGGCTCATCCAAGACAGTCTGGGGTTGGCCTGAGGCTAGCGGAAACTCAAACATCTCTAAAAACTCTTCACTCACAAATAGACCGTCACGCAAGAGCCTCTTATCTCCGACCGTCAACAAGTGCTCGCTGCCCCAGCCAGTCACTGCTGAACCGACGATTCTATGGTCAGCGGTTTTCATGGCCTCATAGGTAGGCAGGGGAACGGATGACCACGTATTGATCTTCCCATCAAATTGGGCGTGTACCATCACTTGTTGCAATCTGTCACCCTTCCTAAGAAAGCCGTCAAAAGCAAGTTCATCACCAACCCAAAGCAAAATTAAGACACTGGCTGCGATGCCAATGGCAAGGCCAGCAACGTTGATGAGCGAATACAGTTTGTTTTTCCAAAGTGTCCGGAAAGTAAGTTTAAGGAAGCTCTTAAGCATGGCCAGGTATCATTGGTCTGAATATCTATATCATAGACTTGGGGACCAATAGAAAGGTTGCATATTCGATGAATTTTGATGGAGCTTGTGGAGAGGCAGATAAAAAAAATGCAGGTAGATATTTGGACAAATGAGGCACTCTAGCAAGGCAGCAAATGAAAATGGCTCTATTGGCCCACCTGGTCGGCTGAAAGGGATCTTTCCATTTTCTCAATCACCTGAAATTGGGTATACACCCAAACTCAAAAAGATGAAAAACTCACCTGTCTGTTGGATAGGCTGGTCCAAAATATTCTCATTTCATGACGATGGTGCTCTTCAGGTGAAACCCACTGGTAACTAAGGTTAGGTACTAAAAATCCCGAAAGTCGGCATTGTGAGAGTGCTCATTCATGTGTACTATTGTGCACATGGAAATGATCGCTTTCGAATCTAGGCATGAGATCAAGTGTGATACCACCTCCTCTTTTATCCAACTCTCGATCCTACCCGTAGAAGCAAAATCCTATAAGAAGAAATGTTGCAAGAAATTTAAGAAAGGCAAGCGCTGTGGCAGATGTCCGGGACATAGAATGCTGACTTCTCCGATTATTGCCTGAAACTACTGGTTCTGGCTGGATTTTTTAATCTTTGCTGTTGCTATCCTAGTTAAGAAAGACCCAAATTGCGATGCTCGCTCGTTTCACTCTTGCATCTGCCCTCGGTGGAATTTTCCTCCTCTGTCAATGCAGCGATCAGAGCAGCCCTTCGACCGAGCCAAAGACCAGCATTTTTCAGATCCTCACCGTTGCTGATTCACCTTCCTTATATATTTCCACCGATGTGGAAAAATTAATTCGAAACAAGGAATCAGAAAAGGAACAAACAGCCCGGCTAAGATTTAAAGCGATTGATGGGGCGTGGCGTTCAGTAGGAATCGAAGTATCCGCCAGAGGGAATACCAGAAAAAAATACTGTGATATTCCGCCCATTAAACTAAAATTTTCCCGTGATTTTCTTGATCAGGAATATCTCGCCCGGCACAAATCTCTCAAACTAGTTATCCCATGCAAAGATGGTGAACAATTTGAAGATCTGATCTTTCGAGAATACTTATGCTATCGCTTATTTTCTTCGCTTACAGATCAAGCATTTCAAACAAAGATGGTACAAGTGCAATTGATTGATACCCAAAACATCAGATCTAATCAGGTGAAATGTGGCTTCTTGATCGAACATGAAGATGAGATGGCTTCGAGGTTGGGTGGAGAACTGATGGAGGGTGCAAAGCGGAAGATTAAAAGCATTGATCAAGCCAGTTATGACCTAATGGTCTTGATGCAATACATGATCGGAAATACGGACTGGAATTTATCGGAACGCCATAATATAAAATTAGTGCATTTACCGAATGGCAAGGCGCCAATTCCCGTTCCCTATGATTTTGATTATTGTGGACTTGTGAATGCAGATTATGCATCTCCTCACCCTACCTTACCTCTGACGAATATTAGAGAACGCTTCTTTCAATGGAGGGGTAAGGACAAGGAGGGTCTGAGCAACGCAATCACCAAGGTCCAGAGCCAGCAAAGTCAAATTATGAATCTGGTTGCCTCGTTTGAACTTTTGTCGGCGGAGAGTCGGACTGATATTGCCCAGTATTTATCCACTTTCTTTGATGAGCTGAACCAACAAGATGCGGTAGCTGAGTTGACCAGGAAGCGTTAACCTCTTGGCCATTTCGTCAATGGTATCAATATGGTGCAGGATCATGCTAGCTGAGGAAGAGATGAGAGGATATACACCCAGGTCGTAAACGGCGGATTCGCCAAACCAGCCAGGTCGTGATAGGACTGGGGCTGGGGCCCTAAAGTCATAGGCTTTAAGATTTCGGATAGTTGGGGATATTCAGTCCCAGAATGATGTTTTTCTCTGCTTCTTCATTACTCCCGACCTTATGAGGTCGTAGTATCATGTTTCCTCCCCGGTTTTCCAGTGATTTCCTTTCCTCCGTGGTCAGCAGCTCGTCGTCATCGAAAACCATAGCATCGATGTAATAGGCGTACTCGAATTGAGGTTCTTTGATCAACCAATGAATATGCGCCGGTTCTCCTCGATTGGGATATGTACCAGGTCTCGAAGTCACCAAGGTATATTGTCCGGTCGAATCTGATTTGATCCAACCTTTGATGCTACCGAGCCGATCTGCTTCAGTGGGTGTTGGGGGCGGGGGGTAAATCCCATCTTGATTGGTATGCCAATAAAAGAGGATCACATTTGGGGCTGGGGTTTTGCCATCTGATCGAAGTATGGTGCCGGTCACAAGTAATTCGGGAGACCCTTGCTCCCAAGCCGAGCTGGTGTCGACAGCATCCACGACGCTCGGCATATCAACATCAATCAAATGGCAGATCTCACAAGGTCCTCCAATGAGCTCGCTCCGATCTCCCGACTTTGATGGGTCAGTTTGCTGCGAATTGCACGACGTCGTCAGTAGCGCCAGGATGGATAGGACTTGTAGAAACTTCATTTGATCAGACATACTGACTAATATCGGATATTCTGGTCTATGCTGCTAGCTCAATTGGGGAGCGAGTCTGAAATCGCTACCAGACAGGGCAACGGCTCAGACAAGATTTGTATCCTAAGGTATTTTGATCACTACCTTGCCTTTTGCTTTACCAGCCTTTACGAAGGCAAGGGCTTCAATGGTCTCTTCAAACGGAAATACTCGGCCCACGACAGCATTTATCTTTTCTGCGTCTGCGAGTTTTCGGATGTGATCAAGTTGGGTGGCATCGGGTCTTGTGAGTGCACGCACATATTTCGCCTTGGCACTTTTGGCGGCCTTGTAAACCTTGCGACTTGCAAATGAGAGAAAAAGTTTTGCCAGCACCCCGAGATTCTCACGGTCGGCGAAGTCGCGATCCGGCGGACCAGCGATACTGGCTACAATTCCACCTGATTTGACAACCGAAAAAGATCGAATCGTGTGCTCCTGGCCTAGGCAATCATAAACAATATCAAAGATGGGGCCCTTATCCAGATAGCTTTCTCGATCGTAAAATATAAAATGATCGACTCCAAGCGGTTTGAGAAATGCCTCATCCCTGCTATTACATTGCACACTTACCTCCAGACCCAATGCCTTGGCGTATTGGATGGCGAAAGTGCCAATGCCTCCAGCTCCGACATTAATAAATATATGCTGGCCGCTCTTAGCCTGGGTATATTCTGTCAAATGTTGCACGGTAGTTAAACCCACTAATGGCAGGCTTGCGGCTTCCAGGAAATTGAGTCGGTTAGGCATCAAACTGATCTGATGTGCATCTGCGATCAAGTGGGTGGCAAAGGTTCCTTTATTTTGACGTCCAGTACGGATGAACACTTTGTCACCGATGTGAAAGGGGGAATTATCATCACGTATTTCAAGGACAGTTCCGCTGGCATCAAATCCCATTGGAGCAGGGAATTTTAGTTTTTCCATGCGTTTGAGCAAGCCATCTACGATCTTATAGTCAATGGGGTTAATGGATGCTGCATGGACTTTGATGAGCATTTGATCTTTGCGGAGCTTGGGCAATTCTCGCTCTTGAAACTCTAAATTTTCATGAAGCGACCCATAGCCCGTCATCATGAGGGCCCTGAAATTATTAGAATTATTTGTTGACATTTACTGGTCGGAAATTAATGTTGAAATCCTCTTAATTGGTAGAAATTTAGTGTGTAAAGTTCGATTACCGCGTAATATTCATTTCATCCACATCAATTTTTTTGGATCCCTCTTCTAAACATTTGATTTCGTACAGTAGATGGCCTGATCGTTGCCAAAGAAAATAATCTTAGATGACTGCAATTACTAGCTCGGAAATCATGGGAATTATTGTAATACCTATCCGTTCACCTGAGAGGCCATTTGCTGAATTTGCACGTACAGGATGTAAATTTGGGTCCACCCAAAATTCTCTTTTGTACATATACCCTGCCATAAATCATAATCACTTTTGCAATGCACTGCGACAGCTTAATCAGTCTAGCAGGAGCTCACAGAGGGGTCCTTCACTATCTGCAAATTGATCAACTTCTATATTCATGGCTGTGAGCATAGTATGGTAGAGGTTAGCCAACGGCCTGTCTCCCTCGTATCGCAAGTATTGTCCCGTTTTAAGTTTGTTACCACCCTTGCCACCTAATACAATAGGCAGATCAAAGGGACTATGGCGATTGCCATCTCTGAGTCCGGACCCAAAGAGTACCATGCTGTGGTCCAGTAAAGTTCCATCTCCCTCCTTAATCGCATCGAGGCGTTTAAGCATGTAGGCGTATTGATCAATGTGCCACCGGCTGATGATCTCATATTGTGCCAGTTGGCGAGGATCATCTTTGTGGTGAGAAATTGAATGGTGGTTGCCGTTGACACCTTCCAGGAATGAAAAATTGCGTTGGCTAACAGAATTGCCAAACATAAAGGTTGCAATTCTTGATGCATCACTCCAAAAAGCTAAGACCATGATGTCGATCATGAGCCTAACCTTTTCCGTGATGTCAACCCCCTCGGCATATTCTGCCCACTCGTCGATCCGAAGATCCATTTGCTTTAATTCCTTACGAATATCGGGAGTAATTTGAGACTCAAAGTCGGCAATATTTTGTGGGTTATTAATTCGCTTTTCGACCGACCTAACGGCTTCGAGATATTCTCCTAATTTATTTTGATCTTCAATCCCAAGTTGACTCTCAAGAGATTTTGCATCATCCTTGATCAAGTCAAGGACACTCTTTTTATACGGATCCGGTGGCAACGGTTTTTTACCGGGCACATAATCGCGAAACAGTCGGTCAAAGGCCAATCGAGGATCAATTTCACGTGGACAAGGGGTGGTGGGCGTTTGCCAGGAAATGGTGCCTCCGTAAAGACGAGTAAAGCCTACCGCTTTATCCACACCGCTCCTGATTCGATCAATTCCATACTGGAGTGAGGGAAACAAGGTATCTCGGCCAAGGTGATTGGCCATCAGTTGATCAACTGAAATACCCCCTGCATTGACCTTGGCATCAACCGTCCTGGTTATGGGCATGGAGGTCAAAAAATTAGCCGTTTTGGTGTAATGACCATCAAGACGGCTGATTGAGTTTTTATTCATGAGCCCACCGAGGATTAAGACCTTCTCCCGGACATCTTCCAGCGGCATCAGGACGGGTGATAACCTAAAATTGGTCCTTGTCTTTCGAGGATTCCATTTGTGGGGATGAACACCGTTGGGCATGAAAAGGCAGGCGAATCGTTGAGGCCTATTCATGGGTGGTGTGCTGGCTAATGCGCTGGTGGGATAAAGGCTCTCAAGAAAAGGCAATGTCACCGCGGCACCCAGGCCCTTCAATATTTTTCTTCTGGTGGTATTTTTTTTCATTGTGCTTCAGCAATATAACGCGTGACCATGTCACTGCGTCGATGTCGAAATGGATAGCTGGTAACCAAACTGATCATGGCTTCACGGCCATTAAAATCACTCTCCAATAAGCCTTGGCTAAGTTCTTTTAGGGCAGGTGAATCTAAAAACTCTACGCTACGTCCCAAAGCGTATGAAAGCAATTTACGGGCAAAGGTTCGGGCAAATTTATCTTGCTGCTCCAATAATATCTTCTTGAGTTGTGCCGGACCTTCAAATCCTGTTCCATCCTCCAGGGTACCATAGGAATCGATGGCGATCCCTTGCGCATATTCAGTGCGCCAGCGCCCAATGGCATCAAAATTTTCTAGACCAAATCCTATGCCGTCCATTTTCTGATGACACCCTTGACAACTAGATGGAGATCGATGTTGCTCCAATAATGCCCTGAGGTCGAGCTCACTTTGTACCCTTTGCTTTGCGTCAGTGAGTTCAGGAACATCGGGTGGAGGCGGAGGAATTTTTACCCCAAGCATCTCATTTAAGACCCATTGCCCACGGAGTACTGGGCTCGTTCGTCCAGGCAGTGAGGTAGCGGTCAGTATGGCCCCCATGCCAAGAACACCACCTCGATTTTGGTCTACCAAAGACACCTTCCTGATTTCGCTTCCTTCGATGCCAGAAACGCCATAGTGCTGGGCCAGTTCTCCATTTAAAAAGCTGAAATCGCTGTCAATTAGTCTGAGGAGGTTTCCATTGTTAAAGACAAAATGAAAGTATTCTGTGACCTCCTCGTACATGGCCGATTTAAGCGAAGTGGTAAATGATGGATACTTTTCGACATCAACTTTGGCCGGCAGAAGGATGTCTTCAATGCCCAACCATTGCGGTGCAAAAGTCTGAGAAAATCGCTTAAATTTTGGATTGGCCATCATTCTCTTGGTCTCCCGAGTCAGAATGGCAGAATCTTGCAAATCTTCACGGTAGGCTGCCGTCAACAGAGAGTCATCGGGCATAGAGGACCAGAGCAGGTAAGACAGCCGGCTAGCCAGCTCAAAATTATTGACTGCATAGGGCTTGTTGATCGGCTGATTTGCTTCGATTCGGAAGAGGAAACTTGGTGCAATGAGGATCTTCTTTAAGGTGGTAGTGATGGCTACTTCAAAACCATTTTTATTTTGCCATTCTTGGAAATATACATCACTAAAAAAAGAAATCAGATCTTCTTCTTCCTCTGCAGTTAGAATGCGACGATAGGCTTTCAATGCAAAGGGAATAATTATTTTTCGTGCATACACTACGGGTTTTTTCCATCGGATGGTTTTTGACCCAGTCCTTAATTTAATTCGATTTAACAAGCGCCTGAATAAATTCGGTCGATAGTTATCCGGAAGCAATTTCTTCCAGATTTCAGGTTTGGCTTTGGCTGATCGCAATATCGAATCTGCAGCTGAATAGTATCGCTCCATTAAGAGGGGTGTTAGGTAGAGCAGTCTCCCTTGGTTGTCAAAGCCTGCACCACCTGATGCCTCTGATGGAAAATATGCTCGCCCGTCAAATTCGACGCCAATTAGGTCTTGAATCGTGTATCCATATTCCCTGTGACTCAAACGCCGCATCACAGTCGGACCAGGATCCGGATCCAGCAAAGCCCTGTCCAATACTTTGCGTATGCCTGCAATCATCGAGTCGCGTTCGGCATTGGTGATGCGTGACACAGAAGGCGGGGGCATCGTGCGATTTTCCAGGGTTTCGACCACTTTCTCAAATAGTTCACCCCTGCGGACAACATGCACGACAAAATCAAAAGCCTCCAGATTGATTCCGGCCTTTTTATCAGCCTCGTTATGGCAGCTTCCACAGTGCTTACGCAGGCCTGTGCGAACCGTGCGCCGAAACTCTTCATCCTCCGGTGTATTGGCCGACAGTGTGCCAGTCACCAGGGTAATAATAACCAGGGTGAAGATGTATCTCAATCTCAGTGCGTCCATATTGAAAATCACCTAATTGCTCACTTAAGATACGTAAAAATCAAAAGGATGGCCGACTGCCAAAGGTGTCGCAGCTGAAGATTGCGATTGTATTGGGATTGGAGGAGGGAATGAAATGCCCTTTGTTAATTTTTTTTCTTAAAAATAAGGACCTTCCTCAAAGCAAACCTTGGTGTTGGTTAAATACTGATCTAGCAGCTGTACAACCTGAGGTTCGACAAAAGTGTCAAACAAATATACTTCTCTCAAAGATGGAAACGAGGTTAGATGCATGGCGTTTTCATTATTTAGATCCGTATAGGAGAGATTTAATAACTCCAGCTTTGGTAAGGAGGAAAGATGTACTAAACCTTCTCCTTTGACGCAGCACTTGACCAAAATAATTTCTCTCAGATGGGGCATTTGACTTAAATAATAAAGACCCTCTTCACTGATGTTGGCTCCGACCAACGAGATTTTTGAGAAGAGATCTCGATAGGGGAGTAGGGCACTAATTTCACGATCACCGATGGGCTGTGGTGGAATTTGCATGGAGACTGTGTAAAAGACCGAATCTAAATTTGGGTCGGATTGGATCTTAAAACCATTTTTGGTACCCAAGCGGATCAGCTTAGGGCTAATTTTTTTTCGCGCGGCTTGGTTCTGTGACTGGGCCAGTTGGCCAGCAGCAATTTTCGGGAGATAGCGGTCTAGTGAGACTTGAACAGTTGAGTCGATGTGAACACTACCCAGGCTATCTGAATCATTGGCACCGGAATTAATCCACCAGGCAATGAGGTTTAATTCGTCCTCATCCAAGGGAGTCTTACCGTCAGGTGGCATGAAGTCAGCATGATCTTCAGGTAGGGAGACTCGCACAAATAATTCACTCTCATTTAGACTGTCTGCTACGACCCCCCTTTTCTCACTTTTACCTCCTTTCTTAAGTTGAGCTAACGAGGTCATATTGTAACCGCCCTTTGTTTTTGCATCGTTATGACACTTTATGCACTTAGCCTTAAAAATAGGTTGAATAATATCACTGTAAATATTTAAAGAAGCAGGTTCCTTCAGGGCACTTGTTTGAGAAATTCTCTGTTGATAAATCATTTTGTCAATAGGTTCCGTTAAATATTCTGGACCATGTGTTATTGAACCTCCCAGATGACTGGTATAAACAACTCCGAAAAATGCCGCAAAAATCAGGGCACGATAAACCTGTCGGACTCGCCATTTCTTGCGGTCGAGGTAAGCTCTTCGGAACAATCGTGACCAAATAACAAGTATGGTTAAGATGACTCCGCTCCAAAAATGCTTCGAAATATACGCACCCTCATAGTCCCCGTTTTGATATAATAAATATCCTACCAGCAAGGCCAAAAGTGAACTCGCAAGACTGAGTGAGTAGAGGCTGGACAGGATGCGTTGAATATGGTGGCTTTGTGAATGTCCCTCCAACCATTCGAAGATGGCGGTGACCAAAATCAGGACAATTGGGAAGTGCACAACCAAGGGATGGAAACGGCCGAATGCATCCAGCAGCGGATGCACCAAGTTGATCTTTACCAAGGGTAGAATCAATAGTCCTAAGGTCAACAGGATGCTACGAGTGAAGTACTTCGGCTTTGGTGGTGATCCCATACACAACAATCAATCAACTAAAGAAATCCCAGATCCAAGATAGGCAATCGTTTCAGATTTGTGGGGTCTTGCTCCAGCTTTTTAAACGTTGTTGGCGGCTGGTAAACTGATTGGCTGAGGAAACGGGCTAACCAGTCAAGCCCCCTGAGTCAGCCGTAATCAAAAGCAAATTGGGAAGTAGGTAACTGAGAAGCATATAGATGGGGGCATCTTCAGAGCACTTTTGCTTAAGAATCGAAGGGCAGCGACATTACTTTGATTCTCTTATCTTTAGAGACGGTGGAATAGGTTCTGAATGCGGCATCCCATAAAAATTGGATTGTACCTCTCAGTCGGCATGCTAATCGCATGTGGATCAGATCAGATTGGTACCCCAGACTTTGCTTCTGATGGTATTCCTGCCGAAATCAGCTACAATTTTGATGTCAAACCCATTTTATCGGATCGCTGCTTTAATTGTCATGGACCTGATGAGGCCAGAAGAGAAGCTGGACTAAGGTTGGATGATCCGAACTCGGCTTACGCAGAACTCACCGATTCACCGGGGAAAAAAGCTATTGTGCCCAAAAGAGTTCGCCATAGTGAGGTGATGGCCAGAATATATTCGGCCGATCCCGAACTCTTAATGCCACCACCTGAATCTAAACTGACGTTGAACGATCGCGAAAAAGCGATTCTCAGTAAATGGATCGAACAGGGTGCTCCGTATGAGGAACATTGGGCTTTTCAGGTGCCAAGCCAAACGGAAGTTCCCGATGGAGATCATCCAGTAGACTATTTTATCAAGCGGAAAATCAAAGAGAAGAACCTTCCCATCAATCCACGGGCAAGCAAGGAGTCACTGATTCGACGAGCTTCGTTTGATCTGACGGGTCTACCTCCGACACTAGAGGAGATCGATGCTTTCTTGGCTGATGATCGTAGTGAAGCTTTTGATGACCTAATCGATGAATTGTTAGACAAGTCTTCCTATGGCGAACGCATGGCCGCAGATTGGATGGATGTGGCACGTTATGCAGACAGCGATGGATATCTAGATGATAAACATAGAGATTTTTCACCGTGGCGAGATTGGGTGATAAGAGCCTTTAATGAGAATATGCCATATGACCAATTCGTGACCTGGCAGATGGCAGGTGATCAATTGCCCAAAGCTACTCAAGAAAGCATCTTGGCTACCGCATTCAATCGTCTACATCGTAAAAACTCGGAAGCAGGCATTGTCTTTGAAGAATATCGTACCGAGTATGTGGCTGATCGAGTTAATACACTGGGCAAAGCGGTCCTGGGCCTCACCCTGGAATGCGCCAGATGTCATGATCATAAATACGATCCAATTTCTCAAAAGGAGTATTACCAATTATTCGCATTTTTCAATAGTACTGATGAAATGGGTACGGCCATTTATGGCCCTGATCAAACACCCGGTCCATCGTTGTTGTTAAGCACCAAGGAGCAGGATGAAATCATCAATTTTCTGGAACAAAAAATTGCCCAGCATGAATCTGAACTTGACCAAGCTGTTTCTGTACCAGCTAGTTTATCGTCTGGGATTGACCTAAGCGAGGTGGAAAAGGAGCACGACCAGAAGCTAGTGGCACATCATGCTTTTGATAAAGTCAAATCTGTTGGAAATAATAAGGCCCTCAATAGAAATGAGCTGGACCACAGCCAGCACGCGACACTCCATGAGCCAGTTTTTGTAGATGGTGTTCAGGGGCAGGCCCTGGGTGTTGCCGATTACAATTATACCCTACTACCCAAGCAGGTTGGCTGGTATGACCGCGTCGACCCATTTTCAGTCACTTTATGGTTAATGCCGAAAAAAGTTTATGATGAAGCAGGTGTTTTTACCCACTGTGAGGATTTGCGGTTGGGGTATAAGGGGTATTCACTACATCTCCGGGAAAACAGGCTTCGATTTATTATGGCACATAGCTGGCCGTACAATTCCATTGAGATCATAAGCCAGCAGGCATTACCAGCCAAAGAATGGTCACACATTGGTATTACGTATGATGGATCGAGCCGCGCTGAAGGCGTATCACTATTTATTGATGGAGAGAAAATAGAGTTTGATATCGTGCGTGATCATTTATACAAAGGCATTTTGTATGAACCTAACATTCATACCTACGGTTTTGCAGGTTTCCGCCTGGGTTGTCGGGATAAGATCAAAAATTTGAAGGGGGGAGCGTACGATGAAGTCAAGATTTTTAATGATAGACTCTCTCAGCTGGCTGTGAAATTCGATTGGAATGCGGAGACTTTGGCCAGACAACTGGCAGACAACAAATCTTTAAGAGACGAGAAATTTGACTTCATTAAACTGAATCACCATCTCCGTGGTCAGCAAATTAGAGATAGTCTGAAAATAACCAGGGCAAAACTGAATGAAGCCATAAACAAGGTTCCTGAAATTATGGTTTTGGGAGATCTTTCCGAAAAACGGCCAACTTTTCTGTTGGAACGTGGTATGTATAACCAACCAGGGGGAGAGGTACATGCTGAAGTACCAGAGAACATTGGATCAAGTATTGGCCGGGAAAATGCCAATCGACTCGATCTTGCGAAATGGTTGTTTAATGAGGAGCAGCCACTGACGTCAAGAGTTTTTGTGAACCGCATTTGGCAACAGCATTTTGGAAGGGGTTTGGTACGCACAGCCGAAGATTTTGGTGCTCAAGGGGCATTGCCATCACATCCAGAATTGCTCGATTACCTGGCTACATATTTTCAGGAAAGTGGTTGGGACATTAAACAATTGCATCGACTAATCTTGACGTCAGAAACTTATCAGCGGAGTTCCAGGGTTTCTGCTGAAGTTCAAGAATTGGACCCAGAGAATCAATGGTTGTCCCGCGGACCCTCTCAGCGCCTTTCAGCAGAAATGATGCGTGACAATGCGCTGGCGATAAGTGGTTTGCTCGTTGACGACCTGGGAGGGCCAAGCGTATATCCCTATCAGCCAGAAGGTCTGTGGGAGGAGGTCAGCAATAAAGTTTGGCGATATCCATATCTCCAGGAGGAAGGCCCAGGATTGTATCGACGGAGTCTCTACACCATCTGGAAACGTACGGTGGCACCTCCATCCATGCTATTATTCGATGCGCCCGATCGAAGTTTTTGCACCGTCCAACGCAATCAAACGAGCACCCCTCTACAGGCCTTGGCCCTACTCAATGATCCCCATTATTTGGAATCAGCCAGACAACTGGCCGTGGTGGCGATGGCTAAACATGTAAAACTGGAAAAACAATTAGATTATATTTTTAGATCTATTCTCAGTAGAAAAAGTACCGAAGAGGAACTGGCAAAACTGAAATCCTACTTTGAAATGGAATTGGAATATTTCCGTCAGTCCGGCAGTCGGACCGCAGAATATTTATCGAATGGAACACTAATTTATCAGGGTGACGATAAGGATTACTTGGCTGGCTTGGCAGGGACCGCTCATAATTTGATGAATACATATGAGGCACAACACAAAATGTGAGTTTCAATGCAGGGAGAAAACATAATTAATTCACGAAGGAATTTTCTGATGTCGACCGCTTCGGGGTTGGGAGCGATGGCCCTGGGTAATTTATTGAACCCAATGATTGGCCAGAAAAACTTTCCAGCTCGGGCCAAAAGAATTATTTATTTATTTCAGAGCGGTGGCCCTTCTCAATTGGAAACCTTTGACTACAAACCTGCTCTGGAAAAATGGCACGGGCAGGAAATCCCACCTTCTGTGCAAGGAACTCAAAGAAATTCCGGGATGGTAGCTGATCAATCTACCTTTCCCTTGGTGCAATCCATTTATGAGTTTGGTCAGCATGGGAAAAGCGGTGCTTGGGTCAGTGAACTCTTACCGCATACGGCGAAAATTGTGGATGAACTTTGTATTGTAAAATCAATGTTTACCGAAGCTATCAATCATGAACCGGCCGTTATTTTTATGCAAACAGGTTCACAATTGCGCGGTCGTCCGTCCATTGGGAGCTGGCTGAGTTATGGTTTGGGTCGCTCCAATCAAAATCTCCCCGGCTTTGTAGTCATGATTTCGAAAGGGGGTGGGGCTCAACCCCTCACTTCCGGTGCATGGGGCAGTGGCTTTCTTCCGGCCCATCATCAGGGACTACAGTTTCGCGCTGGTAAAGACCCGGTCTTATATCTCAATAATCCCTATGGAGTGCATCCCCAAGACCGCCGCCGTTCTCTTGATTTCATTGCCTCCTTTGACCAGCGCCAAAAGTCAACCTGGGGTGATCCAGCCATTGAATCTAAAATCAATCAATATGAGATGGCTTATCGCATGCAGATGAGTGTGCCTGAAGTGGTGGATTTATCCTCCGAGCCCGACTATATATATGATCTCTACGGTCCAGATGCTAGGATCCCTGGTACATATGCCTACAATTGTTTACTGGCTCGCAGATTAGCAGAGCAGGATGTGCGCTTTGTTCAATTGTACCACATGGGCTGGGACCATCACGGTGGACTGCCGGGTGGAATCAAGCGGCAATCGAAACAAACGGATCAACCTACTGCAGCCCTTATCACAGACTTAAAACAAAGAGGCCTTTTGGATGACACCTTAGTGATCTGGGGCGGGGAGTTTGGTCGGACGAGTTTTTCTCAGGGCCGATTGACGGCCTCCAATTATGGTAGAGATCACCATCCCGGATGCTACACCATGTGGATGGCTGGTGGTGGCGTTAAGTCTGGCCTCGTCTACGGCGAAACCGACGAGTTGGGCTATAACGTTGCGCGAGATGGCGTGCATGTACATGACTTTCAGGCCACTCTGCTTCACTTGATGGGGATTGATCATGAGCAGCTCACCTATCGATATCAAGGTCGTCGATTTCGACTGACAGATGTTCATGGCCATGTGATGTATGACTTACTGAGCTAAACCATTCAACAAGACCCACGCGCCGAAACCATTCCTCAGAAATTGAGGTACTATTATGTTGAGAGGAAATTTCTTGGGCAATCCTAAATGGAACGCACTACAAGTTTGATTAAGCACGTTCTACCTTTTTGAACCAATATGTCAAAAATCTTTTTTCCGTACCTTGCACGTTGATGAAGCAGCTTTTTTCCATATTCTTTTCGCTTTATTTTTTAGTTGGTGGTTTTCTACCCAAAATGGATTTCAGCCAGCTTGTGCATATTGGTGATGCGATAGATCACTATCAATGTCATCGGTCTGAATTGAGTGCGGAAGGGAGACTGTATGGTCTGGTGGATTTCATGATAATGCACTTCATCCATCCAGATCAGCACAATCATGATCATGAGCACAATCATGATGAATTGCCCCTCCAGCAATTTAATAACGGGTTACAGTTTTTGGCTGTCCACTTAATTCAAGTATCCGTCCACGATAACTCATCTTTCGGTCGCGAAGGTCATATTGCCTTTGTTGACAAATTTTACGGCTACGAGTATTTCAACCGCATTGAGCATCCTCCCAGTATTAGTTTTGCCTAAGAGCTATTAGGTAATAATTTTCTATCATTTTTTTTGTCACGTTTACCATTGGTAAATCTAAAACCGACCAAGATGATCGATCGTATCATCCATTTTTCGATTTATAACAAATTACTTGTTGGCCTACTTGTCGGTGGTCTCGTGGTGTGGGGAACCTACTCTTTGTTTCACCTTCCTCTTGATGCGGTTCCTGACATCACCGACAACCAAGTGCAAATCATCACAAATGCATCCGACCTGTCAGCCCAAGAGGTCGAGCGACTTATTACTTATCCTTTAGAGTTGGAACTTGGAAACATCCCCGATGTGGAGCAGATCAGGTCCATCTCGAGAATTGGTCTGTCTGTCATTACGGTCGTCTTTGATGAAGACGCAGATATTTATTGGGCGAGGCAACAGATTTATCAAAAAATCCAGAGGGCGAAAGAAGAAATTCCAGCGGAGTTTGGAATTCCTGAGATGGGCCCCATTTCAACTGGATTGGGCGAAATATATCAGTATGTCGTTTATCCTGCATCTGGTTTTGAAAATCAATATGATGCCACGGAGTTGCGCACGATTCAAGACTGGATTATAAAGAGGCAGCTGCTCGGCATACCAGGGGTTGTGGAAGTAAATAGCTCGGGAGGATTTCTGAAACAGTATGAGATTGCAGTGGACCTGAATCGTCTGCAGTCTTACAATTTGACCACCGCAGATATTATTGAAGCCGTTGAATCAAACAATGAAAATACGGGCGGTTCTTACGTCGAACGACGTAATTACGTCTATTTCATTCGCGGTGAGGGAATGCTCTCGGATTCAGCCGACTTGCAGAATATCTTGGTCAGATACGGTGATGACGGTCCACTACTCTTAAAAGACGTAGCAAACGTTACGATTGGAAGTGCTCCGCGTTTTGGTGCGGTGACATTAAATGGACGAGGTGAAGTAGTGGCTGGTCAGGTCATGATGTTGAAGGGTGCCAACTCAATGGAGGTAGTGAAGAGGGTGAAGGAGAGAATGCGTGAGATCCAAGCAAGCCTGCCCGAAGGGATTGTTCTCGAGCCCTATCTGGATCGCTCCAAACTGATTAACCAGACGACCAATACCGTGATCAAAAACCTGGTGGAAGGTGCACTCATCGTACTCTTCATCTTGGTTCTTTTTTTGGGTAATCTTCGTGCAGGACTCATTGTAGCATCGGTGATCCCACTGAGTATGTTGTTTGCAATCGGTCTGATGAAGTCGTTTGGAGTGTCGGCAAATCTTATGAGTCTGGGGGCCATTGATTTCGGCCTGATCGTGGATGGTGCCGTGATTATTGTTGAAGCCATCTTGTTTCATTTATCGACTAGACGGAAAACATCTGAAACATCTTTGGATGCTGAGGCGGAGGTTTACCAAGCTTCAACCAGAATTCGCAAATCTGCTGCTTTTGGGGAAATCATCATCTTGATAGTTTATTTACCCATTCTTTTCTTGAGGGGTGTGGAGGGAAAGATGTTTCAACCCATGGCTCAGACGGTTTCCTTTGCCATTCTTGGAGCTCTTATTTTGTCACTCACCTACGTGCCAATGATGTCGGCCTTGTTTCTTAAGAATACCGTTGAAAAAGGGTCTGGCATTGGACATCGTTTTATTTTAAGATTACAGCGAATTTACCAACCCTTGTTAGCGCGCATTCTCCAGGTAAAATATGCCTTTCTTGGCATCGTATTGCTCGTATTTATTTTCAGCACCTTTACCTTATCTCGGATGGGAGGCGAATTTATTCCGACGCTGGAGGAAGGTGACTTTGCTTTGCACCAGATTTTGCCGGCTGGCACCTCAATTCAGAAAGGAGTGGAAGTGTCGGCTAAATTGCAGGATATTTTGATGTCCTCCTTTCCAGAGGTTGAAAAGGTTGTGACCAAGATCGGTACACCAGAAATACCAACCGATATCATGCCGATGGAAGCGGGAGACATCTTTGTGATCATGGCACCGAAATCGGAGTGGGTCAGTGCTTCTTCTCGTGAAGAGATGTTCGAAAAGATGAAAGTGGAGCTGGAAAAGTTTCCGGGTGTAATTTATGAATTCACCCAACCAATACAGATGAGATTTAATGAACTAATGACGGGTGTTCGTCAGGACATTGCCATTAAAATCTATGGAGAGAATTTGGGCGAACTCTCTAATGTTGCAAAGCAAGCTGAGCGCCTGATCAGTGAACTGCCAGGTACTGGAGATATCCAAGTGGAACGTACGGGAGGATTACAATACCTCAATATTAAATATGATAGACAGAAGCTCAGTAATTATGGAATTTCGATTCATGCGGCCTCCAACGTCGTTAAGACGGCCTATGCAGGCAGAGCGGCTGGTTCACTTTATGAGGGAGAGCGCAAGTTTGACATTGTTGTTCGTTTAGACGCTGCCCTTCGAAAGGACATCGATGCCATTGGAAGAATAATGATACCAACTGAACGTGGTGGATTTGTGCCACTTTCGCAATTGGCAGAGATATCCTTTGAGCAAGGCCCTGCCCAGATATCCCGAGATAACACCAAGCGCAGAATTACCATTGGTGTAAATGCACGGAATACCGATGTTGCAACCTTGATAGATCGGATTAAAACGCGGTTGAGTACAGGCCTAAACCTACCCATTGGATATCACATCACGTATGGAGGGCAATTTGAAAACTTAGAAAGAGCAAGAGCAAGACTCACCTTAGTGGTCCCAATCGCGCTTTTGCTCATTTTTGTGCTGTTGTACCTTACGTTCGGGTCCGTTAAATATGCATTGCTCATTTATGTGGCCATTCCTTTATCGGCCATAGGTGGAATCTGGGCACTATATTTTCGTGGAATGCCTTTCAGTATTTCTGCTGGAGTCGGTTTTATTGCTCTATTTGGGGTCGCGGTATTGAATGGAATCGTGCTGGTAGGATACTTCAATCAATTGCGAGGGGAGGGATTAGTAGATGTCGATGCCATCATCTTTCAGGGCACGAAAGTAAGGCTGCGGCCAGTACTCCTAACAGCTTCCGTGGCCTCTCTCGGATTTTTGCCGATGGCTCTTTCAACTTCCGCGGGAGCGGAGGTCCAGCGTCCGCTCGCGACCGTAGTAATCGGTGGATTAATTACGGCCACGATTTTGACACTTTTTGTACTCCCCGTTTTGTATAAGTTAATCAATCAAGGAAATATGGCAGCAGGTAATAAGGCATTGAAGGTGGTCGTGATTGGCATCTTGTCAATTCAGACTACTTGGTGCCAGCCAAAAATCATTAATGTAGATGAAGCCGTTGAAATGGGTTTAGCTAAATCTCACCAAGCGGATATTTTTCACAATAAATTTCTCGCACTTGAAAATGCCGCCAAAGAACCGATCGCCCCTCTACCATTATCTATGGGGTTTTCGGGGGAGGAATTTAATTTATCGAATGGAGGTGTTCAGAGTTTTTACCTGGGAAAATCATTTCGAACTGGCTCTGTCAAAAAGGCCAGAAAAAACCTGTTGGAAAATCAGGGCCAGCTTTCGTTGGCCAGGGGGGCAATACTCAGGCAGGAAATCGCCTACGCAATTTCCCAAGAATATTTACGCCTTGCTCGGATGAAGTCGGAGGTAGGGCTTGAGAGCGATCATCTAGTTCTATTATCGCAGCTGATCGATCAATTAGACCGACAAGTTCAGCTTGGTGCGGCCGGTATTCTACCTCTCCAACAAGCGAAAGTGCGGCAAAGTAAAATTCAACTACAACTAGATCAGCTCATCGGGGAATCTACCCAGGGCTTGAGTCGTTTTCAAGAGTGGTTGTCAGGTGATGTAGACATCGATATCCAATCTCTGGAGAACTTAACGCTCGAAGACAGCATAACTACCTGGCAGCAACATGCGACCCACAGCGTACTTCAGTGGCAAACTAAGATTCTCGATGATCAAGACGCCATTTTAAATGCGAATCAGCGTCCTTATTTTACTACACAATTCAGTTTGCAGTCCGTCAATAGTCAGATTCCATTTTTCGGGTATCAATTGGGAGTAAATATTCCCCTTAATCGGAATTATACCACTCAACAACAAAGTGCCAATGAATTCAATCGAAGGTCGCTGGCTGCACAGGACGAATACCTACAGTGGCAATTTCAGCAAAGGCAGGAAAAATTACAGACCCAGGTGGAGATTTACAGGCAGCGCAGTGAAAGAATTGCCCTTGAATTAATTCGCGAAGCCGAAACAGTTTCTGCTCAGTATCAGAAGGCATTCCAGCTTGGTGAAGTTTCTATTGCGGATGTCTTTATGACCCAAGACATTTTGATTGATCTACGCAAGCAATATTTAGATGCTCGTCACCAATATTTAAAAAGTAAGATAGATTTGAAATATCTCTTAATTGACTTCCAATGAAATATTTAGTAATAGTCACATTTTTTCTAATAAGCCTGACCTCCTGCCATCAGAAAGCCATGACCGACGATACGCACAATCATGATGCCGATGATCATTCCCATGATGAGGGGGTCATCGAATTGTCTCCCGAACAGATGAGAAACGTGGGCATTGCCTTCGAAAGGATCGAGAAGCGTGCTATTCGATCATTAATCAAATTAAGTGGAAGGGTAGAGCTGCCTCCCAATGGCATGGCGGTTGCAAGCAGCCCCATCGGTGGTAGAATTATCGATGTTTTAGTGGAACCCGGTCAATCAGTGAAGAAGGGTCAGCGTCTGTTTTCAGTCTTTAATCTTGAGTTGATCGACTGGCAAAAAGAATACCTACAACACCTAGTAGATCTCAAGTTCTTAGAAAAGGAGGTTGAACGTCAAAAGTCGTTGAGGGGTGAGAAACTTTCAGCAGAGAAAGAACTACAGGAGGCAATAAGCAAATACGAGTATAAAGAATTTGAATTTAAGGCAATGGAGAGAAAATTGGAAACCCTAGGTGTGTCTGTGGAACCTGGCCCAAAAGAATTACTCGACCATTTTTATGTGGTGGCCACCCAGGCAGGAAGGGTGGAACATGTCAATATAAACAGTGGTGCATATGTAGAGCCCACCGCAAATTTGGTAGAGATTATTAATGATGATCACCTGCACTTGCACTTGCTGGCCTACGGAAGACAATCCGATCTTTTACAAGAAAAACAGTCGTTGCTATTTAATGTATTATCTCGACCTAATGACGTTCGAACCGCCAAAATAAAGTGGATCAATAACGTGGTGAATGAAGAGAATAACAGCTACGACATTCACGCCGAAATCATCGGAAATGAACAGGGGTTGATCGCCGGAGAATTTGTGGAGGCGCGCATTCTCTCGAGTTTAGATTCACTTGAAACCTTACCCGCCGAAGCGATTACCTATGACCGAGGACTCGAATATGTGTTTGTTCTCGATGGGGCAGATTCTGGCGGAACACATTTCCGGAAGGTTCAGATTCAAACCGGTGTGGAGGATCTAGGTTTTGTGGAGGTGAAGCCCGTCGATGAGCTCACACGATCTGATCAAGTCGTTGTTGGTGGCGCCTTTTTCTTAATGGCAGAAACCAAGAAACAAGAAATGGGTGAGGTGGGGCACTCCCATGCGCATTGATAGATTGAAAAGGTTAATACCCATGAGTGTGTGAGATTTTTTTTGCATTGGGTAGGCTGTCAATGTCCGGCTCCGAAACTTCTCCCGTACTTAGGGAGATTTAGTAGGGCAGAAGTTTTCTTGCACTTTCAATTTTCAGAGTGGATAATCGAGATGAAGTCAATCAGAGATAAAGGGTTTGACGCAGGCCCAAACGGCGTCCCAATTGCAATAAAATACTACATGGCCGCATTTTGGTATGAGGGCCAGACTGGCATCCTTTAAATGACTTTTCGCCGACAGTAAGTGGCTAGGGCTGGCAAAACCATCCTGGTCTCCGCTGAGCAGAAGTACTGGACAATCGATTTCTTCAAAAGTTTCTTTACTGACACCGTGATTGTTATACAGGTCGTTGAGCATTTGCAAACTTTCATCCCAGCGATCCGGTTCTGGCATGGCTGCAATTCTGGGTTTGAAATATGCCGCGTTATTTGCGAGCAGATCCTTGGCATTGTAGTTCGCCTCACCTCTACTGTCCAAGGGTCGATCACCTGCTCCAATGACAACCATTTTGCTAACCATGGCAGGATTCATGGCAGCCAAGCGAAAAGCAGACAGACCACCATCACTAAAGCCAACCACCTTGGCGGAGGTAATCCCCAGATGATCAAGCAGTTTTCTTGCATCCATGGCACGTTGATCGAAAGAGAGCGGTTCTTGGCCAATATCCGACTTCACATGACCTCGGGTAGCTAGACAAATCACGCGATGGTCTAAGGAGAGTTGATCAATAAAGGGCTGGTATTCATCAATGTAACCGTAAACACCGCCATGTAGCATAAGCAATGGTTCACCCTCTCCATATTCTTCGTAGTAGAGTCGGGTGCCAGGCTCCACTTCGAAGTAGTTACCATGTCCTTCATTATATCCGTAGTTAGTGGACCACGTAGTATCGATAGTCAAGTTTCTGAAGGAAGCTTTGGTATTCGAACCCACCCATAAGCCCACACCACCTTTGTGTGTGAGTGCGATTCTTTCGACGGTCAGCGATGGGTTTTTTTCTTGATCAACATAGGCTCGGATCCATTTGCGGTCGAAGGTTATCCTGACGTGAAACCAGTCGTCCGGATTGGGTGGTGGATCGATTTCCGATTCGTATTTCTCAGGAAAATGAGTACGTAGATGTCGCCACGAATATACCGGTTCGAAGATATACTGGCAGGCATGCGTTTTACGATCCTGATTTTGAAAATTGAAGGGACGGAAATAGACGGCCTCATAGATTGACTCAGACTGTATATTGAAAGCCAACCCGACGAAATTACGACCAGGTTTGTTTGCTCCAAGGATATCAAGTTCTACCGAACCGGTGGTCATTTCCAAATCTTTTAAGACCGTCATGGCACCCTCGGATACATTTTCTGCATCAATGGTGATCACCTCTTGCTCGATTTGAACTCTATTAGCCTTTGTGTGAAACCAGAGCGACTCATTGGCGAAATCGGGCCTCAATTGAGCCGAGAGCAATGGGATCATTGTCAATTGCAACAGAAATAACATGGAGATCCGATACCTTTGTTTCATAATCCTTCTCTTTATTTTCAAAGCACCCTAATTAAGATAATCCAGCGAAAAAGCCTGTTCAAGTTCGTGACAAGTAGCTGCATTTATTGATTTGACCTAATTATTTTGTCAAATTTGAGCAATGAACGTAAGCAAAAGAGGTAGCGAACTGAACCAATTAACCAACCTGCTTGAAGCTCACCTCAATTGGGGACCCATCAGTCAATGGACCACCCTTGATTTTGAAAAGCTTGCGGACCTGATCCGGGATAAGACCGACATCTCGCTTAGTGTGACCACTCTAAAGCGAATATTGGGTCGATTGAAATACAATAGTAAACCTGCACCGACCACCCTAAGTACACTGGCAAAATTCATGGATTTTAATGACTGGCGAGACTTCGAGAAATCTCTTCAACCACCGGTGCAGCATCAAGTTAAGGATAAAGCAGCACCGGCACGCTTACCCGACGTTAAGCCGGTTTTTTTGATCGCCATTGCCATTATCATCCTGGCCTCTTTTTTTTGGGGTGGTGTTGAAATTGATCCTGCACAATTTAAGTTTGAAGCAAATAAAATCTTATCGGAGGGTGTCCCAAATTCAGTGATTTTTACCTACGATGCAACCGCGGCACCAACCGATTCAATATACATTGTTCAAACTTGGGATGTGTCACGCAGGATCTTAGTACCACGTGATGGGCATGCCCATTCAGCGATTTACTACTGGCCCGGATTTTTCCGAACCAAACTGATGATTGGAGATGAAATCGTTAGAACGCACGACCTACAGATCACTTCTGATGGGTGGCTGGTGATCGCTGAGCAAATGGAGAAGCCCTTATATTTTGATAAGTCAGACTTTCTAAGTCGCGGACTGGTCGAAATTTCTGAAGACGATCTAAATCGATATGAGATCTCGTCCCTACCGGAGGCACCAAGATTGAGGTTTTTTAATCAAGGGGATTTTGGATCATTGATGAATGATGCGTTCGTATTTCAAACCACCTTTAAAAGCATGCACGCGAGTGGTAACAGCCCCTGCCAGTTTACTCAAATCTTAATTCAATGTAAGGATGATGTGATGATTTTTCCATTTTCAGCCCTGCCTTGTGTAGGTGATCTTTCATTATATGCCGCGGGTGCTAGTTTTCAAAGTCAGCATGCAGACCTCTCTGGCTTTGGTACAGACCTAACTTCTTGGACCACACTTCGGGTTGAATCAAAAAATCGACACATGACCATTTGGGTGGATGGAGAGAAGGTCGTAGATTTTACCTTTCCACATTTTCCAACCGGTATCGTCGGGTTACAATATCGGTTTTTTGGCCCGGCTAGTATCAAAGAGGCATGGTTTACAAACGAGATTCAGACCTGGGATCTTTTTGCTGAAAGTCATGATGTCACCGTGGGGATGTAGTATTTCTAATCAGGAGGAGGGTGGTAATAAGGTCAGTAACTAGCGGTTGAGGGTGCTGAGCAAATCAATTGCTCGGCTCGAGATATTTCATGTTCTTGAAGCTAATCCTTCATTTTAATTACCTTGCAGATCGCGGATTATACATTGGTCAACGCTAAAAAAAGAAGCTCTTATGTACAAACAAACAACACTACTACTTACTTCATTTTTGCTCTTCACGTCCATGGTGCTCTTTGCCCAAGACGATCCAACTGAAGGAGAGGATAAAGTGATGTCAGAATCAACCTTCAAAGGGTTGAAATTGAGAAATATTGGTCCCGCTTTTGTTTCCGGGCGAATTGCTGACATTGCAATTCATCCCGATGATGAAAACATTTGGTATGTGGCGGTCGGCTCGGGTGGTGTGTGGAAAACACATAACGCAGGTGTAACCTGGCAGCCAATTTTTGACGATCAACCTTCATATTCAACGGGTTGCATTACGCTTGATCCAAATAATCCACATACCGTGTGGCTGGGTACCGGAGAGAATGTAGGTGGTCGTCATGTCGGTTATGGCGATGGAATTTATCGTAGCGACGACGATGGAAAGTCATGGAAAAATATGGGGCTCAAGGCATCCGAGCACATCTCCAAAATAATTGTACATCCCGATAACTCTGACGTCATTTGGGTGGCTGTGCAAGGACCGCTTTGGAACAAAGGTGGTGAACGGGGTATCTATAAATCGACGGATGGTGGAGTGAGTTGGACACGCACCCTAGGTGATGACGAATGGGTGGGAGCGACAGATTTAGTTATCGATCCTAACAATTCCGACTGGCTATATGCGGCAACCTGGCAACGGCACCGTACGGTGGCTGCATATATGGGTGGTGGTCCAGGTTCTGGCATTCATCGAAGCACTGATGGGGGAGAAACTTGGCAAGAACTGGAAAGTGGCTTGCCACAGTCTAACCTGGGAAAAATTGGCCTAGCCATATCACCTTTCAATTCGGATGTCATCTATGCAGCCATCGAACTAGACCGCACCAAGGGCGGAGTTTATATGTCTTCTAACCGGGGAATGTCGTGGTCCAAGCAATCGGATGCCGTATCTGGCGCCACTGGCCCACACTATTATCAGGAGTTATATGCTTCCCCTCATGCCGAGGGGAGATTATATCTGATGGATGTGCGAATTCAAGTCTCCGATGATCATGGCAAGACCTTTCGCCGGCTTTCCGAGCAGGACAAACATTCAGACAACCATGCCATTGCCTTTCGAAAAAATGATAAGGATTATCTATTGGTAGGTACCGATGCAGGTATTTATGAAAGTTACGACCTAGCGAAGACCTGGAGGTTCATCGATAATTTGCCCATTACCCAGTATTATAAAGTAGCTGTGGACGATTCGAAACCGTTCTATTTTATTTACGGCGGAACTCAGGACAATGGCTCTCATGGTGGACCTTCTCGAACCGACAATCAGCATGGCATCAGAAACGCGGATTGGTTTAAGACCTTATTTGCCGATGGCCATCAATCGGCCACCGAACCAGGAAATCCCAACATTATGTATGCAGAGACCCAGCAGGGCGGACTACATCGTGTCGATCGGATAACCGGTGAACAGGTATTCATTCAACCCCAAAGTAGGGAAGGTGAACCGTTTGAACGTTATAATTGGGATGCACCCATTGTGGTGAGTAGCAATACGCCAAGTACCTTATATTTTGCCTCCCAGCGAGTTTGGAAATCCAATGACCGGGGTGATAGTTGGACGCCAATATCTCCAGATTTGACCCGTAACCAAGAGCGGATTAGTTTACCAATTATGGGAGCAGTTCAGAGTTGGGACAACCCTTGGGATGTGGGCGCCATGTCCAACTACAATTCAATTACATCTCTGGGAGTTTCGATGCTCGATGAAAATGTGATCTATGCTGGTACCGACGATGGCTTGCTTCAGGTCACTCAAGATGGCGGCCAAAACTGGCGTAAAATTGAATTAGGTAGTATCGATGGTGTCCCTGCAACCGGTTTTGTAAACGATGTTCGAGCAGATCTCTTCGATGTCGGTACGGTTTATTTAGCATTGGATAATCATAAATATGGAGACCTAGATCCCTATTTGTTTAAGAGTACTGATTTTGGAAGGACTTGGACTTCCATCGTTGGCAATATGCCGGAGAGAACGCTGGTTTGGCGAACCGTGCAAGATCATGTGAAGAAGGATCTTCTTTTCGCTGCCACTGAATTTGGTATTTATTTCACCGTAAATGGAGGTGCTAACTGGACAAAATTGAGTGGTTCTCCAACCATTCCCTTTCGAGATATTACGATTCAGAGACGGGAGAATGATCTAGTGGGTGCTTCGTTTGGCAGAGGCTTCTTTGTTTTGGATGATTATTCGCCTTTGCGCGATGTTACTGAAGATAGACTGATGGCAGAGGCGCTCTTGTTTCCCATCAAAGATGCTCTGTGGTATCGACCACGGACCATTGTCAGCCAGGTAGGATCTCAGGTTTATACAGCCGAAAATCCTCCTTTTGGGGCTACTTTTACTTATTATCTGAAAGATAAGATCAAAACGCTTAAGGCCGATCGAAAAAAGAGGGAGAAGGAGCTGGCCAAGGCTGGGGAAGATATTCCCTTTCCGGGCTGGGAAGCTTTGGCTGCGGAGACGGAGCAGGAAGAGCCTAAGATCATGCTCATTGTCCGAGATGCAGCGGGAAATATGGTGAACACCGTGTCGGGCAAAAATGCCAAGGGCATTAATCGCGTGAGCTGGGATTTAAGGTATGCTTCAAAAAATGGAATCCGGCTGACACAAGGCGCATCGAGTGGCGGATTTTTTGGAAATGGTGGATTCCTGGCCACGCCTGGAGAATATACTGCGACCTTGGCGAAATTAGTGGACGGCAAAATGATGGACTTGGCCGGCCCGGTTAGTTTCAACGTCGTACCACTTCGAAAAGGCGCTTTACCAGGTGCATCGAGTGATGAAATCATCGCCTTTCGAGAAGAACTCGAAGCGTTTCAGCAGGATATCACTGCGACCAGTACGGTTTTAAGCAACAGCCAGGACAAACTCGAAGCGATGCGTACTGCCCTCGGAAGAATCGAAAAGAATCCCAGTTCACTAATTCCTAAATTATACGCCATTGATCAGCAGCTCACCGCCATCGAGCGTAAAATGAATGGCGATCCAGTGAAAGGAGAAATTGGGGAGCGGTCTGATCCGACCCCTCGGAGTCGAATGTTTGTGGGATTCAGGGCATTGAATTCGACTTATGGTCCGACGCCGATGCAAAAAGAGAGTGTTGAAATTGGTAAGAGGCAGCTAATTGGATTAAAAGCTGAGCTGGCAACTATTGCAGAAGAATTAATTCCACAGCTGGAAAAAGAACTCATGGATGCGGGAGCGCCTTGGATGGAGGGTCAGGGATTGATCGGACATTAATGATTACGATGGTAGGATTGGCCCAAATGCAAGGCAAGGCCTGGGTTCAGCCTTATTGATAATAGTGAAATGCTAGGCATTCCTGCGAAAGAGGCATTGATTTTGATTGTTATATGTAGATGATGAGTCGGAAAGGCTCCTGCTTATAACACAAATTGAAATGAAGCGAGTCTCGATACTGAGTTTAGTGGTAGTACTTATTTCTGCCTGTGCTGAAAAAATATCATTCGAATCTATGGAAAGCCCTGTTTTTCGCGCTGTGGAAGCGAAGGAGAGTGGCATTGAATTTCTCAACTCAATTACTCCGAATGATAGCTTGAGTTTTGCCACTTTTGCTGCCTTTAATAATGGTGGTGGTGTGGCGGCTGGGGACCTCGATAATGATGGCCTGGTGGACCTTTATTTTGTGAGTAATGAAGGTGAAAATCATCTCTACCGAAACCTGGGAGAATTACGGTTTGAAAAGATTTCTGACGCTCCCGGAGTTGGAGGTCAGGCCTCTTGGCAGACGGGAGTGACCATGGCGGATGTCAACGGAGATGGATGGTTAGACATCTATGTTTCTTGCGTTTCCGGGTTTAGAGGGACCACGGGCCATAACGAGCTTTATCTCAACAAGGGTAACTTTACTTTTACGGAATCAGCTAAAGCCTTTGGACTCGATCAAAGAAGCATCGGCACACAAGCTGCTTTCTTTGACTTTGATCACGACGGGGATCTGGATTGCTACCTCTTAAATTATGCAATTCATGATGCCAATACTTATGAGAGCATTTCGGCGAAGGGACGGGTAGATGAAAAGAGTGGAGACAAATTACTTGAGAATAGGAATGGTCGATTTATCGATGTCACCAAAAAAAGTGGAATTATTCCCGCCTACAATGGATTCGGCTTGGGAGTTACTGTCAGTGATCTGAATCACGATGGGTGGGAAGATATTTATGTGTCAAATGATTTTCACGAGGATGATTTTTTTTACGTCAATCAAAAGGACGGAACCTTTAGAGAGTCACTTCGCACTTATTTCGCGCATGTAAGTCGATACTCGATGGGATCGGATGCAGCCGATATAAATAATGACGGTTACATCGATTTAATGACGTTAGACATGATGCCACCTGATGAGGTCGTGGAGAAATCCACGATCGGCGAAGATCCTAATTTGACGACGTATTATAAACGGTCATTTGGATACTATCCCCAAGTAAGCCGCAACTGTCTGCAATTGAATTTGGGGGGAATGCGATTTGTGGACATCGCTGGTTTTGCCGGTGTGCAGGCCACTGATTGGAGTTGGGCTGTCTTGATGGCAGATTTTGATTTGAGCGGAACCAAAGACATGTTTGTTAGCAATGGCGTTTTGCACCGGCCCAATGATCTTGATTTCTTGGATTTTCTTTACAATGAGTATAAAAATCAGCAAGATTCTGGTACTTCGTCGACCCAATTGGAACGGCCAGATTATAGGGATTACGAGCAACTGCCAGCTGGTCAATCTCGAAATTTTTTCTTCGAGGGCCAAGGTGATGGAAGGTTTGTTGAAAAGTCGTTGTCTTACGGATTTGATGCCGAAGATGTTTCGACGGGTGCGACCTATGCTGATTTAGACAACGACGGCGATTTGGAATTGATCACCAACCGTCTAAATAATCGCTCACTCATCTACGAAAACACCGCTGCCGATCTTAATCAGGGCAGTTATCTAATGGTCAAACTAGAGGGTGCTGGTCAAAATTCGTTTGCCCTCGGTGCGAAGGTCATCGCCTATTATAATGACCAGATGCAGCTGCAAGAGAATGTGAATGTTCGCGGATTTCAGTCTTCGGTACCTCCCATTTTGCACTTTGGTTTTCGACCAGAACAATTAGAGCTTGACTCCTTGGTGGTCCAATGGTCAAAGGGTGGCATCACGACTTTAAGGGGGGTCAGATTAAATCAGTTTCTCCAAGTCAGTGTTACTGATAGCCAGAAGGAGGCAAATCGTGACGAGGTGGCCGAGCACTCAAATAAAACCTTCCTGGAGGAGCAGGACAATCCCATTGCATATCGACATGTAGAGGACAACTTCATTGACTTCTCCCGAGATGTCTTGATACCATTTCGCATGTCCCTAGAAGGACCGGCTTTAGCTGTGGGAGATGTAAATCGTGATGGCTTAGAAGATGTGTTTTTGGGTGGCGCTACGAATCAAGTAGCTGAATTGTGGCTGCAATCTCCATCGGGTGCATTTCAAAAAATACAGCAAAAATTATTTGAATTGGATACGGCCTATGAAGATGTATCTGCGCAGTTTATAGATGTTGATAATGATACAGATCTCGATCTGTATGTGGTTTCAGGAGGGAATGAATTTCATCATCAAGACGATCGTCTCTACATCAACAATGGTGGGAAGGGAAATTTTATTAGAGCAAATTATCCAAAGATAAAGGGTAATAAATCATGTCTTGCCGCGGGTGACTTTGATCAAGACGGAGACCTTGATCTATTTATTGGTGGTAGAAATGAAATCGGTGCCTATGGTCAAATTCCGAGATCTTTTCTGATGGTAAATGATGGCTTGGGCGCTTTCAGCAACCAAATTCAATCACACGATCCGTCGCTTGAAAGGATTGGAATGGTGACCGATGCCAAATGGATTGATACCGATCAAGATGATGATCTGGATTTGGTTTTGGTGGGTGAATTCATGCCCATTACTATTTTTGAAAATAGAGATGGACATTTGGAAAGATGTGCACCCATCTCGTCTGAACCCATCAGCGGACTGTACCACAGTCTGGCTTCAGCAGATTTTGACGGGGATGGTGATATAGATCTTATTGCTGGCAACCTGGGCTTAAACTCCAAATTATTGAAATCTCCGAATGCCGGAGTTCGAATGTATGTTGATGACTTTGACAATAACCGAAAACTAGATCAAATACTTTCCTATCAACGAGGTGATAGATGGTTTCCAGCAATTGTAAAGAAATCGGAACTTGACAAAGCAATGCCACAGATATTCAGAAGGCGATTTGAGAAAAATATCGATTTTGCGGGCAGATCAATGGATGAAATATTTAGCCTAGAAGAATTAGAGCGTTGCACCATTCTTGAAGCCGATCAATTGGCTTCAATTTATTTGGAAAATACTGGTAACAATCGTTTTAAGACTCATCCACTTCCAACAGAAATCCAATATTCCAGTGTGCATGCTTTATTAATTGATGACATTAATGATGATGAACATCTAGATGTTCTAGTAGGTGGTAATTTTCATGGAACCGATTCTTATCAGGGACCCTATGATGCAAGTTTCGGATGGGTACTGCTGGGAAATGGTAGGGGAAGCTTCGAAGTTAAAATGCCGCAAGAGAGTGGTTTTCTGATTGATGGTCAACAACGCACCATTGAAAGAATCCGGATTGGTGACCAAGTACATTATTTGGTGGCATCTAACGACGGCCCATTGCGAATGTTCAAAAAAGAAAATAACGGGTCATCAGTACTCTAAGGTTTTTTTTATCAGTGGGGCAAATCATGTCATAGATTAGAGCAGGTCCTTGGTTGTTTTTGTAGGCATGGCCATTTAATCGTCATTGACTGCAAAAAAACAGCAGTCTACTGCAAGTAAATGGATTTAAGTGGCACTTCTAGCCGTAAAGACTTACTTTAAGGAAGTCCGCTGGACATTTCCTTTTCGATACCTGATAAAAGACTCTCCTCTTCTAATACCTGAAGAAGCCAACCTCTGTTTTAATCACTTCTAATCGATTGTGCCTTATGAAAACAGTGTTTGCTTTATTGTCTTCGGTTGCCATCCTTTTGGCGTGCCAAACCAATTCGAAGTTGAGCGAAGCTCCTTCCCAATTAAACCCCTTTCAACGCTACAGTAATCTTGGTGATGCCCTGCGTGGATTCGGGGGAGTCTACGTTTCCGGTACTGGGGTAAATCGTACCGTCACTTTGAGTCGTACGGGTGCTGCATCTCAAGAACCCCTGTACGTAGTCGATGGATTTCCCGTCGGAACAGATTATCGACGCGCCAATAATGCGGTAAATATGGCCGAGGTCAAAACGATCCGTGTCGTCAGAAATGTAGGCGAAATGGCTCAATATGGTGCCTCAGGTCAGGGTGGCATTATCTTAATCACGACTGAGAAAGAGCTGTCGAGTGTCCAGCAGCAGGTTACGGAAAGAAAATCTAATCAAGTTGTGTTCAAGTCATCTCGAGATTAGGCAGGACAATCAGTCGATGGCTGGGGTGCGGAGTGGGCCATTCTTTTTTTTATTATTTTCCATGATAGAGCTTAGGGAAGACTCCGTTTATGACAAAGTTGCAGATAGGATCTATCATATTGTTCTGCGGATTTTTACTGCATATGGCGCTGCACCTGGGATGTGGCCATGGAAACTTATCCAGCTCAAGCAATGTCGATGAGTATTTTGTGCTAGAAATTTTGCCCCTTTTTGAGGCAAAATGCTTTTCCTGTCATGGTGATAATCCCGATAAGATTGAAGGTGGACTGGACATGCGGACCCGGGCGGGTTTTCAGAAGGGGGGTGACAACCATCAAGAACTGATTGTAAAGGGACGTCCTGAATTTAGTCCGCTGTACCAGGCAATCACCAGAGAAGATCCTGACTTTTCGATGCCCCCTAAAGATAGGGATGCACTGGCTGAAGAAGAAATCCAAGCAGTTTACACCTGGATTGTGTCAGGAGCGGTCTGGCCAGATCAGAGCGATATAAAGCGCATTGCAAGCACTTCCACGGCCAAGCGTAGCAGAGTAAAAGTGAAAACCTCCGCCGGAGAATCAGAGGACTGGGAAAATCGCTATTACCGTCCCGTTGATCTTTGGGCGTATAAACCAGTGGAAAAACCTGCGATACCCGATTCAACCATTCATCCAATCGATGCCTTTATCCAAGCACGTTTGCAGAAGGAAGGTCTAAAACGTACTGAAAGAGCCAATAAGCGCGACCTGATTAAGCGCCTTTATTTTGATATGCTGGGCCTACCTCCAACTCCACAACAGGTAGAAGACTTTGTGTCTTCGGAAGATGATGATATCTATCAAAGAACTGTAAACGAACTGCTCAATAGTCCACATTATGGAGAACAATGGGCTAGGTACTGGTTAGACGTGGTGCGTTATGCTGACAGTGACGGATTCTCCAATGACTATGCGAGACCAAGTGCATGGAGGTACCGCGACTATGTGATACGTAGTTTTAATAATGATAAACCCTACGACCAGTTCATTAGAGAACAACTTGCTGGCGATGAGATCAACCCCGAAGATTCGGATCATATACTTGCCACAGGTTTTCTCCGGATGGGACCCTGGGAACACACTGCCATGTCTGTTACTGCTGAAACCCGGCAATATTATTTAGATGATGTGACAAATATTGTGGGCGAGACGTTTTTGGCGACCCCCTTGACGTGTGCAAAGTGCCATGACCACAAATATGACCCAATTCCAACCCGTGATTATTACCAGATTCAGGCTGTGTTTTCCACAACTCAAATGGCGGAAAGAGAAGTAAGTTTTCTGCCTGAGGAAAATATGCAATACATGTCGGAGGAGCGTGAGCGAGTACTTCAATGGTTGGAGAGGATAGCCTCGGAACAAGATTCTCTGGCCAACAAAGAGGAACATCATGCTAAGATTTGGTATCGCAAACGCGGACTCAGGTACCTTCCTAAAAAAATTAGACGTCGCACAGCGCAGAACAAGGAAGTTCATCCACCCAGATACGTTGGATTAAACTATGCAGACCTGGGTTATCGCAAAGTCCTGCAGAAAAGAAATCAGATAGAAAAAAGAAATTTAGAGCGATTTGAACCTTGGGCATTCTCGGTCTACAGCGGACCTTTTCGTGAAGTTCGCAGCAATCGTCCAATGCGTGTTCCAGCACAGATTGTGGAAGATCCACCCGTGACTACCATCTTGAAAGGTGGATCAATTCATGCCCCAACCGATACCGTGCTACCGGGAGTCTTGAGTGTGTTGCACCATGACTCCTTGATTGACCATACCTTCACGAAACTCGGTAAGTTACCTGCATCTCAATCAGGTAGAAGGGCCGCCCTGGCAAATTGGTTGACGCATCCCGACAATCCTCTGACGGCAAGGGTGATGGTCAATCGAATTTGGCAGCACCATTTCGGTCATGGACTGGCCAGAAATTCGAATAATTTTGGCGCCACGGGAAAGCCACCCACTCACCCCCGGTTACTCGACTGGTTAGCAGTAGAATTTGTCAAAAATGATTGGTCTGTTAAATACCTTGACCGCCTCATTCTGACATCTGAAACATATCAGCAATCGGCCCATCATCGAGACATGAAGCGAATTAAGATGGTAGATCCGGATAATTTGCTGATGAGTCATTACCCCGCTCGCAGACTTGCTGCTGAAGAAATTCGTGACGCCATGTTGGCTTGTACCAATGAATTGCAGACGGAAATCGGTGGTATACCCATCCGACCTGAGATTCCCCTGGAGGTGGCTTTGCAACCGAGGCATACCATGGGTTCTGTGGCACCGGCTTATCAACCTTCACCAAAACCAGAAATGCGAAATCGGAGAAGTATCTACATCGAACGCAAAAGAGCAATTGGCAATCCGATGTTGGAAGTGCTTAATCAGAATGACAACGATATTTCCTGCGAAAAACGGGACGAATCGACGGTGGTCACACAAGCGTTTACCCTGCTGAATAGTCAGAGCGTAATCAATCGCGCGATGGTCTTTGCAGATAGATTAATGCAAGAGCATGTCGATCTCAAGGAGACGATTAGACAAGCGCATCAAGCCATCTTGTTGCGAAAACCGACCCATGAAGAGATAGAGCAAGCCCGTACGTTTGTGTTGAATGTCACAGAAGATTATCAAAAAACGGAATTTAGCGCTCCGGTATTTCCACTTCAGGTCGAACGTGAGATGGTGGAGGAAATGACGGGAGAAGAATTTTCGTTCACGGAATATTTGGATGTGTATGAGGATTATCAATCGGACTTGAATGGGATACAAACTTCTCCTGAACTTCGGGCCTTGTCCGATTACATTTCAGTCCTGTTCAACTCAAACGAGTTTTTGTATGTATACTAAGGCTAATAATCCAGTTTCATGATCAGTTGGAAACAATCGAGTCTATATGTTTGAGCAACGGCAACTAGGAAGGAGAGCATTTCTATATGGATTGGGTGCCAGCGCAGGAGCATTGGCTCTCAATGGTCTTTTAGCATGTGAAACAAGGTTAGACTCCGCACCACAGTCGAGGCGATCTCCTTTATCACCCAAGACGCCCATGACTTTACCAAAAGCAAAATACTTCATCTTCCTAACCCTCGAAGGTGGTCCCAGCCACATAGACACCTTCGATCCAAAACCTCAGTTGGATAAGTATCATCTCAAGCGATTTAAGCGGGGAGGTAAAGAATTTTCAGCGATGTCAAGCGGTGATCGTTATTTTGTCCGTAGCCCATTTAAATCACGTAAGGTAGGGGACTCAGGCGCTGATCTCAGTGAACCCTTTGTGCACCTGGCGGATGTGGTCGACGAACTATGTTTTTACCGAGGGTGCCAAGCCGAGTCTGTCAACCACCCTACAGCCATGTACCATATCAATACCGGCAATCGATTTGGCGGTGAACCGGCTTTGGGTGCCTGGTGGACTTACGGCCTTGGTACTTTAAATGAAGATCTTCCGGCCTACGTTGTGCTACCAGAAGTTGCTTATCCACAAGGGGGAGTGGCTAACTGGTCTAATGGATTCTTACCCCCTCATTATCAGGGCACGACGTTGCGACAGGAAGGACCCCCGATCTTGCACATAGATCCGCCCCCGGGAGTCAGTCATTATCACCAGCGTAAAAAGGTTGATCTATTACAATCTTTGAACGAGGCACATGCGCGTCAACATCCCGAACATGAAGAATTATCGGCCAGGATTGAAAATTATGAATTAGCATATCGAATGCAAACCTCTGTGCCCGGAGTCTTAGATATTGATGATGAGCCAGAAAAAATTCGATCCTTATATGGAGTGGGAGAAAAAGCGACCGATGTTTTTGGTCGAAAATGTCTGCTGGCTCGAAAACTTATTGAAAAGGGGGTTCGCTTTGTGCAAATTTATTCAACCGGATGGGATTCGCATGACTTTTTGGCAAGGGCGCATGGCAATCTAATTACCAGTATTGATAAACCGATTGCGGGACTCATCAAAGACCTCAGACAGCGTGGCATGCTCGACGAAACGCTGATTGTATGTTGTGGGGAATTTGGTCGAACTCCCGACAATGGGATGCGTGAAGGTGGCATCGCGTATGGACGTGATCACAACCCGGAGGCCATGGCAATGTGGCTTGCTGGTGGTGGTGTAAAAGCAGGTCATACCATCGGAGCTACGGACGAGTTGGGAGCCAAGGCAGTCGAAGTAGTTCATCCCATTCGAGATCTCCATGTGACGTTGATGCATTTATTCGGTCTGGATGATAATAAGCTCACTTATTTTCACGGAGGTCGGTACAAACAACTCTCACAATTCGGAGGAAAAATAATTAAAGACTTAATTGCTTAAACTCCGTGTCTTGATCTGAACTCCATCCATCATTCAATATTCGATATTCATGATTCAATATTCAGTGCAATATCGACTAACGAACCAGAAATTTCGAAGGTCCCAGTCAGTCTTCAGTCGGCAGTCGTCAGTTTGCAGTCATTCAGTCCTGATTTCCCTTCAACATTCAATATTGGATATTCAGGATGCATGATTTTTGTAAATATCGAATATCGAACCAGGAATGTCGAATGTCGAAGGCCACATGGTGATCCTGATTCAGTTCATCATTCAATATTCGATATTCATGATTCAATATTCATTGCAATATCGACCAGCAGTCTTCAGTCGGCAGTCGTCAGTTTGCAGTCATTCAGTCCTGATTTCCCTTCAACATTCAATATTGGATATTCAGGATGCATGATTTTTGTAAATATCGAATATCGAACCAGGAAGTCGAATGTCGAAGGCCACATGGTGATCCTGATTCAGTTCATCATTCAATATTCGATATTCATGATTCAATATTCATTGCAATATCGACCAGCAGTCTTCAGTCGGCAGTCGTCAGTTTGCAGTCATTCAGTCCTGATTTCCCTTCAACATTCAATATTGGATATTCAGGATGCATGATTTTTGTAAATATCGAATATCGAACCAGGAATGTCGAATGTCGAAGGCCACATGGTGATCCTGATTCAGTTCATCATTCATCATTCAATATTCGATATTCATGATTCAATATTCATTGCAATATCGACTAACGAACCAGAAATTTCGAAGGTCCCAGTCAGTCTTCAGTCGGCAGTCGTCAGTTTGCAGTCATTCAGTCCTGATTTCCCTTCAACATTCAATATTGGATAGTCAGGATACATGATTTTTGTAAAATATCGAATATCGAACAAGGAATGTCGAATGTCGAAGGCCACATGGTGATCCTGATTCAGTTCATCATTCAATATTCGATATTCATGATTCAATATTCATTGCAATATCGACTAACGAACCAGAAATTTCGAAGGTCCCAGTCAGTCTTCAGTCGCAGTCTTCAGTTTGCAGTCATTCAGTCCTGATTTCCCTTCATCATTCAATATTGGATAGTCAGGATACATGATTTTTGTAAAATATCGAATATCGAACAAGGAATGTCGAATGTCGAAGGCCACATGGTGATCCTGATTCAGTTCATCATTCAATATTCGATATTCATGATTCAATATTCATTGCAATATCGACCAGCTGTCTTCAGTCGGCAGTCTTCAGTTTGCAGTCATTCAGTCCTGATTTCCCTTCAACATTCAATATTGGATATTCAGGATGCATGATTTTTGTAAATATCGAATATCGAACAAGGAATGTCGAATGTCGAAGGCCACATGGTGATTCTGATTCAGTTCATCATTCAATATTCGATATTCATGATTCAATATTCATTGCAATATCGACTAACGAACCAGAAATTTCGAAGGTCCCAGTCAGTCTTCAGTCGCAGTCTTCAGTTTGCAGTCATTCAGTCCTGATTTCCCTTCAACATTCAATATTGGATAGTCAGGATTCATGATTTTTGTAAATATCGAATATCGAACAAGGAATGTCGAATGTCGAAGGCCACATGGTGATCCTGATTCAGTTCATCATTCAATATTCGATATTCATGATTCAATATTCAGTGCAATATCGACCAGTCAGTCTTCAGTCAGCAGTCTTCAGTTTGCAGTCATTCAGTCCTGATTTCCCTTCAACATTCAATATTGGATAGTCAGGATTCATGGTTTTTGTAAATATCGAATATCGAATATCGAACAAGGAATGTCGAATGTCGAAGGCCACATGGTGATCCTGATTCAGTTCATCATTCAATATTCGATATTCATGATTCAATATTCATTGCAATATCGACTAACGAACCAGAAATTTCGAAGGTCCCAGTCAGTCTTCAGTCGGCAGTCGGCAGTCTGTAGTCATTCAGTCCTGATTTCCTTTCAACATTCAATATTGGATAGTCAGGATTCATGATTTTTGTAAAATATCGAATATCGAACAAGGAATGTCGAATGTCGAAGGCCACATGGTGATCCTGATTCAGTTCATCATTCAATATTCGATATTCATGATTCAATATTCATTGCAATATCGACCAGCAGTCTTCAGTCAGCAGTGGGCAGTCTGTAGTCATTCAGTCTTATTTGAGCCAGAATTCACATCATCATTCAATATTCGATATTCGATATTCATGATTTACCATTCGGCAGTCATTCAGTCTTATTTGAGTCAGAATTCACATCATCATTCAATATTCGATATTCATGATTTAATATTTTCAACAAATCGAATGCTCTCTCCTTACCAGAATATCCAATAAAGGACAACGAGAATGGCCGTAATGATAACCGCAGAAACATTAAAGACACGGTCTGTCTGGAAGATTCCACGCGAGGTATCGATGGCTTTTGCATGATCTTTTCCACCCGTCTCGAGATATGATAATCCGACGATGATGAGTATGGTCAGAATGCAGGTCCAGAACATCTGGTCCATAAATGGGAGATTGACGAAAATGCTTGAATCTGACCAACCATTTGGAGCCACTTTGAAATAAAGGGCAATGGGTATTGACAACACTGCTCCCCAAATTGCTGCTTTACTGGTCGTCTTTTTCCAAAACAAACCCAGCATAAAAACAGCCAAAATACCTGGACTGACAATGCCCGTGTACTCTTGAATGTATTGGAAGACTTGACCTAAATTACTTAGTTGGGGTGCAATAAAGACGGCAATTAATAGTGCAACTCCAGCAGTAATGCGACCTGTAGTAACCAGTTTAGTTTCAGAGGCGTTGGTATTAAAGTATGGTTTGTAGATGTCCATCGTAAAAATGGTTGCCGTGGAATTGAGCATCGACGCTAATGATGAGACAATAGCAGCAGCCAACGCAGCCAATACCAATCCCTTTAAGCCAGTGGGAATAAAATTGCTGATGAGCCACGGGGCCGCATTATCATTAATGATATTTCCATTAGGTCCGATAAAGGTTGGATCGAGCGTTTCTGCACTCACTAGCCCGGCTTCGCTATTCATCACATAAGCTACAATACCTGGCACGACAACGATGAGTGGAATTAAGAGCTTTAGGAAAGCGGCGAACGCAATGCCTTTTTGGCCTTCGCGAAGGTTTTTGGCTGCCAAAGTACGTTGGATGATGTACTGATTAAAGCCCCAATAATAGAGATTGGCTACCCACATTCCGCCCAGTAAGACGGCCAACCCCGGCAAGTCAGAATAGGCATCCTTGCCATTGGGAGTAATGATCTCACCCTCACTGAGAATCATCGAGAATTTTTCAGGTACTGCCTGGTAGATTTTCCTAAAACCATTCATAATAGATCCATCAGGGCTCACGTGCGTCAAGGCAATGTAAGTGGTAATGAGCCCACCCCCGATTAAGAGGACAACCTGAATAACATCTGTCCAAGCAACGGCAGCCAAACCTCCCCACAGCGAATAGAGCGCTGCAAAGGCAGCCAAACCGATGATACAGTAAATCATAATGTCACCACTGCCATTCCCCATAATAGTATCTAGGGCGGTGGCGCCCAGGTAAAGCACGGAGGTCAGATTCACAAAGACGTAGAGTCCGATCCAAAATACTGCTAATATGGTTTTGAGATTTTCATTATATCTCTTTTCAACAAATTCTGGAATCGTGTAGAGCTGCTTCTTAATGAAGATTGGAAGAAAGAACTTGCCTACGATGAGCAACGTTATGGCTGCCATCCACTCATAGGAGGCAATGGCCAGACCGATTGCAAATCCCGAACCTGACATGCCGATGAATTGTTCGGCAGAAATGTTGGCAGCAATGAGCGATGCACCGATGGCCCACCACGGTAATGATTTGCCGGCTAGAAAGTAATCTTCGGAAGTCTTATCGCCTTTGCGGGTTACCCAAAATGCAATCCCGACGATGACAATCCCATACAGAATAAAGATGATGTAGTCAATTGATGCGAAGCCCATGGTTATGTTTGGTTAGTGGAAGCTACCGGCTGAAGTCGAATTCCTTAGGCAGTTCCACTTCTAAGATGCAACAAATATTTAAAGATCCCATGGGGTGGAAGCTTGACTTAGCCAAATCGAGGAGATGGGTAGGGGTAGTGCCCAAATGGGGTGCAGTACGTCTGTGCCGCAGAGATGCCTTGAACAAAATCGAATAGCAAATAATTAATTGATTAACAGATAGATAGGTCGTCAGGATGTGAAATTTCTATCCAATTTTGTTAAAGCACTCTCTTGGGATGCGGCAAGAGCAGGACTTGACTGGGTCAATATCCACACACTGGGCACACCACCTGCCAACCGAGACCCTAACGTCAACATCAATTGATTTCAATAAGATGGATGGCACTATGCTTTTGCGACAATAAGGTATCTTTCCTAAGATGACCGTTCAAACGCTTTCCCACGAGACCAATTTTTACCGAGGTCTGGTTTTGGCTATGTTGATTGTTGCCGGAGAAGCGGTCTTTTTCCTACCATTTGTCCTGCCTCGGATCTTTCGCCCTACTTACCTAGAAACCTTTCAGTTGACCAATCTTCAACTTGGTACAGCTTTTTCATTATATGGGGTTGTTGCGATGATCTCATACTTAGCTGGGGGCCCACTAGCTGACCGATATTCGGCAAGAAAATTGATGACGATTGCACTCTTCACCACGGCAGCCGGGGGCTTTGTCTTGACACTGATCCCAACCTTTTGGGTGGTCGTTTTGCTTTATGGCTTTTGGGGTCTCACTAGCATACTGTTGTTTTGGGCTGCGCTGCTGAGAGCAACCCGCGAATGGGGAGGTGAAGGTCAACAGGGTATGGCATACGGCTTCCTCGATGGAGGTCGAGGTTTGATTGCCGCCCTGCTTGGATCAGTATCAGTCGCTATTTTTGCCAGCATGCTACCGCAGAGTTTGGGTGATTTAGATCACGCTCATAAGTCAGCGGCCTTTTCTAGAATTATCTGGATTTTTACGGGTCTCGTTTCTATAGTCGCTTGCCTTGTATGGTTCATCATTCCAGATTCTAAAGAATTATATCGACCCGAAAAGGCTTCGCGATTCGATTTTTCGACCTTGAGCTTGGTCACACGCATGCCATCCATTTGGCTTCAAGCCATCATTGTCTTATGTGCATATGTGGGCTATAAGTGCACGGATGATTTTTCGCTGTATGCCTACGACGCTTTTGGTTATTCGGATGTGGATGCAGCAAAGCTGGGCACGGTTTCTTATTGGGTAAGGCCCTTGGTGGCTGTGGCCGCTGGATTATTAGCCGACCGTTATCGGGGTTCTCACATCATCTCCCTTGGTTTCTTAATTATGTTTTTGGGTGCATTGATGATTGGCCTTGGCATCGCCAGACCCGGATCTTATTGGATGCTTGCGATGGTGGTGGTGACCATAAGCATCGGGATTTATGCTCTACGAGCCATCTATTTTGCCTTATTTCAAGAGTCCATGATACCCTTTGCCGTCACAGGTACGGCAGTCGGGGTAGTCTCGGTGGTGGGTTACACACCTGATATTTTTATGGGTCCAGTGATGGGATATCTCATCGATAATTATCCTGGTGCTGAGGGTCATCAGTATCTATTTCTCCTCTTGTGTGTTTTTGCAGCAATCGGTCTGATTTGCAGCATATGGTTTGCGCGGTTAAATAAAGTGTAAATCAGGTTAACTTTTCACTTTGATTTAATGCTTTTGCTCCGTCAGATATTGAAATCACCATGGGTGTACAATCAAGTTGAAATTCTTTGAAATAATTCTCAGCGATTATTTGTCCGACTTCTTCAGTAGCCTCCTTCTTGACCAAATTGATGGTGCACCCACCAAAACCTCCTCCCATCATTCGGCTGCCAACGATGGAGTCCAGCTTTCTTGTCTCGTTGACCAGAAAATCAAGTTCTACACAGCTCACTTCATATTTTTTGCTCAGGCTATCATGCGATTGGTACATTAGTTGGCCGACATTCTTTAGATTCGCTTTTTCCAGATTTTGAGTCGTTTGCAATACTCTTTGGTTTTCTGTGATCACATGCCAGCAACGATTATAAACCGTTGATGACAAATCGTTTTTACGGGAGGCCAGCATTTCTTCACTAACGTCACGAAGGGACTGAACATCGGGAAAATCTTCCTGTAATCTTTGTACACCTGCTTGGCATTCACTTCTGCGCGTATTGTATTCAGACGAGGCCAGCTCATGCGAGACATTTGAATTAATCAACAATATTTGATACTCTTCGAATGACCAAGGAAAGTATTTGAAGGTCTGATCTCGACAGTCCAAGAGCATGACATGATCAGCTTTTCCAAGCATACTAGAAAACTGATCCATGATGCCACATTTTATGCCGGGGAAATTATGCTCGGCCATTTGGCATGCTTTAATTATTTGCCAATCACTAAGGTCTTTAGGAAAAATCTTAAGGAGACCCAATGCCAAACTATTTTCGAGTGCAGCAGAGGAACTCACTCCGCCACCCACCGGAATGCTTCCTTTGAAAGAAGCATCAAAACCGCCAATGGGAACCTCCATTTTTTGTAATTCAGACACGACACCCATGACATAGTTTTCCCAACCAGAATCTTTGGGAGCAAAAGTGTGGAGATCAAATGTATATTGCTGATTCAGATCAGCAGCGGTGATGTGGCAAAGGTTGGTGCCGTTCCTAGCTAGTTCAAACTCGATATATCTGTCGATGGCTGCTGGAAGTACAAACCCTTCATTGTAGTCTGTGTGTTCACCAATAATATTTATTCGACCCGGAGCCTTTGTTACAATTGCATTCATCTAAGTTTAAATTGGCATGCCGTGATGGGTGGAAGATTATGGATCGACCCAATAAAGAATTCGCGACTTGTAATTCGTATAGTGGATGTATTTTTTATTTTCCATCCAAAGTACCACCGTGGGATCCGATGGTCCCGTATTTTGAGCTACGTAAGGTCTGACATGATCGAACTTCGAATTTTGGGTGATGGGAGTGATGGTCCAAGTTTTCCCCTGATCATCAGTTGATCTCTTTTCAATTTCGAAAACGCCATCTATTTGTCTACTGAGGTAAATTGTGTTTGGTCGAGACGGATGTATGCTAAGATTTCCATGATAATGGGGTTCACGTTCAGTTGCACCTTCCGGCGTCTCAGGAAACCACCTGCCCGCTGCACAAATCTCATGATCCATCCAGCTGTTCGTTCCTTTATCAAACCATGCGTAGTGATAGCGATGATCTTGTTCGGAGGGATGACGCGTATACAAAACGTATGGTGTTCCATCATCAGCGAGGGTCAGATCAGCCAGCCAAGCTCTTCCGCTCTCTGAATCTGGTTGATATACCGGTGTTGCCTCCTCAGGAGAAAATGGCAATTCATCAACATCACAGATTTTTGACCCTGAGGTTCGATAAAAGGAACCTTCAAGGTAATAACAATGATACACACCATTGCTGGGTTCTACTCGCGGATGACCGTCGGTAAATATCAAATCGATTCGATCTTTTCCGTTTGTGGCATACTTAACGTAGGGTCGATTATTGGGATCAAATTGATCTGGACTAATGATGACTTTATGTAGAGCCCAGGTTTTTCCACCATCTTCCGACTTGATCATATTAGGTTTGTAACCGATCCAGCGACCAAAAGCGTAGAGCGCACGCTCATCAGATAACCAAAAGGGATTGGCATAGGTAAAGGTCTCTCTTGGAAACTTCGGTAATAAATCATCAAGGCCGGGTCTTATGATTTGGGTATGGTGTTGCGCGCTTAGGTCTTGGTCTAATTCGATGTGATGGTAGACAATCCCCTTCTTTGAGCTGTGCCAAGTATACATAACAAAAAGCTCATTGTTCGGTAGAAGAGCAAAGGCTGGATTATTGTGGTCATCGACTTGCATTTGTGGAAAAAGCACCACACTCTCACTGGAGAGATCCCGATGATTGAAAATTGACATTTCCACACTGCCATCGCTTTTCACCCATCCTGTTGCAATTCTTTGGTTGTCGATGGCAATGGCTCGAGGGTCGGAAAACCAGCACCACGCACCATCGTTCGTTAATTCCGATACCTTAGACTGGGCCATGATGGAGTACATACCACCAAACGATAGCACCCATAGCGTCAGCAAATGTTTTGATCGCATCAATTCTCTTTTGGATTCGTCACGAATTTAAATCAAAATTTTAGTTCTCCTGGCAAGTGTAAGCCTTATTCGAATCAACCAATTAAGGGTTGACCCTCTGCTAAAGTCAATCTTGCTAAGAGTCACACAAACCGTTCGTTATGTGATTTAGGTGTTAGATATTAGAAAAGATATTGTTGGTTTGTCTTGAGAAATAAACCTTGAACATGGAAGAGGATTCTTCCCCAGCTCAAGTTCCCAAATAGGCTTGGTAGGTCGATCGCAAGCCTTCCTCTAAACTGATTTGAGGTTCCCAACCAAGCTTCCGTAATTTAGATGAGTCCATTAATTTGCGAGGTGTTCCGTCCGGTTTCGAATGGTCGTGTACAATTTCGCCTTGATATCCTACCACCGACTTAATCAGATGCGCCAAATCGAGAATGCTGATTTCTTCTCCAACACCCACGTTAATGATACCTGCGTCATCATAGTGTTGCATTAGAAAATAACAAGCGGTAGCTAAATCATCCACATGCATAAATTCTCGCAAAGGATTACCGGAGCCCCAAATAGTGACCGTTGGTTGATTGCCCACTTTAGCCTCATGAAATTTTCGAAGTAATGCCGGTAAAACATGTGAACTATGCAGATCATAGTTGTCATTGGGCCCATACAAATTGGTGGGCATAGCGGAAATATAGTTGCAACCATATTGCGATCGATAGGCATCGCAAAGTTTTAGACCCGCAATTTTAGCGATGGCATAGGGTTCATTGGTTGGCTCCAGCGGCCCTGTGAGTAATGCATCTTCGACAATAGGTTGTGGTGCCAGCTTGGGATAAATGCAAGAGGAGGCAAGGAATAAGAGTTTTTTTACACCGTAGGTAAAGGCAGCGTGTATCACATTGGCCTCAATCATCAAATTATCGTACAAAAATTCTGCGCGATAAGTATTATTTGCCAAAATACCACCCACCTTGGCCGCTGCAAGAAAGACGTATTCAGGTTGATGGATTTGAAAAAACTCGTTGACTTGTGCTTGATTCCGAAGATCTAGCTCCCTACTTCTGCGTGAAATGAAGTTCTCAAATCCCTCGGCTTGCAGCTTGCGAACGATGGCCGAACCCACCATGCCACCGTGTCCTGCCACATAGATGCGGTCATGTTTTTCCATTAGTTAACAAATATTGTCAGGATTGGGAATGTATTAGTCAAACTCATTCTTATTCAGCTGAAATCCGGCATTAATAAGTGTTTGATTTCTCTTAAATAATTCTGTGTCAGAAGCAACCATTTCTGCTATTAATTCATCGATGGAATATCTCGGCGTCCAATTTAACTTGCTTTTTGCCTTAGTTGCATCACCAATTAATAAATCCACTTCGGTGGGTCGGAAATATTTAGGATCAACGGCAACAATTTCCTGTCCTATTTTCAAATGAGGCAATTCCCGAGTTAGCCCATCAACTACACCAATCTCAGTCGTGCCACTACCTTTAAAACCCAGGTTAATCCCCACTTCAGCAAAGGCCTTTTTGATAAAATCACGGACGGTGGTAGTCTGACCAGTGGCAATCACGAAGTCTTCGGGTTGATCTTGTTGTAGCATGAGCCACATGGCCTCCACGTAGTCTTTGGCATGCCCCCAGTCTCGTTGGGCATCGAGGTTTCCGATGTGCATTTTTTGTTGCAGTCCCAAGGCCACTTTAGCCGCCGCACGTGTGATTTTCCGTGTCACAAAGGTTTCACCTCTGATGGGACTTTCATGATTGAACAGTATACCATTGCAGGCATACATATGGTATGCCTCCCGATAATTTACCGTGATCCAATAAGCATAGAGCTTGGCAACACCATAGGGTGAGCGCGGATAAAAGGGTGTTTTTTCGTTTTGCGGAATTTCTTGGACCAAACCATATAACTCTGAGGTGGCGGCTTGATACACTCTGGTCTTATCCTTTAGGCCCAGCAACCTCACTGCTTCCAGTATTCGTAAAGTGCCGATGCCATCAACATCTGCTACATATTCAGGCTGATCAAAACTCACTTTTACATGAGACATGGCTCCCAGGTTGTATATCTCATGGGGCTGCACCTCCTTGATGATGCGAATGATATTGGTAGAGTCCGAAAGATCTCCATAGTGCAACACGAAATGACGATTGTCAACGTGGGGATCTTGGTATAGGTGGTCTATGCGCTGCGTGTTGAAAAGTGAACTTCGGCGCTTAATGCCATGTACCTGATATCCTTTGTTAAGCAGTAGCTCCGATAAATAAGCACCATCCTGACCGGTAACACCAGTAATTAACGCCTTTTTCATTGGATCAGTTAAAATTCGGGCAAATGTAACGAAATGCCAGGATTGCCACCTGGTAGGTTCGGAATGAAGCACACTGCACCATATGCTCCATGCGAAAGATTTTGCATCTTGCACGCCGTCTTGATCATAGTATTTTGTCAACGAAAGAATCATACCAAACTTTCTACAACGAGCAGGCCAACCGGCGCGATCGCTGGCGTCGAAAGAATGCCTACTACCATCGCTGTTTACACCGATTGATAGCTCATATTGTACCGAGGGGATCAAACGTACTCGAAGTGGGTTGTAGCAGTGGGGATTTGCTTGCCAGCCTGGCACCAAGTGCTGGTCAGGGTATTGATTATGCAGCGTCCATCGTCGATATCGCCGAAACCAGGCATCCTGAGCTGACATTCAAGGTGCTTGATGCTGAAACAGACAATCTCGGGGGTCCATATGATCACATCATTATGTCAGATGTGCTTGGTACCCTGTGGGATATCCAGAAAGCGATTGCCAATGTCGGTCGCTCTACCACCGATCAGACTAAGCTGATCATCACCTCGCACAATTACTGGTGGGAGCCTTTTCTCAGAGTGGCAGAAATACTTGGTCTCAAATCTAAACAACCCCGTGCCAGTTGGCTCACAACCAGGGACATTGCAAATTTGTTACACCTCGAGGGCTTCGAGATCATTAAGTCTGATCGTAAAATTCTTTGTCCTTTTTATGTACCATTGATCAGCTGGTTGTGCAATGTTGTACTGGTTAATTTGCCTTTGATTAATCGACTTGGCCTGGTGAATTTGATCTCGGCACGTAAAGTGTCGCAAAGACGAAAGGATCATTCCGTTTCCATCGTGGTACCGGCTAGAAACGAACGCGGTAATATTGAACAAGCAATCATACGTACACCGGTTTTTGGCACCCATCAAGAGTTTATCTTCATTGAAGGGCACTCGCAAGACGGCACCTATGAGGAGATGGAGCGTGTATGCGCAGCCTATCCAGACCACGACATAAAGATCATGCGACAAAGTGGGAAAGGGAAAGGAAATGCGGTTAGAGAAGCGTTTGCTGCTGCTTCTGGTGACATCCTCATGATACTCGATGCAGACCTCACCACACCACCAGAAGATATGCCGAAGTTTTATGAGGCATTGGTCGAAAACAAAGGTGAATTTATCAATGGATGTCGTCTGGTATACCCCATGGAAAAACAGGCCATGAGATTCCTAAACTTCGTGGCTAATAAATTTTTTGGCGTCCTGTTTACTTATTTGTTGGGACAGCCATTGAAAGATACGCTCTGTGGTACCAAGGTCCTATTTAAATCGGACTACCGAAAAATTGCCGAGAATCGCGCCTATTTCGGAGACTTTGATCCATTTGGTGATTTTGATCTTTTATTTGGGGCTGCAAAATTAAATTTGAAAATTGTAGAAGTGATCGTAAGATATCGAGATCGGTCTTATGGAAGTACACAAATAAGTCGCTTCAAGCACGGATGGTTGCTTTTAAAAATGAGTGCCTTTGCGGCAAAAAAAATTAAGTTTATCACCTAGTGCTAGTCCTGATATTAATCTTCCAGGCAAAAAGAACAGGTAATCCAAATGGTCGATATATCTCAAATGATAAACTTGGATTGAAATGAAAGAAGGTAATGGCGTCTGGATTTTATTACCGGTACCGCTGCTATACCTGCTGGTGTACACCTACTTCATCCAATATTATGGGCCCTTTTTCACCACTAGAATTGATCCAGAATATCCATATCTATTAAATGGCCTAAACTGTGCTCAACTTCTATTTGGTCAGATCGGACATGTGCACCATCCGGGCACCCCATTTCAAATGTTTATTGGCCTGCAGTTGAGAGTCATTCATCTGATTTTTGGTGAAGGATCAATTTTCGAAGATGTCTTCGCCCGACCCGAATTTTATTTGCAGGGTTGTTCACACCTATTGGCAGGGCTTACTGCGATTATTATTTGGTGGGTGGGTTATTGGGGGTACAAAGTAGCCGGTTGGGTGGGCATGTTATTTATCCAACTTAGTCCTTTTTATAGTTCGGTTGTTTTACTCATGTCGGTGAGCCGATTTACTCCCGATCGGTTTGTGGTTTGCATTTTACTCATTATTGCCGGTCTGATGATACGCACCATGGTTCAAAAGGATCGCCAGGGTCCTTCATTTGCCATCATTTGTGGCATGCTGTCGGGTGTAGCCATTTGCTCGAAAATCAGTTGTTTACCTGTGTTGTTGATTCCGTTTATCTTAATGCGAAAGCATTGGTGGCTGTATGGTCTAATTACCATTGCTGTCTTTTTTCTATTTCTGATACCTGTGGCCTCACGCGTGAGTGATTTTTTTGCCTTCACAGGTAGATTGGCTACCCACGATGGACTGTATGGTGGAGGTAATCAGCAGATGTTAGATTGGGAAAAGGTAGCAAGAAATTTAATTCGTATTATCAAATTCAATCCTGCCTTTGTTGTAATTTGGTTCTTGACCCTGATAACTGTGATCAAAGCTCAAATACAGGGCCACTTTTCAACAGTCATCAGAATCTTATTTGCATTTATATTGGCATCCATGGCGAGCACTTTTCTGGTGGCCAAACACTTCAAGAACTATTACCTTGCATGCATTCTGATTTATTCAGGATTGGCTCTGGTTTTGTTATACTTATATTACAAAGACAAGATTCAAATATTTTATCTAAAAACCCTGTCTCTGGCGGTCATAGGTGTTGTCATGGGATTATCCATTCAAAAAATTGTCAAAGATCACCGGCAGAATGGACTGCGATTTGTGGAAGTAAAATCACAATCGAAACTCTTAGATTCGCTTGACTTGCCAGCACATAAAATACTAGTCGATCCTGGTTGGCAAGCCGCTCCACATATTGAAAAAGGCATTACTTTTGGCATTAGTTATATTAGACACCATCATCGATACAAGCCCCTCATCAACAAGATGTTCCCTTATGTAATTACTTATGAAGGTGCCGAAAAACCAATGAAAAAACTCCGCGTAGTGGAATTCGACCAGGCTGAGCTTTTTCATCCCGGTGAGCATTTATATTTCTTCAGCAAGAACGCGAAACGCTCCCGGATGATTTTTGATGACTTAAGAAGTCGAGCAGAAATACAACAGTTAGAAATGGTAATAGATACCGTGAGAGATTACTCGAAAACTGCGATTGTAGATATTTCATTTACGCCAAGATAAGATACCGTTAATTTGAGATATCAGATACCATTTGACTTAGATTCTCCGGAGCGTACGGAATACCATCGATCACTTCTGATGTCCAAACCCTTTCTTAAAAAACTCTTTACTGAATGGTACCAATCTTTTAAATTGAGGATCGCAGACTTGCCGAAAGGCAAGATGGTTGAAATTGGTTCAGGTGGTGGCTTTTTCAAAGAAATTGTTCCCGAGGTGGTTACTTCCGATATTCTACCACTTTCGAGTACCGACCTCACTTTCTCTGCGTTGGAAATGCCTTTTCAAGAAAACTCCCTAAGCGGGCTTTTCATGATTGACACTTTTCATCACATTCCCAACGCAGCTGCTTTTTTAGTGGAGGCAAACCGTGCCCTTATGCCTGGTGGTAAAATCATCATGATTGAGCCGGCCAATAGCCGCTGGGGCCGTTTTATTTACCAGCGATTTCATCATGAGCCCTTTGATCCTGATGGCAACTGGTCTTTTCCCACGAGTGGTCCCATGTCGGGTGCCAATGGAGCCCTACCGTGGATCGTGTTTGAACGGGATCGGGCTCTCTTCGAAAAAAGATTTCCCAATCTGCACATTAAGTCGATCTTTTATCACACACCCTTGAGATATTTGTTAAGTGGCGGATTCTCCTATCCCTCGCTGGTGCCATCATTTACTTATGGATTATTTACTCGATTAGACAGATCTCTTGCCACTGCCTCTAAGCAATTCTCTATGTTTATGGACATTGTTGTGGAGAAGAAATAAAAATGCCGTTATCCAATCAGTGCCTAATCTTTGGGTTCAAGTGCATAAATCTTCAGATTATCTATGTAGATATTACCCTTGCCTCGATGCCAGACATATGCGAGAAATTTATCTTTTGGATTTCTAATATGGGGAGTTAAATAATCCACCTTAAGGCTAATCCATTTATTTCTTACCAACTGCTCCGGTTCTATCTGCACGTCGCGATATCCGTAGTTGCCTTCTTCTCTGTTAAGGGTGAGAACTAAGATTGGTAAATCTCCTTCATGGCTCTCCGGTATTAGCACATCCACGCTGGCTTTGATCCAAGCATGATCCTTTAGGGTAATACCTTCATAAGTGGTTGAAATGGTAGGTGAGTAAATTTTTTCTTGATCCAATTGATAGACGAAACTGTTCTTAAGTGTGTCATAAATATATCTATCGTTAAAGCCAGGATCATCGCTCTCAAAATCATAAGATCCAATATTTTTTGAAAGATAGTCTTGTGGATTATCTAAAAGCTCAATACCCGACAAGGAGCGATCAATGGATAAGAGTTCATCCTTTGTTTTTTGACTAACATGGGTTTTACCGAAACTTGCCAAGTAGTACTCCTTAGTCATTCGATAGGGATCAATAATATAATGATTGAATTGCCATGACTGGAATAAATTAAGGCCAATTAATATTAAACTAATTCCTATGAGAATTGCTCTCGAGCGTTGACGCCCGTTGAAATGGTCCACAAAATATGCCAAGGGTATGGCAAGTGCAGCGTAGGCTGTCACGATAGGCCTTAAGCTGTATCCTGCACCATACCACCATTCGGTCCAGCTCGATATAATGTAAAAAGTGGTCAAAAAATACACGAGGGTGGCCAGGAAGATTTTCTTATTGCCCTTGTACAGATAGTAAAACCCTATTAGACTCAAAAGCATGATCGGTGTGTAAATCAACCAACCTTTTCGAAAAGAGAAGAGCGTTTGGAAAATATGCGGCGCCAGAAAATCTAGTCCAATACCGGGATTGACATAACTGTCGTATACAAAATGCCCAGTATTGTACTTCCAATAGATCATCTGGGGAACGAACAATAGTAGGCCAGTGATGGTAGCGAGTAGAAATTGCGGGCCCTGATTTTTTATGGCTAACCATTTGTCTCGGAGCGCCTTCCTGCTTTGGATACCCCATAGCAGTGGGATCAATACACAAACGATCTCACTCGGTTTGATAAGTGTCATTAGTGCAATCGCAAATGACAATACGAGTAGATCACCAATACGCTGATCTCGGTGCCACTTTATTGAATTCCAGATGATAATGGCAAGTAGGGTAAAGAGTACATTTGCTGTTTCCAGGTTTTTTATGGTAGTAAAGTGTAGGTAGTTTGTGCCAAGCACAATGATGATCAATACCCATGATGTTGTATGTGGGTTGAAATAGTAGCTCAGTATTTTCCGAAGATAAAGTAGTCCAATGAGGGTGTACAGTAGAAAACCAAGCACAAGAGAGTTTTGATATGGTTGACTAAACCCATCAGTGGGAAATCCGACACCTATGGCAATAAGATGACCGATCAGAAAAAAAGGAAGGTAGAGTAGGGACATTCCCATTAGGAAAAGAGAGGTAGGCTTTCCAAGCGGGCTAATCTGGATTTGGTATTGTGTATCCGAAATCTTGTAAGTATTGAATATTTCGGAGACCCAGCTCATATCATCCATGAAAAAGTCGCCATGAATGAAGGTTGCCGGTAGGTACAGATAATAGCCAAAGACATCCCAAGTGATATTTTCCGGACCCAATGTCTGTACTCTGAGCAGAACTATGACACCGAACAGTACGCAGAGGATGGCTTTAGAAAACCCAGGCTGCTGCGTAATGTTCATCACTTCAATTGGTGAGGGTCGAAATTAAGAAATGGTGGTCAAATTATGGTAGACGAGTCAAAACACGTTTGTGGATCCATTTCAAGTAGGGGAGGTACCCCCAAATTTCGAGTAGATGATTTAAACAATCATGATTTATTTTTGGACCGCAGCAGAGCTACGTGACGAGATTCGCGATTGAGATGATCAAAGGATTGAAAACTCATCCTGATATGTCTTGGTGGATTTTTTGTAAGTTAATCCTGGCTACACTGTTATTCGTACCTGTTGGTGACCATTGTATCGCCCTATTTCTAGCTAGACTGGAAGAATCATAAAATATTATGACACAAATCGATTACACAATTTTTTCAGGCTGCAGGATCATTAGATTTTATAGATCGCTGCTAACCAAAGGCATTTTCGGTACCTTTTTTTTATTGGGCTTTGCTTTGGGAAGCAGTGGGCAGGTATCAAATACTCTCGATTTGTCAAAGGCAAGCTTGCAGTTGACCAAAATTGGGAAACAGTTGCAAATTGAGGCTTATTTGCCGAGGGGCATCACAGAATTTGAGCTTCGCATCGAGTCTGACAGAAATCGACCGGTTTCTGGAGCGCGCGAAATTGCTTCAGTGGATCCTAATCCTTCGGCTAGGGTGAAATCGTTTGAAAAATCTCCGCTTGACGTTAGATATCCGGTGGTTGACATTGAGCTAGAACAAGGCATGGACGGCATTTGCATTTTTGCCGAAGAACCGCAAGAAGGAGAATATATTTTTGGTGGCCCCTTTTTTCGGGAAAGTTTACCATTAACCAGGGAAATTATTCTGCCGGCCCATAAACTTGAATACTGGGAAAATTCAATCATGTGTAATCATGAAACCCCTGCGATAAAAAAGGTTTATTTGCGAAAGACTTTTCCGGTTATCCTGAGAGATTTTAAGCATACCTTGCATCTTCTTTCAGAGGATTGGTCTGGTGAGATTAGTATAGCAATCTCACAAAACCGCGAGATGACTCAAATTGCTTCTACTCGCGTTGAAACTGATGTCAGAATTCCAGAAAAAGCAGCAGACCTTGCGCAGCTCAGGGGTGGTGGGATGTCTAGAAGTCGTTTGATCGCTGCCCTGGATCTACTGATTGAAGATGGACTCCGAAGGCAGAATAACAATCCTGCCAGCCCGACTTTCGGGAACCTCTATGCATTTTACGATTTGGAGGCAAAACTCCACCGTACCAACTACTGGAATTGGGCCAGCACACAGTATGTAAAAATGGTCCTGGATGCCATCAAAGTGCCAGAAATTCAGCAGCTGTATGATCCCGTGCTATTGGTCGCTGCCGTGGATAAGATCGGGCGCAATGTGCTAAGATACCAGCTGTTGGAGTCTGATCACCCGAGCCGTGGCTCCTTTATGGTCATCTGGTCCCGTAGGTTTCATCGTTATACCAAATGGATCGGTACCTCAGATTCTGGTGTCATGATCAGGTGGGCTTTGATGCCTCTATTTCAAGCTACGGGAGATAGCACCTACTTAGAGGCTTCGAAGTACTGGTGTCTGCAGAAAGGTGCGATGCTTGATTCATTTGATGTGCTACCGCACTACTATCGTTATGATGAAGATCGCTTCAATGAAGAGATCCTGGATGAGACCGGCTGGGACCCCGAGGGACATGCTGCGCTCTACGAGGTGACCGGAGAGGAGCGATATCGTGAGATTGGCAAAAGATTCATGGATAAACATATGCAGGCCTTTCAAAGAGAGGATGGTCTATGGCATCGGGCGTATGATTGGACCACTGGCAAGCATGTTGAAACCTTACGCATGACTCGAGGCCTTGGCTGGGCTATGGAAGGGCTGCTCGCTATGAATCGGATGTATCCGGACACGATCTATCTTGAGTACGCAGAAAAACTGGCAGGCAATCTACTGCAGAGCCAAAATTCGGATGGCTCTTGGTCCTACATATTTGATGGTGATCCGCAGGAGGTCGGCACTTCTGAGAAAGGCACCGCACTTTGGAGTTTATTGTTTTACCAATTATACGAAGCCACGGGGAAGTTGCCTTATTTGCAGACAGCGCGAAATGCATTGCTTTGGTGCTTGGATAATCAGTATTTGGGTCCCAATGTAGATGCCATTGGTGGTTTGGTTGGGAGTACTCCGGCTTCGATGGTGGGTATCAGGGAGTATTTTCCAGCGAGCTGTGCCTACACAACCGGTTTTTTTGGGATGGCCATCCTTGAAGAATTGAAAATCATTGGTAAGTAGTAGCTGGTTCGTGCCTTCTCTCCATATTTCTAATCCAAAGACCTCAGGTGATGATGAGTCAATTGAAAGTTTCGGAGCGCGTAAGTGTATGACAAAATGGGCCTGTTGACTCTAAATGCTCACATAGCATCCCACTGAGATATTTTTCCAAATTCTCCTATATTTGCACGCGCAATGGACCAGTGGGATGCAATGTTATCCTGTTCTTTTGACAATTAACAAGGGGCCTTAGCTCAGTTGGCTAGAGCGTCCCGAAGGAATTCGGGAAGGTCATGGGTTCGACGGGACCTTTGAAAAGATTTGACAATTAACAAGGGGCCTTAGCTCAGTTGGCTAGAGCGTCCCGAAGGAATTCGGGAAGGTCATGGGTTCGACGGGACCTTTGAAAAGATTTGACAATTATAAAGGGGCCTTAGCTCAGTTGGCTAGAGCGTCCCGAAGGAATTCGGGAAGGTCATGGGTTCGACGGGACCTTTGAAAAGATTTGACAATTATAAAGGGGCCTTAGCTCAGTTGGCTAGAGCGTTTGACTGGCAGTCAAGAGGTCAGGGGTTCGACTCCCCTAGGCTCCACTATTTCTTCTTTTTTCACCTATATCCTCTACAGCGGGTCCCAGGACCGTTACTATTTAGGCTCGACCGATGCGGTCTATCGCAGGCTGCAAGATCACAATCAAGGCAGGAGCAAATCAACGCGTCCAGGGCGGCCATGGGTGTTGAGATATGTCGAGACTTTCGGAAGTAGAGCTGAAGCGGTTCAGCGGGAATATGCCATCAAGCGGAAAAAAAGCAGGAGCTATATTGAGTGGTTGATTAGAAATGCAGATGTCGACCAGTTGCCCAAGCCAGGGCAAGATTGATATGTGCTTGCATGTGGTGAGATTTTAAAGATTAGATCAAAGTCAAGCGCGAAAGGGGCGTCTCCTAATTAGTGATATCTTAGATTTTGATCCCAGTATGAAATGGATTGCCCTAGCTCGCCTTGAGCGTCCCGAAGGCTTTCGGGAAGGTCAGGGGTTCGACTCCCCTAGGCTCCACTATTTCTTCTTTTTTCACCTATATCCTCTACAGCGGGTCCCAGGACCGTTACTATGTAGGCTCGACTGATGCGGTCTATCGGAGGCTGCAGGATCACAATCAAGGCAGGAGCAAATCAACGCGACCTGGGCGTCCATGGGAGTTGAGATATTTCGAGACTTTCGGAAGTAGAGCTGAAGCGGTTCAGCGGGAATATGCCATCAAGCGGAAAAAAAGCAGGAGCTATATTGAATGGTTAATTAGAAATGCTGATGTCGACAAGTTGCCCAAGCCAGGGCAAGATTGATATGTGCTTGCACGTGGTGAGATTTTAAAGATCAGATCAAAGTCAAGCGCGAAAGGGGGCTCTCCTAATCAATGATATTCTAGATTTTGATCCCAGTATGAAATGGATTGCCCTAGCTCGCCTTGAGCGTCCCGAAGGCTTTCGGGAAGGTCAGGGGTTCGACTCCCCTAGGCTCCACTATCTCTTCTTTTTTCACCTATATCCTCTACAGCGGGTCCCAGGACCGTTACTATGTAGGCTCGACCGATGCGGTCTATCGCAGGCTGCAAGATCACAACCAAGGCAGGAGCAAATCAACGCTTCCAGGGCGGCCATGGGTGTTGAGATATGTCGAGACTTTCGGAAGTAGAGCTGAAAGCGGTGCAGCGGGAAAATGCCATCAAGCGGAAAAAAAGCAGGAGCTATATTGAATGGTTGATTAGAAATGCTGATGTCGACCAGTTGCCCAAGCCAGGGCAAGATTGATATGTGCTTGTACGTGGTTAGATCTTAAAGATCAGATCAAAGTCAAGCGCGAAAGGGACGTCTCCTAATCAATGGAATCTTAGATTTTGATCCCAGCTGAAATGGATTGCCCTAGCTCACCTTGAGCGTCCCGAAGGCTTTCGGGAAGGTCAGGGGTTCGACTCCCCTAGGCTCCACTATTTCTTCTTTTTTCACCTATATCCTTTACAGCGGGTCCCAGGACCATTATTACTATGTAGGCTCGACCGATGCGGTCTATCGCAGGCTGCAAGATCACAATCAAGGCAGGAGCAAATCAACGCGACTGGGCGTCCATGGGAGTTGAGATATTTCGAGACTTTCGGAAGTAGAGCTGAAGCGGTGCAGCGGGAATATGCCATCAAGCGGAAAAAAAGCAGGAGCTATATTGAATGGTTGATTAGAAATGCTGATGTCGACCAGTTGCCCAAGCCAGGGCAAGATTGATATGTGCTTGCACGTGGTGAGATTTTAAAGATCAGATCAAAGTCAAGCGCGAAAGGGGCGTCTCCTAATTAGTGATATCTTAGATTTTGATCCCAGTCTGAAATGGATTGCCCTAGCTCGCCTTGAGCGTCCCGAAGGCTTTCGGGAAGGTCAGGGGTTCGACTCCCCTAGGCTCCACTATTTCTTCTTTTTTCACCTATATCCTCTACAGCGGGTCCCAGGACCGTTACTATGTAGGCTCGACCGATGCGGTCTATCGCAGGCTGCAAGATCACAACCAAGGCAGGAGCAAATCAACGCGACCTGGGCGTCCATGGGTGTTGAGATATTTCGAGACTTTCCATGGTGGGCCATCTACGGTGCAACCCATGAGTCTCATAGCTGACATGATCAACCACTCGGATTTACACAACGAGTACTATTATGAAATATCTCACAAAAACTGTATTTTTTGTAAAGCGAAATTGATGAAACAAAACCAACAGTTATGGCTATTGAAAGTATTTTGATTTGGATCGTTCTCGGCGCTGTCGCGGGATGGTTGGCCGGCCAGATTTGGAAAGGCGCTGGATTTGGTCTTATGGGTAACATTGTGGTGGGCATCATCGGATCATTTTTGGGCGGATGGTTAGGAGGAGAACTCGGGATCGCAGGCACCACGACAGGAGGGTTGAGTTTAGCGAGCATTTTGACTGCAGCAGGAGGTGCATTGGTGCTACTTTTTATCATTAGTTTGGTGAAAAGGACTTAAACTTGGCCCCTTGAAGGAGCCATTTTGGTGGAGATATAGTGTTCTGATTCTAGCAAGTGGATCAACACCATTAAAAAATTGGTCCTAATGGTGATTGATGTAGTTGGAGGTAGTACACCCAGGCTCCTCATCTCTCAGGTCATATTTACTCAGGACATTATTGCCTGTCGCTTAGTCTTTCTCGGAGGACAAGATGCTCGGGAGATTGTGGGTTCGATGGCCAAAGTTCGACTCATGCGTCTTTTCTCAGTGCATCTTGCCGGAAGCAATATTTATTTTCCTGAAACCGAGAACGCTGCCTTCCCAACATGGATGTGACCACTTTGAGATATGCCTTCAACGATAATGTAGTATAGGCCCTCGTGATCACCGGTAAAAAATGATAATTCCGCGGGCTGGTCTTTGACGATGATTTGAGGACTCCAATACAACGTGCGACGGATATCGGGACGCTCGTCTTGTCTTTTTGCACCTTCATAGTTGGGGGAATAGAACTCCCGATAAGGAGCGAAGCCTTGGATGCGTTCTACGATGCCGTTTATGAAAGGTTGATTTTGTCCTTGAAGTGACCGACCACTTTTGGTTGTTAGTAAAACAGCTCCAGCGGGAGCACGATAAAAGTTTGATGCCGGTGGAGTTAACACCTCGATCGTCTCGAATATTTCCAATGGATACTGCCTTGCTTCGTCCACTGATAATCTTGCATTTCCATCAATGTAGATCAACGGTTCTGAGTTGATACCCCCTCCCAGTGCGGCTCCGCCAATGAGCGAAATGCTTCCCGAAGGTGTACCAGTAACACCTGGCACCCTAAACTGGAGGTATTGGATAATATTTTGTAAGCCGCTGGTGGATTTTGGCTCAATCTGGAAAGCACCATCATTGGCTCGAGGCAAACCCTTCTTACCGGTTTTTTCAATCTTTCTGCCGGTCACCTCAACCCCTTCCAAATAAACCGTCGTGAAAGACGGATCGAAAGCGCTGAGCTCTATTTCATCCTGCAATCGCTGCTCATACAGATTTGACGAAATCTGTGAACTTCTCGCTAAAAATCTAAGATCCCGCTCATCGACTTTAGGCGCTATTCTTTTAGCGAAGTCGACCTCGATGGGAAGATTATTTTTTTGATTTTTATTTTGCGCCTGCAGGACCATGGTGGCCCAATCAGAAAAAATGACATTGGGAAAAGTAAAGTGACCGTCTTTATCAAAAGGTTGATTTAGAAATTGTGGTTTTTTGTCTTTTTCGTAGATAATAAGGGATACATTGCCTTTTTCAATATGTTTCCTATTGCTTGATTTGGGGGTCTGACCTTTAATGCTGAAACCCAAGTCTGGTTTGAACAGAAGTTTGCCATCATCCCTTTCCAATGTCGGCCAAATATAATTGCTCCACCCATGGGTCATCATCAGTAAATCGAGCTTCACTTGCTTGGGTATTTCACCATCAATAAGAAAGTCTGGTAAATGGTCAATGCGACCTTTGATCTCTGAATTTAGCATGAGGTAAGAAACCATATTGTCGGCATCCGTTTGTAGAAATTGATTACTGACTACTGCTACGGATAGGGAAGTCGACTCTTCTAGTGGTAGTTTCTTGCTAATGTTGATTGATACTTTGCGTCGCTTTCCAAACGTTGGCTTGCTCGTCTTTACAATGACTTCAGATAGAATTCCATTTGAATTAAAAAACAGTCGTTCTGACAACGGCCGCAGGTCTTGATCAAGTAATACTACTCGATTTATGCCGGAGCCGAAATTTGCTATTGGAAGCTTAAGTACGGATTTTCTTTTAGCGCCATCTAATTCAACAAAGAACAGACCTCTACCGCGATGCAGGGCGGCCAAAAACAATGTACTTTCAGCAACAGGTTGGTGTTCTTGAACCGCCAGATCAAGAGATAGCGAATCCTGTTTAATGGCCTTGAGTTTATATCCTTTATTCCTCAAATCTGGCAGTGGATATCGGCCACCGAACTCATCCAGTACGGCAACAAAGTTGTTGTCAGCCTGACCAAAGAGATAGAACTTTCCTAATCCACGGTACACCGATTTAAATTTTTGTACCTCGTTACCAGATTTATCCATAATTTTTCCTGACACATCGACGGGCCGGCCTTGGTGATCGGTGGCTTTAAATGCCACACAGTTGGTGGTGTTGGCCAGCATAAACCCGCCTTCTGGCATGAATGACAAGTTTACGATGTCCTCCCGGGTAGGTTCGGCAGCGTCCGAAGAGTCCTCCTTTCGCAGCTTGGCCACCCTGATCTTTCGCTCGAAATAGGTGTCGGAGTCAAAATTTAGAAGGTAATCTGTATAGGCTCTAACCAAGTAATGACCTTCATGTAGACTATCTGCTATGGGCAAATAGCCAGCACCAATTCCCTGCCGTAGAACAAATACGTCAGTCCTAACCACATCACCAAGGTCATCGACAAGATCTACATACAGATTGCAGGTTTGCTCCGAGAGTAAATGGCTACTTCCATCAAGAGAATAAGCTGCAAACCAGACCGTATCCTTAGTAAAGAGGATATCACGGTCAATGTGCAGATAGATTTTTTGAAAAGGTACTGGAAGATTTTGCTTGAAATACTCCTCATGGGTTTGAGCATGTGACTGCCCATGGACACAGCACACCAGTATGGAGAATATGATAAGCCGAAATTTTAGCACTACAATAAGATGGTTTCAAATACTACTAAGATGTATTCAAGTTACAAAAAGGTGTATCGGTGTATAAAGAGGTTGACGCAAAGGGTTTCATTAGTATTGCGGATGTCACCAAAAACTCTGACAAGATAAATCTATTTCCATGATGAATTGGAGCATTTGTAGTACATCAGGCGACGCTAAATCGTCCTTTCTATTATCTTCTTTGGCGTGGAGAAATTCTCGGGTGACTTCCGATCTCGATTCTTCTTTTGAACTCAATGGGTAGCTTCGCTGCACATATGTGATCCCAAAAAGAACTGTATTTTTAGTCCATGTCAAATTACATATCTCTCGTCTTGTTATCTAGTATGATGGGTTTCTTTCTCGCCTGCAATCAGGGTACGATCGAAGGCGACACAGCACATATTCCTATCAATTTGGCCACCCATTGTACGACCTGCCACGGACAGGATCTCAAAGGTGACATTGCTCAAAGCTTGCTAGACGGATCTTGGCAGTTCGGCTCTCGTAGGCATGATATTGTCAGGTCGATAAAGTTTGGTCACCCGCATCATGGAATGCCTTCGTGGCAAGGGGTTCTGGCGGATCAAGAAATCGACTCCATGGTTGCCTTTTTACTCAGAGAAGAGGAACGGCTCGGTATTGCAAAACCTGCCTTGCCCTCTGAGCTGGAAACACAGGATTACCGAGTTCAGATCGAGGTCTTTTGTGAAGGCTTGGATATTCCTTGGAGCATGGAGTTTTTGGAGCCAGATCGCGTAGTGGTCACCGAGCGTGCAGGGGATCTTAGAATAATCGAAAATGGCAATCTTCATCCCAACCCAGTGAAAGGTACGCCACCGGTACGACATTTGGGTCAAGGTGGTTTGATGGAGGTAGCTAAAGATCCTAACTATGCGGAAAATGGATGGCTGTATCTTTCCATTAGTCATGGGTTACCAGCCGAAGATACTTCTAAGCCGGCACCGGCTATGACCTCTATTGTCCGCGGTCGTCTGGATGGAATGACCTGGATTGACAATGAGGTCATTTTTGAGGCAGCCCATGAAAGTTACCGAACAGCAGCTCAGCATTTCGGCGGACGGATTGCATTTGATCCTGATGGCTTCTTGTATTTTAGCATCGGTGACCGAGGTGCGAAAGAGCACGCTCAAGATTTGAGCAAACCCAACGGTAAAATACATCGCATCTACCCCGATGGAAGTATCCCCACCAGTAACCCATTTTACCAGGTACCAAAGGCGATCAAGTCAATATACAGTTATGGACATCGTAATCCGCAAGGCCTGGCGGTCCATCATCAGACCGGACGAATATGGTCTACGGAGCATGGACCATTAGGTGGCGATGAGTTAAATCACATCTCCAAAGGTGCAAATTATGGTTGGCCTGTGATCAGCTATGGAATTAATTACAATGGAACGGTGATGACCGATCTGCAGAGAAAGAAAGGTATGGAACAACCGAATTTATACTGGAAACCTTCCATCGCGGTTTGTGGTTTGCAGTTTTATTACGGCGCTCAATTTCCTAAGTGGAACAACAAGCTTTTGGTGGGCTCTCTTAAATTTGAAGAATTACAATTGCTGGATATCGAAGCAGACCGAGTCATTTATCAGCAGACCATATTAAAGAACGGAGGACGAGTTCGAGATATTAAAATGGGACCCCAAGGGGGTATATTTCTAGTGCTGAATCGGCCAGGTCGAATCATTCGCCTTAGTTCGAAGAATCCCTCCTAGCCATTTAGATCCGACCAAAGCATCCCAGTGGTGCCCATATCGCTGCCTGGCTTTAGTTATTGGGATTGACTACCAGCACATCGATCTGCCTATCTGATAGTTTGTTGTTTGTAATGGATACACGAAATTAATTTTCGGCTTGATATTATGGTATCCTAAGGGCCAAAGTACCCGCTTAGCAAAACTTAGTAAGAATGCTGACCTAGTACACAACGGATGTCAGCCAACGGATAGATCTCGAGATCTATTCTTTGAAAAGTCGATGATAAGCTATCTGTTCTGGGAGGTTCCAAGACCAAAAGGATTGTCCTTCCCATCGCCTTTTAAATGCCTTTTTCCTTTTCTGAATCTTTTGGTGATAATCATCTGGAGTCATGAATGCATGGTCAAATTCAAATTGATTTTTTTGTAAGTGATCCAACCTGCTTAGAACTGAGGAGGACTGATCTAAATAGGGTAAAGCTTTATCTGACAGAGTCGATAAATAGTCGAGATGAAGAAAAGCACTTTGAGCATGTTTAAAATTATATTTAGCAATGATTGAATCCCAATTAACCAACGATGCCAACACTAGCACCAGGAAAATTGCCAATCCATTTTTGCGAAAAAGGTAGAAACTAGATTTTCGCTTTCGAACCTTGACAAAAACGGTCCATAGGCCGTATAGTGTTAGAAGCAGAAACAATAGGACACCTATGCGTTTGTAGGCGAGTGCAAAATGATCGATGTAGTGAAAATTTCGCATGGCCACAGAGCACACCAAAACAGCATTCTGTGCCAACCAAAAATAACTGAGATTTTTAAGGATCGAGTTATTCTTATACCAGTTCAAATCTCCCCGAAAGAAAAATAAAACGAGTCCAATTGAGACTAGAATTGAAAAAATGAGAAGGTAAGTTCCCTCATGTACAAATTGTTTGAGCAGTTGCCCTTCCCAGGCAAAATTCAACCACACCAAATAAATGTCGGTTGTATTGAGGAAAAACAAAATGATATTTAAGAGGATGAGTAGAAAAACACCGGCTCTAAATTCATTGATGGTAGCCCCAAAGCGGTTCTCATTGTTCTCGGATTCGAGCAGATGGTCAGAAGTATTGCCATCTGTCATTTCCGCTTTAGGCAGGGTGACTCTCCACAAAAGAAAATTGGAGAGCGCAATGCCTAAAATGAATGTGAGCAGGATCACTGGATTTATGGTACTAAAGATGGCAGTCCAGTGGCTACCAAAAAAATCGCCGATGCCCATGATCGCCTGATCAAAGAGAGGATTGGATTGACGATAGATGATAATAAAGAAAGCGATGATACCAAGTGGTATGATGAAAATTCGATATCGCCATAATATTTGGCGTGGCTCAGTTTCCGGAAATATTTTAGATGATAAGGCACTCATAAATCTAGCTTGCCCAATCCAGGCTGCATGCAGAGCGATGTGCAGTGCGGTAAAAATAGACCGTGCATAGGGATAATTAACCACCCCAATGAAGACCAAAAGGCTCATCCAATTCACAAAAATTGAAAGTTGTGAATTGGCCACTACTACACCGATCGCTGTGGCGATCCACAGCAAACCATAGAGAAGGATATTTGGATGTCGCACCTTGAGTTTCTGTCCAAAAATCAACCATCCTAAGATGAGCATTTGGAAGACCAATACATTGAGTCCAGATGGTTTTTGATAAAAAAGGAAGGTGAAAAGTAAGGCACCTAGAAATATCAACGGGATTGTCTTCACTCTGAGCATGCGTGCGTTCATTTTTGATGGTATTTTTTTGAACGCCAATACCAGCGAGATATTCTTCATTTGCGATTTGACTCGCCCTCAAATTTAGGATGATTTGTAGCTCTCAATAAAAATCGGGAACTTAAGGTCGAATCAGTAAATGGAAAAATGGAAAAATCTAGGAGAGCGTTCATTCGCAAGACAACCATGAGTACGACCGGTCTTACCCTGGGAGGCTCCGCCCTATCTTTTGCCGCCAAGTCGTACCGACGAATTAGAGGTGCCAATGATCGCATCCATATGTCGGTGATTGGGGTACGGGGCCAGGGTAATGGGCACTTAAGGCGATGGTCGGGCCTTGCCAAGGATGATAATGTATATGTGAAAACCATTTGTGATGTGGATCGACGACTCTTTGATGAACGAGTGAAAGAGGTAGCAGAAATTCAAATGGAAAAGCCGGGCACCGAGGTTGATATGCGCAGAGTTTTTGAAGATCCGGATATTGATGCGGTGTCTATTGCCACCCCTAACCACTGGCATGCGTTGGCAACGATTTGGGCCGTACAAGCTGGCAAGGATGTCTATGTAGAGAAACCGGCATGCCATAACCTATTTGAAGGTCGAAAAATGATTGAGGCGGGACGAAAGTATAATCAAATTGTGCAGGTTGGTTTTCAAAACCGATCAATTCCGCAAGTACGCAAAGCCATACAATTTCTCCATAATGGCGGCATTGGTGATGTCCATATGGCACGAGGCCTCTGTTTTAAACCACGAGACTCCTTTGGCAATGCACCTAAGTCAACTCCTCCCAGTGAGGTGGATTATGACCTGTGGTTAGGACCGGCACAATGGCGACCTTATCGCGAAACAATGTTCCACTATAATTGGCACTGGCACTGGGATACGGGCAATGGAGATATTGGAAATCAAGGCCCACATCAATTTGACATCGCTCGCTGGGGTCTGCAGAAGGATGAGCATCCGGTGAAAATACATTCATGTGGAGCCTACTATAAATTTGAAGATTGCAGCCAACAGACACCAAATACTCAAACAGCTACTTTTGAATATGCCGATGGTAAGATTTTGCAATTCGAAGTTCGCGGTCTGTACTCGGGTGGTGAGGCAGGATTGGGCGTCAAGATTGGTAACCTGTTTTTCGGAAGTGAGGGATGGATGGAAATCAATGGAAGCAAATGGAAATCTTACTTGGGTAGAAAAAATGAACCCGGACCAGGCTCCGATTCGGAAGGAGGCACAGATGAAGTAGTCGGTTATCTTGCAGCACCCGGTGGTGGTGGACACTATCGCAATTTCATTTCTGCAATCAGATCTAGAAATATGGAGGATCTGACTTGTGACATATACGATGGATACCTGTCGTCCTGTCTTCCTCTGTTGGCCAATATTTCATATCGTTTGGGTGGAGTGGGACTCGAGTTCAACGGTTCTACTGAGAGGTTTGTCAATCATCGAGCGGCAGATGATATGTTAACCAGAGAATATCGGGATCCCTTTATTGTTCCGGACAAGGTTTGATGAGCAGAAGAACTCGTTCATTGAATGGAGGAAAATCCGGGATGGATCTAGGCCATGAATATCCAATAAATTTTTTCTGCCGCAGCCATTGTCTTGAGATTTAATGTCCAAATTAATTCCATACCATGAGATCACTAATTCTAATATTATTATTTCTCCCCCTCTATTTTATTTGGTTGCCGGCCCAGAGTTTTCTTTTCCAAATTGATACAGCGCCAGGTGCCAACCCTTGGAGTAATTTAGATTTGAATAATGATCCGCAAGAATTTCACTTTGCTATCATCACGGACCGAACGGGCGGACATCGTCCCGGTTTTTTTGAGGAGGGCATTGAAAAACTCAATTTGCTACAGCCAGAATTTGTGATGAGTGTTGGTGATCTCATCGAAGGCTATACCGAGGATGAAGCAGTTCTTCATGCAGAATGGGATCAAATCGAAGAATTTATCAGCAAATTGCAGATGCCATTTTTTTATGTAGCCGGAAACCACGATTTGACGAATGCTACGATGGGTCGGATTTGGAAAGAGCGCCTGGGTCGAAGTTATTACCATTTTGTTTATAAAGATGTATTATTTCTCTGCTTAAACTCCGAAGATCAATTTCGGGGATCGGGCAAGGGCACCATTTCGCAAAGCCAGTACGACTATGCCCTGGATGTACTGGAAAAAAATGAGCAGGTAAGACACACCCTGGTATTCATGCATCAACCTTTATGGACCTTGGAAAACACAGAACGATGGCCGGACCTTGAGAATAGATTGGCCCAGCGAGATCACACGGTTTTCGTGGGGCACAAACACGGTTACCAAAAATATGATCGAAATAACGGTCGCTATTTTGTTCTTGCTACCACCGGAGGTGCTAGTTTGTTAAAAGGGCCTGACTTGGGGCAATTTGATCATGTCGTTTGGGTAACCATGAAAAACGATGGACCACTTGTAGCCAACTTAATGCTGAAAGGCATCTATGATGAAAATGTGCTGACTAGCAAGAAAAAGGCATTTCTTGATCAGGTGTTTGACGATAAAACAGTGCGCGTAAAGCCTCATTATGTCCGTTCAGATAATTTTGAGAAGGGACAGGTAATTTTAGAAGTCACCAATCATCAGTCCATTCCTCTCAAGGTTCAATTGAATAATGGCTTTTCATGGGACCTCATGGCCACTTCAGATTTAGGAGCAATTGAATTAGGAGCTGGGCAGACTCAGAAAATTGACATTGCCTTAGACCATCGCAACAATGTCAAACTAGCACAGATGCGTCCGGTACCGATTAACCTCGATTTGGTCTATACAGCACCGGGATTGGGAGAAGTAAAGATTCCCTATCGATATCTAGTGAAGCCTGTGGAAATACAAACAATCAAAAGGGTAGACCAGCCGGTCGTGGTAGACGGTAATCTGGATGAATGGAAAGAGATGTCGTATCGAATGATGGATATCGCTTCTGATAATCAGGTTAGGTTCGATGCACAGATTGATCGGAAATACCTTTATCTGGCCGCTAGTGTTTATGATGATACGCTTTACCTCAATAATCAAATTCCCAGTTGGCAACAGGATGGATTTGGCTGGATTGTTAGGCTGGGAAGCGGTGAAGATATTGCCGGCCAAGTGTCGGGAACAAGTTTCCGTATTAATCCTAGTTTTGAAAATGAGCGGCAAAAATATTATCGTGGGGATAATTGGCCAGAGGACCTGGAGTATATTGCTAAAGCTGACGCTAAGGGCTATTCAGTAGAATTGAAGTTGCCACTAAAGATGCTTTCTGGTCATTCGAATGACTGGAATAAACTGCGGATTAATTGTTTTGTGGATGATCGGGATGGAAGCTCTGAAACGACTCGAGATTACTGGCAGCCCAATTGGAGAAGTCAAGACAATGTTTTGGGTAGCGGAATGTTCCTTCGAGATTGATTGATGGTTTACTCCCGATTTCGGTTTGGCTAAATATGTGCAATGATCGCACCAGACGACCAGTAAATGTTGAAAGATGCCAGGCATAATATGAAGGAGACGAAAATTGCCTTAGTGCGTATTTGTCAGGAAAAGATCACACAAAGAATCAATGAAATCCAAAAAAAGTTGAGTCTTGTGCGAGAAGCGCGTAACAACCAAACGAAGAGCAGTGCCGGTGACAAATATGAAACAGGTCGGGCCATGATGCAGATCGAGGAGCAAAACAATCAAGGGCAGCTGGCTGATGCTCATGCCAAGAGACTCCTGTTGAAATCTCTTGATCTAGGCAAGCTACATCAACGTGTCGATTTGGGTAGTTTAGTGTATACCAATCGCGGCACCTATTTTATCGTAGCAGGATTTGGTAAGGTACTTCTGGAAGATGAATTTTACTACTGCATCTCTCCAGATGCTCCCATTGGAAAGAAACTAATGGGTAAGCACCCAGCAGATGTGATTAACTTTAATCAAGTTGAGATGGTCGTAGAGCGGATTGAATGACTACATTATTGCCCCAAAATTATGATCGTTGAATATGAGCGAGATGTCAAGACAACAACATTGCAGCCACAGGTACCATGGCTGTTTATCCAACCATTTGCGAGGGGGAAAAGCATTGAGTTTTCTAGCTCTTGTAGTATGGGCTTGTAGTGTTCAGGTAACTTTTGCCCAGGGTGCATCCGCTGGTGATGAGTCAAAATGGGAAAAGTGCCTATCAAACGGTGTTTCCGTCCAGGAGGGTTTGAATCGCTGCCGACTGTTTGTGGATGGATGGCTCCAGTATGCTGATCCACGTACTGGATTGATTCCAAGAAATTTGGAATCGGATATAGATATCTGGAATGCCAAAGATGCAGCTGCAGATAATTATCCTTTTATGGTGTTAACAGCTGCATTTACTGATCAGACACTATTTGAAGGACGAATGCTTTCGATGCTGAGGAACGAGGAATTACTTACTTCGAGAGTTGGCCAAATGCCAGATACCTACCAATTTAGTGTTGGTAGATTTCAAAAAACTGAGGTAGATCTAGATCAAATCATCTTTGGTGCATCTGAATATATTAAAGATGGTTTGCTCCCCTTGACAGAGTGGCTTGGAGAAAGTCCCTGGTCAAAACGTATGATCAACATCTTGGACGACATCTGGCAACATGCCCCGATAGAGACAGCATTTGGAAAAATTCCCAGCAATAACGTGGAAGTCAATGGCGAAATGCTGCAAGTATTGTCCCGAATTTATTGGATGCTGAATGACGAAAAGTACTTGCATTGGGCCCTGCGCCTGGGTGATTATTATTTATTGGGATCGCACCATCCAAGCCGAGATATGACCTCACTGAGACTTCGAGATCATGGATGTGAAATAATTTCAGGATTATGCGAACTCTACGCAACGACACATTTTGCGGATCCAGAAAAAAAAGCAGTTTATCGAGAACCACTGCTTGAACTCCTAAACCGAACATTGGAGGTGGGCCGAAATGAAGATGGGCTCTTCTACGATTTGGTAAATCCGCAGACCGGAGAGGTGATTAAGGATCGCATTGCAGACAACTTCGGATATAATCTGAATGGATTTTATACCCTTTACCAAATAGACTCATTTGGAGAGTTTCGTGATGCAACCAGCAAGGCACTCTCAGTCCTTGCTACCAATTATCGCAATTTTGATTGGGAAAATGGTTCCGCGGATGGATATGCCGATGCAATTGAGGGAGCTTTGAATCTATTCAATCGCGAGCCGATCTCTTCTACCGCAGATTGGATCGATAGTGAAATTCGTGTGATGTGGGATAAACAGCAGGAAAATGGAATCATTGAAGGCTGGCATGGAGATGGTAATTTTGCCCGCACTACCATCATGTATACTTTGTGGAAGTCAAAGGGTGTTCACGTGAAATCCTGGCGTAAAGACTTGAAAGTTGGTGCTGAAATGAATGGAGATACTATTTGGATTACTCTTGGAGCTTCTTCCCCCTGGAAAGGAACATTAGTGTTTGATGTTGCTCGCCATCAGGAGATTTTTCATTTACCCTTTGATTGGCCACGAATCAATCAGTTTCCCGAGTGGTATACGGTCGAGGCCGACCAAGAATATCATGGCTTCCAACTGGGCGAAGCTGAAACACTTCAATACCAAGGATCTGAACTCGCTGAGGGAATTTCCGTCAATATTGATCAGTCGGATGTAAAACTCAAACTCTGGCGAAAATAAATTTAAAGGCCAAATTGCAGTCAGTAAAACACACTCTTCATGATGTCAATAACTGGCCAGTTGGTGGAGCCAATCGGTCGATCACGGGCTAGCACAGAAAAAATCTGACCGTTTTTACCAGAGCCTCATTGAATCTTCGAATAATTTAGCGAGGTCGGTGCCACTAGCTTCGCGGGGCGACAACTTAGTAACTCTATGTTGTGGTAAGGTTCCTTCGACTAGTGCTGGGATGTCAGATGGTTCGTATCCAACCTCAGACAGTCCATTTGGTAGATTGAGTGCACGCATCATTTTAATGATCTCTTGGGCCAGGATGGTACCGGCTTCAGTTGGATCAATTTTGCCGGCATTCTCTTCGCTACCCATCAGCATGGCAGCCTTAAGGTGTCGTTCAGGGCATGCAGGACCCGTAAATCGGAAGACAGCCGGTGCATTGAGGGCAACCGACATGCCGTGCGGGATTATGGCATGCTCAACTGGAATACCTGCGGGCCGAAACTTCTTGACCATCCCTGAAACAGGGTAGGACATTCCATGACAAAGATGTACACCTGCATTTCCAAAACCCATTCCTGCCATGCTGGCCGCTAAAATCATGCTTGACCTTGCTTCGAGGTCATCCGGATCTTGATAAGCTCTAACCAGAAATCTTGAAGTCAATTTGATGGCCTGAAGAGACCAAATATCACTGATCGGATTGCTGCCTTGGTAGGCTGGTCGTTCAATAGGTCTGTCAGGTAGGGGGCGTTGATCGAAGGGAAGGGCGGTATAAGATTCAAGGGCGTGACATAGAACATCTAAGCCTGATGCAGCGACAATGACCGGCGGCATCGAACGGGTGTTTTCAGGATCGACCAGGGCCAAGGTGGGTTTGAGGTATCGATGTGCAATGCCCGTTTTGACATGCCGGTCTAGCAAGTCGAAAATTGCCACACCAGTTGTTTCGCTCCCGGTTCCAGCTGTGGTCGGGATAGCAATGAGCGGCTTGACTGGACCTGGTACCGGTTTTCCCTCACCAATTGGTGCGTTGACAAAAGTTAGAAAGTCCTCCTGGAACACACTGTATAAGTTGGCTACTTTAGCCGTGTCGATCACCGAACCACCTCCTACCGCGACAAAGGCCTCATAATCTCTTAAACGAGCCATCTGGATGGCCTTTGCAAAGGATTGATCGGTAGGTTCCACCCGGACATCTTCAAAAATGTCATAGTCGATATAACTTGCATTCAAGGCAGCTTCCACCTTTGCTACTGGGTCCAATTTTCTTAGGTTGGAGTCTGTGATGATCAGCACATTTTTGATCTTCATATCGACCAGATCCATTCCAACTTCGTGCGTGACCCCCGGACCATAGCGGAGATTTGAACTTCCCATCTGGATGGCATAGTCTTTCTTCATGGTTATTTTTTTGTGGCGGATATCAAATTAGCCAAATATTTTGTGACACAAGCCATCGCAAAAGCCTTAGCTTTAGTAGTCTAACACAGAAATTGGATGAGCGAAAAATTAATCCAAGTTGCATTTATTGGAGCTGGTGATATCTCGCATCTGCATGCCAGGGGTCTGGCCGAAATATCAAATGTACAATTGAAAGGGCTCTGGGACATTGACTATGAAAATGCGAAGGTCAAAAGTGATCTTTATGGTTGTGCCAGCTATGATTCAATAGAGAGTTTATTATCAGACCCTGATCTTGATGCCATTTATGTTCTGACTCCCTTAGAGTTTCATCATCAATATGTCATGAGGTCATTGAAGGCAGGCAAACACGTCTTTGTGGAAAAACCCGTAGGAGCGACCCTAAGGGAAATTAAGGAGATGGAAGAATTGGCCACGCGCATGAATCTGATCTGCATGCCGGGCCACAACTACATCTATGAATCCCACATTCAGCGCACGAAAAGATTTATCGAGGCGGGAAAAATCGGTGATCTGGTCGCCATCTATGTCATGTACCATATTTATCATCCAGAAGAAGTTGCTGCTAGGGGAGAAGGGGTAATTAGACAAGTACTTACTCATCATGCCTATATTACCCTATTTTTAGGTGGCATGCCTGCTGAAGTATCAGCCCTGAAATCATCATTGCACTATGAGAAAATCACGGTTGAGGATATTGCCGTTGTCAATATGAAATTACCCAGTGGAGCACTGGTGCATTTTTGTGCGAGCTTTGCCTCTGACGACCACGCTACGGATCCTTGGACCATGGTTGTTAAGGTTATTGGCGCTAAAGGTGCGACCAGATTTAGTTATCGCGATTGGGTGGATAATCGACCGGGCGAGGTGCATTCACAAACGTATTTGGCCTATCCGGAAAGCATCGAAAACATTGATCGATACTTTGTCCAAAAATGCATACGCGAGAGTGCCAATCCCCTATCCACACTTGAGGATGCCATCAATACCCTGCGAATTATTGAGGCAATTGAACAATCTATCGAGGATCGGAGGCACATTAGCACGGGGTAATTATGATAGATCTTAAGAAAAATACCATGAAATATATATTTGTTTTAGTGAGTACTTTATTTCTGATCGGGTGTGGCTCGAAGGTTGAAGATCGGACGGAGTCAAGAACTCCAGCGACTATGCTCGAGGCAGTGGTGCGCAGTCAGATTCAGGAATCAACCAATTGGAAGGTTCGTGAAGAAAACATCAAGTGGGATCCAACCCAGACAGCAATTATCATCTGTGACATGTGGAACCGACACTGGTGTGATAGTGCGACGGCTAGAGTGGCACGAATGGCGCCAGCCGTGAATCAATTCATAAAGAAGGCGCGTGAGCTAGGAGTGACCATTGTGCATGCCCCAAGCTCGACCATAGAATTTTATCAGGATCATCCTGCGCGGAAGCGGATTTTGTCCTATCCACACATAGAGCCTCCGATCACCTTAGATTATTGGTTTTATCCCGATTCTACTCGTGAAGCGCCGCTGCCAATTGATGACTCTGATGAGGGTTGCGATTCACCAGGGAATGAGCCCGTCAAGGTATACAGCAGACAAATTGCGAGTATTGAAATTGATGACCAGGATCTGATCTCTGACAGTGGTCAAGAAATCTATAATTATTTCGAAGCCAATGCCATTGATAATGTAGTGCTCTGCGGTGTACATACCAATATGTGTGTCCTGGGGAGAACCTTTGGGGTGCGAGGCCAAGTGAAGTTGGGTAAAAACGTTTTGTTGGCCAGAGATCTTACTGACGCCATGTACAATCCGGAGATGCCCCCTTATGTGAGCCACTGGGAAGGAGTAGATTTAGTGATTGGACACATCGAGAAGTATTGGGCTCCGACCGTATTGTCGACTGATTTAGTCAATTGAGATCAGCTGATGGGAGTACATCCTAATCAGTTCATTAATATGAGGCTTCAATAGATAGACAGCTACTTCACCTAGATAGGGCTGATTAACGAAGTATAAGAATATAAAATTCTTAGATGGTCCATCAGCGATTATGGATTTTTTTTACTGCTTGAACGCCTCGCTGAAAAATGGTAATAGATGATCAGCTATTCTTTGGGCGATTCTATTGGTGTGATCTCCCTCATATGATTCGTAGCTGTGTGAAATGCCATTCTCCAGCAATTTTTCGTGAAGTTTTTTAGTTGCCTGGGTAATGTTCCAATCCTTGTCACCGACATCCATACCGATATGATTCAGTCGTCTTAAATTAAAGATGTTTTGATCCAACGCGGGCAGGATGGAGTTTGCTTGAAATTTAGCCACAATTTCAGGGCGATCATTTCCATCTTCAAAGGGTAGATCAAGATACAGGGGTGGTGCATTTGCATTGGGTGCCCATGCTGCCGAAAGGGCCAGGGTAGCACTCACAAAAAAAGGTTGATCAGCAATTTGCGATGTGTCCTTCACCGATTCTGTATTCTTCCTCAGTCCAGCGTTCGGATTCACATTCATCTCCATGCAACAAGGACTGAGCAGATAGATGGATGAAAAAATATGCGGATTTTTCATGCCTAGGCGAATGGCACCATAACCTCCCATAGAATGCCCTGCCAATCCGCGATACTCGGGCTGCGCAAGGGTGCGATAATGCTCATCCATGAATCGGACCAATTCCTGTGTAATAAAATTCTCCCAATCACCGATTGTAATAGAACTCGAATACATACTTCCCTTAAAGCGATTGTAGGCATCGGGAGTTACAAAAATCATTTCCTTGTCGGGGTGCTCCTCTAGATAAGCGTTTATAATTTTTGGAAGGTTGATCCAATGGTCTATCTGACCATACCATTTTTGATCATTGTCGGTGTATCCATGTAGAAAATATACGACGGGATAACGTTTATTCGAATCAAGATAGTAAGAGGGCGGTAGATAAATGGAAAGTGATCGACTGGGATCATCACCGATTAAATTATCGGCCAGTGCGATACTCGTCAAGAATTTTTGCTCAACCGAACCCTGACCGATGAGGGTAGTTGAAATGAAGATGGAGAATAGGGTCAGAAATAAGGTTGTGTAATTCATAAATAACTAAATAATCATTACATCGAGGTTTTCTCCAAACCATAAATCGAATTTTGTAAAGCACCTTTGAACTCGATTCCAGTGGCACTACGCAATTGATATTTTATTTCCATAATCCAGGTAGGCTTAATCTCAGGTATTTCAATGAGGATGCTTTTGGCATCTTCGCTCAAATTAATTTCGCGCACTTTGAGACTTTTCTCATTAAATCGGTCTGAGCCATATTTTTTACTTCTAACAATATCCCAGGTATTTATTTCATAATTTCTTATGTCCTGGGTTGTTTTTGGATCCAGCGCTTCGTTAAAAATTAAACGTATACCATTTTCCTCAGCCACCATTGAAATGGGCACAAGCAGTGGTCTGTCTGTATACCTGATTCGATAAAAACCGCCGACTTGAATCATACGGCTGGTCGCCCACGCAGCCATGCCACAAACATACAGCTGGCCGTCACTGGGATTAAATCTGCCGCGCATAATTCCTGTGGGAAATTGTGCAACGGGTAATTCAATCATCCCACCCTGCTCTTGCCGATCCAGTTTTTGAGGGTATACGACAAATATTTTTCCATATCCATACGACAGATTCAGTAGTGATCCATTTAGTGGTCCCCACCGACCTGATTCGACCCAGAGGAGTTCTGATGGAGACCGGTCGTATTTCATGTCAATCCAGCACATCGGTTGGATCATAGCAGCGTCTGAGGAATCAGCGGGAGCACCATAGCCCCACATATTACCATAAAAACCACCTTGAGTGACGCGATTGATGCGATTCATGGGGTTCCAATATCCCTGTTGATCAGTCACATAGAATGAACCATCGGGATTGATGCAAACACCATTGGCTGCTCTGAACCCATTGGCTAGAATTTCTGATTTTCTGCCGTCGGCACTCACCTTAATTAGTGTCCCGTGTTGTGGGACCAGAGATGTTCGGGCGTGTCGTCCACTCTTTGCGTAATAAAAATTTCCGGCCTCATCGGTTTGAAGCCCCATGGCAAATTCGTGAAAGTGCTCAGTGACCTGATGATCACTATTGAAACTTTCATAAAAATCCGTTTCACCGTCTCCATTGAGATCACGCAGTATACAGATTTGATCCCGACAAGTCACATAAATGTCTCCATTCAGAACTTTAATACCCAGTGGTTGAAATAATCCGGTGGCGATTCGCCGCCAAGTCGTATGCTCGCCTGCTTTACCCAAAATACCTTTCACGTGCCAAACTTCACCGTCGATCGTGCTCACTACCGCTTCTTGTCCTCCTTTTAAAAAATCAATTCCGGTGGGGCGAAGTCGGCTTTTCCAAGGATTGTTTTGTGGCAAGGTCAAAACATCTACGACATAGGCGCCATCCTGACCGGCTTGGGTCAAGATCGGACTCATCAATTCTTTCGGATACTGAGCTAGATCTCCATGAATCATGGCAGTCAGATCAGTCGGTGGCTCCGGAGTTTCTACCGCAGCAATCAGTTCATTCTCTGCCATGCTACTCAGAAAAGCTGTAAAGTGACTTTCGGCCACATCCTGAATTATTCCTATGTGGTAACCGGATTCTTGCCGTATTTGAACACCGGTGCCGTGTACCATCACTGATACGGTGTCGGGAGCCAGGCGGACTTTCAGACCGGGTAATGGCTGTTGGATTTGGATCGTTCGTGCCAGCACTGGCGATGTGCTATTAACCACCAGATCATACATTTCTAGTACCGTTGAAGGTCCTACGGTATATGAAATGATGGCCTTATTATCGTACCGATAGAGACCCTTGTAGTGCGCCCACGCACGGGGCAAGGGTCCAAAAGGTCGGCCATCGGATCCACGAAATCTGGGGTCTGCAAAGGAGCCTGTTTCAGGATCAGCCCAGCCGGGAGTTATTGGATTGGCAAATTGTCTCTGACCGACTGTACGAGGGTATACATTGTGCTGATCATCCAGTAGGATATCTTCCCAATCAATGAATCCTTTGCCGGTCCAAAAACCGACGAATCGAAGTAAGTCATGATCAAATAAAGCAAATGCATCACCTGCAGCAATCCCACCTTCTCCTTCATCAAGGCGCATGGCAATACCCTTGTAAGCAAAATTAACGTGTCGATAATCTTCATTGGGTAGGGGGGCACGTCCCCCTGAAATGATTTTTGCCGCACCTGTGCCATCCGCCATTTCGTAGCAGCGAATCAGCCAGTTTCCATAATCCATGTCAGACCACGGGTGATAAGGAGTGGGTTCCGGACCACGAGATTCACCAGCTGGTAAACCAAATAGGTAATCTTCGGTAACCTCGTAATATTCCTGGGGATTATGGGGCTTAATTAATTCCTCACGGATAAAAGCAATGACGGCATATTTCTCTTCGGGTGCCAATTGTAATTGTGGTGGCATTAATCCAAATCCACGACTGATGGTTTGATACATACTATATGGATCATTGCCATTTCGAAATGTATCGCTCCAGAATTTTTTTGAATCAGGTAGGGAGCCAGGCTGCTCGTTGTTGCCATGGCAACTATAGCAAGTGGATCGATAAATTGTGGTGGCCTTGTTTCGCAATCTCCCATTGTCATCCCAAGTGGCTATTTCTTCGATGAAACTGCGATGATTAATGTTGGCCTCATAATCAGGCAAATCATTGACATCAATTAGGTACTTTGCCTTAAGTTCACTCGCATGCTGAGTCATTTGGTTTTGACAGGCGGTGATCAACATCAAAAAGCAACCGAAGGGAATAGATAGATATTTCTTCCAGTCAAATTTGCACCATGCATCGCTTTTTCCCATACCTACCAAAAATACGGATTCGGCGATTAATTTGCGGAAACCTACCTGGGAGGATTTTATCTACTTGCATCGAAGAGAATTTTTATGGGGATAAATGTCACGAACCACGATGAATCTGGCTGGCAACGGTCAGATTTCCAAGCGTCCATATCAGTAAACAATGAGGCGTTGCCAGACGAACGATGCCCAAGTGCTGGGGGCAAATCAGTATCTAAAAAGGTAGGCTTGGCTTTGTACCAATGGGTAGGCAAATCTTATCCGGGCAAGGTTAACATCAGCATGCTGGACAAATAGTGTTTTTATTGGCCTCAATTTTACTCATTTTGTAACCTCTTTGATTTTTATGTATCTTATGTCAAAGCAAATTTAACTTATCATGAAAAGATTACTCACTGTTGGTCTATGTCTGGTTGGTCTCCTGTTATGGAGTTCTTCAATGCAGGCTCAAGAGGAAGGAAAATGGACTGGAGAAATTGTCGACATGTCCTGCTATATTGCCAATGGGGCGAAGGGAGCTGATCATGCGGATTGTGCCAAGACCTGTGTTAAAAACGGTCAACCCATGGGGCTTCTGACAGATGATGGTACGCTCGTCTTGCTGGCACAAAAGAGTGGAGATGCGGCTCCTTTTGAGGCGCTCAAAGAAATTGCCGGTGAAAAGGCAGAAGTGAAAGGTACCCTGAAGGAGCGAGATGGCATGAAAATGCTGGTGGTGGAAGAGTCAAAAAAAGCGGGTCCCTGAGTTTGCGCTAACTTAAGATTTAGAGATTGATTTGTGGAGGTTGGGTCGGAAGAAACAAGGCTTGCTAGACTCTGCAATTATTGAGATGTTTAGCAAAATCTGACGACCAGTATTCGTGCTGGTGCGACACTTGCACCTAACTATATACCCTGCTAGGTCTCCGTCAAAATCTGATCGATTACCTGACCATGCACATCGGTGAGTCGGATATCTCGACCACTGAAGTGGTAAGTTTGTTTGACGTGATCGATGCCCAGCAGGTGTAGCATTGTGGCATGGAGATCATGAATGCTGGTGGGATTTTCAACGATGCGATACCCATATTCATCTGTTTTTCCGTAGACGGTTCCACCTTGTATTCCTGCTCCTGCTAACCAAGCACTGAAAGCACTAGGATTGTGATCTCTGCCCACTTCTTTGCGCATTTGTGCAAAGGGTGTTCGGCCAAACTCACCAGTGAAAACGATTAAGGTTTCGTTGAGCAGACCTCGGGCCTTCAAGTCTTTGATGAGGGCAGCGACAGGCTGATCCACTGCATGCGCGTTGGCTTCATGACCTTTTTTCAAGCTTGAATGCTGATCCCATCGGTCATATCCGCAATCAGGGCAGGTTAACTCAATAAAACGAACCCCCCTTTCAACCAATCTTCTCGCCAGTAGGCATTGGGCGGCATATCCCCGCTTGTGTTTGTCAGGCGAGTCCATCCCATAAAGCTTTTTAGTGGCTTCTGACTCGCCCGAGATATCGGTCAATTCTGGTATGGAGGATTGCATATTATAGGCCAATTCATAGTTGGCAATCGTTGACTCGATTTGATCTGCTTCTCCAATTCGACCGAGTAAGCCATTGTCAAGCCGGTGCATCAAGTTTAATTTCTGCAGTTGATGTATTTCACTGACTTCTTGTGGTGTTATGTTCATCAAGGCATTATCACTGGCTTTTAGCATTGATGCCTGAAAAGTGGCTGGCAGAAATCCATTCTTGAAATTGTCTAGGCCTCCCGGTGGAGTGAGCCCGCCATCTAACACAACATATCCTGGTAGATTCTCATTTTCGCTGCCCAACCCATAGGTCACCCAGGCACCCATACTGGGTCGACCCTGAATACCAATGCCGGTGTGCAAATAATAATTGGCGTTCGTATGCTCCGGGAACTCTGAGTACATCGAATTAATCATGGCGATGTCATCGACACAGGTGGCTATATGTGGAAATAATTCGCTCATCCACATTCCACTTTCTCCATGTTGGCGAAATTCCCAGAAGGTCCCGAGCAGGCGACCGCTTTCATTGAACTGCGTGGCATCCACCTTAAATTTCTTGGCAGGATCTTGACCACTTTCCTTGGTTAGCCTGGGTTTGGGATCAAAGGCATCAACCTGAGAAATACCTCCGTCCATATACAGGAAAATGATGCTTTTTGCTTTGGGAATGAAATGTGGTGACCCATCCAAGCCCCGAATGGCCTTCGTACTTGTCTTAGCCTTCAGGTTGCTTGAAAGACCAAGCAGTGCCATGGCACCAAATCCATTGCTAGCAAGCGAAAGCATTTCTCGTCTTGTGATCGATCGTCGAATTGGCCAGTTTGCCCTCATAAGAGATAAATGAATTCTTTTAAATTAATCACCGAATGACAATAATCCTTCCAGATCCTAACGTCATCAGCTGCCTGGTCGAGTGTCGTTTTATAGTTCTGCGCCTGATGTATTAGAAATTCCTTGGCTGCGTCTATTTCTTCGGATAGTGGCTCTCTAGCAAAAGCGGACAGGTAAATCGAGTTTATTCTCCCTTCTAGTGTCGCTTCATTTTTGATCAGATTTTCCGCCCAGAATTCGGCCTGCTCATGCACAAAGGGATCATTGAGCAAGGTTAAGGACTGAGCGGGAACATTGGTAGTGTTCCTGCGACCAAAAGTGCTAAAAGGCATTGGGGTATCAAAGGCAAGCATAAGGGGTGGCATGAAGTTTCGTCGCACGATCGTATAGATGCTTCGACGACCTTCTCCATCTAGTGGACCAGAAAATTTAGGTTTGCCGCGTCCCGTCATAAATTCTGTGAGGTGTACGGGAACACTGGGGCCATACATTTTGGTGTTGAGACATCCAGCAGTGGCTAAAATTCCATCCCTGATGGATTCGGCCTGCAGTCTTCTAATCGGAAAATGGTGCAGATAAATATTTTCAGGATCCCTTGCTAAATTTTTGTCGAGCGTAGTAGTTGATCTTTGAAATGTCTGACTCAACATGATCATTCTAATCATTTTCTTAATTGACCATCCTTCCTTCACAAACTGAAGGGCTAAGAAATCAAGGAGTTCGGGGTGAGTCGGTAAAGCACCCTGCAATCCAAAATTATCAACCGAGGCCACAATGCCCCTTCCAAACAAGTGATGCCAAATTCGATTGACCATGACCCGGGCCGTAAGTGGATTATCCTGGTCAACCACTGCCTCGGCCCATTGCAACCTACCACTTCCTTCATGGGGGAATTTCTTTTCCTCGGTCGTCACTGCAGTTAGAAATCGATGGGGTATTTTTTCTTCTGAGAGATTATGCCTACTTCCCCTAATAAAAATCGGACTTAAAATAGCTTCTCCTTCGGTCAATCCCACAAAGCTGGTAGAGTCATATAGTTCTCTAGCGATATCGGAATACCTTTTTACAGATCCTTGGATTGCGACTAATTCAGAGCTATTTAAATTCTGAACCAGCTGGTCAATAAAAGCCGCTTGTTTATTGCTGGCCCGGCCTGCCACCCAGTCGAGTAAGGCTTGTTTTTGCTTTGTAATTACATATTCTTTATCATCAAAAAAAGCATGGCCCATATTTAGGCCTGTATCGTGACTGACCGCGAATGCCACTTCGATGTAGTCGTCTGGTTTTATGCAATAGACATGAGTATGGTATTGACCTGGGCTGAACTGTAAATAGGCTTTGTGGCCCTGTGCCAGTCGGAGGTCAAATTCATACGTCCGCCATGCTGCATCATCCACATTAAATTCTAATTTTCCCCATAAGGGTGCACGTATCACTTGAAAATTATCGATGACAATTCTAATTACGCCGTGCTGACCTCTCGCCTTCACGGTGATATAATCACTATCGATGATAAAATTGGGCGAATGCAGGGATCCCTGTAAGCCGCGTCCGGTAACTCTACTGGATACGCATCCATTAATGACCCCTTCGATGGTCTGTTGTGTAGCATCAATGGCTAACTGGCCCAGGTATGGACCCGATCCAAAAGCTAGGCCATCTCGATACCACCCGGGATCTGTACCCTCACGAAAGTCCACCATCACCTTAAAAGAGGTGTCAGGCTTAGGGCGGTATTCTGGATTGCTGGCATTTGGATCCGTATCGTCCCTAAGCGAGTGCTTTTTCTGTAGTAAAGTGGCAATCTGGTTTCGGAGTGTGTCAGCTATGGAGTCGAGCTGCTCCACTTTGCTCATTTGCGTTGGACTTTTTCTGGCTGGTCTAGGAACGATGCGTGAACTTTCCAGCATGCCATACATGGCATAATAGTCGGCAGTAGGTATCGGATCGAATTTGTGATCATGACATTTAGCACAGGCAACCGTAAGCGCTTGAAATGTCTTTGATGTCACATCAATCATATTTTCAATTCGATCTGACTCCTCTAATTTAGGATCTACCGGGCTGTGCTTGCCTTCACCCAAATAAAAATAGGCAGTGCCTAGTTCCGACTCAATGAATCCCTCGTCGGTATGTATTCTTTTGGTTGGTAGTAGGTCGCCTGCAATATGTTCTTTGACCAGTAAATCATAAGGTACATCCGTATTGAATGCTCTAATTAGATAATCGCGGTATTGCCAGGCGTGTCCAATGTAGAAATCGAATTCGTGTCCCATCGTTTCGCCATACCGCACTAGATCCATCCAATGTCGTGCCCAGTGTTCACCAAAGGCAGGTGAATCCAGATAACCATCAACCACCCGAGCAAACGCATTTGTGGAAGTATCTGAAATAAAACTTCGGATTTCTTCTGATGTGGGGGGCAGACCAGTAGTAAGGTACGAAGCTCTTCTGATGAGGGCATTCTTCGCTGCTGGGGCAACAGCCGATAATTTATTTGACTTCAGCTTCTGCTCGATCAGTGCATCAATACTTTTGGTTCCGGACCTTGGTTCTTCCGCTAGGTCTTTTGGCCATATTGGCTTTACAAAAGCCCAGTGGGGTTGCCACACCGCTCCCTGATCAATCCATAGCTCCAAGAGAGCAATTTCTCGGGGCGACAACGTGCGCTTTGATTCTGGTGGAGGCATTTGTTCCTCCGGGTTTTCACTGCTTATCCGAGTAATCAGGCTGCTTTTTCGAGCCGAACCTGCCACAATAGCATGGTTGCCACTTTCGAGCAGTACCTTGGCACCTTGCTCTGTGTCTAAGCGCAGGCCAGCTTCACGTGAGTCCGGATCATTGCCATGGCAAACAAAACAATTCGTTGCCAGGATAGGGCGAATGTGATAATTGAAATCAACTTTTTCCGGCAGTTCAAAGGTTGACGTTTTCTCCGGCAAAAAGAATGTGACACCAATGAGCCCTAGAAATAATGGGATGATATATTTGAACGTCTTTGACATCACTATATTCCGGTCTCGAAACCCAATGGCAATGGGCAAACTGGACTATTCACTAAATTGAAAATACCATAAAATGCAAGATTTACCAAGCCGAGGCAGTCTTCAGTCCGCAGTCTTCAGTTCTCGGAGTGTAGCCTCATAAATAACGTTGACAGGTTGGTGTGGGTAGTGGGCTGTGGGTCATGCCATTGGCAGGCAATTAGTCGGCAAGCGGCAGTCGGCTGCCGACAAGATGTAGCTGAGGACTGAGACATTCCTTGCTCGATAAATCGATGTTGCCCTAAAATATTGAATCATGAATATCGAATATTGAATGATGAGGTGAAATCTGGTTCAAATAAGACTTGGAACTGAAGACTAAAGACTGAGTTTGGCAAGCAATCTGCAGTCGGTCGGTGCATTGTATCTTCGAGATTGGCTTTTCCTGTGCGCCGCTGTCTTGACGAAGATCTGGTTTAAGTGCGTAGCTCCCTTGTATCTTGGTTTTTGGTAACTGGTCTACTTACTTCGCATAAGAAAGTCTTGACGCAGGCGATATCTGGCCACTGTCCGCTTTTTATCTTGGAGGTTGGCTTTTCCTGTGCACCGCTGTCTTGACGAAGATCTGGTCTAAGTGCGTAGCCCCCTTGTATCTTGGTTTTTGGAAATGGGTCTTTTAGCCCCTGGCCGCCCTTGTATCTTGGTCTTTGTATCTTGGTTTTTGGCCTTTACCTGCACACCCCTGTCTCGACGAAGGTGTGGAATTTGGTTTTTGGAATTGGATCCAGCCATTTGCTTGCCTACGGCACCTTAATTGTTAGCAGTGCGGCCCCTTCCGTTTCTAAAAGAGCACCAGACTCAACATCCAGTGAGTATGCAACGGCAGTTTGGCCCGTGGCAATTTTTACGATGGTGCCCTGTTCGATTATTACATGGTCACAAGAACCTGGTACCCGGTTCATGCTCCAATTGGAAGGATCATCATGCCAGTAAGCATTGCTTGGACCGACCCATTTGTTGGTGATGATCTGGTCACATAGCGTTCTGACTCCATAGTGCGGAAGAGGCTTTCCAATCTCATAAGCGCCAAGATCTGGAGCAGTTCCTATAAAATCTTCATTGATGCCAGGGAGTTCTATCCCAGCATCCTTGGCATTACAACTGCTCTTCACCAAGTAGTAGCGCAAATAAAAGGAATCTACATTACCTGTGGCACCAGCCTCTTCTTGAAAATCCAATGAATCCAAACAAGTTTGATGATTGATCTGAATAGAATGTGAATCTTGCCCAGTCAGTGCCGTAAAATCGGCTATGTCATCGAGTCGATCTCCCCATTTAAATGCGTACACATAACCTTGCCAATCAAATCCATTATAGTCAGAATCCATCTTCCAACCGATGGGGGTGTTGCTTCCGTTTTCCCAAGCATACCGATCGTTTACACTGATCCAAAGATTATTTTTTATTTCAAAATTCACGAGATAATTTGAGCCGGAAGCCATGGGACCGCTGTTGCAAACAAAGGTGTTGTGTGCAATGAAGGCCCGATCCGAACGTGTGCGCAACTTTAGTACACTTTGCGAATTTAGCACTGAGACTTGATTATAGAGAACATAGAATGGGGCACCATCCATTGGCTGAAAACTAATGCCATTATTAAATAGATTCGTAATTCGATTTTTCCAAGCACGGTTATTTGCATGACCATAGTCAAATTCGATACCATCATCCGAAGTGTCAAAAATGTCGTTGCCAAACATGTCAACATTTTTGCCTGGATAAGAAATACCATCCGCGACTCTCGAAATTGTATTATGTGCTACCGTATGTCCATTCGTGTACCACAACTCGATTCCTTCTCCTGAAAAATTAGAGGTCTTCGGAATATTATCTCCGACAATGTGATTGTCAGCGATATACCACCCTTCGCCGCCGTCGTTTAGGTAAATCGAGTAATGATTGTTTTCAAATTGACATCTAGTGACGACAACTCCCTTCGGTCCAGGTTCAGAGGTCCGCATTCCGTACTGTTGATTGACGATCTTGATGTTTTCAAACCATAGATAATCTGCCTCCAATCTCACACCTTCAAAAATTGCCTCGCCATCTCCAGCGCCTTTCCAGACCACATGATTACTTGCACTACCAGCGGTATTAAAAAATACTGTACCGCCATAGTTGCCGGCATGTAGTAAAAAAATATCTCCGGGCTGAGCTACAGTCTCAGCGGCCTCGACCCCCTGGAACGGATTGTTGGAGCTACCGTCTCCACCTCCGTTACCCGGGATCACATGGAAGGTTGTGCCCCCGGTTGGCAATTGAGGAAGGGGTTGTGTATTGACCGTGGCGGTCTGGGTGGTACTGCCACCGTCTGGGTCGATGAGACTGAGACGAACTTGATAAGAGGTGCCCGGATCCAAGAATAGAATACTGCCAGCAAGCATGTTATAATTTTGAAAATCCACGCGATACAAATCTTTGGCAAATTGGTAGGCGCCGGTGCCATTCTTTCTGAATTCCACAGTGCAGGTGGCATCGTGATCTGCATCACCGGAGATATGCCATTCGAATCCAATGGAGTAAATGGTACTGTAGCTTTCTAGAACTCCTGGTGTTGTGCTGTCCATCAACGCGCTGGCGAGCGGTGATCCACCTAGGATGAAACTTGTTAGAATTAAGGAAATTACTGGCATTACGCACTATTGAAAAGGAAAACCAGTCTACACCATTTGTAACAAACGACAATTGCGTAATAAATGGGTGGTCAACTAAATCTCCAATTAGTGTGCTGTAAATCGTGTCTTAGTGTTGAGCGGCGGTTCCCAATTTAAACGAAGCAGCACCAGATTAGGTATCTATTACGTGCTACTGTTTTGTGAATTCCTAAAGGGGATCTCGCCAATGGATGGGGTCAATTCCTAATTGATGGGAGTCAAGACAATGTTACGGTAAGACACACTTCCGTGATCACCCTGCAGGTAAATCGGTCCTGGTTTGAATTCGTCAGAGCTCAAAGCACCACCGGTACAGCCTCTCACCGGTTGATTATCAATAATTTTCTTCCCATTCAATTCAACAGTAACATGACGATCTACTAGTACGATTTCAACTTTTTGCCACTCACCGGCAGGTTTCTCAGCCGCCACGGCAGGGGTGATTCGACTGTAAAGGGCTCCCATGTTGTGGCTATCTAGGGCTTTGCCGTAGCTGTCGACAACCTGGATCTCATAAATACCGCGAAGATAAATCCCGCTATTATTATTAGCGGGTACATTCACTTCAAGACTCAGTGCAAAGTCTGTAAATTCTGCATCGGTTCTTAAGTTTCCATAACGTAGATGTTCTCCATTTTCAGGTTGCACGGGGTTATTTTTTAAGACACCGTTTTCTACGCTCCATCCATTCTGCGATTTTTTCCCTATCAATGACCAACCCTTCAGACTATGCTGATCCAATAGGTTGATGGGGGATCCAAATTCAAGTGAAGATAAGTCGGGTTTCGGTGGATCGGGAGGTAATTTTTTGCCAGTAAAACTAAATCGTTCGATACCGCTGCCGTCCAGGTTAGGAATGTACATCACGCCCTGTAAAACATCGTTTTCCAAATGCATTTCCGCTCTTCGCGTGATGCGCCGTGTGATCTCTCCAATTTGCCTCTGACGTGTCATCGTAATGAAAAGGTCGTTTGCATTAAGGTAGGCATGATCCACAGGAGTGACACTTCCACCATACCAAAGTAGGCTGGCATCAATGTAGCCGTCCGCCTGTTTGACTTCCAGCCAGCCGGCATCGTTAAAACCGTTGTGCGGCAAGGTCAAGGCCCAGGTTCCCTCATAGGGAGATAAGACCTTTTCTTGGGTGAAAGCGACTTGAACCCAGCAAAATAAGGGAACAAGTAAAAGGAATCGAGTGATGCATTGATGGATTTTCATCATGGTAGGTATTAATTGGAGCAATGATAGTATTTATTGATAAAAGAATTGAATCTTGTCGACATTGATATCTTGCTCGAGATTCTAATGTGACCAGTTGATCCAAACGAAATCCTTGCTGTCAGAATCCTTTGGTGGAAAATGATCAATCCCTACCTCACCGATGATGAACAACTCCTTTATTATCTTTCGTGCTGGCATTGAAATGGTTCTGACCTTCTCAAGGGATCAATATGGAATTTTTGCAACTCACCAGATAGGGATTATAAATGGGTGTAAATCAGGACTTTGAGGTGCTTTTTGCAGAATATTATGAGGCACTCCACAATTATGCCCTGTCGATTCTGAAGGACGAGCAGGACGGAGAAGATGTGGTCCAAAATGTATTTGAGGCGGTTTGGTCCAAAGGCCTGGAGACGATTGATGAACCGAAGCGTTACCTGATACGAGCCGTTAAATTTGGCTGCATCGATTTAATTAGAAAGCGGAAAAAACGTGGCTCTGTTTCTGATCCGGATAGCATCCTCAATTCACTGACTGAGGAAACTGATGTTGCGAATCAAATCGACCAAGAGTTGCTTCATAAAATAACTTTTTTGGTGGCTGACTTACCGGAAAAGACTAGGGAAGTATTCTTGATGAGTCGGCAAGGTGGCTATACCTATCGTGAAATAGCCGAGATGTTACAAATCTCAGTGAAGACGGTTGAAAATCAGATGGCACGAGCATTACGCCATTTGCGCACCGGTTTGGCAGACTTTTAGACACAATTTGGACTTGAATAGGGGTAGTACCGATTTATTGCGTCTTTAGGACAATACGCAATGATTGCAAAATGGAGAAAATCGATATCATTCTCGCGAAGCACTTTGCCGGAGAAGCCACAGAATCAGAGAAAAAATTGCTTTCGGAGTGGCGGCGCGTGCATCCTCACGAATATGAAGAGGCAAGCAAGGTATTTGAAGTAGCCAAGGAAGTACGGTTTCGGCCGGTCAATCATCAAGAAAGCAGGAATAAGTTACAACTGACCAAGAGGGGTACCGTGGTCGGCAAAAGAAACTGGAGTCTGATCGCTGGAATTGCTGCTGGACTATTTCTGTTGTTGGGATTGTTTTATCTGGTACCACAGTTTTCAGAAGGGATGATCTTGAAGACACATCTGGCCCAGTCCGATGGAGAGTTGGTACCGATGGCAGATGGAACTAAGATTTACCTGAGGGCTGGTTCCATCCTTACCTATCCTGAATCCTTTAGCAAACGAAATCGTTCCGTCAGTCTAGTGGGTGACGCCTACCTTGATGTGACAAGAGATCCCAATCGTCCATTTGTTATTGACCATCCTGTGGCCACCGTTGAAGTACTTGGTACCTCCTTCGATATCATATCAGATAGTTTATCTTTTCTTTTGGCCGTAGAGACAGGAAAGGTTAAGCTCAGCGACAAGGCCAAAGATGCCAGTATCATTTTAGAGCCGGGTTTCTCAGGACACGTTGGCCCAGAAATAAGAAAGTTTCCAACTAGTGTTGGCAATGCAAATGCCTGGCGAACAAAGCATTTACAATTTACTGATGCAAGCATCGAGCAGGTAATTCAGGATCTCAGAGACTTTTATAAAGAGGAAATTCAGCTGATGAATTCTGAAGAAATAGCTTGTGCGTTGACAGCCACTTTTGACAACAGCTCTTTAGAAGAGATCCTGGAAATTCTAGATCTGACCTGTCAGCTTAAAATTAAAAAGTTGAGCCACGGCTACGAGATATCCCCGAACTAGATTTTGCCTTAAGATTCAGTTGCTAAATCAATTTAAACTATGAAAATTAAATGGACCATTGGGCTCTTCATGTGGCTTGGTTTTCTCCAGTCGAGCTGGGCACAGACCAATATGCTGGATCAAGAGGTGACCATTACCTATCACGAGGTGCCTATTATTCTGGCTATTCAACAACTCGAGGAATTGGTTGGAGTCACCTTTGCCTACAATAAAAAGGACTTTGACAGGTCAGTCAAAGTCACGGCACAGTTTAGAAATACACCTCTATCAAGTGTGTTAAATGCCCTCCTTGCAAAACAATCCTGCCAATATAAGATAGTTGGAAAGCTTATCGTATTCTTTGCAACAGAGAAGAATTCAGTAAAGAAAAAGTCGACGATTCACGGCTATATTTTGGACCGAGAAACCGGTGAAGCTCTGATTGGATGTAGCATCTATGATGAGCATACAGGTCTGGGGACCTCGTCGAATCAATTTGGATTCTATAGCATTACGCTGCCACAAGATTCTATCTCTCTGATCTTTTCATACGTGGGTTATCAAACGGTGGTGCTTCCATTGGATCTTCAAGCAGATTTAAATCAAGATGTTAAACTCAGTTCCAGTGTGGAATTAGCCACGGTAGAAGTAGTCGCCTCGGTAAGTAGAAGAATTCAGGAAGAGACCCAGATGAGTAAGGTTGAAATACCTGTTGAACAAATCAAAAAGGTGCCCGCACTATTGGGTGAAGTTGATGTTTTGAAGACGTTGCAACTCCTACCAGGCGTACAGTCCGGCGGGGAGGGGCAAAGTGGACTGTATGTGAGAGGTGGTAGTCCGGATCAGAATTTGGTCTTGCTCGACGGAGTGCCGGTATATAATGTGTCACATCTCCTGGGTGTATTTTCCGTTTTTAATGCAGATGCCATAAAAAGTGTGCGGCTAACCAAGGGAGGTTTTCCGGCACGATTTGGTGGCAGGTTATCTTCTGTCTTGGAGATTAATATGAAAGAAGGGAATATGCAGGAGTTTCATGGAGAGGGTTCACTCGGCCTAATATCCTCGAAACTTACCTTGGAGGGACCGATCGCAAAAGACAAAGTCTCCTTTTTGATTTCGGGTCGTCGAACTTATGCTGACCTAATTTTCAGACCCATCATCAAAAAAACCCAACCCGAAGGAGTCTCGGTCGACCCTACCCTCTATTTTTATGATTTAAATGCAAAAATCAACTATAAGATTAACGACAGACATCGCATATATCTCAGTGGCTATGCTGGATCAGACACTTTTAAGAATAAATATAGTGAAAAAGACATCGAGTCAAATGGCGGCATCGACTGGGGCAACATCATTGGGGTTGTCAGGTGGAACTATAAAATCACGGACAAATTATTTAGCAACGTTACGCTGACCCATAGCAATTATGACATCGATATTTTCGCGGAGAATAAAACCACAGATGGTTTCTTTAAAGCCAACTACCTTTCTGGTATCCAGGATTGGTCTGGAAAGTTGGACCTAGATTTTATTCCAACACCCAATCATTACATACGCTTTGGAGGCAGCATGACACACCACCGGTATCGACCCGGAGCTTTGGGTCTGGAGGTGACCGATAACTCTGCACCGCTCGATACGATGATCGGTTCACAAACTAAGTCATCGCGAGAATATGATCTATATGTAGAAGATGAAATCAGAATCGGCAGATTCAATGCAAATCTTGGCATTCACGGATCGGCCTTTAATGTCGATGGTCACACCTACACTTCCGTGCAGCCACGCATCGGTCTGAAATACGCACTCAACCGGGAAGTTTCATTAAAGGCATCCTTTAGTACGATGACTCAATTCATTAATCTGCTGACCAGTGAATCACTCAGTTTGCCTACCGATCTATGGGTACCAAGCACGAAGCAGGTCAAACCCCAAGAGTCTTGGCAGGTGGCAGCAGGGGTGGCCACAACCCTCTGGAACGATTTTGAGTTTAGTGTGGAGGGATACTACAAGGAAATGAAAAATGTGCTTTCATTCAAAGAAGGTGCATCTTTTTTATTGGGCCTTGATAATGATTGGCAAAATAAGATCACTCAAGGAAAGGGAGTCTCCTACGGTTTGGAGTTCTTTCTCCAGAAAAAAGTCGGTAAAACAACCGGTTGGGTTGGATACACCTGGTCAAAAAATGATCGGCAATTTAAGTTTATTAATGGCGGAGAAAAATTTCCTTTTCGATACGATCGTCGACACGACATTTCGATTGTTGCGTCACATCAGATTACGCCTAAGATCAGCATTTCGGCCGCCTGGATCTACGGAACTGGAAATGCCATTACTCTTCCGATCTACCGCTATCCGACAGTCTCTAAGTATGATGGTTTAAGCATTTTTGACCAAGTCGAAAGCCTGGGGAAGAAAAATGATTTTAGAATGAGCAACTATCATCGGCTAGATTTTTCTGTTGAGTTTTTTAAGAAGAAAAAGAAGTACGAACGTAAGTGGATCGTCGGCGCTTACAACACTTACTGGCACAGAAATCCCTATTATGTAACAGCCAGAAATGAAGCGGAATTTGGACCATCCGGTGAAATCATCGGCCAAAAAAGAAGTTTCAAAGAAATTAGCATCCTTCCCATTATTCCTTCTATTTCCTACGCATTTAAATTTTGAGAAAATGAAATTATTTAATCAAATAATAGCTGGTAGCTTTCTGGCAGGATTGATGTTGACGGCTTGTAGTAAGGACCCCTTTTCTCAAATTGTGACCATCGATATCCCAGAGCACAAGTCAGCACTGGCCATTTCTACCTCTCTTATGGACGGTGATTCTGTCATCAAGGTTTTGGTGTCACAAAGTCTAGGAATCGTTTCACAAGAGGAGCATTCATATATAACCGATGCCGAGATAAAAATCACTTTTGAGGGGGAGTCGATGGCAGACCTTGACTATGACACCAATACCGGGCATTATCTTGGTGTTTTGCCGGCACCGCTCATCGTGCAGCCAGGAACCTATCGACTCGAAGCCTCTGCCCCTGGGTTTGATCCAGTTTGGTCTGAGCAGGTAGTAGGAGATGCCGCTGAAATCAGAGAAGCAAGTTTTGAGTATTTGGGCACTGTTTCAGATGAGGGTAAGGTGCATGCTATCAGAGTTACCATCGATGATCCTCCCGGAGAACATTTTTATGCCTTAGATTTTTTTATTGACACCAAAGGGGCTTTGCCTGAGACGGAAAATGGATTTCATCTCTACGTTGACTCCAATGACCCCATTATTGAATATGGCTGGGAGGAAAATACGATGTTGACGGATGATGCCTTTGATGGAAAATCCTACAAAGTACTTCTCTACTCACCCATCCATCCCTTTGAGCATATCGAAATCGATGGGACTGAAATGCTCGTGCAGTTGAAAACCCTTTCTCCAGATAAGTATTATTTCGAGCGATCGCGATCGATCTACACTGATGCCAAGGATTTTCCCTTCACCGAACCGGTGGTTGTGCATGATAATATTCAGGGTGGACACGGAATATTTACGGTCTCCAGGGTGAGTGAAATACGAATCCCCCTGAGTAAGTAGGCGCGATGTGTACTTGACAGACTGGGAATAGGAGGCTCGTCCACCAGGATGTTTCTTTTTGGGAAGATCTATGTATCATTGCATCATGGATTTTCGATCCCTTCCTAAGGTTGAACTACACCTGCATCTTGATTGTTCGTTGAGTTATGATGTTGTAAACCACCTGGATCCATCGATCACACTACAAGACTACCGGAGGGATTTTGTGGCAGATGGGAAGTGTCATAACCTAGCTGATTATCTCCAACGAGCCATTAAGGGGATTGAATTGATGCAAACTGAAGATCATCTGATCGCTGTGACCAATGACCTATATAAGCAGTTGGAAGCCGATGGGGTTATTTACGCCGAAATTCGGTTTGCACCATTGCAACACCTACAAAATGGTTTGACCGCTGAGCAGGTGGTAGACATTGTAGAATCGACCATGACCTCAGCAACCGCAAAGACCGGCATTCAAACGAGGTTAATCTTATGTACTTTGCGTCACTTTTCTGAGGCGGAAAGCATGCAAACGGCAATGCTGATAGAAAGGTTTCAAGATACTGCTGTAGTGGGATTGGATATTGCTGCAGACGAATCGGGATACCCCCTGAAAAATCATCTCTCGGCATTCAAATTCGCGCGCGACCATGGTTTCGGAATAACTGCCCATGCCGGTGAAGCGTGCGGTCCGGAAAGCGTGTGGGAAACACTTGAACACTTAAAACCTTCCCGGATTGGACATGGAGTACGCAGTGCCGAAGATGGCAGATTGTTGCGATTTCTCCGTGATTATAATATTCATCTTGAAATATGTCCGACCAGTAATATTCAGACAAATATTTATTCGGGACTATCAGACCATCCGATTGACAAAATTTATCAAACGGGGGTTTCCTGTAGCATTAATACGGATGGCCGTGCGATTTCTGATATCTCCCTTAGTCAGGAGTATGAAAACCTTCATCGACAATTTGGCTGGAGTCAGGCACAGTTTCTGCGTTGCAATCTCAGTGCCATCGAAGCCGCTTTTATTTCTGATGATTTGAGGAGGCAACTTATTGATCAATTGAAGAAAGGCTATCAGTAGCATGGAAGTTCAAAAGTTTGTCAGCATCGTTGAAAATTTTCATTCTGATCTCTGGGGCCATCATATCTTGGTGCCTTTAGATATTAGTGCCTACATCAATGATCAAAAAATCAAGAGATTAATATGCACCATCAATGAATGCGAAACCTTTCAATGTGCCCTGATGCCAAAGGGCGATGGTCGGTACTTTATTAATCTAAATAAGGAAAGGAGAAATAGACTTAAACTGACAGAGGGGCAGAAGGTGAAGATAAGCTTAGAAGTAGATCATAGCAAATATGGACTACCGATGCCGATAGAAATGAAGGAGTTGATGCAACTAGATCATGAAGGAGATCACTACTTTCATTCCTTGACTGCCGGAAAACAACGCAGCCTCTTATATCTGGTGGGAAAACCAAAGCAATCAGAGACCCGCTTGCAAAAGGCGTGGGTGATTTTGGAATATTTGAAGACCACCCAGGGTAGGTTAGACTTTAAGGAATTAAATCAAGCATTTAAGGAGGCACGAGATTTTTAAAAAGATTATTAATACTCAAATAAATAAAAGGTGTTCCTTTAACAATGAAAGAAGATCAAAGGAATACCAGACTTCCAACGATTGTATTGGAGCACGTAGTAAACACTTGACTTTGTGCCTAAGGATTTTTTATGTGAAAGATCTTTTCTGTTGGATATCAAGATGTTATCTAAGTCTTTGATTTCTTTTGAAAACTGATTCGGCAGTTTCCACATCCATTTGTTTCTGATTTCTCATAATAATTTAAATCACACTGACGTTAAATAATCATCATCACCCAAGTAGCAAATATGTCTATACTTTCTTTACCTTTTTTACTTATGGTGTCTAACTGCTGAAGATATCATTCGGTAGTTATGATAATACTTGTACTGCATCTGACGGCAGTCTTTAATATGAGCACGCTCCTCATTTAAAAAACTAAATGTCATGGAAATGCAACGAGAATTAAGTCCCAAAGAGAGTTTTAGAGATTTTTGCTCAACACTTTCTAAATCATCGGAAATTATCGAGATTCGACGCGGTCATGCCTGGCTACAAAGCAATCATGATGCCTTGAAAATGCCGACAACAACTTTTTCGGCAAGAGAAATTGTTGCAATTTACTTGGTAGCATCCGAGGCCAATGCTTGTCCAGAAGATGTTGAGCAGTATTGTGACCAGGCCCACCAGGTGGGTTTTTCAAAACTGGAGATTGCCGAAATCTTACATGGATGGTCCCCGGATCCCAAACTAGGAGCATTGATAAACATGACCTTGGGTCTCATTGAACATCGAGGGGCTGTCAGTTTGGAAGAGACCCATGATTTCTTCGATGCTGGATGGTCTCATTCTGCGCTGGTGGAGTTGATAGGACTCGTCTGTATTTGTAGCATTAATAACTATTTGACAAATTCAAAGGCAGCTTAACTTCGCTTTCACATCTCAGTTCTTATGCCTGCCGTATGGGTAATGGCATACACCGTAATTTCAAGATTTCAAAACTAATATGACATGAAATGCAGGAAGATCCATTGGAAAGGGCTACTTCGGCATCAAATCGATGGTATCACTAGAGGGCTTCTAACTACCTATGCAGAAAAAGCAAAGAGATCGATGTGTAGCCGATTAAAAGCACAATATGATTTAGCGATCGTTGTCGATGCAAGAGAGAGGTTTGCAAGGACGGATCACAATCCGGCAGCCTGAAAGTAAGATACGAGGGAGGGTGGTCCAAGTTTCGTTTCCCAGTTCCAAGCTTGATTATCGATGCCTTTTTTAAGGGAGAGAATGTTGGCTGTCCTCCCCTCTACAAAACAAAAGTAAGAACATTACTTCGAACATGTTCATACATTTAAGTGATATTTCTTTAGAAGAATGGTCTCTAATAGATTTTCAGATTTTTTATAGGTATCTTTGGGGCACTTTAATTTTTGTATTTTATATCCTGATCAACCAAGTCAAGGTGGGATATTTAAGGCTGCCATTAAAGGGATTTTGGGGAGTTAGATAGAGGCTTAGGCGAATCTCGAGCATTACCCGGCAGACACTAGTGTAGAAATGTGGAGCCGCAGGTGCCCCTGGTATTTTCCGACGTAGGTAGATGTTTTAGATTACTGATATCCAGCGGCTTGAAGTTGAAATAGCTCCGCATAGAGACCACCTTGATTCATCAGTTCTTCGTGTGAACCTAATTCTGCAACTTCTCCGTTTTTGAGCACCAAAATTCGGTCTGCCATCCTCACCGTGCTAAACCGGTGGGAGATGATGACGGCAGTCTTGCCAACAGTTAGGGCTGCAAACCTTTGAAAAGCTTCATATTCTGCCCTTGCATCAAGTGTAGCGGTGGGTTCATCCAAAATCAGTAGTTGTGCATCGTTCATGTAGGCCCGGCCTAAAGCAACTTTTTGCCATTCACCACCAGACAATTCTTGGCCCTCTTTAAATCGTTTACCGAGAATTTGATCATAGCCTCTAGGCAACTGCTCAATGACTTTATCGGCCAGACTGAGCTCTGCAGCTTGTACAATGGCCGGACGATTTTTTACCTCTTTTATCTGACCAATCGCAATATTTTCGGCAGCAGTAAAATAGTATTTTACGTAGTCCTGAAAAATCACACCGATGGCTTTCCGGTATTCAAATAAATTGTACTCCTTGATATTGATATTATCGAGATAAATTGCTCCTTCTGAGGGATCATATAACCTCGCCAATAATTTTACGATGGTCGTTTTACCTGCTCCATTTTCACCGACCAACGCCAATTTTTCGTTTGCTCGCAGTTGGAAATTTAAATGTCGGATGGCCCACGTGTTTTCTGCTCCAGGGTACACAAACCCTACATTTTCAAAGCGAAATCCAGACGTGATCTTTTTGGGAAAAGGAGTGCCCTCTTGATTGGGTAGCATCAAGGGCCTGATTTCCATGAACGAAAAATAATCCTGCAAATAAAGTGCATCTGTTGTGATACGCGAAAAGCGTGAAAAGATGGCCTGAAGCTGGTTTCGCAAACGCTCAAACGATCCAGATAGGAAGGTTAGGTCGCCTAGGGTTATGATTCCAGTTACGGTTCTGATGATAATCATGATGTACGCACCATAGTAAGCCAGATCACCAATGACATGGAATAAGCTGCCCCATAGACTTCGCCGGATAGCCAGCTTTCGATTTGCACGGTAATATTTATTGGCAAGTCGCTCAAATCTTCGACTCAGGAAATCTGCCAATCCGAATAATTTAATTTCTTTGGCGGTGGCATCACTAGCACCGATAAATCGGACATAATCTAACTCCCGTCGCTCCGGTGTCCAACTGCGAACCAACGAATATCCAGAGCGACTGAAATATGCTTCATTGATGAAGCTGGGAATGATCGCAACAAGTAACAGAAGAATGAGCCAGGGCTCGAATACAATTAATCCTGTGACGAGCGTCATGACGGTCAAGATGTCTTGCAACTGAGTCAGGACCATGGACATCAAGGTGACTCGGCCTGTTGTTTGACGTCGAGCTCTTTCGAGTTTGTCATAAAAATTTGGATCTTCAAACTGAGCCAGATCCATGGTCGCTGCCTTTTCAATCAAGGCTACAGATGACTTGTTTGCATATAGATCACCCAGCAGTCCATCAAAGAGACTGATACCGCGGTTCAAGAGATCCGATATGATTGCCAGGAAGAGTTCGATTCCTAGATAAAACCAGATTTGATCGTAGGTCTTGATCCCGTCGATATTGATCTGAATAACAACCTCATCAATAATCAGCTTCCCGACCCACAAAGCGAGCACGGGAATTACTGCCTTGACTAACCTGCAGGCGATATTAAGGGCAAATAGTGAAGGACTTGTTTGCCAAATAAGTTTGAAAAAACGGGGAAGATATCTGAGCGCCCGGGTACTCTCCCAAAAACCAGGTGTGTTTTCTTGTCGCATGGCACTCATAGTAAGATCAACCTCTTAACTTCCAAAAGGTTGCCAAAGTATCAGATGTGATCCAATCTGAGGCGGTAATATAGTAGGTGTTGATCAGCAGATCACATATATTGCAGGATGAATTTAAGGAGTGGTTGTCTTTGAAGTATTTGCGGGCATATTTGCGATGTTTTTTCTTTTTTCTGACGATGTCGCTAGGGATCCTCCTATGCATTTTGAGTTCGATTTTTGGTGGTGATGTAATGCGTAGAAACATGACGATCCGACAGAAATGGATCGGAGTAGCCATCTATATATTAGGCCTAAGAATAGAATGTGAAGGTGAGGTGCCTCAGGGAGTTTTTCTTTTCGCTTCAAATCACCGGTCCTTTTCAGATCCTGTTGTTGCTTTGTACTTCATATATGCCTATCCGCTGGCTAAGGCTGAAGTCAGCAAATACCCTTTAGTCGGGTTTGGAGCTCGGATGACGGGGATATTATTCGTAAAAAGAGAAAGTCTAAGTAGTCGTGCATCAGCGCGATATGCCATTCGTGATACGCTTGTTGCTGGACACAACGTATTGATTTATCCAGAAGGTACCACCACGGATCAACAGAGGTCTGAACCATTCAAAAGTGGCTCGTTTGAAGAAGCGGCAAAGCTAAAAATCTCTACCGTGCCCATCGCCATTGAGTATGAAGACGCATCAGACCATTGGAAAGACACTACCATATGGCACCACTTCCTAAGTCAGTTTGGCAAGAGGTCCTGCCGTTGCAAAATTGGTTTTGGACCAATCATATCTGAAGAAGATCCGGTATTGCTTAAGAAAAGAACTCAAGATTGGATAGATAATCAGTTGGTGGCCTATCGGCAGGCGTTTGAGGTGTTGTAAATCAATCCTCAAGATGATTCGCTCGTCCTTTTTTGGATCTCATCGCGAATTCTGGCAGCTTTTTCATAGTTCTCGTCGGCCAAAACTTCATTGAGCATCTTCTTGAGGGCATCGATGGAATAGCTCGAGAGGGGACCTCCCTTTTTTTCTTTACTTGGTGGTTGTTCCTTGAGTGCCATGGATCCCGATTCGCCACCGTCATCGTCATCGTCTTGGCTATCATCAAGGATCACCCCGGCAGTTTCCAGGATAAATTCATAGGTATAAACGGGACAGCTGAAGCGAACAGCCATGGCCAAGGCGTCAGAGGTACGAGAATCGATTTCAATAATCTCTCCTCGCCTAAGGCAGATTAACTTCGCATAGAAAATTCCGTCAAGAAGATCGTTGATGATCACCTCCTTTAATTCAATGTCGAATGTGTCCAGAGCATTTTTGAACAAGTCGTGCGTGAGCGGCCGGTTGGGTGTCATGCGCTCCATGGCAACAGCAATAGCCTGAGCCTCAAATGCACCGATCACAATGGGCAATCTCCTGGAACCCTCTTTTTCACCTAATACCACCGCATAGTTATGTGACTGAGATACACTGTGCGACAGGGCTACGATGTCAAGTTGAATTTTTTCCATATCCGAATTATCCCGAAAAAGATCTAAAACCTAGGGGCGAAAGGTACTATAATTCTCCTAAAGTCTAAAAGGCATCTAGGACGACTTGTGCCGACGGATTGCCTCAGTGAGTCTGGGTACGACATCAAATAGATCCCCCACGACACCGTAATCTGCAGCCTTAAAGAACGGGGCTTCCGGATCTTTGTTGATAACTACGATGGTCTTTGAATTATTGACACCACCCAAATGCTGGATCGCACCCGATATACCAATGGCAACATATAGGTTTGGTGCTATGGCTACTCCCGTTTGACCTACATGCTCATGATGGGGTCTCCAACCAGAATCCGCCACAGGTCTGCTGCATGCTGTTCCCGCTCCTAGCACCTTGGCTAATTCTTCCAAGATGCCCCAATTTTCAGGGCCTTTAAATCCGCGACCACCGGAAACAACGAGTTCCGCCTCCGGTAGAGGGACGCTTCCACTCTGCTTGGTGACTTCGACTTGCGTGAGTGTTGGTTTTGGTATTGATCTAGCGTTTTCCACGATGGTACCCGGTTCTCCGATCACTTCCGGACTAAATGCATTCGGCATGATCGAGAGCACCCTGATGGGAGCCTTGATCTCATATGTTGCAATGGCTTTGCCAGAAAAGACCATACGGTCTACCTGAAATCCTGACTCGATGCTAGGTAGGGATGAGACGGCTGAAACTAAGCCACCCTCTAATTGCACTGCCAGCATGCCTGCCATCGATTTTCCAGTGCTTGTATGACTGAGAACGATTGTATCGCAACCAAGATCTCGAGCAGTTTGAGCGATGATGTCGGCATAGATCGTCGCATCAAAAAAGGAGAGTTCATCAAGTGGAACGTTTCGAATCTCGGCGGCACCATAAAGACCTAATTCTGCACCATTTTCAGGGCTACCGATGGTCAATGCATGACACGTAGTTCCCAAGATTTCGGCCGCTTGATGCGCGTAAGAGATGGCTTCAAACGCTACTTTCTTACACCTTCCTTCGATGCTTTCCGCAAAAGCTAGTACTGGCATTTTGTTTGTGATTTTAGATGACTTTGGCCTCTTCGTGTAGTAGACGTACGAGCTCGTCCATTTGGTCGGGCTCTACATATTTGCATGCCGTTCGACCGACCGGCTTGCGATATTTAACAATGGAAATGGGGTCTTCAACGGTAATCGGATCGACGACTTCCAATGGTTTCCTCTTGGCCATCATAATGCCTCGCATGTTCGGGATCCTCTGCTCGGCAATTCCCTTGGCTGCACTGACAATCATCGGAGTCCGGCCTGAAATCGTTTCGCTGCCACCCTCGATGTCTCGTGTCACCGTCAGAACTTCTCCATCGACCTGCAAAGCGGTGGCATAGGAAATAAAGGGCCAGGCTAAAAGGGCCGCCAACATACTTCCAACCTCAGATCCATTGTAGTTGATTGTTTCCTTGCCAAGCAAGATGAGGTCAAAGGCTCGAGTTTCAAGCACATGAGCAACCTGTCGGGCCACGTCTAAAGATGAGGAAGCAGACTTGTTAACTCTGATGGCATCATCAGCTCCGATGGCTAAAGCTTTGCGGATGATCGTGTCGTTAGCGGCAGGGCCAACATTTAAGACAGTTACCGAACCACCCACTTCTTCCTTGACTTCAAGGGCTTTTACCAATGCATACCATTCATCGTAAGGATTCATGATAAATTGGATCCCACTTTCGTCAAAAGCTGTATCATCATCAGTAAAGGCGATTTTGGCAGTTGTATCCGGTGTCTTACTGATGCAAACAAGTATTTTCATGAACTGGCGATTAAGTAAATTTGTGACAAAGATAGCAAGTAACTGTGTCTAAATCGAACTTTGAAAGACCTTTTAATAAAATTTGAATAATGTATCATAACTATCTAATAATCAATAATAAAATATGACTGAAAGTCAACAAAATAGAATAAACTTGCTAAAATCGTACCTCGAAGATGACGCACAAGATCCCTTTCTGCACTTCGCCCTAGCCAAAGAATTCGAAAAATTGGGAGATGGGGAGCGAGCCTTGGAGAAGTACCTATTTTTGCTAACTGAGCACAGCGATTACGTGGGTACCTACTACCATCTAGGCAAACTTTACGAAAAAATAGCCGAGCCAGGGAAGGCTCAAGCCACCTACGAAGAGGGCATTGAAGTCGCATTGGCACAAAAGGACAATCACTCTGCATCTGAGCTGCAGGGTGCGTTGGATTTGCTTACCGCTTAGACGTCTACATGATAAACCCCAACGTAAACGAGTTCTGCTGGACCACACAGCCAGATATCTGTGAAGCCATTGTTGAGCCTCTTAAATTTAACCATTAGGTTACCACCGGCAGTTTTGACCTGTACTGCAGCATCTCCCATTTCCTTTTCCAGGGCGAAGGCAAGTGCCGAGGCAGTAACTCCCGTGCCGCAACTCAAGGTTTCATCCTCTACACCTCTCTCATAAGTACCTACTTTAATGCAATTTTGGCCAGATTCGACAAAATTTACATTGATTCCCTTTTCAGCAAATCTCTTTGAATAGCGAATCGCCTTACCAGTCGAATAGACATCGAGGTCAGATAGATCCTCAACCATGGTGATGTAGTGCGGCGAACCAGTGTCCATGATGTAGTGGCCCTTAGCCGTTTCTATGTCAAAGACATCATGCATTTTGATTTCGATTTGCCCATCATCCATGACTCTTGACTCATGGGGACCGTCATAAGCGAGGAAAGAACCGCTACCAGCGAAGCGATTGAGATAGACCATGCTGGCAATGGCACATCGACTGCCATTTCCACATAGTGATCCGGGCCGCCCGTCTGCGTTGAAGTAGACCATCGTAAATGAATGTTCCTTTGCCGGCTCAAGTAGGATTAGGCCATCGGCTCCAATGCCAAATTTTCGATCGCACATCTGCGCCACCAAGTCCTGATTTTCGTGTTTGATCCAGGTCTTCTCAAACTGGTCGATCACCACAAAATCATTGCCCGTACCCTGGTATTTGTAAAAAGGAATTTGACTACTCATTGTCTGTTTCTATTTGTGTTTTGTCGTAGGCTCGTCCCTCATCTAACTGGCATTTTCGCATCCACATCAATCCCAAAAGGATTAAGATGAGAGCCAATCCCAGATATGAAAGCTTCCAGCCCCACATATTGCCCCAGTACACCGTATCTTCACTAGCGTCCTTTTTTTTATCGATTGTCATTAGACTTACAAAATAAAGGATTAAAGATCAATGTTATTTCATGGACTAACCCTAAAACTACAGGTAGAGACAATCTTTGTGAAGATTGGTTCGATTTTAGTTATATAATCGTTAAATGAACTGGGCCATCGATGAACTCAGAGAAATTGTAATAATTTTCTGAATTACGGACACCAAAAAGTAAGCTATGAAGAATGTCGGATTGCTAGTGATTGTTGCGCTATTAAGCTCGGTGGCAACCGTTGGTGTCTTCAAAATATTTGACGGTCCCGATAAGATCATAATTCGCGAGCCCATTCCATCACATAAGACCTCCATCAGCGATGATCTGTTCACTGGTGTTCGGCAACGCAATTTCATCAGCTCATCGCCGACAGATTTTGTGTCAGCGGCAGATCGTGCCATTCCAGCCGTCGTATTCATTCGCACTTTACATGCCAATAAAAAGGGATATTGGAATTATAAATACACGGCTTCTTCAGGAAGCGGTGTGATTGTTTCACCTGATGGGTATATTGTTACCAACCATCACGTCGTCGACAATGGATCAGAAATCCATCTAACACTTGATGACAAACGGAAATATGAAGCCGAGTTGGTAGGTAGCGATCCAACGACGGACATCGCCTTACTCAAGATTGAAGCAGATAATTTGCCTTTTGTCGATTTTGGCAACAGCGATTCATTGCGGATAGGAGAATGGGTACTGGCCATCGGAAATCCATTCAGACTGGAATCGACCGTCACTGCCGGCATTGTCAGCGCTAAAGCTAGAAACATTAGCATCCTAGAAAATGAGGCTAGTGTTGAATCCTTTATTCAGACTGATGCGGTAGTCAATCAGGGCAACAGTGGTGGAGCATTGGTAAACACCAATGGTGAATTGGTTGGAATAAATGCTGCCATCATCACACAATCCGGAAAGTATGAAGGCTATTCGTTTGCCATCCCTTCAAATTTGGCTCAGAAAGTGGTTGCTGATTTGCAAGAGTTTGGTGAGGTGCGTCGTGGATTACTTGGAGTCAGTATCAAGAATTTGACCGATGAGTTGGCTAAGAAAATGAACATTGACGAAGTCAAAGGTGTGTATGTGGATTATGTCAATCCGAGTAGTGCCGCAAAAGAGGCCGGATTGCAAAGCGGGGATGTCATAGTCAGTCTGGACAATACAGAGACCAATACTTTTCCAGCATTGCAGGAATTGATTGCTAGAAACAGACCTGGTGATGCACTTAAGATTGAGTATCTCCGCCGAGGTAAAAAATATGTTGCAACAGTTATACTTCAGCAAAAAATTATTCGCAAACTCGATCCAATGATGGTCGAGATTGGTTTCGAACTGAAGGATCTGTCAGAGTCGGAGACCAATAAGTTTGGTACGGATGGTGCCAAAGTGAATAGCATTTATAAGGACAGCAAAATTATGGAAACGAATATGGAGCTCGATTTCATAATTACTTCTGTCAATGGCCAGGTAGTCGCATCAGTGAACGAAACGCTCGAAGCGATTAAAGACGTGGATGAGGATATCGTCGAGTTGGGTGGCTTCTATCCCCAGTTTGAAGGCGAATATTTCTATGCATTTCGCAAGGGTGAAGAGCAGCAATAAGGTTGCGTCAAAACTACTACCAACCGATCCATCATTCAACTTTTTGAGGTCATTTTGCAACTTCAAGCACGATCTACCGTCTAACTTTGTGTGTTGAACCCTTGTTTACATTGGCCACGGTCTATTTCTCTGTTGCGTTGGTCTAAGAACCTAACCTGGGTACACCTGGATTCCCCTAGCTTTGACCCAGCGATAATTCAAAGTCTGTGATTGAGGTAAAAAATCTCTACAAGTCTTACCAGGCGGGAGTGAACTCATTGGAAGTTCTCAAAGGCGTGGATGTTCATATTGGCTCGGGTGAACTGGTGTCGATCATGGGATCGTCCGGTTCAGGAAAGAGTACACTGCTTAATATCCTTGGCATTCTAGATGAATATGATAAAGGATCATATTATTTGAATGGGAAGAAAATCCAAAATCTCAGTCAGAAGAAAGCTGCGTTTTATCGCAACGAAATGATCGGTTTTGTCTTTCAATCATTCAATCTGCTTTCCTTTAAGAATGCTTGGGAAAATGTGGCTTTACCATTGTACTATCGGAAAATCAATCGAAAAGAGAGGCAGGTCATTGCGATGGAATACCTCGAAAGAGTGGGTCTGGCTCCTTGGGCCGATCACCTGCCAAATCAACTATCTGGAGGCCAACAGCAACGAGTAGCCATTGCTCGTGCACTGGCCAACCAACCAAATATTATACTGGCCGATGAGCCCACTGGTGCTCTGGATTCAAAGACCTCGTACGATGTGATGGAGATATTTAAGCAAGTGAATGCCGAAGGAATCACTGTTGTCATAGTAACCCATGAAAATGATATCGCGGAAATGACTGATCGAATCATATACATTAAAGATGGAAAAATAGAGAGCCATGTTTGATGTCGATCGGTGGGTGGAAATATTCTCCTCGATGAGGCGTCACAAGTTGCGCACCTTCCTCACCGCATTAAGTGTGTGGTGGGGCATATTTATGTTGATTATTCTGGTTGGTGCAGGGAGTGGGCTCGAAAATAGCGCTGAGTATAATTTTGCCGACGACGCCAAAAATAGTTTGTGGATATTCCGGGGTCGAACCTCAAAACCCTTTCAAGGGCTACCAGTAGGACGTCGAATCCAATTCACGAATGAGGATACGGAGCGATTGGCGAGAGAAGTACCGGAAATTGATCATTTGACCGGTCGATATTACCTCTCCGGTGATATTGTGATCAGCTATAAAATGAAAAGCTTGAGTTATCGGGTAACTGGGGTTCATCCAGATCATCAGATTCTAGAAAATACGATGATGATTCGGGGTCGCTACATCAATGATATGGATATCAAAGAGGCACGCAAGGTATGCATCATTGGAGATGTAGTCCGAAAGGCTCTTTTTGAAGATACGGACAAATCGATTGTTGGCGAGGAAGTATCTATTGGGGGAATAAAATATACGGTAGTAGGTGAATATACCGACCAGAGGGAGAACGAAACCCGAGTCATCTATGTGCCGCTTAGTACTTGCCAAAAGATCTTTTCGGGAAGCGACCGAGTCCATCAACTCATGATGACCCTTGGGGACGCAACGTACGAAGAGTCTGTTGAAATTGAGTCGCAGATTAGATCATCATTTGCCACTGCGCACAAATTTGATCCTACGGATGATCAAGCATTGTACGTAAACAATGATTTGGAAAATTACCAAGAATTCCGCACTGTGATTGGATTTATCAAGGGTTTTATTTGGTTTGTGGGCATAGGCAGTATCATCGCAGGTGTCATAGGTGTTAGTAATATTATGTTGATTATTGTAAAAGACCGGACCAAAGAAATTGGCATTCGCAAAGCACTCGGTGCCACTCCCACCTCAATTGTAGCGATGATCCTGCAAGAATCCATTTTCATCACTGCCATAGCTGGTTATTTGGGGCTGCTTGCCGGTTTCGGACTTATTTATGGCATTAATTACTTTATGAAGATCAATGAATTAGAGACCGAGTTTTTTCGCGATCCACAAGTGAATTTCACGGTGGTGATGGCAGCCTTGCTACTGCTGGTTTTAAGTGGTGCACTGGCTGGACTTTTTCCGGCGATGAAGGCATCGAAGATTAATCCTGTGACTGCAATGAAAAGTTAACCGAGATGTTTGACTATGACAAATGGCAGGAGATTTTTGGCACGATCAAAAAGCACAAGACCCGTACCTTCCTGACCGCTTTGGGGGTCTTCTGGGGTATTTTTATGTTGGTGTTTCTAATGGGCAGTGGGAAAGGACTCGAAAATGGTGTGATGACCAATTTCGGAAATCGTGCTTCGAACGCCCTTTATGTGTGGACTCAAAATACTTCGATGCCCTATGCCGGGCTCCAAGCAGGTCGCAGGATTCGTCTTACCGAGGAAGATTTAAATGTCGTCGTAAATCAATTTTCAGAACAGTTGCAATATGTGGCTCCACGTATTATGGTGAGCTCTGGTGAAATTGCCAGAAATAATAAAAGTGGTAGTTTTTCGGTCCGTGGTGAAGCCCCTGATTTTCTACATATTGAACCGATCGAAATTAGTAAAGGTAGATTTATTAATCACCTGGATATGAGAGATCGGCGAAAAGTAGTGGTCATTGGGAAGTATGTAAGTGATTTACTTTATGAAGATGATGAAGAGGTTGTTGGAAATTACCTGACGATTCATGGTATTGATTATTTGGTGGTCGGTATTACGGAATCGTCCAGAGGTGGAAGTGATAAAGCCGATGATGAGCAGACCATCTTTATTCCCTTTACCACGGCTCAGCAGGTAGCAAATATGATGGGCAGGGTAGGTTGGTTTGTTTGTACCATGAAGCCATCAGTACGTGTAAGCGAAGTAGAAGAGCAACTCAAAAGTGTTTTGAGAGTTCGACATAAGATTCATCCTGACGATGATCAGGGTATTCGATCATTTAATCTTGAGAAAGAATTTCAAGAAGTTCAAGGACTATTTTTTGGCATCCGACTCATTATTTGGGTGGTCGGAATCGGGAGTTTGTTGGCAGGCATCATCGGTGTTGGAAATATTATGTTAATTATTGTGAAAGAACGGACAAAGGAAATTGGGATTAGAAAATCAATGGGAGCCACACCGAGATCTATCGTTAGTATGATTTTACTGGAGTCCGTATTTATCACAACCGTGGCGGGATATTTCGGATTGTTACTTAGTACCGGGATTATAGCTGCATTGAACAAAGCGGTAGGAGAAGGAAGCGAGTTTTTTGCCAATCCGGAAATAGATTTCATTGTGGGGGCAGGGGCTCTGATCATACTAATAATTGCTGGAGGTTTGACTGGCCTGGTTCCGGCCCTACAGGCCGCCGCAGTAAATCCGGTTACTGCACTCAAGGATGAATAATTTGGAAGAAATTAATTTACCAAGGAAATGAAAAAAGGTTGTCTAATTGGTGGTGTTACCTTGCTGGTTATTTTGTCAATTGGCCTGGGCTATTACTTTTATCAGCAGAGTAAGAAGGATCCGATTATTTACGATAGCACTAAGCCCACCCAAAAAGATATTATTAAAAAAACCGTGGCTACTGGTTCAATCAAGCCAAGAAAAGAAGTGCAAATAAAGCCACAAGTTTCGGGTATCGTTGAGCAGTTGTTTGTAGAAGCAGGAGATAAAGTGGATAAGGGCCAAAGAATTGCCAAAATCAAATTAATTCCCAGTCCAGTGAATATTAATAACGCGGAGTCTGGGGTTGAATTGGCGAAGATTAGACGAGATGAGGCAAGGCGGGAGTTAGAGCGCCAAAAGAGTGTTTTTGAAGCCAACCTTGATATTCAGGCCGCGCAATCAAATTATGACAATGCCAAACAAGAAGAAGAAAGATCTCGACAATTATTTGATGATGGGATCGTATCAGAGCAAGAATATAATCGATTGGCCTTGGACCTCAAAGTCAAGAAGGCAGCACTTGACAATGCCAAAATATTGGCAAAAAACAATTTGAAACAGTTTGAAGCCGATGTAGAAGTGAAGGAGCAGGAATTGGAGGCAGCCATCACAAACTTGCAACTTTTGCGTGAAGGAGCCTCGCGAAAGTACGGACAGATTTCAAATACCGTGGTTAGTACCGTAGATGGAATGGTACTTGATATTCCTGTGGAGGAGGGATCTTCCGTGATCGAGCGGAATAATTTTAATGAAGGAACGAGCATTGCCGTGGTGGCTGATATGAATTCCTTAATTTTCGAGGGCAAGGTGGATGAATCGGAGGTGGGTAAATTACAGGAAGGAATGAATCTGGAATTGACCGTTGGTGCCATCGAAAAAGACACTTTCCAGGCACTCCTGGAGCACATAGCTCCGCAAGGTGTGGTAGAGGAGGGCACGGTGAAATTTGAAATTAAAGCTGCGATCACCCCAGGCCACGAATCATTTCTAAGGGCTGGTTACAGCGCAAGTGGCGACATTATTCTGGATCGCAAAGAGCAAGTATTATCGATTGAGGAGCGAGACGTGATATTTTCCGGAGACACGACTTTTGTCGAAGTCGTAATAGGTGATCAGGAATTCGAGAAGAAAGAGGTTCTATTGGGGATTTCTGATGGTATCAATATTGAAGTAAAGGGTGGTCTTTCTGCCGATACTGAAATCAAGGTTCAAAAAGGGATTTGACGATCAATGTTTCTGCCGTTCCTTCTGTGGGCAACCCAACCACTTAGAGACAAGAGGTAGTCCTTTGCAATATTCTTGGTTTTCATTTTTTTGAAAGACCAGCCGAGCAATGGTCTCTTTTATCCAGGATACATTAATGTATATTTGCGGCCATGAAGAACATCCGCAATTTCTGCGTCATTGCCCATATTGACCATGGAAAGAGCACGCTTTCGGACCGATTGCTGGAGTATACGAATGCAGTGTCGGCCAGATCTATGAAAGATCAGGCATTGGATGATATGGACCTCGAAAGGGAACGAGGCATAACGATTAAGAGCCACGCGATCCAACTGCAGTATAAACACACGGATGGTGCTGATTACACCTTCAATTTGATTGATACCCCGGGACATGTGGATTTCTCATACGAAGTGTCAAGGTCCATCGCAGCGTGCGAAGGTGCCTTACTTTTGATAGATGCCACCCAAGGTATTCAGGCGCAAACGATTTCCAACCTGTACTTGGCCATCGAACACGATCTCGAAATCATCCCAATCATGAATAAGATTGATATGCCTAGCGCCATGATTGATGAAGTCGCAGATCAGATCATTGACTTAATCGGGTGTGATCGGGAGGAGATATTATTGGCTAGTGGTAAAACAGGAGAAGGAGTGCCACAGATTTTGTCTGCCATTGTGGACCGCATCCCACCACCTGAGGGAGATCCTGAGGCTCCCCTTCAAGCACTTATCTTCGATTCCGTTTTTAATCCTTTTCGTGGCGTAATCGTTTATTATAAGATCGTCAATGGAACTTTGGCAAAAGGCGATCAGGTTAGATTTGTAAACACGGCAAAGGAATACAGTGCGGATGAGATCGGAATTCTGCAGCTTGAACAGGTTCCCGTGAAGAAGTTGTCGGCAGGCAATGTAGGATACATCATTACCGGCATCAAAATCTCCAAGGAAATAAAGGTAGGTGACACGATCACCCACGTTGAACGACCCTGCTCAGAGGCCATTCAGGGCTTTGAGGATGTGAAACCAATGGTATTTGCAGGCATCTTTCCCATTGAAAACGAAGATTTTGAAGACCTGCGTGACAGCCTTGAAAAACTGCAGCTGAACGATGCATCTCTGGTTTATGAACCCGAATCTTCCGCGGCACTCGGTTTTGGTTTTAGGTGCGGTTTTTTAGGCATGCTGCATCTTGAGATCATTCAAGAGCGCCTGTCTCGAGAGTTTGATCAGGAAGTCATCACGACCATTCCCAACGTGTCATATGTCGCTTTTCTCAAGCGAAGTGCAGACGAACCGATTACGATCAATACCCCCAATGATCTCCCTGACCCCACCGTACTTGACCGCATTGAAGAGCCCTTTATCGAAGCTCAAATCATCACCAAGCCAGAGTACTTTGGGTCAATCATGAAGCTGTGCATGGATAAGCGCGGCGCTATGACCAAACAGACCTATTTAACACCTGAGCGGGTAGAATTGACGTTCGAGCTTCCCCTTGCTGAAATTGTCTTTGATTTCTACGATCGACTAAAGTCCATCAGTCGTGGCTACGCGAGTTTCGATTATCAGCCGATTGATTACCGTGCATCTGATTTGGTCAGAATGGATATCCGGCTGAATGGGGATGCAGTCGATGCCCTTTCAGCACTGGTGCATCGAGATAAAGCTGAGGCCTTTGGTCGTAAGATTTGCCAGAAACTGAAGGAGTTGCTGCCCAGGCAACAATTCGTGATCGCAATCCAGGCAGCCATCGGGGCCAAGATCATCGCTCGAGAGACCATCTCCGCACTTCGTAAGGATGTAACCTCAAAGTGCTACGGGGGTGACATCACCAGGAAACGCAAGCTACTTGAAAAGCAGAAGAAGGGCAAAAAGAAAATGCGTCAAATAGGAAATGTTGAAGTCCCTCAGAAGGCCTTTTTGGAGGTTCTTAAGCTCAACGATTGACTCATGGCTCTTCGTCTCATTCCTGCGTGCTGATTTTGTTGGGTTGTCTATCGTACCACCATAAGCCTTCGTACAACCGATGCCTGGCCTGCTCTGATTTTTACTAGGTAGATGCCATGAGACAAGGATCCTGGTGAGATTTGGGCTGAGTTCGCAATCCCTAAGTGCTGCCTCCAAACGGACTGCCCCATCATTGTATAGATTTCCACAGATCGATCTGCCTTTTTGGTACCAGCTGGGAAGGTGATGGTAAAATCGTAGGGAGCTGGATTTGGACTGAGTAATACGCCGTCCAGTGGATTACTTGATTCGTCGATGCTGGTAGAGAGGTCGACGGTCACGGTAAAGAGATCAAACTGACAACCGATGCCATCGGTGAGCATTAACGAATACACGCCAAAATCAAGATTTCGAGGATCCTGGACTGTAGACACTATTTCATTGCCCCTGAGCCATCGATACTGATAGGGCACGGTGCCTCCCATGGGAGTTATGAACACATCCCCCTGACCATCAGGAGCTTTAATACTATCAAGGCGAACCGAGAGTTCGGTTGGCTGTAAGACATTGACCGTTTTGACAAAGGTGCAGCCGGAGGTGTCGCTAACGGTGACTCGGTAGCTACCAGCACTTAGATTTTGAATAGACGCTCCATTTTGACCATTGCTCCATTGAAATGTGAAGGGGCCCTCGCCATCTTCTACCGAGATAGTCGCAGATCCATTTTGCTCGCCAGGACAATCCACATTGACGACTTCTGCACGAGCGGATACCTTCTTATCTACCACCACATCGATGGAACATTCTACCCGTTGACCCTGATTTGTAATATATGTGTAAGTTTCTGTGGAGGTTCCAACGGGAAACTCCGCTCCTGGGCCCAAACCAGCTAAAACAGTAACTGACCCATTGGGACAGTTGTCAACAATTCGTGGAGCTAAGTAGTTAACCACTCCATCGCATGCCGCCACAACAATACTGTCTTCGCACTCCCAATAAGGCTGGATGGTATCTAAGATGGTGATCTCAACATCGCGAGAGGTGATGTTTAGGTTGTTATCAATGACTGTAAATTCGATAAAGTTTCGTCCTACATCACTGCAATCATAGGCGCTCTGTTCCAGTTGCATGTCCAGAATGCCACAATTGTCAAAACTACCAGAATCAACCTGTTCGGCAAATATCTCAACAACTCCTGCTTCATTGAGGTAGAGGGTGATCGGAGCCCTTATCTTAGCAATCGGATTTTCTCGATCGTCGATCTCCACGGTGGCTCCGGCAATTGCGGTGCAACCCTGACCATCTGTGATGGTAACTTCGTATCCACCAGAAGCTAGTCCACCCACATTTTGAGTAGCAGCTCCATGGCTCCAAGCAAAGGTTACAGGAGCTACTGCACCATCAAGCAAGAGATCGATCCGGCCATCAGGATTTTCATCACAAGAGGTGGGTTCGACACTAATCGCGGGAACCAGGCTACAATCGGGCACTTCTAATCGAATGGAATCACTGATTTGACAACCATTTGCATCAAAGACCTGCACAGAATAGGTGCCTTCACCTAGGTTCTCTGCCTGAAACGTATTGTCGCCGGTTGACCAGATGTAAGTGTATGGAGTTGTTCCACCAGATACATTGGCGACGACCGAACCATTATTAGCAGTTTCGGAGGTGGGCGTATTCCTTAAAAACATGAGGGCGAGGGTGTCAGGCTCACTGAGTGCAAGAGGATCTATAATGTGCCGATTAAGTAGATTATCAACAATGGTGACCCGATAGGTCCCAATGGGAAGGCCCATGATATCCTGTGTAGTGGCACCGTTGTTCCACTCATATGTATAGGTCTGGGCAGGTCCGTCCACTGAAATATCAATGGCTCCGTCGCTAAAGCCAGCACAGGAAACATTCTTTACCTCCTCTAGGCTGACTTTGATGATCGTATCAACCAAATTAACGGGTCCATCATAGGCCATGACATAACTGTAGATTTCGTCGGTGGTCATTCTACCAAGCAGTGTGGTGGTTTTGTCTGGATAAATGCCATATATCGTTGGTTTATCGTTAGGCATGAATTCATTATTAGCAGCAGTGTCATCGATGATTCCAAAGGGTGTGTCGGATATCCAATCTCCAGCGGAGGCGGAGGTAAGGCCCATCAGATCATCGATGCCCAATATTGGGTCAGTTTCAATGAACACTACAGTGGCCTCATCGGTACCTCCCGGTCCATAAAGCGTGTAGAAATCTTGGAGGGCACCGGACTGATGATAATTCCAACATTCTTGACACCATGACTCAGAAAAATTTAAGATTACCGTTTTACCTTGACTCAGATAACTGTACAAATGATGCTGGTTGCCATCGATGTCGATGAGATTGAAGTCTGGAGCAATGCTTCCATCGGGTAGCTGTGCCAGAAGTCTCAAAGTCAGTATCCAGGCAATGGGAATGCAGACATATCCTTTCATGGTCGAGGCCATTATGTAATAGACTAGTAATCAATATATTGTAAAATAAATACCTATGCAAACTGTCTGAGACGATTTTCCAGCAGTCTACCCGATTTTTTACAACATAGTTTAAAAATAAGTAATTTATTAGTAATTGATTATCAATTACTAAAATATAGGCATAAGCTGATATGCTTTCGAACCGGAGTTCTGCGAAATCACCCTGCCATTGTCTGCCATCGCATGCCTTTAGTTTTGGTCAATTACATCATCTTTGATTCAATTTAGTAGTTTGAGAAAGCCAAAATAAGTGTACCTTTGCATCCGGTTTGGAGAAAAATGACTTAGACAGCTCGGCTTCGTAGCTTAACTGGATAGAGCACTTGACTACGAATCAAGAGGTTGCAGGTTCGAATCCTGCCGAGGTCACAAAGAAGAATTATCGAAGGATAATGTTCTATACTTATGTATTGAGGAGTCAAAAGAACGGCTGGTTCTACGTTGGAGCTACCGACGATGTTGAGAGAAGATTGCTCGAGCACAACCAGGGTAAGACCAAGTCAACAAAAGGGCATATTCCCTGGGAACTATTCTTCTATGAGGAATTTAGAACCTTTGACGATGCTCTGAAGCGAGAGCGGTATTTGAAGAGTGGGGTGGGCAAGGAATACATTAAGAGGAAATGGAGGAATAGAGGTGAGAGGTAAGAGTGCTTCGTAGCTTAACTGGATACCTGCCTGCCGGCAGGCAGGGAGCACTTGACTACGAATCAAGAGGTTGCAGGTTCGAATCCTGCCGAGGTCACAAAGAAGAATTATCGAAGGATAATGTTCTATACTTATGTATTGAGGAGTCAAAAGAACGGCTGGTTCTACGTTGGAGCTACCGACGATGTTGAGAGAAGATTGCTCTTGCACAACCAGGGTAAGACCAAGTCAACAAAAGGGCATATTCCCTGGGAAGTATTCTTCTATGAGGAATTTAGAACCTTTGACGATGCTCTGAAGCGAGAGCGGTATTTGAAGAGTGGGGTGGGCAAGGAATACATTAAGAGGAAATGGAGGAATAGAGGTGAGAGGTAAGAGGGCTTCGTAGCTTAACTGGATACCTGCCTGCCGGCAGGCAGGGAGCACTTGACTACGAATCAAGAGGTTGCAGGTTCGAATCCTGCCGAGGTCACAAAGAAGAATTATCGAAGGATAATGTTCTATACTTATGTATTGAGGAGTCAAAAGAACGGCTGGTTCTACGTTGGAGCTACCGACGATGTTGAGAGAAGATTGCTCTTGCACAACCAGGGTAAGACCAAGTCAACAAAAGGGCATATTCCCTGGGAAGTATTCTTCTATGAGGAATTTAGAACCTTTGACGATGCTCTGAAGCGAGAGCGGTATTTGAAGAGTGGGGTGGGCAAGGAATACATTAAGAGGAAATGGAGGAATAGAGGTGAGAGGTAAGAGGGCTTCGTAGCTTAACTGGATACCTGCCTGCCGGCAGGCAGGGAGCACTTGACTACGAATCAAGAGGTTGCAGGTTCGAATCCTGCCGAGGTCACAAAGTAAATCTAAAATCTCCGGAGTGGGTTGGTTCTGAAATCCAATCGAAAATCATCGGAGGAAGGGTAAGGTCACGAGCAAAATCTTAAATGAAAGGACAATGTCACGAGTTTGTCAACTAACTGGAAAAAGACCCATCGCGGGCAATAACGTTTCGCATTCCAATCGACGCACCAAGCGAGTCTTTGTTCCGAACTTGCAAAAGAAGCGGTTCTTTATACCCGAGGTTGGTAAGTGGATTACACTCCGGGTAAGTACGAGAGCAATCCGTACCATCAACAAGCTTGGTATCTTCGCATACCTTAAAAAGCTGGAGAAAAAAGGCGTTGACACTGGCGTCAAATTGTAGAAACTCATTAATTTAAGCGATCATGGCAAAGAAATCAAAGGGTAATCGGATCCAGATCATTCTCGAGTGTACAGAGCATAAGAGTTCTGGTATGCCTGGAACTTCCCGATACGTAACGCAAAAGAATAGAAAGAATACACCAGATCGGATTGAACTGAAGAAGTACAATCCCATCCTGAAGAAATATACCATACACAAAGAAATCAAGTAATTATGGCCAAAGTAAGTAAGAACGCCCGAGTAAGCCAACGTGCTGCAAATGCTGGCACGGGTAAGGATTTTGTAAAAGTGGTAAAACCCATCAAAGACCCAAAGACTGGAAAATATCTCTATAAGGAGATGATGATCCACAAGGACGAGGCCAAGGCTTTTTTCCAAAAAAAATAACCCTTCACATACTTTCGATCTTTACCTTCTTAGATCGGAACTTTTCAGGTATACTTTCGACGACTAGTAGCATTCTATGGGCTTCTTTGATAAATTTTTCAACAAGAAAAGGGAAGAAGACCTAGATAAAGGTCTCGAAAAAACAAAGACCAACATATTTTCCAAAATTACTCGTGCCGTAGCGGGTAAGGCAAAGGTAGATGACGAAGTGCTCGATGAATTGGAGCAGATTCTCATTTCAGCCGACGTTGGTTTAGATACCACAATTAAGATTATCGAACGTGTTGAGGCTCGAGTGGCTCGAGATAAATATGTTTCAACGAGTGAACTTAATAGCTTGCTGAAAGATGAAATAGTCGAGCTACTTACCGAGAATAATACGGAAGATCTCGAAGATTTTACCTTTCCACAGGATGAGCTACCACACATCATGCTCGTGGTTGGGGTGAACGGAGTCGGAAAAACAACGACCATTGGGAAAATCGCCCATCAGTATCAGCAGCGGGGTAAAAAAGTAGTGCTGGGTGCTGGTGATACTTTTCGTGCTGCTGCAGTCGATCAACTCAAGATTTGGTCAGAAAGGGTCAATTGTGACTTCTACAGCAAGGGTATGAAATCTGATCCTGCTGCAGTCGCCTATGAGACAGTTCAACATGCGATCAATAATCAATATGATGTAGCTATTATTGATACAGCAGGTCGGCTGCATACCAAATTGAATCTAATGAAAGAACTGACCAAGATTCGCAATTCAATTGGGAAGAAGATGCCTGGAGCCCCTCATGAAGTGCTATTGGTCCTCGATGCAACCACCGGCCAAAATGCCTTTGAACAATGTGCAAAGTTTTCTGAATCTACCGATGTCACAGCCCTCGCTCTGACCAAACTGGATGGTACTGCTAAGGGTGGAGTTGCCCTCGGAATCTCGGACCAATTCAAAATTCCAATCAAATACATCGGCGTGGGTGAAGGGATCGAAATGCTGCAGATCTTCAATAAAAGGGCATTTGTAGAATCTCTCTTTAAGGGTTCTGACCGCGAATAGCCATAAGGGGCAATCCTCTTCTTAAGATATTTTTTTCTTAGGTGGGACCACACCACTAGGTTTTATACGATTTCCATTTCATTTCATGAGTTGGTAGGCCACGTTTTCACCAATACTTGTATCTACATTTTGAAATCCCAGCAATAATATGATAGATATGAAAAAGAATTGGGGAATTATCTTGATAATCATTTTAGGCGTGCATGCTCTTCATGGCCAATGTCATATCGATTCTGTGAAGTATGAATTAACAGCGTGTGAAGGGGGCGAATTTTATGCCTATCTCAATTTTCACTATGATTCTACTAGCCTGATGGGGTTCAAAGTAGCTGGAAACGGAATCGAATATGGGGAATTTTCCTACCAAGATTTACCTGTCAAAATTGGCCCCTTGAAAGGGAATGGTGAAACGCCCTATGAGTTTGTCATCATCGATAAAGGTGAAGCAAACTGTTCAGCTTCACTAGAAGTAGGTACAGTGCAATGTGGTGATATTAATTGTCATATTTCTAATTTAGAAATAGCACCGAGTGATTGCCATAGCGAGGAATATTATTCCGCAAAAATCGACTTTGAAGGAGTCGGCTTTGACTGGTTTGATGTGTTTGCCAATGATCAATTTATTGGGTTTTACAAAGTAGCAGATCTACCGATTCTGTTAGACAGCATACCTTTTTGTGGAGATGAATTTGATCGACTCGTTGTCTGTGCCAACGACAATGAAGACTGTTGTAAAGTCCTTGAATATAAATCGCCCGATTGCTTTAATTCCTGTGGGCTATCCGAATTATTTGTGAAGGCGGTGGAATGCACAGACTCATCATTTTACACTAAGTTGGATGTAAACCATCACAGAGCTCCAGCAGATAGTTTTCTAGTGAAAGCTAATGACGACACACTTCGATATTTTCTATACGAAGAACTACCCATTGTGCTAGGCCCCTACGCTCGGTCAACAGATCAGGTGTTTGAATTTTCCATCATTGATTTTAACAATCAGGAATGCATCGTGTCCGCAACACTCGGAGATGACATTTGTCCTTGTTTTCTAAACAATTTTACACTGGATGTCGCTGAAGATTGCAATTCCGACACAAGTATAGTGGCGGAGCTGAATTTCTCTACGGAGCAATTTGATAGTTTTAACCTATACATCAATGGATCATTTTTTGCCACTTACGACAACGGTGAGCTTCCTCTCCGCATCGCGAATTTTCCGAATTACGAAGAAGGTTATGCCAAAATAAGGATTGAAGCAGTCGATGGATTCTGTGTATTTTATGAAAAAATTGAACTGCCTCGTTGCTTCGACAAAGACTGTTTTTCTGATCTCGAAATTGAACGAACAGAATGTGACGGCGACGTATATTATGCGCTCTTAAATTTTAATCATGAGGTTGGTGAAAGCAAATATTTCAGAGTCAAAGGTAATGGCCAACTTTACGGAAAATTTGAATATGCTAGCCTTCCGGTTAAAATTGGTCCCCTAGTTGGTAACTCCGGATCAGACTATGAGATCCTGATTCAGGATTACGAAAACGAAGAATGCGTCATAGAATCAAAAGTAGAAAATATTGACTGTGGTGGATGCCTCTTGGATGAAATGAAACTCGATGCGGGGGCCTGTACATCTGATACGACCTACGAGGTCTTGCTAGATTTTAAGTCAGAACTTGATACCTTTTTGGTGTATGGTAATGATAAGTTGGTTGGCCGTTATCAAAGCAACCAATTACCTTTGACGATTACGCATTTTCCGGCCAGTGGTAAGGAGGTTGATGTCATCACGATTTGCGTTGGGGATGATGCAGATTGTTGTGTGAAGAGAGAGATTCATGCGCCCGGATGCGATGATGAAGGATGTTTTGTGGATTTAAGAAAGGAAATCACCGATTGTGATTCTGCCGGATTATTCTACATAATTCTTGATTTCGATCATGTCGGAGCTCACTCCGAATCCTTCATCGTCAAGGGTAATGGTCATGAACTCGAATTTAGATATCGAGATCTCCCCGTAAAGGTTGGTCCTTTTGAGGGAGGTGAAACATTTTACAAGTTTGAAGTCTGTGATTCAGAAATTCATAGTTGTCACATTGATTTGCCCATTGGCAGAATAATATGCGAGGAGCAATGTAAATTCGGAAATATCAATACAGAAATAATCGAATGTTTGGACGATGGAAGCTACTTGCTAAAAATAAATCCTATCGAAACAGAATTTCACGGTTTGGACCTATACCTAAATGGTGTGCCTCTTGGCTTTCATAGGAAGGATGAGTTTCCCATTGAGCTTGAAATACCGAGTCACTCGGATACACTTGACGAATTAAAAATCTGCGTATCTGATAATGAAACATGCTGCACTTCCATAAACTTGGTCGCTCCAGTCTGCGATCCAGCCTGTGAAATTGCCAATTTCAATATTGATACAATGGACTGTGCCAATGATTCATTTTATGTGCACCTGAATTTTGATCAGGTGGAAGCAAGTGGGCATTTTACGCTCAAGGGGAACGGCAAGGAATATGGGGCATTCCCTTATGAATTATTACCACTTCGCCTGGGACCCTTCCCTGCCGATGGAGATACCGAATACGAATTTGTAGTTATCGACAGCTTAAATCCAAATTGTACATCGTTTTTTGAGTTGGGAAAAATCTCTTGTCCCAGTTCGTCTGAGTCTTCTTCAGCCGATCGAATTTTGATTTTGCAGGCCAGTGATGGTTTGGTTCATATGCGAGTACCTGGTTTTATTCAAGAGAAAACTTTCTTGAAAATATTTGATCTGCGCGGATATCAAATCACAAGCAAATTGATTTCAAGTCAGAGTGACCCGATCATTATCGAAGTTCCCGGGCTTTATCATGGGATGTACGTTTTGCATTTGGAATCTAAAGCAGGAGAAACGCATAATAATAAATTTATTATTCACTAGTATTTTGTATTCTTAGAAAACCATATCAGGAGAGGAGTTGTCTCGATCAAAGAGTTTAAGCCTCATTAATTACTTTCCCATAGACCTTGTTTTAGACGAAACAGGGTCTATTTTTTTTTGCTAATGATGGCCTGGAAACGACCTGCACGGGGCTAAATGGCCTGCCCATCATGTAGCATTATTTTATGGGCATGGTACGTCGATCAATCTAGTATGGTTTGCTGCTTTTTGTTCTTCATGACAGGCATCTCAATCTCTAGGCAACGCTTGCTTGGTGTGTTGCAATTTCCTTTCTGCTATATTTTCACAACTTTGACGACAGAAGTTTGGTGCCGATCATTTATTTGTACAAAATAGGCTCCACTGGGCCAACTACTACCATCGATGGTAACTTTAATTCCTTGAGCCAAAAATTGCGCTGGTCGAACGTACCTGCCAAGGGCATCGTAGATCTCGAATCGCAGCGCACCATGAGCAGCATCAATGTCCAATTCAAATAGACCTCGGGTTGGATTTGGAAAGACCTTGATGGGGCTGATGCTCGGATCACGATCGCTGGTGACCAATTCTGCACTCTTGGATAAGTCCAACCGACCACCGCTAACGGTGCGGTCGGCCAGGTCATTAACCGGAGTCACACCATCCAGAATAAACCGCTTTAGGTCACGGAGAGCGTCTTCGAGGCTAAGTTGGGCATTGTCGCAGAAGGTAGCTTCGGGTAAAGCGTAAAGGAGTCCCACAGCTCCAGTGACCAAGGGTGCTGCAAAGGACGTACCGCTGTCAAATCCGTAGCTGTTGTCTCTAGCTACCACCCGAATAGATTCTCCTGGTGCCCCCAAGTCCACGTTTTGCTTGCCAAAGCCACCGATCGCTAATTCGTCATTTTCGTCGGTATTGGTGACCACTATTAAAAAATCACTGGAACAATCACTTGGTATATCTCCAAATACATCAGTGTTGACCTGATCATTTTCGGTGGAACCGACGCTGATGATACCAGCTTTGCCGAGTTCATCAAACATTCCACAAAGAATCGGAAAATCTTCCTCAAAGAATCCCTCTCTCCCCCACGAGTTGTTTACGGCAACCACATAAGCACCTTCTGCACCGGCACTTTGGTTGTACTTGATGCGTTGATCAAGGATGTAATCGAATGCTTCTATGGCCAAGGCCTCAGTCTTATCGACTGAGCTGATGATCATCATTTGCACTTGCCAATTAAGAGACGTGATTCCAAGTTCATTATTAGATTGAGCTCCAATGACACTTGCCACTTCAGTACCGTGGTAATTGGGATCAATGGCATGCTGGTCATTGCCAGTATCAAGATTTAGGCCTAAGTAATCGTCTACATAGCCGTTGTTATCATCGTCAAAGGAATTGTTTGCTACCTCAGCCTTGTTTTTCCAGATTTGCCCCTGCATGTCTTCATGGTCTACATCTAATCCGAAGTCGAAAACAGCAATCACGATCGTATCACCACAGGGTGTGACACCACCAGTGGTACGGTCCCAAATTTCTGGTGCACCGATGCGCTCTAAATACCATTGGTCTTTAAAAAATGGGTCGTTGGGAGTCGTTGTGCCCCCACGACGAATCAAGCTATGGTTATACTGAACCTGGATAATTCGTTCATCTGCTTCGAGTTGCTCTTTCACTGCAGCAATATCGATGCTGGGAGGAAATGTTAGCTTGTACACTTGGAGATGTTTGGATAATAGCTTGGTGGTTGAGCCTGATTTTCTACGATAAAAATTATTGACGGAACTTAATTGAGCGCTTGGACTCAGTTGGATAATTAGTTCACCATTACGAACATTTTCGTGTGTTAACTGACTAAAAACAGGAGTAGAAAGCAGGACCAAGTTGAGCAGAACAATTTGCCGTAAAGCATACATATGCAAGAAATTGATCACATAAATTTAGCACATTTTTCACAGGAAGGGTCTTTCCTATGAGTTTGAACACTACTCATCCGAGACAATGGCCAACATGTTTATTCCATTGTGAGCAAGACGGGTAATGTTACCAAGACCAAGATGTTGCAGATCTGCCAGCTCCCTCCACATCACGTCTCCATTCACATCGAGGTGATAGAGTTTGGATCCTGACCCCATGAGGATTGAATTGTCATCTAGTAATGTGAAATCTTCTGCATCCGGGATGGTCTTTTTGATGACCTCTGGAATGAAGTCATCGACATTCAGGCGCTTTAGAAACCAATAGGAGTCTGAGATTTTGTGGACGAAGACCAAGGAACCGTCCTTGGTTTGTTTGAGCGTGCGACCAATGTTTGAGCTGATAAATTTGCGCTCTCGAGTCTTTCGATGATACATGTAGAGCTTATTCGGAGTGCCCAGTTCGAAGACCGCAATCCAGCCACTTTTAAGAGGGCAAAAGTAACCTACCTGTCCTGCTGATGCCAAGATGCCATGGCCACCTTCGGCTAAACTTGTGGGGTAGGACCACAATCTTTGATTATTGTCATTTTCCACCTCAACCACAACGCAGAGGATCTGATCTGGCTGATTCGGATCAGAAGATGGTGAATACTCACGATCGATGGTTTTTGTGAGACGTGTGACAGATTCGGTCCGGAGGTTTAACTCGAACAGATCTGTTTGAGTGGGGTTTTCTGCCGGACCAGCCGAAACCAATAGTCGATACGGATCAGCAAAACTGGGCTGGTTGGTGTATCCACCCGTATTAAAATTTGAAAGTAGGCGAGGGCGGGACAGTTCGTAACCATCGACAATCTTTGTGAAATCAAAGAGAAATAAGTCCGAACGTTGCGCCATCAGACCCGTGGACGGCCAAAGCAGCAATGCGGCAAGCCAGGTGATTATTGTCTTCATCCCTAGCAAATGCGGTCTCGGTAAGGTACGGAAGATCACGTTATGGCTTCTTAGCTGAAGTAAAAATGCGATTCCATCGAATGCCATTTTTCATGTTGCCATCTTGAGTGGAAAACCAAATAAAAAGTGGCTTACCCACGATATGATCTTCTGGGACAAAGCCCCATACCCGGGAGTCTTCTGAATTGTGGCGGTTGTCGCCCATCATCCAGTAATAGTCCATTTTGAAGGTGTATTCTTTGCTTTCTTGGCCATTGATGAAGACCTTGCCCTCTTTGACCTCGAGGTTATTGCCCTCGTAAGTAGTGATAATTCTTCGATAGGGTGCAATGGTTTCAGGGCTGATGGGCACACTCACATTCTTTTTAGGAATATACAGTGGTCCATAGTTATCGACGGTCCAGCCATTGGTCATCTTTTCATCATAGGGAAAAAGAGGTCGTTCTTGCTGGGGTAGATGTGACACGCTTACATTGCCCATGTTGCGAATTTTTTCAACCTGTTCATTCGTCAGCATGTATACCGGATCGCGACTGTCATCAAGATTGACCCCCCACTCCTTTAACTTGCGTCGATTGAGGGTCGTACCCTGTGCATTCACCCGGTAAGCAAATTGAATGTTGGTTGGATTTTTACCTGGATTTCCATTGATATGGACCTGCCGATCAATTATTTCGATGCTGTCACCAGGCAGGCCAATGCACCGTTTAATGTAGTGGTCCATCTTGTCCATTGGACGTGTGACTATTTCCTGCTTTATTTCTGAGGTGCTCCGAACGCCTTGACGTTTAATGTCGTAGACGCTGTAAGTACGACCGGGAGTTATGATTACACTATCACCTTCGGGGTAATTAAAGACTACGGGATCGTTGCGATCGATGTTTTCGATTGACGGCAACCGCCAGTACGGCAGGCGAGGCTTCTCTAAATAAGACTCCTTATCTAAAAACGGAATGCGATTATGCAGCAGGGGGATCATTGCGATGGTCATGGGCGTTCGAATACCATAGTGTGCTTTACTTACGCATAAAAAGTCACCGACCAACAGGGAACCTTCCATGGATGAAGTAGGAATCTTGTACATCTCTATCAAAAACATCCGAATGAAGGCTGCAGCGAATACAGCAAAAATGATGCTTTCTACCCATTCCCGACCGGCATTCTTCTTATATGGGTTCTGCCGCAGTAGCTTCTTGTATTGATTTTGACTTTTCGATTTACTGGCGGCTTCTAGCTTGGCTTTGTATTCACGTTCTGCAATGAGCACGGGGCCCTCGTATTTCTCCTCTTCCTTGCTTCCCAGAATGAAAAACGCAATGGGAGCCGCGATAACTGCTACAAAGGAATGCCAGAACTTGTGCTTGCCAAATGATCGCACCAAATCAATGCAGAGGGCGGCATAGATAAAGAAATTCACGATCGGGAACAGCAGCCACGCTGCGTGTGCTTTTTTTCGTCCAACAATTTCACACCAGGTCATAAAATTAAGACCAGGTACTAGTCCATGCCATGCGGGTTTTCCGGCCTTATCAAAAACCTTGTAGAGACTCAGGCTTAGCAACAAATATCCTATTATCAGAAAAGTCAGAAAACTCACAGTGGTTCATTTTAAAAGCGGGGCAAATATAGTGCAATTTGCAAGAGATATTACTTGGGTTGATTTCAGCATGTGCTCTGGGGTTGAAAAAAGTCTCGTCACCAGGGGCTATGGTGTGTACATTTCAACAAAGATGTAAGGCAGCAGTCGCCCTGTGAGAGCCGCAGCTGTTTCTATACCTGACGTAGGTGGGCTTAGCCAATTGGCCATCTCCAAAAAAAATGCCCACACTGAAGCACAGTATGAGCATTTCGATTTATTCTTGTTCAAACAGAATCTTAACGATCAATTCAATTTAAACGTAGATTTACCTGCGAGGTATCCCTTGTTATAGACTTCGACCGCATAGAGACCCTTTTGCATTTCAGTCTCTGATTGCCAGCTCAGGCAGCTCATGGCATCCGTACCGGTATACATTAACTCCTTGGCTTTGGTAAATTTCACCTCTTCGTCCGTCTCCACATTGGTTAGGCTACCAGATCCCATACTTTCGACCGCGATGGTTGCGCCTTCTGGTGAGATGATTCGTACATAGAAGGATTCATTACCGGGATCAGCAACGGCATTTTCATTTGCCTTGAAACAGATCTTTAGGAGATCGACATTCTTGGCTGAACCTCGTTTTACTTCCTTGCCGCTTCCCTTCAGCTTATAGCCTTGAACGTCGATGTCAGTGACATTGATTACGGAGGCACGCGTGACTTTTCTAGTCAGTACGTTTTTCTCTTTAGTCAACTCATCTTTCTCCTCAATCAATGAGGCCTTAACCGTCAAGAGTTCGTCGTTTACCTGGCGTTCCTTACTGATCTCGTCAGTCAAGATTTCCTTCTCTTGGGTGAGTTGTTCGTTGTTAGCTGCTAGTGTTGCGTTCTCTTCGCGCAATTTGGTGAGTTCGGCAATGGCCCCTTCGGCAGCTGACTTTAAGTTTGCGATTTCTTCTCTTGCTGCGGCAAGATCCTTCTTATTTCTAATAAGAGAAGAGATCTGATTTTTCTGCTTCTTGAGATCTTCCTTTTGATTCTCGATCATCGCATTTAGCTCGGTATTATCACTGCGCAGCTCTTCCAGGTCTGCCAATGCTTCATAATACTCCTTCTCCAGTTCTACCTTGACTTGCTCAGCTTCGTCAAGTTGCATTTCGTGCTTTTCGATGAGTTTGTCTTTCTGAGAGTTGCTGTAATACAGCCAACCAACCAGCCCCAGCAACGCCAAGATGGTAATGGAGGCGACAGCGATTAACTGGCTATTCGAATTTTTCTGACTCATTTTTGAAGAAATTTTGAAATTAGTTATAAATAAGGCTTTGAGGAGTAACGCATCGGGTCCTTAAATGATTGTACTGGCTTTATATTTTTATCTTCCCAATATCACTTTACAAAAGCTATGCTAGAAAGTATTCAGCTGTCTAATGTCCTGTTTCTTGATCTCGAAACCGTATCCGCAAAGGCGACCTTTAAAGAGCTGCCAGAACGCATGCAAGGGCATTGGCGAAAAAAGTGCCGTTTCATACTTAGGCTACCTCCAGACCAGGAGCCAGCTGAAGAACAGGTGATCGAAACATTTACTGAGAAAGCTGCGATTTATGCTGAATTTGGCAAAATTATCTGTATATCAATCGGTTACATCCATAGTGATACCAAGGATTTGAGACTTAAGTCATTCTGTGGAACGGATGAAAAGCAAGTTCTCAGTGCTTTCATCCATTTGATCAATCGTCATTTTTCCGATCCGAACAAGAATAGCATCTGTGGCCACAACATCCGGGAATTTGACATACCTTACTTATGTAGACGCATCTTGATCAATGGCTTAGAACTTCCAGCTATGTTTCGCTTGGCAGGTAAAAAGCCATGGGAGACCAAGCATCTCATAGATACCATGGCTTTGTGGAAGTTTGGAGATCTGAAGAATTTCACCTCGCTGGACCTCCTCGCATCTATATTTGGAGTCGATACACCCAAAGACGACATTGATGGTAGTGACGTTGGTAGGGTGTTTTGGAGGGAGAATGATGTAGACAGGATTGCGACGTACTGTGAGAAAGATGTGGTCACGGTGGTACAAGTCATGCTAAAAATGAAGGGACTTCCCCTTCTGGAAGACCAACACATCATATCTGTCTAGAGAGGTAGATTGCCTATATTTGCCGCATGATTAAGCATCTGGTAGCACCCAGTCTTCTGGCAGCGGATTTTTTGCATCTCGCTGACCAGATTGAATTGATCAATGAGAGCGAAGCCGATTGGTTGCACATCGATGTAATGGATGGCAAATTTGTACCGAATATCTCCTTTGGATTTCCCGTTTTAGATCCCATCAAAGATATCTGTCAGAAGCCATTAGATGTGCATTTGATGATCGTTGAGCCCAGTCGATATATTGAACGATTTCGAGCAGCCGGGGCATCGATCATTACTGTCCATGCTGAGACTTGTGACCACCTGCATAGTACCCTGCAAATGATTAAGGACGTGGATGCTAAGGCGGGTGTGGCCATCAATCCACATACACCAATTTCAATGGTGGAACATGTGATGGAACTGGCTGATCTAATCCTGGTCATGTCTGTAAACCCGGGATTTGGTGGGCAGAAGTTTATCTATGAGACCTTGCTTAAGTTGGAGGCCCTCCGAGAACGACTCATCACGCGCAATCTCAATTGCTACCTCGAAGTTGATGGTGGAATCGGTCTCCAAAATGCGGAACGAATTCTTCAGGCAGGTGGAGATGTTTTGGTGGCGGGTAGCAGTGTGTTTAAGTCGCCAGATCCTCAGAAAGTCATTTCTCAGCTCAAATCAATTGGCATCGATACCATAATGGTGTAAACTTCGTTCCAAATTAGATTTTTCAGGTAACACAGCTAGATGCACAGAACTTTTTACTCGTTTCTCTTTTTTTTGGGCACCCTCACCAGCCAGGCTCAAAGTACTCATGTAGTCGGATTTGTCACGGATGCAGTGACAGGTTCAGCGGTTGAGCTTGCCACAATTTATATCGCTGGGACCAATCGTGCAGTAGAAACGGATGCGGAGGGCTTTTATCAGCTTAGACTTGACGTCAATCAAAAGGTGGACATAATCTGTAGCCGCATCGGCTATAAAGAATCCACCATTGCCGTTCCCGCCCTTGCAGATGGTCAGTCGATTAGATACGACATTAGTCTGGTGCCCGCCAATTCGGATGTGGAGGTCGTGGTCACAGAGGCGAGAATTGCAGATGTAGGTATGATCAGGGAAGATGTAGAGGAGCTCAAGCTCCTTCCCAGCACCACTGGCAATTTAGAATCGGTGCTACCACATATCGCCCTGGGCACCAGCGGTGGTACGGGAGGTGAACTCAGTTCTCAATACAATGTCAGGGGTGGCAACTACGATGAAAATTTGGTCTATGTCAATGACTTTGAGATATATAGACCTCAACTGATCCGGGCCGGACAACAGGAGGGACTTTCCTTTCCCAACATCGATCTCATCCGCAGTCTGTCATTTTCATCCGGAGGGTTTCAGTCCAAATATGGTGATAAGCTCTCTTCGGTGCTAGATATTAAATATAAGCGCCCTGATTCGACGGCTGCTTCTTTGGGTCTCAGTCTGCTCGGTGGTTCGGCACATCTAGAGGGTAGCATGAACACAGGCAAGGACGAGTACCGGAAGTTCAGATATTTACTGGGGGCTCGCTATAAGACCAATGCCTATCTACTGGGATCTCTAGATACCAAGGGTGAATACATTCCGAATTTTGCAGACATCCAGGGTTATTTCACTTATGACATCACTCGAAACATCCAACTTGGTGTGCTGGGAAATTTTAATCAAAGTATCTACAAGTTTACGCCCACCAGTCGGTCAACTGCCCTAGGCCTGATTGATTTTGCACTTCAATTGAACTCGGTATTTGAGGGTGGTGAGGTCGATGATTTCACGACGGGTATGGGAGGGTTTTCTCTGACCTATCTGCCCGACCGAGAACGAAATCCCTTCTTTCTAAAATTATTGGCTTCACGATATCAATCTGAGGAGAATGAAAAGTTTGATATTCAGGGTTTCTATCGGCTGAGCCAGATTGAAACCAGCCTGGGCAGCGAAAACATCGGTGAAGAGATTTTTGTTTTAGGTACGGGCACTCAGCATCTTTTTACACGGAATTTTTTGCAGGCCAGTGTAACCAACATCGAGCATCGTGGTGGCTATGAGTTTCAAGTCGAAAACACCCGCGATCTTTCGAAGACACATTTTTTGGAATGGAGTGTCAAGTACCAACAGGAGGAAATCTTAGATCGATTGAATGAATGGGAACGCTTGGATTCGGCAGGCTACTCCTTGAACTACAATGAGCAACAGGTTGAGATTAAAAACCTGCTCAAAACCCGCAATGAATTGACCAGCAGTCGAGTCAATGGGTTTTTGCAGAATACCTTTACTTACCTCAAACCGGATCAAAAGGAATATCAACTAACGGCAGGTCTACGTATGTCGTATTGGGATCTCAATCAGGAGATTATCATTTCACCTCGCGCTCAGTTTTTAGTGAAACCCCTGCAGTGGAAGCGCAATGTGTCACTCCGGTTGGCAGCTGGCTATTATGCACAACCAGCCTTTTACAGAGAAATGAGGCGACGCGATAGCTCTGTAAATCGAGATTTGAAATCACAGAAGTCCATCCACGTTGTGGGTGGAATGACGATGGATTTTGAAATGAAGAAGTGGAAAGGGACTAAGTTTCGCTTAATCACTGAAGCATATTATAAGGAGCTATGGGACCTGGTCTCCTATGATATTGATAATGTGCGCATCAGATACAGTGGTGAAAACGATGCGAGTGGTCACGTAATGGGGTTTGATGTGCGTCTGAACGGTGAATTTGTCAAAGGGGCAGAATCTTGGGTAAATCTTTCTTTTTTGAGCGCTAAAGAGTCGCTTGACGGCATCCGGCACATTAGTCTGGAGGAGGGAGGATTGAATCAAAAGGAGGTGGATTTTGTTTCTCGTCCAACCGATCAACTCATGACCCTCTCCGTTTTCTTTCAAGACCATTTGCGTAAGAATGAAAACCTCAAGATGCACTTCAATTTTACCTTTGGATCAGGACTGCCCTTTGGAGTGCCAGATAACAATTTGATCATTCGAAATCCTTTTAAATTTAAAGAGTATCATCGGGTTGATATTGGCTTTTCAGCATTACTTTACAATCGGGCTTGGGCAAAAAGACGTCCCCATCATTTTCTGCGCTTTACTAAGAATACCTGGCTGAGCTTGGAGGTTTTTAACCTGTTGCAAGTGGCTAATGTAGCCTCCAATACTTGGATCAAGTCCGTATATAATGTCCAATACGCCGTTAAAAACTTCTTGACCTCACGCCGCGTGAATTTGAGGCTGAAAGTCGATTTTTGAAGCTCGACGTTCAGTCAAGATGGATTGCTGACTTCAGCAGCATTCTTATTCCCATATTATTGAGTTCAATTACAAAGGTTTTACTTACTTTTGCGCCTTGTTTAGAATCCTGAGGTTCGATTTTCGAATGAATCAGGTATGGTTTAACCAAATAAATTTGAACAATGCCAGTAAAAATTAGACTCGCCCGTCGCGGACGAAAGAAAAGACCCTTCTATCACATAGTGGTTGCGGACGCTAGGGCTCCACGAGATGGTCGCTTTATCGAGAAAATAGGTACTTACGATCCTTTGACCAAGCCAGCGACCATCGAGATTGATCGTGACAAAGCATTTGAATGGTTGATGAATGGAGCGCAGCCTACTGATACGGCACGTGCCATTTTGCGCTTTAAGGGTGTGTTGTACCGTAAGCATCTGATGCGAGGTGTTCAAAAGGGCGCTCTGACTGAAGAAGAGGCCATGGCCAAATATGAAGCATGGGTGGCAGAAAAAGAAGCGAAGATCAAGAAACGCCGAGACGAGAGCATCGCAGAAAAACAAGCGTTCCATGCCGCTGTATCTGGGGTTATACCGAAGATTAAAATAAAAGAGGAAGCACCTGTGGAGGAGACCACCGCAGAGGTCAAAGAGGAGGCAGATTCGCCAGAGGCACCAACCGCAACCAAGTCGGAAGAGCAGGAGTCTTCAGGCAAGGAGGAGACCGAAACGCCGGAAGCCGAACAACAAGAAGAAGCGAAAGCACCGGAAGCGGATACTAAGCCCGCAGAGGAAGCCAAGGTTGAGGCAACTCCAGAAGCTAAACCTGAGCCGGAAGTGGCCGATGCTGCGGTAGAAACTGAATCCAAGAAGGAAGCACCCAAGACGCAAACCGCTTCAGAAGCCAAACCTGAAGTGGAGGAACCAGCTGCCGAAGCTGATACAGAAGGTGAAGCTGAGAAAGAAGAGGCCAAAGCGGAAGCTACTCCCAAGGCTGAAACCTCCGCACCTGAATCGACTCCGGAAGCGAAGAAGGAGACGGACGACGATGCTGCCGGTGTAGACACCAGCGACGCAAAATCTGAGGCTACAGGAGAGGAGGAGTAGCACCAAAATTCAAGGCAATTTGCTTATATTGCCTTTACACATGACAGGAAATTAAACCTAGTAGCCTTGAAAAGTTACTAGGTTTGTCTTTATTAAAAAGCCATCAAAATGGGTTGCAATGCAAGCACTTGATCAAAAGTATCTAACACGTCTAGAAGAAATTAAAGAGGAGATTCAAGCCTCTGAAGAATTGGCACAATACCTTGCTGAAGAAGAGGAGGAGGACTACGGGAAACTTCAAGACAAATATGAGAAACGTATCAATGAGGTCTATGAAGAAGTGGCTGCCAAAGATCCTCTTCAATTATTTTCATTGGAAGAGCATCTGATTGACCCATCTTTTGAGGGTTTGTTTTTCCCGCGACTCATGGGATACGCCGTTCTTCGCGGGGACCTAAATGAGCAGTACAAGTATGTTCGACCACAAAGTCATTTTCAGAAAATTCTTTTGGCCATTTGCAACTCTCTGTATTTTGACATTGTCAAGAAACGGGTTGGGCAAGCCATTCAAATCGGCTTTGCGCTTAGTAGCGATATTTGGATAACTAACTTGGTAGATGAGATTCAAAACAAGAATGTAAGGCAGTTTTTGATGAGCCAAAAATTGGATAAATATCGCACACTCAAGGATAGAGCTGCTGGATATCAAAGATTCAAACGTCAATTTCAGACCATCAACTTTCAATCTACGGAGTTTCCAACCAATGCTGCGGAAATGGCAACTGGTTTTGGATCACTGAGAAATTTCTTAGAATATCGAATTGCCTCAAATTCCGATCACGTGAGCTATTTGGATGAGGTTCTTAAAGTATTGGAAAACCCCGATATCCCACCCTCTAAAAATTATGTTCATCTCTTGGGTTTAGTGGCTAATTTCATTGACTTCACAGGAGATCAACACACTCGTTTGGCAAAAGTTTTAAATCGGGAACGAAAATCAAATGCACAATTTAGCGAGCAATATTTTGATTTGCTGAGAGATTTATTAAAATCGAAATTAACTTTTACAGCTTCGAATGATGCACGTGTATTTAATTTATTGGATCAATCTATTTCCGACGATCTCCAAGTGTATTACGAAGGCATGTCGATCGTTGAGCGAAAGGGATTTGTTCATGAAGATGCACTTGAGGCCGTAAAACAACTATATAATAAATACGATGGACTCTCCACCATCAACGATTGCTTGCGACATTCTATTCGACTGCAGCTCACCAAGGTTTTGTCTAATCTATCTGAAGCAGAATATGAAGATTATTTTGAACTGAATAAGACTTTCGTGGCTTATATGGACATCTTCGATTACCAGCAGTTCAATCAATCATTGAAAGAAGAGTCGATAAAGTATGTGCGCAAACTATTAAAGAAATATACCGATAAGCGCGGCCGTGATTATCAGGATATCAAAAAGTTTGTCATTCCTACTTTTCAGGACTTTGGTTTTATGAAGGAAAAGGAAGTGATGGAGATGTTCAAGACCCGTCGCAAAAAAAAGGCGTCAACTGCATCCTAGCTCGTACCATCGTCCGTTAGACAAAAGCGATATCCAATGCCGCGCACGGACTTAAAGAATACTGGTTTTTTGGGGTCGGATTCAAAGTATTTTCGAAAGGCCAAAATAAAATTGTCAATGGTACGAGTTGACGGATAAACATCATAACCCCAGACAGCCTGTAGAATTTCTTGGCGAGAAACTGCTTTATTTCGTTTATCTATCAAAAGCTTAAGGAGTTCTGATTCGCGTTTAGAGAGTGAGATTTCACCGTCCTTGTTCTCGGCCCGGAAATTTGAAAAGTCAACTGTATTATCTCCAAATTTGAAGACCGTGAGACCTGCTTCAACGCGTGGATTGCTTCTTTTCAATACATTTCTTATTCTCAAAAGCAATTCCTCTAAGTGAAATGGCTTGTTTAAATAATCATCCGCTCCAATTCTGAGACCCTGTACACGGTCTTGGGGGCTATCTTTCGCAGTCAGGAAAATAATGGGCGTCTTTAAATCTGAAAGCCGAATTTGCTCACACACGGCGAAACCATCAATGATGGGAATCATAACATCTAGCACAATCAGGTCAAAATGTTGATTTTGACTTGTCACTAAAGCGTTGCGGCCGTCAGCCACCGCGACCACCTCGTAGCCCTCAAGCTCCAGATTGAGCTGAATGGCCTCACGTAGACTTTTTTCATCTTCGACAAGTAATATTCTCATCTTATTTTTTCACTGCGGAATGATTATCGAAAAAATACTTCCCCGTGGCTTGTTGTCCGATACAGAGATCCTGCCCTGGTGAATTGCTACCATGCGTGATGCGATGTACAATCCAAGGCCGGTACCGGTCGTTTGACGGGTTTCTTCACTTCCCGCCCGGTAAAATTGATTAAATATTTTCTTCTTATCCTCAGCCGAGATCCCGACGCCTTTGTCGATGATTTGAATGATTAACTCATGTTCATTGTGAGTTGCTTTAATTCGAACAGACTCCTGACCTTGACTGTATTTGATAGCGTTTTCGCACAAGTTATACAATAGAGAATACATACCCTGTTTGTCCATCCTGATAATCATCGGGCTGTTGGGTAATTCGATGCGGATATCGCTGGTTGGATGCAAGTTTAATAGATCAATTCTGACTTCGTTTAATAGATCCACCAAGTCATAATCTTCAAAGATAGGTTGGTAAGATTTATCCAATTTTGCAGCCAGAAGGAGATTATCGATCAACCCAGTCAAACGATCCGTCTCCTTCAGAGCATTGGTACTCAATTTTGCCTTATCGACAGGAGCTAGGTTTCTCTTTTTGAATGTCTCGAGTGTTAATCTGATAGATGCCAACGGTGATTTTAATTCATGGGTAATGGCAAGTAGAAAATTTCTCTTTTGCCGGATACCATCTAGTTCCTTTGCGTGACCACGGTTGATCAGCCAAATGCCAATCAGAAGAGCAAAGATGAAGACCAAACCCTCGCTGATGATCATCAGCCGTTGATTTTTGAAATCCTTTTCTATCTCTTCGACTGAGTACTTTTGGACCAGCGAAGTCTGATCTATATTTGCCATGCGACTTTGGTATACCTCGGCATTCTTGTTTAGGAGGAGAATGGTCCACCACCCGAATGCCAAGAGCATATAACTGGTGATGACAATAGAGAGAATTCGCAGATTAGAAGATTTGCTACCATTCATTTACCACCGTGTTCAGTCATCTTTCCAAAGGTCGCCAATTAACAAATGGACCTCCAAGTGCCCTGTGCCCTGCACTTCTCCGAAGCTAAAGATAACCGTAGGTGAAATTCCAATAAACATTCGACAGCTAGCTAAGAATTTTGTCTAGCCCCCTACATATAACAGCTGCGGCATGGTCTAGATCAGACTGCTGATGTGCAGCTGAAACAAAACCTACTTCATATCCAGAAGGCCCCAGATAAACGCCTTTCCTGAGCAGAAAGCTATGCAAACTTTTGAAATGCTCCATGCTCTTCGGATCTATTTGATCAGCTCTTTTAATTTGGCGATCCGTAAAAGCTATCCAAAAGATCGATCCAATTTTCGCAATTTGCACTGACGTTCCTTTTTTCTGAATGTGTTCCTCGATCTGTTGAACAAAGTAGTCGGTCTTTTGTGTTAAATTTTCATAAAATGGACCACTGATCAGCTCTTGTAAGGTGGCCAGTCCGGCAGCCATGGCGACCGGATTGGCTGAGAGCGTACCCGCCTGATATACCTTGCCCTCAGGGCTAATGTGGGCCATGATCTCACGACTGGCAGCAAAGGCACCTACCGGGAGACCACCGCCGATGATTTTTCCAAAAGTGATGATATCCGGGGCAATATTGTAGTAACCGGCAGCTCCTTCAAACCCAACCCGAAATCCAGAAATGACCTCATCGAAGATCAGGAGGACTCCGTGCTTGGTCGCTAATCTCCGTAATTCTTGTAGGTAATCTACATCCTGCAGCAGCAGTCCATGGTTGGCCGGAATGGGTTCGATGATGATGGCAGCAACATCATTGTCGTGCTTGATGAGTACCTCTTCAACCAGTGTGGAGTCATCCAAGGGCAGTACCAGCGTCTCCTGCACGAAACTGTCGGGTATACCAGCAGAACTACTTGTACCAAAAGTGGCAAGTCCACTACCTGCCTTCACCAATAAACTATCGACATGACCGTGATAGCAGCCTTCAAATTTTATAATTTTTGACTTGCCGGTATATCCTCTCGCAAGACGGATGGCCGACATCACAGCTTCTGTACCTGAACTCACAAAACGCATCTGTTCAATAAATCGGTGCCGATCTATAATCAACGAACCCAACTTATTGGCGAGTTGAGTGGGTGTGCCAAAAGAAGTTCCATTTTGAACCGTGCGTATGACGGATTCACGAACATGAGGATGATCGTGGCCAAGGATTAAGGGACCCCAAGAGCAACAGAAATCGAGGTAGGTATGATTGTCTTCACAGGTAATTTTGCTTCCTGAGCCCTTACGAATAAAGAGCGGCGGTCCTTCAACCGACTTGAATGCTCGAACAGGAGAGTTCACACCACCGGGGAAATATTTCTTAGCCTGTTTGAAAAGTTTGGCTGATTCTGTACGGCGATCTACCTCAGCAGTTATTTTTTCTTCCATGATTTTTCGTAGAGGTTTCGTTTGTCAGATTGCATGAACGTATTAGGATTTGGTTATATTCGTCTTTTACTAATATGACAGATTTGATCATTCTGTAAATGAGCCAGACTTTAAAGTTATACATCCCTAAGGTACTAAGCGAAAATAAGATTGTATTGTTAAAGGGGATCGGCACTTTGCAGATGAATTATCGTGCAGCCGAGATTGACCTCGATGCCGGTACCCTCGATGCACCGAGAGAAGAGATCTTCTTCATTCCATCCAACGAACGAAAGTTGGATCCGGTTTTGATCCGTGTAGTAGAGATCATTGCGCGCGTGGATGAAGACGAAGCAGCAGATTTAGTCGAGAACTTCATGGGAGACCTCCAAGGTGAACTGGCCCTTAACGGCTTTCTAACCTTTCCAAACATCGGTTGGATAAAGCAAGACCACTGGGGTAGCCTTTTCTTTGAGCCTGCGGCTGAATATATTTCGATCAATAGGTTTTTTGGATTCAAAAAGGTCAAACTTCCAGAAGCGATTTCGCCTGCTGAGCAGGAAGTCATTGCAGATTTGAAGGAGACCGTGGCTGAACGAGCGGAACAAGATAGTCTGGTCTTACATGGGAGTGGAAGTCGAAACTGGGGCTTTATTATAGGTATTGGTCTTATGCTGATGATGTTTTTGTGTCTGTCTTTTTTGCTTAAACCATCAAATGATCTTAATCCGCTTGCCGAATTATCGAATTTGGATGAAAAAATTGCGGTGAAGACCTCCGTAGACCATCACCGCAGGGGAGCACCTGAATCGGGTTCAACAACCGATGTTCAGGCCGACCATCAAGGACCGAAGGAAGACGAGGTGTTCGGTTTGACACGGCAACCTTCATCGATCGATGACGAGGTGCAAATTGAGACATCGCAGCAAGATTCTCTCGAAAACGGATTAATCGCAGAACCGAGCAGTGAGGATGCCCAATGCATTGTGATTGTTGGTGCTTTTCGCGAGAATAACAATGTGGATCGCATGATAGATCGGCTGGCCACCGCTGACTTTGAGTCGGTGGTCATTGAAGGACCAAAACTCACCAAGGTCGGATTGCGCTATACCTGCGACGATGACCCTCGAAATACCCTGGCCTGGGCTCAAAAGAATATTGATGAGGGTGCCTGGTTATATAAAATGGATTGACGCCACTTCATGTTCTTTCCTCAAATAGACAAGCTTACCCAGCTTTTAGAAACTAGGTTTGTATTGATTGCTGGCCCTTGTGTCATAGAAAACACGACGGCTCCCCGTCAAATCTGTGACTTCTTGGCATCCATTTGCAGGCGCTATGACATTCCATTTATTTTCAAGGCGTCCTATCGAAAAGCAAACCGCACTAGATCCAGCTCGTTTACCGGGATTGGTGATGAGAGGGCACTGGAGGTGTTGTCAGACATTCGAGCAGGTTGTGAAGTACCTGTCTTGACAGATGTACATACAGCAATTGAGGCCCCTCGAGCCGCTGCAGTGGCAGATGTGTTACAAATTCCAGCATTTCTGTGTAGGCAGACTGCACTGCTTCATGCGGCCGGTGAAACAGGTAAATGTGTGAACATAAAGAAGGGTCAATTCTTAAGTCCCGAGGCCATGCAATTTGCAGTTGAAAAAGTACGAGAAACGGGTAATGATCAAATTTTGGTTACGGAGCGAGGCACTAGTTTTGGATATCAGGATTTGATCGTGGATTTTAGGGCCGTCCCCATCATGCAGCAGTTTGCTCCGGTAATTGTCGATTGTACCCATTCCCTGCAGCGACCCAACCAATCCTCCGGAGTCACCGGTGGACAACCGAGTATGATTGAAACGATTGCCTCTGCGGCCATTGCCGTAAATGCCTCAGGATTATTTATTGAGACACATCCAGCACCGTCAGAGGCCCTCTCAGATGGGGCAAACATGTTACCATTGGACCGGATGGAAGATCTATTGAGAAGACTCGTAGCCATTCGCGAAGCCATCGTAAACTGACATGCCTCAAGAAGTAGACATTGCGATAGATCCTGACTATATTCATGATCAAGAATACATCAGGGAACGTGCTCTAAAAAAAGGCAGATTAAGAAGTAGTCAAGTTTCAGATCTGGTGGTCATTCGACGTTCCATTGATGCGCGTAAATCACCGCTCTATAGACTAAAGGTGTTGCTATATAAAGAGGGTGAAACCCATCCCCGGCGAACTCGCTGGAAGGATCACTATCGACAAGTTTCCGAGGCAAAAAAAGTCCATATCGTGGGTGCTGGTCCGGCTGGATATTTTGCAGCGCTGGAGTGCCTCGAACTGGGACTCTGCCCCATAGTTATTGACCGTGGGAAAGATGTGCAGAAAAGGCGACGAGATCTTCGCGCGGTTCAACAGGAGAGTAAGGTAAATCCTGATTCCAACTATTGTTTCGGAGAGGGGGGAGCCGGTACGTACTCTGATGGTAAATTGTATACGCGATCAAAGAAACGGGGCAATGTAACTAAAGTGCTAGAAATTTTGGTTGAACACGGTGCAGATGAAGACATTCTGACCGAAGCGCATCCCCACATTGGCTCCAACAAATTACCTAAGATCATCCATCAGATACGCCTCACCATCGAATCCTTTGGAGGTCAGGTGCACTTCGAACGAAAATTGGTTGATCTGAAGATTGCTAATGACCGCAGGTTATCATCTATGATCCTTGACACGGGAGAAATAATACCCGTAACTCATCTAATATTGGCGACCGGTCATTCTGCTCGCGATATTTACGCACTGCTCGATCGACATGGCGTGACCATGTATGCTAAGCCCTTTGCCATTGGGGTTCGCATTGAGCACCCACAGTACTTGATTGATGAAATGCAGTATGGTCAAAATCCCAGACATCCGAATCTCCCGGCAGCTGCTTACCGATTGGCTTCTACGATCGATGGAACGGGTGTTTTCTCATTTTGTATGTGTCCTGGTGGACTCATCGTACCTGCATCCACTGCACCTGGTGAAGTAGTTGTCAACGGTATGTCCCTATCTCGGAGGGACTCAGCTTTTGCCAATGCGGGCATCGTTGTGTCTGTGCATCCATCTGATTGGGAAAATCTGGGTTATCAGGGAGTGATGGGTGGCTTACATCTCCAACAGGATCTGGAACAAAAATTTTTTGAACTAGGTGACGGCAGCCTGGCTGCTCCGGCTCAGCGTGTCTCAGATTTTCTTCGTGGAATTAAGTCTAAAACCCTGCCATCAACTTCGTATATTCCCGGTCTCATATCGGTGGCCATCAACGAAGTATTACCTAAATTTTTATCGGACAAGTTGAGAAAGGCATTGTTTGAATTTAATCGTCGGATGCCAGGATTTGTTGATTCTGAGTCGGTATTGGTTGGTCTAGAAAGCCGTACGAGCTCACCACTAAGAATTGTGCGTCAGTCAGATTCTCTCGAACATCCAGATCTGGCTGGATTATTTCCTTGTGGTGAAGGAGCGGGATATGCGGGGGGTATCGTGTCAGCTGCCATCGATGGACAGTTGGTTGCAAGGAGCATTTACTCAAAAATCGAAAGCACTCATGAAGAATGTCATTGATCTTATTGGACGTCTCTTCCTATCGTTTATATTCATTTACGAAGGACTCGATTCGATTCTATACTTTCGAAAAACGAAGGAGGTCATGACCAGTTATGGCATTACCTTTCAGCAGGATCTTTTGCTCATTGGCTCTATTATTTTATTGATGGTGGGTGGATTACTCTTGTTGATTGGCTATCGTTCTTCTTTTGGATCCGTACTCCTGTTAATGTACTACATTCCAGTTACACTCATTGTACATTCTTTTTGGAACGATCCCGATGAAATGGAACGTCGGCTTCAAGCCATTATGTTTATGAAGAATCTGGCCATCATCGGTGGTCTGTTGATGGTGTATGTCAATGGAAGTGGTAAGTACAGCATCAAGACCTTACTTGCCAACACTAAAGTGCCACGACGGTTTAGGTAACGTCATAACTCACCACCACAGAACTTGCAATAGTTTGCATCTGTATCATGGCCTTCCCTAGAACAGTGATGACACACTTGCTGGTTAATTTTTTCACTAGTTATGATCTCCTTCGTAATGATCCCTGTGGGTACTGCGATAACCGCATATCCCATGATCATAACCAGAGCAGCAATAAATTGGCCGATACTTGTAATGGGAGATATGTCGCCATATCCAACCGTTGTCAGTGTGACTATTGCCCAGTAGATTGATCGCGGAATACTGTCAAATTCAGTATTTACATCTCCTTCGATAAAATACATTAAAGCTCCGATGATGACAACCATCAAGAAAATAAAATAAAGGAATACCAGAATCTTGCTACGACTCTGTTGGAGGGCTTGAACAATGACGCTCCCTTGCCGCATAAAAGAGGCCAATTTGAAAATCCTAAAAACCCGCAGTAACCGCAAGGCTCGAATGACGACCAGAGAATGTGATCCAGCAATGAATAAGCTCAAATAGGTAGGTAGAATTGCCAGGAGATCGATGATGCCATAAAAACTGGTAATGTATTTCCAGGGTCGATATACACAATAAATTCGGAGCGCGTATTCAATGGTGAAAAAAATTGTAAAAAGCCATTCCAGGAATCGGAATAACCTCAAGTAGTTGCGGTTAAGGGAGGGAACACTTTCTAGGGTCACCGTCAGAACACTAGCTACAATGAAGGCTAGTAAAACGACATCAAAGAGTTTTCCTAGCGGGGTGTCTGCGCGAAAAATAACTTCGTACAGTTTCTCTCTAGAAGGTCCAAATTTTTTGACTGAACTGGTCATATTTAAACTTCAAATAGGATCGATCAGCAAACCTATTCGATGTATAGAAACTCTGCGCCTCATGGTTAGTCCACTAGCCAAATATTCCATATCATACCTCGGTGAAAATTGAACAATCTCTCCTTCAAAAAGAGAAAAGTGAGAAAGGGGAGAGTCATTTACTCTTTTTCGGGATGGCCTCTTTCTAACTTTGAAGGCTTGATTTACAACTTTCCCCTCCTCACTCAGTGAAATCTAAATATAGGTAAATTACTGAAACTGGTGTAAAAATATGATGAAAAATGCCAATACATACCTGCTACACTTCGATCTCTTTGTGCCAAATTCAGTCTTTGAAAACTAGCGCCAGAAAAGAAAAATGACCTCTCCGGAGCTGGACTGATCGATGGTCAAGTTACATAAACACATGTAAACCAGAGCCTTCGTAGACATATCAGTAACGCTATGATTGCAGCTTGAATGATCTAGACGTGCAAAGCGGAATCAAGAGTGCCTTCAACGGGGCACAGTTTAGACCAAATCTGAATCTCGCCAATTTTTTTTGACTTCTTTCAATTCTTCGAGATCTAGTTGGTCATCGAGCTCCAGTCCCTCCGCATCTTCCATGGGAAATACATTGTCCGAAGGATTCATCCGATCCAACTCCTCCTGAATTTTCCGTTCCTCCCAATCTCGACCAATACCCGGAAATCCAAACACATCAATGGCCTCCGCAGCAACTGCCATTCCCCAACTTCCAACGACGATTAAGGTGACGAAGGGCGGGACCCGGAGAAAGAGAAAGAGTACCAGCAGGAAAATACTTGTAAACATCCAGGTACTAAGATGCTTGTAAAAGCGCTTCATTCTGGCCACTTTTTTTTGGGCCCTTTGATATCGATCTTCGTCTACCAATCTTGTTCGATTTATCTGTACAAATTACTTAATAAACGATCGCAGATGCTGGAATTGTTCATCTAAAGCCAAAATATTAGACCAAATCCAGCTACTTCCAGAGCAGAACCAGGTGCGCAATGGACCAACCGATTAGTCCAGCTCCAACACCACCAATTAATCCACTCAGAAGACACAACGGGATCGGAGATATACCACCGAGTAAACTTCCCACCTGTTCGGCCAGCAAATGACCGTTGAGGACCGAAAGATAAAGTGCGGATCCTGCCCAAACCAGAAATGCGGCGATGAACCCGATCAGCGCCGACCGACCCGGTGGTAAGGCCGATGCGCCCAAAATGACGGCTAGCACAAAGTAACCGATCAACCAATGGAACCAGGAAGCAATGAGTAGAGCCGATATCACCATCAGCAATATGAGGACGTTTTTTTTCATGGCACCAGAGTTTGCTTGAATAAGAGGTTGTCGAGAGCAAGCTCACTCACATCGTCCAAAAACCTTAGTTCGAAATAGGATCCCTCCGCCCAGGCCTTGATCCCAGTTTTGTAGTATGGGCTACCAGGATTTCCAGAAGCTCCCCCAGGAAAGACACCCCAGGCTTGCACCCGCTCACCAAGCGCTACAATCATGCGCCATGATGGAGCATTTCTCGGCGATACAGCATTGAGTGCACTGGAGGTGCCTCCGGTCTTTACTCCTTCTTCTGAAAAGGCTGGTAGTCGACTGAGATGTGGAATGGAAAGACTTCGGTGGTCTTGCCAGGCAAGAGCGGGGTTTTCCTGTTTCAGGCTATCAAATTTCAGGGCAGCTGTTGCAAAGGTTTGACGTGCCAGATCGAGACCTGTCTCAACTAGATCTGTTCCAATTATATCGAAGCTGGGATCATATGGATCTTCTTCCAACAACTGAATGGTTCGCCATGATTCCGGCCACTTGAATTCCTGGGTGGTGTCGAGAAATTCATCCCATGTTTTCTGGTAAAATTCATCAGCCCAGAGGGAGAATCCAACGGCAGAACTGGTGGTCGCGTCATATCGAAAATCCCAATGGCTCAGCGATTGATACAGATTCTGCTGCATGGGAGAAAGACTAGAGGTATCGAGAAGATGGAGCAGCAGCGGACAGAGATCTGCAGCATATTGACTATAGGTACTCAATTGCAGGTCCATCATTGATTCTACATCAGCCTTGCCCAGACTGTCAAGTTGATTATTAAGGGATCTGCTTCGATAGTCTTCGAAGTAACCATGATAAAAATATGGGTAAGTGGGATCGGTCGAATGTTGATTTGCACTAGAAACAAAACCGCGCTCCGGATTTTTTATCATAGGAGTCTTAAGGTGCTCGATGTATCCACCCCAGCCACTGGATTTCTTGCTGCCATCCAAAATAAATTTTCCCTGGTTGACAGCTTTAATCGGCAATTTTCCCTGGACCTTCAGTGCAATATCGCCACTCACGGAGGCAAATACATAATTCTGAGGTGGACTGTTGAAATGGGCCAGTGCCTCCAGGTATTCATCAAAATTTTCTCCTGCATTGAGTTTTGAAAATGTGTTGAATGCACATCCATCAGTGGTCACATTTGGCAACCAGTGCAAAGCCAGGACCTTATCTTTTTCACGCATCACCGGACCCCAATATGTGTATTTGATGGTATCGGTTATAGCCACTCCATCCTTGACTTTAATGTATTCTATTTCTTCATGGACCGCCATTCTTTCACCATCCAATTCGTAGTACTTCTTGTCTGGATCGAGCCATTTTATTTTGTATAAATCACTGACATCCATTCCCACGTTGGTCTGCCCCCAAGCGATATTTTTATTAAAGCCAATAATAATATGGGGAATGCCAGGAAAGGTCACTCCATATACGTTTTGCTCTGGGGAGGTTAACTGCATTTCATACCAGATAGAGGGTAGGGTCAACTGAAGGTGTGGATCATTGCAAAGAATTGGACGGCCGGTGACTGTTCGACTACCGTGAATGGCCCAGTTATTACTTCCAATACCCTCTTCCGATGGTTGCTCCAAAACCGATTCTGCGCCCAAAATGGCTGGCTCCATGGTGTCGCGATTCACCGTAAAATGCCAATCCTTACTTGAAGGTATGATCGGTGATTGTTTGGGATTCCATTCCGGGAAGAGATATTCATATCGTTCACGACCTAACCTGGCCAAACTATTGGTGTGTTGAATATCTTCATTGCGGCCGCATAGTACCAGGTTCATTGACATCATTACCAAAGCTGCCTTTTCGATAGACCAGAGTTCGGGTTGATAATTGAAAAGCTTGAACTCGAGTGGATGGTCCTTTGCCTTTAAATCAGTGATGTAGGCATTCACGCCCTTGACATAGGAGGTCAAAATCTCTACGTCAGGGCATTTCTTCCATTCTTCCGCATACCTTCTCGCCGAAACAGCCATACCAAGGTTCCGATTTCTGCGATCTATCTCGACTACTCTTTCTCCAAATACTTCTGCCAATCTACCTGCTGCCTGCCTGGCTGTCAAATCCATTTGCCAAAGCCGATCTCTCGCATGAAGGTATCCTTGTGTCATGGCCAGGTCTGCCTGATTTTTGGCAAATACATGCGGAACGGCCCTATCGTCAAAAGCGATCTCAACAACATCTTTTAGGGTACTCAGGGTAGTATTTTGATCTGTGCTTTGATCAATTGGATCAGCATTTTGCCAAAACCCCGAAAAAGGGTTAAAGAACGGACCGAGCGGAGGTAGGGATGCAGAACCTGTGTTGATGGGATAGTTCAGAAAAACAAGGTAGGCCAAGGCCAAGGCCGTTGCTACATAAACTGATTTGATCACTTGAGTACCGTGTTTTAAGTAAAGCTATTAAAATTGACCTATAAAATAATCGATGGATTGGATAGCACGAGGTATTCCCAGGGCTGTAATGAAATTTCTGACCCATTTTTAAGGTGATAATCCTTTCCCGTAAACAATTCTGTCAAAGATCGTAGATCCCGATTGATGCTCGTTTTCACTGGCTGATCACTGCAGTTCACGAGCGTCACCACCGTGTTTTCCTCATGGGTTCGTAGATAAGCATAAACCTGAGGATCATCATTCAGTTGGTGGAGTGCACCACCTGCAGTACCATTCCATAAGGCTTTGTTGTGTTTTTTGAGGAATATGAGTCTCTTGTAGAAATCGATAAAATCCGACGACTCATTTCTCGTGATTTGATCTTTATCGTAGAGACTGAGTGATCGATTGAAGCCATACTCCTGACCGTTTAAAATCAGTGGCATGCCTTCATGCGTCATGGCAATGACCGTCAAGGCCTTATGTGCTGCTCCCAATCGTTCACTTGCACTTCCCCGCAGTGCATTTTCCAATGAAGTACTTGTGAAGTTGAAGTGATAATATCCCTGTGGGTTGTTGGCACGGTGGGTCGTCAGCAATTTCGCAATGTCATTGCCATCAGCATTCTGCTGTGCAATGGCATTGACTAGACGGTACAACTCTAATCCGCTGGTGGCCTGAAAGCAGGTCTCAAAATGATTGGCCTCGCCGACCGAATTTGCAATCATGAGCACTGGCTTGATGGTCTCCAATGCAGGACGTACCTCGGTCCAATAATCATTGGGCACAAGATGGGCGGTCTGACATCTAAAGCCGTCTACATCAATCGCCCGCAACCAAAATTTCATCGACTCAATCATGGTGTGTCGCATTGCTTCTACCTCGAAATTCAACTCGGCCACATCCTCATAGAAACCCAGCTCCTCAGTACCATCCTTAGGTGAAACAATGTTGCCTCCGTCCTGTACATACCATTCCGGATGGGTATTGACCCAAGTATGATCCCAGGCGGTATGGTTCGAAATCCAATCCATAATTACATGCATGTGCAAGCGGTGAATTTCGGCCACCAATGACTTCAGATCTTCAAATGAACCCAGCTCAGGGTTTACCTTGGTGAAGTCCGCGATCGAATGAGGATTACCCAGTGTTCCTTTGCGTTTATCAAGGCCGATTGGATAGATTGGAAGTAGGCAGATGGTACTAATTCCTAAATCCCGGATTCTGGGTAGATCTTCCTGAAGGGCTTTGAAAGTACCCTCCTTCGAAAAATGTCTAACATTCACTTCATACATGCTGGCGCTCCGAGACCATGTTGGAGTATTCATTTTACGGACATGAAAAATCTTGCGCTCAACGGCGGATGGAGCGGTTGCACTAGGATTGTTTTGGCAAGAAAAGAAGGTGATGGTCACGAAGAATACCTTATAAATACGGTTCATCAGAGCGAGTTATAATTTCCTTTAATGGTGGCAACTCCGGCTTCGGGTAGATGCACTCCTTGGTCATAAACCATAATGTCTAATTTTTTGCCTGTATTAAATATGCGAACTTCATCCTGGGTGATTTTTATTTCGAGGTCACGGTCGCGAAACTTGAAGTGATACTGAAAACTGCTCCATTTTTTCGGACAGTATGGGTGTAGTGACAAGGTATCATCTCTTACCCGGAGTCCGGAAAATCCCTTTACGATGGCAAGCCAAGTGCCAGCCATGCTGGTGATATGACATCCATCTTCCGTGTCGTTATTATAGTCATCGAGGTCAAGACGTGCTGTTCTCAAGTACATTTCATAAGCTTTATCATACTTTTTAATCGTGCAGGCTAGAATGGCATGTACGCATGGAGATAGGGACGATTCGTGCACGGTGAGTGGCTCATAAAAGTTGAAATTGGAGGCAATGGTCTGAGTCGTAAAATCTTGTTCAAAGAAATAAAGTCCCTGCAAAACGTCTGCCTGTTTAATATAACATGAGCGTAAAATCCTATCCCAACTCCAGTGTTGATTAATCGGTCTCTGGTTCTCGGGAATGTGATCTACTGACTTTATTTCCTTATCTAGAAAACCTTCTTGTTGCAAAAAAATATTACGTTCTTCATCTTCAGGCAGGAATATATTATTTGCGAGTGATGTCCATCCGTGGATTTCATCCAGGGTGACCGACAATTTCTGGAGTTCTACGGGGAGCGCTCTCTCCTTCCCAAAGATCATTTTTTCGGCTTTTTCAGCAGCATAGCGTAGACACCAGCGAGCGATATAATTAGAGTACCAATTATTATTGACATTGTTTTCATATTCATTCGGTCCTGTCACACCATGCATGACAAATTGTTGTTTAGGTTCAGAGAAATGAAATCTCTGTCTCCAAAAACGAGCAATTCCCACCAGTACTTCCAAACCTCCATCCCATAAATAACTCACATCGCCTGTGTAGTTTATATAGTCATAGATGGCATAGGCAATAGCTCCGTTGCGGTGAATTTCTTCGAAGGTAATTTCCCACTCATTGTGGCATTCCTCTCCTGTCATGGTCACCATCGGATAGAGAGCCGCTCCATCGCTAAACCCCAAAAGGGTCGCATTTTCAATGGCCTTTGCCAGATGATTGTATCGATATTTTAGCAGGTTTCGAGGTACCGCTGGTGGACAGGTTGCCAGATAAAAGGGTAGACAATATGCCTCCGTATCCCAATAGGTGCTTCCGCCATACTTTTCACCCGTGAAACCCTTAGGGCCAATGTTAAGGCGCGGATCGTCACCACTATAGGTTTGCAATAGCTGAAATATGTTGAACCTGATTCCCTGTTGAGCACCAATATCTCCCTCGATGCAGACATCACTCTTGGACCATTTCTGAGACCAGGCTTTTCGATGTTCATTGAATAGGGTTTGAAATCCACGCTCAACAGCAAGCTTCAGTTGGTCTCTGCAAACGGATATTAGTTCATGCTCCTGGTAATAGAAATTACTGGTGATGCAAACAAATTTTTGCAGTTTGACAATATCACCGGGCTGACCGTCCACATACCATTTTTGTGTGACGGCCTTTTGATCCAACTGCATTTGAAATCTTGTGACCTCAACTTGATTGCAGGTCAAATGATTTTTCATGGCATACTGTACTCGAAATTGTGTTTTCTTAGTTGATGCACTTAAAGTACCGATCTCACCGAAGGATTGTGTTTGGTAATTTTCCCAAAACTGTTCGCCGTAATTTGAATCTTCGTTGTATACATCGCCGTCGATGGCACTGGCGAATTCAATTTTGGGAGACCCTTTTAAAACTTTAATAGAATATTCTAGGAGGGCCAAGTCTTTATTTATCTCATGATAAAATCTTCGACTGCTGATTTCGACTTCGACTCCTCTTTCATTTTTAAGAATCGATCTCCTCTCTAAAATTCCTTCTTCCATATTTAGAATACGTGAGAAAGAATCGATTTTCCACTTGGCCATGTCGACCCGCTGATCATCAATCGAAATCGTTAAGCCTAGCCAATTGGGTGCATTAAGTACTTTAGCAAAATACTCCGGATATCCATTTTTCCACCATCCTACCCGCGTTTTATCGGGATAATAAATACCGGCCAAATAAGTCCCCGCCAGATGCTTACCACTATAGGTTTCGGCAAAATTTGCTCTTTGTCCCATCCGGCCATTGCCGATGCTAAATAAGCTTTCGGAAATTTGGTGGAGATTGGGGTCAAATGACGCTTCAATGATCTGCCACGGATGGTGCTGGATATAATTCTTCATGAGCCTTGACAATACTGCTGATGGATCAATGATAAATCTGCCATGGTAAAATTCTCAAAATTAGGCATCACGTAATCGGCCTCGCTCAAGTAAGTTGGATCACCAATTCCTATGCCTAGCATTCCGGCTTCTTTTGCTGCTTGAATTCCCTTTTGAGCATCTTCAAATACTATGCACCGCTCGGGAGGAACCTGGAGCTCTTGAGCTGCTCTCAAGAATACTTCAGGATTTGGCTTTGCTTTTTGAACTTTGTTTCCATCCATTACACAGTCAAACAATGGTGTGATACCCAAAGTGTCTAGGATGAGAGGAGCATTCTTACTCGCACTTCCGAGCCCAACCTTAATGCCAACGGAGCGAAGTTCTTGGATGAGTTCCACCGAGCCAGGCAAGATTTCGGCTGGTGTCATATCTTGCACAAAATCTAAGTACCACTTGTTCTTTTGCTGGCAGAGCGCTTCCTTCTCCGGGTTCGTTCGCGAGAGACCTGCTAGTTTCAAAATATGCTCTAGAGACTGAGTCCGGCTGACTCCCTTCAACTGCTCGTTGTCAGCGGGAGTGAAATCATAGGCGAATTGCCTGGCCAGTTGCTTCCATGCTAAATAGTGGTATTTGGCAGTGTCTACGATCACTCCATCTAGATCAAAGATACAGGCTTGATAGGGGCCAGGTAAGGTCAATGGTGACAACTTTTGGTTACTGCCAGGCGCAAATTTTCGGTGCGGTCAACGGGTAAACAAAAGCTGATCATCGGTGGAAGCATCGGCATGGTAAGCATATCCCTCATAGTTGAAGCCCTTTACCTGCTCCATCGTGGTTACCTTATTCTTAACGATGTATTGAGAGAGAAGGCCTCGTGCCTTTTTGGCACTGAACGAGATGAATTTCAACTTGCCATCTCTCAGTTCCTTAAAATTAACGTCAATAATTTGAGCCTTGATCGCATTGCGACTCACTGCCTTGAGGTACTCCTGAGATGCAAGATTCAATACGAGTTTGCTACCCAATTGCTTCAGATCCTTATTGATTAGGTTGGAGATTGTATCACCCCAAAAATCGTAGAGTTTATCTCCTCTGGCCGTTTTTAGCTTGGTACCCATCTCTAGTCGGTAAGGTTGAATCACATCGAGCGGTCGCAGTAATCCATATAAGCCAGAAAGAATTCGCAAGTGCCTCTGCGCAAAGTCTACTTGTGATTTGGTGAAACTATTTGCATCTAATCCGACATATACGTCACCCGTAAAGGCGTACATAGCTTGTTTGGCATGATTGCCAGCGTGTGATTTCTTAAATGCTTGAAATCTGGCCACATTTAGATCAGCCAATTTATCGCTGATGGACATTAGTTTTTTGAGATCGTTGGGTTTCTTAGGTCGCATGACCTCAACCAGCTCCTGCGCATCCTTTTTTAATCTTGCTTGGGTGCGGGGAATATCTTTGAGGGGTTGAAAGTCAAGTGACTTTGCCGGCGACAGTAGTACTAGCATATGTGACTGATCTGATGTCTTATGCTGTAAAATTAGAATTAATCTGCATCCGTTTTCGTATGGACAAAAAAAATCCCTGCTCAAACGAACTTGAGCAGGGATCGTAAAATATCATTCGAGATGTATCATTAGAAAATTGAACCCTCTTTAGCGGGTACACTTTCTTCTTCGACTTTCTTCTTAACATTGCCTTTGATCGTTAGCACAATCTTCTCTTCGGCTGTATTGGTCGTCAAAGTGACAGTCTTAGTAAACTGCCCAACGCGATTGGTGTCATATCGTACATCGATATCTGCACCTTCACCAGGAAAGATGGGTTCCTTCGGATAGTCTGGTACCGTACAACCACAACTACCTTTGGCATTCTTAATGACAAGCGGCTCAATCCCGGTATTGACGAAGGCAAACTTCCGTAGCGGATCGGATCCCTGCTCTATCTCACCATAATCCATGACCATGGTCTCGAAGGTCATCTGAGGTCCGGTGATTTCTTCAACTTGCTCTTCAACCTGGACATCGTCATGAGAGATCGGTGCTTTTTCAGTCTGCTGTTGGGCCATGAGTAAGGACCCACCCATCACAGAAAACATCAAGGCAAAACATAATTTTTTCATTGTGCTATTATTTTACGCTATAAAGGTATGATTTTTAAAAGAATTTATGTGCAACGACCATTTAGAGGATTCAGATTCCCTGGTTCCCTCACCATTCAAACAGTTAACGAAAATTAGGCCAAAATATGTTCCCAGCTGGGGGCTATTTTTGACTAAAAGATGATCTAGTCGTTATGTGGCTGAAGAGCCATCTTGGGCGGGCATTGACCCAATTCGGTATTTGGCCGCGTTAGCGAAATAGATCCGATAGGCCTACCCCAAGCTTACGGCACGATTTTTACAGCCAGGGGAGACGACGATCTGATTTAATTAATCTGCTAAAGATGCTATCTTTACCGGCGCTAGTGACACCCGTCGTTCCAGTCTTTCATTGGCTAGAGGGAGTTTAAATACATGCATGGAGACCACCGCTTTTAGACCACTTTACACAGTAGATTCAGCCCGGTCAAATGACGAAGAGAGCTTTCGGAAGGAGGTACTCAATGACTACTATATCTGTTGTGTGAGTCGCGAAGCCTCCATTTTGGCGCGTAAAGAGGTTCTCACTGGGAAAGCCAAATTCGGCATCACCGGGGATGGGAAGGAAGTTATTCAAGTTGCACTCGCCAAAGCACTAAAAGCCGGTGATCACCGAGCTGGGTATTATCGGGATCAAACACTCATGTTTGCACTGGGCATCTCCAGCGTTCAAGATTATTTTGCACAATTGTATGCAGACAGTGATCGGGATCCATTCTCAAAGGGCCGTCAAATGATGACTCACTTTGCTACACCATACGTAGATGAAGCGGAGAATTGGAGGAATCACATGGCTCAGTTCAATACCACCTCGGATGTTTCTTGTACAGCAGGACAAATGGGTCGAGCTGTCGGCCTGGCGTTGGCATCAAAGAAGTTTCGAGCCCTTCCCGATCTCGGTCGCGATCAATTTTCGCAGCATGGCAATGAGGTAGTGATGTGTAGCATTGGTGACGGAAGCACCAGCGAGGGCGCATTTTGGGAAGCTGTAAACGCGTCTGCGGTCATGCAAGTGCCGATTGCCTTCTGCGTATGGGACGATGGATATGCGATATCAGTACCCACCAAGTATCAGACGGTAAAAGCAAGCATTTCTCGGGCCATGGAAGGATTCTTAGCCGAGGAGGATGGAGGAGGAGTCCGGATCTACACCGCCGAGGCCAAGGACTACGCCGGACTTTGTGATATGTTCATTCGAGGTTTTGATAAGATTCGAAAGAGCCATTGTCCAGCACTTTTTCACGTGCAGAATGCCACCCAGCCTCTAGGACACTCCACCTCAGGATCGCAAGAAAGGTATAAGTCTAAGGAACGACTGGATTGGGAGTTGGAGCAGGATTGTATCCGCTCATTTGGTGAGTGGATCGAGCGAGTTGGGCTTGCCACAGAGTCAGAATTGAAAGAGATTAGGTTACAAGCGCAGAAATATGCCAAGGACTGTAAAAAGGAAGCTTGGATGGCTAAAACCCAGCCCATTAAAGTAGCTAGGAGCGAGTTGGTGGAGATCCTTCAAAAGAGTTCTACAAACGGAGTATTAGAAGGCTTTGTATCGAAAGCCAAAAAGTTGATTGATCCAGAGCTTAGTGAGCTGCAATCGCTAGCTCGACAGGCCATCTTTCGCATGATGTCGCAAGGGGTTGATTTTAGCGTGATGAAATCGTGGAATGAGCAGCTAGATCAGCGATTCTATGAAAATTTTGGCACTCATCTGTACAGTAGAGCGTCGGGATCTCTGAGTAGGGTCTCGGTGGTTGATCCGATCTACGATGAGAAGAGTCCCGTCGTAAATGGGTACGAGGTATTGAATCATTATTTCAAGCAAGCCTTTAGGCAACATCCCAATTTATTTGCTTTTGGCGAAGACGTGGGGCGTCTTGGTGATGTCAATCAGGGACTAGCAGGTATGCAGCAGGCTTTCGGCGATGAGCGAGTATTTGATACAGGTATTCGAGAATGGACCATTGTGGGGCAAGCCATCGGTATGGCCATGCGTGGGTTGAGACCCATTGCTGAAATCCAGTACCTCGATTATATCGTTTACGCCATGGCCCCATTAACCGATGATTTAGCCACCTTGAGCTATCGCTCCGCTGGCATTCAAAAAGCACCAGCCTTGATTCGCACTCGTGGCCATCGATTAGAGGGAATCTGGCACACAGGTTCTCCGATGGGTCTTTTACTCGGCAGTCTGCGAGGAATGCATGTCCTGGTACCCCGAAACATGGTTCAGGCAGCTGGCATGTATCAGACCTGGCTCGGTATCAATGATCCGGTACTGATGATTGAATGCTTAAATGGATATCGACAGAAAGAGCGGTTGCCGGTTAATCTTGGAGAATATACCGTGCCTTACGGTGTTCCTGAGGTACTTCGAGAAGGCTCTGACGTAACCCTCGTGACCTATGGAGCCTGCATTCGCATTGCGCAGATGGCTGCTGAACGGTTAGCAACATTTGATATTTCTGTAGAACTCATTGATGTTCAGACACTTATGCCTTTTGACACGGAGGGTATTATCGTTGAGTCCTTAAAGAAAACCAATAAGATCATTTTTGTAGATGAAGATGTGCCCGGCGGAGCAACCGCTTTCATGCTGCAGCAAGTCATAGAAAAACATCAAGGATTTAACCATCTTGATCTCGAGCCACGAACACTGACCGCAAAAGATCATCGACCACCATACGGTTCAGATGGAGATTATTACGCCAAACCAAATGCAGAAGATATCTTCGAGGCGATTTTTGATATGATGTATGTTGTTAATCCTCAGAGATATCAAAATCCTACCTAGTTTGGAGTCCCATATCATGACAGATTAAACTCATCTCCGATAGATCAAATGAAAGCGCTCGTTATCATTCCAACCTTCAATGAGAAGGAAAACATCGCCAAGATCATTGATGCTGTATTTGGACTAGAGATACCCTTCGATTTACTCGTGGTAGATGACGGGTCACCTGATGGCACCGCAGACATCATCAAGTCGATCCAGGAAGATTACCGTGATCGACTCTTTCTCATGGAGCGAAAAGGTAAACAGGGGTTGGGCACAGCTTATATTGCTGGATTCAAATGGGGTCTGGCTCATGCCTATGAGGCGATCTTTGAGATGGACGCTGATTTTTCGCATAATCCCCAGGATCTAGTGAGAATGTATCAAGTACTCCAAGATGGAGCTGATTTGGTGGTGGGCTCGCGGTATGTAAAAGGTGGTAAGGTCAAGAATTGGCCTTGGGATCGGATTGTTTTGTCATTCGGTGCCTCACTCTACACTCGCCTGGTTACCTGGATGCCCGTCAAGGATCCGACCGCCGGTTTCGTTGGGTATCGCCATCTGGTCCTGGAAGCCATTCCGCTAGACAAAATTCGATTTGTTGGGTATGCGTTTCAGATTGAAATGAAATTTTCAGCGTATTTGCGATCCTTTAAGATTCAAGAAATTCCAATCACTTTCATTGATCGTGTGGAGGGTGTTTCAAAGCTTTCCACTGGCATCATTCATGAAGCGGTTTTTGGTGTCCTCAAGATGCGAATTAAGAGCCTCTTTGGCAGTTATCCCGCCTAGTTTTCGAGCTAGTCCTTTTTTTTCCCACTTTTTACCACCAATATCATCTCTTCTGAAAATACAGCTATTTACAAATTGTAATATACTATATGTGTATTATTATGATAATAAGTAGTGTATACATACTCATATATTAGATATATAGATAATGCCATCAAATTGATGACAAAAAATCACTGATTTGATGTTTTTGAAGGAAGAAATCGGCAAATCACAAATGTCATGGAGGGGTGTAAGTAGATTTTGGTGGGTAGATGTGGTGAAAAGTGGGAATTCTTATACATTTGAATAAATAGGACTAGCTAGTTTTCATGACACTACCCCAATTGCATGGCGAGTACGAGTGCAAGTTGGACGCGAAGGGTCGTCTTCGTGTGCCCACACCTTTGCTGCGTCAGCTGGGAGGTTCAGGACCATTTCGATTTTTCGTGAATCGGGGGTTCGAAAACTGCTTGGTCATCTATCCTGAAAAAGTTTGGGAAGAAAATCTTGAAAAAATTAATGCACTCAACGTTTATCGCACTCAGGATCGGAATTTTATCCGCTACTTCTTCCGGGGTGTATGTGATGTCACCACTGATGGAGCTGATCGCATCCTGATCAGCAAAAACTTGTTGCAGTATGCTTCGATCGATCGAGAGGTCGTGTTGTTTGCCTACCTGGACCGAATTGAGATGTGGGATCTTCACACCTATCAGAATTGGTTGCAAAACCAGCCGCAAGATTTTGCCGGTTTGGCGGAGAAGGTGCTGGGAAGCAGTTCGTCCAACTTGAATTTGGATGACTGACTTTCACGATCCGGTTTTACTTAAGGAGTCAGTCGATGCTCTGATTACCCGGCGAGATGGATTGTACATAGATGTAACTTTCGGTGGTGGAGGTCATAGTCGTGCCATTTTAGATTTGCTGGGATCGTCCGGAAAACTCTATGCCTTTGACCAGGATAAGGATGCCATCGACCAACGCATTGATGACCACAGATTGGTTTTGATACGGAGTAATTTTCGGTACGTTGCAAATTTTCTTAGGTATTACGGCGTCCAAACGGTCGACGGCATCTTGGCTGATCTCGGGGTGTCATCTTTCCAGTTGAATGCTGATTATAAAGGGTTTTCATACCAGCATTCAGAAATCCTGGATATGAGAATGAATCAGCTGGGAGATACCTCCGCAAAACAGTTTCTAGCTAAGACTTCCGAGGCTGAATTGATCGATGTGCTAAGTAAGTATGGAGAAGTGCGCAATGCAAAGACCGTGTCCAGGGCCATCTTAACTCGACGCAAGAGCCGACCGATTCAAAACACACAAGATTTACTACAGTGCATAGAGCCATTTGTGATTGGAAATCGATCCAGATATCTCGCGCAGTTATTTCAGGCTATTCGAATAAAGGTCAATGATGAAATGGGTGCCCTGGTGGCACTCTTGAAAACAAGCGAGCGAGTCTTGAGGCCGGGTGGTAGGTTAATTGTTATTACTTACCACTCGGTTGAAGATCGAATCGTAAAACACTTTATGAAGCGTGGTCAGATTGATGGTGTTCAAAAGGCAACATTTTCCAATCGAAGGGAAGATAGTCCATGGTCCATGAGGCCGTTGACAAAAAAACCAATTACTCCAACTGACCAAGAAATAAAATTAAATAATAGAGCTCGGAGCGCAAAACTTAGAGTTGCCGAGAAAATAGATTAACAGAATTTTGGCAAAAAAAAAGAAAGAGCATACTACTGATCTTAATGTCTTCGACGCAGCCTGGGTAAATCGAAATTTGCCCTATGTTTTTTTTCTAATTTTTTTAGCCATGATCTACATTGCCAATGCACACTACACCGAGAAGAAAGTGCGAAAAATAGATGCCCTAAGAGCCGAAATTAAAGAACTGAATTGGAATTACATGTCGGTTAAATCTGATGTAATCTATCAGCAAACCTACAGTGAGTTAAGCGAGGACGTCAGCGCCATCCGACTGTCCAACAAGGGGGCATTTCCCAAGCGGATCCAGACCAAGAAAATCAAATAGGATGCCATTATGAGCCACAAGAAAGAGTTACTTCTACGGGCTTACATTATCATGGCAGGTCTTGCATTGCTGGCCATTGTGCTGGTTGGAAGCACGGTCAAAATTGGTATACTGGAGGCAGATACCTGGAGAGAGAAGGGAGACAGTACGAAATTAAAGTTCATCGATATTGAACCAGATCGGGGGAACATCTATTCGTCTGACGGTTACTTACTCGCTACCTCTGTGCCGCAGTTTGATTTACATATGGATCTGCGGTCGGAAGCCATGACAAACACAATCTTTGAGCGACATGTGGATTCGCTAGCCTATTATCTGGCTCACTTCGTGTATCGCAACCGATCTGTTGCTGATGTACGGCGTAAACTTGTGCGAAGGAGGGAGGCCGGTGATCGATATTTCTTGATCAAGAAAAATGCGACTTATGAAGAACTCACAAGTATCAAAAAATTTCCCTTGATCAGATTGGGAAAATATCGCGGAGGTTTAATTGTAGAACGAAAATCAAAACGGCTCAAACCCTTTAAGGATATCGGTTCAAGAACAGTTGGTCTTTATCGAAAAAATGCACCATCGATCGGCTTAGAAGGCAGTTTTGATGAATACCTTCAGGGTGCTGCCGGCAAGAAATTAATGCAAAAAGTAGGGAATCGAATTTGGGTGCCAGTAAATGATCTTTCGGAAATCCAGCCTGAGAAAGGTAGGGATATTGTTACGACTTTAGATATGCGTATTCAAGATATAGCGCATACAGCACTAATGGACGCACTGCTCACACATGATGCAAAATTTGGTTCGGCTGTCATCATGGAGGTGAAAACCGGGGCGATTAAAGCCATGGTAAATTTAGATAAGGGAAAGAGGGGAACCTACTGGGAGGCTTTCAATCATGCCATCGGCGACGCTACCGAGCCCGGATCAACCTTTAAGTTGGCTTCCATGATGGCATTACTAGAGGATGGTTATGTCGATATCTACGATTCCGTAAATATTAATCATGGTCGCGCCATGTTTGGAAAATTTCAAATGAAGGATGCCGAATGGCGAAAATGGACCAACATCACCATTAAACATGCCTTTGAAATATCGTCTAACGTGGGCATCGCCAAAATTATTCAACGAGAATACGGCAGGACGAAAAGAGCTGAAAAGTACATAGCCAGATTGAGGCAATTTGGACTTCACAATAAGACGGGTATTGAAATAGAGGGTGAGGCAGCACCGAAGATCAAAGATGCTTATCAAAAGGACTGGAGCTCGGTGATGACTTTACCCTGGATGTCGCATGGTTATGAGCTCACGCTGGCTCCCATTCAAACGCTTGCCTTTTATAATAGTGTGGCCAACAATGGTAAGCGAATGAGACCTTATTTAGTACAGGAAGTGCGCGCTGCTGGTCAGGTGTTGCAGAGCTTCAAGCCGAAAGTTGTAAAGAATAGAATTGCCTCGAAAGAGACCATTCGTACGGCTAGAGAATTGTTGGAAGGTGTGGTAGAAAATGGTACGGGCAGAAATCTACGTTCCCCCCACTACTCGTTTGCTGGAAAATCCGGCACGACCAAGCTGGAATATTGGAAAGGGGAGGAGGGAAAATATCAGGCATCTTTTGTGGGCTACTTCCCGGCAGATAATCCGGTCTACTCGTGTATTGTACTCGTAAATCAGCCTACGAAGAATGGTTATTATGGTGGTACGGTGGCAGGGCAAGTTTTTAAAAAAATTGCGGATCAATGTATGGCCACTGATGTGCGCCTAGTGGCCATCGCCAAACCCAAGCAAGATCTAGATGTACGGAGTATGCCGGTCTTTGAAGCAGGCTACACCGCAGATGTCGTCAAAATATTGGACTACTTTGACTTACCATATATCAATAACGCAAACAACGAGTGGTCAATCTTGATGCCAGGTGATGACCAAACCATGTCCCTGGAAAATCGAGCACTGAGAATGTACGAAGTACCTAATGTTAAAGGTATGGGATTACGAGATGCGTTATTCATTCTCGAAAATCGTGGACTTAAAGTTAAAGTAAATGGTTCCGGAAAAGTCGTAGATCAATCGGTGAAGCCTGGTACCAAAATCAATGGACAAAACATTTTGTTATACCTGGGGTAAATCTAAATGACAAAAAAACTCGGTGAGATATTAACAGGAATTGCATCTGAAATCGTGCAGGGTGACATAGAGATGTCGATTTCCGGGATTACGGTTGATTCAAGGAAAGTATCCCCTGGCTACCTTTTTATGGCCATTCAAGGAACTCAGACGGACGGCCACCAATACATTAATGAGGTACTTAGCAAGGGTGTTAGAGCGATTTTGGTGTCGCAAGATGTGGAAGTGCACCCTGAGGTTACCGTGATTCGAACTGAAGATACCAGGCTTGCCACAGCACTGGTCGCACAGAATTTCTATGACCATCCCGATGAGAAGTGCATTTTGGTCGGCACCACCGGTACCAATGGAAAAACCAGCATTTCGTTTTTATTATATCAATTGTTTAGCAATCTTGGCTACAAATGCGGTCTGATTTCGACGATCGGGATTAGAATTGCATCGGTGATATTGCCCGCTTCTTTAACGACACCCGATCCCATACAGTTTTACCGGCAATTGTCAGAAATGGTCGAGCATGGATGTGTCTATGTCTTTATGGAAGTAAGTTCTCATGCGCTCGATCAACATCGAGTGACCGGGGCAAAATTCAACTTAGGAATTTTTTCGAATCTCACGCACGATCACTTAGATTACCATGGGACTTTCGCCGAATATCTTCGGGTGAAAAAATCCTTCTTCGATACACTGGATGCTTCATCATACGCGCTGGTTAATATTGACGATCGCAATGGGCAAGTCATGCTCCAAAACAGCAAGGCTGGCAAGTTTACCTATGCGCTCCAACACCCAGCAGATTTTAAGGGCAAAGTCATTGCCAATGAACGCACGGGGCTCCAACTGCAATTAAACCAGACCGAAGTATTTACCCAATTAGTTGGATTGTTTAATGCACAGAATCTGCTTGCCGTATATGGAGCAGCGCGCATACTCGATCAAGATCATATGGAGATCCTGCAAGCCATGAGTGCACTGAAAGCACCTCCGGGTAGATTCGAAGTTTTTCAGAATGTGGCAAATAAGGTGACGGCCCTGGTGGACTATGCCCATACACCTGATGCACTGCAGAAAGTTTTGGAGACCATCGTCGAAATTAAATGGCCAGATGATCAGGTGATTACGGTAGTGGGATGTGGCGGCAATCGAGATGCAAGCAAAAGACCTAAAATGGCAGCCATTGCCTGCCGCTATAGCAATCGGGTGGTATTGACTTCCGATAATCCACGCGATGAAGAACCCGAAGCCATCATCCGCGAAATGGAAGAAGGGGTGCCAGCCGACAAGGCAAAGCAGGTCTTGTCCATCACAAATCGGGCGGAAGCCATCAAAACTGCTTGTATGTTGGGTCAGCAGCAATCAATTATTCTAATCGCAGGTAAAGGTCATGAGACCTATCAGGAAATAAGCGGTAAAAAACTCCCTTTCGATGATCGGGAATTAGTGCAAGCATGTCTCAACTAATCATGAAAGATTTAAGATACACGTTCATTCTCAGGTTGGTTTTGTGTGTTGCAGCAGATTTAAATTCTGCTGCAGCACCTCTTTCGAGATGCTAATAATGAATTAATGCTGTACCACCTATTTAATTACTTACAAGAGGCTCATGATTTTCCCGGAGCATCCCTTTTCCAATACATTTCCTTTCGTGCCGGTGTGGCCATCATTCTATCTTTAGTCATTTCGATATTGTGGGGTGGAAAAATAATCACGCTCTTACAAAAAAAGCAGGTAGGAGAGACTGTAAGAGACCTGGGATTAACAGGGCAAATCGAAAAGCAAGGTACCCCCACGATGGGTGGGGTAATTATTATCATGGCAACACTCATTCCTTGCTTGCTGTTAGCGCGTCTTGATAACATTTACATTTTGTTGATGATTGTTGTGACATTGTGGATGGCAACCATCGGCTTTGCAGATGATTACATCAAAGTATTTCGGAAAAATAAACAGGGTCTGCGAGGGAAATTTAAGATTTTCGGCCAGATTGGGCTAGGGGTCATTGTGGGTTTGGTGATGTTAATGCACCCCGACGTTGTGGTCCGCGTTGATGCCGAACACGCTGCTGAAAAAGGATATGAAATCATTGAAACCATCCCTGCCAGGGATGATGGCTTGACCAACAGTAGGGAAATGGCTTATGTCAAAACCACGACCACAAATATCCCATTTGTGAAGGGCAATAACCTGGACTATAAGTTTTTCATTTCTTTTTTGGGGTCCGCGGCCGACAAATGGGTATGGCTGCTTTTTCTGATTATAGTCATTTTGATTGTTACCAGTGTTTCTAACGGCTCAAACCTGACGGATGGGATTGATGGTTTGGCTACGGGTGTTTCAGCCATCGTAGGTGGTACACTCGGGATCTTAGCTTATGTGTCGAGCCATGCATTATTTGCCGACTACCTGAATATCCTCTATTTGCCAAATACCAGTGAGCTGGTTGTTTTTTCAGCCTGTTTTATAGGAGCTTGCATCGGCTTCCTTTGGTATAATGCATACCCGGCCAAAGTTTTTATGGGGGATACTGGGAGTCTAACCATCGGTGGGATCATTGCCACCTTGGCCATTGTACTGCGTAAGGAATTGCTAATTCCTATTCTCTGTGGAATCTTCTTGATCGAAAACCTCTCTGTGGTACTGCAAGTTGGCTACTTCAAGTATTCCCGAAGAAAATATGGGACCGGCAGACGCATTTTTAGAATGGCTCCCTTACATCACCATTATCAGAAGATGGGCATGCATGAGTCCAAGATTGTCACGAGATTTCTGATCGTAGGAGTTCTTTTGGCAGTTTTTACCATAATCACCTTAAAAATCAGGTAATACCTATACTAAATACTATATATTATTTATAAATTACATCTGTAATTTATTATTATTGAAGAAAATACATATATTTGTAGATAGTAATAAATAAGAGCTTTAGTAAGAGAAAACTACATTTTTTAGTCCTATTAACACGGGCTTTTCGACTAAGGATGGGATTTGAAGTGAGAGATTGACGAGGAAAAAAGGGCGGAATGGAGGCCTGGGCTTCCATTCCCAACCCATCATGGCGAACCAAAGACGTAAAAAGAACCGACTCAAAAGAAAGATGAGCCAATTGATTTCCTTGAAGAGTAAGCTGTACAACGAGCTGAAAGGTGATCTAGCCATTTGGCTGATTATCACCCTCTTGGCTGCTTTTTCTCTCATGGCCATTTACAGTTCAACAGAAACGCTGGCCTATAAGGAACGGGGGGGCAATACAGAGTACTATGTGGTCAAGCATTTTATCATCTTGATGGCTGGTCTTGCATGTTGTTACATATGTCACTTAATGTACTACATGCGCTATTCTATCATTGCACCGATCTTGCTTTCCATAGCTATTCCATTGCTGGCCTTCACCCTATTTTTTGCACCAGAAGTTAATGAAGCTCGCCGCTGGCTTTCAGTTCCGGGCTTAGGGATTACGATTCAGCCTTCTGATTTTGCTAAGATTGCCCTGATTATTTATGTGGCAAGGTCCATTGCCTTCAAGCAAGACTATATCAAAGATTTTAGCAGTGCATTTGTACCCATCATCGTTCCTGTTTTGATCGTTTGTGCATTAATCGCTCCTGCTGACCTCTCTAGTGCAATTATTCTATTTGTGACCTGCCTGACCATGATGTTCATTGGACGGGTGCACTTGAAATACATCACCATGTTATGTGTGCTGGGCTTGATGGTCATGGCAGGATTGATTGCCTTGGGTTATTTATTTCCAGAATTTATTCGAGTTGATACCTGGATGTCACGTATCAATTCATTTGTTAATGATCCGGAGGGCGGTTACCAAATTCAGCAGGCAAAAATTGCAATTGCGGAAGGCGGTTGGTTTGGAGTAGGACCAGGTCAGAGTACTCAGGATAATTACCTTCCCTATCCGTATGCTGATTTTATTTACGCCATAATCTGCGAGGAATATGGCGTGCTCGGTGGTTTTACCATCATTGCGCTCTATTTCTTTTTGACGGTAAGATGCATTCGGTTGGTCACGAGAAGTCCTAAAACCTTCGGAGCTATATTATCGATTGGTTTATGTCTGAGTCTAGTGCTTCAGGCGTATGCAAATATTGCGGTCAGTGTACATCTTGTACCGGTGACCGGTTTGACCCTACCCATGGTAAGTATGGGTGGTACGTCGATCATTTTCACATGTATTTCATTCGGAATTATTTTGAGTGTTAGCAAGTACATTGAGCGAATGAATGAAAATACACAATTAGCCATGGTTGCAAAATAATGGCAAATGCGCTGCGCCGGGTCGTGATTAGTGGTGGCGGATCTGGCGGACATGTTTTTCCAGCGATCGCCATCGCAAATGCCATCAGAGCAAAATTTCCAAAGGTGGAAATTCTCTTTGTTGGGGCGAAAGGAAAAATTGAAATGGAAAAAGTGCCTCTTGCGGGGTATCAAATAAAGGGCCTCTGGATCAGCGGCCTGCAAAGATCTTTGACATGGAAGAATGTAATGTTTCCCATTAAATTGGTGAGTAGTCTGGTGGCCGCATACCGAATTTTAAGGAGTTTTGGACCCCAAGTGGTCATCGGTGTCGGTGGGTTTGCGAGCGGACCTACCCTGTATGTAGCCGCTAAAATGGGCATACCCACCCTGGTACAAGAACAAAACTCTTACCCTGGTCTCACTAACAAGTGGTTGTCTAAATTGGTGCGAAAGGTTTGCGTGGCCTACCAAGGCATGGACAAATATTTTGATAAAGAAAAAATTGTCCTGACCGGAAATCCGGTCCGAGGTGATCTACAAAGTGGTCAAGATAAATCGCTAGCCAGAACTCACTTCGGTTTAAGGGAAAAATGCAAAACAATTTTAATCATAGGTGGTAGCCTCGGTGCGCGTACTTTCAATCAGGTGATGGACAAAGGCTTTGCGAAAATTAGTGACGCTAAGGATGTGCAGTGGATTTGGCAGATTGGAAAAATTTACGAATCAACTTATCTGCAAAGCGAGACCGCAAAATTAGATCAAGTGACTGCCAACGTCTTTATTGATCGTATGGATTTGGCCTATTGCGCTGCAGACTTAATTATCTGTCGTGCAGGAGCGCTGACCATATCAGAGTTGTGTCTACTGGGAAAGCCAGCCATTCTGGTGCCATCGCCTAATGTGGCTGAAGATCATCAAACGATCAATGCACAATCACTAGCTCAAAGAAACGCGGCGGTGATTATTGCTGATCGGGAAGCCTCAGAAAAATTGTTGGAGCAAGCATTACAATTAATCCATGATGAAGTTAGAATGAAGCAATTGGGTCACGAAGCCAAGAAGATGGCAGAACCCCAAGCAACTGATAAAATTGTAAAGGAAGTTTTAGCAATAGCCAATAACTGAGATGAAGCAAAAGGTGAATTTGTACGGAGCATGAAAATTACTGGTTGGGTGACCCTGGCCATTGGTTTTCTCGTACTTACTGCTGCAGCTGTCTCATATACAGAAGTTAAAACCATCAAGGAAGTGATTTACTCATTAGATCACCTCACGGATGGCAATGATTTAATTACGCTCGAAGAAATCAAAGAGAAAATTATCGCAACCTATGAATTGGACCTAGTCGGAGTCGAGGTAGAACGGATTGACCTAATGGATGTTGAGCAGATTTTACAGGAAGAAGCATTTATCGTCCAAGCGGATGCTTATGTCGATGCTCAAGAGCGTCTTCATATCGATATCAGTCAGCGTACACCCATTCTTCGAGTAATGGATTTAACCGGTAATAATTACTACTTGGATTGCGAAGGAGTGCAACTCCCTCTCTCTAAGCATTTCACGGCCCGGGTGCCGATCGTTTCAGGTGCCGTTAGTGCTTTCGAAGAGCATATTGATTCAACCAATGGTAGTTTACAGGATGCATTTCATATTATCAAAACGATCCGGGAAGACGAAATTTTAACAGCTTGGCTTGAGGGTATTTATGTATCGAATAACCAAGAAATTATTCTCCATGGAAACCTAGGAAAATTTGATGTCATTTTTGGAGATGCACAAGATATCGAAGGCAAATTCGAAAAAATGAAGCGCTTTTTCGAATCAGGATTGCCCGTCACCGGCTGGAACGATTTGGAGAGTATTAATCTAAAGTTTGCCGATCAAGTAGTCACAACATCGCGCTCAAAAACCTAATTCCAGAACAATAAACAGAGTGAAATGAGACCTTATCAATTTGATCCCAAAGAAGTTATCATAGCGGTAGATATTGGCACAACCAAGGTCTGCGCTATCGCCGGAAGGATGAATGAATATGGTAAAATAGAGATCCTTGGCATGGGCAAAGTCAAGTCAGAGGGTGTTTTGCGTGGTGTGATCTCCAATATTGAAAAGACGGTTAACGCAATAAAGGAAGCCATTTCAGCTGTCGAAAAACAACTGAATGCAAAAGTAAAAATTGTACATGTAGGAATAGCTGGGCAACACATTAAAAGTCTCCAACACCGAGGAATACTAACTCGCGACAATGCGCATGATGAGATTGGGCAGCCAGACATTGAAAAGCTTATTCGTGACATGTACAAGTTGGTCTTGCCGCCGGGAGATAAAATTCTGCATGTCATACCCCAGGAGTTTACGGTGGATAATGAGCAGGGTATTTTGGATCCCATCGGAATGTCGGGTATTCGATTGGAAGCAAATTTCCATATCATCACAGGGCAGATTACGGCATCCAATAATATTTTGCGCTGCATTGAGAAAGTAGGATTGGAAGTAGCGGATCTGACACTGGAGCCGATCGCCAGTTCCGAATCCATCTTAAGCAATGAAGAAAAAGAAGCAGGTATTGCACTCGTAGATATCGGTGGCGGTACGACAGATCTAACCATTTTTTACGATGGCATCATTCGTCACACAGCGGTGATCCCATTTGGAGGTAATGTGGTGACCCGCGATATCAAAGAGGGTTGTACCATCATGCCACATCAAGCGGAAAAACTAAAAATTAAATTTGGATCTGCACTCGAAGAAGAGGTGTATGACAATCGAATAATTACGATTCCAGGCCTAAAGGGACGGGAACCCAAAGAAATTTCAGAGAAGAACCTGGCGCTAATTATTCGCGCTCGAATGGAGGAAATATTTGATTATGTCCTGTGGGAAATTCGTCGCTCAGGGTACGACAAGAAATTAATCGGTGGCATTGTCTTAACTGGTGGCGGGTCTTTGCTGAAACACTTAGATATGCTGGCAGAATACCATACGGCGATCCCTACTCGCGTCGGTTATCCAGTCGATCTCCTGGCTCACGGATACCCCGAGGAGATAGCAACTCCAATCTGTGCAACGAGTATTGGATTGCTCAAGCATGCTTTTGAAAATCGCGACTATGAATGCGCCATCGAACTAGCAACTGAAAATATGGAAGAACCAGTAGAGCAACCAACGGAGGCTACCACACATACCAATCCAACCGAAATGAATGTCAATACAAGTGATCATCAAGGATGGTGGGAGAAAGCATTTCAGAAGACCAAGGAATGGTTTGAGGCAGAACCCGACCCAGACTTAAATTAATTAAAGAGCATCAATAACCTAATTCTAAAATTATTTCAAAATCCTATGATTATGCAATTTGATATTCCTGAAGAAGAACGGTCTATCATCAAAGTGATTGGTGTAGGAGGTGGTGGCAGTAATGCTGTTACACATATGTATAAACAGGGTATCGTCGGAGTAGACTTTGCCATTTGCAATACTGATAATCAAAGTATGGAGTTGAGCCCCGTTCCCACTAAGATACAGCTGGGGCCACACCTGACCGAAGGCCGAGGGGCTGGGTCACTGCCACAAGTGGGTAAGCAAGCTTGCATTGAGTCCATCGATGATGTGCGAAGGTTTATTGAATCGGAAACTAAAATGCTATTTATCACTGCTGGAATGGGTGGTGGCACGGGTACTGGTGCAGCACCAATCATTGCAAAAGCTTCTAAAGAGCTAGATATTCTAACGGTTGCCATCGTGACCGTACCGTTCAGGTTCGAAGGAAAACGACGCAAAGAACAAGCTGCTGAAGGATTAGAAGAAGTCAAGAAAAATGTTGACTCACTCATTATAGTATCAAACGATAAACTGCGAGAAATTCACGGCAATCTACCCGTATCTGAAGCTTTTGGATATGCGGATAACATCTTAAGTACGGCGGCGAAGGGGATTGCAGAGATCATTACCGTACCGGGATATGTCAACGTAGATTTTGAAGATGTAAACACAGTGATGCGAGACAGCGGCGTCTCAATCATGGGTACAGCCGTAACCGAAGGTGAAGGAAGGGCGAGAAAGGCAGTACATGAAGCCTTGAATTCACCCTTACTGGAAGATAACGATATCCGCGGAGCCAAGCATATCTTACTCAATATTAGCTCCGGAACTAAAGAGGTGACTATGGATGAGATTTACGAGATCACCGAATTTGTACAAGATGAGGCCGGTCAAGATACCGATCTGATTTGGGGGAATTGTTTTGATGAAACGTTGGGTGAGAAAATCTGTGTAACCGTCATAGCAACTGGATTTGAAAACAAAGGATCGGTAGAAGAATTGATCGAACCACGAAAAGAGAAAATCGTAGTTTCTCTAGAAGATGACCGCAAAACCGCCCGTGAGCTGGGCATTTATGAAACGGGTTACCGAGAAGGAGAATATACTCAAAGCTACGACCTCGATGTTAGAAAAGATGATCGTACCTATGCGCAACAAGTGAAATCTCATGGAGATCCTTACTTAAAAAACAGTAAGGACGGGAGGTCGAAAGGGTCTGGACCACGCCACCGTGACGACAAAAAGAAAGAAGTCTTGCGCGAAAGAAATAAACGCCTGAACAATCCGCAGGCAGTGATTGATCTGGAAAATGAACCTGCTTACTTAAGAAGACAGGTGCAACTAGATGATGTTCCAGATTCATCTGAAGTAAACGTATCCCGATGGTCAATTTCGGGTGAAGATGAACCAGTCATCAAAAAAGACAATTCATATTTACATGATAATGTGGATTAATTAGACCTGAGAGGCAAGAGCTTTTCGTCTTTTTCTTGAGTTAGGTTTATTGTTCTTTGGGGCCGCCTCCGCCAGGAGGCGGCCACTTTTTTTAGATTGTGTACAGAAATCATCTATTGTTTGATCTCAGCAGACCAGCCTCAAATGCCAACCGGATAAGGAGCGCAGTATTTTTCGCACCAATCTTTTGAAGTAGATTGCGTCGATGGCTTTTAACAGTCTCACTACTGATAAAAAGGAATCCTGCGATGTCTTGGGTAGAGTGACCCATCGAAATCAAATGTAGGATTTCAATCTCTCGCGTAGTTACTGTGTAGGAAAAGGACTTGTTACAATGTAACATGATGGATGATTGAGGTGGTTCTGTAGATTAACTGCTGGACAATTGGATTATTGTAGCCGTTTAAGACGCCTCGCTATTCGTGTGTCTGCGGTTAGCTGATTCAATAATTTCTCCTGATCTTGTTTGGTTTGTTCCAATATTTTTATCTTCTCGTAGAGTGCCTGGATTGCGGTAAGAGCGACTCCATCCGCATCCGTGGTTGAGATGTATTTTTCGTCATGACCCAAACCAAATGCTTCATGAAATTCTTCGGCCACTGGACCAAGATGGGTGCCTTCATCGCTATCTAAGTATTGCCATTTGGAGATATCGAGTTTTGACAATGCCTCCAGGATCATATTGGGATTTACCTCTTGAAAGTTTTCCTTAAATGTCCGGCTAGAGCCATTGGTCCAAGTACCACCACCTGTGACGTGAGCACCATTGCCATTACCTGAAGAGGTGCCCACATGGATGGGGTACGAGGGCGTGGTGCGCTGGACACCCAAGCGAGGTGAAATATAAACCCCATATCCTCCTATGAAGTAGCCACCATATCCCGTAGAGGTATTCGTACAAACACCGAATACGGCTCTAACATTGGTGCCTTGGCCTACGGCATGTACACCAAAGCCTAGTTCAGTTCCAATATATTTTCCAAATAGTCCTGCGCCGTAGTAACCACTTGAGGATTCACCCTTCACACCATAGGCATAGTTACCGATCGCTGTTCCGAAAACACCGTTGGAATTATGCCGCTTTGAGACTCCCCAAACGCCATGTCCAAATTGTCCTGCCTTAGCCTCACCCTTGACACCAGAGTATCCAATACCCACCACACCAATGCTCTCTGGATCATTCGGTGGTGGCACAATGGGACCGATTGGGCCACTGTAACCATGGATGGCGGTTTTTCCATTAGTGCTGGTCTCAACTTCGAATTGAGGTGCGATCGGAATACTCTGTGCCACTAATATGTGTTGACTAATAAAGCACCCTAGGCTTAAGCTTAAGATGAAATTCATGGTATTTAATTTAGGTTTTTTCATAGTGAAATTTGATTTTATATGGTTTCTAATTGAAGTTGAAGTTTGATGATTGGACGAGATATTGGAGAAAACATTTTCGTCAATTAATCTTGTTTCAGTGGTGGATATTCAAAGAATTAGATATCAATTACTTTTTTCTGCGAATTGATTTGATCTGTTTGATCTTCGATGAATTCATGCAAACCCTGAATCGCTGCCAATGCAATTCCATCTGCATCCACCGTTGCAATTGTTTTTATCATTAGCTCTTTCATTTGTGCTAGCGTTCGTAATTCCATGCTTATCTTTTTTGAGCTTATTGGCCGTAGATGCAGTGAGTAATTAGCAGCATTGTTGTTTTCTCACTTCCTTTGTCAGCCGGTGATTTTCAGAATATCACCAGTCACTATGGATGACAAGTAGATAGTTGCATTTGCATCAATGCTGATCCCACTAATGAAATGCAGCTCATTCTCCACCTCCTCAAGTTGCAGGCCTTTCAACTTCAGAACACGACTTGAATTGCCTTGGAAGCCACCGCGGAATCGAGCATATTCGACAATAAAAAGATCGCTGCCACTGCTTTGTAAATCAACCGCTCCATTCAGGCCATCAAAGTAAATACTGGCACTGCCATCTGAATTAATTCTAAATATTCTTGAACTTCCGTCCGTAAATGGAAATCCTGCGAATGCGGAGACCAATATTTCACCATTGTGATATGTGATGCCGGTTGGTACAGCATCAATTTGAGGTGGACCCTGCGTACCGGTATTTGGAAGCTTGGGGAGCTCAGCTAGTATTTTGATTTCATTTGTTTGTTTGTCAAAGGAAATCACTGCATTGGCAGCGGCATCGACCAGATAAATTAAATTACTTGGTCCGTGACATAGATTATAAATATTGCTTTCTCCTGTTTGATTTATAAATGGATGATTTAAGGTCAGTTTAGAGATGTCAGCTGCAATAAGAGCATCGTCCATGACTAGCGGTGGATCACCAGCTGCAAACGTAGCGATATTGAGTTTGAGTAACAGACTTGTTGGTACCTCGGAGGTCACACCTAGCGTGGCCCAAAGGACTTCGCCATCAATCAGCAGGTGGTGCGCACTACCTGCCATTCCCTCCTGCTTGACAGAAGGCAGATTAATCAGAAAGGGATGAACGTTTCCTCTTGGATCTACCATACAAATAGAGCCATCACTTCGCCCAGTTCCCTGGTTGGCTACCCAAAATCGTCCTTTTGAGTCAATTTCTATTCCCTGAGGTGCCTGGAGTCCGGATACGATGGTTTCAGGCCCAGATTTTTCTTCTGTGGGGGTAGGATCATCTTCTTGTTTGCAAGCGGGGTTGAGTAGGGAAACTATTAGTAAGAAAATAATTAACCAGGTTGAATTCCTAAATTTTTCCATGGTCATTTAAGTGGTTAGGCCACATTGCTGGCTCTGGAGTGAAATAAATATTTTGATTCTTTGCTCATGACTCTATGCTTTGAGGGTTGATCCAGTGCTTTTCTCAACTTCTATTAACTTGGGAAAGACAAATCTTAACAGGTGATTTCGATTTTTTTTTGGGGGTCATCTAATTGCTGCTTAATGTGCGCAATCACTGCAAAATGGTAGCAATTTGATGACGATATCTAGTAGAGCATCCTCTAAGTTCTCCGTATATTTGAAAAGGGTGGTGAATCTCAATCGAGGCCCAGATCGCGGTCGCGACCAGATCGACGGTGAGCCTGCCTGGCCATAGGCAGGGTATCCCTAATGATAAGTGAAGCCCCCAAGTCTTCAAATACCTGCGAATAATTTAAATAGCAGTCTACTATTAAAGTGGTGTGAGAGGGAAGCTAGATTTGTGGTTATATTGTGAAAAAGGAATTCTTTCGCAAAAAAAGAAAGCCCACTACTAATAGAAGAAGTATGATACCAACAATCCCCCAGGATCCGTTACGCCGAAATACCACGGGATCAGCATTACCATACAAAATAAATCCAGCCCAAAAATGGGGATGCAATTGTTCCTTGATTTCAGTATGATTCAGATATTGTGCTCTAGCGTAGTTAAGAGCTGCATGCTTTTTCATTCCCTTTTTTAGGCCAGCATAAAAGGCCGGCATCACCCGCGCGGTGGTTTCATCCGGGATCTTCCAAAGACTTTGCACCGTTGCAGGCACACCTGCAAAAGCAAAGGCTCGCCCCAAACTCATGACTCCCTCTCCGCGATTAATTTTTCCAGATCCAGTATGGCAAGCACTTAACACCGCCAATTCGGCATCTAGATCTAACTGACAGATTTCCAGTGCGGTGAGCTGGTCGTCAAATAGAGAGTCACGACTATCTGTAAATAGAAAGCGATTGCGCTCGGGAAATCGATCGTCCAGTAGAGCATGAGCGCTTAAATGCAGTATTTTTCGATTGCCACTAAGCTGCACAAAATTGCGTTCACTTGCCGCATCGGCTATACAGATCGACCCACCGGTAATATCACGGATAAAAGTGACTTCCGCAGCTGAGTTTGGCAAAGTGAGGTTACCAGCTCTTGAGATTAACGCAACCAATTGCTTCTCATCTTGATCTATTCTCGCCGCGTCACTTGATTTATACGATGGGGCAAAGCCTAAAAATGGTTTGCTGGCCTGCCTCACTATTCTTTTTTGTCTTCGCCAAGTTTGAATGCTGGCTGCATATTGGAGGTCGTACTTCCGGAATACAAATGGCCAAGTCTCCGGAGATGACCGGCCAACTTTGGCCTCGATTAGCATATCAAATACAAGTTTTGCTTCCAACCCATCAGGAATGATGATAAGGTTCCTTCTACTGAGGAAGGCAAGCTCATGCTCGAGAAATTTAAGATATAGTTGATGACCGAACCGGGCTAATTTTTCCTGCGATTCTTCGACATCGGCCAGAATGGTGTCGGGATTACTTAGGTGAAGTTGAAATAGATCCAACTTGGCGACGAGATCGTCGTCTTTTGGTAATCGACGAATATTCAACCGATCAGCGGTGAGAGCAAAAATATAGATGTTGCTATCCGTATCAAAATACTCAACAATACCTTCATCCTGCCCTAGCTCACTTTGAATGTCTGGAATCGAAACTTGATCACGCTGGTACATTACCTGGTAGTATTGCGGATAAAGAGCTTTGCACGAGTCTTGAAAGTCAAAAATTTGCGAACGGAGCGTAAACAGACTATCCTCAAACAACTTTGTGCTGGAATCAGCAGCTTCGGTGGCTAATAATTCAATTAATTTTCCTTCAATTTGGGCCTTCTTTCTGGCGAGTGTTTTTTCTCGTAGACGCATAGGTTTGCTGATGGCGAAATTACCAGTCCCAGATCGACTGATCAGCACATCCAGCAGTGTTGATCTTCTGCTGAGTTCACTGAATTCTAAGGCTTTGTGGGCATACTTTTGCTCACCCGTTTCTCGATATAAGAGGTGTGCAACTTCAATTCCCTGAGCGCAAACGAAGGTGATTTCTGTACCTAGCTCAATTTTCTCAGCTTCTTCCATCATCTCCGTTCGCAGCAGATTGATGACGCTCAGACATCGCTCTACATCTAAAAGTGCCGTGTCAAGTTCTTTTATTCCATGGCCGGTACGATAGGCACATAAATAGATGCGACTGGAGGCTAGATAGGCTTGGTACAAATGTTTTTTGGCTACATCGTAAGGTTTCTCAAATTGCGTTTGAAATGAGATTAAGTTGTTGACACACTTCTTAATAATCACTTTTGCAGCTTCAATGTTTCCAAGCCTCGCTTGCATCACGGCGTTTGCACGCACAAAGGTCGACACATTTGGATGACGGGAGCCCAATCGGTTTTCGCTGTGACTGGCAGCACGTTGGTAGTAATCTGAAGCAATAGAATAATTGCCTGCCTCATCATAGGCCTTTGCTAGACTATGATATACCCTGGCTACCATAAAATTTTCATGTTGATTTCGATCGTAATAGACAATTAATGCTTGCTCGAAATCCTTAAGTGCGGCAGAAGGGTTACCCATCGCCTTCTTGCATTCTCCGATCAGACGCAAGTCTTCACCGATAAAATGATGTCCTGGTTGATGAAGTTCAATAATCCTAATTGCATCTCTAAGGTATTTAATGGCTTCCTCATAATCTCCCTTACGATGTAGATTGAGCCCAATTAAATAGCAAAGGCGTTGCATCTCCCATGCATCCGGACCGTCAATTTTTTGTAAAACTTCTCTCGATTTATGTAAATAACTGAGCGCTGCATCATATTGCTTCAGACTTAAGTAATTGTTAGCTTGGTTGCTCAAAGCATAAGAAAGAATTATTTTATCGGGGTAAACCACCTTGATCAAATCGATTAGCGTGTCAAGTAAGGTGATCGATTTTTCAATATTGTAAAGAGAGAAATAGCAAGTACCCAGTATGTTGTAGGCATTAATAGTGGCACGATCAATCGTGTCACGAGATTTTGCAAGTGCAAATGCCTTTTTTGCCCAAACTAGAGCCTCTTCAAATCTTCCTTTCCTACTGTGTGTTGCAGCCGTGGTATGCATAATATTGTATCGGCTCCAGAATTTGGGATTCGGTACCAGATCTAACAGATCGGTAGCGTAGTCCAATTTCACAAAACAGCTATCATAAATGCCCATGCGATCCCAATATTTCACTTCTGACATCACTGCATGTAGATACAGCTGATCCGGATTCATTTGCTCTTCCTCATAAATTGCATATAAACTATCCAACTGTTTTCTTGCCTCTTCAAGCTTCGTTCTTTGTATTGATTCCTCGATTCGATTAAGAAGCTCTTGCCGAGCAATCGAGTCATTTTGCCCGATCAAGGGATTCAGGATGGGTAGTAGGAGTAAAAGTGTAAGTAAGTCTTTTATCGACAAAATCATGATCTTGTGGACCAATAAGATATGAAATCCAGGTATTGATTAGTAATAATGCCTCATTTAAGAATGAGCTTAGAATCTTTCAATTCCATACCTACTCGAGTATTTTCATATTTATTTGTAGTAATTTGTTAAGAATTCTCCCCTTCAAATGAATAAATGAATGACCCCACTACTCAAATAGTTGCTGATATTCAGTCCAAGGGAAAGGAGGCCCTGAAGCCACTATATCTCAAGATTAAACCTCAGTTTTTGAGCTATATGCAGCGCTACACCTCTGACCGCGATCTACTGCTAGATGCCTTTCATGAAGCAATGATTGCGTTCTATGAATATGTTCTAGGAGATAAATTTGATGCTGCGAAGGGTACAGCGAGAACCTTGATATTTCAAATGGGAAAGGCCTATCTTATTAATCGTTTGAAAAAAGAGCGACGCTTGTCGAATGTGGACACTTTTGATGTGAGTGTAGAGAATAGAAAATGGATTCATCATGAAGGGGTATTTCAACCCACTGAAGATGATCCCGCTCTAAAGCATGCGATTTCTATGTTGGGTGAGAAATGCAGAGATTTGCTATTCATGTTCTTTTATGAGAATTTTAGTGTCGCTGTCATTAAAGAACGAATGAATTACAAGAATGTCAATGTGGTAAGCAGTCATAAGTCTCGATGCCTCAAGCAATTACGAATCATTCTAGATAAAAATGAATTAGGAGATGGCACTGGCAGATGACGACATCAAGTTAATTGAGGGGTGGGTGCAGGGCCGACTCAACGCTTCTGAAATTCAACAAGTGGAGGTACGTCGTAGAGATCCCGAGTTCGAATCACAACTCCAATTACATCAGCGGGTGCAGCGGGCTTCAAGGTCCTGGGGTCGAGCCAATCTGCTGAAGACTTTTCAGGGATGGGATCAAGAAGATTTAGCTCATCACAAGCCTGGGACAAAAATGGCTTTCCGATGGCAGTGGGCTGCCGTTGCACTGGTCCTTCTTGCCAGTGCAATTTGGATATTCTTTTTGTATGAAAAACAATCGCCCCAGACGCTCTTTGCGGATTATTATGAGAAGTATCCCAATCTCATTGATCCCATATCGAAGGGATCGACTCGTGACGTAATCAGCATTTCACAGCTTTATGAGTCCGGAGATTACGCCACAGCGGTGCTGAGACAACCTGGTGATTCTCTTCAGCAGTATTATCAAGCACTCTCCCAGATTGAATTGGGTCGCCTTGATCGGGCAGAAGTACTTCTCAGGCAGATTTCGGAAGATCAAACACATCGATTTCATGAGGGAGCGCGATGGAACCTAGCCCTCGTCTACGTTAAGGAGAACAAAATGAAAGAGGCGTATGTCATCCTTTTGCAAATTAGCACCTCTGAACATCATGCGTATACGGATCAGGCGGCTAGGTTAAGGCGTGATCTTGAAGTATTTCTTAATTAACTAGCCGATTAGCCTTGTGTTCTTTGTCAAAACAGTAACGTTAAAAAGTTCATATTTTGGGCCTAAATCAACTTGTATTGTCAAAACTGGACTTACAAAAAATAAAATTCAGTTCGAGACCATTTCCAGGTGTCGAACACTTGAGCAGACTATTGAATAAAATGGATGCGGGAATAGAATAACTCGTTCGCATAGGTGTCGGTAGAGAAAGCATGTTCTCTGAAGTCTGAAAAAGAGATTCCTTCATACGCTTAAGGTATATTTCGACCTAAATAGGTCAAACGGTATTCTAGATCAAGATTCATGTCAAAACCTCCTCTAGTGATGCCCAGGGTTTGATGCCGGCATTTATGTTATGTTGAACTAATATCGGTGAAGATAGTGTTTGGATAATTATGCTTACCCTAGACATTTGGAGCACTCCAATTTTTGGAATTATCTGCAACGAGTAAATCTAGGATCATCATCACCTTCAAAATCGGTGAAGCAGCGGCAAGGGCATAACTTTGTTCATCTGTATTGGCGATTTCCAAATGGATCCAATACTTTCAAGTAGGACAGATGGTAAATAGGTGGTTGAAATAGTGGTCGGATTGACAACATTAGCTTGAGAATTGTTTTCCTTTCTGTATTTTATTTGGCAAATAAAATACAATCTAAGACAGCTTAATGAGCCAGAATAGCCATGTTGTCAGGAGACTTAGGATTTCTTGGTAGTTGCAACTTACGAATCACATCAATATTAGTAAATTCGTCTCTGTTAAAAATCACTTAACGATATGACCTCTCTTTCTACATATTTAGATCAGATCGTAGATCGATATCATCACTACAAAAAAGAGGGCCGCTTTTTCATTGGCATCGTAGGCGCTCCTGGTGCTGGTAAATCTTATTTGGCAGATCGTATTCCCGGTCAGATCAATGAACGACTTGAAAACGAAGTAGCTACTTCCTTGGCGATGGATTCCTATCATCTCCATAACGACATTTTGCTTACAAGGGGAATTCACCCTCATAAGGGTTGCTATTTTACTTTCGATGTCAAAGGATTTACGAGTAAGTTGATACAAGTCAAAGAAGATCAAGAAGACATTTTGTGCCCTATATACAATCGAAGTTTACACAATCCCACACCAGATGCAAAGACCATCAAAAAGTCAGATCGCATTGTGGTTGTGGAGGGTAATTATTTATTGTTAGATGTATTTCCTTGGCAAACCATAAAATATCTTTTTGATTATACCATATTTATCGAAGTTGATAAGCAAATCCAATATGAACGGCTGTTGGATCGACATACTACTACTGGGAAAACCAAGGACGAGGCGATTGCTAAAATTAGTCGAACGGATCTCCCTAATGCCACGCTCATTGAGGCTACTAAGAATCGAGCAGACTTTATTTATCGACCAGCTGCTAACTTCCCTAGATAATTAAAGTAATTCAGCCCATTTTCTTGCACCAATGTACTGGCAGGAAGCGGTGGCAATATCGGCGGCCTCTCTCAGGGCAGATGGGAAATCAAAATTGTTTTCAAGAATGTATTTGGCAAAAGCACCGTGGAAAAGATCGCCGGCTGCAAGTGTGTCAACCACGGTAGTAGCATTTGGTCTAATTGATCCACCGGTTCCTTTATCAAAAAATAGGATGGGATGCTCACCCTGCGTTATGGCATACTGTCGATGATTAAATTGAGTTAAATAATCCTGGATGGTCCTTGATTTAGGTGCTTTAAAATGCCCTGAAAAAATCGGGTAGTTCACCAGTGATAGTATTTGATCTGTATGAGCTTTATGGCTGCCGCCATCGAAAACGACTGGAATATGATGGACATTTTTCTGTAGGAGGCCAATCGTATAGGCACCAAAAAATCCATCAACACAAATAATTTCGAACGCATCAAGTTTGATCGCAGGAGGAACAATCTCTATATTCATTTCCACTTGACTGGTCACGATGGTGCGAGTGCCATTGCTCATGTTGATCAAGATAGCAGATACCACCGGATCTCTCTCTTGATTGGCATTTAGATCAATGGTTTCAATGCCATAGTTCTCTAATCTTGTTTTCATAAAGTTTGTCCATGCGTGACGCCCAATCCAGGTAATCAAAGTTGCTTCTCCACCTAAAGCGGCAAAGGCGAATGCCGCATTCATAGCCGGACCACCAAGGTCCAGATGGTCATCAGTGGCACGTATTTTCTCATTCTCCTTCGGAAAATGAAGAAGAGGATAGAGAACGTCTATGGTGGTCAGGCCAATAAAAAGTCCTTTCATGATCAAAAAAATCTTAATGGCAGGTCATATCTAGTCTACCAGATAAAATATTGATTGAGTACGGAGTTAATTAACTGATCCGGCATCCATTTATTGGTCAGCCAATCCAAGGAAGGTTAATCTTTGGGTTCGATTTCAAATGTCTACGCACCGTTTTAAGTACAAATCGTTTCATAGCTGATCAGGCTTGTAAGAGTGCTTCAATTTTCTTAAGATAAGAGAAATCGATGCTCGCCAGGGCATTTCTTAACTTCAAACGGATGCTATCGAGACAGAGATTTCCGATGCTTCCTTCATGTGTATGTGCTAACTTTTTTGGAAAATGGATGGAATTATTCGCCAAATCTTGAGCTACTTTTTGATATGCCTCACGAAATGGCGTGCCCGTGAGTACCATTTTATTTACAAGTTCTACCGAATAGATCGCAATATATTTTTCACTTTTCAATATATTTTTGGTCACTGTAATATTTTGCAAAGCTAGTGAGGTCATTTGCAGACAAGCATTTAGCTGTTCTATAGCCGGGAAAATCAATTCCTTGGTCAACTGAAAATCGCGATGATACCCACTGGGCAAATGACCCACCATTGCAGCCAATTGACCGGGAAGTTGGCCTAGTTGGTTGCCTCGGGCACGGATCAATTCAAAGACATCAGGATTCTTCTTATGAGGCATAATACTTGAACCAGTGGTAAACGCATCGTCCAACTTCAGGAAGGCCAAATCTTGGCTGTTGTACATACAAACATCCATGGCCAATTTAGCCAAGGTATTGGCCGTAGTGGCAATACCAAAACCCATAAACAATTCACTGCGGCCACGTGTCATCTGAGCATGAACCACATTGTAATTGAGATCAGCAAACCCGAGCAGTTCAGTGGTACGACGTCGATTAAGTGGCAGCGATCCACCATATCCGGCACCGGAGCCCAGTGGATTTTGATTAATATTCTTATAAGCACCGGACCAAATGTGTAGGTCATCGACGAGATTTTCGGCGTAGGCACTGAACCAAAGTCCAAAGGAGGAAGGCATGGCTGCCTGCAGGTGCGTGTAACCCGGCAGTAATTCTTCCCTATGTTTCTCTGCCAACGCAAGGAGTTGTTCGGCTAGTTCTCGAATTGAAATGGAGATTTTGCGAATGGCCTCCCGGAAATATAATTTCAAATCTACCAGCACCTGATCATTTCGTGAGCGACCAGTATGAATTTTCTTACCCGCTTGGCCTACTCTGGCAGTCAACAAAGATTCTACCTGTGAATGCACATCTTCAACACCATCGTCAATTTGGAATTGACCAAGCTGGATCTCCTGGTATATCTTTTTTAATTCTTGCTTTAAACCGATGAATTCATCACGACTGATTAATTGGGTCTCTGCCAACATCTGTGCATGGGCCAGTGAGCCCTGGATATCATATGGGGCGAGAAGGAGATCATATTCAGGGTCATTTCCGATCGTGAATTGTTCCACGGCTTGATTGATGGGTATGTCTTTGTCCCAGAGTTTCATGAATTCGCTCGATAGTTTATTAATATTTGGTGGTATCCTTTGATCCCTGCGGCTAGCTCTTCAAGATATATAAATTCATCAGCGGTGTGAGATCGCTTCGTATCACCAGGTCCAATTTTCACAGAGGGGTAGGGCAGGAGCGCCTGATCGCTTAAGGTTGCAGATCCATAGGTTTGAATTTTCAGTTTTTCAGCCAACCGTTTGATGGGATGCTCCTCTGCAATTCCTGAAGATCTAAGACGAAAAGATCTGGCCTGCAGCAGAGAGATGGTATGTGTTTGCAAAACATCGAGAATTTCCTCGTTCGTGTATAACTCATTGACACGTACATCAATGACAAATTGACATTCTGCAGGTACTTGGTTGTGCTGGGTGCCGGCGTTGACTTGACTTACGGTAAGCCGGGTTGGACCCAACAGAGTAGAAGTCCGATCAAATTTTAGTTGTTTCAGTTGCAAAATATCTTGTGCAGCTACGTAAATCGGATTGAGGGTATTGCCGTGGGCAGCATGTCCGGGAACTCCCGTGGCAAAACCATCCACAACCATCAGGCCTTTTTCGGCAATGGCCATCCGCATAGAGGTGGGTTCCCCTACAATGGCTACCTCCATCTCAGGTAGGTGTTTCACCGCTAATTCAGCTCCCCCATCTCCTGAGATCTCCTCTTCACCTACGGCTGCAAGCCATAAATTGTATGGAAGTGCCTGACGATACAATTTCTCAAAGGTCGTGATGAGGCAGACCAGCGCACCACCGGCATCGTTTGATCCCAAGCCAAACAACTTGTTACCTTCTACGACTGCCTGGTATGGATTCCGTGTATAACCGGCATTCGGTTTAACCGTGTCAAAGTGTGAACACAACAATACATTGGGCTTGTCCGGTTCATAATTTGCAGACCTGGCGATGATATTGAAACCGACACGGGCGAATGAGATATCTTTTTTCGATAGATAATTACAAAGGTGATCTGAAACATCCTGTTCTTGGCGACTCAACGAAGGAATTTCAATGATCTCCCTCAAAAGCGATATGGCGTTTTCTAAGGAGGTCATTGCAAGGTTATTTTTGTTCCAGAAACATTTGGAATGTCCTGAATTTTTGTGGCCGAAAAAATATGAACCGCGCCCACGCCTTTTTTAAGTGCAGAAAACGCATTGGATAATTTTGGCTTCATGCCATCATGAATCTTGCCGGTAGCTAAAAGTTCCTGGTATGAATTTGTATTGATGTGCTTGATCACAGAGTCATCTTTCGATAAATCCGCCAGCACACCCTTTTTTTCAAATGCATACCAAAGTGTCACCTGATATTGCCTAGCCAATGCTGCTGCAATCTCGCTGGCTATCGTGTCGGCGTTGGTGTTTAACAGCTGTCCGTGGCCATCATGGGTGATCGCACTGCACACCGGGGTTATGCCCAAATCAAGCAGTTGACTGAATGCGGTATCATTGACATTGGTAATGTCGCCGACGTAGCCAAAGTCAACCGGCACTGGAGATCGTTTTTCTGCTGTGATGGCATTGAGATCGGCACCAGTCAAGCCAAGACAATGAATTCCTCTCGCTTGTAAGCCGCTGACAATCTGTTTATTGACTAGGCCAGCATAAGCCATTACGGCAAGTTCAAGTGTTAATTCATCTGTAATTCTTCTACCCTGTACCATTTGGACTGGATGGTCAATTCGGTTGAGCCATTGATTGACCTTGCGACCTCCACCATGAACCAACACAAAAGGACTGCTAAGTTTAGCAAGCCCTTCCAGACACTGATTACGAGGGGCGGAGTCGTTAATTACTGCCCCCCCAATTTTGATAACGTGCAACTGTTGCATGACGGCCGAAAGATAGTAAATGCAAGAATGGAATAGAGAGACCAAAGATCAAATCTAACTCCGAAGGCAAAGCCGCGAGTACCAGCACTACGACTTCGCTATTCAAGATCAGTCGAAATGGTAACGTAGATATGGCATGGTAGTGTTTCACCTTTTTTATTAAGTGGACGGATCACCCCTCCTACGGTGTTTGACTTTCTCCCTATGCAACCGTCGAGGGTACCCTGCATTTTCCTAAAAATCCCTACATTAAGATAAAACACCGATCCATGAATCGACGGAATTTTGTGAAACACAGCTCTCTCAGTTCTGCTGCTCTCCTTACCAATGCAACTTATTTATCTATGGACGATTCGATCAAGATCCTTAACCCTCGCAATCGCGTACCTGTCAATTTCATCATTGATGATTCCACTGCCTTGGTGAATTTGGCCTATTACGGCATTCCTCAATTCAAGGAAGTGTTTCCGGATAGGTATTTACAGAATTGGAAAAAACTACCACGAGAAATTCCAGATTCATTTGTGCTCGAATTTATTGAGTGGTGTGATTCGAAAGGGGTTAAAGGTAAATATAGCATGGTACCCTATCCCGCTTGCACAGGATGGCTGCATCGGTTTATTCCGGGTTGGAGTAAGAAGGACTTAGACGCCAGTCTCGAAGTAGTCAGAAAACATGTTACCCCAAACTGGGATATTCATTCGGAAATGATCAGTCATACGAGAGTAATCGATATCAAGACCGGATTGCCATTTCCGACAGCTACGCCGGATTTTATGGAAAATTGGGAGTGGAGCCAGACCAAGAGTGCGGATGAATTAGGAGAATATATTGCTTACTCTCTGCAGATCTTAAAGGAAGCCGGTTTTGATTGTGATGGTGTGACAACCCCAGGCGGATTCGGCAGCCGAAATATCTCCAATCTTGCCAGGGGTACTCAGCACGCGGTACTGGAAGTTTTTGGTCATCGGGTCGCTCATTTCTTCCGCAACATTGAACTGGATCCCACTAAGAGTGTGCAACCTCAGGTGTTTCACGAACAAGGGCTGAATACGGAAAATGCAAGTTGCGCTGTGCACATCATCGGTTGTACTGGTGATTGGTTTGGTGGTTGGGACGGACTGACACCAGGAGATGCCAACCGATTTATTACCGAAGATGGATCCGCAGGACGACTTGTCGAAGTCATCAATAGCGAGGAGCCAGCCATCATCGTTTGTCATTGGCCGGGTATTTATTACAATGGAGAAAAAATTGGATTCAATATTTTTAAGCAGGTAGTGGCTAGATTGCATGAAAAATATGATAACCTATCTTGGATGAAGTTGACGGATATCGCCAGCTATTGGGCTGCCAAAAAACATACGAAAATACTTCAACAAGGAGAGAAAATTGCCATTAAGGCGCCTTTCCGCTGTAGAGATTTCACATTTTCTTTGCATGCAAGCATTGATAATCCAGTTTTGACGGGAGAGCGAATACATGTGAGGCTGAAACGGGTGGCTAATAAGATGTCACTAGAGAGTAATTCTTGGACCGAGGAAGGTGGAATCCAAACATTCTGTATTGACCTTGATGCCAATGCAATGAACTTGTCGAAGGCATAGTTCCGATAGAAACTGGAGCAACCCCTCAATTATGGAAAATTTTCAACAAACCTATTGCTTCGAAAATATACTGTTGAGGGCTGTGCTGCCAGAGATGATTCGATAATAATAAACACCGGTAGCCAGGTCAGTTATTTGAATGGTTCGCTCAAATTTACCCGCAGGAATAACACCCCAGCTGGCATGATTTACGATTTGACCAGATTGGTCATAAATTTCTAACCTGGCTAAAGCGGGAGTACTTTGTTCAAATCTAAATGTGATTTGGTCTGCTGCAGGGCTGGGGGTGGGTGGAAAAATCTTCAACCTGTCTTGCTGAATAAAGGCCAAATCACTGGTGGGGTCATCAAAATCTACTACCGCAGCCATTACCCAATCAGCATTCAGTTGCCAGCTAAATTCCGATGCAATGTTTAGCCAAATCTGACCATCTGCCAATAATTCCCAAGTGTCGGCACCATCACCGCACTCACTGATGGTTTGCAGCAGGACCAGGGTGTCAAAGGTTTGATAAAGATTAAAAAAATCACAACTCAATATGAAGTTCGGAGAAGAGACTAAAACAGGTGCTGATTGATCAAAGGTGAAGATGGTGGGCTGCGGTGTGCTGTCTGAAACCACAACTTCACTGACTTGAAGTGCATCACTTTGCCCTAATAGTCTCTCAGGTCTGCCATCCGTTTCGCTGGGCTCATAAACCTTCAAAATAACCGTTCCGTTGCCATCGATGGCTGGCCTTTCAAACCATACCATGGCACCAACCACTCGATAATTTTCACTACCCGTAAAGGTCAAGGTCTGTGCCTTCTCTCGATCGCCAAAACCATTCATACCTGATACCCGACCCCATTGATTGTCAACGGCTAACGTGACCAGATCGAAAGCACATTCGTCACCAAAGGAAGGAAAGTATACAGTCTCTTCTGTCGAACGGCCTAAATGACCAGCTGGGACCCCAGCAGTGCCATGCTTTCCTAGGATATCTAGTGGCACTCGTGATTGTGCGATTAACGAATCAGGAAAGAGGAGACAAGTTAGGAAGATGAACAAAGACGGTGTAATAACAGGCTTCATAGTTCTTGACAGATTGGGTAGGCAAGGTAGGAAAATCGTGACGTCTAGAAAGTCGTCAACAGGAGGAATCCATCAGTCCAGGCACCTTGCTAAGACAGCAGGAGGTGTCGAGCCTTTTACCACCCAATTTGAGCAGGTAAGATCTAAGGGATTTGATGATGCAGTACCTAGTCTGCCCGCTGTGCTGAAATTTTCCAATTGACCGTGCTGGAACCGGTGGAGAGATCGACCAACTCGCCTTGCCACTTAAAGGCTTCTTCACTGATATCATAAAACGTCAGCCGACTCTCCAACGTACTGCCATTATCCTTTCTTCTTTCCTGTCGCATGACCATCCGGTCTCCTTCTACCCTTCCATACCATACACCCTGATGATGACCTGGCATACCAAAAAAGTGTACCGCCCATTTCTTCTCCAGGGGATTATAGTATCTGATACTCATTCCAGCATAGGCATCGTTGCGATATTGATCTTCAATGGCAAATCCGTTAAGGGTATAGGTAGCTTCCCAAGTAGCTTGCGAAACTTTCCATGTCCCCTCTTTGATCAACAATGAATCCTGGCAGATGAACCTACCGATCATAAAATCAAATTGTTTGGTGGCCGGATTAGCATCCGGATTAAGCCTTCCCGAGGGGTGAGTGGCATCCATATCAAATTGATCGAAGAGATGCATTTTTGGGTCGGTCGGTTGAGCACCGGCAGTTTCGCTCCACAGGAACAATATAAAAATCACTAAACACCTCATGCTTAGATCTTCAAACTCATCAATGGGATTCGGTGGATTCCATTTCTTTCTTTCGATACACACCGGTAAAATTGCTAGTCCAGGTTTTACCCTCATCTGAAGATCCCTCCATCGTTTGGGTTACACTTTGGTCTGCCTCATTCCACTGGTAGCTCATTCTGGAAAGATTACCATTCGGCCTGGTAGCTAGCATCACTAGTTTTCCATCGGCATAATCGACAGCACGATAATTTGTGATGCTATTAAATTTATCAATCCAGATCTGTTTATAAACGGAGTCTTGCGGATCAAAGTAATTATAACTGGTGCCATAAAACCCTCCGTTGGTGCGGTAGTCCTCATGTAAGGTACAACCCCCTTCGCTCTTGGTGATATAACTCACCGCAGTCTTATTTCCTCCCACAAAGACATCCCATTCACCCAGCCAAAAATCAAGTCGTTGGTGCTCGGGTTTATGTTTGCAGGGGTTGGCATTAATTTCTACTTTTTGCAAGGCAGATTTAAACGCGATTTCTTCCCTTAAATAGCTAAATTCTTTACGATTAAATAATTGAGGTGCGGCAAAGCCTTGATCAACCAACCTTTCTAGTCGCTTAAAAACTGCATCGGTTTTTTTTAATCCGGCCTCGGCCTGAAGGATGCGAGCTTCCACCGCATTTGAATTAGTAAAATTGTAGGTAATCGCTTTTTCAAGGGCCGATTTGCCTGCATCGTATTTTTCCTGGGAGACTAAAGATGAACCCTTAAAAAACCACGCTTGGGCATTTTCCGGATTGGCTGAAAGTTCTTTTTCACACAATTCGATACATTTAGCAAAGTCATTCTGACCATAGGCCTGAGCAATCGGATTATTTTGACCGAATAAGTGAGTCAGGTGACAAAGGGAAAAAGCCAAGAAATACAATAACTGTTTCATCATTGATTAATTTTTAAATAGTCCCCGCAAAAATACGGCTGAGATGCCCTTTAAAATTGTACAAAACGCTTACAGGGTCTCCAAAAATTGGCTGGGAGCCTCACCGGTAATCGATCGAAACGTTCGGATGAAATGGGCCTGGTCATAGTAACCCAATGCCATGGCAAGTGAGGTTAGGCTTTCATAGTCGTCATCCTGAAGATGGTCGATGGCTCGACCAATGCTCAAGACCTTGCCATATTGAATAGGAGAAAGACCGACCATATCCTTAAATCTTTTCCTGAAGTGCGAAGCACTAAGGCCCATTTCAAGCGCTAGGGCCTTAATTCTCTTCTTGTCGACGGTGCCGGAGATAGCTTCGGTGATAAATACTTGCTTTTCCTCTGAGGGCTTGACATACTGTGCCCGCAGGAATGGCCGCAACCGCGCAGCTAATTCGTTGGCGCTTGAGGTATTGATGGCCGTCTGAATTGCTCTAGCAGTGTCACCCCATACGTTTTCTATCGACATCACCTTGTTGCGAAGTGAACTTTGTGAACACCGCATAAAATATTGGGCAGATCCAGGCTTGAATTTGATGCCGATGCAGCTGGCTTGTCCATCCAATGGCTTAACGTGGTAGGCATGATCATGAAGGCCGCCAACAAATCCGGGTGGACGCACGACCCATGATCCATCAGCAGGAGTGCGGTGTAAAAATCTAGAACCTATTTGAAATAGGAGCTCGACTCGACCTTCCGGAATAAATCGAACGGTGCTGCGATCATTGAATCGATAGGAGGTGACAGATTCAATATGTTGCTCGAAACCTCCAATTTCGCGAATGGCCAGATTTGTTACCTCCACAGACATGGTGCTGACAAAGATAAGGATCGGGTTCCTTATCTTGAGCATGGTCAAGCACAGAGCAATGAACACGAATTTAATACTGCAGAAGATCAGTAGGGGTCGAACCGATTACATTATCCATCTCCTGCGGCAAAAGAATCATAGGGATTTACTTAATCAAGGTCAGATCAAACCACTGCAATGGTTGGTTTACTACAATGATACCACTGGACTTCGAGCCGTATTGGAAGCTGGTGGATCGCTGGAAAGTATTGACCTGAATGCAGAGCTGGGGAATGCTGCTTTCTTTGGTCACTGGAAGGTTTGTGACTTTTTGATTAACCAGGGTGCTGATGTAAATGCTCATGTTGATAAAACCAAAGAAACACCCCTTCACAATGCATTGGCCAAGGCGGGTAGACCTTATTACTTTTATACAGTCAAACTACTGGTAGAAAAGGGTGCGGAAGTGAATGCAGTGACACTGCCCGGCCTTGAGACGGGTGCTTTCATGAGGGACGTACGCACCAGGGGAGAGACACCCCTACATCGCGCAGCTGCTTATGCTGATGCTGCAACCATCGAATATTTGCTTGCCAATGGGGCCGATAAAACTGCCAAAGATGATGCCGGCGCCTCTCCACTCACCTGGGCAAGCGAACACCTCAGACCAGGTAAGATCCTGAGGTTATTAGCCTACGGAAACCATCGGGTGAGTGAACGGCATGCCATTAAGAATACCAGCGACCATGGTCACGGGTGGGGCAACGCCATGGATTGGAATTTGATCGGTGATTATTTACCTGATTGAGAAAGTATATCCATGTGTTTAAGTTCGAACGATTATAAAGTATGAAACTGCATCCTAATCATGTTAGCACCCATTTTCAGCGTGCACTAACCATTTGGGAGCCATTTCTATGCTCTTTTTAACCTCTAACCTTGGTAAAATAAATAGCCACCAACATGAAAATTGCCGTTGCACAGTTTGAACCGAAAAATGGTGATAAGACCTATAATCTCAATGTGATAGATAAGCTGTCAAAAAAAGCCAAATCAAAGGGAGCCCAAGTGATTTCTTTTCATGAGATGAGTATTTCGGCCTACACTTTTACGAAAAACTTGAACCAGGTCGAAATGTTTGACTTGGCGGAAGATCTAACGAATTCACCCAGTTTGGAGAGGTTGAAGCAAATTGCCACCACGTCTGACCTAGCGGTTCTAGCAGGGCTTGTCGAGAGAGAAGGGGATAAGATTTACAATACCTACGTATGTGTTAAGGATGATGTTCTATTGGCAAAATATAGAAAGCTACACCCTTTCATCAGCCCCTACCTATCTGCGGGAAGTGAATATGTGACCTTTGATTTGTTAGGATGGAAATGCGGAATTTTAATATGCTACGATAATAATGTAATTGAGAATGTCAGGGCAACTACCCTTTTAGGTGCAGAAGTCATTTTTGCTCCACATGTAACCGGCTGCACACCCTCCAGCATGCCCGGAAGAGGATATGTAGATGATCAATTATGGCAAAATCGATTGGTAGATCCGATACCACTTCGGAGAGAGTTTGATGGTCCTAAAGGTAGGGGTTGGCTCATGCGATGGTTGCCAGCCCGCGCCTATGACAATGGTGTTTACTACGCATTTTCAAATCCAATTGGCTATGATGGCGATCATTTGAAAAATGGAAATTCTATGGTGCTTGATCCATATGGTGAAGTGCTCACAGAACTTAGAACGTTTGAAGATGGCATCGCAGTGACCGAAATCACCAAGGACAAATTAACCCTCGCCGGTGGCTACCGCTATCGCAATGCCCGTCGGCCGGAATTATTTAAAGATATTTTAGGGCAGGCCCATCGGCCGGAATTAAAGCCGATCTGGATGCAGGGCGAAAGTTAGATCCATACAGTGGTATGTCCCATCAAAAGCCAGCGATGATCAGTTACCATTATTTATTGGCAGACATTATTGCGATTAATCATTCATGCCGTCGACCACCCCTCTTACAAAGCTTCCTCCTCGTGTGGATGTTCTTCTAATAACTCAGCAGGTGAGAAAAAACCTTTTTTGTCACCAATACTCTCACGGACTGCCTTGACTTTTTGCGGAGAAATGACCGATGCTCTATTACCAAAAGCATTCCGTACATAGGTCAGCACAGCAGCAATTTCTTCGTCTTGTAAGATTTTACCGTATGGTGTCATGGGTACCTGCCCTGGATATTCCTTGCCCAAGACCTCGATGGGACCATGTAATCCATTAAGTGCGATTTTAATCAGGCGTTCTTCACTCTGAGTCACCCATTTCGTGCCCGCCAGGGGAGGGAAACCCGAAGCTTCCAGCCCTTCACCATTTTCCTGGTGGCAGGTACCGCAGAAGCCGTCGCGCTCATAAATCTCTAGTCCCTTAAAATAGAGCTCCCGTTCCTTGACATCCACTAAGTGGGTCCGTGGTGCTTCCTTGGGAGCATCCGAGACCATCTCGCCATTCAAATGTGCTAAAGCCGTTTTGTAGACATTTTCATTCCACTTATCCAAAGGATGCTTTCCTGCCTCTTCGACGATGGGAATACCCAAGTCGGGATCCATCCAGGAGGCCGCTACCATGGCTTCCAAACGGACCCTGCCATGAGGATCAGCGGCGGCTTGTTGGAGTAGACTGCTTTGTCCCTCAATCTGATGCCCCATGTATCGAATGACTTTGACAACAGCAGCACGAACTCGATGATCGGCTGATTTAAATAATTTTCTCAGGAGTGCACCGTCGATTTCATTCAATCCCCAGCTGACCCAGAGTGCCTCGAGTTGATGGTGTTCGTACTGCGGATCATCGGGATCTAGGTTGTCGATCCAGGCACTTAATTCTTGGAGGACCTCATCTTTGTCTCGGCCACGAAGTTCTCTTCTGGTTCGATACCGGGTACGATATTCCGGTAGCTTGAGATTGTCCAGAAGTTCTGTGATCGATGCATTAAAGATCTTTGCCGGTTCGACCAGTGGTCTAGATGGATAAGTCACACGGTAAACCCTACCGTGCACATGATCACGGAGAGGATCGCGGGCATTGTGTTGCATATGGCCTATGAGCACATTGTGCCAGTCGATAACATACAACGATCCATCCGGAGCAAACTCCATATCGACTGGCCGAAAGTTCTTGTCTTTGCCAACGATAAGGTCCATCACGTGTTCGCTGTGGTAGCCAGTTCCGTCATCAACCATCGTATGCATTTTAGTGCCCAAAAATCCGATGGTATTATTAATTAACAAATTGCCTTGCACCTCATCGGGAAAATGACGGCTGTAAACAAATTCTAAACCCGAGGTAGGTCGCACTCGATGGGCGTCTTCAATCAAATTATAAGATTTGTGTGTGGCTACACCATAACGCGGTTTGACCGAACCCGGAACCATCCAACGCATATCAGGACCTGAGGTTTCGGCAAAAAAATGCTGACCCCATTCGTCAAAAGCAATTCCCCAGGGATTGGGAATGGCTAGTTGTGCGGTTCGTTCCAGGCGATGGTTTTGTGGACTGTATCGGAAAAATCCACCATTTGTCCCCCGCACTGGACCATATGCGGTTTCGACATTGGTGTGTAAAAAAACCCCCTCACCCATATAGATGGCACCAGATGGATCAGTTACGAATGCACTGATGGCATGATGCGTATCATGGTCATCAAAGCCACTTAAAATTATTTTTTCGCTGTCAGCTTTGTCATCTCCATCGGTGTCTGTATACAACTTAAGATTGGTGCCCTGAGAAACATATACACCTTCGGGGGCAAATTCGAATCCGATGGTCAAATGTAATCCATCTACCCAAGTAGTTTGCTTGTCCGCTCGGTAGTCCCCATCCGTATCTTCCAAAATAATCAGTTTGTCATTGGGTTTTGGATCACCCGGTTTGTAATGTGGATAACTGGGCATTACACCAACCCAGAGCCTTCCCTTATTATCAAAAGACATTTGTACCGGATTAGCAAGGTCAGGGAATTCTTTTTCGGAGGCGAATAATTCAATTTTGTAGCCAGCGGGTACACTCAGCTGATTTAATGCATCCTGGCCATATAAGTACTCCTCGGTACCATTTTTCACACTGGGCTCGTAGTTGGTCTCCACTGGGGGCAATTTACTTGTTTGTGCATCTGCCGCTGCAAGGTCCATGGATTCTCCCTTGGCCGCTTTCCATATGGCCTGATCCCGGATGTCGGTCATTTCCCGGATCTTCTTCAATTCGTAGGGATAATTGTCGGGACCAAATGGGTCGTAGCGTCTACCGAATACATGAACCCCATTGGGAATTTTGAAGTCGTTGTGCCAAAACCAATTTTTTTCTTGTACGGCAGCGTGCACTTGATCTCGATTAACATTTGCTTTGACCTGGCCAAATAATTGCCGGGCCAGGTACTCAGAAAACTGACGGTAACCCTGGTCAGTAAGTTGAAAGCCATCTTGGGTGAGGGGTTCACTTGATTCGGCATACCATTGTTTGGAGGGGTGAAATACATCTACAAAGGGAATACCCTTTTCGGTAGCTACACCTTTCATTGCTTCGGTATACAGTGCTAAATTTTGATTTTCTTTTTCTCCGTTCGGCAGATCTAGTTGGTGGGAGAGGTCTTCAAACGCAATGGGTGATATCAAGACTAATTCTGGCTCGGAGACTCCATTGTAACGTTGAGTCAAGGTATGGTCTATAAAACCCGCCAGCTCTCCTTTAAAGTTTTGCAATCCCTCTGATCCAGAAAACGATTCTGGATAACCAAAAAATGCGAGAATCACATCGGCTTTTAAGCGTGTCAGCCATTGGTCTGGAGATTCGAAATGACCTTGGCTGCCAGAATTTTTGGCCAATTCTGATTGAAATATTTCAGCACCTGGATAGGCCCACGGTGAAACTCTGCCTGGGTGCGGACGAAATCCTGGCGTATTGCCCCCGTCACAAATATTTCGAATCACGATCGCGCTGTCCACAAATCGCATCTGAACCTCCGTCTCGAAATGACCAAAATTCATCATTCTCGAGCAAAGATTGCTACCGATGATCAAAAGATTGTCATCCTTGTTCAGAGTAAGCACGGTGTCTTTTTTTTCGGTTTGGCAACGCCAGGAGCCAACCACAACGATGACAAGGATCAGGACCACTGCCAGGTTCCTATGAAGCATATTATCACTTTTCATGAATGAGACTCAAAATAAGCAAAATTTAAAGGTAGCATGCTAACCCAGGCACTACATGAAACGTTTTGCCGCAGTGTCTAAATAATCTATACCAGGGTCGCTTAAGACCAATGGATCGGCCATGGCCAAAACTTGAAAACTGATTTAGGTTCATGCTTAAGTATTGATAAGCATCTGGTGATTCATTCAGTTTAACGTATCTTTAACGTGACTGCCTTCGGCAATTGTGTGGCGATAATCGTCTTAGAATTGTAGGGTCAACCAACAAAAACATGCGAATTCTTATCTGCTTATTCCTTTTCAATATTTCGGGCCAGGTTTTAGGGCAAGAATCGGTGATCGAAGATCTGCGGACGGAAGTCTCCGCCATGGAAGAGGGCTCTAAACTGCTCCTGGAATACACATTTTCTGGGTGTTATGGACCCTATCATCATGGCACGATAGCTATGACCCTCGTTGGAGGTGCTTTGGAGTATTTATCCAGTAGTTTTGACGATAAGAATCAGCCTGGCATCGCACAGGCAGGATCATACACAATTAAGCAATTGGAACGACTATTGCGAAAAGCAGCCAGTCATTCTTCCAGTAAAATATATGGAAATGCCATTACCTATCGTCTAAGCAGTCGTGGCGAGGAGATTTTGGTTGGTGCAGATCACATTGAGCAAAGACATTTCATCGAAATATTCCAACCTTTTACATCAATTTTCCCCAAAGATGCTCCCGATATCATACCGAAAGTGAGCAGCGGTGGCTTTGTTCACTAAGCCCCACTCATCGGTCTGGCATTCATCTGCCGATGCTTTTATAATTTGGTCTGGAGAAACTGGTAGCCATCAAGTCCTTTTTCGGGTGGCCGCAGATCTGGAGCAGATATAATTTCATTATCATGGGTGTTGATATTAAATCAATGTTGTGTTCAGATCACCCTATCTCTCTCTTTACTTCATTCTCTTAGCAAAGGCTTGTTTTTCGCAAACCTGCACGGGTAGTTTAGGCGAAAATATTTTCATAGAGGGTGATTTTGGCAGTGGCCCCGAAAACTTCTTGCTGGTGGACCCTGGTATTGCTCCCGGTTACACCTACACTGTTAATCCACCGCCACAAGATGGTCTATACAGCATTACCAATAGTACCAGTCGATGGTCCAACATTTTCCCCACCTGGCTTGAAATCGAAGACAACAGTGATGATCCAAATGGTTACATGATGGTTGTCAATGCATCTTTGGCTCCCGGGTTATTTTATGATCAATTGGTTGAAGGATTGTGTGAAAACACATTGTATTTATTTTCAGCAGACATTATTAACATGATTCAGGTTGGTGTAAATGATCACATCCAGCCCAATGTTTCCTTTTTGATTGACAATGCTGTGGCCTTTAGCAGCGGACAAATTCCTCAAGATGCCAGCTGGCACCGATACGGATTTACGTTTACGACGGCACCCGGACAGACATCTGTGCAGCTATCGCTGCAAAACAATGCCCCAGGCGGTTTCGGAAATGACCTGGCCCTCGATAATATTTCGTTTCAGCCCTGTGGTCCGGAAGCCTTTATTTTACCTGAAACCATAGCCAATGTTTGCGAGGATGGTGACCCAATCTCACTCGAAGCAACTGTGATTGGTGAGCAATATCAATCTCCGCAATTTCAATGGCAACTCAGTATAGACCAGGGCCTTACCTGGAGTGACATCGACGGTGCCACGGACGGCACATATACCCATGCAGATCTCTCATCTGGATATTATCATTATCGATTTCTGTTAGCTAATGACCTCGCTAACCTTGACAACCAACGCTGTAGAGTCATATCTAATGAAAAAGTGGTTTTTGTGCAGCCAAAATTCTACGATAGGAGGGACACGATCTGTGAGGGACTGTTTGTGGAATCAGGGGGTCATATTTATAATGAAGTAGGTATTTACGTCGATTCATTGATCTCCAGCATTGGTTGCGATAGCATCGTGACACTTACATTGAACGTATTGAGCAACGTGACAATCGAGGCTGAATTTGATGTGATTGACCTAGTGTGTCCGAGGCAATCTACAGCAGGTATTCGAATTGGGGATGTGGTAGGAGGAACTGCACCCTATCATTTCTATATCGATGGTGATTCTCTGGGGGAGGTCACCGAAGTGAACGGTTTATCTGCAGGTGTTTATCGCTTGGAGATCATCGATCGCTATGGATGCTCCATCGAGCAGGCCATTGAGATTGAACCGGCAGCCGAATTACGATTGGATATTGGACCCGATACCACGATTGTGATGGGAACACAATTAACCATATTGAGTTTGACTAATTTTCCGGTTGATAGCTTTGACTGGCAGGTGAGCCAGGATTTTGACTGCGATGGGGAATGTGCAGCTATAACTTATTATCCCTTTTCGAATCAAGAAGTGTTGCTTCGCGCCATTACCGATGCCGGTTGTGTAGTATCGGACTCCCTAAATATTGAAGTGATCGAAGATCGCCTCGTATATCTGCCCAGTGCGTTCTCACCAAATGGAGATCAGGTCAATGACGTCTATAATATCTTTGGTCGATTTCCTAATGTTTCGGTCATCAGAAGTATGGCCATTTACGATCGTTGGGGTGGATTGCTCTGGTCCGACACCAATGTCTTGCCAAATTCTGATCAACATGGCTGGGATGGGACCACCTCCGCTGGCCCGGCCACGCCTGGAGTTTATTTGGTGCTGGCGGAAATTGAATTCTTAGATGGACAAATCAAGAAATTCGGAAGTGATCTACTCCTGATGAGGTAGGAGAACGATGTAGATGGATTTACACAAGGTACTGCAAGGCTAGCGATGCAAAAGTTAAGGTGAGAAAGAATCCAGCCATATCAGTAATTGTGGTCAGAAGGGGGCCAGATGCAAGTGCTGGATCGAGACCCTGTTTTTTCAACAACAGAGGCACGGTACCACCAATGGATACTGCTATCAATGTATTGATCATCAGCGCCAGGCCAACTACGAGGCCCAGCACCAAATTGCTCTGCCATAAATATCCCACCAAAGCTACCAACATTCCGAGCGCTATGCCATTGATTAATCCTACGCTCATCTCTTGGGTCCAGACCCGAAAGACTTCGGTAGGTCTGATCACCCCGAGTGAAATTTCGCGCATGCTGACTGCGATGGCCTGATTTCCGGAGCAGCCACTCATATCAGAAATAATCGGTAAAAATACAGCGAGCGCAATGACTGAGCTTAACGTATCCTGATGAAATGCAATGATGCTCGCAGCGAGAATATTCAATAGGATATTCACAGAAAGCCAGGACAAACGACGCCTGGCACGTCGCCAAACAGGCATGGTGCGAAGTTCATCTCCTCCCACAATACCCTGTCTTTCCAGGGAGTCAATGGAGGTTTGCTCGGCAACCGCTTCCCAAAGGTCCTTTCGCAGAACAACACCGAGCAGGAAGTTATTATCGTCTACAACCGGGGCGCTGTAATAGTCATAGGTGTGAAAAAAGTCTTGTAAATCATCCAGGGTAGCAGCTATTCCGACTGAATCAATAGTTGCGGAACAAATCTCACCCAGCTTTGTCGACGACACATTTAAGAGGATTTCCTGAATGGGTATCACGCCAATCAGCTGATGTTTCTCATTCGTCACATATACATAGTGCACATGTAGTTTAGAATGTGCTTTACGCTTGCGACGCATATCCACCGTCACCTGAGCCATGGTTAAATCCTCGTGGTACTCCAGATATTCGGTGACCATGAGACCACCTGCTGAATCCGATTCATAAGCGATCAAGCGCCTCACATCCGCAGCCTCTTCCGGTCGCATTTGCGCAATGATTTCTTCGGCTTCCTCACCCTGCAACTCATTGAGTATATCGGCTTGTTCGTCGCTGGGCATCTCATTGAGGATCGCTGCAGCATCCGTTGCATCCAAGTCTTCCACAATCTGGGCAGCTTGGATTTCAGGTATTTCCTCCATAATGGAGGCGGCATCTTCTGGACTGAGCAGCATCAGGAGATCCATCTGCTGGTCCTTATCCAGATGACTCATTAAGTGCACCACCTCCATGGAGTGAAGGTGCTCAAACAACTGGGAGATATGCGTGACTTCACCTTGATCAATCCACTCACGTAATTGATCTAGTCTGTTTGTAGTTGCTACCTCTGCCATCGGTGTCAGTTTTCCCTGATTAATGAGCTAAGATAGTCGAGTTTAAAAAAGAAAGACGCCCAAGATGTACCTTGGGCGTCTCTCAACCAATAGAAATCATTTTTACAATGATATCAATTGCAATTAATATCCATATTTACTTTTCCGTAATTGTGGGCAGGCATCATGTACTGCTTTTGGCTCGTATCGCTGCATCCGCTTTTAGATACTTTGATGGTAACCATGCCATTTGGAATCCCTGTGATGGTAGCCCATCCTGATTTGTCAGTGGTGCCCGTGTAGGTTTGGGTACCCTTCTGGATCTTCACATATACGCCCTGAACATCTTGTCCATTGCTAGGACCATTATAGGTTCCCTCCTTGTATGCATAAACTTGAAGTTTATATCCTTTTCCAGTGCTTGGGCCACCAGTTGAGCCACATTTTTTCGTGGGGGCCCGCAACTTGCGCAGTTTTGTGTTGTTATTGTACACCGTCTCAAGAATTTCCTGATCCGGATTTACAATGGCTTTAAGAAGAATGCTGCCACCAGCATTGAATTTCACATTCTTAAAGAAGGCATGCTGTCCATAATTGTCGGAAGGACCAATACCATTGATGTATGCGATGTAAGAAACAGGTTGGTAGCCAGATTGCTGAACAAATAGAATTACGGGTATTTTTCCCTTGGCTGCAACTTGCTGTGAATTTGTCACCGTCACTCTTACCTTATTACAAGTTCCTTGATAGTACCCACCGATCGTAGTAATCTTGGAGATTTTTAGATCTGGCTTTTGCTGTGCTGATGCGTCGACAAAAGGGAATAAGGTGAGGGCGAGGATGAATAGCGGGCAGAGTGCCCTGAAGAGGTTAATTGAAGTTTTCATTTTTAATAGATTGATTAAGAGATTTTATTAATTAATTGTTGGTTCAAAGATGCGCTGAGAAATCGGTCTAGGGCTCACGGCTTGCCATAGAAGATAAAACCTGTGGTTTTCGGTGAGCGAGTTAGTGGCACATGCCTCCCAAACACAAAAGCGCTGCCATGCCAGGAATTTTGTCAGGTGGCCATTGGCTGCAACGTTGGGCAGTCTGGCAACTGTATCGGCGGTCTAGAATGGCTGTCCTCACCAAGGTGCCATGCTGAGTTTCTTGGGGTATTGCCGTATAAAGGCTATTTTGTAGCAGGATGACTAAGGAAGAATTTGCACTAAAAGTTAAGTTTTACGGCACCCGTGGTTCCATTCCAGTCTGTGCCCGGAACTTCCAGGATTTTGGTGGCAATACTTCCTGCATTGCCATTACCACACCGGATCCGACCGTGTTGAGTGTGATTGATGCTGGAACCGGGATTAGGAACCTAGGTAAAGATTTGGCCCAGCCAGGTACACCCAAACTCGAAGAGGTTACGATTGGATTTTCTCATTTTCACTGGGATCATATTCAGGGCTTTCCCTTTTTCTCACCTGCGTACGACCACAAACTGAAAATTAATATTTTAATGATGGGCCGCAGATGGAAGAATGACCAGCTCAAGGAGATATTAATTAAACAGATGGGTGGTGAATTTTTTCCTGTCGAACTTGACAAAATGGGAGCACACTTCAATTTTGTCTCCCTAGGCAGAAGGGTTGTCCAACGTAGCACCGGGATGTCGGTAAGGGCTCAACTTCATGCCCACCCAGGTGGAGCCTATGGATTTAGATTTGAAAGAAATGGTAAGGTCATGGTTTACATCACTGATATCGAGCACGGCGATACCATTGATCCTGAAACCATTCAACTTTCTAAAGATGCCGATCTTCTCATTCACGAAGCCCAGTATACCTCCCAGCAATTGCGAGATCGGCGCGGTTGGGGACATAGTAGTTTCGAACAGGCGATTGAAGTTGCTCGACAGGCAGGTGTTAAAAAACTAGTAATGACCCACCATGACCCAGATCATGATGATGCCTTCCTTTTGAACATTGAAAAAAAATGTCAGGCAATTTTTGCCGACTGCGCACTGGCACGAGAGGGCATGGAACTCTCCATCTGAATGGGTTTGAAAGTCGTAAATGAGATACTCAGCCGTCCTGCGATCGCTTGAGTAATTTTTATGTTGCAATAGAAAATAGTAATTTTCATAAAAATGCCGGCTTGCAGCGAATCAACCTTTCCCCAGCTTATCAAGGAATTGAAATCAGCACTGCCGGTCAAATCTATATTGACGGCACACGCACCAAATTCAATATAAAAGAATTAGTGTCGCGACGGGTTTTTGAAAGTCAGGGTAATTTTGCATTGGGCTTGATTAGGCCTACCCTGTTGCGCGCCATTCATTTTTTAAGGGTTTATTTTGATGCCAGCATTTATGTAAATACCTGGGCCTATAGTAGTTTACTGGGAAGCTTTCATCAGCGCTGTTTTCGGCAAATGCATATCACCACCGGTGCTCGCTACAGTCGACATAAATATGGAATGGCGGTTGATTTTAATGTCAGAGGCATGTCCAGTTCTGATGTTTTTGAAAATGTTGTAACGCATCCACTTGATTTCTTGCGGGTTGGATTTACTACCATCGAAGACACTTCATTTACACCAACCTGGACACATTTGGATATTCGAGCTACCAATTTAGTTAATGAGTTATTAGTGGTCAGTCCCTAAACGCACCGCTGAGGTCAAATCAGCCCAGCTGATTCTCGACACTTCAATCTTGAAATCGGCCTGGTCAGAAGGTCTTGTAATTGGAATGGCTATTCACCGGTTACCGGTATTTAATACGGGGTTTTGGTTCTCTGGATACCTCTAAGAAATTCGATTTATATCCGTCTCTCGCAATCATTCTATCCAGGATTTCGATGCAGAATAAAAGTCCTCTAGGATGGTGCAGCGTTTCTCCATAAGGCCAGGATAGTTTTTGGTGTTTATAGGCATAACTAAAAGATTTGTCAAACCAATCAATTAACCAGGGTTCTGAAGAGTGCTCCAAACCTAGTAAGAGCATAACCCAAACTTCATTTAGTGCATAGGGTTCCAAGACCCTGCCTCTCTCCATTGGATCTTTCTCATCAGGCCAGTAATATCTCACGAGACCCTGCGCACCATCCCGTTCCAACCACAGCATTTCCATGACATCCTTCCCAAGCTGAAGCGCATCAGAAAACATATCGTAATTGTTTGTTCTCAAAGCCTCATCCATACACATCCAGGATGCCTCAACACTGTGAAACCCATCTACCACCCGCATCGTTTCATGCGAATGATAGGTTTTGGGGTAGGGTTTGTAATCGTGCTGTAGAAATTCAAAAGCCAACCGCGTCTCTTTGTCGTAATGTCTCTCAAGCATATTGCGGACGCAAAATCTTGCAATCATCTCCAAGGAATGATCCGGTTTATACCGCAGGAAGGGAGTTAAAGCGCTCAAGAAATGCATCCACAAACCCAGCCTGCGGGTGCCAGGTTCACGGAAACTTTCGTTTTGTGGGGATCTTGGTCCCATTCCCGGTGCCTGATAATCATTAGCAGTCAATACCTTTATAATGGCATGGGCACTAGCAATGGCCAGGTCAGCAACTTTCTCATCGCCGCTTGCCTGATAGTACTCACCCAAACCCAAAAACATGTAGATACAAGCCAGGATATCACCAAAAGGGAGTAATTTTTTTCCCTGCCGATCCAATCTTTGCGCCCAGAGCGAGGTTTGGGTGTCGTACCCGTTTTTTACGAGAAATTCATATCCCTGAGTCGCTGCAGATAGGTAAAATGAATCTTGTTCTACATGATTGTAGAGATATGCGTATAGCCAGAAACATCGCCCCTGATGATATAGCCTTTTATCAGTTTGTGACAAAGTACCTTCACGATCATAGTAGGGTTTCGTGTAAGGAATGTAACCTCCAAATTCCCGGTCAACCACATGTGCACGCCAGATGGGCAAATTATTTTTGTGAAATTCATCAAATAGGATGGTACGAATGTCCTGAAGCGACCACTCACCAATTTTTGTGGTTTGTCTCCCCTTAGAACTAGTACCGTAGTCGCTTTGATCACCTTTTTGTCCGATGGTCCAAGGAAGACCTAAAGTGGAGAGGCAGAGCCCATGCGTGGCCAGGGTGGACACAAAATTTCGGCGTTGCATATTCCTGGATCTTTATTCCAAGATAGCAAACAACCGATGGAATTTTAGGCAGTGATCTGAAGGTCCTGAAACGAGACATTGAAACCCGGAATCTAAAAATATAGGTATGCTCCAACTTGATCCCATTCGGAACGTCGAAGAGATGGTTTGGGGCACCTGGCTTTGAAGTCATAGATTTCATGATCCGAGCTTGTTTGTGGTGTGCTTGCCGCTAGGATCATGATGAATAATTCCTCCATGATATAGTATAAAATGGAGTTTTGGGTGAATTTGTAAAATAGAGTTGAATTTCTGGATCGAAGTGTTACCTACTGAGCCCTGATTTTTCTAAAAATTTCTGCCGTCAATCATTTCGTCCGTCCGAAAGAGCTAGCAATTTTGCGTGGTGGAAATTTTGCCCTTTAGAAATGCCAGCGAAATCCAATTCTCCAATTGATTCCTGGCATCGGGTATCCCGCATTTATTTGGTAGGACTGATCCAGCAAATTTCTTAGCGATCCCTGTAATTGAAGGGTAGGTGCTATTTTCCAGGTAGCGTGGAGATTTAGCAAAGTATAATTTTCAGCGGTTTGTGGGTCCAAACTTGTGTAGAGCTTGCTAATCTGTCGCAAAGCCAGTCTGAATGAGTAAGGATCACGATTGAATTGAGTGATAAAATTAAACTGATACTTAGGAGCAGCTAAGAGGGGGTCTTTCATGCCCAAGTAACTGAAGTTTCCAGTGAATTTTAAACCTGGTAGGGGTAAGTATCGGGCACCTAGTTCAAGGCCGTGATGACTTATGTTGGCCACGTTTTGTCTTGCTGGACCACCCGGACCAAACACCAATTGAATGAGGTTATCACCTTCCATCACAAATCCGGTGGCCTCCAAAGATAATTTACCTCCCAAATCGTATTGATAGGACAACTCGTAGTTCCAAAGGCTTTCTGGCTGCAGTTCAGGATTGGGAAGGAAGAGGAACATTTCGAAGATGGCTGGGCTCCGAAAACCCCGGGAAACAGCGCCTTTTAAAGTGCTTTGGTCGCTGACAGATAAGGTAGTTCCGGCAAAGGGGGATAAGAAATTTCCGAAAAACTCATTGTTTTCCCAGCGCAAACCACCATTGATCGCAAATCTATCTGTAAGAAGGTGTTGGTAATAGGTGTAGATTCCAAGTTCGTTGATGGAGAGATCTTCGTTGGCTCTAAATCCCCTGTTTGCATTGCCGCCATAATTCTTGAAATCCAGACCCGCGGTCAAGGTGCCCGATTTTGAGAGGGAAAAAGACTGATGTAGCGTGAAGCCAGCATTGTGGTCGACAGAGCTGAATCCGTCGGATATCTGATGGTTTCCAAAATTATAGTAAGCTTGAAATGTTCCCGAGCTGCGATCGTATTGGTTCCGAAGTGAGATGGCTATTTTTCCTCGTTCGATATCCATGTACTGAGAGGCCGGAGCAAAGGTGGGGCCGGGATCAGAATAATCAAAATAAGCTACATTGAAATCGGCCATCGCATGCCAATGTTCGCTGAGTTCACGGGTGACCTTTAAGTATCCATTGGTGATTCTAAAGTCGGAACTATCGCGAACACCATTGGTTCGATCGTGATTCAGGGCGGCGAAAATTCCCCATTTACCTGCCGTCCATTGAGTCGATGCGCTGTAGCGCTGCGTTCCAAAAGATCCCCATCCGGCTTGCAGCTGACCATGCCAACCGGGTTGCTCAGCTCGCTTTGTGATGAGATTAATCACGCCGCCCATCGCATTGGCACCATATAATACCGAAGCTGGACCCCTAATGATTTCTACCTTTTCCACATCTGATGATACGTAAGCATCAGGTAGGGGATGACTAAACAATCCCGCATATTGGGGGTGCCCATCAATCATCATCAAAACTTGCGTATTGGGAGTGCCGCCCAGTCCACGTATGCTTACCTTACCTGCCGCTCCGGTTGCTACCCCAAAACCAAGTATCCCGCGCTCGGTGACAAAAACTCCTGGAGCAACATCATTTAGCATGGGTAAGACATTGATCTCTCCACTTTGCTCAATGTCGGATTGGGTGATCTGACTTACGGCTAGAGGAACCAATTTTTTCGAAATTTCAATTTTCGTGCCCGTCACCACCGCTGGATCCAGATAAATGGTGGTATCGGTTTGCGCCAGGATGTCACTGACCACACTGACGATGGCAACGAGTGCCATTAAAATCCTTTTTTCAATCATATTCGACATCCTACAACATATTAAATTCTTGGCAAAGGAGGTGGGAGTTTTGGGAGATAAGATCTGGGAAAAAGACAGATTGTACTAGTTGCAGGGACCGTAAGGTTGTCAGCGACGAGAGGGATAAATCCTGACCTCCTAAGCTGTCAGAAGAGATTTGACTCTAAATATTTCATATATAGATACATTGGTGAAGTGCCTTTCAAAGGGATTGGGGAGGTGGATTTTTATATCTTCCCTCAGAGTAAAACGAATGGGTTGAAAATGGCGAGATCAGAATCTATGGGGCTGTTACTCATCCTACTATTGACTATGCAAAGTTTTGAAGCCATCACCCAAGATGAGCGCAAAATGCATTTAGGAGATCATGAGATCTTCAAAGTTTTCAAAACGAATGAGCGGATTACGGTAGATGGAAAAATGGATGAAGCAGCTTGGCAAACGACAGAGGCACGGGGTTTAAATTATTTCTATAACATTGAAAACCCCTCTGATAAGCAGGCTGCAACCTTTCGCATGATGTGGGATGAAGAAAACCTTTATGCCTTTTTTCAATGTGAAGATCGATATCTTACGGCCTTTGAAAGAAAGCGAGATGGTCGTCCCTACCTGGATGACTGTGCTGAATTGTTTCTCATCCCCGCACCTGATTCTGTGCCAATGCACTATGGTTTTGAACTCAACCTTTATCAGGCCTCCAATGATTTTATTCATCTGGAACGAATTTACCAGGGCAAACGTGGAGCTGTCTATACCTATGATCCCGAATTTGAGGTAGAAGTTACCTATCAAGGCACTCTTAACGACAACTCAGACATTGATCAGGGATGGACAATGGAGTTGGCGATTCCGCTCAAATTATTTAGAGGTATGGATCGGTTTAGTCCCGTGAAGCCAGGCAACCGGTGGGCTTTCTTAGCGTTGCGCCAAGAGCGAAATGATGAAAAACCGGGCCGACGTGTATGTTCTACGATCTTTCCTGTCTATGGCATTGAAAATGTACACTTGGGAAAGTATTTCGGATTGCTCGAGTTTAGGGATTGAAGACTTGAGCTGGGATGATCCAACTTTGTCGGGACCGATCCTAGTTACATTCCCATGATTGCTTCCACGGGATGCCGGGAGATCAACCCGCGGATGGGGTGTATCAACAGGATATCCACCTGAACCTGATCCCAGTCGATCACCAAATCATCTTTAGAGATGCAGAAGGCGAAACCCGATTCTGGTTGTTGCTTGCCAAATTGGCTACTAATCAGGGGACCCGTTGGGTAGGTCAATGTCCGTTGTTCATCACGAAGCTGAACCAAGATTTGAAACTCCGAGGTAGCAGTATAGGAGGTCCAAGCCCAGCCAGCTACGTATAGGTACTCGACATTTATGACGAATTCTTGTAGCTCCACCTGCATGGGTTGTAGGGCAGAAGTTTCAATGGGATTGCCCATTGGCTGGGGGGATTGAATGGCAGCTTCATAATCATAAACACCCAGTACCTTCGCTTCCTCCAAAAAATCTCTTGCTAATGACAGATTTCCCCAACTTAGATAGGAGGGGGAACCAGTCGTCTGGTAATGATAGACTCCGAAATACTGACGCAATTGAGCCTTTTTTAATTCCGAAATATTATACTGCATTCTGATCCCATATAAGAAGATGCTGCCACAAAATATCAAGGGAAATAAGAGCTCCAATTTCTTTTTATAAAAAGCACCGAAATAGAGGTAGAGAAATACGAGGGGCAGGCATTGATAGAGTCGATACCGGTAGGTGGTAGTTGCACCCATGCCATGTCTCGAACGCATGAGTGAAATGACAATCGGTAATAAAATGGCGAGCAGTATCCCTGCAGTTAGGACCGGCTTACTTTTAAAAAGTGTTTTCCACTTGGGTAAAATGCCAGCCAGTAAGATTGAGATTCCCAATCCTAGAATGACACCCCATAAATGATGTTGCTGATAAATTGCCTTGAAGAAAGAGCCATAAAAAACAATGATATTGACCAGATAGACCAAGATGGGTGTCCTGGATTCCACAGGTCCAGTGAGCTCGGTGCCGAGTGGGAGAATGGCAAAGAAATAGGCCAAGATGACCAAGGCAAAGGCGGTAACCCAAATCAAGACCCGTCGGATGCCACCCTGATGATAGACCGGAACCAATGCAATCAGAAATGTTAGGAATCCCAAGGGCGCGCTCAACAAAGAACATGTTGCAGTAATAAATGCAAGTGATATTCGATATCTACTTGAGCCAGAAAATATATAAAGGGTAAGCAAAGTGAAAAATACGGCTGCTACATGCACGGTGTAGGCAGCCCAACTTTGCACCTCATGGGTGGGTATCGCAATCAGTAAGGCGATGGGCAGGAATAAGTATTCTGAGCGGAGAAATGGCCGGGATAGCTTTAATAAAAGTAGGTAAATACCAATATGTAAGATTCCGTTGAGAAAAACGAGATGTGAAAAATCTACGGTACCAAAGAGCGTATAATCGAGAATGGCCAGCAGTCTAAGAATTACAAAGAGATAATTACTACTTGGTGAAAATAAAACGGCAAGCTTAGCAGAAAGTGTTCCGGACGAAGCATAGTCATTGAGAAATCCCAGGATGATGTTGTAATCATCCCACTGCGGAATATTTACGCTGTAGTAAAGGGAAATGGCCACACTGATCAGGGGCAACACTACGAGGAGGAATCCCGATGATTTCGATTTCCATGAATTCCTCAAATGGGTTGTCCAGTCAGCCATTGCAGCGATGCCTTGGTGTCACTTGCTGAAGATAAGAGAGCTTGATGAATAACCTTAGTGTTTCAAAGGAAACATGATTTCGTTTGGTACGCATCGAATGAAGTTGCTGGTTCGATTTGCTGGATAAGGGTGACAATTTCTTTTCAAAGAGTCCTGCCTGAATGAAGTTGTAGTCCGATATTCCAGGTAATAAAAACCAGGATAGAATCAGCATTGCAATTTTACTAAATTTATTTTTTGTGCAATACCTAATAATGTATTTGAGGAATATCTTAAACCCTACTGAAAATCGCGAATTTTTAAGGCAAATATTATTACCGTCTGCCTCCGCCCGTATCCAAAGTATAGGTCAAATTAAGTTCAATAGTGTTGCCCAGAGTTCTGAGTAGCTTGCCAAATGGAATTTCATAACCAATTCCAACTTTAATATTTTGACCCTCGAGAGAATAGCTCAAGTTTTTTCCAATATTAAAACCCACATCAATAAGAATGGTGCTGGTGCGATAATAAGCCAGTTCTCGAAGATCTATCAGGTCATCAAAACGAACACCACTTTCATCGGTCCTCTGATAGAATGGTAAGCGAGCACCAGCACCAAACCATGCAATGTCTTTGTAATGCCAGCGTATGTTTGGTGTGATGACCTTGGGGGATTTACTTTTAAGCAAGTGTGTGAAGTTCAAGGAGCCCTCTATAAATGATTCCTCGCCGATGTATTTATAAATACCAGCCACTACACTAATTTGCGTATAGCCTTCCTGCACCTCGAATCCATTCTGCACAGTGGTGGCATCCACTTCATCAAGTGGCAATCCTTGAAATTGTGGAATAGATATTCCACCGTAGAATATATCTCCTTCTAAAGGCCCAGAGAGCACTTCACCCCAACCAAATAGGCCGAGCGTGATATCCCAATAATTCAATTGAAAATCTGGTGATTCACCAACCAGAGTGTACTGCGTGTTGAAGTCGATGATATCAACTTGATTCAGGTCTGATCTGAAACTATTGAAACCACCACCAATTGATCCCACTAAGCCAATCGCCGATGTCTGAGGGTCCAGCACAAAATATCCTACCCGGAGATAAGCGCCCTGCAACCGCAGGGCAAAGGCATCATCTTTCATAAAATGGGCACCGAGAAGGAGCCGACTCTCCGGAACGATCCACTCTGCCCTTGCAGTCAAGGTGCGTGGACCGAAATGTTCAGTTTTTCCGTTGTCCAGCACGAGATCTGCAGCACCCCATTGATTTCGGTAGGAAACCCCGGCAGAGAAATTATACCCATTGCGGATGTAATCAATGTTTAATGCCGCGGGATTCAGAATCGACTGATTTTCCCGATACTGTCCAAAAAGGGGGAGTTGCACCTGCTGCGCCATTAGATCCTGCGCAGAAGCTAGGAGTAACCATGCCGCCATGATTGTGAGATGTTCGGTTTTCATCTTGGATTAGGATGACATAAGATAGTCATAATGTACGAATAATGTGCATTTACGAGTCAGTGGTACCAGTTAGTTGCCGTTCGGGTGGAGAACGTTACCCTCGCTGAGGTGGAAAGTTCAAACTGCATTTTTCTGCGTTAAAATTGATAAATTAAAGGGAGAATTGGCAACGAACTGAGTGCAAGGTGACACTCCTGAATTAATAAATTCCTCTTCCTAGTAGACTTAGTGATCCATGAAAATTAGAAAGAAAGTCCACGAATCCCCGTACGAAAAACGAAATACACCTCTCCTAACTTTTGCATCTGTCGCAGTGATTCCACTTTTGCTCAGTTTTTTACTGGGTACAAATTTGGGAAAAGTGACGAATGTTAATACCGAAAATATGTTGCAGCAAATCAATCTGCTGGAGTCAGAGCGTGACTCATTGCAACAGGTGGTGATCCAGGGTCGAGATCAGGTGAACTCGATCTACTCGGCCTTCGAACAGATTGATTCAGTGGTAGAGGTCTACAAAGAAGAGGTCTTTAAGTCGCTACAAGATCAACTGAGTACTGCCCAGGGTGAACTAGACCTTCACCGGTGGGAAAATGATATGCGTGAACAACTCGACGATTTCAAACATCGTGTTAGTGAACAGACCCGAAGGTTGGAATTTGACGACAATCATGCCCTCGAAGGGGTCATATCATTTGCTAATAGGTGGTTGGGTACCTATGCCCAAGCCAAGGGTACAGAGTTATTTGCATCCAAAATTTCGAGAAGCGTGGCCCTTGGTCAGGCCATCGACGCAGACTTGCAGACACGAATTGATCAATTGCAGCAAGACCTAACCAACTGCCAGGATCAGCGCTCGGTCAGTACGCAAGAGATGACGCGTGTGCAGATCGAACTCGATCGAGCCCGCGAGAAGTTAGGTGAGGGTGAGAAGAAAATCAAAACGAATTCAAGCAGCAAGAATGCACAGATCGCAGATCTCAAAAAGCAGGTAGAAGATTGCGAAGTCAAAGGTGCTACAGCCAAAGGAGTGGTTGCCGGTCATCTGCAGAGCATCGAGACCGAATTGTTGAAACTGGAAGGACAACGGTTTCTACAATTGAGAAATAATCAAAAGGAGGTCGATAAGTTGAAGGGGCAAATCAGCATCATCCTCAATCAGATCAGAACCTCCATTCAAGAACTCTGATTAGGCAGCCGATAGTTAGGAAACCACAAGAGTATCATGAACACGATCTTAATTGTAGCATTGATCGCCGCCGGGCTGGGATTCATCCTGATCTTGTTTAAACTTTTTAAGAAAGCGGGCAAATTTGCATCGAAGCTGCCCACTAATTTCTTTATTGTCTTCACCGTATATCTTGTGGTTGGCCTCTCCGGCTTTCTATTAAAAGATCGAATTGCTGATAGACCCATCTGGATGGGAGTCTTGGTGATCATCATATCTCTTTCGGTGGGAATAATTTTTGCACATGGCCTAACCACCAAGTGGTCTTGGGCTGAATCGTATTCTAATCTGCGCAAAGCGCTTTATCTCATCGGTATCCTGTTAACTGGTATGGTGGGCTTTTGTCTGAGTTTCTTCCTCAGTGAACATTGGGGGTTGAGAGGTGTTCGCTGGAGCAGCGATTTAGGACTTTGGTTGGGATTGCTGATAGCCATCGTTATGCTGCCATTTTTAGTGGTTTGGGTACATCAATATTGGAATGAGATTCCACAAAGAAAACAGCTTCAGCAGATATTCCAGTTGCCCATTGATGGATCACCTCCCTTTATTGAGACGGGTGGTGCCAGCCTCCATTTTCAATTCATGATACCACTGGATTACCGATCTGATGAAATTTGGAAGTCTAAGGTTGCAGTGCCTTACAATAAGACCTTGGCAGAGGTCTTTCATTATAAACTGCACGAACACAACGTAGTCAAGCGCTTTGTCAAAAAGATCGTATATGCCGAGCAAAACCAACGTGCCAAAGTATATGGTTGGACTTTTTACCGCTTTAAGAAAAAATATTGGGGATATTTGAGGACAAGAGAATATTTGAATCCACAACAGAAAGTGGGACAATTGCTGACCCAAAATGAAGCGGTCTTTGCCGAACGGGTCAAGACATGGGAGCAATAAACTAAGCCTATGAATTCGAAAATGCAGTACCAACCGGTGAACTGGAAGAACGGCATGTCCTTCTCAGAAGATCACCTCATTCAACAGGATCTTGCCACTTTAGATGCGGTGAAGGACGCCACTGCGGTTCAACTAACCCCATATAATTGGGGACTACTAGGCGGTGCTTATTTGCGCCGTTCTTCCGAGTCTTTCATTGATAACATCACCCTGGAAAAGATACAGGTGCATACTTGCCGGGCGGTGACGCAAAATGGATCCAGAATCGAGATTCTCGACGAAGACCTTCCAGAACTCACCGCTTCACTCACTGACCTAACAGCAAATTTTGAATTAAGCAAATCTAAGTACTGGTATTTATTGTTGGTGGTGAAGCCCTTCAGCAGATTGGCTACGGGTGAAGTGATGGAGGATGAAAGTCCCAGGAGGCAGCCCTTTACCCGGGCAACATTTGCACTTGAATTGCTTTCTGAAGCTGATATAGCCCTTGACAATCTGGCCAATGTGCAACCGATTGCGCGATTTGAATACACCGCGTCCGGCATCCGAAAGGATGATGATTACATACCTCCTTGCTGTGCCATTGACAGCTCCGATGCACTAGTAAGTAAATATGAGTTCTTTGATCAGTATGTGCACCTTATTAAAGAACATGCTGAAAAGATCAGGGAGAAAGTCGCGCTCAAACGCAGACAGAGTCGAGAGAACAATAGACTGGCAGAAGATCTAGATCAGCTCTGTAAGAGTTTTATCTTACATTTTGTCCATCATTATGATGAGTATCGGCTGGTCTTAAAAAGTGCAGCGCCGATTCGTCTCGTGCATTTCTTTGCCAGACAGGCTCGTGTACTCGATTATAGTTTGGATCAAAGTTATGATCGTACCCACGTGTTGAAATACCTGAATCAGTATGCAACTAATCTCAGTGTGCCTCAAATTGGTGAACTTTTTACGGCTGTTTATACCCAAGCGTACCACCATTATGATTGCCTTAGATCGATTACAGCGATCGAACGGTTGCTGATTAATCTGGAAGCTATTTTTAAGACACTCCGTGGTCTTGATTACCGTGAGTTGGCACCTCGTGGGGTCGTGACAGGTGATCACTACCTTGATGCTCAACAACCAACCACCCGAGATACAAGAAGTAGTCTAAAGATTAAGAATCCAGGTAGGTCGGAGCACTTGGGCGATGATCTGAGAGATTAAGATATCGCCCGTGAGGGGCCGCAGGCGTATTTTTATATGCTGTTAGACTTTAGTAAATTGACAAAACAAAACAGATAGATATGGCAAAAACTTTATATGGACATCGAATCGGGGCCAATGTGCACGAACCCGATGCTCCCCAAGGTGTAAAAGTGGTCCCTGACAACAAGACCCTAATCGCAATGCCTTTTAATGACGAGCACGACGAGGAGGTAGATCCCGTACGCCTTAAAAGTATGAAGGAGATCTTTGCCCATTATAAACCATCACGCGAGGTGGTACTGAAAACGGCGGATGATGAATCGGAGGAGAAGGTATTACAGTTTAATGAGCTCAAAGACTTTACGAAAGATGGAGTGATAAGTCAATGTAAAGTATTGCAGGATCTGGAAGAACAGCAGGAAATCTATTCACGTATGGTGGATGTGCTAGCAAATAATGACAAGCTGCGTACCGTGCTTAACAACGATGAGCACAAGCAGGAATTTATCGATCTGCTCCAAACGCTAATTGAAGAACTCTCTGAAACCACTGAATAATTATGAACGAAAAATTACAACAACTCCAGGAGCGGGTAAAGGAGAAGGTTAGCCTCCTGAAAAAGCAAGGTGGATTTAAAATTCTTGAAGGCATTATTGATGGGAAGAAGGGCATTCGCGACATGAACCCAAAAAATGAGGCTCGCCGTGGTGCTTTTTTAACCGATACCGACAAGGCCAGCAAGAGAGCCAAGCTCAAAGCTGAAATCGAAGCTTTGAAGGAACTCGTCGAATCAGGTACTTTATCAGAAGCTCAAGAGAAGGCAAAGCAGAAGGCAGATACAGTGGATGCAGTGCTTAAAGAAAATCTCAAAAATATCTTCAACAATACCCGGGATTTAGAGAAGACTTACCGGGCCATGGATCTGTTTTTCCGCAATGCGGAAGAAGATAATATCCGCAATCTTTTCTTCATGAACCTGCCCCTGGAGGAATTTACCAGTGCTGAAAATTCACACTTGCGTGAAGGATTGACTGCCCACTTTGACCAAAACTATGATCGCTTTAGTTTGGAGGATAATTACTCACTGTTTGTGATTCCGGGTTACCTAGGCAAGAATCTCGATTTTTGGAGTAAAATGGCCTCCAAATACCGGATGACATTGGTCACGGATTATTCGGATGAATTGGAGTTTGAGTCTATTGAAGACAAGGTGGAGGAAGAAAAAATCAATGGTGATGCCCGATATTTGGCCAATACAGTCGTGACCTGCAACCATGCCGTGGTCCGGAAGAAGAATGAGGGGGTAGAAGATGATGACCTGTATATGCCCATGTCGGTGCCCTTGGCTGCGAAAATGTATGCCGGCAATGGCATTCAACCGCCGGCTGGCAAAAAGCATGGAAAGATTGACGGTGTGCTCGGTACCCGACTACAACTCTTGCGCACGCATGTCGATAAAATTGATAAGATGGGTATGATCCCAATCATTTTTGAGAAAAATTGGGGTACCGTAGCTATGTCGGATACGACCCTTGCTAATGAAAGCACGGATCCGGATCAAAAAGCGATTGGCGTAGTGAGAGCCAAGGATTGGATTGCTAAAGTGCTATTGGATTACTTCAACTCACTGACTTTTCAAGTGTACAACGGTAAATTACGCGGAGACATTAGGGGTGAGTTGAACAAGTTTTTTTCAAAGATCTCAGGATATGGAGGTCTGATCGAGAGCTATACCATCGACGGTCCTAATCCGGATCCCAATGATCCCCAAACAGTGATGTTGTCAATCAATGTCAAACCCTTTTTTGCCACCAAACATTATGTGATTGATTACTCGGGCACAGCTGGTAATTTTCAGCACGAAGAGAAAGATTAGCACATGGATTGGTGTTGCACTTTTGTGGATAATTCTGACATCCATCATCTATAAAGTAATGACTTCAGTTACGTGAGAAAAAAACTTGAGTTTTCAGGTCACGCTTTGCTTACTGAGGACACTAATAAATAGACAACAATTTCAATCACAATTAAAAATCAAATCTTATGGCATCTGTAATCAAAGTAAATTTCTTGGTCGATGGTACGGAAGACGAAATCATCGCCGTATCCTATTCATTTGATCAAAACATTGATAACATCGGCCAACCAGCGGGAGAGGTTCGAGGAGGTCAGATCCAGGTAACTCTTGGGACCAATGGCACAGCCGATCGCTTTGGCTGGATGGTGGCTTCCGACATGAAGAAGAGCGGTGAAATAAAATATACCGACGCTACTGGCCAAGTGTTGAAAACCGTGAAATTCGAAGATGCCTATTGTGTCGGATACACGGAAGAGTACGAGGCTTTCTCGGGTGGTTCTGCAGGTGTCTCGATCAAAGAGGGAGCAAAAGAAACGTTGACGCTTTCCTGTCGCGTGATCGATATGGAAGGCGAGGTCCATGAAAATACTTGGGTGTAAGAATAAGTCCACTGGATGCCGAGCTTGGGTCATGTTCTAAGATCCCAGGGCTACATCACAAACCATTACAGTGGAAGCTAACAGCTTTCACTGTATTTCCTATTCGTAACACTAATTCCAGGTTATTATGGCCACTGCCTCTTGTAGTTTTCAAGTCGGATCGACTGTCCTTCTTCCCTACCATGTGCAAGTCGAGCAAAGATCCGATTGGCACCACCAATTTGAAGTAATGGTGTCTACCGAAAAAGCGAAAGTGATGGGCGGTGCCAAGGCCTCCGAAAGTGTAATCATCGACAATGCCATCGCATATGTGGGTGAGACCGCACAGATCGAAATCACCCGATCCAGCGGAGCCTTAAGGTTCGAAGGCATCGTTACCAATGTGCGTATGGAGCAGGTGTACGCAGGCGATGCGTTCATTGTCTTTGCAGGTTATTCACCAACCTTTTTAATGGATGGGCAGCGAGCGACGACTTCTTTTGAGGAAATGTCGCTCAAGGACATCGTGGGTAAAATTGCGGCTGCGATGCCTGCGAATATCTCACAAAGTGTGGATCCACAATTTACCCAGACGATCCCTTACGTGGTGCAATATCAAGAGACCGGATATGATTTTCTCAACCGGCTTGCCGCCCAATACGGTGAGTGGTTTTTCTTTGACGGGGAGCAACTCGTCTTTGGAAAAGTACCGGATGGCAAAGGTGTGGAGTTGCAGTTTGGGAGTGATAGCATGCTGTCTTTCAATTATGGTATTGAAGTGCGGCCCACTAAGACAACGCGAAAGTACTATAAGTACCAAGAGAATGAAACCTATGACAAATCCGTCGCAAGCTTTCAGCCCGGGTGGCTTGACCCGCACAGCAAAACGGCCTTAAAGGTCTCTGAAGAACTATTTACTAAGGATGAGGTGCACATGGTACCTTTTGAGGTGGACAGTCAATCGGCTTTGCAATCGAGGGCCGAAAGTGAAAAATCCTCCCTGTTGAGCGATGTGATGCAATTTAATGGCCAGAGTGCCCATCCCGGAGTGATCATCGGCGCAAAAATAAAGGTTAAATCTACCAAGGGATTTATTGGCGAGTACCGGGTAATTTCAGTATCGCATACAGTAGATAGCCACAACGATTACTACAACAGTTTTGAAGCCATTCTGGCCACCTCAACGGCACCACCACAAAACAAAGGGGTCATCAGACCACAGGCAGAATCACAAGTGGCTGAAGTAGTAGAAAACAATGATCCAGATAAAATGGGCCGCGTACGGGTTAAGAGTAAATGGCAGGATGGTATGACACCATGGGTTCGCGTATTGACCAGTGATGCAGGTGGGGAGCATGGCCATTACTTTACCCCGGAAATTGGCGACGAAGTACTCATCGATTTTGAAGAGGGCAATCCAGATCGCCCCTATGTCGTCGGATCCAAATACCACGGCAAAATACCTCCCGAATTTTTTAACAAGGACAATAATTTAAAAGCCATTAAGACCCGCAGTGGACACACACTTCTTTTTAATGATGAGGATGGCAGCGAAAGCATTACCATTAAGGATAAAAATGGCAACACCATTAATCTGGATACCAGTGGGAAGTCGATTTCGATATCGTCGAAGAGTGCCATCAGTATTTCGTCCGGTAATATTTCGATCAAAGCGAGCAAAAACATTCAGATTGATGCTTCTGAAAATATTGTAATGTCAGGTAAGAATGTAGTTATCGATGCCGGAGAAGTACTTTCTGCTACGGGAAAAACAAGTGCTGAAATTAGTTCTGGTAGCGCAAAAACGATTCACACTAGTAAAGGAGGTGATACGCAATTAACCGGAACAAAGTCGACCGTCAACGGCGATACCATGGTCACCGTGACCGGTGCCACAATTAAGCTGAATTGATTGGGCTTTTATGATCACCGTTCAGGCAGCTAAAATAAATCTGACTTGGTCTGACTTTGAGGTGGTGAAGGGTCCTATCAATGATCCACATAGCAGAAAACCACTGGATGCTTGGTGTACTTTCTCTTTTGACATTGTTTTTAACGGCTCCCCGAGGCGAAAGAAAGGCAGAGTCTTTGTACCACCGAATACCACCATCGTCATTTCGCCACAGGGTAAAGTGCTAAAAAAAGTCATTGACACTTGGTCAAACGCTGCCAAACAGGATTTGCTGCAACATGAGCAACTGCATTTTCAAGTAGGTATTATTTGTGGCAGAGCTCTAGCCAATTACTTAAAAACACTTTCAGCAAGCAGTTCTGGAAAACTCAGGAAAAAATTTGATAAAGCTGTCAAACTTCATTTAGATACTCGTGCAGGCGTAATTCAAAAAGCCTATGATAAAGATACCAATCACAGCAAAAATAAGGCAAGGCAAAAGATTTGGAATCAGCGTATGAAAACCTGCTTGAAGCATATCAATGCTACCCGGATTGGGAGCCTTAAACTATGAAGGTCATTAGACACATCTGTGTTGTCGATCTGAAAGTTTGGGAGGTCGAGGACATTTTTCCCAATGCAATACACTATATAATAAATGGGCATTAAGAATTACAACTACATGAGAAGAGCACTGTTGTCGCTTTAGATGAATATATATGGCTGGCATTCCTGTTTTCAGCCTTGGGGACTCGTCTTTATGATCGTCTACGGGCTCGATTCACTGCTTGATCTCAATTTATTTGCTCACTGGAGCAAATCAGAACCAGCAAACATATTGGATCATGTGCTGGAGCTCTTTTACGTTTATGAATTGATCTGTTTGGTAGGTCTTTGGCTGGAAAAGGATTGGGCTGCAAGGCAAACCATCATCATGGCGAGCATCGGATGCGCTTTATTTTTTCTGGCACTCCTGGCACCCCTCTTCATTTCTGAGACCGTCTCATATTTTAATTTGGCCCTACTCATTATGTTTCCCATTCTATTTAAAATGCGTAGGATTAGATCGGAGTGGGAGGAGAAAGGTGAAATATTATCCAATGACAGGAGATCTATCTGATTAATCATTATACGGAATGGTAAATAAGAAATAAGATAGGATTGTGAAATGATAGTTGGCCATCAAGTTATCACCTATCGTAATAAATATTTTATTCAAACTGATATGCCAATTAACTGATGAGGCTCATGTCAGCATGAGGCTTACGCAGTTTAGTTGAAGTCGCAGTTTTAGGGCAAATAACACTGCAATACCACCCTTACGCCTATTTTCTTGAGACTATCCTGATCAATTCAGTTGGTGTGTTCAAGCCATAAGACACGATCTCATAAATACCTGTCCTAGATTCGTAATTATCTGTGTCTACGATATACATGAAATAGGAATTATCTTCTTTAACAATAGTGTCAATTACTGGAAGGTCACGCTTCTTAGTCACTGCATCAATAAATTTTTGTTCGACTTTGGACTTTTGAAAGATATATAATCCTGCCATCGATCTCCGAGAAATTTTCTGAAAAACACTAGGTAGGACTTCAAGACTCAAGACCCTAATTAGGCCTGCATAACTTGCTGCAATAAAGCTAAGGGGACGCAAGTAAAGTGGCAAAATCGAATCAAACCAAAGAACATCGATGCCTTCCAACTTACTAATTTCCCTGTAAGTACTCTTTGGGATAGCTCCCATGCCATAAATGTAGCAGCATAGCTCTTTTCTTTTGAAAATTGGTGAAATAGCTATTTCATTTAGCACTTGGGATATCCGCTCATCAAGAATCTCACTGTCAAATTGTTGCAGTGTATTTTTATGCCTTCGAAATTCGCCACTCTCTTTTAGAATTATCTGTCCCATTTATTGGCTTACTTTAATATATGAAAGTGGCCTGGATCTTTTCCTCGCCATCCTGGGATTCTTACTCTCCTTCTTCTGAGCCACTGATTTAATCTCTGCATTGTAGGACTGCCAATTTGTCTAATATACCTCCCTCCCCTGGCAGGAGAAGCTCCCCATCGAATTGATAATCTGACTCGCTGTCCGAGATGATGACTGTATGAAGGACCAATCCTAATCCATTGCTTTAAAGGACCAAGGGCTGTACGGATTCTACTGAACAATTGTCTTATGGCCCTTATAGGTTTACATCTCAAACCAAATGGGTCTAACCAACTGTTTGTGTCAGGTACATATGAATGGAAATGTAAACCACCCTCAATGCCAATCGGATCCTGACTCACATAAAAACCACCCTCTGGATCATAATACCGAAATCGATTGTAATACAAACCCGTCTCTACATCTTCATACTGTCCGGGATAGCGAAAAGGGCAGTCTCCTTCAAAGCCCTCTACTTTCTTGACTTCACCATAGATGGAGAGATCCATTTCCCACACCTTATCACCAGCTTCGCTGTACATGGTGGTGGGCGTACCCAAGTGGTCGGTGACAACGGCGTACTGCTTATCGTCCCTGAGCTTGGCCATAGGGGCAAAGGACTCGGGTTCGAACAGCCAGGTGGTAATGTCAGCTGGCAGCTTTTCAGTCTCCAGTCTCCAGTCGGCAGTCTGTATTTGTTCGACCGTTTGCTTTTCCTGTGGGGGAGGCGCATTGGATGGAGAGGAGGTCAGCTTTTCATCACGGCGTCGTATCTTGATGCGACGGGCTCCTTGTGTCTCTTCATCTGACTGCCGATTGCCGACAGCCGACTGCTTGCTATCTTCCACCCACTCATGCAGAGGTACGTTGCCATCCCACACCCAACGAGTGATTTTACCTCGATAGGTTTTGGAGATGCGTCGGCCCAAGGCATCATAGGTAAAGGTCACTTTGTTTCGATCAGGGCGAGTGACCTCCCGCAGCATCCCTGAAGCGTTCCAGCTATATGTCCAGACTTTGCCATCTGGTTCAATTTTCTTGATGAGGTTGCCCTCCTTGTCGTACTCGTACCGGGTGCCATCGGCCTCCAGCAACTGGCCGGCAGGTCCGTACTTGCGATCGCTGCGGTCGTTGGTCTTGAAGAGACTGCCCACGGCATCGGGCATCCTCAATTCTGTGGTGCCGTCGGGATACCGGGCTGAAGCCAGGTTGCCCAGATCGTCGTGCTGAAATCGCCAAGTACCTTGTTGAGGGTCTGTGATTTGCTTAAGGCGATCGTTCACACCCCAAGTGTATTGGCGCTGCCGGGTGATTTTGCCACCCGTGAGTGTGGTCTTCTGTTCCACCGGTCGGCCCAATCGGTCGCGCTGCCAGGTACTGCGTACGCCACCCGGCAACACGCGCTCTAATTCAAGGCCCAGATTGTCGCGTTTAAAACTGGCCTCCCAGGGATTTTCCTCATCTCCAGCAGTGACTTTTTCCACATCACCCATTATGTTTCGATCAAAGGAGACATTGGCTCCCAGCGATGAGGTGAGTTGGGTACGCATGCCTAGGTCATTATAAACCGATTCGATGACAAAGGGCCCTTGTTGCTCCTTTAAGACTTGTCCGAGTTCATCCCGTTCAAATTGGATGAGAATATGCCTGTTCTTTGCAGAAAGCAGTTCGCCATCGGGTCTGTAATCAAATTGCTCCTCGCTGCCATCGGAATGAGTCACCTTGATGACTCGATCTACTCCATCGTATGCGTATTGAGTGGTCAATCCACTTGCCCTAGATACTTCCACCACCCGCCCAGCCGCATCGCGGCTATATCTTCGGGTTACACCATCAAATCCGCTTTCGACAATCACCTCACTGTTGGCATCCAGCTCAAAGCGGTAGGCGTAGCCATGTTCGTTGATGATGCCGATCAGGTCCTCCTCGGTGTTGTACTTAAATTCAACCCGGGTACCCGCTTCTGCACGGGCCTTCAACCGACTCATACCAGCATACTCAAAATGCACGTCGTGCTGCTTATCCTTGGCCCGAGTTACATTACCTTCAGCATCATAGTCCAGCTGGCGGATGTTAGTATCGGGTTCGTTGACCTGCTTAACCCAGCCATTCAGGTTGAACTTACGACGCTGCATATTACCTTTCGGATCGGTAGCAGATGTACATCGACCCAAGAGGTCATAGGTCCAACTACTTTCAGCCCTGTCGGGGGTGGTCAGCTTGACCAAGTTAGACCGATCATCATATTGTAAGGTCGTTATTCCTCCAGCGGGATCAACAATCCTAGTCAGTAGGCCCTGTTGATAGCTGTACTTAGTTTCATGCCCCAGAGGATTGATCCTTGTAACCAACTGTCCTTTACCATCATAGTCCCAACTCCAGCTACCACCATTTTGGTCGGTTGCTGCCACCAGCAGCCCATTGGCGTACTCCATCTGGAGAGTAGATTCATCCGGGAAAGTGGTTCCAGTGCGGTTGCTCTCCTCGTCGTATGTGTGGGTGGTAATCCTACCAATTTCATCCGTCTCCGAGACGATGTTGCAATGCGCATCGTACCGTTTTGAAGATGTATGGCCCAGCGGATCGAGTGATCGATAGACCACGCCCTGGTCATTCCAATAATGGGTGGATTGATGCCCTAGGGAATTTTCGACAATGGTATATTGATCCTCCTTAAAATAGGTCAGTTTGTGATCGTAGATGCCACCATCACCCCAAGTTCGCAAACACCAGGCATTGTGATCCTTGCCCTCATATTCGAAGTAAAAGCTGAGCCCATTGGGGCTGGTTTCTTGGACCAAAAGATGGTTTTCATAACGGTATTGATAGGCATGCCCCAGAGCATCTTTGGATTGAACCAAATCACCAACCCGATCATAATCATAGGAAACAATGGCAAAGTATTGGTCTGGATGCTTAGGATGGGGCGCTTCAATTTGAGTGATTCGGCCGCGATGGTCGGTAGTTACTTTGATCAATCGACCTGAACTGTCGATTATGTTTTTCAAATGGCCCTTTCCCGAATATTGGAAATGAATGGTGTGCCCCGTCCTGCTTTCGATCTTAGTCAGTTGTCTAATGCCTAGCTGATCAGCTTTGTCTGCAAACCGATAGGTCACCTGATCGTTGAGGTTGAAAATGCCGTAACCCTCGTCGTCTCGATAAAGTCTCAATCGCTCTTGTGCATTCAAGTGATCTTCTCCCACTTGCAGGACAGGACTGCCAATGACACGACCATCCGCCATGCGTAGGCCCACCACCTGCTCTGCTTCATCGATGGCCAAGGCCATGTCGTAACTGTGGTGCCAGCCGTGGCCTAAGGCAGTTTCGTTTTCTGAAGTAGAATACCAGGTGCGCTCCCAGACCAGAGGAATGGGTCCAGGCAACTCAAAGTCGACCAGGTCGGTCAGGACTTTGCCAGTGGCCACATCGACGGGGTGGCCGGTGAGCATGCAGATCACCTTGCTGGCCAAATTTCTTGCTAATTTGCTCTTAAATTTCTTTGCGGCTTTTTCGTTGAGTTTTTTCGACAGCCTTTTCATACTCTTGCTGCGCCTTTGCAACCTGCGCAATCCCCCAAAAGCCTTACCTAGCATGGCCATGTAGTTGGGTACGGGTGGACCACCCACCAGCACTGGCCTGCCAGCAGGAATGGCTAACACCACAGAGGTTGGCAAAAACAGCCCTGCCTCAACTTCTCCTTTAGGATCAGCTGGTGCCGGTGAACCGACACATGAACAGCTCAAGGTTGGGAGCCCAGCAAAAGTGAACGGTGAGGTCTCGGCGATCACTGTTTTACTGCCAAGGAGTAACTCACAGGTGCTTTTCTGCGTCATCACTGGCGGCCTTTGAAAAGTTGGTCCACCGATGGGAGTGTGTGGTGCACCGAATCCATTCGTTGTCGCATGCCCCCGTGGAATACCGTTCACCCAGACAGAAGCGTTTAATGGCATTGGAACCCAACCGGGTCCCGATGGGCCAAGAGTGAGGTTGCCCTCTGGATTTCCATCGTGGGGTTCTTCAGATGGTGTTTCAGCCTCTGATTCTGAAGATGGTGGAGGAGCACTTGGTTGGTCACCTCCGCCTTCTCCTTCATTTGGAAACATACCTTGACCACCCATGTCAAAACCAGTGGCCTCCACTGCTGATTCTTTGAACTCCGCGACCTTCATCATGGCGTCCACAGCGACCTTCGGAATCATAATGGTGATGGGGATCCAATCCAGAGGATCCATCACCATTCCCACAAAGGGGTGGGGGATGGGAACGGGTACCGGGCCTCCTGGAGTTGGCACCATCACAATGTGAATGTCCACGCCCATCACAGGATCGGTATGTTTAACAGCACTCATGGGGAGGTCGTTACAATTTTACTTTTCCAATCTTTACCGCACAATTCAATCATCTGCTGTTCAATTGAATTCTCTTCTTTTGGCATATTGAGTGTATCAACTAATCTCAACAAAGATGAACCCACATATGGAAGTGTACTACTCGATCGCATTTCTGGATCGAGGTTGCTTCCCGCTGTGAGTGCTTCTTGAAATGCTTCCCAAGCTCCTTTTGATTGGTCTAGCATTTCATGTGAGGTACCAGTCATTCGCCACAACTCCAGCAATCCGAGATTGTCTTCAAGATCGGTAGCGGGTTCGATTCCCGCCTGGTACGTTTCAATGGCAGTTTTGTAGTCTCTTTCCCCAAAATAGACGGAACCCTTACTAAGTAATGTGATCACCAATAATCTTCCCGCTAATTCGTTTCCATCCTTCCAAAGAGCCGAACCTATATTTTCAGCTTTTTCATAAGTTGAAATGGCTTGTTCGACCAGCTGGGCTCGCACATATCCACCCGCCATGCAGAAATAGACATTTATTTGTAGGTCCGACCATCCTTCTCTGACCGCGATGGCAGCAGCGGCCTCCCCACAACGCTCCATGTCTGACAAGTTGCCCTTATTGGCATGCTGATTCATTTCTACCAGCAGCTTGCGAAACCTTACCCCCGGATCATTTGGATCTCCGGCCCCTGCGATCTCAAGCATGGCGCCATCCATATCCAACTTAGGGATTACGGTCACCATCTGTCGCGCATACTCAGATGCCAGGGGCTCCAGAAAAGGACGTGTATTCAGATCAAGTACCATGAAACGGATGTGCTCAGGTATGCTTTTGTCAAGCTCTTTCCGAAGCCATTGCACCATCCCATCTGGATCATGGTTTTCATCAGGAAACAGTACCGCGACCAGTAAGCCTTTGAAAGTTATCAGTTCATCGTGCAGCTGCTGTAATTGACTTCCAAATGAGGTGGAGGTGTTTTTTATCTTAATACCACTTGGTGTGCCGTTAATTATCGCAAATTCTTCTGGACTGAGTTGATTGGTGAGAATTTCTCTTTCTTCTTGCAGCCTTTGACTTAGTACCTTGGTGTAGTCGGCCGCATTTTCAAAAGGACTTTCAAATTTGATAAAGTAGTCTTCGGTCTGCGCTTCATTGGCATTTTCCACTTTGACAAAAGCCTCAATCATCGATACCTCATCAGACGCTACGCACCAGCGGCAGATGCGCGCTTGCTCATTCTCAGAGAAGGACAACCATTGCTGGGTAATTACCTTGATTCGATCGGTAATGGGATTATGTTGAGGAGTGAATTGCATTCAAAGCCAGGCTTCTATAGTTTAGATATCAAAAATGTGCGGCATTCCATAAAAAGATACAAATAAATGCCTAACGCAATGTCCCGACTATAGGGCTATCATTGATGCACCCATAAAACTAATTTACCATTTAGTTGCATTAGAGCGTTGAATTGTTACCCAATGACCCAGCAAGATTCTTGCAAAGAGATTGCTTCAGTGGCTTAAGGAATTAAATCAACCTATCAAAATGAAGATTTATGGGAATCCATGCGATTAATCAAGGAGCTTTTTGTCGGCAGCAGGGTTTGGAATTTCTTACGATCTGACAGATTTGTAAATGCACCAATTGGAATTTGAAGATACGGCTGTTTAGAGTCGCTAAAAACAAGATTTGGTCTAGTACGATCTCGACTTTGGACAGCGAGGAGCATTGTAACACAGTTCGGCTGTGTTTTGATTTTTGTACGATGCTGTCAACAGCAAATGTATACTGTACCGGATGACCCCAGGAAGGAAGTTTTGCAGATTTTGTTTGATAAGGTACTGCCAAACTCACTCCATCAGCAGAAGCAAGTCAATGAGCAGCGTAACACATAGATCAAATTTCGATCGACCTGAAGTTAGTCCATCACCCGATACGGTATCTACAAAGTAAGAAAGCCGACGGCTCAATAAATAATATATACTTCGTATCCTTATAATCCCTTCAACGGATCTCCACTCAAGTCAATCTTTATCTTTTTATTCCGATCTCTCAGAAACTTAAATCCATCTGCCCATTGCTTTCTTCTGATATCCAGATGCTTGGCCATATCACTAATATTTCTCTTCGTCAAAATACCTTTGATGGATTTATGTTTTTCGATGAGGATATTCTTACATAGTAATTTGTTGTACATTTTCTCAGTGGGTTGCCCCTTGGGTACCCATAACTCATATTTTTGCTGGTTCTTAATGACTGGTTTAGTGATAGAGGTAGCTGAGCCACCCAATCCACCGCGTCTATGCTGCTTCTTATCACTCCAGCCGGTCTTGTTGTGGAGCGCTTCATGAAAAATGGTCTCAGCAATGAAGCGTCCGGATCGGCAACCACAGTAGGCCTCAGAAGTCGTCAAACCCCGTGGTGATGTGTAGGTCAGCCCGTTGAGATCACTGGTGCGGCTGCCCCATTTTTGCTTGATTATCGACTTCCTTTCACTTTTTACAAGATAGATCAGGACCTCTCGATCTCCTACTTTAATGTCTTTTTTCATATCCTTCCACCAGACGATCTCCACCCCGGAATATTTCCTCCTCAACTTAGGATTGTGCTTGATCACGGATCTAAACCAGGTTTGGAGGTCCTTCTTAATATCACTTTCTGAGATGGTGAAGGTGCCAACCTTGGCCAGATGTATACGGTACAACGGCATTCTTCAAAAAATTTGTGGAGTGTTAAGCTAACAAATCAAAATATTTCGCTTACCCCAGGGCAACAGAAGATCGTTCATGTTACACTCTAATAGTATCTAAAAAGTAAAAAATGTCCTATCAATCACGCAAGAAACCATTGCGATATCTATTTAAGATCACACTTGACCGTGCCCTGGTAAGGCTCTCGCCATTTTTAGCTAAATTGAAAGCAAGAACACTGTCCTGATGCACCATGCCTGATTATTTTACTACTCCCTTTCCTTTTCACCGCTTGATTCGCCGAGAAGTGCCGGATCAAAAGTTAGACCTGGAAGCTTCCGTTCGAGCGCATATCAGGTCGCTCGTACTTTTACGGATGGGGGAGTTTGCCTATGACCGTACTTTGGGATTTGTAATGTGGGACCACGACAAACAAGTATTTTATCACGATCGTGAACCCTATTTTGAAATGAAGGAAACACGACGAGGCTTGCTCGAAAATGCCCATGCTCGCAAGCACTTCAAGGAAAACTTGAAGGCTCTGATTCGCAGGGAAGAATTGCGCTTCGAAACCACTGAGGTGCATTTTAATTTTGAGAAAGTTGCGGGGAATATGTCAGTCTATCAACGTAAGATCGCAATCGAAGTCAGAGGAAGAATGAAAAGTTCTGGAACAGTGTTGTCACCCCCTTTTAAGATGCGCATCATGTACACTCCATTTAAAGTCGAAACGAATTTAGATTAGCGATGATGAAGTCGAAAACCCAAATCGCCAATGATCTACTAAAAGCGGCTAATTATTATTGGCATGATGATCACGATGAACAGGTCGATCCTATCAATCCAGATGAATTTGATCCCGTAGTAGACAAGATATTTAAGGCTAATGCAGTTGAGCTGGAGAAGCTCTATGCTGAGATTAATGACTCACGACAGGCCATTGCGATTGCTTTGGCCCAGGCACTGGTGCCAGACCAAAGTCTCCTACCGCTACCTGGTTATACCATTGCCCAGGTGGTACCCAAGTCTGCTCGTCTACACACCACCCCCGAAGATCGCTACCAAATGGTCGGCCAGACTGATACCGGTGAGAAGGTGGACTTCTATTTCACCCCACTTTTTGAGCATCAGTATCCCAAATGCCAGTTAGCAGCCGTCATCACAGTTAATCAGGTGCTTGCCCTGGAGAAGGGCCGGCTTGAGTCTCTGGAGCGTTGGTCGATGGCGAAAACCACATCGACAGTATGGTTGGGTCTCAAATTGGAAAAAGTTGAGCCGGATGATCACGTTTCATTTTATGTCGGCAATCAAATCATGGATGCCTTTGATAAGGACCATCAGTTGTTTCATCGCGGCCTGTGGAAGCTGGCACAAGATCCCAATCGAATATTACCCACCAGGATTGGGATCAAAGGATTTGCTGAGGCCGTCCCTGCATCACAAGATCTTCTCCAGGAACTAGATATACCGCGTACCTACCAGCAGAAGATTATGCATCGGTTTGACCAAAGTTTTGTTCACCTGGCTTTGCCATCAGACTGGGCTGCACTGCTTACACCTTTACCTCCAGCGCTAGCCGAGCGCACTCTTACAAACTTTACAAATGATGAGCCTTTGCTGTGGGTGGAGATTACATTTAATCTTCCTGTCCAAGAGTCTTTCTTTGAGCAACACGTGATCTGGCCTAATTGCATTCCTTTGGTAAATCGTCGCCTCGTGGAAAACTATGTGGTCAAACGCGGGTACGACCGAATCATTTTACCGCTGCGTACCACGGATCAATTTCTCGATATGCATCGTGTGCGTGATAGTCATGATGAGGAGTACCAGCGACTTGACTTTCTACATACCGATCTAAATCATGGTACTTATATGTTGCGTGAAGGCAGCAGAATGCGACGCCTCAATCGCGAAGACGCTATCAGACAGATACGGCGTCTTCTCGAGGTAATCGAAGAAGAGTATCGCACCTTCAAAGAGGAGGGAGTTCACCGCCTGCGGGAAGACTTTGAGATCATTGAAAAGGCCATCAACCGGATCAGGGCGCAAATGCCCCAATATTTTCGCGATGCGGAGGAGAAAGCTACCTATTATGCCATGGCTCATTTCCGCAAAAGCGCTTCACGTATCTATTACGCCTATTGGGAGACTCAGGGAGAACTAATTAGATTTCTCGGGGCTAAAACCGGGCTGACGATCAGTTCAGGTGATGTGAAGATCGCATCCAGTCAATCCCTCATCCCCTTACAGCGAGGCCAAGCTCAGCTGACCGCAGATGACTACCTCAATGAACTGAAAATCACCTTGAGCTCGAGAGGAAGATTGCACACTCTGGCTGATATTGAAGCATACTGCAAACATCGCTATCAAAAGATCTTCGATCTCGAGCAAATTGAACGCAAACTTATTATGTTTCAAACTGGAGATATGGGACGGGGTATTGTAGTATCTGTGTCTCCGCTGGCTGAAGTGGACTATAAATCCGCAAAATATCTGGCACTAGAGTTGCAAAATGAATTGAACACCAAGAGTGCCTTTTTTACGGAGATTAAAGTGCAGGTGTCGCATGGCTGAGCAGTTAAATCAACGAAGGGAAAATCTGGTGCGACAATGCTTTGAAGAGTTGAGCATCGATCTATCGTTTGAGACTTTGACTTGGCTGCTCATAGACCAAGATACTCCGCTCGATCAAGTGCAAGTTATACCTTACGCCAACCATCAGCGCAATTACCGCAATGATGTAACGGAGGCACCAAAAGAATTTGCGGAAGAGGCTTCACAGTTTCTACGCATGACCATCGACGGTTTCATTCACATGTTTACCAGCCGACCGGCCATTTTAGACTATCTACCGGAAGATTTTTATGCCGAACCAGATAATTCACATGAATTAGTCGATGAGTTGGGACAGAGCAGGCCCAAACGAGACATTGAAAGGCATCGAGAGGAGCAAAAAGAAAGGCAAGAAAGTGCTCGGTTATTTTTCCGCCCCATTGAAGTAGCATGTAATCGGGTCAGGTTAGAACGAGAACAGGAAGAGGTTGCGTCCATACAAAATATGGACAAACTACTGCATTCAATTTGGGGAAAAGAAGATTTGGGCAGTGCAGCTTGGGTGAAGTTTATTCGCTCTCATCACTTGATCTCATACATTATAGGAGATCTGGACAGAACAGAAGCTTTGATCACCTATGTGTTGGGTACTCCGGTCAAACTCCAACTCAGCCAAGAACCATCCACGGTTCACACCAGAGAGGATATCTTGAGCATTTCGCAAGCTGGGCCAACCCTGGGATATAATATGAGGCTGGGAAACACAGTATATGATTATGAGCAAAGATGTTCGGTCAGCCTCAAAGCATTGACTACCAAGGAGTTTTATTTTTATTACACGGAAGAGTCCGGGCAAGACTTACTGATCACCATTGCACGGCATTACTTTCCGATGGATGTGGTGGTTGAATTTGATTTTGAGATCAATACCGATAAGGATCCTGAAGGAATGTACCTCCCTGTCCTGGGATTTTCGACGTATCTCCATGAGTAACATTTATGTGATAATATGAACTAAGTATATATGATACCGATCAGCAATCTTACATCAGCAAGTAAGTTGGCCATTGAAATCGCGCAAAAGCATGCACAGGATATGAGCCACGCTACATTTGGACCTCCACATCTCTTGATGGCGCTCCTCAATGAGCGGGTGGGGATTACCAGCTTTCTTGCGCTAATGGACAAAGACTTAACTTATTTGAAGGGATGGGCCCAATATCGGATCGAGGAGTACCGTGCACAAGGATTACCTGCAGACCTACCACCAGCAGATGATCAGGTGCTTCAGGTGCTGGACGTGGCTAAGACCTTTAAATTGATGTTTAACCAAAGTCACTTAACGCCTTTGGCTATCCTTTGTGCTTTGGCACGACCAGGGGTAGGCTTTCCTAAGGGGCAAATGGGTAGTCTGAGACTCACCGAAGATGAGCTGGTGCAAGCCATACTTAGTGACTCTATGGTGGAGCAAGCCATTCAGACAAATGATCCAGCATCGCAGAGCCAGGGAGACCAGAGTCATTCCGCTACCAACACTAAGGCCTTCTTACAGTACTGTATCGATAAATTGGCCCTGGCCACAAGTGGCAAAATTGATCCGATCTTTGGGCGGGACAAGGAAATCAGAGAGATGGAAAACATTCTTTGTCGTCGTACCAAGCCCAATGTGATCATCACCGGTGAACCGGGAGTAGGAAAGACAGCACTCGTCGACGGCTTTGCCCTCAAAATTTCTCAAGGTGAGGTTTCCGAATTTTTTAAAGATGCCAAATTGTTTCAGCTCGATATTGGCGCTTTAGTTGCAGGGGCATCTTATAAGGGTGAAGTCGAAGACCGACTTAAGAAGATCCTAACCGAAATAAAGCGGCTGGATAAGATCATATTATTTATAGATGAAATTCACATGATCTTGGATGATAAATCCGGTGCGTCAGGGATTGCCAATTTACTTAAGCCGGAGTTGGCTCGGGGTGAGTTGAATGTGATTGGAGCGACAACAAACAAAGAATATCGCTTACACATCGAAAAAGATCCTGCCTTTGTGCGCCGTTTTGAGGTACTGCAGGTCGAAGAACCATCCTTAGACAAGGCTGCTAAGATGGTATCGGGTCTAAAGAAACTCTTTGAAGAGCACCATCAATTCTCCATCAGCGATGAGGCGATATCTGCAGCTGTAAAGCTGGCTAAAAGGTACTTCCCGCAACGGTTTTTACCCGATTCAGCGATCGATCTAATGGACCGCACCATGGCATCCTTTCGGATCTTGGAAGATAATTTGGGTAATCGAGTGAAACGTGTTGAAGAGGATCTGGAAGGAGGGGAACTAGGCTCTGCTGAAGCATGGAGCAAGTTTTGGATCGATGCCGAACAGATCCTTTCACCTCTGGCACTGGATGGTTTGGGAAATGATACACCGGTTGAAGGGGACCATGAGGATTGGGATCGGTTTGTCAAGGATGTGTTGCAAAAAATGCAAGAAAAATCAGAAACAAAAAAAGAAAACATCACCATCGAAGACATGAACCGCATTGTAGCCATTGCTACTGGTATTCCAACGGGCAAGATTGGTGGTGATGAGCAGCACCGGCTATTGAAACTCGAAGAGGAATTGAAGGCTAGAGTGATTGGCCAAGATCATGCAGCCGATACCATCGCCAAGGCCGTGCGGCGCAGTCGCTCGGGCATAAAAGAAAAGGGCAAACCCATTGGCAATTTCTTCCTGGTCGGCCCGACGGGAACTGGGAAGACGGAGCTGGCAAAATCATTGACGGAACTGTTGTTTAATGACGACAAAAATCTGATCCGCTTCGATATGTCAGAATTTATGGAGTCACATACCGTGTCTCTCCTGAAAGGATCTCCACCTGGTTACGTTGGATATGGAGAAGGAGGATTGTTAGTGAATGAAATCCGTTCAAAACCGTACTCAGTTGTACTATTTGATGAAGTTGAAAAGGCACACCCTGATGTATTTAAACTGTTACTCCAGGTGCTCGATGAAGGTCATCTGCATGACACGCTCGGCAAGAAAGGCACCTTTGCTGACGCAGTCATCCTCTTTACCTCCAATGCAGAAGCAGAGTGGGTAGTTGACCAGTTTGAAAAGGGAAAATTACCTGATGAATCCGTATTGCGTGATCGCATGGTCGCCAATAATCATTTTAGGCCAGAGTTTCTCAATAGACTCGATGCCATTATTCCATTCTCACCACTTAACAAAGATAATCTCCTGAAAATACTCGACATTCAATTGGGTCGTCTGAGAAGACTCCTGAAGGAAAAGAAAATTGCCGTAGATCTAACGCTGGAAGCAAAGAAACACTTGACTGATCTCGGATATTCGCCCGCTTTTGGGGCGCGCCCCATCAAAAGAGTGATCGATACACACCTAGCCGATCAAATTTCTGAGATGATCATTGCAGGCCAAGTGAATAGCGGTGAACAGATCAGAGTGGATTTAGTAGATGGAGCCCTACAATTTAAAGTTGCATAACTCATGATCAGTTTTCACACGTAATGACTGAATCCGAAAGCCAAAGACTTAGATTAAAGAAGAGTGATCAAGCCTGGGATCAGGTTTTTCAATTGATTTCTTGGTGGGATGCTGAAAGGGTACGTAGTGCATCGATAATGGTCATAGGAGCGGGTGCGCTCGGCAATGAGGTATTGAAGAACCTGGCATTGCTCAATGTTGGGCATTTGGTTATTGTTGATTTTGATGAAATAGAATATAGTAACCTTAGCCGATCTGTACTTTTCCGGCCACTTGATGCAGAATCTCATCGATTGAAAGCAGAAGTTGCCGCCGAGCGGCTTAGGCAAATAAATCCTAATACAAAGGTTAGTACCATCACTGGTGATGTGACCATTGATGTTGGCCTGGGTATATTTAGGCGGATGGATGTGATCATTGGTTGCCTTGATAATCGGCTGGCAAGACTGTACACCAATCGACTGAGCTTTAAGGTCGGAAAAACATGGATTGACGGCGCTCTCGAAAATCTTGCTGGGCAGCTTAAAGTATACAAACCTGGCACCTCATGTTATGAATGTCAGTTGACAGAAGTTGAGTGGCAACAAATCAGGCATCGTTTGGGATGTCCGGATATTGCAAATCGCAATCAAAGCGCTGGTCGCATTGCAACCACCCCTATTTCTGCATCCGTTATTGGTGCGTTGCAGGCTCAAGAAGCCCTTAAAGTGATCTTCGAGAATGACGAGCAGTCGTTAGCTGGTCAGACCTTCCAATATGAAGGTATGAATAACCTCTTTTTGGTCCATGATGGCTCTCCCTGGCTGGATGAGTGTATCAGCCACAGCTATATGGATGATGTTATCACTTCACCGTTTACCAATCAAAATAAAACAGGAGATTTTTTGCGTTGGTGTCAAGAAAACCTACAAACTGATCGAGTCACACTCGTGCTAGATCATGAGTGGATTATTGAGATTGATCACCAAAAAAATGATCGGAATTATAAAATCGGGTGTGCCAAACCTCATCTTGCCAAAAGGATGAGAGATCTGGGCGAGCCTGATATAGATGATTTTATCATCACCAATTCACTGGATTCAGTTGATCTCGACGGTCCATATTTGGACATCACTTTAGCTGAATTTGGGGTCCCCCCATTACATATCCTACAGGTTGAGACAAAAGAAGACATTCATTTTGTTGAATTGAGCGGGGACCAGAACATGCTTAATTTTAGATAGCACTATGAAAAAGGTATCTTATGATGCCATTGTTGTGGAATAAATCCCGATTTTTTGGGAACGTAATTATGGTGAAAATAAACTTTAGGAAAAGCAGATAAATAACACGATATGAGCTCAGGAGAAGATATAAACGTGACCGTACGAATCATGCCAAAGGGAGAAGAGCTGGAGATAGAGTTGCCTCCCTTGATGACGGGACAAGAAATTATCAATGAGATTCTGGACCACGGAGCAGCTCCTCGGACGGATCCGGAAGGGAATGCCTACAGTTATGAACTGATTTCTAAAACGACCAATACTAAGATAGAAATGCAAAGCCTCCTTGATTGCAATGTACAGAATGGAGAGATCTTATATCTAACCCCTAAATTGGTTGCCGGTCAGATCCTGTTTCATCAAGTAACACAGTGATAATTAGCCATGATAAAGCCTAAATACGACTTTGATCATCCCATCTTTAAAAAGCATTTCATTTATAAAAGGCTTGCAACCGAACATCTAGAACTAGCCGAATTGCAGCACCCACATATTGAAATCCAGTCCAGTGCGGTGGTCAGTCCATTAAAAATTCCGGTGAAATACCTGGTAACCTATCATCTGCGAACCATTACTGGCATAGGGGACGATTCACAACCGATTTTTGGTAGTGAACATCAGGTAGAGATTACCCTGCCTAAGCGATATCCCTTAGAATCTGCAAAAATCTATACCAAAACGCCAGTTTGGCATCCCAACATTCAATTTCACGGTAAATTTCAAGGTCGAATTTGTGGCAATACTCAAAACTTTGGCAAGGGTTATAGCCTCAAGCAGTTGGTACTTCGTATAGAGGAAATATTGAGATATAAGAATTATCATGCCGAGCATACCCATCCCTTTCCAGAAGATGGGAAGGTGGCAGATTGGGTGCTGGAATTTGCTGAGCCAAATGGAATTGTAAGCAAAGAAGGTGGGATCTTAGTTCCTGAAAAATCTGGCTTTAAGATCAAAAGCAGCAGCAAGAGTGGTGAGCCACCAACCAAAAAACTGCGCTTTAAAAAATAGTTTGCAAATGCATCGATATCTCCATCGCAGTTGGACTCTGGCAGTCATCCTCACGATCAGCTTTGGAGGAATGATGATGGGGCAATCAGTGGCGGAAGAAAATGCTTGGGAAGCCGTATTGATGGCGCCAGACAATGTGGTGAAAATCCAGAGGTTAAAAGACTACTTAGCTGCCTATTGCGAGGGAAGTAACAACGGAATTTATTGTGCGCGAGCTAGAACAGAACTACGGGTACGCGGTGTTGAAATGCCAGAAAGCCAGTTTCAACGCTACTGTGCCATCCAAAATCTAGCACGTAGCATTGAGGAATTGGAGCTGATGTTGGTTAGTTATCCATCTGGAGAATATGCCCTAAAGGTCCGTCAATGTATTGCTCAAAAGGAAAACGATTATTGGAATCACGTTTTTGGAGATGTTCAGAAATGGCATCAAGATTCTTTTAGCAGATACCTGGAAATCTTTCCGAATGGACCTCATGCAGAGGTGGCTGAAAGTCAGATCAGCCTACTGGCACAACTGGATCAGCTAGATCCGCAAACTACTTTCGATCTATTTGTTGATGGCAAAGGACGCGAAAGACTGGAGTTCTTCCAAGCCCATTATCCCGATCATGCCGCAGCCATGGAGGCCCAAAATCAATTGGCAGCCATCGAAGAGACCTTATGGAGGGATGTATCGAGACGTGGACAGGTAGGCGATTACCGACGCTATCTGGCCCGATCCACGCAACTAAGATATCGAAATGAAGCTGAGAAGGCCATTGAGGAGCTTATGAAAAAAAGAATTGGAGCGATGAGTCGAAAAGAGCGACAATGGCAGCTGATAGCACATACCAACGATCCGAAGCTAGTAAGAGACTTTTTGGTACAATATCAGGGTGACACAGTCGTCGAAAAAGCTCGTATCAGATTGATCGAGCTAGATCAAGGCTGGTGGGAACAAGCCATTTCTTTGGGCACAGCTGCAGCTTACCAAGGATACCTTCAGCGATTTCCGGGCGGAGCTTTTGCAAAACACGCTGGAGATAGCCTGGCATTAGTGACCAATGATGCCGAGGATATCTACTGGTCGACGGTGGCGGAACATCCTTCGATAGAGCTGGTCAATACTTATATACAGTCTTACCCACAGGGAAAATACAGCGCGCTAGCACAAAATCTATTAGTAAAATTAAGTCCCGGAGAGTACCAGATAACGCACAAAGATCACCGCCACTTGGTCGAATTTAGCGGTGTATCCAATCTGAAGGTCTCATACTTTTCAGATGACCTGATTGTGGACGATCAAGAGTTAATATCAAAGCATCTGCTCACAGTTACCCCACTCAATCTTGGATTTTATCACATTGTATTAGAAGATGATGCCGGCCGAGAAATCAGGGTGGATTGGAACCGCGAAATATCTGTGGCCTATTTTCAAGAGCAAGAAGGCTTGATTACAATGATTTTAAGTGGTGGCTATCAACCCTATCGAATCAGACTACAAGATACAGCCTCAATCACAGCTGGTAAGACTGCTGAGATTGAGCAAGAATATTCAAAGGGAACAGTTACCATAGAGAAAGAGGGACTGAGAGACCTGGTAGGTCCTGGCACTTTCGCACTTAAGATCAAGGACCTAAGTAGAAAACAGATCGCCCATGCAGGCATTGTACATTTTGATCGAGATTGGCGATCGCTCCTGCTGTCAGGCAGCATTGGAGGGCTGGTCTTATTAGGAGGCCTTTTACTTTGGCGCCGTTTTAATCGCAAGATCAATCTGCGAAAATCTGTATTTGACGATATGGAATACGATGAAGACTGGGAAGTGGAGGGGTGATTTACACTTTCACCAAAAAACCTTGGTGTGGAATATTTACTTTTTAACGATTGGTATGGATGGGGAGTGCTGCTCTTCACTGTAGCCACTGTGTTGTGGATGATCCTGCGAAATAGATCGAGTCATCGAACTTCTCGACAGTCCACCAAAGTAGCCACAGCCAGGTTAAGGCCAAATCCTACCAGCAGCAATGCTCCATCCAAAAGAAAAATCAGAATTACCCGACGGGAATCTGCCTGGCATAAGAAGACGGAGATACCTGAGTTCAATAAAATTGTTGATGCCAGTAATTGTAGGATTTTTGATGTCAGGTCCCTCTGGACGGATACCATCATAGCTGAAATTTATTTAAAAGAAGATTTTTGTAAGAGCCTGCAGGAATACCTCCTTTCATTTGATCCAGAATCAAGCGGTAGAATTCATCAGGTAAGCACCGAAGTGGGCGGATTTCTCTTGGGAAAATATGCCCGGGAACATGATACATCGGCCTATCGAGTGGTGGTCGAAACTTTCGTGCCTATTGCATCTGAAGATGAGCACCAACTGCGATTAGAATTTGATACTCACAGTCTTAGTGTGACTCTGGGATCGGCTCAAGATCAACACCCCGATCAAATTCTTGTTGGCTGGTTTCACACACATCCCGGTCATGGACTTTTTCTATCCAATTTGGATCTCGCCATTCAACGAGGATTTTTTAATGAGGATTTTCAGTTTGCCATGGAAATCGATAGTCTCTCTCCTAGGTTAGATTTAGGCTTTTTTACGCACAAGCGGAATGGTGAAATTAATTACCTCAAAGAAGATGAGAACTGGTTTTCCTGGCGCAACATCGAACGCGAACTATTATGAGCAAATATGTAAAGACCTTTTCTTTGAATTTGGTGTGCTTGCTTTTCGCGACGTTTATCTCCCTGAGTCAAACTTTAGATTCCACCCTCATATTTCAGGTAAGTCGACCCGTAATTAATGAATTCAATGGTCAAATTAGTATTGAATTGGTCGCTAAACTCAAAGGTGAACCCGTTGACTTACAAGTGAGTCAATTAAGATTTTTCGATGAAAAAGCCGGGCATTTGTATCCACTCGAAATCGATTTGATTGAAGACATTAGGCCAAAGAAACAAGAGCAACTGAGTATCTTGTTTTTGATTGACCTCAGTGGCAGTATGAAGGGGAACAAGTTCGCTGGTGCCAAGGCGGCGGTAAACAAAACCATTACACATAGCAAATTGCCTGCCGGCACCCAATTGTTCTTGGCGACCTTTCACGATGAAATCTCAGAAAGCATACCATTTACAGCTGAGAGCATGGCTGGATTGCTTGATAGCCTTCAGACCACTGGCCGCGATACAGACTTATACACCGCCATTATTACCAAGTCACGTGAGATGTCACAATTTCCAGGAAAGAAAGCGATCATATTACTTTCGGATGGAGAGCATGACGTTCGCCGCAATCCGAAATATCTCCAAGGTGCAGTCAAACCACAGCTACCTCAAGTGTTTGATGCCCTTAGTGAAGTTGATCATAATACTTTAGTTTTTCCGGTCGGTTTGGGACAGGGAGCTGACGAAAATTTTTTGAGCCAATTACCTGATTCTACCCAAAATGCGCTCGATGTATACAGTTTTTCCGAGACGCCCGAACAATTAGATTCAATATTCTTTCGGTTAATTTCGGGCTTGAGCGGAAATTACCGCATCATTCTAGAAAATAATCAGCTGCCTTATCTTGGCAGGCCTCGCGTGTTGCAAGCCGATTGGATAGATGATAATGAAGTGCTTGCTCAAGATAGAAGACCCTATCGAGCAGGTAAGATTAATTATCCGATCCCCGCCAAATCAGGTAGTTCATTTTGGTTGAAATTATTCGCGGTCGGACTGGCATTAGTATTTCTGCTCTTTTCGGCCTTGAGCTTATTAATTCCACTTTTTAAGCGTCGCGAATTTATGAAGAAATTTGTTCAGCCTTACCGGCAGCAGGGCAATTCAGTAGCCTTTGATACCGTCTCCAATGAAGCCATCCCCGATGGCACGCTGGTCGTAAGTAAGTGTCAACAATTAATCCCATTGCGTGTGTGGGAAGGTGTAGGTGACAAGTGTCCACATTTTCCAGAGTGTATTCACTCCTTGGGTTGTGATGGGGCGGGGGCCGAAGAGATAAGTGCTGGATTTTTCACACAAAAAGGTGAGCTTAAAAAATTAAATTGGTTGTGGTTTGGTGCTGTGGGAGGGCTGATTGCTTGGATTTGTTATGCACTTCACCGCGGGCGTTTTTTGACATTTGAGGAATTTAATAGCCTGGTCTCTTTCATCCTTGCTAAATTAGGTGTTGCCCAGTTGGATGCTGCAGGAGTCTGCGTAAATTGCAGTGAAATTGCCAATGATACATTCGTTGGTATCTCAATGGGTCTAGGATTTGCTTTAGGACTTTCTTTGCCAGATCAGTTGGCACGCATACAAGGTTTTGCAGTAGTTCGCGTTCTTCTGAAAACATTGGCAGGGGCGTTTGCTGGAGGTGTGGCATTCTTTTTTGGAGCAGCCGTTCATCCAGGAGTCATCTCTTCTGGATTCTTAGCAGGATTGATCACTTGGCTGATTTTCGGATTGCTTCTAGCCCTCATACTCAGTTTTCAATCCAGCATTATTTTGAGTCGAGCCATCCTTGCCGCAGGTCTCGCATGTTTGGTTTCATTTATTGTTTACAATCTGGGTTTTGTACAGGGATGGGTCAATCCAGAACCTATCCGGTTGGTGAGTTTACTATCACTGGGTGCCATCACCGGCTATATCATTGTCTCGGTCGTAACCACACTGGAAGATTTTGAGATGGAATTTATTTCTCCAGACCAGTACCGCGGTCACATGGTACCAATCAGCAAATGGCTCCGGCAGGGTATGCCAGTAACTGTTGGCATTGCACCTAAAAATCAACTATTCGTCAAGTGGCATGACGAAGCCGTGTTGGACAAACATGCAACCTTTAAGCTGGACCAGAATAAAGTTTGGATTGAACCAGTGGGAGAGGTCGTATTAAATGGGAGAGTAATTAAGGCCGATGGAAGAACAGCACTTACCGATCAAGATATCATCCAATTGGGTAGACATAGTCGTACCCAACTTCGATATAAGGAAAAGAGAAAAAAGGGAGAGGGACCAGACATTCACATGACTGAGCACAGCTACCAAAAAGGAAAACACTACTAGGAAATGAATAACCTATGACTAAGGGAAGAATTAAGATAAAACGAAAAGGAGAGGGAAAGGTACCTGACCCCAGGGTGCTCGACAATCAGTCACCCGTAAATCCGATCCAATTTCGACCCGTAAAAAAGCAGTCCAATAAAGGACTTATTTCACTGGCACTTTTTTCCTTAGTTGTGGTATTAGTGAGTGCCTTCCTTCTTCTGCACGATGACGAGCCGGCGTCAGATTTAAATGCAGAAAGCGTTATCACTCCACTCGTGACGGATCAGATAGAACCGCGTTTCATCACACAGGATTATTATCGCATTGACTCGGAGACCAGCTTAACTGCAGCCCTGTATCAACTTGGTCTCAACGACCCGACTCTGGACGTCGATGAAAACACAGTAGCACGTCTTTCTCATCAATTGAATCGAGAAGTAAAACCTGAGGAAATCGAAGGTGCATTGTTAACTTTGTCGATGGAGCGCCAAAGGCCAGGATATCTCTACATTTCTTTTATTCCAGAACCTTCGATATATGAAGTTCGGATTGGATTTGGAGACACGGCCTATATCCAGCGATTAGATCGCGAGTTAATCATCAAAAGCGAATCGAGATCGCACTTAGTTACCTACGATAATTTCTACTATTCTTTGATAAAGGATGGTTTTAGTCCTGAATTTGTACAAGATTTAGAAGAAACGCTGGAATATACCATTGATCTGCATCATATTTCAGATCAAAGCAAAGCAAAGTTTCGTGCGGTTTATCAAAAGGCTTTTGCCGATGAAAAGTTGGTTTCAGTAGACATTCGTGCCATAGAGTTTCACGCAGACGGAAAAATAAGTCGACTCTACCAATTTGAGAACGGTGCCTATTATGATGATAAGGGCTATTCTGCTCAGCGACAATTTCTTCGTGCACCGGTTAAGTTTACCAGGGTTTCTTCTCCATTTGGCCTCAGACGGCATCCATTAAGTGGGAAGGTTCAGCAGCACAATGGGATTGATTTTGCTGCACCTGAAGGAACCCCCATTAGGGCGCTTTCGCACGGTGTGATTGAGAAAGCTGATTTTTCAATGGGCAATGGTTATTATATCAAGATCAAACACGACGAAATCTATCAGACCCAATATTTGCATATGTTGGATTTTGCAGAAGATGTTAAGCCGGGTAGAGAGATTAGACAAGGAGAAATCATTGGTTATGTGGGTAGCACAGGTAATTCCACTGGCCCACATGTATGTTTGCGTTTCTGGAAAAATGGTCAGCAGATAGATTTCTTTGATGAAAAAATGCCCCATCTAGAACAATTAACAGGGAAGACCTACGAAGCATTTGCCGCAATCCGAGATTCTCTGGATAGGGCATTATCAAAAATCACATTTTAATCATGAATTCCAAAAGGAACGGTTGGCACCTCTCAATAATTATGAAGTCATTAATACTGGCGGTCTTTGTCTTTTCATCATTTATCATTCTTAAACCGAAGGATTTCGAGATTATTTTCGAGGAGCGATTTGGGGGAGCGCGAATGGATGTATTTTTTGATGTCAAGGAGAATCTAAAAGGCGGGTATGTTGCGGTAGGATCAACAAAGAGTAGGACAGAGGGCAAAGAAGACTTTTACATCATGTTGACCGACCCTCAATGTGCATTGCTGGGTGAAAAGAGATTAGGTCGTGAGAATAAGGACGTGGCTAAAGGTGTAGCCATCGCACGGGACGGCGGGTATGTGATTGCAGGCTATACAGAATCACCTGGTGAAGGCTATAAGGGCGGTAGAGATGCAGTCGTGCTAAAGCTCAAGGATGATTTGAGAGATGAATGGTTTAAATCGGGCGAATTTAGTACCATCAATGATGAGCAATTTAATGATGTGATTCCGGTAGGAGAGGATAGATTTTTATTAGTGGGTACGCAGAAGGAGCAGTTGTACGCAGTTTTGATTAATGGTGAGGGTTTAGAGTTATGGAAACTGCGCTGGAATCAATACGCCCGATCTGAGGCAATGGCAGCAGTTCATTTGAATAATGATACAATTTTAGTCACTGGATGGGCAGGAAACTCAAAAAAGACCCTGGAAACGGAATTGATTGCTTTAGCCTTATCACCTGAAGGTGAATTATTATGGCATAAGACTTATCAAACCAAGGACAAACTGTTGATCGGTTATGATATTATTGAGAAAAGTGATGGAAATATAGCAATTGCAGGTACCACGTATAGCAAGAGGTATCAGAGGGACGGGGTATTGTTACAAATTTCAAACGATGGAGATCGGATTTCTCATAGGCCATATGGTGTGCCGCATGAAGATGATTACTTTGAGTCACTCGCCCAAAATTATGCAGGTGAAATTTATCTCTTCGGTCGTGGAAGGGAGCAAGGAGACAAGCGAGATAATGGATGGGTTTTAAAGGTGGATGGACAAAGTGGAGAGCGACTTTGGCAAAATGACAAAGCAAATTTTTTGGGGAATGAAAAACACGATCGCTTGCATCGTGGTATTCATTCGAACGATGGATCCATTGTTATGGTTGGATCGACCACTCGATTTCCGCGAAGTGGAGAAGCCTGGATCATGAAAATGAGGCCGGAGATACCCAATTTAATCTTATGCGGTCAAGAGGATTTTGACTTTGATGCCAGTACTTTACACGACGAGGATCAAAACAATATCCTCACCTTTGGTGAGAAGGCTGCTGTCCGCGTAACCATCACCAACAGTAGTCCGCACACCTATTATAACCTGGCAGCGAAGACCAGCTGCCCACAGGGTGAAGGTATTGTGGCGTGGCTCGATACCTTAATGATCGGTAAAATATCAGGCAAGGAGCAAGTAAATCTAGATGTTCCAATAAAACTCTTGAACCCCTTAGATCCGGGTCAGTTGGAGATGCAGGTACAATTGCTTCAGATGGACCCAAATACCATCGGAAAGCAGGTCACCAGCTGGAACACCGTTGGCAAGCCACATGGCCTGATCTTGCAGTATGATCGCGTGGCTCAACCGAACTTAGTTTTGGAGAATGCAGAATTTGAAGCCATGAGCGATCGAGGATTTCAACGAGGTAGCCATATGCGGCTTGCGATGAATGTGGTCAATACAGGGAATGCAACCGCTCAAAATGTCATTTTTCAACACAAACTTCCGCGGGCGGTTAAAAATTTGGGTCCTTGGTGGCAAAATTTGGGCGACATCGGACCAGGTCAAAGGCAAAGGGTTTATGTTGAATTTCAGCCTGATTTCCTGTTCTATGGTGATACCTTGAAGATAGGCTATCAAGTAATCGATTCAACCCTCACCCTTACCGCTAGTGATTCATCAAATCTCTTAATCGAAGAAGAGGAGATATTACCGCAACCTGTTACAAGAGATTTGCTGGCAGATTGGTTGGGATTTTCGGATTCAACCAATATTGTGGTCACAGATCCTGCTTTCCCGGCGAGGCTAAATTTATATGCAAATCATTCACTGACTTCAAAAGATATAACGGTCTATGTAAATCAGCAGGCCGTGGTAACATCTGAGGCAGAAATGAACACTTACACTCATGACAAAGCGTATGAAAATCTATACGCTCATCAATATCGATATCAGGGGCGCTTTATGTTAGACACGGGTGTCAACGAAATTTACCTACAAGCCAAGTCACCAGCAGGTATCTTCAATACGGATCCAATATCCGTTGAGTATAACCCAGTTAAACCGGTCTTACACATATTGTCCATCGGGGTGCCGATACGAAAGATCAAAGCATATGCGGGTAATGACGCAGAGTCATTTGGCGAGATCTTTTCTGAAGTGGGAAATCTTTACTTTGAAGAAATTAGGGTCAATTTACTAAATGATCGAAGCAGCACGGTAGACACAAAACTGGCATATAATATCGGAACACTTAAGACACAATATTTTAAAGGAGAAATCAAACCCGATGATCTGGTGTTGCTATTCATTTCTTCACATGCGACCATCACTACACCAGGAACCTTTCGGATTAAGGCCTCTAATTTTGACGGGTTTTATCCCGATTATACCAGTATTGAATATCGCGAAATTATTGAGCGATTTTTGGGTCAAATCAATTGCCGAAAATTGATATTCTTAGATGTGTTTAATGAGCGGGTTGAAGAAAATGATGATAAGGAATCTAAAGAGGAAGACATGCCTATACTCAGTCAAGAATTCGTTTCGATGATGCAAAATGTACCGAATCGCACACCTGTTATTCTTGCTTGCGGACCTAGCCAGGCATCTTTTGAAAGCGATAAGTTGGAAAAAGGCGTCTTTGCACAAGCCATTTTTGAAGCATTAAATCAAAGCAATTTACCCCTCATTGATGAGGACAAAAATAATATTATCAGCACTAAGGAGTTTTTCGATCAGTTAAAACGAGGTGTCATGAAGTTTGCTGCCAATAGTGAACCTCAAACACCATTCTTTGATGATCCCACCGGTGAGACTGACTTTGAAATGGTGCAAGTTGTAGCTTTTTAATGTGATGAAAAAAATATCAATTTACCCTTACGTGCTCCACAGCATACTCATCCTGATGAGTTATGGCAGTGTGGCCCAGCCGGATCCGGTCGATCAATTTTATGAATCCGATATTGAGACAAGTCAGGCGATGCATGTCTTGGAAACCAGTGATGGCAACTATTTAATTTCGGGCAGTAAAACCATCTTCACGGACTTCTTTGTCAATCAAGGATGTGTGCAATTGGTCAGTCCACAAGGTGACCTTTTGTGGTCTGCATCGGCAGGTGTGAATCTCGTCAATTCTGTTCTTCACGCCGTTGAACTTGATAATTCATTCATAGTAGCGGGCAATTCAGATGTTGGAGCCTTAATCTTAAAACTGGATAAGAATAGTGGAACATGGCTGGACTCCACTTCCATGGGTCCATGTGAAATAGGTGCAATACCGCCAGTACCTTTTTTCGCTGGGAATTGTGGACATCCGTTTATCGGAAAAAATGGGTTGCTGAAATCTGGCGATGGATTTATAGTCGGAGGATATTATCCTTTCAAGACAAATCGTGCCTATGTAGCCAGGTTTGACGAAGACTTAAATGTTGACCAGAGCTTTAGAGATCGCATAGACCAACATATCAGTAACGAAATTCTGTGGGGAAAAGAAATCATTGATATCGAAAGATCAATGGTTGACGATGACATTATTTTTTTCGGAACCATTGATGTGGACACGCAGGAGTGTGGAATGACCTGCAGCGATGATGTAGATTGCTCACCCTGTAATGACGATGTCTGGGTATTGAGGTTCAACAATACTCTGGGATTAGAGTATAGTAGAAATTTATTTGCAAATGCATGTGAGACATTGGTCGATGCAACGGCCACACCAGATAATGGTTTCGCAATCATCGGCTCAAGTACAAGCAATTCTTGTTCCTCATTCGGACCCGGATCTCAGGTTACAAATTTTTCAGGAGATTGGTTTTGGAAACTTGACGTGCAGGCTCAAACCCAATTAACGTCATCACTGGTCGCTATACTTCCCGTAAATTTGGCGTTCGAATATTCGGGGCGCTCGATTGTTTACGACGATGGATATTTGATCGGTGGATGTCTGGAAGGTGAATTGACCAAAGGATTAATTGCACACTATACCGATACTGAAGATTTCCAAACCAATTGGGCATATCTAGACAATTGTTTTCTCAGCTGTTACGAGTATAGTATACCCACTGGGAGTTGCTACATGTCTGCAGGCTTTTGCAGGTTGGATGCTAACAGCAGTGATCGAAAGATACTGCACCGGTTTGGAGAATGCCAATTCACCTGTGAGAATGCCATTGAGATATCATGTGGACAATCTATTGAGGGCAATAATGGCGATTCCATTTTTGGTATAAGTCAAGTTATTAGTGATTACACTTTTTGTGAACCAAATGGTACGAATGGCTTTGATGGGCCAGAATTGACGTATGAAATTACAGGTTTTAATGGTGGTGATCATATATTCATCGGTATTCATGAACTCGATCAGGATGACCTACTTGATCTTTGTGTTACTGAAAATTGTCGCTTGGAAGACTCCGACGGAGAACCTTCTGAATTTTGTGCGTTCGTGGACCGAGGAAACGCTTCCGATCCTGTGGCTAGAATTATCATTCCCAATGTTACTGCTGAATCAACTTACAATGCCATTGTTGATTCTCGAGGTAATACCGGAGATTTTCGCATCAGCGTCTCCTGCATGGACGATTGCAGTGACTACCCCCAACTGGTCTGTGATCAATCGTTAGATGCCGACGCACGCGGTGGGAATAACCGACGAATTTGCGCTTATTTTTGTGCCGATGCTGAAGACCCCTATCAGGACCAATATACTTCAGCCGAGTTTGGGGCATATTTCGTGGCACCGGAAGACGGTGACTATACCTTTCGTTTGTCGGACATTTCAGGAAATCCAGACTTGTTTATATTGTCTAAATGCGATCCTTTTTCTTGCCTTGCCCGATCCCAGAATTTAGGGACGAATGAAGAAATGGCAACTGTTTTTCTGACCGCGGATCAAACGGTTTACTTATTGGTAGATTCTCGGGAAGGAAACAGCCAGTCTGTGCTTTCTGTGGAGTGCTGTAATGACATTACCTGTGGATGCGAAGATGCCATCGATGTCAGATGTGGATTTTTTGTAGAAGGTAATAATCGCAATGGAAAAAGTAAATTATCGGACTATCGAGTTTGTGATACCGAAGCAATGGGGCTGGTGCAGAAAGAATTGATTTATCGCTTGGATAATATGCAGATCGATCCATTCAAACCGACTGATATATTTATCGACTTTGAGGAATTAAATCAAAATGTTGGATTGGATGTTTTTGTAGTGGAAAATTGTAATTCGGCTAATGTTGATGAGGTTTCTCCGGCCCAATGCATTGTCAGCTCACTGAGGAGTGATCGGAGTGATAATCCTTCATTCCTCACAATTCCTCAGGCCAATTCACAGTCTGAATATTATATTATTGTGGATGCTCAAAACAGAGAAAACGATTTTAGGTTGAGTATATCTTGCCCGGAAGATTGCAACAATACAGGCCCCCTTGAGTGCAATGACACGATAATTTCCAGATTCAACAATAATACCAATGGTTCGGCAAAAATTTGCTCCTATTATCATCCCGATGACGAAAGGCATTTTACACGTTACGATGCAGCAGATTTGAAATCTCCATTTATTCCTCCCAGAGATGGAATCTATACTTTTCGGATTTCCGAATTTAGTAATGGAAACCTCTTGGATCTCTTTATCCTGGATGAATGTGATCCATTTAGTTGCATTGGATATTCCGTGGGTGGAACCGGAGTGGAGGAATCAGTACAGCTGGTACTTGATGCCAACGATACGGTTTACGTGATTGTGGATGGCCAAGGAACAGAGACTGAATCTGATTTTACCCTAATGGTTGAATGCTGTGAAGCAGGTGCCAGCCAGGTTTTCTTGGACAACCAGGAGACTGATGCCACCATTTGCCTAGGATCTAATGATCCTTCAATATTAAATATGATACATAGTGGATCGGAGTCAGCACCATATCAATTCATCCTTACTGATACGTTTGATGTGATCCAAGAAGAAATATCCACCTCATTCGACGCAGCCCGATTGACACGAGGCAAATATCGAATTTATGGGGTATCCTATCTCCACGATCTCTTTTTGGATGAAGGTGGATTGGTGACCGAAGTAACTGGCTCTATCTGTGCAATCGTTTCTGATAATTTTATCAATGTCTGTGTTGATAGTGCGTACCAGATTTTTATTGATACAACCCTTTGTTTTGGAGAGGGCCTGCTAGTATGTGATACCCTGCTGTCAGACACCGGGGAGCATCAAATTAATTGTATTTCACAGAGTGGTTGTGATAGCATTATCTCGGTCAATTTGTCTATCGAAAGACCAGAAGTGGAAATTTCTGGCAATCTATCTTTCTGTTCAAATAGGTCTACCACCCTTTTTGCCACACCAGGTTTTGCTTCCTATTTATGGTCTAATGAGGATGAGCAAGAGACGATACCGGTAGCTACACCTGGACTATATTCAGTAACAGTGACCACTGAAAATGGATGTACAGACAGTGATACGGTGGAAGTTACCGCTTTTGAAGACCAAGGTTTTCGTCTTATTTCAGATACGACAATTTGTAGTGGTGATGAAATCTCATTGGTGCAAACGTCGTTTTGTGTCGATTGTAGTTGTTCCTGGACGCCAGAAACCGGACTCGATGATGCAAACGTGTGCAATCCCATGGCGAGACCAAACCAGCGTACGACTTATATTCTTACGGCTGTCAGCCAGGATGACTGTGAGGTCAGAGATTCAGTTACCATTGATGTCGCAGAGTCACCTCAAGCTCGGATCACCGCCTCAGCTGAGGTGATTTGCCTCGGTGATTCAGTCGTGCTAGATGGCAATGGTGGGGAATGTGAATGGTTGTTGCCAGATGGCACCAATGCACTAACCTGCATAATCATCCCATCGCCAGATGAGGATCAGTCCTATCGTTTTGTTGCCTCGGTGGATGAACTTTGTTACGATACAGCTTCAATAGATATTCGTGTAGTTGATCCCCCAGATATTAATCTTATTGAAGATACTTCCATCTGTCAAGGCCTAGCGATTGACCTAATTTCGGACTCTGATTGTCTCGACTGCGAATGCAGCTGGACTCCCCGTTCCGGATTTTTCCAACCCGATGATTGCGGGTCTATAACTAGACCAGAGGTATCAACAACTTACATTCTTGAGGCAACTAAAGAAGGGGTTTGCAGGGTGATTGACTCCGTTGCAATTGAGGTGCGAGAGTCGCGCACTGTAAAGGCTAACAACGACCACTTTGTTTTACGGAAAAACAACACAGGTATCATTTTATTAGACTCCGTTCTTGTAAATGACTCTATTATAAACCTTGGTATTGCATTGCGCCTTGAACAAATATTTTTTGAAATAATTAGACCTCTTCCCTCTGATTTCCCACCACAAATCAACATCGAAGAGCAAACTGATCGTTTAATTATTGATGTGGGTGACGTTTTGGGCCTCGACACCTTCCAGTATATTATTACAGATCGAAATTGTGGGTCAAGCGATACGGGAACCATTCAATTGCAAGTGGTTGAAAACGATCAAGTAAGCCTCTGCAATCCAGATGAAGAACGAGTGGGTTGCAAGGTCCTTGATGGTATTGAAGATTATGAAAATAATGACATTGCTATTTTCGATCGAGAAGGTACATTGGTACATGTTAAGAAACAATATCTGAATGACTGGGATGGGAGGCATATTTTGACTGGTGAACGGGTGCCCACTGGGTCCTATTATTTTGTGCTCGCTCTCAGAGAGCATCGACAAACTAGAATCGACGGGGGAACCATTAAAGGAGTTATCACCATAGTGAGGCGTTAGCGAAATTTGGATCGATGGGACCTGGTGATGATTATTTTGAGATAGCCCTATTCCTGTTTTCGAATGCGGACAAGTCCCACATGCGGGGTCTTCAATCGAGTGCACTTGTCGTAGTATGATGAGGTTTTGATCGCCTCTACATGCACTGACCAACCTTAATGCCCCCATCGAGTGCCATGCTCATTCACAGAAATCTATGAGATGAGTTAGCTCGATTCGATTGTCACTTCATGCGGCAAGAAAGCACGGCGAACATTATTGGGTAGTAAACAGTCTAAATTAATATCGCGAACTAGAGAGATCGGGAGATATCGCAACTGTTTTAGTTGCCATAATGTAACACTATGTTGGAAATGCTGGTGAACTCACGATCAATAGACAGGATGATCTTTTACAAATTTATACTGACAACTTGCTTGGGTTATTTAGTTTTAAGTACACTCTGCTCGATGCAAATTGTGGTGCCGAAGCTATCGGTACTGTTCAGCTTCAGGTCATCGATGCTGATGTCATTACTTTGTGCAATTCAGAGCAGCAAGTAGGAGGTTGTCATGTTTTGAAGGAAATTGAGGATTATATGAACAACGACATCGCCACTTTGGATCGCGAAGGCAATATTGTGGATGTCGCTCGGTCATATTTAAATGACTATTTAATATCCGCACTGGTGTCCGATTGCCAACAGCCCTGTTATTTTGACCTGCACTTAGGCACGAAGACGGTAGGAACCAGTACCGGCAGGGTACAAGGTGGAACAATTAGAGGGGCTATCACCCTAGTGAAACGATAGAAGGTAACCTTTCCTTTGTCGGAGCAATTAGTATATTGAGGGAAAGGTCGATAATGATTTCACGAGTTCAAGTCATTTCTATTTGGTTGCTACTATTCTACGGTCCATCGCAAACGATGGGGCAAGTCTCTTGCGGTGACTTCCAAAGGAAATTTATAGAAGAAACTAGACTAATTGATGCGCTAGATTTCGCAGACTTATTTGACTTTGGCTTGCCCAACCTGGAATTAGTGAAGCGACAGAACAACATTTCTATTTCGCAAATTTTGTCAGATTTTTCACTGGAGCAGATCCTTACTCTGCAGGAAGATGCGGAATTTGTCATTCGAGATTTGAGCAATGATAATCAACTTGATCTAGTGCTACATACTGACGATAATATTAACATCTTGGTCCGTGATGGTGCTGGATTTCGGGACGTCTTCAATAGGAACATTACCAATTTTGAGCATTTGGTTGGGGATATTGATAATGATGGTGACCGAGATATTATTTTTAGTCACGGAGCCAATGTTAACCTAATTCGAAATAATGGAAATGAGAATTTTGACCTCGAAGAACAGTCTCACATATTCCATGGGTTGGGCTCAGGCTCAGTGGAAATCGAGCAATTATTTGACATTGATGGTGACGGCGACTTGGAAATGCTCTTCAAATTCACACCTGATATACAGTCTGGGTTTGGTCGTTTTTATGATCTCGCGTATGTAGAAAACGTAGCCGCTAATTTTTTTCCTCTTCCAGCGGTGCGAATAGCTTCGGGTCTTTGCGGTCCGATTGCTGTTGGTGATCTCGATAATGATGGTGATAAGGATATTGTGTTAGGATCATCGAGATCATGTTCGCTCACCTCCTTTAATGAACCCAATTTGACGGTATTTTTGAATGAAGCAGGTATCTTCCAACAAAATATTTACAGTGGTCAGTTGCAGTATTATTTTCATGATATTCAACTTGGTGACATTGATAACAATGGTGACTTGAATATTATTGGAATCACGGAAGATTTTGTGAACTTTGAAACTACCACCGGTGAAATAGTAGTGCTGGAGCTCACAAGTTGTTCTGACGGTTTTTGTTCGTTTGATGAGTTCTCTTATCCAGGTCTGAGCGGTTTTCAAGGTGCGGAGCAAATGACACTTGGCGATTTAGACTCAGATCTAGATCTTGACATTATGGTGAGCACTTGTAATGGGTCTTGCTTAGAAGTACTGGTGAACAATGCCTGCTTCAATAATGATCCACCATCTGCACCGACAAACTTGGTGTGCACCCCTTTGGAGGGTGGTGTTAGACTTGAGTGGGACCTGGGGCAGGACAATAACCAGCCAGGTTTCTCATTGACTTATAACATTGAAGTCTCTTCAGAAGATTTTTCAGATAATTACATCGTTTCACCAGAATCCTTGACAGATTCCGGGCTGCGCAAAATTGTTCGATATGGTGATCAATGTCATAATTTGTCATGGGAGATAAGAGACCTGCCGACGGGAAATTATTGTTTTCGAGTGCAAGCTATAGACCATAGTTTTGTCGGTAGCTCCTGGAGTCCACGAGAATGTTGCTTTATGGATCTTTGCACAGATGCCAAGCCCATATTTTGCGGACGAGATACCATTGGAGACACAGCTGATTCGATGCTAGTCAATAATATCAGCGACTATTTCTTTTGTGGTGCCGGTTCGGATTTTCACCAACCAGAGCTAATCTACCAGATTGAAGATTTTAGCATATTACCCTCCGACACGTCTGACATTTTCATCAGCATGTGGGAGCTGGGTGAGGAAGCAGAGGCGGGACTGGATCTCTTTGTAGTCGAAGACTGCAATTCCCTGGTGGATGGTGAATCTGCAGCCCAATGTGTAGAGAGTGTGGTGCGTACCGGAGATGGTCTACCAGCCATGATCCACATAGAAGAACCCAATCCCAACGCTGAGTATTTTGTGATCATTGATTCAAAAAATACACCAGGTGATTTTAGACTTAGTATTTCGTGCCCCTACGAATGCCAAGATGATGACTTCGTTTCATGTGATCAAATTCGACGACGCAACAATGAGCGCGACGGTGCACCACAAATCAGTGCCTATTATGCACCAGATTCCAGCATGTATTTTGATAATTACGCTGGCAGTGATTACAAGGTGGCGTTTACGGCTCCGGCAGATGCGATATACAGCTTCGATCTAATTCAAGATCAGTCGCTGTTGGATTTATTTATTTTATCAGAATGTAATCCTTTCGAATGTATTGCCTATGATGTTGAGGGAAGTAAGACAACCAAGACAATTGATCTCTTCTTAGAACAATTTGCGACGGTCTATTTGGTGGTAGATGCACCACCTGGTCAGCAAAATGATTTTGAGTTGACGGTGCGTTGTTGTAGAGCGGACTCCAGCGATATATTTTTCGAGCCCAACAGATTGGACACGGTTATTTGTAAGTCTGAGGAGATGGCACCCAATTTGACCCTTGCTCATTCTGGCCCCAAAGATGTTCCGTATCAATTTTATTTGACCGACACCTCAGGCAGTATTTTGATGCTCCTTGATTCACAATTTATCGCCTCCGAATTATTGACAGGTATTTATCGAATTTATGGCGTCTCGTATTACGAGGCATTGGATTTTGAAGATGTCACTAATATAGTTGACGTCAGAGCCAACTTCTGTCATCAGTTGTCTAATAATTATTTGGACTTAGTCATCGATTCCTCCCACTTTTTTGAAATAGATACCACCATCTGTTTTGGAGAAATCCTGACAATTTGTGACTCTGCGATATCTGAGGCTGGGTTTCACCTGCTTAATTGCCGGACAGAATATGGCTGCGATAGTGTCTATTCAGTCAATATTGTGATTGATACGCCCGTGGTCGAGATATTGGGTAATGATGTCTTTTGTCTAGGTGATTCTGCAAATCTTGTGGCCTCAGCTGGGTTCGACCAATATCTTTGGTCTACGGAAGAATTAAGTGACTCAATCATCGTTCATGAGTCGGGTACCTATTCGGTGACGGTAACATCCATTAATCAATGTCAGGATTCAGCTTCATTCTCCATTGTTGAGCAGGCAGAATTGCAAGTTAACCTTGGTCCCGATACTGTCATTTGTGATGGATTGAATTATTACTTATCTGCCGATACGTTTGCCATTTATTCCTGGAGTACAGGAGACACAACACCAATGCTTCAAGTTAGCGAAAGCGGCATTTATTCGGTTACTGTCTCCGATGCCTTGGGATGTATTGGTTCAGATCAGGTTGAAATTGTTTTACTAGAGTCACCCGTAGCAAATGCCAAAGGAGAGCGATCAATCTGTGTCGGAGATTCGATCAAGATCATGGGTGAGGGGGGAGCGATCTGCCGTTGGTTTGATTTGGCAGGTAATGTTGTTTCAAGTTCTTGTTTGCTCACCGACACTCCTAATATTTCAAGTACCTATGTTCTCGAGGTGATGAATCAAACAACCTCAATGGAAGGGTTTAACAACGTGGTGTGCACAGATAGGGATACCATTGAGGTTAAAGTACTTCAGGATTCATCCAACTTGCAACTAATCCCAGACACTCTTATTTGCGCTGGTGAGCGTATCAATCTGGTAGCCTCCCTAAATTGTGATGATTGTATGTGCTCCTGGTCCACCCATGCTGGTCTTTTAGATCCTGATAGCTGTAATTCGGATGCGCTTCCAATGGTAAGTACGACTTATCGATTGACCTATACCAGTAGACATGGCTGTATGATCGAAGATTCGGTATTTGTGGGTGTTGCTGATAGTCCCATGGCCGAAGCAGGCCCGGACGATGACCTGTGCCCTGGAGATTCATTTAATCTGGAGGGAGGAGGTGGAGACTCCTGTACTTGGTTTGATGTGCAAGGTGCCATCGTCTCCACAGCGTGCGATTATTCAGATAGCATTAGCAGATCGAGTAACTTCGTACTTCAAGTCAATAGTACGACAACCTTTCCAGGATTTGGGGATAAGACCTGCATTGACTTCGACACCATCAACATTCTTGTATTTGATGAGGGTAGTGGTATAGATCTCATTGCAGACACAATGATCTGCTCTGGTGACCAAATTGACCTAGTTAAGTCAATAGAGTGTAGCACTTGTTCGTGCGAGTGGTCAACCGAGGTGGGTTTGGAGCAACCAGGTCAATGCATAACTACCTCAACCATTGACGAGACGACGAAGTATGCTGTGATTGCAACCAGTACAAATGGGTGCAAGTCGGCTGATTCCGTTACGATTGAAGTGGTCCAGCAACCAGTTGCGAGTTTTGATCTAAGTAATCCGGTTATCTGTGCCGGTGATACGGTAACGATTTCGGGAGTTGGAGGAGAAATTTGTCGATGGTTTACCGAATCCTTCGAATTTCTAGATAGTAATTGCACCTATCTGGATGTACCTCAAGCATCGCGGGACTATCATTTTGTTGCAACGAATGAAGGATCGATAGCATGTTCCGACACCATAATGGCCTCAATCATGGTGGTTGATCCGCCAGCGATCGACCTGATTGGTGACACTTCGATCTGCCGTGGTTCCGAGATCCAACTCGTTAAAGTCACAGACTGCGAATCATGTGACTGTAATTGGACTCCAAACAATAGAATGGACGATCCGACCAACTGCGACCCGATAATTACGCCTGGATCAGATGTAGAATTGGTTTTAAATGCAGGAAAGGAAGAGGCTTGTTTTTTCTCAGACACGGTACGAATTACAGTATTCGAACCCACTCAGATCGAAACCAAAAATGATCATTTCAATCTCCGACAAAATAATGTTTCGCTCATTCCTCTTGACTCACTGTTTAAGAATGACCCCGTTTTAGGCAGTAATCCATCTCTCGAGCTCATTACGGATGATTTACCAGTAGAGATCACAGTTGATGTCGTCAGAGATCAACTTCAAGTAGATGCATCAAGTACTTTGGGGCTCTTCGAATTTCAGTATGTGGTCCAAGATCTGGATTGTGGAGATCGAGATACGGCCACGGTCGAGCTGCTGGTTATTCGCACAGACGTGGTAACGCTTTGCAATCCCGATGAAGAGACTGGTGGCTGCCAAGTCATAGTGGACATTGAGAATTATCAAGAAAATGACATAGCAATTTTCGATCGTGAAGGAAACATGGTTCACATCGCTAATCCCTACCTCAATGATTGGGATGGAAGAAACATTAGATCCGGAGAGCGGGTCCCCACTGGATCCTATTATTTTGTACTTCATCTGGGTACTAATTCATTGACTGGCGAGGAGGGTGGCACCCTCAAGGGCGTCATCACAATTATTCGAAGATAGTTCAGTTGAGTGCTCCCTCAGGTGACAGCTGGTATGAGACCTTCCACCTACATTCCTTATCTTTCACCAGCAATGTTACCCTCTGACTTAATCATTCTAATTCGAAACGATCGGGTTGGCCGTGATAAGGCCATGTCACTGATGTATGCCGACCGGAGGCTGAAGGCAAATACCTTCAAATATGTTCGCAGTAAGGGCGGTACCGCCGAGGAAGCGGAGACCATTTTCTGCGATGCCATCCTAAATTTTGTCAAAAACTGCTCTAAACCAGACTTTGAAGTTCGATCTACTTTAGAAAATTACTTCTTTGGGGTAACGCGCAACCTCTGGTACCGCACTCTAAGGCAAAGAAAACAACTCGACAACATCGAGGATCAAAAAGAGAAACCGGATCAGGAGACCCCTGAAGTACTATTATTGAGTGCTGAACGGCACAGTTACTTACACCAACTACTGAAGCAATTAGATGACAAATGTCGTGAAGTGCTCATGCACTGGGCAACGGATATGAAAATGAAAGCCATAGCAGTGAAAATGAACTATAGTTCAGCGGAGGTGGTTCGTAAAAAGAAACACTTCTGCCTCAAAAAATTAATCAAGTTGGTCGGTGACCATCCGGAAATCCGGGAAGCTCTAAAAGCAAGGTTGTGAAGGATTTATACGAATACATCGAAGCTTATCATAAGGATCGATTAACTGCCGAAGAGAAGGAAATTTTTGAAAGAGAAATGGCAAAAGATGCAGATCTTCAGGAAGCCGTTCAGGCTTATCCCAATTTAGAGCCGGTGTTAGACTATTTGTATGAGGAAGATATTCGAACTTCATTAAAGCAAATCGTCCAGCAAAACCCTTCCTCAGCGCCGGATGGCAAAATTCGCGAGATTAGATCCGCCCTTTTGGTGGCGGCCTCCGTACTGATTTTGGTGGTGGCAGGCTTTTGGATTTTGAAATCAGCAGGTCCTTCATCCGGTCCTGAGCTTTACGCCGAGTATAAGAAGGATTTTACGGTTAGTACCACTAGGGGAGCAGGGGATCAGGTTTCTAAAAATGATAGTTTGAAGATGGCAGCGCAATCATTTCTTCAGTCGGGTCTGGTGGCCGAAGCTGAAGCAACCATCGGGAAAGTAGATCTAAGGAACGATGTATTTATTCAAGATGAGGTCGATTATTTTTTGGTGATGGTAGCTCTTCTGGCTGACGATTTAGAGCTCGCCAAAGAGCGTGCCACGGCTATGTTGGCGCATGATATTCCGGACAATTATCAAGAAGCTCTCGAATCCTTGCTGCGAAGAATCGAGTGAGAAGTCAAAAGGAGATCTTGGTCAGCCTTCAGTGAAGTTAACCAAATAGCTTGCCCATTCTTGTTTCCTGCCGATTCTACCCAAAAGCAAGAAGATATGATCGAGGATTTCTCTAACCCGCAAACCTTTGATTTGCTCAATGGGTTGGTTGATTGTTTCTGCACTGCCACCATTCTGAAGACTTCCGGTTGGCTAGATTAAGTAATGAACTGTGTTGATGAAGTGTTTTTTTGATCCCTACCGATAAGATCAAGTGCGATTTGTGAAGCCATCGCTGGTGCAAATGGTCATCAATTAAGTCGGTGGAGCGGATCTAGAAGCATCGGTGTCGTGTCATGGTTTTTGATGCTTTGGATGATGAGATAAACAATTTACTCCAACCCTCGCGATTGGCCAATTCATCTGCCAGTCTCGATTTACCAGTCTTTTCAGCCCAGATTTTGATGTGCCGTAAGATGCTCGTCCTTTACAGTTCTGCTGAGTGCATAAATGGAGAAAAGTCATTTTTGTACATAGATAAATCCAAAAATAAACTTTATATTTGGAGAAATATAATGAAAATGATGAATTTAATCCAATTATAATGGACTCGCAGAGCATCATTGGAAGGGTTGAAGAACGGGCTAAACTGAAGGAGATCGCTTCATCAAAGTTGCCCGAGTTCTTGGTGGTTTACGGCCGTCGGCGCGTGGGCAAGACCTACCTAATTCGTGAATATTTTGGCAGTGACATTGTCTTCGATTTTACCGGATCTTATGCTGCCTCCATGCACACTCAATTGGAAAATTTCTTCCGGACTTATTTGTTGCGTACGAAGGGACAAAGAGAAACAAGAATCCCTACCAATTGGTCGTGGGCCTTTCAATACTTGATTGACTATATTCGATTCATCTCAGAGAGTCGCAAAAGTAAGTTGGTCATTTTCATCGATGAGCTGCCTTGGCTCGATACGCCACGTTCGGGATTCGTCTCAGCCCTGGAACATTTTTGGAATCAGCATCTTTCGAAGATGAATAATGTGCTGCTGATAGGGTGCGGATCCGCCAGTTCATGGATACAAAAGAAATTATTCCGGGCCAAAGGTGGCCTTTATAACCGGGTGACCCAACGATTGAAACTCGAGCCATTTACCCTCACGGAGATGGAAGCCTATTGCCAGGCACGCCATGTTTCCCTTAGCCGATATCAACTATTGCAGATCTACATGGCGATGGGTGGCATTCCACATTATCTCAAAGAACTGTCCAGGGGTAAAAGTGCACAGCAACTTATTGACGAAATATGTTTTTCGAAAACAGGCCTTTTGCGTGAGGAATATTTATCGTTGTATCATTCCTTATTTAAGAATCCTGAACATCACCTGACCATCATTGGGGCACTAGGTGCTCGACCGAATGGTTTGACTCGCAAAGATATTATCAGATACACTAGGTTGCCCGATGGGGGGGTGGTCAACCGAACTCTGGAAGACCTAGAAGAAAGTGGTTTTATCACTCGTCTTAAACCTTTTCAAAAGAAGAAGAAGGATTCCATTTACAAACTGACGGATCTGTATACATTGTTCTACCTGAAATTTATCCAACCGGCAAAATATACCGGTAAAGGAGCGTGGAAGTCACTGGCCATGGGATCCGCTTATCGGGCGTGGTCGGGCTACGCCTATGAAACCATCTGTCTCTTGCACATCGATCAGATAAAAAAAGCGTTGGGCATCGGAGGTGTATACACGGAGGTTTCGTCATGGATGCATCCTGGAAATGAGGATTTTCCCGGTGCTCAGATCGACTTATTGATTGATCGAAAAGATCAGGTAATTAGCTTGTGTGAAGCCAAATTTACCGATAGGGAATTCACGATCACTAAATCTTATGTGGCGGCCCTCCGTCGAAAACGGGCAGTCTTCGAACAAGTCACAAAGACGAAAAAATCTGTTTTTACCACGTTGATTACTACATATCCAGCAATACGTAATAAATATTATCTGGAAGAAGTGCAGAGTGAGGTCACGATGGATGCTTTATTTGAAGCTTAAGCGACCAACCCTTGATTAACCTATGACCTAGACGTATCCACCCAGTCTTAGTTGCTGATCGGTACGCTTACTCACAAGACCTCAACCATTACTCCACAATTTTGGCATAGGAGATCTCTTCATCCAAAATAGTCTCATTGTATTTTTTAATTTCTTTGTTCACATTTTCTTCTGATCCGCCGATCTTTAGAATCTCTTGCCAAATTTCAGAGCTCTTGTTTCCATAACCAAAAACCACCTCTCTCAGCGGCGAATTTGCGTCGATGGGAATCATGATTTGGGCATCCCAGTTGCCAGAGAAGAATCTTATGACTTTCGTTTTGATGCCAACGGCATGGCACCCGGCATTAAAGTATTTCATGCCAATTTCCATACCTTGATCCGCCATGCCTTTCTTAAATTTGAGGTGTCTGACCTGGTACTCTTGTGTTTGCTGAGTATATCCGATTGTGGTTAGGAGACATAGAGAAGATAGGATTGCAAATTTCTTAATCATGATTTTAGGTTTTGGTTATACATTTTAAAAAGTAGGAATTTTCACCTTAGCGCTATTACTCCATTAAAGATTCCCTATTCGAAAACTTGATCACCTCATGCTTGATCGGTTTTTGAGTTCTCAAAAATTGGTAGATTGCCTTGAGGTCAAACTCAGTCATTTTACCATACATCGTCCATGGCATCCAGGTGTTGAATTCACCAGGTCGAGTGGCTTTCTCCAGATAATTTAGATCAGAATAACTCTTGAACTTTTTGATGAAATCCGACTCCGACCAACTGCCGATTCCCGTTTCTATGTCCGGTGTTATATTAGCCGAGCGCACGATACCTCCTCCCACTAAGGGAAATTCGAACCCCCCGGCAAGTTCTAGGCCAGTCACGGGTTTTCCTCTTTCTTGCTTGGTATGACATTCTGCACAAACGGCCGCATTGAAAAGATAACCACCGTAGGCAGTAATATCACGCTTATCAGGTTTCGTGCTGTATGAAGCAGCTTTGGGAATCATATTTATCATTAGTGACATCGGAAAATCTGGTTGGGATGTAGGCACCTCATTATCGATGGGATCTAGTGATCTCAAATAAGCAATAATGGCACCTAGATCTTCTCGGTCCATTCGACCATAACTTGCATGGGGCATGACCGGAAATAAGGGGTTGCCGTCGCGACTTACTCCTGAGGCTATCGCCCTTAAAATTTCACCATCCGTCCATTTTCCGAGACCTGCAGGAGTAATGTTTCTTGAATAAAAGATACCTGGAAATCCCATCGTTTGATTAAATTCTTGACCACCCATCCCCAAGGTACCTTCTGCAATCGGACCTGAAAATCTGCTCCAGTCCCTACGTGAATGGCAATCCGTGCAGACACAAACATAGTTGGCCAGATACGCACCTCTTTGAATTTTATCGTGAGTTAATTCGATGCTAAGATTTTCGGCTGGTCCAACGTGAGGAAGTAAGAGCTTTAGGACTAGTAGTGCTCCTACAAAGAGAAGTCCAAGGCCCAACAGAATGTATTTTAAGAATTTGAACATACGTTTGGTGAAACTGTACTTCCGATTTCATCTAACTGGAAGTTTAAATAGATCTCTGGACGCTCCCTTAAGATTCTCTCCATATAATCTCGTCACAGCCAAGGTGAGGAAAAAACCCGATCAAAAAATTAATCTAGATTAAGATTTCAGGGGAGGTTTGGTAAGAATGCCTATTTATTGGATACCCTAGTCCTCAAGCTTTTAACCTTGCTGAGGGCCTCAGGAGTGATGCCAAGATAGGATGCAATCATTTTCTGCGGTACCCGACAGGAAATGTCTGGGTATGTGTTCAAAAAGTGGTCATAGCGTTCAATGGCGCTGGCACTCATCAGCATCAGAATTCTCTTCTGAAAGGCGGCAAGCCGACGGGCAAGGTGTATGCGCGAAACAGGTAGGTCCTTTTCACTGATCTGAGGATCAAAAATCATGCTCTTGTCAAATATTTCGATTTCGGAATCTTCCAGTGCATCAATAAATAGGTCAGATGGATCATTGAAGGCCTTATTGTCTACCGCGACCCACTTTTCTGGGGCAAACATAAAGATGTGTTCTCTACCTTTTTGATCGATCATATAACTTCGTAAGAGTCCGGATCGGACCAGAAAGAACTTGGAGGACATATCTCCCTGCCGGAGTAGGATGTCACGTTTCTTAACGACTTTGATGGCCATGGATTCAGTGCTTTTGCCCCACAGAAAGATAGCCAATTTTATTTGCCACTGGATCACAATTAGATGGAGTATCCACGATTGAACGGTACACTAGAAGGGATCAGACCACCGCTCGTCAGAGTAAACCCTAGATCCGGTCAAGGTCTTCAAAAAATGGATTAGGTCATTCTTTTCCTGTTCTGTAATATTCAGTGTGGCATAATTGCGAGGAATAAAAAAACCCAACTTCGTATTTCGCTGATCGTAAGGAAAAATAGTTACACCACGGATAAATTCTTCAATCGTGTGTATGGATCCATTGTGCATCAACGGGCCGTTAAAATCGCCACCTGGTCCAAAAACATCTCTGAGCGTCGGCGGCTTCGTATTGTCAATGTCAATGAGACCCGGATGATTTGCTACCCCGATGATGCCATTGTTTCCAGCGTCGGGAATAATATCAAAGCCGGGAGGTTTATGACAGGCGATGCAACCCAATCCAGCACCCGTTCGATGAATTTCTATTCTACCGTTGGTATCTTTTTTCTCCACCTTAGGAAAGGTAGAAAATAGCTCCAGGCCACGTCTTTCAGACTTGGTGAAATTGTCAAATGCTGATTCAAAACCTTCATCATATTTGGAATCGAATGACTGAATACTGCGAACAAATTGTGCCAAGGCTTTTTGAATCCTGCACTCGGTCACCGTCGGATCACCGTAGACTAAAGTGAATAGCTCTTGGTAGTAATCAATATTTTCTACTTTTTCCAAGAATTCATCAAAACTTGGTCTGCCTTGATCTCCACTAAAGCCAAATTCATGATGGTCTTTTATGGGCATCGTGGTTTGTACCTCTAAGCTGGGGGCCCGCTCATCCCAAAAGAATCGATGTTCGGCACTGTATCCGGTGTTGACCAGCCGCATGGAATGTCGAGCGGTTTTACCACCTTGCACTCCGCGGCTCACGACTGCGGTGTCACCAAAGGCATGGGATTGCAAATGACATGATGCGCAGGAAATGGTGTTGTCGATGGACAATTTCTTGTCGTAGAATAAGACCCGACCCAGCGTGGCCCCCTCGTTTGTGACTGGATTGTTATTGCCATTCCGATGTACAATGTATTTAGGAACCTCCTGATCTGAATAATTGGGAAGATTGTTTAAATCAATCGAATGACCAAAATGATGTTTAAAGGCATGTCCATCAATGGGTGTAACGTTTATCTCGCATGACACTAAATCATCCCTATCGGAGGATTTGGGTTGGTGCACCATCCACAGGAAAATAATAAGATAAGGGCCTAGAAGGGCAAAGGGACGAGGCAAGATTTTCATGTTGAGATTTTGAGAAGTCGTGTTTGCCAAATGATCAAGTCTACATCGAGAGGATATCACTTTCTTATTATAAATCTGACACTTTGCTCATGCCAGGCTTTTAGGTGGTAATCATATGTCCGATGATAGGGTCTGGTGCATGTGCATCACCACAAATATTCACTTGGTCAAAATAGTTATACCAACCCGCCCCCTGAAGCAGATCCTTGAATTGTACGATAAGGTCTTGGTTGGGAAAGGTCCAGATGGCATAGTAGTCAAATGGAGCCCGGTGGTCATCGATCTTATCATTATGACCCCAGGCAATGATTTCAGCTCCTTGCTCCATAAACTTGGGGATGGATGGTTTCATTTTGGACAAGTAGTCAGCCCTTAGCTCTTGGTCAAGCGCCTTCCAGTTCTCGTTGGCGCTCCATAATTCAATGAAGGTAATCATGTGCTAATTTTCTTGTGTGTTTATTTTGATGCTGGGAATATCAAGGCACTGGATTTTCCTAGGTGTACTAAACTTCGGATTTTGTAGGCCCCTGCATTATTCTGATATTTTGCTATCCCAGCTGCATATTTTATTTCTAAAATTGTCTAATAAATGGAATAAGTTTACATTAAATGAATGAACTGCAGTTTCATTGAGGATTCGGTTACGGCTGCCAAGGATTCGGTAACGCATTTCAGATAACAAAGAGATAGACACCATGTTTGGAATGTACGTCATTGGTTTTAGTACCATTATGATATTGGTCACAGGTGTGAAGTCATTCCTAAACAATTGGGACCGAGCCTATTTGTATTGCTCTCTTATGTTTTCCATGGTGTTGCTGGAATGTCTGACCTGGCATCATCAATATCAAATTCCTGGTTCCAACTTGGTCGTTTATGGAATTTCTGTTCCCGCCATCTGGTTTAATCACCTAACTCCTTTTTTCCTTATTCTCTTGTATCGAGAATTTCTTCAAATCAAAGCAGGTGCTAGGATCCTATATGACGTCATTAATGTGGGTTTAATCATTATTTTATCAGAAGTGTTTTCTCTGGTGATATCTGCCTTTTACGCAGATTTCAACATTGTAAGTCAAATTCTCTACAGGATCTTTTTGATCACCTTGCTAATCATATTTTCGATTCTGCCATTCTATACCCTGAAATATTGGAGACATCCATATTACGTCTTTCCGGCAATTTCTAGTTGGATTATAGGGTTAGGATTTATGAATTTTTTCCTGGTCATGATGGTCCCATCGTTTAGGGACATTACCTTTGAGATCCTAAGTACTGGCAGAACTTTATTTGTCATGGTCTTGATTGAAGGCACACTTTTTTTGATTGCATTGGCGGTTAAGGATAAGATCGTATATAACGAAAGGGTTCAGTTTGAAAAAGAGGCGAACCGACAAAAACTCAGGGCTTTACAAACACAGATGAATCCTCACTTCATATTTAATTGCCTAAATTCTATCAAAAGTCTCAACATCGATGGACAGATTGAGAAAGCCACTAGGAGTTTGGATCAGTTCGGCCTCCTCATGCGGCAGGTGCTCGAGCAATCTACTAAGTCCAAGGTCAGACTCCAAGACGAGATTGATAATCTGGTGAGATATCTCACACTAGAGCAATTGCGCTTAAATAATAAATTCGATTTCGAAATCCAGGTAGGAAAGGATGTAGACACAGAATTGATTGAAATACCACCGCTGATGATTCAGCCATATGTGGAAAATGCGGTGTGGCATGGTATTTCGGATGCCAACGTAGAGCACGGTCTTATTCAAGTTCAAATCGATGAAATGGAAGATCACATTGAAATTGTGATCCAGGACAATGGAATAGGAATTGGTCAAAGCATCGCCAATAAGAAACCAAGCCGCGAACATGCTTCTCTGGGAGCCCATATTTCCAATGAGCGGATAAAATCGATCACTAGCCTGTCGGAAAAAATCTCTACGGTCGAGACCATTGATTTGACATCACAGAATAATGGTGAAAGAGGAACTAGAGTTATTATCCAGATACCAATTTTAATATAATGAACGCAATCGTGATCGATGATGAATATTTAGCCAGGCGAATGCTGATCAAATTATTGACCGACCATTTCCCCCAAGTATCGGTCATCGATCAATGCAAAGATGGGCGGGAAGCAGTCAATGCGATTATAAAATTGCGTCCAGATTTGGTATTTCTGGATGTGCAAATGCCAGGAATGAATGGTTTTGAAGTACTTGATAACCTGCCACCAGAATCCTTCAAATTGCATGTGATTTTTGTAACCTCGTACAATCAATATGCGATCAAAGCGATCAAGTATGCAGCTTTCGATTATCTGCTCAAACCCATCAATGAAGCGGAGCTTATCAACACCATGCAGCGGTTAGAAAAACATCAGATATCAAAGCCACAGGTTGAATTATTGAATTCCGGGGTAAGAGGTGACTCTCTAATGGACCGCATCGCAATAAGTCATCAGAGGGGTTTGTCATTTATGCAGGTCAAGGAAATTATTATGATGACATCTTATAATAACTACACACAGATTTATATTAGGAATAGGGAGTCGGTAGTGGCATCTAAGACATTGGGATATTATGCAAAACTACTTGACGAGCATAGCCAATTCTTTCGATGTCATAAGCAATACTTAATCAATCTGGACTTTATCAAAGAATATCGGGGTGGTGATGAAAATACCGTGGTCCTGGAGGAGGGATTGGAAGCCAATGTTTCACGATCACAGAGAAAGAAATTTTTACAACTTTTTCGAAGTTAGTTGCTCTTAGGAATTGGCCGTGCCAACTGTGTCATTGGGTGGTGAGAGAAACCAGCAGCATCGAAAACACGACCTGGATAATTCGTTTACACCGCCGTGGAAGATTGGGTAGAAAGGTTGTAAAGGGTATTTTAATCGATTTTTAGCCAGTTGTGGTTAATTGATTGCTCAGGCGTTTCCCCTTCAATTCGAAAGCTGTTCGATAGTGAAGGGCAAGTCGTAATGGGAATCCTTGCTGAAGTTGGCAACACTGGAAAGGGATTTTGAAGGCATTCCATCAACTCAAAGTATTCTATCAGAGATCGGTTTCAATCACATTGTAGGATACGATGATTTAATGTTCCTGAATCCAATATTACCAAATGAAAAATTGGAAAAGGTTTAATCTTAATAGGATTTGTACCATAGAATTGGTGACTAGTAGGAAATTGTCATCGAACGTAACTTTATTTTTATGACGGGAAATTCAATCTTACGGCCTGCTATTTATCTGACTGAACTACTAACCATTCATTATTTATACATCGGGCCCCAATCTAATAAACGGCTCACCAGATTATCTGCCTATTGCAAAACAAATTGATTCGGGGTGACAAGATTGTCAGCAGACTATATTCAGAATTTTTTTGATTCGGCTATTTCCAAATTTGTTGTAACTTATAAAAGCAAGCTGGCTAGGAGCGAAGAATTAGCCTGGATAAGAAGTGGGTAATGAACGAATTGGACCACCAGACGGCCATCATAAACCAGAGTCAAGAATTTTTGAGGTATTACTAATTGCTCTGGCTTGTACCGATTTAGCTTGCATGATATGGTAGATCAATCATGTGTAAAATGCTCACCTAATTGTAATCAAGTGGACACTTAATATGGTGGGAAACGTGGAAGTAACTACAGTCTTATCGTGGAAAGGGCAATTATATAAATTTGGAATTTTCAATGTCAATTGGCCATCAGAAGTTTTAAGTCATATTGATTAGAGTAATGCATACCATCCATTCCATCTCTAGCCGCAAAGGGTGTAGTGATTTTTCGCCTCTAATTCGCGAGGTGGTTCATTTGTCGATATTTTCTGCGATGATCATGATCGGTAGCTCTTTGGGTTTTTCTCAATCGACGGATTGGGAGGCAAATCATTTTACGACGACACACGGCTTACCAAGTAGAATGGCCAACGCGCTACTTGAAGACCAGCAGGGATTTATTTGGGTGGGAACGGACAAAGGTATTGTTCGCTATGACGGTTATTCGTGGTTCAATCCTATTGACCAGTGGGAACCAGAGAATCACCTTAGAGATCAATGTATTTATGCCATCGAAAACTGGAAGCAGTGGATTGTAGTAGGTTCAAGCTTTGGATTGCATATTATTGATCCTGTCAGGCACCTATTGGTAGAGCGGATTATACCAAACCGAGATGGGAAGCAGCCGGTTCAGTCTATATATATTGAGCAAAACGGTACTATTTGGTGTATGTACGGTTCCAGCTTAAAGTTGATGCGCATACAGTTTTCACCAGATGCCCTTGAGCTTAAGATTGACACCACCTTCCCCATGGATTCTTTTGCCATCTTCTCATTTAATGGGTTTCCTGCCATTGAATCCGATCTGGAGGGACATGTATGGTTCAGCACCAAGCAAGGTGATCTTTTTAAGTATCGATCAAATCATCTAATGGAGGAGATACCGTCTTCTTTTTTTGGGGAGCCAGAAGAAGACTTTCAAATTACATGCTTTTTACGCGATGCGTCAGGACGATTTTGGATGGGTGGTAGACATGGTCTTTTCCTCAAAGAGGGGGCTGGCCTGGAGAGAATTACAGGAGATCCAAACCCTGCAGATGAGGTTGATTTTGTGGAGGTAATGCATTTATATGAAGATCGTCAAGGACTGATCTGGATATCGCGTAGAGACCAACTGGTAACTTATGATCCAAATACCAAGGAATTTGAACGCAAATGGTATTTCGTAAATAACCTCAACAAATTCGATGATATTCATCCCAGCATGGCCTATAATTTAGCCGAGCAAGTCAACTACTGTCTGCCTTTCGGAGAAACACCGCAAGAACGTATTTGGGCCTTCAGCGTCTTGGATGCCAAGCTGCACGGTCAGAGATCAGCGTTGGGGGAGCTGAAAGATTACGGCTACCTTGCTAAGCAAGCCTACACATCAGAGGGCCAGGCGCTCATCAAAAATGGTTTAGTTGATAGAAGTGGTTTGATCTGGGTAAGCAGCAATCATGGTATTTTCACCTATCAATCACGCATACCTTTTCATCACATATACCTGAATAAAACTGAAGATCAGACAAGCCAGGGTTTGTCAGAAGTAACCGATTTTCTGGAAGACCAGTATGGGAATATTTGGATCAGCAGCCTAAATGACAAGCTGAATATAATACGTGACCACCAAATAGCGACCATCAATATGCCTGAAAAGAAGGCCATTAATAAGATCAATGCCGTCGTCTGTGATGATCATCATCAACTTTGGATTGGCACTGACATGGGCCTCTTTGCTATGGACCTCTCACAAGGAGATTTTCTTAAAAACCAAGCGCTTAATAAACCAATTGTTGCATCCAGTACCGAATATTCGAAGTATGAAGGTAAGTATGCGGTTGACGGAGATTTGACCACGCGATGGGCGTCTCTTTACTACTCACCCCAAAATTTTACCGTGGATCTTGAAAGGCCAATCAGCCTAAGTAACATGATGATCGATTGGTCTGGGCGACCACAGCACTATAATATCCAGACATCACTTAATGGTACCGATTGGTTGACTATTGATGAACCAGCTAAGGTCTATGAGACTTCAGTTATTGTAATAGACCAGGTAGCGAGATATGTAAGGATCAACATGCTCAGCAGAGCCACCATATTTAATGTGGGGATCAGGGAGATTTGCCTGCAGAGTAATCATGAACCAATTGAATATTTGGTTGCTCATAATGGGATGATTCATAGCCCATATGTAAATGATATTAGCGTAAGTGATGAAGCAATTTGGGTGGCCACCGAACAAGGATTGATGATTGTTGAACCAAATGGCAAAGAGATCCTTTTTCATCAGATACTAGTCACGCCAGAATATGATCCTACCAATGATTTTAAGCAAGTTGCCATCGACCCTGCTGGTAACTGCTGGTTGCGGCAAGCCAGCTCAAATCAGATTTGGAGGTGGGAGCGTAGCAACCGGTCTTTCATCCCATCTACTTTACCCTTACCAAACCATACTATCAGTGATTTGCAAGTGATAGATTCCAACCTGTATGTGCTTTCCACAGCGGGTGTATTTATACTACATGCTGATCGTGACTGGGAGAGGATTTCACCTAATATCGATGTCTTGTCAATGCTTCATGACATGAAAGGTGAAATTTGGTTAGGCACAAATGGAAAAGGCCTATTTAGAGGTAAACCATCAGATGGAGGTAAATATATTTTCGAGTCATATGTCAATGGGAATATTCCATATCGGATAAACAATATCTACCAGGATAAGTACGGAGCGCTTTGGTTGAGTTCAAATCATACTATTTGCAGAATAGATGTCGCCAGCCAGCGATTCTACGAGTTAGATATGGGTGATCATTTAAGACCAATCGCATTTGAAGATAGTAAGGGCCGACTCTATTTTGCCAGGGCAGCAGGAGGCTTTGTGCAAGTTAACCCTGCAGAATACTCACCTAATGGTGTCGAACCAGTCATTGCAATTTCAAAGATCCAAGTTGATGATCGGACTATCCTCGAGCAAGATCTTGCCCAATTGAATCACAATGAAAACAATATTAAAATTGATTTTACAGCATTGCACTTTGACCAGTCCTTCAAAAATACTTACGCCTATCGGTTATCACCCAATCAGAAAAACTGGGTTGACCTCGACAAAAGCCATCAAATTGTCTTAAGTGGGTTGCCGCCTGGCAAACACCTACTTGAGATAAAAGCTACCAATGCACATGGTGTACAAATGAGTCAAGCGTTTGTAGCCCCGATCGAGATTAACTTTCCCTGGTACCAGCAATGGTGGGCTTATCTACTGTACTTTTTAGTAGGCTTATCGACAATCATAGGGTATCTCAGGTTCCAACGGCGCACATTGATGACCAAGCAACGGTTAGAACTCGAAAAAAATAGGGCAGTGCGGCTTTTGGAGCTAGATCGAACAAAAAATCGGCTATTTACGAATGTCAGCCATGAGTTTAGAACACCACTCACGGTGATTATGGGAGTTGCGAAACAAATTGAAGGCAATTCACATAAGAAGGAACAAATTCTCAGAAATAGTGATACGCTGCTTCGAATTGTAAACCAGATGTTAAACCTAGCAAAACTCGAGAGTGGCGTGCTTAAAAGTCACCCGCAGTTTAGCAATATTGTTCCACAGGTTCAAGGTGTGATCAAAAGCTTGCAACCCCTCGCTTCAAGGAAAGAGATCAATATAAAATTCAAAACAAATCAAAAGAAGATTTTCTTTAGATATGATTGTGACATGATGGGCACCGTCTTTTATAATCTAGTTTCTAATGCCTTAAAATTTTCGACCCGAGAATCCGAAGTGACAATAGACTGTCGAGTGGATGATCATTCCCAGTATTTTTTTCTGACAGTTGCCGATCAGGGTCCCGGTGTTCCTTCGCATTTACAAAATAAAATATTCGAAAGGTTTTATCAGGTGGATGATCCCAGTTTTCCATCTGCCACTGGTACTGGCATTGGTTTAGCAGTTGTTAAGGAGTTCATGAAATTAATGGGTGGATCGGTATCTGTTGAAAACGTGGTGCCGCATGGCGCTCAGTTTCGCATTGCTCTGCCACTAAAGGGTACTCAAGAAATGGGTTATTCGCCACAAGTCCAGCAGCTTAACAATGAATCAGTTCCGCTGCAAACGTTTTCGAGCATCAATGAAGAAAACGGCCGTGAACTCATTCTCTTGGTTGAAGATTGTGATGATATTGCGTCCTATCTGCACGGATTACTTGTACCACAATTTGAATTTCATCATGCAAAGGATGGTCAGCAAGGCTTACAAATGGCTAAGAATCTGGTACCAGACTTAATCTTGACTGATCTGATGATGCCAGTTATGGACGGTCTCCAACTCACTAAAAGATTGAGACAGGACGATCTGACCAGCCACATTCCAGTAGTTATTCTTACCGCCAAGGTGACATTGGAAGATCGCAGAAAAGGCATGTCGGCAGGAGCAATCGCCTATCTTACAAAGCCCTTTGACGAGGCCAACTTGATGCTGACTATTCGAAATTTGCTGAGGCTGAGGCATCAAATCGTGCAGAGACTTCGCTCACCACACTTATCTGATTCTCTCACTGCCAATGAAAAAAGGGAATTCACTTTCTTAAAAAATCTCCATGCGGCTATCGATCAACATCTTGATCAAACGGACTTTGATGCCAGAAAACTATCTCAGATTATGCTCCTTAGTCAAAGCCAATTATACCGCAAACTTAAAGCCATAACCGATCAGTCTATTGCAGACTACATCAGGAGCTACCGATTGAAAAAGGCGACTGACTACCTCTTGCAGTCAGATCTAACTTTGCGAGAAATAACTTTTAAGACCGGCTTCAAAAGCCAGAGTTACTTCAGCCGTATTTTTAAACAAAAATTTGGAAATACACCTTCTGTCTATCGCAGAGAACACCTTCACAAAACGCCGTTTTGAGCATTCTTGACCTATAATGATTTAGGGAGTACAACTTTTGACCTACCTGGTACAATAGGTTGCTTGGATGGTAGCGATCTTTAAAGCAACAAAACTAGATCATTATGCAAACACCGGCCTTTTGTCTTCTGATTATCTGGATTTCCACAACGATTACCTATGGTCAGCAGCAAATTTACAAAGTGTTCCAAACAAAATATCACCACGGAATGGTTGATGAAGGCTTGGCCATTGGAACAAAAATCTTTCAACCTGCCTATGCCAGCCCCGGTACGGCAGTAGAAGTTTATCGATATGCGTCAGGCCCCTGGGATCTACAAGTAACTATCCCAATGCCTCCAAGCATGTCATTGAACGAAGCTTTTTCAGACTCAGCAGATCCTAAAGTCTATGCAAAAATGATCGAATTGGCTGGGGGTGAAGAGGCCTTGTCACGGCAGATATCTAAACATGATGAACTAGTATTAAAGGAAGAAACCGCCTTCATGTATAAGTTAAATGATCCCCTTAGTGGCAACTGGCTGCTCGTGGAAACAAATAATACCAAGGGCACAAAGAGCGATCCATTGCAGAGAAAATTCTACGCTAATGACAAGTTTGCATTTATCTACAAACCAACTGAAGGACATTCATGGTCGATGATGGGACATTATTACATCACACCCGATGTCTTAGTCGAAACTTCTGATTACACTTCAAATGGCGAGAATGTTGGTATTACCGTGACCTGGGCATATTCAATAGACAAAGATAAATTGACTTTTTCTGGTCCAATTTCGGCTACAAACGAGTCGGGAGAAAGTGTTTTGGAATCAATTTTTGGTGGTGGCAATGGCAAACTAGTTTGGGTGCGAGAATAGAATTATTTAGTCACTAAAATTTGAGGTATGCCATTAAAAATTATTGGTGCAGGAAATGGGCGAACGGGCACCGTCTCGATGAAGGTTGCACTGGAGAAGTTGGGATTTGGCCCAACCTATCATATGTATGAGCTCTTCGAAAATCCTTCACGTGTTACCTATTGGAAAGAAGCATATAACCAAGGCTCCACCGATTGGGATGCGCTTTTCGAGGGTTATCAATCAACCGTCGACTATCCGGGTTTTTTGCTCTATCAAGAACTATATAATTATTTTCCCGGATCCAAGGTTATACTTACTGCCAGAGATCCAGAGTCGTGGTACGAGAGTGCAAGGCAGACAATTTTCACAGCCAGTCCCAATTTTATTCAGAAACTAAAAATTTTAACCAAATTGCCGTTTAGTAAACGGATGAGAGATTTAATGCCAGTATTTGCACTTGTTGATTATCTCTGGGATCATGTGTATGAAGGCAAAATTCACGACAAAGACTATATGATTAATGCCTATGTTGAACACCAAGAACAGGTGAAATCCAATATCCCAGCCGAAGACTTGTTGGTTTTTAACGTCGGAGACGGTTGGGAACCACTTTGTCAATTCCTCGATGTGCCTGTTCCATCCTACCCCTTTCCCAGGACCAATGAACGACACAAATTTAAAAACAATCTAGCCATGATTCGATCTGGGAAAGTGCCGTCGGTAGATTGATTGGATCAGACTTGCCAACTTTTACCACTAGTTTCACAGATGGTAATTTCTGCTGGTAATCCCCTCATGAGCCACCACCCAGAGGGGTTGCCAGAGGAAGAGTCTGCTTTCCATTGGTGGATGTTAGCTGAATCGGCGCTGAAAGACTTCCAGAGATCAAATTTTTCTGCTTGTTGCCAAGGTGGTGAATTTTCCTTCTGACTACTATTTTCATTGGAAGATGTTATTGCTGTGGCTCCTCTGACCGAGATAACCCAGACGCTGGTGAATGAGGGTTTTAAAAGGTGGGCAACTTGAGCTCCCCCAGGGGAGTTGGGTATTATTATTATGAGTGATAACCTAATCTCGCCTTGCGATTTTCGAGGACTTTAAATATCTATCCAAGGACTTAGGAGCTCCAGCTTAAACAAGCTATGGCACAAACTTTGGATCATATTGGTAGGCGATTCCCACCCCTATGAACAGCCCCAATTTTACGGAGTAGACCATTGAGGTATATACAACTCAAGGAGAATGCAGTATATATCAAGTATTGGTTACATATTTTGGTCCAGAAAGCTTCTAACCCAACTGGGCAGACGAAGTTTCAATGGAATTAGAAGACGGTCAATCCATTGGAAAGAGAAGATTCCACTCTTTTTTTCTTGTTTTTTTTCTCACTTCCCTTCGATTCCGACACCCAGAATTGTAATCCGCGACTCCGAACTTGCCTCGCTCTCTATTTAAGATACCTGGGCATATGCAAAATTTGATATATAGTGCTGTTTATCATATAGATATATATATCTATTAATCTAAATTTAGCCTTATGACAATCCGCCATCAAAAAGCACTGCGCTCGTTAGTACCAACCCACCGTGGTCTCCGCACGAGATTCCGAAATCTGGCGTCGGATGTTTTAGAGCTTATATCAACTTCATCGTCGGTTAAGTTGATGCTTTTTTCCTTCTTCATCACCATAGCAGGGACCACCAGCGGCCAGGTTTTCCCCGCGTGCCACAACAACGATAACTGCGATGCTCAAGACTTTGTGCTTTGTTCAACGCCAGCTTACATCGCAGATCCCAATACTGGAATGCCCATCAACTCCTGCACACCGGGTGAAGAGGTAACTGCGGCGGTCGTCGTCTGTGTTACCAATCAAACCTCGGCCAATCGCTATGCCATCCGCATCGCTACCAATCTTACGATTGATGGTGTACAAAATGTGGTGGTCGACTGCTTTGTAAATACCTTGCCAGGTCAAACTGACACTGCCATCACCGTTGGCACCTTCACATTTGATTGCGGAGCTTGCATTGAGTTTGGCGATTTTATCATAGGGTACAGCACGGCAAATAATACCACATGTGCATCCGTTACCACCAATGGTGGCTTCGAATGCGATAAATGTCAAAGAATTGAAGACTTCTTCATCCCACCCCTTACACCCTTAGGTGTCACCTGTCCAGCAGACGTCAATGTAGTTTGCATTGATGACACAACCTCCGTATCGGAAGACTCTCTAGCCATATCTCAAGGTTTAATTGCAGATTGTAATCCAGTGACGATCACTTTACTTTCTCAAACCGATGTTGGTAATTGTGGAGTGGCACCTGGACGTACCATCACGAGAAACTTTCAGATAACTGATGGTAATACGACACTGTTTTGTACACGTAGAAACTTTATTCTTGATCAATCCCCTCCGGTATTAACCTGTCCCTCACCACCAGCCGGAACTTGCGCATTGGCAGAAGCACCACCTTATGCCGACCTCGATGCTTTTCTCTCCGATGGTGGTATTGCCTCTGACAATTGTGGTTTGGACTCCATGTCTTTCGTCCATCTTGGGGATGTCAGCAACGGGATGACCTGCCCAGTTACCTACACCAGGACATACCAGATCTCTGACTTGTGTGGAAACACCATGACCTGCATGCAGTCAATCGTGATAGATGATGTGACATCACCAACCTTGACCTGTCCAGCAGATGTGCAGGTTTCGTGCTTTGGACAAGTGCCTCCACCTTATGCCGACCTAACTGAGTTTGAAGGTGATATGGGTCAGGCCATGGATAATTGCGCCATCGATCGAGCCTCCTTCCAACTGGTGGAAGAGCTTCAATCAGGTGCCTGTCCTACTACCATTACCCGAGAATATATGATTGCGGACATTTGTGGTAACCCCGCTACCTGCTTGCACACCATTACCATTGATGACAACGCTGGCCCCAGCGTAAATTGCCCTGCAAATCAAACCTTATCCTGTCTCGGTGATTTGCCTGCACCCTTCACAACTTATGCAGCTTTCCAAACTGGCGGAGGATCAGCCATGGATAATTGTGGGATTGATGAATCCACTTTCACGGTCGATCCCGATATAATCATCGGTAGCTGTCCCACGATAATCTCGAGAACCTACCGCCTGCAGGATAGCTGTCAGAACGAAGGATCTTGTACCCAGGTATTCACCATTGACGATCAAACGATGCCCACCCTCACTTGTCCTGCCCTAGGCCCATTTGAATGTCTGGCTGAGGTACCTGCACCCTACCCCGATTATGGTGCCTTTTCAGCTGCCGGAGGATCAAATATGGACAACTGTGGTGTCGTGGAAGGAACGTTTACCTTGCTTTCAGAAACTGGACCATCCGGATTATGTCCAATGGTTATTGTGAGAACTTATGCCATATCAGATAGTTGCGATAATCAAGGAACTTGTACCCAGACCATCACCATCGACGATGATACTTATCCGATCATACTTTGCCCACCCAATGCAAGTGTGGCTTGTGCTGGTGCACTGGGCACACCTTATACCGATCTCGCAGCTTTTTTGGCTGCCGGTGGGTCGGTGGATGACAATTGCGGCATTGATGCCGGTACCTTTGCATTAGATGATCAAATATCTTCCGGTTCTTGTCCCACCACAATTACTCGTACCTATGGGATCTCCGATACCTGTGGCAACCGCAGCAATTGTACACAGACTTTACAGATTTCAGATCAGTCGCCGCCGACCATAACTTGTCCAGCAGATCTCAATTACGAATGCTTGGAGGATGTGCCACCACCATATGCCGATCTGTTGGCGTTTCAAAACGATGGAGGGACTGCTACCGACAATTGTGGTTTTGATGCCAATACCTTTAGTATAACCGAGACCGTGACTGGTAGTTGTCCCATTATTATCCGTCGGACATATTCACTAAAGGATCTTTGTGGTAATACTGGATCATGTCAGCAGGTGATTACCGTGGAAGACGTTAGCGCACCACAAATTAATAACTGTGCGGCCAATGTTGTTGTGGGATGTCGGGATACGGAACCAACCCTGGCAGATTTGCCCGTGTCAAGCGAGACCATCGCTTCACTAGGCATCACCGACAATTGTCAGGCCTCCCTGGTGCTCTCACACATGGATATGGGGCCAACCATTGATGGATGCAGTTATACTTTTACCAGGAGGTACTATGTAGTAGATGGGTGCTTGAACATCGATTCATGCGATCAGCTTTATTTCTTTACTTATGATACCACCGCACCCGTAATTAGTGGCTTAGAAGGCATAGAATTTTTGGTTACGATCGGATGTGATGATGACTTTCCCGCCGCACCAGCGGTCACAGCCTATGATGATTGTGTAGGTGCGTTAAGTGTGGATTTTCAGCAGGTGGCCGATGCTAACGGATGTCTGTCTGATGGCATCACACGACGATGGTCGGTGACCGATGCTTGTGGTAATACGGAGGTTGTCGTGCAAAGACTATCTCGCGAGGATCTCTCTGCGCCGAGGTTGATTCGAGGGCCCGATACCACGCTGCAGTGTGGTGCGGAGATTCCCGAAAACATCTATGAGATTGAAGATGATGGTTGCACACTGGTGAGACATGAGGTGAGAGAAGAGACCATTGGAAGCGATTGTATTTGTGAATATACTCTGTTGCGTATTTGGACCATTTGGGATGCGTGCAATACAGTGATTGACACCCAGAGAATCGAGATTAAGGATACCCAAGCCCCCGAAATCGAATTGGTCAATCCCAACCTGGTGGGTGTAGAGCATGGAGGCATTGTTGTCTCCTACGTCTGTGATCTACCGCGGGTGTATCCATCTGATATTAATGTCTCAGATTGTTGTGAAACCGGAGATGTATTCGTCTATGACTCTTTGATTGCGGCAGACAAATGTGAGATCTTCGGTTACTATCGCAGATGGAAATGCGGCTACATTGTATCGGATGCTTGTGGCAATTCAACGGAATTTAGTTTTTACATGGACCAGTACGACACCTTACCACCCGAGTTTCAGGTGGATTCTACCTTCGTGGATTACGAACTTGACTGCGGAGATTCCTTGCCTCCTCTACCAGACGTCCAAATCGTGGACAATTGTACACCTGAGCCACTACTTACTTTGGAAATAGATACCATCGGTATTGATGCAGATACATTTGCCATCGTCAGAACCTGGGAGGCGAAGGATCCTTGTGGTAACACTGCGAGCATTAGCCAAGTGGTCAGTTATTGTGGATTTGAGTTGGACTCTTTCGCAGCGACCATCGGAAACATTGTCTGGCTGGATGAAAATCGTGATGGCGTTCAGAATCCTGACGAACCTGGCATCAATGGAATTCTGGTCAATATTTATCAAGACCAAAATATGGATGGCATCGGAGATCATGGAATATTAAAGTCAAGAATCACGAGTACGCGTCACGGGACCAAGGGGGCCTATTATTTCGACAATATAGCACCAGGAACTTATCTTATTGAATTTGTTCTGGGTGATGAATATCAATTTACTGAGCCCTACATGGGTGAGGATGCTACGATGGACAGTGATGTGGATCCTTCCACAGGCATATCCCAACCGATCGTTGTAGGACCGGGCATGATGGAGATCTCAGTGGATGCGGGACTTGTCCAAGAGAGTAGGTCCCTTGAGTTGACGCACTTTGAGGTCCGCCCAGCCAATTGCCATTATGAGTTGCTGTGGACGGTGAGTGATGGTGAGGTGGATGCCTATTTAGAGATCGAATATTCCCCTGATGGTTTTACCTTCCATAAATTGGGGCTCGTTGCACTGGAGGGAATAGGCTCGGCAGATTATCAATTTCTGCATCAAAAACCACAACTTGATAATTACTACCGATTGAAATTGGTTCAGGCTGACGGAACGATTTCTATTTCGGAAGTGATTTATGCCGCGGAGCCATGCGCTGGAAACTTACAAGTTGTCGTTTATCCAAATCCAGTGAGGGATGAGTTGATCTTGCAGTATCAAAATGGTACGGGTGGGACCTTGTCACTGGAATTGTTTGACGCACTGGGAAAGAGAATCTTCCAGCGTCAATTATCCAATCCTGGGCAAGATGATTTTTATGCCCTTGGTATGGGCAAACAACCGGAAGGAACATATTGGCTAAAGGTAACCGACCGGGCAAACTCGAAGTTGTTGCCAATCGTGAAAATTAGATAGGATTATTTATGAGGTAATTGCATTGCTTGAAATATATGTTGAATATTGAGGTGAATTTTCGCAAGACAATATAAAATCTCACCATTTCTTCATTTCTGGAGGACATGGAATGTCTTCAGGTTTATGATCATTGAAATCACCAATGGGTTTTAGATCATCCAGTGATGTAAAGATATCCTTAGGTCTGAGTGCGTAGATTTTTCCCCTTGCAGCAATTAATGTCCGGCCACGATGGTCTGTGTCTAGGCACTGGCACTCATTGATCCAGATATCCTTACCCCCTTGCCGGATAAAATAGTACCTTTCTTTCCAGGTGACCTTGTCCACCGCTTTTATCAGCAATCGTCCACCCGAAGCCTTGCGATGACTGATGCTGAGCCTGCCAAAATCGTGATCAGCATTCAAAGACAGATTACCAAATTGCCAATCCGAACGAATACTGTCACGATGTCCGATCTGAAATTTCTCCGGCACAGAAAAGCCAGGTGCGAGGGTCAGACCTCCCGATGAAAATGCCACCTCGTGATCCTCAATAAAAGTCCCTCCACCTCCCCAGGTGCCAGCTTCTGGCCAGACGGCCAAGGCTGTAAAATAGGGAGGTCTACTGATGGCGGTCCAAGTTGGTCCAAATTCTCTATGTTTTCGGCGCCAATCACCTGCAAAATAAAGGAGATACCTGCCACTTGGAGAAAGGTCCGACCTACTTGCTGAAATTCGGCCACGAAACCATTGCCCATATTCAAAGCGGTCTCTTCTTAGATCCCATTTGATGAGTTGGGTCCAGTACGTAGGTCCTCGCCGGAGAATTACTGCAAGATCAGCATCTCTTGCAATGATGAAATGGAGACGGGCAAAAGAGGTAGTCAAAATTCAAATCATCTGCTCTTGGTAAAAATACAAATGGCATTCGTTTTTTCGATGGTGAAATTTATTCCCAAGATTTTTCGCTATTTCACCAGTACCTGATCTTACCAGTAAGCTACCAACCATAGTTAGAATTTCGGTTGTTCAGCACCTGTCGGGTTTTCGGTTACCTGTTCTGATACTATATTTCGACTTTGGTCAAACATTGAAGTGGGTGTTCTCTGCAAAGGAGAGAGGTATTAAAATGGGTAAGAAAGTGTTTTGCTGTGAAGAACTAGCTGTTAAATTATTCATCTTTAAATGCACCGTCAATCGGCACCGTCCAATCATTAGGAGGATGGATGCAAAATGACGGTTTGATTAACCGCGTTATTTCGGCAGGGTATTATCTATGGCATAGCGACTGCCTGCAGTATTTTTAGGGGATCATTTTTTTCACTCTACTTTGATCACTCGCTCGACGAACCCTTCGCCGATCATATTATAAATTCGCAGATAGTACATGCCATTAGGTAAGCCGGTCGTAAGGATGGTTTCACGATGGACACCATCCCCCTCGTGGTCTATTTGCTTGGGTGGTATCATGTGCCTTCCATGCAGATCCAATAACGTGATCGTGATGCGACTTTCACCGTTTAGCTTCACCTGGACTTGTAATTCTTCGGTAAATGGATTCGGATAAACCTCAAAATCGTGTATGACTATTGGTTGGGATGTCTTGCCCATTTTTGATAAGCCATCACAATTTACGCCAGAACAAGGTCCCAAGAAATCACCATGATTTAGGTGGGCTGGAATGGCATTTTTGTTCACGCAGATCGTATGGGGATTATTCGCTACGTTATGACATATATACACCTTATTCTTTCCACATTTCCAATCTTCAAAGATTTGATCGTAGGGCAGGGGATAGGCACAGTCAGGCAGACCATCATCATTGTTGTCCACCATATCATCTCCACCCGGACAAAGGTCGCAGAGATCACCGACACCATCGCAGTCGCTGTCTAATTGGTCAGGATTAAAAACATCAAAGCAATTATCCACACAGTCAGGAATTTCGTCACCGTCGGTATCGAGTTCATCATCGTCGATGATTCCGTCGCAATTATTATCAATTCCATCACAAATCTCAGCAGCATCTGGAAAGACATTGGGATTTTGATCGTCGCAGTCCACATCGCAGGTGGCCCCGTCGCCATCATTATCAACTAGGTCGGGCGTATTGGGATCGCAATCGTCGTCGAGGCCATTGCAAGTAATTTCGGTATTTCCTGGAAAGACATTGGGATTATTATCGTCGCAATCGGCATCGCAGGCTACGCCATCACCATCGTTGTCAACTACGTCTGCTGTGTTGGGATCGCAATCGTCGTCGAGGCCATTGCAAGTGATTTCTATATTTCCTGGAAAGACATTGGGATTATTATCGTCGCAATCGGCATCGCAGGCTACGCCATCACCATCGTTGTCAACTACGTCTGCTGTGTTGGGATCGCAATCGTCGTCGATGCCATTGCAGGCAATTTCGGTATTCCCTGGAAAGACATTGGGATTATTATCGTCGCAGTCGGCATCGCAGGCTACGCCATCACCATCGTTGTCAACTACGTCGGGTGTGTTGGGATCGCAATCGTCGTCGAGGCCATTGCAAGCAATTTCAGTATTGCCCGGAAAAATATTGGGGCTATTATCGTCGCAATCGGCATCGCAGGCTACGCCATCACCATCGTTGTCTACAATGTCTGAAGTATTGGGATCGCAATCGTCGTCAATTCCATTGCAAGCGATTTCTACATTACCCGGAAAAACATTGGCACTATTATCGTCGCAGTCAGCATCGCACAGTGCCCCGTCACCATCGCTGTCAACTACGTCGGGCGTGTTGGGATCGCAATCGTCGTCAATTCCATTGCAAGCAATTTCCACATTACCCGGAAAAACATTGGGATTGTTATCGTCGCAGTCGGCATCGCAGAGTGCCCCGTCACCATCGCTGTCAACTACGTCGGGCGTGTTGGGATCGCAATCGTCGTCAATTCCATTGCAAGCGATTTCTACATTACCCGGAAAAACATTGGCATTATTATCGTCGCAGTCAGCATCGCACAGTGCCCCGTCACCATCGCTGTCAACTACGTCGGGCGTGTTGGGATCGCAATCGTCGTCAATTCCATTGCAAGCGATTTCTACATTACCCGGAAAAACATTGGCATTATTATCGTCGCAGTCGGCATCGCACAGTGCCCCGTCGCCATCATTATCGACTAGGTCGGGCGTGTTGGGATCGCAATCATCGTCGATACCATTGCAAGCAATTTCTATATTTCCTGGAAACACATTGGGATTATTATCGTCGCAATCGGCATCGCAGAGTGCCCCGTCACCATCGCTGTCAACTAGGTCGGGCGTATTGGGATCGCAATCGTCGTCGATGCCATTGCAAGTGATTTCCGCATTACCTGGAAAGACATTGGGATTGTTATCGTCGCAATCGGCATCGCAGGCTACGCCATCACCATCGTTGTCAACTAGGTCGGGCGTATTGGGATCGCAATCGTCGTCGATGCCATTGCAAGTGATTTCTATATTTCCTGGAAACACATTGGGATTATTATCGTCGCAGTCGGCATCGCAGGCTACGCCATCACCATCGTTGTCAACTACGTCGGGTGTGTTGGGATCGCAATCGTCGTCGAGGCCATTGCAAGCAATTTCAGTATTGCCCGGAAAAATATTGGGGCTATTATCGTCGCAGTCGGTATCGCAGGCTACGCCATCACCATCATTATCGACTAGGTCGGGCGTGTTGGGATCGCAATCATCGTCGATACCATTGCAAGCAATTTCTATATTTCCTGGAAACACATTGGGATTATTATCGTCGCAATCGGCATCGCAGGCTACGCCATCACCATCGTTGTCTACAATGTCTGAAGTATTGGGATCGCAATCGTCGTCGAGGCCATTGCAGGCAATTTCGGTATTCCCTGGAAAAATATTGGGATTATTATCGTCGCAGTCGGCATCGCAGGCTACGCCATCACCATCGTTGTCAACAAGGTCGGGCGTGTTGGGATCGCAATCGTCGTCAATTCCATTGCAAGCAATTTCCACATTACCCGGAAAAACATTGGGATTGTTATCGTCGCAGTCGGCATCGCAGAGTGCCCCGTCACCATCGCTGTCAACTACGTCGGGCGTGTTGGGATCGCAATCGTTGTCAATTCCATTGCAAGCGATTTCTACATTACCCGGAAAAACATTGGCATTATTATCGTCGCAGTCAGCATCGCACAGTGCCCCGTCGCCATCATTATCGACTAGGTCGGGCGTGTTGGGATCGCAATCATCGTCGATACCATTGCAAGCAATTTCTATATTACCCGGAAAAACATTGGGATTGTTATCGTCGCAGTCGGCATCGCAGAGTGCCCCGTCGCCATCATTATCGACTAGGTCGGGTGTATTGGGATCGCAATCGTCGTCGATACCATTGCAGGTAATTTCGACATTGCCTGGAAAAATATTGGGATTATTGTCGTCGCAATCGGCATCGCAGGCTACGCCATCACCATCGTTGTCTACAATGTCTGAAGTATTGGGATCGCAATCGTCGTCGAGGCCATTGCAAGCAATTTCCACATTACCCGGAAAAACATTGGGATTGTTATCGTCACAGTCGGCATCGCAGAGTGCCCCGTCACCATCGCTGTCAACTACGTCGGGCGTGTTGGGATCGCAATCGTCGTCAATTCCATTGCAAGCAATTTCTACATTCGCAGGAAAGACATTGGGATTATTATCATCGCAGTCCGTATCGCACAGTGCCCCGTCGCCATCATTATCGACTAGGTCAGGTGTATTGGGATCGCAATCGTCGTCGATGCCATTGCAAGTAATTTCGGTATTTCCTGGAAACACATTGGGATTATTATCGTCGCAGTCCGTATCGCACAGTGCCCCGTCGCCATCATTATCGACTACGTCAGGTGTATTGGGATCGCAATCGTCGTCAATGTCATTGCAAGCAATTTCTACATTCCCAGGAAAAATATTGGGATTATTATCGTCGCAGTCGGCATCGCAGGCTACGCCATCACCATCGTTGTCAACTAGGTCAGGTGTATTGGGATCGCAATCGTCGTCGATGCCATTGCAAGTAATTTCGGTATTTCCTGGAAAGACATTGGGATTATTATCATCGCAGTCCGTATCGCACAGTGCCCCGTCGCCATCATTATCGACTAGGTCGGGCGTATTAGGATCGCAATCGTCGTCGATGCCATTGCAAGTGATTTCTACATTACCCGGAAAGACATTGGCATTATTATCGTCGCAGTCAGCATCGCACAGTGCCCCGTCGCCATCATTATCAACTAGGTCGGGTGTATTGGGATCGCAATCGTCGTCGATACCATTGCAGGTAATTTCGACATTGCCTGGAAAAATATTGGGATTATTGTCGTCGCAATCGGCATCGCAGGCTACGCCATCACCATCGTTGTCTACAATGTCTAAAGTATTGGGATCGCAATCGTCGTCGATGCCATTGCAAGCAAGTTCTATATTTCCTGGAAACACATTGGGATTATTATCATCGCAGTCCGTATCGCAAAGTGCCCCGTCACCATCATTATCGACTACGTCAGGTGTATTGGGATCGCAATCGTCGTCGATGCCATTGCAAGCAATTTCTACATTCCCAGGAAAGACATTGGGATTATTATCATCGCAGTCCGTATCGCACAGTGCCCCGTCGCCATCATTATCGACTAGGTCGGGCGTATTAGGATCGCAATCGTCGTCGATGCTATTGCAAGTGATTTCCGCATTCCCCGGAAAAATATTGGGATTATTATCGTCGCAGTCACCCCCACAGCTAGTTACGCCATCACCGTCTTGATCGAATCCTTCGTCGATTTCACCGTCACCATCATTGTCGATCCCATCACAGATTTCAATGGCTTGGCAATTACCCGTTAATCCAAAATTCCATCCGCTGTTGCCACTGATGTCCCTGCTATCGGCGGCATTAAAGGTGGCCCCACCCATGGCGGTGTTATCCCTCATACGTACAAAGGTGACACATACCTCACCTGATGCTTTTGAAAAAATAGCTGGACTTGCGGAAATTGATGAGGTGATGGAGATGGAGTCCTGGAAGGCACCAGTGGCCACCAGATTGTTAATCAGGGTTTGTGTTTCACCACTTTGTAAGAGGTAGGATTTCCCTTGGGAAAAGATCAGTGTTCCGTAAGAATGCGAGCCATTGATGGTGCCACCACCAAAGAAAATGACCTGCTCATAAGAACTGGCTGTATTGTTAATGCTTCCAACGCCATTGGGATCCGTAAATTCAAGATGGTAATAGGACTGATTGTCATTTGGTAGAAAAGAGACGGCAGGATCGGTGAAGCGCAATGTAGATGTCTCGGTCTGGAGCGCCAGTTGATTCGTTTCGAGGGTCCATGGTGTACCTGTTCCCGAAATGGTAATGATGCCTTCTCCCAATCGGAGGGTTCTGGGCACGGCATTAATGGAAATGACATCATGGCAAAAGATATTTTGTCCATTAAAATCTAAGGTGCCATTTCGTATGTCGATCGATTTTGATGTCACAAATTGATCTTGAATGGTCCATTCCCCATCCAGTCCGATAAAAATGCAATTGCCGGGAATTTGTATGTCATGACTCGTGATGTTGTTGCCCGGACTCGTGCTGCTAAAGAAAATATTTCCAGCGTAATTAAAAGTGATGGTTGGGTCTAATACTAAACTCCCAAAGATTTCCAGGTCTTTGGAGAAATCACCATCGAAGATCGGACTATTGACCCCAGACCAGGTCATACTTCTGCAGGTGGCATTGGCATTTATTTGTACTGATTGACTGGGTGCGGAAAAACTTTGTGCATCAAAGACCACATTATCAAATTCGGTGGGCAAACAGGCGCCACCAGATCCACCGCTGGTAAAAGACCAGTGAGAGGGATCGTGCCAATCGCCGCCCCCATTTACCCAGTAGCGGGTTGAGTTGGAAGCGGGATCAATATTCCATCCCGTATTTCCACCCAAGTCATTGGAATGAAATGCATTGAAGGTTGCACCCCCGGTAGCATTGATGTTCTCCAGATTCACATTACTGATATTGAGGCTTCCACTTGTTTTGGAAAAAGTGGTCTGGAGACTGGCTGAATTTGATTTAATCGTGAGGAAATCATCACAAGCTCCATTGGCAACTAATTCACCAAAATGATGTGTTTTACTGTTGGCAAAACTGTAAGTCTTACCAGCCGACAGGGTCAAATTTTGATAGGTATGACCTCCCGAGATATTTCCATCTCCCTGAAATATCAATTCTGTAAAAGTCGAATTGTCTGAAGCAATGATTTGGCCACTGCTTTGCGGGCTTGTAAACTCAACTGTATTAAGTGTCACGTTGGTGATGTCGCGCATGGAGGAAAAATTGGAGATCATCCGAATAATTGATGTTCCGGCGCTTAAAGTGTTGTTTGGCGACAGATCAAATTGGCTGGATATGGTTAATATACTCGATCCCAATTGGAGTATCGTGCTATTTACATTTCCCGTAAAAAAAGAAGTTAAGTCCAGATTAAAATCATTCGTATTCAGTCCCCCCTTATCTAAGAATAAATTTGAAAGTATAATGTCGGATCCAAGTGTATACAGTGCGTCTCCCTCTACATGCAAATTATTGAGATTCTTACCAGCAGGAAAAATAATCTCCGTCGCTTCTTCTGATCGCAGATAGATGCGGTTCATATTTTGCACGTTCATTTGGGGGATTAACCTAAACCCACCATAAACATACAGATCAAAGCCACCACCCGAGGAAAGTGTGGGATCGAATTGGGCTCCCATCCAATCCATATGGGCGCACTCGGCAACGAAACCATTGGATGATCTAGATAGGGAGACCACCTGACTTGATGAGGAAAAAGAGTTTGCATCGAAGAACACACTGTCGGCCCGATTTGGAACACATTCACCCGGAGGTCCACCAGATGACAATGCCCAGTGAGCACCGTCGTGCCAAGTACCAGTTCCACCAACCCAATAAAGCTTTCGGGGAGCAAATCCAAAGGTGATGTTTGAATTTCCACCTCCGTCCAAGGAGTTATTAGCGGTTAAGGAACCTGCACCTATAAATGAAATGTTACTAATATAGCAATTAGTTACTGCAAGATGACTTGGTGAGGTAATAGTGGCACCGGAGGAAGATTCGATCACTATATAGTCAACATCACAGGTACTATTTGCATCAAGATCTTCTAGAATGGTATACGTATTTCCATTCTGCAGATCCAATCGAATTCCGGGATCAATATAGACACTATCAGCCGTGGCATTGCCAAAGAAACCAGTCCAACCAAAAAAGGAGATTTTATTGGCAGATCCATTATCAAGATTGAGGGTATTTCTACTGAAGGCGTTGTTTCTTGTCAACTCGACATTGTACAATTGTTTTCCATTGGCACTTATCCTCGCAAAAGCTCTCAGTGTTGAGGTTCCGGCATCAACAGTCGTAGGCGCATTAAATACAAATCCCTGAGCATTGGCTACCAGAAGGCTGTTTGCAAAATTTAAGGTTACTGGCAGAGTGTTTGAGGTTGTGAAGTGGTTAATACGAAGGGTAAAACCATTGGTATGCAAGCCACCATTATTGACATTGAAGAAGCGATTTACCGATAGACTGTCGGTTAGATGGAAAATCGCTGCTCCATCCAGATTAACGAAAGAACTAATTAAAACGCCATCAGAGTGAATGGTTTCTTGTAGATCGTTCGACTCGAAATGGTAACTTGAATTCCCAACATTAATTTCTGCTACATTCTCATGAAAGGTGAGAGACCCGGAAATGTGCAGATCAAAACCTTTGCTAAAGTCAGTTCCGCTGGGAACATCTGACCAAATCATATCGTGGCAATAGGCTTCTTCATTTACCGTCACTTGCTGACCAGAGCCACTGAAAGACGACGCATCGAAGATCACATTATCAAGGATGGTAGGTGTACACTCTCCGACCATCCCGGTTGGGCTACCTGCCCAATGAGCGGCATCATTCCAGTTGCCAGATCCTCCTCGCCAATAGAGTGTCCGGGGAGTTTGATTGAAGGTCCATCCGCTGTTGCCTCCTAAATCAACCGAATTGGCAGCAACGTAATTAGCGCCTCCAGAGATGGCAATATCCTCCAATCTGCAAACATCAATGGTCACATCTACTGGACTAACGAAGTTGGTGGCGATGTTATCTGAGGATGAAGAAAGATCGATAAAGCCTTCAGGGCAAGTGCTGGTTGCATCCAGTAATTTATTGATGTGGATGGTTTTATTTGCTTGGAAAATATAGTCGTAGTTCGAAGTAAGCACCAACGTATCAAAGACCTGAACATTGCTGGCGTTAACATTCCCATCCATTAAGAAGGTACAATATTGGATATTATTGTTTTCGCCTGATATGGATCCACGAGCTTGAAATTCTAATTTCTCCACGGTAGACCCCTGGCCATTAAAACTCCCTGAGCCAGCAGGTCCAAAAACGATGGATCCAAATAAATTGCCCCTTAGATCTGACATAGATCCACCCAGTGGAAAATAGATCATGGCTTGTGCACCGTGAACAATATCTGTAACACCGATGTTAAAAGTTCCCAGTTGCACCAACGATGTTCCCAAGTCGATCACACTTACCTCCGTATTGCTACTTGTGGATAGCGTTTGCGCGGTAAAGTCGTGGTTATTCGTTTCCAGCGTACCCAGGGTTACGATGACCGAACGCTCAGATTCCAGCGGATCCGCAAGCGAAAATGGGCCATTATTGATCAATTCAATCATACCCGGAAAAATTTGACCGGCGGATGTGATGCTTGCGGCATCATGTGATTCAAAAAGGGTTGAACGGAGGATGTTCCAATCCATATTTGCACTAAGGGTCAGACTACCGGAGAGATAAAGGGAGGTAAAGTTGAAGGATCCTGCGAAGGTGGGATCATTGGTTACACTTGACCAGTCCATATTGTTGCAATAAGCACTCTGGTCCATGGTGACCGTGTTGGCACCAGCATCTGGTGGGTTGGGAAAGGATAGATTGTCAAAGATGACATCATCGTTTTTCCACGGCACGCATGCTCCACCGGGGCCTCCGCTCACGGTAGACCAATGTGCTGGGTCTGACCAGTTGCCCGAACCACCTACCCAAAATAAAGTCTGACCTACATCTGAAAAGGTCCATCCAGTATTATTTCCCTGGTCTATAGAGTTATGGGCCAGGTACACTGCACCACCAGTCATATTAATATCGCGTATTCTACAAGTATTGACCGTTAAGTCGCTTGGCGCGTTGATCGTTGCAGGCTGGCCTGCAAAGCTTGCTCGAAGGTCAATGTAACCGGCACTACATGAACTACTGGCACCTAGTGAGTCAGTGATATGGTAGGTTTGAAAAGATTGAAAACTATAAGTATGGGGTGGATGAATAATGAGGGTGTCAAAAATATGATTGGTACCATTTATGATGGCTCCACCTTGAAGTTCACAGTGGTGCATCAGCATATTGCTACTTGAGAAGGAGGCTGATCCCAGTACCCGTAAATAATTAAACTCAGTGTTGACACTGGAGATGCCGGCATCATTGTGGAAGAGGATTTCCTCGAATTGGCAATTGTTGACGTTGACCGAACCTCCATTTAGAAATTCTGCGGTGTTAAATATGGCGTTTTGGGCAGATGAAATACTGCCACCAATACCTGTGAACACCAGGTGACTTTGGCTAGCGTCAAGTACGCAGAGCGTTGGATGTATGATCAAAGAACTGGTACTAGTTATCGTGGAAGCACCCAGCATCAGGGCCGTGGGATCGCTAAAGTTGGAACTCAGAGAAAACCAACCACCATCATGTCCATTTGTATTGAGTGATCCATGCATCAGGGATATGCGTGAGGTGAAATCAAATGGATCTAAAAATGACCAGTCACCACCATTGCGAAAATTTACAGAGACTGTGTTGATTTGGGTGCCGTTAGAAAGGATCGTTTCCCCTGGATCACTGGATACAAAATCAATCGTGGTGCCGATGACGGTCATGGTGGGAGAAAGTGCCAGCGAGCCACCGATGTTTAAGGTCCGTGCGCTTCCCTGAAAATTGAGGGTGGGTGCATTGGTGGCCCCCGTCCAATCCATGTCATGGCAAAATCCGTCCTCTGGCAGTAGAATCGTGGTTGGTCCCGCCGTGAAAGAGTTTACGTCGAAGAATACATCATCAAATACGGTGGGTACGCAAGCTCCTCCCACACCACCGGATTCGGTGGCCCAGTTGAGCGCATTGTTCCAAAGGCCATCTGCTGCATCACCGACCCAATAAAGATCTCTGCCGATGCTGATAATCCAACCAAAATTGTTTCCATTATTTATTGATGCATCGGCGGAAAAGGTGGCCCCACCACTGGCATGAATATCTTGTAAGGAGACCAGTGACAAATTAACGGCCCCTGAATTTTTAATAATAAATGCTTGACTTCCCGCAGCGGTCGAAAAAATATTAATTAGTTCACCACAGTCACCATCGGCAATAAAATTTTCCAGGGTTTGGGTCTCCGTGGCAGGGAGAATCAGATTATGGCCCGGGCTGGCTTCAAGTGTAGTAATGGTATGACTGCCTCGTAGCGTACCATTTCCGAAAAAGTTCACGAGATTAAATTGGCAATTATCAACACTAATGAATTCTCCGTGGCTGGAGGGGTTGCTAAAGACCACATCATAAAAGGTCTGCGCCGTCATTTCACGTAATTTCGAGGTTGGCCCGGTAAAATCTATCACACTCCCTGCCGGTGCATTCATCGACAGTAGATTGTCCCCGATCCAATCTCCTTGTATCTTCAATGTTTGGCCTGCCATCGCAAAAGTGACAACCTGGTCTATATTGGCCCAGGTGATGTCGTCACAAAAGCTGATGGCTGTCAAAGTAATAGTACCATCCATTGAAAAAGAGGCGGCATCAATAATGACATTGTTGCTACTGCTGGGTACCGAGGCACCGCCAGATCCACCTGAGGTGGTTGACCAATGGTTGAGATCTGACCAGTCACCCGTGCCTCCCACCCAATACCGGTTTTGGGCATTGATGATAAAAGGCATACTGAGTGTTAGGGTTAATGAAAGAAGTGCTGAGATCCTCATACTAGATGGTATTTACGGGTTTGTGACGAATGGCTTACGTGAAAAATACCTGTGAGGAGTTCAGTATAAAATACTGAAAATTACCTAATGCTGCCAGGAAAACTGAGTGAACGGTATGGTTCAGTTAGTGATCGATCAACGGTTGCATAGACAAACATTCTTTCTTTGCTGAGCTCAGAAACGTGATGAATGGGGTGGATGCGGTATGGACAGTCAAATTACTTACTTGGCAAGGTTGCAAAAAAAACACTTCACAGAGACGCCATCGAGAAATTGCCTTCCACGCTACAAAGAGATCTTGGCCACTATTTGATCGCGCTCTGATTTGTTCTGATTTATTTGTGCAAGAAAACTGCTTTTTCCCAAAACTAGTAAGCCTTCAGAGACCATTCTGCCATCGAACACGATTTGCCCAGCTAAATCGAACCGCGATGATTAGGGACCGACTGGAATTCATTTTGATGGTGCCAACAAAGACATGGCGTGTAACGACGGGATTCTTGCGTGCTTCAGCTCCTGGTCAATAGAGCGAATTTGCAGTTGATCAGTGAAGTGGTCTCACCTGACTTTTATCGTATCTTCCCTACCTTACACTTGTTTTCAGCGCACCCCATAGATTTTAGCACTCAAAAATGAGACTGTTTTTTCAAATACTGTGCTTTCTAATTCCAGTCATCAGCAGTGCGTGGAATGATTGTCCTTCCAGTGATTTAATTTTTACTTCCGAGTATGACATTCAGAACTTCAGAGATCAATACCCTGATTGTACGCGGCTAATGGGCAATGTAACCCTTTTATGGCTCAATGGTGAAACTGCGCTTGACGGATTTTCTAATATCGATACCATCGATGGCAATCTGTCTATTTTAAGTACGAGTTTGACTAAAATTGTCTTTCCCCAGCTCAAATTTGTCGGGGGTGATCTGAACATGAATGGCAATCAAAGTTTAATGGCTGTACATATGAGGAAACTTTCCAGCATTGAGGGTTGTCTGTTCATACGGCATAATGATGTCTTAGCTAAACTAGCATTCATCAGTTTGATGGCTGTCCGACACAGTATGGACATTTCTTATAACCATGCATTGACTGATTTCAAAATGAATAAATTAGGTCGGGTGGGGGGTATGCGTATTTCTTATAATCAAAATCTTGAGAGCTATAGCTTACCCAACTTAAGGAAATGTCTTGGTTTAATTGATCTTATTTCGAATCCCTCCTTAAATGAAATTAAATGGGCAAATTTAGAGATCATCCCGTATCATATTTTTATTTATGACAATGGCGGTCTGGAATTATTGACCTTTCCTAAACTCAGGATTTTACGTAGTGCATCCATCCATAGAAACCACAGTCTGAAAGTTCTTCATTTAAACAACTTGGAGCAGGTATATTCATGGGTGTCAATAACGGAAAACGCGACACTTCATGACCTTTTTATCAGTAAGGATTTAGAGAGGATTGGTCATGACTTTATCATTGCTCAAAATGAGTCGCTCTCAGATTGTCGGACTCTATGCCATATTCTTTCGGATGATATTGTCCTGGGTGGGATTTACATTTATGGCAATGCCCTAGGTTGTGACTCCAGGCTTTCTGTGGAGAAAAAATGTATGGAAGCAGGCTATCATTACATGAAATCCGATGGTGTTTGCCCAGAGAAGGATGTAATATTGACGACGCAGGTTGAAGTCGATTCGTTCACCACCAGATATCCGAACTGCACCAAAATTAATGGATCACTATTTATTTGGGGTCCCGATATCAGTAGCTTAGGATCAGTTGTCAACATCACTGAAGTTGCAAATGATTTTACAATGAGTTCTACGAATCTAATCAATTACCAAGCAGAGATCGCAAGTGTGGGAGGCAGACTACTCATGAATGGCAACACAAATATTGAATCACTTGACCTGCCTTCATTAGAAGTGGTGGAGGGTTCAGCTCTTTTTATTGAAAACGACTCGTTAAGATCTTTGCAGACTCCCGTTTTGGATACTGTGGGTGAGTCCTTGGGCATCAGCGATCACGTAAGTCTCGAATTTGTTGAGCTGCCGGCACTTCGATCTGTGGAGCAAATCAATATCGCCAGAAATAGGAAAGTAGAATCGATTGAGGCCAATTTTATCACTACCCTCTCTGGTTTTGCCATTGTGGAAAATCAACAACTTGTAGATGCGGAGTTTTCAGCTCTCCATACCATTTCATCTTATGGCTTTGTTGATAAAAATCCGATTTTACGGGATTTAAATTTGAGTCAACTTAGATATGTAGGAAGTAGTTTTTCCGTTAGCCAAAATGACTCTTTAGCGGACTGCAAGACTTTCTGTAATTATATCGCACTGAATGGATTTGATCGCTTGCGAATTGGTATTAATGCTCCCGGATGTAGTTTACGCCAAGATTTAATTGAACGGTGCGGCTCATATTGTTTCGATAGTCTGGTCTTACCTTTTTTTATTTTTGATAATTACCAAGTATCAGGAAATCTCTCCACCACGGGCACTATATTTAATCTTCGTACCTTGAATCTATCCTCTGGTGAATCCGTTATTTTAGAGCCACGGTTTGAGGTTCGACCGGGTAGTGAACTTAATATTAATATTAAAGGTTGCCAAAACTGACTCTTACTTCCAGCCGTAAATTTCATCTGTTTTTTCACGAACAAGGAATGATTTCTTATTGACTTGCCGCTGGGATCCAACGTTATCATCGGCATGAACTCAAATGCAGTTTGGAAGGTTATGGCCGAGGTAAATCAAAAACTCTGGGTACGCGCGTAAGCTTCTAAAGCAGGGTGCAGAACGAGAAGGGCCAGCATGTAGGTTTCGACCTCCTGGTAGCAGATTCATATACGTAGATTTAGGAGATAAATCAATGCCTCGGGATAGATGTTAGAGGCCGATGCAGTACAATATGCCAGATGCTGCTGGGTAAGCACTATTAGTCTTTTTACAATTACTTTAGTAAATGGGCGATATCAGGTCACAACATCTTCCCAACTACACTATTGAATTGTCATCGTATATAAGTATAAGCATATTGAATAGCCTTTAATGATCCAATGGTCAGCAATCTCGGCACAAATCCCTACCTCGCCAATCCAGCAGTATTTTTTGACGATAATTTTTGCAACAGGTTTTTCCAGTGGGATTTTGTGGTTTCAGGGCTGATCCATGGGAATTTAATTATTTCTGCCGAGGTCATTTCTTGGGCAATCAATTTAAGGATCTGGGCCTCTTTTTCAGAGACATATGATCTTACTGAATCCATGTCAGATTTTTTTATTACATATTTTAATCGTTCTCTTGTTGTTGAGATTCGTGTCCCAAAATCTATTTCTCTGGATTTCTAAGAACTGAGCCGCTATGATTTAATTCCCGCCAAGCAATCGATCGATTTGGCGTTGCAATTCATTGATCAAGTGACGTTGTTCGGATAATTCGAAATGGATCTTATTCAAAAGGTGATTCCTGGCTTCACTATGATCCAATCCCACGATGGTATTAATCGATTTTAGACCACTATCGGCATTAGATGCCAAGGCTTGTCCGATGATTTGATGTCCAAGGCCAATCTCCGAGGTAGACACAGCCAGGGCAGTACCATCGTTCTCGCCACTGGCCACGATCCAATCACCCGCTTTAACCATTCCTATGACTTTTACCGGTACTTGTCCGATAAAGCTGACTTTCTCAAAATGATCAGAGTTATTTCTTGCGTTACCAATGACAATGGGTCGGTCAGTGATTACCATGGCCCGGTCAGCGTCAATGGTATTCAATGATATTTTTCCATCTTTGATCCCGACTACATCTCCCGCTCTAAAAGTGCTGAATTCAGATTCCTTGGGTAAGAACTCCGCAAAATCGGCACTGTTGGATTCAAAGGAGACACCACCAGACCCATTACCCTCTATTCGCCCCATCCTATTATCGAGAGCATCATAAAATGTGACGAAGTTGGACGTACTACCCGGATTAATCACATTAATCTTCAATGACAGCACGTCTCCACCTCCTGTTCCATGGGTATTGAAAATGTGGGCAATGTGATCTTCAGGTGCTGCGGGATTTTGACTTTTGCTGCCACGCACATTTAGACTCCAGGCAGATGCATTGTTCACATGAATGCCATCATCTGCAGCATCACCGATGTAGATGCCATTTACTCCTGCATCCCCAACACGAATCCCATCACTGTCGGTTTCGCCAATGAGTAACCCATATCGGCCAGCATTGCCCACAGAAAGACCATCAACATCGGCACTTTGGATGCGAACACCGTCATTTCCGGCATGCTGGATTCTTACCCCAGTTGCCTCTGCACTATTTACATGTACTCCATCATTACCAGCCTCGGTCACTTGAAATCCGTCATCTTGTGCATAAAGGACATTGATGCCATCTGCCAAAGTCCCTTTTGCAGAATCGATGACAATTTGCGTTTGGCTATGGAGGGCTGTTATGCAACATCCCAAAATAACGACATGAAATGTAATGGCGACAATATAATATTTTACTTTCATTTCTCCTGTTTTGTGAATTCAATAAAGTGGTTTGATAGAGACTGGCATTTGAGGATCTTTTTTAATTGCTCGATCTCCGTTCGAATGGTCTCGATTGCCAATTGATGCGTAAAGATTTGCTGCTCCTGTCTTTCCAAACGACCCAATAAGCCATCGATCATTACATTCGTTGCATCACTTTTATCCAGCCCCACGATCGTGTTGATCAACTTGATTTCTGGATTCGCATTTGATTCCAGGGCTCGCCCTACGATTTGCATTTCCAAGGTGATTTCTGAAGCCTCAGTCGCTTTGGCTATGCCGTTGCTCAGACCACTGGCTACAATCCAATCACCTGCCTCCACCAAACCAATTACTTTGACAGGAACTTGACCCACCAGACTGACTTTTTCAAAATTTTCCAAATCCACTTGCGAATTTCCAATGACAATAGGGCGATCGGTAATCGCCATCACATGCTCAGCATCTGTGGTATTTAGTGAAATTTTACCCCTCCTAATACCCACTACATCTCCAGGTGAAAATTTGGTACCTAAAGATTCCTTGGCAAGATACTCAGCAAAATCAGCGCTGTTAGACTCAAAGGAAACTCCTCCCGAGCCGTTACCTTCGATGCGGCCTAATATATCATTGTTGCCATCAAAAAAAGTGATGAAGTTGGAAGCAGTACCAGGATCGTCCTGGCCAACTTTTAGTGAGAGGACATCGGCACCACCCGCCGCATGCTCATTCTCGATCTGTGCGATATGATCAAAAGGTGAGGCCGGATTTTGGCTCTTGGATCCTAATACATAGAGACTTAACCTATCGGCGTCTGATACATAAACACCATCCCCGGCAGCGCTTTCGATGTGAATACCGTCGTCTCCGGCCTGACCTATATGAATACCATCATTCATGCTGTTTCCAACACGTACTCCATAAAAGGCATTGTCCACCTGCACACCCGCAGATCCTGCCTCAGTGATATGAATGCCGTCGTCATCCGCGTAGTTGACATGAATCCCGTGGGAGCCTGCACTGTCGATATCCACCCCGTGCACTCCGCTGCGATGGATGTTTACTCCATCCGATCCTGCCTCTGCGATGCTGATTGCATTTACATTTGCACTTTGAATGGAAATTCCGTTAAAACCGGCATCGCCAATTAATACTCCATGATCGCCCACTTCGCCAATAAAAATTCCATTGTTTGCTGCATCATTGATAATGAGACCATTAGTTCCGTCGATGATCTGGATGCCGGTTTGTTGGACCTCACGGACTATAATTCCATTATTTTCGGCATAGCGGATATCAACACCAACTCCATTTGGAGATTTGGCAGAGTCCACAACAATTTGAGCTTGTCCAAACAATATTGTGGCAGAACAGCTTAGCGTCAGTATTTGAATTATAGTTGCCAGTTTAAAGTATTTCATTGCGATAGTTTATTTCATTTGGTTTACTTATGAAGTCAGTCTGCTTTCATGTTTGCACCTGTAGATTTTATTAGAATAAATCTTGTCATTGCTCACACACTGGCTCTCCAGTGGGACTCTGCTGGCAGGAGAGATCGGTAAAATCCAAATAATAGGTGCCATTCTCTCCATCATCAATACAGACGTAGGGATCATCTGCAGTGTTATCCCCATAGGGGTTGGGCAGGCCAGTACATATACTAAGTGCAACTGGAAATCTGTTTCGCGGGGAACTGAAAATGGGTAATCGATACATCTCATTACCAACCAGATTTCTCAAGCTTACATACCGTATTCCGCTCGGTTCAAGTACAAAGATGACATGGACGAGAAGGCCTGCCGCGATGCCTGGGTCGGGTGAGGCGGGACCGTGCAGGTAAAGTAAGTGAGAAGGTTCAATGCCTTCGATTTTTGCCACCACGACCAACCCTTCCGGTGGGCAAGCAAGCACCATGGATTCTTCCTCAATGGACAATCCCAATTGTTTAGCCGCACGCTCCATGTGTTTTGCTAGGAATTCACGAAGCGTGGAAGATCTCTTATTCACACTAGGCGGTAGTGTCATCTCTTGATCCTTCAGTTTGCGGTGTTCTTCATACGCGATACCCTGGCCTAATGGACTGAGGTTTTGGTCTTTTTCACAACCCGTCAGTAGGAGTACCATGACCAGGTTGAAAAGCAGGATGATTGTTCTATCCAACCAACCGATCTTACATATTCCATCTGTTTTTGGATCTCTCATAATTTTGGATTTTGTTTAAAAAATTTTCGTCTGAATTAGTATCATTGGAGTGGTTTCTCGGATTTATGAGGGTTGTTTTCAATTTAACTTTTCCGTTCTTCACCCCCTTACATATCTGTTACATCTAGCTATAAAATGGTTACATTTCTATCCTGATTCTGACTTTAGACAACTTATGTAGAGTAATTAAATGTTCCACGAAACAGTGATCAATCGGTAACCGACAAAAAATAGCTTCCCTATTCTTACTGCTTTAATAGGGAGTCACCTAGCCCCACAATTCTTATTTTTTATGCCTTGTCTAAAATCAAAATAGCATCGTCTAGGTCGAGAGCGCATGTTTAAGGATCCCTAGGTCTTCCTGAGCAATCTGATGATGAGATGGGAGGCACACCAAAATATAGCTGGGGCCACCATATCTCGAGGAGTGGGGAATATGGAATAATGTTTTTTAGAATAGGTAGGGGCAAAGACTGTTCTCCCGGATTTTGGTGTTAAGATCTAAGATGTCGATCGGGAAGTGAACACGTCGATTAATAAAAAACCTATCTTGATTCCAATAAAAAAGAAAAATGATATGATCGATCAACTTTTTCTGCGATTCCTGACACTGGCACTTTTCTCGCCAGCTTTGCCTTTACTCGCTCAATGAAATAATCACAGGCAGGTTTGCCTACGGAGGTGAGGGATAATACTTCATTTGTTAATAAGGCATGAAGTAGCGAACGTAATTATGTTGTTATATCTACCTCAGGACAAAGCTGGGTCACCAACAAAATACCTGCGAATCTTTTACCTTACACTGGTTACATTTTTTACTTAACTTATGAATAATAGGGGGCTGATTACTCCTTGATAGTGAGACGACACGCTCAGACTTTAAAGATGAGCCATGAAACGATCATTGAGAAAGCCCGTTGGTTTTTCAGCTCTGGCACTATTCCTGCTTTCTGCCGGTTTAGTCACTTCATTGCCGGCTCAATCCAATCCTTTGGGATATACCGTTCGACACTTCAGCACCCAAAATGGCCTTAGTAACAATAAGGTTACTGCGATCTTTCAAGACCAGATGGGTTGGATTTGGATTGGTACCAGTTATGGCCTAAACCGATATAACGGTCAAAGTTTACAGACCTATGTATACCATCCCGAACAACCTGATGGACTTCCCGGCAACTACATCTTGGACCTGTTTCAAACCCTAGACGGCACGTACTGGGTAGGTACCAGAGGTCAAGGTTTGGGTTGTTTCCAGTATGTCGAAGGCACCGCTCATTGGTTGAGCCAGTCGCAAATTGGTAATCAGAGACCACTGGGATTGAATATTAGGGCGTTAGGTGAATCGCCGTCAGGTGAATTGCTGATAGGTTCCGCCATGGGACTCTTTTCCAAGAAAGCAAATGTATGGCCGCCAGACCAGATAAGCCAAAATTTTATTTACAACATGCATGGCCAGGATGCTGACCTTTGGATTGCGGAGGCAGGAGGCATTAGTAGATTTAATTTTGCTACCGAAGCACTAGAAAAAATCGAATTAAGCAGCAGTGAAAGTGCGGTTTCCATTCATGCCATGCACCCAGACACAATCATATTTGTGACGCGGAAAGCTGTAAAAAGAATATCGAGGCTTGGAAGTGATTGGTACGAAAGTGATATCACAGTGCCTGAGCATTTATTGGATCGAGCTGTAAACACCTGCTTTCTGCATGTCCAAGGCAAAATCTGGATGGCATTAGGTAACGAACTACTGATTTTAAATCGGCAATTGGAGGTGGTAGATCGATACAATAATGGGGATATCTTAAATATAAGAGATGCTTATGTGACCATTTCTGAGATGCTAATGGACAATGACGGTAATATTTGGATGGGTACGGATCGCGGTCTCTTTGAATTGATGCCGGTAAAAGTATTTACAGATCCTACTGTGCTAACCTATGAAGAATCATATGGACTCTTACGAAATAGTCTGAGAGTTGATCAGGGGTTACTCATGGCTATGCACGACGGTTTATACCTTAAGGCTGACGATGGAAGATTAAAACTATCGGAATTGAAATTAAAAAGTTTAGTTCTCGCAGGAGATGGCACACTCTACGGTGGCGCTGCTTGGGAATCTGCTCATGGACTGTATGCTATTGATACCTCAGATTGGAGCATGACATATTTCGGAAATGAGAGCGGTAATATTTTCTCCTTTACAGGGGCAGCGACCTATGATCTGGTAGAAGACCAGCGGGGAAGAATTTGGATTGGAGCTTGGGAGGGATTCCAATTATTTGATCCTGGTCAAGGGAAATTCGTGCGCTTTCCTTTGCCCGATGATGACATTACCGACTTGCAGATAGTCGGACCTGATCTGTGGGTAGCGACGTTATCGGGGGGCCTATTTAAAATCAAAAATGTTCAGCAAATCAGTGATACCAGTGATTTCCATTTCACACAGTACGACTTTGATGTTGACGACCAAAATTCACTATCCTCGAATATGGTCTTTGCCATGGATTTAGATTTGCAAGGTAATCTTTGGGTTGGTACTGAAACGGGGTTAAATTGTTATTTGCCTGAAGAGGATCAATTCAAACATATTTACCGTTCACAGAGAACGTCAGGCTTTACGGTTGAAAATGTTTTTCGCGCATTGACAACCGATCACCAAAATCGCATTTGGTATGGGACCATTGGCCAGGGTCTGGGCTTTTATGAACCTATGACAAAACGATTTCATCATTTTACCAAAACAGATGGTTTACCAAATAATAATATCCTCCTGAACTCGGCCTCGACGGATGATCAAGGTTATGTTTATTTCGGGACCGAGGTCAGGTGCGTTGTCTTTCATCCCGACAGTATCTTAGAGAGTGGAAAAGCACCCAAGCCCCTGGTCTTGGAAAGTGTAAGCAGCCGAACCAATCACCGGGATTCTCTTAATTATTTTAAACCAAAGAGGAGTGACGACGGATATGTCTTTGGTGCAAAAGATCTCGATTATACTTTTGTCTTTGCATGTCCCGACTACAGCAACCCCAATCATTTTACCTATGATGTCCAATTGGAGGGTTTACATGCAGATTGGGTGAACAATGGCTCAACGGGAAAAGTAACTTTCTCGAAATTACCTACAGGTAAATATCTCTTGAGGGGCAGAGTGTCACATCTAACGCAGGATTGGCAGAGTGAAGCCAACCCAACATTAATCGAAGTCTTGCCGCCTTGGTACAGAACATTTGTGGCCAGAACCATCTTTGTGATATTATTGATTGTCATTTTGGTAGTTGGCAATCAGTACTTCCTAACGAAGAGAAGGTCAGATAGTGAAAGGAGAATCTTGAGGGCGAATAACGAGTCTCGCAAGAGATTTTTTCGGCAAATAACGCATGAATTTCAATCGCCGTTGACTATCATGCGTGGCGTTTTGGGGCAGATGAGTGTATCACAGGAATTCAAGACTGGATATCTTCGCAGGTTGAATCACAGTCTTGAGGAACTGTCGCATTTGACGCAGCAAATTCTAAGTCTGACCAAGGCTGAGGCTGGCTTTTCCGTGGTGCGCAAATCATGGATTAATCTCAAGTCGATCACTGAAGGTTTGTTGGCATCCTACCATAGTCTATCGGAAGAAAGATCGGTAGAGATATCCCTTGCTGTTGATCCCAGTGAAGCATTGACTTTTATGGATCGCGAAAAGTGGTTGTATATTCTGCAAAACCTGGTTTTAAATGCGGTAAAATTTTCTCCGATAGGTGGTGTCATCAATGTTTCCCTAAATAGAGATAATAAACTAGTTGAACTGATCGTCACCGATGAAGGTGAAGGCATTGTGCCTGCTATGTTACCCAGGCTGTTTGATGATTTTATTTCCACGGCAAGAAATGATGCCGAAGGTACAGGACTAGGCTTGTCGTTGACCAGTGAACTGGTGCACTTGTTGGATGGTAATATTTCAGCCAGCAACCGTGCACAAGGAGGTGCCAAATTCGTAGTAGTTTTACCTGCAGAAAACTGCCCTTCTCGAAGGTCTAATTATTGGGAGAAGACTCGAGATGTCATGACACCAGAACTGCCAAAGTTGCTGATCATTGAAGACCATCCCATCGTGGCTCAGATGATGATGGATTCGCTGCGTGATGGCTACAACATAAGCTGGGAGACTGATGGACTCGATGGGATAAAGTATGCGATAGAGATTATACCAGATGTAATCATCACCGATATTGTTTTGCCTGGAGCGGATGGTTATGTTGTCTGTGAGAAAATAAAGGCGGACTTTCGTACCAATCATATTCCCATTTTGATCGTTTCAGCAAAAGCAGAAAACGTCGATCGCATCAAGGGCTGGAACAGCGGTACTGATGCCTATCTGACTAAGCCTTATTCGTCGAGAGAACTGCAGGCTATCCTCAACAGATTATTGCAAAATCGAAAAATATTGCAGGAGAAGTATCAACAACATCTAGTTACCCCTGAAGTTTCAACGGACAAAGATCCGTTTATCCTACAGGTCGAGGAAATAATATTAAATCACATTTCAGACTTTACCTTTAATACTGAGAAACTAGCCGAGTACGTGCATCTTAGCCGCGTGCAGCTCTACCGAAAAATTAAGGGACTGACTGATTGGTCTCCATCTGATATCATTACTAGCTTGAGGATGGCTGTGGCCATGGAAAAATTGAAATCTCGCAAATATCAAATTGCCGAAGTAGCCTTTCAGGTCGGCTTTAAGGAGCCTTCCTATTTTTCAACAGTATTTTCAAAGTATTACGGTTTTGCACCATCTGAACTTTTTAGAGACCAGTCACCGGATGTCATTTTCCACACAAAGGTTAATTACTCTCAGAGATCCAGATGACTGACGCAATCTAGATAAATCTTAACTGTAGATCTTGACGATTGTTTTAATTTGCAATCTTTGGTGTGTTGGCCAGTGTCGGTCACCTCATCACGACAGTACGGAGCCCATCATTGGTTGGTTAAGTGTAGGCAAATTCGAGCAAGGGTGCTTCCTAACAATGCTAATTTGTAACGGGAACGTATTCGCTTGGCGTGTATTTTTTGACTCCAGATTGAGGACCTTTTTTCCAATCAAATTATGATTAAATTACATTATGAACTAGTAAGTGCCAGCATCAGAAGACACCATCAATGAAACCAGCAGGGCACTGGATTATACATCTGAAAATGGTTAAGTAGCGATCAAGAACGCGTTCTGAACAAGACCAAGGAATAGTATCCAAACAAGTCGAACAAGGTTCAGATTTATCCAAGTTGAGTGATGTAAAAAATCCGAAAATATTTTTACAGTTTCTAAGAGATAATTTATGGTACATTAAGAAACAGGTCTTTTTGCTTTAGCCGAGTGTGTTCGTATTGTTTTTATTGAATCACTAATTCCTACCTAATTAAATTCATGGTAACCTAGAGAGCTCTTGAGGGCCAAAGACAAGAACGCTTTGCATGCTTTATGCACAACTGACCAGTGTGGACGATGCTGCAGATATCGGAGACAAAGTCAAACTCATTGGACACTGGTGCAATATGCCAGTGGGTAACTGTGTTGCATGCTAACCAGGCCATGGTGTGAGCAGCGTTATTTATCGCCTGAGTAGGTCATGGAGCAACCTCTAGAAAAGGTGAATAGGCTCATTGTAATTTGGAGGGGCTTTGTCGATAATGTCGATAAGAATTGCAACGAATCATTTCAAACTAGCTGGCAATCTTTCCCTTCCCGGGTAATGCCGAGCTATACAGATATGAGAATGTAGGTTTAAGTTGAGGGTCTCCGGTGAGTGGGACCCAGAGAATCCAAGACCTGAGATGGCAGGAAATTACTCTGTAATACAATAGTACACATTATTTATTCCATTTTACTTTGGTGAAGGATGAATGTTGGCAGGGTGGCTGAACACTTGGATTTTTAAACGATAGGTGAGCTGATGAGCCACCACAATCTTGGATGTAGGCTTCAAATGCTGAGCCACTTTCGATTTCTACCCCTGCATCGATCAGGATGTCTGTATCAGAAGTAATTACCACATACTGCATCATAGGTACCATTCCAGTGTATGTTATGGGTCCCAAGGCACTATAAATACCCGTTAGCGTTGGAGACGGGATATTCAGGGCAGGGTCACACAAGGGCTCTACCAAGCTCTTACCCTCCAGGATAGCAGCGTCCCAATCACAATAAACATCCCACCAATTAGACATTCGATGGTCGCTTCCGTACGGAATCTTATTATTAAATCCTGGAAAACTTTGCATCCAATAGATATACCAATTGGATTCGGTCTGCTGGCTAAAGTTTGATTCTCCGGGCCAGGAATAGGGTAGGTTTTCCCAGGTCAAGTAATTAATGGCTTTCATAGCCCCAGTCTGATCTGGATTCCAATCTTCAATATCGCTGTCCACCGTCGCTGCATTGTAGTAATCATAATCGACTGTCGTGTTGGGCGGCATGTGTGTCCAACCACATCTACCTGACCCAGGTTGCCCTGTCGGGGAATAACCCACAAAGCTCTGCCAAAAAATGGGACTTGTGGAGAAGCCCCCACCATCAAGGTAGGTGAACATATGCTCAAATTGATGTCCGCGGTTATGCACCGCTTCGGCTTGCGACCTTCGAATATTTTGGTTGTACACGATATATGTATGATCATAAAGTGGTAGATCACTGATGTCTCGATTGCTATTGGAAATGTCTCCGGACGTCGGGCTGGACATATTGGATTCCCACCAGAACCTAAAATCGCAGGGATCGTGAATATTCTCATCGTAGGATGGCACAGTGGAATCATGTCCATACGACCATATCCACACTTCCCGGACACCTTGATTATTTACTAAATCCTTAAGATTAAATCGTTCAAACATGGAGTGATAATCAATTTCGTGTACTGCAAATCCATTATCATCCATATAGGCCACTTTGCCCCTGGGTGTGGCTTCATAGACAGTGATGTACTCAATTACTTTGTAGCCTAAGTAGGGAATCTTCTCGTTTTGGCCATAGTCACGAAATCGCGTGCCTTCTTGCACAGAGAATTTTATTCGCTGATCGAAAGCATCTAAGCGATCTTCCATATCGGCCAAGGTCGACTCGCCCAACACCCAAAAGTCAGGAGCGTGGCCGACATCTAAGTTGACACCGTCAGCCGTAGGTAAATAGCGTATGATAACCACAGGAACCTCCTTCACTACAAATTCGTAATTAATATTAGCGAGGTATGGATCAATGGAACCGCTGATAGGTGCTAGAGTTGGTGCATTTACCTGAACATCAAATTCAATTTGCTTTCCTTGCAATGTTCCAGTGAGGGTCGTCATGCCGGTAGATTTGGCACAGACTTTTCCTGTCCCGCCCACATCAACATCGGCTACCGCAGCATTACTAGAACTCCACTGTAAAGCACTGATTGGGATGGTGAAGGTGTCTGTAGCCGTCTTAGCCTCAATTCGTGGACAATGACGCCAGCTAGGTAGAGTAGTCAAAGAAGTCAGCGGAGCGAACGGATGGCAATCTTCAAAAACACATAGGGTGTCAATGGTGAAACCCGCTAAATACGAGGAGATAATTTCCTGCTGTGTACGGGCGATGTTGCTGATTCTAAATTCATCAAAAACTGCATCCGCATATTCGTTATTAAACTGTGCCCCTATCGTTAGCTCGGCTGAGAGATTTGTCATCAAATCTACGTTGGAAGAAGTGTGATCAATTTTAAGTTCTCCATTTATATAGGTTTTCATCCGACCTGGGATGGTCCAGGTTAAGGCCAGGTGATGCCATTCTCCACTTTGCCAATAGCCCAAATTATCAGCTTGAAAAGCTTCTGAATCATCTCCGTTAAAAACGAATCGCAGGTTACCAATTCCATCTTTTACGATTGATAATTGATTGCCAATGGTAACAAAAAAATTACCCGTAGCTACATTGCCATTCCACTGTGGTTGGATCCAAAACTCGATGGTGCCCTCTTGAGGTAAGATATTATCCACAGTTGAAAAACTAAGGTTGGAACTTGCGTCGATCAAAATTCCTTGGTTATGAATACCGGTCTGATAGGTCAGATTTTGTGCTACCGTAGGAATTTCACCAGCGCTTCCATTGGGAGAATTATTAAAATGTAACAGCAATAGCGTATTGGCATCATTTGGTAATTCCTGACCTAACATTGAACAAATGGCCATGCAGACCAGAGTGACGACGAATAAGCATCTCATACAGGTGATCTTTGGATGACGGCAATTAAGAGGGGATAACATAACTTCAAGATATATAGATATTTCTCGATGAAGCTGGACTATTGTCTGAATTTGGAGCACTGTAGTTGATGGAAGGTCTTCGCCACCTCCTTTCTAGCAGCTTCCTATACATTTGTGTTGAGAAGTTACAATGCAAACTAAAGATCCTTACCTCTCTAGAAATCTCAAAAGAAAAATGTCACTACCCTTAACAGCATGCCCCTGAGATCTTTAATCGACTTGCTAAGTGAAACAGATTTAATTGACAATAATTATTATGAGAGCATGATTGTCAATGCTTTATGATCAGTATTTTCTTGGTTTCAACCGAAGAGTTCCTCCTAATTTTCATAATATAGTAGCCCTCGGCCAGGAAGCTGAGATCTAGCTGACGAGGTGGTTCCTTAAGATTCTTCCGTTCAAAAATCAAGTGACCGGAGGAACTATAGATTCCCATATGGTTAAAGTCCCATAGAGAATGATGGCTTCGCAGATTTATCAGACCAGAAGAGGGATTTGGGTATATTTCAACCTCTTGCCGTCTATGCTGGGAAGAAATAAGTGCTGAAGCTAATTTTTGCGAATCACTTTTGCCATTCGATTTTTGCTCAACTCCAATGTAGAAATCTTCGACATCAGCATTACCTAAGTCTCCGCAGGGAGCCGATGGAGCGCCTTTTTTCATCATTAATCTAAGTAACCCTTGATCCAATTGGGGTAGGTCGATGCTTCCTGAATTAAATACTTGGCCTGCCGTGGGAGATAATGGATCGGGGTCCGGTGCGTAAAGAGTAAGAAATTCATAATCGAATGTGCCATCAAGATTCTGATCAATCGAAATTGAAGCATAGATGGAACCTAATTCCGAGGAGGGATATTCACCATAATAAGATATTGAGGTAAGTCCTCCCAGAGGCGGTATATTTTTATGTGACTTCATTTTTATTCCATCTATCGTGAGGTTCTTGATTTTTATGGATGGATTTTTAATCGTACTAAAATCACATAATATCGAATTACCTTCGCATTTACATTGATCATTGATTTTGTCGTTGTGGGTTTGTGGGTCGCCATCGTCACAACTCAGTCCAACTCCGGTGCTTATTCGCGGATTGTTATCATTGCAATCGATATCGGCGCAAATACCATCCCGATCTCGATCTATACCACTACCGACACATAGTGGGTCATTCAGAATTAGATCTGTACTAACCCAGGCTGGTTTCGCCGAATTTGCGCCATCGCCAAGTAGTCCAGCGCTGATCGAGACTTGATCATAGGTCTGGTCGCCAGCTCCTTCGTCAAATTTCCAATAGGAAATTAAACCAGGTTCGAAGCCTTGTAGATGGCGATCAAAGGTTTCAGCAATTTCACTGGCTGTCCTTGGATAATTCCAGATTCTAACTTCATCGAGGATTCCATCGAGATATTCATCTAAGGGAATGTCAACGCCCAGAATAAGATGCAGGTCATTTCCACTGGCATCACCAAACTGGGTAGGGAAGGCTCCAATTCCCACACCATTTACATAGATCTTCGTATTTACGTTGTCATCGACGAACGCCAAATGATACCACTGACCGGCGATAAATGGAAAAGCAATAGTAGGGTAACTGCTGCCATTCCAAAAACCCAGGCCGCTGAGACCTTCCGTGAAATTCCATAAATATCTAGTCTTAAATCCCGTGTCGTCCCTGTACCCAATAAATGTCTGTCTGCCCGTTTGGTAATTTGGCTTGATCCACAGCTCAACGGTGCCGGTACTTAATTCGAAGATGCTTGACGATGGGCCCCGTACTATATCGTTGGTACCATCAAAGTCGAGGGCTGAATTTTGTGCCTGGATATGGATGGCGAAAATCAAAAGGTGCAGTACGAGGAAAGTTGATTTGAAATGCATGGTGCTAGTTTTTTGCGATGATACTTGGTAAGAGGTGGTTCTAACATCACCTTACCTTTATTATCAGCACCAATATGTTACCCCAGGCTGAGGATTTGCTGGACTATTGTCCAAATAGTTAGCATTATTGTGTGGGATCGCCTCCGATGACCTAAATCAGGGATCGGATGTCTGAATCTAGGGCTGTTGAGGTGATGGTCGATTAGTATTAGCTACGGGCTGGTAAAGTCCAAGATATCGTTGTATTCTTAGTCTTTAAGGTACCCTGACCAATAAGTGGCATGGAGAATTGATGGTGTGATCTCAGAACAGGAGATAGATTCGCGTCTAATTGAGATTATATGAGAATAATCAGATGATTTGATTTGTGTGAGGTATTTCACTGCTAAAACACGGACATATGCGTTGATTATTTAGGCTTCGGTAACTTCGTCACTAATATCCGAATGATAGGGATGGGAATCCCTTCTCTGAATTACACCAGAAGACAAGTAAAGTTTTCACTTCCTTGACTGGTACCCCTCTCACTGAAAAGTCTGATGCTGTGAAGACACTGTGCCGACTGAAGGTCGTACCACCAATTTTTCGATGGCAAACTTCATTGCGATAGGCATGAAATACGAATAGGACTTCCCATGGTAGTAGTGCCATTTCAGGATATTGATTCATTGCTCGAACAGGGCTACTCTATCACTTGCCGCAGGGAGCGATACATCTCTCCAATCTCGTCATCACTGAGCACTTCGCTATAAATGATCATCTCATCAATTTCAGCGAAAATATTGTGATTATTGACATAGGGAGTACCACCAGCACCGACGATGAGATCTAAATCGTTTTCGCGATACCCACCATCTGGTACCAAATCTGCCGGGGGATGGTCATCAACATATAACCGGAAGGTGTCTTGTCGAAAGGTGATGGCAATCAAGGACCACTCGTCCATTTCAATGGGTACCTGACAAGATGAATATGTTATTTGTCCGATTCTGTCATTCGCTTCTAAGGTGAGATTACTACCGCTAACATGCAATTGATAGCCTCCTCTATTGCTTTTATCCAATAGACAGCTTTTCTCGGCAGCAGCTGGTATACTATCAATCTTAGTAACCATGACGATACTCCTATTGCCATAAAACCCTGCTAGCTCATGCGGAATCACTAGCCGTTGGCCGTCTTGCCTAAAGGAGATGGCATTGCCGCAGGGAGATGATGGGTAAGTTAGATTTTGCATTGGAGTTGCATCAACGTTATTATTCACGATACTACTTGCATCACCATTAAAAAGAAAATGGGCAATTAGTGTGCCTTCGGATACTTCTTGGAGAAAGTAACTTGAGCAGGGAGGTTTGCAATCAGGACTTTGCGCAAACCCAAGTAAATTCACATATATTGAATTGTGGATGGGACAGGAAACTTTTGGGTAAATGGCTGTGACAAGGAACAGAATGATAAATCCAATGAGGAGACTAACAAGGACATTCTTAAGGTTCAGCCTATAAGATTCGATATTTCTAAATGAGTGATCAATAATTGCGATTACGATGGTTGCTCCTATCAATATTAGAACACCAAAAATTATTTGCCCTAGAGCAACGCCCTCGAATACTCTATTAAGCGTTCCATATGCTCCGACCAGTGCAATTAATATTTGAAATAATCGGAGAAAGTCTATGCTCCGTCTGTCTGGGTTTTGATTTGATTGTGCCATGGTAATAGTTTTTTGGAATTAGGGCGACTCCCTTGTGAGACCCTTTGAGGGGCTTTTGTCTGTTGACATTAAGGGAAATGGAACTGGACCTGCGCTGGGACTGATGCCTGGGTAATCGACAAATGCCTGGGAGTACGTCTTGGGAACAAGCAGAATGGATAACGTTTGGCCCTGGACCATATTTATTCCACCTTCATTCACCATCTGCCACCTTTCTAGGTTCAAATCTACGTTTGTGACAGAAATATCTCCATATCCGGTATAGACCTGCCCCATAAATAGTAGCAGATCAGGTTTTCCATTTAAGTCTTTGTGAACCGGTGTGGCTCGATTACTCTGTATTGAATTGACCCAACAAGTGTGTTGAAAGGCACCCTGAGCATGTAATTTGGCGTTTGCCAAAATTAAAATGAACATCAGAACTAAAACTAGTGTGGAGTTATTGAGTCGTACTCCCTGATAGCTTGAAGATTGATTAATTATCCCATTGGAGTCGAGTTTAATCGTCTGAGGATAAAGTGTTAAAGAAGTTAGAAAATGTTACCTACGGCAACGCAAGTGATGCATTGATATGTTGACTTTTAAGAATCTTGGTCTGTGGAAATAGGGCTTCCAAATTCCTCCCACGAGTGCAGGAAAAAAGTGAGTGTGCGAGCTCCTCTCTAGTACGTTTAATCAGAAATTTTGCAAGACCATCGGCAAGGTTTACAACGGAAGATTTTCTTTGTAGGGTGCACTATCGACAGCAATTGAGAGAATGGCATGGGATCCTGATAGCTAGGATCGGAATCAAATCCGTCAACACAAGCCGTGAAGTCGAGGCAGTGAGGCCCACAGATATGTTATTTACCTCCAGCTTTGAAGTTAGCCATAGTTTGAAACCGACCCGGAGTCCGAACAAATTGTTTGAGAAGCTTGGATACAGGTCCTCGAGCTTGATTGAAATTGACTTGATCATAGGTGGCTATTGTCTACCTATCTTAAGGTTTTACGAAATCCATCGCTTATATATAAAATGGTCTTTCGTACAGCCTTACACGTGCTCTGTTGCTTCCATATGTATTTATAGCAGGCACTACATCCATGCGATCGGTGCTATTGACAATGGATTTATGAAACTCCCTGTATGAACCTTCAAATCCACCAGAAGACCATACATTATTGATGTTGGCTGTAAATAGACTGAGTACAGCACCGGCAGGTGTCGTCTGCGAATCCTGGCAGGCAGACAAAGAGACAACTGAGCACAACAACTGCTTTGCCTCCTTTGGTCCTACTAAGTTCTTTACGGTATCATATAGCGCTTTGTTCCTTTCATATATGCCAGCGAAAAATTCAATATTTTTCGATTTGCCAGCATTTTCCTCATTGTATAAATCTGCAAAGAGACTGGCTATGTTCTCGCTACTATCTTCTTTTGGTCGAGCGGCCTTCATCAATTCAGGTTGATCACCACCTAATGTTTTGGACAGGTTTTTGCCTGATATAGGCATCATATCGAGAAGAACTTCATCATTGTCCGATACTCCTCCTCCAATATTGTTGAGGCTCTTGATGCTTGTTAGAGACTTAGTCATATAGTCTTGTCGTTCTGACTCTAGTACTTCTAACCTTTTAGCTACGGTGCCGCTGTGACAACTATCAAATGCCAAGTGGACGCGAACTCCCTCTCTAAACTGTGCTAGCAAGGCATACAACTCATCATCTACAAGCATTCGGTCATAAAAACACAGTGTCTCATCTCTATTGTCATCTTCGGCATCTACTGAAGTATTAGGCATTTGCGACCCATGTCCTGAAAAGCTAACGAACAATGAATCACCATCATAAAGGTTGTCAATAGCATTGCGCATGAATCCTGTAAAATTAAGTACTGTAGCATCCTCATTTACAAATGTAAGAGCGTCATACCCTAGTGCCTCTGCGATCCCATGCATTTTACGAGCATCATTCTCACAGCTGGCTAGGGGAAAAGAATCACCATAATGATCAGCATCGACTATATCAACACCGATATGGATGCTGACTCCCATGGCCTGTCTGAGTACGTCGCCGCTAAACAAGGTGTCGAGCTGAGTTAATGTCTGTTTACCCACTTGACCATCGGCTACGAGACCATAATCACGCTGAAATGCTTCTACACCGGCATAGGTGCGTGAACCAAAATATCCGTCCACCTCAGCTGAAAGAAGATATCCACGATTTAAATCTGCTAAAGCAGACTGAATTGCAATAACAGCTGCTCTATGCCGTTCACCACGACCAATAGGTCTTCTATTTGATAATGCTGATTCTAGACGGTTACGACAATTCTTCGTCGGGATGGTTGAAAAACGACTTGCTTTAAACATGATTTATTTATTTTTTGGATTACCAATTATAATTGGGATTGGGATTTGGGGCATAAGGGATCTTTTTACATCCAAAACCCACAATGTATGCAGGTGCCGGTGAATTATCTGCTGACACGTTACTCCTTGGTTGGTTAGGTTGACGTAATATTTGCTGCGCCAAGTGATATCTCGCATCTAAATCTGAGGCTGTTAGTCTCCGAAGTTGACCACCTCGATTCATGATTGTGAACCGATCTGATAAGCTTGGTGTAGCCAGTATCCTTGTTTGTACTGTAGGTGTCTGTCTCGCACTTCTGAAACTGCTCGGGTTCTTCAACACGGATGTGATAGGTGTACCCAATACCTTAGTGCGGTGAACACCAAGTGCATTCCTGGATGATTGTACGATAGTACTAAGCACTCTGGTATGACCGACTGGGAATGACCGTCCTCGTCCTCTGACTCTGTCGCCATTATTAGTTGGGGGTCTAGTCGTTGGTACGATCGCCACATTCTTAATACTTGCTAGGTAAACAGAATTGACGTAAGCCGGAATTGCTCCATTCTTGCCGTTACCTGTAGACACTCTCTCATTATCTTTGCCCAGCTTCCAGTCATCAGAAGCATACAGGGACTGAGTAAACCACGGACGTATACAATCTAGTACTACATATTCGAAAGAAACACGCCCACTCTTAGTACTTCCGTAAACGTTCCATTGCTCTTTGTATGGGCTGTTTGAGGTGGCAATACTGAGGTCACCAAAGCTGACTTCAGCCTCCATCCAAGTCTCACGTGCTACGGCAGATATCGGCGTAAAATAAACTGGGGCAAATTGTCCATTTACCTGGTGATAGAGTGCCATTCCATCTGGCTCCGCAAGTGAGTCACTCTCCTCTTGCACTTGTACAACTGATGTCCTGCTAGTCAACTTATTGATTGTTTGTAACGCATTTTCTATTTCGAGCTTATATCCCAATGCGATCCAATCACTCCATGCCTGCCGTATTTCCATCTCCGATGCACCACTAGTCTTTATATCTTCATAAGAAACTTTCATTTCGTTGTACATAATTCTTTTTGAAGATGGACTCCTGTGACCTGATGGATCCAGAGTGTAAAGTATGTCCATTGCAACACTATATTCCAAACGTTCAGCTTGATTCCATGGCTCACTGGCAAATTTCATATCACTTAAGATATCCCGATGCTCTCGCCAGAGTATTTTAGACTGATCTACAACCTCTCCGAGCACAGGAACAAAATTGGCCATGTTGGAAAAATCTGCCACTTTGTTTACATCCTGTTTATTTTGAATATTCTCCAGATCCACCAAATCTATGGCGCGTGGAACCGCTGGACAGGACAAAAAATGATCTACCGTCCTCAGCTCCTTAATCCATGCTGCTATGCCCATATGTAGTCCTGACTGCATCATAATTTTTCGTTTATTAAATCCAGGACTCTACATCGGGAGACGGGTTAGCCGTATATGGAAACAATGCACTAAGAAATGCTACTAACTGAATACCCTTAATCCTAATGGATGATCCATGGATATCCAGATTGCTTTCAGTATCCTTGTTGCTTTGAGCATAATTGCCACCAATAGAAAAAGGTCCCCATCCAAAGGACGCTCCCGCTTTTATTTCAGATTCGTTGGATTTCATATGATTAGCTAAGTCTCTACTATATATTGTGAGATTTCTTACAAAAAGTGCCTTGGTAGGATATCCTATCATAGCTCCCTTTGGATCTTTTTTTCCATCTGAGTGTAGTGCACCATAATCTGCAATAAAGGAGTCATTGGGCTTCCATCCTCTCGATAAGAAGAAGTTTGGATTAAAAGCTGGTCTAGCTATCTCCACTTGTGTATATTCAAAAGAAATCCCAAATTCTTCCTGCGTGAAGTTGAATTCTTCCTTTTTCCTAGTACTTCCAGCAGAACCACCAAAAGAAAATAACCCAAAGCTAATTCCAGCTCTACCTCCCCAGGATTGTGAGCTTGATGATGTTCTGACTTTTTTGTGTAGTTCACGTTCATCAAATTTTGCCCAGCCCTCGTTTCGGGCAAAACTACCTGGCAATATTGCAGCTGGGAAGAATGGATAGCCATAGACTCCAGATACATTATCTTGAATATCACTGACATCCTGCAGGAGCCTGTCCTTCCACTCCACCATACTACCACCTAATATATGGTTGATAGTTGCCTGTGCCCGCTCGACATCATTTTTGTATCCGTTTGCAATCCAGTCTCTCCTAGCACTTATGGCTCTCTGCTTGTATATTCCTCCGCTACGGGTCCATTCTATTAGTTCAGCTGCAGTACCATTATTGGCTCTTGCTTGTCTACTAGCATAATCGATCACTGCATTTTCGTAGGCTACTCTTTTTTCCTTATAGGCTTTCATGACTCGGCTTTCTCTGATTTCCTCTTTTTTCTCTCCTGTCAGAAAGTCTTCCACTTCTACTTTTTCTTGTAACAGCGCTTTCATTCTCTCAATGATTTTCTGCTGCTGATCACTAAGTTCTTCTTGAGCTACTGCATATCTCAATAAGGTGTCTTCGTACACTTTGGAAAGTGTCTGGCCTGATTGTGCATAGACAAGCGAGGTATGCTTGTGAGCACCTTCTTGCTTACGTCGTGCTACAAGTGTGTCATCTAATGATGGATTGACCAATGGTATGAAATCAACTAATCGTGACCATTGCTCCCAACTACCCAGCAGATGCTGTTGGTACATTCTCTTTGCTTCTTGTATCGCTGCTTCTCGGTCCAATCCTGGATTATCGTCATCACCACCTTGAAGTGTCTCCACCAGATCTCTGAAATCATCCAATGTCAGGGGTGTTGGCCCGGCATAGGGCCCTGCGATTGCCCAGTCAAAAGCACTTTCGTGAAATGGTATGCCTGGTTGTACCCAATTGATTATTATATTTTCTGGTAGTGGCAATTCCGCTGTTCCACCAGTGAGGGCTGAGTATAGTTGGTCAACCACTTGGCCTGCTAGGTCTTCTAATTTCATGATTTTAGATTTTTGTTATCAAAATTTTGATCGATGCGATAGAGAAAGTTTGTATCGATAGAATACTTGCAGTACTATATGATCTGATAACAGCATAGTATACATCACTTATCTCTTGCAGGATAATATCTTTCGTACTTGTTAGGTCACTCAGGACCTTGTAAAATTTGTCAGAGGCTGCTGTTGCTTCGTGAACTAATCTTGGGTTGACGGCAAGTATTATCTGCTTTACCCTATCTTTTCAAACGCATCTTCAAAATCACCTTCTTCCATCAATTGATGGAGTATTCCTTCAATGGTGTCGGAGCGGAAATCATTGACCATGACCATGTTTTTTTTCCAAAAATATTTTTGATTATTGGGGGCATATCGGGTGTTGGGCTTTTTTATTTCTTTCATTAATTCCTCATATAGAAAGAAGGACGCTGCATAGGTTGATCCATTTTGTAGTTTTACGATCACATCAACGCCGTCCTTTTCTTTGCCGCAATCTGATATCTGCTCGTAGATACTTGCAATGGTCACCAGCTTACGATCTGACTTAATTGTAATTTGTGCAATGGCGCCATCCAAGGGATTCTTTTTGTCTGTTTATACTTCTCTAAGTTGCATCAAGTGAATCACTTACGAAAGCTAAATCTGACCAACGGAAACATTGATCTGAGTATTGATCGGGATTAAGGAATTACCGGTAATTTGTGGGACAGCGCATAAGTTCAAAGAGTTCATTCTTTTTTCGTCTGGCTAACGGGACATTCGAGCTGTCCTTCATGGTGATTGTCCCCTCTCGGTGATATTTTGTGATATACCTCAGGTTGATCAAATGTGATTTATGCGGTTGGAAAAAGCCGAGATTTTTAAGCAATTCCCTAAAGATTCCAATATTATAGGAGCTGATAATGTCTGATCTCTCCTGAGTCACAATTCTGGTGCACTTCTGCAATCCCTCACATCGAATAATTTCTGTAGGTTTTAGAAACTCAGCTCCGTCGATCGTGTGGATGCAGATGATCTGATCCTGTACTTTGTGATCACTGGATCTATTATTGGCAGTTTCTGATATCAGAGACACATGTAGACATTCTTCCATTACTTCCCTTAGAGCTCTTTCCTGCAGTGGTTTTAGTAGGTACCCACTAGCACCACAATGAATGGCCATGGCTGCGAAATCATAGTTATCGGCCATGTAGACGGTTTGCTTTACCCAATTGCTGATTTTGTCCAGATCGAAATGGTATTCTATGAATTGTTTCACATCGAGGAATAACAGATCATATTTACGTTTCACCAATTCTTCGAAGGCGGTTTCGCTCTGGGTGCATTTTGTTATAATATCTGTGCATGGCCATTGGTCATATAGAATGGACTCTAGATTGGCTAGAAAATGGGGATCTTGATCTATTAGGAGGGTCTTCATGGTGGGTGATTGGATCAATTCATTGACTATGCAGTGCAATCATCACTAAACTATTTTTTACGAACGAGATGAGTGTGACTTAGAAATGCAATGAGTTCAGCTCAAAAGGTACTATACATCGAGAGTATTGGAGATTCGTAGTAACGCTACTAAGATCTTCGATAATGTTTGATCTGCAGCTTGATTGATAGAGTTCTAAGGAAACTGCATTCAAGAGTTTTGTGCGATAAGATGTCTAATAAACTCCCTGGTAGGAGTGTCATACTTACCATTAACAACAAGTGCACCACCACTTTCCTCCTGCAGCTTTGTGATGGCGGCTCTGGTTCGCGGACCAAAATCACCATCAGAGGTGCCACAGTTGTACCCTGCCATTTTTAGGGCATCTTGAATTAGTGCAATATCCAGACCTTTTGCTCCTATGCCATAACTTGCAGTTGGTAGTCGCAGATGAAGTCTTCTAAGTCTCCGGTATCCTAGTACTCGATTTATTGGATTTCCACTGAGTGTGACTGCATCCGATTGATTTCCTCCGATGTAGTATACTCTTTCTTCTGTCTTGGAATATCCCATAAATACTGCCACATGTCCTGCCTCAGGTCCTGCTTCATCTCTTGATAGAACCACGATGTCACCTGGTTCAGGACTATCAATCTCGATACCGATGTGCAACCATGATCTGGCCATGGCACTTCGACTTGACTCAAAGCCGGCTTTTTGGGCAACCCAGTTCATGAAAATGCTACACCAAGGAGTATCTTCTTCATTGATCCAAGGCATCCCGGTGTCCCTCGCATATTTAGTGATTCTGGGGTTCTCCCCAGCGCCTGGCTTTTCATGAATTCCAAGTTCCTTTGAAGCTACTCTTATTATTTTTTCCATTGTTATTAATTTTTAACTACAATATTGACGACTTAACCATCTCAGCGATATTTTGATACTTATAATGCCAAGTGGCGAGGAACAGAATATCATAAACCAAGAAGTTTCACAGATATCGCTCCTATCCTGCCGGAAATCTGACGGTAACCGGCCTTGGTTTGGTAGGTTTATATGAATTTCGGTGCCATCGCCTAGTTATATATTCATGCACAAAAAGCAAGGGCTCTAATGCGTTCAGATCGTACACAATGATGTGTCCTGAATATTCAGCTAGAACTTCTGGCAACGATCAAGCAGTTCTTCTTTTGGTCCCGCAAACCAATCGTTCCGGAATGGCATATCGAAGCTTATGATCCCAAAATAGTGAGATAACCTTCCCTTTCAATTCCCTGGTTCAAAACCTTTGTTTGGCCTTATTTACAGACTCATAATTACTGCTCGTTCTAACTGACAGACATCTATACATCGATGCCATCGGATAGCACCTTTGGCTCTTGCTGAGTAAATCGATAGAGCATTAACCGCTCTGGCTGAATATGCTCATGTTTTTTTTAGAATCTCGTTGTCCTATCTCAATATCGCAACCTGCCTCTTTTAGCTTGGGCCTTTCCGTTTGAGTAGATGAGGTGCCATTACAGGATGATTTCCTTACTCGGCACTCTTTAAGTTTTCTTTGAGATCTCATCCCATTTTTGGTCGATTAATTTTATCCGATTTTGGGTATCACTATTCTGATATTCCTCATTACACATTAACAGTGATAAAGCTTTTCTTAATTCATATAATCTGTAATCTTTGAAATAGTTCTTGTAGTTCCCAATGCTTTTATCTTCAGGATCAGGATAAAGAATCACCAAATGATAGGCTTGGTGGATATCTTCCAAGTGTGCCATTGCTTTTTGATAATCCATGGCAGCTAGCCTCTGAGGCAAGTATTTTAATCCAGTTTTAACTTTGCTATATAGCCTTCTGCCTTCTCTTGTTGTTTCAAAGTCTTGTTTTTTCTTTTCTAGGTTAAATTCTTTAGTAGCTAAATTTAAGTTTGATTTATGTCTTCTCTCCTCTAAGTGCATATTGGATTCATGTCTTATAGCGGCGAACCAACTTGGAATTAATATGCCGAGCAATCCCAATACTACGCTCACTAAAACCACTTTAATTATTTCAAAGCGAAGTTGAGCAACTTTAATCGAGTCCTGATCGACGTGAATGTATTGGTAGATCAGGAATGATAATGAGATCATCCCTATTAGACCTAAAACAATGGCTAATTTTTTAAAATCATGGTTTTTCATATATGCTGCTATTTTTTCTTTTTCTTATGGGAAGCGCTGTTAGATAGAAACATAATGAACCTATTTCTTATGCTACCATGCATTACTTGATTCGATTTTACATTTAGTGACGGGTGATATAGTCGCTCGGAACATCCTAGCGTAACCTTGAGAATATCCGCTTGGTCATTTTATATGCTTATGGTATCTCCCATGACGCTTTTTAACTCCTGCACGCACACAACATCAGTTACGAATTCCTGACCTGCTACATGAACTGATTGGATGGAGCCTTCCAGCTCCCAGGTTCCCGGTGTATGGTTATGGTGGATGATTTTCAGAAACACACCCCGTCGGATCCAATTCCATCAAGCTTTATGGCATTCTCCGAATACCTATCGCTATTCGATTTATGATGTGTTTCGGAGGTTTCTAACCCTTGTCTCTCTTAAGTGGTCCATTACCTCTGGTCGTAATTGGATAGTAGGTTTCGATGCATCTATTTCTTTATCTGGAGCACCAGATGCTGGTACCTTAATTTTCTGGTAGTTCTTCAACCATTTCTTATGTTCTTTAAGACCATCTGATTCTATTCCTGAATTGCTTGCTTCCTTTATCAGATCTTCAGCGGCAGAGAGACTATCCAGTGCAATATATCCGGCTACCAGAGTTTCCGCTTGAAAACCTGAGCGTAGAGTCTTCCTGGATAGGACATCAACATCTTCCCTGATTTCATCAATCAATGTCGTGTCTTTAAACTCTACCAAATTGCCAACATTCTTCGCTAGTTCAATTGTGACATTCTTAGTTTTTATGTGAGTGATGGCAGGAAATCCTATCATGATAATGGGAAATATTAAACCAGTGAGATACACATGGGCAGAGCGACTATTTTTGATTGAAACTTGGATTCCATAGGAGAGCAAAAGAAATAGAGCAATTCCTAGGACCATCAGAACGGCTTCATGGGGAAGCATTGTGGATAAAAATTCTTTCATTTCAACTTTATTTTGGAGTGCTTCATGAAATTCAATCAAGTACTCTCTTCTATTCAGGATGGAATGTCGAACCCAACGCTTCGCGTCCTTAACTCCCATCCAGGAATTAATCCAAATAAATATTTTAATTAATTAGGCCCTTGGTCAGAGAAAATAGATCAGGGCCACTAGTGATCAGTTAATCTCTCGACTATTCAATTCTACACAAAATTGCTGATCGATCGACTCGAGGGTTAATATAACTTTGCAGCCATTGCCTTTTTTGGTCACTCTGCCGGTCATTCCTTTAAACGGGCCGGAGGTGATTTTCGCTTCGTCACCAATTTGGCAATCTTTAATTGGATGTATTTTTAGGTTATTGTTTATGGTGTATTCTAATATGGATATTTCTTCTGGTCGAATGGTGGCTGGTTTTCCTTCGTGCATGACGTAATTGACCATCCAGGGGAAGTAGTACATGTCGGGTACTTGCTTGCTGGATATGTTGACAAATAGGTAGCCAGGTAACAAGGGAACTTCGATGGTCTTAATGCGGTCACTCCATTGCCGCTTTTCCTTGACCAAGGGCAGAAAAGCATGGTAATTATTTTTGCTGAGGGCGTTGTATAGTTTTTTTTCGCAGCGAGAACGAGTGTATAGGGCATACCATGATCGTTGCAAATTGCGGTCAGATATCGGACTTGAAAGTTGAGATTTAGTCGAGTTCATCGAGCGGTGTATTTAGAGGTGGCAGAAGGGTAGGTGCGAAGATAGCTACATGCCGGCCATCCGTTGGGCAAGCTTCATTTATTTTATCGTACTCGACATGGTGACGTACCCGGAAGCTCGCCTCAAGTTTGATAATGCCTGCTGGAGGTGCGGTACGATCCGAGCGCCATTTTGATAGTCGACTGGTGAACCTAGTCGAAGGTTGATTACTTATCCCATGGTTGATGGTTTTATTATACTCTGCTACGGTATAGAGTGTGAGATAAGTGTTAATGCGTTACCACGAACCGAAGCATTATCTTGAAAAGTAATTGTTCGAGTCATGGCATCACCTGGTCAACCATTGTTGACTTGGATCTAAACATAATACTTTCTAAGCAACTATTTTGGTACTCTGGTTGCGTTTTTTGGGGACTCGCTTCACTTTGCCCAGTGACTCTTTAGAATTGATTGTCAGCGGTTCCGTGGTGGCGTGTGACTTTGCAAGCCCTGGCAGGTCCTTAGCCTCTATTTCTACCTCCGTCATATTATGCTATTTCTGGCACCTTTCCGCTTCTGATCAATTGTAGGTTTCTCTTAAACTTGCTACGCTCGTTGGACTTTGGAAAAGGTATGGATGGTATCGGTACCCCAAGAAAGTCACAGAGCGGTTGCCAACCATCACCGACATGGAATATCAGGAGATCATCGGTAGGAATGGTAGCTTTTACTTTCTCTTCGAAATCGACGAAAGCTTTGATCATATATTCTTTGTCTTGCAACCTGCCTTCATGGACCACATCCCAGAGATAATCCACTTGGGCAAAAACAGGCATCAGTTGCCGCATTCTTTTACTGAATGGTAATTTGGCTAGAATCTTGAGTTTTTGCCAAATATTAGGACTGGCAGTGAAGATGGTCTCACGAGCACTTTCGTACCAGCTTTCCGGATCGCGGGTGGTAAGCACCACTTTAGATCCAGGATAATAGTCGTAGATTTCCTTGTACAACCGAAAACCGGGATAGTCAACAGTCGATTGGTAGCCTTCAAATACTGCATCCCAATCGGTGCTTCCAATCCTGTAGGCCTCTTGCCAATAATGAATCCGCTCAGGATTCTCAAACAGCTCAAACATATGATACGTTGGACCAAAGCCTAAATGCTCTAGTGCCATCTTCATGGAGACCGTACCGGTTCGGCCGTTGCCGGCGCCAATAACTTTAATTGCCATTGTGTTTTAATTTACGTTTACATAGGGATTTCGACCATCCATCTGGCTGTTCTTCTTTCTGGTGACGTTATCCTTAATACTTCACCACTTATTGCGTTCCTGCTAGGAAGACCTCAATTGTCTTTTCTAGGGTTTCAGGATCCAACCAAATATGTCTGGAATGAATTCTTCCATCTCGATCCACCAAGTAGGCAAGGTTGGGTGCCTGTCCATAGTTTGACCAAAAACTATTCTTCGGATCATCAACCAGAATTAGAGGTTTAAGATCAAATTCGCCAACCCATTTCCTACATAATTTTAAACGATCACCATATGTCCTTGGTTTAATTGCTTCAATTCCATCTTTGGTATTTTCCTCTGCTATCCATTTGTCGTTTTTCATCGAATAAGGACTGACAGTGTCGATGGGATGTGCTTCAATTGTATAGATCATTATGGTGGTTAATTCGTCATCGAACTTCCTTGTTATATTATTAATCGCTGGTAAATTTCCTCTTGATATATAGCATGTGTAGCTGCCAGTTATCAGTAACATTGGTTTATTTTTCTCTAATTCGCTGTACAGATCAAACTTCTGGCCACTTAAGGTGTGTAAAACGAAATTTGGAAGTATATCACCTTCTTTAAATAGGAGTGTATCCCATCTTTCCATGTAATTCGTATCTACTAAAGCGTCCGAGATCTTAAAATCTAACCGCTCGTATAAAGGTGGCAAATTGTTGACCTCAACTAGATTTCTCTTTAAACCAGTACCACATGAAAATAATATCACCAGCATCAGCGGTATAAACATTACATTAAATTCTCTTATTCTTACTTTCACTATGTGTATGTGATCAAATTATCTGGGACCTCGAAATATGCCTGCCAACTTAGTCTCACCACGGGGCTAATTCAACCATCGATCGTAACACAGCTTCCCGTGGTGACAGAAGGGATTAATTTCCTCCCTTCCATCCAGGGGGGAATGACCTTGACATCCCCAGGGCCGGCCATGTATTGGTACATGAAAACACTGAAACCGTTCATCGGATAAGCAAGAAGGAAAAACTCTATCCCTGTATCCATCCCTTTCTTTGCTTTCCCATGTTGGTACTTCGGATCGGTGACCCGATACAGGTCACTATTCCGGGCTTGGGGCCGATTAAGTAGTTATTAAAAGAACAGTCAGCAGAGAAATTCGATTTTTCATAGACTATGCAATTAGGTATTGGGTCAAAACTAAGTGCAATCTAGAAAAAGAACTTTACTATATGATTCAACTTGTTTACTATTCAGGTCATCGGATGTAAACGCCTAACAGTCAAGCAGTTTCATCCAACTATTTTTGCTCTTTGGCGAATATTGGTTGGTGATTGATGGTACTGATCTTTAAAAATCCGGGAAAAATACGCCAAACTGGTGAATCCAACGCGGCCACTGATTTCTCCAACGGTCAAATCTGAATTTTCCAATAATTTCTTTGCTTGAGCAAGACGAAATTCTTTGATGTAGCCTGCTATGGATTGACCAGTGATCGCTTTGAGTTTTCGATACAACTGGCTGACACTCATAGATAGAGTACTGGCCAATGCATGGGTCCCAAATTGCTCATCATCCAACCTATCGAGTAGGATCTGATCTAATTGTCGCAGAAATACCAACTCCCTTTTCTCGGGAATGTTGAGCTGGTCTAGTGAATCGGCGTATTTCAACCGCTCCATGAATTGATTTCGGAAGTAAAGTGTATTGTCGATCGTCGACCGTAATATTCTTTCGTCAAATGGTTTGGTGAGATACACCAGTGCCCCTTTCTCTAGCCCTAGCTTTTTCTCTTCATCGCTGGCCTTGGCCGTTAAAAAAATGACCGGGATGTGGCTGCAACTGACTTCATCACGTAATTTTTCTAACAAATCGAGACCATCCATCTGTGGCATCATAACATCACTGATGATGATGTCTGGAATGATTTTTAATGCTAGGGCTAATCCTTCTTTTCCATTTTTAGCCCACCTCAGATTATAGGAGTTCTTCAGCAAAGACCCCAGATAACGAGCCATGTCGTAATTGTCCTCAACCATTAAAATGATGGGATCATCTCTAGTAAGTCGCACATCGGCACTTGGCAAATCGATGGATGGTCTGATTTGAGTAAGCGGAGCATAGATCACTGGACCAGTACTTTCTTCCCACTTTTCCAGTGGTATGCACACCACAAACTTTGCCCCAGTGGGTTTGCAGTCGTGTATATGGATCTGACCATCCAATTTTTGGACAAATTCTTTGACGATGGCCAGACCAATGCCACTGCCTTCGGCCAACCGAGATGAAGAATCGTTGATCTGATGGAAGCGGTTAAAAATCTTATCTCGAAGGTCCTCAGGTATGCCTGGCCCCGAATCTTCGACGGAAAAAATAAATGTATGCTCGTTGCGCTCGATCTTGGCCACTATATCGATCTGACCATGAACAGGTGTAAATTTTATGGCATTTGAAATCAAATTAAACACAATGCCTTCCAACAACTTTGGATCGTATTCGAAAATGAGGCTCTTAGGTTGAAGGTCAACACTCAGCTTTATTTTCTTTTCTGAAATCAAGCCCGCAAAACCTCGGACGATATCTTGTATCTCAGCGATAATGTTGCCGGTTTTGGGAGCACTTTTCCACTGCCCAGATTCCAGCTTTCCTAAATCCAGAATATGATTGATCTGACGTTGCAATCTTTGGGTATTTTTCAAGATGATTTCCTTCTGCTCGACGCTGCCTTTGATCTGACGTGCCATGCCTCCAATTATTGTCAATGGAGTCCTAAACTCATGACTTACATTGGTAAAAAAGCGACTTTTGGTTTTGTCCAGGTCACGCAAGCGGTTTGCTTCTTTCTTTTCAAATAACAATTCTTGATTCATAAGAAGTGATTTTCTCTGAAAAATCAAATAAGTTTTGATAAGAATCGCCAAACCCATAGCCCAGCAGACTAATGCCCACCAACGAAGGTACCACGGTGGCTTAATCCGGATGGGAAGGACGAAGGGTGCCTCCATGCAGGTATGATCTGCATTGCAGGATTTTAGCATCAATTCGTAATTGCCTGGCTTTAGGCCGGAAAAATTAATTTGTTGTTGCGTGCCGAGATCGATCCATCCTGTCTGCACTGGTGACAAGCGATATGAGTAAGTGTTTTGCGCTGACCGGTCATGATGCATCGCTGAAAAATGTATTTGCAAATTATTTTCTTTAGGTGCTAGACTAAGTGACGGGGATATGGTCCACAGCGAATCATTAACCAATATGGATGTGATGGCAAGGGTTGGCGGGTTCATGTTGTAGGTGAAGATCTTGGGGTCTACCCGAAGAATGTTGCGATTGTCCGTATAATAAATTTTACCATTTCGGTCTTGAAATGCAGGTCTGGACAGATCATGGATGAGCTGGCCTTCTTGGCCCGAAAAGCTGTAGACTTTCTCATCACGTTGATTAATGCAATAAAGACCAGAAACGGACCCTACCCACAAGTGATCATTTTGATCGCTAATAATGCTAGCTACCTGATTGGGTAGGTTGATATCTTCCATCCGCCTATTTCCTGTGGCATCGGACAGGTACAGTCCTTGGCCATTGGTCCCTAACCATATTGTTTGATCCTTCCCCCAATATGCATCTAAGATATCCAGGTCTGGAGAAACCAATCGGAGGGTATGATTATTTCCATCAGGTTGCCAAAGACCGTGATTGGTCAAAATATGGATGGATCCATCTTTACTTTCGGCCAACTTATTGACTACAATTTCGTCGATCCCAAAGTCTTCGTCACTAAAGCCATTAAGAAATGATTCTGTCACTGAATTAAATAATGTAATTCGTGACTGGCCTCGATCGACCATCCAGATTCTACCTTGGTTGTCCAGCTTTGCCTGAATCAAGTCATTTTCGGAGCAGTAACCAGTGGTGTCCTTTATCTTCCAAATTTCTAACTGAAAATCATTTTGATCGATTTTGCCTAGGCCCTCAGAAGTGAGCACCCAGGTTTTATCATTACTAGTAAGGATGTCATTAATGTAAAGATCTTCAGAGTCCTGTCTTACAGAACTGATTTTCTTGATTTCAGGTCTCTTGCCCAAAGCATATACCTCAGCAATACTAATGGTGAAGATGGTGCGTCTTTCCAATGCCCGTATCCGAATGTAGCGACAGTTTTGATCCACACCAATCTGATCAATTCTCTCGACACTACCCTGCCGATGCTCAATTTCTTGCCATTGATTATTATCGGTAGAGATTTGTAAAACATAGTTTTGTGGTAGTGTAGTCCAAAAGATGACCAAGAGACTGATGAATCTTTCTTCCTGCAAATCAATGGTGAATTCTTGGGGAGCATGCATCAGTGAAGCCCAGCGAGTGCGATGGTTCCCGTCTACTGCATATTGGGGGAGATGCTTAGAATACTCCACCGACGTTGCTTCGACTTTTGCATTCATAGCATAGTTGTGGTGGATTGCACCCGATTTAAGATTCATTTGGAATAACCCATTGGTAGTTCCAATCCAAATATTTCCATGGTGGTCACTCCTGATTATGTTTGTCTGAATTGGTGCATCACCAGTAGTTGTGTGGAGAGAAATGGGAATGGCAACATGATCTTTTAAAAGATAGATCTTGTCCGTCCACTTACCGATCCATATATTTCCCAGATGATCTTCGGTCAAATTAGTGATTGTTCGATCACGCTCTATATCACCAAGGTCATTTGAAAACCCAATTTGCGTATATGGCAATGAATGTTTATTGAATGTGAAAATGCCATCAGATTTAGTCCCAACCCAAACTTTACCACTCCTATCTACCAATCCAGTTTTAATGATGATTCGCCCCGTTGGAGTATAGACTAAAGAAGATAGATAGCCGAGTCCAGATAATTCGGCCTCCAAATGGTCCTCCCGATGCATCATATTATCCAGGGTGCTGAATGTCCATATTTTGCCTTCTCCAGTTTGGGATAGAACTAGATTGTAATTTGGTTGATTGGCCAAGGCACTCGCCATACTAGGATTAATCGGATCTGCTGGATTTACCTTGTTCGCAAAAAACCATTTACGTTGCCAAGCATTCGTTACTGGATCATAAATGGCCAATTGGTTTTCACGAGAGATCCATAGACGATTGTGATGATCTTCGTAAATTCCCATCACCTTTTCCGAACTGGCTTCATCCGTTGTGTCGGGATCTCCCGTGTGCAGAATAAATTGATTAACGGTATCCTGATACTCAAATAGACCACCGTAGGTTCCTACCCAGAGTTTATTCTGATGATCAACCATTAGCGAAGTGATCGTACCCCCATCGGCCAGATAGACGTGTTCCATCGAATTGGTCTGGGGATCATATCTATATAGTCCATCCGTTTTACTGCCAAACCAAAGTATATTGTTGTGTTCTGCAATGGTTGCGCAATCAAAATGGACTGACAATTCGAATGGCTTTGGAGGAAAATGATCATCAATATTCCATCGCATGGATTCGTTGTCCAACTTCAATCTTAGAAATTTCTGATTATCACTAAGGCAATAAATATCTCCTCGACTATCGATGAAAAGATGCCTCAAGGGAGGCATCAGGACATGACGACTTTGATGTCGGTATGGATCTGCCAATAGTAGTCCTTTTTCTGTTGCTGCTACAATTATTCCTGATTGGTGTTGGCCGATGTGTCTGACTGAGTACGTGATAGGTTGGCCCGAATGATCCCACTTCGATCCAATGTTGTCAAAGTGATATCCATCGTACCGCAATATGCCTCTTTCGGTTCCGATCCAGATAAAACCTTGCTGATCTTCAAACAGTGTATTGATGGCGTTGCTGTTTAGGCCATTCTTAGTGGTGATGTGTCTTCGGACAAAATCTTGACCTGTGAGGGCAAAACTGATCATAAATGTCAATACGAAAAGGCCGGGCACCTTGAGACGTGTTGCCACAAGTTGGGTTTTAATCATTGTTTGAACAACGTGTTAGACTTAATTTACGAATTATTCCAGATAGTAATCCTGTATCTTCACCTCGAAGTAATGTTCAATAGCACCTATACGGATGATCAGCTGATTTCAGCGATCAAAGAGGGAGGCAAACCGATGGATGCTTCCATGAAGTGGCTGTATCACCACAGTACTTTCCCTTACCTCCGCAGCTCACTTGGTGTTTTTCCTACGGAGTTTTTAAAAACTTTAGTAAAATAACTCTGGTCTCTAAATCCCAAGTCATAAGCAATTTCAGAAATCGTCTTATCGGTCTTGGTAAGCAATGCTTGAGCACGATGTATTTTCATCTCCCTGACAATGTCGGTGAAGGTTTTACCAGTCAGTGCTTTGAGTTTTCGGTAAAGCTGATTGCGTGAAAGGTGAATTTCCTTGGCCAGGGCGTCAATTTGAAAGTGTTCGTTGCCGAAATTTGCTTCTACAACGGATCTCACCTTCTCCAGAAACTCATTTTCTCGGATGGCTTCTTGGGGAAGCATTTGAAATTGCTGAAAATGTTGCCAAATTTTTTCGCGAGAATCGAGAAGCTGATCTATGCGCACCAACAATTCTCTTTTATCAAATGGTTTGGTCAAATAGGCATCGGCACCTCCTTGAAGGCCTTCAAGCCGATCCTCTTGCGTCGACTTGGCGGTTAGTAAGATGATGGGTATGTGCGAGGTGCGTAGATCAGATTTTAATTTGCGACAAAGCTGATATCCATCCATTTCGGGCATCATGATGTCAGAAATCAGGAGATCTGGTATCTCTTGCAGCGCCAGATCCAACGCTTGCCGACCATTATCGGCTTCAATGATTTGATAGTCCGGCAAGAGAGAACTGATGTAATATCTCACATCTGCATGATCTTCTGCGAGCAATATTTGCTTAGCATCACTTGGGGTGGTATGGTTGGATGGTGCATGGTTGACGGTAGTTGGACGTGCTGTGGTAGAAGTGGGTTTCCAGATTTCCCGGGGTGCCTGCTGCGTGATGGGTAAGGTGAGTGTAAAAGTACTCCCAGCGTTTTGCTGACTTTCGACTTTAATCTCACCATGCATCAATTCAGCCAATTCTTTGACCAGGGCTAAGCCAATGCCGGTACCTTCTCCATGGCGGGTGGTTGAAGCATCGATTTGATAAAAGCGCTCAAATATTTTATCAAATTGATCTTTAGGAATGCCAGTCCCAGTGTCAGAAATTTTTATGTAGAATGCGGATTTAGCCGCGTCTTTGTCAATGCCAATGTGAATCCGTCCACCCTTGGGTGTAAATTTCAAGGCGTTGTGTACCAAATTATTTAGGATCCGTTCAAACAGGGTGGCATCAAGGTCCATCCAAATCGATTCGTCTACATATTTCACTTGAAAGTCCTTTCCCTGATTTTGAGCTAGGAGTTGGTAATTTTCACAGAGATATTTAATTAATGGGATAATGTCTACTTGTTTGAGATTCAGTTGTAGATGTCCGGTGTCAATTTTGGTCAGTTCCAGCATTTGATTGACCAGGTTTAGCAATTGATCAGCACTTCGCTTGATCAGTGCCTTTTGTTTCCCTTGCGATGGCAATTGGTCTGCCACTCCCGCTATGACGGTCAGCGGTGTACGAAATTCATGGGTGATATTCGTGTACAGTTGAGATTTAAATTGATCGACTTCTTTGAGGCGACGTGATTCTTGTTGTTCAAGGTTCTTTTGCATAAGCGCCAGATCTCGCTGGCGGGCAGCTTCACTCTGCTCTTTTTCCAACCGACTCATTTTGTCGGCCAGGCCCAAAGAAAACAATAAGAATCCAACTGCAGTGGGTAACTGATGGTTCTCCAGGGAGAAATAACCAAATGCCCAAAGTAGCGTGGCTACGTAGCCGACAAATGCGGTACCATAACCTGCAAAAAAGAAGACTGCATTTCGATTTGCTCTGAATAATTCTCTAAGTACAATAAGAAATAGTAGCAGATTGCCGGTCATAAAAACGAGACCAAGAATGTTCTTTTGTGTTCTTTGAGGTATGGACAGCGAAAGTTCAAACAGATTGATGAAAAAATACAGTATCCAACCAATAAACGCGATGACCATATAAGCAATGATGATCTTTTGGCTGGTTGAGCCTTTCTTAATTTCCAAATAGGATATCGTAAAGGGGAAAACGACTAGATTGGAAATGTACGACAGCGGAAAGCCATAATTGGCAAATTTTCCAATATTTCTAATGCTAAATATCTGAACGATTAGATCATTGTCGTGCGCCATGAGTAAAATGGCCGAGAATGCCGAGAGACCTAAGAGTAGATAAGTCTGATTTTGATTAAAAATGTAAAGCACCACGTGGTAAAAAAACACCGTAAACAAAATAAATACCACGGGCAAAGTCTGCCACAGGCGTTTAATGTGCCATTTGTATATGTAGGGTTTGTTAGCCAGGACATTGACAAATCGCCACAGCTGATTGCTCACATTTACACTTGCGTTGCTGCGACCATGGCACCAAACCAGTTGAACCGTGTCATAGGCCTGCAAGTCAATGGGTATGAATGGATTGCTGACGGTATGAAACAAATCACCATTATTTACCACATCGGTGCCTACGGTACCAGTGACTGAAGATCCCCTAACCGATTGGATGATGTACTTTGTTTCCGTGGCAAGGGTACCAAAATACCATGCAGAGGGCACATTTTTTGAGATAAAAGTCAGCTTTTTCCAAAGTATTCCTCCTTCAAATGACGGTATGGCTCCTTGATCCACAAAACTAGCCTGTAAAACCTGCTCAAAATCTTTGGTGGCAGAGCTATCTAGATAATATTGGATGGATGGCCACATCGAAATACCAATGGCAGAGTCTGTAGCCAGGGTCGAATCAATCACCATGCTTCCCTTGCTGGCCTCACTGTAATTCATTCTCGCATTTCGACCCGATTCGTAGAGATTCAACCGGAAGAACCCGACCAGAAAGAGGGGCCCCAAGGCGAGAATAAATATCCTACGAGTGCTTAATTTCAAGGTCTGGTACTTGGTGTGAATTAATATTACGGAATATTTGAGGATTAAAGTGAGGACCATCACGTCTGCCCCTCCAACCCAAATCACGCATTCAATGATTTAAACATGATCCGGGTACCATGTTAGGCAAGTTCCAACAGACGAATCAGACGCTATTTTCTAATGCCCTGCAAGGGTTGATCATGAGTCCTTCATGTTAAATCAAATGCTGTTACATCAGCTGCTTAACTCAGCCGGCCTTTTAGCGGTTAGTTTGTCTCAATCCGTAGGGAGACTCCTCGACAAGTGATTGATATTTGTCATAATGTTGTTGCCCTTTTTCTTCACCGTATTCAGATTTTAGAAAAGCCAATATGTCATATTGAGTCTTGGGAATGCCTGGATCCATGATCCAACAGTAATTCCAGGTACCGTCTTCTTTTGGCCCGAGCGGTTCCAGCCAACGGGTGGCTTTTAATTGGGCTTTTTTCATGGGACTGTCGCTACGGTTTAATGCGGCGTATAACACTTGGTCTACCCAAGTTTCAAATTCGATCTTTGACTCATCTTTTACCTTTACGATGACAATATAGACCATGTCGCCAACCTTGGCGCGATTGGACGCTTTGTCAGAATCAATCCAACGTTGTAGTTCTTCGAGGGAGGCCATTTCCTTGGCTTGAGCATATACGGTATGGGATATGGCAAATAAGATAGCGGTGGTCACGAGCATAGATTTCATAGACAATCAAGTTTATGTTAATTAAAAGTATTGGTCAAAAAGTGACCTTTCAGTCCATGCCAATGTAAAGGAATGCTGCACCCCTGATTGGTAGTTTTGCATCAAATGTTGGTAATCTGGGAGAACTGCTGTGATAACCGAGACGGCCTCGTGGGGTATTTGGTTCAACGGTTAGGGTAACCAATCCTGCCCACGGGATGTACTAGCTTAGGATCATAGAGATCTTGGGCTCGACCAGATCCGACTCTCGAGCTCCATTAATTCAGGCCTAATAAACCAAGCAAATAAGGAATTTGAATGCAAAAAATGGTCAAGATATATTGACTTTGTAGTTATGATGGATATTTGGAGTATGAGGCCAAAACTGTCCATAATTAGATTTCTGGCAGCAAAGATGAGGAGTCTAACTGGGAAGTTTCCATCCTGCCGTCTGTGGCTCAAGGCAATCAGGAAAAAAGAATTTTACCCAGGATGAAATTTCGGAGTATGAAATATCACATTTGAGCCATTACCCGAACCACATTGCTACTTATTTTCATCGCTCTCATTAAATAAACAGAGGAGAATTTTGCGAAGCAAGGACAGGTAGGGAACTTTTCACCGATCGCTGACGATGAATCCCTTCCTCAAGCTTGTTTCTCACTTGAGGAAGGGTAGTTTCTTATAAGGGGTTTATTTTCCCTTTTCGATCAGTGCTCTTAAAGCTTCAATTTCTGCTTGTTGCTCTTGAATAGCTTTGATGGCGATGACTGCCAGTTTTGAGTAGGCGATTCCCAGGCGACCTTCATCCGAGCTGACCACTTCCGGAAATAGTTTTCGGACTTCTTGAGCGATCAAGCCGATGCTATAGGGGGCATCTGCTGTGTTGCTTTTGAATTGATAGCGTGAAGGAGTTAGTTTCATGAGGCGAGAAAGGACGTTATCAATTGGGTCGACATTTTGTTTTAAATTAATGTCTGAGACATTGCTATAACTACCGTCTACATCACTTATCCAGGCCTTGACTACTCCGTCGAACATAAAATCGTAATCATCAAAACCCTCAATAAAGACCGTTAACCAATTATGGGTGTCATCTGATTTTCGGTACATGATGCCGCCATCGGTAGCGCCAGAGGGGCTGGTCTTCCCTATGATATGTATTTTTCCTTCCCGGATGATTTGGTCGCCGTTCATGCCGAGGGTCCAAGCCGTGCCGTCTGCATTGCCACGGAGGCGCAATCCCTCATGACATTCTACAAAGCCGGAAAATCCATAAACGCTAAGCCGTGGAGTGGCATTTGTAACTAGGTGGACATTGCCGTTGGTATTACCAGCTCCGGTACCAAAATCCATGTCCAGGTTTCCATTGAATACACCGGCATACCCGATGTAACCATTGGTGGTATTAAATGTGGCATAGTTGTCACTATTGCTGGTTAACAGAGCCAATGGACTCTGTCCTGTGTACGTAGTACCAAGGATGCTGCGTTTTCCTATCGTTAGATCTCCATCTCCTTCGATGTCTCCCTGAGCAAATAAAGAGATTGCGCAAAGTAACAGGCCAGTAACCATAAAATTTGTATGTAGTGCTTTCATGATAAATTGTTTTGGATTTTTTTATGTAGATGAATTTTATTATTTCAGTACTGATGTAACCAGGCCATAGTCATAGGCTCGTCTGACTAAGCCGGCTGCATTACGAGCATTAAGTTTATTCAAGAGGTTCTGCCGGTGGGTTTTCACTGTTTCACTGCTGACAAAGAGAATATTGGCAATTTCCAAAGTAGTGTACTCATTAATGATTAGGTCTAGTACTTCTTTTTCCCGGGATGAGAGTGTAAGCTTCATGATGGAGTGCATTAGGATGATTGAGTTTTGGAATTATTTGGGTTTCATCTTGAAGTGACGAGGAAGTATTGATCCGTTACCTTTTTTTTGTCTTTTTTTAATTTTACAAACATGAGGAACTTAGTAGTGGCTACCCCTGTGTCCACTTTGCCTAATTACTTGGGTGCGAGTAGTGTTGTAGGAAATTTTGTTTTAGGTCTGCGACCTTCAATAGAAGAAGCAAGAAATCAAATCGGATGCACAGATCTCGCTCTTTTTTACCGAAATCGAAAGTGCATTGAGGGGTGGTGCTTCTATTTTCAGAACTGTAATATTCGATGACGGTGATTAAAATTTAAGTAGTCGATAGTGGACGATTTAATCTTGGAAAACCTGGCGGTTTCGCTGGAAGAAAAGCTCTAGATTACACACTCGCACGAAGAAATCTAGTCCTTCATCCAAAGAGGTGCTATGACAAACCTCCTGGTCAGATGTCTGTGCATTTTGGGAAAACGGATTACCTAGTGGTAACTTCTAGGATGTTCTCATCTCACTCGGTGTCCTGCCTACCGCATCTTTAAAAACTTTGGCAAAATAACTTTGATCTCTAAATCCTACCTTGTAGGCAATTTCTCCAATCGACTTATCGGTTTTTTGCAGGAGCTCCTGAGCCCTTCGTATTCTCATAGCTTTTAAGATCTCCGAAAATGTTGAACCAGTGAGCGCCTTAAGCTTCCGATAGAGCTGCGTGCGGCTGACGTGGAGGAAAGTGGCCAGATCATCAATTTGAAAATTTTCATTACCAAGATTTTCTTCGACGGCGGTGCGTACTTTGTCAAGAAATCTATTTTCCGTAATCACTTCTGATGGAAGCATCTGAAATTTTTGATAGTGTGCACGCATCTGCTCTCGGTTTTCCAATAATTTATCTATGCGAATAAATAGTTCTTTTTTATCAAAAGGTTTGATGAGAAATGCGTCTGCACCATCTGTGAGGCCTTGGAGTCGATCATCTTGAGTTGACCTGGCGGTTAATAATATAAAGGGAATATGGCTGGTGCGAGTGTCTGATTTTAGCTGTTGGCACACTGCTAATCCATCCAACTCTGGCATCATGATGTCAGATATAATGATGTCAGGCACTTCCGCCAATGCTTTGCTGATCCCATGACGCCCGTTATCTGCTTCGATTAGATGATATTTATCTTTCAGAAGAGTATGGAGATAGTGTCGAACATCTGCATGATCTTCTATGAGAAGAATTTTGGCGGCATCCTGGGGAAGCTCTGGGTTCTTAGATGAAAATAGGTGCTCCTTCCCCTGAGCGGTGTCTCTACTAGACCACCCTCCTAATTTTTCGGTCCTTGTTATTGGTAGTGAAAGTGTGAAAGTAGTACCCTGCCTGAGCCAGCTTTCAACCGTGATTTGGCCTCCTAGTAAATGGGCTAGTTCTTGGGCGAGTGACAATCCGATTCCCGTACCTTCGCCATACCGAGTACTAGAGGAATCAATCTGATAGAATCGATCAAATATTTTTTCTAGTTGGTCCTGGGGTATGCCTGGTCCGGCATCATGTACCTCGATCAGGCAATTAGAATCGTATTTACTTTCCATGACACGCAGCTTAACATCACCGCCAGTTGGCGTAAATTTAATGGCGTTGTGTACCAGATTGTTGACAATTCTTTCCAGCATTAAAGGGTCATTGTCCATCCAAAGGGTCTCATTCAGCAATTCCAAGTGAAAGAACTTACCCCGATGATGGGCTAAGTGGTGGTAGGTTTCTGCCAGATACTTTATGTGGGGTATGACGTCGCACTGTATCGGGTCTGGTCTTAACTGTCCCGCATCTACTTTACTCAGATCCAACATTTGATTGACCAAATCCAGTAGGTTATTGGCATTCCTTTGAATTAATACTTTCTCTTCATTCCCTTCCGGCATCTGATCGGCCATTCCCGAAATGACGGTGAGGGGTGTCCTAAATTCGTGGGTGATATTGGTATATAGTTGAGATTTAAATTGATCTAGTTCCTTGAGTCGCTGGGCTTCTTGTCTTTCAACTTCGCGCATTTGATTGGCAAGTGCACGTTGTTTGTCAGATTCGATACGTTGATCCTGAAGAAGCTTAAATTCCCTGGCCAGACCAAAGGCAAACATCAAATACCCGAATGCCGTGGGTAAATTACTGTTGTCATTAAATAGATAGCCCATGGAGAATGCAATGGTCAGTAAATAACCGACCGTAATCGTTCCAATTCCGCTAAGAAAATAGATGGCTAAGGACTTTCCTCTGAAGACGGCAACAACCGCAACGACCAACAGAGACAATGTCGTTACTATGTTGAATAGGTTAAAGAAATCTTCGAACAATTTGGCATGGCCCCAATACTCGTTAAAAGAAACCAATCTAATAATGAGGACAATACTCCAAAAAATGAGGCCTGATGCTGTAGAGCCGATAAGGAAAATCCTCCAGAATGATCGATATTTCAAAACCAGGTACGAAATGGTAAAGAGACAAAGCATCAAAAGGGTGAAGGAATAAACCGCTGCCATTTGAAAGTCGATGATTTGACCGCCATAGTGAAAATCAAATAAGTCGGCTAATACGTCATTGTCATTCACAATGAGTGACGAAGCACCCAGGGCACTTAGACCCAGCCAAAGAAACGTTCTTATCCGGTTGAACAAGAACAAAACTAGATGATATATAAATACAGAAAATAATATGAAGATAACTGGGATGATTTTCCAGAGACGATCGACTTTATACTGATAGAAATTTGACTTGTTGGAAAGGATTAAATTGAAACGCCAGAACTGATCATGTCCCACAAAACTAAAGGTGCCTGGAGTAACTCTAAAAATCAAATCTAGACGCTCTCTGCTTCCTACTGAGACTGGGATGATAGGGATCGAGACCAAATCAATCATGGAGCCGGCATTGCGACGGTGGGTGCCAATCTGATCAGATTTCCAGCCATGACCATCCACTTGAATGTAGTAATTGACATAGGGGCTGGCCACACCAAGATACCATTCTGAGTGCTCCAAGGCCTGCGATTCAATGCTTAACTTTAACCAGGTCGAGCCCTCCACCTTGGGAAGCCTTGAAGCAAGTGAAGCACCGGGGTCCCTGAATTTGGCACCGAGCGCAAGGATCTCATTGAAACCGAGATTGGCACTGGGGTCTTGCAGAATTGACAAGCACTTGCGCAGGTTTATTCCAAAGGGTTCGTCTGTAATATGCTCGTGTGTAATATATAGAATCGAATCTGCTGGTGCAGTGATATCGCTGACAAACCCGTGCCCTGAGCCTACTTTGACCGAGGTCATGATAAAAATAATCAGAAAAACCAGGCTAAAGAATAGTGGTGAATATTTGGCACTTAGCTTTGACATGGGCACGATCATTTAAAATGATAAAATCACACTTATCAATAGTGTTCCCTTGCTGCCAACCATCATGTATAATGTAGTAAAATTCAGATTATTTCTGGTCTACGATGTTAACTTTGATTGAGCAATGCTGTGAATTAAGGTCGGTTGCAAATCGAAGTTACCGAAGCAGGTTCTAAATGATATTCCTTGAATTTCTTATTAGTCGCAATCATTTTGGAGGTTGCAGCGTATATCCTGCCTTTGTCAATGGTGTTAACATATCGGTGATCCCGGAGCTCCAGTAAATTTTACCATCCTTCACTCGATTGATGCTAATACCTCGAGTGATAAAATCAGTTTTATACATTTTATTATAGCCGGTGGCCTCCCATTCTTGAGTGATGGAATCGTGCCCAAGTATAATCTGAGTATTTCTTAGCTGAAGATTGTCAGTCTGATCAAATACCTGCTGGATCCACGCCTTTCGGGCTGCCAGTCCCTTGTAATCCAAGTGATCTGCAGAGTAATTCCGAAAGTCTTCACTAAAAATTTCGTCGGCCAGAGACAGATCTTTGTCGTTAAACATACGTAGGTTCTTCTCCATCAGCTCCATCATTATCTCTCTGGAAACAGGCTCAGGAGGTGTCAGGGTGTAGCCTGCTTGCAATAATGCGGTTAGAAGATTGAAGTATCCTCGTAGTTCATAATATTTCCCTTCCTTTACCTTTGCGCTAAATACGCCTGAGATATCTATTGGTATTTGATATTTATTGTTGTAGCCTGTCAAACGATAAAAGGCCGTAATGGATTGATCTCCGCAAATCAAATCAGTGATGTCAATGTGGAGATTGGAAATTTCCTTTTGCATACTTTCAAAAAAGGCAGTTCTGCCAGCCAAGTTTTTATAGCCAAAGGTCAGGTCAGTGACCTGCGGATGATAAATTTCTGCCAGCCGGCTCGCATCAGCTTGGTTCCATATCTCGAGGTCGGTTTCAGCCAATGCCTTTAGTTGGTCGCAGGTGAGGTTGGTCTGCGCATAACTCAGTGTATTGGCCAGGATAAAAAGTAGGAGGGAAGTTTTCATAATAGATTGCATTTGATTAGATAAATTGATACCAACCGAAAATGGAGGGAAGGCCTGAGAAGGTCTATTAAACTGGTTGCAATCATGGGTAATTTGAGGTCGAACTGGAGGAGGGGAGGAGATGTAAGTGCAGTCGATGATGGCATTTTCACTTTGGGCGCCTCTGAAAACTACCCAGCGCCCGTCTGAACCGCAGACAATCCGGTGTTACATCAAGGAATAATAGGAGGAAGCGGCAGGGAGGATGTGGAATTATGCACGTTCCCAGTAATGGTTCCTAACGATGTAAGAAGCTAACCAAGGCGTTGACCGGCATGATTGATCAAGCTTCTTCAAGCGAATGCCATCAAGAGAAGGCAAGGTCAATCCAAACATCATTGGAATGGGTGGGTCAATATCGCCCGTGCGTTGATGCTCGAAATGATCTAGGCCTTCATCCTTTTGAGCTGGAAGTCCAGACTGACCAGAAGAGAGGCTGACTCCGTATCCGAATCGGTTATGTACTGGTGGCGCCTACGACTTCCGCATCTCACTCGGCGCCTTGCCTACCACCCCTTTAAAAACTTTGGAAAAATAGCTTGGATCACTGAATCCCAACTCTAGCGCAATCTCTCCGATGGCTTTATCCGTTTTAGTGAGTAATTCTTTTGCCCGATGCATCTTCATCTCCTTAAGGATTTCTACGAAGGTTTTTCCGGTAAGTGCTTTTAATTTACGATAGATTTGGGTACGGCTTAGATGGATCTCCTTAGCCAGGTCTTCGATTTGAAATTGTTCATTACCTAGATTCGATTCGATAACGGTGCGGATGCGATGGAGAAATTTATTTTCCTCGACAGCCTCTTGTGGTAGCATTTGAAATTGTTGGTAGTGCTCACGCAATTTTTCCCTACTTTCCAGTAGTTTATCTATTCTTATAAATAATTCACGTTTGTCAAAGGGCTTCACCAAGTAGGCATCGGCTCCACCTTTTAATCCCTCCAAACGATCTTCCTGATCTGATTTGGCGGTCAACAAGATGACCGGTATATGGCTGGTGCGTTGATCTTTTTTGATCGCCTGACACAGTTCAAATCCGTCCATTTCCGGCATCATGATGTCGGAGATGATGAGGTCGGGGATCTCTTCATAGGCCATTTGCAGCCCAACCTCACCATCGGGTGCACAAAAGACATTGAATTTTGGCTCAAGGATTTCGAAGTATAGTTTAGCGATTTCTACGTTATCTTCTACGACTAGAATTCTTTGCGCTCCGACTTTGTTTGAAACGGGTAACTGAAGTTCAGCAGATGACTCTTGAGACTCGTCTACGAGGACTTGTGGCACTGGTTCCACATTTACAGTGGGAAAATCAACAGTAAAAGTACTGCCCTGATTCAATTTACTGCTTACTGAAATTGTTCCGCCAAGGGCAGTGGTATAGGCATCGACCATAGCCAGACCAATTCCTGAACCATAATCGAATGAATTTCTCCCTTTGTAAAATTTTTCAAATATATGGGGTAAATCCTCAGGGTGTATCCCGATTCCATTATCTTCAATAATGATGGAGACCGAGTTAGGTCTTTTTTGCATTAGTGATACATTTACATATCCCATCTTTGGTGTGAAATCAAGTGCATTTTTTATCAGATTGCTCAAAATATATTTAAGCATATCTTCGTCAGCTGCAATATAGATGTTCTTTATTTTTGACCTGAGGGATAACTTAATATTTTTATAGGTAGCAGTGCCTCTGTATGAATCAACCAAAAGTAGCAGCAATCTGTGAAAATTGATTTTCTTCACTTCCTGTTTGGGTGTACCAATGCTATTCTTAGATAGCTGTAACAATTGATTTATTAATGATAGAAGTTTATTAGCATTGTTCTTAATGGTGAGAATGGCCTCACTGCTGCTGAGGTTGTCGGCAACGCCGAGTATTATGGTTAGTGGTGTCTTAAACTCATGAGTTATGCTGGTATAAAAATTTTGCACTCTACGATTTCCTTCTTCGTACACCGTCAACTTTTCCTTGTTAATCTCATTCTGGATTGCTACTTCTTGTTGCCTGGAGTTAATCGCAATATTAAACAATGTGAGTTCAAATAAAGTCCCTACTTGAAGTATGATATGGGGATTGAAATAGTACGAGAATGATAAGAGGCCTTTCGATTTTAGTATTCCGACCGCGGTGTATGCCAGTGTTGCCAGTAGCCAGATAAGTGTGCCAATTAGAATAAGATTGGTGATTTTTTCTTTTCTTCTTGCCAAGATCAGAATTGAGTAGATGCCCAAGAAAAGGGCGGTCAATCTACAGGCCAGTGATTGGTAAAATGCAAGTACATAATTACCGTTTAGGTTGAGGATAAAATCGAGAAGTATTGAGCTAGTGAGGAGAATCGTTACACCGTTGATGATTTTATGTAGTAGAATTTCACGACCTTTAATGCCCAAGAACAGCTTAAAGAACGTGATATACGCAATGATGGATATTACGTTGAAAAAAGAGTAGAGATAGATAAAAAGGCTAGGATTTGTGGAGAATATGATGTTGAATTCCAAATGCCGCTCGTTCTCCAGGAGGCTGTAGAAAATACTTCCTAAGACGTAAATGATGTAGTATTTGTAGAAGGGTTCTTTATAAACCCACAGGTTAATAGCTGCATAAAACAGAAATGCAAATAATAACCCAATGATAAAGGCATATAAAATTATCTGCTTTTTTGTCGCATCGTGATAGGTAGCAACTTCGGTTTCAAAATCACTATTTGATAAGAGATGTGACTTGAAGAGGTACGGTACATTATAGGAGTTGTAGTGATAAATCTTGTACTTAAATTCCACGGTAGCTTGCGGCTCAATTTCAATGGGAACGTACAAGGGATTTTCTAGTGCCTGATAGAGAGGGTAGTGAGAATATCCAGTGATACAAGTGTCTAAGGTGAAAGAAGCTAGTTCTCCGGCATATATGTAGCCTGAGTATTTTGTTTGATCTTCATTGGTAATGACAATATTCCCGGAATACTCGGTGAATGGTTCAATGTCTGCAGCGGACTTTTCTGCAATTTTTCCAGCCACGATTGAAAGATGAAAATCCTTTACGACCCTTCTTTCATCGGAACAGCCAAAGATCGAAAAAACGATCAGGATCAATAATAGGGAGATAGGGAAATTGCCAGTCATGGTTGGAATGGTCGTTAAGTATCGTCTATTTTAAAAGAGACTCCCTGTCTGCCGTGCTTTGCGGTAACAATGAAAATTCTATGCAGATGCATTTGCATGATCATGATTTGGATTGAATTATGAGTATATCAGCTGAACCGCCAATGAGTGGGTGGCAAGGTTGGGATGTTTTAAACCTCTGCATTACGGGGAACGAAAATGGATAATCCTGCTGGAAAGATGGTGGGCACATTTACAGATGGTCTTTCTTAAGGTGGGTTTCAGATCTGGGGTGTAGTGAACAATGGATTGTTATAAAGATAAACATTCCAGGTTACGATCAAAAATACACGGTCACTTCCAATCAGGATCGAAATTTTGATCCGATGGTCTGGATTGGGATATGACCTCTGTACCTCAGTTTTCTTGCGGGTCAAATCTTGATAAATGCAGTCCAAAACTAGGTTGTTGATAATATCAAGAGTGTGGTTACGGAGGCTGGAAAAATAGAAGGCATTGCGAAATCGAACGTTTCGTGAGTTAGCCGTTTGTCAAGGTGTATTTGACCTGATGAATACTTCTTCAAGATTATGGATGTTGCAGATCCGAAGTCGTCTTTTCGGATAGGGCCAAAGAAAGGGCATGTCGTGCAGCGAAATAATGGTATAGCGGTGCTAAAGCGAACTGTTGTCATGGTAAGGGTGTAATGGTGCGGTGATATTGTGGTAATCCAGAATTATTGTGCAATGATGTTGTGATCTTTTTAGATGGAAGGTCGACAGGTCGACCTTCCATTGATGCACGGAATTCTCATTGCAATCCATAGCAAATGTACATAAGCCCCTAATTGGCCTGAAGTTGAATAAAAATCAGTTGAGCGAAAGCCAAACTTAGGCCCTTCTTCACCAAGAAAGAATCACTTTTTAATTACTCGGTGCACCGTTTTCTCTGTACCATCATAAACTCCAGAGGCACATATGACATCCCCTCTATGAATGGCATCGATTGGAACCTGGGCACCTTCAATCAACGCATTTGCATTGGCGATTCCCAGTTTCTTATGAAGCCCTTTAGCAGTCAACTGCTAAATGAAGGCATTTAGCCTGAACAATGGGCGGTCAGACTCACAATCGGCACAAGCGGATCAGGCTTTGTTAAGTTTTGACAGTAGTCCTTTTGGCAAGTCAGCGATATGTAGGTCAAGCAATTGATCTCGGAAGTTGGTAAAGGTCGCACTACAGACGTCTTGTTGGTCCGAGTTGGAAACATCAGGGCAGTTATCTCACTTATCACCTATTTGGTCTAAATCGGAATCAGCCTGATCTATATTGAAAATCTCAGGGCAATTGTACTGGCATCGGGTACACCATCCATACCTTGATCAACAATAATGCAATTATCGATAACCTCCTATAAAGTGTACAACAGGGTGCATTGTCCGTAATATTCATAATGAGATCCGGATAGTCAGGTTTTTAAGAATTGATTGCCAAAGCAACAACTTATTTTATGGCAATAGGCTTAATGACCTTAAACTCGTCACTAGTGATATGGAGGAAATACAGACCAGCCTGAAACTCAGATACATCTACTGCCATGTGCCCTTTTGATAGGGGCAGCATGGTGAGCTGTGTTGCCTGACCAAGTCCATTCACCAGGTGGATCTTGTTAATGGTATTATGCTCCATATGTACTCCAATATTGATGAGCTCGGATGTTGGATTGGGATAAATATGGATCGTACCACTGAGGTTGCCAGGCCTTCCTCTGTCGCCGGTGGGAATGACTGCGTTTGCACAACCTTCATCCACTTCGCCATCGCAGTCATCATCTAATCCATTGCCGCAAATTTCCAAAGGGGCTGGAGAACCTGGGACACAGGTACTTACAGTTTTTCCACCCTCACAGATTTCATATCCTGTTGATTGACAAGCACCAATGCCGCAAAATGACTGAGTCATACTATAGTCCTCATCCACTTCACCATCGCAGTCATCATCAATTCCATTGCAGGTAGGGTCTATAGGTGCTTGTGTGCCGGGCTCACAATTATCCACTATTTGTCCGTTCACACAAATTCGATGTCCTGTCGATTGACAAGCCCCAATGCCGCAAGATGATGGAATCGGAAAAAATCTTCATCGACTTCGCCATCGCAATCATCGTCAATGGAATTGCAGGTATTATCAATTGGTGCGGGAATCCCCGGCTCACAATTATCGACTATCTGTCCATTTACACAAATTCGAAATCCTGTGGATTGACAAGCGCCCTGACCGCAACGCGTAGGGATGGGTACGAAATCATCATCCGGAATGCCATCGCCATCTTCGTCAATGCCGTTGCAATTGCAATCCTTAGGAGGTGCTGGCAGGCCTAAATAAATGCGCCGGTTGCGTTTGGTATATTGCAGTACTTTGAGGGCTGACAAAGAAATACATTGGGTAATAGCCTCATCGGAATTTGGATTGGGGTAAAAAGTAACGTACACCTTCTTTTTATCTTTGCCGCACTTCCATTCTTCTTTGACTTCGTCAAAACTGGGTGGGTGGAGGCAGTCAGGTCGACCATCCTCATCTTCATCTACCCGATCATCCACACCGGGACATACATCACAAGCATCTCCAACCTCGTCGTTGTCTGCATCTTCTTGAAAGGGATTGGGCGTGAGTAGACAATTGTCCATGTCATTTGGCACTCCGTCGCCATCTAAATCGTTGACAGGTAGCATTTCAGCACTTGCCGAAACCATCATCGAAATCAAAAGAACTGCTGCAAGTGCTATTCTATAGATATTCATAATTGTTGAGATTAAACGTCTCATTTTTCAAAATAGAAAATCGGAATCTCATTATTTGGTACTTTGATGTCTATTCTTGGCACTTTGGTTGCAAGATTTTGGAAGGCACCTTTTGTCAGAAAATAGTGTACAAAAAAGGACCAGGCCATTCATTATTTTCGTGAGATGTTTCGAGACCATTAATAGCTATTAAGGGAAACTGCTGCAGATCTAAATGATCACGAAGGATCTGGCTCTGTCATCTCAACAAGTGACAAGCCCTACCGTAGTAGGTATTTAATTTCTTGAAGATTCCATCGAACAATTTTTCGATCTAATGCTCCGTCAATTCTTTTCATAAACGTACACTTTACCCTGCCATTCTTTTCCATCTACCGTTTGGGTAGGAACTCCTAGGACAAGGCACTGATCGTTGATTCTTGGCAAATAGAAATTCTGATAAGCATTTAAATCCGACGCCTTTAAACAACCTTGTTCAGCCCAAATACCATCGATCTGACAAAAGACATGGACTTGCCCATCAGAAGAGACAATGGCATATTCATCCGTAATATCGACACTGATTCCAAAGTAATTCATCGCGCGATCTCTTCTTGGGGCTAACACAGCTATTTCAGACCAGTTCGATCCATCATATTCAAAAATGTAAGCTCTGCCTGCAGCAGCAATACCGTTCTCCTCGTAAATGGGAGCGCCGACTATTGCCCGATTGCCATGTATGGCCATTGTCTGCCCGAATCCGTCGCCGGCATGACTACTGGATCCAACCAGTTTTTCCGTTTCAAGCCAGTTGGTGCCGGTTCGCTCAAAGACATACACACTTCTCTGATCTGGTGATCCAAGTGTTTCATTAAAAGAGGTTCCAACCAAAGCGATGGTACCACTGATCTTCACTCGATAACCAAATAGATCTTGAGAGGTAGCATCGGAGGCCTCCAAAAGAGCTTGTTCCAACCAACTGGATCCTGATCGATGGAATATGTACGCTCTTCCAGAGTTATTTCCCACTCCAGGCACATCATTCCATGGAGCACCACTAATTATATAGTCACCATCAATATCTACGCTCCAACCGAAGTCATCGTTGGAGGCAGCATCGGAATGGATGATTTTTGCCTGTTCAGTCCAAGTTGCACCATTGCGATGGTAAATGTAAGCGGCTCCTTGCCGAGAATTATGAAAGTCAGCACCAACGACCGCATAGTCTCCATCAATACTTCCACCCCTCCCAAAGAAGTCACCATTCGTGCCGTCTGATGCCGTCAAAATTTGCTGTTCTGTCCAATTACCAGCGACCTTTTGAAAAATGTAACCTTTTCCAGGAGTAGCTGTGTTGGGCCAGTCATCTCCGGTTGCCACGGCAGTGATCAGCATATAATCACCAGAGATTTCAATGGCACTCCCAAATATATCATAAGTCATTCCCTCTGACCCCAAGAGGCACTGGTTTTCAGTGGCACATCTATTTGAAGTCCCCCAGTCATTACTGGGACTAGTAAACGAAACCCAATCTTTACCAGTGTACCCCTCAAAATCTCGATATTTTTCATTCCATCTGATCATTCCTGCTTCTGGATTTTGATGGATATCGCTGATCTTAATTGCTCCTTCGATATCAAGTAGTTTCTGAGCATTTGGTGGTGTGATTATAGTTACTCCTAGTATTAAAGTCAATAATGTTTTCATGTCTCTATTTTTTGATTTTGAGTTTCGTGCCTAGGTTGAATCATGAAATCCAACATCATCGAGTACTCCACACCCAATGATGATTTGTGAGTTTCCACACCACTCTGGTCTTCAAGATGAAGAATACTGCCCGGATAATCAGTAGACCAGACAGGTCATCATAAATTTCTCAAACACTCCCACTAAGGAATCTCTGATCAGGCTGCTTCCGAAAGACCTATCTTTTCAGGGAGGATAACTGCTCGGATAAATAATTAATTTTTGATTGTAGCACTTCAATAATTTGTTGTTGCTCTTGAATAGCCTTAATAGCGATCACAGTCATATTTGTGATTGCCAAGCCCTTCACACGGTCCTTCTGCGAAATTAGCTCAGGAAACAATGGTTCAACTTCTTGAGCGATAAACCCAATTGTTTGATGCTTACTAGTGGACGACTTATATCTATATTTTGTCGGTTTCAATTTCATTACCCGTGGAAGGACGGGATGCATATCCTTAAAATCGGTCTTGAGGCGTCTATCTGATGCAATGTTGTAACTTCCATCCACATCTTCAACATAAGCTTTCAGGATACCATCAAAAGCTATATCAAAATCCTGAGCCGATCCGTACATTGTTGTCCAATTATGTGTTGCAGCATTGTCGTGATAAGTGATTCCTTGGTCCGTAAGATCAGTTGGGTTCGCTTTCTCGTACAAGTGAATCTTGGCTTCCCTCATAATACTCTCACCGGTGATGCCAAGAGTCCAGCTCGAAAGATCCGTATTGCCATTGAGACGAAGACTTCCGTTGATAGCAAGAGAATCTTTGCTAAAGTCACCGGATATCAGTGACTTGGTATGACTATTTGCGATGTGAAGGACATTATTAGTGGAATCATTTAGGCCAGCGTCGTGCCCTAATTTTACAGCTCCGGATTGGGTGAATTTTGGAGGTGCTCCTGAAAAATTGCTATTTGAACCCAGCACTACGTTATTAAAGCCACGAGTTAATCGATGACCTGCACCAGATCCTACAAACACATTAAAGTCAGATCTTGCTACCAAACTACTACCTGATGAGGCTCCCAAGAATGTATTGCTATATCCATCCATTAAACTACTCCCAGAGAAGGTTCCGATGGCAATATTACTAAGAGCCTGAAAATTGGTTCCTGAGAGGTTTTCAAACGCATTTGTCCCCACCGCAATGTTCCCTTGTCCGTCTAAACCATTATTGATTGATTTCAATGCACTGGTTCCTATACCAATATTGTTATATCCTGAAGTATCATTAAGACCAGCGTTGGCCCCAAAATAAAGATTAGGAACAATTGCACTAGGAAAAGTATGTATTTTGTGAGATCTTCCTTCTTTTCTAATGGTAAGGGCAAGAGCACCCTCGAGTTGAAATTGGATGGCGTCTTTACTTGAACCAAATCCATGTTGTGCAATCACCTGGCTATCCCCATCTTGATCAACTATCTTTCCTAGATGATCCCACTGATATGTTCCATTTAGATGCGAAATAAGTACCTGCCCAAATTCCCCATTTTGTGGTAGTTCCAATTCATTCGTTGGATCATTATCGGCATCATCAATATTATCAATATTGTCTGAGAAGTCTGCAGGGATGCCTGTGAGAGTAGACCAGGTCTCTATCTCATTATTGGGATCACTGTCAGCATCTCGACTCAAATGTTGCCAATTTGGTAAGGATGAAGTGCCACTGTTGAAGTAAAATCCTACTTCTTCGTCTACCTGATAGATTAGGAGCCCTGAGGCAGGCATGGTAATCTCTATACGGTTATTTTCAGTCATCCTGGGTATCAGTACTCCCTTGGAAGTGCTTTGGATGTCAAATACCGCCGATTGATCAGGAGAGGCTCCATCCTCTCGCACAGATGTCGGAATTTCGAAGATATTTTGACTGATGAGTGGAAATACTGTGAGGATAATTGTGGAAATCGAAAACAATTTTTTCATACATGGTGTCATGATCAATGGAAATTGCGTGGTTAGCTAAATCTTTGAATGGTGGCTGCACTTCTCGAGGCTCATTTATTTTGCTTGCTTTAATACCATTACCTGATTTTTCAACATTATGTCCCTCTTTGGAGATTGAGAAGTACTTCCTATGGGCGTATTAAATAGAAAGTTATTAATACATATCTCTAAGCCTCCTGGCACTGGTGTCGAAACAAAAGTAGATGGATCTATGGTCACTTCCTCTAGGATGGCATTATTGATGGAGCCGGAGAAATTCGTCGTGATACTACTAATATCAAGTGTACCTTCTCTAGCCAAGAGGAGCTTGTCATAAGTTCCATCGCCAGGATTGTAATCAGTGACCATTAGGACGCAATTATTGCAAGTGGCATAATTTTCTCCGAGGGTAAATGATCCCGTGGCGGGGTCATAAAGTTCAATCTGCATGAGATTGGTACCATCAAGGGCGTTATAAACCAAGGGATCGAGAGAGTTGATTGATTCTTCGGTAGGATTGAACAGGCAATCAGGGTCGACCATCTTACCAGTAAGCGACCACCACTGATGACCATCATAACCTTCAAAATCCTGGGTGGAAGTGTTATAGCGAAGCATTCCTGCTGTAGCAGGATCACTGTCATTGCCGATCGTGATTTTTCCTGCGACATCGAGTTTTTGCCCGAGTATGGTCGAATTCATTAGAGATGCTACTAAAATTGTGAAGAATAATCTGCTTAACATGGCTGTGATTTTAATTGTAGTTTAATCTGAGTGTTGAAAAATGTATCCTTCTTGTGGATACTATATTTCGTGAATTTATCTGTGATTACTATCTGTGAATTTCAATTTCACAAAAAAACTTTTTCCGATGTCTTTAAAGTGAATCGCCTCCAAGTAATGTTACCATTTAGACCTTTCAATCCTTGGTACTCTCGTATCAATTTTTGGTACTTTAGGTTACGGTCTGTCTTCCCAATAATTTTCTATCTGTTCTATATATTCTACAGAGTCGCCCCAGCTTTTATCTGATTCCTTCGGCAAAATAAATTGTATCTTCTTAGATCCAAGATTCAAACACTTTAAATATAAATGAAGGTGATGGTCTTGCACATTTATTTTATATAGAATCCAATCGAAACCATCAATGTCAAATGCCAAAGTGAAGGGTCAAAACCTTATTTGAAGGACCCATTAGTGTTTAAACTGGGTTGTATGGAATGCAAGAATAATCCATTCACAAACTTAAGGGTATGGGAGGGAGATGCATTTCAGGTCGAACTCCATTAAATTTGAAGACTGCTAAAAAATATCATTTTTCGTAAAGCAGGGTATGCGGAAACAGTAGTCACACATCGGAGGATAATGATTTAGTTAAGATAATAGCGGTGTGCTCATCGCTTAGGTTGGTGGGCTGCATCACAGCATTTTCCTTTTCATTTATCTGATGGTTCTTGGCCTAATAAACTGCTGGGTTTTCTACAGTCAATATTGAGGGTACCTCTAAAACCCCGTTCATGGATCGGACACAATGGCTTCGCCTTTTGTTTTTTGAATCTTTTAAATTTATACTTCGTTGAATTTCAATCACGTATCTCCGGATATGCTCTCTCAATTCGCTGTAGGCAAGCACATTAGTTTTACGTAAGAATTTCGATATTGGGTTTGCCAGATTGAGGCGGCAGGAGTGAAGCAGGGCGGGCCCCCTGCAAGCGACGACAACGAAGAGATGGCAAAGCCAATGAAGAAATTGTAGATAATAACTAATGTGTTTACCTACTGGTCTAAATCCAAAATATTGCAAAACCGATCTCATTCAGAGGTTTTTAGAGGTACCCTTGAGTCATTTTAATATTTTACAATTCGATGCACCTCATCATCAATCTTAATGAAGTAAAAACCATTTCCTTCATTTGTTAAATCAATGTCGGTCACATTCTTGAGCATTTGGATCCTTTGGCCAATGGCATCATATACGGAAAGTTCCTGGCTGGGTTGAGTTAGATGGATCTGACCGGAAGTTGGATTTGGATATATCTTAATTACTTCTGATCGGGTGGCAATTGGATCAGGACTTATCTGATCTAGTGCAGCCTCACCACAATTAAATTCACTACTAATAATGGATTGGATTAAGGTATTGGTTAGATCGATGAGCAAATCAACCTCGCTTGAAGACAATTTTTTGTCTCTTTGCGCTTCCAAAACGTGGATCAGGGCATTGAGAGAATTTATTGCTACATCAGCTTGACCTCTCGTACAGGCGCTGGCTGCTGCATTGATTTTGGCGATAAAGGCTTCATCTTTACTACCGGATAGTGCTTCAATGAGGGTTTGCAGATAATTATAAGATGTGCAAATAATCCCTTGGATTTCGGGCTCAACAAAAATGGTACTGATACACCTTCCCAGGTGATTTTGAATGCTAAATTCGAATGATTCACCAGATTGAGCTGGCATTTTGATTACATCAAGGCATGACCATTGAGGCATTGAATATGGCATATCAAGTAAAAGAAGCTCTACTGGGGCTGCGTCTGAGCAATTCGTGATCATCTCAGAAAGCATCATTCTAATCTCTCCATCTACGTTGAGACTTGCTCCGAGATCGGTGCAATTTGGACCTTTGGTACCCAGATCGGGCGTGGCGGAGCGCCCCTCGGAGAACGAAAGACTCCCAAAGCATCTACCAGCATCACTGTAGAAGAATGTTGAATAGGTAACGTCAACATCCGTAATGGTCAATTCAATTTCATGTAAACAATCGATGTTGGCGGCTTCATCAACAATGTGTCCATTATCATCGACTATGAGGTATGAGATTGGAGTAGCCAACACACAATTCGTGACAAGTTCTCCTACCAGGATTAATGCCTTGCCCTCATAAGTGGAAGCGTTGATGTTCTGAATATTTGGTGCGACAGACTGACCAAATACCGGTACGATATTTAATGTCATTGACATCAGGAATGTGATGACAGAGGTCTTTAGTGTTGAGTGTTGTTTGGAAATCATTAGATTTTATTTTATATAGTTTATGGCGTTTTTTGAAATACCGATATTCTATTAGAAATCGATAGTTGAATTGGGGATTGGATCCAAATCAATTGACCATCCTAATGCTTCACGATATTTATCACATTCCCTTCGATTTCCAATAAGTAAATACCAGGCCGTTGATCAGTGAGATCGATCGAGGGGCTATTGTTTATTATTTTGATCCTTTGCCCGATGGAGTTATAAATGGTCACCTTTTTTCCGGATTGACTCAGGTGAATTAAGCCTGATGTCGGATTTGGAAAGGCGATAAATGACTCCTGGAGTAAGGTGCCCGGAGGGATTGGTGCTGGCATGGATGGCAGGCTACAATCGATCGCCTTGAGTTCCTCAGCTAAGGCTATCAGCTGATCGGCCTGCTCTGTTGTAATATTTTTTCCCCGCTGAGCTTCTACCTGGTGAATGAAGGCACTTAGGACGTTGTCAGTTTCTTTTTCATTTCCAGCGTCACATGCTATTTGGGCATTAGCAATCTTCCCAGTCAGAGCTTCTGATATTCCATCGGGAAGGTTTAAGTCTGTAATGATGCGAATAGCATCATTGTAATCGGTCGCACAATCATCTAGTATTTCCTCAATAGTATTGCATCCAGTACTATTGTCACCAATGTAGGTGATAATATCAGGAGCCATACAAATTGCCGAAATAGCGCAATTACTTAGTAGAGGGTTGTTTATTATTGATATTCGGTAGATATCACTCATGGCAGAAAGGCCATGCAAAGTTTGAAGGGCCGAGTTGTTTGTCACCTGAAGACTAAAGACTTTTCTGAGGCCAGTAAGGCCATCCAAACTAGCCAAGGTTGTAAGATTATCAATCGAAAGAGTTCCTGTTAGCTCTGAGAGCCCTTGAAGTCCGTCTAGATCGCCAAGTTGCGGGTTGAAGCGTATCGAAAACTGGTCTTCGACCAATTCCAAGTTATGGAGACCCATCAAAGTGCTAAGGTTTTGGTTATTCTCTATCATAATTCCACACTCAGAAACTGTAATTCCTTCAGCAAACCTGATTGACTTGATATTTGCTAAACCATGTAGGGATTGCAAATTTGGGTTATACTGAATAACAATCAATCCTATTACTTCTGTTAATTCACTTAAGGGGCTTAGATCGACAATGTCAGATCCAGAGATGACTAAGATACCTTCGAAAACACCGTTAGTGGGAGCCTCGAATTGATTGACTTCTTCTTGTGAATTTAAACATACAACTGTTCCCCAGCTGGTACCGGTGCCTGAAAAAGGGCACCATGATTGACCTATAATAACTATAGGTGAAAGAAGTGAAAGAGATAAAATTGGAAACCAGAAAAATCGGTTATATAAAGTCTTCATAATGATATATTTGAAAGCTGTTTCGTTAATCCTACTCGTGTGAAATATTTAAGTTGAATTGATGATCTTATTACCATCAATATTGCCTTAAGAGTGATTCCGAAAACCACTTCGAAAGAAATATAAAATGGTCATTTAGCTAGGTGTTTCAGTGATTGAGCAAGTACCTGATTTTGTTTTTCTAAAGCGGTGACTTTTTCGTTTAGTGCTTTTATCGCGCTGTAAGCAACACCCAGTAGATCGATGGGGTTGACCCTTGTGTCATTTCCGATGGAGCCGTAAGCATCTTGTCCAAAAGCCTTATAAAAATCTTGGGCCATAATGCCATAGTGCCGTTGTGTTCCGGGATCTTGACCGATGTAATTCCATGAGCCAAAAGGAATAGCAGCTATTTTTTGTAGCACCTGATCACCATCGAGGAGCAGGAAATTTTCTTTGATTCTCCGATCACAGATCGATGTCCAGGCATTTCCACCAGGAGCAACCTCAACCCTTGTGCTATTCCCGGTCTCGAAGCGATAACCATTAGTAAACCGGGCAGCGAATTGATTCGAGGTGGTTGATGTAGCCTGAAGTCCCAACGCTACTGCGTCTGAATGTAAGATTCCGGTTACAGCTCTTTCGCCGATGGCTATGGAGTAGTCTCCTAATGCTTTGGCAAAAGCGCCAAGTGCAATTGATTGAGCACCTGCCGCTTTAGTAGCTAGTCCAAAGGCCAGTGAACGGTTACCCACAGCACTATCCCGATCTCCCAATGCGATAGCGTAATCTCCACTTGCAAATGCTCTTTCTCCCAAGGCAATAGAGCCACGGGCAAGAGCTCTGGAGGTTCCCCAAGCCACTGCATTATCGTCATTAGCGACGCCCTGGCCCAATGCTACTGCGTTATCGCCGCTGGCCTGGCCTTGTCCAATTGCTACCGCATTATCACCACTAGCCTGACCACGTCCAAACGCCACCGTATTGTCACCATCAGCAAGTGTATTCCAACCATATTGAATGCTGTTTTGTCCCAGGTTTTGTATATCCCAGGCATCTCCAAATTGTAGACCTCCAAAAGTTGCATTCCTCTGTTGATTTTGTGTCCATTTTGTTAACATAGGTGAGGGATCACTATTAGGTTCATTTGATGCTCCATAGACGATGTCGTATCGCATTGCGAAACCGAAACGATGAAACAATCCACCACTGCGAAAGCGAATGTCCAATTCCAAACCTCCACTTCCGTTTGGAGCTAGGCCAGTAACCAAAAGTTCTTGGTTATAAATGGTGGAACTCGTAGCAAAAATATGTTGATCTCCCAGGATAAGGCTGTCGAAATTAGTTTCAGTTCGTAGTGAATCGATCACAAAATAGATACCGATAACATCGGTCGTAGGAATTGAAATGGTCCAGGTGTAGTCCTCATTTGCAGAATAATCTCCATTGGGTCCTCCCGAATCGTAGATGATAGCGCTGCTGTCAGAAATGGATATGCCATCTGCATTCATATTATATGCCGGTATTGCGCCCGAAGATTTACCAATTTTTGATACTTTGGCCGTGTGTTTCCCCGTCAGAGAGTACCAATTTGTCCCATCGTATCCTTCCAGGTCGCATAACTCTTCATTCCACCGTATCATGCCTTTTTTATCCAGAGAAGAATCATCACCGACTTTCACTTTGCCCTCAATTTCCATGGCGGGCTGTTGAGCAGGAAGTGAGGATCCTAGAAAAATACAAAACAGGAAAACTATCGACAGTATCCATTCATTTTTCATGTTTGAAATTTTATGGTTATCAATTTACAGGTAGTCAAAATCAGTCAATTAGATAATATCACTATTGGGTTCCAAAATTAGTTACTAAAGAACTCGTAGTTACCATCACCCCACGCCACCAAATACCACATTAATCGCCTCCACTCTCCCCCGCACCCCCAGCTTGCGATAAATATTTCGGCAGTGCGAGTGAATGGTATTAGGGCTGACGTATAGTTGGGATGCTAATTGTTTGTTGGTCAAACCCCGCCGAGCTGCTTTGAGGACTTTAATTTCGGTTTTGGTAAGTATTTTCACATCGGTCTCTGAAATATCATTACTGTGTTTGAAATGATCGACTAAATAAGGCGAGATATAAATACCTCCCTGCAAGCTCACCTCAATGGCCATGTTGATCTCATCTTCTATTCCTTTATCACCAACCAGCACATTGATTTTGCCTTTAACTTGCTCCATTATTTTCCCTACATGAGGAGATACGATGCCAATGATGGGGCATTGGCTTTCCTCAATGATCACCGATCCCGTCATATCTTTTGCATTTTTTAAGGTCGGGAGATCCAAGATCATGACCGAATTGGGAGAATGCCTTCTGATGTATCCCAGATCTACTTCGGATTGCATCTGTAACCGTAGCTTTTTGTTATGGTCAAGCGCTTTGTCAACACGATCAGACACATTGCGTTGTTTGGTAATTAAAAGAACTTCTGTCTGCATATTGATGCTTGGATTTGTTTGTATTATTGTTTTATTTTTTTGAGAGGTTGTTACCCACGATTTGTTTCTAATCTTGGCACTCTCGTATCGTTTTATGGTGCTTTCGTTTCATGGCTTTCAATCCGCCCAAGTGTTCTTGCGTTTTTCCATTTTTCTCTAATCTCACTTTTATATTTTCCAGGAGTTACGCTCATTTGCTTTTTAAATACCTTGACAAAATAGCTGGGGTCTTTAAATCCCATTGTAAAGGCTATTTCTGATATATTTAACTCCATATTTTCTAGGAGTATACCTGATTTCTTGATGCGTGCCTCATTTAACAATTGAGAAAAAGATTTTCCTATCTGGATTTTTAACTTTCTATATACCTGCGATCTACTGATTTCCAATGTGTTACATAGGTCATCTATGTGATAATTAGGCTGATGCAAATGCTCTGAAATGTGTAGCCGTACCTTTAACACAAAGGGCGTCTCAATTGACATTTATTTCGAATGGTGCCCGATAATTAAAATGGTCTTCAATAGATATTATGTAAATACTATCTCAATATTAATTCATTGTGCAGGATATTTTTGGTACGTAGGTTGCAGGTTTTGGTATTTTGGGTTCGAAATTTGTGGCGCTAGGACTGGTGAAAATAATTCAACATAAAAAAAGGAACCAATATCTTTGGTTTCTTTTTTTTGTATAGTTTAAAAACTTTACTGCTTTATCACCCGATGAATTTCCTTTTTATCACCATTTCCTATTTCAATCAGGTAAATTCCTGATTCATATTCTGCTAGATCGATTTTGGATATTACTTTTGCTCGATGTAGGACTTGCCCCAGGGCATTTCGGATCGTGATTTCTTGGATCTCACGCTGGAAATGGACCAGGCCGTTGGTCGGATTGGGGTAGACATGATTAGATTTTATCGAGGGAGGATTGGCAAAGCCACTTCGAGCGGAAGCACCAACACAGGCGATCTCTCCCGAATGGATGGCGCCAATGAGTTCTTCTGTGGAGGAAACCAATAGATCCGCCTGCTCACTGCTGATTTTTTTATCTCTTTGGGCTTTATCTACCTGCCGGATAAAGGCATTCAGGATGTTGACCGCTTCTTTCGGATTGCCGGCATTGCAGGCTGCCTCGGCATTGGCGAGTTTATCGAGGAGTGCGTTGGAGAGGCCATGAGGCACCATCATGGACAGAATCAGGTCCCTTATATCTTCATAGGAAGGCGTACAATCCTCCACTACTTCTTCAAGGCTGTTGCAGCCGGGCGCATTATTTTCAATGGTATAGGTTCCAACCACATTAGCTTCACATATGACCTGTATGGCGCAGGCGGCCAATATTCGATTACCGATAATCCACAAATCTCCCCCCACCGAAGTAATCCCACTCAATCCATCCAAATTCGTTAATTCATCATTGACCCTAATACCCAAATCTCCTCCAACCGAAGTAATCCCACTTAATCCATCCAAATTCGTTAATTCATCATTGACCCTAATACCCAAATCTCCCCCCACCGAAGTAACCCCACTTAATCCATCCAAATTCGTCAAAAAAGTATTAAAACCAATACTCAAATCTCCCCCCACCGAAGTAACCCCACTTAATCCATCCAAATTCGTCAAAAAAGTATTAAAACCAATACTCAAATCTCCCCCCACCGAAGTAATCCCACTTAATCCATCCAAATTCGTCAATGCATCATTATTACCAATACCCAAATCTCCCCCCACCGAAGTAACCCCACTTAATCCATCTAAATTCGTCAATGAAAAATTAAGACCAATACTCAAATCTCCACCCACCGACGTAATCCCACTTAATCCATCCAAATTCGTCAATTCATTATTGACCCAAATCCGCAGATCTCCTTCCACCGAAGTAACCCCCCTTAATCCATCTAAATTCGTCAATGAAAAATTATCTTCAATCCGCAGATCTCCTTCCACCGAAGTAACCCCACTTAATCCATCTAAATTCGTCAAAAAAGTATTAAAATCAATCCACAAATCTCCTCCCACCGAAGTAACCCCACTTAATCCATCTAAATTCGTCAATGAAAAATTATCTTCAATCCACAAATCTCCTCCCACCGAAGTTAGTGCGGACAAACGGAGTAGGTTAACAATGGGGTCGTCAGGATCTCCCGATGTTATGGTAATGTTTCCAGAATAAAGCCCCACTAGACCAGGTCCTTCGGCATCTAACTGCGCCTGACTCGTAAAAATTATGTCGGCCAGTAATGCACCGGGTAAAATCGAGAAAAAGATTACTAGGTAAAAAAGTTGAGTCTTCATCGGATTGTGTTTTAATTAATAAATTATTCTCTACATTCGCATACACGGAATGTGTGCGTAAGCTCGGAAGCTATATCTATCTTTTATAGGACTTTGGTTGCAAAACCTGGTACACTCGTATCGTTTTATGGTACTTTGGTTTCATGCCTTTCAAGTACTCCAGATGTTATTGCTTTTTTCCATTTTTCTCTGACCTCATTTTTATATTTTCCAGGAGTTACGCCCATTTGCTTTTTAAATACCTTCACAAAATAGCTGGGGTCTTTATATCCGAGCGTAAAGGATATTTCAGAAATGTTTGCATCCATATTTTCTAGCATTAGGCATGCTTTTCTAATTCTTGCTTCATGGAGCAGTTGAGAAAATGTTTTTCCAGTCTGGGTTTTCAGTTTTCGATAGATTTGTGATCGACTGAATTCCAGTGTGTTACACAAGTCATCCATTTGATAGTTATGGCGATGCATATTTTCGGTGATGTGCAGTCGTACCTTTAGCACAAAGGGTGTTTCAAATGGCATTTGTTTTCCTAATGGCCCAATAATTAAAATGTCGCTTAACAAAAACTAAGTCAACTCTATGTCAATATTAATTTATCTTACTTTGATTTTTTGGTACGTAGGTTGCGACTTTTGGTATTATTAGTTCATTTCGTGTATTGGAAAATTTGTCATCTCAGTGCAAATGTCATCTCAACGAGTATCATAGGCTCACAAAACGTGTATAGCGAATCACTACCAAATTGATCGAGTGCAACCATGACTTGATGGATTGCCGAATAATCGTGCAGAATGACCATGGGTTGATGGATTTCGGAGATTGCCCTAGACTGGCAGGGCCTAGTTGTGTTTCTCTGATTCAAAAATAACTCAGCCGATACCTCCGCGGTGTCACACCCTCTACCTTGCGAAACGTACGCACAAAATAGCTGGGATCCTTAAAACCGACTTCGTAGGTAATCTCTGATACGGTGAGCTCGGAGGAGGTCAAAAGTGCCTTGGCTTGATGTAAGCGAAAATCGGTCAACAATTGGGTGAAATGCGTACCGTAATACAATTTCAATTTGCGATGAAGCCGTGTTCGACTCATGTGCAGACAGTCACAGAGATCGCACATTTGAAAATGGGGATTGCTCAGATTTTTGCGAAGGCAGCTTTCCACACTCCGACGAAAATGGTGGCTTTGTCGGCTAGGCCTAAGTCTCTCAAAATCGGGTGAAAGTGGGACGGTGGTGGTCTGAGATTTCATTTTGGGTGGTTTAGATGGTTTCTTTTGAATAAAGTTTTGGGTATCAAGAATGTATAAAAATAGGATCACGTCGTATTGTAATTTTGCGTCAAAACGATGTACTTCCTAGAGGTTCTCATCACTAAGTCTAAATTGTGCTTAATCAGGCTTTGATGCTGGTAACCTTGATGCATTTATTGGTAATTTTGTTACGCAGGCCTGGTGAGCATTAATATGTGCCGTCACTGTCGTTGTAAACACTCGGGACATTTTTTTTTGAACATTCGGAGTCACCACATGAGTCCGTCTTTTAATAAATATGGGGGTCTTGGTTGGTGCTGTATGGAAGTTTATCTCAAGATTGGATTCTTTTTTGCCATCCACAATACCCATCAATGCGTATTTTGGCACCGCACCCTTCTGGAGGGCAGCGGATGATAACGGAGGCCATAGCTTTAGATTGGGCCTGTCACTACGCAGCCCATCTGATTCCCTCTTTGACAGTCGCTCTGAGGTTCGGCGCAAAAGTCGGAGCACTCCAGCGAATTCCAAGTGACTTAACGGTATTTTATTTTCTGAGGTAGGTTGCAGCATGTTTCCTTTAAAGACTGGTATTTTTAGTGCATCGATGGGTAACTTTGATGTAAGCCCATACCTTGCTGGACCAAACACATCAATTGATACAGAGCTACAGGAAATTACCCGTCGGCACTTGTACTCCAAATGGTCCACCAGCGTTTGTTAAATTGATGGTTTGCTTTAGTAAGATGGGATTTTTGATCACTCCGCACAATACTCATTGATGGGTATTTTTTGTGTACACCAGTTGGCCACCAATGTGCTAGACACCCGAACATGGAGATGATCTCTTTTAAAGTACTGGTTGAACAAGGATCTGCGGAGTATGCGTAAAATCAACCATTCCCTCACCCAACCATCCAGCACATCATCCCATCGGGGTCTGAACGATGTTTCCGAGGAGGCTAAATCTTAGGATCAGTGCTTCACGATTAAATAATTTGTACCTCTGTGATCGGCATAAGGATCGATGGCCATATCCGTAAATTTTTTCCAGATTTCTGGAGTTCCTCCCCATTTGACCGTCGATTTTCCTTTTTCAGGATAGATTCTATTGCGGTCTTCGACGCTATCGAACTGCAGAATCACAGCATACTTGTTTTTGCGTTTTCCTCTATCTCCTTTAACCAGGGTAAATTGTTGGCCCTCTATTTCGTTGTAAATGGGGGCAAATTTGGAAAGCACGAACTTTTCAAATTCTAGGGTATCAACGTCATCTCTAAGTTCAATTTCATTGACGGCAATAACTGATTTCGGATCTAGGGTCTGCCCCATGAGATCAGCACAGGTGGCTGTCATGAGCATCATCAGGATTAAAGTGACGGAATTTTTCATTTTACTGGATGTATATTTTTGATGGGTTTAGGTATTAATAAGGTATCACTCGCTTTTCGTCAATGCGTCTCCCTGGACTTGGGGCTCAGGTGCATCAATCACACCCAACTGCTGCATAAGAATCATTTGATCTGCCACCAGCCAGTGATCAGTAATCATTTCATTTTCAACGGTATAACAAACCACAAAAGGAAATTCTACCTCTTTGTAGGTGGGTGGGATTCCATTAAAAGCTCCCTCATGGCGTCCTCTACCCCGGGCCCTTACTACCACCTTATTTCCTTCAGCAATCATCTCGTCTAATATGCCGTCGTATTTTGGGAAAATGGCATCGAGGAACAAAATATGCTCTTTCAATTTTTCGTCTGTCATCCAGCGATTACAAAGCGCTTCCGTTTTCTCTTTCCCATCGAGCGCCTGGATATATCTGAGTATGAATTCTTTGTTTTTTTGTGGTGAGTCCATGATATTTATTTGGATGGTTTATTATTTATGTAAACATTGATTGTATTTAATTCAAGCTCTCAGGCCCACCTGTGCATTTAACTCTACGGACCTTTGAGAGGTTGAGTAATTAGTTTGATTCCCTGGTTAAAGATACGGTGCGCTCGAGGGAATAATTTGTCTATTTATTGCAAAGAATTGACTAAATGTTCCCTTTGTTGCCTAACTCCTCAGTCTGGCGATTCTTTAGTGAAGATGGATTAAAACCAAATTGATGGTAGAACACTCGCGTGAAGTGACTGGCGCTAACAAATCCAACTCGGAAGGCCACCTCAGAAATATTAAGGTCTTCCCGTTCAAGCATTTCCTTGGCTCTTAAGAGACGAAAAAAACGAATGTACCGACTTGGTGACATTTGCACGAGTGCCTTAAGTTTGCGAAATAGTTGGGTGCGACTCATGGCCAACGCTGTTCCCAGTTCTGTGGCGTTGAATCTCTCATTGTCGAGATTGTCTGATATCAATGCATTGACCTTTTTCATGAAGAGCCCTTGGTTGATCCCTTTTTCACGGGCTGCTTGCTCAAGGTTTTCCACGTTCTGGAAATGCGCTGTCAGACGTTTCCTGATCTCGTTATACCAGGGCAAGATGGTTTTCGGCTTTACGGCTCTTAAACGGGCACGGGGTGCCTCTGGATCTAATGGAATGGACATCGTAAAACGACTGGTGGTTCGGTCTTGTAGGCACTCGCTGGTCACTTGATGTCTCAAGTCTGATCTGATGGTACTCAGCATGGTCAGATCGGCTCCATGGCTGGATATCGTGATTTGGATGCAGCTGGGATTCTTGCTGCACAAACCCACTTCGACTACAACTGTAAAACCTTGTCGCGTAAAGGAGATAATCCGACAAAGCAATTTTGCAAAATCAACTATGATCAGCTCAGGCTGATAGAGGGCATCTAGAGATCGGAGATGTGTCTGATAGGAGAGCGCTACCCGATGGGCTTTGGCAATGGGCACCAGGGATGTAATCACACCCTGGAATAGTTGCATGATATCGGCCTTAACGGGTAAAACCATGATTTGACTCCTGTCAGTACTTATCTAATACTACAAAAATTGTAGAGAATCCATACCATCCTGGTAAAAGGCAACATCAATGCGTAGTGTCTTGGAAATTACAAATTCTAGGTTTCCTCCAACCACATCAATCTTCTTTGCTGCTAAATTTTATGGGCAATCTACCCGTTGCTTGTCGCTAGTAGAAATAACCTGAGTGATTGTCAAATAATTTTAATCGCCTTTCGTAAATCTCTGTGTGCCACTACCTGCCTACAGCTAGGCAGGCTCAACATGGTGCTTGCAATGAAACCTTGTCGTCTTGAACTTTGAATGAGTTAGCTTTGGCAGATTTAGATGGCCATAGAAATTGTAAGTTTTGGCCCTAACTTCCTTAACTTTAGTATATTCCTTTCGTTTCTATAGACCCATTTACTCCATTGAATTTACATAGATGTTTGAAAAAATCATTGACCTCCACCTCGCGCAAGACTACGGCACTTTTTCAACTGGGTCGGTTATTGACAGCATCATTGCCAAGTATCCACTTTTTCCTAACGAAGCACTGTATGTCATCGACTGTAAGCAAGCCCAAGTTGAGCCGCTATCCAAAAACTTCAATGAGATCGTTGGTATGGATGGACCACATCATAATGAGCTGTCGATTCTCTACGAACACATTCACAAGACTAACCTGGCCGCCGTCATCCAGTATGTGGAGGTAGCCGTAGAATTTGGTTTTGATAAATCAAGAAATACCCTTCAATGTGAAAAAGATGTTTTGAAATGCCTGTATCAGACCCATAAGAAGCGCACCCTTCTCAAGTGTACTGCCGGTTATGCTCGGGATTCGAAGGGTGCCGTGCGGTATTGTATTGGTAAGTTAATCGATTTGACAGATCTGGTGCCCTTTCAGCATTTTACCTACACCTTTCTTGGGCCCAATCGACACAAGTTATTCCAACGTTATGAAGAAGAGCTTGGTAGTCATTCAAATCCACTCAGTAGAAGGGAGGTGGAAGTCTTAAAATGGGTAGGGGATGGGCTAGCTAGTTACGAAATTGCTGATAGACTGTTTATCAGCAGGGCTACAGTTGATAAGCACAGACGAAACATTATTAAGAAAATGGGCACAAAGACGACCCGCGAAGCCTTTCATAAGGCGATAAATCAGGGTCTGTTTTGAATCTGTGGAAAAGCTTTACCTCTCTTATTGCTGGGTGATCTGCAAAGTGACTGACGAAAATGTAGCTCAGTCTAAGTTCGTCAGGACCATCTGGCATTAATGCCAAAGTCTTTCTCCATCCGGTCATACCACACTTCATCGTCCGCGGTGCCTCCGAGGGCAATCCATTCTTCGTCCGTCATACTGGCACGCCAACCGAGAAAGGGTGCTGCGTCGGGTCCAACAGGATAGCGCAGTTGCCAGCTATCGCCCTCCACAATCTCCTTGACTTGCTCGGCAGCGAGGATCGGGGGTACGGGATTTTTTCTCACCTGGAGCATCAATCCATGTATCCGCTTCCACTGTGGGTAAATACTATCAGATGGTGGTACTCCCTGTTTATCTAAAATGGGTGTTTCTACAAAACCCGGTTCTACATTAGCAATACGAATGTTAAAAGCTTTCACTTCCTGGGCAAGACACTCACTCAATGACTCCAGTGCATGCTTAGATGCAGTGTAAGCCCCATAGGGAGATGAAGGCAGTCTGCCTGATACCGATGTAATATTGACGATGCATCCTTGGCCTTGCTGGCGCATTTGTGGCAGTACTGCCTGAATGCAGCGAATCGCCCCGAAGAAATTGGTTTCCATGACCTGCTTGAAAGTGTCTATTGATGTCTCTTCCACATGACCCAGAGGAGCAATGCCGGCATTATTTACCAAAACATCAATCCCACCGGCCTTTGAGATCATGGCTGCCACACCTCTACTGACCGACTCATTTGAGTCTACATCCAGTTCGACGAGCTCGATCTCAAGGCCTTCAGATTCGGCTGCGGCATTTAATGCTTTAGCCTTAGATAGATTACGCATGGAAGCATATACTTTATGCCCTCCACGGGCGAGTGTTAGGGCTGTTTCTTTTCCAATTCCGGTACTACAGCCAGTGACGAGTATTCTTGACATAGGTTTGCATTTCGATTAATTCTTCTTTTAAGATAAGATTCTTCTTAATTTTTATGTGATGTGAGAATAGATATTGTGTGATTGGTTGGGTTGGAGTGCACAGCTTGGCTGTGTGAGTAGTTTCCAATATTGGGCTAGTTACCTTGTCGCATAGCGGAAATGCCCATCAGGTAGCTCTAGCGGGAAGTAGACAATTTTTTTCTAGCTGCCATTTCTCTGTGTGATTTCCTGCATTCAACATTTTTTAATTAAGTTACAGCAAGTGTATTTCATCTGGTCATAAATTCCTACAATTGTGCAATTCCTTCACAGCAAAAACACCTTACTTGGCCACATTTGTTCTTAATGAATAGGGATGTAAATATCCCTTTCTGTACGGTCGTTTTAGCATGCCATTTGCTGCATCATTACCTTCGATTTCCATGGTTGTCTTATTAATTTTCACCATTCTCTTTGTCTGATATGCTAGATCTGCATAGTTTACACAAGCTGTCGATATATACCCCTCACGGAAAGTCCCCCTAATACTTCGGTCAGATTTCACCATAATGGCATCAGCGAAGGTGTTGAATTGAGCGAGAAATACTCTCTGTACCATCTGCATAAACTTTTCTTGGCCATAAGTCAATTTGAGATCACCATAAGTTTTCTTTAAACTGCCATCGGCGGGATAAATTTCCCAACCGGTATCGTTGGCAAATATTGTTGCTTTCGAGCCTAAGTAGTAGACTCCGATATTTGTGTGCGGAAGCGGTGAAGTATAACCCCATGATTTTTGATTCCATTTTACTGGAAGATCACCAAACTGAAAAAGTACATGCAGATGATCTGGATGCTCCCTTCCATCCCTTTGCCCTATCCCGCCTACGGCTGAAATTTGGTCCGGCAGATCCAAATTCATAACGGTGCGAATATTCTGTAAATGATGAATGCCACGATCGGCGAGCACACCCCGATCAAAATCTTTCTGGGCCCGCCAGGAGGGTTTTCCTCGATCGGGCGAACTGCGATATGGCACAAGGGGTGCAGGGCCGCAAAATGCTTCGTAATCGAGATAATTTGGAATAGGCTGTACGTCAGGGTACCCCGTGTGGTTATGAACATTAAAATCCACTTGAAGAATATCACCCGCTTTTCCACTTTGTATAAAATCTTTCACTTCTCCATTTACCGTATTGTAGAGTCTGGGAAAATCGACGTTCACAATATTCCCTGCCGCCTGATATGCTGCCATCATAGCTTGTCCCTCGCGGATGTCGTAGCTTATTGGCTTTTCAAGCCAAATGTCGAGTCCTTTCCTGCAGGCTTCGATAAACTGCAGAGCATGCCAGTGAGGGGGTGAGGCAATGATCACGGCCTCGAGATCTTTTAGCTCGTAGAGGTCTTGGTAATGCTTGAAGGCTCGGGGGTCGGATTCACTTCCCTCACTAATTACTGCTTTGGCATCTGTGAGCGCTTTGGAGCTAACATCGCAGAGGCCGATAATATCAAAACGGTCGGTCTCCAGGGCATATTTGATAAGGAAATCAATGCCCCACCAACCAACACCCACAATGCCCAATTTGATTTTATCAGGGGACTTAAAGGTTGGCATTGAAGCAACCAATCCCGAGGTAGCAATCATACCTGATTTTATAAATGATCGACGTGAAGAAGTGGAAAGGTTGCCTGGACAATATTCTTTCTGTCTAATTCTCATAATATCAATTTAGTATTAACAAATTTTAAAAGTGGTTTTTGCGTTAGCCTCATATGGAATTTTCTCTCTCAATCATTTGTGATGGGATCAACAGGCCTAATCTGATGGCAAATATTTATCTATTTCATGGGATCGACTTGGTGTTTTCGTTGCAAATAGCATCATAAATGTTGCAAGAAGTCAAGATTTTAGAAACTTGACATCTAGCCAGAATGAATTGGAGAATGATGTAACCACCATGCTGCCGACGTTTTTTATTGAGCCTGGTTTCGGAAAGCATTTGGCGACGCACCTTCCATATCCTTGAAAACTTTAGAAAAGTAACTGGCATCTCTAAATCCTAGCTCGAAAGCAATTTCTGCAACCGTAAGATCTGTTTTCCTGAGTAGTTTTTTAGCCCGATGGATTTTCATATCACGTGCTATCTGTGTATAGGTCTTCCCGGTCAGTGCTTTAAGTTTGCGAAAAACCTGTGTGCGACTTAGTAAAAGGGTCGATGCTAGATCTTCAATTTGATATTGCTCATTGGCCAGATTTTTTTCAATCTCTTCTCGAACACGAGTGAGAAATCTATTTTCTTGGACTTCTTGGATGGGTAGCATGTGATGCACTTGATAATGTCTGCGCATCACCTGTCGATTTTCGAGCAGCTTTTCTATGCGAACAAAAAGCTCCGCCTTGTCAAATGGTTTAACCAGAAAAGCATCTGCACCACCGCGCAAACCCTCCAATTTATCATCCTGGGTTGACTTAGCAGTTAACAAAATAACCGGAATATGACTGGTGCGAGGGTCGGATTTAATTCTTTGACACAGTTGAATGCCATCCATTTCAGGCATCATCACATCTGAAATAATGAGATCTGGTATTTTATCAAAAGCGATGCTCAATCCTTGTTTACCACTGCCAGCCTCCAAGACAATAAAGTTTGGATCTAATAGCTTTCTTAAATAACGTTGTACATCACCATGATCTTCAACGATGAGAATCTTGTTTTGGTGATGTTCCACTGATTGCGATGAGTCATTTGCTGCTGGGATGATAGGCTGAGTAAGGTTTTGGCTCGGCTTCCAAGGCAGGATTGGAGCGTTATTTCTTATTGGTAAACAGACGGTAAAAGTGCTTCCCCTGCCTACTTCACTTGTCGCGGAAATGCTACCATCTAAGATCGTCACCAATTCTTTTACCAAGGCTAAGCCGATACCGGTCCCTTCACCTTGGCGAGTCGTGGTGGCGTCAATCTGGTAGAATCGGTCAAAGATTTTTTCGAGTTGGTCATAAGGAATACCTCTACCGGAGTCCTGTAGGTGAATGATGCAATTTCGGGCATTTACGGCAACACGCATTTCAATGCTTCCATCTCTCGGAGTAAATTTTGTAGCGTTGTGTACTAAGTTGTTTAAAACCCGCTCCAGGATGGCAGGATCAATATCCATCCAAATGGCATCATGTGAAATGTCAAATACCCAGACCTTATGCTGACTTGTTATTAGATGCCGATATGTTTCTGACAAATATATTATCTGTGGCACGATATCGGCATGGACCACTGAAGGTTTGAAATGGCCGGCATCTATTTTGCTTAAATCCAGCATTTGGTTAACCAAGTCAAGTAGGTTTGTTGCGCTACGTTGTATCATGGCCTTTTCCTCCTCATTGCCCGTGATTTGGTCCGCGATTCCGGAAATGACCGTGATTGGGGTTCGAAATTCGTGTGTAATATTGGTATAGAGTTGGGATTTCAAGTGATCCAGTTCCTTGAGGCGCTTTGTTTCCTTTTCTTCCGCTACATGCAGTTGCTCAGAAAGTATTTTTTGCTTTTCAGCTTTGACTTTGCTCTCGTGATTTAGCTTAATTTGGTGTGCTAGACCAAATGAAAAAAAGAGATACCCTACTGCGATGGGTAAGTTATGATTTTCCAAATAAATATATCCCATGCCATGGATAACGGTTACGATATAACCCACAAATACAGTCCCTGATCCAAGCAAGAAGTATGGCGCATTGGGATTCCTGTTAAAATATTCGATGATGCCTGCTGCAACCAAAGCAACATTGCCGAGTTGTAGAAGGAACAGTATATACCATCGGACTATCTGTTGATGGTTTTCAAAAAAATGCTTCATGAACAGGTTTATAAAGAATAGCAAACTAAAGCTCACCATTGCCAAATAGAAGCAAAATTTTAAGATTTGTGATGTCTTGGAATACTTTGGAAGTTGCAGGTAACTGATGGCAAATGGAATGGATATAGCGATAAAAGCGTACTTGGGAATGAAGCTGTAATCTGCAAATAATCCGACATTCCGAATGTCGAAATATTGCACGATAAAATAATTATCATCAATTAATAATACCAATGAGGAGAGTGCTGCCAAACCCAGTAGTAAATATGTTCGTTCACGGTTGACTAAATAGATCACGATGTGATAGAGAAATACGGTAAACAGAATGAATGTGATGGGAAGAATGCGTTGGAGTCGATCAATTTGGAACCTGTAAATAAATAGTTTATTAGCTAAGACATTCCTGAATCGCCAAAGATTATCATTGCCAGATATGGTGAGTCGTCCCGGACTCATCTTTGCATATAACTCCGTGGACGAGTAGCTGGTACATTCAATGGAAATAAATGGATTGCTCACAATATGGAACAGGTCACTATTATTGATGACATGTGTTCCTACTTTTCCCGAGATCCACGGTCCATGATCATTGCTATAATAGTACCTAGTCTCAGAAGATTTATTACCTAGATACCATTTTGAACTGAGAGCATTATTCCTAATTTCTAACCTAATCCAAAACTCTCGTCCGAAAGTTTTTACAGGAAAATCACTAAGTCTTGGTGTAAATTCATCTCTTTTATGTCGGATTTCTTCAAAGCTAAGGTCACCGGTCGAGTCACGAAAATACTTAATTGCAGAATCAACCTTTAATCCATGGGGTTGATCTAAACTAATATTGGAATCTATCTCAATAAATGAACCAGTTGTTAGCAGGTCTTGAATAGCTGGGGTTCCTCGTTTCTTTAGGTTCAGGAAGAGAAATACTGCAAAAAAACTGAGGCAGAGCAATTGGGCTAAACGAATGCTACTCATTTCTTCGACTACTTGACACGGATGGTTATCCTGCTCATTGGTTGGACACCGAATCGTGGTCACGACCACTCACGGGATTCAATACCAATATTCCAATATATGATATCTCTCTCAGAAAGGAGGAAGATTCTTACCACATGGGATCCCGTCGCTGAATCACTATCGCCATGCTGTCCCCCACGATGATCATTCTTCGTCCAACACTTCCTGACAACACCTAATATATTGACGAATATTACTTACTTATTCCAATTAAGTTGCAAATCCAGGTGTTTTGGTTGCATGCCAGATGGTAAAACGTGATCACAGGGACCCGTTGGCCGGCATGGTGGCTTCGTTTCGAAGTATTGGAAATCTAATAGTCGGTACGATATTAGATGATATTCTCTAATGTCCTGATCACGCATCGATCGCACCTGAAAGCTTATTTGCATCTCAAATTAATCTGTGCCAGCTGATTGGTAATTTGTTTAAGGTAAGATCCTTACCACAGTATGGATCATGAGCTCAACTCCTAAATAAATCCGCGTAGTCTTGGGCAAATTGGTCGATATCAACCGGCTGAGCGCCTGTGATGTTTTCAAAATGTGGCGTAGGTTCTTCCTGGCTGTCAGACCAATATTCACTCATGTCGGTCAGGTCATCAGCTAGCCAATCCGGCAATCCGGCAGACTTCATAGCTTGATTATGTGCCTCTTTCGGAATGGGGATGTAATTGATTTTGCGATCGGTAGCGTTGGAAATGGCTTTTGCCAAATCTTCATAACCAACCGAGTTGGGCCCAGTGATGATAAAATCCTTTCCATTATATTCATCACTGGTCAGACAGCGATAGCAGGTCTTCGCTACATCACGGGTGTCGACCATGGGTATTTTTCCCGAGCCGATGGATTCGTAGATGGCATTCTGTTTCTGGATCGTTTCTAGACTCATTAAAATGTTTTGCATGAAGGAGTGCGGCTGTAGAATGACATATTCCAACCCGCTTTCACGGAGATGTTTTTCTGTAGCTGCATGCCATCTCCGTAAGTGGACATCTGGTCCATTGGCGGCCACCACTGCCGACAACTTAACAATTTTACGAACACCAGACGACTTGGCTCGATCGACGAGTCCATTCTGCAACTCGACTTGCTCCGGAGAAGGACTGGTCAAAAGGAAAACCGTATCGACGGCAGGTAAGATGTTCTCAATATTTGGCCAATTTCCCAATGATCCCATCACGGTGGAAATGCCTGCCTCTTGAAGGGGTGCTGCTTTTTCTGGTGTGCGCGTAAGTACCGTAAAACTTGCCTTGCCATGCTCTAGCAATTGCACTAAAGACTGACCAATGGTACCGGTACCCCCAATGACTAGAATATTCTTGTTCATTTGTTTTATTTTAGATTGTTGTTAAGATATAGAAATTGCTGGGAATGGTGGGAAACACGAAAAGCCAGCGTGGATGATGTGAAAGGGTTGGACATAATAATTAACTATGGATCAAGATGGAATGCCGGTGTTATAATTGCTAATTATGGTATACAGGTTGCTTCAGATTGGGAATTGCCTTCATACGCACCTGGGCAGATTCACCCGAGCATCAGATCAGGTGGTCGAGTATGGAGATGGCGAGATGCATCAGGTGTACTCACGTCGATATCTTCCAGCACTCATGCCTACTTCCTTTTTAAACACTTTTCCAAAATAATTACCCTCTTTAAAACCAACCTGAAAGGCAACTTCATTGATGGTGAGATCGGTCTTTTTTAGCAGTTCCTTTGCGCGATGAACTCGCATTTCGCGAATGAGCTCTGTGTAATTCTTTCCTGTCAAGGCTTTTAATTTTCTAAATAGTTGAACTCGACCAAGGTGTACCGCGTCACTTAGATCCTCTATTTGATAATTTTCGTTTCCGATGTTCTGCACCAAGTGCTTTTTAATCATTTGTAGAAAATTGTTGTCCTTCACCTTCACTTCTGGCAGCATGTGATATTGCTGATCATGTTGTTGGAGTTTTTGCTGATGGGCCAGTAAATTATAAATGCGAACCAACAGCTCCCGTTTGTCGAAGGGTTTTACCAGGTTCGCATCTGCACCTTCCTTAAGTCCCTCTAGTTTGCTAGCCTGTGTAGATTTAGCAGTGAGCAAGATTACTGGGATATGACTAGTGCGCTGATCTGTTTTAATTGATTGACACAATTCAAATCCGTCCATTTCTGGCATCATCACATCAGAGATAATGAGATCAGGTATGTGTTCGGATACAAGGCTTAAGGTCACATATTCTTCGATGGTTACGCCCTCTTTTAAATCAACTTTTGTTTGATGAATTCCGAGTATGTTTCCTTTTTAAGTGCTTGGGCATTTACCAAGGAAATTGATCCCAAGAGAGCAAGTGTAAGAAGGAACATCTTTTTCATGTTGTACATGTTTTGATTAAATAAATAGCGGTGATTCCTTTCGAGTGATTATTGGAAAATTTATTTCCAGTATAAGTCAGCTAAAGTTGAGCCCACCCTGACTTTGAAATTAGGCCGACTCCATGGAACTGTTGGGTAATGTTGTTGCATTAAGGGGTAATTAAGTTAATTCACTGAAATATCGGCATTGGTGAGGGCACAATCATCCTTTTGGATGAGCACATTTCTGATTTGGTGATCTAACTTTAGTACAACTTAAAACTGTACCAGAAATGGAGCGCGTTGCTGTAATCTTATGGGTTTGGGTAAGTCTAACCCAGGCAATTATTGGTCAAGATCAAATAGGCACTGATATCGTGGGCATGGAGGAAAATGAGCAGAGGGGCTACAGTGTAGATATATCTGGAGATGGGAGGTTGCTGATTGCAAGTGCTCCTTTCCGAGGAGAAAGCCAAGGATTCATTGCTGTCTATGCGGAGGTATTTAATAATTGGACGTTTCAATGGGGCATCAATGGCATCGAAGGTGGGAATTCCGGATTGTCAAATGCCATTTCGAGTGATGGGAAGGTAGTGGCCATTCCGACACCAACGACCCTGCGAGGGCAAATCAACATGTTTGAAAAAGTAGGCATCGACTATGAGCCACTGGGCGACGTCATTCTTGGACCGGCAAGTCTGGGTACGCGTTTTGGGTTTGATGTGGCATTATCTGGTGACGGCTCGCGCTTAGCCATTAGTGCTCCTCGGATGGATACAGGTGGTCAAGAGGACGTTGGTTATTTGGAAATATTAGAGCTCGCGGACGGCGAATGGAAACGATTGGGTTCGCCAGTTTTTGGGGCAACTGCTTTGAGTGAAATGGGCCGTTCCCTCGCCTTGAGTGAAGATGGAACTGTAGTAGCAGCTGGTGCACCAACCACTGCCGACAATCTCGGCGTAGGTAGGGTTCACTTGTTTAATTTTAATAGCAGTGATTGGCAAGAGATGGGCAGTCCGATTGTAGGTGGACAAGATTTTACGGGTACCAGTGTCGCACTTTCTGCTGATGGACAAAGATTGATTGTGGGTGCTCCTGCAGGCATGGGTAAGGCCTCAGTGTATGATTTCAATGGTCAAGACTGGCAGCAAGTAGGCAGCGATATCCAAATTACAAGTAGCCGTTTATCTGGATATAGTGTAGATATATCTGGTGATGGAAGTAGGGTCATCGTCAGTGCATTAGGGTCCAATCAATCGTCCCTTGGTGGTGCAGTTGGGGTCTTTGATTTTGACGGTCAAGATTGGCAGCCCGTATTCGACTTGGTAGAGGGAGAGGTCGGTGTTGCCTTTGGCTGGTCTGTAGCCTTGTCAACCGACGGAGGTGTTTTTGCAATAGGGGTGCCTGGTGGAGATGGAGCCAATGAGAATGAAGGCCGCGTGGAGGTTTACCAAATTGATCCCTTGCCCACACACGTGCAAGCCCTCGCCCATCAAGCTATTGAGGTGTTCCCCAATCCAGCTCAGGACCTTGTAACCATTAAAGGATTGGATCTCAACCGGCATCGGCCTGTTCAAGTAGTAGATATGTTGGGTAGGGTGGTGAAGTTATTCTATATGAGAACAGATCAAGTCAACCTAGGATCACTTGATGCCGGATCGTATTTTTTACTTCTTCCAACTGGCGAGACAGCTCACCTGTCTACCAAATTAATAATCACAGGGTAATATTTTCTTACATTATTTTTATGTAGTGACCCAATTGTCGCAGACGATGTATTGGCCGTTGCTCCATTGAGCGTACTGCAACGATCAAATTATTGGTAGATGTCTTTCTTTAGCACCTTCACATGGCATCGCGAACCTTTGTCAATATTTATCGATTCGGCACCCCCTGATCAATAAAACTTGATTTCCGCGAGGGATTTACTCCCTTGGTAAAAATCTTGTGCTATTTCTTATACTTTATCACAAATTCCTTGCGCGAATCGATGTTTTTCAATTCTTCGATCATATCGACTTCCAACATCACAGTTTTACCATCAACTTTTGCTTCATCACGCGACACTTTCTTGATTTTTCCTGGAGCATGGACAATCAATTTGTACCGATCACCAATTAGCATCCGTAAAAAAGCCAGATCTTCTGAATTAGTATCTAACGAATCCAATTTCGACACCTGTTTTTCCAGTTCTGTGCCCTCAATCAAAGACTTGTCAATCTTCACAGGTGGGATGGTAATAGTTCCAGCTTTGTTGTCCAAGGCGTATTGTGGAAACATACCGATGAGGTCTTCTGCGCTTAGCATAGACATTGGATCATTGCTTCCCTTTTCACTTTCCATTAAAGCCCTTACTATTTCCGCCAACTGATTTTGATTCTCAAATTCGAGCCCGAGTTTCATGGTAGCTAGTTGAGCTATGCTATCAACGATCATATGGATGGTCATCTTTTTAAGGATTTCTGGGTTATCCATCCTTTCTTTTATGGAATCGGGCACTACGTCATAGAAGTTTGCCATGGTGTCAAACTGTTCACCGGTAAAAGCATCAGAAGTGGAGACCTCATCACCAAGGGTGTCTCCGACCATAGCACTAATCATGGGATCCACCATGTCCATGAATTCTGCCAGATCGATGGTTATTTCCATGCTACCACTACCATCTTTTTCCAGCCACAATTCCTGTAAGGAGGGTGCACAACCCATCAGTAAAGCGGCACATATAAGGGTCGTGGATTTCCAGCCTTTGATTGCTTCCATGAGAAATATTTTTTTGACAATGTAGGAAATTGTTGGTGAAAGCCGAGTAAAACAGAATCAGTGACAACTTCATTGTTCGCAGCTTGAGTTGGCATTATTATGAGGGGGCGATTGCTGCTGACTGCGATGATATTCTATGCCGTCCTTAACGGCATCGTGGTCTGAGGCCTTGCCACTGCCATTTGAATCTTCGAGATAGGTGTTCAATCCATCTGCATTTAGGTCATCATCATTCGGATCAGTTTTTTTGGATATCTAAATCCTATATCGATATACTGATGAAGTCATTGAAAATTTGGAGTATTTCGTTGAATAAGTCCAGACCATAGAATATTTTTTAGTGAAATTACTTTCGATACTCGCCAGCACTCATCCCCACCTCCTTCTTAAATACTTTTCCAAAATAACTACCCTCTTTAAAACCAACCTGAAAGGCAATTTCATTGATGGTGAGATCGGTCTTTTTTAGCAGTTCCTTTGCGCGATGAACTCGCATTTCGCGAATGAGCTCTGTGTAATTCTTTCCTGTCAAGGCTTTTAATTTTCTAAATAGTTGAACTCGACCAAGGTGTACCGCGTCGCCTAGATCCTCTATTTGATAATTTTCGTTTCCGATGTTCTGCTCCAAGTGTTTTTTAATCATTTGTAGAAAATTGTTGTCCTTCACCTTCTCTTCTGGCAGCATGTGAAATTGCTGATAATATTGTTGGAGTTTTTGCTGATGTGCCAGTAAATTATTAATGCGAACAAACAGCTCCCGTTTGTCGAAGGGTTTTACCAGGTAGGCATCTGCACCTTCCTTAAGTCCCTCTAGTTTGCTAGCCTGTGTAGATTTAGCAGTGATCAAGATTACTGGGATATGACTAGTGCGCTGATCTGTTTTAATTGATTGACACAATTCAAATCCGTCCATTTCTGGCATCATCACATCAGAGATAATGAGATCAGGTATGTGTTCAGATGCAAGGCTTAAACCGGTGCGACCATTATCGGCTTCAATCAATTGATAAGTTGAGGAAAGCAAAGTGCGCAAATATTGTCTGACATCGGCATGGTCTTCGACAATAACAATGGTAGTAAGATCTTCGGTAGTACTGCCCACAGAAGTATCTGGAGTGGAAGTAGTTGTTTTGGTGGGGTGTTTCAATGTAAGCGTTTCTACTGGCATTATATTAGTGATGGGCAGTGTGATCGTAAATGTACTTCCTGTACCCAACCCGCTGGTAACAGATATTTTTCCATGTAATAAGGTGACCAAGTCTTTGGCAAGCGCCAGACCGATACCGGTACCACCGCTACGTCGGGTGGGAGATGTATCGATTTGATAAAACCGATCAAATATTTTCTCTTGATTAGCCGAACTGATGCCTCGACCCTGATCCGATATGGTTATGATGACCCGGTCATTTATTTTTTGGAGCCTCACCTTAATTGTGCCGCCTTGGGGTGAAAATTTCAATGCATTATGCACTAGGTTGTTGAGGATCCGTTCAAAAAAGCTAGGATCAATATCGAGCCAGAGTACGTCTTCTAGTAATTCGAGATGAAATATTTTACCTTGCGAGCGGGCAAGGTGATCATAGGTCTCAGATAAATATTTTAACTGCGGAACGATATCGGTTTGGACCAGCTTGGGACGGAGTTTGCCAGCATCAAATTTGCTAAGGTCAAGCATTTGATTAACCAGATCTAGTAGATTTTCTGTATTACGTTGAATAAGTTCTTTTTCTCCTGACTGATCAACAAGCTGATCAGCCATCCCTGAGATAACCGTGAGGGGCGTGCGAAACTCATGGGTGATGTTGGTGTAAAGTTGGGATTTAAAGCGGTTGAGTTCTTTGAGGCGGATAGCTTCCTGTTGATCAATCTGTCGGAGTTGATTTGCGATTTTCCTTTTATTTTCAGCAACGATCTTTTCTACCTGGAGCTTCTTAAACTGGCTAGCAAGACCGAATGAAAAAAGAATCATGCCGGTGGCTCCGATGATGTCTCTTGGAAAGGAGCTGGATACGTGCATTAAGTTGTGGGCATCAAGAATATTTATAAAGTGAATAGAAAACCAGATACTGAGTGCCAACACATAATAGATGGCATTTTTATTACCCTTCACAAGGGAAATCAATCCAATGATTAAGAGGAAAGGTTGCTGAAAAATAGTTTGTATGGTGAGAATTTTGGCAATAATACTCTGATTCGATAGGAAGTAATTTTCGCTAATAACCAGGAGTAGCAATGTGGACAAAAAGCAGAATATCCAAAGTGACTCGAATAATTTAACCGAGCGACCTATGATTGAACTACTTGGTATCTGTAGATAAGAAGATGTAAACCTAAAGGCAATTGCACCACTGGCGTATAACAGCAGCACTGAGATATCATTAAAGAATCCGTAGGAGTCCAGTCCTAGGCCAGTGAAAATAATTCCATTGTATAGCAGTTTAGCCAGACATAAAAAAAAAGAAAAAAGGCTTAAGTGCAGAAATGTCACTTTGCCATTGTAGAGAAATAGTACCAGATGGTAGACAAATACGGTGACTAGAATTCCGATTGCGATAAATACCTGAGAATTCGTTCTATAACGATACTCATATAGATAAGGTAGGTTGACTAGACTGCGGTCTAAATCGTCGAAATGTCGATGCCCTACAGTTGTAATTATCTTTGGCGTTACCCTGAGCACAATTTGGTAGCGATGACCTGCTTCCAAATCCAAGGGTATAAATGGCATCGGTGTCAACCAATTTAAACCACTAATAATCCTCTGATTTGTTCCGGTAACTCCTTCTGAAATTAGGCCGGATTCATCGTAGAGCTTAAACTCAATGTCTCTTTGATGTAACCCTAAATACCACCTGCTACTAGCATTTCGATTATCAATGCCAAGTACCAGCCAAAAGGCTTTCACTTTACTTGACACTCGATCAATCAAAGGATGATCAAGGTGAACGAACTCGTCGCTTTTCTGAAGGATATCTGATGTTTCGTAGTTTCCATTGGTGTCATAGAGAACCTTTAATCGATCAGTAAGCATGAAATGATTTGGATTTCCTAAGAATAATGAATCCGGTATGACCAGTGATGAATCAGAGCTAGAATCCAACCGGTAACTTGTCTTCTTGCCTAAGGCATGCAAATGAAGGCTGGCCATGAGAAAGGTCAGAATTTGAACATACTGATAGACCATAATTGCAGAATTTTCAATTCTAAGAGGTACTACCTCAGTTGCAAACGACAATAACCCGATGATATTTCTGTTAATGCGTGGACCATAATCACTAAGTTATCAATTTAGAGGCCTGCACCCCAAAGTATGAATCAAGCGTCGCTACTCAGATCGATTCTGAGATCCGTGTTCTACTGTATATAGGTAGGTATAGTAGCAAATTTTGCATAGTGATTTTGTTGCTTTCTGGAGTAGTTTGGTTTCTTTTACTATTGATTGATCAGTCTTAGGAAGCAACTTTTCATATGAAGTAAGGTCACCTAGTAAACCATCCACTGAAGATTGTGGATACGTTGAGGTCTTTTTGCCGTCCACTCTCCAGCGATCTTTCAGTTTTATCAACAGCTGAATAATCCAGAATTACTGGATGAAAAAAAGTGCAAAGCCAAATTAGACTATTTTGTGATGACGGTTTCCTGGAACGCACTCATTAGTCACCCCTTACTTTCTTAATTAGCTCATTGGCAAGACTACTGACGGTCATCAGATCTACTCCGGTTTTCCTGGCAATTTCTTCCAAATTTGGAGTCCTTTTGGCATTGATATCAGGCACCAGGAGATCCATGACCCGGTTTATTTTCGCAATCGTTTGTTTTTCGGCATGGGATTCTTCCTTGCTAAACAATTTCTCATATTCATTATCTAGAAAATCACGATTTAGAATGTCGCGGCCAGCTTGCCGCATGGACACATTCACTCGAAAATCAGGGTCATCAGGAAGATCCAACCCCAGCTTGTTTAGATGCACAATTAATTGCCGGTAGCCGATTTCTGTGAGCGCCGACAATCTAAGTATGTTTTCCGTCTCCTCAAAATATGCAATGGCATAATGAGGAAACTCGGACCAACCCTTTAAAGCCAACCGGTACACGGATTTCTTATTTTCCACCTGGAAAAATTTTTCAGGGCTGTGTGCCTCAAAATTATCAAATTCAAATTCTGCAGTTTGTTGGACGATCCGATGCTCACCGTGAATGGTCAAAGGATGATTAGCTGCAGTCAGAAGCATAAAATAAGGCACTGGATCTTTCTCTACATGGACTGAAATGACTTCCGGCGTGATCGGCCACTTATTTGGTTGTAATAAGGCAGTATAGTAGTGGATGTCACCGGGCTGAAAAGATTGCAGCGCCCCAATCGGACCATAGGTCTGCCAGCAGGATCCATTGAAAGCAATCAGAATGTACCAGAGCGATACATTGCGCTCTAAAAGATTTGCACCCAACCCGGGTGAGTACAATAGATATTGATCACCCGAAAAAACATCTAGCATTTCGTAAAAATCTTCGGCCGGTTGGTTTTCGATGACGCTGAAACTAAACCTCCATGGATGCTCTGCCCAGTGCTGAAGAAAGCCTCGTTCTAGTTCAGTGAGGTCCTTAAAAAAAGAATGCTTTATATGTTTGTTGATGAGGCCTTTTCTCTTAAACACCTGATGTGCAAAGAACTGCATCTGAAATCGACGCACCGTCGATGGATGAAACTGCTTTACCGTCTTTTTATACTTAGCAAGCTGCCGGTCCAGTTTTCGTTCTAAGTCTTCCCTCGCTACAGCATAATAAACCTGTTGTTCAATCAACTCATCCGTTGCCTCCGAATTGGCCTGGCAGATTTCCTCGATCTCGTTGTAATCCAGCATGATTGGAAAGGTAGTTTTTTCTGAGTTTGGAATTGGAACTTGGTGCGAAAAGATATGGTAGCACGCTCAAGCATGAATCATTCAACACCGAGATAGGAGGTCACGGTTCCTTTCGATGTTAGAACCACCCATTTGGGTGGGACCAGATCGCGATCATACCCTGTAATTTAGGAGCATTAATTAAGACCAAAATCAAAAGCAAATGAAATATACAATCTTGACTTTTCTCCTGTTGCTGGTAAATCAAGCGCAGGCTCAAACACTGATTTACAATTTCGACCCAACCCAGTTGAGTATTGTAGATAGCGATACGGGTGATACACTGGTGACGGGAGGAAGTCAAATTACCTCTTATGAAAATCTTCGTGTGCAGAACCAAGGAGCGGTAGGATACATTAATCTTAGGGCGTTGGATAATCCTCAGATCGTGCTGAGGGATAACGAAGACAATAAAAATGTTGAAATTCTCAGCAACTTTAATGGCAGTGGGGCGCTGAAACTCAAACATCATGACCCTGCCGGAATCGAAATCAGCAAAATCGAATTAATCAGCAATTTTGGGCAAACGGATGATGCCAGAATCATCACCGATGAATTAGAAATAAGGGGTGGATCTGACCTGGCCGAATTGTTTGAAATTAATGGCAACGACGAGGTAATCAAGCCCGGTTCTCTGGTATCGCTGGATGTTACGGCTGAGGGCATGCTTCGTCCCAGCCAACAAGCTTACGACCCAATGATTGCAGGGGTGATATCTGGAGCCAATGGAGTAAAGCCCGGTATCCTCATGGGGCAGGAAGGGACCTTGGCGCATGGCGGAGAATTGGTGACCATATCGGGTAGAACCTATGTAAGGTGTAACAACAGCAATGGGTCGATCCGCGTAGGTGATCTCTTGTGCAGTTCGGCCATACCAGGTGAAGCCATGAAGGCGACCAACCGGCGTAAGTCTCGAGGTAGCATCGTCGGAAAAGCCATGAGCAACTTGGATGCCGGCGATGGTTTTGTGCTGGTGCTGGTAAACTTGCAATAATTACCTCCTTGTCCCAACCTAAAATAAAAAATCAAATGAAAAAGTGGTATTTATTGATGGTATTTGGTGCCATTTTGATGGGTATTTTGAGCCTGATATTTATACAGGCCCCCATTGGAAAATCGGATGAAACGCCCCCGGAATCACCCAATGGTCGCTATGAGTGGCGAATGAAAATGAGGGGAGGCTCCTGGCAGCCTGAAAAGATGATCGCAGCTAGCCATGAATTACGCGACCGAGCGAAAAAAATGGCACCCAGCAAGCACAAAAGAGACGCCGGTCTAAATAAATGGACCGAGCTAGGTCCGGGCAATTTTTCAGGAAGAGTACGGGGAATCGCAGCACATCCCAGCGATCCCGACATCCTGTTTGTCGGTGGAGTAAGTGGTGGCCTCTGGAAAACAACCGATGCGGGATCAAGTTGGGCTCCCTTAAATGACTTTTTACCTAGCCTTAGTGTAACCAGCATTTTGATCCATCCGACAGGTCCAGATACCATGTATATTTCGACGGGTGAAGCACTACCCGTCAATACAGCCCCCGGTGCTGGTATTTTCAAATCCATCGATGGCGGTGATACCTGGAATTTAATTGAAGCCCTGGATCCAGATAATTTGTCCTCCTATTACTGGATTAATAAAATTATTTTCGATCCCAATGACTACACGACCCTATATGCGGCAGCGGGTGGTCCGTTTATTACCAGCCCAGGTGGTTGCGGAGAGATTTTTAAGATCACGAACAGTGGTGCTAATATTGTAGATCTGAATGCAAGCTCCTTTTGTCTCGGGGCTGGTCTTTCGGTGGCGGTACCCCTAGGTGATAGCGCAAAGATCTATGCCTGCTTTGCTGCCGGACTGCTGGTATCTGAAAATGGTGGAACTACCTGGACCCAACCCGGTGCTGGAGAGGGTTTTTTGGCTTTACCTGGCCGTGTGGAAGTAGCAATCGATCCAGCGAATCAATCACGCGTGTACGCGCTGTGTCAGACCAATGGATTGACCGGTATGCTCATGCACTCTCTAAATGCCGGTGAAACGTGGTCAACGGTAAATCCGCTGTTGGGGATTTTCGATCCCGGCACCGGTACCAACAACGGTTGGTATCATAATGTGGTATGGGTGGATCCTACCAATGCTGATGTAATCATTGTAGGGGGTGTTAATCTATGGAGAAGTACAAATAGAGGCTTGAATTTTCTACCGATTTCAGACAAGGACGAATACCTCAATGGTCTTTCACCTCATGCAGATCATCACGTCATAATCGCCGCAACGGGGTACGGTCCTACCAATAAAAAAGTATACGTCGGCAACGATGGAGGGATTGCCTCAACAGACAATATCGCTACGGTAGGAACGACTGCTGGATGGAACTTACTTAATGGAACAACCCTGGGTACCACTCAATTTTATGCCAGTGGTACCAGGGGTCAAAATCCCAATTACTTGATTGGGGGTAGTCAGGATAATGGAACTTTGCTGTCCGTTGATAATGGAGTGACCTGGACACACGAAGTGGGTGGAGATGGTGGATATTGTGGTATTTCGCAGCAAGACCCCAATTTACGATATGCCTCCAGTCAAAATGGTGACTTTCAAGTGTATGGGGCGGGTGGATTAAATTTCTGGTTTCCTCTGGCAGATTTATCTACCATGGATAATCCTGATTTTATAGCACCCATGCTGATTTACCCCAACGACGGCGAAAAAGTTCTCCTTTGTGGTGAGAAGCTGTGGTATCGACCGGTCTTAGGCTCAACGGTGGAGGTGGGTCCAACATCGAGTCCTGGCATCACCATCACTGCTTTAGATATGACAGACGACAGTTCTCTGGTCGTGATTGGTTATAACGACGGCACCCTGCAAAAAGCCGTACCGGGGATATGGTCATGGACCTCCATCCCCGTCAGCATGGATGGTTGCTTGTGGGGTGGCCCAATCACAGATATTGCCATCCATCCCACCAATGCAGACCGGCTGATGGTGAGTAGAGGCGGGTACACGGATTGTAACGTTGCTTATTCCAACGATGGCGGTTCCACTTGGGAACATCGCTCCAGCGGCATTCCGGATCTGCACATCAATTGTCTCACCTGGCACCCTGACATCAATGGCTGGATCTACGCAGGCACTGATTTGGGCATCTTGGCTTCGGAAGACAGTGGTCAAAACTGGAACATTACTCCTAATTTTGTGAGCAGTGATGGACCTGCCTTTGTGGAAGTAACTGAAATATCCTTTGCCTTAGCTTCGGTTTTCGGCCTTCGCACCATGACCATATCGACCTATGGTCGTGGCTTTTGGAAGACCAATACGACCGTGAGAAAAGATGTCTATGTAGATGAAGATTGTACAAATTGTGGCTTTGGCACCCAATCTTGGCCTTACGAGTTGCTTTCAGAAGCAGAAGATAACCAAGCCCATGGGCAAAAATGGACCATTGATGCTGGAACTTATCCGACATCATCCAAGGTGGTACTCGGCAAGCGATTGGGAAAGATCAACACTACCAACGGTACGGTGGTCCTGGGTCAAAATTGATTTTTACAAGTGGGAGTGGCCATTCGTGTGAATTTTGAAGTCTGATAACTCAGAAGGGTCAATGAAGAACATTGATGCGGTTGCAAGGATTTTTTTGGAACTGAGCATTTACAAATAATTTTATTCATTTTGAATGAAAAATAAATATTTAGTAATTCAGCCATAGAAATTTTTTATAGTGATTATTTTAGGTTAAATATTGTTATGAATTATTAGCTGGTAATTTACAGTGAGTGATGGACCATCTGTTGAATTCCAAAAAGTATACCGATAGAATGGAATACGCTGGTAAAGTCGTTGCAACTAGGTGTAATTTCGTCAAACTAAAACAATGGCTTGCTGAGATCGCTTCAGTCCGCGGTATTACTATTTGAGAAGGTCTTCAAGATAAAAGCTCAGGGCACTTGTTATCTTACATATCTCATGGTTTCTAATTCCAAATTCCAATCTTATTGACTAGTGCTTGAAAGCGGGGATTTTCATCATATTTGGAAAAGAGATGGCAAGCCTTGACAAAGGTGAGGCGAAAGGAGCCAATATCATAGAGAGATTCTAAATGTTCAAAAACCTGGTCATCTTCATCTAGCAAGGCATGGCATGTGGCAGTATGATAAGCCCTGTTGTAGGGACGGTCATAGAATTTTAATCCATGATCGATGATCCATCGAAGGGCCCCGGGCATTCCCAGCCTGTTGAAAATGTCACTGAGGAGTGGCACGTATTTAGCAGATTCGGGGTTGCCGTATAAAATGGAATTAAAAGCGTTCACCGCGTTTTCAAATTGCTTGATTTGGATGTAGCAATACATGCTCAAAAGACTTGCAGGTTTAAACCTTTGGTCGAGCGAGAGCACGTATTTAAATTGATCTATTGCCTGTCGATAGTCACCACGCTGGAAATAGGTGTATCCGACTGAAAAATTAAAAATAAGCGAGAGGGGATCTAGGCTGCGAGCAATCTGACTGCTCTGTATTGCGCGGTCGAAGGTGCCGAAGACACTTCCCGCCACCGTATCCAAATGATGAATAAAAGGCAATTTAGGGTTTAGTTTAAGGCCTTGTTCATAGTGTTCATAGTAGCCGGCCGGGTTCCATGTACAGAGATGATAGTGTGCCAGAAAGGCATGAGTTTCGGCCAGCTGAGGATTTTTGCCAAGGGCTGACTGGAGGATGTCGTGGGCTTTTGGTAGCGCCTCGCGTGGCAGCATCACACCCCAGTCACACATCGCGATGTAAGCACTGGCTATACCAATCTGGGCCAGGGTATGATTTGGATCAATCTGCAGCGTCCGCTCAAAAAAACGGATGCTATTTTGCATGCCCACCTTAGTTCGACGATACCATTCAAATTGTCCTCGCAAATACAGACTGTAGGCTTCGACATCATTCGTTTGATTATTTAGAACGCGCTGTTTTTCACTGGCAAAAAGCTCAATTTTCAGGGCATCAACGATGGCCATAGAGATCTCATCTTGAATTTCGAATACATCCTTCAATTCGCGATCGTACTTTTCAGACCAAAATCGTGATCCGTCGGTAGCGTCAATGAGTTGTGAGGTCACTCTCAGGCGATTACCTGCCTTTCGAACACTTCCTTCGAGTAGATTCCTGACGTTGAGTTCCCGTCCGATCTTGCGTACATCTTCGTTTTTGTTTTTGAATGCAAAAGCGGACGTTCTTGCAATGACCTTTAGATTTTGCAAATGGCTCAGTGAATTTATGATGTCTTCAGTGATGCCATCGCAAAAATATTCTTGCTCATCGTCGTTGCTCATATTTACAAAGGGCAAAATGGCTATTGAGTTAGATTCACCATCTCGGTTCTTTGCATTCGAGCCTTTAGCCACCGAATTGGGATTTCGTATATCTGGGATGATTAATCCCTCAGCCACTACAGCGAAGACTTCAATCGGCTCTAGCACGTTCTTAAACCTACTTTTTCCCAGTGAAATGGTCGTGATGTCCTGGTTTTTTATCTGATATCGCAGGTGTTCACTAATTAATATGGAACCAGAAACGGCGAGCGACTCGATTCGCGATGCTACATTCACTCCGTCACCTATTATTTCTTCCCTACGTCTTAATATGTCTCCACTGTGTATGCCAATTCTGAGTGGGACTTTTGGTTCTTTCAAAAGTTCCTGCTGGAGGGCAATGGCACACAGGACGGCCTGAACCGAACTGGAGAAGGTACTCAACGTGCCATCTCCAAAATATTGGATGATTTCCCCCTCAAACTTCTTGTGAAGTCGATCAAACACCTCGCGATGTCTATTCCGCAACTGGATGGCCTCATCTTCATTTCGCTGCATCAGGGCGGTGTAGCCCACGATGTCCGTGAACATGATTGCGGCCAATTGACGATTCTCTGAAGTGCTCATCTCTATTAAAGTTAACGATCTGAAGGAGATGTTACGCACTAAATTTACTGGATGCCTTTTTCAGCATCTGTATTGGTAGATATGAAAAGGTTGTGTTATGGTTTAACCGTTGATAGGATGGTAGCTGAGATGGAGATTTATAAAATTTGTCACCGCCTATTTGCTCAAAAAGCGAGTAATGCTACCGGGGTCCATCCCATATTATTTTCAGCTTCGCATAAGGTCGAATAAACCGTGCCGGATCATGAGTGATGCGATTGGCAACAAACACGATTAGGAGAATGGCTCGCCGACCATATGATTGTGAAGCTTTAATTGTTGCTGGCTTCACCTTGGTCTCACCTGCCCCAACCAGCGGCACAGGATTCCACAAGACCTGGCATAAATCATCATAGCTGGGACACCTGTCGGTTTTATCTGCTGCCTGATGCAGCAATTTACCTGCCCGCAAGAAGTGGTTATCGCGAGGAAATCACAGCTTCGAGGCTCCCTTCCCCTGATTCAGGAAATACTGGGGGCAGATTCATCTCCTTCAGAAATGCATTGAATCTAGGGTCGTCCCTTAACGGTCTAAAGTCAGGCCAGGTCCTTATCCAAGGAATCCAATGATCCTGGGGCATGAACCTTAGCCAATCAAAGGCTTTATCGAAATCACCCATGGATGTGTAGATCATTGCCAGCCCAAATGCTGTTCGAGGATTTACTTCATTGGTTTTTAACTCGGTGATGACGGCTCGTGCAGAATCCATTTTTCCTGCCAATACATAGGTATTGCCTAGCGCCCAAGACCAGGCAGGATGAATTCTTGTGGCCTTCTTATGAGCCGATATAGCCTTTTCAAAGTCACCCAGGCCAGCATAAGTATTGCCGATTGCCCACCAGGCGTGTCCGAATTCTGGACTGAGTTCAAGGGCCTCTTGCAGTTCTTCGATAGATCGGTCATACTGGTCTACCCAGTAGTACAAGCTGCCCAAATCAGCCGTATAGATTGCGGTTAACGGATCCAATTCTTTGGCTTTCTTATGAGCACGAAATGCTTCATCAAATCTTCCGAATAGTACCTGAAACCAGGCATAGTTAAAGTGGCTTAAGGCCAGGTTTGGATTCAGCGAGATAGATCTTTGATAACTTTTTTCAGCTCCTTCCCAATCACCTTCCAGATAAGTCTGTACGATCCCCAGTACTGCATGTGCCTCGGCCAAATTTGGATCTAAGCTAATCGCTGTGAGGGCAGCAGCTTTTGCTCTTTTCCACATCGTGATTTTGGGCTCTGGACCGTGACCCAGTACCGCATAGCCCATGGCCAAACCCGCATACGCTAAGGGATCCGCAGGATCGTGCTCAATAGCCTGGTTCAGATGATAAATACCTTTTTTGAAATCATCAGCCGTGGATTTATTCACGTAATACATACCTCGCAGATAACTCCGGTAAGTGTTAGGATTAACAGAGCGTGTAGACACAAGTTTGGTGGTTTCGTTCGGGGTTAATTGAATTTCAATTTCATGGGCAATATCTGTCACCGCCTGACTGTGCAGTTTGAGGACCTGGGGCAGCTCCCCATGATAGTCTTGAGCCCAAAGATGTTTTTCCTTAGGAAATGCCTTGATCAATTGGAGCTGGATGCGTATACTATCTTGGTATCCATAAACGGATCCTTCCACAATCAAGTCTACATCCAAGTCTTTGGCAATTTTCTGAATGTTGATTTCCTGCTCTGCATAGGGAAGTGTCGAAGACCTCGAAATAACCCTCAAGGCTCCGATTTTTCCCAAAGCGCCAATGAGTGCATCGTGCATGCCTTGTATAAAATATTCGTTCTCTGGTACATCAGACAAATTATCAAGGGGAAGGACCGCAATCGACATCTGATCCTTTGCTGCAGAATTTGCAAAGAAAAAAATGAAATAGAGAAGCCCCATAAACAGTGCAATGGCTGAGAAAAATTTCCAGGTGCGACTTAGCGAGTAAGCTCGCCAAGCAGACCGTAGGAATGAGTTGTAACTTCTTTCTGCTTTCGGCCTTGTCCATGGGATCAGACTGCCCTCTCTCTGTCTTTTTTTCATTTCACCAGGAGGAAAGCCGTAATGTTGACGAAAGCACTTATTAAAGTACGCCGGACTGCCAAAACCCACTCGGTAGGCGATCTCAGCTGCTGTACCTTCATCTTGAATCAATAGCTGCCTAGCCTGGGAAAGTCGAATTTCACGGATGAATTGGCTGGCGGACTTTTTTTGCAATGATTTGAGCTTCCGATGCAGCTGTGATCGACTATAACCTGCCTCTTGACTAAGTTCGGATACCCCAAATTGCTCATTTGCTAAATTGTCAATGACGATTTGAGTAAGATTTTGAAGAAAGACCTCTTCTCGGGAGTGTGGGGTTGTCAATTTTGATTTTTCCATAGACTGGAACTCACAGTAATTTACGAAAAAAGAGCTCGACATGACGACCCTGCGCTTGCTGCATGCAACATAATTTTTGGATGCAACATCTCTGATCAAAAAAGTGCAACTCTTTGCAACATGGTCGCTATGTACCCCGGGCATTAAAGCCCTAATATTGGGTATTCGTCAATGATGTGCAGACACTAAAGTTTCCCGGCCGGGAGGAAGTATTTGCATAATGGGATCTGCGGTTATCGCCTTGACTTAAGCTAGCATTGGTCCATTGGTCCGAGGATTACCTCCGTAGACAAATCCCAATATTATTCACTCACGTTTTAAATAATGAGACATATGAAAAAGAAGAATGCACTGATGACTGGTAAATATTATGGTCTCGTCGTCACATTGCTTTGTGTTATTGCCCTAGGCTGTTCAGATTATGATGAGGACCTCGTGCCAGAGATTAGAAGTATTCAAACCGATGCACCCCGTTGGTCCAGCATATTGGAGGATGGGATCAACGACCTGATCATCGTTCAAGCTGATCATTCCATCCAGGATGCTATCAATGCCGCTCATCCCGGTGATGCTATCTTTATTGAACCAGGGACATACACGGATCAACTTACCCTTGACAAACAAGATTTGTTACTTATTGGCCTATCTGGTCCTAAGGAAGAAAGGGTAGAGTTGACCGAAAGTATTGCTGGAAATGTCAACCAAAATCAAGTGATCAATATCTATCCAAGTCGGAGAGATGACTACACCTTTCAACCCATGAATTCATCTGATGCGACCACAACACTTGCCGAATCCTTACGACAGTCGAAGAAGAAGCTCGCCAATGATATTGTGCATTACATCTTTAATGTTCGGGTGGGAGGGCATGCCAGCGAAGTGGTAAGACTTCATCGAGTCGTGAAAGAGAAGCGCTCGGGACAAATCAATCCCACCCTTGGTGCTGTTTTTATGATCCACGGATCTTCTCAGGATTTCGATGATATTTTTTTCTATGCGGGCGCTCCTGAAGCCACCACAAATTCCTCGTGCCCGGTATTTTTAGCGGATCAAGATCTGGACGTCTGGGGTATTGATTTGGGCTGGACGAAGGTGTCTTTAGCAACGCAAGACTTCTCATTTATGCAGCACTGGGGCGTCGAACGTGATGTAAAACATGTGCTAAGGGCCATGGGGGTAGCTCGATTAATCCGGGGAATGACTGGTCAGGGATTTGGTAAGATCAATTTGCTGGGTTTTAGCTATGGAGCCACGGTTGCATACGCCGCCGCAGGATTAGAAACGCAACAACATCCAGTGCAGCGACATGTCAATGGTATTATTCCAGTGGATCAGGCCTTCAAATTTGCACCTGAAGATGAGCCGTCGCGAACCGCGGCATGTCGTGATGCAGCCAGCCGGCAGCAGCTGCTTTCCTCTGGTACTTACCAAGATCCCGGAGGACAGGGTGCTGCAGGAATCGGTCACTTAGCGATCAATGATCCTGATGGAGCCAGTCCGGTAGTTGCGAATTTAACCAATTACCAAGCTGGTCTTTTTATCGGGACCAATACTTACTTGCAACGCAACATCCCCGGAGACTTCTGGCATTTTGTCGCAGGAGATATGAGCCAACCCACCGACTTGCCCACGCAGCTGCTATATACGGATCCTCAACGCTGGTTTGGCTTGCTTGCCGGACTGCCTCCCTATCAACCGGTGCGCATCGGATATGATGTGACATCTTGTCTTTGCAATGAAGATGACGTTAGTTTTGATGACTTTACGGATCAAATCAACATTCCCATCTTATATATAGGTGCGGCTGGTGCGACGGGGTATGCCGGTGAGTATTCTCTTGGCCTAACGGCAAGTGATGACGTTAGCAGTCATGTCGTAACTCTTCAGTCCAATGACCAAAGCTATGTCGATTTTGGTCATGGAGATCTCTTTCTTGCCGAGGATGCCGGGACCTTGGTTTGGGGTGTCTTGAATCAGTGGCTCGCAGAACATTAGAGCTAGTGATTTCAATTCATGCGGATCACCCAAGTGGATTTGGTGCTGTACTCGATCAATAAATCATAAGGGAAGTCCTCCAGTGGTTCTTCCCTTTTTCTATAATAGAATGGCATTTACATCAGCCGAGGCTACAGATCTAAGATCATCTGATCGCAACCTTTCCTACTTTGATAGATTTGCCATCCCATCCTCAAAAAAAGCGATGGCGCTGCTGGAGTCCATCCCAGATATTTTTCAGCTCCAGTATAGATCGCTTGACCGTGCAGATCCATCCTTCCTCCTTTCGTGTCAGGTTACGAGGCAGTGTGTACCATTAGATTTCTTACTCATGGTAAAATCCTGTTACTGCTCGAGATAAAATCACGAAACAGTACAACTAAGCCTACATTTTGTAACTGCTTTCCCATCTGTCGTTCCGAGTGGTTTTTCTTCAGCTACTTCCCGAGAACTTCCAATGTCGTCGTTAGATCCTGAGATCCCTGCCCGGATATGCTGGATTCCTGTCCAATGGAATTGGTAAACCTTGGGGCTCCAAGGCCACATGCATTACTACACCGCAATAATCAATGAATGAAAAGCAGAAGCTAGGTCAAAACCAGCCTTTGAGTAACATATTCAAGCCGGTGTGGCACTTTAGAATTTTTTAGCTTGCAAATTTCTTAGTTCTGTTGAGGTAATCATTCTTTTTACTGGTGGCGTTAATTTTCGTTGAAGTTTTTCTCTTTCTAGTGAGAAATTGGATTCTCCTTCAAAATTACAGACCTTTATCAAGGACCACCCTACCTCGAAACAGTTTTCTCAGATACTTCCTTGCTGGCTGTTCTACCGTGTAGAAGGTAAGGCTGGCAATCCCAATGGTGAGTAATAGGAATACTGCCACCATGGCCCAACGGACTGCAAAATTGGGCAATGCTTCTACTTCATTGGGTGGATGTATTTTTTGATATCCTAAGAAAGTAAACAGTATGAGCATATGCACCATATATATTGAGTAGGAGATGTCTCCTAAATAGGTCATCAATTTAGTGTTTAGTAGAACCTTGAGCCAACCACGAACGTATGCAGTAGAAAGAATCAATATACCAAAGGCAAAAATTGCTATTACATCTGGTAATATTTGCCAATTCCAGCCCAACAGAAGAAGGACCCATAAAATAAGATTTAAAGTGCTTTGACCTAATCGCTTCTCGCCCCATCCCTGACGGTAGAGGTGATAACTTATCATACCGATGATGAATCCACAAAGACCACGTAATAGGGCAGGTCCTGTGATTACATCAACGATGTAGGGATCGGTTCTAAATTCGGCGAAGTCGCCTAAATATGGAGCGCGCAAACTAAAGTTCCACGGACTTAACCAAAACATAATAGCCAGAAGGCCTGTGACCGATATTACACCTAAAATCCAAATGGTCAACTTCTTATTGTTAAGAAATGGAGTGATGAGGAAGGGAAACATCAAATATGCAAACCACTCGACACTGATAGACCAACTGGGTGTGTTCCAAGTCGCTTCGCTATGCATTCCCCAGGCATCGATTAACAGAAGACTGGTAGGTATTGCTTTTACATCAAAAATCTTTTCCTCCACTGGCAACCAGGTGACATGGTGTGCTGCTAAGAATATGTAGAGGCCAATAGCATACAGGAGCGTCACAAGATGTAGGGGATAGATTCTCGCTAGCCGTGCCCAAATATATTTTTTGAAGTGATTGACATCCCACCCCTTGTGAAAATACTGACCATAGACGTGATACAAGATAAAGCCACTGAGCACGAAAAATAGATCTACCATCAAATACCACTTGCCGATGAAATGGTAGTGGTCGGTGTTTTGCAACGGCATTACCAGTAGGTGAAAATGAAATATTAAAACCAATATGGCTGCGATGCCTCGCAAGGGTGTAAGTGATGGAATATATTTGGGAGCTTGCATAATGTTTACGTATACACTATTTATTTTGTCTTAGTCGTTAAAAAACATCTCGTAGCAATGTGTGCGGATTTGACACTAACACGCGTGTGAGGAACGGCATGATCAAACATGCTTGATTTAGGATGCCGGCAAATGAAGGGACTGCTCCATTCAGCGATGCCTTCTTTCTGTTGCAGATTCATTAACATGTCCATGAATTCACAGATATCTTAGGAGGAGCAAAGAGTCTCCAATTGCTATGGTCAAAATTGTACCTTAACCAGCTTAGATCCTAGTAAGCTAGTTGCGTTTCTCGGTAGTATTGTTACTGATTTCGGCTTTCGATCCTAGTTTTGTCTTATGGAAGTTCGCTATCCTGAGATGATGACTGGATAGGTAAAATGCTAGATCTGTAGCCCCTGCTGTATGCGCTCATGCGAGAGGATATGGGAAGCAGGTGAAACTTGGCGCCAACTCCATTTTCGGAATATTAACGACGAATCGTCCAGACGGTGATCCTACACCACCCACCTCCAACCATTTCCCGTCTTGTCCACCCTTCCCATTCCCGGAAACGGGAAGTGAAAACTCTGTACCAACATGTCTTCAGCGTAGGCTAGCTCTAACATGGCCATCCGGGATTTTCGTGCCACCTCGTGGTCCATATCATGGATGGTGCGCCAGTTGAGGTGCTGGATGTGCAGCGGATGTAACCAGACATCAGAAATATAAAGCAGTTTTTCACCTTCCGATTCGATGTGTAAGGCTAACTGCCCCGGGGTGTGGCCTGGTGCCAAAATGGACGTGATGCCTGGAAGGATCTCCTCTTCTTTTTTGGTCAATAATTGTAATGGACCATCGACAAGAGGCTTGATGTTGTAATCATTAAAAAATTTAAAAATGCTGGGCAATGCTTCGACTCGATCGCTCATCCAAAAGTTCCATTCATCCTCATGTCCCATATAGGTCGCCTCGGGAAAGGCAAGTGATTTGTCTGGCAGGCAGACACCGCCGATATGATCTGGATGAAAATGGGTCATCACCACATGGGTAATTGCGGACGTATCAATCCCTTCTTCGGACAGCAATTTCGGTAAAGCACCCTGAAATTTCATGGGTTGACCCTGAAATTCGACGGTCTCTTGCATATGACCCAGGCCTGTGTCTATCAATATTTTTTCATCATCTCGTTCCAATAACAGGCTGACAAACGGAGATTTAATGACGGTGTGATCATCTCCGTAGGGGAGGAGCGCTTGTTTTAATTCTTCATCCTCAATGTTGACAAAAAATTGTTTGGATTCATAAGTGAAAACAAGGTCGCAAAATAGTGTGCACTTAAATTTTCCAATGGAGAAAGTTTCGATGGTCGGGTTCATGACGACGTTTTGTTTAGCAGTAATATCTGGAGTGAAAAGTGAAGCCACAGCAGCGAGGCTCCCGTGGCGGATGAATTTTCTTCTTTGCATACTGGTTTTGCTCTAAACAAATGGCGAAAAATGTTGCTGTCAAATGAAATAAGAAAAGTAATCGTCGTGACTGGTCAACTTGATTTGTGGATACAAATCAGTTGCTTGCAGTACCTCTGAGCGGATTTTGTTGCAGTCTCCCCTAACCCAGACGGATCGATGTAGTTGGGTGAATATCCGCGTCATCATATCTTCGGGCTTGGTGGCATCATTGATGATCTGATCAAGTGCTGCTCCAGTGACCGGTTGGCGCGTCACCGTCTTACCGCTCTTTGACTCCCATAGACTGATGAGGTCTTCCTGTGTGATGTGATTCGTACAGATGCTGACTTCCTCATCGATCGTATTGGGATCTTCAATGATTGCGGCAGCATATTTCGCTATGTCGCCCAGTGTGCACATATAAGCAGGGACATCGCCATTTCCGTAAAGCTGTACCGTATCTGGTGGTTGGGTTGGGCCCAATTGGCCCAGTCCCGTACCCCAAAACTCCATAAAACCATTGGTATAGATCATGGTAGTTGGCACTCCGGTCGCTTTGATTTGCTCCTGGGCGGCTGCCTTAGCATCAAAGAGATCGCAAGAACCCGACCCCGCCGCATGAGGATCGACGCCAAATTCACTGGGTATCAGGCGTTTTACGCCGGCTGCCGCAGCGGCTTCTGCCAGGGCGACTTGCATCATGATTTGCTCCCCACCTACAGCTGATACCACAACATCCTGTCCGGTACACGCACTTTGCAGAGTATTGGACTCACTCATGTCTCCACTCACTAATTTCACTCCCAGTGCTTTTAGCGGGTCGGTTTTATCTGGGTTTACCAACGAACTTGGGTGCATCATCGCCGTAACCTCATGGCCAGCACTCGTAAATTCCTTGACTAGATGGGGCCCTAAATTGCCAGTAGCACCGATGATCAGTATTTTTTTCATGGTAATATGATGGTTTAAATTTTATCTAATGGTTAGGTAACAGATGTCTACTCAAAATTGACTTCATCAAATATAAATCAACTGTGAACTATTTAAAATACTCATTAATGAGTATTTTAACAGATAGCCCCGCTGATCGCCAAAAGCATCTGTATGAGTAAGTATATTACTAAGTATAACATTAGCGGCTTAAGGGTGCATCATAGTAACATCATCAGGCAGCACCTCAATCAGAATTACGGAGAATTAGAATGTGAATTTCTATTCGATAAGATAAGACAGAGGTACCGGCTTTTTCCTCACGAGGCCCTTTATGTCATCGATTGCAAACATGTACAATTCGAACCGCTATTAGGTGATTTTAATCAGATCACCGGGCACCAGGGCTCTCATCAAAATGATATATCTGTACTCTATACCCATGTCGGTGATTGCAATTACCCTGCTTTGATACGTTGGGTGGAAACCATGTTGGATGGGATGTTTGGGCAATGGGATGAATTGGAACCGGAGCAAGATGTGGTCAGTTGTGTTTACTTGAGCAAGGATAATAGGGTCATCTTAAAATCTACCACACCTTTGGTTTTTGACTCGCACGGAGTAATGCGATACTCCCTGGGTAAATTGACCGATCTTACTGGCATCATTCCATTTCAGCATTTTAGCTACCGATTTCAAGGACCTAATCAGACATCGGTTCTGGAGACCTATCATGATATGATGAAATCAGTGAATGTACTAAGTGCTCGAGAGACGGAGATTTTGCAGATGGTTGGGTGTGGTGATAGCAGCGATCAAATTGCCAAAAAACTATTTATCAGCAAGCTAACGGTTGATAAACACCGGAGAAATATCATTGAAAAAATAGGAGCCACCTCTGCCAGAGAGGCCTTTATCAAATGTAAAAATGAAGCATTCTTTTAGGAGTGCTGGGAAGATACTGAGTCATCGGTGAACAGCAAGGGCTGAAAAGGAAACGAAGTGGGTACAGAAGTTGAGGAAATCTCTGATTGCCGTTCGATTTGAGGATCGTTAACTAGACGGTTAACCCACATTTTTTCAAGTTTAGCCGATTACTCATTCACCCTCCAACAACCATCCCACATATACGATTTTCCAATTGCCATCGATTTTTTCTAAAATTCTTGTTTCGCGACTTAGTCCGGGCATGTCAAAGGTGGGATCATCCGTATCCTTTCCATATTGATCGAAGGTGACCCAGGCCATCTCTTCACTGACTCTGATATTTAGATTCTTCCGTATTGGATTTTGTGGATTGGGCTCCGGGTTTTCCAACATGTGCTTTTTGGTGCGTTGTCCGCGTTCTTCCCAACCCTCTACCACCGTTACACCACCTGCAGCCCACCATCCCATGGTTCTCACGTACTCACGATGCGCCCAACAGTCGGCATAGCCCTCAAAGTTTTTGTCCCAAAAAGCTTTCGATTCGTTGGCGATTAATTCCATGATTTTTTCCTTTTCAACTTCCTCTGAGGTCAAAAAGGCATTCTTGTTCAACTGGCCGAGACCGAGCAAACCAATAACTAGGAAAATTGCATTTATTTTTTTCATCACCTCTTATTTAGTTGAGGCAAAGATGTCAATCCTCATTCCGAAACGATTGTAGAAATGCGTCAATTTGGTCATACATCGACCTAATTTCCAGATAGGGAATGGTTAGGTGAGAATGTCTACTTCGCTGCTAAAACCAGGGCCCTCAAGGGCTATCTGTTGGGTTAAATTTTCAGCACATTAGTTGCTTAATTGACGAACAAAATCTTCGTGATCCCATTCGATATCGATGTGTTCAATTTGATGTGCTTTATTTAGTGTAAACACAAAAATGTGTTCACTGTCGAAATGACCTCCCGTTGATTCGATGCCGGCAAAGTCATGTGCTTGGGTACCGCGAATAGATACCACGCAAACTATTCTTTCCCCTTCAGATGAGATGGAGTGTACCGTATTATCCAGGTCGGGAAAGCTTTTGATGAGAGAGGTCCAAAGGTTTCTACCTAGCTCCCAAACGGTTCCTTTCCCATGCTCTCCCAGAGGTATAAAGCTCACGGTACTGGCATCATGGCACAATGAAATCATTTGCGAAACTTCTTGCTCTTGGTAGGCTCTCATAAAGTCTACACATACGTTTTTCCAAATTGAAAGAGTCTCTCGGGGTTTTTTAGCGGTAGATTTCATATGGTTTGCTTTTTAGCAAATATCACAGTTGCAGAGGGCATTGTATTGTAAGATTCCGTCAGTTTTCAATCACAGTTGGCTTCACGAAATGTGCCAGTTCTTGATTTTTGGATAAATACTCAACTGGTGATCTTTGGGAGAATCGTTTGAAGTCTTTGATGAAGTGACTCTGGTCGTAGTATCCACCTTGATATAGTAATTCGCTCCAGGTCACCGCTCGTTTTCCTGCCATGAGGCTGCACACATAACCGTACCTTCGAATGCTGGCGAAATATTTGGGGCTGAACCCAATACGATTTAAGAAGTGCCGCTCAAATTTTCTCCGACTCATGAAGCTTTGTTCAATCAGCTCAGATATGGAGGTGTTGCCTCGGTAGGCTAAGATCTTTTCGGCGGCAAAATCGACACCATCCAACTCATTTTTCCTCTGTGCCACCAGGGTGAGAAGTATCGACTCTAACAAATCGATTCTCCCCGAAGTTTCCTTTATTTCCCACAGTTTTTCAGCGATCTGATCAAAGAGGTGAAGGTCGAGATCTCTCAGATCTATCCTGGTGTTGGTAAAGTCAATCAAAGGCAGATTAAAAAGGTGAAAAATGGCAGTCGGTTTAAATACAATACCGATTTGTTCGAACTTGCCTTGACTGCAAAGCGTGTAATGTCTGTCCGCCTGACCGGATAGATATGCCTTGGGCAGGGTAGAAAATCCGTGTGAGTCTCCAAAGCTGATCGGGTCAAGGAGATTTATAACAATGGCTGCGTAGGAAGTTGGAGGTGTCTCAATCTGGATGGTGGTGGTGGCATCGTGGTTGCACCAAAGGAAGAAGCACTCAATATATTGGCTCAAAGAAGCAGATGGTCGGTACTTGGTGTATTGCATTTGTGCAAAGGTGGTCCTTCTATCTAAAGTTACACAAAATATCAGCTCGTTACCGAAGTTCAGAGCTAGCTAGCCATAAGTCGACACACAGATCTTGCGGGAGAAACTAGTTTTGTGGTGCTAGTTTAATGTCTGCCGGTAATTCAAATTTGACATTAGTAAACAATTTACGTCTTAGATAAGAGTTGTCTGTTGGCAAAAATGAGAGTACTTCTCGTGCCGTCAGATCCGACTGCTTCCGCTTTCCCTCCTCATGGTATATCTCTGCTTGAAGTAACTTAAGCAATGCGGTGGTAAGCCGCATTTCCAGATCTAAGGCTATTTGAAGTCCGATCTCAATATTGCGTTTGGCTTCGAAAATATCTTTTTGCTGGTGGCAATATTTTGCAATCCAATAGTGACATTGGGCAATGCCCCAGCGATCATCGGTGCGACGGCAGATCTCAAGAGATTTAAAAATATGGTTATTTAGGCCTTCATAATCTGCGAGCTGATGATCTATTTCGGCTAGTTTTTGCAAGACAAAAGCCAGGCCCCAGCTATCACCCATTTCTCTGAAATGGTGCATACAATGGTGGGTTAGTTTTTGTCTTGCCTCAGCCAGGTATCCTCGTTCGATTTGGATGATGGACCAAATTGCTTCTTTAAAAGTCACCATTTGCTCGTGCTTATGAGACTTGAATATTTTTGTTGCTTCTTCAATGGCCTGATTGGCCACCTGAAATTGTCCATTCATAACGGTACACCAGGCTAAATTGGTCAAGGCGAAGGCCAACCCCGGTTGATTATCGGATGAACGATAGATGCCGATGATCTCGCGATGTATTTGAGCACTTTTGACAAAGTCACCCTGAAATTGCCCGATCCAGGCAAGATTATTCATGGCCTTGGCGGTCTGGTGCGATGTGCTGTTTTCGGCCACACACTTTCGAATGACTTCATCGGCATAAAACTTCCCTTTGGTATAATTGCCCAAACGAATTTCAGCCCAACTCAAATGGTTGAGTGTTTCAAGTGTCTTATTTTCATTTTGTTGTGCGATGAAGTATTCCAAAACTTGTGAAAAGCGGTTTCTTGCATTTTGAAAGAGACCGAGGTTATGACTGAAAATACCTGCAGCAATATGAAGATCCCCGCGCATATCGATCTGGGGATTAGCGATTGCCTCCTCTAAGTATTCATACATTTCGCGGAGGTTTCCACTCCTTAAAAAATATGGCCAAATCACCTCAAGTAAGTCAGCATATTTTAGAGGCTCGTTTTCAGCTAGGATGTTGAGCGCCTTTCGTAGATGACTCAATTGAGATTCTGGTCCATTTTCTGTCAGATCATTAATCTCTTTGTTCATCCATTGACCACAGTAGTAGAGAGCGTAGGTCAGTTCTACTTGTCGAAGTGCATTTCGTTCTTTTATTTTATGTAGTCCAAATTCTCTGACCACCCTCAGCATCAGATATTGTTCTGATCCATCAGCGGTATCACGTTTTTGTAGGAGGCTGTGACTCACGAGTTCTTCAACAGTTTCAAAATTATCAATTTCAGAGGCTACTTTTTCAGCGGCATCGAAGGAAAAGCTACTGGGGAATACGGCATATATTTGCAAGGCATTTTGAGCCTCGATGGATAGCAAGTCGTAGCTCCATTCGATGGTAGCAAAGATGGTTTGATGCCTGGGAGTCTCCCGAATTTTACCCCTTAATACCTTCAATAAATCTTTTAATCGCTGAGCGAGGGACTGAGCTGAAAACATCTTGATCCGTGCTGCTGCCAATTCAATAGCTAAGGGTAGTCCGTCCAATTTGTGGCAAATGTCAGCTACTGCCTGGTAATTGTCTTGCGTGATCTTAAAAGCCGGAACGACTGCTTGTGCCTTTTGTTCAAAGAGCACCATGCATTCTTGCCCCTCTGATTCCACTTCACTTAATTCAGGAAGCGGCATGGTCGCGAGTGGAAAGATGATCTCGTTCTTTAAATTTAGCGGTGTGCGTGAGGTCGTGAGTACGGTAAGCTTTGGGCATTGGATTAAGATGGAAGACATGAGTCCAGCTGCATGGATCACATGTTCGAAATTATCCAATATCAAGAGAAAGTGGGCTTCCTGAAGTTTTTCGGTGATTAACTGTATCCAGTCAACTTCTGGATTTTCTTTCAATCCAATTTTCCTGCCGAGATGTGGCACCAGTAATTCTGGGTTTTCTATTTCATCGAGGGCAACAAAGGCTACTCCGTCCGAAAAATGCGATCCGGCTCGCTGGGCAACTTCCACGCTGAGTCTTGTTTTTCCCAGACCTCCGATGCCGACTACGCTAATTATTTGATTGGCATTTTGCAGGATAATTTCAGTCAACTTGGCGACTTCCGTTTCCCGACCAATAAAAGGCTGATTAAAATTGGGTAAGGCAGCATTTCGATCGATGGTCGTAGTCTGTAATTTTGCGGTCTCCGATATGGTGGAGGGCACAATGATTCCCTCATCAACCAGTGCAAATAATTTTAGTGGATGTTGAACATTCTTGAAGTGATATTTGCCAAAGGGCACAATTTGAATATCGGGAAGGTTGGCGATGTCAATGTATACTCGTTCCGTCAGAATCACAGAACCACTGGTAGCCAGTGATTGGACTCTCGAAGCGATGTTGACGGCATTTCCGAAAATCGTGCCTTCGGTACATACGACCTCACCTAAATGCAATCCGATTCGAAGGGGCAATATCGGCCCACCACGACATGCCTTTTGGATTTCTCGAGCGCACTCCACGCTGTCATAGGCAGACTTAAAGATCACTAGAAATCCATCGCCAAAAAACTGGATGATTTCACCTCGGTACTTAGCAACGACCGCACTCGTAATCTTTCTATTGCGGTTGAATACGGATCTGCCTTGGTCTTCATTGGATTGAAGGATTTCTGTATACCCCTCAATGTCGGTAAACATAACTACGCATAACCTGCGCTGCGACAATTCTTTTAGTTGGGTCAAAGATGATATTTTATCGGGGGTAAAAAATGATCCAAAATCACTGCCCCATGGCTTAGTGCGATGGGCCATTAGGCGGGGAGCTACACCATATAGAACTCCCAACTTATTCGATCAGGATCCTTAAAAGCTACGTATTTTTTACCTAGGGTGTCGTCTATCTTTATGCCTGTATTTTCGATTCCTTTGGAATTTAATGCTTCAGCCACACGGAGCAGCTCGTCTTCATTTTCACAGGCCAGGGCAAGATGATCAAGGCCCACCCTAAATGGATTAAACTGGTCTCCTTCGGGAGTGTTTTCTTCGGGTCCACGGATTGCGATGGCCGTCGACCCCGCAAAGAAAATAAAGAGGTTGGGTTTATCCAGGACGATTTCGAAGCCCAGTGCCTCGGTATAAAAGTCTTTGGATCGGTTAAAGTCGGCACATCGCAAAGTGATATGATGTACCCCAGGTGTGTTAAAATTAATGGCCATTGAATCTTAATTTTACCCCGTTAGGGCTCGTGGATCAAAAAAGTTTTCTTGCTCTACAATCTGTCCATCTGCATCGATTTTAAATCGATCGATAATTCGCAAAGTACAGGCGGGTTGTCGGATGTGACATAGAAATTCAGCGGTGACTGCATTTTCATCACGATTGACATAAGAATCAATAAATGACGTGCTCTCAACCAGCTGTGGTAGTGGGGCCCACCAGGTCTCTTCTAAGGTTTTGCGGCCGGTGATGGGTGCTGCCGAACCACCCGGTAGGATGGGTGCCCGTAGGGTGATCTGATCATGGTAAGGAATGGCTTCAAAATCACCTTTTCCCAGGGCTTCCACATAACCCTTGGCTATGGTGCGGAGTTGATCTTGACGAGTACTCATAAATCTGTCTTTTAGTTCTATCAAAAGTCTTTAAATCAGTACAAAAATGATTGTAAAAATGCGTCAAAATGGAGGTGCTCCAGATGGTAAAGACCGTGATGCGGTAGCGTAAGTATAATACCCAGGCAAATTCAGCCGAGGTCTACCACTAACGTCAATTCTCTATGATGAAAGCGACATTTGCCTCTCCAGGGTGGGAGCGTCGGTGTGTGCTGACCCTGCTGACGGGCATTAATCTAGGGTGAGACGAAACTCAAATAAGGCACTTTCTAAGATGTGAATGCCGTACTAAGTACACTCTTCCGCATCCTTTCTGGCAAGATCTTTTGCTAAACACTACATGCTACAGTCATTTTTCGACGTCTGGACTGGGCTCGAGCACTGGTTTTTATGACCAGAAAGCATTCGTACCGATGAGATCGTTGGCCAATTAGTCTGGCAGTCTCGTGTCTTTCATCGCTTGATGGTGCTCCTATGCAGTAATGGCACCATCGTGCACAGGTTTATTGATTGCTCGGGCAAGTGAATCTGCAAGCTCCTGATTTCGACCGGTTGCCACATTCGCCGAGAGATCCGAGTAAGACACCAATACCCTGATCCTTCAGTCGCGCTTCTTTTTCAGAATTCCTGGCCCCGGCCGTAAAATTGGCGCCTTAGCTTTTGCAGTACTTCAATGAGTCATTGACCAATGGCGCGCGTCACCTCTAAGAATTATAATATTATTTACCATCGCATTTTGTATGTGAAAATTGAAAATGTACTTTTTTTATCAATCGGGAGGTATACAATCCGAGAGGCATAAGTAATTAAATAAATAAGGGGTTGCCAGGGGTGGACTCGAACCACCATCTCCAGATCCAAATTCTGACGTCCTCCCTTTAGACGACCCGGCATAGGCCAACCAGTCTGCCGTTAAGCCGGGGCATAAAAAAACCCAGTCAACTGCAGCCGACTGGGTCTAAATATTATTACATACCAATCAACTGATCATAGGGATGATCTGTTGAAAAAATTGGAAATTTGACGTAATTATTAACATGGTTGTTTCTCTTGAGGTACTAAAGCTAGGTGGTAATTTTTAAATTGTCAAATTTTATTCGATAATTATTTAGAAAATATATCAAGCAGACGTGAATTTTAAGGTTGAATAGTGGAAGATACTCGATCACTAGTGGTTTGAATGAAGTTTTTTGAGATTTCTCAGTGGGCTTTTCGTTTTGGCTTGGTATCTTCCGGATTGGAAATAAGCTCTTGAGATGTCTAGGTATATATGGATGCTTCTGCCGGTCATGTTGGGTTATGCCAGCTGCCAGATGGATGAAGAGGATCAGGTCGGTGCCAATGGAGTCTATGCTGTTGAGTCGGTCTTTGAGCCCTATGTGCAACAGTTTATAGCGGAAGCAGCTAGCAGGGGCCACGACATAGATTTTAATGATACAGGTCTTAAGATCGAGCTGTCTGATCGGCAGCTTGAGTTCGCCGGTGGATTTTGCTATTTAGAGCAACACCACATAGTTATCAATAAATCTGTATGGTTGGAAGGATTTGAGGACTATAAGACCCGGTTGATTTTTCACGAGTTGGGTCATTGTGAGCTGGATCGCGGCCATCGCAATGATCGATTTAGAAATAAGGTGTGGAAAAGTCTGATGCGGGGTGATCCACTGAGCCAGGCCGAGCGACAAATTCCGGTGCCGTTTACTGGTTTTAGGAAGAAGTACTACATAGATGAGTTGTTTGATCCCATGACACCAGATCCTAATTGGGCGTCTGTTGACTTTGATGTATTCGAAGTGGCAGAGCAGGATAAGCAGATCATTAGCCGAGTAGATTCAGTGCATAGATACTTTCAAAGTTTTGAATCGGAGATCAACGCGTATGAAATCGAAATTAATTTTCGATTAAATAAGGCAGCAGGCCAATCCACGGTTCTGACTTGGTCTGCAGCAGCAGATGATTATTCAATACAGTTTTATGGTGAGAACTTATATCTGATTAACGCGACCAAGAATGGTGTGAATTTATTTTTATATCGTGCCACCAATAGTGCCAATATAGACGGAAGGGAAGTTGACAAGGTCACCGTACATCGTCATGGAGGATTTGAGAAGATATTTCTCAACGATGTGTTCATTTTTCACATCGATGCGCTGCCCGGGCCACTTAAATCTGTAAGGTTTGAATCAAAGGAATTGCAGACCAATAATTTTGATCTTAGCTTAGCTGTTCGATCGGTCGTGATAAGTAGAATTTAAGAGCTAGTGCTCTCTGTCACTAGCGTTTTCAAATGATTAATCTGCATCAGTGCCGATATTCTGAAATTCATCGTTGAATGTGATCCACTTCTTTTTATTATGGCTATGCTGTGGCAGGTAATCTGTCGTCTGGACTTATTCCTACAGTTTAGTAGTCCCTACATCGCGTAGTTTTTTGAGAGATTTCCAAATAGCAAAATATCATACATCAACATGTTATACATGGCTACTGCAGTACTACCGGTATTTCCAAGGTGGTTTCGGCAAAATTAAAGAGGTTTTTACGTACCGATATTAAATTGCAATCATAGTATTTTGACACAAACACGTGCTGCTCAGCTTCAGGTATGGCCACTTTCGATCTCCTCGCACTTGGTGTGCCTAGTTGATCGAACATATCCAGCATGGCATCTACAGAAACTACTTGATCTTGCTTTTCCTCTGACTGGTAGTAGTACTGCATGTGAATGGGCTGCTGTATGAGGGAAAAAGTGCTTGGAACCATGGTTGCATCAATGAGTTGGCGTAATTCGATTAGCGCCTCAATGCGATAGGAAGTGGTCCAAAAGGGTAGGGCCTTTTCTGGTGCCTCCCAAGTATGGTAGTTTCCCCCCTCGACGATTTTGAGAATCTGCAATCCCCACGGACCGTCCAGCATGGAAGAGCCAGCGGCCTTAATGTCAATGTTCGGCGAAAAACAAACTAGTGCATCGATTACTTCGGGATTGTGGGCAGCGAGATATAATCCCAACGTACTGCCGGTACTACAAGACATGACGATCACGCGGTCTCCAATCATTTTTCCAATAGCCACCGCTTCCTTGGCTGATTCGAGGAGATTCTCAGCCGTCATTTTGAGTAGTGCATCCTTCTCTTGAATGCCGTGCTGGTCCAATCGAGGCAAGAAGGCATTCATACCATACCTTCTCGCAAATTCACTGTGGATGGGATCGCCTTCACCCCGGCTGGCACTGAACCCATGCAAATACACCAGGCTATAGGGTGTTTTTTGATGGCTCGAATCATTCCAGAGCAGCGTTGCCTCATTTCCGGGTTTGATGGCTGGCAATTTTGCCTCCTGGTCAAGAATGTACTTTTCGAGTTGATCCAACGGTACCGGGAACGGTTTAATTTCAGGGTCTAAATGGATGTCTGCGGCTCTTGGACCCAACAGAAAAAGGCAGATAGCAAAGCCGATGATGGCCAGGAAAATCCTGAAAAAAAACTTCTTCATACCAAATCGATTAAAGATGGTTTGCGACGCACATTTCTTGGGCCGGTTCAGGAGCAGAAGACCCCATTGCATATCTGAGTCCGCGGGTCACCGGGTCGTCTGAAACTTTTTTGAAGATAGGGTATTTACCCAGTTGTCAGCACTGATACCCATCAATACGATTTCGTAGCTTTTGTCTTCTTGTAAAGGAAGTACGGGGCCCGGTCGTGTCACATTAAAAACTACATGAGTCAGATCATAGTAGCTCCAATGTTTTTGAGTAGTATAGGTGGCAGAAAGCGCATCACCTCGTTCATCTACCACAATCTGAAAATAGATGATATTGCTTTCATCTTGTTCACCTGCCCAAGAAAAGGTTGGCTGTAAATCTGGATTTAATTCGATCTGCACTAATTCGGGGTCAAAGATCGATGGTTTCTCCAACATCTTGTACCGCACGGGTTTGCAGTACCAGAGCGTGTCGTTAGAAACGAAAGAAACCCGGGCCCAGCGGTCTGTGGCTGGCATATCTAATGGGAATCTGGCCATGAAGCCATTGAAAAGTGGGTCGACAAAAACATCTGTCTTTTCGATAAATTGAGTTAGATCGCCGGTATCAATGTCGATCCCCGCGGACTCGTAGTATCGAAAATTAGTGGAGTACAGCTTTGGATAGAAGAACATGCTCAGTGGCCTATCCGGATCATCTAAGAATCCAACCTGGCCTCCAGCTGCACAGGCTACCAGTTGATTGAAAGGCTGCCATTGCGGGTTTTCATCAAGATAGCTCTGCAATGAATTTGATGGAAGTGCCAGCTCCTCACGGTTGCAGCCCATGAAGCATGAAGCTAGCAACGAAAGTGTAAGGGCTGCCATCCATTCGTGATTCATAAATCCAAAAGTACGAAGCATTCTCCAATCTCTTTCGGGAGCTGACTGGTCAATTTAGGTTCGAAGAGCTCCCATCTGAAGGTGGCAAGCAACCAATCGCACAGCGGCCCTGATCTAGTCGGTATTTTGCTAAAAGGGTCTCAAATGTGACATTCTCTACGAATACGCACAACAACCACTGGTCAAGCTGCATTAAGTAGATGCACCATCCGCTAGGAGCAATGAATTCCGAAGTCATCGATCTGCCGAAAACGGATCTATCCAAGGCCTTTCAACAAGTGAGATCACTCACTGAACAAATTTGCGCACCTTTAAAGAGTGAAGACTATGTACCACAACCGGTAGCGTACATCAGCCCACCCAAGTGGCACCTGGCCCATACTACTTGGTTTTTTGAGACATTTATTCTACGACCACATCTCAAGGGATACCAGGTTTATCACGATGATTTTAGTTACCTATTCAATAGCTACTACAATGCTGTGGGCAACAGAGTCTTACGGGCAGATCGTGGTAACATCACTCGACCGGGTGTTTCTGATATCTACGATTATCGAAAGCATGTCGATGATCAGATATTGAATCTTCTCCGGCAGCGGGGAGATGTGGCTGAAATTAGGGATCTGCTGGTTTTGGGCTTACACCATGAGCAGCAACATCAGGAATTGTTGCTGACAGACCTGAAGTTTATATTGGGGCACAACCCGCTTTTTCCGGTGTATCAAAAGGACTTTTCAATGGTGGCCCAGGTCAACGGGGCATCAGGATTTATCAAAATGGCGGAGGACATATATGAGATTGGTTATCGTGGGAGTGGTTTTCATTTTGATAATGAACTGGGAAGACATAAGTACTATTTGCAAGATTTTGAGATCAGTCGCAGGCTAGTGACCAACGGAGCCTTTCAGGAGTTTGTAGAAGATGGAGGCTACCAAAAAGCCAGTCTCTGGCTGGATGATGGCTGGACCTGGGTGAGAACAAATAAAATGACCGCACCATTGTATTGGCATCTCATGGATGATCAGTGGAATCAGTACACTCTGTCAGGATTGCAACCTCTCGAGGAGGATCAGGTATTGGGGCACATCAACTTTTATGAAGCAGCTGCATTTGCAGAGTGGTCTGGGCTTCGACTGCCTACTGAGTTCGAATGGGAGGCAGCCAGCAGCCATTTGCCCTGGGGAATTCGATGGGAGTGGACACAAAGTGCTTATCTGCCCTATCCGGGTTTTCGAACAGCGCCGGGAGCTTTGGGTGAGTACAATGGTAAATTTATGATCAATCAGATGGTATTGCGGGGAGCCTCAGCCGCAACGTCTCCAGGACACAGTCGACCAACTTACCGCAATTTTTTTCATCCTCATTTAGGTTGGCAATGTTCTGGCATTAGGTTGGTTAAAAGATAAAGTGATCGAAAAATATTTTCCCGCTAGGACCACAAGATGATCGGATGATTAAGTCGCTAAACCGAGCCACGGAACAAATACATGTGGCAGCTCAGTATCTGGCCATGGCCGGAAAATACTATTTGCCTGCACAATCTGACGACAGTCACACGAATATGGATTGGGATGTGGATACCCAAGAGCTGATCGGAAGACCCCTCGGTGACACTGACCTCTGCTTGATACTTAGACCGTCAGACCTCAGATTGAGATGGGGAAAGCACCTAGACCCAGCGGCACATTCCATCGATTTATCGGGCAAGACTCAAGCAGAAGGTGTCGCATGGGTTAAGCTTCGACTAGGTGAGTTTGGCTTGGATCCAGCGCTATATCAAATGGACCTACATTATGAGGTGCCAGCCTATTTTGATTTAGTAAAAAGATCCTTTCAGGTGGCGGATAAATTCGCTCATCAGTTGTTTTCCGATTATCGATCGCTGGCCAAAGAGGTCATGGAAATACACCGAATGAAGTTTGAATTGGCTGAAAATGATCGTACCTGGCCCCATCACTTTGACCACGGCTGCTATGTGCCGTTGCGAAAAGATGGTACTGAGGTGACTCACTCGATCAGTTTTGGGCTAGCCATTCATGACCACCTCATTGGTGAGCACTATTTTTATGTGACAAGATGGTCAAAAGAGGAAATTATTCATCCGGGGTTGCCTCCATTAAGGGGTGGATATTGGGATCTTGATCGTCTCCAAGGAGCTGCCTTTCCTATCGGTTCCCTCTTTACTTTAAGCGCAAGCAAACAAGCTGAAAAAATCAATGAATTTCTAGTGAGTGCGATCCGAGGGTCGCTCGAATTATTGCAACTTAAAGACTTGATGTAATGACTGAAGTAAGCACCGTACCGGCGGTTATTGAATTTGCAAATCACGTGCAAATGGGGCTTGACAGCAAACCGAAGAAACTATCGTCGAAATACTTCTATGATGATCGGGGCACTCGCCTTTTTCAGGAAATTATGGAGTTGCCGGAGTATTATTTGACCAATGCCGAAAATGAGATTTTGCAAACAAAATCCAATGATATTTTGGAGACCTTGGCTTGTAGTAGTCGGTTTAATCTAGTGGAGCTAGGAGCTGGTGATGGAGCCAAAACCATGCATTTACTGAGGGCATTGCAACGTGGGCATTTTGATTTTAATTTTATTCCGATTGATATTTCGAAACAAGCTATTGATGATTTAGAGATCAATCTTAAAAAGGAATTGCCTAAGGTGGATATTCAGTCGGTGGTGGGTGATTATTTTGAGGTACTGGAGAATCTTGTTCACGATAATCATCCCAATTTGCTGCTTTTTCTGGGCAGTAATATTGGAAATTTTGAACGCCCTGCAGCAGAGGAGATGTTTTGCAAACTGCAAAACATACTCAATGGCGGTGATCATGTACTGGTTGGATTTGACCTAAAGAAGAATCCAAACACCATACGAGCAGCCTATTTCGATGCACGGGGTGTGACCAAAGCCTTTAATTTAAACTTGCTCCACCGCATCAATCGTGAACTAGGTGCTAATTTCGACGTTGGTAATTTTGATTTCTATTCTTACTACAATCCTACCTCGGGTGAAGTACGCAGTTTTATTATTTCGATGGTTGAACAAGAAGTTTGGATTGATAAGATCAATAGATCTTTTTTATTGGCCAAGAACGAGGCCATTCACACAGAATTATCCAAGAAGTATAGTCTAGATGAGATTGAGGAATTAGCGCAGGTCAGTGGTTTTGAAATACAGAAAAATTTTCTCGATTCCAGGAGCTATTTTGCAGATTCTTTGTGGAAATGCATCAAATAGAGACCAACGGGATTTTGCTTCGCTGAAGAAAGCCGAAATATTACTTCTTTTTTTTCAGGAAGTAGTTTGGGTGCAATCCACATTCGGTTTGAGCGGATGATTGCCACCTACCACTTCTTCCCTCACCCTTACTGGTACAATGAGAACATCCAACCGATCCATAGCCATGTTTTTCCAGGGGATGGTGTGGTAATTTATTGAAAGACCATTGATAAAGAAAATCTCCTTCCGAGATATCAATAAAGGGATGAAACTTAATGATGTCACCTTGTCTGGTGAATATATCTAACCTGGATCGGAATTCCGTTTGCCAGGCCATCAGGCCAGCAATCCAAACTCGGTGGTTCGCAATAATGGGTTCCAAGGGCTGAATCTTATTGATCGTGCAGCACATTTTCGGATGATCTTTCCACCATGCTTCGTCGCGAGTCAATTCATTTTGTTTTTTCTCGGGAAATACGCTTACGACGTTGAGTCCTAATTGCTTTGAGAGGGCCTCCTTATAGGAGTGGGTTTCTTCAAAATGGTAAGTCGTGTCGATGAAATAGATCTTTTGCTGAGGTTTAATTTGACTGATTGAATGGAGTAGGAATGCTGATCGGGTTCCAAATGATGAAGTGACCAGCACATCTTTTTCCGGAAAAAACTCAAATAATCGTTCGATCCGCTCGGTATAGCTGAGCGGTCGGAATAGATCATTTAGTGTCTCTAAGTCAAGTTCAGTTGCTACGGCTGTGGTTGTCATAATTGTCCGAAGTTGCTTTGGTAATTAGTGATTTGGTGACTTCGTTTAAGTAGGTCACTTTTTCGGCGAAATCCAGTTTTAGTCGATCCCGGATTATTTTAAGGTTTGGGAGAAGTTCTCCTAATTCTTGATGGGGTAGATTTTCCTCAAGCCATTGACGAAAGCGTTTGGCAAAGGTGGGAGAGGTGCCATTGGTACTGATGGCTACTTTCAGATTTCCCCGAGTCACAATGGAGCCCATATAGAAATCGCATAAATGAGGTGTATCAGCTACATTGACGATGATTTTCTGTGCTTTTGCATTTTTGTAAACCTCGAGATTTAAACTGGAAATGTTGGTCGCTGCTATTACCAAATCAAAATTCTGCAAGATGCTCGGTTCAAAGGGCTTCTTAATTAAGCTGATTTGGTGACTGGTCTGGGTAAAGAGTGCAATGATTTCATCGTGAATCTCCGGGGCCATGACCGTTATGTTGGCATCGGGGCTGCTTTTTAACAGAAAATGAAGCTTCTCGATGGCCACCTGTCCGCCACCCACGATCAGTAGACGCAGATTAGCCATCTTCAAGAATATGGGGTACAAAGTGTTTTCAGTGGGAAGCATTTTTAGGCGTACTTTTCGGTGACTTCGGCAATAAATTCCGGATGCAAACGAACACTCTGGCCGATCAAGATAATCGCTGGTGAACCAATATTTTTATTCTTCACTTTTTCTTCGAGCTCGCTGATTACTCCAATCACCATTCGTTCGGTCGGCAAAGTACCGTCCTGGATGACCATGGCTGGTTCGTCTGCCCGGTCCAGCTGGCGGTAGATCTCGACGATTGTTGAAAGCTTACGCAGTCCCATCAAGATTACAACCGTTGCGGTGGAGGCTGCTGCGTGTTTGATATCCTCTGACAATTCACCATTTCTGGTGGTGGCAGTGACTACCCAAAAACTTTCTGAAACGCCACGTCGTGTTACCGCGATCTCTTGGGAGGCCGGTACCGCAATCGCGCTACTTATGCCTGGCACTACTTCGACCGGAATATCGAAGGCTTTTGCATACTCTAATTCTTCGTGGCCACGTCCAAAAACAAAGGGATCGCCACCTTTTAACCGGACGACTTTCCCATACTTATAGGCACTCTGTACCATCAGTAGCTGAATATCTTCCTGCTGGTGAGAATGTTTTCCCGCTCTTTTGCCTACAAAAATCTTCTTTGCATTTGGCGCGTGATTTAGTATATCGGGGTTAGACAGGGCATCATAGAGCACAACGTCCGCCTCTTCCAGTCTCTTCAGAGCCTTCAGTGTAAGTAGCTCAGGATCTCCCGGACCGGCGCCAACTAGGGCGATATGTGGCTCAACTGACTTATTCATCATCTTATGCTTTATAGTAACTATTGACCACCATTTTGTCCTGCGACTCGGCCATTTCACTTTCATTTCGGACACTGATTACGGCTTGTAGAAACCGCTCCGCACGGTCAACGTAGTTTTTTGCAAATGCTTCATCTTGGCCATTCTTACTTACTTCCAAGACATTTTCTGCAAAAGTACCAGACAAGCCGAATTTTGTGACATCACCGGCGTGCGTGTCAAAATCTTCAATAATACCAATGTGGGTATTGCACTTCACATCCTGACCAAGCAACCAGCCTTTGGCAGCGATAACCATACTTGTATAAGATTGATAGATCGCTTCGGGCCATGTTTGAGCAGTGAGATCTTCCTTGGCCTTATGGAGAGCATTGACAGCGTCTCCAAGAATGGCTCCGACCATGTCGTATGACACTCCTGCACACTCACCCACACCGATGGATTGGATGTAAATCTTGTCTTGTCCCCAATCAAAAAACTCCTGTTCTGTTGCGTCCTCGACTTTATTCAGGTGTTTTAGAAGGTCGTAGAAATATCTTTTACCTCGACGCTGATAGTATTTCAGATAAGTATCCGTCTCACTTTTACCAGTTTGATAGTCATCGAGAAGAATTCGAACGGCCTCAGGAATCCGCTTAGTTGGCATTTTAATCACCCGGTCAGCAACATATCCGATTCCGGTTTCCTCGTCGATGCCTCCTCCCAACACCACCTGCATTGCTGGAATTACTTTTAAGCCGCTCTTAATCGAGCTTCCATGGAAACCGATGGCAGCGGCCATATGTTGACCACAGCTATTCATGCATCCGCTGATCTTAATTAGAATGTCTTTTTCAGGGAGTAGGTGCGGATATTCAGATTGTACCATGTCTTTCAGGGCGGTCGCCAATCCGGTGCTATTTGTGACACCAAGGGCGCATGTATCAGTGCCGGGACAGGCAGTAATGTCTGAGATGGATCCTTGTCCAGCATCAGCCAGATTGAGATTTACCAAGTGATTATACAGATAGGGTAGGACTTCTGGCTTGACGAACCGGATCAAAATATTTTGATCAACAGTAAATCTCAGGTCATCTGCAGCAACTCGCTTGATCAATTCTGCCAGCGGGCGAGCAACGGCAGGACTGACATCGCCGAGATGTACCTTTAAATAAACCCCGTAGTATCCATCCTGCTTTTGCTTAAATGTGTTACTATCTTTCCAAGTCTGAAAGGCAGCCTTATCAATGGGTTCTTCGATAGGTACATCGAAGCTGGGCAGTGAAGGTGCGTCAGAAAACCCATCGTAAGCTACAGGAAGGGCTGCAGGTTCTCCTTGTTCTTTTTGGACAAGCTCCATGAATTTTTCTAGACCCAGACTCTTAACCAGGAACTTCATGCGGGCTTTATGTCGCTTTTCACGCTCTCCATATCGATCAAATACCCGAAGGGCAGACTCCATAAAGGGTAGGATCTGATCGGCGGGCATGAATTCGGATACGGTGGGAGCCACGATGGATTGAGCTCCAAGCCCTCCGCCAATAACCACTTTAAAGCCCTTGATGCCATCTCTGATCCGGGCAATAAATCCAAAGTCATGAAAATAAGTGAAGCCAGAGTCCCTTTCTGACGATGAGTAGGCAATCTTAATTTTTCGACCCATATCCTGACAAATGGGATTGCGGAGAAAATAGTCGAAGGCCTGAAATACGTAGGGAGTAATGTCAAAAGGTTCTTCCGGATCAATTCCAGCCTTGGCAGAGGCCGTAATATTTCTAACGGTGTTGCCACAAGCCCCACGAGCTGTCAGACCCACCTTAGCTAGGCCCTTCCATACTTTGGCAGCATCTTCCAACTTGACATAATGCAATTGGATGTTTTGCCTCGTGGTGATATGTAAGTTGTCATGACCGTAGTTTTCAGCCAAATCTGCCAATTCCCGAAGTTGGAGGGTAGTCACCTTGCCACAGGGCAGTTTGGTACGAAACATTTGCACGCCCGCTTGGCGCTGACCATATACGCCACGGGTCAGACGGTAATGCTGAAACCGTTCCTCTTGCATTTTTCCCGCTCTGAACTGAGCTATTTTGGTTTCCAATTCCTGGATATCCAGCTGATCTGCTTTGTTGATGATTTTGTGATCGACGTCTGACATTTCTTGCAATGGTTTAGAAATAAAAAAACCTTCTCAGATCTCTCTGAAAAGGTTGATTCATTATTTTTTATGGATCAAAGACTTATCCAGAGAAGTGAGTAGTTCTACAACAGCAACAGCAACAAACCATTCCCTGCATTGTGAACTCATTCATATTCTGGCGTAAGTACATGAGATGAAATTGTTTCTCTATTCGCAGCAAAGATAAGGATATTTCAATATGGTGCCCAGATTTTAGCAAAATTTTAATTTAACGTACATATCGTTATAAATTTATTAATTCATATGTTCATATATTCATATGTTGGGTGCCGGCCGCACAGGAATTGAAGGGTTGAGGAGTGATCGCTGGCAGTGGGCAGTGGGCAGTGGGCAGTCGGCAGTCGGCAGTCGGCAGCAGTCCGTGGGCACTGGGCGAGGTCTCTTGTATCCTGGTTTTTGGTCTTTTTGCCATCGGCAGTCTGTTGTAGGCAGTCGGTCCTTGTATCTTGGTTTTTAGTCTTTTATTTACGCTTAGGCTCACCAATCCCTGGGGGCTTAGTGATCCGAGGCTCGATGAACGCTTGGGTTTTGGTCCATGCTCCCTTGTATCTTGGTCTTTGTATCTCGGTCTTTGGTTTTAGTAATTGGTTTTTGGTTAGGCTCTCGCTTGCCCCCTTTCCCCAGTTGAATTTCCGCTGTCGCTCCAATTAAACCGGGGTGTCCGCCCTCAACGTGGACCTTGCCGAAAATTTGGCTTTGGGCTTTAATTTTACCCCTGGTATTCTGTTTTTTGCGTATTGTCTTTTAGTCTCCGCTCGCACTTGTATCTTGGTCTTTGGTGTTTGGTTTTTACCTACATACCGCTGTGCTGACGAGATGTGAAATTTTAACGTTTGCCCCGTTGTATCTTGGTCTTTGGTTTTAGTAATTGGTTTTTGGTTAGGCTCTCGCTTGCCCCCTTTCCCCAGTTGAATTTCCGCTGTCGCTCCAATTAAACCGGGGTGTCCGCCCTCAACGTGGACCTTGCCGAAAATTTGGCTTTGGGCTTTAATTTTACCCCTGGTATTCTGTTTTTTGCGTATTGTCTTTTAGTCTCCGCTCGCACTTGTATCTTGGTCTTTGGTGTTTGGTTTTTACCTAGCATACCACTGTCCTGACGAAGATGTGAAATTTTAACGTTTGCCCCGTTGTATCTTGGTCTTTGGTTTTAGTAATTGGTTTTTGGTTAGGCTCTCGCTTGCCCCCTTTCCCCTGTTGAATTTCCTCTGTCGCTCCAATTAAACTGGGGTGTCCGCCCCCTACGTGGATCTTGCCGAAAGTTGGTTTTGGGCTTTAGTTTTACGCCTGGTATTCTGTTTTTTGCGTATTGTCTTTTAGGCTCCGGTCGCACTTGTATCTTGGTCTTTGGTGTTTGGTTTTTACCTAGCATACCACTGTCCTGACGAAGATGTGAAATTTTAACGTTTGCCCCGTTGTATCTTGGTCTTTGGTTTTAGTAATTGGGTTTTGGTTAGGCTCTCGCTTGCCCCCTTTCCCCAGTTGAATTTCCGCTGTCGCTCCAATTAAACCGGGGTGTCCGCCCATTGTGGGGACCTTGCCGAAAGTTGGTTTTGGGCTTTAATTTTACGTCTGGTATTCTGTTTTTTGCGTATTGTCTTTTAGGCTCCGCTCGCACTTGTATCTTGGTCTTTGGTGTTTGGTTTTTACCTACATACCGCTGTGCTGACGAGATGTGAAATTTTAACGTTTGCCCCGTTGTATCTTGGTCTTTGGTTTTAGTAGTTGGGTTTTGGTTAGGCTCTCGCTTGCCCCCTTTCCCCAGTTGAATTTCCTCTGTCGCTCCAATTAAACCGGGGTGTCCGCCCACTGTGGGGACCTTGCCGAAAGTTGGTTTTGGGCTTTAATTTTACATCTGGTATTCTGTTTTTTGCGTATTGTCTTTTAGGCTCCGCTCGAACTTGTATCTTGGAATTTGGTGTTTGGTTTTTACCTAGCATACCACTGTCCTGACGAAGATGTGAAATTTTAACGTTTGCCCCCTTGTATCTTGTTTTTTTGGTTTTAGTAATTGGGTTTTGGTTAGGCTCTCGCTTGCCCCCTTTCCCCTGTTGAATTTCCGCTGTCGCTCCAATTAAACTGGGGTGTCCGCCCCCTACGTGGATCTTGCCGAAAGTTGGTTTTGGGCTTTAGTTTTACGCCTGGTATTCTGTTTTTTGCGTATTGTCTTTTAGGCTCCGCTCGCACTTGTATCTTGGTCTTTGTATCTTGGTTTTTGGATGTAGCGGCAATTGGCAATCAGCGGTTAGCAATGGGTGCTTACGATGTGATTCAGCACGGCTGCCATGGCCCAGGTACGATTGTTAGCCTGCTCAACGACCAATGACCTATCGCTGTCTATGACCACATCTGAAACTACCACGTTTCTTCTTACCGGTAGGCAATGCATAAAATAGCCCTTCTTGCTTTTGGCCATTTTTTCCTCATCGACCTTCCAGCGATCATCTTGAGATAAAATTTGACCATAAGCTTGGTAGGAAGACCAGTTTTTGGCATAAATAAAATCGGCGTCTACATAGGCCTTTTCCGGATCATATTCAACGGTGGCCCCTTGTGTCACGGCAGGATCCAACTCATAGCCCCGTGGGTGGGTGATGGTTAGATCATGTCCCATGGCCTGGGCCCAGACCGCAAAAGAATTAGCCACCGATTGAGGCAGCGCTTTGGGATGTGGTGCCCAGGTGAGTACGACTTTACGCGCCTTTCCTCCGCTGTGTTCGAAAATTGTCGCCATGTCGGCCAGTGCTTGCAGTGGGTGTCTGGTGGCAGATTCCAAATTGATCAAGGGAACTGATCCGTGATCTCGAAAGGCTGTCAAAACTGGCTCAGCATAGTCGAGGGCACGATTTTTCAAACCAGGGAATGAGCGAATACCAAGAATATCGCAGTATTGACTTACGACTGGAGCAGCTTCTCTCACGTGCTCGCTCTTGTCTTGGTCCATCACGACGCCATCTCTGAATTCCAGTGGCCACCCGTGGGCAAGATCCAGTACAAAATTTTCGATTCCAAGTAGGCGAGCAGCTTTCTGGCTGCTGAGACGTGTGCGTAAACTCGAATTAAAAAATAAGAGGCCTAAAGTCAATTTTTTTTGCAGCGAATTGGAAAAGCCTTGGGATTTTATTTCAACAACAGATTGCACCAGGCTTCCTATGTCATCGACATCATTCAGGGAAATAAAATTTCTCATTGATCTACTTAATTATTGTTTGAAAGCACTTTCCGTAAAGCAGCCAGACAAAGCTCTGCTTCAGCTTGAGAAATATTTAGAGGCGGTAAAAGTCGAAGCGTATTGGGGTTGGCGGCACTACCGACAAATACTTTTTCATCGAGGAGTAATTTCTTGCGAATCTCTTTCACGGGTTGCCCAAGTTCGAGTCCGAGCATCAGTCCCCGTCCGCGCACTTCCCGAATGGCTGCTATCTTTTCTAATTCGTCCTTTAAATATTGGCCAACTTTCTTTGCATTTACCAAGAGGGATTCTGTGCGAATGACTTCTAAAACAGCCGTGGCAGCTGCACAAGCGAGATGATTTCCACCATAGGTTGTACCGAGCAACCCATAGCTGGGGCGAATATCCGGATGAATGAGTACACCGCCGATTGGGAATCCATTTCCCATGCCCTTTGCGATCGATATTAGGTCAGGTTGAATGTTGGCAATTTGGTAAGAGAAGAAATCTCCAGATCGACCGTACCCAGCCTGAACCTCATCCACAATCAGCAAGGTATGGTATTTTTTAGCTTCACGATATGCAAATTCCAGAAATGCTCGCGAAGCTTCATAGATCCCAGCAACTCCCTGAATGGGTTCGAGGATGATGGCTGCAATATCTCCCTTGCTGAGTGCTTGACCAAGCGCATCCGCGTCACCCATTTCCAAGCAAATGTTTTCAAACCCTTTGTTGAGGGGAGCGATGATTTTGGGATTGTCGGTTACATTAACTGCAGCAGAAGTCCTGCCATGGAATCCCTTATGGAAGGATACTATTTTCTTTCGACCATTGTGGAAGGAAGCTAATTTTAGCGCATTTTCGTTGGCCTCTGCACCTGAATTAATGAGAAATAATTGGTAGTCGTGAAGGTCACTCGCTTCCCCCAGTAACTTCGCCAGATCTGCTTGTAGATTGTTGATGACTGAGTTTGAATAAAATCCAATTTTCTCAATTTGAGACTGTATTTTCTCAACATAGTGCGGGTGACTGTGGCCGATGGAAATGACCGCATGGCCTCCGTAGAAATCTAGATACTTCTGTCCTGTTTCATCATAAACCCAAGTACCTTTTGCTCGAATAATATTGAGATCATAAACAGGATAAACATCGAATAAATTCATGTTCATAATATTATTTGGACCGATGCCTTCAAATCGACAGCATTTAATTGATTGTCACAGCGCCAGCTAAAAATAAGAAGGTTTTAATTTAAGCCCGGCCTCCTGGGGAATGCCGGTCATGATGTTATAATTTTGCAATGCCTGACCGGATGCACCCTTGATCAGGTTGTCAATCATCGAAATGATGTGTAAGTGGTCACCATGTTTCTTAATGTGAAGTAGGCAATAATTTGTATTGACTACCGATTTAAGATTGGGATTTCGATCGGTAATATACACGAAGGGGTGTGGTTTAAAGTATTCCCGGTATGCATCAAGCACGGTGGTCTCACTGGCCGATGTCTTCCAATATATACTGGCAAAAATACCCCTGGTGAAATTTCCCCGCATGGGAACAAAATGCAATGTACTGTCAAACTGATGATTCTCCTGCTGTAAGCTTTGGTTTATTTCCAACAGATGCTGATGATTGAAGGCTTTGTAAATAGAAATGTTATTATTCCTCCAAGAAAAATGTCCAGTGGCAGTGGGTGCTTGCCCAGCTCCAGTTGATCCAGTAATGGCATGAATATGGACATCCCGATCCAGCAATTTATTTTTGGCTGCGGGCAGTAGGGCCAACTGAATGCTGGTTGCAAAACATCCGGGATTGGCAATTCTAGTAGCCATCCGTATATCAGATTGATTTAATTCGGGCAGACCATAAACAAATCCATGAGCACCCTTCATTCTGAAATCATGACTCAAATCAATGATTCGCATATCCGCTGGTACATCGTGTTGATCCATAAATACTTTTGCCTGACCATGACCTGCACAAATAAATATGACGTCGACATCAAAATGTACTTGATCGGTAAAGGCCCGATCATCATGAAACATGTCGTGATGAGTGTTTGAAAATAATTCTCCAGCCTGACTGCGACTGGTGGCGTAGTCCAGTGTGAGATTAGGATGACTCTCGATCAGTCGGATTAGTTCTCCACCTGTATAACCCGCACCACCAATAATCCCTACCTTCTTCATCAATTCGATTTATTTTTTGTCAAATAATAATTTTTGAGAGGTGTGGACAATAATTTGATAAAACCTTTGGCCTCGTCGGCACTCCATGCTTTGTTTTCTTCTCCGTATGATCCGAACTTGGCTTGCATTAGATCAAAATCAGATTCCACACCAATTAATTCAAATCGATAAGGATGCAAACGGACTTTAACTTTTCCTGTGACCTGCTGCTGTGTATTTTCTAGAAATTTTTCGATATCACGCATGACGGGCTCTAAATACTGACCCTCATGTAGGAGCATCCCATACCAGTTGCCCAATTGTTCCTTCCAGTATTGTTGCCACTTAGTCAAAGTGTGTTTCTCCAATAAATGATGTGCTTTAATAATCATTAGCGGGCCTCCAGCTTCAAAACCGACTCTGCCCTTAATGCCAACGATGGTATCACCAACATGAATATCTCTACCGATGGCAAAACGACTGGCCAGTTCATTTAGATATTTGATACATGAAATGGAGCCGTCTAGCACTTGGCCTACAATACCAGATAATTCTCCTTGGTTGAAATGGAGCTCAATATCTGTAGTTTCAGTTTGCTGGAGAGAGCTTGGGTATGCGCCATCGGGTAGCCCCTGGTCGGAAGTGAGCGTTTCCTTTCCACCTACACTCGTACCCCACAGACCTTGGTTGATAGAATATTGAGCTTTTTCCCAATTGAGATCTACACCATTTTGTTGCAGGTATTCCACTTCTTGATGGCGGGTAAGTTTGTGATCCCTGATCGGGGTAATGATTTCCAGGTCCTTGCCAAGTACTTGAAATGCCAGGTCAAACCGGACCTGATCATTACCTGCACCTGTGCTCCCATGAGCAATGGCCTTGGCTTTTACGGCATTGGCGTACTCGACCAATTCGAGTGCCTGAAAAACGCGCTCAGCACTTACACTCAGTGGGTAGGTACTATTCCTTAAGACATTGCCGAAGATGAGATAACGGATACAGTCTCGATAATAACGCTCAATGGCGTTGAGGTGAATGAACTTACTGGCACCCAGATCTATGGCCTTTCTCTCTACGTCATCGATCTCTTCTTTCGAAAATCCGCCGGTGTCAACTAAAACTGCATGAACTTCATATCCCTTTTCACGCGTGAGATATTTGATGCAGTAGGAAGTGTCTAAACCTCCACTATAGGCCAAAACAACAAGGTTACTCATAGTTTGTATTTTGCTGGATTCTTGAAGTTAGATCGATCTTCATCGATTCATTTTTTGAGGGAGCTAACATGCCTGTACAGAGGCACATCTGATACTGTTTTTCGGTTAGGATCCCATAATTGGGGCAGCTTGAACATCCTTTCCAAAAGGTCTCATCTTTGGTCAATTCTGAAAACGTCACTGGATGATATCCCAGTGAGGTATTAATTCTCATCACTGCCAAACTTGTCGTGATGCCAAAGACCCGTGAGTCTGGATATTTATCGCGCGCAAGTTGGAAGACCATTTTCTTAATTTTTTTGGCAATGCCTTTGCCTCGATGGTCTGGATGTACCAGTAGACCACTGTTGGAAACATATTTCTTGTTTTCAAACCCCTCGATGTAGCAAAAGCCAATGAAGGTGCCATTAGAGACTGCTATCACTGCATCTCCCTTTGACATCTTTGACTTAATGTACGCAATGCTGCGTTCCGCAATTCCGGTCCCTCTGACTTTGGCCGATGCTGCATATTCGCGACATATCGTATCTGCATACTCAAAGTGTAACTCACTGGCAATGGTGATTTCAAGATCCATCATAAATGTTAAGAATATAAATCAAGTGATAAGAGGGACTTTAGTCCCATGGGAGGTAAGTTCTATCTACGGCCAGGCCGATGCCGTAGTCCGTTCAATGTTGACAAGATTATGCTGCTCTCGCTAGTCATGCCGCGAAGATAGATACAAAATGGCAAAAAACCGATCATTATTGACGATTTTTGAATGTGGCAGCCATTTCCTTAAGAAAATAATATCCTGGAGCCTTTTTCGGTGAGGATGATTTAATGTTGATAAAAGGATCACTCCTGACCTATGGTGGCACTCCGATTTCTTGCGTCTCGAAAATATTTAAGTGGGACCCACAGCATACCAAAGCACTCCCCATCCTCTTTGCCCAAGTGCTTATGATGCATCTTGTGTGCCCGCCGTAAGCCCAACAAATAGGGATTTTTTGTCTTTCTAAAAATTCTCAGGCGCTGATGAATAAAGAGATCGTGTACGATCAAATAGCAAAATCCATATAAAGTGATACCGATTCCGATCCACAAATACGGCTCTGATAAGCCTTCCTGCGCTCCCAAGAGGCAAAGCAAGAATCCGGGGATTCCAAAGATTAAAAAGAACGCATCATTTCTCTCTAGAGGATGATTATGATCCTTATGATGATGGTCACGGTGCAATACCCAGAGAAACCCGTGCATGACATACTTATGTGTCAACCATGTGACACCTTCCATAGCTAAAAAAGTACCGAGCACGATAAGTATCTTAATGATCATAATTAGTAACTATATAGCCCGAAGATTTAATCTCAAAAAACTGGTGAATAACAAAAATAGTTTTCTTTGATTAGAGATTCTGACTCGTCTAAACATCATATCGCTCGCCGGGGTTTTTCTAATTTTCTTGAAAAGATTTAGATAGTAGATGTAGGCTGTGTAAACGCCAAACTGTGCCTTCTTGGGCAGCTGCTTTATTCCCTCAAATGCCTTCTGGAAATCATTTTCAATTTCATGCTCAATCTTTTGCTTGTCGGCAGGTGAGAATTGATGCAGGTCGAGACCTGGAAAATAAGATCGACCCAGTTTGGAAAAATCTGCTGCAAGATCCCTCAAGAAATTGACTTTTTGAAAGGCAGCTCCCAATTTCATGGCGGCTGGTTTTAACTTTTGATATTGTGTTTCGTCACCCTCTACAAATACCTTCAAGCACATCAGACCAACGACCTCTGCGGAACCTAAGATATACTTTTCGAATGCTTGTCGATCGTAAACTCGCGGTGCCAGGTCCATGCGCATACTATTGATAAAGGTCTGAATGAGATCTACATCGATCTCATATTTATGTACGGCGTATTGAAATGCATCTAAGACAGGGTTGGTACTTATGCCGTGCTCAATGGCCTTAAAAGTATCAGCCTCGAAATCATCCAAAAGCGCTCGCTGATTGTACTCATGAAAACTATCTACAATCTCATCGGCCACCCTTACAAATCCGTAGATTCCATAAATGGCTTGATGGAAGGATTTATGAAGCATATGGATGCCGATGGAAAAGCTAGTACTGTATCGACGTGTGATGCAACGCACAATCTCAGAACTGACTTCATGATATAATTGCCTCATTCAGTTTGATTTAATTTGGGATATTATCTGATCTGCTACAATCTTACCAGATATCAATGAAGGAGGAACACCAGGACCAGGCACCGTGAGGTGACCGGTATGAAATAAATTTCTTGCGTGGCGACTCCGTATCCTGGGTTTTAAGATGGCAGTCTGCCTAAGTGTATTGGCCAAACCATAAGCATTGCCTTTATGGGCATGGTAATCTCTAACAAAATCCTCCAGACAGTAGCTTTGGCGATACGTGATGTTTTCTCGAAAGGATTGACCTATCGTTGATTCTAGTCGCGTAATCATTAGATCAAAATATTTTTGACGATGTTCATGTGTGTCATGGAGTCCCGCCGCTAGTGGCATAAGGAGAAAAATATTCTCATGCCCGTCGGGTGCAACAGACGCATCTGTCTTGGAGGGGCAACAGACGTAAAACAAGGGGGCACTGGGCCATTGGGGATCGGTGTAGATTTCATGAGCATGAACATCAAGGGATTCATCAAAGAACAAATTATGATGCAAGAGTCCATCTACTTTCCTGTTAATTCCAAGGTAAAAGAGTAACGAGGACGGCGCCATCACACGATTCTGCCAGTAGGACTCCGAATAATTACGAGCACCTCTTGGCAACAATACTTGATCGGTGTGGTGATAGTCGGCTGAAGAAACGAAGAAGTCGCTGGAGAAAGTTAATCCGTTTATGGATATTTCTGTTGCATTTCCACCTGAGATCTTTATGGACGTAACCTCAGCATCAGTATCAATCTCTACCCCTAGCTCAAGAGCCAGCGAAGTCATTGCCTCCATGACCTTATTCATGCCACCCATTGGATAATAAGTGCCTTGCACGAGACCTGCATAATTCATAAGACTATACAGAGCAGGAGTTTTTGCGGGTGCTGCTCCTAAAAATAGGATGGGAAACTCCATCAATTGTTGCAATCGCGGATGCTTAAAATACTTTCTTACAAACTTGTCAAAGGGGGTCATCAAATTCAGATTTAACAGTCCTTTGATCATCCGCCAGTTGGCAAACTCTAAAAGACTAAGACCTGGTTTGTAGACGAGATCCTGCATCCCAACCTGATATTTGTAATGAGCATCCTTTAAAAAGTTTTGCAATTGCTCACCTGCACCGGTTTCCAATGCTTCGCACACTAGCTGTAAATCGTGGAAGTGAGCAGGTACGTCTAAGTGGTCATGTGGACCGAAGAACATGCGAAATCCGGGATCTAAATGGGTAAGTTGGTAGAAGTCTGAAACTTCTTTGTCAAAATGATTGAAAAATCGCTCAAACACGTCCGGCATCCAGTACCAACTTGGTCCCATATCGAACCGGTACCCGGCAGCCTCAAAGTACCTGGCCCGACCACCCACGGTGCTATTTTTCTCATGTATATGAACCTGATGACCTTCCTTAGCTAAATAACAAGCCGTCGCGAGACCAGAAATACCCGCACCAATGACTCGAATGGATGACAAAGCAATTTTGTTTAATGATTGAAATTAAAAGTTAAACATAAATGCCCTGTGAAAGTTTCAGAAAGAATGAGATATAGCTGATTATTGAAGGAATTAAAAATGACCCTAATCATTTCGGACTAGAGTCATTTCAATTTGATCGGAACTGTGTCTTTATTTGCCTTGAGATGGTTTTGGCGGCAGGTGCTCAAACATTTGGTGCAATTTCAAAAAAGTTACAGCATTGTAAAATCCTGCGTGTAAAGACAACCGATGTATCAAAACTATGATATAATTTTATCATCTAACCCTACATTTTCCCTTCATTCAGATCTGATTTTATGCTGATTATATCCTTGTGAGACCATCGGATACGCGTTGAGGGTTGGCTGATATAGGAGGTTGTGAAGCATTTTGCCTCTTGTCATTGACTCGGTTGTGGAGCGGAATAAACAGTTTGATAAACCCTACAGAAATTTTTGCAGAAAGCGGCTCAGCTTGGTGTTGCGATCATTGAGCTCAAATTTTTTCTTTAAGCGATATCTAGCCACTTCGACGGCTTTGGGCGTTACATGCAGCAAGTTTGCCACTTCAGTGTTGGTCATGGCCATGACAACCAGGGCACAATGCCTTTGCTCGCTGAGGGTAAGATTGGGGTATTCTTTCTTCAGATTGGGCAAAAAGTTAGGATTTGCCGACTTAAAATGTTTCTGAAACTGGAGCCAGGTATTCTCTCTGTTGACATCTTTCTCTATACGACCAATCAGTCGTCGCAGCCTCTGATTTACGTTTGGTTGTGCTAGTTCTGTCAATTCGGTAAGGTCATTAGCCATTTGTCTCAGGAGTTCATTTTTCTGAGTTAGGAAGAGCATGTAGGCTGTCAGCTCTTGTGTTTTAGAGGCAATCTCGCGGTTTTGTTCAAGCACCTTCTTTTCATTCGTGATATCCCAAACCATGGCCATGGCCTTACCCTGTGGCTCTTCCTCACGTAGCAGTTTAGCGATCGTTCGTGCAAAAAGAATGCTGCCATCTTGACGATAGTACTTCTTTTCGATGACCAAAGCTTCTTTATTGTCCTTTTTCGACAATACTTGTCCCAGATCTATATCCGCGTCTTCCGGATCGGTGAGGTCACGAAAACTCATGTTCAGTAATTCAATTTCTTTGTAACCAAACATTTGACACATCGCTGGATTGACCATCTCAAAAGAGCCCTTCGGATCCATGATGGCAATTCCGAGAAAATTGGAGTTAAAGATGGTCCGATATCGCTCCTCACTTTGCCTTCGAATTTTCTCTGCTCGAACGGTCTCAGTCACATTTTCACAGGCTATTAATAGCGCTTCTTGACCAGACCGATCTATCCGCTTAATGATTTCATTAACGTGAATCACGTCCCCATTTTTCGTCACTTTGCGAAGTTGCCAATTTGATTGATCTGCCAAGCCAGCAAGGAAATCCCGCAATTTTGCCCACATTTTAGGCTGGTCTTCTGGTAGGAAAAACAGATCAATAGGCTGGTTAAGCATTTCAAGTGCACTGTATCCCAGTTGCCGACTGGCAGCTTCATTGACCTCCAAAACCCGACCATCCGTTGAGACTGTAAATAGCATGAGCGGATTGGTGTGATAAAGGTTTCGATATCGTTCCTCACTCTTTCGAATTGAGTTCTCTTGGCGTTTTCGATCTGTGATGTCCTCTGCAAGGGCAAGAACGCCTACATTTTCATTTGTCCCAATCCGATCAAGGTGCACGATAATGTAGCGATCTGAGTGGTCTTTGTGCTTATGAAGCCAATCAAATCTGGGGCTTTCACCGCGAAGTGTTGCCTCAATATATTTCTTCGCCAAATCAACTGATAAATGACCGTCAGGTTGATAGATGGGAGATATGTCTAGTGGAGACAATTGTCTCAGTTCATCCAGATCATAGCCAACGGTCTCGACAAAAGCACGATTGGCATTGATGAATTTCATTTTAAACGGATCCAGGAATGCAATACCAAAAGATGCATTGTCATAAGCTGTATTCCATAAGGATTTCGAATAACGCAAATCTTCCTCCACCTCTTTGGCTTGCCGACGGTCAATGACTGTTGCCACACAATATTTGAGGTGACCATCCACATCAAAGACCGCTTTTATCAGAGACCGGCAAGAAACCAGATCTCCCGATTTGCCAAGGTAGCTGCCTTCCAAATCCAGATCATTGATCTTTCCTGTATGCAATTGAACAGCCAAATCTTTCTGACCCTGGAGGTGTGCCGGATCCACGATGTATTCCATCGGTTTGCCGATCAGCTCGGCCGGTTCATAACCGAGTAGCTGGGCGAAAGCCTGATTGGCCTTAATAATCACCTGCTCATTGTCAAGCAAATAATAGCCCAATGGGTGATCTTCAAAAATGGAAGCATACAGTTGTAGCGCTTCAGATGGTTCCGCCGAGCCTTTGTCCATGGTCTTAGACATTTGTCAGAAATCTCAGCACAATTAGAAGAAGCAAATCTTCTAGTTCATGCCAAATCAGTCAAACTTGTTTTCTGGGGGAGAAAAATTGTTTGTACATAATAGTAATAAATATTTAATCAGCGTCGAAAACGTCGAAACAATTTGACGAGACAGACTGCCTCTCCAGCTCCGTCAGCAGGTGATTTTTTCATCTCTAAAATCTCTTACTGATTCTAGTATTTGACCTCACAAGTGGATGCCACAAGGCATGATGGGAGCGACACTTTCTAAGTGCACGATCTAAAAATACATATTACAATAAAATGTAATATCATGGTAATCAGCACATCACAACAGATTATCCCTAATTTATATATGTAACTGATTGATATGTAGAAATTTTATTGCCAAACATTTGTAAATCAGTTAGATTTATATATATATTTGTGATAATGTGTATGTAAGTACACTTGATAAGGAAACTATAAACTACTATCTATTATGCGACTAAAGTCTCATGGCTTTTGTGCTGCACGTTGTCTTGTATCCGTGTCTTCACGGACTCGATTTTCGAGTTACGGTCTGTGGTTGACATCAAGACATCTCACTAAGTGGTACCTGGCGATCTCCAGTGTTTTGATTTGCTCATTAGCCGTGTGTGCTGCTGATCATTGGGATCATTCCCTGGTGCGAACCTTTGAGTTGGAATACGGTGAAGGAAGGGATGGAGCCCCTTCGGATGAGTTGAATCGCCACCACCGTGTAAGGCCATCATCGATCTTCTTGCCCGAGGTTTTTCAAACAGAACAAGATGAGACTTCACTTGGCTTACAGCCAGTGCACATGCTTGCGGCAGAACCGGCAGCAGCCTGCGATATGGATTGTCATCAAAATCTAAATTTTGCCCTGGAAGGTAATTGTACGCGGATTTTGACACCAGATATGTTTCTGGTTAATAATGCCATGGCGCTGGCCTCACCTGAGTACTATAAAGTGGTCACGATCATTGGTAATGGGCTGATAGTTCCAGACAATATTTTGCGAAGACATCATGTCGGACAGCCTATCTCAGTCACCGTCACATGGATAGGTCCATCAACTTGTCCAGGAGGATCGTGCATGACGATGGTAACTTTGAAAGGGGAGAAGCAACCGTTCATATCGGGCACCGGCAAGCGTACGGTTTATTGTAATGATCCTTTTCTGGCACTGGATCCTTCAGATTCAGGTTATAGCTATAAACCCGATGTGGTTCAAAGTTGCGGTGGATTAGCCATAGGTCCTACTTTTGTGGCAGATTGGATTGACGTGAAGGACTGTGTCTTGGGATTACAAGATACGGCTAAGATCATCTACCGAGAGTGGTATGCTGAGTCTAGTGACGGTGTGCGTACCGTGGCCTTTGATACCATTTGTGTATTGCGATTGCCACCACTCTCCGCAAATAATGTAATGTGTGTCGAAAAGGACACCCTTTTTTGCTCAAACCCGGGTCGGCGCGTGGGGCCCTACATTATTCTCCCACCTGCTGATGGCAATTTGCTGTCGGAGTGCGACACCATCTATTTCATGGGGCCAAATAGAACATTGGCTAAGATCGATGCTAAGTGCGGTCTTTCAACGCACCTTGATTCAGTGGCTTTTGGAGAGGACGGTTGCAATAAGTTGACAAAATATACAGTCACTGTTCATCAGAGTTGTTATGGATCACAAACTTTAGCTGGTGTACCCTGCCTGATACCTGACGGAGAAAGTGATGTACTCATCGAAGGTGACATCGGTGGTCCCATTTATGCCACTTGTGAGTTTTGGCTCATGGAACTAGACACCACCCCCCCAACGATCGAATGTGATTTTTCAGCCTTTGGTCAGGTTGATACCATCGATGGTTTGGTGCGTGGATTCATTGGCTCTGGTGTGGATTGCGGTTCGGCTGGGATGACGTTACCCGCCGCCTTTGTTCAAGAAGAATGTAGTGAGATCAAGATTGTCAAAGCGATTATAGATGATTCTTTAGGTCTGGTTACGTACCATTATGATACCATCAGTCATAAGTTCGAAGCTGATGAAACAAATATTATTTTACCGTTCCGCGACGAACCCTATAGGATAATTTTAGAAGCCTATGATGCCTGCCATAATGTGGGCAAGGATACTTGTCTGCTCGCTGTTTTTGATGCGACAAGTCCAACAGCTGTTGCCCATCGGGGACTAAATCTCGAAATGAATGGGAAACTCACTTATCTTCAAGCTGAGCAATTGGACAACAATAGTTATGACAATTGTGAGGTATTATTGATTTTAGGTCGTCGGTTGGATTGGCAGGAAGGCCCTTTGGATTTATGTGACAGCACCCGATTGACCCACCAGGTTTTTAAGAGCGACGTCGACTCAATTCACTGCGCTGTGTTCGAATCTGATCCAGCCATTGATGAATTAGAGGCCTTTTATGCGCAGGAGATTGCTTTGTTACAATATTTGAGTAATCCCTGCGGAGCACTGCTGGCCGCAGCTTGGCAATATGATCTCTGTAAATATGCAACCCTAACCTGTCAGGGTGAGCTCGATGAAACCACCTTTAACGAAATATACCAGAAAATATACGGAAGCGAGGATTTTGAACAAATATCTCTCATCGGGGGCGGTTGGGCTAGTGCCATCCCTTTCGATTGTGATGATGTATGTTCGGAAGTGGCGGTCGAACTACTCGTGATGGATTATTGGTGCAATTGGTCGAAGACATGGACCACGGTCTTGGTTGAAGATAAGACGGAAGCGGCCATTGTAAATGAGGCCTCGGATACGTTCAGTATCAGCTGTGCCGCGTTTACGACAGACAGCAGCTACAATATATCCACCTACCCCGATCCGCAGCCACTGGCCTCGTTGGTTAAAGAGGCAGCAATCGGTGATGCTGAGGCACTGGGCCTACTTGATCAGATTTTGGGAGGATACGAGAAGGCCTGGTTAAATGCAAGCAACCAGTATGTGGATGCCGAGGGTCAGCTGATTGATGCGGCGATCTCTTTCACCGACTCCAAGGTGTGTACCTGCACTACCACTACGGTGCCAATTACCTATTACGACTCCGGACTCGACGACTTTGTAACGGTTGATTCGATGATCACTCATTGCTACGAGAAGGACTCGATCCTAACTTTGCAAAATGGTGTGGTTGCGGTGAATTGTAATGACAACACCTTCTGCGAGCAAAGGGTCACTCTTGATCTGGATGAGTGCGATCTGGGCACCGTCAAGCGAGTCTGGAAGATTTGGAAGACCTGTGGAAATGAAACTCGAGATACCGTCACCGAGGAGCAAGTGATTCAAATTGTCAATTATTGTGACCTGACCAAAGATCTCTTCGAGCTTCCTCGTGACACAATGATCTCCAGTTGTGCCCCCGTATTTGATCCCGCTAATAGTGGCAATGTGGTTGGCTCAGCCCATCCAGATTCGATTGGACAACCCATCTATCAGCTAGACGATTGTAGAATATTGGGTGTAGCCCATGACGACAAAGTTCTTACCGTAATCAATGGTATGGGTACTTGCTATGTCATTACTCGAACTTGGTATTTTGCAGATTGGTGCATTAATAGTGAATTTGATATGTGGTGGCAGAATGCAGCGGTTGTCGCTGATACCTTTATTCAGACCATCGTTTTGGCTGATACTACAGCACCAGAGGGAGCCATTACCTTTGTGGGTGCCATTGACGATACGATCAGCACCGTTTCCTGCCCTGTCGATGTGGACGTCTTATTTGACCTATCTGATTCCTGTGGCCTCACTGAATACGCTTATCGTATGGATAGCTTGGGTGCAGGTGGTCCGGTAACGAAGGCCAATGGATCAGGACTGCTGGACGTTACGGTAGCTCAGGTACCGTTGACGATATCAGATTTGGAAGCGGGCAATTATGAGTTCTACCTCCGTACCACCGATGCTTGTAACAATGAGTCATTGATTTTGGATACCCTGACCATTCAGTGCGGAATTGTGGTTGCACAAGGCCTGAGTGATGGATTGATAACGAATGAGTTAGATAGAGCTGTGGATCGTGCACAAATCAACTTGAAGCCAGAGGATGAGGCTGAGGGGGTCATGAAAATCGATGAACTAGATGATTGGCAGGGTGTTGATGGCAGCCCGAGCGCTGCAAAACCCAGGAATGATACCTTCGGCTTGTTGCAAAATAGACCGAATCCGTTTTCAGATAGAACGATGATCGGCTTCAATCTACCCACGGCAGGTCACGCAAACATTTCCATTTTCGATGCAACAGGACGTTTGCTCAAAACCTACCAAGGAGATTTTATCAAAGGATACCATGAAATAGAAGTAACCTATGGTGATCTGGCTTCTAAGGGTGTTTTTTACTATCGGTTGGAGACCGATAAGTTCACAGCCAGCAGAAAAATGATGGTGTTGGAATAATCTTACACAAAGCTTCAATTTTTCCCGAAAGCGAGTAGGATTTAGTAGTTCAAGTTTTCTTACTTCCCTTATCTCTGTTTGAGGTAGGGGAAGTCTTTTTTCCTCACAAACACATTACAGATTGTGTCACATTTTGGCATGATTTTGACATGAGTTAGATTGTAGTAGTGTAAGTTTTGGTGTCCCCTCATGATTTCATGAGGGGATTCCTTTTTTTGGGTCTAACTCACATTTTACAATATATTCAGCTATAAAATTGCAGAGAAACAGATTCGATAGATTACCTTCAGTTCATGGATCGCAGAAGGATCCCTGTACCACTCAAATTTTCCACTTTAATGCACCATCAAATACGGGTACTGGTCGTTGAGGACGAGCCTCTGATTGCCGAAGACATTAGAGAGACACTCGACAACATCGATTTTCAAGTCAGCGGAGTGGCCTATAGTTGTGATGATGCGATCAAAGAGCTGGAACAAAATACACCCGATGTGGTGCTGTTAGATGTTAATCTAGGTTCAGAAAAAGACGGCATCCAAATTGCAGAAATCATCAACAAACGCTTTGGAATTCCTTTTATCTATCTCACCTCATACGCCGATCGCGCAACGATAGATCGCGCCAAACATACACGTCCAATGGGTTATGTGGTGAAGCCTTTTGATGAACGTGACTTGTTTACCACTCTGGAAATCGCCCTCTTTAATTTTTACCAAAAGCAAACTGAACTAACCCTGTCACTCGACCGGATTAATCGATCAATCCTATCCAAACTGACCCAGAAGGAATTCGAGATCTTAAATTCGATTTTCGCGGGTAAAACCAACCGCCAAATGGCGGAGGAACACTTTATCTCACTCAACACGATCAAGACCCACATTAAAAAGATCTATGATAAACTAGACGTGAATACGCGGACCATGGCCATCGCTAAGGTCCGTGAATTAGCCCACTAGTTTGATACCACATTACTTTGCAAAATATCACCCATCGGGGTGACGAGACACTTGACACGTAGCCTTAGATTTGTGTAATTCTATTGCTTTTGAAGCGTGAAACCGAAATCTAGCATATACTTTGTACACAGGCGCAGTTTCGCTTTGACCCTCCTCCTCTTTCTGACTCACTCCTTTATTTTTTCCTTCCCCAATTTTGGCAGTACTGGAGACTCCGCAGATCAAGCGAAAACTCCTGAGATGCAAATTAGGACATCGTGGCAGCGGGCCCAGTCGCTCTTGTACGATGATCTAGAACAAGCCAAGGACTTGGCTACGCATGGTATGGATATTGCAATCGCAGCAGGTATTCAGGAGGGATTGGCTCAGTGCTATCACGTGTTGGGGGCCGCGCACGAATTGCAAGGGTATTTGGATGAGGCCCGTGAATTCTATGGTTTGGCCCTGGAAAAGGCCCTTCGCTCGGATAGTGCTTTTGCCGCGGAAATCCGCCATCAGATAGGCGTGACGTATTTTCTCGAAGGTAACCGAGGTAGAGCACTGGAGCACTTCCATGAAGCGCTGCTACTTGCCCGTGAGGTCAAGCAATCATCACTGCAGTCAACCAATCTCACCTTTATTGGAGAAATCTATGAGGCACAGGGTAAATTGCCGGAAGCGCTGGCTTCCTATAATCAGGTCCTTAACTTAGCGGCAAGCTCAAACCGTTACCTGGAAATTGCCAGCATCCATCAGAAAATAGGGCGCACCTTGGCAAACATGGGTAAATCTGCAGCATCCATTCTCTCCTTTAAGAAAGCGATCAAATTTTACCACAAGCTCCAGCTCACCGAAGAAACATCGGAAGCAAAAATAGAATTGGCTCAAGCACTTTATCATTTAGGGCGCAAGATCGAAGCAAAAAGTGTCCTATCGCAAGCTTTGACCGAATTTGAAAATTATCTACCAGAAGTCAAAGCCAATGTTTATTTGCTTACCGCCAAAATGGCACTGGATGAAGGTAACTACCAACGAGCCAAAGTTAATCTAGACAGTGGATTTATATTAATTGACAACACCAATCGCGAACATCAGAAATCGTCCTTTCTAGCTGCTTACGTAGAGTACTATGTTGCTCAGGGTGACTTTGCGCAAGCGTTACTTTACAGTGAGAGAAATCAGGAGGTGCTCGACACGTTAAATCAAATTGCTGTACTTAATTACGAAAAGGAGATGGCCATAAAATATGAGGTGCAAGAAAAGGAAGCGGCGCTTGCCATAGCGGTGGAAAAAAATGCTCGAGCATCCAGAGAACGCAATTGGTTGATCGCGCTTATGGTGTTATTGGCATTGCTTCTCGCTGCCACAATCCGATATGCCTCTTTTAAGCACAAAGCCAACCAGGAACTCACAGCACACAAGCAGGTGATAGAAAAGAGCCTAAAGGAGAAAGAGGTATTGCTGAAAGAAATTCATCATCGGGTCAAAAACAACTTGCAGGTCGTGTCTTCCCTACTTAACCTTCAAGCCAGAACCGCCAAGGGAGAAGAACAAGCACAGGCCTTACAGGAGGGGAAAAATCGAGTGAAAAGCATGGCTTTAATCCATCGCGATCTGTATCGAGCAGAAAACCTCGAAGGGATCAGTACGGGTAAGTACATCGAACGGCTCTGTAGATCTCTGCTGGCGTCTTATCAACATTCCTCCAGGGAGATTGAGCTGGAGACAGATGTGGAGGATATGACCCTGGATATAGACACCATTATCCCACTTGGCTTGATTCTTAATGAGCTGATTACCAATTCATTGAAATACGCATTCGACCGTGAAGATCCAGGTGGTAAGATTACCGTTGGTTTACACCGGAATGGTGAACAGATTGACCTGGTCGTCAAAGATAATGGGAGGGGAATATCTCTGGTTGATCTCGATTTCAAGAAGAGTATGGGCTTTAGATTGATTGAGGCCTTTTCTCGCAAACTGGGTGGCAATTTTAAGATCACCAACGAACGTGGTGCTGCAATATCGCTATCATTTCGTGCACCCCAGTTGACTGTCAGCTCCGTGACCCATGGCTAAAATCACCCCTTTGGGTGAGCGCACGACCTAGGATATATCGCATCTTTAGCCAGATGCTAATTGTAATGACACGAGGTACAACTTATTTTCTGCTCCTCTGCACGGTGGCATTTTGTTATGGTGAGATCCAGGCACAAAATTGCTCAGCCTTAAAGAACCTCGAACGCATGACCGTGGCCAAGAAACCGGATCTCAACAAGTTAGGGCACATCTCCATTGAGGGAAGCTCCATCTATACAACCGAGCATTATAAATTTGTGCAAGTTCGCAACAGCCACACATTTATTTGCCTACCCAAGGATTTTAGAGGACCAGTGGTGGATTTCAAAGCGTTGCTAAGGCCCAATGATCAGACCTCCATGGTCCTCGATGGCAATATTCCATTGGTGCATCTCAGGTGTCACAGTCGAAATGACGACTGCCAACACTATCGTTGCGGAAAACAATGCGTGTCTTGTGGGGGTGGATGCGCAAATGCAAGGTGGATCAGTTCGACACTCCCAGGATCAAGGTTGGTCATCATCCCCACTTTTAAATCGAGAACCTGATCGGCGCCAATCAAAGTCATGACGACCCAAGAATTATCCAATAATTTGTTAACCAGACGAGAACATGATATTCTAGTTCACCTGGCACAAGGTAAATCCAACCTACAAATATCAACCAATCTCGGCATATCGGTCAATACGGTGAAGACTCATTTGAAGCATATTTTTAAGAAATTGGAAGTTTCCAATCGAACCGCTGCCGTAACCGCATTTCTACATTTGAGTACATAACGGGGGAAGTGTTTTTCAACGAAGTGGATCTAAAAATCAAGGTTGCTGGCCTCAATGAATTGAAATCCCTGAGATGTAAGTGTAGTGTGGAATAAATATTAACATTTTTTGTAGCGGTCATTTTCAACGCAAAATGCTGATTTTCAATAGATTATAATAATATCTATATACATATTATTCTAATGTGTAAGGTGCTCATTCTCTATTGGTCTACTTTTTGATCTATAGGTCATGTATTCGACCAAATCATGATACGTACACTACTAGTACTGATCGGTGCTGTCCTGGGCCAATCAAATATGGCGGCTCAGAATCAGGCACTAATGACAACCATAGGCCACCAGCTGGAAACTATGGTGGATCATTATTTGAGCAATCGCCTGCTCAGTCATCAGTTTGCCAATGATACCTCCGATCTCTTCCTCCTCTTTCATTCGGTATCTCGAGATTCGACCTACCGAAACCAGGCAGCATCCGTACACCAATCTGAAATGTCAAGGTTAAGCCATGATAAAGGAATCCAACTGCGGACCGGATATGCACAAAATTTTGCCGGTGCTATTGTCGAAGAAGACGGTGCGTTTTATGATTGGCGAATCAATGCAGGTTTGGATTGGAATCTATTGGGTGGTGGTCTAATCAGTCGCTCACATCAAATTAAGGAAAAACAACTGCAGTGGGATGCCCAACAGTATCTTTTCGATCAGCAATCTGCTGATCGAGCATATCGCCAGACTTTTGATTTTATCATTTATACGTTTAATCAAAAGAAGATATCCCTCATCCAAGAGCGACTCCAGCTGCTTGACCAATTATCTGAAATAAACAGCAAACTATTTTACCTAAAAATTACACCGTGGGAAACTGTATTAGATCTGCTTTCAAAAAAGACGGAAACAGAATTGTTTCTACGTAATTATGAAACATACGTTCAATCGGTACAGTTGGACAGTGCGGCGATGATGCACCAACTTTCGAAGCTGCCAATTTTCAACATTAATTTCGATCAGGTGGAGCGTCAAGGGGTAGATACTTTAGCGCGCTATCATGCCCTTGCCAAGAATTTACAGGCCTTGGATCATCAGTACCATTGGTCAAAAGACGTGAACTTAAACACCCAACTCCGCTACAGTTATTACAATGGCAATATTTCCGCGCTTTATGACGGGAGAGATTTTCTCAGTGCCGGTGTGTCCCTGGCATTGCCAATCCCCTTTAGCCGAAAGGCCACGAAAAAACTCGTGGCAGACAAGAAGGCTAAGCTTGAGGGAGAATATCAGGTTTATACATCGGGAGTAAAAAACGAGCTGCTCACACATTTTTATGAATATCAGTACAGCCTTAAGCAGTTTGTCCACTTCTTTTACAAGAAGGAACGCATCGCTGTGCTGATCGAAAGAAACTTGTCTCAGCGAAATCTGGAGGATCCTAACTACAGTCCTATGCAGGTGGTAGATCGTCTGGACGAACTCTTTTCAGTGGAGCTCGAACTCCTAGACATTCAACAAAAGCTTTATCTAAAGGCCCTAAAAATATTCAACTTAATTGGGGCCACGGACATACTTCCCTTTATAGAGATTTTGGACTACAGCGGTTCTACCAAGCGTTTTGCAAGTGGTACATCTATCTTTTGCGGCAAAGAGGATTTTGCCGATTTGGCCATTAATTATCTGGTGGAATATTTACAGTACAATGAGATCAAGGAAGTATTGGTCAACGCAGCCTCACAGCCCAATCTTTATATCAAATATGCAGAGCTTTTAGATCATAGACAGGCGTTAGCAGCGGACCTGAATATTCGATTCATGGTACGACCTGACGACTTGAGGTTGTCTAGCATAAATCGACTCAAACAGGAGGCGAGCTTTGCGCTTACCCCACATATTCATGTTGATTTTCGTGGGTTTAATCTGGATACCACCCAGATTGATCCATCCATATACACACACATCGTTTCCGTAGTCAATGACTTGTCATTGTCATTTGACGTCTCAGTCTCTCTGCCACTTGACGGCACAGAGAAACTACGCAAATCACTTTATCCAGTTGTGTCTAAAATTCACATCGTACCGGAGCAAAGTGAAGAGCTAGCAGGATTGTACTATTTAATCAGCGGTCAGACTGGTGAGGATCCGGCGAAGATCCAACTGGTCGTTAATCCAAGAGACTTCAATTCCAGATTGGAGATGGACAGTTTTAGCCATGAGCTAAAGAGTCATCTTAATCTCGAGCGTATCAGCATTGCTGATTTTCAACAAATGGTTGATCTAGAACGACAAACGGTGGGGTGGAATGAAGAGCGCGGATTTTAATAGAACTGAAAGCAAGATCAGGGTTTTACAGGAAGTGAGACCTGGACAGAAAAAGATCAATTGGGATCGATTGATCTATTTTGTAATGATCATTATTGTCCTTCTGGCCAGTCTCTACTATGTAGGTCGCAATAATCTATATATCCGTGCGGAAGGTCAAGTTTATTTTAGAAAACTGGATATTCAATTTACGCAAGATGTTCAGATTATTGAGATGATGGCAAAACAGGGCAGGGATGTGGCCATAGGTGATACCCTATTTTACTATTACGATGAACGTGCCATCAATCAGCCACCATCGTTGCAAAAGAAATCAATTTTTGTCAGCAACGACAATTTGGATTGGATTGTACGGGAGCGACTCACCACCGAGCGGAAAATTGAAATTGCCCAAATTCAAATAAAGGAAACTGCTAAACGAGTAGCGGTGACAACTTCCGAAAAAGAAAGGATGGAGCGTGCCATTTTGCTAGATATCTACCCCGGTTCAAAATTGGATACCTATGTACATCGATTAATTAATTTCGAGGCAGAGATAGATGCTGCTGGAGAGGAAATAAAATTTCATCGAAAGTATTTACGTTGGTTGGAAGCACAGGAAGCACTAGAGCGGGAAAAGGCTCGCCTGGAAGCACTGCAAGCCACTAATTATATTCCCTTAGAACTCAAGGCCTACGTGTGTCCTGTATCTGGCACTATTACACAGGTAAACAAAGAAAACTTTGAAGTAGCATTGGAATCAGAAATCATTATGTCTGTGCATAAGCCCAGTAACTTGTATATCCAAGCCTTTTATGATCAACGTGACCTGGATCATATTAAGAAAGGCGATGTGGTGGATGTGGTATTTCCCGACGGCACTGAAAGCCAAGGAATCATCCAAGGGTTCTACGCTGCTACCTATCAACTGCCCGAAGAATTTCAAAAACGGTACGAACCTACGACGCGGAGCATAGCCGCAGAAATTGTTCCCATTGACGAAAATGAGGCTGAGCAATGGCAAGCCTTTTACAAACTTGAAGCAAGGGTATCCAAACCACTCTTTTCATTCTTGAACTAATCATCAAGTGGGTCCTTTCTCGATCAGGTAGCGATGGTATGATTCTTGTCTTACCGGTAGTATATCTATTACACGATCAAAATCATATCTCATGGAAACCCGATTTGTGTTTGATTTTCCATCCTGGACAGAACCATCAGGGCAAGATAGTCACTTGGTCGTGAAGGACCATACCACAGATGGTCTGACCTACGGATGCATATTCGACTACTATGCTGGAGATCTGCTCTGTCTTAGTTCATTCGATGGGATTGTTATTGAAAGTACGACCGAGAAAATCACCAAACTGCAGATTTCCAAGATTCGCACCATTCGCGATCGATTCCTTTATCTTAGGCCAATTTTGGTGGTCAAGACCGGCGCCCAATCCGATTTTCTAGTCCACCACAATCAAGATGCGATTGTTGATGATCTGGATTCGGTACGACGATGCAATAGTTTGGTGAGACATATTAACCAGCGAGCCAGGGAGATCAAGCTGGTACAATTTCCACGCTATGATGATGCGGTTTTATTCTCCTTGTTGACCTATTTATATACGCGTTCTCTAGAGCAAATTCGACCACAGGTCGATCCCAGCACCAGGGTGGGATTTCGCTATCCAATCTTAACCGATTATGACACCCTCAGTGCCGCCCGAGTTTCACATCTTATATTGCTAGATCAGGCAGAAAATGCTGGTTATTTTACGGGTCATTTCCATGATGTGAGTTATCAATGCAATCGATGCAATGCTGGTTTTCTGCAGTTTCGAGAAGTATGTCCATCCTGTCATTCAGCACATATTACCAGCCAGGAAATGGTCCACCATTTTCGCTGTGCGCACGTGGCCCCGATCTCTGAATTCACTAGCAAAGATGGTCGGATTGATGGACTTCATTGTACTAAATGTGACCATCAACTTAAACACATTGGCGTGGACTATGACAAACCCTCGGAATTGCATCAATGTCGTGCTTGTGATCATGAATTTCAATATTTCAGTGTACGAGCAAAATGTGCCTATTGCGGACAGGATCAACAAGTAGAGCATCTGGCAAAAAAAGAATTCAAATCCTATCTCATTACTCAAAAAGCCATTGCTGCCTTAAAGGAAGGCAGGATAACGGATGTGTTACAAGATGATCCATCGGAGATTGAGGGAGCGATTGATTGGAACGTATTTCTTAAGAATTTAGAATTTGAAATAACCCAAAATGAGTATCATTTCGTTTCGATGGTGCAGATCGAACTGGTTGAATTCAGCAGCTTGCAGCGAAAACTTGGACTAGTCAATACTAAGAAATTACTGGCTGAAATTGTGCAGGTAGTCAGGGCATCTCAGGGAACCCCTGACTATTGTTCGGTTCGCCCACCGCGGATTTATTTCACACTCCACGGAGTCAATGCCAAGGAGGCCCAGGAAATTGTGCAGCGTACCATCTTCCTACTTCAACATTTACTGACCGACAATCTACAATTGAAACAAGTTGGGATAAAATACGATGTCCTTGATGCGGATCAAATTCAGAGCTTGATGTTGGAGGAAATAGGCGAATAGTGAGATATGGATTTTGGTGATATATTTAACTATTGGTATCAGGCAGGGTGGTCCAAAATTTTTCGTGTTTTCTGGTATTTTATTTTTTTTGAGTTAATTCGATATGTGCTCATCGATTATTTTATTGTGGCACTTTATTTTGTGGACAAACGGCTACACCGTCGTCAATGGGAAGCAGCTAGAATCTCTCTTTTTACAGAAAATCCGCTTATCTCCATCATTGTTCCAGGTAAAAATGAGGGGAAGCATATCTATAAGTTAACCCGCTCTCTTGCAGAACAGACGTATCAGAATTTTGAGCTGATTGTGGTTGACGACGGCTCTGATGATCAGACCCGATTGATCGGGCGGGATCTGGAGAAAAAAGGCCTAATTGATTTGTTTATCAGCAACGATGTGCGGGGTGGAAAGGCCTCTGGTGCCAACATCGCTCTTCATCATGTGAAGGGAAAATTTACCGTGCATTTTGATGCCGATTGTTCCTTCGATAATGATGCCATTGAAAAATCCTTGATACCGTTCTATTACGATGAACGAATTGCAGCAGTCGGAGGGAATCTGGAGGTGCGAAATCATAAGGAAAGCCTGGCCACGACCTTGCAAGCCATTGAATATCTCAAGGTTATTTTGGTGGGTCGAATGGTGACCTCATACTTAGGCATCTATCGCATAATCTCGGGAGCTTTTGGAACCTTTCGCACGGATGTGATCAAACGGTTGGGCGGCTGGGATATTGGTCCTGGCCTTGATGGTGATATTACCGTAAAAATAAGGAAGCTAGGCTATCGAGTTTATTTTGAACCCGATGCCAATGGTCTGACTAGCGTACCTAATAGCTTCAGAAAGTTGACAAAACAACGACTGCGATGGGACAAATCGATCATCCGATTTCGCTTGCGAAAGCATCAGGATGTATTCTATCCCCACGCTGGATTTACCTTCAAAAATATGTTGTCATCTCTTGAAAATATCGGTTACAATGTGGTATTAAATATCAAATGGTTGATTTACATCGTAGATATTTTGTGGAATTATGCACACTTACTCCGATATATTTTGCCAGCAAATATTATTCTTTTTGTGTTGGCTAATTTTGCACAATTTTTTGCCATAATGCTGATCGTGCGCAATCCACGCGAAAAGCATCGACTGGTACCTTATCTACCCGCAATGGTTATTTATACCGGCTACTACCTTCGCTTGGTGCGGACCGTGGCACATTACAAAGAGTTCTTTAAGCGGGAATCCTACCGCGACCCCTGGAATCCCCTTAAGTCCAGTCTCAAGGCTAAGGCCATGAAGATCTAAGTCCGCCATTACGACAGTGCCTCAGTAAACCTTCTCGGTAGGGTGTTATACCTATGACCACATTCAATCGCCTCAGATTGGAGGCGTTTTGCACGCCAAATATCACCCCTATGGGTGAGCAACAGTGGGTTGAGATCATATAAATTTGTCCTATCACAATTCAATCAAGTCTTTTTAAATCTTAAATACCAATGAAATCTTTAGTATCACTCACGATGAGCATATTGTTGGCTCTGATCACCGTATCTGCCGCATATGCTTCGGCAGCAGACAACTACGCCACCTTTTACTACGATAAGAATTACCGTGGTAAAATGGAGAAGTGTGAATCTGGTGATCATTACCCTGGCAAATGGGGTTGGTCTCCACGATCACTGAAATTAGGACCATATTGTAAGGCCGTCTTTCACTATGAAGACAGATTTGGCAAAAAGAAGAAATATACCTTCTCCGCCTCCGAAAAAGATCTATATCGCAAGATGGCACAATGGCGACTTAGATCAAATAAGTACTGGAGCCACATCTTCAAAGTGGTGATCATCTGCGGTGGGAATGACCATGCAGGAAATAATAATGACAATCATGGCAATGGCAACATGGGCAATTGGAAAGATCACTACGATAGGGGTCTACTGATCTGCTATGCAGGAGGTAATTATGGTCGCGACTGGTATCCTCAGAAAATGGGAAAATACGCGATTAATAAATTGAAGATAAAGCCCTATTCTTTCCGTTGCCCCAGAGGTTATGAAGTGGTTTTTACGTATGTAAATCGAAATGGACAAACAAGAACTCATGAATTTCGTGAAGACGTTAAAGACTTGAAGTATCACTATCAAAAATGGAATTTGAGGGATGCGCGGAAGCCTTTTAACTACATCAAGTATATTGAGTTTAGAAAGTACAACGGCAATGGCCAGATGGCAGATCGTGGTGGCAATAATGATCGTGGCGGAAATAAGGGTGGCTGGAAAGAATATTATAATCGTGGGTTCATCGTTTTCTTTGGCCGCAAGGGTTACGAGGATGAGTGGAAGTATTTTAAGCCTGGTAAGTATCAAATAAGCCGGCTGGGCATTAAGCCATATTCACTTCAGCTCCCAAAGGGGTATATCTGTAAGTTTCACTACAGGGATCGAAGTAATAAAACCAAGTACCATGAATTTAAGGAGTCTGCCTCCGACCTGGCGTCTTATTTTCAGCGATGGAATTTGAGGGATTATAAAAATCCTTATAAATACATCACCAGCATTGAATTTATTAAGTACAACGGCAATGGCCAAATGGCAGATCGCGGTGGCAATAATGACCGGGGTGGAAACATGGGTGGCTGGAAAGAATATTATGATCGCGGCTTCATCATTTTTTATGGACGCAAGGGCTATGATGATAAGTGGAAGTATTTCAAACCCGGTAAATATCAAATAAGTCGGCTAGGCATTAAGCCATATTCACTCCGAGTTCCCCCGGGTTACATCTGCAAGTTTCACTACAAGGATCGAAGTAACCGAACCAAGTATCATGATTTTAAGGAGTCTGTTTCCGATCTGGCGTCATATTTTAAGCGATGGAATTTGCGGGACTACAATGATCCCTATAAATACATTACCAGCATTGAATTTTTAAAGCACGGTGGTGGTGGAAATATGGGTGGAAATGACAAGCGTGAGCGTGGTGGTAAATATTCAAAGAATGGATACGTCGTGTTCTATCAAGATGCTGGATTTCGCGGAAGGACCAATAATAAAGCAAACGGAAGTTATCAAGCTAAACAACTGGGATATCCAGGTAGTTTTGCATTGTCCAGCACAAGGTACATCGTGATGGAATATCAGAATAAGCGCAAGCAGATCAAAAGCCACACCTTCAAATACAATGTCAAAGATCTGGAGTACGAACTGAGGAAACTTGACGTTTATGACGAAAAAGAGCCCCTAAAATCAGTTAGACGAATTGCTGTGATGAGGGAATAGTCAAAAAATACAGAGACACCTAAACACACTGAAAACTGGGAGGCTTTTGCCTCCCTTTTTTTTGTGTCTACTAAAATCTAAAATCACCCATTAGGGTGATAGAAAAGTAGGTGGAGAAACTCATTTTTGAATTGAATATAGAATGACAAAACCAATAACATGAAAGCAAGTACTTTATTTCTACTCCTTTGTTTATTTGCTGTTTCGACTGCGGGATGGGCGCAAGAGGAAGATGATTATTATGAAGGAGAGGATGCCTATTATGATGAATCGTATGATGAGTATGCAGATGACTATTCAGATGAAGCTGAAGACTTGTCGGAGGATATCATGCGAAAATCTGAATTTGCCATACCCTCATCACCTGCATTTTCCCTACTTGGAGTAACACCAGAAATGGTTACTCGACCAGGAAGTGTGCAGGACTTTAAAGTGGATTGGAGATTGAAAAACTATAATATTGCACCAGATTTGGCACTCGAAGCGCAACCGTTGTGGGCCCTGTACTTTGACCGAAAAGGCATCGATGCGTATCGCAAGGCTTCACCCTTTTTAAAGACGCTCTCCACATTCAGTACTTCGTTTGGGACCGCTAAAATGGATGGCCTCAATCATTTTACCTACGCTTTTAAGATTAGCCTCTTTAGAGAAAATGATCCATTATCCGATCCACTTCTACTCAAAGAGATGTCGCAGGAACTGGCACAACTGGAAGAACCGATCAAGCAAGACATTGCAAGACTGCGAGCAGAGCTTGACTCTGCAGTGACGCGAGAAGACCGACTCATTTTGCGTGAGGAGATGTTTAATTCTCGTGAGGAATTGAAGGCAATAAGACGAGCTCAGAAAATAAAGTTAATCGAGACGCAGCAAGATTACATGAATGAAAATTGGAATAGTGCAGGGGTTGACCTGGCTTTTGGAAAAGTAAGCACGTTCAACAATGCACTAGACACCCTAAACATAAGTAATGCCGGCTGGGGGTTCTGGATTAATGGAGCCATTGGTGCCGGTCGAAATGGTTTGTTAACTGGTATCTTCAAGGTCAAGAAAATTGGTGAAAATCAAGACCTGCTCTTGGGTGCAAGCTACCGGTTTGGCGGATACCGTTTTAGCTTTTTTACTGAACTGGTTTACGAATCACTCGAAAACCTCCGATTCAATGACTTCTCGGAAGATGAGATATTCGCCGGCAAATATGCCGAAGATTTGGGCGTCGGTTGGTACCAATTTGCAGAAGCATTAGAATCTGTATCTCAACTCACTTTGACGTATGGTGGTGATTTTCGCTTGGCAAATGGTATCAATTTAAATTTCTCGTTGCGAACCAAGCTTGATCAAACTCTAAAATTTAAGAAACTGCTTCCCGTGGCTAACGTAACCTGTTTAATGAGATAAGGGGGGCAAAATTATAGTAGTAAGCTTTCATCATATAGGTTTCATAGAGAGTCGTCATGGCAGGACGGCTCTTTTTTATGACGGTACTTTCCCGGATGCAACACGTGCAACCATGCAGTGGACGGCACAATCACCTTCGTAAGTTGGCGGCACCTGCTAACACAAGTTTTGTAACACCAAGGCCATCATGCATACCTGATGGTAAAATCCTTTTTTATTGTGCCGATTGAAAGGCCGGACGCTCCAATCGGACCGCAAATTAGTCGGTCTAATTTTAATGGTTGGATGGCCGACTTAAGAGGTAAGAATTTTAGCATGGTATTTCATTTTAGAGGGGAGATTTTGTGTCATTTTTATTGCCTGTTCCGAGGGGTAGTAGTGGTGTTTCCCAAACAATTCTAATAATCTCGGATGTGGTACCATCTGGATTTTTTACCATAGTTTTTTCTTCGGCCCGGCCACCGATTTTTTGATAAAATCTACGAGCCTTTAGATTAGCTGTGTATACCCATAAATACATATTACTCTTAGGGTCAGATGCAGTGATTAGCTCTGCGGATCTTCGCATCAATTCCATCCCGATTCCAAGTCGTTGATTAGACCCTAGAACATGCAAATTATCGATGAGTGCACCCCAGTTTGGATCGTAGTGAAGGTAAATGCCGGCGAATCCACAGGGGCCCACTGCTGTCTCGGCGATGATTAAATGCAAGTCCGGGTCCCTGGCCTCGAACCGTTTACGCCACACCTCCGCTCGATCAGCTAACACGGTGTTTTCTAGGTAGTCATCTGATAAGATATTTCGATAGCTGTCTCTCCAACTCTGGGCATGCATTGTTGCGATCAAAGCTTGATCTTGGTGATCACCTAGGCGGTATTTTATCATATCGTCAAATCTAAAAAAATCAGCACCCTCGTCGGACAATCAGTGAGCATGTGGGTCTAGGATTCCTTGTCTCAGATACTACCAATTCTTCAGACTAGTCACTTTGAATGATTAGTCTAGTTACTTGGGAATGATCTTGGTCCTCGATCTTAACCAGATACAGACCCTTGGTTAGATTGATGGCCAATCTGTTGTTGGTGTAAATATCCTCCCAGTGATATAACGTTCTTCCATCGATTGATGAGACTTCAACATTGACACTGCTATGACCATTAAGCCGCTCTATCTGAAAGTAACTCGTAGCAGGATTTGGAAAAACCTGGTAGATGGAGCCCAGAGCACCATCCGTTACTGATGTTGATTCGAAATTAAATTTTATCGTATCGAGTGCAGATGTCGAAACCATTTGCTCCAAAGTAGTTCCGTTCATGGTGGCAGATATTTTAAATTGACCTTTAAAAGGTCGCAGGACATAACTTCCATCAGCAGTGGTTAGGCCAGATTCATTGGTCCACCAATCCTTAAAGACCTTTTGAATAAATGCTTGTCCAGAAGGCTTCAGGGTCCAGTCCAGATTAAACAGAGGGGCATTTCCCTTCCAGTGATTGCCATCCCAAAAGCCCCACATCAGAAAAGCATCGACAGCCGGATGACTGAAAACCATGGTCAAAAAATCGGTCAAGTATTTTCCTTGGGTTTCTTCATCAACACTGGGATTGATGTCAAATTCGGTAATTTTGATACGCTTACCATAGGCATTAGAAAAAGTATCCAATACCTCTTTGATTTTCAGTATGGAGGTTGGCTGACTACCGATATGGCATTGAAAGCCGATGCCATCGAAGTCGGCTCCACTGGCAAGGATCTCATCGAGATAGGTACGATATCTGTTGACCACTGAAGTGCCTGCACCACCACCGGATAGTACCACGTAGTCATTTATATAAGATGCAAGATTGGGATTCAGCGACTTAGTTTGTTTCAAAATATCTTGATAGATTTCTCTTCCAGTAGAAAAATTGGGATCGAGCGTAAAAGCTTTTTCAAGGTCCCTGACCTGTGTTATCTCATTGAGTGCATCCCACTCATTGATTAACACTCCGAGCTTAGGATGTTCTAACATTTCCAAGAGTCGGTTCTCGATTCGTGTCCGTAAATAGGAGAGATCATTTTGATTGGCTTGCATATCATTGGGTAGATGATTCCAGCCTGGCCAAATTAGTGTATGTCCCCTCACTTTAATGTCCCTTTCGATCAGCCATTCAACGGCCGCTACCGTCTCTTCAGGCGTTCCGATCCATTCTTCCTCCCAACCATCCCACTTCAGTGCATTTTCCAATACCGCTACATTGAAGCCATGTCCCTCCCCATCGAGATTTATAATCTTATCCAGGTACCTTTCATCGGGACAACGATTGTTTGGAAACCGACAACCAACCATTGCGGATCCAAAACCAAATGCGTGCGATAGCATTTCTACTTTAATTTCCACATTGGGGAGTGGCTTACCGGTGGCATCGGTCACTAAAACGGTCAGCTCTTTTGTCCGCAGGTCGATGATGCGCTGATCTGCAGCACTACGCCAAGCAGCATCCAGTTCATAGCCTCCGTATCTCGCGGGTGAAAAGGTGGAGGGGGCGAGAGACAGGTCCACATCTCCAAAATTAAGGGCGGTAAACCCACCCAACTCAAAGGATTGTGCCGTGGTAGCCAGATGAAATCCAGTCACGAGTCCATCAACGGCATAATCTTTCTTTGCTTTGAAGGCCCCGAAATATCGCGCCCAATCTGGGGTGAAAGCCATCTTAAAATCGATCTCCTTGTCGAAGGTGACACCGTCCTCTGCAAAAAATGTAAGCTCAGAAGCATCGGAAACACGACGCGCCCAAAAAGTGACCACAATTACATCATCTTTGTTTACTGGATTGATATTGCGCATTCCGGCACCGCTATCCCATGCATTATTTCCAGCAGCATGCACTGTATAGGCTTGGAGAATTGAGAAGGTGTTGTCGGTGATCGTGGAACTCTGTAGCGAGGCATCTCCGTAGATATACATCGCCTCTGTGATCGATTGCTCCGAATCAAAGAAAACAAAGCTCGGATTCTCCAAGTTGTAATCCTCCTGGAGTAGATTTAAGAGTTCCTGATGATAGGCATCCTGTCCGATCATACTATTGTTTGCTAACGACAGACAACCAATTATGATGTAAAAACTATTCTTCATGTGGTCAACATAGTGAATTTCATGAAATTAGGAGGACGGGTGGTTGACTAAAGCTGTTAGATGAATTTTAACATCTGGTCTACAAACCATTACTGGAAATCCAACGTCTAAGAGGGAAGAAACATTAGAAGATGCAATACTTAATGATCCTATTTTCCTTTCTTGCCATGGCCTCTTGTGCTAAGTCAAGAGATGGTGTCCAGCCTTCGTTTAATCAGCAGGTCACCTGGATGATTGGGGCAGAAAGCAGTGTAGATACCACGGTACATACCTCAACCGTACAAAGTGAAACCGGACAGCTGGTTATTGACAATTACTCGATTTGTCCCACACATCAACTGCAGGTCATTTTGAGTGGCATGGATGAAAAGGTCTTTTTTGAGGCACAAATTGATACAACCACGGTCGAGATGCTCAGAATTCCGAGGGGACAGCGCATCAAAATCCGATCTTATTTAGAGCCGACCAAACGAGACATACAATGTGTATGGCTGGGTCAAGCGAGATTGCACTTTCACTACGTTCAATGACAAGAAGAATTCTTATGGTTTATATTTTGCTCTGCAAGATGGGCAGGTTTTCTGGGCACCATCATTAATCAGTTTAATCCCGGTCACATGATCTTCAACAAACTGTTGAATGAAGGCCTTTCTTCCTTCCGGATCTTTAGTGATGTTGGAACGAGTCCGGTCTTTGGCGTACGCTTTGAATTGGCCTGCATATTCCTGACTTCCCCAACAATTGGGACAGACGTTAGCATCGATTAAGGCTTCCTGCGCCTCCTGATCGGTATCTAGTCCAAATAGATTCTTCAAGAATTGCCACATGATTCTCGCTCGTTTTAGTTTTTAAAAAATCACCTCTGATTCGCCTGAACACTTTCAACTCATCGGTAGTGCTCTGTTTGCCAATTATGAACAATTTATTCCATCTTAAGTTTTGATGGACATCAGATGAGCTTGACGTCTGCCATGATTTCCAGGAGGGCCGTACCTGGATGGTTTAGTACCCGTTCCATTTTCTTGTCAAGGGTGGTCGAATCACTGACCCTGATTCCCAGGGCACCACAACTTTCTGCATAATTTGCGAAATGAGGATTATGCAGTTTGGTTGACCAGACGTCAAATCGGCCGGCGCGTTGCTCCTTGCTAATTTTGCCTAGCTCTGCATTATTCAATAGGATAATTTTGATATCCATCCCATATTTGACTGAGGTGGTGAGATCTGCGAGGTACTGGCCGAAACCGCCATCACCAGCTACGGCGATAACGGGTCGCGTCTTCCTCACCGCAGCCCAGGCACCCATCGCCGCAGGCAACGCAAAGCCGATGGAGCCGAGGTACCCCGACATCAAGAAGCTCTGATTCTGTGACTCAAAGTAGCGGCCAAGAGAATAGGCATTGTTCCCGACATCTACGCACATCACGGCATCTTTGGGTGCCAGTCTGGTCAGGGCATCAAAGATTGCCATTGATGAAATGCCCTTACCTCTGGACTCTTGAAGTCTTTTGGCCTTTTCTGCCCTCCATATCTCTTTGCGAAGGGCGACCAGTGGCCGTCGATCTTCTTTACCGGCCTCATTTTGTAATGCTTCAATGAAGAGTCTGCTGGTTACGGAGATTTCTCCCCAGACTGCTCCTTCAACTGGGTGGAATTTACTAAGCGCCATGGGATCAAAATCAACTTGAATGGTCGGCAGTTTTGAGGTGATGCCGGTATGGTTGGAAAACGAGGCCCCAAATACAATCAATAAATCACTCTCATTCATAAACCACGATGCGATCGGTGTGCCGCTCCGTCCCAGTACCCCACAACCAAGCGGATGTTCATCCGAGATCAGTCCCTTGCCTTTAAATGTAGTACAAACCGGAGCATTCAGTTGGTTTGCCAAGTGGATAATCTGCTCCATATGAAATCTGGCACCATGCCCTACAATAATGAGTGGCCGGTCGGACCGCTTGATCATCGCAATCGCTTTCTCCAGGCTTTCCTTCGGTGGAGTGATGGTACGTGTTGTGATTCTGCCCTCCGGTCCTTGCGATCTTTGGGTGGGTGAGGATAAGGTCTGGACCTCATCAGGGAAAGTCAGATGAGAGACATCTCGATTAATGATGGCACTCTTGATTGCCAGTGACATGAGCTCAGCATGTTTGCTGTCTGCCTGTACACGATGGTTAAAGGCCGCTACCGTTTGGAAGGCTCGAACCAGGTCCACTTCTTGAAAATTGCCGGTTCCAACCACTTGAGTAGCTACCTGACCGGTTAGTACCAGGAGGGGGGAACGGTCTACCTTAGCGTCCCACATACCAGTAAACATGTTGGTTGATCCAGGACCAGCAATGGCGAAGCAGGCCGCAGGTCGGCCCGTTAGCTTACCGTAGGCCGAGGCGGCAAAAGCACCAGCACCTTCGTGCCTAATGCCAATAAAGGTTAATTCCGCAGCTTGTGATTTTCGCCGCATGGCATCCGCTAAGCCAAGATTGGAGTGTCCCACCATCCCAAAAACGGTGTTTACACCCCACTTGATCATGGTGTCAATCATGATGTCTGAGATATCCGCTTGATGTGGCCTTTCTTTTACCAATCCTACGAAAACACGGTTATTTTCGATTTTGACGGGAAAGGATTTGACACCATCCTCAAATCCGGGTGCTTTACCGGTACAGGGGTCAAAGTCCCATCCGTGCCAGGGGCACCGGAGTAAACCATTTTCAATACTGCCTTCTCCCAGTGGTCCACCCTGATGAGGGCACTTATTATCGAGGGCAGAGATTTTGCCTTCAAATCTGGTTAAGCACAAAGTTTGATGACCTGCATTCACGGTCATCACCCTCTGGTCAGCCAACAGGTTGGTGTCCTCTAGAACACAGTGCCAGATTAAGTCTTTTGCTTGAGTCATCATCCATAAGGTAACAAATTGGTGGTAGTTTGTGCTTCGCTGTACACTGATAAAGTTTTTGCATTGGACCGGTTAGAAAATTTTCTGCATATATCTGCGATCACCCTCTGATTTGTAATATCTTACCCATCACGTTGCTATGGATCAATTACAGAAAGCTGCCGATAGATCACTACAGTGGATCATCAATGATATAGTGGTGGGTCATCGTGTATCGACCTTTGATGAATTTGGGATACAAAGTGCCTCAAATGACAATGCACTGGTTCGATTGCATTTTGGAATTAGGGGTGATTATCGCTTTACCTATCATCAGCTCGATCAATCATTTGATTTGGTTGGAGGCCATCACAACTTATTATATTCAAATGGAATCGACTTAGAGGTAGAGAATAAATCAAACCTCATCGAGACTTTCGGAATTAGTTTTCCTCCGGAAACCTTTATTTCTCTCGTGAAAGATATCGATCCGGCAATTAATGCTTTTATTGATAAAGTATTAAAGGGGCGAAGTGTTATTTTTTCGAAAGAATGGGGATCCATCAATTCGGTCATCCAACAAACCATCGATGACATCATCTTGAATCCTTATTGCGGCAAGATGCAGGAATTGTTCTTGCTGGCCAAGGTTTTAGAACTGCTGGTCCTGTGTCTTGAGAATTATCGTTCTACTAGTCAAAAGACGTTTCGATTCATTAAAAACAATGTTGATAAAGAAAAAGTGATTAGAGCCCGTGACTACGTCAATGAGCGACTTAGTGACCCGCCCAATTTATCAGAAGTGTCTAAAAAAGTAGGATTAAATGAATTTAAGTTGAAACATGGTTTCAAGGAGACGTTTGGTGAAACACTCTTTGAATACCTCACCCAAAGAAGACTCAATCTGGCGCGAATATATTTACAGAGCAGCGAAAAAACCATTGCGGAGATTTCGGAAGATCTGGGCTACTCATCACCGCAGCACTTCCACAACCAATTCAAGAAGAGATTTGGACATACTCCTAATTATGTACGAAAGAATCCTTAATATGTAATAAGAAGGGTCGTTAGATGAGTATCTTTGGCTCATCAATTAATCGAAGCATCTTATGGAATCTCTCTACACCGACGATCAGATCATCATAAAGTCTGATGCTGCCAATATCTGGGATCTACTGACAAACCCCGAACACACGGTAAAGTACATGTATGATTGCAGGGTTGACACCGATTGGACGCCGGGGTCTCAAATTCTGTGGACCGGAGCCACAGATCAGGTGACATATGTAAAGGGGAAGATCGTTCGCATTGAACCCGAGAGCTTGCTGGAATACACTGTGATTGATCCAAATGGCAAATATCCGGATGTTCCAGAAAACTACCTGCACGTAATCTATGAATTATCAAAGATGGACGATGGCCAGACTTTGTTCCGGGTGCGTCAGGGTGATTATCGCAAGGTAGCGGAAGGGCCCGCTCGCTATGAGGATGCAACGGCCCAGGGTGGTTGGTATAGTATCTTAGAGCAAATCAAGAACTTGGCCGAAGGTAGTACCACCTGAGGTCGCAGCCTACACTAGTCCAAGTTCTAATGCAATTCGCACCATGCCAGCGGTATTTTTTGCCCCCATTTTTGAGAGGATGTGCTTTCGATGTGTCACCACGGTTCCCTCGGAAATAAAAAGTGTTTCAGCAATCTGGGGTGTTGTTTTTTCATCAATGATGAGTCTAAGAATCTCTTTTTCTCGTGCGGATAGGCGGGGTATCTTATCCTTAGATTTTTGGTGGTTTTTAGGTGGACTACGAAAGAGTAACTGTCTAATTTCTTTATTGTAGAATATTTCGCCACCGGCGACTTTTCTTATGGCATGAGCCAATTCATTTTGGGCTTCGTTTTTCATTAAATAGCCGTTGACATCATATTTGATCATGCGATTAATAATCGATCTTTCGTCAATCATGGACAAAACAATAATTTTTTGATCGGGTTTCTTTAAACGGACCTTCTTGATTAAATCTATACCCGAAAACTTGGGCATATCCAGATCTGTCACTAAAACATCAACTAAGTGTTCGAGTACATAATTCGCCCCTTCGAGCGCGTTGGTAAAGGATGACAAGATTTCAATGTCGTCATGAGCAGCAAGCATTTGTGAAATACCATTGAGAATGAGTTTATGGTCATCGATCAATACGATTTGGATCATGTCTTGGGTAGGATTGGAATGTTTATACTAAAGGAAGTCCCAGAGTGAGAAGTGGAGAGATCTATTTCTCCACCTAAAAAATGTACACGGGAGTATATGGATCGCAAACCCAATCCCTCAGTGGCAAGATCTGGATCAAATCCATTCCCATTATCTTCGATTAAGACATTTAAATGGTCATCGTATTCGATGACTTGAATTAAAACTTCACTAGCCTGACTGTGTTTGATGATGTTATTACTGCATTCCTGTAGAATGCGATAAATCATATGTGCCTGACTTTCCGTAAGTCGCTCGGAATGAAAGGAAATCTCAGATTCGACTCGAAGCTGATAGGTGTGTATCAGGTACTCAATGAGCTCTTCGGTGGCCCCTTCTAATCCTTCGATTCTCAAGACACCTGGCATCATATTGTGTGAAATTCGCCTGACCTCATCACAGGCCTGATCAATCATCTGATTGGCCTTTTGATATACATCCAACTGTTCAAGTTTCACAATCTGCCGTTGAATTTGACCCATCTGCGTTTTGACGGTTGCCAGCAAGCCGCCCAGCCCGTCGTGCAGGTCCTTGGCGATTCTCCTCCTTTCAGCTTCCTGCCCTTCTATCATCGATGACATATTGGTGAGTTTTGTTTCATTTTCCAGCTCCGCAATACGCTGTTCTTGAATCCTGTCTTTTTGGTAAGACAATCTTTGTAGTAGGTGATGTCGGTTCCAAAAAAAGATCAAAGTAAGTAAGGTAATTAGGGCTGCCAGGAGAAATAAATTGCGTTGATTGGTGCGTTGTCGGATGATGAGTTCACTTTCTGCAATTTGAATCTGCTTTTTGGCTGCATCGTATTCTGCCTCGAGAGACAAAATTTGTTTATTGATTTCTGTGCTGTGGATGCTGTCTTGGATGGCATTTGCGCGCTTAAATACCTGCAGGGCCTTCTCAAAATTCTGAGTTTCTTCGTACAAATTTCCCAATCCGATTAGAACAACCGATTCACTGCTCAAGGCCGGGAGATCCTCAGCGATTTTCAGAGCACTAAGGTATTCTTCTTCAGCAACGTAAAAATTACCTTGCAAACGTGCGTTTTCAGCTAGGTCGTAGTGAGAACCTAAGATTTGAAGGGGGGTGCCCATTTCTTCGCGAATGGCTGAAGCTTCCATGAAGTAACGATGGGCGCTTGCATAGTTTTTCCGACGTTGTTCAATGACGCCTAGATTTCGGTACTGATGACCAACTACTGTCTTATTATTTTTTTTCTGCGCGAGTCTTAGTGATTTTTCAAAAGCCCTTTCGGCCGCATCAATGCTATCAAGTCTCATCAATACCACTCCGATGCTATGATATGCAATCATTTCACTGGTCGTGTCTTTCGTCGCATTTGAGCCCTCCAAGGATTTTCGATAATATTCTAATGCCAACTCCAAATTGCCAGATTGCTTATAATTGATCCCAATGACATTGTAGGTTTTGGAGAGCATCTTTTGGTCATCTAATTGTTGTGCCTCCGCCGCTGCTTAGAAAAGGTAGGTGAGACTCTCCTCACGTTGCTCCAGAAAATGCAAGTGAGCTCCTTTTTGATAGTTGGCCAGCAAAACTAATTTAGGATCATCTAAGTCAGGTGCCAGTTTCAGTGATAGGTCAAATAAGCTGTCGGCGGTGACGAAGTTTCCGTGATTCCTCTCGATCACGCCCTGATGCAAATGGTGCCGTACAATGTGATTTTGAGATGAATGATCCAGAGCTAGATGCAGCAAGGAGTCGTTGTATGCCTGTGCCTTCTGCAAGTCGGAATAGATGAAAGCACCTACCAGCTGATCGTATAGGTCCAGGGTCTCGATAATACCTTCAGCGGTGGCTAAAGAAGTTTCTAAGCTCTTGATGTCCTGGCTGGTCTGTGCATGGAGCGAGCCGGTTAGGCATACGATCAAAGCGAATCCAAGTACGCTCACCAATGGTCTGTATCTCATATTTCATTCATAAACTAATAAGCCTTGTCCGACATCAACCGATGACCAGTGATCCATTTCTCGAATCTGCCTCAGGTCGGTGGGTAACCCAACACCATCTATCTGCTCATCGATGTTTGCTCAGCATTGACAAGATACTGAGCTTAGACCATTCACTGATAGAGGCCTTAGGTTGCTTTAAAGGCAAAGGTCTTCTTTTCGTGGTTTATTTAGCATCCCCATTTATGGAGATTTTAAAGACCAAACTCAATACTGGTGGGATGCATGTCCGATTTGGATAAGAGGATGTCCAATACCAGCAAATATGCCTGGATCAGCCTTTTTATCTTTGATTTAGTCGATCAGGTGAGAAGGTTACTACTGAATCGAATTGTGGAATAATAATGTATTGGGGGAAATTTGTTCGCATTTCACTGAACCACTCACTTACAAAAGGCATAAATATCGATGGATGAATCTCATTTCAAATGATACAAAATGATTAAAAATCGGATCCTTTACTTGCTCCTCGCACTACTTTTGCATTCCGCGAATATCCAAGCTCAAAATCTATCTGGGTTTCGGACATTGGCTCACTACACCTTAATTGAAACGAACCTCGATGCCCTTGGTCAAAATGACCCTGTGATGTTATCAAATGCTCCTTTTGTTGGAGTAGATGGGATTATATCAAATGGCATTTACCACAATATTGATCCGGCAGGTAGTCTCATGCAGACACCAAATATTAGTCGACTAGATCATGCACACGTAGCCTTTTCCATCGAATTTAAATTGACGGATTCTTTGGTGGCTAATCATGCCATTGTCATTGGTGGTCAAAACTGGCGTTGGCTTGGTGCCAGTGTTTCTGATGAATATGAATTACAGTTCATTGTCAATGGGGCGACGTATGGCACGGGTCATTCCTTAGACACTAGTTGGAATAAACTTGCAATTGTTTATACGAGAGAAGATAGTAGCGCCCAATTGTATCTGAATGATAGCCTCATCGTGCAAAGTAAGGCAGCCCTCGAGACCGACCCCGATGATAAAGCCTTTACCAACTATGATGGAGGTATCGGTAAAACATTCAAAGGTAATTTGCGTAACCTAATTATTTATGGTGCCAATCCATCTAGTCTCTGGTTTGCAGATCGGGCCACCTGGATCTACCGATGGAGCGTGTTTGGTGGGCTAGGTTACGAGAAGGCCCAAGTGGTGGGTGACACGATGTTACTGGGTACGTCGTGCAAGATTCTGCAGCGGAGCATTTTTTTTAGTCGTGCCCCTTTTATAGAGGGCGATACACTCATGCCGGAACCAGACTATATGTATGAATCAAATGATAGCATTTTTCACTTCGAGGACGGTGCATTTACTCTGATTTACAACTTCAATATGAAAGAAGGAGATTCACTGGTGATTACAGGGTTTCTCGACGGTGCTGGTTTTCAGTGTCCATCCAGTGTATTTGTAGTAGATAGCAATTCCAATTTGTCCGTTCAAGGAGTCAATTTGCGGGTGCAATTGGGACACGTCATAACGGAGGGAGTTCGGGACGAATCAGCTGTATACACCATCATCGAAGGAATGGGCTTTACGTACAAGCAATATTTAACTGATGGTATGCCGGGTTCGCCCATGAAATTTGGTCATCTTATACCCGCCAATGCGCTGACCTGCCACCTAGACGGAGATTACTGGCAGTTCTGCTCCTACCAAACGGAAGCTGTGTCTTTCAACCCAGGTGACGAGGATTGCACAAGTGACTTCACATTACCCGCTCTCGAGACCACAAATCACGCAATTGAAGTTTCACCGAATCCGACTAGGGGCGTTGTCCACTTGAAGTCGTCCAATCGGCCAGTGAAAATGGTGCGGGTATATTCTTCCATGGGCACATTAATCCAGCAAATAAACTATCCGGATCAACAATTTGAGCTTGTTGGTGGACACCGAGGATTGCTCGTGTTGCATTTCTATTTACCTGGAGAGGTGGTGGTGCGTAAGTTAATTAGACACTAAAATTAATGATTTGCCACTTTACAACCACTAAGCCATGAAGCCATCTCAAAGAATAGACGGTTTCTCTTTTACAGGGTTTCGATATTTAGCCACCCTATTTGGGCTAAATTCATGCCGGCATCTGATACATCGTATTCGTCTCCGCCCTTTCTCGCATTCCAATCGCATATTTAAGTCAAGGCGGATTCTTGTGAAAGCATTTACTTTAGCCAATGCCTAGAAATTGGGTAGAGGGAGAAGCCCGGGTAAATTGTCTTATATGTGGTTTATGCATTCGTGTATAAAGGGGCTCCACCGTCATCACCAGATATTTTTATTAGCGAGAAAAGATGAAGTATCGCAAAAGGGAAGGGGAGTAGTCATTTAATAAAAGAATTGTGGGCAACACAAAATAGGCTAACTGAAAAACCAGTAATCCACTGCTGGCAACTTATTCCAGTCTTCCAATTGATTTCTAATGCTTTGGCGATCGTTGGGTGATGAGACAGCGATCAAGATTTGGGGGTTAACCAAATCCAAGATTTTTGAGAAATGCCAAAGTCTTATCTGATAGATGTCTTTTCCAATTTTTCGTTCGTTGTCGCACACCCAGTGCAATTGAGATTCACGCTCAGGGATCGACTTGATTAAGTCTTTACCATTTCGACCCGCACCCCAGATCACTAAAGGCCTCGAGTGTTCACGATCTAGTTGATAAAAGTATTTGAGTTTTAAATTAAAATACCGGTTGTCTTTGTATTCGTCCCAAGTTCGAGAAATTCGCTCAGACCGGTCTCTCCAATAGTGTAAGATTTTATTCAAGCCCACCACCTGATATTGCGCTTGATAAAACCTAAAACACAGGTCATAGTCTTCGGGATATGTTTCTGGTTCAAATCCCCCCACCGCCTCAAAATCCAGGTGATGAATCAACCAACAGTGTGAGGGAATGACACATTCTTGATAAATTTCCTCGTAATAGCCACCGCTGGCCGCAAGTTTATTGAGCCATTTTTCGTATCTCAGGAAACCGCCTCCCACCTCTCCTTCGTCTACGAAGTGTTGTGTTCCCCCGGCAATGATGGTACCTCGTCCATGCTTCAACCACTCGGCAACCATTACTTCCAGCTTATCATGTGGCATGCGGTCATCAGAATCCATGCGATTAATCAAGGTTCCCCTCCGATGAGCGTAGGCTTCTTTTAGCGCCGGAATCAATTTTTCTCGCTGGCTATTGAAGACCCTTACCCTTTTGTCCTGCTGTTCATAGGATTTGAGTATCGCTTCGGTGGCGTCGACTGAGTGGTCATTGATGGCGATCAATTCCCAGTTTGGATAGGTTTGATCAGTGATCGAGTCGAGACATTCTACTAGATAAGGCTCGGTGTCACGTGCGGCCATAATGATAGACACGAGTGGCTGCTCTTGGATCGACATGCTACAAATGTAGCGATTATGATGGATCGGTTGGTTAATCACGAGGTGCAAGAAAGGGTCACCATTCCTGGCCACAAATTTTGCGATCTCGATAATTAACCTAGTATGCTTTGGCTGCCAAAGATTGTCTAATTTTATATCCTAATGATAATCGATGCATGATGAAGCGGAAAAAGTTTATTAATCAATTGGGTGCCCTCACAGCATCAACTTTAACGAGCCCGAGCTTGGTTTCTGCAGCTGTGTCACTGCATGCTACAGTAGCGAAAATTAAGGTGGGACTAGTAGGATGTGGAAATGTTTCTAGAGCATATATACCGCATCTTTTGAATTCAGGATATGCCGAGATCGTTAGTTTCTGCGACATTAAATCAGAAAGAGCTAAAAAAGCAGCAACATTGCACCAGGTGGAACATTGGTATTCAAGCATCGATGACATGTTGGATGGCACGCCCTTTGATTTGTTGGTAAATCTGACGGACATGCAGCAGCACGGAACCATCAATCGAAAGGCCATTGCAGCTAATAAAAATGTATGGAGCGAAAAACCCCTGGCAAACACTTACCAAGAGGGCAAGAAACTTGTTGATGAAGCCGAAAAAAAAGGTGTAAGAATTTGGGCTGCACCAGTGGTCGTAAATAGTCCACAGTTTGCCTTTATGGCACGTCAAATTAATGAGGGAAAATTGGGTAAAATCTGTTCCGCCCAGGGAATCTACGGACATTCTGGTCCTTCTTGGTCGGCATTTTTCTACGAAAAACTAGGTGGTTGTCTGCCAGATCTTGGGGTCTATAATATTGCGACCCTTACCGGATTGCTCGGACCAGCCATCTCCGTCTCGGCCAGGATGAATATTTTTACTCCAGAACGTGAGGTGGAAGATAAAGGACTCATAAAAGTAGAGGCCGCGGATAATGCCGATGTCATGATTGAACACAGCAGTGGGGCAGTATCCCACATTCAATGCGGATTTAATTATGCCAGTCCTCATGCCTACAAAGGCGAGGAAAAGCTGCACAAAATCTCCGTGATGGGTTCTGGCGGCCAAATGTATCTGGTAGGATATGATTGGCAACCATACGGCGTAGATATTCAAATTCAAGGAGAGGGCAAAGAACTAAAACGAATGGCCACCGATCGTGGTTCTTACACCTGGGAAGAGGGAGCATCCATCATTTGCAGATGCATGCTTAAGGGAGAAGAACCTCTCATTAATTTGCAGCATTCCCTTCACGTCTTGGAAATCATCGAGGCATCAAGAACTTCCAGTCAAACTGGTAAAATAGTCGACTTGGTATCTTCTTTTCCATGGCCACTGGTGGACTAGGTTGAAGGGTCCATTAGTTTTTCAAAAGCATGCCCTTCTTAAACGCTGCTAATACCAAACCGACGGAGTTACGGGCATTCATTTTAGCAAGCAGGTGTTTGCGGTGGGAATTGACCGTTTCAGGGCTAATACATAATACTTTGGCAATTTCTGTAGTGGTGTGTTGTGCAGCAATTAACCTGAGTACTTCATGCTCACGGTCTGTAATCCGAGTTCGATTCATTACTTCTTTATTTTGATGACACTTGAATCTCAAGATCTTCTACCCTTGCCTTAAGTTCTTTGACCGCATTGATCAGTGGAAGAACAAATTCTGCGTAGCGCAAGGAATAATGACCATCGGCAGATTGCGGTCGCACGACCATACTTGTCGGTACGCCCAATTCCTTCGCCAATGCTTCGACTTCCTGGGCTATGAATCCGACAAACTTTCCCTCAGCTCCATTTTTCCAATCAAACTGCACTGGACGGAGCTGGTCCAGAAAGGCCAATCCAGCCGTATACGGTTGGATGTTGGTCTTCAATCTTCGGTCTGAAGCAGCGGAAAACATCACTTGCCCCTCGATCACCGAAACCTGAGTGTTACCGATGCGAACTTTGTTGTTATTATCACATTTGGCTCCTGCACCTATTGCTGTTGCATTGGTGAAATCACCATCAAAGCCGGCCTCAAATCCCACCGCTGTGTTGTTCGCCATGCTGGTTATTCCGGACCCAGCTGCAGCACCTACGAAAACATTTTGTGATCCGTTGGTGGCCGCACCCGCTGCATAACCCAGGTAAACATTGTTGTCTCCTTGATTATTATATCCGGCGTGCCATCCCAGGAGCGAATTGCGTTGAGGGTTGGTTCCTTGTCGTCCGGCTTCGTATCCGATGTAGGTGTTTTCGGCTCCGCTGCTACTCAGGCGCCCGGTTGATGGACCAATGTATATATTATTACTCCCTCCCTCATTTGAAAATCCGGCTGCGATGCCCAGAAAAGTATTTCCACCTCCAGTGGTGTTACTTAGACCGGATGACGTACCAATGAAAGTGTTACTTCCGCCGGATGTGTTGGCTCTTCCACTAAAGGCTCCGACGAAGATATTGGAGGGTGACTCGTTAGCATACCCCGCCTCATATCCTAGGGCTGTCACATACTGACCCACTAGGTTTTCAAAGCCTGCACCAACACCCAAGTAGGTATTGTGGTGCCCCGACTGATTGTTATAGCCAGATTGGTAGCCCACGAAGGTATTGCGGACACCTCCAAATGACCATCTTCCCGCATCTGCACCGACGAACGTATTATAATGGGAGGTATCTCCAAAATTATTAAGACCTGCTGCGGCTCCTATAAAAGTGTTTGATTTAGCGAGGCTATTTCCTTGACCTGCTGAATTCCCTATGAAAGTATTAGACAAACCAGTGGTATTTATTTGGCCTGCTTTCATACCTATAAATACATTATTGACTCCTGTATTATTGGATCCAGCCAGGGGACCAATGATGATGGAAGCATTGCCATCATTCAGGTTCAATTTACCTTGAATCGAGGCGTTGCCTTCCACTTCAAGGTGTTCTTGAGTGTACCCAAGAAGCGTTAGTGAAAGAAGCAATATAGAATTTATTATTTTCTTCATGATTAGAAATTAGTTGATTGCAATGATTCATTCGAATCTCGCATGTTCGCGATGCAATTTCAATATTGTTTTCCTCACAATTGAAAACTAGTGGTTTTCCACTAGCATAAGATCGTATTTGTGAAATTTGGGAATTGTTGGAAGAATGGAAGAGTGGATGTTTGCAGAGCCTGACCCCGGATTTTATTACGCTTCTCTGAATCACAGCTGCAGTCGGCCATGCCTTCGCCAAGGCTTCGGCAGGCATCAGTCGGCAGTTTACAGTGGTCCTGGTATCTTGGTTTTTTGGTGGGTTCGCGCCTCGCCCCCTGCCCCGGTTGAATTTCCGCTGACGCTCCAATTAAACCGGGGTGTCCACCCGCAGTAGAATCTTGCCGAAGGTTTAGTTTTGGTCTTTATTTCACCTCTGGTCTTCTGTTTTTTGCGTACTTTCTTTTAGCCTTCGGTCGCCCTTGAATTTTGGATTTTGTATCTTGGTTTTTTGGAATTTGTTAGGCTCGCGCTCGCCCCCTGCCCCGGTTGAATTTCCGCTGTCGCTCCAATTAAACCGGGGTGTCCACCCACATTGGAATCTTGATGAAGGTTTAGTTTTGGCCTTTATTTAACCTCTGGTCTTCTGTTTTTTGCGTACTTTCTTTTAGCCTTCGGTCGCCCTTGAATTTTGGATTTTGGTTTTTTATTTTATCGGTGGTATTCTGTTTTTTGCTAATTTTCTTTTCGCCTTTGGCCGTCCTTGTATCTTGGTATTTGTATCTTGGTTTTTTGGAATTTGTTAGGCTCGCGCCTCGCCCCCTGCCCCGGTTGAATTTCCGCTGACGCTCCAATTAAACCGGGGTGTCCACCCGCAGTAGAATCTTGCCGAAGGTTTAGTTTTGGTCTTTATTTCACCTCTGGTCTTCTGTTTTTTGCGTACTTTCTTTTAGCCTTCGGTCGCCCTTGAATTTTGGATTTTGGTTTTTTATTTTATCGGTGGTATTCTGTTTTTTGCTAATTTTATTTTCGCCTTTGGCCGTCCTTGTATCTTGGTCTTTGTATCTTGATTTTTTGGAATTTGTTAGGCTCGCGCTCGCCCCCTGCCCCGGTTGAATTTCCGCTGACGCTTTAATTAAACCGGGGTGTCCACCCACATTGGAATCTTGATGAAGGTTTAGTTTTGGCCTTTATTTAACCTCTGGTCTTCTGTTTTTTGCGTACTTTCTTTTAGCCTTCGGTCGGCCTTGTATCTTGGTCTTTGTATCTTGGTTTTTTGCAATTTGTTAGGCTTGCGCTCGCCCCCTGCCCCGGTTGAATTTCCGCTGACGCTCCAATTAAACCGGGGTGTCCACCCACAGTAGAATTTTGCCGAAAGTTTGGTTTTGGGCTTTAATTTTACGTTGTTATTCTGTTTTTTGCTAATTTTCTTTTAGCCTTCGTTCGCCCTTGTATCTTGGTATTTGTATCTTGGTTTTTTGGAATTTGTTAGGCTCGCGCTCGCCCCCTGCCCCGGTTGAATTTCCGCTGACGCTCCAATTAAACCGGGGTGTCCACCCACAGTAGAATTTTGCCGAAAGTTTGGTTTTGGGCTTTAATTTTACGTCTGTTATTCTGTTTTTTGCTAATTTTCTTTTAGCCTTCGGTCGGCCTTGTATCTTGGTCTTTGTATCTTGGTTTTTTGCAATTTGTTAGGCTTGCGCTCGCCCCCTGCCCCGGTTGAATTTCCGCTGGCGCTCCAATTAAACCGGGGTGTCCACCCGCAGTAGAATCTTGCCGAAAGTTTGGTTTTGGGCTTTAATTTTACGTCTGTTATTCTGTTTTTTGCTAATTTTCTTTTAGCCTTCGGTCGCCCTTGTATCTTGGTCTTTGTATCTTGATTTTTTGGAATTTGTTAGGCTCGCACTCGACCCCCGCCCCGGTTGAATTTCCGCTGGCGCTCCAATTAAACCGGGGTGTCCACCCGCAGTAGAATCTTGCCGAAAGTTTGGTTTTGGGCTTTAATTTTACGTCTGTTATTCTGTTTTTTGCTAATTTTCTTTTAGCCTTCGGTCGCCCTTGTATCTTGGTCTTTGTATCTTGATTTTTTGGAATTTGTTAGGCTCGCACTCGACCCCCGCCCCGGTTGAATTTCCGCTGTCGCTCCAATTAAACCGGGGAGTCCGCCCACTACGGGAATCTTGCCGAAGGTTTAGTTTTGGCCTTTATTTAACCTCTGTTATTCTGTTTTTTGCTAATTTTCTTTTAGCCTTCGGCCGTCCTTGTATCTTGGTCTTTGTATCTTGATTTTTTGGAATTTGTTTGGCTCGTGCTCACCCCGTGCCCCGGTTGAATTTCCGCTGACGCTCCAATTAAACCGGAGTGTCCACCCGCAGTAGAATCTTGCCGAAGGTGGTTTTGGTCTTTAATTTTACATCTGGTATTCTGTTTTTTGCGAATTGTCTTTTAGCCTTCGTTCGCCCTTGTATCTTGGTATTTGTATCTTGGTTTTTTGGAATTTGTTAGGCTCGCGCTCGCCCCCTGCCCCGGTTGAATTTCCGCTGACGCTCCAATTAAACCGGGGTGTCCACCCACAGTAGAATTTTGCCGAAAGTTTGGTTTTGGCCTTTAATTTTACCTCTGTTATTCTGTTTTTTGCGTATTTTCTTTTAGCCTTTGGCCGTCCTTGTATCTTGGTCTTTGTATCTTGATTTTTTGGAATTTGTTAGGCTCGTGCTCACCCCCTGCCCCGGTTGAATTTCCGCTGGCGCTCCAATTAAACCGGGGTGTCCACCCGCAGTGGAATCTTGCCGAAAGTTTGGTTTTGGGCTTTAATTTTACGTCTGTTATTCTGTTTTTTGCGTATTTTCTTTTAGCCTTCGTTCGCCCTTGTATCTTGGTATTTGTATCTTGGTATTTTGGAATTTGTTAGGCTCGCGCTCGCCCCCTGCCCCGGTTGAATTTCCGCTGTCGCTCCAATTAAACCGGGGTGTCCACCCGCAGTAGAATTTTGCCGAAGGTTTGGTTTTGCGCTTTAATTTTACGTCTGTTATTCTGTTTTTTGCGTACTTTCTTTTAGCCTTCGATCGGCCTTGTATCTTGGTCTTTGTATCTTGATTTTTTGGAATTTGTTGGGCTCGCGCTCGACCCCCGCCCCGGTTGAATTTCCGCTGACGCTCCAATTAAACCGGGGTGTCCACCCACATTGGAATCTTGATGAAGGTTTAGTTTTGGCCTTTATTTAACCTCTGGTCTTCTGTTTTTTGCGTACTTTCTTTTAGCCTTCGGCCGCCCTTGAATTTTGGATTTTGGTTTTTTATTTTATCGGTGGTATTCTGTTTTTTGCTAATTTTCTTTTCGCCTTTGGCCGTCCTTGTATCTTGGTCTTTATATCTTGATTTTTTGGAATTTGTTAGGCTCGCGCCTCGCCCCCTGCCCCGGTTGAATTTCCGCTGACGCTCCAATTAAACCTGGGTGTCCACCCGCACCGGAATCTTGCCGAAGGTTTAGTTTTGGCCTTTATTTCACCTCTGTTATTCTGTTTTTTGCTAATTTTCTTTTAACCTTTGGCCGTCCTTGTATCTTGGTCTTTGTATCTTGATTCTTTGGAATTTATTAGGCTCGCGCTCGCCCCCTGCCCCGGTTGAATTTCCGCTGGCGCTCCAATTAAACCGGGGTGTGCACCCGCACCGGAATCTTGCCGAAGGTTTAGTTTTGGCCTTTATTTAACCTCTGGTCTTCTGTTTTTTGCTAATTTTCTTTTCGGCTTTGGCCGTCCTTGTATCTTGGTATTTGTATCTTGGTTTTTTGGAATTTGTTAGGCTCGCGCTCGACCCCCTGCCCCGGTTGAATTTCCGCTGTCGCTCCAATTAAACCGGGGTGTCCACCCGCAGTAGAATCTTGCCGGAAGTTTGGTTTTGGGCTTTAATTTTACGTCTGTTATTCTGTTTTTTGCTAATTTTCTTTTAGCCTTCGTTCGCCCTTGTATCTTGGTATTTGTATCTTGGTTTTTTGGAATTTGTTAGGCTCGCACTCGACCCCCGCCCCGGTTGAATTTCCGCTGGCGCTCCAATTAAACCGGGATGTCCACCCGCAGTGGAATCTTGCCGAAAGTTTGGTTTTTGGCTTTAATTTTACGTCTGTTATTCTGTCTTTTGCATATTGTCATTTAGCCAACGGTCGCCCTTGTATCTTGGTATTTGTATCTTGATTTTTTGGAATTTGTTAGGCTCGCACTTGACCCCCGCCCCGGTTGAATTTCCGCTGGCGCTCCAATTAAACCGGGGTGTCCACCCGCAGTGGAATCTTGATGAAGGTTTAGTTTTGGCCTTTATTTAACCTCTGGTCTTCTGTTTTTTGCGTACTTTCTTTTAGCCTTCGGCCGCCCTTGTATCTTGGTATTTGTATCTTGGTTTTTTGGAATTTGTTAGGCTCGCACTTGACCCCCGCCCCGGTTGAATTTCCGCTGGCGCTCCAATTAAACCGGGGTGTCCACCCGCAGTGGAATCTTGCCGAAAGTTTGGTTTTGGGCTTTAATTTTACGTCTGTTATTCTGTTTTTTGCGTATTTTCTTTTAGCCTTCGTTCGCCCTTGTATCTTGGTATTTGTATCTTGGTTTTTTGGAATTTGTTAGGCTCGCACTCGACCCCCGCCCCGGTTGAATTTCCGCTGGCGCTCCAATTAAACCGGGGTGTCCACCCGCAGTGGAATCTTGCCGAAAGTTTGGTTTTTGGCTTTAATTTTACGTCTGTTATTCTGTCTTTTGCATATTGTCATTTAGCCAACGGTCGCCCTTGTATCTTGGTATTTGTATCTTGGTATTTGTATCTTGGTTTTTTATTTCACCACTGGTTTCCAAATTATTTTCGAGCACTAGTACGAGCACCATCTTGTGCTACCCAGATGGGTTGCCAGACCAACGATACGCTATCCACCTTTACATCGGTACGACGGGGTGTGATCTTCTTTTTCTTGGTCCCTTCTTCTAATGAGTCCCATTTATGTTGGATGGTCTTGATTTGATCGGCTAGTTCATCTTCCAGCTTCAAGTAGTCCTCTTGTAAATCCTGTAGTTCATCCTCAATAGATTGGACACTTTGGGAAGCCTTTCTACGCATGCGACTTTTGGTTGTGACGGCACTGATGGATCTTCTGCGTCGACCGGCAAAAACCGAAAAGATGGTTTCAGCTACGCCCACAATCTCAGCTGTTTTGCGATGTCTCAATTCTGCTTGCTTCTCTTCCAATCTATTTTCTTCGCGCCTGATCCGATCTGCTATCCGTTCAAATTTCGTTTCGTATTTGTCTTGAATCTGATCTACTTCATCATCCCTTTCTTCTCTTGCCAATTGCATCAGTCGCATTCTAAAAGCCTCCGCTGGCTCACCCGTAGATTGATAGGCATTAAGCTCAGGATACTCCAGTAATGTGATTGACTTGTTTTGGTATAAAAAATCCGCCACTTCTTTTTTGACTGATTTCAATTCCGCAGCAGAATTTAAGGTCTCTGGCACTGCAGCATATTTTACCGGCACATTTTCTGGATGATCCGGAGCTGAAAGTATGGATCGTGGATCGCTCTGAAGTACAATGGATTGATCCCAATTGACCCGGCCGAAGTCATCGGGTGGAGGTGCCAGGAGGGCGATTTGTTCCACCTCGTCGATCTGGCGCTTTGCGTCATAAAATCGAACCTTACCAAGGGCCAATAGCATGGGTTCGTATTGTAAAGTGAGTCTTTCTGGGTTGTTGAGTTCTCGGTTGGCTTCCACTGCCGATTTCCAGACTGCAAAAAAATGCTGATCGACGCCGGGATCTATCGAGGGCGGTGTGTCAGACACCACGGACTCTTTTACCTCGGACACGTCCTTTTCCTCTTTAGATGCCTGAGAAGATCTTACCGAGTCCCGTTGACTTTTTTTAGTCGCCATTAACTCTTGGACCTGTGGTCTGGTCAGTGGCCCTCTCAAATAAGACAAGGCCCATCTGGTATGATACACCATGGGTTCATCCTCATGCACGTTGTGGAGTAAAAATACTCGTGATGAAAGTGATGAAATCATTTCATTAAAATCAAAATCGACATTTGCACCAGCGGTGGCTAAGGCCCCCCGCAAACCGTCGAGGACCCGATCTTTATCACGCTCAGTTTGTAACTTACCAATAAACCAGGTGCCGGCATTAGATAAACCCTTATAGTCAAGATCAACTGGATTTTGAGTGACCAGAACGGCACCTAAACCGAAGGCGCGAGCTTGCTTTAAGATGGTTAGCAAAGGCTTTTTCGAAGGGGGTTGTGAAGTAGGGGGAAAGTAACCGAAGATTTCGTCGAAATACAATATGCTTCGCAGACTACTGGTTCCAGATTGACGCCGCATCCAGGTGATCAAACTGTTTAAGAGCAGCGTGACAAAAAACATCCGTTCGCTATCAGATAAGTGCGCGATGTAAAAAATACTGTGACGGGGTTTACCATCTGCCGTGAAGTAGATTTTGTCAATATCTAGTGGATCTCCTCTAAGCCAATTTGAGAATTGCGGTGAGGCCACTAAACCGTTAAAATCCATGGCCAATTCAAAGCGATCTTTTTCGGGGAAAAATGTGTCTACGTCAAAAACACCGAGTTTCTTTACTGGAGGATCTTGAATGCCCTTGATCAATTTGGTGAGGTCAAGATCGTTGCCTGCTCGCCAGTAATGTTCAAAAATATTTGCGAGGAGAATTCCTTCGCGACTTCTCACCGGATCTACCTCGCTACCCACCATGCCCAATAGTGCGGCTACAGTACCTTGAATGCGTTCTCGAATCATCTCTGCATCAGAATCAAAAGCTACTTTGGGTGCGGCCAAGGAACCCAAAATGTCTATGGGAATTCCAGCGTCAGAACCCGGGGTGTAGATGGTATAAACGATGGTTTGTTTCAGCGTCTTGATTCTTTCACTCGTTTGGCCCCAGCTAGCCAGTCCTTCCTTCCATTTGGCGGCCGTAGCTTGGGTGTAGTCGTCGAGAGATAATCCCTTTCGATTGGCATCGTCAGGATTGATCCATGGTCGAAATTCAGCAGGTGAAAGATCATCGAATTGCAAGAGTAAATTTGTCATATCCCCTTTTGGATCGATGATGATTGCTGGCACCTTATCAAGGGCAGCTTCTTCGAGAAGTCCAACACACAGTCCGGTTTTTCCACTGCCAGTCATTCCCACACACACAGCGTGCGTCGTCAGATCCCGGGCATCGTAGTTAATTACTTCATCTTGAATTTTGCTGGTCTCTAAATCATATCGAGCTCCTAGGTAAAAGGAACCAAGCTTTTCTGGTGGTGGTTTGATCATCTCACTAAATGAATAATTTATTCGAACGCTGGTCCGAGGGGCTTGATCTTAAAATATTTCGACCCCCATCTCGGAAAAATTATTGCAGTTCGGGTCGGGATCTCAAAAAAAATACAATTTATTCGGCTGGTTCGTCTGATGTTGTCATAGGGGTGTAGAAAAATCGCTCTTCTACGATTTTTCCTTCGGCGACTTTGTAAACACAAATCTCATCAAAAGTGAGGCGACCCATGCCCTTGAAGGTTATGTCATTTTTCATGGAGACGCTAAAATGGTCACCACCGATCAATGGATCGCTCATTTCGAATCCATGAGATGCTTCAACGGAAGCAGCCCATTGGTCACCTTTTTTTTTTATAGCATCCAATCCTTCTGCTACAGGCCAGGGTGCACCGATTGGCTCAATGCTACAGGCATGCTCGGCATAAAGTTCATTTTGAGCCTGATCCCACTTTCCCTCACGACAAAGCTCCGTTAAACGCTTAGCAACCTCTTCAGTTGTCATAGATCAATGAGTTTTTCGCAATGTTAACAATAAATAGGTCCCTTTCCAAACCCCCGTGGGAGAGCGCCTAATCAGATCAATTGGCTATCTTGTCTCAGTCAAAGATCAATCAGGTATGCAAAAATTCATGAATCACTTCGCTGGTATCTTATTCTTCATCACGCTCTGTTTTTGCTGGGCGTGTGATACAACGCCGGCCAACGAAACATTGTCAAATCGGCCGAATATCCTCTTTATCATGTCTGATGATCACGCTTACCAGGCCATCAGTGCCTACTCAAATCACCTGATCGAAACGCCCAACATTGACCGGGTTGCTCAGGAAGGCATGCTTTTTACCAATGCCTGTGTTACCAATTCAATTTGTGCTCCTTCACGGGCCGTCATCTTAACTGGAAAACACAGCCATTTAAATGGGAAAATTGACAATCGCTTTCCATTTGATACTAGCCAGATTACTTTTCCTCAGATTATGCAGGAATCAGGTTATCAGACAGCAATGTTCGGCAAACTTCATTTTGGCAATAGTCCGAAGGGATTTGATCAATTTAGAATCTTACCAGGTCAAGGCACATATTACAACCCCGATTTCATAACAAAAAATGAGGGCAGAATTCGAGTGGAAGGCTATACGACTGACTTGATTACCGATATGACCATCGAATGGCTCGACGAAGATCGTGATGCAGAAAAACCATTTTTGCTGATGTACTTACACAAGGCTCCTCATCGAGAATGGCTCCCACCCGAGCGACACTACAAAGAATTCATTAATAAAACGTTCCCCGAACCGGAAACCCTTTTCGATGATTATGCCGGGAGAGGTTCGGCTGCCAAGCAGGCAGAAATGAATTTACTGGATCATATGAACTGGGCAGGAGACTCCAAAATCTATCCGGAGGTAATGGATGAACTGGGGATTGAAGAAACAGCGGCATGGGATAAGAAGGCTTTTGCACGGGAAGTCGGCAGACAAAATCCAGAACAACGTGCTGCCTGGGACGCTGTCTACCGACCGATGAACGATGCCTTCAAAAAAAACTATCCAAATATGTCAAGGGAGGATCTGATGCGGTGGCGGTATCAAAGATATATGCAAGATTACTTGGGATCCATCGCTGCCGTAGATGATGGGGTGGGCAGAGTGTTAGATTATTTAGATGAAAATGGTTTGTCTGAGAACACCATCGTTGTGTATACTTCCGATCAGGGATTTTACCTGGGTGAACACGGCTGGTTTGACAAGAGATTCATCTATGACGAGTCATTTAAGACACCGCTCTTGGTGCGCTGGCCAGGGGTTATCCAGCCCGGAAGCACAAATACCCAAATGGTTCAGAATCTGGACTTTGCTCAAACTTTTTTGGACGCAGCTGGCATCGATCAGCCGGAAGATATGCAAGGAGAAAGTCTCGTTCCGCTATTTAGGGGTGAAACCGAAAATTTTCGAGACGCCGCTTATTATCATTACTACGAGTACCCTGCAGTCCATATGGTTAAGAGACACTATGGCATTGTCACAGAAGACTTTAAGCTCGTTCATTTCTATGATGACATTGACGAATGGGAACTTTATGATCGCAAAAAAGATACCCATGAAATGAAAAATGTCTACGACGATCCCGCCTATGAGGGTGTGGTAACTGAATTGAAAGAAAAATTAGCTGCCCTGCGCGTCAAATACAAAGATTCGGAAGAACTTGATCAGATGTATATTCAGAAATATAAAGATGCCGCCAACTAGAGAGACCTGAAGTCAACTGGTCGATAAAGTCGGATTTTCATTCTGATAGGATTTGAGTATCTAACTCGGTACGAAAGTACACCAACGTTCGATTAGAAGGTGACTGGGTTCACTGGATCTTGATTCTGCCCAATGTGCAGATGGACGTGCCGCTGATGGCAAAGTGCTATCTTTAGCTCCTTCGAAAAAAAAATACGCTGATAATGAACAAGCTCTTCTATCAACTTCTGTTGTTACTATCCGTTGTTTTTTCCCATGCGCAAGCTCAAGACAGTCACAAGTTGGCACCAGCATTTGATACTAGTTTTGCTGTATTAAAGTATCGCAGCATCGGGCCTTTTCGAGGAGGTCGGTCGGTTGGTGCATGCGGTGTAATCGACAATAATCTGACGTATTACATGGGTACCACAGGAGGTGGTTTGTGGAAAACTGAAGATGCTGGTCAGCACTGGAATAATATTTCTGATGGGTTTTTTAGAACAGGTTCGGTTGGTGCCGTGGCCGTTTCAGAGAGTGATCCTAATGTTGTTTACTGTGGAATGGGTGAACACGCCCCTCGCGGCGTGATGACTTCTCATGGAGATGGTCTTTATAAATCTACTGATGCTGGCAAAACCTGGCAACGAATGGGCTTGGTTGAAACCCAACATATTGCCGAGATCAAAATTCATCCTAAAGATCCTCAACTCGTATATGTTGCTGCACAGGGAGCACTACACGGACCAAATGCAGAGCGCGGTGTATTTAGATCAAAGGATGGCGGTGAAAATTGGGAAAAAATATTATACGTAGATGAAAATACGGGGTGTGCAGATCTTGATATGGATATGAATAATCCGCGTGTCTTATATGCTGCCATGTGGGAACACGGTCGCAAGCCGTGGCAGGTGATTAGTGGTGGTCCTGGGAGCGGTCTATACAAATCAACCGACAGTGGAGACACCTGGCAAAAGATTCATCAGGGTTTACCTAAAGAGTTGGGTAAGATGGCGGTGTCCATGTGCCGCTCTGAACCAGACCGAGTGTATGCCCTCGTTGAAAGTGATTCTGAAAAGGAACAGGGTGGTCTTTTTAGGTCTGATGATGGTGGTAAGAAATGGACTCGGGTAAGTAAAGATCACCGACTTGTCCAAAGGGCCTGGTATTACATCGAAGTGTTTGCCGACCCTCAAAACAAAGATATGGTTTATGTCTTGAGCGCTCCAGCATTGCGCTCCAGTGATGGGGGCAAAACCTGGGTGCGGTTGACCGGAACCCACGGAGATTTTCACGATTTATGGATTCATCCAGAAAATCCCAAAAATATGGTGATTGCAAACGATGGTGGAGCGGCCATTACTTTTAATCGTGGTCAGACCTGGTCTACACAAAGCAATATGCCCACCGCTCAGTTTTACCGCGTGAATGTGGACAATCATTTTCCCTATCGAATTTATGCCGGCCAACAGGATAATTCGTCGGTGATCATTTCGAGTAGAGAACTGAACAGCAGTGGAATTGGGCCCAGAAGTTGGAGTTATTCGGCGGGAGGGGAAAGTGCATTTTTGGCTTTTGACCCCGATGACCCTCAATATGTATTAGGTGGCTCCTATCTCGGAACCATTGAGGTACTTGATGTGAAGGCTGAAGCTGGCACTGGAATCATGGCGGCCCCCATTCAATACCTTGGTCGAGATGCTAAGGATATGCGATACCGGTACAATTGGAATGCCCCAATCATCTGGTCCAAGCATGAACCTAACACCTATTATCACGGTGCTCAGGTGCTATTGCGCACCCGCAATCTGGGACAAACCTGGGAAGAAGTTTCCCCTGATCTGACGAGAAATGAAATAGAAAAGCAGGGAAAGGGTGGGGTACCCTATACCAATGAAGCGGTGGGAGCCGAAAATTATGGAACCTTGAGTTATGTCGTAGAGTCTCCGCACGAAAAGGGTGTCATCTGGACCGGAAGTGATGATGGTTTAGTACACATCACCAAAAATGGTGGAGCGAGTTGGGACAATGTTACTCCAATGGGTTTGCAGGAGTGCCTGATCAATGCCATTGATGTTTCCCCTCATGATCCAGCAACGGCCTATATCGCGACCACCCGCTACAAATTTAACGATCATACCCCGGCCTTGTATAAAACAAATGACTACGGAAAAACATGGCAGAATATCACTGACGGCATACCCCAGGGTGCCTATACTCGGGTCGTGCGAGAAGATCATGGGATGCGGGGGTTATTATTCGCTGGTACGGAGACCGGAATATATATCTCCTGGAACGATGGTGAAAAATGGTTTCCATTTCAATTAAACTTACCGATAACCCCGATTACGGATTTAATTATTAAGCACGATGATTTGGTGGTGGCAACTTCAGGTAGATCTTTCTGGGTGCTCGACGACCTAGGTCTGGTCCGGCAGTTCAAGGCTCAAACTGAATCGTTTGATTTATTTCGACCCGAGAACGCTATGCTGGTCAATGGTGGAAGTGAACTCAACAGAAACAGCACCAAATTCAAGGGCACGAATCCGCTCCGTGGTGTAAATCCTGCCAATGGAGTGGTGATGTACTATCACCTTCCGGATAATGAGAAAGACCATGAGCTAAGGCTCGAGATTAAGAATTCGGCGGGCGAATTGGTGCGCGAAATATCATCTAAGAAAGATACTACTTTTGAAGCCTGGGCGGGTGGTCCCCCTGCTAATCCCGTGCTAGATAAGAAGGAGGGATTAAATCGATTTGTTTGGGATATGCGCTACCCAACGATGGAGGGGGTGCCTGGTGTATATATTGAAGGAAGCTTTCGAGGCCACAAAGTGTCACCTGGATCCTACGAATTGACCCTCAGCTATGGCGATCAGAAGAAATCAGCCCAGGTGGAAGTTTTAGCAAATCCCAGATATTCAACGACGGAGGTACAATACCAGGAATATGATGAAATCATGAAAACTATGGAAGGAACGCTCTCTTCCATGCATCGGATGGTCAACAAGGTGAGTGGTCTGAAGAATCAGATTCAGACCGCATTGAAGCGTTTGAAAGCAGATGAACATGCCGATCTGTTGAAGGAGGGAGAGACGCTTGTTGAAAAAATGACAGCTTGGGATGCTGAGATGATCCAGCGGAAGTCCAAGGCCTATGATGATGTGGAGAATTTCCCGAACAAATTGACCGCAAATTATCTTTTCTTGGTGAATCAAAATGAAAGTGATTTACCACGTGTGACCGAAGCCGTTCGTGAAAGAATGGCTGAACTCAACGGAGAGTGGGCACCACTGAAAACACAAGCTTCTCGCATTATTGGAGAGGAAGTCACTGCTTTCAACCTAAAGCTGTGGGAAGCGGGAGTAGGTGCCTTGAGTCTGGAGAGCGATAAACCTTAGCGTCATCTTCTGGATTTGGGATGTTGACGCAGGTGCGTCATTTTCGCCATTTTTCGTAGAATGGACTGGCCAGAACCGACCTTGTTCTGGTGAACAAAATCATGCTGCCCCAAGCGCCTAAAACAATGTAACCAGAGGTGCTTCATTTCCTGACAAGATGCGTTAGGTAGGCTCGATGATTTATACCTGTTAATCTGGCTTTTTCGTGATCGAGAGCACAATTTCACTGCCGAAGCCATCTGGTTTTTTCCAATAGTTTTCCCCCCAGTCTGCTTCGACATTTCGCTCCTCAGCCATTTTTCCTGTGATGGTATCCATCCATTTTAGATCGTAAAAACCAGCTTGCAACCCTGCCAATCCCAGGGGGCCATTATATTGGTAGGTGTATGCCACATATTCAAAACCTGGTCGAGCCAGCACCCACTTGGTCGAACCAACTGCCAGATCATCTCGCGGAGTCAGGAGATGAAATGAAGTCGATTGGAAGAATTCTGCAATCAAACCATCCTCCATCAAGGTGGTGTCGTTTCCATCATGGGCATGATGATAGGCTTCGAGACTGTGTAAACCTGCCATGGCACAAGACCACATATAGATGCGACTATTGCGACCTTTTCTTGGATGATGGTAGGTCTCATTCTTCATGACAACGAAATGCCGGGAGTCGCGATGATAATATTTTAGATACTCCTGATGCTGTGCCTCAAAATCCTCTTTGTGTGGGTTTAGATGTAACCAGGTGACGACCTTAATATGGGGATCGTCTAGATAGTCATCAGTGGTTCCTCCGCCACCGGGAAAATCACCTTCCGGATCTTCTGGTATGACGAAGCTCTGGACAATTGGATGATGATGATTGTCGACCTCGGCAATTAAGGAGGCCAATTTTTTGAAATGTTTAGTTCTAGTGCGGGGCAATTTATTGCAGCTTTCTTCGAGGCCCCACATGATGTTTTTGTGATGTTTGAATTTTTCGACAATCCCTTGAAAAAATAATTTTTCTTCGGGATGTAATTCACCATTGGGGCCCAATGTCCAACCCATTTTTTCTACATCGGTAGCATCATTGTAAAACTCCAGATGCAGGATGATGTTGTTCTGTTCCATCTCGCTGATCCAGCCGTCCCATTGATTTAATAAAGCCTCATTTAATCCTTTGCTTGGATCATGATTGACAAATGGATTATGCGTATCGTCACCCTCATTTTTTATATTACATATCTGCATTCTGAACATCTGGCAATGAAAGGCATTGACACCGCTGGCTGCCATTTTCATGATCATTTTTTCTTGCCCACCGTTGGATCTCGTTCCATCAGGATTTAAGGTGCCCCGAAAAAGAAAATCCTCTGGATTATCGGGGCCACACAAATAGGCCGGATTTCCGCCATTGTATTTCAAGAAACCTGGCTTATCTCCAGCCACAATGATCTGTCCTGGAAGGGCCGCTGGGTCATCGAGTAAAATTTGGTCAGGGGATGTCGGCTTAAGTTCTAGGTAGTCTAGTTTAAACCAACCAGGACCCTCTGACTTTATCTGTATCATGTCGCCGACATGTATTGGTATTTGTTGCGCTAAAAAATTAGCCCAACCCCGGTTGTTTCCATCACTGATCCAGGATCTCAACAATTTTCCTGCAATAAGTAATGAGTATTTTTGACCGCCGGTGCCAGACTCAAAGTATCTAAGGGTTAAGTCATAATTAGAGGCTGGCTGCAGATATGGCTCGAGTAGTGGTGTTTTGATTTCAGTAGCACTGTCTGATCGTATACTAATTCTTTGGGATGCTGTTCGATCATTGGTATACTCAATTTCATAGGCACCTAGGTCTCTGAAATTTTCGGCTTCCAGCCTTACCCATGGGCGTTGCCATTTTGGTGCTGGAATAGCGAGACCTTTGATCAGGTTTTCCACCTTGGAAATGGTGACATCTTCATCACCAGTCAATAAAAAGTACATCATACCTGCATCAGAGCAGTCGGCGCGTGTTGTAGCGTGGATACGTTTTCGCAAAAAAGTGAGCACAGGATTATTTATTTCCTCCAGCCAAGACCATGGCTGCCATTCAGAATTATTTGAGGCTCTACCAAAAGGCCCAGTCGACAGATGCCCGTTCTGGTCCTTGATTTGAATCCAGGTGACGCCGGTGGGTATCACATTGCGTTTATTATGTTGTACCAAATCTTTACTAGCGTAGCCATCGTTCCACACATTATGAGAAATGCAATAGACATATTTCCTTTTTTCAGGATCCGCCTTGATTAATCCCAAATAAGGAACTTCCATAGGACCAGCCAGGATGAAGTAAAGTGGATCATCTGCAGTAGATGCATTGACAGCCTCTACGATACTTTGCACTGCTCCGTCGAGATCATTTTGGCAGTCATAAAATCGGTCGGGATCATAATTAAATAAATCGATGGCACCAGAAATAGATCGTCGATGCTCCATCTCCCACATTTTATCACTCTTAGGCAGGATACAGTTGTAGTCGAAGTGAACCAGTTTATCCTGGAGTCCAAATCGATGCAGCATGGCTAATGCGAAAGCACTGGCTGCCCAATCGTCTTCGTCATTATAATTACCGTCAGCACTGTAGGCAATACGTCCTATAAATTTTCCATCGACCCAAGGCTTTGAAAAAGTCCAAGCAAACTCAAATTGAAAACAGACTAAAAAAACGAACGAGCCTAATTGTAATAAATTCATTTGGGTATGAAATTTTTATGAAAGGAGAAAGGTGAAATACTGCCCTTAGTAAGTTACAGTTTTAGGTCGAGAATTGCCAGATGGATATTGTTCCTTATTCGATCTTTATGCGTCGTGGATCTAAATCGATGGGGACGGCGATCTGATGAGAAGTGCGCGCCAATGAATAACTAACTCTCAGCACATTTCCATCGACCTCGTAGTGAGCTGTGATTTTCTCTGGTGGCTGATCTTGTGCCACCATCAACCACAGGAAGGTGACTGGCTGGTTGATCTCTGCCTTAAATTGTAGGGTGGGATTTGCCATCTTGACATCATAGTCTGGACTGTACCATCCTTGGATCACAGGCTTCTCCTGACCCTTAATCACGGACAAATCCCAATCCATCTCTCCCAGAGGCACGATCGAGATGGAGATGCCTCCAGCAGTGGAGGCGATCACTTGATCTGCCTTTTCTTTAACGATAAGATCTGGTGCCAGGTGCCACAGGGCGGTCACGGTATGGGGCTGATTTAAGACTAATTGATCAATGGCCAACCACGTGTTGTTTTTTAGGTATAATAGGGATCGCGTGTGTTCAATCGAATCGTCGATGAATTCAAATCCAGATCTAAAAGTGCCCGATGCAAAGTCAAATTGATTTCGGTGCATAAAGTGTTGATCTGCTACAACAGGGTGTTCGGCTCTGGTTGGGCCCGCATTTTGTCCGTGCCCATCAATGAGCAAAACATTGTGAGAAAATGAACTTCTGAAGTAGCCGCGCCAATTCGTAGGATCAAAGCTAAAGTAATTTCGATGGGTAAAACGACCTCCATCAACTAATAAATCTCTACCAAAGGCACCCAATGAAAAATGCAGTTTATCTCGATGTTGATGACCGGTTCCGTAAGGACCGATGTCAAAGAAAGACCAGTCGGCATCACGATCCCATCCCGACCGAAAAATCGATATTCCTGCCCAAGGGAAAGTAATACTCGGACCTTGCACCGGTCTGGTGCCCTTGGTACCATTAGTAGCTATGTATTGCCAGTCGCTACGACCATATTTACCAGCGGCTTTTAAAACCCTTGGCCGAAGATCCTCACGATCAGAATCATTATTGAGCGGCTGATGTCCATCTGGCCGCATGCAATAGGCTAAGTAGTGATACATTTCCTCAATGCGTGATAAATATTTCGGATGGATACTTTGTCCAGCTTGACTAAAATTTACAGCAAGTGATTCGAATCTACGCAGGGCCACCCATTGAGTTTTAGTGGATATTTCGGTCTGAACACCATCCGGATAGACTTGTCGGTTGATCTCCTTGGTCATAATGTCTAGAGCATACGTTGACCATGCATTAGCTTTCTTAAATTCTGGAAATGCCAAGGCCACCAGGGCCAGACCGTTCATTTCCATGGTCGTCCAATTGTGTCCAGATTTGTGATATTGATGGAGGTATTCAGCTTGTTCGACCATGCTCGCCAGCATCAGCAATTTGGTGGCATCCGAAAATGCCGGGCTGTCATAGAAACCAAAGAACAACTGGGGCCAGGCTGCTCCCAGACGTCGACCCGTATCCAGGGTTCGCCATTGCACTTCACCAATATCTCGGTAGTCAAGCGTCGCTCCATCCTTTAATACTAAGAAGATAGAATCAGTCGGATTTGGCAGAGGATGTTGGGTCACCCAATCTTGAACGATAAGGTTAAAGTGCTGCACAAGTTTTGCATCATGACTTTGTCGCCACTCCAGGTAGAGGGCCGGCAAGTACTTTTGGGCATTCAATGAATAGGCGAATTCAGCATCCTGATGCGGACCAAGATGATCCCATTGCCAGGTACCATCTTCATGTCGGGGTACTCGATCTACCACCCCATTGACTTCTACGGAATCTGAAAGAATGGCCGCAGCTATTGATCTAATTTCTTCTTCTGGCATGGGGTCAATCGCTCGAATTACCCAAGAGCGATCTACCGACTTTAGATGTTCAAGTACTGATCGACAGATCGCTAGGGTGTCACCAGGATCAATATTTGGGTTTAACCAGTCTGGGTGAGATGGTTCAATCTGCAGGGCATGCAGGAGCGATCTAATTCGATTGGGTTGATGCTTCCAAACTTCTTCGATGGTGACCAGTGGTTTGTAGGTGGCATGCTGCTCCATGGGATCTATTTCGTCCAATTGACCTGGCAAGAGTGGTAGTGACAGGATTACAATCACCAGTTTAACCCAGCTTTGAACGATTGAAGACTTTATTTTCAGCATGCTCAATCCTAGCGGTCAAGTTGATTCTTTAGATTTTCCAGTTGATCGACAAAGTAGGTCATCGCGGCTGGATTCCTGATGGCCTCTTTGTTCACCTCGTCAGGATGCGTCAAGCCCATCAACAGTTTTTTGATGGGTACTTCCATTTTTTTTCCACTTAGGGTGTAGGGAATATCCGGGATGGGTAGGATGAAATCCGGCACGTGCCTCGGTGAGCAGCGTTGTCTTAAATGATCCTTGATCTGTTTTTGCAAATTTTCCGTGAGCCTTTGCTTATCACTTAGCACGAGAAAGAGAGGCATCACATCACCATGGTTGCGCTCGAGATTGAGTACCAGTGCATCCGATATTTCTGATATTTCATTTAAGGCGTTATAGATTTCGGCAGTGCCGATCCGGACACCATTTCTATTAAGGGTCGCATCCGATCTTCCATGGATTATTAGTGATCCATCATCAAAAATCACGATGTAGTCTCCATGTCGCCATTTTCCTGGATACTGCGAAAAATAGCTCTCTTTGTATCTAGTTTTATTGGCATCACCCCAAAAATATATCGGCATCGATGGCATGGGTTTTTCGATAACCATTTCGGCCAATTTATTCTGCACCGCTGATCCATCCTCATCATAGGCATGCAAAGAAACCCCCAATGCCCGGCCCTGGATTCTACCTTTGATCACGGGTTTGTTTGGAACACCACCAACGAAGGCCGTGCAAACATCGGTGCCTCCACTCATTGAACACAACCAAGTGTGCCTGGAGATGTGTTGATATATATATTCAAACACGTCCGGCGGCAAAGGTGCTCCGGTCGAACCGATCGATCGAAGTGCAGAGAGATTATGGTGCTCATTGATGTGTCTATTTTGATTCATCAAGTTTGTGAGATAAGGTGCACTGGTGCCAAAGTGGTGAATTGGTAAGCGATCAGCTAGGCGCCAGAGAACATCCAAATCGGGATGGCCTGGACTACCTTCATAAAGTACTGGAATTGCTCCAGCCAAAAGACTGGCCTGCAAAAAATTCCACATCATCCAACCGGTCGTCGTAAACCAGAAAAAATGTTCACCTGGCTTGACATCATTGTGAAAATGCATGTACTTAAGATGTTCAAGTAAGATGCCCCCGTGAGATTGTGTGATGGCCTTCGGCTTGCCCGTGGTGCCGGACGAGTATAAGACCCACATCGGATGATCAAAATCAACCTGACGAAAAGTAAGCTCACTAGGCTGGTCGCTGTCCATGATTTCAGTCCACGACTGCCAGCCACTCAAGCGAGTATTTTCATCAAGGAAATGGACGAGTATTTTTTGCTTGGTGCTCGGCAGCGCACCGGCAATTATTTGTAATTGTTTTGTTCGATCGAACGACCGGTTTTTATAATAATATCCATCTGCGGCGATAAACACTTTCGGTTCTATTTGTTTAAAGCGCTCAATTACTGTATTTGGTCCAAAATCCATACTGCAGCAAGACCAGATCGCTCCTAAGGAGTTGGTAGCGATAAATGCGATGACAACCTCTGGAATATTTGGTAAATACCCGACCACCCTATCACCGCTAGATACGCCGGCAGAAATTAACTGATCTCGCAGAGATGCAACTTGTGTGCGCAGGTCATACCAGCTGATCTCTCGAACTTCTTCTTTTTCACTGGTAAAGATCAAGGCCGGTCTATCCGGATTTTCATAACGAAATAAATGCTCTGAATAATTGAGTTTACTGCCTATAAACCACTTGGTGTCCGGCATGCTGTGGTCTGAAACTATCGTGTGGTACGGTTCGTGGTGGATGATATCAAAGTACTGCCATACCGATTCCCAAAAAGTGGCCAATTCAGCGGTGCTCCACTCCCATAAGGATTCATAGTCCGGAAACTGAAGGTCAAATCGCCTTTTTAAGAAATTTTGATAGTCACGAAGATGGGAATTACGAGTAAATTCTTCACCTGGCTGCCATAGTACTTTCATTGCCTGTGTTAATTATGATTCATCTATGCTGAGAAGTAGACTTAGAGCCAAGCGGGTTTTTCCAGCTTCGATTAGGGCACTGGCACGCTGGTGAATTTCTTGCACAGCGATCGTATCATCGTCCCGAAATTCTCCTCTCGCCTGGGCAATTTCCTGGTCGGTGGGCATCTGGGGTAGACCACCTAATTTACCCAGTTGATTGCCAGTCAATAGGGTGCTATTTCGCACATGGTTGGGCAAGGCATCGACACCAATTCCCAAGGCTGGCGACGGCTTCTTTACACTAAAGAGCGCATGGTCAGAGGCGCGACAATACCAAGAGCCTCCCATACGACCCACCAAGTCGAGGGAAGTTGTATCTAATTGACCCCTGGCATCGAGATGCTTCTCTTGAACGTGGATTAGGAGAACTTCGCAAATGACCAGATTGCCTGCGCCACCATGATCCCCAAGGCTAACGATTTCCTTCACTTGGCACTCAAAGGCCACTGGAGATTCTTTCACCCGCGGTGGTCTTATAGCAGTACTTGCGATTTGAGTCAGACCAGATTTAATGAATTCATTGACTCCTTTTTCATAGGCGGTGCTAGCCAAAGACATTTGCTCCACCATTGAGTAACTCACTGCATTAATGGCCACTTCAGGGGTATCGATCAGATTTTGATGGGTATGTTTCAGGGTATTGTCGCGACCGCTCCGAGCAGGAGAGAAAATCATGATAGGTGGATTGGAACTGAAAACATTGAAAAAGCTGAAAGGGCTTAAGTTGACAGCCTGATGACGATCGATGGTGCTTGCAAAAGCAATGGGTCTGGGGGCAATGGCACTCAAGAGCAAATGGTGCAGCTCGGGTCTGGTTAGTTCCTTTGGCTTGAGGGTAATAGAGGCGTCAACCATAAAAAGATTTATTTTTTGAGAAGCAGGGTTACAAAATTGAGGTCGTGTGTGGCCTAAGGATGAGCCGGTAGTATTCTGCCAGCTACAGATCCAAATCCCACTCTAAGGTCCTTCTTTTTTGACCATCCCCGTAAGGTAATTTCATCATGATCTTGCAGAAATTTCCTGGTTTGACCATTTTGCAGTTGAATCGGTTGCGAGCCAGCCCAACTCAATTCTAGCATAGAACCGTAGGAATCCGGAGTTGGACCGCTTATTGTACCTGAGGCCATTAGGTCTCCCACCTTAACATTACATCCATTCACCGTATGGTGTGCCAGTTGCTGCGCCAAACTCCAATACATCCATTTATAGTTGGAGTGACTAATTGTTTCGGCGGCTCCATCGGAGGTAGTAAGGTCTACTTCCAGATTTATATCGTAATTCCCGAGCCCGCTATACTGAAGATAGGGTAACACTGCTGGTGTTTGTTTAGGTCCTGCCACTCGAAAGGGTTCGAAAGCTTCGATGGGCACGATCCAAGGTGAAATTGAAGAGGCGAAGTTCTTACCCAAAAAGGGACCCAGCGGCACATATTCCCATTTCTGAATATCGCGTGCCGACCAATCATTGAAGAGCGCCAGACCAAATAAGTATTCATCTGCTTCGTCCGTTGAGATACGGCTTCCGATTTTGCTTTCCTTACCGATCACAGCAGCTATTTCTAACTCAAAATCCATGCGTTCACTGGGACCAAAGATGGGCGGCTGATCATTAGGTTTGATTTGTCCAGATGGCCGGATGATATCTGTTCCGCTTACTACGATGGAAGAAGAGCGTCCATGGTATCCCACTGGCAAATGTTTCCAATTAGGTAGCAAAGCATGCTCCGGATCCCTGAACATTTTACCCACATTTGTGGCGTGTTCTTTACTACTGTAAAAGTCTGTGTAATCTCCCACCTGCAAAGGCATGTGCATAGTAGCATTGGTTTGTTGAACAAACAGGCTAGGATGATTCCTCAATGGTGAGTCTTCTGTGATCAATAGGTGCTGGAGTCTTTTACGGACCGCTTGGGTGGCTTCCTTTCCGCAGGCGATAAAATCATTCAGCGCCGGATGGTAAAAAACAGATTTGTCTAATTCAATATCTCCTAGAAGACCGATGGAATGTAGGGCCGCTAAGTCAATGATTTCATCTCCAAATGCTATACCCACCCGCCGAGATCGACGAGCCGAAGAAAAAATACCGAATGGTAAATTATGAATGGTAAAATCGGTGTCGAGGGGTGTTTCTTTCCAACTTTTCACAGTAATATCAATTTCAATGAGCAATGGCAATTAGCAAAATTTCTGAAACAATTTGTTGATTTTCATCAAGGTTTATTGGGATAATGAATGACCACCATCAGAAATTACGATTTTGAATCTTCTTGTTTGTTTTTGATTAAGGTGTGTGAGATGGGGATAAGTTCTTCCACCTTCTGGAGTAGCCAGGCTAGTTTTTCCTGAGTACCAAATTGGGCATACCTCATTATCTTAAAGTTCATGCGGCTTTCCTTTAGTTTCTTTTACCACACCAGTTATTTTATGTCTAAAATACTTCGCGGTCCTGGTCCCTTATGCTTCACCATAATGAAGGGCTGCACTTCCTGAAGACCGGATTACCTGATTGGCATAATATACTGCGGCATAATTATTACCGGCAGTCTGAACGTATTTAATGACTCACTGGCAAATCTCACCAGCTTCATTCTAAAATTGTAAATCTTTTCCATTGTTCCCTTTTTCTTGCAAAATACATGTTAAAAAAAATTGATGTCTACTCAAAAGACATTGCATCAATCCTTGGTCAAGTAGTCTCTAGTCAATGCAAGTCGATCTTGTTATCGATTTTATCCTTGTCTATGCACTTGCCATTGTATTTGCATATTGCCCTTGCCGTTGTCCTTGCATATTGCCATGGTCAATTCCATGACCGGTAGTACTTGCCATCATCAATTTTCAAGGCTTCTTCCGTGATCATCAGAGGACGAAAGGTGTCAATCATCACGGCCAGCTCCTCAGTAGATTTTTTTCCGATGCTTCCCTCATAAGTTCCAGGATGCGGACCGTGAGGAATACCTCCGGGATGTAAGGTAATGTGACCGCGATCGATATCGTTTCGGCTCATAAAGTCACCCGCTACATAGTACAGCATTTCATCACTATCAATATTGGAGTGATTGTACGGTGCAGGGATGGCTTGGGGATGGTAGTCGTACAATCGTGGACAAAAAGAGCATACTACAAATGCAGCAGTTTCAAATGTTTGATGCACCGGAGGTGGTTGATGGACTCGACCAGTGATTGGCTCGAAATTGTGAATTGAAAATCCGTAGGGAAAATTATAGCCATCCCAACCGATCACGTCAAAGGGATGGTGGGCGTAAGTCGCTTCATGAAGGATTCCTTGCTTCTTAATTTTTAGGACGAAATCACCAGTCTCATCGTGGGTCTCAAGATCGGTCGGCAACTTGTAATCCCGTTCGCAAAAGGGAGCATGCTCTAGCAACTGACCAAACCAATTTCGATATCGTTTTGGAGTATAGATGGGGTGAAACGATTCTGCATAAAGCAATCGGTTTTCGACGGTCTCAAAGGTAAGTTGATAGATCATGCCGCGCGGAATGACCAGATAGTCACCATATTCAAAGGGAATATTGCCCAACATAGTCCGCAGCGTCCCCTTACCGTGATGAATAAAGAGCAATTCATCAGCGTCGGCATTTTTGTAAAAATAGGAGGTCAATGAGGAGGTAGGTGCAGCAAGACCGATGTGAATATCTGAATTGACCAACAATGGGATGCGGCTTTCCAAATAATCGTCGACTGGTTTTATGTCGAAGCCGATCAATTTACGCGCTTGAATGCTCTTTTCAATCGCGATGGTAGGTGAAGCATCCATAGATTTGCCCAAGCTTTTAACTTGCGTGGGAGGGTGGAGGTGGTAAAGGAGAGACGACATACCATCAAAACCGATGGTGCCGAAGAGCTGCTCATGATATAATGAACCATCTGGTTTTCTGTACTGTGTGTGCCGCTTCGGCGGGATGTTCCCAAGGTGATGATAAATTGGCATAGATTTATTTTAATCAACAAATGTTGATGTAAAAATAAACAAATGTTGTTTAAGGTTCAAGTGAATGGTATCTTTATCAGGGAGATTAAAGTAGACCCGAGATGGATCGCAAAAAGGAATTTAAATCAGTGCTCCTTCAAATGATGCATGAAAAGGGGTACAAGGGAGCGACGATGCGACTATTGGCTGAGCGATTAGACTGCGATGTGGCCAATATTTATAATTACATGTCATCGAAGCAAAGTAAACTGGATGAGTTCCTTTTTGAACTTTCGGATAAGTTTCATCTCGGAATTGATGAGATCATCTCATCTGGTTATTCGGAACCTGAGAAAATTAAGCAGCTTGTTCACTTGTATGTTCAAATGAGTGCTTCGATGCCCTACCAAATGTCTCTGCTGGTCAACGATTGGAGGTATCTGGCACCTGATCGACAAGTCCATTTCCTAAAGGAGAGAACGAGATTTGAGAAGAAAGTTAGAGCCATCATCGAGGAGGGAGTTAGGCAGGGGTCTTTGAATAAAATCCAACCCGAAATTGCCACACATTTACTTCTTGCCAGCACAAGATGGTTATTTAATTACTTTACGAGAGAAAATAAAGCGAACCCTGTGGAATTGGAACGACAGATTTCCATTTATCTTGAATACGGTCTAATAAGATAGGAATTCAATGAGTGAAGCACTTCAATGGCATTCTTCGAAAGTCGAACTGATCGGTGTTAGTGATGAGAGGTAAGCATTTTGATAATCCAGGTTCAACTTCCATTGTTCGAGAATTTTTCTCCAAGCACTTGGTCCATCTACCTTCGCGATCATTTCCAATAATCGATCAAATTCAATCGTCATGCGGTGTTGCAATTTATAGACCGTTTCCAAATTGTAAAGACATTCAAAATTGCTAATGGTACTCAGGCCGCTTTCCTTAAAGGCATCCCATGCAACAGTAGACAATTGCACGGAGATCACGGCTGGAAATTGGATGTCCATGTCTCCGCGAAAATGGTAGAGGTCATCCCGGATCCAAATGGAGTCAGTAGGGCGAAAAATGTTGGGATAATTCCTTAAAAAGTCACGCATGGCCGACTTACTCATCACCAGTCGATCCTTTTGGTCTACATGATCAAAGAAGAAAATCAAAGGCTCATAAACGTAGGAAAGGGTATCAAAGGTTCGGGATAGATAATTTTTATTCTGTCGTAATTCGTCCTCAATTTTGAGGAGAGCCTGCTCCAAGTGTCTGGCTTGCTTGCGATCGGCAAAATATTCATTGACATAAATTCCGGCGAAAACTCCCAGCATGGTAGCGACCAAGGTGATGGTCCAGTCGTTGGTGAGGAGTTTCTTCACGAAGGCAGAAAAATTTGTAGATAATATAATGGCGGAATGCTCAAAGCTGAAAAGTTATGGACCGATGGACTTAATTATCGGATAAAGGGTGGGTTTTCATCGTACCTTTAACACAACTCTCCGGTAGCTGGTGAGTGCAGGAATGCCGTCATCGCGAACCGTCAATATCAGATGAATTTCGGTTCCCTTGGCTTGGGCGGGAATCACCACTCTTGTAGTTGCTCCCTCTGGTTCACTTATTTGAATGCGGCCATCGTAAGTGCCAGCTTCACCATACTGCCACCAGTAAAAGTTTAACGAATCACCATCCGGATCAAAGCTGGCACGTGCATCAAATGATAATTGGGTATCTGGCTCCACTTGCTCATAGATCACGTATTTTCCGGCTTGATCATCGATCAGAACGACTGGATTGTGATTTACTTCCGAGTATGGTAAAATACATCGGTCCATCCGGGCTGCAAAATCATTTTGAAAATCAGTTCTCCATCTGAAAATCGGACTCCAGATGTTTTCGTAGACGGTATCTTGATAGGACCATCGATCGCTGACATCGGCGTATACCCAATAATCCAAATAGGGAATTTCATTGACAAAACAACCACCATCTTCGCAGTAGTGACCTGCATATTCCTGGGCAATGATATTTACATTTTTTTTCTTTTCACGGCTGAATCGACCTCCCCAACTGCCCTGCCATTGTTGTTCTGGATCATTCAGGCCATTGGGCATGAGATAGAAATACGTAGGCGTGTCACCTTCCCAGATATGTAATGCATCTGGGTACTTACTCCCCATAGGTCCGTGATTCTTTTGAATATGCTCAGCCACCCATGCCCTCGTGGTGACACTTTCATCACCACCCCTCATCTTATTCCATCTCTCGCTACTGAAGCGTTGCGACATTCCCTTAAAAGCTGCGACATTTCTGATAATAAATAAATCGGGAAAATTTTTGGCCATCCAGGCACCGGCATCATCCTGGGCCGCTAAATCATACACTCGTATTTTTTTAATAAAATCATTTAGTTCATCCTCTGATCTGGTCTGTTGCACCGTCCAGATGGCTTGTGCCACTGTATTGGCACCACCCCATACCAGGCACCAGACGGGCCTAGAATCTTCTCTGTCGACAGCCTTGATAATGGTCTGAGCTCCTGCCGAGACTCTATCGCCCACGGCACTCATGCCATAAGCCCGGTTGCCAGTCGAGGTAATTTCATGCAAATACGCTGCACTCGGGTATGTAGAATCGTGTAAAAGTAAATTTGGCAGTACTTCACCGTAAGCATCAATACATTCATGAATAACGTGGGTGGCTGGATCACAAAGCTTCCAGATACCGGTGGATCCAATCAGCCCTTCGATTTGAAAATCATTGGCGTATGCAAGTAACCGCACCAACGACTCCTGATCATCTGGCTCATTGGTAATGTCTGTTGTCACCACAATCCTAGCTCGATGATCGGTCTGTGCTTGCAGCCAATGATTTGTGATCAACAGAATAATCAAGTATGATATTCGCATAGAGATTTATTCATTGAATTTTAGAATAGCAATACCCTCTTCCCATCCCGCTGGCAACATCATCTCAAAATCATCCATCACATTTATCAGCGCACCCGAATCGGAGTAGGTATTGTTTGTTGGATTAAACCACTTAATTTGACAAGTTTTTAGTTCGGCCAAGACATCAGGTATTTTCAGTTTAATCAATTGCCGCGAGGGAAAATAGAGATACAACCTAGATCTCGTAGTGTCTTGGGTAGTAAGAGGATGAAAAGCTCCTTGGTCTGTCAATGTTCCCATCACTTCAGGCACTGGTATCCAATCTTCCCAATGATTCATCCTACAGAAGTTACTCAGGTTAACCATTGAATGAGCCCCCTCTAAATCGAGTAATTCTTGCCAGCGATATGTCGGGCTAAAAAGGGGGCCCTGTCCATCCTCACCAAAATAACCACCATAAGTGAAACCAGCTGCTCCCGAGAAGACTGCCTGAAAGGCCTGGCGCCTCATTTCTGCTGCTCCTCGTGGTGGACCAGGACCACCCGATCCCTCATAGGCAGGTTCAGCCAGCAAGGTAGGTTTAGCCGGATGAAGTAGATAGTCTTGTTGGACAGCTTTATAGATAGAGTCACGGTGAACAAAGGTCTCAATCATGTTGAAGTCCAACCAAGGATCGTCGTGAAACCAAGCCGATGAGTTTACCATCGGTGAACCATCAGGATGGTAGGTCATCAGTGCTGCATCCCAGAGGATCGATTCTTCATGGTAGGCGATTTCCTCGCCAGTGATTCCCAGCAGGATGCCTTCTGCCATACTCCGATAGTGTGCTCGATAATCTCCTCCGTGGTCGGCTTTTACATCTCCACCTAGTACCCAAATGATATTCTTGTGTGTGCGAAATCTCTCACCCAAAAACTGTCCATAGGCATGCATGTTCGCCATGGAGAATAGATTTTTTGAAGCATTCTTATGTGTCGCATTCACATACCTACGACCCCACACGGGTAAGATGGCAACCATCATCTGACGAGCCCATGCTGCTTCTAAAATAAATTCGACATGGTCCCAGTAGTCGTTTGGGTCGGTAGGACTGCCACCCTTGCGTACGGCAGGTTGTGAAACATCGACTTCACCTCCATCTGACCGAAAGGCTCGATCGCCATATGCATTGGCAGGATTGACTGTAAAAGTAGTGGGACGCTCTCTTCGTTTTCCCCAAAAGAGGCAGATTTGAATGACGTTAAATGACTTCTGCTGCCGATCGTCCAAATATAAATTGATGTCCTGTCGATCTAACCATTCAGACATGCCCCAGCTTGTACCACCCAACCAGAAGAAAGGCTGGCCATTTTGATCTTGTAAAAACCGATTGTTTTCGGAAACCGTTAGGTGAGGACGAGGGTACTCCCTATCCTGACTGAAGACGAAGGGCAGAGAAATAAGTAATTGAACCAACCCAAAAATCAGTGTGGTTTTTCCATAAAAAGTCACCAGTCTCACCAAACCTCTCATTGGGTTATTTAGATCTTCAAGTGAATTAATTTTCATTTGCCTTTGGCACATAGGGAGTAAACGGAAGGGAATCAGGAACAACTTGAACACCTGTGGAGAATTTTAACATCGAACCTCCTTCCCGGATATAGCCGAATTCTATAAAGTGGGCCGACCATCCCTCTTGTGGTGGAGCAAGATCTGTCTTGATCTGCCGACCAGCATCAGCGATCAGTGATTCGGAGGTCCATTTAGCTCCAATGGATTCGAGTCTAAAATCTCGAGCCGTAGGATTGTGAATCGACCACAGCCAGATGCTGTCGGGTCGATCCTCTGAATCCAGGATGAGGTCGATGGATTCTTCTGTGACTGACCATTCGTAGTCTGGACGATGCGCTCTCGACACGATGGACTTGTGGAAATTGGCCAAAGTTTCGATGGCATCAGAATTCTTCAATGAGTGATCCGTATTGGCAATGTAACGGATGTGTTTTTCTCCAGGAAGGTCCTCCCAATAAAATCGCCATGAGTCTGGTAAGAAAAACTGATCACCTGCGGCGTTGATGATCAATTTCGGAAGCGTTAATTGCTGCCGATAACTGTAGGGTTCTACCAGGTTTACCAAGGTCTCATATGCTTTCGTGTTTTGCATATCCATGATGCCTTCTTGCACGTAGTCATTTACGGCAGGAGCCCAAAAACCGTAGACTTGCCAATGGTGTTGAAAAGAGGGGATTACATTGAGCATATCAATCACAACCGGTACAATCGCTACCACTCGATCGTCCATGATTCCCGTTGTCCAGGTGGTCCAGCCACGCTTCGAGCCACCTGCCACAGTGAATCCACCTATGTGGCGACCACTGGCTTTTTGTACGTGATCAGTAGCAGCATCCATTGCCCGCATCACCGCTTTGGTCATGGGAAATCTAGCGAGCCATTTTGCATCTTCGGGCTGTGCTCCACCATCTAGATATTTGCGCCATCCAAAAGCAATCAATTCATCCTCAGACCGGGGTCCAAAATCGTCATTTTTGAAAGTCAGGGGCTGGTTGGGAATGTTATGCACATAGATGCCAATAGATTGAGCTGACAGCGCCACCGCCTCGGTGACTTGATCTGGTTCCTTGGGGGGCTCATGACCCCTATTTCCACCACCGATCCATAAGAATGCAGTGTCGGAGGCAATTTGATCAGGAATCACGATGGACACCCAATGCCACCAAAGTGGGTCCTCAACTTCAGCCTCGGTAAGCCAAGCTTGCGAAATAACCCTAAGGACATGAAATTGGTACCCCTCCATATGCTGAATACCCATTAATTCATACCGATGGTTGGAATCTGGTTCTGACAAGTACTTCTCAAAGGCATTTGGCAGCTCCAAAGAGGGAGTGGCTTCGTGGTTCGTTTGCTCTTTATTTCGACAACTGGGGAGCACTAGAAACAGGCTCATAATGATGAAAATCGTTTGATAATTCAGCAAATTTTGTAGGGTCATAAATCGAGATTAAACTAAAATCAAATAGGATGAAAAGCGTTAGGGACTTTCTTGGCCAAATTGCAACATGTACCCATTGTAGTCATATAGCGCAAATTCGCGCATGCCGTAATCAAATAATTCCAAGGGATAGACTACCCGTACCTTACTTCTTAATTCTGACCAAAGGTCCTCAATGTTTTCAACCACGTAAATATACACGGATCCGGTAAAGTTAGGACCCCCAAAGGGTAGGTGGTCGTTGGGTAAGGTATACATGATCTCGACCCTTTCACGAGCAAATAGTGCCCAACCCAAACTAGGCTCCCAGCCAATACAAGAAAAAGACAGGATAGATTCGTAGAAATCGCGAGTCTCTTCTAAATGCTGGGTATAAAATTTTGGTGTAATACGGCTTAGTTTGGCAGGCATTTCAGAGATGAAGTTATTTTTTGATAAATATGTCGGGAAATATCCATGAAAATAAAACTATTTCACTTTCACAATCGTGCATTGCTGGTTTAAGCCAGGGACACCCAGAGCTTCAAATTTGTGCGGATGATTTTCAAGCAAGGGATAGATGTTTTCTTGGGTCGTGATACTGATGGCATCGACAATGAGATGTGAGACCTGAAGGACCTCTATTTTCTCCAGCATACTCTCGGCCCATGATTCAGAATAACGATCCTTTTCACCGGCCATCGGAGTACCCTTCAGACCAGAGAGGATATACACCAGCCTCGGTTTTACTGACATGATGAGAGAATTTGCCGGCAGATTGTTTCCACACCATTGGGCGGCTTTGATAAAACTATCATAGTAATCATTGTAAACAGGACTTTTCATTAAAGCATTAAAACGGTTACCACTGAGAGCCACCAGAAGTATCTGAAGAAGTAGCGCGTAGGGAAGGGCTTTCTTTAATGGAACCAAGTTTGGATTATTGATCGTTGCAGACAAACGTTTACAGGTCCAATCGACTCCAATGAAGAAATAATAAATGAAAAATGGGACTAGGACTGAGATATAGCGAATCATGACCCTTTCCTGTGGAGTTGTACTACCGGTCAAAATCAGCGCCATGGTAATAAGGGTATAGAAAGCAATCAATTGTTTTTGAAGGACTCCTCGAATTAAACCAATGGCGATAAGACCAACGGGTAAAAACCACAGGAGATTCTTTGCGGCAAGCACATGGGTGGTCGATAACCGATACCATCGAAAAGTATCATCGCTGAAAAGCATTTGACCATACACATTGGAAAGGGCGAAGATGTTTTGAGAAAATCGCTGCAACAAATCGCCACTAAAAAAAGCATCAATTTGAGAGACCTCCATTTGGTTTTGTCGCACGAGCCAGACGATACTGACTAGGCCGAGTGGAATCATAAAGGCTATGAACTTTTGATGAGACTTGAGTAACCCCATCCTGCGGGATGTCGAATTACTCTTCTTGGCAGCGAAATTAATTAGTAGAAATAATGTTGTAGCAAGAAAAATACTGACACCAATGGCCCTGGTCAGAAATGCCATCGTACTGGCCAGTAAAAAAAGGATCAACCAGAGCCCCGTCTTTGAAGGTCGCGTTGCAAATTCGTGCCCCAACCACAGGGCTAGGATCGACCAAAATAAATAGGGTGTTTCGGTCATTAGCGAAGAACTGGTCCCCACTAAATAGGGTGAAGCAAAAACCACGACGGCGATCAATCGTGCCTTATCATCAGTGGCATAGAACCTGAATAACTGAATCATAAAGAATGGGACAATCAATGCCAATAAAACAATGAATATCTTCATGACAACGATGTCAAATCCCCACTGTTTATAGATGGGCATGAGTAGAATGGGAAAACCCAAATTAGCAAGACTATTCTTTGTTTCCGCCGGAGTGTCAAGGCGCAGGACTTCCCCTCGTTCTACGACAGATTTGGCTACAATCAGATACTCCGCATTGTCGCCATTAGGTGCAATTTTGGGATTGAAGGAAAGTAAGTAGTAGGCACCTACCGACGCAAAAATTAAATACCACCAACGCAGGGAAATCTTTCGATCGGTAATTTGTTGGGAAATCACATACACGACGCCAGAAATGGAAACAAGTGTCGTGATCACCACCAGGCTACGCCACAATCCCGGATGTGAAGTGAGGGTTAGATTAACCTCCTCGGGACTCCAGATCCACTTCGCAAAATGAAGCACCACTAAAATCGCTGCTAGAGCAAGCCAGACGGTCTGAGAAAAACGAACGTTTTGCTCCTGAGTTGGTTTGACCTTCCGCTGCTGTTTTTTCTGCTTCTTGACCATATGCAAGTACTTCTATTGATAACCTATAGTCTTTTGCGCAGCCACTGAAGTCGGTAAATACGTTTTATAAGACCCACGCCTGAGTCGCGAGGATTCTCTGGATCCATGTAGCTGGTCTTGGTGAACCGAAATGTACAAAACAGCACCAAATCATGGCAGCCCAACAAGATTTTTGTACTTTCTCTTACAAATTAGACTTTGATGATGAAGTATTTACTTGTTGCTGCTACCATTAGTTCTTTTTCATTTATGAGCTGCGCCCAGAACAATATTCCTGACAAGGATGCACAAATTGCCACTGCTGTTGCTGCTGCACCGGAGGAAGATCGAGCGGATGCCACCGCCTACGGTTATGATAAGGACGGTAATTTGGTGCTCTTACGAGAAGGATCAAATAATCTGATTTGTCTGGCAGATGATCCCAATCGGGAACGATTTCAATGTGTTTGCTACCACAAGGATCTAGAGCCCTTTATGGCTCGGGGTCGAGAACTTCGGGCGTTGGGGAAAAGCAGCCAAGAGATTTTTGATATGCGGGAGACCGAGGCCAAATCAGGTGCACTCAAAATGCCTGAGGACGGAGCGACCCTGCACCTTCTAGAGGGCAAGGAAGGCAGATATGATCCGGAGTCGGGTACGGTGGTTAATGCCAATTATCGGTATGTTGTGTACATTCCCTTTGCCACCGCTGCCTCCACGGGGCTACCCTTGAAGCCTTTAGTACCCGGAGGCCCCTGGATTATGGACCCAGGCACACATCGGGCACATATTATGATAACGCCTCCACCCGTTAACTAAACTGCCATCTAGGGTCGAGTTCGGTTTCAGTCGTATATTTTTCGATGCATTGCTTGCGTCTTGGTGCACAACTTGCTAACTTCTGTGCGTGTTGCAACATCCCTATTATTTCATACTTTTTGCATTATTCATTTTGTCAGGGCATGCGCTTGGCCAGCCCGATATGGACGATTTTTCCATCACGGGTGATACCTATCGGGCTGGTGATTACTGCTTCCAATTGACGGCTCCGATGGATTGGTCGTCCGGCGGCGTTTGGTACGATAAGGCCATCGATCTTTCGGCGTCTTTTGAAATGGACCTAAAATTGATGCTCGGATGTGATGATGTGGGCGGAGCTGACGGAATGGTCTTTGTCTTTACGCCCTATCGAGGTGCATCTGGTTATCAGGGAGAAGGGATGGGCTTTGCGGGCTTGCGGCCTTCTTTGGGCATTGAGGTCGATACCTGGGAGAATGAACACCTCCTGGATCCTCCAGAAGATCACATCGCCATTTTGCAAGACGGATATGTCATGCACATGTTTAATTTGGCTGGGCCAGCCATTGTGCCCAACGTGGAGGATTGTCAGTTGCATAAATTTAAGATCATCTGGGATCAGCCCAAACTGAGATTATCGGTCGAATTGGATGAGCGTGAGGTGATATCATACGAGGGCGATATTGTCAAGGATATTTTTTTTGGTAATCCCATGGTCTATTGGGGCGTCACAGCAGCCACCGGTCGATACAACAATCGTCATGACATCTGCTTTGAGCATTTGGAGTTTAGCAAACCACTCAGTAAAGCACTGTTTGGTCGAGTTGATCAGAAGAAGTATTTGATGGGAGAGGTAATGCAGCTGAAAACAGCCACCTTTTCAAGCGGTGAGGCGAGCTTGTTGGAAGAATCACATGAAGAGTTGCATAAATTGATTAATCTACTCAATCGGTATCCACAGATGGATGTCGAAATTGATGGTCATACGGATAGTGCTGGATCGGAAGAAAAGAACCTCGCTCTTTCTAAGGCACGTGCAACATCGATTGCAAATTATCTAAGAAAACACGGCATTGATGGTCGCAGGCTCACCGTGCGTGGGCATGGTGAGCGCTTCCCAATTGCAGATAATGCTACGTCTGCCGGCCGAGAGAAAAATCGTCGGATCGAAATTCATCTGTTTCAGGCCAAGACTTGAATTCTCAAGAAATCAACACAACTTCGATTTCTAAATCGACCTCGATGGCACCCTAACTGCAAGAGTCAATGGCTCTACATTCTTCAACGAATCAATTTCTGATATCCCTCAATAAAATAGGTTGTTCTACCAGCAATTTTCTGTTTGCCGATTTTGCCCTTCCCTTTAATTATTTCCATATCATCCGTTCTCCATTTCCAAAACCAGTCGTCGGGATATAACTTGTAATAGGCATCCCGCTTGCAAGCCTCCAGCAAGATTTCGCGCATAACGGAAAAAATATTTTTACGTTGACGAGTACTCAAAGCACCCGCAGTCGAACCCGGATGAATTTTAGCTTGATAGCAAATCTCATCCGCATAAAGGTTGCCGATGCCGGCAATCAATTGTTGATTCAAGAGGACAGCCTTAAGGGAAGTTTTTCTATGACTGAAAATCGAGTGAAATTCATCCAGCGAAATGCGGAGCGCATCTGGTCCCAGTTTAATTTTTTTCAGATAATTCGCTAAGTTTTTTACAATTAAGATGTGAGAAAATTTCCTAGGATCATCATAGCCTAGGGTCATCCCGCTTTCAACTTGGATATTAAAGCGCTCATGTTTTGGCCTGTCTGCAGCATCAAAGTAGTAATGAATGTCGCCGGTCATGCCCAAGTGAAAAAGAACGTGAATACCATCGTCCAGTACACCAAAGAAGTATTTACCCTGCCGATAGGTATCGATAAAAGAGCGCTTTCTTAAAGTTTTTATGAAAACATCTGGCGAAACATTCCGAATGATTTTGGCATCGTGAATGGTTACTTTCTTAATGGGCTGATGAAGTGCTACTTTGGCAAATCCTTTCCCAACCGTATTGACCTCGGGTAGTTCGGGCATGGGGGATCAAGTTTTATTTTCACAAAAAGGTAGAACACCCAAATTGCCGTCTTTGTTTTATTGGTGTCTCAAGGCCCGAATGGGGTTGGCTATAGCGGCCTTGCCGGTGTGGTAGGCCACGGTCAGCCACGCTATGACCAGGGTTGTCAGACCTGCCAGCAGAAAGACCCATGGGCTAATCGGAGTTTGGTAAGCAAATTCCTGCAACCAGTTTTTGACGATGAGCCAGGCAATGGGTGCCGAAATCCCAAATGCAATCACCACCAGCCAAGTAAATTCCTTGGTAAGTAGAAATACTAAATTGCCGGTACCGGCTCCCAATACTTTGCGAATGCCCACCTCTTTTTTTCGTCTCTCGGCGGTAAATGCAGCCAAGCCTACTAAACCCAAACATCCGATGAAGACAGCCAGCAGAGCGAAGATGGTGAAAATCTGACTCTGACGCTCTTCATTGGCGTAGAGTTCGGCAAAGTTGTCATCGACGAATGTATATTCAAAGGGAGAATCCGGATTAAATTGAGCCCAGATTTTCTCAATATGCTGGATGGTCTGTGGAATGTCTTGGCCCGCAATTTTGATCACGTAATTCCAAGCCATGTAGGGTGCCACGAAATAGACCGTCGGAACGATCTTTTCCTTTAGTGTTTCAAAGTGAAAGTCTTTCAAAACACCAATTACTTTCCCATCCCGATTTTCCCATTGTCCCACATTCCAATCGCGAATTTCAGAACTTCCAAAAGTCTTGTTAATGGCGGATTCGTTGGTCCATCCAATATCTTTTACCGCAGCCTCATTGAGAATAAAGGCTGTCGTTGCGTCCGCGGGAAAATCACGTGAGAAGCTCCGGCCCGATGCTAATTCAAATCCCATGGTTTCAATAAAATCATAGTCTGTCCAGACTGTTTGCATACCCCGTTGTTGATCTTCTGGCACACCCTCCGGTCGTGCACGCAAGCTACTGCTAAGGTTCCCGGGGGGCACACGTGAAGATCCTGCGGCATTAATTACGTTGGGATTGGCTAGCAGTTCGGTGCGGAACTGATCATACTTTTCTCTCAGCGTCAGAGGTGCTCCCAGTACGATTAATTGCTCACGATCAAATCCGAGATCAATGCTTTTGCAATATTCCAATTGTCGATACACCATGCCAGTCACAATCAACAATAGGATCGATGTTGCAAATTGAATGGTGACTAAGACCTTGCGGAGACTGGCGTCCTTAAACTTGGATTTCAACTTGCCCGATAAGACATTTACCGGATCAAACCCTGAGAGTAGGAGGGCCGGGTAACTACCCGAGATTAACCCAACCAGCAAAGCAATGAGAATCAGTCCGAAGATCAGGCTCCCATCCTGGGTAAGGAAGAAAGTTATCTCACGATCTGCGAGATGATTAAATTGATGGAGAGATAATTTGACTATCACGATGGCAAAAACGAGGCAGATAAAAGCCAGGAGAATGCTCTCGGTCAGAAATTGACCAATCAATTGTCTTCGTTCAGCGCCTACGACTTTTCTCAGTCCGACCTCCTTGGCTCGCAGACTAGACCTAGCTGTGGCCAGGTTAATAAAATTAATGCAGGCAATGATTAGGATAAACAAGGCTATGAATGAAAAGGCAATGACGTAGGTACGATCTCCTCCAGTTACGAAACCGTCTAATTCGCCGGAGTCAAGGTATAGATCATTGAGGGAGTGCATGCCGATAACCGGAGAAAATGCCTTCCATGCTTCTAGTTTGGATGCCGTAAAGTTGGCCAGACGGTCTCTAAAATCGTGTGGTTTTTTTCCCCGAGGTGTCTGAACAAAAGTATACACGTAGCCTTCTCCCCAGTTTTCTAAGACAATACGTGAAAAAAGCTGGGGTGCACATTTCATAGATACAATGATCTCATAAGGGAATTGAGTAAGTTTCGGCGGTTCGGATAAAATTCCGGTCACGACAAAATCTGCTTCGCGGATTTTTACGGTTTGTCCTATTGGATCGGCATTACCAAAATATTTCTGAGCAATTTTCTGGGTAACAACGATGGAGTAAGGGTTGTCGAGTGCCGTGTTTTGATCACCCTCTGTGAGCGGGAAGGTAAACGAAGTGAGTAGGTCGGGGTCCGCAAATGCCAATTGCTCTTCGTAATAGGTCTGATCATTTACATCGACGGCTTCTCTGCCTTGTGGTGCCATGCGCACTACCCCTTCAAAATCTGGAAATTCAACCTTGAGTTCGTCTGCCAGACGGTAAGGTCCTATGGCGCGCTTTCCGGATTCTCCGGTTTGAGGATTGGTCGTCTGAATGTTGAGGAGATAAATATTGTCCCGATGCTCATGGTGTCGATCGTAACTCAATTCGCTTTTTACATACAGAAGTATGAGAATGACACATGCCATGCCAATGGCAAGACCGAGTATATTGATTAGGGATTGACCTTTGTGCCTCCAGAGGTTTCGCAGTGCTGACTTGAGGTAACTTTGCAGCATTTATGGATGGGTTTGACTTTTTTGTAATTGGTTTCTCCTTCTTTATTATAGACTGGGTTAGACGGAGAAAAGTTGCATGAGTTGCACTCAAGTTCTTCGTTGGTCACCTTGCACAACGATCACTGGTAATAGCGCTGATTAAGCATACAATGTACCTGGGTACATCAATTACCTGCAGGTCTCAAGATTTCTGCCCCCATAATCTCATCTCAGATTGTGGGATGTCAGACGCAAACATTGGATGCCCGCTCCATTATTTGAGATCTTAAGTAGGGCGAACGTAAAGAGTGTAAACAATATTATTTTATCGGGTGGTGTAGTAGCAATATTGACAGTGGATGATTTAGCAAAACTAAAAGGAGTGTTTTGTGGGTCATGAAGTATCTTATTATTTAGTTTTTCGTCATTGGTGCAATTATTTGCCATCAAGATGGTCTCAGAGTTGCAGAATGAGAGATTCCAGTCTCACCAAGAATATTTAGGTGCCATTATGGAGAGAAGCTCAGTTCATATCGATCAACGATTTGATCTTTCACCTGCTAGATTTCTAATTGTAGCAAGGAGATGGTTGTTTATTTATTTTATAGTAATTCGAGTAAGGAGAATCATTCATGAAGGAAATCGCATTGAAATTGAGAATACCTGAAAAATATGTCTCTGATCATTCAATTTCAAAGAAGATTAGCATGAGGATTAACTGTATTCGAATAGAGTGTCTTCGGCTACTAAATGCGGTAATTGCAGAGGACTTGTGTCTTAGTCAGAATGACTTATTTGATGCTATTGGAAATTTTAGAAGAGGAAAAATTTCCCTTCAACCGGACTTCACTACTGTTAAAAGTTTCTTCTCAATCGCTTTTGGAATTAGAGATTTTTATAATGCGAAACAGAGAAATAATCTTCTTGAATAATAACACTTCCTGGATTAAGGAACTCGAAGATGAATTCATGTTGGTCAGTCGGAAATATCATAGGTGTTTTGATGCTGGCCATGTTTTTTCATAGGAATATTCGTTATAGATTAAACTGTGCTAATTTATGATATCGTGATATTCAAAGAATGGCGATAGCAGAAACTATGCGTGGGAATTGGGAGTCCGAAAATTAATTGTGTAGGAAAGCCAGGATGATGAGGGCCATGTAGGAGGAGTAAAAAAAGGAGCAGAAACAGGCTTGTGGATTTTAGATTAGGTGTACAACTTGTACATCAAATAATCACAAAAGGTCTGAGATCTCTTTTAACAAATTACCACAACAACTGTGGTTGTTCGTCTATGAGTAAGCATCTTGGTAAACAGAAGACGAAAATCTAATTTAATCGGAGAGTCGACATCTCCAGATTCTAGATAAATTCAACACGTTGGAAGCTCCCTTTTTCGCTTATATTCAACAGCTTTGGAGGCCCCTTTTTCAGTGAGGATTAGTATTAGCTTTTCGGCAATCATGGACTCATCAAGACTTAAGAAATTTTTCACCCGGTTGTCGCGATCGGATGACCTTAGCTGGAATACCATATGCTAATACATTGTCGGGCAAGTCCTCTAACACAAGAGATCCTGAACCAACTAGTGTATTCTCACCTATACTGATGCGGTCAATGAGAGTTACACCCAAGGTGATGGTAGAAAGTCTCCCAATTCTAATTTTCGCTCCTGTTACAGATCCAGGGGACAAATGAGAAAATTCTCCCATGAAACTATTATGTTCTAATATTGAACCGGTATTAAGAATGCAAAAATCCTCAATCACACATTCAGGGTTAACAATCACTCCAGCCGTCATGACAACTCCTTGTCCAATTTTGACATTTCTCCCGATAGAGACGGAGGGGTGTATAGCATTGACAAATCGAAAATCGGGAATTAATGAGAAAATTTCGTCCCGCACATATTTTCTGTCATAATTATCTCCAATGGCAATCAAACCAGCCGTAATATTATATTTTTCGCAGAGTATGACAATATCTTTCTGTCTACCAATTATCTTGTAACCAAAAATTTGGGCACCTACATCTTTGACAGAATCAATAATACCAACGATCTTAAATTTTGCCTCTTTCTCGATAATGTCAATACAAACACGTGAATGCAGTCCACCTCCAAAAATTACAATATTGTTCATGAATAATTTATTCGGTTAGAAATGTTTCATCAGAATTAGGCACTAGATTTCACTCTTCGCTTTTATTGACCGTTATCCAAATTATTCCATATGGTATGACAATTCTGTTCTACAGTCCTGGTTTTCAGGTATACTCAGATCATTTAGGTAACGATCAACGGAGCGGACAGTAATTGGGGCTCCATATATATCACCCCGGGAAAGATTGGCTGTTAGACTTATCTTGCCGATATCTAACAATCTAGGCCGAGGTTTTGAGGGATCAAAAGTTAGGTTTAGAGGAAATCCATACTGCAAGGCATTAATGACATCTTGTACTTTCTGAACTAAATCTTCGTATCGCACTTTGCTTGGCTTTTCCTGCTGTTGGTTGCGAACCCTAAAGATTCTTTTGTTATAGCTCATATCGGCATTAGCAAGTGAAGCAACGTTCCTTGTTTTAGAAATGGGATCTCTGTTACCCACTTTCGTCCGTCGAGCACCAACTTCCGACTCTGAAGAAACTTGATCGCGTGGGGCTCTCACAGTTGCATTGAAATGGGCATCTGGCAAAAGATCCATCGCGTCCAAGAAAACTTTCGATAGCTCGGGTTGTTTTAATATAAGGATGTCACCTGGAGAAATTCTTTGAGCTATTTCATCGCAAAATCGCACAATTGTATCTTGAAAGAAGGTCCTATAGCTATCAAGGTCTGGAAAAAAGGAGGTCCCAAAGTGCTCAAAGTTTCTCCGATCACAACTGTAGGTCTCCACAATTCGAGTAAGGATTTGTTCTTCCTGCCCAAATAGATAGGCACAATGGTCTGATGACAAGATTGCCGATAAAAGGGTAGTTCCCGTGCCACAGCCTCCGATCATGATATATGTTTGCAGATGTTGTCGCCGCTTTGTCCCAAAAGTTTTCTAAAGAAGTTGATCATTTCGTAGAATAAATTTACACAATATCAACCAATGTCTTTGAGGTGGTCTGATTTACCCTGACACTCTGAAATTAAGTGTCACTCTTTAACTACAAATGGTAAAAGGTAGGATTTGGATTGTATTTACCAAATTATCGTGGACACAGAAGAGATTAACCTGCGTACTTGATATTACCTATCAGGTTATGGATTGACTTTGTCAACAGAAATGTCTTTTTGTATCTTATCATGGATGATCTGAAGTTTTCTTTGAAAGGCGATACTAGATTCCCGCAAGTTCTGCCTTTTTAAGGCTTTTTCTATAGTTTCAGTTGTATCAAAATCCTTTCGATTAAATTCACCCTGTCCTAGGTAGTGAAACACTTTGATGTCGTCCGGAGAATCATGACCATTCGCATCTGGATTTAATGCACGCATCTTGTAATCTGATACATGAAGAGGAAAGTTATAATTGATTGACAAGGTTTCACAGGGAATGTCATGTCGGACAAAACTTAGAGTATTTGCAATTTGCGATTTAAAATAGGACTCATTGATACTTCCTACGATATCTAGATCCTCGGTAAAAGTTGAACCCATCTGGTCAAAATGTCTACGTGGAGCAATAATAAATCCATGATTGAAATAAAACGGACAGCTGCGGAATTTTTTATTTTTGCTGAATAACCCCCAACCTGTATGCATGTTTTCAAATGGTGGTAAGTCAAGGTTAGCCCGAGCAAAAATTTCGCTCCACCATTCTTTGTTGGATGAGTATGATGCTCTTTGTCCCTCAAAGGGAGACACATGTGCAATAAATCCGGATAGCTTTTGGAAACGAAATGTCTCCTTAATAATATCATCTAAAGGACCACAAATAAGTACATCAGCGTCCAGTAAAATCACCACATCTGCTTCAGATTTAAACTGGAGTCGTTCGGCAATTGTACCATGAAAGTGATATTTATCAAATAGATCCTGCTTTGCCCAATGCACGTCCACATTGTATTGATCAAGCCAGGAGTACTCAGTTGAAAGATCTTGATACGGACTGTCACGGCTCGCTATCAGAACACATTTCGCCTTTTTTCCCAAAGGACCACCGTAGAGTTGAAGTGATTTTAGAAAGTAGTTCACTTGCCGGAGGAATCTTGTGTTGGCGCTAATTGGGATCCTAATTTCCACTGACGGTTCTGTGTTTCTATTTACACATTGCCTCACCTTGGCAAGTTTATTGAGTGGCTCTGATTCTAAAACATGAACACTACCAGGACTTAGCATTTTTCGCATCTGCCATCCTTTTGTTGCGAGTTCAACTAGGATTCCACAGATCATTTCAACGTCGGCCAAACTTACTGTGCTTCCAGCTGGTAGAACAAGCACTTGAGAACAGAGCTTATTGGTCCAGGGTAAATCAAAATGGACCTCAGGATATCTACCAAGGAATGGTTCCATCCTATGATTTCCAGGAAAAAAATATCGTCTCGCTAGGATTCCTTCGTGTTGGAGAATGGTCACTACCTCATCTCGAGAAAGGCCAATTTTATCTTGTTCAATTCGGCAGACAATATATTGGGCATTTTCCTGTGATTTCAGGTCTAACTGGATTAAATTGATGCCCTCAATTCCACGAAGGGCAGCATGATATTTTTGATAAACGCTCTGATTCTTTTCGAAAGTCTTATTGATGTTGACCAGATTTGCTAGACCAGCTGCTGCACATATTTCAGGCATCTTGGCATTCGTACCAAGTATATCGACTCTATCGTAATCGGAAAAACCAAAATTTCTCATTTTGGATAGTTTCGCTGCTAAGGCGGCATTCTGTGTCGTAATGGCACCACCCTCAAAAGTATGGAACGACTTCGTAGCATGGAAGCTAAAAACCTCGGCAGTTCCATATCGACCAATTTTGTCACCTTGGTATGTATTTCCAAAGGCATGTGCCGCATCAAATATTAATTCGAGGTTGTACTTAGCTGCAAGTTTTTGAAATTTTTCAATCTCACACGGCAATCCCCAGAGATGGGTGGCAATTATTGCGGATGTGTCTTCGGTTATGAGGGACTCGCAGTGAATTGGGTCTATCCCCCAATATTGGGGATTTATGTCACAAAATACAGGTGTCAGACCATGTGTAGCTAAAGTGTGGGCTGTCGAAATAAAGGTAAATGAGGGAATGATGACTTTTCCTCGGAGCTCCAATGCGTTTACAAGCAAGGCCATCGCTTGGGTCCCATTATTGGTTAAAATGCAATGCTTAACTCCCAAGTACTGTTCAATTTCTCTTGATAGCCGCTGCACAAATGGTCCATCATTGGTGAACCTACGAGTTTCAAGAATCTTCCAAACCAACTTTGAGAACAACTCCTCATTTCCAAAATTAGGAGTGTTCACATGAAGAGGTTCTGAAAATGCCTGTCTGCCACTGAAAATGGCTAGGTCTTCGATTTTCTTTTTTTTGCTCAAAAGTTAGAAGCTTCAAGTTCAAAAGTAAATCTTTCTAATACCAAATACGATTCTAAGATGAAAAATCACCTCCTTACGATCATTAAGTCCTTTGAGGGCTTCCATCAATTACTTTTCACATAGGCAAAGTTGATTTGGATGGTTGGGGTGTATACCCTTGCTTTTTATCAGCCGTTTGTAACTGCTAACTGTCGAACAAAAGGACACGAAAGCTTGTCCGTAGTTGGAAGGTCCCTTGGAGTCACTCGATTCTCTAATGTGTTTTTTATCATCTAGAATAGACTAAAGAATTAGTTAAGCTAAACAAACGATCCGATACCTCTTAAACTTAGAACCGACGACTTCACAAACCCTCCGAAATCTAACAAAATAGATTATATTGTAATATAATAATAATTGAAAATCAATACAATGCAATCAATTCTTCGCAAATCATCGAAACTCTCACAAGACAACGCAAAGATCCAGCTGTGCAAGGCTTACCTATTGAGACACCTGCTGTCGTCCCATTACCTTTATTAGCTGCAGCACCCCCGGCGACTTTCACTCGACCACCTGATACGACGGTCTATTTGGATCAAAAACTGCATGTTTGATGCGTCCCCAATCACCACTGGTGATGTGACAGATGAAATGCACACCTACTGTACTGGTCCATTGAATGCATCTTATTCTGATGTCGAGATACTGGGTGGCTGCAACGGAACCGGTACGATCATGCGCAGTTGGACGGTGACCGATTGCAATGGTGTGGTCAGTCTTGCTCAAATTCAGACCATCACAGTATCCGATACGACCAAACCTACTCTGACTTTCTGCCCAGCAGATCCGGCACCTATTACTTTGCCGGATATGTTTAATACCGATCCAGTTGGAGCCAACACGCCCCAAGATCCCATATTGGATCCCAGCATCTTTGGTACGGCGATAGGCATGGACAAGTGCGCTGGCACCACCATCAGCTATCAATATGTGCTCATCAGACCAACGCCCGAAAACTGTCCAACCCTCTACAAGGTTCAAGAACGTGGACCGTGACAGATGGCTGCGGTTTGATGGCTGAATGTGTGCAGACTTTTAGTCTAAACCTGGATCAAGTTGCTCTGGGAGACATCGTGGGTCATGTTACATCTGTCCCAAACTCAATGATTTGGAATATTCGGTGATGGCGCTTGACGAAGACGGTACCATTTACACGTGGAGTTTTAGGGATGGCTCGGCCACCGTCACTGGCAACGGTACCAATCGGGTGCTGATAAGTTTTGACGATACTTTCGTTGGAGGCACATTGATGGTGACTTCAAACCAATGCCTGCGGCGGTGTCCCCTCTACACTTGAATTGGTTGCTGGAAGTACGCAATTGTGCAACCTGGCGGGTTGTGTCTCCGAGGTAGAAGTTTTGACGGTGGACGACGCACTCTTGAATGCAGCTGGGGCTTTGGATGTCTACCAAAATTACAACAAGGTGCAAAGTGACGCCTTGATTGCTGGCCATGCGAAGTATCATTTTTAAGGCCGGTAATGAAATTATTTTAGATCCACCTTTTACTGTTGAATTAGGGGCGACGTTTATAGCTGAAATTGAGCAGTGTATTCAGGCACTGGTGGAGGATTGATCTGAAGAAATCTGGCTAAGTTTCTGGATGTCTGATTAGATTTGATGGTGGGATATAAGAACTTGGAATTGGATGGCAAAATGATTCAACCTATCCAGGAGGTCAACCAAGTGAAGCTAAGGGACAAAGAAGCTGGGTAAGTTTAATGCATTATAGGTAAGAGTGGCAGATTTCGCACCAAATGTTGTCACATTTGCTGCAGCATCGTAAGTATGTGAACCGCCATTTCCAGGATCATAACCTCTTCTAATTTCCTACTTCAGTAAGCCCCTTGAGTTTGTTGGAGGCGATGCCATAATTTAACCTATCGATCACACCAGGCCCATCGAAATTGAAGATCTTCCAATTGTATTTTAGCATGGTTCATGCACCCTCGCGACGATCATTTTATTGATCCTGAATAACTTCCACTGGATTTATTTTCGCAGCTCCGTATACCAAGTATCCCACACTTAAAATCGATAAAACCAGAAGCATAATTGCTGCAAAGAGAAAGAGGTGCCAGGGCATGGAAATATGATAGGCGAAATCTGCTAGCCAACTGTTGGCAAAATAAACGGTGACCGGCACGGCCAAAACAAGTGCGATGAACATCAATGCGATATATTTTCGGTGAATGATGACAAAGATTGACATCATACTTGCACCCAATACTTTGCGGATCCCTATCTCTTTTTTACGTTGTTGGGTGGTATATGAAATCAGACCAACAAGTCCCAATAAGGCGATGATGACCGATAAATAAGTTAACAGCTTCATGAAATTTGCCAATCGCTCGTCTTCTTCATATAGTTGATCAAGTTCACGATCCAGAATACTATATGCAAAAGGTGACTGACCGGCAAATTTGTTCCATAGAGTTTCGGTAGTGGCTAATAATTGATCCAATTGACCGGCTTGATATTTAATCGCCACAACCCTCTGGTCGCCCCACATGCTCGAATGATGATGGAAGAATGCAAGAGGTCGAATATCTGTGTACAGAGATTGAAAATGAAAATCATTGACTACGCCAATAATTTTAAGTGGTTCCAGCCCGGGGTAAAGTATTTTTTGATCCAGGGCCTGCTCCGGTGACCATCCGAATAACCGTGCAGTCGTCTCATTGATGACGATGGATCTTTCATCACCAATTCGATTCGGCTGAAAGGGGCGACCAACGGTCATTTGCAAATTAAAGGTCGGAAAGAAATACGGATCTATCTTGACTTGCGAAATTGGGAGTTGAATGGATGACCCCTCCCGTTCAAAAATATCTTCCCAAGCTCCCCGGCCTGGGACATCCATGGCAATGCTAGCTGATACACATTGGGGCACTTGCCTCAAGGCATCTCGAAAAGACTCGATTTGCTGTGCCAATGCTTCAGCATGATTAATAACCAGTAGGTCTTCTCGATCAAAACCAAGATCTTTTTGGGATAGGTAGGCCAGTTGTTTGCCCACGATTAAGGTGCCACTTAACAAGGCAATCGAAATGGCAAACTGTCCAGTGACCAAAAAGTTTCGCAAACGCCCGCCCATTGGACTGGAGGTATTGGTCTTAGACAAAATATTTATGGGTCTAAAAGATGTTAAGTATAGGGATGGATAGATCCCTGCCATGAAGCCGATGATCAAGACCCCAATGAGGATGAAGGGCCATTGATGAATGGATAATAAGTTGCCAAGATAAAGCTGGATCCCCGTCAAACTTTCAATAAGCCTCGTAAAACCCAGTAGGATGGGGATGCTTAAGAGCGAGGCAATAACCGTCATGAGTAGCGATTCTACCTGAAACTGAGAGGTCAAAGCCAAATTTTTGGCTCCCAAGGTCTTTTTGACACCAACTTCTTTACTCCGAGTTGATGCCCTTGCAGTAGAAAGATTAATGAAATTGATAACCGCCATAAAGAGAATCATAAATGCCATCAATCTTAGAATTTTAACGGCCTTAAAATTTCCCAATGGTCCAAGGCGGTTGCCCAGTTCACTGCTATGTAGGTGAATGTCGACAACGGGCTGCAAGGTAAATTTCCAGCTGCCCTTGTCTTTCATGAAATCGTCATAGTCCATGCCAATTCGATTCATGGTTGCCCTAATCTGAGGATTGAGGATCTCCGTGGCTCTCGATTCAACCTGTTCCAAATTTACGTGTCTGGAAATCCGGGCATAAGTGACAACCTGGGTCCATATCCAACTCCAATCAAATTGTTCCACGTATTCGTTAGTGGGCATTGAGAGCAAAAAGTCAAAAGAAAAATGCATGTTGGAAGGTAGTGACTGTAACACACCACTCACTATGACAGGCGTTTTCCCAGCATGAAAGAAAAGTGTTTGTCCCAAAGCTTCGGAATTCTGAAAATATTTTTCAGCGATCTCTTTGGTAATGACCACCTTATTTTTGCCAACCAAAGCTTGTTTCGGATCGCCTGCAATCAAGGGCAAATCAAAAAATTCAAAGAAATTAGAATCAGCAGCTAAAATATTAGATTCTCGAAAGGCCAAAAGGCCCCGTTGAGGATGTTCGCAGCGAACTTCACTTTCACCCGGTGTATTGATCCGCATGGTGGCAGAGATTTCCGGCACATTTTCAAGCAGTTGTTTGGCGAGGGGAGGGGGTGTACTGCCCATCAGGCCGCCAGCAGGGTCCCAAATGGCAGTTTGGTTTATACGATAGAGCTCATCGACATTAGCATGAAATTTGTCAAAACTCAGCTGATAATCGGTGTAATTGTAAATCAATAGGCAGCAAGCAATACCGATTCCCAGTCCCAGCAGATTTATCAGTGAATAGGAAAAGTTTCTGTAGAGATTTCGCAGTGAAATCCTGATGTTGATGGTAAGTAAAGCCCAATTTGGCATACCATTAAATTTTTTTCTGGCAAGAATTTCAAGGCGAAAAAATCGTAAAACGTGATAGTTAAAATTTCGACGTGCACGACGCGATCCATGGGAATTGAGATCTTCCTCAAATTGCTCGAGGAGATCGCCTTCAATCCCCTCAAGTAAATGGCTCGGACACATCCATCGCAGTAGCCTTAATGCTGTTTTAGGAGGATCAACATGCATTGGCTACCAGGACATTCGAAGCTGTGGAATCACTTTCCAAAGCGCCTCACGTGATGACTTCATCGATTGCAATGTTGCTATACCCGCGTTGGTGATCGTGAAGATGCGCTTCCTTCTGCCCCCTCTGGCATTCGTGGCACCTCCCATATGTGATTTAACCAATCCTTTGTCCTCGAGGCGGTAGAGCGTAACGTGGACTGAGCTTAGATTTACCTTTCGCTCAAATCGCGTTTCAACTTCTTGTACGATGGATTTTCCATAGGCTTCTTGACCCAGCAGGAGCACCAGGGTTAAGACCTGTTCCTCCAAAAATCCCAGTGTTTCACTGCTCATATCTATGATAATTGTCAAACAAATATAGTAATTAGTATAAGATTTGTCAAGGAAATGAGGACAAAGCACGCGAATGGCTGATCAGAAGGCAAAACCTAGTGCACTGTATTAGTTAAATGGGTTGTATAAATTGAGATAGTTTTTCCCGTAGGGATGCCAATGGCATGTGCCAGATTCCTGCCTGCGGCAGGTAGGAAAGATGCAAAACTGCTCATGGTTAATACTATGTAAGGCTTTTGATGATGGAGGTAGTGCAAAAGAATCCGAATTTATTTATCCGTGCTAATTGTTATAGTGCACTAGGCAGGGGGTAGTGTAGAATCAAATAACTACGCAAATTCCGGTACAATCGCAATCTGCTCGTTTTGGTATTGGAGTAAATATTTAATGGCCTCGACAATAAAATGGCGAGTCTCTTGTGGGGGGCGTGCATAAAATTGCGTCCAGGCATCGGGCTTATGATCTTGATAAGTGTCGGAAAGTGCAGGATTTTGATCGATGAAGGCGATCCGCACGGCATGACCGATGACCACATCCACCACTATATAATCATCGATTCTAAGCTCCGGGTTTTGCTCGGCAATTTCTGAAATGACCATCAATGCTTCTACCGTCAGTTGCCGGTATTCCGGAGCGGATATTTTGTTGAGCAGGCTTTCGAGTCGCCACGCAAAGGCCTTTTCCCCAGGCGTCATATCTGACAAAATTATGGAACTTTTCAGTCGATTTCTTCGATCTAATTTATCACCAATGATAATTCCGCTCGCTCGCTCGAGTATTCGCCAGATATTTTCATAAAATTGGTCAGGCTCTCGATTGATCGTACCAATAGACTTACGCCAAACCATCCAGCTGTCTTCGGCGGAATTTATCATGGGTGCATCAGAGGCTTCACTAAATCTTAATTCTTTTCCACTGAAAGTGTTATTTAAAGATTCTAGGTTTTTTAGAATGGATCCCGCGGTCAAATACTGCTTCATAATTCGCTTCAGGCTCTCCTGAATATAGGAAGGTGGCTGATGCATTAACCAATCGAAAGCATCTTCCTGGGTTATTTTTTCTCGGCGGGCCACCACACCGGTCAGCAGCAGGATCAGGTAACTGACTCGGATCGTTAAAATATCTTCAAACAAATGTGGCTCCGACTTAATTAATTGCCCGAGATAAATAAGGATCTCCTGCGTCAATACCCGATCTCGAATATCGTCATGGCAATAATTTCTGATGATATCTAATAGCTGGGTCAGCGGGATGGGCCGTATGATCAGTGATTCTTCCGAATAAGCCTTCCCAATCTGAATGTACTTCTGATTAGCCAGCAGCAGCAATACAGATTCGTTCAGTTGAATATCGACTTTTTCCAACATAGCTGAAGCCTGACGGAGGATTGACCAGATTCGCAGCTTTCCCGACTGAAAATAGATGTCTTCCAACAGCACACGTAACGAAACCCTCCTGGTGCCAATTTCAATTTCGTAACCCAGACCAAAATGGGAAGATAGGTTGGCAATGGCTTCAATATGTTCAAATAAATTTCCACTGCTCCTTAAAATTTCCGTCAGAGGATCCGTGTTTGTTTCGTTTTCTAAGACGATCTCCTCTAATTCAGCTAGCGGTTTTTGCTCACCGTCAACTCTTAGTATCATTTCATGCCCTTCCTTAATGGGAGGTTCTTCGAGACTGTCATCGGGTAAGGGCGGTAATTCCACTACTTCGGCATTCAATTGCACGGCATCAACTCGTACCATCTTGACGGGAACACTTGCACAATCCCCTGCTGCCATTTGTTGCAATAGGGCAATTAATTCTTCAGGATTTTCTTTGAAATGATCTTGTTCGAGCAATATGGATACCACAGGAGCTTTTTCTTGCTGCCAATTGGCCTGAATGTATCTCATCGTATTCTTAAAACGCTGAACTAAAAATTTGATATCGTATCCGAAGTAAAAATCGCGACGTAAGAATGCACCAGACAAGGTGGAGAAGGTTTGTCCCTGCACTTCATACAATCTCGAAGTAGCAAGTGTCCTCATTCTTCTGATGGGCCGACCCGTAAGATTTAAGGCCCTGTTCGTACCAAAATGCGCATAGTGTTGTGCAAGGACTTCCGGCATTTTGATCGCGATGCCATGTTGGTTGGAGGGGATTTCTGCCAGGATCCCAAGTTGTCGCATCTTGTCTTTCACCAACTGGTCACCCGCCCATAGTAATACTTGTACAGGTGGATGGTCTTTTATTTGACTCATCTGATGACGGCCTAAGGGATCAATGTCTCTCCTCCGGATGTGCTGGTCAGACAAGAGATCCCCTAAAATGAGTAAACTCTGTGCCCAGGTAAGTGGAATATTTTCGTTGGGCTCCCGTGTCTGTGAACCTGGGTTGCGGCGCTCTTCATCGACGGCTTCACTGGGTACATAATACAACTCCGGCACCAGACCATCAGCACCTTGTTCTACCAAAATTCGCCCGATCATCTTTCGGAATTCTACGCTTCGCTCTCGATCGTTGGCGAAGTGGGCATTCAGATACTCATAGGTGAAAAATAGGGGCCATTCTGATTCTATATTTTCAAATTGCTTCAGTTCTTCTGGTTCGTAGTAGTGCCGAGAAGGATCTTCAATGGCCGTCTGGTGACCATCGCGTAAAAAACGCTTATAGCCGTACTGTCCACGAAGGCTGGAACGCAATTTTTCTAGGGTTTTACGGCGTTTTTTACGGTTCTTAATGGCAAAGGCAGGGTATCCGATGATGCTGAGCAGTGCAGCATCCGTTTCCTTGGTACCCGATTCGCGGGGTAGTAGAGCATGTAAGGTCGTTCTGGCCATGGCAAGGTTGTCAGGGATCACATGAATCGTTGCTGCTGGATCGTCCCCACCAAAGAGGTTGAAATTGTTCATAGCCTCTAAGGCAGCCAATGCCATCCCCAATGAGCTTGCATTGAGCTCAACATAGCCTATGTTTGATTTCTCACCCCTTTCCCAGATGCCATAGTCTGCGATGCGATAAGCGCGTTCGATGTAATACACCAAGTTTTGCACGAAGTCTACCTCGCTTTCCGACTGGATGATTGGCAGTCCCGATGAAATCATTTGCGCAGTCATCAACAAAAAGAGCGAAGTTGCATCAATTTGAAGATGTCCCCAATCATGATCGCCCACGACTGGCGTACCGGTGCTGGTATCATATTTGGCGTGTAGGGCATCGTGCAACGCCAAGGAAGATTTGAAGGCCTCTACCTTGTGGCTCTGTCTCATCATAGCCCTTAACAGTCCTCGCATTAAATGGATACAAGAGAAACGGAGTTCTCTGGTCTTGCTGCCATCGGGTTCATGCCTGGCAAATGCCAACCAAAGACCCCAGACTGCCAGAATACTATAGACATTGTCCCTAACCCAGGCATCCGTATAATTTCCATGTCTTGTAATCGCGGTGCTCGCAGGAAGCAGTCCGCTTATTGGATGTTGCTTGTTAAGAATGACCGATTTGACTGCGTCGTAGTACACCGCCAGAGGTTTGCGATCTGAATTCGGAATCATATGGTTGCAATGTGAATCACAAATCAACAGAAAATTTATGATTCACGGCGGAGAAACTTGGTAGTTATAGATGCGGTACGCCAAACAGTTTTGCTGGCAGAGATGATAAAAAAAGCCGCCTGTGATACAATCTCAGGCAGCTCAAACACAAAATCCGTAAGAAATTCTTCAGTAATTCGAGTATGTATCCATCTTAGTAATGAATATGTTAGTAAAGATAGGTGATTTCTTGAATCTTCCTAACGATGACTTACATTTAAGTAAAAATCAGGCCAAAAATCTAAAATTGCCCCATGTGCTTTTCTCACTACCCCATAAGAACTCCAAGTGTGGTAGTCTATTTCCGTGAGGGTCTGAGTATTACAATTACTGTAGCATGTAAAAATCGATGCAATTTTTTGCAAGAATTTTTTCCTTAGCCTCGATTGGAAGTGGACCCAAATACCGCAAGAGGATATCTAGTACAGATTGATATTGATCTGGAGACAAAGGCAAACAGGCCAATCGCTCCCAAACATACATCTATCCACGCCAAATGCTGCAAATACGATATCAATATATGGCTTTAGATCTTCATATGTCCAGTACTGCCAATGGGCCTCAGTTACCATGCCCGAGATCTTGCAGTAGGTATTGGGTCTGGCTACCAGGGCTTTGATGTGGTCCTTCCATTTCAAGATTCGCCCGTCGAGTATATTTGGTTTACCCAAATGGTCTAATACCAGAGGCTGGTCTGGATCCAGCCGATCAACCATCTGTACCAGTTCTCCCATCTGGTGCCAGTATATCAGGAGGTCATAGGTGTGTCCGGTTTCAGCAAGCTGCCTCACACCACGTATGAATTTTTTGTCGAGCATGAACCCAGCAGCCTCCGATTGCAATACATGGCGAAATCCCACCAGCATAGGGTCATCCTGATACCTTTCTAACACCTCGGGAAGTTCGGCATCTTTTAAATCAACCCATCCAACCACTCCCCTGATAAAGCGATGCTTTTTAGCTAGATCTAGTGAGAAGTCCGTGTGCGCCAGGGTCTGTTCGGCCTGAACGGTAACGGTACCTCTGACTCCCGCTCGATTGAGAATGGGCTGGAATTCAGTAGGCAAGAAATCCCTCCTTAAATACTCATGGTGCCGGGATCGATCCACGCATAACGATCAGAATTGAAAGACCAGAAATGTTGATGGGCATCAATGATCGGTGGTTCGTGCATAAAATCTAAAGACTGATACCCCGCTTCCAGGGAATAAAATCATCTTGCCCAAGTTTTTCAGCGGCGGGTTGGAAGGTTCCATTGGCAGTTTCAATGATCAACTTCAAGATGTTGCGCCCGATCGATTCAATGCTTTCAGTACCATCAATGATGCCGCCGGCATCGAGGTCGATGATGTCTGCCATTCGTTTTGCCAACTTTGAATTGGTTGATATCTTGATCGTTGGAGCTACGGCATTACCGGTGGGGGTGCCTAAGCCGGTAGTAAAAACAATAACATTTGCTCCAGCACTCGCTAGACCAGTCGTAGACTCTACATCATTGCCTGGGGTACAGAGCAGATGAAGTCCTGAATCAGTTGCTACTTCACCGTAGTCAAGTACTCCCACAATGGGCGAAGTTCCGCCCTTGCGAGCAGCACCCAGCGATTTGATCGCATCAGTGATGAGTCCGTCTTTAATATTTCCAGGTGAAGGATTGGCTTCGAATCCAGAGCCATCCTGGCGAGCTCGCTGTTGGTACCGATCCATGAGGTTCAAGAACTTCGATGCCAAGCCTGAGTTTCTGCAGCGACGGACCATTTCCTGCTCTGCACCGTGCAATTCGGGAAATTCGCTCAGAATTGCCTTTCCACCCAAAGCGATTAATAGGTCAGAAGTATGTCCTAAAGCGGGATTAGCAGAAATGCCGGAAAATCCGTCTGAACCACCACATTCCAATCCGAGTGTCAAATGGTGCAGCTCAGCCGGTTGACGTGCAATCTTATTGGCCTGCACCAGCCCGGCAAAGGTTTTCTTAATGATATTTTCTAAAAATTGACGCTCTGACAAAATGCCTTGTTGCTCGAAATAAAGGACGGGTTTATCCAAGTCTGGATTCAGTTTTGCCAGATGGGCCTTGAGATCCTTGATTTGTGCATTTTGACAGCCGAGACTAAGAATCGTGGCTCCACCAACATTGGGATGGTTGATGTAGGTGGCCAATAACCGACACAACATATCTGAATCTTCCCTAGTGCCCCCGCAACCACCTTCGTGGGTCATGAATTTGATTCCGTCGATATTGGGAAAAATTCGATCTTCCGGTAGTTTTGATGATCGGAGCTTCAACTCGATCTGTTCAAAGTTTTCTTCACCGCTCTCAAATGCTCGAATAAGTGGACTGATCTCCAGACTACTTTCTCTCGCTTTATGGTATCCCAACTCACTCAGGAGCGACTCCTGCAAGACCTTGACATTGCGGTTTTCACAAAAAACGAGGGGAATAATCAACCAAAAGTTTCTCGTACCAACCTGTCCATCTGATCGGTGATAGCCATGAAATCGCAGATTGCGAAAAGCCTGGACATCGGGAGGTTGCCATATTGGTGCTGCGTGCTGACCATTCGATACCTGGCCAATATCATGACGAATATTGGAAGTATGAATGCCACCTCCTCTCGGTATGGGCTGTGTGGCCCGACCGACGGTGGTGCCATACATAATGATTTCTTCATCAATCGCTAGGTCTTTGAGTGCAACCTTGTGCTTAGACTGAATCTTCTCCTGAGTTCTAAACTCAAAATCTGTTGTCCTGATCAGTATGCCTTCTTTTAGGTCACTTAATGCGACCACCACATTGTCCGAAGGGTGAATTTTAAGTACAGACACTTTATTGGTTTGCTAAGAAAGAGGAAGATAATATGCTTTGTCCAATTCTGGCAGCATCAGAGCCCGAGGAAGATGAAATTTTGAAATAAGTCTTTACAAAATGCTCAGAAAGTTTTAATTTTCAGAAAGCGTTTGTAGTAAGATCACATTGACATTTTTAGCCATTTCGATGTTTAAGTGATCTTGAAAAGAGCTTACTAGTAGCATCTTCTCTTTAGGCTACTACATCCTCACTTAAAAAGAAGGTTATCAATCTCCTGATGACCTTCTTTTTGTCTGGTGTTTCGAGTTTCATTTTCTTACATTGGCAGCCGTTAAATCACTTGCCGTGCCAGCAACAAGTCCTAAAAGAACCGAAAAAGAACAGAAGATTATTGATGCAGCGGAGGTTGTTTTCTCTGCCGTTGGGTTTACCAATGCCAAAATGGAGGAAGTTGCCAAACAGGCTGGTGTGAGTAAAGGTACCGTCTACTTCTATTTTGACACCAAGGAAAACCTCTATATGGCCGTGACCTATCGCGCCATCCAAACGCTCAATGACTTTTTGTATCGCACCATTGATGAGCACAAGGGTCAACCAGGACTAGAGGTCGTCATCCATCTTGCTGAGGCCTACCTGGACTTCTGTAGCAAGCACTTTTTGTATGCAGAAGTCATCCTGGACTATATGACTTTGAATCGGTCGACCAAGGATGGCAAAGACAAAGCGAAGTTGACTGAGGCGCTACGTGATAGCATGTATTATCGCAAAGTGCATGGCATACAAAATCTATCCATTACCCTGATCACGAATGAAATCGAGCGGGGAGTCAGAGATGGCAGCATCTTAAATCAACAAAAACCGGAACTGCTATATTTGATCGCCTGGGCTGCAGTCACTGGTTTCGTCAAACTCAATGTAGCCGCCGGGAGCCATCGTCAGACGCTGTTGGGTGTCCCGATTGAAGACTGGAAACTTTACCAACTGGAGGTTCTCCGTGATATTTTACTCAAGGAGGGGCCTGCTTAAAGTGCATAGTCATTTTGGGCGATCAAATGATCGGCAATAATGCGTCGCAGCCTTTTCACGTTCACGGGTGGATACCCCGTAAACCTCTTCACACCCATTAAAAAGGTCTTGAGCAAGTCACCCGAGCTAAAAGAGGCTAGAGCGTCGATTGCTAATTTAGCCATCCTGGCATTGGTGTCGTGAAAATGTGTTTTTAAGATCGCATCATAGACCTCCTGATCTGCGACCTTGGTGTTACCAGCCAGCCGTTCTGTACGCAGCAACAAAGACTCAGCATTAAAGATCTCGATTAGAAGGTCAGCCCCGTTCATTAAGATTTCTTGTTCTTCTCTCAAGTTAATTTGACCATCCATCTGCATTTTTGCGGCGGCACCCAACACCATCAAGGTGAGTTTCTTAAAATCGGAGACCGCCTTTTTTTCCAACCCGTAGGCTCCTTCTGGTTTGCCAAAACTTGGCATTTTGGTCAGTTCTTTTTGTACTTCCCAAGCAGGACCTACCATATCAATTGAACCGGCCATGGCTCGCTTCAGCAGCATGTTGACCATCAGCATGCGATTGATTTCATTCGTGCCCTCGTAAATTCGATTGATTCGTTGATCCCGGTAAGCTCTTGCGGCCGGATACTCCTCGGAAAATCCATAGCCTCCATGAATCTGCACCATCTCGTCAATTACATAGTCCAGATTTTCGGATCCAGATATTTTGATACACGCGCACTCAATTGCGTATTCTTCAGCAGCTTTGAGCAGGGCACTCTCGATTTCTTCGCCCGCTTCGAGCAGAGCATCTTTTTTCTTTTGTAAAAGATCGGCAACCCGATACACAGAGCTTTCCAGCGTGTATACTCTAATGGCCTGCTCGGCCAGTTTATGCTTGATGGCACCAAAAGAGCTGATGGGCTGCTTAAATTGAACCCGTTCGTTGGCGTACTTAATGCTGATCGAAGCGGCGCTTTTGCAACCACCCATCGACATATTTCCCAATTTGTATCTACCAATATTTAGGGCGTTAAATGCAATAAGATGACCTTTGCCAATGGTGCCGAGTACGGCATCTTGGGGTACTCTGACATTCTCAAAAAAAACCTGACGGGTGGAAGAACCCTTTATGCCGAGCTTTTTTTCCTCCTCTCCCAAGCTTATTCCGGGAAGTTTGGCATCAACCACAAAGCCGGTAAATTTATCGCCGTCAACCTGTGCGAATACGATCAAAACGTCCGCAAATCCCGCATTGGAAATCCACATTTTTTGGCCATTGATCAAATAATTTTTGTCGTCGGTCAGCACCGCTTTGGTCTTGGCAGCCAGGGCATCTGAACCCGAGCTCGGTTCGGTCAGGCAGTAGGCCGCTTTCCACTCTCCGCTAATGAGTTTGGGGAGGTATTGTTCTTTCTGTGCGGCAGTTCCAAAATATAAAATCGGCAGCATGCCAATGCCTGTGTGTGCTGCAAAGGTGGTATTAAATGATCCACCACCTTTGCCAATTTCTTCACCAATAATCGTATTAGTAGTGGTATCCAATGCCATCCCACCATAGGTCTCCGGCATGTGCGCACCTAAGAGTCCGAGCTCACCGGCAATCTCCATCAAGTTTACCTGCTCTTCAAGCTTGTGCCCCTTGGGTCTCGCATGCGTTTCCACAAATTCTCTAGTCATCGCCTGAATCATCTGTTGCTCTTCAGTGAAATCTTCTGGAACAAAAACATCTTCAGACATGGACTCAGCAATGAGGAAGGCACCTCCTTTGATGGATTCTTTTTTATCGGTTATGATTGACATAGATTAGTTGACTCTGCGTTAAAAAAAATGAAATGCTTGTTTCTACTATATAAAAACCATATAAAGTTAATCTTATTGTCATAGAAACTCAAGTATTTCGTAAATAATTGACTTTAAGTCAATATTCTATTTTGTGTGAACCCAACCGTTTCTTCGGGAGACTCAGTCTTCTTTGATGAGAACCTAAAAAGGATAATCATGACGAATCGACTAGCTATTTTGACCATTTTTCTGTTGTTAATTGGAAGTACGAGTTGCCTCAAGGACCAATGCACCGAAACCCGCACCTTCATCCAGTTTGATCCGGTATACAAAACGAGGGCGGAACTCAACACCCTACCAACCATCGAGGTGTCCAGGCCGCTTCGCAATCCTGGTATTATCTATGCCTACGGTCCTTACATCTTGATCAATGAGTTTAGGGAGGGTATTCATATCATCGATAACAGTGATCCCAAGAATCCTGTGAATACAGCATTTCTGGCTATAGAAGGCAATGAGCATTTTGCCGTCAGTCACAATCGACTTCAGGCCAATAAGTATCATGCACTAATTACCCTTGACATTTCCGATCTTCAAAACCCCCTGCAAACCTCCCGGATCGAGTCGGTTTTTGGTGAGCTTTGGGAGGAGCCGGGTCGTGGTTTTTTTGTCTATCACCGTGAAACAGAGCGCACCCGAACGCTGGATTGCAGCGATCCCAATTTTGAGTCCCTCAGATGGAATGAAGGTGGGAGGGGAGGACCCTTTTTTGTAAACCGACTTGCCCTTGAGTCTCAGGTGGATTTTGCCAACGCATCTACCAATCAGGATGCGATCGGTGGTGCTGGAGTAGGTGGATCCACGGCTCGTTTTACCATCACACAAAACCACCTCTACACAGTTTCACAATCAGATCTTCTAGTTTATGACCTGCAGAACCCCAGTGTTCCACGTTTTGAGACACGCGCAGGGCTAGGTTGGGGTATTGAGACCATCTATCCATTTAAAGATCGCCTATTTATCGGATCCGAAACGGGGATGTTCATCTTTGATATTTCTTCTCCCGGCAACCCCCAGCTGGAATCGCAGTTTAGACATGCTCGAGCCTGTGATCCTGTGGTTGCAGACGACAATACAGCCTTTGTGACTCTGCGAGACGGCACGCGCTGCGAAGGGTTTGCTAATCAGCTTGATGTGATTGACATCACGAATGTAACTTCTCCTTTTTTGCTTCAATCTTACGATATGCTCAACCCGCATGGACTTGCCCTGCAGGGTGATCGACTGTATATCTGTGAGGGAGATTTTGGTTTGAAGACCTTTGATGTAAGTAACCGGGAGGACGTGAAAGAGATTGCACATCTGCGAGATCACCAAGCACATGATGTGATCTCATTGAACACCGAACACCTGCTGGTGGTTGGTAAGGATGGATTTAGACAGTACGATGCGAGCGATCCCAAGCACCTGAAAATGATGAGTATGATTCCTATTCAAAAACAATAGAGAAGATGACACGAACACTAATTTTTGCGGCCCACATCACCCTGCTGTTTTTGGTCTCAGGAGTACTTATCGGGCAGAATTCAGGTGAGACGGTTACCATTCAACTGACTAAGGGTGGAATCTTGAGAGGAGACCTGATTTCAATTGTTCCTGGGGTTGAATCGAAACTCGTCAATATTTATGGCGACACGATCATAGTACCTGAGCGATATATCAAGCGGATTGGATATGTGGATAAAGGCAACCTCGATCGCCACCCACTCAACAAGCCTAATCTATTCAGGGAACGTGGATTTTACCACACGGTGGCCTTGGCATTAAATATGAATACAGTCAGTGCAGAGTCAGGAGGTTTGGTGGGCTATGGAGGGTCGACCTCTTTTGGATACCAACAATCTCGTTGGTTAGGTGTAGGCATTGGAGTTGCGGCTGATTTTTATCATCCCAGAAACAATGAGATGGTATTTCCGATCTTTGCTGAGGCGCGAGGATATTTTCTAGACCAGCCAGTGACACCCTATTATTCGATGAGGGTAGGCTATGGCCATGTTTTTAGGAACGAAGATGTGGGTGTGATCGATGGGAAAGGTGGTTTTTTTTGGAGTCCGGCCATCGGCTGGCGCTTAAGTGGGAGACGCGGCATGAATACGACCCTCGCTATTGGTCTGAAATTTCAAAAGGCAACCTTTGAAACGTTGGAATGGAGTGAGCGAGCATTGACCGAGTTGACCTATCGACGGTTGCAGGTCAGATTTGGGCTCTTATTTTGAGCGTTTTAGATATTGACATTGTGTCCCAGATGGATGGGTGAACACTTAATATACACGGAAGAAGAATTAGTACAAGGCTGTACGCGCAATGAGAGGCTCTACCAGGAGGCCCTCTATCGGAGATATTTTGGAGCAATGATGCGCATGTGTCGGCGATACACTGATGACGATGAAGTCGCCATGACGATTTGTAATGATGGTTTTTTGAAAGTATTCAAGAAGATTGATTCATTCGCATTCAAGGGGTCTCTGGAAGGTTGGATTCGGAGGATTGTTTACCACGCTTTGTCAGACTACTTCAGAAAGGAGTCTAAGTATATCCAATTTATGGTTTTTGAAGAAAAAGAAGATCAGGCCGGTGCCGAGGTCATGCCCGGATTGTATTTCGATGATTTGATGGCGTTGGTAAAGCAATTGCCGCAAATGACGGAAAGGGTGTTTAGATTGTACGCTATCGATGGATACAATCACCGCGAGATCGGTGAAAGACTGGGGATGAGTGAAAACACGTCAAAGTGGCACTTATCTAGTGCTCGTAAGAAATTGCAACATTTATTAATGCAGCAACAAAAGAATTATGCTCAGGAAAAGTGAGGCGGGTCCAGGAAAGCACCCGCTGGAAGATGAAGGCTGGAAGCAAATGCAGGTGTTACTTGATCGGGAACTTCCGGTCCAAAGACGTCGTCGGGGAGGAATATGGCCCCTGGTACTGGGGGGTGCACTTCTTTTGGGTACGGCTGTTTGGCTGATTGGCGGATCGCTCATGTCACAAGGTCAAGGTCAAAAACCAATCACCGACATTCAGGACGAGCAGCCAGCTGAGCCGGCCGATCGCCTACCAGATCCCCTTACCGAAGCGCATGCAAATGAACAGGATGTAACCAGCGTTGATTTGGCGGGGCAAGACCCTGTGCGTTCAGAATCAGCAGATAATATCGAATCAGAAACTGCAACCAGTAGTTTTTCCATTCGAGCGAGGTCAAGTAGTTCCCAACGAACGGAGCAGGATGCCAGTGGTGAACCGGCATTGGATGATCGGACGACTACCAAGACGGAACTATCCCCAGTACCGGTCTCAAACGATCGACAAGAGCATCCCGGGCAGGAGACCTTTGGGCCAGAGGGTGCAGAGTCAGTGCAGGAGCGCGAGCCGGTTGATGCAATACCAGGTGAAGTCCTTTCGACACCGGTAAAGGAGATTCAACCAGTTGAAACAGAGCGTGCTTCAGCGAATTCAGTTCCCGAAAAGCCAAATGCCGAACTGAGTGTCTTCAATCCATTGAGCCTCCGATCTGTACTGATTCCACCGCATCCGTACCTGTTGACCTCTACCATTCCGAACAGCCGTGCAACAACGACGAAAATTGAGCCAGAACAACAAAAACAAGTTGATCTCACTTTTGGGATTGGAGCCGTGGTAGATGAGAAATGGTCTGTTTTCAGCCTCGATGCTGGCACCGAGGTAGGCTGGAAGTTTACGCAGAATTTGCGTCTGGCCCTGGGCGCTTATTACTGGCGTGTTAACGCCCGGCGTGACTACTTCTATAGTGTGCCACAAGGCAATACATTCTCACCAGATCAAGACCAACTGGTGCTCTCCGGAAATCCGGATGATCCCGCCTTCGAAGCGAGTATGGATGATCCCGGGCGGGTTACCAACAACCTATCACTTGTACATGAAGTGTCAACCGAGCGTATCCATTATTTGAGGGTGCCGCTTTATCTGCAGATCAATCAACAGCGACGTTGGCAACCCCACTTAGGGCTCAATGCCGTATTCTTAATTCGGGAGGACAAGATTGAAACGGAGGCACTGAGAAACCAGCAGGCTGTACCAAATCTAGGTGATCCGCAAAAAGACCTGGTTCGGCCTTTTAGTCTGGCGATCGATCTCGGTCTATCCATCCAATGCACCAAACACTTGAAGATGATGGGATCCTATTCTCACGGGCTACAGAGTCATTTGAATTATGAGGTTGTGGCACCGGATTTCTCTAATTTGATGCGTTTTTGGCGGTTGGGATTGACCTATAGATTATAGCATGTCATTAGCTCTCTACTGCTACCTCCACCTGAATTATAGTACCGGTTCCATCTTCGAATAATGGCGTATTTAGAATGTGGCCAATCGTGAAATATGCGGAGTTATGGGGGTTAGAATCGGTTGTGCTATTAGGCAGCGAAGATCTCCCCATACATCATTAACGTGAATTTAGTATCTTTTCGGCCTAAACTATTTTTCACATAGGGTCGAACGCACTCTGTTTGGCCCTATTCTTTTTCCTTGCATTTCCTGCTTCCCCCCGATTAACTCACCTTTGTTTTTCTTCTCGACGCTCCATCGAAAAATAAATTTGCGATTTCCATAGGGGATCGTCTACCAGAATTTGTCCCATAGCTAACCAAGACATTTGACCGGAGAATTTCTACGTTTTCTTCACTTTATTTCAAACTGGCGGATCTCCGAGTCGGCTAAAAAAAATTAAATGCAAATGCAATCGATCAAATTATTTTTTAAGGTCTTTTTACTTTTTCCAATTCTTTTGATTTCCTGCTACGAGGATGGTTTTTATGATGATGCTACTGAAACTGAAGACGAATTTTTTAACGATGAGGATTATGATGAGGAGTCTGGTGAGGAGGAGATCATTACTGCCTATCGGATTGAGGGTGATGAGATCTATAAAATTAGGGATTATGAAGTTCGCAATGATCTCCTTCCATTTCAATTGGACGATGAAAGGCACCTGAAAATGTGGAAATATTTTTCACAATTAATTCCCTTACAGCATCGTGAGCGAATTACGGAATATGTTGTTTTTTATGGAGGTGACGAAATACTTGGATATGTCGAGCCCATCGACACACGAGATCTTAGCAAGTGGCGGATGGGTTTAGCAATTGATGTGGATGTCGACCTGGTGAACATCAAATTACAGAGTGATTTTGCTTATACCTCGATCCATGAATTTGGACATGTTGAAACGCTCAATGAAGAGCAAATTGATGTAGCGGGTTCGAATCGTCAATGTAAAACTTACTTTGCTGGTGAAGGATGCGCCATTGCGGGGGCCTATATTGAAAAGATTTATCGTCTAGGTTGGGAAGACATCATTCATGAATACGATCGGTTGGATGAAGACGATTATGAAGGGATGGAAGCTTTTTATGAGAAATATAAAGATCGTTTTGTAACAGGATACGCTGCCACAAACCCCGGTGAAGATATTGCAGAAGTATTTACACATTTTGTACTTGAGGAGTATCCTAGGAATGGAAACACAATTGCTGACCAAAAGGTAAACATGCTATACACATATCCAGAACTTTTAGAAATCAAAAGAGATATTCGCACCCATCCCATTGCCAGGACCTTGACACCTAGATCATGGGATCGAACAACCCGATTGGTCAAGAAGAAGATCTTTTCTCATACCCATAAAAGAATTCTTTGACGGAATTAAAAAACCGAAACGCAACCACCGAAGACCAAGATACACAGGTCAAAAAAAACCAAGATACAAAGGTCAAAAAAAACCAAGATACAAAGGTCAAAAAAAACCAAGATACAAAGACCAAGATACAAGGAACGCAGGGACGAATTACGCCTTCAGTCAAGACTTTCTTGTGTGACTTAAGAAGACCAGGTACCAAAAACCAAGATGCAAGGGGCCCAAGGACCAACCCTTCGGCAAGATTCTACTGCGGGCGGACACCCCGGTTTAATTGGAGCGTCAGCGGAAATTCAACAGGGCTGGCGGTGAGCGCGAGCCCAACAAAAAACCGAAAACCAACCACCTAAGACCAAGATACACAGGTCAAAAAAAACCAAGATACAAAGGTCAAAAAAACCAAGATACAAAGACCAAGATACAAGGAACGCAGGGACGAATTACGCCTTCAGTCAAGACTTTCTTGTGTGACTTAAGAAGACCAGGTACCAAAAACCAAGATGCAAGGGGCCCAAGGACCAACCCTTCGGCAAGATTCTACTGCGGGTGGACACCCCGGTTTAATTGGAGCGCCAGCGTAAATTCAACAGGGCTGGCGGTGAGCGCGAGCCCAACAAAAAACCGAAAACCAACCACCTAAGACCAAGATACACAGGTCAAAAAAAACCAAGATACAAAGGTCAAAAAAACCAAGATACAAAGACCAAGATACAAGGAACGCAGGGACGAATTACGCCTTCAGTCAAGACTTTCTTGTGTGACTTAAGAAGACCAGGTACCAAAAACCAAGATGCAAGGGGCCCAAGGACCAACCCTTCGGCAAGATTCTATTGCAAGCAGACACACCGGTTTAATTGGCGACAGCGGAAATTCAAGAGGGGCACGGGGTGAGCGTGAGCCGGCAAAAATCTAAAAAACCTAATTCCAGCATACAATGCTGATCAAAGGCTAGAAGATACTACGCCAAAAACAGACGACCAGACGTAAAATAAAAACCCAAGCTCCAAAGACCAAGATACAAAGGAGCAAAAAACCAAGATACAAAGACCAAGATACAAGGAACGCAGGGACGAATTACGCCTTCAGTCAAGACTTTCTTGTGCGACGTAAGAAGACCAGGTACCAAAAACCAAGATACAAGGGGCCCAAGGACCAACCCTTCGGCAAGATTCTATTGCAAGCAGACACCCCGGTTTAATTGGAGCGACAGCGGAAATTCAAGAGGGGCAGGGGCGAGCGCGAGCCGATCATCGAAGCATGGATCACTAAGCCCGTTATGGATTGGTATGCCTGCCGTAAACCAAAAACCGAGGACCAAAAACCAAGAAAGCATTCTAGTTTTTAATTTTCATAGGAATCTGAAGATATTTTAAGCTGTTATCAAAGAAGATTCCATTGATGGTGATAAAATCATCTGGCTTAAGTTGCATAATAATATCATCACGGCAGGGTGAGGTCGCAAGATTCATGTCTCGATCGTATTCCAGATCGCATTCCACCGGAAGACCCTCATGATCTAGGTAGAATAGTTTGATGGTTAGTTTGCCTTCTACAAGTTTTCCATTAATCGATAATCGCGGCTTGGAATTTAATATTTCCTTCGCATCGTTAATCTTCACACCCTCGGCTATGTCTGCATTGGCAACTTTTGGATTAAAAATCGACTTGGAATGAAAATACTTGTGTTGCGCATAGTTAAAAACGTTGGTCGCATCAAGTGGCCCCCAGGTAAATTTTATATTTTCCAATACCTTATGTTCTACTGGAAGTCTGTGAAATTCTTCCTGGGCGTAATCGTTCCAATTGTCATAGGTGATGGTTGGATTAATTTCATCATCGAAGGTCGAGTAGTACACCATGCCCTTCGGACCGGCTAAGGAGATGGATATGGGAGCGCTGATCTCCTTTTCAATCTCGAGCTTCTGAATCAAAGAAAATCGATTGGTCAAAATTGAAGGACCCTGGTGAATTACGTGTTCGTGGAGCCTCGTTCTGTCATAAGTGACACCATCCACCACCAGATTTATCTGGTCAGATTGAAGCAGGTTGACCAGCTCCTTCCAGGAGACGATATTGAAATTGGCGGGATTTACCCAACTACCTGGTTTATTACTCCAAACACTAAAGGATTGACCGTCAAGTTGAATCAGTTTTCTTTTCGTTTCAAAGTCCTCCACCGTAAGCATGACGAAGACATAAGAGCCGTTGACTTCTGACATTATTCTTAACATTGATCCATCGCGAAGATTTGTTCGCACGAGCTCTTGTATGCTATCATTCAAAACAAAGGGCGGCTGAAGTGTGATGTGACCCGTGTGAAATCCTGGTGAGGAGACACTTTTCGGAAAGTTGAGCAGGAGTTGGATCATTGATTCCTCGGACCTCGATACTTTCTTGTCATCGATGAAGAGAAACATTTCTTGGTTGAGAATTTCAAGGAGTTCTCCCTTTTTGATTTTTCGCGGAAACTCATCTAAGTAGTACCTTCCCTCCCCTGCAATGGCCTTTGCCAACGGTATTTGAGCTGATCCCCACCGGAGATAATGAGGGGTTTGACCACCCCTGAAATAGATCTTCGATTTACTGAACTGATCAATGACCTCATAGAGCTCACTTTGTGTCGTGTGGTTGCTGAATGAAATGGTTATCCAGGTCAATATTGGAAATAGTAAAACATAGTGCATAATTGTGTGATTTTTGGAAGGTTCCTTCATCATCATCTTGACCCGGCGCGAAATCATGGAATCAAAATAGGTCAAGGGTAAAGCCATTTTTACTCCAGATCGAGCACGTTGGAGAATTGAGATATAGTTTGCCAATGAGGTCGACTCTTTAGCTTGAAAATCTGCAATAAACTCATGTTGCATTTTTAGCTCCTTCAGCATGCGTTTCATCAATGGGTTAAACCATTGGAAAATGCCTAAAATTTCAAAAAAAAGAAGATCAAGGCTGTGTCTCTGCTTGCCATGAGTCTGCTCGTGAAGTAATTTTGCCCTCAGTGTCTCACTCGTCTGATCATCCGGTTCATTCCAAAAGATACAATTGAAAAATGAGGAAGTGGGAACTTTCGGATGTTGCAAAACAGACGTGCCAAAGATCTTACGCCTGATACTTTGCTTCTTGAGCTGCCCAATGCTATAAATTCGTCGGGCTAATCGGAAGAATAAATAGGATGCAACCGTTAGGTAAAGGATGAAGATAACCTGACCTAGCGAGATCGAGAAAGTAGGTAAGGCGGTGTTTAAAACCGTTTCAATCTGAGGAGTCAATAAATAAGGGGGCGTCGAATAGGGTACCTCTTGTGTTAGTGCAACGGAAGTTGGTGATGCCGAGAAGGTTTGAAGTGGTGCAATGTTTAACTTTAGGAAGGGTATGACCAATGAGGCAGCTCCCGAAAACACCAAATACAATCTATTGAGTTGAAAAAATGATTTGTTTCGAAGAAGGAAGTAGTAGCTTCCGAAGCAGAAGACCAAGCAACAAGAAACTTTCAATAAATAAATTAAAAATGCGGTCATGATTTTCTAAAGTTTACAGTTAATCAAGTGGATAACATGATTTGAAATTGTTGATTTTCCCAGCGGTGATTTTTGACCGCCCCTCCCAGATTAATTGTTTTTATTTTTTCAAAATTGATTTGAATTTATGTGCACATAGTAGGGAAGAGGTTGTCTGATCAGGGATTGAACGGGTTCAATGATGAAATCGGACAGTCTAGCTAACTTTATGTCCGCAGGTCTCAACCGATCAATTTCAAATAATGAAATAAGTGAAATCGCCCCTGCGGTGTAGAACCGATAAAACTTATTTATTTGAAAGTGCTTTCCATCCTTCCAGCTTAGGTGATAAAAGCAGTAGAATAAAGCTGCGTGAAAAGGAATTTTCAATACATTTATTAGCCAGGCTATCATCGATCCTTCCTTTTTAATTCATCTAAAAGTACCGACAGGTCTTCATAGTCCATATCTTGCTCTTCAGCGAAATGAGAGAGGAGGGTCTGCGGAGAATCTGAAAAATACTCCCTTATAATCTTGCTCAGTACCCTTCTGCGGTAGGTGCTCTTCTTCAAGATCGGAAAATATTGATGTGTCTTACCAAAGGCCTTAAAACCGACCATGCCTTCGGCTTCAAGTTTTCTCACTACCGAACTGATGGTATTATAAGGTGGCTTAGGTTCAGGCAGTTGTTCTAGAATCTCCTTGACAAAGCACTTTTTGAGTCGCCACAAAATCTGCATGACGGCTTCCTCTCGAGGTGTTAGCATGCGTTTCATAAACTCAAGGTATTAACTAAATATTAGTTTGTCAACTAAAAAATAGTTAAATAACGATAAAATCGTTTAATCTGACCGAATGACACAGGTTTTAGATGATGGCAAATTACCACTTAGAAAGGATCTCTAAATGAAAGCAGGTTTGGGGAAGCGCTCAAGAAAAAATTACACGCATCATTTGAATCTTGGGATTGGCTCTTCGCAATCGTTCATCATCCGAACGAATCTCGTGGTCTCCCAGCAATGATCTGTGTACCCGGTTAGGTTCAGCAAAGGTAACCACCAGATCAGCATCGATGTTGCCTAGGTTCCAACTCATAGTACTTCCGGCGTAGTCCCACTGAAAACCACTCATTAAAAATGGCTTTCCATTAATCTTTTCCACCTCTTTTAGAGAGCTGCCGATGGCAAGGCCTTCCTCTGTTTTCCAGGGTGATGCAGCTTTCGTCACCCTGACCTCCCTGAGATGGATGAAGTCTTCAGCAGTCCATAAGAGGATTAGTTCTTTTTCCGTACCAGGGAAGACATAAGTGACCTCCAGCATCTCTCCTTCACCAACCATGAACTCTCCCCGCTGAACTTGCTCAGACCCCAGACGATCGATGATCGATTGTTCAGAATCAGTAGCGAGGATCGGACCAACCCTTTTACCCGGTACAATCAGGGCATCGGCTACCGAATGGTCTTCTTGTTCCTGAAGTGCTCCTCCAAATACCCAACCTTGGTGCGAACCGTACTTCACATGCATCCAATAATCCGAAATCAATTTGCCTCGTAAGGTAATGTCTGCTTTGTCAAGGGAATGATCACCCCAATAGCGGATCAGTGCACCCTCAGGTAGCAGTGTGACGGTTGAGCTGTTCAGACCAGGGGCCGAACGCATTCGCAGGCGGTCTACTTGGACTTGGTAAAAGGTAGTGTCTACAGCCGGCAGTTCATCGGGCGTGCTATCTGTCTCTTGATCAGTAGATTGACAGGCACTCCATAAGCAAAGCATGCCAAGACCGAGGATTAATTTCCAATCGACCAATCGAAACATAAAACGGAATTGAAATTTTACGAGCTGACAAAACTAGCACTTTCTTGACCTTTGAAAAAGTACAGCTGGAAAAATAACATAAGGCCCTTGGGGAGAGAATAAGACGATCGTCGATTTAATGCCATTTTTTTTAGAATAAAAGCTGATTTTAATCCTGCCAATGATATTTTTGTGGCCACTTAAATCAAATCAATGGTAGATTACTTTGCAGGCATTAGCCAGGAGGAATATGATACACTGAAAAAGTCCATTTCTCTCATTACAGTCTTAATTGCAGGAGCCGATGGCAGCATCGATTCAAAAGAAAAGTCATGGGCCGAGAAGGTGACCAAAATTAGGAGCTACGCATTGCCCGATGGACTGAAAGAGTTCTATTTGGAAGTGGGAGAGGACTTTGCCGAGGTCTTACAGAGGTTTATTGACAAGTACGAGGGAGATACGGAAGAGCGCAATAATCGAATCTCTGAAAAACTTGCTGAACTAAATACCATCTTTCCGAAGTTGCAGGATCGAGAAGTAGCCATTGCATTTTATGAAAGCCTGCTCAGCTTTGCTAGGCACGTAGCCCGTGCTTCAGGTGGATTCTTGTCTTGGGGTAGTATCAATCCGCACGAGAAAAGATTGCTCGGCTTGGATATGATTGATCCAGTCATTGAATAACCCCATTTTCCCGACTGACCCCCGAAAGGTGGTTCAGGTTATTAAAGCTTTAGGGTTTTACTCCAAAAGGTGGTCTGTTCACCAGCCATACCCACCAGGTACATTCCCGTTTCTAAACCAGCCAACGATACTTGCATACGTTGCTTACCAGTTCGATAGGGAGCCCGGGTTCGGTGGATCGTTTGTCCAGTAAGGTCCCTTACTTCGATCCATCCCACTCCGATGTGATCACTATCCCACTCTAGCGTGACTTCTTCTGTCGCCGGGTTGGGATAGACTGCATAAGCGCTCGGTTCGAGCGAAGCATCATACACGGGAGCCGCCAGGCATGCACTGTCTCCAGCAGGCCTAACTTTCAGAATGTAAGTGCCATTGACCAGAGCGGGATCGGGAATCATTGCTGGAAAGTCTCCCAATACTGTGGTGCCAATGGTGACACCGATTTGCAGTTCATAATCACCGACTGACTCCGGATCTGTTGGTGCTCCTTTGAGCAGGATACAGCTGGCTGTATCGGTAGGAAAAACACACTCCGGCCTACTGCAGATGTAGTTAAAGCCCGGAGGAAGATTGGTCACTGAATCAATTCTTATCGAGGTTACTGTTAAAGAAATGACTCCCAGTTGGATAATACTGGGGATCTTCACAAAAATTATCTGCTCGTACTCGTCACCGATGCAAGCTGCGGTTGCGAATCCCTCACCAAGGGTATCATTGATAAATGGTAACGGATCTACCAGGTCATCACTATTTAAAAAAGTACTGTCCGGCTCGCAGTTTGATAGGGTATCCAATTGTGCTGTGGCCGCCGACAGAAACAGCATAATCAATGACAATACAGTAAAGAATCGCTTCATTTTTGCGTTTTTGCTAATTGAAGATAAGGATAGCCGCTTAATTTTGAGGAAATTTAACCTGATGATGCATTCTTGGTTACTGCGAAGACATATCCTTCTTCCCCTGGTGCTTCTATGGGTCTGCCATGCATCGTGGGGTCAGACTGCGCGCGTCATCGGGCAGGTAATCGACGCTGCTACCCAGGAACCAATCGCAGCAGCTACCGCACTCATTGGTGAAATCGGCGGAGTGTCTGATCTGGAAGGGCGTTTTGAATTAGTCATTCCAGGTTCAGACACGGTCCAACTGACGATTAGCTACCTCGGTTATCATTCGATGCAGCGATCGTTGGTGGTCAAAGATACTTTGCTCGATTTGGGACAAATCCGTTTGGAGACGGCCATCAATCTAATTCAGGAAGTCACCGTCACCACGGGAAAGTTTGAGAAACCAGTAGGTGAAGCCACTGTCTCCATCGAAATTCTCAAACCAGCCTTGCTGGAACAAACGAACACTACATCAATTGATGAAGTGCTGGAGAAAGTACCTGGTGTCACCATCATTGATGGGCAGGCCAACATTCGCGGTGGCAGCGGTTTTTCTTATGGTGCCGGCAGTAGGGTCTTATTATTACTAGATGACATCCCAGCGTTGCAGGCAGATGCTGGCTTCCCCACCTGGGATGACTTTCCGGTCGAAAACATTGCGCAGATGGAGGTGGTCAAGGGTGCCTCTTCGGCGTTGTATGGTTCCAGTGCACTCAATGGCATTGTGAATGTGCGTACCGGTTATGCAACAGATCAACCAAGTACTAAGTTTTCGATCTTTGGTACTACTTTTTTCTCACCCAAGGATGCACGTAAAAAATGGTGGGACAAAGCCCCTGCCAATTACGGGTTTAGCGCTCGTGATGCACGAAGACTGGGGAAAGTCGATTTGGTAACGAGTCTTTACCTGCTCGGTGGAGATGGATTTGCCTTCGAAAACTATGATCGCCATCGTCGTTTTACTACCAAAATACGCTATCGCCCAAATCAACGAGTAGAGGTGGGGGTCAACGCCAATATTAATGCTGGTGAGGGCCAGAATTTCTTCTTTTGGCGTGATGCAGCAGAGGGTGCTTACCAGGGAGATTCCTCAAACTACTCGACCAGTGATTTCTCTCGGTACTTTCTAGATCCTTATCTGAAGATATTCTCCAAAAAGGGAAATCGCCATGAGATAAAGACACGCATATTTGATGTTAGCAATGACAACAATGCAAATCGATCCAACGAATCAACCATCTACTATGGCGAGTATCAACATGTCAATCGAATCTTGCCATGGAATATGATCCTGACCGCCGGAATAGTTGGGATTCACACGAAGGTCAGTGCAGAGTTGTACAGCGACACGACCTTTACCTCCAATAATCTGGCCGGCTACCTTCAATTGGAACGAAAGTTCGGCAGCAACCTAACCGTCAATGTGGGTGTACGCTATGAGCGGAATGAGCTCAATGGTCCTAGCAGAGTAGGGGGTGAGCGAATTCCGGCCGACTCCCAAGAAGAATCCAAACCCGTTTTTAGGGTGGGACTTAACCATCGACTTGCCGAGGGCACCTTCCTCAGGGCGTCATGGGGTCAGGGTTATCGATATCCAACCATAGCTGAACGTTACATCAGCACGACTTTCGGTGCTACCATCATTTCCCCAAACGTTAACTTGCTCTCGGAAACGGGTTGGAGCGCAGAGCTGGGTGTAAAACAAGGATTTGAAAAAGGTGATTTTCAGGGCTTGGCGGATCTGTCCTTGTATTGGTCAGAATACCAAGATATGATGGAATTCGTCTTCACTGGATTGATCGACGGTTTTCAATCTCAGAATATTGGCGATACTCGCATTAGGGGCCTCGATTTTAGCCTCAGTGGAAAGGGGAAAATTTGGGGTCTCGAGACCAATCTTCTGGCGGGTTATACTTTTGTCGATCCTATTTTTCAGGACTTCACCGCACGAGATTCTCTTGCTTCCTCAGTTGATTTCAACATCCTTAAATATCGATCAAAGCACCAATTCAAAGTGGATGTTCAGACCGGTGGAAAGAAGCTTGACTTAGGTCTTAGCTTCTTGAGAACCAGTGAAATGGTGGCGATTGATGCAGTCTTTACTTTATTTGTACCAGGTTTGACAGAGTTTAGAGAATCACACCAAGGATACACCTTAATAAATTTGAGGTCAACCTATCATCTTAACGACAAATGGTCTTGCACACTACTCTTGAAAAATGTTTTCAACAGTGAATACAGTGTACGACCTGGTCTGTTGGAAGCACCTCGCAACTTGACGCTGCGATTAAATGCTAGCCTGTAAAGTGGCGCTTAAAGAACTGTTAAGCATCGAACTAAATTGAAATAAAATCAGTTATTTCCGTGAACCATGTTCACCTTTGCCTATTTCAAACTAATAAGTAAAAAATCAATCATGATTGTGACTCTATTATTGTCTCTGATTGCATTTATGTGCCAGAGTGGAGATTCAACAGTTTCTGGTACCCAACAGGCTGATGAGCCAATGACCACGGCGGATTCTGCTCCATCAATCGAATATGACTCAAATCTCACTTCGTTGCAACCACCGGATAAGCAAATCTTGCCGGAACCTCGCATCGATTCTGTTCGTGAGGCATCGGAAGACTCTGAATATCATGTAGATGTTGAGCAAGAGTCGACTGCTGTACAAACAGACCAAAATAATGAACCAAAGGAGCTGCGGAAGTCAGAACCATCGCCCAAAGCAACGGTAGATCCATCGACTCCTGAGCATACAGGTGGCATCTTGATTCAGGAACCTACGGTAATTCTTGAGGTTGCCGGTCTCGATCACAATGCCTTTGATGAGCTGCTCCAGAGTCATGTCACCAGTGATGGAAGGGTAAATTACGAAGGACTCAAGGGAGAAATAGCGAAACTTGATGACTACTTAAAGATCTTGATGGATAATGCACCAGCTACTGATTGGACCAGAGATGCACGATTGGCTTACTGGATTAATGCTTACAATGCCTTCACCATTAAATTGATTTTGAACAATTACCCACTGACCAGCATCATGGATCTCGATGGTGGAAAACCATGGGACAAACAGTGGATTCAGATTGGTGGAAAATCGTACTCTCTGAATGACATTGAGCACAAAATAATCCGACCAAAATTTAATGATGCGAGAATTCATTTTGCTGTTAACTGCGCAGCCAAATCGTGTCCGCCCCTCGCCAATAGTGCATATACCGAGAGTAATGTCACTTCACTGCTCGAAAACCAAACTAGCAAATTTATTAACAACGAGGTTTATAACACCATCTCCAGTAATTCGGCAAAAATTTCAAAGATTTTTGATTGGTACAAAGAAGATTTCGGAAACCTAGTGGATTACCTCAATAAATATTCTGAAACTAAGTTGGAAGCAAGTGCTGAAATAACCTTCCATGAGTATAATTGGAAATTAAATAATTAATATAAATAAGGACCGATGAGACTTACTGCGTTACTATTTTTTCTCATAACGTTTTGCACTGGCATCATTGCCCAAGATTGTTCGCCCTGGTTTCCATTTAAAAAGGGATCGAGTTTTGAATACACCTTTTTTGACAAAAAAGATAAGGTGACGTCCCGGATGGCGTACGAGGTTGTAGATATGAAATCTTCCGCTGCTGGATATGAATATCAGGTGTCCGCTACCCTTTTTGACAAGAAAGAGGAAGAGGTTAGTTCGTTCGAATTTTCAGTATCGTGTTCAGATGGATCCTACCGGGCAAATGTTTCAAACTTCATGAATCCACAGATGAATGAAATTTTCGGTGAGGCGAAAATTAAAGTTACAGGTGACGAATTGGTGATCCCTAAAAAACTCACGGTGGGTCAAACGCTGCCCGATGCCAACTCAATGTCCGAAGCAGAAATCGGAATAATCACTATGAAGGTCGAAGTTGATATTACGGGCAGAGAAGTGGTAGAAAAGACGACAGTGGACACGCCCATTAAGCAGTTTGAAGCCTATAAAATCACGAGTACCGAAAATGTAAAGATGCCCATGATGAAACGGACCTACCAGTCAGTAGGATATTTTGCAGAGGGTGTCGGACAAGTAAAATCTGAGTCCATGGACAAGAAGGGAAGAGTGGCATCCTACATGCTGCTTACCAAATTCGATCCCTGATTTTTCGATGCTAATCTTTTTGTGCTCCGGAAATTACACTCCCTCGATATAGCGTGACGAAGTCCCAGTGCAAGGCTGTGGTGGATTTCAGTTGGCTCCTGGAAGCATTAGGGCCGCCACAAAGCGGGATGTGAGTGTCCAAATTGCCGATGAACTTATCTGAGTAAGGAAGCAAACGACGATCCCTCACCACGCGGTTTCACGGCTACCATCATTTTTTGCTTATTTTCCATGGGTGAAAATTGTTGTATTGGATGGCTATACGGTCAACCCGGGAGATCTGAGTTGGCAACCCCTTGAAGATTTGGGTGAACTCACGGTCTATGAGCGAACCGAGGCAGGGAACATCGTCACGAGGTCGCAACAATGCGAGGTGGTGGTAGTGAACAAAATTGCCATTGGCCCTGCAGAGATGGAGCAACTGCCCGACCTGAAACTTATTTGTTTACTGGCCACAGGCTTTGACAATGTGAATGTCGCTGCTGCTAAAGAGCTGGGTATTGCAGTCTGCAATGCCGTGGGCTATGGCATAGAAAGCGTGGCACAACATACCCTGGCTCTGATCCTAGCCCTAACCAATCGGGTCGAACTACACCATCAATCTGTCCAATCGGGAGATTGGTCCAGACAACCTGATTTTTCATACACACTCCTCACGGTTCATGAACTGGCGGGAAAAGTCTTAGGCTTGATTGGAGTAGGTCAGATTGGATCTCGTGTGGCAGAGTTAGCCCAAGCTTTTGGTATGAGGGTCATTGCACCTCAAAGACAGAGCTTAACAGATCCCACCATCGATGGTGTAGCACTAGATGAACTATTTCGAGCAAGTGATATCATATCGCTCCATGTTCCTCTAAATCAGGAGACGAAACATATCATCAATGCACGGAGCCTCGATCTGATGAAAGACACGGCGTTACTTGTTAATACCGGCCGTGGAGCACTTGTTGATGAAAAGAGTTTGGCGTGGGCTCTGCTAAATAATAAAATTGCTGGTGCGGCTCTTGATGTACTGAGCTTAGAACCACCAACGGATAAGAATCCGCTGATACATCAAAAGAATACCTTGATAACACCGCACATGGCCTGGTGTAGCAAACAAGCCAGACAAGCATTAATCTCTATTGTTGCCAGTAATATTCGGAGCTACAGTGAGGGTTCTGCAGAAAACCGAGTTGTATGAGGATGCTATTATGTTAAAACCATCATCTATCATAAGGCCAATGGTTAAACCAATGATGCTGCGACTACTGATATTAGTGGCTTGGTTTTTTTGTACCACAGCAGTGCTATGCAGCGCGCTATTTATTCACTTCTACATTGATGGATTTAGTGATTGGGAATCAGCGACTTATGCCATGTCAGGAATCGCTAGAGGCTTAAATTTGGAATTGATTTTATTGGTTCTACTGCCTTATGTAATTTATCAATTCGTTCTTTTGTTGGTGCGTTTGTTTTCCACATCCAAGATTACGAATCGTAGGCAGAGAGTCGGTATGTTTACGTTCATACCAATTGTAGCCCTGGGCCTTTTGTACAGCATACAACCTAGAGATCTCGTCGAAATATTTGGAAATACCTGGGATAAACTCATTGATTATTCATCGAGTCAGCCCATCCTGAAAACCAATCAAGAGAAGATCCGGGGGGTACATTTTTTTAATAGATCCCGGAATGGACATATTGATTTAGAACCGTTGGTTTTAAATCATGTGGATCATCTCGTATTGGTGCCTTATGCTTATCAGGAGACTTATGATGACCCCAACTTGAGATTTGGTGGCAGACGCAGATCGGGCATCAGCAGAGATTCCCTCTACCATCTTATGGCTGTGCAGGCTCGAGAAGCAGGCATGAAAATGATCATCAAGCCACACATTTGGATGCGTACCGAACAAGGTAAATGGAGATCGGACATCGAATTCAAATCGGAATCAGACTGGGCAAATTGGTTTGACAAGTACTCGCAGTTTATTCTTCACTACGCGAAACTAAGTGAAAAAATTGGTGCTCCGTACTACTGTGTGGGCACTGAATTAAGTACAGTCACCAAAAAATACCCTGCATTTTGGAAGACGTTGATTGAACGCGTCAGAAATGTGTACTCCGGAGAGCTCTTTTACGCTGCCAATTGGTATCAGGAATATCAACATATTGAATTTTGGGACGCCTTAGATTTGATCGGGGTGCAAGCCTATTTTCCGATCAGTAAAGAGCATTCCCCCAGTGTGACTAGTCTATGTAAATCTTGGGATCCTCACCGCAAAAGACTTCAGCGACTGAGCGTTCAATTAGGTAAACCCATTCTATTTTCTGAGTTGGGTTACAAGAGTACTTCGGACGCAGCCATCAAGCCCTGGGAGTGGGTGAGTCATCGTGATCAAGACCATTCCAAAAAATTAAGTACTGATACCCAGGCCAACTGTTACGAAGCATTCTTCCGGACCTTTTGGAACGAGTCATGGTTTGCCGGCACTTTGGTTTGGCAATGGAGGGGCAATCATAGCGAAGCGGGTGGAATGCTTAATATTGATTTTACGCCACAAAACAAGCCTGCCGAGAGCATCATCGCTAAATGGTTTGGAAAGTAAATGCCCATCTTGTACTTGGGCGAGAGATAGGAGGTGGGAAAAAAAAAGCATCGCCCCTAAAGACGATGCTTCTCCTTGGTTTTTCTTAGTCTATTCAATGACAGGTATCCGAAGTACCTGGCCAGGATAGATTTTATCTGGGTCTTCTAACATTGGCTTGTTCGCCTCAAAGATGACAGGATACTTCATTGGATCACCGTAGTGTGCTTTAGCAATCTTAGATAAGCTATCTCCACTTTGAACTTCGTAAAACGTAGCTTCAGGAGCAGGGGTAACTACGGAGATGCGATCATCCACTGTGGCTATACCGGCAACATTGCCAAGTGCCAAGATGATCTTTTCTTTGTCAGCTTGCGACTCGCATTGGCCATACACCGTTACCTGATCGTTTTCCAGATCGAGGTCTAATTCAAGACCTTCAATTGGTAAGGCTAGGCCATCGACAACACCTCGAAGTGCAGCAAGCATCTGCTCCTTACGTTCAGCAGCCTCTTCTGCAGCTTCTTCAGCCCTTCTTTCGGCCGACTTAAAGATGTTCGAACCAGCTTTTTTTAAGAAAGAAAATAATCCCATGTAATGAAAAATTTAAGTTGTTAATAAAATAAAAGACTTGCAAAGTCTCATGCTCAAAAGTAAGCATTTACTGTCATAACTTTCAGACCGTTGATAAGGTTCCCTTGGTGGTTACTGCGACCCGAAATTATCCGTTGACAGCATGCCATGTGCTTCATATATAGCATCAGCTGGGTGTTTAGGCCCTAGTCGATGTAAGCACTCTGAGAAGCAAGGATTAAGACATATTGAGCAATTACCATACGTAATGCTGGCACGATATCTCCGATAAATCCATTGACTGGTCTAAACAACGACCGATTCGCTCTTCATTCCCTTCTCTTGTGGGAGGAAAAGCTTATATTTGCGCAACTTTTTCAAAACGTATTTTCATTTAACATATCATAATGCAAAGTAAAGGCATAATAAAGTTCTTTCTGGTAATCATGACGGTGGTGTGCCTGGTCCAGTATCTTCTGATACTGCCGACGCGAAAGGTGGAGAAGGCTGCGGAGCGCTATAGTCAGGAGGTGGCTAGTCAAGTAAGCGATCCAGAGCAAGCAAGGATAGCAGCCAAAGAGGCTAGAATTGCCTACCTCGATTCGATGTCATCGGAAGAGGTATTCAGAGTACCACTTTTGAAACGGTATACATACGAAGAGCTAAAGGGGCAGCAATTGGCCTTGGGGTTAGACCTAAAGGGAGGTATGAGCATGGTATTGCAGGTCGATTTGCGAGATCTGCTCTACACGCTATCTAATGAGAGTCAAGATCAGAAGTTTACTCAGGCACTTGACAATGCCAGTTTGGCCCTTAAATCGGCACAATCTGACTATGTAACGCTTTTTGCCCAAGAGTTTCAAAAGCTTCCAGGTGAAAAAACGTTGGCCTCGATTTTTTCAAGAAACCAGGGTCTTCGAGAGGAAATCAATTTTGAGACTTCCGATGCGGATGTCATTTCGATTTTACGTCAGCGGGCCAATGAAACCGTTGACTTGACCTTTAAGCGATTGAAGGAAAGAATCGACAAATTGGGAGTGGTTCAACCTAATGTTTCCCTAGATGCCAGTCGCGATCTCATTCTGCTTGAGCTTCCAGGCATCGACAATCCCGAACGGGCCAGAAATTTTGTCCAGAGTGCCGCAAAACTTGAGTTCAGAGATGTGTATCGAGTTTCTGATCCAGGAATTTTACAATCCTTCATCGAGGCGGATGCCCGTCTGAAGAGATTGGAATCTGGAGATACCACTGAGGTCGAAGAAGTAGAAGAAATCTTATACGATACGATTTGGACCCAAACCACCGACTCTCTGGGTAATTTGACGGGCGATTCAACCTTTGAGGTCATTGAGCAGATTCAAGAAAACGATCCCTTTGCCGATCGGGGTCCGCTACTGGAGAATCTCGATTTAAATATTGTAACCCAAGACGGGGTTACAGCTTTTCAACTCTGTGTCATGGGTGTGGCCGACGATAACAAGATGAACCTGGTGTCTGAACTCCTGGCTCGAGACGAAGTCAAGCGATTCTTTCCCCAAGATGTGATTTTTGCTTGGAGCCAAAAGCCCTACAAGGACATTGATGGCAATGTCACCAATCGCCATCAACTCTATGCTTTAAAGAAACGGCGAGGTTCAGACAAGGCTCCCATTGAAGGTGACCGGGTGATCAAAGCCACTTCTCAACCAGATCCCATTGCCAATCAGATTGCGGTTTCGTTGAGTATGGATAACCAGGGTGCTAAAACCTGGGGTGAAATGACCACCAGAGCGGCGCAGGACAATAATCGAGAAATTGCTATTGTATTGGATGGTGAAGTCGTATCCTCTCCACGGGTCAATACACCCATCACCAATGGGGACTCTCAGATTACCGGCGATTTTAGTGTTCAAGAAGGACGAGACCTCGCCAATATTTTGCAGATCGGCAAGCTACCAGCCACTCCTAAGATTATTCAGGAAGCGGTTGTTGGTCCCTCATTGGGTCAAGACAACATCGATCGCTCGCTCACTTCCATCAGTGTTGGATTCATTCTGCTCCTGGCCTTTATGATCTTTTACTACGGCGGTGCAGGCATTGTATCGATCGTGGCGCTCTTTGCCAATCTATTCTTCATCTTTGGCGCATTGGCCTCTTATGGCACCGTCTTGACACTGCCCGGTATTGCCGGTATCGTGTTAACGATTGGTATGGCAGTCGATGCCAACGTGATCATCTATGAGCGGATCAGAGAGGAACTTCGTGAGGGTAAATCTTTGCTGATGTCTATTGCCGATGGCTTCAAACACAGTTATAGTGCCATTATTGATGCCAACGTCACCACCATTTTGGTGGCATTTGTACTGGCTTACTTTGGCATGGGGCCGATTAAAGGTTTCGCAGTGGTGTTGATCATCGGTGTTATCTTCTCACTATTTACGGCTGTATTGTTTACTAGATTGTTGATCGATTGGTGGACAAAGACCAGGGATAAAAATCTCACTTTTTGGAATGGTTTTACGAAAAGTGCCTTTGCCAACTTGCAGATTGATTGGCTTGGCAAACGAAAGGTCGCCTATGTCGTTTCGGGTTTGATCATCGCCGCAGGCGTTGTGTCATTTGTTGCCAGGGGCTTTGACCTGGGTGTCGATTTCAAGGGAGGATATGCCTACAATATCGAATTTGATAATAATGTTACTATTGATGCCAATACGTTGCGTACCTCATTGACGGAAACACTCGGATCTACGCCAGTCGTCAAAAGCGTTGATACGGATAATACCTACAACATTGTGACCGACTATCTGATCGATGATGACGCTGATGATGCAGCTGACCGCGTGATGGAAGCCATGCATGCCGGCATTTCGGCTGCGATTGGTGGCGGACTCTCAATCGACCAGTTTAAGGATTCTGATGCTACTGGCACGCACGTAATTAGTTCAAGCAAGGTGGGTCCTACCATCGCTGATGATATTAAGACCAGTTCGGTGTACGCAACGGTCTTTGCCTTGCTGTTGATCTTTCTGTACATCTTCATCCGATTTAGTAAGTGGCAGTATTCATTGGGTGCCGTGATGGCTTTGTTTCACGATACGATTATTGTGTTGAGTGTGTTTTCGATTCTTTGGGGGATCGTACCATGGACCATGGAAATTGATCAACCCTTCATCGCCGCACTTTTGACGGTCATTGGATATTCGATTAACGATACCGTAGTGGTGTTTGACCGAATTCGTGAATATCTCAATACTTATACCCAAAAGACGAAAACTGAAGTGATTAATATGGCGGTTAATAGTACGGTAAGTAGAACCATCATCACATCGGTAACGACCATGTTGGTTGTCTTGACCCTTTTCCTCTTTGGCGGAACGAGCATTAAGGGTTTTGCTTTTGCATTGGTGGTCGGTATCATTGTGGGTACCTATTCATCCATTTTTGTCGCAACACCCATCGTGCATGATTTTACCGGTGATTTAGTTGCAAAGCAGAGCAAGAAGAAAAAGCGATTTTCCAAGGCGGTGCAAGCCTAGGATTTAGAGATCGAGCGCTAAAAAAACCACTTCACTTTTCTGGAGTGGTTTTTTTTATTTCATTTTTGCCTGACTGCGTTCTGCTGCCACGTTGTAAACATCTTAACGAAGAATTTAGGCGCTGCCTAGGATAAAACCATCTCCGGTGGGTCCATTTCCAGGCTGGCAAACTATTGCCCCCTGGTTTTCGTTATATTTATTACAATGAAACAACTCATTAAAGGCACTACTTTTTTTCTGTTACTGGTCTTCCTTGGCACGTCCTGTAGCTACACCGAAAAGATCCGTGATGGCAAAACAGCCTACGAACGGAAGCGCTACTTTCAGGCAGCCGAAATGTTGCAGGATGAGTTCCGCAATGCACGCAGCAACATTGAGCGCATGAATGCCGCTTTTCTCATCGGAGAATCCAATCTCAAGTTTAATAATCTGGAAGAAGCTACTAAGTGGTTTAGGACTGCCTATGAGGGTGGATACGGGACGAGTGCATTGGTACAGTATGCTGCTTGCCTGAAGCAGAACGAACAATACGAAGAAGCTGCCAATGCTTATCTCAAAGCTGGAGAGGAGATTGGTGACCGCATCAAATTTCGCAGGGAGATCGCCAACTGTCTGCAAGCCGTTGATTGGCGAGATGAAGAGGCCTATAGTCCATATGTGGTTGAACCGCTCAGGATTAATTCTATTTATTCTGATTATGCGCCAACTCCGGTCTCACAAAATAAATTTGTCTTTACCAGTGATCGCCCAGAAAGTGAGGGCGACTATACTTACGCTTGGACCGGCAGCGACTTTATGGATTTGTTTGTCGGTGACGTATCGAGTAATAATGTAACTCCTTTTGAGGCGACATTTAATAGTGAGGATAATGAGGGAACGGCCTCCTTTAGTAGCGATGGAGATAAGGTCGTTTTTTGTCGATGCACCAACGGGAGTGAGTATGATATACACTGTAAATTGTTTTATAGTGAAAAGAATGGCGGCCAATGGATAAAGCCAAAACCGTTGGGATTTATGAAGGATGGGTTTAACTATCGCCATCCCACTTTTGCCAATGGTGATACGAGTCTGATTTTTGCCGCCGATATCGATGGAGCCACCAACGACTACGACTTGTACATATCAAATTTTTTGGCGGGTGAGTGGGAAGAGCCGATTGCATTGTCCAAGCGTATTAATACTCAGTCGCGAGAGGGCTTTCCGCACATGTATCACGACACCCTCTATTTTTCGTCCACACACGGGGGCATGGGTGGTTATGACGTGTACAAGACGTATTTGATGGACAACGGCCAGTGGGCGCCCAAAATTAATCTGATGGCTCCCATCAATAGCGGGGCCGATGATTTTGGATTTACGATCAATAGATTTGAGCTGCCAACCGATAGTGTGCTAGAAGCTGGATATCTCACCAGCAGCAGATCTGGAGGGCAGGGCTTTGATGATATCTACCGTTTTGAAAAACGGAAATTCCATCCGGTGCGCGAGCCAGAACCTGAGCCGGAATTTGTTTATGAAATTCAACTTGACCTGCGCGTATTTCAAAAAAAGTATGAAGATCCCGACGATCCAAATAGTAAGGTGCTGATGCGTGTGCCCTTAGCCGATGCGGATATTAATATCACCGAAGACGGTGCTCAATTCATGGATATCACATCTGATGAATATGGCATGCAAACACTTAAACTAAATCCCGACAAGGAATACGAATTTTTTGTTTCTTCAGAGGGCTTTTTTAATAATCAATTATTATTCTCCACAAAGAATCTCACCATTGATTCCTCCAGGACCATCCAAAAGTATGAAGAGCGAATTCTGCTTGATAAAATATTTTATGATAAGGAAATTGTGCTGGAGAACATTTATTACGATCTGAATGAATCATTCATCCGAGAAGATGCCAAACCGACGCTGAATAATTTGGCAGACTTACTAAAAATTAATCCCGGCCTGAAAATTCAGTTGTCATCACATACCGATTGTCGAGCTGACGATGACTACAACGACCGACTCTCACAAGCCAGAGCAGAATCTGCCGTGACCTACCTACAGCAGAATGGAATCGCCGAAGAGAGACTGGTAGCCAAGGGTTATGGGGAATCTCTTTTAGCGATTAACTGCGCTTGCGAAGAGTGTACGGAAGAAGAACACCAAGCCAATCGAAGGACTACTTTTAAGGTGGTCGAATAAGAATTACGAGGACTGATCAACAGCACTAAGGATTGTCGATCAATGTTGGGGTGTGAAAATCAGAGCGTACGAGTTTATCTGATCGGGTTTATCTGGTCAACCCCTTGTTTATCAGAATTCATGTGATAGGGCAACTGCCACACCTGTCCCCTCAAGTCACCAAAGAATAATCTCGAAGTACTAATCCGGCTTGGATCTCCATCGGCCCAATAAAAATAAAAGGGCTCAGAAGCATGCAAGGGTCTGCGTACGTAAGTATGGTTGTTTTTACTATTGGCGGTGACCTGGTGAGTTCTGGACCAGGAGTTGCCATTATCGTAAGATGTCCAGATGGATATCTCGCCTCCAGGTGCCCAAGCCTGTGGCCCAATTTCCGTTGGACCAATCACAAACCAGGCTGAATCCGTAAGAAAGAGGCTACCCATGTCGTAATTATGATCGGAACTGGTAATGGTCGAATGCCGCCATTTATTTTGATGCCATTGGGTGATGTGCCAGCTGTAGGGTATGTTCTCTGGCCCAGGTTCATGACCACTACTGGTCACATAAAGGCAGATCGGATGGCCTTTCGAATCATATTGCATATCTTTCATATACACATTTCTACCCCTACTCTGATAATCCACGATCAATGCAGCATTCTGTACCTGCGTCAAAGGCGTGATTAGCTCCTGGCCCTGCATATTTTGCCAGCTGGCTCCCCGGTCGCTACTTTCCATGTAGTAGAGATCTGTTCTCGTATCAGGGTGTCCGTCCTGATGACGATTAAAAAAAGTACCAACCTTCTCGTTCCAGGTGCCGCTCACTTGATAATGACCAGACTTTTGGTAGCCTGGCTGAACAATGCCTGCGATTTTCTCATCATCAGACCATGTGAATCCATCCTTACTGGTTTCAAAATAGAGCTCGCGAGTGCCGGTGTATTTGGTGAAAAAGTGAAAAAAACCACGCTGTGCATCAAACCAAGGTTGTGGATAGGTCATTTCTTCCTCTGAAATTAATTCGAATTCAGATATATCATAGGGCCTCTTACCTCGGTACTTAAATCCAGGACGCTTGGTACTTCGACCACTGACAAAAACCCATAAGTATCCATCGTCATCCACAAGTAAGGATGGATTATCATGCGGGTCATCGACTCCCTGTTTGTCACAGACGACCACTGGCTTCGTCACTTCGTGGTCCGTATGGTCAAAACTACCGATCATACAAAGCAAATGGCGTGAAGTTGAGTCCATGGTGCCACCGTACACAAAAAAGGTCTTGTTTACCTCTCGGACATAAATCGCCATCGGCATATGTTTGGCCGTATAGGTACCTAGCCCACCAGAGTACTTATCACCATATGGGTATTTCTGATTTAGCTCAAACCAAATGCCCCGATAACCATCTACCGTTGTGTTTTCTAAGGTTTGAGCGGAAAGATTTATTAGATAAATCAGGCAAAACACAATCAGATAGAAAGCTGAAGGAGGGGCTGCCTGAATAATGGAGATAGTGTCCCATCTTATTTTGGTGCCTGATGATCGAAACTCAGTACCCTTTTCAGTAGCCAATGATTTCCTTCCTTGATCCATAAATGTGAAAATTTGGCAGTTGAAGTTAAGGTTCTTTTCTTATTAGCATACTTCGCAAAGAATTGGTGTGCACCTTCTTGTATGATCCCATATAATTTGCCCTGATCGTACAGCGGGTAGATTTTCGTGCTCCCTTCAATCAATTCGCGGGTGGCAAGGTAATCCAGTGCAAAAAGGCCCTCCTCAGTATTTTTCAGGAAAGGCTCCTTACCCATGATTACTCCAGACTGATCGTGGTAGAATTCGAGATCATCGGCAATTAGATCTTCAAAGGGCTGAAGGTCACGTTGGTTAAACCCCACTTGAAAAAGCATGCTGTCCTTATTCAAAATTAGTTGTTGTAGGTCTTGGCTTGACAGTATATCCTGCGCTGTGCTGCTGCAAACTACTATGACAATCAGAAGTGATAACTCGAAAAATCTTAGTGACACTCTATTAGGATTATTCATGACTTAGAGACGAACTGATTTTCGGTGGGGTTACAGAGCTACACTTGGCACAAGGTAGGGTGTGATCACGGGTTTGCCACGATCACAACCTCCTTCTTTAGGCGATCTCCCTGAAGGGCGGCCCGGTAGGTGGAGGGAGATGGTGTTGGTTCCTGACTTCTGCCATGGGTGTTAGGATGATCATAGTAACCTGATTGGACACCAAACATCTTCCCTTCACAATCAGGGTGGATGGTATACTTTTTGCCCTAAAATCGTTGATCACCTACAAGATTGATCCCGTTGTGGTTCTTCCCGCTTTTAAGATTGACTCCTGACACATTTAGCAACAACCTAGCATCATAAATGGGATACAGATCGCAAATTTGAATGAGTTAACATGCTTCACACCAAGTTCTTCAGCTTAGATCTTTGGGCTTGTGCACTGATCAGCCTATTGTTTTGTCCCAATAGAATTGAGAAATCGGGAAGTGATGGGTGCATGTCGACCTCAGGCACAGCTAATGCTATCCTATCATCTCAGACTTACTACATAAGCCTTGACGGTAACGATGGTGCCGATGGTTTAACCCCAGAAACTGCCTGGCAGTCCATCGACCATTTGAATACACAGTCCTTCCAACCAGGAGATGAGATTCGGTTTCGCCGGGGAGATATTTTTAGAGAGACTTTTCATATGTCTAGTAGTGGAACAGCCGAAGCACCGATTCTGATTTCAGCCTTTGGGGAAGGAAGAAAACCGGTATTTTCCCTTCCAGTCTTAACAGAGTGGGAAGATCAGGGTAATGGAGTATTTAGAACACCGCTTAAGACTTCGGAATTTTCTGGTGTTTGGGAAGACCAGATTCCCGTGCAGCCACGGGCGAGCAATAAACGGTTAACCAACGGTCTCTGGTTTGGAACCAGTGACTTCCTGTACTTCCGCCCTTCCTCCGGCAATCCCAACAATCATGAAGTAACGGCCATTGAGCGCATCTACTCATTCGACTCCGGAATCTGGCTTTCGGATCAGAAATACGTCACGGTGTCTGGTCTTACCTTTAAGGCATTGGCCGTCGGCATCTACACGAGGGATCTGGCCGATGGCACAGAGGGGCTCATTGTCGAAGATTGTGACTTTCACTACTGCCAAAGTGCTATTTTTTTTCTACCCAACGAGAGCAATAATCGAAATGCCATTATTCGCGACAATTATTTTTACCGCAATCACAATGGGGTTCGGATGTATACGGAATCGGCATTGGCTCCTGGCCCCAACGTAAATGGCCGGCACATCAATTGTCAGATTGTCAACAATGAATTTTTTGAGGAGGGTACCTGGAATGGTACCGAGCGTTGGGACTATGGGTTTACAGATTTTGAGGCCATCGGTCTACAAAACTTCTCTGAAGGAATTATTTCAGACAATTATATTCATGATGGGGTGGCCATCGGAATTATTTTATATAACCTAGAGGGAATGTCATCTGATGATAACCGCATTACCCGGAATCGAATTATTGACAACAATCGAGTATCGTTATTCCTCACCGGTGAGGGCAACCAAAATAAAGCCAGATACGGCTATAGTGGCAATATGATTAGTCACAACATCTTTGCCGGCGAAAAAGAAAGCAGCAACCCTGGCATTTGGCTCGATCAAGGTAACTTATCCAATCAAACGAATTACTTTGTGCACAATGTTTGCGTGGGACAGACTCAGCAAATTCAAATTACTCAAGCTAGTATTCCAGCTTATTTCTCGATTCAGAATAATATTTTTTACGGCGTGGAATACAATATTTCCATCTATCAAAACCAGGCACCTGCCGAACTTGTCCTTGACTACAACCTCTATTATTCAAAACCTGAAGCAAAGGGTTGGTTTGTACAAGGAAATGCTCGAAATCTCGAGTATATCCAAACCCTCGGATTCGAAAGAAGTGGCGTGATGGGTGATCCCATGTTTGTCAGTGTAGCTGAGAGAGATTTTCACCTTTTACAGGAATCTCCTGCTCGAAGTGCCGGAGTTCCCTTGCCAGGCGTCGAGGAAGACATTGATGGTAATCCCCTCACCGATCGACCTGATGTGGGCGCCTATCAACATGATGTCCAAACGACTCCTATTTTCACTGAGGATCATGAAGCACTTGAGATCTATCCTAATCCGGTGGGAGACCGATTATATTTTCGTAATGCCCATTTTGGATCCAGCTATGCCATTAGCGATCTTTGGGGACGCGTTTTGATTCGCGGTAAGCTTGATCGAAATCACATTCCGGTTGCAATGCTACAGGCCGGTATTTATTACTTGTCCTTCAATAAATCAAAGCATCGGATGGTAAAGATGTGAATGAGAGACGTGGTCATGGCCGCGCTTCAAGGTTTAGTTTTCAATACTTTTTGAATGGCTGATGCGTTATGTTGAAGTAACCTCATACATTCGCTCGTAATCATCTGGGCATTTATCTGCGAATACCTTAGTCTATTTTTCTGACGCATCAGTGCGGTAGCTCTGCTGCAATGATGGACTAAAGTATTTGAGTATGAATTATTTTCTACCGGCGGTGGCCATTTTTTTCCTGACGATTCATATGGTAGGGGCCGAAACCTATCAAGTCGGACCAACCCGGACTTACATATCTCCCCATGCACTTTATCTTGCCGGTGTGCTAAATGATGGCGACATCATCGAGATTGATGGTGGCAATTATCTGGGAACGGCCTGCTTGGCCAATTGGCAGCAAAATAATTTGATTATTCAAGGAGTGAATGGAAGGCCACATCTGCAGGCCAATGGGCAATACATTTTAGGGAAGGGGATTTGGGTCTTTTCTGGAAATAATATTACCGTAGAAAACATAGAATTTTCCGGCACAACAGTACCTAGTAAAAATGGAGCTGGAATTCGCTTGGATGGTATTGGAATGACCGTAAAAAACTGCTACTTTCATGACAATGAAAATGGCATTTTGGCAACTTCAGGGTCGGTAGATGGGCAGATTTTAGTGGAACATACGGAGTTTGCGTTTAACGGATACGGAGATGGATTATCGCATAATATTTATGTCAATAATGCCAATAAATTAATATTCAGATTTAATTATTCCCATCATGCTGATGTTGGTCACAATCTGAAATCAAGGGCAGATACTAATTACATCTACTGTAATCGAATCATGGATGAAGAATCGGGCAACTCCAGTCGTCTGATCGACTTGCCCAATGGTGGTCCGGCTGTCGTCGTCGGCAATTTATTAATGCAAGGAAACAATGCTCCCAATAATAATTTGGTAGGTTATGGTTTGGAGGGACTGAGCAGCCCTGTACCTCACGATCTGTATTTTGTCAACAACACTTGCGTCAATAAAAGCCTGGCATCTTGTAGGTTTCTGCAAGTTCAGTCGGGTACGTCATTGGTCCATTATACCAACAATATATTCACTGGCGGTGGCACGATCCTGACCGGTAGTGCATCCTCCACAACAGTGGAAGGAAATGTAATCGACGCCACTATTTCGAACCTTAAGTTTACAGATGAACCAAATTATGACTACCACTTGGAGTCCGGATCACCAGCCATAGATGCCGGAGAACCTCAAACCAATGCACATGGGTTCTCACTCACACCCACCCATTCCTATAAACACAAGGCTCAACAGGAAACGAGAACCTTGGAGGGATTAAAAATTGACGCCGGTGCCTATGAGCAGGGATCTGCTTTGCCCGTTGAATTGATCTCATTTCAAGGACGGCGCGAAGAAAACCGGGTATCGCTTCGATGGCAGACGGGATTTGAACGCAACAACAGCGGGTTTGAGATCTGGCGTGGACCCAATATCGGCGGACTAGCCAAAATGGGTTGGATTCCGGTAGTGACTTCTTATGCCCACGGGCAAAATTATTCATTTACAGATGATCAACCGATCAAGGGAGCGAATTTCTATCAACTGTATCAGATCGATCACGACGGTACAAGTTGGAAGAGTGAGATCATCGTGGTGGAGATGACAAAGGGATGGCACGCCTTTCCTAATCCCGCACGGGACTACTTGATCCTTCCGGAGCAAAATCAAACATGGTCACTGTACAATACGGAAGGGGAAGCTATGCATATGCCGATCATCCACGGCAATAGGTTACCCGTTGGATTTCTGCGCCCGGGAATTTATTACCTAAGATCTCATTCAGGGACTTCGTTTTCATTTTACAAGCAATAAGAAGGATTCAGCAAGAATTGTGAAATGATTATATCAAGCAAGGATGTCTTTGACGACATGACCATGGACGTCGGTCAAGCGATATCTGCGGCCCTGGAATTTAAAAGTCAAACGTTCGTGATCAATGCCTAGCAAATGCATGATGGTGGCTTGAAAATCATGAATATGGACCGGATTTTCAGTGATGTTGTAACTAAAATCATCCGTTTTTCCATATACTAATCCCTGCTTGACTCCAGCACCGGCCATCCAAATGGTGAAACATTTTGGGTGATGATCACGGCCGTAATTCGTGCTGGATAATTGTCCTTGCGAATAGTTGGTACGGCCAAATTCACCACCCCAGATCACCAGCGTGTCGTTGAGCAACCCACGCTGCTTCAAATCTAGGATTAAAGCGGCAGAGGCTTGGTCCGTCTCTCTGGTCTGCCTAGTGAGAACTTTGGGTAAATTGTCATGTGCATCCCATCCACGATGATAGAGTTGGATGAACCGAACACCTTTTTCGGCCAGTCTGCGTGCCAAAAGGCAATTGGCAGCATAAGTTCCAGGTATGCGCGAATCTTCCCCATACAGGTCGTAGATATAGTCCGGCTCACCACTGGTATCGGTAATCTCCGGCACCGACCTTTGCATTCTAAATGCCATTTCATATTGGGCAATGCGGGCTTCTATTTCGGGATCTTGGAGTTTTTGAAATTGATTCTCTTGCAGTTGCTTCAAGTACGTGAGCTGTTTGCGACGACCTTCCCTAGAAATTCCCGGAGGATTATTTAAATAAAGTACAGGATCCTTACCAGCTCTAAACTGTACACCCTGATGCTGCGACGGCAAAAAGCCATTTCCCCACAGCCGGGAATACAATGGCTGACCTCCCTTTCCCTTGGTAATAAGTACGATGAATGAAGGCAGGTTTTCGTTACTGCTTCCCAACCCGTAGTCAATCCACGATCCCATGGCAGGTCGACCGGGAAACTGAGAGCCAGTTTGAATAAAGGTTGCTGCAGGATCGTGATTGATTGCCTCCGTATGCATGGAATGAATAAAACAAAGCTCGTCGACAATTTTCGACTGATGGGGAATCAGCTCAGACATCCACGAACCTGAATCACCATACTGCTTAAAGTCAAAAAGCGTACCTGCTAGCGGAAATGAACTTTGACCTGCGGTCATGCCTGTGAGGCGCTGACCTTGCCGGACTGACTCGGGCAATTCCTGACCATACATTTTCTGTAGCAGCGGCTTATGATCAAATAAATCCATTTGGGAGGGAGCTCCACTTTGGAACAGATAGATGACGCGTTTGGCCTTCGGCGCGAAATGGGGAAGCGCCCGCAAGATTTGTTCATTGCCATCGTTAGCACGACCGCTGGCAGCAAGTGGATTGATTAGCGAGGCCAAGCTTAAGGCACCAAGACCAAGGGCAGACTTGCTTAAAAAATCTCGCCGACTTCGTAGCGGTTGATAATGATGGCAATCCATAAATCTCTTAAAAATACGAAAAAGGGCAATTTAAATGGCCACACACCTCACCTACGGAGCAGCTCGATCAATTTTGACACTCACCTCGAATTTATGTCAAGTAAGAATTGAAGTGCAGCAGTTAATCGATTTCTCCAACGGTGCTCACTTTCTGTGGCTCCAAGCACGCGTGTATTCCAATTTGAATTTCTGTCGTAACCCTTTGCGATCACAATGTCATCCACTTCTTCTTGATATCGGCTTGAAACTAGGTCGATGTCCGATCTGAAATGGTCAAAAAAGATTCTATGCGTGGTTGGATCGGGTAGGTGGTCTGTGAGGTAAGAGATTATGGCATCATCTAGAATGGACCATGAGGGTGACAAACTTGCAGAGCCACCAAATACGTCAGGATATTCACAAATGGCATAGGTGCTCGTCAGGCCTGCTAGGTCTGCACCTGCGATAAATGTAGCCTCTTTTTCTCGTTTCACTTTAAAATTTGCATCGATATACGGCTTTAACTCATCGACTATAAAGCGGAGGTAGTCTTTTGCCTGGGGTCGATGGTGTTTTGACCTTCCTTCGATGTCATCCCCTTCTTGGCTGGCTTCCGCAGATTCTGTTCGTGCCGGTCGATCAGGAGTAAAGTGATGCGTTCTATCTACCGGATCACTGTGAATACCCACCACGATGGCCTTGTCCATTCCCGTTGCTAGATGCATGCTATCCAAAACTTCATCTACTTGCCAGTCGGGTCTTTCAGAATTTGTTGATGCCGTTATTTCATGAAATAAATTTTGACCATCCAACATATAGATCACCGGAAAGCGTTCTTCGTATCGCACATTGATGGGTGTCAAGATCTCTACGGTGGGATTTCCCATTTGGCTGGTCGGAAAAGCATCGATTTTGAAGGTTGCAAAATGTCGATTCTTGCGTACGAAGGTGGGCGGCAGGATGGTGCCTCCCGTATATGGGAAGTTTTCAAATACCTCATCATCTCCGGTCAAACGTGGATCGCCGGTATTTATTCTTTCCTTCTGTAAAGCTTCGAACAGGGTAGTTTTGATTTTTTGATAGGCCGGATCAGAGGCTACATTAATGACTTGATCTGGATCGGTTCGGAGATCATAGAGTTCTTCTGCAGGGCGTCTATTGAATGAGGCGTGATAGATTTCTTCGTAATCTTTTGAATCCTGTCGATGCCGGATCATATAAGATCGCGTAGGACTGCCATCGATGTCCGCAAAATATCCAGGGTAGAAACTCGCTGTTTGAAAGTTGGGTGTACCGGCAGGCCAGAGATGGGGAAAGAGGTTTTCGATGTATAAATATTGATGACTTCGGATGGCTCGCATGGGATATCCTCGCCAATCTCCTTGTTCCTGACCGGGGACATGGCGTTCTTTTCCAAAATATACATACTCTCTGATCAATGACCCTCCATCGTCTCTAAATAGTGGCAGCAGTGACTGACCGGTTACTTCATCAGGAATCTCAATGCCCGCTGCCTCTAAAAACGTGGGCGCGAGATCTGTAAGACTGATTGGAATGCTCCTAATGCCGCTGAAATCAAAGTGTTGTCGCCACCGAATGGCCAAGGGTACTCGAACTCCAAAGTCGTAAAGATTGCTCTTACACCTCGGAAATGGCATTCCATTGTCGCTGGTAACTACAATCAGCGTTTTATCTAATTGTTCTATCTGTTCCAGCGAGAAAAGAATTTCACCAATTTCATCGTCAAAATCCTGCACCTCAGCATAGTAGTCAGCCAAGTCACCTCTTACTTCAGGTACATCGGGGAAAAAAGGCGGCAGATCTATGTTTTTAAGATTTATCCCTGCCTTTTCACCAGAGCCCACTTGGTAACCTCGATGCGGATTAAAACTCCCAAACCAATAACAAAATGGTGCTCCTTGAGGTTTGTTTGATAAGAAATCAGTGAAGTCCCTAAAGTAGGGACCCGCGGGATTATGATCTCGGCCATCATGATTTCCCGGTCCCCATCCCTTTTCTGAATAGCCAACAAAGTATCCGTGCTCCTCTAAAATCTGGGGGTAAGTTTGAAATTCTGGGCGCAGAGGGCCATATAAATTGGCACCCTCTTTCAGGCGCCAAAAATGTTGTCCCGTCAGGATCGAGGCACGAGAAGGCGTACACGAAGGTGAGGAAACATAGGCGTGATCAAACAACAAACCTTCCCGGGCGATCCGATCAAAGTGGGGAGTTTTTACGGACCGATCTCCATATACACTAGCGTGGGGAAAGCTCCAGTCATCTGCAATAATTAGTAAAATGTTGGGTCGTTCAGTGGGGGTCTGGGAATTTGCAGCGGCCCCCATGATTGGCCATCCTATCAGATGAAGTAGAGCGAGTGCAAATAGGCTGTTGAGAGACATGTTATATGATCCGTTGTATCTACTAATTCCGTTGCCATTCTCAAAATAACGGTTTTCTGTCATTCTCAATATTCAACCTTAGGTCTTTATCGATGCGAACATCCAGGTGGATTTGACTAACTTACTGTGAACAAAAAAATCGATCATCGTGTGTAGAAATTTGTTTTTTTTGGTTGTCATGCTTGTTAGTTCACTCTTTTTGAAAGCCCAGGATCGAATTTCTGGAAAGGCATTTGCCACCCGATCTGAGGTGTTGGCTCAAAACGGTATGGCCGCTACTGCTCAGCCCCTGGCTACCCAGGTGGCACTCGATATTTTAAAACAAGGTGGGTCTGCAGTTGATGCAGCGATAGCTGCCAATGCCATGCTGGGTTTGGTCGAGCCAGCTAGTTGTGGGATCGGTGGAGATTTATTTGCCATTGTGTGGGATGCCAAGACACAGCAACTCTATGGTCTCAATGCGAGTGGCAGATCACCAAAAGGACTGACGGTCAATTATTTTCACGAACGAGAAATGGAATATATTCCATTTACAGGTCCACTGTCCGTTTCCGTGCCAGGATGTGTGGATGGCTGGGATATGTTGCACCAACGATTTGGCAAATTGAAATTGGCCGAAATTCTCGCACCGTCAATAAGGTATGCGAAAGAAGGATTTCCTGTTTCGGAAGTGATCGCCGTAGAAATGGCTGCCAGCGCTAGAAGCAGAGTTGATAGACCGGGTTTTCGTGAAACCTATTTGCCCAATGGACACACACCCAAAAAGGGAGAAATTTTTATGAATCCAGGACTGGCAAAGGTCTACGCCATGATCGCAAGCGAAGGTAGGGATGCATTTTATAAGGGAGAGGTAGCCAAGACCATTAGCGAATACATGCACGCAAATGGCGGTTTCCTTACCTACGAAGATTTGGCAGCACATACTTCCAATTGGGTGGATCCAGTTAGTACAAATTATCGCGGGTACGATGTTTGGGAATTGCCACCAAACGGACAAGGAATTGCCGCCCTACAAATGCTGAATCTGCTCGAGGGTTATGAGATTGGGGAAATGGGATTTGGATCGACCAATTATTTGCATGTTCTAACGGAGGTAAAAAAATTGGCCTTCGAAGATCGTGCAAAGTACTATTCAGACATGGATTTTAACCAAATACCTGTGGAACAATTACTGTCTAAGAAATATGCAGATCGCCGTCGAAAATTAATTAATCTGGAAAATGCTGCAGACAGTTACCATGCCGGTGAAATCGAACGCGGTAATACTACTTATTTGACTGTTGCGGATAAAGATGGAAATATGATTTCACTGATCCAGTCCATCTATGCTGGCTTTGGATCCGGGATGTGTCCAACTGGATTGGGATTTGTGCTGCAAAACCGCGGCAATATGTTTAATATTAAGGATCCCGAACACTTTAATTTTTACGAACCGGGTAAACGACCCTTTCATACAATCATCCCGGCTTTTATCACCAGAGATAATAAGCCCTTTGTAAGTTTTGGATTAATGGGCGGGGCGATGCAGCCACAAGGACATGCTCAGATCGTCGTGAACTTGGTGGATTTTGGCATGGGACTACAGGAAGCAGGAGATGCACCCCGGATGCGTCACTCCGGATCTTCCCAACCGATGGGATCTCGCATGACCAATGGAGGGGTATTAAATCTGGAATCTGGCATCAAGCAGGAAGTGATTCGTGAACTGGTCAAAAGAGGACACCAGGTGCAATTTTCAGTAGGCAGTTTTGGAGGCTACCAGGCCATCATGTGGGATGAGAAAAATAAGGTCTATTACGGGGCCTCCGAATCGAGAAAAGATGGACAGGCTGCCGGATACTGACGTAGACTCTAACACGGTGTAGAAAAACAACCTCGTGAGGAATAGGATCTAATAAGCAACAGTGAATGAATCGATCCACTAGGGTTTGATTTTCCAAATACCACTTCCAGGTGGGATGGCAAATCGAATGACTTGTATACCTCTCCGTTGCACGACTGACGCAGTACACCTCTGATCCCCTTTGACAAGTGCCTTTTTACGCCAGTCTTTGAAATCACTTTCAGGCAAGGTTAGTTCAAATCGAACGTCGGCATCAGCCTGTACTCCTTCTTGCCCTACCAGGACATTAACCATTCCCGGTGATGGTTCAGTGGCAATGCTATATCCATCTTTAACCAGCACGAGCCCGTGTAAAAAAATGGATTTTGCCTTTTGTGCTTTGAAGGAGATAATACCATATTTACCATGAAACTCTCCATCATCCAATTTCGAGTGATCCGTCACATCAGGGTGGTTGTAAATGTAATCCTGCTGCCCAACTTGTGAAGTTACCGATACGCCCACAAATGTAGAATCATTTGCATTCGACCCAAAATAGGACACACCTACTACCTCACCACTATTTTCCTGGGTGAAGGCATCAATAATGGCAACAAAAGGTCGAGTCTGAGCTTCTCCTTTTTGTCTAACCACCAGGGTCGGTAAGCCTTGCTTAAACAGTTTTACTGGGACACTTTCTGGGTTTTGTGCCCTAGATGGTGGCGCCGTGACGGTAAAAATAGTCCGATCGGTTTCCCCTTTGATCCAAACCTTAGTGGTGATGGCTTCTTTTATGCTTCTTGGCATCGTCCAGTGAGCTACTAGATTTTGTGATGAGTTTATTGCTAGCTTATTCTCAAAGTAGTCATAGCCGACAAGGTCCCCCTTTGCTGACGATAGGTCTTCGGTGGGATACATTTGCTGGACGGCGCCCGAAGCATTTCGAATTTGGATTTGATCACCCAATCCGTGCAGTAAATATTCGTGCTTCAAATCTTGATTATCCTGACGTCTCGATCGAAAAATATCAACAAAGTATCCTGATGTGTCACTGGTCCGGATGGTTCCGGTGAGTCTTTGTTGCAGGGCTTGGCTGGCCGGCTCAAGGAAGGTGACATCATCAAAAGTGTAATGACCCATTAATTTTGATGCACTGGGAGCCGGATAAATGGATTGCAATTCGAAAGCATGGGTTGAATTCATCGTGCGATAATCGGATAAGCCATCAACGATCACCGTATTGTGGGCTGGAAATCGGCTGTAATATTCTCGATGATCATCCGACCAGTAGCTTACTCCGGCAGCACAGTCAGGTACGATGACCATACCCTTGGCATACAATTCGAGGTTGATGCCATTGGCATGAGAATGATTGCCAAGTGATGCGTTCTTTGACACCATCATACCAGTCGATTTATGATTTCCGTTACGCTGAACCGTCCAACTTACATTACTCGAATAGAAGGTTGGATTGACAATTTCTGCAAAAGATCTAGCAACCGGCACCCCGGCGAGTTTTTCTACGTAATAAAATACTTGGAAAAGTGACTTTATTGTCTCACGATCATAAGCTTTTTCCTCCATAAATCTCTTTAATTGTCCCGTCACCAATTTTTCGTTTTCGGTGCGATCATATTTTCGGTATTGGGCAATTAATAATTCCAAGGGCCCTAAATCGAAGTCGAGCGTGTTTGGCATCGCCATAGGCGGTTGTAAATCCGTGTGGAAATAAATAATTAAAATTGGCGAGAATGGCCTTTTCCAACAAAGGGAATTTACTTAGTAAATGATTATTAAGTGTTTTATCAATCAAGCACAAAACTTCCAGAATATCGTCAGAGACCATGATCGAATAATGGGCTACCTCGGGCCAAATGGCGGTTTTGGCATCGAAATTCTTCATTACATCGCGCAAGGATTTTTGTTTTCTGGAGTTTTGATTTAAGACCTGATCCAGGTAATATTCCTGACCCTTGGCATCCTGATAATGGTCATCGCTTTCTAGTGCAAGGGCCAAATAGGTGATGTAGCGAGCCTGCATTAAATTCCAATTATTGTCAGGTACACCGTACTTGATTTCTTGTTCTGCCCATTTTTTAAAAACTGCCTGGATCATATCGAGGTCACAGTCGGTGGCTTGCAAATAATCATAAAGAAAATCTTAGGCAATGGTGATGGGTCTGATGACACCCTCGTGTATTACCTCAAAAGTTTGCAATCCCATTAAATCCGCATTCCGATGTTGTCCTAAGGTCTGAGGTGGGTCACGATGGTACATACCTTCCAGGTAGGGGATGAGAATGCTGGTGGCGAATGCAGCATACTTGGCATCTCCATCTAACCAGAAAATAAATGCAGCATCTTGTGCCAGGTCGAGGATTTTTTTATTTATTTTTTCAATGACATGGCCCGTTTCAGACGGATGTACCCATTCCCAGGGCTTTCCTGGTTTTGAGCCATTTTGTAAATACAGGCCTTTAGGATCATCTAAATATGGGATGATATCTTTAAGATCTGGTACCAAGTAATCCGTGTCCCAGTCGCGTGACCCTGAAAACCTAACCGTGGGTACAGGGGCGGTCCCCTCGCCGTGCGAATAATCCATCCCCTTGACGTACACACGCTGATACTTAGTCTTCCAGTACATCTGAAGGCGCGAGCTGATCCAGGTAGGATCATCTGCATGCTGAGTAATATAAGGTCTCAGCTTGGTTTCGATGTCGGTGATGTACTGTGCAACCTTGTAATCTCGCTCCATCCGTTGTAGGAACGCAGTTTTTTCCTGTTGAGAAATATAGATTCTTGGATGGCCCTGTCCCAAGCAGGGTGGGGCTAACAGCAAGAGCACTAAAAAGGGCCAAATATTGCAATAATTAATGCTGGTGGCTCCTTCGCGCTTAGTCTTGTTAGTAATAGGCATCTGAGTCAGAATTTAGGATAATTTTGTGTGATTTTAGATTCAGAAAGCATTTACTTAAAGTTGAGCCTCAAAAGAGATTCTCTATGACAGCATGGATTCCATACCCATACGCTACTTTAGACATTTATGCGAATTCTTGCAGCCGGGGCCTCTTTTGTGTCGTTTAAATCCGATCTTTCCAAAATAACATCAAAATTCTATTTATGAGCGATCGAATGAGTTTAAAGGGAAAAACGGCTTTCATTACCGGGGCAAGTCGTGGTATTGGCAAGGCGATAGCCATACGTTTAGCGGAAGAGGGAGCCAACATTATCATTGCTGCCAAAACGACTGCACCTCATCCGAAATTACCAGGTACCATCTTTACGGCAGCCGAGGAGATCGAAGCAGCTGGTGGTAAGGCCCTGCCAGTCAAGGTGGATATCCGATTCGAGGAGGAAGTGCAAGCTGCCGTTGAGAAGGGTGTGGAAGCTTTTGGTGGTATTGACATGTGCATCAACAATGCCAGCGCTATTTCGCTGACCGGTACATTACATACGACGATGAAGCGATACGATTTAATGCACTCTGTTAATACACGCGGAACCTTTTTGTCCTCTAAGGTCTGTCTACCTTATTTATTAAAAGCTGAAAATCCCCATATACTGAATCTATCACCACCTTTGAATATGGAGGCCAAGTGGTTTGAAAATCACGTGGCTTACACCATGGCAAAATTTGGGATGAGTATGTGTGTGCTAGGCATGGCTGCTGAATTCAAGAAGCGGGGGGTGGGAGTAAATGCATTGTGGCCGCGCACTACCATTGCCACCGCCGCCGTCAATAATTTATTGGGTGGTGAAGAACTGATGCGGCGGAGCCGTAAACCTTCCATCATGGGAGATGCGGCTTTTTATATTTTGCGGAGAGACAGTACCACCTGCACGGGTAATTTCTTTGTGGATGATGAGGTATTGGCAGAAGAGGGCTTCAACGATCTGAGTCAGTACGCCGTCGATCCGACGATGGAGTTGGCACCAGATTTCTTTATTTAGCATAGTAGCATGGGCTGCCACTCGTACCATGCCATGCGTGCTACACGATGGTCGATCCCATCCTCTTGCTATACTGAAGTTTAATCGCCAGCCATTGCAACCCCGATCGGAGACAATTCATGCAACACCTTAATTGTGTCACCTTGTTCCGCTAAGACGGATCGTAGTGGTTTGTAGCATTCCGGACTTTCATCAGCACCACCACCCCGAAGTTCAATGCCCAGTTCGATTGCCTTCGCTTGGGTCTTGGTGTAGTCCACTTTGCCCGGCCTTAATTGTACCCAATGGCGTTGTCCATCCCGATCTCTTTTCCAACGGCCTTTACCTTTGGCTTGACTGCGAGAAAGAACACGACCTGCACCGTGCACGGTCGAATAGAGTCCGGCTTGAGAATTTTCCGATTTTATCCCTTCTACAATCACAGAGGTATCAAACATGTTGGAACCGATGAATCCAACCTGCCCAGGAAAAGCAGGTGTACAACCCTTTCTCACAACCCAGTAATCTTCGCCAAAATGCTGTTCTCTCCAAGCAAAGTTATGGTGATTGTGAACCTCGTACGTCACCTCTGGATGGCCAAGGATTTTCAAAACTCGATCAACGACCCAATCTCTTCCTGCATAGGCATAGGCACCTGCAATCTCGAGACACCCGATGTAGTCCTGACCGATTTCAGAGTCAATATCAAACAGAATCGGTTTAGAAAACATGCCACCCTCCTTAGCGCGATCCGCAAATTTTAGTCCCTGCGCCAGGGCGATAAAGCCCGTCGTGATTCGATGGCCAAATCCACGAGAACCAAAGTGTACACCGATCCAAAGTTTGCCGTCGATGTCCTTAAAGAGATCGACGAAATGATTACCTCCCCCAACAGTACCAAGTTGTGATCGAGCCTTTTGAATTAGTTTACTTCTAGTATGATGGTCCGTTTTTACCGGCAGTTGATCTAGTTCGTCAAGGACTGGGTGGTTCACCTTTTCGCGATTGATTCCTCCCATGCCAAAGGTGATGTGTGTTTCAATTTCATCCATGACGTTACTGACATCCAGGTCTGAGACCTCAATGTTGGTCCGTACTGCCTTATTTCCACAAGCAATATCAAACCCGACTCCAGATAAGGAAATCTGGTTTTTGTAGGCAATGGCACCTCCGATCGGATGTGCGTAGCCAACATGTGCATCAGCCGTCAACACGCCATAACTGGCATCAGCAAGACAGGTTTTCAATTGGTCAATGGCAGGAGTTTCGATGATGTTTTCTCCAAATATTTTGAGATTATTCATTACATTTTTTTGATGGCTAATTTTCCTTCAAATCGATCATCTGCTGGTGACCATCAAGTCCTAGCGCTTGAATTGATCGACACCTCGTCCAAATTTGATCCATATTTTGGTAGGTTGCGGTAAGTTCGCCAATTTATGCAGTAATTTTTTCATGTTCTCATTATATCCGCCTGTATCAACCCATTAATCTCTCCAGTTCTCAAGATACAAGGGTAGGGGCAAAGGCCACACATATTCCAAGACTTCGTCGTGCACGAGAATCGGGCTGAGGTGCGAACGTCCCAACAATTGATTTTTTGATGCAGAGACCGAGAGAGGCAGATCTCCTTCTGGCTTTTAAAACAAAGCCAAAATGGGCTACACATTTAGTAAATTGCAAATTGAGATTACATCAAAAAGCACGAAGGTGATGGATTACGCACATCCAAGATTATGGCCAAAAACTAGATGGATCTATTGCTTCGTTTTGCTTTTGATGGTGCCGGATGTTACCGGTCAGCAATTGAGTAAAGCTTCCCTGCGGCAATTAGAATCAAATCTAAAGAAACATGAAGGGTTTCAAAAACTGAAATCCTTAAACATGCTCACCGCTCACTACCAGCAAGAGGGCTCGAGAAAGGCACTCCGGATGGGTCGTGATGCTGTCGATTTGGCGGAATCATTGCAGGCGCAGATTTACGATGCAGATGTCGAAGACGTCACTGAGATTGTCCGAGCGTACTTTCAGCTTGGAGAATTGAATTTTTTGCGAAAAAATTATCAGTCTGCCGAAACACTCCTCAAGGAGGCAAAAAAACTGCAGGATGGTAGAGACATCGATACCTTTGCTGAATCCCTGGTGGTTTATTTGGCTGAATTAAAACAACGCGAAGATGAGAAGGCGGAAAAAAAGACCTTAGGAGAATCCCTTCAAAACATCAAAATTGGTGAAGCGCTCAGTAATGCCACCAAAGGCATTTCGGGTCAAAAAGAAATCACATTGGGGGAGATCGCTGAGAAGAAGGGTGATTACCAGGAAGCCGTCATCCATTATCAGAATGCCATCGAAGATTTTGAAAAAAAGGGCTCGACAGAAAGGACCAATGATCTGAAACTGCGCATAGCCACCCTCCTGGAGAAAGATCAGAAGCACGAAGAGGCGCAATTGTTTCTCGAGAAGGCCATTAGCGAACTAGAAAGTATTGATTCTACGTTGGTTTTAGAACCCCTTAAATCAAGCCGGTCGCAAGTCCAGAGTTTTCGGCCTAGTCTCGCCAATGATTCCCTAAAACGCACCAAGGAAAATCTTAAAAATCTTTCTGAAAGGGCTGCCCGCAACCGAGATTTTGAGCGTTCGCTCAGTTATTTTAAACTATATCAGAGTCTGACTGAGCAGATGAAATTGGATAGTGTGCAAGCAGCCAATGAAAAGGAAAGGAGGTCTCGAGAAATAACTTTATTGAGACAACAAAAGCAAATAGCAGATCTAAATGTGGCCGCCGCTGCCGAAGCCCAGGAAGAATTGAGGAGAACGAGAAATTGGGTGATTGCCATTGCCATGGCTATTTTCATTGGTAGCATGGTCAGCCTACTGTTCTACTTTGGGAAGCGTAAACAACATCGAAAGTTGACGGTCGCATATCTGGATCTGGATCGAACCCGTGGCAAATTAGTATCGGCCGAAAAGAGAATTACCAAGCTTCTGAAGCAACAGGTCTCCGGCGATATTGCCCAGCAGCTACTGATGAATTCCGGCGATCAACTCGGTGAACGATTATTTGTGTGCATCATGTTTCTGGATATCCGAGGATTTACGCCGATGGCAGAACAAATGACACCAGAAGAACTCATCTCATACCAAAACAATGTTTTTGGGTTTATGATTGATATTGTTCAGGAGCACAAGGGCAATATTAATCAGTTGTTGGGAGATGGATTTATGGCCACTTTCGGAGCACCTCTTTCGCACGGCAATGATTGTCAAAATGCTTATGAAGCGGCTCTAAAAATATTACGGGAGATGAAAGTGCGAAATGAGGCTGGTGTGATTAAGAAAACAAAGTTGGGAATTGGTCTTCACGCCGGATTCGTGGTAACCGGAAATGTTGGGACCGAGGCTCGAAAACAATATTCTGTCACTGGCAATACCGTGATTGTTGCCAGCAGGGTTGAACAATTGAATAAGACATATAAAAGTCAGTTGATCATCACTCAAGATGTATACGATAAGTTAGAAAAACCAATGCCCGCAAATCAATCCTTCCTAGAAGTTGAAGTGAAAGGCAGATCTCATCCGATCAAGGTACTTAAGATTGCTTAGATCTTGCTGATCCGGGTTAATTCTCAGGTGGGGAGGAACAGGATAAGGTGTTTGGCAAAAAATTCAACGGTGAAAATGATGGCTCTGATCAATTTTGGCTCAGGCAAAGCAATAAGGCTCTCTTGATGTCCTGCGGCTGTTCAAAATTGATTTTGTTTTCGGAGAGAAGTTTTTTGAATTCCTTTTTTCGATCCGGAAAGATCGACAGAAATTGTTTGGCGTTATTGGCCTTGTGAAAAGTATCATTTTCTCTAATGAAATACTCAGGTCTATCGATGACTACTTTGTGCTCTGCCCAAACCAGAGCATAGTAATCATATCTTTCTTCAATATTGAGCGGTGTAGCAACGCCGCCAGTATGTGCTTTGGTCCCATAAGCTCCGGTCTTGGTTGCTTGCTGCGAGGTGGCACGGTGCCGGATTAATAGTTGCATGGGGCTACTGAGCAATTGCTCATAAAACTGATCTTCGATACGTACGAACAGTGCATTGCCCAGTCGGATCGAATCAACTGCCTCAATGTCATTGATGGGTACCTTGTGCTCCCGCAACTTCATCACCATTTCTTCACTAACCTTATGATAGTTCAGCTCGGCTGTTTGTGGATCAGTTTCTCGATAATACAAGGTTCCTTGCTGAAAAGTGTCATTGAGATAGGGAGTTGGTAGACCCTCTGCGCTTTCCTGGGTCAGTGCAACGGATGATATCATGATAAAAAGTATGCAGCCGTACCAACGCATATCCTAAAGATACCACATAATTCACTTGAAGGAAAGCCAAAGAGGGGATAAGTGTGCAGCACCTTCAATTGCTAGTGTTGAATGGTGCCAGTGCCGAGGCACACTCAAGTACCAACGATCTTTACACAACCGATAGATAGGTGGAAATTCTTGCTCTCAAGTAAGGTGTCTTGCTGTGGATACTTTACCCTCAATGCCAATACATATATAATTTTTTTTGTATGTTATTACGAAATCATTGCTTTGATGGCTTGCGAATCCCTATCTTGCATAACAGCCCATTGCTTTTCACGTTATTAAATTATGCATCTATCTCTGAAGATCGTCACATTGAGCCTGTGCTTCGTTCTACTAGGTGCTGATTGTTCAGATGATCTTTTTAAAGCACCAAACATCTATGAGGGTTGTTGCGGCACGGAACCGTTGAGAATCGATACGCTTCACACTAAGATTTTTGTACCCAACGCGATTAGTCCTAATAGTGACGAACTTAACGATGCCTTTGCTATCTACACCAACCGACCCATCACCATTCACAAACTGAAGGTCCTGGAGCAAAATGAAATTCTAGGCATTAACCGATCGCGGATTAAAGTATTTGGGGAAACGGACGTTTGGGTCCCAATTAATGCAACGGGTCTACCGGTTCACGGATTGTTCAATTATGAATTCGAGTTCGTAGCTCGCACAGGAGACACCCTATTATGCAAGGGCCAATTCTGTTCCATCAATTGTGAAGAGGACGAAACCGAATCGATTGAATTTGTGGATTGTATTTTCCAATCTGTCGCCTCGATCCAGGGTGAGGTGGATACCAGTGCCCTCATTCGGGCTAACAATTGTGATTTTTAGACCCTGACTCCTTGAGTACAGGATGATATTAACCAAACCATAGTTGGACACCTTGGTTGCTCTGAAGAGGATCGCAGTAGGGTGTCGTCACATTTGTCTTCGTTCCAGGATGTAAAGTAAGGCCATCTTAAAACTCCAACCGCATTGGAAACACCTGATGACCAACCTCAATTGGCTCATGATCTGCTTTGCAGTCAGTCGCTTGGATCATTTGATCTGGCTCAGGTGCCAGGACAATGATGCCAAAAGACCTAGGTGGTTAGGCAGGTAACCATTTCGACCCAAAAGCAATCAATGGTGGTGACCAGGGACCATTGTCAAGCAACCTCGACTTGTGCACTCATCTGATTACTGGATATTATGCATCTTTAATTGAAATTGAACTTCTGTCCAAATGAACCTCAAATCATCAAATGCTGCGTGTCTATTTTTCTACCTATTAGTGCTTTTTGCACTCTCCTTGACCAAGGGAGTCAATGCTCAAACGGTAGACTATCAAAATGCCAGTGACCTTGCTAATTCCGAGCCACTGGCAGGTTTTAGCGAAATTAGAACCTCGCAAGAAATCTATCTACTTTGGGCCCAGGATGATTTTTTGAAGAATCAAATAGTGGATTATTTTCCAACCGCCCAACCAGAGGCATCCTTATTAGCAGGACCAATCACCGATGTCTTTGCTCCATCGCAGGTGAAGTCTGGACTGAATGTCAATGAGACAACCAGGACTGCAGTAACGGCTGCAGACTTAGATAACAATGGAGTTGATGAAATTATCAAGGCTTCGACGACAGATGATTTTGATCTGCTGCTGACAGTTACCGAGGTGGGCTCAGAGCTGGAGGTGACCGGTTCCAGTATCACCCAACAAATAGATGCGTTGGTGGCGCGAGGAGTAAAACTCGGCGTGCGCTTGATAAAGGGCAACTTTGACTCAGATGTAAATGATGAATTTATCCTGATTTGGGCTGAGGGAGAGCATGAAATCGCCGATGGATTAAAGATCCAGGTCTTTGATCAAGATGAAGGTCGCATCGAAACTCTTGCTCATTACGACTATGACAGGTCCCTACATTCATTTGATGTGGTGGTTTCCGACTTAGATCTCAATGGCCAACACGAAATTGCGCTTTCTACACTGGAGGAAAACAGTCAGACATTCATTGTGTCTACCACTGTACTCAGCAAGGAAGGTAATGAGTTGATAGAAAAAACCAATCTGGTCATCGATGAGTTTTCGGAGCAGTTTCCAATTGCCGACGAGATGTCAATATCCCTGACCCAAGGTGACTTTGATGGTGACGTGGCGCCCGAGCTGGCCTTGATTTTTCGGCAGGCATACGATGATTTAGGTGGCCAACGCTTGCAAATGAGAATCTTACAAGCTGTTGATGTTGTAAATGGTGGCGACGAAAATGTATTTGAGCAGCTTTTGGTGGCCAATAATTTATCCCTCCAAGACACCATTGTGCCAAACCCTTTCACTTATGAGAAGGTTTTGGTCGCCTCCGGAGATCTAAATGGTAATGGGAATGACGAGCTGGCCATCTTGCTGCCGAGAAGGCAACAATTGATGGTACTCCCACTGAACACCTTGTCAGATGAAAATCACATGTCCTCCTCGCTGGTGGGGGGAAGTAACGATGATCCGATTTTCTGTTTTACCCGTGGTGGAAGTCAAGCCCTTCGCATTGAAATAGCAGACTTAAATAGAGATGGCATAGATGAGCTTGTTTACGTCGAGGCGGAAGGTTGTACCGATGATATCTATTCAGAAAATCTCGGAGGTGCACGACTCACGATCGACGTTTATGACCTGGCCACGGGGGTGGCAAATTTGACTGGATCTGTCAATATTAATGAGAGCAATACACAGTATTTTGGCGTTCTAGCAGCCGATTTTGTGCTCGGAGATTTTAATGGGGATAATTTTAGACTAGGGCAGGGAAAGTATTTTCGCAAAAGTGAACTAAGTCAGCCCCTCATTATTTTAAATGCACCTCCGGTTCATTTCGATCTGCTAAATGGAGAGCCTTTTGACATCAATCGGTGCTATGGAGGAACACAATGCAATTTCGCCTCCACTTATTTTCGATCCACCTCGATGAGTGCGGAGACTTCCACCACCATATCTTCGGCATGGAGTCTAAGTGCCACGGTTACGGGCAGTGTCAGTGCTGATGCCGTGTTTGTTAAAAGCTCTGTCGAAGCCAGCGTAACGGCGAAATATGGAGAGAAGTTTTCCAACTATCGCCGAAGTGGGGAGCGAATAGAAATAGCGACTCAGGTATCAGCGATCGAAGATGATCAAATTTATGCCACTGTGACCGATTATGACATTTGGGAATACCCTATTTATGAGGGCGATAGCATCGTCGCCCATTTGCTCAGTGTGACACCCACCATCATCGAGCGAAGATGGTTTCCTAGCAAGTCTTATAATGCCTTTGATTATCTACCAGATCACGAAGTTGGAAATATTCTGTCGTATCGCGAACGCAAACCAACCTTGAATAATATTGCTCAGAATATCACAAGTGATGAGTTTACACTCAGTGAAAATTCGTTAAATAAATGGACCGTAAATCAACGTTCCTTTACCGAAAGTGGAAGTTCTTTTGAACAGGAAATTGAATTGGAAGCCAGTGTGACAGTGGAGACGGAAGCTCAATTCAAAGTATTTGGAGGAAGCCTTTCTGCTACTGTAGAAGGCGAATACGAGGCCAGCGAGTTATCGACACACCGCACTAAAGTCTCTCAAGAACTTGAAATTGAGGTCGAATTAGGAGGGGTAGACGAATCTCTGGGTGAGGTTAAATATGCGGTTCAACCCTATTGCTATTGGGCTAAAAATGGAGCTTTAGTGGTAGACTACACCACCCAGCCAGAAGTGCCGGCACCAGGAGCAAGCGATACCTGGTGGTCCGCCAACTATGGTCAAAACGCTGATCCAGCACTCATTCTGCCTTGGCGTCATGATCCCGAGAAGGGACTTACCCTGCAAGATGAACAGGTCAAGAGATTCCAATCAAAATCGATTACCTTTTCGAATGCTCGACCAGCTCCGGGCGATACGATCACCATTTTTGTGGAAATTCACAATTGGAGTCTGCTGCCCACAGCCAATCCAGTGGAGGTGGGATTCTACCTTTGTGACCCCACCTTAGAAGAAAATCGAATCACAGGTATTAACGGGGGTAATACCATTTCTACAGGAAGCGTGCTAGAGCCGCGAGGTAATGAAATATTATCATTTAAATGGGAAGTTCCAGCAGGGTTGCCTACTTTTCCACGCATTTATGCCCGTTTAGATCCAGATAATCGGGAAGCTGAAATTCATGAAGAAAATAATTTTGGATTTAATATTTTGAATATATCTACCAATCGTGCCCCTTGTCCACCACCAATGATCACTAATACAAGGGATCGAGATTTAGAGGTCAGGAACGACGTCATTAAAATCTTTCCGAATCCTGTACAAGGTAATATGCATATTGAATTTCAGGCCGATTGGCCACAGGACTTTGAATTTGAGATCGTGGATGCGTTGGGTCGAAAGTTGAGACACTATGAGGGGGATCATATAGGCCAGCGACATACGATTTCACTACAGGGGTTTCAAGATGGGCTGTATTATTATCGGCTATTTTTCGATGGCAAAGTTGTCACCGGAACTTTTTTAAAAGAGTGAATCGCACCTAACACTTTTCAAGTTGGAGAGGGCGTGTCAGTCCGTGTGATTGGGAAAAAAATACAGGAGAAGTGTGCCCTTCCTAAATAAGAAACCAGGCTGATCCATCCAAGATGTCAATGGCACGATATTACATCATCAGGTGTGGCCCTGCATACTGAAGACCGAAAGAGATTAAGTCCTTTTTTTGGTAAACCTCCTGACCCACGAGACATTTGCTTTGGGATACTCAGCGTCAATGGGGTAATTCATAGAATTATTAGCTTCGAATATTTAGACGATCTCTGAAAAGTGGTGCAGTGATTTGCACCGTGAGGATCCCGACCACACATTCCAAAGAACCATTTTTGATTTGGCAACTTTTCGAAGCGCGCTCAATTTTGTTCAAAAACCCGTATTTTCATTGCTGGTGGGACAAAACATCCTAATGACACTTCCAAGTCCTTACATTTTAGTCATCTTAAGTAGCATAGTAGTTGGCCTCAGTGCATGTAGAGGGGTAAATCCTGAAGAACTGACTCAACAAGCACTGCCCGATGAGGTTGATTACAATTTCCATATTCGGCCTCTGCTATCAGATCGCTGCTATAAGTGTCATGGCCCAGATAACAACACGCGTGAAACCGAATGGCGACTAGATCGCGAAGACGCAGCGTTTGGTCCACTGACCGAAGGTGGAGGGCGTGCGATCATACCCGGTAATCTCAATCGTAGCGTGCTTTGGCAACGGATAAATTCAGATGATCCGGAACTAGTCATGCCGCCACCAGCATCCCATCTGGTGTTATCCAATTATGAAAAAGCACTGATTGGAAAATGGATAGAATCTGGTGCGGCGTGGAAAAATCATTGGGCATTTGAGCCTCCTTCTCCACCCGTAGTTCCTCCCGTGAACGGAACAGTACAAAATGCCATCGATGCCTTTATTTTGGAGAAAATCGGGGAGCAGGGCCTGGAGCCTTCAGAGGAAGCAGATCCAGAACGGTTATTGAGGCGTGTAACCATGGATTTGACCGGATTGCCCCCATCGATGGAGGAAATGGACCATTTCTTGAAGGATCATTCACCTAACGCTTATGAAAAGGTGGTCGACCGACTGCTGGAGACCGACGCACATGCCGAGCGATTGACGATGGAGTGGCTTGACGTAGCCAGGTATGCCGATTCACATGGTGTTCATGCTGATGGCCTCCGCATTATGTGGCCGTGGCGCGATTGGGTGATTGATGCCTTTAAGCGAAATATGTCATATGATCAATTCGTCACCTGGCAGATTGCGGGAGACCTCTTGCCAGATGCGAGCAGAGAACAAAAATTGGCCACCGGATTTCACCGCAATCACGTGGCTAATTCCGAATCTGGCATAGTACCTGAGGAATTTCGCCTACAATATGTAGCTGATCGCACAAATACAACGGCCACAGCTTTTATGGGATTGACCACGGAATGTTCCAGCTGCCATGACCATAAATTTGATCCAATTTCTCAAAGGGAATTCTATGAGATGTCCGCCTTTTTCAATCAGGTGGATGAACTAGGTATGATTGGCAATGATAAAAATTGGGGTCCCATCGTATTATTGCCGGATGAGAAAACGGAGCGTGAAATAGCAGAGATTTCTGAACAAATGCAGAGGGTAGAAGAATCCATACTTGAGCATCGTGTCGAAGAGGAAGATCTGAGACAATTTATTGATGACCTGAATGTCGATGAAGTGAAGGCACCACACCCCGATGCCTATTTTGCTATGGATGGCTTGCGAAAATCAAGTAACAAAAAACGATGGGTTATCGATGGTAATAAAAATGCTACCGTGTCGGGAGAGCCAGAATTGGTGCAGGGTAAAATCCGTCGTGCCATTCGGATTGATAATGACTATGAATTAATTTATTTGGCGGGCACCAAAAGTGTTGATGCAGATCGACCTTTTTCTGCAGGGGCCTGGATTAACGTAGACGAACATGGTTCTTTTCAAAGCATGATGGGCAATATTGGTGGAAAGAATGACGGATGGCGTGGGTGGATTTTTTATCTGGACAGCATTGGCAGGCCAGGTCTACGATTGGTGCATCGTTTGCCACATAATTATATTCATATTGTCGCCAATGATCCGATCGCGGCACAAGAATGGCAACACCTATTTTTCACGTATGACGGAACCGCACAATCAGAGGGTCTGAAGATATTTCTAAATGGAGTGGAAATTCCAGTCACTGTGCATTTCGATCATTTATATAAAAATATTCTGCCGGTAAAAACCCGCAACTATGTTCCAGACTACAATCGTCCCATTCGCATGGGTAAGGGTAGTCAGTATTTGTTTTCTGAAAAGGATGATGGCGCCTTCGTTGGTGCCGTTGATCAGGTGAGAATTTATGACTGTTATCTGACCCCGCTCGAGGTTCATGCCGTTTATGGTACCGATATACAGCAAAAAAATAAGACAGAATTTAGCGATGCTTCCTATCGCTTACACTATGACCATCGAATAAATGAGCTTTATCAAAAGTCCCTAGATATTTGGTTTAAACTGAATAATCAAAAATTTGATCTGTTGGATCCGATCATGGAATCCATGGTTTTAGCGGAACGGGAAATTCCGCGAAAAACCCACGTGCTCATCCGGGGACAGTACGACAGATTGGGGGAAGAGGTTTCGGCGGGTACTCCAGCATTTTTATTGCCATTTCCAAAGGAATATCCCAAAAATAGACTCGGACTGGCCAAGTGGTTATTTCATCCTAAGCACCCTTTAACAGCCCGAGTGGCTGTTAATCGCTACTGGCAACTTATCTTCGGCCGCGGTATTGTCGAGACCGTACACGATTTTGGCAGTCAGGGATCCTTGCCTACGCATCCTGAATTATTGGATTACCTAGCTCTGACTTTTCAGGAGTCTGGTTGGGATTTACGGGCCCTCTTAAAAATGATGGTGATGTCTGCGACTTATCGACAAAGCTCCCAAGCTGATTCGATGGCAATAGCCCGGGATCCAAAAAACTTGTATCTGGCTCGAGGCCCCAATTATCGCTGGTCGGCTGAAATCATTCGTGATAATGCCCTTGCAGCCAGTGGCCTTCTCAATCAAAAAGTGGGTGGAGAAAGTGTCAGGCCCTATCAACCGCCAGATTTATGGAAGGAAAAAAATGAATTTTCAGGTTATTTAACCGTTTATGAGCCCGACACGGGCCAGGATCTCTATCGACGCAGTATGTATACCTTCATACGCCGTACTGCACCACCTCCGGCTATGATAGCCTTTGATGCCACCAATCGAGCGGTTTGTACGGTGAAGCGTGAGCGCACCAACACACCGCTGCAGGCACTGATCTTAATGAATGATCCACAGTTTGTCGAGGCAGCGCGAGTGCTGGCTGAGCGTATGCAGATGGAAGGCGGTACTTCACTTTCGGATCAGATAAAATATGCATTTCGTAAAATCTGTGGCCGCAAACCAACGACGACTGAGCTTGACATCTTGAAGGATCAATTTAAAAGTGAACGACAAAACTTCCAATTGTTTCCGGAGGCTGCCGATAGCCTCCTATCTGTCGGAAACCATCAAAGAAATTACACCTTTGATAAAATCGAAACGGCGGCCCTGGCCATGGTCAATAATTCAATTATGAATTTTGACGAGGCTTACATGAAGCGCTAGGACTGCCTTCTAGGTCGAAATATATTTTTGACGCTCCTGACAGAATTGCCTTCTATGGGACGTAAGCAAGGTGTCATAAAAAATCAATCAACCCATCGCCGATCATGGAGAATGAGTAAATTTAGTTTTATATTTAAAGCAAATTAGGGTCTCAAAATAAGTCAAATGGCGAGCAACTCTTCTGATTCCATAGCCACCGAATTGAAGCGTAATTTAGACAAACTAACGACTAATATTACATATACGGTCTTGGTGGCCTTCATCGTCTTGTTAATAATTCTTTTGATAAAATCTTGGATGTCGTTTGATATTGTGGGTGGTGTCAACAGTGGTGAGGTTTGGTTGGAGTTGTTTCGAGATGGGTTTTTAATCTTGAGCGGGATCCTCACGACACTCATCGGCTATTATTTTGGCAATCGAGGTAGTGATGCCGCACTCAAGCAGGTTGAGGAGATTAAGAAGGAAAATCAGCAGTTGCTGGAAGATCTAAGTATGCTGTCACCAACGGATGAAGATCAAGACGCTGCCATCGAACCGATCAATTAATTCGTAGTCGATGGCAAAATATAAACTAAGGACGATTATTAATAAAAATTTTAAACCAATTAGGTTTAGTAGATCGGGTAAACTCCATTACCAAATATTCTTAGAAATTGAGCCTGATGAAGCCCGGGATCTGGAAGATGTAGAAAGTGTTGAGTATATCTTGCATCCTACTTTTAAGAATCGAATCAGAAACAGTAGCAATCGCAGGAACAATTTCCAAGTGGAGATAAAGGCCTGGGGCACCTTTGTGGTTCGGGTCAGAGTAAGAGATTCCAGCAACAGCATCGAGGAATTTAGCCAGAGCATGAAAGACAATTGGGTGGAAAGCCATCTCTAACTCCAACCCATCGCATGTATTGATACTGGTGTTCCGTCTGGCAAATAAATATACACCCTGAGCAGATCTTTTCCACCTGCTCTTCATCACCAAAAGCCTTACGTTATAAAGACTATGTGCGCCGTGCCTGCCGGTAGGCATGGGTTTTGTTTCTTTGATCAGATGAAAAATCTCAAGCTAATGATGCACACTTATTTACCAGGCGAAACACTAGTCCGGGGTCATTCCAATCTACCTACAACATCTGATCTGGTCAGATCAACCCATATACGATCTTCCTGATTTTTAAGGTGATTGGCAAATACCAAAACAATTTGATGGACCACCTGACTGGCTGCTCCCAGCAATTTTGTTAGATTTAAAAAGGAGATCTTTTGGTTGCCTCGGTCTCCTATGTTTAAACAAAATCAAATACATTAAATGGATTTAGTCATCGGTATAGACATTGGTGGAACAAAAACCAAAATTGGTTTGGTGGATGTGGAAGGTAATTGCTTGGCAGATACCTTTTTTCGCACGCGAGAATATCCTAATATTGATGCATTTTTAGATCAGGTGATCTTGACCATCGAAGATCTGAAAGGTCAGGTTTCTCAGGAAATAAATTTCCTCGGATGCGGCATCGGAGCACCCAATGCATCCAGTAAGGATGGAACGATTGTCAAAGCAGCCAATCTGGCTTGGAAGGAAACGGTACCTATCTTGGACAAGTTACAGAATCGAATGCCGCTACCGATGAAGATCACCAATGATGCCAATGCTGCGGCGCTCGGTGAAATGTTGTTTGGCGTAGCTAAGGGCATGAAAGATTTTATTGTCATTACCCTCGGTACTGGATTTGGGGCTGGCATAGTAGCGAATGGTCAGCTGATTGAAGGTCATGGGGGATTTGCCGGAGAGCTGGGGCATGTAGATATGACGATTGGAGATGGGCGCCTCACCGGCCTCAATGTGCGGGGTGGTCTGGAAGCATACGTATCAGCCACGGGCTTAAAACGAACCGTCTTATATATGCAGAGCAAGTATATGGTCGAAAGCAGGTTTAGAGCCATCGCTTACAATGATTTGCATGGAGAGGAAATTACACAAGCGGCAGTTGAAGGTGATTTCATTGCACTCAAGGCCTTTGATTATACGGCGCGAATTCTGGGACTGGCGATGGCAAATTTCACGGCTTTCTCGCAGCCAGAAGCATTTATCTTAATGGGTGGCCTGGTCAATAGTGGTAAGTGGATTTTAGACCCATTGCATAAATACTTCGAGAAAAATCTCTTGGAAATCTACCGCGGCCAAGTTAAAATCCTACAGTCGGGTCTACCGGGTAAAACAACTGCCATCGCTGGGGCGGCTGCCTTGATTTGGGCCGATCATACGGATGATTATTAACTGACATTTGGCCCCGAATAATAGGGTTGCTTTCGAGATATTGAGCTAAATGGCGCGATTAAGACATCATGCCTATGGCAGCTTTCGTATGTTTGACAGTGTGTGGAGGTCATATATATTTGGAGTCGCCTATCGCTGCATTCCTTTTCTAATAATTCTTGCCTGCAGCCAGCCAGAAACCATTGGTCCACGTCCAGTGGGATCTACCTCTACCGACCAGGGATGGTTGGTGCCTAAGAATCAGGTACTTGACGGCGGGCCTGGCAAGGATGGTATTCCCTCGATTGATGCACCGAATTTCACCAGAGCCAGCGAAGTTGACTATATTCCCGACGACGACCTGGTCCTGATTATGCAGGTGGATGGTGAGGTGAAGGCATACCCACATGATATCCTGGATTGGCATGAAATCGTTAATGACCGTTTGAATGGGTTGTCCTATGCGGTCACCTATTGCCCGCTCACCGGTACTGGCATCGGGTGGGACCGCTTGGTTCAGGGAGAGGAGACCACTTTTGGCGTTTCCGGTCTTCTTTACAATTCTAATTTGATGCCTTATGATCGCTATACCGAAAGCACCTGGTCGCAACAGCGTTTGGATTGTGTGCATGGCACTTTATTGGGTTCCCCAATAATTACCCACAGCATGATCGAAACTTCCTTTGCAACATTCCGATTGGCCTACCCCAATGGTGATGTGCTGAACCTCAACACGGGGTTTGATCGCGAATACGGAGAATATCCCTATGGTAGATATTTACAACACAATGAATTATTATTTCCGGTGACAACCGAAGACGATCGCCTGCATCTCAAGGAGCGCACTCTGGGTGTTTTTGTAGGGCATTCTCATAAGCGTGTATATCGTTTTGGTCAAGTGGACTCTGGAACCCAATTATTACTGGATACACTAGATGATACCGAACTTGTATTGATCAGAGATGGGATGCACAATTACCTGGTGGCTTTCGAGACCCATGGGCGCCAGTTGGAGCTAGTCGAACAAACCTTTCCCATTATCTTACAGGATTCCATGGGCAACACCTATGATATTTTAGGAAGGGTGGTTAACAATGTCTCTGATGTCGAACCACTTTCCCTGCCCACCCAATTCATCGGATATTGGTTTTCTTGGGGTACCTTTTATCCTGGCATCGAGTTGTCAGATTGGTAGTGTCGCATGTCCATAAATAGTGATCAGGAAGTTTACTTTGAGCACCAATTATTTTCAAGGCTTGTCATGCAAAATGTGAATCAAGGGGCTCCCTTTACATCTCCTGTGGGTCGCGAATACATAAGCTTTTTTGGTTATTTTTTCATGTACTTCCTTTATGTGTTGATTGATGTAAGCGATCACCTTCACCTTCGGTATTCTTTTGGTTGGCACCAAAACATCCTTGAAAGTAATCCAGGTCGTTTTTCTAGCGGCTAGCTGGCCCGATCTTCCTGAATTATGTTGTGGCATGAGTACAGGTCAAACCTACCTTAAATGAACCGGCTTTGGCTCCCTTGTTTGCGATGGCTACTTTAATATCACTACAACTACCAATCATAAATCCTTCGGGAAATTGAATCCCGGTCACCATTAAATCCAGCAGTCGCTAGGCTTGCTCTATTGAGCGAAAAGCAAGCTTTGCCATGATTGCCAATGTTCTCGAAGGATATCTCAAGAATGTCTACAGTTGCATCATTCTCTTATGGCTCTAACCCTAATTAAAGTTGTTCCAGAAATATCAGATGTGATTCATGCACTGGTTCTTCATTCAATGCGGTTTAATTCTAAAAAATTACTGTTTTTGGGGATATTCCTGCCTATCCCGTCAAAAACATCACTCCAGTCCGATCCAGACGTGCTGATATGGTCTTTCAGTTTTCTCGTGGTATTTCTTGCTTGGTACTCGGCCATGCTTTGATTTTGATTCAAAAGTCCTTCATCAAATGGAATTGGGCTGGAGTGGTAATGCATCTTGACATTCAGTTCTTGCGGAAAAGTTATCTTGCTGTCTCTTCGAGCGATCACAACCGAACATGGACAAACTTCGCACAATCATTGGTGTCGATATTGGGGGTACCAAGATTTCAGCTGGTCTGTTCCTGGACAATGGACAGATGTTGCATCAAGAAAAAATGCAAATAGCCTCAAGGAAGGGTACGGCTGTCATTGATCTCGTTGCCGAGTTGGTTCGATCCCTAATCTCTTTTGCGTCGCAAGATTTTCGTGAAGTTATGGCACTGGGAGTGTGTGTGCCGGGCATTTATCATCCGCTGCAGAAGACAGCCTGGGCACCCAATATTCCTGATTGGGACCATATTCCAGTTTGGCAAGAACTTACCAACCGTATCTCTCAACCCTCCCTGCAAATTGTAATCGAAAGCGATCGGTCATGCTATATATTGGGAGAATTGTGGAAAGGCAGAGCCTTAAATTGCACGGATGCTATATTCTTGGCAGTAGGCACTGGAATTGGTGCTGGGATCCTTTCGAATGGCCAAATAATATCCGGCAGAAGCGGTATCGCTGGAGCGCTCGGTTGGATGGCTTTAGAGCCCCCCTATGATCGAAAGTATGACGCATGGGGAAACTTTGAGCATTTTGCTTCTGGAAACGGTCTGGCCAGAAGTGCTATTGAAATGTTGCAAAGCCAACACACACCTGCCAGTATTCTTGACCAGTTACCCACCGATAAAGTCAGTGCGCGAGAAATATTTAGTGCCTTTGAGCAAGGTGATCCCGTTGCGATTTCTGTGCTGGACAAAGCCATACAATACTGGGGCATGGCGACTGCAAACCTCATCAGTATTTTTAATCCTCAGAAAATTATTTTTGGTGGAGGCGTTTTTGGGCCCGCCACCCAATTCCTACATCGCATTGAGGAAGAGGCGAGTAAGTGGGCACAACCGATTTCCATGGAAGAAGTTGCTCTAGAGGTGTCGGTCCTTGAGGGTAATGCAGGGCTGATAGGTGCTGCGTATTTGGCCATTAAAGCAGTACAAGAAGACCATCATGAACCATAGAGATTATCAGAAAAGTTATGTCTTTGCCGCAGCATGTATTGGCATGTTGTTGTTCGGAATTATAATGATTTCTCTGGGATCAATCCTTCCGGAAGTGACTAAAAGATTCGAGTTAGAGGAAGCGGAAGCCGGAGTTTTACTGACCTTATTACCCGCTGGGATCTTATTGGGATCACTTTTGTTTGGTCCGCTGGTGGATTGGCTGTCCTATAAAAAAATATTAGTGGCGGGTAGTGTGCTCACACTGCTTGGCCTAGAAGGAATTGTTTTTGCAAGGATTTTAGGGGTACTACATTTGTCGGTATTTTGTATTGGTCTGGGAGGGGGAATATTGAATGGCATTACCAACGCACTGGTTTCTGCGATTAGTGAGGCGGATCACAGTGCCAATCTCAGCTTGCTCGGTGTGTTCTTTGGAGCGGGAGCTCTGTTGACCCCGGTCGTTTTGGGGGCCCTAAATGGAATTTTCAACTACGAAGTAATTTTTTCATGGCTCGGCGCACTCATCATCATACCGATTCTTTTTTTTCTGTCCATTCGATTTCCCAAATCTGGAGAAACCATGGGCATCCCGGTCAGGCAGGCTATGCAAATGGCAAAAGATCCCATGTTACTATTATTCGGATTCATCCTATTTTTTCAAAGTGGTTTAGAGGGTTTGACCAACAATTGGACTACGACTTACCTTGAAGCCGTCAAGCAGATCAGTGCAGCCAATGCCTTGTTCATACTCTCCTCATTTGTCGGAGCTCTCACCATCGCTCGTATTGCTTTAGGAAAGATATTGCGAATATTTATCCCGTTAAAAGTGATGATGGTTAGTTTTCTAGTCGCACTCTTGGGATGTCTTTGTTGGGTGCTCGGAGATTCTTACTTCATGTTGATTTCGGGTATGGTGGCTATTGGATTGGGCATCGCTGCCGGTTTTCCTGTTATCTTAGGCTATGTCGGCCAATCCTATTCAAAGCTGGCAAGCACTGCTTTTAGTATTGTGATCACGATCGCTCTCATCGGAAACGTGCTCGCGAATTATGCAATGGGGCAAGTTTCGCAGCGCCTCGGGGTATCAGTTTTGCTCTATTTCATGGTGGGAGCAGTAGTGATGGTGCTAGTGCTCTTACAAATTACAAAAATCAAGTATCAAGAAAAATTAAACTAAAAATTCATTTTATGTTAGCAATGCAGTGGCTGGAGAATGCCAGAGATGTCATGAAAAAAATTGAAGAAAGTCAAATGGATAATATGAGGAAAGCGGCAACGTTGATGGCAGATTCCATTGAACAGGGAAAATGGGTCCATACTTTCGGATGTGGTCATGCGACGCTTCCCATTGAGGAGATGTACCCTAGGATTGGTGGATTTGTGGGCTTTCATCCCATGGTGGAATTACCACTCACTTTTTTTACCAATATAGTTGGTCAAATGGGTGTCGACCAATTTATTTTTTTGGAGCGTGTAGAAGGCTATGGCCGGGAAATTATGAAAGGCTATAATTTTGACAAGAACGATGTAGTTTGGTTATTTTCCCACACGGGGGTAAATGCTGTAAACATCGATGTGGCTTTGGCATCCCGCGAATTAGGGATGAAAGTCGTGGTTTATGGTTCGGCGGCCGAGGCGGCTGGCAAAAGTACTAAACATTCGTGTGGAAAGACCTTGTTTGAAATAGCCGATGTCGTGGTAGATACCTGTGCGCCAGCCTCAGATGCTACCGTGCGATTAAAAAATCATATCGACAAAATTGGCCCAGTCTCTACCATGGCTTTTATGACCACCGTCTGGATGACGGTGACGACTGTGGCTGAGATTCTTGCCGACCGGGGCGTTAAGCTCTTTATTCATCCATCCCATAACGTTCCGGGTGATTCCACCTCGAAACAACGACTGGCTGATGCCTTGCAAGAATATAAAAAGCGAATTGCGAGCGTATAGTGCTAGCGATGTATTTTTTAAGATATTTAATTCTATCATAAGTCACAGATAATAAAAGAAATCACCATGGATCGAATAATCTTTATGATAATCGGTGCTGTTTATACCTTTTTGGTTCAGGCACAGCCCACCATTGAGGTTCGAGTTAATTTGGGCGGCTATCCTGTCATGATGCCAAAGAGGGCCCTGGTGTTGAGTAATGCTGAATTACACCAACCAACGCTCCTGCTGAAAAATACTTCAGGAGAAATCTCTCATCGCGTAGAAGGTCATTTGGAAGCCAACGCCTGGCATCCATTTTCACATTATTATACTTTTGATTTTTCAGACTTTCAGACTGAAGGAAGGTATTTCTTTGAATTAAAAGACAGTGAAGTATCAAGCAAGCCTTTTGATATTGGCTCTTACCCAAACTGGCAGGAAGACGTCATCGATTTTATCCGGACTCAACGCTGCGGTTTCAATCCCTACATCAAGGAATTCTGCCATCAAAAGGATGCCTTGAGCTTTTTTGGTCACCGTCCCGACTCAACGCGAATTGACGCAACCGGTGGTTGGCATGATGCTGGTGATCAACTTAAGTATTTAATTACCGGCAGTAATACCACGGCCAGAATGCTCATGGCATATCAGCTGCGACCCGGTGCATTTCGTGATGCCTATGATGCAAGAGGTTTGCCCGGTGCCAATGAACTGCCAGATATTTTGGATGAAGCGAAATGGGGCCTGGAGTGGGTTTTAAAACTCCATCCCAGCCCAAATGAATTATACCATCAAGTTGCAGATGACCGAGATCACCGTGGATTTAAACTTCCACATGAAGAGAATGCGGATTATGGCTGGGGACCCAATAGCTTCAGGCCTGTCTACTTTGCGACCGGCAAGCCACAGGGTCTCTCAAAATATCAGAGTAAGGCGACTGGTGTTGCCAATCTTGCTGGGCGTTCTGCCGCCACTTTGGTGCTCGGTTATGAGGTTTTTAGCACGCAACCTGGATATGAAATATTTGCGCAGACTTGTCTCCGAAATGCCAAAGAATTGTATCAGATGGGAAAGCGACAGGAAGGATATCAACAAGGTAATAGTTATGGTGCACCCTATCGATACGAAGAAAACACTTGGGCAGATGACATGGAGTGGGCTGCAGCCAAGTTATTTAAAGTCACAGGCAACCCAGATTTTCTCGAAGATGCGCGCAAATATGCCAAGATGATTGGCACTTGGTCGTGGATGGAGCGAGATACAGCCAGTCATTATGAAATGTATCCCTTTGTCAATATGGGGCACTACGCACTTTGGCAGGTTGGTAAGGAACAGGACAAACAAACCATGATTGAATACTATGCACATAATCTGGATCAAATTCAAACCCGGGCCGCCCAAAATCCTTATGGTGTTGGCCATCTGTTTATTTGGTGTTCTAACAATCTTGCCGCGGCGGCCGCCACACAAGCCTTGCTATTTGAACAAATGACGGGTTCTCAGAAATACCGATCCCTGCTGCAAAATCATGTCAATTGGCTGTTGGGATTAAACCCGTGGAGTACCAGTATGATTACTGAAATTCCAGAAAATGCCGATACCCCTCTCGATGTACATATGCCTTTTTGGCGAATATTCAGGAAACCCATCAAGGGAAGTTTGGTGGATGGACCACTGTGGTCAAGCATTCATGATCGGATGTTGGGCATCGAATTATCAGAACCGGATGAATATGCCCATTTACAGCCAAAACATATCAAATATTGGGATGATTGGGCCGACTACAGTACGAACGAACCGACTTTAGATGGCTCTGCAGAGTTACTTCTGCTACTGACCCATTTGAGCGATGATTAAGACCTTGTTGGTGTTTTTGTTTTTGGGACTCATCCCTTCGTTGGTAGCACAGAATGTAGTCGACAAGTATGGTGCAATCACGAGATCTGATACCACCAGCAAGTCTATTTATCTCTGTTTTACCGGACATGATTTTTATGATGGATTTCGACATGTGCTAGCGGTTTTGAAGGATCATGAGATTTCAGCCTCTTTTTTTCTCACCGGTGATTTTGTTCGGAAACATGAGGACCTCGTGGCCCAGATGATTTCAGCGGGACATTATGTCGGTGCCCATTCAGATAAGCACCTACTTTACTGCGACTGGTCGCAAAGAGATAGCTTGCTGCATTCAGAACATGAAATTAAAGCAGATATCAGGCGCAACCTCGGTGCATTATCAAAATTTGGCATTCGGCCAAGACATTTTATGCCACCCTATGAGTGGTACAATAAGAAAGTTGTTGATATTGCCAGAGCGTTGAACCAGGTAACCGTTAATTTTACCCCAGGTACGAGGTCAAATGCGGATTACACGACACCAGATATGCCCAATTACATCTCAAGTAACGCCATTTTTGAAAGTGTCCTGGCCTACGAAAAATCTCGCGGAATGAATGGTTTTCACTTGCTCATCCATCCCGGTACGGATCCGAAAAGAAAAGACAAATTCTATTTGCTTTTAGATAACCTCCTCATCAAACTAAGATCGAAGGATTATCAATTTTGGCGATTTTAATGGTTCGAAGAAAAAATCACTGAGATAAGAAAAATCTGCACTGCGATACAATTGGCGCTGTCCTTGCAAGGTTGTGAGTATTGTAAATAAATCTCAGCTGGATGAGAAGAAAGGAATTCCTGAAAATCAGTGCCCTTTTTGGCATTGGATGGCCACTTCACACTACATTGAGCGGTTGCGAAAAGGATCACATGACCGTCGATTCATTTCAGGGAAAGGTCGTTATTATCGGTGCCGGAGCAGGGGGTTTGGCTGCCGGCTATTTCTTACAGCGGCATGGTGTTGAATTTGAAATACTGGAGGCATCCCTTCACTATGGTGGTAGAATGCGAACCAATTATGACTTTGCTGATTTTCCTATTCCCTTAGGTGCGGAGTGGCTCCATTCTCATCCGGAGGTATTCCAGCAAATTGTTAATGACAACTCCGTAAAGGCTAATGTGGAAACGGTGGAATATGATCCGCAAGCAGATACTGTTGGATTTTGGAACGGAAGGACCCTGCGCGTAGATCAATTGGTGGATTCCGACCGCAAATTTGTTGATGGGACTTGGTTTGATTTTTATGATACTTACATTGTGCCGAAAGTGAGGGAACGCATCACTCTTAACGCGGTAGTCCAGTCGGTAGATTATTCGGGAGCGCAAATCTCAATTTTGACGGAGCAGAAAGAATACACAGCAGATAAAGTCATATTGGCGGTCCCTTTAAAGATACTGCAATCGGAAATGATGCAGTTTATACCACTTCTTCCTGATCAAAAAAGGGAAGACCTACGTAAAGCTCAAGTGTGGGATGGGTTTAAAGCGTTCTTTGAGTTTTCTGAGAAATTCTACCATACCGCCACGGCCTTTGAAATCAATCCAGAGACGGCGGGACAAAAATTATATTACGATGCCGCTTATGGTCAAAACACCACCCAAAATATTCTGGGTCTTTTTGTAGTGGGGGCACCGGCTCAGCCTTACTTAAAAAGAAGTGCCAACGAATTGCGAGACTATATACTGCAAGAACTCGACGAGATTTATGGCAATGCGGCAACTCCCAATTATGTAAAGCACCTCACCCAGAACTGGAGCGAAGAACCCTTTATTCGAGGTGCTTACTTAGTAGATCATGAAGATTGGCGATTGGTCAAGCGGTTGTCGGAACCGGTATTGGATAGAATCTTTTTTGCCGGCGGACCCTTCACCGATGGTGAGGATTGGGTGGCCGTAGAACATGCGGCGGCGTCAGCAAAAAGAGCTGTAGAGGCCTTGATGAGGGTATAATTTGCTTGACGTCGTGCCCGTGGTTCACTCCAATTTTTCGCAGATCTGAAAGGTAGCATGGGTCTGGCAAGTACCCTGATTGCCATGGCAGAGGAGATTGAATGGGGATGCAAGTTTCCACTTATGCCGTCCTTCAGGTTTCCAATTACTCCTTCGAATCATAGGAGTGCAATTTTAAAGGAAATTTGGTCGTAAATATCGACTTAATCTACAAAATGTCGCCATCCTTTAACATGTAGGTTACTAAGCACACCAAGCGATGTTGAACTCCTTTTGTATTATATTACAATGCTGGATCTAGAGTGAAGACATCGGTGAATTAGAGTGTGCACCTTCTTTTTTAGGTTGCCTTGGTTTCACCTCAGTCGTGTGTTGGATGTCAAAAGTTTTTGATATTGTGGACAGTGAGCCAGATCGGTTTGCACGGGAATATTCTTCAAGGCTGGAATATGAAAGAGTTGATTCAAGTTAAATCTCACAAACCTTGGATGCACCAAAGGTCTAGCGGACGGTTATAAGCTCTCATCGAGAGGAGAGCTGGTACGCAAGGGATTACGGAAGTATTACTTGCGTTGATGGTAGCGAGGTTTGATTTGAACTGCTATGTAGCAAAATAGTTAAAATGTGCCCTGTAATATGTAATATTGGTCTTTATTATTAGTTGTCCTCAAAAGTGCAACATCGGGGAGGGCACCCCTCAAGAATGATCCGATTATTTTAGTGATAGATGGTTTTTAACACGCCCACCTTCCTCTGTTTCTTTATCCTGTTCTTCTGTATTTACTGGACTTTTATCCAGAGGTTAAGTATCCATTTTAGGAATGCATGCATTATCGCGGCCAGCTATATATTTTATGGATGGTGGGATTGGAGATTTTTGGGATTGATTGTGATCAGTTCTATTACTGATTTTTCGATTGGTATTTTACTTGGCGGGGAAAGGGGGCTGTTTAAGAGAAGAGCATTACTAACACTTTCAGTCCTGGTAAATATTGGCATTCTTGGATTCTTCAAATATTTCAACTTCTTCATAGATTCATTGAGAGGAATTTTGGCCCTTTTTTATGTCGATGTAAACGTCTCTACCCTTCAGATCATCTTACCGGTCGGCATCTCTTTCTACACTTTTCAGACTTTGAGTTATACCATTGATGTTTATAATCGGAAATTGGAACCGACCCATGATATTTTGGCCTTTTTTGCATTTGTTTCTTTTTTCCCACAACTGGTGGCAGGGCCTATTGAAAGAGCTACTCAGTTATTAAAACAATTTGAAGCAAAAAGGAGCTTCAATTACGATACATGTATCGCAGGGTTGCGGCTTGTCTTATGGGGCTACTTCAAGAAGATCGTCATTGCTGATAATTTTGGATTATTAGCTGATGGTCTATTTGACGTTGATATGTCGTCTGGCACTTCAGTAATTTTAGGAGCCCTCTTTTTTGCGATACAGATCTATGCTGATTTTTCAGGGTATTCTGATATTGCCATCGGAATTTCAAGAATGCTTGGGTTTCAGATCATGACAAATTTTAGGACTCCGTATTTTGCCCAAACATTTCAAAGTTTTTGGCATCGTTGGCATATATCGCTATCCACCTGGTTCAAAGACTACGTCTACATTCCGCTTGGGGGTAATCAGAGGTCAAGACTAAGAGTTAGCTGTAATATTCTCGTGACCTTCATTTTGTCCGGCCTTTGGCACGGAGCAGGTGTGAATTTTATCGTTTGGGGTGGTCTTCATGGCCTAGCCTTGATTGCTGAGAAGAGGATCGATAGCAAGAGTCGCCCGGTGGCTTATCCACTCTTTGTCATGATAGCTGTGGTTCTTCTTTGGATTCCGTTTCGTGCAGAGAATTTGGATCACCTCTTGGATATGGTTAATTCTTTGTCATACCTGCCCGCATACTCCTTTCATGAAATTGCGCAGGTCCTAGTAGACTTTTCAATATCGAGATTCATCGTGCTCTCAATGGTTGCCATGATATTTTTTCTAATAGAGTTCCAGATGAGGTTGCAAGATTTCCATGACTGGTTGAGTCAGCGAAGCAAACACCAGAGAGTTTTGATTTATTATGGTCTAATACTGGTCATACTCTTCATAGGAAATTTCACGGTGAAACCTGACTTTATCTATTTTCAATTCTAGTGGTCAAGTTAATTCGAAATATATTACTGTTTCTCCTGCCTTTAATTTTATTGATGGTGATGTTCCCCGTGGATAGAAGATTGGTTTATCAGGGACTAAAGAACGATTGTTTTGGTCATGGTCTATGGATTCACGACCGCATATATAGAAATCCAGCACCTATCGACGTTGCTTTTTTGGGTTCGTCTCATACCATTAATGGTATTAATGATCGTTTGATCGATGAAATTGTACCACCCGCTCAAGTGGTTAATTTAGGATATTGCAGATTTGGGAGAAACTTTAGCTATGCTTTATTGAAAGAGTTGGTAGATCAGAGAGAAGTCAAGCAGGTAATACTGGAAGTGCGTGAGGGTGAAGATCGTTACAGCCACCCGATCTTTCCTTACATCGCCCGGAGTAAGGATGTCGTCTTACCGAATCTGATCTTCAATCGAGATGTGTTGTCCGACATCTGGTCTCACTTTGCATATAAGATCGAACTGCTTCAGGATGAACTCTATGATCAACAAAAACCAGTTTTAACACAACAAGATAATTACGGGTTTACGACATCTAGCGACACTGCATCGTCGAGACGATTGGAGGAGATAGAGCAAATGCGGAGTCTACAAAGGCCACGGGCTTCTGGGATTGGGCAAGCTTTTTACGATCACTATGCAAGCATTTACCTCAAAAAAATTGGCAGAATTTGTCTGAAACATGGAATTAGGATTTCATTTATCTATTTGCCTTCCTTCGGCTCACCATACCGACAGCCATCGTTGGGCGACCTCTATTCAAAATATGGGAATTTGTGGATACCCCCCAAGCACATCCTAGATAATAAGAATCATTGGTACGATGAAAACCATTTAAACCAAACTGGTGCAAGGGCATTGTCCACTTGGATTGCTGAGCAGTTACCAGACGACTAACGATGCCGAGGCTAGATTCATTCATCCTTCAGCCCGGATGGATCTATCGATGGCAAAAGCTGATCCAGCAGGCATTTGATTATTATTCAATAGATTATCAGATGGAATTAGAGTTGATCAAGGCTTAAGAGGCTGGTTTAAGAAATAGCCTATTCTGTGTGATACTCAAATATGCCCTCTTTCACCAAAAGCATTAAAACACAATTCGGAGTATTACCAAGTAAAATCAGGAGCTAAGAACGGTATTATTTAATGCTGTCGGGGATTGATGCCATGGCTAAGCTCTCACCGAAGCAATGGTGAAAGAATCCGTATTTTGTGTTCTCCAGTCAGCGTTTCGTGTTGGCCGGTATCGCCAGATAAGTTGATTTTTACCACTTGAATTCATTTGTTAAGATCTAATTCAGTTAGGATGTCCATCATCAAATTGAAATCAATCAGAGCGTTGCACGCCATGCTTGCATTGCCTAAGCCAAGGCACCCCTTGATCTCACTAATCGATGCTGCTGCGATCCAAGTGACCGAAAGCGAAGTAAATTCAAAGGTCATCTCCGATTTCTATATGATTTCATTGAAGGATAAGAGCTGTGGTGTAGAGTACGGTAGGAATTCTTTTGATTTCGATGAAGGTGTCATGGTCTTTTCTGCACCCGGACAGGTCTATACGGCTACAAAAGTGTTTCCAAAAGGTGCCATCACGGGTTGGATGCTTTTCTTCCATCCAGACCTAATCAGAAACACAAACTTAGGCGAGCAGATGGACGAGTATCCCTTTTTTCATTATGAGGTGATTGAAGCACTTCATTTGTCAGAAGATGAAGAAAGGACAATAAATAGTACATTTTCAAACATCCGAAGCGAATACGAACAACGCATTGACAATCATAGTCAGAGGGTCCTGGTTTCGAATCTAGAACTCCTCTTAAATTACAGTCTACGGTTTTATGAAAGACAGTTCAATACCAGAAGGCACCAAAACACAGATGTGATCATTCAATTTGAGAAAGAACTGAAAAATTACTTCCGGCAAGAGAAGCATCTGGAGTCCGGTTTACCATCCATTCGATACTTTTCTGATCTTGCCCACCTTTCCCAGCACTACTTTAGCGATTTGATTAAGAAGGAAACAGGCAGAAAACCAAAGGATCACATCAATGATTTGATCATTGAAAAAGCAAAAAACCTGCTGAGAGGAACTGAATACACTGTTCGAGAGGTAGCCTTTGAGTTAGGCTTTAATTATCCTCACTACTTCACTCGTCTTTTCAAATCAAAGACTGGCCATACACCCGGAGAATACCGGATTCAAAATTAAGATGCAGCATTTTGTGTTGGGATTTCTGCGTTTTGTGAAATCTCTTGGGAGCTATTTACGGCATCTTTGTATCGTAGTTTTAATCAAATATTCAATACCATGACAGCGCAAGAAGCTTTTGATTTTTTAGACCCGGAAGGCTGGGCTAGTACACCTGCCTTTGAAAAACTCGCTTTGATCGAGAGAGTGCAGCAGAATTTAAGCATCCATGCAGAGGCATTGGGTGAGGCAGACATAAAAATGAAAAATGCCTTGATCGGTGCAGACATGTATACGAAGGGTTTCGGGATAGCGGGTACGGCAGGGCCTATCGCGGGCATGCTGATGGGTAGCCATCACCTTTATGAGAAACTTGTAATTGGTGAAATGCTAGAGCCGGTCAATACCAAAAAACTGCCAGGCAATATTACAGAAATTCAGACGTGGCCAATTTTTCCCAAAGATAAAATTGTTGCAGGGAAGCAGAAGGGATACCTGCACGTGAAGGGTGATCCAGTTCAAACCAACCCGCTAGAGAAACCAGCCGGTGTAATCGCCGTTTCAGGAGCTGGAAATTACAGCTCTTCGGTGGAAATGGTAAAGGCGTTGTTTTATGAAAATAAGGTGGTTATTCACAAACCGCACCAAAACAATGTGGAATCCGATAAGTTGTGGGCGAAAATATTTCAACCTCTGATAGACAAGAAAGCACTGGTCTTTATCGAGCCCGAAGAAGCCCGGGCGATGACGGCATTAGATGGTCTGCACGCGATCTATTTTACCGGTTCGACCGGAGTGGCCCACGCCATTCAAAATAATGCCAAGGCCCCTTTGATTTCTGAATGTGGTGGAAATAATCCACTTTTGATTGTGCCAGGCCAGAGACCTTGGACCCAGAAAGAGATTAAGCATCAGGCGCTGCAAATTGCCTCTCTGGGTAAGATGAATGGCGGTGCCGTTTGTGGTAGAGTTCAAACCATCATTACCTCAATTAAATGGCCACAGCGTGAGCAATTTTTGGAGGCTTTGAGGAAGGCCATTGCCGAAGACACCTATGCGGTCGGTACCTATTATCCTGGTGTGAACGAAACACAACGGGCATTCTTAGAAAATCAGCCCACCGCTGAAATTTTAAAACCCGAGAATGGAAAGTATCCGGCCTCCGATTTTATTCTTATTCCCGATGTTAAGCAAGATGACTTTGCCGTAAAAAATGAAGCTTTTTGTCAAATCATCTCTGAAATACCGTTGGAGACCGAAGATCAAGTGGACGACTATCTAACCAAGGCCACGGCTTTTTGCAACGAAAAGCTCTTAGGCACTTTAGGCTGTATGATTTTAGTAGACAACGATACAATGAAAGCTCAGGAAAGTAGAATAATGCAGGCCGTTAATGAATTGAATTACGGTGGAATTGCCATTAATACCATTCCACCAAACGTATTTATGAGTGCCTATTTAACCTGGGGTGGCTGCAACGAAACTAGAGAAGATTTTGTGTCGGGTGTCGGTAATTTTGGCAATGCCCATAACTACGAAAATGTAGTGAAATCGGTGTTGATCGATGACTTTAATGCACAAGGAATGCTCATGACCAATAAAGGGATGATGGAACATTTATTTACGAACTCAGCATATTTTGCGATCGACAACAGTTGGAGACATTTTGCCAAGATGGCTGGTCAAATGGTGGTGGATGGATTCAAGAAAAAGGACTTTTAATTAAATCACATTTAGCAAAGGAATAAAATAATGAGTAATACAATTCTAATCACAGGGTGCAGCAGTGGGATCGGCCGTATGACTGCCAAATATTTTCAAGAACGAGGCTGGAATGTAGTCGCTACGGTACGATCAAATCCTGAAAAGGATGCTGAATTGAACCAAATGGATCATGTCTTGGTGACTGCCCTAGATGTCACGAAAGAGGAGACCATTAAGAAATCCGTAGATCAGGCAGTTGCTAAATTTGGCAAAATTGATGTGCTGCTAAATAATGCTGGCTACGGATCTTACGGGATTTTGGAAGCGACTCCTGAACATAAGATTCGGATGCAATTTGAAGTCAATGTGATCGGATTATTATTGGTGACCAAAAACGTAATTCCTGTGATGCGCAAGCAGGGAAGTGGTGTCATCATCAATATTTCTTCGATGGGTGGAAAAGTTTCCTTCCCCATGGGTACCTTGTATCACGGTTCAAAATTTGCGGTGGAAGGATTGAGTGAGGCACTCTCTTACGAACTCGCAGAAATCGGTATTCGAACCAAGATGATAGAACCTGGTGTAATCAATACCAATTTTGCCACCAGCTCATTCGATCTGAACCTTGATCCAGCCCTGACGGAGTATCAGCCATTTACTGAAAAGGTGCTGAAGGCCTTTGAGGCCGGTGCCGAGGGAAGTGAACCCATTTTGGTGGCCGAAACCATCTACCGTGCAGCTACTGATGGCACAGATCAAATGCGCTATGTGGCCGGACCTGATGCCGAGCAAATTATTGCGGCACGAAAAGAAATGGACGATCCGAGCTACCTGGCACTCATTCGGTCTCAATACGGATTATGACAAGAGCTTAGCAAGGTGAGATTAGTGCAAATAGAGTCGAGCATGCCGATACGCTGGCAGTCTTGTCCTGTTTGCACCTCTTAGCTCTTGCGATTATTCTTCCAATAAAATCTTATTTTCATCGCAATGGATTTCGTAGAATACATAAATGCTTGGGCAAGAAGTGAGGTGCTGCAAGGCAAAGTCATGATCGGCATAGGAATGCTGATGGCTGTTGGTTATTTTGTTATTCTCAAGAGCGACCATGAGTTTTTGCGAGGTTCGTTAATCCCACTTGGATTGCTCCTCATGGTTTTGTTAGGCTACGGAAGTTATATTCTGTTTAGCCGCCCTGCCCACGCAGCAAGGAGTGTTCAACTTTATTCAGAATCAAAGCAAGAAGCCATCTCCAATGAAGTGGCCAAGCACACCAATGATAATCGAGCAGGAAAGCCGCTCACGCGCGTGGTTTATCCCATTTTGATCCTGGCCTCGGTGATTGCTGCCTTTTTTATTTCAAATGCATATTACCGAGGAATGGCCATTGGATTTCTTTTGTTGTTTATCAGTGCCCTGATCATCGATCGAGGATTTGTCTCTCGATCCGATGCATTCTTATCATTCTTGGAGACGCTGTCTTAGTGTTCGATCTTATTCGGTCATTGAAGATAACGATAGTGCTGAATTACAAATTTTTGCAACCGACTTTTGATGTCTCATGATCGTCGCTGGCTTTGCACAAGAAACGTCGTGGATGCTGGATTTCTATTCGGCGAAAAAATGATGGCATGACAGAACTGTAGTTTGGGTTGGTTTTTTTTTGGTTTGCAATCGAAACTCTGGACAGTTTATCCTGGTATGAAAATTTCTACGTACTTAGGCGAAATGCAAAAAATTACAAAGCTCCGTTGTTTATCGATTTGTCACGGACTGAGAATTCAGTACTAAGAGAATTTCCCAGGTTAACCTGGTTTTTCGACTCATTTTTTTCATTCAGGCAAGAGAAGTCTTGCGCTCGGCAACATCCATGCAATTTTGTGTTTCGCGATTTGCGATGGGATTGATTTTGCCGATGGGTTCTAACATCTTTATGCAAGTCACACCAATCAACAGGGATCTTTAAGGTAATTGAATTACTAGGAGTATGGCCTCCCATCTGGCAAGGTCCGAGGTCGTTTGAAGCCAACAAATTAACTTGGATCGGCCAACATTTTGCAGGAAAAATCCTTTCTTGTAGGTGAAACTGAGACATAATGGCATCTTTGCGCAGTTTTTTGCGAAATATGCCTTAGCATGCAAGCTTTGTCAGCAATGAATGGGATGATCCTTAAATGCCTGTTGGTCAGTATAGGATTTGTATCAATGTTGAACCTGCAGATGGTTCAAGGACAATCTGATCATATTGGTGATTTTAATCTTGGACCGTTGCGAGGCACCGCAGCATTTTCTTACCATCTTGAAAACGGCGACACCGTGATTCAAGGGCCTTTCGAAATGGAATATGTTGATCTAAATCGACCCGAGGGAAAGGATGGTTACTTCTCTCTGAAGGGTAATTTTGCAAAGAATATTCCGGTAGGACCATGGGTCTTTGAATTCGGTCAGTTAGAACCCAATGGTGAAATAAGCTTGAAGAACTATCATTATGAAATGAGTCTGGATGGTTTGCTTCACCGGGTAAGCGGTGAATTGTCAGAGGGTCAATATCAGGGTCCATGGATCCATGAAGTACAAGAAATTCACAACTCTCAGCCCGGTCCAAGTAGATTTAGAAGTGAGGTCCAATTCGAAGCCGGCATTCCTCAATTAGCCCTTAAGATTGAAAGTCAAGACACCGTCCTATTGGGCAGATTTCTACGAAATGGACTGGCCCATGATGTTTGGACATTATTTGCCAATCAGGAGCAATCAGAGCATTGGCATTTTGACGAGGGGAGGTTAGAGAAAATAGTTTTAAAGGAGGGAACCGTAGGCTCCCTGCAACTTCCGGAGTTTCAAGAACCTCATCGCATCATTAATCTGGATGGAAGATATCTCGCCTGGTTGGATGTTATGCTTAAGATCTCGGGTCTGGAGCATTCCATGGTTAATGGTGCCGCAGCCGATTTGATATTAAGGAACAGTCAATACTACGTCAAGGTGCAGGATTTGCTCCAGAGCAGAAAAAATTACGAAACGCCGGTGCCTTTTCAAATAGTGGTCCCCTACCTGCCCTTAACCAGTGATCAACGGAGACGTGTGGGCGAAATCCGTGGCAACCTACTTGAGATTGACACGTTGCATCAAGCTTTGATTTCGAATAGCAGCATCAATATTGCTAAGGTAACCGATGAAGAAATTAGTTATTGGCAGGCCCTAATTGCCACACTTTCAACGGAGTACATGCGACCAATGCGCAACCTGATTGAATATGATGACCAGCAGATTCTGGATTACCTTCCAAAGGAGCTACTATGGGAATATTTGTGGCCAGACTTACCGGCAAGCACGAAGCTTAATGTCCGATATGAGATGTTGGGAAGCAAAATAGAGGCTCCGTACGAGGTGACCATACCCGAACCGTTGGAAAAGGAGGTTGACCCTACCCTTGCGCTGGCGCAAGTCACCAGGGTTGTACTAACCCAAATCGATTCAATCAAGGCCTTGATTCACTCCAAAGTTGGATCGCTGGGTGGTTCAGAGCAATTGGCTGAAGTCGAGGAGAAGCTAGTCGATAAAGTAAGAACTTTAACCGGCATTCTAGACTCTGCCCAGGTAATTGGCCCTGCAAGTCATGCCTTAAATGAAGTTCAAAAGCAGGCGCAGAAGGAACTGGCCAAATATTCCTCCTTGGTTGACATCAATGCCCGGAGTATTCAAGCCTCCAGCACACTCACCTGTATGACTACTCTAGAGGAATTGGCTCACCAAATAACGTTATTGCCTGTACGTTGGGAATTGATTCAGGTAGAATACACAGACAAAGTTTGGAACAATTTTACTTCGACGGTCATGAGTGAAGAGGTAAAGAAAAGGATCACTCAGAGCTATCGTGACGTCTTGGTTCCGCATTTTTTACAACTGGTCAAAAACGACTTGTCGTGTGTCAATGCGAATCAATTGGTACACGCTTTTAGACAATCTTATGAGCGGATGTATGAACTTAGGCACCAAGATACCGCCAAGCTAGAGCGCAAATTGAGAAACGAGGCTGATCCTGAGTCGGTCATGGAGTTGATGGGAATGGACCTCGCCAATTTGGAAAAATCCTGATATGCTGAAAGCAAGGTTTGTTCGAGTTCTGTTGCCGTCACTGTCGTGGATTCTGCTGGCAAGTCCCGTTTGGAGCCAAGGCATTGATCGACCTTCGGAGTCAAAATTTAAAGAGCCATTTTCACTCATGTGGGTGAATACTTACGGAAATATGCGATTGACAGATCGGATATTTTGGGTGGCTCAAACTCATTTTCGATTTCAGCAAACCGAGGCCGTTCCTTTTGCGGGACAGATCGCCCAGGTCTATAATCGTCATGCGCTGAGCTATTTATTTTCCAAGCGCTTCATCTTCAGTCTAGGGGGGGTGCTTAGAGTTAATTTTAATACCGATGAAATACTAAGCAACGAAAGTCGTACCGTTCCAGAATGGCGTATTTGGCATGAATATCAATTTTCCCTGCCCCTCTCTAGATTAATGATTTACCATCGAATTAGACTAGAGCATCGTTGGACGAAGGGTTTTACTAATAATAGCGACTACATTTTTCGAAACCGGTGGCGCTACATGCTAAGTATGAAGATTCCGCTCAATAAACCAAAGTTGGGTCCCCAGGCCTTCTACATAGGTCCAGAAGCAGAAATCATCATGCAGAGTGGAAAAGCAGTGGTCGATAGCCCATTGGAGGATCTGCGACTTCATACTTCCTTTGGCTATATTGTCAATCCACGGCTTACGATTGCCACTGGGTTGATGTATTCAATTGGCCAGGAACTGACCGATGGAGCCATCTACAAGCAGAAATTTACTTGGCGACTCCATCTCTACTTCGCTCCTGACTTCAGAAAAATAAAAAATAAGCTGCCAGATATTCATCGGGATGAATAGGATAGCACCTCTAAAAAGATGATGCCATGACTTTGTCTTCAGTCAAAGGAAAACTTGTTTACCAATTGATCATTGCATGCTCCGCTATTGCTTTGCTCTACCTCTATCTTCAACATCACTCAACTCAAAAGGAGGCCGCACGTCTCGCTGAAGAAAAAGCATCAATCCAACGCGAGACCGACATGCTCCGCAATCTTATTTTACTGGATACCTTGTTAATGGAGGATCAATATAACGAGGCCCACAGTGAAATTCAACGGTTACGTTCTTCTAACTCGGATTCCATTTTCGCTGCTTGGATGGCGATACGTGAAAAGGTGATTTCGCATCTGCAAGCAAATTGGACGAATGAAGAGCAGCGACCTTCCCTTCCGGATATCAGCTTTAAACCGATATCGACGAGACCCGACGAGCTTAGCGATTCATCGATCAATGTTGATTCATTGACGGCCCTGCAAAATAAATTAGATTCCATGGCCTTTGCCCTGCAGAAAGCTGAATTATTTGCAGATAAGTTACAAGTGCAGGTAGATGAAAATACCTCCGGTAATTATTTATCTTTTAAAAGTAGCAAGGGCAACAGTGTCTACTACGTGGGGGATGTGAAAGGAGGCAAGGCGAATGGTACAGGGGTGGGTTTGTTAAGTACCGGCAGCCGCTATGAAGGGCAATGGAAGAACAATCAGAAGCATGGCAAGGGGGTGTTTCAATGGCAAGACGGAGCGCTTTACAATGGCGACTATAAAAATGATTTAAGACATGGTACGGGCACCTACTATTGGCCAGATGGGCAGCGGTTTGTGGGGAAATGGGAAAAGGATGTTCGGAGCGGTCAAGGCACTTTTTATGATGCTGATGGCAAGATGGTGGCCACCGGATTGTGGCGCGATGACGAATTAGTCAAGCGAAAAAAGGAGAAATAAGTAGATCAGTTGGGAAGTTACAGTCCAAGCCATGGTCTAACCTTCTGGCGACTATTCCAGGTGCTTCTGAATATTTGTTATTTTGGTATCTGCGCATATCAAACATCGAATTTACCAGTCAGAGGCTAAGGACATAAGTGGAGATCATACCAAAAAAAGGATTCCGTGGATTAATTGAGAATTGGCAAAGTGATTTGATCGCCGCTGTGAGTGTTGCCCTCATAGCTTTGCCACTTTCATTGGGAATTGCCTTGGCGGCAGGAGCACCAGCTATGTCAGGCATTCTTTCCGCCATCGTAGGAGGTGTCGTAACTACCTTTTACCGGGGAGGTCATATTTCGGTTAATGGCCCAGCCAAAGGAGTGATCGCTGTGATCCTTTTGGGGATTGCCATCATGGATGATGGTTCTGGCCAGGCCTTTAACTATGTGCTTGCAGCAGTAGTAGTGTCCGGTGTGTTTCAAGTGGTACTGGGTTTGCTGAGACTCGGCCGTTTAGCCGATGTTTTCCATTCATCGGTGATTCACGGTATTTTGGCGGCGATCGGAATTATCATTTTTGCGAAGCAAATTCATGTGGCCCTGGGTACACATTCTGATGCTTCAAGCATCATACAAAATCTAGTCGATGCAGTTTTATACCTGCCAGAAGCCAATCCATTTGTGGTTATTATCTCTCTGGTGGGTTTGCTTTTATTGTTGTTCCACTCAAAAATCAGTTATCGGTTTTTTCATATTCTACCTACTCCAATGTGGGTGATTGCTTTTTCCATTCCCTTTGCCTATGGATTTAATTTTTTTGATCAGCACATGCTCTCATTTTTTGGAAAGGAATATGAAGTAGGAGAAAATCTACTCCTGGATATTCCCGATAATATCATGGATTCTATCATGCATCCTAACTTTAGCAAAATAGACACACCTGAGTTTTGGACCACTGTTTTATCCATTTTGATGATTACCAGCATTGAGTCATTGGCCATTGCAAAAGCTATTGACAAGATAGATCCTTACAAGCGAAAAACCGATTTGAATAAAGATTTAACCGGAATTGGATTGAGCACAATGGTGGCTGGATTGATTGGAGGATTACCGATCATCGCGGTCATTATTCGCAGTACGGTAAATGTTCACAATGGAGCTAAAACAAAATGGTCTAACCTCTACCAAGGTGTGATATTGCTGATCTTTATTTTGATCCTGAGTCCGATCATGCAACGCGTACCACTCTGTGCTTTTGCCATTTTATTGGTTTATACTGGATTTAAGTTGGCAAGCCCCGCCGTATTTAAGCAAATCTATAATCAAGGTATTGAGCAATTAATATTCTTTGTCGGTACGATGATCCTGACCCTCTATACCAATTTGCTAGTGGGCTTGTTTGGTGGGCTATTCTTGGCTTTAATTAGTCATGGGCTATTGGCCAGAGTATCTATTCCAAGATTTTTTCGGATGATTTTTAACTCCGGTTCGAATTTGGTGATGAAGCCAAATGGAAGCTATATCTTAAAGATCAGGGGAATAGCCAATTTTTTGGGCATCCTTGGCATCAATAAATTGGTGGGGCAGATCCCATCTGGCTCAACTGCAATCATTGATTTGTCCGAGACTCGATTAGTGGGAACAACCGTACTGGAAGACTTGTACGATTTTCAAAAAATGCATGAAAACACGGGTGGTTCAGTTGAAATAGCGGGGTTAGACGAGCATATTTCTTCCACCGATCATAAGTTGGCTACCAAAATTAGGATTGGTGTGGTCGAGCCCCTCAATCGAAGGCAAAATATGCTCAAAGAAATGGCAGAAAGCTACGGCTGGGATTTTGAGGCCGAACCTGTTCAGGATTTAGAGTATTTCATGTCTTTTTATTTTTTTAAGACTCGTCCCCTCGAGGCTAAATCTAATTGTATTTCCGATCGCGATCAGGAGGTGCCCGTGGAATTAATGGATGTAACCTTTGAAGAAGGTGCAGATATTTTTCCAGATGAATATAAAACCACGGTTGGATTAATGAGGCTGCCCTTTGCCATCCCAAAATTCACCATTGAAAAGAAGGATTTCTTAGACAAAGTACTGCCGATTTTCGAACACAAGGACATTGATTACATCGTTTATAGCGACGCTCCGAAGAATTATATCGTGAAAGTAGATGATATTGCAGCCATGGATGCCTTCTTGACTGATAAATTAAAAGTGTTGATCGAAATTAGTGGCTTGCATCATCTCGAGAGCAATGGAGAAGCCATCTTAATTTTTAGCAATAACTTTGCACTTTCTCAAGTCAGAGACAATATCAAGATGATTCAATTTATGGAGAGCCTAAAGTCAATTATTCAGGAGGGTACTGAGAAGGTACTTGGATCATGAATTCAAAATGCCCAGATAGTTACACCTAATTATGAAGCACCTATTGTCCTTGTTTTCGGTCCTCTTTGCAATCCAGGTGACGGCAAAACATTTCAGTTGCAACGGGCTTATCGTGAAAGCACTGTTTTTGAACCGAAGAAATGAGTGGAAATTCCACCTGCTTAAATCGCTTTGAAGTCCAGCTTTATCGTAATTAGTATCAGAAATTATCAATAAATTCTATCATACGAATCTATCCTACCAACCAATATCATTGGAGTGCTTCGAAAAGGAGAGAATAGATGCGTTGGGTGAATTTTTTTTGGGTCGTCATAGCGGGAATCTATGCAAGCATGTATCTTGGATTCTATGATGTTAAATCAGCTTTTGAAAAAGCTTCCGGAAGGCAAAACATGAGTCCACTCGAGAAATGATTGAACTCATAAAAAACAAATGAAGAGATATTAATGAACCTCGAAGGCTCATTGAGCCAGAGCCCAAAATCATCTCACAATTTGACTAGCAGCCTACCTAAGCTAACCCTAATCGCACCTGCGACAAGGCAATGGTGGTAAGGCCAAAGTCAATGACTTTTGTATTTTAAGCAGCAAAGATGCTTCGTGTAGGAACTAGACAGTTAGGTGAAATCTATAGATGAACATACTCTATTTGATGGATTCTCCTCCGATCAATTGCAGCTGATTATGGATCACTCTTCTTTCAGGAAGGTGGATACCGGAGAAGTTGTCATTGAAAAGGACGTAACCAATTCGACATTGTACGTGTTGTTCGAGGGTGAAATCAATGTCATTCTCGAACAAGATGGGACCAATCTGGTCTTGCCAGTTTGGCCTGGAGAGTGTATCGGCGAAATGTCCCTGATGTTAGATCGTCGAACCTCCGCCTACGCAGTGGCCCAAAAACCCTGTAAAATTCTGCTCGTTCCCGAGGATGTATTTTGGCGAGAATTGGTGGGGGCTAGGCAAGGTGTGAAAAACTTGATGAGCATCATGACTCGGCGTCTGCGGAGAAATAACCAGGCGCTCATGCAGCGAATGGAGGAACAATTGCATTTTCAGAATCTGCAAAAGGAATTGGAGGCAGCCGGCAAAATTCAATCCAGCATGATCCCCGACGTCGGGTTGGTGGTGGCCCGCTATCCACAAGTAGATGTGCATGGATTACTGAAACAAACATCTCAAGTAGGAGGAGATTTTTACGATGTGTTAGCCCTGGATGATGATCACCTCTTTGTAGCCATCGGTGACGCATCAGGCAAAGGCATGATGGCCGCCCTATTTACGGTGAGAGCACTTACTGCATTGCGCATGACGGTCCTTAATCGGCCATTCGAAGATCTATTTAAGACCGTCAATACCATTTTGATGCGCAATAATCCGGAAACCATGTTCATCACATTGTTCGCCGGTGTACTCAACGTGAAGACTGGATGGTTTCGATACCTCAATGCGGGACACAATCCCACCATTGGAGCCCTGGGAGGAAAGGAATTTGAACTTTTACCGATGCCTCAGGGGTCCGTGCTCGGTGTGACTGATGCCAATATCTTCACCATGGGAGAGAAAAAACTCCAAGCGGGAGATGTTTTGGTGATGTACACAGACGGTGTGACGGAGGCAACACGAAATGATGGTGCCGTTTTCGGGGAATCAAGATTATTGGAAACCCTCAACACTTCCCAACCTGCCAATATGAAAAAGTTGGTCCGTTCCATTGATGATGCGATCCATGAATTTATTTTGGGTGCACCGCAATACGACGACCTTACGATTTTAGCATTCAAGTATTTGGGAGGATAGATTAGAGCGAATACGATCCGATTTCAAAATGCAAGCCGTGTTATTTCTGGCTCCCTATCCAATGGGTGACTTGCCTTGACAGAAGGAAATAATATTAGTGGTGACACAGGTCATTTAGCGAGCAATACATGCCACCACTCGATTGGAAAGTATGTCATCATTTCTCTCCCCACGTACCCCTGAGGTAAACATCATCGAAGGCCGCGATAACACCTGATTGTGCCCCGTAGGGCGTTCAATGCTGGGCAACCAATTTGGCCTATGGACGTTAAATTCGCTGAGCAGCTGAAAGGAAAACGACTTCCCCTCATTATCTGAGGTCAATAAGGCAATCTCGTTGCTGGGATGGCCCCAGGCCACTTCATGACTGGCAGGTCGCTGCATTTGACAGACAATCGAGATGCGATCGTGCGAGACTACTACGCCTCCCGGCACTGAAAGTGACCATCCGGAATATTTTGCAGGCAGCTGGCTGCCGAGGTTCCATTTTTGCCAACGATTATTCTTTGTGCCGCGCCACAAGAATGTCTCTGCGTGTCCGCTCTGTCGCAGGCTGTACAAGATCCATGGATTCCCATTGGGATCAACCGTGCAGGCTCCACTGCGAATCACTTTGTCCACTAAAGTACCGCCTGCTTCCAGTGGCGGAATTTGGTCTATGGTAAGTGGGGTGGTTAATTTCTTGAGGTCATGGGTGTACCAACCTGCCCTGTCTTTAAACTTCTTCAGGTAGACCAGTGTTTGAATCTTACCGTAGGATTCTTCATCAGAATGCTCGTGAACTCGGGAGGTTAAATGCATGGATTGATCCACCGGGTTCCAGGCCAAGGACTCTTGAAAATGCGAATAACCCGGATAACGGCTCTTAATCAAGGTTTTAGGTCCGGTCCACTCACCATCCTTCGGAAGGATCCACATTTCCATCTCCCAAGGCTTATCTCTAAAGGAGCGACGAGCTGTGCAAATCAGGGTGTCATCGCGAGTGCAGAGTAAGGTTGGATAGGTCAGGTTTTCACCAAAGACCTCTACCTTGCTCCAGGAAGATGCATCGTTGGGTCGTACAGATTTGCGATACCTCGTAGGGTGATGATGAGGAAAATAGGTGATGTGCAAGTGTCCATGGCTGTCTACGGTTAACGCCGGTCCACCGTGATTATCGTGTGCCTCACCCACCGTAAAAGTAGGTGACCATTGACCAACGCTCCGATCGAAGGTCTTAACCTTCACCAAAAATTGATCTGCCTCAGAGTCGAGCCAACTGAAATGAATTTTGTCTCCAACTGTGATGATCTTGGTTGCTTCGGCATAGCCGGTGGCCCGACCACACCCTTGATCAGAAAGCGTGTGATGCGAATAATCGGATGGCCTGCCATCTAATTGATCTAACCCCATGCCTCCATAGGCAAATAAGGGACCTAGGGTTTGTAAAAAAGTACGTCGATCCATGAGCTTAAAATACCAATTACCTTCGACCTAGGGTAGGAGTGGACCTCTAGTCATGGAGACGAGACGTGGTTTGTATAGAAAAATGTCGAGGTCATATGTTTTGCCACAGAATTTCTAGAGCTGAAGAAGCTCAGTGCGTTTCCATCAATTCCACATCTAATGATTCGAACTCTTCAAGTTGGGTCATATCCTGAAAAGAATAATAAACAATCGGGTAGACCATGGAGATGGTTACCACGATTCCAATAATGAATCCGATTAGTCCTGCGACTACCATAAGTCCAATTAAGATAAAGAAGCCAAAGACGGAGAACCACTGTCGATGCACAAACTTCACGCTATATTTTATCGCATCCAGGGCAGGGAGATTGTAAAAGGCGATAAAACAATCAACGTAGGCAAATAAAACCAAAACGTAGAAAATGGGAATAACCAGTAGTCCCATCCAGATGCCAAGGCCAGCTAATAATTCTACGGGTACAGAAAGTGGAAAATCAGCAAATTGTGTGAGGCTACCGATTCCAATGGCTAACAAAATAGGCAGCAATAAAACAATGATGATACCTACCAGTAGTAGATGTGCGAGAATGATTTGGGCACTAAATTTAAATCCCTGTAGAAAATCCTGAGTATCGTACGCTTTGCCCAGAAAGATCCGATGGCTTACCAAGACACCTCCCAATGCGGCTGCATGTCTAAACCATATTTCATTGGCAAGATCTCCTAGTGGAAGTGAAGTTAGTATACTCTGGACCAGGACGAGTATCAGGGTAAAAATGATGAAGGTCTTTGCATGTTGTTTCCATAATTTATATCCCTCAGAAAAATATTCGGAAGTATGAAAAGGAGTGCGCTCCGTCAGTACAGCCTCCAAATGATCGTAAGCATTCATTGGTTTGAAATTGGTTTACTTAAAATGTACGGATTCTCGGACATTCTCGCAAAAATCATCGACAATCACTGTATTATTTCAGATGGTCCTCCTTGACAACACTCCGATTTGCAGAAGCGTTATTTTTAAAAAGCAAGATGGAATTTACATTGAGGACAACGATTAGGGCCCGGGCAGAGGAGATTTACTCGGCCTGGCTAAGCAGTATAGGCCATTCGAAGATGACCGGAGGAGAAGCTAATGTCTCCAGTGAGGTGGGCGGTAAATTTAGCGCTTGGGATGGCTATATTGAAGGAACGAATCTCCATCTGCAACCTCCTCAGAGGATTGTGCAATCTTGGCGAACCAGCCAATTCGAAGAACATGAAGAAGACTCTACCGTTGAAATTCAGCTGAACGAAAAGGATGGCATCACCGAAATAATACTGATTCACACCAATCTGCCTGAGCATGGTGGGCATTATCAAGAGGGTTGGGTGAATCATTATTTCGAACCGATGCAAGCGTATTTTTTGTCCAACTCGATGTCAGCGCATCCGTTCAACGATTCCATGGAAAATCCAAGTCAGGTTGATTGACATAGCGGTCCATTTCAATCTCAAGCGTGCCTCCAGCGCCTGGCTCTAGGGTAACCGTGAAAGAGGAACCATCGATGTCAACTCGCTGATCTTGGAAGGTGACGGTCAAAAATTGATGCTCTCCATAAGCACCGCCCTGAATGACGATCTGTCGTTCAATAATAGGGTTGAGGTTCACAATATTTAGCCGGGCGTACCGATCGGTCATTCGGTCGACCAATACGGCCACATCATCAGGCACTCCTGCGCGTCTCTTCTCCGGGTCAAAATAGCGAAGGCGGGTATGAAAGGGCGGGGATCGACGCGCATGTGCTGGCTCATAGAGGCCGCCACCCATCAATCGAATTAGGGATGTAATGCTTGCGGGGTTTTTGTTCATAGGATCATCCGTGAGCCGCATATCAGGCGAGGAATGATCATCACGAAGCAGTTTCATGCGTTTCTTCACATCTGCTAAATCCGCGCGCATTGCATGGATCGCATAGTCCGGATTTAAGCCTTCGAGATAGGCCAGCCAAGGGTTGAGTTTGATGTGCTCACGGTCTCTCTCATCCATAGAGAGGTAATATAACTGCAGCATATTCTCATCTTCCGCTCGATAGGGTCGGAAGCTGTACCAGCCATCATCTTTCGTATATCCTTCTCTACTCCATTCCGGATTGCCATACATGCGAGGGGTATGATAGATGCCATTAATCATTTTTCCGGCTTTATGAATAACCGAATGCTGCTTGCGCCATGCTTCCAAGTAGCGGTCATCACCTGTTAGCACATAGGCGTTCATAAATCCTACAAATCCCCAGCGTGTGCGTTCACGATCCGACAACCCCTGAGCCGGTGGGGTTTGTTGGTCGACTGTAAAGCTCCAGCCATAGGTGCCACCATACCACTTTCCTTCGGTCGCACCACCGATGGTTCCATCCGAACCAATATTGCTGGGAATGATCCAGTTGTTGTCTTCCATCCGATCATACCATGCATCGACGTAGGTGAGTAACCATTCTCGATATTTTTTATCTCCGGTAAGGAAGTATGCATTTAGTGCAAGGGTCGTTGACATTAGATTTAAGGGAACATCCCCTTCGGTATGGTGGTAGTCCTTGAAATGAAAGAGAAATTCCTCATAATTTTCCTCGCCGTGTCCGGCCAGGTAACGATTCCTTACCTCAGATGGATCTCCCGTCCAATCTACACTGTTTGTCTGGCGCATCAGCGGGCCACGGCTTCCATTATACATGCTCCGGATGATGTCATGGTCATAATCAAAATTCATGGCACCGGGATCTTCATTCATGTAAAATCCGGCGAATCTGCATGTGCGATGTCTGAATTTCAGATCGTATGGATCACCCAATCCCATCATGTTAAACACGATGAGGCCCTCAGCAATATGCATCCAATCAGCGCGAGTTGGAAATTCTTTGAAATACATACCATCCACAGCATAGGGTAAATGAGATGGCTGACCGGTTACTGACTTAGCTGGAAGTGACATTTGCCGAACATGTCCTTCATAAACCTTTTTATATAGGTGCATAATTTCAGGATGGCCACCGAGGGCATACAATTGTGGCCAGCGATTTACATTCTCGATGGCATCGTCCGGCCCATCGTTTGCTCCCCATCGAAGGTCGGTGAGGAGAAACCCATGCTCGTCGAAATAGTGATCAAAAAAAAGGGCACAAGCTTGGGAGGCAGATTCTAATAATTTTCGTTGCAGTAGTGCCCACTCCGGAAGGTGATGAGGCTCCTTAACAATAATCGCTGGATCAAAGGAAGAGGCTGGTCCGTATTGACCCCAATAAGTCGTTGTTTCTGGGATTTCTATTTTCAGGTTAGGTGATTGTCCGTAAATCAAAAGCGGGAAAAGGAACCACTGAATTACGAGAATCCAAGTTTTATTGTGGTTTGGATCAGCTAGAGAGTGTTGAAAATGTGGCATGTCGGTATTTTTTTTGAGGGTCATCAAAGGATGCAAGGCGCCAAATCATTTTATTGTGAAAACCGGTAGTCGGGAATAAATTCTCCCGGATAGTGCTGCTTCATACGTTGATTACCTAAGACCAACCAGAGTAGGTCACGAGCGGTGGCTCGGTTTACCTGACCATTTCGGGCCAGTTCATCGATATCTGGAAATTTACCGGCATCTAATATCGGCATGATCAGTTTCATTAGTCGATCGATCACCGGAATGGGAGTTGGAGTTAATTTCACGTCGATTTCCCTCCGATGTTGGATCGGAACCTCAAGGCGGTTGTGTCCGATGTAGCAAAACAACAAGGTGTCGCTGCCGGGGGGAATTTCAATAGAATATTTACCCTCCGGATTTGTCTTGACGGCTTTACCAGTTCCTTTGACCATAATATTAACGGCGGCTTTGGGTGGAATCCAATCTGCAGCGTCTGTCAAAGCCACCGCATCGAAACAAGGTACCTCCTGGAAGCAATCATTCATCTTAGGATTGTAGAGGACGGTTCCGGTCACGACCGTGGGTTGACTTTGGGCCCGCCCTGCAGTGATGAAGGTCAAGATGATTATCACACTGCATATCTTTTGAATGACCATGGAAAATTATTTATGTTAGAATTGTTACGAACACAAAATAATACTTAGCATAGTTTACAACAATTCTTTAAGGTCGCCACTAAATTTTATTCTTCTCAAAAAATTCACTATGTCAACACTGGCATCATTAAATCAAAACTTCCCTGATATGTGGAAGACCTCCTTAAAGGAGCACCCTCGCAACCGTAAGCAGAATCATCCTTATTTGATCAACATGAGTACTTTTGAACGAAAGCCCCACCCATCCATGCGATGATTCCGGCATTCCACCAGCCATTCGATAATGCCTTATCCATCAAGACCCGGGTACTCTTTTGGATGCCAAAAGGTGAGCTTTGAAGTGATATTAAGCTACCACTTGCATCTAAGATGCACCAGTTTTGACCGATCTGCTAGTGCTACCTATCCAACGCGATAGATCAAGGACGTTTTACTAGGAAGTGATAATTCGTTAATTTTCTTTTATGAAAAATACCATGATCAGAATTCAGTTTCTTAAAATAGCGATCATCTCTTTTTTATTCGCTATGGGTTGTCAGACTAGGTACGATGATCTGTTTTCAGATGCAAACCGGTGGGTCGATTTAAGCCACAGCTATGATGCACAAACGCCCTATTGGCCCACGAGTGATGGATTTAGGCTGGATACCGTTTTTGAGGGAATGACACCGCTGGGATACTATTACTCAGCATATTCTTTCCAGAGTGCCGAGCACGGAGGTACCCACATTGATGCTCCCATTCATTTCAGCAAAGGGATGCAAAGCGTCGATGAGATTCCTCTAAAGAATCTCATGGGTCCGGCCGTGGTCATCGATGTGCGCGATTCCGTCAGTGACTATATTGATTACCAGGTACAAGTGAGCGACTTCAAGAGATGGGAGCGAAAATTTGGAAACATTCCCGATGGCAGTCTTGTTTTACTTCGCACCGGTTTGGCCTCCTTTTGGCCCAATAAGAAGAAGTATATGGGTACCGACCAAACAGGAGAGCTCGCTCTACCTCTCCTTCACTTTCCCGGACTTCATCCCGAAGCGGCAGCCTGGTTGGTAAAACAAAGAAATATTAAGGCAATTGGTTTGGACACACCCAGCATTGACTACGGGAGATCATCAGCGTTTGAGAGTCACCGCATTCTATTTGCTGCCAATATTCCAGCATTTGAAAACTTAGCAAACCTTGACCAACTTCCTGAAAAAGGGGCCATTGTGATTGCCCTGCCCATGAAAATCAAGGGTGGGTCAGGAGGACCCTTGCGAATGATAGCCCGTATTCCCTGAGGTAGGGAGGCGAAAGAATTTTTGACGATTGTTTTATCCCTTGCAATAATGGCAGAGATTTTATCCACTTCGAGGTTATTACCATAGTGATTCGCATTGGATTTAAGACGTATATTTCTGGAGTAACAACCACGTTTAGGTTGCGCTGATGGTCGCGTAGGTAGGATCAAAGACTGACGCAAAAGGAAAAATGTTTGTCGTGACATTTTTATTCCAGGCTGGTTTGGTGGTATGACAGCGATATTAAATACATCAACCGACTTGCTTTAGAATCCAACCAAGATTGATTGGCAATCTGCATCCATCGGTGTAACCTCATGGATTTTTTTGCCTCTCCAAGTTTCCATTTGATATTGTTTGGAGCCGTGGAGGCGATGTTGCATCACTTTAGTCACAAAGTCTGTAGAGCCATTTATCTCTCCTGCTTGGTCATTTTTGGATCGACCCGGAAAGCCAAGCATTGTCTAGTGATCCACTCGCACATCCAGATCGAACGACTTCTCAAAAGATCGAGTGATCAGATCAGACTGATTCAGAAATTATGGAAATAGATTTGATATCCGCTCTTACAAGCAGAGCAGCTTTTGCACGTATTTGGTACGTCAAGCAGGATGACTGAGTCAGATGGCTGTGAACAGTCGACAAACACCTCGCTCGGACGGGATTCTTTTAAGCCAGGGCCAAACAATACGCTGGCACGTTCTGACGGTGCCGATGTGGAAGCCACTCAGATAAGTTTCTACACACACTTTATAAACCGGAACAATATGGATTAATTAACCTTGTTAAATCACCAGCAATGAAACAGATTATTTTGTTTTTGGCAATTTTTATTTGCTACCAGACCGGGGCTATAGCCCAAGAAAAAATCGATAATGAAGGTGCCATTACACTTGACACAGCAACCTCTCTGGCGCCAAACGCTGGCACGGTAGAATATCGAAATGGAAGATTCCGGGGATATGACGGGATTCAATGGGATGATCTCGACAATGCTGCATTTTCACCCAGTTCGGCATATGCCTGGTTGGGTGACACGATGGCGATTCCCGTAAATCAATGGACCAAGATTCCGTTTGATAAAGTTCAGTTTGATATCAAGGGTGAATTTTTCGCAGCCTCTCCTGGTGCTGCTTTCTCGGCAGGTTCATTTTTTCCGGAAGAGCCTGGCCTATATCAGGTGACAGCACGTTGCGAATACGAGATCTTGGACTATCTTCCTGCGATGGACGTTGGAGGAGGTACCATTCCGTTGGAGTCCAGGTCGTACGTAAGCATCGGAGTATTCACGGGAAGGCCGCACGATGAGGAACCAAGCCCTCTTGATGACTTTATGTATTCGCAGGGAAATAATCTGCAGATTGCCTTTGGAGCCGATGATAATGGTGTGATTGGTCAACCACTGAATCGCAACAATGCGCCAAATGTGAGTACGATAGTCGAAGTGCACGAAGGCGAATCTATCTCGATTTATGGCTTTTGGTATCAAGCATCTGCGGTACCAGGAACTGGTTTGATGCCATTGGCCGTAGCGCACGATCCAGGAGGTGGAGGATATAGGGAGGAATCCCCTGCACCAGAGACCATGGGGCCGCCCCCAAGCATCGTTGACAAGTCCAAAGTTTACGTAACGATCCACAAAGTGCACCCTTGACCATTCAACGGCAACCGATACCAGCAAACAATTGAACCATGTGGTGGGATCCGAATCCGGATCCCACCCTGATTACACGCATTGCCGGCAACCCCAGGCTAGAAGGGTCTCTTTCGGGTGTTCATCCATGAGGGAAAGAGGTAGATGCATGAAAATGGATGGACTGATTGGTGAATAAGCTCAGCGCTTTTGCTCAATTTTACACTTCTTTACACCGTTGAAGTCGATTATGGACCAGGGGTGGCCTATGTTTGTACGGTATGAAATAGGCCTGGATATTGTTGTTACCCAGCGTGTCCGTTAATTTTATCGTTATGAAGATCCATTTTGCTGCGGTTGTGTTTTTTTCGATGCTTTTGGTGCACCCAGTTCGTTCTCAAGATCGCCTGAATGTCTCACTGGACTTTGAAGTCGATCGCCTTGACCCACCACTGTCATTGACGAAACAGAAATTGGTAGAGGCCAAGACGCTCAGTGATTTGAATAAGCACTTTAAACCAACGTGGGTTCGGCGGTATCAATCCGTTGCGATTTCAGTCAACCATGAGGGAATAACAAAGACGGCACGAAGTATAGATCACATGCTAACTCAGGACCAGAAACAGTTGATGGCCGAAGCTGATGTGGCCACGGACATTCATGTTGAGGTCGATTATATTCCGGAGAATACCCTACAACAAAATGATCTTAGAAAGTTTGATTTTTCCTTTTTGGTGAATCCCGATCAACCTGCTACTTATCCACGTGGATACGAAGCGCTCAAAGCCTACTTACGTGAATCCGCCATCGATAAGATTCCTGCGGGCATCATTGAGGGCTACCAACTAGCTGCTATTAAATTCACGGTCGATGAAAGCGGACAAATTATCAACCCACACGTCTTCTGGTCTGCCGAAAATGAGGAGGTGGATACTGCACTGTTGCATGCTGTTAAAAACATGACGAGTTGGATTCCAGCTCAGTATTCGAATGGACACAAAGTGGCACAGGACTTTGCCTTTAGTGTTGGAAACCGGGAAAGCTGCGTGATCAATATTCTCAACATCGCAGAAAACTAGTTCCTTTAAACAGCCGGGGTCCAGCCCTATCACTCTTTCGGGCTTCCTTTTTAGGGTTTTGACTTCGTGCCTTGGGCATGCGTAGTAAGTAGGTGCGGGGATTCAATCAGCTGATTCTTCCATTTATTTGGTGACATCATCGCAGGTGTATGGTGCAACAATACCCTGGTACAAGGGAGTGTATGATCTATTATGGCCCTGGTGTGTTTGCATTTCAGCTTTTTTCAGCACGGATTTTTCACTGATTTTGGTAACGGGATTACACTTTTGTAACACTTATGTTTACTAGTGGATTTGTTGTCATTTGCCACTTAGAATAAAGACCATGTTTTTGCCTGGAAGGATCGAAAATCCATGGTTGTTAAAAATATTTAATTAATCCGATAAAACTAATCAAGATGAAAACAAAGGCAGAAATCAAAGCCATCAAAGACGACATCGAGCAGGAACTTTTGAGCATACCTGGTGTCACGGGCGTTGATATTCAAGAAAAGGAATCGAAAGGAAAGCTAACGGGAGAGCTTTCTATTCAAGTCTATGTCAAGAAGAAAAAACCCCTCAGCAAACTGAAGGAAAACGAGAAGATACCACGAACCATCGAGGGAGTTAAGACGGATGTGAAGGAAGAAATATTTTTTGCACACTACCAGCGAATGTCCATTACCGATCTTCGCAAGCAAGTCGATACCACGAAATATTCAACGTTGAAGGGTGGGATAAGCATTGGTCCGTGTAGAAGTATCGGTGGTTACATTTATGTTGGAACACTGGGTTGTATGGTCAGGGATCGGAGCACAAATCAAAAAATGATGTTAAGTAATTTTCATGTCATGTCGGTCGATAATTCGTGGTCGGTGGGAGATACACTTGCGCAGCCGGCTCGAAATGACGGTGGCAATTGTCCCACAGACGTTGTGGGATCTCTGCAACGCGCTACCCTCAATAGCTCGGTGGATGCCGCCGTGGCCACCATCAATGGTCGGCCTTTCAGCTGCGAAATTCAGGACATCGGAGAGGTAAAAGGCAAGGCCAATGCTGTAGAAGACGCTCCCGTCAGAAAAAGGGGAAGGACCACCGAATTGACCTATGGTAAAATCACTTCAACTAATCTTTCAGTCAATGTTGATTATGACTCCTTGGGAGTGATCACCCTGACCAATCAAATCCGGATTGAAGTTGATCCTGCGCAGAGCGCTGCCTTTGGTCTCAGTGGCGATTCCGGATCTGTTGTGGTGGATCAGAATGACAAGGTGGTGGGATTGTATTTTGCTGGAAATGGAAGCGGTTCGATCGGGATTGCCAATCATATTCAAGACGTGTTAGATGAGATGGATGTCGAAATACATACCTGCACGGTCACCAAGCCAATCAAGGAATTTGGGAAAGAGATCGGGAAAGGAGAGTTTAAGGAGAAAAATGAGAAAATTGAAATTAAGGAGTGGAAGGAAAGAAAGGAATTTGGCAAAGGCGAATTCAAAGAATTTAAAGAACGAAAAGAATTTCACAAGGGTGAAATTAAGGAATGGAAGGAATTAAAGGAAAAAGATAAAGACCTGGTAGAAGACAAGTTTTTTGAGCGGCCTGATTTTCCTGGTGATGGTCCTGGCGATCTTCTTGGCAGATTGAATTCGATGGAACGTGAAATACAAGGGCTGAGACATTTTATCTCCTCAGAAGAAAGGCCAGATCTATCTAAGGGCGCCCTCCGAAACGAATAAGATCATTAATCCTTAACCCTATTGCATAGAGCCTGGGTTTTGCAGCGATGGTTGCATGACCCAGGCTTTCACAACACTACATCATGATTGTTGTTTTTTGTAACGATTGGGATCCATCTGCCAAGCTGCTGGCCGAGCATTTAAATCTTGGTCGATATGGATTGCAGGTCTTGGTAGTAGATGCAACAACTTTGCTTTTCGGAACAAAATTGACCCATACACTTGATCGGAGTGGCAATCGTCTAAAAATGACTTTTCCCAATGGAACGACCGTGCGTGGAGATGACATTCAATTACTTATCAATCGAATTAGTTACATCTCGGTACCCTCATGTCCCGATCGAGATTACATTAATCAGGAATGGCTTGCCATTTTTAGTTCGATTTGTGCCAGCTTGAGCTGCCCTGTGATCAACCAACCCGATGTCTATTCGTTTTTGGGAAACGCTACCAACGAATTGGCTCTACAAATGGCGATGAATGCGGCAGGCCTTCCCACGACGGATGATTTTAGGGAATATTACGTTCCGTCTGATCAATTCGAGCGTGTATTTTACTTTCACTGCCAAGGCTCACATTTTATTAGCCAGCCAGATATGCTGGTGGAAGCCACCCACTTGAGTGATTTTTTAAACAAAAATCAGTTTGAATTATACAGTGATTTGGTGCAGGGTGAGCGACTCTACACGGGCATTAGTTTCTTGCCCAATTATACTGAGTTTTTGGAAGATATGGCAACCTGCCTTTCAAGTCATGCACGGATTGAAAAACTGGCCCTATGATATTAATTTTTGGTATACCTTCAGAGCCTCCCATTGAATTATTGAAAAATGAATTGGATGGGAGGAATTATCCTTACTTAATGCTCAATCAGAGACGGATCAAGGATATTCAAATAGAACTTTCACCACATGCTAGCGGAGTTGATGGTATCCTAACCTACGGGGGCCTGTCCTATAATATTAGCACATTCTCGGGTCTGTACATCAGATCCATGGATAACGCTAAGCTTCCTGAACTGCAAGGTTCGACGGATAACGATTTGCTTGAACACGCAAGACGGGTCACTAAAATGATTTGGGAATGGTCAGATGTGGCATTGGCGAAAGTGGTGAATTCGCGCAAATCAATGGCTTCTAATGGATCCAAGCCTTACCAAGGACAATTGATTAAGAAAGCTGGTCTTCAGATACCACCGACCTTGATTTCCAATGATACAACTGAGGTACGTGCATTTCATCAAAGGTATGGGAAGGTGATTTATAAATCCGCGAGTGGTGTCCGGTCGATTGTGCGAGAATTGGACATCAATGATGCCGATCGTTTAAGAAAAATTGCTAATTGTCCTACCCAATTTCAGGCTTATATTGACGGGACCGATTGGCGTGTGCATGTTATTGACGAAACGGTGATAGCTACCAAAATTCAGAGCAATGGCGTGGATTATCGTTATGCCCATAAAGAAGGCAAAAGCACCAATCTTTCGGCAGGTGAAATCCCAGCAGATATCAGGCAAAAATGCATCGACCTCAATAGGATGATTGGGCTTCATTTTGGAGGAATTGATTTGCGTATTGACCGCTCTGGACAAGTGTACTGCTTTGAAGTTAATCCGAGTCCTGCATATAGTTATTATCAGAATAGTACCGGTCAAAACATCGCTCGGCATCTAGCTGATTTTCTCGTGCAATAGAAATATGAAATTCTATTTCAAAAAAAAACCTAAACTCCACCAGCCATAGGTAATCGCAACTTCAAAAAATTAAGTCTGTCTTTCGAGCCGTTGCATGTTGCACCTTAAAGCACTACTGCACCTACATTCACCCATCCTCTACGGCTGGGCTTCGGTGTGTAGTAATTGCATCCCAGTAGATGATCGCTCGATAAATCCCGGCCAGGTTTCCTTGTTGGAGTCGGCCTGAATATTCAAATATTTTTGAAAATCTTCTTGCTTGAGATGGGTGCCTAGAAAAGCAGTAATAAAATGTTGATTGATGTTATTGAGACGCCGCTCATCCCAAGAGGGTTCGGCGTAGCGATAATACTCATCAATGTGTAAGCCTGGTTTTAATGCTTCGACTGGTGGAGGATTAGGTGCCACATTGTGTCGTGCATTTAAGTAAGTCAACAAATAGCGATCGGCATGCACTGACCCGTCATAAATTGCTTTGATGCCCTTCTCATACCCGGAAATGTCGTCTTCACTACCGGCGATGAAAAAGGTCGGCACCCTCAATCCTTTCAACGTCTCCGTGTCCCAAACACCGCGCTCCATGCCCCAAGGGGCAAAGGCTACCACGGCTTTAATCCTCGAATCCATCGAAGTCTTAAAAGCTTCACTTTGCATGCCCCGTGAGGCAAGGGCATTACTTCCTCCCGTCATCCTTTTGAAAAAGTCAATGGCAGCTTTACTATAAGCTGCACCTGCGGCGTTGAGCGCACCATACCCACCCATAGAATATCCGATGATGGCGGTCTGCTCCGCATCGACCAGACCCGAAAGGAAATGATGGTCATTACTGCTCAAGTCAGCCACCTCATTTATTACAAAGAGAATATCTTTGGAGCGGTTAAGCAGAGTGCTTTGAAATCCAGCAGCATCAGAGAAGGTCGATTCAGTGTGATCGATGGCCACTACGATGTATCCTTTTGAGGCAAGATTTTCCGTGAGGTAAGTCATTAGGAATCTTGAACCCACATAACCATGTGAAACAATGACCAACGGAAAGGATTCTTCAGTCGAGATGGCCGGGGCATCCCTGGTAGCTCGACCTAGAAACGTGAATGGAACTATCGGCCGGTTAGGATCACCAGCGGTACCCATCACATCATGATAGGTGACCAGTCCGTCTTCCTGATCTTTATATGCGGGGTACCAAACTTCGATGGTGAGTGGGCGATCATATAAAGGGTCTACTCCACCCTGTGAATTGAGAATATCAATTTGTTCCTCATGAAGGAGTTCGATGGTGCGTACTCCAATCGAATAATCCCCTCTTTTCGCTAATGCTGGTGCATCTGGTAATGCATCTCCATAGACGAATGCAACGGTCTCCTGTGCAAATAGCGCACCATTTAAAAAGGTGCCAATGATGAATAAAATCGATGGGATCAACGCAGGTTGAATACTCATGGAGAAGTCTTTAAATCCACAAAATAGTCTTTTATACTTGTGATATTGCAGTGGAGCATCGGTTCATCAATTTTGTGCGAAGTGTGATATTTGCCATTATCTTCCACTTGTAACATTTCTTCAATTAGTATCAAAGCTTAAAAAAAATGCAACAGCAATCGAAGATAACCATTCACATGGTCTCGAGCTTAGACGGTATCATAGCTAAAAAGGATGGCAATATAGATTGGATGCAGTCTCAAGATCATCACGAAAGCGGAATTACACTTTCAGAGGAAGATATAGCCATTTTTCTCAGTAAAATTGATTGCTATGTGATGGGCTCAAAAACCTTCGAGCACGCTGTGGAATTTGGCTGGCCCTACGGAGACGTGCCAGTGAAAGTTTTGACCAGTCGCAAGCTAATAACGGATAAGGAAAACGTCGAATTTTGTGCGGGTGATTTACCAAGATTTGTACAAGAGAAATTGACCACTGTTTATCAGAACATTTGGATGGTAGGTGGTGCCCAACTCACTAAGCAGTTTATTCAACTCGGCCTGGCAGATGAAATTGTTCTGACCATTATGCCAGTAATTTTGGGATCGGGCATTCCCTTTTTTGATGAGGTTTCGGTTGAAAAGCAATTGCATCTCAGAGACGTTGTCGCTTATCGAGATGGGATGGTTGAGTTGACGTATCAAATTAAGAAGTAGCCATGGTCAAAACAGATGTGTAAAATCCCTCCTTCGAAGGGCATAGTGTGTAAATTGATGATCGCTACGCGTTGTGATTCATTGAAAAATTCGGATTTAACCGCTATCTTACTTTACTTTGACTTTACCAGAAGGGCAAATCATGAATAAAAAGTTACTACTGAGCTCGGCTAAAACGTTATCCCTGTTAATCACCATGACAGGCGTTTTGGTATTGATATCTATTACGATTGGTTGGAACATATTTACCATGATCTTTTTTTGGTTTTTTATCGTACCCTCTTTATCCACACGTGTGCCTAAGTGGTTTGATCGGACCAGAAGCCATCTTGCGGAGTCTATCCTTGGCTTGGTCATCTTCTATGCACTCATGATCCTAATGATTTACAGCCATTATCAGGGTGACTTTTTTATCATTATGATGATAAGTCTGGTCATCAATGTGATGGTCATTTACATACTTGAAAAACCCTTCCAGAGGGCGATTAAGGTGTCCACCAAGGATTAAGTTCCCGGTTGCATCAGGGTTTGGATATCAATTGGATCTCGTATTCTGCATCTCAAAGGAGGAAATAATTGGGGAGATCAACTACTACTCAAATTCGAAATCATTTTTTCGAAAATAGTTCCTTAAAAAGGAGGAAAAAATAAAGTCTTATGCTAATCGAATATTTGGTCAGTCTCGTCTAATCATGAGCAGGTAGATTGGCAAAAGAACTCCGATAATCGTAAATTGCATAAAACAAAACAAACGAGAATTATGGGGTTTTTCACCATTGTAATTATTGCCGGTGCGCTCATTATCTTCTATCTAGTCAACGTTTATAATAAGTTGGTTCGCAAAAGGTCAATGATGGAAGAGGGCTGGAGTGGCATTGATGTTCAACTAAAAAAGAGACATGATCTAATTCCGAATCTGGTTCAAACGGTGAAGGGATATGCGAAACATGAGCAAGAAACCCTGAACCAGGTCATCAATGCTCGAAACCAGGCTTTGAATGCAGAGGGCATCAAAGCTCAAACAGCCGCAGAGGGTCAACTCAACACCGCATTAGCCAATGTCTTCGCACTTAGTGAAGCCTATCCGGATCTAAAAGCCAATACCAATTTTAAAGAGCTGCAGGAGGAGCTTGCAGCCGTAGAAAATGATGTGGAGAAAGCACGTCGATATTATAATGCTACCGTCAGAGAGAACAACATCTTAGTGGAATCATTTCCATCTAGTTTGATCGCCGGCAGCTTTAACTTTGAGTTGGGTGAGTTCTTTGAGATTGAAACCAAAAGTGAACGGGCAGCACCGGAGGTTAAATTTTAGAACAAATATTACTGGCTTTTTTTGGACCCACGCATGCTTAATCGGTCGACCTGGACTATGTGATGGATCTATCGTTTGTCATACTTTGACTCCTTTAGAGCACGTTGAGATGGATCACGGAACCACTTTGCTTAAAAATTAATGCATCGACATTTATGACTTGGATTAAGACTCAGGCTGCTCTTATCTGCTTTACTTTTCTTACCATAGGAACGGGTTCAATACTTGGGCAGGGTGAAAGGATCCTGAATTATGATACTCAGATTGAAGTCGGCGTCGATCGATCCATTACCGTGACCGAATTCATTGAAGTAAATGTGCAAGGTGATAAGATAAAACGGGGAATAACAAGATTTTTGCCAACCAGCAGAAACCTCAATGACAGATCAGTTCGGGTGAAGTATGAGCTTTTAGAAGTGGAAAAAAATGGGGAACCTGAACCTTACCTTAGGGACGATCACGATCATGGAATCCTTTTGAGGTTGGGTCAAAGAGAGGTCTTACTGGATCCAGGGGTGTATCAATATAAGATCAAGTATCGAGTGCCGAATCAAATCGGATTTTTCGATTCCTACGACGAAATCTACTGGAATGCCATTGGAAATGAGGTTGAATTTGAGATTGAAAAGGCCTCCTGTCGGGTTCGACTACCCAATGGCGCTACACTCGTCCAGGAGTCAGCATATACAGGCGCCTACGGTCAGCAAGGAAAAGCGTTTACGGCAAGACGGGAAGGACTCGTGCTAGACTATCGCACCAGCCAGCCGTTGCAACCGGGAGAAGGATTGACGGTAGCAGTAGGAATCGAGAAAGGCATTATCCAGACGCCAGGCATCATGCAGCGGTTGGGAACCCTACTCCTAGTTTTAATTGGATCTATATTTCTTGTTCCCTACTACATCTATACTTGGTGGAAGTACGGTCGTGATCCAGCCACACCCGCTTCATATCCCATATGGGAAGCGCCCGACGGACTCTCGGCAGCCTCCATCAATTATATAGAAAGGGGAAGTCATCACAACAAAAGTTTCACCGCCTCCGTAGTGCATCTGGCCATTCAAGGTTATCTAAGAATCGAGGAAATGATCAAAAAAGGTTTTTTATCCAAGTCTCGACAATTTGAGCTCATCAAACTGAAACCGGCGGATGATGCATTACCTGCCGAAGAAGCACGCATTATGCAGACGCTTTTCTCATTCGATGATCGAGTTTTAATCACCGGCAAATACGACAAGCATATTGCATCTGCCTTCACGGGGCATAAAAGTAGCCTCTCCGCCCAGCATCGGTCCTTTATTTGGGAGGGCCACAATGCTAAATTTCTAGTCATTCCTGTGCTGATCACTTTGGCTGTTGTCGTGGTGGCAGGCCTCATTCTTTACAACAGCCCATACAACAATCCGAGCAGTTTTAAATACCTCCTTATTTTTGGTGCTTTGGCTCTGGGAAGTCTTGGGATTTATGGATACCTCATCAAAAAGCCAACTCCAGCTAAACTAGATTTACGGGCGCGTATCAAGGGCTTTAAAATGTATTTAGAGCTTGCCGAAAAAGACCGGTTGCGTTTATTGAATCCACCGACCATGTCACCGGAACATTTTGAAGGAATCTTGCCTTATGCTTTTGCGTTGGGTGTGGAGCACCAATGGACAGAGAAATTTAAACGAATTCTGGATCAAGCCCAGTACCAGCCTCAATGGCACAACAGTACCTCTCCACTTTATTTTTCTGATCATTTTGGACGCAATTTTACCGAGAGCGTGTCAAGTGCGGCCACTAAGCCCTCTGATTCTGGTAGTGGAAGCGGTGGTGGCGGATTTTCTGGGGGTGGTGGCGGTGGTGGTGGCGTCGGTGGCTGGTGAGGATGGCCAGTCCTCTGCTTTCCCCCCAGGTTTAACCATCAGTACGACTTGTTTTGTCCTTTGGAACTACAAATTAGGTGGGTGCTATACTACTTAATTAAACTCGTTATAAATTACTCGACCGAATGAGAAAATAACTTCAGTAATAATAACTTACTCCTCAGACTAAAATTTAGTGTCATGAGAAGGAAGCAACTGATTTATTTTTGTCTATTGTGCTTGTTCCTGTTCCTGGGTTTTCAAATTGCCCATGATAATCTACATCTCCTGCAATCTCCTGGTGCAGAAATTGAAGATTATCAAGAACCAGACTATGATTTAGGATCAGGCCATATTGATTCACTTCTCCCTTTTCCAGATGTAGACAAGGGAGAACGGACGCCCTTCGACCTTTGGCGGTATGGTGGTAAGGGCAGTTCTTCGTTCATGGATCCGAATCTGCCGATGAGCTGGACGGAGTGGGTGGCGTTTCACAATAAGCAGAAGTCCACTTTGATGGCCGATATCAGGAAGTATATGGATGCGAGATATGACTTCAACCATAAGACTTTTGCCAACCATTTTATGTCTGGTGGCAGCAAACCCATTATGCAAGGCCCCATTGCACGGCTTCCTTCCGGAATAAACTCATACGAAGAATTGGCCGAACTATCCCCCAGTGAAATCAAGAAAAGGGATCTATTTCCTTTTAAGCCTTTGGCGCATCCCCTGGCATCTACCGCGCATATGGTTTTTCCCGACAATTGGAATAAGACGCATCCCGAACATGTGCGGATCGATGTCGATCATGATTACCCCGATGAATACTTACCTGAGTTTCCACCCCCCATGTTCCTTTCTAACCATAAGGAATTGGGTGATGTCACCGATGGCCGCGAAGTTACTTTGTCGAACTACTACGAAATTTTTAATGGTTTACTCACCCCAGAACAAATGGAGGGTTTAAAGGAACTCCTGCGACCTACCGCGACCACTTGGTTTAATCAAACTACCCATCGAGTGACCATTGAACCGAGTGCTGGTGTCTCATGTTTTTCCTGTCACGTGAATGGTCACACAAATGGCGCTTTCGAGTTAGGACCAGATAGCAGGCCTCATCTCGCACGACTTCGGGTGGGTACACCCTCGATGAGGGGTAACTATAATTTAATGCAACTGTCTTCGAAAAGATCAATCAGGAGTATGGATCACTTTGCTGAAATCGAAGAATATTTTGATGGGGATCCTGGAATGATGCAACACATTGGCCCAAGGGCACATCAAAAAGCGGTGGCAAATCGAATGGGTGATTTCAATGCCATGCTAGATTTTCCACCCGCTCCAAAACTGGATGCAATGAGCAATCTCATTCCGTCAAAGGCCACCGAGCAAGAGCTCCTAGGGGAGCAAATCTTCAAGGGGAAAGCTAAATGCGCAACATGCCACTACGGTCCGGCGTTTGTGGATGATTATATGCATGACCTCAAAGTGGAACGCTTTTATACCGGTAGACCGGAAGGACCGATCAAGACTTTCCCATTACGCGGAATAAAGGATTCTCCCCCTTACTTGCATGATGATCGATTGCCTACTTTGGATGATGCCGTAGAATTTTTCAACCTGATTCTGGAGCTTCACCTAAGCAAAGCGGAAAAAGAGGCATTAACGGCTTACCTGCTCTGTCTTTGAGCCCAACGGTTGCAATGAACACGGAGGGTGCATGCATCCTCTACCGATCTGGTCATCACTAAAAGCTACCGAGAAGATCAACGGTGACTGCAGGCATGTTTGCGATGGGTCAATGATTTCCTTGAGAAAAAACTACATTTGACCGCAAATCAGCATCGATGGACTGATATGCCCTTAGTTGCCCTACACTAATTAAAAATTAATATTAATGCAAGCCATTAACCTCTCCGAAACCAGGTACTCGATTATTTTTTTGTTGTTGTTCCAAGTAGGCCAGGCACAAAATGAATCGTTTACAATGTCTCAAATTGGCGCCAACAATTTATTGACCACTCCGTGGGATCTTCACTACGGCCCCGATGGGTTTTTATGGATCACAGAGAGGGAAGAAGGTGTGATCGTTAGAATTAATCCCGAAACCGCAGAGCGTGATCTTCTCGTCGATATTCCGGATGTATTTTCATCTTCCGGCCAGGATGGATTATTGGGTATGGTTCTGCATGATTCCATTCTAGAAAGCGTTCCCTACTTATACTGCTCCTATAGCTATATTACAAATGATGAGCGAAAGCAAAAAATAGTCCGCTTTACCTATACCAATAATGAGGGAGATGGTACCTTGGCAGAACCGATGATCGTGATCGAAAATTTACCCGCGAGTAATGATCACAACTCCGGAAGACTGGTCTTTGGTCCTGACGGCAAACTGTATTACACCATCGGTGATCAAGGTGGAAACCAAAATCGAAACTATTGCAATCCCATTCTTTCTCAAGTGCTGCCAAGTCAGGCAGAAATTGATGCCGGAGATTGGTCCAATTATCCTGGAAAAATTCTACGATTGAATACGGATGGTTCCATACCAGACGATAATCCAGTGCTGGCTGGTGTGCAGAGCCATATTTATTCATACGGACACCGAAATCCTCAAGGTATTGTGTTTAGTAGCAGCGGGGCTCTATATGCCGACGAGCATGGACCAAATACCGACGATGAGGTAAATAAGATCGAGTCCGGGCGAAATTATGGCTGGCCCAATGTGGTTGGTTTTCAGGATGACCAAGCATATGATTATTGCAATTGGTCAACGCTACCGAATTGTCTATCGGTAGATTACCAGAATGGGACATGTCCTTCACCGGCCGAACTGGCAGAAGAGTCCACTTTTATGGACGATCGGTACAAAGAGCCTATCTTTTCTATGTTCGCCGTGACAGACGATTATGATTACAATAATCCAGCATGCGAAAATTCGTGGATATGCCGACCCAATGTAGCACCTTCTAGTATTGGCATTTATGAAAGTGAGGCCATACCAGGATGGCAGCGTTCTCTCCTGGTGACTAGTCTAAAAAGGGGACGGGTGTATCGGCTTCAATTGGATGAAGAGGGAAATGGCGTGGTAGGCGATACGATGCAGTTATTTTATACGGCCAATCGCTATCGCGACATCGCAATGGATCCCGATGGAAAATCTTTTTATTTAATCACCGACCAAGGGGGGCGGACCTCAGACGCTTCAGGATTGAACGACACCAGGAATCTCAGGAATCCAGGTGCTATCTTGAAGTTTACTTTGAATGAGTCGACGGCGGTCGCTGATCAATTATCCCAAACTCCTTTTCAGATTTGGCCGAATCCCGCCACCAATACCATTCATATTGAAGTGTCTAATCAGGGTGAGCAAAACATCACCGGTCAGCTCATGAACGCCTCAGGTCAAATTGTTCAGCGCTTTAATAAACTGAGTGTCGGAGTGAATGAAAGAACAATCGCGGCAGTACCGGCAGGTATTTATTTTTTGAAATTGTCTTCCGATCGAGGGTCATACCAAAAACGGCTGGTGGTACAGTAATGCTGAAGTTTTCCGCGAAAAAATGAGCAAAGTATATCAAGTCATTGTGATCGGTGGTGGGCCAGCAGGTATGAGTGCGGCTTTGGTGTTGGGAAGGAGCAGAATTGAGACTTTAGTGCTAAACACAGAACGACCCAGGAATGCAATCACCAGGCATTCGCATGGTTTCTAAACTCAAGATGGCAAACACCCCACTGAAATATTTCAGGTAGCGAGGGAGCAATTGGTTAAATATTCAAAAGTGACGTATCGTTGTGAGGATGTGCAAGATTTAGAAGTCTTAAAAAGTGGTTTTCGAGTCAAGACGTCGGCAGAAGAATTCAGTGGACAACGTGTCATTATTGCCACTGGACATCGCGACAATATTGATCTTCTGGATATTGAGGGCTTGCAGGAAGTCTATGGGAGATCCATTTTTCCGTGTCCCTTTTGCGATGGATTTGAAATGGCGGATAAGAAACTGGCCGTAATTGGAGATGCAGAAATGGCTCCTAGGTTTGCCAAAACCATCGCTCATTGGTCTAAAGATGTGATGGTTTTTACGAATGGCCAGGCGGTAAAAGATCCCCTTGTCTTAGAGGGCCTGGCCAAAAATGAAATAAAAGTAATTGAGAATAAAATACTTCGTTTGAAATCTGTGCAAGGAGAACTGACCGCTATCGAGTTAATGAATGGTTCAATTATCGAAAGACAAGGCGGATTTCTCCCAGACACAAAGTCAACGGAAAGCACAGATTTTGCCAAGAAATTGAATGTGGCTACCAAAATGAGCCATTTTGGTATGGAAGAGTATCAAGTCGATGACAACAAGGAAACCAATTTGAAGGGGCTCTACATCATTGGCGATGCGCGGGCAGGGTGGACTGGTGTAGCGGCAGCCGTAGCAGAAGGAAGTGCAGTGGGAGCGGCAATAACTCACCAGATTATTGATGAAAACTGGATTGCTTAGATCAAACTCGTGCAGAATTGTAATTGCTGTGTGCAAAATCTCCCCCCTCGACCACGCTGAATTGCGAGAGCCACAATTAGTCCAGACTTTTCACCATCGGTAAATTAATGTAGCTCGCTCTCTCGGAGCCGTGAAAAATGGTTTGCTCGGCAATTCTTGTGGTAGCACTTTTACCCAAATCTTCACCGGTATTGGGATTCCGATTAAACTGTGGAAAACTACTCGAAGTAATGTCCACCCGTATGCGATGACCGGGAAGAAAAACATTGGCGGTTGGCATCATTTCAATCGTAAATTCATAGACCTCATTCGGAGTCAACAATTTCATTTGATCCAGCCCATCCTTAAACCGTGCTCGTAATATTCCCTCCGATACTGGAAATGCATACCCATCTGGTTGTACATCAATCAGTTTGATCATCCAATCTGTGTCGGGACCGTCGGTCGAGGCATGCAAGATCATTTCAACAACTCCGGCTATGGTGACAGATTCAGTGAGTACTTCTGAGGTGTATACGAGAACGTCTTCACGCCGTTCAAGTGGTCGCTGATCCCGTGGACCGCTCAGGGTGGGGGTGCCACAGCAATTGTTCCCACCGGTGGTTGGCACTGGCTGGAGCGGATCGTAGTGATATTGGTCTGAGCCCCCTATGGCCGGCTTGGTGAAGGCGAGTTTTCCATCACCGCGAACTGAATTAGCATGTCCACCACTGGAAAGAAACATTTTTTGATAGGTCATTCCCGGCACTGGCCAATCGTCTTCTCCACGCCATTTATTGGCACCCATGTAAAAAATCTGCACAGGCTTTTCATCTAAAAGGGCATTTTTCTCTCCCTTGAGATAAAGATCAAAAAAGAATAATTCACGTTGCGAGGCGTCGACCAGTGCATCTGGACCGAAGTCCCAGCCCCCAAATGACTGAGAGACACCATGACCCCAAGGACCGATGATCATGCGCGACCCTTCTCGTGCCAGCTCGGTGCCACCCTTATTTCGCATACCAACGTAGCCGTTCACGGTGCCTTGGACAAAAATATCAAACCATCCTCCCATGGTATAGGCAGGCACCTGAATTTGATCAAATCTTTCTTCATCACTGATCTCCTTCCAATAATCATCGTAACTTTGGTGTTCTAACCAATCTTGATAATGACCGATCTTTTTACCACTTCCATATTGATCCATGGTTGAAAGGGGGAGGTGCTGCAAGATGTTTTCATATTGGAGATTTTCTGGCATAAAGTCTTCTGTATGCCAATATTGTGGCAACATAATGCGATACGGCATACGTACAGCACCCCAACCAAAATTGAAGCTGAGCCGAAATGCGCCACCCATGGACAACCAATTTGCATAGATGTTGGTCGAAGCCACCCTCGGTACAATGACTTCCAAACTTGGCGGCTGCTGGCTAGCTGCAGCCCACTGGTTATGTCCCAGATAGCTACCTCCCTGCATACCAACTTTTCCATTCGAAAAGGATTGTTTAGCTGCCCATTCTATGATGTCGTATCCATCTCGAGCTTCATCGCGAAAAGGTTCCCACTGGCCCTCACTCTCATAGCGACCTCTCACATCGGCCAAGATTACCGCGTAGCCATGTTGAGCCAATCGGACCATGGTCTGGTGCATACCTGGCCGCTGAACCCCATAGGGCGTACGAACTACAATGGTGGGATATTTACCATCTACTAAGGGCATATAACAGTCTGCATAAATGTGCACACCATCTCGCATCGGAATCTCCTGATGACGAAGGATCCGTAGGTCGGGATGGCTCTGCCCCAAAGCAAAGTTTGGAATTAATAGGACGAGCGTACAGATAACTCCTAGCACTAGTATTCCGTCACTTAGTCCGAGGTAATAGGGGTGAGACCATCGATTGGCAGCATTCCAAGATTTCATGTGAGATTTATTCAATTAGATAATTTTTGGTGCTAACGACCTTTACTCAATTTAATAAAAAGTCGGTGGAATCTATTTTGACATTTGGCTAAGCGCTCAGCTAATCATGGGTTCTGTCAGATGTTCAATCGCCTACTTCTTGCCAGCGTAGGCCATTGTGCTTCAAGGGCACCAGACACGATGACATGCACTTCATCATGCAGTGCCACAGTAGGGCAAATATGTATCGGCACCCCATAAAGCACGTCACCGATTTTCCAACGGTGATTTTTTCCTGCTTCTGCAACCAGGTGTTCTTCACTGTGCCCGATGAATGAGAGATTCGGAGCATTGAGGAATTTGATCCGCCGGTCCAGGGGGTTTTCTGAGGCGATCGATTTATGGCCGAGATCGAGACATATTTTGGTGGCATCTGGAAGAGAAATAATTCTCGACATTACGACTGCGGCGGGAATAAACGGCTGCTCAGGTAGTTTTTCTCCGTATCCCAAGTCCCAGTAAATAAATGTTCCCGGGCTGCATTGTATTTGTTGCCGCTGTGCATGAATTGGAAAAGTTGGAGAGCCACCAGCAATAATTTGTAAGTTACCCTGACCATCTAATTGACTGGCCAGACGCCTCACCTCTGCAAAAGCAGTGTCGCATTTCGATTTACGTTCTGCAAAATCAGTTTGTCGAAAATGGCCATCGTAAACATGCAGTCCAGCGATCCGCAGGCCGGTCAAAGCTTGACAGGCCCGATAGAGATTGGGCACTTCACCCGGTCTTATTCCAGTTCGGTTCATGCCTACGTTGAGGTCAATATAAATGTCCAATGGTTGTGCTCTGCCAGATACTTTTGCATTGAGTTGGCGGGCAATTTCGATGTGATCAATCAGGCAAGATATTGTAGTGGCCGGATATCTCAATTGCAGACTCAGAATGCGATCTTGCTTAGGTCCTGTAGGTTGGTAGGCAAGTAAGACATCTTTGGCATTTAATTGTGATAACATTTCAAGCTCAGAAATCGTGGCACACTTGAATTTATCGATCCCAGCAGCCATGAGTAATTTGGTGACCTCTGGCGATTTGTGGGTTTTGACGTGTGGGCGTAAACGCCGAACATCGTCGACCATCTTTACTATTTTTCGAATATTGTGTTCCACACGGTCTTTAAATATTAATAGGGCTGGGCTATCGATTTGATCCGGGTTGCTCAATTGATACCAGGGTATGCTCTCAGTCATGATTGCTTTGTATTTTGTTAGCAATTGATAATGGATTAATTTTTTAATACGGATACTTCCAGGCCTCCCGCAAAAATCGCAGCCAATTTTCACTAAAAATATTGTCAATGTCTTCCTCCCGATAGCCTCTCTTGATCAAGATCTCCTCAAATCTCTGTAAGTCGCTGATTGAATCTAGATCCCAAGGAGATTGCTCGGTGCCGAAAATTCCATCGAGATCGCTGCCAAAGCCGATGTGTTTACAATTACCGGCAATTTGACAGATGTGGTCCCAATGGTCGACAATTTGCTCCATTTTTATGTTGAGTTGCCAGGGATCGGAGATTTGATCAATGAAGCGAATATCCATGGCCCAGCAATCGAACATGGCGCCAATGACAGCTCCTCGATCGATGAGCAATTTTATCTGCTCGTCTGTCAGTTGGCGTTGATTGGGGACCAGGGTGCGCACATTGTGGTGACTTGCCCATACTGGCCCTTGATAAAGCTCCAGGGCTTGGACAAAGCCTTCGTCCGTCAGGTGCGTCACATCTAGAATTAATTGGTCTGAAGTACCCACCAGTTGATTCATGAAGCCTATCAATTCAATGCCCAACGATGTCAGAGGTCCTTGCATCTTAGTACCGGGTGCATACCTACCCGGACCGAAATGCGAGAGACCAATGGCCTTAAGGCCATCAGCACATGCCTTTTCCAGATAGGAAGGATCCACCAAAGAGTCTGCCCCCTCCAAACTGAGAATATAACCCACTGGCTTTTCAGCATCAGTTATGCTTTGATTGTGCCAGAGTGACAAATGTCGTTCTAAATCAGGCAAGGTCCTGATTTGACTCATTTCACCCGCTTCTTCCATTTCGCGGTACCAGCTAAGCTGTGCCCGGGTCATGGCCCAGGCCTGCTGTGGGGATCGCCAGCCTGGCAAGCTACTTTCAGGCGGCCTGTATCGAGCCAATTGGGTGGCGACTACCAGCCCGATCTTGCCTTCGCGCAGAGATGGCAGGCAGACCGTGCCCTTACCCCGATCGGGTTTGTCGGACATGTTCATCTCGTGTTTTCGGATGGTACTTAGATCCTGTCTTAAATCTCGGTTCCATTCCATGGCATTCATGGCTAGGTCGAGATGTGCATCAAAGATCAATCGTTTGCTCATGTCGGAATTTCTAGGTTAGTGAGGTCCACCAATAGGAAAGGTATGTGTGGTCAAATCGAATCTATGTCCCTAAGATTTACATCTTACGTATTTAAATCTGAAGACCATTAAATTTCTCCATCAGATTTCTGATGGTAAAACTAAATTGACGCATTTTCTGATCAATCATTTCGGTACTGTTTTCGGGATATTTGTAAAAGCCCTTTCGCTCGTGCATACCACCACAATGGTTTGCCACCATTTCATCCAAAATTCCTCTCACTGAATTATCGTTTGATAGTGTGCCATTCAACTCTTCCATGACCAAACCATAAAGGTAGGTGCCCATTAGATCCATATATCTAAAATTGCCCGCGAAGGGAAGATAAGTGCCGGCATCATTTCGGCATGCTCGGTCAATATCTGCAGCCGATGCATAATGGTTTTTGAGTAAAAACAAAGCTTCCCTCAACATGGCAGCCATCAACCGATGTTGGATCCCAAATTCACCCTTAATTAAATAAGGATCTTTTCGCCACACATTTTTACCTACCCAGTGCAATCGGTTTGCGACTTCGGGGTCGGTTTTCTCATTGGCTACGATTTCCATGAAGAAGGTGTTATATGCGGGCTCGGCCCAGTTGAGTCCGACGAGATTTGCAGGGTGTGAGGTACCTTCCTGATAGCTGCTGAGTGGATGACGAACTAGCCCAACTGCGATCGTTGGTTTGGCATGTAAGTCTTCCACTTTTTTAATAAAATCCTTAGCTGGTCGATGGGGAATTTGGTTTGATAGGTACACTAGGTCAAAAGAGCCTTTGACTGGCCAATGATCGATCACGGTGGGCATGGCCTTTAGTTGCCAACCGTGCCTGGTGATGTCGCCATCGATTTTCTTCAATTGCTCGATGCCTGTTTTAAGATGCGATGTGTACCAAGTTACTGCCGAAGAGGTCATGGCAAAGCAGATCGATAAACTTTCACATATTTTATCATCTCCAACTAGAAGAATTTTATCGAAGGATTTCGTATCCATATCAATGAATGATTAGCAAGATTTTACCACGATCTAAATTTGAAAATCTGAGCGAACCGAAGGCACCTTCCACCATGACTTGAAATCAAATTATACCGATTTATTGAGTGGTTGCGGATTCTCTTCTTGTTTTGATAAGAGACGATACATTTCTGAACTAAATTGATCGAAGGCCTCCTTCCAAGCTTGCGCTTCCTTTGCTGTGTATGGATAGAGCCCATTTAAATTGTGGATCCCCCTTCCTCTTTCCGTGACCAGTTTGCTCATGATGTGAGGCACCTTTTTCGAGTTGTCTAATAGATCAAAGGTGCTTTCAGCCAGGGCAGCGAAATGTTTAATACCCAGGTAATCCATCCTTTGAAAAATACCCATGACAGTAATCCAAGATCCAGTGTCATACTTGAAAGCTTTGTCGAGGGATGCTAAATCCGTGGCTCCCTGCTCCAGTAGATGAAGGCCCTCTCGATAGATGGCATACATCAGTCGATTGGTCACAAAGCCCCGAATGTCCTTTCGTACTAAGATGGGCTCTTTTCCCCAGCCTGCACCCAATCTGTGTACGGCTTCCGCCAGTGCCACATCAGTGTCACTTCCACAGATGATTTCAAGATAGCGACTTGCGTATGCGGGAGCCGACCAATGCAGGCCCATGAATCTCTCTGGATGCCTCAGCTTTTTTTGCAATGAAGTAATGGGTATGGCCGAGGTATTACTACCGATGATACATTGCCTCGACACCTGATTTTCTATCTGATTGATTATTCGGACCTTAATATCAAAATCTTCCACGACAGACTCTAGGACTAGATCGCAGTTTTGGAGATCGGCAAAGTCTTGGGTGATGGACAAGTTTCTTGCCAAGGTTCGCCGGTCTTTATTACCCAAATTCAATGACTGACACGATTGGTAGTGTTCTTCCATCCGTCCGGAGGCTGCTGCAAACTCAGAGGCCACGGGTTCTAATCCGACAACTTTATGTCCGGCTATTAAAAAATTGGCCGCAATGCTCGATCCCATCAATCCAAGTCCGACCACACCCATCGTCATGTTTTCACCATCTCCAATCATAACCCAGCGACTATGGTAGCTTGGCAATGCAGTCAATCTCCACCTTAATGTTTTCAGCTAAGACGGATTGAACAGTTGTACGCGTCGGTCTTATTCCCTCGAAGTATTCCGAATAAATCTGGTTAAATGCGTTAAAATCACCAATGTCAGCAAGATGAACAGTGCACTTGATCACATCCGACATCTCTGCTCCCGCTTCATTGAGAATGGCCTTAATATTATTTAAGGTGCGTCGTGTCTCCTCTTCAATCGTTCCTAGATTGAATTGAGATGTCTTGAAGTCAACACATGCCTGACCACTCACATAGATGTAACCGTCAATGACCAAGCCATCTGAGTAAGCGCCGGTGACAAAATCGGATTTCCTATCGGGGTGAATAAGTTGTTTTTTCATCGTTAGATTATTCAGTGAATAAGGCTTGCTGCTTCCACAAATTAAAAAATGGATGCCGTTTTAGATCTAAATTGAAAATGTTTTGCGATCTTTTATTTGAAGATGACCCCAAACAACACTTAAAAAACTGCAAATGTTTTCTAAAACCATTTTAGCTGCTTTTTTCTTTTGCATGCTATTTATTTCCTGCCAATCTTCACTTAGTGAGCAATCTTCCGAAGGTCAACTTCAGCTGGGATATGCCGAAGTGAATTATACACCAAGTGTGGGTTTAGATATGGTAGGAAATTATCGGGGGGATGATTATGCCTCCAGAGGCATTCACGACTCCTTGTATGCCAAGGCCATTGTAGCCGCGGGGAAAAATGGAACTAGGACTGCCATCATGTCTGTAGATATTTGCAACATTAACGAGAACGCAGTGAAGTTTTTGAGGGATTATATTTCTTCAAAATCGGACCTGGCGGCAGATGACATCATGATTCATGCCACCCACACGCACAGCGGTCCGAGATCTGATTTGGATGCACCGCAAGCGAGAGACTACCTCACCAGGGCCGCTGAGGCGGTAGTGCAGGCCAGCCAAAGACTCGAGCCGACCAGGTTGCTGGCGGGTAGAACCACGGAGCACAGAGTTTCACATAACCGTAGATTGCGCGCAGTAGATGGTACCACACACATGGTTTGGGAGACCTTTAAGCCCGGATTTATCGTGGAGTCGTTGGGAACGATTGATCCTGAAATGATCACGATCAGCTTTGAGCAGGGTGGCGAGATAAGGGGATCTCTCATTAATTTTGGCTGTCATCCCACTACACTTACGGGCAATAATTGGCAATATTCTGCTGACTATCCCGGGTATTTGACTGAGTCAGTTCAAAAAGTCAAAGGAGATGATTTTGCGTCCATGTTCCTGAATGGAGCTTGTGGAAACGTAACCCAGGTCGACCACCAAGCGGGTTTTATCGACACCTATCAGGAATGTCAGAGGATTGGATACATTCTTGGAGTGGCTGCACTTGAGGCCATTAACAATTCTGAACCACTTGCCGATGACAATACCGTACAAATCTCTCGAGAAAGGGTGCCCTTGAAAAAAATGACGATTACCGATGAGCAACTGGCCTGGGCTCAGGAGGTTATGAAGCGAGTAGAGCGCGAAGGGATGCCTCCGTTGCAGCCTGATGGCATTCCCGATGAAGTTTATGCCCAAAAATGGGTGGAAATGTATGACGTTCAAGATGAGTATGACTCACTAGAAGTTCAGGTTGTTCAAATTGGTGAGTTTGCGATTGTTGGCTTGCCTGGGGAGATGTTTAATGAATTCGGCGTATATATCAAGAAGAACTCACCTTTTAAAAATACCATGGTCGTAGGTCTAGCTAATGCCGCGGCGGGATATTTTCCGACTAAAATTTCCTTTACGCAAGGGCCGGACGGTTTTAAGCCCATGATCACTGGATATGAAACTACTCCCGGAACCACCTACTATGATATTGGTGCGGGAGAGTTGCTGGCTGAATCTGCGGTACGTCAACTCAAGGACCTTTACAAGCAGGCACTCTGAAAGATGAAGTGATTGTGATGGGACAGGTATTCAATGAAATCGAAGCATCTGGCCCATCCGATGAACCAGATACGGCAAGGGTCGGATGGATAATAAATCTACATCTTGTGAAAACTCACTAAGGCATTATTCGTAGCAATCAAATAGAAGGAATGAAATGAGAACGAGATCAAAAATAATTTGGTTTACCCTACCAGTGCTACTGACGGTTTCTGAAGTATTTGCGCAAAGTGAAGCAGCGGTGAAGCAGCGTTTGGATTCGATACTAGAACACCGAAACGAAGTCTACAAGTCGCAGTTGGAATCATATCTACAGCATTGGATTATTGAGGAATATAGCGATCGGGCCGCTGATGTCTGGCATCGCGACTACAGCGGAGTTGATGCCTATTTACGGAGTGTCTTACCAAATCGTGAACGATGGCGAGCAATGCTAAATCCACCCTCCTTGGAGAAGACCGGTTCGTTAATGCGAAAACCCCATCCGCCACTTCGAGACCTTGGGGCGGAATGGATCGAATTACCATTGGGTCCGATAAGTGCTCAGGCCATCCTGGTGGTGCCGGCAGATGCCAGTGCAGACCGACCTGTTCCCTTGGTCATTGCGCAACATGGTATTGGATCATTTCCCGAAACGACCTTTGCAAGGAACCATGAGTTATATCACGAATATGCACGAGAATTGGTAAAGGCAGGATATGCCGTATTGGCACCATTAAATCTTCGCTCCATGCCTTTCCGAAATTATATCGAACGACTCTGTCGCTTAATCAATACCACACTGCCCGGTATTGAGCTGACACGAACCCAGCACCTGCTGGATGAAGTATTGATGGATCCTCGAATTGATGGAGATCGGGTGGGCATGTGGGGTCTGTCTTTGGGTGGCATGGCAACCATGTTTTGGTTGCCACTGGAGCCGCGCATAAAGGTGGGGATCGTAAGTGCATGGTTTAATCATCGTCGCAACAAAATGGCGCTCCCGGATGACCGCTACGTCAGCTTTATGGTGGTTGATGAAGAGCATGCTTTTTTTAGAGGTTGGCTCACTGAGTTTACAGATCACGATGTGGTGTCTTTGATATGTCCGCGCCCCCTCCTAATTCACCATGGAAAAAAGGACCGCATTGCACATTGGCCGCAAGTACAAGAAGAATTTGATGTCGCCAAATACCATTATCAACAGTTGGGAGTTGCAGAACGACTGCAAATCCAGATTTTCGATGGTGGTCATGAGGCACGTATTGAAACCGGGATTCCCTTTTTGAATAAGTGGTTAAAAACGGATGTCAAATAATCTTTAATTTAAAAGCATCGGTGTCCTCTCAGGATCTTGATCTTAGATCATACCAGTACTAAGTATGGCATCATGAGCGATACTGCAACTATTCGATGCCAAAATTATGGCAGATATTTTTGTAAATTGGTGTTACTGCCATTCGCTAATTTCTAATCTTATTTACCGAAAATGCATCTCTTAAAACCATTGTTCTATTTCATGTCACTTAGTTTAATGCTCAGCTGCGGATCCCAGAAGGACGACACGATGGCTCAGGAGTCATCAACGGCATCTTATCAATTGATGACCGTTGATCCGGGACATTTTCACGCTGGTTTGGTGCAGAAAATGGCACTGCCTGATCTTGATTCGAAAGTATATGTTTATGCACCAGATGGGCCTGATGTGGAGGATCACTTAAAGAGGGTAGATGGTTACAACAATCGTGCTGAAAATCCAACCAAATGGGAGCACATAGTCTACACAGGGCCAGATTTTTTTGAAAAAATGATCAAAGAAAAGCCCGGCAACATCATGGTCGTGGCTGGGAATAATGCCCAGAAAACAGAATACATTAAACGAGCGGTGGATGCTGGAATCAATGTGTTGGGAGATAAGCCTATGGCCATCAATAGTGAGGATTTTGAATTGCTGAAGGAGACGTTTGATCAGGCTGAAAAAAATCGTGTACTGGTTTATGATATTATGACAGAACGGCATGAAATTACCATCATGATTCAAAGAGAATTATCCCAAATACCTGCGCTCTTTGGTGAGCTCGAAAGCGGTAGTTTGGACGATCCAGCGATCACCAAGGAGTCCGTTCATCATTTCTTTAAGTTTGTTTCAGGCAGTGCTTTGAAGAGACCTCCATGGTTTTTTGATGTGACCCAGCAGGGAGAGGGTGTCGTAGATATCATGACACATTTGGTAGACATGATTCAGTGGGAATGCTATCCGGGCATTGCACTAGATTATGAAAAAGACATCGAAGTCCTCAACGCCCGGCGTTGGGCAACCGAACTGACACCGTCCATGTTTGCAAAAGTCACGGGTCTAGACCATTATCCCCGTTATTTGGAAAAAGACATCATCAATGATTCTATTTTGAATGTATATTCAAATGGAGAGATCAATTATACTTTAAAAGGCACGCATGCTAAAACCTCAGTGATATGGAATTTTGAGGCACCACCCGGTACGAAAGACACGCACTACTCCATCATGCGTGGATCGAAAGCAAACCTGATTATTAAGCAAGGAAAAGAGGAAGATTTTAAGCCAACGCTCTATGTAGAAAAAAGCGGAGATCAATCTGATACGGATTTCAGGGCCGCATTGGATCAAGCCATCCAGAAGCTGCAAGAGAAATTTGCTGGCCTGGCGATGGTTCAGCAAGGTGATGTTCTCCAGATTCAGATTCCGGATGAATACAAAGTGGGGCATGAGGCTCATTTTACCCAGGTAGCCAAAAAATATCTGAACTATTTGAAGGAAGGTAGACTGCCTGAATGGGAGGTTCCCAATATGCTGGCTAAGTATTACACGACGACCAAGGGATACGAATTGAGCCGCTAAGTCTGATTTGGTGGCTCCAACCATCCGTTTGGAGGTCGGCCGATTTTTTTTGCATCCTTCAAATATTGCCCTGATTTAATTCTCTCACGGCATAATCACAGGCACGTGCGGTCAGAGCCATATAGGTAAGTGAGGTACTTACATTTCCGGAAGAAGTCATACAAGATCCGTCAGTGACAAAAAGGTTGGGTACATCATGGGCCTGATTAAATGCATTGAGTACGGAGGTTTTGGGATCTCGACCCATCCTGGCTGTTCCCATTTCGTGTATCGTATTACCGAATACCGGATCAGATTCCGTCATCTTAATGTCGGTTAATCCTGCCACTTCCAACATTTCCTCAATTTGTTTCCTGATATCGATGCGCATTTTTCTCTCGTTTTCGCCGTATTCGGCAGAGATCTTTAGCATCGGTAATCCCCATTCATCTAACTGGTCTCGATCAATATCTACTTGATTGGTGTAAACTGGTAGTGTTTCAGACTGACAACCCAACGACATCACCCAGGGCCCATATTTGCTCAACTTTTGTTTAAGTGCAACCCCAAGGCCCACCTGATTTGGATTCACCTTTGTTCGAGAGGCACCTCCCCACACACCATATCCTCTTAAAAAGTCAGTTTCCTGATGATGTACGTTGCGAAAACGAGGGATGGCAATCATGGCTGGACGGGTACCCTGGTAGATCCGATCTTCGTAGCCTTCTAGAATTCCTTGCCCACTGATTCCACCGTGATGATCCATGAGATAGTGTCCAAGTACACCGCTGGAATTGGCTAAGCCAGTTGAAAACCTGGGTGTCCGCGAATTGAGAAGAATGGCCGTGGATGAGAGGGTTGAAGCACATAGAAAGATCACCCGTGCCTGGTATTCTGTGGTTTCTTTCGTTATGGCATCAATGATCCGGACACCCGTTGCTTTATCTAATTTTTCATCATAGATCACCGACTCTACGATTGCATCAGATCGCATTGTGAGCTTACCCGTCTCAAACGCTGCTGGCAGGGTAGAACTATTACTCGAAAAATAGGCGCCATAGGGGCACCCTCGATGACACATATTTCGACCTTGACACTCATACCGTCCCTTAAACTGACCTGGTTTTGCTTTAGTTATATGGGCTACCCGATTAGGGATGAGTTTGCGATCTGGATAGTGGCTCTCTAGTCTTGCCTTAACCACTTTTTCAGCGTGGTTGAGATCGAAAGGTGGCAGAAACTGCCCGTCGGGAAATTGCCAGATATTTTCAATGGATCCAGCCACGCCGATGAATCGTTCGACATAATCGTACCAAGGAGCGATGTCTTGATAACGAATCGGCCAATCGATGCCAACACCATCTTTAAGGTTAGCTTCAAATTCTAAATCACTAAAACGATAGGCACCGCGCCCCCAGAGTAGAGATCTACCACCGGTTTGGTAACCGCGAAACCACCAAAACGGTTTGACTTGAACATAAGGGTGCTCTTTGTCCTTGACGAAAAAATGCTTGCTGCTGCTATCAAAATTATATTTCTTACTCTGAATCGGATAATTCTCCCGTTCCTCCTGAGTAAGGTATCCCCGATGCTTGAATTGCCAGGGGGGCATCTGTGCAGTAGGGTAGTCTTGCACATGCTTTACTTCACGACCACGCTCCAGCACCAGGGTCCGAAGTCCCTTTTCAGTTAATTCTTTGGCGGCCCATCCACCCGTGATGCCAGAACCGACAACGATCGCATCAAAGTTATGATCTTCACTCATGCTCAGTCACATTTCATTGCCAACCTCAATCTTCTGATTTTGGTCCATCTTTAAATCGCCCGTAAAACCTCCCGGAATGGGCTGATAGTTGAGATTTTGTTTTATGCCTTGCTCTGTCAAAAAGTAGATCCTAATGCACCAGGTCTTAAGCGTGTAATAGAACGGCACTTGTTGATCATAATCCTTACCCATCACCTCCCAGTCAATTTCACTTAGATAAGCATTTCGCTGCGCAGGGCTGAGTGCCAAAAAGTTGGAACCTTTTGTTTCTTCGCACACCTGGTTGAAGTCACTTAGTCCCTCTTTGAAGCCACTTTTAGTTTCTTCTGAAAAAACGTCGTGAAGGAGCAGATCCATGATTTCCGGTACCTGTACTTCAGAAGCTGACGGACTTTTTGATCGAGGAATAATGGTGTCGCAAATGGCACGAACTAAATCTAACTGCTCGTTGGTAAGAACCAAGTGTTGATCATGCGAACCTGCCTTGGAAACACAGGCATGCATGGCGGTGACCATTCCTGGTCCTAGCAGGGCGGATTTTAGAATCCAACCGCTCTTGACAATGGCCGTCCTCCTTTTCAAATGGCTCTAATTCTTGGTTCAAAAAATATGAATTTATGTCTTTAAAGATCAATGTCAAAATTGGTGAGCAAATTGAGGTAGCAAAAAAGGGAAAATTGTCATTACGCCAGTAAAGCGACACAAAGGTGATGGGCACCATCATTAGCAGGCTCAAACCTGGAAGTTTCTTTCAAAATAAATGCGTTTTTTTGCACCGGGATAATTTCAGGTCTCATCGAAAAATACGTACACCCGGCCTTGCCTTACCGATCTAATCCGCAGGGAAGATACGGATAGTGCAGGTCTATGACCATGGCAGACATAGGCGTACGCTTTCGCAGATGCAAATCATTCCTTAAAAAAGATTATTACCATTTCTCACAAAAAATAAATCGTGAAAACCTATCAGATTGCGACCATTCCGGGTGACGGTATCGGCCTGGAGGTGATCCCCGCTTCCATGCAAATCTTAAAATCTGTTTCTTCCAGCTGCGGATTTCAAATTAAATTTATTCACTATGAATATTCCTGCGCCTACTACAAGCATCATGGCAAGATGATGCCCGATGACGGACTTGATCGACTGCGGGATAGTGACGCAATTTTTCTTGGTGCCGTGGGTTATCCCGGGGTTCCTGATCATATTTCACTTTGGGGCCTGCTCATTCCCATCAGGCGGTCCTTTCAACAATACATTAATCTAAGACCAGTGCGCCTTTTGCCTGGCATTACTTCCCCACTTCGGAATCCTGGCACGGTCGACTTTTATATTGTACGAGAAAATAATGAGGGAGAATATTCATCGGTGGGTGGCAGGTTGTACGAGGGAACCGACCAGGAATTGGTAGTGCAGGAGAGTATTTTTACGAAACGAGGTGTAGACCGGGTAATAAATTATGCTTTTCAATTGGCAAAAAAAAGAAGGAAAAAAATCACCAGTGCTACCAAATCGAACGGAATAATTCATACCATGCCTTATTGGGATGAGCGATTTCATGAGATTGGAATGAACCATCCGGAAGTCGAGCAGACTCAATATCACATCGACATTCTGTGCGCACATTTTGTGCAACATCCGGATTGGTTTGATGTGGTTGTTGCGAGCAATTTATTTGGCGATATTTTGTCAGATCTAGGTCCTGCCGTGGTGGGGGGTATGGGCATCGCACCGGGTGCAAATATTAATCCGGAAAAGGACTTTCCGAGTATGTTTGAACCGGTACACGGCAGTGCTCCAGATATCGCAGGTAAAAATATAGCCAACCCCATTGCTTGCTTCTGGACCGCCGTGATGATGCTTGAGCACTTAGGCGAACTTGAAGCTGCTGATTTACTCATGTCTGCCATTGAAAAGGTGATCCGAGATCAAAAAGTCATCACCAAAGATCTAGGTGGACATGCTACCACGGAGCAGATAACCGAAGCTGTACACGCCGCCATTTCAAGGAATAGGTGAAACTGCTGCGATCAAGCACTTCAACTCTGAGCATAAAAAAAGACGACTGATCTAACGACCATGCGGGCTGCTGGGTTTAGTGGATCTTGGGTGAATATTTGTTTTAGGGTACACTATGCGGGTATGATTTATGGTCTTCATCATAGAATTATTAGCTTTGAGTGCATCGGGTGGGATTTTTAATCTGGAGGATATTTCTTGGCCAAGGATCTTTCTTTTGGATCTGATTTTGCCCACCATTACCATTATAAATGGCTATTCAAAGAATCAAAAATATGCATGCTCAGTCCTTAATTCTAATTATCACCTCGGTGTTCAGTTTTGCTTTTGATGCTGCTTTCTGCACCACAATTTTGAAAGATCGCACATCGGTTGGCATTTACAGCGATTTACAAACGTCGATGATTGAATTTTCCCTAGCTGAGATAGGGCACGTCTTGGCAGACGCAAACATGGACTACCAGATGGTTGACAAGAAAGATGCCGATATACTTCTGTTGTTAGCTAGCTCCTCTCAAGTTGTTGCCGCGGAGGGGTTTAAGCTTGCTCACGAGGGGGAGAAAATTCAAATCGAAGCAAAAGACGAAGCCGGGCTAATGTATGGCGGACTAGAACTTGCCGAGCAAATAAAGCTCTTTGGCTTAGCACATGTCAAACCGATCACGCGCAATCCCTATATGAAAATGCGCGGCACAAAATTTAATATTCCGCTGGATGTTCGGACTCCCAGTTATACGGATGCCTCCGACGTATCACAACACAATATGGCAGAAATGTGGAAGTTAGATTTTTGGAAGGACTATATCGATCAATTGGCAAAGTATCGCTATAATTTTATTTCCTGTTGGAGTTTGCATCCCTTCCCTTCCTTGGTGAAAGTGCCAAAATACCCAGCCGTAGCCCTTGAAGATGTGCATAGGTCCAAAATAAATTGGCAGGAGTATTACAGTCTGGGTGCGATCGGCTTGGATGCCCCCGAGATTGTGGGGAATTATGACATTATTCATGAATTAACCATTGATGAGAAGATTGAATTTTGGAAAGAAGTAATGCGGTATGGTAAAACACGAAACATTGATTTTTACTTCGTGACGTGGAATATTTTTGTGAATGGTGCCGGAGGCAAATATGGCATCACGGATGATGTCAACAATGAAACTACCCGTGACTATTTCAGGCATAGTGTTGCCACAATGTTTCGCACCTATCCGGATTTGGCAGGTATTGGCTTAACCACTGGTGAAAATATGAAAGGAGTGTCGTTTGAGGAAAAAGAGAATTGGGCTTTTGACACCTATGCACGTGGTGTGCTTGAAGTAGCCAAAGAAATGCCTGAGCGCACCTTTACCTTTATCCACCGTCAGCACCAGGCAGATCCGGCCTACATCGCTCAGAAATTTGAACCGCTGACCGAGCAAGAAAATGTGGATTTTATCTATAGTTTTAAATACGCGAAGGCTCATGTCTTCAGCGCCACAGAACAACCTTACCACGAGGAATTCGTCCAAAATATCGGAGACTTAAAGACGATTTGGACCCTGAGGAATGATGATGCCTACTATTTTCGTTGGGGATCACCTCGCTTCGTTCGAGAATTCATTAACAATATTCCCTATGACGTTTCAAGAGGAATGTATTACGGCTCTGATCAGTGGATTTGGGGTCGGGATTTTACCAGTAGAAACCCACATGTTCCCAACCAGTTGGAAATTGTTAAACACTGGTATCACTGGATGATGTGGGGCCGTTTAAGCTATGATCCGAAATTAGATGACCAGCGATTTCGCGCCATTCTAAATGGGCGATTCCCTGAAGTAGACGCGGGCAAATTATTTGAAGCCTGGCATGAGGCTTCGATGATTTATCCCGTCACCACTGGCTTTCACTGGGGACGAGTAGATTTTATGTGGTACATTGAGGGTTGTCGCAGCAGACCTCACATCGCTGAAAATGAAACGGGCTTTCATGATGTCAACACATTTATTTCCTTTCCAGTACATGACAAATCCGGGAATCAGACCATTCCCGATTTTGTGAAGATGCAGCTGGCTGGTGAAACGAGTGAATTAAGATCCCCCCTCCAGGTTTCCGCACAGCTGCACCAGCATGCGACGCAGGCAACCGACTTGTCAAACGAGTTAGACGCAATGGGCGATGAGGAACTCGCAACAACCCTGCACGATATCCGCACAATAGCCTTGATGGGAAGGTACTATGCACATAAGATTGCTGGGTCAACTTATGTGGCTCTTTATCGTGCAACCAGGGATAAAAATTACCAGCAGAAGAGCATCGATGAACTGACACAGGCACTCGGTTTTTGGGAAGATTATGTGGCTGCTGCAATGGAAAAAAACATCAATCCAATCTGGACAAATCGGGTGGGCATCGTAGATTGGAAAAAGACAACCGAACTCGTTGCTAATGATATTGAAATTGCAAAAATGGATTAACAAAGAGATCTTTGCCGCAGATCTAGCGGCGAAAATTTTCTAGTTTCCTGTTACGAAACGCTCTAAATTAAACCTAAAAGGATTATTTAAAATGAACGCCTTCCTAATAAAGTCTTTACCGCTTTTTACCGCCTTGATCATCATGTCTTGTCAGTCCACAGAACCAATGTATGACATTGTGATCTATGGCGGAACATCTGCCGGTGTTGCTGCTGGCATCCAGGCCAAGCGCATGGGACGCACTGTTTTGATCATAGAGCCCAGTAATCGCATCGGTGGACTAACCACTGGAGGGCTGGGACAAACTGATATTGGGAATAAACAAGTGGTTGGTGGTATCGCTCGAGAATTTTATGAAGGAATTCATCGGTACTATCAAGATACTACCCATTGGAAATACGAATCTAGAGAGGAATACCAAGACGGTGGTCAGACTCGTACTGAGAAAGGTGAGACGGCCATGTGGACCTTCGAACCATCGGCAGCGCTGGCGGTCTACGACGCGATGCTCGCTCACGAAGACCTTGAAGTTTTGAAAAATCAGATGCTGGATCGAGAAAACGGTGTGATAAAAGAGGAGGGAAGGATTACTTCAATTACCATGCTTTCAGGAGAAGAATACACCGCGGATATTTTTATTGATGCCACCTACGAGGGCGATCTTATGGCAGCTGCTGGCATAACCTACACCATCGGACGAGAAGCTAACAGCACCTATCAGGAGACGTTGAATGGAGTGCACACCAGGTTGACTGATACAACTATGACTGGTTATCCAGCCCGAAATCAAATCAATCACAATTTTGTAGATGGCGTCGATCCTTATCTTGTCAAAGGTGATCCTAGCAGTGGACTGCTTCCCTTTATTGATCCGGATGGTCCGGGTGAATTTGGAGCAGGAGACGATCGAGTGCAAGCATATTGTTATAGGATGTGTCTAACGGATCATCCGGAGAATCGAATACCCTTCGAAAAACCCGATGATTATCAAGAAAAGAATTATGAACTGCTGTTGAGAAATTTTGAGGCCGGCGAAAAGGGATTTCCCTGGATCAATTCCAGCATGCCCAATCGCAAGACTGATACCAATAATAGAACAGGATTTTCTACGGATTTTATCGGGCAGAACTACGCTTATCCAGAAGCCTCATACGAAGAAAGGGATCAGATCAGAATCGCTCATCGAAACTATCAGAAGGGACTCATGTGGACCTTGGCCTACCATCCGCGCATGTCACCCCACATTCGTGAGGAAGTATCTCGATGGGGTACCTGCAAAGATGAGTTTGAGCGAGCAGATGGATGGCAAGAGCAGCTTTACGTGCGGGAAGCACGACGTATGATTGGTGATTACGTGATGACGCAGTACAATTGTGAAGGCCTTGAAGTCGTGGAGGATCCCATTGGCATGGGTGCCTACGGTATGGACTCACACAATACGCAACGCTATGTCACCGAAGAAGGGTGGGTCAAGAATGAAGGTAATGTTGAAGCTAAAGTGCAAGCACCCTATCCGATCAGTTATCGATCCATTACCCCTAGACGCACGGAATGCACCAATCTGTTGGTTCCAGTATGTCTTAGTGCATCACACATTGCTTTCGGATCCATTCGCATGGAACCTGTTTTTATGGTCTTAGGACAGTCTGCAGCCACCGCGGCACATCTCGCACTGAATGAATCTGGGGTGGTGCAAGAGGTACCTTTTGAAAGTTTAAGGTCTCATCTGTTAGAAGGTAAGCAGATTCTGCAGAATTAAGTTCGATCTATCCCTCGTCGAATCCAGTGAGTCAGGTCTATTTTCCTTCGGTGATTGATCTTCTGAATTTTGCGATTGATGGAATTGCCAGATGTTTTTCATTAGGTATTTTTAGGGAGACTTCAGGATTGGTAAAATTATTATGGTTTTTTTTGAGGAAATCAGATCGATTGCTCAGAACCACGTTGGAGCTCGAAGTCATGACCAGGAAGGTGACCACGTCAATGATGGTTCGTGGGCAAAAAGAAATCAAAATTATTGACAATCTCTCCCTGCTCGGTCTACTAGCTAAATAGTCGTAAATTGCTATGACTAGTCAATTTTTTTCTTTGATGCGGCCTCTCCCAAATAGTGTTTCTCTTTACTTGTGGTACGGTTTATTTCTTGTTGCGGGGAATATAGCCTGTGGTCCACTTGCACCCAAACCGGTCGAGCAGATTATGGATCAATTAACTGAAGAAATCGACTTTAATTTTCATATCCGCCCAATTCTATCAGATCGATGTTTCAAATGCCATGGTCCAGATCACAAGACTCGCGAAGCAGATCTACGTTTGGATCTGGAGGAAAATGCCTTTGCCCATTTGGAGTCAGGTAATCAGGCTTTTAGTCACCGAGGATTGAGAAGCAGTGAGGCTTGGTGGCGAATTATTTCTGATGATTCGGAATACCTCATGCCACCACCTGAGTCTCATCTGGTGTTATCAGATCATGAAAAGGCACTGATCGGTAAATGGATTAAACAAGGAGCGCGGTGGAAAAATCACTGGGCATTTGCCAGGCCAGAAAAACCAGATGTTCCCAAAATCATGCTTTCTCAAGAGGGCAATGAAATCGATGCATTCATCCAGGCAAGATTGGCCAAGGTGGGCCTGAAGCCATCTGATCCTTCAACAAAAGAGCGTCTGGTTCGTAGGGTGAGCATGGATCTTACCGGGTTGCCACCATCTTTGAGCCAAATAGATGCCTTTATGAGGGATGAGTCACCGGATGCCTACGAGCGGTTCGTAGACGATCTCTTGGATCAAGCATCCTGTGCTGAAAGACTTGCGTTGGAATGGCTCGATGTTGCGAGATATGGTGATACCCAGGGACTCCATCAAGATGTAGAAAGAAGATACTGGCCTTGGAGGGATTGGGTCATTTCAGCATTTCGGGAGAATATGCCTTACGATCAATTCATCATCTGGCAGATGGCGGGTGATTTACTCCCTGGTGCCACGAATGATCAGCAGCTGGCCACCAGCTTTCATCGCTTACATCCCATTAGTTCGGAGGGTGGAATTTCGAATGAAGAATTTAGGCAGAAATACGTGCAAGATCGCACCAATACGACGGCAACTGCCTTCCTTGGCTTGACTTTAGAATGTGCAAGCTGTCACGATCACAAATTTGATCCGATTAGTCAAACGGAGTACTATCAGATGACGGCATTTTTTGATAATATCGATGAGTTGGGATTGGTTAATGAAGCCGGACTTGACAATGGGGAAATCAGAACAAAACACGCGTCGGGCCCAGTCCTACTGCTTCCAGATTCAACGCAGAAAGAAGAACTGGAGAGAATTCGAACTACGCTTTCTATGCTTGTGGAAGAACGGCAACGTAACGCGCAAGAGATTCAAAATATTCAAGACTATTTCCAATCTCTGGATCAGATTAACCCTCCTAAGCCAAAAGCAATTTTTGCCTTCGACCGCATTAAATTAAACCCAGTACCAGATGGCGTGGTGCATCGAATTCAAAATAACATGCCCATTGACAAAATGATCGATGAAAATCCCCAACTGCTGGCTTGTGGCAATGTCCAGGTGGTCAAGGGTCAGATCGGTAGTGCCTTGCGATCGGAAAATGAAACGGATATTGTTTTTATCAAGGATTTGGCGAATTTCGAAGTACATGAACCTTACAGTGCTGGAGCATGGATTTTAGTGGAAAAAGGAGGGGAGGTTCAGACGATCATGGGCAACTCTGGCGCTCTTGGCAATGGTTGGCGGGGATGGGATTTCTATGTCGATACCCTAAATCGACTCTCACTAAGACTGGTCAGCATGTTGCCGCATAACTTTCTCAGTGTTTCTGCGAATACGCCGATTCCCTTAAACAAGTGGACACATGTGTTCTTTACTTATGATGGTGGTGGAAAGGCTGCGGGGGTTCAACTGTTTGTCAATGGTCAAACAATGTCAAAGGTTGTTGAGGCAGATCATCTAGAGGGTACGATTAAACGAAGGTGGAGAACGAGACCCTTCTGGCAAAACCGGCCACTCATGGTGTTTAGAAGTGGTAGATATCACACCGGTGAGAACGGCGTCTTTCAAGGGTGTGCAGATCAATTGCGATTTTATGACCAGGAGCTCACAGCCTTAGAAATTCACAAGATTTATCGACAAGAGTCTACCCTTAATCCAAACATCGACTCGGAAGTAGCTCATGAATTTAATGTCAACCACCATTTATTGCGTGCTGATCATCGGCATGCGGTGTTGAGTAGTGAGATGCGTGAGCAACTTGGCAAGCGGACCACGCTTTTGAAGCAGGTCCTCGATGTGATGGTCATGCACGAGATGGACCAACCCAGAAGATCCTTTGTTCTAAACCGAGGGCAGTACGACCAGCCAACCAAGGAGGTCTTTCCTCAGACTCCCGAGGCCATCGGAAAAATGCCTAGTGAACTACCCCTCAATCGGTTGGGCCTGGCTCAATGGCTGACCGATCCCGGCCATCCTCTTACAGCGAGGGTGGCTGTAAACAGGTATTGGCAGATGATTTTTGGAAAGGGCATCGTGGCAACACCACATGATTTTGGTACGCAGGGTAAGCTTCCATCACACCCTCAGTTATTGGATTATCTAGCGGTGGATTTTGTGGAATCCGGCTGGGACGTAAAAAGACTCATCAAAAAGATGGTTATGTCGCACACGTATCGTCAAAAATCCACAGCATCGAATGAGGCTACTGATATCGACCCGAAAAACACGTATTATTCGCACGCCCCCAGCTATCGCCTACAGGCGGAGATGATAAGAGATAATGCGTTGGCTGCTAGTGGATTGCTGATCGACAAAATCGGCGGACCAAGTGCTAAGCCGTATCAGCCACCAGGGGTTTGGAGTTATGGAAGCTTAGTCTCCGGAGATTATGTGGTCGATACATCCAGCAATCGATTTCGCAGAAGTATGTATACTTACGTTCGCCGTACTACACCACATCCGGCAATGATTGCCTTTGACGCCCCTGATCGATTGGTCTGTACGGTCAAAAGAGAGAACACCAACACACCAATACAGGCGTTGGTTCTTTTAAACGATCCCCAATTTGTCGAAGCCGCCTGTCATTTGGCTAGGCGAGTACAGTCAGAATCTCTGGGCACCCTAGATGAAGAGCTACAATACGTTTTCCGATTGCTTTGTGGTAGGATTGCTAGTGACGTTGAGATGAAGACCTTAAGAGCACAATTTCATTCGGCCCGACAACAATTTGATTCAGACCTCGAATCAGCAAGGCAAATGCTTGCCAACCAAGGCAGCCCTTTACCCAAGAATCCCGCCAGAACAGCCTCTTTGGCGGTTGTAGCAAATACCGTGATGAGCTTTGATGAGTTTTACATGAAGCGGTGAAAACTGCTTGCACCACCAACGCCGATTCAGGATTTGGCAAAATTCATTTACGGCATCCCTGATTCACTTCATCAACAAAGGAGCCGTAATCCAACAATTCTGCAACTTTTTAGGCGTTAACCACGTCTTGTTGGCAGTTTATCGAAAAATTTGGGGAGGTAACATACACATCCACCATCTTCGAGGCACCTTAAAAAGAAACTATGAAGAAAGCGCTAATCCTGACTATGGCGTGGTTATGCTGTTATTTGATGACTACTGCGCAGTCCGGCCAGGTTAAGGGTCAATTGTTGGACCATGATCAAGCACCGGTAGTCTATGCCAATGTTGTCTTACACCTCACTGAAGACAGTAGTATTGTAAAAGTTGAGCCATCTGATGAATCAGGACATTTCTCATTTCAAAACATGCGGCCTGGCCACTATTACTTATCCGCTTCCTATGTCGGAATGTCGCCCTTGCGTATTCCAAACCTAATCTTACGAGGTGACGACCAACTGGACCTCGGAGCTATTTCATTTGGGTCCATGGCAGTTGATTTGCAGACAGCTACCGTTACTGCCCAGCGGGCGATCCTCGAGGTGAAAGCCGATCGCACGGTATTCAATGTGGAGGGAACCATCAATAGCGCTGGTCAAAATGCGATCGAGCTACTGCGAAAAGCACCTGGGGTTTTGGTCGATAACAATGAAAATATCAGTGTGCTAAGTCGATCTGGAGTATTGGTTTACATCGATGGCAAGCGTCTGCCATTGACTGGAGACGACCTTAGCAATTATCTGCAGAGCCTTCCAGCTGAACAAATAGATCGCATGGACATTATTACCAATCCCAGTGCAAAATATGAAGCGGAAGGGAATGCTGGAATCATCGACATTCGATTGAAGAAGGATAAAAATATTGGAGCGAATGGAACGGTGAGCACCAATGTAAGTCATGGCCGTTATTTCCGGGGTAATTTGAATGCCAGTGGAAATTATCGCAATAAGTTGATGAATATTTTTGGAAATGTCGGACTGAGTGGTGGTCAGAATTATAGCCTACTGCTTTTTGACAGTGAACAAAACAACATCCAACTCAATGAGTCCAATCTTTTTGGGGGAAATAATTTTTCCTACGATTATCGCCTAGGAACTGATTTTTTTATTAACGAGAAAAATACCTTAGGCTTGATGGTAAGTGGCCGTCAATCGACCATAGATCGACGAATAAACAATCGTATTGCCATTGCTGGCCTGGAGACACCGGGCATTGACAGCGTATTGGTGGCCAACAACACAGCCGATGACGAGGGATCCCAATACACTTTTAATTTAAATTATCGCTTCGAAGGGGAAGGTAAGCTATTAAACATCGACCTGGATTATGGCCGATATCGAAATGAAAGTATGCGTTTCCAACCCAACCGTTATTTTGATGAAAGTGAAGAGGTGGCACTAACAGAGGTGATCAATACATTTGATACACCTCGGGACATCGATATTTACACATTTAAGCTTGACTATGAAAAGAAATTGGGTCAAGGAACATTGAGCCTGGGGTCTAAGATCAGCGCTGTTTCAACCGATAATACTTTTTTATTTTTTGATCAAGTAGACGGAGTCGACCTACAAAACAACCGCCGGTCTAATCAATTCTTCTACGACGAAAACGTCTATGCAGGCTACATTAATTTTAACGGTCCCATTAGCGAGCAATGGAAATTTTCAGTGGGATTGCGAGCCGAACAAACAGATGCCACCGGTGATCTACGTGCTTTTTTGCCAGAGCTGGAAGAGGCACCCGTGGATTTTGAATATTTAAGCTGGTTTCCTTCAGCGGGCTTGACTTACCAAATGGCACCTAAGCATGTGCTTAATCTCAATTACGGCCGACGGATCAATAGGCCAGATTACAATGTCCTAAATCCTTTTAACAACCAATTGAGTGAAATTTCTTTCGAAAAAGGAAATCCATTCCTGCAGCCTGAAATTGTGAACAATGTGGAGCTCGGCTATACCCTGGCTTATCGATATAATTTCAAAATTGCCTACAGTCGAACGCTTGATCAAATAACGCGGTTGATTGGACCCAGTGAATTTGACGAACGAGCGAATTTTATCACCTGGGCCAATCTTGCAACCCAGCAGGTTTATAGTTTAAATATTAGTGCTCCCATCAGTGTTGTTAAAGGTTGGGATGCTTATTTTAATCTCAGTGGATCACATATCGACAACCAAGCAGATTATGGCGAAGAAGGCATCGTCGATGTGCAGGCCTGGAGTTATAATATTTTTCAGCAGCATACCATTGACCTGGGAAAAGGATATAAAGGCGAGGTATCAGGTTGGTTTTCAGGACCCGGGGTTTGGGGAGGTGTCTTTCTTTATGATCCTAGTTGGAGCCTAAACCTGGGATTGCAAAAGAAGTTTTTACAAGATAAACTTAATGTGAAACTCAGTGTCCAGGATATTTTTTATGAAAGTGGCTGGAGTGGAGTCTCAAGCTTTAACGGCTTAGTGTCTTCGGGCAGTGGTAATTGGGACAGTAGGAGGGCTAGCATCAGCCTTAGTTATAATTTCGGCAATCAAGACATCAGGGTCCGTAACCGCAAAACCGGAATAGAGGAAGAGTCGAAGCGAGTAGGGGGGTAATTTGGCACTGATAAACCTGGATTCATCAAGTCACCAGGGTGTGTTGTAGACTTGATGATGCGATGGGGCAACGGTTAGAGATCCTCTATCAGTCAAGTCTCATCATCGTTCAGAAATTCATCCGTGAAGTGACTGCGGCTCTTTGCTTTAGCAAATCTTTCTGCATTGTACGCTTGAGATTGACCCCGTGGAATAGAGAGGGATTGCCAATCCTGCCCCCTCTGCAGTCGTCCTAAATATACGATTTGACCAACGTGGTAGGCATAATGGGCCAATTGGCGGTTGATTGCTTCGCTGACGGTGTGCCCCTGATTGCGAATGTACACGATCTCGTCCAACTGATCCGGATCAATGGAATCTAAGGCAGTGTAAAGACACAACCAGCCTCGGCGCCACTTTTCCAGCATTTCATTTCGATTCTTAATATCTGGATCGAATTCTGCCTCGCGTTGCCGAAACGCCTTTTCTCCATCGGTTGTCAAAAAATCAGTCCAACGTGACATCATGTTGCCCCAAAGATGTTTTACGATGATGGCGATCGAATTGCTTTCGGGGTTGTGTTGCCAGAACAGCTGATCATCATCAAGTTGGTGAAATGTTCGTTCACCCAGCTGCTGATAATACATGAACTGTTTTTTGACACTGCCTAAATAACTGCGCTTCATAGCCCTGAAGATATCGACTATCTGCAGGGTCCGCAAATTCTATTCTAATTCCGCTAAGATGGCATGAAAGAGATTAGGTTGGACAGCTAGTGTACACCTCCATTAACGCTCAAGGTGTGACCTGTCGTAAATCCAGATTGGGGAGAAGCCAAATAAAGATAGGCGTGTGCAATTTCGTCGATGGTTCCAGCGCGACGAACTGGAATTTCCGCCAATCCTTTTTCTAACAGATCTTCCGGAATGGTATCGGTCATCACTGTTTTTACAAATCCAGGAGCCACTGCATTAACGGTAATGCCATACTTGCCAACTTCCTTTGCCAGTGACTTAGAAAAGGCCACGATGGCACCTTTGGTTGCACTGTAGTTCGTCTGACCAAAGGCACCTCTTAGCCCATTGACAGAAGATGCCGAAACGACCCGACCATAGCCCGCCTCGCGCATGTGGGGAATTATTTCCTTGGTACAATTGAAAATACCATTGAGGTTAACATTTATGACGCTGTGCCATTCTTCATCGGTCATTTTTTGAAAACTCCGATCTTTAACAATTCCCGCATTATTAATGAGGATATCAATCTTGCCATATTTTGAGATTATTTCTTCCACCGCAGGAGAAATGGAACTTCGATCGGTGACATCTACCTGCTGAAATTCAATGGAGCCACCATTGGCTCTGATCTCTGCAGCGGTAGTTTTACCGAGATCCAGCAAATCCCACAAAATCACTCTGGCGCCCTCCTCACAAAACAGCCTACAGATGCCTGCACCAATTCCTCGGGCACCTCCGGTCACGATGGCAATTTGATCTTTTAAAATATTCATAAATCTATCTTTTTAGCGTCCGGTTTTCAGTTAATGTAAGCACTCCATAAAAATTTGAACTTCAGCGAAGTGCTTTCGAAAATTTCAGTTTCCAGTGCTGAGTAATATATCAGATCGAGTTCAGCTCGAAGCTCAATATACTTCAAATAGTCCTGCTGCACCCATGCCCCCACCAATGCACATGGTAGCGACGACGTATTTGGCGTGTCGCCTTTTACCCTCTAGTAGAAGATGTCCCACCATTCGAGATCCCGTCATGCCATAGGGATGGCCAATCGAAATGGAACCACCATTTACATTTAGGATGTCATTCGGAATGCCTAATTTATCCTGGCAATATAGGACTTGGACTGCAAAGGCCTCGTTTAATTCCCACAAATCAATATCATCTATGCTCAAATCGTGTGCTTTGAGCAATTTAGGTACGGCAAAGACAGGCCCGATTCCCATCTCATCAGGTTCGCATCCAGCCACAGCAATGCCCCGGCAACATCCCAACGGCTCGAGGCCCCGTTTTTCGGCTAATTTGCCTTCCATAATGATACACGCGGAAGCGCCGTCAGATAGCTGGCTGGCGTTACCTGCCGTGATGGTCCCTCCCTCGTGCACCAGGCGGAGTCCAGCCAGGGCCTCGATGGTGGTTTCTGGTCGATTGCCCTCGTCTTGGCTAAGCGACACCATCTGAATCTGTACTTCTTTTGTCTCTTTATTGATGACTAGTTTTTCTGCAGAAATAGGGACGATTTCATTTTGAAATTTTCCCAAACGTTGAGCTTCAGCCGTGCGTTGTTGACTCTGTAGACTGTATTCATCCTGACGCTCACGACTGATGCCATACCTCTTGGCAACGATTTCGGCGGTCTCCAGCATAGGGATATAGATGTCGGAATGCAGCGCTTGCAGCCTCGGATCACGGGTTCGATGGGCATTCATATGCTCCGTCTGTACCAAGCTGATGGATTCCACACCACCACCAACTACGATCTCCATATGATCGAGCACGATCTGCCTGCTGGCACTGGCTATGGCCATCATACCTGATGAACACTGTCGATCCACCGTCATTCCCGGCACAGACACAGGGCACCCGGCAGCAAGGGCACCCAGGCGACCAATGTTGGGGCTACTTGAACCCTGGGGCAAGGCACATCCGAGGATGCAATCATCAATTTCCCCAGGCAGAACTTTCGCTTGCTGCATAGCTGCATCTATCGCCCATCCTGCCAAGGTCGGAACCTCGGTATTATTCAATGCACCTCGATAAGCCTTGCCAATTGGTGTACGCGCTGTGGAAACAATAACGGCTTCTCTCATGTAAGATGGAATTTAATTGAAGTAAAGTAAAAGCGATCACATGATAAAGAAAAGTAATCGATTTGATGGTGCATCACCCTACCTTCGGCAGAGGTTTCGAAGTAAGAGGATGAAGGAAAATCGGTTTGCCGGTTTGATGTGGTGATTTACTCGCTTTTGCGATTTGCGACATTTTTGTGATCAAATTTGATTGTAGTCGAAAAGTGGATCCATTTATAGCACAAAGGGCTTCTGGTAAGCTGTGTCAAAGCTGACAAAGAGCATCCACAGACTCGGAATATTAACCAGATAAAGACATTTGGTAGTAATTCTGATAAGATTATCTAGCAATTTCATGATTGGAAGAATAGTTTTGCTTTTTAATGGTGGTAGAACTAAACTATTTTTGATCGGTAAATTCCGATATTGGCAGAAATCAAGATATTGCGAATGCATGGAGATGGTGGCAAGATTCATGAAATGAATGGACATGAAGTAAATTAAAAATTGATCTATGAGTAAAGAGGAAAAATTGGATTCTTTTTTCGGTAGTTCGAGTCCGTATCAAGAAGCGATGGCAACTTTGAGAAATATATTGTTGAAAACGGAGCTTGAAGAAACGTATAAATGGCAATTTCCCGTCTATACGATAGATGGCAAGAACATTGTAGGCCTGGGTGCTTTCAAAGCACATTTTGGTGTGTGGTTCTTTCAGGGTGCCCTACTGAGCGACCCTGCTAACAAATTAATCAATGCTCAAGAAGGGAAGACTACTGCTATGAGACAATGGCGAATGGAATCTGACGAAGAGATCGATGAAAAATTGCTACTAGAATATGTAGAAGAGGCCATTGCCAATCAACGAGCGGGCCGAGTGATTAAGCCTGCTCGATCCGGCCAAAAGATGCCCCTAATTTCACCTGAATTATCGGAATTCTTTGCAGAGTCTCAAGCAGTGAAACAAGCATTTGATCGCTTAACGCCGGGTAAACAAAGGGAGTTTATCGAATATGTGAAAGAGGCCAAGCGAGCTAGTACTAAAAAATCCAGGATCGAAAAAATTAGTGTCATGATTCTTGAGGGTCGTGGGCTAAATGACAAGTATCGATAGGGAGCATATGTTGCCATTTCATACTTAGGTACTTGGCCCATCACAATCTAAACTTTAAGTGAAATGGGATATCGACCCATTTTTCGTGAATTGTAATTTCAAGAACGTACATTTAGAGGGCACTTAAGCAATATTCCTTTGATGATCCGGATTACTATTTACCTAGGCATCATATTGGGTCTATGCCCGATGGTGCACGAACTGAGAGCGCAATCTGCATCAGCACGACCCAATGTCATTTTGATCATGTGCGATGACTTAGGTTGGGGAGATGTTGGATTCAATGGAAATGCAGTTGTTCAAACACCCCACCTGGACCGTCTTGCTGCCCGTGGTGTAATCTTGGATCGATTTTATTCAGCCGGTCCGGTGTGTTCACCGACCAGGGCAAGTTGTCTCACCGGTCGAAATCCAAATCGTATAGAAATACACCATGCGAATAATGGCCACCTGAAACCACAGGAAATCACTTTGCCTGAATTACTCAAGGAAGAGGGTTATCAGACGGGGCATTTTGGAAAGTGGCATTTGGGCACGCTAACGACCGTGATTGAGGACGCAAACCGAGGAAGACCAGGAGATTATTCGCATTACTCTACACCAGCACATCATGGTTACGATGCGTATTTTGCAACAGAGTCGAAAGTGCCCACATTTGATCCGATGATACGTCCAGTGGTGTTTGATTCTTTACAGGGAGAATCACTTCGCTACGGTTGGTCTGCCATCGAACCATCCAATGCTCCAGCAAATTTGCGCTCTTACGGTACTCATTACTGGAAAGGAAGAGAGCAAATTGAGCTCGATAATGTGAGTGGTTCGAATGCCCGAATCATTATGGACCGGGTGCTCCCTTTTGTTCGGGGAGCCAGCCAAGCCAATGTCCCCTTTTTTGCAACCATTTGGTTTCACACACCACATCTGCCCTTGGTAGCTAGCGAAAAATTCCGCTCGATCTATGCCGAGCTCTCCCATCAGGAACAATTGCTGTACGGTGCCATCACGGCCATGGATGAGCAAATAGGACGGCTCTGGGCAACCTTGGAATACCTGGGCCAAGCAGAACAGACAATCTTATGGTTTTGCAGTGATAATGGTCCTGAAGTAAACACTCCGGGGAGCGCAGGACCATTTCGGGGTCGGAAAAGGGACCTCTATGAGGGGGGTGTACGCGTACCAGCCTTTTGCATTGCGCCCCAACTGTTAGGCAGTAATTTGCGCATAGACGCTCCCCTAGTGACCAGTGACTACCTACCCACGATTCTCTCCATTCTGAATAAAAAATACCCTGACCAGCGCCCGCTGGATGGAATCAATGTCTTGCCCCTTTTGATGCAGGTGCGTGAGAAGCGTGAGAATCCGATCGGTTTCCTATTCCAAAAAAGACAATCTTGGGTAGAGGATGACTATAAATTGATAAGTTATGATGCCGGTGAGACTTTCGAGCTTTATCATCTAGTAGGTGATCCTGGCGAGGCACAGAATATGGTCATAGACGATCTCGAGCGTGCTCAAGCTATGAAGAATGACCTAAATGAATGGTTGAACACCGTTGAAGAGAGCATCTTGGGAAGTGATTACGCACAGTGATTGTATTTTATCTAAAATCCAGTTTGGCTCAAATAATGTAAGTGATGGAACTCAAAAATTATGTGAATGGTGGTTGGACTTCAAGCATGTCGAGTCAAAGTTTGAAAGTGTTGAATCCAGCAACCCAAGAGCAGCTTGCAGAAGTGCCAATCGGGATCGAAGAGGATGTGGATCAAGCAGCCCTTGCTGCCAATCAGTCCTTCCAGGTTTGGCGAGATATACCTGCGCATGATCGTGTCCAATATCTTTTTAAACTGAAGCAATTGCTCGAAGAGCATCGAGCTGAGATTGCCAAAACGATTACACTTGAGTGTGGAAAGACTTTAGCAGAATCGCAAGGTGAATTGCAGCGGGCCATCGAAAATGTGGAGATGGCTTGTGGTGTGCCCGCATTGATGCAGGGTCATTTTTCTGAGAATATTAGTTCGGGCATTGACGAATTTATGATTCGACAACCCCTCGGTGTCTGTACCTGCATTACACCTTTTAATTTTCCCGGGATGATTCCCTTTTGGTTTTTACCATACGCCATAGCTTGCGGCAATACCTTCATCCTTAAACCTTCGGAAAAGGTGCCATTAACTATGAATCTAATCATGCACCTCATAGACCAGCTGGATTTACCGCCAGGGGTGATCAATATGGTGCATGGAGGACCGGAAGTGGTCGATGCACTTCTGGCGCATCCAGTCATTCGTGCCGTCAGCTTTGTAGGCTCATCGAGGGTGGCCAGGTCAGTGTATGCCAAGGCTGCTAAATATGGCAAACGAGTACAGGCACAAGGAGGCGCTAAAAATCCAATCTTGATTTTAGAGGATGCTGATCTTGACTTGACAACAAAAATTGTGACGGATAGTGTCTATGGATGTGCCGGTCAGCGATGCCTGGCGGCCTCCATGGTCGTCACGGTAGGGCAGCATCAGCAAATAACTGAACGGTTGGTTGAGGAGTCACTTCAGCGTAAAACTGGAAATGGCTTGGATGAGGATATCCAGATGGGACCTGTGATTAACCAAGAGAGTAAATTACGCATTTTGGAATTGGTCGAAGTTGGGAAGCAGGAAGGAGGAAAGTTGCTTCTAGATGGTACTTCGCACCAAGTGAAGCATTGTGAACGGGGCAATTTCATCGGACCTACCATCCTGGAAAATATTCCTCTCGATGGTAAAATTGCCCAGACCGAAATATTTGGACCCGTGATGAGTGTGATTCATCTCCACTCACTCGAAGCTGCCATTAAATTTATGAACCGTGGAGTATATGGCAATATGGCCTGTCTTTTTACCAGCAGTGGTGCGGCGGCGAGAAAATTCCGAAGGGAGGTGTTCGCTGGAAACGTAGGAATTAATATTGGTGTTGCTGCGCCTATGGCAGAATTTCCGTTCTCCGGATGGGGTGAGAGCTTTTTTGGCGATCTGCATGGGCAAGGGCGGCATGCGGTTGAATTTTTCACCCAAACTAAAGTGATAGTTGAGCGGTGGCTAGGCAAATGGGATCGAAAGTTTTAATGACACTTGACTCTGTTTTTTTGGAATAACCGAAGTAAAACACAATGGCATGATTCAAATCATAAGTTTTCTACTCTTTACTGGATTTGTAGCCTTTTATGCAACCTGGCAGTTACGTAAGGATAAATTAGACTCACGCGACGGTTATTTTCTTGGTGGAAGAAGCCTAACTGGTATTGTAATCGCCGGATCAATGCTCCTCACCAATATCTCAACCGAACATCTGATCGGGATGAATGGTTCATCCTACCGAAATGGTGCCATCATCATTGCTTGGGAAGTTACCTCAGCCTTGGCATTGGTGGTTGCTGCCTTATATTTCGTGCCCAGATATTTGAAGATGGGTTTGACAACCATTCCAGAATTTTTGGAAAAGCGATTTGATGGAATAACGCGGACTCTGATTGCCCTGATGCTTATTGTGTCTTTTGTAACTACACTACTACCTATAGTGCTTTACACGGGCGCAATAAATATTGAAAGTATTTTTGAGATCTCCGATACATTGCAGATTTCCAAACAGCAAGGGTTGTGGCTGATTGTTTTGGTGGTGGGTGTGATCGGTGCCGTGTATGCCATTTTTGGAGGTCTCAAGATGGTAGCCTATACGGATATGATCAATGGGTTCGGATTACTTATCGCTGGACTAGCAGTTCCGGTTTTGGCACTGTGGAATATTGGTGATGGAAATATATTGGCAGGACTTTCTAAGGTTTTTGAACTTGCTCCAGAGAAATTTAATGTTGTTAGTCGTGAACCGTCGGTGGGCCCTGGGGCTCGAGGAGCTATTCTGCCCTTTAGTGTTCTCTTTACCGGATTGATTATTAATCAACTCTATTTTTGGTCAATGCACCAGTCAATCATTCAACGAGCCCTTGGTGCTGTGAGTCTAAAGGAAGCACAAAAAGGACTATTGTTTACCGGCATCTTAAAAATTCTAATTCCCCTAATCATCGTTTTACCGGGGATTATTGGCTTCTATTATTTTGGAGACAGTCTGTACGATGATCCCGATAGCGTTTTTCCCCTATTAATTAAAAAGGTCTTGCCCTTGTGGATGAGTGGTTTTTTTGTGGCAGTTGTAGTGGGTGCCATCTTGAGTACTTTCAACAGTGCGCTTAACAGTGCAGCAACACTCTTCAGTCTCGGTTTCTACAAGCGATATTTTAATAGGGATGCGAGTGAAAAAAAACTGGTCCGAATAGGTCGTGTTTCGTCAGCCATTCTAGCGGTCTTTGCAGTTGGTGTTGCACCTTTTGTGGCCAATGCACCCGATGGACTTTATCAATTGCTGCAGCAATTGAATGGAATCTTCTTTATCCCAATGGCGACAGTAATATTGGCTGGGTTTCTATTGCCTCAAGTGTCTGCGGTTGGAGCTAAGGCCGGTCTGCTATTTGGCCTGTTATTTTACATCCTACTAGATTATGTGATTCGTGTAGACCTACATTTCGTGCATATTTGGGGTATTGAATTTGTCTTGAACGTCCTAGTAATGTTGCTGGTATCTAAAATCAGACCTCGGGTCAATACATTCAAGATAACTGACGTGGGCGCGGTGGAGATGGCACCGTGGAAGTACGCAAAGGTACTGGGCACAGTGCTGGTCATCACCACCATTACCATTTACCTGTTACTTGGAAATGTGGGGTGAGGGTCTTATGATTATTTTCTGATGATCTGAGCTTCCCGGCCATTGGCCATGGCATAGTCGGTATGCATATTAGATGGTATGGTCAAACCAATCGAAGCATTCTGTGTTGGCTGGCTAAGCCATTGCTCCACCATGTCAATCATTTTGTCCGGTTGGCCTTCGTGAGGGAAATGGCCTTCACCTTCAACAAGAAATAATGTAGAGTTGGGAAGCGACTGCACCATTCTATCTGCTACTCCCATCTTAGAGATCGGATCATCCTCGCCATAGATCAAGAGTACTGGTAACTGATGATGTGCTTGGCTAAAAAGTTTTTGAATTTGAGCCATGGTTTCATGCTCTTCACGTAGCGACCGGAGAAGCTGCGTGATGCGCCTTCTCTTGCGAGGTTGGTCAAACATTTTATGATAGATTAACCGTTCCTCTTTAGCAAGATTTCTGGTGCGAATGCCGATGGTGAAAGTCAACCGTACCAATAAATTAGTGTATGCATTTAAAGCTTGGAATACAGAACTACCTACCATTTTCAACATCCGGTTTACTTTGGGGTATTCTCTGACCGGAAATAATAGGGTGTCTGAAAAAATAAGCGCATCGAAGTATTCGGGATGATCGCACGCAACTTTAGCGAGGGTTGGCCCACCCGTGTCGTGTCCAAAACCGATGACGTTTGATAGATCTAATCGGGCAATGAATTCTTTCAGCACAATACTTTGAGAAGTGATCGAATAGGTCAGATGGTCTTGACCCGGCGAAGCTCCGAAGCCTGGGAAATCCAAAGCAATGCATCGATACCGGTGCGAAAGTTGCTTAATAAATGATCGATACATAAATGAAGATCCAAGGGGAGCGTGACTGAATAGGAGGACCTGACCCTTTCCTTCATCAACATAATGTATTTGTTCGTTACCGATTTTGATCCACTTGCTCTCGAACGGAAATAATGATTTAGGATATAACATAATTACTTATTTGATTTATCCAAAATTCTTATTCCCCGTGCAGAGTTTCCTTGCCAAATGACAAGAAATCATTTGATAGGTAAATAAATGCTAGTCTACATCGCTTTTTGATCAGCGACCTCCCGTCGAATTCTGCTCAGTGAAGTGTCGGTGATGCCCAGGTAGGTGGCCAAGTACTTCAGGGGGATTTTCTGAAGAAATTTTGGCTGTCCCAACAATGCCAAATATCGCTCCTTGGCCGTTCTTGTTTGGAGGTCCATCATTCGCTTCATGACCATCATCATTCCGTTTTCAGCAAACTTTCGACCAAAAGACTCCGCCTGTCGATCGGAGTCATAGAGATTTTCCAGGTCACATTTCTTTGCGATCAGAATCGTGCTCTCCTCAATGGCTTCAACATATTGAAATGCTGGTTCGCCATAATAATAGGAGTAGAGATCTGTCACGAATCTATTGGCAAATGAAAACCAAGTGGTGATTTCAAATCCCTCTTCAGAATGAAAATACACCCGGAAAGATCCCGACTTTATGAAGGCGAGCAAGTCACTTTTCTGTTCGGGTTTAATGAGAAGCTGTCCCTTTTTTATATGTCGCTGTTGTCGGAAGGCTTTGGTCAGGTGATGAGGGTCTTCCAAATCATATTCATTTTGTAAGAAATGGTAGAGTTGCTTATCCATTTAACCAATCGATCTTGAATATTGAATATCTTAAATCTCTCTCAAAAACGGTTTCCCTTAAATAGTGGATTTGGTGTGGGTGAGCGTGTTCTCATTGAATACCCCATTAGTGCGTACTTTTGCCAACAATCAGTCTGAATGCTGGTTTAACTGACTAAACAAACGAGGATGAAGATACCACTCTGGGCAAAATTACTAATTTGTGTAACCACCTGTCTTTTAATGGGTTTCTTGGGTGGGATTTCAACGGAATCTGCCGTCAATGAATGGTATGTTACCCTCAATAAGCCTTCATTTAATCCCCCTAATTACCTTTTCGCACCAGTCTGGACGGTTTTGTATATCCTGATGGGAGTTTCAGCCGCCTTGGTCTGGAATGCTGGTTGGGAAAAACACCAAGTGAGCAATTCCCTGATGGTATTCTTGGCACAATTGGTATTAAATGGTTTGTGGTCTACGGTCTTTTTTGGAATGCGAAGCCCAGTGGGAGGAATGGTGATCATCGCACTGCTTGCGGTAGTCCTGCTTTTAACAATCGTGAAATTTTTTCGAGTCTCGAAAACATCCGCACTTTTGCTGCTGCCCTATTTATTATGGGTATTATTTGCAGCGGTATTAAACGCTAGTATTGTCTCTCTCAATTGAATCACTAGGCGATCATTACCACTATGGTGGCAATAACGGTCATAATTAGTCCCCCAATAAAGACATTGTAACAGGTTCTGATTTTGGTGTATTTTTCACCCAGACCCTTTCCCATAAAGTACAGGTCTAGCTTTACGTAATCCTTGATCAAACGCGGATCATTGATGGCATGCTCTACCATATCCAGGTAGTCGTTTACCGGCATTTGGTAGTAATTTCCAAAAAAGAAGGGACTCTTTTGCGAAGTATTGCCTTTTTGAACGTCCTGTTCTCCCATCTTAATCGGTCTGGTGGCCATGGCAGCAATCACGATCGTTGCCAAGCAAGTGATGCTGAGTGTTGTAATCGGTAGGTAGAGTGTGTATTCAATGATGATGTCGAGATTTGATAACACGATGGGTATTAGGAAAGTGATCATCAATGAATTAAGACTCAATAAGATGTTGGCCTTGTTGTCCGCAATGTTGGTCAGCTCAATGTTATTGCGGTAGGTGGTCCGAATCATGTTGAGCGTATCCTTTCTGATGGCACCCCGCTCATAGGATTTTTCCTGCTTCGCTTTTTTTGATTTCTTGCTACTCGTGGAGCCGCTGATGGTCTCAAGTTTCGGTTCAAAACTTTCCATAAAGCAAGGTACAAATTAACTGGTAAAGCCAAAGAGAAGTCACAAGGCTCTGCTGAGAATCTCCCTGCCGTCATGGCAATCTCAGCGATTTTCTCGCCTGACAGGTAGCGGTTCCTTGGCACTGGATCACGTGTTCGTTGATATCTTTTCGACCGTTGTTTGTCGTGGGTTTCATGGCAAAACCTCCTCTCGAAACCACCGTGATTTGGGGATACATCCGTGCTTAAAATGAGAACTTTTTTAGGTGCAAAATTGTCATATACTATGAACAAAGAATGTTCGTAAACTATGGAATATCGCGACTATTATAAGATACTGGGTGTGTCAAAGGACGCTTCCCAAAAAGAGATAAAAAAGGCTTATCGTAGGTTGGCTGCTGAATTCCACCCAGACAAGAATCCAGGTGATTCCGGGGCTGAAACACTCTTCAAAGAGATCAATGAGGCACACGAAGTTTTGAGCAATCCGGACAAGCGAATGAAATATGACGAACTGGGGAGCAATTGGCAGGCTTATCAACAGGGTGGTGGAGACTGGCAGAACTATCGAGATCAGGGTGGCAGTCAGTGGCAAGCCTATGATTTTGGTAATCGGGGCGGAACCTTCTTTGGGGGAGAAGGAACCTCGGGGTTCTCTGACTTTTTTGATATGTTTTTTGGAGAGCAGGGCCCTCGATCGACTTTTGGTCAAAGCCAAAGACAGCAGCCTCAAAGCAGGGGCCGAGATGTGGAGGCAGAACTACCGATCACCCTACACGAAGCCTACCATGGGGCAAAGAGAACCTTCGAACTCTCTGGTCAAAAGATGCGAATTAATGTGAAAGCCGGTACCTATGATGGACTCAGAGTTCGGCTTCCCAACAAAGGACTGCCTGGTTCAATCGGTGGCAGGCCAGGAGACTTGTACCTGATATTTAGAGTGCAGCCTGATCCGAGATTTAAGGTGAGAGGGAAGGACTTGCTGTATACTGCAGTGATCGATCTTTACACTGCAGTCTTGGGCGGAAAAATTGACGTACCCACCATGAAGGGATTTGTGAGTGTTACGGTTCCACGGGGTAGTGATTACGGCAAGACACTTAGAATCAAGGGAAGGGGAATGCCTGAATATGGTGGCAAAAAATCACCGGGTAACCTGCTAGTGAAGTTACAAGTAGCACTTCCCAAAAACCTTTCGGGTGAAGAAGTTGTACTCTTTAAGAAACTAAGGGCTGTACATGAGAAAAAACCCATGATGAATTAACCAATTAATTTCAATGCAGTAAGCGTATGAAAGGCAACTTTGAAAAAATAATTAGTGGAGACCAACCTGTTCTCGTGGATTTTCATGCAGAGTGGTGCGGGCCCTGTAAAACTATGAATCCAATCATCAAACAGGTGGCAGGTCATGTACGGGGAAAGGTCAGGGTTTTAAAGATCGATGTCGATAAGAACCCGAGCTTGGCGGAGCGATTTCAAATCCGCGGAGTGCCCACGCTGGCACTTTTTCAACGAGGCCAACTGATCTGGCAGCAGTCAGGTGTGATGACCAAGCAGGCCATCATCCAGGCACTCGACCAAAAAGTGGCCAGTTGGTAGGTTCGACAATTCGCAACTATTGATGGTCGCGACAGTAATTATTGTTCATATTGAATTACAGAAATTATGATGCAAATAAGAGTATATCAAGAACAGCAGAATTCTCGTGAATTTGAACATTTTCTGGAATTGATGTACGGCGCTGAAATGAATTTTCTGGCCAGTGATCTGTTAAAGCAGGGTCTCGCAGCGCGCGCGATCTATGAAGGTGTTAAGCGAGCTATCACAGCCGGCCGGAATGCTGGCTTAACAATCCGCAGGCATTTTCAACCCATTTACACGCAAGCGGCCCAGGGAATCATTCGGGACTGTCGCCTTACCAAATTGGGCTATGCTTTGGTATTGCTGAATGTCCGACCCGATTCGACGGTGGTGGCCGAATGGCAATTGCGGCTGGTGCAAAATTTTCTTTCTGAATAGTTGAGCTTTTCCGCTTATAGGGTCCAACCATGTTCGACAATTGAGGTCGTTTAATCCTCAAGGTAGCAGCTAGGTGGCCTTCTGCTCCAGGTAAGTTTAGCCTCGCAATTTAAGTAGACCCAAAATATTTCCGCTTCGCTCTGTATGTGGCAGCGAAGCATATTATGTGGATGTTTTTCTGACCGAGATATGTTTATCTTGAGATGGACCAAGCTATACGACGATGAGCAAACTATACCGCTATCTTAAGTTGACGCTTCTGCTAGGTGGGTTAACGGTGAGCCATGGGATTGCCGGCCAGATTTTACAAGATGCCCAGCCAGACAATTCAATCGGACCTAGACTCTCCCTAGATCGATTGCAGGGGGTGACAGATTCGCTTGAGCGGAGGGGTACCAAGAAACTGCTAATAATCGAGCGCGACAAGGTCCTGATTGAATGGTTTGCAGAAGGTTGGCATGATACAACTCGCACACATTACTCGGCATCTCTAGCCAAAGCCATGGTGGGAGGTACCGTTCTTTTGCTGGCTTTGGAAGACGGAATTGTACATCCGGACATGCCTGCTTGCAACCTCATACCCAGCTGGAAACAGCACCCACAGAAGTCCAAAATCACTCTACGTCAATTAGCAACTCATACTTCGGGTCTTGAGGATGCCGAGGTAAACGAATCGACAAAGCGGGCTATGCGTGCGGCTGGTCAACATACCCATATGGATCTACCGGGTTGGAAGGGCCAGTTCTGGAGGAAGAATCCCAATCCCTTTACCGTGTCACGAGACTCTGCAGAGGTTCTATTTATACCAGGTACCCACTATAATTACAGTAATCCGGGTATGGCCATGTTATCCTATGCCCTTGCAGCAGCCTTTGCCAAAAATGGTCAAGATGATCTTCGCCGCATACTATCCAATCGCATTTTTGAACCATTAGGCATCAAAAAAGAGGAAGTAAACATTGGATATGGCGAAACATATACCACCGATGGTCTGGCACTAGTACCGGTATGGGGAGGAGGTGCCTTCACTGCCAATGCGGTGGCAAGAGTAGCCAGGCTTTTGATGCAACATGGAAGATGGGAGGGTCACCAGTTGTTGGATTCAGCTTGGATCAGTCGCGCCATCCGGTATGAAAACACGGCTGTGGCTTCGAACGACTCGAGTCTGGTGTCGGAGTCGTACTCCCTTCGAACCCCTAAGAACGCTTATCCTGCCACCACGATGGGCTGGTACCATAATATTGATCGCATTTGGAAGTACGTGCCAAGCGACGCCTTTGTCGGCGCAGGTGCCGGACATCAGATACTTTTGGTGATTCCTAGCTTAGACCTAGTCGTCGTGCGCTTCGGTGCAGACCTTCGGCATCCGGGAGATGATTTAGGATTTTGGTCAGCCGTCGAGAAATACTTGTTCGAACCGATCATGGATGCCATCCAAAAAGCACCTTATCCCCCCAGTGAAGTTGTGAACGAATGTACCTTCGGGCCACCTTCAGAGACCATCAGAATGGCTGAGGGTAGCGACAACTTTCCCATGACTTGGGCTCATGACGATAATTTATACACAGCTTATGGAGATGGCTGGGGATTCAAGCCCTATGTTGATATAAAGCTCAGTCTTGGTTTATGCAAGATATCCGGTTCGCCCCCTGGAATCAGAGGACAAAATATTCGAACCAACGGTGGAGAAAGAGTTGGCCAGGGAAAATATGGTCTTAAGGCCAGTGGTATGCTGGCCGTAAATGACAAGATTTATATGCTGGCTCGAAATGCAGATAATGCGCAATTAGCATGGTCCGATGATTTTGCCCAGCACTGGCAATGGGCGGATTGGCGTTTTACAGAAAGCTTTGGGTGTCCCACCTTTTTGAATTATGGAAAGAATTATTCAGGTGCTAGAGATGGGTACGTGTATATTTATTCTCCCGACGTGGAAACAGCCTATCAAGTTGCAGATCGCATGGTTTTGGCCCGAGTACCAAAAGAAAAACTCTCAGATCAATTTGCCTATGAGTATTTCGCTGGCTTAGATGCTGAACAGGCACCGATTTGGACGGAAAATATTAAACAGAGAAGAGGTGTTTTCTCTAGCCCCGGGCAATGTTATCGATCTGGGATTTCGTTTAATTCTGGTCTAGGCAAATATTTGTATTGTCAGATTATTCCTCGAGCTAGTAGCCAGCAGGGACCACGCTTTGCTGGAGGTTTCGGAATTTTTGAATCGGATCATCCTTGGGGACCATGGCACACAGTATACTACACACGGGATTGGGATATTGGTCCTGGAGAATCCATGTGTCTGCCGACTAAATGGTTTTCTAACGACGGAAAATCTGGATATGTGGTCTTTTCGGGAGATGACTATTTTTCGGTTCGACAAATATTTTTTAACGAGTGAGTGACCGAGACATCCAGAGAAAGTCCAAAATCAAATTACTCGTTTGGCTCCTCGTACCTCCTAATCATCTTGGATCTAAATTACCTGAAATCTCAGGCTGAAATGTGGTCCGAAATTTTTCCTGGATGAGTGAAATGAAGTTAAGACACTCCCCTCATTCATGGTTCAGAACCCAAATGAATTGTAAATTGCACGTTTCCCCAAAGTGAAATGGGTGAAGTCCAGATTGTTTTGAATTTTCAATTCGAGTTGTGGATGGTCACTAGAGGTTTTGGGGTTTGTAATCATGATTATTTAAACAGTCTTGCAATGGATAAACGTCACCTTCTTTGGGCATTGATGGGATCAGTGCTATTATTTAACTCAGCTTTTTCGCAGAATTTTGAATTTGCCTATCAGGATCCAGATCTAACCCTTGAGGAGCGTGTGGATGATTTGATTCAGCAGATGACATTGGAGGAAAAAATTAATCAGCTCCGATATGACTCCCCAGCCATTGAACGGCTGGGTGTCCCGGAATACAACTGGTGGAATGAGTGTCTTCACGGTGTGGCTCGCAATGGCAAGGCGACCGTTTTTCCACAGGCCATCGGGATGGCAGCCACCTGGGATACGGATCTGGTACATCGAATTGGGGATGCGATTAGCACCGAGGGAAGAGCTAAGTACAATGTAAGCATTGCCCATGGTTATCGAGGGAGATATCAAGGTCTTACTTTTTGGACGCCAAACATCAATATTTTTCGTGATCCGCGCTGGGGAAGAGGACAGGAAACCTACGGTGAGGATCCCTACCTAACTTCACGCATTGGAGTTTCTTTCGTCAGGGGATTGCAGGGAGATCATCCGCGATATCTTAAATCTGCCGCGATGGCTAAGCATTACGCTGTGCACAATGGGCCCGAGGAACTTAGACATGAATTCAATGCCGTGGTCGGCATGAAAGACCTATGGGAAACTTACTTGCCGGCTTTTGAGGCATTGGTGACCGAAGCTAAGGTGGAAGGAGTAATGGGTGCCTATAACAGGACAAATGGATCACCCTGCTGCGCTCATCCATACTTAATCGGTGATGTTTTGCGAGGGCAATGGGGCTTCAAGGGTTATTTTGTGTCGGACTGTTGGGCCATCCGAGACTTCTTTGATGGGCACAATGTGGTTGAGACCGCAGAAGCCGCTGCTGCCCTGGCTGTTGCGGAAGGTTGCAATCTAAATTGTGGAAACACCTACCCTCATCTGATGCAAGCAGTTGCAGATGGATTAACGAGCGAGGCCATGATCGATCGCAACTTGAGAGAATTGTTACCAACCCGATTTAGGTTGGGTCTCTTCGATCCGGTCGGAAAAAATCCCTTTGATGCCATTGGTGTAGCGTCAATCCGATCTCCTGAGCACATCAAGCTTGCTCGAGAGGCGGCGGTCAAATCGATGGTTTTGCTGAAGAATAAAAACAACATTTTGCCACTCAAAAAGGACATCGGATCTATTTTCGTGACCGGGCCCATGGCGACACACGCACAGGCACTGCTAGCTAATTACTTTGGTGTGAGTGATAATTTGGTGACCATCCTGGAGGGAATCAGTGGCATGGTTAGTCCGCAGACCGCCGTGCGCTACAGTCAGGGAGGTTTACTGGATCGGCCTAACACTAATCCAGTTGATTGGTGGTCGGGCACGGGGTCTGAAACGGACGTGACGATTGCCTGCATCGGTATATCGCAGTTGATTGAGGGGGAAGAGGGTGAATCGATCGCCTCAGCCCACAAAGGAGACAGAAAAGACATTAGACTACCGAAGAATCAGATCGACTTTATCAAAAAACTAAGATCAACTTCAGAAAACCTGGTGGTGGTCATGACCGCAGGTAGTGCCATTGCCTGTCCGGAGATATATGATTTGGCCGATGCGCTGATTTTGGTTTGGTATCCCGGAGAACAGGGTGGTCATGCCGTGGCAGATGTGCTATTTGGAAATATTGCTCCGGCGGGCCGGTTGCCCATTACGGTGCCTTATTCGGTAGACGACCTACCACCCTTTGAGGATTATGCCATGCAGAATCGGACTTACAAATACATGAAAAAGGAACCGCTTTTTCCCTTTGGATTTGGGCTAAGCTATAGCAGTTTCTCATATAGTGATCTCCAGCTGAGTAATAAAAAAATTGCGAAAGGCAGTCCCGTGACTGTACAGGTACAAGTGACGAATTCAGGTGCTTTTAGAGCCGAAGAAGTGGTACAGCTATACCTGCATGACGAAGTGGCTTCGGTCGAGGTGCCACAATATGACCTGAAGGGTTTCAGGCGAATATCGCTGTGGCCTGGCGAGACTAAATCCGTCAGCTTTGAAATTAGTCCAGAAATGATGGAGGTAATTAATTATGAGGGAATAGGAAGTATTGAGCCTGGCACTTTTAGGGTCTATATCGGCGGCTCATTACCAGGTGACCGCAGTAGGGCACTGGGTGCCAGTGAAGTATTATCAGCCAATTTTAAGGTGGAGTAATTAATTGAATTGAAGTAGATCAGTGGAATTTGATCTGCGTAAAAGAAAAACGAGGCTTTAATTTCGATTTATTAGCCTTATTTTCAGATAAAGAGGTAATACTTTTGCATTTGATCTTATGATCCACACTACTGATTTGCTTAGATCTTGCCTGTTGCTTCACTTTTTGCCATGGCCGTCCTCAAAAAAAAAATGACACAGAAAATCGTCAATCGCAGAAAAATGAATCATGGGCTGAGTAGGTGTCAAAGCTTGTTGCCTGCCGTCTAAAAATCGAAATGGAGGAAATTTGGAGATGATTTGGTCGCTCGTCGTGATCTTGACTTAGGACGAATTCTTCTCTCCAAGCGGGCTATTTTTTTGTGAAGGCCATCAATCTCTTTCTGATGAATTTTCATGAGTTCGGTTAGATAGATGACTATCCGGTCATATTTAACATCACTTGGAATTCCCTCCAAATCATAGCCAACCAGATTGTTGAGCCCAATCGAATCCATTTCTTCTGCGATATACCCGTATTCCCAATGTTCAGGGCTACGTGCTCGAGTGTATTTGACAGGGCGAGTCAGAAATATTTTTGTCCAATCATCGGTGAGCGTGCCAACTTTGATTTTGTAACGTCGACTGGAATTATCATATCCGATTTCACCTGTGATGCTATTGTACTGCATATTTTCATGATCTCCAATGAATGGTAACCTCGAAAACAATCCGCCTCCACTTTCGTTGAGTCTCAAAGGAGCTGCCTGATTACCATCACGTGCTTGTATTTCATTATCGTCCATCACAAGGTTTTTGGTCAAGTAATTTCCAATGACAAGGTGACCATTTCCAGTAAGACCTGCTTCACTGATTCCTTTAATGTGTAGGGTTGTAACGGGATTGCTGAGTCCTATGCCAAGTCGTGTATTTGGATCAACCCCGCCTACGATCACATTACCCCCATAGTGGTTTAATTTTAGTCTTGCATATTTTTGACCAATCTTCGATTTACCCTGGATGCCAAAATTGCTCAGGGCAAGATGAAAATTATTTTCCTTCCCCACCGTTAGGTAGCCCGTTTCATTCGTTGAAGTTCCGAGGGCAACATTGAATCCGCTCTGACCTTGAGCGGTTGCGAATAAAATGCTCAAGAACAAAGTGAAGAATTGTTGATAAACCGTCATTTACGACTGTATTTAATGATGGCTCAATAATCGGTAGAATGTGTGAGGGCGCATTTATGTTTCTAGTATCTTGCCTTACATATTTAGAATTTGGCAGTGTTGAGCACCCCTCAATTTTTTCGCTGGCCGATTGACCACTGCCGTTTCACTTGCCACCAATAGATGTGGGCTCTTGTCGACCCATAGGACATAGATGATGCGGTTTACTGAGGATTTTCATGATATTAGGTGAAAGAATTCACATTTAATCACTGATCATGTTTAGTAAATTGTTGGCTCCACTCTATCTCCTTGCCTCCTTCAATTTGTTGAAATCCCAGGATTTGCCCTATCCCCCCAGCAAGGTGATCAAGGCAGTCAGCTGGGATACATCAAGCATGGTCCAATTTGGCCCTGGGAGTGACCAATGGCCGATGACCTGGGCCGATGATGGACATATTTACGCTGGTTGGGGAGATGGTTGGGGTTGGACCCAGCGCGATGAGAAAAAGAGAAGCTTGGGCATCACTCGAATCGTAGGCCTGCCTCCTAATCTGGAGGGTGAGGATATCTATGGGGTCGGTCCCGGCCAAAGTTTTGGTAAACCAGATGCCTTAATTGCATATGACCAGCGACTCCACCTGTTTTGGACTAACGGGGATAGTAAATATGAAAATGATACCTACACCGCCGTTTCAGTGAATGGGGGTCAGACTTGGTCGTTGGGAAATGAGCGATTGTTTTATTTTGCACCGGCAGGCTTTCGGGTAAGGGGAGTCCTGCAGTATGGCCAGGGATATGCGGGGGCTAAAGATGATCACATCTACGTTTATTGTGGAATAAACCGGCATCCAGATATTTATTTGGCGCGGGTACACAAAGACCAACTCTTCAATGCGGTTGCTTACCAGTGGTTTGTTTATGTCGACGTAAAAGGTAAGCCCTTCTGGACCCAAGATTTCTCTCGAAAAGCTGCCGTTTTTCATGACAATAATGCCTACCTCTGGCATGTCAGCGTTTGCTATCATGAAGGAATCGATCAGTACTTATTAACCAAACCCCACTTTGGTAGGGGGGACAATCGTACTGCGGTGCGTGCTCCCCACACACATATTTCAAATTTTGGAATGTTTGCTGGGGCCACACCATGGGGTCCCTGGACCACTGTGGTGTACGAAGAAGATTTTTTGGATGAGCATGTGAAATTCAATTATATTATTCCCACAAAATTCATCAGCGCACAAGAAAATGAGTTTTGGTTGGCTTGGTCCGGCTGGCCAGAATACGACAATGTGAGCTTTATGAAGGGAAAATTTTTATTCTGGTAATTTAAATACAATGGGCCTTAAATCCTGACAAATCTGTCCAACTAACAACGATTTGCTGGCTGCATACGTATTAATGACAAAGCCTCTGTTGAGCAAGTGGAATCACATCAAAGAAATCATTTTCGGGGCTACCCTCGTGTTGCAATTGTTAGCCTGTCAAAAAGATGGAACGGTCCATTGGAACTGTACTGTCTTAGAGAACCACATTGCGGGTAGAATAAATGGGCAGGTTTATTGTGCTGAGATCTTTGAGTTGGAGATCATTCGGAATACGTTGTTAATCAATGCATCTCGAGATAGCGATAAATCCGGTACAGACATAGAACAGTTGACCGTGCGAATCGATTCCTTCCAAGGTGAGGGCACCTATGACCTTCTAATTGGTGATGGCATAGGCATGTATCGTGAGTGGTGCTGCGGAGACATCCTTACCATGGTAGGTCATACTGGTCAAGGTGCTGATGACTCGGGGTCTGCCACAATCAGGGAGTTTGATCAATCGACGCGTAAAGTCAAGGGTAGCATTGAGTTTTCAGCAACTGACCAAGCTGGTGACAAACTCCATTTTATTGGTGCCTTTCAGGGAATGATCAGTGAATAATCTGCAGACAGCGCAAATCTTTCAATATGCTGATTTGTTTATGGACCAGCATCAAAATCAACGGAGTGCGGAGATCGGAAACCTCATTGGATGACAGAAATCATCCCTGGTTTTAAAAAAAATTATCGAGATTAGATGCTTGACTTTTTTGGGAGGATGGTGAGATTAGATTGCTTTAGCGACCGAGTCAACCCTTCCGTATCGATTTCGAGTTATTAATAAGGCAAGCATGAAAAAAAATAGGAGAAAGTTTTTGACCCAATCCAGCGAATGGATACTTGGTGCTGGTTTGATGGGCACAGGAATTCCAGATTTAGCAGGTCTTCAAAGGTTCCAAGAAGCGAAGCAGCACACCAGCTTGGTCGATGAGATTCAGATCGGAATTCTTGGCACGGGAGGTCGGGGGATGAATCTGATCAATAATATCAATACCCTAGCCGGGGCGAGTATCGTGGGATGTTGTGATGTAATACCCTTTCGCTTAGAGCGTGCCCTCAAAGAATGCCCCAGTGCAAAGGGCTATTCCGATTATCGGGCACTATTAGATGATTCAACCATCGACGCCGTCGTGATTGCCACCCCGCTCAGTCTACATTTTGAAATGGCGAAAGCCACCTTGGAGGCAGGTAAACATCTATACTGTGAAAAGACCATGACGTTTACCATCGAAGAAACGAAAGAGCTAGAGCACATTGTAAAAAATGCAGACGCCAAATTTCAAGTCGGTTATCAGCATCGATTTAATCCGATCTATCAAAAAGTTCTAGATGCGATTTCAAATGAGGATTTTGGGCCGCTAAGTCATATCGAGTCTTATTGGAATCGGAATGGCGACTGGCGAAGGCCGGTACCAGATTCGAAATGGGAAAGGTTGATTAATTGGCGGATGTACAAGGAGTATTCAGGTGGACTCCTCGCTGAGCTGTCCTCTCACCAAATCAATATTGTAAATTGGATGCTCGATAGCGTACCCAATAAAGTTGTAGGATTTGGCGGAATTGATTATTGGAAAGACGGCCGTGAAACTTATGATAACATTCATACAATTTTCGAATACCCAAATGGTGTAAAGCATACCTGTACCAGCTTAACCACGAACGCACAAATGGGTTTTCAAATGAAATTTTATGGAAAGAACGCAACCATTCAATTACTTCGAACCAATAATTATCAGGCGAAATTATTTATCGAACCTGCCTATTTTCGTGATATCGCCACCAAGGACGATCAGGTGGATGGCGTGAGTGCAGCTACATTGCCATACGCTGAGGGTGAAGCGATCTTAATTCATGAGACGGATCCAGGTAAAGAAGATGCCGAACCCACTAAGGTTGCTTTGAAAGGATTTTTGGATTCAATTCGGAATGACTCCGCCACCCTAGTTGATTATGAGAGCGGAAGAGATAGTGCCATTTGTGTAGCGCTGGGAAATATGGCGATGGAAAGTGGCTCCGTCATTCATATGAAAGACTATGTATAGTTTACAGGTTGAGCTCTCCCTCTAAACCTCTGGTCTTACCTAAGCATCTAGATCCACGATGCCTAGCAATCATCTTACTTGGTGGGTCGGTTACGGTTTATTAACAGCAGCTTTGAAAGGGATTAACTTAGCAGGACAGCAATGGTACCAGTTCGAATGTATCTTATCCTGGCACTTTTACCACTGAGTGCAATCAGTTGTCGGCACGATGCGACCGAAGTTTCGGACCAGGAAGTTTTCGAGGTGACTGATAGACAATTTGATCAAGAACTATGGGGGATTAAGCAAGGGTATAATTATCCATATCGTGAACAGATGCTGAAGGATGTGGTTTATGATGAAACGATAAGGTTACTGAAGAAGGAACAATTATTGGAGGTCTTGGGAGAACCCGACCGAGTGCAACAGGATTATCTCTATTACCGGGTGACCGAAAAACGCCTGTGGTTTTGGACTTTACATACTAAGACGTTGGTCATTAAACTAACAACCGAGGGAACTGTCGACTGGATAAAAATTCACGAATGAAACTTGACCTCTATCTCCTTGGATATTAAGAGCCGCGCATTACCAAGAGAATTTTTGCGCATCTCTGAGGTCATTGGCTCTATTCTCTTATGATAATATCAACTCCATTGCTACCTTGCGCAAGGAACTATAAACCGATCATACACATCCTTACAGAAATGAAGCAATGTCCTAAATTTACCTTTGGCGTCGGTGATCGATTTGCGCATGGAGCACATGCTCAACTTAAGGCTTTCATTGCTGCCAAACAACAAGGTATTGACATCATACCTACTTGGAATAAATCAAATCGAGAACACGACATCATTGGCTCTGAACCCATCGAGACTCGTCTAGCTGCAGATCGGGCCGTTGCCGATCTCGGGTGGACCGATTCATATCTTCTTGATGCCGATCATATTAATTTGCAGACAGTAGATCGGTTCATGGCACCTTGTGATTTTTTTACCCTGGACGTAGCTGACGACATCGGTGAAGCAGCAGATCCGGCAGATGTTCATGCTTTTATTGAAAGGCATCCTGAATTGATTGGCACCATCAACATTGATGGAATAGATGAGCCTTTTGAGATTAAGCGAGAAGATGTGGAAAATACGGCGCATCAGTTTTTAAAAGCTACTCAAAAGGCCAAGGCAATATACCAGTACATCTTAACTGGGAAAGGAGGTGTGGATCACTTCATCACTGAAATTTCTATGGATGAAACGGAGAACCCCCAAACACCTCCCGAGATGCTCATCATCCTGGCGGCGATTGCGGATCAAGGGATTCCGATTCAAACGATCGCACCAAAATTTACCGGACGGTTTAATAAGGGGGTTGACTATGTGGGTGATGTTGCCCAATTTGAGAAGGAATTTAATGATGATCTGGCCGTTATCGCCCACGCCGTCAAGGCATATGGTCTCCCGGCATCACTCAAACTGTCCGTGCACTCAGGTTCAGATAAGTTTTCGATTTATGAACCCATCAGGAAAGCCATTGCTCGTACCGGTGCAGGTCTGCACGTCAAGACTGCCGGAACCAATTGGTTGGAAGAGGTCATTGGCTTGGCTGATGCCGGCGGTGAGGCCCTGTTGCTCGCTAAGGAAATATACGCCAAGGCGCTGGTGAAAAAGGCCGCTCTCTGTGATCCCTATGCCGCGGTCATTGATATTGATGAGGCTAAGCTGCCATCCGTTGACGAGGTTAATGGATGGAGCAGTGCGCAATTCGTCGATGCTTTGACGCATGACCCAGAAAACTCCAGCTATAATTTGCACCTGCGACAACTCCTGCACGTTGGCTACAAAATTGCAGCAGAAATAGGGTCGAGATATCTCCAGGCACTTTCAGAAAATCAAGCGATCGTTGGTGCAAAAGTTACCAGCAATTTGCTCGATCGTCATATTATTCCACTCTTTGGAAGTTGACTTTTCTTATCGTTGAGATTTTGTACCATTGATTCAGTGTATTTGGGCTGATCCAGTTATGTCAAAACAAATTCGAAAAGATCTTAATTTTTGCGACCATCATGGCATGTGTGATCTCATAACCGGCAATGATGGGTTTGAAGCGAACGCCCCTAAAAAGCTTATCTTTCGATGCCTGATTTTCTTTTTCAAGGAATGCCAAGAGCGAAGCGATTGATGCGCTAGGTTTAGCAGCATGGTTCCTTGTGTTGGATGATCGGTTTTACAAGCCAACTGATATGGATCCTTTACTTATTATCTTGATAGGTACCGCAACGGTGCTGTTTTGCATTATTAGATTGAAGCTTCATGCGGCAGTATCCCTGTTGCTGGCAGCTTTGGTTACGGCTTTGTTGACCTCTCCTGAGCTGATTATCGCATACGGTCAGCATCAGGGAATGTCGGACCAAGAGGCACTAAAATTGGCTAACCTTTCGATTGGGCGTAGGCTGGCCACTGCTTTCGGAAATACAAGTGGCAAGATTGGAATACTAATCGCGTTGGCTTCTGTAATCGGTACTGCGCTGATGCGCAGCGGCGCTGCTGAACAAATAATTCGTCGTCTGCTTAGCCTTTTCGGTAAAAAGAATACGGGCATCGCCTTGCTATCCGGCAGTTTTACCTTGGCCATTCCCGTATTTTTTGACACGGTGTTCTACCTCATGATTCCACTCGTTAAATCAGTGTCGATTCGAAACCCCAAAAAGTTTAGTCTTTATTTAATGACGATTTTAGCAGGTGGGGTCATGGCACACTCACTCATCCCACCTACACCGGGACCACTCTTTGTGGCGGAGGAGCTGGGCATTGATCTGGGTGCCATGATTATCGGTGGATTGGCAGTCGGAATCATCACGATTTTTTGTGGTTATATCTATGCCGTTTGGGCTAATAGGAGATGGGATTTACCCATGCGAGATACTCCAGACATTAGTGTGGAGGATCTCAAGCAATTTTCTCAAAAGAAAGCAGAGGAATTACCGAATATTTGGATTTCAGTCTTACCTGTATTGTTGCCAGTGCTATTAATTACAGGTAATACCATCACCAATGCAGTGACAAAAGGCCAGGAACTCAGTGCATTACAGACTAAAATGATAAAATATTTTTCATTTTTTGGTGATGCCAATATCGCCCTATTCATCTCTGCACTTTTCGCCATGTACTTATTGTCATCGAGATTAAAGGATCCGGACAAATTCAAGAAATTTATCTATGAGGCATTGAGCAGTGCAGCCATGATTATACTGATCACTTCTTCAGGAGGTGCCTTTGGGCAGATGTTACAACAGACGGGAATTGGTATTCGAGTAGGTGCATTGGCAGAGAATTATCAAATGGCGTTGCTTCCATTGGCATTTTTAATTACAGCAGCAGTTCGAACGGCACAAGGCTCTGCAACGGTGGCAATGATCACCGCCATTGGAGTGATGAGTGGTGTCGTCCATGCCGGACTTGCCTTTCATCCAGTCTATTTGGCCTTGGCTATCGGCTGTGGATCTAAAATATTTGCTTGGATGAATGACAGTGCATTTTGGATTGTTACTAAGATGAGCGGCCTGCATGAAGCAGAGACGATTAAGTTTTTTTCCTATTTGCTGATGGTAATGGCCATTGCCGGCTTAATTGCAGTGATGTTGTTGTCAAAAGTATTGCCGCTGGTATGATGATCGAACGGCATGATTTAGTAGTTAAAATCACTCATAATGACAACGTCGGAATTGTTGTAGATCCGATGGGACTTGAAAAAGATACCGTTATTTCCGGCGAGGTGAAGATCCTGGAAAATGTACCCATGGGTCACAAAGTAGCCTTGAGAAAAATCGCTGCTGGAGAAGAAGTCATTAGGTATGGCCATACCATTGCATATGCCAATCAGACAGTACCTCCTGGAAGTTGGGTAAATGAGACAAATATAGCAGTACCAGCTCCACCATCACTGGATACGTTGGAGTTGCAAGAGTATAGGTCTCCCACATTTGAACCCTTGCCAGGTTATTCATTTGAAGGGTATCGAAATCAAGATGGATCCGTGGGTACTAAGAATGTACTCGCTATTACCACTAGTGTGCAATGTGTTGCGGGGGTCGTAGAATTCGTCGTAAAAAAAATAAAAGAAGAATTATTACCCCGATACCCCAATGTAGATGATGTGGTGGGTTTGTCGCATTCATTCGGATGTGGAATCGCCATCGATGCACCAGCTGCCATTATACCCATCAGGACACTGCAGAATATTGCCGTGAATCCCAACTTCGGAGGGGAGGTGTTGGTCATTGGTCTTGGTTGTGAGAAATTGCGACCGGAGCGATTGTTCCCAAGTGAGGTTGAGGTCGATCGTGCACAACCATTGTTGTTTCTACAAGATCCCAATTTTATGGGATTTTCTGACATGGTGAAGGCCATTCTGCAGATGGCAGAAAGACATTTAAAGAAGTTAAATCAACGTCGACGCGAATCGTGCCCGGCAGCGGATCTGGTCGTCGGCATGCAATGTGGTGGCAGTGATGCATTTTCTGGTATCACGGCCAATCCGGTGGCAGGTTATGCGGCAGATCTTATTGTTAGATCTGGTGGTAGTGTCCTTTTTTCGGAAGTTACAGAAATACGTGATGCAGTGCACTTGTTGTTACCGCGGTGCTCAGATCAGAGTGTGGCAAAGGCTCTGATCCGTGAGGTACAATGGTATGATGAATATTTACGGCAGGGTAATGCTGATCGAAGTGCCAATCCATCTCCCGGCAATAAGCAAGGTGGACTCAGCACCATTGTAGAAAAATCCTTGGGTTCTATTGCCAAGTCAGGTCATAGTTCAATTGTTGATGTGCTTTCTCCAGGAGAAAGGATACGTAAGAAAGGCCTTAGTTTTGCAGCTACACCAGCCAGTGATTTTGTATGCGGCACGTTACAATTGGCAGCGGGAATGAATATGCATCTTTTTATGACCGGTCGCGGAACCCCTTACGGTCTGGCTTCTGTGCCAGTAGTTAAGGTTGCTTCCAACTCATCTCTGAGTGCCAGGTGGCACGATCTAATTGATTTTGATGCTGGTCCCGTAGCTTCAGGTGATAAGACCATTGAGGAATTAGGATGGGACCTGTTTCATTTCATACTGGAGGTGGCCAGTGGTAGGAAGAAAGTGGCTTGCGATCGGTTAGGTCTGCACAATGACTTGGTATTATTTAATCCGGGACCATTGACCTAAGAACCATTCCTCTGAGATCTAATTTGCTGAGCCGCAAGAAATATTTCACCTCGTACAACAACTAGATTAAAAAAGAAGATTTCAATTTTAGTGCTCTAGACGGCATTAAAGAGCCAGCGAGTTTAATGGATGGATCTACCAGGCCTTGCCATTTTTTATTTCGTCTATGAAGATCATTCCTTAATCCACCAGTAATCTCATTCAGAAAACGCAGGAAGTTTTGGAAAGGTTGCAGGGGCAGATTTGGATTGCAGCTTCCCTAGGTCGATCCCTATTTAGCCCGAGAGTTGTGAGTGCGATTTTTTGTATTTTAAGAAGCACATGCTGTAAAAATGTAACAGGCAGATGGACCGAAAGCGATTTCTAAATACATTGGGACTGATTCCACTTGTTAGCGCTTGGTCGAGCACCTTTTTCGAACCCATGAAGGAACCGGATTTATTATTTTTTAAGGATGATGGCAAAATTCCCAACAGTAAGTTTCCACTGCTGCTCTACCATGATGCCCTGCCGCAAGGTCAATCGAATCCAGCGCACTGGCTAAAAACTAAATTTGCTGCAGAAGGTTGGACGAATTCGTGGATCAATGGGATCTATCCGTTTCACCACTATCACAGTACCTCCCATGAGGTCCTTGGTATTTATTCTGGTAGTGCGTTGTTGCACCTGGGCGGAGAGCATGGAGAGAAGGTTAGGGTAGTCCGGGGTGACCTAATTGTAATTCCGGCAGGAGTAGGGCACAAAAAAATAGATGGTGAAAATTTAGGAGTCGTAGGGGCCTATCCAGATGGTAGAGATTGGGATTTGCTGAGGGGCACGGTGGGTGAAAGACCGAAAGCAGATAAGAACATCGCAGCTTTGCCCATTCCAACAACCGATCCATGGTTGGGTAGTGAAGCGGGTCTTACCAAGATTTGGAAATGAACGTGGTCAGACTTGACTTTTTTTAGACCTTTACTATCTAAGAAAAGACTTCAGAGATATACTTAAGTTGATGTCGAGTTGGAAATCAAAACGGAAATAGTAGGGGAGGAGGTCCGCCTTGTCATCGATCAGGATGTGAGCTTATCAGCAGGAAATCAATTTTCCAAAAGGCATGATTCAGACCAGTCACTACGTAAATGTTATTTCTCACCCGGACAATTGTTTACTAAATATGCATGAGTGGTTGGGACGCATAGATCGTATGTTTCTCTGCTAAATGCCAATGGCCATTTTCTCCAAATTTTCAGTTCTTAAAAATCGTCAAAATGCTGGCGAATCCAGTCCAACCATCTTTTTAGTACGTCATTTGACTGCACAGGATCACCTGGATAGTGTCCTCCGGTGGGATAAAGGATGAACTCTGTCTCGACTTCGTTGTCGACCAGGGCATGATAGAGCTTGTATGATTGTGAGACTGGTACTCGACGATCCTTACTAGTTGAAAGAATCAGGGTGGGGCACTTGATCTGGTGGGAATAACTAATGGGACTGTGTTGTCTCATTTGGGCAAGTAGCTCGGCAGATCCAGGTGGTGCTGTAAAAGCGCTGATTGCAAACATTTTAGCATCACTGGTTGCCATTTCGTCATGCCAGTCGGTCACAGCGGCACCCGCCACTGCAACGCGCCAAATATCGTGTTTGGCAATGAGCCAGCTGGTGAGGAAACCACCATATGACCAACCGGACACTGCAATTTTGTTTTCGTCAACAATACCCCGTCTTATGATTTCTTGCAGACCGTCCATAATGTCTTGCCCTGGTCCGGTTCCCGGATTATTGATAATTGATTTTTGAAATTGATTGCCAGCGTGATCGCTTCCCCGATAATTTGGTCTAAAAACCAACCAATTTTCAGCCAGTAAAACTTGTGAAAAAATTGAAAAATGTTCACTAGCTGCAGACATTGGACCTCCGTGAATTAATAGGACCAGGGGGTATTTCACAGTAGGATCAAAATCTGGGGGATAAAGAAGTACTCCGTCACACATCATATCCCCTCCGACCTTCCATTCCAAAACTTCGCTTATTCCCTGTTCATAAAAATCCAGGGTGTCATTAAAATGTGTGAGTTGTTGGGCAGGTTGGTCTATCGATGGAAAGAAAAAAAGCTCGGTATCATTCGTCTTCGTTGGTGCGGCCATCACAAACGAGCCTCGTGCATTTGTATGCAGATATTTATCTACATTAATAATCTCCCCCATATCGATTTTAATTGACTGATGCTTGGAGTTAATTTTCCAAGTCCCTATAGTCGTGCCATCTGCTGCGGATGCCAGGTAACTGCCATCGAAAAATCCAGGTTCATGTAAGTACAGGTCGCGATCAAGGGCTACCGAATCAATGTCTATACCCGAACCTGCGGTGTCGGTTAGGAAAATTTGAGCAGAACTAAAAGAATTCAATAGGGGTTCTTTAGGTCTGACGTAAATAATGTTTGCATCATCTGAAGTGAACTGCACATCGTAGACTGGGTTCGGAGAAGGAATTTTCTTAATGCTGGACGAACTAAGCTCAACCAGCATGATGGAGCTTAAATATTTCTCGGACGCGTGAGGTCGCGGCTGGGAGATATAAACAATTTTTCGGCTGTCGTGTGACCAGGAAAAATCACCATACTGCCCGCTGTAAGCGTTATGGGTTGAAGTGCGTTGTTTGAGATTCTTTCCATTGACATTGCAGGTCCAGAGATGATCTGGCACAGGTGCGGCTTGGGCATGGTAGGAGTTTAAACCCACCGAGAAAGACTGGTTAAATTTTGCAAGTTCATCTTGATCGCTTGCTGCTTCTTGTTTGGCAATCATGGCAATCCACTGACCATCAGGGCTTAACTTATAGTCACTGATACTTTTACTTTGTTGCGTTATCTGTCGTGCTTCACCGCCAGCGAGTTCCAATCGAAATATCTGGCTCACCTTATTTTTATCCTGTGCCAAGAAAAATATTGCACGGTCATCGGTAGACCAGGATGGTTTTCTTACATCGGGTCTGTCGAAGGTTAACTGTCGTGTTTGCTTATCTTCTACCGCTGTTAGCCAGAGATCATTAACAAACTCATTGCGGGTAAGATCTTGTGTGGTGACAACGTACACAACCATGTCGGCACCAAAACTCAACTTCGGCTGCACTACCTGCCTTAAAGCAAACTGTAACCCCAAATCAATTTTTTTAAGACTCTGTGCCGCTATGGGTTCAGCGCACAAAAGACCTAGTAGAAGGAGACTGAGCACAGGGCTCTTCCAGCTAAATTGTATTCTAATATTAGTCATATGACACAATTATAATTCGGATTTCTTCCTGATCCATGGACTGGTACAATGATATGAGAAATGCAGTGTAATTGGATTCTTAGATAATTAATTATTTAATTTTCTATGATACGGTTTATACTTTGGGTAAAGGAAGCCTGTCATTTTATAAAATTAGTTCTCGTAATGCTGAATCTTTAAGCATATTATTTTTTCCGAGTTTGACGAACTCCATTCTTAAAAACCATGTCAATTTGTAAGCTGTTTTCAATTCTATCTAAGGGATTTTTTCTCAGTAATATCATATCTGCCTTTTTACCAACCTCAATGCTTCCGAGGTCTTGTTCGACATGCAGCATTTTAGCAGCATTATAGGTAGCCATGCGAATGATGTCGATCGGCCTGGTGCCACCAGCGGCCATCAATTGCATTTCTTCGTGCATACTATATCCGGGAAGGATGAAGGTGTTGCCAGTGTCGGTGCCTAGCACCACATTTACACCTAAGTTATACAGGTGATTGAGATCTCTAGCTAGCGGAATGCTCACATTCTCCAAGGTGGGATTTTTGATCCCATAATCTCGCTCGAGGATTACTAGGTTTAGTTCAGCCAATTCTATTCGTTCGGGTGAGGTCCACTTGCTAATTAATGACGGATTATAGTATTTGGTGATCTGCTCATCTTGATACCATTCAGGATATAGTGGGTACATAAAAGATTTGTCAAGCATTAGGGTGGTCACCCATGATCGATTACGGTTTATCATGGCTTGTACCATGTCGGCATCGCGGTCGAAATCGATATCGATCGCTACAAAATGAATTAGATTTTGTACACCGGCTTGATGAGCCATTTTCCATTCGATGTTGTCGCTGATGTGCCCGAATATTTCCAAATCATATTTCTGCGCCTCCCGCACAAGTTTGTTGACAAAGGCTTGTGGCATACGTTCCACAAATGGTGGGGCCGGTCCGTCTTCGATCGTAACCTTTAGCCCAATGATCGGCTTCTGTGCTTCCTGTGCCACATATTTTTCAATATCCACGGTGTCCTTTAGGTAGTACACCGTTTCTTGGTGTTTCCACGATGGTGTGGGATACGTTTTGACCGGATGTCGCCCTTCCATGGTGAAGTGCTGACTGGTATGAAAAACCCTTGGTGCAGGAATAGAGTCGATGCTTGCTCTTCTCCTCATTTCTGCAAAATATTCATCCGAACATACACTGCAACCAGGCACCATAATAGAGGTTACTCCAAATTGGATAAACTGTGGAAAGGTTGTGTCGATCGGGTTCGGATGTGCATGTCCATCGATTAGTCCTGGAATCAGATATTTTCCGGTCCCATCGATCACGTTTTCTTCGCTCAGCTTTTCTTCCGTAGGGACAATCGCCAAGATCCGATCAATTTTGATATGCACATCCACATTTTTTTGTACGGGCATGCCGGTGCCATCGATTAGATTTACATTTCTGATGGTCCAAATATTTTCACCACCTGTCAGAATCTGATGTGAACAGCTCTGCATCAAAATAATATAGATGGCTATAAAGATGCTCCATAGATGATCTGTTCGAATAATCATTTGGTTGTACTTTGACGAGCCTACTCCGGTGTATATCGGCCGTACTTTTTCATTAATTCAATGAGTTGATCATGGGGACATCCGTACATTTTATTTCCATTGGCACCCACCATAGTCTCTGCTGCGACTAGTGCATTGATAATCGCTTCCTCGGTAGCTTCTACCGTAGCGCGATAAAGTGGGTCGAGCTTCCACTTAGAAATCACGTTCCAGTTTTGATAAGTATCATTGTTGGAGAAGGTGGGTGATGCAGTTGAAAAGGCCAAGAATATATCTCCAGATCCATTGCCTCCTATCGTACCAGTTCGCGCCATACCAAGGGTTGCTCTGCGCGCTATTAATTGTAGGTGATTTGGTAGTAAAGGAGCATCTGTTGCAACAACGACAATAATGGAGCCATCAGATCTCGGAGCATTAAATTCTGGTTGAAAGTCGGGAATCAGTTGACCCACGGGAACACCCGCAACCATTAAGTCGGTTCTTCTACCAAAGTTAGCTTGAACTAGGACGCCAACGGTGTATTTAGTGGAGTCGATCTGGATGATCCTGGAGGAAGTACCTGTGCCCCCTTTAAAACCGTAAAGCCACATACCGGTGCCCCCGCCCACATTGCCTTCTGCGATGGCACCACTTTGGGCATGCTCAATCGCCTCAAAAACATGCTCTCGTTTCACATGGTAACCGTTGATATCATTGAAATCACCGTCCCATGTTTCACCGACAAGCGGTAGGCCAAAAGTAAAGTCTTCCAGGCCACCCTTAGAAAACTGTTTGAACTGCCACTCACCGATCGCATCATGCACAACACCCACACTGTTTGTATTGGTAATTCCGATCGCGCTGCCGGGTAAATTGCCATAATCATTTACGAAGTGAGATCCGGTAAATTCACCATCACCATTAAAAGAGTACATGGCGGCAGGGGTAAAATTGCGTTTGCCGCCATGTGGGAGAATGATGGTGACTCCGGTCCGGATGGGACCATTACCCACTACTAATTTTCCCTCACCCTCGATAAGGGTTTTATATCCCACCAATACACCCGGCACATCGGTGATGGCATTAAATTGACCTGGCGTTCCATTAAATGGGATTCCGAGATTACGCGCTCGTTGGTCATGCTGGCACCAAAGTGAGGAACAGGATAATAAAGTAATAATCAACCAATAAAAATTCATTAACGTTGAGGATTGGTTTTGGATAAGTTAATGATTTGAGATGACAATGGTGTTAGAATTTTTTAAGAGACTTCCATTGCCGCAGGCAGTGTGCAGGCACAATATATTTACTCCAGGCTATGGGTCAATCTATGAAAGAATAATGCTACATAATGGTTGAGGGCGTAAGTATTTCTTTTAGGCATTAGATTACAGTTCGCTTATCAAAGTAGGAACAAGTTAATTAGGTAGACCTTGTGGTCGTGTCAATCATCTAAATACATTCACAATTTTGAGTATCGGCTGGATCACTAATACACTGGGTCCGTGATCAGATTACAAGGCAATTTCTAAACGGACACTCTTATTTTTTTGGATGCGCCCTTTGCTCTTCTAACCGGTAAGTGATCTCAAAGTTTTCATATCCTTTCTTTTTGCACTTGACCTCCCAATCAAATTCAAAATCTCCCCGACCTTCCATAAATTCTTCTACCGAGAATCCTTTGTTCGATTTTTCAACCACTGCCAGACCGTAGGTATTACTCGAGAGAGGTGTAATTTGCACGGTCATCGAAGATTCGTCTGCATTCACTCTGAAGTGATCCGGAAGTAACACTGTGCTTTTGCCCTTTTCCAATTTGGCAGTACCTCGTGTATAGATGGCCACCTCAGGTCCATGGGCTGCACTATAATGAATACCCTCCTGCGATCTATTGTGATTTTCCATCTTGGTGAGATAGTGATGAGCAGAGAATATACCCATGCCGGTTCCATCTACGTACATCTCAGCCTGTGAACTACCAGCTGCATCTGCTGCACCAATGTAACCGTGATTTGGTGTTCCGGCTTGGGAGTTTAAATTGACATTGATCGAGCTATTTGGCCCCGATAAATGCACTAGTCCTGCATCGACGATGTTTTTTGTTGCGAGCAAAAATTGGTCTCCATTGTCGTCGTTTAACGATAGGCTTCCATTTGAGCTTCCAACCAAACGTACGGTTTCCCAGTCGGTGGTGGGATTTTTAATAATCAAACCCTCCCTCAATAAACGCAGGGGCCCTTCAGCCGAAACCGAGCCAGGTAGCGGTTGAAACTCGAGGATGTTGCGCCCCATCCGTAAGCCATTTAACCACTTGACTTCGGATCGTCCGAGGGTTACGTAATTATCCGAGTCATCGCCATCCCAGTGAATGTTATCGGGTTGCATGTGTAGACGAGATTCTCCTGCACCAGGTATTTCTGGCCCTACACTAAATTCTTGTCTTGCGGAACCGATTTGGGTCTCGCTCGTCAACGAAGTTAATTCGTCGGCGTGAAATGGTGCATTGGCCGAAATCCCAACAAGTTCTCCAGGTATGGATAATGTTATAGTTTTTGTAAAACAAGTGTCAAATGGTAATTGAACTGAGTCGGCACTAGACAAGTGCAGGTAATTATTTTGATAATTGTATGATAGATTTTGTAACTCATTCGTACTGTCATTATCACCATCACCAATATTCGTGATAACGTCTCCAGAGATGGTAATTCCGGAACCAGCCACATAGTTTCCAGCAGCACCGGGATCACCCTTTTCACCCGGATCCCCCTTCTCACCTTGATCCCCTTTTTCGCCTTTTGGCCCGGATGGTCCAACATCCCCCTTTTCTCCCATCTCACCAGCTGGGCCGATTAAGTCAACAAAATCACCCCAGGTGCCATCCGGATTTTGAAATCGAAGCATGGAACCATCCCATTCATGATCTGGTGAGTTGCCACCATCACCGGATTTAGACGCATACATAGCATAGGGTACCGATAGCAATCTATTGGATCCCAAAACTGTATAATTGTCTCCACCCATGGGATCAATGGAAACCTCTAAAAAAAATAGGTCCGCACCCCAATCAATTGCCTCAAAATCACCGCTGATCACGGATCCCTCACCGACATTGGTGGTAAAGTGACCTAGATCTGAAGAATTGATGATGTGTGATTCTTGATAAATGACGGATCCTGTTTCTGAACCCTGAATGATCTTAAAACGAATACCCATGGCGGTGTTAGAATACGGTACACCCTCATTGTCACGAGCGGTGCCCTGGTATTTGAAGGCCATGGGACTTTGAGCATCGATGGAGAGACAGCAAAATAGCCACAGAAAAAGGGTAAAATATTTTGACATTGCAAAAAATTTAATTTTTGAAAGATTTATTTAGGATATGCCCGAAGCCGAGTTAAGTCTTTATAATCTTAAAGGATTTGATGGCTCGATCGGATTGCAGGGTTAACAGGTACGTTTGATTTGGCAATTTGGAGAGGTCTATTTCTTTTTCCAGCATGGTCCAGTTTTCCGAAATGATGACCCGCCCTAGCAAGTCTTGTATCTTAATTTGAAAGCGATTTATTTGCTCTTGCCTCAATTGTAGTTTCCCAACCGCCGGATTTGGGTATATGTCGATGGATAGATCAAAATTTTCACTTTCGAAAATGGGATTGACTTGTAGATCTAGTTGATGAAAACCTTGTGTGAGGATTAGTTGCTCGGCAGCAATCCTACTGGTCGCCACCTCTCCCAGCGACCAATAGATTTGAAGATTTCCGGATTCGTTTGGGTCAAATCCTCCAGCCGGTGTGATGACGTGCTTGGTTATTGATTGAGCAAAGGTGAGCATGGGCAGGCCCAGGGCCAACAGCGTAAAGAGTTTTTTCATAAGTAGTTGTTTGACGTGTTGCTCCATCTTGGAGAACTAAGATTAAGATGCATGAAATTGGTGAATTCCACAGGCTAGTTCGAAATATTTATTGCTAAAGTATTTTTCGGATTCATGCCGAATCCCCAATTTAGATTCAAGCGAGGGGTTACCCACAGTCGTTATTGATCATTAAGGATTAAAGACGTTCGCTGAAATGGATAATACAGATTTTCTCCGTGCCTCGGAACCACTCAGGCATATTGTGAGCCTTCTCTGTTTTCGCGGGCGACCCATAAATCATGATGTTGATCGAAGGGTGCATATGATTGTCAATCATGGATATGTTGTCGGCTTTTCCCCTGATCGATTGCAACCACTTTGGGCTGCCTATCGGGTCAGTGCGTCAGTGCGAGATGTTGATTATGAGCGCCCGCATCTCTTCTATGACGATCCTAGAATTCCGGAAGATTGGCAAATTGGAACACGTGGATTTGGAGCGCTAAATGGCAAGAGGTATGATCGGGGTCACTTGGTTCCAAATTATGCCATAAATACTCAATTTGGTCGTTTGGCTCAGATGGAGACGTTTTTTATGACCAATATTAGTCCTCAGCGAGACAAAATGAACCGCGGTACATGGATGAAACTTGAGAAGTTGATCATCCGTGATTTTGCTCCTGCCTGGGAGCATATCTGGGTCATCACCGGCCCCATATTTTCACGCCGACCCAGATATTTAGTTCGCGCTAATAGATTAAGAGTGGCCATTCCGAAAAGTTATTTTGCGATTTTGGTCGATCCAATTCGGTATCCCCATAATGAGCCGAGCAACGTTTTCTTTCTGGCTCTTGAAATTCCGCAAACAGCGACGAACCAGGTCCCCGGCGATCAACATGTGACCACGATTGGAGCCATTGAGGAGGCAACACAACTCCAGTTTTTTTCTGAGCTAAACGCAGCTCAGAAGCAGAAGGTCGCCGAACGCACAGCCACTAGAATGTGGCAAACCCGATCACTGACTGATCCAAACTAATAGGTCCGTTTGGTGACCTGGATGATCCCGAGTGTTGGTCTTGTGAAACAAATTTGGCGAGTCATGGTACGGTCTCACTCAATCACATTCCATTTGCTAGGATATTGAGTAATTGTGAAGGAGGTAATTCAAAGACGGTGGTTTGTTGATGCCTTCCAATGTATCTGCAGTTAGGTAGGGCGCTGATGATGATTCTTCTACAGCACCTCAACTGCAGCGCGAAAGGAGGGTGACGTGTCATTCGGTAGCGTGGTACCGCTGATCCTTCTGATAAGCTACACCAGGGGTTGGTGGTCGAGAACGCTACGAAGAATATCTCTCAGGCTGTTGCCTCCGTCGTCACCCCAGCATACTTAGTATGGAAAGCTGGTCATGTAGGTTGCTTTTAACGGAGTGCTAACGGTAATATCCGGATATTACGGTAATATACGTATACTAGGGCTAGAGATAAACCACTGATAGTAAGTTATATATGCACACAACAATGACGTACATAGATGAATTGTCTAGTTCTGGACGGTAGTGCTGCTAACGGTAATATCCGCATATTACGGTAATATACGTATACTACGGCTAGAGATAACCTATAGATAATGAGTTGCATATGAGCACAACAATGACGTACATGGCTGAATTGTCTAGTTCTGGACGGTAGTGCTGTTAACGGTAATATCCGGATACTACGGTAATAAACGTATACTACGGATAGAGATAAACCATTGATAGTGAGTTGCATATGAGCACAACAATGACGTACATGGCTGAAATGTCTAGTTCTAAGTAGCAGAGCTGCTAACGGTAATATCCGCATATTACGGTAATACACGTATACTACGGGTAGAGATAAACCATTGATAGTGAGTCATATATACACAACAATGACGTACATGGCTGAAATGTCTAGCTCTGGACGGTAGTGCTGCTAACGGTAATATCCGCATATTACGGTAATATCGTATACAACGGCTAGAGATAATCAATTGATAATGAGTTAATTATGTGAACAACAATGACGTACATGGCTGAATTGTGCGATTCTGGACGGTAGTGCTGCTAACTGTAATATCCGCATATTACGGTAATATACGTATATTACGGCTAGAGATAAACCATTGATAGTGAGTCAGATATGCATGCAACAATGACGTACATGGATGAATTGTTTAGTTCTGGACGGTAGTGCTGCTAACGGTAATATCCGCATATTACGGTAATATACGTATACTACGGCTAGAGATAACCTATTGATAATGAGTTGCATATGAGCACAACAATGACGTACATGGCTGAATTGTCTAGTTCTGGACGGTAGTGCTGCTAACGGTAATATCCGGATATTACGGTAATATACGTATACTAGGGCTAGAGATAAACCACTGATAGTAAGTTATATATGCACACAACAATGACGTACATAGATGAATTGTCTAGTTCTGGACGGTAGTGCTGCTAACGGTAATATCCGCATATTACGGTAATATACGTATACTACGGCTAGAGATAACCTATAGATAATGAGTTGCATATGAGCACAACAATGACGTACATGGCTGAATTGTCTAGTTCTGGACGGTAGTGCTGTTAACGGTAATATCCGGATACTACGGTAATAAACGTATACTACGGATAGAGATAAACCATTGATAGTGAGTCAGATATCCACACAGCAATGACGTACATGGATGAATTGTCTAGTTCTTGAGGGTAGTGCTGCTAACGGTAATATCCGCATATTACGGTAATACACGTATACTACAGCTAGAGATAACCTATTGATAGTGAGTTGCATATGGGCACAACAATGACGTACATGGATGAATTGTCTAGTTCTATGCAGCAGAGTTTCCTAGGGTAATATCAGGATATTACGGTAATATACGTATACTACGGCCAGAGATAAACCATTGATAGTGAGTCAGATATGGGCACAACAATGACGTACATGGCTGAATTGTCTAGCTCTGGACGGTAGTGCTGCTAACGGTAATATCCGCATATTACGGTAATATACGTATACTACGGCTAGAGATAAACCATTGATAGTGAGTCAGATATGCATGCAACAATGACGTACATGGATGAATTGTTTAGTTCTGGACGGTAGTGCTGCTAACGGTAATATCCGCATATTACGGTAATACACGTATACTACGGCTAGAGATAACCTATTGATAGTGAGTTAGATATGTACACAACAATGACGTATATAGATGAATTGTGCGATTCTGGACGGTAGTGCTGCTAACGGTAATATCCGGATATTACGGTAATAAACGTATAATACGACTAAGTGTAACCTATTGATAATGAATTAACTATGCCTGCAACAATGACGTACGTGGGTGAGCTGTCTAGTTCTGGGCGGTAGTACTGCTAACGGTAATATCCGCATATTACGGTAATACACGTATACTAGGGCTAGAGATAACCTATTGATAGTGAGTTGCATATGGGCACAACAATGACGTACGTGGGTGAGCTGTCTAGTTCTGGGCGGTAGTGCTGCTAACGGTAATATCCGGATATTACGGTAATAAACGTATACTACGGCTAGGGATAATCAAGTGATAATGAGTTAATTATGCACACAACAATGACGTATATGGCTGAATTGTGCGATTCTGGACGGTAGTGCTACTAACGGTAATATCCGGATATTACGGTAATAAACGTATACTACGACTAGGTGTAACCTAATGATAATGAGTTAACTATGCGTAGAACAATGACGTACATGGATGAATTGTGCAATTCTGGACGGTAGTGCTGCTAACGGTAATAGCCTCATATTAGATGATAAACGTAATTTCCTCGAAGTCACTATCACTGAAACTTTTTTTAGATAATTGAATCAATCACCAATATGGATCCAAAAAGAGATGCATACGGCCAAGAAGTATGGGCCTTCTGCCAAGGCAAAAAATCATACGAAATCGTTGAAAGAGATGACGGTTTTGTAGATTTTTCTGAGGGCGCATCTGCTTACTTTGCCGAATTCAAAGATTGGCCAAAAATTCAGAAGCAGGCAATCAAATATGCCCGCGGCAACATATTAGATGTCGGCTCCGGGGCTGGACGTGTTTCACTTTATCTGCAAAAGAAAGGTTTTGACGTTGTTGCCATTGATAATTCTCCTTTGGCGATCAAAGTTTGTAAAAAACGTGGCGTGAAACACGCAAAAGTTTTGCCTATTGAAAAGATTGGAACATTCAGACCAAATACTTTTGATACAGTTCTCATGTACGGTAACAACTTCGGACTTTTTGCCAGTTTGGAAAAAGCCAAATCTCTACTCAAAAAATTCCATAAAATAACCAGCCCCAATGCCTTAATCATTACTGAAAATATTGATCCTTACAAAACCGATGATCCGGTGCACCTGCAATACCACAAATTCAACAAAAAAAGAGGAAGAATGCCCGGCCAACTTCGAATCAGAATAAGATTTAGAAATTATGTTGGAAATTGGTTTGATTACTTACTGGTTTCCAAGAAAGAAATGAGAGAGATTCTCAAAGATACTGGCTGGAAAGTCAAAAAGTTTATTGAGGCTGGAGACCATAAGTATGCTGCGATCATTGAAAAAGTGTGAAGGTTCAATCGAGAAAACTTGCTTCGCTACAGTCCGCACTGCTTCTGCGCTCTCACTAACTCTTCACTCGGGACAGCTAATGGGAGATATACGTTGTCGGGACTCGGTTCGCCCCTCGACTAAATTTTGCTCATGCATCTTAAAACTTCGTATACCCCTACCATTTTTGAGGAAGTGCTTTGAAGAGCAGTTGGCAAAATTCCCTGCCGAAGAAAAGAAGGAGGATTAGATGCTTTAGACGACGAGCATCTCCTTTGATGAAATCTTTCTGAATGTTCTGGAAGATAATCTCACGACTGGATTTTGGCACGGGCTGTTGGAACATTCTCCTCCACATGATAGTGAATCCAATAGGTGAACCAATTGATCTTTCCTAAGCACCCAAACCTACCTTACGGAATTAAATGTATGTCGAATTAATATCCTTTTTTGGTTAGTTAAGGCTGGGTCAAAAAACACATACTTATTGGTGCCAATCATTGGCATGACCCATGGTGAATCAGGTGAGTGTAAGAATTTGCATTACTTTTGATAGATCACACCTCATTGGGTAGAGCTAGCGATGGTCAGTAAGAGAGGATTTTTATCTTAGTAGGAATGATGTACGGTTACTATGAAGGTAAGCGTTCGGCGATTCACAGGTAGCCTGGATTTTAAGTGATTATGCGGCTAGATTTTCCTGGCTGGCAAATTTGTATTCAGCAGTGGGTAGTAGTTCTTCGAGTTTATTAACATGATGATCAGCGATACGATTAAGTACGTCTTGCAACCACATCTTTGGATCAAGGCCATGAAGTCGGCAGGTTGCAAATAGTGAATAAAATATTGCTGCGTTCTTGGCTCCCTGATGAGAACCAGCAAATAAATAATTCTTTCGACCCAATGCCAGTGGACGAATTTGATTTTCGATCAAATTGTTATCTGGCCTTAAGCTGCCATTCTCTGTGAATTTAGTTAATCCTGGCCACCTGAGTAACATATAACGAAGGGCATTCATAAATGGATTGGGCGGTGCGTGGTCATCATAATTTTTCTCTAACCATTCCTTGAGATCCTGCAGAATCGGAACCGTCTGTTTTTGTCTTTTCTCAGCTATGCTCTGGTGCCCTAAGTGAGCCTCAGAAAACTGACGTTCCAACATGTAGATTTTCTTAATTTCAATTAGGACGTGAGTAGATCGAACTCGATCATACTCTTGGGCCTGTTCAAATTTACGACGACTGTGCACAAGACAGTGCATTAGCTCAATTCCTTCTTCTTTTCCTTTGCTTTCGTAGGTCACATTTCCGTCGACCTGCAGATATCCTTTAAATCCGGCTAGGGATCCAAGAATATTAGGTTTTTGCTTGGTTTTAATATAGTCGAATACTACAAGTTTTTCTTCCGGAGCAACTTTAGCCAACATGCAGCCTTTCATGGCACTTCCTGGTTTATCGGTCGTCAATACTGGGATACTGGATTCATCTGCTTGTAAATAGCCAGATTCCAAAATTAATTTGCCCAGCACCAAGTAAAGGGGTTGAAGTAATCTTGCTGCTCGATTGATCATACCATTCAAGGTCGATCTCGGTATATCAATCTGCTCCCTTCTAAATATTTTGCTTTGCCGATAGAGAGGAAGGTGATCAACATATTTTTGCACAGCTACATGTGCTACTAGGCTAGCACCAGCCATGCATTTAGGAAATGGATCTTTTAGAGGTGCTATATGAATCCTATTGGTGGAATCAATATATTTTGGCCGAACTGTCTTTCTCACATAGAACTTGACTGGTTCGATCTCAAGTTTCTCGCTGACTTCGACTCCAAGCCTCGTCATTCCAGCAGTATCCACATCAGGCTCCAATGTAGTTTCAATCCGAGGTAAATCCTCGCGCAACTTCTGTCTTATAGGCTTCTTCTTCGGTTTCTTCTTGATGGAGATAATTTTTTCAGCTACGTCTCTTTGTTCATTTTCTCCATTGCTGTTTTCCGAAAATAGATTCCCTTGTACCGAATGGCTATCTGGCATAAAACGCTCAGATTTACTCCCAAATATCGCACGTTTCAGCTGAGTTAGTTCGAACTGAAGCTGATCAATTATTGCCTGCTGCTTTACATTTAGGGCAATTAAATCCGACTTGGATAATCCTTCCAAATCCATGACCTAAAGATAAGATCATATAAACTATTTTCACAATATATTTCTGATTTAAGCACGTTGTGGACCATATCTTTTCCTCATCCGAGAACCCCTGAGATCAACTCCTTCTAACATCATCATTAATGTGGCCACACTCACCTCTGCTGCTTCTCCTGAGGGAACCTGAATTGTGCCGCTCGCGAGCTTCTTGTAATAAATTACAAAACCACTTCGATCCCATATTAAGATCTTGATCAGTGTCCTGCGCTTATTAATAAAAATAAATCCGTCTCCCCCTCGTAGGTCTAATGACATTTCATTATTCACTATGCCACACAAACCATTAAAGCTCTTACGCATATCTGCCGCTTCCCTATAAAGATAATATCGCCGAGCTGATGGTAGGTTGATCATTTAATACCCAAAATATCTTGAACATATCTAGCTGAAGGATACTCATAAAAGAATAGTTTCTGATCTCCAACCTCCAGCTCCATTTTTATTCTCCCCATAGGAATTTGTTGCACCTCCACAAAGTCCTTCCGAGGCTCCTTTATAACCTTCTTATATTTTCGATACCAATACCAGAACACCGCCATATTTAGACCCTGTTGCCTGCAAAACTCGACCTTGCTTTGGCCGCTTTGATCATATTTATCCATCAGCGGGAACATCTTTTCTTTGCTTCTTCTCATGTTTTCTTATTTTTCACTAAGGTCGCGTTCTCAAGCTTCCCTTCATACACGTACATACCCGAACGCTTACCTATGAAGACCAGCCTACCTCCGGAAGGCTTCGGAGCTTGGGGACTAAGTTTATTATAATATTTTTATCTCTGGGATTACTTGTGACCTGCCGGGTTAAGCCAGACGAATTTAGTGATTCGGTGAACTTTGAAATGGTGAAACTTGGCGACGGTGTATATAGTTGCATCCACAGACTTGGAGGAAAGGCTATTTGCAACGTGGGCATCGTCGACAATGGAGAAGAGACCATCATTTTTGACAGCTTCTTATCTCCAAAGGTAGCTGAGGAACTATTAGGAATGCTTGATGAAATGGATTTATCTCCCGTCAAGTATGTGATTAACAGTCATGCACATAATGACCACATTCGTGGCAATCAAGTTTTCTCTGAGCAGATAAAAATCATCAGTACCAGGAGAACCAAGGAAATCATTGAGGAGCAAGAACCCTTGGATATTGAGAGCGAAAAAGAATATGCACCCGCCAGGTTATCCATGTATGATTCATTGTACAGATCATTTGACGGGGATCAGACTTCCAGGGAATATGAGAAAATACTTATGTGGCGACCTTACTACCAAATATTGTCGACAAGTCATCTTGATATCAAAACACGTCTGCCGAATACTTTTGTAGACAGCATTCTCACCTTGGACGGATCTAGGCATAGGGTACAATTGATTGCCAGAGGCCCCGGACATACTGAAAGTGATCTTGTCCTCTATTTACCTGATGATGAAATTCTGTTTGCTGGTGACCTCATTTTCAATGACTGTCATCCCTATGTAGCTCATGGATCGATCAAAGCCTGGAAAAACTGGCTTGACTTTTTGAATGAGCTCGACCTAAAGACCATCATGCCAGGGCATGGCGCTCTCGGAAATAAGGAACTAATTGACCAAATGAAAAATTATTTGTTGGATCTGGAAGCCGCCGCCGCCGATCTACATTTGAAAAAACAGTCTGTTGAGATAGCCATTCACATCCCAGATGCATATGCCGATTGGTGGTTTGATCGTTTTTACGCAATAAACTTAAGATTTGCTTTCGAAAACGCAGCCAAGGAGGATAAGAAATGACACATTCCATAGTAGTTTTTGCCAGGTGCGAACCATTGATCTGCATGCCCTTAACCAAGCTTACTCGACAGATTTAATATGGGCTATAAAAGTGCATTACAGAGGTTGTAGACATATTTAAGAACCAAATAAACAAATGATTTCTGGGCTTCAGTTTGTAAAGGTAAGTACCTGTTTTCGCACACCATTCTCCTCTATATATTGCCTCGAAAAATCTCCTCTAGTGACTATGTCGCCGGTATCTCTGCATTACAAAAAACTCCGAGACCACTTGACCAATGGGATTATCAGGTACCTTAAAATCTTTGTTCACCAAGACAAAGCCCGCATATTTACCTTCCACTTTAATAAAGGTAGATGGAGCGATTGGATTCAATAGGAATCTAAATCATCACGCTGAGCCTACTGTTACGATGCGAGAATATTATGTTAAATTGATTAATTCCAAAGTACATAAATTGTGGATGTGCTGGCATTCGTAATTGCCAGACTTTGTTCACACCTACCAAGTCAACATCGATCGGTTTGGGTACCTCTAGCTAGTCTGACCTCAATTTTAAGATCATTCCTGCTCTAGCTCCCGTGTGCCTTCCATTCGCTATGGTCACTTTTCCATTGACAATGACGGAATGAATACCAACAGGGTAAGCGTGCGGTTGATCAAAAGTGGCAAGATCAGCGACCTCATGGGGATCAAAGATGACAATATCTGCTCGATATTGCGGCTTGATCAAACCGCGATCGCTAAATTTGAATCTCTGGGCAGGAAGGGAGGTCATTTTGCGAATGGCATCCTCGAGTGATATCAGATTTAGTTCCCTCGCGTAGCGGCCAAGGACACGTGTGTTGGTTCCATAGGCTCGTGGATGGGGTACTCCGTAACCGAATTGTGGAATGCCAGCATCCGAAGCGATCATGGTGAACGGAGCCTGCATGATTCGGCCGACATCCTCCTCATTCATCTTATGAAACACCATCTGGATTCTCTCTCCCTTCCGCACCATTTCTAGGATGGTTGCGATTTGGTGATCAAGAGCACGACTGCTGGTTCTCATTTCGGTTACTTCAGGAATTCTCTTTCCGTTGTAGGTAGAGTCCCATGGGCATCTCGCAATGGCACAGTAGCTATAATCTTCAACCCCATCCTTTGCCAACATGTCTTTCATTTCGGCCACGATTCGGTCCCGTACTGAATCAATGTCAAGTCGGGCATCCAGTGAATCCATCCCACCCGCCAGACACCAACTGGGCAGTACGACAGCAAGTGAAGTACTTGAAGCCGGATAAGGATATTGATCCACCGTAACATCAATTCCTTGATTCCTATAGTCTTCGATGAGTTGGATCGTCCGCTTACTGAATCCCCACATCTTTTTTGACGAAACTTTAAAATGGGATATCTCCACGGGCATATTGGCTTCCCGGCCAATGTTTACAGCCTCCGCGATGGCCTCCTCAATGCTGTGACTTTCGTTTCGCATGTGTGAGGCATAGATCCCTCCATACGCCGATGCCTCCTTGGCTAGCTCAACTACCTCTGCTGTTTCTGAATAGGTGCCGGGCACATATATCAAACCCGTTGAAAAACCCACCGCTCCCTCTGCCATCGCCTGCCTAACAATTTGTTTCATGCTGTCCAACTCCTCCTTAGTCGGTGCCCGGTCGGTGGCACCCATCACTTGTCTTCGTACTGAATTGTGGCCAATTAATGCTGCGACATTGAGTGATATACCGGTATCTTCCAACTCCCTAAAGAATACGGCCATATTGGTTTGCGAACCTCCGCAGTTGCCAGTCACGATGGAAGTAACACCATCATGCAAAAAGTTGGCGGCTTCAGGTCTCTGAAAAATACTACTCTCGATATGGCTATGAACGTCAATAAATCCGGGGCATACAACTTGACCTCGTGCAGAGATGATTTGACGTGCCGACACATTTTGATCTATGCCGATCCCTACGATCTTATCCCCCTTAATGGCCACATCTCCGTAATACCACGGATTCCCCGTACCATCAATAATTTTTCCATTCGTGATCAGTAGGTCGACTTCCATTTGCGCCGACCCATGGATAAATGGTAGAAGAAAGAAGAGGATTCGGAGGCAGACAGTGGTATAGGTCATAGATCGATGATTTGCATATTTGAGAAAAAGATAGCTTGTTTTTCAGAATTTAGATCATGCAATGCCGAATGCATTTCAAAATATTAATTTGATTTGTTAAACCTCCTGGGTGTTTTGGATTAGATTTTGAACGTGAGCTCTCCTTATGAAAGAGGTGTAGCATTCATCCTTATCCCTGCGATTAATCTGGATCTACTACCTCCTGGTGGATGCAAATAATCAGTTTATTTTCAGCACCTGCTAAAAAATAACAGTAGCGGCATTATTTGCCCTCATATTCATGATATTCAGTGATGGTAATGTAGTACCCATCAGGATCTCGCAGTGAAAATTCTTTTCTCAATGAGTTTGGATTTACATGGATGTCTTCTTCAAGTGGATAGCTTGCCAATTTATCTACGTTTTGGCGGATACCGTAGATGTTTTCAGTTTTGTAATATAAGATCAATCCATTGCCGGGCGTAACATTGGAATTGTGCATGGTCGGGTGCCCGTGCTCTCCCCACCTATGCAGACAAAGCAAAATCTCACCAAGGTTGTCTTCTAAGACAGCAAAATCATCTCCACCGTGGGTTCTTCTGCAGCCGAAAACAGATTGATACCACCGGGCACTGGCGTTTACGTCTTTTACAGCGATTATTGGATCAATTTTGGTCATCTAACGATTTATTTGGGACTGTTTCGAACCGATTACGCGGTATGAATGTGGTTCATAAAGTAGAAAAAAAGACACCTAACTGCTTGACGTTAATCTAATATACCTTAATTTTATTATTCATCCTACGCCACGCATCACATAAGGGATATTTCTGCCCTTCGCGTTAAATTGTCACTGCAACCCTTTCTTTTTATCCAGCGCTTGACTTAATCTTTTTAATTTAGCAATGCCCTCTTCAGCTTTATCTGGGTTGCCATCGAAATTTGAGATTGAATGAATTCACATGAAATATTCTTTACAAAGTTTTTTTTCCGGCCTCAGAAACTAAATTTGTGTAAGTATGGTCTATGCTTCCCCCCATTTTTAAACCAAAGACCCTGAATATTTAGTTGTGACAAAATACGTTTTACTGCCGTAGTATTTCTCAGCAGGTGTTACTTTTCCAAGTGTTGAATGTGCTCTCTGATGGTTGTAGAAATCCATGTATTCTTTTGTTTCATTATAAAGCTCTTTTCCTCCATTCGGCGTATTTAGAAAGAGATACTCATACTTATATGTCCGCCAGAACCTTTCAATGAAAACGTTGTCAATAGCTCTGCCTTTGCCATCCATGCTAATTTCGATACCGTTGTAATCTAGATACTTGGTCCATGCGTCAGCTGTAAATTGAACGCCTTGATCAGTGTTGAGAATTTCGGGACTTGGAAAGAACACAAGCGCCTCACCAAGAACATATTTACACCAGGCAGATGTCATCGTATTCGATATGTCCCATGCTAAAATGAACCTCGAATATAAATCCATGATAGCAAATAGATACATATATCCCATCCGCAAAGCGATATAGGTAATGTCTGCTACCCATACCTGATTTGGATAACTTATGACCATATTTCGGAGTAAGTAGGGGTATTTATACTTGGCAGGGTTTGATTTACTTGTGTTCGGATTAGGACCTAAGGCTCTGATATCCATTATTTTGTACAGATTTTCAATACGTTTGTGATTTACTCGACCGATCCCTAAATCATTTAAATAATCGGTCATCCGAGGCACTCCATAAAATGGTGTCCGATGATACTGCCGATCAATCAACTTAGTCAAGTGTAAATTGAAAGAACTCATTCCCCTTGGTTTATAATAATATTTGCCGCGTGGTATCTTTAACAGTTTTGCTTGAGCTCTAAGACTCAAATCTTCGCTGGAATCTAGGAAAGTATATCGAACCGATTTATCCACTAGATCAATCTTTTTTTTAAAAAGTCATTCTCCACCTGAAGCCTACCTATCTTTTCATATAGTTTCATGACTTCTTCATTTGCTTCCTGATCAGATCTTTGCGATGGTCCACGCATATATGTCATTGCATTGTCTAGGAAGTCACTCTTCCACTTCGATATCTGGTTCGGGTGAAGGCCATGCTTCTGCGCTAGCCCCGACATAGTCTGTCTTTCTGTTAGTGATTCTAGCACCACCTTAAGTTTGAATTCGGCACTGAATCTTCTGCGTTTCTTCTTCATAATTAGAGACTTAAGTTAAGTTTTTACCAACTTAGCCTCTGGTTCGAATTTTGGGGGGAAGTACAGTCTTTGATCTAAACGAACCTCGAGCATGAATTAATTGTACATGGCCATGAAAATTGCGCTTTGAAATTTCGACAACGATCAAAATGGCTATTTACGCTAGTTTCAAAATAAATTAGGGGATTCGCTTGCCCTCCATCATACGTTGTTGCGTAAGAGTCAAGTTTGTGATGCGACCTTCCGAGTCGGTACTGAAGACAAGCGTGGCGTCAATCGTCCGTGCAAAGAATTGATATTTACCCATTGGTAAAATCTCGTGACGATCATTCCCAACCTGTCCAAACAATCTGTCGTCCATTTTAATAACTTCAAAAGTAAAGGCATTGGGAAAATCATATTTTCCGACGTAGGCTTCTTTTTTATCACTAGTCATAGCAACGGGTTGGTAAAATTCGATGGGTGCAGCACTTCTCGTCCAGATTCGTGGAGATCCTTGGTCGCTAATGGTGAGCGTGACTGGCCCATCAAGGGTAGATTCAAATTCAAAACTAGTCAAACCCTCATCCATAGTAAAGTGATTAGTGGAATGTGCACTTAAGCTAGATTTTCTGCCACCACGTTCAAAAAAAACCAATCCATCTTCCTGAATTGCCACAATGCCCTCTCGACCTCCTTCCTCATGATATGTCCCTGCAATTGTCTTGAGCCGATCGATGGATAGCTGAATGTCTTTCTCTTCAAACGGATCTCCAGCGGCAATGGCAGCAATTCGTGATGCGGTTTTTTCAATGTCACGATTACAATCGCAATTTGACATGAGGACAACCGAGATCTTTTCCTCTGGTATGAAAATGGACATGGCAACAAATCCATTAATTACTCCGTCATGTTTAATACTTTTTTTGCCCTTGATATTTCCAATTTGCCATCCGTATCCGTAGCCAATAGAGGTGCCATTTGGTAATTCTTGACTTCGCATCGCCAAGTCCATTAACTTTGCATTAATGACCCCTCCATGTTGTATTTTTTTGAGCCAAATAATTTGATCTTCCAGCGTCGACACCAAACCTCCGGCAGCATAAGGAAGTGAACGATTGATAGGGTTAGCCAGCTCGAATCCTGAAGCTTGCTTTGAGTAACCATTGACGGTTTCAATTCCGTCATTTGGTGGTGTGATCAGATAAGTATGCCTCATGTTGAGCGGAGTAAAAAAGGCCTCTGTGAAGAATTCATCCAAGGTCTTTCCGGAAATAATCTCAATCATATATCCCAAAAGCGTATAACCAAGATTTGAATAATAAAAGGACTCACCCGGCTTAAAGGCAAGTGGCTCATGCATAAATAAATCAATGATTTCTTTGGGTGCGAGAATTTTATCTTCTGTCGCAGTTTCCCATCCTTTAATCGCAGAGTAATTTTTTATGCCGGATGTATGTGTTAACAAGTGATGGACGGTAATATCTCCACTTGCGAGGGGCCATTCCGGCACGATCTGTGGTACTTTATCAGACAGCGATAGTTTTCCTTCTTGAACCAATTTAAGAATGGCCATAGCAGTAAACTGCTTGGTCAGTGATCCAATCTTAAAAGAATGCGTGTATTTGAGATCCTCGGCAGACTTTATACTTGCCTTTCCAAATGCTCCTCGGTAAATGATTTCATCACCTCGCGAAACCATGGCTGCAATGCCTGGTCCTGAAGTGTTGGTTGCTGACATCAGCACCAGATCTATTTGCTTTTCCAATTGGTTTTGGGCACCACTACATGATACTAAAATCACGAAGGTGAAAATTAACGCGGGAGATATTTGGTATTTACCGAGGGTATTCATCAGACAAGAATTATTAAAATGTGGAGAATCAAGAGTCAGCTTCAGGAATTTGTAAAGTGATCGGTTTGTGATTAGGCTTTGGACGAATAAGGTGGAGAAGCCGTTACACTTGATTTTCTATTGTGCCTGCCTGATGAAGCTTACGACGATCTGCGGCGTCTGGTCCGCACCATGGCAAGCCAGGTGTGTTGAATTTGAAAAATCATGTTGCCAGTAAAAAGGTGATCAATGGCTCGAGCCCTAAGCCACTTGGAGATTTGGTCAGAAGGACTTGTGATTTTTATGATCGAATTTTTAGGCAGTGGGTTTATATTTTTTTGCAAATACTGAAGAACCTGCGATTGTGTTTCCATAGTGGCATCAATCGTAATGCTATACATGGGCCTGGTCGGAAGCTCAAAAAAATTCACCTGTGGTTTTTCACTCTGAATCATTTTAAGTAACAGATATCCTTTGATTTCATCTTTTTCAGCAAATGAAGTGCGCTCAATAGAACCTGGATAAATAAAGGGAGTTCCAGATGGTGTGGATAGGATCTGGTGTGGATGGATGTGCCCGGATAAAAAGGCATCGTATGGGCCCGTTAGATCCTCCATCTTAATCACCCGAGGACCAGGTCGAAATTTGTAGTGTGCCGGACCCACTACGGCGCCCTCAACTGCTTGATGCATACAGAGAAGATTGATCTCAGCCTTTGGCAGCTGGGAGGATAGTTCTTTAATAAGAGGCCTTATTTCCCGTCCGATATCCCTGATAAAAGGAAATCCAGCAATATTGATTGAAACTCCCTTCAATTGGAAGTTGATGACGGAAGGTTCTCTGATAATATGAATGCCTGGGTGGTTCAGAAATAGTCCTGATGGAAAAACAGATCTATCGTGGTTTCCTGGTATCAGTACGATTGGAATACCGTGCTCCGCAAATTCAAACAGACGATCATAAGCTCGATTTACAATGCTTGAATGAACATGAGGCCGATCAAACAAATCTCCGCCATGAATGACCAGGTCAACTCCTGCCATGCTGGCCTTTTGTAGCACCGAGTCATAATTCTTGAAAAAATCGGGCCCACGCCGAGGTCGCTTCGAACGCAGCTTGACTGGTTGATCAAAACCTAGGTGTGTATCAGCAAAGAAAAGGATCGTCAGGCCCTGGCTCATGCGCACTTCATGGGTATGAGTTTGCACTAAGTTACACGCTACGAATTAGTTATACACCATGTGTGCGCTTTGATTTCGAAGATCACCCGAGGATCGATTCTAATGCAATGCCTCCATAACAAGATCATCATCACCAGGTTGGCTGGAGTGATCAAAAAAAAGTTTAATTTAGACTCAAGCGCTTGGTTTAGGAATAGGGTTCATTCATTGATCCAATAAAATCTTATTTCAACTGATATGGCAGACGTGAGTACCATGGCGAAGAAAGGTTTAAATGGCACGGCATTACATGCCGACTATACCATTCACGGCATACAACACCTGGGGGTCGGCGTCCCTGAGCATGGGGCTTCGTGGAAGTGGTATCGACAATTTTTTGGCTTAGACATCCCGCTGTTCAATGACGAGGCCGATGCCGATCTGATGAAGATTTATACCAATGATGAGGTGATTTGCAAACGCGCGGCCATGGTACTAAACTTAAAAGGCGGAGGGGCAATGGAAGTCGTATGTCCAACCACATTTAAAGCTAGATCAGCAGCAGTGCCACATCAGTTGGGGGACTTAGGGATCTACATAGGCTGGGTCAAATCACCCGATGTGCATGCTACTTACGCATTCTACCAGCAACATGATATTGAAGTTCTGACGGATGTTGTTACCATGCCCAATGGCTGGGAGACCTTCTTCCTTAAAGATTTAAACGGCTTGATCTTTCAAATCATCCCTGATGCTGAAACATATACCAATTCTCGTCACGTGACTGGTGGTGCCGCAGGATGTACCATTGGGGTTTCACAGATGCAGGCTGCGCTTGATTTCTATGCTATTTTGGGATATGATTCTATACTCTCGGATCGGCAGGGCACCTTTGAAGACTGGAATGGCCTGCCCGGAGGCGAAGGACAATTTCGTCGAGTTTTACTAAAGCAAAGTCGACCATCGGGCGGTGGATTTTCGAAGCTTATTGGCAACACCTACATCGAGCTGGTCCAAGATCTTAGTGATCGCCAACCGATCAAGATATATCAAGATAGGATGTGGGGTGACACGGGATTTATCCATTTGGGCTTCGACATTCGTAACATGGCTGCATTAGGCAAACGCCTGGCGGATGTCGGACGAGGCTTTACTTGCGACACTAAAAATGTGCTAAGTATGGGTGATAGCACCAAGGTTCACTGTACGTATACCGAAGATCCCGATGGTACTTTGATCGAGTTGATCGAAGTTTATAAGATGCCCATCATTGAAAAATTTGGCATTTACCTCAACGTCGAGAAGAGGCCCCCTTCCCGACCATTGCCGGATATGATGCTAAAAGCACTGCGATTCATGCGAGTGAAGGATTGACTCGCTGTCTTTCCAAAATTCATCTTTAAATCCAGTGGCACTGCTGGCAGTAAGCAGGGCATATCATCAAAGGGTTTGAAGTGATCATCCTACTTCCCGGCGGAGAACTTCCAGTGGAGGCCGATTCACAACTTCCCGGCTATTTAAGACACCAATCACAACCGTGATCATCACTACGGAAAAAAATACGATTGCAATGGGTAGCCAACGAATATTGAAATCGAGATCCAATTGAAATCTTGCCAATAAAAAACTAGCCACCAAGGCAATGACGACTCCCAAAGAAGCTGCCAAAGTGCCGAGAATCACGTATTCGCTGAGATTGATGCCTTGAATTTGCCTACGACTGGCACCTAGTGTCCGTAGTAAAACGCTCTCTCTAATACGTTGATATTTGCTCAGGAGTAATGAGCTGAAGAGTACCGTCAGCCCTGTCAGGATGCTGAACAAGGCCATAAATTGAATGATGTAAGAAACCTTGGTCAAGATTTCATTGATCGATTCTAAAATTGTGGAAAGGTCTATGACGGAGACATTAGAAAATTCTTTGACGACCTCACTTCGAAAATTTGCTGTTGTCGTAACGTTTGGAGACTTTGTAACCAGGATGTGAAATTTCGGGGCTGGCTCCAGGACGCCTGAGGGGAAAAGTACTAGAAATCGTGCCCTCATATTGGCATTTTCGATTTTGCGAATACTTTTGACGTACGTTTTCATCCGGGCACCCTGAACATTAAAAATCATTTCATCTCCGAGATCAACATTCATCGCATCCGCAAACGGTTTGGCGAGTGAAATGAAAATAGAATCATTCTCGGCTCGATAAGGGTGCGGAAAATCACCGGCAATCACTTTTTCATTTGAATCGAGCCAGTCGCGGTAGGTTGCTCTTGTCTCTCGATGAATCGCCCAGCTTTTAGCCGTAAGATTCGAATCCGCCAACCACTCTTTCTTTGTCTTTCCCTGCCAGCCGACGAGTCGCATGGTCACAACGGGCAGGTTTTGGATGATCGGCATTTGCTTTGCCTCAGTTATTTTGACCAACGAGTCTATTTGATTGCTCTCAATCCCAAATAAGAACACGTTTGGCTGTTCGCCGGCGTCCATGGCGGCGACGTTGCGGAGCAGAAGACCTTGGACAATAAACAAGGTTGTAAGCACAGCCGTGCCTAATCCAATTGAAACCAAAAGCGTCCGGGTTTGATTGTTGGGTCGAAATAGATTTGCCAATCCCTGACGCAAAACAAAATTCCAATGTTTTGGAAAATACATTTTTACCGACCACATCACTAGGCGAGCCACCAAAAATAACAACCCGAAAGCTGCACCTAGTCCCACTACAAAATAAAATCCAATGAGTGGATCATCTGTGAGTAACCATAAGAAACCAAAGAGACAAAATACAATGGCAAAGTAAATAGTGGCGGAAGGAAGATCGATCTTGGATGTGGGTTCGGTAATATTTTGGCGCAGGGTTCGCAAGGGGCTTATTTTTCGAATCCCCAATAGTGGAAGCACGGAAAATAGGGAAGTGATTAAAAGGCCAATGGTGAGGCCCTGTAACATGGCTGGCCAAGAAATCTTCATTTGCACTTCCAAGGGTATGAAATCAGTAAGGACCCTGGGTAATATGATTTGTACGACACTGCCTAGTAAGCAACCAACTACAACCCCAAGAGCACCAAGTCCAATGATTTGTGCAAAGTAGACAAAAAAAGCCTCCTTCCCCTTCATTCCTAAACATCGTAAAATCGCAATCGATGGTATCTTATTCTTAATATAGATGAAAACGCTACTCGCTACCCCGATACAACCCAAAAGCAATGCGACCATAGCCACCAGGTTCAAAAAATAATTCAAATTATCAAAAGCATCTCCAATGTTTGCCTGTCTATCCGTGACGGTCTCCATTCGCATACTTTCTGTGCGCAATCTTGTAACTCGCTCTTCTTTCCATTCGTCGATCTCGAAGGGTTGTTCAATTTTATAGTAGTAAGCGTAATTCAGCAGGCTTCCCGGTTGAACCAGCCCAGTACCGGGCAGGAATTGCTTGCCAATGTAAATGGTTGGTGCAAAGCTCGAAGAGATCGAGGCACTGCCAAATGCATTTTTGAGTTCACCAAGAATGGAGAATTTGCTTTTTCCCAGCTGGATACTATCTCCCACCTGCAACCCATACTGGGTCATCAAACCGTCTTCCACCAGGGCACCCTGGTGACTCTTAAAAAGATCAGCAGCCTGAATTGGATTTGACTCCAGAGCGCCATAGAAGGGAAAATCACCCTGCAATGCTTTTATCCTAACAAAATGCGATTCGTCCACTTTAGGCAAATAGGCCATGGACAGTAGTTCGATTCCTGTTGACAGCTGCGCGGGAAGTGAATCAAGGGTTGCCCTTGTGATTGGACCCGCCTCCCGGTTACCAGTTACAACCAGATCTGCACCCAGGAGTGATGCTGCCTCACGATCAATATCTTGGGCAAGATTATAATTAAATGAATTTATGGCAACCAATGCTGAAATACCCAGGACAATGGAAGACATAAATAGCAATAGTTTTCCCATGTTTTGGCGTGCATCTCGCCATGCTGTCCTAATCAGAAAATCGATCCTGCTCATGCGATCATGTGCTGGTGGTCATCTGCTACAATATGTCCACCCTTCAGTCGAATAATCCGATTTGTTTTTTGTGCCAGTTCTAAGTCATGGGTCACAATAACCAAGGTGGTGCCATGCTCCCTGTTTAAATCGAAAAGCAATGATTCAACCTGCGCTCCCGTCTCATCATCCAAATTTCCAGTTGGTTCGTCTGCAAAGAGAATTTTTGGATCACCCCCAAAGGCCCTTGCCAATGAAACCCGTTGTTGCTCACCACCTGACAGCTCACTGGGGTAATGATGACCTCTGGTCTCCAGTCCAACCCGCTGCAACAATTGCTCCGCTTTAGCGCGAATATTGTGCATATCCAACAGTTCCATGGGAATGCTGACATTTTCCAGCGCGGTCAGAGTTGGGATCAATTGAAAATCTTGGAAGATAAAACCAACGTTTTTATTTCGCAGCACAGCGCGCTGATCTTCATCTAGGTCACGCAGGTTCTGTCCACACAATTGTACGTCACCCGTGGTTGGCTGATCAAGACCCGCACAAAGACCGAGCAATGTCGTTTTACCACTACCTGATGGGCCTACGATGGAAACAATCTCACCATGGCCAATAGCAAGAGAGACCCCCTCTAAGACCGTCAGCTGGTGTGGACCGTTCTGATAACTCTTGGATAGATTTTCCGTTTTGAGAATCATAAAAGAACCTTAGACAATGTGAAATTAACAGAAAAGTCAGGTAAGTGTTGTCGATTCCCGTGTCTGAATAATTGATATCCTTCGAAGTTAAGTGGCAGAGCGACCAAATCACAATTCGATTTCCCAACACTAGACCATACACCGGGCGCATCGAGAAATCTAAGAGGGTCGACCTCTAGTCTTCGGTTCAAAAAGTTACATATCTTGCCAATTAGTATCGCAAACACTCCTTAAAGATGTCATCCAAATACCTCAAAATAGCAATAGCAAGATGAATCCTAATAAGCAGCGATTTTATCGGATGGTTGGTCAGATGATTTTCATTTTGGCCTTATTGGTTGCCAAGGGATTCTGGCCACAGTTTAGTCAATTTCTAGAGTCTAATCGATTTGTGACACCACTTTTCAATTTTCTCATATTTTATATCGTGGTAATGACTTTGGCGGGTTGTTTAAAGCTGATATATCGTTGGAATTCTAGGCTTCGTGGTCAAGCTCAGAGCAATGTCTATCATGGAATCAACAACATCACCAGGGTTGTCGTTGGCCTGGGAGTGGTGGTGATGATTTTTAGCTTATTCGGCATTGATCCCCGCACGTTGTTAACCTCAATGAGTATTGTAGCAGCTGCCATTGCCATTATTTCTAAGGAATTTATCAATGATTTTCTTATTGGATTAAATTTTAGTTTTTCAAAAAATTTTGAGATCAATGACTATGTTAAATTAGGTGAACAGCGAGGTCGCATTATGCAAATTGGTATTTTGAAAGTGCATTTGCTTAATGACGACGACGATCTCGTTTTGATTCCGAATAGCAAAGTTTATGTCGGTGAAATAGTAAACTACACCAAACGTGATTTAGCCTTACTGAGTATAGATTTTCAACTAGACATCAGATCTGTAGGGAGCATTGAAACACTTGAGCAGGATTTAATTTCTTCTTTGGATGGATTTAGTGAATTCATCGAGCCCAAATCATTTAACCTTAAGATTGTTGATATGAAGAAAGATTATATCGATTTTAAATTTCAATACCGAATCAAGGAATTGGACAGCAAGCTGCAGAAAATGATTCGAAAACGCACGGTTCGACAGGTCTTTAATAATGTAGCGGTGCGTAAAACTGAAGAACAGAATTAGTGCCACCCAAGGCTGGACTAGATTGCAAAATCGAAAATGGAGGGTGATATGATGATAAACCTAGATAAACGACTTCAGAGGATAACATGGATTTTTCTTGTACTACTATGTTCTTCGCTTTTTGAAGGTTGCACCAGCACTGTAAGGGAAGATGGCTCTGAAGGGAAGAGCAGCAAAGATGTACCATCTAAAAGGAGTCTTGAGTCTAGGGATGGCGCCCGTCACATCGTTTTTTTTGGAAATAGCTTGACCGCGGGATATGGTCTCGAAGAAAGTCAGGCCTTCCCAGCTTTACTTCAAGCGCGTTTAGATTCTTTGGATCTACCTTATGTGGCAGTAAATGCTGGCCTCAGTGGCGAAACCACTTCTGGAGGATTAAATCGCATTGATTGGGTGCTCAATCAACCAATGGATATTTTTGTGCTCGAACTGGGTGCCAATGATGCCTTGCGCGGATTTGATTTGAAACATACCACCTCCAACTTGCAAGGTATCATCGATAAGGTCCGAGCCAAACATCCGACAATTCCTTTTATTTTGGCCGGGATGAAGGCCCCGCCGAATATGGGGGCAGCTTATACTCAGGATTTTGAAAATATTTTTCCCAGTTTGGCACAGGCTAATGACCTGGCCCTGATACCTTTTTTATTGGATGGTGTAGCAGGAAATTCCAACCTAAATCTATCAGATGGTAAACACCCCAATGAAGAGGGGCAAAGGATCGTGCTAGAGAATGTCTGGTCAATCCTCAAACCATTCTTGGAAAAGAGCTTATAACCAGAGCAAGACCCCTAAAAAATCCAACCACCAATTCATAAAATGATCTCTCGTGCACAGCTTGAAGGTCTTCTTTGTCGTTAGAAAGTTGATGATCTGTAACAAGCCAAGGCCTTTTGTACTGGGTACTTTGCTGGTGGCGTTATTTGCTCTTGAGTCAATCGGTCAAAATCAAGACGGGCAACTCGATCCCTATCTATCCAGTTGGGTGGTGGGAAATAAGAAAGAAACAGTGGTTGTCTTACATGGCGGCCCGTGTGTTGAGCACACTTACCTCAGACCCGAGTTTGATAGATTAAAGCGAGTGGCACGTGTCATTTACTATGATCAACGAGGTTGCGGACAAAGTGAACCTGCCAATTCTTATGTCTGGCAGGAGCACGTCAAGGACCTTGAACGAATCATCAAAGTAGCCGCCAATGGTGATAGGGTATATCTCGCTGGCTCTTCGTGGGGTAGTGCACTGGCCTTACTTTATGCTTTTACACATCCAAGTCATCTAAAGGGTCTCATCTTGTCTGGACTATTTACCTGGGAAGGTAGAGGTATGGATTCGCTCGCATTCGAACATAGGTATCGCCGTAGATTAGATCGGTCACCATCTACTCGGCAAGTAGAAATCACGCTGAGCAAGGTTGCTCCTCACGAGTGGAAGGAGGGTGCGGGACAGCGGGCTGAAAAATCTGACCGGTTGGAAAAAAAAGCATATCAAAACTTTGGCCGACCTTCGATCGAGACGAGGCGTAGCCTGGCGACGGCGCCAACCTTTTCACAATTGGCAACCATCACTACTCCTAAAATTATCTTTAATGGCACTCAAAATTGTTCTTGGGTCCGGCAAGTTAAGGCATATCGTGACCTGTTTCCCCAGGCACCATATGTTGAGATTGAAGGAGCCTGCCATGATCCCTGGTATGATGATCCAGACGACTTTTTTGATCATGCCATAGAATTTATTCAGCACACCAAACGGGAAAGAATTCGGAAAATCAGAAGATATGAAGAGCGGAAATCAAGTGGAAAATGATCAAACAACCTTCTTGTTTTTAAGCCCAGTCCTCGCCTCAGAAGATGTTGGTCGAGATGTTGAATGGTACGAGATGATTGGGTTTCGAAATGTTTATGACAGTTCAAATTATCAGGGAGGATCGATCGATTATGCGGTGCTGCGCAAGCAAAACCTTTTGGTTCATCTACAATTTCAATTTCCTAAGGATATGACTTCGACGGATGTAAAAATCGAAGTGCAGAACATTGGACTGTTGATTAACGAATTTGTCAAATTAGATTTGCTGACTATTGAAAAAGTGCACTGGAAAACACCATGGCATACCACTGAGTTTTCGATCTTTGATCCCAGTGGAAATCGACTCACCTTTCTCGAAGATTTATGATCTTGTTACGTCTCCAGTTTTCGAAATTTTCCACTGATATACTGCTAAGGCAATAAATAGCAAGGACACCATCCCAAATCCAATCATCTTCGCAGAAAAAACGACTGCGGTGGCTATTACGAAAGTGATGACCATTATGATGGCTCCGTACGGACGAAACCGCCTGCCAATGAGTAGTAACCCTCCAGTCAACTGGATGGCACCGAATAGGATGGTCCCTGTGATGGAAAATCCAGCATTCTTAAATAAGTCCATTTCGGCAGGCACCTGGATGAGTTTGGTAGTGGCCGTTGCCAGGCTCAGAATGATTAAGACGACTAAAAGTATTTGCTCAACTACTTTTTTCATAACCCTTATTTTTTCGAATTCAGCGCTACTGATTTTCTGACCATTTTCCCTAATGTCTTTAGGATCAATTTTGTCATTTGAGAATCTCAGGTTCTGGTACGACTTGCCATCACCGCCAAGCAGATCAGTGGGCTCTGGTATAGCAGCACCATTGTGAAAGATGAGGCTGATCCTGTTTTTGACATGAACAGTTTGAATTATTTTCTTTCAGTTTGAAATATAGGTCAGGCAGTTTTTACATTTAATATCCTCTGTCGTGCAGGTTCGTCAGCTAATACGACTACTCGAACTTCTAAGAAACCTTTCACGCAAATTTTGAGGAACTGGCTTTACGCAGGCAATGATTTCTTTATTTTTTGACAACGGTTCATCTTGCGCAATTTCTTTTTTCGAGGAAGGTCAGGACAAGGGTCTTGTCGAATCATCGATGACCTTTGGATTTCTGCTAGGACCGTTAATCATGAATCAAGAAAGTCTCTAATTTACCCGATACTTCTCTCGCTATGATTTCTTAGTCTGAACCAAGGAGAACCAATTTCCAGAATCATCTTTGAACAATGCCTCCGTACCGTAAAATTCTTCCTTCGGTTCTTTGGTGAATTGGACTCCTTTTTCTTTGAGTTCCTGGTAGGTCACATAAATGTTTGCGCATTCAAAAACACCGAATCCAAAAGTGCCTTCTTTCACCAGTTTTGCCAATCGATTGGCGACGTCTTCTTTAAACATAGTTCCTTGGTGAATGGGCATGAGGGTGATTTCCAAATTAGGCTGATCCCTTGGAGCAACGGTCAGCCAGAACGCGTCATCACCGATTGGTATTCTCATTTTCTCCTCGAAGCCCAATTTGTTTACATAAAAATCACGGGCACTTTCTTGATCGAGGACATAGATGCTGGCATGCGATAATCTTGTAATCATGCTAACTCAATTTTTATTTAAAGAAACGCCGTTTCAGCAATCGATTGGTTATCGAAAATTGCTATTTATCGCAATTGACTCGCAAAACATCCTGGAATGAAGCCAAGTACTACATTTTCTTCGTAGGATCGTCTGGGGGAGACCAATTGGTGATATTTACCTGGAGTCATCCCGACGTGTTTCTTGAATAAACGGGTAAAGGAGGGGATACTTTCAAACCCAACCGTAAAACAGACTTCACTGGTAGATCGGCCTTCTCTCAGTGCTCTCTTGGCGGCATTAATTCGCACTTGAGTCAAGTATTGGTGGGGGGATTTTCCGTAGGCTAACTTGAATTGTCTCAAGAAGTGATATTTGGAAAGACAGGCACAATCAGAAATGTCTGAAAGATTGATTTGTTGTCGGTAATGGTCATCTATGTAGCGTTTCGCGCTGACAATTCGACGATATAAATACATCTTCGGGTGGATTTCTGATTCCTCCACAATGGTACGATCGAAGGCTTTCATATGGGTCACCTAAGATACAAAAGCCCGTTGGTACCACAGGGCCACAAAATCAACAGAGTTCTCAAGCGTTTGACGTGGAAGGAACTGTGCCTCGAGAATGAGTGCAACGGGAGGTCAGACGCTATCTAGTGATGGGTCATATAGGTGGAAGAGTTGTGTCAACAATAGTTGGTTTTCAAATCAACCCATGCCATCGGCCAGGGCAGCGCGACCTCATTGCGACCCTTCGGTACAATATCTAAGAATCGATAGGTCACGTTAAAGGTTTCTAACTCCCGTGCGTAACAGGAATAAGTATGATACACTACCCCATCGTCATCTTTGTAAAAGACACTGAGACCAGGGAGTTCACTGTCTTTTACCGGAACGTATTTTTTGAAATTGTACGTAGCCTCGTGGCCCTCCAAAGCGGAGGCCTGAAAGTCGAAATTAAAGGAATTCTCTTTTGATGAAAGCCAACGAAATTGCCAACCCATTTTTTGCCGGAAAGTTTCCAGATCCTTGATGTTACCCCTGGATATACAGACGAAATTTGTGTCGCGCTGCCTCAGGTGAGTGATTGCGGGATCAAATTGATCGGCCCAATGAGCGCAGATTTTGCATCCTTGTGACTGATGAGGACCAAACATGAAGTGATAGACAATAAGTTGGCGTTGGTTTTCGAATAAATCTGATAATTCAACTGGACCTTCTGCCGATTCAAAGACGTAGTTTTTCTCGATCTTTACCCAGGGTAAAGATCTCTTCTGTTTACTAAGTTGGTCTCGAAGGAGCGTAAACTCTTTTTCATGGGCTAAAAGAATCTTTCGTTCCCTTATCCACTCATCCTTTGATACAATTTTTCGCTGATTCATCCGTACTTTATATGGATGACGATCGGCACCGCAATTGATTGGACAATTGTGCTTATGATTGTGAAATTTGGCTTTGGATCGCAACAAATTTTCCCCCTGTCTTAGAGCAGAGACAAGACAAGTCAAGTCAAGTAATGATCTGGTTAAGCCCCTTTGTCTTGTGGTTCTCGACCCTTCCAAGATGACGGAGAGTGGTCTAATTTCGGTCGTCGCTTTTGAATGGCCTTAAGTATGTCACTACGACTTATTTGACCGACTAATTTACCATGCTTTATAACGGGAAAACGGCGATAAGCCGTATTCATAAACTTATAGGCAAGTTCAAGAATGGTGGTATCTACGTCGATGGTCACCACTTTGCGTGACATGTAATCAGCTACAGAACCCGTGCCACCTGGCAGATTGTTGTATGGGCCTTCAAGAATGGTTTTGATACAGTCTGACTCTGAGAGCATCCCAACCAGTTGACCGTGTTTATCGGTTACTGGAGCACCTGATATCTTATGCTTGAGGATGGTTCGAATGGCCTGATCGATGTCAGTTTCTGGTGCGAAAGTGATGAGATCGGTTGCCATGTACTGTTTGACACTCTGCTCGTCAATCATAGTTGCTACATTTCTGAATTAGTAAAAGGAACAATTAAAAGATACAAATTTTTTGCATTCATCATCACCTAATTTAACGAGTCATGCTATGGCAAGTTGGAGTGGAAGAATATACACGTTAGCCATAAATCTTAAAGGAGGATGGTGATGATGCGATCAATATTTCTGAAAGTTTCTAATAATCTGGTTGCTGTCACATCCCATTGCGAGGGAGAGCATTAGTAAAATTCTAGCCTTTTCAGCGGATAGGTCATTTGAAAAAGCCAATCCCAAATCAGGGGGAATCTTTCCGACAATCCTGCCTCCTGGTAGCTTCGAGCTAATGATGATCGGTATCTTCTGGCTTACTTTGGATAAACCTCTCCGAGCCCCGGTGCTTAGTCGACCATCAGGGAAAGTTTGAAAAACGAGGCCATCCATGGAACCAGATGTCAAATAGGAAATAATTTCGGGAGCAAAATCCGTGTAATCTCGCACAATCGGAATGATGGGTAGATCATCTAACGTACGTACATCAAACTCGGCTGCAAGGGTATGAGGTTTCATTGAAACCTGACGAAAGGAGATCTTATCCGGATCGATAAAACCCAAATGGCCATATTCTAAACTGCCAAAAGTCTGAACCCGGCGATTATTCAATTTCATGGCATCTCGGGCTGAAGAGATGGATTCGTTAAGCGCAATCAAGACACCCTTCTCCCTTGCCTGATCAGAAGTGGCTAATCGGATCGCGTTGTACAGGTTGGCCCGCCCATCAGAAGACAGTTCATCCGGCGTTCTCATAGATCCAGTTAGTATGACGGGCCGATGATCTTTAATCGTCAAATGAAGGAAAAAGGCGGTTTCCTCCAGGGTATCGGTTCCATGGGTAATGACAATGCCCGAAGTTTGCTTATCTCGAGCGAATATGCCATTGATTTCCTTGCTCAGTGCCAGCCATTGATTAGGAGTCATTTTTGACGAACCGATCCGACAGAATTCAACTACCTCAACTTCGGAAAGATCCCTGATTTCGGGAATGGCTGCCACGATTTCCTTTCCCGAAAGTGCCTGACCTGTAGTAATACCTGCGATTGTACCACCCGTTGAGATGATAATTACTTTTCTGGAGGATGGTAGGTTTTTTGACATGGGGCAGGGAAAGAGTTAATAGCAGGTTAAGCGGGTGATATCAGCTAAGTTAATTGTTTGGAGTGTTTTCAGAAGAAACGGTTTCTGTTAAATGTATCCCTTATCTTTGAAGGGTGGTCTGTTTAATGAAAGCATTCTTATCGTCTTGTTTCATTGCTTGGTCTCTATCAGCTTTTGGTCAATTGGACATGAAAAACAAAGCTGTCCAGCATTCATTATTGCTCTCCAATAAAGTTCACTACCCACTATTGGTCAAGCAGAAGAATCCCGAACCATCGATTTTGGTGCAAAGTAAGACCAAATTACCTGACCGGCTACTTGGACCCACGGCTTTCTTCTGCCGGATCGAAGATGCCATTGCCAAAACCAATGGCGTCAATTTTAAGTTTAGATTGGGTTTGGTAGACTATGTCGATGCCATGGAAGGCAAGGGCTATTTTCAGGCGGTATCTTATTCCAGGGCAACAAATTTTGCCATGCAGTTTCAGCCAAAGAAGTGACCCCTGCGGTCGTATGGATAACCTCCCTCGTTCAGTGATCAGTGGCCTGCAAAAGATGAAGCATTGTCTGTTGTGTATCAATACAAAACCAGACGTCGAGTGATTTGCTCATCATCGCTCGTTCTAATTTCGACGAAATAGGTGCCAGGTGGCAAGTCCCGCACCAGCACAGATTTATTGCTGTAGTATTCAGACGCGTTATCGTTTTGTTGCCAAACAGTCTTTCCATCCAGGGTAACCAGAGCGATATCGATGGGTCCCAGGATATCTCTTGAGATCTTGAGATTAAAGAATTCTTTGCTGGGATTCGGAAAAATTAGCACTTTCTCAAACGGCACAATGAAAGCTGAATCGTAGCCCATTTGACGAACCACCCCCAATCCATTCACCTGGTCTAGCCGATAATAATACCATTGACCGGTTATAACCTCTTGATCGGCATGGTGATAGCTCGTGGCAGTGTTTTTTAGTGCTCCTGCCGCAAACTCCTTTATTTCCGAAAATGTGATTTCGTCGGTACTTCGCAAAATCCTGAAAGATCGGTGATCAATTTCCCGCAGGCTATTCCAGTTTAACACAATATTTGACAAGCTGTCGCGTGCTGCAAAGACGTCAATTTCAGTGCGGAATTCTTCGGGTAGGGAAAAGTCAGATTGCCCATCCAACACATTATTGATATTTCCCTGCGAGGCCTCAGCTCCCAGTCCTCGTCGGGCAAAGGATCTCCAAATGGCAAAGTGGTGCTTGCCGTTGTATAGCAATTGGTCAGCCATTAGGATTGCATCTCTAGCATCAACAAATCCGGGATTGCACGGTTGAAGTTTAAGTGCTTCGATGACGAGCTGGAGGGCAATGTTGTTACCTGCTGTGCCATGGTACAGATCCGTGCTGATTCCATCGGTCTCGATAATGGCCCAAGTCATATCCCACAACATGGAGCACCATACAGACCCCACTCCGTGTGGAATGCTAAAGTTGCGAATGTCGCTGTAACGAGAAGGGTTGGTTCGCCGACTGGTACTATAGGGAAAATTTCGAATTCCTCGGCCTTGACTCCCCTGTCCCGATAGATATCCAGCGATACCCCTTGGATCTTCTGGTTGAGCTGTGTTCCAATCGGTGGTTAGCATGAGTCCAAAGTAGTCGCTCCAACCTTCACCCATTTGCTCCTGATTATTGAGACAATCGACATTTCCGCTACCTCCGGTAAGTCGCAACGTTATTCCATGTCCGAATTCATGGGTAATAATTAAATTATCAAATGATGCATCAAGGTCCTCTGTTGATGATTTTCGATCGATCGTAACATGTACATCTTCCCCAGCTAAGAGGGCTTGTCTAAATAGCTCACAATCACTGTTGGAGATCATCACGGCAGGAATCGTAATTCCATTGTCGTTACCACCCATCGGGATGGGCGGTCCAGCAACATTATTACACATGATCACAGCAATGGCACCCAGTGCTTGAGCATTGCGGACCTTTTCGACAAATAGACAAGTACCCCGATCAATGAGTGCGATATTCCCCTTGAGATCATCACCATTGCTGATGGGAGCAGCACTGCAGGCAAGGCTAGATCCAGGTTGATCAAGGCTCTGAACAACTTTCCCGCTGATTGATCCACGGCGAACGAGTTTGTTTTGACTGCTAAAGGCGGATTCAACGGCATCCAAAATACCGGGAATACTGATAGAGCCGGTCACTTCAAGGGAGACGTCGGTGGCATCAGGCCCCCAAAGGTACATCTCTACACGTGCTGGGAATCCATCTTCATTTGTAAAAAAAGTAGCATTGTTCCTCGACCCACCGTCTTGGGCATCCGCGACCACCGGATCATTTGCATGACCCTGTCCGGAATAGTTGATGACTTGAAAGTTGCCAGCGGCCTCATCAAACCCGTAGTGGTGAAAGATATCGTGGTTGATGTTAAGCCAATAAAACAAATTGGTTATGGAAGCATCGATATATTGCTTTGGGAATGAGCTGGAAATGGGAAAATTAAAGGACAGGTTTTCTCCTCCATCCGGTCGGCTTCCGGCTCGATCATCCGCATCAAAATCATCTTGTGCAAAAACATTATTACCTCGGGTGTCTGAATACTCTGGACCGGCCGATCCATCAACATCATGCCATCCCAAACGCGAAGCCTGAGGATCTGCTGGATCAAGGACGAATACACGCTCTCCGTGCGCCGGACTTTCAACCGTAAGTGGATAGACAAAATAACTGCTGTTGTCACCCAGTGCTGCGGGTGGGTACATCAAAGCCCTGTCATGATGTCTAGGTGGGTGGGGTAGAAGTCCGAAATGGCATTTCATTTTGGCACTACTTTTAGACAAAAGATTACCATTGCTCGCATCAATCGAATAGTTCCAGATTTCCCTTGACTGCGCATCGTCAAGCTGAATGGCGTAGCACAATTGCAGCAACCCTTGGTGCCATTGATATTTTTTTTGAATGCTAATACCCTTTCGGGATAGGTTAGGAGCTCGGTAGAAATCTCTCACCGATGCCGATCGAGCTGTACCTTGTGAAACATCACCGAGATCAACTGACAAATCAGTGGCAATCACAGCAAGCGCTTGCTCCACCGAAATGGCGCTCTCAACAGATTGAATTTTATCGCTGAGGTTGGAAACAAATCGGTTTTGATAGGTGACCAGATTACCCTTTTGATCAAAGACAAAATTGAAGACAGCATTTTCAATATCGATCGAGCTCGATTGTTGCTGAAGATATACGTAGTGCAGATTGCTCTTCTCAGAGAAATGGAATGAACTTACTCGAATTGATTCGACGTCTTCCAAGGCCAGGCCCCACGCCTGATATCCTGATTGCAAGACAGACACGGCCCGGTCAGATTCCGTTTGAGACACTGCAAAATTGACCGCAAGCATGCAAACAATACCAAAGAAAACTGATGGGCTACGGCTCATAGGAATGTTATCCCTTGAAATATATAACGAATTAGGCAGACTTAATGTCTATATCAATACTAATGTGGCATTATGCGTAAGGATTGATCGTCCTGACTACATACGAAGTCCCTAGATGAGCAAGCGCGCTTTCCCCACAATCCTGATGGCTGGGAGGGATGAGCGTGATTGCAGATCATTGAATGGAGCCCCTGGTAGGTTGCGAATAATTGAGAGTTGGTATCTATTTGGAGTGCTTTATTCGGTTCTCAGTGTTACAGCGGGGTTTGTGCTGGCAGCCTTAATGGCCTGAACTCCAGAAGTGAATAAAGCTGTAAAGAAGACCATTACTCCAGCAATCAGCAGCATCCACCACTCAATTTGAATCCGATAAGCGAAACTGTCTAACCATCTTTGAGCGGAAAATCCAGGCCAAAGGAACTGCTAGGACGAAGGCGAGCAAAATTAATTTTGAAAATTCTTGTGATAGTAGTTTCACAATGCCAGCTCTACTTGCTTTGAGCACTGTGCGCATTCCGATTTCTTTGGTACGTCGATTTACGGCAAATGTGGTCAATCCAAACAAATTCATGATTGCTGTGCTGATCTGGAGATGCCTGGATTTCTTAGGTGCCTTGCGCCATCTACACCCTGCCTTCCTGCCTTGCTGACGGAGAAACTTTGCCCGCATGCCCCTGGTGATAGCCGGGATTTTTTTGGCGTTCATAGTTGCAAATCAATCCTTACTTTTAGAGCCTGATGAAAATGTGGATTGGTACCATTGCTTTATTTTGCGTCCTTTGGGGAAGTATTCCTTGCCTGTCGCAAGAACGTCCCCCGACAGGAGATACCATACTCGAACGATCTTTAGATGAGGTGATGATCCGTGCCACTCGGTTACCATCTCGGCAGCTGAGGGCCGCCCGAAGCATTTATCAAAGAGTTTTGAGTCAGGATAACCGACACAACATGCATCTGACGGCCGATGAGGCACTCTGGTATTTACCCGGCGTGTATGCCGTTAATCCCTATAATTTCTCCCAGGATTTACGCATCTCTGTACGTGGTTTTGGCGCCAGGTCTGCCTTTGGTGTCCGTGGCCTAAAGATTCTACTAGACGGAGTTCCTGCTACGACACCTGACGGTCAGAGTCAGTTGGATCACTTTGATCCACAACAGTTTGCTGCCGTTGAGATGATTTCTGGATCAGCTGGGAGCCTATATGGTAACGCCTCGGGTGGCGTCATCGATTTTAGAAGCCAGGTCCTGGACCAGAACACTCTAGGAGGATCTGTGACGCTGGGCAGTAATGGCTTAAGAAAGTATGCCCTGCGTGCTGCCAAGGTGGATAGCTCTTCGACTGTGCAGGGATCCCTGACCTATCAGAGTTTTGATGGTTATCGACACCACAGCCGTGGAAAAAACGCGATGGGAAACCTTGCCTGGCTGAAGAAAATAGAGGAGGGCGAACTGAATATACGTCTAAATCTTACCCATAGTCCTGAAGCACAAGATCCGGGAGGTATCAATTTAGAACTGGCTAGGATGGATCGAAAAAGTGCTCGCGACCGCAACGTTTTGTTTGACGGCGGTGAAGAGATCACGCGCGGATCACTGAGTCTGGGCTTAAATAAAAAATTAGGTATTCGCGATCGGATGTCATTAAACGGATACTATGTTTTTAGAGACTTTAACAATCGGTTGCCCTTCGAAAATGGAGGGATGGTTTCCTTTTTTAGGAACTATGCTGGTGTGCAAGGTCAATTAATTCGAACTGGCCGAAAGCATCAGCTTCAGCTCGGGGTCGATGCTGAATGGCAATCTGATGCTCGTCAACGGTTTAATAATTTGGAGGGCATCCGGGGAGAAGAAGTCCTCCACCAGCTAGAGCAGTTTGGTTTACTGGGCTTCTACGCTCAAACACAGATTGATTTGAGCCAGGGATTTACCGGCGAATTGGCGACGAGAGTGGATATGATTCGAGCATCGGTAAATGATCGCTTTATTAGCAACGGTGATCAGTCCGGACACCAAAACTTTTTGCACCTCAGTCCTTCGGCCGGTCTAAACTATGCCTGGTCAAATCAACAACATGTGTTTGTGCGATTTGGCCATAGTTTCGAGACTCCCTCTCTCACCGAGCTATCAAATAATCCCTCGGGAAATGGTGGTTTCAATCCCGATCTACAACCCCAAATTGCCAATCACTACGAGCTAGGTGCAAAGGGAAAGAAGGGATCCTGGCGCTACCAGGCCACCCTATTTTACATCGCCCTACAAAATGAACTCGTGCCCTTCGAACTGGCAGATTTCCCCGGGCGTACCTTTTTCCAAAACTCTGGAAAGTCTCAACGAACGGGCCTCGAAGTCAGTTTGGATGGCATGCTGGGCCGCTATTTATCATTGATGACTGCCCACACCTATTCTAATTTTAGATTTACTGAATTCTTAACAGAAGGGGGAGACTTTGCCGGCAAAAAACTGCCAGGCATTCCGAATTATTTTAGCACATTAGGCCTTCAAACACGAAATTTAGGGGGTCTCTTTTTCGGTGCCGATCTAAATGCTGTTGGTAAATTGTTTGCCAATAATGATAATTCGGTTCTCGTCGAGAATTATTTGGTAGTGCATCTTCGGGTGGGGAAGGAATGGGAAAATGATCGTGGAAAACTTGCGCTTCACCTTGGGATTCGCAATCTAGCAGGCGTCGAATACTTTGACAATATTCGACCAAATGCTTTTGGACAGAGATTTTATGAACCCGCTCCCAAACAACAATTATTTTTCGGCCTAAATTTCGACTTACTTTAAATTGAACTAAAATACCTATGATCCGGCTTTTATTATTCGCTTTCTGCTGTGCCGGTCCGCAGCTTCTGATTGGACAAGCCTTACTTTCCATTGAGCAAATCATGCAAGGACCTGATTTTGTAGGTCACCTCCCGAGTCAGCCCAAATGGTCGCTTGATGGAAAGAGTATTTATTTCCGTTGGAACCCCGATAATTTACCAATGGCCGATTGGTATAAATATGACTTAAAAGCCGGAAGTTATCACAAAGTTTCAGTTGAAGAAGAGCGACGAATGCCAGAAAGCCCTATCTATTCGCGAGACCGGAAGAAAGTAATTTACCAAAAAAACGGAGACATATTCCTCGTTGATATGGAATCAAGCCAACTTACACAGATTACCAATACGGTCGAAAGAGAATCGCGTCCACAATTCTCAGGAGATGAACAGTTTGTGCTCTTCCAGAGGGAAAATAATTTGTATCAGTGGGAAATGAAGTCTGGTGCACTGAAGCAACTGACTGATTTTCGAAAGGGGCATGAAAGAAAAGATCCAGAGCTGAGTGCACAGGCGGCCTGGCTGAAGCGAGATCAGCTGGAGTATTTTCAGATATTAAGAGAAAGATCGGAAGCTGCAGAATATCAAGAGGACAAAAATGATATGCTGGCCCCGGAGCGACCCCGTGAAATTTACCTGGGAGATGCTCAACTTTGGGCTATCCAACCAGATCCAAAACTTGATTACATTGTATATCAGCTAGCGATTGCTCCAAAAGAAAATCAGGGAACCATGGTGCCTGATTATGTGACAGAAATGGGTTATGTGGAGGAGTTATCAGCTCGGTCTAAGGTGGGGAGTCCACAGGGGAGTTATAGTACCTGGATTTATCACATTGCTAGAGACACTCATTTTCAAATTGACCCACTACAAATTCCCGGAATTTATGATAAACCGGACTACTACAGGGATTATACACCAGAGGATTCAGTATATGTGGATACCTTCGCAGATGCACGTTCAGTAAGCATCTTAGGTCCCGTTTTCAGTGATTCAGGTGAGCGGGCAGTGGTTGTAGTACGTTCTCAGGACCACAAAGATCGATGGATCATGAGCCTAGATCCAACGGACGGTACTTTGGATTTGATTGATCGACAAACTGATCAAGCCTGGATCGGTGGTCCGGGTGTGGGTGGTTGGAGCCTGTCGATGGGTAGCCTTGGTTGGATTGATGAAGAGTCATTCTGGTTTCAAAGTGAGGAGACGGGTTATGCACACCTTTACCGCTATAGTTTTGCGACCAAAGAAAAATCTGCGCTCACCTCAGGTCCTTACGAAATTCTTCAGGCCGACTTGTCAAACGATAGACTAAGTTTTTTCCTCCATGCTAGTAAGGAAGGTCCGTTTGAACAACATTTTTACAAACTCCCGGTAGCGGGTGGAGCGCTAGAGAAAATTACTGAGCTGGCTGGTCGACATTTCGCATCCATTTCACCAGATGAACAGCAATTGGCTGTGCTCTTTAGCTATAGTAACCAACCAACCGAACTATTCGTACAAGAAAACACAGGGGGAGCACCGCTTCAGCAAATCACTCATTCGACAACCGATGAATTTAATGAGTACCCTTGGAGAGATCCAGAAATTGTGCACTTCAAGGCTCGTGACGGGAAGATGGTGCCAGCCAGAATATACACACCGGAGGCAGAAAAAAAGAATGGCGCAGCGGTAATATTTGTTCATGGAGCTGGCTACCTCCATAATGTTCATAAATGGTGGAGCAGTTATTACCGGGAATACATGTTCCACAATTTATTGGCAGATGAGGGCTATACGGTTTTAGATATCGATTATCGGGCCAGTGCTGGGTATGGAAGAGATTGGAGAACAGCAATTTATCGACACATGGGCGGCAAGGATCTAACGGATCAACTTGATGGTGCCAGATACCTCATTGAGTCTCACACGATTGATGCAGACCGTCTTGGCATTTACGGTGGTTCATACGGAGGCTTCATAACCCTCATGGCGCTTTGTACCGCTCCAGGTACTTTTAAATGTGGCGCCGCATTGCGTAGTGTGACCGACTGGGCCCATTATAACCACGGATATACTTCTCGGATCCTTAACACACCGGTTGAAGACAGCATAGCATATTATCGAAGTTCACCGATTTATCACGCAGAGCATCTCGAAGGCGACCTTATTATGCTGCATGGTATGGTAGATCGAAATGTTCAATTTCAAGATGTGGTCAGAATGACTCAGCGCTTTATTGAAGCGGGAAAGAAAAATTTTGAATTGGCGGTCTTTCCTATGGAGGATCACGGTTTTGTGGAGTCATCAAGTTGGGCTGATGAATATCGAAGAATATTCGAATTATTTGAGCGAAACTTAGCTAAACCATCACCACATTAATCCACACGCTACAGAGTTAGATGGCCTCTGGGTAGGTAAAAGAGTAAATTTAATTATCGATTAAATCGTAAATTCTAGATGGACGTCGCAATTATTACCGGTGCAGCAGGACTCGTGGGCAGCGAATCCGTATCTTTTTTTGCCGATAAATTCGACAAGATCGTAGGGGTGGATAATGATTTCAGATCTCAGCTCTTTGGGCAGGAGGGATCTGTGATTTGGAACCGCGATCGATTGTTAAATTGCACTGTCAATTACCGTCATCTCGACCTTGATATCCGTGATGACAATATGGGGCGTGTATTTGAAGATTTTGGATCAGACATAAAGTTAGTTGTGCACGCAGCTGCCCAACCAAGTCACGATTGGGCCGCTAGCAATCCCAGATTGGATTTTTCGATTAATGCAGGTGGCACCCTTAATTTACTGGAAAGTATGCGACAGTTCTGTCCAGAGGCAGTCTTCATTTTTGTTTCCACCAACAAGGTTTATGGAGATCATCCCAATAGGCTGCCACTCTGTGAAGGCAATACCCGTTGGGAAATTGCAGAAGATCATCCCTATCATGCCAGGGGAATTGATGAACACATGTCGATTGATCAGGCCATGCATTCCATTTTCGGATGTTCTAAAATAGCTGCAGACATCATGGTGCAGGAATATGGACGATACTTTGATTTACATACCGGCATATTTAGGGGTGGCTGCGTCACGGGTTCTAATCATACTGGCATTCAGATGGACGGATTTTTATCTTATATAGTGCGATGCACCTTGACGGGTGACCCATACACAATTTATGGCTACGGTGGAAAGCAAGTGCGCGACAATATTCACGGTAGAGATTTGATTCGAATGTTTTGGGAGTTTTATCAGAATCCACGCAAAGGAGAAGTGTATAATGTCGGTGGTGGACGCCACGCTAATTGCAGTGTTTACGAAGCCATCAAAATGATCGAGGAAGTGGTCGGCAAGCAGCTTAATTATCAATATTCAGATAAACACCGAGCAGGAGATCACAAGTGGTGGATCAGTGATGTCTCTAAATTTATGGAGCACTATCCAGATTGGTCCTATAAATATCAGATGACAGATATTATCTCAGAAATATTCATGGGCCAGGAAGAACGATTGAAGTCCAAATGGTCTTAGATGGCTGGAGGCTGATGAGATTAAGTATTGTCATACCAGCATATAATGAGGAGGGCTCCATTGAGCAAACCATTTCACAGATTGGAGACGCATTGTGCGTGGCAAATATCGATCATGAGATTATTGTCTGCAACGATCACTCGTCAGACCAAACGGAGGAAGTGCTCCGGAAGATTTGTAGAGAAAATAAGGCGGTTAAGTATATCAACAATCCAGCCTCTTCAGGATACGGAATGGCCGTGAGGTGTGGGTTTGATCACTGTGAAGGCGACTGTGTTGCGATCATGATGGCTGATTTGTCAGATCACCCTGATGACTTAGTGGCATTTTATCGAGTGATGGTGGAAAAGGACGTCGATTGTGTATTTGGTAGTCGGTTTATTAAAGGAGGTGAAATTACTAATTACCCACCCGTGAAATTATTGTTGAATCGGTTTGCTAACTTGATGGTTAAGTGGGTTTTTAGATTGGACTACAATGATTGCACCAATGCTTTCAAATTATTTCGCCGAGAAACCATTGAGGGCCTGAAGCCGTTTTTGTCACCACATTATAATTTGACTTTGGAATTACCCTTAAAGGCAATTGTGCGCGGGTACTCCTATGCGATTGTACCAAACCGATGGGTGGGACGAAAAAGTGGCGTTTCAAAATTGAAAATAAAGGAAATGGGCAGCCGTTATTTCTTCATTTTTCTGTACTGCTTTATCGAAAAATATTTTTCAAAGGGAGATTATCGAAAGATTAACAATTGATTTTTAATTTGTTAGAAAAGCAAGGGGCATGTTCAGTTGCAGGGTGATGAAGAAATCATTCCCGGAGTGCTCCAGAAGCCGAAAGTAATCGGTGGTTCACCCCACCCGTAAGTCTTAACTTTTCTTATCTTCTCTTCACAATCAAGGGTGCAGATATGATCGTTCGTCTTATACACTGGATCTTTCTTAGTGTGCTTTTTTTTGGTCTGCCGGCCATCGCGTCAGGACAAACCTACATCTCAACGAGTGTCAAAGATTCTGTAGAGATCATCATTGATACTTGGGGAGTGCCACACATTTATGCACAAAAGCAGGAGGATCTCTTTTTTGCTCAGGGATTTAATGCTGCACGAGATCGTTTATTTCAATTCGAAATTTGGCGTAGGCAAGCTACCGGGACCGTGGCGGAGATATTGGGAAGACGAGAATTAAAGCGCGATATCGGCACGCGTTTATTCAGCTTTCGGGGTGATATGGAAGAAGAAATGAGGCACTATCATCCCCAGGGAAAATTAATTATTGAGTCTTTTGTAGCGGGCATAAATTCATACATCGATTGGATTAATGACCGACCGGATCAATTGCCCTTGCCTTTCAAGATCCTTAAAATCATACCGAAGCATTGGACACCTGAGGTGGTTGTTTCGAGACATCAGGGGCTCTTGGGCAATATAGGCCAAGAGCTGGATATGGGGCGCTTGGTGCACCTGCTCGGAGAACAGAAAGTAAGAGAAATTAAATGGTTTCACCCGTTTGATCCTATTCTTAAAATCGACCCTAGCATCGATGCAAGTCATCTGCTTGAAAATATTTTGGAGTTGTATAACGCCTATCGAAAGCCAGTGTCGTTCAAACCATCCGATTTGGGTATGAGCGAATCTCCTGGCACTATGCCATCCGAAGACCCCGATTTTTTAGAAGATCATAGTAATATGGGTAGTAACAACTGGGTCATCAATGGTAGCCATACACAAAGCGACTATCCCATTTTGGCCAATGACCCACACCGGAGCTTGGCCATTCCTTCCCTGAGATATATGGCTCATTTGGTGGGGCCTGGTTGGAATGTGATCGGTGGAGGAGAACCAGAAATACCTGGTATTTCGATTGGACACAATGAGTATGGTGCTTGGGGCTTGACCGTGTTTCTCACCGATGCTGAAGACCTATATGTCTATAGGCTCAACCCCCAGAATAAAAACGAATATTGGCATGACGGTCAATGGCTGCAAATGTCAGTGATCGAAGAGCAAATCCCCCTCAAGGGGTCTCAGCATGAGTTGGTCCAGCTTCATTACACATTGCATGGTCCAGTCGTTTTTCAGGATATCGAAAAAGGCATTGCCTATGCCGTAAGATGTGGTTGGAGGGAAGTTGGTGGATCGCCCTATCTGGCGAGTCTGCGGATGAATCAGAGCATAGACTTTGAGTCATTTCGAGATGCATGCAATTACAGCCACATACCCGGTGAAAATATGGTATGGGCTGATCGAGCAGGCAACATTGGATGGCAGGCTGTGGGGATTTCCCCCATTCGCAATGGCTTTAGTGGACTGGTTCCCATTCCAGGTGATGGAAGTCATGAATGGAGTGGATATTTAGAAATAAAGAAGAAGCCTCATGCTTATAATCCACCCAGCGGCATGATCATTACAGCAAACGAGAATCTAACCACCCGTGACTATCCCTATCCTGAAGCCCTGGGGTATCTTTGGCCTGATCCGATCAGAGGCGATCGCATCGCAGAGTGTCTCAGCGCAGGTCGAAAAGCTAATCTAACCGATATGATGGAGCTCCAAAACGATCAATTCTCTATTCCCGCACGTACCTTCATAGCATTACTTGAAGGTCTTGAGTCCGGGCTACCGCTTGCCCAAACTGCTTTGGATGCACTACGGAACTGGAACTATATGATGGATGCCAATTCAATTGCTGCTAGCATCTTTGATGCTTGGGAACGGAAGCTCAAAGAGGCCTTTATCAATGCAGAGGTACCTCCCGTAGCAAGGCCTTTCTATGGTAGCGTTCAGCACAAGGTATTAGCGGATTGGTTGGTTTCTCCCGATGGAGTGTTTGGCAGTCAACCACTCAAGGGAAGAGATCGGTTGTTGATCCAAACATTGGAAGCTGCCGTTAGCGATCTGGCAAAGCTGCTGGGTAGCGACCTTAGAAAGTGGCAATATGGACAAACTAATTACAAGCATGTACAGATTAAGCATGCTCTCGGTGAAATCGCAGGAGTCGAACAAAATGCTAAACTAAATACGAAGATTTTAGCACGGGGGGGAAGTGCAGCAACGGTCGGAAATACGGGTGGGAATCTAAACCAGTCATCAGGCGCCACTTTCAAAATCTTGGTGGATACCGAAGACTGGGATCGGGCGTTGGCAATTAATTGTCCAGGGCAATCCGGAAATCCAGATGATAAGCATTACCAAGATCTCTTCGAACCATGGGGGAAGGATAAATATTTTCCCCTCTTTTACTCGAGAGAAAAAGTTCTTGAGGTCGCCGATCAAATCATCTATTTAGTACCTGGCAGGTAGATTGTGACGCGAGAAAACGTAATTAGCAAAAGACAAGCTCGCCGGCTGGCCCTGGCCGCCAGTGGCTTGCATCGTCCAGGTTATTTTGGTAGAGGGATCAACGCAACCGCCAGGGCCATCAATCAAATTAAATATGTGCAAATAGACACGATATCTGTGGTGCAGCGATCTCATCATCACATACTTTGGTCGCGGGTGCCCAATTATCAAAATAGTTTCATCCATAAACTGCAAGTTGATCGAATAGAAGTATTCGAATATTGGGCTCATGCTGCAGCTTACTTGCCATTGTCAGATTTTCGATTTTCTCTGCCTCAAAAAGAATTCTTTAGACAGGGAAAAGACCGTTGGCCGAAATCGGAAAAAACCATGATGCGTCGTGTCTTGAAAAGGATTAAAGAGGAGGGACCACTCATGGCTAAGGATTTTGCCAAACCGAGAAAGCACAGTAGTGAGGGCTGGTGGGATTGGAAACCAGAGAAACTTGCCTTGGAGCGACTTTTTTTTCAAGGGGATTTAATGGTCGTGAAGCGGAAAGGTTTTCACAAAGTGTATGATCTCACGGAGCGTGTATTGCCCAGTCACATCACGACGGAATATCCCAGTGATGCCGAATGGGCAGATCACTTGATTAAAAGTGCCCTGTCTACCCATGGCCTCGCCTCGCTAAACGAGATTACCTATTTGCGCCAAGGGGTGAAAAAGATGATCATGAGCAGGGTTGCTGATTTGGTGGATGCTGGCAAGCTTGTTAAAGTAAAAGTGAAGGGACTCGGTGAGACCCCTTTTTATCTTGATCCGGATCTTTTGTCAAATCAAATTCGGGTGAGCAGAAAACTGAGCATACTCTCACCCTTCGATCCACTCATTATCCAAAGAAACCGCCTTTACAATTTCTTTGACTTTAATTATTTGATCGAATGCTATGTCCCGAAGCAAAAGCGGAAATACGGCTATTTCGTCCTTCCGGTATTGTGGCGGGATCAGTTGATTGCGAGAATGGATGCCAAAGCGGATCGGAAAAACAAAACCCTTCAGATCATTACTCTAATCCCAGAACCCAAGATCGATATGGGTAGTGTTGGAGTACAAGCTTGGAGAGACACACTGAATGCCTTTGCACGGTTTAATCAATGTAACCAAATAGAACTACAAGAGGTTAGGTCCAAAAACCTCAAATCGATTTTAGGAAAAGGGTGGTCCATAGATTCCTAAAATGATACCATCGAGATCGCTGTGCACAGACCACCAATCGATCAAGAGTGTAGGGTTAGAAAATGCGTTTTGATGATTTAGTAAGCCCTATGAATCTGCAACATCGCCATGATCTTTCTCTTCCACTGATGAGATTTGCTTGAAACGTTTTGCTCGTTTGAGACCCTGGGTGATGATCCACTCAAGTTGTCCGTTGACACTCCGGAATTCATCCGCCGCCCATTTCTCAACGGATTTCATGGTCGATTCGTCAATACGAAGAACGAATTTCTTTTTCGGCATATAAATGTTTTACAACTACTGATGTAAGGTGCCAGTATTTAGTACGGGTGTTGCCTCTTTGTCCGAGCAAAGAATCACCATTAGATTACTTACCATCGTTGCTTTTTGATCCTCATCAAGATCGATTATTTGTTTTCTGGACAGTTTTTCTAGAGCGTCTTCGACCATGCTAACAGCGCCTTCTACGATTTTGAAACGAGCTGCAACAATTGCTTCTGCCTGTTGACGCTTCAACATTGCATTGGCAATTTCGGGTGCGTAAGCGAGATAGCCCAATCTGGCTTCCATTACCTCTATTCCTGCGATTGCCAAGCGTTCGGCCAGTTCGGCTTCAAGCGAATCATTTACTTCTTGCACGGCAGACCGAAGGGTTAGCTCCGTCTGATCGTCGTCAAAATTATCATAAGAATATTGACTGGCTAGTTTTCTTACGGCTGCATCCGTCTGAATTTTGACAAAGCTCTCATAATAATCTACTTCAAAAGCCGCCTTAAAAGTGTCGCTTACTCTCCAAACTAAAATCACACTGATCAAGATTGGATTGCCCAATTTATCATTTACTTTAAGTCGATCACTATCAAAATTACGTGCTCGGAGGCTGATGCTCTTGCGATGATAAAAGGGGTTGGTCCAAAAAAGTCCCGTCTTTTTGACGGTACCTTGATAGGCACCAAACAAAGTCATCACTTTTGATCCATTTGGGTAAATAAAATAAAACCCTTTTGCCAGGAGGACAATGGTGAGTAATAGCAAGCTGAAGACGACCTCATTGTCCCAGTATACGATCGAAAAGATGGACAATCCAGCCGCAACAACAGTGATAATTAACATGGCATAGCCATTCGTGGGGTTGATGATCTTTTCTTCCATGGTTGATGTTTAAATGATGTTAATATGATATCATAAATATATCACATTTTTGAAGGTAATTCACTGTCTTTCGATGAACCCAGACGAAAACCTGATGAAACGGCAAGATTTGGCGTTTCACTCAGTTTAGGGGTGGTTGTTAACTTTCAGGAGGTTTTGTACGTTTGGCCTGATATGTACATCAAGTGCTCAGTTTTACTCATGGTTATGATGGGGCATTTTGTGCTAGAAGCCCAGATACTCGAACTGAAGGATTTCTTTACCAATGCACAAATTCTGCTAGAGTCTAAGGTTGCAGATGGCCAGGTCGATTATGATGCCATCCAAAAGGACAAGAGTACGACTCCATTGGTTGAATTCATTGCCGGATTCGATCATTCCCAGTTATCAGCTGATGCGGAGAAAGCCTACTTAATCAATGCTTACAATATCTTGGTCATTCATGGGGTGGTTGAAAACTATCCCCTCAATTCTCTACTCAAGATCTTTGGGTTCTTCGATCAAAGAAAATGGAAGATGGGCCTCCATCACCGAACTCTAGATGGACTGGAGAAGGACTACCTCCTCAAGAAGTTCAAAGATCCTCGACTGCATTTTGCGCTGGCCTGTGGCGCGAAAGGCTGTCCACCCCTGGCTAGTTTCGCGTACCTGCCCGATCAATTAGATGAACAACTCGAAGCGAGAACGACCATGACCTTGGAGGATCAAGACTTTGTGAATTTGTCTGTCGATGGAGTGGTAGGGCTTAATCAGATTTTTAATTGGTACAGTAAGGATTTTGGAGGACAGAAATCAGCCGTCATTGATTACATCAATCAATTCAGAAACCAGCCGATAAAGCCCGATCGCTTGGTGGAATACTATCCCTACGATTGGAAACTGAATGATATCAGTTCTAGCTATGGTGCAACCAACACCAGCCGCTATGTGGTTTCTTCCGTTGTTCCGAAGGGTGGATATGAGCTTAAGTGGTTTAACAACCTGTATTCTCAGATTCTCCCTCGGGATGGACGCACCAGTGTACGTGAATCTTTCTTTACATCGATCATTAACTTTGTTTATGGTGTGGTGCCTCAACTCAATGTTGGCTTTGATGTTCGCTATCGTGCCTTCACATCGCATGATGCTCCTGCATCCGCACTAAAGTTCTTTTCTAAAGAAGATGCGACCAGATCTCGAGGCACTTTGGCTACCATAGGACCCAAGGTGCGTTTTGCACCCAATCGCTTTTGGCCTAATTTTAGTATCCAGTCAGCTTTTTGGATACCCCTCAAAAAGAATCTGGAGGGTCAGAATGTTGAACCATGGGTGGACTGGCAGGGACCCACCTGGTGGACCCAGTTTTTCAATGATTTCGATATCGGATCACATTTTGCCCTCTTTGCAGAAATTGATTTTCTATACGAAGATATCGGCAGAGAAACCAAGGGTGCCTTCAATCGAATATCGACTCCCGTCACCGGTATTTTCAGTTATTTTCCAAATCGAAAGACAACATTGTACGGCTTGCTAAATTTTTCACCCTTTTGGTCACCAACATTGGATTATTTTATCCAACCTGGTTTGGGGGCCAAATATCAGTTTACCCCACAGATAGAATTAGAACTTCTCTACACCTACTTTAGTAATTCTTTTTTACAGGAGAATGGTGGTCGGGCATCAACTTTTAATCTGGGTGTGCGTTTGTCCCGCTGAGAAATGTAAATTTGCTTATCAAAATTTCTAATCACCTCATCGTTCTGATCGCAGTTTTCACTGTGGTTCAAGTCAGTGCTCAAGATCTGATAGACAGTATTGAATTTCAAGGCGTTGTGAAATCTGATCTGGGCTATCTCAAGCGACATATTAAGATTGCACCTGGTCAAATTTACGATGCCGACATCCTTGCCAAGGACCTCCAGACGCTCTCGAATTTATATACCATTTCTCAGGTGCATGCAGATACTATGCAAACCACAAAGGGCATCCGAGTTGTGTTACGTATAGACGAAGCCCTCACCATTTTTCCTATTATTGGTATTGGTGGAATTAAAGACAATCTTTGGTTTCAGGTTGGTGTAAAAAATATCCATCAATTTGGTCGAGGAATTCAATGGTCAGCCATCTATGGCAATATTGATGGCCGGAACAATGGTCAATTCACCTTGCACAATCCCAATATTGGAAGGAGTCGCTTCGGGTATTATCTCAACATCGTGCGATGGGCATCAACCGAGCCACTTTTTTTTAATGAAGGTACAGTGACTTTTGACTATGATATCAATTATCTGGAACTGGGCGGTAGTTACCAGATTAATATCAATCAATTTGTGGAAGTGGGAGCAGCTTATTTTACTGAAAGATATAGCAAACTTGCACATCAGGAAATAGCCGATCCACCTGGGCCGGACTTATTGAATCAACGAAAGTCACTTTATAAGGGCGTTTATTCCCTAGACCGCAGAAATTATCATTCTTTTTATGTAGAGGGGTATTCGGAGCGCTTTACTGGACAGTGGGTGGTCACCCATGGTGAGGCCTATTTATTCAATATTTTCATCAATGATTTGGTATGGTTCACGAGGGTGGGTAAAAAAGGAAATTTAGGAGCAAGACTCCGAACGGGGTTGGCTTCAAATGATGAGACACCTTTTGCACCCTTTGTGATTGATAGTCGACTCAACATTCGTGGAGTAGGCAATCGCATCGATCGCGGGACAGGACAGATTATCTTAAATACTGAATATCGCCAGACCTTCTTTGATGCAGGTTATTTTGCTGGTCAGGTAGTGGGCTTTTCGGATCTCGGAACCTGGAGAAATCCAGGTGGTAAATTGAGTGATTTTATTGATCGAGATAATTTTCGGCATTTTATGGGACTGGGGTTGCGGTTGATTTACAAGCGTGCTTTTGATGCCATCATTCGATTGGACTATGGCATTGATCTTTACAACAGTCACCAACGTGGTTTTGTGCTGGGATTTGGTCAATACTTCTAAGTCAAATGATCGTCCAAAGAGACCGATAATCCACGAGCAATTTCAAAAGGACTACCCAAATCCCAAAAACAACAGTGCTGCAGTCAAAGCACCTAAAACCGGACCCATAACAGGAATCCAGGCATAGGTCCAATCACTTTCTCCTTTGTCCGGCACTGGTAAGATTTGATGCATGAATCGAGGTGCCAAGTCTCTCGCCGGATTAATGGCATAACCGGTGGTGCCCCCAAGGCTCATACCAATGGCTACGACAATTAAGGCAATCGGCAATGCTCCTACACTACCTAGACCAGCAGGGGCTGAGGAATCACCGACCATAAAATTGGGTCCGGTAATATAGAGGGCCGCCAGCACTAGAACGAATGTGCCCAGTATTTCGGACAGTAAATTTCGGAAGGTGTGTGGAATCGCAGGGCTCGTGCAAAAAGTTGCCAATTTCGTCGCCTGGTCTTTCGTTTGGGCATAGTGGTCATAATACATTAAGAACACGAGGACCATTCCTAGCGCGGCGCCAATCAATTGTGCCGAGATATAGGTGAAGATTTGGGCAGTTTCGAATTTACCTGCCGCCGCCAGCCCCAAGGTAACTGCGGGATTCAGGTGCGCCCCACTAAAATCTTGTGCGATCAGCACACCAGCAAACACGGCAAAGCCCCAGCCAAAGGTGATGGTGATCCAACCGGCATTATTTCCTTTCGTTTGGCTAAGGATGACATTGGCCACCACCCCATTACCTAGGAGGATCAATACCATCGTGCCCAAGAGCTCGGAGACAAATGGAGACATGTGTTGGTTAGGTTTAGTTCCTGGTGAATGTACTAATTCCGATGGATGATTACAAAAGTTAATCTGAAGTCAGCCGTGCTGCCGATATAGATCGTACGAAACCTACTGCAAAGTAACTAAATCTGCTTCCGCTGCAAGATGTCCGAAGGCCGGCCAGTAACCCGTGTCTAGGACCTTTCGAAAAATTGCTTTTGCCTTTTCGATATCCCCGTTGCCAAGATGGAAGTTGCCTAGGCCATAACCTTGCGTGGCGATGGCCAGACTTGAGTTGGGAGGTTCAGAATACATGAGTTCTTCTTCTGAAATTTTGCCCTGATAGAATTTGATCCTCTTGTAATAGCTGTCATTTTCAATAATCACGAGATCATCAGAAATGGTGTCCAATAGTATTTCGGCTTGCTGGTGATTCCCCATCCGTCGATAGGTCATATAGAGCCAATCTACTACTGCCACCAACAAGTCATCGTTGGTCGCATATTCCAAACATTTTGTGTAGGCCCGGACAGCTCTTTCCCAATCGTGCTTTAAATAATGGGCCAATCCAAGGTGGTAGAAGATATTGAATTGTAGCGACGATAGAGGTTTATTCAGTCGATTGGGTATTCCGTCCGGTTCGATTTCAACGGGTCGATTGCCAAGCAAGGCAGCAGCCCTCTTAAAATCGTCAATTGCTAAATCAATTTTACGCATTGACAAATATCGATGCCCCCTATGTCTGTATAGTTCCGGTGAGTTTGGATGTGTGCTTAACCCGTCCGAATAAACCTCAATTGCCTCCGGATAACGCGTTAGATAGGCCAGTCGTCGACCCAACCAAATAATGTTTTCCAACGAATGGGAATTTTTGCCATGGTCAAGCTGAGCGATATTTAGTAGGCTGTCTTTCAGTCGTTGGCTCTGGGGTGTTTCGGGGAGTGCGTAAAGGGGCTCACCCATCAATGATCGTGTGATTGGGAAATTTGTTTCGGATTGGCTGAATCCACTGAGTGATGCTAAAATCAGATAAACACATAGATACTTCATGCGCTATAATATCCGCAATTTTTGTAAGTCATTCCTAAGCAATTCTGGACCAACATAGTGAATGCCTCTGATTCCCTCATTTTGAGCCGCTTGGGTGTTGCGGAGATTGTCATCGATAAAGATGGATTCACCAGCATTAATCTTAAAACGGTCCAGCAACAGTCGATAGATGGCTGGATCAGGCTTCTTGATTTTTTCTATACCAGACACCACAATGCCTTCAAACAGGTTGAGAAAGTCAAATTGGTCTTGGGCAATGGGAAAGGTCTCTGCAGACCAATTGGTCAGTGCAAAAAGCCTTAGGTCAGTTCGTTTGGCCAATTCCCTGAGCAGCGTCTCTGTTTTTGATATTGACCCATTGAGCATCTCCTCCCAACGGTCATAAAACATTCGAATTTCGTCTTCATAAGTCGGAAACTGATTGACCAATAGGGAGGTCCCCTCCTGTAGACTTCGGCCAGCATCTTGCATTTCATTCCAATCGGGCGTACAGACTTGCGATAGAAAAGAATCCATCTGAGCTTCGTCAGCGAATACTTTTTTGTATAAATGTCGTGGGTTCCAGTCGATAAGTACACCACCTAAATCAAAAATGATATATTTATACATTATTATTTTTCTTAAACCGTTTACCTAAAGACACTCAGGGCTCTTTCGATACCTATGAAGGATGCAAAGTATACAATCTCTGTAACTTTTGAATGTCTGTGTAATCTAATAAGGGATACTATTCGCAGGTGCGAATTGGACCACTCAAGGCGCTGTATTTTAACCTCATAATTACTCATCTATGAAACAATCAATTTTTACCATTCTTTCTTGCATACTTGTTTGCTTTGGCATGGAAGCACAGGAACAGCAATTTTCGATGACCTTGACTGGGAATGCCCAACCTCTTCCGGTGTTATCCATGGCTACCGGCACGATTTCAGCGACCTTGACGGGTGATACACTGGCCATCAGCGGCGAGTTTGGCAACGTCGTTTCGGGTGTGGACACGGCGATAGCCGGGGGGGTACACCTTCACACCGGCTTGGCCGGCCAAAACGGAGGGGTGCTTTATGCACTGCAACCCACCTTATCGGAAGGTTTAAACGGAGGAATGTTTGAAGTTGCTTCTAATACCTTCGTCCTCGATAGTGAGGCAAAGGCGGCATTATTGGATCGGAAACTCTACATCAACATTCATTCAAATGATTATGCGGCAGGTGAAATAAGGGGGCAGATGCTGCCCAACTCTGATGCCATCTATCAAGCTAATTTGTTCGGAAGCAATCAAATTCCATCCGTGATGTCTGATGGACAAGGAACGATTATGTTAGAGTTGGCGGGCAATCAAGCGGTTTTATCAGGATCAATCTCCAACCTGTCCAGTGCCATTGCCACGGATATAGCAGGGGGTGCCCACCTGCATTTAGGTCTGGCGGGTTCCGAAGGTCCAGTGCTGATTCCCATTAATCTAACCCTGAGTGCAGACAGTACTTCGGCAGAAATCTTACAATCCGATAACACTTTTATGCTGGAAGATGAAGACATCGCGGCACTTCAATCTGAAGGAGTATACGTAAATGTCCATACTCAAAATTGGCCCTCTGGTGAGGTTCGCGGCCAAATGTCCCTGGTGGCACAAGCGAAGATGCGTACCCATCTATCAGGAGCCAATCACATTCCTGCTACAAATTCTTTCGGCAATGGTGAGTTGCTTTTTGGACTGCGTGATGGGATGTTGTCAGTCAGTGGTTCATTTTCTGGGTTGGAAAGTGAGCTGAATAGCCAGATCTTAGGAGGTGCGCACATTCATCTGGGAATGGCAGGTCGGAGCGGAGATGTCGCTTTTCCGCTAACTGTCGATCTAGGTGATGACAATCGAAGTGGTACTCTGGATCCAGCCAAGAACAGTTTTGCCGTAACTGGAGACACACTTATGGCTCTAATTGGCCGGGCTCTTTACGTCAATGTGCACTCGATAGATCTACCTGGTGGTGAGCTGCGGGGTCAGATTGTACCCGAAAGTCAATATTTTTTGAATGCAGACTTATCGGGAGCTCAGGAGACTCATCAAGTGGACTCCGATGGATCCGGAAAAGTAATCGTTGAGGTACTCGGAGGTCAAATCACAGTCACTGGGTCTTTTGCAGATCTGGGCTCTGCCCTGGCAACTGATATTGCCAACGGAGCACACATTCATGCGGCACCAGCTGGTTCAGATGGACCCGTTTTAGCGCCTCTTGTACCAACCGCCGATGAAGTAGGCAGCGGTCGGTGGCGAGCGGCAGATAACAAGTTTACCATCACCGCTACCCGGAAGGATAGCTTAAGATCTCGACTGGGGTACATCAATGTCCACAGTACAGATATCACCATGGGAGAACTCAGAGGACAGTTGTTACACGAAGCCACAGCTTATTTCTATGCGCCACTTTCTGGTGCTGAAGAAGTTCCGGCCGTGAATACCATGGCTACCGGTGCCGCATTACTCGAATACAACGGATCAGCAGCAATCATCAGTGGAAGTTTCTCCGAGTTGGGCAGTCCCGTAAATACTCAAATCGCTGGTGGGGCACATATCCATGATGGTGTGGTAGGATCGAATGGAGGCTTAGTCATCCCCCTGGACCTTGACCTTTCTGCCGACGGTCTGGCCGGACGTTTTGAGGCAGTTAAGAACACCTACACCGTTTCGGAAGCTCATATGGATAGTCTGCGAAATCGTATGCGATACATAAATATTCACACCATGAATGTAGGTAGCGGAGAGCTTCGGGGCAACTTCAGACCCCTTTCTCGGGCCTATTATTTATCCAATCTACGCGGAAAAAATACCGTTCCGGCTGCTCCTAGTACCGGAGTGGGAGCGATGCTCTTCGAGCGTAATGGCAATGATTTGGTAGCTAGTGGATCTTTCGCCAATCTAAGTGGAGACTTTGATCTGTCCATCGCGGGTGGAGCACATCTACATTTTGGGATGGCTGGGATGGAAGGTGGCATAGCGCTCTTCTTGAATTCCGAGGCTTCACCGGATTTAAAAGGTGCCACGTTTTATGCAGACAGCAATAGTTGGGAGCTTGCCGATTCAACCCTCATGATGCTCAAGGCAGGAAATACATACGTTAATATTCACAGCACCTCGGTCCCAGCTGGTGAAATTCGCGGCCAAGCGCTGCTCGAAAGGAATTACGCTCCGACTGCGGTTGCCATCACAGCACCTATGTCGGGAGATACAGTGTCCATTGGAGCCGATCTGACCGAAACATTTACAGCAAGCTGGGATGCCAGTAGGGACGAAAACGGCAATAAGGTTGTGTATGTGTGGCAACTTGCAACCAATTTGGACTTTTCGAGTCCGGCTTTAACGGTCAATACTGGAGAAGCAACCCAATTCAATACGACCTTTGGCACCATCGATACCTTATTGGCTCTACTTGGCATCGATACGGGCCAGAGCCTAACCGTTTATCATCGAGTCGTTGCCTCAGACGGAAGCCTTTGTGGTAGCTCAACAGTTGATTCGGTGGTCTTAGTTAGGGGAATGTCTACCAGCTTGGTCGAAAATCCGTATTTGGATGAAGTATTCCATCTGTTTCCCAATCCCACTCCGGGTACGCTCCAGATGGAAATGGTACTCAAGCAGAAAACTTCCGGGCTGGTGATTTTAACCGATCTAGTCGGTAGGACCATCATGCATAACCCCGTCCAGTTGTTTGAGGGCAGCAACCTATTGAGATATGATGTTCAAGCCATACCTGCTGGGACCTATCTCATGCGACTGATCTTAAATGATGAGGTTTCTGTTGCCAGGCCCTTCCTCAAAAACTAACGGAATAAAAAAAGCCAGTTGGGAGGGACCAACTGGCTTTTTTCAAATTTCCTTTTATTTAAGCCCTTGTAAAACCAACATGGGTAGGTCGGCATTGAAAGCGCTCTTCTTGACCTTCGATGGTTTGAAGAGGCGTTCGAAAAATCCTCGTTTTCTCCTGATGACACATAGTAGATCATGAGGGTGGTCAGAAAGATAGCGCTCGATTCCAGCATAGATGCTTGGGGCAGCGATTTCTTCAAAAGGCCGATCAAAATACCTCAGTTCTGACTCTGCACCCACCAATGCAGGCTCGGGTCTGTCGACTTGCACTTGGAGTGAGGTGAGCTCAGCATTGAAGACTTCTTGGATACTGTGTAGGGGATCGAGGACCTTGCGATGTGACAGATCGAGAGATTTTACTGCAAATAAGATCTTCTCAATCTCAGGAAGTGGTTTCCCATGTGGCAGGATCAGCATGGGAGAATCACATTTCTTGAGCAGGCGACCTGCCACAGATCCCAAGAATATCTCAGGTGAATCCATTTCACCTTTAGACCCCAATACCAATAGATCTATTTCCATTTTTCTAGCTACACGATCAATGGTCTCTGCAACTTCGGTACCCTTAACGGCTTTGTACCTCAGTTTGATCTCGTATTTCTGTTGCAGGTTTCCGGCCAGCATTTCGAGTTTTTCCTCCGCTTCACGTTGCAAAAGCTTATTGACACTTAAGATGGTGTCTGCCCTTTTGAGTGCCCCGTAAACATGAATTATGTGTACTTTGGCATCAAATTTAACCCCCAATTTAACGGCCTCATTTACAGCATGATTAGCCTTTTCAGAAAAGTCGGTGGGAACTAATATATTTTTCATCGTTTTGATAGATTTTTTTCGGGCCGCAAAGGTAACCACTTTTCATCATTTTGGCCCTATCTCATATGTTTATTTGAATTGTTTAAATTGTGAGTCGATTAAGTTAGGATGACAACTCGCAGACACTTCCTGTCCAAAGCAGCTCTGACACCTGCATTGCTATATCAATTCCGATCTTTCGATGATGGGCAAATCGAACTTCCACGAGTACCCCATGAGCTTGATGTGACGGAGGATGAGGATTTTTGGTATCAGATTAAGATGGCCTATACCGTTTCGCCATCATTGGTCAATCTAAACAATGGGGGAGTGTGCCCACAGCCCAAAGTGGTACAAGATGCCGTTGAACGGTACAACCAACTCAGCAATGAGACACCTTCATATTATATGTGGCGAATTTTGGATCAGGGTAGGGAAGCCATCCGAGGAAAGTTGGCCCAGGTGGGTGGCTGTGATGCCGAGGAAATAGCCATTCAACGGAATGCATCAGAGGCACTTGAAGCGATTATTTTCGGCTTACCGCTCACCCAAGGCGACGAAGTAGTCCTGACTAAGCAAGACTATCCGAATATGATCAATGCATGGAAGCAAAGAGCCCACAGAGATGGCATTGTTTTGAAATGGCTAAATTTTGATTTTCCCATCGAGGATGACGAACAGATCGTCAAACAATTTACGGCTGCTTTTACCGAACGAACAAAGATTGTTCATGTAACCCATGTAATTAATTGGGTAGGGCAGATACTCCCTGTAAAAAAGATCGCTGAACAAGCACACAAGCATGATATCGAAGTACTTGTAGACGGGGCACACTCATTCGCTCATTTAGACTATCAGATTCCAAATCTCCAGGCAGATTACTTTGGAACCAGCCTGCACAAATGGCTTTGTGCACCTTTTGGAACGGGCATGATGTGGGTGCGCAAAAAAAAGATCGCCAAGGTTTATCCTTTTTTTGCAGCGCCAGATCCTGCATCGGATAATATTCGAAAATTTGAAAATCTGGGAACCAGACCATTTGCTAATGAACAGGCCATAGGACAAGCGGTTGATTTTCACCAGATGATTGGATCGAGCCGCAAATTCAAGAGACTACATTTCCTTAAAAATTATTGGATGAATCAGCTGGAATCATTTCCCGGAATTCAACTGCACACATCAAAAGACGCTAAATATGGAGGGGCCATTGGCTTATTTTCCTGTGATCAGATGCCCGCAGGCGAACTCGCCTCAAGACTCCTTAGTGATTATCAGATTCACACGGTGTCAATTAAATGGGAGAACATCGATGGCATTCGAGTCACCCCGAATGTTTATACGGTTAAAAGCGATCTAGATCGGTTTTGTGCAGCAGTCAAATCCATATTGTCCGTTTAGATGTTAAAAGCTGGTACATTGTAATTTTGGTTGGGTGAGGGCCATTTTTTTCTGGCTTTTCGAAAAATTGGGCCCACGATGGCTTATTGCAATAAAAGCCGGTACCTACTCCCAGAAATGTGCCAATGAGATAACCCATGATTCCAATCAAGATGGCAGGTGTTACCAGATCCGGTTTGCCAAAATTGACTGCCATCGGTGCTGAAATGGATGGCCCACCCGCATTAGCAGCAGAGGCTATCAGCGTTTCCTCCAAGCTCACTCCCAGCAATTTACCTCCCACTAACGTGACCAGCAAATGCACTGATAAAATAATTATTACGAAAAGGAGTATGCTCCCCGATGTATTTACTAAAACTATTAAATTGCATGAAGCGCCGATTACCGCTAAAAAAATATACATCATCGTCATACCCAGGGCAAAGGCAGCATCAGAATACTTCGAGATCCAATCAGGTGCCAGATTTGCTATACCAGTAATAAATAGGGTGACGAGGAGAATATCTAAAGACATTTCCGTGTTAAGCAATGCTTGAAGGGGTTCAGATATTAATTGGGCTGCTCCGAAAATCAGTACAGAAATACCAAGGGCCACAGACACTTTTTCAATATCCAGGTAAGAAGTATTGTTAATGGTTTTTTTGGAGGTACCTGGATCGACCATCACCCCCTTGTACTTTGCAAATCTCTTGACCATGAATTTCATGGCAGGAAGAAGAAAAAGTAACATAAAATAGAGATTCGTAAAGACATTGTCGACCGTAATCATGGTTGGAAATAATTCACTATCCAGAAATTGGAAGCTGCTGGCCACTGCCATGAAATTCACACTGCCACCCGTATAGGTGCCAATGAAGATGGCAGCCACTTTGTAGGTTTCGGGACCAAGTGAAAGGAGATAAAAGGCGAAAATTGCACCCAACACAACACCCAGCGAGCCGATCAAAAAAATTAATAAAAGCCGACCTGATTCACGAATTATTTTTTTTAAGTGCGCATTAAAAAGCAAGAGAGGAATTGAAATTGGAACCAGATAGGTGAAAACGAAGTGATAGACCGGAACCTCAATAGCTGGATCGGCAGCGGATGGAATGAGCCCGGTGGAGGTAGCACAAGCCGCCAGAGCGATGGTGATCAGAACGCCAGAAATCTTTCCAAACCATTTGTGATGATCCCCTAAAATACCGATGATAACACATATCATGAGGATCGAAAAGATTAAGATCGATTGGTCCGGCAAAATCATGATACCTACTTGATTACCTCGATGATGTCTTCTCCTAGAAATTTATTGCCCTGATGCGTATACCATTTTCTATTTTTGGGGAGTCGCAAATGACCCTTGACCGCTTCGCCTTCCAAAGTAATATACTCTCCATCGTTCTTTGATTCGTCATGATAAAATCGGTAGCCGCTTAATGCGTAACTTTCCATGTCGAAGTAAAAGTACCACACGTCATTACCCACCGTTTCTTCATAACTGACCTTCACAGCCAAGACCTCTTTACCTTGAAAACTAGTATCACTTACCTCTGAATGCAGGATGGTGCCCGGATCGGTTAATTTCATGGGGAGGCCGTAGAGGTAGGTGTAGTAATCGCGCATCATAATTTGCCGCTCATTGGTTAATCGATACTGGGATATCAGGGCACTGTCTTTGGGCGATTTACCATTTACCTTGATCGAAACGGTTTTCCCAGAAATTTGAATGTCGAACTTCTGACCATCCCGAACCTGTCTTGATCTGAATACTTCCGAGGCAGGGTCTAGTAAAAGCTTTGTGGTGCGAACCGCCCCGTTTGGACGCTTTTCCGTCAGCTCTAGCTCTAGGGGCTGCTTGCCCCAAATTCCCTGGGGGTCGTGATGTTTAATGCTGAGTTGCAGTAAATCGGAAGCAGACAGCGATTGGCTGTAAAGTTTGGGGCAATCAGCTAGTGCGCACAGGGTGAGGACAATGGTTACAAAGTGATGTTTCAACATTTGGAGCTATCTGAAGGTTTAATAGTCGGTCAACAAATACATTTGAATTGGTAAGTTAATGAAAGAGAAAGTAAGTGTTTTTTGGTTTCGTCGAGATCTAAGACTCTTCGACAATGCAGGACTCTATTGTGCACTAAAATATTCAAGTACTCCCATTTTGCCAGTTTTCATTTTTGATCGCATCATCCTCGATGACTTAAAGAATCCGGTAGATCCAAGAGTGACCTTTATTTATGATCGCATTTTGCAACTCCACCATGAGTTGAGGGAGTATGGCAGCAGCCTTGCGGTTTACCATGGCACCCCAGTGGACGCGTGGAGGCTTATTTTGGATCGCTATGATGTTCAATCTGCCTACACCAATCGTGACTACGAACCTTATGCCAAGCAGCGCGACGAAAGTATTGCAAAATTACTTGATGGTAGGGGTATACCCCTACATACATCAAAGGATCATGTGATTTTCGAATCGCAAGAAATCACCAAAGATGATGGTAATCCTTACGTTGTCTTTACACCCTACCAGCGGAAATGGCTCACACGACTTACCACACGTACAGTGTCGGCATCCTCCTATTACCTTTCCTCTTATCACACTCAAAAGTATGCGGTCAATTATTTCAAAACCAGTCCACTCATGATCCCTTCACTATCAAGGTTGGGTTTTAAACGATCCATGATTGATTTTCCAATACGGGAAGTGAATCAGAGAGTAGTGAGAGACTATGATCAGACCAGAGATTACCCCGCGCTGAATGGAACGACCAGGTTGGGAATTCACTTTAGATTTGGGACCATCAGCATCAGGGAAAAAGCCCGCAAGGCAAGGGAAATCAACCGGGTTTTTCTTAGTGAATTGATTTGGCGGGACTTCTATAGTCAGATTCTCGATCGATTTCCTCACGTAGTATCTTCGCCTTTTCGACCAAAATACGATCAAATTCCATGGCGGAATGCAGATGATGAGTTCGAGGCCTGGTGTCAGGGGCAGACCGGGTACCCACTGGTCGATGCCGGTATGAGAGAGTTAAATGAGACCGGATATATGCATAATCGGGTGCGGATGGTCGCTGCGAGTTTTTTAACAAAGCATCTGCTCATTGATTGGCGCAAGGGAGAGGCCTATTTCGCCGAGAAGCTACTCGACTACGACTTAGCAAGCAACAATGGAGGGTGGCAGTGGGCTGCTGGATGCGGCACCGATGCGGCACCGTATTTTCGGATTTTCAATCCAACGTCGCAGCTCAAAAAGTTTGATCCCCATGGGGCGTATGTCCGAAAGTGGATTACCGAATTGGATTCAAGTAGATATCCTGAGCCCATAGTCGACCATAATTTTGCACGGAGAAGATGTTTGGAAACTTTTAGAGCAGCATTGCAGGATTAAAATAGGATTGTCTACTTTTAGCGCATGCAAGCTGAGAAGCGTAATCTAACGATTTTTTTTTGCGATGTACTGGGATCAACACGATTGGCACAGGTGCTTCCGATCGACGATTTTGTTGACATCATGTTGCGTTATCATCAGCTGGCCTACCAAACGATCACTGTCCAGTATGGCTATGTTGTCCAACATCTGGGTGATGGTGTTATGGCATATTTCGGATATCCTACCTCATTTGATCACGCCCCGATCAACGCCGTTCAGGCTGCTTTAAACTTGCTCGAAGAAATCAAAACCCTTCAAGAGTTTACTCGCGATTCTTTCCAGCAAGAATTTGACATTCGCATGAGTGTGCACACAGGTGAAGTGATTATGGCTGATCTGGGTATTGGTGATCGAAAAGAAAGGTTGGCCATGGGTGAAGCCCCAAACATCTCCGCTCGATTGCAAAGTCTCGCCCCAAAAAACGGGATCGCTATTAGTGCCGCCACTCGTGATCGAATTGGAGATCGCTTCGAGTGTGTTGCCTTGGGTCAGCATAAATTAAAAGGTGTGACCTATTCAGTACCTGTTTTTCAGCCCATTAGATCGAAGGCAAAACCGGTCAAATAGTAGCGAAACCAAAAATTGTTGTGAATTAATACTAAATGTGAAAAAACTCATGCGAACGATTGCTTTCCTGACCGTGCTACTCACCTACAACCTCGCCATTAGTCAGTCTTCGATTTCTCCTGAAAGACAGGCTAAGCTAAAATCTGAAGTTGTTTCCATTATTCAAGATCGGGCGAAGCTGGCTCAAGTGATGGTCGACAAGGTGTTTAGTTTTGCCGAGTTGGGATTTCAAGAGAAGGAAACATCGAAATACTTGACGGATATTCTCGCAGAAAATGGTTTTGAGATTACTCATGGTATCAGCGGTGTTCCCACTGCTTGGTTAGCCAAATGGGGGAGTGGTAAACCCGTAATTGCGGTTGGAAGCGATTTGGATTGTATTCCGAAGGCTTCGCAGTTTCCTGGGGTCGCCTATCACAAGCCCATCATTGAAGGAGCTCCAGGGCACGGAGAAGGCCACAATTCTGGTAACCCATTAAATATTCTCGCAGCCGTGGCTGTGAAGGAAGTGATGGAGAGGGAGGGGTTAGCCGGTACCTTGGTCCTTTGGCCTGGTGTCGCAGAAGAGCTGGTCGGTACAAAGGCCTACTTTACCCGGGATGGATATTTCGATGATTTTGATCTTTGCATTTTTACTCATGTAGGGAATAACCTGGGAGTGAGTTACGGTCAGGCCCGGGGCACCGGACTCATTTCTGTTGAATATACCTTTGAAGGAGAAGCAGCGCATGCGGCAGGAGCGCCTTGGCGAGGCCGAAGCGCTGCCGATGCCGTCGAGCTGATGAACATTGGATGGCAATATCAGAGAGAGCATTTAGATCCATTGCATCGATCGCACTCAGTCATTAACAATGGTGGAGATCAACCCAACGTAGTCCCATCCAAGGCTTCGATCTGGTATTATTTTCGGCATGTGACCTACCCACGCATTATGGAAGTGTATGATCGAGCCAATAAAATTGCCGAAGGTGCTGCCTTAATGACCAATACAACGGTCACTAAGCGAATTCTTGGGTCTGCCTGGCCAAGACATTTTAACAAGGTTATTGCTGAGACCATGTACGAAAATATTCGTGAGGTGGGCCTACCTTCCTGGTCAGAGCAAGATCAGGCACTGGCGGTGGCACTTCAGGCCGAAGTGAACGCTAGAGATACCACTGGCCTAGCCATAGATCTCGATACGCTGAGCGCACCGAGGCAGGGATTTGTTAGTGGCGGATCAGACGATATTGGTGATATTTCGTGGAAATTGCCCACTGTAACACTCAGATTTCCTTCCAATATTCCCGGTTTGCAAGGCCATCATTGGAGCAATGCCGTTGCCATGGCAACACCCATTGCCCATAAGGGCGTGGTTGCTGGAGCTAAGGTTGAGGCTATGACCATTATCGATTTTATTTGTCGCCCTGAACTAGTTGAAGGTGCCTGGAACTACTTTCGTGAGGAACAGGGTATGAAGCAAGAGTATGTACCAATGGTTTCAGAGGATGATGCACCCGCCATCTATCTCAATAGTGACATCATGGATGAGTTTAGACCAGAGCTCGAAAAATTCTACTATGATGAAACGAAATACGACAACTATTTAGAACAGTTGGATGTGCAATATCCCACGATAAAGAAAGAAGACGATCCTGCAAACAAGGAGCGCTAGATACGAAGACCTAACAAGACACTAACTAATTGATTTTGAGCATAACGCGAATCGGCAGTTGGATTAGATAGACTCTTTTCATAGTTGAAATCGATGCTGAACCTACCTAGTTCAATACCAATGCCGAGTCGCGACCCTAGGGTGACTTTTTGATAATCAGAAACGACCTGTCTGGGACTCCCTTCGACGACTCGAAAGGTGTAATTAAAGACAAAATCTCCTTTCACTAAGACCCTGAAATAATCAATCTTTAGGACTTGTAAGCCAACACCAACGGGCAGTTTGAGCTGTGAACTGATTACAGCGTCTGTGAAATCCTCATCCTTCATCTTAATCGCTGCACCCAACCGATAGAAATGCAGGCCAGCACCGGTGAGAAATCTGCGACCGTAGGTCGCATCTATTCCCAAGTTCCAACCCAGTTTAGAAAGCGATGCATCCACTCCCGGCTGACCGACAGAAAAATCAGCAAAATTGAATCCGGTCTTGGGAGCGAACTTCAAAGTCGATGTGCTCTGTGCATCTATGTTCGCTGCAGCAAGCATCGACAAAAGTAAGACCCAGACCATTCGAAAACTACACTTCATCTTCAAAACGATTCACATTGTTTCTGCTAAACGCAACGGACGCTGTAAACGTGGCTACATCACGAAAATTTTAACGTTTTATCTCAGTAGATTAACATTTGGCAAATGAAAAGCTACTAGAATACTGATTCAGTAATAAAACGAGCTCTAAGATAGCATTTTCATAATGTGAATGCAGTTCACCACTCCATCGTTCCATTCGATTCGGTTGGCATCAGCAATGCTAAGTTGTGACTGGAGTATTAAGCAATTGATTATCAATAATTTATCTATTCACGGTTAGGCACTGAGCCTTAAAATCGGTGCGGTGCCAGCGTTTCTCCATCTCCCACTGAACAGACACGGTCGGCTTCTGAAAGTATCTTAATACATGTGAGCAACCTTCTATACGAGTTCACCCTAACACATAGATTATTGACCAACAAGCGACTATGAATTTGTGGATAAATTATATATAAAAGTTATAATATATAATCTATATTAGCCCCCGTGAAGCTTTTTTGAAAAACCGAGCGATTCACAAATGACTAGAAACTTACCACTAACCGCCATAGGGCGAGCTATACTAATATGTATAGGCCTAGCCCTGACCTTGATTACTCACTCGCAACCATGTGCTCCAAACTGTCGAGATGTCAATCTCGCCATCTTGACGGATATGTCAGGATCGGAATTTCACAGCAAGGTGAAATGGGGGGATTTCATACCCAATATCGACTGCATCTTGCCTTTTGAATACGAGGTTTTGACCACTTCTGCTGCTCGCATTGGGGGGGGTAGTGTCGATGATATCGGTAATGAGGAGTATCTCATCATCAATGATCCATGCAGCCACCTAGATCGAGGGGTCGTGGTCATGATCACCAATGAACAAGGCGCCTGCGAAAGCCATCTTACCTTTAAGAAGGGAAGTGCACTGCTGGGCGGCCGAAGTACAACCGTCTATTGTACTGATCCCATTGTTTGGGATCCTACGGTTTTGATCAATGGGGTGCCTCCGACCGCCGTTCCGATATGTTCACCCAATCCCGTACCAGCTCGATTTGTGGCAGACTGGCCAGCACTGAAAGACTGTGAGCCGGGGGTTCAGGACACGGCGAAGATCATATATCGAGAATGGGAGGTTATTGATAAGCATGGGCAGCGTTCAGCGGCATTTGATACCATCAATGTCATGCGGTATCCTCAATTGGATGCCACTCACCTGTATTGTCAGGATCAAGATACCATCTATTGTGATGATGTCGGCGCAGCCGCCGGACCATTTCTCATTTATGAGAATCCAGTCGGTAGCGGTACTTGTGACACCGTATATTTAATCGAAATTGAGTCAGGTGAGTCCGGATTGACATTTTCCTCGCCGACGGCCGATCGTGTCTGTGACTTGCAAGTACATGTCGACAGTGAAACTTTTGGTCAAGGTTGCGAAGAGATCTATCGTGTAACCGTGGAAATCAAGCAGCAATGTCCAGGAGGACCAAATGAGGCACCATGTCTCGTGCCCATGGACAATGATATTGAGCAAATCGACGCAGCGGGCACTTATTGGAGGTGCAGCTTTTGGCTTTATAACCTTGACACTTTGCCCCCGACGGCGGTTTGTGATTACTCAAAGTACGGACCTGACAAAATCATCCAACCAGGGGATGCTTCGGGTTTTCACTGTTTCGATACGCCATCGCATCCGCGGGCAAATGATAATGCACCGGTGATTTTGGTCAGTGCGAACGATCATGATTGTTCCGTTGTTACCAAGCTTCCAAACATCTGTGCATCAGATGATTGGAGCGGTATATCTCAAGTAAAAGCTCAGATTCTTGGCGAGGGCTCTTTTGTCTACCGGAAGGGTGATTCCTGTGCAACTGATGCCTATACCTTTAGTTATCCCAACACGGTCTCCTTAGGTTTTCGGGAGACTCCTTATCAAGTAATTTTTGAGCTCTTCGATTCATGTCATAATGTGGATACGATCTACTGCTACTTACTTGCAAAAGATCTTGAGAAACCTGTGGCCGTTAGCCCGAAGGGTGTTTTTGTGAATTTGGCAGCAGCTCCAGCAGACAGTGTCGCCGGCAAAAAGATATGGGTTGAGGCAGCTACCTTTGACGAGGGCAGCTGGGACAATTGTGGGGTCAGCCTGATGTTAGCAAGACGGACCGACTGGTATGAAGCCTGTATGGACCTATGTGATACCACAACGCACATCTGTACACATCACGATCTTGAAATTCGTAAAGCACACCTCGAGGCTGGCTCATCAGTGGAGGCACACTACGCCAATGAAATGGAATGGTTGGCAAGAGATAGCTCCATCTGTGCGACCCAGCTCCTTAATGGCTGGATGTTCGATTTGGCCTATTATGGAACGATTGAGTGTGATACTACCTATCCGCTGAGTCGCGACAAATTTGTAGAAATCTTACAGAATGATACCTGTGACATTGGCTTATCCACTCGGCAGATTAGCCCATTTGATTGCCCTACAGGACCAGGTGACCTGGATGAGATAATCCAGCAGGCTTCTCTGATCGGAGGTGGTTGGAGCAAATCCATCCCATTTGATTGCAACGATGCTTGTCAAAACGTTCAGGTGGAGTTACTCGTGATGGACTATTGGTGTAATTGGAGCAAAACCTGGTCGGATGTTTGGGTTGAGGATCAGGCCCCCATCGATGTGGTTCAAGATGTTGAGCAGGGTGAAATCTCTTGCGGCACCTATCGACGGGCTACCTTCAGTGTTGAAGGAGAAGACCATCCCCTTACCCTTGAGCAAATCGTCCTGCTCGGTGAGCAGGGTGAGTCCGCTGCACTGTCAGCCTTGGACGACATCTTCGGTACTTACGAGAAAGCTTGGCTTGCACCCAGTGGCGTTTACGTCGATGCCGAGGGGATACCCATAGGTGATCCCATCACCTTTTACGACAGTGCCTGCGTATGCGAGGATGATACCATTCAGGTGAAAGTGGAGGACGATCATTTAGGAACTTATTGGAAAGACTCCATTTACAGTGATTGCGGCTACGATTTGAAAGAATATACTTTTAAGCGCGGAATTGTTTCGGTCAATTGTGCTCAAAACGTCTATTGTGCACAAACTGTTTGGTCAGAATTCGATCATTGCGGTCAAGGAGTGATCTATCGAAAATTCAATATTTGGCAAGGCTGCAGTTCGGAAGAACACAATTTTGCCGGTGCAGCGGGTAGCCACATTCCGGATACCATTACACGAATACAGCGCATTTACGTGGGAAATTCATGTGAATTGAGTAAGCAAATGTTTGACCTACCTGAGCACGCAGAGGTACTTAGCTGTGGAATAGATTATGATCCTGATGGCAGCGGAAACCTCATTGGTGCCCTTCATCCTGATTCTTTAGGTAGACCTATTTATCGATTTGATGATCAATGTCGGATCGTTGGAATTGCTCACGAAGACAAGGTCTTCAAGATTGTAGGCGGTGACGCTGGCTGCTACAAATTGATTCGCACCTGGTATTTTGCCGATTGGTGTGGTACCGGCACTCCTGGAGATCATTGGTGGACAGATCGAGACCTTGTCTTGGACACCTTTGTTCAAAAAATCATTGTTCGGGATACGGTGCCCGCGATTTGTGTCATTACTGGCCCTGTGGAAGATGGTGGTCTGGTAGAGGCAGCAGGTTGCCTTTATAATTTTGAGGCCAGAGTTGATGTGATGGATGCCTGTGGTGTGATCCAATATTATTGGCAGTTGCTGGAAGAAAAGGATGGCCAAGCCTTCGAAATTACCGCCGAGGAAGGCTCATTGGATGGTGAGGTGGTAGATCAATTTACTGTGAACATCTCGGACCTTACCGATGGCTCATATACTTTGAAGGTGAGAATCACCGATGAATGCCAAAACGAGAGCTACTGTTTGTATGCATTTAATGTTGAAGCATTGAAAAAACCTAGCCCAGTCTGCATTTCGAGCCTCACGGCCGAATTAAATCCGATGGACCTTGACAATGATGGCATTACCGATACCGCGATGGCAACAATCTGGGCCAATGAATTTGATGTCAGTAGCTCGGCACCCTGTGGAGAAGCTGATGAAGATCTGCGCTTTTATATTGAGTTTATTTTCGAAGACCTCAACCCGGATGTGAGTACCTTAGACACCTTGGTCGATCTGGATAGCCTCAATCTCGGCTGCGAGCACATGGGTGCAAACTTAGTCCGGTTATGGGTCTTAAGTCCAAGTGGCACTGCTGATTTTTGCGACGTGTTGCTGGTAGTGACAGACAACAATGGTATTTGTCCTGAAGTAGAGGTACCCGTATCCATGGTGTCCGGAGCCTTTGCAACCGCTGATGGATTGGCAGTATCAGGTGTGACGGTGGCAGCAAATACCCCGAACCTAAGCCAGGACCAAGTGACCGATACTTCTGGATCTTATCAATTTATTTTTCCGACAGGTGACGATCCAGTAACGATTACCCCCAAGAAAGACGGAGATGACTCAAATGGTGTTACTACGGCAGATTTGATCATTTATTTGGGACACTTGATTGATAATTCATTAGATGGACAAGCCCATCTTCTTATTTCCGGTGATATTAATGGCAATGGTGTTCTTGGTGGAGATGACTTTCAGATTCTCCGCAGCTTGATTTTAGATGAGATCGATGAATTGCCGGATGTTGATTCATGGCGTTTTGCCCGTTCAGATTACGAATTTATGGCAGATCCCGTGCAAGAAATACTGGATGCCAACCTGGGGACAAGTACACTACCGCTTATGACGCCGGATATCATGCAGGATTTTGTGGCAATAAAAATGGGCGATGCCGATTTCTCACGTAGCACAACTTCTCGATCAGGTGAACCATTCGTATTTCATGTTCCCGATCAATTGATCGAAGCTGGCCAATCTTACCTGGTGAGTTTTAGGGCAAACCATCTGGATAAACTGGCGGGCTTTCAATTTAACCTGGCCTACGATCAGAATTCAATTGCGGTTGAGCAACCGACCGAGATCACAGACATTCGCATGAAAAGGCATCATTTTGGTCTACGTCACCTCGATCAGGGTCATTTATTGGCGAGTTGGGTTAACGAAGGATGGCAAATTGATTCTGAAGAGCAGCTGGTTTTTCAATTGGCCTTCACCGCAAAACGTACGGGTAGATTAAGTGATGTTATTGCATTCTCAGGAGATCGGTTGACCTCAGAGGTTTATTTCCGAGACTTATCAAGGGCACCTTTGGCATTAAAGCTCGGCGCCGATAAAGATAACATCGAACTGGGGCAGAATTATCCCAACCCCTGGACGGAGGTGACTGCCATTGATGTACTGTCAGCCGAAAATGAAATGGGCGATTTTGAGATTAGGGATGTCAGCGGAAAACTCATTTATCACGAAAGAAGACCAATTACAGTCGGTAAAAATCAATTTGTGATTGAGAAAAATAGGATCGGAGCTAGGGGACTGTATTACTATACCTTAACGACGAAAGACTTCACCAGAACGCGTAAAATGATTCTACTGGACTAGGCTCCAGATTAGAACGGTTAGGAAATATTTATCGCATTTTGGTTCTGAGATCCCCTCGGCTCGGGCGAGGGGATAATTTTTTTTGAGATGTTTTGACATCCCCTAAGCGATCGCCCAAATTCGTAGCCAGTATTTGTCTTTGATCGTGACCAGTACCTCCTGGAACCCGGCTTCCTGAATCCACTTCATCGCATCTGATAAGTTGCACGGAATGTCATATTTTTGGTGATGGTCAAACAATTCGTTCCATTCCTCTCTACCAACCTTAGCGACTACAAACTCTTGCCAATATGCAACTAGATCGTGGTAGTTGGCATCTCGGTGGTCGATGAAGAGATCGAGATAGGAAAAGTAGCCACCGGGTTTGAGCCAGCGATGGATGAGTTCGATAACTTTTGCTTTCCTGGGATGGTCAATGTGGTGAAGGGAAAAACTCGCTGTAATTAAATCATAATGATCGGTAGGTAAGGTCAGATCTTGCATCAGGGCCAGCTCGTATTTGATCCGATTGTATTTTCGAAATCGCTCTTGGCACGCTTGCAGCATTTTCTCACTGGCATCTACCAGGGTCAGATGTGCGCTGGGATGATTTTGCAGCATCAAGGCCGCAACATTGCCATTTCCGGTGCCAAGGTCTAGGAATTGCAGCGATTTTTCCGATGCTGGAAAAGACGGCAGCATTTTTTCAATGTTTTCTTGATAAAAAGGCACCCATCCAATCATCTTTTGAGTGTAGACCGCCTGCAATTCGTCAAATACCGAACTGATCTCCGAAAGTGGCATTTTTACGTAATTTATGATTTTTAGTCGTTGGGAGTCCAGGTAATTCTGAGTGTGTATTTTGTCTTTTTAGTGATTTTGAATCGATCGTCCAGACGATGGTCAATAATCCAAACTATCTCATTGTCGCTGCAAAGCAACCAAATGCGCTCCTTCTGTACCCGATCAATTTTATTATTCGCAAAGAACTTTTTCAGTTTTTGTTTCTTTTTTTTCATTCCCAAAGGATGAAAGAAATCACCTGGCCGCCATCTGCGCAGCATCAGCGGAAACCTGACTTTTTGTGCATCAATATGAGCGACGTTCGAGCCCTGAGACAACGATCTGGGTGGAGCAGAAAGCAACTTGATGACGATCTGGCCCTCGGGTAAGTGGACTACATCGTCGGGATCTGCAATGGTAATTTGCTCATGGCTGATTTGTGGTTGGGTGCTCAGGATAAACTTTTTTCGGTCTACCACTAATCGATTCAGTCGAGAATAAAATTCTTTGCCACTTTGATTTTCATCAATACACCGGATCATCTGCTTGATCTGGCTGTAATTAAATCCATAGGGCCGGAGCCACTCAAAAGTCACTAAATCGCGTAGAGATTCTTCGATTTTATCAATTTCCAAAACGATTGAATCGTCCTTGACTTTTTCATGTTCAACAATTTGCTGATCGATAAATCCAGCTAGCAACTGGGCACTTCGTTGCCAAATAATAATATTCTCATGCATTCGCTTTTTGAATGCGGGAATTTCATTTTCGATGGCTGGAATGAGTTCATGTCGGATGCAATTGCGTCGATACTTTCTATTGGCGTTGCTTTTATCGGTTCGGTATAAAATTAGATTTTGCTTAGCAAATTGAAGGATGTTGTCTTTGCTGGCGAATAAAAGTGGCCTGATGATATGGTCTCTTTTCGGTCGCATACCTTGAAGTCCAAAAATACCGGCTCCCCGGGCAATGTTCATCATGACCGTTTCAATCTGATCATCTAGATGATGTGCAGTAACTAATTTATTGAAACCATGTTTTTCCATGATCTCCGAAAACCAGGTATAACGCAAATTTCTGGCCGCTTCCTGAAGATTTAATTTATGCTTTTTAACGTAGGCTTTGGTCTTAAACCTCTTACTGTAGAAGGGTATCTTCCAAATTTGGCCGTAGGTTTTTACAAAGGCCTCATCCTTGTCGGATTCTTTTTTTCGCAACTGAAAATTAAAGTGGGCTATTCCACAATTAAATCCTGCTTCATTAAGGAGGTGTGCTAGAACCATCGAATCTGGTCCTCCACTCACTGCCACCAATAGGCGGTCATTCTCATCACATAATTCGTGTGTTTGAATGAATTCCATCATGTCAGTAGCCAGGTTGTTCATGAGATATTATTCATTGAATGCTACCGAATGCCCATTTTGTCTAACCAGCGGTGGTACCTTGCTGCATTTCTCGAGTGTGCCGCCCTGGTTTCGGCAAAGGCATGTAAGCCACTATTGTCAGGCCGGGCGCACATGTACAGATAATTATGCTTTTCATGATTGAGTACTGCATCGATGCTGCTGATGGCAGCCATATAAATGGGACCAGGAGGTAATCCGCTATGGAGGTAAGTATTGTAGGGAGAATCAATGGCCAGGTGCTTATGCAAGACGCGACGTATCTCAAAGTCACCCACCCCAAAAACAACCGTGGGATCGGCCTGTAAAGGAATGCCATGCTTTAATCTGTTGATGTACAAGCCTGCTACGACCGGCCTTTCTGAACTGGCTTGGGTTTCCTTCTCCACGATGGAGGCAAGGGTGTAGACTTCAATGGGAGTCATGCCAAGTGCATCGGCTTTGGCGAGCCGATTGTCATCTTGCCAGAACTTTTCCATTTCAGAACGCATCCGATTGACCAGTGAGACGGCGCCGATGTTCCAAAACATTTCATAGGTGTTCGGAATAAACAAGGTGATTAATTCCTCTTGTTTTAAGCCCAATTCCTCCATGGTTTTGGGATTGAAAAGATGAGTTAGCAGCCGCTGCGAATCCAACTCCAGATGCTGGGTCAGCTTTCCCACCACATCTTCGACAGTTCGGGCGTTGTTAATCGTAACCCTTACCGGTGACTGACGGCCAGTCCGCAGTACATTGATGAGGGTGCGGTTGCTCCAATTGGATTCGATCAAGTACCGACCTGATTTAACTTGAGCATCTCCGAACTTCATCCAACCAGCTACCCTGCGAAAAGAAGATGGATCTTCCAGTATTTCTGCAGCTTGGAGATTGGCAAGTAATTTCTCGAAATCCGTACCGGAGTACACGAAAAGCTCCGTCGGTTGATCTGCCTTAATATTGTCATGCTGAACCCAACGATACACGGTAAAGGCTGCTGTGGCTGCGATGATGATCGCAATAACCAAAATTGTTACAATGATTCTAAAGCGACCGTTAGATGCCATATTGTCTAGAATTTCTGTAATCCAACTTGTACTTTGCTAATATTGTTCCTTTTCATTGGGAAAGGATGAATTTTTGACATCCGCTAAATAGGCTTGGGCTGCCTTGGTGATTTCATTATAAAGATCAGTATATACTCTTAAAAAACGCGGTCTAAATTCCTTGGTGATCCCGAGCATATCATGGGTTACCAGTACCTGACCATCAACTCCATTTCCCGCTCCAATTCCAATAATCGGAATTGATACGGCTTGAGCTACACGGGTCGCCAATTCGCTGGGAATCTTTTCCAAAACAATGGCAAAGCATCCCACCCGCTCCAGGAGGATGGCATCTTCCATGAGTTGCTCAGCTTCATCCTTCTCTTTGGCTCGGACCACATAGGTGCCAAACTTATAAATGGATTGGGGTGTGAGACCAAGATGACCCATGACCGGTACTCCGGCCTTCAAGATTCGCTTGATCGAATCTTTTACTGATGCACCTCCCTCCAACTTAACTGCATGTGCCCCTGACTCTTTCATGATGCGAATGGCAGAGGCCAGCGCCTTTCTAGAGTTGCCCTGGTAGGCACCAAACGGCAGATCGACGACTACCAAGGCGCGGCTGATGGCACGAATAACGCTGCTGGCGTGATAAATCATCTGATCGAGTGTAATGGGCAGGGTCGTCTCATGGCCCGCCATTACATTTGAAGCGGAGTCACCTACCAAGAGTACTTCAATACCGGCTTCATCTAAGATCCGGGCCATTGAATAGTCGTACGCTGTCAACATGCTAATCTTATCACCTTTCTCCTTCATCCGCCTAAGCGTATGCACGGTTACTCTCTTTACTTCTTTATTGACTGACATTCGTGTTTGGTTTGATTTGCGCAACGAAAGGTAAGAAAAGTGAGTAACGACAGGCTGACTCCTGTAGGAGGGCCAAGGCGAAGTCTCATTCAAGTGAATTCAATTTGATAACTTTCAAGCACCGGGCAACGATCTTTCGGCCTGAATCTCTTCTTCCCACTCTGCTCGAGATAATTCATAGTATCTAACACTACCGTGGTAGTGATACCGGTCATCGATATAGTGCAACCCAGCCTTCTCTAAAACACGCATTGATCCGACATTTTCGAGGTGAGTAACCCCGACTATTTTTGGGAGCCGCATAGATCTGAATCCATAGTTTACCAGTGCTTTTGCTACCTCAGAGGCATACCCATGACCCCAATATTGCGGAGCCAGCCGATAGCCGATCTCCCTCTCGCTGGTGCCATCAAGATCCTTGAGACAACCCCATCCAATCCTATCATGCGTGGTTTGCTGGCAGATCATCCAAATGCCGTAGCCAGGTTGGTCGCAGTAATACCATTGGATATGAGCGAGGCGGTTGGTGATGCTGGTTGTGCTGCGAGGGGCCCCAATGTACTTCATGACAACTGGATCTTGGTGCAACGCAATTAAGAAATCTAGATCATCTTGATCCATCTCTCTCAGATACAATCGTTTGCTCCTTATTATGATACGCTTACCCATGTTCCTCATCATGATTTACCTGACTAATTGTCATATGTCTTAGCAAGTAATGACAATTTGTGGGCCGAAAAAGTCTCGATTCATGACGTTTTGCTATAAAAAATCGGTTGGCATTTAAATTGAACCACTGCTAGCGGTAGTAAAATCATATTAGAAAAAGTAAAAATAGATATATGGGAAAGATTATTGGAATTGACTTGGGAACCACCAATTCCTGTGTAGCGGTCATGGAAGGGAATGAGCCGGTGGTGATTCCAAATGACGAAGGACGAAGAACGACACCTTCAGTGGTGGCATTCCTGGATAATGGCGAACGCAAAATCGGAGATCCTGCCAAAAGGCAGGCCATCACGAATCCGGAGCGAACCATTTTTTCAATTAAGCGATTCATGGGTTCACGATATGCAGAGGCGGGAAAGGAGTCAACGCGTGTGCCATACAAGGTGACCAAAGGTGACAATGATACCATCAAGGTAGACATCGAAGGACGTAGCTATACACCACAGGAGATTTCGGCGATGATTCTGCAGAAGATGAAGAAGGTCGCTGAAGATTATCTGGGTTCGGAGGTTACGGAAGCAGTGGTGACTGTACCCGCGTATTTCAACGATTCACAGAGACAGGCCACAAAAGAAGCAGGTGAGATTGCCGGATTGACAATTCGCCGGATCATCAACGAGCCCACGGCTGCGGCATTGGCGTACGGCCTCGATAAGAAGGGCCAAGATTCGACCATTGCCGTATTTGACTTGGGTGGAGGGACCTTTGATATCTCCATCTTGGAACTAGGGGAGGGTGTCTTCGAGGTGAAATCTACGAATGGCGACACACATCTTGGCGGTGATGACTTTGATCAGGTCTTAATCGACTTTCTCGCCGATGCCTTTAAGGCACAGGAAAACATGGATTTGCGCAAAGATCCCATGGCACTTCAGCGTTTGAAAGATGCTGCAGAGAAAGCCAAGATCGAGCTTTCTGCCGGTACAGAAACCGAGGTGAATTTACCTTATATCACAGCTGTTGACGGTGTACCTAAGCACTTGGTACAAAAAATATCGCGGGCAAAATTTGAACAATTAGCCGACGACTTGGTCGAAAGAACGCTGAAACCTTGTCAGGAAGCTCTGAAGGATGCCGGTCTAAGTAAGGATGAAATCGACGACATCATTCTGGTCGGTGGCTCCACGAGGATACCAAGGATTCAAAAAGCTGTCGAAGAATTTTTTGGCAAGAAACCAAACAAAAGCGTCAATCCCGATGAAGTAGTTGCGGTAGGTGCAGCCATCCAAGGTGGTGTGTTGAGCGGTGATGTTCAGGATGTGCTTCTCCTCGATGTGACACCCCTGTCACTTGGTATCGAAACCATGGGTGGTGTTTATGATGTAGTGATCGAGGCCAACAGCACGATTCCAACGAAGAAATCAAAAGTGTATTCCACGGCATCTGACAATCAACCGTCCGTTGAAATTCATATCCTCCAAGGAGAACGTCCGATGGCACGAGATAATCGCACAGTAGGACGATTCATCTTAGATGGAATTCCGCCAGCACCCCGCGGTATGCCTCAAGTGGAGGTGTCTTTCGACATCGACGCTAATGGCATCTTAAACGTATCTGCCAAGGATAAGGGAACCGGGAAAGAGCAGAAAATCAGAATTGAAGCTTCAACTGGCTTATCCAAGGAAGAAATTGAAAAGATGAAGAATGAAGCAGCCGCCAATGCCGAAGCGGATAAGGCTGCCAGGGAAAAAGTAGACAAGATCAATGCCGCTGATACCTTGATTTTCCAAACGGAAAAACAATTGGCGGACTACGGCGAAAAAATTCCCGGAGATATGAAGGAAACCATTGAAAAGGCAGTGGCAGATCTGAAGGAAGCCCACAAATCTGAGGATCTCGACAAGATTGACGCGGCCAGCAAGGCTTTGAATGATGCTTGGGCAGCTGCTAGTCAAGATCTTTATCAGGCTCAACAAGAAGCGGGTGCTACAGCTGATGCCGGTGCCAATTCAGGAGGTGCCCCGGGTGATGGTGACGGCCAAGCGGAAACTGAAGATGTGACGGATGTGGAGTTTGAAGAGGTTGATGATACCAAAGATTAATTTCTCCATATTATCTAACAATGTTTTAATGGAAGGGGCTTTTGGCCCCTTTTTTTTTGAACATCTCGATATTTGGGTGGGTGGCCAAATGCTAAATTTTTTACCATTCGGTATCTTTTTTCGAGCCCGAACGGATTTAAGATTGGTTGCTCTCTCCGCGCCTCAATTTCCAAGTTTTAGAAGGTTGGACAGGCTGTGCCTTCGTCTTCATAATTACCAAAGTAGGAGATGGAAAACTCAAAGGCACCTTGACCCGTTCGGTAGTTGATAATGTCTCGAAGGTTAAAGTCATAGCTCAGACCGATCAATAGGTCGCCAACGCCCAGACCAGCTAAAAAGCCAAGTGCATCTGGCTGCACGCTATTGTCAAAATCTTGAGCCATTCTTAGCCACGTTCCCAAATGCATTCGAAATGCATCGGTCCGACTTGGTTCAATAATAAAATTGTTTCCGACCATCAATGAGGAATACGGACCTTGATTTATGACATGTACCCGAGGTGAAATGCTGAGGTTCTCATTCAAAGGGGCTGTCACTCCGCCATGAAAGCCATATCGACGAAATAGCTTACTAGATGCTAATATTTGCTGTCTTTCATCATCATCATTTCGGTAGAAGGAAATTTCTGGTTCTACAATGTGGTGTACCGTACCACCGACATAGATCGCCAGTCCATTTTCCGGGGTGGAGGCATAGTTGAGACCCAATGAAAAATCACCAAAACTAAAGTTGTTTTCAGGTAAGTCTTCTGCTGTCGCTCCATTAAATTGATCTACTCCATCGAACTGATCTTGAAAAATCAAATCCTCGTAGAGGATATTTCGCTGGGTGGTGGCAAATTGTAATCCTGCGGATAGATATTTAGAATTTTCGAGGTCAAGTGCCTTGTGATAGGCTCCAGAGAGCGCGATGGTGTTTGTCGATAGATCCAAAGGCGCCACTTGATCAGACAAGAAATGCAATCCTGCAGCAGCAGCATCACCTTCCAAAGTCCGCGACTGCAAATCAAAACGTAAATCTAGTGCTGCTCCAAACATGCCAATGGATTGTTCTAACGGACCTCTCCACTGATCGCGATAAATCGCGGAGACCCGATATTTGGCTGCAAATCCTCCCGTAAGCGCTGGATTCAGATTGACGGGAGATGCATAAAACTGAGAAAACTGAGGATCCTGAGCCAGCAATAGTTGGAAAGAACTCCAACAGAGCAGCATCAGCACTAAGCGAGTGATCAACAATGGCGTTTGTAATTTTATCATGAGTATAACCCCTTTTAGCCAGCTTTAGTATGATCGGCTCTAAACTCAGATATTCTGAAGGATGTCATACTGGGTGATGATTTGCAAGGTGCCCGAAGGATCTTGGGCGATGACCGCAGGATTCTGACGACTGATGATCTGACTGAGTTGCTTTACTGAGGTATCCATTTCAACCATCGGAAAAGCATCGCCCATAATGTCACCCACTTTCTTTGATCGTTCGCTGTCATTGTCAGAGATCAAGTATTGAATAATCTGCCCTTCGGTTATCGATCCAGTGATCTGGCCATCTGCCATCACTGCCATCTGCGAGATTTCCTTTTCCTTCATAACACTAATTACATTAGCTACCGGATCACTTTCGTCGGCGGCAAGGAAGGCCTTACTGTCTTTCATTTGGATCAAATCACTGACTCGTAGCTCGGTATCTAAAAAACCACGCTCCCGCATCCAATCGTCATTATAGATCTTACCCACATATCGACTTCCGTGATCGTGGAAGATAATCACGACTAAATCATCCGGCTTCAACCTTTCACCTAGTTGCAACAATCCTGCCATAGCGCTACCGGCTGAGTAACCCAGTAGCATACCCTCCTGCCGTGCTAACTTGCGTGCAGCTAGGGCACCGGCCTTATCGCTGACCTTTTCAAAAAGGTCAATGATGTCAAAATCTACGTTCTTAGGTAAAATGTCTTCACCAATGCCCTCCGTGATGTAGGGATAGATTTCATTTTCATCAAATTGTCCAGTCTCATGGTATTTCTTAAAGACCGATCCATAGGTGTCGATCCCCCAAACTTTTATTTCCGGATTTTGCTCCTTGAGGTACCTACCAGTGCCTGAGACCGTTCCACCAGTGCCAACGCCTACAACCAGGTGAGTTATTCGACCATCGGTCTGGTCCCAAATTTCCGGCCCCGTGGTCTCATAATGAGCGGCTGAATTAGCCAAATTATCGTACTGATTGAACCAGTAGGAGTTCTTTTTTTGCCTGGACAGTTTTTCTGCAACCGAATAATAAGATCTGGGATCTGTGGGTTCGACGTTGGTAGGGCATACTACGACCTCTGCACCCAAGGCCTTAAGCATATCAATTTTCTCCTTGGATTGCTTATCGCTGGTCGTAAAGATGCATTTGTAGCCCTTTACCGATGCTGCCAGCGCCAGACCCATACCTGTATTACCCGAAGTGCATTCGATGATGGTACCCCCCGGTCTTAATTTGCCTTCTTTCTCTGCAGCCTCGACCATCTTAATGGCCATGCGGTCCTTGATTGAATGACCTGGATTAAACGTTTCGACCTTGGCATAAACAGGACATGGCACCTGTTCCACAATTTGATTGAGCCGGACAAGAGGTGTATTGCCGATCGTTTCAAGGATGTTTTGATAAGTCTTCAATGGCTTCGATTTAATTTTTGCACAAAAATAGTAACACCGGCTAAAGTGAGGGTAGGAAGGTTGTGGCGATATCACCTTACCGACTCCCTATCGATTCGTTTGACGGATACCTGACTTGGACAAAAAACTTTGCATCTACCACACCTAATTCCTGCGCCAAGGCGGGAGAAACGACCATGTCAATCTCCTTCGAGTAGAGGTGCTCCGGCAGATTACCTATTACCTTGGCATAGGCTACTTTGTTGTACATAGGATTTTTGATCTCAATGATCGATTTGGCGGGCGCTTTTCGGTGCATGACAAAAAGACCCTTAGTTTTGGCATCTTGATTCCAAAAAGCCACCTGATTTTTGCTGATCACCGAGTACAGTTCCAGCTGCTCTTCAAATAAGGATTGCTCGTCGCTTTTAGCTTTCGTTTCCAGGGTGGGTGCTTCGCGTCCCACTCTGACTAGAAGGGGTTCACGCTCCTGCTTTAACCAACCAATGTGTAAGGTCTGCCCTTCCTTGATTTGGTTGTTTCGAATGTTGTTTCTCTTGATCAGTAAGTTCGTTGGCATATCGAAAATGACACGCGAAATGCGGAATGGATTGTCCTTCTTCTTTGCTACATAGTAGACAGCTGTAAAGTCACTTTTCGATTTTAATAACGGAACACGAAGCAGCAGCTGATCCGAGCGTATGGGCACCCTTATGACAGGTGGAAGTTTCTTCCGGTTCCTTTTCAATTTGGGATTGCTCTGGATAAGATCGGATTCGCCCACACCATAGATTTTTCCAATGCCGTATAAGGTTTGATTGGCAAGTACACGATGGTAAACTACTTTTCCTAATTTTGAATCAATTTGAATAAATGCTGGTTCTGCAGCTTGCCCACTGAGATCTGTTACGAGCATTAGGCTCGAAACTGCTGTACATAAAAATAGAATGAGTCGCTTCATGAGTTTACAAAAATACAAGATATATTATAAAAAAACATAATATTTAAACATGGAGGTGACAGCGATAATCCCGGCAAGATATCAATCAGCGAGGTTCCCAGGTAAGCCGCTGGTTGATATAAAAGGTGTTCCGATGATTCATCGGGTGTATCGCCAAGTCGAGAAGTCTCAGTTAATTAGTGAAGTAATTGTAGCGACAGATAGTCGGGAAATATTTAGTTACTGTAGTAACGCACAAATTCCCGTTCTTATGACATCTCCAGACCATCAATCGGGCACTGACCGTGTGGCGGAAGTAGCCCAACAACGTACCTCGCCGATCATTCTAAATGTCCAGGGAGATGAGCCGTTTATTGATCCAAACCATTTGGATCAACTGATCAATGGCTTGATTGCCTCACAAGAGTCCATTGCGACGCTGATCACCCTTCGGCACGATGAGCAAAGGCTACACGATCAAGCTTGTGTCAAGGTGGTTCGGCGCGTCGACGGACGTGCACTATATTTTAGTAGGTCTCCGATTCCATATGACCGAGGCACCGTCCGGCAACCAGCATCCTTTTGGCAGCATTTGGGCATCTATGCTTTTCGACGTCAGGCATTGCTGGAGGTGACAACCTGGCCCATCAGTCCCTTGGAAACACGTGAAAAACTTGAACAACTGCGTTGGCTGGAGGGGGGATATGATATTATGACCGTGGAGGTATCTTCAGCTGCCAGGGGTATAGATACGCCAGAAGACCTGAAAGAACTAATTCACTGGATGGATGTAAATGGAATTGAATAGTCTCAGGAGATTAGGAGATCGTTTGGCGAAAAGGCCAACGGTAGCAAGCTTTGAATGCCGTCAAAGATCAATATTTTTCCAGAAGTTCCCCGTAGAATCAATCGCATGGGTTGTCCGTGTCGAACCTCGTGTTCTCTAATTACCTGCCGGCATGCTCCACATGGTGATATGGGATAATTGACTTCTTTCTGCTCATAAGAGACCGTAATCGCCATGGCAGTGACCCAATGATCCGGATGAGTGCTGCCCACTCCCGCCAAAACGTTTTGTTCGGCACACAGACTCAATCCATACGATGCATTTTCCTGATTTGTCGCAGAAACAACGAGCCCTGAGTTCAATCGCACGCTTGCTGCTACAAAAAACCTGGAATAAGGGGCGTAGGCAGCCACCACCATTGATCTTGCTGCGGACATCAGTAAAGCGTCATCCGGATCCAGATCAGACAAATCATCAAATGACTGATAATTGATTACCCATTTTTCGTCCTTCTTCATGGCGGTTGATCGCAAATAGTTTTACTGAAAGTAGCAATTCATTTAGATATGATGGTCTCTTTGTCAACGCTTGACATCTGGATTTCAGCTCAGTAGGGTAGCAGCCGAGGTCGGTTTTGAGCACCATTTCGTTTTAAAGAAGGCAGAATTTGTTTTTTTGCAGGATGAAAAATATCCTGATCATCGGGGCAGGACGCTCGTCCGTCGTGCTGATAAATTATTTGTTGGAGGCAGCCAATGAGTTTGGTTGGTTGATCACCGTGGCAGACGCACAACCTACGCTGGCCGAAAGGCGGGTTGCAGGTCATTCAAATGGATTGGCTGTGTGGCTCGATGTTGAAAAACCCAATGATCGCAAAGACTTGATCCGCCGCGTCGATCTTGTGATCTCCTTGCTTCCAGCCCATCTTCATTCTTTGGTTGCCCAAGATTGTCTTCAACTTGGGAAACATTTGTTCACAGCTTCTTATGTGACTTCCGAATTGTTTGATTTGGATCAGCTGGTCAAGGAGAAGAACCTCCTCTTTTTAGGCGAAATGGGGCTAGACCCCGGAATCGATCATATGTCTGCTATGGAACGCATCAATGCAATCAAGGGGACGGGAGCCCACTTAATGAGCTTTCGATCTTATGCAGGCGGTTTGGTGGCACCAGAGAGTGATAGTAATCCCTGGCACTATAAGATCACCTGGAATCCTAGAAATGTGGTGCTTGCCGGACGTGGTACCACACAATATCTTCAGGATGGTAAATTCAAGTACATACCCTATCATCAACTGTTTAAACGGGCTTGTCAAGTTGAGATTCCGGGGTTAGGTAGGCTTGATATGTATCCAAACCGTGATTCTCTAACGTATCGGCAGCACTATGGACTTGATGACGTCAGCAATTTGCTCAGGGGAACCCTTCGTTATCCGGGCTACTGTCAAGCTTGGGCAGCTTTGGTCGATCTGGGTCTGACGGATGATACGATGCCCATTGCCGAGTCTGCCAGTATGCGTTATCGAGATCTTCTTGAGGCGTTTACTGAAGGACCCGGAGAAAATCTGAGAGGAAAGGTGGCGAAGCAAATTGGTTGCGAACCTTCTGATGAGATCATCACCAAATTGGCGTGGTTGGATTTATTTGGCACAAAAAAAATCAAAGTGGCCAAGGCTACACCCGCACAGATTTTAGAAAAACTGGTTACCGAGAAATGGGCACTCGAAAAAGGCGATCGGGATATGGTGGTATTGCAGCATGAAATCGATTATGAACTAAATCGCGTCCGTCAAACTTCGATCAGTACGATGATATTAAAGGGTGAAAACGAAAATCTAACTGCCATGACTAAACTCGTGGGCTTGCCACTAGCCATTGGAGTGAAATTAATGATGTTGGGCAAAATAGCACTGCGCGGTGTTCATATCCCGGTGGCAGAGTCTTTATATAGACCTATCTTACAAGAACTCGAGACCCACGGGGTTGTCTTTACCGAAAAAATCCAGTGAGCCAAAAATTCTTGTCGCTGTACGAAAGGGTTTGGCCTTTTCTAGATGCCGGAAAAGGGTTTCAGGCATTTGCCCTTGTGCGTCAATTGTCCGCCCTGCTTGCAAGTATTGTGCTGGCGAAGAGCTCTTTGACCACAGCTGCCATCGGTGAATTTGAGACTTGGCTCTTTCTGGGACTGATCATTACCTTGCTCTGTGTCAATGGAGGCTTCCAGGTATTGGCCAGCACTTTTAATCGATGGGTGCCAAATAAACCCGATGGTCGACTTTTTAATATCTACCTGATCAATATTTTTCTGTGTAGCCTACTCTCCATCGTCCTCTATTTCTTAGCATCACAAATAGGGTGGAGGGGAGTGAGCGAGATTGCTGATCTCCAATTGGTCTTAACGTACTTGGTGCTTCATGTGTCGGCTTCGATGCTGCCGTATTTATTTTTGGTTAAAGAGAAGGCAAATTTTTTCTTGCCCTATTGTCTATTTTATTTGCTTGGCTATTTGGCAGCTATTGCTATTCCCTTGGGTATTGGGCAAGGCTTACATGGCATGCTGATTTGCCTAATTTTATTCGCGGTCATTGAACAATTCGTCCTGCTTTACTTTGTGTTACGGTTCAGTTTCTGCAAAATTGACCTCTCGTATGCTCTCACCTTTCTCCGCAATGCTGTACCACTGGCGATATATGGTGGCATCGGTTTATTTGGGCAGGTTTTTGATGCTTGGTTGGTGCAGTGGTACTACGAGGATTTTACCACTTTTGCTCAGTTTCGATTTGGTGCTCGCGAGCTCCCCGGTTCGTTGGCCCTGGCAGGAGCCTTTACGGCTGCTATCTTGGCATTTATGAGTGTGGATGCCGGCCCTGGAATTTCAAGAATAAGATCTGGTTCACTGCGATTGATGCATATTTTCTTTCCAATTTCTATTCTATTAATTTGGCTTAGTCCGTGGTTGTTTCGAGTGATCTACAATGCCGATTTTGTAGTCAGTGCTTTTATTTTCAATACCTACTTACTATTGATGATTCCGCGGTGGATCTTTCCCCATGCACTTTTAATGTGGAAGCAAGACAATCGCCACTTGGTGAAAATCTCACTACTGGAATTAATACTTAATGTCGTGCTGAGTATTTTTCTCATCTCAAAATTTGGCTTAATTGGTGTCGCCCTCGCTACTGTGGCCGCCTTTCTCTTTGAAAAGGCTGCACTCGTATCATATGTACACAAACATTATCAGTGGAAACTAAATGATTATGTTCCGGTGCAAGCCTGGTTACTTTATGGTACGTGCCTGGGTTTTTCATATTTTTTGGCAATGCTTTGGTGGCAATGATAGGCAAAACAAGAAAGGAGGTTTTTCAGGGATTTTTAGAAATGGTTGAAGTCGGAGAGAGTTCGAGGGAGAAAAAAAATTTGCTGGAGCTAATTTTTGTCGATCTTTTAAAGATTCATAATGAGGCTAAATCTTTTCCCCCTGAGCTCCAAGAGATCTTGCGCAGTGCAGTGACGAGATTAAATACGGGTGAGCCGGTGCAGTATATCACCAATATTGCCCATTTTTATGGTCTTCAGTTTTATGTTGATCACAACGTGTTAATTCCGCGAATGGAGACGGAGGAACTGGTCTTCGAAGCCCTTCAAATACTTGATCAATTTCAATTAAATCGAAATCCAAGGGTATTAGATGTTGGCACGGGTTCGGGATGTATAGCCATTACCCTTAAAAAGGAGCACCTAAGGGCGGTGGTAGATGCCATTGATGTTTCGCAGTCGGCTTTGCACGTCGCCCAAAAGAATGCTTCCTCTTTGCAGGCGCAAGTCACCTTTTCGAACCAAGATCTATTTGATATTGGTACTAAAGGTACTTCTTCCTACGATCTCATTATCTCGAATCCTCCATACATTACCCAATCAGAGAAAGATGTGATGACAGATCAAGTGCTAAAATTTGAGCCGGCCGTTGCATTGTTTGCACCGGATGATGATCCACTTGGCGTCTACCAAGCACTTCTCGACCTCGGAAAAAAAAGCCTGCGAAATGGTGGTTTTTTATTGGTTGAAATCAATGAGTTCTGGGGCCATAAACTGATGTCTCTGCCAGATGTACAACTTGCCTTTCATTCCGAATTATTGAAAGATATGCAGGGCAAGGATCGCATCTTAAAGGCCAGGAAAAAGACTTAGGGGTCGTCGTATTAATTATCCACCAGCCTTTTTAGTTTTATAATATCCCATCTCCAGTAATATGCTTAAAACTTTATCGCGGTGGTTTCCCTGGATGAGAATTTCACCATTTTTAGCCGTGCCACCCACACCACAGGCTGACTTTAATTTTTTGGCAATTTCTTTAAGTCTGGTATCGGTGGTCTGAATACCCTTGATCATAGTGGCCTCCTTTCCTCCCTTTCTTTTGCGATCGAGCCAAATTCGAACTTCGTCATCAAACTTTTTGTTTGGAGAAGCATCGGATGACGGTTGAGAACCGGGAAGTCTAATATTCTCGAATAATTGATCCATGGTCGACTTGTCGGTCGAATAAACGATGCCACCACCGGTTATTTTTTTAGATTTTTTGCCCATTATATTTTTCTTTTCCAATTATCATTTAGCATTCTCAGTACGAGCATTGCGATTCCATCCATTTTTACAGTTGCGTTGGTCATCAAAATTACCGCAGTTTTCGTTTCCTTGACAAAGCTGATGGAAGCGGCATGGCCATTTGTTTTGCCACTATGCAGGTAAATATTTGGGTATTTCTTGTTTTGAAAGGCATGCCAGGCATCTGCCACATAGGTTTTTCTGGTATGACGAATGCGCTGATGCAAAGATAGACCATGCGAAAAGGATCGAGCCAGTGTAGATGTGTCATTCATCATTTTCTTGATGAAGTGAACTAGGTCTCTGGGTGAGCTTTTCATACCTTCAGAACCCGCAAACGACTTAAAAGTCCAAGGCTCGGCAATTTGGCCGGACCGGCTGTATCCAGGAGTGATGGTCCGATCTGCTGATTTCTCGAGCTCAAGGCCACTCTCACGCATGTCAAGAGGATTGAGAACATAAATCCTTAGTAATCTGTCAAAAGACTCGGCCATGACTCGTTCGAGTACGATTTCGAGCAACGCGTAATTAATATGAGAATAAGCATATTTTTCAAACCTACCTGGTGCTCGGTGGAGGGATTTATAGTAATCTATCAAGTCACTTTTGTCGTAGTTCGCGTATCGATTGTTATGATCTGTTTCATGTGAACCTAAGTTAGTGGGGAGGGTTGTAAGGCCGGAAGTATGTGTGATTAGGTGATGCAATGTAATTTGATCTAGTCCAGGGTTTTTTTCCGAATTACTAAGAAAATCATTTAATTTTTTCGAACGATCGATCTTATTAAGATCTTCTAATCTATTAAATAAAAGTGCGGTGAATACTTTAGTAAGACCGCCAATTTCGTAAATGGCACTATCACTGATTGCGATACTCGAGTCGCGGACAGCTGATCCAAAACTAAATAGATAGGAGCTGTCACCATCGATGACGCCTAATGAAAAGCCCGGCACATCATCATGTGATATTTCTGTTTCGTATCGTATGATTTTCTGGATTTCGGCGATTAAATGCTCCTTAACCTGCGCTTGGCTGTTGAGGATTGATATAGCTAAGAAGATGAACACCAGTACGCATTCGGATCGTATACACTTCATTTTCTCAGCTGAATTCATCCACATGCTGCTTAAGAGATCCATTAGGTCTCGACTGAAACAAAGCCTCGGGCCCCACACTTGATCACTCTATACTTTTTTACCCTTCATGGCCTCACCAATATTTTTGTCAAGTGCTTCATGGGCAAGTGGAGTAGCAAAGGTGTTGAGATCGTCCATTGCTTGCTCGATAATATTCTTATCTCGTTTTTCAACAGCGCTTCTAAGATGTTCCATTTTTTCCTTCAGCTCTTCCATCACGGCTTGAGGAAATTGTGCTGAATTTTGTTTGATAAATTTCTCGGATGAAAGAATGACGTGGTTTGCTTCATTAATGGCTTCGCGAACGGCTTTTTCAGCGATATCAGATTGCGCATTTTCCAGAGAATCAATTAACATCTCAGCCATTTCCTCTTCGCTGATTCCGTAAGTTGACTTGATCTTTACTTCTTGTTGAGTTCCTGATCGTTCTTCTCTCGCACGTACGATTAGGATTCCATCGGCATCTATCAAAAATGAGATCTCGATTTTAGGTATACCTGCTGGCATGGCTGGAATATTGCCCAGTATGAACTCTCCTAATTTTCTGTTGTCTTCCACCAGATCACGCTCCCCTTGGAAAACGGCCACCTTTAGGTTTTTTTGTCCATCAATCGAAGTAGTATAATTTCGCGCTACGCGTGCAGGTATCTTAGTGTTTCTGGGTAAAATAACATCCATTAGTCCACCTACGGTCTCTATGCCCAGACTTAGGGGAGTTATGTCAAGTAGCAGCATGTCTTTTTGATTGCCAGCCAAAATATCGGCTTGAATTGCTGCACCACAGGCGACTACTTCATCGGGATTCAGATCATCGAGAGGTTTTATTTTGAAGAAATTCTCGATCTCATCGCGGACAATTGGAACCCGGGTCGAACCACCCACGAGTACAACATGGTCAATGTCTTTTTGCTGCAATTTGGCATCAGCCATGGCCTGCTTACAGCTATCAATGGTCCTTGCCACCAGCGGTTGGATTAAACCTGCAAATGTATCTCGGGTCAGGGAGAGCTCGATGCCCCGGTAAGTAGTGTGATAAATATTTTGAGCACTCAAGGTCATCTTTGCTTCTTCAGCCAAAAGTCGAAGACGCGGTTGATGATTTTTGTCTCGTAAGATCCCTTGGTGCATGCCTACCCAGTGTTGTAAAATAACTCGATCAAAATCATCTCCACCTAGAAAAGTGTCTCCATGGGTAGAAAGGACTTCAAAGATCCCGTTTTCAATTTGTAGAATCGAGATATCAAAAGTACCGCCTCCTAAATCATAGACTGCGATTGTCTGAGGGTCAGAGCCTTTTTTTTGCAGGCCATAGGCCAAACTAGCGGCGGTGGGTTCGTTAATGATTCGAAGTACTTCTAAACCAGCTAGCTTACCCGCATCTCTCGTTGCTTGTCGTTGGGCATCATTAAAGTAAGCTGGTACCGTGATGACAGCTTTTCTAATTTCTTTATCCAGTACCTGTTCTGCTCGATGTTTAAGTGCTTTGAGAATATAGCTGGAAAGTTCGATGGGATTGTAAAATTGATCTCCTACCCGCACTTTGACTAGGCTTTCCGTACCATCATCGATAATCTTATACCCAAAAAAGTCCCGGTGCGCCTCCAGGTCACCATAGCTCTTTCCCAGGAGTCGCTTAATCGAAAAAATGGTGCGCCGCGGTGCCTCGATCAACATCTTCTTTGCCGCATCACCCACTTGGATCTCACCAGTGTCGGTAAAATGAACAATGGATGGTACCAAGGTTCTCTCTTGATCCCTTCCACGCATGGCAATCGGTTCCTTCCTCTCCATGTATGCAATGAGGCTATTGGTGGTACCCAAATCAATTCCTACGATTACTTCTGATTGGGCCACGGTGCCATCTTTGAGATTTATAGGTATTTTCGCCATCCAATCCGATGATTTATTTTGAAGTACCTCAGCTGAAATGACTTCAAAATTTGATTTATTTTCAACTTAAACTCGTAACAACTTTGCTCCCACCTTGTTGTAGGTTCTGAGCATGTGTTCTCTAAAAATCTGCAAACCTAATAAAGCCAAATAAGATTAAAGATAAGGGAGCTAAACTATTCATTGTTCTTGGGGCATTCTTTATCGCCAATGCCTTAATTGCCGAGTTCATTGGGGTGAAAATTTTTTCGCTCGAAAAGACATTGGGATGGACACCCTTCGACCTGACTGTCTTTGGCCAAGAAAACCTATCTTTTAACCTTACCGCCGGGGTTTTGCTTTGGCCGGTCGTATTTGTGATGACAGATGTCATCAATGAATACTTCGGCCGCAAAGGTGTGAAAATGCTGTCCTACCTGGCGGTCGGCATGATTCTATATGCGTTCCTAATGTTTTTCATTGGCATCAGACTCACGCCAGCTGATTTTTGGCCGACATCACATATTTCACCTAATTTACCAATGGCTGCACAACAGGAGATTTCAGGTAAAGTGTCGGACTACGACTATGCATTTGGCCTCGTGTTTGGACAAGGGCTTTGGATTATTGTAGGGTCACTGGTGGCGTTTTTGGTGGGTCAGATCTTAGATGTACTGGTCTTTCATCGAATCAAGCAAGCCACGGGTGAAGGAAAGGTGTGGTTACGAGCCACGGGCTCAACCCTAGTATCGCAGTTCGTCGATAGTTTCGTGGTCTTAATTATCGCTTTTTACATAGGGGCAGATTGGAGCCTTTCTTTGGTATTGGCCATAGGCATGATGAATTACGCATACAAATTTGTGATGGCCATCATCCTAACTCCCGTGATCTATCTGGCACACTACATCATTGATCGTTATCTCGGTCAGGAAAAAGCAGAAGAATTAAAGCGGCTCGCTATCGCCAATTAAGCGATGGTCAGTTCAGTTTTGCCACGGCTTCTTTAATGCGTTTTACGGCTTCGCGCAGGGAGTCTTCTGATGCGGCATACGATAGTCGTACACATTCTCCGGCTCCAAAGGCTGAACCTCCTACCAGTGCAACATGAGCTTCATTGAGAATGAACTGAGCAAAATCCTCTGCATTGTCGATGCTTTTTCCCAGATACATTTTTCCAAAATAATGACTGATATCGGGAAATACGTAAAAAGCACCAGTGGGGGTATTGACTTCAAATCCTGGAATTTCACTGAGCAGAGCGACAAACATATCTCGTCGCTTGAGAAAGGCTGCCTTCATTTGGTGGGTTGGAGCAAGTGAGGTCTTGAGCGCTAGGGCACCTGCTTTTTGACCAAATGCCGTGGCACCGGAAGTGATCTGGCCTTGAATTTTACTACAGGCGCTAGCGATCCACTGCGGCGCCCCAATGTAACCAAGTCGCCATCCAGTCATCGCAAATCCTTTTGAAAACCCATTAACCGTCACAGTTCGATCTTTCACGGCAGCAAAACTGCCAATACTGACGTGGCCCTCTGTGAAATTGATGTACTCGTAAATTTCATCACTCACAATGATCACCTCTGGATATTCTTTGAGTACGTCGACCAGACCTGCCAATTCTTCATGCTGATAAACCGAACCAGTAGGGTTGCAAGGAGATGAAAAAATGAGCATGCGGGTCTTGGTGCTTAACTTGGCTCGTAGCTGATCGGGAGTAATCTTAAAGTTTTGATCAATTCCTGCCTTTGCCTCCACTGGTATGCCACCACCCAGTTTGATGATCTCCCGATAAGATACCCAATAAGGTGTAAACATAATGACCTCATCACCAGGGTTCACCAATGCCAAAACTAGATTGGCAATTGATTGCTTGGCTCCATTGCTCACCACAATCTGTGAGGTTGCAAAGTCTAAGTTGTTATCACGCTTAAATTTTGCGACAATGGCTTCTCGCAGTTCCACGGTGCCCGGTACCGGCGTATACTTGGTGAATCCGTCTTTTAATGCTTGAATAGCAGCTTCTTTGATGTGCTCTGGGGTATCAAAATCTGGTTCGCCAATGCTCAGACTGATTACCTCATGTCCTTCGGCAGCTAAATCACGTGCCATCTGAGCCATTTTGATGGTCGCCGATTCAGCCATATTTAGTACTCGATCCGCTAATCGATGTTGAGTCATAATAATGATCTATTTGGTGGTTTAAGGCTGCAAAAGTAGTCAAATTCTCAGCATCTCGAGCCTGTAGCAACTACTTCTTGAGACCAGGAGGCATCAACATATATGATACCATACATGATGTGAAAAATGCACATCTTCAGAGGTTTACGTGCAATTTATCGGCCCTATCGGCAGAGATTGAGCTGACCTTTTAGCGGACTATGTGATCATGAGATCGACTACTGAGGTCTGGCATAACACGGGCCCGCGAGTTTTCCGGCCGGTTTTTCCAAGGTTGCTCAACCAAAACGTAGAATTAGGTGATACGACAGGGATGTGGTTAGGCATTGCCGATGTGGTACAAGGGCTGATCGCTAGTCGGTGTCCGTATTAACACATTAATTTTATCTATAAAGTGTTAATGTTTCATATAAAGTGATATACATATTATGATTTGGCATAATATTTGGAGTTAATTCGCTGAGTTATTTCAAATGGTATGTCAACTTCAATCAAAAATTGGTTAAGAGTCCTGGCCGTAGGCTGGTTGGTAGGGCTTAGTGCAGTTGCACACAGTCAGCCACTTAACCCAATCGTAGGACCTGATCTCGTCTGCCCTGGTAGTCAAGTAACCTACCAGTTAACCAATATCATAAGTGGAAATACGTTTTTGTGGACCTTGCCTTCTGGAGGTGGTACCATCATTGGATCTCAAACAGATACGATGGTCACCATTCAATGGCAACAGAGCAATGGAGGGCCGTTTACCTTGCTGATGACGGAAAGTGACATGATGCTTGGAACCCAGGGAAATGTTTTGGCTGTTACCGTTGCGGACGACATTGCTCGCTATCCCTTTAATTGCCTCAGCGAGGTAAATATTCCGATGGACAATAACTGTGAGAAACTGATCGAACCTCAGCATCTGCTGACCAGTGGGGTGCCAGACTGTGCCAATTCCTTCGAAATTAGCCTCACCCTCAATGGTGATATTCCGGTACCCAATCCCATCACGGAAGCTTATATTGATGAGATCATCACTGCTACCATCCGGCATCCTGAAAGTGGCCGGGAATGCAGTACCCTTATCACTCTTAAAGACGGGAATCCGCCAATCTTAACCTGTTCTAACGATACTACAATTTGCAACGATTCGCTGGCTTGGGACCCATTTCATGATTCTTTCAATCGGCCGACCGTGACCGATAATTGTTCTGGAGATTTACTACCTCAACCTCAAGGTTACGAGTGGGTAAAGTTATTTGGAGACAGCATCTTTTCCGACTACATCATCAGGAGCTGGGATGCGGTTGATAAATACGGTAATCGTGGTGAGTGTGTTGACACTATATTTTTACTAAGGGTGATATTTGACTCTATCATGTGTCCACCCGACACCACAATCAGTTGTGAAACTCCGGGTTTTGACCCTGAAGATCCACACAGTGCCGGCGTACCTACCTTCGATGGTTATCCCATCTACAGCAAGTTTTCTTACTGTGACATTGGGATAGAATACTCAGATAAAATAACCTATAAGTGTCCTGGAAATTATCGGATATATCGTGAGTGGGTTATAACCGACGTGGGGCCTAGTCACGGAGAATTAATTTGTAATCAAGTCATTGATGTAATCGACACATTGGGACCTTCGATCACCTTTGATTCGTCAGAGGTGTCTTATGAGCAACACAACGATGTCTTTGGCATAAATCCGGACAGTTTTTATAAAACCGTTTATTTTCCCACCCTGGATTATAGTTGCTTTGCCCATGGATATTTTCCCACCCCTGAACTAAATGATTTCTGCTCACCTTCGGATAGCTTGATCGTGGATCTATCCTGGTCAAATGGTCATATCCGATATGTATCGGGTGATGACAACAAGCATTTGGGATTCGAAAATCTGATGAAGGGGAAGCACATTATTTCGATCCAGGTGGCTGATGGATGCCATAATTTCACCTACGATACCTTAATTGCGATAGCAAAGGACATCAAACCTCCCTACATGGCTGTTGATCGATATCCTGTCGTCACCCTGGGCAATTATGCAGAGGTGACATGGATAGATGCCTCAGTCTTTGATGAAGGAACATGGGACAACTGTGGAATGAATTTCTTTTTGGCAAGAAGGGTCGACTGGGCTACGGCCTGTGGAGTAGACCTTTGCGATGACTCTGACCTGATCTGCACGGGGGAGCACAAAGATTCGATATGGTGCGCCCGACTAGAGGATGACAGAAAGGTGAACGAGGTGGAGGCACACTATGTTAATTTCATCCAATGGCTCTGTGAGGATGGCGACGAATGTTCGGAACTGATGCTGTCTGGATGGGCATATGACCTGTTGAAGTATGGTACTACTGATTGCTCTGGTCAGTCTTATGCCGGAAACGATGATTTCATGCATAGGCTACTAAGTGATTCCACCCTATGTTACCTCGATTCGCTTCATTATTTACCGTGTTTTAAGAATGATTCCCTAGGTGACCATACAGAACATCTACATCCTTTACCGAGCGACCAATCGCAACTGGATATTGCCGCTCAAATTGGCGGTGGCTGGTCGGCATCGGTACCTTTCTGTTGCCAAGATGCCTGTGAAGAAGTGGTCATCGAGGTGTTGGCCATGGACTACTGGTGCAACTTTGCCAAGAACTGGATTACTGTCCAGGTTGAAGATAAGGCAGCACCCGAGGTGCGGAAACGACTTCCTGACCTTAGCATTTCATGCTACGCATATAATCATTATTACCGGGACTCCATTGAACAAGGCAATTGGGATGTCTTTGGGACCTATGTACCTTATGAAAGATATGGCTCCGTGTCAAATACTTACATCATGGATCACATTTGTACAGATACACCAGGCCCTGATGGTGATTATCATGAGACCGTTTTAGATTCTATCGCCAATGGTGTGGTACTCGATATTTGTGGTCTGGTCATGAAAGAAACGCAAAAAACTCACTTTGAAAAGTGTGGTGTCGGCTGGATTGAAAGAGAATTCACTTTCACTGGTCTCTGTAATGAGGAGAAGGGCGACAGCATCAAGGTAGTGCAGCGTATCAATATTTACAACGATTGTCCTTTGCGAGAGACGGATATCATTTGGCCACCAAAAGACACAACTTTTTATGCCTGTGGTATCGAACCCTTCGAAACAATAGGTCCAAAGCTTAATAAGGAGGACGAATGTCGCGACATCGGTATTCACTACAAAGATGTCGTGTTGGATGAGCTGTACAATGCCGACAGCACCTGCTTCAAGATTATCAGAAAATGGGCGGTTATTGATTGGTGCCGACAGACAGCTGCGTATCACGACGACTGGATCGGCGATCAGCAGTTTCACTATTATGAGTACGATCAGATTATTTATGTCAAAGATCGAGAGGGACCAGTGATTAACGGTTGCGATATTGACTCTCTGTGTATAGGGAGCAATTGTACGGCCTCGTTAAGCACAGCCATTCAAGTTACGGACAGTTGTAGTTCGCGCGAAGAAATTCAAGTGTCTTGGAGCCTTTATCGACGTACAGCGTTTGGATATGACTTGGTCACTGAGGCCGATACCGATACCGCCAAGGCCGATCAACTTACCTTGGGAACCTACCGCCTGATTTGGAAGGCAAAGGATGGATGTAATAATGTAACCTATTGCACGGACTTCTTCGAGGTCTTGGATTGCGTGAAACCATCGCCCATTTGCTTGACAAGTACAACCCTAAAATTGTGGCCGGTAGACCTTGACCAGAATGGTTCCATTGATACCGCAGTGGGGGAGATCTGGGCTCAGGAACTGGATGTAAGTTCATTTGACAACTGTCAAAATGAGATCACAGATTTTCGCATACGGTTAAAGGGTACGGGCAAGGTAGATGGTCAGGGAAATCTCCTGCCTCCAGATTCGTCAGAGACCAAAGTCTCCATGGGTTGTGGTGATATTGGCTCACAGTTGATGGAAATGTGGGTTGTTGACGATTACGGAAATGCAGACTACTGCGAAGTCATTGTCGAGGTGGTCGGTCCGATTGAGGGCTGCAGTGATGATTTAGGACGGGTCAAGGGATTAGTGAGCAGTATGGTGGGTGCTGGTCTAGCAGATGTAGAAATGCAAGTGACCCTCGAAGATCAAGTTATGGCAGCAACTTCGACCTCCTCCAATGGGCAGTACGATTTTGGAGAGTTCAAGCTCGATCACGGTACCTATTGGCTCACACCCTCCAAAGTTGATGACCCGATTGATGGCATCTCTACTCAGGATCTTATTGCGATTTCAAAGCATATCTTAGGAAAGGAAGTGTTTGAAGCCACCTGGCAAGAGGAAGCCGCGGATGTCAATGGAAATGGGGCGATATCAGTGGCAGATCTAATTACCATGCGAAAACTGATCTTAGGTAAAATCCCCACGTTGCCTGTAGACGAGCAATGGCGGTTTTACAATGTTGACCAACAACCGAGATCACGGCTACAGAGGCCCAGGTATGAGGACCAACTCAATTTCAATGGTTTAAAGATTGGCGATGTCAATGGTGATGCCGCTAGTAGCTCATCAAGTCAGCGATCTCGGGCAGACTCATATCTGATTGAATTTATCAATAAGGAAGTGTCTGCTAAGCAGCAAGTGCGCATTCCTTTGATAGCGACCGATGCCCTTGAGGTTGAAGGTCTGCAATTGCATGTGGAGATTTCAGGATTAGACAATATTTTTATCAATTCTACCCTACCGGATTTTGACCAAACGATGTGGTCCGCTACCCATGATCGTATCAGAATGAGTTGGATCGCCGACGGAACACATCAGATCTTACCGGGTGATACCTTAGCAACCATCATAGCGGTGGCCACCGGTGTTGACAAGACCGCCAATATGTTAGCAGTACGCCAGGATGACCTCGCTTCAGAGTTTTATACCTCAAATAATGCTTTGAGAACCATTAAGTTAATTGAGAGAGAAGATGAACCATCGAATTCAGTGATCAAGCTGACCTCAAAACCCAATCCCTTTGTAAATCAGGCTCATATCACCATTGATCTGGCCTCTGACCTCACCGGTATCCTGCGCATTGTCGGAAGCGATGGGGTAGTCTATCTGCACCAATCAAAGAGATGGATCATGGGCGCCAATGAAGTGGAATTGCACCGAAACAAGCTGGGGGCAGCTGGACTCTACATGATCGAATTCCGCTCTGCCCATGCTACCTTAAGAGACAAAATCATCCTGCTTGAATAGGCAGATGTAAGAATACCATTTGACTACTCAAAATGCCTCGGTGCACTAAGGTTGCATCGGGGCGTTTTTATCATATTATATATGATGGAAATTAAAATATATAATTACTTAATGTATATTTATCTTACAATTAGAAACTACCGCACTGAGGTCTGCCACTTAACAAGCCAAAGGATCTAGAAATTTCATATATTTCCTTACTAAATTTGTTCAGAAGTATAGTACTTTTGACGATTGCCCATGGGCATTATTTGAACACATAAAAACTAGAACAGATTCATGGCTCGGAGGTATTTAACCTTCGGGAGCCATGAGAACCAAAACTGACACTACCATGAGGATGATTCCCTTCAACAGAATCAGCACGATTCTATGCTGGCTGTTTATTTTTGCCGCGGCCACTCTTTACGCTGATGTTACTGTGGTAACTTTCCATGACAAAAATAATGATGGATTACGCGATGCCGATGAGAATCCCATCTCAGGACTCATTGTCACGGCAACCGATGTCTTTGGAGATGAGCTACCACTGCTCGATGATGGCGCAGGAACGTTCTTTCTCCCGGGAGCGCTGATTCGATCTAGGTTGAGGATCCAGGTCAAGGGGTATGATGCCACTGATAATTTGCAACACGGTGTGGCCGGTCCTTCTTCGGTGTTTTTCGTTGAAGATGGTGCTCAGGTTGAGGTTCCTGTTAGTACCGGACCAAATTTTAATGCCTTGGAATCAGACATCCTGATTCCCTGCTATGGTGGAGGGCCAGCTGAGGAGAATAAGGGTCCGGCATTTGTGAGTTTTCCCTATAGCGTTGATGGTATTTCAGCTCAATACGGGGGTTCGGCACCTGCGCCTTCCGTTGATGCCACGATCGAACAAATTGGGTCTAGCTGGGGCGTTGCCTATCAAGTTGAGCGTCAGCGAGCCTTCGTTTCAACAGTACTCAAGCGACACGTGGGTCTCGGACCTGAAGGTGAAGGAGGACTTTATACCGTGGATTACAGTTCTGGACAACCCGTGGTCAGTGGGATTGACTTGAATAATGTGGTACCCAGTGTGGGACCAGCGATCGATCTGGGCAATATCATGAGAGAAAACGTCACGGGTGATGTCAATGGAGATATGCCATATGCCTTGACCTTTACACCTGAGACCGCCACCTATGACATGGATGCCTTCGACAAAGTAGGAAAGGCTGCATTTGGCGATATTGATGTGTTTGAAGATGAAATCTGGTTGGTCAACCTCAAACAGCGTTCTCTGATTGCGCTAGATGCTTCTCAGGACCAAGTTTCAGGAAGTTCTGCCGGCATTCGCCATTATCCGATCTCGGAAATGTCCGGATTACCTAACCTGAACTATGCCTACAGCATGTGTATCAATGCTGGAGGAAATCTAAATGGTACCGGTTCCGAACCTTTCACCGATAAGAATCGAGTCTCCTGGGACAAGAATAAATACTCAGCTGGGGGCAGATCGTCGTATCGAGCTTTTACCCCTGGCAATTTGTTGAATCCAGACTTGAAGACCTCGGAGAAACAATTATATCAGACCTATCGTCGTGGCAATTTTGAGTACAATATTCCTGTACCGACGAAAGCGACCTATACCGTGATTTTGCATTTTGCGGATCCCACCAGTAGCGGAGATGGAGATCGACTTTTTGACATCATCGTTGAAGGCCAGACGATGTATCAGGATTTTGATATCGTCAAGAATGCCGAAGGAACCTCAAGAGCCACGACCTTAAAATTTGAAATTGAGTCTGATGACAACAATGAACTGAACTTTTCTTTCCAAGGAAAGAAGGGTGAGGCCTTGGTATCGGGAATTGAGATCACCGGGGGACCCATTATGGAATCGGGTGTTCTCAGGCCATGGGGGTTGACTTTTGAGAATGGCAAGGGTTACCTGGGGGTTGTGGCAGATGCATCCATGTCTCAAGCGCGGGATCATTTGTTTGGCTTCGTTCTCTCCTTTGATCCGAAGAATATGGGACAGGGATTTTTTGAAGAATTGGCTTTCCCCTTGGCCTATCCGAGAGAGCGGGCTTCCAATGCCCATCTGCCAAGCCCACAACCACTTCGTGCAGCAGCATGGCAACCTTGGATCTCCAATTGGGACCAGACGGCCATCTTAACCACGGAAGAGCAATTGTCCACGACCCAGGCACTGCTTTGTGCATATCCGCAGCCGGTGATATCTGATATAGATTTCACGGATGATGGTGGTCTGGTCCTAGGAATCATGGATCGTTTTGCCCATCAGACTGGATTTAGAAATTATCCACCTAAACTGGACGACAGCACTCTACTCGTCACTTACGGTGCAGGAGACCTTATTCGAGTATTTGATGACAACAACACCTTTAGAATTGAGTCAGCCAATGATGTGAATGATCAGGGTGTCTTTTTCAGAAAAGACGATGGACCAAGTTTCGCTGGAGAATTCTTCTATGATGATCACTTTGTGGCAGCAGCCGCACACCACGGTGAAATATTTACCGGAGGGTTGGGGATTCTGCCTTCTAGTGGAGAGGTTGTTAATACAGTGTTCAATCCCATTGTGACCTCTGCAAATTCAAATTTTGATAACAGCGGGGTCTACACACAAGGTATTCACTTTTATGATACAGAGGATGGTGCCAAAGAGCGTGCTTACCTTTTTGAAGGTCAAAGACAACCCAACGGCAAGGCCAATGGATTAGGTGATATGGAATTTGCCTCCGCTCTGATTGGCGGAGAAATTGGAAATTATGTCTGGTGCGATGGCAACGGTAACGGGATTCAGGATCCTCAGGAATTTGGAATTGACGGCATTGAAGTGACCCTGCATGACAAGGAAAATAGTGATGAGCTGGTTGAAATGACCACAACGGCAAATGGGGGTGAGTTTATTTTCACCGAATTGCTACCCAATCATTGCTACTCCATGCGGATTGATCTGTCTCAGCCCGCACTTGCCGATTTTTCCGGCTTAGTGCCGGATCCGGAGCAAGGCATGGATACCCTGCTTGATTCCAACGGTGATCCGGATATGATTCCTGGTTTTACGGTAGCCATGGTTTGCACCGGCCCGGTAGGAACGAATGATCACAGCATTGATTTTGCTTTCTTAGGCCCCATTGCCAACGAGTGTACACTGGTTGCTTGCGATGATGGGGCGGGTGGTATGGTTGCGTGTGCTGATTTTCTGTTGGACGATATACGTGCGTGTGTAAGAGAAGCAGGTACAATGAATGTGGTCGGAATCTATGAAGACCTAGTCAATGATAGTCTGGTCAATGAAATAACTACTGGTCCGATTCGAGTGTGTGGACCCGACTCCTGTGTCTATGCTCGCGTCAGTCTTCCGGGTGATACGATGTGCTTTGCCATCTCGAAAGTCACCCTTTCTGTCATCGACCCAGCGAATATGGGGATGCCCGAATTTGGTAGATTGGTATGTGCAAGCGATGTGCTTGACCTCAATCTGGAATTGACCAATTTCGCACTCAGCTATAGCACGGCGACCTTTTATACAGACGAGATGAAGACGATGCAGATTCTCACACCTGCAATGTATATGCCGGCTTCGTTACCTGATACGACCTATTTTATGGCAACATTGGCAGGTGGAGGTTGCGATGTCATGGGCTCAATGATCTTTACTGAGATACCGATCTCATCGATTTTGCCCGGCCCTGATGATACTATATGTGGCCTGCAATGTGTCGATTTGACGGCCTTGGGATTTGTATTTGATGCCAATGGTTCTGGAGCAACCGAAGCTGAATGGTCTAGCTCTGGTTCGGGATCTTTCATAGATGACAATACGTTCGCCGGTGCCAGATTTTACTGTCCGGATTCCATGGATTTGATGAATGGCTCTGTCACCCTGACCCTTACGGTTTTGAACGATCCTTGTGCAGCTGCTCCACCCTCAGGAAGTGTATTAATAACAGTGGTACCACCCGTACCAGTCACGATACCTGGTACCACAGATACCATTGATTGTACCCACCCATTTGCGACCGAGCAGACACCGGCTAATGATACCTTTCCCACCTGCCGGATGGTCTTCACATGTGAGGATACCATTCAGGGTGAAGTCATTGATTACCAGTTGATTCCTGGAGATTGCGAAGACATCATTAAGATGATCAAGCGCACTTCCAGAATAGTCTATAATAAGGAAGAGTTTTTCTGTATGGATACCATATCCATCAGAGCATTGCCGGACACCATTATTTGTCCACCAGAGAGAGACTCTGTTTATTGTCATACAGGATACCTCAAGGACGAAAACGGAAATCCATCTCCGTTGGAGACCGGCTTCCCTATGGCTGATTCCATTCCACTGTGGCCGGAAGTACCCGGTATTTGCGACATCCTGGTGGTCTACAAAGATTTTAAGTTTGACGACAATTGTCCCATGACCATTCGTCGAGAGTGGTTCATCAAGAATAGTTGCACCGGAGCATCCGATTCGTGTGTCCAGTGGCTTATGGTGTTTGACACAATCGGCCCTTATATTGAAAAGGATACGACCAAGGCTGTTTTTGATGAGAGTGGCAACGTGCTGGTACCAACCGGTACGCATGATTGCGAAGCCCACACCTACATTCCTAGCGTATATGCCTCAGATACCTGCAGTGATGTGAAAATGGTGAAGGCAGTGATTCCAAATCTTGCTACAGTCGTACTGGAATACAATGCGACGGATGGTATTTGGGAGTCTCATCAGCAAGTCAAAATACCTAAATCGGAGGATCCTACGCCGGTTTATTACGAGGCCTATGATCACTGCCACAACGTGACCTATGATACCTGTTACTTGCGGGTAAAAGATTTTGTAAAACCGGTGACGATTTGCGATAAGGGTGTAAACGTCACGGTTACAGATACGACAGTATGGGTGCCGGCTACCACTTTTGATGAAGGCAGTTGGGACAACTGCGGCATCAATCTGCTCCTGGCTCGACGTGTTGATTGGGCTACTGCTTGTGGAGTGGATCTGTGTGATAGTTTGCAACTGGTATGTGCCACTGAACATCACGATTCGATTTGGTGTGCTGTTCTGGAGAAAGACAAGCACGTAAATCCGGTGGAGGCTCACTATGCCAAAACCATCGAGTGGCTCTGTGAAGATGGACAGGAATGTTCGTCAATAATGCTTGCCGGTTGGGCATATGATCTTATGAAATATGGAACGATTGAATGTGTCGATCATCCTTACGATTTCACGGAAGCGTTCTTTCGGCAGTTGCTAAAAGATGACTCATGTTATCTTGATATTGACGGCACTGGCTTCTATGGTTTTAATGGACCCCTAGAAGTAGGGCTTGGATTCTTGTCTTGTTATAAAAATGACACCTTGGTCGATCTCGATCAGGCGGCATCGGACGCACATAAAGTCACTGAGTTCTTGCCCGTGGAAAACACGTACGCTGACTTTGGAGCTCAAATTGGCGGTGGATGGAGCGAAGAAGTTCCCTTCTGTTGTGAGGATGCATGCCAAGAAGTGATGGTAGAATTGCTCGCCATGGATTATTGGTGTAATTGGAGCAAATGCTGGACAATCGTGAAAGTGGAGGACAAGACTCCACCCGAGGTGGTCTGTGAGCTCTACGATGTGACCCTTAGCTGCGCAAGCTATAAGACTTACTATGAGGACGCAGTCAATATGGCTTTAGCGGGAGACTACGATAGTCTGCAAAGCGTGCTTGGGTTTTATGATAAAGTGGCTTATGATTCCTATGGCAATGTGGGTGAAAAAACCAGCTTCACAATTTATGAGCTGGATTGTGATTCTAATCTCGTAGAAAAAGACAGTCTCGTTTACGACGAGCACTTGGGTTATGTTTGGAAGACCTTCAGTTACTACCGTGCTGAGTATGATACTTCCTCTCGCACTCAATACAATGGGCAGGTAGCTGACAACTGTGGACTTCAATGCATCGAATTAAAGCCTTGGGTGAGCATTGATCACTGTGGCTATGGTTTCGTGAAAAGGGTATTTAAGTTTGTAGGTCAGTGCTTTGATGACGGAACGGGGCATAAGACGGATACCCTTACTCGTACGCAGACCATTTATATCCAGCCTGACTGTCACATTAGTAAGGCCATGTTTGAAGTTCCAAAAGACACCATCGTTTATGACTGCGGTATCACCTATGCCGGAGACGGAAGTGGCAATGCCGCCGGAGCTGCGGCGCCAGAGAACACCGGACAGGCTGAGTATGTCTTTGACAATGATTGCCGACTGGTTGGCATTGGATATTACGATAAAGTATTTAAGGTGGTTGGAGGGGATCTCGGATGTTACAAGATCATCCGAACCTGGTGTTTTGCTGATTGGTGCGCGATTGATGGAGAGGTACCGACCTCCAAAGATTGGTGGTGGGACCCCTATTACGATGGTAAATATCTGACCTGTACTCAGAAGATCATTCTCTTGGATTCGACACCTCCGATCTGCACGATTGATAGTATTGGTGCCCAAGTAGAGACTGCCGGATGCTACTACACATTAGACACCGACGTCACTATTGAAGATGAATGTGGAGTCTTAAAGTATTCATGGAAAGTCACTGATGCCAAATCGGGAAATCTCTTTGATTCGGGATCTGGTGAACTCAATAGTGAGACCATCGACTTTTTTAACATTCACGTTGAGGACATTCCAGCAGGTAGCTACAGCCTCAAGGTTGTGGTCACGGATGAGTGTCAGAATGAGAGTATCTGTGATCATCCTTTTGATGTCATTGCAAATAAGCGACCATCCCCCGTTTGTCTAACCAGCTTAACCGTAGAACTGACTCCGATGGATTTGGATGATGATGGCCAGGCAGATACGGCAATGGCCGTTGTTTGGGCGGAAGAATTTGATCAGAGTAGTAGTGCTGCCTGCGGAAGTGCCGATAGTGAACTCATTTTCTTAATAGATGATGGTGAGGGTGATCCAGTCTTACCGGAGACGACCGCAACGAGTTTGGAGGTTGGTTGTAATCATGTTGGGCCCAATGTGGTGCGAATGTATGTCTTGGATGAGAGTGGCTCCTGGGATTATTGTTCCGTAATCTTAGAAGTGCAAAACAACATGGGTGGATGTGGTGATATATCGGCAAACAATGGGTTGGTCATGGGAAGTATTCTTACCGAAGCAGAGGATCTCATCGAACTCGTTGATGTTTCTATCGAGCACAGCAACGGCGGATTAATGTTGCATGAACAAGATGTGAGTGGCAGCTATGAATTTGTCATCCCGAAAGGACTGAACGTCGTGGTTCGGCCAGAGAAAAACACGGATTATGACAACGGTGTCTCAACACGTGATCTGGTTAAAATTCAGAAGCATATACTAGGTAAGGGAAGTCTGGAATCTTTCTATCAAGAGGAGGCAGCCGACGCCAATGGTGATGGCAATATTGGAGCGCTTGATCTAATTCAATTGCGCAAACTCATCCTTGGTAAATCGGACGTCTTGCCTGGAAGTCCAAGTTGGCGATTCTACGAACGGGAAACCAAGAAGCAAGCTTACCCGATCAGTGAAACAATCGACTTAATGGAAATTGACTTTGTGGGCGTAAAAATTGGCGACGTCAACGGTGACAATCGACCAGATCGCCGAGCACCTCGATCTCTTGAGCAACGCACATTGGTAGTGAATGATGCTAAACTGACTCCGGGACAGAGCTTCCGAATTCCAATTCGTGCCAGCGATTTTGAGCAAATCGAAGGATTTCAATTTACCTTAGAAGTAGATCCAGCAGTCGTAAAGCTCGATGGAGTGACCGCTGGTCTGATTCCAGTATCGAGTCAGTATTTTCATGTGTCAAAGGTCGGTGATTGGTTGACGATGGCTTGGCACGACGAAACTGGAAGCGCGGTCAATGCCGCCGAAAGTGAGGTCTTATTTTATATCGATCTCACGGCATTGGCAACCGCCCAGCTAAGTGATGCCATGACTTTGAATGACAAACAAATAGATTCAGAAATCTATCCTTTTGGCGAAGACACCAGAGGTCTGGGGTTGACATTTAAATCCGAGTCCAGAGCCAACTTTGAACTGTTTCAGAACCAACCAAATCCATTTGGGCTGGAAACACGAATTGGATTCAATCTGCCGGAGGCAAGTGCTGCAGTAATTTCTATCTATGATGTGACCGGCAAGATGATCAAGGAACTCCGTGGTGATGGTTTGAAAGGTTACAATGAATGGAAGGTCGAGGGGCTAGACGCCGAGTTGCCCGGTGGTGTACTGTACTACAAGCTTCAATCTCAAGAGTTTACCGATGTCAAAAAGATGATCTTAATGAGATAATCTTGGCACGGTCCTAAGAAAAAGGAGCAAGCATACAGTTTGCTCCTTTTTTCATGCCCTTAAATCGTGGACAATGCCTGATCGAGATCTGCAATAATGTCTTCGACATCTTCGATACCGACCGACATTCGCACGAGTCCGTCGGTGATGCCCTGTTCCATCCTCATGGCCTTATCAATATTGACGTGAGAGCTGCTTGCAGGATGCAATACTAAAGTATCTACATCACCGAGTGTCGGAGCGAGGATACAAAGCTTCAGATTTCTCATCATCTCTACTGCCGCATCGAATCCTGCAGCAACCTCAAAACTTAGCATACCCCCAAACTGAGCCATTTGCCTTTGGGCCAATTGGTGATCTCGATGCGAGGGAAGACCGGGGTAATTTACTCGGCTGATGCGATCATCATTTTCCAGGTATTCACTCACTTTCATGGCATTTTGGCAATGCTTATCCATTCGGATGGCCAGGGTCTTCAAACCATTGTTTATCAGCCACGCCTCCCACGGGCTCGCATTGGTCCCTGCCAATTTCATCGTCTGCCAGATTTGGTCTCGCATGAGTTGCACATGACCACTAATCAAAATGCCAGCCGTTGAATTTCCGTGTCCATTGAGGAATTTTGTTGTACTATGGACGATGAAGTCGATACCAAAATTAAAGGGTTGTTGAAGGTATGGAGTTAGAAATGTATTGTCAATCGCCGTGTAACAGTTAAATCGGTCGGCCAACGCTTGTAAGGACTTTAGATCGACACAGGCCAAAGTTGGATTGGCGGGACTTTCAGCATAAATCATCCGAATCGAATCGTCTTTTTGGAGGTCTTGTTCAACTCTGTTTAAATCGCTCAAATCCGTAAATATCGGCTCAATACCGTTAGGCTTGAGAATTTTTAGAAATTGTTCGGTCGTGCCACCGTATAAGTTGGCTTGAGTGAGAATCTTGTCACCGGACTTTAGGGTAGCTAAAATCAAGGTCAAAATGGCTGACATTCCCGAACTAAACAGGATGGCTTCGACAGATTCAATGGGTGTGTTGTAAGCTTCGAGAAGTGCAATTTTCCGGGCTACGGTGTCTACGGTTGGGTTTCCAAATCTGCTGTAAACATGTCCTTTTTCCTCACCTTTAAACACTGCGATTCCCTGATCGATGCTGTCAAATTCAAAGGAGGAAGTTGCATAGATTGGTAATATGTGGGGTTTGGTCGTCCTATTTTCTTTAATTTCGCGCACGCACAAAGAGCCCAATTTCAATCCACTTTTTTTCATTTGGAGAAGCCTTTTTAAACGGTGCATGAAGATAGCAAAAAGAAGATCACTGACGCTTCAGACGAAGATGAGCTGGTGGTGGAGAAAATCATCGAAGTTGATCCAGGGCAAGCTGCGCTACGCATAGACAAATTCATTTGTGATCGTCTTCAGGGCATTTCCCGGAGTCGGATTCAGAATGCCATCAAAAATGAGGTGGTGACTGTCAATGATAAAACGATCAAGGCCAACTACAAGGTGAGACCACTTGATCGAATTAAATTGGTAATTCCCAAAGGGCATGGGGGAGGTCATGTAGAACCTGAGCCGATACCGCTTGATATTCTTTATGAAGATGATGATTTACTGATTATCAATAAGCCGGCCGGGTTGGTTGTTCACCCTGGAGTCGGCAACTGGACTGGTACCTTGGTCAATGGATTACTATATCATCTGGCCGGCAATGAGGTGCCAGTAATGGCTGGAAATTCGGCAGATCGGGCTGGACTTGTGCATCGCATTGATAAAAATACTTCTGGTTTGCTGGTGGTGGGTAAATCCGATTTTGCGCTGACACATCTCGCCAAACAATTTTATGACCATTCGATCGAGCGAACCTATTTAGCATTAATTTGGGGCCAACCTGAACCAGAAAAAGGCACCATTGATGTTCCCATCGGCCGGCACTTAAAAGACCGGATTTTGCACACTGCGTTTCCCGACGGAGATATGGGAAAGCCAGCCATCACGCATTACGAGCTCATAGAGCCAATGTACTATGTGAGTTTAGCCAGATGTCAATTGGAGACCGGTCGGACTCATCAAATCCGTGTGCACATGAAATATCTGGGGCACCCGCTTTTTGGTGATGATCGTTATGGTGGTGATCAAATTAGAAAAGGCACTGTTTTTCAGAAATATAAGCAGTTTATTCGCAACTGTTTTGAATTGATGCCACATCAGGCACTGCATGCTGCAACACTGTCGTTTGTGCACCCGAGGACCAAGGAAAAAATGTCTTTTGAGGCTCCGTTGCCATCGAATTTTCGGTCACTATTAGAAAAATGGAGGCTTTATCTGGCTAATCGGAAGCAAACCTAAAAGTGTGAATATTCAAGAGAGAATTGCAATTCTGGCCCAAGTTGGAAATTGGTTGGCGGACCGTTCAGATCCCCAGATTGCAGCTGCGATTCATCGGGCTCGTTTTGCGAATCCGTGGTTTACCGTAGACAATGTGCACCTTGCCCTTAAGTCCATTGCGGACCATTATTTACAATCCGAACAATTGGTTGAATTTGCCGGGGCCTATGATTATACCCTTGCAGATAAACCACATCGAGTCGGAATTATCGCGGCGGGCAATATCCCCCTGGTTGGATTTCATGATGTACTTTGTACCTTCCTGTCGGGTCATTTTGGTGTGATCAAACTTTCGGAAAAAGATCAGAGTTTGATGCAATTGGTGATCGACAAAATAAATGCCCTGTCAGGAGATAGGGCCAGGTTGGAAATTACTGAGAAGCTGGATAATTATGATGGGGTAATAGCTACCGGTAGTAATTCTTCAGCGCAACTATTTCAGAAATACTTTGCAGCGGTGCCACATATTATTCGTCGCAACCGGAATGCGGTGGCTATCCTTACTGGTGAGGAATCACCGCAGGAAATCGAACAGTTGGGTAGTGACATCTTTCAATACTACGGCCTGGGATGTAGAAATGTATCCAAGATATATGTCCCCAAGGACTATGCGTTTGAAAATCTATTGAATGGATTGAATAGGTTTAAATCCGTTATCAACCATCCTAAATACAAAAACAATTATGACTACAATTATGCCACGCTGGTCATTAATCGCATTCCCTATTTCACCAATGAATTCTTGCTACTGAAGGAAGACGATGCAGTCGCTTCACGCATAGCAACCCTGCATTATAGTCATTATCTCGACCGGGCATCTTTAGTCGAGTCCCTGCGCGAAAAAGAATCAGAAATCCAATGCGTGGTCAGTCAGACGGACATGGAGGGCTGGGAAGTGATCGGGTTTGGAAAGGCGCAAGAGCCCTCTCTCAACCAATTTGCCGATGGTATTGATACAATGAAATTTCTAAGCGAGTTATGAAACGTACCGAGCGTGCTGTGAAAATCGCAGCAATCTTAGAAGAGTATTTTCCCGACCCTGCCATCCCATTGTCACATAAGGACGAATATACGCTTCTGATAGCAGTGTTGTTGTCGGCACAATGCACGGATCAGCGCGTCAACCAAATTACGCCATTATTATTTGCGGAAGCGGATAATCCATGGGATATGGTGGATTTGGGGCTAGATCGAATCGCAGAAATAATCAGGCCCTGTGGTCTAACACCGATGAAGTCTAAAGGTATCTTCGGACTGTCACAAATCCTGATGGAAAAATACCAGGGGAAAGTACCCGCTGAACTCAATGCATTGGAGTCACTGCCGGGTGTCGGGCACAAAACAGCATCCGTGGTTATGGCGCAAGCTTTTAATATCCCAGCCTTTCCGGTGGATACACATATTCATCGACTTGCTTGGCGATGGCTGCTGAGCAACGGAAAGTCTGTGGTTCAAACGGAACGCGACCTAAAGAAAGTGTTTCCAAAAAATCTATGGAATAAATTGCACTTACAAATTATTTATTTTGGACGAGCATATTGTCCCGCTCGAGGACACGATCCGAAGGCTTGTCCAATTTGCAAGGATTATGGTAGGCGTTCCATGTTTAAATAAAAGTGTAGATCGCATTCAAAACTCAGCATTTGTAGCCCGATCCTTTTGGAGGTTTGAAACCATTTCGCGGTTAATATTCGAGTCGGAATAAGGATGCGCTAATCAGAGATTCTGGTCTTATTATGAGACGACGACAGTAGCTATTAAAAGGGGTAATTAATCGCGAAATTCCAATTAAGCACATCCCGAGCAGCCGGACTATCTCGCCAGGCGCCATATTGTCCGTCTTCATTCGGAAAGGGGTTTCTCACTTTTACACCTACGTCCAATACTACCTTAAAATAGTCCGCATCGAATCGCATGCCTCCACCAGATCCTACCGCCATCTGCTTTAGAAAATCAGTTGAGAAAACACCTCCATCTCTCTCGTCCTTTTGTAGCGACCAAACGTTGCCAGCATCGACAAAGAAGGCACCCTCGATGCGCCAAAAGATATCAAAGCGATATTCGGCATTGAGCAGGATTTTTAAATCAGCTGCTTGAAAAAACGGTGTTCCATTGCTGCGTGAGGCATTGGGATCCTGAAAGGCTCCTGGACCTAGTTCACGTATACGCCATGCTCGCATGCTCAATGGCCCGCCTAAATAAAACTGTTTGACGTAGGGAATAAAAGTGCTTGGACCGAAAGGTACCGCAATGCCGAAATTAGCTCGAAAAGCCAACACCTGATCAGAGTTGAGCTGCTTGTAAAGTCTTCCATCTAACTCCATCCTTGCAAAATGAGCAAAGGTCAGAGATCCCAATTTAAATGGTTCTTTTAATCCATTTACAGCCAGATTTACCAAATAAACTTCAAGGCCCGACAGTTCAAAATCGGCAATGAGGGCAGAAGAAAAACCTCGAATTCCTGCAACTCTCTCGATGGTTTGGGTAAATCGATTGAACAAGACACCGGTAAAAAGCTGAGGCCCGAAGGATTTTCTTGCAAATGTCTGCTCCGAATATAAAGAATCGAATTCTGCCCGAATGGTCGGGTTGAAATATGTGATCGAAGGGTGAATGATTTCAATGCGCTTGCGAGATTTAACGCCGGGTATGGTGCCCCGAAATCCATATTCTGCCGTCAGGGAATGATAATTAAAAAAGTTGAAAAGGTCGACGTATTCGTAACCGATGTCAAATATTGTGTTTGCATTAGAAATAAATGCTCCATATTTGGTTTGATTAAACAGGCGGCTGTTTTGGAGGGAGCTGTGTAATTTAAAGAAGTCGGCAAATCGTGGGATTTCTAGGGTGTTATAAAAATTAATATTGGCTGCATTAAATACACTGCTCAAATCAGGATCAATTTCAAAGTTCACATCAAGGCCGTTGGACAATCTTTCTGAACCTCCCAAAAAATTATTATTAATTAAACTCACACTTGATCCAATACCGATAAAAGACTCACTGCTCACCGTGGTTCGATTAAACTCAAATTCGAGGTCCGTCTCAATTCTTTTGGCTGATAGAATATCAATTTCAAAGTCAACGATGTTTGATCCATCCTTTCGCTCAGTGGGTCGAATATCAGCAAACTGAATGGCGGGCAGTTGCAATTGGGTCCTGGTCCGACTTAGGTCGCTCTTCTGGTAGAGTGATCCAGGTCGCAGCTCAATGTATTTTAGCAGCGTGGTGGGCTTCACGCTATTGCGTCGGTCGAAGCCCACAAAATAAATCGAGTCATACATACTGCCCATGGCCAGTTTAAAAGCATCGCCCTGACTGCGATTGTTCACTCGAATATTGCCAACAAATTTGCGCTCCAATTGATTGTTTTGATTGGGTAGAATCGGAAGTCGCATGTCAACGAGACCTCCAGTCGTATCCGTGGCTTCCAGTTTTCCGAAGTTGCTATAAGAAAAGTCGGCATAACCCTCCTGATGTAAGGCGGCAATGATTCTTTGTTTTTCCTGATTTAGAAGAATATTAGATACCGGTTTACCAGGTTTTAAATAAGACTCGTTGAGGCCCTGAGAAACAATTCTACTTACCGCCGAGTCTGGAGCTAGCACATCAAATTTGTCCACTCGGTACAGTCGATTAGGTTTGACGTAATAAGTCACAAATGCCTTTTGATCTATGACCGTGTCTTCGAGCCAAACCTCAGATTCTAGGTATCCCTTGTTGAAAATTAATTCTTCCATATTATTTTGGGACTCATAGGCCAGGTCTTTGTTGTATAGGCTTGGAGGCTCGGCAAGTCGGCGCTGGGCAAATCGATCAAAATCAGTCGAATCACCTTTTTCTAGCTGGCGATAATAAAACCATAAACGAGGCTTAAAAAAGATTAGTGACCGATCATTGGGTTGCTGCTTTATCTGGGTTTGGAGTTCGTAGCGAAGTACGTTTTTTTCACTGGTCGACATCTCTTTGGAATAAACCACCACCTTGTTTTTGACCAGAAGCACCTCATCCGCCTGCAGATATTTTTTGGTATTGCAAGAGATCAGCAATGCCGCCAAGGCTAGGACTACATGGTAACGCCCCATAGACCACGAATCCGTATTTTTACTTTCTGAGTGCATGGACCAATATGGAGATACAGAAAGTTTCAAAGAGTAGAATTAAATATTTACAATCATTAAAACTAAAAAAGAATAGACAAAAGTATGCCGTTTTCACCGCTGAAGGGCGGAAAGTTGTGCAAGAATTTATAAAGTGTAATGACCAGATTATCAAGGGAATATACGGCCTTAATAGTTGGATTGAGGAACATTTAGATCTCCTATCAGCATTGAGAGCGAAGGTTTTTGAGGTGACGGTGGATGAGTTGAAGCAGATGAGCATGTTTACAACTCCTGATCAAGTACTGATCGAGTGCGAAATGTTGGTACCCACCCAGGCAATTGATAGCAGCTGGATCTTATATCTCGACGGTATTTCAGATCCTGGCAACTTGGGAACGATCATCCGGACAGCAGATTGGTTTGGACTGAAAGAAATCTATTTATCCCACAACTCCGTCGATGTTTATAATCCAAAGGTAGTTCATGCGACCATGGGTAGTCTGGCCAGGATACCTATCAAGATCGCCCCTCTACGAGAAGTTTGTGACAAATATGAAAGACACCCATGTTTTGTGGCCCAGATGAAAGGAGAAAATATCCGAGGGCTATCCTTTGGTCAAAAGGGCATCCTGGTATTGGGTAATGAAAGCCATGGTACCCAATCACATCTCACGGGGATTAAATACCGGTCAATAACGATTGCGCCACATGTTGAGTCGCAAGCCAATTCACTCAATGTGGCCATTGCAGCTGGGATCCTGCTCCATCATTTAGTGAAAGGGTAAATTATGATGTCGATGCCTGCCGGTAGGACTGGTATCAGAGTGCTAAAGTAGCTTCTCCAACTCTTGGTCCAGCGAATATGGACTCACACTGGTAGAGGCAATGGTTCCATCCTTGTCGATCAGAAAGGTCTTGGGAATGCCACGTACACCATAGACCGAGGCTGGAGCACTGTTCCAATATTTCAGGTCACTCACATGATAGGGCCAAGACAATTTGTCCTGGGCAATGGCTTGCTTCCAACGCTCAGCCTGTCCTGGTCTATCGAGAGAAACACTAAAAACGGTGAAACCTTTGTCTTTGTATTTGTTGTACGTTTTTACGACATGCGGATTGGCTCTTCGACAAGGACCACACCAAGAGGCCCAGAAATCTAGCAGGACTACCTTCCCCTTTAAATCAGAGAGTTTCATGGTTTGACCACCTGGATTTGGTAGTGCAATATCCGGTGCCGGTTGTCCGACCTTAACCACTTCTTGCGACTGGCGTCGGGCAATTTGCGTCTCAATGTTACTGACCTCAGACTTAAAGACCTGGGTATATTCCGAGTCAGGGTAGGCCGCATCCAAACGACCTGCGACCTTCTTCATCATGCCAAGGCTTTCACTCGATGGTGGAACCATGGTTGCATAGTGCATGGCAGCGATCGGGTTTTCACAATTCTCAATGATCTGCATGAGATCCTTTTGGGTAATCTCTTTTCTGCGCAATTTTCCCATCGTCTCAACCATCGAATTGGCATGTGGAGCTCCCTCCAAGGTAAAATCATAAGATCCAATTTGATTCATGGACGTATTGAGCGTAATTTTCTTTTCCGTTCCGTCAAGAAATGTAAAGGCACGCTGAGATCCTACCCGCAGACGATAGATTCCAGGCGTCAGGGGTTCTTTCATTTCAATTTTGAAACTCCCACTAGAAGAAATCGGAGCTTTGGCGATGACTTGGGTTTTACTTAAGGTGATATTGTCCAAGAAAAACTGCATATCAGCGGCATCCGAAACCTCTCCGGTCAGGACCAGTCCCTTGCTGGTCTCAACGGACGAGCAACTCATGCCGATCATCAAAAAGCTTAGAATAATGAGTAGTTGACTGCTTATTTTCATTACGACGAATGTTTTGAATTTTTTACGATAATTGACCATTTCAATGTGAGGCTTCAAATCTCTGTCGCCTCCAGATCATATGGTGTAACGCATTTGGATGACAATCGGTTTTGTCCTTGGGTTTGAAACGGGTGTTCCAGTCGAATTAGTGCCTCATTATGTTGGGATAAGCCAACTTTCCGACACTTCGACAATCTCTTTGGCAAATATATGACTTGTCTGCTTATATCTAAAAGCGAAGCATTACATTGAATGCTCAAATAAAAATGATGCGCAATGATTAAATCACTTCTGACGGCAACATTTCACCTTGGTCTATTTCTCGTTGTCATGGCTCAAGAGGATCATGCAAAACTTCGAGACACCCTGGGTGATCTGGCTCTCTTTGACCGTCAAGAGCTCCTCGACGCCCAGTCAAATTCCCAGAAGCCCTATCTCAACTTCTTTAATAATGACCATATGATGATGGGGGATTTACACCCTCAAGGCTGGATCGAAGGATGAACAATCGCCCCATAAAATCGATGAGGCATATTACGTTTTGGAAGGAAAGGCCAAATTTGAGGTGTCCGGTACTTCCATGGAGGTAAAAGAAGGAGATGTGATCTTTGTTAAAGCCGATGCGACCCATCACTTCTACGATATCACAAACGATCTTCGCCTCTTGGTTTTTTTCGCCAAGCATGAGTGATCGGCCAACCGATCTAGGGGTTGGTGAAGTCGGATCAATTTGACATAGTCGATAAAATCGTCTATATTTAGTCGATAAATTCGTCTAATTATGAAATCATCCCTAATTAAGGGGCGAGGTGCTCAATTCAACCCTCCTGATCCTTACTCTAAATTTTTGCAAACATCAAGAATTGATGCTATAGACATCTCTGAAGGAGCTTATCGAAAAAGTCAATACATTGAAGTTTTCCCCAAGACAATTGTGAACAAAGTTGACAGCCCAGATGTCGGTATGGATTACTCCATCAATCCTTACCAGGGCTGTGAACACGGGTGCGTTTACTGTTACGCTAGAAATACACATCCGTACTGGGGTTATAGTGCTGGCGTTGATTTTGAATCTAAGATTCTGGTGAAGAAAAATGCACCAGGTTTGTTGCATCAGCATCTATGCAAGAAAAACTGGAATGGCGACACGATTGTTTTGTCCGGAAACACGGATTGTTATCAACCCATTGAAAAACAGCTAAGTATCACTCGGCGGCTGTTGGAAGTCTTCCTTTCTTTCCGACATAGCACCGGCATCATAACCAAGAACAGTTTGATTCAGCGTGATGTCGACCTACTCAGAGATTTAGCTGCCCTCCGATTGGTAACGGTGATTATTTCCATAACCACCCTGGATGAATCACTGAGACAAAAAATGGAACCACGCACGGCCAGCGTCAAGCAAAGACTTCAAACTTTGGCATTCCTTGCCAAAGAAGGTATTCCGGTCGGAGTCATGGTCGCACCTATTATTCCGGGACTGAACGACCATGAAGTGATCGAGATCGTTAGGATTGCCGGGCTTATGGGAGCGACAAAAGCCGGCTATACCATCTTGAGGTTAAATGGAGATGTTGGTTCGATTTTTCAAGATTGGATGGGTAAGGCCTATCCTGAACGGAGCACCAAAGTACTGGCTAAGGTTGCCGAATGCCATGGTGGTCAACTCAACGATAGTAGATTTAAGACCAGGATGCGAGGAGAGGGCAAAGTAGCTCAGATCATTAGGGACCAATTCAAATTGGCTGTCTCCAAGTATATTGATGAGAGCAGCCGATCTGGATTAGACACTGAGTTGTATTTGAAACACAAGCAGCCTCAGATGCTTCTCGATTTCGGTTGAGGGTGATATGGCTGGTTCTTTTATTCCTTATTAGATATTAGACCATCAGATACCGCAAGGTCAAGATCCTTTTGTCCACCGTCTTTGAGTTTTCGCAGATTTTAACGATCTCTGCAGCTTTTAGCATAAGTTCCTACCGGATGAAGCATGAATTCTCAAAGATAAAACCTTGGCAGCTGCTTTCAAGTAGGCCGGGTCCTGAGGTTCCCTTATTTGATATTGAGATCAAGCGAATGCAGAATCCCAGAAATCAGGCGGTGCTGGATGCCATCGTGCTTCACGCCAGAGACACCATCAATGTGGTGGCTTTAGATCAACATGGTGGACTCATTCTTGTGCGGCAATATCGATTTGGATTAGATCAAGTGATTGAGGAGTTACCAGCTGGGCTGATGGATGCGAATGAAGAACCTCTAGCCGCTGCGCAACGAGAACTGCAAGAGGAAACTGGTTATGCTTCAGATGATTGGAAGTACCTCGGAGTCTCTTACCTTAATCCTGCCTATGTAACCAATTGTTGTCACCATTTTTTGGCAAAAAACTGTCAGAAGGTCTCTGACACTGACTTGGATGAGTTGGAAGACATGCAGCTGGTGATTATCAAATCGGAAGAGATCGGGCCGGCCCTGCAAAATGGGATCATCAAAGATTCTGTCGGTAAGGCAGCGATTCATTACGTATTTCCGCCACCTCATTATCTATCGTCGACGTCGGACTAGATTTGACGGATAGACAACGGGGCTTTCGTGTCCACTTTTTGCGACGGATGCCACCCCAAAAAGATAGTTGTCAATGATGATGTCGTGTAGTGTGTAAGACGTCGTATTGCCCACATATCGCTGATAATCCCAGGTAGAAGAGGTCGTTTCCCGCCAGTAGATCTTATAACCGGCCAGGTTGGCATCTGTGACTTGGTCCCATTCCAGATAAGTTGATGGTTGGACTACACCCCCTATCCGCACTTCTGACGGAGCCGATGGAGCCCAGGCAAGTGAAGCTAAGGACACCGCATTGACACCCGTAAGTTTGGCAGCATATTCGAAGTCCACACCTTCAATAATGTCACCGTAGGAGATACCATCTTCTTCTCTTAAATCTTGGTGTTGTCGATGATAGTTTTCATGGGCTTCCATGATTCTGATCCCGGCAAATCCCGCGTCATTAAAGGGTCGATGGTGCCCACCTCTACCAAAACGGTCTAGCCGGTAAATCATGATTGGATTTGCATTGGTGACATAGGCATGGGTTAGTCGGTGCACGTATCTAGCCAACTGTCTGGATGGTCCATCGACCTCACCTCCATAGAAGCGTCGCCAGGTTTGTTTCTGCAGGTCGTCGGTCGCGGGTGTTGGCTCAGAGAAGATTCGGAACGATTGATTATCGATGACCCCATCTATCCCATGAATATTGCCGATCATATCATTGTTCAAAATACCAACAATTTCCCAGGCGTCTGACACGGCAGTTTCTGCCATAATTTTGCCTCCGAAAAGGCCTTGTTCTTCTCCTGATAGTGCAGCAAATACGATGCTATGGTCAAACTCATATTTCGTGAGTACGCGCGCAGCTTCTAAAGTTCCAGCTATTCCTGATGCATTATCATTGGCACCGGGAGCCGCATCAGTGGCATTGGTGGCATCTGAGATACGAGAATCGATGTCTCCGGACATGATGACATATCGATTAGGCCTGGTTTTACCACGTAAAATAGCAACGACATTCACGATCCAAGTATCGACGGGTATTCGTGTATTACCTTCTGCTCGGACCAGCCCCCTTTGATAGGTCACCTCGAGACAATCCGAACAGGCACGAGAGATTCGTTGGAATTCTTGTTTGATCCATCTTCGTGCCGCACCAATTCCAAATTGATTAGATGAGGTATCAGAAAGCGTATTACGAGTGCCAAACGAGACAAGTTTTTCAATATCCTGCTTAATTCTAGCTGGTTGAGGTGCTTTGGCGATATCGTATAGCCTTAAATCCACATTAGGAGGTACTTCATAAGGCGATTGACCAAGTAAGGAGATTAGCGACAGGCATAAAAAGATGGTAACACTAGTTCGAAACATAAACCTTCCATTTTGAAGGAAAGATATAATTATGTCCGAAGACAAAAACCCGAGGCTGTTCGATAGCAAAAGACCAAATTCCAAAAATACCAAGATACAAAGACCAAGATACAAGGGGTCAAGCAACCAATATACAAAGGGGCAAAGACCAAACCTTCAGCAAGATTCTCGTGTGGGTAGACGCCCCGGTTTAATTGGAGCGACAGCGGAGATTCAACAGGGCGAGGGCTAGCCTACTAAAAGACCAAAGACCAAAGACCAAAAAAAGCAAGATACAAAGACCAAGATACAAGGGGTCAACGTGAAGATTGCACATCTCTGTCAAGACAGCAGTGCGCAGATAAAGTCAAAGTCCAAAGAAAGCAAGATACAAAGACCAAGATACAAGGGGTCAACGTGAAGATTGCACATCTTTGTCAAGACAGCAGTGCACAGATAAAGTCAAAGTCCAAAGAAAGCAAGATACAAAGACCAAGATACAAGGGGTCAAGCAACCAATATACAAAGGGGCAAAGACCAAACCTTCAGCAAGATTCTCGTGTGGGTAGACGCCCCGGTTTAATTGGAGCGACAGCGGAGATTCAACAGGGCGAGGGCTAGCCTACCAAAAGACCAAAGACCAAAGACCAAAAAAAGCAAGATACCAAGACCAAGATACAAGGGGTCAACGTGAAGATTGCACATCTCTGTCAAGACAGCAGTGCGCAGATAAAGTCAAATTCCAAAAAAAGCAAGATACCAAGACCAAGATACAAGGGGTCAAGGTGAAGATTGCACATCTTTGTCAAGACAGCAGTGCACAGATAAAGTCAAAGTCCAAAGAAAGCAAGATACAAAGACCAAGATACAAGGGGTCAAGCAACCAATATACAAAGGGGCAAAGACCAAACCTTCAGCAAGATTCTCGTGTGGGTAGACGCCCCGGTTTAATTGGAGCGACAGCGGAGATTCAACAGGGCGAGGGCTAGCCTACCAAAAGACCAAAGACCAAAGACCAAAGAAAGCAAGATACAAAGACCAAGATACAAGGGGTCAACGTGAAGATTGCACATCTTTGTCAAGACAGCAGTGCACAGATAAAGTCAAAGTCCAAAGAAAGCAAGATACAAAGACCAAGATACAAGGAGCGCAAGGACGAATTACGGCTTCAGTCAAGGCTTTCTTGTGCGATGCAAGAAGACCAGTTGCCAAAAACCAAGAAATAAAGGGGCAAAGACCAAAACCAAGAAATCATCGAAATTTGGACCACTAAGCCAGCAGGGATTGGTGAGCCTAATCAGCGAAAGGCAGGGCAATGGGAATGCTAGAGCTGTGGTGTCCGAAATATTTCGGTTAGTTTTGCAGCGCGAAACTACCTGCATGGAAACATGGCTCAACAGTGTACCAATACGGTGTTTATGATTAGACCGCATCAGTTTGGATTTAATCCGGAAACGGCCGAAAACAATGCCTTTCAGAAGAATTCAGATGCAAACATCGAGGATGTTCAAAAGGCGGCACTTAAGGAGTTTGATGAGATGGTGCTGACCCTGCGTGACCGGAGCGTAAAGGTTGAAGTGTTCGAAGATTCGGATAGTCCCGTCAAGCCGGATGCCGTCTTCCCGAATAATTGGATATCCTTACACGCAAATGGGGCTTTGATTACCTACCCACTGCATTCAAGTATTCGGAGAGCGGAGAGGAGGGAAGATATTGTCGAAGCCCTCATGGAAAAATACAGTTATCGACGTCGATATTCACTTGAACAATACGAAGAAAAGGGAATTTTTCTAGAGTCTACCGGTAGCATGGTGATCGATCATGTGGATCGACGCGTCTATGCCTGTTTAAGTGTTCGGACCGATCCCAGCATTTTAGATAAATTCTGCACCTTGATGGGCTATCAACGAATGGTTTTTAAGGCTGTTGATGCAGATGCGATACCGATCTACCATACGAATGTCATGATGTCGATCGGTTCTCAAATGGCCGTTGTCTGCCTTGATGCGATTCCAGCTGAGAATGAACGAGAAGAGGTCATACATCATTTGGAAGCAGCGGGGAAAGACATCCTGGAAATTGACCTCGGACAAATGGCTTCCTTTGCTGGAAACATGCTTGAATTGAGTGTGCCGGGCGGACGCAACATCTTGGTCATGTCCGAACAAGCCTTTCGATCTCTGACTCCCGATCAAGTTGAACATATCCGGCTATTTGTCGATCCTGTCTACACCCCTCTGACAACCATTGAACAATATGGTGGGGGCAGTGCCAGATGCATGATGGCTGAAATCTTTCTTCCCAACGATGACGATTACTTTCTGACTTCAGGTTAAATAAAAAAGTATGATGCAATCATCGCATCAATACCCTTCTTTTCTTTGCCAAATTGTGTAGAAGTAATCGAATTGCTGCGAAATTCATAATTCTCTAAACAAGACTGGTGAATCACCATACATGAGATCTCAATTTAATATTTTTGCAATGTGTTTTAGCTTGAGGACGAGGCGTTAGATTTAACAATTTATTAATCTATTGCCACTTCCTTACCAAGGCTGAGATGTATTTTTGAGGTTGATTAACTCACAAAACTTACCTATTCTAATGAAAAATTTCTTTACCTACCTGATCGTAATGATCATGTCCTGTGCTATGGCTTATGGCCAGGGCAAAGTCAGCGGCGTCGTGATGGATGCTGATGGCGGTGAGGGGCTCATTGGAGCTTCGGTCTTACTAGATGGCACCAGTCGAGGTGCGGTTACCGATTTCGACGGTTCCTTTACCATTGAAGATGTTCCGGAGGGATCGCAAAGCTTAGTGATCTCATACACGGGATATGCAACCATTGAATTACCGATTCAAATGCAGGGTTCTGACATAGATCTGGGCACCGTAGATCTATCGACAGATGCCATCGGCCTCAAGGAGATTACTGTCATTGCCAGTTTGGCCATTGATCGTCGCACACCAGTGGCGGTGAGTACCATCAAGGGCAGTGAAATTGATGCTAAAGTTGGCAACCAGGAGTATCCGGAAATGTTGAGAAAGACACCTTCCATTTATGTGACAAAACAGGGCGGTGGATTTGGCGATTCGAGAATCAATGTTCGGGGCTTTGACCAACGAAACACGGCGGTGATGATCAACGGGATCCCCGTCAACGATATGGAAAATGGTTGGGTCTACTGGTCAAATTGGGCAGGACTTTCAGACGTCACCAGCAGTCTTCAGGTCCAGCGTGGACTTGGAGCATCTAAGTTGGCCGTATCATCGGTGGGAGGATCGATTAACATCGTGACCAATGCCGCTTTAAATAAAAAAGGTGGAACGGCCAGCGTCAGCCTCGGAAACAATGCCTATGCTAAATATGCATTCTCCGTCAATACCGGATTGGGCAACAAGGGCTGGGCAGTTTCACTGCAGGCAACTCATACTAGAGGAGATGGCTATGTAGACGGAACTCAGTTTAGGGCGTATTCCTATTTTGCCTCGGTAACCAAGCAATTTAATTCCAACAATATGTTGTCTTTCACCGTGCTCGGTGCACCTCAGTGGCACCATCAGAGATTGATGCCAGGACGCTTTGATAATTTATCGCTGCGAACTTTCGTCGATCCAGATAATACGAATGAGGCAGCCACAGACTTGGGTCGAAGGTTTAATTGGACCTGGGGTAACCTTGATGGAGAGGAATTTAATTGGAGAAGAAACTTTTACCACAAACCTAAAGCGTTCCTAAACCACTATCTGACCATTTCCCCCAATACGGATCTTAAAACCTCGGTCTACGTTTCACTGGGCCGCGGAGGTGGAACCGGACCGAGAGGTCGATTTAACGGTCCCAATGAGGATCTCTTCTTCCGCGGACGCGTCTTTGACAGCTTCACCGGACTCGGTGTTGGCGTGCACGATCAAAACGGCCAAGTGAGATTTGATGACATTATCCGAGCTAATCAAGGTCAGTCTGTTGACCCAGACTGGGGCACCAAAGACCCTGAGAGCGACGGCCCATTCGCGGGTAAATATACCTCCACAAGTTCCGGTCAGGGTTTTATCCGAAGGGCGTCAATGAACTCACATAACTGGTACGGTGTGTTATCAACCTTGACCACGAAATTGAGCAGCAGTCTCAATTTGGTCGCTGGTCTAGACGGTCGCGCTTACAAAGGAATTCATTATCGAAGAGTGGAGAATCTGCTGGGAAATGATGCCTATTTATCTCGCGCTGATGACAACAATCCGCAAAATTATATTACCACAGAGGAGGCAGCTGAATTTGGAAGTTTTGGTGCCAACGGCTACAAGGAGGGAAATAATGTTTTGAATTATTACAATGATGGATTAGTCAACTGGCTTGGCTTATTTGCTCAACTGGAGTACACCGCCAACGATCTAAGTGCCTTTGTTTCCGTCTCTGGATCTAATCAAGGATTTAAGCGGGTGGACTATTTCAACTACCTCGACAGTGATCCGCAACAAGAAACAGATTGGGAGAACTTCCTGGGAGGAACGATCAAGGCTGGAGCTAATTACAATATTGATGAAAGACACAATGTCTATTTTAATGGTGGTTACTACAGTCAACAACCAATTTTTGATAATGTCTACATCAATTTTGTCAATGATGTGAATGAAACGGTTAAAAATCAGTCGGTCACTGCTTTTGAACTGGGTTATGGATATCGAAGTTCTGCCTTTTCTGCCAAAGTGAACTTATATTCAACCGTCTGGGGTAATCGACAGTTTGATCGATCGGTTGAAAACGCCAATGATCAAGATATTCTGTTTCAGTTCGAAAATGTGGAGCAAAGTCATATCGGACTTGAAATGGAACTTAACTATCAAGTTTCTCGAACCTTTAGCTTAAATGGAATGCTTTCCCTTGGTGATTGGAAATATAACAGCAATTTCAATGCAAGGGGCACCAACTTAGACACCCAAACTCCTGAGGGAGAAGCTACCATTTTTGCCGATGGACTACCTGTTGGTGATGCCGCTCAGACAACACTAGGTCTTGGCCTCGGATACGAGATTACCAAGGGCCTCAGTTTCTACGCCGATTATTTCTTAGCCGATCGCTTATATGCGGACTACGATGTGAACGATTCCCAGTTTTTTGAGCCAGGTGGTGAAATTGTTAGGCTGCCGAGTTACTCGCTGGTGGATGCAGGACTATCTTACAATTTTTCACTGACCGAAGGTTTAGGGGCGTCATTGAGATTTAACATGAACAATGTTTTTGATACAGAGTACGTATCTGAGTTGGAGACCAACATTCTCGATGACCCGTCCACTTCTAGTCGTGATGAATTTTACGATAATCGGGGCATCTGGGGCTTTGGCCGCACGTGGAATACGACCCTGAAAATCTTCTTTTAAAGAAAAGTTATTAAATTGCTCCGTCTGCCTTCAGATTCCCTCTGAGTGGGCAGACCATGAGATGATTGGCCGCTTCAAAAACGTTTTGAGGCGGCTTTTCGCTTTTACTGCTTAGGGACTTAATGTGTAATTTTAGGGGGTGATTTGATCGACATCATATGTATCGTGAAAAACTGAAAATTGGAATAACACTTTCCGGTGGCGGAGCACGCGGTTTTGCCCACATTGGGGTTCTGCAAGCGCTCGAAGAAGTGGGTATTATCCCAGATGTGGTCTGTGGTACCAGTGCCGGAGCCATCATCGGTGTCATGTATGCACAGGGTTATCGTCCCAAAGAGATTTTGAAGATTTCTGAGGATAGTAATTTGCGTAAAGTCTTTAAGTTGGTGCTTCCGCGTCGGGGCCTCAGTACTCAAGACTATGTCCATAAACAACTAAAGAAGTATGTTCCGGACAATGATTTTTCGGCACTTAAACGAAAGTTTTACGTAGGGGTCACGAATTTGAACGCTGGCAAACACGAAATTTGGTCAGATGGTCCGCTGCATGATTTGGTGATTGCTTCGTCTGCTGTGCCGGGTGTATTTCAACCCATAGAAATTGATGGTAAATACTATGTAGATGGTGGTGTGATGAATAATATGCCCGCACATCCCATCCGCCATCTCTGCGATTTTTTAGTCGCGAGTAATGCCGTTATTAAAGTGGACAAATCTTCTGAAGAATTAAGTGGAATCAAAAGTATTCTCGCTCGCGTTTTTGAGATTTCACTTTGGTATCGTTCGCGACTTCACTATGATGCGTGCGATCTCATCGTGGAGCCTCAGGGATTAAATGATTTTCACATCTTTAATTTTAGCAAGGCTAAAGAAATATTTGAGATAGGATATTTAGCTGCCAAAAAGGAACTGGATGCCATGCAACATGAATTGGAAGGAATTATTAAATTTCAATAGCAAAGTCAAGAAAGCGGGGCAAAACCCAATCATCCCCAAACTCTGCACTGAATTTTCCACTCAAAAAAAATATCGAAAATTTTTAGGGGGGTCACTAAATCTTGAGGATAAACCCCATCGTCAAAAATCAACTTTGATCCCAAAAATTAGCTTTTCTTATTTTACGGTAAGAGGCTGACTTTCCACGCTATTAACTCGGGCTGGGTGCACCTTCACCATGGCAGCTGATTCTTTGGTGTTACGGAAATCTTAGTTTAATAACACAATTATTTAATAAAAATCGGAGTCCGGTCGAGGGCAGGCATCCAAGCATTGCTGCCATACTAGAGTAAATGCACCGACATCTCATCGACTTCACGAATACGGACGTCAATATTCTCCTTTAAGGTTGTTGCCAGCGAAAGTCCAACATAGTCTACCTTAATCGGAAAGGATTTGTGCTTGCGATCTACGAGTACCGCAACTTCGACTTTTTCAGCCAGCAACTCCATCAAAGGTTGCATCGCATAAAAAATCGTACGGCCCGTATTGGCGACATCATCGATCACAATAATGCGTGAATTGGCCAAGGAGCCTGCATCGGCGCTGATGGTGATTGGAATGGCTAGGGGATCGGCTGGGTTTAAGGAGATTTGGCATTGGCTCAATTCAATATTAGTAATTTTCTTCAGTGCCGAATAAAGCATTTTGGCAAAGTGTACGCCATTCCGATTGATGCCGGCCAGCACAATTTGATTCGCATTGTAGTTGTTCTCTACAATCTCAATGGCCAGGCGTTTAATTTTCTGCTTGATCTGGTTTTCGTCAAGTATTTTCATGGTAAACCCACCAAAATCTACGTTATTAGAGGGAGGTAAGTTAGCCAATTTTAAAGAGCAGCATGGGCATTGCAGAGATCTTTTTCTCGATCATTTTCTTGGTTGTTGTTGTGTTGTCGATGCGACTCTATGGCCGAATTTTTGCCAATATCCGCTTGGGTGCCAGCTGGGAAGTGCAGGGCACGGCGGGACAGCGGTGGCGACAGATGGTGTTGATGGCCTTAGGTCAACGGAAAATGTTCAAGCGGTTCATTCCGGCTTTCTTACATCTCTCGATTTACTTGGCATTCGTGATCACCCAAATCGAACTGGTTGAGATACTGATAGATGGTATATTTGGTACCCATCGATTCTTCGCGCCTTATTTAGGGGCTTTTTACACCTTCGTGGTCAGCACAATTGAGTTGCTGTCTGTCTTGGCCTTGATAGCAACCCTTATTTTTATTTGGCGGCGTAATGTGCGGAAAGTCAATCGATTCCAACAGCCTGAAATGAAGGGTTGGCCCAGCCGTGATGCCAATTTGATCTTATTGGGAGAAATTGTACTAATTATAGGTATTTTCCTGATGAATGGTGCTGATACCATTTTACAGACACACGACCCAATGTCATATCCCAACACTGGGTCATTTTTGATCAGTGGGCAATTGGGCCCATGGTTTTTTAACAATTGGGATCCCAACGTTTTGGTTTTTGTGGAGCGCTTGGGATGGTGGTTACATGTACTGACAGTCTTTGCTTTTCTGCTGTACCTGCCGATCAGCAAACATCTGCATATCCTTTTTGCCTTTCCGAATACCTATTACGGCCGCATTGAACCGAAGGGTAAGATGGAGAACATGCCGGCGATCATGAATGAAGTAAAAAGTATGCTAGGCCTGACCGAACCAGCTGAGGCACCGCCGGCTGATGAGATTCCGACCTTTGGGGCACGAGATGTTTTTGATTTGAGTTGGAAGAACTTGTTGGAAGCTTACACGTGCACAGAATGTGGTAGGTGCACTTCGGTTTGTCCAGCAAACATGACCGGCAAAAAACTCTCTCCACGAAAGATTATGATGGATGTTCGCGATCGGGTATCGGAAGTGGGTAACAAGCTGGCATCGGGTAAAATCGAATACATCGACGACCAGCAAAAGAAGGAAAATGTAAAGTTGAAACCAACTAATTTTAATGATGGTGCCAATTTATTTGACCGCATTAGCCGGGAGGAAATTCACGCCTGTACGACCTGTAATGCTTGTGTTGAGGCTTGCCCGATTTTAATCAATCCGCTGGATATTATTTTGAAAATGAGACGATATGAGATCTTGACAGAAGGGGCAGGACCGGGTGACTGGTTACCGATGTTTAACAGCTTAGAGAACTCAGGTGCGGTATGGCAAATGAACAAGGAAAGGGATGCTTGGATCGAAGAAGGCTGAATCAATTGAAAGAAACTAGCAGATGAAAGTTCCAATTTTATCAGAATGGCCGGCAGATAAGGCACCTCCTGAGATCCTCTTTTGGGTAGGTTGTGCGGGAAGTTTTGATCCGAGGGCTCAAAAAGTGACTCGCTCCTTTGTGCAAATTCTGGAGGCTGCTCAGATTTCCTACGCCATTTTGGGCAAAGAAGAGCAGTGTACCGGAGATCCAGCTCGACGAGCTGGCAACGAATTTGTTTTTCAGATGTTGGCTCTGCAGAATATTGAAACACTCAATACGCATGAGATTAAGAAGATCGTAACAACTTGCCCCCATTGTTTCAACGTTTTGAAGAATGACTATCCGGCTCTTGGTGGCCATTATGAAGTAATCCACCATACGCAATTACTCAAGTCACTATTGGATGATGGTCGGATCTCAATCGCCTCTGCAATGGGTAAGGAAACAAAGGTGACGTATCACGATTCCTGCTACTTGGGTCGAGCCAATGATATTTATGAAATACCGCGAGAAGTACTAAACCATCTTGATGCAGATTTGGTTGAAATGGAACGAAATCGATCTAAGGGTTTGTGTTGTGGAGCAGGTGGTGCACAGATGTTTAAAGAAGATGAGCCTGGGAATCGTCGAATCAACGCCGAACGAGCAGAAGAGATCCTGGAGTCCAAGGCTAAGATTCTCGCAGTTAATTGCCCCTTTTGCCTGACCATGCTGACTGATGGACTTACTGACAAAGGTAAACAAGAGGATGTTTTAGTGTACGATTTGTCAGAATTGATAATTCAAAATTTAGCTAAATGAAGGTTTCAATAGACCAATTACCAGACACAGCCCGGGTATGGATATATCAAAATAAGCGGCCCTTGAGTCATGATCAGCAAACCCTGATCCAGTTTGAGTTGGATCGATTTGTCTCTCAGTGGTCTGCTCATAATCAGCCACTTGCCGCTCATGCCGAGATTAGACATGACCGTTTTGTCATCTTGATGGTCGATGAAGGGCAGAACTTGGCCTCAGGTTGCTCCATAGATGCCTCTGTCCATTTTATTCGATCTCTGGAGGCCTCACAAGGACTGGATCTGTTCGACCGGATGTTTTTTTCCTATTGGAAGGATGAATCCGTGCATACCGTCTCTAAAGTAGACTTTGCCAATGCCTATGCCAAGTCCGAAATTGATGATCAAACCCTAGTTTTTGACAATCTAATTAAGACAAAAGGGCAACTAGATCAAGAATGGTGCAAGCCACTTTCACAAAGTTGGCATCGACGATTTGTGAAACAAAGGGACGTTGAGGCTAGCCCGGCAAATCGCCTCATCTGAGGGTGGGCCTCAGGTTTTCGGAGGTTTAGTACTTTGGTTGGTAAAGTTGGATGTAAAAATCTCCTGGAGCTTTGAAGTAGGTGACCAGACCGTATCCATGATCTTCAATATCACCTTTAAATTCAACCCCCTTCGCCCTTAATTCTTCCACAGTAGTTGCCACATTGTCACAGTAAAAGGATATATCACAGGTACCCGTTGGTGCACCGTGTTTACCCGATGGATCCGCAGGATGACAGCCCATATCCGCTTCAGGAACATCAAAAATCAACCAACCTTCACCAACATCTCTTGCTTCAAAACCAAGTTTGTCACGGATGAAGGCTCGCAGTGCCTCTGGCTCAGAGCTATAAAACATGGTATGGACCCCTTTGATCATCAGTGCTTCGCTAAAAGTGGATCGTTATTGAAAATGGATGATTTGTTTGTCAAATGGATTGAGTGCTGTACCAACCACATCAGCTTCCACTTCAATTCGATACTCAGATTGGACCGCTTTGAGAGCCTTAGCTGCTTTCACAATACCGCGCAGCAAAAAGTTCTTGCCTTCAATTCTATCCATTTCTGAATGGAGGAGATCGAAGGGAAGTTCAAAACTTACCTCGATCACTTCTTCGGCGGGTACCTCGATCAATTTGTTGATCTCCTTTTGAGCGAGGAGATACTCATCCGTTCTCTTTTTCTTCCGTCGGCCTCTCACGTAACGCTCGATAAGTTTGAAATGCATCGACGACACAGTTTGAGGGTTCATTGAGGTAAATCGGATTTTTCCCTCAATCTGTCCAGCTTCTTTTTGGATGACTTCTGGAAGCACCACTTCCACCTTAACCCCCTCTATACCTAGCCATTTCTTGACCCGTTTAAGCATATTTCTATCTTGACTTATATATTGCAAATGATCCGTACCCCAAAATTGTTCCTTTGATCATAGAAATTCGACCAATCCACGAGGACCCCAGATCAACCTATTCGGGATTCTGCTTACTTAACAACTCCAACATTTCTTCATCACTTTTGCCGAGATGCTCGAGAAGAAACTGTGCATCATCATTGAAATCTGAGGAGGGGTACTTGTCTAAGAAAGACTGGTACAAGGACCTGGCTTTCTCAAATTGTTTGAGGTCTTCATCGCACATGAAAGCATGGATGAACAATGCCTTGGAGGCCTGTTCACTCTGGGGATGCTGCTCATAAATTTGACGAAAAATTTTTTCAGCTTCAGCAAAGTTCTGTAAGGCACGGGCGGTTTCTCCTGCCTTCCAGAGATAGTCAAGCTTGGCATCACCTGAGGCCTTGTTCGCTTCCTCTTGATATCGGCCCAATAAGGTCTTCAAGGTGTTAGGGTCATGCTCCTCAGCCAGTTTTGCTTCCAGCGTGGCAATGTCTTCCTCGGGTGCCTTCTTATCCATTTTACAACTGAACGTAAGCACCGCAAGGACCATAATAATTGATAGACGCATCCGATAAGTCATACTATTAAATAATTGGGCTAAATTTATTCATAAATAAACGAAAGTATGAGTCACTTTATGCAAACATCCAGAATCAACCTCAAAATTTACCTTACCGTTGTCTTTGCGGCTTGTTTTATGACTTTGAGCCATGCGCAGTCCAAAGACATCAAGATCAATAGACCCTCGAGCAAAGACAAGGACAAGTCTTACATCCCCGGATCCAACGAAAAGACGCCTGATCCATCTACGAAAAAGGATTCAAATATGGATACTGGCAATGCTGAAGCCGATGTAGAAGCATTGGTTTATCGTCTGTTTACGGCCATGAACAAAAGCGATGGGCAGGCCATTGGAGGCCTATTTACTGATGATGCCAGAATCATTGGTACCGAATCCAATGGCACCAAGAAAGCCATTCCAATCGCTGATTTTACGAAGAGCATCAGCCAAGCCAAGCCGGGATCGCTGGAGGAGAAGGTGACCAGTATGGAAGTCCGGGTTGACGATGCATTAGCTACTGCCTGGGTTGGGTACGATTTCTACGTGAATGGGAAGTTTTCGCACTGCGGTGTTGATGCATTTCAAATGCACCGCGGTTCCAATGGTTGGCGCATCATGCAGATTGCTGATACGAGAAGACAAAAGTGCGAACCGATGGGAGAGGGTGCCACCATCAATGCGATTTTAGACAATTGGCATATGGCAGCGACCAAGGCAGATTCGCGATCCTATTTCAATTTAATCAGTGCGAATGGGGTGTATCTTGGCACTGACCCAACGGAAAACTGGTCAAAGACAGACTTCATCAAATTTGCCAAACCTTATTTCGATAAAGGCAGAGCCTGGGACTTTAAGCCCTCAGACCGGCGGGTCTATTTTTCTGACGCAGGAGACGTCTCCTGGTTTAATGAGATGCTAGATACTTGGATGGGCAAATGCCGTGGTTCCGGTGTGCTGGTCAAAGATCAAGCGGGAAAATGGAAGCTACAGCAATACAACCTAGCTATTCTGGTGCCGAATGACAAAGTGCAGGAGTACGTGAAGATGTTGGGTAGCTAAGATGTTGTAATGAGAAACTTTCTCGCCTATTGAGTTATCAAACGGATGATCAAGTTTGACCTGAGTGGCATTTAGCTTGCCTTACCTATAGATCAAATATTTTGATCTAATTTTAGAATAAGTGCGCAGGTCTTCTTGCCAGGATTGTCGGATTTGATCCTCCGTTTTTCCGGATTGCAGGGCTTCTCGCAGACCAGCCGTACCAGCGAGTTTGTCGATCCACTTATTTTCATTAAAAAACTTGGTCTTGTCGGGAAAGAGCTCGTAGTATTTTATTAGGTAGCTCAAATTGATTTTGCGCTCCTCAAATATATCTGCAGGGTTTTGATCTTGTAACGTTTCACCATAACACAGTTGATCCATTAGCTTTGGTTTGGCGGCTCCAAACATTGATTGTGGTGTGAAAGAAAATTCGGTGTGGAGAAGATCCGGATGGCCAATCACTTGAAATTGATATTTCGTACCTCGTCCAATGCTTAAGGGTGTTCCTTCGAAAAAGCACAGGGAGGGATATCTGAGTATAGATCTCAGATTGGGCAGGTTAGGGGAGGGGGCGATGGGAAGATCATACATGGTTTGATGGTCATAATTGCCAACTGGAATGACCTGTAGTTGACATCGCACTGATGCATCAAGCCAGCCTTCACCATTGATCATTTGTGCATATTCGCCAATGGTCATTCCGTATACAATGGGTACCGGATGCATGCCCACGAATGATTTATATGCGTCTTCCCGGATTGGGCCATCGACGTAGTGACCATTTGGATTGGGTCGATCAAATATGAGTACTGGGATATTAGCCTTTGCAGAGGCAGTCATGACATAGTGCATGGTAGAGATGTAGGTATAAAATCGAGCACCGACGTCCTGAATATCAAAAACGACCACATCAGTTTGCTCGAGATCTTGGGGCGATGGTCCGCGCTTTGCACCATACAAGCTGACGATGGATAGGCCAGTTTTAGGATCTTGTTCATCTGAGACGTGTTCTCCCGCATCCGCCTTCCCCCGGAATCCATGCTCTGGAGCAAAGATCTTTCTGATGTCAATATTTAGGGCCAAGAGGGAGTCTACCAAGTGTACTGGCCCAATGGTTGAAGTGTGGTTAACGACCAGGCTAACCTTTTTGCCCTTCAATATAGGTAGATAAAGTTCGGTCTGCCAGGCTCCCGGTTTCACCTGAACCGATTCGTCATGATGATCCACCTCGACCGCAGCTGACTCCGCTACTTCAGTGTTGGCACAACCGGGGGTCAATAAAAGTGTAACAAATATGATTAACAGATTATAATACATGATAATTTTTTATAATTTCATCATCCCATGACTCGAAAATATGCAATTGTTGACATAGAGACCACCGGCGGTCACCTTCGTCGCGATAAGATAACTGAAATTGCCATTGTCTTATATGATGGAAAGCAAGTTATTGAGACTTTTCAAAGTTTGATTCATCCCGGTAGATCGATTCCCTCGCACATCAGTCGACTTACTGGCATTACCGATGAGATGTTGGTCGATGCACCTAGATTTTATGAAGTCGCAAAGAAGGTCGTTGAATTGACCGAAGGATGCATCTTCGTTGCTCACAATGCAAGGTTTGATTACACCTTCATCAAGAGGGCTTATGAATCACTTGGATATACTTATACGCGCAAACAGCTGTGTACGGTTAGAATGAGTAGAATGGTCAATCCCGATTTGCGCAGACATGGTCTTGATGCACTTTGTCGACATTATGACTTGGCCGTCCAAAATCGGCATCGCGCATTTGATGACGCCATGGCTACCGTCAAAATATTTGCCAAAATGATTGAGGCACAGGCGGGTCCCGATGCCGTTAATGACATCATCAACTACGGCATTCGAGCATCGAGATTGCCCGCTGCCATCACTCTTGAGCAATTGCATGCCCTGCCAGAAAGTTGTGGTGTATATTATTTGCACAATGAATTTAATCAAGTTATCTACGTGGGCAAGAGCATCAATATCAAAAAGCGAATCATGCAGCATTTTGCCGATAACACAGCCAAGGCAAATCGACTGCAACAACGCGTGCATGATATTACCTATGCTGAAACGGGAAGTGAATTGGTGGCACTCTTACTCGAACAGCGTGAAATCAAACGCCTACAGCCCGAGGTAAATCGACAACTTCGCAAAAAGCTTTTTCCCTTTGCGCTCTACCACTTTTTGGATGATGATGGCTATGTCCACATTAAAGCAGAGAAGCTCAAGAAGAAATCTCCCAAAGGCTATCAGGTCATCAAAGAATATCCTAAGTTGAGATATGCCAAGGCCCATCTAGATGGCTTGATCCAAGAGTTCGAATTGTGTCAACACCGTTGTGGTGACAAGACAGGTATGGGATCATGCTTCAACGCAAAGATTGGCGAATGTCGAGGAGCTTGCTCGGGCTTAGAGGCACCAGAGACTTATAATTTGAGGGCAATGGAGGCCATAAACTATTTGCAGCGGGTGGTCAAGGACAACTTTTTTATTGTCGATCAAGGTCGTGAGGCAGAAGAAAAGGCCGTGGTGCTGGTGGAGGATGGGATGGTCCAGGGCTATGGTTACATGTCTGAGGGGACCGTGATAAGCCACATTGATTCCGTTCGTGATATCATAGAGCCGCTTCCACCTACTCGCGATGCACAACGAATCGTTCATTGGTACGTCAAAGAGAAAAAAATGGAAAGGCTGGTGGAGATCCAATCTACTTCCTCGGGCGAGAATTAAACCCACCTTTTAGCCAATTCAAGGTAGGTGCGGCCAGTTTGAAGTGCGAAGGAATTTGGCTATTTTGATGCACAACCAAACATAGCATTCCAAAATGTCTACCGACAGATTAAAAAAGTATTGGACCACAAATCTTAAGTATCTCTTCATCTTATTGACGGTCTGGTTCTTGGCATCTTATGGTGCTGGCATCATCTGGGCAGATCAACTCAATAACATTCGTATTGGTGGCTTTAAACTCGGGTTTTGGTTTGCCCAACAAGGCTCGATCTATGTTTTCGTATTACTGATTTACATCTACGTCATTTTAATGAATCGACTGGATAATGCCTATGATGTGAATGATTGATTTGCTGATCGCGGAATAAACTCTAGAAAACATGGAAGTACAAACCTGGACATTTATTATCGTTGGCTTGACCTTCGCGATTTACATTGGAATTGCCATCTGGTCAAGAGCTGCCAATACCTCCGAATTTTATGTGGCCGGAAAAGGTGTCCATCCCATTACCAATGGTATGGCTACGGCTGCTGACTGGATGTCGGCTGCTTCGTTTTTGTCCATGGCAGGGCTTATTGCCTTCATGGGCTATCAAGGTGCCCAGTATCTCATGGGCTGGACTGGTGGCTACGTCTTACTTGCGCTCTTACTAGCCCCTTATCTGCGAAAGTTTGGTAAGTACACTGTGCCAGATTTCATCGGTGAGCGCTACTACTCACAGACGGCACGGTTGGTTGCTCTTCTTTGTGCATTGTTTATTTCTTTTACTTACGTAGTGGGTCAGATGAAGGGCGTAGGGGTTGCATTTTCGGCCTTCTTGGGTATTAAGTTAAAATGGGGAGTGATCATTGGAGGAAGTATCGTTTTTTTCTATGCGGTGCTGGGTGGGATGAAAGGCATCACCTACACCCAAGTTGCTCAGTATTGCGTTTTGATTTTTGCTTACCTAGTGCCGGCGATCTTTATTTCGGTTTTAATGGTAGACAATCCAATTCCACAGTTGGGGTTGGGAGGTACCTTGGAGGATGGGTCCTATCTACTGGATAAACTAGACCAGGTGTTGGTTGATTTAGGATTTCACGAATACACGACTTCGCACAAAGGCAAAGTCGACTTATTTTTTGTGACGGCTGCATTGATGTTGGGCACCGCAGGACTGCCACATGTGATCGTACGTTTTTTTACCGTACCCAAGGTTTCGGATGCACGTCGATCAGCTGGCTGGGCATTGTTGTTTATTGCGTTGCTCTATACGACCGCTCCAGCCATTGGTGCATTTAGTAGGACCAATCTTATTCAGACCGTACACGATAAGGAATACACATCGCTACCAACTTGGTTTGGCAAGTGGGAACAAACTGGGTTGTTGGCATTTGATGACAAGAACAGTGATGGTAAAGTGCAGTACTACAATGATCAGAATTTGGAATTTAGCAATAAGGCCGAAACTCGTGGTTGGAGAGGTAGCGAGCTCACGGTAGATCGCGACATCATGGTTTTGGCCAACCCGTCCATCGCCAATCTTCCCAATTGGGTGGTTGCATTGGTAGTGGCTGGTGGTCTAGCGGCTGCCTTATCGACTGCTGCAGGATTACTCCTGGTGATCAGTACCTCTATTTCACATGATTTATTGAAAAAGTGGCTGCGGCCACAGATTTCTGACAAGGGAGAATTGCGTGCCGCCCGTTGGGCCATCGCTTGTGCGGTGTTGATTGCCGGTTATGCAGGCATAAATCCTCCAGGTTTTGTGGCTCAGGTGGTGGCCTTTGCCTTTGGCCTGGCTGCGGCCTCGTTTTTTCCAGCCATCATCATGGGGATTTTTTCACGCCGAATGAACATGCAGGGAGCAGTGTCAGGCATGATCGTGGGGCTGGTATTTACGGCAGGTTACATTCTCTACTTTAAGTATGGCGGAGGCACACCAGAACAATATTGGTTTGGAATTTCACCCGAAGGAATTGGCACGCTGGGCATGTGTCTAAATTTTTTAGTAGCACTTTCGGTGTCAGCTTTTACCCCGGCACCCCCGGTTGAAGTGCAGGAGTTGGTGGAGCGTATTCGTATTCCTCGGGCCGACTAGAGCTTACCGGCCAATGATCTGGCTGGGCTATCTAGAAACTACGCGCGGTCCATTTTTGCAAATAAATAGACCAAGCCGAGGCCGGCAACGAAACTTAAGATGACCGGCCAAAACATGGGGTTTCCCAAGTAGTCGGTTGGTGCAACATTGACCTCAGAAACCAGGCGATAGTTCTCCAAATTGTTTTGATCGATGGCTGTCACCTTGGCACCACTGCTCTTATCAATCCAAGCGGTGGGATTGCGCCACGGCCAAATCTTATTTAAAGAGCCAAGCATAAAACCAGTTAAGAGCGCCAGGGTGGGGTAGCGGTAGTTTTTAAAAGTCCAGCTCAGGATATTGGAAAATAAGAACAGCCCGACGATACAACCCACGATAAAAACAATCAGTAACAAGGCTGAGGAGGCTGAACGATCACTGACGACGTTTTCAGCACTGTGCAAGATGATGGGATACATGCCCAAAAGCAGTAAAATAAAACTTCCAGAAATGCCAGGTAAGATCAGCGCGGAGACCGCAATGGCACCAGAGATGAACACAAAAAGCAAGTTTTCGCTTCCTTCCGCAGGGCTCACGATGGTGATTCCATAGGCAATGATGGCCCCGGCAATTAAAAAGCCAATCTCCTTCATAGACCATCGATCAACCTGACGACCAATGTATACCACCGATGCAATGATTAGTCCAAAGAAAAAACCCCAAACAAGTGGTGGATAGTTTTCGAGCAAATAGGATATTCCCAATACTCCGATTACGATTCCCCCCATCATGCCAGTGATCAAGGCTATCAGGAAATAACCATCAATGAAAGTCCAGAAGGCCTTGAAGCCCTTATCTTTCCACACACCAACGGGCACAGAGCTTATCGATTTAATCGCATTAATCAGTCGCTCATAGATTCCTGTGATGAATGCGATCGTGCCTCCAGATACGCCGGGGACCACTTCAGCCATACCCATAGCCAGGCCGCGCAATGCAATTGCAAGATTAGATTTGTTCATAGTAGGCAACGAAAATAGCCATTTTCACTTAGAGAGGTCACCGTTTTCGTGGGTCTGATTTCCTGGGCTGTATAAGAGCCGATTAAGTTGGAAACCGTTCGCTTAAAGGCCTCTTTGAGAGACTTTGATCGATCTTGATAAATGACCGAAAACCGTGGCAGGGTATCAGACAGCATCTCAGCAGAAAGCGCTACCCAGAAGGTGGCCACTGTGATATTTATAGGACAATGGTCTTGAGAATCAAGCTGATCTGTGCAAGAAGAACATGTAAATAGACAAGAAATCGATTAGTTGAGGCCTTTGGTCTAAAAGGGGGTACCCAGTCTACCTATCCTGTGTTATCTTAGATGATGATGATATCTTTATACATTAGATAAATGCTTAACATGAAACCTCTCTACCTGCTCATCTGGGGCTTTATGTGCCTCCATCATCACTTTCTTACCGCACAGCAATGGGGTGGGCGAGGTCAATCGAACTCAATTACCGGCAGGATTATCGGATCGGTAATCGATTCGACCACGAAGAGCCCGGTTGAATTCGCAACGATCGCACTAAGGCACGACGGTACTAGCAAAGATATCGATGGTGTGATCAGCAACGATAAAGGACAGTTTAAACTTCCTTCAGTCAAGCTCGGATCATACAATCTTGTGATCTCCTTTATCGGCTATAAATCAAAGACCATTAGTGGAATTAAGTTGACCCCAAAAGAACCAGATTTTGACGTGGGTGAAGTGATCCTCTCCACTGATGAAGTGGTGCTCGATCAGGTAGAGGTAACTGCTCAAACTGCGGTCATCGAAAACAAAATTGATCGGATTGTGTACAATGCAGACAAAGATGCTTCGACAGTGGGGGGTGATGCAGCAGACGTACTCCGCAAGGTGCCCATGCTCTCTGTAGATCTTGAGGGTAATGTATCTCTTCGTGGATCGCGAAATGTGCAAATCCTCTTGAATGGTAAGCCTTCGGGAATGTTTTCTAATAATGCCGCGGATGCTCTGAAGATGTTTCCAGCGGATCAAATTAAGAGCGTGGAGGTGATTACCACCCCAGGTGCCAAATACGATGCGGAGGGTACCGGTGGGATCATCAATATCCTGACCAAAAAGAAAAGCGTACAAGGATATAGTGCAACGATCAATGGAGCAGTGGGTACGCGACAGAATCGTGGGTCGCTGAATGTAAGTGCGGCCAAAGGAAGATTTGGAATGAATGGATCCGGAAACGTTTATTACTCATGGCCGCAGGATGCACGCAATAGTTTTTATCGAGAAGATCAAGTCAATGGAGCACAGCGCATCTTAGATCAGGATGGCATTACCAACAGTTCGAGAATCGGCTTTTGGGGTCAGGCTGGGGCCTTTTACGATTTCAATGCCTACAATAGCATTAATACATCTTTCAGTCTGAGGGGACATTCTTTTGATCAAAGTGGCTTTCAAGATGCGCTCTTTACGGATCCGAGTTTGAGCATCAATCAGATGTACCGCCGGGATAATACAGTGAAGAACCTTCGTAGCGGATACGACTGGACGACGGATTACAAGAAAACTTATAAAGAACCTGAAAAAGAATTCTCCATTGCCTTTCAATTAAATGGTACCGTAAGCGATGATGAATCGACTTTGCGACAAGCGGGAAATGATCCGGTGCTGAATGTCAACGAAAACTTGCTCAACGATGGCCTAAATCTGGAGGCTACCCTGCAAGTGGATTACGTTCATCCTTTCAGTAAGAAGGTCAAATGGGAGGTTGGTGCCAAGTCCGTTTTCAGAGACATTGACAGCGATTACACTTACGATGTACTCGACCTCGATCAAGCAGAGTATGTGCGAGATCCGTTGAGGTCTGACCAGTTCGACTACATTCAAAACGTTTATGCAGGATATTCTTCCTTTACGCTAAAGCTGGGAAAAGACTACGGCTTAGTGGCAGGAGGGCGATATGAACGCACCCACATCACGGGAAATTTTAGCGATCAAGAATCGACGTTCAGCAATAACTACGACAACTTTGTTCCCAGCATTATCTTATCGCGAAAATTTGGATTTAACACCCTTAAAGTGAGTTATGTAAAACGGATTCAAAGACCCAGTTTATACTACATAAATCCGTTTGTGAATAGTGTGGATCAAAGGAATGTAACTTTTGGTAATCCCCTGCTTGCCCCGGAAATTTCCAACCAGTACGACATCGGATACACCTCCTTCAACCGTGGAACGGTGATTGCAACTTCCCTATATTATCGACGAACCACCGATGTTATTCAAACGATTCTACAGGTGAACCAAGCCGGTGTTTCAGAGACAAGCTTTCAAAATACAGGTGTTAGTAATACACTGGGTTTCAATATTTTTACCTCATTTAGTATCAAGAAGTTTTGGACCCTAAGGGGAAGCGTTGATATTCACTCATTTAATACCAAAAGTGAAAGCCTCCAATTGGAGAACACGGCCGCGCAATACAAATTATTTACCAGTTCGAGCTTTGATTTTGGCAAGGGGTGGAAGGCGGATTTATTTGGATTTGCCAACTCACCCAGACAGACCCTGCAGGGGAGAGTCCCATCTTTCTCCATGATGAGTCTAGGCATTAAAAAAGAAATTTGGAATCGAAAGGGCAGCATTGGCATTACCATGGTTGATCCTTTTAATGAGACCAAACGCTTTCAATCAGAATTAGAGGGTCCTACCTTTTTTCAGATGACTGACTTCCGATTGCCGTTTCGCTCCTTTGGCTTGAACTTCTCATACACTATGGGCAAGTTGGATTTTAAAGCAAAACAAAGACGAAGCAAGATCCGAAATAGTGATTTAAAGCAGGGGGATGGTGGTGCTGGTCAAGGAGGTGGCACTAACACCCAAAATTGATTCTACGGTCGCGGTCTGGCTATGAAGTAATATTCGCTGCCTTGGTTGTAGTGGTTGCTAAATTCTTGCTGCTTTAGGGCTGCACCACTTTTAAGCCAGTCCCCTAGGGTATAAACTGCATAGTTTAATTCTTCGAAGTATCGATAAACATCACGACTCGAGTGTCCGTAGTGATCGATTCCACCTTTGCCACATTCAAAAATTAGGGTTGGTCGGGACTGGGTCAAAATTTTCTTGGCTCCCAGCAAAACCTCGTATTCACCACCTTCAACATCTATTTTGATTAATTCAATGGCAACATCCGGTATCAAGGAATCTAAGGTGGCCGTCTCTACCGTCATCACATTTATGTCGGGAATATCCACGGCATAGGCTCGTGGTTTGATCCCACTGTAGGCTTCTGCATTTCTCACGTGCTGAAACGAGGTCGTACCATTGCGGTCGGAGATGGCCTGGTTGAAGATGGTAGCCTGATCACTGAAATTCTTCACCAGGACACGGTAGAGATGTGGAATGGGTTCGATAGCGAAGTGCTTGCCCTGGGGAGCCAAATCAATGATTTTCTCCAATACTTCCCCTTTGTGAGCACCCACATCGATGCAATTGGAGTCTGGACGAAGTATTTTTTTTAGCACCCGACCGGTCATGCGATCATAGGCAAGATTCTTGGTTAGATCCAGGTGAAGAAATTGCAATATTTTACGAATGCTTTTTTTCACGATTCAGGGCTGTTGCGCCAACGAAAGGATCTTGTATCCATGGCACGGTCGATGGCCAGGATTCCGTTTAAGTGGTCGTACTCGTGCTGAATTAATTCCGACATACCTCCTTCGAGGTTCCAACTTTGATCATTCCAGTCATAATCTTTAAACTCCACTACACAACGCTCATGGCGCTGCACTTTGACCAGAAGGTCGGGAAACGACATGCAGTCATCCCACAGTTCAAAAGAGCTTTTACTAACCTCCTTGAGGATCGGATTAAAGAGTACGATGGGCCGCTCGATGTTCACTACGATGATTCTTTTCATGAAGCCGATCTGAGGTGCCGCAATCGCCCTACCGACGCCATAGTGCTTCCGAAAAAGTATGATTAAATCCGCCATTTTGTCTGTAAATGGCTTACAATCAGGCAATTCAGACTTTGTCACAGGAATGGCCTTTTGATAGAGTCGTGCATCGCCAAGCAATAGAATGTCGCGAAGATTTGCCATTACAACTCCAGTTGATCAAGTCCCTGTTCAAACACCACATCCACAGGAATTTGTTGGGCCGTGAGTCGATCTAAGTCTGATTGCAAGCCCTCATCGATGATGCCCAAATCCGCGACGAGCTTCGCAGTCTTTTCGTAATCTCCGTCCCCTTGCAGTGTGAGGATCAACTCTGAGAGATCATTGGTGGCCTCTCTAAATTTCTCAAAATCGACACGGTAGGTACCTATTTCGGGATCTTTAATGAAAGCTCCTTTTTCGGCGAAAAAGTTAAATCGAATCATGTTTGCTCGGCCATGAGCACTTGATGCTCCAAAGCGAACAGACCTAAAAATGCTCGCCAAAAAAGTAACGTAGAAATCATGCAGGTCTCCATCTATTTCACCACCTTCAGCCAGTTGGTTTATCATGTAAAGTCCCAGCACATCGGCCTTGCCTTCTTCCAAAGCTGAGTAGTGCTCTTTAAGTGCCTTACGCACGGTGCCCCGCCCATCGATGGTATTTTTGATGCCGAGACCATGTGCAACTTCATGAAACATCGTATTGCTGAAAAACGCCTCGAAGGTAATGTGCTTGCGTTGATCCTGATCGATGAGTACCTCAGATATTGGTACTAGTATCTTATCAAATTTTGCGCGCATGGCATTCTTGAGCTGCAATCGTCGAGTACCCTTTTGCAATTGAACTTCTTCATCGTTGGGCAAGTTAATGGCAATGGTCTTACTGCCCGCATTACAATCTCCGGCATAATAAATTACATCGTATGCATTTAACTCTGTGTCTGTGCCTGGCTGTTCCTGCTTATAGACATCAGATACCGGCAGATTCGCTTGCAGATCGGGTAAGAAGGCGGCATACTTTGCTAATCTTCTACTCCAATCCATGTCCTTGATGAGCACATAACATTCGTGTGCCGCTTTGTAGCCAAACAGTTGATCTTCATAGGTCTCAATGGGACCAATGACGACATCAATTGGATTTTCCTTCATATCGAGCCAAGCTAGATCAGAGGTCTGATACTCGTCGTTGAGTAATGCCTCTGCTCGCAGCGAGAGATACTTCGCCAAGCCGGGCTCGTCGGCAAGCTGGCTTGCACGCTTGAGCAGGTCTGAAGCCTTTTGCACCTCTTTGGCAAATTGTCGATGATAGGGGATGGTGATCAATTTGCCCTCAGCATCTCTGCGAATGAAGGTGTACAGGCTCGTTTTTTCGTCTAGCTCAGCAGCCTCAAATTCCTCTTTGGTCATATCGGCCGGATAGAAGTTGGCACCTAGGGGTTTGCTTCCTTCCCCTTCCATAAATGGGCTATTTCCTGCGAGGCGATCCCAGGGTCCATAATTTATTTTCAGATATTTTTCCATCGCTTCCGACGGTGCTTTTGCCAATAGGTTTTGTTTATCACCGTATGCCTCATACCAAAATAAGTCATCCATAATCTGTGCTGCTTCGATGAGTAAGGGAATCATTTTACGCTGATTATCAGTCAATCCAGAAAGATCAGAAGTCAGGTTAAAAGAAGTGTATTTGGAGAGGGCCTGGGTAATGCTACTGGAGACAGTTTCTTCTTGAACAGAAGCATCAGGAGCTGAGTCACATCCCGTCAATAGCGAGAAAACCAACAACGGCATGAAGATCAAGGAGGAGGCTGCCTCGCAATATTGTTGAATATGCATAATATGATGTTTTACTTGGCGTTTTTCTTAAAGTTCATCGCTTATTTAGTGAGCCAAACCAACCCACCGTACCTAGCTGCAAGATAAATACTTGTCGAATGCTAGGTAAGAGAAAAATTTTGCTAATACTCGTCGTTGGTTACATTTTGCACCTGATTGCTGTTTCCCTCTTAATCAACCATGCGTTTTTACCTGCAGGGTAATTTTGAACGACGTAGAGCCTGGTGCAATCAGATGGTTTCTGAAAACTTTTTTTCTTTGCGCTTAAAGTAATAGTAAGTTTCGAGTTGTGATTGGATGGGCAAACCGTTGCTGGATTTGACGTATTGATTCTTCTGGTCTTTGTCGATTATCCTGGATTTCACATTGTCGTTTAATTGGGCTTCAATGAGGTCCATGATAGTTTTCTTTATGGACGGTTCGTACACCGGAAATACCGTTTCAATTCGATAACTCAAATTTCGTGTCATCCAATCAGCAGAAGACAAGTAGATTTTTTCAGCGCCAGCTGCGTGAAAAATAAAAATTCTGGAGTGCTCCAAATAGCGGTCTACAATGCTGATGGCCTCAATATTTTCACTGTAATTTTTGAGTCCCGGAATAAGGCAGCAAATCCCACGAACAATTAACTTGATACGCACCCCCTGCCTACTGGCACGGTAGAGTTGTGCTATCATGTCGATATCTTGGAGATTATTGAGCTTGAGTATGATCTGTGCCTTTTTTCCAGCCTGCGCCTGAGCAATTTCATCGTCAATCAGTTTCATGAGCGCGGTGCGTAAATTGAACTGGCCGACCAGAAGGTGATCAAAATCACTATCCGGCAATTTACGCGTCTCCAAAATGGAGAATATAGTGGCAATTTCTCCGGTGAGTCGTGGGTCGGCCGTAAACAGGCCCAAGTCACTGTATATCTTAGCTGTGACCTCATGAAAATTACCGGTACTTAAATAAGTGTACAATTTTGGTTTCCCATCCTCAATGCGTCTCACTAATGCTGCTTTTGAGTGTACCTTAAGTCCGGGAAAACTATAAAATACCTTCACACCAGCTGCAGACAATTTCTGGCCCCAGGTTAGGTTAGCCTCTTCATCAAACCTGGCCTTGACCTCTACGAATGCACTTACGCTTTTACCGCGCCTGACGGCCTCCATCAATGCTTCCATGATTTGGGATTTCTTCCCCACCCGATATTGGATGATCTTAATATGGGTCACTGCCGGATCTAGTGCTGCATCATAAAAAAATCGCACGACCGATTGATAGCTGTGATATGGGAAATGAACCAGGCGATCTTGTGCGTCAATTGTAGAGAAAACGTCTTCACTTTTCTCAATCACCGAGAAGGGGAGGGGTGGCAACACCATCTGCTCAAGGTGTTTCAGGCCAAAATGTGGAAACTTGAAAAAATCAAAATTATTGTGGTAGCGTCCCTCAGGCAGTAAATCAAAATTCTCTAATTCTAGCACGGTTTGTAAATACTTCAAAAGTGCCTTGGGCATTTCACGATCGTAAACAAGGCGGGAAGCTGGACCTACGTTTCGTCGCTGCAAGCTGGTCTTAATCTTCTCTAGAAGGTCTCCTGAGAATTCATCATCGATGTACAACTCAGCGTCACGGGTGAGCTTAACTGAAAAGGTATCCTGTACATCGAATCCGGGAAAAAGCCAAGCAATGCTATGCCGCACAATGTCATCGATCATAATAAGATCATACTGCCCCTCAGCCGAGGGTAGTTCCAGGAATCGTGGCAGGTGTTCGGAAGGGACTTTTACGATGGCATATTGCAAGTGTGCATTTGATTTACCTTTGGTTCGAAGTACGACGGCGAGGTATAACGATGAGTTGGTTAAGAAGGGTCGTATTTTGTTTTTGACCAGCAGCACAGGTTGCACAAAGGGCAGCATCTTATCACGAAAATACTGTTCGACGAACACCTTCTGCTCTTCATTTAAATCCAATCGGCGTTTCAAAAATATTTGATTGCGCCGCAGCGCAGGCACAATCTCCTTTTCAAAAATCCGGCTAAATTCTTCCTGTTGCTTATTGACAATGGCGAGAATTTCCTTTAGTATAAGCCTGGGTTTATATTCAAGAGCCTTTTTTGTTTTCTTGCCGATTCGCAAAAGATTTCGTTGCTGGGCCACACGGACGGCGAAGAACTCTCCCAAATTAGAGGAGTAAATGGCCATAAACTTGATGCGTTCAAACAGCGGCACGGACGGATCTTTGGCTTCTTGCAAAACCCGATAATTGAAAGATAACCAGCTTATATCGCGCTCTATATGAGGTATATCATGTTCCGTCAAGTGCAAATGATTTTAAGGTGAAGCCTGATGCGAACAAGATAGAAAATCAGTTTGATTTTATAGATAATCTACGTCAATAGCATAGGGATATTCGAGCAGATATTCTACTGCCAGATGTAAAGGCAGGCCTTGATAGATGACAGCATAAAGCATTTCTACAATCGGTACCTCGAGTTTTGAACGTGAAGCAAAGTGATGCATCAGTTTGATCGTCCGAACCCCTTCCGTCAATTCGTGATAGTCACGATTAATTTCCTCGAGTGATTTACCCGAGGCCATTTGCAAACCAAAGGCATAATTGCGACTGTCCTTACTGGTGGCAGTAGCAATCAAATCACCGAGTCCAGCGGTTCCGAAGAAGGTGTTCACATTTGCTCCCAAGGCCCGTCCGATCACCATCATCTCGCGAAGGCCGCGGGTAATAAATAGAGCTTCGATGTTCTTACCCAGTTCAAGTCCTGCAATCATACCGGTGCCGATGGCAATCATATTCTTTAGGGCACCTGCCACCTCGGTACCTAAGAGATCATGAGACCCATAAATTCGAAAGCCCGTGTCTCCTAAAATTTGGTGACCAAGGGTTATGACCTCATCAAATTCACTCGCCAGCACCGTTGCAGAGGGCAGGCCTCTCCTTATTTCCGCTGAAAGGTTTGGTCCCGAGATACATCCTACCCTGACCACTTGGGTCTCATCGGTTACCACCGAACTCATCGTTCGAATGTTTTTTCGACTCACCTTAGGATTAAATCCGGCAAAATCAACATCGCGGATATCGAAACCTTTGGTGGCGTGAATAACCACATGGTAGGGGAATAGATGAGGTGCAAAAATTTGCATCACATCGCGAAAGGCAGAAGATGGCAACACCGGTATGATTACCTTACTTCTTTTACAGATCTCTTCTGCCGAAGTGGTCGCAGTGACATTTTTTGGTAGTTGATATCCAAATTTAGCAACGCCTGCATTGATCTCGGCCGCGGTTTTTTGATGGCGAGTGAACAGGAGGACTTCACAGTTATTGGCTACCAGCGTCGCCAGGGTCGTTCCGAATCGACCGGCACCAATAATCCCCACAATCTCTGGTTTGTAGCTCACTATTGCCCCAAATTAAGTAAACGAGTGGAATCACCCTCTTTTGGCCTTCTGCTGGGCAATTTTTTGCTGCTCTTCCAGTGCCTTGGCCAATCTCTGCTGGAAGCCTCCCTTTTTCTTAGGCTTCTTCTTGTTTGCATCCAATTCTGCCTGAATCTTAGCAGAGTCAATAAGGTAATTCTTGGTCACAATCGTTTGGGTTATATTCATCAGGTTGCTGAAGAGTAAATAGCAGGTCAATCCAGAGGCAAAATTATTGAAGAAGAACACGAACATCAACGGCATGAGGTACTGCATATACTTCATCATGGGGTTGATGCTGCTCATGTCCATAATCTTACTGTTGTAGTACGTATAGATAAGCATGGAGACGGCCCACAGAAAGGTAAATAGGCTGATGTGGCCACCCAAAAATGGCACCTCAAAGGGCAGTTGAAAAAAGACGTCGTAACTCGAGAGGTCATTGGCCCATAGAAAAGAAGCTTGCCGAAACTCTATCGAAGCAGGGAAAAATCGATAGAGTGCAAACCAGATCGGCATTTGGAGAATCATCGGAAAGCATCCACCGGCAGGGTTTACCCCGTATTCCCGATAGATCTTCATGGTCTCCATTTGTACCTTTTGCTGATCGTCTTTATACTTTTCTTTCAGCTTCGCCATCTGCGGTTTTAGGGCACCCATCTTGCTCTGAGAGTAAAGCATTTTGTAGGTCAGGGGATAGACCAAGGATTTGACAATTAAAGTCAACAACAAAATGACGATTCCAGCGCTGCCGATGTACTGACTTAAGAAGTTGTAGATGGGCCGAATAACCCAGCGATTAATCGTACCGAATATGCTCCACCCATACGGTACTACATCTTCTAGGTCTACACCAAAGGATTGAAGTCGGTCAAATTCGTTTGGTCCCAAATACCACATCATGTCGATCGTTTCGTCGGCACTGCCGCTGAAGGGTACGTTGATGACACTTGATAAATACTTCAAATCTGGTTCGGATTCATCCAAGTTCCTAGTTTCCAAAACTCCGGCATCAAACTGCTTGTCAGCAATCAATGAAGTATTGAAGAACTGATGCGCGTGTGAGACCCACTTTAGGGGCAACTCATCCAGTGTTTCGATGTCATCACCCGTGCTAGAACAATAGCTGGGATCTTCTCCAATTTCCTTGTAATAGACCGTGGCATTGGTCTTTTCGTAATTATAGTTTTTCTCGATTTTGTCGAGATAGTTCACCCAATTCAAGACAATTCCGCTGGTACCACTGGGCAATACATTATCTAAGCCCACCAGTTTAAGCTGATAATCCAGCGTATAATCGCCCTCATTTAGGGTGTACACTTGACTGATAGATCGTCCTCCATCAAGATTAGCAGTCAAAGTAAGATCGCGATCAGATTTTGACGAGACTTCAAAATACAGGTCACTTGATTTGACCACACCATTGGGAGCAAAAGGTGCTGGAAAATGATATTCGAACCGATTTTTCTCATCCTCCATCAGATAGAGATCCTCAAATACATCCTTGCGTTCTTCGTTTTCTACCAGTTTCTGAAACTCCTTCAAAAATACGGATTTGATGTTCCCACCTTTGGTATTGAAAGTGACTCGAATGAAGTCATTTTCCAAGATTTCTTCACGGGCCGTACCATTGGCAGCTGGTGCAAATACACCCCATTCTGCTTGTCTCCTTAAGTTTTGAAGAGAGTCTTCTGTAGCCAGATCAACCCGGGGCTCTCGATCTGGTGCGGTGGGTTGCTCAGCAGGTAGCTGCGCCAACCGCTCTTCTTCCAGCGCAATGGAGTCTTGCACCCGCTGCATTTCTGCCAATTGTTCCTCACTGGGTGCATTGAGCCGTGCCCAAAGGTAAAAGAGGAGAAAAATGAGAATGATACCCGTTATTGTATTCCGATCCATACCGCGCTTCCTGTCAAAAAAATTGTCGCAAAGGTACAACTTTGGAGTTACCATCAAACAAAAGTCGATCAAAGGGATCCAGGTCATGGACCAACACTCGACGCATCCATACCAGGATCTAGAACCGGTATGAATCACGGCCGGATTCAACCTTGCCGTGGTAGAAAATTTGCCTCCAATTAGCGACAAGACTATCATTGCACTAATTGATATGGGCGACAGGCTCTTGACCCTGATTAGGATTCACTTACGTGCTAGAATTCAAAAGTGATCGGGAGGTGATTACCCCAAGGGAAACCCACGTGACACCCCATCATAGAAGTCGAGTTGATTCGATATTTCCTATTATTTTTGTGCCTGCGAGAAGATTTTCAAAAAATCCAACCTTAAAATAGGAAGTACATGTTTGAAAGCCTAAATGATCGATTGGAAGGCGCCTTTAAGACGCTGACAGGCCAAGGCAAATTGACGGAGATCAATGTTGCTCAATCCATCAAAGAGATCAGAAGAGCTTTGGTGGCAGCTGATGTCAATTACAAAATTGCCAAAGAATTTACTGACAAGGTGAAGGAAGAGGCAATGGGTGCCCAAAATGTTCTTAAAGCGGTCAAGCCCGGAGAGCTGATGGTAAAGATTGTGATGGATGAGTTGGTCCAACTCATGGGAGGGCAGGCAGCTGGGATCAACGTCAAGGGCGACCCTGGTGTAGTACTTGTAGCGGGTTTGCAAGGATCAGGTAAGACCACCTTTAGTGCCAAGCTGGCTAATTTTCTCAAGGTTAAAAAGAAACACAATCCGCTGTTGGTGGCATGTGACGTATATCGACCCGCTGCGATCGACCAACTAGAAGTCTTGGGGAAACAAATTAATGTTGCCATCTATAAGGAAGTGGAAAATAAGAATCCAGTAGAGATTGCTGGTAATGCCCTCTTATTTGCCAAGCAAAATAGTCATGATGTAGTGATCGTAGATACCGCAGGCAGGCTAGCGGTTGACGAGGAAATGATGACTGAGATCTCCAATATCAAGGATGCCATTACCCCTACGGAAACACTTTTTGTCGTCGATTCGATGACTGGTCAGGATGCGGTAAACACGGCTGCTGCCTTCAATGAGGTGATCGACTATGATGGTGTGGTACTAACCAAACTAGATGGTGATACCAGAGGGGGCGCTGCCCTTACCGTAAAGTATACGGTCGGCAAACCGATCAAATTTGTGAGTACAGGTGAAACCATGGATACCTTAGACGTTTTTCATCCGGACCGGATGGCGCAACGCATTTTGGGGATGGGTGACATTGTGTCTTTCGTCGAGAAAGCTCAGGAACAGTTTGATGAAAAGGAAGCTAAACGTCTGGAAAAGAAGATCAAGAAGAACAAGTTTGACTTCAATGATTTTCAGAGCCAACTCAAACAGATAAAGAAGATGGGAGACGTGAAGTCATTGATCAACATGATCCCGGGAATGAGCAAAATGACTAAAAATCTAGACATTGACGATAAAGCATTTAATAAGGTGGAGGCCATCATTCAATCCATGACACAAGAGGAAAGAGCGAATCCTGAACTATTGAATATGAGTCGCAAACGCCGCATCGCCATGGGGTGTGGCCATAATATTCACGAGATAAATATGTTTGTAAAGCAATTTCATCAGATGCGTAAGATGATGCATATGATGAGTAAAGGCAAATTCAAGGATTCTATGGCAGGCATGAGGGGCCCGATGAGATGAATGCAGACGCCAAACCCAATCCAACATGCATCTGCCAGATAAGTAGGCTGATGCAGGGTCTGTAAACAATATCTTATCGAGAAATTACCTTTATTAAGATATGTATGCGGGAGATACAGCATCCATTTTGCTAAAAACGTTTTAACCTAAAGATTTCGACAAGACTATGACTAACAGATTATGCATTTCCCTACTGTGGTTATTCCTTTTTGGATGCACCCCCAAGGTGGCCACGAACGTTGCCGATAGTCCAAAAGAAGAGGTAGCAGAGGCTGTCATGGCACAGGCTCCCCAGGTGATGGAGGCCAAAGAACCTCGGGTGGAAGGTCCGGCCAAGACCACTCCTGAGGAGGAGGCTCGTGATCCACGCTTGCAACCCATACCCTTAGATCCGCGTGTACGCATGGGTAAGCTTGATAACGGCCTGGTCTATTACATTCAGAAAAATGAAAAGCCCGAAGATCGAGCTGAGTTGCGCCTAGCCGTTCGCGTTGGATCCATTAATGAAGATGACGATCAGTTGGGACTGGCTCATTTTGTGGAGCACATGGCCTTCAATGGAACCACCCATTTTGAGAAGAGCGAGTTGGTAGATTATCTACAGAGTGTCGGTACCAGATTTGGACCTGATCTAAATGCATACACCAGTTTTGATGAGACCGTTTACATGCTCCAGGTTCGCACAGATTCATTGGCATTATTTGACAAAGGTATGCTGGTGCTGGAAGATTGGGCGCAGGGAGTAACCTTTGAAGACGAAGAAATTGACAAGGAGAGAGGTGTGGTAGAATCCGAACTGCGATCTGGTCTGAGCGCAGACGAACGAATGCGCAACGAATATTTGCCGGTTATTTTTTATAACTCGAAATATGCCAATCGACTTCCGATTGGCACAAGGGAAATCATCAACAATGCACCCTACGATGCACTAAAAAGATTTTATCGCGATTGGTATCGACCAGATTTAATGGCTCTTGTAGTTGTTGGGGATATTGATGTCGAGGCCGTGGAAGAAGATATTTTAGAGCGTTTTTCAAAATTGAAGAATCCGGAGAACCCACGCCAAAGGGAACAGTACGGATTCCCGGATCACGATCAGACACTCGTAGCCATCACCAAAGATAAGGAAGCCAGTTTTACGACTGCACGGGTGATGTATAAACATCCACATCAAAAGACCACAAACATCGGCGAATACCGGCAATCACTGGTGAGAAGCCTATACAATCGCATGCTGAACAATCGACTTGATGAACTGCGTCAATCAGCCAACCCACCATTCATCTATGGCTATTCAGGATACGGCAGACAGGTTGGTTCACTGGACAGTTACACTGCCTTTGTTTCGACGGGCGAGGGCCAGGTGATGCAGGGACTGCAGGCAGTGTTACAAGAGAATAAACGGGCGCTTGCTCATGGTTTTACCTCTTCAGAACTCGATCGCACAAGAATCGAAATGATCTCTGAAGCGGAGACTGCCGCAAAGGAGGAAGATAAAACGCAATCTGCTTCTCTTTCGATGCGCTATGTCTATCATTTTCTCAACGATAACCCCGTACCAAGTCCGACACAGCGCTTGGAGCTTTCCAAGGCACTACTTCCCACCATTCAGCTCGAAGAAGTCAATGCTTTGACCAAGCAATGGATCACCGAGGGAGAGAATAGGGTGATTGTGATCACTGGACCTGACAAAGAGGAAGTACCACTTCCTACTGAGGCTGACATCTTAAAACTCATTGAGGAAGTAGATGCAGCCGACGTCGAACCCTATGAAGATGCAGTTGCTGATGTGCCTTTGCTCGAGCATGTGCCACCGATGGGTTCGGTTGTCAATCAAAACGAAATTCCTTCGATCGGTGTGACCGAACTGGAGCTTTCAAATGGGATTAAAGTAGTATTAAAACCGACAGATTTTCAAAATGATGAGATAAGTTTCACATCTTTTAGTCCGGGTGGACATTCGATTTATCCCGATGAAGATTATCAATCTGCTTCCATTGCTTCAGCCATCATCAATCAATCTGGCATTGCCGATTTTGATCTGATTCAACTGCAGAAGATGATGGCGGGCAAACAGGTGAATGTCAGCCCATACATTGGCGAGTTGGAGGAAGGTCTTCAGGGTTTCAGCACGATCAAGGATGTGGAGACGATGTTTCAGTTGATTCATCTGTACTTTACCGCTCCACGCAAGGATGAAGAAGCCTTTCAATCCATCATCAACCGTCAGAAACAGATTCTACAAAATTTAATGGTTAATCCCAACTTCTATTACCGCGACAAGGTGACCAAAATAAAGTATGGTGATCATATTAGAAGGGGGATTCCGACGGTAGAGGATTTGGATAAGATTAATTTAGACAAGGTTTTTGAAGTCTATCAGGACCGCTTTGCAGATCCTAGTGATTTCACCTTCATCATCGTGGGTAATTTTACCATCGAGAGCATTACACCCTTCATTACCAAATATTTAGCAAGCATTCCCGCCACACATCGGAAAGAAACCTGGAAGGATGTCAATGCCAACATTGCCGAGGGTAAACACGTTGAGCGATTTTCATTTGGAGAAGCACCTAAGTCGCAGGTACAATTGAGCTGGCATGGTGAGTTTGACTGGGATGATCGAAAATCACGATATGAGCTGACTTCATTGATGGAGGCGCTTCGGAATAGACTGAGGGAATCAATGAGAGAGGATCAGGGAGGTGTTTATGGTGTGAGCGTGAGTGGTAGTGCTTCGAAAAGGCCGAAGGAAGGATTCGGGGTCACGATTTCGTTCAACGCTGAACCCGATGAGGTAGATACACTAATCAGCATTGCACATCGCGATTTGAAAGATATGATGACCGATGGACCCACTGATAAAGATCTGACCAAAATCAAGGAGCTGCACCGGCAGCAAAGGATCAAAAACCTTAAGGAAAACAATTTTTGGTCGAATTCATTGCGGCGATACTACTCCTATAAATTAGACCCTGAATTAATTCAGATGGAAGCATACGAGAAACTGATAGATGCGCTCTCCAAAGAAGATATTCGGGCTATGGCAGAAAAGATTTTTTCGACCGACAACTATATTGAGGTCGTGATGATGCCCCAGGAGAATAAGGAATAGATTGCTGCATGCACCTTCAAGCTACTCTTTCATTCCTGGCATGTTTACTGTCGATTTCCCTGGGCTACAGTCAGTCTGAATTGTATGGCAGTTGGCAGGGTAAAATGCGATTGGCTAACGGAGCGCGCTACGTCTTTAATTTAGATATCCTGGCCGGCACAGGTGCCTCTTCTGGATCGTTGCGAGGTGTGGCCATCCACGACCGTAATGGGCACAAAGAAGTGATCGAACTCACGGGCATTGTTTATCATGATCGGAGCATCTACCTGACCGATGTCATTGATCGTTTTACTGCCTTTAATGAGGGCAAGAAATGCAGTAAATTGCAGTTTCTCATGAAGTGGGACGATGGGAATTTAACCCTGGATGGTCACTGGCAGGAGTATCAAGACTTGCGCAAGTATCGAAAAGGTCGACTAGTGCTGCGCAAGAAGAAAAGCAAAGCTTAGGTTATCTAAGCCATCATTGGCCCTTCACCAGCACCTGGGTTGAACTATATTGGCCGTTGACAAATCTGCAGAAATAAATACCGTCGTTTAAATCGCTAATGTCGAGGTGGGTCCTGGATTGTTCAATCAGTATTTCCTTGATCCGCTTTCCACCAGTATTTGACATTTGAATGATGGCCGGATGCTGATGCGACAAGTATTGGTGTGGCACCTCAAAAGTCACGAAGGTACGGGCGGGATTGGGAAAAACTTTGACCGGACTTGTCTTATCAAGGGCTCGGATGTTGGTGGTTTGCAAATTGCTACAGGAGCAGTTGCTCTCATCCCAATTCAGACCTTCAGCGCAAATTGGTGGATAAGTCGTGGGGGCAATCGTCACATTGTAATGCACATCGATGGTGTCTTCTTCGGTGATTACATTGAAGAGGGAGACGGAATATGTTTGATCGATCTCACTATATTTATCAATCATATCACTGCTGGGCTCCCAAACAATGGTATTATCACCAAAGCCCCGTTTGAGCTCTAATATCTCGAGTGGAATATCGTCACCATCTTGATTTTCCATACGAATTTCGGTGGTGGAAAAATTAGCCTTCGGATACCCAAAGGACCAACGATCAGGTACGAGTGGTGCTGGGAAATAACCCTCACCCGGATAGGTGATGTGTTTCAGGTTTTCTGGAGCTGCCGTTTTGTTATGAATGACGTACATGACCTGTGCTCGTGAGGTAGATCCCAAACCAATATCTTTTCCGCGACTGTATAGGATCCAGCGACGGTGTCCCACTGCATAATTATTGGTCCCAGGATCGCGCATGTAAAGACTGACGGCATTCACGCTGTGCGCACCGAGCGCAAGGTTAGACCGGCCCGCTGCCTGCTTCCCTTCTTTGCTGTAGCAGGACCAGGAGTCGGGAGGGTCGTGGCTTAAATCGTTGTGACTGTGCATCATCAGTGCCGCAGCCTGACACATCGCCTCGAGTGACGTGTCGTACTTTAGCTTTGAATGTACCCCTGCCAGGGAGCGGAAGTAGTTTATCCGCTCCATCGTTCGTTGAATGGCCAGTTCCGAGACCGTGCCTGGTTGGCAGTGCTCAATATCGCCATTCCACCCAAGTTCAGCAGTGGTAACATTGGTGGCCATCATAGACTGTTGGTAGTCTTGGACCATTATCTCTCGATCACACTGACCTTGAAGAGTCAGCACCTGTGTGAGAATGAACATCCCGCAAGCAAGATAGGTGGGTACACATCTTCTCATTAGTTATTCGGTTGCAGGGGTTCATTTCAGTAGTGAGCGAGCTAAGCAAACGCATCAACCAGGGATATCCTAAGGTGGGATCAAAAAAATGACGGTGTGTTTCTGGATTTTCAACAAAAACTATGCTAATTCTTACCGCATCGGGGTATGACGTAATACTCTAGTTGAAAAAGTGTGAGCAAGACTAGGTCACTTCCTCTTCTTCGACAATGGTCTTAAGTTCGTTAAGTTTTAGCATGCATTCTATGGGCGTCATGCTGTTGAGATCAATGGTTGAGATAGCCTTCTTGACTTTGCCCGCCGTTTCATCAGAGTGATCAAAAATGCTCAACTGTAGCTCGGATGGAGGGGCAACGTCCGCCAGGGTTTCTGAAAGGTTATTGGAGGACTCGGTAAGCGATTTAGCCTCTAATTGGGTCAACAATTCTGCGGCGCGTTTGAGAATCGGATAAGGCATTCCTGCCATCTTAGCTACGTGGATTCCAAAACTATGTTGACTGCCGCCAGGTACCAACTTCCGTAGAAAGAGCACCTTATTGCCCACGTCCTTGGTCGCAATATTGAAGTTTTTGATTCGAGAGAATTTCTCGGCTAATTCGTTAAGCTCATGATAATGGGTTGCGAATAAAGTTTTGGGATGACCCTGATGGTTGTTGTGCAGAAACTCTGCGATCGACCAGGCGATCGAAATGCCATCGTAGGTACTGGTGCCACGGCCGATTTCATCCAGCAAAATTAGGCTTCGAGGTGAAATGTTGTTCATTATGCTGGCTGTTTCATTCATTTCCACCATAAAAGTTGATTCGCCCGAAGAGATATTATCTGAGGCACCCACGCGCGTAAAGATCTTATCCACCAGTCCAATCTTGGCAGATTTAGCAGGTACATAGGATCCAATTTGCGACATTATGGTGATGAGAGCCACTTGCCTTAACAAGGCGGATTTGCCGGCCATATTGGGTCCAGTAATCATCATGATTTGGGTGTCTTCATTATCGAGCAAGATGTCGTTTGGTACGTAGTGTTCTCCTGGTTCCATTTGCTCCTCAATCACAGGGTGGCGGCCATCTGATATCTCAATACGAAGGGAATCATTCACCTCAGGCCGGCAATAGTATTTTTTATGAGCGATTTTTGCAAACGAGTACAGACAATCTAATTTCGCTAGGACGTGGGCATTGTGTTGGACTGGTTCGATGAATTCAAATGTTGCCAAAACCAGTTTGTCAAACAAAGCAATTTCTAGTTCTTTTGATTTTTCTTCCGCGCGCAGAATTTTGGTCTCTAACTCTTTGAGTTCCTCTGTTATATAACGCTCTGAACCGGTCAGGGTCTGTTTACGAACCCAATGAGCTGGAACCAATCCTTGGTCTTTGTAGCGATTTGTGACTTCCAGATAATAGCCAAATACATTGTTGAACCCGATTTTCAAATTTGTGATGCCCGTAGCTTCAGCTTCTTTTTTCTGAATATTTAAGAGATGGTTGCGACTGTTTTCTATAATATCGCGCCAGTCATCTAACTCTTCTGAAAAACCATCTCTAATCACTTGACCCTTAGCAATGTGAACGGGAGGATTTTCAATCAGCTGATCAAATATTTGATCACGAACAGTTTCACACAGGTGTAAACTTTCTCCCAATCGCCTTAATAGTGGGTCTGAAAGATCACAGAGTACTGTCCGCAAATCCGGAATGGCAGATAGTGCCTTTGCCAGCTGCATAATATCTCGAGGATTCGCTTTCCCCAGGGAAATCTTTGAAATTAACCGTTCTAGATCACCTGTTTTCATCAGACTCGCTTCCAGCATTTCTCCCAAATGGTCGTGCTCTATTAAGGTCGTGACCGAGCCCAAGCGCTCCTCGATCGCCGCTTTCCTTTTAAGGGGTAGAAGCAACCACTTTTTGAGGAGGCGACTACCCATGGGTGAGGTAGTATAGTCAATGATATCAATGAGGGAAACGCCGGTGGGGTGATTGGAGTGAATGAGTTCAAGATTTCTAACGGTAAATTTGTCCATCCAAACAAATTCATCGGGAATAATCCGCTGAATGGTCCTAATATGAGGTGTCTCACCGTTTTCAGTTACTCCCAAATAGTGAAGAATGGCACCACCAGCGATTTGTCCTAAAGTGAGTTCTTCGACACCAAATCCCTTGAGCGAATGACTATCAAAATGTTCGAGGAGCTTTTCACGGCCGTAATCATAACTATAAATCCACTCGTCAAGAGGAAAGACAAAGTATTGGTCACCAAACTGTTTCTCAAAAGTAGTGCGTTTGTCTTTGCTGAAGATCACCTCTGAAGGTGGAAAACTTTGGAGCAGTTTCTCTACATATGGGCGATCACCCTCCGACATCATAAATTCACCAGTAGACATATCTAAGAAGGCAATACCGACTTGACCTGCACCCTGATAAGAAATAGATGCCAAAAAATTATTTCGTCGGTGGTCAAGTAAATGATCATCGACCACAATGCCTGGGGTGACAATTTCTGTGACCCCCCTTTTTACGATCTTTTTCTCCTTACTGGGTTTCTCCAGTTGTTCACAGATGGCCACCCGATATCCAGCTTTGACCATTCGCGGCAGATACATATCCAAAGAATGGTGGGGAAACCCTGCCAATTCAATCTTACTTCCCCCGTTATTGCGATTCGTCAGTACGATTCCGAGAATCTGTGAGGTCTTGATGGCATCTTCGCCAAATGTTTCGTAAAAATCACCTACCCTGAAGAGCAGCAGTGTCTCTGGGTATTTCTTCTTAACCCGAAAGTATTGCTCCATCAGGGGAGTTACTTTGCTACGCTTCTTCTTTTTAGCTTGTGCCACGCCGGTAATTTGACCTACAAAGATAGGCTATTGCATGGGATTTATTACATATATGTCTTTTCTCTATATCTAGATAATCATCTTTCTTAGACCCGAGCTTCCCGGATCAACTACGGGTTGACAGGGCAGATTTTACTCGATCTGGATAGTCTGAGATGATTCCATCTACACCAAGTGAAACCATCTGGCTAATGTGGTTTAACTCATTGACAGTCCATGGAATAACCTTCATATTCTGCTTGTGCGCATCACTGACTAGATCTTGATCGACGAGTCGATAATTAGGACTGTAGATGTGCGGTACGAATCCGAGCAGGTCCAGATTTTTTTGCAGTCCAAATTCATTGTCAACCAACCATGCCAAACGTATAGTGGGATCCAGTTGTCGCACAATTTGCAAAGTCTGGGCGTCAAAGGACTGAATGATAACGCGATCTTTAAGTTCTCTTGATTGAATATTTTGGAGCACCAGTTCTACAAATTCCTTCACTTCAGGGTGAAAAATCCCATCGCCTTCTGGGGTCCGCTTTATTTCAATATTATACGCCAGGTCGTTCAAGCCATAGTCTCTGATGAGGGGTTCGACTCGCTCAAAAACCTCTGTTAGGGTCGGCTTATAGACCTTGGTTTTTACTTGTTGAGGAAACCTCGGATGTGTTTTACTACCACAATCATATTGCTGGATCTCCTCAGCAGTAAGTTCATATAGATTGAATGATTTCTCATCCTCTTTACTTATTTCCCTTCCACGAGTATCAAGGGAGATCTCATGCGAAAAATATGGTTCATGGCTTACGATTACCTGCTTGTCTTTTGACACGACAACGTCGAGTTCTAAAGTGTTTACTCCCAATTCAAGCGCCAATAAAAATGCCGGAATTGAATTTTCGGGCATCAACCCTCTGCAACCGCGATGGCCTTGAATATCTATCTCAAGATTTTCTTTATTTTTCATGGGGTCATTGCATTTAGAAACAAATAGCAAGAGTGGAAATAAGAGAATGTATTTCATAGTGAATTTAATGTGAAGTGAGTTGTACCTGTAGAAGATTTCTGCCTACTCAACGTATTCTAATCTAATGACCAGGGCAAGCATTTGATTTTCCAATTCAAGATAACCTTGGTCATAGCAAAAGTAGTAGGTTTTTCCAGCTTTGGTAGTGTACGTGTTGGTGTGGTAATTAAAATTGAACCCCTTGGCAGTCAATTTATCACGGTGAATTTTTGTCTTGCCAGTCGGATTAAGGGCTGCTAATATTCTGCGGTTTTTCCGCAACGTATTATTTATATTTCTAGTAAAATTATAAATGTCACTATTAAGTTTATTGTTGAATTGATTGCGGCAATAGTCAGAACAGAATTTCTTGTCTTGACGACCGAAGTATTCTGTGCTACAATTTTGGCAAAGCCGTTTCATCAAGGTGAAAATTATTTTCTGCTTTCCTTTAGGATTTCGCGGCTAATAACAATCTTTTGAATTTCTGAAGTTCCTTCTCCAATCGTGCAAAGTTTAGCGTCGCGGTAATATTTTTCGGCAGGATAGTCCTTGGTATAACCATATCCTCCATGAATCTGCACGGCTTCATTACCACACCGTACTGCCAGCTCCGATGCGAATAATTTGGCCATTGCTGAGGCCTTGGTAACCGGCTTGCCACTGTCTTTTAGGTGAGCTGCCTTTCGAGTTAGCAGCTCCGCGGCTTGAATTTGCGTTGCCATGTCAGCCAATTTGAAACTAATACCTTGAAAACTGGCAATTGGTTTTCCAAATTGCTCTCTTTCTTTGGCATAGGCTACCGAGCATTCGTAGGCTCCCTTGGCAATGCCAAGCGATAAGGCGGCAATCGATATTCTGCCACCATCTAAAACTTTCATGGCTTGAATAAATCCCTCACCCTCCTGGCCTAAGATTTGGCTTTTGTGCACCCGACAATTGTCAAAGATCATTTCTGCTGTCTCCGACGCGCGCATTCCGAGTTTATTTTCTTTTTTGCCAGCCGAAAATCCAGGTGTATCTGTCCGCAATACAAATGCAGTCATCCCATGACTGTCAAGAAGCTCACCCGTGCGGGCAATGACCACCGCAATGTCTCCCGATTTACCATGCGTGATCCATGATTTTGTACCGTTGATGATATAATATTCACCATCCTTTTCAGCCACACACTTCATCCGCATCGCATCACTACCAGTATTAGGTTCGGTTAAGCCCCACGCTCCAATGGCTTCTCCGGTGGCTAGTGGGGCCAAATATTCAAGTTTTTGCTCATGACTGGCGAACAATAGGAGGTGACCACCACACAGCGAATTGTGAGCAGCTACGGATAGACCCATGGAACCGCACACCTTAGCGATTTCTTCAATCACGGTCACATATTCTTGATAACCCAGACCAGCGCCATTGTATTCAATGGGTACCAGTACACCCAGGAATCCTTGGGCTCCCAGGGCGTGCATGACATCAATGGGAAAGTGTTGAGTCTCATCCCACTCCATCACATGTGGAGCAATTTCCTTGTGCGCAAAGTCTCGTACACTTTCACGGATGATTTTTACATTTTCGATGGTCCCTGTGTTCATGAATGCGTTAAGTTATCGTGCTGTAAAATAAAGATAAACCTTCGCACATAAGGACAAAATGGGTTCAGTTATTGTTCAGGTTTCATACTTATTACGCCAGATTCGAGCTAGTTTTTTTTGAATTTTCTCTTCCACAGGATTATTTCCTGGCGTATACAGAGCGGTGCCACTGAGGTTTTCTGGCATATACTCTTGATTGACGAAATTGCCGTCATGTGCGTGTGCATATTCGTAGTCCTTGCCATAATTGAGAGATTTCATCAATCCGGTGGGTGCATTGCGCAGATGAAGGGGTACGGGTGCATTACCAGTTTCACTGACGAGCCTTTGGGCAGCTGCGATGGCTGCATATGCTGAATTGCTCTTGGCAGAAGTCGCTAAATAGATGGCTGCTTCAGACAGTATGATCCTAGCCTCCGGGAATCCTACCGCCTGCACCGCATGAAAGCATTGGGTGGCCATCAGCAAGGCATTAGGGTTCGCAAGTCCGATATCTTCTGCTGCTGAGATCATCATTCTTCGACAAATAAATTTGACGTCTTCACCGCCTTCGATCATCCGGGCGAGCCAATAGACGGCAGCATGGGGATCACTCCCACGAATGGACTTAATGAATGCCGAAGCGATATCGTAATGTTGATCACCACCTTTATCATATAGAAGTATGTTTTGTTGGATCGTCTCCTTCACGATCTCATTGTTGACGATCACTTGATCACTACTGGCATTGACGACAATTTCCAGTGCGTTGAGAAGTCTGCGGGCATCACCACCCGAGTACTGAAGCAAAGCATCATACTCCACTACCTCGATCTTCTGCTGGGACAATTCCTCATCCTTTGCAATGGCGTCATCCACCAGCTGTACCAGATCTGACCGTGAGAGTGGTTCAAGCACGTATACCTGGCAACGCGAAAGGAGAGCGGAGATGACCTCAAAAGATGGATTTTCAGTGGTGGCGCCAATCAATGTGATCACCCCCTGCTCCACCGCACCAAGCAGAGAATCTTGCTGTGATTTGGAGAATCGGTGGATTTCATCAATAAATAGGATGGGACTTGGGCTGTTAAAGAAGTGCTGTTTTTTGGCTCGATCAATGGCCTCGCGAACATCCTTTACACCTGAATTAACCGCACTGAGGGCATGGAAAGGGCGCTTTAGCTGATTGGCAATGATCCGAGCAAGCGTGGTCTTACCCACTCCCGGTGGTCCCCAGAGGATAAAGGAGGGAATTTTGTTTCGTTCGATGCTTTGACGTAAGGATGCACCTGAGGCAACTAGGTGTTTTTGGCCTAAGTATTGATCCAATGTCGTCGGCCGCATCCTTTCGGCCAATGGTCTCATAGTGAATCCGAACTTTTGATGACTTCAAGGTACCGAAAAAGGGCGGACGGCTCGAGCGTTGTGCCCCACATATGCACCTGAAGTTGACAGGTAATTACTGACTGTAGAGATTGCCAAATTGGTACTCGGCATTTATTATGCTGAACTCCTTTCGCTCGACTTTTTTGGTTTCCCAAGTCGACACGTCTTTCTTTTTCTTCTTCGATTGACTCTTGGACTCCAACATAAAGCCGCTCATTTCTTCCATTTGTTCGCGGTAGTGTGTACCACTAAATTTTTCCATCATCCCTCCAAAGGCGTCTCTCCAATCTACTTCAAGATCTTTGGTCAGGTAGAAGGTAGTTTCATATTCATCAGACTCCCCGTGATATTCTTCAGAATGGTATCCCAGTATGGTCTTGGACTGTCCGGTCCTGGTAAGTTTAAAATCCTGCGCCATCGAGTCCATTTGAGTTCTTGCCAGGCTACCTCCCAGCGCCAAAAGATTAGGAATGGCTTGGGCCTTTTTACCCTCCTCGTCATCACTATACATAACGGTCACATCATTTTCAAGATCCATAAGGATAATACGCGTACCACCATCTTCCTCTTGCTCCATCCCAAATATAGGCTGGTCCTTATGCAGGTACATGATAAAATGACTGACATCAGTTCGATCTTTGGTCTCAATCTCAAGGCGGTGGGTAAAGCTGTAGGTCTCCGGCACTTCAGCAGCTTGGTTCATGCGTTCCATCCATGTGTTGGCCAATTGTCCGTACTTAATGGCTACGGAGTCATTTTGATTGGCCTGATAGGCGCTGTCTCCCTTGATCGCATCGGCCAACATCTTGTCAAAAGCATCTTCCATCGAGGCGTATACTTTATTAGCGATCGCCTCCGAAGCCTTTTCGACGATGAGATCTGAAGCTTTTTGTTCGATTTTCCGCTTGGATTGTTTGATGACTCGATTGAGGAGTCCCTGACTGAAACCTTCCGGGATCAAGAGTAGCAACGAAATAGCAGTTAGAAGGATCTTGAAGATAGCACCCATAAGACGACGTTTCATGATCGTAATGTTTTGCAATAACTCGAATTTAGGAAATATCTAGCCGGAGTGCCCCAGATACTTCAGTACCTCATTTTTAAATTTAGGACATATTTAACTCAGATTGCTAATCCAATTGTCTGGATTTGCGTTAAATTGTAGACTACCAAGCTTTTACATGTATCGTTTTGCATTCCTTATTCTGATAGCAACCATCGCTTTCGAATTAGAAGCGCAAATACCATTTGTATGCAGGGGCGATTACTATTTAACGCTGAGATCACGCCAGTTTAATGAGTTGTTTACCATCGATATTGATCCAGTCACCCAACGTGCTACCTTTGCTAGAGTGCCCGGATTTCCAGATGGATATCACTTAAATGCAATGGGGTACCGAAGTACGGATAATTTCATTTATATCATTGAACTCAATACGACAAGTCTTTTACAAGTGCATGGTGATGGTTCCATCACCCAACTGCGGGCAATGGATGAATTGCCTTCTTTGCGATACTTTGCGGGCGCTTGTACACCAGACGGAAATTACCTTATCATCTCTGGATCGCCCCAGGATTTTGGTTTCGGCAGTGCCAATACCAATCTCGTCTTCATTGACCTGAGGGATCCGTCATATCCCACTCGTGAGCAAGCAATGCGTGATAACCGCACGCTGTTTTTCGATATGGCCTTTGATCCTTTCACAGGGATCTGTTACAGTTATGATGTCAATAGCCGGGCATTGATATCCATTGATATCGAACGAGGAACCACCCAGCAAATCGGCCGACCGAATCAAGTTGCCAATTCCATGGGAACCTTATTTTTTGATGCTTTTGGAAACCTTTATGGGTACGGTCGTCCTGATAACAGTGATTCACAAAACACCCTATTTTCCATTGATAAAGAAACCGGTGAACTCACGGTTCGAACCACCGGAGAAAGTGCAGATCGTAGCGATGGATGCTCCTGTCCATTTACCATTAAATTGTCTAAGGATGTGGTTCCCCGGACCACCGTAGCCTGTGAAGATGTAACCTACACCTTTACAATTGCCAATGCGACTGGCAGGGTACAAGATGGAATAAGGTTTCGGGATAAGATGCCAGAAGGCATGGAAATTGTCGAAATCATCAACAATCCTTTTGGGGGAAATCGGCTGGATACTGGCAACCCCAATGAATTATTGATTACGGACATGGTACTACCCATTGGCCTTGACAGCATGATGGTGAGGGTTCGGACCGGTCGCGATATGCAGGGGCTATATCGAAATCAGGCCGTGCTCGATAACCTGTCTGAATCATTAGGACTTTTTACGGTGAGTGATGATCCTACTACGCTGGCAGAGGAAGATTCGACGGCTTTGCTGGTTTTGCCACTTACCATTGACTTATCCAAGCAGAGTCAATACTTGTGTAGGGGTGATACCCTTACCTTATCCGGTGATTTGCCTTTTGTGAACTATTTGTGGCAAGATCAATTTAGGGGTCGCAGCTTTGCAATATCCAAGCCCGGTACCTACTGGGTCGAGATAAGTTCATCTTGTGATGTTCGATATGATACCATTACGGTGGTGCATGCTCCACTTTTAGAAGTTGATGTAGGACCTGACCGATCTGTGATTCTGGGAGATAGTTTTCAAGTAGAACCTGTAGTGAATGGTCTGGGACCGTTTAGGTACTCATGGGGACCTGCTGATCTCGAAGAAACCATCTCCTGTGTCTCTTGTCTCAATCCGGTCATTCAACCCTTCTTTGACGATGTTTATAAATTGGATGTGGTAGACGCAGCCGGTTGCAGGAACAGTGATGCGTTTGAAGTCATTGTAGATCGCAATATCTACCTATGGATTCCAAATGCCTTTTCACCAAACGCTGATGGGATCAATGATTTCTTTTATGTGGCTGGCCGGCAAGACTATCTGATCGAAGATTTTTCCATATTCAGCCGTTGGGGTGAACGCGTTTTTCAGAACCAGGACATTTTGGTCAATAGTGAAACGGATGGCTGGGATGGCATCGCCAGGGCCGGGAAAATGATGCCCGGAGTCTACATCTACAAGGCGGTCATCTTACTGCCAGATGGTACTAGAGCATTGTATTCCGGAGACGTAACCTTATTACAATAGTAATTTATTTTTATTTGAGGGGTAATTTCAAACCATGGATATGCTAAGGTTGGCTATGAAATTCTATTTTCAGGACAACTATTCATCAGATCGTGGCGAAATTTAGGACCTCACATCAGCGCAGAGGAAAGCACACGTTGTTCTCTCATTGGATTAGAATTGTTTTTATTCTTACTTTTCTCGCTGCTATCCTTTTTTTCGTTCGTCCGGTAATCGAGCGAATATTTGAGGTCGAGCCAGACGGGATGGTTGAGCGCGAAGAGCTTTTCTATTTACCTAAGGGGACTGAAGATCCCGTTTTGAGAAAACGTTACTATACCCTGGCCTATAATGAAGTGCATGAACAAGCCAGTTGGGTAGCATATACGCTATCAGTCGATCAGCTTAATGCAAGGAAAGTATCGCGGCGTGATTACTTCAGTGAAGACTTAGATGTAGAATCGGAATCCGCAAGCTTTTATGACTATAAAGGATCTGGGTTGACCAAGGGCCATTTGGTTCCAGCTGCGGATCGAGCTTTTAGTCGAGAGGCGATGGAAGAAACCTTTTTGATGAGTAACATTAGTCCTCAATTGCGAGCATTTAATGGCGGTGTGTGGCGAGAACTTGAAGAGCAAGTGCGTGATTGGGCTCGTTTGCATGGAAAACTTTACATCATCTGTGGTCCCATTTTCGATGGCGACCCTGTCAAGAGGATTGGGCAAAATCAAGTGTCCGTGCCGAATGCCTATTTTAAGGTCTTACTGACTGACCATGGCTCGAAAATGAAAGGCATTGGCTTTGTGATTCCAAACCAGCGATCAGAGCAGCCGCTCAGTGCATATATGACGTCCATAGATGCGGTGGAGGAGCAGACGGGACTTGATTTTTTTGCAGACTTTTTGACGCATGAACTGGAGGATTCCGTAGAATCTCGAATCGATCGAGCATCGTGGAAGGTGAATGAACTACGATTTCGCAAAAGGGTGGACGAATGGAACCATCAGTAGGGGATGGGCTAATTTCGACTGATCACCGTGTGATAATTTTCCTTGTATTTTGACCAGGGCATTGATTTGTGATAATCATTGGCAAAGTAATTCATGATCTGTTCAAAGCGCAGGGCAGACTGAAAACCTCGCAAGGCCTGGATTATTTCTAAATTCTCATCGAGAAAAACAACCGTTGGATAGCTTAGCCGGGCGCGCGTCAGTTCAACGGCAAGTTCGTGATATCCTCGTTGACCATTTTTGACAAATTGATAGACTTTACCCCGATACTCAATGTCTTCTCGAAACTCCGCATCAAATTTGATCGGATAGAAGTTCTTGTTGATGAAATCGGCGATGAATCGATTCTTAAAGGTTGATTGATCCATTTTTATACACCACTCACACCAATCTGTGTAAATATCTACGACTAGTTTCCTGGGTTCAGATTTTTGAGCCTCTAGAGCTTCCTCAAAGGTCATCCATTGAATGCCTTCACCCTGTGCATCTACAACCATGACTAAACCCAAAAGGGCCATCAAAACCAGCATCGATCTTTTCATCGAGCGCATCATATCGTATTCATTAGTCAAAGTCAGCGACGAAATAACAACTTTGAAACATAATTCACAAACGATTTATGGCAGCAGGTCCACCTTTTAAAAGAAATTTAACAGGAGACTTGATCTAGCTGTCCGGAGCGATGTATTGAACAATCAGATCTCCCATCATACTGATTTTCCTTGTGGCTGGAACGTTAACCTTCGGGGCCAGGATGCCTTCTTGTAGTGGCTGCGAACCAATGATTATCCGGCACTCATCCCACCAACCTGCCCGAACGAGTGACTCCAACAGCAGTGCGCCACCCTCGACCATTAGTACGGAGACATTTTTTGCTAGAAGGTGATCAAACAATGAGGGAAAGAGCCTTTCATCAAAAGGGTGCGTAAATAAGCTCACACCTGGAACACCGGTTGACTCCAGTTCAGACACGACCATGGTCTCACAACTATGATCAAAGAGATGAAGGTGGTTTGGTAGTCTGCCGGTACGATCCAGTACGATCCGCAATGGATGTTTGCCATAGTACAACCTGGTGTTAAGTCTAGGATTGTCCACCAGCGCAGTTTCCGTTCCCACCATAATGGCATCCACCTCAGCGCGCCACTTATGTACGAGTCGATCACTGGCTGGGTTGCTAATTTTGACCTGAGATCCCTTCCTGCCCATCAAACCATCTGGTGATTGAGCCCATTTCAAAATCAGGTAAGGTCTCTTTTTTGTTTGATTGACATGATAGGCTTGGATCACTTTTTCACCTAGTGATTGTAATAACCCCGCAGTCACCTTACATCCCTTTGCTGCTAGATATGATAGTCCCCCACCGTGTCCGGAATCATTTTCATCAAGGCAACTAACAATTGTTTCACGTACTTGGTGGTCATGCAAGAGTTTCGCACAAGGTGGTGTTTTGCCATAGTGATTGCAGGGCTCGAGAGATACCAGTACCCGGTCGATCTGTGCGGCATCATAACCAGAAGTTTGCATATTTTGTAAGGCATCTGCTTCAGCATGAGCTAACCCGTATGCATGGTGATAACCTTCTCCAATGATTTGGTCTGAACCAATAATCACGGATCCAACGCAAGGATTGGTATATGTTCGACCTATACCAAGTTTGGCGAGATCAAAACATCTCCGCATGAATAAGGCATTATCTGACACCATGGGAAAATTAAGTAAGTGTAATCAGTATTGTTAAAAAATTTTGTAAAGGTCTGAAAAGTTTAGCATCTTCGCCACTAACACTCGCAAAACTGCCCGTATGCTTTATGGGTATGTATAATTTTTATCCGTAACTTATTAAACACTCACGTACATTGCTTTACAAAATTAAACTTAAAAACGCAGACGAGAACGTCATGCTAGATGATGAGGTTTATAATCATCTGACGACTGATCCCTATCTGGTAAAGATTGACTTTGTCAAAAATCTTAGAAAGCACTCATCGGGATGCGCTGTTTTTCAAAAATCTTGGAAGCGCGCTGATGGGTATTACAAGATTGAAACAATCTATCTGCATCGGTACATAGCGGAGAAATTCTTGCCGAAGCCAAAGTCACCAAAACAAAAATTGGTCGGCGCAAAAAATGGTAATAAACTCGATTGCCGCTTGAATAATCTGGAGTGGAGAACCAGGTCTACCTCGAGTCGTAATCGAAAGACTACCAGCAAAACGGGGTACACCGGCGTCTACATGGAAAACAAGAAGTACCGCGCAATCATTACCATCGACGGCAAAGCTGTTCATATTGGTATGTTTGAGACACCGGAGAAGGCTGCCAGGGCTTATAACAAGAAAGCCAAGGAAGTCTATGGTGATGAGGCCAAGCTCAATAAGATTCGGCGCAAACCTAGAAGCTAGAATCTAATCGAAGATTTGCTCATTCAAGGATTTTGACCAATTTTTCAATGAGTAAATCTACTTCTCGTTTGGTGTTGAATTCCGAGAAGGAGATTCTAATGGTCGTGTCTTCGGCATTAACGCCGATGGCCGCTAAAACGTGTGAACCCTGTTGAGCTCCCGAAGCGCATGCACTTCCACCTGATGTACTGATTCCCTCAATGTCTAGGTGAAGTAGAAGCAAATTGCCATTAGGAGTTTTGGGAAACGTGGCACTTAGTACGGTGTACAAGGAGTTCTGCGTCTGATCACCGTTGTATCGAACCTTCGGAAAGTTCTTCCGAATCTCCTCTTTTGCATAATTCTTCAACTGCAGAATTTCTTGGCTGGCATGACGCATTCGAGTGAGGCATATTTGAAAAGCGGAGGCCATCGCCTTAATGCCTGCAATGTTCTCTGTTCCAGCTCGCATATTGCGCTCCTGGCCACCACCATCTATGAAGGATTGGATGATGTTTTCACTATTTACGTAAAGGATGCCAACACCTTTCGGTCCATGAAATTTGTGCGCCGAGGCACTTAAAAAACTGACTTTAAGTTCACTTAGATTGATTGGAAAGTGCGCTACCGTCTGTACCGCATCGGTGTGGAACAAGGCCCCATATTTGGCACATAGGTCTCCGGTGGCACGTAAGTTTAGCATGGTACCAACCTCGTTGTTCGCATGCATTAGTGATACGAGGGTCTTTTGATCAGATTGCGCCAACAAGGCTTCAAGATGCGCCTGGTCAGGACGACCTAACGCATCAATATTCAGATAAGATACCAACACCCCCATCTCTTGTAATCGACGGCAGGAATGCAAGACACTGTGATGCTCGGTAGGACTCGTGATGATTCGTGATACTTGTAGGTCTCTCACTGCGCATTTCAAGGCCGTATTATTGGCCTCGGTACCTCCACTGGTAAAAAAAATCTCCCCCTGTGAGGCTCCCAAACCTTGAGCCATCACCTTGCGAGCTTCTTCGATCGTACTTTTAGCATTCCGCCCAAAGAAATGGATGGAAGACGGATTTCCAAAAGAAGTAGACATCAGCTCAGTCATTTCTCTAATGACCTCGGGATACATCGGGGTGGAGGCTGCATTGTCTAGATAGATCCGTGCTTTAGTTTCATGATTACTTAACATGATAAATCGATCAAGCTTTTATAGTGATACTCAGTCACTTTTTCAAATCGCGGTAGAGTTCTTCGATTTCACCGATGTAGCATTCGGCCAATGCTTCTGCCTCTGGTCCACTTTTACTTTCAGCATAGATCCTAATGATGGGTTCCGTGTTACTTTTGCGCAAGTGCACCCACTCGTTCTTTAACAGTAATTTTAGCCCGTCTGTGGTGTCATGATCATGGCTGCGATATCGCTCACGCATTGAATGTATGATCTGATCTGGCTCTATTCCTTTTGGCAAACTGACCTTTTTCTTGGCAATGGTGTAAGAAGGATAGCTGGATTTTAGGGTGCTAACCGGTACACCTACTTCGGCGAGGTGCGAAAGGAATAATGCGATGCCAACCAGTGCATCTCGACCATAATGGAGGGCTGGATAAATGACTCCGCCATTTCCTTCACCACCGAATACCGCTTGCGTTTCCTTCATTTTGTTGACCACATTAACTTCACCTACGGCTGATGCAAAGTACTGACCTTTAAGCTTTAAGGTAATATCTTTTAAAGCTTGAGTAGAACTTAGATTTGATACCGTGTTGCCAGGTGTCTTGCGCAAAATATAGTCTGCCAGAGCCACAATGGTATATTCTTCGCCAAACATTTCGCCGTCTTCGCAGACGAATGCCAATCGATCGACGTCGGGATCAACTACAATTCCTAGGTCATGGTGTCCACTTACGACGGCATTTGAAAGTTGCTGCAAATGCTCCGGTAGTGGCTCAGGGTTATGGGCAAAATCACCACTCATCTCATCGTTGAGGAGTTGGTATTTACAACCCAGCGCATCCAATAGTGGAGGGATACTTATGGCACCGGTGCTATTGATGCAATCGACAACCACCGAAAAGGCCCGAGATTGGACCAAGGAGACCTTGACTGTGGGTAGGTCTAAAATCTTTTGTATGTGGTGGAGCAGCTGTGTGTCATCGGTTTGATAAGACCCTAGATCAGAGACCGCCGCAAATTGAAAACTGTTGCGATTAATTCGGGCTAAGATGTCAGCCCCATCTTCAGCAGAAATGAATTCACCGGCCGCATTCAAAAACTTTAGTGCATTCCACTGTTTTGGGTTATGACTAGCAGTGACAATGATACCTCCTGCCGCCTTGAGATGAACCACAGCCATTTCCACCGTTGGAGTCGTACTCAGTCCCAAATCTATCACATCAAGTCCCAGACTGGTCAAGGTCTGGGCAGCCAGGGCACTAACCATAGGACCTGATATACGAGCATCTCTTCCGATGATTACTTTATTCCCCTGCTGCTGGCTTAGCAACCAATCACCGTATCCAGCTGCACAATTCACCACATCAATGGCCGTAAGGTTATCCCCCGGTGTACCTCCGATGGTGCCTCGAATTCCAGATATGGATTTGATTAGAGTCACGCCGTGATCATTTTGTCCTTTGGCGGGCAAAGGTATTAATTTAGGTACAAGGAATTATTAATACTTTAGTTCTTCATTTCATTGTCGACTCAGATAAATTGGATCAAATTCTCGCCTTCGATCAGTGGTTGTTTCACATTATCAATGGCGCTGAATTGGGTTGGTTGAGTGATTTCAGTCCCTATTACCGCCACAAGTTGTTTTGGGTTCCCCTCTATGTTTTCATTGTTGCCGTAATCCTCTACAATTTTCGACAGCACGGACTCCGGATGGTATTATTTGCTGTGTTGACGGTTGGCCTATCGGATACGGTGAGTTCTAAATGGATTAAGTACTCTGTGGAAAGGGTAAGACCCTGCAATGATCCAGAAGTACGGCCGAGCGTGATTCAGCGGGTACGTTGTGGAGGGGGCTATAGCTTTACCTCCTCACATGCCACCAACCATGGGGCGTTGGCTTTTTATTTTTTTTTCTTATTCCAGGGTTACCCACGCTGGTGGCGTTGGTTGGGGGTAGGATGGGCGGTGAGTATTGGGCTGGCACAGGTCTATGTTGGCGTTCATTATCCCCTTGATATCGTGGCGGGTCTTTGTCTAGGGCTGCTACTTGGTTTACTGACAGCAGTTACTTATCGCCGATTCTTCGCACCGCTCTAGCTCAACCAAACGGAATGCTTGGATCCACGAGGTGTCGCGTCAAGTCTTCATATTTTTCAGCCTTTCGGATCAGGTAGTCACGTCCCTGATAAAGTAGGACCTCAGCCGGACGTGGGCGAGAATTATAGTTGGAGGCCATCATAAAGCAGTAGGCGCCAGCATTTCGAAAAACAAGTGTATCACCAGCATGGATTTGGGCTATGGGACGATTCCATGCGAAGGTGTCGGTTTCACAAATGTAACCGACGACCGAGTAGATTTTCTTTTCACCTAACGGAGCGGTTGCGTTTTCGATGGTGTGGTAAGAATCGTAAAACATGGGTCGAATGAGGTGATTGAATCCACTATCGATCCCGGCAAATAGTTGTGACGGGGTTTGCTTGACGACATTCGTTTTTGCCAAGAAATAACCACTTTCTGAGACCAAGTATTTCCCAGGTTCAAACATCAGTTGAATATCACGACCCCTTTTCTTGCAGAAGGCAGCAAATTTGTCACTCATCGCCTTTCCGAACAAAGCAATGTCCGTTTCAATATCATCTGACTTGTACTTTACCTTAAAGCCACTGCCAAAATCAATGTAAGCGATGTCGGGAAAGTGCTTGGCAGCTTCGAAAAGGATGTCCGTAGCCCTCAGAAATACGCTCACATCCAATATGTCTGATCCAGTGTGCATGTGCACACCCTCAATATTGATTTGATTTGATTTGACGGTTTCAACTAACGACGGAAGTTGATGTATGGAAATTCCAAATTTAGAATCAATATGTCCCACCGAGATCTTGCGATTTCCCCCTGCCATAATATGCGGATTAATCCGGACGCAGAGCGGTTGGTTGGGGTGACTCTGAGCCAGTCTGGTGAGGATTTCCAGATTGTCAACATTTATTCTTACACCCAAGGCGATGGCTTGCTCGTATTCTTCAAAAGAAACTGAACTGGGTGTGTATACAATTTCGTGGGGCTGAAAACCTGCGCTCAGGCTCAATCGGATTTCTCCGATGGACACTGCATCAATACCAGCCCCAAGCGATTTCATGAGGCGGAGAATCGAGACATTGGAAAGCGCTTTACAGGCGTAATTAAATTTTATGTTTTTGACTTCAAAAGCATCGCTCAGGGTGTTAAATTGCCTGGCTATGACATCAGCATCATAGACAAAGAGTGGTAACCCATATTTCTCGCCAAGTGATAAGACTGGAATGCCTTGGATTTGAAATTGATTGCCTTCTAATTGCATGTCGATTTTCTTTTGAGCGGCTAAGATAGCATCGAAATGGAATTTCATTCTCCCGATCTTTCCTTAGCTTCAATATCATTGGTAAAACGATCAAATCATGATTTTGAGAAACTATGCTATACTCTGTTTATTTGCCATGGTCGGTTGTACGGCAAAGTCGACCCAGCAACCACCACCGGTGTACTCTGTTTCAAACACGGTAAATAGTTTGTCTGGAAATGACTTTTTGAGTTTGGTAAAATCGAAGGTGACCTGTCCCTGGGCAGATGAAACAGTGGATACATTTAAAGAGGGTAATCCAGCCAAGCGGGTGACCGGCATTGCTACTACTTTCATGGCCACTCAGGCTGTACTTGAAAAAGCCGTAGCAAAGGGACTAAACCTTATAGTAACACATGAACCTACATTTTATAACCATCTGGATACTAGAGAGATGGTTGAGGATAAATCAGTTTACCAATACAAGCTGGAATACATTCGCGAACACGAGCTCATGATCTTTAGGTTTCATGATCACCTCCATCGCACCAGTCCGGATGGGATCTACGCAGGGGTGATTAATGATTTGGGTTGGAAGGCATTTCAAACGAGTGAGAAAATGGTCTTTAAGATGCCATCGACGACTTTAGGAGACATGGCTGAATACCTCAAAGCCCATTATCAAAGCAGCACCATCAGGGTGGTTGGGTTGCCAAGCATGTCCTTTACCAAGGTAGGCCTTTCGGTAGGTGCTCATGGTGCCGCCAACGAAATTGGATTGCTTGGAAGAGATGATGTTGAGTTGTTAATAGCTGGTGAAGTAAGAGAATGGGAAACCGTGGAGTATGTACGTGATGCCCAAATTCAAGGTAAAAATAAAGCGCTCATTGTCATGGGTCATGCAGACTCCGAAGAGGCTGGCATGAGGTATTGTGCCGAGTGGCTAAAGTCATTTATCCCTGACGTACCCATAGAGCATATTCCTGCCGGCAATCCCTTGTGGTCGCCCTAAGTAAGCGACCCTACAAACGAAGCAGGGTCTTAGATTGCTGTATTAACTGGGTCTGGTAAGATGCAAAGTAAGTTCCTGCCGGATTTTGCTCGGAATGCCAGATTACTTCATGGGGCCCCTTTGGGTAGGTTCCTGATGCAAGCACATCTACAACTCGACCCTGAAGATCCATGATTCTCACTTGCAATGGATTGCCATTTGATTCAAAGCGGATGGTCGTCTTTTCTCGAAACGGATTGGGGAAGTTATCAACATATGATTTTCCGGCAGCTTGGTTTAGATCTCGAGTATGTGTGCTCAGACAAGGGCTACTCTCTATAAAGGGAATCGTCCCGAAATCCTTGTTGAAGGCGGATTGGATACCGGAGGGTTCAACACAAAACCAATGCTGAAGAATGGTCTGATAGACCTGGCGAAAGTCAACGTTCATGGGCAAATTGTCCTCCACGCCGGGCATGTCTGGAATAATTGGATTAGATCCATAAATACCGCCTGCTACATGCTCCCCGAAAACAAAGAGGGGTGCCGCAGCGCCATGATCTGTGCCGGTGCTGGCATTTGAAATAATGCGCCGTCCGAATTCTGAAAAAGTGGCTCCCAGCACACGATCTTGAATGCCCAGGTATTTAAGGTCCTTGATAAAGGCCTCTACAGAGGAACCTAATTCTTGCAGGAGGTTGGCATGTTCACCAGTCGTGTGATCACCCGCCACAACCTGCTGATCGTGGGTATCAAAACCATTTAGACTGACCATATAGAGTCTGGTCTGCAGTCCGCCCGCAATCAGGCGCGCTACAATCTTCAATTGTTCAGACATTTCGTTTTCTGGGTAGGTCGACTGCTGCTGTACCTTGGTGGCGGCATTCTTGATCACCTCGCCATAGACTTGAGACTGCTTGGTTACTAAGCGGATGTACCGCAATTTATCGCCTGCCTTGCTATCTGGAGCTGGTTCTTCACGGTTGTTCACGAGTTGGTAAAACCACTCTGGGTCACCAACTACCATACCCATCCCAGTGACAGGGCCTTGAAATGCCACCGAGAGGTTGTAACCGATTTCGATGGCCAGTGGATCCGGAACATCCTGATTCGGATACTCTTGGGGATAATTAGGATATTCTTCATTCAAATAGCGACCCAGCCACCCACTAGGAATCACCTCATTTGCATCTGCAGCGGTCATCCAGATGTCGGTAGATCTAAAGTGAGAAAAGTTCTGCTCCGGATATCCCACATTTTGAACAATGGCCAATTTCCCCTCGTTGTAGAGATTTCGAAATCCGGTCAGGGCTGGGTGAAGCTTTGCCTGATCCACACCTTCTAGATCGAGTAGGCTGTTTTCTGGTAGAATTACTTCCTTGCGTGCATTCATCAATCGACCATATTGGTCGATGGGTACCACCGTATTTAAGCCATCATTACCACCCGCTAAATATACCAGAACCAACACTTTGTCGGTTTCTTCCAGTTCGTGATAAAGTGAACTCAGGAGTGGTGACTTGGCCATCGCATGGACGCCGAGTCCTCCCAGCATAGGAGGGATCAAAGCGGTTCGAGTGGTATGCCGGAGAAAAGATCTTCTTTTCATGATCAGTCGATTAGTTAGGTGATTAGAACTAGAAAAGTTGAAATTCGGAGCGTTGAAAAAAGAATTGGAACATCACCTTAAGTCGAGATTGAACGATCTCCTTCTTCATCGCATTGCCGGGGTCGTCAAGATGATCAAACCAGGCATTGGTCCAATAACTGTTGGTCTGTTGACCACTCAATAAGATTGCGAGCATGTTTGCTTTTACTTCAGGGGTCAACTCAATACCCATATGGCGTTCGCTGATGTCATCGATGAGTTGAACTGGATCTTCTGGATGGTCCAGTTGTTTGAGGTAGCTAATGAGATCGACGTTGGTCAATAGACTCTGAGACCAAAAACCCCAGAATACAAATGAATCGGTTTGAAGTGCTCTACTCGTAATGGTGTTGGTACTAATCCAGTGTTTATCAAACTGAGGAATCTGATAATAAGCAGCATATCCGGCCACATTCGGTGGATCCATAACCTCAAGACCTATATTGCTCATACTCCAATGAAGACTGTTCTTGATGTCTCTGATGTTTTCCGGACTGGCCTGAGTCGGCATCTCAACACCAAAAGAACGCCAGAATCCTACGAGAAAATCGAGTGGACTCTTGATGGAGGCGCCGTGATTTGCTTGATCATAAAAGTGTTCGCTCATCAGTAAAGCGCGGAGTACCGGTTTGATTTCGTAATCGTTGTCACGAAAGATTTGGGCCAATGGTGCAATCACATCGGATTCTACTTGATCATCGATGCCAGAATGAACGAATACACGATACACTTTGCGGACCAGGAACGAGGCAACTTCATTGTTTTCAAAAATCATTTCAATGAGGTCATTGACTTCGTTACGGCCCTCATCACCGGAACGGCCTTCGATGAGCCGATTGTTGTAAAAGGCTGAAAATTGTTTATCTCCCTCATCATGCCAGTAAGGCCTGTACAAATAGTGCCCTCCTTGCTCCCAGTCAATTGAATGGCCAGTTAGTACACGGGCAGCTTGTTGCACATCAGCTTCGGTAAAATTGGCATCAGGCCCTTTGCCAATACAGAAGAGCTCTTGCAACTCACGAGCATAATTTTCATCTGGTGCATATTTATTGTTGGCCGCTCCATTGAGATAAAGAAGCATATGTGGATCAATGGTAATGGATCGCACCATTTCCTTGAAGTTACCAAAGGCCTCGGCACGCAGAATTTCAAAATGATCATATGTTCTATTCGGCCAAAAAACCTCCCAAGCTTGGGTGGCCAGGTGGTTGTGCCAAAAATAGATCATCTTTTCATGAAGCGACAATGGTTGCTCCATGATGCAGGTTAACCACCAACGCTTTAGTGACACCACCCGACGGCTAACCAGATTAGCATCCTGTCGACTGGCATCTTCAATCCAAGTTTCTCCCGCTTTAACGTTGGGGTCGGTCAAGTCTTCATCATTGTAATCATTAACCGGAGGATTTGGATTGGGGGTTGGTTTTAAAAGCCTCTCCACCGTAGCCGACAAATCTAAGTTTTCGATTTCCTTCAAATTGTCGGTGGTAAATCCAAAGAGCGTGCGCCGAAGAAGATGGATTTGTTGTTTTCTGGTCCATTCACCTTGATATGGAGCAATACCCGTCTGTAGGTTTCGACCTTCCGCCAAAAGTACCTGCGAAGTCTCTTTCATTTTTAGAAGTAGATTTAGATAAGTCAGCGATATGCTTCAGTTTCTCAAAATTTGTACCTAAACTTGCGCGCCTAGATAGATGATCCAACTTATCAACGGATTGTTTGAGAAATAACCTACTTTTTATTTGAAACTATTTGAACAAACTATGAGAAATCGAATCGCTGCTGGAAACTGGAAGATGAATAAAACGCTTCCCGAAGCCCTATCTCTTGTGGCTGCTCTTGATGATGTTGCAGTGCCGGCTACCACCGATGTAATTTTGGCTGTACCCAATATTTATTTACTGGAAGTGAAGAGAAAGGTCTCCAACAGTCGCATCAAAGTGGCTGCACAAAACTGCCATGAAAAACCGAGTGGCGCCGTGACCGGAGAAGTATCGGCTGAGATGTTAAGATCTCTTGATATTGATGCGGTCATCATTGGTCATTCCGAAAGGCGAGCCCTATTCCATGAGACCGATGAACAACTCGCTGCCAAAACGGATAGCGTTCTCGCCCAAGGTATGATGGTGATCTTTTGTTGTGGTGAATCACTAGAGATTAGAAATGCTGGCGAACACGTCAATCACGTGAAGGACCAGCTTAGAAACGGATTGTTTCACTTGGCGGTAGATCAATTAACTCAAGTCGTCATCGCTTATGAGCCCATTTGGGCGATAGGCACTGGTGTGACGGCGTCTCCAGAGCAAGCACAGGAGATGCATCGAGAAATCAGGGCGATGGTACAGGAAAAGTACGGTGACCAGGCATCCGAAAAAATGCAAATTCTCTACGGAGGCAGCGTCAAACCATCGAATGCAAGTGAACTATTTAATCAGGACGATGTGGATGGAGGTTTGGTAGGTGGAGCCAGTCTTAAGGCGGAAGATTTTGCTGCCATCATCCAGGCCTAGTTGTTATCGGTTAGGACCTTAGTTTGTCAGGTATGACGGACTAACTATCAGTTCCCAATTGCAAGCCCGCTCTTATAGCACTATTTCACAGGTGTACATATTAGGATTTTGTGTTATATTTGAGTAACTCAACCGAATACAACATGCCCAGCGTAGTGACCGAGCGATTTGTCGAATGTCATAATCACCTCAAGGAAATTGGAGCGGTCAAATCAAGCAGGCAGTTTGCCACAATGTTGGGTTTTCAACCACAGAATTTAAGTGAAATTGTCCGGGGCAAGCGAGACGCTCCCATGGAGTTGATTCGGAAGGCTGTCGATAAATTTAGAATTAATCCGATGTACCTCTATTGTGGGGAGGGTGCCTTACTGTTGGGAGATGGAGGCAGCGATGATCTCCGGGTACTGACAGTAGTTACCGATGCCGAGCAAAATGAGCGGATTGTGCACATCCCGGTACCAGCACAGGCCGGCTATAGTCAAGAGTCAGATGAACCTTTTTTTATAGAGCAGTTGCCATGCTATAATTTGCCCGATCGCAGATATTCACAAGGTAGTTTTCGGTCCTTTGATGTTGCTGGCGATAGTATGGAGCCCACCTTGAATGCAGGAGACAAGGTCATTTGTCATTTTATTGAGCCAAATCACTGGATGCATACCATCCGGGATAATCACGTTTATGTAGTCGTTGCCAAGTCAGGACTGTATGTCAAGCGACTGGTGAATCATCTCAAGAAGCATCGTTCATTTGAATTACATTCGGATAATGAATTTTACCGACCAGTTCGAATGAATATTTCTGAAATCAAGGAAATCTGGATGGTCTCAGCAACCATTTCAGATTTTTCCCATTCCTTACCTGATGCAAAAAAGCACTCCTCAATAGTGGCTCTCCATGAAACCATTGATGAGCAGTCAGCGTTAATAAATCGACTGCATGAGAAACTTGAAAAATTACTGGTTGCCACATGAGAATTTCTGGAACAGTAGGTTATGATGATTTAGGAACGGGAGCATGGGTCATTGAAGATGAAAGAGGCATCAAATATTTGCCCATAAATATGCCGAATCAACTCAAAATCGTAGGGGAAGAAGTAAGTGTCACGGCCAAGGTATCTGACGAGGAATCTGCATTTATGTCGGGCACGGTGATCGAGATTACTTCCTTCCACACGCTGCCAAAATTCTGAGCAAACTAGACATCTCTATCTCACGTTTTCTTTCGATTAGGATGTATTGTTAGGGTCATGATCGAAAGGAGCACCATGCTGCTACAGCTCAACCAAGGAAGCGTACAAGGGCTAGCTCAAAGAAATAAATGGTGCAGTTGATCTACCTCCTAGTACAATTCCTTGCCTGAAGAAATACTTGCATGATTTAGGGTTTCAAAAACTTCACGATTTTTTCATGCCCAAACTCATCGTGCCAATGTAACATATGGATGCCAGCCGGAAGCGTCCTGATATCGATTAGATGCTTCATTTTTATGGCCGCTGTTTCGATTTTTCTTTCCAGAAATCCAGTCGCACTGTAGAGGGTGATTATTCCTTGGCTGGGCTCAGATAATTCTAGATTGAGGTAATCTAGTGAAGGATTGGGGAACAACTTAATTTGACTCGTCTTTTGGTTCGAATGCTTTGTATTTACACTCTGCTGGGGGGCATAAGATTCAAAATTGTCAAAGTAAAATCGACTGTTGAGATTTGTATTTGAGCCAAATAAAATGACCACCCGATCTATGGAGGTCGGAGAAGTATTTTGATCGGGTTGATCGAGAAATTCAAATTTTAGTCGATGCCATTCATTTTGGAGGGAAGTGCTAGCTTGAAACCTACTATTCCTACCGATGGGATAGTTATCAGGTTGAGATCGGGCTACATTTTCAAACTGGATCAGAATTAAAGTATTCGGAGGAGCATCTGTGTAAACATCGAGGTACAACACTTTGGCTCCTGCGAGGTATGGGGATGCGTTCTCGAGCACATCGGTGTCGTAAAAGATGACATCAAAAAGCTCATTTTCATTTCGGTCATACAGACCACAGAGTGCGGATGGATTGATATCATTTGGTGTGGGGTTGGTGCTTTCATCCACAAAATTTCCGGTAGCCGAATGGAATTGGATTTCACCTGGTTTATCAAAATTTTCCAAAATCAGTTCAGACACAAAGGGAGGCTGAACGACCACCGACATAGAGAGCGTATCTGTGCCGCAACCATCGCTGATGATGGCCTGAACAACACCACCGGCATCACCCCAGGATACAGTAATTGCATTCGAGCCCAGCGGCTTCATCGATGCTCCAGTTGGAATGGTCCATTGCACCTCGGCGGCATCGGTAAGGTTATTGATGGAATAATTGATATCTGCTGCCTTGTTTTCGACCACTTGAGCGCCGCTTATACTGGGAAAAAATCCATTGTAGACCCGCACATAGTCGACTTCCATAGTTTGTGGAAACACGGTGTTTGCATTAGGTGAACCGGGCCAATTACCCCCCACCGCAACATTTAAGAGCATGTGAAAATCATGGTCAAAAGGCCAACGTGAGCCACCCGTCACCGTGCTGATCTTGGTTGAGTAAAGGTAATCATCGACGAACCATCGAATGACGGTGCGATCCCATTCGATGGCAAAGGTGTGAAATTCATCATGGAAGGTCCCTTCCGTTAGGCCATAGTTTGCTGTCGATGATCTGTTATTGGGAAGTTGTCCAAAGTGGATGGTGCCATGACAAGTTTGTGGTTCGCTACCGATCAACTCCATGATATCAATCTCACCACTTTGAGGCCAGGATCCATATGGCTCATTGGTCGAAAGCATCCAAAATGCCGGCCACAATCCTTTACCAGTAGGCAACTTTATCCGGGCCTCAAATCGGCCATTGGCAAAATCTCCCTTTCCCTTCGTGGTCAAACGAGCAGAAGTGTAGTTTCTGTTATTGACCGATTCTTGTCGAGCTATGATCTTTAGGGTACCATCATTGACCACGGCATTCTCACGCTGGTAATACTGAAGTTCATTGTTACCCCACCCGCAAAGATTTATGTCACAGCCATCTCCCAGCTGGTAGTTCCATTTTGTGGTATCAAGGCTGTTTCCTTCAAATTCATCACTCCAGATGAGCTCTGGGCATTGAGCTAGTACGACACTAGGTAACAAATATAGTACGCACAGGATCAGATTAGCTTTCATTTTTGCGACGCCTTTTTGTGAAGATAAGGTTTGATCCCGTAGGATCTTTGAGCGCGTCTTATTTGTCTGATTTCACGAATGTTTTTCGCTCGTGTAAATTGGTGAACTACGAAGTATTTGAGACCTTTGAGGCAGCACTTCGCTGCATAGCACATTGAAAAAATGGCCCTGTAGTTCAAGGGATAGAATAGGAGTTTCCTAAACTCTAGATCCAGGTTCGAGTCCTGGCGGGGCTACAAAGCGCAGGCTGGACGAGAAGTTTATCCCGTCAGGCATCGTCGGGAAGTCCTGGCGGGGCTACCGTTTTCTACCACCAATCCATTTTCTTAATCATTTCTTGCTGAACATCGGGAAGGTGATCGACTTTGGTGCGGATCCAGGATCGAAAATCTTGGGTTATTTCATCGGTCCAGGCAGCGTCGATCTGGCCAGCGGTGTACACACCTGCCTGTAACCTGGCGTGTCCAAATTCGTCTTTAAGTCGTGTCCATTCTGAGCTTTCCACTACTTGGCGTGCTAGGTGGGCCGGAATGAATATCACCCCTTCCTTTAATCCCAACACCACATCTCCAGGCATCACCGAAGCCCTACCGATCACGATGGGTGTATTATAACCGATGATCATAGTCTTGTCGTAGGCAGATGATGTGGATGGATCCCAATTCCGATTAAAAACGACAAAATCTTTGAGTTCTAGTACTCCGGCTAGATCGCGACTACCTCCCCAAATCACAGCTCCAGTGCCCGTTTTGCGATATACCAAGTTGGCGAGATTATCTCCGATGAAGCCGCCTCCGATTTGTTTGTCGAGGAGGTCAGTGACGATCACGTCATTTTTGGTAAGCTTATCCATGACCCAATGCTTGTCGCGTCCCTGAAGCCCCTGCGCTCGCGCTTGCGTAACTATCACATCACCTACGTCGGCACGATATGGTATGAAATTGCAGGTGACTGCTCGCCCCACCAACACGGGATCATCATGAGTGACTACCCACTTGCCCTGATACTGGTTGTTGTAGCCTTCTTTGCGAAGTTCCATCCAAGCTTCTTCCATAGTAACCAGACGCATCCTTGCCAGCAGTTGATCCGATACTTTCGGTCGATTGTCTGCAAATCGCTCACCCTTAAATTGCTGGGTATAGGCCAGCATCTGGTCTTTGGTCAGCGTAAAAGGTAGGGGCAGGTTTTCCTGAGCCCGGCAAGGAGTAAGGATGGACAAAATCGCTATGACCAGAAGGTGACTTGAGCCAAAGTGGGAGGAGGAGTAAAACATGTGAGCATTCGTTTAGAGAACCAAAATTAAGGTGCCAGGCAAGCCGTCGAAAATCTGAATGTCCAGATCTTGCCGAGCAATTCCATAAAGTAAGAAATATCTGAGGAGTGTCAAGCTACCTTGCAAAATCCTTTACCTAATTGGAGATGCCCTTAGCCGTAGAACTCTGATCGGTGGTATACTCAATCATGAGGCCGTCAGAAAATGACCTCTTTGCTCCTGATATACCCGATGCGATGTGCCACGGCCTTGATGTTCGAATCAGATGCTACTTCAATGGGGCCCTGGTACACGCTCCAGGCATCTGGTTCACGAGTACCCTTTGGCCAAATCTTGTAGCCAATGGAGGATCCTTCGGTTGCACAAGTAATCCACATCATCTCACCTGACCGTCGAATACTCGGATCTGTCGTGATCGGCTGTTTGCCTTCCGGCCAGAGACTTTTTAATAATTCTCCCTCATCTTGCAAGCCGCGATCATTGATCTCCGCCAACCATTGATCCATGGCACCCTCCAATTCGGCAATTTTAGCTGTGTACCTGGGGTCTTCGGCAAGGTTGTTGATTTCATGAGGGTCATTATCCACATCAAAAAATTCGATCTCAGGTTTGGTTTCTCTAAACCAAAGTGCTTGTACCTCATTTAACTCATTGGCCTCACGCATGCGATGCAATTCTTGCATAATGGGCATTTGATCTCGGTAAGCAACAGGTAAAAACATGGGTTTTTCAGTATCGTAGTACCGGATGAGTTTGAAACGTTTATCTCTGGCCGCACGGACATGATCGTATTGAGCATCGAAACGATCACCTGCTCCAAATACATATTTTCTTTTGATCACCGGTTGGTGATCGCCTAGAAAGTCGATGCCATGCATGTAGGCCGGCGGCTCCATGCCAACCAAAGAGAGCGTAGTCGGTGCCAGATCGATGAAGCAAGTTAGATCATCATCTCTTGAACCTGCTTTCCGACCATCGGGAAAGCGAACGATCAAGGGAACTTTCATCCCCGAATCGTAAAGCAATCTCTTTTGTCTGGGGAGGGGCCCACCGTGATCTGAGTACCAAAAAATAATGGTGTTGTCAAGCTCACCATCTTCCTCCAGTTGGACGAGAACCTCACCAACCATCCGATCCATTTCAATAATATTTGAATACATTCTTCGAATATCATTGAGGGCAATTTCTGTACGAGGTAAATAGGGGATATCTGGTACTTGAAGATCCTTGGCGACCAATAGTGGATCGTCGGCCTTGGCCCAAATCTGGGATTCATGAGTTACCGTAAAATTAAAGATTGAGAAAAAAGGCTGCCCAGGTTTTCGATTGCGCCAATGGGCAGTTTTGCTACATTCATCCCAGGCAGTCATCGTTTTCTTAAATTGATAATCTTCCTTGGATCGATTGGTGCAGTAATAACCTTTCATGCGAAGCCATTCGCTCATCATCTTCACTGCTGGTGGCGGCAGGGCTTCATATGGCGTCACACCCTTAGGAAAGTGCTTGGGGTTTCCTCCCGTGCGCATGTGACCTGCTGCGATACTGGTTGGGTACATGCCCGTAGCAATCGAAGCTCGTGCTGGAGCACAAACGGGAGCCGCTGTATAAAATTGGTCATAACAGATTCCTTCCGCAGCCAGCCGACTCAGATTTGGAGTTTCGATGGTACTATCGCCAAAGGAAGGGAGATAGCAACTCAGGTCTTCAGCTACGATCCAGACAATGTTTGGAGATTGAGTCGTCGCCTGACCATAGGCTAGGTGGACAGTAAGGCACGATGCAAAGAAACAAAGGAAGATCCAGTGACCTCGAGACATAATGAAACTGATTTAGACGGAAAAATACTCTTTATTCTTTGATTTTATTTAGATCTGAATCCAAAAGAAAGGCGGCGCATTCGGGGTGAATGCACCGCCAGAGGCTGTTAACCCTCAAAACCCGTTTTCTTAAGCCAACTTGATTATGTCATTATTCTGTCTTAATGATTTTCCTTACAGCTGAGAAATGGTTGGTTTGAATTCTTAAGGAATAGACACCTGCAGGCATGGCGGAAAGATCGATGACTTGTCGATTGATGCCCCGAATAAAATCCTGATCATATGAAGTCACCAAGGTTCCTAGGTTATCATAGATATCGATACTTCCAGTAGCCCTACCATTGAGGCCAAATTCCAGATTGATTTTCCCACCCGTCGGATTTGGCCAGGTATTTATCTCGGTGATAGAACTTGCGCATCTTTGAAGGGCTGAGACGACCGGTGAATATTCCACAAATCCATCTTCATCAACAATCATTAACCGATAGTATCCCTCAGAAAGAGGATCTGTATCTCCCAGTTGATAGGTCGCGATCCCCTCATCACTCATGATGGAGTTGATCTGTCCAAGATCGGTATATTCAAGGCCATCGCCAGATCGCTGCAATACAAAGTGTGCACGTTCACTGATAGAGGCTGCAGCCCAGGTGATCTGGTTTACACAATTGGCTTCGGGTGAAACTTCGAATGATACTAGTTCCACAGGAAATGTAGTTCGTTCCACAAGACCAGCATCCCAATGTTCGAGTTTTTCACCCTGCAGTAAGTCAATTGGATCAGTCATTCCCGTAATTGGATCAGCATCACTATCCATCTGATCGTCAAGGCCTTGATTGGCATTGGTAATCTGCATGGCATGCGGCGCTTTGAACAGCAAACGATATGACTTTGCCATCAGATATTTAAATCCAAACTGACCCGTTTTTTGATTAATGGTTCGCGTGATGGTGGAATCCACCAGAATGGGTTTAGATGGATTCGACGGATCCTCTTCGTAGAGATAGACCAGCACATCATTTAGACCCACCTCGGTCGTATCTTGTATTCCATTGCGATTTTCATCGTACCAAACGGTGTTACCCAGGGCGGACGAAATCAGTGCGACATCAAAATTGCACACGGCTACAACCTGATCGGCCTGAGCCAAATTGCCACAATTATCTAGTGCAGACCAGGTGCGGACCATGGCATATTGATCCGTGTTTGTTGGGTGCTGGATCAGGGACTCGGCAAAAGCCACGTCTTTACCTAGCACACAATCATCTTGAGATATAATGTTGTCTTGTGGCGGGCTTAACTGAGTGCCACATGGTACTTCCAGTAGTGCGGGTATGGGATCTAAGGTGGCTCCACCATTGTCAATGCCAATCACCGGAGCCGTCGTATCATACTGTAAAACGTTGAATGCAAATCTACTCATGTTGCCCGCTAAATCGGTCACTTCGTACCAACACTCCCACTTACGGTAATATCCGTACAAGCCACAGACATTGCTAGCCAACAACTTGTCACCCATCGTAATTCGATCGTCCACACCTACCACACAACAATTGTCATTCACAGCTATGTCGGCCATCGCAACCTGGGGTTGTGTGTTGCATCCAAACATAACCATTTCGTCTCCGTTTTGCAGGTTTGCCATGGCCGGATTGACCATCGTGATGGTCGGTGCCGTATTATCTCTGATAGAAATGGTTTGCGTCTTGGTACTAGAATTTCCGCATGCATCTTTCACGGTCCAGGTTCGGATGATATCAAACTCACATTCATTAATGAAGATGGTCTCCTCCTTCATTTCAATCTCGAAATCAGAACAGTTGTCAGTCACCTCAATTTCTGGTGCATCTGGAACTTCGTCACCACATTCGATAATCAGGTCTTCTGGAACAGTAAATTGTGGTGCTTCTTTATCGTCATAGAAGATGGTTCGTACCGCGGTTGTTCCGTTGCCGCAGGCATCTGTAACACCCCAGGTCCTTTTAATTAACAGACCACAGGTGGATTCGATGATATCCTCGCGATATCCAATCTCTCCCAAATCGCCATCTTCTATATCTGTGGCAGTTACAATCGGTGCATCAGGCACTTCTGTGGAGCTACATGATAGCTCAAGGTTATCTGGCAATCCGATTAACATGGGAGCGTTTGGATCCCAGGAGATGGTTATCTGCTCTTCTAAGATTACCGGTTCGAAGGGAGGGGCTGTCACGGTGTAGATCCTAGTATAGGTATAATCAGCCCCATCTATGACGGGTCCGTTTAGCACATTATCCACCGTAATCATAGATGGAACAACACAGGCGCTAAAAGTAATGTCAGATAAGATGGCTTCATCTGATTTTGCTGGGCCTACATCACTCTGATTAGGAGGCACAGGTCCAGGTTTGCAACTTCCAATACCTCCTAGCACTCCTACGATGGGCTGTGTCGATTCTGGTACGGTAAAGGTAGCCTCACACTTGTCCTCTTGACAAGGAGAGGTTACTGTGATTTCGACAGTCACTTGACCGCCACAAGCCTCGGGTGCTTGGATATCGGCTAATGGCGTTACCACACCGTCCACACGGTAAGTCACGATTAAGTCACAACCACCTCCGTTGTGACCAAATCCGGAAAGCCAGCTGGCGAAATCAATATCGACAATCGATTGTGGTTGATCTTGAGGCCCATTTTCATTTCCTGGACATGTCGCTGTCAATGGCGACTCTGCCTCGATTCCAAAGAAACTTGAGCAGGTGATGCCATCCGGATTGCAATCATTGAAGGCTACGACTGTGATTTCAACGGTATCACCACATAGATCAAGGCTGGAGAAAAGAGGATAGTCGAGCACCTCGACATCGTCTACAAATACACGTGTACCACCATTGCAGTCCCCACCTGATGCACCAAATTCAAGAATCCATGCGTCATAGGCATCGGCCATTACGTTCGGATCTGAGCATGGTGGAAACGATATGGGAGCGGCACAGTTATTAGTAGGACCTTGCAGGGCTTCGATCTGGTAAATGATATCACATATTTCAAAATCTTCATTTTGGTCCCAAACACCATTTGCGGCTCCACCAACGGGTGTCAGATCATCCCATATGAAATACGTTCGAATTACGCTATTATCTTCACAGTAATCTGGAGCTCCGTTATCGCTACAGGTGAATAGAATTTCTCCGCATGGATTAGAGCCTAGAGTAATACCGAGGGCTGAAAGTTCATCTAATGTCGTAGCACAGGTTGGTACCGGATTATTACAATTATAAATTTCCTGATTTATGGGAGGACACGTGACTTCCAAGAGGCAGCATCCGGACAGTTCGGTAGATGAAGTGGTGTTACACCCATTCATATCTGTTACAGTCACGCTGTACTGCCCTTCTGGTACAGCTGATAAGTCCTGAGTAGTGAAGCTTGAACCACTGGGACCCTGCCAATTGTAGGAGTAGGTTGGAGTCCCACCAGCTACTTCCAAGTCAATATTGATTAAACGCTGCCCATCAACGCAAGTCGGTATGATTGAAGTGATGGTAAGAATATCGGGATCCTCCAGGGTTACATCTTGACAAGTACTTTCGCAGTTGTTGGCATCTTTGACAGTAATGGAGTAAGTGCCTTGAGTCAAGCCAGTAAATAGACCTGTCGCATTGGAAGTTCCACCAGGATTGATGGTGAAGGTATAGGCCCCTGTTCCACCCGAGGCACTTGCGGTAATGGTACCATCGGCAGCACCAAAGCAGAGGGGATCAGTAGATCCATCAATGCTGCAAACCAAAGCTGGCGGATCCTCCAGAGTTACATCTTGACAAATACTTTCGCAGTTGTTGGCATCTTTGACAGTAATGGTGTAAGTACCTTGAGTCAGACCAGTGAATAGACCTGTCGCATTGGAAGTTCCACCAGGACTGATGGTAAAAGTATAAGCCCCTGTTCCACCCGAGGCACTTGCGGTAATGGTACCATCGGCAGCACCAAAGCAGAGTGGATCAGTAGATCCATCAATGCTGCAAACCAAAGCTGGCGGATCCTCCAGGGTTACATCTTGACAGGTACTTTCGCAGTTGTTGGCATCTTTGACAGTAATGGAGTAGGTGCCTTGAGTCAGGCCAGTGAATAGACCTGTCGCATTGGAAGTTCCACCAGGACTGATGGTAAAGGTATAAGCCCCTGTTCCACCTGAAGCACTTGCGGTAATGTTACCATCGGCAGCACCAAAGCAGAGTGGATCAGTAGATCCATCAATGCTGCAAACCAAAGCTGGCGGATCCTCCAGGGTAATGTCTTGACAAATACTTTCGCAGTTGTTGGCATCTTTGACAGTAATGGAGTAGGTGCCTTGAGTCAGGCCAGTGAATAGACCTGTCGCATTGGAAGTTCCACCAGGACTGATGGTAAAGGTATAAGCCCCTGTTCCACCTGAAGCACTTGCGGTAATGGTACCATCGGCAGCACCAAAGCAGAGGGGATCAGTAGATCCATCAATGCTGCATAACAGCCCGCTAGGATCAGTTAGGGTTACATCTTGACAAGTACTTTCGCAGTTGTTGGCATCCCTGACAGTAATGGTGTAAGTGCCTTGAGTCAGGCCACTGAATAGACCTGTCGCATTTGAAGTTCCACCAGGATTGATGGTAAAGGTATAGGCCCCTGTTCCACCTGAAGCACTTGCGGAAATGGTACCACCAGCACCTTGACAAAGTGGATCAGTAGATCCATCAATGCTGCAAACCAAAGCGGGGGGATCCTCCAGAGTTACATCTTGACAAGTACTTTCGCAGTTGTTGGCATCTTTGACAGTAATGGAGTAGGTGCCTTGAGCCAGGCCGGTAAATAGACCTGTCGCATTGGAAGTTCCACCAGGACTGATGGTAAAGGTATAAGCCCCTGTTCCACCTGAAGCACTTGCGGTAATAGTACCATCGGCAGCACCAAAGCAAAGCGGATCAGTAGATCCATCAATGCTGCAAACCAAAGCTGGAGGATCCTCCAGAGTTACATCTTGACAGGTACTTTCGCAGTTGTTGGCATCTTTGACAGTAATGGAGTAGGTGCCTTGAGTCAGGCCAGTGAATAGACCTGTCGCATTGGAAGTTCCACCAGGACTGATGGTAAAGGTATAGACCCCTGTTCCTCCTGAAGCACTTGCGGTAATGGTACCATCGGCAGCACCAAAGCAAAGTGGATCAGTAGATCCATCAATGCTGCAAACCAAAGCGGGGGGATCCTCCAGAGTTACATCTTGACAGGTACTTTCGCAGTTGTTGGCATCTTTGACAGTAATAGAGTAAGTGCCTTGAGTCAAGCCGGTAAATAGACCGGTCGCATTGGAAGTTCCACCAGGATTGATGGTAAAGGTATAGACCCCTGTTCCTCCTGAAGCACTTGCGGTAATGGTACCATCGGCAGCACCAAAGCAAAGCGGATCAGTAGATCCATCAATGCTGCAAACCAAAGCGGGGGGATCCTCCAGAGTTACATCTTGACAGGTACTTTCGCAGTTGTTGGCATCTTTGACAGTAATGGAGTAAGTGCCTTGAGTCAAGCCGGTAAATAGACCGGTAGCATTGGAAGTTCCACCAGGATTGATGGTAAAGGTATAGACCCCTGTTCCTCCTGAAGCACTTGCGGTAATGGTACCATCGGCAGCACCAAAGCAGAGGGGATCAGTAGATTCATCAATGCTGCAAACCAAGACGGGGGGATCCTCCAGAGTTACATCTTGACAGGTACTTTCGCAGTTGTTGGCATCTTTGACAGTAATGGAGTAGGTGCCTTGAGTCAGGCCAGTGAATAGACCTGTCGCATTGGAAGTTCCACCAGGATTGATGGTAAAGGTATAGACCCCTGTTCCTCCTGAAGCACTTGCGGTAATGGTACCATCGGCAGCACCAAAGCAAAGCGGATCAGTAGATCCATCAATGCTGCACACCAAAGCGGGGGGATCCTCCAGAGTTACATCTTGACAGGTACTTTCGCAGTTGTTGGCATCTTTGACAGTAATGGAGTAAGTGCCTTGAGTCAAGCCGGTAAATAGACCGGTAGCATTGGAAGTTCCACCAGGATTGATGGTAAAGGTATAGACCCCTGTTCCTCCTGAAGCACTTGCGGTAATGGTACCATCGGCAGCACCAAAGCAAAGCGGATCAGTAGATCCATCAATGCTGCACACCAAAGCGGGGGGATCCTCCAGAGTTACATCTTGACAGGTACTTTCGCAGTTGTTGGCATCTTTGACAGTAATGGAGTAAGTGCCTTGAGTCAAGCCAGTGAATAGACCTGACGCATTGGAAGTTCCACCAGGATTGATGGTAAAGGTATAGACCCCTGTTCCTCCTGAAGCACTTGCGGTAATGGTACCATCGGCAGCACCAAAGCAAAGCGGATCAGTAGATCCATCAATGCTGCACACCAAAGCGGGGGGATCCTCCAGGGTTACATCTTGACAAGTACTTTCGCAGTTGTTGGCATCTTTGACAGTAATGGAGTAAGTGCCTTGAGTCAAGCCAGTAAATAGACCTGTCGCATTGGAAGTTCCACCAGGATTGATGGTGAAGGTATAGGCCCCTGTTCCACCCGAGGCACTTGCGGTAATGGTACCATCGGCAGCACCAAAGCAGAGGGGGTCAGTAGATCCATCAATGCTGCAAACCAAAGCGGGGGGATCCTCCAGAGTTACATCTTGACAGGTACTTTCGCAATTGTTGGCATCTTTGACAGTAATGGAGTAAGTGCCTTGAGTCAGACCAGTGAATAGACCTGTCGCATTGGAAGTTCCACCAGGACTGATGGTAAAGGTATAAGCCCCTGTTCCACCTGAAGCACTTGCGGTAATGGTACCATCGGCAGCACCAAAGCAAAGTGGATCAGTAGATTCATCAATGCTGCAAACCAAGACGGGGGGATCCTCCAGAGTTACATCTTGACAGGTACTTTCGCAGTTGTTGGCATCTTTGACAGTAATGGAGTAGGTGCCTTGAGTCAGTCCAGTGAATAGACCTGTCGCATTGGAAGTTCCACCAGGACTGATGGTAAAGGTATAAGCCCCTGTTCCACCTGAAGCACTTGCGGTAATGTTACCATCGGCAGCACCAAAGCAGAGTGGATCAGTAGATCCATCAATGCTGCAAACCAAAGCTGGCGGATCCTCCAGAGTAATGTCTTGACAAATACTTTCGCAGTTGTTGGCATCTTTGACAGTAATGGAGTAGGTGCCTTGAGTCAGGCCAGTGAATAGACCTGTCGCATTGGAAGTTCCACCAGGATTGATGCTAAAGGTATAGGCCCCTGTTCCACCCGAGGCACTTGCGGTAATGGTACCATCGGCAGCACCAAAGCAGAGGGGGTCAGTAGATGCATCAATGCTGCAAACCAAAGCGGGGGGAGCCCCCAGGGTTACGTCTTGACACGTACTTTCGCAGTTGTTATCATCTTTGACAGTAATGGAGTAAGTGCCTTGAGTCAAGCCGGTAAATAGACCTGTCGCATTGGAAGTTCCACCAGGACTGATGGTAAAAGTATAAGCCCCGGTTCCACCTGTAGCACTTGCAGTAATGGTACCATTGGAGGCATCAAAGCAGAGGGGGTCAGTAGATCCATCAATGTTACATACTAAGATGTCAGGGTCTGAAAATGAAATTGGGTCGCAAGTCGATGTGCACCCATCAGCATCGACAATCGAAATTATATAGTTTATACCAGCTGATAGATTTGTAAATAAACCTGTGCTGTTTGATCCTGCACCCGGTTGAATACTGTAGGTATATGGGCCTGTGCCCCCTTGGGCAAGAGCCTGAATCGTTGCATCACTGCTACCGTGACATGATGGGGGTGTGCTACTAACAATTGAGCAAAATAATGGAGGATTAATTGCGATTGGATTTGGACTGCCACATTTAGGAGAAATATCCTGGCATGCGTGTGGGCAATCGTTATTTTGTCCTGCCGAGGTCCATGATAAAAGAATATTTTGTAACATTAGGGAAGTACCACAGATATACTCTATCTTTCCAAAATTGATGTCCTTTGTTGCCATCGGAAGTATATCTTCATCACTACATCTTGCAATTACACAATTCTCTACACCGTCCACAAATAAGTCAGCAAATACGGCCACTGATGGTCGTGTTGAACTTGTACCATTGAGTAGGGTAAGGATAAGATCCAGTTCTACAACATCTCCGGGTTCGCATGTTGTGCAAACTGTCGGAGAACTTAGAAATGCACCAACAACAGTCATTTCACTAGAGGAGCAATCTAGTTGACCGGGTGTACAACTTGCTCGAACATCCAATTGATCGAGGGGATCAGCTGGAATGCAGTTTTGAGCGATTAATGTCGATAGTTGGAAATTGCAGAACAGCAATGCAAAAGCTACTTCAAGTGAAAATTTCTTCATTTTTGAACGGGTTTAGACCTCGATCAAAATCACCTGTAGATCAGCGGAGATGATATGTGTGTGAATTACTTTAACTATAACAAGTGTGCATTGCCAAAGACAACAATCTGCAGCACTTGTTGCAGAAGTAGTTACTATCAGCCTTGTTGTTTCAACTTTCCAGGTCTAACCTTGCCACGGGAAGTAAGATAGATTCAATCTTTGGGTCAGTCGATTGTAATCATTTCATAGCAAAAGTGAGAAGATTTGGGTTAAGTTGAGTGTGATCATAAACGGGTAATCTCGATTAAAACTTTGAGGGTATTAAAAAAAACAGTTTTGATTTACCGGAGTAAAAGTATGTTTTACTCAACACTTTTACAACTTTAATATGTTAAGGTGTAGCATATTATGTAATCAGATTTTACATATAAAAAATAATTAGATGTGATTTTACTATTTCGATTTGATTTCTTGCCAGGTTAAGAAATGGATGGGGTAAAGCTCATCGTGGATAATTCCCATCGGAAGAAACCGTTGCTGACGTAATAGCTATTAAGAAAAAGAAGGTGGCGCGCTACACCATGCACGCCACCATGGTCCCAATGGACCCTCAAAACCGTTTCACTTCATAACACCATCATTCACCCGATAGACTTGGGATTAGACCACTTGCCCAATCACTCGGGCAAGCAGTCAATCACAATCGGGATACGATGGTTACTCGCTCTTGATAACCGTTTGATTACCAATAGCGCCATCTTGATTGATTCTTACATAATAAAATCCCTGTGGCATGTCAGCTAGCTTGATTTGCTCAACATGGCGACCTCGGTCATACAATCCTTGGATCTCCGATAATTCTGTTCCCAGTTGATCAAACAAAGTGATGGTGACTTCCCCTGACTTTTCAGTGGTGAATGAAACCTGCGCATTTCCTTGCGTTGGATTTGGAAATACATTGATGTCCGTATTGGAATCTCCATCACAATTAGCTGAGGCACTTCGAATATCTGAATAGCGGGCGTACCCAGACATATCCATGATCTTCAGCCTGTACAGATTGGCCGATTTGGGTGCTGGATCTTCAAACTCATACTGAACCAGCAGATCGGGTCCACCGATGGCATTCAATTCACCAATGGCAATATACTCACCACCGTTGGAGCGTTGAACGACATATTTCTCAATCTCTACCTCCGACTCCGTCTGCCAGATTAACCTGTTTTCGCAGCCGTGGTTGGTGGCAACAAAACTACTTAAACCAACATCTGATGAAATCGTAGGAACAAAACCAGCATCTATGTCTTTCACATCATCTGCCATATGCAAATGGAAAATCCCGGTCATGCCAGTGGTAGGATCGACATCGCTATCCATGGTGTCGTCTGCACCTTGATTCATATTGGTAATAGACATATTCTCCGGAGCCACAAACTCCAGCTGATACGCTGCAGGCTCGAGATGCTTGAACTCAAAATGGCCAGCAACATTGTCTACGGTTTGACTGACCGTCGAATCAATGAGTACCCTACCCGAAGCAGCATTCTCTTTCACACTGTATAGGTATACTTTGACGTCGTCGAGCCCAGATTCATCTGCGTCTTGAATGCCATCGAAGTTAGCATCATGCCAAACATTATTTCCAACGTTAGCTTTCAGTAACATGGTGTCAAATCCACAAATCGTAATGACCTGTGATTCTTCACCCCGATTGCCACAAGCATCCTCATACCACCAGGTACGTACGGTAGCAACTTTGTTAGTATCTGCAGGATCGGTAAAGAATGCTTCTTCGTATTTCGGTGTCGTCGCCATCGAGCAATCATCATCCACAATCACGTGGGGATCTGCTGGTGGAAATTCAGCACCGCATTCTAAATGCAAGTCTTCTGGTACATTTAGAATTTCGGGAGCCGTGGTATCATACTGCAGCACATCGAAGTAAAAGACGGAAACATTGCCTGCCTCATCAGTCACCGTATAGGAACATCTCCATTTTCGATAGTATCCATAGAGATCACATAGGTTAGCACCTATCAATTCATCTTTCAGTTCTATGTCAGCAGCTCCACAGCATTCACCTAAGACTTCAATATCTCCCATTTGCACTTGCGGGTTATCACATCCGTAAACAATCATCTCACCTCCATTTTCTATTCCGGCAATCATTGGGTTAACCACCTTGATCACGGGAGCAACATTGTCTCGGAACTGAATCAGCTGCATGGCAGTGGTACTATTTCCGCAGCGATCTTTGGCAACCCACGTTCGCTTGATGTCATACTCACAACCTGAGCCAATCTGCTCTTCCGTAAAGTCCACATCAACATCTACACAGCGGTTTTCATCGAGCTCGTACCAGGGCTCAGGAATCTCCTGACCACAATAAATGGTGGTATCGTTAGGTACGATCAAGAGAGGATCTTCATTGCCTCCGATGATGATGGTCTGGTACTCAGTTACTTCATTACCACACTCATCCTTGGCGGTCCAATATCTGATGTACACATTTTGACCGCATACACCTTCTTCCACTTTCTGACCACGGATCACCTCAACAATGCCGTCGATATCGTCATAAGCGGTGACGGTTGGCCAGCTAGGTAAATCACTTCCACAGGGAAGAGAAAGATGACCGGGTACGCCGGTTAGCACCGGTGGATTTGGATCATAACGGATTACAAATATTTCGCTGGCTTCGGCTGGTGGAACGCCATCAGCTGTGACGGTATAAGTTCTCGTAAAGATGTAGTCCACGCCATCGATCACTGGGCCGGTACATACATCTTCGACCATGATTGATTCAAAGGGTACGCAATCACTTACGATGAGGTAAGCACCGATCACCTCCTCATCCGGACGTGCTGGTGGTACATCAGCTTTAGTTGGTACACCTGGTGTGGTCTTGCATTCGTTGAGTCCACCGGGAAGAGCTAGGAGCAAGGCTTGTCCAGTGGCTATTACGACAAATTCACTTTCACAAGAATCCTTCATACAAAGAGAATTCCCTACTAATTTTACTTTGACATCTCCGCCACAGGCATGAGGTGCCGATAGGGTGTCAAGATCAATGACTTCATCGCCAATCTTATAGACGGCATAGGTCTCGCAACCTCCACTGTAACCGAATCCACTTTTCCAGATTTCAAAGGCAGCGTCAATGGCAGCTTGGGTCTGATCGGGTTCTTCGGTTACTGGAGATGGACAATAAACATTTAAATTGTTAGCATCTTCGATATCAACGGTAAATGTTCGGGTGCATTCATCTCGGGAACACTTGTCGTAAACTTCATAAGTGACCGTGACCATCCCACCTTCACATACGGTTGGAGGCACACCTTCTAATTCTGACTCAGTTGCATCACAACCACCGATATAGGTAAATTCATCTAACCAATCTGCAAATGCCTGATTTATCTCTGCCTGGGTTTTACAAGATGTGATGGTCATATTATCCGGACATTGAACCTTGATCTCCTCGGCTTCCGGTACCTTGAATGTGGATTCACACTCCTTCTTCTCTCTGTCGCAATCATTGTAGGCAAGTACCTTGATCGTGTTCATACTTCCGCAAATGTTTCCAGGGAATTCTTCCGGGAAGGAAGAAACCTCCACGCCATCCAAATAGTATTTTACCATTCCACCGCAATCACCAGCTGAACCAGAGAAACCCTTGATCCAATCGCTCCATGCCAGTTGAAGCTCGTCCAGAGTACTACATTTAGGTGCGGTATAGTCTGGAGAACATTTCGCTTCTGGGAGCTCATGTTTGATTTCATAAGTCAGCGTACATTGCTCGCTCACGTTACCACACTCGTCCATTGCATAGTATACGACCTCGTATTCGGTTCCATTACAATTGTCGAGAAAATCAGGCTTCTTCACCTTTAGTTCTGCTTCCAAATCACAGTCAGTCATAATGGTCGAACTAAGCAGAAGACTATCTGCAGCGATCACACCTGCCAGGTCCTTGTAGCAAGGAATTGGTAGGCCCTCTGTGATGATGTCGCAATTGATTTTTGGTGCATCTGGTGGTAGGACAATAAATTCACAGGTCTTCATAATATCCGAATCGGTACAATTGTCTGGATGGTCCGCTTTTAGGGTGTATTTTACGACAAACTTTCCTCCACATTTTTCCGGTCGACCAATGATCTCACCAGCTACTTCACCTTCGATGTCACAGAATTCTCCCTGACTATTGGGATCATTGTCATAAATGGCATATGGCGGAACAAAATCCTTAGCTTCTTCACAGGTGATGGGTCCGAAATCAGGACAGATGATTTCAGGTGGTGTGGCTGCTTCCACTTCAATGGAACATCTAATGGCCACAAGATCTCGATCACAATCGTCTTTTCCTTCGTAAAGAATCACAAGATAACCACCGCAGAAGTCGTCTGGTCGTTCGATAATTTCACCTTGCACGTATCCCTCAATCAGGCACTTTTCATCATTAATGTATTGCCTATTGGAATATTTTGCTTCTAATGGCTCAAAGTAGTGGTATTCAGTACAGCTAATGACCTTGGGATAATCGGGGCAGTAGATAACTGGTAGTGGTGGTGGTTCCACCATAATGCTGCATCTTCTTTCTTCGACTCTGCGGTCGCACTCGTCCTTACCTTTATAAAGAATGACCAAGTATCCACCACACACATCATCTGGCCGTTCGATAATTTCACCCTCTACGTATCCCTCCATCAGGCATTTTTCATCTTGAATAAACGCTCTGTTCGTGCAGAGGGCGTCAATGGGTTCAAAGTGTTGATATTCTTCACAAGAGATGCTTTCTGGATAATCTGGGCAGTAGGTCACCGGTAGTGGGGCAGGTTCAACGATGATCGTACACTTTCGCTCTTCGACCCTTCGATCGCATTCGTCCTTCCCTTTATAGAGGATGACCAAATATCCACCACAGTAGTCATCTGGCCGCTCGATAATTTCACCTTCTACGTACCCTTCCATCAGGCAACCGTCATCCTTGATGAATTCTCTATTCGTACAGAGAGCATCTTTTGGTTTAAAATCCTGGTATTCCTCACAAGAGATGCTTTCTGGATAATCTGGGCAGTAGGTCACCGGTAGTGGGGCAGGTTCTACGACGATGGTACACTTTCGCTCCTCCACTCTTCGATCGCATTCGTCCTTCCCTTTATATAGGATTACCAAATATCCACCGCAGTAGTCATCTGGTCGCTCGATAATTTCTCCTTCTACGTACCCTTCCATCAGGCAACCGTCATCCTTGATGAATTCTCTATTCGTACAGAGAGCATCTTTTGGTTTAAAATCCTGGTATTCTTCACAAGAGATGCTTTCTGGATAGTCAGGACAGTAGGTCACCGGTAATGGAGCAGGTTCAACGATGATGGTACATTTGCGCTCCTCCACTCTTCGGTCGCATTCGTCCTTCCCTTTATAGAGGATCACCAAATAGCCACCGCAGTAGTCATCTGGCCGCTCGATAATTTCTCCTTTTACATACCCTTCCATCAGACAACCGTCGTCTTTGATGAATTCTCTATTGGTACAAAGGGCATCTTTTGGTTTAAAATCCTGATATTCTTCGCAAGTGATGGTCTCTGGATAGTCAGGACAGTAGGTCACCGGTAATGGAGCAGGTTCAACCATGATGCTACACTTTTTCGCTGGAATCTCACGGTCACAGTTATCCTTGCCTTTGTAAAGGATCACTAGATATCCACCACAATAACCATCTGGTCTTTGAATAATCTCACCAGACACATAATCCTCAATGAGGCATTCCTGATCTTGGATATAATCTCGGTTAGTGCACAAGGCATCTCTAACCCTGAAGTTTTTGTACTCTGCGCAGGAGATTGCATCTGGATAATCTGGGCAGATAATTGAAAGGGGTTTCGGATCGTTCACGGTAAAGGTAGCTTCACACCAGGCCTCTGAGGATAGACATGCTTGATCGTAAGCAAATAGCTTGACAGTTACAGTTCCACCACATATCGGAGGTGCTACTGGATCATTACCAGTGTTCACGTCATACACCATGCTGACGGGGTCGATGCCACCTTCAGCGTAAAATCCTTGCAGCCAGACTCCAAACTTGTAGTCTATGTCTGCTTGTGTCTTGCATGGATCGATTTCTCTGTTCCCTGGATTGTAGGGAGTGATTGGTGGCACGGGGAGCATCCAATAGTACTGGATGCAAATTTTCTTGCTTTCACCATCGTTCCAACGACCGTCTCCATTCTTGTCGTCAATAATCTTGTAATAGCGGGTGTATCTTGACTTTTTACTACAATCAGCATCCTCACTCGCTTCATCTTTCACCTTGATAAGAATCTCATAGCAGTACTTTTCAATCGTACCACCAAGAGCTTTAAATTCATCAATGGTAGTAGCCTTAGGAGGTGTTTTGCCGTACTCGTATTCTCCTAATTCGACGATGTTCGGACACCAAACATCAAGTTCACAAGTTGTTTCTCCATGACTCAGCTGCCAACTAAAGGCCAGCAAAAAGACAGGGACCAAAGACTTTAGTAGTGTAGTTGTTTTTTGAAACATTTTTGATCGGGTTTTGTAAGAAATAAAAGGGTACAATGAGATCCGAGCGTAATTCTTACGCTTAACTATGTTGTGTGTAATCAATAGCTATAACAATCCATTCGCCCAATAAAAAACTGACCTCTGGCACGAAGTGAGAAGCTTAGATGCAAAGAAAAGTGCGCTTACTCTCGGGATAAAGAGTACAGCACCTTGTCAAGGCATCAAAGACGAATTAAAAGTATAATAGAGGAGACTACGGGTTCTGCTAGGGACTAGTGTATTTCATGGGTTTCGTACGGTTTTCTGTGTTTGAAAAATAATTTTGATCGTGGTTGTAAGGTCAGACAAATAAATCAAAATACCAAGAAAAGAAATATATATTTTTTCTTCTAATGATTTTATTTTCAATCACTTATGGCAATAGGGTGGCCTGAAAAGAAGGAAAAATAATTACTTATTATTTTCTTAATTAATGTATGATCGGTTCTATTTTAATGAATTGGACATAGAATGGTAATACAATGTTAAGTCCAAGTTAATCCGAAATAAATGCCGGTTAAACAAAAAAACGGTATGCCGATTAAAGCACACCGTATTGGTCTTTTGGTCCCTTAGACCCTTAGTCTGTTTACACACTTTGGGTCTGACTGAACTACTTGCCCCATTGAGGGGGCAAGCAGTCAATCACAATCGGGATATGATGGTCTCTTAACTCTTGACAACCGTGAAATTGCCTAGAAGTCCATCTTGGTTAAGCCTTATATAGTAGACCCCTTCCGGAAATTGAGATAGATCAAGAATGTCTGATTGGGGTCCTTTCTCATAGACCTTACTAATGGTCTGTAATTCTTTTCCTAGTTTATCAAAAATACTTATCTGTACCGTCCCAGGCTTGTGTGTCGTAAAAGTAAGTCGACTTCTTCCTCGGGTAGGATTGGGGAATACATTGACTTGTTCACCAATTTGTCGACAAATGGTTGTGACGCTCTTAAGGTCTGAGTATTGCACTCCGCCATCTTCTTCAATTATTTTCAACCGATATTGATTATACAGTTTAGGGGCTGGATCTTCAAATCGGTATTCAATAACCCTTTCTTCGTCTCCAATCGCACGAAGCTCACCAATCGGCTCATAAGCTCCTCCCACGGATCTTTCGATGATGTACCTTGAGATGAGATATTCTCCTTCGGTCATCCATTTCAGTTCATTCTCACAGCCTTGACTCGCCGCTTCAAAACTGGCAATATTGGCATATGCGCCGGAACTCAGTGTGAAACCTGCATCCACATCGTCAAGCGTTTCTCCATCGCTCAAATAGATGATTGATGTCATTCCGTTGGAGGGATCCACATCACTATCCTTAGCATCATCGTAACCCTGATTATAGGGAGTGTGTCTCATGCGCTCAGGTGCTACAAATCGGAGACGATATGCGTCTGCAGTGAGTCTCTTGAATCTGAATTGTCCATTTTTGCCACCTATCTTTTTGGTTCGTGTGGAGTCCATTAGCCGCAATTCGGCGTCTTCATCAGAACTCACTTGGTAAAGGTATACCTGGACATCATTGATGCCCTCCTCTCCTTCATCTTGTAATCCATTTCCATTACCATCCAACCAGACCGTATTTCCGAGTGACGCCGATAATAATGTGGTATCGAACCTACAAATGGTAATAATTTGACTGGCCTGACTTTTATTTCCACAAGCATCTTTAAATGTCCAGGTACGCACTTTGGCAATCTTATTGTTGTCTTCCGGATCGATAAAAAGCTGCTCGTCAACCGTAGAGGTTACACCGATCGAGCAATCATCAACCGCCGTGATATTCCTATCGATGGGAGGAAAGTCTGATCCACAGGGTAGCTCAATATCGGCGGGGATGTTGATGATTTCGGGTGCGGTCGTGTCATATTGCAAAACGTAAAAGTAAAACTCAGAGATGTTCCCTGCGTAATCCGTCACTGTAAATGAGCATCTCCATCGCCGATAGTAACCGTAGAGATTGCAAAGGTTTGCTCCAATCAGTCGATCTTCAGTTTCGATGGTAGCTGCACCACAGCATTCACCAGATACCTCGATATCACCCATTTGAACCTGAGGATTGTCACACCCATAAACTATCATCTCTCCTCCTTGCTCCATACCAGCAATCATTGGGTTGACCACCGTGATGACCGGCGCCGATGTATCCCTGACCTGTATCGTCTGACCTACCGTTGTTGAGTTACCACATCGATCTTTAGCAATCCATGTTCGTACAATATCGAATTCGCATTCGTTGATGTAAGATCGATGTTCAGAAAATTCAACTTCGATTTTGACACATTGGCCCTCCTCAATAAGGTAATACGGATCGGGTATGCTATTTGGACAATAGATCGTTGTATCTGCCGGCACCTCAATGCCAGGATCTTCTCCTCCACCAATAATAATGGTCTGTTTTTTGGTGACCGAGTTTCCGCAGTCATCTTTTGCAGTCCAGCTTCGTATATAAACATCTTGTCCACAGACACCGGTCTCTTTGATTTGGCTTTGACTTACTTCCACATCACCATCCTCCAAATCGTCTGCCGTGACCGTTGGCCAAGCGGGTAGAGCACTTCCACATGGCAACGACACATGAGGTGGGACACCCACTAAGGTGGGTGGGTTTGGATCGTGGGTAAAGACAAATTCTTCACTGGCTTCCACCGATCCAACACCAGGGGCTACAACCAAATATGAACGTGTGAAAATGTAGTCAGAACCGTTTAACACAGGACCTGCTAGTTGGTGACTTACCCCAATCTCAATTTTCGGTACACAAGCACTAATTTGCAGAAATACATTGACGATTTCCTCATCACTGCGAGCAGGTGGTACGTCAGCAGCTGATGGAGCACCAGGCGTGTTTTTGCAAACTGAAGACCTTTGCGGCAGCGCTAGGATGAGCGCTTCTCCAGAAGCGACCACCGTAAATGTGCTTTGGCAAGATTCTTTCGCACAAAGACTTGTCGCCACAATTTCAACCGTAATGTCACCACCGCAGGCATTCGGTGCTTGGATTTCATCGATGTCGACAATCTGGTCTTCCACCTTGATGACATAACTGGTATTACATCCTCCATTCGCACCGAATTGTGACTTCCAAGCCGCAAAGGCTAGGTCAATGTCTTCCTGTGTTTGGTCTGGATCTTCAATCTGATCTTTGGGGCAGTTCACGCTTAATTCGCTCGTTGATGCTATTTCTACTGTAAAGCTTCTTTCGCAAACTAGAGTGGTACATTGGTCGGCCACCTCATAGCTGACTTTGACGATACCTCCCAAACAAACCATTGGTGCCTCTGCTTGAGGCCTTTTCTCTACCACCTGGCAGCCTCCAGAATAGCTAAATGTACTAAGCCAATTTTCCAATGCATTATCTACTTCTTCCTGTGTATGGCAATCTGTAATTGTCAGATCATTGGGGCAAGAGATCGTCAGACTTTCAGCTTGATCGATGCCAAAGGAAGCCTGACAAGATATGGGTCCTCCACATTGATCCAGTGCAATCAATTTTACTATGACTTCTCCTCCACATGGGTCAGGGGCGATTGGCTTCTCTTCAAAATAGTATTCTGGATCACATCCTCCTGTGACCCCAAATTTAAGGAGCCACTTGTCAAATGCCATCTTGATCTCATCTTCGGATAGACAGGGACCTACCATCTCGTCTCCGGGGCATTTTAGCTCCAAGGGGTCAACAGGGTTAATGGTAAAAGAGCTTTTGCACTTATCTGCCATGTCACAGTCGTCTTTGGCAGCAAGACAGACCTCGATGAAGAACCCACATAGTTCGGGTTCCGGCAGGTCGTCGAGTGACTGGATGGTGATCCATTCGCCATCGGGAGTGAGCCGATAATCGTATTTCACTTCTGTATTGCAACCACCTTGGACGCCAAACTCATCGAGCCAAGCCTGGTAGACATCTAACGAATTTTCATCACAAGCAGAGAGGTCTTCATTTTTGGGGCAATGGATGGAGAGGGATTGACCCCCGCCAATGGTAAAAGAGCTTTTGCACTTATCAGCTACGTCACAGTCGTCTTTGGCCGCAAGACAAACCTCAATGAAGAACCCACATAGTTCGGGTTCCGGCAGGTCGTTGATTGACTGGATGGTGATCCATTCACCATCGGGAGTGAGTCGATAATCATATTTTACCTCTGTGTTGCAACCGCCCTGGACACCAAACGCATCGAGCCAAGCCTGGTAGACATTTAACGAATTTTCATCACAAGCAGAGAGGTCTTCATTTTTGGGGCAATGGATGGAGAGGGATTGACCCCCGCCAATGGTAAAAGAGCTTTTGCACTTATCAGTTACGTCACAGTCGTCTTTGGCCGCAAGACAAACCTCAATGAAGAACCCACATAGTTCGGGTTCCGGCAGGTCGTCGAGTGACTGGATGGTGATCCATTCGCCATCCGGGGTGAGTCGATAGTCATATTTTACTTCTGTACTTCTGATTGCAACCGCCCTGGACGCCAAACTCATCGAGCCAAGCCTGGTAGTCATCTAACGAATTTTCATCACAAGCAGAGAGGTCTTCATTTTTGGGGCAATGGATGGAGAGGGATTGACCCCCACCAATGGTAAAAGAGCTTTTGCACTTATCAGCTACGTCACAATCGTCTTTGGCTGCAAGACAGACCTCGATGAAGAATCCACATAATTCGGGTTCCGGCAGGTCGTCGAGTGACTGGATGGTGATCCATTCGCCATCGGGAGTGAGTCGATAATCGTATTTTACTTCTGTGTTGCAACCACCCTGGACGCCAAACGCATCGAGCCAAGCCTGGTAGTCATTTAACGAATTTTCATCACAAGCAGAGAGGTCTTCACTTTTGGGGCAATGAATGGAGAGGGATTGACCCCCGCCAATGGTAAAAGAGCTTTTGCACTTATCAGTTACGTCACAGTCGTCTTTGGCCGCTAGACAAACCTCGATGAAGAACCCACATAGTTCGGGTTCCGGCAGGTCGTCGAGTGATTGGATGGTGATCCAATCGCCATCTGGGGTGAGTCGATAGTCGTACTTTACTTCTGTATTGCAACCGCCCTGGAAGCCAAACCCATCGAGCCAGGTCTGGTAGACATTTAACGAATTTTCATCACAAGCAGAGAGGTCTTCATTTTTGGGGCAATGGATGGAGAGGGATTGACCCCCGCCAATGGTAAAAGAGCTTTTGCACTTATCAGCCATGTCACAGTCGTCTTTGGCCGCTAGACAAACCTCGATGAAGAACCCACATAGTTCGGGTTCCGGCAGGTCGTCGAGTGATTGGATGGTGATCCAATCACCATCCGGGGTGAGTCGATAGTCGTACTTTACTTCTGTATTGCAACCGCCCTGGAAGCCAAACCCATCGAGCCAGGTCTGGTAGACATTTAACGAATTTTCATCACAAGCAGAGAGGTCTTCATTTTTGGGGCAATGGATGGAGAGTTCTGTTGCCCCATCAATGGTGAAGCTGCTCTCACATGTACTAAATTGGTCGCAATCATCCTTTGCGCTGAAGCGAATTTCGAGATGACCATCGCATTTAGTCACTGTTGGAATATTCTCTTTTGCAATTTCAATCCACTCCGAAGTCGAAGTAAAGCGATATTCGAATTTTGCGTTGGGTTGGCAACCACCAAGGATTTCAAATCCACCAAGCCAGATGTTGAATTTATCAACCGCAGTTTCGGAGCAGGCATCCACTAATTCTGGTTTTGGACAGATGACCTGTAATTCGTACGCGGGTTTTACCGTAAAAGTTGCTTGACATTCATCGCCCATCTCAATGCAATTTCCGTCATATGCACTTATTTTGACGGTGACTTCACCGCCGCATGCTGAGGGTGCGCTTGGCTCGTTACCCGAAGCAATATCATAGATCAATACTACTGGATTCGAACCACCAGTAGAAGTAAAGTCCGCCAACCATTGATCAAATTGAGCATCCACCTCATCCTGAGTCTGACAGGGCTCGAGGACCATATTCTTTGGGCAATCTACAGTTACCTCCTCACAACAAGCCGCTTCATCTAGCAGCGCCATCGTAAGATGACTAATATCCCCAATGTGACAACCAGAAACTTTGTTTTCGACTTTGTAATACCAATATGAGTAATCGTCAGAATGATTTTTTAATCCGATAAAAGTGATGCGGTGTCCAATCTCTCCGTTGTCGCAATATGCAATGGCGACATCCTTTGTTGAAGCATCGCATTTTGGCAGATCTGCGATATCGTTGCAGAAATCTACCAAGCCGATTTCCTTGATTTCTAGATTTGGCCCTCGAGGTCCTGTAACACGTAAATCATAGTAGCAGGAGGTGGCATTTTTAGGATTCACCAATATTTCTCCACAGCAGGCACTGCCTTCTACTTTAACATAAATATAGCTTGTGCCATGAAAAGACCTATCCCACTTGAAGAGTCCATGGTTTTGTGGATAATCCTTACATGATCCATCTGAGGTGGAAAGTTGCACGGGTGTGTGAGCGCATTCGGTTATCGTCTTGCTATCATCTATATCGATGAAATGTTCTGATCGGATGCTATGATTGATTTCTGAAGCCAGTAATGGATATGAAAACGAGCTCATAAGCCAAATCGACAATAAGGGAAGCAAATGATAAATTGATTTGCGTTCAAGTTCCTCTGTAGTGCCACTTATGAGCACCGGGATGGATGTTTTCTGAAATCTTCTTTTAAGCGACTGGAATAGCCGTAGAAATTTGGAAATAACCTGCATTCTTGATGGGTTTTGTGGATGAACAAACTATGGTACGGGTTTAATTCTAGCAGTTCATGTAGCACTAAGACTATCACGTAATTACAATGCTGTGATAATTTATCTACAGTTGAGATAAAGCAATCTTAATGCATTGCATTGAGGTGGCTAACAGGGTCCTATCTGTCAGCTTTTTTGATAAATCTTAGTAAACTATAAAAGGAGGGGGGGAGAGGGATCTGAGTGTCTCATCGGAATAACGGTTTTGAATTAAAAAATAGTTGATCGTGCGGCTAATTTGATAAGAAGTATTCAGTTTTCCAAGCAATTGGAAACATATTTATTGCCATAATAGGTTAGTTGTCAGTCTTTTAAGTCTTGTATGGCGAAACCTGAGTATGCATTATAAATTCGTGTTGAGGGATTTAGATGACGCTTTTACATGCAGGGGATTAATTTTTAGATGTCAATGATTAAGCATTCCAGATCAATTTTTTATCAGGCGAAAATCCTAATTATTCAGTAGAGACTTTCCTCAGCAGCCTGCCAAATCTAGATTTGGAAACTGTCTGTTCATTTTTCAACAGCTTGCCATTGATAAAAATGTAGTCAAATCCGGTGGCCATCTCAAATGGAGATTCATAGGTTGCATGGTCTTGCACTTGGTCAAGATCGAAACTCAGCAGATCAGCTTTAAGACCAACTCTGAGTTGACCTCTATCTCTTAATCCAATCGTGTAGGCAACGAGACCCGTCATCTTGGCAATGGCGATTTCAATGCTTAATAGCCTCTCTTCCTTGACATATTTGGATAGGATCTTGGCATGGGTTCCATATCCGCGGGGATGGCGCATTTTTGGCCCACCGTCAGAGCAGATCATGATGTCTGGGTGTGAAATAAACTGTTCTTGGAGCGATTCATCCATGACAAAGTAGGCAGCTGAAGTCCCGATAGGACCGAGCTTTAGTAGTATGTCTACATGATCTTCTTGTGCCAACTCAGCTACCTGCTGAAGTGTTTTTCCAACAAATGGACCATTGGCGAAGAGTGTTGCTCCTGGGCCGTTGCGACGCTGAATCACGTCTGCCAGATGCTGTCGAAGCTCCTTCTTTCGATTCTTCAGTGCTTCATTGAAGGAAGTGTGGGTTTTAGCCCAAGTTGGAAAAACGATACCGATCCCCGTGTAGCTGGCGGGGTAGGGATACACATCTGCTGAAATTTCAATACCCTCCGCCTTCGCATCATCCAATAACTCAAGGATTTCTCTGCCTCTGCTCGGTCCCTTGCCATAGACTGATTTAATATGTGAAATATGAACTCGACAGTGCTGACCTTGACTTAATAATTCTTTAATAGACGAATCAAGTTTATCATCGTCTTCGCTTCGTAAATGACTCATAAGAATAGCACCATGTTTTCCCACTACTCTCGCCAGGGCATTCATCTCTGTGGAGTCAGCCAGGAGTCCTGGGTGATATTCGAGGCCACTACTCAAACCAAAACATCCAGCCCTTAGTGATTGATCAAGTTCATCGGTCATTTGATTGATCTGAGGCTTTTCTAATGACTTGGTACTACCGTAGCGTGACCGTAATGACCCATGACCGGCAAAGTAGCAAATGTTCGTTTGGAAGCTTTGTTCTGCCTGAGCCTTAAGGAATTCTTGCGGGGTGCGATTCGGTGCGCTATTTACTGGACTACGTCCGTCTTGACCCAATACTACCGTGGTCACCCCCATGGAGATGAAATTGCTAAAGTCATCAGATAAAGGATCCCCATGGGCATGCGGATCGATGAAGCCTGGAGTGACCACTTTTCCTCCCAACTCTAAGGTGTGATCGATCACCACCAGTGCTGTATCCACCGTGCCTATGAAGGCTATGGTATCGCTATCTATTAAGAGATCAGCTTGAAAAGAGTCTCCTCCACTACCATCGATCAGGCGCCCATTCATCAGGCCGTAGGTAAATGTGTTGTTTGGTCTGGTTTCGATAAAATTTGCAAATGCGGCTGGTTCCATCACTTGTCCAGGAAGGAAGGAGTGGAACTTTACCACCAAAATAAGGATGATGAATTGTTTGCTTGATCTCAACAAATCAGTCTGTTTTATGGTTATCTTATTTCTATCTTTAAGTTATGGCAGAAAAAGCAAAATCGCTGCTCAATGAGAAGGAAGCGGAGAAGCTGGAGCGAATAGCCTTTATCCTCAAGACGGTGGCTCATCCGTTGAGGTTGGGAATCGTCCATTTGTTGGAACAACATCCACGATTGTCAGTATCAGAAATCTGTACCATGCTTGGCTCGGAACAATCTCTCACTTCACATCACTTGCAAAATATGAAACTCAAGGGGCTTCTTAGCGTCAAGAGAGATGGACGCAGTATGCTTTATTCTCTGAAGGAACGAGACATTTCTCTGATCATCGAGTGTCTGGAGAACTGCCAATGTAATATGTAACTGAGTAGAAAGCGTCAGATTACCATGCTGCCGTCGACCAACTCTAGCCAAACCTAAGTTTCTTATCATCACCAACTTTATCTGATATTATGGATGAACAAGGATGTTTCCTACTTTTGTCCAAGTGAGGATAGGAGAAATTGCAGATCAAACCAGATTACATCAAGTGTCGGGAAGGCAGATAATAGGTACAGATCATGGAAGCTTGTGAGATACCGCGGTGGCAACTCTTAAAGTCGCAACTTGAAAATTTGGACCCAGTGGCGTTTAAAGACCGTCTTCGGTCTACCCAGAAGGCTCTTTTACTGGATGTACGGACCGCCGAGGAGGTGCAAGAGTTCTCACTCAGTCATGCTTTTCACCTCGACTATTTCGCTGAGGACTTTTTGGACCGACTTGAATCTTTAGACCGGGACACCGCATATTTTATTTACTGCCGAACCGGAAGACGAAGCGTTCGTACTGGCATCCTGATGCGCAATTGGGGCTTTTCACACCTAATCAATTTGGAAGGAGGACTGGTGGCCTGGCAACAGATTTTTGGTGATGCAAGCGAAATCTAGCGAACCAAGCTGGCGGGTATCCTTTCGAGAAATCACCGAGTCGGATTGGGACGCGGTAGTTGACATCTTGAATGTACACATCAATCGAGGGGATTGTACCCTGTGGCAGAAGCCCTTCTCCAGGAGCAAAATGCAGCAAATGTACCATGGTCTATCCGATCGGGAGGGTATCTACATTGTCGAAAAAGAAGGGACCATCATCGGATATGGTGTTATCATCAAGTATCATCCCAAAGAAGGCTATCGATTCACCTGTGAGACCTCTGTGTTCTTGCATCCATCCGAGGTAGGCAAAGGATATGGTACAGCATTTAAGAGCTTTATACTGGGCGAGTGTAAGGCCAAGGGATATCGACATGTGGTGGCTAAGATCTTCGCGAGCAATACACGGAGTATTCAATACAATAAAAAACTTGGGTATGAATTGGTAGGAATTCAAAAAGATGTTGGTCTGGTGAATAATAAATTTATTGATATTGCCATCATGCAGTATTTAATTAATTAGTTGGATCCTTGGTCAATTATTTGCGGGTGGATTCTTGCTTGTAATTTGGCCTTGATATTTAAAAACACAAAATCAAAACTTTAATCGATGATTTGGGAATTTTTGAGTGGTACTTGGCCTTGGTTTGTCGCGGGCCCTGCCATTGCACTTGTTCTGATGTTGCTTCTTCTTCAAGGTCGAGCTTTCGGGCTTTCCTCTTCACTCGAGACCATCTGTACCATGGCCGGTGCAGGAAGCATGGTTGATTACTTTAAGTCTGAATGGAAGGACGGAGCATGGCTGCTGATTTTTGTTCTGGGGTCTATTTTAGGTGGAGTTATTTGCCATTATTTGCTGCCTAATGAACACGGCATGCAACTTAGTGATGAGACGATCAATACGCTAAACGGCATGGGTATTGGTTTGGAAAATCAACTGATACCTACTAAGATCTTTAGTTGGGACCATCTCTTTTCTCTGCAGGGTTTTTTGATGCTAATTGTTGGTGGATTTTTTGTCGGGTTCGGCACACGATATGCTGGAGGGTGTACTTCTGGACATGCCATTAGTGGTTTGGCAAATCTGCAGCTACCATCGCTGGTGGCTACCCTGGGTTTTTTCCTGGGTGGTCTTATGTCAACTTATTTTTTACTTCCAATGCTATTTTCCTAATTCGTTCCTCTTATGAAGAAAATTAGATTATTGTTGATCGGTGTTTTGTTTGGTATTGTTCTTACAAAAAGTGAGGTGATCTCCTGGTACCGCATCCAGGAAATGTTCCTTTTCGATTCATTTCATATGTACGGGATCATCGGGTCTGCGGTGATGCTATCTGCCTTGATTATATATTTTGTAAAGCGCCAGCAATTAAAGAATTCTGACGGCACAGAAATCATCATTCCAGATAAACCTGAAAACTATAAGGCGGCTGCCCTGGGAGGCACCATTTTTGGTTTGGGTTGGGCTTTGACTGGGGCTTGTCCTGGTCCGATATACGTTTTGGTTGGCAACGGTTATTCTGTTTATTTGGCAGTGCTTTTTAGTGCCGCAGTCGGAGCGTTTTGCTATGGTGCGTTGCGACGACACTTACCCCATTAATTAAATGTAAAATGAATGAGCAGCAATCATTTAAATCAAGTGAGGATTTTGCCGTGCTTTGCATCGGTGCCTTGGTTTTATTCCTAACGCTGGGCGCATTTCTAATCATCTGTTACTCAAACCTTAGTAGCGATATTGAAAGGACGCGAGCAGTTATTAATGAAGGCTTAGACGATCCGGTTAGATCAGTTGAGTGGTATGAAGCTAAGGCTAAACTGAAGGGCTTGCAGGCCTCGAAAACAGCGTTTGGGTCATGGATGAAAAAGTGGAGTGGAAAGCCGGGAAGTTGGAAAAATAACCCAGTGAATGCCGTGTATATTTCTGCAGAGAAGGCGGAGCGCATACGTGAATCGGTAGCGGATGAGCATGCCTCAGCAAAATTGGCGGAAGCCACCTCGAGAGATGCAGCAGAGCAAGCATATCAAGAGGCCAGATCAACAGAATTTATTGATGAGGAGAAGAACCAAGCGGCCCAGGAGGCCATATCTATCTGGCAGTCAGCACTCGAAAGGCTTGGGGTGACCAAGAATAAATATGATGCAAAGGCCTCTGCTAAGTGGCCATTCCTCCTGGCCTTACTCGCGCTATTTTTATTGCTGTTTGGAGGGGCCCAGGCTCTACGAGGTGTCAAGTTCAAAACCTATGCACCGGGTTTCTTCTATGTATTTGTTATTGCCTGTATCGCCTATCTCCTTGCTGGTCAAGCTAGTGTAAAAAACCTAGGCATAGGTTATGCCGCCTGGGCCATATTACTCGGTTTGATCATCAGCAATACCATGGGTACCCCAACTTGGGTGAAGAAGGCACTCACCACTGAACTCTATATCAAGACCGGATTGGTTCTGCTCGGTGCCGAAATTTTATTTGGAAAAATACTAGCGATTGGATTGCCTGGCATTTTTGTGGCTTGGGTGGTGACTCCGATCGTGTTGCTAAGTACCTATTGGTTTGGACAAAAAGTGTTGAAGATTTCTTCGCAAACACTCAATATCACAATCTCGGCAGACATGTCAGTATGTGGAGTGAGCGCGGCAGTCGCGACGGCTGCAGCATCAAAGGCCACCAAAGAGGAGCTCACTTTAGCGATTGGTCTTTCTATGGTTTTCACTTCAGTCATGATGATTGTTTTGCCGATTGTAATAAATGCTTTGGGTTTGCCTGAGGTTCTGGGTGGTGCTTGGATTGGTGGTACGATCGATGCAACGGGTGCTGTGGTCGCTGCCGGTGCATTTTTAGGAGATGATGCACTTAATGTTGCGGCCACCATTAAAATGATTCAGAATGTTTTGATAGGAATTATTGCATTTGGAGTTGCGATTTACTTTGCAAAAATGGAAGGTGTTAAAGAAAAGGTGGAAATTGGTTGGGGCGAGATATGGCGTAGGTTTCCAAAATTTATTCTTGGTTTTATTGGGGCCTCGATTATATTCTCGATTATTTATCAAACGCTTAGCTCGGATCTAGCCTATTCGTTATTGGATCAGGGAGTGTTAGGAGGTTTTACCAAGAATATTCGTGGATGGTTATTTTGCTTGGCATTTGTTAGTATTGGTCTTTCGACAAATTTTAGAGAATTGAAGGCTCATTTTAGTGGAGGGAAGCCTTTGGTACTTTATTTATGTGGTCAAGCCTTTAACTTGGGACTCACACTGCTGATGGCTTACATTATGTTTTATTTGGTTTTCCCTGAGATAACTGCAAATATCTAAAAGTGCAAACTAAGCGAAGTGATGTTGTATTGTTCCTGTCCTCAGTGATGGGCTTGATAGTCTTTGTAGCATTAGTAGCTCCATGGCTAGAAGATCAATTTATTACACCGACTCAACGGGCAGGCTTGGAACAAAAAAAAATCGATCCGACAGATTTATTTTATATGGAAAGTGAGACATCCCGTGAAATATATCACGAAAAAGTAATTCTCGATACCAACTAAAATTTTATTTGACATTGCAGCTTAATTCGGCTGCGCCGATTGCCCTTAATTTGGACGTTTCCACTACTGATCTGATCGATATCGAGAAACCTGGTTTCTTCCCACCTCGCTTCGAAGGTTATCACTTTATTCAACCGATAGCGCAAATTGAGATAATACCTTAGACCTTCATTAAAAAAGGCTGGAACTGAAAAACTGTAGAGGATGTCATTTTCGTAGGCATAAATTCGAGAAGCATAATTGTCGGAATCGAAATAGGCCAATCGGGTAGTGAAAGATAGGGGAGAGGAAAGCGACCGAAAAATTAGATCTTGAAAGATTAAAAATCCCCTCGCAGGGCTGGAGCTGGGGCTGTTGACCCAAGAAAATTCAATTCTGTTTCTCAACTCAAGGTTGGTATTTAATTGATGGTTGAAGTGAATTCGTAAATTCTGCCTATCTCCATAAAAAATCATTGCAAGTGGTCTTGAGTTGATTCGATCATTAAATCCTTTTTGTTCAAATCGATATTGAACGTAAGCATCAATTTTCCTTTTCTTGTAATAGGTGAAACGGGCTAAATATTCCTTTCCAGTAGAGGGTGCGTCAATATTAAAACGGAGCCATGGATGCCGCCAATGATCTGCGTAAAGACTGAGCCAAAATGCTTGACTAAACTTTAGGTCAAGTCCAATATATAATCCATTTTCGTTGACAGCCTGCGATGATTCTTGGAAAGCGTTGGCCTGCAGGGCTTGATATTGAGTTGAAAAATTGCGATAATGTATTGCTAAGTCTAGGTATTGGCTCAAGCCAACTAAAACACCATGGGTGGTTGCCATGGCGCCATTGTCACTGATGGCGGTTTCTCCAAAAAAATGAAAATTTTGAAGTAGAAATGTGTAGTCCAGACTCATATTTGACAACTCGGAGCCGTTGAAATAAAATTGATTATAGAGCTCCGACCGCCGTTGGAAGGGTTGATTAAAGTGATTGTTCAGTGCGTTTAAACTTACGCTCAATCGTTCGTCTTTTCGATATGAAACTCGAGCTCCTAAGACCCGGTGCCGGACGGCATTTTCATCCTCTATTTCGGAAATAGTGCGGTGAGATCCCGAAAATTGCAAGGAAGAGAAGCGGCTGAAGATCTCATCGTTTTCCAGGCTGTCGATGCGAATGTTTCCATCTACTCTCTGGATTGAACCGAATGCTGTAAATTGCCAGTTGTTCACCTGGAGGGTGGTGGCAGCACCACGTAAAAATGAACCTTCATTGACCGACGTGTAAGGCCTTATGGTGCGACCTCCTCTTTTTATTTGGGTGACAAAGGCACTCTTGCCCCGGCCGAATCCAGAATGCATTAACAAACCTTGACCCAGACTGACGGCATAATCTCCAATAGCTAATGACTTAACTGTGCTATTGAGATCATATAGATAGAAGTGCGCGCTGTAAAAATCAAAGCCATGACTGTTGCTGCCCCTAAAGAGGGCTTCACCCGGATCTTTTTCCAGGGTCATTCCGTAGCTTAACTGATTTCTGAGCCTGTGTCGATATCGGAGATAAAAGGCATTTTGATCCCCTTCAAATGCTGGTGGATCATCATCTAGCGGTAGAAAACCCCGCTGCTTTTGTAATATCCTTGTCCAACGTAGATGAATTGTGTTGTTTCCATCACGTATTTTGGCTCGAGGATGGGAGAGGGAGGTGGTTCCTGATTTCAAGGTGATAAATGGTCGAATGCGATGGATTGTTTGGCGGTCGAAAGAGGGAATGGCTTGTAGTTCGTAGATGCTTAAAAGTGGCCCCAAGTTTTGTCGGTAGGCGATAAGATCAGCAACTTGAATGTCGGAGAGAAGTTGTAGCCGCTCTAATTCTTCACGGTCGGTCTCGTTTAAATTGAGTGGATTTTCATAAAACTCCCACAGGTATTCACCGATGGTATTAAAATCAAAATCAATTTCATCGTCAAGGTTTTGCAGAAAAGATTCTATTTGGTCTTCAAGAATTCTTGGAACTTGCGCATGAGTATCTGTTTGGGCATTCAGACCGACATACAGGCAGCAAAGAATAAGAAATGACCAAGGTTGTAGCAATGACATTTCTAAAAATCAAAAAAAAACCGTCTTCAAAGAAATTGAAGACGGTTTTTGTAAGGTTAATTTATTAATTCACCTATGATGAAGCTGCCTTCACCGTGCTGACGATAACACTTGCTACTTTGTAAGGATCAGCATTTGAAGCTGGTCTACGATCTTCCAACCATCCATTCCATCCGTTCTCGACAGTGGCGATCGGAATTCGAATGGAGGCACCCCGATCTGAGATGCCGTAGCTGAATTTATCGATAGACTGGGTCTCATGTGCTCCGGTGAGACGCTGATCATTATCTGCACCATAGACGGCAATGTGTTTCGCAATAGTCGGTTCGAAGGACTGGCAAATTTTTTCATAAACATCTTTCGATCCGGCGGTTCGCAGCCTAGTATTGGAGAAATTGGCATGCATACCAGATCCGTTCCAATCACCCTTGATGGGCTTCGGATGCCACTCCACAGCTATCCCATATTGCTCAGCTACTCGCTCCAGCAGATAACGGCAAAGCCAGGTAACATCTCCGGCGTTGACACCACCCTTGGCAAAGGTCTGAAACTCCCACTGACCTGCGGCCACCTCAGCATTGATACCTTCTACATTGAGTCCAGCCTCTAGGCAGAGATCCAAATGTTCCTCAACGATCTGACGTCCAAAAGCAGCATTGGCTCCGACACCACAGTAATATGGACCCTGGGGTGCGGGGTATCCATTTTCAGGAAACCCAAGTGGGCGACCAGTTTCTGGATCCACGAGGAAATACTCTTGCTCGAATCCAAACCAAAAATCGTTGTCATCGTCATCAATAGTAGCACGAGCATTTGTTTCATGAGGCGTACCATCTGCATTGAGCACTTCGGTCATGACCAACCAGGCATTTTTTCGACCTGGATCACTGTAAAGTGCCACCGGCTTTAACAAACAATCGGAGTTACTGCCTACCGCCTGCTGGGTAGAACTTCCATCAAATGACCACATAGGGCAATCTTCGAGCTTTCCGCTGAAATCTTCAACAATTTTCGTCTTAGCTCGCATTCCTTGGGTTGGCTGGCTTCCATCTAGCCAAATGTACTCCAACTTACTTTTAGACATAGTAGGATTAGATTTTTTGAATTTAGGTAAAGTTTCTGCTCAAAGATAGCCATGCAACTCATAAATCTAGGTAGTAAGTCTTTACTTGAATTGTCATTGCAAAAGGCATGAAATGCAGACTATCTATTTGGTATAGAGCAGGTTGTTGTCAATAAAAATGTGTCATCCAAATTGCTCAAAGTACTTAGATTGACCCTTCTGAGATCCCCCAGGAATTTAGAAGCTGTATACTGCAGCTAACAGAAATGACGTCAAACTTTTTGCCTGATCACCGGCTGCATTGGTAATAACATAAGAGTCGTTACTAAAAGCATCCAATCGTAATTCAGGGATGAATGTAAGTGATCCGATGGTAAAGTTGCCGGTCAAGGTCACATCAAAAACACTGTCGTCGGTGGCAAATAGACCAAGTCCCTGATCGGAAAAGTACTCTCCTCGAATACCGAAGGCAGCATTGTCCGTTGCCGAAACCTGAAAATATCCAGCCACACCAAAGAAGTTATCTGACGCAGAAGTCGCGTTTAGGCCTACATAAACGGTCTCACTGACATCCCATCCGGTGGTCAAATCAATTTGAAAAAACTCTGAATCAAAAAGGAAATTCAACCATGCCCCACCGGCGTCATTGGTGTAGCCAAGTTGAGCACCTCCCACGTAGCTTCCGGTGGGATTGAAGTCAGTCGCGTCGGTGGGATTGAAAACACCTAGCATACCACTGAAACCACCTCCGAGAGAGAAATCGGCTTTGACACCAGTGTGAGAAAATGGTCCATAGGAGAACATGTAACTCGTTGAATAATTGAAGTTGACGGTTGGTGAGATGACCTCATAGCCAAGGAATGTATTAAAGTTTCCCAGGGTAAAGGTGAGATTTTCCGTAGCATTCCAGTACACGAACAATTGATTTAAAATCGCACTATTGCTGGGATTTCCTGAGGCATTTATTGATCCAAATACCGCCTCATCGCCTCGTGGTCCGAAAACCAAGTCGGCGGTGAAACCTACTTTGGATCCCTCATAAGAACCCACAAAATTCGCCATACCCAGGGCAAATCCCGGTAGGTTGGCAAAAGAAGTACCAGGTGCGAAAGTAGCTTCTTCGATTCTACCGTCGTTGGTTGAATTCAGATTAGCTCGGAAATAGGCATCCACAGAACCCGAGAAGGAAAAATTGGGACCGGTCTCCTCGGTCTCTGTTTCTTCGACCAGGGCAGGACCATCTTGTGCCTGGACTAGAAATGGGGCTGCTATAAAACATAATACCAGCAGTAGAAAATTGCGATCTAATAATGATCTATCGATTAATTTGATTTTAGAAGTCATGATTTTTCAAAATTTGAAAGTTCAATAAAGAATAAGGTGTTTTCCCATATTGGGAGTAAGTCGATTGAGGTTTAGAAGAATTTTGAGAGAGAAGTCAACCCCTAGGGTGTCTTTCTCTCTCAAGTCAGGGATTATACAGTTAGAACTTTTTATTTTACTTCGGTTGCGAATGCATAGGCTGTTTCACCTTCAGAATAAGCCTCCATTTCATGTTCGGCAATATCGAGTCCTCGTTGTTCCTCCTCCGCGTCAACTCTGATTCCAATGGTTAATTTCAGTATCGTGATGAGCACGTAAGCGAAAACAAATGTGAAGGCACCAATAGCAACTACTCCAATGAGTTGTTCTACGAGTTGACCTACTCCGGCCATCGAGCCGAAAATCCCAACTGCCAAAGTGCCCCAAATACCACATACTAAATGAACAGAAGTCGCACCGACGGGATCGTCTAGTTTTAAAGTCTTATCGAAGAATACGACGGAAAGTGGAATGATAATACCCGCGATTAGGCCGATGATGATGGCAGCAGTAGGACTCATCAGATCAGCACCTGCTGTTATCCCTACCAATCCACCCAGTATGCCGTTCAATACCATGGAGAGATCATGTGATTTGAACATCCAATAAGACATAAAGAAGGCTCCAATGGCCCCTCCAGCAGCGGCCAGTGAAGTGGTAACAAACACGAGTGATACACCCATGGGATCGGCCGACAAAACGGATCCGCCGTTAAATCCAAACCAACCAAACCAGAGCAAGAATACCCCTAGCGTAGCCAGTGGCATGCTGTGACCAGGAATGGCTTTTATGCCCTTGCTGGTGTACTTGCCCTTTCTGGCGCCCAGTACTATGATGCAAGCTAGTGCGGCCCAACCACCTACGGAGTGTACCAACGTAGAGCCGGCGAAATCGTAAAATCCACGGGCATCTAGCCATCCGGCACCCCATTTCCACATGCCCGTAATCGGATAGGAGAGGGCGACAAAAACCAGGGTAAAAACCAAAAATGCGTTGAGTTTCATCCGCTCTGCAACGGCTCCACTCACGATGGTGGCGCCAGTGGCAGCAAACATGGCTTGAAAAATAAAGTCGGTGTAGTAGCTGTACGCACCTTCAGCGTATTCGATGCCACCAGCGACTCCATCAGGCAGACTCAAACCAAAGCCACCAAAACCAAAAAAGCCTCCTTCATTAGTGCCGGGATACATGAGATTAAACCCTACAAAACAGTAAGTCAGTAAGCCAATGGCGATGATCATGCTGTTTTTGAAGAGAATATTAACTGTGTTTTTCTTTCTTACAAAACCGGATTCCAATGCTGCGAAACCCAGGTGCATAATAAACACCAGTACGGTCGCAATTAGGATCCATAAATTATTTGCGGTAAATAATGCGTCGTTCATAGCTAGATAATTTCTTAATTAGGTATTAAATGTTTTAGCAATCCACAATGGGTTTAGATGGCGCTTTCATTGCGCTCACCAGTTCTGATTCGAACTGCCTGATCGATGTCGAATACAAATATTTTTCCATCTCCGACCTCACCTGTTTTGCCGGATTTTTCAATGGTGTCCATTACTCTTTTGACCATGTCATCCGTCACAACGATGTCCATTTGTAATCTTGGAATAAATCCTGAACCCAAGTCGGCACCGCGATACATCCGGTGCTGACCTTTCTGTAATCCATAGCCTCTCACCTCTTTAAGCGAGAAGAATCTTACTCCAATTTCTGCCAAAGCATCTTGAACGACATTGAATTGAGTAGTTCTGATAATTGCTTCAATTTTTTTCATTTCCCAAGGTTTGAATATTCGATTTCTATGACTTTATGAAATTTGTTTTTCATCTTCGTTGACGCAAAACTAGAGCGGATCTCAAAAAAAACATGAGCACTTCTACGGTGTTTATGCTAAACCCAAAGAGGTTGTTGTGAGCGCGATAGTCATTGATAATCAGTACTTTAAGTAGACTCATTTTGTTATGCCTATTTCAACAACGGACCAATTATTCAACCTTGTAAAAAGCCTTAGCAAAGCCGAAAAACGAAATTTTAAGCTGTATGCCAAGCGCACTCAGCAATCAAATGATGTGAAATTTATTAAGCTGTTTGACATTCTAGACCACATGGATTCCTACAATGAGGAACTGGTTTTTAAGAAGTTCCGGGGTACGTCTAAGGGGAAATTGTCCAATTTGAAAAGACACCTTTATTCGCAATTGCTAAGTAGCTTACGATTAATTCATATCAATAAAAATATTGACATCCAGATCAGAGAACAGATCGATTTTGCAAGGATACTATATGGGAAGGGGCTCTATATGCAGAGTCTAAAGCTGCTAAATCGGATCAAGGGAATTGCGATTAAATCCAATCAGGATATTTTGCACTATGAGATCCTGGAGTTTGAAAAATTAATTGAAGAAAAACATATTACTAGAAGTAGAAAAATAAAAAATAAAGTTGAAAATCTGATTGATGAGTCTGAAAATCGAAATAGAGTTTTAACGAACTCGAATAAACTGACGAATCTGAAATTAAAGATTCATGGCCTTTACATCAAGATCGGACATGCTAAAAATGAAAATGATGCTTTTGTTGTGTCAGACTATTTTAAATCTAATTTGCCAGATTTGAAATATGAAAATTTGACCTTTTTCGAAAAAGTGTATTATCATCAAAGTCACGTTTGGTATTACTACATTTTGCTGGATTTCGAAAAATGTGAATATCATGCCAGTAGCTGGGTTGCATTGTTTCAAGAGAGGCCCCAAATGATTTCTGAAGATCCAGACTTGTATATGCGTGGCATTCACTACGCCCTCACTTCGCTCTATGGTTTGGGGCAAGCACAAAAGCATCAGCTAGGCTTGGAGCGATTTAAATCTTTTCATGACGAGCATATCCACCACTTAAATGAAACCTCACAGATCATTTATTTCCTATACTTTTATTCAGCGCAATTCAATAGCCATAATTTGCTCGGAACCTTTAGTGAAGGGCTTAAGTTGGTACCGGTCATTGAAGAGGGAATCTCACGATATGAGCGCCATCTGGACGTCCATCGAGTACTGGTGTTTTATTATCGCATTGCTTGGCTGCATTTTGGATGTGGGGATTTTGATAAATCGATAGACTACCTAAACCACATCATCAATCTCAAGGCGGGACATCTTCGTGAAGATATCCAATCTTATGCACGACTATTGCATTTGCTGGCGCATTATGAGATGGGCAACTATTCCATCTTGGAATACCTGGAAAAGGCTGTGAGTCGCTTCTTTAATAAAATGCGAGATAAGAATAAAGTGCAACTTGAAATGTTAAGCTTTATTCGCAAACAATTGAAGAGCCGAAATATTCCTGATCTCAAATTGTTGGAGGCCACCCATCGAAATTTGAGTAAACTAGCACGTGATCCCTTTGCCAAAAGATCCTTCCTCTACCTTAACGTGCTAGACTGGACAGAGGGTAAATTGCAAGGTCTAACGGTCGATAAAGTGATTCAAAAAAGGAATCAAGTTGCCAATCAAATCGATCTTGAGGATGTCAGATAATCGTAGAAGAACTCGCTCCGAATTTCTCGAAATTAATTTCGAGCTGCTCATCTGCTACCATGGCTTCCAGCAGATCACCTGACTTTGAACAAGTAAATTCTAGGCTGCCGTTGAGATCCTGGGTGCCAATTCCAGCTTCCAACATCCGCTCGACCGAGTTTACTACGATCTGTGACTCCTCGAGCAGTCCGAGGTGATCAAGTAGCATGGCAGCAGATAAAACGGTGGCTACCGGATTGGCAATATCTTTGCCGGCTCCCTGGGGATAGGAGCCGTGAATCGGCTCAAAAACACTGGTTTTCGAACCCACAGATGCCGAAGGCAATAGACCTAGGGATCCCACTAAGACCGATGATTCATCTGATAGAATGTCTCCAAACATATTGGAAGTCAAAATCACATCAAATTGAGCTGGATTGACGATCATTTGCATGGCAGCATTGTCGACAAACATATAGTCTGTCTGAATGGATGGATATTGTTTGGCCAGGTCCTGGACGGTTTCACGCCACAGTCGAGAACTTTCCAGCACATTGGCCTTGTCTACTAAAGTCACTTTTTTGCGTCGTTTAGCCGCTTGCTGGTACGCTAAGTGTGCTATACGGACAATCTCTTCCCGTCGATAAAGGCAGGTATCATAAGCAACACTCCCATTCTCCGATCGACCCTTTTCACCGAAATAGATGCCACCAATAAGCTCGCGATAGATCACTAAATCAACCCCTTCGAGTTGCTCTGGACGAAGTGGCGATAGGTGTCTCAACTTTGGAAATATCGTAACCGGTCGAATGTTACAAAATAGACCAAGTTCCTTCCGCATTCGCAAGAGGCCTTGTTCTGGTCTCACTTTTGCCGTGGGATCATTATCGAATTTGGGATCTCCAATGGCTCCAAAAAGAACGGCATCGCTATTGAGGAGGGTGTCTAAAGTCTCTTTAGGTAGAGGATCGCCTGTTTTGTCGATCGCAATTCCGCCTACATCACCGTAGCAGTAAGTAAATTGATGGTCAAATCGTCCGGCTATTGCGTTTAGTACTTTAATCGCTTGTGCGATGACCTCAGGTCCTATGCCGTCTCCCGGTAGGACCGCTATTTTCGCTTTCATAAACTAGTGGCGTGTTTCTAGGTTCTAGATGTTTCGAATTGTTTAATCTTATCGCCTAAACTTAGCAAATAATCAATGTCATCGTAGCCATTTAACAAGCACATTTTCTTGTAGGGATCGATTTCAAAGTTTTGCTGACTGCCGGTCGACTTGATTTTAATGGTTTGCTCAGGTAGGGAAACACGTAAGACTGCCTTTGGATCTTCTTCGATGGCCATAAAAATCTCGTTGAGGTATTGATCACTTACCACAATAGGTAGAATACCATTATTGAGGGCGTTTCCCTTAAATATATCAGCAAAAAAACTAGAGACTACAATACGGATGCCAAAGTCATGAATGGCCCAGGCAGCATGCTCCCGACTTGAACCGCATCCAAAATTTTTTCCAGCTACTAGAATGCTTCCACTGTAAACGGGATTATTTAACACAAAATCTTCTTTGGGCGAATGATCCGGGTGATACCTCCAATCTCTGAAAAGATTTTCACCAAAACCCTCGCGGGAAGTGGCTTTCAAAAAGCGCGCTGGGATAATCTGATCCGTATCCACATCTTCGATGGGTAGTGGAATACAGGTGGATTCTATATTTTCTAATTTCTCCATGTTCTTAATTTAACCGATTTCTTACATCAACAATACGTCCCTCGATGGCGGTTGCTGCGGCCATCAGTGGGCTGGCGAGGATGGTGCGTGCTCCGGGTCCTTGCCGACCTTCAAAATTTCGGTTTGATGTTGAGACACAATACTGACCACTCGGAATCTTGTCTTCATTCATGCCCAGACAGGCAGAACATCCAGCTTCGCGAAAGTCAAATCCCGCCGCTTCTAATATTTGATCCAAGCCTTCTTCGGCTGCCTGCTTTCTCACTTGCTGGGAGCCTGGCACCACCATGGCTGTGACATGCTCTGCGACCTGTTTTCCAGAAACGTATTCTGCCACCAGGCGAAGATCCTCAATTCTAGAATTGGTACAGCTGCCAATGAATACATAGTTTATTTTCTGATCAAGCAAGGGATCTCCTGCTTTGAGACCCATATAGGTGAGGGCCTTATTAAAAGAGGCCTCGCCCTGACTCCCTCCATGGGTTGGTATTCGCTCCCTGACCCCAATACCCATACCTGGATTGGTACCATAAGTCAGCATTGGTTGAATGTTGGCGGCATCAAAATGATACTCCTTATCAAATACAGCATCGTCATCTGAATAAAGGGTCTTCCAGTAGGCGATTTTGGCATCGAGTTCCTCCTCGCTGGGGGCAAATTCGCGCCCACGCACGTAGTCAAAAGTCGTTTGATCCGGTGCAATCATACCACCCCTGGCACCCATTTCGATGCTCATATTGCATACCGTCATCCGGGCCTCCATGCTCAGCGACCGGATGACAGATCCAGCATATTCAATAAAATAACCGGTACCTCCCGCAGCAGTCAACTTAGAAATGATGTATAAGATTACATCTTTAGCTAAGACACCAGCTTGTAAGGTTCCATCTACCGTGATGCGCATCCGCTTTGGCCGGCTCAGGAGCAAGCACTGGGTGGCCAAAACCTGCTCGACTTGGCTCGTGCCAATACCAAAAGCAATGGTGCCAAAAGCTCCATGAGTCGAGGTATGACTATCGCCACAGACAATGGTCATGCCTGGCTGGGTAATGCCTAATTCCGGTCCTATCACATGGACGATGCCCTGATAGGGATGGCCCAGTCCATACAGTGTCACTCCAAATTCGTTGCAATTGTCTACCAATTTTTGCACTTGGATTCGTGATAACTCCTCCCTAATGGGAAGGTGCTGATCCTTGGTAGGTACGTTGTGATCCGCTGTAGCCAGGGTAAGTTCTGGCCGAGCAACTTTAATTTTGCGATTTCGCAGGCCTTGAAATGCTTGTGGACTGGTAACTTCGTGGATGAGGTGCTGATCGATATACAGAACCTCCATACCTCCTTCCACAGTATCCACTACATGGGCATCCCAAACCTTATCAAAAAGTGTTTTTGCCATAAAAATTTAAATATCTAAAGGTTGATTTTAGATGGACTTTGTTTGCGCCGATAGGACATCAGCTTTTTGCTCCATCAATTTATGTAAGTCTTTGTCTCCAACTTGTTTTTGACGATCTGCAACGCGTAAAAATTCTTCATAGATGGCATCCAATTCGATTTTTGTCACATTATAACCGTTTTCCTTGAGCCGAAATGCTAACGCTGCTCTACCACTTCTGGCGGTGAGTATAATCGAAGATTTGTCAACTCCGACTTCCTTGGGGTCAATGATCTCATAGGTGTCACGCTTTTTTATGACACCATCTTGATGAATGCCCGACGAATGCGCGAATGCGTTGGAGCCGACGATGGCTTTATTTGGTTGTACGGGCATACCCATCTCATCGGACACCATTTGACTTATGGGGTTCAACAATTGCGTCTGTATGCGCGTATCAAATCCCAAATGGCCATGCTGCTTTAAAACCATCACACATTCTTCGAGGGATGTGTTTCCTGCTCGTTCACCCAGACCGTTGATGGTGCATTCAATCTGTGTCGCACCGTTAATCACTCCCGAAATACTGTTGGCAGTGGCGAGGCCAAGATCATTGTGGCAATGGGTGGAAACCGTTGCCCTATGTACTCCCTTGACGTTCTCCATGAGATATTTGATCTTGTCTCCGTATTCCTGTGGCAGGCAATATCCTGTCGTATCGGGAATATTGAGCACGGTAGCCCCAACCTTTAGCACTGCCTCACATATTCGCGCCAGAAACTCATTGTCGGTTCGACCGGCATCCTCGGCATAAAACTCAACATCTTCCACGAACTGTTTTGCGAACTTCACAGCAGCAACAGCTCTTTCTAACACTTTATCTTGTGTGCTGGCAAATTTATACTTGATGTGCGACTCAGAGGTGCCGATGCCGGTATGAATTCGCCCTAATTTGGCGTTAGCGATGGCCTCTGCCGCCACTTTAATGTCCTTTTCAACCGATCGCGAAAGTGCGCAAATCCGCACATCAGAGGCAGCTCTGCTAATGGCCTGCACAGCCTCGAAATCACCAGGACTGGAAATGGGAAATCCAGCCTCGATAACATCGACCCCTAGCTCTTCTAGTTTCTTAGCGAGACGCAGCTTCTGTTCTTTGTTGAGCTTGCAGCCCGGCACCTGTTCACCATCTCGTAAGGTCGTATCGAATATCTGGATTCTGGTCTTGCCCATTTTATTTATGTTTATGGTAACTACCGTCTATTAAAAATAGCGTTTCATGCGCAAGAGTAGCACCATAAAATCGTCCTTCCTTTACAGCCCAATACGGATTGCCTATGGATTTAAGTACTTGTTTATCAGACAAATAAGCTGCAAAAAGTTACAATGGCCACTCAAAAGACAGATCACTTAGTCAAGCTCATTAGATCGCTGACGAAGGCTGAGAAACGCAGTTTTCGATTGTTCGTCACCCGCAACCAGATTTCTAATGAGATCTTGTTTCTCAAGCTGTTTGACGAGATTTCAAGAACCGGGCGGTTTGATGAGAAGGCCGTCTTAGAACGAATCCCCGGTATCAAGAAACAGCAATTGTCGAATCTGAAAGCCCATTTGTACAAGCAACTTCTTATTTGTCTCCGGTTATTGAGCCGGGCAAACAGTGTGGAAATTGATCTACGTGAAAAAATCGATTATGCCAATGTGCTTTACAATAAAGGCCTGTATGCGCAAAGTCTGGAGATGCTGGCCAAAACTAAGATTTTGGCCTTAAAATATCGCCAATACGTTTTGGCACTGAACATCGTGGAGTTTGAAAAGCTGATTGAATCACAATACATAACCCACAGCATTGAAAACCGGGCCGAATCACTTAAGAAGGAATCTATTGATCTGTCTCGCCGCATAAGTCAAACCCAGGCTTTCAGCAATCTTTCCTTGCAGCTCTATGGGCTTTATTTGAAGGTTGGTTATGTGCGAAATGAACATGATTTTCAGTACCTCAAAGATTTTTTCCATTCGAATCTGCCGCAGTATCATGATGACGAGTTAGATTTTCACGACAAGCTCTACCTCTATCAAGCCTACGGATGGTTTCACTACATGAATCAGGATTTTGCAAGTTTTTATCGATACTCCAAGAAGTGGTACGATTTATTTGAGGAGATGCCTGAAATGAAGAAACTTGAGACTTCCATGTACTTAAAAGGTCTGCATAACCTTCTTTCTTCTCTTTATATGTCACTTAGTTTTGATCGATTTGAGGTCCACCTAAAAACTCTTGAATCGATAGGAGACCAAAAACTGATCACCAATCTCAATCAAGAAGGCCTTTGGAAGTTATATCAGTACATCCATCTGATCAATCGACATTTTTTAACCGGCACTTTTACGAGGGGGTGTGAAGCAATGCCGGAGTTGGCAAAATTAGTGGATGAGAATCCCTACGATTGGGATAAGCATCGCATACTGGTTTTTTATTACAAGATAGCTTGTATGTACTTTGGCAGCAGTGATTGGGATTCGAGTATCACTTACTTAAATAAAATTGTAAACGCCAAATCATCCAATATTCGGGCGGATATCCAATCCTTTGCCAGAATACTTAACCTCATTGCTCACTTCGAATTGGGAAATCGTGTCCTGCTTGAATACCAGATAAAGTCGGTATATCGATACCTGGCCAAGATGAGTGAGTTGCAGGCGGTGCAAAACGAGATTTTTCGGTTTTTGCGTCGAATACCCCGGATGAGTCAGTCGGATCTAAAGGGGCGATTTCGAGAATTGCATCAACGATTGCAAAAGATTGAAAATCGTCCCTATGCGAAGAGAGCATTTCTCTATCTCGATATTATGGCCTGGTTGGAGAGCAAAATCGCAGGAATTCCAGTTGAGCGCGTCATTCGCCGCCGATTTTTAGAGCGCTCCGGTAAGACTCCGACACTGACGAACTAGGTCAAACCCTATCTATTCCCGCTGTAAGATTGATCTTTAGGGAAAAATCTTTAGGGCGGCTTCCATGGATCTTCTAAAAGCGGGTTGATCAATGCTAAATCCAGGCTTGCCGGAAAAGAATGAAAGCAGCTTTTCTGTTGGCATATTGCCAGTCAACTCATCTTTAGCCATAGGGCACCCACCATATCCTCTAATGGCGCTGTCAAATCTTCGGCAACCACTGTCAAAGGCGGCCTCAATTTTTTCGCGCCAGGTCTGTGGGGTGGTGTGGAGGTGTGCTCCAAATTCAACGTCAGGGTAGGGGGGAATCAGATTGTCAAAGAGGTAGCAGATGCTTTCTGGAGTGGAGACACCTATCGTATCAGAAAGGGCCATGATCTTGATCTCCATATCAGCCAAAACATCAACCCATTTTTGGACGATTTCCACATTCCAGGGGTCTCCATAAGGATTTCCAAATCCCATAGAAAGGTATACGACCATTTGCTTGGATGATTGAATACAGATCTCCTGGATTTGCTTGACCCGGTCTAGAGATTCCTCAATCGTAGCATTCGTATTCCTGACCTGAAAGGTCTCGGAAACTGAAAAGGGATATCCCAAGTAATCTATGGCGGCAAATTGAGCTGCATCAGTGGCTCCGCGACGGTTTGCCACGATGGCCAACAACTGTGTATGCGTATTACTCAGGTCTAGTTTTTCCAGAACAGCAGCTGTATCCCGCATCTGAGGTATGGCTTTGGGCGAAACAAAACTCCCAAAGTCAAGCGTGTCAAATCCCACCTGCAGCAGGGAATTCAGGTAATGAGCTTTATCCTGTGTAGCTATAAATTTGGTAATGCCTTGCATGGCATCACGCGGACACTCGATGATCTTGATCGGCTTTGATGGAGTCATGTCTGGGGTAAAGATACGCATACCCCATCTGCCTCGAAGGCTAATCATGTAAATATGAGTGATTTTAGATACCTGCCAGCATGGTGTATCTTTGCAAGATGACGCGAAAAGACCTGTTAACTTCGATTGGCTTCCTCTTCTTTATCTTGGGGTTCACGGCACTGGCGCTCAGTCTCGTGGGCATTAGATGGTCATTTCTCTCTTGGATGGATGGAAATCCACTTTGGGGCCTTATTGGCAAGCTGGGCATGGTCATCATCGGTGTGATGATGGTTGCCCTTGCACAAACAGACTTTGGAGCAATGGGAGATGACTCAGATGATGAGGCAATCCAGCACTAGTCCTTTTTGAAAACCTTTATGGATTTGCTTTTGTGATCCAGTTGTACCTCAAAAGTATAATGGCCAACGGGTAATCCAGACCTCATATGAGATTTAAAAGTATTGACTCCCTTTTCTAGGGGCAGCATCTGGGTCTCAATGACTTGCCCCAGGAGATTACGCACCGTCATTAGAGCCTCTCCCTTTTCGAATGAGAATAGAGTCAAATCGTATGAATCCTGGATTGGATTTGGAAAAACAAGCATTTCAAGGTGCTTCTCCTCAATTTCGAGGTCATGGCAGGATCTCTGCATTTTGAAAACATTTGGCTGTAACGCTTTGATGCCTGTGTTCCTCTGAATGATCTTACCCAGTGTTGAATTTTGTACCTCCTCAACCTCGTCAGCACTGAGAGCGGGATCAACGAGGTAAAAGAAGCGATCTCCATCTCGCAAGGCCTTGAACTGATCCTTCATGATGGTCATGATGGTCTCCCCAAAGATTGCATCAGGTGTGTGCTCTTCGGCTAGCATTCCCACCCAGGGGTCGATGTTGTTGATGTCGGTGTATAAACCCTGCAGAATTTGAGCATCAGCAGGCTTTTCACAAATTTCTGAAAATGAACGTACCTGCCCTAGTCCAAGCTGATCACGAATGCTGTTGTAGTCCATCAGTCCACGTTCACGGCCACGATTGATATTGATGGCAGCAAGGTCAAGACCGAAGCCCACCCCTGGTGGTCCAAATAGGAAGTTTCGTACGTCGTCAATCACTTTACTGTCCATCGCCTGCTGAATTTGAGCGCTCATGCCCTTAACCAGCGGATCGACACCGGTGGTGATGAGTAGATTTGGTTTAAAGAAAGCCTCTCTCAGCGTCATATCGCCGGCGCCAATGGTCTCACAACCATCATCCATCCGAAGTATGTCTCGACTCAATAGCGTGTGCCCAAACCGAAATCCAGCGGCAGAAAAAACATTGGAGATCGATGGATTGACTGAAGCGTCATATCCATCATAGTCGTCTAAGATGACTCCCATGGCCGGTAACCACTCATTGTACACGATGGACTGTAGCATGCCACCCACCATTTTCCGGGCCTTTTGATAGAGTTGCTCATCGGTACCATTGGGGTATTTGATCCTGAGTTCATCGCATAAACGATTGTGCTCTCGCACAAAGAGGGTATGCATGGTGAGAAGCATCACATTTTCGTTGGCTCTGACATCACCCGCCACGAAAAATCGTTTAGCCGTGGGATCGTTGGAAGCCATTTCTGGTGCATTCGGATCTGTGGCTCCATTCAGTTCACCGTCTAAAGTATTGAATGGCAATAAATTACCTTTAGATACTTTAAGTTTTCCATCAGAAAATGATCGAAGCCAAAGGGCCCGTTCTTCATTCGAACCATATATGGCAGAACCATCAATAAAGGCAGAAATGTCATTGGCGAAGGTGCGAGGATTATCCACGTCCGTGCCCGATCCTTCCATCGTTTCTGTGCGCATCATCATGATCACAGACTTGCCCAGACAGGCTGGATCGAATACCGGATCACAGGTTGGTACGGCGATCAAAGCAGATTCAGAATGACTTTCTCCCACGAGGGTTATATCATGGTCAATGAACTGACCAAAAACCCAGACAAAATCAGACAACTCATGCTCATCATAGATGTAGCCAGGTTGAGCGAATAAGATATTGCTGACATCTCGTGGATTGGGCCGGTCGCTTCCAGTAGGAGCTCCAATGCCGTCGGAGAACGCTCTGGGAGTAATATAGCGTAGCTCGGCGCCAACGGCACCAAAATGTGGATTGGCCTGATTGTTTCCATAACCATCATAGCTTCTATTTTGCGCAACAGCCGTGGTCGCTACAAGAATGAAGGAAAATAGCAGGCAGGTTCTTGAGTATTGGTTTATGTTCATAGGCTGCTCAAATCGTTCAAGGTTTGGGCTAGTACAGGTTCGTCCTTCGGTATTACAAAAGCCAAAGAAATCGCATTAGATTCCTTTGCCAAGTGTAAAAATACAGCATTTTTCCTTATCAATGACACCTTAACTTATAATAAATATTTATATATATATTCTTTTTGGCATATGTTATAGTTCTTTGATTCGGACAGATTCCGGCCAAAATTTTCAAATATGTCCTAGTAAGGATGGGGTACTATGACTGCCTATGATCTGTGACCAGAAACTACTCAAAATCAAAAGCCTCCGGAGAGGTGCGAATGTAGCAGTGTTGAATTTTAGATCGAGAATGCCCTAGGGACATCGATCACAAGTGGATCACCTCATCATAGGCGGCCGCGGAAGCCTCCATGATCGCCTCACTCATGGTTGGGTGAGGATGGATCGACTTTATGATCTCATGACCTGTAGTCTCCAACTTTCGTGCCGCAACCACTTCAGCGATCATCTCAGTCACATTTTCGCCAATCATATGAGAACCGAGCCACTCTCCATACTTCGCATCATAGATTACTTTAACAAAACCAGTTTTGTGGCCAGCAGCACTTGCTTTGCCCGAAGCGGAGAAAGGAAATTTGCCTACCTTGATTTCATACCCAGCTTCTTTCGCAGAGGCTTCAGTGTGACCTACGGATGCGACTTCAGGGTGGCAATAGGTGCAAGATGGAATGTTGTTGTAGTTGATGGGTTCAGGAGACAGCCCACTAATTTTCTCAACACAAACGATGCCCTCGGCAGAAGCAACATGGGCCAATGCCGGACCCGGTACGACGTCGCCTATCGCGTAAACCCCAGGTACATTGGTACGATAGAATTTATCGATTTTAATCAGGCCTTGGTCTAATTCTATGCCCACGTTTTCAAGGCCTACATCCTCAAGATTTGGTGTTACACCGGCCGCACTGAGTATCACATCGCAGTCGATGACTTCCTCTTTACCCGTCTTGCGGTCTTTAATGGTTGCCTGACAGCTTTTGCCCCCGACATCCACACGCTCTAAACTCGTGTTTGCTCGAACATCGATGCCCGCTTTTTTAAAGCTTTTCCCCAATTCCTTAGAGATATCCGGATCCTCGCGAGGCAGTAAACCTTGGGGTAAATACTCCACTACCATCACTTCCGTGCCAATGGCATTATAAAAGTAGGCAAACTCTGCACCAATCGCACCTGCTCCAACCACCACCATTTTTTTGGGTTGTTTGGCAAGGCTCATAGCTTGTCGATATCCGATCACCTTTTCACCATCAATCTTCAGGTTGCCCAATTCTTTGGCCCTCGCTCCGGTGGCCAAAATGATATGATCTGCCTCGTAGATCTGCTCTTTCTCTTTATCTTGGGTAACAGCTACCTTTTTGTCTTTCGTGAGTCGACCGGTACCCATAATCACATCAATTTTATTTTTGCGCATTAAAAATTGGACCCCTTTACTCATCCCCTCAGCTACACCACGACTGCGTTTGATCATCTCAGCAAAATTAGGACTTGATTTGCCTACCTGGATTCCGTAATCGGCGGCATGTTGAATGTATTCAAAGACTTGGGCACTTTTGAGTAGTGCTTTCGTAGGAATACAACCCCAGTTGAGACAGATTCCACCTAAGGATTCACGCTCGATTACTGCTACTTTTTTATTTAGTTGGGCAGCTCGAATCGCCGCTACATAACCTCCGGGTCCACTGCCCACCACGATGATGTCATACTTCATTTATTTGGATTTTTTTATGGTTCGATTTGGTCGCGCAAATATAACGATTAAGGTGGCAGTCAGTTCACAAGTCTTACACTGAATCAGAAGTTGATTATGCGCGATCTGTTAAGAAGCCTGGATCGCCTTGGTGCAAGACAGGGGCGGTGTAACATATTGATCGAAAAGAGCGTTCCCCTGTCATGGTATTCCTCTTATTATTGACATCCCTACTTCCCATCGACTGGATACTCAACGATCATCCCGAAGCGGGTTTTTCGATTGAAGCCCCCATGCCCTTGAAACATGATAGCACAATCATAAAGACTGATGTTGGGCCGATCGATTATCACAGCTATCATGGAACTCTTGAGGAGGATCAGGCCACTTATGTCTTTCTAGTGCAATACTACCAGAGTGAGACGCTGACATATTATCGAGATTCCGTGGAACTGCGAGAAGAATTCTTTGCAGCTACCATCGAGCAATCTGCATTGAGCATAGCTGGGCAGGTAATGATCAAAGATGATGTGAAATTGAAGAACGAATATCCCGGCAAGTTTTGGCGTACACACTACAATGCTGGAGCCAGTGTGATGAAGACCCAGGCATACCTGGTAAATGATCATTTTTATCTACTGCAGGTAGCTGTAGACTCCAAACACTCGTTGAGTGACTACATTGATCATTTTTTTGAGACCTTTAGATTGCAACCCACCAAAGGTGTCGATTAGTTGCTCTTGGGTCGAAATGCACTGATTACTTGATCGTTTACCTCGAGATAAGGTCCCTCGATTAGATCAATACAGTACGGTACCGCCGGAAATACGGCATCGAGACATTCGCGAATTGCCTTGGGCTTGCCAGGTAGATTTATGATGAGCGTACGCTTTCTTATGCCCGCTGTTTGGCGGGATAAAATGGCTGTGGGCACGAACTGAAGACTAGTGGTCCTCATGAGCTCTCCAAATCCGGGCATCATCTTGTCGCAGACCATTTCGGTAGCCTCGGGTGTCACGTCTCTCTTTGCCGGACCAGTACCACCGGATGTGATGATCAGGCAACAACCCTTTTGATCGGCCATTTCTACCAGCGTGTCCGAGATCTGATCAACTTCATCAGGTATAACCTGGTATTCGATTTCAAAGGGAGTTAGTAGATATTCCTTGAGCGTTGAAACAATTGCCTTACCCGGAATGTCTTCGTAGATGCCCTTGCTGGCACGGTCCGATACGTTGATCACTCCAATTCGAATGCTACTGTGGACCATCTCCTTTATCTTCTTTATTTATCTGTAAAACATCCAGCTCTAAATCACGATAGGCGTCATTAAATTTTTGTAAATCCTCTTCCAGTAGTCGACGCAATGAGCCCATTTGCATATCGATTTCCTTGCTCAATTCATCCTTGACCGCAACCGCTTGTCGGGTAGGAGCGTAATCACCGTTTCTAGACATCGCATTGAGGTGTGCCAACTTGTTGGTTAGTCTGATGGGAAAGTTGAGAGGATCCTGTCGAGATCGGTTTTTTGTTTGATAGAGTTTCTCTTGGATCCCATTCATATTTTCTTCCAATTCTTCTGCAATCTCCAACAGTGGTTTGGCATTTTCATTTGCTTTCAAAATTGGTTTTAGTTGATCAAGTTGTGATTTCACCTTTCTAATTTGAATTATACCTTCGTGAGCTTCCGTCACTTTGGCATTCACTTCTTGGATAAATGCGAATTGACTGGCCATGTCGGCATCGCTACTTTCGGATCGAGGGTCTTTCAATACCTCAAAGGGCTTTTCAACTGATTGATCTCCGACCGTGAGTACTACCCTGTAGTGACCAGGTAAGGCCAAGGGACCGTTCAACGATGCGGCCCAGAGAATCATATCGTCAAATTTTTTCGCGTCTGGATATTGCATATTCCAGACAAACAAATTACTACCAGCCTTGACCTCGAGTTTATCCGTCTCCTTATTCTTATTGGAAAACCTTTTGATTTCTTCACCTTCCGAATTCATATAGGTCAATGACACCTCAGTGGAATCTTCTAAATCACGGATGTAGAAATAGGTCATTACTCCGGACGGATGATTGGTGCCTTCCGTCTTTAGATTCTTAGCCTGGCTGCCTCGCATGCGATAGGTTGGCTTTGGCGTAAAGAGATAGACGGTCTGATCTTCCACCTCGTTCAATTCATAAATCGGATTTAAGTCATCGATCAACCATAAGCTGCGACCCTGGGTTGCGACGATTAAGTTATTCTGTTTAAGCGTCAGGTCGGTGATGGGAACAATCGGCAGATTTAGTTGAAATGGCTCCCAAGACTGGCCATCATTAAATGAAATGTACATCCCTGTTTCGGTACCTCCATACAATATGTCATCATGGTTTGGATCGGCTCTCACTACTCTTGTAAAGTGCTCTTTGTCAATACCTTTGGTGATCTTTGTCCAAGTACTTCCGTAATCATTCGTCTTGTACAAGTAGGGACTAAAGTCACCGTGCTTATACATGGTGGCAGCCAGATAGCAGGAGGCCTCATCTCTGGGATCGGGCTCGATGCTATTGATCATAATCCAGTCTGGCATGTTTGGTGGGGTTACGTTAGACCATGTATCTCCACCATTACGAGATATATGTACTAAACCATCATCTGAACCGACCCAGATTAAGCCGGCCTTAACAGGAGATTCTGCAGCTGCGAATATGGTGCAATAATACTCTACACTGGTATTGTCTTGTGTGATAGGGCCACCGGAAGACTTCATTTTTGAAGTGTCATTTCGAGTCAGGTCAGGACTGATAATGTCCCAACTTTGCCCCTCATCGGTACTTACATGGAGGTGGTTAGAGGCTGTATAAAGTTTCTTCTCATCATGAGGAGAAAAGAAAATCGGAAAATTCCACTGGAACCGATATCTCATTCCCTCAGCTCCATGACCCATTGGGTTGTCGGGCCAAACGTTAACCGCCCGACTCTGATCTATGGTGTGATTCCGACGTTGAATGACCCCATCATAGCACCCTCCATAAACGATGTCCTGGTTGACGGGATCAATCGCAATGTGACCACACTCGCATCCGGCCGTTGGCTCCCAGTCATCCTCCGTAATAGAATTTCCACCTGATCTATGTGCAATGCGTACAGTACTGTTGTCTTGTTGTGCCGCATAGATGCGATAAGGGAAGTGATTATCTGTAGTGACTCTGTAGAACTGAGCCGTTGGTTGGTTTAGGTAGGTGCTCCAACTTTTCCCACCATCGAACGAAACCTGGGCGCCTCCGTCATCTCCCATTACCATTCTTTGATTGTCTTCTGGTGCAATCCAGAGGTCATGGTGATCACCATGGGGCGCATTAGACGCCACAAAAGTCTTGCCCCCGTCGGTAGATTTGTGGTATCGTACATTCAAAACGTAAACAATGTTTTCGTCTTGCGTGTCGGCATAGATTCTTGTGTAATACCACGCCCGCTGACGTAGAGATCTCTGATCATTGAGTTTGCTCCAGGTCTTACCAGCATCATCAGAACGGAAGAGTCCACCCGTCTTAGATTCGATCATAGCCCAGACTCTGTTCGGGTTCACCGGTGAAACCGCAACTCCAATAATGCCAAGTGTATCGGTGGGCAGTCCCTTGCCATCAGAAATGTTGGTCCAGGTCTCTCCACTATCGGTGCTTTTCCAAAGTGCAGATCCATCGCCACCGCTCAATAAGCTATGGGGAGTACGGCGGATCCGCCAGGTGCTTGCATACATGATCCTTGGATTTGACGGATCGAAACAAAGGTCGACTGCCCCAGCATCCGCGTTGGCAAACAAAGTCTTGTTCCAAGTTTTTCCTCCATCGGTACTCTTAAAAACTCCGCGCTCCTCGCTTGATTTGTAGAGGTTACCCATCACAGCCACGTAGACGATATCCGGATCTTTTGGATGTATACGAATTCGGCCCACATGCCGAGAATCCTCCAGGCCAATCTCTTCCCAGGTAGAGCCGGCGTCGACTGATTTGAACATACCGTAACCTGAAGACACATTCCCCCGCACGGTTTGTTCACCACCACCTACGTAGATGACATTGGGATCAGATTCGGCAACTGCGATGGCACCGATCGAACCGCCAAAGAATCCATCTGAAATGTTTTCCCAGGTTACTCCCGCATTGGCAGTCTTCCAAACACCACCTCCTGTGGCTCCAAAGTAATAGAGATTAGGCCGGTGCGCCACACCGGTAACCGTACCTGAACGTCCCCCTCTAAAGGGTCCAATATTGCGATACTCCACGGCACTGTAAAGCGTGGTATCATAGGTTTGAGCATTCGTTGACACTAAAGAAGTGGTCAGAAAAAATAGTAGGTAAACGGAGGATTTCATAGAGCTAGTAAGTTTTAGAATAAGATGCAGTTGTCACGGCGCGGAAGATAAAAAAAAGTGAGTCGAAAAGGGCTTTTCGACTCACTTCCAAAATTGTAATCCCGTGAACATAATCCTTTAGAAGAAAGGAATATGACATAGTAACGGCTCATCTTCCAGCAATATTTTACCTTGAGAAAGTTTTATTATGTACGAAGAAAAGATAAGGACGATTCTTGTACTTACGTGATAGCCATTTTAACTGTATTATTGATCGAAAGCACTTAGAGTGGAACTTTCACGAAGGGCTGCAATCGTTGGATAATCAATATTTTACGATTCAAATCCCAATCTTGGGTAAGGCGGAAGTAGAGATGGGGGAATTCGAGCCTGATGGGCTCAAGATTTCCTCAGATGGTGTCAAGGTTGAGATCCTTGTCTCCATCGAGTTGGCGGCACAACAAACATTTATCAAGGCTAGCCTCAAGGGCAGAATCAAATTGATTGTCCTGGCAAAGCCGGTCCTGACTGACGAATCATTGGATGTCGAGATCGAAGTTCAGGACTTATCATGGTGTCGCCGTCCATTTCTTGGGTTGGGCCCGCTACGCTTTTCACCACGGAGAATGCTGTCCAAAGTACTAAATGGTCAAAGGGAGTCAGCAGGACATTTGATCCAAAGGAAGATTTATGAATTGGTTGAGCAAGTAGATTTGAATGATCTTCTCCTATCACTGGTAGATAAATATCAATTTCCTTACCAGACGCTGGCCGTAAGGTCGGTAGCTTTAACCTTGCTTTCTCTATCCACCAGCCATCGCGGCATTGAATTGCACGGAAGTCTGGCCGTCAATATCGATGGAAATCAATCCCCAGAACCACCTCACATCAAACTAGTTTGCATACAAGAACAAAGGCCATCCAGCGCTGGAATCTTTGAGATTGATCTACCTGCGCATGAATTAAATCCCTTGCTTGAAATGATGCGACCGAGCCTCATCGAGTTTCTTCCAACCCAAAACATGATGCTTGAGTCAATGAGACTACAAGTCCCCGAGCAAAAGTTGATCTTGCTGGGTAAGATTCTGGATCCTGTTCATGTTCCATTCAGGGCATCGCTGAGGTTGTCTTTTACTCCTTTTGATGAGCTTTTGCATCTCGATGAGCTAGAGCTTCATGCAGGGGAGGGCGCGGGTCTAATCGCCAAGGGAATGATGAGACTTTTACATGCCAAAATTGAAGGGATCATTCAAGGACATTTCCCGCTTGCCATAAGAAAGTTGAGAAATAGACTTGAAGCGATGCTGAGAGAAATGGAAAGTCCGGGCCAATGGAAGGGAACCCTAATCCGGGTAATTGAAATAGATTTTGAGGCCGGTCTATCGGTACAAATTGAAAAACAAGATTCCTGGTGGATTACAGATCTGAAGGCACCTTCATTCACCTGACAAGATTATTTAATCATGGTAAGGGATCCCGTTAAAAGATGTTCAAGGCCATCGTCCATGACCACTTGTATTTTGTAAACGAAGACGTTCGACCGGTAAGACCTGTTCTGAACTAGGCCGTCCCAGCTGATTGTTCTGGTCGCCTGGTCTGCTTCTGTGCACCTAAAGACGCGAGCCCCCCATCGATCAAAAATTTCCAACGAAGTCACTTTCTCAAAGTCGGTGCCTCCAAACACCTCCCAATAATCATTGATGCCGTCACCGTTAGGACTAAAGGCCGATGGAATATAAAGCTGATAATAAGTCAGATTTAGATTGACTGTGCTATCGCATCCGTAAGCGGAAACTAAGTGAATCGATTGATCACTGGTGGGTGTGCTGAATTCATGAGGTCCAATTTGTAAAACCTCACCTTCAAATATCTTCTGGTTTACTTCGACCAATTGAGGTTCTGCCATTTGTAGGTCTAGTTGCACAATACTGTCACATCCATCAGGGGTTTTTAAGGTATCGAAATAGACTCCCGGCAGGTTTAAGGTTTGGCCGTTAAAATCATAATCATCTCCCTGGCAGAAATGGGCTTGCACTTGGTTCTCGATTTTCGGTTTGCTATACTGATAGGGTTTGGTAATTCTGCAGGTGTTTTGGCCAATGAGTCGAACCTGATAGAGTCCCTCGTTGAGGGTACCTGATATCGATGCGCCAGTTTCCCCAACCAGTGCTATTCCATCACGGTACCATTGATACGTCAGAGAGTCAGCCTCGGGTAAGCTAAGGGCGAAGGCAGGATCACAGACATGTGTTGTACTCGAGATCTCAAATTCGAATTCCTTGACGTCTGCCAATATTAGATTGTCAAGGAAATAATAGGGATTCTCGGTATACATTCGCATGAAACAATCCGGTCCGATAGCGATGGCAAAAATATCTTGATCAGGAGTTACATCAAACCAATACTTACTCCAGTTATTCGCACCAAAAGCAAACACTTGATCAAGTTGTTGCCAACCTGGCCCATTGAGTGGGCAGCCATGTCGATCGTCACCTACTCCAAAAGGAAGGTTTTCACAATTCTGACTGCCAAAGAAGGCAACACTAAGTGGTGGCGAGTTGGCGGGATTGGTAAATCCGATATAAAATTCAAAACGATAGGTATTGCCAGCACGCAAGGGATCGGTGAGACAAGCTCCCGTATATTCTTTCCAATTGGGATTGGGCTCATCACCTCCGAAGCGTCCATCCCGGAAACCAATGCAGGCTTCTCCATCCGGAAACGGTGTGGGTGGAGGTAGGTTTTCCCAACCCATCCAACCACAAGTATGTAAGTAATCGGTCGTAGCTTCGGAGGCCTGAATCCAGGTATTTGCGCAATCTAAGTTACTTCGGGACTGGGGACAACACTCCATTTCCTCGAATGATGGATTGGGAATAAGCGATTCCGGTTCTAAGATTTCACACTGACAATCCTCATCCTGAATGTCGATTTTTCCATCATTATCGTCATCCAGGGCGTTGTCACAAATTTCGATCATATGACCAGGAGTCGTGTAAAGACTAACTGTGCAAAAAGCGACAGCTAACAAAATCAAATGCCGACCTAGATGCATCTAATAAAGCTAATGAAATGTCTTCGGGTCTGAATGCAAATGCTAGTCTATCGAGCGAAAGTTATGAGAAAAAGTCTGGGGAGGTACATTCTCAAAATGGCGCAAATAGAATGGTGCCACAAGAAAAGGTGATTAAGTGAGCGATGCTGGCAAGCTAGAGCTTGGCCTCAGATGGACTAGGGACCACCATAGACCTGGCGAGATTGGGTGAAAAAATGACTGTTACCAAATGATGGTGGGACGTTTAAGCCAAAGGGGGCTTAACGCTTGAGACCTAACATGTTATGAAATTAAATATTCATTTCAGAACGAGCATTTTCAAACATTTGGCCTTATCTTTGTCGAAGAAGAGTTGATGATGAGATATCTCGGAGACTCTTCAATCTCCCGTAGTAATTCCCACATCAGAAATCGAGGTTTTATAGTTATTTCCGACCATAAATGATTGCCGGTGCTTTTTGCATCCTTTGTCCATTGTGAAATAACGTTACACCATGATAAAATCTAAAGTTTTCATAACTGCCCTTTCCCTGGTATTCACCTCGCAGGTGTATGCTCAGATCGGTCAGGCGGACCCTCAGACCACTTATCCGACGCATGATTCGCTAGTTTTGGTTTCGATGGATTACTTGGCGGAGTTGATTCGAGGCCAGTACCACGATGAAATGATAGAGGCAACAACCATTATCGATTTGGAAGAAGCACTCAGAGAGATTGAAGATGCTAAGCTAAGAGATGCTGGCCTGAAAATCTTTCCAGATTTCACTCAGGACTACCTTCAGTTGCAACTCCTGTACGATCAAGATTACGATGTGGCGCTTTATGACGCACACCATGAAAAAGTACTTGAGCTAACCGGTGCATTTGGAAGCAATCAGTTAAATCTCCACGACCTCCCGTCGGGAACTTACAAGGTTGAGCTGATCTCCCGAGACGAGACCTACGTCAAACGGATCGTAAAGGAATGAGATGATTTCCTCTTGGAGATAGTAATCCGGTGACCTTCATGCAAACCTGATACGTCTGCGTTGAAAGGTCCCAAAAATTCACCCCTACAGAGGGATAGCGACGTGGAACTAGATTCTATGTCGCTTTCTTATGCTCTGAAACGAGTAGGTTGGGATTAGTCCACGACAAAATGCAGACTACGCCAACCCTGATCGCTTTGAACCAGGAGGCTATATGAACCGGGCATTGGATCGTTGAGATCGATGTTCTCGCTGTAGAAGTCACTGCCAGTCAAGAGATTCTTGTAGAGGAGTAGACCCTCAGGATCATATATACGAATCTGAATCGGGTTGATTTCGGTCAATTCAATACGGACATTAAAATTTCCACTGTTGGGATTTGGGTACAACGACACATCTTTAATGCCGTCGTAGTAGAATCCAGGAACTGTGATCTGCGCTGAGGATTTTACTACCTCTACCTCTTTTTCAACCACAGACATGCACGATCCGTTATAGGCCAGGAGCCGAACTGTGTGCATTCCAATAGAATCAAATTGAAGGAAGATGCGATTCAGATCTTGATCGATCACGAAACCACTCTGTATGTCCCAGATCACGCGCTCTGGTACCGGCCAAGTGGTTTCGATGGCAACCAAGGTATCACCGACAACAATTTGGCTGCTCATGAGGAAGTTGGCATGAAACACTTCCTCTGAGTATCTGATGGAAAATGACTTCTCTGATTCACATCCGATATCGTCAATGGCAAGTACCCGGTAATGGCCACTTTTAGTACCTCTGAACTCTGCCTCGCTGCTGATTAGCTGATTGTCTCGATACCATTGATATCGAAGGGTTGGATCCATTTTGAATACGATTGATTCGCCCTGACAAAAAGGCATCGAATCCAGATCTGGTATAGCCAAAGCAATAGCATCGGGTGCTTCCAATTCATACGCTACTTCTTGGGAACATCCGTCTGCGTCTTCAAGAATCACTTCGTATACACCCGCACTTAGCCCCGATCGGAGAGTTTCCGATCCACCATCAAACCAACTGATTTTGGCACCTTCGATGGTCGAGATCTCTATCACTCCATCCTGACCACCGGCACAGCTGGGATCCAGTACTAACTCCTGGGTGACAATTTTTCCAACTGCGGTCGCCGCCAAACTAACCCGCAGACTATCACGACATTGTTTTTGACCATCCTGCACCAGGATCTGATAATCACCACTGCTGAGTCCGGAAAAAGTGCCACTCTGTTGCCACGTTGTACCATAGTCGATGCTGAATTGTAGTTCATCTGACGGCGTTTCAAGCACGATAAAACCATCAGATTCCCTGCACGATGGATCTCTGATGTTGAGCACATGCTCATCTAGTAGGGTAGTGTGCTCTATCAGCAGATCCACAGGCCATGCCACAATGCAATCTGTACTGTCATCTCGATACTCCAGCTGATACCTCCCAGCTTCCAACTGATCAAATACGGTTTCATATTGCCAGGGGCCATGGTTGATTCTCAGCTGAACTTGGTGGACTGGATCGATCAGAACAGAAATCATTCCATCTAGATTAGAGCAGGTTTGCGATCTAACCTGAACATCTTGGACAAGGAAGGTGGGATCTAAAGTTAGGTCAAAGACTTCACTTAAAAGGGTGTAACAACCATCATGTTGATTGCGAGTCATTATCTGGTAATATCCGGGCAACAAACCTTCGAAGAAAGGACTCTCCTGCCAGGTGTTACCCGCATCCAAACTAAACGCAAAATGAGTTGATGAATCCAGGATTTGGATGAACCCATCTGAGTGACCACATTGACTGGGCTTTCGAATGACAACGGAATCAAAATTCATGGGAATCTGATCTCCCAATTCTACCAGAAATTCCAGCGGACAGTCTGACTGGTGATGTCTGACTTGAACCCGGTACCTTCCTGGCAAAAGACCTTGAAAAAAGGGGTCCCGGGTCCAATTTGCACCGTCGTCAATGCTGAATTCTAAAGGTTGTGGAAGGGCACTGATGGCATCTATATGGATCAGACCATCGTTGGATTGACATGTAGAAGGTGCCTCAAGGTCAAATCCGTTTAAGACTATGTTTTGAGAGTCTGGATGAAATTCGCAAGGATCGACTCCCAGCTGAACTGAGTCAATCGTCACGCAACCATTCCGATCCGTTACCATTAGATCATACCAGCCGATCCCTAGCTTGACCAGCTGAGAGGTCGTGTCTCCTGTAGACCACTGTAGATGATGAGGTGGGCTCCCACCCGTGACCTTTGCCTCTATTTCACCGTCCGCCTTCTCCGAGCTGGATGGCAGCAGTGTGTTGAAGGAGACTTCAAGAGCCGGAGGTATTGGAAGAGAAATTTGCTCCGTCCAACTACAGCCATTAGAATCTAGAATTTTCACGCTATAGATTCCCCCCACCAAGCCGTTAATCTGGTGGGATTCTTCGCCATTACTCCATTGAAAGGTCAAAGCTGAATTGCTATTTGCCGCTTCAATTTCGATGGACCCGTCTGCGTCATTTGCACATGATGGTGGATCGGCAATTATGCTATATGGCACCAACGTACATGGCCTGCCCGTACAATGACAGTTGCCATCGTGCTGATCATCAAATGTAAGAGAGTCTCCATCATCACAAGCAGAACCTTCAGGTGGACAGTCAGCTTGGATCAGAATCGTATCAAGCAGCTGGCATCCTCGCGCATCCGACAGCTCTAAAAACAATATTTGGGCGCTGAGATCTCGTAACTCGGTGGTGGTGTCACCATTAGACCAAACGACCTCGTACGGAGGATTGCCTCCCGAAGGCGAGACCGACACCATGCCGTCCGACTGGCCAGGAGCTGATGCATTTAAGACCTGCCAAGAAATTTGAAGGGGGGTTGGCTCGAAGATCTGAAATACGGTGTCCCAGACACAGCCGTTGGGATTTATCAATGCTACGGAATAGTCGCCACCAGCCAAACCATCGATCGTATCTCCACTTAGACCATTAAACCAACTGGTCAGCAACGAATCACCGGTTTGCTGAATCTCCAACCAGGCCCGACCATCAGCCACTCCATGACACGAGATCGGCTGGACCTCTAGTTTGACGCTTGGATTCATGCAGCGCACCCCGACACAGTCACAATTGCCATCTTGTTGATCATTGATCGTGGTTGAATCACCATCATCACATGGTTGGGCACGGATTGGACAATTGGTCATCAGCGTGGTTGAGGATATCAGTTGACACCCTTTTCCATCTGTAACGGTTACTCTATAGACACTGCCATTTCCTACCAGTCCCACAAGATCTTCAGTAGTGTTTCCGACGTTCCACAGAAATTGGTACGGCATGGTACCTCCGGTGACCGTCAAATCAATTTCTCCATCGGCAGCGTCCTTAGCACTTTCGGCAGTGAGATTAAAACTAGTATTAAGATTGTTCGGGCCATCAAGCACTACCTCAAACATCTGGCTGCAACCGTTGGCATCTGTGATGGAAACAGGGTAGGTTCCTGCCACCAAATTCGAACGGGTTAATTGGATGCTTCCGTCTGACCACTTGATCTCATACGGTACAACCCCACCTATTGCGGTCAAGGCAATCTCCCCATCTGAATATCCTTGGCAACTGGGTTGGGTCTTGGCTGCATTGACCGTGATTTGTGGGCAAGGTATACCTGTGCAATTACAAGAGCCATCCTCGCGATCACCATACGTCACTGGATCCAAATCATCACAGGGGGTGCCTTGGGCTGGGCAATCCGTATTTATGGTAATCACGCTATCTATCCGGCAGCCTTGGTCGTCTATGACTTCTACACTCAAACTGAGGTTCCCCGATAGACCACTTATATCCTCAGTGCGGCTGTTGTTTGACCAATAAAATTGGTAGGGTTTGGTGCCACCATTGACACTCAAATCTACCGCACCATCTCGAGCACCTGGCTCACTCTCATGATGGACTACAAAGGAAAGCGTAAGCTTGTCAGGTGCGGAAACGCCAAGGGTTCGCTCGCTGCTACAACCGAATGCATCGCTAACAGTGATCGAATAGACACCTTGTCCAAGGTCAAAAAGATTTGCTGTGGTATCACCGGTACTCCAGTTAAATTCGTATGGCAAGGTACCACCCATAACATCAAGAGATATGCTGCCATCATGGCCATCTTGACACGAAAGGGAACTAACCTCTGCAACGATTGAAATCGTAGGGCAAGGGGTACCTGCACAATGACAATGACCATCTTCATGATCGGCGAATGTCTGCGGATCACCATCGTCACAGACAGTTCCTTGATGTACACATTCGGAGTCTATGATGGCAGTATCTATCAATGTACAACCATGGGAATCTGTAATCATTACAATGTAGATGGATCCATTACCCGCCAGGGCCACTCGATCCTCGGTGCTGACCCCATCTGACCAGATGAATTGATAGGGAGAGATTCCTCCTACAACGGTTAGTTCTGCTGCTCCATCATTATTTCCGGGAGCTGACTCAGGTGTGACTGAGATTGATGACGACAATTCGGTGGGTTGTGAAATGACCACTGAATCCACAACTTTGCACCCCACGTGATCTTCGATGGTCACAAAATAGGTCCCTGCATTGAGCTGGTTGACCGAGTTCGAGGTATCCCCAGTTGACCAGAAATACCGATAAGGTGGTGAGCCGGCCAGGGGCGATGCACTCGCTGATCCGCTTTGGTCCTGATAACACAAAAGATCGAAGCCAGCAATGTTCGAGATAATTTTCGGACATGGTGTACCCATACAGTGGCAATTGCCGTCTTCTACATCGGCATAAGTATCAGGATCTCCATCATTGCAAGTGGAACCTACGGGTGGACAAACGGAATTGATGATCATTGAGTCTAACCGCAGGCAGCCGTGAGCGTCACTAATGGTCACCAAATAAAGCTGGCCACCACCAGATAGATCGGCCCGATCTTCAGTAGTGACTCCATCAGACCAAAAAAACTCGTAAGGAGGAGTGCCACCCGCCATCATTAAGTCTGCCGCTCCATTTCCTGCACCAGGTGGTGATTCATCAGTGACAGATATTGAAGATGACAATTCCAGGGGTTGTAAAAGCAGTATTGAATCCACACCAATGCAACCATGTTGATCGGTAATCGTGACGTGATAAGTGCCCGAATCAAGGTTTGCGACGGAGCTTGTCGTGTGACCGGTCGACCAGGAAAACAAATAAGGTGGCGAGCCACCACTCGGTGTGACACCAATCGTTCCACTCTGATCCTGATAACAGTTGAGGTCAAAGCCAAAAATATTCGCTTGAATAGGTGGACAGGGTATGCCAAGGCAATGGCAGTTCCCATCTTCCTGATCGTCGTAGGTGTCAGGATTACCATCATCGCAGGATGCACCTGCAGGTGGACAACTTGGTTCGCCAATTATCACCGAAGCTGAATCCGTACAGCCATTCAGATCTGAAACCGTCACGAAATAGGGTCCCGCAGCTAAACCGGAGATGGTCATAGTCGTGGCTCCTGTGTTCCACTGATAGTTATAGGGTGGTACACCTTCATTGCCAAATGCGGTTGCTACCCCATCGGAGCCTCCAGGAGTCGTAACGTCCATACCGGTGATACTTGCCACAGGTGGCTGATGTACCTTGATTGTGATGGAGTCCGTTCGAAGGCATCCAGCAGATGTGGTTAAGCTGAGATGATAAGTCACATCCGTTAAGGGCGTCACATTTATGGTGGAGTTTGTTTGCCCAATACTCCATTGGTAACTCGTACCTCCAGAGGCGATGAGCATCGTGGTTGATCCCACACAATGATCCGTGGATGGGAATGCTTCTAATGTATAATCAGAAAACGAACAGGAACCACCGTTACAAAAATCCATAAAATCGCCTTGATATAAACAAGGGTTATGATCGTAAATAAGCGTCTTGCCGGGATCGCAAAAAGACTGGAAGCTTACAGGTAAGCACCCCTCCAATTGGTTATGCGATAGGTTGACTATTCCAGTACCCGGGCCACTGAGCAGCATCCCCAATTCTGATGGTAAAAACCCGGATAGGAGATTTCCATCTAATCGAAAACCGGTGACACTAGATAGGTCTCCGAGGCTTGCGGGTATGATACCAGCAAGGTTATTGTCTTGGAGCCAGAATTGGATACAGTTGTGCAATTGACCAAGCTCAGGTGGGATGTTACCACTGATTGCATTATTCTGCAACTGCAGGGCTCTAAGACTTGAAGCATCTCCTAATTCGCTTGGAATTGCCGTGATTGCATTATCTGCCAGCAGTAAGAATTCCAGACTCCCCATATTGCCGACGGTGGTAGGAATGCTGGTAAATTGATTTTGGGCCATGCTGGCACTGTTCAAGCTACCAAGCTGACCAAATTCGTCGGGAATGGGGCCAGAGAAGGCATTCATGCTGATTTGTAGGTTTTGCAGGCTGGTCATATTGCCGATCGTACTTGGTAAAGCCCCAGAAAACTGATTATTGTAGATGGATAAATTGAGCAATTGGCTGAGATTCCCAACGGATGCAGGAAGAGAACCATTCAACTGATTACCAAACAGGGTGAGAAAGTTGAGACCGCTGAGATTGCCAATGGTGTTCGGCAATGATCCTGTTAGCTGGTTTTGAGAGAGGTTCAGCAGAAAGAGATTGGACAAATCTCCTATTTCCGGTGGAATATTGCCTGAGAGCGAATTGCCTTGCAACTGAATGGTGTTTAGTGTTGTCAGTTGGCCAATTTCTGCCGGGATGGATCCGGTGATGCCAGGACCTAAACTCAGCGCACTGATCTGAGTCAACAAACCAATTTCAGGCGGTAGAGATCCCATAAGATTGTTGTTATAAATCTGAAGGCTGTAATTACCGCCAAACTGACAAATCACTCCATACCATTGGCAGATGTCACAAGTGTCTCCCCAGCCCGTATTGATGGTCCAATTGGGTCCATTTAGAGCATGGTAAACGGCCATCAGAGCGGCCGAATCAGGATGGCCACAGCTTTCGAATTCAGACAACATGGCACTATATCCATCAGTTTCAGAATCATAGGATACATAAATCTGACCAAAGACTCCTAAAGCAGTCAGTGTAATAATCAAGAATAGATATTTCAAGACGGGGTACTAGGTTACATTTATAGCCAGCTTATGTAAGTCTCTAGACTTAACATGAAGGAAGATAGGAATAAGCTAAGAAAGCGCCTAGCGAAAAGAGATTGTTTTACTATTAATTTTGTAGGGGTGCCGTAGGGCTTGTGGTGACCTTGTCGAAAACTATATGACGTTCTGTTCCCTCATGATTCATGCGAAGTGTCATGGCTGAGTCTTGGTAGTTTATCACATGCACTTTTATGGTATCTCCGGTGGCCTGGTCGAGGAGCTGCAAAATATCTGACTGCAAATAGTAACTACCATCCATTTGCGAGACAGGCGTCATTTGATACTGGAAGGTGCTCCCTTCAGAAAGGGTTAATAAAGTGGCAGAGAGATCAGCGGGTACCGTATCGCCTTGTTCTAGCACCACACTTGCTTTCCAGGTACCGATGAGATCTGCTTGGTTAACAGAGTTGCAGCCCATGAGATAACACCCGGACCAAATACACAAAAAACGAAGGGCTTTATCCATTGATCATAGGGGAAATGAGCATGTAAACTATGGCCCCTGAGATGAAGCCAAGAAAGGCAAGGATGGCCACTTTCTTGAGATACCAGATGAAGTCGATCCGCTCCATACCCATGGCAGCAACTCCTGCTGCTGAACCAATAATGAGCATGCTTCCACCAGTACCGGCGGAATAGGCAATGAAGTGCCAGAGAGAGGAATCCATTTCCGCGGTATACATACCCATCGACGCAGCAACCAGCGGAACATTGTCAATGATTGCTGAAAGAAAACCCAAGATAATGATGACTATGTTCTGGTTGGGTACCAGACGATCCAGTCCTTCCGCCAAGTAGCGAAGCAGGCCAACCTGATGTCCCTCCGCATTAGTCAACGCCACTGATTCCAAGCCGGCTACCGCCACCAGAATACCCAAGAAAAAGAGAATGCTGGACATCTCAATGCGTGAGAGTGCCGTATGTGCACTGTAGAGATGCTTGCGCTCTTCGGTAAAGTCTTCCTCTGGATGAATGTACTCAGAAATCAGCCAAACGACGCCCAGTGACAACATCATACCTACATAGGGAGGGAGGTGGGTAATGGATTTGAAAATGGGTACAAAAATGAGACCTCCGATGCCTGCAAACAGCATGACCTTGCTGCTCAGAAGACCCTCCTGTGATCGATCTTCTTTCTCAGTCTTTCCGGGTGTTATTTTGCCTTTAAAAATCTTGTAGGTCGATGCAATGGCAACTGGTACGACCAGACAGACAATAGATGGTACGACCAGGTTTTGGATGAGCCCTAAGGTGGATACCTTTTTACCAATCCAAAGCATGGTGGTGGTGACATCACCAATGGGAGACCATGCTCCCCCGGCGTTGGCTGCGATGACTCCTATGCTGACAAACCACAAGCGTTCCAATTTGTCTGGAATCAGACGTCTCAGCAGTGAAACCAGTACGATGGTGGATGCCAAATTATCGAGGGTAGCAGATAAGAAAAAAGCAAGAATCGACACCATCCATAGCATCTTTGTTTTACTGGTGGTATTGATCCGATTGGTGATCACAGCAAACCCCCGATGTAAATCAATTAGCTCCACGATTGTCATTGCACCAATCAGGAAGAACAGAATTTCAGCAACTTTTCCGATGTGGTGCAACAAAACCTCCTCCATGCTTCCCAGGTGATGATCTGCTCCAACCACATCTAGGTGACCAATGGAAATGAATGCCCAGATCAAGGCACCCATCAGGAGTGCTGGAACGGTCTTGTCGAGTTTGAGTGGATGTTCGAAAACGATCGTGAGATATCCAAGAATAAAACAGATGATAACGGCGGTCAGCATTTCGGTCTAGTTTTCGGTTTGATTAATCACGAGATCAGTCTGCTCAATATAGAAATTTGTCCGGGATAAGCCACCAGGACTACGATGAAATAAAAATATCAGCGATGAAGCATCGGATAGGAAATTGGGCAATATCATGCTGGGAGCACGCTTAGTGACTTAAAATCAGTTGGTGGACTAAGGCGAACGATCGATCGTGGACCATGACCTCGCTGCGGGCCTTGATCAAGGTGTCGATTGGTCGATGGGTATGTGAGATAAAGCTATCTTTGCGCTGGTGAGAACGAGATATTTATGATTAAAATCGGCAATGTTGAACTAGGTGATTTTCCACTGCTGTTAGCACCGATGGAAGATGTCAGTGATCCTCCCTTCAGAGCATTGTGTAAGGATGAGGGATGTGACTTGATGTTTACGGAATTCATCTCTGTCGAAGGTCTAATTCGCGACGCTGACAAAAGTGTGCAAAAACTTGATATCTACGATGACGAGCGTCCCATAGGAATTCAGATTTTTGGTGCCAAGCTCGATTCGATGCGGAGGGCAGCTGAGATCGTGGAGGCCGCTGCACCTGAAATCCTCGATATCAATTATGGATGTCCGGTGAAGAAAGTGGTTTGTAAAGGAGCTGGTGCGGGTATTTTGCAAGATATTGATCAAATGGTGAGGTTGACTGATCACATTGTGAAGAGTACCAACCTTCCGGTCACTGTGAAGACGCGCTTGGGCTGGAATGAAGAGACGAAATACATCGAGGAGGTCGCAGAAAGATTGCAAGATGTGGGAATCAAGGCTTTATCGATCCATGGTCGTACCAGGAAGCAAATGTACAAGGGTGAAGCCGACTGGACACTGATCGGCAAAATCAAGGAAAACCCGAAAATACACATCCCGATCTTTGGGAATGGAGACATAGATTCACCGGAAAAGGCCGTCGACTATAAACAACGCTATGGTGTTGATGGCATTATGATCGGTCGTGCGAGTATTGGCAACCCTTGGATTTTTGCTCAGATTAAATATTTTGTCAAAACCGGGAAACACCTAGCAGAACCCACTATTGCTGAGAAAGTTGAGGTTGTCAAGAGGCACCTTGCTCATTCCTTGGAATGGAAAGGTAAGAAACTTGGCATCCTAGAAATGAGAAGACATTATGGAAATTATTTTAGGGGCTTACCCGAGATCAAATACTTTCGATCAAAACTGGTAACAGAGATTGAACCACAGATCATCTTTGAGATTTTAGACGAACTCCAGGATCATTATCTTGGTGTTACACAGTTTGCAAATTAAGAAGTGGCAAAATGTTATTCGCTATAACAGCCGAAGAACAGGAGATCTTTGAAATCATCCAGCATGCAGCCGAAGACCTGCGGTACGATACCTTTGTAGTAGGTGGATTTGTTCGTGACCGCCTCCTGAACCGTCCGTGCAAAGATATCGATATCGTATGCCTTGGAAATGGAATCAATCTAGCCAATCAGGTGGCAGCCTATCTGAGACCGATACCCAGGGTGACCGTATATAAACGATTTGGGACGGCCATGCTTAAACACGATGATTTTGAGATTGAATTCGTGGGTGCCCGCAAGGAATCCTATCGATCAGACAGCCGCAAGCCATCTGTTGAAGCAGGCACCCTTGAGGACGACCAAAACAGAAGGGATTTTACCATAAATGCGCTGGCCGTGAGCCTAAATAACCGTAATTATGGTGAGATCACAGACCCGTTCAATGGTCTGCTTGATTTGGAAGACAAGATTCTCCGCACACCACTCGAGGCTGGTCGTACTTTTTCTGATGATCCGTTGCGTATGTTAAGAGCCATTCGTTTTGCCACGCAATTAAATTTTGAAATCGAACCTGAGACCTATCGCGCCATTTCACTGTACCGAAATCGAATCCAGATTGTTTCACAAGAAAGAATAACCTTGGAGCTTTCGAAGATTCTCGCTTCGCACACTCCTTCGATTGGATTTAAGAAGCTTTTTGATACCGGCCTCTTAGACATAATTTTTCCGGAGCTGGCAAGGTTACAGGGTGTAGATGTTCGAAACGGCATTGGCCATAAGGACAATTTCTACCACACTTTGCAGGTGGTGGATAATCTCTGTCGAAAAACCCAAAACATATGGTTGCGATGGGCAGCGGTGTTGCATGACATTGCCAAGCCTGCCACTAAGAGATTTCACGACAAGACGGGGTGGACTTTCCACGGACATGAAGCAGTTGGGGCCGCCATGGTGCCACGAATATTCAAAAAATTGCGACTACCACTGGATCACAAGATGAAGTATGTTCAGAAATTGGTTCGGTTACATTTACGCCCGATCAGTTTAACCAAAGAAAACATCACCGATTCGGGGATCAGAAGATTATTATTTGAAGCCGGTGATGATCTTGAGGACTTGATGATACTTTGTGAGGCAGACATCACTTCGAAAAACCCGAAGCGCGTGAAGAAGTACCTCGAGAATTATCAAATGGTTCGTCAATACCTAAAGGAGGTTGAGGAAAAAGATAACCTTCGGAATTGGCAGCCACCGATCACTGGAGAAATGATTATGGAAGCTTTCCACCTACAACCATCCCGTGAAGTAGGTGTCATTAAAAAGGCAATAAGGGAAGCCATCTTAGAGGGTGACATTGGAAATAATTATGAAGAGGCCTACACCTTCATGATTAAAATAGGAGAGGAAATGGGCCTGAGGACCACCTCAGCATCTAATGAATAATTCAGAACACCTGTGCCACCAAAGATAATATACTCGTCTTTTTTGCTCTTTATATTTCTGTTGCTAAGTTGTCAGCCTAGGCAATCACTGGATCAACTGGAAGAAGCCATCCTGGATGTTTTCCTGGAAGCTGAAGGTGTTTTTGCAGTTGGGTTTCACGACCTTCAAACCGATGAATTTATTCGCATCAATGCTATGGAAGATTTTCATGCAGCAAGCACGATGAAAACGCCCGTCATGATTGAAGTTTATCTTCAGGAGTCGTTGGGGCGTTTTTCGCAAGAAGATTCCATTGAAATCAAAAACGAATTCTATAGCATTGTCGATAGTAGCAGCTACCAATTGACTCACGAAGATGATAGTGAGAAATCTCTGTATGGGATGTTGGGTCAAAAGCGTGCCATTAGAGACTTGGTTTACGACATGATAATCGTCAGTAGTAATTTGGCAACTAATCTGGTCATCGACGTAGTTGATGCCAAAAGGGTGACTAAAACGATGAGAGATCTAGGAGCACCAAAAATTGAAGTGCTACGAGGGGTGGAGGATATCAAGGCCTTTGAGGGGGGACTTAGCAATCATACCACGGCTGAAGATCTAATGATAATATTCACAAAACTAGCTCGAGGAGAAGTGGTATCGCAGCAAGCTTGTAACCAAATGATCGAGATACTGTTGGACCAGAAGTTTAACGATATTATTCCTGCCCGGCTTCCAAAAGGTGTTCGGGTAGCTCATAAAACAGGCATGATCACGGGAGTACATCACGACTCAGGAATTATTTTCCTCCCCGATGGAAGAAAATATGTGTTGGTGTTATTATCCAAAGAGCTGCCCGACCTGGAGGTGGGCACGCGAATATTGGCGGACATTTCTAAAATGATCTACGACTATATGGTGCAGTAGGTTGGTACCTAGTCGAATAAGCCCTCATAACCACCACTTTCATCACCGGATTTCTCAATTTTTTGACGCTCTTGACGAGGTGCATTGAGGTCCAGTGCATCAGTCTTTCCATCGTTAAGCAGTAGGAGGGTGCTCTCTTTTTCCCATTGTTCTAACATTTTCATTCCTTCTTCCTCAAAAACACCGTTTTGCAGATCAACAGACTCCATAAAATTGCTGGACATTTCCATAAACCGCTCCATTTCACCTACCTTATTAGCAAGATCATCTGCAATCGATTCGAGGGCTTGGTCAAACATCTCTCTCTTACTCCCACTTCCAGAGATGATGTCCATAGCGTTTTTCATAGCACTATGGGAAGCTCTAATCGCTTTTCGTTCTTGCTCCTTTAATTTGACTTGGTCTTTTGTGTCTTCAAGTAGTATCTCGGAATTTTGATACATCTTGTTTAACACACGATATAAGATGCTCATTTTATTATGGAGCGCCTGATATTTTTCGTTGCTTTCTTTCAGACGAGCAGCCTTTCGAGAATTCAGAAGCATTTGTTTCTCATTACTTTGCTCCTGAGCCTTCTTTGCTATCAGCATGCTATTGTTGATCTCTTTGTTATTGTCTTCCATGATGGTTTTAAGTTTGCGCATTTGCCCGCGCAGACCACCAATCTGCTTGCTCATCTTTCCCAGATTATCTTGCAGGTCTTCCACATAGTTCTTAAGAATACCAATTGGATCGATTGTCACGAAAATTCCGGTAACCCATCGCATCACACTCTTATACATGTACCACACTAGATTGCGCATTTTAGGGTCCAATACCATATAAATAATGGCTCCTAAAACAAGTAACATACCGGCTAGATAGAGGACGTTACTTGCTAATCCGATTAGCACGGGAAGTGCCTGGACCAGCAGGTACCCTCCTCCGGCAATTAAGGCCAGTAGGAAAATAGTACCCGTTATTCCCTCAGGTCGTTTCCAAAAAGATTTTGATTTTGTCGACGGAATGGAATTGAAATCTGTCATAGTAAATTTGGACTTTAAATATTGATCAATCTGATAAAGCTTGTCCTAAAGAACATCTTTGAGCGTCTGAATGTCTTCGTCTATTTGGGTCATGAAGTCTTGAAAGGTGTTCTCAAATTTATCTCGAGTGTCTTCGATTTTCGCTTTGGCCGCCCTTATTTCACTATCGGCATTGTTCAACTTATCCTGGTATTTTAATATCTCCGCTTCCAATTCGGCGATTTTTGCTTTATAGGTGCCAATTTTGGTGGTAAGCTTTTCTTTCTGTTCCTTCTTTCCGTGTACTCGTTGCGCCATCTGATTTTTGAGGGCGGTGTCAAATTGGCTCTTTTCCTGCATTAAGACTTTCTTATAATGCTCTGCCGAATTAATTAGCTTCGATTTGGTCAAACCCACTGTGCTTCCTGTGGTAAATGCAGATTTGATTGCCGTGGTAGAATCCATGTTCATTTCCTTGAGACTATTGAGTGCCTGTTTAAACTCCAAATAGTCGAATCCTGGCAAATTATTTTCTTCAATGGCCTTTAAGAGAAACGAAACAGATTTTTTATCAAGACGGTCCAGGTCATTGAACATCTTCCGAATTTTTGCGCTCATGTAGTTTATTTGTTCATCTGGTAAGCATCCCAAATATAGCAATTTCAACACCTGTACTCCCAAATTAATTCAGGTAGGTCCCTACTTTCGACAGAGTATCAGATTTAATCTATATATTTGATATATAAGATTTTTATATAATATCTTAGTGCCTTAATCACAACCGATCACAACTGATGTCTCAAATGTCAATACCTGTGCATACCAACGCTGATTCTAAACTTAGTTGCCCATCATGCGGTGTTCCAATTGATGTGGAACAAGCGCTGGAGAAGCAGGCGACCGCCAAACTCCGTGATGAATTTAATCGAAAGTTTAGCCATCTGAAGAAGGAACTTGATGAACGAGCTCAATCATTGGAGCGAGAAAGACTTGAGGTCAAGGAACTCTCGGCAAAGACGTGGGAGATTATTCAGGCAGAATTAAAGAACGAAAAGATCCGTTTGGCAGATAGGATGAGGTCAGAGGCTACCGAAAATGCCAAATTGGAGATTGCAAAGCTTAAGGCTTCTCTGCAGGATCAGCGCGAGGCGAATACTGAATTGAAAAAACAAGAATTGACGCTGATGCAGCGAGAACAAAAACTCGTGCTGGAGAGAGAACAGATGAAGCTCGAACTTGAAAAGCAGGTGCTGCAACGCACGCGATCTACTGAGCAAGATTTACGTGCTAGATTCCAATCTCAGCATGAGTTAATGAAAGTTGAATATGAAAAGCGGCTGCGAGATCAAAAAAGACTCTTAGACGAGATGCATCGCAAAATGGAACAGGGTTCGGTTCAAATGCAAGGTCAGGTCCAAGAACTGGTGATCGAAGATTATCTAGACCATGCGTTTCCCTCCGATCGGATCGAATCGATTAAGGCTGGAATGAGGGGAGGTGACTGTCTGCACAGCATCGTCAATGACCAATCGGCTGTCTGTGGCAAGATTTATTACGAGAGTAAACGGACCAAAACATTTCAGAAGACCTGGCTCGAAAAACTAAATGCTGATTTACGGTTGCACCGGGCAGATATCGGAGTATTGATTACGCAGGCCATGCCAAAAGAGGTAGATCAAATTGGTCTGATGGATGGAATTTGGGTTTGCTCCTTTGATACCTTTCGCGCCTTTATACCCCTGCTACGATATCATTTGCTACGACTCGGTGAATCCAAATTGCATCACCAGGAAAGTGGAGAAAAGATGCAGGTACTTTACCGCTTTCTCACCGGAACCGAATTTCGACAGCAGGTTGAAGGCATTGTGGAGGGTTTCAGTCAGTTGCATGAGGAATTGCAGAAAGAAAAACGAGCGATGCAGAACATCTGGAAACGACGTGAAAAGCAAATCGAAAAGGTTCTGCTCAACACCAATCATATGTATGCTACCATCAAAGGTATTGCCGGGAGGGAAATCAGCCCAATCGAACAATTAGAACTACCTGTTGATCAAACTGAGGTAGCACCGTCCTAGTGGTTTGGAGTACCGTTACCGGTAGGGTACAGCTGGTGAATGGCATCGGTTGATGAGCCGTTAATTGCTAGCTCCATGATCGATTGCAATGACCAGGTTAGTAGAAGCGTTGCCATCTTTTTAACTTACGCATTCATTGGATTAAAATTGAGTACTATGCTGCTAAAACGTCTTATGCTGGTGCTGATGCTGGGTTGCTTTTGGCAGACTGCACCAGCACAACGCCAATCCAGTTGTGAACGTGAAGCTTCTGAAAAAGTGAAGCAATATCTCGAAAAGAATCCGATACCCGGTATGGCTATTGCCGTTTCCAAAGCAGGTGATCTGATCTGGGCAGCGGGCTTTGGATATGCAAATTTGGAGGCTCGTACGCGAGTAAGTCCATATGACACCAAGTTCAGGATAGGAAGTATCTCCAAGCCCATCACCGCTGCGACACTGGCCATATTGTATGATGCAGGCAAAATAGATCTAGATGCGGAGGTTCAAGAATATGTAGCTACCTTTCCCGAAAAGCAACACCCCATCACCGTGAGGCAGGTAGCTGGCCATATCGCGGGTATCAGGCACTATCGCGGTACCGAGTTTCTCAACCAACGTCGTTACTCGGATGTCGATGCTGGTCTTAAAATCTTTGAAAATGACCCCCTTTTATTTGTTCCAGGTACGAAATACGCTTATTCCAGCTATGGATGGAACCTGATCAGTGCTGTAATTGAAAAGGTGAGTGGGATAGCATTCTTGGATTATTTACAACAACACGTTTTTGACCGATTGGGGATGGTGGAGAGTACCGCTGACTTTCACGAACGGATAACGCCTGGACGTACAGGTTTTTATGTGAGATCCTCGGATGGTTTTGCCAACGCTCCTTTTGTAGACAACAGCTATAAATGGGCGGGAGGTGGTTTGTTAAGTAGTGCAGTCGATTTGACTAAGTTCGCTCAGGGGCACTTCGATGGCGCGTTGATGCACGAATCCACGTTTTCCGAATGGAATACCTCCCTGAAGAAATCAGATGGAGAGGAGACCGGATATGGCATTGGTTGGAGGAGCAATCATGATGCTGAAGGAGATCGATGGGTGGGGCACAGTGGTGGATCGGTGGGTGGTAGCAGTATGATGATGTGCTATCCAGAACGGGAACTGGTGGTTATCGTGTTGACCAACCTATCCTCAGCTAAACTCGGAGATCTTCCAACCAAGATTGCTGCGATCTTTAAAAAACCCTGTGATTAATCATCTATTTTTTAGCTTTTGATCGAGCGGCGGGCTTCCGTTTTGTCGCAGCCTTTTTGGTGCTCTTACCCTTGGCGGGGGCCTCCGAAGTACTCTTTCGCCCATGAGGTCTGGTCTTCCCGTAGGACCCACGAAAGATCTTTCCACGTCTGGTTTTGCGATCGCCTTTTCCCATTTTACCTTGCTTTTTGTTTAGGACCGGCAAATCTAAAGATTTTTCCTTGCATGCATGGTGTTATTTGATACCCGGCTCTAGTATAGAACTTTCGAGCCAGCATCTGCGATCACATCTTAGCCAACCTGAGGTAGATCCATCCGCCACCCTCCTGGTGAATTTTAAGTTTAGCGCGCGCGCATAAGGGCTAGGGGTGATTCATCCTGGATGGTAAGGATGGGTATCCACATTTGTATCCTAGCGGTACTCATGGGTGCTGCGCTTACTCACTCTTAGGTCGTGTGAAAGTTCGCGGAGGTCGTCGTGGAGACACTGTAAATCATCCATTCGAAATTTGCAATCGAGGCTGATCATTCCGAATTCATGGGGCTCATTGAGCAGAGCCACAATATTGGTGATATTACCTTTTCTATCTTCGCGTAAGTAGATGTTGAATTGGGTGTCTTTGGATCTTACTTTTGCCAGTGATTCGAAACCTTCACTTTTCAAGTCTTTGATCAAATATTTTATCTCTCGTTGAGAAACGAAATTTTCCTCATTGGCAAATAGAAATCTTGCACGTCTTGATTTCTTGATAAGCGTTTTTGCATCAGAATCCTCAACGAACCAACTTCCAGCCGTCAACAATAGATTTCCAATGTTCAAGCTCAGTGAATTGTTGCGATCTTTATGGGCGAAATAAAAGTCGTCTGCAACAGACTGTGCTTCGATCAATAGGGGCAATAGCAGACACATTAAGACCATTCGAGTCTTCATCAGGTTTTAATTTTGGTTTAAATAATAGTGTTCTCGATTACTGGACTAAGTTGCCAGTGGGTTTCGGGGTCGTGAGGTAGAGCTTAATGGTTAAGGTTTAGTTGATTGATAGTAATGTCAGTGTTTATCCTCTAATTTTTCAAGGTGTTCTGATCCCGGCACGTCCAGGGCCTTACCAATTTTACTTATCGATCGTAAATTAATATTACCGGTGAGGTCGAGCATCACAAAGCTGCTATCTCCTCCAACTAAAAGCACGAGTTCATTAATTACTTTATCGGCAGATTCATTGACCATAAAGCGAATATTTTCATCCTTATCACGAACTTTGAGCAATTCTTCAAATTTGATTTGACTGAGTTCGGCAAAAGCCTCATCATATAATTGATGACCTTTTCCTTCTTTAATTAAGACCTTTAATCCAGTGATGGTTTGCACCAACTCATCAATGTCCTCTTCGGCTTCCGTAGACAGCCTTGACATGAGCTCAAACATTTTTGGGCTAATTTCCACTACGCTAAAGTCTGGGTCATCTTCATAGCGTTCAAAAAACTGCCGCACCGCACTGTTCTGGCTCCACGTCGCCTCACAGCAAAAGACAAGGCATATTGCCGTGATGATCCATTTAATTTTCATAGTTCGCATTATTAAATTTTTTACCTTTTATTTAATTTATAATATCAGTTAAGGTTTCAATTTTGTCTAGACCTTGTGAAGCCTTATTTACGCCCTTGTTCATTTTACTTGATACAAAAGCCATCATTCGTTTAAACTCAGCATAGGCCAATTCTGGATCTTCAAAAGTATCTTGGTAGGTATAGGTTTCTATTGTTTGGGTTTGTACCATCTGCCGGTTGATAAAGAAAAGTCCAATTGCCAGGACAACGGCGGCTGCTGCAGCTCGCCACCAACCCAGGGAGCGAATTTTTGTCGCAGGTCGATCTTCACTCAGTTGTTTTATGGCTGGTTGCGGAATCTCTGCCTCCATACGCATGGAACTGGCATTGCTAAAAAAAGTGAACATAGCCTGGAAAGGCAAAAACTCATCTGCGACATCCTCCTCTGAGAAATACGATCGAAGCTTTGCTTCTTCCTCCAAGGAGGTCTCACCCTCCCAATATTTATCCAATAATTTGCGCACTTCTAATTCACTCATAAATCTCGATTTTTAAGCAATTCTTTCTTTAAAAACAGCCTGGCACGATGTACGTTTATTTTTACTTGACTTAATGGAATATCCAATAGTTCCGCAATCTCTTTATAGGAGTAACCCTCAATTTCCCTGAGCTGGATGACACTCTTTTGCTTCTCCGGAAGTTGATCGATGACCTGCTGAATGAAGCTCATCATGTCACTACTCACAGCCTTTTGAGCTGGGGTTTGTGCCTGATCTGGCGCATCGAAATGATCAGGCATTTGACCGACTTGCCGATGTTTGCCCCTCGTTCTATCAATCGACAGATTACGGGTCATGGTCATACACATGGCCTCCATGCTGCTCCAGTTGGTCCACTCCTCACGTTTGTTCCACACTTTGATCATGATATCCTGCACCACATCTTCAGCTTCTTGGCTATCTTTGACAATGCGTAAAGAAAAGCGATACAGTTTATCTTTCAGAGGTAGCACCTGTTCGTTAAAGGTTTCCAAACTCATTTTGCTGGAAGACGATATTGATTTATAGAATGTTACACATTTTCACTTAAAAGGTAATCAATTGACGGTTGTAGAGCGTTATAGAGAACGATTAATAGATGCGAATCAAGCAGATAGATAAATTGCTCTTTAAGGAGTTTGTACCTCCTTTTATGATGGCCTTTTCCATTGCCATGTTTGTGTTGATGATGCAGTTTCTATGGCTGTACATCGATGACATAGCTGGTAAGGGAATCGGGTTATTTGTTTTGGTCGAGATGATCTATTATATGGGGTTATCTCTGATACCGATGGCCCTTCCCATCGCAATATTACTAGCCAGTGTCATGGTGTACGGCAACATGGCGGAAAAGTATGAGCTGGCCAGCCTTAAAACGGCGGGCATTCCTTTGATGCGGGTGATGCGGTCCAGTATGATTCTTGCCGCACTGGTCGCTCTATCTTCTTTCCTCTGTTCAAATTATGTAATACCATATGCCAACCTAAAATTTCGGTCTCGGCTTTATGATATTAAGAAACAAAAACCCGCACTCTATCTGGAAAGTGGTGTTTTCAACGATGATTTTCAGAACTATTCCATTCGAATTGGAAGGAAGCACGCCGATAATCGAACCATAGAAGATGTCATGATTGATGATGATCAGAGCAATAAGCGCAACCTCTTCAATATCATTCGGGCCAAAAAAGGTGAGATGTACATCACCGATGATGAGCGCTATTTTGTTATGCATCTTCAAGATGGGCATCAGTACCAAAAAAATAATTCCACAACCGCTAAAAATACCTATCCCTTCATTCGGACCACTTTTAGTCAGTGGTCGAAGACCTTTGATCTTTCGGAATTTGATTTAAATCGTACGGACGAAAACCTTTTCAAGTCTTATCATGCCATGCTCAGTACCAAGCAATTGGCAGATGGTATTGATTCTATTCAACGTGAGATGGGAATATTAACCGAGCAGACCCTAGATGACATACGGAATCGCGTGGGTTACCTCTACTATGATCCTGCTCAAGAAACTGCTGATTCGATTAAAAAATTGAAAGACGCCAATGATAAGACAAATCAGATCCAAGGTAGTAAGATCGCCAGCTTCAGATCGCCACACTCTGAAAATGATTTGACCAAGGACCTTAAGGATGAGGCCTTGGCAATTAAGCAACAGAGACTTCGAGAATTAAACCTGGGTAAGCGCAAAAGCATCAAAGTGGAGCAACCTCATTTGGATAGTCTTCATACGGCCAAAAGCATTCTTGCCACCTTTACAAACACGAGCCAGGCAGCCTATATTGAGGATGTCCGCAACATCGTGCGGAGTTCACGCAATTCAAATTTTGAATTTAAAAGGAAGAGGGCCTCTGGAAAAGATCGCTTGAGAAAACACACCTATCAGTTGCATTCTAAATATGGTTTTGCGGTGGTCTGTTTTATCTTTCTCTTTATTGGCGCCCCTATGGGTGCCATCGTGCGCAAAGGTGGATTTGGCTATCCCCTATTGGTGGCCATTTTCTTCTTCATGATATTTGTAATACTCACCAAAGTATTTGAAAAGCTATCTCGTAGCAATTCCATCGATGCTGCTATGGCCGCCTGGTTGCCATGTTTGATCCTATTTCCCCTAGGCTTATTTCTCACCCTTAAGGCAATGAACGATTCAAAAGTGATCAATTTTGATGGGATCACCAGATTGTTTAAATGGATCTTCAAAGACAGAAAAAACCTAGTCAAGACCGCTGGTTAATGCCGTCTTTTGAGTGACGTTCCACTTGCTTAGGATTCAAGTTTTTTCTCGATTTTTCGGAGTCGATCTTCACAGAACTTGATGAGATCCTTAGCTTTTTGAATGGTCGCCTCTAACTCGTCAATCTTGATTTGACCTTGCTCCATATCCTGAAGCATTTTTGTTAACTGCACCATGGCCTCATCGTAGCTTAAATTATTTAGCAAATCGCTCATATCAACTCCTTTTTATCAACATCGCTGAGTACAATCCCATCCGAGTAAATGATCTGCAGCTGGTGTTCCTCCGAAATTTCATTGGCTCGTGTCTTTATCATACCATCTTGTCTGGTGTAGGCAAATCCACGTGCCAAGATGCTTTTGGGATCAAGAGCTTCCAATAGACCGCTCATCTTCTCGATTTTTTGCCACTCATTTTTGAGGTTCGTAGTAAACTGGACCTTTAGCTGATTTCGCAGATTTACAATGCGCTCCTGTTCGGCGGCTATGATCTGACCCGGTAAGATTTTAGACTTCTCTTTGATCTTAATGAGCGATTCCCGGGTGCTTATTAGCCGTTCTTGAACTGTTCTTTCCAGACGGTCAAATAAATCATAGATCAAGGTTTCAAATTTCAAATTACGATCCACTAAAAACGCAGCCACGGCAGTGGGCGTTTTGAAAGATTGGTGTGCCACTAGATCTACCACTGATTGATCTGTTTCATGTCCAATACCGGTCAAGACAGGAAGTTTGAGTAAGGCAATTGCTCTGGCAATCTCGTACTGATCAAATGCATTAAGATCCACTTTTGATCCACCTCCGCGAATGATGATTAAACAGTCAAAACCTGTGGGGTCTCTTGCGATCTCATGAAGGTTTTCTAATAGCTCATTTCTCACATTCACGCCTTGCATGGCATTGGGAAAGAGGGTAACCGAAAAGTCGTATCCGTATTCATTGCGCACCAATTGCTGCACGAAATCTTGATATCCAGCTGCGGTTGGTGCACTGACGACTGCAAGACGTTGTAAGACGGATGGAAGTTCAAGTGAACGATTACGTGCCAGCAGTTGTTCTTTTTGCAAACGTGCGATCGTTTTTTCTCTAGTGATCGCCATGCGCCCGAGCGTGTAGGCCGGATCTAGGTCTAGTACAGATAAAGTAAGACCATAAATGGAGTGAAAAGAAACCTCTACGAGCAGGCTGACTTCGGTGCCAATCTTTAAGAAATCATCGATGCCTTCGACCAACTTTTGGCTGATAGCCTGCTTATTCTTGAACCACAACGCAGCAGTAGCCTGGGCACAAACACCCTCCGTTTGATCATTTTTTTCGATCAGCTCAAGATAGGTATGGCCCCTACTTTCTTTAGCCTGTAGGATCTCAGCCCGGACCCAGATGGCCTCTTGAAAATTCATAGCCACCACCCTTTGTAAATAGGTGGTGAGCTGGGCTAATGAATAAACTTTCAAGATGAATCAAGCTAGCCTTCCTGCAGAACTTCACTGACCAGTTGAGCAGCTTCTTTGAGTAAGATGGCAGATTTAACTTGAAGTCCCGATTCGTCAATGATTTTCTTGGCGAGATCGGCGTTGGTTCCTTGCAGTCGCACGATGATGGGTACGGGTACATCACCAATGTTTTTATAGGCTTGCACTACGCCGTTTGCCACTCGGTCGCATCGTACGATGCCTCCGAAGATATTGATCAAGATGGCTTTAACTGCCGGATCTTTCAAGATGATGCGGAAGGCCTTCTCCACTCGATCAGCATCAGCAGTACCACCCACATCCAAGAAATTAGCGGGCTCTCCACCTGAAAGCTTAATGATGTCCATGGTTGCCATGGCCAAGCCAGCTCCGTTGACCATACAGCCTACATTACCATCAAGGTTGACGTAGCTGAGACCAAAATTCTTTGCTTCGACTTCAGCAGGGTCCTCCTCGCTGGTATCCCGAAGCGCCGCCAAGTCCTTATGACGATACAGGGCATTATCATCTAGAGACACCTTGCAATCAACGGCCAAAATGCGATCATCACCCGTTTGCAAACAAGGATTGATCTCAAAGAGGGTTGCATCAGATCCCACAAAAGCGCGGTACAGAGAAGTTACAAATTTGACCATCCCTTTAAAGGCCGTTCCGCTCAGGCCAAGGTTAAACGCTATTTTTCGCGCTTGGAATCCTTGCAGGCCGAGCGCCGGATTAATGTATTCTTTGTGTACCAAATGGGGGGTTTGCTCTGCAACTGTCTCGATGTCCATCCCACCTTCGGTCGAATAGATGATCACATTTGATTTTTCCGATCGATCGGTTAGAATCGAAATGTAAAATTCCTTGCAAGCATCAAAATCCGGTGCATAGACATCTTCTGCTACTAGTATTTGACGCACCAATTTTCCCGGCCCCTCCAAGCCCCCAGGAGTCTGGGGAGTCTTCAACATCATTCCCAAGATGTTATTAGCATGTAACTTGAGTTCATCGAGGTCACGGGCCAACTTGACACCACCTCCCTTGCCCCTGCCACCGGCATGGATCTGCGCCTTCACCACGGAGGCTTCAGAATTGTGCTCACTTTGATTTTTTTCAAAGGCAGTAATGGCCTCATCAACGGTAGTGGCGACAAACCCTTCTTGAATATTTACTCCATAGCTTTTGAGCAGCTCTTTGCCCTGGTACTCATGTAGATTCATTAAAATAAAGATTTATGCAAATTTACCGCTTTGTTTACAAAAACCGTCTAACATAAGAGGGAGAAATATCCCTTCTATTGTTTGAGAATCTGCTCGGATCGGATTCCCTGATCCGTGATCAATTGAAGGATGTAGGTACCTGTGGGAAAGCCATCCAGTGATAGGGATATCCGTTCATTGCGGGGATGAGCGATTTCATGATGGGAGAGAGGCCGCCCGGTGATATCATTCAATATGATTTGCAGGGTGGAAATTTGATGTAGGTCCGGCTCTATATGGATTTGGGCGTTTGTGGTGGTGACGAGGGTCGGAAATACCGAGATCGTGTTTCCCTGGCCAAATGTATGTATGCCGGTGGTGGCCACGGTTTCGAAACCTCCTTCGGCTACACTAAAGTCAGCACATTGATCAAATGAATTGTAGGGTAGAACCCGCCAGAAGTATTTTTTATCCACCGGTAGATCACCGATGTTTATCTCGTTGGATGACACAATAAATTCGTAGTCGATCACGGCGAAAAAACTAAAACGACTGATTTGCAATAGATAATGGGTGGCGTGCGCTGGTGGATCCCAGCTCATTTCGATACTTTGATGATGCACTTTCTCGCCATCACTTGGATGCATGTTAGTAATCGGAGCAGCGCTGACATCGGCCTCTATTTGCGTAAGGTTAAGGAGGAATTTTTTCTCTGAATTTGTATATGCATGCATCACCTCGACCTGCATGGGTGAGAACATGGTTTGACAACCATCATTAGAGTAAGACATAAAATTCGTGCCGTCTGACCTAAATTCACTCCCAAAGGGATCAATCTGCTTATCAAAACTAACACTTCCATTACAGTTCCAGCTTACACTGAGATAATCTGGACCAGTGTCACAAATGAGGTCTCCAGCTTGATCGCAGTTCTTGCCTGAAACGCTCTCAACATACAAAGTGTCCCTTCCAAAAACGCTGTGGAAGAGTGGTGTTGGTTTGTCCGGTTCGTAGGTCTTTCCTTCCCAACCGTTGAAAGGATGCCTCAGTGCCAGGTAGTGCCCCACTTCATGGGTTAAGGTGTGGCCTTGTGCACCCATACACTTCTTAATAACATTGATGGCATCCGGTGAAGGTAACCAGTATCCACACGCATCTTCAGGGGCCGTCTCCGTAATATAGAGGTTGATGGCATCTGATTTATTATAGGTATCCATCATGCGGTCTGCTTCCCCAAAATCTTTATGCTGATAATATCTTGTACGATTGATTGTGTTGATGGGACCATTCAGATAAAACTGAATGTCATAAGGTTCGAAGTCAATGTTTAAGCGGCAGATGGATTGAAAGATCTTTAGGGTACTATAATGTCCCTCTCCATCATCTGTTCCAAAATTATGCACTACAAGTGGAAGGTAGGTGATTGCTACCTTGTTGCGATGGTGAGTATGAATTTGGCTAATGTGGTCGCTGAGCCAATCGCTGGTTGCCATCTTGGTGGCACAGAACTTTGCAGTGCTCTGTGCCCAATTAGAAAGGGGAATGAGACATCCCACCACCAGTAGAATGGTCTTATCAAAGATCGCGAATTTGGAGACAAGAGCTTTTAGCATAGCACAGGTGAATCAGCAATACGCTATATTATAAACTAAATTTAATACAAATTATTTGGCCTGGGATGTATCGGAGTGGACAACTAGGTCTGATGATCCCAGAGGAAATCATGCAATTTCTAGAAGGTTCTTAGGGAGAGATGTAAAAGGTATCGCCGACTTTCTAGTCGGCAAAGAGGAATAGGTTAACGAATAGATTGCCGATCTGAACCTCGGTGATACCTTGATTTGAATTCGACTGGTTCATGGAGAGATAAAAGGTATCGCCGACTTTCTAATCGGCAAAGAGGAATAGGTTAACGAATAGATTGCCGATCTGAACCTCGGTGATACCTTGATTTGAATTCGACTGGTTCATGGAGAGATAAAAGGTATCGCCGACTTTCTAATCGGCAACGAGGAATGGTTAGCGAATAGATTGCCGATCGGCAGCACGGTGATCCATGTGATTTGAATTCGACTGGTTCATGGAGAGATAAAAGGTATCGCCGACTTTCTAGTCGTCAAGGAGGAATAGGAAAGCGAATAGATTGCCGAGCGGAAGCTCGGCGATACCTTGATTGAATTCGACTGGTTCATGGAGAGATGTAAAAGGTATCGCCGACTTTCTAGTCGGCAAAGTGGAATGGTTGACGAATAGATTGCTGATCGGAAGCTCGGCGATACCTTGATTTGAATTCGACTGGTTCATGGAGAGATGTAAAAGGTATCGCCGTTCTAGTCGTCAACAAGATATGGGTTAACGAATAGATTGCCGATCGGAAGCTCGGCGATACCTTGATTTGAATTCGACTGGTTCTTGGAGAGATAAGGTATCGCCGACTTTCTAGTCGGCAAAGAGGAATAGGTTAACGAATAGATTGCCGATCTGAAGCTGGGTGATACCTTGATTTGAATTCGACTGGTTCATGGAGAGATGTAAAAGGTATCGCCGACTTTCTAGTCGTCAAAGAGGAATGGTTAACGAATAGATTGCCGATCTGAAGCTGGGTGATACCTTGATTTGAATTCGACTGGTTCATGGAGAGATGTAAAAGGTATCGCCGTTCTAGTCGTCAACAAGGAATGGGTTAACGAATAGATTGCCGATCGGAAGCTCGGGGATACCTTGATTTGAATTCGACTGGTTTATGGAGAGATAAAAGGGATCGCCGACTTTCTAGTCGGCAAAGAGGAATGGGTTAACGAATAGATTGCCGATCGGCCAGCTCGGCGATACCTTGATTTGAATTCGACTGGTTCATGGAGAGATAAAAGGTATCGCCGACTTTCTAGTCGTCAAAGAGGAATAGGAAAGCGAATAGATTGCCGATCTGAAGCTCGGGGATACCTTGATTTGAATTCGACTGGTTCATGGAGAGATGTAAAAGGTATCGCCGACTTTCTAGTCGGCAAAGTGGAATGGTTGACGAATAGATTGCCGATCGGAAGCTGGGTGATACCTTGATTTGAATTCGACTGGTTCATGGAGAGATGTAAAAGGTATCGCCGTTCTAGTCGTCAACAAGGAATGGGTTAACGAATAGATTGCCGATCGGAAGCTTGGCGATACCTTGATTTGAATTCGACTGGTTCATGGAGAGATGTAAAAGGTATCGCCGACTTTCTAGTCGTCAAAGAGGAATGGGTTAACTAATAGATTGCCGATCGGAAGCTCGGCGGTAGATGATGATTTGAATTCGACTGGTTCTTGGAGAGATAAAAGGTATCGCCGACTTTCTCTGAAATTATTGAATACTAATCTTCTTAGCCAGACTACCTCTGGGTGTTGCTATGGTGAGAAGGTACATACCGGCGGGTAGATCTTGAGCAGGCAGCTCTACCAATTGCCGACCGGGATTTGGTAATTCGCGCTGTATGAGTACCAACCCAGTGGCATCATAGAGCATTACCCTGGTTGAAAGAACTTCTTGAAAATCAAATTGTAATTTAAGCGCAGGACCATTTTTGGACAATAAGGTAGGATATATCTCAAGACCATTGCTTGCATCGATTTCCTCAACGGCGGTTATATCGTAAGTAGCAAATCCACCCGCTTCGGTAAACTCCCCACAAAAGTCGTAAGGATTGTAAGGCATAACTCGCCAGAAGTATTTCTTATCCACAGGCAAGTCACCAATATCAATGTTGTTTCCTTCGACAATAAACTCATAGTCAATCACCGCAAAGAAGCTGAATCGACTGATCTGTACTAGATAATGCGTGGCGTTGGGATGATGTTGCCATTCCAGATTGATGCCCTGATAGTGAATCTTATCATCATCTTGGGGATGGTTGATACTCACAGGAATGGGACTAACATCATGATATGGGGTGCCCTGATCGACATAAAATCCCTTCGCAAAATGGATATAGGCGTGCATAGCATCCACTTGCTCATGACTGAATTCTGACTGACATGCATCTACCGAATAAGACATGTAATTTTTACCATCAGACTGGAAATCGCTGCCGAAGGGATCCTTTTGCACGATGATTTCATCATTGCAATTCCAACCATAACTCAAATAGTCTGGCGGTGTGTCACAGAATCGGTCTGCTGCTTTATGGCAATTTTTGCCTGCCACACTTTCCACAAAAAGTGTATCGCGACCGGAAATACCGTGATAAAGAGGTGTCTCATCATTTGGGCTGTAATCTATTCCCTCCCATCCCGAAAAGGTATGCGGAAGACTCAACCAGTGTCCGATCTCATGTGTCCAGGTATGTGCGCTTCCCCCCATGCAGTTTTTTACTACCACGATGGCATCGCCGCTGGGATGATAATAGCCACAAGCATCACTTGGTGCCTCTGACGTTATATAGGTGTTGATCGCGAGGGTACGGTTGTATGATCGCATCATCGAAAACCCATCACTGAAACTGCTATGCTGATAATAGCGGGTTCGGTTGATCCGATCGATGTCTCCTTTGAGGTAGAATTGTATGTTATAGGGCTCAAAATCTGCATTTAACCGACAAAGTGATTCAAAGATTTTCAACGTAGGGTAGTGCCCATCGCCATTGTCTTCACCAAGGGTATGAACAACAATGGGGAGGTAAACCGTTTCGTTTGAGCCACGAGCAGTAAAGCGGTGATCACTATCCAAATAGCCAGCGAGCCACTCCGGATAATCGCCAGGAGTAGCACATCCTTGATCCGCCAAATCTTGACTGGAACCTCGAGTGTGTAGGATGACGGTAAAAATCGATATTAAGAGTACGGTTCTCAAAGCTAAGTTTGATGGGATAAATGTACGGAAATCTTTCATTGGTTGACCTCAGTTTCTAACTAAATAGTCAGGTGTATAACAGATTTGTACACACTTTATGCCAAGATTAACAGAAACCTGACTCAAATTGTTACAGATATGTTATTTTTTGCATATGAACGCACTTTAGAAGCGATTTCTGACCTCTAAACTCCATTTGCCAGCGATAAAAACGCAAGGTCTAGTGCAATATTTCCTACTTTTGACCTTTCCATAATTTCACTTAAACTGAAAAACTTACAGATGAGCAAAGTTACTGTTGTTGGAGCCGGAAATGTTGGAGCTACGGTCGCCAATGTGTTGGCCCACAAGGATATGCTTAATGAGGTGGTACTCCTTGATATTGTTGGTGATTTAGCCCGGGGTAAAGCCCTTGACAGCTGGCAACAAGCGCCCATTGACTACTACAGCACGAGACTAATGGGTTCCGATGACTATGCAGATACCGCAGGGTCGGATGTGGTTGTGGTGACGGCTGGAATTCCGAGAAAGCCCGGAATGAGTCGAGATGACTTAATCTCAACCAATGCGAAAATTGTTGCCTCGGTAACAAAATCGATCTTGGAGCATACACCTGATCCCATCATTATCATTGTATCCAATCCCTTAGATGTGATGACCTATGCCGCTCACAAAGTCTCCGGACTGTCATCGAAGCGGGTGTTCGGAATGGCCGGGATCCTAGATACGGCTCGCTACCGAGCCTTTCTAGCCACAGCTCTGAATGTGTCACCCAAAGACATTCAGGCGATCCTAATGGGCGGCCATGGAGACACCATGGTTCCCCTCCCTAGATACACAACGGTGGCAGGCATTCCGGTGACGGAGCTCATCGATCAAGACACCCTCGATGCCATTGTGGAGCGCACCAAAAAGGGAGGAGGAGAACTGGTCAAATTAATGGGTACTTCGGCCTGGTATGCACCGGGTGCAGCAGCAGCACAGATGGTGGAAGCCATTTTGAGAAATGAGCAACGCATTTTTCCTTGCTGTGCCCAGCTCAATGGCGAATATGGTTTGCGAGACATTTATCTGGGGGTCCCAGTCAAGCTTGGGAAGGGAGGCATCGAGGAGATTATCGAACTAAAACTCAACGACTCTGAGCTTGAGCTGCTGAAGACTTCAGAAGGTCATGTGCGCAGTGTCATGGACGTTTTTGACCAGATGAATGTCGTGTGATAAACTATTCGATCGCTCCTGGGTTTAGGATATAGATGAAGAAAAATTCTGAGCTCTCCACCACGATTGATTCAATTGAGCTAAGCGATGGAGCCTCCCTGCGATCTTTGTCTGAGGAGAAACCCGTCCTCTTGGTCTTCTTGCGCCACTTTGGGTGCATCTTCTGTCAGGAAGCATTGCGGGATATCTCCGACCAGAGGACAGAGATTGAAAAACGTGGTAGCGCCATCGCATTCGTTCACATGGAAGTAGATTCGGTAGCCGAAAAGTACTTTGCCAGATATAACTTAGCCGATTGCCTGCACATCTCAGACCCTGAATGTCGTCTTTACGAGCAATTTGGGTTGCTAAAAGGTACATTTTCGCAATTATTTGGACTCAGTACCATGGTCCGAGGGTTTCAAGCGGGGATGTCACTCAAACAATTTGGAGGCGCGGCGTTTGGCGATGCATTCCAAATGCCTGGTATATTTGTCATCTACCGAGGACAAGTGGAGGCAGAGTTTGTTCACGAAAAGATTTCTGATCGACCAGACTACTTGGGACTTCTAGAGTGTTGCACGGTAGAATAACTGATTGAGATGTTAGGATGGCAATTTAGAGAATACACACCGGAAATTGAGGGTAATTCGCCATTTGAAAGACTGTTGTCGATCTTTCAGGATCTCTTACTCTATACCTCAGGAGATGTGTCTGAAGCACTTTCCTGGTTGACTGAACTGGATAAGGAGTACAAATTAACCACTCCTGAATACGGGATGGCTGATTTTATTCAGGACCTCATCGACAAGGGTTACCTACAACAGGGCGATCAGAATACTGGCTTCCGCCCGGCTCGAAAAATGGAAATCGCCCTCAGACGAAGAGCGCTAGACGATATATTTGGAGCCATTCAAAAATCGAAACGCGGTAATCACAGCACCAACACCAGTGGCAAAGGGGATGAGTACACCTCAGATTTACGTCCCTACCAGTTTGGAGACAAGTTAGAGCATCTGGCTTTGTCGGAATCCCTGAAAAACGCTCAGATCAATCATGGCCTCGATGATTTTCAAATGTCGACAGAAGACCTTGAAGTGCGGGAGACTTACTATCAGAGTCAGGTCAGTACGGTGTTGATGATTGATATTAGTCACAGCATGATCTTGTATGGCGAAGACCGGATTACACCGGCTAAAAAGGTGGCCATGGCGCTCAGCGAGTATATTACCACCCGCTTTCCCAAAGACACCCTCGATATTTTGGTGTTTGGTGATGATGCTTGGACCGTTGAGATTAAGGACCTTCCCTATCTCAAGGTTGGACCGTATCATACCAATACCATTGCCGGACTTGAGCTGGCCATGAAAATTCTACGCAAAAGACGAAATCCCAATAAGCAGGTTTTTATGATTACCGATGGAAAACCGACCTGTATGAAAAAGGGGAAGAAATACTATAAGAATAGTTTTGGATTGGATCGCCAGATCATCAACCGGACTTTAAACCTGGCCGGTAGATTCAGAAAAATGAGCATTCCGATTACGACCTTCATGATTGCTCGCGATCCCTACCTGGTTCATTTTGTTGATCGATTTACCCAGGCCAACAATGGGAAGGCATTTTATAGCAATCTCGACGGCCTTGGTGAATTTATTTTTATGGATTACAAAGATGGAAAGCGCCGCAAAGGCTAGTGATGTGTCAGGGCATCGATTACTCGTCCTTTACCTCAAAAGCGTAAAAAACATCCGTTGGAAATATTTCTCGTTGATTTCTAGAAACTACCCAGAGTCGAATCTCTAAGCGGGCACAAGGAAATTCATTAACGACCACGGTGGTATCAAACCCCGAATGTCGAATGGCCGGTAATTATAATGGTTTGCGACATCTTGCCTTATGGTACCATAGGCATCGACGGGGTAGTACCTCTCGTTTATTTGAATCACCATCGCGCTGCCGTAATGGTGTCGGAGACTGAGGTTAATTTAAACAGGGTGGGTTTTGTCCGTTGATTAAATCTAAATGTACTTTGGCTAGGTGGGGTGGAAACTAGATACTTGGATAAATCTACCTCCGAAACTACACTTGTTTTACGCTAAGTTTCTTTAAGATTATTAAGTATTACAAGGTCATCTAAATCAAGTAAGGCGTCTAATATAGCTGTCACTTCGATGATGAAGATCTGGGTCTGTCCTGGTCAAACAAGCAGCCGATTTTGTAAGAGCGTGATGAAAATCTTTCTGGTTTGCGATCTCTCCCCAATATTTTCTAAGTCCCTTTAGCCGACATATCCCGTGGTCTTGCTCGATGGGGGCTAAGACTTCATGTCACCATCACTTCCGACCAGAAAAGTGAATTTGGTATTCGAGGTAATTTGGACACCTTTTGGCGTAGCTTTTGCGTTGTGATTAGTGAGCAAATGATGCCACAAAAGAAATGAAGTACCTGCTTTCTTGCATGTTCTCCGTTATTTCCGTGTTTTGGAGCACCGCACAGGTGGACTTCGCTGAAATGGAAATGCAATTGGAGGAAATTGCATCGACTCTAATGATGTCTGATGATCTTGCAGAGCGTAAGCAAGCTTTTGAAAGGGTCCAGGTTGAACTCCTGGCATTTCTAAAAAGTGATTCCTCATTTCATCATCCATTTCAAAAGTTGAAACGAATATCGCTTTTACAAGCACCTGATTCTACCTTTAAAGTTTTCACTGGCCAACTATACATTGACGAAGATAACTATCAATATTATGGCATTCTGCAGCATCGCGACGATCCGAATAATCCAGTGGTACTGAATGATCGATCCGCTGATGTTTTGGAATTGGAGCAAGATATATTGACTAAAGATGACTGGTATGGTGCAGTCTATTATAACATCAAATCATTCACCAAAGAGGGCAAAACATATTACGCTCTCTTTGGTTTTGATACTTACCAGATGTTTGAGAATCGCAAAGTCGTGGAGGTGCTCCATTTTGATGCGTTTACCCCGAGGTTCGGAAGCCCAGTATTCTCAGATGCACATGGCATTACCAAGAATCGAATTGTGATTCAGTACGCTGCCGATGTTTCGATCAAATTGAATTACGATAAAGACCTCCAACTTATCGTATTTGATAACTTGATCCCCATGAAAAGTCCATATAAAAAGAAAAAAATATCGATGGTTCCAGATGGTAGTTACAGCGGATATCAACTTAATCAAGCTGGTACCTGGATCTACATTGATAAGATTTTTCACACAACCCTGGCAGCTCCTCCCAGAGAAAAACCCGTGCTGGATTCGGAATCCGGACGTGACATTTTCGGTAAAAAGAAAAACTAGCCAGAAATCCAGAGGGTTTTATGATACATTCGCTGTTGAAAAACAACTTTTCACGGCATGGAGCATCCTCGTCACCATCAACTAAAATTTGCCAAAACTGCTCACTATTATACCCTGGGCCATTTATCTGATCAGACAGAGTATATCTGGCTTGTGTGCCACGGTTACGGCCAGGCTGCAGAAACATTTATCAAGAAATTTAACACCCTTAATCTAGCCACACATTTCATCATCGCACCGGAGGGTCTTTCCAGGTTTTATTGGGAAGGGTTTAGCGGCGAAGTGGTGTCCTCATGGATGACCAGCAAAGACCGGCTTTGCGAAATTGAAGATTACGTCTCTTATTTAGATCAGGTTTACACGCAATTTTCTGACCCCGGTCTTAGGGCAAAATGGATCATGTTGGGATTTTCGCAAGGGGTTTCGACGTTGATGCGATTTCTAGGAGAAAAACAGCCCATCGCTGAAAGAATATTATTGTGGGCAGGTGTTTTCCCTCCCGAATTAAATTATCTAAGCCTGAGTTCCTATCTGAATGAATCTAAGGTGCACTTCTTTTATGGAAATGAAGATGAATTTATTAGTGAGGCACGACTCGAGCAGGAAATGGCCTTCGCGAAAAAAGCTGGTATTCAAGTGAGTTTGCATCCATTCATGGGCAAACACAGGATCGAAAGAAATGTGCTTGAATCATTTGTTTCTGATGAATTATCAAGAGCTCCCTCCTCTAAATTAACTTCAAGCTCAAAAAATAATAACCAATAGCTATCTAAATAGGCCCACGTTGATGCCATGGTCACCAAGCACCTAGGTCGTATTGTGGTTTGGAGATCTGATGTCAGAGGCAGGCAAAACTAAGTGCATTCCACGCATGGACAGGTTCATCTTAAAATGGTGATGCTACCCTTACATTTTTCATTTTTACAGTCTGGATGCTCCAATACATAATAATAGACGCCATTGGCCAGCGGTTCTCCATCTTGGTTCAGACCATCCCAGAATGTGATTTGCTCGCCATCGGTCACGCTGGAATATTCCAGTTTACCCCATCGATTAAATACAGATAAGTCAAATGTGCCATTTAATGACAGGTTGGGTGGAGGAATCGAGACATTGTCGGCATCTAGGAGAAAATTAAAAGGCTTTAACACCACCTCGATACATTCGGGATTATTGGGACTTCGGGCACAGATGCATTCTTGATCGTCTGGGGGGCACGGCTCAGCTCTACTGAGCGCCTGAAAAAAGCCCAGCCCCACACTTTGTCCGGCAGATTCACCAGATACCACGACTGGTTCTCCAAGCGCGAGATGCACCCAAAGTAATCCATCGGTTTGAAAGTCGCCTCCACTCGAAATTAGGAATGGAGTTTCTATTTGTCCATGGAGGTCAAAAAATGCCCCTAAAAATATGGCGAGGCAGCAAACAATTATTCGACTCCGCATATTAATTTTTTGAGTTTTCGAGGTTTTTCACCCTTTGCAATAATTCCGAGATGATGTCACCTTGCAATGCCAACTTTGCCTGGGCTTCTTCCAATTGTTCTTCTAATTCTTCATTCTGCAGGGCTAATTCTTGGGTGGCTTTTACGGCTAATACGGAGAATCCATCATAATTTAATCCATAACGACCATCCATGTCATTGACTAGGTTCGGAAAGATCTCTTTTACTTCCTGCGCAATGAATCCAATGTCTGTTGTTTGACTGAGGTCGTGTTTGTAGTGATATGAGACGGCCCGTAGGCTCTTAACGCGGTCTAATAAATTGGGCAGGGGCTTGATGTTGGCTTTGGCACGCCGGTCGGATAGTGCAGAATAGTTTCCATTCATTCTTGAAAATTCACCGACTTTATTTAGACTATTCCCATTTAAATAATATAGGCCCAGATCTGGATCGTTAGAAGCCCCAGGACTCATCCACCAGGCTTGGTTAGATTCATTGTAAAGTCCCATACCTCCGCGGTCCTGTTCAGAAGCAGTTCCAATGAACCCCAAGATTACATTGGAGCCACCATTGGGGCCAAAAAGTTCCAAATAGCCGAAGGATCCTTGTGGATCGTTTCTACTGCCGTCAGCGATTAAGGTGGCAACAGTACGATCCTTATCATCAAACACCGCAATGCGGCCATCCTGACCCACGGCATCCATGACCACACTATTGCTTCCTGAGTGCTTTACGATAACCTGACCATCTGAAAAGGAGATGTCGTTTCCATCTGGTACCCATGGAGAATTTCCGCCCCCATTTCCATCTGGGAGGGTAATGCTGGCCTCTCCTTCACCCGGTCCGACAATGGAGAGTACATTGCCATTGAGGCTCAACTCTTGCAATTCATTGGTGGGATCGGCATCTTCATCGGTCTCACCCGTGGGAATGGTCACCTCGTTGCCATCGCTGATACTCAGTACCCCATCGGAATATGACAGAACCTGGAGTTCATTCGTCGGGTCGGCATCAGCATCTTCGCCACCAGCAGGTAAGTCAATTTCATTTCCATCCGAAATACTTAGCTTTCCTTCATTGAACGCAAGTGTCTGAAGCTCGTTGGTGGGATCGGCATCGGCGTCGGTTTCACCGGTGGGGATGGAGATTTCATTTCCATTCGAAATGCTCAATTTTCCATCAGCAAAAGCTAGTTCTTGCAATTCATTGGTGGAATCAGCATCTTCATCATCCACCTGATCATTGACGACTTCTTCGGCAATCAGGGCATATGGTACTGACACGAGTGGTGTAGCCAGTGGGATCCCTTCTACCGTCACTTCCAAAAAACCAGCTCCATTCTTCAGGAGGTCAAAAATCTCAAAGGAAGTAACTTCCACCTTAAAAACGCCGGCGCTGCTGGTGGTGACCACCGGTTCATGATCTAAGACCACTCCATCCAACGAGACCTCGATATTAACATCCTGTTCAATGAGAGGTAACCCATCGGCATCCTGAGCCAATCCCTGAATCATAAAAGAAGGTGGAACCTGGGCAAATAAAGTTACCTGCATTCCGCAAAACAAGAAGAACCCAAGCAAGGTTAATTTGTAATTTTTAGGAGTACTATATCTGAAATTCATTGCTCTATTTTTATTGAGGTTTTCACTATTAATTTGGAGGGGTTCAATTTTTATTTTTGATATACAAGTGTTAATCCATATCTATTTCCAAGCAGGGCGAAGGGTCCAAGATCTGACTCCATAAATGCACCAATGCGAATTAATTTGCTTTCTCCCTCAAAAAGGTGTCGAATCAATCCCGCTTGCACAATAAATTGTTTGGCTCCCACAAAAGACTGTGTATTTGTCTTGAACCCCAAGCCGAACCAGGTGCCTCCACGATCACTTTCGGAATCATATTTTTCGACATTCAGGAGCAAAGCCAGATCGACACCCGCTTCTGAACTTGTTACAAAACTGGTTGCCTCCAGGTAAAGATCTTCGTAATTGAGATTTTGACGAATGCCAGCTAGTGCCACAATTTCTGCATGCTGAATATCTGTCACTCCCATCGCTTGGCCACTAAGGCTTAGTCCTGAAAGGCGAGAAGAAGCACCGACAAACCAAGTGTTTTCTTTTTGATCTTCAAATCCAGCATTGGTGAGAATAAATCCCGCATTAAAGCCAAAAGTAGTTTGATCTAAACCCTCAGGTGGCACCGCGGTGGGATAGATTTCTTCGAAGGCCTCCACAAATTTAGCCCGGAAGACATCGATGTGAGGTTGCATACCAATCAAGAGTCGAATCGGTTTAAAGCCATTGTTGTCTGATAGTACAGCGTTGTAAGCATATGAGGCATTGATTTGCGTACGTCTGAATGCCGCGATCTTATCGCTTTTAAACCCACCTCCTATAAATGAGTTGCCCTGCGATAACCGGCCATTGGCAAACAATAACGCGGTTTGGGGATTACCCTCAAAACCGGACCAATCCTGCGAGCCCGTGAAACCGACTTCAACGAGATCCTTTAGCGCGAGGTAGGCACCGTTCAGGTCTGAAAGGGCACCATTGGTAAATACCCTTTGATCTGAGGGAAAGAATGGCTTTTGTGCCTTACTCAGGCCCCAGAGGCTGAGAATAAAACAGAGCGAGAAGGAAATTTTCAAATTGGTCAATCTCATTGGGATCATTCCATTTAAGATAACTCTAAACTAGGTTTCACCGCTGGATTACCCATCACCCGAATGGGTGATTTTGATTTCTTGGCATTTGAATGCCCATGGAAAGGGTCTGGTGAATGGGTTTCATCACGACATAGATTCAAGGGTCGCTGCGCTGGTGCGGGAGCGTCATTAGGGCTCTTGGCAGAACAATTTTAGGGCTGAACGGTACTGAGATCCAGGTTTGAATGCTAGTCAGCCCTGCTGCCTTCCATTTGCGCGCGACCTTCATTTTGATAGAATGTGCGGAAGGAAATCATTTTCTGCGCATCTTCATCCCAGAGATTGTTAAAAATGCATTGCAGGCTATCGCGAAAGGTAAGGGTAGGCACATATTTTTGAAAAATGGGATTTTCTCTCGCACATTGCTCCAACTTGTAATTTGGTATACTGCTGTTTAGATGATGAATGTGATGAAATCCTATGTTGCCTGTTAGCCACTGAAAGACTTTGGGGAGTTTGTAGTAGGTGCTACCTTGAATACTTGCCAGTAAGTAGTCCCAATTATTTTTCCACTGCATGTAAGTCTTCTCGTGCTGGTGTTGCACATAAAAAAACCAAAATGCAATAATTGCAAAAAATATTACAACAGGGATCTGAATTTTTAGGAAGGCCCTCCAACCAAGAAGTGAACCCAATAAAATATAGAAAGCGATCAAAACCAAATTGTTAATTAGCTGCGACCTTCTGACCTTACCCCAGCCTTTGAATTTGAAAAAAGGGTAGCGGTTGGAAATTGTAATGTAGATGATGGGAGTTAAAATAAAAAGAAAGAAAGGGTTACGGAAAATCCGATATGCCAACCGTTTCCCTTTAGAACTCTCTCTAAATTCTTTGACCGTGAGAAAATTTATATCACCGACATCGCGATGCTCCAATTGGCCGACATGGCCATGATGATAATTATGAACACGAGCCCAATATTTATAGGGTAAAGAAGTGAACAGGCTGCAAAGGAAACCGATGCGATTATTCCATTTCTTTGATTTTACAAAAGACTGATGACCGCAGTCATGTTGAATGATGAATAGCCGCGCTAGTAAAAACCCATTGAGAATGGCAAAGAGCAGCGTGACCCCATAAGACCAATCCAAAGTAAAGTACATCAAGGTCCAAATTGCAATAAAGGGAAGAAAGGTATTGGCAAGCTGAATCGATGCAAGTTTGGTGTCTGGTTTCGAATACTTAACCACCATTTTCTGCCAATTTGCCAATGCAACCTTTATTTCTTGTTCACGCATCATATCAAGTTAGTAAAAAAGCCCACAATTTACTCCAGAATCATTGGTTATTAGGAGGTTGCTCGCCCTCCAGTCAAGTCAAAAATGAATGCGGTGTTGAAGCTTGCTTCCTCCGAGACGATCCAGCTGCTAATCGCTGCCACTTCTTCCACGGTACCAAGTCGACCCATGGGGATCTTAGAGGTCATGTAGGCCATCGTGTCAGGATGAGTGTCGAGATTCATCGGCGTTGCGATCACCGCAGGTGCCAGGCCATTGACGGTAATCCCTGTGCTGGCAAATTCCTTACCCACACCCTTGACCAAGCCCATGACTCCCGATTTACTGGCAGCATATCCAGCCATTCCTGGATTACCCTCTTTTCCACCGATACTGCTGATCAGTAGGATGCGGCCATAATTTCGTTTGAGCATGTGAGGAATACTGTGTTTTGTCATCAAAAATGAACCATGCAAATTTACGTCAATTACTCTTTGGAAGTCTTCATATGCATACTCTGTGATCTTAATGGCATTAGGTCCAGCTATTCCAGCACAATTGATCATGACATCCAGTCGATCCCATTGTGCAACCACAGCGGCAATCGCCTCCTTCACACTTGCCTCATCTGTGATATCGACCACATGACTGCTGACCTCAATGCCCTGATCACTTAATTCTTTCTCCGTTTGCTTTAGTTCAGCTGCCAACACATCAAACAATGCGATTTTTGCGCCTTCTTGGCCTAGTCGAAGGGCAGTAGCCGCACCGATTCCGCGTGCACTTCCGGTGATGATTGCCACCTGGTTCTGAAATCGTTCCATTTTTTGGCTGCCAAAGTAGATATTTGGAGACTAAGATCATACCATGGGCGTTACTTATTTTGTCAGAAGTCGCCATAGCGGCATCTGAATCACGGAACACCTCTAGACTGACAATCCCTCACTAAAGAATGTGTTTCGGATGAAGTGTTTAGTTATTTCATGGTGCCTTCTCTTTTATGGTTCGATTTACGCGACCACTTACTTTGTTTCCAACACTGGATCTAACAGCAATGATGGACTAACACCAGCCACCGCGTTTCTGACCATTCAGCATGCCGTTGATGTTATTGCGGCAGGCGATTCCGTTTTGGTGGCTGATGGTACCTACACTGGGTTTGACGTGCGAACAGGGGGTACAGTCACGGATCCAATCGTGTTTTTAGCTAGTGGCGACAATTGCCTGATCAATCTTCCTACAGGAACCAATGATGGGATCAATGTGGAGAATGCCGATTATGTTGAAATAAATGGATTTATAGTCAATGACCAACCTCGTAATGGAATTCGATTGGTCAATGCTGATTTTTGTGTGGTGCGTAATAATTCTTGTGATGGCAACTTTGAACGAGGAATATTTACCGGATTTACCGACGATATCCTCATTGAAAACAATATTTGCAGCAATAGCATTGATGAGCATGGGATTTATGTCTCTAACAGTTCTGATCGTGCGATCATCAGAAACAATACATGTCATGGCAATAATGGATCAGGTATTCAAATTAATGCGGATGCAAGTGCCGGTGGAGATGGGACGAGCAGTGATTGCGAAGTCTCTGCCAATGTAATTTTCAACAATGGTGACGGGGGTGGAGCCGGCATAAATTTGGACGGAAATGAAAGACCACTGATCGTCAATAATTTAATTTACGGAAATCATGCGAGCGGAATCGCCTTGTATCAGATCGATGGTACGACAGGTACTACCAATGCAAAAGTTTATCACAACACCATTGTAAACGCCAGCGATGGACGCTGGTGCATAACCATCGTCGACGGATCGACGGGAGCGACCCTTCGCAACAACATCTTTCTCAACCATCATTCTTTTCGAGGCAGCATTGACATTGATCAAGCTTCACAAGTGGGATTTGATTCAGATCATAACCTCGTATTGGACCGTTTTACGACCGACGGAGGAAATACCATTCTCACTTTGATGGATTGGCAAAACCTGGGTTTCGGTGCGAACTCCGTGCTATACCAGGAGTTAATGCCACTTTTTGTCGATGAATCATCGGATGATTTTCATCTAGTAATGGGGTCTCAGGCCATTAATCAAGGAGATGAAACGCTGATACCTCCTGTCGATGAGGATTTGGATGGGACGACCCGAAATATGAGTACACCCGATTTAGGAGCATATGAATTTGATGGAACGGTCCTGGCCATTGGTGAAGATCCACGTTCAGAGCAGAAACTGGACGATGCTCTGCCATCTCAGGCTCTGCGCATTCAGAATACACCACACGAAATTATTTTCACCCAGCTGCCTCGGGGTGCCGCAGTATTTATTTTTGATGCTAACGGGAAACTGGTGATGCAAAGAAAAATAAAATCCAATCCTGAAATTAGGCTCTCGAGATCAGCGTATCCCCCAGGCTATTACTTTTATCATGTGATGAAACGAGGAGAGATTGACCATGGTGTCTTGCTCTTCTAATCTTTGCGCCGAAAGCCAATGATTAATCGGAGCTTAAGCATCGGTGAACACCTGCTTAAGGTGGTGTTCGAGATGTATTAAATAGTCATCCATTAAAAAAGTCAAAGGGAGGGGTTGATTTTCTTGGACTGGCCGCATGGCGATCTGGTGAAAGTTGTGATGGATATGGATTTTAGTCACCAATTCCTCTGCTACCGCATCATAGGCTGCGGCTAAATGCAGGTTCATTTGCATCCAGAGCGATAAAATTTCACGAGTTGGGCGATCTTGATAATTGTTGGATAAGACCCAATGAACCTGATTATATCCCTCAAAAATCAGCTGATCACTTTGGCTGGCAAGGACAATGCGACGGTGATTATTCATTGCCGAGTCAATGAGGTGACCGAGAATTTCCTTCTTCGACCATTTATCCGGATCAGGTTTGTGTGACATTTTGGATTCAGGGATATTTTCTAAATCAACCAGAGCACGGTGGATCGTTTGTCTCAGTTGAATCGATCGAGGCCTCGGTATTTCAACCATTAGAAGTGATTTCTGTGTTAAACTATTTTTTTGAAAAGCTACTCAAGTCCATGCAGGCTACAAAATATTTTAATGATGATTTCATAAGGTCACAGGTGGACTCGGTGCTAGTGGGCATGCCGAGCATCGTCCTTCTGTTTTCTTTCTGATTTGGACCATCCATCCATTGTCGACAGGTTTTCGTGATGTTCAAAGGTGAACGAACAGATCCATTTACTTGCGGTTTAAGTTGGCCAGGTGACTCAGCTGATTTTGGGATTTAGCTTCGAAAAATTTACGGCCTTCTCGTTTAAGCTTTACCTTAGATTCTCCTAAGAAACAAGTGATTTATGAACTACTCTGTCCGGCAGGTTAATCAGAAAATTGCCCAGCACATGAACTCATGGGGCATTCCAGCGATTAGGATCTCTTTTGGAATCATTTTTTTTTGGTTTGGTGTGCTCAAACCATTGGGTATTTCACCAGCTGAGGGCCTTTTAAAAGCTACCGTTGCATGGCTGCCTTTCTTAAGCCCTGAAACCTGGTTAGTCTTGATCGGCTGGTGGGAAATGGTCATTGGAATCACTTTTTTATTCAAAAGTACCACCAAAATTGCCCTTGGTTTACTCTATCTACAGATGCTGGGTACCTTCATGCCCTTGGTCTTTTTACCGGATGTTACTTTCCAGGGCCAACACTATTTGACCCCAACCATGGAAGGACAGTACATCATAAAAAATCTAATGATTATCTCGGCCAGTTTGGTTGTTGGTGGCAGTTTTTACCAATCCGCCATCCCTCAAAACCACACAGAAGGAAATGAAAAATCGTAAGAAAACCATCCATGAGATGCTCGCCAAAATTGATGAGCTCCTTGAGGCAATCAGTCAGCAAGAGCAGCGTTATGAGAAAGCGCTCAGCAGAGTAGCACCGGAATACAAGAATAGTGCTTACAACTTAGTGCATTATGAGGCACTGAGATCCGTAGACTTACGTACCATGCAGAAACGGTCTCGCAATCTAGGACTTTCCAGATTAGCCAACGCAGAAGGACATGTCTTGGCAAGTGTCATCAATAAAAAGCGAATATTATCCAGGCTGTTTGGGAAAGGTCAAAAGGAAAAATTGAAAGCAAACCTATCCATCAAGAAGGGCAGGAGATTACTCATTCGGCATACCAAAGAGCTTTTGGGTTATCGCTCTAAGGGTAGGAGAGTAAGGATTATGGTTACCCAGCCTACGGAGGCGGCCTTCAATTATGCGATGGTTCAGCAGATGGTACTCTATGGAATGAATTGCGCACGAATTAATTGTGCCCACGACTCACCCGAGATATGGGAAAAAATGATTGTCAACATCAGACGAGCTTCCAAAGCCGCTGGCAAAGTGGTAAAAATTGCAATGGACTTAGCAGGTCCCAAAATCCGTACTGGTCGCATGCAGCCAGGGCCCAAAATCCGAAAATTCACCCCCTTGAAGGATGTGACTGGCCTGATCATCAACCCTGCCGAAATTATTTTCGTTGATAAGATGGATGAATTTTCACCTCCAAATTCTCTGTTGCTAACTGCCCAGCACTTTAGAGCACTTAGGGTAGGAGATACCTTCGAACTGATCGATACCAGACATAAGAGGAGAAAGATCAAGATCATCGCAAAACGAGAAAAAGAGGTGTTAGCCTATTGCTATGAAACCTCTTACATCGGCACAGGCAGTATCCTGCGATGTACCAACCGCGACCTCATGGAAATGGCCATCGATGAACTTCCACCGATCGAGCAATCCATCATTTTACATGTCGATGATCGACTCTTAGTCGTGAGAAAGGATATTGAGGGTGTTCCTGCTACCTACGATGAGGACGGCAACATTCAGCAAATTGCCAAAATATCTTGTCAACTGCCGGCCGTCTTTGATCAGGTTAAGTCTGGTCAAAGAATAATCTTTGATGATGGCAAGATCGAGGGTCTGATTTTGAAAGTCAAAAAAGATTATCTGGATGTAAAGATCACCCATGCCAAAGAAAATGGATCTAAACTCAAAGCAGAAAAAGGAATGAATTTTCCTGATTCGACCCTGGAGGTGCCAAGTCTCACAAAAAAAGACATGGTCGATCTAGCCTTTGTAGCCAAGCATGCCGACATCGTCAATTTTTCGTTTGTACATTCAAAGGAAGATGTCAAGCAATTGCATGAGCAATTACGTAAACACGGCGTGCTCCATAAACTTGGAGTCATTCTAAAAATCGAAACGCGTGCAGCCTTCGACAACCTGGTCGAGATTCTTTTGACCGCCATGGAGGCCAAGGGTGTAGGTGTGATGATCGCACGGGGAGATCTTGCAGTTGAGACAGGTTGGAATAATATTGCCAAAGTACAAGAGGAAATTCTCCGGGTCTGCTCGGCAGGGCATATACCGGTAGTATGGGCCACTCAGGTGCTGGAAAATCTATCTAAGAAGGGTTTACCCTCCCGTGCTGAAATAACCGATGCAGCTAGCTCATTAAAAGCTGAATGTGTCATGCTAAATAAGGGCTCACATATTAATCGAGCCATCGGTTTATTGCATTCGATGCTTTCGGACCTGGAGATGTTTCACGAAAAAAAAGAAGTGATGTTGCCGAAAAAGGAGAGATTTTGGTAGTCGAGCTGTTTGAGAAAATAGCCAAATTGGTTTGCTGGAAGATTTCAGGTTAGGAGAGCTATTACCGATTGGTTTCTCCATGCACAAAAGGGCCTCAGCAATATTCACGCTTCGAAAATTGAATTTCTGGAGATTATTCAGATGTTTGAAGTAGTCGGAAAGTTTAATCTTTTTCGATCGGATGAAAAGCTTCAATGTGATCTCATCCTTAGGCAGCTAGATTATTTTTTTCTCTTTTAAATTTTAACTTATTTGCAAGTCTCATTAATTGTGCTTAATTTTGCAATGGTAATGAGAATGATAAATCGCATATTTTCCAGTTGTTTGAGTTCGTGTAGTTCTATTCGAGCAAGGGCAATGCCATGATATGCATTAAGAAATACAATATAGCAAAGCCCTTGTGTTGATTCACAAGGGCTTTTTCATTTTAAAGATTATGGTGATGGATTTATGTAGTTGATTATCTTAGCTATTACATTACGGTAGATAATTTCTCAATATTTATTGGTATTCGGTAGATGGGTTGATTACTGACATCAAGCTAAATGGGATGGTTATACCAGCCGTAAGCACGTGTTTGGAAAGTAATGTCAAAAGGTTTGGCAACTGCCTGCTAAGCAGTTTGTACTCTTTCGGGTATGTGGTTCGATTCCACTGCTTTCCGCAAATTTGGCTATGTACCTAATGTTGGTTTTGGGATAGGTCTGCAAAACCTATTTAACATCAGTTCGATTCTGATCATAGCCTCAATGGAAGGTAGCATGCAATGGTGCATAAGCGGTCTTGAAAACCGTGCCATCTAATTCGGATGAGGGTTCGATTCCTTTACCTTCCGCATCTGGTAGGTACGAACTGACCCTTTTCGATTAACCAGAGGTGCCGATTGAATTTAAATAGGACGGCTTCATCGGTCATCTATCTGGTGCTCTTGGGGCAGACAACCAACTCAATGGTTGTCTGCTACTTTTTGACAATTTTGTAAATGCCAGTTTGTTGATTGATTTTCATTCGCAAGGTATAAATGCCATTGAGCAGACCCTGCAGATTTATTTCTTCAGTATGCTGATGCAAGACTTTGGTGCGACGATTCGCATTAAGCTTCTTACCTACCAAGTCATATATTTCATAGCTGAATTCACCGGGCTGATCAAGTTCAAATTGAATGCTGATTTTTTCTTCAACTGGATTCGGATAGACTTGAACATTAAATTTCGATAGATCATCCGGATGGATAACACTGGTTGCCAGTGATCTACTGGCGGTTCCAAACCAATTGCTCCAGTAAGCATCTTGCTTAAATTTGATAAAATCACCTACATCTGAAAAAGAAATTTTATCTGGATTTAATGGTGCAGCAAATAGGGTAGGGGCAATGCCGAATAAATCTTCCGATCCGCCATCAAACATGATGAAGGCATCGTCAGTTGAATAGGTCGGGTAGGTTATTCTAGAGCCATTCAAGATAGAATTCAGTTCTCCGGTTTCAATATTGGTTCCATAGACAAAGTAGTCTTCCGTTACACCCAGGATGTCTTCACCGACTTCCACAACGTCAAAAGCAATGATAAAGGGCGAGTTTTTTGCAAAGGTCGGATTTCCGATACTTACATTTTCCGGTAGGCCGGAAACTAATTTTTGAATGGATCCATCACCCCAGCCAGCACCTTCACTCACCCGAAGGAATCCAATGTCCCAAAAGGTAATGTCTGCACCGGCATTATTTTTAATCAAATTTTCGGCATCGTACATCAAGTAAGTACCGGAGTGATCAAATTCCATGGCGTCAGCACGTAAGACGTCACCGGTCTTAACTCCTTCTGTAAATGTGGGATTAAATAATTCGAAGGTATTCCAATCGCCAATATTGAAATCGAATACGTAAACCAAGTGATCTTGATCAGCAGTGATGGCCGCTATTTTGTTTCCATCTTTAGAGACCACAACATTCCGCCAGATCGACTGAGGATTGTCCTCTAGGGTCCCGATATCATAAGTAAGGGTGTTGGTTTCGAAGGTGGTAGGCCAATCAAAGATGATGTACCTCATGATATTGTCATCGGAGACATATACGACCACAGAACCATCGTCCGTAATGCTTGGTCTGCTGATGGGTATAAAATTGACCAGGTCTTGAATATCGCTTTCGCCATTTGGCATGATTATGCTGATCTTATCTCCCAAATTATTGATATACATGATAAAGTCTTGTCCTGGATTTTGCTCAATGTCCTCCTGGGTGTTGGTAGGAGTCCCTTCAAAAATTCCCACTTCGTCAAAGGCGGTCGAGACGGCTTGCACCTCCGCGCTGTTGGCACCATGAATGTCTTGAGCAGATTTCACAGCGGCAATTCTGGCATCGACAAAAGTCGACGATCGTAAAAGATAAGTGGATAAAGCCCGGAAAAATATTTTTTCTGCCTTGTCCAGGCCGATTGAAGTGGCCGCTTTGAAAAAAGCCCAATTGTGAATTCCACTGTTGATATGCACGCCGCCATTGTCTTCGGTACCGGTAAATTGTTCTTGGGTCGTCCGGGGTTGCCAGCCGGCATCTTGCAATGATGCACCTCCATTATGGGGATCAGCCATATCTCGCAGTGCACCACTGCGAAAGACAGACTTGTTCACGATCTGCTCTCCAAGTTGCCAATCATCTCTGTCGATAAGCACACCAAAGATATCTGCATAAGACTCATTGAGCGCTCCAGATTCATCCATGTAGACCAGGCCTGCGGTGTTTTGAATCACTCCATGGCTCATTTCATGACCGGCTACATCCAAGGCAGCGGCTAAAGGTAAAAAAGATCCACCTCCATTGCCGTAAAACATGGCTGCTCCATTCCAAAATGCATTGTCTAAACTGGCACCATCTTCATCGACGATATTGACAAAGGAAACAATATTTCCTCCCGAGCCATTGATTGAATTTCTGCCGAAACTATTCTTAAAATATTCATACGCCACCCCAGCATTGTAATGAGCAGAGACACCCCTGGGACGATCCCAATTCTCACTGGTGGAGGTCAAGGTATTGCCCGAATATCCATCATCACCTGGCGCTACATTTTCTGCATCCAAGGTCCAAATCACACCAGAGGGTTGTTCGGTGTCGGTGCCCACCGATTTAAACATATTTCGCGAGGCATCGAGCAAATAAAAAGTACCTCCAAAATCGTACGAGTGGATCGTCCGCGTTTCACCTAGTAAATCTATGCCCTGGCCAATGGCAGGCCCGTCTAACCACGAGGTCTTGAGGGGTTGTCGAATCGATGGCAGGTGTTTAGGAGCGCTACATTGATGATGACCATCCACCTTGCAAATCATATCGATCTTCTCAATGATCTCCCCATTCTTGGCATCAATAAAATACAACCAGTGTTCCAGATACGAGGGGTAGACCGAGGCCTTCCAGGTTAAATGAGGAATACCATCCCGATGGTAAATACTTAATTCATAAGAATCTTCAAGTTTCAAAAATTCCAAGTAGGGGTCTTTTCGCTTGTCGACCTTCAGATCGTGGTAAATAATGCGATTGGCCTCAGCAATATTGGTCGAGACCTCATCCACAGCCACGCTCGTTGGTGTGGGATAAACGATTCCATTCATTGAAATAATCTCAGCATCCTTTTCATGCAACACGATTTCACCACCAAATATTTCGATGCCCTGGAAATACTGTTGAATTCTATGGTGCTTAAAACCCAATTCATCTTCCCTTTTATTAAAGACCTTAAATTCTGCCTCAGCATCTATAATCCCCAGACTTGCTTGCAGTGAGGTGAGATATTGAAAGGGAATGTTCTTACCCCTCGCTCCTGATTTTTGGGGTATTTTTCCATCGACCCAAATGGAATTTTTTTGTTTTTTAATTTTTACCCCCTTGATATTAAAATCGATGGGAGCGGTCATTTGGAAGGGGTGAAAAGATCTACTCTTAACCTCCACCTTGTTGCGAAGGTCGACCATCTCTCCGAGCTGCGGGGAGGCTTTTGCAGAGGACGGAATAAAGGGTTCTGAAAATTTATTTGGTCTTTGCGCCCAAAGGTTAGAGGTCAGGGCTAAACAGCAAAGTAATAATGGGATTCTAGATTTCATTTTATTCTTCATTGAGTGTTTTTACTTGGCGATAAAACAGGTCAAAAAACAACTGGACTTCTTTGTTTACTTTTTGACCTGAGGCGCCCCAAGTGATCCTATGTTTGTTGTTTCCATTTTTTAGTTCAATAAACTTGTAGAGATTTCCGGGATGGTCGAAATTGACCTGACCCAGTTGGAGGGTTTGGTAATTGTCAAATAACTGATTCGCTTGCCGAAGTGATATTTTCCCCACCTTCTTAAAAACCTTGTCAGTGAGGCCTTCACCGACGAATAGTGTACCATTTTCAAATAAGTGATACTGCCGGACCTGCCCGGTTACTCCTCCTCCCTTGCCACAAATCAATTGTCTGTGGGGGTAATCCATGGGTGTGTATTTTGAAGTCTTGCAAGAAAAGATGACGGAACAAATCAGAAGGCCGAAGAACTTGAATTTCTTTATCATGAGTTGGATCTACTAAAAAAAAGTTTGGCCTGGCTTGCTTCCATCAAGCCTAAGAACTCATTTCACTGATGCCAGCTATTCTTATTTCTCGCTTGCAAGGAAGATCTTAGGTGCAGTTGTTTGTCGGGCACGTCTGTAAATAAGGTTGAAAACAAAATAACGATAATTGGTGAAAAGACCTATCGTTCGACCGGATTATTGAAGTTGAAAATTACGGCCTAGCGTGGACGAAGTTACGATCAACGTTTTGCTGAATGGTTACCTCGATCCCATAATTACTTCGTAATTAGAATTTCATAGTCAAGTTGATTGCTGCCACTAACCTGCACTACTAGTAATGATTTAGTCGCAAGGAGTTTCTCCCCCTCCGAAATATTCAGCTCACTACGTTGGTTAGGAATTAAAACGGTTACTCCAGGTAACTCAACTTTCTGTTTCGTTTGTTCATACTTGTGGGAAGTACTTAGCAAAGGGAGATGGTCAATAATGGGTCTGTCTGCTCGAACTTTGACTTGGATTCGGTCGGGCAAAAAGACTAATTCTTTGGTTCCTAATCCACCCAGAGAATAGCGAAGACTGAACAAACCGTCTGGCAAATCATGATTTCCAGGTTGTGGCGTGATTTTCCTTCCGTCCAGATGAAATTCAACCGGTAGGTCGCCACCTTCAAACGGCAAGGAATCAGGATGCAACCTAGATCCCCAGGCGTTGGCATTTTCTCCTGTCTGTGTCTGCAATAAGGCACCTTTTTGTGTGGATCCCAGCAGGCCAAGGCCCAATCGCTGTTGATTGCGAACCTTTTTACCACTGTTGAAAATGGCATAGTAAGACGATGCCTTGATAAATGTATAGATGGTGCCATTGCGTCGATCATAGCGTTGATGGATAAATGGAGCGCGGTGGATCGGAAGATTTTGCAGCGCCGTGGAACGTTCTGTCGCGGTGGGATAATGTCGCTCATGTTGCCGATAGAGAAATGCATAAGGGCTATAAGCGTGAAATTCCCCAATCGGAAGCGAATCTATACTCGGCCAGTGGCCGATGGTGTGAGCTTTGACTTCCGCAATGGCTTGCTCGACGGCAGACGCATCCAATACAAATGGGTGACTTAACGAATCAACAGATACCAAGGGCATACCCTGAGATAGCAACCAACCATAGGGCATAAATGAAGGACGACGTTGCCGGCACTCGATGCCGCGATTTAATACAAATTCCTCGACTCCGGGTTCTGGAATCACATTATAGGCCAACCAGTCACTGAACGCCTGCTCTTTTTCAGTCAGCAACTGCTTTATTTCGTCATCCGGTGCATAATGGAAAGCCATATGCAAGTTGCTGTGATGGGTACCTAGGTTATAGCTCCAATCCGGTCCATTGGCTTCATAGAAGTATCCCGCGGTACTTTGAAAGGTCGTCATACTTTGTCGGATTCGCTTTCTCAAGAGGCTATCTATTTCAGCGTCGGGATATAGATTTTGGTATGCTAGGGCGCCAGCCCATACATTGGAATACTGATTTGAATAGCTTTGGCCAAAGGTGTAGAAAGCTGAATCGGTGAGTACATGTCTGATGGCCTTGCGATCTGCAGCAATGACCCGGGCTAACAAAAAGGTGTCTATTTCTGGTCCTTTGCTGATCCATTGAAGGCTTTCACCCATAAACTTGGTCGCAAAAGCCGATGCAGCAAGATTCCACTTTTCTGGACCGTATTCACTAAAAGCCCCTTGCGGACTTTGGATGTCACACCAAAAGGCCAAGGCTGCTTCTAAACGATGGCGAAGAGGTGGAGACCCATAATACGGATTCCATGGCTGGTCGTTGGCATAAAAAAAGGCCAAGGAGAGGATGTTCTCCATGATCCGTGCATTGTAGGGTTGATTGTCCTTTATATTCCTCCACACCGAAATATCGATGAAACCGCGGTGTGGACCTTCCATTAAGACGGCATTAGCCAATTGGTGGAAATGCCCCAGATAAAATGGGAGGTCAATTTCTGCATCCGAAAAACTCCTTGGGTCAATGTCGGCTAAGTTGGCAGGTGGTACTGGTTGGAGCAAGTCACTGGTTTGGCTGGAAGCAGAAACGCAGCAAACCAGTAGGAGCAGGCAGCAGCCAAACACAGAAAATGAATTTTTCCAATCTCCCGTGGAGTAACTCATCTTGTTTGATTTGATCAGTTTTTAAAGTTATCGCTTTAGCGGAGAATAACGTCGGATGTCAAACGAATATTTGTTGATGAATAAGTCCAGAAATTAATCTCCTAGATGAAGCATGCATCTTTCCTCTCAATGAGCACATGCTGGCAAAAAAAAGCTATCTCTAATCAAAGCTTGCCATTGATGCTTCTCCCGCTTTATGGAAAACGCTTTATGTCCACAGTTTTGACTAGGCCGGTCAGTTGATTTTGCTTTGCTCGCTACTTAGTTTGGAACCTGCGAACCCACCAATTCTGCCCACTCAAATCAATAGTCTCCTCTCAGTATTCGAACCCTTCCAATGGCGATCAGCAGTTGCAGGTGGCCAACCAGATTGCCGAATGGACACTGGTCAATGATCCCACCAAAGTATTTGTCCATTACATTGAATCGATTTTTTTAATTGCAAGATCACAATAATCGGCTCGCCAATAATGAGGATGGGATGAAGACCCTAAAGGGGGCAATAGCCGGTTTTTCCAGGTTAGACCTGCCAGTAAAATTGGCACAGGCCTATCAACTCAAAGGTAAGTTGCAAACCGAAATGTTACAATATGAAGCTGTCGAAGAGTCGTTACGGGAGAGTTTGTGCATTTACGGTGATCGGAACCAAATGGGTCTGTACGCGTCTGCTTATCTGGATCTGGGACTACTTTTTGCCGAGCGAGACAAGTTGGACCTGGCCCTGCAGCATGTCTCTTAGTGGCCTGGTTGATTACACGCCCCAAAGTCACGAAGGCACCACGTGATTTTCCATCGATGGTTACCACTTGATGGCAAATAATCAACTAAAAGAAAATATTTCAAAAATCGAGTCACAAGAGTCCGCTAGAATTCCTCATTCGCGAGATTAGTTGGTTCCATTGGGATTAATATTCTCCTTCCGTCTCCATTAAAGCGAGTACATAGAACTCGTGTTTCCTAATTCTTACTTTTCAAAGCCTCAATCTCTGCTCTTAAGGCATCAACTTGTTCCTTCAAAGCCTGAATGGCCAAAAGCGCTATACCATCTGCATCAATGGTCGAAATCGTTTTTGATCCAGCACCCAGATTAAAAGCAGCATAAAAAGCTTCTGCAGTTGGCCCCACGTGGCGAACCTCCGGATCGTGCTTGTACGACCATTCTTGGATATTGAGTTGGGAAATCTTATTCAGCACTTCCGTGCGGTTGACAAATTCGAAGTCCTTTTTTAATGCAATGCTGGAAGGATTGGTCAGTCCGGCGGTCACTTCGAAGGTGCCGTTTATTTTAACAAAGTCATTAGAGAACTCACCATAAATGAGAGGATCATTATCTTGTTCAATATCGATATATAGTCGGCCAGATACATTACCATTTTGAGATGTGGGACCGGCTTCTCTTCCAATACAGATGTTAGAGCTTCCTGTGATCTCTGCTCCTGCAAACGGACCAAAAAAGCAATTGCTCCCCCCTAAAACAATCTTAGCTCCAGCCCAGCTTCCAAAGAAGCAATTATAGTCTCCTCCTTCCAAGTTTATTCCTGCTCCAGTTCCAAAAAACGAATTATTGGAACCGGAGGTATTAGATTGTCCTACTGAGTAGCCAAAAAAGGAATTACTAACTCCGTAAGTATTGGAACTTCCAGCACTTTGTCCAAAAAAGGAGTTCCTATGACCAGTGGTATTTGAAGAACCAGCAGCAAATCCAAAAAAGGAATTGGAATCTCCAATTGTATTTGACAAACCTGCGTCCAGTCCAAAAAAAGAGTTGGCATCACCTGATGTATTGTTTTTTCCGGCATTTTGTCCAAAAAAGGAGTTTGACTTACCAGTGGTAATGGCAGCTCCTGCATCTTTCCCGAATAAAGTATTGAAGTTAATGCACTCCTGAGGGCATTGAGTGTATGACTTGGACATGGGCCATATCACAGTGAGGACGATAATAACCTTGACCACAGAATGAAGTAAGTGCAAGTATTTACATACAAATGTGTTTCTCTGCATATTGAGTACATTTTCCATCTAAAGGGCATTTAGTTTTCAAATCAAATCGACAATTACGAAGAGGGCAATTTTTTATTTGGGCATGTCCCAACCTTAGTTGAAATTAGGAAGTGGCTCTTTGGGTAGTGTAATGTAATAATATTGCTTTTTTCATCAGGGGTAATAATCGATATTTCTAATTCTATGCATTTTCTTTTCGGATGCCATAAGTCCAGCTGCTGTCCAGCGGTACCTTTGGTCAGATGATTGCCAATTGGTGACTTTTCGAAGATATTTTCCTAGTTGAGAATTAAGACTCTCAACACAATTTGTTGAGCGGAATGTTTGCCAAAGCTTTTGATTGATTCCTAATTTATGCAGCGTTAGAATTTCTTCTAGTGCTTCTAGAATGCTATTGGCAGCAGCTGCATTTACAGTACGAATTCGATGTTCAAGTTCTAGCAGATTGGTATTGGCTTCTTCGTAGCTTTCGCGTCCAAGGGCTTCATAATAGTCGGCTTTTGTTTGGGCATGTTCGCTCTCGGCCAGGTAGCTTTTGATATTTTCAAATTTGTGCCATGTACACCTCTGAATTAATGCATGCTCGCCACAGACTTGTTTTACAGCTTTGCGAAATCCCTTAGATCCATCTAATATATAGAGTACATCTTCAACCTGTACCCCTCTTCCCTTTATCCTACGGAGCATATCTGCTACTGGTTCTGCTTTCTCACTGTGAGCTTGTACAAATTCAAGTGGTATTTTCTTCCCCTGCTCGCTAACTCCCAGTGCAATTATGATTTGCTCTCCTCCAAGGCTTTTACCGTCAATGAATATGGCTATGAATTGATGCCCACTAAGATCCCGACTCATAAACGCCTCTAGTTCATCTCGACTATCCTCTACAAATCTCCGACTCACAGCACTCTTTGACAATCCAAATCCTTCTCTCATATGATCAATCACACCTTCATAATCACGCGTGCTTAGACCCTTTATCACTCCCTGCACAATTTGATCACTCATGCTTTCCATCTCACGCATTTGTTGATAACTCTCTAAGGGAATGCAATGCCCATTTTGCATATCTCGAACGCGAGGAACTTCCACTTTTAAGCGTTGGTCTCCCATGCGAATACTTCCAGGGTTGGTTCCCCATCGACTATACTTGCCATCCATCGGTTTGTCTCGGCCATACCGCTCACCTGCCAACCTTATCATCTCCTCATTCATTATCTGGTTGGCTATAATTTGGCAAATGCTTAGATGACTCTTCATCATCTCCATCTTTACATCTATTGGTTGCTCCAACAGCCACTCTAGGTTTGCTCGATTTTCTTGTGTAATTTTACTTGTAAGTGGTTCCATCTTTTGATTCTTTTTTGTCCATTAATCAATTTATGGAGCCGCTTCCTTTTTACCAATTCTTCGTCGGCTAAATTTCAACTAGGTTGGGGACATGCCCGATATCGATATATGCAAATACCTGATAATTAATATTTAAGTCGTATCGATTGTCGGGATGACTGGATTCGAACCAGCGACCTCGTCGTCCCGAACGACGCGCGCTACCGAGCTGCGCTACATCCCGTAGATTGAGTATTGCAAAATAGCAAAGGAATAGAAAATTAGAAATAGGAGATCCCGGTGACTTTGTCACTCTCCATCTGTTGTCGTGGCAAAAATGATTAAGGAAAAATTAGAACAATTGAAATGCGTGAAACCTGCGTGATTGGAATGCTGGAAGGGGCATGCTTTGTGTCCTAGCGCCTCTAATGAATGGTGATCATCCACAACGCCCATTTTTGGCAGGAGGTATTTTTGTAACTTTTCCCAAAAGAAATTCCTTATGATTCGTTTTTTATTGCTAGGCCTGTTGCTCGTGCCGTGGTTTTGGGAAAACCCAATTCAACAAGATGTTGATGCATTTCTTATTGCAGAAGGAAATGAACTTGAAGCGCTCTATCAGGAGTTGCATCAAATGCCAGAGCTATCACTCCTAGAGGAAAAAACCGCAGCACGTCTGGCGGGAGAACTACGAGATGCGGGGTTTGAGGTAACCGAGAAAGTGGGAGGTCACGGCATCGTTGGAGTCATGAAAAATGGAGAAGGTCCTACCATACTATATCGCACCGACATGGATGGTCTGCCCGTGATCGAAAAAACCGGGCTGGACTATGCAAGCAATCATCAGATGGCTGACATGAATGGGGTGGAAAACAAGACCATGCATGCCTGTGGTCATGATATGCACATGACCGTCTGGGTGGGTACGGCGCGAGCCATGGCACAAATGAAAGATCAGTGGAGGGGCACTTTGGTCTTCATCGGGCAACCAGCTGAGGAAATAGGCCAGGGTGCTCACCTCATGTTGGAAGCCGGTCTCTTCGAGCGATTTCCACTTCCCGACTATGGTGTGGCTCTCCATGCCAGTCCCTCGATTCCCGCCGGACAGGTTGGGTTTGGCAAGGGTTATACCATGGCCAGAGCCGAGAGCATTGATATCACCATTTTTGGACGCGGGGCGCATGGCGCATCTCCTCACAAATCGATTGATCCGGTGGTATTGGCATCTCTGATGGTTATGGAATTGCAGACCATTGTAAGTAGAAACATTGATCCCATCGAATCAGCAGTTCTAACCGTTGGTTCAATTCACGGTGGTACCAAACACAACATCATTTCCGATCAGGTCCACCTTGAGATCACCCTTCGAACTTTCAAAAATGACGTGCGTTTCAAAATTCATCAGCGGATTAGGGAAATTGCCAAGGGCATTGCCATTTCTGCGGGCCTTCCGGAAGACATGTACCCGAAAGTAACGATCCCGGAGGAGTCTACCGATCCCAATTATAATGATCCTGCATTGGTTGATCGGTTTGTAAGTTCGTCGGCAGCGGCCATCGGTGATGATCAGGTAGTTGATGCTGCTCCCCAGATGGTGGCGGAAGATTTTGCAAAATATGGTCAGACGGACCACGATATACCGACCGTATTATTCTGGTTGGGAACGGTTCCCGACGAACGTGTGCAGGCCGCCGCGAACGGTGAAAGTATTCCGGCCCTGCATTCACCTTTCTATTATCCGGAGCTTCCCACCTCACTGTCTACAGGCATCAAAGTGATGACGCAGATTTTAGTGGATGCGCTACCGGCGGGGGGGTAGAGGTAGTGTGCCAGCCTACCAATCGAATCTATGTTGGTTCATGGGATTAACTGTTCGGGGTTGGTCTTGTTGAAATAGATAAGTCTTTGTTGATCACGGAATCTTAGTTTTAGGATGTTCTTCTGCGCCTCAAACAGTTCAAGCAAAATTTGATTGGTTATCGTTGGCGACTTGATTGGCCATTCATTGTGACCTTTGATCAAAACAAAAACCAAGTCGTTTTTTCGTTCGAGTGCGGAGATTGAAAATGGATGTCTTTGGTCTGATTTGACTAGAAATTTGGCCTGGAGGTAATCCAAAATTTGAGCCCGATGGTCAGGCAGATGATGCTTGGATAGATTCGGTCGATTGCCCGTCATATACTGCAGGGCATCTTCCAGATCATCATAGAATATCCGCAGCTCACCCGACCAACTTCGATCTTCCGCAATATCAATCGTGCACAGAGAAATGTAAATGGGATGTTTGTGGCCAGCATCGACCAACAAAAGGGGAAAGGTCAGAAGTGAGAAGATCGACAGCATGTCTACCAAAGATAGACTAAACACCTCTGGCTACAAGAAAATGGGGATTTGGATCTGAATATGTCTGCTATTTTTGATCCTGCACAAGCAGACAACCATGAGATTAGATGATTTTAGAAAGCATGCCCATACTTTAGTGGATTGGATGGCAGATTACCTGCAAAACATCGAGGAGTATCCAGTTAAGTCGACCTTGCGGCCAGGTGATATTGTCGCAAGAATCGCAGAAAAAGCACCCACCAATGGAGAGCCCTTCGAACAAATCTGGGCGGACTTTAGGGAACAAATCATGCCTGGAATCGTCCATTGGCAACACCCTGGTTTCATGGCCTATTTCCCCGCGAATAGTTCACCTCCCTCCGTACTAGCTGAAATGATTACCGCCACCCTGGCCAATCAGTGTATGATTTGGGATACCTCGCCAGCGGCTGCTGAACTGGAAGAGCAGATGATGGAGTGGTTGAAGGACCTCTTAAATCTACCCGCTGATTTTTCGGGTGTAATTCAAGATACGGCAAGTACAGCCACCCTCGTGGCGCTTCTTTGTGCCAGAGAGCGCATTTCGGAATGGACAATCAATGAGCGAGGAATTAGAGACGCATGTTATCGCGTCTACGCATCGTCAGAAACGCACAGCTCTATTGAAAAGGGCGTTAAGATAGCTGGCCTTGGAAGTGAAAATTATGTAATAATTAAGGTAGACGCGCACTTCCGATTAGATCCAGAAGATCTCGAAAATCGAATTAAAGCAGATCTAGCAGCGGGCTTCGTACCGACATGCGTGGTGGCTACCGTCGGAACCACGGGTGTCACCGCCATCGACTCGGTTGATGCCATTGGTAAAATCTGTGCCCGACATAATATTTGGCTTCATGTGGATGCGGCCTATGCCGGAACCGCGCTGATCCTGCCAGAATATCAATGGATGGCAAAGGGCCTGGAGCGATGCGACAGTTTTGTCTTTAATCCTCACAAATGGATGTTTACCAACTTCGACTGCACCGCATACTATGTAAAGGATAAATCAGCACTGGTGCGCACTTTGGCCATCTTGCCAGAGTACCTAAAATATGCTGGGTCTGCTCAAGTTAATGATTATCGCGATTGGGGCATTCCACTGGGGAGAAGGTTTCGTGCGCTTAAGCTTTGGTTTGTATTGAGAACATATGGTGTAGAGGGGATTCGAGAAAAACTGCGTCATCACCTGGCTTTAAGTGGTGAATTTGAAGCATACGTGCGGCAGCATGATCGATTAGTATTGATGGCTCCGCGAACGCTCAATTTGGTTTGTTTCCGTTATGCGGCTGGCGAACCCTCAGCGTTAGAACAAAAAAACCGGGAATTGCTCGGTAGGTTAAATGGATCCGGCAGATTTTATGTTACGCATACCCGAGTGAATGGAACTTATTGCATTAGGGTAGTAATCGGTCAGACCTACGTGACGAAAGCACATTTGGAATCGCTCATTCAGGCCATCGATAAAATCATCATAGAATTTCATCAGGAGGGCTAGAAATACGATATTTAGGTTCATTAATAATTTGATCAACTTACAATTTCCTATGCGCATTTACTCCATAGTAATTACGATACTTTGTACCTGTGTTTCGATGTTTGCACAGGAAGGCACCGAGCTGGATTGGGATGAATTACAGAAGACTAAGCCTTGGCATAAATCGGAAGTCTGGGATCCGATACCCGAAAAAGTGACACCAGGCATCTTGAATTCACCGCCCTCAGATGCCATCGTACTTTTTGATGGGACCGATCTAAGTGCTTGGCAGCATCCAAAATTTGATTATGGAGCCCGAATGGATCAGGTAGCTGCCATTCTGGATCAAAAGATCAATCATCCAGAGTTTACTGACCCTGGTTGGATCGTAAAAGACGGTGCTATGATTGTTGAACCTGGGACCGGTGCCATCGAAACCAAACGAGCTTTTGGAGATGTTCAATTGCATGTTGAATGGTTGGCCCCGGTGGATCCTGGCAAGAAAGATCAGGGTTATAGCAATAGTGGTATTTTTTTGATGGGCCTCTACGAGGTACAAGTGCTGAATTCTTACGAGAATAAGACCTATTCCAACGGCCAGGCCGGATCTCTTTACAAACAATCCATCCCATTGGTCAATGCCAGTCGACCTCCCGGTGAGTGGCAAGCTTACGATATTGTTTTTAATGCTCCGAAGTTTACCGACGATGGTACGGTAGAAAAACCTGCCAGCATTACTGTTTTCCACAATGGGGTGTTGATTCAAAACAATTTTGAGCTAAAGGGACCTTGCGTATACATTGGAGAACCCTACTACATCATGCATCCGGCCAAAATGCCATTGCTGCTACAGGATCACAGTGATAAAGTGAGGTATCGCAATATCTGGATCAGGGAGTTATGATCGCTGAAGCTAGACTCCACCGTCATCGATGGGTCAAACACCCGAGGCGAATATTCAAACGAGCACCACAAGTGGCACAGGCATAAGAGAGTAGATTCGTCACTTTCCAAAACAATCCTTGGCTATTGGTTTTTATCGCATCCACTGCTTTCTAGGCTTTTAAAATATTGCTACTTTGCCGTAACGAAAGTTAGCCAAGCCCCGTCAAAACGGGAAACCAAATGAATCTACTGAGCCTACTCCTACTGGGTACTGTATTTAGTGTGTTAGGCGCTTTAGCCCCGGGATTGATTAATTTGGCTGTGGCCGAACGTACGATCAAGAGGGGGCATCGACCCGGGATCATGGTTGCCTTTGGTGCTTCGATCACCCAACTTACCTATACTTTTATCGCACTTTTCTTTATCGATGTATTAACGAAGAATGCTACCATCGGCCAATTTATCCAGTGGTTGGCAGTCGTGGTCTTTTTGCTATTGGGCCTCTTTTATCTGATTAGAAAACCTTCGATGAAGAAAAAGGTGGGAGCAGGTTCCAATCGCAAAAACTTTGGCTACGGTATTTTTATTGCAGCCATGAATATGCTGATTATTCCAACCTGGATCTTTGTTGGCATTTGGTTGCGCAGTGCCGGCTATGAGATCAGTGGTCTGCTTGCCATCTTGGCCGTCGCAATGGGTTCTGGCCTGGGTGCGTTCCTGGTTTTTTTCGGTTATGTGCAGTTGGCTCGGTACATCGTGGATCGCCTAGATGATGTGTCGAAGTACACCAATAAGGCCCTTGGCTATGTATTTCTAGGGTTAGCGACCGTGCAGTTGATCCGGATTTATTACCAATACTAAGATCGCTTGAAGTGTAGCGGAGGAATAGCCACTATTTGCTAATTCACCTTTTCAATGTCCCTCGGCATAGCACAGAGACTGGTGATCCCTCCATCGACAATGAGGGTTTGGCCATTGATTTGTCGTGCCTCGTCCGAAACGAGAAACAGTGCCGTGTGAGCTATGTCTGTAGGGGACGCCGTACGGCCCGTTGGAATGATGGCAGCGTATTTCTCAGCATAGTCGGGATCGCGCGCCAGTGTTCGTTCGGTAGCCACCGCTCCTGGTGCGATCACATTGGTGGTGATGCCGTGGTGCGCAAGTTCTACCACGAGTGCTTTTGCCAGCATACTGATGCCAGCTTTGGTCATGCCGTAGGCTACTAAATCGTTATGGGCAAGTACACCCGTTACCGATGAAATCAGTAAAATCCGACCACCATGACCCTCAGAGATCATTTGCCGAGCGCCAGCTTGAGCAAGAAAGAAGGTGCCCTTCAAATTAAGATCTGTCAGTTTTTCAAATTGGGTTGGGGTGGTGTCTAAAAATGCACCATGGGAGGTAATTCCGGCATTGGCTACACAAATATCGACGCGGCCAAAATAACTAGCAGTTCGCTGGATCATCTCCTCAATAAAAACGGGATCACTTGCATCACCGGTTAGACCGAGGCATTGTGATTCTCCCAGTTGCAAAGCTGCCGACTCTGCCAGTCCTTCATTGATGTCATTGAGCAATACTTTGGCACCATGGGCGATCAATTGTTCTGCTATGGCAAAGCCTATACCTGAACCACCTCCTGTCACTACGGCTACCTTCCCGGATAAATCTAGCTTCATACTATTTTAAAATTAAATGGGTTTGATAATACTAATCATTTCAAAAAGTGTTGCTGGTGATGGTATCTTTCACAGTCTAAATATATCACCTTGTCCCGTTCGATCCTTGCACATCTATTTCTTTTCCTCGCCAATTTGATTTACGCAATCAATTTTACAGTTGCCAAAGAGGTTATGCCTGACTATATCGAACCCTTTGGATTTATTTTGTTTAGAGTCGGGTTGTCTTGTATGGTGTTTTGGTGCTTGCATCATTGGTTGGTTGCAGGCAAGCTGTTGAGGCGTGATTTTCCTTTGCTCGTGCTGTGTGCTGTACTGGGAGTAGCCGCGAACCAATTACTGTTCTTTAAAGGTCTCAATTGGTCCACACCCATTAATGCCTCACTCATCATGACCACGACCCCTGTTTTAGTTTTAGTAGCCGCCAGTTTTTTATTACACGAGAAGATCACGGCTCGAAAGATACTCGGAATCTCGTTGGGAGCACTGGGGGCTTTTTACCTGATTGTTTCGAGTCAGGCCAATCAGTGGGGGGCTCTGGGAATGGGTGAGTTATTGGTCTTTTTGACCGCCTGCTCTTATGGATTTTATATTGTTTTGGTGAAGAAGCTGTTGATCAAGTATCACCCCTTGACCGTGGTGAAATGGCTTTATGCTTTCGGTCTCTTGATGGTTTTACCATTTGGTTTTAAGCAAGCTTTGGCGGTTCAATGGTCGACCTTTCCTACTGGCATTTGGGTGGCTTTTTTGTTCGTTGTCCTGGGAGCCACCGTATTGGCATTTATGTTTAATGCCTATGCCATCAAAGAGCTATCTCCAACGACGGTCAGTATCTACATTTATTCCCAACCACTGATGGCAACTATGATCGCGCTATACTTTGAGAAAGATCTACTCACCGTACCAAAATTGATTTCGGGTTTGCTCATTGGCCTAGGTGTTTTCTTGGTTAGTCACGCAGGTAAAAGATCGCAAAGCGCCTACCGTGCGGCCAATCCGGAGGTCTGAGCGACCCATGGCGATAGCAGAAGTGCTCAGGGTTTCATGAGTTTCCTAACTATTTGCCCACTGTCTGATCGTAGGGTGAGAAAATAGACTCCACTTGATAAGTCGTTTAGATCTTTGACAACCAAACTGTTTTTACCTTCCGTCACCGGTACCGGCTGGTTAAGGATGAGACTTCCGTCAGGCTGCCACAGCTCCATTTGGGCATGGAAGGCTGATTTGCTTTCAAGCTGTATGGAAAACTCGGATAAGAAGGGATTCGGAAAGACATCAAAGCTTTCTACCAGAGCAAGTTCTGGAACATTGGTCGAACAGAACGTGGAAAACACAAAGCTCTCGGTATACCCACTGGTGTCCTGCATACAAACTGCTTGAACCTGTACCTCGTAATCGGCACATTCTTCCAGCTCTGACAGAGCGTACATGTTTGCCGTATCAGCAGCTTCTTCCCATTCTTCTTCGCCCATTTTCCGATATCTGATGGTATAGGCAATGGCCGAGTCGACCCTTTCCCACACAATGTCCGTAGAGGTGCCAGCAAAATTAGCAGTATCAACACCTTCGGGCTTGGGACAAAGTAAGGAATCAAACACGATGTTAACGCAATAATCTTCCGCTTCTCCTAGGTCAACCAATTGACCGCAACCCATCACGGTATCAAGGGGTTCAAAGAGCATCAAAACTCTCAATCTGGTCAGTCCTTCGGGCGCGTCAAAAGGGACAGTAAAGGTACCTATCACGACACTATCAGCAGTGGCGCTATCACTGGCAAAAACCAATTCAGTCTCGTTTTCAAAGGCGCCATTCTGGTTGTAGTCAATCCAGGCGAAGTAGTTTTCGGCCAAAGTATCTCCGGCAAATCCCGGTCGAAAAGTTAGGTCGTACGAATTATCCGTCAACAGCGTGGTGGCATCACCGGTGAAATCTCCATATCCGTCATTGTATCCCGATGTATTGTCAATGGTGTTTAGTGTAAATGACTCAATCCACTCAGCTCCAAATGGTTGTACATCCAGTTCACAGTAGGTTGAATCAAGACATGGTCCGCATCCGAGCGTGCGGAGATGTAGAGTGTCACCAAACATACTGGACATGCCGGTACAAATAGTCCTTATCTGAACCAGATACTCTTGACAGGGCAGGAGACTGTCTAATTGTGCAGAAGTGCTTGATAACGCAATGGTATCCCAACTAATGGAGTCGACGGTTGTAGCTCGGAGCTCATAAGATAGTGCCGCAGTCACCGAATCCCATTGAATGTTGGCAGAACCGTCGGTGACTTCTCCCAGCCGCAACCCACCTGGTGAATCACAACAGAGGCTGGTAGTGAAGCCACCTATGTTTGATGTTGCTGAGGTACTGTCTAGACACATCGAAGTCAATTGGAATTCGAAGGTCTGACAATCACCTAGGTCGGCCAATGACGTGGGTGAGGTTACGTTTTCGACCAGTACCCAGTTGGTATCGCCGATCATCCGATATTCAAGGTTGGTGGTCGCTGTGGAGTCTTCCAAGGACCAGCTGATGTTGACGACCGCTGGACTGACCTCTGCCACTACATCGAAGGGAGCCACGCATTCCATACAAGCGGAAAGCGAGCTGGAAATGGTATTGAAGATATTTAAGCGACCCCCGGAACTAACTTGATCAGTTAAGCTCTCAATGGGATCTACCTGGCTTAAGATGAGTTCTCTGGCCATCCGGGCCGCCGCCGCCGGATCAGTCTTTGCCAGGTTGGCAAGATCGGCACAAGGCGAGGCGTACAGGAGGGCTATGGCACCAGCCACAATCGGAGATGCATAGGATGTACCCGTTACCGTACCATAGGCGTTTAGATTGGTGGTGTAAACCAGTTCACCGGGAGCAGCAAGGTCAATATCATTCTTTCCAAAGGCCGAAAAAGTCCGGTTATCGTTGATATCTGTGGCTGTCACCGAAATCATAAAGTCACTAAGGCATGAGGTCGGAACATCTTTAATGCTATCAATGTCAAGTGCTTCATTGGCCGTAGCAGCACAATTTAAAATGCCAACCTCACCCAGCATATCATAAACCGCACACCAGATCGGCGTCTCTTCTGGGGTGAGATCTTCATCACCGTAAGACAGATTGGTTGAAACGACAAACGCTCCCTTGGTGCCATTGGATTCATTATACATCTTCCGCTGTTCCATGATGTAACCGTATGCTCCTATCATATCGGCTTCATTTAAATCAGAGTTGAAGTACACATTCATCATCTTCACATTCCAGTTTACCCCTGACACACCAAAACCATTATTCCCGGCTGCTCCAATGGTTCCTAGGATCTCGGTACCATGAGCATCTTGAGACCCTCCAAACTCTTCCGGATCTATGTTGTCGTTTTCTTCCACTACATTCCATCCTCGGTAATCATCCACATATCCGTTTTCATCGTCATCGATTTCGTTACCGGGTATTTCAGCGTGATTTATCCAGATGTTTTGTCGTAAATCTTCATGTTTGTCATTTACACCAACATCAATGGCAGCCACCACGATGGTATCACCATGGGCTGATAAACCACCGGTGGTGATATCCCAGGCCCGCTGTAAAGAGCTCATTGCGACCTCTGATCTGGCACTGATGTTAAACCATTGCCACTGCTCATCGACCAGCGGATCATCCGGTTGACGAGATCTCTTCTTCAGAAAATGGTTGTGCTGCACGATTCGGACACCTGGATCCTGCTCCAATGACTGCTTAAATTCATGGCCATTGACTTCGGCAAAATCGTACGAGACCTGCCAGATATTGCCAGAGCGAGAAAGGCACTTTTTTGCCCGCAAATCAGTAGTTACATTGTTGAAGAAGCGGTGACGCTCAACAAATGCACTTAATTGATCGGCTTGATGGAGGCAAATGATAAATTCCCCTTGCCGATGATCGAGTTCTTGAGCAGAGACACTGGATAAGGACGTCAAGAAACCCAATAGCGCAATCAAGTGTAGATTATTCTTCATCATATGTAATCGGTTGTAAAAGATAAGATTAGTTGAGATGGATCAAATTTAACCGAAAAAATTCAAAGCATCGGGACTTTTATGTTAACGATTTAGCGCAGGTATCTGCTTGTGAAACCAGCCTTTTTATTGCTCGAAGTCAAATCTATGCCGATCCCAGCGAAGTATCGGGCGAAGTCACTGCGGGCAATGAACTCATTATCCGCTGATTAGATTTTGTTCGATCATGGTCAAGAGTTATACATTAAGTTAGCTAGTAATATGTATTTCTTTGTTTATATGATTATTTTATATTATTATTATTATTAATATGAATAACTTGCAAAAAAGATCTATGTTTGCCGGCATGCGAGCATTCCCATTGTTATTCTTACTGTTGTACAGCACCTATGGCAGTGCACAACAGGCTTCGGTGATCGGGCAAGCGGCTGTTTCGACCCAGGTTGCAGAATCGGCCATCGTGGCAGGTGGCAGTAAGTCTATTTCAATTCAAGTCTTGGATATCACGACCAGGAAGCCCGTTCCATTTTTTACCATTGACTTTTCGAGTTGTGGTCATCCCACCTACGAGAGCAATAGTTCTGGTTTGTTTTCGATGGAAACCGCCGAAGGGTTTTCCTGCTATGTGCGTATAGCCAAGAGCGGTTACACAAATCTGGACCTCCTTTTAGACTACCAAGAGATTCAGGGTGACGACAAAACCTATAACATATACCTGAGTCGCTCACCAAATCACCACCGGGGCACGGTGAAAGATGCGGCATCTAAATCGCACTACCTCAGCGACGCCAGAATCGAATTGTTGGCCATGGATGAAAATCAAGTTCAAGAGGTGGTTTCAAATCGACAGGGAGAGTTTTCCCTGTATCTTTTGCCCCGTACGAAATATCGCCTAACCATAAAAAAGGATCATTACAAGGATTACGAAAAAGTTTTTCAAACCGGTGACAAGGTTGAGCCGTACTTCATTCGGAATATCTTACTGACTCCGATGATGACTAAATTAAAACCGGAAGGATTTGGGGGAGGTTTATCCGTATCAAAAAAGGAGTCACTACATGATGATAAATCTGACGTAGTCCCCTATTTCAGCATCCAAGTTCTGGCCAAGCACACAGGGACCATTGATGTGGAGAGCTACCGTGCGATACTTGAGCAATACGGTGATCTGCACTTGGCGGTTGAAGGCAGTCTCGACAAGTTGAAAGTTGGAAAGTTTAGCAGTCGAGGACTTGCTGAGAAGGTTTTGTCGAGGATCAAAGCTGAGACAGCCTTTTCTCATGCATTCATCACCCAGCACCTGCCCTTACAGATCGCTGATAATGGGATTGAATTTGTGGGCCCTCGCTATATGATTCGCTTGGCCTCCTACCTCAACCCAGAATTATTTGATCCAAGCAAAGTCTCGGCGCTAGGTCACGTCAAATCGCTACAAAAAGATGAATGGACCATCATGTTGCTCGAAGGATTTAAGACGTTGGATGACGCCAAGCGAGCCGCAGAAAAATCAAAGGAGTACGGATTTAGATCTGCACATGTGGTGTTTTGGGATAATGATCGCCTAAAGCGTGTACGCTAAAAAGTGTGGGAAGGGTCTGCAGGAGCTTAGTTACTGACGACTGGGCGACTGGGTTTGACCCTGCTAATGCATCCGATCTCCCCTAGGTTCAAGTTCAGCCATTATTTTCGCTTCTTCCTCGAGAAATTCGCTCCATCTATTTCGCACCAGCTCTTCGCCACCATATTTTTTTGCCAGGTCAATGAAAAGTCGGTAGTGTCCCGCCTCAGATACCATGAATTGATGATAAAAGTGCTTAAGATCATCATCCTTTAGATGCAATGACAGCAGTCGAAATCTCTCACAACTACGTGCCTCGATCATAGCACAGACCAGGAGCTTCTCAATTAAGCGATCGCGCAAACTTCCTCCTTTCTTCTGCACCTTCAACAGCTTATTGACATAGAGATCTTTTCTTTGTTTACCCAGCTTGAGACCCCTCTTTTTCATTTCGGCAAGTACCTGTCGAAAGTGGCCCCATTCTTCGGTCACGATGGGAGCTAAGGCTGCCACCATATCCTCATAATCTGGATACAGTTGAATTAATGAGATGCATGAAGTAGCCGCTTTTTGCTCGCAATAGGCATGATCCGTCAGAATTTCTTCCAGGCTTTTTTCTGCTAAATTAACCCATCTTGGATCTGTAGGGAGCTGTAAACCAAGCATTTATTTAATTATTGTTAAGGCAGGACAGTTGATTGATAAAAAAGTCGACGTTGTAAACTTCGTAATCTTCATAGCCCGTAGACCACACGATTCTTACTTTGTCGACCTCCCCCTTACTGAGTATTTTTTCTTTTTGAAAATCGATGGGATATTTGATCGTGTAAGTTGTGGTGCCATTGGCTGTATTAATGTTGCCGAGGTGATCACCTTGACTAAAAAGAGAAACAGTTTTATTGTCAAGCAATTTGATGTTGAGCAGACTTCCTGATTTTATATAACCGTACTCTCTTCGTGCATTGCGTGATCCAATCGTAATGACTAAGGTTAGATATCGATAACCTCCCGAAATACTGGTCAAATACGACTGACATTTTACATAGTCTCGATTTTGCAAGTATGGTTTGAGGCGGTCATCTGTATGAGAAAAAAAGTATTCACCCGCCAACTCTCTTTTCTGTTGCTGCGTAAAGGCATCTACTCCCTCATAGGTGAAATGACAGTGATATTTTGGGGGATCAACGAGGACCTCCGAATCCCAATCGTAGCCAGCAATGGGGCCATAGGCCAAGACGGCAGATTCCTCTTTTGAGGTGGTACTGAGATCGGGCTGGCTTACCTGAGGGTCATTTGATCCCTCCTGAGGTGGAGGTGGTGTTGATTGATCAGCTCCCAGCGATGGGTTCGTCGACTGTATTTCATCTGCTGGTGAGACTTTTACATCAGGTTCTTGATAGGCCATTCGATTTTCATCGTCTTGAGGTGTGTCGGCAACTTCTCGATCATCCTCATCTGGGTTAACGCTTTCTCCTGCTCCTGAATTGATTTCTTCAGACGGCGTGGATTGTCGCTTTTTCTCTTCAAATGATTCTTTTTCGGCTAAATCTTCCTTCTCACGTTTACGGCCTTTCTTGTTTCGGTCGGACTTATGCTGCTTTTTGGTTGCTGCTTGGTCTGATCCATTCTTTTTCAGTGGAAACAGGTTGAGTTTTGCGGGACTGCGATTAGCGATAATTTGGTCCGTCTGATCGAGTTGTTCATCCGTTAGTTTGATCGTAGCAAGACCTGGAACATAAATTTCTTCCAATTTATCGTAGCGTTCTTTAGCCCCAGCCTTGAGTATTTTTTTAATCAAACCCCGTGAATAAGCTAATAATCGCTGATCGTTTTGCACTTGCTTCTTTAGTTTTGCGAGCTGCCATTCCAGCGAATCGGACTTTTCATCGTTGGCTGTCATCATTCGGATTTGATCTTCTAAATCATGGAATGCATTCTTGCTGTCGTCCAATTGCTTGACCTGTTCCGCTTCGTAGGCAACCGCTGCCACGATATAGCGTTGGAACATGCGGTAATCGTTCGTGCGTTTATGTTGAGGCAATGTGCTAGAAACTGCTAGGGTGGAATCACCAGCCTCATAGTAGCGCCATGAACCATCTTCAAATACTACAATCTTATCTCCATTGGGATCGGTCTGCACCTCTTGTGTCCACGCTGGCTCTATTAGAAAGAACAGCGAACAGCTCAGCAAAGCAAGTCTACATTTCACCAAAACAATTCTATTTTTGGCTGATTAGCATTTGGCTTAACAGGTGATTGTTCATCCGACATCATAAAAGTAAACATAATTGATCATTCGTCTCAGTGGTATCATTTAAGTCAAGATGGCTAGATTAGTAGACTTTCTAAACTTCTGGCACATGGTGTTCTTGAAGTTTAATCACCAAATAATAGGCCACATGCACATCATTCTACATCATCAAGTTGGATTGAGGAGATGTTTCTTCTCGATCATCTTGGCCAGCCTCGTCTTTGGCTGTGGCTCTGAGAGAATTCGAAGCTCATCAATTCATTCTAAACACCAGATCTCTGTGGAATATCCGATTACAAAACGCGATTCGGTGGTAGATCATTATCATGGTCATGACATCCCTGATCCCTACCGCTGGCTCGAAGACGATCACGCCCCTGACACTAAAGAATGGGTGACCGCACAAAATGAGGTGACCCATGGATACCTGAATCAGATTCCGTATCGGGATTTATTGAAAAAACGTTTGGAGAAGATCTGGAACTTTGAGCGTTTTGGAACTCCCTTTAAGCGTGGAGATAAGTACTACTTTTTCAGGAATGATGGGCTTCAAAACCAAAATATTCTTTATGCCCAGGACCAACTGGGAGGGGATGCTGAGGTAATTCTGGATCCCAACCAGTTCAGTGATGACGGCACCGTTGCCTTGGGAGGGATTTCTTTCAATAAGGAAGGAACTTTACTGGCCTACCTGGTATCAGAGGGGGGATCCGATTGGCATACCATTAAGATCCTGGACTTAGAATCGGGATCAATGCTTCCAGACCGCATTGAATGGGTGAAGTTTTCGGGGATAGCCTGGCATGATGATGGGTTCTATTATAGCCGGTTTCCTAAGCCATCGGAGGCGGATGACGCCCTGTCTGGACAAAACCAATTTCACAAAGTATATCATCACAAATTAGGAACAGACCAGCACCAAGACAAACTGATCATGGAAGATGCGACAAATCCGCAGCGTAATTTTGGAGCGGGTACCACGGAGGATGAGCGTTTCCTATATATTTCCTATTCTGAATCGACCAGCGGAAATGCCCTTAAGGTCAAGGACTTGCTGCTGCAAACGGATTGGGTGACCATTGTCGACGACTTTGATGCCGATTATCAGGTATTAGACAATGTGGGCCATGATCTCTATATCTTGACTAATGACGGTGCACCGAATGGTCAGTTGATAGCCTTCGACATGACCAGCCCGACCAAAGATTACCGAGTAATCTTGGCCGAACAAGATCAGGTCTTGAGCTCGGTGGCCTTTGTGGGTGGCAAGATTCTGGCCGAATACTTGGTTGATGCTAAGAGCGAAGTGACAGCCCATAGATATGATGGATCTGAATTGGCCAAATTGCAACTACCAGGTATTGGCAGTGTGGGTGCCATCCAGGGTAGGAAAGAGGATTCTCAGGCGTTTTATGCGTTTACCTCGTTCTTATCGCCCACCACCATCTACAGTCTAAATCTGGAAAACTTTGCGAGCGAGCTATTCAAAAGGCCAGAAATCGATTTAGATCTAAGCGCCTATCACACCGAGCAAGTTTTTTATGAAAGTAAGGATGGTACCAAGATTCCAATGTTTATCACTTGTCAGAAAGAGGTAATAAGGGACGGTAAAAACCCGACCTTGCTCTATGGATATGGAGGGTTTGACATCAGTCTGACGCCTAATTTCAGCGTATCAACGGCAGTCTTCTTGGAGAATGGTGGAATCTATGCGGTGGCAAATTTGAGAGGTGGTGGCGAATACGGCAAGAAGTGGCATTTAGCGGGAACCAAGGAGCGCAAGCAAAATGTATTTGATGATTTTCAAGCTGCCGCTGAATATTTGATCGACACAAAATATACGAGTCCGGATAAACTGGCCATCATGGGTGGATCTAATGGAGGACTCTTGGTGGGAGCCTGCCTAACGCAACGGCCGGACCTCTATCAAGTGGCCATTCCGAGGGTCGGTGTGCTGGATATGTTGCGTTATCATGAGTTTACCATTGGCTGGGCATGGGCTGAAGACTACGGCCGTAGCGACGATCCGGAGGCATTCGATTATTTGATCCAATATTCACCACTCCACAATGTGGAGCAGCGGGCTTATCCAGCCACTCTCATTATGACAGCCGATCATGATGATCGGGTAGTTCCAGCCCACTCCTTTAAATTTGCAGCGGAAATGCAAGCTAAGCAACAGGGCGACAATCCGGTACTCATTCGGGTCGAAACCAGTGCTGGACATGGGGCGGGAAAACCCACCTCAAAATTAATTGAAGAAAGTGCGGATATGTTGAGTTTTCTCTTCTTTAATATGAATGAAAACATCGCTTACCCAGATTTGGATTCTTAAAGATGATCACCGAAATGAAAGAAATGGAAAAGACACAAGCGTACATTCGAGAACATAGAGAACGATTTCTTGAGGAATTGAAGGATCTTTTACGGATTGCCTCCGTCAGTGCCGATCCAGCCTATAAGGAGCAAGTTAATCAAATGGCTGAAGCCACAAGTAGACACTTGCATCAAGCCGGATGCGATAAGGTGCAAGTCTTTCCAACCAACTGCCACCCCATTGTCTACGGAGAGAAGGTTTTTGATGAGCACTTACCAACTGTCTTAGTTTATGGTCACTATGATGTACAACCACCTGACCCATTGGAACTATGGGAATCACCGCCATTTGAGCCCATCATCAAAAAAACTGAATTGCATCCTGAGGGAGCCCTTTTTGCCCGTGGTGCTTGCGATGACAAGGGCCAATTTTTTATGCATATCAAGGCCTTCGAAGCCATGACTAATGCCGGTGAACTGCCGTGCAACGTGAAGTTTCTCATTGAGGGTGAGGAGGAAATGGGATCCGATAATCTGGAAGAATTTTGTACGACTCATCGGGCCCTGCTATCCTGTGATGTCATCTTGATTTCTGACACCGCAATCATTGCCAACGATGTACCTAGTATTACCACAGGGCTTCGCGGTCAGAGCTACGTCGAAGTGGAAGTCACGGGACCCAATCGAGATCTGCACTCCGGAGTTTTCGGTGGTGCAGTTGCAAATCCTATCAATATTTTGTGCGACATGATTGCTAGTTTGCAAGACCAGGATCACAAAATCACGATTCCGGGATTTTATGATGCGGTCCAAGAGCTTACCGACGAGGAGCGAAAGGCGCTGAATGCAGCACCATTTGATGAGGGGTCGTACTGCGCTGATTTGGAGATTGGTGCCGTACAAGGTGAAAAGGGTTACAGCACGCTCGAACGAGCATCCACGAGGCCAACTTTAGATGTGAACGGCCTCTGGGGCGGTTACATAGGGGAGGGTGCCAAAACGGTTTTACCATCCAAAGCATTTGCCAAAATCAGTATGCGTCTTGTGCCAAATCAGGACCCTGAACAAATCACAAAATTGTTTGCTAACCACTTTACTAAACTCGCGCCGCCCTCCGTGAAAGTGACTGTGAAGCCGCATCACGGAGGAGATCCCGTGGTCACGCCGACCGACAGCTTGGAATATCAGGCAGCAGCGAAGGCGATGGAGCAGACATTTGGCCGAGCACCCATCCCGGCAAGGGGTGGAGGTAGCATTCCCATTGTCTCGCTCTTTGAGAAAGTATTGCAAGTCAAGACGGTCTTAATGGGTTTTGGTTTGGATTCTGACGACATCCACTCACCAAATGAGCACTACGGCCTCTTCAATTATTTTCGAGGCATTGAGACCATCCCCTATTTTCATAAATTTTACGCCGCATTGAAGCAACAAGTTTAGCAGGTGATGAAGATTGATATTCTTTGTGCAGTTCCTGAACTTTTGTATGGTCCTTTTGATCATTCGATCTTGCAGCGGGCACAAAGTCGGGGAATTCTGGAGATCAATGTGATTAACTTGCGGGACTTTGGCCTTGGCAAGCACCGGCAGATTGATGACTATCAGTATGGTGGGGGAGCCGGTATGGTGATGATGATCGAGCCTATTCATAAGGCCATTAAGTCCTTGCAGGCTCATAATTCTTACGATGAGATTATCTACCTGACCCCTGATGGTCAGCGATATGATCAATCGACTGCAAACCGACTTTCTTTAAAGGGAAATTTACTACTGCTGTGCGGTCACTACAAGGGTATAGATCAGCGCATTAGAGATCATCTGATCACCATGGAACTTTCGATTGGTGACTACGTGCTTTCGGGTGGAGAATTGGCGGCGGCTGTTATTGTCGATTCAGTAGGAAGGCTGCTACCAGGAGTGATCAATGACGAGCGATCGGCCTTGCTGGATAGCTTTCAAGACAACATGTTGGCACCTCCGGTTTATACAAGACCAGCTGACTATGGGACATGGTCGGTACCCGAAGTACTACTATCTGGAAACGATGCTGCCATTGCCAAATGGCGTGATGAACAGGCGCTGGAGCGCACCAAGTTGCTGAGACCGGATATATTGGGGCCGGAAGATCAGTAGATTTCTGGAGTGTAGAATGCTCCAAAGCTAAACCAGTAGCCAATACAGACATCGAGTTTGCCGAGTTGTACTCCTTCCCTGGGACCATTGACTGCAAGACCAAAAATATTCCAGTCAGAACCCTGATCATCTCGCATCACGATGCCGCCTTCAGCAATGGCTACAGGCTCGAAGGAACTATTGCGCAAAGAACCGGTCAACTCATAACCAATGATAAAATTATCTGGCTTGCTACCCACCACGACGATCTCTTTGCCTGCAAATTGATCACGAACCACGGTGACTCCGTCTTGAAAGGAGTCAAAAGTGTACACTTTCGATTCTCCATCAACAATAACACTCAAAACACGTTCCTTTCTCGGCAGTCGATCATCATCGTGTCCCACAGGAAAAAGCAACTGGTCATTGGTTCGATAACTGCCATACGGATACCGACCATAGTTGCGACTAAAACCGGTTTGAGTGCTAATGACAGGATCCTCTGGAAACATCACCTTCCAGGTGTGCCAGGGCATTTCAACCATCGGATACGTCTCGATTTTCGTGGATTTAAGGGTCCCCTGAACACATTGTAATCTAATTTGTGACCAATTACTGTCACTCTCTCTGTCGTACGGAATTAAATTGTTCCGATACAGTAGTCCCGAAACACCGAATGTGGTAGTTTTTCCACCCACCATACGGCTCCAAGCACTGCCGGTACCGGTTAACGGACAGTAGGTGATGGCTACATCCATGCCACCGATGCGATCGTTCACAATCTCATGCCAGTCAAGTACTGGATGACTGTAGCCCTTCGTTTCACCTGCCATGTGAAAAGCCAAGATCAAGTCAGACTCCCTCATATATTCAATCTGGCTGGTAGCAACAAAGTCGGGGTTATCAATGGAAGGAATACCATCTTTTCCGGGACCACCATCAAAAACTTCATTCTCTTCTATCAACCAAGACTGATCTCCACCGCCAGTCGTGGTTCCCCCACCAGGTATTGGCACAATGCGTTCATCTCGGCAACCCGTGAGAAAGAGGGCTACGACGGCTAGGTTGATTACCATGGTACTCGTTTTCATAAGTCTAATGATATTTTAGAATTGGGAATTTGATAATAGACACCCGTATTGAATCGGACGGTGGGTGTTACCTGAGTGCCCGTTATATTAGCCAAAATGGGTAACTCTATATTCGCTTGCAGGGATAAATTGGGGGTTGGCCACCAAGCCAAGCCTGGATTAGCAAATATCCACGAACCACCCGTACTGGGTACCTCTATAAAATCATTTTCATCAGGTTGGGCATGGCGAAATCTCGCAGCCAAATTCACATCAAAAATCTGATTGAAGAGAAAGGCCCGATCGCCCCAGCCACCGATCACCTGAAGTTCATTCCCAAACTTGTAATCCTGACTACCGAGGTAAGATTTATTATGACCCTTGAGGGCGTAAATCAGATTACCAAAAAAGGCCCGGCTAGGACTTGCTTCCGAGGCTTTACTAAAATACACCCATCCAATGCCGTCCCATGCTCCACTTCCCGGTTGTAGGTCGGCGTTTAAGGCAATGCCAATTTTACTGGTCAGATCAGAGGGGCCAATGGGTGCCTTTACACCCACACCGGTTAAGACTTGAAGACCTTTCTGATCCAAGAGCAAATATTTGATCAGCACGGTTCCGTCTCCAATGCCGTTGGTCGTGGTGATTTGTTCGACTCCAAAATTATTCACGTTCCGAACCTGCCTTACATAGGAGAACAGGACATCAAGGGAGAGTTTGCGGGAAAAAGTATAACCTCCCTCGAGTAATGCGGTGTGCGTCATGCGACTTCTATTTCGATCATCCAGAACCTCCGTACCTGATTTGAGGGTATTTAAGACATTAAGATCGTAGCTAAGACTTAATTGCACCGCCCCGACATCGCTACTAGGCATTCCCAGGTTGCTGGACACCGGTACACCTCCGGAGCAACAAGTCTGTGCACCTGCGTTAAGTTGATCCAGGAGAGCAAAACCAATTAACAACATTATCCGGCCTGCCATCATTCAATAAAATTATGCTCTTTACAGGAAGAATGCTGTAATGAACCACACTGTTGCAAACTGGAGAATAATTGTGCCGTCTAAAATGGCAGAAAAGTAGTAGTCATGACGTTTTTCGTTGACAAGTGATACTAAGGCGACAGTAATCAAATAGCTCATGATCAGTGCAATTCCTGTCTCGATTTCTACGAAATGAAGTTGTATTTGCAGTCCGACCAGACCCATACTTAAGATCAGCAATGCAACACATAGGTAGAGGCTATTCCTCACACCCCAGTGATTGGGAATGGTTTTGACTTGACGAGATTTGTCTACTTCAAGATCGCGGATATCGAATGGAATTGTGATGGCAGTAATGAACAGAAACTTCTCTAAAATTGCTATGACAATGGCAGGATCACTCTTCAAACCATGGATAGAAAATGGCACCCAAACGCATGTCCAGGCCCATACCCCAGCGACTATAAATACCTTGATAAAGGGAAAATCGCGAAATCGACGACCGCCAAAGACCGGGGTGATGTAGGCGAAGGCAAGCAGTGTGGGGGGCGAAAGAAGGAAAATTGATTGAGCAGATAGTTTGACTGCAAAGTAGAACAATGCAAGCAGCGACAGCCCAGCATAGATCTGTATATGTTTTCTGAACTTACGAATGAGGTGAATCCTTCGATTTTCAATAGTATGTTCGAGCTTGGTGAAGCCCACAATTCGATGGGCCGAATAAACAAATAAACACGCAGAAAAAATAAACCAGGCATAATTGCTGGGTCGATCCATATTGGAAGCCGCAATGATGATCTCCACCTGCCAAACCATTGACCAGGCAGCCAGGGCTATCAAGAAATTACTGTATAGAAGCAGATCGATTAACGGTGTGAAGAACTTCAACGAATTAGCCTTAAGTCTCTAAGATATCACTCCTAGATCAGGAGGCAAGCAAGACCGATAACCTAATAATTGACTGAACCGACAGTAGCAGGTCCCTCTTTAAAAATACTTGAACTTATGTCCTTTCCTGATGCGGAGGAGTGTTTCATAAATCAATTTAATGAGATTTTCCACATCCGCCTTATGCGCCATCTCGACAGTAGTATGCATATACCTAAGCGGAAGTGAAATGAGGGCAGACGGCACGCCGGCATTGGAATAAGCAAAAGCATCGGTGTCCGTGCCAGTAGATCTCGATGCAGCCTCCCGCTGAAAAGGTATCTTTTTCTCCTCCGCTGCCTTGATGATTAGGTCCAGGAGAATGTTATGCACTGCTGGTGCGTAGGTCAGAGATGGTCCATGACCACATTTCACATCTCCATGTTTTTTAATATTGATATGGGGAGTGTTAGTGTCATGTGTGACATCGGTTACTAAGGCCACATCCGGTTTGATCCGATGGGCAATCATTTGTGCTCCTCTAAGACCCACTTCTTCTTGCACTGCATTGACGATGTACAAACTATAGGGAAGTTTCTTTTTCCTTTGCCTTAAGAGTCTTGCTACCTCTGCAATGCAGAAACCACCGATCCGATTGTCTAGCGCCCTGCCTACATAAAACTTGTCGTTGATGATTTCCAGTGGATCTCCGTAGGTAATCACACAGCCCACATGGATGCCCATTTCGTTTACCTCTTCTCGATCCTTGGCTCCTACATCAATGAAAATATTATCGGTGGTAGGAGTAAGGGATGCATCCTTGCCTTTGCGGGTGTGGATGGCCGGCCATCCAAAAAGTCCCCTAACGATGCCCTTTTTGGTGTGGATATTCACCCGTTTTGAGGGAGCGATGACATGGTCTGAACCACCATTTCTTACCACATGTAGAAAACCTGACTTTGTAATATGATTTACAAACCATGAAATCTCGTCGGCGTGCCCCTCGATGACGACCTTAAAGTCCTGGCCTGGATTAACCACACCATAGGCAGTGCCATAATGATCGAGGTGCCATTCATCGACAAAGGGTTTTAGATACTCAATCCATAATTTTTGGCCGGATACTTCATAGCCAGTGGGAGAGGCATTATTGATATACTTCTCTAAAAAATTTTGAGCTTTTTTTGTGATAATGGCCATGTGTAAGATGGTAATAATTTACAAACCCAACTGCCAAGTTGAGGGCGATTCACGCCAGCTTTTTAATAATTTGAGATCTACAGAATCGATATAACCGATTTTTTTAGCCACATCAAGTAATGTAGTATAGCACGTCAGAGTGGATACCGGCACTTTATGGCTTGAAAATTTGTCCGTAGCTACTTTGAATTCATAAGTAAAAATGGCCAGTAAACCGATTACTTTAACGCCATAATCTCGAAGAGCGGCGATGGCTTCAATACTACTTCCGCCAGTGCTAATGAGATCTTCGACGACCAGTACTTTTTGGCCTGGTTTGAGATCACCTTCGATTTGATTTTGACGACCGTGCTTTTTAGCTTTAGACCGAACATAACAAAATGGGCAGCCCAAGGCATCTGCCAGCAATGCTCCATGTGGGATTCCCGCTGTTGCTACACCAGCAATCATCTCAAAACCCTCGAAAGTTCCGGCCTGGGTGGCTAAGGCAGATTTGATGGTATTTCGGACGTAGGGGTGTGATAGCGAGATCCGATTGTCACAGTAGATGGGAGACTTTAAACCAGATGCCCAGGTGAAGGGATCCTTTGGATTTAATTTAATTGCTTTTATTTGGAGCAGGAGCTCTGCAATCTTCTGGGAGTACTCCATTCAGGCACTTAAAAAATTCGCGCTAATGTACAAAATCTACATTAATGACCATCCCCTGATTTTGACCGATCAGATGGGTGCTCCGTTGAACCGAGAGCAGGATGTTCTTGGCGCTTACTACCTGGGTCAGCCCAAGCAGCTGTTAAACTTCATCGATAAGCTAGAAAAGTCTCCAGATCCGCCCACCGTGGTTTTGCAATGTGAAGATTTGAGCCGTCTTAAAAAAGATTTCTGGTCGCTGCACAAGAAGGTCAAAGCGGCAGGAGGAGTCATTATCAATGATCATGGTGAGGTCTTGTTTATCAAAAGATTAGGTATCTGGGATTTGCCCAAGGGCAAACGAGACCACGGTGAGAAGAACAAGGATACTGCCCTTCGCGAGGTCGAAGAAGAGGTAGGCTTAAAATGCACCATTCTCCGCAAACTTCCTAAGACATATCATACCTATCGACTGTCCAATGGAAGACGGGTGCTAAAGCCCACCGCTTGGTACACCATGCGTCCTGCTACCTCGGAGGTGGTACTTCAGACTTCGGAGCATATCACCGCTTATCGCTGGATGACCATCGCTGAACTTGTAGCCCAGGATCTGCCAATCTATGCCTCTCTGTCCAATCTCCTACTTACCTCCGAAGAGCTGTTGTAGCTGTATTTATTTTGTTACATCAATTGATTTGAGGACAATAATGCCCTGAGGATTGGCTTGATTTTTACTAGAGTTTGTTACATTCACAATGTGTATTGCATTAGAAATCAGTCGAATATGTGTATTTGATATACATATTAATGTTTTGGATTATGCGTAAGCATTTAATAATCAAAGAATAAGCTTAGTACCTAACCAATACTTGAACCAACAGATGAACCATTTAAGATTGAACCCCGCGCGGTGGAGCGATCGCCTAATCGCCGTGCTCGCCTTAATCGTGCTGTGCCAGTTGACCGGATTTTCGCAAGCAGCCATGATGTTTTCTTCAAATTCTTCTGGAGCTGACGTCAAAGCCGCTAAGGAGCGGCAACAAAAGACCAAAATGTCTGCGAACCTATTATCGACCATGGACGCCTATGATAAGATGGTGCCTGGTGAAAGTTTGCAGGATATTATGCCCAATGTGGATGAATTCTTAATCATGCAGGAGGGAAAGGTTGGCCTGCGCATAAGTTGTGATGATGTTGATCAGACCATGGAGGAACTCCGCAGCAAGGGAATAAGCGAGATCACGCACCACAAGCAGGGAATTAGTTGTATGGTTCCTATGGATCGACTACATGATTTTGAGGGTCTGCGTGGAGCTCATTCCATCGCCCTATCCATGAAACCTCACCGTAATATCGGGGCTGCCACTTCACAAGGAGACATAGCTCAAAAATCGGATATCACTCGACTCACTTATATGGTTGATGGTACTGGATCTAAAATTGGTGTCCTTTCAGACAGTTATGATGCCCTGGGTGGAGCCGCCACCGACATCATTACCGGTGATTTGCCAGGTCCTGGGAATCCCAATGGGTATACACTACCGGTCGATGTACTAAGTGATATCCCTGGAGCCAGTGATGAAGGTAGGGCAATGATGCAAATCATCCATGATGTTGCTCCAGGAGCGGAATTGGCGTTCCATACCGCATTTATCAGCGATTTAGATTTTGCCATCGGCATCTTGGATTTATTTGTCGCGGGATGCAATATCATTGTTGATGATATCTACTACTTTAACGAACCATTTTATAGCCCATCAATAGTGGCTCAGTTTGTAGATTTCGTTTGCGGTGCCGGGGCAATGTACTTCTCTTCAGCGGGCAATTCTGACCGGGAATCTTACGAGGGCATCTACGATGGAACAGCTCTCCCGGCAGTAGAGTTAGGTCCTGGATATGTTGATGCACACAGCTTTGCGGCCGGTGACGATAAAATAGCACTTCAGGTCGGACCTGGTTCGTACATCTTTGATTTCCAATGGGATCAGCCCTTTTTCTCCCACACTTTTGGGGCATCGGCGAGTACAGACTTAGATGTTGCCGTCTATGTGGATGGCGTGTTTCTTGGTGCCTCAATCGCAGACAATATTTTCGTGACGGGAGATGCTTCAGAAATATTTGGAATTACAGCATTTTCTGATGTCACCATTGAATTGCATATTGCTCGCTGGAATGGACCTCCCGCCAATAGGATTAAGGTGATCGTTTTTGCCAATGGAGTGATTAAAGATTGGGAGTATGGTGGCGATGCGCCTACCTTGGTGGGTCATGCCAATACGGCCGGGGCTTGTGCTGTGGGTGCTTCTGCCTGGTTTTTTACGCCTAAATTCGGTGTGGATCCTCCTGGCCTCAATAGCTTTTCATCTTGGGGCGGTGTACCTATTGTCTTTGATGCCGCAGGTAATCCAATCGCCCCAATTGTATACAATAAACCGGAGTTCGTAGCTCCAGATGGAGGGAATAACACTTTTTTCGGCAGTGATACAGGGAGAGATCCCGATGTACTACCTAATTTCTTTGGTACTTCCGCCGCAGCACCTCATGCAGCGGCTGCAGCCAGCCTTCTGATTGAAACCGGCGAGACCAAAGCCTCGACCAAGACTTTGTTGATCAATACCGCCCAGGATATGTTGACCCCCGGGTTTGATTTCGGAAGTGGTGCTGGTCTGATCCGAGTACCGCGAGCGATGAGCATGGCACTGGGTGAGAATGCCTCTCCAAATTGCCGCGACCTCAACATCAGTGTACAACCTGATGGATTTGCTCGCATCAATCTAGCTGAATTAATTGTAAATACAGCCACGGGCGTTGGAGACCTTGAGGTTTTGGTAGAAACTTCTTGGGGTGGCAGGGTATACTATTACAATGGTCATGTGGCCACTGATCTCATTACGATCACGGATGCCTGTGCATTGGCCGGACAAACATTGAAAGTTACCATCAGCAATAGCCTCGGCACCTGCTGGAGTGCAGTTACACTCAAAAATGCCAGCAATCCCTTTATTCCATCACGCAATGTCACCGTCTACTGTGACGATCCACTTGTAAAGTCTGGCGGCATCGGTGGGATGCCTCCAACGCCACTTTTCGCCTGCGAAGATGTGAGTCCAGCAACCCACGTGGCAGACTGGGTCACTCCCTATCCGTGTGAGCCAGGTATTCAAGATACGGTTAAGGTCATTGTACGGGAGTGGGAAGCTTTCGACAAGCGAGGTCGAAGGGGAGTTGGTTTTGATACGATCGTGGTGTTACAATTCCCTGAGATTGACTTGCGACATATCTACTGTGGTGAGAAGGATACCGTCTACTGTGCCGATACACTGCGACAGATTGGACCATTCATCACCTATGATAGTCTCAATACTGGTATATGTGATACAACGTACCTCATCCACATTGAGGATGCGGATAATGATGGGATGCTCGAATTTGTCGCCAATGAATTTGAAGCCAAGTGCGGCATCAATGTGCACGTCGATTATTGGAAGTTTGGTGGCGACTGCGACATCAATTACAAAGTCGTCGTGGAGTTGAAGCAAACCTGTTTTGGCCCTGCCCAGCAAACTTGTACAGTGTCTCCACCAGCCGGAACCATGCCTAACAACGCTCAGCTACTGGGTCCAGGCTACTGGCGTTGCGAGTTTTGGGTGACTGACCTCGACACCCTGGCACCAATCGCTTATTGTAAGGGAATTGGAGATCCGGATTTTGGCATAGTCTACACCAACGAACATGAGTGTGCTGCGCACACTTACCTTCCCGAGCTATATGTAGAAGATGACTGGAGTGGAATTAAGCAGGTTAAAGCGACCATCGAAGGATTGGGATCATTTGTATTGACACCCTCAGACGAAGAAAATTGCTACAGCAGTCATACTCTGGTGAAACTTCCAAAAAATGAGGACGGTTACAAAATAGTATATGAAGTGTATGATAGTTGTCATAACATCACGGAAGTGCATTGCTTCTTGACCGTGAAGGATAGAACCCGTCCAGTGGCAGTGGTCGATAAAGGGGTGACGGTGAGCTTAAGTGATAAGAAAGTATGGGTAGACGCCACAACCTTCGACGAAGGCAGCTGGGACAATTGTGCCGTCAATCTATTTATGGTGCGTCGCGCAGATTGGTACGAGGCATGCATTGACTTATGCGATTCCATAGACACATGCTTTGTCACTGAACATCACGACACCATATGGAATGCCGTACTAGAAGATGACAAACATCTTGATGCCACGGAGGCTCATTATAGGAAGACGTTGGATTGGCTATGGAATGATGACCAGGCTTGCAATGAACTTGTTTACAATTCCTGGCAATTTGATCTTATGTGGCATGCATCAACCTATTGTAAGGACACCTATTGGGATAAGCCTGGTTTCAAGAAAGAGCTGCTGCATCAATTATTGAATCCAAACGATGAAAACTATCCGTTAATTAGCAAATTTAAATGTGACAACGGCGTAGGTCCATTTTCAAGTGGAGACATACTATTTGTTGCCACTGGCAATAATCCTGTTAATGAAGATGCTGCGGACTCCGATAATAGGTTGTTTGCCATCGACATCCAGACAGGTGAGGCTTCCGAAGTGCTCGGGGAGGAATATGGTGTTGAAGCCATGACCGCTGATCCCGCCAACAATCGGATTTATTTTGCGCAGGAAGTTGAACTTGCCAATAGTAACGGCACCACGGATAAGGCATCTTATCTCTGGATGTTGCCGCTCGAAACGGGCAAACCAGTGAGGCTAGGATTTGTTACCCATAATGGACATAAGGCGGAGATCGAGGGACTAGCTATGGCTGGGGATAAATTGCTTGCCTTCTTTGAAGATTTCGCCTTCGTTCCAGATCTCGATGGAATCTATGAGATTGACCTGAGTAACCTGACAAGTACTTTAATATTTAATACAGAAGTTCTCGGTTACAGTGAGTGGTCTTTGGCATATGACGATGTAACGGAGAAACTTTATGGTGTAGATGCTAGCGACCCCGATTCAATTTTTGAGATTGATTATGAAAATCAACAAGTTATTTATCTGGGTGTCAACGTTCCGGACGCTGCAAATATAGACCCTGACGGTCTGGCAGCAGGCAATGGGCGGTTATACATCATCGATGATGACGGTATTCAAGACAGTATCTTTGTCTACGATCTAGTTGACAAGGTGTTTGTCGAGTCTATTGCAAATCCATTCATTAATTCGGACAGTGAGTCCGGAGCTGCTGCACTCTTTGCTCGCGGAATTTGTGGTTTAGAGGCCTCCGCGCTGAAGGCCAAGATTGATGCCTGGTCTCAGATTGGTGGTGGATGGAGCGACCAGGTCGTTTTCTCCTGCGAGGATGCCTGCGGACCGGTGACTGTAGAAATCTTAGTTATGGACTACTGGTGCAATTGGACCAAAGCCTGGACCAATGTTTGGGTGGAGGATAAGACACCGGTAAATGTGGCCAAGGATGTCGTCGAAGAAGAGACGATCAGCTGCAAGTCTTACAAAGACAAGCGCTACACCTATCCCAACGAACTGCATCCGGTCAGTCTTGACTATGTGGTTGAGCAGGCCAAATTGGGTGAGCAGGATGCCTACGATCTACTCGATGCAGTGTTTGGAGGCTACTGCAAAGCCTGGATGGACCCCTATGGCAACTATGTCGACAATGAAGGCGTTGAGATCGACTGTGACATTACCTTTCAGGATAGCATCTGTGACTGCACGAGCTATGTGAAACAAGTGCGGGTGTATGATGAACACCTGGGTTATCTGTGGAAAGATTCATTGGTCACTGAGTGTTTTTACGAAGAAGATGAAATTGATTTTCAAAAGGGAATTGTGGTCGTCAATTGTGAAGAGAATGTCCATTGCGAGCAGGAGGTTTGGTGTGAGTTTGATCATTGTGGTCAGGGCTACATCTTCCGTAAGTTCAAGATATGGCAAGGATGCCCCGACAGTTTCTATTTGGACCACAATGTGCCCGATAGTCTGAAGCATCCGGTCGATACGATTTACCGGCACCAGCGGATCTGGGTACAGAATGCCTGTGTGTTAAACAAGTACATGTTTGATGTTCCGTATGACACCACCGTTTATAGTTGTAACATTGATTATGACGGTGCAGGAAATGTGATCGGGGATGCGGGTCCTGAAAATACCGGGATGGCCACTTACAAGTTCGATGACGACTGTCGGATCGTTGGGATTGGTCACAGCGACAAAGTATTTAAGGTTGTTGGTGGAGACGCGGCTTGCTACAAGATTATCCGTACCTGGTATTTTGCCGATTGGTGTGGTACCGGTGGTACACCGGTGAATGGAAACTGGTGGTATGATCATGAGTTGGTGCTTGATAGTTGTGTACAGAAGATCATCGTTATCGACACGATGCCACCTGTCTGTACCATTACCGGACCCGTTGAAGATGGTGGCGCAATTGAGGTGGGCGCTTGCGCCTTCGATTTAAGTGTCCAGGTGGATGCAGAAGATGCATGTGGTTTGACGAGATTTTATTGGGAACTCAAAAACATCTCTGATCCCGAAGCAGCAGTGGTGGTGGATGATGGAGATGGTGATCTGACCGAAGATATGGCCTCCTTTGAAATCGAATCGACAGATCTACCACACGGAACATACAAATTGAAAGTGGTAACTGTAGATGAATGCAATAATGAGGGCTACTGCGAGTACACATTTGATGTTGTGTCGGTTAAAAAACCAAGTCCTGTTTGTGTCACGTCCTTGACGGCAAGGTTGACACCCTGGGATTCTGATGGCGATGGCGTTGCGGATACAGCCAAGGCAGTCGTATGGGCAGGAGAGTTTGACAGCAGCAGCGAACCAGCTTGTCAAGACACGGCCATCGAATTTAGGATTGAGCTGATTACGGGCGATAGTACGGATCTCTCGGCTGCGGGCGATGTAGATAGCCTAGCTTTGGGTTGTAATGATGCTGGTAGTCACATAGTCAGATTGTGGGTGATAAGCCTACCAAGCGACACGCGAGATTATTGTGATGTGGTCTTAATCGTGCAGTCAGACGATACTGGTTGTGAAGGAACCAATGTGGCTGAAAGCGAACCGATTAGGGAAGTAGGTGGTATGCAGGGATCGGTCAAAAAAATGGACCGCTCGATGCTGGAAAGGAATGAAGTGAATATCGTCGGACCAGCAGGTCGACCTTCCAATTCCAATCAGTTAATTAATGGCTATGCCTTGGATCAGAATATTCCTAATCCGTTCCGGGCAGAAACCAATATTGGATTTGTACTTCCCAACGCAATGGAAGCAACGATTACTGTTTACGATGTGACGGGCAGGATCATGCGAACGGTAGAGGGAGATTTTGTGAAGGGATACAATCAAGTGCAGTTTAGACAAAATGATTTAGGTGTGAGTGGAATCCTCTATTACCGCTTAAACGCGGGAGAATTTACTGCCACGCGAAAAATGATCTTGATAGACTAGGTCAAAGAATGGTCAATGCAGCAAAATGGAGTTGAAATGCATTTTCAGCTCCATTTTGTTTTGATATAGAATTAGGTAACATGGGTTCAATACTAGTTAAGAACGGGAAAATCATCAACGAAGGTCGACGATATGAAGGTGACCTTTTGATCAGATCTGGCAGAATTGAGAAAATTGATCGAAGCATCTCCGTGAGTCACAGAACGGACATTCTCGACGCTCAAGGCAAAATTGTCATGCCCGGTATTATTGATGATCAAGTTCATTTTCGTGAGCCTGGTCTTACCCACAAAGCGGATATCGCATCCGAATCGAGGGCTGCGTTAATGGGAGGGGTTACTTCCTTTATGGAAATGCCAAATACAAAGCCTCCGGCATTGACACAAGAGTTGTTAGAGAATAAATACCAGTTGGCCGAAAAAACGGCGTACAGCAATTACTCATTCTACATGGGAGCATCCAATGAAAATGTAGAGCAGGTATTGCGGACCGATGGAGCCAACGTTTGTGGCGTCAAAATCTTTATGGGTTCAAGTACTGGCAATATGCTAGTGGATGATAGGGATGTGCTCGAAAAACTGTTTGCGCAGATCCCCATCTTGGTCGCCACCCACTGCGAGGACGAAGCGACCATCCGAAATAATAGAGCAACGTTTTTAGAGCGCTATGGAGATCAATTGTCGGCGGAGCATCATCCACTCATTCGTAGCAGAGAAGGTTGTCTTTTAAGCTCAAGCATGGCTGTCGACTTGGCCAAAAGACACGGCACACGACTTCATATTTTGCATATAAGTACCGCCGATGAACTGGCACTCTTCTCAAATGAACAGCCGCTGGATAAAAAGCAAATCACGGCAGAAGTATGCGTGCACCATCTGTATTTTAATGCTGATGACTACCGTGAACTTGGCAACAAGATCGTCTGTAATCCAGCCATTAAGAGCAAAGGGGATCAGCAAGCTTTGTGGCGGGGATTGCTTGAAAACCGCCTCGATATCATCGCAACCGACCATGCCCCACATCTCTTGGACGAAAAGAAAAGGCCCTACAGTCAAGCTCCGTCCGGACTACCACTGGTGCAGCACAGCTTAGTAATAATGTTGGATTTCTACCATCGAGGTCTCATTGACCTCGAAACTATGGTGCATAAAATGTGTCACGCTCCTGCAGTATGTTTTCAAATAAAAGACAGAGGATTCTTAAGGGAAGGCTACCACGCAGATCTACTGGTAGTAGATCCTAATCAGAAACACCTTATTGCGGCAGACAATGTATTGTACAAATGTGGCTGGTCTCCACTTGAGGGGAGATCATTTAAGGGAGCCGTTTCGGATGTTATTCTTAACGGTGATCACGTGGTTAGCAAAGGTCAATTGACAAAAAAGCCTTCACCACAGCGCCTGGCCTTTGACCGGAAGTAGGCTTGGTAAAAACCATGTCCAATTAAAGCATTAACTTCTCTTCAATCAAAGTAAACAACATAAACTGAAATGACTTTCACAATCAATAACATAGTGACCCGTTGCCTTTTTGGAATGACCTTGCTTTTTCTGTTGGCCTCTTGTGGGAGCCAATCGAATGAAAAACAGGCAGCGCAGGACGACGTGGTCAAAGAAGAAGCACCGCTTTGGGTCAAGTATGCTGGTCACGAATCACAAAGGAAGAATAAAAAGATTGTCTTGGTCAGTGGAGATGAGGAATATCGATCAGAAGAGGCCTTGCCACAATTGGCTCGCATTTTAGCAGACCAGCACGGTTTTGACTGCACAGTGCTGTTTGCGCAAGATCCAGCTGCACCGGGTTTGATCAATCCCAATTTTCTGCATAATATCCCCGGTCTAGAGGAACTGGAAGATGCAGACCTCATGGTGATATTCACTCGTTTTCGGGCACTGCCAGGTGAGCAGATGCAACAAATTGATCACTACCTGATGCACGGCAAACCGGTTTTAGCCATCCGCACCGCCACACACGCCTTCAGCTTTCCAGATTCGACCCATGCCTGGCGTCATTATGGTAACTTCTACCAAGGAGATAAAGAAGCCTGGCAAGATGGATTTGGTCGTTTGGTGTTGGGTGAACGTTGGTTCAGTCATCACGGCCATCACAAGCATCAAAGTACCCGCGGCCTCATCGCACCTGGTGCAGAAGATCATCCAGTGTTATCTGGCATTGAAGATGGAGATATTTGGGGGTCGACAGATGTATATGGAGTGAGACTTCCCTTGCCCGATGACAGTGAAGCACTTGTACTTGGACAGGTGATTGACCGTGAGGGTGAATTTCAGGAGGATGATCTTTTTTTTGGTATGCGTCCCACCGATCAAAGAGTGGCGGTGGAGAGTGGAGGTGACAAGAAATATGACCCGAATAATCCGATGATGCCCATTGTATGGACCAAGAGTTACCAACTGCCCGGAGGCTCGAAGGGTACTTCACTCACATCAACCATTGGTGCATCTGCCGATCTGCTCAACGAAGGGGTTAGACGTGTACTGGTCAATAGTGTTTATTGGCTCACGGGCCTTTCGGTTCCAAGTAAAGCTCAGGTTGATTTAGTTGGAGACTACCAGCCTTCGCCATATAGTTTTCATCGTGAAGAGGGATATTGGCAACTCAAGAATTTGCGTGTAGAAGACTATGTAGTTGATTAATTCAGTGCTCTGCAAAAGTGTTAAACAAATGCATAGAAGATAAATTAATATTAAATTGAAGTTCACGTAAGTGTTCGGTTCATAACATCCTAAGATCGATTTTGTAAGTTTGGTTGATCCCTCTCTTGTCTCGCAGGAGAGGGATTTATGTTAGATAATACCATCATTATTAATTAATTAGATTCCTTTGCTTACATAATTGCTTGATACCGGATACGTGAAGAATGGTAAAATTGATCAAGGCTAGGGCAGGCTGCGCATGTAGTGGCCATGAAACCAGGTTTTTGGTGCTTTTTGAGGATCATCGGTACCATAATATCCATACCCGATGATTTCATAGGTTTTCGGCAAAACCGTTTCACGGAAGTATTCAATATTGAGTGGAGTGCTTTTATTCCGACTCCAGATGATGGTCTCATGTCCATCCGTCTGACCCCGGTGAATTATTTTTTCATTTGGTTTTTGTACTACACACCACATTTCACCTTTTTCAATCTTATTCACTCCGTAAGACTTTACCGTGATGCGTTCACCCGCTTGAGTGTAGGTGTCCTCAATTTCCACTTTCTGATAATAGGGACTAAGTGATTGGTAGATCTGCTTAACAGAAATACGGTTTTGCTCACGAACGGGCAGAGTATTAAGATATGCCAAGCTCAGCCCATCAGTGGGTGCCCGTCCCTCTTGCTGCCCGCCTTCGACTTCATAGATAATAAACTCTCCTTGCCAAGTTCCATCTAAGCTTTTAAACACATTCGCGTATACAGAATCTTGAGGCATTACCTGGGCCTGTTGCATGTCCATATCTGCGAACGTGCTTTTCGTAGCACAACTCTTTCCCACAAACATCAAGATTACGCCAATAATTATATTATAATTAATCATCATTTAATGATACTTGCTTAAATTTACATTAATCTACACGTAAGCTGAAGTAATGCCAGAAAACCTATTTTTCCTGGCGGTCATACCGCCAGAACCAGTGTATGGTGCCATTGAAGACCTCAAACATGACATGGCCAATCGCTACGCCAGTAAACACGCCTTGAAATCTCCACCTCACATCACCTTAATGCCTCCCTTTTGGTTTGAAGTCGAAAGGATCTCCGAAATGAAGGCTGAAATCGAAAATCTCGGCCAGCAATTCTTACCCTTAACGATCGAATTGAAAGATTTTGATTGTTTTCGTCCTCGCGTCATATTCATTGATGTCAAGGACCCTTCGGGCAAACTGATTTCGCTACAGGCGGCATTAAAAAACATGTTTGCTGAACGTTTTCAACTAAAACCCGATAAACGGTCTACCTATCATCCACATTGCACCATTGGATTTAAAGATCTAATCCCAAAAATGTTTTACAAAGCCTGGGACTACTACCGCACAAGAAACTTTACAGCTTCCTTCGAGGCCGACAAGATGGTTTTGCTCAAACATGAAGAGGGGCGGTGGATTCCATCTGACCTACTAAAGTAGCAACTGGTAGTCTAATTGTTATGATTATTAACACAATTGTATTACATTATGAGTGCTAAACCTCCAGAATGCACCATTCGAGATACGTCGTGTTTGTCGCCATCATTTTCACTCCTTTTTATCACGTGTTGGGTCAACTGGATCTTCCTGCCTCTGGGAATACGGCAGTCGTCGATTTTTCCACAAGTGTTCCTGGTGTGAATAACGGTCTTTACACGGCAGAAGACCCTCCTACAAGCGAGCCAGCACTAGGTAGTATCGATTCAGATGCATGGTCATTTACCGGGCCAAGCAGTGCCTCAGACCTTAGCCGCGACAGATGTAGATGGAGGTGTTGCGACAGGTGGAATGTATGCCATCGAAATAAGTAGTTCTGGCAACAGATTTCTGGGAGTCCAACCCACAGCTGATGATTTTACTCCTGGTACCATTACACTGACTGTGACCAATAATACGGGTGGAGATCTATTGACTTTTACCCTGGCCTATACAAGATGGGTGCGAAATGATCAAAACCGGGGAAATAGCTGGGATGTACTGGTCTCGAGTGATGGTCAAAACTATATTAGTCTGCCAGATTTCATGTTTACGTCTTCAAGTTCGGCCGACCCTCAACCCACTTTTCAATCTCAGCAACTATCAACAACTGTTACCTTGCCTACACCTGTGGCTGGCGGATCCGATTTCTACATCCGATGGGAAACCGATGATGTGAATGGTAGTGGTTCACGCGATGAATTTGGAATTGATGATATCCAGCTCACGAATGCGGTGCTACCCATTCGCTTGGTCTCGTTTACCGGCAAAATCGTCAGAGGGCTTGCTACCCTCACATGGGAGACTTCCTCGGAATCTAACCTAGATCATTTTACCATCGAAAAAAGTCTAGATAATGGACTAACCTTTTTCCATCTGACCAATCGTCTGGCATCCGGGTCTCGAAAGCAAAGCGCAACGTACCAGGTTGTAGATCGTTCCAGAATGGCAGCAAGCACGATCTACAAATTATCAACCGTCGAGCTTGATGGATCTATTTTTCCCCAGGCCTTGGTCCAATTGCATTCCGGCCAGGCCAACTGGAATCTCTTCCCGACAGTCGTTGAGAAGTCACTCACCGTTACGACGAACGGTCCGACCGAACTCCTAATTTTCAGCCTAAACGGACAATTGATAAATTCGATCGTGATCTCTGGAATACATAAGATGGATGTATCGCATTTCGAAAGTGGTCTTTACTTGGTCCGAAGATCGACGGGTCAATTTCGTTCTTTCATAAAAAGCTGACCTATCTCTTCATGGTAAACCGACCTTTTTCATCTTTCTCTACCAGGCAGGATTCGGTGATCGGATCATGCTCGAATATGAGACGGTAGTTATGTTCCACTGCTCCTTCAAGTAAGCGTGTCTTTTCCTCCAAAGTGAGCAGAGGTTGGATATCATAAGCCATAATGTACGGTAACCGCAAGTGCCAGGTCGACGGAATTAGGTCAGCTGGATAGACAAGGGTTTCGTTTTCCGTCTCTATAAAAAGGATCATTTGGGCTAGGGTATGACCATCAACAAATCGCACTTTGATACCCGGCAACCAGGTTAGATCGTCTTTCTGATAATCGAGATATCGTAGCACTCCATGTTCTACCAGCGGGCGATGATTTTCGGCTAGAAAGGATGCCGCCTCCCGTGGATTGGGTTGGTCAGCCCAGGCATAGTGAACTTCATTACTCCAGTACGTCGCATTGGGAAAAGTGGGAATCAATCGATCTTTCTCATCTCTGCGTACGGCGCCACCATTGTGATCGAAATGAAAATGTGTGAGAAAAACATCGGTGATCTCTTCCTCGTTGATCCCACATGAACCAAGCGAATCTGATAATTCAGATCCGTGTGGGTGAAAATGAGCTCTAAACTTAGCGCCTTGCTTAAATCCAATACCAGTATCCACTAGGATTTTTCTGGAGCCAGTTTCAATCAAAATGCTACGCATGGACCAAGTGCACATGTTATGATCATTAGCAGGATTAAGCGTATTCCAAATTGATTTTGGAACCACCCCAAACATGGCACCACCATCTAATTTAAATCGTCCAGCTTCGATACAGGTTACCTTCATTTTATGAAAATCCGATGGTCTTCTTATTGGCTTTCAAACCTTTTTTAAGTTGGGTCATTTGAATAGCCGCAGCAGCGGCTTCTACTCCCTTATTGCCGTGAGCTCCTCCAGCTCGATCTTCGGCTTGGGCCATCGTGTCGGGGGTCAAGACGCCATAAATAAAGGGCTTTGACCGCATAATCCCTAATTGGGTAATCCCCGTGGCCACAGCGTGATTAATGTATTCATTGTGTTTTGTTTCACCTTCAATCACACAACCCAAACAAATGATGGCATCCAGATTATATTTGTCATCTAGTATTCTGGCTCCGGTGGGGAGTTCAAAAGCACCTGGTACGTGAACAATGGTCAATTGATCTTCGGATATTCCGTGCTCTTGCAGGGTCTTCGTGCACCCCGCTAAAAGTTTGCTGGTAATGTTGTCATTCCAGTCTGATACGACAATGCCAATCTTTAGATCCGCTGGGTTTACATTAGTCAGATCGTGATCTGACAGGTTCTTCTTTTTGACCGTCATGCGTTAGATTCTTAACTACCTAAAAATAAGGAAATCCCAACCGTGAAGACGATTGGGATTCCATTCCAATTTATTTTTCTTAGTAAGGAGCTCGATCAGTTAAGCTGAGCTTGTGCCCGCTCAATGAACTTGTCGATATTTACACCATCAATGCTTTTGGCGTACTCTGATTTAATTTCTTCAAATGCGTCGATGGCAGCACTGTAGTTGCCCTCCACTTCGTAAAGAAGTCCCAATTTCTTCAAGTAATAGGGAGTCAAGAAATTGTTGTCTCCAGCCCTGGCTGCTTTTCGATAATTGGCAATGGCTTGATCATTTTGACCCAACTCAGAATACGCATCTCCGAGGGCACCATATTTCATAATTGGTGTAACATCACCGGCAGGCTTAAAATCAGTTAAGTAGCTAACGGCAGCTTCAAATTTACCTAAGTGCAAATAACTGATGCCAGCATAGTAATTGGCCAGATTGGCCGCTTTTGTCCCCTTGTAATTATCAATAATGTCGAGAAAGCCTGAATAACCCCCTCCTGGATTCAATAGAGCCAATTCAAAGGAATCGCGTTCAAATTGAAGCTCTGCCTGAAACATCTGCTCGGCAGCTTCTCGTTGACGCGGAATTTGATAAAATTGCCGATAGGCAAACCATCCGGCCACGATCAAACCGATAGCGGTTAGAACACCCATGATCAACTTTTGATTTTGCTCAAAAAAGTCGGTGGCTTGTTCTTTGACTTCAACTATATCGACCAGCGTTTCCTCCTCTGCGCGACGTGTTTTTTTCCTACGTGCCATTCGTTTTCTTCAAAATTTCGGCAAAGATACCCTTTTGATCATTAATATCTGCCAAAGATTCCTATGTAAATTCATTTTAATATGAAGCAGACTAAGGCATTCTGAGCATGCCACTCGGAAGGGTCAACGAAGGTTGAGAGAGAGCTCACTAAACTAATCTCGGATAAACGGAAAATCTTCTTGAAGATAATTATCAGTGTATAGTTCAGAGGGATCAGGAAACTTGCTTTGATCCGCAAATTCTGCCGCTTCTGCTACGATCACTTTAACCTTGTCTTTGATTTTCTTGATTTCTGCTTCTGAGGCAATGCCTTCGTCAAGAATCTTCTTCTCCAATTGTTTTACCGGATCGCGCTCCTGGTACTCCTTTAATTCGTCCTTAGATCGGTATTTTGCTGGATCTGATACTGAGTGGCCCTTGTAGCGATAGGTCTTGAACTCAAGAAAGTAGGGACCTTTTCCAGCACGAATGTATTTGGCGGCCTTGGTTATCGCATCATGAACCTTTTCCGGATCCATTGCGTCAACCGGTTCGCTTGGCATTTCGAAGGCGGTACCTATCTTGTAGATATCGGTCACATTGCTGGTTCGCTTAACCGATGTGCCCATCGCATAATGGTTGTTTTCACAGATATACAGAACCGGCAAATCCCAAGTTTCTGCCATGTTGAATGATTCGTACACGGCTCCCTGTCGTGCTGCTCCATCTCCGAACATCGTTGCGCAGAGATTTTTAGTACCCTTATATTTTTCCGCAAAGGCAATGCCAGTCCCGATGGGAACTTGGGCACCCACAATGCCATTTCCGCCGAAGTATCGATGTTCCTTGCTGAAAAAATGCATTGATCCACCCTTGCCTTTTACGACACCTGTCTCTTTGCCGTATAGTTCGGCCATGCATTTTTTGGGATCAAGACCCCGCATAAGAGCGATACCATGTTGTCGATAGGCTGTGACAATGGCATCATCTTTCGTGAGGGCGGTTAGCATACCGGCAGCGATGGCCTCCTGACCAATATACACATGACAAAATCCTCGAACCTTGTTTTGCCCATAAGCCATCAACGTGCGTTCCTCAAACCGGCGGATGAGCAGCATGATGTCATACCACTTCAAATAAGTGCTCTTGCTAAATTTGGCTCGCGGTTTCTCGGCAACTTTTCCCATGTCCAATCTGGTATTTCAACAGTGAAATAATGATAACAAATGTAAGAATAATCTGTTCAAAGCCAGCTGGTTCCCTAGTTAGAGCCTCTGTCAGATCCAGCTCTATGCGTCAAGCAGGAAGTCATTATTCACGAGTATGCGTCATGCTAGAATTCTTTTTGCTTCAGCAGCCATTTTTTGGGCCGTTATTCCAAATCGCTCAAAAATGAGTTGATAAGGTGCACTAATGCCAAAATGATCAATACCGATTGCCATTCCACGATCACCCGTCCAACGCTGCCAACCAAACGTAGCGCCGGCCTCAATGGATACGCGCGCTGTGACTTCGGGTGGCAAAACAGAATCTTGATATCCACGCTCTTGACTTTCGAATAATTCCCAACTTGGCATACTTACCACCCGTGCGTCAATTTCATCTTCATTGAGTATTTTTTGAGCTTCTAGAGCCACGGCCACCTCCGAACCAGTGGCGATTAATATAACATCGGGTTTCTCACCTTCTTCCGCTGAAATGGTATAAGCTCCACGATGCAAACCCTTAACATCAGCAATCTGATCGGGATCCAACACTGGAATTTTTTGCCTGGTCAGCACTAGGAGCGTCGGTCCATCCTGATGCTCGATGGCAGCTTTCCAGGCTTCAATAGTTTCATTGGCATCAGCAGGTCTGATCACGGTAAGATTAGGCATCGCACGCAAGGAAGACAGATGTTCGATTGGTTGATGCGTGGGTCCATCTTCACCCAGACCTACACTATCGTGTGTCATTACATAAATGATGGGTAGCTCCATCAAGGCAGCCAAACGTATGGCTGGTCGCATGTAATCGGTGAAGACGAAGAAAGTGGCGGCATAGGGTCGGACACCACCGTGCAGTTGCATTCCAGTTGCAGTGCCTCCCATGGCCATTTCACGAATACCCCAAGTGAGGTTACGTCCCGTGTAGTCGGATTTTGAGAGGTAGGGATAACCTTGCATGAAGGTTTTAGTCGAAGGTTCCAAATCGGCGCTTCCTCCCACCAGCCATGGTAGCTTAGACGCAACCGCATTGAGAAACTTACTGTTGATAGCGCGCGTTGCAATCGGGCCGTCAGCCGGTATAAAAGTGGGAAGCTCACTATCCCAACCCTCCGGAATGGTAAGGTCTAATGTCGATTTCAATGCTGAAGCCAGTTCTGGATAGGCAGTCTCGTAAGCAGCTAAAGCCTGATTCCAGGCTGCTTCTAGTTGCTGTCCGCGTTCAGAAATATAAGTCTGCATGTGATCGATGACGGATGGATCAACATAGAAAGGCTCTTCTGAAGGATAACCCAAGGCCTGCTTGGTCAAAAGTATTTCATCATGACCTAATGGTGAGCCGTGAACACCTGAGGTATCTACTTTATTTGGAGATCCATAGCCAATGTGTGTTCGGACGATGATTAATGAGGGCTTATCTTTCACCTGTTTTGCGGTTTCAATGGCGCGCTTTAAACCGTCTACATCATTGGCCGATTCACCCAAATTTTGCACATGCCATCCATAAGATTCAAATCGCTTTTCGACGTCTTCGCTAAAAGCTAAACTGGTATCTCCTTCTATGGTGATGTGGTTGTCATCATATACATAAATGACTTTGCCCAGTCCCATATGCCCAGCTATGGATGCTGCCTCATGTGATGCTCCCTCCATGATATCACCGTCACTGCAGATGGCATAGGTAAAATGATCGATAATATTGTGATTCGGTCGATTGAATTTGGCCGCTAATTGAGCTTCTGCCATGGCCATCCCAATACCGTTCATAAAGCCCTGACCCAAAGGGCCAGTGGTTGTTTCCGCTCCTGGTGTTATTCCGTACTCAGGATGTCCCGGCGTCTTACTACCCCATTGCCGAAATTTTTTCAGTTCATCAAGTGAAATATCATATCCGGATAAATGTAACACACTATAGAGCAGCATAGAGGCATGGCCATTCGATAAAATAAATCGATCGCGATTAGCCCAGTTGGGGTTATTGGGGTTGTGCTGCATCATCTCGCGATAGAGTACATAGGCTACGGGAGCAAGAGCCATGGGTGCACCTGGGTGTCCGCTATTGGCCGCCTGCACACCGTCCATGGAAAGTGTGCGTATGGTGTCTATAGATAGCTTTTGAATTGATTGTTCACTCATGGTCTCGGACTTATGATTGGTTAATGAAATATTGCACAAAACTGCAAAATCTATCCGTGATATTTCAATTCGTTTTTGGGGGAATTTTATGTAAGATGAGTTTTGGTCTGAGACATCCTTTGGAAGTCAAGACCGATGGCAAGTAGAGCGGCAAGTGCTTCTTTACGTCGGTGAAGATCCGGTTAATGAGTGAGCAATGGCAACTCGGAAGCGATGCTTTATCTGATGACAATAAAAGCGGCAAGTAGCGATCCAACGGAAAAAATCGTGCGACTATGACACAACCAATGGATTGGATTCAATGGCCCACCGGTATTTTCAGCTCGGTAAACTGGTATTGGAGCCAAGTCCTGATGAGCACTAATCGTTTTTTTGAAAACGCGGTGGCAAGATCTAGAATTCTTGGGAGTAATAGAGCTTATAGTATTTGCGTCCATTTTCTTCTTCACCTTTCATAATCTGAGATCGATCTCCATGAATATAAACGTGAAAATTGCGATCCAACTTTAGGACACTCTTAAATTGTTTAGCTTGCTTCTTAACGGCTTGTTCGTCGAGATTGAAATCGTACGCCGCTTCTGACGGCTGACTCTGCCGGTAGTTTGAAGTGAATTCTCCAAATGCTTCCGCTACGTCGAGATCTTGAAAAACTGTCTCTGCAAATTCCTGCTCATTAAATTGCTCCTTCGATTTAAAGTAGTCGAGCGATCGATTCATCATGTCTATTTGATCTGGTCGCTCGGTCTCAAACTCCATCGGCAGTTGATCGAGAAAGGACTTTGTCATCCCCATTACCTGTTGCGTATGGTAATAATCATCTTCACATGGTTTGAGGCAGAGAAAAGTATCTCTCCAATACTGAGCCTGTGATTTAGCGGCAGTATCGACAATGGCCACCCGGTAGCCTTTTTCTTGCTCCCTTTGGTAGATCAAACACCCTTTATCCAGTTTACCGATGTAGGTGCCTTCTCCTAATTCAATACTGATTTGATCCGCATGTTTTCGCAATTGCAGGAATAGATCTTTTGTCTCAGATTTGAATAGCCCCACACAATTAACGAGCTCATCTTCCAGGAGGACATCGTTGATATACGCAACATAGAAATCACCTGATTTAATCTGGGGATGCGTAGCCAGGTTAAATAATCGACGGGCCAACTGTGATGATTGAAAATGAAGTGTCGTGGGATCCTCGAATATCTTTTTTGCGGCGAGGTACACATCATTGGCAGATGAATCTGAGTGGTCGAGGTGAAAGTATTCGTAATCTTTGAAGTGATCGAGGAAATAGGAGAGGAGGGATTCCTCAAGTTGATCATCAACCGTGACCAAATCCTGGCTTAAGAAGAGAATTTCGCCCTGACTCTTATTTCCGACTTGATGGAGTGCTAAGTGCTGTAGTTTTTCAGATCTTGTCATGCCAACAAATATATCAATTCTCTCAGCTCGTACTTTGATAAAATGTCGGAAGGAAATGGAAATAATTACACTCGATCTCAACTTTCAAAAAGTCTCACAGACCATTGCAAGCTACTTGATCCCCACCTCCGAGGGCCCCATCCTGATTGAGACGGGTCCGCACTCCACTGCGGTTGCATTAGAACAGGGTTTACGGCAACATGGTTACGCAGTATCCGAGGTGCAACACGTCTTTCTCACCCATATTCACTTGGATCATGCCGGTTGTGCCTGGTATTTAGCTAAACACGGTGCTTCCATTTATGTACATCCTCGGGGCTTGCCTCATTTGGCCCATCCCGAAAGATTAATGGCATCAGCAAAGATGATCTATGGGGACCAGATGGATGTATTATGGGGAGAAATGAATCCGATTCCCAAGGATCAGTTGTTCGCCGTCGACAACCTAGCTGAGATTAGTGTGGGAGACACGGTTTTGGTGGCTCATCATACCCCGGGTCATGCCAAACATCACATTGCCTGGCAAGCTGCAAATTGTCTTTTTACGGGCGACGTAGCAGGTGTAAAGATAGGTGAGGGTCCTATTGTACCACCATGCCCACCCCCCGACATTGATGTCGAGACCTGGTTAGAGTCTCTCGAGAGGATCCGTTCGTTGCAGGTAGACTATTTTTACTTGACGCACTTTGGTAAAATTTCAAATACCTTAATGCACCTTGATGGCGTGGCCACCGTACTTTGGAACTGGGCCAATTGGATGCGTCCGTTCTATGAGCAGGGTACGGACATGTCAATCGTGGTGCCGTTGTTTCAAAAATACGTGTCGAAAACTATGACCGATGAAGGATTAGAAGTGGCAGCGGTCGATAAGTATGACAAGGCTAATCCAGCCTGGATGAGTGTTGCCGGATTGATGCGTTACTGGGATAAGAAACTTGCCCAGTAGGTTATTTGCATGCGCAATCTCTAGATATTAATTATCTTCCGTAGACCGATCATGAAGCATTCGAAAATTGCCTCCATCCTAATGATGGGCACCTCGCTGTTCTTTTACTTTTGTGGTATGGCCCTTTGGGGCCAGGAGAAACCCTATCAAGCTTGGGACTTTACTGCTGACAATCTATTTACATCAGGTATAGAGGGTCCAGCTGCCGATCAAAATGGAAATATCTATGTAGTTAATTTTGCAGAACAAGGTACCATTGGTAAGGTTGATCCTGACGGGAAGGCCTCACTCTTTGTAAAATTGCCGGAGGGCAGTATCGGCAATGGAATTCGGATCAACAACAATGGACAACTCCTCGTGGCTGATTACACCAGGCACAATGTGCTCCTAATTGACGTTTTTTTAAAAGACATTTCTGTGTACGCACACAGTGATTCAATGAATCAACCCAACGACCTTGCCATCATGAAAGATGGGACTCTCTTTGCCAGTGATCCAAAGTGGTCGGAAGGTACGGGAAAGTTGTGGCGGATTAATCTCGATGGCTCTGTGTCCTTATTAGAGGAAAACATGGGTACGACCAATGGAATTGAGGTAAGTCCCGACGAGAAGATATTGTATGTAAATCAAAGTGTGCAAAGGGATGTTTGGGCTTATGATCTGGATGCCAGTGGAAATATAACCAACAAGCGATTATTTCATCAATTCACTGACTTTGGGATGGACGGAATGCGGTGTGATGCAAATGGTAATCTATATATCACTCGGCATGGAAAAGGTACGGTTGCCATTCTTTCACCGCAGGGTAAACTCATTAGGGAGATTGTCTTAAAAGGGAAGAAACCTTCAAATATTGCTTTTGGTGGTGTAGATGGCAAAACATGTTTTGTGACCATCCAGGATCGAGGTTGCCTGGAGGCCTTCCGTACTGAATTTAGTGGGCGAGAATGGAGTTGGAAACACTAATTAATTGAAAAATAAAAATGAGTGTGATTATTCGAAGAAAATTAATGGTTGCCCTGTTCGGCATTTTCTCTCTTTCAACGATTGCGCATGCCCAGCAAATTGATTTATTAATTCGAGGTGGCCACGTTATTGATGCAAAAAATAATATAGATGGAATTATGGATGTCGCTATTCATGATGGTAAAATTCATCAGGTGGCGACTGACTTAAGTGGAGGCAATTATTTTCAAACCATTGATGCCAGCGGATTGTATGTGGTGCCGGGATTAATTGATCTTCATTCGCACAATTTTTTTGGAACAGAGGAGGATGCCTATTTGAGCAACAGCTATGCTGCCCTTCCACCTGATGGATTCTCTTTTCGATCGGGTGTAACCACGATTGTAGATGTGGGTGGTGCAGGATGGCGTAATTTTAAGACCTTTAAAAAACAGGCCATCGAGCATAGTAAGACTCGTGTTTTATCCTTTCTCAATATTGTAGGCGCCGGGATGAAAGGAGGCGCCATCGAGCAGAACCTTGCCGACATGGACGCCAAGTTAACCGCACTTGAAGCCCAGGCTTTTCCAGAGTACGTAGTAGGAATTAAAGTCGCTCACTATTACGGTAAAGAATGGACGCCCGTCGAACAGGCCGTCGAAGCGGGTACCATTGCCGGTATCCCGGTTATGGTCGATTTTGGAGCAAGGGAGCCAGCACATTCATTGGAAGAACTATTTATGGAAAAACTGCGCCCGGGTGATATTTTTACCCATACCTATGCTAAAATCAATGGTCGCGAATCCGTACTTGATGATCATCGCAAATTAAAACCATTTGTGCTGAAAGCTCAAGAGCGGGGAATTATTTTTGATGTAGGTCATGGTGGAGGTAGTTTTGTTTTTGATCAAGCCATACCAGCCATCGAACAAGGCCTTTTGCCCAATACAATTAGTACAGATCTGCACACTGGGAGTATGAACGGTGGAATGAAGTCGCAAATAAATGTGATGTCAAAATTGTTAAATATCGGATTGACTGTTTCCCAGGTCATTGCCGCTTCCACCTGGCACCCAGCCCAGGTCATAGATCGAACGGAACTTGGTAATTTGGATGTTGGCGCAGGAGCAGATGTAGCATTGTTGCGGTTGGCAGAGGGGGAATTTGGATTCATAGATACCAAGGGATGGAGAGTAAATGGTAATCGCAAATTAATCTGTGAACTCACCCTCAGGGATGGAAGGGTCGTTTGGGACCTCAATGGCATTTCTCGACCGGAATGGGAACGCTGATAAAAATGTAAATAATTAATTAAAATAGAATATGAAAAAACAAAATAATCGTCGATCCGCCTTCAAAAAGTTTTTGGCAGGTACGGCAGCCCTCATGGGATTTGGCGTGGTGGAATCTCGGGCTTCGACAAAAAATATACCCAGCAAACGGGTGGTAGGAGAGGTGGTGCAGGATCAAAAGGGTCCTTTATTCTCAAGTGCGGTTGCCTACGGAGATCTTTTGTTCATCGCGGGAAAAGGAGCGCATTTTGAAGGTGATATTGCCAGCCACACCGACCACGTCTTAAAGGAATTGGAAAAGGAATTGGAAAAGAACGGATCCTCCATGGACAAGGTCTTAAAGGTAAATGTCTATCTACATGATCTGGAGGATTATCACGGCATGAATGATGTGTATCGCGGAAGATTTGGAGATAATCCACCGGTTAGGACCACTGTGGCGACTTATGGCGGGGTACCAGGTGATTCGCTGGTCGAGATAGACTGCATTGCTGCCCTTAAATAGTCTTATGATTATCTAAAGAGAACCGGTCAGGGCTTTTGTGAAATATCTGCAACCCCGGTTTAATCAAATAAGTATTATGAAAAGAAGAGATTTAGTACGCAATTTGGCATCCCTCCCTTTAATCGGAGGAATGTTTGCAGTGCCGAGTGTGCCAAGGAGAAAGGCATTGACTGCTTTGGCACCTCGTGACTTTTACAAGGAATTGGGAGTGCGGACTTTTATTAATGCCGCAGGTACCTACACTACTTTAACAGGATGCCTCATTCGAGAGGAGGCCATTGAAGCTTACAACTACGCCTCCGGTCAATACGTAAAGCTGGATGATCTACAAGACAAAGTTGGCGAACGTCTGGCTGAATTAATTGGGGTTGAAGCAGCAACCGTTACCGCTGGAGCAGCATCTGCCATCACCTTGGGCACCGCTGGTGTATTATCTGGATTAGATCAGGAAAAGGCTTCTCGAATTCCCAATGATCTGAGCGACATGAAGAAAGAGGTAATCATGCAAAAGTCGCACGTCATTGGCTATGCCCATGCCATTAAGAATTGTGGTGTTTCTATCGTTGAGGTTGAAACATCTGCAGAGCTTGAGGCGGCCATTAATGAAGATACTGCCATGCTCTGGTTTTTAAATTCGCATAATTTCAAAGGCAATATTCAGTATAAGGAATTTATTGAAATCGGTAAAAAACATAATGTTCCTATGATGAACGACTGTGCTGCCGATGTACCGCCGGTCGAAAACTTGTGGAAATATACAGACATGGGTTTTGACCTGGTTTGTTTTTCAGGAGGCAAGGGATTACGAGGGCCTCAAAGTTGTGGATTATTGCTGGGTCGTAAAGACCTAATCGCAGCGGCGCGATTGAGTGCACCTCCACGTGGAGACACGGTTGGACGGGGCATGAAAGTCAACAAGGAGGAAATCCTGACCATGTTGGTTGCCGTAGAAAACTATTTATCTCGCGATCATGAGGCAGATTGGAAATTATGGGAGAAGCAAATCAAATTGATAGCCTCTGCAGTGGACGGGGTGGAAGGCGTGACGGCCGAAAAGCATGTTCCGGAAATTGCAAACCATGTGCCCTCTCTTCGCATTCGATGTGACGAGTCCGTGGCCAAGCTGACAGCTAATGAATTGCGGGATGAGTTGAGAAAAGGACATCCGTCCATCGAAACTGTTGGTGGATCAGAGTCGGTAGACATCACGACATGGATGATGAATCCCGGTGAGGAGAGGATCGTTGCAAAAAGGATCAAGGAAATTCTGACCGCTTCGTAAATGCGACAGGGCCAACGCATGGCCATGGATGGCAGTAGACTTTGGGGACCTTGAGCCAGAATGCTTGAGGGAAAAATCGATATGTCCATAGCTGCCTAGTGGTCAGATGTGGGTTCGACCCTTAGTTTTTCCAATGTTCCTCAGGGTACCAGCTGCTTAAATACTTCGAGCACAGCTGGGCATATTTCCATGTTTTTCATGGTGAGCTGGAATATCCTCTTTTGGTGGTGCTGGTCGGTATGTGGGTATGCCGCACAAGCTTGCGGACGAGCATCGTAGACACTACAGATATTTTCATTGGTCAGAAAAGGGCAGGGAAGGGATGTTAGGACGAAATCTCCATCTTCATCCATGTGCAAATATTTTTGAATAAATGTACCTGGGCTCAACCGAAGGTGAGCTGCTAGTCTATCAATATCTCTCTGCGTAAATAATGGCCCTGTCGTTTTACAACAATTGGCACAATCCAAACACGATAAGTCAGAAAATACTTGGGCATGGGCCGCCTGAATTTTCGCATCAATTCCTGGTGATTGATATAAACCCTTAATCTCTCGGTGGTGCTTTTTCTTAAATCTCTTTGCTTGATCAATCACAGGGAGGTGAACCTTCATGTCCCGAAGATACAAAGCGGTGTTGTTTACCTCTTAATAAATGGAATATAATGCCACCTCTCTCCTGCGGATATTCGAGCTACGTAATAACCCGGGGCCAAGTCTGAAGTGTCCAGCGAATTCACGGCTTTGGAACCAAGACCAGTAGCCCGGATAAGGTGACCGGTACCATTGATAATTTCTATGCTAACTTCGTTTGACGAACTGGTTACAGGTGGTACGATTCGAAGGTCTAAAGTGTTGGCTATTTCAGGATCGTTCTCACTTTTCCAAAACATTTTGCACCTGCTCTACAGTCACCATGGGTGCCTTATTTCCCCAGCTATTGAGAATGAAATTCATAACATCCGCGACTTCATCATCTTCCAAATAGAGCGGTGTCATGATGCCGTTGTACCCGATACCATTGACCGTGATTTCGCCGTCCATCCCAAACTTCACTGCCCGAATGGAAGCTTCTGTTTGATTCAGCAAATAGTCTGACTGGGCCAAGGGAGGGAACACTCCTTCCAAACCCTGTCCCTTGTCCAGATGGCAGGCGATGCAATAATCCATATATATTTCCTCACCTCTGGCTTTACTTGCGGCCAGTTTATCATCTTGGGTAAATGCAAATAGGATCAGAGCAAAGAGTACGAAACTCGAGACCCTCATGTTTTAGTGGGAATTAATTTAACGATACCCTTTCCCTCCAAGGATACATAGAGGTACCCATCCGGTCCTTGGCGAATGGTCCGGACTCGACCGATGTCTAGGGCCACACGCTCTTCATCGACCATCTGATCATTCTCCAAGACAATGCGATGGAGGTAGTTAAATTTAAGTGATCCGATCAGCACACTTCCCTTCCAATCACCATAGAGATCGCTGGTCACAAAGGCCATTCCGCAGGGCGCAATAGATGGCACCCAATATTTAATCGGTTGTTCCATTCCCTCTTTGGCGACGATGTCGGTAAACTTGGTACCGCTGTAATTAATGCCATAGCTGATCACTGGCCAGCCGTAATTATTACCCGGGCGAATCACGTTTAATTCGTCTCCACCCTTGGGGCCATGTTCATGTGCCCAGACTTCGCCTGTATTAGGATGCAGATCAAGCCCTTGTGGATTGCGATGACCCAGTGAATAAATGGACGCAATGGCTCCATTTTCTCCAACATAGGGATTGTCATCAGGGATCCTCCCATCATCATGAAGTCGATGAATTTTACCACTGTGATTTTCTAATGATTGGGGGTTGTCATCGCGGGCACCACGATCCCCCACCGAAAGATAGAGATATCCCTTCCTGTCAAAAACGATGCGGCCTCCCCAATGGACCCCCTTACGACTATGGGGAGCAGCATTAAGAAGTACTTCCAAATTCACTAATTGATCTCCCTGGAGCTTTGCACGTGCCAGGGTTGTATTACCTCCCTGCTTACTGTCTTTCGACGTCCCGTAGGCCAAATAAATCCATCCATTTTCCCGATAATCAGGATGTAAGACCACATCCATCAGGCCTCCCTGCCCTCGTACGTACACTTCCGGGAGGCCCGAGATTTTACTTTTTGACCCATTTGACACCACATAAAGCTCTCCCTTCTTCTCGGTGACTAAGAGACGTCCATCGGGTAAGAAAGTGAAACTCCATGGATTGTCAAAGTCATCAGCTACCACTTCGACATCCACTTCGAGATCACCTATTTTGTAATCACTAATTTTTTGGCTGCATGCTATAGTGGAGGCCATCAGCAATGCTGTTGCAATGGCAAATTCAAAGATCTTCAGATAGTGCTTCATAGTAAGTCTGTCGTTGATGGTCGCAATGATAACTAAGATTTTTCTAGTTTTAGTTGAATCTAAAACCGTTAACACGGCCTTAAATCTCCACTTATGTCGGCCTTTGTTTTTGATGTGTATGGTACGCTCATCGATCCTACGGGGGTCGTTACAAAATTGGAAAAGATCGTAGGAGCAGATCGTGCTACTGAGTTTTCTTCCCGGTGGCGGACTACCCAAATCTCCTACAGTTTCAGGCGCAGCATGATGGGCTTATTTGCTCCTTTTACCCAGTGCACCAAAGACGCATTAAACCATACTTGTCAAGCAATGGGGATCAGCCTTTCAAGCACTCAGAAGACGCTACTCATCGATCAATATTTGGCTCTTCCCGTCTTTTCCGACGTAATCACAAATCTGGCAAGATTGAAGCGTGAGAATCACAAGATTTATGCATTTTCGAACGGTGCACCGGCAGATTTAGGCGAGCTATTTAGCCATGCCAAAATTGAATCTTTTTTTGAAGAAATCATCAGTGTGGAACCGTGCCAAAGATTTAAGCCAGATCCTGTCGTCTACGATATGCTCAAGCAAAAACTGGGCCCTGAGGCTGGGAAAATGGTGTTCATCTCGGCTAATCCGTTTGACGTACAGGGTGCCCTAACGGCCGATCTTTCCGTCATTTGGTTGAGGCGGGACCGGAAGATGATTTTTGATCCTTGGGGACCCCAACCTACTACTGTGATCAGCAACTTGAATGAACTTTAAATCTAAGCCCTGTGTGATCCGATGAATCACCGGATGCCGTTTAGTACCAGGTAGTACACAATATTCTGAAAATCTCCCTTAAATTACTTTGTCTGCACACGATGTGCTGGCGAATGCTTCCGGTTTTGCCTTAAAGACAAAGCCCATACTAAGTATATAGCCCATGGCTTCTTTTAGCGCTGTGTTAGATTGAAAGGCGGGATCTGTATTGATGTCAGCGTGCACTTCCAACTCGACACCATATCGATCCAATAGATCGCACAGTGCATAGGCGACCTCGACCGACTTAGCAACTTCAGTGATCATCCGCTCCTTGAGGCTCATCCTATTTTCCATTTGGCTGTTGTTAATAAACATGAAACCACCCTTTTTCTCCCTTAGGAAAACGATGACAGTTGCGAACTCCACCGTCTGGTTGTGTGTTTGTGAATCGGTACCAATACACACTTTGAGATTGTTTCCTTTTTCGCGTTCGGCTTTGATGGTTTGCTCCACAGCTTTCAATACGGGGTGGCTTACGGACTCGCCATTTAGCCTTCGCCATTTCTTCTCAATCAACATAATAGATCAATTTACGATGCAGAGATTCTAGCATTGCGACTGAAAGTAGGCATAAGAGTTGAATAAAGACCATATCTTAGATTAAATTTCTCTTAAATATGACTGGTGTTTGAGAGAGGAGTCTAGTCGGATTCTGGTCTCAAGCAAATCTCAAATAAGAATTTCTGTAAAGGTTATTGAGAGAGATTTACCGATGCTTTAGTTATGAAGAGAGACTTTCCATTTACGTTTTTTCTCGTATTACTGTCGTTTATCAGCATTGCTTTTTTCTGGCTTATCAAGCCATACCTGCTCGCCGTGTTTTGGGCAATCACCCTGGCTCTGATGTTTAGACCACTCCATCAGAAAATCTTACATAGGGTAGGAGAACGCCGTAATCTTGCTGGTTCCTTAACATTGATGACGATCATTTTGCTGGTGATCATTCCCACCTTTTTTGTTGGTCAAGCGGTGGTAGATCAAAGTGTGAGAACCTTTGAGAAAATTGAAAGTGGAGAAATTGATATCCAAGCTAGGATTGACCAAGTTAAAGCTCAACTTCCCCTGGTAGACCGATTTCTCAATAGGTTAGGGGTCGATTCAGGACAGGCGAAGTCATCCTTCAATGATGCCATGACGGAGACCGCAAAACAAGTGAGCAGCAAATTGCTCAGTGTGACTCAAGATGTTGTGGGATTTGTCATTGAATTTGCCCTGATGCTGTACATTTTGTTTTTCTTCTTGAGGGATGGCAGAACCCTTCTCGTAAAGATCATTGAGGTGCTACCAATTGGTGATGATAAGGAACTTCAACTGTTGCAACGATTCGAAAGTGTAACCCGAGCAACGGTCCGGGGGAGTTTGGTTATTGCCATTGTCCAGGGTAGCATTGGTGGGTTACTATTCTGGTCTGTCGGAATTTCGTCTTCTGCTTTATGGGGGGTCTTAATGACCTTATTGTCCCTGTTGCCATTGGGAAGCGGAATTATTTGGATCCCCGCCGGAATTATGTTTTTAAGCCAGGGTGCTTATGGAAAAGGAATTTTTGTTCTCTTGGTAGGAGGACTGGTTATTGGGCTCATTGACAATCTTTTGCGACCTCGACTGGTGGGTAATGATACGAAGATGCCGGACTATTTGGTGCTTCTTTCAACCTTGGGTGGATTGGCCTGGTTTGGCGTCAGTGGTTTTATCATCGGACCACTCATCGCAGCATTATTCATCACCTGTTGGTCGATGATCGGAGAATCCTATGGTGAAGGAACGGAAAGTGCTGAGCGCGTAGTACCTCAGGAATAGTCTAGAAGGGAGGCCTTATCTGATCCAGATAAAGGGCTCGCAACCGCATCAGCTTTTCGATGAATTGCTTTATGTTGGAACCTTTATATACCTTCTCTATCTGCAGAAAACTGGTATCGCAGTACAGCTTAACGCCATGTCCACTTCGGTAAATGCTCAATTTGCGGTAGGGAACCACCCATGCGATATCTTGGGTGCGATAATTAATATGTATGATCACGCCCGTAGGACGCAATTCAAAATTGCAAAAGTTAGGGGCATCCACATACTGTAGGTAATGCCCTAGGTCTTCACTGGTCTCTTTAATCATCACTCGTTCGGAACCAATTCCACCAAGTTTCAGTCGCTCAATAAAATTAAAAGGAGCTCCAACCAAATCGTCGATGGCGTCGTCCACCTCCTTTTGCGTATAAGTGATGTCAAATATCATCTACTGCACTTTTACCAATGAAACTCTACTTCAGGTGGAATGTTCTGAGGGACAGCTGGAAAGGATTTTCATCTCAATTCTCTAGCTTAGCAGCATCTTTTCGATACATAGACAATGATACAGATTTTTATCACCGGGGGAACCTTCGACAAGGAGTATAACTTCATCACGGGAGAGCTCACCTTTTCTCAAACTCATGTGAATGATATGTTGAAGAGGGGCCGATGTGGAGTTGATGTGGAAGTTGAAACCATCATGATGAAAGACAGTCTACAAATGACGATGGCAGATCGAGGCATGATCTTAAATAAATGCCTGGCATCAAACCACGATCGGATTGTCATTACTCATGGGACCGATACCATGGTGGAGACCGCAAAATTTTTAGCCGGACATGAGCGCCTCAAGAAAACCATTGTCTGTACGGGAGCCTTGATACCCTATACTTTTGGCACATCATCTGATGGATTCTTTAACTTAGGTAGTGCCCTGGCCTATGTTCAAGCCAATACGCCCGGGGTCTATATTAGCATGAATGGACGATGTTTTAATTGGGACGCGGTTCAAAAAAACTACAATACTGGCTTTTTTGAAGCCATTTAACAAGATTGTGACGTTTTTCACCGCAACACGATCAAGGGTTTCTTTTGGATTCAAAGCCTTCCACGGCTAGATGAATTCCAATGACTCCCTTGAGCCTTATAAATCTAGTCTCACCTTTCCGGTCGCCCGATCGACTCAGGATCAAAGTAGGGTGGACCTACCTTATATTCTCTCAAATCTACTTATTGTAACTGCTGCTTTATTGGTGCACTTAATCTGATATTTTCCGACGTCGTAGGAGGATATATCGACCGGCTGCATTCCTTTTTTTAATTGTATCTGTAAAACCTCTTCTCCTGTTTCATTGAAGATCGCAGCGTCACATGCTTCTGTGGTTGTGAAGTAGATGAGATGATTTGACTTTAGTGGGATCACACCAATACCTTGTGGTGATCCAGGCATCATAATCGTCTTGAGAGGAATCAATTTTCCTTCATGAGTCCTACCAGAAAGCTTGTAGTAGAGATCCTGCTTTCCTTTTGTTTTGACCATTTGACTGTATTTTGAACGAGTCCCTTGGAAGGCAACAGCTTCCTCGGCTCGATAGGTCTGGCCATCCTCGCTGATTGATAGTACAAAGTCTTGAAGGTCATCCGCATGGAAGTCTCCCTCCCAAGTGATTAAAACTTCATTTTGGTGAATTTCATTGGCAGTCAGACTTATGTCATGTTCATCGGAAAGTTCAACACCATAGACGAGGAGTGGTTGGCAGATGGCACTGACACTTAAAATGGTTAATATCAAAAAGGCTTGCAAAGTTTTCATAAGTACTGGAGTTATACTTCTAAGACGTGCATTTTCTCCGAAAAGATTCATCGAATTCCATTTGTACGATGATCATATGAGGAAACTCGACGAACGTTACCTAAAGCCGTCCATACATTAGCAAGATGATCGGATCAATGGCGCTCCATAGGTAACCAGGCACTGATAACGAAACATTAACACATTGTGATTATTCATCATGTAATGTCATAGGGTCAGGTTTGGTCCTAGCAACCACTTTCAGCAGTCTACGGACGGATTTGGCCTTTTCCAGTGCACTTGTGACATCACTACCCAAAATGGTTAAATGCCCCATTTTCCGAAAGGGCTTGGTTTCCTTCTTGCCGTAGAGATGCGCGTGTACATTTTCAACGGCCAGCACCTGTTCGAGCCCTTCATAAATGGCATGACCTCGATATCCCGGTGAACCTAAGACATTCACCATGACTGAGGGTGAAAGAAGCTCGGTCGAACCCAAAGGTAAATTCAGAATGGCTCGTAACAATTGTTCATATTGTGAGGTGATGTTTCCCTCAATCGTCTGATGTCCACTATTATGTGGTCGTGGTGCCACTTCATTGATCAGAAGCGAACCATCCTGGGTTAAAAATAGCTCTATAGCCAGCAGGCCCACAAGATCAAAAGATTGAACCACCTGCTTCGCTAATTGCGATGCTTGTTTGACGACCCCTGCTGAAACTCTTGCGGGTGAAATCAATTCTTCCACGAGATTGGCTGTAGGATGAAAAGTCATTTCGACTAAGGCATAGGTGGCCATGGCACCACTGCGATTTCGGGCTACGATTATTGATAGTTCCTTGTCAATTTCGACGAGATCTTCGATCACTGACGGAACATCGAGGAGGGCATTGAGATCATTTGTATCTCTGACGATATGGACCCCCCTGCCATCATATCCCTCGGTCCGGGCCTTTTGGACAAAGGGTATCGTCCGCTTCTGAGTTGCAACAAGTTCCCTGATTTCCTGAGCGTCTTGACAAATTCGGAATGGTGGTGTCGGAAGGTTTTTGTCCACATAGAAGAGCTTTTGCAATCCCTTGTCTTTGATCGTTTCAATGATCTGCGGTTGAGGATAAACCAATTTGCCCGCCTGCTCTAATTGATGCAGGGCCTCGGTGTTGACATTCTCAATTTCAATCGTGATGATATCTTTTGATTTTCCAAAATCAAGTACATCCTGATAACTTGTAAAATCACCTTGGACCAATCTACCAGTTGCCTCACTGACGGGAAATGCCGCAGATTTTTCGAGAAACGACATGTTTAAACTCCATCTACTGCCAGCCTGAGCCAGCATCTTTCCCAGTTGACCACCACCCAGGATTCCGATTCGTTTACTTGTGACCATTCAGAGCAATATTTATCATGCCTGAAAGTAGATAAATTGAGGCAAACCCATAAGTGGTCCGCTCCCAAATTTGGACGTGAATACGGATCTGCCTCAGCGATTTATCTTGTTGAAAATGAACGTACCTCCATGACCAGAAAACAGCGCATAAGTCACTGGGGAGCAATAAATTTAAGCCGAGTCTCGAAAGCTATGTTTAAAGAAACTTACCTTTGACTCATTCGCATCTTATCCTGTGAATCTGCGTACATTACAGATGACGACGAACGATATTTGGGGTAATAATCTAAAAGACCGATCGTTTTATGCATGAACACAGCTTGGAACGATTTTTGTGCAGAATGAATTGATTTTTAGTTGTTAATGATTTAGAAAAATTCTTTATTTGTACTGGGGTTGGCTATTTTGGCACCCAAAATAGGGGATTTGAAGCAGTGATCAAACTATAAACTATCGAAATGAAGACCTTTTACCTTAGCCTTCTCTTAGCCTTGATCTTGTGCGCAAGTGATGTAGGAGCTCAAAATCCACTCCGACCTGATGCGCTAAGTTTTAAGGTACTGTTCCTTGATTATCAGAGCCCTATCACCGGTGAGTACGGGAATTTGAGGAACTACAAGAATGGATTTGAGGTATCATATCAGCGTAACATTAGTGATTACCTTAATGTGTCGATCCCTCTTCGAGCCGGTGTGGCTAACTTTGAGGAAGAATTTCGAAACGATGCGATATTCAGTTTAGGCGGTCAGATCCAGGCCCAGCTGTGGAAAGCTGGTGCTCCGGCTATTCCATACCTTTTGACTGGGGCTCACGCAGTTTATGAAAGACGAGCGAGCAGTTTTGGTATTGAGATTCCCATCGGCATCGGGGTGGATGTGAAAATGGGAAAAAATGCCTACTTCAATCTACAGCTTGAATACCACCTAGGTCTCGAAGATAATCGGAATAACCTGCAACATGGTATAGGATTTAAATATCTAATTGGCAAGAAGTCGACTCAGCCTGAGGTACCACTTGAACCCACAGATTTTGATGGAGATGGTGTGCCCGACGAGCAGGATAATTGCCCGGACATTGCCGGTTTGATTGAGCTCAAAGGTTGTCCCGACACCGATGGTGACGGCATCACCGACGCTGAGGATGCTTGTCCGGATTTCGTTGGTACCATCGAAATGAAGGGTTGCCCTGATTCTGATGGTGATGGTGTCTCTGACAATGAGGATGAATGCCCCAACTTAGTAGGCACCATTGAAAATAATGGTTGTCCAGTACTTGATAAAGACAATGATGGCGTACTGGATGAAGATGACGATTGTCCAGATGTACCCGGAGCAGTTGCTACCAAGGGTTGTCCGGATAGTGACAGCGATGGTGTGCCCGATTCAGAAGATCTTTGTCCCAAAGATGCTGGATTTAAACAGTTTAATGGTTGTCCGGATCGCGATGGTGATGGAGTACATGACGGCATTGATCGTTGCCCAGGAACCATTGGCTTAGCCACCAATAATGGTTGTCCCGTAGTGAAGCGTGAGGTAAAAGAATTGTTGGACTTCGCACAGCGAGCTGTTCAGTTTGATGTGGGCCAGTCCACCATCAAATCCGAATCGTACCCCGTATTGCGACAGATTCAAGATATCTTAAATACTTACCAGGATTATGGGTTGGCGATTTCAGGTCATACTGATAATACCGGAGACACTTATAAAAACCTTGACCTTTCGGAGAGTAGGGCAAAGGCTTGTTATGACTACTTAATTGGTCGTGGAATCTCAGCCGAACGATTGTCTTATGTGGGATATGGAGAATCAAGGCCCATTGCGACAAACGCGACGGCAGAAGGTCGTAGGCTAAATCGACGAGTTGAATTTGAGGTGAAGTTCAAATAAAATATTTGTTAAGATTGATAAATCAAAGTGAGGCCATCGTAAAATCGATGGCCTTCTTTTTTTTGGTGCTCACCCTTTGATCGACCCACCCTGGAAGGGATGGCATCCCATGCCACGATCGGCAAGATTGCCTCTTATTGGTAATCAAACGGAATAACCTTCATACCCCATCTGCTGCAGTTTATTAACTTTCTCGTAGACGGCATCCTCGAGTGCAGACTTATATGCGATCACCCTTGCTTGTACCGCTTGGTCGGCAGACCCTACGATTTGAGCAGCCAGGATGCCTGCATTCTTAGCACCATTTAGCGCTACGGTAGCCACTGGAACCCCACCAGGCATTTGTAATATAGACAGAATGGAATCCCATCCGTCAATCGAATTGGAGGACTTTATCGGAACTCCGATCACCGGGAGTGGACTCAATGAAGCCACCATCCCCGGTAAGTGCGCGGCACCTCCTGCACCTGCAATGATGACCTTCATGCCTCTGGTGTGAGCTTCCTTAGCGAATTCGACCATTCGGGCGGGGGTTCGATGGGCAGATACAATGGATACTTCAAAAGGAATATCCAACTGCTTTAATACCTCGCATGCTTGTCGCATCACAGGAAGGTCTGAATCGGAACCCATGATGATACTAATTTGTGCATCCATAGCATTGTCTATTGAAGGAACTAAGGTATCAATAAATGTACTCGCAAAGTCAGATCAAGGATTGATTCGTGACGAAACTATTTTTTGTGGGGTATCTGGACTGAGAAGTCTTCGTTGGCAATCTGTGTTCAAAGCAGTGCACTACCGAAATGATAGATCTTGTTCGTGACACAGGGACGGAGACTTTGTTTAGTTTATTGCCAGTTTTTTTAAAATTACTTAGATGTCATTCCAACAACATAATTACTAAGTCTCTAAAAGCTACCCTTAGCTACTGGGCAAAGCGATTCCAAGGCTTTTCTCCACCGATGAATGGGGTGTTTAGTCATATTTAGAGGATCATTCTATGCAGATTTCAATATCTTTCCTTAATTAGAAAGTTTAAAACCATACATTTTGAAACTTGAAGGACAGCATGAAATAGCCGCTCCCGCAGCTTTGATCTATCAACGACTTATGAATCCGGAGGTTTTAGCCAAAATCACGCCGGGAGTCGATCGGCTGGAGTTGGTCAGTGAGGATAAATACGATGCCATTGCTGACGTCAAAATTGGACCGGTTAAAGGACATTTCAAAGGTGAGGTCGAAGTACGAGATAAGATAGAGCCCTCAGAATTTACTTTGCTGATCGATCAAAAAAGCAAGATTGGTAATGCCAAAGCCACCGTGACAATTCACTTAGAGCCCAAAGCAGATGAAATCACGGAGGTCTCCTTTACTGGTGATGTTAGGATGTCGGGTATTCTGGCCACGACCGGACAGCGGGTGATCAAAGGTGTGGTGGCTATGTTGTCTCGTCAATTTTTTGAGGCGCTGTCGAAAGAATTGAGCGAAGAAAATTCGAATGATTGAAATTAATGGCGCTGAACTCCGCCGACTGTTGGACTATCCTTCACTAATTAACCAGTTAGAGAAGGCCTTCAAAGCAGAAACATTTACACCGGCACGACATCATCATGATTTTAATCAGGGTAGGTCCAATCCATCCACGTTATTATTGATGCCTGCATGGATTGATGATGCCTATTTGGGGGTAAAATTGGTGACGATTAGTCCCGAAAATACAGAATTAAACCTTCCGACCATCCAAGGCAACTATTTGCTTTTTGACGCCAAAACTGGCTCAGTCCTTGCTCAAATCAACATGCCCGTACTTACCAATTTACGTACGGCAGCCACCAGTGCTCTGGCTAGTAGGTATCTTTCGAAAGTCGACGCCGAAACGCTGTTGATCGTCGGTACTGGGAGCTTGGCACCCGACATGATTCGCGCCCATTCAAAAATCCGTTCTTTTCGTAGGGTAATGGTCTGGGGAAGGAATGTTGACAAGGCTATGAACCTCCGAGAGAAACTCAGTGCCGAAATTAATCTGCAAGTAAAAGAAGATCTGGAATGGTGTGTCAAACAAGCGGACGTGATCAGCTGCATTACAATGAGCAGCCAGCCATTGATTGAAGGAACCTGGTTGTCAGCAGGTGTACATTTGGACCTAGTTGGTGCTTACCGACCTGATATGCGAGAGGTGGACGATGTAGCCATTCAACGTGCCAAGGTCTTTTATGATACCCCACAAGGCATGTGGGAATCAGGTGACCTCGCCATTCCCCTGAATCGTGGTGTCATTGAGATGGAGGATCTGAGGGGGAGCCTCAAGCAATTGTGCCGAGGAGAAGTGGAAGGAAGAAGGAATAATCGTGAAATCACTGTGTTTAAATCAGTGGGCCACGCCTCTGAAGACCTCTGGGCGGCGATCCTCGCCTTCGAACGTAGCATTTACAATACAACAGACGAATTACCTTTAATGAATCAATAGAATAAGATGCAAAATTCTCGACGTAAATTTCTCAGCCTTAGTGGTTTGTTGATACCCATTACCATGAAAATTAATTGGAAACGTGCCTTTGCTCCTGCATCAAAGCCAGCTGTGATTTCTACCTGGGACAGTGGCACAACGGCCAATGCCGCCGCTTGGTCGGTTCTAACGAAGAATGGGACGGCCCTAGATGCGGTTGAAGCAGCTGGCATTGCCATCGAAAATGAGCAGTCATGCTGCGTTGGTTTAGGTGGCAATCCCGATCGCGACGGGTTTGTAACCCTGGATGCCTGTATCATGGATGAAAAGGCAAACATCGGATCCGTTGCTTTTTTGCAACGTATCAAACATCCCGTATCCGTTGCACGCAAAGTAATGGAACAAACACCACATGTCATGTTGGTAGGGCAAGGTGCTCAGCAGTTTGCCATCGAGAGCGGCTTTTCACTCGAGGCAGATGAGCTGAGTCCCGATGCGAAAAGAGATTATCAAGAATGGCTACAGAAGTCAGAGTATAAACCGGTGATTAACATCGAACGAAAGAAAAAAACTGGCAAAGGACCCTTTGTGCCCAGCCGCTTTGAAGACGGTACCTTTAACCATGATACGATGGGCACGCTGGCTCTTGACAATCACGGTAATTTATCAGGAATGTGTACAACCAGTGGAATGGCTTACAAGATGCATGGCCGGATCGGTGATTCTCCAATTATTGGTGCAGGACTTTTCGTGGATAATGAAGTAGGTGCTGTGGTCTGTACGGGCCAGGGTGAGGAAGTTATTCGTGTGGCTGGCTCACATTTGGTCGTTGAATTGATGCGGTCTGGTCTCTCACCTAAACTGGCCTGTCGGAAGGCCATCGAACGAATCGTAAAGCGCGATGCTGAGCGTGCTATGGAGTTTCAGGTCGGATTTATTGCACTGACTCCAAATGGAGAAATGGGTGCTTATGCGGTTCAACCAGGCTTCAATTACACGGTTACCAAAGCTGGAAGTATAGGTGAAATTTACGATTCCGATAGCTACTTTTCATAAGAGGCCTTATGAGCCCTTAGATGATTAAGCAATCTTAATAGCGTTCATACTTTGACTGTAAACAATTTTGGTGCGCTAGTTTTGTGATTCAACAGGTTTCAAGTATTTGTTTGAAATTGAATTATTTTCCTGTTTTATTATTTATACCCTAGCTTACAGTTGATAATATGTGGATTGTTTTATGATGCTGTGAAAAATTGAGAAATGAAATTCAATGAAATTCGCATAGGAGATTTAGTTATTCCATGGCGTGACCTTTCCATCAAAGGCATTCGATCAGGTGGTCCAGGCGGCCAACATGTGAATAAGGTTTCGACCGGTGTGAGACTGAGGTTTGATATTTTACATAGCAGCATATCGGATGAACACAAGGTTCGATTAATTCAATCTGGTGATCGCCGAATTTCAAAAAAAGGGGTTCTAACCATTGAGGCATCATCCCGTCGAAGTCGGGTTGACAACATGAAGCTCGCTGTGCAGGGATTGATTGTTTTTATCCAAAAACAACTAAAATCTAAAAAAAAGAGAATTCCGACCAAGTTGTCAAAGGCCGCGAAAGAGAAGCGTCGAAAAGATAAAAAATTCCGAAGTGAGAAAAAGGCGAACCGCAAAAAAGTCAAGTTGTGATTCCCTTAAAAGATTTCTCCTAATCCATCAGATGCATCTGTGCAAAATCGAGATATTGTTGCCAATCATAAATATTAATATCGTGTTTTCCGGCACGTAGGTGATATCCAACAGATCCCATTTTTATCGGTGAATTTACGTCGGGCATGGCCGAATTTTCCAGACCAGATTTGCCAAATAGTTGGTACACAATACTCGCTTCTCGGGCGGATAGATATTCTCCTCGTGGATCTGCCCAAAGGTCTTCAGAGGCACTGGCAACATAAACCGGTCTGGGTGCTATCAGCGCTATCAGACCATGTTGATCAAAAGGTAACGCATCTTCGCGATTATTGTACACATCAAAATTCTTACAGAACCAATGTGGGAAAGAATGATTAATTCGATTAACCGTTTCGCCAAATCTTCTGCGTGAAAGGGCCGCACCACCGCAGCCGGAATCGTTAGAGATAACCATGGCAAAGCGCTCATCGGTGGCTCCTGCCCACAGGGAGGTTTTACCCAATCGAGAATGGCCAATGACGATAACTTTTTCATGATCTATGCTTCGTTCTTGCTCGAAAAAATCCATGGCACGACTCAAACCCCAAGACCAGGCTGCAATGGAGCTTAAGGTTGATTTATCGACATCGTCCGGTAAGAGGCCATGAATGCCGTTTTCAAATCCATCATCAATATCTGGATCGATGTCACCATAATATATTGCCGCCAGACCAAAGCCGTGCTCCAAAAGAGAATCTACTTCCCATCGGCTGGCACGAACTCCTCGGCTGGCTTCAGTAGGGTGGTGGTTGGTGATCCCGAAGTCTTCATTATTTCGAGTCCAGGAGGTGGGTACAACGATGCCTGGATCTGAATGGATGGTGTGGTTGCCATAAAAGTTTAGCCCCAGAAAAATTGGCACCGGAGTCGTTATCTGTGTTGGTAAATAAATCAAGATATTAATATCAACTTGATCATCGCCATTTCCAACCTGCATGACCACCTGTTTGCGTCGAGCTCTTCCGTCAAAGACGATTTCATTACCAATTAAAATAAAATCTACAGTCAAATGATCGCCAGGGAAGGACCCGTACATCTCACGCTCAAACAGCTGAAGTAGTTGAGGCCTCCGTTTTTCAATCCATTCAGAGCTGTCATTCACCATTTGTCCATCCTGAGTTAAGAGCAGGGCAGGAAGTTCAAACTGGGGAACCTTGGTCTCGTCATAATTTGCTTCGTCTTGTGCGCTAAGGTAAGGTGAGAGAAAGAATATGGCCAAGAGCTGGAAAAAGACACAAGAGGGTGTCAAATTTGTTGATATGGATTGCATCAGATTAGAATTTGCACCTCACGACCTCGTTTGGACGGAGCTTTTACAATCTCACAAAGGTAAAAGTAAAAGTTGAACTGAGGATGTCTCCCCTCGTTTACTTCATTAGAATTGATTCAGTGTTTACAAAGTCCGGAATTCAGACAATCACGATCTAAACTATGGATTCTCCACCAACTTTGCTGACGAAATTTGCACCGACAGAACCTCGGCATCATTGTGCCACCAGTTGCTTAATGGTTGCGTCAAAATCAGCTTTGAATCTGGGGTACGCTGAGGTGGCAGGTCCAGTGAAACCAGTGTAGATTCTTACTACTTGATTATTAGGGTCCAAGAACAACAAGGTGGGAAAAGAAGTGATTTGATTGAGCATTGGCATTTGCCTAGAGGCTTCTTCCTTGTCAGCCTTGCCAGCGTACAAGATGGGGTAGGGGATTTTCAGTTTACTTCTGTACTGGCGAATGGCATCCAGTGCTAGATCGCCCACATGTCGCTCAAAGGCAAGGCCAATCACCACTAGGTCAGGGTCGTTGCTTCTGAGATATTCGAGAATAAATTTAGTCTCGTCAAGACAATTAGGGCACCAAGTACCTAAGATCTGAATGACCTTTGGTTTTCCTGCAAAACGAGGATCTGAGAGTGAGGTTAATGTACCCGTCTCATCGGGGAAGGAAAAGGTTAGTGGCTGAGACCTATCTACCAAATAGGTGATTGAATCAGCATTTTTCAGTCTAAATTCGGAATTTCTCTTTCCCGACCAAGAAGTCATAAAATGGATGCCACTTCGAAAGATCCCACTAAGGGATCCGTCCTCCCGGATAATGGCTTCAAAGAGGAACATGTGCGCCCCATCAAAGCATGAGAGGTACATCTTATTTCCCTGAACCGTACCTTCAAGGAATCGATAATCTCCGGTTTCAGTAATAAAGCTGCCTGTTAGGAGATTGCCCTCTTGGATAAATTCTCCGATGGCTGGATCGGGCACTTCGTTTTCCAACCCGAAATAGACCTCCCATTTCCCAGTAAGGTTGACAATTGGTTCCTTCCTTAAGGTAGTAAATCGATGGTTTTTGCCGTGGTGTGCAACAAAATCAATCTCATAATTTCCCCGACTGGGGACCACCCATTTTCCCTCCATCACATTTCCTTCAAAAATTACTGAGAAATATGAATCATAGGGAGGAAAGGGAATCGTTACTGTGTCTTTGTTTGTCGCATAATCTCTGGCGAAATTAATTTCTCGTAGTACAATTCGTTCAGCTGCATTTTGGATAATAATTTCCATGGAATCTGCAGCCGGGTATTGCACCGTGAAATTAAAAGGTAAATCTCCTTCTGTCACTTCATCAAAATCCATGCGATCACGGACTCTGGTCTCCCTGGGAACGGAAGCGACACGGGCCCTTTCAGGGTCAAGTTTTAATACCGCACGCCAAGGGCCGGGCGGCAATTTTGAATATTGATTATTTATTTCTAGACAAGAGATGAAAGCAAAACCGACACTCAGCAACATCAGCAATACGACAGCAGGAACCTTCATTGCTTATAATTAAATTGTAAAACCGATGTCTTGATGCTGATCGGAATGTTTTTTAATAAATGGTTTAGCTGGATCGATCCCCGACAAAATGATCAGACTTGTATTTAAACAAGACATTGAAAGTGGTGAGACTGCCGTAAATTCGAGTAATGTATTGTTGTAAATTCACTTTTTCTTCATCCGTCAATTTACTGCTGTTAATTCGCTGCTCCATGACTCGGAGGCGATCACGAACCATCACAATTTTGTGGAAAAACGTCTCAATAGGTATTTCTTTTTCTTTGCTTACCTGGTCGCCAGGTCTCAGTATCATGGTGCCATCCGTCCATCGATCACCTAACTCTACGACTTGAGTAATGTCAGAATAGGCTGATAATATTTTCATTAGGGATTTTTCGGCCTCGTTAAACGTTATGATATCCTCACTTTCTATGGCATCAATCACTTCCCATTGGTCGTAAGCTTTACCGACATTTTTGATCCCAAATTTGATAAAGCAGACTTCATAAGCTGCTTTGTGAACTCGAATCACTACGCCATCTCCATAGGCGGGATGGTTCACCCTGGATCCAATGCCCAATAAATTTTCATCCATTTAATTCAGTGCTTTATTTGGTTTATAGAAATCATCAACATTTTTGACCTCGGGTGCTCCGAGTTTGCCCAGACTTTTTGCCACCAATAGGGATACCGTAGCATCACCTGTCACATTGGTGATCGTTCTCACCATATCTAAAGGTCGATCGATGGCAAAGATCAGGGCCAAGCCAGCTTCAGGCACTCCAATGGCACCAAGCACAATGACCAGCATGATCATGCCTGCACTTGGTACAGCGGCAGATCCGATGGAGGCCAAGGTGGCGGTCAATACAATCGACATTTGAGCACCAAAGGAAAGATCAATGCCAAAGGCCTGGGCGATAAAAACAGCCGCCACACCTTGATAGAGTGAGGTTCCATCCATATTTACTGTCGCTCCAATCGGAAGCACGAAGCTACTTACTTCTTCTTCAACACCCATATGTTCATGTACGCGCTCCATCGTGACGGGCAAAGTGGCTGCACTGGAACTGGTACTAAAGGCAACCAATTGAGCAGGGCCAATCCCACTGAAAAATCTTTTGTAGTCAAAGCCGGCAAAGACCTTCGCTAAAGTGGGGTACAGCACCATAATCAACAGACCTAATCCCAACAGGACACATAAGGCATACCACAACAAGGCCTGGAAAAGGTCCCAGCTGGGTGATTCAACAACCAACGCTGCTAACAGTGCGAAAACTCCATATGGAGCACCCAACATAATGATGTCTATCATCTTGAGCACCACCTCATTGAGGCCGTCAATAAAATCAGTAATGGGTTTGGCTTTCTTGGGCTCGATTAAGATTAGCCCGATGCCGAAAAAAAGTACGAAGAAAATGACCTGTAACATGTTGGTATTGTCTGTCATTGCTCCAAAAATGTTCCCGGGAATCAAATCCACCAGGGGTTGTAGGGGCCCAAGATCCTTTTGAGCTTCAGCAATGGCAATCTTAGCTGAAGCGTCTCCGGCGTACCCATCCAACAGCTCCTGTCGCGTCTGAGTGTTAATCGAAGTACCCGGCTTAATTATATTTACCAAAAACAGGCCCAGGATCACCGCTAAGATTGTCGTCAGCAAATAAATGCCAAGGGTACGTCCACCCATACGAGAGAGTTTTGAGATGTCTTTCAGGTCACTTACGCCCTTGATCAATGAAGCAATGATCAGTGGAATGGCGATCAGCTTGAGCAGATTTATGAAAATGGTCCCAAACGGCTTAATCCAGTCAATTACGATTTCCTTTGCGCCTACCACACTTGCCAAGAGCCCGATCAACACACCGAAGAACATACCCAAAAGAATTTTCCAATGCAGTGCCATGTTCTTCATACCGGTGATCTTAAGTTTGAAAACGTAAAATAGAAAATTGTTCGTTGTCATTGATCGATCGTTATACGACATTGATCGATCGTTTTCGGACATAGCAATACAAACTCCAGAATTGTGAATTATCTTGCACAGATGATAACACAGCGCACGGTTAAATCTATCTCAGACATACTTCCATCACTATTGGTAATCAGCTTGGTCTTCGCCGGTTTTGCAGCGGTCACAGCCCAATCCATCACGCAGGCCGAGGTTCAGAGCCATCTGAGGTTTTTGGCCTCCGATGAACTTAAGGGAAGGCAAGTTGGAAAGATGGGTGCGAATGTGGCAGCCGCATATATTGCCGAGCAATTTCGTAAGTATGGTGCCACTCCCATCCACCAAAGCTATTTTCAGCAAATACCTTTTAAGCAGGTGTCACCACCTGAGTCAACATCCCTTAAGTTCGACTCAGATGTCAGCTTAGATCTTACCAATCTCATCGTACTGTCGCGTTCTGAGGATACGATCGATGGTGAAGTGGTTTTTAGTGAATTTGCCTCCGACCAAGACTTGGAAGGTCTTGATTTGGCTGGAAAAATCGTGCTTTCTCACTTGGGATCCGAGACCACCAGTGGGGCCCAGGAGGGATTTCAGTATGCCCAAGAAAAGCGAGCTAAGGTGATGGAAAAAGGAGCCCGGGCATTGATTGAGATATATCAGGGCCGACTTCCATGGAACCTAATTAAAAACTATCTCGGGCAGGAACGTACCGTCGTGGATGGGGACCCTGGTGCAGCCAAACTGACCCATCTAGTGGTCAACGACGATCTACAAGCATTGATCTCAGATCTTCAGGCTGGTGATTCTAAGATGGCTTCTATTGAGATGGTGGGTGGATTTTCGAAGGCATTACCTTCTGCAAATGTGATTGCTCAAATCGTTGGAACCGATTCAACACTCAGGGACCAATATATTGTCTTGACTGCACATTATGACCACGTTGGAACCCGAGTTCGACCAGATAGGCCTGAGACGAAATTTGATTCTGTTTTTAATGGTGCTCGTGACAATGCCCTCGGGGTAAGTGCCCTTCTGACCGCTGCACAAGAATTATCTGTCCAGCCACCCCGCCGTTCTGTCATGTTGGTGGCGTTTACTGCTGAGGAAATTGGTTTGTTGGGAAGTAAATATTTTGTTGAAAATCCAATTGTTCCTCTTCAACAAATGGTGTTTAATCTAAACACAGATGGAGCTGGATATAGCGATACCAGTCTTATTTCAATTATGGGCTTAAACCGTGTCGGTGCCGCAGAAGAGCTCACCCAGGCCTGCAATGAATTTGGTCTCAATGCCTTTGCAGACCCAGCTCCGAATCAAGGTTTGTTTGATCGATCTGATAATGTTTCATTTGCTAAAGTTGGTATTCCAGCCCCCACCTTTTCTCCAGGATTTAGAGATTTTGACCAAAGCATCCTAGAGCACTATCATCAACCGAGTGATGAGGTCGAAACCCTTGACTTTAGTTATGTTTTCAAATTCTGCCGAGCTTATGCACGGGCGGCCAGGCTAATCGCTGATAAAGATGAGCAGCCAAAATGGTCTGAAGGAGATAAATATGAAAAAGCTTTTCACCAATTATTTGGAAAGTAATCTCGGCTCAAGTGAGTGATTTTTTTTGTAAACAAAAAGTTACAGTATATTGATACCTATATCGTAGGTCGTGTCATCCCCGATGAATTTCCATCTGGTGTAACCTGTCACTTGCCAACTCCTGTACGATTCGGTTTGACTTACCTCACTTTGGTGGCACGAATAATTTCTCTTTTGCCAGGGGGACCATTGAGTTTTTCGACTAGGAGACCCTGTTGCTGTAACGTTCGACGAAACGAGCCCTTAGAACAGTAGGACACTAGACTGGCATCGGATCGCATGGCCTTGATGACCCTTTTGACCATTGCTTCTTGCCAAAGGTGGGGTTGGCTGCCTGGAGAAAACGCATCGTAATAAACCAAATCATAGACATTCACATCGTTAAGCGTTTCGAATTCTTGTGATCGTTTTTCAAGGACAAATGAGTTCGAGAGTTCATGCAGCTTATCCCAGCTCAGGTAGTGAATAATATTGAATCCAGGTAATTGTAATTTTTCGGAATAATTGATTTGATCTACGATTTTCTCAGGTAGAGGGTAGGCCTCCAACGAGGTGTACCTAATAAAACAGTCACTAAGTGACATTGATTTAATAAAACTTAATGCCACATTAAGGCCTGTGCCAAAACCCAATTCCAAGATATTGACTTGGCGAGTTTTCTCAAGTTGATGAACCAATCCAGCCTCTATGTAGACGAGTTGGCTTTCCTGAATGGCTCCGTGGCGGGAGTGATAACTATCCGCGAATGATGGCGAATAAATCGAGTGAGATCCATCTTGGGTGACAATAAGGTCAAGATCCGCTCCCCTGTCTTCACCCATTCCAACACCACCTTTAGATAACCTCCCTGATCTCGGAGAGCGTAATATCGAAGTGAGAGGCATCGTGGAAGCACTCACCATTTCTGATCAATAATATCTGGGGAGATTCGTGATGAACAGCATAGCGTTCTGCGATCTCGTTGCTCACGGTGCGATAGGTGAGGAGGTCTAGCAGATAGGGCTCCATGTCAGAATTCGCAAAATCCCAAGCTTCTTCCAGACGCATCTTGGCAATGGCACTAATGCTACAGTAAGTGCTGTGCTTGAATATTAGGATGGTATGATGGTATGAATCTTTTTGGATGACATCTAGTTGATCTACTGATGTCAGGGGCTCCCATGCTATCATTTTGTTGTTTACCGTATGTTCAATACGCCTTTAACAACTGGAGCCGCTACTTGTTCCAAAGAAAAATCGCTGGGACAACCAATACCGCGGTTACATGAAGATAACGTGATGGCGGCGGATGCCAAGATGGCGATCGCTACAATCAGTTTTTTTATCCCGCTCAATTTCATAATATGTGATTTAATTTGTTCGCAATTTAGAGCCACTTTTTCAAACGATACGACCTCTTATTTTAGTGCCCGAAAGGCTTGGGCTCGTATTCATATCAATGAGAACATTAATATATGAAAATTCACTTGATCGCCATCGGTGGAAGTATCATGCACAATCTGGCCATCACATTGCAAAAAGCGGGCCATGTTGTGACGGGTTCGGATGATGAAATCTACGAACCTGCTCGCAGTCGCTTGGCCAAATATGGCTTACTCCCAGCGCAGGAAGGTTGGCATCCGGAACGGATCGCTCCGGACCTTGATTTGGTGATCTTGGGTATGCACGCCAGAACCGGAAATCCGGAATTGAAGATTGCTCAAGACCTCAACATCCAGGTGCGATCGTTTCCGGCGTTTGTTTTTGAACAATCACGGCGCAAGCAGCGCATTGTAGTGGCTGGAAGTCACGGAAAAACCTCTACCACCTCGATGCTCCTCCACGTTTTGCAGCAAAGTCAGGTAGATTTTGACTATTTGGTGGGAGCACAGATCGATGGATTTGAAACAATGGTGCACCTCTCTGACGCACCCCTGATTGTCATGGAAGGTGACGAGTACCTCTCTTCTGCGCTGGATAGAGTTCCCAAAATCTGGCACTATCAACCTCATATATCCATCATCACCGGAGTGGCCTGGGATCATATGAATGTATTTCCAACCTGGGATTCCTATGTAGACGCCTTTGCGGGATTTCTAGAGAGAATGCCCAGGGATGCCACCGTATTCTATGATGAGGCAGATGCGGTATTGGTGGATCTGGCAAGCCAATATCAAGATCGACTACACTTGGAGTCATATCGTCCATTTGATGCAATTAATAAAAATGGAATCATCCATCTGGTCGAAAACGGGAAGGAATGGCCCCTGAAGATTTTTGGAGAGCACAATCTGAAAAATCTGAGAGCGGCTTACTTGGTCTTAAGAGCCCTGGGGATTTCGGACAGTCAGTTTTTTACCGCGGTCACTACTTTTAGGGGAGCTGCTCGTCGCTTACAGATGATCTATGAAGATACTGGTTCGGTCTGGTACCAGGATTTTGCGCATGCACCATCCAAGGTCAAGGCGACCACCCAGGCGGTGAAAGAATTGTTCCTGCATCGAAAACTAACCGCGTGTGTAGAATTGCATACCTATAGTAGTCTCAATAAGGAGTTTTTACCACAATATATTGGGACACTTAATGCCGCTGATCACGCTATTGTCTTCTTTAGTGAGCATACCCTTAAGATGAAGCAAATGCAGCCCCTCCGACAGTCAGATATTACCAATGCCTTTGGGCGTGATGATCTATTGGTGATTACCAAGACGTCTGAGTTGGAGGAAATCCTCTACCACCAATCTTGGCAAGATCACAATTTACTGCTGATGAGCTCAGGTAATTTTGGTGGTCTGAATATTAAAAGCTTAATCTCTGCAGTCCAGGGATAAAATGAACCTACTGATGGCCTTCATGAGGTAGTCAGTAATTGTTGCAAACCTGTAAATAAAGTAGGATCTCCGGGGAGAGGTGCTTTTGAATCGATGATTCGACCCTGCCCATCAATGAGTACGGCGCTCGGAAGATCTTTGATTAGATAGGTTTCCTCCAAATACTTTAATTGAGAAGGATCTAGACGCCACTGGTGTTTACAGGTGGGCGCGAAAAAATCAGCGTCCGGCCATGTCTCAGAAGTACCAATGAAAACATCAATAAGATGCAAATCTGGGAGATCATCGTAGCTTGACCATAGTGAACACATTTGCTCGTGGTCAAGGGTGTCTGACCAAAGAAAAATATAGCAAGGTTTCCCGCGAAGATCGTCGATCGATCGATGCACGTTTAGTCGATCGATGAAGGTGATCGGTGGTGCCTTCTTACCAGGCACTAGGCTTAGCCACCGATCATAGAGTGTTTGAATACGGTAAATTCGATCCCCATTTTGGCATCCGGCAAGAAAGTGGTCCAGAAGACTTGACATTTCGTGCTCGGGGTGCGATTCTTTGGTCAAAATCTGTTTCATGACCACTTCTAAGGCAAAGTCCTTGACATCCTGATCCTGAATGGTTTCGATGATTTCAAACGCCGCATCGGCAAAGGTGTGATTTTCGATATCTCGACTGCGATTTTGACCGTTGGATAGCACAGTTGACTTGACATAGCTATCGTATTCAGGGATACCGATGAAGCGGCCTTCGTTGAGGTTTAATTCATTCTTGTAATCAAATGACTTTTCCTTAGCAAGGAGAGGGGGCCGTTTATTTGGATCCGCATGCATGCTGTAATATTGATGCAGCATCAACCCCCAGCGATAGAGTATCCGAGCCTTTTCTCCGGTCATAAAATTAGGATCGAGATTGATGTTCTTACGAAGGTATTTTTTATGAAATGCAAACTCTTTACTTCTGAATCTGCGCAGCTCTTGCTTTAGGCCCATTTCATCGGAAGCGAAAAGGGTTGCAAAATCGGGTTGGTTTACCCTGGCAAAACGTTGATGGGCAACTAGGTACTTATTGGATTCCGCAGCTTTCCCTTGAAATTCAATCGTATATCCATCCGATGCCTGCTCTAGTCGAATTTCTAAAGAATGTCCTGGTAAAATATAGAGGGGAACGGTTTCTTCATCCAAGATTAACCAGGCATAGGTCGGATCATAGATTGGTAATTCGATATCAAATCGACCATCAATAACATGAATGTCGAAGGTGTAATCATCATACTTTATGACGAACATCGAATCCAGCGATGGCTCAAAAATACCTGTGAGATTAGTGGGTATTGCTGCAGAGGGCCGCTCTTGTCTAGTGCAAGAAAAGAGCAAGAGAAGAAACAGGATCGGAATAAACAGGGATCTCAATACCACTGGTTTCAGAAATTTCTGGTTATTTGACTTAGTAACGAGCGACAACATTCGTTCCATTGTATGTTAAGAGACCTTTTTTAACATTCTTGGGGGGCGGTGAAGTTCAGGCTAGATCATCGGATCTTATCTCGCAAGGCTGGGCTCATATGGGAAGCATCAAAACAATGCCATTTTCTTTTTCAGATTCAATATCTTCGCAGCTGCAACTGATTAGGGTGAATATTGTTTGAAGCTTAATGAAATTTGTAGTTAGGCTTCTGATTCACTAATCTTTAAAGCATAGAAAAGTATGGCAAGAGAAATAGCATTGCGAGACGCATTAAATGAGGCCATGAGCGAAGAAATGAGAAGGGATGACACGGTCTTCTTAATGGGTGAAGAGGTGGCCGAATATAATGGTGCCTACAAGGTGAGTAAAGGAATGCTCGACGAGTTTGGTGCAAAACGGGTGATCGATACTCCCATTACGGAGTTGGGATTTGCTGGTCTCGGTGTGGGAGCTGCCATGAACGGACTACGCCCCATCATTGAATTTATGACCTGGAATTTCGCGGTGTTGGCTTTTGATCAGATTGTAAACAATGCTGCCAAAACTTTGTCTCAATCAGCTGGAGAGTTCAACTGCCCCATTGTATTTCGAGGCCCATCGGGTGCGGCGGGTCAGTTGGCACAACAACATTCGCAGACCTTTGAAAGTTGGCTGGCAAATTGTCCAGGTCTTAAGGTAATATCCTGCGTGGATCCTGCAGATGCAAAAGGCCTTCTGAAGTCCGCAATCCGTGACAATGATCCGGTCTGCATGATGGAATCAGAAATGCTGTACGGGATGAAGGGAGAAGTGCCTGAGGGCGAATACCTCACACCCATCGGTAAAGCCGCTGTACGCCAGGAAGGCACCGATGTAACCATCGTGTCCTTCAATAAGATGATGGAAGAAGTTAAAGCTGCCGCAAAGGAGTTACAAAAGGAAGGAATTTCAGCGGAGGTCATTGATTTGCGAACCATCAAACCACTCGATTATCAGACGATTGTCGATTCGGTCAAAAAAACCAATCGACTTATTGTGGTTGATGAATCTTGGCCGTTTGCAGGGGTTTCGGCCGAAGTGGCTTACGAGATTCAGAAGTATGCCTTTGATTATCTTGATGCCCCAGTGACAAGAATCAATTCAGCAGATACATCGCTACCCTATGCCCCGACCTTGGTAGAAGCCTATCTACCAAATCCCGCTAAGATCATCAAGGCTGCCAAGGAGGTTTTATACGTGACATGAGCCAGCCAGTAAAGCAATTCAGGACCATCGAATGGATCTCGTGCTTTTTTGTTTTGGTTTTCTTCGTCAGCTGTGATCGGGAGGGTACCGGCTTGAATGAAGCGGGAGGTGCATTTGTCCTACCCCAGAATGATAGTCACTCCGTAGGCAGTGTTGCCCATGTAGAACCACAAAATTTCCTTCAAACCCATGCCATCCATCTTCAATAGCATTCAATCAAGCTGGGAACAGAGCAAGCATTTGGTAGGGCAACGCTTCGAAACCATCGACTTGCATACGGGTGGTGAGCCATTACGGGTGATTACAGCCGGTTGTCCGGAGTGCCAGACAATGTCTGTCTTGCAATATCGTGACCACCACCAGGCACACTTCGATCACTTGAGAAAACTGCTGATGTGGGAACCAAGGGGTCATGCCGATATGTACGGTTGTGTGATTATACCTCCGAACGATGAAAAGGCAGATTTGGGTGTTGTTTTTATGCACAATGCTGGCTACAGTACGATGTGCGGTCATGCAATTATTGCAATCACCAAACTAGCGGCCTTGCTCGGGTGGAAAGAGCCCAATCAAGATGGTAAGATCGAATTAAATATTGATGCCCCATGCGGTCGAATTTCATCGGTGGTTGATCTCTCAAGTCAGAGTAAATTTCCAGTGTCATTTGCTGGGGTGCCTTCATTTGTAGTGGGTACCAACCTAGAATTAGCGCTCAAAAGTGATCGTGTGATCAACTTTGATCTGAGCTATGGTGGAGCTTTCTATGCTTATGTAGACGCAGACCAAATTGACTTGTCGCTCGACCAGGACAACACCCCCGAGATCATTCGGTTGGGGAGAGAGATCAAGCAGGCTGTGATAACACGCTACCCAAATCTGGTTAAACATCCGTTCGAACCAAAACTGAGTTTCTTATATGGGACGATTTTCACCTCTGAAAAGCAAAATTCACCTTCAGCGGATAGTAAGAATGTATGCGTGTTCGCCGCTGGGGAACTGGATCGTTCTCCGACGGGAAGTGGTGCCAGTGGTCGCATGGCATTGCTGCACCATCAGCAGAGGCTTGCCCCTGATCAGCCCTTCGTCATTGAAAGCATCCTTGGGAGCCAGTTTCGGGCCTTATATCATGAAACGCTGAGTTTTGGGGACCATCAGGCCGTGATTCCGCACGTGGCCGGAAATGCATTTGTCACGGGACAACATTCATTCTATCTGGATCCAAACGATGAGTTCCCCGCTGGATTTTTCTTACGTTAATTGACACCGGGGCGGAATTGGCAAGAAAAATGCAGTCAAGTGCGTTATAGAATTTCCACACTTAATCCATAGGTGTCTTGATATGAATGCTACCACTGTTCCTAAAAAAGTGCTAGCGCAATCGCGACCAAAGGATGATTCGAAAAGCCACACTAGATTTCAAGGAAGTCGACATTGAGGAGTATCTCTTTCCGCGGATACCCGTCCGTTTTCAAGGTACTGATCCGAGAGAATTTGAAGACTTTATCGCCCATTTCTTCGTCGTGAATGGTTACACCCTGAAAGAAGTGAAATATAGTCCTGACTTCGGAGCTGATCTAATCGTGAGTGATGAGGGTGAGACCATTGCCGTGCAAATAAAACGATATCACGAGAGCCACCGGGTGGGTATTTCCGAGGTTCAGCAACTGATAGGGGCCCGGAGCTACTATCGCTGCGATCGTGCCATCATGATTACCACGTCTTCCTTCAACCGCATGGCAAAAAATCTGGCTGAGAATGAAGAAGTGGTTTTATGGGATTGGTATCATCTTCATCAGACCATAGCCGATACCTTCCTGGAGGGCAATTATGATCTTTATTTTGAGAAATATCCAGTAACAGCCGAGGTTGTTGGGGCGGAGCTTAGCTTGCGGTTGATTTCTGTTGATCTCACTCGAGGCAAATTCTCTTTGGAAGGAAAGACTACCGTGCATGCAGAGCTGGAAAATAAGAGTGAGCAACCACTCAATGTGTATTGCGACCTACCTACCTATGTGACACATCAGCGCCAACAGTATGCTGCCCTGGAATGGACTTCAGACAGCTTCCGTAAAGGAGAAATATATGGCAAGGCCATCGTTCCAATTTCATTTTCATTTAGTAACAAGCAGCTGACCAAGTACCATCGGCAAGACCGCGTCATCCTGAAGGTTCATTCGATTGTGTCGGGAGAGACCGTGGTGCTCGAACAAAAGATGAAGAAATTGAAGAAGGAGTGTTTCTTTATCACCTTCGGATTTGGTCGCGACTCCTTGGAACATCAGATGATGATCCGCTTTCGAGATGAAAAGCTCAGTCACCATTTTGTCGGTAGAATGCTCATTTCTGGCTATTATACACTAAGCCGTAGAGCTGTGAGTCTAGTATCTCAGATTCCATATGCCGATCGACTGCTAAGACCAGTGCTACGGCTCCTGGTGCAGTTTTGTTCGGGCCTTACTACAGCTGATCGAGCAGTTTCTTCTTCTGAGCGGTAAATTCTTCTTCAGAAATAATCCCCTTTTCCTTCAGTGAAGCCAGTTTTTCAAGTTTGATATACGGATCTGATTCTGACTCCATGTCACTTTTTTCCCGCTCCATTTCTTTGGCAAACTCTTTTCCTTTCTCGAATTGTTCTTCGTAGATTTTCTTTGCCTTGTCAAAATTGAAGTTCATGAAATCCCCACCACCGGAAAAATGCCAGATAAAGACTTGTCCGATGGAGAAAGTGGAGGCTCCACTCAGTGCAGACATGGTGACACCACCCAGAATTGACCCTATGCCTGGAATGGTCTTGACCAAGCTGGCACCCATTCGGGCCATCGTACTTCCCGTGATCGCCGAAATCCAACCCTTGCCCGCAGATTCTTTAAAATCTTTTCCGTAGAGTTTGGCCAACTGCTTCAGCATATCCAGCTGGACGGCAGATACGGCAGCGATGTCAAGGAGTGGAATGGGTACAAGTCCGGCCCCAAGTGAGTACATCACATGGCTCTTGACAATATCTTGCGCTAACTCTTTCTGATTATCCATGTCTGTGATCGATTTATTTTACAATTTACGACTATTGTTACTCCACAGTCAAAGTCATTAGACTGAAGCCCATCAGATTCTTGATCAATAAACGAAATCGCTGGATTAAGAGGCTAATCGTCTGAGGTTCCGGGACCATCTTCAAGACGATCGAGGATCTCCGTACCGAGGGCATCTTTATGTAGTGTAAGTCCAATGGTATTCAGCAACACATACGATTCAGAGGCGAAGAGGTATCCACCAAATCCCCGGTCATCTCCCCAGGAGTTCTTTACGTAATAATATAATTTGCCCTCTTGATCCGAGGCAAGGCCTACAATGTGCATCAAATGATCATCGGTCAGAGCGTAAGAGTCAAATTCCGCTTGTCGTAGTTCAGCAGTAATTAATTTCTCAGGATGTGGCTCTTTAAATGGATCAACGGTAGAAACCTGTTGGTCATCTACCGGCACAAGAGCAAGTCCTTGTCGGGCTGAAAATCCGGTCTCACTGACATCACAATCCCATACGATGGAATGTCCTAGAGCCAAGGCCCGTCGCAATAGTTCTTGCAGTTCAAGCAATGGAATATTATGATATTGACCATCCGAGTAGTTGTCGGGTACCTCCAGCACAAAGGTGCCATACCAGGGATGGTGCGTAAATGACGTAACGGTCAAGTAATCGTCGACGTTTATTCCAATATATTCTTGGGCAAAGGCCTTAGGGTCCAAGGTTTTTCCATCATAAGTAAAGCTTTCCGGACAGCTACCGAGGTGTTGGTCCAGAATGGCCGTGACATGAGATCGCCAGGTGGGCTCGATATGTTTGCTCCTAATGAGACTATCGAGATAAGATAGTAGATCCTTTTGCAGCTTGTCGTGATTGTGTCGTGTTTTGCCATCTACCAGACCGGTGTAAACACTTTCGGGCATCGCACCATATTGGTCATATAGTCGAAGAATATCATGACTGAGCCCTCCCTGACCAAAGTTTGACTTGCCGTGGTAGTGTAGATATTTTTGAGCCTTTTCTAAATATGCCTTCCTGACCCAATACATCTCGGAGAGGTCGATGGGCTGTTTACCCAATCGAATCGCTTCAGACTCGAGATATGAGCCCGTACTAAAACTCCAACAGGTGCCCGTGTTTGCCTGGTTCTCCACGGGATTGCAATTCAGCTTGTTTTGGAAGGTGAAGGTATAGTCATCTTTTTGGATCTGCTCTTGGGCGGGCAAGTAGATAACCACACTCAGGAGCAAGGCACAAATCATGGACAGCTTCATAATTAAATATTTCTATTCCAATTGTTTCATAAAGATAAGGGATAACCCACCAAGTAACATACCATTATGCATGCTATTTCCTCATTTATTAAAGGGGGTCAAATATATAAGCCCAATAGTGTTAAATGTTAAAGGATTAGTTAAACCGATAATATTAAACGCATTGCAAATTAGGCATCTATTTTGCGAGATATATTCACTAGATTTATCCTACTACGCCATTTTGAAATGTCAAAATGGTGCCCTGAACATAAACTGATTAACAAACCTTATTCAAGAAATTACCCATGAGTCTGACGTCTAATAGACGCTCACATCTCTACCTGCTACTTGCTGTATTGATATGGAGCTCAAACACTGCATTTGGTGCCAACGAAGCTGAGAATGGTGTCAATCCCTTTCATTGTCCGCAGGAACACGTCTACGTCTATTGCGGAGAACTACATGATGATTTAGATCATTACGGGTCGCCAAAGCCCGCCTATGGTTACCACATTGATGTCAAAGGCCCCTGGGTTAAGGAACACCTGGATCAGTGTGGTAAGGGTACCATCGAACGAAAGTGGCAGGTGAAGTCTGGATATGATTGGATCTGGTGCAAGCAGGTCATCCATGTCACCGAACCGCACGGCCATGGATTTGATGCCAGTAAGGTGTATTGGCCGAAGGATTATCATATGAAGGAATGTGGTGGTTCGATGCATCCCGATCAACTCCCTGCTCACTACGGATGGCCGGAGTTTCCTCACAAAGGTTGCGCCAAATTAGGCTTAAGATACTATGACAAGACACTTGCCATTCACAGTTCGCACTACAGCCACGGCAAGACTTATGGTCACGCCTGTAAAGTAATTCATCGTACCTGGGAATTGATCGATTGGTGCCAATATAACAGTAGTTATGGTGGCTATGGATCAAAGGGTAAATGGACCTATGTCCAGAAAATCTATGTCTATGATGATGTTGCACCTACTATAACCTTTTGTTCAGATGATATTGATGCGAATGGGGGTGATTGTGTAGGAGGAAAGACCTTTGTAAAAATTCCGAAGATCGAAGCCACTGACGATTGTGGAACAGTCTATTATGCTTTTTCCCGCAAGAAGATTGAGGAAGGTGTAAGTTACCACTCATATACGGGAGGTGGTGTGCGCTATAGTGGAGCCGACGCAAGTGGCTATTATGAACCCGGTAAGACCTTGGTTACTTTTGAGGCTTTTGACGTATGTGGAAACACTACGGAATGTCAGATGATGGTGAATGTCGAGGCATTGGATACGAAGCCACCCACGGTAATCGGCATCAGCTCCTTAACCGCCGTGTTGGTACAGTCAGACACCAATGATGGCAAAGTGGAATTGTGGCCATCAGAATTTAACACGAGCAGTACGGATAATTGCACCGAAGACGAAAATTTGATCTTTGACCTTGAGCCCTCGGTTTTTACCTGCGAAGACTTCGGTTCAAATCAGGTGAAATTCATCGTTACGGATGAGGCTGGAAATTCGGACTACATCATGGTTGAAGTAATTGTGCAGGCCAATAGTTTTGAGTGTCTGGGTGGTGTGGTGAGTGGAAATGTGAGTAGCGATGCTGGAGATGGCATTGATGACGTACAGGTTACCCTCATGGATCGAATGCAACAAATGACCAATGCCGAAGGTGCCTTTGCTTTTGATGATATTCCCCTTGGCCGTGACATCGACATTTCACCTTATAAGGCCGGAGATGACATGAATGGCATCGACATGTTTGATTATGCCTTGTTGTCTCTGCATGTAGATGGAATCAGAGAATTTACCGATCCGTACAAATTGGTGGCAGCAGATATCAACAGTGATAAACAAGTGAATTATCAAGACCTCATCGCACTCCAACGTCTTATCGCTGGCATAGACAAATCTATGGAGGGTGATTCTTGGAAAATATTTTCTCGCGATTTTGAGTTTCCCGATACGCTCCACCCACTGGAAGTTGAAATACCCAGTAGCTACACGATCAGCAGATACGATGGACGAGACTTGCACATTCCGTTCATGGCCATAAAGGTGGGTGATCTGGGAGAAATTGTGCCCTCGGATGCGCAGAGCGATGCCGGAAAAGGAGCCCGAAACCTCCTGGTGGCCGACAAGGTATTACAGAGTGATCAGATCCATCGGATCCCGTTTCGATTTGATGAGACTACTTCTGCAAATACGGTCACCTTTACGGTTGATCTAGATGCAGAGCAAGTAGAGGTATTGGAGATTTATCCTGTTGGATTGGCTGAAAAAGGGGTGTTGGAATTTGTAGATTCTGAGGCCGGTGATGGCGACATTGCAGCCACCTGGTTTTCCTTTGACGAACAGACTTTCCGGGCAGATGAAGTGCTCTTCGAAATTGCCATACGCCCCAAACAATCCACCAGCTTGAGCCAAGTACTGGACATTAACTCTAATCTGACCGAAGCTAAAACCAAAGGTCGAGTAGGAGGGATCAACCAAATAGATCTTGCTTTTTCTGTGGCCGATCACGAAAGATCGACCCTCTTTCAAAACACACCAAATCCCTTTGCAGAATCGACCACCATTGGTTTCTTTATGGCGCAACCCGGAAACGCTCATTTGAGCATCAAAGATGCAACGGGTAGAACCATTGTTGACAGATCCGGCTACTATGAAAAAGGGTATCAGCAAATTGAGCTGAATCGCTCAGACATCAAAAGCAAGGGATTGCTATTTTATAACCTGGTTGTTGGACAGGAGAAGCTTACCAAGAAAATGCTGCTGGTTAACTAAGCTTTAAACGGCCGAATTGAAACGGTCGTCTGATGACATCGTATTTGATACCAACCTAGAAACGAGAACAATAAATCTAGCGAGGGTCTTCTTTCTGGAAAGAGATTAGACCCTTTTTCTATTTTTGGCAATGCGACGAATCGGATTGCTTTCTGATACCCACAGTTTTCTTGATCCAACCCTTTTCGAACATTTTGAGGAGTGCGATGAGATATGGCATGCCGGTGACATCGGGAGTACCGAAGTAGCAGACGCACTGGAAACGCTTCAGCCGGAATTTAAAGCAGTTTATGGGAATATCGATGGAAGAGATCTCCAATCGAGATATCCTCGAGATCTTCGCTTTAGGTGTGAGGGTATGGATGTACTAATAACGCATATCGGTGGCTACCCAGGCCGTTACAACCGCCGGGTTAAAGAAATCCTGTTACAGGATCCGCCTGATCTCTTTATCTGCGGTCATTCTCATATATTAAAAGTCATTTACGATCAAAAATTTGCATTGCTGCATATCAATCCCGGTGCCTGTGGCCATCATGGTTTTCACAAGATTCGTACGGCGATTAGATTTAGCATCGATGAAGCCGTGGTCAAGGACGCTCAAATCATTGAGTTGGGTTTGCGCGGTCGCTCCACAAAGTAGCCGAATAACCTAGATGATGTAATAGATACCAGCTGAAACGAGATAATTTCGAAGCTGTACAATGGGTTCTTCCTGTAAACTTCCCGCAGGCCTGTTGAGGTAGCCATCTAAAGCAGATCGATCTCGGTACAGGTAGCTGAAGCCAAAAGTGGTCCGAAAAAGAACTCCGACGTGGCGGTTAAACTCTATGCCACCGCCCAGTACGGCATTCCACTCAGAGCGATTAAACCGTGGTGCTAGCTCTTCATACTGATCTAGATCTGCAGCCCTGGCACCTCTTCGATACCGGTCCTTGACCAGGTATGAAATCGAAATCCCCGCTTCTCCAAATAAGCCCCCTCTCTCCTTCAAGAAAAATCTGCAGAGAACGGGAATCTCCGCATAAGCTAAATCGATGGTGCGATTTTTATTGTCGCTCTTTTTATTGTCATTAATCGATTCAAATCTGGCCCCTTTCTCCTCCCAGTTCATTTCCACAACCACATCGATGCGATCAGTGATGTGGGCCAACCCACGCAGTCCCACACGTTTTCCAAGCTTGTCGTAGCCCGTAAAACCATCACCATCCATTTGAGACATGATTACTCCCGCACCAACACCCGCACTAAACCGTTGAGCTACCATACTGGATGGCAGCGTGATGCACCAGACAACGGCAAAAAAGATTTGGTAGGCTATTTTCAATCGGATATTATTTCATAAATAAATACGACATGGTCCTGACGATTGCTGCTTTTGACAAACTGTCTCCTTTAACGCTGCTGGAGCTTCTTCCTTTAGATCTTTTTTACCGATGATGATCCTTTTGCCACTTGGTGAACCACTTCAGGATCACCAAGATATCTTACATCGCTGGCTCCATGTGCCTCCACACTTAGCTTCTGGCCAACCTCAATTACAGCATCTGATGCACCAGTTACCGTGAGGATGCAGTTTTGTACTCGAAATGTTTTGGCACTTACATCACTTGCTCCCTGGGCTATACAGGTCATATCTTGCACTTGACCGCGGAGATCCAAGTCAGAACTGCCCACCATCGTAGCAGCCAGGGCTGCTCCTTGAATCTCCAAATCAATGTCACTTGATCCTCTGGCATTGATGACCAATTCCTCTATCTGAAGGAGTCCTTTCGAAAATACATCGGAGGAGCCACTAGCCTCAATGCTTTTCACCTGGGGCATGGTCAAGTGGGCTTCAAGCACCCCAATCTGATCGCGCGATCTTTCTGTGGTGAGATAGAGCGTATAATCTTTTACTTCGGCTTGAAAAGTATCCATGATTTTACTATCAGCTTTTAACACGGTGCTTTGCTTACTTCCCTGCTCGATATACATGTCGATGCCATCCGTCACATTTACGGAGTGATAGGAAGGCAATTCCAGACTTAGTTCCTCAACGTCTTGACTCATTAGGGCCAAAGAAATGGAACAAAATAGGGCAATGACAAGGGCAAATCGGGCTAACCTTTTCATAGATCCATCTTTATTTCTGAAGGGATAGCTCTTAAGTTAACACATCGATGCGACAAATGTGTCACGAATTTGTCCAAATTTATTGATTGAACTTTAGCTCGACAAGGAGGATCGATAGCGTACGCTTTCGATGGTAGCTGATAATCGCGAGTGGCTAACTACACATTGTAACTGGTAGAGGAGGTGTCGCCACCCTTTCCTGTCCAATTCGTATGAAAAAATTCACCGCGGGGTTTGTCCAATCTTTCGTAGGTATGCGCGCCAAAATAGTCTCGCTGAGCTTGCAATAAATTGGCTGGTAGCCGGGCTGAACGGTAGCCGTCAAAATAGGTGAGGGCTGACGCCATGGCAGGGATCGGAATGCCATTCGATAGCGCGGTACCGACCACACTCCTCCAGGAAGATTGAGCATTGGTTACCTTCTCTTTAAAATAGTCATTCAGCAAGAGATTGGTTAAGCTTGGGTTGTCGGTGAAAGCTTGGTTGATTTCTCCAAGAAAGGCCGAGCGGATGATGCATCCACCGCGCCAGACTTGGGCGATGCCTGCATAATTTAGGTCCCATCCGAAGGTGCTGGCAGCTTCTCGCATTAACACATAACCCTGGGCGTAAGAAATGATTTTCGAGGCAAATAAGGCCTGGCGGAGATCTTCTATGAAGGCTTTCCTGTCTCCCTTGAATTCAGGTGCGGGTCCACGTAAAACCTCAGATGCCAGCACTCGTTCCTCTTTCTGGGCAGAGAGACATCTTGCAAACACGGCTTCCCCGATGAGCGTCAAGGGGATTCCCAGATCAAGTGCTGTAATACCAGTCCATTTACCGGTTCCCTTTTGTCCGGCAGTATCCAGAATCTGATCAACCAAGGGCGTTCCGTTTTCATGGTAACTCAAGATGTCACTTGTTATTTCAATTAAGTAACTATCGAGCTCCCCCTGATTCCACTCGTGGAAAACATGATGCATTTCGGTGGCCGACATATGCAGAAGCTCCTTCATGATTTGATAGGCCTCACAGATAAGTTGCATGTCGCCGTACTCAATTCCATTATGTACCATTTTCACAAAGTGCCCGGCCCCATTATCTCCGATCCAATCACAGCAGGGCACTCCTTCAACTTTGGCGGCGATATTCTGTAAAATCGGTTTAACATGCGACCATGCTGATTTTGATCCACCCGGCATGATCGACGGTCCCGTTAACGCTCCTTCTTCACCACCTGAAACCCCGGTTCCAATGTAAAGCATCCCCTTTTCTTCCACTTCTCTGGTTCTTCTGTCGGTATCAGGATAATGAGTGTTGCCACCATCAATAATAATGTCGCCTTCGTCTAGCAAAGGGATCAGCTGCTCGATCATCGCATCAACGGGCTTACCGGCTTTAATCATCATCATGATTTTACGTGGCTTAGCAAGTGAGTAGATGAAAGCAGGTAAATCACTGTTTCCAATGAAGTTCTTGCCCTTGCCTCTGCCAGCAATAAAACGCTCCACAATACCTTCTTCAACATTGGGAATGGTTCGATTGTAGACGGCAACGGTGTAGCCCTTTGATTCCATATTTAGGGCTAAGTTCTCACCCATGACGGCCAGTCCAATCATTCCGATATCTGCCTTATCCTTCATTTTATTTTATCTCTGAGTTTTCAAATCTTACATATTAAACCTTCCTTTGTACGCCCAAAGGCCCATGGCTGGATTGGAGATGTAGTAGATAACCTCTCCGTCATTCATCTCATTGAATCCCTCCACCAAAGTATTCGGGTCATATCGTTGCATCATCTCTCTCAGATCTGCATAACGGTAGTTCACTTGCTCAATCTCCTCTTTGGTTACCTGTCCAGGACAGTATGTGATTGAAAATCTTCCCTCACTGCTTGACTGCATTAGATGTGCAGCCGCACTCAAATTGTCCCGCAGATCTTGATTTTGCTCCAGTGCCTCCAGCGTTTTGGGCGTTCCACAATATCCATATTTTCTAATCAGCCGATCGATTTCGGCGTCTTCTCCAAATTCCTTCAATCCAGGCGCTAAGACGATCAATTCTCCATCATCTGCCATGGCCATTCTTGTGCGATAGACACTTTTGTTACCTAACCAAGTAGTTCTGAATTCTTCTGGATCGAGATAGACGATGACCTTTTTTAGTGGCTCATCTAGCAGGTTAAAATTAACCTTCAGTGACAGGTCTGCAGCCATGGTGAAAACCTCCACCGAATCACCAATGAATAATCCCCGCGTGACCAATTGACCATCTTTGTCTAGCGCAACTACCGTCTGAATGTAGACTACCGGCAAGTCTGAGATGAAGTGATCAGAGGCGTAGTTAAGCAAATCTCTCACCGGATTATCAGCCCGACCTAGAATATTTTCAATGCCGTAAGCGGCACCAACGAAGTGGCTCTGATTGATTCCTGCCGAGCCCCCTGTGCCAACAAACAGATTCTTATTATAATTTGCCATGCCCATTACCTCATGAGGGACCACCTGTCCCACCGACAGTATGAGATCATGCCCACCCCGGTACACCAAATTGTTCAGTTGGGCTGGCCATTCGGTATCGATTAGTCCGTTGGTGATTTCTGACACCTTGGGGCCCGGTATGGTGCCAACCGTGACAACATCATTACGCCAGTCATGTACTCGAAATCGATCTAAAGGTACGCCTGGGTACATCCGTTGAATCTCGCTATCGGTCATAGGAGCGTGCGTTCCCAAAGCTGGCAGAATGTCTTTAAGATGATCTCCGTAGTACCCATAGATGTAGGTGGTGATGGCACCTGCGCCAGAATGCAGTCGAGTAATGTCGGGGGGTACTACCAGCACCTTTTCCCGATGACCTAACTGGCCGAGGGTAGACCGTACGGCGGCTTCGATATCAGTTGGAGATAAGGAGGTGTGTACGGAGCCTTCTTGAAAATAGATCATAACTTTTTGTAAAAACGCAGACTGAGTCTGAATATGTGTCTACAACTTCTTGAGCAGTAATTATCGCTTAACCCGGGCGTTTCCTTCCCAGATGCTCCACACCATCTCTTCATCGGTAGGTCGTGCGTAGTCGGTAAAAAGGGTGGTTGCCAAGGCACCGGTTGCCCACCCGAAGTGAGCCCATTTTTCTGATTCCCAACCGCGAAGAATTCCATAGAGCACGCCACCTACGAACCCGTCACCACCACCGATTCGATCGAGAATCTGGATGTTTCGCGGCTCAATGACATGCCAGTTATCTCCTGCGAGCATGATGGCTCCCCACAGATGCTCATTGGCACTCACCACTTGCCTAAGGGTGGTTGCAAAGACGCTGGCGTTGGAAAATGTCTCTTTGACCCGGCCGATCATTTCTTTGAATCCATCAATTTTAGCTTTCAACCCCTTTCCACCGGCCTCTGGTCCTTGCACTCCTAGGCATAATTGGAAATCTTCTTCATTTCCCACCAGAATGTCTGCCAAGGAGGCAATTTCTGTAAACACTTCCCTCAGTTCTGTTTCTCTACCTTCCCAGAACGAAGCTCGATGATTGAGGTCGTAAGATATTAGCGAACCATGCTTCTTAGCCGCTCTCGCAATTTCGAGACAAAATTGACTGGTCTCGGGAGATAAAGCGCCGATGAGTCCGGACATGTGGACGATCTGAACACCTTCTTGACCGAAAATTCTGTCTAGGTCAAAATCTCGGACATTTAAGGTCCGGCCAACCTCACCCGCTCGATCGTTTTGAACCCGGGGCCCTCTAGTGCCAAATCCACTGTCTGCAATATTAATTTGATGCCGGTAACCCCAAGGATTGCCCTGATCAACCTCCGGTCCCTCAAAATCCATATGTCTGGCAGCGAGGTTACTTTTGATGTAGTCAGCAATTGGACTGCCTTTGACAAAAGTGGTTAAGACCTTGACCGGCAAACCCAAAAAAGATGATACACTACCCACATTTGACTCAGCACTGGTGGCATGCATTCTGAATAGGTCGGTCGCATAAACGGGTTGTCGGCTTTCTGGTGTGAGCCTAACGCCCATGCTGGTCGGTATGAGCATAGCGTATTTACTGTTTGGTCTTAATGTCAGACTCATGATTTTTTTGGTTTTTCCTACAAATATTTTGAATGGACAATGAGTGAATCGCTACCCACCTATCGCACATCTCCTAATTTGGAGTAAATAAATGAAATATCTTTAAACATCTGGCAATGTTTATTTCAATTATACAGATCCCAGTGATGTGAATATTTTGGAGCTGGCTAGTTAATGCCAAGGTTAGTCATTTGTTCAATACTTTCTATCTTTCACGCACAGTGAAAAAATCTGCATTGCTTGGGTTGATCGACCTGGCTATGCATACTTGCTTAGATTTATTTCTTCAACAAAATTATTTCAATGATTGATCAATTTAATGTGGTAGGTAAGGTCGTGGTGATTACTGGCGGTTCTGGGACGCTGGGGGGGTCGATTGCAGAGCACCTTATTCAACATGGGTGCAAAATAGTTGTCATAGGATTTCGTGAGGAGAGCGTTTTAGCCAAACTCAAGGATCTGGCAAAATACGGGGGGGATCCATTGGGATTGGCTGTCGATGTAACCAAGGAATCACAGCTGACGGTTGCGAAAAAAAAGATCCTGGATCGATGGGGCAGGATCGATGTATTGATCAATGCAGCTGGTGGCAATTTGCCCGGAGCCACCGTACCACCTGGAAAGACCATCTTCGATGTCTCCATCCAGGACCTTCAATCGGTGATCGATCTAAATATGATGGGATCAGTCGTGCCATCCCTTATTTTTGGAAAGGTAATGGCCGAACAAAAGAACGGAAGCATCATAAATGTTTCATCCATGGCTGCCGATCGTGCCCTGACTCGAGTGTTCGGATATGCACTAGCCAAATCAGGAATCGACATGCTAACCAAATGGATGGCTACTGAACTAGCTTTGAAATTTGAAGGTAACATTCGCGTCAACGCCATTGCACCCGGCTTCTTCATTGGAAATCAGAATCGTAAACTTTTGACCAATGATGATGGTTCATTTACGGATCGAGGTAAAACGATCATCGACAATACACCGATGCGAAGATTTGGAGACATCACTGAATTGAATGGCGCTGTGCACTACCTTTGTAGTGATGCTTCTTCATTTGTGACCGGTACGATTTTCCCCATCGATGGCGGATTCAGCGCCTTCAGTGGAGTTTAAATTCTCGCTGATCACATGGCGCCGTAGGCCTTAACACCAAAGGTCAAAAGGAAGGGAAGTGACAGCCAGAAAAACTCAGGCAAAAACAAGAGAAGTAAAACGAAGGCGACAAAGGAAATGGCGGTATACATCCAGTATTTTCGAGAGGTCTCGTTTGCAGTGGTCATGTCAGATTATTGTATGAGGCGCAAACATATAAAAGTCTGGCTTAAGCATCATAAATATTCACAAACATTAGAGATATTTCTAATTTGATTATGTGTAGAATTAAAGTGCCTCGATGAAGCGATCCGGATCGGCTGACTTACCCTTGCACAGTGGCAGAGTCCCGGCTTGGCTACACGAAAGAATGAGCCAATTGGGGGGTGCCATCGCAGAATGCATTGTGACAGAATATGGACAGTCGGAATTACTCCGAAGAATCAGTGATCCATTTTGGTTTCAGTCGCTAGGTGCCGTACTAGGAATGGATTGGCACTCTTCAGGGATTACTACTTCTGTCATGGGAGCGTTGAAGAAGAGTATCAATCAAAGGTCAAAGCACCTGGGGCTATATGTTTGTGGTGGTCGTGGCAAGCACTCACGACAAACACCCAGGGAGTTGTTACAATTAGCTGATGAAATCGGACTTCACGGAGATGAGTTGGTAAGATGCAGTCGTCTAACTGCCAAAATCGATAACACAGCCATCCAAGACGGATTTCAGATCTACCTCCATTCATTCGTAGTGAGCTCCGAAGGACATTGGAGTGTGGTGCAGCAGGGTATGAATCCTACGCTTGGTTATGCTCGCCGTTATCACTGGCATTCACCTTCTCTTCAGTCGTTTGTCAGTGACCCACACACGAGCATCTACGGGAGCAATCAAGGCGAAATTTTGAATATGGTAGATCATCGAGCGGGAAAGGCACGTCAATCTACCCTTGAAATAATCGATGAAAAACCCGCATTGATCTTGAAGGAAGCGATGCACCTGAAGATGCCAGCGCATCACGATGTGAGAGTTTCAGATATAGATCTCAAGCGATTAGGGGCCATTCTCTACGCCACTCAGGAAGCCAATATTCCAGACTTCGAAACCCTTTTATTGCAGGAGGGTCTTGGTCCGCGGACGCTGCAGTCATTGGCATTGGTCAGTGAAATCATTTACGGTGCCCCCATCCGTTTTACAGATCCGGCGAGATATGCTTTTGCCCATGGTGGTAAGGATGGTCATCCGTTTCCCGTTCCCCTAGAGACCTATGATGAGACCATCAGTTTTTTAAACGAAACGGTCAGAAGGGCAAAATTGAACCAATCGGATCGAAATCAAGCTTTCCGGAAATTATCGAACATGGCACGTCAGCTGGAAGATGACTTCGAACCAGACCCTAGTAAGTACGAGGCAGTATTGCAGCGTGAAAAGAGACTTATGCAGAGACTGGGAGGACGCACCGTCGATGACAAGGAGCCATCCATCCCGAAAGAGGCTCGTCAGAAGGGTACCATTCAAATGAATCTATTTAAATCATGAATGGTTGATACACAGTCGAATACGATGTTTTATTTAAGTGTTACATGAATAGCCGAGCGAGGTACACTCCATTCCTCAAAAAATGCTAACTTGATAGTGCAACCTCGAATTTGCTATCTAAGAGATGAGATCCGTTATTTCACTCTCACTAGCTAGTCATTCGATGTTTGGTTCGTTGATTTGAAGAATTTGGATCTAGTATCCCGATTCAAAAGACTCGAAGGATAGTTTAGTGAATTCAGATCTAACAAACCAAGAGCCGCCTAGCAATAGGCGGCTATTTCTCTTAAGACATCATCGAGAATCTATTTCCCGATCACTTTGAGAAGATCACCCTTCTTCACCTGAGTGTCTAGTGCTATCCCGTTCAAAACGGCGTGCTCCTTCAAGCGCTTCTGATCCACCCGCTGACTCTTCAAGAATGCTTCCAACGTCTGTCCTCTGTTCACCGTTCGAATCTTGAGTCGCTCAGGTTTTTTGTTGATTTTGGATGCATCGGTCAGCTTGTTGAAATTGCGCATCGTTTGATTGAAGGTTGGAACCGCTTGGTCAAAATTTGCCTCCTCGGCCAGGCCATGAAAAGTATAAATAAGCCCATTGTACGAGATAAAGTAGGTGAGGATACGAATCTTCTGACCATTTTGCTCATTGACCTGATCTGCGACCATCGCCAATACCTTCATTCCATTAAGCGTCAGATTTTTCTTCTCTACCAAGGTGAGCTTATATTTTTCTAATACAGACTGGCTTGCTGCCTCCAAAGAAGCGGCCTCAGTGAGTGTTAGTAGCATCATCGACTTTCCGTCTTTGGGTGCCATCTGAACTTGTGAGGGTGTATTTACAACCTGCCAATCTTTGGGTATTGGAAACTGAAACTTCAGCTCTGGATGATAAAAATTATTGTTTTCGACATAGCCCTGCTTTGGATCGTTGCCGTAAATCAATCCATCAACCATCCGTAAGTATGAGTTTCGTCCGGTCACCAGTTTCGATTTATCCATGCCCTCTTGTGCTTTGTCTGCCAACTCTCCGACCTTTTGATAGCGATCATAGGGATCAGGATGGGTTGACATGAAAGTGGGCAGCGACTCAGCTCCTGTGCCCTGTCTCATGGCGTTCAAAGTATTGAAAAAATTCGCCATGTGATGAGCATCATATCCTACTTTAGTCGAGTATTCAACCCCGAGTTCATCAGATTGAGATTCGTTGTCACGACTGTACTTTAAGAAAAGCAACTGCATACCCTGCTGTGCTTCATTGGCAAATTGTCGAAAGGCGGGTGATACGACCAGACCACCAATAAAAAGGATTTGAGCAATCGTGGCTTTAGTCTGCTGCTTGGCAGAATGCCGAGCGGTGACGTGCCCGATTTCGTGACCTAGCACACCGGCAAATTCCGCTTCGTTGTTGAAGTGCGCTAGAATCCCACGGGTAAAATAAACGTATCCTCCCGGTACGGCGAAAGCATTAACCACCGGAGAATCGAGAATCTTAAATTCAAAATTGAGATGCGGCCGGTGTGAGATTGCCGCCATTTTTTGACCCTCCTCATTAATAAACTTCTGTAGTTCATCATTTTCGTACAGGCCATACATTGCCACAATACTGGGATCGGACTGCTTACCCAGGGCGATCTCCTGTTCTTCTGACATAAACATAACCTCCTTCTTACCTGTCACAGGATTGACTGCGCAAGATGAAAGGATTAGGAAACATAGCGCTGCGGTAAATCCAGCCAGCGCCTTTTTAACTTGATTAGTCATCATCTGAAACATTACTAATATTTGAAAGACGGTTACTAAAAAGAAAGAAGTATTAAACTAATGTTGCTGTTTTCTTAAGGTTTTACCGGCCCGGATGTCGTAAAATCCATGATCGTCAAAGGCAATCTTTCCATTGACGATCACCGAGTGGATGCCATCCGGATATGCGTGGGGTTTTTGGAAGGTAGCTCGATCGATTACCGTTTCCGGATCAAAAATAACGAAGTCCGCTTTAAAGTTCTCCTTAATTTGGCCACGATTAGCCAAACCCATTCGAAACGCAGGCAAACTAGTCATTTTTCTGATAGCTTCCTCCATCGTGATAATCCCTTTTTCTCTGGCATAGTTCCCCAGCACTCGAGGAAATGTTCCGTAGGCCCTTGGATGGGGGTGCCCCTTTCCGAATTGCGTGGTGCGGCCATCCGACGCTACCATCGTAAACGGATGCTTCATGATGCGTTCTACATCCTCGTCAGCCATCACGTGGTAAATACAATTTGCACCCCGATGCAATTGAATCTCGATGACCATTTCGGCACCATTCTCGATGTTAGGTTCCAATCCCTCTGCGATGACTAGGTCATGCAGGGTCTTTCCAGTAAATTCTGGTTTCCATTGAATCTTGGCAAACTGTATTCGTCGCAGGTCATTACCACCTCGATCATTGATCATATTGTGAATGATTCCACGCTTGATTGAATCCCTCATTAAGGGATCTTGACAGCGTTCAGCAAACTTCTCATACGCATCGCCCTCAAGTGACCAGGGTGGGATAATGACCCCCAACCAGGTATGACTCGCCGTATAAGGATATTGATCCATCATCACATCCAATCCCCTAGCTCTTGCGTCATCAACCAATTTTAGGGTTTTCTTGCTCGCACCCCACATGGGTTGCCCGATCGCCTTATGATGAGTCAATACGACCGGAATTTCAGCCTCTTCCGCAATCAATATCGCCTCATTGACGCCATCAATCAGGCCCAGTCCTTCTTCCCTTAAATGCGATGTGTAAATGCCACCATGGGAAGCGGCTAGTTTGGAAAGCTCGATGACTTCACTGGTCTTGGCAAACGCACCTGGCAAGTATTTTAGGCCTGTCGAGATGCCAAATGCACCTTCCCTCATGGCTTCTGCCACCAGTGATTTCATCTTCTGCATTTCCGTAGTAGATGGTTCGCGATCGACCATGCCCATGACGTGATTTCGAACCGTGTTGTGGCCAATGAGATAGCCAACATTGATTCCAATTCCGGAGGCATCCAGTGAATCCAGGTAGGGTCCGAGAGGAAAGGGGGAGCCACCATCTGGGCCACCCAGCGCGGTCGTCACCCCCTGCATTAAATGGCTCTTGGCATCCGGATACAAGGTGAGTGGTTCGATATGAGCATGGAGGTCAATGAAGCCCGGACATACGGCCAGACCTTCTGCTGAAACCACTTTCTTGCTTTGAACAGCAGGAATATTTGCTGCGATATGGGCTATGCGATCCGCTACGATAGCCACATCCATTTTTGCTGGTCGATTGCCTAGACCATCAAAGACCTGCCCGTCCTTAATGAGTATATCATAAGGTTGTGCCACGGCACTACCGGTGAAAATGATGCTCACAATCAACCCTAACCATTTCATATTTCTGGATCTAATAATTGATTAATTTACCAAAAAATGAGTGGCCCATGTTGATTACAGTGGGGGGAGTAAGTCGAGCTGGAAAAAGCACATTGGCTTTATTGCTGGCCCATTTGCTTGGTCGATCTAGGAGCGCCATCCTATCTCAAGACAAATTTCCAATGCCTCGCCAAGAAATTCCTTTGGTGGGCTCGATTCCCGACTGGGAAGTTCCATCTTCACTTGATCTCAAATCGTTCTGGGAAACAGTGGTCGAACATCAAAACCAGTGTGATTTTGTAATCGCAGAAGGCCTCTTTATTCACTTCGGAGAGGGTGCCCCACCGATAGATGTTTGTATACACATTGACATTCCCCATTCCGTTTTTGTAGATCGACGTACCCAAGATGACCGGTGGGGCAAGGATGAGCCATGGTACATCGAGCATGTTTGGGAAAGTCACTTTAGATATGGACTGCCACCTGCTGATGCCATTCGTTTGTTAGGAACCCTTCCTTTCCCACTCATTGCAGTCTTGCATAAGATCTTAAGCAAGTACCACTAGCTGATAATATCCGTATTTTTGCGGCTCATTTCTCAATAAACTATGAGTAAACACGGTAGAGTATTGGTGGCCATGAGTGGTGGTATTGACAGCACTGTCACTGCAATGCTGCTTCACAACGAGGGTTATGAGGTCGTGGGAATTACTATGAAAACCTGGGACTATGCCACCTCCGGAGGATCAACCAAGGAAACGGGATGCTGTAGTTTGGATTCGATCAATGATGCACGTGATGTAGCAGTAAAGATGGGCTTCCATCACTTTATCATCGACATTCGCGAGGAGTTTGGTGACTACGTGATTGATAATTTTGTAGATGAATATATTGCCGGTCGGACACCTAATCCCTGTGTTTTATGCAACACACACATAAAATGGCGTGCGCTGCTTAAACGGGCAGATGCATTAAATTGCGAATTCATTGCTACAGGTCACTATGCACAAGTGGGCATGCAAGATGGTCGGCGATACATCCAGAAAGCGAATGATCGACAAAAGGATCAATCCTATGTCTTGTGGGGCCTGGATCAACATTGCCTTTCTCGCAGTCGCTTTCCATTGGGTCCTTACCAGAAGCCGGAAGTGCGTCAGATCGCTCGTGATCTCGGCTATCAGGAATTGGCTAATAAACCTGAAAGCTATGAGATCTGCTTTGTGCCAGATAATGATTATCGTGGATTTCTCAAGCGAAGGCGACCAGCATTGGAGGCAGCTGTTGCAGGAGGAATATTTGTCGATCAATCAGGTAAAGAATTAGGTAGCCATGCTGGGTATCCCTTCTTTACCGTGGGTCAACGTCGCGGTCTTGGGATGGCCTTTGGCGAACCCATGTACGTATCTGAAATCAGACCAGAAACCAATACGGTTGTATTGGGTCCGGCAGATTCCTTGATCCGGAGTCGAATGCGGGTGTACCAGGTAAATCATATGAAGTATGAGAAGATCCCCGATGGAATAGAAGTGGTTGGAATGGTGCGGTATGGTGATCGAGGTACGCTGGCCGAGCTTCAAAACGTTGATAATGCAGTGGAGGTAACTTTCCAAGCAGGTGTCAAGGGTGTCGCTCCTGGACAGTCTGCCGTTTTTTTTGAAGGAAATGATCTGGTTGGAGGAGGAATCATTCACAGCTCTGGTATTTAATGATGTGGAAAGAAATACTGTTGACACTTTTTGTATGTGTGCTCTGGAGTGGGTGCAAGCAGGAATTTGCCGAGCCCCTTGATGATGCGATCTACGGATACGAATACTATCCCCTACAGGTTGGAAAATTTCGGGTATACATGGTAGATTCCATTCAGTTTGATGTGGGCGCCGGTGATCTACCCATCCAAGATTCTGCTACTTTTTATGTGCGTGAGGAAGTGGTCGAATTATTTCAAGATCTGAATGGATTAGACGTGTATCGCATTGAACGCTTTCGATCGAGCGATCCTGGAGGCCCGTGGACCATTCAGGATGTTGTCACCCAGAGCCGTACCACTAATCAGGCATATTATTCAGAAAATAACTTGCGCTTAATTAATCTCGTGTTCCCCGTAGAGCGGGGTGTGCGCTGGGATGGTAATGCCTTTATCAAAGACGATATTGTTGTTTTTATCCGTGGTGAATCCATTGAGATGTTCAAAGGTTGGGAGTATCAGATACGTTCGGTTGACTCCACTGAAACGATTGGAGACTTGACATTTGATCAAGTTGCCACCATCCAGCAGGCAGATAATAATAACGCGATCGAATACAGATTTTCGCTAGAAAAATATGCAAAGGGCGTTGGGCTTGTTTATCGTCAGCGAGAAATTATGGATTCCTATTGTAAATATATCGGCACCAACGAACCGTGCTTTGGATTGACCTGGCGCGAAAAAGCTGGTCGCGGATTTATCATGCGTGAAACGCTCATCGCTCATAATTGACGATGGATTGGGACAAAGATTTTATTGAGGTTGGCCACAGTAAAAAAACGTATGGAGTCCGTGGTGAGGTAAGAGTAAACATTTATGATCACTTCAAAACAAATTTCCACAACCTTAAATTCATTTTTTTGAAAATGGACGGCCTTCCCGTCCCCTGGCAAATTGAGCATTGGAAAACTGAACCGATTGAGTGCATAAAATTTGCCGACATCAATGATCCTGAATCCGCACATCCGATGACGGGTAAGCCAATGTATGCTCACAAGAAGGATCTGCCAGAATCTCTTCTGGTGACAGAGTCAGATGCCTTGGAATATGGTCATCTGGTCGGATTTGAGGTTTACACGATGCTTGATCCTGGTTCCAGCATCGGCATCATCCATGAAATCCAGAATTTTCCAAATCAAGAAATGGCCATTATAAAAAACACCGAGGGACGTGAGCGATTAATTCCCTTGGTTCCAGATTATATTGCAAAGATAGATGCAAGTGAAAGGAAAATTATTTTTGACTTACCGGAGGGATTTTTGGAACTCACCTAGAAAAATCCAGGTGCAATTTCTGGTGGCATGTAGCTTGATCTTCTTGGCGAGAGAGACCTTTGGCATCCTAAACGCCATAGCGTAAAAGTCTCCGCTTCCGGAAATTAGTTAATAAGACAATGCGTAAGTTTCTCCATGTCTTCCGCAGTGTTATATACATGGGGGGAAATCCGAACAGAATTTCCACGCAGTGAAACAAAAACATTTTCTTGCCTGAGTTTTTCCTGGAGGGAAGTCATAGACTTTTTAGCAGGTAAGTAAAGGCCAAAAAGATGATGACTTCGTCCTGTGCTGGCCACGGAGTATCCTTGGTCTTGAATCGATCTGATGATTCCCTTCGTTAGTTCACGGCAATAATTTTGAATATTAGATACACCCCAATCCAATATCTGCGTAATTGATTTGATTAACATCGGTACTGCTATGAAATTTGAGCATTCTCCGACGTTATAGCGAAAAGCCTTTTCCCTAAATTCAGGCTCATAGTGGATCAATCTACCAAACTGTTCACTGTTTTTCCGATTGATCCAATTGTGTTCGATCGGTTGTCCCAGATCAAACCGGGGACCAAAGTACGCGAGTGCTGAACTATAGGGCCCAAGTAAGAATTTGTAACCCGCGCAAAGAAGCGCATCCGGCCTAATTTCTTGCACAGAAAAGGGCAATGCTCCGATCGACTGGGTACCGTCAATGATGAGTAGGGCTTCGTTTTTCTGAGTCACCTCCCTTATCGCCGATAAATCAAACTGAGTCCCATCGGCCCAATGGTTGGGGCCACATGCCACACAGATGGTATTGCGATCAATGGCTTCAATAATTTTCTGATTCCATTTTTCGGTGCGATTGTCAAACGTCTTGGGTGGATCAACGAACCGGATTTCCAGAGATTCTCTCATCGCAAAATCTTGAAAGGCCAAAACATTGCTCGGAAACTGATCACGAACCAAAACCAGATTGCCATGGAGCTTTAGAGGAAGGTTTTTGACTACGGTCGCAATTCCATAGGAAACCGAGGGTTGAAAGGCAATCCGCTGTGGATCATCACTATCAATGAGTTTTGAAAATAGTTGTTTTAATCGCTCAAGGGGTTCGAAAAAATCACTGGCATGAACTTCATAAGGCAGAGATTTTTCTTTCAGCCCACGAATGCCTGCACGTTCCACTTCTCGAGGCAGGGGCCCCATGTAGGCACAGTTTAAATAAGTGATGTGCTGGGGGATCTGAAATAGATGCTTTTGACAAGGTAATATGGTAGCAGCAGACGATGCAGGTTTACTCATGATCTGATGATGAGCTGTTTTCGCTGTTGCTGCAGGGAAGATATCTTATTCTTAGCCTTTTCAACTTCCGCTGTCAACGACTGGAGTATTCGTATGATCCGATCCCGTACATTTAACACATTGTTTAATGCATTTTGGATCTTTCTTTGTACGATCCAATCCGAAATAAGATTATCAAAAAAGACATCGGTAAATCGATGGAAAGAATCAAGTTGAACATTAAAATTTAGATCCATATTGCCATAGATCTGCGTGAGGTCATTGTGGAATCTCGCCAAGAGATGCTGGACAGAATACGAAAGATCACGGGCTCGATCAATGGCAGAATGCTTCATGTAAGAGGCACTCCGATTGTTTCCTGACATATCCCATTGTCCCCAATTTTTGGCTTTTTGTAGTTCCTTAATCATTTTTTCAAGGATCATCAACACCTGCTTGCCGGTCTGCTCTACCCCAACGACTACCTCTATAAATTGCTCTTGGGCATCAATTTGTCGGATGAAATCCAACACCTGCCTACCAATAACGGCATCTTGTTGGATGAGGTGTTTCTCCCGTATCTGAATTAAACCATTCAATTTTGCTTCCAACTGTGGTAAGTCTTCCACCTTTTTCTGCAGTAAATCTTTTTCATAGAGGAGCAGGTCAGTACTTTTTTTAGCTTCATCATATTTTAAGGAGACTTGTAGATACTCTTGACGCTCCTTTTCGATCTGTTCCTCTTTACTACCGAGAACCTGGTGGAACAATCCCTTTACACTGAGTTTTTCCAACTTTTCAATGTCCTTAAATTCTTTCTGCAACTGATTGGAGAGCTGATCCAGGTTACTCTCGGCTTCTGCTAACTGATCATTTACCTGCTGCAAGTGACGGTCAACCTTCCTAGCTTGCTCCAGCCGAGCGAAAGTCTCCTTTAATGATTCGTGAATGTCTGACATAGCCCCGCAATTTACCGAGTTTTCGGCTAAGTTGTGTTGTTGCTCGGGACCGATTTATCGAGTAGGTTGGTAGTCTACATATGAGAAAAGATTAGAACTGACAAGAAGTCGGAAGAGGTTCCATCTTATCTAAATCTTTGGCCAGTTTGGGATCTATTTCACCTATGTGCAAGCCGCTGTTGACTGATCCTACTGCTGCCTGGACACCATATCCTAATACGTTCATATGACCTCGCACAATGATCGAATCCATGGCCATGATCGGCACTGGACCACCGGAACGGGCAAATGGCTGCTCCTCCACGTGGCTGTGTGCTAGGATTCTTCGGTACAGCAACCGGCCCTCCGGAGTAATTACTTCCCACCAATCGGCATACTGGTTACATCCTAAATCCGGACTTTCCAAAGTCACCGTGAACTGATAGGCGCCTTCCTGACCCGACACCTTAACTTCTACAACCGCGGCCGAAGATGATTCAGAATCTGGGCGGACCTCGTCTGAAGACCCATCTTTATCTGCCAGGTCACATGCCGAAATAGCTAGTGCTCCCAGGATCATCACCATTGCACCCACGGATAAAATCAATCTTGGCATGAAGGTCGTTGCGACATTTAAGAATGTGTCGGTCAAAATGTTAAGATGACCAGCTACGAAGATCGGAAACCTGATTGGTTAAAAGAGGGAAAAGATGTCTTCCTGCCGGCAAAGTCTTCAGGAATGTCAACTATATTTACCAATTTCCTGTTGTGCAATTCATGAGACATGCAATCTTCGCACTAATTGGGTTACTGATATTTTCTTGTGGACAAAAGAATCAGCTGTCCGAGAAAACAACCGTTCGATCTGGCAGTATACATTTAGATAGGGCTATAGAGGCACACGGAGGAGACCGTTACCAAGAGGTCAACCTAGCTTTCGACTTTAGGGAACGAAGCTTTACGGTATTTCACCAGGATGCCGCTTTCCGCTACACGTCACAGTTCGTGAAAGACGATCATTCCTATTATGATGTATTGTCGAATGACGGTTTTACCAGACAGATGGATGGAAAATTCATGGAACTTGCAGACTCAAATGTAATCAAGTACAGCAGTAGTCTAAATTCAGTTATTTACTTTGCTTTGCTACCGCATAAACTGCTGGATCCAGCCGCCCAAGTGAGAGATATCGGCCAGACACTGATCAAGGATCAAAACTACCACGTGGTCGAAGTGACCTTCCGAAAGGAGGGAGGTGGCAAAGATTACGATGACAATTTCCATTATTGGATCAACGCTTCAAATCATTATGTTGATTATCTGGCCTATGACTATCAAGTTGATGGAGGAGGTGTGCGTTTTCGTGAGGCTTACAACCCCCGCGAGGTGGCCGGTATTCGGTTTCAGGACTACGTAAATTACAAAGCGCCTGTCGGTACCAAACTGGCAGACCTCCCGCATATGCTGGAAGCGGGCCAGCTGGAGGAATTATCGAGAATCGAATTGAAAAATATCGAGACCACCGACCTTTGAATAGTCAACTAAGCATGCCCTGCAAAGGGGTAGCTCCAGGTAAGATCGTTTATACAGTGAACCACCTCCACTATCAACTGCTTAATGAGAATCAGGTCTAGGACCACCAAACACAACCTTGGTCTGCTAGGCGTTAGCTACCGACTCATTGGTTCTTGATGATTCTTTGCACATGGACCGACTGGTTAGATTGGTCAATGATTTGGATGAAATAAAGACCATTGTTCAACTCACTTAATTTGATGCTAATGGGTGCAGTAGCATGGGAGTGATCCTGGACGACAATGCCACCGGCATCGATTACTTTGATTTGAGCATCGCTGAGATCACCGTCAATTCTAACTTCTCCGGCAGAGGGATTGGGACCCATTGAGATACAATTATCCGCAATAATATACGGTGCAGAAGTCGTTGAGCTGTGACCTTCAAATGCACCTGCGGAGGGGGGAGAATAGTAATAGTTCAACACAAAGTCGGTGCTTGGATTCGGCAATGACAATCCACCTTCAACGGCTGGACTATTCGGTGCAATGTCGAAGTCTTCTTGTGAGGCGTCGATGAAAAGAGGATCCGCAATAATTTGATTTATGTCGGTCACGGGTAGTTGCGGGCTCCAAGAATTGCTGCCCTCGTTAAACCATAGATTGTTTGAAAACTGAAACGATCCTGGATTTGTTTGACTGCCAACATTAACCTCTGTCAAATCATTTTCGAGGTAGACAATATTGTTCCTAAATTCATTATCGGCACAGGCTAGAAATCCGGGATCGGTTGTTTCTTGCAATATCCTAATCACCCAATTTTCAGGCTTGTAGATCGTGTTATTAATAACTTTCACTCTGACACAACCAACGTAGGCAATCGGAGCCCAACTTCCAATAAAAACATTGCTGTATACTTCCAAATCTGCAGCCTCAAATGCGTTGACTATTGGATTAGGTAGGGGAGGTCGAAAATACTGAAGACCAGTACTGCCACCGAGATTTATGGCCCGCTGAGACATGTCTTTAAAAACATTTCTTTGCATCAGGATAAACTGTGTGCCACCCTTCGCCTGTACCCCTGTTACGCCAGCAGCATCAAAAAGATTATCTTCAATTACACCGTGATGACAGCCCACCATGTCGACACCACTTCCGCCAGCACCACCATTCAAAAATTGGTTACCACATACTTTAAAATCGTCTAAACCAGAGAGCTTGAGGAGATCATTATTACCAGCCGCAGCCATATCTTGAAAAATGCAATTTCGGATGGTAATGTGATGGGTTGGGGTGTTATAATCACCACCATCATCGATATTGATTCCATTGCCGGTTTGCTGCTCAACGACGATGCCTTCAACCTCGACATAACTGCAATTTACTAGATGGATGGCCTCTGTTCCTCCCCGAAATATCGCAGCATGGGCATTTTGGGCCTTGATTACAATGGGATTGTCTTCGGTGCCATTCACCGTTAAAAACTGGGTTCCGTTAACAAAGATTTGATCTAATAGAAATACGGTATCACCAGGGTCCATGCTTGATTCAGCTGCTGCCAAGGTTGGAAAGTCGCCTAGGGTCCCAATGGTGATGTTTTGTGAAAAAAGCCATTGGCTTGATACGATGCTGACGACTAGGAAGGTGTTTTTCATGCTCTTTCTGGTTACGCGGAGTAATACAGTAAAGAGTGTGCCAGTATGCTATTTCTAAAAGAACGAAAAACCGACCCGTATCTTGTTTGAATGGATTTAGTGCTCCTCTAAGCTTTTCCTGGCATCTCAGGAAGACACATCTTTTACAGCCAGATTTTAAACTAATGATGTATGGACCGCGAAGGGCGCAAGTGACCAGGTCTGCAGGCTGTACATCATTAGGATAAATTGTGATGATTTTTTAAGACTGTGCCATGTCGCTCTTCATATTCTAAAAGGGAAATTCTACAGCTAAAAACATTTGTGCCCTATGAGTGATTGGACATCAGCAGGAATCGACACAAGTATTTGATCAGACCTCTGGAAATAGCCACACCTGACCTGCTCCAGTGAATGTCCTTCAGCGGTTGGCAATTTCTTTACATCTTTATCCTTCAAATTCGCTTCCTCATTTTCCACATATGCAAGAATCCTATTATGACTATGCGATCGTCGGTGCCGGTGCAGCTGGCTTGCATATAGCCCTGGCCATGCTGGGGAATCAGGCCTTTGCAACTCGTCGCATTTTAATTCTTGAAAAAGATCTGAAAACTACCAATGACAAGACCTGGTGCTACTGGGAAAAAGGTGCTGGAAAATGGGACCACCTCGTTTTCAATACCTGGAGAAAATCATTGTTTGCCAGTTCGCAGGGATCAAGAAACATCGATCTCGGATCCTATCAATACAAAATGATTCGAGCCCTGGACTTTTATGAATTTGCAAAAGACCAAATCTCCTCGGCGGCACACATCGATTGGATTGTAGATGAGGTTGAGTCTATTAATGTGGGCCAGCCCAGTTTGATCCGAACCCATAATAATCAATACCGCGCTGGCCATGTCTTCGACAGCAGGTTAGACTCAGAATTCCATTCCGATCTCCAACATATTCACCTCCTGCAACACTTCAAGGGTTGGACGATTGAGACCACGAAACCAGTCTTTGATCCAGAATCTTTTACGATGATGGATTTTAGGATCAAGTACCCAGATTCCACCAGTTTCACCTATGTTTTGCCGTTTAGCCAGCATCAAGCATTGGTCGAGTTTACGTTTTTCTCACCCAGATTGCTGTCGGATCACGAATATGATGGTTATCTAAACACCTACATTAAGGAGATTCTAGAGGCCCAAGAATATGAGATTCTTGATTGCGAACGCGGTACAATTCCAATGACCGATTACCCATTTCACAAATTAAATGGCACTCAATTGACCAAAATTGGCACGGCGGGCTCGTGGGTGAAGGGTTCATCAGGATACTCATTCAAAAATGCTGAACGCTATAGCAGAATCATGGTTAATAATATTCTAAATGGTGCTATGCCCGGGAAAGCCCTTTTTAAGAAAAGATTTAGATTTTATGACCGGCTCTTTTTGGATATTTTATATAGGAATAACCATTTAGGTGAAGCGCTTTTTACTCAGATGTATTCAAATGCTGACATTGAAATCATTTTCGCCTTTTTGGATGAGCAAACTTCCTTGAAGGATGATCTGAAAATCATTAATACTTTCCAGCGTGGCCCATTCATCAAGGCGCTCTACCGCTCTCTCAGGTTGTGGATAGCGGGCAGCGGCAGAAGCCCGAAGTAGTAAGCGAAATCTAATAATTTTGCGAATCCTCAAGATTCAAAAAGAGGGTACTTATGAGAAAAACTGTACGAAATGCTTATCCCTACTTTCCCATCATCGGACTAGGTTTCTACGTAATGATTTTCTTTGCCGCTGCCCTAAAATATCCGGGCGGCTCCATCAATGAACCTCATGCTTCAGGTTACAGTTTCTTTAATAACTTTCTTTGTGACGTAATGAATCCAGAGGTCAGGGGAGGACAGCAAAATGCTGCTCGAGGACTTGCCATTTTTGGGCATTGGATCTTAAGTCTTTCAATGATTTCCTTTTTTTATTTGCTTCCAGAGATTTTTCCAGTCAGAAATCGGAATACACGTCTTGTCCGGATTTTCGGCATGCTAACCATGACCGTATTTATCTTAATGTGTACTCCGTATCACGACCTCATTGTAACCTTGACAGCAATATTAGGCACCATTGCCTTGATTCCGTTTTTTATTGAACTGCGCAGCTATGGGGATAGGGGATTTGTGATTTTGGCATATCTTTGTTTTGTTCTTAGTATCATTGTCTATTTCATTTTTAAAACCAAAATTGGGTTTTATTATCTCCCATTTTTACAGAAAATTACTTTTGGATTTGATGCCTGGTGGGTGATCTGGGTGAGTCTTAAAGTTCTACAGAGGCACCACGCATCCAATTTTCCAATGGTTTCGGAAAGCCCATAAGGTCTCTAACACAAATTTATCCGCCTGAGATCGGAAAAAGCTTATGACCAAGAATTGAAAAAGTATCTAGAGTTTTCTGAGTTAAATAGGAGTCAATTACGTGCTTACCGCAATACTTTTAGGTCGGCCTTTCCGCAGGTAATTTTGGACTCTGAAATAGTGCTTCGCTGCTGGCAGAAAGTCGAAACTTATTTTTCCTATTACCAAAGAGTAATGATTGACGATGATCAAAACATCATGGGATTTATCAATATGCTTCCATTTCGATGGGAACAACCAGCGACGGACCTTCCCGCAGAGGGCTGGGATTGGCTGATGCAAAAGGGTATCAGAGACTACGAAGATGGTTGTGTTGCCAACTGCCTCGGAGGCTTGCAGGTTGTGGTTTCCAAAAAATATCTTGGGATGGGTCTGAGCAAAGAATTAATCAAGGAGGGAAAACGAGTGAAGGATGACATGGGGTATCGCAATCTACTTATTCCAATTAGACCAACCTTGAAACACAAACATCCATGCCTGACAATGGATGAGTATATTCGTTTAAAGCAAGCCGACAAGGTCTATGATCCCTGGATCAGAACTCATTTAAAATCTGGGGCCAAAATTATTAAGACATGTGAGCGATCTATGACTGTAAAGGGAGATCTTAATTTTTGGAAGGGCCTGATCGAAGAAGAAGTAGTTGGTACCGGCTATTACCGAGTGCCTGGTGCACTAAATCTCGTATATGTTGATGTGGCTGCAAATAGAGGTGAATATCAAGAAGAAAACATCTGGATAAGGTACTAGACTTTTATCAAGACCGTGTTTCAACTTAACTTAGGATGGTAAAGATGTAATTTCAGAATCAATATTCAGTCAAAATCATGGATGACAAATATTATCAAACTTCTGAATCCGTAGCAGCGTACATTCAGATGGCTAAGGATGTTGATGGTCGTGAGTTAATTGAGAAAATGATCGATTTTGTCCCACCCGGATCCACGATTCTCGAAATTGGTTCCGGACCTGGTTCAGATTGGAAAATATTGACAGAATATTTTAGTGTTGTCGGGTCTGACAATTCTAAGCCGTTCTTAGAATATTTGAAAACTAATTTTACGGCGGGAGAATTCCTGTTTTTGGATGCAGTTACCCTGTTAGTCAATAAGAATTTTGATGGGATTTATTCAAATAAGGTCCTCCAACACCTGACGGATGAACAACTCAACCAATCCATTGGCAGGCAGGCTCAAATTTTGAATACGGGTGGTTTTATCTGCCATTCCTTTTGGAAAGGAGAAGGTGAGGAGGTTTTTAAGGGACTCCTCGTTAATTATCAGACGGTAGACACCCTCAAGAAACTTTTCGAGCCGCGTTTTGAATTGTTTGTAATGGAGCCGTATCAGGAATTTGAAGAAGGAGATTCGATCCTCTTGATTGGAAAGAAAAATGAGGGTCACTCTAAATTGATGTGACATTTAAGTTCAGCCGTTGACCAGGCTTTGATCTCACTTTGGCACGGTCAAAGCTCGATCTCAATGACGTAGAGCTTACTCCCAGTTTTGGTAAAATCAAATTGTTTTTGAATTTTTCCGTGCCTATTGACCACGAGTGAAGCACCGATGCAATACCAGCCCTTCCAGGCTCCATCGAGTACTTCTCCGGTATTGCTAACACCCACCACTGGTATCTGATACTTTGAAGCAATTTCTGTGTAAGATTTCTTCCAGATGTCACCATAGGGTGTTTTTTCATGATCAAAATCAGGAGGTACCGCCCAACTGCAGGGTGACAAAATAATGTCGGCACCCATAATACCGAGCGCATGACCCAGTTGATTGCTAGCAGGAGAGTTATCCGCACAGATATTAACTCCGATGGTGCCCAATTCCGTTTCTACAACTTGACACGAGTTGCCTGGGTGATAGATATGCTGAGCAATATCGAGGATATTTATTTTGCGGTGCTTTGCAAGTAACTTGCCCCTGGCTGAAATGACGACTGCTGTATTATAAACCTTATCGCCATCGCGTTCGGTTAATCCTGCCACCACATGAATGTTTTGATTTTCAGCTGCTTTCTGCAAGCGGGCACAGAATACCCCGGGAATCGGATGGGCATGGGTCAATGCTGAAGAATGTGTCCAACCAAAATCGAGGCATTCGGGTAGCACTACTACATCACATTGTTGCTGGGCGGCCATTTGAATTTGATCGATGGCGTGAGAGAGGTTAAGCTCTGGTTGGCCACCCTTGACAAACATTTGTCCAATTCCGACTCTGAGGGTTTGATTACTCACAGTCTTCTCCGCGTTATTTTGAGCTGAGAGAAACGTTGACATGGTGCATAACAGCAGTAAAAAATTACGGTGTAGGCCAATCATGAGATGTACTTCCCCCCAAAATTCGAACCAGAGGCTAAGTTGGTAAAAACTTAACTTAAGTCTCTAATTATGAAGAAGAAACGCAGAAGATTCAGTGCCGAATTCAAACTTAAGGTGGTGCTAGAATCACTAACAGAAAGACAGACTATGTCGGGGCTAGCGCAGAAGCATGGCCTTCACCCGAACCAGATATCGAAGTGGAAGAGTGACTTCCTAGACAATGCAATGACATATATGCGTGGACCATCGCAAAGATCTGATCAGGAAGCAAATGAAGAAGTCATGAAACTATATGAAAAGATAGGTAGGCTTCAGGTGGAGAATGACTTTTTAAAAAAAAGATTGATCTAGTGGATAAATCGGTTCGATATACTTTCCTAGATTCCAGCGAAGATTTGAGTCTTAGAGCTCAAGCAAAACTGTTAAAGATACCACGCGGCAAATATTATTATAAACCAAGGGGAATGAGTTCTTTCAATTTACACTTGACTAAGTTGATTGATCGGCAGTATCATCGGACACCATTTTATGGAGTGCCTCGGATGACCGATTATTTAAATGATTTAGGGATCGGTCGAGTAAATCACAAACGTATTGAAAATCTGTACAAAATAATGGATATCAGAGCCTTAGGTCCTAATCCGAACACAAGTAAATCAAACCCTGCCAAGTATAAATACCCCTACTTACTCCGAAATATGGTCATAAGTTATCCAAATCAGGTATGGGTAGCAGACATTACCTATATCGCTTTGCGGATGGGATATATGTATCTATTTGCTATCATGGATTTATATTCGAGGTTCATTTTAGCATGGGACATATCGAATACGATGACATCTGCCTGGTGTAAATATGTTCTTGGTGAGGCGCTTGTGTTCTTTCCAAGTCCCGAAATTCTCAACACTGATCAAGGCGTTCAATTTACAGCTGACGCATGGACCAAGTATCTAGATTACAACGGTATCGAAATTAGCATGGATGGCAAAGGCAGAGCTATTGACAACGTTTTCATTGAAAGGTTCTGGCGGACATATAAGTATGAGTATCTCTTTCTAAATACGCCGAATGGAGGAAAAGAGCTTTATAATGAAACAAAAGAATACATGGATTTCTACAACCATCAGAGAGCACATTCAACACTTGGAAAAGTAACACCTGCTGAGAAATACTACGGCAGTAAAACGTATTTTGTCACAACTAAATATTCAGGGTCTTTGGTTTAAAAATGGGGGGAAGCATAAGAAACACCCTATCTTTCGCCAATAAAAATTCAGGCTTCAATGTACAAAATGTGGCACTTGCTTATTGGATTAATGGTACCCTTGCTTGTTTTCTCACAGGATGTTCCCTTGCCTGAACATCCACGACCTGATTTTGAACGACCAAATTGGTTGAATTTAAATGGGACGTGGTCGTTCGCATTCGACTCGCTTGATGAGGGCATCGAACAAAATTGGTATGATGGGTTTCATGATTTTTCCGAGCGGATTACGGTGCCTTTCCCCTGGGGTTCGAAACTATCGGGTTTGGCTGACCGGGCAGATATCGGCTGGTACCAACGAAACATCACCGTCGATGACTCCTGGCGAGGAAAACGGATTTTCCTGACCATTGGAGCTGCTGATTGGAAAACGAGTGTCTGGCTCGACGGCAAGCTGATGGGCTCGCACGAGGGTGGTTATGTGCCTTTTTCATTTGAATTGACCGATTACATACAATATAATACCGCACATAATCTGATTATTCGGGTAGACGATAAAAGACGTGCATTTACCTTGTATGGGAAACAAGGCTATGGAAATGCAAGGGGTATCTGGCAGACCATCTATCTTGAGGCGAGGGGTCAAGCGTATCTTGACGCCCTGCATTTTAAGCCGGATATCGACCGGAGTGTAGCGGATTTTACGGCTTACCTACCAATGCCTGCACCAGACAGTTTGAATCTTGAAATCCAGATAAAAACTCCGGATGGTATCATTACCAATACCTATCAGATTCCTCGTGGGCAATACAAATATTCCGCAGGGATATCGATTCCCGATGCCCAGCTGTGGTCGCTGGAAGATCCTTATCTATATGAGGTGGAGGCTCACTTAGCAGACGATTTGTTGTATACTTATTTCGGAATGAGAAAGATATCTGTAGTAGACCTGCCGCAGACGAACTACCGATATGTAGCGCTTAATAATCGGCCGATTTATTTGCAAATGGCGCTCGATCAATCGTACAATCCAGAGGGGTTCTATACTTTTCCAGATGATCAATTTCTCATTGACGAGATCAATCGAAGCAAATCGATTGGCTTAAATGGAATACGTACACATATCAAAGTGGAGGTGCCCAGAAAATTGTATTGGGCTGATAAATTGGGCCTCCTGGTGATGGAAGACCTGCCCAACAGTTGGGGTGAGCCGGATAAATTTATGCAGGCTGAATCCGAATACACCTTACGTGAAATGATTAAACGAGACTTCAATCACCCGAGCATTTTTTCATGGTGCGATTTCAATGAGACTTGGGGCTTGAAAACAAAAGTGACTAAAGGTGGTGAGGAGAAACAAGTTTACTTACCCACCACCCAAAGCTGGGTGGCTTCCATGTACTACTTAACAAAATCTCTTGACCCCACTAGATTGGTGGAAGATAATTCTATTTGCTGTGGTGCTGGACACACGGAAACAGATCTTAATTCATGGCACGCTTACTTGCCCGGTTGGGCTTGGGAGACACATTTACAAGAGATGTCAGATAACATCTATCCTGGCAGTCCTTATGATTTTGAAGACGGTTATCTGCAGGGGAATCAACCAAATTTTAATTCAGAGTGTGGCAATGTCTGGGGCTACGATGGCAGTACCGGTGATGTGGATTGGAGCTACGATTATCATCGTATGATCAACAGCTTTCGAAAATATCCAAAAATTGCTGGATGGCTGTATACCGAGCATCACGATGTCATTAATGAATGGAATGGATATTGGCGATTCGACCGGACTGAAAAAGAGACTGGTCTCGGAGCATTGGTGCCAGGCATGACCTTAAACGACTTACATAGTGTCGTTTATTTGTCTACCGGCAACAACATTACGTACACGATTGGCCCTGGAGAATCCTTAAAGATCCCTCTTTACCTGTCGGTGATGACCGACGCGATCGCGGCGGGATCAGATTTAGACATTAGCTATCAGATCCACTTTGTAGATGCTGCCGGTAGAGATGAAATCTTGCCAGGAGACCTTCAAGCAGTGAAATGTGAGCCCTGGATGCAGTTAGAGTTGGATTCTTTAGAACTTACCTTCCCTAATAAGAATGGCTTGGCCATTGTGCAGTTGACTGTTAAAAATCAAGAGGGTGAAATTTTGCACCGTAATTTCGTTGCCATCGAAATCGCCGGTGCTGAAAATGAGAACATCTTGACTATACCGGCGAGTGACATCACCTCCTCGCAATGGAGCAATAAGGAGTGGAAGGTGTTGGATGGATTAAAAATTAATGGTGCCGGTCAGGGGTATTTTGAATATAATTTTTCCATTCCCGACCACGTCAATTGGAAGGATGTAAAGGCGCCTTATTTCTTAGTGGAAATGTCTGCCAAGGAATTGTTTGTTAAAGATCGCGAAACCTTCGACAAAGATCAGAATTATATGAAGGGATCACGGGTGGCGCCGAGTAGTAATCCAAATTCTTATCCGATGACGGACGAAACCCTATTTCCCTCTACTGTGTCTATTTTTGTGGAGGGTAAAAAGGTACACCAAACAGTATTACCGGATGATCCAGCTGATCATCGCGGCATTCTTTCTTGGCACCATCAACTCCAAGATCGAAAACTCCGTGAGGCTGGCTCCTATGGTTATTTGATCAAAGTGCCTCTTTCGAAATCAATGCTGCGTTCAGCCCAGAGGAGGGGTGCGCTCTCAGTGAGGTTGCAGGCGGATGGGCAAGGTGGACTTGCCGTATATGGATCAAAATTTGGACGTTACCCGGTCGATCCAAGCATCGTATTGTATTAATGGGCAAAAAAATAGGATGAGTTTACCCACGAGATCAAGATGCCGCCATTTAATAATCACCCCCTGCCTTAATCATCACACAGAGCTGCATTTTCAATTTTTGGAGGATCTAGCAGTCGAGGTTAATTCCGCTCAAACATCAACAAGCGAAATTCTATGGCGGCCTGCCCCGGTATCTTAGGGGCCGTTAGTGCCATTTTCTGCCGACTCTCGATCAGGTGGATTGAACCCATTTTCAGAGGTTTAAACCGCTTTACGAAGGATTCGCCGCGCTGATCCCGATCTTTGTCAACTGATAAGAATTCGGAATCATGTGCTTCGCTTATTTTGGTGGTAAGGGCTGACTGGCCAACGGTAAGTTTGATCTCACAACCAACATTCTCCGGTGTACAGGTATAATAGATTTCTACCTCATAATCATCTTCATGTAGCACGTCCACGTCCCACAAAATAGAATCGGTGGCATCTACCCAATGGGTGAAATAGGAGGAGTTAGGCCAGCGGTTGGAGCGCTTGATCTGGCCAGTTGGCAAAGCATCGCGAGCGGGCATCTGAGTATATCGATAGTCAGGATGCCCAAGGGGGAAGGGCCGGGTATCCGGCGCTGGCAACTGGCTATAAATATTCTCGCGAAATTGTTTGCTGGCATCTGTCAATCTCCTGAGAACTTCTGGATTTTTGCTGGCTACATTCGTGTGCTGTCCTGGATCCGTAACCATATGAAATAGTTGTCCCTCGTGGTCGAGTCGAAAGTCTTGACTACGCGCACTGATCCGATCACGCCATTGATTGATGATCACACGATCTTGCCATTGCGGTTCCTCTTCTAATAGGAGCGGAGCCAGACTAATTCCATCGATCTCGCGATCTGGCTGATGCACTGAATTCGTCAAGTCTACCAAGGTGGGTAGAAAATCAATGGAACTAGCAATTTGGGGAATTACTTTGCCCGGAGCTACTTTGGTTTTCCACTGTAGGATCATGGGCGACCGTACCCCTCCCTCATCCGTTGAGCCTTTGCGACCTTTCATTCCGTCATTCCAGCGAAACCCGTTCGGACCATTGTCAGAGAGATAAATGACGATGGTATTTTCCACCAACTTTAGGTCAGCTAGTTTGTCCATGACCCGTCCAACATTCCAATCAATGTTTTCGACTAGTGCAAGGGCAGCCTTAGTATGTGATATTCGCTCTTTGTCTGGCTCCCGGTGAAATTGATTCAACGTTAGATCCGCGAATTTATCCCACCAACGATCTGGTACTTGCATCGGACTGTGGGGGGTATTGTAAGGAAGATAGACAAAGAATGGAGCGGAGTGATGTTGCTCGATGAAATCGAGTGCCTTATCTGTGAGGTCATCGATGATAAATCCTTTGCCCTGTACAATTTTGCCATTGTGCTCGAGCATGGGATCGAAATAATTGCCCCAGTGACCGGAGCAAAACCCATAGTATTCATCGAAACCGCGCGCGTTCGGATGATAGGGATATTGCATTCCATTATGCCATTTGCCGAAGGCACCCGTGTGATAACCATTCGCTTGAAGAATTTCGGCAATCGTTTCCTCATCGAGATCAATCCGTTCTTTTCCTTGAGAGGTTGCAGTGACTCCACTTCTGGCCGCATACCGACCCGTCAGAATCTCTGCACGAGTAGGGGAGCAGACCGCACACACAAAAAATCGATCGAAACGGGCGCCGTCTGATGCCAGCCGATCAATATGAGGAGTACTGAGGTTGGTGTTTCCGTGCACCGATAAATCACCCCATCCTTGGTCATCGGTTAAGATCAACACAATATTTGGTTGATCAGCTTTTGGGTTTTGATCTGGTGGTGCACAAGCCACCACCATCGCCAGCACGTAGATGAATACGCTCTTCAGCGCAAATCCGGTTTTCTCATCCATAGTATATGAGTAGTTTATATCAAAAAATTTTGAGCCTTTATTCAAGGTCCCTTCCCTCGCTGCCATCAGAAATATATCCATGTAGATTTTGACCGATAAACCCACTCGGAAAATGCTCGATACCTGGAAAACCCAATCGAATGTCCCTACCGTCCCTTGGTATATAAGCTGTTCCGAACAGGTAGTCCCAAAGTGCTAGACTGAGCCCAAAATTGATTCCGAATTGCCTTTCAGGTGGAAGGTGATAGGCGTGATGCCAAATGTGCATCTCGGGGCTGTTAAATATTTTTTTCATAAAGGGACCCAGGAGCAGGCTGAAGGCAACTGCACAGGCAAAAACTACCAGCAATTGCATGGACAGGCTTGGATCGTTTAATATTTGGATATCGAAGAAGCCCATAGCAATACAGAATCCGACAATGGCTCCAATGACCGAAGATGAAATATAACCGGATACCGAGAGATTGCTATGATTAAAATGACCAATCGCCAAACCCAATATGTGAATGATGAAAAAGTCATAAAGACCAATGCCCAATAGGGCAAGTGGAATGTATTCCAATGACCGGTAAACCACGTTTTCCATCCAATGATATCGCAATTGGGCGGCAAATCCCATTTGTTCGACTGAATGATGCACTTTGTGAAATTCCCAGAGCCAATTCACTCGATGCAACAATCTATGAATCCACCATTGCACGAAATCTCGCACTACAAAACCGATCAGCAGAATCGCCCACATAGGCAAACCCTGCAAGGGGTTAAGTGACTGAAGATCGATACCGGTGAGGCCAGCGATGACCTGGTTAAAAAAGGTAACGACCACATCACTGGCAGCGTTGTAGATGATGAGTGAAAAGAGAAAGAAATTAAAGAACATATAAAATGCGTCCAGCCAAAAGTCCTTTCTAAACTTAGGCTGATTCTTTCGCCAGGGCCTCAGCCATTCTAAGAGCAAGAAAAAGCACGAGACAATTAACAGCCAGTAGAAATAGCTATGCCAGCTCGGCTGTGTGATTTCCTGCCAAAGGTAAGCTGCATAGCCGCGATATCCATTTAAGAATATGTCCCAATAGTTGTTCATGCGCTACCTTTTCTGATCCCACTGATCGTAGCCCCCGGACATGTCGTACACCTTCTCAAACCCCAACTCCTTCATGATGGTAGTGGCTTTTGCACTGCGGCCCCCTTTTTTGCAATACACGAGATAGGACGCAGATTTGTCTAATGCTCCTAATTGATCTCGAAAGTCAGGAGCGAAGTAATCAATGTTGATGGCACCGTCGATTTTGCCTGCCCTAAATTCATTGGGTTTGCGCACATCCAAAATGATCACATCTCCTGTTTTGATAACTTCCTTAGCGCGATCGATGGATATCACACCATAATCAATTTTTGCTGAAGTCTGACTACAAGCTGTCAAACATGGACCAAGCAGGGCGCATAGGAGTGCTCCATTCATCATATGATAAATTAATTTCATGTGTTTAGATCTGATTATGAACACCTGGCAATTGATTCACAGAAAATGCTAAAATTCAGTTAAGGTCCACTGCAAAGTACGGTAAAAGGAGGATTTCTTCGACAAAAATGACATTTCTGGCTTAGTTTTTGTTGCCGCTCTGGTGCAATGAGTATTGAAGAAATAAATAGGAAGCATTATTTTAATTCAGATATGTACTATCGGGTAGGTTTTGGCCTTTCTTCCCGATTGCTGGCATTCCGAAATGGCATCATTTATCTGCAGGTGGTCATTGGCCGTAAATGGGATAAGGACTATCACGCGACGACTTTAGAACTGGCTCACTGCTGGAAAGCAGAACACGAAGAATTGGCGCACGCCCTGGGTTGCAAAGTTTTTATCATCGATGCCCATAAGTATCCCTACAAACAGGACCTGCTCAAGTTGAAGGTTCAGGTATCATATGATGCGAGAATGGGGATGCTATTTGCCAGTCATGTGCTGAATTAATTCTTTGTGTTCCGTTGCATAATCCCGAAAGGCAGGTACAAAAGGAAAAATAGGGTCAGCATGATCACTTCTCCTGATAGTATATACCAAGGCCATTCACCCAGATAGTCAGCCACACTCTTGACCGGAGGTTTCTCCATCGTATAGCCATAATTTGCATTGAGTAACCAGTTTATTGGCAGCGTAATGATCAAGTAGATCTGAGCCCACGCCACTGCCAACCAAAGATCTCTCCAGGTAGGTACCATCTGATATACACCAATAGCATAAACAACCACTAAAACTAACCCTAGGTGCAATATCCAATAGCGCAGATATTCGTAGCTGGGAAAACCCAATTGGATGTCAGGTGTAAGGATGGCTTGAGTGGTTCCGGCAAGTACCCAGAAATAAAGTACTCCAAACATTGAATGATCTCGCCGGTAGATCATTATAGGCAATAAAAAAGTCACAATTCGGCACATATGGAGTGGCAGATCCAACGCCATATCAAAGGTGCCCTGGAATGTACCCAACACCATATCCAGCACGATGAGTACTGGTAGCAACAAGGAAGGATAAAAACCTACCCATCTCTGCTGTTCTTTTGGTAGTCGTCTTGACCACTGCAGCCAATACCATCCGATTAGACCAGCTACTACCACTGGAATGAAATGAGGCAAGGTAAAGGCGTTGAAAGTGGACAATTTGCTGCTTCTTTGATTGTTGTGACATTCAGAGCCTGGTCTAATCAGTAGACCCAGCATTGAATATTTGTGAAGATGCCAAAAAATGGTAATGTTGCAACTTAGGTCAGTTCTCCAAATCGATGGGTCACCGAAAGATCATTCATGTGGATATGGACGCATTTTTTGCCTCCGTTGAGCAAAGGGACGATTCTGCGTTGCGAGGCAAACCGGTAGTAGTGGGTGGAGATGGTAAGAGATCTGTGGTGGCTGCCGCCAGTTATGAGGCCAGGGCCTTTGGGGTCTACTCTGCGATGCCAATGTCAATGGCAAAGCAGAAATGCAGGGATTTGGTGATTGTTCCACATCGTTTTGCTGTTTACAAAGAAGTATCTGGTCAAATCAGAAATATTTTCAAGGAATATACAGATCTTGTCGAGCCACTTTCACTTGATGAGGCCTATCTGGATGTAACTGAGAATAAGATGGGTCTGAGATCGGCCACTTTGATTGCTAAAGCCATCAAGCAGAAAATACTTGCCACGACCGATCTCACGAGCACAGCCGGCGTATCAGTTAATAAGTTTCTGGCAAAAATCGCCTCAGACATGAATAAACCGGACGGATTAACCGTAATCACACCGGAGAAAATATCGGATTTTGTGGCTTCCCTACCGGTGGAAAAATTTTTCGGTGTTGGTGAGGTAACGGCCAAGAAAATGAAATCGTTGGGTATTATGACTGGACTTGACCTTCGACAGCGCTCTGAAATCGAATTGGTCAAGCACTTTGGTAAAGCGGGTAGGTACTATTTTAACGTTTGTAGGGGTATTGACGATCGACCCGTAAGCCCCGAGCGAATCAGAAAGTCGGTTAGTGTTGAACGCACATTTGAAGAAGATCTTTTGGATAGGGAGGAGGTCATGCGAGTGTTAGAAAAATTAACCGCAAAATTGACCGACTCGCTTGAAAAACTGACAGTCAAGGGTAAGACAGTCAACCTAAAATGGCGGTATCCTGATTTTACAACATATACCCGAAGCAGAACACTTAATCAATACACTTCTGATCGTAACATTATTCTCAAAACGGTGACGCAACTTTTTTTTAAGGATGCAGTGCCAACACAGGGAATTCGACTACTGGGTGTTGGGCTTAGCAGTTTAAATACTGAAGTGGAAGATGATGGACAGCTAACTTTCACCTGGTGATGGATGCATTAATCTCTGAAGCCATCGATGCCTTTTGGCCAACTGGTCAACTTCCCTCAGTTGATCTACTTTCGGATGGACTGGTTCACCAGACCGCACTGATTGAAGTCGGTGGATCCCAATTTGTCTTACAGAAGATCAATACTTGCGTGTTTGAAGAGCCAGATCTAATTACCAAAAATATGGAATTGGTAACAGGACATCTTCTTCAACATAAACTCTACGCATTGGAGGTGCCACAATTAATCCCATGGTCATCGGGGCAGAAGTTATTCACAGATTCAGCTGGAAACCAGTGGCGTTGCTTTAGGTTTATAGAACATGCCGAGGTAAACGATCAAATAGATGCAGAGACATCGTATGTAGTAGCCAAAGCCTTTGGGTGTTTCGATGATGCCTTGATCAATTTAGATCCAGAGCATCTCTTTATTACCATCCCCAATTTTCACAGTCCTGAGTTTCGATTGCGGCAATTTAAGGAAGCGCTACGAGAACCAGCAATCAGCATTGGTTCTGATGAAAGAGCATTGATTTCCGACCTTCAAGACCATGAAAATGTCGCTGCGAAATGGTTGGAAACCCAATTGCCAAAACGCATTGCTCACAATGATGCCAAACCGAGCAATATACTATTTGATCAGTCCAGAAATCCAATTGCTATTATTGATCTTGATACCGTCATGCCTGGAAGTCCCTTATTCGATTTTGCTGATCTGGTCAGAAGCATGTCAAATTCGATCTCAGAAGATGCAGAAGTATCCGAGGACTTGTACTTCGATCGAGCCATTTACGATGCGCTGGTGCGTGGATTTTTAGATGGGTTTCACAATATTAAATCAATCGAGCGCCAATACCTTCCCTTGTCAGCAGCCTATCTAATCTATGAGCAGTGTCTTCGCTTCATGACCGATCACTTGTGCGGTAATATCTATTATCGTGTTGAACATGAACGCCACAATTTAATTCGGGCTCAAAATCAAATGGCATTGCTGCAATCATTTCTAGCGCAGGATGTCATCTAGGATTTACCGTTAGAGCTTGATCACTGATGGCAGGAAAGGCGTGGCATTACCTTGCCCCTTGATGATTTCACGTACAATCGTTGAGCTAATATGTGAAAATTGAGGTCGACTGATTAGAAAGACAGTTTCCAATTCACCACCGACAATATGATTTAATTGACTAATGGTTTTTTCGTAATCGAAATCGGAGGCATTCCGTAAGCCACGTATCATATACTTTGCACCAATCTGAGTGCAATAATGCGCGGTCAAGCCTTGATAATGATCTATTTCAACATTGTCAAATTCTTTAAAAACTTGCTCTAACCAGGAGAGACGTTGCTCTAAAGAGAAGAGGTAGGATTTTTGTGAATTTTGACCGATGGCAATGATGATTTTGTCAAACAGGGGAACGGCTCTTTTCACCAGGTCTACATGACCGGTAGTAATGGGATCAAAGGATCCAGGAAAGACTGCCTTCTTCATGTACCCAAGATCGTAATTTTACCACGAATTCAAATTCCCTTGCCGAATTCTCTTTGTCCGTTTGCCTGCGATTTGCGTTCTTCGTGGACGAATTTTTCAAGAGAGATGTTGTGATCGATCGAATAAAAAAATTAGCTGAAGAAAGCCAGAAATTAGAGCCAACAGCAAGGCAAAAGGCGCAATGGGATGAGAAGATGATTGCATACAGCAATCGGTTTTTAAATGCGCACCAGAAGATTCCGGTATACCAGCCAAGTAATGAGGAAGTTAGTAGACTCGATCAGTGTCCGTTTGCAGACGAAGCGCGACCGATGCATCAATTGTTAGAAGCCCTCTGGCATGCTGTAGATCAGAACGGCATTAACCCGGCTGGACCATCCCACATGGGTTATGTTCCAGGAGGGGGTGTGGTGCCCACTGCCATTGGTGATTACCTTGCCGCCATCACCAATCGCTATGCGGGAATCACTTACGCCAATCCCGGAGCCGTCCACATGGAAAATCTGTGTCTGGCTTGGATGGCGGAGATGGTTGGCTATCCAAAGGAGTCGGTAGGCAATCTTGCTTCGGGCGGTTCCATTGCCACCCTGACCGCTATAGTCAGTGCGAGAGATCATCATGGGATCACACCAGAAAACATTCGAAAACAGGTCGTGTACGCTACCCGACAGGCACATCATTGTATTCTAAAGGCCTTTCGGATTGCTGGACTCGATCACTGCGTATTTCGAGATGTTCCTATGATAGAAAACTACAAGATGGACATCGAAGCCCTAAGCCGACTCCTGAGTGAAGATCTTGCATCCGGACTGACTCCCTTCATGATTATAGGTTCGGCAGGTAGCACTGACGTGGGTGTGATCGATCCACTGGATCAGATGGCAGATTTAGCTCAGGCATACGATTGTTGGTTTCACATTGATGCTGCATATGGCGGATTTTTTGCGCTCTTGGAAGAAATGAAGGTACCCTTGCGTGGAATTGAACGATCTGATTCCATAGTCATTGATCCCCACAAGGGCCTCTTTTTGTCTTATGGCACAGGAGCAGTTTTGATTAAAAATGTAGCAGCGGTGCATAGATCACACCATTACTTTGCCAATTATATGCAAGATGCCTTTGATCAAAACAACCTGCGAAATCCAGCGGATTTATCACCAGAATTAACCAAACATTTTCGGGGATTGCGTATGTGGATGTCCCTCCAACTGTTAGGAGTCGCTCCATTTAGAGCTGCCTTGCGAGAGAAATTATTATTGACACAATATTTTTATCAAAAGGTGCAAGAACTGGGATTTGAGGTGGGACAAAAACCGGAATTATCGGTTTGCATATTTCGTTGGAAACCAAAAAATGGCGATTCCAATCAGTTTAATCGTGATTTGGTCGGACATATTCAAAGTAGTGGAAAAATATTCCTTTCTTCCACGACCATCGACGGTGTTTTTTGGCCACGAATATGTATCATGGTGTTTAGAACTCACCTTAAAGAGGTCAATAACCTTTTAGATATTTTAGCAGAATTTGTAGCACCGACTAAATGACGAAAAAGGGGTGCATCGATGAGGTTAAAAAGAGTGCCCACAAGAAAAAAACTAAATGGGAAATTTCGATATTCCTAAATAGAAGTAACCACTGCTGAGAACCAGCCGCAAAACGCTTACAAACACCCATCCCAAACACCACTTTAGCGAAAAATGCGCCCATCACATTTGGGTCGAGCAGTGTTTTTGGGTTGGTAGTTCAAGTAGCAAGCCCAACCCTTTCTGTATTTAGCAGCGTCTATTGGACTGAAAGCAAAAATGCATTCCATGAAAAAGTTTCTATACCCCATCGCTTGCCTATTTACCCTTTTAACAACAACTACTTTACTGGCACAAAATTTTACGATTGAAGGTCAAATTAATTTTGCCTTTTTATCCCTGCCTGTGCCCGGTCACAACTTGGATATTTATTCTGTCAATGGACTTCACCAGCAGACATTGACAACGGATCATCGTGGCATATTTTCAGCCACTTTCGACATTGGAGTAGACACTGGCCAGGTGTTCATCGTCCAAACGGTCGATCCTTGTTATGGCGAATTAAGAAGGCATGAGGTTCGATCTGTAACTGATACGGTTTTTGTACAATTTCTGGTTTGCCAACCGGATGGTTTGCCTTGCCGGTCACATTTTGAATATTTTCCAATTGGAGAATTAGAAGTCCAATTTATTGACCTCTCATCCGGGTCGATTGAGCAGCGAAAGTGGTTTTTTGGAGATGGTGCCTCGAGTACTGAAACGTCACCGGCCCATGATTATGATGAGGCAGGCACCTACTTAGTGACCCAGATTGTGGAGGGTCGTGATTCGTGTCTTGATACCCTACAACGCGAGGTGTATGTAGGGATCGAGCCTTGTTTTTGCCCGGAATACTATGCACCGGTCTGCGTACAGGGTAGTTTTGGCCAAATTGATACATTTTCGAATCCATGCTTTGCACGTTGCGCCGGATACGAGCAATTTGTGAGTTGCCATGATTCTTGTGATTGCCCTGATCTGGACGAACCCGTTTGCATATGGACAATTGAGGGAGAAATTACCTACAAAAATTTGTGTGAAGCACTTTGTGATGGAATGGATACCAGTTTTATTTGTGACACCTCTTGCTATTGCCCCGAAATCTATGACCCGGTTTGTGTGATCACCAGCGACGGTGATACTTTGACCTTTACCAACGAATGCTTTGCGCATTGTGCTGGTTATCCCGATTTTTTTGATTGTTCCTTGGATTGTGAGTGCGAGCGAATTTATCAACCGGTATGCATCACTTTGCCTTCAGGTGAAGTGATCACTTTTAATAATGCCTGCCTTGCGGAGTGCGCAGGCTATTCCGATTATCAGCTGTGTGATTCCAGTTGTATCTGCGACACAATTTATGATCCGGTATGTGTTGTCACCGATGATGGAGAAGTCTTGGAATTCACCAATTCATGTCACGCAGATTGCCATGGCTATCCGTATGCCGCACCATGTGATTCATGCATTTGCCCCCTCTACTTTGCACCTGTTTGTGTGATTGCTGGAAATGGAGATACCTTGCAATTTGATAATCCTTGCCTGGCCGAATGTGCTGGATATTACGATCACTTTATCTGTTCACCCGGTTGTGAATGTGAAGGAATCATCGATCCGGTATGTGTAAAATTGGATGACGGAACCATGGAGCGATTTCAAAGTGCTTGTGCGGCCATCTGTGCCGGGCATCATGTATTCTACGATTGTGCCACCGTTTGTGATTGTCCTGACACCGCTGATCCGGTTTGTGTGACCTCACCTGATGGCACCAAATTTGAGTTTTTGAATGCTTGTTATGCTCAATGCGCCGGGCAATTCGACTTTGAGCATTGTACCAATTCGGTTCCAGATATACCTGATGATGGAGAAAGCGCCTCCGATATCCAGCTGGTTGAGATGGTTGCCTATCCCAATCCTTTTCAAAATCATTTTCAATTGTCCGGAAGGCCTGGCGATGGTGCAGACATTCACCTAGAGATCATCGACGTGCTCGGTAAATCCGTATACTCGAAAATTATCAGAAATCGTGAAGCGAGATGGGCTCTTCAGGTGAATGGTGGGCATTGGCCTGCTGGCACTTATTTAGTGAAAGTGAGAGAAGGTGCGCACGCAGAAGTCATCAAACTGATCAAGGGCTGAACAAACAGTGCCCTATGCAATAAATCTTAAATAATTTCGTCAAACCATTCGCAACTTTCCCGCGGTAAATATAATATATCTCAAATCAGGTATTTTAAGCCCTGCCACCTTTTTAGTACCTGCTAATTTTTTGATCTTCGTCACACACATTTCTGTCCCATTGATGCATCCGTATGCCGAAGAGATAAATCGAATTTTTGAGGTCCATGGAGACCGTGCTACAGCCGCTGCCATGTCTAAATATCTGCGAAATAAATTTGCCATGTATGGCATCAAGCGCCCCGAAAGAGATGATTTGCAGAAAAAGTTTTTTGCTATTCATGGTGTGCCAAATGAAGCGGATCTTCCTGTTATTCTCAAGGATTTATGGCGCTTTGATCAACGGGAGTCTCAATTGTTTGGCGTAGATCTGATCAGATTGCTGGTAAAGAAGCAGCCTGCAAAATTTATTAGGGTCATCGAATATTTAATCGTGCAAAAATCTTGGTGGGATACGGTGGATATGTTAGCAACGAGCGCCGGACTCCTGATTAAATCTCATCCTAAACTGACACCTAAATTACCTAATAAATGGATGACCAGTGGAAATTTGTGGCTGCAAAGATCTGCCATTCTGTACCAGTTAAAATATCGTGAAAAAACCGACTGGCCTTTGCTGCAATCCTACATTCTTCAGGTTGCTGGATCCAAGGAGTTTTTCTTGGAAAAAGCCAGTGGATGGGCCTTGCGTGAGTACTCTAAGAAATATCCTGATCTGGTTGCAGAATTCATCCAAAATAACAAGTTGCCAAGGCTCACGGTTCGCGAGGCAGTTAAATATTTATGATCTAAATGATGTGTGGGCCCATCACCACATTGTGCATACTGGTGATACACGCTCTAGTGCTTTGTGCACTCCGATTCGGCTACTGCATCTTGATCAATTTTTCCTTGGTTGATTGATTGCCGTGCCGTACGTTGAGGAAGTACATACCAGGAACCAAATCTTCCAAAGCAAGGGTTTCATTAAAATGGTTGAAGCGATCAAGATCTTGTCGCATGATGGTGCGTCCGACTGCATCAGTGATGGTGTATGACACCTGAGAGGGACAATTGGAATGAATGCCCAAGGTCGGATTTTCTCTAAATGGATTTGGATATACTTTTATTGCTACGCAAAAATTTTCATTTTCATTAGAAGTCGTCATCTCAGATTTGACCTCATCAGTGGTTTCAAAACGCACTTCGCTAAGACCAAAACAATCTCCACCATAATTGTCCAGCGCAGTGATTAAGACATATTGAACTTTTTTTCCCTCAAAGTCAAGTCCAGTTTCACCTTGATAGTCACTTCTTCCTTCGGCTTGTGCCAATTCGAAAGGGCCTAGTTCGGTCCAGGATGTTCCGTCGATAGAGTAGTCAACCACAATATTTTTCATCCCTCGATCGAGATGGAATGGATCATTCGTGTTCCATAACTGCATCTTTTGCAAGGCATATGGCTGGCTGAAATTGTATAAGATCCAGTGTGAGGGTTCACGTGATGAGTTTGGATTCACACTTACTTCGCATGAAATCCAGCCGTCATGCCAGGTGGTGTTGTGCCGGTCAGGATAGCACTGGCTCCAAGAAGCATTATAAATAAAACAAAAGATTATCGTGTAATAGAAGTAGTTCATCGTAAATCAATTTTTAATAGATAAGGGCACGATCGCTAAGACATTTCCAAAAAGCCGATGGGTTGCTGACCATTGGTGCCTGCATAAAAATTTCCAATATTTGGTAAGATGGTAGATAATTGTGAAGGGGCTACGCCAAACCACAGGGCCAACTCAGCAAAATATTCATCGTTTGATAGCGTGGGAATAATCCGCCCCCGTCCGATTTCAAGTGGATTGTCTAGCGCAAGTGAAGGGTAATCTCCATACATTGTTGCACCGTTCACAGCACCACCCATCACCATCACATTTCCTCCCCAGGCATGGTCGGATCCATCGCCATTTGATGTCAATGTCCGACCAAATTCTGACATGCTAAAAGTCAGCACTTCATCAAAGGCATTGATTTCTTGCAACACAGAGGCAAACTGATGTAGCGCAGCACTGACACCACCTAGCATTCCATTTTGTCGCCTAAGTAGATCATCATGATGGTCCCATCCACCGACTCTTACAAAAAATATTTGCCGCTTAAATCCAAGAATTTCGCGTGAGGCAATGATTTTAGCAATCATGTTGAAACTCTGGGAGAGTTGACCATTCGAAAATTCAGTTGAAAATGCAGGAACACTTTCGATCGTCTCATTAAATAGCTGTTGTGCATCGATTGAATTGCGGAGCACATCGATGTAGGTCTTTTTATAAATGTCTTCGTAGTCATGATAGAGTAAGCCATCAATGAGTGCTGTTCTTGCTACATTAAAATCATGCTCACCATTGTATCCCCTTATTCCATAACCTTCTCCGGAGGGGCTAACTGAGTATTCAACTACTTTATCGGCAAATTGAAAAACATTGGTGCCCGATAAGGTGATGTTCATCGAAATGTCTGCGCTTGTATTCATTTCCTGAAACATCTCGGCCAATCTGCCTCCCCATCCCTGATGTACGCGCTTGTCGGGTTGAGCCGTTTGCCATTGTGCGATCTGATCAGAGTGTGAGAATAATCCCAATGGTAAGGGTACGCTTTTGTTTTCGTAGTCAACTTTATTGACGGGCTGGATTAGGGTACCTACATTATTTATAAAGGCCAAATCGCCCTGATTGAATAAGGCCTGAACGCCCGGCATACTGGCATTTAACCCAAAAGAACGACCATCACTGTTGCTATGAGCTAAGGGTAGGAGCTCATCCTGTCGCAAGGCCAGGTTTGTTCTAGTCATGGCATACTCACTATAGGCTGAGGTATCGGTTGGCACGAGCATGTTGTGAGAGTCACTTCCACCAGCCTGAAACAAGCAAACCAACGCTTTGTAATCGTCACCCAAGTATTGCAGATTATTTTTAGCGGCTGCTTTTACACTATTTAACCGAAAAAGTGAAGAAGAGGCAGTAGTAAGACCAAAGGTGGCCAAGCAAGCTTTGCTCAAGAATCTTCTTCGCGACGAATATGAATTTCTGTACTTCATTTTATGGCAGGCTAATTATTTAAAAATGGTGTAATCGGGGCTGACCATGAAAAAATAGAGGGCCAGCCAAGTGCGTTCGATCGGAAGCTCTATTCCTTCGTCCCGATAATTATAGAGGACGTCTCTTAAAAGGGTCCGGCTGTGATGCGTCAATTGTCCATGGGTCAATAAAATATCTAGCCGGTTGATGAGTACTTCTGGATCTCTGGCACCCCCGAGCAAATTGACGATGTCCAGATATACTTTGCGATTGCGATCTGTTTCGCGGTGACTCAGCAGCTCCTCATGAACAGTCCACTCATTGACCATGTCAAAATACGTCAGGCCACTAATTGAATTCAGTAATTGATATTCAGGTCCCACTAAATTGGCGTTGGCCAATGGGCCTGCAGGTTGAAAATCTGGCTGAAAAAAATTAAATACCGATGGAGCATCGAGCGGATGCTGTCCAGTTGCTTCGTAAAAGTCGCTGCCGGTGTTCCAAAAGTAGCCGCTTGGACTATATTTATCCATCGAGCGAACGAAATGCGTAAATCTCAAAATGGGTTCCCTGAGTTTACCGTGTCCGCTGGCCTGCATGGCCTCGCAACTCCTTGCTTCAGGATCTAATAAAATAGCCTTGATCACTGCTTTCATATCTCCACGAATACCTGATCCATTATCATTAAAAGCAGATGCGACTCGATCTACGTAGGCTGCAGAGGGATTTGATTTGACCATGTTTTGGATGAGGCGGTAGGAGAGGAAGGGTCCCACATTAGGATGATTAAAGACATGTGTCACTGCCTGCTCAACATCATCCATACCATCTTGTCCTGCCGGAATTACGGCACCGCTGATGATCTTTTTCTCTCCTTGCTGATGCCAAGCTTCATACATCTTCATGGGTACTGTCATGTCAATCTTTCTAATGTCAAGCCCAAAGGCCGGAGCGAAGGCATTTTCACATTCACTGGTCGCTCCCGCACCCAACCCGGTGAATACCGAGGAAATCCCGGTAATTTGCTCATTGTTGTAGGTCGGAATAAAATTTCCAAATGCATCTAATTTCCTGGTACCATCGTTGTTCAACTCGTGAATTCCGATGGAGAACAGCTGCATGAATTCACGTCCATAATTTTCATCGGGAAATGTAAATTCCGCTGGATTGGATTTTGGATTATTTAGGTGACTCAGATAACTTCCCATGGCCGGATGAAGGGTGACATCCATGAGGATATCTCGATAGTTGCCAAAGGCGTGTCGCACAAAAATGTCGTAGTAGCTCGCTACCGCATAGCCGTAGTTTTCGAGGTCAGAATTTACCTTGGAGATGACCAGAATTTCACTGAGTGCCAAGGCAATTCTTTGACGGAGTAGATCTGTGCCCGTCACGATCATTTCCCACCAGGCATAATTAGCATGGTACCATTTTGGTCGACAGCGAAAATCATTAGGGTCATTTCCCTCATCTAGGTAATTATCATAGACGATGGCATAGATGGCTTGCAGAGTTTCTAGATAGGAGGTGGTAGGTGCGGAAAATTGATCTTCGATCCAACCTTCGTAGTCGTGGGAGTGAGCCAATTGATCGATGCTGCGAAGGTCCGAACCAAGGGTTGCCTGAGCCAAGAATCGAGATGCTGCCATCCGGCGAGCGTCCAATCCTACTCCGTTGATGGTTTTATCACCCGATGCCAATTCAGACCAACCCGGTCGATAGTAGTCATCGCTAGAGGTTACAATGATCTGGTGGTCAAGTCGACCCCCTAAATATTGAATCTCTTGAGCGGGTAACCAGCTGATCAGTGAGAGGCCAAAAAAGGTGAGGTAGAAAATCTTCATATCTATTGGTTTATGAATCCGTAATTTTTTTCACAAAACCAGTCGACAGCACTGCATCACCGCCGGCAGGCTGTTTTGAAAAGTGCTCGTAAAATATGAAGTGGAAACTTTTGATTGGTGCAGAATCCTGCGTTCGAAATTCCCTTACTAATACATAGGATGCCTGATTGCTGGATTTCGTTGCCTGGCTCCTGATAATTTATCGCACTCGGAAATTAAGCTGGCTGGATCACCTAAAGAACGAGCTAATTTAAAAGGCGCAACTGAATCCTTTTTCGTTCGTGGTCCAAACCGATTACCTCTACCTTGACCTGTTGTTGAAGGTGCAATAAAGTCATCGGATCAAGATTTTTACCTCCCAGTTCTGACTTATGAATGAGACCGTTTTCCTTTATTCCGAGGTAAATAAAGGCACCGAAGGGTGTGATGTTATTGACGGTCCCATACAAAGTGCAGCCGATCCGTAAATCGTCCATGCTGCGTATGTTGAGATCAAAGTGGACTGGCTCTGCTGCTCCTCGTGGGTCTAATCCTGGTTTTTGTAATTCGAGCAAAATGTCCGTGACGGTAGGTAAGCCAAATTTCTCATTGACAAATTTAGCAGGCTTTAGCGAACGTAATTGTGCTGAGTTTCTCCGGAGGTCCTTAGCAGAAATGCCAATGGCATCACACACTTGACGAGCAATGGTATAGGCCTCCGGGTGTATCCCCGTGTTGTCGAAGGGATCGTCGCCATTTTTGATCCGGAGAAATCCGGCACTTTGTTGAAAGGCTCTTGCTCCCAATCCTTTGATGGCAAGGAGTTCGCTCCGCCTGCGAAAGGGACCCATCCGATTGCGATGCTCCACAATGCGACTGGCTAGGGTGGGTCCGAGTCCCGAAATGTAAGCCAGCAGCTGTGGGCTCGCAGTGTTGAGACGAATACCCACAGCATTCACGCAGCTTGCCACGATCCGGTCAAGCTCAGCTTGCAGCGCTCTTTGATTCACATCATGCTGATATTGACCAACACCGATGGCCTTCGGATCTAGTTTAATCAATTCAGCCAACGGATCCATTAAACGACGACCGATAGAAATGGCACCTCGGTAAGTGAGATCAAGATCCGGAAATTCATCTCGCGCAATATCCGAGGCTGAATAGATGGAGGCCCCACTTTCACTAATGTAGTAGCAAGGTACCTCTTGATCCGTCAGGATTTTCTGGAGTAATTCCAAGGTCTCTCTACCTGCGGTTCCATTGCCGATGGCGATGGCCTCAATACGATATTTCTGAGCAAAAAATTTGATCACCTCACCTGCATGATCTGCTTGAGCCTGGGGTGGGTGTGGAAATATCGTTTGATGCGCCAGTAGCTGTCCATGTCGGTCAAGTGCCACCATTTTACAGCCCGTTCGAAAGCCTGGATCAATAGCCAGAATGCGCTTTTCGCCCAAGGGAGCCTCGAGCAGTAATTGGCGTAAATTATTGCCGAAAATCTCTATGGCGGTTTTGTCAGCGAGTTCCTTATAGTGCTTTCTCACATCATTTTCGATGGAGGGTCTTAATAAGCGGACGTACGAATCGAGAATGACGTCTTTCAATACCCTGCCCGTTGATCGTCCTGGCTTAATTAGTTCCCTTCTGATGGGCTGCAAAACTCGATCGTGATCGAGGTTTAAAGTGACCTTTAGGTAGCCTAGGTGCTCACCCCGATTGATCGCTAAATAACGATGGGATGGGCAGCGAGATAGTTTTTCTTCAAAGTCAAAATAGTCGCTAAACTGTCCAGCCTCTGATTTCTTCTTTTTCAAAACTACACTCTTGACCGATGCGTGCCTAAGAAAATCTGATCGAATCCTGCTCCGTACCCAGGGATGTTCAGATATCCGTTCAGCAAGGATATCAAGTGCTCCCTGTACAGCATCTGAGTTGCTTAATCCTTCTGGTATATGTGGTTTGATCTTCTTTTGCCAGTCAAACCGTGGCTGTTGCCAGATGATGTCGGCCAGTGGCAGCAACCCCAGCGCTTTGGCTTTGCTTGCTCTGGTTTGGCGCTTCACCTTATATGGAAGGTAGAGATCCTCCAGGTCAGCCAGGGTTTTGGCTTGATTAATCTCCTTATTTAATGAGGGTAGTAAAAGACCCTGCGCATTGATTCGCTCTAAGATAAACGCCCGCCTACTTCTTAGTTCTTGCAGCCGTTCCTTGGCCTTTAGAATGTGCGCAAGGGCTAATTCATCCATTCCTCCAGACACTTCTTTTCGATATCTGGCCACAAAAGGAATGGTGGCACCATCAGCAAATAACTGTAAAACCGCCTGAATCCGATCGAGTGAAAAATTAAGTTCTCTCGAGATTAATGCTGCGTCTGCAGTGGGATTGTTTTTTGATGCCATTCAAATGCAAAGCAACCAAATCGTGTGATGATACCCAAATGAATAATCTAAAAGGTATGAGATAGGCCAATATTTAGTACCTCCCTAAATTGTGTTCGAGGTCCCTTATGAGACTTGGTTTCTGATTGACCGGAGGGGATCTCAAACAAAATGTCTTCGTCATAAATTAAGCTGGTCACTAAATTGACACTAAAGAATTTATTGACTTTGAAATTAAACTGATTCTCAATTTTTACATCAATCGATCCGAAACTCTCTAAATGATTCGTGAAGAAATTACTGATCGAGTGCAAATGGATATTTTTAAAAATTTCCTTTTTCAATTCTACTCTTAGTAGTGATCCCAATTCATACCGTGCGCCTCGTTCTTGATTGGCCAGCGGTAAATATTGATTGACTAGCGATGGATCCTTGACCAAGGTTAATTTACTGTTTACCGGGGTGTAAAAAAGACTGAGTGATTTGTCTTTCGTGACATAATCTATGCCGGTGCCCAAATTCAGATAGGCTGGCGAAAGGAAATTTCCAATTCGCTTACCAAGCTCACCATTTTTGTTTAGTTCGTAAAAATCATGAAACCTGGTCGTAAAATTTAGGATCCCTGAGACTTGCAAGTGCTTCTTAAGCTGATGACTGTATTTGGAATCTACTTCACAATGGTCTTGATTTTTCTGCAATGGGTTTTGCGCGACTTTGATAACACCGTAGCGCAATGCCATTCGCGTGGTCCAGGTGTGTCTCTCGAGTTTGCGATCAAGGAGCAAGTCGGCGCGTGCCGATAGGGCGGTGGAATTTAGGCCGCCTCCCTTAAAATGTGCACTATGTCCTTGCTGTGAAAAGAATAATCCCAAGGTTGGGTTAAAGGACCAATGGCTTGAATCTTTCGAACCATGGTCAGCAGAAAGATGACTCCCTTCATAGTGAGATCCCTGTTGAGTTTTTGCAGTGACCAATTGTGGTAGTAACCATAGGATGGAGAACAAGCAGAAGGCTGCCATGCACTGTTTCATAAATATGTGTGTTCGTCTGAAGGGGGACGGCAATAAGACGTCTGGTTTAGGTGGATTATTGCCCCTGATTTCATTCTACAAATGTTAATTTTAAGGTAGTCATATTGAGTATTTTGCAGTTAAATTCTGGATGAGCAGAAAGCGTGAAATATTATCACGCCAACTAGCAAGATGGCCATAATAAAAATGGGTTTATTGGTTTTTACCGAACAAATGTTTCAGGATGCTTTCTTTTCAATCTGCGGGTAAGATTTTTATCATCCCATGCTACGTCTAGCAGTTTTATATCAGAGTAAACCACCTCCTGTAGTAGAGGGCAGTAGGAAACCAATGAAGGAAGGGGGCTATTCCGACAGCGGTGCCGATATTGCCTTTGCACTACAAAAAAGTGGTGTTAATGTGGTCACTAAAAAAACCGGTCCTGATCCCACTGTAGATTATGATTGGGTTTATGGTGATGACTTACCCGAAATTGATAAAGCCATTGAAGCAGGTGCCAATTGCTTCTGGTTAAACACCGTGCTGCACGGGCAGCACGCCATCCTAACCAAGGTGGGTGAGGGATTGGCGGTCGTGGGTCAAGATCCGGTTATGGTTGAGCACCTTGATAATAAGTTTGCTGCAAATCGATTTCTACGTAATCATGGCCTTCCGGTCATCAAAAGTAAGACGATTAGCTTGGCAAAGCTCGACTACCTGGAATTTGGCCATGCGCCGCTAGTGATCAAACCCATTAGGGGTAGAGGGAGTCAGGGTGTGATGTTGGTGGAAGATCAAGTTGGCATCGATCGATATCGGAGAATGCTTGAGCACGACAATCCATTTGGCGACACTTTTATGGTGGAAAAATATCTTCCTGGTGTCGAGATTACCGTTTCAGTAATGCCGAAAGGACACTACCTCGTGGGTGGTGAACGCAAAGAACAAAGCGGATGCTGGTGCCTACCAGCGGTGGTTCGAGAGAATCATGTAGGAGGAGTAACGCCCTACAATGGTGTCCAAGCGGTTGTTCAAAACAGTCATGTGGCAGATTCTGCTTTCCAGAATTCGACTGAGATGGCTGCGCTCGCTAATGCTTGCGCAAGAGCGGGTGATTTGCTGGCTATTCGCTCTGTAATGCGCATTGATTGCAGAGCCAATAGTCGTGGGCAATTTCAAATATTTGATGTCAACCTGAAGCCTAATATGACAGGAATGGGTCGACCTGGTCGCGAGGATCAAGACAGCTTGACGACGATGGCCGCTCGTGCCTTGGGATGGGACTATCCCATGCTGTTACAAAATTTGCTGGCACAACGTTGGTTGCTATCATGACATGACTAGCTACTTTTATTCTATCTTGCCAGCACTAAAATCATAAACATGCATCTCAAGAAGATATTAGGATTGTCTATTTTTTCCCTTCTCTGTACAGTGATCATAGCGCAAGATGTTGATGAAAAATCAATGCTGCGACACGTAGTTTTGTTTCAGTTTAATGAAGATGCCACCGATGCAGATATAAAACGTGTAGAGGATGCCTTCGCCCAGCTGCCTGATAAAATCGATGTAATCAAGGACTATGAATGGGGCACCAACAATAGTCCGGAGGGATTGAACGATGGGCTAACCCATTGCTTTTTGGTCACCTTTGATAGCGAAGAAGGTCGTGCGATTTATTTACCGCACCCAGCACATAAGGCTTTTGTGGAGATCTTGAAGCCTCACTTAAAGAAGGCTACGGTGGTCGATTACTGGGCCAAATAGCAGGTAGATGAGAGCCAGGGCCTCAATGATTAATTTCTGTCTCTATTGCTGTGTTTAATAAACTAATTGAGGATCGGACAGGGTTAAGGATTGTGGGGGGAAGTACAAATCACATGGCACACTAGATTGCCCTAAGAGAGACCTCACGTGAGCCGGTGGTCAGATCCTGCTGGGCATTTAGGGTGATTTGGTGGTAGCCAGATAATGATCCACTTCTTCCTCCAAAATAAAAAGAGGCACCGAACCATTTCGCAGAATGACATCATGAAATTCTCTCAGGTTAAAGTCAGCACCCAGCGTTCGCTCTGCCTTGGCTCTTAATTCACGGATTTTTAGTTCACCTATTTTATAGGACACTGCTTGGCCCGGCCATCCGATGTATCTATTTATTTCTGTATTGCATTCGTGCAGCGAAAGTGCCGTGTTGGTCGACAAGAAGTCGAATGCTTGCTCCCGACTCCAATTTTTATGATGTAAACCAACATCGACAACGAGGCGACAGGCTCTCCACATTTCATAAGTGAGCCGGCCAAAATCTTCGTAGGGGGTCTCGTAAATTCCCATTTCTTTACCGAGCCATTCGGTATAGAGTGCCCAACCTTCACCAAAGGCGCTGATGTACTCGCGCTTGCGAAATCCGGGCAATTCGCCTAGCTCCTGTGCCAGCGAAATTTGCAAATGATGTCCCGGTACCGCTTCATGCAGTGTCAGTGCTGGCAAAACGTAGAGTGGCCGGCTTTCCAATTTGTAGGTATTCACCCAGTAATTCCCAGCGCGGTGGTTTTCCCAGGATCCACCTGAATACCGACCACCAGTATAATTGGGGGCAAGGGCCTCTGGTACGGGCTGCACCCCATATGGCAGTCGAGGCAGATGGTCAAAATATTTGGGCAGCAAGCCATCAATTTTCTTAGCGATGTAAGATGCATGCATCAATAAAGACTTGGGTGTGCTCGCATAAAATTGAGGATCCGTCCGTAGAAAGTCTAGGAATTCGGCAAAAGTGCCTTCGAATTGGAGTCCAGAAATGATCCCTTCCATTTCCGTTCTGATTCGAGCAACCTCTTCTTGACCTCTCTGAAAAACTTGATCAGGATTCAAGTCAAGGCTCGTAAAGTATGCTATTCTCTGCGCATAAATCTCTCGACCGTGAGGCACTCCTGAAATACCTGGCTTATCCCTGGCTGCCGGTATATAGGATTCTTGCATAAAGGAATCAAGGGTCAGGTAAGTGGGGATGATACCATCTTGAATGAGAGATGCTCCCTTTTTGGATAGATCTGCCCATTTCGCTTCTGAAATAGATTTCGGTCGCTCGGCAAAAGGTTTAAATAAGGTATTTTTAGATAAGTTAAGGTCGATAAAGGGCTCGATTAATACGGCATAATTACGCGCAATTAATTTTGACGATACGATTCCTTTGGCCATACCAATCTTTAATAGGGAAATATTATCTTTTAAATAATTGGGATAAGCCTTAAGTCGATCAAGATATTCTTCGACATCTTTTACCGCTTGAAATTGTGCACGTCGAACCGCGCCGGTCAGTTCATTGTAAAATCCACCCTCTGCATTAAATGGGATGAGGTACATTTCAAAATTTATCAGGTCCCTACGATTTTTAAGGATATATTCAAAAACTCGATAATTAATTTGATCGGCTCTCTTGAGGGATTTGAAGTTTATAGTATGTAGTCGATCAAGCAGAGAATTTAGGGTGTCTGCTGTCCTTAATTGGGCAGTGGGCAAAACATCAGGATAGAGTTTGTCGCTATTTGATTTCCTCCACGCATCATGCTCGGCAAAAAGCTGATGTAAGGTTAGACTGTCTGGATTGATGCTTTGATGAGCATGGGAATAAATATTGAGAAAGGTGCTAAAAAGCACACTAAGACCTATCATAGTGTGGATTGAGCTTGAGGAATGCATGATTGAGTTGTATTTATCCGCCTCTTAGAATCTTCTCCTTTTCAAGTTGAAATTGTTGCTGAGTCAACTCTCCCTTTCCGAGTTTTTCACCGAGTAATTCGATTTTCTCAAGGATGAGTGGATCGAATGCATCATCGAGAAGATCTGGTTTTGGTTCGGGCAAGGCTTTGGGTTTATTGGTTGCTACTTCATGTGATGGAGTGACTCCCTTATATTCAGCAAGGTTTCTAACGTACCGGAGAGTTGGCTCCTTTATCACATCATCTTTATTTACAAAACCCGAGGCAAGGGCAGCTTCGAGGTGATAAAGTGCATCTTCCTTTTGCCTCGATTTTGAAAAGCAGCAGGCCAAATAGAAATGAGCTTCTCCGTGGTTTTTGTCAAAATCCAAAACGTGGTCAAAGTAATTAATGGCCTGAGCATATCGCTTAGCTTTAAATTTGCGCAAACCTCTTTCAAGCAGATTTTCGATTGGGTCTTTGCGAGGAGTGATCTGTTTTGTTTTTCTCTTGGCAACAATGCGCTTCTTGACAATCGCCCCGTGGTTATACTTTGCGTCAAATTCTGGTTTTGGCATTACTGCCAATAATATGGCCTGTACTATAATGGCCGTACAAAAGATGGCCACAAAAGGAAACCCCTCTTCAACGGTAGCTATGAGCGATAAGACAAACAGGCCGAAGTACAACACTCCGGCAAATCGACGGCCCAGATAAAATTTGTGAGCTCCAAAAAAACCAAGAAAAAAAGCCAGCAAAACAGCTGTATTCTTCTTTTTAAGACCCAAGGGAGGCACTAAATCTTGCTCATCGTGAACCATCTCAACCGCTTGTGCGGGCTCTTCGACCACTTTTTGTACCGCAGACTCAGATTGCAGTTTAGTGGCAATTTTGCGTGTTGAGGGAATGGGCAGTCCCTTACTATTTACTGCATAAATGACCATTGGAGCCTGAATGTTGCGCAGGTTGAATGAACCCAGATTCACCGCCTTAAGCCAAGTGTGGTTTTTGATATCGTCATATACCTTTGCGGTCATATAAACGGAGCCTTTTTCACACAGGTTTTCCACTCTCGAGGCCACATTTACGCCATCTCCGAAGGCACCGTTTTCATCATAAGTAATATCTCCGGTGTGAATGCCAATTCTGAGCGGTACCTCAGGCTCCTTGCGAAGATCAATTTGCATTTCTACGGCACACTCAACAGCAGATACCGCGCTGTCGAATATACTCAAGGTACCATCACCAAAAAACTGCAGAACATCGCCATCAAATCGCTTATGTGTCGTTTCAATCACCTGGCGATGACGTTGCAGAATTTGACGTGCATAAGCTTCGTTTTCCTGCATCATCGCAGAAAATCCCGAAATATCCGTAAACATGATTGCACAAAGGCGTCGTTTCTTCGTCATGCAGGCAACTCATTCGCTCCATCAAAAGTAGCATTCCATATTGATGCCTGCAAACCATCCTAATGCCTGCGGTTCATTACGATTTAGGGTATGGTGGGCCATTTTATGGTGGACGTTGATCTCGATCTCTGCTTGGTCCGTCAGGCTGGCATGGTTGATCCCCACTGACTGACAGCTGCATAGATAGACCTATTTGCATAGATGGAAGGTACTCTGCCCAGCTCAACGGGTAGTGACAGGCCCACCTTAAGGGCAAGTCGCTGCCAGGTGACAAAGGAAATGGGATAGGGAACCCACTGACTATCATCCTCTCTATCATACTCAACCAGGATGAATGCACCGCCTTTCTTAAGTAGGGGTAGTATTTTGGCCAAAAAAGAACTTTGATCTTTAACATAGTGTAAGGTATTGGCCATCAGCACGCCATCCAGGAGTGGCAGCATGGTCTGAGATTCGTGGAGATCAGCCTCCAAACAGTGAATTTGAGACCTCACGTACTGTCTACGAAGACGCTCACGCAGAATATCCAGCTTTCGATCAACGGCAAAGATGGTTCCTTCAAACCCCAGCAGGTCATCCAGTGCCATCGTGAAATTACCTGATCCTGCTCCCAAATCAGCCCAGACCAAGCCCTGATTGACCACTCCGGGTTTAATGAGCGTCTTTATTTCTTCATGCGTCATTTTCTAAGCCAAGATCTCTAACTGCATACATACGAATTTATCAACTGAATGTTGATAAAAACTTCCCAAATGGGGTTGACAATTCGGTGCCGAAATATTATCTTACTATTCAAAATTAGTACATTCGGAATTCAAGTACGAAGACCTTAATTTTGGAATTCGTGTGTTTAAAAGCACAAAATAAATTTATTAAATATGAGTCCACCATACCATTCATTGGCAAAGAGGATTCATCTTCTTTGCCAAGTTAGCGAAAGGACATTTAAGTCTGACAATTTCGTTTAACGAAAGAAATGTTCAGCACCATTAGTGCGTCATTTAACCTGCAAAGTTGATTTGTTAATATCGAAATGTGATGCAGTAATTCATTGCATCGGTCAGATAAAGATGTAAAACTGGATAAGGAGCATTGGAATCTTTATCCAGTTTTTTTATTCCTGTGCATGATGGTCAGAAAAGGCCTGTTTCTCTTGCTAAGTAAGAAGGTGACCAAAATAATTAAGACCATAAAAAACCAATGCCAATTAGATGTCGGCCGGATGGTAAGACTTCGCGTATTTCCTTGCACAATAAAGCCAGCCCAATAAAATGGATGTAAATTAAAATCTTCTCCATGCTGCAAGTAGTCCAATTTCGCCTGGCGTAGTGCCTGGTCTTTGGTTTGGCCCAGTGACAAATGCCGATAGAATGCCGTCATCATTGAACTGGTGATTTTGTCTTGTGCTGGCCATAGGCTCATCACTACGCTTGGACATCCAGCGTAAGCAAATGCACGACCAATACTCATGACGCCTTCCCCCTTCTGAATTTTCCCGAATCCCGTGTTGCACGCTGACAGCACCGCCATCTGAGCATTCAGGTCCATATTAAATATTTCCCAGGCATGTAAATCACCGTCCTCAAGACTGTCTTCATTGAGTGTAAACAGCAGTTTTGAATTCATGGGATTGAGGTCGTCGATGATGGCATGGGTCGCGAGATGAAGAATGCCGAAATGTGTAGCATTTATCTTGAAGTGATGTTCTGTGGCCAATCTGTCTTCAAGAAATTTGCCCTTGAAATATTGGGAGAGTGCAGTGACTTCATCGCGAGCACCTGATAGTTCGGTCAGTTCACCACGATAGGGAGCGAGTGTCTTGGCCAATGGCTGATTGGTAGATACTCCTTCTTCATCTCGATTCACAAATATTGGTGCATAAGCAAGAAATTTGGGTTGATTATCTCGCTGTGTCTTACCGACCATCATTTGTTTGAGAAAAGTGGCAGAATAAGCATAGCTCATGGCATGCCTGGTAAATAAATATGGCAAATCGAAGGTGAATTGATTATCATGAATTGGGTCCGTTGGAATCAGTATTTCGAATGGTAAGTAGTTAAGGACCCCATCGGGGACGATCGCCAGTTTTTTGTCTAATAATTCTGAGCGGATTGGACTGATGAGTATTTCAAATAATTTTTGGCTCAGTATGAGAAATGAATCCAAGTCCGAATTCTTGTTTTTTAACCGGGCCGTCAAATTGGTAACACAATCTGCCAGTTCGGAAGATTCTGCGATGCGGAAGAAATCTGAAGTATGCTGGCCTATGGCAATTCCAAAGTAGTTATTTTCACCCGCGAAGTACGAAATTAGGGTTTCACCGTCTCCTAGAATATTCCTTCTGAGATCGTCAAGGGAGGCTGTGTGTCGATCAAATTTTAATGCAAAATACTGAGGGTAATTATTTTCAAATTCCCGGATCAACAGATCATAGCTTTGTTTTAAATGAAATATCTCTGCTGATAGGACGGTCAAAGAGTCTTTCGGAATTTCGTCTGAAAGGAGTAACTGGTGGAAATAAGAAATGTCACGACGTAAACTCAGTTCTCTCTGCAAAAGGGAATCCGGAATTCCGCTGAATTGCCTGGCCCGAGATTCATTGAGTGCAGCCACCAGTAAGGTCGCTTTACTGAGCTCCCCAAATTGTAGTGCTTTGTCAATGTATATCTCATCGCCCTCCTTTTCGTACAATAGGTAACAAGCTTCGATGGCATGCTCATAGGTGGCAGAAAATGTCTCCTTTAAGTGAGCGACCGATCCTCTCGATTGATAACTAAACTGAGCCTCCGAAATACAATGAATGGCCACTTCAAATGCTTCTAAACCGTGCTGCAGATGGCCAACATTTTTGGATTGAGAGAATAGGTCAACAAATGCTCGGGCCTTGATGGTTAGAATGCTAGCCATATCCTTGGGGATCGGGATATCACTAACTTCTGGGTTGTGTTGTGCATTCGTATCCTGGAAAGTTTCTGACCCGGCGATAATGCCAGCTTGGGCATATTGCAAACTGCGTGAAAAATTACCCAAAAGCCGTGCATTGTTGGCCAGCTTAGCATATGCTCCTGCCACATTTCGGTGGGCTTTTCCGTCCACTCGCAGGTTGATTTCAAGTGATTTTTCAAAATGCGATTTAGCAAGTTGGAGGTTGCCTTGCTTTTCGAAGATAATACCCAGCATTTCATGGTTGCCTGCAACGTGTGGGTGAATGTGACCAAAGTTAGCTGAGTTTGCTTCAAGGGCTTTTCTAGCATAGGCCTCAGATTCTACATACATTTCATGGTCCAAATAATAGCTGGACAGGTTGTGATAGATGGCTCCCGCCTGTGGATCATTGGGGTCTCGGGCGCTGATGATTTCTTCAGCGCTTTTTAAGTATTTGATGGCCTGAGCAAAATCTCTCTTGATTCGATAGCTGCTACCCATTAAATTATGGCTCATGGCCAGATTTCGGCTATCCGGCCCCATATGCTTCGCTTCCAAGGGCTCGGTTTTGTGCAGGTATAAGAGGGTTTGATCAATGTCTCCAATATTGCTGTATACGGTAGCAAGACCCTTATAGTCATAGAGCAGACTGGGATGATCTTCACCCAGGGTTTCAAGTTTGATGGCCAGTGCCTGCTCATGCAGCGAGACAGACTGCACAAGATCACCCATTATTTCGTGGATAATCGCCAGGTTCGTATAGCTTCGAGCAAGGTCTGGGTCGGTGGGTTTTAGACGTTTAAGATCGGTCGCCAGCAGTTTTTCAAAATATTGTAGCGCCAGTGGATGATTTCCAATCGTAGCATAGATGATACCGAGACCATTGAAAACTGAAGCCAGTGTGCTCCAATGATCTCCCGGCAAATTCTCAATGATATTTTGTGCCTCCTGATAGCGTTTGATAGCTCGCTCGTAGTCGCCTTCAATACGATCCAGAATGGCAAGATCTGCTAATAGAGCGGCCACACCGACTGACCGTTCAAGTCCTGCATCTTCTCGATTCAAGGCCAGGGCCAGCTCGTATGAATTTCTCGCATTCTCCATCTGATCCAATGATCGATAAGCATCACCCTGGAGATCTAAGGTTTGCATGATCTCATGCCTGTCGGCACCTATCCCCGATTTGATCCGGTGGGCATGTACGGTTGCCTCCAACGCTTCGTGATAACCTCCCTTACGATGGTATGCTTTGGCTTTTAGATCGAATAATTTGGCCAGATAGAGCTCATTCGAATATGTCTCTGGTATCTTGACCATCAACTGTTCGATGGCCTGTAAAGCAGAATCCAGGTGAAATTGCAAGACCAAGCAGCCGTAGTGACCCAAAGAAGCTTGCAAGAGAAGATCCCAATCATTGATTTCTGACGCCATGGCCAGAGCCTCTCGGTAAAAAATGGAAGCAGAGTCCGGTTTATCTCCTTCTTCAAATACTTGAGCGATGTCCAGAAGTTTCTCAATCTCTCCCGCAGCGTCTCCTTGGGCGGTAATCTGGGATAGATTTGCCCAGGCGAAGACTGCCAGGACACAGGTCGTAAAATACCGCCTTGCTGGACTAAGTTTCATCGAGTCAATGGTTTCTTCCAAAAAATTAAAAAGGTCATCATTGATGAGCTTTTTGGCTGTTTGACATTTTGTGATCCTTCCCTACGACCTATTTCTGTGCATTTAGTGATAATTAATGCCAATGATACGGATAGAACTTGATTATCTTAACTTTATAGCGGCCCAGGATCAGATCCCTTACAAATGTCAGATATTTCGGTATTCATAGTAGAAGACGAAGGACTAATCGCCGAAGATATTGCTGAAAAACTGAATGATATGGGATATCGTGTGCTGGGTTCGGCTGCCAGTAGTGAAAGGGCGATTGATTTTTTATCCAGCCATCGACCAGATATTGTGCTATGTGATATTCGGATCAAAGGCGAAAAAGATGGAATTGAAGTGGCAGCAATGTTTCTCGAAGAAGAGATTCCTTTTATTTTTCTCACTTCATTAGCAGATCGCTCCACGCTAGATCGCGCAAAAAAGACGCTGCCATACGGATACATCGTTAAACCCTTTACAGCACAGGACATTCAGAGTGCGATTGAAATGGCTTTTTACAAGCATCAGCAAAAACTTGACTCGTTGGCCATCACTAAAGAAAAGATTGATGCGATTGCAATGGATGAATTGTCACACCGAGAGTTTGAGATTTTGGTCGATATTGCGAGTGGCCTTAACAATAAAGAAATTGTGGAAAAACGTTTTATTTCTTTAAATACCGTGAAATTCCATGTCCGTAATATATTTGTCAAATTGGAAGTTTCTAATCGCGCCGGTGCACTGCATAAAATCATAAAATTGCTTAGTCGCTGAAGACTAGAGACTCCACCTTCTCCTCTAAAACTACCCTGCAGTGTAGTTGAATTCAATTGCTTCCAAAATACATTTGTAGAAAGCAATCGAATGAAAGGCAAGGTGATATTCGTAGTAGAAGATGAGCCCATCATTGCGGAAGACTTGTGTGATACCCTCAGGGATTTAGGCTACCAGGTGCCCAAATATGTCGGGCAGAGTGCGAAGGCCATCGACTATCTGTCACATCACACGGTCGATCTCGTGCTTTGCGACATATCGATAGAGGGAGCAAGGGATGGCATCGAAGTGGCCGAGGTGGTGAGGAAGCGTAGAGATGTTCCCTTCGTTTTTTTGACTTCTTTTTCAGATCGGTCTACGTTGGAAAGGGCAAAGCATGTGGAGCCATTTGGCTATATAGTCAAACCTTTCACAGAAGCTGATCTATTGTCTGGAATTGAAATCGCCCTACATCGCCACGCCATAAGTCAAAATCAGTTTATGATCTCCAAGGAAAAAATGGATCGGCATTTGAGCGAAGAGCTTACCGATCGCGAATTCGAGATTTTACTTGCCATCAAGGACGGACTGAGCAACGATCAGATCGTCCAGACAAAGTTTATCTCTCTCAATACGGTCAAATCTCACATTAGAAATATTTTTTCGAAGATGCAGGTGCAAAATAGGGTAGGAGCGATGAAAAAAATCATGAAAATTCTAAGCAGTTGATGTCTCGAAAAGTAGCTAAGCATAATTTGATCAAAGTTGTACGTCGACCAAAGTTAGACGAGGTTCGGACCGTGGCAGAATGGGCCGCCAAGATTCTTCACGAAATTGATGAGCGCATTACCTCGCACCTGTTCCAGGGTGAGGAGGGAGCTGAGGACCATGGTCGCCCGACAGAAGATCCCTAGACTAAAAAATGAAATGACTGGTTTCCTGATCTAATACACCAGGGTAAAATCTCCGGCAATCGTCCGAACGAATACCTCTCCCAGTTCTTGTACCTGGTATTCGATCACGTACAAGTACACCCCAGTGGACATCACTTGACCATTCACACGGCCATTCCATTCAGCTGCTATATCCTCGCCGGTATAGAGCAGGTTTCCCCAACGGTCAAATATTTGTAAGCTTAGATTTTGCAGGTTACAATCTGAGAAGACTTTGAGTTCGTCATTCAATTGATCTCCATTTGGAGAAATTGCACTGGGTACGAATACATTGCATTCTCGACAATTGGCGAAGTCGATCGAAATCTCATCGCTCACGGAGCCACAATCATTGGTGATGGTAACACCGTATGAACCAGCGGCGCTTACTTCCCGCACCGGACTGATACTCCCATCCTCCCAGAGATAACTCGCGGCCTCTGGATCAGTGACATCAAATACCAAAGTTTCGTCTACACATAGGGTGGTATCGCTGCCAAGATTTACTGCTGACAATGCCACTTTATCCACTTCGAAGCTTATTGGTAGGGGTTCAGTTCCCAGCTGGTTGCCACAGAGATCAAGGATATCAACGTCTGACTGCTTCTTGACTGAAAGGGTATACGTGCCAGGCGTAGTCAGGGGAGGAGAGAGAATGACATTGAAATCTTTGTCATACGTTCCACCAACAGTAAGCGCCTCAGAGCTTAAAACGACTGGCACCTTACCTTCTGGTCCCATCAACTCAAAGTTGGCCGCACTGATGCTGCCTATCTGAATGTTTTCGGTGAAAGGCACCGTAATGGATCCCTGTCCACATGCAACCTCCAAAGTGATATCGAGTACTTCTGGCGGCAAATCATCAAAAATATCGATGCCATCTGATAGCCCAAAATCAATCATATACCCATTGGTTGAGCCCGTCCAATTAGAAACCACTAAAACGTAGGAGTTACCTTTTTCAACTGGAACCAGGTCATTAAAAGGGTTATTGCCAGATAGCTGATCAGGTGGATTGTTTCCACAGCCACCACCTTGGTTACTGAATGTTGATTGTCCGTTGGCTCCGGTGACTCCATGACAGGTATTTCCAGCACCATCCTCACCTCCGGCCGCATTACAACTCACCTGGAGCGTTATGTCCGTGAAGATATCTGCACAGGTTGCATTGGTAATATTGAACAGAGCCCAGTCATAATCATCATTCGGGTCATTCGGTATTAACTCAAATCCGAAGTTGCCGGTCCGATTTACTGTAAATGTGTACCAAATAGAATTTAGCTCATTATCCATGCAAGAAATACCATGATTGCCGGTTCCATTGATCTCCTGCTGGTAGTTGCCAGCACCTCGAGGGGCATCGGTCTCTTCATAGATTCGATTGCAAACAGCAATGGCACCCAGACAATCCTGTATGGTTGGTTCTTGCGCCTGAAGATTTAAGATGGTTATCCACATAAGAAGCCATAAACCACTCTTTGAAAAGCCAATGATCCGGTCCAATCCCATCCGATTTATTCTATTCAAGGTTCAATCCTTAAATTATGCAAGATCGACAAAAAATGCCATGCTGCATTAATATCTCACCTTGCCCTGCCCAAGCACAAATTATTCCTTCGGCACAAGTATCTGACAATTATGGAGAAATACTACACCATATACATTGCCGCTTTATTCACCGACGATTGCGAAAGGGACGGCTTCTGTCATCTGCACATCGATTGCTGAGTGACCTAGCAAAACAGCCTACCCAATCATTGCTTGTGTTTGATTTGATCTTGCCAGATCCGCATTGGTTGCCGGTTATTATAACATGCTACCAACCTAGGCCTCATATCACAGCATCGACTTCGAGATTCACTTCTTTTGCTCAGAGTAAATGTAGGCAGCACTGAATTTGCAGGTCTGGATCTAATGCTGCTGGCATCATGGTTATCGACAAGTTTAACACGGTCTGAAGCCAGTGATGATCCGATGATTTACAGACCTGGTTTTGGGTTGCATAATCTGCGAAATTTTGCTGAGAAGTGATTGCAAATCAAGCAGTTGAGAATTTTGAGAGATTCATGAGACTGGCACGAAAAATGTGGTAAAAACAATGGGAAACGAAAGAATTTCCCTTTTGAAGCCATGAGCCATAGGTAAGCCCCGATCATTCATTTTAAGATCCTCGTGATAGTTGTTAAAAATGTTTGATACATAAATCTATACCTATGAGATCATTATTGACTTTCCTCATCTCCATTGTGACCCTGCCACTTCTGGCTCAGGCATGCCCCCTGCCAGAATCAATGAATTTTTTGAAACCGGAACGCTGTGGAATTCGATACGTCAAGTCACTCGATGACCGGATTGAAGTGATCTTGGAATTCGACAAAAGAGCAAGAGTGATCACTCCGGTCGACCCCGGTAATGCTAAGGGTAAGCCCGTCACCTTGCGTGGCCTCTATAAACTGACTTATGGTAAAGATGGTGTTTTGCTTACGGAAGAGAGAAAGTATGTCAGGACCAAGGACATTCCAGAGAAGAGCATGTTCTTTGGAGTCAATGAGCAACGTGGCAAGCTGTTGGAATCGGATCCCGTTTTAATTTCCGTCGCCGACTACGATGCCATCCCATGGGTGGGGCTTCGGAAGAAGGAGGAGGTGAAAGAAGAGACCGTTACAGTAAAACAATACTATGAAACGGCCTTAGAAGTTGATAGGTCAAAGAAGTTGACTGACTTAAAAATCACTAAGTATGCAAAGAAAGCTGGTCACCAACAGGGGCAATTCGAACCCTATACGACCTCGGTGAATCTAGAAATGTACGATAGCAGCTCTAAGAAGGCCTACTGGACCGCCTTGCACCCAGTTGTAACCGACGATGCGGAAGGGTTCACTTTAGCCCTTTTGAATAGATACGACAAACAAGTAAGCCGAGAGATATCTGACCAGCACATGAGGCTCTCTTCCTTCGATTCGACAGGTCAGGATTCAAATCGTTATGAATTTAATTTTGAAGTGCCCATGCGCCTGGTTTATCAAAATGAAGAATATCGACCTCACGAGGGTGGGGCAGATGAGCTATGGACCGAGACACTTGTATTTGCACCCAAATCACCTGGCAATTCAAAGTACCTGACTTACGAATACTTTCAGTTTGACAAGAAAGCTCAAAAACTAGCTCAGGCTTCCATATTGGCCAAGGCCAAAGTATTTGACTATAACAACTACTATATGAATGATACTGGGACCATCTACATCTCCAATGAAGGTCATGACATTACGAGTATGTTCATTGACAAGCACGGAAAATATAATATTGCCAGTACAGCTGAGCGGCTTCCCGAACTGAAGCGGTTAATGCTGAACCGGACTAATCATCTCGGTGTAAATGCGGTGGTTTTGACTTTGCACGAAGAACCCACGGTCTTTGATGACAAATCAATCCTGATGGTCTATCGTGTGGAAGAAAACGTGGGTGTACGAGGGGTAGATGTCAGTACAACCTCAGCCACCATGATTTGTCATGGATTGGCGGTATTACATCTTTCAGAAACTGGAGCTATTATGGCGGCCAAATATTACCAGCGACCAGAGAACGCAGATCCCCGTGCACTAGTAGATGTTGGTCCAATCGAGCGCAATGAAAGGGGTGTGATTTCTTTTTACGCCCAGGAAAAAACGTCCATTGGTACCTATCCAGTTTTGTACACGATACGTCGTGGCAACGTGAATATTAAGCGGAGTGATGCTGAATCGACCGCGTCGCAGTTTATTTATTACGATTCTGACGAAACGATCGTGGGCTATTTTGGACTGTTGCAGGATCCTGATGATCCACGGGTATCGCTAAAGACCGTCGAAATCATCCGCGACGATGATTGAGTAACCAGATTTGCACCACATCGGATGGTTTCGAGGAGTAGATTTTTGATTTGATCAATCAGGAAGTAAACCCGTCAGAATTTTAGACGCCGAGGCTCCATCCATCTCGGTAGGGTCTCTTGACAAACTGATTGGCTGGATCATAATTGGTGATCTTCATCTTCTGACCATCCCAGAGCAACTTCTTACGTCCCTCAAAGGTAGGTCTACCTCGGCGGTCTTTTTCTCCAGACGCCAGCGAATAACTGCGTATGGCCAGGTTACCCATCAAGACCGTTTCGGTCAAAGGTCCCGCATAATCAAAGGAAGAAGTCAGTGATTTGTGTTCCTCACTATCAAAACCAGCCTTTATGGCCTCAGTCCAAAGCAGTTGATGACCAAAGTTGGGCTGATCCGCATATTTATTTTCGGCCGCATAATCCTCAGGCATTTCGATTTTTTCTCCACTATTGAGGTAGATCTTCGGATCCGCACCATACGTAGCACACGTCATGACTCCTTTTTCTCCGATGAGCATGACACCATTTGAACTGTCCTTGTCACCAATGTAGTCATCTGCCGGAATGATGGCGGGATGAAAGGGCTTTAGTCCACCATCGTGCCACGTCATATAAATTGGAGATGGATTATGCTCGGAGGCCGGAAAGTGCAATCTAACTCGGGATGAAGGTGGACAACCCTCCGGTATGTGTTCTGGTACCCAATCTCGTTTAAAGACCTGTCCCACACTACATTCCACTTCGGTTGGATAACCTAACCTCAAGACTCTAAATGCCGGATCAATCAAGTGACAGCCCATATCTCCCAGAGCACCGGTTCCGAAGTTCCACCAACCCCTCCATTTAAAGGGGTGATAGAGTGGATGGTAGGCCACCATTGCGGCTGGCCCAATGAATAGATCCCAATCTTTTTCACTCATGGTTTCTGGGAGGCTCATGGCTTCTGTCGGCACAGAAATCCCTTGGGGCCACACCGGGCGATTGGTCCAAATATGGGCTTCTTTAACTGTACCGATGAGACCCTTATCAAACCATTCCAACATTTGTTGTTGTCCAGGATTTGAAGCACCTTGATTGCCCATTTGCGAAACAATTTTTTTCTGGCGTGCGGTTTCAGTGAGCATGCGAGCCTCATATATATTGTGGGTCAAGGGCTTTTGCACATAAACATGAATCCCTAAATCCATGGCGGCCATGGCAGCGACCGCATGGGTATGATCTGGCGTGGAAATGGTTACACCATCAATCTCTTGGCCCATTTCGTCCAGCATCTGACGGAAATCGGCAAAGAATTTTGCATCGGGGAAATGATCAACGGTCCGTTTTGCCTGCCCCATATCAACATCGCAAAGGGCAACCACATTCTCTGAGCCTTCATTCCAGGCATTAATGATGTCGGATCTTCCCTTCCCACCGGCACCGATGGCAGCTAGATTTAACTTATCACTGGGTGCGATAAATCCCTTGCCCAGTACGTGTCGTGGCACGATGAAGAATGATCCTGCTGCCATTGCACTCGATTTAAGGACTTTTCGCCTACCTGTGTCAACCCTTTTGGACATATGATTTATTTGTTTATTCAAGAAGAATGAAAATTACTAAGAATTTTACAATTGTATTTAGATTGCTTCCAGCCTTCACTTGGCTAAATGGCCTCGTTAGTCGGAGGATGTGTTTTCAGAAACGACAAGACGGAATCTGCTTCGTTGGTACTGAATATATAATCCCTGTATGAATGCTCCCCTAAAAAAGAATGTAGTAAACCGTCTAATTTGATTTGTTGGAAAAACTCCTTTTGGAAGAAAACCATCGGGCTCCTCCATCCGTAGGTTTGATAATAGTTTTGGGCCAAATCCATGAAGACTTCTTGCAGGGTACCGGCACTGCCAGGTGCAAAAATCACCCCATAAAGACAAATGGCGAGAAGGGTGTCTTCTCGTATGCTGTTAGAAAAATACTTAGCAATGTGTGTTGCGAATAAATTACTCGGTTCATGTCCATAAAACCATGTCGGAATAGCCAACGACGCTGCCTGGCATGTGTACTTCGAAACAACCCGCACTGCCGTTTCCATAAACCCGGCCGACTGATAATGAGGTGCTTGAGCCAGGTCAGTTATGGCCGTATCTAAATCATGCTCTGAGCTTCCCGCAAAATAGGCACCGAGGTTGGCAGCCTCCATGATGCCAGGTCCACCCCCTGAAACGACGAAAAAACCATGTTCTGTGAGTTTCTTCGCCAACTGAGCAACAGCCCGATAGTGTGCTGAATCTCTGGTTGTGCTATGTCCACCCATCATACCCACACATTTAAACTGTGGCATTCCATCTGACCCCAAGCCGATGAATTCACGGAGGGCATCGTCAATTGCGTGATCATGTATCCTTTGATAAAGCGCCTCATTGATGTCTGGATTAAATCTTGCAGCAGCAAAATGTTGGTAAATCTGCAGGTCTCGACTCTGGCCACCCGGCAGCAACTCCGTCAATTCTCTCCAGTGATAGAGGTCTCGTCGGAATGGAAAATAGGGGAGGGATAGGTCAGCTTCGAAGATCCGAGCTCCCCGCATCACTAGATTCGCCTTGTCTGCTATGTCAAAGGTGCACCCCAGGAAATTTGTATTTTGAATTTCAATAGAATTCCAGTCTACGTCAAGATTTCGGAAGTCGAGATTCTGCAAGGTGCAGTTTTGCAGTGACGGGTGTGCTGCAGTAAAGGAGAGGAAGTCTTCGATTTCTTTGATCATTTACCCATGGAATTGCGAACCAACCCATCGAAAGATTTCATCTTTTCCTGGACCTTATCCCTGATCCAATGCTCGCTGGCTATCGTGTCAGCTTTCTGTAGGGAATCCATTATTTTAGTCAAGGCCTGTTGGTTTGATGTCGATACCTTAGAAAGCTTCAGGGTAAAACTGATTAGGTTGAGATATGATTTTCTTCGCATTTCTGAAATCGTGCTCTGCCGTCTGTTAATAAAAGCCCGAAAACTTTCTCCCAGGGCTCTTAAAGGTTCGAACTCCTCCAATTCATAGTAAGTGGCTAAAAGCATCGTCTTTGCACCTAAATTATAAGAAACATCATCGTACTCTACTTCCTGAAGTAAGGTAATAACTTTAGCAAAATCTTTCCTATAGAAATAGAGCTGTGCCAAATTGTATTTAACTGCATTTTCTCTAAATACAGGCTCAATCCGGTCAGCAAATCTCAGAATAAAGTTTTCAGCCCATTCAAATTCACCTAATCTCAAGGCCAGAACCACCACATTCTTAAAGGTCCAGTGGGTGATCAAGCCATCGATATAGATCAATTCATTCTGCAGAACTTCTTGATAATGATCAAATGACTCCTGCAGAAACTCTTGATGTCCTTGATTGATCTTCCGATTGCAGTAATTGAGTATGGAGTCAAAAACTTCTTTACGATGGGCTTCTGGCAGATACTGCGCTTGAGAATTCACGGCTTGCTTCAGTTCAAAATAATATTTCTTTTCATCGGGATGCAAATGTGTTAATACAATGTGATAGTAAATACTTATAACTGGTACACTCAATGCCTCACCCTGTTGCACCAAACTGAGAATTTCGTCGATCAATCGATTATTGTACTGGTGTTTGACAAATGTCTTGCGACTGAGAATTTCACAGTAAAACCGCAACTTTTCGATGATGTAAAACACATCGAGATTGTGTAAAATTTGATCGATATTGGTGATTTCAAAACGCTGTAAATTTGCCTGATCCATTTGATATTTCTTCTGCTCAACCAAAAACCGGTGATAATAATAATTAGCACCTTGCTCCGGCCAACGCTGCATTAGTTTTTCAACTCGTGATAGGTGACTTCGATACAGCGGAAGCATCTGTTTTCGAGCTAAGGACATCAGTCGAGTCGTGGCTTCCAGCAGTGGATCTGAATAATAGGCTTCAAGGCTTAGAAAGCGCTCTAGAATTTGTACAGCATCAGAACAGATTTTTCTAAACCTCAGATCGTCGAATGGCGCTGAAGGGTCCAGACCATGAAAGACAGCCTCCCGCGATGGCACTTCCTGTTGCAACCGATGACCTTCGAGAAGTATCTTTATTAACTGTGCGGATACAGCGGGATGCTCACCAGGCAAGAACTTTGACAGTCTATTTCTCTCCACCTGACTAAGCACCGATAGGACTCTGTACAACTTCGTTTTCTTCACGCTAATCGTCTATTAATTAGGAAGAAATCATGCATTTGTTAAAGTTTACGATCAAGATGGGCAAAATTTTACTGTTAGTCAAATATCGTTTATATTGTGATTACTAATAATATATCCCATGAGACTGCACCCCCTCAAACATCTCATTGTTTGCCTCTTTGCCTGCCTGTCTTATACCTTATGGGGTCAGCATCTCGCTCAATATCAAGTGCACACCATTTTGGCAGGCCAGCCCTTGAACCTCGAGATTGCCGCCCTGGATTATCCACAAGTCCTGAATCATCCAGCTCACGGGAGCATCAATAAATATCGACTCAATTTTGAAGACCAATATCGGTTGCGGTATCTCCCGCAAGCAGGTTATGTTGGTCTAGATACCATTGTGTACCGAGTCGATCCAGCGGATGGTGGTGCACCGAGACCCAGATTTGAAGGCGTAATCGTTAGGGTGGTTGATGTCAATGCCCAAGATGATTACTACACCTTGGAGCTGACCCAAGAATTTGCTTTCCTTCCGGTATCAAGCAATGACCTGGTGGTGACTGGTACTCCAGTGGTCACTGAAATAGCCTTTGTTCAGAACGGAACTGCTGAGATCACCCTTGATGGCACCGGCATTAATTTCAGAGGTGACCAGGCTGGTTACGCCCACGTCGAATACTTGATTTGCGCTGATGGTCATTGCGCCTCAGCACATGTGCAGATTCGTTTAGATGACCCTACTGCAACCAATCAAACCTCGCATCAGGACTATGAGGTCGTGATGGGGGAAAGTGCTACCATCTTGCTTCCACCAGATCATGAACCACCTGGATCTGCTTACTATAATGGTACACTGGAAAAGATCAGCTATCAAATCTATCGCTACACACCGAGATTAGGTGATTTGTCTACCACAGAATTGAGATTTGCCAAATGGAGCATCAACCACTACCTATATAGTACGGCCAGGATTACCGTTATTGATCCCTTTGCAGTCAATGGTTGGAACCATGATGACATCGTTTTTACCGAGGTTGGAAATCCTGTTGATTTCAATGTTTTGAACAATGATATTGGCGATCAGGTAGACGAGGTATTCACCGACCAACTCAATGGTACCCTTACCGAGCTCCATAATGGCTTCTTCAGATTTGTTCCAGACCCTGATTTTAATGGCGAAACACTGTTTAGTTACCGCACCTGTGACCAGGGCCGATGTGATACAGCACAGGTGTTGGTCACCGTTCATGATTTCACACCTCGCGAAACCTATTGGCATTTTAATGTGATTCAGAATGAACCACTGACTATTGATTATCAGATTCCCATTGACGAATACCACTTCGAAATTCTTTCTACACCCGCTCAAGGTCACCTCAGGTTGACCCAGGGAGATCGCACTCTTCTCTACAGCCCCGATTTGAATTATGTGGGAAGCGATGTGGCGGTTCTGAAGTATTGTGCGGTGGACAATGATTGTGAGCCGATCACTATAATTTTTAATGTCCTGGACCTCGAAGACCTGCAGCCCTGTTCGTCAGACTGCATGTGGCCAGGTGATGCGAACGATGATGGCACAGTGAGTATCGGAGATATCATGCCCTTGGGACTTAATTTAGGAAGGACAGGACCAGCGCGATCCTCACAGGATTGGGAGTCTTGGTGGGGATGCCAGAGTGAACCATGGACACATGAAGTTGCAGTCGCCACCACCGACCTTCGCCATGTCGATGGCGATGGGGATGGTTTTATTACCACGAATGATATAGAGGCCATTGATGTACATTATGGTCAATCACATCGATTGGTTCCAGAGCTACCTTTATCACTTCATCAGATTCCCATCGAATTAAAATTGATGACACCGGAAGTGGCTGAGGGTGAACAGGCCATTCTTCAAATAAGTTTGGGTGATGGAAATGGACCCTTTTCGGCCCTGGGTATTAATTTCTCAGTTGAGGTAAATCCTCATTTTATCGACTCCAGTTCCCTTCAGTTCCATCTGGCACCCAACCAACTGGTTGACGCTAATGCCGGTACGCTATCTTATACCAACTCACCCCGGGATGGGAGGCTTGATGTCGGAGTGGTAAAGACCGACAGACAGGCCGTCGTCAAGCACGGTGTGTTGGGGACAGTGACTTTTATCGTGGAAGAGGATCTCAACGGATTCAGATCTGCTGAACGATTAGCTCAGCTTGCAATCGAAGTTCGGGATATTCATATCTTAAATGCAGCGGGGGAACCTAAACATCAAAAATCCATCATTCAACAATTATCGCTAGTAGGGGATTCGAAAGAGATTGTTTCGAAACTAAACTATTATCCGAACCCCGCCAGCAGTCACATTGTACTCGAGAGTCCATTAGGGATTGCTTCATATCGACTACGTAATTTGCAGGGCATGGTGGTCCTGGAGAAAACCGGTCTACGGTTACCAGCTTCCAGCATAGGGGTTGAGCTGCCTTCATTACCTAATGGTCTTTATCTATTGGAGATGGAAGATCTCGATGGGCAGATAGAGCTGCGAAAGATCCAGATTATGCGATAGCGCCATTTTCTATTCAGCCGCTATACTTTTGCAAAATGCGCAAAACACTCATCTGGTACCCGGTTCCAAACAAGTTGAGGTGGACTAATAAATAGTATAGTTGATAGAGGTCTTCGCGTTGCTCGTAGTTTGGTGCCAGGGGTGAAATCTCTCGGTAAGCCGCATAGAATCTTTGATCAAACCCACCGAAGAGTCTGGTCATGGCCAAATCCATTTCACGGTGACCGAAATAACTGGCAGGATCGATTAATACAGCTTCGTCCTGGGTGCTGAGAAAATTGCCACTCCAAAGATCTCCATGGAGTAAGGCCGGTTTTTCAACAGGAAATTGACCTTCGGCTCGTTTCAGCAGTTGATCAAATTGCTTTTGTTGCACAGGGGTGATAAATCCGCGCGCGCTGGCTAGAGCAAGTTGTGGGGTGATGCGCTCTTGCGCATAGAAATTTGCCCAATCGGGGTAGTATTTATTGCTTTGAGGCAACCTCCCAATGTAGTTATCGGTGGTAAAGCCAAAGGATTCTTGTGACACTTGATGCATTTGGGCCAAAGACCGTCCAAAATCCACCCACACTCTTGGTGACATATCTTGACTAGAAATAAATTCCAGTACCAAATAGTGTATGGCTCCATAACTACTTTGACCATAGACTTTTGGAATGCGAATGGTGCCAGAGGCTCGCAGAGTTCGAAGACCCTCGGATTCTGCAGATAGCATCTGATGGCCTTGTGGATATTCGTTGTATTTAACAAATAATTGCTGCCCGTGCAGGGTTTGCAACCTAAGTGCACGATTGATGTCGCCACCGCTGATTGGCTCCCAGTTCACAATTTTATCTGATAAAACATCGCCGAGATGGCGTATCAGAGATTCCACGTTGGCTAGAGTCTATTCTTATTTACTAGTGCGAGTAGTTCTTCTCGGTAGTTTTTGCCAATGGGAAGTAGCTTGGCCTTGCCATTCTCCACAACCTCAACTTGATTACCCACTATAGCATTGATTTTTTCAAGGCCTGCGATGTAAGATCGATGAATGCGCTTAAAATACTTTTCTGGCAATTTGTCTTCTAAACTCTTCATGGTTTGAAGCGTCACCACGCGGCCCTTTTCCAACCGGATAATTACATAATCCTTCAAGCCCTCGATGTAGAGGATGTCCTCATATTTTATTTTAATAAATTTCTTGTCGGCCTTCACAAAAATAAAATCAGCGACTTCTTCGGCAGGGCCGGTTCGATTTCTCATCTTAATTTGCTCGATGGCTTTATTGGCGGCCTTCATGAATCGCTCGGCCGATATTGGTTTTAACAAATAGTCTACAGCATCTAATTCGAAGCCCTCGATGGCATAATTTGGAAAGGCAGTCGTAAAAATTACCATGGGTGGACTGGTCAATGTTTTTACAAAGTCAATACCTGTGAGCTGAGGCATTTGGATGTCAAGAAACATCAGATCAATTTGATTTTGCGACAAAGCCTCATTAGCTTCAAAAGCATTGACACAGCGCCTAACCAGATGAAGTTCAGGCATCTTTGATAAATACGTTTCCATTACATCAAGTGCCAAGGGCTCATCATCTACAATTAAGGTATTAATTTTCATTTTATCTATTTATAGGGTTAAATCAAGCTTAACTTTGTACTGGTTAGGATCATTCTTAATTTCTAGTTTATATGCCTCATCATAGATCAGATTGAGCCGCCGACGTACGTTTACCAATCCGATGCCACCACTCCTTCGATGAGTTTGTTTTGGTTGGCTCGGACCCTTGCTGTTCACAATCTCAAAAATTAGATGGTTGCCATTAATTTTCAAGGAAATATTGACAAAACCGTGATCAATTTCATTGCTGAGTCCGTGTTTAAAACTATTTTCAATGAATGGGATGAGTAGCAGGGGAGCGATCCGCTGATCACTGACATCACCAGTGATATCCATTTTTATGTCGATCATTTTGTGCTGCCGCAGGCGTTCCAGGTCGAGATAATTCTTCATGTAGGTAACCTCCTTGTATAATGGCACCTTACGCTCATTGCACTCATACAGCATGTAGCGCATCATTTCAGACAACTTCAATACGATCTCAGGAGCATCATCCGATTTCTTAAGGGTCAGTGCGTATAAATTATTGAGGGTATTAAATAGGAAGTGGGGATTAATTTGAGACCGTAGGAATTTTAGTTCCGACTGCATGGTTTTGGTTTGTAGTTCCATCTTCTCCGATTGATGGATGAACCAATCGGAAATGATTCCATAGATGGTACTGGAGCTGCCGACCAAAAACATGGAAAAGTAATACCAGATTTGATTTTCCAGAAAATAATTCTGAACACTGGGTTGCTCTGAAAAAAGGAATACTTGAAATGCAACTTTAATCGGTGTAAGCACGATTACGCTCAGCATCAAGAACCCCACATATGACCAGAATTTTTTACGTGACAGATAGGTCGGAATCAAGTACAGGAGGTTGATGTAGATCAGGATCACATAAAAAAGCACATCGACACTCTTTTGATAGAGCACCATCGGCCAACCGACATTGCCGAAGTCTGACAGAACTAAGATGACGAGGAGGGTGAGCCAAAAGATGCCATGGGCAAACCACGTGCGGTGAACCCACATCGGCGTTTTTTGCAAAATTTGCTTTATTGCAATTGCCTTCATTCTTATCAACTAAACAATACCTGAAGATAGCCAGTTTCTTACATTATCTGGTAATGGACCAATGGACCTGAAAATCAGATCAAAGGATGATTTTTACCAGATCTAATCTGTGCGCGGAGGTAACCGCTCACAGCCGGATCTAACCTATCAGAAGCATGACCGATGATTCCCGTGTGAGTAGCCCCACTGCTCTAAAGCGTTAAATACCCACCAGCCAAGGATTTACCAGGAGGGAGCCAAAAATTGTACTTTTGCGGTCAGCCTGATGACCAGTTTGAACTATTGGGGTCATTATTGTTTATATATTGTCACTTAATCAAGAAAATCGTGTCAGATACTACTAATACATTGAAAACCAGTTATTTGAGGCAAGATAGCTTTGATCAACCGACGACTGACTACCTGATCACGAGATACCGTGATATCCTTGAAGGTATCGGTGAGGATGCCGGACGTGAGGGCCTGGCAAAAACTCCCGAGCGGGCCGCCAAAGCGATCCAGTTTCTGACTTCGGGGCACGGGGCCGATCCCAATGAGATTTTGACTTCCGCGATGTTTAGGGAGGAATACAGTGAAATGGTTTTGGTTAAAGATATTGAAGTATACTCCCTGTGTGAACATCATATTTTGCCGTTTTTTGGAAAAGCTCATGTCGCCTATATTCCTAATGGACACATCGTGGGGTTGAGTAAAATTCCCAGGGTGGTCGACGTCTTTGCACGCCGTCTCCAGGTTCAAGAACGGCTAACCCATGAAATCTTGAACTGCATTCAAGATGTGTTGCAACCTTTAGGAGTTGCGATTGTCATGGAAGCACGTCATATGTGCATGATGATGCGTGGTGTACAGAAACAAAATTCTGTGACCACAACCTCCGCCTTTACCGGTGAGTTTCGCAATGATGAAACTCGAAGTGAATTTCTTAACTTGATCAGCTCCAAACTTCACTAATCCTCTCTAGTCTTATGAAAGCCTTTGTTTTTCCTGGCCAGGCCGCTCAATTTGTCGGCATGGGTAAAGATTTTGAATCCTCTCCTCAAGCATCTCTACTATTGAAAGAGGCAAACTACCTGATGGGTTTTGACATTGGAAAAATCATGTCAGAGGGCAGCGAAGAAGATCTCAAACAAACAAATGTAACCCAGCCTGCTGTATTTCTACATTCAATCATCAAGCTCAAGACGAGTTCTGCCAACAAGAGCTTCCAGGCAGTGGCTGGACATTCACTGGGTGAGTTTACTGCATTGGTGGCCAATGGAGTTCTGTCTTTCGCAGATGGCCTCAAGTTGGTAAAAGCCAGGGCGCAGGCCATGCAAAAAGCATGCGAGGCAGTCCCTGGAACGATGGCCGCCATTGTGGGTCTTGAGGATGCAAAAGTAGAGGAGATCTGCGAAAGTACCGATGGTATTGTGGTCGCTGCTAACTACAATTGTCCAGGTCAACTGGTTATTTCCGGAGAACATCGTGCCGTAAAAGCCGCTTGTGCTAGATTGTCTGAGGCTGGTGCTCGAAGAGCGATCCTGTTGCCGGTGGGTGGGGCTTTTCATTCGCCACTGATGCAACCCGCCCAGGAGGAATTAGCTGCGGCAATCGAATCGGTCTCATTTCAGCAAACTAAGGTGCCCATTTATCAGAATGTGAGCGGCTTGTCTTATCAGGATCCTCAGGAAATTCGGAAGAATTTGGTGAAACAGCTCACTTCACCAGTAAGGTGGACCGATACCATTGAACGGATGATCGCAGATGGCGCCGAAGAATTTGTTGAGGTGGGGGGAACTGGAAAGGTTTTGTTGGGAATGATTAAAAGAATCTCAAGAGAAACTAACTCAAGTACTTTGTAAAGAAGTAAATAAAGCAGAGATTAGTCAGACGGTGACACCCGACAAGATGAAATATGCAAACGTTAAAAAAGGTAAGGTCCTTCTTGCCGAACCCTTTAGTTTGGATAGCAATTTTAAGCGTTCGGCAGTCATGTTAACGGAACATGACAAAGAAGGTAGTGTGGGATTTATCATCAACAAACCTTTACAAATCAGGATCGAAGAGCTCCTGTCCAGTTTTCCTGAATTTGAGGCTCAGGTGTATTATGGAGGGCCCGTTGCAACCGATAGCATACATTATTTACATAATGTTGGCGAATTACTGGATGATAGCATCAAAGTGCGACGAGGTATCTATTGGGGAGGGGACTTTGAAAAGCTAAAATTTCTCATCGATTCGAAATTGATCCTGCCTCGGAATATTCGCTTTTACGTCGGTTATTCAGGATGGTCATCGGGTCAACTACACGAAGAACTGGACTACGGTTCGTGGGTCATTGCAGACATGCATGCCAACTATTTATTTAAAGCCAAACCAACCCGACTCTGGGAGACCATTATGACGAACAAGGGCAATGTCTATTCTGTGATCGCCAGGGTACCAGAAGCACCCAATTGGAATTAAAGCGCAATGATTCAACTCCAGGATATTGCGGTGCAGTTCGGTGACCGTGCGCTATTTCGAAACGTAAGTTTTCAGATAAATCAGGGAGATAAAATCGCCCTCATCGGTAGAAATGGCGTAGGCAAGTCCACGCTATTTCAAATCATCGATGATCAGCTTAGCCCGGATCAGGGCAGCATTCATATGCAGAAAGGCATCAGAATAGGACATCTGCAACAAATGCTCGTATTGGACACCACCATCACCGTCAGAAGTGCTGCCGAAGAAGCGTTCTCTGAGGTACTGGCACTTGAAAAAGAAAATGAGCGTCTTCAGGAAAAGATGGCGATTGCAACAGATTATGAGAGCCCAGCCTATCTCCAACTCATAGAAAGTTTCAATCTCAACTTGGAGCGTTTGAACCACTTTGATGCCAGTGCCATTGACAAAAAAATCGAACTCGTTTTAAAGGGTTTGGGATTTGTGGATGGTGAATTTGACAAAAAGCTTGATACCCTCAGCGGTGGATGGCAGATGCGGGTTCAATTGGCCAAGCTGCTGCTTGAGCAACCTGATCTACTACTGCTCGACGAACCAACCAATCACCTTGATATCGAAGCCATCATCTGGCTGGAGCAATACCTTGGCGAATATCCCGGTGCCATAATCGTCATTTCACACGATAAAGCATTCTTGCGAAATACTGCGCTGAGAATCATAGAAATTGAGAATAGCAAAGTATATGATTATCCCCTCAAATACGATCGCTATCTCGTGCAAAAGGCTGAAGTGCGCACCCAACAGGAAGCAGCATACCGCAATCAACAGAAGGAAATCGCCCGAAAAGAAAAAACCATCAAAAGGTTTATGGCCAAGGCTACTAAAACCAGCATGGCTCAATCCATGAAGAAGCAGCTGGAGAAGGTAGAACGAATCGAACTAGATGCCATCGATCAGGCAGATATGCGGATCAAATTTTTGCCGGTCACGAGATCTGCACGAACGGTCCTCAAGGTTAAGGAGCTCAGCAAGAGTTATCGAGATAAATCAGTGCTGCAAAAGCTGAGTTTTGAAATTGAGAGGGGAGACCGAATAGCGATTGTTGGTCAGAATGGACAAGGCAAAACAACCTTGATAAAAACCGTCCTCGGCCATACGGAAGCCACTGGAGGATCATTCGAGATCGGATCACAGGTCTCCATTGGATATTATGCTCAAAATCAATCGGATCTTCTCGAAGAAAATGAAACCATCTTAGAATTCATGGAGCTACGAGCACCTGATGGCCTGAGATCACGAGTGAGAAATATTCTGGGCGCCTTTATGTTCAGTGGCGAAGATGCTGAAAAGAAGATTAAGGTCTTATCGGGAGGTGAAAGAGCAAGGGTCGCTTTCGCACATTTGTTAATGCAGCCCATTAATTTTTTAATTCTTGACGAGCCCACCAACCATCTGGATATGGACTCAAAAGAGGTACTTCGGCAGGCATTGATTGATTATCCCGGCACCTTATTGGTGGTATCCCATGATCGCGATTTTTTGACTGGAATTACTACTAAGACATTAGAATTACGAGATCGACATGTTTTTGAATATTTGGGAGATGTCAATTATTTTCTGGAAAAACGAGCCCTTGAGGATATGCGAGCGGTCGCCTTGGCACCAGGAGTCGATAAGAAGGCTAGCAAACCAAAAGAAACAGCTCCAACTCCTACGCTGAACAGAGAAGCCCGGAAAGCACTCCAAAAACGTGTCAAGCAGGCCGAGCGTTCCATCTTAAAGCTGGAATCAGAAATCGAGACTTTTGAGCAGAAGATGGCAACCGCTGACTTTTACCAACAAGGCGATGCGGAGGCCGTCACTCAAAATTATCAATCGGCTAAAGACAAATTGAAAGAGGTCGAGATGGAATGGGAGCAGGCGGTGGAGGAATTGCAAAAGCACGGAATTGATGCATGATGAAAGCAAAAATTGCCATCGTTCAACAGGGCCCAAAGTACTACGATGCCAACCAATCCCTACACCTGGCTAAATCCCATCTGGAGGAAGCGAAGGCAAATGGTGCTGATTTAGTCGTTTTTGGAGAAGGTTGGTTCACGGGGTACCCGGTTTGGTTAGACTACTATCCCAATGTGGCCCGGTGGAATGATCCTGAGATAAAGAAGGTATATCGCCAAATGTATGATCATTCCCTGAAGATCCCCGGCACCTATGCCGATGAGATTTGTAGAGTGGCCAAAGAATTAGAGCTGGTGGTCGTGATGGGATGCAATGAGTCGTTTGGTGACACTCTTTATAATGCCATTATTGTTATCACTGCAGATGGAAAAATTGCCAACCATCATCGAAAATTAATGCCTACCTATTCTGAAAAAATGGTTCATGGACTGGGAGACGGAGCTGGCCTTAAGAGTGTATCCACAAAATTTGGTCGCCTCACCGCCGGCATCTGTTGGGAACACTGGATGCCACTGACTCGGCAAGCGCTCCATCAGTCGGGTGAAGATATCCATGTGGCCTTGTGGCCGAAAGTCCATGAAATGCATCAAGTTGCCAGCCGGCATTATGCCTTTGAAGGGCGCTGTTGGGTGGTGGCGGTAGGTCAGATGGTTCACAAAACACAGATGCCAGCACCTTTTCAGGAGCAAATCTTACCCGATTATGATTGGCTTTTAGATGGAGGCAGTTGTGTCATAGATCCATCTGGAAATTATTTATTGCCTCCACAATTTAATAGGGATGAAATCATCTATCAGCAGATTGATGATATTCAACGAAGACGTGAAGAAATCATGACCCTGGATGTTACGGGGCACTACAGTCGTCCTGATGTATTTCGGTTTGAGATTGACAACCGTCGAAAGTAAAATAGTGTGGCCTAAAATTAGGGACAGCGGAGTGTCGCCTTTTAGTGTAGCGAACATTCATCCCGCACTTAGAGGTTTCTAGATTTTTATAGATGGACAGGTGCATGCAATTTCCTTAGATATTCTTGCACGTAAAAATACTCAGTCAATACAGAGTTTGCGTATTGAGCTTTCTAAATTGTTGCAGCGTTGCCTTCATGTCTTTAGGTGGGGCGGCCTCGTAGGTTGCCTCCATTCCATCCAACCGCCTAAATCTAATTTGATGGGCATGAAGCGGTGTTCGACTTAGGAGTGGTCTTTCCTCGGATCTATCACCACGGTATTTGGGTTTAATTTCGCTTAGATAAAAAGCATCTTGTCCTCCATATAATTGGTCCACCAGGAGGGGATGCCCAATGCTGGACAAATGTACCCTGATTTGGTGGGTTCGACCACTTTCAATCTGAACATTCAGGAGGGCATGCATGCGAAACCGTTCCATAACGGTGTAGATACTGATCGATTTCTTTCCTTTGGCACTAATAACCATTTTATTTTTGCCTGACAAGGCCAAAATAGGTCTGTCAATGACTTCGGTATCCTTCATCGGTGTGCCGAGCACAATGGCTAGGTACTGTTTATCCACTTTTCGACTTTCAAATAGGGTTGAAATATGTCTGAAGAAATCCTCCCGTAAGGCGAATAAAATAATCCCGCTTGTCTGCCGATCTAAGCGATGAACGGGATAGACTTTATTGTATTTTTTTTGCAATTGATGAAACAGGTTCGGAATATTGGGATTGTAGCGATCAGGTACTGAAAGTAGCTGAGCTGGCTTATTTACTACGACATAATCTTCGCATTCAAAAATTATTTTGGCCCTTTGTTTCATGAAGCACGGTTGGAAATAATTCTGCCCAGATCAGCGTATTTCTTCCTGCCCAAAACAAAAAATTCCCAAACAATACTGCCCCAATACCTTCCGGCATCCGAATTGTCAGGCCCGATGCGGTATTTATTTACCAACGCCAGAATATGTTTGCGTTTTCTCCATGTAGCGACAAAATGTCGTGCTACCGAAGCATAGGCCTGTGCTACAGCTTTGGCGTTTGAAAACTCACCCACCAAAAGAAATCTGATGCTGGCTACCAAATCCAGCAACACCCTCACTGGAAACAACCAAAGCAATTTATTACCCTTCTCATTTTTGAGGAGCAGATTCAGTCCATTGCGGAAATTCAGATAGGTCTTTCGCGGACTCAGGTAAGACAGTGTGCCACCACCCAGGTGATAGACCACGGATTGCGGGATCACCATCATGCGATACCCAGCCTGTTTGAGGCGCCAGCAATAGTCGATTTCCTCCATGTGAGCAAAGAAATCTGCATCAAACCCGAGGAATTTCTTAAAATCCTTAGCCCGTGTCACCATCGCGGCGCCAGAGCACCAAAACACTTCAGTTACTTCGTCGTATTGGTTGAGGTCTTCTTCCACCTCCGACAAGATTCGGCCTTGACAAAATGGATATCCCAGGGTGTCTAACAAACCACCGGCAGCCCCGGCATACTCAAAAGTAGATCGATTTTGGTAAGATTTAATTTTCGGCTGCACCGCTCCGACGTTCTCATTGGCATCGAGGTAGTCAAGCAGTGGAGAAAGCCAATTATTGGTCACTTCCACATCTGAATTAATCAGCACAAAATACTTAGCATCTATGGATTCTAGGGCTTCATTATAGCCTCCAGCAAACCCATAGTTTTCATTTAGCTTGATCAGTTTTAGATCAGGATGGTTGGCTTCTAGCCAAACCACTGAATCATCCGTAGAACCATTATCGGCGATGATGATTTTTTGTTTGGTGAAGCGTTTTACTGACGTCAAAAAAGTCTTTAGATGGTTAAGCCCGTTGTAATTGAGGATGACGACACCGGCATCATGTCGCTCCTTTTGTCTCACTCGGAAGTACGACTGCACAACCCGCTTGTCCTGGTCTAGTTGCTCTTTCAATTCTTTCAAACCAGCGAGGGTCGCATCAGCTCTGATGTATCGCAAAACACTGATGATGATGTACTTTCCATACAGATCTTCATTGAGATCGAAAATGTTTATTTCGATCGATCGATCTCCCGAATCGTCAATGGTCGGGCGTTGTCCGATGTACAACATACCCTCATATGTGTTGCCGTCAATGGTAGCGGTCGCAGCATAGATTCCCTCAGGTGGAATGAGCTTTAGCTTGTTCGTGATTTGAATGTTGGCAGTGGGATATCCAATCTTTTCACCAATTTGTAATCCCTTGACCACCTGTCCCCCAATAACATAAGGGTGCGACAGCAATTTATTGGCAGTCTCAATTTGTCCGTTCCTGATGAAGTTCCTGATTTTGGTGCTGCTGATGTTGATCTGATCAACCATCTGCTGCTCGATCTCGTACACCTCAAACTGCTCAGCGGCAGAGTAGGCCCGGAGGTAATCAATATTTCCGAGTCGGTTTAATCCGAAGCGATGGTCGTAGCCAATGACCACACTGTGCGGATTAAACTTATCAATGATAAACTTGCTAATGTATTCGTCTGCTCCTATTTGCGAAAACTCGACCGTGAATGGACAAATGACCAGATGGTCAATACTCATCTGATGCATTAGATGCACTTTTTCACGTCGTGTAGTAAGTAGTTGTAAAGATTTGTCATTGGGATATACCACCTGGCGTGGATGAGGGTCAAAAGTAACCACGATGGTTTCTCCTTCAATGGGCTTTGCCAGATCTCGCATACGCTGAAACAACTCAGCATGTCCTTGATGCAACCCATCGAATGATCCGAAGGTGACCACGCCATTCTTAAAAGATGGCAGCGCATCTAGGTTCATGTGGATTAGCATAAAATCAAATGTATGAAAGTTTTCTTTTATATGTAATCATTGCTCTTTACATCACTTATGCAAACGATTCACCTGCTTAAATGTTTATCTTTGAACTAAACGAATTAAAAGGTGGAAATTAGCAAAGATCATGTAAAGCTGACGCTCAGAAATGTTTTGGATCCGATTAGTGGTCAGGATCTGGTGACAGCCAATCGCGTGGGTAACCTCACGATTGATGAGCAACACATTCGCTGCACCCTGGTTTTCGGACAGGCGCTTTCTGCGGAGCAGAAATCAGGACTCAACTTTGCATGTATGGAGGCCTTACAGCGTCGATTTCCCTCGCATCAGGTGCACATTCATTTAGAAACGCAGCTTCAACCGGGTAAGTCTCGTCATGCTCCCTTGCCCCACATCAAGAATGTGGTTGCCGTAGCTTCTGGAAAAGGCGGGGTTGGAAAATCCACCGTCAGTACCAATCTAGCCTTGGCCCTCCAACGGGAAGGATACGCGGTGGGATTGATCGATGCCGATCTCTATGGACCCTCCATTCCAACCATGCTGGGTCTGGAAGGCCAGAGACCGCAGCTCCAAGACCTCCATGGCAAGCCAAAAATTATTCCATTACAATCGCACGGATTGGGCGTGATCTCTATCGGCTTTATTGTCGAGCCTGAGCAGGCTGTTGTACTGAGGGGCCCCAGGTTGGCGGGCATCATCAAGCAGTTTATTGAAGACTGCCTCTGGCCCCAGCTCGATTATTTGATCGTTGATTTACCTCCTGGTACCGGAGATATCCAGCTGACCTTGGTGCAGACAGTGCCCGTAACCGGAGCTTTAATAGTTACGACACCGCAACAGGTAGCAGTCGTTGATGCGGTAAAAGCCATGAATATGTTTCGATTACCTTCCATCAATGTCCCCATCTTGGGTGTGATAGAGAATATGTCTTGGTTCACACCCCCAGAACTGCCAGACAAGAAGTACCATCTCTTTGGATCAGGCGGGGGAGAGCGACTCGCCCAACTGTCGGAGTCGCTGTTGCTGGGCCAACTTCCCATGGTGGAGGCGGTGCGCATTGCATCGGATGTCGGAAAACCGATCGTGAGTGATGATGGCGAACCCGAAATGCAGCTACTATGGAAGGAAATCGCACTTAATCTCGTACAACGTGTAGCCTTGCGAAATAGTCAGTTGGATCCAACAGAGATTGTACAAGTAAAAACGTAAATTTGGCACAGAATAATGGCATGGCAGAATTACTAGACAAGCAGAAGCTCCTCGAAGATGTCGAAGCCGCACTCGATGACATCAGACCTCATCTGGCGGTTGATGGAGGAAATGTCGAGCTAGTCGATATTACGGATGAACGTTGGGTGAAAATAAAGTGGCTGGGGTCTTGTAGCACCTGCAATATGACCGCTATGACGATGCAGGCTGGAATTGCGGAAAGCATCAAAAACAAGGTATCGGGAATAGCAGGAGTTGAAGCCATCAACGACCCCAATTCTTCTGGTTGACTAGAAGTACTAGCATCACAGAACTGTTTTCATTGACACCGACAAGATCGACATTCACCGGTGGTGAGCCGATGATCAAAAGGCCAACAATTTGAGATCAGCAGACAACCACCCATCCGAATCAATGTGTAGGTAATCTTCAATTCACCCCATCACTTTATCATGAAATGAAAAAAGCCGAACTGACCCAGTTTATCCAAAAGCAACAGTCCTTTCTGTGTGTAGGACTCGATACGGATCCGTCCAAAATTCCAACGGAGCTCTTAAAGGAGGACGATCCTGTTTTTGCATTCAATAAGCTGGTTATCGATGCCACGAAGGATTACTGCGTCGCTTATAAACCGAACATCGCTTTTTACGAGGCTTTGGGATCAAGGGGCTGGCGCTCGCTCGAAAAGACATTGGATTACATTCCTGCAAGCCATTTTACCATTGCGGATGCAAAACGAGGGGACATTGGTAATACCTCGAAGTTATATGCCAAAGCATTTTTTGAGACGTACGAATTTGATGCGGTTACGGTAGCGCCTTACATGGGCATTGATTCGGTGACGCCCTTCCTGGAGTTTGAGGATAAGTGGGTGATCATCCTGGCACTGACTTCGAATCAAGGCAGTCGAGACTTTCAGTTTTTCAAAGACCAATCTGAGGTTAGACTTTATGAGCAGGTGCTGAAAACATGTGCTTCTTGGGGCACTTCAGAAAACACCATGTTTGTTGTTGGTGCTACCCAGGCCTCTCGTTTGGCTGAGATCAGGTCGATTGTTCCTGACCATTTTTTATTGATACCCGGAGTTGGTGCACAAGGTGGCGATCTGGATGCCGTGTGGAATTACGGATCAATTAAAGATATTGGTCTGATCGTAAATTCTTCTCGCGGCATTATCTATGCAGGTTCGCAAGACGGCGAAGATCCTTCGGTGGGGATTCGCAATGCGGCCGCGACTTTGCAATCAAGAATGGCCAGTTATCTCGGTAGTGAGCAATGAATATTGAAAAGTTGAGAGATTATTGCTTGAGTAAGAGGGGTGTCTCAGAGAGTTTTCCTTTTGACCAAACCGTGTTGGTGTTTAAGGTGCTGCACAAGATGTTTGCTGCCGTCAACATCGATGCACCTGAGGTGGTGGTCAATTTGAAATGCGATCCGGATCGGGCCATCCAGCTAAGAGAAAGTCACCGTGACATCGAGCCAGGGTACCATATGAACAAGAAACACTGGAATTCCATCTATTGTGAAAGGGAAGTCGATGATGAATTGCTCCAGGAACTGATTGATCATAGTTACGACCTGGTTGTGAAGGGAATGCGCAGGGCAGATCGTGACTCGCTGATGGGATAAATTGATGTATCAAAGAGATAAAGACTACTTGGTTATTGGGCAGGGGCTGGCTGGTACGGTCATCGCGGAGCAATTGCTTCAGCACCACATGAGTCTGACCGTCATCGATCCTGGAGGGGGCATTCATGCCAGTCAGATTGCCGCTGGAATCATGAATCCAATCACAGGTCGGCGTTTTGTGATGAGTTGGATGTACGACGAACTCCTGCAAATTGCCATACCCTTCTATGAAAAACTGGAGGTCAAATTAGACCAGGTATTTCTGGATCAGAGAAACATCATTAGGTCGCCGGCAAATCAAGGGGCCTTAAGTGATTGGTTAGCCCGTTCTGAGCAAAGTGGCTATCAGCGATTAATTGTTCCACGCACAAAACCCTTTCGACATCCCTGCCTTCAGTCACTAGATCCAGCCATCGAAAACTCGGATAGTTATCAACTTTTTATCCCCAAATTAGTGAACTCGTACCGCAGGTATCTCGAGCAACAACAATTATTACACAAGACAAATTTCAGTCATGAGGAGTTGAAATTTTCAGAAGGTCACGTGACCTACCAAGACGTTAGGTATCGCGGGGTCATTTTCTGTGAAGGGGCAAGGATTAGTGAAAATCCCTTCTTTCCACCTGACCTCCTCAATCCATCAGTAGGAGAGCGGATCGAAGTCCGTATTGCCGATCTGTACATTGCTGAATTGCTGAAGTACAAGTACTATTTGTTGCCTTGGGAAGCGCAAGTATTTTGGTTCGGTGCCTTCACGCATTGGAATGTTTCTGAACCACTACCTACTGCGGCAGGTAAATCTGAACTATCATCTGCACTAACCAAAACGGTTAAAGTACCATTCGAAATAAAAAATCATGCAGCTGCGATTCGACCAACCGTCGTTGATCGGCGCCCCATTTTGGGCACGCACCCTGAGCTACCTCAGATTCATCTGTTCAATGGGTTGGGAACCAAGGGTGCATCCTTGGCACCTTATTGGTCACAAGTCCTGATCGATCATCTCTTAAAAAAGAAGCAGGTGCCAAGCCAGGTTTCCATTGACCGGTTTTTCAACTAAGGATGCTCACATGACAACGGACACTTTTTCAGTTAATGAAGTGTTAATTCGTTGTACCCTTATGTCTTAAACATGCATCCTTCCATCTTAATGATCAAAAATGTCTTTCATGAAAAGGAAAACTCTGTTCTCCTATGTAATCCTATTTCTTGCCGTTGGTGTATTGATGCACTGTAAGACCTCCTCATCAACAACAATGAGACCTGTAACCAGCGAACTCCCAAAACTTTGGAAGAAAGTAGATTCACTTGAGCAAAAGCGGCTGCCCCAGAGTGCGCTCGAGGTGCTGGCAGAGATCAACGAATTAGCGATGTCTTCAGCATCATGGCCAGATTATATCAAGTCGGTGCTTTTGATCAATAAGCTCAAGCAAGAACCGAAAGCATGGACGCTCAGCCAATCCATCCAAGATATTGAGCATCGACTGGATGGGTTACCTGCTGCTCCCAGAGCCATCTTGCATTCCTATTTAGGCGAACTCTATAGTGCTTACCTCAGGCTCAATTACTGGAAAATCCAAGATCAGCAAGATGGTAACTCTGCAAATCTGGAAGAAATGTCGATTGCTCAGTTGCAGCATCAAGCCAACCAATATTTCCTATCCAGTCTGGAGCATCAGGAGATCAGCGAATCCAGCTGGGACGACTTTGAGTTACTCTGGATCAATCAAGAAGAGCTTCGTCCGGGTTGGAATACACTATATGATGTACTGGCTTATCGAGCGGTCAAGCACTTAAGTAGCCATGATCCCCAGTTGCAGCCTCCCTTTGGCGACTTCCTTCTCGAGAATCCAGACTATCTGGGCACTTCCCAGGAATTTACCCAAATGACACTAAGCAAAATACCGCAGATGGATCCAGGATATCAGGCCCTGTTGCTCTTCCAAGAGCTGCTTCAGAACTATCCGTCCTCCAGCAGCCTAAGGGTCGAGTTTGATTTAATGCGTCTGAAGTTGGTATACGAGCGAGGTGTCTTTGCCGATAAAGGTCGACTTTACGAAAAGGCCCTGAACTCCATTATTGAAAATTACCCGGAAGCTCCCTCTGTCACACTGGCATATGCCCAACTGGCTGATTATTGGCTGCAGCAATCGCGAGAAGACGCACCCCTAGCTCGAAGACAAGCCCGCGAGCTTTGCCTGCGGGGCAGTGAGTTGCATCCGGAGTCTGTGGGTGCACAAATATGTCAATCGAAAGTACGGCAAATCGAAGCAAAGCAGATTTCTATTCAGGTAGAACAGGTCTCCCTTCCCGGTCAGAAGTCGTTGGTCATGGTGCAGTATCAGAACATTCCTAAGATTTTTGTCCAGGTGGTTCGTATGTCCATGAAAGATCAAGCGGAGCTGCCCTTCCTAAAATTTGAAGAGCAATTGCCCTGGCTCCTAGCAAAACCAACGGTCTTCACCAGCGCATTTGACCTTAACTTGCCAGCAGACTATCATCAACACCAGACGGAAATTCCCATTGATGCTTTGCCCTCCGGCTATTACTACTGTCTCGTGGGCACGGATTCAAGCTTTTCTCAAAACAATGCTGCAGTGGCAAGCGCAGGTTTTTTTGTGTCCAAGCTGTCTTACCATCATTACCAAGAAGCGGGTAATCACAAGATTTTTGTGGTGGACAGAGCGAGTGGTTCACCGCTAGAGGGAGTAGAGGTGCAGTGGCTGCAACGGGTGTTCGATCAAGGACAACGCAGGCAAGTGATTCGCGTGGCCGAGAAGGTGGCAACCAACGCAGAGGGTTTTGCGAGACTACCGGAGACGAATGGCAAAAATTTTCAAGTACGTCTACGCCATCAAGGTGATTGGATTTTGCTAGATCATTACCTCAATGACTATGGTAGTTTTGATAGAGCTCAGCCGTATAGCAACGTGAAGTTTTTTACAGATCGGGCAATTTATAGGCCGGGACAAAAGCTGTTTTTTAAGGCGATATCCATGCTGTACGGCAAAGACAATTTGCCTCAGGTTGAAGTTGCCAAAGAGATCAAGGTTTCCCTCTACGATGCCAATGGTCAAGAAGTTGAACATCGGGTCTTCACGACCAATAGCTTTGGCTCGATCAATGGGCATTTTAACATCCCTACTTCCTCCTTGGCGGGCCAGTTTTCTTTGGGGGCTAAACGCAACCGGCACAGAATCTCTGTCGAGGCTTATAAAAGACCATCTTTTGAAGTGCTGATAGATCCTTTAGAGGGCAGCCAGATCTTGGGTGATTCGGTTACGGTAACGGGCACAGTCGTTAGTTTTGCCGGAGTTCCCGTGCGCAATGTGCCAGTAACTTTTCGCACAACGAGGGAGATGATCTGGATGTATCGACCCCATTTCTTTGGTCGTTCGTACTTCCCCACATCTCCCGCAAAGCAAATCTGTGCTGGCCAAGTAACCACCGACTCAAATGGCAACTTTCGATACAGGTTCAAAGCCCAGCCCGACATGCGGATTGATCGATCCGGCAATCCAACGTTCCGATTCAATCAGGAAATCAGTGTAGTGGATGTAAGTGGTGAAACGCAGTTTGGTACGGCTAGCATTACCTTGGGCTTTCAACCTTATCAGGTCTCCGTACTTGGTGAAAGGGATCGTGCAGTGGGTACATCTGATTCCTTGCTAATCAAAGCCGCGAATCTCAATGGTGCCGGGGTTGAGGTGTCTGGACAAATTATTATCGAAAAACTTGCAGATCCCGTCCCCCTGCGAGATCGCTACTGGACAATGCCTGATCAACCGCTCCTCACACCAGAACAATATGAGTCTTTCTTTCCTGACTACACAGCAGCTGAAGCAGTCCAGAGGGAGCCCCAAGTTGTTCAGAGTTTTCCACCGATTTCCTTTGCTGGAAGTGGAGAATTTGAAGTGCAACTGCCCGTTATGCGATCACTTGCCCGCGGATTATATCGGATCAAAATCTTATCTAACGATGTTGAAGGTCATGAGGCGACCACCGAACATGTCGTGCATCTGTACGATGTGAATGTGAAGGAACTGTCAACCCCGGATCTGACTTTTCATAGCCCAGTAAAGTCGAAATACACTCCGGGTGACACGATCGAAATTTCATTAATCTCGCACGCTGAAAGGATCCTCTACACCATCCACCGCAGCCATTCGCAGTCAGAAACGAAATGGTTGGAATTTGGTGATGGCTGGTCACACCTAAAGATCCCTGTGCAACAGGAAGATCGGGGTGGTATGAAAATAGAATTGGCCACGGCCTTTAACAATCGCGCTACCACCAATTCGATTGATATTGAAGTACCGTGGAGTAACAAAAATCTAGATGTGCATTTTACGAGTTGGCGTGATTTCATCAAGCCAGGCAGTCAAGAAGAGATCTCACTCGCCATTGCAGCACCCGATGATCAAGTGCAACCGGTCGAGTTACTAGCCACTATGTACGATGCGTCGCTGGAGACCTTCCGGAAGCATGTCTGGGACCATCACTTTTATCCGACTAGGTTCCTTCCAGCAGCGTGGCGTTTAACCTCCTACCATGCAGCGAGTGGTACGCTTTATGCGCAAAATTGGCCCCTTCCTTACACACATGTCAATATCGCCTATCCCAACTTAAACTTTTTCGGCGTCCATCAACCCATCTACCGCGCCCGAAATTTCAGAAATGTAGAGATGGCCATGGAAGATCGCATCGAAGGGGTGCCAGCCACACCCACTGCCAAGGAAACGGTGCAATCGAGTGTTCGAAATGAAATGGAAGCGGGATCGAATGAAGTTGAAGCGCCTTCCCAGGTACGAGAAGATCTTGCTGAAACAACCTTCTTTTATCCTGATATACAGGTTAGTAAAGAAGGAAATGTAAATATAAACTTTAAGGCTAATGATGCGCTTACCACGTGGAAGATCAAGGCATTCGCTCATCGCCCTGACTTAGCTGCTGGTGTGGCAGAATTAGAGATTGTAAGTAGAAAGGAACTGATGCTAACGCCTAATTTACCCAGGTTTTTGCGATCGGGAGACGAGATTCAATTGAGTACTAAGTTAGACAATCTCACTGATCAGCCCATCCATGGAAAGATTGGAATCGTGCTCAGGTCCATGATCGATGACCGATTACTTTCTGAATTTATCCACGATTCGAATGAAAAGACTTTTGACTTGGCGAGAGAGACTGCCGCCCAATTCACATGGACTTTAATCCTTCCACCAGATTTTGCTGAACCAATGAGCTTCGAGATCACCGCGGTAGGAGAGAACCATTCAGATGCAATTCGTATGGCCATTCCAGTGATGATCAATCGCGAATACATTACCGAAACAAAGGTGATCCAGGTAGGCGGTAATGAAAGCAAGAAAATTGTCTTTGAACCGCTTGCTCAAAACACATCTAAGTCTTTGACGACAGAACGCTATCTCGTTGAATATTCTTCAAATCCGATTTGGTACGCCATCAAAGCGATGCCCTATCTGATGGACTATCCTCATGAATGCACAGAGCAAGTATTTAACCGCTACCTGGCAAACTCACTGGGGCGGCAAATTATTGAATCAAATCCGACCATTGAGAAAGTGTTTGAACAATGGCGCCAGGAGGGCTCTTTGCAAAGCGCTTTGACAGGAAAGGATGACCTTAAGGGGGTCACCATAGCAGAAACACCATGGGTCAGGGATGCCCAGTCTGAGGTTCAGCAACAGCAGAATCTCGCACTGTTTTTTGATGCAAACAATTTGAATCAAGCCTTGCACACCAATCTGCAAAAACTCACAACTTATCAAGCCCCGAATGGCGGATTTCCCTGGTTCCCTGGTGGGAAAACCAACTGGTATATTACCCAGTACGTATTAGAGGGATTCGGCAGGATGCAACGACGAGGAAATACCATTCCGGAAATTCTTGTCTCAAAAGGCCTTGACTTTGTACATGGTAGAGCTCTGGAGGCCTATCTGAGGATCAAAAAAAGAGTTGGCTCAGATGAAAATAAGTGGAATGAAGACCATCTTTCGTCTATCATGGTTCACTATCTCTATACACTTTCACACTTTCCACACCGGCCCATTCCTGATGAGAATTTAGTGGTTAAGGAATTTCTGATGAGCCAGATTCGAACCCACTGGAACCATCGTTCTCTATTTGATCAGGTGATGATCGGGTTGGTGGCACTTCGAGAAGGAGATGCTTCCTTAGCAGCAGATATTCTCGCCTCCATCAAAGAGCGAGCGGTTCAGGATCCATCATTGGGTATGTATTGGAATCAGGATGCAGGTGTCCGTTGGTCACAAAGGCCCATCGAAACGCATGCACTCATCATGCATTTTTTCGATGAAGCAGGCGAAAGTGAACAATCGTTAGACGCCCTCAAAGTATGGCTTCTCAATCAAAAACGCACGACCAGCTGGCCCACCACCAAGGCCACTGCCGAGGCAGTTGAGGCCTTAGTGCTGTATGGCAACGATTGGACCAAAGCAGTGCCAGTAGCATTGAGTATTGGGGGTAAAAATATACCAAAGCCCATCGACACTCGTGGTGAGTTGTATGTGAAAGCTGAATATACCGGTGAGGAGGTTCGCCAGACCTTGGCTGATATCGCTATCAACAACCCGAATACCGGTACCACTTGGGGTGCCGTTTATTGGCAATATTTTGAAGAAACGGAGAAGGTCAAAGCCAGCACCGGTGAAATCCTGGACCTTAAAAGGGAATTACTGCTCGAGCAAATAACGCCTCAGGGCGAGGTTAAATATAGGCCACTTGACGAAGACGATATTGAGGTGGGAGACAAAGTAACGGTTCAACTACTGATTGAGGTGGACCGAGATCTTGAATTTGTGCATCTCAAGGACTTTCGTGCTGCAGGGTTTGAACCCAGGAATGTGATCTCAAATTATCGTTACCGGGGTGGACTGGGTTACTACCAAAGTACCCTTGATAATGCCACTCATTTTTTTATCGATTATTTGCCCAGGGGGAGGCACGTCTTACAATATGAACTGACTGTGAATCAAATGGGGGATTTCTCGACTGGCATCGGTAGCATACAATCGATGTACGCACCTGAATTCAGTGCCCATACAGCGGGTCGGAGAGTTCAAGTAAGGCCACGTGGTTAGATCGGCAGGTGATTAAAATAAAGGGTTCTTCGCAAAGATGAGTACCTAAGATGGTAAAATTATAGCTTTGGAAGAAAGCTATGTCAAAAAGCCTATTGTACCATGGATTTGGATTAAAGGGAGTCGAGTATTTGAAGACTGAATATCGTGAGGGCTCGATCTATTTCCATATTGAAACCGAATCAAAGCATTTACAATGTAGTGCATGTAAGAGCAAGGAGGTTATAAAAAAGGGAAAGAAGGAACGTACATTTCGAACTGTATCAATTGGATTCAAGCCGGTATTCATGGTGGCGCACATACACCGGTTAGAATGTAAGTCATGTGGGTTAATACGTCAAGAAGAGATAAAATATGCTGATAAAAAAAAACTTACACCCATCGATTGAGGAGATTTGTACTGGGGATGCTGGACAGTATGACTATTAGTGAATTATCGAAAATCAGTGGTCTTCACTGGCACACGATCAAAGAAATTGAAAAGCAATATTTGGTCAAAAAATATAAGCATATACCAATGAAAGATGTAAGGTATTTGGCTATTGATGAATTCTCAGTACGGAAGGGACATAAGTATATGACAGTGGTGATGAACTGGCAAACGGGACAAGTATTATATGTTGGATTAGGCAGAGCAAGCGAAGTTCTGACTGTCTTCTGGAAAAAGATAAGTCGTTGGAAATCAAAGATACGAGCTGTGGCAATGGATATGTGGCCGGCTTACATTAAGTCGGTTAGAGATCACCTACCAAAAGCAGAAATTGTATACGATTGGTTTCATGTTGTCAAGATGATCAACCAAAGAATTGACCAGCTTAGGCGAAGAGTATACCGAGATGAATTGACTCAGCAACAACGTCGAGTGTTAAAGGGTACCCGATGGATTCTATTAAAAAGAGGTTATAATTTAAATGTTAATCGAAACGAGCACCAAAGACTGCAAGAGGCCTTAGCTTTGAACAAGCCCTTAGCAACCGCTTACTACCTAAAAGAAGATCTTGCTCAATTATGGCATTGTCCCGATAAGACTTCTGCAATGGACTTTGTGGAAGACTGGTGTCAGAGAGCTCGAGCCAGTGGAGTTTCAATTCTTACTAAAATGGCCAATACGATTGCCCGAGCCAAAACTGGCCTTCTAGCCTGGTATGATCATCCCATTTCTACAGGCCCACTTGAAGGCCTAAATAACAAAATCAAAGTGCTCAAAAGAAAAGCCTATGGTTATCGGGACTTAGATTATTTTAAACTCAAAATCTTAGATCTCCATGAAACTAGGTATCCATTATTGCGATGAACCAAATAAAGAAAGCTACCCGCCAGTCAATCGGTGGGTAGCTTTACACTCAAAACCCGTAGAAATATCTTCTGCTGTGTGGTAGCTTTACGTTACTTCGCAATAAAAACTAATTTGAAGGCCAAATATTGCCTTTTCCAAACTTTTAACCCATTTTAAGAAATGGGACACCCATAGCATCTCCATTCAAACCCAGCCACAGCTGGTATCAACCAAGGGGAGCTGCTGACCTCCAAAGAATTTTGATGGTCGATGGTATCGCAAGGTTCGGTAAATGAAATCATGGAATTGATCTAAAGCGGATGCACGATGGGATCTTTTGTCATTATATTGTGGTTTAGTAACTCGAATCCCTTTTGTAACACGGCTAAACTATGGAAGATAAAAGAACGGAAGCCAATTCAATCATCAAGAACCACATGATGTGGTCTATGGGAGCTGGTCTCATTCCAGTACCCATTGCCGACGTATTTGCTGTTAGCGCTATCCAGTTGGATATGGTTAGGCAGTTGTGTAATCTGTACGAAATCAACTATAAAGAGACGGAGGGAAAGGCAGTGATCAGTGCCATCACTGGATCCCTGATGGCGCGGGTTGGAGCAAGAGGAATAAAATTAATCCCCGGAGTGGGATCGGTCATCGGTGGAGTGACATTGGCTGTCCTTTCCGGGGCATCGACCTATGCATTAGGTGAGGTGTTCAAAAAGCATTTTGAAACGGGTGGCACCTTCTTGGATTTTGATCCCAGTCGTTTGAAGAAAGTGTATGATGAGATGTTTGAGAAAGGAAAGAGGTATGCGCAGGAAATAAAGAAGGAACAGGCAAGGGGAGTCGTGGAAACAGACGATGAGGAAGGATCCGTTGGGGAGTCAAATAAGACCTTAGACAGACTCAAAGACCTGGCAGAGTTGAAGCGAGAGGGGATGCTCACCGAAGAGGAGTTTGAGATTCTCAAAAAGAAGCTGGTCGAGAAGACCTAGAAGTTATGAAGATCGTGCTAGAGATTCCGCACCCGAACTACAAGATCACCATCTTCAAATCGGGTTTTAAACACATCGTGAAATTCGATCAGTCAGCGTTCGATTTGTCCATAAAGTTCCTCGACGGGGAATTTGAAAATCTCGCCCATCTCAAGCGTTTGATTTTAGAAAAGTGTCTACCACAGCTTGAACCCGTGTTTGACGTCCTTCGTGAGGTGAAGGCAAAATCTCTGGCCGGAGACCCACCTACCAGAACCGAAGATTTTCCTCAAATACTTTAGATGTCCCAAGAGAGTCGTGGATCCGGCTTGCTTTCCTGCGAACTATATGATTTCGCCAGGAAGCGATGGTGGGCAGTCATGGCAATCATCGCGGCATTGTCAGTGCAGTAGCTAATTTTCGGAATGTAGACACGCCAATTGAGTTCTGAAGCTAGGTCGGTCACTGCTTTACGCAATCCTTTATTCGCAGAAACTCCTCCCGCAATCGCAACTTCACGAATTCCGGTTACGTCAGCTGCTTTTTTCAGCTTGTTAACTAGGATGGAGACAATTCGATCCTGCACAGAGGCACATAGATCATCGATATTTTGGTCAATGAAGGACGGGTTAATTTTCTTTTGATCGCGGAGAAAGTAGAGAATCGAGGTCTTGAGACCACTAAAACTAAAATCCAAATTCCTAATCTGGGGTTCGGGAAACTCATATTTGACCTTACCTTGCGCTGCTCGCCGGTCTATTTCTGGACCCGCAGGGTAGGAGAGGCCCATCATTTTACCGGCCTTATCAAAGGCCTCACCAGCCGCATCATCTAGAGTTTCACCGATCACCTCCATGTCGGTTACGGATTTTATGATCACCAATTGTGTGTGCCCACCTGACACGGTCAAGCAAAGAAAAGGGAATGGCGGTTTGGGCTCATCAATAAAATGTGCCATGATATGTGCCTTCATGTGATGGACCCCTATGAGTGGCACCGATAGTGCCAAGGCAAGGGCCTTGGCAAAGGTATAGCCAACCAGCAACGATCCCATTAGACCAGGACCCTGAGTGCATGCGATCGCCTGGAGATCTTTTTTATCTACACCGGCTTCCTTCAGGGCCAGTGTCACCACCGGCCAGATGTGCTCGTTGTGGGCCCGCGAAGCAACTTCAGGCACGATCCCTCCATAGTTGCGATGCATGGTTTGGCTTGCAGTAATGTTGGAGAGAATGTTACCCTGACAAATAACTGCAGCGGAGGTATCGTCGCAGGAAGATTCGATGGCGAGAATGCATGCTTTCATAATCGGACACAAACCTAATACTCTTGTCGAAATCGAGTACTAATCAAACAAATTGAGTTTGGATCTTATTCAAATGCCGCCATTCAAATACACCAAAAACATGTTGCATAGCATCCATCTGATTGAGCGGAGGCCCTGCCAAAGGTCAACCGGACCTTGCTTGTGTTGATAAAGGGCTCCTAAAATCAGGGAAGATGAGAGAGGCGAAGGGTGCGGGATTATTAAGAAATCTACTCGAAAAATATTATACTTGTGATGAAACATGACATGAATCAGCATATATGAGACTCTTGATAAACTTATTTCTTGTAGCCCTTGCGGTCCTGATGGGATTTCTCCTGGTAAACAGCATTCGGGAGCCCATCGATTTTAAGAATGAAAAAGACAAGCGCGAGAATGCTGTCGTGGACAAATTATTGACCATCCGAAAGCTACAGGAGTACTATCGTGATATCACGGCAGGTTCTTTTGCTCCTAATTTCGACACGCTGCAATATGTTTTGGAGAACGGCCAGTTTATGAATATCAAGGTGATCGGTGATCCAGATGACCCCGATTTTACCGGCGAAATCAGTTACGATACCACTTACATTCCAGCTATTGATACCGTTAACCGGATGGGAATCAATTTAGATTCGGTCAGATATGTACCTTATAGTGATGGAATGGAATTCGATGTTCAGGCAGATACACTCACATACCAAAGTACATTAGTTAATGTGGTGCAGGTGAGTACCCTACGAAAAAACTTTATGGGGCCTTACGCAGATCCACGATTCGCCAAATACGATAATTCATATAATCCAAACAGTCTGATTAAGTTTGGCGATATGACGAAGCCAAATCTGTCAGGTAATTGGGAAAGATAATTTAACCACTGGATCAGGGTAAAAATATACCAAATGAGCTGTCCATCCTTTTGAGGTTGGACAGTTTTTCATTTATGATCATTGATCAGACCAACATCGTATCGGTTTACGAGACAATCCCTTATAAAATCCCACATCAGCAATTCAGTCACATTGATCCGGTCGAGATTTTATCCATCGTCCAGAACAACAATTTGCGATCGAACCGCTTCGAAACAGTTAATATTTCTCTCGATCACGAAGCATTTACCTTTATTCCTGTGCCACATTATGATCCCACCTATTGGTACGATTATTTGAATTTTGTGCATTCTGACCTCAAAAAAGATGATGTGGTGGCGGCCTCATCCTATGAAGAGACCGTATGTGTGTACGCTTATCCCTTGGCCATCCGAAAACTGTTGTCAACGCTTTATCCCACTTGTCAGGTTCAGCACCTGAGCGAGTCGCTCATGGCTTTTTTGCAACGAGAAGTGTCGGACGAGCCAACGATGTTCATCATCATTCATGGGGTAACTCAATACGTCTTGATTTTTGAGGATCAGAAGATTACACTCATCAATAAGTATCATGCACCCAGTAGTCGAGATCGGCTCTACCACGCCATGCTAGCCTGCAAACACCGAAATTTGAATCCCCGCAAAGTCAATTTGCGAATTACTGGGTCACGATTGTTCGTCGATGAACTCAAGCAGGAACTCAGCAGATATTTTATTCATGTATATCTGATCGAGTGGCGCAATGGCTGGAGACTGCCCTTGAGTGTGAAAAATCCCATGGACCTCTTCGAATTCTACTGCATGCACCATGCGAATAATTGGGGGTAAGTTTAAAGGGCGCAGGTTTTCACCTCCCGCAAATAACTGGCCGACCAGACCCACTACCGATTTTGCGAAAGAAGGTCTTTTCAATATTCTTAGTAATCGAATCGATTTTGAAGAAGTTAGCATGCTGGATTTGTTTGGCGGTACGGGATCACACAGTTACGAAGCAATCAGCCGTGGATGTTCATCCGTGACCTACGTCGACCGGCACTATCCCTGTTGTCAGTTTGTGAAAAAAGTAGCGCGCGAACTGGGCATTCAAGAAAATATTCAGGTGGTTCGCAAAGATGTTGGGAAGTTTCTCAAGACTTATCAGCGTGAATTCGACTATATCTTCGCGGGTCCACCTTATCCATTGCCCTGGCTGTCAAACATTCCTGATCTTATCTACGAACAAAATGTTCTTGCCCAGTCTGGAATTTTCGTCTTGGAGCACAATCCACATCACGACTTTGCCCAACACCCCCATTTCTTGGAGCTCCGTAAGTATGGGGGCACCCATTTTAGTTTTTTTGGGCGATCACAGGAAATTGACGGATAGCTTCTTATTTTTGTGCACTTTTATCAAATCAGAGGTTCCAAATGCACCTGCTTGAAAAAATCAGAACCGAAATTGTTGATTTCGCCAATCGCGAATTTGGTCAAGTTCCTGATCCTGATACCCTTTCCATTGGTCCCACCAAGAAGGAGTACGAAGGAGACATTACCGTGGTGGTATTTCCACTGGTCAAGCTGTTGCGTAAGAGTCCGATCGAGATTGGTGCCATGCTGGGTGAGCACCTCACGGGCAGAATTAAGGAAATTGCCAACTTCAATGTGGTTCAAGGATTCCTAAACCTGACTTTAGATCATACTTTCTGGAAATTATTTGTCAAAGAAACCTTGCAACAGGAAGTGAGATTTGGTAATCATCCCTCCGTTGGCGAAAAAGTGATGATAGAATATTCATCACCTAATACCAATAAACCGCTGCATCTTGGACATTTGCGTAATATTTTATTGGGATGGTCCACTTCAAAGATTCTGGAGGCTGCTGGATTCGAAGTGGTGAGAGTGCAAGTGATTAACGATCGTGGTATTGCGATTTGTAAAAGTATGACGGCGTGGGAAAAATTTGCCGGAGGTGAAACTCCTGAATCTAGCAATACCAAAGGAGATCATTTTGTCGGGTCGTATTACGTACGATTTCAAAAGGAATTGAAGCAGGAATATCAAATATGGCAACAAAGCAAGGAGGGGCAAAAAATCAAGGAGCAATTCATTAAGCCAGATCAAAGTGAGGACAGCTTTTTCAAGGAATATGAGAATAAATATTTTAATGAATACAGCGAGCTTGGTGCAGCCGCTAAGGAGATGCTGCAAAAGTGGGAAAAAGGAGATGCAGAGGTAATGGCCCTCTGGCGAATGATGAATGGCTGGGTTTATGAAGGGTTTGATGAAACCTATCGTGCCATCGGAGTTTCATTCGACAAATTATATTATGAATCCGAAACATGGAAGCTGGGCCGACAAGAGGTGCTTGCCGGAGTTAAGAAAAACAAATTCTTCCAAAAGCCAGACGATTCTATTTGGGTTGATTTGACCGGGGCCGGTATGGATGAAAAGATTCTGCTGCGTGCTGATGGCACTTCGGTGTATATGACTCAAGACATTGGGACCGCCATGACCAGGTTTAGTGATTACGGCATTGACCGGATGGTATATGTGGTAGGAGATGAACAAAATTATCACTTTAAAGTATTGTTCGAAATTTTGCAATTGCTTGATCAGCCCTATACAGATGGTCTCTACCACTTATCTTACGGGATGGTTGATTTACCTACTGGCCGCATGAAGGGAAGAGAAGGAACTGTGGTTGATGCGGATGATCTCATGGCGGAAGTCATTGAAACCGCCACAAAAATTGCCAAAGAAAAAGGAGAGCTAAGTGGCTATTCCGAGACCGAACGCAGCGACATTTTTCGTAAGATAGGGCTGGCCGCTCTGAAGTTTTTTATTCTCAAGGTAAATCCTAAAAAGAGAATGACCTTTGATCCGAGTGCCAGTGTTGACATGCAAGGACAAACGGGTCCTTACGTTCAAAATGCCTATGTGAGAATAAAATCCATACTTCGAAAAGCCAATTCTTCAGGTGAAAGCCAGAATTACGTAGCATTTCACGAGCAGGAACGCATCCTCTCAAATTTACTTTTTATCTATCCAGGACTGGTGAAGCGTGCTGCACTGGAGTACGACCCCTCCATCATTGCCAATTATTTGTATGATTTGGCAAAGGCATACCATCGATTTTATCATGATCTGCCAATTTTGAATGCCACCGAATCAGGAGCCTCAGCTTTTAGGTTAGATTTGAGCCGTCTTGTAGCAAATGTACTCGAACACGGCATGGACTTACTCGGCATTGAAATGCCAGAACGAATGTAATTTTAAATATTTGGAAGACATGGCAGAGGCAGAAAAACAAAAACATTTTATCGAGGAAATAATCGAAGCGGATCTAGCCAGCAAAGAAAATTGGAAGGTCCACACACGCTTCCCACCCGAACCCAATGGCTATTTGCACATTGGACATGCAAAATCCATTTGTCTGAATTTTGGTCTTGCAGAAACCTATCAAGGCAAAGTTAATTTACGCTTTGATGATACCAATCCAACAACCGAAGACACCGAATATGTGGATAGTATTATGGAAGACATTCGGTGGTTGGGATTTGAATGGGATAATGAGGCCTACTATGCGTCCGACTATTTCGAGACCCTTTACTCGTTTGCTATCCAGCTCATCGAGAAGGGATTGGCATTTGTCGATGACTCGACGGCAGATGAGATTGCTGAGATGAAAGGCACTCCGACAGAGCCGGGTTCACCCAGCCCTTACCGTAATCGAACCGTCGAAGAAAATCTAAATCTATTTCAACAAATGCGCGCTGGGGTATTTCCGGATGGTACCCGAGTACTTCGAGCAAAAATAGACATGTCCGCACCCAACATGCATTTTCGAGATCCAGTATTGTACCGAATTAAACATGCGCATCATCACCGTACGGGTGACGACTGGTGCATCTATCCCATGTATGATTTTGCCCATGGCCAATCCGATTCACTCGAGGAGATCACTTATTCGCTTTGCACCCTCGAATTTGAAAATCATCGACCCCTGTATGATTGGTTCATTCAAAAACTCGAGATATTTCCATCACGTCAAATTGAATTTGCCCGGCTGCAGGTTGAGTATATGATTACAAGTAAACGACGCTTGCTACGCCTGGTTGAAGAAGGGCATGTGGCCGGATGGGATGATCCCCGCATGAGTACCATTTCGGGTCTGCGTCGCCGGGGCTACACCCCCACTGCAATTCGACAATTTTGCGACCGAGTAGGTATCGCAAAGCGCAATAATCTTATTGAATTTTCACTCTTGGAGTTTTGTGTGCGTGAAGATCTTAATAAGATCGCGAATCGAGTGATGGTTGTTTTAGATCCCGTTAAATTAATTATTGACAACTATCCCGATGGCCAGTTTGAAGATTTGCCCGCTGAAGACAATCCCGAAGATGATTCGCATGGCAGTCGCATGCTTCCCTTTAGCAAAGAATTATGGATTGATAGAAAAGATTTTATGGAAGATCCACCCAAAAAATATTTTCGCTTAGGACCCGACCGTACCGTACGACTCAAGCATGCTTTTATTATTCACTGCCATGACTACAAAAAGGGTGCAGATGGACGGATTTCCGAAATACATTGCACCTATTATCCAGACAGTAAAAGTGGATCAGATACTTCGGGTGTAAAGGCAAAAGGTACCCTCCATTGGGTTTCGGTGCCACATGCTATCGAAGCTGAAATTCGGCTGTATGATCAATTGTTCACACATCCCGATCCCTTGGCAGATTCAGATCGAGATTTCACAGAATTTATTAATCCGGATTCGTTGACCATTCCTGCCCATCCAAAATTGGAACCTTCCTTGCTTTCTGCAAAACCCGGCCAATATTTTCAATTTTTGCGTGAAGGATATTTTGTGGTCGACCCCGATACCACACACCAGAAATTGGTTTTCAATCGCACGACTGGTCTGCGCGATTCGTGGAAGAAGAAGCAGAGAAATTAAGTCGGCAATCTGTTGCGATCTCAGGGCAGATTAGAGAGCGCGTAAAATTTTCTGGCTGCGATTTCAAATCCATCGGGCTGCATGAAGTGTTTAGTTGCTCTATTTGCGAAAAGAGGGATCCGGTCGGAAAGTAGATGCATTGGTAATAATCCGCTCCCAGGGCTCTTTTTCGCCTGGTCTCACCAAATGCCATAGGGTCTTGATGTATCGTCCGGAAGAGTCAGAATCGATATAGCCACTCCAGCTGGTGATGCTGCCATAATCGCCCCAATGCACCGAAAATGTGATCGCAGTGCTGGCAGATTGCTCACTAGAGTTTAACCAGCCCTGCATTGGAAATACCCGTCCATCAACCCCAGACGAAGACCGGTATTCTCCCGATAAGATTCCTTGTTGCGATATGGAATCTATGACCAGGATCGATCCCAAATCATTTTGCCAACTCCCTAGTATCTCTTGCGCCCGAACAGAATGAAGCGACCCAAGTATGGTTAAAAGCAGCATCATCTTTTTCATGCTCGAAATATAACAAACTTAACGCCCTCAATTTTTTGGTGCATTGAATTAATTGTTGGTAGATGGATTAATAATATTTTCTCATCGCTGATCCCTTATTAAGGCCATTGCTCTAGATTATTTCCATTTGATTAACCAACAAAAAAAAATGTCTCCAGTTCTCTTGCGAACTGGAGACTAGATTGAAACCCTAATAAAGCGATCAACTGCCTTATAGCTCTATCTTTTAAAAAACGGTTTTATTTTAATTTCTTTGGTCGAGCCATCGTTCAGCGTTACGGTAGCTATGCGATCACAATCGCCATCTCCGTAATTAAGGGTACGCGTGGCTTCGCCTTTCGTCAATTCAACTTCACCGCTGCCAAACCAAATACAGTTTTCCGATTTGACCAATGATTCAGTAATGATGGCACTAAAACTTTCTCCAGCTCGATTGGTGCCCGAGGTTTCTCCCGCTACGCTGACCGTTCCCAAAAATCTAATAATTTTCTTTTTGACCTTGCCAGCTTTGCGGTACTTTACAAACTGTGTGCTTTTTGTGATCGTACGATCCGTTGACCACTGTGAACTTGTGCCGTCGGGAAAATTCATCATCATGTCAGCGGTTTTATGGATGGTAATTAATCCGTCCTCACTGATCCCTAGATTCTCCCATGACTTTGATCCTGTGATTTCAACGTCATCGACAAAATAGTCTTCGAATGATACAGAACGGGTAGCACCTTCATTGTGCAGCGAATCAGAGAGCGTGATGATTACCTTACCCTTTCTTACTTTTCCGTTTTTGCCCGTGCATCCGGTGCCAAAATCGACAGTGATGGTGTTAGGAAAAACACCTTTTTCGGCAGTGCTGGAAATTTCCGCACAATCGCGTAGGCGTTCTTGACCTGGAGGTGGAGGTGCGAGGCTGGCTTCGTCAGCCGTCTCTTCTATATCGGTGGCGAGGTGTTGTGCGTAGGCGAGCTCATCCAGATCAGCTACAGATTCATAATCTGCAATGGGTTGAATTTCGCTGTCTTTGTCACATGAGGTTAATAAAACCACCAAAAACATCAGGGTTGTGAGAAAAAATGCTTGCTTCTTCATTGTTCTAAATTTTAGGTGTGTGAAAAATTACAGTCTATTGACTCCCTGGATGGTGAAAGGTTTAATCACTACGGAAATCTTTTCCGAAGCCATGTCAACTTGAGGATTTTTCCTACCCATCCTGCGCACGGCTCACGCAGCAAATAATTGAGTGGACATGAGCTTTGGCTGCCACCAGCAATTGCATATCTTTACCTCCCGATCTATGTCGAAAGGAAGAATTATCATCGAAGATGCAAGATTTAGCCTGACCCTTGATCGGCTTTGTCATCAGCTCATTGAGCGGTACAATGACTTTTCCAATACCTGTATCATCGGTATTCAGCCCCGTGGTGTTTTCCTCTCGGATCGCATCACCGAAAGGTTGCGCAAGATTGTGAAGCAGCCTCAATTCAAATATGGTAAGTTAGACATTACCTTTTATCGAGATGACTATCGTATTAGAGATAAGCCTTTGGAAGCCAGTGCTGTTGAAATGGACTTTTTGGTGAATAACCAAAAGGTGATTTTGATCGATGACGTGCTCTACACAGGGCGCACGATCCAGGCTGCCTTGACGGCCCTTCAACACTATGGGAGACCTGCAAACGTGGAGCTTTTAGCGCTCATTGATCGACGGTTTAACCGTCATCTTCCCATCGCCGGCGATTACATTGGTTTAACGGTCGATGCCCTTGATGAAGCTTACGTCAAAGTTGAATGGAAAGAATCATCTGGACATGACCGCGTCTTATTATATCCAGAGAAAAAATGAATCAAGCTTACTAAATGCCAGAATTGCAACTAAGTACCAAGCACCTACTCGGCATCAAGTACATCACTCCAGCCGATATCGACTTGATTTTTACGACGGCTGATCAATTCAAAGAGGTCATTAATCGTCCCATTAAGAAAGTGCCTTCTTTGAGAGACGTGACCATTGCCAATTTATTTTTTGAAAATTCCACTCGCACACGCATTTCTTTTGAACTCGCTGAAAAAAGACTTTCAGCCGATGTCGTAAATTTTTCGGCCAGTGCTTCGTCTGTGAAAAAAGGAGAAACGCTACTCGACACCGTTAACAACATCCTCAGTATGAAGGTAGATATGGTCGTCATGCGCCATCCGGCACCGGGAGCACCTACCTTCTTAGCCAGTCACATCGATGCAAATATTGTAAACGCAGGTGACGGCACCCACGAACATCCAACGCAGGCCTTACTGGATGCCTATTCCATTCGCGAACATTTCAACTCATTTAAGGGACTCCGCGTGCTCATCGTTGGGGATATATTGCACTCGCGCGTAGCTCTCAGTAACATCTTTTGCTTGAAAAGGTTGGGAGCGGAGGTCATGGTCTGTGGTCCACCTACCCTAATTCCCAAGCACATAGAATCGCTTGGTGTGAGAGTATCTTATGACATCAAGGAAGCATTGGAATGGAGTGATGTGGCCAATGTGTTGAGGATTCAGCTGGAACGACAAGATGCCAAATACTTCCCCTCCATCAGAGAATACACCCAATATTTTGGCATCAATGGGTCTCTTTTGTCCCAATTGAAATCAGAGGTGCTCATATTACATCCAGGCCCGATCAACCGGGGAGTGGAATTGACCAGTGAGGTGGCCGATTCTGATCAGGCCATCATTCTTGATCAGGTCGAAAACGGCGTGGCCATTCGCATGGCTGTACTGTATCTGCTGGCGGCCCCTCGAACCAGAAAAGATTGATCAAATTTCTATCTGGGACGATCAATAAAAATTGAACCTATGCAGTTAATACATCGTTGTGGTTCTGATCCCCGGATCCATACCGTTTTTTTCGGCATCAAAATATGTTATGACACAAAAGCTGACTTTCATTTTTGCCTTGCTCGCGATGAGCTCAACGATGCTGGCCCAGCCACAATATCACATTGAAGGTACACTGACGGGCTACGACCAAGACTCTATCTTCCTGGGCTACTATTTTGCAGACAAGCAGTACCTGATCGACACCAGTAGGGTAGTGGATGGGAATTTTGTCTTTACCGGATCAGATACATTGAAGCCGGGGGTCTACTTAGTGGTGATGCCACCAGACAACAAGTATTTTCAGATTGTCGTCAATGAATCCCATCCCAACTTTAAGATGACTGGAGAACACGGCAACCTGGAGAAGACCATCACTTTTGATGACTCACCTGATAACACCTTGTTTTACACGAATTTGCGTTATATCTCAAATTTGCGTCAGGTTGCCGATTCACTCAGGAATTTGCAAGAGACCGCAGCGGATGAACAGGACAAATTGGCTGCCAAGGTGGCCCTGGATCAGTTGAATAAGGAGGTAGAAGCGTATCAGCAGGAGCTGGTGCAGTCCAATCCGGAGATGCTCACCAGTGCCTTAATTCGCAGTGGTTTTCGGGTTGAGATACCAGATTTCGAGGGTACACCAGAAGAGATTCAGAACCAGCAATACCTCTATGTCAAGAAACACTATTTTGACCATGTCAATTTGGGAGATGATCGTTTAATCCGGTGCCCGCAAAATACCATGTACGATCGCGTAAACTACTACCTGGACAAACTGACACCAAAGCATCCGGATTCAATCAATGCATCCATCGATTACCTCCTGGAAAAATTGGAACCGGCAGAAGATGCCTATCGAACTTTTCTGATCAAATTTCTCAATGATTTTGCGGCGAGTAAAATCGTAGGAATGGATGCCGTTTATGTGCATTTAGTCGATAAATATTATGCACAAGGCAAAGCACCCTGGGTCGACGAAACACAATTGGCCAAAATCATCGGAAATGCCCGCACCGCCAAACCTACTCTGATTGGAAAAACCGCCCCTGACTTTACCTTACAGCTTCGAGACAGTGCCAACATCAAATTGTCGGACATCAAATCTCCTTTTACCGTGCTGATTTTTTGGGCGCACGACTGCAACCACTGTAAAGAAACCATGCCTGAAATCGGAAAATTTCAGACCGATTATCAGGATAAGGGCGTTACCGTTTTCTCCGTCTGTACCAAAGTCTTGGCCGATGAACCCAAATGTTGGGAGTTTGTGGATGAGCGTGAAATCGGTCATTTGATCAATGCTTCCGATATGATGGGTGGGAAGTCCTTCGTCCGTACCCTTTACAATGTGCGTCGAACACCGAAATTATTTGTTTTGGATGAAGACAAAAAGATCCTTACCAAGGATCTAAATGTGGAGCAGCTGTATGAGTATTTTGAGACCATGATAGGCCCAGAAGAAAAAGGGGAGGAGAAGGAATAACTGAATCCCACACGACACTCAAACACTCCACGGTCGATGTCACTGCCTCCTTAATCTAAGTACATAATCAACGGTGGCATTTTGGGTGGCGTCATTTTGAGTAAAGGCCAATTCTTGCAGGTTCTTTTCGTTTTTTACTCTAGTAAACTTCGTCTCATTGGAAGTGTTCTGGTTGAGGGTGATTACATCACCATTACGCACCCAATTAAAGGAGCCGCTCAAAGTTGACTCACTGCTGTCAAACATCAACCTGAGATCTACTGATCCCGTACTGTCTGCATTGAAAGTGAAAGATCCGGTGGATGTCAGATCCCCGCTGAAAATCTCCATGCCTGCCACTGAGGCGACTACCGAACCACCATCGGCAGTCCATGCGCCAATCAGATTATCCAGACCATTATCATCATCCTTCTTACAGCCTAGGTGGGTGAGCAAACCAAGCACCCATACACTAAATATTAACATCTTAGTTACCTGACGAAACGCACTCATAATTGTCTAATTTGAGGTATAACGGTTGTCGTACAAGCATAGTTGTCTCATTCGGGCATCCATTACTAAATTTGTATCTTTTAAGACCGAACGGTCTATTATGACAACACGCGAAAGATTAGTGGCATTTACAGCCTTGACTTTGCAACGCAAGGGATATTATGGCACCGGGATCCGTGAGATCCTGGTGGGGACAAGTGTACCTAAAGGATCGCTTTATCACCACTTTCCCACTGGCAAGGAGGGGCTGGTCGGAGAATCTCTCGCTTACTATGGACAGCAATTACTCACAGCGTACAAGTCCTGTTTGAAGAAAAAAAGTGCTGCGAAAGGCCTTCGTGCCATCATTTCCATGCGCACCAACCAATTGATTGCGTCAAACTTTTTGGAAGCAGATCCTTTGGCCCTTTGTGCCATGGAGTTGGGAGAGTCTCATCCTCCCTTGGTTCGAATTTGCCGAGATCAATATGATCAGGCCATTTCCTTGATTCAAAAATTTTTAACGAAAAGGAAGATATCCGCTCCGGATACACGTGCTAACAGGTTCTTTATGGCATTAAAAGGTGCTGAGCTTTTGGCCCAGATGCAGCGTAGCACCGATCCGATGGATTTATTGAGTGACCAAATTCGATTACTCCTCAAAGACTAACTACCGGGCTTGACGCAAGACTTTCCCAGATTGATAAAAGGAAATGATGTTCATCGCAGCGAGTCTAGACATCCCAGCTCGTGCCTGTTTGGTGGCTGAACCAATATGCGGTAAGACTGAGACGTGTTCCATATCGAGCAGAGGATTGTCCGAAGCTGTGGGTTCAGGATCCAGCACATCCAGTCCGGCACCCCAGATTTCTCTTGCTTGCAATGCTTTGACCAGCGCCGTTTCATCCACGAGTCCACCACGTGAAGTATTGATGAAGATGCAGTCGGATTTCATTTGTTGAAATACTCCGGCATTAAACACCTTACGGGTAGATGGGTTAAGGCTGGCATGCACTGACAAAACATCACTTTGACTTAATAACTCCTCGAAAGTCACCCACCTTGCGGATAAAGTGGCTTCGGCCGCTTCATTGCGCTTTCGATTGTGATAGATGATGGGCATATCAAAGGCTCGAGATGAAAGCCTTGCCATGGCCGTACCGATTGCCCCCAAACCAAAGATACCTAGGGTGCGGCCCCTCAGATCCTGACCGAGAAAACTGCCTGGTCGAAAACCCTTCCATTCACCATTCAGAATCCGCCGATGATGAAAGAACATTTTCCGTGCCGTTGCCAACATGAGGCCAAAGGCGATTTCAGCCGTCGCCTCCGTGAGTACTCCAGGAGTGTGACCAATCGGAATTTGATATGCTGAGGCGGTTTTTACATCGATGTTGTCATAGCCTACGGCAAAGATCGATATCACATCTAAGTGTGCATTTGCCGCGAGAAAATCTCCATCGATCCGATCAGGCGAAGTGCAAAGCAAAGCATCAGCAGATTGTGCAGCGAGGTGCAGTTCACTGGCATTCATGGCTCTATCTTCTGCCCATTCATCTACGTTGTAATTCTCTTCTTCAAGCAATGCTTTGGCCGGAGCAGGAAGCCTTCTAGTGATATAAACTCGGGGAGACATGCTTTGGGAATTCAGAATTTGATTTCATTTGGACACAGCGAACTCATTTCGGGAGAAATCTTGGTATTTAAGCTGTATGGCTGGCCCCCTCTAAACTGCTTTGGTTTTGCGTAAGGTAAGATAAAAAGCAAGATTCAAGTTCAAAAAAAAAGGAGCTCGCAAGCTGAACGTGAAATTGCCATATTGATCAATGCATCCCGACATGATGGGGAGGGAAATCCTTCCACCCTTCCACTTGCCAAATAAAATTCCTCTGCCTCGTCAATCCGATGGGTGATTAGCTTTGCTGCGCAACCGCTCTTCGTCGATTTCGCCACCATCTCAGTCGAATGACCTGGCATTTCGCAAGGGTAAATCATAATTTCTAACAAACGAAACCAATGAAATCAACCGCATTTCCAGATTATGGTAGTAGTGTCATCCGAAATAACATGGCCCTACGGAGAAAACGAGGTTACTTGTCAATGAAAAGAAAGTCAACGCAGCAATTACCCAAGATGGTTCCGAGCTCTCCGGTTGATCAGATAAAGATGGACAAGCTCACCTGGAAGGCTACTTTACGGGAGCTCTTCATCATGCTAATTATTGCGGCCGTCACTGCAGGTGCAATGATGTTTTTTGCACCGTTTTTCTGAGGCACCTGGGTTGACCGTTGAGAAGCGTTCTCCAATATCTTGATTTTTAATATGGCTCACAATTTAGAGAGGTCTTTGGGCTTTATCTGTTATTTTGGTTATTTACTGACACCAGATATCCTGAATGTCTGATCATTAAATTTTTGATCATAAGATGAGCATACAAATTCGCATGGCCGTAGAATCGGATGTAACGGGCATGTTGGAAATTTATGGACCCATTATCCGGGAGACGGCTACTTCTTTTGAATATGAAGTTCCCGATCTGGCAGCCTTTTGGCAACGAGTCAAGAAGGTGCAGGAGCAATCACCGTGGCTGGTTTGTATAATTGATGGGGTAGTAGCCGGCTATGCGTATGCCAGTCCACATCGGGGTCGAACGGCCTATCAATGGAATCGCGAGTTGTCAGTTTACGTACGTTCTGAATTTCGTGGAAAATCGATTGCCACGGCGCTTTATCAGGCTCTGATCGAGATCATACGAAAACAAGGTTTCACCAATGCACTCATCGGCATTACACTACCCAATCAACCAAGTGTACAATTTCATGAAAAATTAGGATTTCTACCGGTTGGCATTTACCGGGACATTGGATTTAAATTCGGAAAATATCACGACGTGGGCTGGTGGCAGATGAAAATCTCGCATGGTCAGCCCAAAGCAATCACCCTGCTTAACGCCTTGGACAAGGAGATCACCCAAGGGATATTTGGCAAGCATGTACACTTAATTGAGCCTTAACCTTCCGTCTTTTGAGCTTCTTGGTAGCCCTTTTTTTTGGAGAATAAATAGATCTATTTCAATTGTACGATTTGCTCCACTTGTATGGTCTGACCGGCCAAGTCCTGTATTTTGAATGAAAAGTAAATTTCCTCCCTGTATGGGCAACGGAATCAGGTGGTGGGTAGCTGTGACTCCACCACTAAGTAATTTTCCATTGAGGTCATATATCTTGTATCTAAATTTTATTGAGTTTTGTCCCGACACCTGGAGATGGTCTGTGGTTGGGTTGGGACCGATTGCGAAGGGTTTCGAGGCATATTGATTATTGATTGAAGTGACGGTGCCGTCCGAATAAAAATATTTATCGAGTCTATGCGCCAGATTGAGTGTAAATTCATCAGCGTAATCTTCAAGTTTCTCGGTGGCTACCAAATCCCACTCATTGTAGGTGTAGGTATGCAGTAACCATGGCACCAATTTCCGATCCGAATTCCTACGATATTGCAGATATGTATCATTTAGGCCGTTCATATCATAGGTCCATTCCCAGCGAAAGGCTTCGACAAATTCACCGCTTAAGAAATCGTTCAGAAATAAATTTCTCATCAGAATATTGCTGTCTAGATCATAGACACGCTGAGATTCCGAATCGGGCAACCAGACCATCATAGCAGTATCATATTCCTCAGAAAAAAAACGAATGGTAAGTCCCAAGTCATTATATGTAGAGCTAGTACGATCAAGAGAATCCCACTTGCCCGTAGAGGTATTATAGGCTAACTCTAAGGTTTCTAGATGTCTACCTAACGCTGTGCGGCGAAACTCTCTTCTGCGCGATAATTCCTCTGCACCATCCATGAGAATCTGATAGGTGGTATCCGCTATGTGATATCCAGTGGAATCGTCGTAGGTAAGGATCTGCCTACTGTTTCGTTCTTCACCAGAAAACGTGCGAAAAAAGAAAATAGATTGGGTTCTAATGTGCTGATCATTATAAAAGTTTTCCGTTAGTGAGTTGGTGTCCCAACGCATATTTTCCTCATCAAAATTCTCGCGAATATAGGTGATCACACTGCCAGCTTCATTTCGATAATTCGAAAACCGGATATCTCCGATCCAACCCTTAATATCCTCATCCCAAACGTCTGATTGTTCGATGGTCGAACCATTGCCATCAAAGTCCTTCGCTAAGACCTTGAGAAATCTTGGTGCCCAGACATCATCATCGCCCCGGTAGGTTACTGTACTATCGTGGTGTGCAGCGTAGGTGTATCTCTTTCGATCTTTCTTTTGTCGAGTGCGACCGTCGAGTGAGAATTCCTCAACCAGCATGTGCTGTCCATCATAAATAAAATACTCGGTGTAATCGAGGAGTGTATCGCTTTGCAGATCGATGATCTGATGTTGAATAGAATCGAGCAAGACGGTATCAGACTGACCGAGACTGAAATAAAACGAGCCTAGCCAGAGGGCAAGAAAAAGAACTTTACCTTTCATGCGAATCTTTTGCTCAAAAATAAGAGTGACTGAACCAGCACCCCTCATCCTTTTGGGTGATTTTTTGGAAGGGGCAGGGACTCAGTGGTTGGAATATATCATTCGGAAAAATGCCGAAGGGTGAAGTGATGAATTAATATGACGATTACACCCAATATAAAGGTAAAACCAATGACCGATGACAAAGATAGGGGTGATGGGTCAATCGTTTCTTGGAATATCTTATAGATCCAGTAGGTGGGAATCCAAAACAACCACTTTGCATAGGCGGGTGCAATAAATACCAGCAAAGGTAGGGCAATCACGAGGTTTAGCAGTTTAAACCAGGTCATTCCCTCCATTTTATTTTTTGAAAACAAGGCCACTGCGAGTGCAAGAGCAGGTGCAACCAGACCACAGAGGATGCTTAAGAAGACGGCCGCTCCGAAGTAAAGTTGATAAAAGGGTTGCATGAATAGTAATAGTAAGCTCACTACTATGGAAAGCAGGGTAGGAGCTACGAGTCTTCCAACAACAAAGATAACCCTGGAGATTGGCAAGACTCCGTACATTCGTGCCACTCCCAATTCCTTCTCATGAATGAGAACCATGGCATAGATAAAACCGAACATGGTGCTGGTCTGCAATATGGCACCTCCAACAATCAAAGGAATGAACAACTGCCAATTTTCAAGATCTGCAACCTGTGGAAGACCGAGCAGGACAACCGCAAATATGAGCAAAGGTAGCAGGAGGAAAATTCGCAGGGAACGATCGCGAAAAATCAATTTGAAATCGGAAATGGCCGTTACGGTTACTTGCCTCATGTTAATCTCATCTTGATGATTCGCCGGCGAAAGATTTGGTGAGCCAAGGCGTAGAGCACGATGATCCATCCGGTACTCATAGCGATGGACAGGACAATTTGTCCGTGGCTTGACTCATGGCCAAAGCCGCTGATGATTAAATTCAACGGACCCTGGATAGGCACTACTTGGAATAGGGCGATGTCAGTGAGTTGAAAATAGTTAAGTAGTGGAAGACTTAAGCCCAATAAGAATGGTATGGATCGCAGCATAAAATGTAAAAACTCCAGTGAATAACTGACCAACATCACACCTACGATTGAAAAAATGATGCATGTAAAAAACACACCTGCTACAAACGGCCACCAGGCCAAATTCCATTGCTCCCCAGTCAAGGCCAGACCCATACCTACGGCACACAAGGTGCCAATGATGGACAGCGACAATATCCGGCTGATCAAATAGTGATGGTGATTGATCGGAGTTACAAATAGGGCGACCAGCACCCCATCGTTTTTTTCCATGATGACACTAAGTCCGACAAAAAAGAGTCCGATGATGGCGGGATCATTATAAATTAAGAGTACGAGAAACTGTTCTACATTTGGTAAGTTCTGTAGTAGAAGGAGAATGGCCACATAAAGGATGGTTAGCACCAAACTAATGATGATCAGACGATTTCTGTGCAATATCAAAAACTGGGACGAAAGTTGATTTAGGAATTTGGTCATGATTGTAGGGCTGTTCCAGTCACTTCAATGAAAACTTTCTCAAGAGTGGCTTCTTGGGTATGAATACGCAGTACTGGTGCCGATTTAAGAAAGGAGAGGAAGGTTGCATTTTGACCGATCTCAGATAGGGGGAACGATTGTTCATTGCCGTTCTTTAATTCAACTTTGATGAGATCCTGACCGTGCTTGAGCTTTAGTGTAACGGGTTGATCCGTGACTATGATTTTGCCATTCACCAAAAAGGCAACCCGATCACAAAGATCGTCTGCGGTGGCCATATCATGGGTGGTCACGAAAATAGTTTTACCCTGGGCTTTTAGATCCAGAATATATTGCTTGATCAGATGCGCGTTGTTAGGATCAAGCCCAGAGGTGGGTTCATCAAAAAATAAGATCTCTGGATCGTGCATCACTGCTCGAATAAAATTCAGCCGCATCTTCATACCTTTTGACCAAGAATCGACGGGTTTGTTCATATCGGGAGCCAGACCGAAGTATTCACTGAGTGCATCAATTTTTTGACATCGACCCTTAGGATAAAAGGTGGCGAATAAATTGAGATTTTCTCTGCCACTAAGCTTGCCATAGTGGTTCGGTAGTTCGAAGCCAACACCAATTCTCTCGAAGTAAGTTGAATTCCATTCAGCCAAAGCCTTATTGTCGATGATCACCTCACCCTCATAATCGGAAATCACTTTATAAAGAATTTTTTGACAAGTGCTTTTGCCAGCGCCTGATGGACCCAAGAAACCAAAAATCTCGCCACGAGCAATGGAAAAGTCCAATTTCTTAAGCACTGGAGCATCGCTGCCCGGGTAGGTGTAAGATAAGTCGTTTACAGTGATCATCGGCATTACGTAACAAGACCATGCAATTTAAGCAAACCCGGGTAGCTCAGAGGAACAAAACGGTGGGTGAAGGAATGTCATTTACGAAAAACAACCTGATACAGTTGGGCACGCAGATCGCCAATGGTAGTCATATTTCCTTTCCGCCACAACTAGCTGCTGGAGCCATCATGCTACTGCGCACTCACTTTTTCAGAACAAGGCTGGATCCCAGGCAATCATCGGCTCATTTGAAAAAGGCAGTTTCTTTAATGGACTAGATTCGCTGGCTCTTCCGTCTGGTTTTACTCAGGCCCCTTTTCCTATAATTAATATTATGTTAAGTAGAAGCATTGGTTTTACATGCTGGATATAGTCCTTCTACTTAATATATGTAAGGAGGAAGAACAACTGGTGCTTAGACACTGTAGGTCAGCGTTAGCCTAAAAGTATTTGCTGCGGATGGGAATTCTGACTCGCTACCTGGAAAAAGATACCATGAAAATTCAAATCGAATGCGGTCATAGCCAAATCCTAACAAGCTGAAATTGACCATACATCACTTCGGTGTGACCATCTTGAAGTGTATTCAAGAACTTTCATAGCACATGAAAATCTTCAAAATTATTCTCTACGGCCATCACCTTGTGGATCGTTGATTGGTAGAGGCTATCGAAGTCAAAGTCAAGATCTAGGGTTAGAGCTCTCGACTTGTAATCTTTATGAACCGATAGCTTTCATTATGTTAAAGTCTAAATCACAACAGCTATATTTCATACCTTATTTTGATGTTGAGATTTGTTGCTTGCTTTGTGATAGTATTCTTGCTCACACAGTCTACTTTCGGTTTCCAAAGTGATACCGTACCGCTTGGTGGCATTAGAGCCATTTTATGTGCAGAGTGGTGATGATTGAGTGAGTGGACACTAGCGCAACTTATCCACCCGAAAGGTTCTCTCCCACGTCGAACTATTTCCACATTTCGTTACTAATTTGGCCTGTGCTTTGTGCAGGCCTGGCCCTCTGATGTGGAAATCTGGTATTATTTTCCAGGTATAATTCCCATCATTTTTTCTTCCTATTAATCTGCCATCAATTCTCAGTTCGACGTAACTCACATGATTTGGCACTTTCGGAATAACTCGAATGAGGAAATCGATGCTTTCAACTACACTCTTTGGCACACCTAATAATGCACGTGTGTTGCATTGCATAGGCAATCGATTAATTCTAAAGGATGATTGAGCATATATTTGGAATATGGAAAAGAGTAGAAATACTGCAACAATTATTCGTTTCATACTAAATAATTTTATTGATGATTGACCAATCTTTATAGCTTGCGGAGTAGCTAAAATGACTAAATTCCTACTTTCAATTTTTCTTGAAAAACTATGATCTATCCGAGAGATTGGACCTGATCACGGAATCATCGAGGCGTTGATTCAACTAATAGTGTATTAAACCATAGAAATTGTCCCGGCTCAAGTTAAAAAACTCAGAACAACTCCTTAACCATCATTCAGATTAAAAATGGTCTTACTGTTTATTTGGTCATAATTTATTCATCATATTCCACGAGTGGTCTCGGTGGTTGATCACAATAGCCTTGACTGGAGATCAGCACTTGAAGAATTCATGGCCACAGGACATACAGGACAACTCAATACACTATAGGTAGAAAGGTACTGTTGTGGTCAGACTATGTTCATCTATCGTGGAATATCCATAAAGTCCTATGATCCATCTAGATGCCACTCAAAAACAACAAGCAAGAACTATGAAAACTCTATTCATCATACCACTATTGGTTACTTTGACCATCTCACAGATGCACGCACAAAATTATCAAGTCTACAAAAGGCCGGCGGCAAGACTCTGCCACACCACTTCCCGGCTTAATTTGCCAACAAATGCGTCTCATCGTCAGACATTCGAGGTTAAAGTGCAATCGCGTATTCCATCAGTGCTTAGCCAGGCTGTCCTGTACATTGAGGGTCGTCGCATAGGTCCCCAAACCGTTGCTCCCTTCAAATGGGTGGTGGATCCAAGGCAATTTAGGTTATCCAGCGGTCGGCAGCGAGTGCAGGTCAAAATGATTAGCCAATGTGGCCGGAAATATTTGCTGACCGGTGAGTTTGATCTTGATTAGGGCGTCAATGCGATTCTTTCTCCTCGTGACAGCGAGCTAAATTTACTTGCCCAGGGCCATAAAGAGCTCATGTAGAATTTGTTAGGTCCTCCCTATAATTAGAATCTAAAAGACAATTACGGTTTTTCTTGTTCAAAGAGCCACGGCAACAGCTCGGATGTTCCGTGAATTTTATGCCATAGACCGTGCCCTGCCGTTTCAAATTCGGTGTATCTAGGATTTCCACCATGGGTTTTTATGGCCTCAATCATATCTCTGGTGTATCGCACCGGAACGTTCTTATCCCTAGCTCCATGAAATGCCCAAATCGCGATATCTTTTAATCTAGCCGCACTTCGTGGATTGCCCCCACCTGCAATAGGAATTGCAGCTGCAAAAAGGTCCGGCCTTTCGCTAATAAGGTGCCAAGAGCCATATCCACCTAGCGACATACCAGAGACATATATTCTTGATCTATCAATAGAAAACTCATTGAAAAGGATGTCCATAATCTCAAAGATTAAGTGGTCAACGGACTTGTGGGGACTCGGTATTGCACCAAATTGAAGCCATGGAGCGCATTGCGGTACAAAAATAAAAGCAGGATATTTCAGCTGATTTTCTCTTTTTGACAGAAAATCTGCACACCAAGATCCCTCAAACTGTCTAATGTTGTCCGTGCCCCAACCCGCACCAGAGTGCAGTGCAACTACCAGCGGGTATTTCTTTGTTGAATCGTATTTTATAGGTCTAAGTAATTGGTATTGAATGGATTGCCCCTCATTGTTTACATATAGATGTTCTTCGAACTTCTTTGCAATCTGTTTGGCTTTGAAATTGGTTTGAGCTGCAAGCACCCTTTTATCGGAGGACTGTACTAAATTTGCTCCCAGTAAGACCATAACAATCGAGATAGAAACACCTACCGAAAAATATAATCGCTTAAACAGGGTACCCCTTGGCATGCTTGGGTAGAGGGCAGATACTTCACTTCGAAGACAAAGAGCGAATAGCATTGGAATAAGACAATACATAAACCCAAGTACCGGTAAAAGGTCCATTATAAAGTACCATACACCGATTCCGAGGTAATTAGTCCCCCAAAACCACGAGAGTATCCCCATGAATAAGTGCAAAGGAGCGCTCATGATGCCGACGGTCCTTAGATATTTGTTTTCCTTTGCCTTCGAAAAAATGAGGCTTAGTGCCAGCAGAAAACTGGCACCCAAAAGACATACGTTGGCGATGTGCCGAAGTGGAATGGGCTCGTAATATCCTGCGGTCAGGTATCTAACGCAGAACGAAAAAAGAGACGCTAAAATCGTCAAACTTGCCAATGAGAAAACAACCCAATATTTTTTCGACTCGTAAAAAACAAGCAATATCGATTGACTAATTAGGGAAAGCACCGCGATGCTGGTGAGCCAAGGTAAAAAAGACCTACGGTAACCCAATTCCAATCCATAATATACATTCAGGGCATTTTGAAAAAAAAGACAAATTGATAATATTACCAATACTGTAACGCCAAAAGAATATACCTCCTTTTCCATACTAGTGGTTAGGTGTTGTGCGTGATCTTTATCCTTCCCCTTCCCCCTTTGTTTAAACCAAACAGCTTGAATATTTAAATGTGACAAAATACGTTTTACTGCCTTAATATTTCTCGGCAGGTATTACTTTCTAAGTGCTAAATGTGCTTTTTTTGATGGTTTGGAAGTCCATGTATTCCTTATGTTTCATTGTAGAGCTCCTTTGCTTCATTCGGCGTATTTAGAAAAGATACTCATACTTATCTGCCACCACGAAGTTTCAATGAGAACGTTATCAATAGCTCTACCTTTGCTTGCCAATGCTAATTTCGATGCCGTTGTCAATTAGATATTTGGCCACGTTAACTGTAATCTAATAGTTATCGACTAGAAGCACTAAAGTAAAGGAGTTATCTTAGAGTCAAAAAAGGTGGCTAAATCTAGCTCTGTCGCTAAATATTGACAAATCACATCAGCAATAATATATAAATGTAAGATATAGATCTATTTAGCATAATGGTAAAAAATATTTGTCAACAATAGATTGACTCTAAGTCAAAATCTGTACATTTGCAGCTTGTCGGGTTATTGCAGACTAAAGTCTGCATCAAAAGGGTCAGCAGATAGCTGATGTCCAACACCTGAAATAAATACGGATTTTACGCATGCCCATGCCTCTTGGCATGGGCACATTTGATTTTGAGAGAAGCTTGGGCTTGATTCCTAAGAGGGATCGGAGAAAAAAGTAATGAAGATGAAGAATACTTTGTTGGGTTCAGAGTGCCCATTGCCACGTTGCAGTCAACACATGATGATGATTCGCAAGAACCCTTGCTGATTTGAGTTTTCCTAAATAAAACACTATTTTCCTTTTGTCCTCTACAATTGGTCTATTGGATTCAACTTATGAGTTATGTCTCGTGGAAAGTCCCCGAGAAGCAAGAAGTAACGGTTCCTAAAGGTAGAACCACATTTCCATATTTAAAGGTTACAAATATCTATGAGCCTCGCAGTGCTCACGCGACTTATATTCAAATCTAAGGAGGGCCACAAAGGTAGCCATGTCTTTTCTTAGATGCTCACCCTTATCAGTCCTCTACCTTATTTAGGCAATAACTCTTCGTCAATGGTGAGATAAGAAGTTACAACTTTTTGTCCTCGGTCTTTATAGGAGTGATCAAAATCTAGCTCGAAATCTGGGCTTTCCGAATTCGCATCAAACTGGAGTCGTTTAGCATCGGTTTGCACCACGATGTTTGCGGGAAAGGCATCTGCAATTTCTAATCTTGTGACATTTTCCTTGTACACCAAGAAATCTGCATCAGTGCCGACCGTAAAGCTGTCAGATCCCTGTTCGTCCTGAAAGGTCACTTTAGTACCTCCCTTTGGGAGTAAAATGTAGTATAGTCCACGTAACTCAAGGATCACCTTATTTGATTGGATCGAACAAGATCCCTCCAAAAATACCTTATCATTATCATCGCTGTTAGAAAGCGCACTGTATAAGCCTCCTTCAAATCGATAATAGACGACTTCATCTTCTATCCGAAGTCGAATGTTGTCAATGTCTCCAGCATCCGTGGTAGGCCGAATCAAATTAATTGTAGCCTCCAGTCGCTTGGTTTCATATTTGGTCCCATTTATTTGTGGAATAATACCGGGTTGACGTCCATCATCCAATCCATTGTCTAAGTCAAAGTGAAGAGACAGATTTGAAGACCGATGATTAAGCACCAGCTGCTTTCTTTCCCGATCATAATCACTAAACCAAAATTCGTTATCATCAAGATCTAGTTCAATATTTGGCAATGTAGTTGTTCGGAGGGCTTGTCCAAAATCAGCTAGTTCGTTTCTTTTAAGATTAATTTCTAAACATTCGAGATCTCCTTGACAAGGTAACATCCGCGTACCTATGTCCTCAAGAGTAGATAGTTCATACCCTAGGGATTCCCCCATGTAAATCAGGGCACTAATGAAATCTGGAGGAAGAAGACCGGCAAACCGGCTATGCAACTGGTCAAAATTCATTTGATCAAAGTTTGAGTCTTCAGGTCTGCATGCTTCTAGGAATACTAGAGAAAGACATGCTAGAATCAATATTTTATAGTTGATTTTGCTCAATGGATTGGCTTTTTAATGATGTTTGACTATGCTTCAGGTCAAAGGATTAAAAGTCATACCAATTCTGCCTCCACTTAACTACCAGACATACTACTTATTATCTGCGTAGCTTTTTACCTTAAGAGTCTTCCATTCTTAATATGTTGGTACGCCACCTCGAGGAGATTCTTCATAATGTCTAGTCCTGGTCCAACCACTCATCAGCACGCACCATGATTTTGCTTTCCAAGGAGGTGTAGTGTACCTTTGGAACGGGACTTTTTTTTATAAAAGAACATAACTGGCCAATTGTGAACCTCTCGGACAAGAGATGAGGTGATTACCAGAGAATACCTGGGCACCAAACTGAGATCTAGATATGAGCCTGAAGTTTCATTTTATTTTCTCCTTTTAGACCAGTTTAAGACCGGATAAGGTTGAATCCTTGGATAAAGATCGCCAGGATGATGAGGTATGTTCTCTTCTTTATCTAAAGTAAAATTCGTGAAGCTAAACTCCTCAATTGGCATAGCATCAACGTTGTATCCACGATTCGGGCCCAAGATCATCAGGCATCAGTCCGACAAGACTGGTTATCAATATCTGATTTTCCTAGTACTGCATCTCGGAAATCATAAATGAGTTATTGTGCGGTCTGATTTAGGCCGTGTTTGCCTTTATTTGATTCTCCTGTAGTAGATACGTAAGGGAAATTAGGCCCGAAGAGTATGTTTTGCTATCAATAAGTTTTAGATAGACCCTATCTTGAATATTTGTGAATAATGGTTTGCCTGCACCAAGGATAATCGGATGAATAGATAACCAGAATAGGTCTATTAAACCGAAATTTAAAAGTGAAGTTGTGAGTTCGGAACCCCCAAAAAGCCAAATATCCTTTCCCTCCCCTTCTTTAATTTTCTGTACTTCCGCCTTGATATTTCCATGAATTAGTGTTGCGCCTTTTTTTACTTTATTGAGCGTTGTAGAAAAAATGTATTCCTTCAGTTTTGGCACGCCGGGCATTTCCACATCACCCATTTTGAGTGTGAGCTCGTAGGATTTTCTGCCCATAAAAACGCTGTCGATACGTTTATAGAATTCGGACATTCCATAATCCTGGTCAGCAAAGCACCAATCATATTCTCCATTAGGACCTTCTATGAAACCATCCAAACTAACGGCAAGTCCCAAGATTAATTTTCTCATGTCAGGTTTTATTAAAATGAAGCATAACATTTTCGGCTATGATTCGATAGCGCTTGGTGGCAGCGTTTTCTACAGCGAGCCGGGCACCGGGACGGAATCATCCCCGATTGTTTTGAGATGTAAAGGAAGAAAAGATACTTCACAAAAGCAACTTACGCAGCTGAGAACAATAAGGCCCCATTTTACGGTGGAGCCACCTTTCAACACAAAAGAGTGACTTATGCACCAGATTACGATAGGCCTTGCAATATGAGGCATAGCACTCAAATCACTTCTTTGGAGAGGTCGATAATCTTTCTTCTCCTAACTCTTATGATCTGTTGATGATAATGTGATGAGACGCATATCAACTCAGATCGTGTTGAAGCTAAAAGTTCATCAGCTCACTTTGACAAAAGATCAACTTCTTGTCGAAGTCAACACAAAAGCAGGCACCAAAGCTTGATCAAACCATATGATAAGCATAGAACTCTCCCATCCGAGCCGATGATCAGTGCTTTAGTAATTTTACAACATGCACTAATCGCTCTTTTTTCAGGACTAGGAAATACATACCAGCAGGCAGATTGGAAATATCGAGATCAAATTTGTTCACCATCGTCAGTACCTTACTATTAAATAACAGTCTGCCTTGAGGGCTATAAAAATTGATCGAAAATCCACTGAGGGAGTGGTCGGAGATGATCTGGGTTTTATCCCTGACCGGATTAGGAAATATGCGTGGTACTTTATTTTCTGCGATTGACTTGCTGCCCACTGGATTTATGGGATACAGTTCAATTAGAGCTCGATATGCCGAAGCTACATCAAGTCGTCCTTCGGTAACTGTACGGTTCATAAGCGTGGGTATCTTCACCACATTATCGAGAATAACATCTTTAATTAAAGTCACAGAGGCTTGAGGATCAGACCGTATTAGTGAAGCCAACTCTTGCGATGGGTGGCTAAAAAAAAGTGCCGCTGCTCCACACACAAGCGGGGCGGAATAGGATGTGCCGCTGCTTACCATATATCCATTGCCGGAGTCAGTGGTCACTATTTGTTCACCGGGAGCACCAAGATCAACACTGGTCTTACCGAAACCTCCAATGGCATGCTCATCATTTTGATCAGTATTTGTTACGATGATGAGTTCGTCGCTGGTGCAAGTACTTGGAATATCACCAAAGACATCTGCATTCCCCTGATCGTTTTCGGCAGATCCCACGCTCAGAATTCCTTGTTCCCCCATCTCATTAAACATACCACAGAAGATTGGAAAATCTTTTTCAAAGAAGCCATCTCTCCCAAAGGATGAATTACTTGCCACGACAAAAGCCCCCCTTTCACCATTGGTTTCATTGTATTTCCTCCTCATATCGACGAAGTATGAGTACGCCTTGATGGCATTTGCGATCGATAAATCAGACGTTGTAAAGAGCATGATTTTAATGTTCCAATTAGCGCCTGAAATTCCGATTAAATTGTCACCATTCGCGCCAATAACACCTAGCACAGAGGTGCCATGGCCATCCTCGGCTTCCTGATGTAGATCTTTTCCATGGTCGAGACTAACACCATAATAATCATCTACGTAACCATTCCCGTCATCGTCTATATTGTTGTTGGGAATTTCTTCCCTATTGATCCACAGAATGGAATTCATGTCCTCATGATCTATATCGAGCCCCTGCTCCATGACCCCTACCACAATGGTATCACCAGTGGCCGATAGTCCTCCGGTGGTTTCATACCATATTTCAGGTATACCCACTCTATGTAGACTCCATTGGTCATTAAATCTTGGATCATTGGGGGTGCGAGCTCTTGGCTCAAATTTAACATTTGGCTCAAGTCTTAATATCTTAGGATTTGCACGTAATTCACTGACAATAGAAACATAGTTTGATGTGTCCTCAAGCGTAAAAATGTAAATATTTAGGTCGGTATTTAAGCATTCGGGTTCCCCAATATTCGAACGATTGATAGATCTTGATGACCACAACACATTTTTAACATCTGCATGCACAGCCAGTTGAACAATGATCTCACTATAATATTGCGTCTGGGCTATCATCAGGTTTGGAAACGATAACGAAATAATTACAATCAACTTGCTGCCCATGTCAGTATGCATCTTGCTGTGAGTAAGTTACTGAAAAATGAGTGTGAAACTACCAATAAAGCAGTAGCCTACTCCTGAGATAATTGAGGAGTAAGCTAGGTGAGCGTCCTGGTTTGCATGTGTACGAAGGGGTGCCTGAGAAGGTTGGCCCAGTTGAATAACCTTCTAAAATAGACTCAGCTTGAGAAGGCATTAGCGCCAAGTTGGATTTAACACTGTCTGAGTTGCTGGATCGGCGCAGAAAAATCCTTAGTGAAGATCAAGAGCCCTAATTACAAATCCAGCATCTTAATCCTTCTGGGGCCGAGTTACTGCTAACGACCTACTTTTGGAACCAGGAAGCAAGCATATCACTAGTGGTAAGTACGACACAGTAGAAAAAATCATAATAAATGTTACTGATTCTTTCCTGAGCAGCAAAGTGGCTATTAATCTGGTGCCATCTCTGATAAAATGTCGTTAGCGCGATTCTTTCTTATTTTAAAAAGCACTTTGAACTTTCTGATATCGATTCTACTGATAAGGATTATCAGATGACCTAGTTACTCTTTGCACTGGCAATCTTGTCTGTCTAGCCTTCTAGTAGGGTCGGATGGCAGAATCTGTGTGGATTTGTGTGCGGTGCTGCTCACTTCCTTGGACGGCTAATGTAAGGAAGAATTTTATTAAGACTAATCGGTTATAAAGCCAGCCGTTGGACTTTGTGTGTTTTTTGTTAGGGTTAATTGGCACAATCATTGACTTAATCAGGATAGTGAGGCATATAGCAATTCGAGTTCTTAATCATTCCGTAGAACTCAATACACAGCCCAGTTGGCATCGCCCATTGGGCTTTTTTATTGGCATGGTCACTGAGCTTTGGAATACGCATTTTTCACACCAAAAATAGAACTCTGTATATCCGTAGATGCCCCAATCAGGCGAGCCCAGTGGCTTCTAGGGGTTTCTGGGCTCTTTTATGCTCTGGCCAAAATGATTGAATACAAGACTTTGAATTTCCTCCAGTATTAGACTTACTCTACGGCCAATGGGTGGGCCACTAGCACATAATTTCACGATCGTGAGCCACCAAGTTGGATATTGCACCTGATCGATGCGCTCACTACACGTACCAGTGGTTGATATCGAACCGGCAGCATCCATTAGAACCGCATGATTTCGCTGGATCAAATAGAAAAACGATAGTCGCGGGGGAACGGTAGGTTTTGGAAGTCTTGGCGGATGATTCAATACCCAGATAATCAGGTATTTATATCCTGATCCCTGGAGATACACATCTTAGGATGAATCTGTGCTAGGCTTTTCTTTTTGATTTCATTAACACGATCCTTTATGGAATATATCTCATTGGCCGCTCTCCTATGACATACCACCTTTATTAGTAGATCATAACCGACAATTTGAATATACGATATCCTGGGTGGGCCTTATTTTAAAAATGACTAAACAAAAAATCATGAAATCGATGACAAATGAAATCAATCTTCAGAGCTCAATGTACCCATCCTACGGCAGCCAATTGATGCTGCTTCTAGCACTCGTTGGATTTTTCTTATTTGCCAGTCAGCAAGACGGACATGCGCAGGAAATGCGTGTCAATGGGCATGTAATTATTGCAGGAAGCGGTGCCAGCTTACCAGGATTCGGATTCGGGGCGGAAGCACCGATTGGAAAACTTTTTTCTACGGGAATCGATGTCAATTACGGCATGCATCGCATCGGTGCCGCGGTATTGGTCAAGCCGAGCCTTAATTTTTATTTTAGCAAAAAACAGACGGGCATCTTTATCGGTCCCACCCTCAATTACTATTCGCTGATCAATAAAAAGTCAGTCGATGGCGAAAGACCTGCTGGTAGCTCGATGTATGGCTTTGGATTTAACTTTGGCGGAAAGGGAAATCTATCTGAAAAAATGAATATGCACGTCGTCTTGTCTCCACAAGGATCCATTGGTCCTTTCAATGGCGTCAAATTTTCGGCCAGTATTCAGATGGGCATTGGGTTTAAGATCTAGTAATTGGACGGGTCAATTCTAAATTCGATTATAAAAATTGTGGGTCGCTCTTCAGCTGCCCACTTTTTTTTGGGACATGCCCAAGACAACATTTTTTGGATGAGAACTTTGGTGTTCTAGTAGGACCGGGCCCTCCTCCTACCCTATTATTGAGTCCTTTCCTTCACCAAGCAAATTCTGAGTTCGGTAGTTCCACTTTTATCCAATGTAGAGACTTTGCATGTCACTCCGTTAATTAGAAAGAAGTACTGTAAGAGTTGACTTGAAACTCAAGTCCTTGCCAGACCTTGTCATATGATATCCTTATTTATAAGACGAATCTCATTCTAATTACTGGTCTCATGCTTTGCTATTAGACTTTTTAGGATCTCTATTATGTTTTGGTCAGAGTCATAACCGAGAAATCTGTCCAGCACCGTTCCATCCTTACCAATGAGAAATGATGCTGGTATTGCTTGCACCTCGTACAAGGTTTTGACACGGCCATCACCTCCCGATAAATCTGAAACATTAAACCATTTAATCTCATCCGCAGTGCTTGCTTTTTGCCACAGCTCGGGATTCCGATCTATTGAGAAACTCACTATTTTTAATTCTTCCGGTATTTCGTTGAAATGCCTGCTGAGAAATTTATTTTCTTTACGGCACGGACCACATCCAGCACTCCAGAAAGTCAAATAGATGTAATTGCCCAATAGGGTGGACATTTTGAAAGGCCTGTCATTTATGGTTCTTGCTTCAAAATCTACAAATTGCGTACCGAGCTCAATGGTCCTTTCTTCAAGATAAATAGTCAAGGCTTGGCATGAAGAAATGGATCTGAAAGGACTACTTAAGGTCGCAATAATATCTTCTAAAGTATCTCTTGGAATTGACCTCCTATTACGATAAAGCAAATCAAGACCTATATAGGAATTAGCATGTTTTTTTGCAAACTCAACCAATATTTTGGAGGACTCCGTTGCAGCCTGATTATTCTTACTTATTAGATCCTGTTTATGGTTTTCGTCTGCATATCTTCTATTGAGAAGGCTATCAAAAGTAGCGTAGTACACTTGATCAACTGGTCTCTGCAGCTCGTTAAGGATGTTTTGAAGTTCTTGTTCTCTTCCTCCATCAATGACTGAGTTTAAAAACATGTTCTTTAGTGGCGCTTCGAAGGTCATTGACACGTTTTCAACCTGGATTAGAGAATACTCTCCTTGGGTCTTGATCAGATAGGTCATGGGTGATTCTACTTGCCCTCTAAAGACAAACGATTCGTCAATTGAAATAGTGGAATCAACATTTGCTTGCAATTCTATATCGAAAAGGTAAATTAACGAACTATCTGGTAGCCCCTGGATGTTGCCCTCAATAATATATCCCTTGGGTTCTTTCTGGCAAAAACACAAGAATAGACTACATGCGAAGGCTGGAATAACTTTCAACATACTACTATAGTTATTTGGAAATCAATAAAGATCACTTCAAGAAACCACCGCATGTCATGATGGACTAGATCGACGTGATGGCTCCCCTGCTGTTTTGTGAGGTACATTAGAAATTAATTTCATGACGGAGTCTTTCAATCATTCTTCGTGGGCTTTCATAGTCTGGTGCTAGTGCGATGGCTTTAAGATAAGCATCCAATGCTTCGGTGTATCTGCCAGCGAGGTACCAACCTTCTCCCAGGCTATCATATGCCTCTGCAAGTTTGGGATGTAATAACACATTAACCTGAAACACATTGATGGCTTTATTGATTTGTTTTTGCTTGATATAGGAGTATCCCAATTGATTGAGCTCCTCCCAGTTATTGTTCAAATTTGTCGTGTCGATCTCATTCAAACTTATCGGAGTTCCCATTCTTTCGATGAGATTACTTACTACGTAGGCAATGGAAGTTTGCAGTGTTGCATCTAGATCATAGGATTCATGAAGGTGATACAGTCCAAGGTCGTCCACCCCGGTTTGCGATGAATTGGAGAAAACGACCACACCAATCTTGTCAACTGTATTGATTCCCATAAAGGAGCGAAAACCACCCGTGCCGCCATTATGCCGAAGTATGGTATCACCATCTGATGTCTTATAAATACCCCAGGCCAAACCTACTGACCTGACCGTATCCAAGACTATATAAGGATGTTGAGTTAAAGTCAGTGCACTGGCCAGACCAGCAGTTTTAAAACCTAGTTGGGCTGAGAGGAACTTTAGCATATCGTAGATAGTGGACTTTAGTTCTCCAGCACCAGCTGTCGAATTAAAATCCCAGCTATCCATTTCAAGAGCGTAGGTATAGGGTGTTGCTATATTTTCGCCCAACAAAAACCGCGATGTCGTAACCATACCCAGTGGTTTTAGAATTCTGGAATCCAGGGTTTGAAAATAGGAGGAATCCTGTTGATCAGTAAGAAGATACCCGAGTAAGCCCATGCCAGTATTAGAGTACTGAAATCTCTCTTCAACCAATTTTGAGTTAACCAATTCTGCCAGTAGATGCTTTTCAGTGTAATGTGCCCATGGATTCATCGGATTATAAGTCGAGCCGTGTAAATTTTCTGGTATGCGACTTAGTCCAGAGGTATGAGTTGCCAATTGGAGCCAAGTTATTTGCCTAATCTGTGAGTCGAATTCAAATGTGTCGGGTAAGTGATCTCCAATTTCGTCCATGAGTTTTATTTCGCCTTGACTCACTTTCAAAGCCAGGAGTAATCCTGTGAAAATTTTGGTTATTGAACCTATCTCGTATAGACTAAATTGATCGGGTACCTTATCCTGATCGATTGCAGACAATGATCCATTCGCATAGATATCATATCCATTTCGGCTGAGCATACCGATAATAATACTTTGGTTGAGGCCCTGTTCTATCCTCTTATTTATAACTTCCTTGGCCTTGCCTTCTATCAGGTTCATTCTGATCTGAGTAGGGTCTGGCATCTCTTCATGACATGCTGAGCAAATCAGAAGAAAAAGAGGCAGAAAGTAGACCGGTTTATATGATGTGAGAACGTACATTCTAAAACTTGCGGATTTTGTGAAGTGACCACAGTTAGACATCTCGCATTCTTACCAATTATTTAATCTTTTCATTTACATCAATTAGCTCGATCCATTTTCTAGTTTTGTGAATGTAAGGTCCCTGAACTTGTTGGCTTTGTTCATTACGAAGGTCTGTTTACGATCGATTGAGCTGTTTCGAAATATCACACTGCTGGCCAAGGGATTTTCCGGCACGAAGATCTTATTTGTCCTTCTGTGCATATTTATTACTCCATGTTGACGATTCGACAATAATAGGTTCCCCTCATTTGATAGCTTGACATCAAAATATACATTGAGCTCATCACAAAAATAGGTTCCAACATATATACTTAAGTCGATCTTTTCCAAATCCTCTTCATCTATCTTGATCAAACGTGCTGACCTTCTTCCTTGGTGAATTATACTGGCTTCACTAAATTGTTTGTTCTCAAATTCTATGATGGCTTGAAATGCAGGAAACCATAATCGATTTGGACCAAGCGTATGAATGTCCATTTTGGGATGACCATCCGGTATTATTACCAACTTATTATCTTCAACCTCAATGTGTACCTTTTGATTGTAGTCCACTAAGAAATCTCCTTCGAACCCATGCAGTTCCTTCGGACTCAAATCAACAAAATCCATTTGGAACTCCTCGTCCTCCTGCTGAGTCCCTGTTTTCGGCGCTATCAGCATCTCAAACATTCTATCTTTAAATTCATGAAGATTCACATTACTATTGTTACTTAAGAGGACAACAGCAAGGTCTTCTTCCGGCACCCATTCTACCAGGGACCTGAATCCGGCCGGAGTAGCACCAGCATGGCCGAAACGATACGTACCTTGCTGTTCGAAAGACGCCAACCCAAATCCATATCCAACCGGAGCTCGCTGATCCGTCGTACCCTCCGTTTTCATGAGTCTAAAAATTTGGCCAAAAGTATTTTCTGATTGGAGCGCTCTTATCCACTTAATCATGTCTTCAAGATTACTATATACAGCACTGGACCCAATCAGCGCCATCCCATTATTTTGTTCGAGACTAAACCCATCGGGAGTAAATCTATAGGCGGTGGCCCTGTGCCTGATAATTGTATTCGGATTTGAATTGACGAAAGTACTCTGCATGCCCAGAGGGGTGAAGATATTTTCTTGACACCAATCATTGAAAGGCATTTCGGTAACTTTTTCCACTATCATGGCAAGCAACACATAGTTTGTATTGGAGTAGGAAAATTCGAATCCACATTGAGCATTAAGTTTCCTCTGCCTCTTAATGATCTCAAAGGCTGTTGTCAAAGTAAGATGCTGACCAACTTGAGCAAGGTGATACAAATCGCCGACATCTCGTAAAGCACTTGTTTGATATACCAGATGCTTGACTTTCAATTCTTTTTCTTCCAGTTTTAAAGATGGAAAGAATTTAGAAATCTTATCCTCAAGGGAAAGCTTGCTTTGAAGTATCAATTTTGCTACGGCAAAACCGGTAAACTGCTTAGCTATTGAACCCATGTCGAATATCGAAATGGAATCTAGCGGAAGGTTGTACTCCAGATTGGAGAACCCGAAGGTCCGCTTGTAAATCACATCATCGCCCTTGAGAACAGCCACGACTACGCCTGGTGTGGCTTTTTTGCCTTGTAGATCTGCAAAAATTCTATCAAAACCGGTTGTAGTTTGCGATACTGCTGCAGCAAGTAACCCGAAAAGTGAGATAACTAGTAACGACAAATTTTTCATAAAAATTGTTTTTAACTTGTGGCAAGGTGAGTAATGATATTTTGAAAAAAGATTACAATGGTTTTGAGCAGATTTTCCCAATTTATAATGGTCTCATCTAGCAAAGTGCCTAGCAGCAAGAATGTAGATAAACCCAGGAGTCCAAAAAATATGGAAGGGATGATGTGCAGAAGGAATTGCTGCTTTCTAAGTTCAATATCTAACCCAATGTCTTTCAAGTTGGGCTTCTTGAGATCATTGGTCTTTTCGAAGATTATCTTTATTTCTTGCTCGAAATTTTCCATGCTACTTTTTTAGTTGCCTCCGTATTCTTTCCTTACCACGTTTTATATGGGACTTAACAGTGCCAAGTGGACATTGTAATATCTCCGCAATTTCTTTGTGGCTATACCCCTCTATGTACGACATTTGAATAGCAAGTTTTTCTTCTGGTTTCAAAAACGAAATAAGAATATTGAGATCAATATTTTGCTCTGATTGAGTGATCGAAGTCACATCAACAGACTTCGACAGCACTTCTATCTGGTTACCTCTTCGCTGACGTTTGCTATGCTCACTTATGAATACATTGTAAGCGATTCGATAAATCCATGAATTCAAGGATGATTTGCCTTTGAATGATTTAAGCCCCGTATAAATTCTAATGCCAACCTCCTGTAGTAGATCATTTGTCATTTCCTCATCAAAATTGGTCAGTTTCATCAATAGGTTTCTCATTGGGCCATGGTACCTTTCCAATAGAATTTTAAAAGACTTGTGGTCATTGAAAACGACAATTCTTGAAATTAGGAATTCATCTGTAGCCTCAGACATGCATAGAGATTATCAGAAATAATCATTCTGTAATAAAACGACTTGCTACGAAGAAGCCAATTCCGGAAATCACCACAAGTAAGGGAATTTCAAGAGGCAAATTCAATGTTTTGGAGGCTAGCAGGACACCTATTCCTATTGCGGTAATTACGATCGCATTCCTTTGATAGAGCTGCCGCCTACTGGACTTAATATAGTCAGTCGGTATTTCTCTGTTATTCTGAATGGCTTCGAGCACTATCTTCTGCTCTCCTAATTTTTGCCTATGTCGTAAATAGAGATAAAACCCGATAATCAAGGTGATCAGTACTAGGATCAGATATAGGACCGTGATTGCTTGTGCAGCGGTGGGCATATAGGGATTGACACCGGAGACAGTAGCATTATGTCCATATCCACTCTGACACAAAAAGAGCAGCAATAAATAAGAAAGAATATTACCAAGCTTATACATCTCTGAATGTTTTTAGTATTTAGACCGTGCTTGGGGCCTTTTGGATGCAAAGAATTAAAAAAAAACACGAACAAACTTGAGTCAGTGGTTTTAGCAGTCCATTCGTTTAAGGCAGGAGCTACTCTTGCCGGAGCCAGACCTAGTCTAATAACATCACTCGTGAGATTACATCAAAACAGACATACCATTGAATCCCTTTGATTTAGTCAAGCTACCCAATTCCAAGCAAGTTTAGTGGGTATGCTCCTCCCATTGTACAAAGGCTTCGGGCATCGTGCATGGCTTGAGAATTGTGAAGTTTGCCGTAAGGGTTTTCGTAACTGCTGTCGTTATCGTACCAGCAATAAGCTCGGCTGCCTAAGTTTTCTCATCGGCATTATTGGTGACGTTGGGAATGGCATCTCCATTTCGGTATTTAGTCGTACGGAGATTTTCTGCCATCCACTCTTGGACACCTATTCGCACTGTGCGATACATAATCCCATCAAAATCATAGATGATCAGTCCGATTTGAAATGAAGTCAGAGGCACCCATCCGAAAATTTATCCCCTTAAACTTACTTGTTGGTAAGGGTGCGTTACTTGCCTTCTCCATAGGTTCTGCCATCTCGATGGTTAATGGAAATCAAACCCATTCACCTTCTCATAAAAATTCTAAGTCCGGCTGTTAAGAAACACCCATCTAGTTTTAATACCTATTACAATTGAGGTTCACAAAATCCTGGCGTTAAGGCCTTCAATGGAGAAGAATGGCCTATTCATTTTTGTTCACTTTGGCATATTAAGCCTCCAAATTATTCAGAGGGGTACTGATCCACTCAGGATATTCCACTGCCTCAGATCAATTTATTCTCAAAAAATCCGGTGGCCCAACAAAGGCAAAAAGACTACTATGCGCACTAGTGGTCACATCTCTACTGACAATAACTTGCATCTTAGAATACCCCCCTTTTCGATCCACTCGGCCATATAGGATGATCCCAAACGAAGTGTTATTGGTAGGGCAATGAGCCTCGCCCCTATATTGGTAGTTGATGTGATCCGGAGCCCACGTTGCATCATTGATTTCTTGTACGAAGCCGCTGATACAATGATCTAGCGATTCTTTGCGAAGCTCGATGGGATGCAGACCCGCTACATTTATTGTCAGGACACCCGAATGCACGTACCATACGTTATTTACCCATCTTCTCTTTTTGTAGCGGCCTTCAAACTGCAGCGTTATTTCACGACCAACTAGCTCACCAAATTGAATTATTCCACTAGACTGCAACTGAACGCTTCGATAACGATCATTAAGAATAAATGATCGCTGACTCAAATCGGTCCCCTCGTCTGTTTGAATGTCCATTGCATCATTGGAGATTTTTCTGGGAGGTGCGTCAATCAGATCCTCCTTTTGGCAACCAATGACTATTAAAACCACTGCTACCATAAAACTTAAGCGATAAGTATGCATATGAAAAGGTTTTTATCTTAAGAGAGAATGATTCCGTCCCTTTTTCATATCTGGGTGAGAAAACCACCATTTCTTTTCCTAGTGGGGACACACGGAAACGATACCCAAAAGATATGTCTGGAGATCACCAAGCCCAGATTTTCTGCATGGCAAAGGACAAAATTCATGACAACTGTCAGATTTGGTTTAACGTAATTAAAATGGAATGGCTTGATCTTAACACCACTACCTGGAAATCTTTTCATTGTTCTGTCTTTCTATTTTCTTTCGAATAGATCACCTTCATGTTCCCTACAGTAAGTTTGTGACGTAGTGCTGAAGGAGGGCTTGATAAAAAACTCCCTTCATGGACCGGTAAAAAGACATCACTTGGGCTATTCTCACATGCTCCACCCTGCTTATCGATTATCGCATGACATATTCCTCCTGGATGCGCAAAAACTGGCTGTAGAAGATGGATACGGTGTGTTCGCAAGGGAAAATTCAGAGGCTGCAGCAATATTCTCCACTTACCGGAGAAGCAATCCAGCGCCGAGCGGGCACCGATATACGCAGGATATTTTACTGTGCACAACTCTTAATTCTGATCTCCTTCCAAATCCGATGCCGTTTGCCACACCGATCAGCGATGACGGCTCTCAAATCGTAAGGTCGTGGGGGCAGGTAATTCAGGCGATAATTATTCTTAAATATGTAGGGATAGGTGTTGTCTCGTCCGATGTATTGATTTTCAATATACAATTCAACGTACTGAATCATTGCCTTGGCCGCTGGTTCCACCCGTACCATTAAATTTCGATTGTCACAGGGAGTGCTGATTTGTGAAAATTTGCTCTTCCAATTGCAGGTCATTTTGCGCTCATGCACCTTAAAAGTCTGTGCTGATAGATTGGACAACATGAATATTGCCAAAAAAAACATTAATATGGTTCTTCGCAAAGATGAGTACCTAAGATGGTAAAATTATAGCTTTGGAAGAAAGCTATGTCAAAAAGCCTATTGTACCATGGATTTGGATTAAAGGGAGTCGAGTATTTGAAGACTGAATATCGTGAGGGCTCGATCTATTTCCATATTGAAACCGAATCAAAGCATTTACAATGTAGTGCATGTAAGAGCAAGGAGGTTATAAAAAAGGGAAAGAAGGAACGTACATTTCGAACTGTATCAATTGGATTCAAGCCGGTATTCATGGTGGCGCACATACACCGGTTAGAATGTAAGTCATGTGGGTTAATACGTCAAGAAGAGATAAAATATGCTGATAAAAAAAAACTTACACCCATCGATTGAGGAGATTTGTACTGGGGATGCTGGACAGTATGACTATTAGTGAATTATCGAAAATCAGTGGTCTTCACTGGCACACGATCAAAGAAATTGAAAAGCAATATTTGGTCAAAAAATATAAGCATATACCAATGAAAGATGTAAGGTATTTGGCTATTGATGAATTCTCAGTACGGAAGGGACATAAGTATATGACAGTGGTGATGAACTGGCAAACGGGACAAGTATTATATGTTGGATTAGGCAGAGCAAGCGAAGTTCTGACTGTCTTCTGGAAAAAGATAAGTCGTTGGAAATCAAAGATACGAGCTGTGGCAATGGATATGTGGCCGGCTTACATTAAGTCGGTTAGAGATCACCTACCAAAAGCAGAAATTGTATACGATTGGTTTCATGTTGTCAAGATGATCAACCAAAGAATTGACCAGCTTAGGCGAAGAGTATACCGAGATGAATTGACTCAGCAACAACGTCGAGTGTTAAAGGGTACCCGATGGATTCTATTAAAAAGAGGTTATAATTTAAATGTTAATCGAAACGAGCACCAAAGACTGCAAGAGGCCTTAGCTTTGAACAAGCCCTTAGCAACCGCTTACTACCTAAAAGAAGATCTTGCTCAATTATGGCATTGTCCCGATAAGACTTCTGCAATGGACTTTGTGGAAGACTGGTGTCAGAGAGCTCGAGCCAGTGGAGTTTCAATTCTTACTAAAATGGCCAATACGATTGCCCGAGCCAAAACTGGCCTTCTAGCCTGGTATGATCATCCCATTTCTACAGGCCCACTTGAAGGCCTAAATAACAAAATCAAAGTGCTCAAAAGAAAAGCCTATGGTTATCGGGACTTAGATTATTTTAAACTCAAAATCTTAGATCTCCATGAAACTAGGTATCCATTATTGCGATGAACCATTAATATTTTACTCATAATTTTTAATCATTTTAGACAATCAATAATTTTAGCCTATAGTTGATCTGGTTTTCTACTTTTGGATGAGGAGAATGAAATGACCGCCATCGATGGCAACTAACCATCTATTGCGTGGTCTCTTCTCAATGGAGATGTGAGGATATGTGGGGCAGCGCTTTCAAACGCCATCTGAATACCAGCAGCTGAATGAACTATCCGATTTATAGTGTATCTAAAGCGGTCATTGTCCTCCAAATTTTTCAGATTCTTTCAAAGGCAATGTTCAGAAGGATGACCACTGAAAACTATTATTTATTGCGGCTTTGACAGTCCACGTCATCCCGCTCTGATTTTGGGATCAGAGGCTACCTTCTGTTGCCGGCATACTAGTCTGTAGGTGATTATCTATTTTTACTCAGAAATTTCATGTCGATAAATAGGACGAATGTGCCGAGATGAATGAAGGATGAAACATGATGTTTTCTTTAAACCATCGTCCTGTGCTCAAGGGGCGCACACTCAAAAAATCCGAAGCATCGCCATGGTCCATTTGAGAAAAAATCATTGGGTAATAATCCAAAGAAATGCAATGAGCATCCTAGCAAATAAGAGAGCGGCTGGCAGTCAAAACGCTCCCCTACCCTGGTACTTGATTTTGAGCACCGGATATCCAATCTTGACCTTGAAGAGAGAGGATCTACTTAATAGTGCTGCATGACGAAGCATCTCAGTGTGCTTGTCTAATGAGCGGACCATAACGCACCACCGATCACTCAATTAAATTGACTGTTTACTCATTGGGCTTGACCAACCTATCTCAGCATGCAGCGGATAATAGCATTTGTCGTATTTTTATAAAATGCCCGAAAGGTCCACCATAAGGGCGATTCTTGTCGATGACGAAAAGAGCAGTCTTGAGAGTCTGGCTTTTGAGCTCAATGCCTATTGCCCAGAGGTAGAGATCGTCGGAAGCACTTGCAGCCCGCACGAGGGCATTGCCATGATTGAGCGAGAAAAGCCCGATGTTGTTTTTTTAGACATTGGTATGCCAGAAATGGATGGCTTCGAACTACTGCAACAATTTGAGACCATCGAATTTGATGTCGTTTTTGTCACAGCTTATGACGAGTATGCAGTAAAGGCTTTCGAATTTAATGCATTGGATTATTTGTTGAAACCAGTGTTGCATGCTAAGCTGATGGCAGCGATTGAAAAGGTAAGCAACCGCCATCAGCATCTTTTTGAGCGTTCTAAATTAGACGCTTTACTCACTAACCTGCAGATTAAGCAAGACCCCGTACTGCAAAACATTGCCCTTCCCACAGGCGATGGATTTGAATTTGTTCCGCTAGCAGAAATTGAATACCTCCAAGCCGACAACAATTACTGTTGGGTCCACCTTGCATCTGGTAAAAAATATCTCATCTGTAAGACTTTGAAACAGATGGAAGCCATGATCGGGTTGCCACAGTATTTTCGTGTTCATAAAAGTTTCAATGTCAATCTTAACCATGTTAGTAGATATATACGTGGGCAGGGTGGATATTTAATCATGCATAATAAAGCTCGGATCCCGGTATCTCGAGCCAAAAAAGATGAACTCATGAGAGTGCTGCAGATCTAAATGGATGATAATAGCATCGCAAGAAAAATCGCAATTCATGACGTGGGTCTGGAGAGGCATGACGCTGATGGGCTGCCTTACCCTGGCTTTTCCAGTTCTTGCTCAATGGAACAATTTGCGATTTACACATTTGGGATTCGAAAAGGGGCTAAGCGCTCTGGTCTATAAGATCACGCAAGACCAGTCAGGCTTCATATATCTAGGTACCAATCAAGGACTCATCCGCTACGATGGTCACAACTTCGAGCCATTCATCCATGATCCAGACGATTCTACTTCGATTGGACCTGGTCGAGTTAGGGATGTGATCGTTGCCAGAAATGGTACGATCTGGCTGACCTTGGACTATGGTGCTCTTTTGAGCTTAGACCCCACGACTGAAACATTTACCGAATTTGAACTACCAGACCTTCCCTATCACCACATTCGACATTTTCAAGGTCTCGATGAAGACCATCAGGGCCATCTATGGATGGGTGCTCATCACTTCAGGTTAATCAGATTTAGACCGGAGGCAGGTACTTTCGATGTCTTCAGCCCTAGAGATTTCAATGCACAGGAACATGGTGGCAGACTAATCATTCCCAAGGTAGTACCTGATCCCACAGATTCAACCAAACTTTGGGTATCCGTACTGGATTTAGTCGATACCACCATACCTTATTGGGAATCCACCCTATATCACTTTGACAAGATAGAGCAGACTTTTGAAGAGAAGGGGCTTTTTGGTCAATTGGTCAATGTAGATCAACAGGGGCACCTGCTCGGCTTGGTATGGGGTAATGCCATTACCGAGTATCATCCCTCGACAGAAGAGGCGAAAATGCACTTTTATGACATCCGAGAAGGGACCGATCCACTCATTTTAAAGTCGCGTTGTATTTTTCAGAATAAGGAGAAAATTTGGATCGGCACAGATCGCGGAGTAATTGAATACCACGGCAATGGTCGTTTTTCTGAACTACCCGGTACGGCACAGATGTCACAGATTCAAGACATATTCGAAGACAATCAAGGCAATTTTTGGTTTGGTGGTGTCCAGGGTATTTATGTTTTGGATCGCTTGAATCAGCATGTACAGCATTATTCTTTATCTCACCTTGGCATTCACCAGCGCATTGTCTTTGGGCGCTTAACCTATGATAAACACCAGGACCAAATTTATCTAACGACAGGTATTGTTGGGCAAGAGCACTTGTCTCGCCATTTGTACCGTATCCCCATGCTGCAGCAATTTGGAGCGGCCGATCAGGTCAAGTTACCCCATGCAGTTTGTGGAGTGGTTCAGGATAAGAAGGACAATATTTGGGTGGCCACATCAGAACACGGTTTACATCAATTTGAATCTTCCACAAACCGGCTTTCAAGACATTCCGCCATGGATCACTTTCCCTGGGTCTGGTCTTTAAATTTAACACCTGACGGATGGATAGTCGGATATAATTCCAATACGATAAATTTCTACCACCCCCAGAAAGGACAGTCCTACCAAATCCATAAGGATAGTTTGATTGAACCCTTGGGTGTCTCTCGCATGCATAATCACTTCAGTGCTTTCACTATTCTGAATGATGGACGAATATGTATCGGAGCAAACAGGTTGGTTATCATTGACCCCAATTCTCGCCAAGTTAACATGCTGCATTATGATGTGGCACTCAATCCTTTAGAGCTCAATCTGGATGGCTTAGCTGAAGACCTCGATGGGAATTTCTGGATGGGGCATCGACTTTTTTATGGCAAATTTAGGTTGGTGAACGACTCTTTGATCTTAATGAATCAAATAGGAGTTAAAGATGGATTGGTACAACAGGAAGTATATTATGCCATCTGCGATGATCAAAATCGTATCTGGACTTTTTCCTTTGGTGGTCTAAATGCCATCGATGCCAGGTCGACTGAAGTTCGTCATTTTGGCGTAGATGACGGGCTACCACATAGCAATTACAGTCCTCTGCAGGTGATTACCCTCCCTGATCAGAGGCTAGTAACCTACGGTGGTAACGGAATCATCACCTTTCATCCTGACTCTTTATGGAGTGCCAACAGATCAAGTCGCCTGCCGGTTGTTTTCAAGCGAGTGAGGGTTGGTGGTGAACACCTTCCGCAGTCCATAGAGGCACCAATCGTCCTAAATACCGGCAGAGAAAATGTAGATATTGAGTTTCAGGCCTTAGCCTTTCCCAATGATCGAGATGTGACTTATCGCTATCGCCTACTCGGGCTCCAAAATGACTGGATAGATATCGGTCGCAATAAGCTGGTGACACTTCCACAGTTAGCTCCTGGAAAGTATCGGTTTGAGGTTACAACCGGCACTGAACCAGACCCTAATTTTATTAAGTCAATCGACATCCATGTTCCCCAACCGCTCACGAAACGATGGTGGTTCATCATTTCTGTGACCGCTGTGCTTCTTGGCGGGATGCTATTTATCTACCGATGGCGAATTAGACAAATCAGAAGGCAGGCCCATGAATTAACCGAATATAATCGGCAGATCGCGGAGTTGGAGCTGAAAGCATTGCGTTCGCAAATGAACCCGCACTTTATGTTTAACACCCTCAACTCCATTAAGAATTATATACTTCAGGCAGAACCCAGACCGGCTGCTCAATACCTGGCTAGTTTCGCCCATCTCATTCGCATGACCCTACAGTACTCTCGCGAGAAGTACATCAGCCTGCGTCAGGAATTAGAAGTGTTGCAATTATACGTGGAGTTGGAAAAGCTGCGGTTTGATGGAAGCTTTCAATTTCACTGCACCGTGGAGCCGGAGGTGGACTTAGATCAATCCCACATTCCTCCCATGATTTTACAACCCTTTCTCGAAAATGCGATCTGGCATGGACTCATGCCATTAGACGGAGAACGTCATCTGTGGATGACATTTCAAAGTGTGGATGATCAAATCAGGTGTGTCATTGAAGACAATGGAATCGGCAGAGAGGCGGCCAAGTCCAGCCAAAAAGGTCGGCAACATCAGAGTATGGGAATGGACATTATTAGGGACCGCATTGACATGATCAACCTTTCACAATCTCTGGGCATCTCCATCGAGGTGTTCGATAAATATGAAGGCACAACGGCCACAGGTACGAGGGTACGCGTATGTCTACCAAAGATTTTAGAAGAGGCTACTGGATTCCGATAAAGTTAATGTAAGTCTAATTCATATTTTATTGGGAGTATGATTCCTGATCTAAGGCATGAAACCCTACCAACTATCTGTGCGATAAACCAAGCGCCCGATTGCACCTCAAAATTGGGGTTAAGTACGATTTCGGTCCCGGCCTGATAATAGACTTCTCCTTGGATTTGGATGAGTTGATTCGATTGGATTTCGACCGTAGTGCGATGTACTATCGGTGTGTTTTCGATACAAGTCAACATGGGAGGCTGAGGGAGGCGGGGAAATTTGTTTAGGTAGAGACGAGCGTAGACGCCTGTACTAAATCCATCTTGTTGATTGCTTTGCCAAACGATAACGAAATCGCCTTTATCATCCATTCCAACTCCGGGCTCTGATTGGTCAGATAGGGATTGGAATTATTATTTTTGACCTCCAAAAAATTGTAAAAAATGAGTTTCGGAGTGTGTGGTAATTTGTACAGAGCCACCATCATTGTTATCATCAGTGCCTCAGACATCTAGTTGATTTTGCATGGCAATTATGCTTGGCAGAAGCACAAATATTATGATACCTATTCTCAATATGACAGAGAAATTTTCAATTTAATGTAGGTGATGCCGCTTGATCGATCCGAACAGAACGTGTGAGTGGTGGACCCCATTGAGTGTAGATCCATTCGGCTGGGTGAAGGGCTGTTACACTGATGCGACCTTTTACTTTCCTTGCCTAAATTTTCAAAAATCGGCCCATAAAATGTGCTAAATATTATTAGTGGCTACTGGGACCAGAGTTGTGATTGCTCTACAAAGATCTGGAAGAAGTATGGTGTTAAACTTTATCTGACTAGGAAGGTGGGGGGTTATTTTATTCCTTAACTAGTTCCTGCAATTCGTAGATCATTTGTTCTTGTTTTTGCACTACTTCATAGATAGCCTTTATGCCCTCAACCAAAAGGGGAGTGACTTTGCTATAGTCTATGGCGATAGCATCCTTGCCGTTAGATTCGTACTCGACAATCTCAGGAATAATTTGACCTACCTCCTCAGCAATGAATCCTATGTCATGTCGTCCACCATGTTCTTCGTCCCAGTCGAAATATACTCCCCGCAAATTAGTCAGCATTTTCAAAGGATTGGGAATATCTTGAATATCGGTTTTCCAGCGAATAGATGAACTTGATCCATAATCTTGCCCTGGTCCCTGGGCATAAAAATCCCATCCACCATTTCCCGCTTGGCCAACTACACCTTTCCCGTTATCTCCGGTTAAACCGTAAATGCCCCATCCGCTACCTGCCTGGGAGCCAAAAACCCCAATACCTTTGTTTCCAACACCGTTATTGACACCTCTCACTGCGGCTGATAATCCACCGGGATCAGATGATCGAATCTCTCCCAAAATGGCAGTTGCTCCTAAGACTTCCGAATCCGAGATTCCCAAGATACCAGGTTTATCACTTGCAGAATGTGAATGCCAACCCACTACCCCGGTTCCCAAGCTTGATCTACCCCTGACTCCAACGTAATCAGAGAGGCCTTCAACCCCATAGCCACTAGAAGAGTTGGACACCCCTACAACACCATCAAATCCTTGCCCAACCACTCCCTTAGAATTCTGATCAACGGTATTTGTATTCATTCCACTAATTGCGAAAATGCCAGGCTCGTCAATGATAATTTCTAAGTGCCGGCCTGGCTCCTGCGCCCAAAGATGAATGCAAAAGCTATTCAAAGAAAATGCGATTAATAATAAACTCAAATTTTTCATCCTTGATATTTAGGTGTTAGAATTAATAGCCCGAATGCCATTCAAAAATACATCATGGTTTGGTAGAAGACTAGGCCGAAGGAGTGGCCTGTGTAAAGCACTTGGTAAGGCGTGCATTAGAGTAAGTTATCTGTTTTTTTTTCTGTAAACTTAAGTTTGATCACGAGCATCCGATAAATATTAATTTCTTCTTTATCAGATCACCGCCTCGTAAATATTAACGAGATTGAGATCACTCAAGGGAATAAGGAGATTATATTTCAAGGTAAACTTTGATCATACATACTCTTCCACATTTTTATATGGGATGAAACTTTGATCAGCAATCATTATCGGCCCATCCCATGAGTCACCTGCCTGTACACAATTTCATGTTGTAGTCAGGTCCATCAAGTCATTCACTAGGTCAATCGAACCACTCACCCAACTGTTTGAGCTATATTATCACAATAATATTAACATTGGATTCGACCACTAAACAATCGAGCAATGCACTTGATGACTCCATTAGGTAGAGCAATCGAAAAGGTAATCGGCACCTTGCTGTTATCCCTATTAATGGTTTCCTTTTTGGCTGGCCAGGTGGTCATCTATCCACGTGCGGTTGGTATTGGAACGGAGACACCCCTAGGCGCCATCCACATCCAGGGCAGCGGGGGCATTGATGACGACATGATCCTCGAATCTATTCCAGTAAGCTATGGTCGAGCCAGTGTGTCGTTGGCGAAAGCATTGGGTACGTTCCAATCTCCCCAGACCATTGATACTTGGCAGCGCATTGGACTGCTCGAATTTCTCGGTTATTCAGGCAATTTTCCTACCGGAGGTATACTTCAGTCTGAAGAACTCGTAAGCATCGAGGTGTCGGGTAAATTGACTGACGAAGATCAAGAGATTCTGCAAGGTCAAATTGATTTTGGAGTGGCTGATGGAGACTCCTTATCCACGGTCATGGTCTTGGATTCGAATCACAACATCGGTATAGGCACGACCGCTCCGCTATACAACTTAGACATCCATTGCCAGGAGATAGCGCCCTGGCATACTGGTGCGCCTTCCTATTCTGGGGGCCTCAATCTAAGGTCGGGGGTAACGTCCAAAGATTGGACTTGGTTTCCTCTCAGAACACTCACTCAAGAGGATTTTTTATTCCTTTCTTATGACAATAACAGCATCGGATTTTTTGACAAAGATGGTCTTTGGACACCTTCAGATCGAGCGCTGAAAAGATCAAGGAAGAACATTAAAACCAGCGAACTTATTCGTTTAGGGCAACTCAGCCCAAAAAAATATTACATGACTAATGACGTACAAAAGGATGACCCCAGTGTTGGTTTTTTAGCGCAAGAATTGGCATCAATCTACCCGGAATTGGTTGATCAACCTGGTCGCGACGATCAACATCTAACCATAAATTATCAGGGGATCATTCCATTTATGATCAAGATGTTTCAGGAGCTAGCCACCGAGCATGAAAAATTGGCTACTGAGGTTGTCCGCCTGCGGAAAAAGTATCGACATCTAGTAAAATCCAAAAACGCCCCGTGATGACTCATTTTTTAAACCTTGTGCCATTGATGATTAAAACTCGTTTTAATATAAGCCTTGTTTTTTTGGTCTTTATTATTTGGAGTCTCACCCGTCAGTACGCATTGAGTCAGACTTCACTTTGGCCGCATGGTATTGGTGTACAAGTGGATGCTGCTATCACTGCAATTCATATCCTTGACACCATTGGGATTGATCATGATTTAATTCTTGAATCCAATAATGATCAATTTCTGGGTAGTGCACTGCTGTCCTTATGGAGAAATTCTCCAAATGGTATGGAAGAGCCCGTATCCAGTTGGCATGAGCTCGGCTTTATGAGGTTTTATATCCCGTTGCTTGGCAGTTTTGAGCAAGTGGCGGGCTTGGGTGCTTCAGGACGCGTCGAAAGTCCCATGGATAGGGGTAGAGGTTCATTATACTTTATGACCTCCATGGACGGAAGTTTGGACCGCGTATTAACGCTTGATAGTAACAGTAATGCGGGCCTGCGGACATCTACCGTCCGCTATGACCTTGATTTGGCATGCGACAATATTCGGCCTGGATCGAGTGCAAATATTTGGGGTGGCCTTAATCTGCATAATCCCGGTAGTGGAGGAAATTGGACTTTTTTCCCGACTAAGTATAGCGACCCATTTATCACTCAAGATAGGTTAACACTTTATCTGAATAACACCTTGGTGGGATTTTTCCGAGCCGATGGTTCGTGGTTTGCCGCCTCTGACAGGTCTCTAAAAAAGTCAATCCAACCGATCACGAAAAAGCAGACGGATAAGCTGCTAAAACTAAAGCCGAAGAGATATCAACTAAAACAAATTGCCGGCAATAAGACTGAAGTGGGATTCATCGCGCAAAGATTGGAAAAACAGTATCCTGATCTGGTTCAAAAACAAGCAAAAACACCTCATAAGGCCATTAATTATTATGGGCTATTGCCCTATTTAATTAGGGGCATACAGGAAGTAGATCAACTAAATGATGAAATAGACAAACAATTGGATGCATTGCTTTCAAATATTGACAATAGTAAACATTAAGGATCAAATGTTGAGCTGGAAAATCATCAGGTTTTATTACATCCTTGGTATACATATCATTGTATTGGCACCCGCCATAACACAAGTTATTATTGACAATGACCGGGTGGGTATTGGCGGTGATCCGGAGCGAGCCTTGCACGTGAATAGCGCTGACATGACTGATGTCTTCATCGAGTCAATTTCAGAAAGCGGTAGCGGAATACCTCAGCTGAGTATGTTAAGAAGTAGGGGCACAGCCAATCTAAGACTTCCCTTAGACCAATGGAGTCGACTTGGTTTTTTTGATTTTCGAGCCTTTGATGGATCTTTGCATAAAGATATGGCTACGATCGATGCATATGGAAAAGTCAGCGATAATGCGGGTGGCTATGGCACAGGCTTGCTCCGGTTAAGGGTGACCAACGGGACCGAGCTAATCGATGTGATGTCACTCGACTCCAATCGCAATGTAGGTGTTCGCACCAGAGTTCCACTCTATACCCTAGACATCAGATGTGATCCCCTGACGCAGCCAGGTCTATCGGGAAATCACTGGGGCGGCCTCAATGTATTTAATAAAACATTTAATGATAATTGGACTTTTTATCCAGACTGGTTCTTTTCAACCGCAGACGTGCTATCGCTTTACTTTAACAACAATAAGATTGGCCATTTTGCTCAGAGTGGCACTTGGAATCAAACTTCAGACGCCCGCCTAAAACAAGATATCCGCGATCTTGAGGATGGTCAGCTAGCACGCATTAATAAATTGCGACCAGTCACTTACCAAATGAGACAAAACCAGACCAATGACCGAAGATCAGTCGGACTGATCGCTCAGGAAGTGGCTGATATTTATCCCGATCTGGTGAGTGGCAATCATGCGGAGGACGGTTCAATGATGGCCGTTAATTACTCCGCACTCATTCCCTATCTGGTCAAGGGTATGCAAGAATTAATGGTGAAGACGCAAAGATTAAAGGAGAAGAAAAAGGAATTGGAGCAAAAAATCGAAGAAGCTGGAAAATCATTTATTCCTCTCAGAAATTAGTAATTCTGCCCGTTCTCAGATTCATTTCCAAGTGCTGTTGTTACACGTTGGTGGTCACATTAACTTGGATGGCCTGTGGAGATAAGGATGCTGTGGAAGATTTATCCAGCACCCTGATGGTCAATGTGGATTCTCTGAAACGCAGCCAACTCCCAAAGAATGTTCTTTTCAGCCATTTACCTACGGATATTTCGGCAATGGACTTCTTTGGAGCCATTGGCGGGATTTATTTTATTCCCAAGGCACATGGCGGTTTTGTACTAAGGGATTATTTTCAAGCCACTGCGGAAATTCCAGTGTATGCCATGTCCGAAGGTATTATCTATAATATTCGTTACGGCACGGATATTTATCCGGAGCGAAATGTCGATCCACAGCTGGTTGGTCAGGAGTACAAAGACTATGCACTCCACATTTACTTGACACCTACTGCGGAGATGCACTATGGTCATATTGGTCGACTGGCTCCCGAAATTGCTGATCAAGCCGAATTAATTAAAGGCAGCACAGAAAATGCGACCTGCATTACTGTTTCAGCCGGTCAAGTCCTAGGTTATATTGGCATCCATCCAGGATTTGATGTTGGGTACTCCGAAAGTAGAGATTTGCCCTATTTTGCCAATCCCACCAGATATGACACGCACTACATGGGATCGCAGCCGTTTACGGATAAATTACCACCTGAGTTGCGCGCTCAAATTTGGGAAATTAATCCACGTACCCATGAGCCCAGGGGTGGACGGGTGAACTATGACGTAGCCGGAACCCTGGCAGGCAATTGGTTTCTTTTGGGTACGGCTACCTTGGATCACTGGGCGCGACAACTTATTTTTGGATATCATGAGACCTTCGCAGACAAAATAACGATCGCTGAAACCAGCCCAACCAATGAGGAAACGGAGGGGGATGACGCACCTCCACATTTATGGTGGGTTTTTGGTAATAAGCCGATTCCAGAGGAAGTCACGTTGGCAACCGGTAAGGTTAAGTATAACGTGGCAACATGGTATAAATTTTATAATGATGCACCACCTTCCGAAGGTGTGGTCATGGTCGAATTATCTGCTGATGACAAGTTGATCTTTGAATTTTTTGAAGGTCTTTCCCTGGAACAAGTGGAAGATTTTATCAATCCCAGCTTTTATGAACGCTAAATGTGTTGGTTAGAAAATATTACTCCAGTATAAGGGTAAGGAGGCCATACTGACAATGATTGAGTCTATCAATGGTCGATTAAAAGGACCTGACTACCTGGATGAAATGTTTTCTAAAATACTCTCATTTCCTTTCTGTCACATGCGTCGTATAAGTAGTAAAGAGCTTAGATCCATCATGAATGCGAGGTCTTAGTTGTTTCATGAGATGTTCTGATCATCAATGCCTATCTGACATATTGGATGACGATCTTAGCGACAAACAGTGTTGAACCATCCCATGTATCACCAAATTTGGGAAGGGCTTCTAGATAGTAGATATTTTCAGCATTATCAACGATGTGAGGGGATGGAAAGACATGATTTTCCTCTTTCTTTTCCGAACTCATACCAGTACTCGTAAATTCATAAAGATTTGTGACAGCATTTCCTCGAAGACTAAATCTTATCGTCAAATCTTGAGTGCTATTATCACTGTATTGAAACTTGATTGAAATCAATCGTGCGCCATGCGGTAAAGTCAATGGAGCGACAATGGATTCCGTTTCACCTGAACCTAAGTATGCCAGGACCTCACTGATTTCCCAAGTTGTGACCGCGCTACTAACTGGTCTAAAAGTTGCGGCGGAGACCGAGCAATAAAAAGTATCTTCAGGCTCGTTGAATACATGCCAATCAGCTCCGTCATAGCCTTCAAACTGACCGGTAACGTATCGAAGGGTTCCGGCACTGGGCGCCTGCCCATCATCGCTGAGTTTGATTTTTCCATTCACTTCCAATCTCTGTGTTGGAGTGGTTCCAAGGCCAGTATTGCCGCTTCTCAATTGTAAGGCCAGGGTGCTTTGGTTGTAAAAATTGATGTCGCCAGCTGTACGATTGGTGATGATCATTGCCGTGTTCGGATGATGTCGGATATGACTCCAGATGGAGTCTTTGTAAAACGTAATATATCGATTGGACCCGCTCAATTGCAGATTACCGTTCACATCCAATTTGGTCAAGGGGTCAGATGTTCCTATGCCCACATTACCCAGGCTATCTATCCGCATTTGCTCTGCAATATTACCCATGGTGTCAAGGGTAGAGATGGCGAGGTCAGTTTTCACTCTTCGATAGAGGATAGACTCGGGTCGATCTGTTCTTCCAGAAAAGAGCCCCAAAAAGTGTGACCGGTCTTGATTGGAGGCCTCAATTTGGGACCCATCATTAGGATCGAAGGTGGACACCTGAAAATCGACGGACGGAAATTTATTATTTATCCCAGTGAATCCATGGGGAAGAATGGTCAGGCGCTCCGTAAAGTTGGAAAAATCTGAGAGTCCATTGGCAATTGAAAAAGTGTCTGACTCTGTGAACATTAAGTGAGGATTAGGATCATTGTTCTGACCACCAAAAAGGCGAAGAAAATGATTTTCGGAGGGTGTGGTAAGTATTGCGGTCCCACCACTGGTGTCATCATTGGTCCCACTGATTTCCAGTCGATCTTGAGCACAAAGCACACCTGACATAAGCACAAATAAAATAACTGCAGACCTGCGCATGGTAGCGTAATTTTCTACATAATGTAGCTAACTCGAGGTCACCGAGGTCATAATATTGGTGACTGGCCTCTTTCGGTGAGTATACGCATGATCATCTGAGTGAATGGCTAATTTGGTAAAACTTCATGAGCCGATATCCCACTAACAATGCCGAAATCCTGCTCCGAAATTCAATGCTGATCGTTTAGTGGACGGTATCAACTAAATGGGTAGTATAACTTGAGATAGTTTTCCCGTAGGGATGCCAATGGCATGTGCCAGATCCCCGCCTGCGGCGGCAGGAACGAAACAAAACTTCTCATCGTCAATACAATGTTAGGCTTTTGATGATGCAGGGGTGGAGCAAAAGAATCCAATTTATTTATCCGTTGTAATTGATACAGTGCACTAGTGTGTATGACAGTTGCATTTGATCAAATAAATTCTGGCAAGACATTTTAGCTGGGGTATCATTTCTTGCTGCAGTTGATCTTAGGAATTAGAAGGTCCACGTAATCAACATACCATTTACTAGTTCATCTCTGCCTTTCACTCAGGTGTCCTGGCTTCCCTTAATGGTCATAACTAACTTGCCACAGCGTTCATCCATAACCTGCATATCATGAAAAAACTGATCACGATGTTGACAAAGCTGCACCACAGAATGGAACAACAATTGATTCCAAAGTTTGTGCTTCTTGGAACGATACTGGCTGCAGCGCAATCAGCTCAAGCGCAGTACCCAATCTCAGTCATTGAAGGTTTTCTTGAAGTGTACCCTGTAGGAGATACTACCTCAATCTACATTGGTGTTGATGCCGGGCAAAAAACTACTGGAATAATCAACTGTAATACGTTTGTCGGTGCTCATGCCGGCCTCGAAACCAGATCAGGGTTCTGGAATAGTTTTTTTGGAGAAGATGCGGGAAGAAATACTACGACTGGAGAATTAGACAAGTTAGAAACTCAACTCAAATTCTGAAAACAAGGCAATAATCCAACTGGGCAAGCTAAGATAGCAAGTGAAGTGATGTTGTGTTGTACACATTTAATCAATCGCTATCTGAAGGCAGGATCCAAATTCGAAGCAACCAGTAGAAAATGAGCACTATTTAAAAATATCTATTGAAAATGATCACAGTTAACCGGCCGATAACAGCACGAGAAATCGAAATTCTTCATCTGATTTCTTATGGGTTTTCAACAAAAGACATCGCTTCCTCCCTGTATATAAGTTGCGAGACTGTGAAAAGTCACCGGCGAAAACTCCTGCAGAAAATAGGCGCACATAATACGGCCCTGCTGGTCCGCCGGGGCTTTGAATTTGGCTTGATCTAAATGGAAAAGGATGGCTTAAAACATGGCTGTGTATCAGGGTAGAAGACATTCATATCCAAAAGTGCTCTGGAATCAAGTCAAATCAAAACCCAACAAAATGCGGTGCTCACGGGGCACACTGATCAAAATTGGTCCAATTCATCTTGGCAAATAGATATTCACCTTGAGATATTACCAGTGAATCACTTGGTTCACTGACTTCATAGAGGGTGCCAGCAAATTCACCGGCGATCCCCCTAAGGCCCGATAGTGTACTTGTATTGATAAATCTATCAATGGAGAAAACAAAGTTGCCACGCTGATCATTTTTATAAAGTTTTTTCTCTCCCTCAGCAGTGGTTACCAAGAAGCGAACGAAAGACTGAAAGTTTTCCTGATCTGATCCATCGATTAGGTAATGTCCAATTTCGGCAACGTCGTAAACTTGAATTTCAAGCTTGTTCTTTACATCAGCAACTCCTTCGAAAACCAGTGGATCTTGAATAGCATAAATATGGTAGTAGGATGGTTCAGGTTGTTGCCCAACCTCATAAGGTCCGAAGGACTCTGATGCGTGGAAGGCTTTCTGACAAGGATCGGTTGTTGACTCCGAAACATGCCACGGGACGCCATCAACCAGAAGACTAAATTGATTAAGATGCTTTGTGGCCGGTACCTTGGAGCAGCCAATAACCAATATTGGGACTAGGCCCCATAGTAGTAGTACTGTCTTCTTTAACATTCGTAACCTCTTCTATGCTTTACCTATAAATCAGATCCTTGGCGGTGTGATGCAGTTGTTGTACGCGAAAACCCAAGCCTACTTGATGACCTTGCCATGGGTCATGACGTTTCTTGGAAATCCATTCTGTGTTGACAAAAGGTGCCTCCAAACATCGGCCGCGAATGTATGATAATGATATAAAGTGGTGACCAATGAAAGTGTTAAATAACACATTTTAACAACTGACCAGCGATATCGTCTTCAAGTCATCCAGTAGATTCAATAAGTATTTGATCCACAGATCTCTCCAGATTCGTGATGCTTAGGGTGGATGAAGGAGTTGCATTTAATAATTGATTCCAGTCTTCTGTATATTTTTTTATTGCACAATCCGTAGTGATCGATTTGGATAACATTTGTTGCTCATAGGAATGAACCATGCTTGATAGAGGATTTCCTACAAAAGCGGATGTTCATCCTCTCGGATAAGTCGGGGGGTCATGGCAAGGCACGTTTTTTTAGAATACAGCCCTGCAGTTGCCAAATCTTGGTTAATTGCAAACTTCAAGCTTCGTTTTTTGCAACGAGCAGCATTTATTCCTTCCCAAGCCTTATGGATTTTTTCCCAATGATTAGGCATCTCACTAATCTATCTTTACATTGATCATCAATTAGATGTCAAACATCTCAATGCCATACTTACGAATAAGATTTTCGATTGTAACCCATATCTGCACTTTATCTGCACTCTTTTACTATGTGGCCAATTCTCAAGAACTACCATTGACGCATTTTAGCACGGAAAATGAGATCAATCCGCTTCCGGGAACTGCTGCCACCGCCATTTTCCAGGATGGGCAGGGCTACATTTGGATGGCAATTTATGGAAGTGGACTCGTGCGATATGATGGAAGTAAAATGGAATTGTTCTCATTCGACCAGGGGATCACCACCTATCTGTTCAGCATTTGTCAAGACAATAAAGACCGACTTTGGTTGGGCGATGCTCATCAAGGAATTTTTGCCTCCACCCGATCGCTAACCGACTATGCTCCGGGTGAACAGATTACTTTTGGTCAGGAAATTGACGGGATAAATTTTCCCACCACACGCATCATTGGTCGAAACAACTTATTTGCCGATAGCTATGGCAATGTGTGGACTGGTCTCGATGACTTGATCCTGAGGTATTATTATGACGATCAAGATTCATTGCGCACGGACAGCATAGTGACCCAAGATCTGCCTGAAAATAAACGCATTAATTTCTCCTTCCTCCAACATTCAGATGGTAAGATCTACGCTGTTGCTCAGAGCGAGTATTTGCTGTCCATCGATCCGGTAAATTATGAGATTAATGTGGCTGAGCTCGATTTTGGTTCAGCAATGAATCCCAGTCATGCCCTGACAACAGATATCTCTTATACCAGCGATGGCACCATATGGGGACATTGTCTCGATGGGTTCACCTGGTCGATTCATCCTCATCAAGATCTAGCGGTTAAGACTTATTCAGAAGTTAACCATCTCAGCATTCGGGCTTTTTGTGAAATCAAGCCGGGTCATGTACTTGGGAGTTCACTTACTTCAGGTCTGATCGATTGGCAGATAGGAACGGATGTGGTACGTAATCATAGCGTGCGAAATGGGCTCTTAGCTAATGCGGTTTGGGATCTACTCCAAGACCGTGAGGGCAATATCTGGGTTGCCAGTAATGCTGGCGTATCTCGGATGCCAGGAGATTATCAGGCATTCGGCCATTACACCTCCAGTTCACGGGGAGGTGCCCCAGCGGTTTTGCCTGATGGTGGAGTAATCGCAGTGCTTCCCAACTACGTCATTGGCCCCGCAGCATCAGGTTCTGCCCGAGATGAAATGATCGCGGTCGGGACTGCGGGAGGCATTGCTTTCATCAGATCCGACGGTAGCCATGAAAGCATGACCACCAATGAAGGTTTGATTTCCAATGTGATATTGGGGTTGCACCAAGATGGTCGCGGAAGATTGTGGGTAGCCGGACGGCAGGGACTCACTTGTATCCACCAGGAGAAAGACGATCCTGCCATTCAATTTTTTGACGGACCGATTCCACATAAACTTTGGAATAAAACGGTCTACGTTCGCAAATGGCAGATTGATCATTTGAATAAGGTCAAGCGGATCATGTTACCGCGCTCGCAAGCGGGTGAATTAGTTGAAACAACCTGGTTTGTGGGTGCAAACAGTTTACTGATGCTTTTCGAAGAAACTTGGTTTTACTTTGGGAAAGAAGCAGGCATTCAAAGCATCGGACTCAGAGATCTGGCTCAAGATGATGCAAATGTAATCTATCTAGCTGATTCCGGTTATGGTGTTCTGCGCTCGAGATTTCCCGTGACAATTGAAGGTCTTCTAAGATTAAAAAATGAAAAGAGTACCCAACCGGAACAAAGATCTTCTTTCACCATTAGAGATACTGTTTTTGAGCCGATACATGTCCATATAGATGCTGATACCATTCGTGAAACCACCGGATTGGAATACGTCAACAATATGCTCTGGATTAGCTCAAATTTTGGTGTACTGGCAATGGATACTGGTACGGATACAACCACTTACGTTTTTAATAAGGACAATGGACTAGAACCCAATGCTGCCCAGGGACTTTTAGCTGATCGAAATGGACGCATTTTATGGGCCCCAACCATCCAGGGGCTATATGCCATCGATTTAGGTGAGAAGCGCATTATTCGCAATATCCGGCAGAGCGATGGTCTGATCGATGATGTAGCCTGGGGGCATCCCTCATTATCTCAAAATGAAGAAGGAAAATTATTCTTTGCCACCGCCAAGGGTCTATCCCTTTATGATCCGGATCTGGATGATCAAGACACGCTGGCTCCCATTGTCGTGCTACGCGATTTTCAGCTCAATCGAGATGGTAAAAGCAATAACGAACTAATTATTGAATATGCTGGCCTGAGTTATACCTATGAAAAGGGTTTGCGATACCAGACGAAATTAAGTGGTTATGACGAAGATTGGTCGGAGGAAAAAATGGATAATAGTATTCGCTACACGAATTTGCCGGCATTTCTATTTCCAAGAGAATATACTTTTGCGGTGAGGGCAGGAGATGAAAAGGGAAATTGGAAAGAGACAGCTTTGACTTATAGTTTTAAAGTTAGACCCCCCTGGTATCTGCATTGGGTGCCGGTACTGATGTACCTGGTGCTCTTAATCGCCGGCATCATAGGATATATTAATTGGCGCACTAAGGCGCTCAAAGCGAGGCAAAGGAAATTGGAGAAAACGGTTGCCGAACGTACGGCCGAGATAAGAGCGCAAAAGGACATTATTCAAGCGGAGAAGGAAAAATCAGATGAATTGTTGCTTAATATTCTGCCCCACGAAACAGCTGAGGAATTAAAAAAGAACGGCATTGCCAAAGCCAAAAATTATGATACCGTGACGGTCTTGTTCACTGACTTCAAAAATTTTACACAAAAAGCTGAACACCTGAGCCCGGAATTATTAGTAGCAGAAATTGATCATTGCTTTAAGGCGTTTGACCAAGTCATGGAGCAATTCCAAGTAGAGAAAATCAAGACGGTGGGTGATTCCTATATGGCGGCAGCGGGATTACCTACACCCACCAGCACCAATCCAAGGGACGCAGTACTCGCTGCATTGGCGATTAGAGATTACATGATTGATCAGCGGGAATTACGTGGAGATGATACCTTTGAAATCCGCATCGGCGTACACACCGGACCTGTGGTAGCTGGCATTGTAGGCATCAAGAAATTTGCTTATGACATCTGGGGTGACACCGTGAATACTGCCTCCCGCATGGAGAGTGCTGGTCTAGCGGGCAAGGTTAATATCAGTCACCATACGTACCAATATTTAAAAGATGACATGGCATTTTCCTTTGAATACCGCGGAAAAATTGAAACGAAACACAAAGGCGCACTCGAAATGTATTTTGTCGAACGTGGTGAAGCGGATCGCCGATAGGTCAAAAGCTGATCGTCCTGTGCCTTTTGCTTTTCTAACGCTGCTGGTGTTTGTGATCTCAATTTGCCGATGATTCAAATAATAATTGGTCCAGATTTTCATAGGCCATGGAGAGGCCTTCCTTCATTCCCATTTTTATTACTTGTTGCAGTTCTTCTTCAGAGCCATATTGGGTGACCACCCTTACCACCGTTTGATCCCCTTCTCCTGTAAATTGGTTACTAAATTTTGCAACCGGAAGCTCTGGATTGACATTTCCTGCAGCATCGCAGAACGAATCCTTGCCAGAAAAGCTGTGATTGACAATAATGGAGAGATAGTCGGTACGGCCCACATGCTTTTCTCCCTGGGGCCCAACCATGGCATAGAGTCGATAACCTCCCATCTTAAATTCCATGTGCGAAGTTTGCGATTTCCACGGCTTTGGTGCCCACCATTGGTCTAGCAATTCAGGCTCCGTCCAAGCACGCCAAACGAGCGCCAGAGGTGCCATAAAGGTTCGAGTCACGATCAGTTGACTGCCTTTCGTTTCAAAATTAGTCTCGTTCATGAATTACCTTTTGTTTTTAATTCAACTAATAAGTTGTCCAACTTTCTAAATCTACTTTCCCATAAGACGCGGAAAGGATCCAACCAGTCTGCAACTTCAGTAAGTTTATTCAGCTCCAGGCTACAGTATCGGTGCCTTCCTTGCTTTACAATCGAAATTACGCCACATTCATGGAGGTACTTGATATGTAAAGAAACAGCCTGACGCGTCATATCAAACTGATGGGCTATCGATTTTACATTTTGGGGCTCTTGGGTCAATGACAACAAGATGTCTCTTCTGGTGGGGTCGGCTATGGCTTGAAATACGTCTCTTCTCATCCTTTTAGATTAAAAGCGCAAGCAATACCTTGCAAATATATATACAAGCTTTTGCTTGCGCAAATTTATTTTGATTTCAGTAGGTCAGGTAGTTCCAGTCTGGATGTAACTGTACAGCGACTACAGTTCCACATAACACAGGTTTATGGCCAGTAATGCCATTACAGTGTGGGTCCATAGTGTTGGTGCCAGCAACAATGTTGCTTTTTTGAATGAGACGAGATGGAGTATGCATCAGATCCTCCTCAAGTGGATATTATGAGATGAGTGCAAACATTTACCAGTATGATTTCTATGGTATAGACTAGGCAGGTTATAGAGGACTGCCATGGTCTCTACATTTCAAGGATTGCAATATCAAGAAAATAAGATCAGTGAAATCCATGTTATAATGATATCGATATGTGGAGGCTATTCATCATCGTATTTGCCCATATGCTGGTTTCGTGTGTCGATACCTTTGAATTTTCACTTCCTACCCACCAGAATATGCCCGTCTTAACATCCATAATGCAGGCAAATCAACAGATTCGTGTTTATTTTGGATCAACTGGAGAAGTAGAAGACACTATACTTGATTTTATTGGGGGTACCGACATCTTTATTTTGGATGAAGAAACTGGGATGATCGATACTTTGCTTGAGGAGGGGCAAGGGTGGTATATAAGTTCATTTATTGCCCAACCTCTTACGACGTATCAAATTGAAACCTGGTATGATGGGAAAAAAGTTTGGGGTCGGGATCAGATACCCGCAAAGGGTAGATTGGTTGATTGGGAGTATAGTTTTATTGTGACGGGGGATCCCTCAGGTGATGATTTTCATAACATTACGATTAGATTAGAGAATGATGATCAGATTGCAGAATATTATGAGTTCTCATTTATCAATCAGGCATGCCTACCTGATGAACCGGATCGGTGCTTTATAGATTATTACCTTTTTGGAAAGAATGTTGACCCTAAGATAAAGGCAGAGGGAATTTTAGAATTCGATCCCCCATATTATGTCTTAAGTGATGAGATGTTCCAAGGGCCCAATACGACAATATTCTTTCAATTGGTCAATGGTAAAACTCGGGGAGGAAATGATATACAAAGAGTTGATAACTTGCTGGAGGGAGATCTACTCCATATAAACTATAGCTCTCGTTCATACTACCTTTTTAAGAAGAGCTTACTGCAGTATAGGCATGGTATAAACACGGATGAGCAATTGGATGATTTTCAAAAGTTCTTTTTTGGCACCAATCCTAAACCGCTTTTTACAAATGTCAATAATGGACTCGGTGTGGTTGCAGGGGTTTACAAAGAATACGTAGAAGTCTTTGAATAGGATACCTTTACTAAGAGTGTTGATAGGCATATTGTGCTCCCTAGATCTTTCAGCACAGGTTTCTTTCAGTGGCTTCGTATTAGATGCTACAACTAAGGAAGCGCTAAATGGTGCACATATCTATTTGGTAGAGGAGGAATCATCTCAGACTGCCAATGAATCTGGATATTTTTCGCTCAGCATACCAGATCATTCCGGAAGAGTTTCCGTTATCACTTCTTACATAGGCTACCGCACAGATACTTCATACTTTGAGCTCGTACGAGACACACTTGTGAAGATAAATCTTGAAGCTGGCTTACAACTTGCCCAAATTGAAGTAAGGGGTTCTTCTGAAAAGTACCGAAGTACAGATCACTTTATAAGACTGCAAACACAAGAGATATCGAACATACCTTCTTTAACAGGTGAAACAGATATCTTGAAAGTCTTCCAATTATTGCCTGGGATTGCTGGAGGTCTGGAGGGGAATGGTGGTCTGCATGTACGTGGTGGAAGCCCAGATCAAAACCTGATCCTTTTGGATGGTACACCGCTATACTATGCATATCATTTAGGCGGTTTTGTATCAACATTTAACCCAGCAAGCATTAAAAACACAACGATTTATCATGACTATATTCCTGCCAAATTCTCGGGAAGGTTATCTTCAGTTATTGATACACGTCTAAAGGACGGTGGAAAGGACCAATGGAGAAAAGACCTGAATATTGGTCTCCTGGCAACATCTTTCTCGGCAAATGGACCTATCAGCCAGAAGGTGACTGCGTCATTTTCAATTAGGAGAACACTATTCGATATCTTGTCGAATGCTTACCTTAAATATATTGACAAACAAGACTTTGGTGCTGGCTACTATATATTGGATTCTCAAGCTAAAATAAAGATTGCACCTAATGCGAGGAATAGCTTCTATATATCATATTATGCTGGCGTTGACAAGTCATATTTGAGAGATAATGCAAAGAACATTACCTTTCGGGAACTCCCAGACGAAAAATTCAATGCTAATGCGGAGAATAGCGCTGCTTGGGGAAACAAGGTCATAGCCCTGTCTTGGAATCACATACCCAATGGAAACTGGGCTTTGAGATTTGACACTAAATATGCAGACTTTTTTTTCGATGATCGAAGTCTACTAGATGTTAGGTCTCCCAATAAAATAATAGTAGCTAATGATCAGCGGCTACTCTCTAAGATAAATGATATTCAGCTAAGTCTTGATGCTCAAAAGTATTTTGGTAATAAAATCACAGGGGAGATCGGTGTTGCGCTGCACCGTCGGAGTTTTACTCCCTTTCGTCAGACTATCAAAGATATAAATGAGTATCAAGACATCGATACGGTATACAGCGATGGAATAAGTCATTCCCCCGAATATAAGATTTATAACGAGTGGACATGGGATGATATAATCAAGAATGTATCGGTTAAGGGAGGATGCAATATTTCGTTGTTTTCCGTACCCCTAAGAAACTTTTTGTTGGTTGATCCGCGGTTACTATTTAACTATCAAAGAGGTAATTGGTCAGTTAGTGCTAGCTATATGTTGTTAAATCAGTTTCTTCATTTTTTGAGCAATTCATCCAGTGGATTCCCCGCTGATCTATGGGTACCTAGTACAGCTAACGTCAGACCACAGCGGTCCCGTCAGATTTGGCTGGAGATAAAACGTGAAATGAAGATCTATGAACTCTCGGTTGGTTTCTTTTCGAAAAAGTTTAATCATTTGATTAGATTAAATACGGGGCAAAGTTTCTTTACTCCCGGTGATTTAGCAAGTAAGCTTATCAGTGGCGGTGAGGGGAAGGCGCGTGGTTTGGAGTTGCTATTGCGTAAGCATTCTGGTAGAATTAGTGGATGGTTAGCTTATACGTTATCTGAAAACGAACGGCAATTCGATGGTTTTAATAATGATCAATGGTTTCCTTATTTATACGATCGGAGGCATGATATATCGCTTGTGGTGAAAGGTGAGATAAGCGATAAGATTTCTTTTGGAGGCACATGGATGTTCCAATCAGGACACCCCTTAACATTTCCTAATTTTCGGTATCAGATACAATCAGATGACTTGACGGACCGATTTCAAAGCTTCAATCATTTAACGGACATCTATGATGTTACTTCTGTGAACAACATACTGTCTAGGTCATTCCATAAATTGGACATTTCTTTTGAATTTAGGCGGACGAAGAAAAGAGGCACCAATACATGGAAATTAGGAATCTACAATGTCTACAATCGGCTGAATCCCTACTACTACTATATCCAGCATGCTCCGGACAATGGTGCACCTCAATTGAAGCAGTTAAGTATCTTTCCAATAATACCGTTCTTTAATTTCCACAAGAACTGGTGATTCCAGGTAGGAAAATGGGAAGTTGTGGACCAATTAGGTCCAGAGTGTGATCTATGTCGTGCTGGAACGCGGCGAAGATTGCGACCAGGCAAATGGTTTTAGCTAAGACATTGATGCCTTACGCGCTACCCTCCTTTTCAGGGAGCTTGACGGAATAAGGAGTCAGCATGATTTGGAATATGGGGGGTCAGCTTATTCGGAATATGGAGGCGTCCAAATCAAAATGGCTCCATCATCAGGTGCTCTAACCAGACATAGGGTTCCGATAAATCGAATTCCCAGTCATATGACTTCACCTTTCCGGCAGGCATCAGCCCTGTTTTGGCGAGTTTAATTGCATTAAGTTTCTTAGCTCCTTGATGACATCTTGGGCGTCATGGTCCAAGTCTCTTTTGTCGTCATTAAATATTTGCAATAATTGATACTCCCTACCCTCCTCCTCTACCAGGATCTTCGCAGTTGAAAGATTCTCGGAGGTCTCAAATCGGTAGCGGATTTTCGAAATGCCTGAAGCACTGAGAATTTTACTTGATGCTCCATCATCAATTGTAATTGCGTCTTCAGCTATGGTTAATTGTCTTTCGGAGAAGATTTTTTGCTCTCTAGAAAATCGCCTGGCTTGGATAAACATTGGAATAGACACCGACAGAAATAACAAACCCCATATCGAACCAAAAATCAGCAGTAAGGCCAAACCAAAAACAGTCAAAAGGATTCCCAATCCAGCATATAGCTTTATTGTCTTCGATGTTCTACCACGTGATCGTATGAAGATCTTTCCATCATTTTTCTCGACCAGATAGTCATTCCTTGTCAATATTTTTTCAAGTTTTGTTGTGTTTTCCATTAGTCCTTTATTTAAGTTGACCTCAAGCCATGGCATATTTCAATTTGTCAGCAGGCTGGCACCACAGCCAGCCTCTGGCGCTCAAGACATTTCACTGTCGGAGGGCCTGCCACCATCATTATTAAAATAACACATACACCTGCACTTCTCTCGTCTATCCACATGATCTAAGACCCATGATCTAACCATCTGTCTTTAATGCACCATTTCATGCTAATGGAAATACACCGGTGTCAAAAATCAGCAGGATACGAGTAATTTTCCCATGATTTGTCCAAAATGTCTGTGACATAGCCGTTGAGATCCCTGGTTTTGAGAAAAGGTAGACCAAGTTGGCTGAAGAATCGTCCTCATAGCACCGAATTTCTTCATATTCAAACCCTTGAGGGGGAGCAGAACGAAGTGAATCCACATAATCATCTGCCGTATCAAAATTAAAAAATGGTCCATCAAATTGTAAGTCATCCGCAAGGATGCTTCTCAATTCATCAAAATCTACGGCTTTGAAGACGCAGGCCATATATTTTTTGGCTAATTTCAATGGTGTCATCTTTGTATTAGGTACTTCGTTCTTTCTATTGGCATGTTTCATTGGATCACAAAGTTCGCAGATCAATTCACTGCAACTTTTGATGGTATCTCTGGGCCATCTTCCCCATTTATCTATTATGGCGTTTGGTGACCATCTGATGGACCATGGTAATGAATTTATCTTTGTCGATCCCTCCTACATCTTCCCCAATATTTGTTTTTGTATCTAGGATTGTTTGTTCTAGACTCTTATCATTCTTCACTGAATCTTCGACACTTTGCAAAATAAGATGTAGTAATTCACTAAAAACGATCAACTCCTTCTTCGAGCAGGCAGGACCATGTCCAGGAATAAATTTTGAGGTACTTTTTGAATGTGCTATGGTATAATCTATGGTTTTAATAAGGGCATATATATCACCTCCTCCGTCAGGGTCTATGACCGGAATTCCATACGTGACAAAAATGTCTCCCATATGATAAATATCTGCTTTCTTAAAATGAACAATGATGTCTCCGTCTGTGTGAGCGTTTGGAAAATACTCCAACTCAATAATTTCATCTCCATCATGAAATATCATTTTGTCTGCAAAGGTCATGGTTGGTAATCCCACCGAAGGATAGGGATTTTGGACCACCGAATTAAAGCCATGCAGTACTTGCCTTCTCTGCATTCTTTCGCGGGCTTTTACATGAGACAAGATGGGAATCCCCTCCTGACCAAAAGCCAGATTTCCGTTGGTGTGGTCAAAGTGAAAATGTGAATTTATGATAAGCTTGATTGGCTTGTCGCTTATCGAAGCAACCATTTCTTTAATCCGAACTGATAAAGCTGACCATTGATTGTCAATTAGATATACTCCATTTTCGCCGACGAACACACCAATGTTCCCCGCCACTCCTTTTCCTCGAATCACGTAATAGTCTTCATCTAGGGTATCCAGATTTAATTCTATATCGCCAATGCTTTCTGAAAGATTATCAATATACTCTTCATCTTCGTTTTGGAATAAATGATTTTCCTGGGCCGTAAGAAGAAAGTTGACAGCACACACAATGAATAAAATGACTAAGCTCTTCATAATACTTGTTTTCTATTAATGGTTTTTCTAACGTATTATGATGGTTTGCGGCTATTCGGGCGTGCCGACACTCAGATTTTCCGGCATCACACACTACCGAGAAATACAAGATAGTAAACCTAGTAGGTTTATTCCAAAACATCTAACGCTGTTGCAGCATGCCGTCATCAGACCATGTCCGTCCGGGCCTTCATTAAAACATGGAAACGAAAAGCATTTACTTCTTCTTTTGTAGCTTCGGGGTTTGTATTGTCTATTTAAGGATCAAGCAAATAATGATTTCTTCTCCACACATGATTTAGCCAGCCCGCACTGCCTTCATTCCTCTCGTCGTTATTCAAGCATCCACGCCACCAGATGACCCTTGATATTGTTGGTGCATCGCAATTCAAGTCAATTGGTCATGGGCCCTTGCGGCAGGATTGGATTTGGTAGAGACTAGTTTTCTCTAGTTTGCCGAAGATCTGATCTCAGGTGCATTGTAGCTGCTAGATTGGTTCCTGCACCTTTCATTTTTCCACTAAGAGTGGTACCACATTTTTTTACAAGTTCCCTAGTTTGAAATCAATCAGTTTCTTAATATTTTTTAGATCGCTAGCATCTTGAACATCAACATAAATACAGTGAGTATTATTAAAGGTCTTCGCATTTTTATATTGTATTTTCAGTGAGTCGGGTAAATCACTCTCCAGGATCTTGGATTCTAACCGTACCGGATACCAAAACACGATTTTAAAAGTATCTTTCAATACCTTAATCCAAAATATTGTCTTTTTCTTTATCAAAGAGCGAAACAGCCAACTCTTTCCATCGTGATAATACCTCCAAATTTCAGAGATGTCTCGATTGTTGTCATATAGATAAGCCATAACCTGTGCCCAGATCTGTTGTTTGTCTCCAATTGTGCTCGAAATTAATGCATCGTCTGGGCTCAATATTTTTATCACCTAGGGCAGTTTCTTGGTCCATATCCGTGTACTTTTTTATGCAGAGGCAAAAACTACGAAAGAAGTAATTTTACTCTAATTCCGAAAGAATGACTCGATGGTATTGTTTCAATAAATTAGTGAGCCCATTTATAAACATATCTGAAAGAAAGATCGGATGCAGTTAGTGTAAACCTTCTTCCTCCAGCCAGACCCCTACTCTTTCATGTTCAGCTTCATATTTTTCGACTACGTCATCCACGATTTGTTCAAACTCTGGATCATCTCGTAAATTTTTGAATAGAGGATCATTTTTGATGTCCTTTATCATCCATCTAGGCATTCTTGGGCGTTGGTTAAGAAGTCTTAGGTATTCATAAGCCTTCTCCCGGTTTCCAATAAACGAACTTATGGCCGCCAGGTTATAATACGTGTGCATATCATGGTAGAAATGGCGTCCCAATCCTATCATCTCAGTATAAAACTTAGTACCCCTATCAAAGTAGATCTCTGCTTCACTTTTGTTTCCGTTGACCCAATAGGCATGTCCGATTCTAAACACGGTAAAGGGTGAGGGATTATCCAGATCACTGACCAGGGCGTGATGTTTTTGCATGTATCTCAAATATTCTTCATTTTGCCCTAGAAACATGTGCTGGATTCCCAACAGATAGGCAATCCAAGCGTTCGTTGAATCCATGGAAAATGACTTCTCCCCCAGCTCTATGGATTCCTTTGGATTGCCAGCCCCATCTTCAATCTCTGATAATGCTGCGTAGTAAAGGGCAGAATCGTTGTCCAACTTGAGGGCCTCTTCTGTATAGTGGATGGCCTCATCCTTAAAGCCAGCAATTGCAAAGGATCTGCCAAACCTTCGGTAAATTTGTGGTAACCTGGCTCCTCTGTATAGTGAGGCAGCTTTTTGAAAATAGTAGATCGATTTTAGCAGATCATCATGCTCATATAAGATGGCCTTTCTCCAGTAGGCTTCACCTGAACTAGGATTGTATTTGATTGCTTTATCATATTCGATGACGGCTTGTTCATTATTATTGTTAAAACGAAAGTAGTTGCCTCTTATCACATAGGCCTGAGCTAATTGGTCATCAAAAGAAAGAGCGGTATTTACCAACTCAATGATGCTATCCATTAAATTTTCGCTGATGAGTGCATCCCAATAATGCTTATTCCAAAAGACATGTGCCAATCCAGTATAGGCTAGTGCAAAAGTTGAGTCATATTCCAAGGCATTGTGATAGAGCTGCGCAGCTTTTTCCAAAGCATCCTTTTGTTGATTATCTAAAAGATATTTAACGTGCTCAGATCTACCTCGTTGGTAAAAGTCGTAAGCGGTGAGGCTGGTGGTGGGCTTCTTTTCTATCAGTTGCTTCTCTGCCGGTGTAATCACTGCCCGTAGTTTGCTAGCAATCGTCTGAGCGACTTCACTTTGCACCGCGAAGATGTCTGACCAGTCGCGTGGATATTCATCCGCCCAGAGATGATCTTCGTCTTTTTCCGCATTACTCAGTTGAACGATAAGATTTGCATGATCTCCCTGCTTTTGAAAGCTACCTTCAAGAATGTGGTCTACATTTAATTCAGCAGCGATTTGAGGAATAGACATTTTGGTGTTCCGGTATCGTTCCACTGAAGTTCGAGTGATCACTCTTAGATTCTCAATCTTAGATAAATGCAGCAAAATCGCATCCATGACTCCATCCGCCAGGTACTGTTTTTCAGGATCGTCGCTGAGACTTACAAAGGGAAGGACAGCAATTGATTTATTCTTTGTTTCTAGGGTCGAAGTTGCTTTACTTCCAGCACCAACCTTACTAATCCCCAGATATCCGAGAGCAAGGAGAAGCAAACTGGCAGCAACCAAGAGTAGCCTTCTTGGCTCTGCTAGTCTTTGTTTTATTTTGGGTTGAACGACCCCTTCTGCATGAGGTCGGGTATCTGCCACTTGAGCTTTATCCAACTCCAACTGATAAATTCTCACGTGTTCTCTGACACCTTTGAGTTGCTCCTCTTTCACTAAGGTAGTCGTAATGCCTCTTTTATTGATCACATTTTTGTGCACGGACTCAGAGACCAGGATGCCGCCGGGAGGGGCCAAAGATTCAATTCGCGAGGCAATATTTACTCCACTGCCGAACACATCATCACCCTCAAAAATTACTTCCCCCAAGTGGATGCCAATCCTTAGTTGCAGGTCAGCGATGTGCTGGCTGGAGTCTTGAATTTCACCTGCTGCCATTACCGCATCGGTAATGGTGTCAAAACTTGCGAGTACGCCATCTCCAATTTCCTTTAACCACTGGCCATTGTGCTTTTCAATAATGGGCCTTTGCAGCTGCCTGTTCGAATTAAGCACAGCAAATGCCCGTTGTTCATCATGGTCCATCAGGGCGGTGTAGCCTACGATGTCCGTGAACATGATAGCTGCTAGTTTACGCTTTGACTTCATGGCCTAGGATGTGTATCCTAAAGTTAAGCAAATGAGTCATTACTGTAACGGGTGGGCTATAAGCTGCAGGGATTAGTGCAGCACATAACCGGAAGGTCAACCTTGACGGATGGTCTTAACAAAAATTCCCAGCACTTAATTTAGATCGTAATCAGGGCCGCCACGAATTCCTGACTGTGTGGCACCTGTTTTTTTTTAGCAAAGTAAGGGATGGGAAAAGTGGATACCATGCATTTTTCATCTTACCAGTGAAGAAGAATGCTCCTGCCGTAATAATTTAGGGGGATGCTTGACGATGAGGTTCGCACTCAAGCGAGAATAGGGCTGTAGCGAATTGCTTCCATTCAGGTAGTGGATGGTTAGACGTTGTAAGGATCCGGAATCATCCAATTCATAGAGTTTCAATTGAACCGCTTTCGATTTTAACATCCGTGCAATCGTATCACCGGGTAAAACTGTTTGTTTGGTTTCTACCTGTATTTCAGCAGAATCCAAATTATCGTAAACCATCATGGTTCCATCGGCATGGCGTAATTCGACACTGCAATTTGCAGAAATGGTGGTCTGCTGTCCCACTTCGCGACATGAGGAACATACGATGCCCTTTCGGCTCGCCACCAAAGGTGAACCCTGATCCAATTGAAAATGGTCGGTTTGGTCCAGCGTAGCTAATGAATCTCCTAGTTCCAATACGCTCCCGTGCGTCAATGGAATGAGGTAGGGATATTCCATATCGGTTTTCTTATTTGGATCACCGATGGTTTGGACTACGCCAAGCTCGTAATGATAGTTGTCCAAGTCTGAGAAAACGACATCAAAAACATGAATGCGAGTGCGGCCAGGATAAACCACTGCCTCCTTGAATTTAACTGTAGGAGTAAGATTAAAGATTCTCGAAAATGATAATTGCATACGGTAAGGATAAGTGCTCGCATTCAATGCAAAAAAACTCAGTGTATTCCATTCGCGAACCACTTGAATTTGAATGGGTTCTGGTAGCACCGTATAAAAACCTGGTGTCGAGTCACTGCTATCCCCAACCATCCTGGAGCTCTGACCTGAGATCATGTAGAACGACCTTGCCGGCCCGATATCGGCCAAATCACTTAAAGCGCTGCTGCGATCTCCTAAAGGCGTCGGAGTTGAGCTCAGCCCCACCCTTGCGGTCAATACAGTTGGACTGACCAACCATCTCCCAAAGCTATTTAACCGATAATAGCAGGTAAAATCCCGGAGCACACTATGCTCGACAGAGACCCCAAAGGAAGTACCGAAAAAGAAGTTACCCTGATAATTATCAAAGGTGATTTCCTTGCCTGCAATGATGCTGGTCTGCCGTCTAATTTTATCTGGGTTTTTCTCTTGAAAATCTCGGTACTGGGTGTGAAGGTTTACGCGGTCCTGTTTATCTAGAATCCATTCGAAGGCGATGAAAAAGTCTTCAGTGACAGCGATGTTTTGACCAGCAAAATCAAACCTTAACCAGCCTTCGTAGATGTCAGACTCAACAACTACACTTTCTTGCAGGATATCGTCACCAGGATATAACCTCCCTCCCTTCTCCACCGCTTGAAGGATGCGTGCCCTTACTCTAAAATGCTCAAAGGTATTGTTGACAATCATCACGTCAGTGTGCGTGATATAGATGGGATAATTAAAACGTGAAGCTCCCCTCCTATTCTTGTTACTGATTAATAGTGCCATGGTGGCACCGGCATGGACCGTGTCTGCATATAACGTTCCTCCTTGATGGTGCCGGTTGCCAACCGTCTTAATTCTATTTTTGAGTCTGGTATCGGAAACCACTATTTCCGTCAGTGAATACACATTTTCCTTGAGGAAAACATTTAGAGTTGGTTTTTGCAGTAAGGCCTTGACCGGCACTGTAATTGGATGATACCCGAGTGCCGAAAATAATAAGCTGTCCTTGGTGTAGCTAGGTTCAATCCTTATAGTAAAACTTCCATCGAAATTTGAAATGGTACCCAGCGAAGAATTTACTATTCCAATATTGGCATATGGTATAGGTTGGTTTTCAGGCAGACCATAAACATGGCCATAAACCGTGACCGATTGGCTTTGGGCCGAATCAGACAGTACCGCCAGATGTGCTACTAAGAGGATCAACCTCGATAATCTAACTTTTACAAAGTACTTACGTGAGTCAGAAATCATATCGGTAAGATAGTTCTTTCATCTTATCCGGTGGTTCCAAATTGTGCTTCCAAATTGGATCACCCTGGACCTGATAAACATTTATTGTGGATGGACGTGCACATGTACTTAAAGTCACTGGACTTCGCCAGTAGTTCATCTGAAGTAATTTCCGATTGACTAGTCAGAGTGAATTTCGGTCGCATAAGTTGAAAAGGGTCGTCGCTCGCTAAAGGTTAAATAAGACGATGAAGCGACCCTCGTGGAGTTTTCATAAATTCACGATCATGTGATCAACACGACCGACTTGGTGTCCTGGAAAAATCTATCATTCTTTTTGCCAGTCTTCTTCCTCACCTATGAAGTGCTGGCCCAACGTGGATATTTCTTTACGTCGTACGGGGATCTGACCGGAGCTCCCTTTTCCGAAGTTTTCGAAATCGCGAGCGATGATCGTGGATTTATTTGGATCGCATCAGACCGGGGCCTCTACCGCTTTAACGGAATGGAGTTTGAATCTTATAATCTCAAATTAAAGAGCCGTACCATTCATGGATTTGCACCTTTTAGTCCAGATACTTTGCTCTTTGTCAATGATCTTGATGTTTATGGTATCAAGCATCTTCCAGCAGATGATCAAGTACATGGATTTTTTAAGCAGCGACAAGGTTCCACGATTGAATTACAATTTCCCAACAATATTTTCGTAGACAGAGGGAAGGAAGTCTGGATTAGTGAAACCAATGATCGGGTGATTAAATACAACGCCCGGGATCAAATTTCATTGATCCTTCCCCTACCGGCTTCTCCCAGTAGTAAATCAACTAAGACCTACTTTGCCCAAGATGGTTATGGTACCATTTGGCTGATCAGGCATCATGGTGAAATATTGACCTTTAATAAGGAGGAACAGAGCATTGAAAGTGTTACCACCATTGAATCACCTGTACACGCCATTCAGTTAAAAGATGATACACTGTGGATCGGATCAGAAGAACTGCTTGGATTTCAGATTTCAGACCGAGGGAATCTAACCTCCCTGCCCAGTATTCCGATTCCAGGTGGTAAGATATCTGCCATGAACTTATTGGACAATGGTATTTGGATGATCGGGACGGAACAGGGACGCCTATTTCAAAGATACCCGGGTGATCGTGATTGGATACAGATTTATGGTTCTAATGATCCCCATCGAATGACTGATTTACCATTGGGATCGGTACACCAGATCCATATTCATCCGACTGAAGGCGAGCAGGAGCTGATCTGGGTGGCTCACCAAAATGGACTTTATCTTTTACAAACCAGATTTTTTGAAATGCCTCAAGGCCTCAATCACGATCATACCATCTCGCTATTGAGCGGGAGAGAAAATGATGTGCTGGTCTCTTTTGGGGACTTGCATAAAATTCATCAGAAGTTGCACTGGTTTGAATCTGTGAAGGTGGGAGATTTTGAACGGATCACTGCCATTGAAGCAGCATCGAGCGGTATCTGGCTTGGAAATTCCTATGCTGAGATGCTTCTTTTGGATCGCAGCAATCGTGTCAGTAACAGACTGAATCTTTCGCAGCGGGGGGGTGCGATCTTCTATATTTATTTGGATTCATCAAATACCCTTTGGTTTTGTCAGTCACCGCGAGGCCGACCGATCATTGGCGTCGGGCGGGTGATGACGGATGGAAGCATCAGAGAATACGGAGAGGAAAAAGGGTTGACTAGTAGGGCGTTGGTCGTCAAGCAAGACATGCGCGGCACCTTGTATGCAGCAGGCATTGGTGTTGACTCCTATTTGAGTCGATACGTGGTTGGTGAAGACCGCTTTGAAAATATCAGCCTGTCGATGCCCTTTTCCGTAGATCATCGGTTTGAGGTTCATGACCTAGCCATTGATCCCCGGGGTATTATCTGGCTTGCAACCACAGACGGATTACTAACCCATGATGGTGAGAAAATCATCCGCGTGGATATTCCAAGAGAAGCTCAACAAGAGATTAGGTCCGTCGGCTGCACCCAAGATGGTGCTGTCTGGGCGGCCACCGCTACCAACGGAGTGATTTATCATCAAAATGGACAGACCTTGCTATACGATGAATCAAGTGGACTCCCGTCGGTGATCAATTCCTACCGTTCCCTTAGCATTGACCCAGTTGGGAGGATTTGGATCGGAACAGACGAGGGGGTCGCCTTAAGTGCGGCGGTCAATCCAAAGCCCCTTCGCACCCGAGCACCCACCGTAAAATCGTATTCGGTGGGAAGCCATTCGACCATTTCAAATGGCCCCCAAAGAATCCGACTCAACACCTCTCAGCCCTTAAGCCTTAACCTTGTGACTCAAGCATATCCGGCTACCCATTTTAGATTACAGTATCGAGTAGTTGCCAAAGCAGATCTACCGCTTATCCATCCGGATGAAGCCTGGCAAGACTCACCGGTACGTGATGCGGTAGACCTCACAGCACTCAATGTAGGTACCTATGAGTTACAGATGAGGACAAAGCTTATGGAGGGTTATCTCTGGAGTATTCCCCTGGTCTATGAGCTCGATGTGCGCCGGCCGATATATCGCGATCCAAGATTTTTATTGGCGGTGGCCGCTCTGATCATCTTCCTGTTTTGGAGTTATTTGCGATTATTCTTTACCAAGCGAGTACAATACATGGAGAAAATCCTCAGCTCCCAAAAAAAGGCGCTATTAGAAAAGGATCAGCAATTGGTTGCCCAGACCAAGGAGATGGATACTCAAAAGGAAGACTATGAGGAAGCGGTATCTAATATTGCGATCCTCTATCGATTCATTCATCAAATCCCGCAGGGGGCCGACTGGAATTACATCATCATGTCAATCGGAAAAGCCCTTGATGCCCAAGAAGGCATACAAGCTTTTGAACTTGCCTATGTCAAGGGTGCAGACATCTGCTATCGTGGGTATTCCACCAAAGAAAGGGGTAACTTCACTTTTCGCAGTAAACCATTTAATGCAAAAACCAGTTTGACATGCTGGTCGATAGAGCAACAGGAGATTCTTGTCGTCAATGATTTTGTCAAAGAACATGGCCGGTACGTACAGACCAAAGAAAAGCATCTTTATCAGTCTATGGCCTTTGTTCCCTTTACACTTGGCAGCGGCAGACAGGCGGCATTATGCGCCTACAGCATTGACACCAACCAATATCAAAAACACGATATCTTGATGTTGCAAATACTCGCTGATTATGTGGCTCGCTCTGCTGCATCAGATCTTGAATGATGATTTTGACCATTACAAATATTAGTCGATCGATTTTCTTAATCATTTGGATGACGGTAGTATTGTATATCCCGCGATCGGCAGCGATGGCCTCAGATTCATCTGAACTCCTCATTGGCATTGTTGAGCAGCATCCGTTCGTAACAAAAATTGGGGAAAATCGCTACACGGGACTCAGCGTCGAATTATGGAATGAAATTGCTCGAGCCCTCGATATTAAACATAGGTTTATCCGTTTTCACGACGAAGTTAGTATTCTAAAATCACTGGAGTACGGAGAGCTTGATCTGACGATTAATCCGTTTCACGTTACTCCTGCTCGCCTCCATAAATTTGAACTAACTCAGCCTTTTCTACTGTCCGGTGTAGGCGTGGCAGTGCCAAACATTAACCGCAGTCAATTTCGAATTTTCTTGGCAAACTTCTTCTCCATAGAGTTTTTGAAGGTGATTCTCCTGCTCATTTTTATCATCATGATTTTTGGCATCACGCTTTGGTTGGCGGAACGGAAGCGAAATCATTTCCAATTTCGACCTGGCTGGTTGGGAGTCCTTGACGGTTTGTGGTGGTCGGCTGTGACCATGACCACAGTTGGATATGGTGACAAGGCCCCCAAAACCTTGTGGGGCCGTGCAATCGCTATCATCTGGATGTTTACCGCAGTGGTTATTATCTCAAGTTTTACGGGCACCATCGCCTCCACCTTGACGGTAAGCCATTTTGAATCACAACTTCAATCACGACAAGATTTGAAGTTTGTGGATCGATTGGGAACAGTAGGTGCATCCATCTCAGAAGACTTTCTCGTCAGCAATGAAATCTTTCCCACACACACTTATGCAGATCCTGCACAAGGATTAAGAGCATTGGGCAAAAAGGAAATAAATGCCTTGGTCTATGATAAAAGAATTTTGAATTACTTGATCAAGCTGTATGACCTTCAAGACGAAGTTCGAATCTTGCCGACAACGTTGGAGGAGCAATATCGAAGTTTTATTTTGGCCTCAGGTCACCATCAATACAAGTCCATCAATGCAGAGTTGGTTAGTCAAATTCAAAAACCTTCATGGCAGCAGGCCTTGGAAGAGCATTTATTGGGAGAGGTAAACTAATAGCTCGTTAAGGGACGATTACCCATGAATGATCAACGACCAATTCTACCGCTTTATGAACCCTCCACCGACTGAGTCAAACAACAAATTATGATGGGAAGGAAGAAGTATTTTGGTGGCTTGGTAACCTTTGTGAAACGGACTAAGGAGGATCCAAGGGGACGTCGATTAGGGTACCAATGATCCGGCAATGGTCTTCAATTGAATTTCAATAAATTTCAAATGGTAGGTACTTTGCAGCAGTCGGTCCTTGGCCTGGATTTCTCGTAAAATGGCTTCGCGTACCTCAAAACTTGTATTGCGGCCTGTGCGATATAATTCCTGTGCTAGTAAGCTATTTTGTTCGGCAATCTGTATGTTTTTCTCTTCTGCTCTTCTCAATTCGAGGAGGTTGTTGTACTCTGTATATAAAGATGTGATTTGAGATTCAATGTCCCATTGAATTTGTTGTTGATCCAGTTGCAAATTGTCGAGCTGTAGGTCCACATTTTGCAATTCTCGCTTAAGGTTTCGGCCACTAAACAAGTCATAAGTGATCGTAGCTCGGCCCGTGGGACCAAAAGTTCGATTGGAAAGTAGGAATCCAACTTCAGCTTTTGAAAAATTATAATTATAGGCCGCATTTAAACTCAATTTGGGATAGAGGACACTTTTAATCTCCTGGATTTTCAGTGCCGCAGATTCTTGATCAATTCTAGCCAACAATAAATTTGGATTTTGATTTAATGCCTCTTGGACCATTTCTGCTTGAGGAGGAAGTGGCTCCAAGGTGATGCTGTCTATCACGGCAAAATTCTCATCAAGCGGTCGCTGCACCAACCTGTTGAAGTCAATCTTGAGGCGGTCGAATTCACCTTGCTGCTGGATCAGGAGGATCGAATCCGTATTCAATTGGTTGCTTGCTTGCAGGACCTCCGATTGACTTCCAGCACCAATTTGTTGTTTTTGATGAGCCAGTGTTAAAACAGCTTCATTGAGTTCGATGGACTGATTTGTTAATCCAATTAGTTGCTGTTGCTGTGCGATCTGATAATAGGCCAGTTCAATTTGCTGGATCAATTGAAGCACTTGGGCTCGGGTAATTTCTGAGGTTCGAGATTCTTCGAGGGTTAAAGCTTGACGCAGAGCTTGTCTTCGAAAACCATCAAAAATCGTCCAATTAGCCTGCAGCGACGCGTTGGCGTTTCGGCTACCCGCAGCGCTGGCAGACCTTGTCTCTCCATTGAAAAACTCTTGTTGCGTATTGGTACTAGTAAAACTGTAAGCGCCATTGACTCCTACCGTCGGTAAAAAATCGGCATTGGCAGCGGAATTGTTGTTTTTGGCAATTAACTCGTTGGAGCGAAGAATTTGAATTTGGTAGTTGTTCTTGAGTCCCAGCGCGATGGCTTCTTCTACAGATAAAACTTGTTGTGCCTGCAAAAAATCAATGGTGAGAAGCAGATATGAGAGGAGGCCAATCCCGTTGCACAGGGAAGAAAATAATGGATGCATGCTCATTTCTTTTTTTCTTTTTTCTCCTTTTTTTGCCCGTTTTTCTTGTGTCGCTTGGTTTTCTTCTTTTTCTTGGTTTTTGCCGTTTCCAATAATAAATCGCCGTTTATAGGCACTTGATCTACTTCCTGATTTTTGGATTCTGACTCTGAAAATAATTTTAGATTGGCCACGGCCACTCTAATATTATCCTCTCCCACTAACTTTGGTGGCTCTACTTTATCTGAGTGCAAAGCAGGCTTTTGCTGCTCTGCCCCTGGTTTTATTTCCTCACCTGGAACACTATGATCTTCCTCCATGAATTCTGGCACGTCTTCTGGTTCATCGACCGGATTGGATGGATGTAATGCATTGGCATTAACCTCAGAGGCGACCATCTCGGCATGTTCTGTTGCTTCAATATCTGGAACGTCGGAAGTTGATTCCGGATCGGGCCGGCGAGTCCAGTTAAAAAAAGTGAAGATCGCCGGTATGACATAGAGCGTCAATAGTAAAGAAAAAAGGAGTCCGCCAATGATGGCCACACCCATTGGAATTCGGCTCGTCGATGCTGAGCCCAGTGCCAATGCGATCGGAGTGACACCTAGTACGGTGGCCATGCTGGTCATGAGAATGGGTCGCATTCTCAGGGTAGATGCTTCAATGACTGCTTCCCTCACTGAATAACCAGATCGCAGATGTTGGTTGGCAAACTCAACGATTAAAATTCCATTTTTTGTGACAATCCCAATTAAGACGATGATACCAATCTGGCTAAAGATATTAATCGTATGGCCACCAAGATGCAAGGCCAGTAAGGCACCCACCAGAGCCAGTGGCACGGTAAACATGATAACCAGCGGATCTAAGAAACTTTCAAATTGTGCTGAAAGAGCTAGGTAAATTAGAGCCAAGGCTAAAATAAAGGCAAAATAAAGTCCTCCGGAACTCTCTTCAAAATCCTTTGAAGAGCCTCCCAAGGCCGTACTGAAACTCGGATCCAACAATTCATTCGCAATTTCCCGCATGGCATCAATGCCTTGACCCATCGTAAATCCATCTGCCAGCCCGGCAGATACGGTAGCAGCGATGTAACGATTGTATCGGTACAAAGCAGGAGGATTTGATTCCTCCCGGGTGGTGACCAAATTGCTCAACTGAATAATCTCGCCCTGGTTGTTTCGCACATAGAGCCGGTTGAGATCTTCTGGTTCATCTCTATTTAATCGGCTCGCTTCACCAATTACTTCGTATTGTTTTCCATCGCGAATGAAATACCCAAAGCGCTGCCCTCCGAAATAAAACTGCAAGGTCTCCGCTACATCGCGTACAGTCACACCTAAACTTAGGGCACGTTCCCGATCAATCTCGACATGCAGCTCCGGTTTATTAAATTTCAAATCTAAATCTGTGACTGAAAATGCTGGGTGTTGATCCGCACGGGCCATGAACTCAGGAATGACATCCTTCAATTTTTGGAAATTGGGCGCCTGTATGACAAATTGAATGGGAAGACCACGAAGGCTCCGACTTACCTGGATGGTCTGCTCTTGGGCAAGAAATGAACGGGCATAATTGAGTTTACCGATCTTCGGATACAGAGATTTGACAATCTCATCTTGGCTTCGAAAACGCTCCTCCGGTTGGACCAGTGAAAGAAAGACAAAAGCTGAGTTGGCAGCGGTAGACGATGCAAAGCCAGGTGAAGTGACGGATATGTAGGCCTTCTTTTCTGGCAGAGTATCCAAAATGGCCAGGACGTCGAGTAGGTAGTCATCCATGACCTCAAACGAAGTGCCTTCTGGGGCAGTAGAAATAACACGAAATCCACTTTTATCCTCCATCGGGGCCAACTCAGTCGGCAACATACTTGCCAATAGATAAATGCCGTAAAAGGCACCGATGGTAATCGGCCAGGCGAGCCACCGCACCTTGATAAAGCCCCGTAGCGACCTTGCATAAAGTTTAGTGAGCCCCACAAAAAAGCCTTCCGTTGATCGATATAGGAGATTTTGTTTTTTTCGATTTTTCAGAAATCGAGAGGCCATCATTGGCGTCAGGGAAAGAGACACAATGGTGGAAATGATCACTGCACCCGATACCACAATACCAAATTCTCTAAACAGTCGCCCCGTCAAGCCCTGAAGAAATACGATGGGAAGAAACACCGCCACCAGCGTGACCGTGGTTGCGATGATGGCGAAATAAATCTCACGTGATCCGTCCAGTCCCGCTTGAATGGGATTAATACCTTTCTCGACCCGTCGGTAGATATTTTCCATCATGACAATGGCATCGTCAACCACTAAGCCGGTGGCCAAGACAATGGCGAGCAAGGTTAAAATATTGACCGAAAAGCCAAAGATATACATGACAAAGAAGGACCCTATTAGGGAGATAGGTATCGCCAGCACCGGAATTAGGGTCGTACGCCAATCCCGTAAAAAGAAGAATATGACCAAGAGTACCAATGAAAAAGCAATAAGTATGGTATCCTGTACTTCTTCGATGGCTTTCCTGATCGAAATGGTTTGATCAAAGGCATAACCCAAAGTGATGTCCGGCGGCAGTTCTTGCCGAATTTGTTCAACCCGCCCATATACCTCGTCGGCAATCTCGATGTAATTAGATCCTGGCAGAGGGGTGATGGCACAACCAATCATCGGCAAGATCCCATTGCCACGGAGGAGGGTCGTCATATTTTGCGGACTGTATGCTACATCGGCTACGTCTTTGAGTAGTACGGTGACACCATCGTTTTCGCGCACGACCATTTTTTCAAATTCTTCCGGTGTGTTTAGACGGCCGAATGTGCGGATCGTTAGTTCGGTACGAAGCCCTTCAATCTTTCCACTTGGCAACTCGAGATTCTGCTGATTCAATGCATTTCGCACATCGAGTGGAGTCAATTGATAAGCAGAGAGTTTAGCAGGATCAAGGTTAAGACGAATGGCGTATTTCTTTTCACCCCAAACACTGATTCGAGAAACCCCTGGAATCGTTTGCAGTCTTTCTTTGACGATATTTCTCGCAATTTCGGTAAGCCCCAGTAAATCTCGTTTGTCGCTTTGGACGGTGATGCCCATCAGGAAACTGGCATCGGCATCCGCCTTGGTGACAATCGGTGGTTCGGCATCCGGCGGCAGGAGTCTTTGGGCCAGCGATACCTTATCCCGCACATCATTGGCGGCAGCTTCTAGGTCCGTACCAACTTCAAACTCCACAGTGATTGAACTACGACCGTCGGTACTGTTAGAGGTAAGCGACTCAACTCCAGCGATTCCATTTAGATTTTCTTCCAGCGGCTCGGTGATCTGCGACTCGATCACATTGGAGTTGGCACCGATGTAGTTGGTACGCACGGAAATGACCGGTGGGTCGATACTGGGATAGTCTCTCAATCCTAAAAATGTATAGCCAATGACTCCGAAGAGCATGATGGTGATGGAGATGACGGTAGCCAAAACCGGTCTTTGTATACTGATCGAGGATAGTGACATGTTAGTTCAGATGTGTTGAGTAGCTCACAATCTCAGAGACCGTAACGTTCATACCCTCGGATAGGGCCAGCAAGCCACTGACAATGACCGTATCTTGCACCTGCACTCCGGAAATGATTTCTATCATGGTACCTTCTCTCATACCGGTTTCCACTAAGCGTTCACTGACCTTTCCTCCTTCTGCCACAAAGACCTTCTGACCGCTGATGACGGGAATGACGGCATCGCTGGGTAACATGATGGCGTGCTCATTGACGCCAGTGATCACTTCTACCTTGGCAAAATTGCCAGGTTTTAGTCTTCCTCCGGGATTGGCACACCGGGCCAACACTTTGAATGTCCTGGTACTCGGTGTCACATTTGCGGAGGTGGCATAAATACTGGCGACGAAAGGCTCACTAAAGCCTACTACCTCAAAGGTTACTTTCTGCCCAATATTCACCTGTTGCATGTATTTTTCGGGCACGTCAAATTCAACTTTCAGAGGATTAATCTGCTGCAATGAAACAATGGACTCAGAAGGTGTGACGTAGGCTCCAAGGCTGACGTTTCTCAAACCCAGCAATCCGGAAAAAGGTGCTCTAATGTTGGTTTTTTCCAGAAGCACCTCCGTGAGGGAAATATCGGCCTCCAGTTGCTCCTGAGCATTTTCTAAGCGTTCGAGTTCTTCTAGTGGAATCGCTTCAATCTTGCGCAAGTCCCTACCTCTTTCGGCTTCCTTGGCAGCCATGCGCAATTGAACATTCAGTTTATTCAACTGAGCCTGCAGCTCCTGATCATCAATCTTGGCAAGCATAGTTCCCTTCTTTACGAAAGTAGACTCCTTGAGTGGCAGGTGTATTAGTTTTCCGGCACGTTCCGGCGATATTTGAACGAGTTCGTTGGGGAGAAGACTGCCAGTGGCATTTACGATGCTTTCGAGTCGTTGTTCTTGAGCCACGAATCCCTCCACTGCCATGGTCATCCTGGGAGGTGTCGGGTTTGCCTTCTTGGGTTCGTCTCCACTAACCGAACTGCAACTCGAAACCAGACTAAGAAACAGGTAGGCCCCGCAATAAAAGATTCTCTTCATAGCTTAACTTTTAGTTTGGGCGTGCATAGCCACTGCCCAAAACACCTATAATACATAAACTATTCCAATGATATTATCAAAAGGACTAAACAGACAAATATTTAGGGGCGTTTCAACCTCGGTATAGCTAGGCAATATCCAGTCAGTCACCTTTGAAAGAAAGGTATCGTGTTGAATATCGGATCTTTCGCTGTTAGATCCAATTCAGAACGTTGGTCCGCTTTCCAGCTGATAAATAAAACTCTCGACACTCCATTTCCTTTTGCCGGAGTTTCTCAAGAGCGAAACCTTTTCCAGTTTCATGCAACCGTTCATTTAGGTCAACAACTACTTTATCTATCCATGCCAAAAAAAGAGGGGATTCCTGAAAATCTAAAAGAGTATCAACTGCCCTTCGCCAATGGCATGTCTTTTCACTCATCGAAATTGCTGAGCTTCAGGGTGCCTCCAAGGTAGCCCAAATAGAATGCAGGTCAGAGCAAGAAGAAAATTGAGATTGCTTTAATGTGATTCATAAAATCGAAGGACTCCATTTACATCACGGCTGCGCTCAGCGGAAATTCCACTGACTCAATCGATTATTTGAAACCATTGCGGAGCTGCTGAATAAATTGGCTGAGGAAATTCTTGTCTAGATATTCATAATATAACATAAAATATAAACAGTGGACAAACGGCATGTGGATCGAATTTTATGGTGCTGATGTTGGATAGAATGACAGGTAATTTCAATGTTGGATAGACGTCAGACGGCATACGCTATGATCGATTTAATCAAACTTTGATAACCAGAACGGATTCGATCGCAACAGGAGGGAATGGAGGAATCCACCCCGGTATTGAGATAACTATTGATCAAATCTGGACTAAAAACAGATGTATTGTTTGCGACATTATGCAACAACATATTAGTTAAAGTTATTTTGCGATCGTGCCACTCTTTCTCTAGGAATTTGGTACTTTTAAGGGAATTTAAGGCTACACGTAAGGTTGCCAAATTGGGTTTCCCGTAAGATAGGCACTATGTTTGGACCTTCTTAAATTTAACCGAGTTTACAACTAGAATATGAAATCTTGGAATCAATACACCAAGGACAACTTTGCCTTGGTACGTGGTGACTACATCATTCTTGCTCGCAAAGCGGACGATCACTATTATTATGACTGTTTTCTGGATGAACTTTGGATAGGTGGATCTACTCCTCGTTCAGCGAAAAAAATCAAAACGCTAACGCAAGTAAAAACACTCGCGGCAGAAGACATCAAAAAGTACGAAAGCAAGCTGAAGAAGAAAAAGAAGAAGTAGGCCTTTCGCATGTGTTTGTCTCACTCCACCTGCTGGAATGTGAAGGTGGAGAGATGCAGCATGAGTGAAGAAGCTTAATTCAAGATCGCCTCACCGCGAGACAACATTGTTTAAACCCCAAAGAGCTATAGCAGGCAAAGGGTGTTTATTATTTCAATGCATTACATTCCTCCCACCCACTAAGTTAAAAATCAGTTACTAAAAGACCTCAGAAGGGCTATAAAACTCTAATTCGACAACGGTCAGTAGTATTTCGCTGGCTTTTGCATCGGAGTTCCTGAAAATAAAATATACATCATGAAACCCCACGGTCTCCTCTAGATCGACGAGGGCCTGCAACGTGGTTTGTCTCCGTAATGAATCCGGATCAAGGAGATCAGCCTGTTTGACTGATCGAGGAATCCGCTGAGGTCTGATAAATTCAGATTGACCGATTATCTTTCCATCCACCGAATCAATCCGCACTTCGATGGTGCCTCCCCTAGCCTCCAATCGAGGTAAGGTTTGGACAAAGAATTCGATCTGGGTAAGGTGACTCAGGTCGATCTGATCCCACCCGAGCATTGCCTGAGGGCCTAGCACATCAAATCGGGCACTGAGCGTAGTCAGATATTGAACATTTTCCTGATGGTCTGCCATCTGCGGAAACAGACGAGGACTTACCAGGGTAAAAAGTTCTTCAGTAGTTAGTGGCGGTGCTCCCTCCGATCCTCGGTCTCGGTATTTAGCGCGAATTAGGAAACTACCTCCATCAGGTTCAGAAGGGGGTTTTTTCAGAGAAATCTGACCAGAAAGTGGTAGTAATTTTACGCTGGGTTTTGGATTTTGATAATCCAGGATATAACGCACCATCCGCTCTGCATCCTTTGTTTTTAGACCCGGATGGGCCGACATGGCATGTTCACCCCATATCCCAGTGCTTCCATCGATGATCCGACCAACCAGCGTCTGAATGATTTCGGGAGTGGCTTTATACTTATTAGCCACCGCAGTATAACTGGGACCAATCGAAGGAGCATCAAACTGGTGACAAGATTCGCAATCCTCGTTGCTGATTAGATTGCGGCTGATTGCATCGGCGACCAAAAGATCACTTCCGGCGTGCTTTTGAGCCACCTCAACGGGATCATAACCAGCTGGAACATAGTCAAAAGTCACTGCTACTTCATCACTGTGAATCAAACCGTCTTCCTCGTCCTGAACATCTATCTGATAGGCAACGGTCTGGCCTTCAAAATAAAAACTCTGGTTTATATCCGGCAGTTGTATTTCGATGGTCGGTGCACTATTGCCCGCAATGATGTCTATGGCCTCCATATTGGTTGCGCCTCTCGTATCGGTGACGATTAGTCTTGCCTGATACTCCCCTGGATCCGTCAAAGTCAGGCTGAAATCCCTAGTAGTTCTATTGGCCTCAAAGTCCTGGTCTGAGGTAATGGTCCAATCGTATCTGAGATTTCCCTGGTCTTCAGCGTCTGCATCTGAGCTGCCCGCTCCAGAAAACTCAACGATCAATGGTAACCTTCCATTCCCCGGATTGGCCGACACTTTGACCGATGGCTTACGATTACCTGCATTGTACTCTACTTTGACAATCTGAGCATTTGGATTACCCTTAAACCAGGCATCTCCATACTCCAGCAGATATAAATCTCCGTTGGGACCAAAATCCATATCGATCACGGCATTAAAGCGCTCTTGCGGAATAATTTTCTCCATACCGACATAATTGCCATCGGCGTCCATTTCCACCGCAATGATCCAATCTCTCATAAAATCGACAATAAACCATTTACCCTCATAATAAGGACTGAAGGGTCTAATCGGATCCAGAAAATCTGCGTTCCGATAGATTGGGCCGCCGGTTGCACTTCTACCAGCACTACCCATGAGTGGAAACTCTTGAGAAGGTCCATAGGGGTACCAAATCAGCGCTGGAATGGGTTGAGGGAGTTCCCTAATTCCTGTATTATTGACCGATTCATTTACCGGCCGTAGTGGATCAAAAGGTGCGCCGTAGGTATTGGTCTCGGCATCATATTCATGGTACGGTTTGTTGTCTCCTATGAAATAGGGCCAGCCAAAAAATCCCGGACCACGGGCTTGATTAAACTCATCATATCCATTTGGTCCCCAGATCGAATCTTTAGATGCATCTGGTCCCACTTCACCCCAATATAAAAAACCAGTTTTGCTGTCAATCGTCGGGCGCCAGGGATTTCGATGGCCCATCGGATAGATTTCTGGCAATGTCTTGGGAGTGCCAGGTGGAAATAAATTCCCTTCCGGTATCGAATAGGTACCATCTTCTTCAGGGTAAATGCGCAAGATCTTGCCCCGATAATCATTAGAATTGGAGGGTCCTCTCTGATCGTCAGAATTTTCATGACCTGGTCTCTCGTCCAGGTTAGATGCACCAGTACGTGGATTGACAGTATTGTTGCCGGTGGTGAGGTAGAGATTCCCCTCCTTATCGAAAACCATTCCTCCCCCCGTGTGACAGCACTCTTCTCGCTGAGTCGGGACCTTTAGCAGCACTTTCTCTGATCCCTCAACGAGTAGGTCGCCTTGTAGATCCCATCTGGTGAGCAAGTGTTGAGGTGTGTCAGGATCTGCATAGTAGAGATAGATCCAGTGGTTATCCACAAAACTAGGGTCAGCTACCACACCCATGAGTCCTTCTTCTGCTTCCCGGACCTCCCCCTTGCGATTGGTATACTTCGTGTTGACCTCAATGAAGCCTGCGGGAATCATTAGTTCGTTGGCCTCATCATAAACTTTTACACCTCCCTTCCGTTCGACCAACAGAATCTTATCGTCTGGCAGAAACGTCATCTCCATGGGCTCATCTAGTCCACGGGTAAGCACCACTTTTGTGAACCGATTGTCGTCTGGTTTTTGCAAGGGTGCCTCGGAAGATTTAATCGCGCATCCAAGAAAGGCAGCCATCACAAAAAGGACTGTTGGACCAACCTTGGCAGCATGGTCTATGTACTGGATCATCTGCGAAAGGTAGCTCATTTACTGTTTCTGAAAAAACATCTTGCCGCGATATGAAATGATCTCATGTAAATCAATATTGTATGTGACCATTGTCATTAGTACCTTGATGGTCCAATGTCCAGCGTGCTTAATATTAAGATTGCCGTCTTCGCATCCTGCGCAGCCTTCCTAACTGGATGGTTATATAAAGAAGCCACGGCCACACAATGCTATACAGAATTAACCGTCATTGCGGCTTCGACCCTTGGATTTTGGTTGTTTGCGCCGGATTTAATCATTCGGTTCTCCAACCAAACTAGATTGAAACACCATCATCCTACCTTGCAGAAAATTTTTAGACATCTGCCAAAGGCAGGCTTCGTGGCATTGACCTGCTTTGCATTCACCTGCAGTAACAGTTATCTGATCATGGATGTACTATTCCAATGTGAAAACACAGGGTACATGTTGGCAGACTTACTGATCAAGCACAATATTTTCCTATATGTTGTGATGTATTTTGTCACACTATCCGTCCAAACAACACCAGTGGATGTGTCTGAGGATTCCAATATTATTACTAATGATTACGAAGGCCATCTTAACAAGATCCTCATTAGGCATGCTGGTCATCTGATTTCCCTTCAAGTCAGTGAGATTACTTTTGTCAAGACCGAACGAAATTGTCTGTTTGTATTTACAGAAGCGAAGAAGTACGTCATTTATCAGACCCTGAGCTCGTTTCTTGATGAGCATAGTCCAACCTTTGTGCAGACGCATAAGAGCTATGCCATTAATATTTCTTTGGTAGACAAGATTCGATTTAATAAGAACAGTGACGGACGGATCAGGATGCGGAATGGTGAGACCATCAAATGCAGTCGAACGTATCGCAAGAATCTTTTGAACCATATCAAGTCATAGATTCTCCTCCGGACGTCCCCAAATATCATTCGCTTTGTCCTTGACTAGGATATGCTACCACAAATTCATTTAATCTTGCGCATTAATGATGAGTACAAAGATATCGTTGAGTTTTAGGATAAAGAACAGAGTATGAAGGCAGAATTTCTCATGGTGATCAAAGTTGCACCAAAACTGATAGGTATTGCTCTCTTGGTATCAACGCTGGTCTCGAGTTGTCGAGTGAGCCATGGTATCTCAGATGAACGTATGAGAACCATGTTGATCCAACTAAAGGAAGTTCATTGGCCAAAGGCTTATGCCACTCACGACACCATTTTGCTGGACCGAATCCTGGGTGATGATTTCCAGATGATCGACAACAATGGCCTTTGGTCAACCAAAGAAGATGAAATGAACTGGATTAGGAAAAACAAGACTGAAAACGATTCTTTCCACTATGAGATTAAGCGCTTAGAAGTGCTGAGCAACGGCACCGCCATTATTTGTGGCACTGGCCATATTATGAAAAATCAGGAAAAATCAGAATATCAATCCAGTAATGTACTAGTGTGGAGAAAGAATAAGTGGGAGGCGGTGCTGTCTCACGTTTCCGGATACAAAAGTAACCCATAGAAAACGTCACAAGCCACGGAGTTTGGAATTAGAAATGTTGGTTTGCGAACCGAGCAGCTAACGATGGGTGTCAGTGCTAGGGTTTCGCCTGGTAAATAAGTGCACATCGTTAGCTTGAGATTTTTTGATCTGATCAAAGAAACAAAACCCATGCCTGGTGGCAGACACGGCGCACATAGTCTTTATTACGTAAGGTTTTTGGTGATGAAGAGCAGGTGGAAAAGATCTCATTAGGGTCTATATTTAGCTGCCAGACGGAACACTATTTTAAATGAGAGCCTTGTTACTCAATAGACCATTCAGAACCCAATTTAATATCTAATATCGCTGAGGCATTAATTTGCATCTGAAAAGAATGATCTCCTAAAAATAAATATTTATAAATTCCCTCATTGACAAATGAGGCATCCGAAGACAATTCTAAACCACCGGTTCCCTCCGTATCATTAATATGAATTTCACCACTGCTCCCATTGATAAATTCTGAGGCTTCCGAGAGGCTCATCGCTTTCAAAGAGATGCCACCCGAAGACTTGATCTGCAGGAATCCTGAATTAGTAAATTCAACGCTGTCCTCTCCAAATATTCCATAGTTAACAGCATACTCTAAACAAATGCTATCGCTATTGGTGAATGTTGCTCCATTCCGCATGCTGATGCCTCGATCACATGAATCCACTTTCAAAGTACCAGTGTTAATAAAAGATGATTCTTCAGCCTGGCAGAATACCCCGGTTCTGACTATAATATTTGATATGTCGATCAGCCCTGCATTGGTAAAAATACCCTCGTTCAAGATGGCATTTCCTCGCACGGTGGCCTCATCAGTATTTTTAATGAGACCCTGGTCAGAATTATTGAAAGTAGAGCGATTATGTATGGTCGCCAATTGAAGAGAGCTGGGGGATCCAAGATTAAGAAAACCATGATTATCAAAGCCACTGCCAGCGTTGGAAATTGCATTAATTGAAAACCCATGAATATCCATACGACCCGTGTTCAGGAAATGTGCAAGAGAAATCAAATTGATTCCCCTTTGAGCTACATCCGTTATCTCAATCATTCCATGATTGATGATCGTTGCCGAGCCTGATCCTACTATTCCTGTACTCGATCCATCGTCGCCTACCCCATCGATGTTAAGTACCCCGGTAGTGTCGTTGGTAAATGAAGCATCGTTGCCCACTAAGACGCAGTTACTGGGATCAGCCAAGATAGCTTCGATCTCCACCAAACCCTTATTAATGAAGAGGCCATCTAGCGAGTTTACAATTCCGGAAGCATAAATATCTTTTATGAGGATGCGGCCAGAAAAAGTAGGGGAAAATCGGTTGACTGACAATGAGCCACGGTTATGGATACCCTGTCCAGTTGTATCATCGTCACTATGAATTTTCAGTAAGCCAAAATCGCCGATCACCAACTCTCCACCAGGTCTAATCTCAATAGCTCTCGTTTCCGCATCGATGATGGTGCAATTGTGCTCAATGCTAACCCTTCCTTCAATCGTCATACCTGTTCCACGAATCAGCATCTGATATCACCAGGGATGCGGCAGTGATGCCACCTGATCCAACAATCAACTCGGCATTTGCCTTCACAAGCACTGACTGTGCCGCGGCATTTGCACCACCGACTATATTACAAGTGTTGCCAGCTACATCTGGTAAAATGACGTGATCGTTTGGCCCCGGGATACAGCCACAGGCAGCGCCTCCCAGGCTCAAGCTCCAATTGTTTCCATTTGTCCAATTACCCACTCCACCGATCCAATACAGGTCGGCTGCGAATAGGTGAGAGAAGGTTAATGTCGAGATGAGGATGATTGCTAGCTGGTGCATGGTGTTCTTTATCCAAAGATGAAACAGCAACAGCTATGACAACCCACACTCTGGTGTAGTTTTGATGAAGGTTGTTCTAGTGCTCGCCGGGGTTGGAGCTAAACAAGACTCTCACTGCTCCACCGCTCACCACATTGCAATATTTTATAGGGCTGATGGAGTAGTCGGCAGTGCTGTGCAAATTCTTGTGGGTCAGCCGTATTGAAAGTAAACATATCGTAGTGGCAGGGAATGACCATCCGTGCTCCGATCAAGTGAGCCAATCGAGCCGCCTCCTCACCGTCTAAATTGCCGGCTACTCTTCGCTCCGGTTTATTTCCATTGATGGGTAATAAGGCCACATCGATTTTAAAACCATTCAACCATTTGGGCAGATCATCGTACCATAACGTGTCTCCTGCATGATAAATGGTCCAGGATCCAAACTCAAAAACGTAGCCTAAATAATGACAACGTCCTCGATCATCCTTGGTTACCTCGTTGTGGGCAGCGGGAATAGCGTGAATTGTAAATCCATTTTCTGATATTTTTTCTGCCTGAATCAAGCCCAATGGAAAATCAGGCTCACAATGAATCCTGTTAACAACAAAATCTCGGTTCGCCTCAGGTATCACTAGTTTAATCTCATCATTAACCTGGAGGAGTGGGACAAGGGTGTCTCCATCTAGGTGATCTGTATGGTTATGGCTTGAGGTAACAACATCAATGAAATTCAAGTACTGAGGACTTACGACCTGCTCCGTTATTCTGACATGGGGTTTATCTGTAGTAGCATATTTATTTGTCAACGAATCGGATAAGTAAGGATCGATCAGTAAGTGCGATCCACCAAATTGGATTAGGTATCCACTTTGTCCCAACCACCAAAGGTGAAAACCATCACCATTTCTATCGGCAGTTTCTACAGAATTTAGGAATGCATCGTCCCTTAAAATCGCTCTTTTTAAAGACATTTCTTACTCCGAATCTTAGGGGTTATTTGTGGGTTAAAAGAAGACCATTGCTGGTTTCATTCATATCCATAAGCCACCGGTTAGAGACTTTCAGATAATTAATCATAATTGGCCTCGAACTTCCTCCGCTGCCGCCACCATATTTGTGAGCTTTTTCTGAGCCGCCCAGCGTGCCGTTTGACTTAATCCGCAGTCTGGTGCAATCGACAGTTTATCTGCGGAAATATATTTGAGACACTCGTTAATTCGCGCCCTGATGTCTTTTACCGATTCAATGTAATATGATTTAACATCAACTACTCCAACTGCTACATCCATTTGTTTAGCAAACTCAGCAATTAGTTCAATTTCAGCAAATTCACGATTGGCCATTTCGAGATGAATTTCGTCCACCTTGAAATCAAGAAAATCGGGTAGCATCGGCGCGATGCGACGGTATCCTACTGGGTGGCCCTTAAAATTGCCAAAGCATAAATGAGTCGAAAGTCGGCATTGTCCTACAATCGGCTCAACCGTTCGATTAAAAATATCGACAAATCGTTTGGTATCTTCTTTATAGGCATAACAACTCATCGAAGGTTCGTCTACCGTGATTTCCCTACATCCCGCCTGGACCAGATCAACGAGCTCCTGACGTACTGAAGGCAATAGTGCCTCAGTGATGGCATAGCGGTCTTTGTATTCTGCATTGGGAACCAGGCGTCCGCTCAAAGTAAAAGGGCCTGGCACACTGGCTTTTAAAGTGGGATTTGATGGTGCCAGTCTCTGTAATCTTTTAAATTCATCGACCACCCCAAAACCCTGAGGTGTTTCAAGTTTGCCCACGATCTGATGTTTGCCTCGTTGATCATGTGCGGGTGGTCCCCACCTCCGGGGGGATGAGGTCTCCTTTTTTATACCTTTTAGAAAACCATAAAACGATAAATTAAAATCGAGCCTGGTTTGCTCGCCATCTGAAATGACATCAAGGCCGGCACGAACCTGGTCTTGCACAGCACTAACGACGGCATCATCCACCATTTCTTCGATGTCCTTCTTTCCAAATTGATCGAGATTCTGAGCTGCAAATTCCAGCCAGGCGGGAAATGGGTAGCTGCCGATCACTGTGGTACGTATGGGGCGTTCTTGCATGGCTTAACAAATTAGCTAAATATCATTTAATTAGAAGTTGTCTGGAAAAGTTTGGCCATCCGCTCCGCATGATCATCGTAGGCAGACTCAAATAGTTTGCTCGCTGCATCAGTGCCGATTATTGCACCGGCGGTCAATACCATGGGTGATTTTCCGGCACTTACTAAATTGCGAGCAGTCTCAGCCTTTAAACAATTAATTAGTATGGAACCACCTACGGTAGAACCAGGAGAAACAGGCGTAGGTAATGATGGTATTTTAACCATAGCATCACCCAAAGGAGCTCCTGTATCTAGCACCAAATCTGCAAAGTCAGAAAGCTTTTTTCCATCCGATCGTTTACTCTCAGATCCTTGTGCGTGTTTTTTGCTAATAAGTGCCACGACCTTTATTTTTTTCTCTTGAAACAACTCTGCCATTTCGATGGGCACAATATTACAACCGCTACTCGATATCACTAGGGCAGAATCTTGATCCGTCATGGAAAAATTTCTCTGAATCCTAGCCGCCAACCCAGATACATTCTCCAAAAACATGGCCTGACGCTGTCCATTGGCACCGACTACCAGGTTGTGGAACGTCAAGGATAGCTCGACAATCGGATTAAAACCGGGAAAGGATCCATAGCGTGGCCACATCTCCTCCACCATAATCCGGCTGTGACCCGATCCGAATACATGCACCATTCTCCCCGCCGCAATCGTTTGAGAAAACCATGAAGCCGCAGTAGAAATCTCCTCCTTCTGCAATGCAATCGTGTCAATGATTTGCCGGCACTTTTCTAAATATTGAGTCGCAAACTCCATCGCTTAGTAAAATTCGCGGGAAGATCTAAAAATATTATCTGAATCCAAGCCTGAAGCAAGCGTGATTTATGCTAACTGCTCGGATTGCTCCGCACAGAAGAGGGCGGCGCCTAGAGCACCGGCATATTCTCGAAAATGAGCCTGTAGAATTGGCGTCTTAACTCCACCCGGACGCCATTCATAGAGGTCAAGGAATGACCTCAGGGGCCCCAACAATGCCTCCCCCGCATTTGATATTCCTCCGGCTAGTATCACGGCAGTAGGGCTCAGCGTATTGCACATCGAACTGATGGCTAGAGCCAACTTGCGTACGGAGCTGAGCCAGATAAATGTTGCCCAATGATCTCCATCGGAAAAGGCATTGACCAATTCGTGGGTACTCTGAAAACGACCCAGTGAACGTGCTTCAATGCTGTTTTCTCCGATGGCATCCTCCAGGCTACCTGTGATTCCAGTAATGCTTGGCCGTTCACCTGTAGCATCCACAGACATGTGTCCAAGATGTCCGGCCCGGTGCAAAAATCCCTGATGAATTTTGCCGTCGATGAGCAGCCCACCACCTACCCCAGTGCCCAGGGTAATCATCACCAGATTTCGGTGATCTCTGCCCACACCCATTTTGGCCTCGGCCAGCAAGGCAGCGTGTGCGTCGTTTAAAACATTGGCATCAACTCCAAGAAATTCAGACCAATCAAGATCTTCTAAGCCTTTCAGGCGGTTGGGAAGAAAAGCAATGGTGCGGTTGTCAGCGCCAGTGATTCCCGGAGCAGATAAGCCCACCCTGAGGGTTTGACCATCGTGATGAGCCATCAGTTCTCGGTGTACATGCATCACCTCCTGCTGCCAATTTCCCTGCTCCCGGGTCTTGCGTACTACTTTTTTAGTGATTTTCCCATCTTGCAGGATGAGTCCCTTGATGTTGGTTCCACCTAAGTCAATTCCAATGTATTTTCCTTTCATTTTGCCAGATATTGACCTTCACTGAGATGCCAGCCTCCATCCACTGAAATCACCTGCCCCGTGATAAAGTTTGCTTCATCAGATAGTAAAAGAGAGGCAGCTCCATCTAGGTCATGGGGCATCCCTACCCTACCGCCATCCAGGGGTTGTTTGCTGGCGATGTAATGTTGAATTTCATCGTTTTGCATGGCTCTGCTGGCCATGGGTGTATCTACCAGGGCAGGGGCGATTACATTTACCCTGATATTTTCCTTGATGTAGTAGGCTGCGATGGACCTGGAGAATCCGATGATGGCTGCTTTGGCAGCTGCATATGCGTGCGTCGAAAAATAATGTGGTGAGGGTGAAAATCCGAGCACCGACCCCATATTTAAGATGGCACCACCCAGCCCTTGACCTAGAAACACCCGGATGGCGGCTCGGTTACTCAACATCATAGCTGTGAGATTCAAACGTAATGTTTGTTCCCATCCTTCCAAGGTTAAATCGTGGAGTGGACCATCACCAAATCTGCGCCCACTTCCACCTGCCACATGGTATAGTCCATGCAAATCACCCCATTGATGCATACATTGCTCGATGACATCCTCAGTTGATCCCTCTTCTGTGGCATCAGCTTGAATGGCCAGACAATTACCTCCTAGTTCTTCCTCTGCCGTTGTGCAGGAATCTCCATTGCGTCCAGTGACAGCCACCATAGCTCCCCGATCAATGAATGCGGCCGCAGCTGAAAATCCAAGACCGGTCGTACCACCGATAATTAATATGTTTTTACCCGATAACATTTAGATGAGCTGCTCAGATATTTCGCCTGTCTCTTTGTGTTTGACGATTGCCTTCCTTCGACCATCGGGCAATAATTCCTCTTTGATTAAATAATGTAATTTATCGTATTCAGCAATTGTAGATTTCTCTTGAGTTGCTTCACGTCCCCTCCAAACATCCAAAACTACTGGCTCCCATTTTTTGGAGGAAGCCGAACGATAGCAGGCATCCATGATGGCATTGACAATGTAACCATCATAAAAGGACTCCATAGGTGACTCACCTTTTTCTAAGGCGGAAAACATGTCTGTAAACATATCATTGTAACCTAATTCATGCACCTCATCCCCTACGGGAAACAACCAGCCACGGTCACTCTCGGCTTTTTCGGCCACGTAGCCACCCAAACCAACATCTGTAAACATTTCAAAGCCAGTTCTCAGAAAATGGTCGGTGCGAATGGTGCCCTCCGATCCAGCCACTTCATCTCGCAAATCCATACCACCACGATAGGTCCAACTAACCTCAAATTGACTTATGGCACCAGATGCATATTTAACCAAACCAATCGCATTGTCTTCAGCTTCAATAGGCTTCAACTGCGTGTCAGCCCAACACATTACCTCTACCGGCTTGACATCTTTGCCAATGTAATTTCTGCCGATTTCAATACAATGACATCCCAGGTCGATGATGGCGCCCCCACCCGACATCTCAGGATTCCAAAACCAATCACTGTGAGGACCTGGATGGGCTTCGCGAGATCGGGTCCATAGTACCTTCCCTAAAGCACCTGCCTGGACAGATTTTAGCGCTTTTAGGGTCTTCGGCGTGTAGGCCAGATCTTCCAAATACCCATGAAAAACACCCGCTGATTCAACGGCGTCTAACATTCGTTTTGCCTCCTCAGCTGTTCGGCCCAGCGGTTTTGTGCACAGAATGGCCTTGCCTGCCGCGGCGGCCAAATGGACGGCTTCTTCGTGTTGACTGTTGGGCAATCCGATGACCACCACACCTGTATCAGGGTCTTCAATAGCCTCCTTCAGATCAGTGAATGGATGGGGTATGTTCCAATCTGTGGCAAACTTATCCGCTCGCTCACGAGATCTAGAATAAATACCGACCACTTGATCCCTGCTGCGTTGACCGTGTAAGCACATGGTATAGAATGTTCCAATGAGTCCAGTGCCCAGCATGGTAATTTTTTGAGTTTTCATTTTACGTGTTTTCTCTGGATGATCTGATGGCTATTAAGATATCAAAATCGCAGAGAAACCACGCCAGAAGGTTGTTGTGCCAGATTAGTCTCTTTGCAAATGAGGTCGCATTTGAAGAACCGTTAAGACTTGGCCAGGAGACAAAAAGAATAGTCCGCTGCCATTTATTTCAATTTCTTTAAAATCGATTTCATATTTCCAAGATCCATCCTCCACAAAAAAGATTTTATAACTTCAGATCGATGACTCTCACTATTGCGGCACCCTTTGGCTAGATGGAAAGCTTCGACCTCTGATTTCGCTTTGACCGCTCTTTCCTCAATGAGTTGGTATGAGAATTTTTGACAAATTCAAACGACATATAGAAAGGATGTGATTGGGGCAGAACACGATTTGGTGTGAATTGTTTTTTCAATCTTGTTTTGTAGTTGCTCTCATCTTCAATTACTTATAATTTTGTAGTATGAATGACTCTAAGCATCTAACACTTAGCGATTCTGTTTTTGCTGAAAGATTTGCCAACCTATCACTGCCACCCCTTTGGTTTGATCATTCTGCACATCTTCGCTTGGCCTTTATTCTTTTGAGCCAATACTCCAGGGAGGAGGCAGAAGAAATCATGTGTGAACAAATTGAGGCCTTTGACCAGCATCATGGCGATGGCACGAAATATCATGAGACCATTACAAGGGCTGCCGTCAAAACGATTGCCCACTTCATGCACCGATCACCGTACAGCAGTTTTAGTGAATTGATCTCGAAATTTCCACGACTGCTCTTAAACTTCAAAGAACTCTTACTCAGTCACTACAGCGAGGAGATCCTGGCTAATCCTCGGTCTAAGGCATCGTTTATAGAGCCTGACATCCTTCCCTATAATGATTGAAGTAGATAGAGACAGATTGTGTGATGGATCTACCCTGTGTCTCTTTATTCTGGTCGCATTCTCGGTAGGTAATGTTGGTTGCAAAGCCAACACCGATCCCAGCAGACCGCAGCTCATCGAAGTTCGTGAATCCTATGATTCAAGCCATATTTCGATGGCTCCCGGGCTAACCATGCCCAGCGAAGATGCCGGATATACTTTGTTGCTGCCAAGACAGGATCCTAAAGGTCTGATTGTCAGTTTCAACAGTGGTCGAGACACATCGCACATCGGCTATGAAATGCGCATGTATGTGCCCGCCATTAGGTCAGGATTCGCCATGGCATTTGTGACTACAGGCAATCCATTTGAGTTTCTCTTTGAAGAGAAGCGATATAGACAACTTGACCGCTACATTCATGAGATACAAACCTCCCATGGGCTCTCCGATCTCCCCATGATGTTCGTCGGGATGTCTTTGGCCGGCACCAGAGCTCTCAAATTTGCGATATGGTGTGCCCGGGGTAACTCTGCCCATCAACTCCGAGCTGCAGCCATAGCCATCTGTGACGCACCATTGGATTTCGTTCGATTTTGGGATGATGGAAACATTGCGCAAACCTATCAGACCAATCCCCTTTCGGTCGGCGAAGCAACCTGGGTAAATCATACCCTGGCCAAGAATCTCGGGGGTACACCGCACGATGCCCATGAGGCTTTTGTAGAGTATTCACCTTTTCACAAAGCACTAGGTCTTGACCAACGATTGGTATTACTGGACAACATTCCGATTCGATGCTATACAGAGCCCGACATCCAGTGGTGGATGAAGAATCGGCAAAAAAGTTACTTTGGGATGAATGCGATTGATGCGGCCGGTCTGGTCAATCAGCTGCAGTTGCTTGGCAATTCGCAAGCGGAACTCATCGCAACGACCAATCGTGGTTATCGTCCAGATGGAACGAGACATCCACACACTTGGGGGATTGTTGATCAGGAGGAATTAATGTTTTGGTTTAAGGGGCTACAATAATGTGCACGATTAGTGATCTGGTTCCGATATTGGCGCTGGTGTCTTTATTCCGTTAGCTAGATTTCTCAATGCATGATCTTCACCGTAACGTGTTTGATTTTTTCCCTTCTCCAAGTGTAAGTAATCTGTAAATTTCCCTGTCGATCCGTGACAATGGCGGGATAAGAGTATTCACCGGGCTCATCCTCGAGGGTCAACACATCCTGCCAAGTCACACCATCGGAAGAAACAGCAAGCACCAGGGGCGTACGGGGTCCACCCCATCTGCCCGGCGTATTGATGGTGGGATTGTACACCAAATAGTGATTTCCATTGCTCGCCGTTACCGCATCTGTCCCAGAATTGGGATTCGGCAGCTCCGTCAACTCGATTGCCGTCCAGGTTTCGCCATGATCCACAGATCGAGCGGTTGCCACGCGATTATTTTTGGTTCGACAGAGTATCTGGAGTTCGCCGTTGTCATGAATCAGGATACTCGGCTGAATCACCTGATAGGCAGTGTCCATCTGGAGCAGTGGACCAATGCGTTTCCAAGAAATTCCATCTCTGGTCATCTCCATATGTACGCGCCAACCTTCGTATTCGGTGCTGGAGGGGCACAGGAGCGTGCCATCAGGAAGCAATTCTGGTTTATTCTTGACTGGTCCGTCGATCCCCTCTGGCAGTCGGCGTGGAAGACTCCAGGTTTGTCCATTATCTTGAGAGATCATTAATTCACCCCACCATTCACGAGGGTTCGGCCCGACTTTGAAGAATAACATGAGGCCCAGAGTTGGGTGATCGAAGAGCACGGGATTCCAACAAGGATACCGTTTATCTTCGTGCTGAACACCATTGGCAACTTCAATCGGTGCTGTCCATGTCTTTCCCTCCTGGCGAGACACCCAAATCCCGACATCCTCATGCTTTTCGTGCGTGCCTCCAAACCAGGCTACTACTAGCCCTCCCTCCGTATCGGAGATGGTGGAGGCATGGCAGCTGGGAAAAGCAACCGTGTCAAAGACGAATCCCGATTGTGTAATTTGCTGTGCTCGAAGTTGCACCATCGAGATAAAAACAAGGCAAACGTGGCAGAAATAAACTCTTTTCATTTTTTCAGTCATTGTCAAGTGCAAAGTTAATTTTCAAAAGTAATTCTGCTATTTTACGGAATGACCGATATCTACACACGGACCACTGAGGTAGTGGCCGACCCACCAACTACTTTTGGGGGAAGAATGAAATATTTGGGGCCAGGTTTCATTCTATCGGCATCGATTGTGGGATCAGGAGAATTAATTGCGACCACTACGCTGGGTGCCAAGGCCGGCTTTGTAACTTTTTGGATTATTATTCTGAGCTGCATCATCAAAGTTATGCTTCAAGTTGAATTTGCTAAACACACGATCTTAGAGGGTGAGACCCCCATGCAAGCTTTTAACCGCCTACCGGGTTTTCGCCTGAAACGGGCACACTGGACGGTCTGGGCTTTTTTTATCATGATGGTTGCCAAAATACTGCAGCTGGGAGGCATCATTGGCGGGGTCGCCATCATCTTACAAATGGTTTTGCCTTCAGTACCCATGGCCGTGCTCGCTTTTGCCGTAGCCGTTTGTGTTGCTTTGATGGTATTTCAGGGTTACTATCAAACGATTGAAAGGTTTTCACTGGTGATGATTGGCCTCTTTACCATTTTGACCTTTGTCTGTCTGTATTTCCTTAAATACACGCCTTACGCTTTGTCATGGGCTAACATCGCCGAGGGCCTACAATTTAAATTACCTGCTTCTGCGGTAGCCATCGCCATTGGTGCCTTTGGAATTACTGGGGTGGGTGGAGACGAAATCATCGCCTATAATTATTGGTGTCTGGAAAAGGGTTATGCTGCCAAAACCGGACCAAATGATGGATCGCAGGCATGGAAAGATCGAGCAAAGGGCTGGATCAAGGTTATGCACTACGATGCCATTGCCTCCATGATCGTCTACACGATTATGACCGCCGCTTTTTATCTGTTAGGAGCTGCAGTGCTACACGCAGCGGGAAATGTACCGGAGGGGTATGCGATGATAGAAACGCTTTCTACCATGTATACTGAAAGTCTAGGGCCGAGCACAAAATGGATGTTCCTAGCGGGGGCTTTTATGGTGCTCTTTTCGACGCTCTTTGCGGCCCTTGCTCAGTGGACCCGGCAATATTCAGATATTTTTGGCCAGATTGGATGGATTAATTTCTTTGATCACGACCAACGTCATCAATCCATAAAAATCTTGAGTTGGATACTTCCGATTTCCTGGGCATTTCTCTTCCTGTTCATTAAATTGCCGGTGGCGATGATTATCGCAGGTGGCATCATCACAGCGCTGATTCTTTTATTAGTGATTTGGGTTGTATTATTTTATCGCTACAAAAGAATTATCGACCAATTTCAGCCATCGAGAATATACGATTCGTTGCTTTGGATCAGTGTTGTAACAACCTTTTCAATTGTGATTTATAGTTTAGTACAGGTGCTTACTTAGCCATGTTTGAAAACTGAATGTACTTTCTAACTGGTATAGATTTAGTTTATAGGAAGCTAGGTAGTTAGAAATTTAAGGCCAGTAAGACGGGCGAAGGGTTGAACTGTTATCGAGTAAGAGGCAATTACAGCAGGCTTGATGAAGGGGATCGGGAGGAAATCCAGGGATGCCACAGAGTGGAAGTTTTCGACGCTCGCCCAGATCATTACTTTCGATGAAAAGCAGGGCCTTTTTTTCATCGTAGGCACTAAAATATCCGAGTACTTTTTCGGTAGGATCATCTAATGAAAAAATGTTACCTGGAATTGCTGCAGGTGGGGCATCGAAAATTGATCCCACTTCATTTACAATCCTTTCAACCTGATCTAAATAAATGTAGGCATCTCGTGATATCGACCGTTGCGACACATAGTACGATGTAAGCTGACCGTAGCTGTAATCTAAGACCTGCTTGGAGATGAGTTCCTTATAATCAGCATTGGGACGGAGCAGCGTTCCATCAAGCAAAAATAATTGATTGGGATTGCTTTGTCGGTAAATGTAGCAGGTTTTTGCAGCAAGGAAGGGACTGCAAGTCAATTCTGAAACTGCAGAGACCTGCTCTACCTTCCATTGTAAATAGGTCTTATCTGGTGGGGTGGAAATATGCCCATGGACAAAAAAGTCAACGACTGTTCGTGAGAGTTCCTTCGTTTCATCCACCACAATATTTTCAATCGCCGTCTCAAATGACAGGCTATCGATTTCGGGTGCTGGGAGAATCCGCTCGGCTTGGGATTGATATTTACGACCATTCTCCAGCTCAATCTCCAGATGATAGGTTCCACCAATCTTTGGTTTTAAAATGTTTCCCTTCAACCAGTATTTGCCATTACCCAATGCAAGATAGGGCTCAGTCTTTCCTTCGTCATCTCTCAATGTTACCGTAGTAGCTTGGACGGGCGGAAAAACCTGCTGACCGAGTTTGTCGGTGCGTGATAGCTGAATGAGGTTGCTATCTCCTGATGTTGTGAGATTGCCATCCACCACCAAAATACCGATCTGTCCTGGGGCCACAAATTCGATTTCTTCGATGCATGATGCGAAGGCAAAAAAGAGTACCACGATGGTCCAAAATCTCATGCCGTGTTTCACTTTCTTTTATCAACGATTTTTTACCCTTTGGTGTTAATTCTTCTTCCTGCCTTCTTGTTTTTCAAGCCGTAGATCTAGGATTTTCCCACCGCAAATATTTCGACCATTTCTATGATTGCTTCATTGAGGTGCATAATGGCCTCGTCAATCCTCCAGGATGCCCGGTTTCGCGGTTCTACCAAATTGGAGATCGATCGAATTTCGAGAAATGGTATCTCTGCAAGCAAACAAGCGTAAAAAAACGCTGCCCCTTCCATACACTCCACGTCGACTTCATAGCGTTGAAGGACCCCTGAAATGCTGGCCGCAGAGCCATGCACGCGATTTACGGTAATGGCTTGAGCCAAAGGAAGAAAGGAAGCATCCCTTACCGATGGATTCTCCAGGATTCCATTGGTGAAGGGAAACTCATTGGGATCAACCAGCCCAATTTCAAACAAGTCTCGCAGTTGTCCATCGGCCTCCTCGATGCCGAGGTCTCCAAATTGTTGTGACTGCACATTGACCACATCTCCAACTTTAAATTTTCCAGGAAATGCTCCAGCGATGCCCATACAAATGGCCATAGAGGGCTGGACGGCGTAAAGTAAAGGTGTCAAACTCGTTGCCATCGCCGTACAACCAACTCCCGATATCAGGGTATAAACCTTTAGTTTTCCCTTTGCGTAACCACCTTTTTTGGCGGCTCTGAAGCCACTGGATTCCAGATAATTCAGCAGTGGTTGCATCTCTGGTTTGGTGGCACTCGCAATAATTACCTTCATGGTGATTTCGTTCTTTGGTAGCCGATACCTGCCAGTGGACTGATGCCCAACAGTTGATGTACCGTACTCCCCACATCTAGAGACATGCCATTCTGCATTTGATAACCCACACCAAAGGTAATCAGACTTGGATTCGTATTGACTCCCAATCGGAAAGTAAATCGTTCAACCAACTGATATTCCAGTCCAGCCTTTAGATTTTCTTGCTGCCCGCCAACTTTTTCGACTTCCGCAATAACCCTGACCTGGTGCGTGGGTTGGTAAGCAACGCCAAGGTTAATGATGGTTGGCAGCGGTTCCTCTTCTACCAGACGAATATCGAACGGATTGTACACATGAAAACCCAGCTGAGTCCTGGTTCCAATCTTGGTCAGGAGACCCAGCTCAACGGTAACAGCAGATTTTTGGCCATAAGATGGAATCTTTACCTGTAGATAATCAAATTGTGCACCCACCGACAGGTATTCAGAAACCTGACGACCGTAACCCAGACCGACTAATTGCTCATTATACAGATCAAAACCAAAGTGCTCGATCAGGACTCCAAAACTTCCAAATGCGGTAGGCAAACAACTTGCCAGGGAATAGAAGTTCAGCCCTTCGTTGTTAGCTCTTCGTTCAGCACTGGCGTAAAATGAGAGATTGGTCGCAAAACCCAACCCTGCTTCATTGCCGTACATCGCCAAGACGTCGGTATGGATACTCCGGATTGATCCCATAGTACCACCGCGAGCACCTGGGTGTGTTGAAAGCACTTCCTGTGCCTCAAGGGAAGTATATGCGCCCAAAAAAAGGAAAAGTATCGTAACAATAGTGGTGGCAGATCTGGTGCGAGCACTTAGGCTTAGCATGAGGTGAAAGAAAATTTACTCATTTATTAGAACCCCATAAATATGGATAAATTGGCCCTTTCTTCATCAAGGGTGCAATCAGTGTTTGTCAACGACTCACTCTGTAAAATACGAGTTTTAATAGAAACCTACTGCTCAATCCAGATAAAAAAAGGACCGCACTCGGCGGTCCTGAAATTTCTAATTTATTTAAGTACGCTTTTCTTTTCCGGGAGGTGGTGGGTGTATGGGCCCTTTCTTTTTGATACTTTCCAGTACTTGTCTGATCGCCGCTTGTAACTGGGTATCGTTTCCTTTCGCCAGTTCGGATGGATCCTCGGGGACTTCAATGTCAGGTTCGACGCCGTAACCCTCTTTAAACCAAGTGCCGTCTGGATTGTACATTCGGAATGTCGGTACAGTGACGCCTCCCCCATCAATCAGACTTGGAGATCCAGATATTCCAATCAGCCCTCCCCAGGTGCGTGTTCCGATCACTGGTCCCAGGCCGGCTTTTTGAAAATAATCGGGGAAGGCATCTCCCCCACTGCCGCTCCAGCCATTTGCCAGCATTGCCATCGATCCAAAATTTGCAATTGGTGGCCACTGCCAATTCTTGCCGTCTCGTACGGACCAATACGCGAGGGGTTTGCGATCTAATAATTCAATAAACCGATCCGGAATCTGACCGCCATTGTTAAATCGTTCATCGATCACCAGGCCTTCCTTATTCCATTGGGCGTAAAATTGCCTTGCCAACTCCTTCTGCCCATCTCGTCCGGTACTAGGCACATAGATGTATCCAATCTTTCCATCCGAAGCCTCTTCCACTTCCCTCCGATTTGCCTCGATCCAAGCCAAGTGACGAAGTCGGGTTTCCGATCGCATGGTTTCCACAATTTCAGTACGTGCCCCATCAAAAGTTGGCTTGTTATTTACCGATAATTCTACCGTTTTTCCGGCCAGACCTTCAAAGGCTCCCCACGGATCCGTGTATTCATTGAGAGGGACGCCGTTGACCGCAAGAATGAAGTCTCCCTCCGCAACATTGACACCTGGCATATCCAATGCAGACCTAACCTCATTATCCCATGCTGCACCTCTTATGATTTTATGCACTTTGAAGTGCCCTCCTTCAGTCGTCCAATCAACGCCCAGGTATCCGACGGCCTTGCGAGCTGGTTGCTCTTGATCACCGCCACCGCGGTAAGTATGGGAAGCATTCAATTCACCAATTAATTCACCGATCACGAAATTCACATCATCTCTTGACATGCAGTGATCAATCAATTTTCCGTAGTGTTCCTTTAGTCCTATCCAGTCAACACCGTGCATCGATCTATCGTAGAAGAAATCTCTTTCGAATCTCCAGGCATCGTTAAAGATTTGCTTCCACTCCTCACGCGGATTAACGGTCATTTCCATCTCGTTGAGAGATAAGGCGTCATCAATGGATTGATCCTTGGCAACTTCAATGATTCCCGACTGCTCCTGCTTGATGATCAACATTTTTTCGCCGTTGGCGGCCACCGCATATCCCCTGACATCTTTGATAATCGTGTGTTCTTCCTGGTCTTCCAGATCGAAATACTTGACGGCATTTTTTTCCTCCTCTGATCCACTGTTGGGATATCGATGGAAAATTATTTTTCCAGAAGTCGCCGTGAGGTTGCCAAAGTTTCCTGCAGGTGGAGGTAATATGATCAGTCTTCGCTCCAGATCTTCAAAATCAATGTCTACTGATACTACACTTTCTTGCTTTGCATCCGATTTTTTCTCGTCTTCGTTTTCCCCTTCTACTGCTTCATCCTCTAGGTTAAATGCCACCGTATCATTCTTGGGTGCTAGTGGTGACAGAACATCTTTTCGTAATGTAATCAGTGCAAGTTGGGTTGCATTGGGGTAGACCCAGGTATTATCAAAATCAGAATACAACGGGTCAAAGTTACGGTTGGTCATGAGGTATAGATACTTACCATCGGGATCAAACCGTGGATAAGAATCTGAGTAAAAACCCGAGGTTGCTTGTCTGACTTTTAGCGACTTGGTGTCATAAATAAAGATGGCCGAATTTCCGTTTTCTAGGCTCTTGTCGTAAGCGATCCACCGACTATCAGGAGACCAGCTGACATCAAAGGCCTGCAGTCCACTTTCATAAAGTGAAATATCCTGATCGACTTTGACAGGAGTGCCGGTTGCAATATCTACTTTGTAGATGGTCATGGTTTGATCTACAAAAACAACGTGCTTGCTATCTGGTGACCAATAGATATTGTACCGAAATCCCGGACCCAGCTTGGTGATTGTTTTTTCTTCGCCTCCATTTTTCAAGTCTCTCAACGTCAATTCATATTCACCCGTGCGGTCGCTCCAATAGGCGATCATTTGACCATTGGGAGACCATGCTGGATAACGCTCCGCAATACCACTTGTTCGACTCAAATTTCGAATCACACCTTTTCGAGCCGGTAGCGATAACAATTCTCCTCTGGCCTCTACCACCGTTCGGTTGCCATCTGGTGAAATATCCATGTTAAGGATTTGCTCCTGCACAGCTACTTTTTTCGATTTAATGGAGATCATATCCGTAGCGACCGAGATCTCGATCTCTTGTGGCTGGTGATTTTCCAAATTAAGTAAGTAAATGCTCCCACCAGCTTCAAACACAATTTCCTCAGGTCCAATAGACGGTGTATGGACATCATAATCTGGAAATTTCGTGATCTGGGTATGCTCCTTGGTGCTTATATCGTATTTCCAAATATTGAAGCGTTGTTCTGGTCCCTTATCTGATAAGTAATAGATGGCATCTTGATGCCACATTGGGATCTCGTCATTTGCTGCATGGCGGGTAATGTTTTCACTTGCGTAGGTCTCTAGATCGAAGATGAAGATATCTGCAGCCATGCCACCTTTGTATCTTTTCCAATTGCGAGAAACCCTAGATTTATCAGTGTAAGCAATTCTTTTACCATCAGGGCTGAGCGATCCAAATTCTCCATAAGCCATCGGCATTTTTCTCGGCAGTCCACCCTCCTTTGGAACACTATAGAACTGACTAAAGCGTTGCTTTTCACTGTGCATAGAACTGGTGTAGTACAGATGTTTTCCATCTGGAAACCAGTCTTGAATTCGATCCGACATTCCATGGTGCGTCACGCGAATTGGCAATCCACCTTGCGCGGGAATGACGTAAATGTCGATGTTTCCATCGTAGTTGCCGGAGAATGCTATCTCACTACCATCTGGTGAAAACTTAGGTGCAATTTCCGAGCCCTTGGGTGAACTCAATTTTACCGCCAGGCCGCCTGTTTTCGGTACCGTCCAAATATCTCCTCCATAGGCGAAGGCAATGTGGGTTTGCGAAACATCAGGATAGCGAAACAGTTTACCGACGGTTTGGGTATTTGCTTGTGGCAATAGCAGTCCTAGGGCCACGAGAACAAGCGACAATCGTTTAATCATGGTTTTAATTTCTAAATAGGTTGACCAAAAAAGTTCTGCGAAAATAGGTCTTTGTGGCAAAATCTTATCCGAAATCCGATGGACGTGGGTCGAGACACTACCCACCGAATCGTAAGATCGACAAAGCCATCATCTCCGAAAGTGAAGAAGCAGCTTTTATCACCTAATACGTGGACGAACTCAACCTTCCAGATGTTTCGAAAGTTGCACCTTTTTTTGCATTCACATCCTCCGTCGAAGTTTTATCCCAAAAAGGGATAGCGGTAATCTGTTGGAGGATTAAAGTTTTCCTTAAGGGTTCGTGGTGAAAGCCAACGATAAAGATTGAGCACAGATCCAGCCTTATCGTTCGTCCCACTGGCTCGAGCACCTCCGAATGGTTGTTGACCTACTACTGCACCCGTCGGCTTATCATTGATGTAGAAATTGCCGGCCGCATGGCGAAGTGCCTCGGTGGTTTGCTTAATCGCTTGACGATCGGTCGAGAAAATGGCCCCGGTTAAGGCATAAGGTGAAGTCTGATCAACCAAAGACAATGTCTCAGCAAACTGACGCTCATCATAAATATATACCGACAGCACTGGACCAAACAATTCTTCCCGCATCGTTCGGTAATTTGGATCTTTAGTGTGAATGACTGTGGGTTGAATAAAATAACCCTCAGACTTGTCAAATTCGCCGCCAGCTACAATTTTACAAGTCTTATCCTTCTTGGCCCGCTTGATGTAATTGGTGATCTTATCGAATGACTTTTCATCAATCACTGCATTGATGAAATTTGCAAAGTCTACTGGAGATCCCATGTTGAATGAAGCTAAATCCTGTCTCACCATCTTGCGGATATCCTGCCACAAATTACTGGGTAGATAAGCTCTCGAGGCAGCTGAGCATTTCTGACCCTGAAACTCAAAGGCTCCACGACTCAGCGCTGTGGCCACTGCCGCAGGATTGGCAGAGGGATGAGCAATGACAAAATCTTTTCCACCCGTTTCTCCCACCACTCGAGGATAGGATCGGTAGCGTCCGATATTTTCTCCGATGGTTTTCCACAATAACTGAAAGACACTAGTGCTTCCCGTAAAATGTAATCCGGCAAAATCTCTATGCTTAAATACGACCCCTCCTGCCTCGGGACCATCGACAAAAACCAAATTAATGACTCCGTCGGGTAGGCCTGCCTCACGCAGAATTTCCATAATTACATGGGCTGAATATATTTGTGTATCAGCACATTTCCACACGACCGTATTTCCCAGCAAGGCAGGTGCTCCGGGCAGATTAGCCGCTATTGAAGTGAAGTTAAATGGTGTGATTGCAAACACAAAACCTTCCAGTGGCCGATATTCGAGACGATTCCATATACCCGGTGAGCTCTCGGGCTGTTCGCGGTAAATATCAGTCATATACTGCACATTAAACCGATAGAAATCAGCCAGTTCTGCCACAGCATCTATCTCAGATTGGAACACGTTTTTAGATTGGCATAACATGGTCGCGGCATTCATGCGAGCACGATACGGTCCACTTAAAAGCTCCGCCGCTTTGAGGAAGATGGCCGCCCGCTCGTGCCATGGCATGGCTTCCCAAGTTGGTTTAGCAGCCAGTGCAGCCTGGATCGCCTGCTTTACATGGCTCGCACTGCCCACGCTACGCTGCCCAAGGGGTTCATGTAAATTGTGAGGTGCGTAAATGGCTTCTTTACGACGCGTCCTTACCTCCTTTCCACCAATAATCATAGGAATATCCCACTGCTCACCTTTGATCCTTTGCAAAGTCTCTGTAAGTGCGAGGCGCTCGGCTGAGCCTGGAGCATAACTTAATAGCGGTTCATTGACCGCAATAGGTACTTGATAAATTGCATCTGACATTTTTGACCACTTTTAATGTGGCGCAAATATAGGATTTTGGCTTGGCTGGCCTGGTGTTGGCTTTTTATTTTTAGTCCAGAAGTCTGGCCAGTCAGATCATGAGATTTCGTGCCATTGATCAACGTAAAGTTTAGGTATTTTTTGATCGACATTCCTTTCGCAAGCACGGCCGGTTAAGGTTCACCCTCATCTGGTAGCGAAAAAAGGAACCTTACGCAATTGGAGGGCATTTGAAAGACCACAGAGAGATAATGCACCCCTAATTATTCTCGAACCAAAAAGTTTTCGTAGCAACAATTTTGTAGATCATAAACCTCGAGTCGAATGGTGAAGATGCCATGCGTATAAGTTGCTAGGCCCGTGCCACACAACCACCCTCCGGGACACACTTGATCACCAATGGTAAAGGCAACTAGATTATAATTGTGAATATAGGATGCTTCAAAATATTCGGATTTTTGGCCAGGTCGCAAAGACCCAAATTCTACTTCAAGCGCATTTATTGCGTCCATTTTAAAGGATGAATTATTGTGAATTCGAACGCAAACAGTTTCTGAATCACAATGCGTAAGCGGGCTCTTGGAGCAATGCCAGGAAAAAAGAGAGAAAAACAACCACACCGGAACAAATGAATGCCGAATTGCGCTCCTCTTTCTCAGATCTAAGCTTTGTTTTGCCTTCATGAGTCTGCTTTGGTATCATGGACGTGCTCTACATTGCGAAACGTTGGCTGCAATGCTCAAAAATTATCAGTAAACAGTTGATCTTGGCGTTGGATAAGTGATCTAGAATGAGTGCAGATCGGCCTTTCAGTCTTCTTTTAATGCCAGCATAGGATTTGTCACAGTAGCCTTTCTAGTCTGCCAAAAGATGGTGATTGCCAGCAAACCAAATAGACTGCCCACGGCAACGATATAGGAAGATGGCGAGATCTGGATGTGATAGGCAAAGTTCTCTAGCCATCTTGCAACCCAGTGATAGCTTAGCGGCACACCAATGCATGAAGCTATGACCACCACCCAAAAGTACTCTCGCCCGATCAGTACTGCCAGCGATTTGAGGTCGGCTCCGATAACACGTCTGATGGCTAATTCTTTGGCTCGAGTACGCAATGCATAGGCGACCAGGCCCATAAGACCAAGGAAGGAAATGGCCACTGCGATGAGTGTTAGCCCGGACAACAACTTTAATTGCACCCGATCTGTCGCATATAATTGAGCAAATTGATCATCTAGAAATGAGTAATCAAAAGCGTAGGGAAACATATTATTCCAGACTGCCTCGATGGCAGACACGGCTGATTCGATGTGTTTAGCATCCAGTTGTATCAACACATTTGACCACCAAAGTGGCTCGGTGGTGAGAAGCAAAGGATCCACCTTGTTCTTTAGAGATTCTTGGTGATAATCCTTGATGACCCCTGTGATTGGACCGTGTGCAAGAGACCAATTTCCAATAGACCAATTGACTTCCTGCCCGAGGGCCTGCTGTGGGTCATTCCATCCTAATTGGCGCATGCCTGTTTCATTAATAAAGTACTTTCGCGGTGTTTGCGATAGATAATCGACAAGGGTATAGTCCTCTCTCAACTCGGGATAAGGCTTAATGGGTTCATTTTCCGTAAAATCTTGTCCTGCTAGTAGTTCTAACTCCAGGATCTTCATGAAGTCAGGGTCAATGACCTGCATATCCATCATGGGGGGCTGAGCTTGATCCGCCCCTTTGACGAGTACAGGCCCTACATCACGTATTTCACTAGAAGGCAATTGCATACATCCGGTTACCCCTTTTACTCCCGGAATTTCTTGTAGCCGGGTTTTTAGGGTCCGATATTTTTGTGTGACCTCACTGGGTACCTCGGCAATGGTCAGAATCTGTTCGGATTTAATGCCCAGGTTTCTCTTTTCGATAAAGCGAAATTGTTGGTATGCAATCAGGGCACTACCCATCAACAACACGGTGGCCACAAACTGCAAAGTCACCATACCTCGCTTCAGGTTAATGCCCACTCCCCGCTGTCGCATACTCCATTGACCACCCTGCCGCATGATCTGCAAAATCTTAAGCGAACTAAGTACAAAAGCAGGGAGAATGCCAGCTAGGAGTCCTGTGAGTATCGCCAAAAGGGATAGCGACACGATAGAAACCATCGGGTCGGGAATAAGCGTAATACCAGTTAGACGACTATAAAGTGGAAAGACGAGTAATGAGATTAGTAGACCAATGCCCATCGCGGCAAAACTCTGAAACATAGACTCAACCAGAGAAAAGCTCAATACCTGGCGCTTGCTCGCACCCAGTACTTTGCGCACGCCAATTTCCTTACCACGACTGATGGCCAGGGCCGCTCCCAAATTGCCAAAATTGATCAATGCGATGAGCCAGACAAACAGGCCTACCCAAAAGAAAATCTTCAGATAGATGACCTGCCCATTGGGCTGAATTTCTCTGGCCAAATTGGAATGTAAATGAATGGAGGGGAGCGGCTGAAAAACAAAGGAAATTTGATTGGGAGCATTTGCGTCCGTACGTTGGGCAATCAGTGCAGACACCTTTTTCTCCACCTGGTCCATCTCTGCCCCTCGTGAAAAAAGGGTATAGATGTAAGCCCAACCAGTTCGCTCTTCTACGTTGGCAAAGGAAAAAAACATTTCCACTGGCAGGTGGGTATTAGGGGGTACATCTTCAATGATACCGGTGACCTGAAAGGCTTGCTCTTCAGATGACCAATCACCAATGACATAAATCTCTTCACCCACTACATTTGTATGGCCAAAGTATTTTTTCGCAATGGATTTTGTCAGAACTACAGACTGGGGATTTTTTAGGGCGGTTGCCGGTGAACCCTCCAACATGGGAAACGTGAAAACGTCAAATACATCTGCATCTGTCACATAGGCATGGTGTGGCTTAAATCGCTTCTCTCCCACACGGATGTATTTCTGCTCCTTGTTTTGAAAGCGAATCAATTTTTCAATTTCGGGTATTTCAGCTGGCAATTCATTAACGAAATCTACTGGGACACGTGCGAAATGTAATTCAAAATCATTCTGTCCCTGAATCAGATGGGTCGGTCGGTAGATTCGATCCGCCTGCAAGTGAAAATCTTCATAGCTGAGTTCTTCATTTAGATAGCACGCGACGAGAATTGTGGTTACAAAGGCAAGAGCCAAGCCTAGCATGTTTATCGTCCCATAAATCCTGTTTTTTAGAAAATTGCGATAGGCGGTCTTTATTGCTAGGGAAAATTGATAGAACATGTAGGCGTCATATTGAATGGTTCTCATGGAAAACGAAGAATATGGGCTTGGATTGTGAACCATTTATTTAACATGCCACTAAGACTTCTTAACATTTCTGTGAAGTCTTCCCTTCAAATATTCATTCATAAAAATCAAGAACCATGAAAAAGAGAACATTGATTTTTGTCGGACTTTTGGTTTTGACAATTCAGACCGCCATGGCGCAGTTTTATCTGGGCCCAAGAGCAGGTGTAAACTTAAATAATATTAGCACCCCTACCCTCTTAGATCTAGTAATACCCGACATGGTATATGTGCCCGGCTTTGAATGGGGTATGACGAGCGAATATGCCTTCAATGATCGATTCTCACTTGTCGCTGAAGCTATTTATCGTGATAAGGGTTTCCGAGTTCGGGAGGCTATGGATGTGAAGGTTTTTAAACTGGATGTGCCACTCGGTGTCCGGGTGGACACTAGGTTGCGGTACATCGACGTACCAGTGATGGCCAAGTATGCATTTGGAAATGGTCCGATCAAGGGATACCTGACTGCGGGACCACAGGTTGGTTATGCACTAAATGGTAGAATAAAAACACGAGCTGATTTTTTATTGGATTTTAACCTAACCAACATTCCCATCAATCTCAGCGGCTTGAATCACCGAAGATTTGACGTGGGTGGGGTCGTTGGAGCAGGCATGGAGTTTAATACCGGGGCCGGAAAATTGTTTTTTGATGCCAGATATCAGCAGGGATTTCTTGACTCTTTCAAAGTGCCCGTCGTAGAGCTAGATATAAAGAATCATGGTTTTGGATTTGGTGTAGGCTATAAGATTCAAATCTAAGTGAGGATTATAGTCTCAATTGCAAAAAGGAGTTTCTTGGGTAGAAGCTCCTTTTTTTATGCGTGCCATTCCGCACCAGAACCTATTGGATCGACGTCTCGATCGATTCCACTTTAACGGACTCCAATTGACCGCTTTTAACCCTACGATGGTGAGATCTTATTATTTATCCAAACACTTCTTGATTCTGATGCTCAGTAAAACAGGGTGAGAGCTGGCACAGGATATTGCTTCCGCTGAACTAGAGATGATGACTTTTCAATACTACCTTCCGGAATTATGGTGGGAAAAACTTGGATGTGGTTTTGCGGGATATGGGATCACCTGATATTTTTTTACTACTCAGAAAATTAATTTTTGTCGGCGGGATAAACGACGCCGACCTGCCTTCTTATTTCGTCAAGAATCCGGATTGTATTTTGACTATCCTCATGCCGCCATAAATTACTTTCAATTTTCTGTTTATTAAGACAATGATGACATTCAACAATTTCATGTGAAAATCCCTTGCCAACCGGTGGTAGCGAAATATGCCGTGCTTCCTGCCCTGCCTTCAGTACAGTAATCGCCGGGCTCTCATGCCACCGAGGTTGAAGTAGAATATAGCCCTTCGTCATCGCTATCCGGGCTGGCATATCAGAATGGTATAAAATGGAGCAATGGAGCGTGGCAGATTTATGGTTCGCATAAAAAAGACGAGCAGAACAGGTTTGGTCAGCACCCGTTTTGGCCAATTGGCCACTAGCCTCGATTCTTTGAGGTAGACCCAGGAGTAAATAGGCAAGGAAGACGGGGTAAATACCGATATCCAGGATAGAACCACCTGCCAATGCCATATTGTATAACCGACCTTGCTCGTCGTAGGGAGCTTTAAAACAAAATTCCGCTTCCACCTCCTCGACCTCTCCCATTTCACCAGAATCAATAATTTCTAAAAGGGACGAAATAGAGGGAATAAATCGGGTCCAGAGCGCTTCCATAAAGAAAGTCTGATGGTTGCTGGCTAGCACGGTCATTTGTTGCACTTCACCCAGGTTGATACCTGCCGGTTTTTCACATAATACCGCTACTTTATTTCTGAGGCAAAGCAACGTCTGCCTTAGATGAAAAGAGTGTGGTGTGGCAATGTATGCGATGTCGATTTCGCCTGATTTAACCATCGCTTCATAGCTGTCGAAAACCAATACTTGATCATAAGGTTGAGTGAAAGCGCGGGCTCGATCCAAACTTCTAGAAGCAACCGCGCGCAGATGGCCACCCTCCACCAGCAATAAATCTCGTGCAAATTTCTGGGCGATTTTTCCAGGACCTATGATGCCCCATTTGATCGATTTCATGGTGCGAATTTAGAAAAATGGCTGGGGAGCGAATGACCTAAATACATGAGGCAAATAATCGCCTCAATGATCGCCTGGAAATTCTACGAGAAATGGACCAGCCGGTATACCAATATTATTAACTAAATGTCCAAGGCCATCAGTGCCAAATCGTATTGACTTCAATATGCTGAACCTGGTGTGATGAGGAGGCATAGTCGAACGTTTTGAGTCGTGCAAAGAAGTACCAATCTTCGGTGAAAGTAGTGCCAAACTATGACATAGATTAGATCTCCCACTCAAACCAGAACAAAAAAGTCAGCGTGCGTACAGTCTATTAAAAAAAAGTCCCACGGTGCGATTACCGAAGGACTTTATTTTTAAAAGGAATTGATAGCGCTATCTTACCACTTTGTGAGAGGTGCTACCCTGGTCACTGTGCAGGTTGAGGGTGTAGTCTCCAGCCGGGAGGCTTTTTACTGACAAATCAATTTCTGACAGCCGGTCAAAATGGTAAGCGATCAAAGAGTTGCCATCCTGATCGATAATATTTAAAGTGGCTTCAGACAAGACGACCTCCGGCTGAATAAAAATTCGATCAGCCTTTTTGTGGTTGATGACCCTGATTGGTAAACCTAACTCGATTTCATGATACGGATCAAATGCAGCGATTTCTGTCTTTTCTTCTTCTATTTCCATCATCAGCTGTACCACTGAGGTAGGTATTTGGGCATTGGTAATGTTCATCAGAATAACGGTGGCGATAAAAAGATTTATTAGATTTTTCATGGTTTTTGAATTTAGTTTTAAGATCTATGCTTCTTTGCACGTTCTGACTTGAGAGGGGCCGGATGGTTTAAGCTGTACTCTACCAAAGGGCTGCTAACGATGAAATTTAACGTGGTTTTAAGACAATGCGAGCGACCTTAAACTTTCCTTAGCTGTTTGCTGGTCATCAAGGCCAGGAATTACTGATGCCAACTATTGGCGTTGACAGAGATGCCATAGGATCTGGTACTGGTAAGGGATCTGTGCAATGGGGATCTTGTGCTTACGAGGGTCCTCAGGCGCAATGGACACAGAACGGACTGCCTGGAATGAGCAGCAGTCTCTGCACTGGAATGGGCTTTTTGCATTTTTCGCATAACCCAAATGGTTCTCCTTTATTGATCTTACGCAAGGCTGACTCCATCGCATCGAGATCTTTGCGGGCGGTTCGTAGTGCAGCTTCCATCACACTTTTATTGTTGATGGCATCCATACGACTCACGCGTCCGATGGCATTCTCCGGACTTATAGGCTGTGTCATATCCTCCATACGAGCAATCTTTACCTTCGTACGCTCGATCTTAGAAGAGAGTCGGTTTTGAATGAGTTTGATTTCTTCAGGAGTCATCATCAACGGTTAACCACAAACTTGCTGATTGTGCGGCCGGTTGGCCCATCCATCTGCAACCAGTAAAGGCCAGTGCTTAAGTTACCTATTTTGATTGATTGGGAAGCATCTTGCTGACCGCGATGCAGTACTTGACCCCATTGATTCCATATTTGAACATCAATGGTTCCTTGGAGGCCTTGCACTTGAAGCTCTCGATCTGCGGGATTTGGAAAAACAAGGTGCTGATTGTTGATGAGTTGATCATTCGAGGTCGTAGTGTTGAATGTCTGGAAATAGGCTAAAGTGGCCAGGATGCTTGGCAAGACACATCCTTCGTGGTTGGCTTCTTTGTCCAGTTCGATGGCTTCGACATCTGCTGCTCCCCTGTTCTTCATGTACTCAGCAGCGATCAATGCATTTTCGGCCGGAACCTGTTGATCAGCAGAGCAATAAAATAAGCGCATGGGGGCCGTAGGAATCCATCGATAGGTATCATTTTCGCGCAGATGCACATTCATCGGATGCAAACTATCACTTTCGAAAGAACTGAGGTAAATATCTGAGAGCATGGCTCTGGGCCGACTTTTTCCAACATCCTTTTTTAGTTCAGCAACGAGAAATTCATTGAGTGCATTGCGACTGATTTTGCCATCAAAAAAGGACTGAATCCTGTCGACATACGCAGGTTTAAAGACGTCAGATAATTGCTCAAAAACATCCCCATATACCGTCTCATAGCCCAAAATATTATACGGTAAAAAAGCGGGAACACGGTATTCGGTCTGTGGATCAAGTAAGAGATTTCTCATGACACCCGACAGGCTATAAGGACCCGCATTGCAGGCGCTCGCAGTGATCCACAAATCATCGGTAACACGTTGCTCAATGGCGCGGGCTAAGGCCATGCTTGCATGTGCTCCCTGCGAATATCCGGTTACAAATATCTGCTGGATGCTCTCAAATCCTTGGGTTTGTGCAAAATCCTTCGTTCCAATCAATAAATCCAGCGCAGCACTGGCCTGGGTGGCTGCATGCACATAAGGGTGAAATCCACGACTGGTACCGTGACCCAAATAGTCTGTTACGGATACGACATACCCCTGCCCGGCATAGAGGACGGCCAACGTTCCTTCTGGGTTTAGCTTTGAAGGAATCAAATCGAGTCCGTCAGTGTCTCCATATTGGTAAGAAATCATGCGCTGAACGGAGCGTTTTTCAGGCAGCACGATTAATCCTGATGCGGTATCCAACAAACCATCACTTCCCGACGTCATATACCTAACTGCATATGCCGTCGCTCCTTGCTGGGCGGGAAATTGTGTCAGTGCAGAAATCTCGGATCGGGTCCAAGATTGGATCTCTTCGTGGGTCAGTAGTGCTTGACCATCTACCGGGTCGATCAAGCCGAGCATGGCCACCGAAATTCCGTATGCTATCAGAAGCCACCGGAGAGGACTTTTCACTGAGAACGCGATCCTTTTAATTGCCATTTTTTGATGGTTTTTGCCCGAGCTAATTTTTTAAAGTCCAGGTGGTATAGACGATGATTGAGCAATGCAAGGGTTTCATAAACAATCTCTTTTGCTGCATACTCGATAAATAGGGTCTGGATGTTCTTCCCATTTTCTAAACGCTTTTCAATCCTTTTCTGTATGATCTTGATGAAAGCTCTGTACTCAGTCTCGGTCCGGTCATTACCGCAGGCAAAGATGGAGAAGAGAAATCGATTGGCATTATACACAGATAAATCCTCATAAAGGTCTTCGATGTCATCGTTTACTTCCGTCAGATAATCAAAGTCTGTCCAAGTTTCGATCGGAATCAAGAGCTCAAGTGATGGATCCCTATGATAAATCAAATTTCGAATCAACTTGACGTCACAAGATTTGTGACGATAAAAGAATTCAATATCACGTCTGGTAGGTAATTGTGCTTTTCTCAAAGCAATTTCTTGCTTTTGATAAATATAAATCTCCCGGCACCATGACTTACATTGTTTCTTATTCAGACCAAAAACTGTTAACCTCTTAATTATCTTATTCCATCTTTTATTCAAGACTTTCTTGTCCAGATCCCAGCAAGATTCCAGATAACCGTCCAATTGATAAATGGCTAGCTGAAGGGCAATGAGTTTCTGATAATAGCTTTTGGTTTTTTTTATTTTGGATTGCTCCAACAACCAGGGTATTTTCCGATAGCTGAAAAGGGCATCGATTTTTTGTTCTAGCGGTTTTTTCTTGGTGGTTTCAGTGGTTGACTTCATGGCATGCAGTTAAATCTAAGCGCGACGAAATTACATTTTTTATGCATGAATGTCTGGCCCTTGCAACACCCTCTATTTATTGAGCCGACTGTATTTCCTCATGATGGGAAGTACTTTAGCGATCGGTAGTTCCAACGCTTTAGCCCCTTGAAAACCGGTATATGTGGTGGCTTTAAAAAGTGCATTGATGATGGCCTCTTCGGTAGCTTCTACCGAAGCGAGAAAGAGCGGACTCATAAAATCATTGTTTACTTCCCTTTTCAACTGAATGGGTTTAAAGGGCCGGTAACTCTCGAGATTGTCAGCATAGACAGAAAATGCGATGACATAATCTCCGCTACCGTTGGAGGCAAATCCTCCGGTACGTGCCAGCCCCAACATTGCTCTTTGAGCCAACCGCTTAAGATTTCGAGTATTCAGGGGGGCATCGGTTGCGACGACAATCATACACGAACCGTCAGCATCTTCGATGTCTCGCTTATAGGGAAACTTTCCCAGTTCTTGAGCGACTGGAACTCCATCAATTTCCAGAATTCCACCAAAATTTGCTTGCACAAGAACTCCTACGGTGTAGCCACCTAGCGATTTGGGAATTGCACGCGATGCGGTACCGATGCCACCCTTATATCCAAAACATACCGTTCCGGTTCCTGCCCCGATACTTCCTTCCGCAACGGGTCCACCTTTGGCCTGTTGAATGGCCTGGAGCATATGTCTCTTATTGAGGTGTTGCCCACGGATATCATTCAGTCTTCCATCATTGGTTTCACCAACCACTGCATTGACCGATTTAACATCTTCATTTTGAGCTTGGCTCAAGGTATATTCGATCAAGGCATCAACCGCCGTGGAAACATTCAGGGTGTTGGTTAGTAGAATCGGAGTTTCGATCTGTCCCAACTCCTCGATTTGGGTAGTGCCCGCTATTTTGCCAAACCCATTGCCCACATATAAGGCAGCTGGAACTTTTAACTGAAAGATGTTTCCGTCGTGTGGCAGAATTGCTGTAACTCCCGTATGCACATGATCACCTTTATGCAAAGTCGTGTGTCCAACCCTCACACCTTGCACGTCAGTGATGGCATTTAGCAGACCAGGAGGCAATATTCCAATTTTCACCCCATAATCCCGGGCTCTAAGTTTCTCTTGCCCGTCCGCCACCAGTGTAAAAAATAGAATGAGATGTGTTCCAATGATAAGTTTTCCAAGCTGGCCAACCATAATCATGGAATTTTGTGCTCCCTAAAAATAGAAAATTCGAGATAAATTGGTTTGAGATGGTACCTTCCGTAGCTGCGATCGGTGGATCATTTGATGAAAATACTGGTCATATTTTCCCTAACCCTCCTTAAGCATCCGTGCAATATTTTGGCGTTTTTTCTCAGATGGATTGGTGGTTTAATCCACTATATGAAGTCAAAACTAGAAATGTAAACAGGTCTACTTTTCAGTTGCTGTTCTTTCGCTGGGTGAAAGTTTCGAAAAGTCGCAAACAAATCTAACTCCGCTTTTTCTGCAAAATAGTTGAGCAGGCCAAATCCCTGTAGCCTACTTAATTCTTGTCCGATAGGGCTTTGGCTGTCAAACCACATTAAGGCCGCATTCTTACCCTCTCTGCTCAGCACCGATTCAATCAATTGTGGTATTAAATTGGCTCGGCCATCTTGATAGTAAATTGAATCAACGGCTAAGAAGTCGAAGTCCTTGGCGTTAAAAATTCGATTGAACAAGGGGATACGATGACCGAATCTGATGGCCATTTTACCAAGGGTGCCGGGCAATTCTTCGATGACCCAACGGGCATGAAAGATCTGAAGACCAGCCACAATTACCCCATTTTCTTTGTAGACAAAATATTTGCTTCGATGCCCGACATAATGATTGTGAAAGAGTATGTGGTCGCGATATTTGATGGCCAAGTGAGCTCTAACAAAGGCCAGTTCCTCCTCATGTGCTGGCGTGCTAGTGATCTTGCTTTTCGGAAAGACTCGGGAAAAGCCTAACATCTTGATGGTTGCGATTGATTCTTGTCCCATCTTGATGTTTATGTTTCGCGATCGAACATTTCCACGGTCGACGACACCGAAAAAAATACTTTCATGCGCTGGATAAGACCTAACCAAATCCATGAATTTGTGGCTGTAAAGTCCCACCAACCTTCGATTGCGAAACGCTACTCCACTTGCGAAGTAGCGGAAATAATAAGAAGCTGTCTTGCTCGGATGATGAATGACATCGCGGCATTCAATAACCAGGGTAGCCGAAATCTTGCCGTCAATTCTCATCACAAAAAAAATCGGCTGGATCAAATTATTGATTCGATCCGCAGTATCAATATGACGAAAAAGGTTGGATTCGGTGCCCCAGGTTACTTGATCTAGAAAAGTAATGACAGCATGACTGAAGCACTCCTCCCGGGTGATCAATACGCGACCTTCTCGAAAGACCTCTCTTGCACCTCGCTTTAGGCCGACCAGTGAGTTTGAGTCTGCTGAACTTGTGGATGCTGCCCATGAGTTTGCATTATTTCGATGTTCGTTTTTCAAGATTTGGAAAAATAGGTATTATTCGTCTCTTGACCACTGCTGAGTGCAGGGAATATTATGCCATCGTATTTTAAGGAGTACTCAGCACCAAAAAAAAGGCAGGGCTACCAAACAGGATGGTAGCCCCAACTAAAAACCCACAAATAGCTTCTATTATTTGCGCACAAATATCAACTGGTGATATTCTTCTACGGTCGATCGTACCGTCAGTTTGTAGGCTCCTTCTCGAAGGCTGCTCACATTAAAATTAATACGATCACCCTTATATAAACCCTTTCTCCATTCAGATAAGACAACCTTTCCGGCAAGGTCCGTCAGCTCTATCATAGTTTTACCTTCGAGCTGATCGATGGGCATTTCAACCGTCATCTGATTATAAACCGGATTCGGATAGGCCAAAATCAAGTCAGCAGACGTTTTGATGGATCCAGTGTCAGTACTGAGACTAAACTCATACCAATCGGAATCGTCACTGAGTTCGGTTGAGTGGCAGAGGGCATTAACTTTAAACTGATATAATCCTCCCTCCATCAGTCCATCAATTTGCATGAACAGATCAGTCGTCACATTGATTTGATTGTAATAGGAAGTTGTATCTAGGCTCTGTATCTCTACCTCGTAGTCAAAGTGCGAGTCGTCACCCTCCCAAGAAAGTAATACCGATCCCTCCTGTAAGGTCTCATGTGAAAGATTCATGGGTATTGGGCAACCATCATCGATGTTATCTTCAAGAGTACTAAAAGGCATCCAGTCCGAACAATCGCTGTAGTTTTCAATGGAACAGAATGCGGTGATTTTCCACTGGTAGTCACCTCCTGGTACTAAACCGTCGATTAAGTAACTCGTGTCTGAAGTCGTAGAGATCAAATTGTAGGCGTAGGTCAATCCCAAATGCTCTACTTCGAGAAGATACAAGGCATCATCCGAAGATTTTGTCCACGAAACCAGTGCGGTCTCTGTATCGATTTGTAATATGGATCCCAGCGGTATGGGGCAACTATCAACTGGAATATCGGTGGTGGCAAAGACCAGCGGTTGGGTAAATTCAGAAAACAATTCATCACCACAAATGCTCTTGATGACCACTTCGTAGGCAGTTCCTGGTGTGAGGTCAGTAAAAGTAAAAGTGTTTTGAGAGGTCTCCTCTTCGACCACTGGATCAGAATTTTCATCACCAGCCTCAACCAATTTCACCAAATAACTTGCCTCTTCAGATCCAGACCAGCTGATTGTTGCTGAGGTCATTTCGATCGATTCTAATGCCAAATCTTGAGGCACCTCGCAAGTATCTTCTACGATGATGCTATCTTCCAAGGTTGTGAAAGGATACCAATCGGAGTAATCACTCTCACCTGACTCGCAAATGGATTTCACGCGGATGTGATATTCAGTACCAGGCAATAATGAATCTAATTCGATCATCGCCGATGTCACCTCGGTGGCCATCATATAATTTACCATTGAATCTAAAGCCTCTACCTCAATGCCAAAACCTGCATTTTCTGGGCCATTCCAGGATAAGCCAGCGAAAGTCATTGAAACCGTATCTAAATTGATTTCAGAGGGGGTTTCGCACAAATTAAATTCGATACTGAAGAAAAACCAGCGGCTAAAGGCACTAGTATCATCAACGGCGCAGATACTGCGAACTCGAAACTGATAAATCTCATCAGGTGTCAGACCGGAAACTTCAATATTTTCATCTTCAGCGGTGAGCATCAGTAAAGCGCCGCTCGACGTATCCTTTGGTTGAACTTCAATGAGGTATTCGATGGCACCAGGACCACTCCAGCTCAGCAGGGCACTGGAATCATCCAGAATTTCTGCACCGGCTATTTCTGGTACCACACAATTTGATGCAGCTGTCTCAAAAGTGACAAATTCTGTGTATTCACTATTTTCTCCATCGCACAAAGTTCGAACCCTGACACTATATTCTGTACCTGGATCCAGATCGTAGATGGTCAGCACAGCCTGGTTGGTATCGACCTCAAGTGTGAAACTCCAAGTGGTGTCTGAGGTTTGCACCTGCACCTGATACAACCCGGTGTCGGGTCCAGACCAACTTAAACTAGCTTGGGTAAATAGGTTGGTATCAACTGTCAAGTCTGTCGGCATATCACAAACAGCCGACACCAGGCTATCTGTCGTGGTTGGAAATGGCAACCAATCAGAGGGACTGGACTGGGTACTATCATTGCAAATGGCAGCGACCCGAAACTCATAAATCGAAGCACTGTCTTCATCGATAAAGTCATAGGATAAACCCGCAATGACCGAATCAATTTTAAGTATTGAGTCTTGTGCCACTCTCAATTCAAAATGCACCGAATCAACCAAGCTGTCAACATTCCAACTCAGCCGATAGATTGTGTCAAGGAATTCAAAGGATAGATCGGTTGGGCTCGCACAACTATCCTCCGTTTGGCCACCAGAAGTAGTAAACTCGATGACGCTGGGTTCGCTCTCACCTTCTGAACAATTGGTAGTGACGCTGACGCTATAATCTGTGCCCTCTTGGAGACCAGTAAGATCTATTGATGTATCTGCGGTCTCAAGGTCCATGGTCGTGTTGCTACTCTGCACCATAATGGCAAAACTTAGGTACATCTCTGGACCTTGCCACGATAATACTGCTGAGGTATCTGTAATATTATTAGCTGAGAGCATGGCAGGTGCCTGACAGGTATCCAAGGTGCCACCCGTGGTTGTGATGAGGGTTGCAATCGCAGCTGAGGTGCTATCTCCGCACTGCAGGACGAGTGACACTTCATACTCAGTGCCTGGTTGGAGGCTGTCAAGAAGCGCAACGGTGTCCTGTACGAGCAAGCTTGAAACTGTACTATCTCCTTCGACCGACCAGCTTATCTGATAGACGGCGGCCGTATCACTTGGGCTCCAGGAGAGGTAGGCGGTCGTATCGGTAATGGAGTCAAGAGTAAGCCCTTCGGGTGTGGGGCAGGGTTCTTCCATTTCCTCTTCCGATGTAGTAAAATCGATGTTGCCATACCCATCTGAGATGCCAAAGGCACAAAGGGTCTTAACTTTGACTTGATAGTTCGTATTTGGCATTAGACCACTGAAGAAAAATTCACTTACCATGGTGTGGTAGGAAGTGTCAAAACCATTCACACTTAAAGAGACTTCGTATCCTTCCGCATGCTCAGCATCCGCCCAGTCTAGACTGGCGGTGGATGAAGTTACCTCATCTATAGCAAGATCAACCGGCGTCGGGCAGAGTTCCTCTTCAACCATGGTTGAAATGAAAGATCTCCATTTGGTTGATCCACTGAAAGCTCCATTTTCGCAGGTAGATTTGACCCGAAATTGATATTTTCCTTCCGGCACAAGTCCTAAAATGGTGATCATATTATCCAGAAGACTTTTCTCAAAAAAATAGGTTGGCGTACTGCCCTTACTTCGTACCTCTACCTCATAGTGACTTGCATGGTCACCACCACTCCAGGCGAGGACCACACTAGTACCGGTGAGACCCATCACATGCAAATCTTTGGCCTTAGGGCATGATTCGTCGGGGTTCATCCCCAGGGTGGTAAACGTTTGCCATTTGGTGGATCCGCTGCTACCACCTTCCAGGCAAGTAGCCTTGACGCGAAATTTATAGGTACTGCCAGGTACAAGTCCCTCGACTCTGATCGAGGCATCCATCGTTTCCGTCTCCCATTTAAGTTTAGGTGTCCTACCCTTAGACCTGACTTCAACTTTGTAGTCAAGATGGGCTCCAGATCCGGTCCAGTTCAGTGTTATGGCGGTTTCGCTAGCATCACTGACGTTCAGTTGGGTGGGTTTTTCACAGTCGGCTACCTCCGCCAGAAGCATCGGTTTGCCAGGAATAATTAGAATCAGCCAGAATAACATCCAGCGATACAGATAAATAGAATTCATTGTAAATCAAATTTTGAAAAAGGGTTAAATAAATGCTCAACAATGAAGTCTACAGAAAAAAGGTACGTGGTATGAAAGTTCGAAAGTACCTGGAACTAGGCTGGTATAAGTAAGTAACTCACAATTCAATAAAAAATTGTTCATTCACTTTATATATTAAAGAAAACAATTATATGGGATAGAGGGTTTGAGAAATTGAGATTAGTCAAAACTTAACGATGCCTATTTTTACATCAGGGATGCTAAACCAGATCTGTGCAGGGCACCCTGGATCGCATTAGTATATCTTAACAGCCACGACTGGATTATGATCCGCTAACGATGACCAGAGTGTCTTCTTTAGGTTGGTTGCCATCTCAAATAAATCATACCAATACCCTCGTTCATCGTTAACTTATCTTACAGGTGACCCAAACTAATCCTCTCACAATCAATCCTTTCCTACTTTTTTCACAATTAATATTCCAGGGATGTTGATGCTTCGATACACCCTTTTTCCTAGTGAATGGCTAAGTGAAACAACTTGGGCCAACAAAAAGTGCTGCATTATGATGAAACGCCTGGGTTCAATGATGGATACGAGAACAGTGCGTTTTTAGCATGTTTCAATCGCAATTGGGTTGGAAGGATTTGCAGTGGACACAATTTCGGAAATCGCGGCATATTCCCGCACTATTGACATCACATTTGCCAGGGCAAGGAAGAAGAATGCTTTTGGGAAATGGATTCCTGAATCTCGATATTCTGGCTATTTTGGAAGTGGCCCAAACTTGAACTGCGTCGTTTGAAGAACAACCGCCCTGTGATAAGGACACAATCAAATGACCAACGGTGTAATTATTTATGCCTCAGCAACTGATTAACAGATAATTTTCTATTTTTTGAAATCTTTCCGCACGTGAGCAACTCGCCGAATTTTCCGTTCGACGAGACTCGAACGTATAGATGGGACGCAGGTTAACTTTTAGCAGATCGCCTAAAGGTGTTATTGACAATCTGAGGAGTAAATCGGGAGCTAAAGGAAGCAAGTAATGTCTTGTATTGATGCGTCTGGTGACGATCATCAAAAAGCCAAGATGGTGATTCTTCACGCCATCGCTGATGAATCTGAGCAAGTCTTTTCTCTAGGCCGAATGCCATGACAAAGGGGTAAATACGATCAAAATAATTTTGGTCTGCTTCGTATTGTTGATCTAGTAACTCTTGGTTTTCTAAGGCCAAAAATTTATGAAACCCAACCACGCTACGATAGACTTGTAGTCCACTACAAGAAAGCCTTGGCCTTGAGCAGTATATCCAAAAAACAATAGCAGAAAGGAACCCCCAAGAAAGTGCCGAAAGTACTCCCAACTGATAATTTATGATGAACGCAGCGAAGAGTACTGCAATAAAGCCCAGAGTAATAAACCAATGCGATTTAAATATTTTCAAATATTTCCCATCGTAGAGATTCAAATTGGATTGTGCATATTCCCGTAGACTTTTTGCTGTCTCGTAAAAGGAAAAATGCTCGCCAGCGACCGAGAGCAAGACGACATCTCCTTTTTTGAACAGCTGACTGAAGGCTAAATGCTGGTAATTTGGAAAATCACTTGGAAGGTCACCATGTTTTTCGAGATAGAGGTCGTCATAGAGGGGACCTGATTTCTGGGCTAGCGATCGCATAGACAAAAAACCCAGATGGCCCCAGTATGGAATTAGGGCAATAAATGCTTTGTGCTCAATCTTGCCATGTAGAATAAATGTACAGGAAGCGGGTGATAATTCTGCGGGTGGTTCACAAATCAGCTCTGCCACCAAGTTTTTTTCTGATTTTCTTATCCCTAGCCACCACCATAGGCATAGCAAGGCGACCAGGGTTGGAAGCGGTGCCACTAGATTCAGGTTTGAGTAAGCAAAAATATTTGTCCTTTTGCTCTCAGCTTCATCAGGTGTTGATATCATCGTTCGGTCAGTGGTCTTGTCGATAAGGTCAGCTTGCTTGATCAAATCGATGTGCAAGAATTCAATCGATTCCTGGGTAAATGCAGTTGTATGGAGGCAAAAGTATACTACACCCAGCCATAGGTAGGACGCTCTCATTGAAGGTCTTCATTGGTTCATTAAAATCAACGAGGTACTGCGAAACGCCGTTCAATTATGCTACCATCAGGCTCTTAAATTCGATGAACTATGAAATTGGTTAGACCAGTTCAAAAATGGGGTTTTAGATCTTGATGACAATTTGTTTCCGATATAGCCAGAGGGCAAATAACCAGATCAAAAGTGTATATGCGAGTGCTTGGATGAAGGAGCCAAATTCAGGACCAAGTGAATTGAATAATTGATTATATAACCAGCTATAGATGTTGGTCTCTCCAACTTTAATCAAAAAACAAAGCTTGAGTATAAGCCCAGATAAAACATAAGAAACCAAGGCGTTAAGACCAAAAGGTCGGAAAATCTGAAACCAATGTGCCTTGCCCAGAAAATCTACTAGGTAAACAAGCATTGAAAAAACGAGGGTAGCCATGCCGCCGGTAACAAGCACATATGAGCTTGACCAGAGGGGTTTGTTGACCGGAAAACCGTAGTGGTGCCAAACGATGCCAATTACGATGGCGACGGCACCAATAGGAATAAGATCATAGGATTTTGAAATGACATCTTCTTTCGACTGAATTTGCTTACCCACTAAATAGCCAAAAATGGCTGTTCCAACGGCAGGCAAAGTGCTTAAAAGCCCCTCAGGATCAAAGGGGATTCCATAACCATGATAAACGTGCGCTTCAGTGAATAGAAGTAGGTCAAGTATCCGGACTGCATTGTCTTCTAGAGAGAGGGGCTTTTCGCCACCAAAGTAGATCAATAGAATGTAGTAAGAGATCAAGATGAGGGCCAGCAAAGGATACAACCATTTTTTCTTCACGAAAACAACCAACAGTGCAGAAAATCCATACGCTAGAGCAATTCGCTGTAAAACCCCAAAAATCCTCAGGTCAGATAGATTCTTATTGAAGGGAAACCAATTTAACAATAACCCTATTACAAAGATCATGGCCGTTCGCCAGAGGATTTTTCGAATCCAGATGCCACGATGCTCAGGATCAAATTTGTTAAAAGAAAAAGACATGGATAGACCCACGATGAAAACAAAAAATGGAAACACTAGGTCCGTTGGTGTGAGGCCATTCCATTCAGCATGACGCAACGGTGCATATACGTGATCCCAAGTACCTGGTGTATTAACGATGATCATAAAAAATATGGTCATACCCCTAAATACATCAATGGATATTAGTCGTTCTTTCATTGAGAAGAATATACAATAAGTTTTCCTCTCCCTTGGGAAAAGGCAAAAAAAAAACGCCCCGAAAAATCAGGGCGTTCTGTGCGCAAAAATCTTTTGCTAGGCGCTTTTTCTAGGTCTACCTGGTCCTCTTTTAGCAGCTGGTTTTGCAGCAGCTGCTTTTTTAGGTCTACCTGGTCCTCTTTTAGCAGCTGGTTTTGCAGCGGCTGCTTTTTTAGGTCTACCTGGTCCTCTTTTAGCAGCTGGTTTTGCAACGGCTGCTTTTTTAGGTCTACCTGGTCCTCTTTTAGCAGCTGGTTTTGCAGCGGCTGCTTTTTTAGGTCTACCTGGTCCTCTTTTAGCAGCTGGTTTTGCAGCGGCTGCTTTTTTAGGTCTACCTGGTCCTCTTTTAGCGGCTGGTTTCGCAGCAGCAGCTTTTTTAGGTCTACCTGGTCCTCTTTTAGCGGCTGGTTTTGCAGCAGTTGGTTTTGCAGCAGCGGTTTTTCGAGGTCTGCCTGGTCCTCTTTTAGCGGCTGGTTTTGCAGCAGCTGCTTTTTTAGGTCTACCTGGTCCTCTTTTAGAGGCTGGTTTTGCAGCAGCAGTTTTTTTAGGTCTACCTGGTCCTCTTTTAGCGGCTGGTTTTGCAGCAGTAGCTTTTGGAGGTCTGCCTGGTCCTCTTTTAGCAGCTGGTTTTGCAGCGGCTGCTTTTTTAGGTCTACCTGGTCCTCTTTTAGCGGCTGGTTTTGCAGCGGCTGTTTTTCTAGGTCTACCTGGTCCTCTTTTAGCGGCTGGTTTTGCAGCGGTGGTTTTTTTAGGTCTGCCTGGTCCTCTTTTTGCAGCTGGTTTACTTCCAGCAAGTCCCTCCACCTTTTTAATTAAAGCTTGGAGCTTTTTTAGATCTGAATTGTACTTGTCAATTAGATCTTGAAGCTCATCTTTTTTACTTACTTTAGCCATCTCTTAGTATTTGTTAAATAATAGTTTGCAAAATTCTCGCAAAGGTACTATAAATTTTCCCTTTTTTTACCTATAGATTTGAAATAAATCCAGAGGATTTGTTTTTTATCTCTCTCCTATCATACAATAATTATTCCATATATGATTTCACCGTGCTTTTGATCATAAAAAAATGGAGAATTCTGAATTAGGCTTGATGGATTTGTCCTTTGAGCCATATTGTGACATGATTACTTCGAAACTTAGATTCGAGCTGTATTGAGGGATTCGCTTTTGATCATTGGGTTTACTTTTATCATCTCGCTTGCGATTTTCGTAGGCTGATTATGAACAGGAGAAAACAAACCTGCTGGATTTTATAAATGATGGGAGCAACTGATGTTTCCTATCCAGGTTGATTGAAACAGCCGAACCAAGGCTGTGTGTGCCGTTTTCGAAAATGCTGCATCAAGATTGGCTCACATTACTTGATGGAGCCAAAGTATTATTTCAGCTGATCGTGTATCTCTTCCAGATCTATAGTTCAATATCCAGGAAGAGACACAGTAATTATTTATGTTGTTTCAAGGCGCTCTATGATGAAGTGCACAAATGATCGAATCGCAGGTCGGTCTCAGGGTCTACAGGTACATCCGTAGGGGACTTTTACCTGCTTCCATATCCTCTTGAGTACCTAGCATCATATTGAAAGTAAAGGAGATAATTTCTTATCTTCCAAACGAATCACTAAAATATATTCACAATGGGATTTTTCAATGAAATACGTAAGGTCTTATTTGGAGTGAAATCCGTTTCGAAGTCAGCGGCGGATAAGGCTTTTGAAGCAGGCAAGGACGCTACCACAGCAGCCCTGGATAAATCTGGTGAAATACTTGAAAAAGCTAAAGACAAAGTCGAGGATATTGGAGCAGATGTGATAGATTCTGCGGAGAATATCTGGGAAAAGGCGGTTGATACCGTTGAGGACGTCGGTGATAAAGTGAGGGATAAAGCGAGTGACGTGTTAGAAAATGTACAGGATAAAGTGGAAGACGTAGGTTCGAAAGTATTAGAGAAGACGTCCAAGGTGGTGGAGAATATCAAGGAAAAGGGAGGAGCACATTTAGAAAAAGCGGGAGATGCATTTGAGCAAATCAAAGAGAAGGCATCTGAGGTTGGTGAAAAGATTGTCGATAAGGGCGAGGATGCCCTGGAAAATTTAAAGGATGTCGCAGAGGAAGCTCGAGACAAATCTAAGGAGGCCTATGCCTCGGTAAAAGATTTTGCAAAAAATAAGCACGACGATTTATTTGATTTGCCCGAAGAAGACGAAATAGATTTATCCATGAAGGAGCCTGAAGATCTTAGCGCAAATATCGAAGATACAATGGATCAATCTACTGCTGCATCCGGCTCAACCACTAAATCGGATCTGGCTCAAAAGGCAGAGGAAATTGCAGAGGATCTAGGGGAGAAATTAGATGACACCATAAAAAAGGCCGAAGCTTTGGCAGCGGAGGAAGCTGAAAAGCCAGAATACAAGGCTCCCTCAGAATTGCTACAAAAGGATCTCCTAGGTGATAAAGATGATTTTTTTAAAAAGGCGGAGGCATTTGCCGATGGTCAATACGAAAAGGTGACGGATCCATTTGCAGAACCTAAACCTAAAATTGTCAAATCAGAACAAGGAACTACGGAGGAGAATGAACCCTCAGAGCCGCTACCAGGATTTGAAGATCTTGATGGCGATGGCAATGAGATCATCGACGATGCCATGATTGTCGATGAAGAGGAATAAATTGGGTAGAGTTTTTAAAAGTGCTTTAGTTTAATCATCACATGCTTGCTTTCTTCTGAAAACTGAAATGCACATTTGCTAAAACTGGGTGGCCCAAAAAATAAGCGTGGATTGTTTGAAAATCCAAATGGTTCTGTGGGGATTCCAAAAGCCCTCTTATCAAGTAGTCGATTCTCGTTTTCATCCTGGAATAAGGAGATGGCAAATGTACCATAGGGAACGTCGGAAAAAATCAATCGCACAGTATCATTTTGTATATGCTCAGATGATAGGTCAATAAAGCAATCGGAAAGGAAGGTCTCCCGATCTCGAGAGAGGCAGACAATTAGTGTTCCTTGTTGATTCTTAATATTTATCACCTCTAATACCAAATCACCTCCCTGCGGTAGACTCACCAATGCAGACCATGCCCCGATCACTAGTGTCCAGATCATTGATCACATTTCATTTTCATGGAGGTAGATTTTCGATGGTTTCAGCGATCGTTTCCATTGTCGGTATCCGATCATACATAATATTAAGTAAACGGCATATAGAAATGCAGTAGGATACAGTCCTTTTAAAAAATAAATCTGAATGGCTACCACATCGACAACGATCCAAATAATCCAATTTTCGATTTTCTTTTTGGCTAGTAGGAACTGCGCCACGAGGCTAGCCACGGTGGTAAATGCATCTGGAAAAGGGTAGTCAGCTGGGGTATAAGTTTGCATTGCTGCACCCCAACCTAAAAAGCCAAGTCCGATCACGGTCGCCCAAGTCCAACGCTGTGAAGCTGTCATGGTAGTGACCTCCAAATCCACTTGACCCTTCTTGCCGTAAGACCAGTTCCACCATCCATAGATATTCAGAATGATGTAGATAAAGTTGAGTAAAAAGTCGGAAAAGAGATAATTCTGAAAGAAGATGAAGGTGTACAGACTAACCGTTGCTATGCCCAGTGGCCAAGCGATCATTTTCTGCTGGGTGAGAAAATACACATTTCCCAACCCGAAAAACACTGCAATAATTTCGATAATTTGCATCCAAGGCATGAGAGACCATATTCTAAAACTTCAAAAACTTCTCGAGCAAGAGCATAGCAAAGCGCAAACCCTTAAAATAGTAAATTATGTGGGTGGCCATCAGAAACATTTTGATGCGCTCTTTAAGATTTTTACGTCGGGGTCGGCTCGATTAATTCAGAGATCTTCATGGGCCATAAATTATTGTGTCCAGGAGAAGCCTCAATTACTTGAAAAACACTTCGCAACCGTGATCAAACTCCTGATCCCGGAGTCGCCCGTCGCCGTTAAACGAAATTGTACACGAATGCTTCAATTTGTAAAAATTCCAGAAAAATGGATGGGACATCTATTTGAGCGATGTTACCAACTTGTCTATTCTGCTAAAGAACCCATTGCTGTGCGATGCTTTGGTATGCAGGTACTTAGCAACATTGCTGAAGAAATACCGGATTTGAAGGCGGAGGTACGAGAACTGCTGCTCGATCTCAAGGATCATGAGAGTGCAGGAATTCGTTCACGCGTGAGAAGACTACTTAAAAACCTGAATTAACTTCTTTTAGTAGATAGCTGATATTCTCTCAATCTACCAGAAATAATACGATCTGAGGAAATAAAATTACTAAGAGAAGAAACAGGAACTGGATCACCACAAAGGGAACTATGCCCCGGTAAAGTTGCTGTGTCGTGATCGAAGGTGGAGCTACACCCTTTAGATAAAAAAGGGAAAATCCAAAGGGCGGTGATAAAAAGGAGGTCTGCAGATTTAGGGCCAACAGTATCCCGATCCAAATCAGATTCATATCGAAGGCAATAAAGATTGGTGCAACCACCGGTACGATGATAAAGATTATTTCAATGAAGTCGATGAAAAATCCTGCAATGAACACAACTACCATGACCAGAAGCAAAAACACGGTCGGCGATAGATCAGCTTGCTCAATTAATTCAACTAAAAAGCGATCTCCCCCCATCCCTCTAAAGACCAAAGCAAACGTGGTAGCCCCCAGCAATATGATAAAAACCATACAGGTGAGTTTGGTTGATTGCTGCATCACACTTATCAATACGTCGCGGTTGAATTTTTTTTGCAGCATGGTCAACAAAGTGGCACCTACCGCACCGACTGCTGCCGCCTCCGTGGGTGAGGCAATTCCCAGAAAAATCGAACCCAGCACTGCGACAATTAGCAGAAGTGGAAAAACGAAAGCCTGAAACACCTGCTTGACGAATCCCTCCCTTTTAAAGGCCTGGATTTCTGACTCCGGTATGGGTGGAGCAACTTCCGGTTTCAGTCGAGAAAGCACCAGGATATAGACGATATAACAGACAACCAAAAGTGTTCCTGGAATGATCGCTGCAGCAAATAGATCACCTACCGAAACATTGAGTACGCTCCCCAGTAAAACAAGCACTACCGATGGAGGGATAATTTGTCCCAATGTACCTGAAGAAGCAATTGTACCAGTCGCCAGCTCCGGACTATAGTTCCGCTTTAGCATCGTTGGTAAGGATATTAATCCCATCGTAATCACAGTGGCTCCAACAATGCCGGTTGAGGCGGCCAATAATGTGCCAACCACAACCACAGCAATGGCCAGTCCACCACGTACTTTACCAAATAACATCGCCATGGTCTCCAACAAGCTTTCAGCGAGACCAGATTTTTCCAACATTAGCCCCATATAGATAAATAGCGGAACCGCCAACAGGACATAATTACTCATGACACCCATAATGCGCGACGGCAGAAAATTGAAAAATTCAATGCCGAGCGTGAAATAACCAAAAATGACGGATAGCCCGCCCAAGGTAAATGCCACAGGAAAACCAAAGAGAATTAATACAAAAATGACGACAAATAAGATGAGAGCCAGGATCTCCACAGGTTTAATTATTTGGATGATTGAAAGACTTCTTCTCGCTTGCCCATGATTACTAAAATGCACCGAAACAAGACCGCAATGGCTTGAAGTAGCAACAAAAAGAACCCCACCACAATCGAATATTTGATGATCCAGCGAGCTGGTAACCCTGCAGGATCAGGTGAAGCCTCTCCAATTTGAAAAGACCTCGAGGCATATTTGTTGGTGGCTCGTAAAACGATTAAACACCAAGGAATGAGAAACAAAAGAATGCCGACAAGATTAATCCAGGCTCTCTTGCGATGATCCATAGTGGTATAGAATAGGTCTACCCGTACATGTTCGTCAGCCTGAAAAGTGTAGGCCGCCCCCAAAAGAAATATTAGGGCGAACAGGTGCCATTCAAATTCTGTAATCCAGGCCTGCGAAGCACTGAAAAAGTACCGCAAAATGACATCGACAAAAATCACAAGCACTAACAGGGTGGTTAGCCAAGCTACAGATTTACCCACCCATCTTGTAATGCGATCCAGGAAATTAGAGAGTTGTTCGATGCTTCCTCTTTTCTATTTGGAAGAGAAGATAGCAGAATTTACTGGTGAATTAAAGCAAAATGAGACCGGTCATAGATTAGATCTTATAATGCGAAGGATGCAATAAATGCCCAGGTCACAATCTGGCAGATTAGCCAAAAAAAAAAGAGCTGCTTCCGAAAGGAAGGCAGCTCTTGGTCTTCTAATATCTGTTGCTCTGCTAATCTTGAAAATACGATTTAGGAATCGTCTCTCCAGCCTCTAACTTTTGCAATCTGTCTTTGAACTCATTACTAGTCTCAAAATCATTCTTACGGGCGAATATCTCCTTCAATGCGATCAGCGTGTTCCTATCATTGGGATCTAAGGTCTCCACTTTCTTAAACCAGGGAAGAGCGTCTTCAAACAGTTTCTCGACTTCTTCCTTTTTCTTGGAGTACTTTTCTGTTCCCTCCTTTGAGTAATCATTCGCTAATTCATTCATTTCTTGCGTTACGATGGCCGCTTTATTATAGATCAAGGCGCCAATACTATAAATGGCATCTGTATAATCCGGTTTGATCTCAATCGCATTTTCGTAATACTCCCTGGCCGATGCATAATACTCTTCAGCTTTGGTAAAATCACCAGCTTTAAAAGAGGTTTGGTACAATTTATCATATACGTTACCCAGCGTAGAATGCAGAGATGGATTTTCTGGCTCTTTGTCAATCGCGGCTAGCAATTTACCCTCCAGGACATCGATTTTCTCCAGTTTGAGATAGTGATTAATCTCAGTAAAAAGCAATCCAACGTCTTCTGGGTACTGTTGGCGAGCTTCGGTGAGAATTTTCTCTGCCTCAGCCTCATCTTCATCTACGGTAAGTTTATACATGGCATCAGCGACAGCAGGTTTGTCGTATTTCTTATCAAATAGTTTCTGCATGTAGACCTTCGCAGTTTCATTTTCACCCGCACTCATCGCAGACAAACCCGTGATGTAGAGTTGATTGTCGTATTCGGCTTCGACATCAAGGGGAGATTCCGCGTCATTATCCTTAAGAATTTTATGGATGTCAAGTACGGATCTCAAAGAATTAAAAGCCGTGGCAAACTCACCATTTTCATATGCGGTAATACCAGTATTATTAATGGCTCCGATCGTAGAGCTTAGTCCTTTCAGTGCGGTCTTATTTCCCGGATCGAGTTCTAGGGCTTTCTTATAGGCTTGAAAAGCCACCATCCCAGAATTGGGCTCGACATCCTCGTGTTCTGGATTGACCAATTTTTGCGCTTGGTTGTAACCAGGGAATGAACTGTAGATTTCTCCCATAGTAACCCATACTTTGGGATCTGAGTTAATATCCTCCTGCTTAGAAGCATGCATAATTGCTTCTTTTGCCTCCATTAATTTGTCGCCACCGTTCGATTGATCCAGGCTGTAGGCACTGAGACCACGGTTGGCTGCCTTTAGTGCTTTTTTACCGGAATATTCTGAAAAATCAGTTTGGGCGGATGCGACACCGATTGAGAGCATCATCACACAGAGAATACAAATAAGATTTCTCATTGACATTGTTTATAGATTAATGTTTTAAGTTAAGATTCAATATCAAGACCGAGTCGAGTGGTTCGTGACCTCTTTAGAAAAAGTTAAACAAATTTATGAAAATGTTAAATGCCGCACCAAAAAGGTAGACATTATTCTTCTTCATCTCCTTCCTCCGGCTCCCTGACCACCGCCAAATCTGCAATCTCATCTTGGTCTCCTAGGGTGATTACTTTAACTCCTTGCGTAGCTCTACCCATCACTCTCACATTATCTAAGCCCATTCGAATCATAATACCTTCCCGACTCGTAATCATGAGCTGATCGCCATCTGTGACCGCTTTGATGCCGACCAAGGGGCCGGTCTTGTCAGTTATTTGCATGGTTTTAACTCCTTTTCCTCCGCGATTGGTTACCCGATAGTCATCGAGCAAAGAGCGCTTTCCATTGCCCTTATCCGAGATGACAAGAATTGTGGGCTCGTTGGCGGGATCTACGCAGACCATACCAATCACAGAATCATCTTCATCGTCGAGACTGATGCCACGAACACCGGCTGCCGATCTCCCCATCGCACGCACCTTGCTTTCCGGAAATCGAATGGCTCGGCCATTGCGGTTTGCGAGCAGGATCTCATTGGCCCCGTTCGTCAGTTTTGCCTCAATAAGTTGATCGCCCTCGCGAATGGAAATGGCAATGATGCCATTGACCCTCGGCCTTGAGAATGCCTCGACACTGGTCTTCTTGATCAACCCAGCCTTGGTCGCGAAGACAATGAAATGATTGTCCAAAAACTCAGCATCATGTAGATCTTCGATGTTGATATACGCCTTTACTTTGTCTTCCTTGGGCAATTGTATGATGTTTTGAATCACCCTGCCACTAGCCGTCTTGCTGGCTTCCGGTATCTCATATACGCGCAACCAATGACACCTTCCCTGTTCTGTAAAGAGCAACAGATAGTTGTGTGTATCGGAGATAAACATGTGTTCAATAAAGTCTAGATCCCGCGTTTTGCTTCCTCTCGACCCTTTCCCTCCCCGGCTCTGAATGCGATATTCATCGACCTTCGTTCGCTTGATGTAGCCCAGATGTGAGATGGTGACCACCACTTCTTCATTTGGGATCATATCTTCAATGCTGATCTCACCTTCAGCAAAAGTGATGTCGGTTTTTCGCTCGTCGCCATACCTCTCCCTAATCTCAGCGAGTTCATCCTTAATGATGCCTCTTTGTAATTCATCACTGGCCAAGATGGCTTTCAAATGCTCTATGGTCTTCTGCAGTTCTTCGTACTCTTCTTTAATTTTTGCCCGCTCGAGCCCCACCAACTTCTGCAGACGCATATCCAAAATGGCTTTGGCCTGCGCTTCAGAGAGCTCAAATTGAGACATCAAGCCTTCACGCGCCTCTTCCACCGTTTTCGAGCCCCGTATCAGCGCAATGACTTCATCTAGATTGTCCAATGCAATCAAAAGTCCCTCAAGAATGTGCGCCCGCTCTTCAGCTTTCTTCAGATCATACTTGGTACGTCGGATGATTACCTCGATACGGAACTTGATGAACTCCTCAATGAGCTGTTTCAGATTTAAGGTCTGTGGACGTCCATTTACCAAGGCAACATTGTTGACACCGTATGAGCTTTGTAGCGGTGTATACTTATAGAGTTTGCTCAAGACCACCGATCCCATGGCATCTCGCTTCAGGTCGATCACGATCCGGATGCCGGTACGTCGATCTGATTCATCCCTGATATCGCTGATGCCACTTATCTTGCCATCATTGACCAGATCGGCCATTTTAACAATCAGGTTTGATTTATTGACCTGGTAGGGAATTTCATTGATGATGATCTGCTCTTTGCCCGATGAAGTAGTCTCGATCTCTGCCCTTCCTCGTACAATGACCCTGCCGCGACCGGTTCGATAAGCTTCGTGCACTCCTTGGAGGCCATAGATGATCCCTCCGGTGGGCATGTCGGGTGCTTTGATGTATTCAAATAACTCCTCAACCTCAATATCAGGCTGGTCTACGGTGGCCACAATACCATCGATCACCTCGCAAAGATTGTGAGGCAACATGTTGGTGGCCATTCCCACTGCAATACCGGAGGCTCCATTGACTAAAAGATTTGGGAAGCGGGCAGGCAAGACCGTGGGTTCTTCCAGTGAATCATCAAAATTCAGTGCAAAATCAACAGTGTCCTTCTTGATGTCTTGAAGAAGCTCATCGGCTAATCGAGCCAAGCGAGCTTCCGTATATCGCATTGCCGCGGGACTATCACCATCAATGTGCCCAAAGTTACCCTGACCATCAATGAGGGGATAACGCAGCGACCAATCTTGTGCCATCCGAACCATAGCATCATAGACCGAAGAGTCACCGTGCGGATGATACTTACCTAAGACCTCTCCAACAACCCTGGCCGACTTCTTATGTGCCTTACTATAAGTAAGTCCAAGATCATGCATTCCATAGAGAATTCTACGATGTACAGGTTTCAATCCATCCCGCACATCGGGCAAGGCCCTCGCCACAATGACCGACATCGAATAGTCGATGTAAGCCGACTTCATTTCCTCTTCAATGTTTATCGGTATAATCCTTTGGTTATCAGCCATTTAAAAATTTTAGATTTTTGCGATAAAAACACGGCGAAGATAGGGAAAAATACCCTATTCCGGTAGAATTCGAGAGCCGAAAATTCGCTTTCCCAGGCCCGTGAGAATCTGCTGGAATCTTGAGATTGTTGCTGTAAATCACCCGGACTATTTGTGACGACTTCAAGGGCTGGAGGATCCAAGATTATTACCTTTGCATGCTACCATGAAAAAGCGCGCTCTACTACCTTCGATGGTCCTCTACCTGCTGTGTTTTCATCACCTAGTGATGGGACAAGACTCCCCCACTTGTCAGGCCGATTTCATTAGTGAGGCGCCCATTATAGACGGTGAAGTCAGGCAGGACGAGATTTGGTCTGGAGTAACCCCGATTCTAGACTTCTGGCAACAGCAACCTCAGTTTGGACAAATGGTTTCGGAGAGGACCGAAGTACGTCTGGCCTATGATGCTCAAAATTTATATGTTTCAGCAGTTTGCTACGATACAAAAGCCGCAGAGGTGGTGGTCACTGATGCTCGGAGGGATGCATCCCTTGAGAATACAGATGCCTTCTTATTCATCATCGATACCTATTTCGATCGGCGCAACGGATTTGTTTTTGGGACTAACGTGGCCGGTACAGAATATGATGCACAGGTAGACAATGAAGGGCAGGGGAATTTCAACAACAACCGGCAGCAAGGTGGTGTGATTGGGGGATTTAACTTGAATTGGGACGCTTCGTGGATGGTTGAAACGCAAAAAGGCGTTTATGGTTGGAGCGCAGAGTTCAAGATTCCTTTCAAGACCATCCGCTTTCGATCTGGGGAAGATGTTACCTGGGGCATCAATTTTCAACGCAACATCAGCAAATCCAACGAAATCGCTTTTTGGAGTCCTCTACCATTAACTTTTGAACTCAAAAGACTGTCTCTCGCTGGACAGTTAAATGGTCTCAATCTCAAACGTCCCGGAAACTTAAAAGTAATTCCTTATGTGCTTGGCGATGTGCGGCAAGATCATCTCGATCCAAACTCGGAGGCGGATTTTGGTGGAGAGGCTGGTCTGGACGTTAAATACAGCGTGACCCCGAGTATGACACTGGATCTCACCTACAATACGGACTTTGCTCAAGTAGAGGTAGATGAACAGCAGATAAATCTGGATCGCTTCAACTTATTCTTTCCTGAAAAGCGCCCATTCTTTCTTGAAAATGCTGGACTATTTACGGTGGGTTCTCCCGGTGAGGTTGATTTGTTTTTCAGCCGACGTATTGGCATTGGTCAAGGTGGACAACCGGTTCCCATTCTGGGGGGAGCCAGACTTTCTGGCAAGGTGAACAATACGAACATTGGGTTTCTGAATATGTATACCGACGACCAAGAGAGTATGCGTACCCCCAAGAACAGCTTTACGGTGGCACGGGTGAATCACGAATTTCAAGGCACCAGATCTGCACTCGGTGGTGCTTTTATTAACCGAACCGGCCTTGGGGTGGCAGAACGAGACTACAACTCAGTTTTTGCTGTCGATGGCAAATATGGTTTTGGTAAAAAAGCCCAGTTGTCGGGTTTCTATGCACAATCCAATACGCCAGGTATCGACCAGGGTCAACATTCGTACAAGCTCAATGCAGAGTATCAGTGGGACGGCTGGATCCTCTCGGCAGCATACACCGAGGTGGGCGAAGGCTTTAATCCCGAAGTGGGTTTCCTTCTCCGGGATGCCTTCAAGAAGACCGAATTTCTAATCTTCAAGACGATTCGGGCACCGGAGCAATCAAAGTTTTTAGAAAATAGACCACACATCTCCTATCGTGCTTATTGGAATTTTGCTGGCTTTCAAGAAACCGGATTTCTTCACGTTGATAATCATTGGGTGTGGAAAAATCTCTTTGAATTGCACACAGGAATCAATTTTACCAAAGAAGGTGTGGTGGAGGCCTTCGAGATTTCTGAGGGTGTCGTGGTGCCATCAGCTACCTACGACCATGCAGAATCGCAGATCGTGCTGATAACCAATCCCTCCAAGCCGATCTCCATCAGTACTCGACACATCAATGGTGGATTCTTTGGCGGTCGTCGCTATGCCCAGAGTGGGACCCTAATTGTGCGGATTGGGGATAAATTCAGTTCCGAATGGAGCCTACAGCACAATGACATTCGATTACCAGGTGGAGACTTCACAGCTGATGTCTTTGGTTCGAGAATATCGTACTCTTTCACACCAAGTATCTTTTTACAAAGTCTTATCCAGTACAACAGCGTGCTTAAATCCTGGGCTGCCAATGTGCGTTTCGGCTGGCTACAAAGAGCCAACACGGGCCTCTTCATAGTATTCAATCACGGGCGCACTTTTAGCAGAGCCGACAACACGAAGGTAACAGTCAAGTTCTCTAAACTATTCGATCTGCTCAAATAGGACCATCTGAACCCGACACCTGCTTGTGCAATTGGTCATAGAATGGCACCTTTGCAACCTTTGGCAACCATCTGAAATTGTAGTCGATGTCTAAAATCGTAACTCCATATGGGAATGAGGCGAGTAAAAAGAGCCAGGTTACTGAGATGTTTGACAACATTGCCTCCAAGTACGACCTCTTGAATCGAATACTGTCTCTGGGCATTGATGTGCGATGGAGGAAGAAGTTGGTATCTGAGGTTCAACAGAGCAAATCCGAAATTGTACTCGATGTTGCTACTGGCACGGGTGATGTGGCACTGATGCTGGCAAAATCTGACCCTGTAAAGCAGGTGACCGGCCTTGATATCTCGAACAACATGCTGACCATAGCCCGTGCCAAGGCGAAAAGGCAGGGTCTGAGCACCGTAACCAATTTTGTATTAGGAGATTCTGAACACCTACTGTTTGATGATGCATCCTTTGATGCCATCACCATTGCTTTTGGAGTAAGAAACTTTGAAGACACCTTGGCTGGATTGGCAGAGTGCAAAAGAGTACTAAAGCCAGGTGGTACCCTTTTTGTACTAGAGTTCTCAAGGCCGCAGGTTTTTCCGATAAAGCAATTATATAATTCGTATTTCAAGTACGTTCTACCGATGATTGGACGTTTAACATCGAAAGATCGCAAAGCTTACACCTATCTGTTTGAATCTGTTCAGGCTTTTCCTCAATGTAATGAGTTCATTGAACTGTTGAGGTCGGTCGGTTTTCAATCGGGTACTTTTAGATCACTCACATTTGGCATATGCACGCTTTATTCGAGCACAAAATAATTCTACCCACTCTTTTTCTTCTATGTTCTGCCATCTGCTTAACAGCACAGGATTACAGTAAACACCGGAGCTATAATTATCAGAACAAACAGAACAAAGCATACTACTTCGGATTGACCCTCGCCTTTCATTCGAGTAATTACAGCGTTTTCCGCAGTCGACGTTTTCACGAACAAGACCAAATACTTGCCGTCGAATCAGTAACAGGCCCAGGTTATAATGTGAACGTAATTTCCAATTTGAAAATAGGCCGGTACTTTGATTTTAGACTACTTCCTGGCTTTTCGTTTACCGAGCGAAACATCCGGTACCGGGATATTAATTTAGACCGAGAATTTGATCTTAGAAAAGTGGAATCCGTGTTTGCTGAGGTGCCATTTCACGTTCGGTTTAAGTCTGAACCCTATCGCGATATGCGCCTTTTTGTACTTGGTGGCGTCAAGTACAGTTTTGACATAGCAAGTAAGGCAAGGCGAAGAGGGGACGATAATATTTTAAAAATCTCTCCAACGGATTTTGCAGTCGAGGTTGGATTTGGCATGCAATTTTTCTTTCCATACTTCATTTTATCTCCCGAGTTAAAATTCACACAGGGAATAAATAACATCCTGATTTTTAATGATCAGATTATCCAGTCAAATGTGTTGGAAAATGTTTTGTCCCGCACTATAACTCTATCCTTTCATTTTGAGGGATAAGGCGTAGCCTTCCTTAGATTTCTGACCCCTTCACGGCAGTGTGATCAACACAGAATGCAATCAATTCTGGAAAGAAACTAAGGAAAATTGCTCCGAGTTCTGATTCTTTGGCCAGCAGTAGTTCGGAAGCCATGTCTAATTTTGAGGGAAAACTCGAACGGCTCTTAATGTAATTAAAAGTCCTTTGCAGACCTACGTATGATTGGTAGTTTTCGAGCCATCGCCCGCTTGTCATCCTAACCACCCTGCCCTGCATAAATTCTGGCATAAATACTTGGGCAGCTAACAACTGTTGGTATGTTTGAGAGCAAAATGTAGTGAGATCTGTCTCACTAAAACGAGACCAGAACTTTGAAAGGAGAAAATCAAAGTAGATATCCAACACCACAGGCGCATATTTTCGAAAATCAGGATGTAGGAGTTTGGTGCCAGCTTTGACCAAATCATGATGATCGGTAAATGAATCAATGGCACGGTGTAGATAGACTCCCTTTGCGATGGACGCTGGTAATTTTTCCAGATGCTTATTCTTAATAAAATCACCAAGGTAATTACCAACGATCAAACCGGGATCACCAAAGGAAAGGTAGGTATGGGCCAAGAAATTCATGCGCCCGAAGTTAGTCCTTATTATGCGTATCAATAGGACTGCCATGCATTACTGTCTAAAGATATCAGCCAGGTACTTCTGGACAACCCGTATTACGGCAAGGAAGCATGCTTTATGTTGTTTTGAAAAAACCTAGATGACGTGTGAACAGAAGGTGGGGTGAGATTATTTTTAGCGTCTGGGCGTACATCGTAGTGGACCAAATTTTATCTTTGCCGGCTGTTAATCAATGACCTGGAAAAATGGCACTAAAATGTGGCATCGTTGGATTGCCCAATGTCGGCAAATCAACGCTCTTTAATGCTCTAACGACAGCAAAAGCCCTGGCCGCTAACTATCCTTTTGCCACCAAAGAACCCAATGTCGGTATCGTTACGGTGCCAGACAAGAGATTGGATCGACTCACTGAATTGGTACAACCCAAATCAGTGGTTCCAACCACCATCGAAATCGTCGACATTGCCGGCCTAATCAAAGGAGCCAGTCAAGGAGAAGGGTTAGGAAACCAATTTTTGGCCAACATTCGCGAAGTTGATGCCATTATTCATGTGGTTCGTTGTTTTGACAACGGCCAAATCGTCCATGTAGACGGTGATATAGACCCTGTGAGGGACAAGGAGATTGTGGAGACAGAATTGATTTTGAAGGACCTGGAAGTTATGGAAAAGCGTCTTGAAAAGCTTCAGAAACAAGCTAAGACAGGTGCAAAGGAAGCGATCGCCGCCGTCGCTGCAGCTGAAAACATCATTGCCGTTTTAAACGACGAAAAGCCCATAAGACTGCAAGCATGGAATGAACAGGAACAAGAAATCTTAGATGAGGCGCTGCTCCTGACTGCTAAGCCGGTCATGTATGCCTGCAATGTTGGTGAAGACTCGGTACAGACTGGAAACGCATACACCGATGCCTTCGATGCTACCATTGTCAACGAGGGTGCGGAAAGAATCATCATTTGTGCGGGAATTGAAGCAGATATTGCTGAGCTAGATGATCCAGATGATCGTACCATATTTCTTGAAGATCTTGGTTTGTCTGAACCGGGATTGCACAAGATGATTCGAGCCAGTTATGATCTCTTACAGTTGATCACTTATTTTACGGCGGGAGAAAAGGAAGTGCGTGCCTGGACCGTGCGCAAGGGATCAACAGCACCCCAGGCGGCCGGTGTCATACATACCGATTTTGAAAAGGGATTTATTCGAGCCGAAGTGATAAAATTTGTGGATTACGACCATTATGAATCTGAACAGGCTGTCAAGGAGGCCGGAAAAATGGCCATCGAGGGTAAGGAGTACCTCGTGCAAGATGGAGATGTGATGCATTTTAGGTTTAACGTTTAAGATGGCCGTTGGAACTGACTTATCGCTGATTTAACCTTTGACCTGATAAGATATTTTAAAAGCGGTTCTCAAAGCAGACCTACACCTTTGATTCAAGAATTCTTTTTGCTGAGACTTGTCCTATTCAGATCAAACAGGTTCGCGGTTCAGTGATTGAGGCACGGACCCCGAAAATTATCCAAAGACAAAAAACATCTAACACACTTTGGTCCGCAAACCAAATGTCAGATCATTGAGATCGAAGAAATATTGAGCGCTCGATTTCAGTCAGTAAATTGGGTTGAAATCAAATATTTTTGCAAAATGCTCAATTAGTTTTTGCTTGACCTCCTCCAGGTCAAATTGAACCCCAAATTCATCTGCAAGCGAAGTCACCGTCATTCGTTCTTCCGAAATGCCACAGGGAACGATTTGTTGGAAAAATCCTAGATCGGTATTAATGTTGAAGGCAAAACCGTGCAGGGTAACCCACCTACTCATGTGCACACCAATGGCGCATATTTTACGCAGTGGCTTGTCATCGGTCTGATCCAGCCAGACCCCGGTATAGTCTTTAATGCGAATGCCAACAAGATCATATTCGAGAAGAACATCGATGATGACCTGCTCGAGGCATCGTACATACCGGTGGACATCGGTGAAAAATTCATCCATGTCAAAAATGGGGTATCCCACGATCTGGCCGGGTCCATGAAAAGTTATATCTCCACCACGGTTAATTTTAAAGAATTGAGTGCCCTGCTTTTCCAGTTCTTCTTCAGGTACCAATAAGTGATTCATGGACCCGGATTTGCCTAACGTATAAACAGGTGGGTGTTCACACAATAGCAGTCGATGTTGTTGTGGTTCCCTCTCGCCCTCTGACTGATCTCGATTTTGCCGTTTTTGTGCTATCAGCTGCTGATGGATTTCAGTCTGATATTGCCAGGCCTTTTGATAAGGCATTTGGCCCAAATCTTCAATTAAAACGGAAGGTCGTTGAGGCATTATTCTCAAAATGCTAGAAACTCTTCAACTTGTTGTGATAAAACTTCTATGGTGAGCTCGTCGGTCAGTACACCGTTGGCATCGTTCAAGCTCCGAATGGAGGAGATTGGCAGTCGATTTGGCAATACGATCACTTGCAGATAGTTGAGAATGTTGGTTAGATGATCGAGACCGCGTAGGTTTCCAGCCCTTCCACTCGACACTCCGGTCAAACAAGCCTTCTTTCCGTGGAAAGACTCATTCAAATTCCTTACGGAAATTGCATCCAGAAAAAGCTTTAAGATACCGGGGACCCCGCCATTGTATTCCGGAAACACAAACCAAAATTTATGTGCTGGCAATATCAACTCATCTTGCCAGGTCATAATTTCCTTTGATTGTCCGTGCACCTTGTACATGTCATATCTAATGACATCAGATTTCATCTGGACCAAATCAATCATGGCTACGGCTTCACTCGTGCGAGCACGTAGTAACTCAGCGATATATTTCGCAATCTTTAAAGTCTCACTTCCAGGTCGGTTGGTTCCAGAGATTAGTGTGATCATGATCTAAGTTACCCTCAAATATATCCTTTAATAAAAGGAATACGGGGCATGATTGTTTGATTTGTAGGTAAGGTTTCACAGCAACAAGCCGGAGGGTGTACCCTATCAATTTAGGCAGGATTATGTATTTTTGCCTTCCCGCACCCATTTGCATCACCTAACATCAAAATTCATATAAATGAGTCGGATCACTTTCTATGGACATTCGTGCATCTTGGTGGATACCGGGTCTCTGCGTATCATTGTTGACCCATTCATTTCACCCAATCCCAAAGCCACCCAGATCAACGTGAATGAGATAAATGGCGACCTGATATTCCTAACCCATGCCCATCAAGATCACATAGCAGATGTTGAACTGATCGCTGGGAATAATCCCTCGTGCACCGTGATCACCAACTACGAGTTGGCCAACTACTTTACCTCCAAGTCACTGACCACCGTTGGCATGAATCACGGTGGAATATGGTCAACTGAAGACCTGAGGGCCCGTTTTGTTCCTGCCATGCATTCGAGTTCACTACCCGATGGTACCTACGGTGGAAATCCTGGCGGTTGGGTTTTTCATCTGACCGATGGAAAGATCATTTATTGTGCTGGTGACACCTGCCTGACCCAGGATATGAAACTGATCCCATTGCTTGACGGCCCTGTCGATGTTGCCATATTGCCCATTGGTGGTTTGTTCACCATGCACGCTGCTGAGGCTGTGCAAGCTGCTAAGTTTGTGCAAGCACGCACAGTGATTGGCTGTCATTACGATACTTTTCCGCCCATCGAAATTAATCATGATGATGCCATCTCGACATTTGCGGCAGAGGATATTAAATTGCATCTATTAGAAATTGGATCAGCAATTGATCTGTAGTTAGGAAAGATGGGAAAAATTGTAGCCATAGCCAACCAAAAAGGTGGGGTCGGGAAGACCACCACGGCCATCAACCTAGGCGCTAGTTTGGCCATCTTGGAATTTAAGGTGCTTATCGTCGACGCCGATCCTCAGGCCAATGCAACCTCAGGTGTGGGCGTGTCTATTTCGACACCAGAACATACGATCTATGATTGCATTATTAATGATGTGCCGGCCACCCAGGCCATTATTGAAACCAACACACCCAATCTATCGATCATCCCGTCACATATTGATTTAGTAGGTGCAGAACTGGAACTGGTGAGTCGTTTTCGGCGTGAGTATCTCATTCGAGATTTACTCGAGCCCGTTCGAGAAGATTACGACTTCATCTTTATAGATTGCTTACCATCGCTTGGTCTTTTGACCGTGAATGCGCTGACTGCAGCAGATTCAGTGCTCATACCGATTCAATGTGAAATCTTTGCTCTAGAAGGCCTGCAGAAACTTCGCAACACCATCTCCTTGGTTAAGCAACAACTAAACGACACACTGCATATCGAGGGTATTGTCCTATCTATGTATGATGGACGACTTAGGCTGGCCAATTTGGTCGTCGATGAAGTTAAGAATCATGCAGAAGATGTTGTATTTGATACGGTTATTCACCGGAATTCCAAAGTCGGGGAGGCTCCAAGTATGCACCAGCCGGTACTATTGTATGATGCAAACAGCAAAGGCACGCGAAATTTCTTGAATCTGGCTAAGGAGTTTTTAACCCGTAATGATGTTCCTCTAAATATTCCCACTAATTGAGATCTATGGCTAAAGCAGATAAAAAGGAATTAGGAAAAGGCATTCGGGCACTACTGGGAGGAAGCGAAGAGAGCGTGTCAAAAGAGAAGAAATCGAAGGATAAAGAGGATGGTATCGCACAAATTAAGCTTTCAAATATTGAGATCAACCCATTTCAACCCAGAAATGATTTTGATGAAGCCAGCTTAGAGGAATTGGCAGCCTCAATCAAGACTTACGGTCTGATTCAACCCGTCACCTTGCGCAGATTAGATGGCGAAAAGTACCAGTTAATCTCAGGAGAAAGACGGCTGCGGGCATCCAGATTAGCCGGGCTGAGTAAATTACCGGCTTATATTCGGGATGCGAACGATCAGGAGATGATTGAAATGGCCTTGGTTGAGAATATTCAGCGGACTGATCTCAATGCTATGGAGGTGGCCATTTCTTATCAAAGACTTGTTGAAGAGTGCAATTTGACCCACGAGCAATTAAGTGATCGCGTGGGTAAAAACCGCAGCACCATTACCAATTACATCAGACTCTTAAAATTACCCCCACCCATCCAAAAAGCTCTGAAATTAGATCGAATTACGATGGGGCATGCCCGGGCACTCTTAAGCCTGGAGACCCAAGATGCACAGATCGTGGCGCTTGAAGAGGTGCTGACAAAAGACCTGTCCGTACGTGCAACTGAAAACCTGATTAAGGCATTCAACCAACCCCGCACCAGTTCAAAATCCAGCAAGGTAAACTTACCCGCAACTTATCAGGAAATTGTAGACCAGCTGAGTCGTTCTCTGGGCACCAAAGTGCAAATGAAAAGGAGCAAATCAGGCAAGGGTACCCTCACCATCAAATTTGGATCGGACGAAGAGCTGAATCAAATTCTGGAAAATATGGAGGGCAACTAATGCCGCGGACACATCGTTAGATTGAAATGCTGCGAGTCTCGATTCTCATCATCTTTGTCCTAAATTTTATTCCTGCGATCTGCCAAAATGAAACGGGTAAGGAACCAGTTTCCTCTGCAGATACGATTACTCAAATCAAACCGAACGCCAAGACTCAACGAAAAAGTGCCAGAGCGGATGCGAAAGCAGAGAGAAAGAGAAACACGGCTGCCAAAAAAAAGAAGTTTAAAGAGAATTGGGCCCTACCCTACCCGAACCCTCATCGCGCAGGAATCTACTCCCTGATCCTTCCCAGTGCAGGACAGATTTATAATAAGCGTTACTGGAAACTGCCTTTTGTGTGGGGTGGTTTTGGAGCATTGGTTTACAGTGTCGGTTACAATAAACGAGAATACAACCGTTTTAATGAAGCTTATGGTGCTGCCGTGGCGGGCGAGCCACATGAATTTGAGAGCTTCAATGCTTCAACCGAGGCACTGAGGAGCCAGCGAAATGCTTTTGATAAGAACCTTCAGTTGACCTATGTGGGTTTTGTCGCGATGTATGCCTTGACAGCTTTAGATGCATACGTGGATGCCCACCTCAAAAATTTTGACATCAGTGATGACCTGTCGTTCAACTTCACCACTCTTCAGACCGGAATTCACGTACCGAGCGTCCAACCAAAGTTGGGTTTAGTATTAAAGTTATAATTTAATTAATGCATTGTATCTTGTTGAAAAACAAGATATAAGAACATAGATTACATCAGCCCAAAAATTTTGGCATATTTCAGCATCTCCTTCTGATTACTGATTTTTAATTTGCCTGTCAGCACGGCCATTAGTGGGTTCAGTTTGCCCTTCATGACATTCATCAGATTGTCTTCTCTCGCAGATACGACACAGCTAGCTTCCCCATCTAGACCCTCTTCTGCCAAACACTCTCCATCTTTTACTTTTACAGTTACCTGTCCACCGCCATCACCTTCGATGTCAAAGTGAAAAGTGGTTTCCAATCCTTCGAGTGCTTCCGGCTGCACCTTAGCAGGTAAGCCCAGCAGAAATTCTTTCGCCGTCATTGTAGTTTTCTATTACTTTCTAGATCCACTAAGAAACTCAATTATTTTGGCATTCGGATAAAGCACCTCTACTTTTTCCTCAAAGTAAAGCACGCATTGATCAAAGTCGGAAAACCCCGGCAGTAAATATGAATATTCACCTGATGCTAATTCTTCAAGTTGGATTTCACCGTATCGATTAAAAATTGGGTCATTTGCAGCTAGGGCCTGACGCAGTCTCTTCAATTCAATGGCATAGCCGGTAAAATTGGGAGGCAATGGTTTTGTTGGTGCTTCGATCACCGACCGATGGTCCACCTCAGTGGTAGATTTTCTATCCGGAGTCAGGCCGATGAAATCAGAAAGGGCTTTTTGTCTCTGCGCTTCTTCTTCAAAATCACGTTTTACCCGTCGATGGCCCGGATCCTGGACCACCTTCAGATCAGTTTTGATTACCTTACCGGTTTCAGCACCACTGATTTTTTCCCTTTCCTTTTCCTGCTCAAGGGTCTGCTCAACTGCTACCATTTCTTGCGGCTCTCGTTTGGGTGTCAAACCAACGACATCCGCCACCGCTTTTTCCCTTAGTGCCTTTTCTTCAAAATCTTGCTTGGCGATCACATGGCCCGGATCTCGCACCGGATTCAAATTGCTGTTGACAACTTTAGTCGATTCCAAATGAGCCTGATTCTTACTGAGATGCATTGCCACATGAACACGGTTATCCTCGGGTGACTGGGTCGCTATCGTTTGAAGGGTGGATTGGTAAGATTCTTTCTCAGCAGTGATGGTAAAAGTCTGATTTTTGGGCAATGTAAATCTAAAAAGTCCAGCACTATCTGTATGGGTGGCAAGGAGGATTTTCTTGGGTTCGAGCTCGGCTCGGACCGTCACTCTTGCATGCGCAAGGCCTCGATCCTCTTCAACTGCTAAAACTCGACCGTCTATCGTAATGGATTGAGCGCCAACCGTCAAAGCGAAAGGCAACACTAGTAGGAGGTTAAATAACTTAAGCATTCATTCGATTGTGATAATATTTTTACAAATAACCAGCGCTCCAAAATAGTTCCGCACATGTTCCCATTAGTTTGCATGGCCTGATTCAGTTGTTGGTCCAACAAATTCTACATTTGAGTTACAAGACTATAAATCTAGGAGGAATAATCCTGAGTGGGAACCTTTGAGTGTGAGAATCGTTGACAAAAGAGCATTCACCGAAAAATAAGCATATGAGCAGTAAGAACGCAAGAATCATCTTCATGGGAACGCCCGAGTTTGCCGTACCAACCTTGGCTAAGTTGTATCAAGCAGGCCTCCATATCGTTGGCGTCATAACTGCCCCTGATCGCATGGGAGGCCGGGGAATGAAGCATAAAATAACTTCTGCTGTAAAAAAATATGCACTAGATCATGAATTAAATGTGCTCCAACCAAAAAATTTGAAGTCACCTGAGTTCATCAGTCAATTGCAAGCACTGAGGGCAGACTTGCAGGTGGTGGTGGCTTTTCGGATGCTGCCGGAAGTCATCTGGAATATGCCAGAAAAAGGAACCATCAATCTGCATGCCTCTTTACTGCCTGCTTATCGGGGTGCGGCCCCCATCAATTGGGCAATCATTAAGGGCGAGCACCAAACTGGACTGACTACTTTTTTCATCGAGAAAGAAATCGATACGGGGAATGTTTTACTTCAACGCGAAGTGGAGATTAGATCTGAAGATACCGCTGGAAGTCTTCATGATCGGATGAAGTTTGTTGGCGCAGATTTGGTTTTGGAGACAGTGCAACTAGTGATTGACGGAAACTACATCACCTCTAGACAAAACGATGCCTTGGCCACACGGGCACCTAAGATCTTCCACGAGACCTGTGAAATCGACTTCGAGCAGCCAACAAGGAATGTCTACAACTTTATTCGTGGACTTAGCCCTTACCCTGCAGCCTGGACTAAGTTGGATGGAAAACAATTGAAGGTCTTTAGTTGTGTACCTTTAGAGCAAGACCTGGCTGGGGAAGTCGGCACTTTTGTAATACTGGGAAAGAATAAACTGCTAGTCCGTACAAAAGATGGATGGTTAGAAATCAGGGAGGTCCAAATGGAGGGTCGCAAGAAAATGCCAGTCAGGACTTTCCTAAATGGCTACGAGCTGGAGAACAGTGAGATTAGAACGCTGACAATGTGACCTTCTTAAGCGACTCAAAGATGAATTTCGATACTTTGACATCAGCCATCTCTGGATCAAAAGTCAATTCAGAAACGCAAGGAGTATCTGGACAGTAGTTTAAATATAGAAACGACAAGGCAGCCAGAATAATCAAGAAAACAAGGCCTACATTTTTGAGGGTTTTCATAGATTGCTTTTTGGTCTCGTAAATATATGATCGAAAACGCTAATGAAAAGTTAAGGCTTTGTCAAAATTCTCGATCTGTTATATAGTAGACGACCAAAAGACTTAAATGGTTGCACAAGTGATTAAAAAAACTCACATAGCAGCAATAAGGGCTTGCAAATAAGGACTTTGATCCCCTTTACTCAATTGACCCCAGGTACCATATTGATCGAGTCTACCCTCATTTAACACTAGAATGTGATCACAACAATGTCGGATAAGTCGTAGATCGTGTGCTACGAGAATGATGGTTAAACCTTCCACACGGTTTAAATAAAACAACAATTCGATGACTTCTGCCTGGACATTCTGATCCAGATCAGTCAGCGACTCGTCCATGATCAAAACTTCTGGTCTAGGGCACAGTGCTCGCGCAATACACATGCGTTGCAACTCACCACCGGAGAGTTGATGTCGTTGCCGGTCCAGGAGAATTGGGTCCAATGAAACCCCCTGGCACAACTCACGCAAGCGAGCCATGACCTCAGAAGAGGGAAACTCGGGGTAAAATGATCTCAGAGTCAGGCGGAGGATTTCCTCCATTTTAATACCTGGTGGAAGCGAAGAACCAGCATCCTGCATAATGTATTGCACTTTCTGATAGTACTTCCTTCTTCCGGGTTTCGTAACATCATCGAGATCATGGCTTTTAAAAGTAAGTGATCCACTGGATCTATGCTCTAATCCACCAATAATTTTCGCCAGCGTCGACTTACCGCTGCCCGATTGACCAACAATCCCAAAGATCTCACCACGATAGACCCTAAAGCTAATATTTTGTAGGGCATGAACGGGTTGCCTCTTGGAGAACCAGTGTTTTTGACCATAGGAAAAACTCAAATTCTCAGCACAAATTATCTCTTCATGCGGCGCGTCAGACTGACCCTTGGTTTCATCTAGTCGCAAATAATTCAGTCGCAAAGTCTCGAGGTAGTTGCTTGTGTGTGATTGCTTTACAAAATCTCCTCTCCCATTGCCCATGAGCAGCCCATTGCGCAACACATACCACCGATCCGCGAGACTTTGGGTAAGGCTCAGATCGTGGGTGATCAGCAGCATGGCAAATGGTTGGTCCTCACGAATGCGATTTAGCATTCTTACGATGGAGTCCTTAGTCACGAGATCCAAGGATGAAAAGGGCTCGTCCGCAACAATTAATTTGGGTCGTGGAGCCAAAGCCAAAGCAATATAAACACGTTGCAATTGCCCCAGTGATAATTGGTGTGGATAGGAATTAAAAATCCGGTTGTGGTCCTTAAGATCGCATTTCTCCAACAGCTCCAATACCAGCTTACGGCGCTGCCGGCTGGGCACCTCGCTCCGAAACTTATGTACTACCTCCATTACTTGCGAGCCGCACTTTCTTGTAGGGTTAAGTGCTAGCAAAGGATTCTGAGCAATCAGAGAGATGTGTTTACCACGAATACTGGCAAATTTTGACGAATCGAGCTCCTGACCATTAAATTCAATTTTCGCCCTAGAATCTAGCTGCGCATTATGAGGTGCAAGACCCAGTATAATCTTGCCCAGGGTTGATTTACCCGATCCAGTTTCACCTCCTAACACAACAAATTCATCTTCGTTGATCTCCAGTGTCACGTTTTGCAAGGCAACTATCTTCCTGTGGTCCATCATAAATTCGACCGAAAGTTGCCATACTTTTAGAAGTGGTCCATCCATAGATTATCGGTGCCGATGAAGTTCTGTGATGCCGTCAGTCTTCAGCAAGAACAATGTAATTTTTTTACGAAGAAGATCTCGTGTTTTCATATTGAATGATACAAATAAAGCGATAGCTTTACCCTCATGCCAGTTTTGTCCATCCAAGGATTATCAAAGCGCTATGGCCCTTTACATGCGGTAAAAGATCTAAGTTTGACCATTGAATCAGGACAGATTTTCGGACTGCTGGGACCAAATGGAAGTGGTAAGACAACCACCCTAGGAATGATTTTGGGCATAATCCGGCCAAACTCGGGTCATTATACCTGGTTTGGAGGAAAGAGCGAAGGTCCGGTCGGTCAGCGCCTAGGTGTGCTCTTGGAGACACCAAATTTCTATCCGCACCTTAATGCCGATGAAAACCTTGGTATCGTGCGACACATCAAAAGATCTAATGAGACGACTTTTGATGAATTGTTACATCTGGTCAAATTGGATCATCGTCGGACTTCTAGGTTTGAAACATATTCCTTGGGAATGAAGCAAAGGCTGGCCATTGCAGCAGCTTTGGTAGGAAACCCTGACGTACTGCTGTTAGATGAACCAACCAATGGATTAGACCCCGAAGGCATTGCCGATGTGAGAAGGACCATTAATGAGATAGGCCAATCTGGAAAAACAGTTATGCTGGCCAGCCATATTCTAGCCGAGGTAGAAAAAACTTGCACCCATGTTGCCATTTTAAAGGCGGGTCAATTACTCATGACCGGGTTGGTCGGCACGATCTTATCCAACGAGACAGTTTATGAAGTCGGAGCACTAAACTTGAATGCTCTGTCCACTCAGCTGGCAAAAATTGAAGAAGTCAAAGAAGCCCAACTAAAAGGTGCTTTTTATGAGGTCTCACTTGATTCAGAATATTCCATTGCAGCACTAAATCAGCGCTTAGTTTCGGCAGGGATCGACGTCGTTCATTTAAAGACCAAGAGGCACCGTTTGGAGGATGAGTTTCTTGAAATCGTCAGTTAATTTATGCCCTATTTACTTCAACTTGAGTGGTTAAAATTTAAGGGTAACACGGTCTTCCGACTGATGGTCTCGCTCTACGTAGTTCTTTTGCCGGGCTTATTTTTGATGAGTCGAGTCAGTATTACGACTGAAGCTGCGGATACCGCGGCTGCCCTACAGTTTCCCGCAATATGGAGTGTGCTTGGCTACTTGGGCAACTGGCTGAGTTTTTTCTTTTTGGGATTCTTTGCCGTTTATTCCTTCACCTCAGAGTTTGCCAACCGCACCTTTCGACAAAATGTGATCACTGGTATTAGTCGACAACAGCTATTCTTCGCAAAGATATCTTTCCTCGCCATGCTGGCCTTGTTGGCGGCGGTGCTCTATGCCTTGGTTTCTTTGATGATCGGTTTAATTGCGAGCGAGCCAGAGGTCTTACCTAAGATTTGGGAGCGAGCAAACCTCGTTCCGCGATATGCACTGATGTGTTTTGGATACATGAGCCTCGGTGTGTTGTTTTCTATTTTGATTCGAAAAACAACCGTCTCGGTTTTTATTTACTTTGTTTATATACTTTTCTTTGAGGTCTTATTTAGATGGTCCTTTCACAGAAAAATATTCAGTAACAACAGCATGGATTTTTATCCAGCTAATGCATTTGAAGACCTGGTCCCGATGCCGTTGGGTGATTGGTCTGTCACCCGGCAATTCATCCAAAATAATGAAGGCATCCATTTTTTGAGCGGAACAGAAGCGATGATCACGTCCTTAATCTATATCGTCATCATCCTGTGCTGGGCCTTCTACTTAATATCTCGACGAGACCTTTGAGGTAGATGTCATTTAGATTATAGTAGCGATCTAGATTAAAAAGACCAGACCATTTAGCACTACGCTGTGCATTGGGTTAACATGATCGGAAATACATTGCTTGCTGAGTTAAGGTTTTTTGATTTCACTCCCAAATTCCTGGGTGTTATTCTTGAGATTGATGTCTGCCAAGCGCAAGGAGGGGTCGATGCGAACTCCTTTGATTTCTGATAGAGGTTTATTGATAGTCATCGTATAGTCCTTATGAGTCCAGGGCCAATCCGTTTCAACTTTGAATTCTCTACCTTGATCCTTAGACTTATGGCCCCGCATGATACGAAGTGGTATCGTATGCCAACTCTTCGAATCATCGGCATAAGTCACCTCGACATCGACGGGCATGGGCATATTTCCTCGATTATTTAAAATAATTTCGGTCGAATTCCCTTTAGCTCTGACCTCCGAAAGCTGATATTCGATAAGGCGTGTTGTATTGACAAAATATTCTTTATACCAATCCAATTCTAATCCGCTGACCTTCTCAAAAATTCGAATAAAGTCATTCACATTTGGATGCTTAAATCGCCAGGTGTAATAATATTTGAGGATGGCTTCGTCAAAGTGATCACTGCCAACAATATATTCAAGTTGTTTCAAGAAAACGGAGCCCTTGGTGTAGCTGCCACTTCCATAGGCTGTATTTGTGGCAAAGTGATCAGCGTGCATGCTCAGAGGCTCCTCAACTCCAGAACGTGCCAGATTGCGATAACCGTTGTAGGTGGTGACGAAGGGTTTAGGTACATAATTGCCTGGGATTGATTGGCGCCTCCTCAATTCGTTCATCACTTCTGTGCTGGCAAAGCTAGTAAAACCTTCGTCCATCCAAGCATACAGACTCTCATTGGTGCCCAACAGCATCTGAAACCAGGTATGCATCAATTCATGTACCGATACACCCACTAGACTTCCCACACTCCGCTCACCAGTAATCAGGGTTGCCATGGGATATTCCATACCACCATCACCTCCTTGAATAAATGAATATACTGGATAGGGATATTCTCCAAAACGCTTGGTAATGATGGACCATGCTTCCTTCATGATTTTAGGCAGCACCTCCCAACTATCTTTGGTTTTCTTATTTTTTTGGTAAAAAAAGTGAAGTCGAGTACCATCATCCGTATCGATGTGGGTGTGTTCATAATCGGGGTCTGCAGCCCACACAAAATCATGGACATTTTTTGCCCGAAAATGCCATGTTAAGTGATCTTTTTTTCGATGCCGAATCTTCTTATTTATATAGCCATAACCAATTTGATCTGCATTCTGCAAGACACCGGTGCCACCAATGATATAGTTTTTATCCAGCGTTATTTTCACATCAAAATCACCCCATACACCATAAAACTCTCGACCGATGTAGGGATTCGCATGCCATCCTTGATAATCGTATTCACAGAGTTTGGGATACCATTGCGCCATCGAGTACGAAATGCCCTCCGCATTATCACGACCAGACCTCCGTATCTGCTCTGGTACCTGGCCCACAAAGCTCATCTCCAATATCGCAACACTCTTGGGAACAAGGGGTTCGTCTAAAGTTACTTCCAAAATGGTTCCTTCTTCTGCATAGGCAACGGTTTGACCATTTTGAGTAAGTGATTTTACCCTAAGAAATCCCTGACTTTCTGGGAGCAGGTTTTGGATGCGCTCACCGACTCTGGGATCAGGATCTGGAATATTGCGTGACCGTTCGTCCATCATGCTTCCCGGTTGAAACGCATTAAAGTAGAGGTGGTAAAAGACACGCTGCAATGTGTCAGGTGAATTATTGAAGTAAAAGAGTGTCTGTTCACCGGTAAATTGATGTGTTTCTACATTGAAATCAATTGCCATCCGGTAGTCTACCCTTTGCTGCCAGCGGTCAGGCTGGGATAGGGCAATGGATGCATGGGTTGCTAGAAAGAGAAGCAGAAGTCGTTTCATACGATGTTTTTTAGACCAGCGGTGGTTGGTCATCCACCTCGATGGTTTGAGCAGGACTAAAACTGATTCGCCACTGATAATGGCGCGCAAAATAAAGAAAGAAAAAGACAGCAGAAAGAATAAATAGTAGGGTCATTATGCTTGCGTCCATTTGCGACAGAGAAAAGAGTGCCGGGGTCTGTATGGCAGATTCTTTGAAAGTAACCATCGTGGCTCCGTAGAAATTTGTGGCGGCATGAACTCCCAGGGCAATTTCGAGTCGTTGATCAAAAAGTGTACAAAAACCCAGGAGTAATCCCACAGAAATATAATAGGTCATGATTATTGGTATGCCAAAAGCCAACACCTCAGGATTGGCAAGATGCATCAATCCAAACAACACGGATGTTAGGACTAAAGCCACCCAGCGGTTGTTGAACATAATACCCAACCGTTGTAGTAAATATCCCCTGAAAAGTATCTCCTCAAAGGAGGTCTGAAGAGGCAAAATCAATAATCCGATCAGAAACACGGGCCACCAAGCTTGCCATACAAAATTCCATTGATAGTCTTCGGGATGGAGGAGATAAAGCACGACTTCACCCAGTGCAATCAGGGCAAACCAGATCACAAAGCTTTTGGCGATCCGTCTCCAATCGATCTTGGCCTCTGGGGAAATCAGTGTCAAGACCGCCTGGCCATGAAGAAAAGCGACGGCCAGCAAAAGCATCAATAATCCCGTGATAAAGGGAAGTATCATTAATACCAGGGATAGGTTTTCTCCAATGCTGGCACCGAGATCATGCGGATCATGGGCCCCAACCTGAGAGAGTAAGATGGCCAGCGGAACCTGACCAATGACAATTCCGACAAAGACAATGATCAATACCCCAACCAAGCGCAGAAAACCGCGATGGCTCCAATTAGCTGCTCTAAAAAAACGAAAGGCATCCATTTAAGGCCGGGCAGAAACTACCAAGATATGAAAAGCCCACAGTGATTAACATCACTGCGGGCAGATGGTGCAGGTTTGGTTAATAGGCATTTATTGACAATCAGTGCAAAAACCATGACAAATTTTTGTAATATGAACATATTGCAAAATTCAAATCTGAAATGGATTGATTACTAATAGTTTAAACTTTACTTTAATTTTGTAGAAAAATGGAGATGCACATGAATCGGCAGAAGCGTAATTGGATCCTAATCACCTTTATGATCATTTTGGCCATCGCCAGTCGGTTTTTGCCGCATTGGCACAACTTCACCGCCGTGGGAGCTGTCGGACTCTTTGCAGGAGCGCATTTTACTAAGAAATATTGGGCCTTTCTGATCCCCTTTGCGGCACTTTGGATCAGCGATCTTGTACTCAACAATGTCATATACGGACACTTCTACGAAGGATTCGTATGGTTTACGGTTGGTGCTTTCTGGATCTACCTTGGCTTTGCACTAAATGTGGTGATTGGTATCTACTTGATCAGACGGATTAAATTCAGTTCCATCGTCCTAGGCGCGATTGCTGCCTCCCTGGCGTTTTTTCTGATTTCAAATTTTGGCACCTGGCTAGATCCATTGCCTCCAGTCTATCCACCATCAATGGCGGGTTTGGTGGCATGTTATGCAGCAGGATTGCCTTTCTTACTCAACAGTTTACTTGCCAACCTATTCTATTCTCTATTGCTATTCGGCACCTATGAACTCATATCCAGCAAGATAGGTTTGAAGGAGCAAGGTGCAGTTGCATGAAGATCTACACGAAGAAGGGAGATGATGGAAGCACCAGTCTTTTTGGAGGGACCCGACTTAGCAAAGATGACGCCCGAATCGAAGCCTATGGCACCGTTGATGAATTGAATGCTTTTCTAGGTCAATTGGCAGATCAGGTAGGTGCTGATGTCCAGATAGAACTACGGCAGATTCAATCGTTGCTCTTTAATCTGGGTGCTTGCCTAGCGACTGTTCAGGGAAAGGAGTCCCCAGCTAGACTGCCGAGTCCAGATGATACAGCGATGTTGGAAGACCGTATTGATGAGATGGAGTCGGGTTTACCCGACCTGAGAAATTTTATCTTGCCTGGTGGTCATCCGACGGTCTCTGCTGCACATATTTGCCGCACGGTCTGCCGACGAGCCGAACGACGAGTCGTCCATCTATCTAATGCTGTACCTGTAGACCCTGCAATCGTGGTGTACTTAAATCGATTGTCAGATTACCTATTTGTGCTCGGAAGAAAATTAGCCAGTGATGTCGGTGCTTCCGAGGTTCCTTGGATCAACAGGAATTAGACTTAAGCAAGATAATCGTTAAGCAACTCTGGGCGGATTCTTCACATCACTTTCGATGAGTCCATCACGCAATTTAACAACACGATGGGCATACTCGGCAATGTCTGGTTCATGCGTGACCAGTATGATCGTGTTGCCCTGCTGATGCAGTTGCTCAAACATGGCCATGATCTCATTTGAGGTCTTGGTATCCAAATTACCGGTTGGTTCGTCCGCTAAAATGATGGCCGGATCGTTCACCAGCGCTCTAGCCACTGCTACCCGCTGTCTCTGCCCTCCCGATAATTCACTGGGGCGATGATCAATCCGATCTCCCAGACCCACATTTTCCAAAACCTGTTGGGCTTTCGCAATGCGCTTTTCTTTAGACAGGCCCGCATACACGAGTGGTAAGGCTACATTGTCCAACGCCGTCAACCGAGGCAGTAGATTAAAGGTCTGAAATACAAATCCAATCCTTTTGTTGCGAATGGCAGCCAAATCGTTATCATCTAATTCACTGACGTTTTCACCACTCAGTTGATAGTCTCCATCGCTAGGTGTGTCCAGACAACCAAGCAAATTCATCAGCGTGGATTTACCGGAACCGGAGGGGCCCATCAATGCGACAAATTCATTCGGATAAATATCCAGATCAACCGATTGAAGTGCCTTGACCTTGGTAGTACCCATTTGATATGTCTTGGCTAGGTTACGAACTGCAATCACAGGTTCCATGCTACATTGATTTAATTAGTCTCTCCTAATCACCTTTGGCACTTTGAAATAGGGAGGATTCGAAGCTGGTGCATTCGCTAGAGCTTCCTCATTCTTCAATTCTTGCGCCGGCTCATCCGCACGAAGTACATTGGTCCTACCGGTAAGATGCATCAATGGCTGCACATGGGTGGTATCAACCTCACCTAATTTGTCAATCATATTGATAATCTCTTCCAGATCCTTTTTCAATGCCACCCGCTCAGCGTCAGCAAGGCTCAGATGAGCGAGTTTTTCCAGCTTCAAGATTAGGGCGTCATCTATGGTCATCCACTTATTTTATACCTAACATTAGATCTTTCCGTCCAAATAACGAAAATATGGATCATTATCTTACTAATCAAAACGTTTGGTTGCCATAGATCGAAAACCAACATAGTGTGCCGTAGTTGAGTGTGTCTTTGTGCCATCCGTACACCTCCCTTTATGGTCTTATAAGCACGATAAGCAACCTATAAATTGTATTTTGCTCCTCGAATAGATCAAAATCCTACCGAGTTAGATGTCCTTCAACAAAGCTAAATACATTGCCATCGCTGGTAACATTGGCGTTGGTAAAACCACCCTGAGCACGCAACTGGCCAAGTACTTTAATTGGGATGTTCACTATGAAGATGCAGATGACAACCCGTACCTGGCTGACTTCTATAATGACATGAAGCGGTGGGCCTTCAATCTGCAGATCTATTTTCTCAATAGCCGCTATAAGCAGGTCTTAAAAATCTTGCAAGGTGAGCAGACCATTATTCAGGATCGCACCATTTATGAAGATGCCTATATTTTCGCACCAAATCTTCACGAAATGGGTCTTATGTCAACGCGAGATTTTGATAATTACCTGGACCTATTTAAAACGATGTCCTCTCAGATCAGTGGTCCTGACCTTCTGATTTATTTAAGAGCCAACATCCCTACCTTAGTCAGTAGGATTCACGAGCGCGGTCGGGACTATGAAGGAAGTATGAGTCTCGACTATTTAAAGAAACTCAATGGCAGGTATGAGTCATGGATAAAAGATTATAGCGAGGGAAAGCTCTTAATCATCGATGCCGATAATTTAGACTTTAGAAATAATCCAGCAGATCTCGGTTCGGTCATTGATCAAGTTTCAAGCCAATTACATGGTCTATTTTAGAGTGAGGATGACTAACTTCTGGCTTGTTTGGTCACCTTCTGATTCTTCGCAATCTCCTCCTTCAGCTCTTCCCTTTGATCAGCAGCAGGACTCATTAGGTAATAAATACTTCCGAATAGCGCCACATGAAAAATCAAAGTCAAAATGACGGCAATGGTCTTATGAGTGGCGTTGCTCCTTCTTTCTCTCGCAGTTTCCATGGTTTAGTTTTTCATAAAGACGATGAAAAAGACAAATTAATTTTAAGGTTACGTTAAAAGATATTTGAGATGAGACATAATCAGTTAGCCGCGCTTATTGTTGTGCTGATATCCTTGGCTGTCACCACCAAAGCGTGGTCCCAGGATCCCACCCGTTTTGCTAAACAAGTTGAGACATATCAAGATCAAGAACCTGAGCGAGGATCTGAACGACCCATTGTATTCGTAGGTAGTTCCAGTATTAGGATGTGGAAATCTTTAGCGGAAGATTTTCCCAATCACTATGTGCTAAATCGAGGATTCGGAGGATCAGTGATGAGTGATTTATTCTACTATCGCAAGGAACTTGTGCAATCCCTAAATCCCATACAAATTTTCATCTATGAAGGTGATAATGATTTAGCCAGCGGAAAGTCTGTACATGATATTTTAGACACCACAAAACTATTAATCACAAAACTAAGAGAGCATATTCCCGATCTTGAAATTGTCCTGATTTCTGCTAAACCGAGCTTGGCGCGGTTTGCCCTAAGAAAGAAATTTACCGAATTAAACGAGGCCTTTACGGCCCTAGCCGCCAAAGAAAAGTACATCCGTTTCGTCGATATCTGGACACCGATGTTGGGTGAAAACAAATTGGTTCGCTCCGAACTATTCATTCACGACGGACTCCATATGAACGAAAAAGGATATCAAATCTGGAAGGAGGTGATTGCGCCTTTCTTGCTAGTAAATTAGATGTCTAAAAGAAACGGACCAAGTCTGTTCCATCATTGGTTTTGAGCCATGCAAAGGCGCAGGTATGAATCCTTTTTTGAAGCCATTGGCTGACCTATGTTTTTAGAGTCTGATAAACTTATTGGGTTGAGACCCTATGTACCCTATATGTTGAAACAACTGTACCTCCAAGCCTTGAGCGTGACTTTGCAAATCATGGTCAAACCAGAATATCTTGCACTACGTGACCGTGTACGTCGGTTAATCTAAAATCACGTCCTTGAAATCGATAGGTGAGTTTTTCATGGTCTATGCCAAGTTGATGAAGAATGGTGGCCTGTAGATCGTGCACATGAATGGCATCTTTGGTCGCAGCATAGCCAATTTCATCCGTTTCTCCGTAGCTAATACCGGATTTGATTCCACCTCCGGTAGCCCACATGGTAAAGGCTTCAATATGGTGGTCTCGGCCGGCAAAAGGATTAGAAACACCTCCCCTATTTTCCAGCATCGGCGTGCGTCCAAACTCACCTCCCCATACAACCAGTGTGTCATCGAGCATCCCTCGTTGCTTCAGATCGGTCACAAGAGCGGTCATGGCTTGATCCACCTCTTTGCACCGCTTAACAAAACCGATGTTCAATGCCTCAAAAGCATTGCTGCCGTGCGAGTCCCAACCTCGGTGAAACAGTTGGATGAATCTCACTCCTTTCTCTGCCAAGCGTCTGGCCAACAGGCAATTATTAGCAAATGTGGCCTTGCCAGGTTCGGTACCGTATAATTGATGGATATAATCTGGTTCATCGGAGATGTCCATCACCTCTGGTACGGTCATCTGCATTTTAAAAGCCATCTCATACTGAGAGATGCGTGTAATTATTTCAGGATCATTGACCTCCTCATATCGAAGTCGGTTAAGTTCATTGATCGATTCAATGGTTTGCTTGCGTAGATCGCGACTCATCCCTTTGGGATTTCTCACGTAGAGAACTGGCTCGCCCGATGAACGGCATTGCACACCTTGAAAAACGGAAGGCAAAAATCCACTGCCCCAGAGACTTTTACCGCCACTTGGTGCAGACTGACCGGAAACCAGTACCACAAAGCCGGGTAGATCTCGATTTTCAGATCCCAGACCATAGGTAACCCATGAACCGATACTAGGCCTCCCAATCCGATTATGGCCTGAATGCATAAAGAGTTGTGCAGGTGCATGATTAAATTCATCAGTCTGCATGGCACGCAAAAAGGCTACGTCGTCGACAATCTTGGTAAAATGTGGCAGATGGTTAGAGACGATGCTTCCCGTCTGTCCATACTTCCTAAAGGTACTCTGATGGCCTAACATCTTGGGTACCCCTTCGATGAAGGCAAATCTTTTGCCAGCCAGCAGCGAATCTGGACAATCGAGTCCATCTAACCTTTGTAAGGTCGGTTTGTATTCAAACAATTCCAGTTGAGAGGGAGCACCAGCCATGTGCAAAAAGATGACCTGTTTCGCTCGACCAAAGGCCTCAGGAAGCCGTTCCTGCAAAGGGTTGGCAAGATCAATGCCCTTCTTCAAACTGCGAAGCTCGTGGTTTGCTGCCCGTTTACAGCCAGTTAGTGTGGCCAAAGCCATCGCGCCCAAACTCAATCCTCCTTTGCGTAGGAAATGACGCCGAGTAAGATCTCGATCAAAATTGGCTAGGAGTTCTTCTTTTAGTTTTTCCATGATTACTCAATCACTAGATATTCGTCTAGGTTCATGATCACATTTGCCACGGTTGTAAGCGCTTCCGGGTTTAATAAAGTTGAAGAGTCATTGTTTAATTTCGTTTTCCCTTCAGCACTGATCAGCGAATCGCTATTCCAGTATTGTCTGGTAAGTATTTCAGCCGTGATTTCACTTGGCATTCGTCCCAGTGCACGCTCATACATACTACTTATGGTGGCCTCGAGATCCTCTCCCTCGTCCATAACGGACTGCGCCAACGCCCGGGCTGCCTCGACATATACTGTATCATTAAGGGTAACCAAAGCCTGGAGGGGTGTATTGGTGGTGATCCTCCGTGACAGACAGATCTCCCTGCTGGGACTGTCAAATGTCACAAATGATGGGTAGGGACTTGACTTGCGCCAAAAAGTGTACAATGCGCGCCGGTATCGATCCTCGCCTTCACTTTCCTTCCACTTCATTACATTGCGAATGACCTGCCAGACACCCTCCGGCTGTGGGGGCATCACACTCGGACCATACATTTTCTGAGATAGCAATCCACTGACTTTGAGCGCCTGGTCTCGAATTTGTTCTGCAGTTAACCTTCTTCTCGGCATATGTGAGAGGTAGATGTTTGACGGATCTTTTTCGAGTTGAGCCTTGGTGGCAGCAGAACTCCGTTGGTAGACCTCAGACATCACCATGATTTTTAGTAAGTCCTTTACATTCCAATCTAGTTCATCTACGAAATAGGTGGCGAGCCAATCTATCAGCTGAGGATGGCTCGGTCGCTCGCCCATCGTACCAAAATCCTCTAAGGTCGACACCAGTCCCCTGCCAAAAAGATTTGCCCAAAATCGATTGACGATGACGCGGGCTGTGAGCGGATTTTCTCGAGAGACAATCCACTGCGCCAGATCCAGCCTACCAGGACCTTTCGAACTTTCTAATTTTGGCATACTGCCTGGCACATCTGGGGCCATCTCCGCTCCGTGTACCAGCCAATTACCTCGCTCAAATAAGAAACTCTGACGACTAGAGTCTGGAGGAAAATCCTCCATAATGGGTGTCGGAACTTTTTTGATGCCCTCTAGCAAAGCTAAATCCTCAGAGGTGATCTGAGGCAATTGAAGCAGCGTCTCCCTTATTTCAGACATCTTTGGGGTGCCCTCCATCCCCGGTTCAGAAACTCCGTAATGGGCAGAGATTTTCAGGATCAGGTCCTGATCGGCCTTTCCGTAGGTGTACAGCAGTGGTGCATCATCTCTCTTGTCAGCATCTTTTGTATTGTTAAAAAAGGCATATAACCGGTAATAGTCTTCATGAAGGAATGGATCATAGGGATGGCTGTGACATTGCACGCAAGACATAGAGGAGCCCTGCCATACTTCCCAGGTCGTGTTGACACGATCCAAAACTGCCGCTACCCTAAATTCTTCGTCATCGGTTCCCCCTTCGTCGTTGGTCATCGTATTGCGATGAAACGCTGTGGCCAGTAGTTCGTCTTCCGTAGGTTGGTCAAGTAAATCACCTGCGAGCTGCTGAATGGTAAATTGATCAAAGGGAATATTGTTATTGAAGGCGTCGATTAACCAATCTCGATATCGCCAAATACTGCGATAAGGATCTTTTTGATATCCTTGGCTATCTCCATAACGCGCAAGATCCATCCACATGGCTGCCCATCGCTCACCAAAATGTGGTGAATCTAATAGACGATCCACCTGACGCTCGTAAGCATCCTGGGCCTCGTCCTTACAAAATGATTCGATTTCCTCCACCGTTGGAGGCAGTCCGATTAGATCAAGTGACAGGCGTCGCAACAGCGCTGTTTTTGGTGCCTTGCCGCTTATCTCAATCCCACGGTCATCCAACGACCTATTAATGTAATAGTCGATATTATTGCCCTCAAAATACTCTAAATCAGGTAGTTGAGCATACGCCCAATGAACTTCCCATGGAGCACCTTGATCTATCCAGCGCTCCAGCAACTTGATTTCGGTCTTATCGAGGCCAGGGCCCTCCGGAGGCATCCTAATCTCGGGATCAGTACTTTTAACTCGATGTACCAACAAACTGGCATGGGACCTACCGGGTACGATGGCATATCCATCACTCTCCAATTTGGCTTTGGCATCCTCCTCAAATAAAAAACTCAAACCACCGAGTTGTTTGACCCCGCCATGACAGCCTAAACAGTGTTCATTTAGGATTGGACGGATCTCGTCATTGAAACCGACCTTGGGTACGAAGAATGATGAGAAAAACCATCCAGACATAGCAATGAGCATGACTGAAACACTTAACCACCATTTTTTCTTTGTGATCAAATCTCTTGAGAGTCTTTCCTTTTTCGATCCCTAAAATACGACAAGTTTATCTGTGTTGAGATCAAAACCAACCCGTGGAGTATGGAAGTTCGGAATGAGGTGTGCAACCATTAATTTGATCAAAAGTTGAGCTGCTTTTTGAGGTGAAGAACTTGATCTTTTATATATTTGCAGTCGCTTTTTGCGAAAGTAGCTCAGCTGGTAGAGCACGACCTTGCCAAGGTCGGGGTCGCGGGTTCGAATCCCGTCTTTCGCTCATCTCAAATGATCATGAAGAACCACGCATAAGGTGTGGTTCTTTTTTTGTCTTCAGCTAATCTACGAACGTAAAGGCACCTAATCAGAGCCGGGTATTAACCACGTTGTTGTAGATTGATCCAAAGGTATACCTCAATCCAACTTCACCATTGATTCTGAAATTTGTAGCGGTTTGACGCTGGGCCAAGAGTAGCTCTTCCAACGAAATATCACGGGCGGGTAGTGAACGCTGATCATTAATGATTTCGATCTCATTGCCCAAAGTGATGGACAGTCCCTTGGTTACCTTAAGAGACAGGAATCCTTCAAATTCTAATCTGTTCTGTTCAATGTCGTGAAAAAAATGAGATCCCTCCAATTGGGCGTATAGCGAACCCCAGGGTTGACGAAACCGTGCAGCCATGACCAAACTATGGTTAAAAAGGTGCTCAGCGACCTCCAGGAAAATAGTTTCTTCTGTGTAATCTCGGTATAAATGACTCAATCGATACCCCACGGTCACCTCTCGATCGTTCACCTCACTGTAAGGGAATATACTATACTCAATAGCAGGTGCAATCCGGGTAGACAAATCCAAATTGTTGTAGGTGCTTCTCGATAAGGAGGCAAATACTCCGGCCGATAGATGATCGCTGATGCTTCTTACCGCACTACTTGAGGCATAACTTCGCTCTCGCGTGCTGTTAATTACAGTTTCGTCTCTTTCAAATCTCTGTGCATCATACCGGGCATAGAGCAAATTACGAACCCGCCAGAGTTCCGTCACTTGGTCGGCTCTGATTCTTGTCCAAGCCCGATAATCGTTGGTATTAGATTCGGCATCATAAGATCCACCTGCTTCCACCGAAAAAACCCATTGGTTCCACGGATCTTCATGCGGTTCATTCTCGTCGATGTTATTGTGCTCGGCAAGATGATGAACTGTAAACTCCATTTCATCGCGAAGATGTGTTTGCATCCAGTAGGGTACCAACCCCGTCTCCAGCAGCTGCGTGATTTTTTGATTTCGCTCCCGACTTGTGGTATTGGGTGACTCACTAAAAGACAACTCATAGTTTTGGGAATTGAACGGACCACGTCCATAAAATTTGAGGGTGTGCTGAAATCCATTGGCACCACTCCTCAGTCGATTGACCATTACGTGAATGTCTGAGGCTCGTTGATCACGCACATGATTGACATAGTTAATCTTTGATCGCATCAGGTTGATATCGCAATATCCACATTCGACATAGATATCAATTTTCTCGTCCAGCATTGGAAAAGTCTGACCATATGACAACGCTGACATCAAACAGAGTAGCACTATTATTAATCCAGAAATCTCTCGCATAAGTTGTGTGTCGTATTTAAAATAGTTCGTTTGGTTCGATTAGAAGTCGAGACTTAAAATAATTAAGGTATCCTCCAGAAAGGATACCTCATGAGCCTGGAAAGGTTCAAAAGCAATTCGTTCTCCCGACTTGACCATTTGATTGCTCACTACTTCTCTGAAAGCTCCTTGAACACAATAGAGTGTCTCCTTTTCCGGGTGATAATGTCTACTGAAGTAACCAGTTTTGGCCGACCGATTTAAGATTACTTTTTGTCGCTCAAAATCTAGTTGTAAGGCAATTGGTTCAAAGATTTTCTCCCACCCATAGAGAAAGTCTTGGGCCGAGATCATCAATCGATTCGAAATTCCCGGCGACAATTCCACATATCGGTCACTTGGAATTTCGACCGTTTGCCAATTAATTAAACTTCCCTGATCGTGATCTGCAGCATAATGCAGATCTGCACTCTGCACTTGTTCAGGCTCACCGATTTGTTTGCGCAATGACTCTATCTGCCTCTGCTTTGCGGATAATAACTCATCCTTTAGGCGAATGATCTCGTACAGTTGTTTGAGTTTATCGGACTGATGCCTCAACCGCTCCTTCAGCAAGGTGATATCTTGTCCTGCTTGTGGTCGTGAACCCGAAAGATCAAACTTAGACATACTTCTCCTCGATAGATTCTTGCCACCAATGAGTTCATCGACGGTGACCTCGAAAAGAGACGCCATTTCCGTTAAAAGAGGTAGCCTAGGTTGTACGTCTCGCAATTCATAGGAAGCGATCTTACCTCTACTCACACCGAGATGTTCGGCCAGGTCATCTTGACTCCAGCCCCTCTTTTGGCGCAAGTACTTCATATTTGTAGCTAACTTCATAAATACCGGATTTGCTTCACAGGGACAAAATTACCGACATTGACAATATTATTAACTAAATGCCTTCGCATTTATTGCAGTTATCATAAATCTTCAAAATCTCTTCAAATTTCGTTCCCTTTTGATGGTTGATGCCTATCGATCCCAAGATTTCGCCATAAAGCTTAGCATCAAGTTGACAATATTATTAACATTCGATGCGTTATTGGAAATTTTATTAACACTAGGGGCTTCTTGTTTTACCTATGTGATCTGTTCTTGTCCGGCCCTGATTATGGATCTCCAGGCTGGTATTATTCTGGCTCTCAACAGAATGCATGGTTGCATCCAAGGAAGAACTAAACGCCGGCTTGGCCATGTCGATTATTTAGCTGACCTTAATTGGGTGCAAACTCCCCTTTCGAAATAGCCCGAGAAATAGATCATATCGTCTACGCTGTCCCAGATCTTAATTTAGCCTGTGACGAGATGGCCAAGGAACTGGGAGTCCGACCTTCCTTAGGTGGAATCCATCCAAATCAGGGAACTAGGAATGCCCTGCTACATCTCGGTCAAGAAACTTACTTAGAGTTACTCGCCATCGACAACTCCAACAAAGCAGTGCAACCACCAAGATGGATGGGAATCGATTTGATCACCAAACCCACCATTACCCGTTGGGCACTGAAGTCGTCGGACCTGATGGAAGATCGTGCAATTGTTAAAAAATATGACCCCCAAATGTCCACAATCCAACAAGGTCAGCGCCAGACCAACAGCGGAGCTTTGTTGACCTGGCAGATTTTGCAGCCTCTTGCTGATCCAGTGATTGAGCTTGTTCCGTTTATGGTCGACTGGGGTAGCTCACCACATCCCACAGACACGCTTGAATCTGGTTGTCGCCTCCAATCCGTCCAGTTGTTTCATCCCGGCGCCGACCGGGTCCAAAAAATCATTAATGAGCTCGATATCCAGATGATCATTCAACAAAGTGATAAGGAAAAGATTCGAGTGTCGATCCAGGGTCGCAACGGACGGATCCTGGCGATCTAATCAGAGTTATCTGGCCACTTAAAATCTAGTCGAGCCAGCCCTTCTTTCACTTCGGGGCAACTCATAAAAAGATTCCAAAGCAGGCCAGTACGATGGTTTTCAATCATGACCGGTATGGGGCCCTGATCAATCGCCAGATAACGTTGTGGCCAAAAATCTAGGTGAGGACTAAATGCATCGTAGAATCCAGCTGGACCCAAGAGCTTATCTCCATATGAGTAAAACCCGCGGAGGGCGGCGATACTTTCCGTGGGCAAATAAGGCATGGAACTTAGGGCCGCCGTGGGAGAAATGATGCCTTTATCGCGATCGGGGCGATGTCCAGCATAACCGATTCCCGGTTTGCCATTTCTCAAGGTTGAATAGCTGGAGGTAAGACCCCAAATCCGGGGACCGTAGTCAGGGTACCCGTTGGGATTTTGGACACAATGTGCATAGTGAATCGCCGCATGATTGACATTTAGTTTCCAATAGTCACCATAGCGATCACGCAACCCCTTTGGATTCAGGCCTAGATATGAGTAATGCGCCCAAAACAATGGCCCCACCGGTGAATCGTCCTGATCGTAATGATCCAAGATTCGCGCATAGCCCATAAAGGAATCTTGGGCCACAATCTCCCCATCTTTTGCCCAGCCTTCATGATAGACGGCTGCCTCGATGGGATGAGATGGTGAAGAGGCCGCCAAAACGTACATAATGAGGCATTCGTTATAGCCCCGAACTGCAAAATTCATATCCCATTCAAATTGCGGAGACCAGTGCCAATACAATACATTTTCTCCCCGGGTATACCATTGCCAATCCATCTCGTGCCACAGATGGTCTATTCGCTGAGCGAGTAATTTTTCTTCCGTGTTATTCTTATTGCAATACTGTCTTACACATAATAATCCTTGGATGAGAAAGGCACTCTCCACCGCATCTCCACCATTATCCTTTTTGCTAAAGGGTTTGACTTTTCCCGTTTTACCATCGATCCAGTGAGGCCAAATACCGTGGAAGCGATCTGCATTTTCCAGAAACTCGACAATCCGCGTCAAGCGCTGCATACCTTGAGATCTAGTAATGAATCCTCGCTCTATGCCAAGGAGGATGGTCATTACCCCAAATCCTGTACCACCGGTGGTTACGATGTGATCATCATTCATTGGGTAATGTCCATCAGGGTGAAATCGCTCTCGGGCCAACCCTGAGTTTGGCTCGGCGTAATCCCAGAAATACCGAAAAGTTTGTCTTTGCACTGAGTCAAGCAATTCTTCGTCTGAAGCTCTTTCATACCAGGGTTGAGAAGAATTATTTTTTACCGCTATTCCATCACTGGTTGACTTGCATGCAAACAGCAACAATGGTATAGAAAAGAGTAAAGGTTTAAATAGCTCTACCATATCAGTAACCAGGATTTTGCGTGACTGCTCCTGCCGAAAGATCAATCTCTGATTGTGGAATGGGAAGCAGTTCGTGTTTACCTGGAACGAAATCTTTGCCCACTGCCTGCATCACTTCCGCTGCGCGACCTGTGCGCAATAAATCAAACCAGCGATGTTGCTCCATGCCTAATTCCACACGTCGTTCGTGCCAAATCCGGTCGCGCAAGACTGCCTGATCTCTCACTTCTACAGGTCGCAATATCTGAGATGGTAAGGTACCACGTGCGCGATCGCGTACTTGATTCAAAAATTGCAGTGCCTGATCGGTTTGCCCAAGCTCATTAAGAGCCTCCGCCGCCATTAGCAACACATCTGCATATCGCAGAATACGGATATTCCCACCCCCTTCTCGACCATTTCCCCGTGCATCATCCGGCAGCCAGGCCTTTTGATTGTATCGCTCATTGAACATCTCAGGATTGTCTTCCACAACGTAAGATCCGTCTGGCACCACTTCACCAACATATAGGACCGTAGCCTGCAATCTCGGGTCACCCGGTTCGTAGGCCCTCACCAAATCATCGCTCGGCCGATTAAAACCCCATCCCTTGGTGGGTCGAATTCCTTGTACCTGACTAAATTGACTCCAGCCTCCATCTAAACTCGAGGTGGCCTGAATTTCAAAAATGGAGCCCGGTCCATTCTCCCCCTCCAAAGTAAAAATCCTGGCGTAGTTTTCTTCGAGCTGATATTCGCCTGAGTTGATTACTTCCATCGCCATACTCGCTGCTTGGTCATATTCCTGTCGCGTCAAGTAGACCTTGGCAAGAAGTCCCTGTGCCGCTCCCTTGGTGGCTCGACCAAGGTCAGCTGAGCCGTATTGCGAACGAGCGGGTAGATCTATTACAGCATCTTGCAGATCCTGAATAATGCTTGCATAGACCTCCTCCGCAGACGATCTTGGAATGCCAATCGCATCACGATCGAGCGGTTCTAGTACCAATGGCAATCCACCCCACCATCGCACCATCTTAAAATAGAAATAAGCACGCAAAAATTTGGCTTCCGCCACAATACGTGATCGTAATGCTGGGTCCATATCGATTTCTGGCACCTCTGAGATCACCCAATTCGCTCGTTTAATGCCCCGGTAGTAACCCTGCCAGGTATCGTCGATGATGAGGCTGCCAGGGTCTAAATTAAATTCATCAGCTACAATAATGGGGGCACCATCGGAAGGTGTACTGCCTTTGTCAGCATCATCAGAAATAATGTCGGTTAACGCTATGTAAGCAAATACATGCGTTCGAAATCTCCGCAGAACCTCATAAGTAGCCGTGAGAGATTGCAGCGCGTGCTCCTCATCAGCGAAGAAGTTGTCAGAGGTAAGCTGACCCAAGGGCTTCTTTTCAAGGAAGTCTTTTGAGCAGGACATGCCAAACACGATGACAATGAGGAAGAAAATGATGTAAGAAACGTTGGCAGCATGGAAGCAGTCGCCGATGGTATAAAGGCTGCCAGATTCATCTGGAGACGGAAAATTATATCTTCCATTAGAAGATTTAGATTTCAGGGAAGTCGTTCTTGTTTCAGAGAAAGTCTTCACAATATTTTTCTTTTATTGAAGCTTGTTTTGATCTCTAATCCTATTCCAACAAGTGTCTGCTGTTCGCCGAGAATATTAGGGCACGGCCACAATTAGTTCCCCGGCATCTTGCCACACATGTAACTTACGATAGCCTCGATTGATATTTCTTCTGTTTTCCATAATTCATCCATTCTTCCACTCATCCATTCATCGACCCATCCATCCAATTCATCCTCCCATCCAATCTTCCACCCTTCCACACATCCATCCAATCATCCGCTCTCCTAAAGACGCCTAGGTCAGAAGCCAACATTTAATCCCACCGTATAGGTTTTTGCAATGGGATAAGTCCCTCGGTCTATTCCTGTTTCTAAAACATTTCCGCTGGCAAATTCTGGGGTAAATCCCGTGTATTCCGTACTCGTAAAAATGTTAGTGCCGCTCGCAAAAACTCGGAATTGCGAAATATTAAATTTATCAATGAGGCTCTTAGGCAATTGATAGCCAATACTAACGTTTCGAATTCTCCAATAACTGCCATCTTCAAGAAACCGATCAGACGTGCGATAATTGTGACCACCGTTGGTCAGTCGCGGTTCAGCATTACTGGTTCCTTCACCTTGCCAACGATTTAAAAACGATCGCTCAAAATTATAGGTACCAAATCGAGCGGCTTTTTTCGAATTATAGATCTTATTTCCTTCTTGGCCATTGAAATCAATTGAAAAATCAAGACCCCAAAAATCAAATCCCACGGAGGCGCCCCAGATTAACTCGGGTATTGGACTACCAATGAAGGTTCGATCAGCAGTAGTGATGGCGCCATCGCCATCAACATCCTCAAATCGCAAATCACCAGGCACTTCACCACCAACCGTTGGGACGTTGGCAATCTCTTCTTCGTTTTGTAAAACACCAGCTACCTTATATCCATAAAAGGCACCAATGGGCAACCCCGGAACGGTACGTGTTCCGAATTGACCACCAAATAGGGAACCCCCGATCAATTCAGATTTATTTTCACCCAGTTCCAGCACCTCATTTTTCACTGTGCTCAGTACGATTCCGACGTTATATCCAAATTTATCTTTGTTCTCCTTCCAGTCAATTTTCAGATCAATTCCGCTGTTTTTCACTTTGGCTGCGTTGACGAATGGAAAATTATCCCGAATACCAAAATGGCCTGGTAATGCCAAATCAATCAGGATCTTATCGGTGGTACGATCATAATAATCTATTTCACCCTGCAGCCGATTGTTTAAGAGGCCAAATTCAAAACCAATATTAAATTGGGCCGTCTCTTCCCATTGAATGCTGGCATTTGGCAATCCCTCAATCGTGGCTCCCGCATTGAGTTTTTCGTCAGCTCCAAAAGCATAGAAAAAAGGACTATTAACCACGGGTCGACCGGGATACGCTCCAATTTTATCATTTCCAATCACTCCCCAACTCGCCCGGAATTTCAGTCTACTAAAGGTGGTCTGATTATTCATGAAGGGCTCGGAGGTCAAATTCCAGCCTAGGGCCAAAGATGGAAAATAGCCGTACCTATTCTCAGAACCGAATCGCGAAGATCCATCCGTGCGGAACGAACCAGTGAATAAGTAGCGATCTTTAAAAACGTAATTAATTCGCACTAGGTAAGACAACATGGCCCATTCGGAAGCGCTGTTTTCAGCATCTTCGTTTTCGGCTTGGCCAGCATCGAGAAATAGAAATTCATCACTCGAGCCAATCAAATTTCGAACTCGACCTTCAAATCTTTCATCGTTTAGTGTCTGCGAAGTAATACCTCCTAAGACAGTCAAACGATGATTTTCCCAATCTTTATAAAAAGTCAAAGTATTTTCCCAAAGCCAATTTTGCCGCTGATTGGCGGTGGCACGAAGGTCACTCTCTTCATTTCGCTGTGTGGCAGACACCATGAATTCCGGCGTGAAGAATTTACCGCGCGACTGATCTACATCCAAACCTAAATTCGATCGGAAGGTAAAGTCATTTAGAAGTTTAATATCCGCGTATGCATTACCAACCATGCGATAAGACTTAACCTTATTGTTGGAATAAAAAATGGCGGCTATGGGATTGCCGGTACTGGCATTGGTACTGAGGTCATTAAATTCTCCATTTTCATCTCGGGGTAAGATCGTTGGGTCAGCACGATAGGCCGTACCCGACTGATCTGGCACTTCCACGCGCCAATCTCTAATCAAAGCTAGATTATGCCCAATATTGACGTTTTTACGTACGGTATACTCATTATTAATTCGGAAGGTGAGACGTTGATAATTGCTGCCTGATTGAATACCATCTTGGTTGAAGTAGTCAGCACTTACTTGATAACGAATGGATTCGTTGCCACCTCGTACGGCCAAAGTATGGTTTTGCATCGGGGCATTTTCAAAAATAAGGTCTTGCCAATCTACTCCAGTCGAAAATTGAGATGGATCGTCAAATAGGGAAGGCCGACGTTCATTGGCGGCCAACTCATTGGCTAAAGTGGCGTATTCTACGGCATTAGTCAGATCGATTTTCTGTGCGATGCTTTGCCACCCCACATACGAAGCATACGAAACAAGCGCGCGATCACTGATTTCTCCCTTTTTCGTGCTGATAATGATCACTCCATTGGCACCTCGCGATCCATAGATGGCTGTTGCCGAAGCGTCTTTCAGCACCTCCACGGAGGCTACGTCTTGCAGGTTGATGAAGGAGATATCATCCAGCAACATGCCGTCGACTACATAGAGGGGTGAAGCATTATTCAAGGTACCTACTCCCCTGATTCTTATTTGGGCACCGCGACCCGGCTCACCCGTGGTTGGAGTCACCTGAACACCGGCTACTTTGCCCTGGAGTGCCTGTTCGAAACTAGCGGTCGGAATTTTTTGAAGATCTGCAGATTCGACACTGGCAATGGCACCGGTCAGGTCGCTTTTTCTTTGGATGCCATAGCCCACGACTACAACTTCATCAAGAGTTTCAATATTCTCTGAAAGTATGATGTCCCAGTCTATATTTACGGAAGCATCCACTTCGAGTTCTTGGTACCCAATGTAAGAAAAAACAATCGTTGACCCTGTATCGCTTAATGTGAGGGAAAAAGTGCCATCAAAATCACTTACCGTACCAGCTGTCTCCATGCCCTTGGGATAGATATTAACCCCCACTAGGGGCTCCCCCTGATGGTCAGAGACCGTTCCGACAATGCTTTTTTCCTGGGCGCTTAGCGTTAATACAGCGCTGAGGAAAAAGATTGTTGCTAACATCATTTTTAAAGACATGAGTAATCAATTTCGCGATTCTAATTTTCAACTTGAAAAATCAAGTATAGAAGTTCCCTCGTAGCAAAGATTTATAAAGGGGGTAGGTCTCACAACAACCTACCCCACAAAAGACTACCAAAGATTTAATGCTTTATAAACTTTGCGTTACCACTAAGTTTTCCGGCATCATTAAATACGAGTAGGAAATAAATTCCATCACCGAGTTCTGATACATCGATTTGCGATGATTGATCGAATTGTGCTCGTAGGCTCCGGACACGATTGCCAACGGCATTGTAAATATCAACGCGTTGAAAGTTGTCCGGATTATCAATTCTAATTTGATCAAATGCGGGGTTCGGTGCGACTGTAAAACTAGGTACAGTTTCAATATTAAATATCGAAACTGAAGTATCACATTCGGTGCCCGCTACTCGTATATTATCAAAGTAGTAGACCTTATTTTCGCTGGGAGTATTATCAAAGTCCAATATCAGTGAAACCGTGGTAAATTGATCGTTTGGTAAATCTCCATAGCTCCACGTAAGCGTTTGCCATTCATTCGGTGTGGTGTACATCTGAAAGCGATCGCCAGAGGCAGTACCCATTTGACCGTTTTCCAATTTTAACACGATGGTAGCTTCATGATCCAACCACACATCCATGCTCACATTTTGATTGTCTGAATCCGTGAAATTGATGGCATTAATATCTCTGATGAATACCCCAGCAAAATTGGAAGCCTCTGCTTCTGAGGACTCGACAAATCGACCAACATTATCTGAAGTATTTACTCCACCCGGTGCCGGATTTGGAACCACCTGAAGGGTACTGTCTGCAAAGGTGCCATTGGCAAAATAGGTCCATCCGGTTGGATTAAATGGACTGCCTGGCTCGCCCTCAAAACTGACAATACAAGCTTCGGAAGGCGGCAGTCCCCAGCTGATGTCATCAAAGTAGTAAATTTCACCAGCCATGGGCTCGGGTACCGGATTGGTAAAGATCACCAAGCGTGTGTGCCCCTTGCCGACCGATTCACTGAAATCCACCTGATAATTGACCCAGGTCTCAGCCTCGGGCACTTCCATTCTAATTTCCTGTACACCATCTCCACCTTCTAATTTGAAGAGAATTTCCACGATTCGGGGAGACCAGATCTTCATGTTTAATTGATTGTAAAGGGAGAGGTCAATGGGATTCCCATCGCCATAGTTGTAGACCACGGCAGCCCATTGCCCTGCGGGCTCTGTATATTTACCCACCACCGAACTCTGATTTGCGGGGGATATATCGGGATTAGGAGAAACCTCTAGATCGTCTGCTCCACCGGTGATGTCCACATTTCTTTGACATTCGAAATCATCCACAATATTAGGATCAGCTTCAACACCCTCACAAGGATCAATCGTCGATTCACCAAGGCTGAGATTATCGATGTAATAGGGTCCTACAATGTTGCTTTCTGCATCAAAGATCAGATTGACCTGATTAAAGTCAGCAATCATACTGGAAGAAGCAAAGTCAAAGGAAATCGTTGTCCAAGCTCCTGTGGTCGTGATATCTCGTGAAGATTCTTTTAGGCCCTCAACCGGACTAGATAGTTGCATCGTGACTTTACTCGCTCCCTCCGGCGCCCAGACATCAAGATTTAATTGTGCCATTTCAGTCAGGTCAAGGGTATCAATTAAGATCGCTGAAAGGGTACTGAAGGCATTGGCACCTCGGCTATATGAGCCGACAGACATACTTGAATTGGCTTCGCCCATATCCGGATTATCGATCACCTCAAAAGTGCCGTTGGCAGCATCATTATTGAGTGGCAGCCAGGCCAAATCAGGACCGTCTTCAAAATCTTCTAAGATGGTAGAGCGAGCGGGAGGTGTCGTGAATTGAATTTCATCCACATAAAAAGTGAGCGCAGTATCAAAAGGCGTCCCGGCGGCAAAGAAGAGGGCCACTCGCTTATGATCTTCATTGGCAAATTCACTAAAGTCAGCCACATAATCTACCCACGTACTCGAATCTGGAATATCGATAAAAATCTCTCGAGCCGGGGATGCACCCCCTTCAAGCTTAAATAATATTCGACCACCCACCGGAGACCAGACCTTGGCATTGAGGGCATTTAATTCCGTCAGATCAATGGGGTTATCAAAGTCTGCTACCAGGGCCGCCCAAGCCTCCGTGGCAGGTTTCGAATAACAACCCACCCTGGCCGTTTCGTTGACCAACGAGAGGTCTGGATTGTCTAGCACGGTGAGCCGATCCCACCCATTGTCGTAGGTCACATTTCGCTGACATTCAAAATTATCTAAGATGCCAGCCACAGCCACCGTGCCGGCACATTCATCATTTGGCATGGCGACAATATTGTCAAGCAAATAGGTATCACCGCTATCTTCGACGCCTGGGTCAAAAAACAGAATAATTTTTGTCAGGGTAGTAAAACTGGCCGCATCGCTGAAGTCCAAATAATATCGCCGCCAGGTATTTGCGGTTGGAATATTTGATCTTACCTCTTTGGCCTCTCCGTCACCCTCCAGTTTCAGAATGAATTCTGACTTCACGGGTGAATAGATGTCAATCGCGATTTTATTTAAGATCGACAAATCTAGAGGTGCCTCTTGTTCATGAATAAATAAGCTAAATCGATGCGAGTCGGATTTTGTGTATGAGCCAACATCAATACTAGTATTAATTCCTGTTGTGTCGGGATTCTCAACGACTCCGGTGAAAGTGCCATTTCTAGCCTCCCAATTTAATTTAGCACCACCTTCAAAGTCCTCCCAGACAGTAGCACCCGGGAGTGGGTTGGCGGTAATATTGTCAAATAAATAAGTACTGCTATCATCGGGATTTCCAGGTGAGAAGAAAATCAATAGATCTGTCATCGTCATCACATCTGCCTTGGCACTAAAATCGTACGTTAATTCGGTCCAGGTAGAGTCTTGGATGGGCTTGCGATCTTCTACGGCATTACCCCCTCCTTCTAATTTTAGGAGCACTTCGGTAGCTACTGGAGACCAGACCTGCATTTTCCAAACGCTGTTGGTAGAGATGTCAAAGGGATCGGTCTGCTGCACCCTGAACAGACTAAAACCACGACCACCTGCCTTGGTATAACTGCCCACGTTGGCACTGGAGTTTACTCCCATCGTGTCTGGATTATCGACAATGCCATTGTAAGTACCATCGCCAGCAACCCACATTAACTTCCCGCCGTCTTCAAAGTCTTCAATGATTTCCTGCGCAGTCAAAAAAGTGCAGGTTCCTATAAACATTAAAAAAAGTAATTTCTTCTTCATTTCTAGCTTTTTGAATTAGTGGTTTAAATAATTGCAATTAACAGTTCAGTCATGTGTGATCATCAATTTCTTTACGGTGGTCCGACTGGCACTTTGACAGGAGATCAGATAGATGCCGCTAGGTATTTTTTGAGGAATTTCCAATCGCTCTAGTTCCAATGGCTCTTTAATCAACCAATCTGTTACGACTCGGCCATTTTGATCTTTTAGAGAGATTTGTCCTCTAAATTGTCTCAAGTGATCACCTTCGATCACTAGGTAATCATCTGTTGGATTGGGGTATAATCTAATTTTAGATTCGTCAATTTGCAAGGAAGCTGTTGTGCTAGAATCTCTGACAAAACCAATCCGCGACAAGGCCTCGATGATTTCCCGATTATTCATGAAATGATTCCACAACAAGGAAGAGCGATGATTTTCGATCATGCAGATTATGGGCCCTTGATCAATCGCTAAATAAGAATCGGCAAACCAATTCTGGCTTTCATTAAAAGCGTCAAAGAATCCCATGGGACCCCAGACTTTTTCTCCATAGGTTGTCAATAAATGTCTGATTACTCCAATGGAAGCCTCGGGCGTATAGACAATGGAACTGATCGCAGCGGAGGGTGTAATGGTACCATTGTCATCTACTGTATTAGGTGCGTGAGCATGGTAACCTGCCGGGTCGTCGCTGGCCGTGAGCCCCCAACAATTTGGTCCATAGCCTGCATGATTCTCCGGATTTTCAATGCAATAAGCACGATTAATAAGTGTTTGGTTTTGACCCTGAAAGAAGTAATTGGCATAGTCGTCTTTCATTTCTCTCGGATCCAAACCTAAAAACGAGTAATGCGTAAAAAACAATGGGCCACCACTTCCTCTGCCCAATTCCAATTTTAGTCCATAATAAGTTTGACCATTGGCATACGCTCCTCCAGCCCAGCCCTTTGCAAATGTGCTGACAGGCAATGGATGGGTAGGTGACGCTACTCCCAAAACATAAGCTATCATGGCCTCATTCCAACCACGAATGGCAAGGTTCAACTCAAAGCCAACATTAGGTGACCAGTGCCAAAACAGATTCTGTTGTACTTGTTTTCGGTACCAATTCCATTCTACTGCTTCCCACAGCTCGGTTATCTTCATCCTTAACTGCTGCTGCTCGACCGTAGAAGCATCAAAAAAGGATCTGGCTGTGAGCAACCCTTCTAGCATAAAGGCAGTCTCAACCAAGTCACCTCCATCATCTCTCGGACTGAAGGGAATGACTTTTCCCGTTACACCATTCATCCAGTGCGGCCAGGCACCGTGAAAACGATCGGCATTGGTTAAAAAATCCACCACCTTGTTGATCCGAGCCAGCCCATCTTCATAGGAGATAAATCCTCGATGAATTCCAACCAAAATGGCCATCACTCCAAAACCAGAGCCACCAGTGGTCACTAAATCACCGGAGGTATTTCGCTCGCGAATCATACCGGAAAGTGGATGGGCAAAATCCCAGAAATAACGGAAAGTTTGTTCCTGGACAGCATGCAATAATTCATCATCTTCGAGGGCCAGTAATCGCTCAATTTCGTCTTCCGCTGCGCTCTGATCCACCTTCCAAGCACTGTGCAGCTCTAATGGAAATCCCAATATTAAGATTGAGAGTGCAAGTGCAGATACGAAGTTGAATGTCCTAATTTGATTGCTCAGAGTGGCATGCAAGAGCAATCGCGCTAAAGCGATCATAGCAAACCATCCGATCATTGAAATGACTCCTGGCATCGTCCGTGAAATATAAGGTCATTCGCTTGCCAGGCGCAAATTTTGGACCTCACCATTACTACACCAAAGAAAAACTTAATTCAAGGATAAGTTTATATAATTAAAACTTATTACTTATAAAACAGTGCTTTAGGAGGTAGTTGGATTGCCAATCGTAAAATTGATGTTTTTAGTATTGCATGAGAAAACCCACCAGGTTCTCCTCGTGTGGTAAAGCCATTTTTTTTCTGAGGCGGTATCTTTTGTTCTCTACACCCCGCGTTGAGATTTTAAGAAGCTGAGCAATTTCTTTGGTAGAGAGATTCATCTTGAGATAGGCGGCCAATTTAAGTTCACCTGGAGTCAGATCAGGATAATCGCGGCGAAGCTGTCCGAAAAAATCTTGATGTACCCCATTAAAATTCGTCTCGAAGAGTTGCCAATCATCTCGCTCCGATAGATTTCTCTGGATGAGCTGTTCCACATTATGGTAGTACTTATCGGGAAACCTGATCCCCAACTCCTTTTTCACCTCTTTCAGACTGGTGAGAATGCTGTATAAAACCTCGTTTTTTTGCACCAGGGTCATGGTTGAATTGGCCAGTTCCTTACTTTTGTTTAAGACATCCTGTTCCAATTGTTTGGCTCTCATTTCAAGTAACTGCCGATTTAATGCCCGCTGATGCTCTATCTTTAATCTTCGCTTATGCGTTTTGATTCTCCGTTGATAAATGATGTAGATCAGGTAGCCCAGGCCCATGATGGCGAATCCAGCTGCCACCCGAAAGGCCAGCGTTTGATACCATTTTGGAGTCATAGTGACCACCAGCGCAGCATGATTTACTCTTCCTTCCGAAGCCAATTTTAGAACGTATTCACCCGGAGGTAGATTGGTATACTCCGATATGCTCCGCTGCCGCCAAGCAGACCAATCTTCATCAAAACCAAGCAGCTGATGTTTAAAAGTTCCCGCTGATAAAAACGAATTATCGGTATAACTCATCCTGATTCGAGCCGCTCTATGAGGTAATTTTAGCACTTTGTCGGCATGGACTGGATCAATATGGCTAAACAAAAGATTTCCTCGCTTGTCTAGCGCTTCCAGCTTAGTAACACGAGGTTGCCAGGCCTGGGACCTGGTGATATCGGCCCCAAGATCTACGATGGCATAACCATCAATTAAACTCAGGAAATATCTTTGCTTTGATAGTGGTATGATGGACTCACTACTTTCGTCAAGTACAAGTTGCAACCGACCTAAGTACCTACCGTCTCTGGCCACTTCCGTGTAGGAACGATGAATATAGAAGGTGAAGCCATCCTTTCCCAAAACCATCTTTAAGAAGTGATCAGGTTGAATCAAATCTTCCGATACCAAAGAAAAACGCTCTGCTCCTCGTTGCAATTGATAACATGCTCCTGCTAAGCTCACCTGCAAGTCATCGTTGGCATCCAGCTGCAAGAATGGTCTGGTTCGATCGAAAGTAGGATAATTCGTCACCGACTGCACGTGCTGGTAATCAGGAGTGCACTGCAACCGGTAGAGACCTCGGTTGGCACCAGTGATCCAGAGATTTTCTGCGGAATCCACTGCAAGCCATCTGGCACCATGATCAAAATCCAATCGTGTGGTCTCCCAGCTGCCATCATCCCGCTCCTTGATCACGTTTATTCCACTGTAGGTACCTGCCACAATCGAATTGGACGTACCCTTGATACCCTCTAGCGTATATACACCAGCTCCCTCGCTAATCCACTCAATACCTTTGGGCAGCACCTTAAATACACCCATGTTGTGTGCGCAGAATAGATCACCTCCCAATTCTTTGAGCTCCCATACTTGACCTTGTGTACCACCGATTAACTCAAAATTTGTATCAGCCTTCTTTAGTGGCCGTACAAACAAACCATGGTTGGTTCCCACATATAGATTGCCGTACTTTTCGAAGGCCGTGTACGGGGTGCCCAGTTCACCATCGATGTCATGCCAATAACGAATAGGACTCTGCAGATCTATAATGGCCAGTCCATTGTCAAGTCCAATCCATAGGTTCCCATCAGCATCTTCAAATAGTGCGAGCACAGTGTTGTTAATCAGGCCATTGGCTTTGCTGTAGTGATAGATTAACTCACCCCTCTGATTGATGATGTATAGCCCATTGAGGATGGTACCAATCCCAATCAATCCGCCGCGAAGCAAGATCATTTTATTGATCTGTTCCCGTTTGAGAGCAACATCGATGTCGGTCTTAAATCGGTTCATGTTTCCATCCATGATACGGAGTAGGCCATGATTTTCGGTACCAATTAGCCAGTCAGCTTCATTAAGGCATAGCATGGACTTGACCCGGCTCGTCATAATTTCAGGATGGGCAAGCAAGAAATGCAGGCTGTCATCAGTTACTTCGTAAAGGCCCTGATCTTTCACCTGCAACACAAGTTGTGAATCTAACTGGTAAAGAAATCGAATGGTGTTTTGGGGATAAATGGGCAACAATTTTTGGCCGTTCTTTCTATAGATCCGTCCAAAGGATTGTGCGTATACCGATTCATTTGAATCGACGATAATATTCCAGATCTCATCCTGATCCATAGAGGGCCGGAGGCTAGCATCAACCAGACTAACAAAAGATCGGGAACCCATGGGTTGATTAGGAGACCAATAACCAAATTCACCGTATGCACCGGCAAAGATCGTGTCGTCCTTTACCTCGATGGCTCGCAGTATTTGACCATCCTCCAGTGGAAATCTATTCCAATGGTAGCCGTCAAATGTCAATAGACCATCCGTATTTGCTATGCAGATCGTTCCATTTGCCAATTGATCAATGTCCCAATTTTGTCTTTTTCCGGGATAGTCAATTTTCGTGTACGATTTTATCCTGGGCAGTTCTTGGGTAAGCACTGTTGAGACAAACAGCATCTTAGTTAGGAGGATCAAACTCACCCGACTTGTTAGAGACCAAAGCATCATCTAGGGCCAAATAGGAACCAATTCGGCTGGAAATTTAAGATAAAATCCGCCTTAGGCAGGACAATTAGGTTTTTTTCCACCTAGTATTTTTGGTGGCGCTTCCCCGGATCATTTGCGATGTCTCGGAGATGCCTGAAGTTCCCTCAACGTTTAAGGAGCCTATGGTTCTGCTCGGGATCTGCGGTGGATTATAGCAGAACAGCACAGACCACTTCTTTCAGCAGGTAATCACACTTTTATTGGGTGTTGCTTGTTCGGCACAACACATTTTCACTATATTTAGTTGTAGCACCTCCAAAATCTACTGTTTTACAAAGGTCTCATCCTGTCAAATGGGCGCTTTAAATCGCCTAAGTAATTTTCTAACTCATCCCTTGCTACAGAGCAAGGATCTTAATCATTAATTAATCTACGAAGCCTATGAAATCTACTGCTTACTCTTATTTAAAACTATTGCCAATCATGCTGAGCATGATTCTGGCAATGCCCAATTTGGCAGCAGGCCCCGGAGAATTCGGGCCGGTCAAGGGCACTGTACTAAGTGACGATGGAGAACCACTCATCGGAGTCACGGTCCTGCTCCAGGGTACCACCCAGGGTACAGCCACTGACTTTGATGGTTCCTACGAAATTGAAGTTCCTGATAACCAAGGTGTTCTGGTCTTTTCCTACACCGGCTATGAAACTCAGGAAATTGAAGTGAACGGACGAAGTGAGATTAATCTATCCATGTCTACTTCAGCCACCGCATTGGATGAAGTGGTGGTCATTGGTTACGGATCCCAAAAGAAGGTGAACTTGACCGGTGCCGTTTCATCGATTAATAGCGAAGCGCTGGAGAATCGGCCGATTGCCAGTGTGGGACAAGGTCTCCAAGGATTGGTACCTAACATGAATGTTACCATTCGCAATGGTGATCCTACCCAATCTGCCAATTTCAATATCCGCGGATACGAATCCATCAATGGTGGAGATCCACTTATTTTGGTGGATGGTGTGCCGATGGCATTGGAGCGGATCAATCCCAACGACATCGCCAGTGTGAACGTCTTAAAAGATGCCTCGGCCGCTGCTGTTTATGGGGCACGTGCGGCTTTTGGTGTTATTTTGGTGGAAACTAAAAGAGGCCAAGAAGGTAAAGCAAAAATTACTCTGAGCACAGAGCTCTCCGCAGCAAAACCCATATTTCACATTGATCCCATTACAGATCCTTATGAGTACGTAACCGCCAGAAACGCGGCTAATATTCGGACCTCGGGTGCACCTAGCTACAACGATGATTTTGTAGCCGCAGTGAAAGCCTTTTCCGAAGGTACAGGTCCGGAATGGGGTGTGGTAGATGGAACCCTTCAGTTTTATGGTTTTAATAACTATCAGAATGAGATCATGACTGACTTTGCACCTCAGCAGCGCTATGACCTGAGTGTATCGGGTGCTACTGAACGAACCTCCTATTACGTATCTCTGGGTCACCTAAATAAAGATGGCTATCTGAAGCCCTTTAATAATGAAAAGTTCAAGCGTTACAATGGTATTGTAAAAGTGGACTTCAAGGTGAATGATTGGTTAGAATTGGAGGAAAAAGTGGTTTTTAATGCGCAAAACAGTGACAAACCTACTTTTTACCATTGGGATGTGAATATCAATACATTGGCACGCCAGCATCCTTTGGATAAGATTCAGTTTCCAGACTTAGATTTTTATCTGACTCCTGGCGATCGCCCACAATTTGAGCAATACATTGGCGAATATTTCGGTGGCACAAACTTTTTCCCCTATCTACGTGATGGCGGTCGAAGAACCTTTACCATTAATGATACTTGGCTGACACAAGGTGTTAACATTAGACCCTTCAAAGGACTGGTGATTAAGAACAGTTTCTCTTACAACACCTTCCATCGCAATTATCAAGATGTACAGAGTAAAGTTGAAGTCATCAATGAGGGTGCCGATTTGACGAATCTAATTGTCGATAATGGATTTAGTGGAACAGATTTCATTGAAAACCGACACGACTACGATCAATATTATGTGATTAATTCCTATGCGGAATACACACCAGAAATTGGCAAAGATCATTATGTGCGTGCGATGATTGGATTTAACCAAGAGTGGGGTCGCTATACGTTCCAACGCAGTAAGGCCTTTTCACTAATCACACCGCTCATTACGGATCTAAATGCCACCGTCGGCAATCAGGAAATCGGTGGTGGAAAGGAACATGTCGCTTTGCGTGGTGTCTTTTACCGCTTTAATTACATCTTTCAGGATAAGTATCTCTTTGAGGCCAACGGCCGATATGATGGTACTTCTAGATTCCCGACCGACGATCGCTTCGGCTTCTTTCCATCCTTTTCTGTGGGCTGGAGACTCTCTGAAGAATCTTTTCTTGAAAATGTTGATTGGTTAGACAATCTCAAGGTACGGGCTTCTTATGGTACATTAGGAAACCAAATCATTAAGAGAGGCAATGCACAAGACTACTATCCTGCCATCGCCACCTTGGGTATTGGAACGTCTCCTTATTTATTTACCGGGGGTACGCGAGCACCCTACGTTTCACCTGCCGGTCTCGTGAGTCCAAACCTCACCTGGGAGACGGTGGTTTCGAAGAACTTTGGTCTGGATGTTACGATCCTAAATTCGAAGCTCGATGCTTCCTTTGATATCTATACCAGAGATACGAAAGACATGCTGACCGATGTCACTTTCCCGGCGGTCTTAGGAACTGCAGCACCCAAGCAGAATGCTGCCGACTTACGGACTAAAGGATGGGAAACATCTTTAACCTGGCGCGATAAGATTGCAACGGATTGGACTTTCCGACTTACCCTTGCCTTGTCTGATTGGCAGACCGAGATTACCAAGTATGACAATCCTACCGGCTCACTCAATGAGTGGTATGTGGGTGCAAAGATTGGTGATTTCTGGGGCTATGAAACGGTCGGAATCTTTCAGAGTCAAGCCGAAGTCGATGCCGCCGCAGATCAGTCGCGGCTGGGCGCAAACTGGAGAGAGGGAGACATCCACTATGCTGACCTCAATGGAGATGGACAGGTGGGACCTGGTAGTCAGACCCTGGAAGATCCAGGCGACCGCAGGATTATTGGTAATGAAAGCCCACGTTATAGTTTCGGGGTTAACTTTGACCTCAATTGGAAGAGCTTTAGTTTGACGACCTTTTTCCAAGGTGTCGGAAAGCGTGATTATTGGCCGAATAGTGGCAACTGGACCTATTTCTTTCCCTGGAACGCCGGTCATGCGGAAAAATATTACGTAACGGATACTTGGACTCCAGACAATCGAGATGCGTATTTCCCGGCTGCCCATATCTCCACTCGAGATGGCAAGAACAAAGTTGCGCAATCTCGTTTTATGCAAGATGCTAGTTACATCCGCTTAAAGAACTTGACTTTAGCCTATACACTTCCCCAAACGCTTATCCAGAAAATTGGACTTGCCGATGCACAAGTCTATATCTCTGGTATGAATCTATGGGAGGCTTCTAAAATTAGAAAACCCCTGGATCCGGAATATTTACGTCGAAATGTATTAGCTGAAGAATTTAATAATAATGGAGCCGTAGAATATCCACTACAACGACTATTCTCTGCGGGTGCTAGAATCTCCTTTTAATCATCTTCCAAAAAATAAATAATGAAACATATATTGAAATATAAATTCTTAATTGTCGGTGCAGCACTGCTGATGTTTAGCTGTAACGATGACTTTCTAGAGAGGGCACCGCTGGACGAAATCAGCGCCGAGACCTTTTGGAATACAGAGAGTGACCTTAAAGTTTACAATAATCGTATTTACGATCTGGCTAGAAGTGATAATGATGTACCCATTCTGATGGGACATGATGCTGGTTTTAGCAGCCATCGCTGGGGTATTTGGTATCAAGACGAATTTGCCGATAATATTGCACCCCGTCATTCGCGGCATACCCGGTATCAGCAGGTGCGAGCTGGCAAACATACGGTGCCATCAAGTCCACAATGGTTCGGTTATCGAAATAATGGCTGGCGCTTTATCCGCACCATTAACATCGGACTTGCCAACTATGGCAATGCTTCGGTTTCACAGGAAGTGAAGGACCTCTATGCGGCAGAAGCCAGATTGTTTAGAGGATGGTTTTATGCGGACAAGGTTAGTAAGTTCGGAGCCGTAAACTGGCTAGATAAAGAACTTACCACCGAGTCTCCCGAGCTCTATGCTGTACGTACCCCTCGCAATGAGGTCATGTCTAATGTCTTGGCCGATTTGACCTTTGCCACTCAGCACCTACCTGATGATTGGGGTGATGGTGGTGGACCAGGACGACTAAATAGATGGGCTGCCTTACTGGTCAAAGCGAGAGTTTGCCTTTTTGAAGGAACATGGCAAAAATACCATGGTGGATCGGGAGCGGACATGTGGTTGCAAGAGGCCGCCAATGCAGCTAAAGAAATCATGGACAATGGGCCATACGAATTGTATGTAACGGGAGATATAGAAAATGATTACCACGCCATTCACCGCACCACCGCTGACTTGACCGGTGTACCAGAAGTGATGTATTGGAGACGCTACGAACGAGGTATTTTCACCAATCACGTGCAAAGCTATCACCGCAGTTACAATGGTGGAGCTACCAAGAGCATGGTCGAAGATTATCTCTGCACGGATGGACTGCCGATTACGCTTTCTCCACTGTATCAGGGTGATGCCCAAATCGAAGACGTCTTTGTCAATCGGGATCCTCGCTTGAGGCAAACGATCCTGCATCCGGAAGATGTGGAAAGATACGGGTATGCCAATTTTGATACACGACCTTACCCCCGTCTGCGGGGCATGGATGGTGGACAGCGCATTGAGACGGGCTACCATATAGTAAAGGTATATGATGTTGGAGCAGCACATGCTACCTACAACACCTCTGTCACACCAGCCATCATCATGAGATTTGGAGAGGTTCTTTTGATCTATGCAGAAGCAATGGCTGAGCTCGGTACCATTACCCAAGATGATTTAGATCAGAGCATCAACAAATTGCGTGATCGTGTAGGTATGCCTCATCTCGATATGGCAAATGTACCCGTAGATCCTCGGTATGTAGATGACGGTGTTTCACCACTGATTGCGGAAATCAGACGAGAACGACGCGTGGAACTTTTCATGGAGGGCTTTCGATACGATGATATCAGAAGATGGAAACAAGGTAAAAAGCTCACCAGCCCCGACCTTGGCATTCGATTCGACGAGGCTGCAGTTGCTCGTTATGAAAAAGCGAATGTCCAGACTTCAGAGGTGGATGGTGTACCATACATCGATGTATACAAGGGCACAGATTGGGCCAATCCGGAATTTGATGAAAATAAACACTATCTGTGGCCGATCCCCATTAGTGTCATCTCACAAAATCCAGATATCCAACAAAATCCAGGTTGGTAGAAGGTTGCGCTAATCAACCTATCAATCTGAAGCAGTAGAGTTAGAGCCACAGCTGATCAGCTGTGGCTCTTCCCTTTTCTCAATGTCTATCGTTATTTTGTTGATGGTTGGTCTTGAATGATGATGACCTTGCTTGCTTCCTGTCAACACGTTATCAGGGACAGATTATCATTCTCAATTTGCAGAGCTTTCTCATTTTTGATGTAATTTAAGGTTGATGCCTTTCACCCGCATAAATATCTGTCTGGTTTTTATTTTGGCTTTTGGATGGTCTGGTAAGACGCAGGACTGTCCTTCATCAGGGATCATCTTTGATTCCCAAGATGCCATTGATCAGTTTCACACCACTTATCCAAATTGCGATCGGATCGTAGGTAATGTGGTGATCGAAGAGAAATTAGCCAACGACATCAGAGATTTAGCTGGCCTTATTTATCTAGTTACTATTGATGGGAATCTGGTGATCCAAAACAATCGGTCCTTGGGCACATTGTCTGGCTTAGATAATCTCCTCAAGATCGGCGCTGGTCTGACCATTATTTCCAACCATTCTTTGCAGCAGCTCGATGGACTGGGTCAATTATTAGAACTGGGGCAAAGTGTCCACATCGAAAACAACTCAGAGCTACAAAACCTCAAGGGTTTGCAAGGTCTATCCTTCATCAATGGAGATCTTTTAATAACAGATAATGACCAACTCGCCACCATGGCCGGTCTGGATAACCTGATAAATATTGGAGAGCATTTAATCATCAATTCTAATTCGGGTTTATTGAATCTCACCGGTCTCAACCGACTCGTTTCCGTCGGAGATGAAATATTTATTAAAGACAACAGTAATCTTAAGACTTTAGCCGGTCTCAATGCCCTGGAAATCATCACGGGAGATCTGATCATTGATAATAATCCTAAGATTAACTCCTTTGCTGGATTAAATGCACTTACCAAAATTGGAGGAAACACGCTGCTAGTCAATAATGAATCGCTCATCGATTTAAATGGCTTACAAGCTTTAAGACAATTTGGTGGCCTCCTGCAGATCTTCAATAATACTTCATTAAAATCACTACATGGCATCGATAGTGCTGATCATCTCAGCATCTTAGAACTAGTGATCTTGGAATCCAGCAATTTGACGAATTGCTCCGTACAAAGTATTTGTAAATACCTCAGTGAACCGGCGAATTTAGTGACCATTAGATCGAATGCCGAGGGTTGTCAAACCGTTGCAGAAGTTTTGGAGTTGTGTCCGGGATCTGGTATAAATAGCCAGCCCGGTGTTCGCGTAAATAGTTTGTTCTATCCAAATCCCACCATGGGCCCTGTTTATATTCGTGATGAACTACTGGAAGATGCCGAGTACACTGCCTATGATGTTGCGGGCAAGCAGAGTGCGTCGGGTCCTGTGATAAATAATCGCTTCGATCTGGGTGTTATCCCGTCGGGAATGTATATCGTAGAATTGCGCTACACTGGCTTCTCTGAACGCGAGCGCATCATTAAAATGGAATGATGATGTTCCGAAGCGATAAGTTGTGGATCATCAGAAGTAATAACATTAGTTGTCCGGTTATGAAAAAAATATTTGCAATAATATGCTTTGGAGTATCGATAATGGCTTATAGCCAAGAATCGAAATTTGCAGAGGTAAATGGTACGAGCATTCACTATGTTGCTTATGGTCAAGGTGAACCTGTCTTGCTGCTGCACAATTTTACAGCAAGTCACAAGATGTGGATACCTTGGTTGGCAGACTTACCAAAAGAATATCGGTATATAATTCCGGATTTGAGAGGTCATGGTTACTCCGAAATCCCATCATCACAATTTCGTCATGATGACTCGGCTCAAGACATGTTCGGACTAATGGATGCGCTAGGTATTAAGAAATTTAGGGCTATAGGAACAAGTTCTGGTGGTATGACGCTTTTGCATATGACTACAATGGATACTTCAAGAGTTGAATCAATGATTTTAGTTGGAGCTACTCCGTATTTTCCTGTTTCATCAAGAACTAATGCTCAAAATGCCACCTTCGAGACTATCAATTCAGGCTGGAAGAGTGAAATTCTTCGGTACCAACCCAACGGCGAAAAACAAGCACGAGCTGTACTAAAATTATTTCGAGAATTATCAAGCTATGATGATATGAATTTTACACCACCTTATCTCTCAAGAATAAAATGTCCAACATTAATTATTCATGGAGATAGAGACAACCATTTTTCCTTAGAAATACCGACAATTTTATATAAAAGCATTCCTAATTCTTATTTATGGGTTATTCCAAATGGCGGGCATTTGCCTTTTGTCCATAACAAAGAAGACTCAATTTGGTCGAGTGTGTTTATAAATGTCATGACAGAGTTTTTTGATGGTAAAAGACTTAAATAGGAAAGGCCAGTGCACCACGATGTTTACATAAGCGGTTATCAATGTCGGTCTGGTAAGCATCTGTCACGACACCCGTTAACCTGGAACCGATATCCACTTGTGGAATCACCCTCACAATCGTAATTAACTACCAATTATGAAATATCTATTTCCTTTATTTCTTCTGATCCCATTGTTGCCCTTTGGCACTTCTCAGCACGACAAATCCGATCCAGATCCGATCAAGCTGAAGAATCCCATTACGGTAGATTATCTCAAAAAGAATCTTCCCAAGAAGGGACCTTATTTAATCTTGACGAAAGAAATCAAGAAAGAACTCCAGCAAAAAACCAAGACGGATCCCGTTGTCATGAACTACTATGCAGCCATTAAGCTCAACGCACAGCAGATCATGGAGGAGCCTTTCTTAACTCGAAAGAAAATCGGTAGAAGACTTTTAAGTACCTCCCGTGAGATGCTGTATCGCATGGGTGTTTTGGGAATGGTTTATACGGTCGATAAGGATAAGGAAGTGTTGCAAAGAATTGATCAGGAGTTGCTCGCCATTTGCAATTTTTCAGATTGGAATCCGTCGCACTATTTGGACGTGGCCGAGATGTCACTTGCCCTGGCATTGGCCATTGATTGGGTGGGCGATGAACTACCCAAAACTACGCTTGCTCTGGTCAAAGAAAATTTGATCACCAAGGGCATTAAGCCCAGCTACAATAAAAAAGGAAATGTTGGATGGATCAACGGCAATAACAATTGGAACCAAGTGTGCCATGCGGGAATGATTGCGGCATCGTTGGTGATAGTTGACAAAGATCCTGAGCTGGCAGCCAAAACGATTCATCGGGCCATTGAGGGCATTCCTCATGCCATGGAAGAATATGGGCCCGACGGAGTGTATCCGGAAGGTTCGACCTATTGGGGCTATGGCACCAGTTTTACAGTACTGACGATAGCCATGTTTGAATCTGCATTCGGCACTGATTTTGGTCTGGCAGACTATCCTGCCTTTCTCGAGAGTGCTGATTTTCGGGTTTTGGCCAATACCCCCTCTGGTATGTATTATAATTTTGCTGACTGTGGAGATCGACGATCTCAGAATCCCGATATCACGTTGGCATGGTTTGCCAAACACACCGGAAATGCACGTTATTTTGAAAAGGAACGCTTTTTGAACGACGCAAAATCGATGCAAAAACTATCACGCATCGCCGGACCTGCATTGGTCTGGGTCTCCCAATTCGAACCCAGAGAGACGAGACAAATGCCCACCGCCTGGAAAGGTGAAGGATCCAACCCGATTGTCATCTTCACCAGCAACCAACAAGGTCGTGAGTCTTTTTACTTTGGTGGCAAGGGCGGACGAGGCACGGTAAATCACGGCAATATGGATGGAGGATCGTTTATTTTTGAACTAAATGGTGTGCGTTGGGTGATCGATCCCGGTAACCAACCCTACCATGAATTGGAAAAGACTGGATTCAATCTCTGGGGTAGATGTCAAGATTGTGAACGCTGGACATTACTCACAAAAAATAATTATGGTCACAGCACCCTTACCGTGAACGACGAGCTGCACATCGTGGATGGGATGAGCCGTTTGGTTGACTTTCAGGACCAAGAAAATCCGGAAGCCACGTTTGACCTCACCCCCGCTTTTGGTAATTTGCTTGACGATGCCAAGAGGACGTTTAAGAAAATGGGTGCAGATGCGTTGGTCATTGAAGATCGCATTCTAAAAAATGAAAATACTGAAAACGTTACCTGGCAATTAATGACCGCCGCCGAGGTGGATATTTTCAAAGGTGGAGCCACCCTATCTCAAGACGGAAAACAACTTACTGTAACACTGCTCTCCCACCCCGAACTCACCCCCTCGGTTATTTCCTTAGATCCACCACCCTTGGCCCTGGATCGGAAAATGGAAGGTCTCAAGCGAATAGAACTCAGATTACCCGCCTACTTATTGGCCGATGACGAAGTTATTAAAGTAAGATTGAGTCCGAAACAATAATCTTGGGTTTTGGCATTGATGTCACGACTTTCGCAAATCCAGGGTATGTGGATAAGCGCCGCTGGGAGCGATTTTCCTTGGCACCAGTGACTCTTTAACAATGTGATGCTCTGTAAAAGAAACCGTGGCATTGCCATCTTGCTGACTGGCAATCTTGACATCGGCTTTGGGACTGTGATTAAAGTCCTGAAACCTCGAGACCCTCCTACTTTCTGCCTCCAGACTATTCACTGGGTATGTTTCATAGTTTCTTCCGCCGGGATGCATGACATGGTAAGTGCATCCTCCAAGGGAACGTTCATTCCACCGGTCATAGATGTCAAAAACAAGCGGACTATTTACACCAATGGTTGGATGTAAGGCGGAGGGCGGGGCCCAAGCCTTATAACGAACGCCCGCAACAAACTTGCCCTTGAATTTGGTTTCGCTGAGAGGTACCTCAATATTGTTGCATAAGATTGCGTATCGATTTGGGTTGAAATCCTCAACCATGACCTGCAATCGTTCGACCGAAGAATCGACATACCTAGCTGTGCCGGTGGTCGCCATTTCTTCACCAAGGACAATCCAGGGTTCCAAGGCTGAATGCAGCGATAGCTTGATCCCATTAATCGTCACGGATCCAATCTCTGGAAATCGAAAAGAAAGAAAGGCCTCTAGCCATGAAATGTCAAAAGCTACTCCTCGGTCTCTCAGGTATTGCACCACTTCTTTCATATCCTCTTCCACATAATAGGGCAACATAAATCGATTGTGCAGATCTGTACCCCAATTGATCAGTTTCTGACGGTAGGGCTCTTGCCAAAAGGACAAGACCAGTGCCCGAATTAACAACAGCTGTACTAAGCACATTTCCTTATGCGGTGGCATATCGAATGCTCTCAATTCAAGGATTCCAAGCCGGCCAGACATAGAATCCGGACTGTAAAGCTTATCGATACAAAACTCGGCCCGATGGGTGTTGCCCATGAGATCCGTGAGTAGATTTCGAAAGAGCCGATCTACTAAATAAAAGGGAGGATTCGCGTGATTTTCGAGTTCTGCAAAGGCAATTTCTAATTCATAAATGTTTTCTGGTCGGCCTTCATCGACTCTGGGCGCCTGGCTGGTGGGTCCAATAAATGTCGACGAAAATAGGTATGAAAGGCCGGGATGGTTTTGCCAGAAGGAGAGCATGGATCGCAATAAATCAGGTCGCCTCAACAATGGGCTGTCGGCGGGAGATTTTCCGCCTAAAGTAATGTGATTTCCACCACCGGTGCCAGTGTGTTTCCCATCCAACATAAATTTATTTGTGCCCAATCCTACCTCTGCCGCATGATGAAAAAGCACTTCGTAAATGGCTAGTAATTCGGACCAATTATGAGCTGGATGTACGTTGACTTCGATGACACCGGGATCTGGAGCCACCACGAGTTTTTCAACACTGGGGTGGTAGGGTGGCTGGTAACCTTCTAAGACAATCTGTAAGTTGAGTCTGTTACAGGAACTTTCGAGTGCAGCCAGTAAGATCACAAATTCATTAAAGTGATCCAATGGTGGCAGAAAAATACAGATGTTGCCATCTCTGATCTGGGCACATAGGCTGGTCTTAAAGTTTGACTCAACTACATGCATTTCAGAATCATCGGTCTTGAGTAGGTCTCCAATTTCATTCTGTTCAAGTAGGGTATCGCTCCGATCAAAGTGATCTGATGGAATCACAACATCTTCACTCACTTTTGCAAGCCGGTCTAGGGGTAACCGCAATCCAATTTGTGAATTACCGGGAATCAGGAAAAGATGGTCACGTTCGAATGACCACCGACATGACTCCCAATGTTCCCGCGCAATGTTCCAACGTAATGGAAGCACCATACCCACCGGTTCGGTAATGTCATTTTTCAAGAGCTCGAGCAAGGTCTTCCGCTCAATATTCGTATCGTCGCTGGAAACAAAGTCGTGCGGTAGATTGTGTTCTTGCCACAAATAATAATAGCGGTCTTCGTATGCTGGCAAGATGCAACTGGGATCTACTTTCAGCACCTTTGCCAGATCAGTCATCAATCGCGTAAGGTCTTGTGCTTTGGCTAGACCGCGTTGAGTTGGGTCAGCCAAATACTTTTGCTGAGTCCAGAGTGGTTGGCCATCTTTTCGCCAATACAGACTATATTGCCAACGTGGGATGGGCTCACCCGGATACCATTTTCCTTGACCAAAATGAATAATTCCTAGCTTTCCAAACTCCTCTTTCAATTGGTGAGATAAGGCTAGTGCCAGGGTTCTTTTTTCTTTACCATCTGCCTTGGTATTCCATTGAGATGATTCCATATCCGTTTCGGATATAAAAGTTGGTTCACCACCCATGGTCAAACGTACATCATGATGAACTAAACCTGCGTCAACCTTGTGACCCAAAGCAACAATTTGTTGCCACTGATCAATGGTGTATGGCTTGCTGGGTCTGGCATGCTCATCGATTCGCTCCACCTGATTAGAAAAGTGAAAGGTAGATTCAACTTTTTCGATCAATCCAGTAACTGGAGCTGCGCTGGTGTGATGCGGTGTACAGGCCAGGGGAATATGCCCCTCACCAGCCAGAAGACCGCTGGTCGCATCCAATCCGATCCAGCCGGCTCCCGGAATAAACACTTCTGCCCAAGCGTGCAAATCAGTGAAGTCCTCGGTGGCTCCGGTAGGACCTTTCTTGGATGGTTGGTCAGGTTTGAGTTGAATAAGATAACCTGACACAAAGCGGGCCGCTAGATTAAAATGACGAAATAACTGCACCAATACCCACGCAGAATCTCGGCACGACCCCTTTTTTTGACTAAGAGATTGTTCACAACTGAGCACTCCAGCTTCCATTCTGATGGTATAGCTGATTGCCTCAAACACTTTACGATTTACTTCTACCAAGAAATCGACGGTGTTGCTGCCCATAAATGACCGGCAAGTTTCAACCAATCGATCTAATTCAGGACCGCTTTCATCAATCTTTAAGTAAGGCTGCAGATCCCTCTGCAATTGCTCATCATACTCAAACGGAAATTTCTCGGCAGCTTCATCCAAAAAGAAATCAAAGGGATTAAATGCAACCAGGTCGGCGATTAGTTCTACCTGGATCTTAAATTCATCCGTCAAATCAGGAAAGGCAATTCGGGCCTGGTAATTTCCAAACGGATCTTGCATCCAATTGATAAAGTGTTCCTTGGGGCTAATTTTCAAAGAATACGCCGTGATTTTCGTTCTGGCATGTGGAGCTGGCCTGAGTCGAACGATCTGTGGCCAAACTTTGATGGAGCGGGAATACTTGTAGTGATTAATATGTGTTATGGCTACTTGTGTTCCCATCAATCTATTTTTCTTTTCTTAAGGTTGGGCCTAACTCGTCATCAGGATTACTGCTCACTAAAGCAAGTTCGGCAAATTGATGAAGAATTCACGCTGTAATCTCGTTAATCTCAAAAGTAATTCTGACCAAAATTCCTTGGGGGATTGGCATCGACCATACTCCGGTTTTGGTTGGACGACACAAAATCTCACCTCTAGAAAAGTTCGCCGATACAATAATGAACCAGATCCCATTGGTTTCTAAAAAGGAGTCCAGACTTAGATAATCAGGGGCCTCTGAAGTTGCCAATGTGAACTAGAGGTGAGTTGCAAGACCTAGGTGCTTCCAATAAATCATCGACCGATCCTCCGCTGACCATTTTGGGTAACACAAAAAGAAGGATTTTCCAAAAATCAAATTGGTTTGAAACCAATCGCAGCATCTGTCAATGTGTATCTTGAGCGATGATTGGTGATTAATATGTTGTTATTTTTTGCTTATCTTCTTTAGATGTCCAATTCAAACCAACCAACACGATTTTCATTACCTCAATATTCGGTTCCCTCACTGATGTATGATGAAGTGATGGTTGACCTAGCCAACGGATCTGGATCATACAGCGCTTTCTTTGATATTCTTAAGGAGATTGATCTAAAAACTTTTTCTGGTCTTAACGAAGCTGCAAAAATCTCTTTCTTAAATCAAGGTGTGACCTATGCACTCTACAATCAGGCCGAGAGTGTTGAACAAATATTTCCCTTCGACTTAATCCCAAGGATCATACAAGGAGAAGAATGGGATATGATTTCGCGAGGGGTCATCCAGCGAAATGTTGCCCTGAATAGATTTATCGGTGACATCTATAGTGATAAAAAAATAATAAAAGACAAAGTTTTTCCTCAGTCGCTGGTCGACAGTTCCAAGCATTTTTGTCGAGGCATGGTGGATTTTCAGCCTAGAGAGGATATTTATTGCCACATATGCGGGACCGATTTGATCAGACATTCAGATGGTCAATTTTATGTCCTGGAGGATAATCTGAGAAATCCATCGGGAGTGAGTTACGTTTTGACAAATCGCGTGACGATGACCAGGGTGCTCCCGCAGTTATTCAATTTCTTTTCAATTGAACCAGTTGCATCGTATGCCGAAAAACTACTTCAAGCACTATGGACCGTTTCGGGCAAGCCGTTGGGCGATATTTTTTGTGTATTACTGACACCAGGTGCGTATAACTCTGCATACTTTGAACATACCTATCTCGCACAAAAAATGGGTATTGAGTTGGTGGAGGGAAGGGACCTGGTTGTGGAGGACGAAAAGGTATATTTAAAAACCATCGGCGACAAAATTCAGGTAGACGTCATTTACCGACGAATAGACGACGATTTTCTCGATCCTGATGTTTTCAATCCAGAGAGTATGCTTGGTGTGCGTGGATTATTTAATGCTTATCAAAAGGGGAATGTGACGATCGTAAATGCTCCCGGCACTGGCATTTCAGATGACAAAGCCACCTGTGCCTACGTGCCGGAAATGATCAAATATTACTTGGATGAGGATCCTATTATACCTAACGTTCCCACTTATATCTGTGATCGCCCGAGTGAATTGCAACACGTATTAGAGCATTTGCAGGAGCTGGTGATTAAACCTGTAGACATGTCTGGTGGCTACGGTGTTTGTATCGGGGACACCTTAACTAAGGAGGAAGCTGAAAAACTGCGAGCCCAGATAAAAGCCAATCCGCGTGGTTACATTGCCCAGCCGAAAATGCATTTGAGCATGCACAGTACATTTATTGAAGAAGAAGAATCTCTGCAACCGCGTCACATCGACCTCCGAACCTTCACCATTTTAGGTGGTGGCGAGCCATTTGTACTACCGGGAGGCCTGACCAGGACTGCCCTAATCAAGGGTAGCTTAATCGTCAATTCATCACAGGGAGGAGGATCTAAAGATACCTGGATCCTTAAATAGAAATCAGCAAGATGTTAGCAAGAGTAGCAGAAAATCTTTACTGGATTGGTCGCAATATTGAGCGGGGTGAGCACTGTTCACGTTATTTAAAGGTGCAATACTTCTCGACCCTCGAGGCACCCATGTTTCAAAACAGAGATTTCACTCTTCGATCCATTATTTTCATGTCTGGTTCAGAGTCTCCATTACAGGGCCATGATCTGAAGGAACAAGAAGTCTGGCAATGGGTCATCTTTGATAGCAATAATCCAAACAGTATTTTCTCCGTTGTTCGCAATGCCAGAGAAAACGCCAGAAGTATCAGAAATAAAATATCTACTGAACTGTGGGAGGCCATCAATAAATTATACTTGTACTGTAAGAGTAGAAAAGAGACACCCTTCAACTCATCCGATATTTATCATTTTTCTGAACAGATTAATGCCAACATTGCAGTTATTAAATCGAACATTCGAAACACCCTCCTACACAATGATACCTGGCATTTTTTATGTGCCGGACTTTTTGTCGAGCGAGGATTTCAAGTGTTGCGCATTTTGAAGAGCAAGATTTCAGACTGCGCGATATTAAGTGACAATGGTGTCAATCGTGCACTGATGCAGTATCAATGGACCACCATGCTGAAATCGCTGGAAGCATTTGATGTTCATACCACCTATTACCAGGGCAAGATGTCAAGTGCCAGCATATTTGAGATCATCTTATCAAATCCGATTTTTCCGAGATCAATACATTTTACCTGCTTGAGGATTATAGAACATCTCGAGGGAATTAGTGTGCGACCACACGATTATCAACTTGTAGCAGAAGAAGCGAACAACACGATTCAAAAGTGTGCGCAATTTCAACTTTTTTCAAAAGAGGACGAGGTCATTGATCACATCGATGAACTTTCAACAGCATTTGGAAATGTCCACTTCAAAGTGACAGAAGTCTATTTTCAATGACTATTTTTACAACCTCTTTTCAAGCAATTCAGATATGACATTTTGCCTTGGCATTAGAGTGAAGGAGGGACTGGTAGCTATTGCTGACACGCGCATCACCTCCGGAACGGAGACGACCACAGCTAAGAAAATTACCCTGTACTCCGGATCGGAAGGTTCGCTTTTTCTAATGACCTCCGGGCTTCGTTCTATCAGGGACAAAGCCGTCACATACTTCGAAGAAATACTCGAAAATGAGCATCAGAATTTTGAGAAGATGTATCAGGCGGTTAATGCATTCGGGGTCCAGCTTCGTCGTGTTGGCCAGGAAGACAAAGCAGAACTGACTGCTTCTGGTCTAACCTTCAATTTATTTACAATCGTCGGAGGCAAACTCGACAAAGACAAAGATCACAAGCTTTTTTTGCTCTACCCGGAGGGCAATTGGATCGAAATTGGAGATTATGCCCCCTTTGCCATCATCGGCAACTCTGGCTATGGTAAACCGATTCTAAACCGCACTATTAAGTACGAATCGACCCTGCGATTTGCCTTGAAAACTGGATTTCTTTCCTTTGATAGCACCAGGGTGAGTGCCAACGATGTTGGTTTTCCCATTGATGTAGTTATTTATAAAAGTGCAACCCAAGAACTAATCGAAAAGCGATTTGAAGAAAGCGAGATGCAACATATCTCCTCGATGTGGGATAGTCGGTTGAGTGCGATTATTAAGGAGATCCCCGAAGAATGGATCGACCAAATAAATTCCTTAGCAGAACAAAGCGATAACGGACCACTGATCTCACACGATCAATAATGGCCTCCTAATTTGGTTTCCGCAATGGTGTTTACCTGCGATTGATAATTTGATCATGCCTCTGAACTGGAATGGCACCATGCATTAGCTCAATGCTAAGGGAAAAGGGCAGATCCATCTTCTGAATCTGCCCAGGTTAACATTTTTATATAAGGGACCTTGCTATTCCTTACCCCGGCTAATTACCATCACCCTTAGGTGCAGCATAAACATCTTCTTCTTTTGCCAGCATAATCGGAAGTTTGGTCATCACTTGATCCCAGGCAGTAACTAAGTGCACTTCATCATCGCCCGCCTTGTGAAAGGTCATCGACAATGCTTCCAATGTTTTGGGAGCCGTTTCTACCGGTACAGTAATCGATGCTACGTTGGATGATTCATCGTGATTGGCTGATCCCCATGAAGGTAAGTTCTTGTGCACTACGTATTCCCAGGTGTCCTTGTCTACCTTTGCAAACAGTCCATAGGTGCCCTTTTTAACATCTTTTCCGCCAATGACCACATCCTCGAAGAAGGTGATCTCTGTGGTCTCATTGGCTCCCAAACGCCATGTTTCACCATATTTTACGAGTTCGCCAAAGATCTTGCGTCCTTTCTTTTGAGGTCGGCTATAAACAACGCGCACTTTCGGAACATTGGCTGCTTTCTCCTCCTCTTTCAGGAAATTCTGAAATCTCGAACCACTGGGATATTGCACTAAATCCAAAGGACTGGCATCATCTCCTCGCATAGTGACCGGATTAAAGCTAATAGGAAGGGTTGCTACCGTATGGTCCCAAGCCATCAGCAGGTTGCAATGGTCTTCATCTACTTTTTGAAAGCCAATGGTAAAGGACTCATTTCCTTTTGCCACGTGACTGACTTTGGCTGTGGCATGGACCACTTCTTTGGTGGGATCCATGTTGGCAGCACCAGCGACATGTCGTTCCTCGGAGAATATGACGTTCCAATGATTCGGATTAACCTGTGCACGCACCGTATAAGTACCCGGTCTGAGAGAAACGCCGCCGATCTCTACCCCGCTGTAAAAGGTGACTTCTGTACCTTCATTTGCTCCCAACCGCCAAACCTGACCATAAGGAACTAAACCACCAAAAATGGCGCGATCATTTTTTTTCGGACGCGAATAAAGGACCTTGACCTTTAAGTCTTGCTTTTCATCCAGGTAGTTGTTAAAAGCGGCCTGTGGAGGATAATGAGCCATATCCAAAGAGCTCTTATCCAGTTCTGGAAACTCCAGGTCTTGTGCCATGACCGGATCACTGACCAAGAAAGCCAGTGCAAATAAACCAAAGACAATCGTTAAATTTTTCATATCTGATAGCTGTTTGAAATTTGTGATGAGCTACAAATGTAGAATTTTAAATATGTCCGGTGGTCGGAAGTGACCTATAAACCATGCTTTATTATCTGCAGGAGCCGGGGCCCGTCCTCATGAAAGTTTGAGCTTTATCGGCTATGATCGTCTAATCGACCGCCACGGTCATGGGCCAACCAACAAATTGTGAAGCATCCTCTTGAGTCACATCTTGGTAGCGTGGCCAACATTCAAAGGTCACCTCCTTTTTCGATTTATTGAATTTGATCAGACCATAGCCGGCACCATTGGAGGGGCCATCCGGATTGGCGTAGGCGTGCATGGTAATTTTATTGGCAAATCCATCTAGGTATTGACCCGTCCAAGGCAATTTATCATTGTGGTTTCGACCTGGTTGCTCGTTCTCAGGCCACCACCACCTACTGTAATAGTTATTGACTATGGCGGGAACGACAAAGGCCCAGGGGCCGTCATCAAAATCTTCGATGCCATGTCTAATGACCGTTGCCAAGTGTTGATCACCGGCAACATGCACGGCTCCTGCTGCTTTGATGGCCTTGAGTGCTTTATTTCTGCCGGACTGGGGCCAACCGTTTGAGTCCATGTCGGCATGCAGTCGATTCTCTTTTTTGCCATGCAAATGCGCACCTCCACAAAAACCAGTTTGAGACAGTACTGCCCGCATTTCGACACCCGGCTTGGCCCCCCAATTTTGTAAAAAATTTAGTTGGCGTGCACCCAGCAACTCAAGTCCTGGTACATCAACAGATGTGGGATCGTAGTCAGGATTGCGAATGTGGTCCGGTCGAGGGCCCTGTTGCGGAATCTTGCCCTCGGGACCAGACTTGAATTTACGGTCTTCAATAATGGCAAAATCCACCCCACCCACATTGAGATCAGTAAAATAAACACCAATGCCCTGTTTGATAGGATCAGGATCAAAAGGATCTGGCAAATGTGCTGTTTGGCATCGCTCTACCATTTTCACATAGTTGTGATCAAAAAAATAACCACCATCCGATCCAGCCTGTGACTTTGATTTTTTACCATATTCTCCCCAAATATTTCCTTGGCCAATATCGTGATCATCTGGGATGGTGATACAAGGTCGACTGCGGAATAAATCCCGAAACTGGACACCCCACTTTAGCCAAGCTGCCGTATGTTCTTTGTGATCATAAGACTGATCACCAGCAAAAAACAGGAGGTCGGGATCATGATGGCTGACGTTGCGAAGGTAGTTTGCCCGGTCCCCCCGGTCTTTATTGCTATTGCACGAAAAAGCCGCCAGCTTAATCACTTCCTTATCGATGGGATCTCGGCGAACAACTCCTTCGAACATGGCATCGGAAGCATGTCTTAATCTATAGGCAACGTCACGACTTGAATCCCAATCTTCAACTCGAAATAGCGCAGACCATCCCAGATCGTTAACTTTTCGGCGTTGGATTTCTTTCCAGCCATCACCCTCTTTGATCTCGAGACGAACCTCGCGACTTTCATCTGGATAAAGTGGAAATAATTGTGCGGATAATTTCAGGGTGTTTTCAGAGACTGTGTAGATGCCGAAGGCCACCACTTGATCACGAGGAACTTTGAGATCAATGATGGGATTAGCACCTCTATTCCACCAGTCATTGGTGGCCAGGGTATCAAGATCGCTGAAGGGAGCTATGACTGGAGGCTGCCGATCAGCACTTTTGTCTGGGTTCATGCATGCACCTAGAAGAAAGACCAAATAGACGATCTGAACTCGTATCCTCATGATTTTCGATTATAAGGCTAATGTAAAGTTTAATTTTGCATCCTGTATGCTTGCTTTTCCTGACGATGAGCCGGCTGGCAACTATTCGTAAAAGGTTCGCAAGGGTTGACCTCCATACTCAGCACCGATATCTCTAGGCTCGCAAAACCAGACCAGTTTCCCATCCAAGGAAAGTTCGGGAGGAACTTTTGAAGCACCAGGATGTGTCTCATGAAATTTCTGGAGCATGGCTTCCTTCAAAGTATGCAACGTGTCGGGATATTGTGAAGCGACATTTTTTAACTCCATAGGATCTTGCTTTAAGTCATAAAGACGGTGGATAATACCTGAAGGGCCATATCCGGTCGCATAACCCTGGCCGAGATCACGTTTACCCGTTGAAAAAATGTATTTCCATCGCTTATTCGCAATCATGGCTTTGTTGTCCTCTAAATATTCAGCAAAAACATATTTTTTCTGCCCCGAGCTACCTTTGCTTTTGCTGACCAATGGATAAAAACTATGTCCCTGTGCCGCTGTCATCGGGTCCAAGCCAAGTGCTTCGCAAATGGTTGGAGCCAAATCAACAAATTCGACTAGATCGTCGAACCGAGCAGCTGGAATGTTCTTGCCCTTGATGATGAGGGGTGCCTTGATGGCTTGAGACCACATGGTATGCTTTTCAAAACGTTTGTGGTCATAAAGTAAATATCCCTGATCGCCTAAGTAAACTATTAATGTCTCCTCCAATTCACCCGATCTTTCCAGGGCCTCCATCACCATGCCAACGTTTTTGTCCATAAATGTCACGGAGGAATAGTAAGCTGCAATGATACCCCGTATCTCCTCATCGGTAAACCCCCTAAAGCGCTCGGGAATCCAACGATCATCTTCGGGCCCACTCTCGGGAATCACCATCTCGTCGGGATCATAGAAGTTGGCATACTCTACCGGAAATGCAAATGGTGCATGTGGTTCGTTAAATGCCAGCCAGGCCATCCATCGATGATCTTTGTTACTCTGAATAAAATCGATTGCTGAGCGGGCCAGAAAGGTACCTTTCGCATGACTATCCGGATAGGGATGTGGCCTTGCATTCGGATTCATCCTGGCCACGTTTAAGGGAATGTCGGAACGGTCTCGTGAAAAGGTTGCCACATCCTTCGGTAATTCAGGCACCGGGTTGGAGTCAAGATAGTTTCGGTATGCCTCTTGATCGATGAGTGTATCGAAACCAAATTTTGGCAAACCATTCTGGTACAAGTCTCGCCAAATCCAAGTATTGAAATGCTGCTTTCCTATTAAAGCCGTCCGAAAACGAAATGCCTGTAAGTGCTCAGCCAATGTTTCGTTGCTGTGATCATCAAAGGGCGTGAATAATAGGTTGACACCAGTCGCATGAGGATATTTCCCGGTAAGCAGTGACTGACGCGATGCACTGCACAAGGGCGAACTGGAATAAGCATTCTTGAATAAAGCCCCGGAGTGGGCTAAAGCATCTAAATTAGGTGTCTTGATGATATTGTTGCCATAAGCACCCATCGCAGAGATCGCATGATCATCCCCTACGATGACCAAGACGTTTTGGTAGGCAGTTTTTTCAGTGGATGGTTTTATGCAACCCATCCACAAGAGCAGCAAGCATCCAAAAAGGATGTACTTGGATCTCAGCACTGAATCAATGTGGTTAAGATCGAGTAAACTTGTTCTTTTCCTATAAGTTTTCAGGTCCATTTCAAAGTGGTCATTAAGCATCTAAGTGCGGTCCATGGTTGATTTTTGTGAGGCACAGTCACACTAAACTTGACACGGTCATCGATTAGTCAATCGGGAAAGGAAACAGGGTTGAACTCGTGCGTGCAGCCAGGGCCAATGAATCGAAAGTAGCCAGGATATCGCTCCTGTCAGCGGCGATGTCAGATCGTTCTGACGGGTCTTCGGCTAAATCAAAGATTTCCCAAGTAGTATTAGGCCACGCATTCATATTGTTACGGACCCCTTTGAGATCCCCCATGCGAATCGCCTGACTACCGCTTCCCTCATGAAATTCCCAGTACAAATAATTGTGGACCTTTTGATCTCCTTTCAGCAGTAAGATCGGCAAAAATGATAGGCCGTCTATCTGCGCCGGTAATTCTACGGAGAGTAGATCAGCTACGGTAGGAAGGATGTCCCAGAAGGCTCCCGGATGTGTACTCCGACCACCTCCCGGAATGATTCCAGGCCATGAGACAATCATGGGTACGCGGATGCCCCCTTCATAAAGGTCTCTTTTGCCACCGCGCAAAGGTCCATTGCTATCAAAGAAAGCGGTCGTCTCATTCTGTCGCATCGGTCCATTGTCTGAGGTAAAGAAAATCAAGGTCTTTTCCCGCAAGGAGAGATCATCGAGTAAATCCATAATTTGGCCAATACCCTCATCCATCCGGGTGATCATGGCAGCGTAGTCCCGCTCTTTTTTGTGCCAAGCCTCCTGTGCATATTTTCCTTGACTCGGCACCTCAAAAACCATGCTGTCAATCTGCTCTCCATTGTCATGTGGTATGGTAAGTGGCAAGTAAAGAAAGAAAGATGTATCCTGATTCCTTTCAATAAAGTCTTGAGCTTCCGCCATGAAGAGATCATGACTGTAATCCTTTTTGACGGTCGAGTAGCTGCCCAGTCCATCATGCCATGCTGAGGTATCCAGGTAATTCACTTCATTTTCTAAGAAGACTTTCTCATCATTTCGCCATAAGTACTCGGGCCAATAATTATGAGCCAGCACCTGGTCGGTATATCCAAAGAAATAATTAAAGCCATGATTCGAAGGTTTACCCATGGTATTGGGATCTCCCAATCCCCACTTACCAATCATTCCGGTTTGATACCCCGCTTCCTTGCAAACTGAAGCCAGGGTTGGAATCCCAGGGCTCAATGGATGCTGCCCGTTGCGTATTCGATATTGCTTGTTCCCTCTGATTTCAACATGCCCGGTATGCAGACCGGTCATCAGTACCGCCCTGGAAGGAGCGCAGACAGAAGTGCCCGCATAAAACTGTGTAAATGTCAGTCCTTTTCTGGCTAGCTGGGACAAACTTGGGGTACTGATCTTCTCCTGTCCATAGGGTTCAATGTCACCATATCCAAGGTCGTCTGCCATAATAAAAATAAGGTTGGGTCTCGGTGGAGGTGCATCAATGGTTGAACGGCAGGCAAAGCAGACCAGAAAAACCAGATAGAGAAGATCCTTGTTCATATTACAACTAGAGAGATGAACATAAGATAAAAAAAGATCAAGTCAATTGAATCGCTTTTTATGCCTAGATGACTAGTCTGATCAAAATCGGTATTTTTAGCGCTGTTCAATCTAGTCATCCTGGCTAACTAAGCAAACAAAAAAATTCGAGCTATATGCGAAAAATCTTCTTGTCGCTTGCCACGGTCCTTTTGTACCTCTCCATAATGTCTGGTCAATCTCCCAATATTATCTTAATTTTTTCGGACGATCAGGGCTACCACGACCTGGGCTGCTATGGAAACGCTGAAATTCAAACCCCCCATTTAGATCAACTCGCATCGGAAGGTGTACGTCTTACCAATTTTTATGTGACGGCTCCAATCTGTACACCCTCTAGAAGTAGTCTATTGACGGGTCGTTATCCGTATCGCAACGGCACCTACGATCTGTTCAGGAATGATCGCGTAAATGACGGATACTTATATCCAGAATATGAATACAGTATTTCTCCCGAGCGAATCCTGGGTATGGATTTGCGAGAGGTTCTAATCTCGGAAGTTTTAAGTCAGCATGGATATCGTTGTGGCATATTCGGTAAATGGGATCTCGGTCAACTAAAGAGGTATCTCCCACTGCAACAGGGCTTCACATCCTTCTATGGCTTTGTCAATACTGGCATCGACTACTTTACCCACGAACGTTACGGTGTCGCATCAATGTATCAAGATAACATCCCGACCGTAAAAGATAAAGGCGTCTATACTACTGAATTATTTACACGTGAAGCACTTAAATTCATCGCAGAACATTGGGAAAAACCATTCTTTCTCTACCTTCCATTTAATGCACCCCACTCTGCATCTAATCTCGATCCAGCCATCCGAAGTTCTGTGCAAGCACCAAAAAACTATCTAGAAAAATATCCGGAAGGGTCCACTAAATGAGCAAAGCAAATGCAGGGCTATCGAGCTGCGGTTAGCTATATGGACTATTGCATCGGCCAGATACGGACAGCCTTGCAAGAACATGGATTATCTGAAAATACTATGATAATTTTTCTTTCGGATAATGGCGGTGGTATTGGATCTGATAATTCTCCCCTGCGTGGCAGAAAAGGTCTTTTGGTGGAAGGTGGCATTCGTGTACCCTGCATTATTAAACTTCCGAATGAGCATGAGGTTAGAAACACGGATTTAAATTCGCTCTGCTCAGCCCTTGATATTTTTCCAACCATTTTGGAAGTGGTGGGCATTGATGCACCCAATCGACTGATTTTAGATGGGCACAGTCTTTTGCCACAGTTAAGTCGGGGCAACTCGGCTTCAACAGAACGGGCGCTATTTTGGGATTTTAGAGGTAGTAAAGCCGTGCGATATGGCCCATGGAAATACCTGCAAACAGATGAAGGAAAACAATTATATGATCTATCTGAAGATATCAATGAGTCAACCGACCTTTCGATGCGGCTGCCCGACACCCTCCTATTTATGCAACAAAAATATGCCGCCTGGTTACAAGAAATGAAATCGTCAGAACCACGCGGACCATTTAGAGATTACTGATTATTTGTTGCTAAGATCAAATGCCATAACCAATATTAATCCCGTAATTTCTAATCCTAAAAGATGAAATATGGCTGGTATAAAAAACCGGTGTTATTGAAATACCCCTAATGGGATAGACCGATAAGCCGAACCGCCAACCACCCGGTCGACTGTAGAGAGATCCCGATAAAATTGTACTGGCTTCCACACTAAAGTACTTCGACGGCCGATAATGAAGTCCAAGCAGGGTACGACTCGTGATTAATTCTCTCTCGTCAAGATATTGATGCTGTCTACTTAGAAATAAGAGCAGGTCTTGATACTGATAATTGTTAAATCGCACCCCCACACCTACACCATACTCGTAAATAGGTCGATTATTTAGGATGCCGATCGATGCATCTAGACCCAAAAGCAAATTCGCTTTTCTTGGTTTACCTACATCAATTTTCTTCGTCCTTTTTTTCCGTGGCCTCGGAAAAGTGTATAGTAGAGAACTCCTACCCGTGGACTTCGATCGAGATTCCACTTGTATGTTTGCATACTGATCTAGGAAGAGACGCCGGTAATAATATGTGTCTAGCGTTTCCAACGTAGGAAGGTATAAACGAATAAAACTTTGCGTGCCATATAGATTAGCAATGTTGTCTGGATATACCTGCAATACGCCGGCTGAGTCTACTCGATACCTCACCAATCCTGAACGCTCCTCTACTCGAAGTGATTTATTAATCTGGTACTCAATCAAATAGTTCTCGAAAACCGGAACACTGTCAATCACCTGAGACAAGTGCTTTGCAAAGGCATTTAACAAAAAATCAATCTCCTGCTGGATAAAAGAGATGTTTTGATCTGCACTCACTGCGACCTCCATCACAACCTCACCCTCATCATAAATTTTCAGGGTATCAAGTGATCTTTGCGCCATTAAGGAGGACATAGCAACTTGAAAAAAAAATGCCATCACCAGTATCTTAAAAATGGTATGATTGTTCATTACTTCTTTATTTTTTTATTGATGGGTTCGAAGGAACTTGTTCGGATCGGTCTTGGCTGAACAACGTTGCTGCTACTTCGTATATATATGTTAATGGAGCGCCCTATCTCCTGCTGAGTTTTTTCCTCTGATTCGGCAAATTGAAATTCAACAGCTGATACTTTTGGTTTATTCTCATCCGTATCTACTTGCATGAAATCTGCAAATGAATTTGGCTGCGGACGAGTGATATCAATGGGTACATACACCGTGTCGACCCGGTTGATAAAAACCGAATCAGGTGAAGTGGAGTTGGACCTCCAGATAGTGTCTCTAATGACAATTTTCTGAAATAAGGTATCTATCTTTGCCACTGGTAAATCTTGGTGGCCATTGTTTTGTTGTAGATATTTTTCTTGCAATTGTTCGTAGACAATTTCCAAATTCCCATGCTGATCCATCAACAGCTGATGCGCCTGAGTCAGTTCATCGTGTTTCGCATTCAGATTACTTTGGTTATTCCATAAGAATCCAATCACTCCCAAAGACAGCAGTAGTAAAACGAGGAGCATCAGTTGAGCAGAGGTCTTTTGCTTGGAACTCTGCTGCACACCAACATGCAGTCGATCCCAGATTTTTTGCTTGGATTGAAGACCCACATTTTTTAAGTCCGCGCGATTCATTTCACGTCTGAACAAATCATCAATTTCATCTAAATTCATACGCTTTGTGTTTTCTTGAGCACGTTGATAATGTATTTCCTGGCTTTCAGAAGTTGGGACTTCGAAGTATTTCGGCTGATCCCCAAAAGATTCGCAATTTCCGAGTGTGTATACTGATCAATCGCATAGAGATTAAAGACCTGCCGATATCCAGCGGGCATCGATGCAAGAATTTTAAAGATCATCTCGATGTCGAGCATTTCCACTGCAACGGAATCTTGCGCTATTTTAGGGGATAACTCCTCGATCTTGTTTGAGGGCTGCTGCTTGAGGAACCTAAGACTTTCATTTATTGCAATGGTCACCAACCATCTCTTCAAACCATCATCACCCCTATCTTCAAATCGGTAAATATTGTTCAAGGCTTTATTGAACACGATGATGACGACATCTTCAACATCTTGTTTTTGACTAATGTAGCGCCGTACGACAGCAAAGACCGTTTGATAGTATTGATCAAAGAAGCTCCGTTGCGCCAGCGGATTTCTAGAAACACATCCCTGAATTAATTCTTTCTCTGTCACTGACAATCAAATACGTTCTATTTAGGAGAACCGCTTATAGTGGTGTTTGGGTGTCTGGTCACCAGCTTTTTTTGTGATTGTCTTTCTTCTTTTTTGCTGGGAATCAAAAATATTGCGAACGAGGGGCTTATTGACGTCCATCGCCACAATCCCGGGTGCGAATTTCTTCGATTTCAGGATCCCTCATCCACGAGATCCAGATCCTTCCCAAATCACTTATTTAATTAACTTTAAGAGGGTACGCTCCTGGTAAAAGTAAATCCAAAGACACATCATTTATGCAACAAAAAGTAAATCGAAGATCATTTATGCAATCCAGCCTTTCCACCACGATGAGTTTGGCTGTTCCGTGGATCATACCCAGCAGTGCCTTGGGTCGAAATGGTCGGGTAGCTCCCAGTGACCGTATTACCTTAGGGGTGATTGGCATTGGTCCAAGATGCAAGAAGGTGTTACGTGATTTCATGAATCATGCAGATGTACAGTGTCTGGCCATCGCGGAGGTACAAGCCAGCAGACGGGATGACGGCAAAGCAATGGTCGATGAGAAATATGGTAATACGGATTGCCAGTTGTATCGAGATTTTCGTAATCTGCTGCTGCGTTCTGATCTTGATACCATTCTGGTGGCCACTGGAGATCGATGGCATGCGGCGGCGTCTATTTTAGCTGCAGAAGCCGGCAAAGACGTTTACAGCGAAAAACCCTGTGGAATAACCATTGCAGATTGTCAAAATCTTGCTGACACCATCATCAAAACAAACCGCGTATTTCAAGCGGGGACCCAAAGACGTAGTGTACCCAATTTTCGATTTGCGGCAGGACTGGCGCAATCAGGAAAATTAGGAAAAATCCATACGCTACATGCTTCGGTGTATGTACCAAAAATAAACACACAATGGCTGGCTGGGCAGAAAACACCAGATCCGGAAATTGTGGACTGGAATTTATGGCTCGGTCCGGCACCTTGGCGACCGTATCACCCAGACTACTGTAGAGGTCGTTGGCGTGGACACTATGATTTCGATTCGGGTGCTACCCTACTCGATTGGGGCGCACATACGGTAGATCTCTGCCAATGGGCTGGAAGTAAGGATGAGACCATGCCCGTCGAGTATATTCCGTCCGGTAAAAACATTACCGCCATCTATGCTGACGGCACAAAATTGATCATGCATTTTTTGGCCACACCTTTTGATCGAAGACCAGGTTGGTTTCAACATCTCAGCACCTGTCCTGTGCGCTTTGAAGGTGATCAGGGCTGGGTGGAAGTCGGTGATAGTGGTGGCATCGAAGTAAGTGATTCGTTGAAGGCCGAATTGGCTAATGCCCCTGAACAAGTCAATGGTTTGGGGGTTGCTACCCACTCGCGTGATTTTCTCGATTGCGTGAAAAGCAGGCAAAAGACCGCCGCCCATGAAGGAGTCATGCGGCATTCACATATAGCTTGTCATGCTGCAGCCACGGCATGGTTACTCAATCGAAAATTGCAATTCGATCCCAGTTCAGAGTCTTTTATGGATGATGCGGAAGCCAACGGTCTGCGTACTCGACCGGTTAGGGATTGGGGGGAGTGAGTGGATGATTAGTTGATTAGTTGGTTGGTTAAGTGTTGAGTGGTTGAGTGGATCAGTAATTGGTGGTTAATGGTTTAAATGGTGAGTCGGGCACAAAATAGCGCAAGGGAAAAATTACATCCCACTTTGTTTCATTGGCAGTTTCGATGGGGGTTTGTATCCCTTTTTGTAATTGGAATGTTCGGATCCAATATCCTTGCCCAGTCCGACCACCCTAATATATTTTTATCCTCCAGCAGTCATGGATCGTTCCGATCCATCGATGACTTTAAACACGCTAAACCTGGTACTAGAATTTATCGCTTCATCGAAAGGATCAATGAGCAGGCCATGGAGGATCTCAAACTTGCATTTATTGATCCAAGTACACCTTTTAGTGGTCGAGATTCCATTCATCTACGTCATCAGAATGTGAGTTATGATATGGCAATTGGGGTTCGAGATCGACTTTCTCGAGCGGCATTTCTGTACCTCTTGACCAGGGATACCGCCTATAAAGAATTAATCATGAACCAAATTGTCGCCCTAGGTGATACCACCCGCTGGCCACTCTGGTGCGATCACGCCCATCTATCCAGCAAACCCTATGTCGATATCCGAACTTTTCGAATATCAATGTGGGTAGCCATTTGTTATAATTGGCTGCATAATGACCTTTCGGAATCCGAAAGAGTATTTATTCTCGATCTGCTGGACCGTAGGGCCATTCAACCATTCTGGCAAAAATTGGCGCAAAAACCTCATTGGTACGTGAGTCGTCACAATTGGTTTACCAACATTTTTGCGGGGATGGGGATCACGGCAATGGCGCTTGGAAAAGATCATCCACAAACTACCCAATTGCTGGATACGATTGTACCGGAAATGATCAGATTCAATGACATCATTGGAAAGCGGGGCGAATTTAATGAACCCCCTGGCTATGCCGGTGCGGTCCGTTATTCCGTTGAGTTTGCCGAAGCATACCGCTACTACACCGGTAATAATACCAATTTATTAAATCAACATCCTTTTCCGGCACTCTGCTATTGGATGATGTATCATACCATCCCACCACAACGGTTAATCGCATTTGGCGACACCCCGATTGATGCCCATCCGCGTGGCTCGGAAGTGATGGCTGCCGTAGCCAATGCGTCTCAGAATGGCGTTCTGCAATGGTACTACCACCAGAATTTTCCGCAAATCAGCAGTATTGTTGAAATGCTTTGGTACGATCCTACCCTGAGCGATACCACACCAAATGGAAAACTACCCCTGGGTAAAGTATTCGAAGACTATTCGGCATCTTTTATCAGCAGAACGAGTTGGGACCAGAACAGTGCAGAAAGTGTGGTTTATGGCAAGGCCGGCAGAGAGATGAATCACGATGACAATGATGTAGGGCAATTACTGATCGATGGATTTGGTAAAAAATTGATTATCGATTGTGGCAAACCAGATCCTATTTATCCTGCAGATTATTTTAAGGATACTGTTCAATACAATTATTACACGCGATCGACTTATGGGCACAATGTGCTCATGATTGGAAATCGGGAGATGCGCTCCGAACCCAATGCCACAGCCAGAGGTAAAACCAAGCATTTCTGGTCAGATGATGACCTGGGAAGCAGTTGGTCGGTTGATCTCACTCCAGTGTATCCGATGGCCGAAAAGGTGGAGCGAAGGGTAGCACATCTTTTCCCAGGAATCGTGGTTGTCTATGATTCTGCAAAATTGCCTCAAGCAAAAGCAGTATCGATGCGTTGGCACACGTTCAGCTCACCAAGGATATTTGATACTTCAAATTTTGTGACCACAAATGAAGACGTCCAACTCATTGGAAAAGTCATTTCTTTGTCCGAGCAGCCAGTGCATTTGCAAGCTCACAAACATCGTTTTGAACCACCTTATCATTTATCCAGACAGGGTGACCCCCTCATTCAGGTGAATCAGTCCTTCGTCGAATGTCGACAAATCACAGACCATTATACTTCGTTGACCTTGTTTGCCATTAGCAAGAAAGCACCAGAGTCAATAAGCTGGACGAAAGACATCGATGGTTGGAAAATTGACCTACCTACAGGTCGATATTACGTGAGGTTGGAGTCAAATCAGTTACGTGTATACTCTGATGAATATCGCAACCGTTTTATTGCGTTGCCCTTGCAACCCTGATACATTTTAGCAATCACCATCGCTAAATCCCACCAATACAGCGGTGGCAACTGAACTGTTTTACCGCTCAGTACCAGATTTTTTTAAGTTTACATGATCCATTGGGACGCAGCAAGGTGGCAGCAGGGCTTCACGTAAATTCTCTCACTCCAGAGTGTTGAAGGCAGCGAAAGGTGAATGCCCCTTTTGGATAATCAAATCGCTTTCCAAAAGTAGCTTCCAGGGTTGTCCCTAATAGAGAGAAGTTCGGTGCTACCTTGCGCCACTGTAGAGTAATTGCACGGCTGGTTTGGATTAATTGACTATTTTGATCCTGCGCATCTATTGCTAAACCTATTTGGATATCGCCATCATGAAACGAAGAACATTTCATAAGAAATCGACCACCTGGACCATTGGTGTGATCGCCACTGGCGCTACCGTCAACTGCACTCCAAAAATGGCCAGAAAAAACTGGGCGGGTAACTTGCAATTCAAAGCAAGTAAGCTTGCAAAACCCCAAGACACAACGTCATTACAGAAAGTACTGCAGGGTGCCGGGCAAGTAAAAGCACTCGGTACAGCCCATTCCTTTAACGACATTGCCGACAGCCAAAATGAACAACTTACCCTGACGGGTTGGCAATCGGATCCAGTGCTCGATGAGTCAAAAAGTAGGGTGACCATTGACGCCAACATGCGTTATGGAGAATTAGCGCTTTGGTTGCAGGACCATGGCTATGCCGTCCATAATCTTGCCTCCCTTCCACATATTTCAATTGCGGGAGCTTGTGCCACTGCAACGCATGGGTCGGGTGATCGCAACGGCAACCTGGCAACGGCAGTGGTCGCCCTGGATATTATGCGTGCCGATGGGTCAGTAGATCATCTGGACCGGGAGAAGCAGGCTGATGAGTTTAATGCAACCGTGGTCGGTCTCGGAGCTCTCGGGATTATTACCAGGATGACGCTCCGCATCGAGCCTACTTTCAATGTTAGACAAGACCTGTTCCTGGATCTGCCCCTTGACCAATTGAGGTCCCACTTTGACGACATCACCTCCGCCGGATACAGTGTTAGTTTTTTTACGGATTGGCAGTCTGATCACATCAATCAGATTTGGGTGAAGAGCAAACTGGTTGATGGCGAAGCCTTCAAAAAGCACGATCAGCTATTCGGCGCCAAGGCTGCTGATCGCAAAATTCATCCCATCATTGCCATTGATCCCGTCCATTGTACCGAACAAATGGGGCAACCGGGCCCTTGGCATGAGCGCCTTCCGCATTTCCGGCTCGAATTTACACCCAGCAGTGGTGAAGAACTGCAATCAGAATATTTTGTTCCTCGACGACATGCCGTAGATGCCATCATGGCTATACAAAAATTAGGTCCTCAAGTAGGCCCTCACATCCTTATTTCAGAAATCAGAACCATTGCAGCTGATCAACTGTGGCTAAGCCCCTGCTACCAAGACCCGTGCATTGCCATCCACTTCACCTGGAAGCAGCATATCAAAGAAGTGCGCAAACTACTGAGTGTCATCGAAACGGCCCTGATGCCTTATGAAGTGAGGCCACATTGGGGTAAATTGTTCAATGTAACTCCACAGCATCTTGCACAGGTGTATGTTCGACTAAGAGACTTTAGGGAGTTGGTGCAAAAACGTGATCCACAAGGTAAATTTCGAAACGCTTATCTCGAAAGGAACATCTTCGCACCATAACGGACGTATTTAGAAGCATCATTTCCGATTTAATGGATATTTTCAATGTTATGGGAGATTGGTCCGTTTTACATCCTTGCCGGCCCAAAAACTCCAGTACGCACTAGCAACTCGAGCGTTGGCCTCAACCGTTAAGAACAATGATCCCTACCATCGTACGTTAATGATTCGTAACTCCAGTCATGGTCAGGCATCTTTATCTCATTTTATTTCTTACCTATTGTGTACTTCCGACACTACAGGGCCAAATGCAAAAACTGCGAATTGCCGAAAACAATAGGTTTTTAGTATTGGAGGACCAATCACCTTTCGTTTGGATGGGAGACACCCAATGGTTTTTTGCCAAGCTGCCTCCCAAAACCATTGATCAAATTTTGGACCGAAGACATGCCCAAGGTTTTACGATTATGCAAGTGAGTTGTAGAGAGGACCTATACAATGGATCAGGACCTGGAAAAACTAATCAGCCAAATGAAGCCTGGTGGAGCTATCTCGATACCTATATTCAGAAATGTGCCGATCGAGGTATTTATGTTGGACTTACCCTGGGTTGGTGGAGCATCGCTTTTAACCATACGGACAAAGAACTATATCAATACGGCAAGTGGGTAGGTAATCGGTATCGCAATGCGAATAATATTGTTTGGATGACCTTAGGTGAAGCCGGCAGTCATCTTCGAAAAAAAAGGTCAATTCCCTTTGCGAAGATTAAGTCCCTTGTACAAGGCATTCGAGATGGTGATAGTGGAAACAAGTTGCTGACCATCCATGCCGATTATCAGCGTGGAACCAGCCTAACTGCAGATGCTGAACTCTGCGATTTCAACAATTGGCAAACGAGTCAGTGGTGCTGCGTAAATGATCTTCCTAGGCAAGATTATCGAAATTGGACGGTCTGGGATGCCATCAGCTATGACTATGATCAAATCTATGACGGGAAGCCCAAGCCCACGCTAGATGCGGAAGCATGGTATGAAAACAATAAGGACTTCTGTGGTGCCACACCCTTTGAAATACGACGGCGCGCCTATTTCACCATTTTCGCCGGTGCCTTCGGACATACTTACGGTGCTGGTGGCCTCTGGGATGGTCTATCTGACTCGGTGGGCTGCAGCCAATCGGCTTTGAGGGCACTCGACTATCGGGGAGTGCAAGCAATGAGCATCTTGAGCAACTTTCTTCATCGGTTGGGTTCAGAACTACTTAAGCTTCGTCCCGCTCGGTCGCTGATTGTCAGCGAAAATTTACCCGATTATGACAGGCACATTCAGGCCTCCATGTCCAGTGACCAAAATTTTGCGCTAATCTATACTGCCGGTGATGGGCCCTTCAAGCTGGATTTGAGTCAACTAGCAAGGGGTGTGGATCAGATGAGTTGGTTTAACCCAAGAAATAATGAATATCATCCAGTGACACTTATCGATGATCAAGGAAATCTTCACCGTAATAACTTCGATCCACCGGGATCCCAAGGGCCGGGCATGGATTGGATCTTAGTGCTGGGCAATGAGGAATTTTTTACCTCGCAGGGAATAAACTAATTGGCCAAAACTTTCAAACCAACCATGGGCCTTGGATAATTCTAGTCCTTAGAAAGTCCTCACCTGACGCTTCATCAGTCGAGCAATCTCCAACCCTTGCCACTTCCGGTCCAGGCATAGACAATAATGGTCTGAAAGAGGTACCTGTTTGGTTGAAAATAATAGCCCACTCCTGGCCCATCGAAAGCCATCGCATGCCAGTCCAAGTACACATTGAGATGCTCGATCTCAAAATCATTAAGAGTGGCATCTCGAACGAATGACTCTCTAGCATACGGCATGTATGGGCCTGATGGCAAACCATCAAAAAGATCAATCTCTTCTTGCTGGTAAGGGCTCAGTGGAAAGGGACTCACCCGATAATGAAATAAGTACGAATCTAAATCCTGTTGACCAGGTATTGGATCGATTCGCAGTGTGTCGGACCTTGAGATCCAAATGTGTTGAATAACTTCTGAGAACGGATTTTCGGCATCGTTCCAAAGCATGGATCCTTCACTTAACCTTTCTTCTACGATGAAACCACTGGTAGTTTCACCTACCACTTCTACAACTAGGGTGTCAGGATGAAATTGTCGCTCCGAGAAGACATTTCCTTCCTGATCAAATGAAAAAAATTCGAAGCGACTTTTCTGCCCCACTTTCAAGTCTCCTAAATTGATTTTATTTGTCAAGGTGGGTTGCCCAAATTCTTGCTCTTTTTGACATGATAAAAGCATCAATCCCATGAAACAGATGAATAGGAATGTAGGATTTATGTTTCCTCCTGGCCAGATGAATCGCATAGATTTATTTGATTTAGTAAGATATTTCGTTTATCGAAGAATTTGTCTTCTCATTAATTTCAAGCAGCAAATCGCATTACATTTCGAAGGCTGGGCTAGATCGTGTGCGTGTAATGGCTTCCAAAAATCACCTGGAATAAAGCGATCGACTCGACGCAAACCGTCTCCATCATAAAATGATATCCTGGATTTATTGTTTTCTGGAGTAAAAACCCATTCATCTACTCGAATTGTTTCTTGCAACCTTAAGAGCGTGTCGAAGATCGAGTTCCATATTCAGAATTAGTTAATTTTCTGTTAAGTGAGTGGTAGGTTGGTGAGTGGTCAAGTGGGTGAATGGGATGATATTTTTATTCGATTGGCCAGTTCTCTGAAGGGGTGCGAGCAGCATTGAGCCGAAGTGTTAATTCTTTGATTTTCTCGGGGTGACCATCGGCAAGATTTTCTTCCTCAAAAGGGTCCTTTCCCAGATCATACAATTCCATTCCTACATCTTTACCTAAGTAAATCATTTTCCAATTTCCAAGCATCATTGCCTGCTGAAAACCTCGTTCGTGAAATTCCCAATACAGTTCGCGTTCCGGCACTTCATCATTTTGGACAATGCTCGGCCACATATTTATTCCGTCCACCAGATGTGGAGGATTTACATTGGCCACGGCTGCAAGGGTGGGCAAGACATCGGCAAAGTACCATGGAGTTTCACTTTTTGAGCCGCCAGCAATCAAGTTCGGTGCTCTGATAACCATGGGTGTTCTTATACCTCCCTCATACAAATCGCGTTTTCTGCCCCGCAGTTTGCCAGAGCTGTCAAATCTACCTTCCCAACGCTGTGCTGCACCATTGTCAGAGCAGAAGAAAACGATGGTATTGTCCGACAAACCACTTCTCTCCATTTGTGCGAGAATTGTCCCAATGTCTCGATCCAGTCGAGTGACCATAGCGGCATGCACCTTTTCGTCTCTAGACCAAGGTTGTTCAGTATATGGCGCGGTGGATGGAATTTGATATTTATCGTGTGGAATCGTGTAGGGTAGATAAAGAAAGAACGAAGTGTCTTTGTACAATTCTAGAAATTCCAAGGCTTTTTTGGTGAACAGATCATGGGCATAGATTTTCTCTCCACCATCCTTATTGCCAAGTAGAGGATATTCAATTTCATTTTCCCACAAGTATTCGGTGTAGTAGTTATGTGCCCTTCTCTGATTTAAAAAGCCAAAGAAATAGTCAAAACCCTGTTTACGAGGTTCTCCAGAACTATTGGGTTCACCCAGACCCCATTTTCCAATACATCCCGTTATGTAACCGGCTTGTTTGAGAACTTCCGCAAGGGTGGTATCTTCTTCATTTAGTGGCACGCGACCATTCCGGCCACCGAGACCAGGTACACCAAATTTACCGGTATTACCCCGTACCGTCGTATGACCCGTATGTTGGCCAGTCATTAGAACGCTTCGGCTTGGTGCACAAACCGGTGAACCTGTGTAACATCGGGTAAAGACTTTCCCTTCACTAGCTAATTTATCCAAATTGGGTGTTTGGATCGTACGCTGTCCGTAGCAACCCAGATCACCATATCCAAGATCGTCGGCCATAATGAATAGGATGTTGGGTGCCCGATCCATTTGAGCCCCAATCGAGATCGGAGCAAACATCAACATCAGGGACCAAAAGAAATGGGTGTATCCAGCCAAGGTGTTTTTCGCTGTATGTGCAAAAAAATAAAACATCATCATACAATAGTACCGGTAATATTGACATTAAACAACACGCTAGCTTCAATGACCACTCACCCACTTAACCATCCCCCATTTAACCATTTAACCACTTAACCACCCACTCTACTGCATATCCTCCTTGATGCCTTCCACAATGGCGCGTGCCTCTCTATGGTGCATTAAATTCTTATTTTCATCTGGATCCGTTCCGTGATCAAAGAGCATTTCTGCTACAATGGAATCTGACTCAGACCGCCACTCTGTAAAAGCGTACTTGTTCGAAGTATAGGTAAAGCCATTGTGCCATACAGATTCCACAAATGATTTCCAGTTTTGAGCCGGTTGATCAGTCAGAAGTGGACTCAAACTATTTCCCTCCAAATGTCCGGGATTGGGTAATTGGCATAAATCAACCAGGGTCGGATAAATATCCACATATTCGACCATCTCGGTTCTCCTAATTGATTTTGATTGGGCCGGCACTTTAAAGATCATTGGCACTTTTAGTGAGGTGCGATAATTGCAGTGCTTGCACCAAAGTCCATGTTCATAAAGATTCCATCCGTGATCACCCCAAAGCACAACTATGGTATTTTCATCCAGTTTTAAATCTTCCAAAGTCACGAGAAGATCGCCGATTAATGCATCGATGTAGCTCACGGATGCATAATATCCGTGTATCAAAGTATGAGCAAGTTCATCTGACACGGGACCCTTGTTGGGCACACCATGATAATGCCTCAACTCGCCGAAGGTGTGCAAGGCCTGCTCAGGAACGTCGGTTGGACGAAACCGGTTGGCAGGCAATTCGATCTTAGCGGGATCATAGAGATCCCAATATTGCTCCGGCGCATTAAAAGGTAAATGAGGTTTTTGATACCCGACCGCCAGGAAGAAAGGTTGATCTTGCGCAGCCAATCTTCTTAGGTCTTTGATGCTTTTTGCCGTCATCTTTCCATCGCGATAATCCAATTCATCAGCCGCAACCTTTTCGAAGGGAGCCCCTCTGGAATCAGGCAGGGTATCCAATCCAATATTCTTTGGATCTAGATAATCTCGGGGCGATGCTCCTTGGGCTCGCCATATCTCATCCCAGTCACCTGCAGAATCATCCCTATTGTGGAAGATCTTCCCATTGGAGATCGTAGTATAACCATTTGCCTTGAATAGTCCGGGAATTGTGGTAATCCCCGGCGCATCTTCATCTGCCCGGGTGTAATAGTTCTTAAAACGATGGAAGGTCGGTCGCAAACCCGTCATGAGGCTGGCTCTAGAGGCACCACACACCGGAATATTACAGTAAGCATTTTCAAAGAGCACACTTCTGCTTGCCAGCTTATCAATATTTGGTGAGTGGATGTGTTCTGCACCATAGCAGTGCAATTCAGGTCTCAGGTCGTCAACCGCTATAAACAAAACATTGGGGTGATCAGCAACATCCGAGGAGTTTTCGAACGCAAGTGCTAAAGCAATGGTAAAAGCGATTAAAAAATAAATCCTCAAATTAGAAAACATGATCCGCCTTTTTGATGCACCCAAAATAAGACAAATCTAGTAGGAGTTGAAAGTGGTGTTGTGGAACTGCTTTCATACCAACCCAAGTCATCAGTGCTCACTGGGATGGTCAGAGTCAGCCAATCCTTCGGATCCACTAGTCGATAATTCCGTACCTTATTTTAATGTTAGGCATGAAAGTAATTTTGATGGTTGCCTTGGTCATTTTCCAAGTTTTCCTTGGATCATTTTCTGATGGATCCCATCCGCTCGGAAATGAGGTTGTTCTGGAAAACGCCAGGTCAACTTCCGATACCTATCCCATATTTATTGATAGTGTTTGGGCTGGGCATCGAGTGGGATTTGCCCTACTTACCGAGGGCTCTCGTCAGTATGTAGCGTACTACAACTCAGACCGCTTAATGACGGTGGGTCAACGCAACCTAGGTGAGCACTCCTTCGAAATCTATAATTTACCGGCAAAGCAACGGACTCATCGGGCTGGCACCAGCACAATGCTAGGCTGGGACAGTCACAATTATGTGACCATAGCAATCGACAGCGCAGGATTCCTTCACCTTTCAGGAAATATGCACGTGAATGGTTTGACCTATTTCAGAAGCGATAAACCCTACGATATTAGCACCCTTCGGCAAATTGATGCTATGGTGGGAACCCTTGAACAGAGATGCACTTATCCCAGATTTATCAAACGAAATGACGGTGCTCTGCTCTTTAAATATCGAGACGGGGGAAGTGGTAATGGTAGTGAAATCTATAATCTATATCAAACTAAGACAAAGCAATGGCATCGCCTACATTCACCGTTAATTGATGGTGCGGGTCTGATGAATGCCTACACTTCCAACCCCATTCTTGGTCCCGATCAATGGTACCACCTCTATTGGGTATGGCGTGACACACCCGATTGTGAAACCAATCATGACCTTTCGTACATGAAGAGTCCTGATCTCGAAAATTGGTATGACGTCAGAGGATCAAAAATTGAAACTCCTGCTACTTTTCAACGTGAGACACTGATCGTTGATCCCATTCCAAGTGGTGGGGGAATTATCAATTTAGCTGCCAAACTGAGTTTCGATGAAAACCACGCTCCAATTTTCGTTTATCAAAAATATGGTCCACAGGGTAACCTGCAACTTTTTTCAGCGATTAGAAGAGAAGATCAATGGGATATTAAACAATTGACAAATTGGGACTACCGGTGGGAGTTTTCCGGCCGTGGCAGCATCAACAATGAATTTATCTTGCACGATTTTAGCAGCCAAGTAGACGGTACCTTTCAAATAAAATATGATCATATAAAATACGGGCAACAAGTCGTGGAATTATCAGCAAGACTTGAGCCAATCAATATTCGAAATCACCAGAAAACAGAAGAGGTCACTTTCCCAATTCAAGGCACCTTTCCTGGTCTTGAAGTTCGAACTGCAAAAGATCTCAATAGTTCTGAAGGAGGTCAAGCTGAGTTTATTCTTAAATGGGAGAGCTTGCCCGCTAACCGTGACAAACCCCGACCCAAACCCTGGCCGCCTGCAAGTGCATTACTACTATATAAGACCGCAGAAGCTACCAACCATTCCAAAAATATTCAAGAGAAAATCGGCCTAAATTCCATCGCTGATTTGCACCAGCAATTCCCCGAATACATCGATCAAATATTTCACACTTTAAATTTGGACTTACCAGAATTATCTGAGGTAAATAAATTCTATCGAAAGGGAGATTTGGTATCTGCCAGTAATGCACTCTTAAGCTATTATAAACAAGATGAGATTGTCAATGAACGAAAATCGAAGACCTTGGGTGCCTCCCTGCCCATTGGGTCTACCGCAGACGAAATCGTAGACAATTGGATTGCCATTCAAGGTCAGATTGGAAAACTTCCTCGTCTTCCTAATGGGCGACTCGACTGGCATTATACGGGTCCGAAAAACGACCAAGAATGGGCCTGGGGTGTTAACCGTCATTTTCACATCCGAACTCTTCTTGATGCCTTTCGCGCTTCCTCCGACGATAAGTTTGTCAAAGTCATTAACGAACACATTTAAGACTGGATCATTAGTAGTAAGCCATATCCCGCCAAGAAGAGCAGTACCGCCATGTGGAGAGGATTGGAAGCGAGCTTCAGAGTAAAAATCTGGTCCGAGGTGTTCTACGAACTTCTCGAGCACCCATTTTTTACACCAGCTACTCAACTACTCCTATTAGGTAGTCTTAGCGAGCATGGGCACTACGCAAGGAATTTTCATGCTGCGGGTAATTGGCTGACTATGGAAATTTCTGGTTTGGCAACGATAGCTACGCAATGGCCTGAACTAAAGGCAGCCAAGCAATGGTTGCAATATTCGAAAGTTGCTATGGAGGCCAGCCTCAAGGAACAAGTTTATCCCGACGGGGTTCAGACCGAATTGACCTCTCATTACCACTATGTTGCGCTAAAAAATTTTACTCAATTTATGGAGATTTGCCACCGGGCAAATGAATCAATTCCCAACAGTTTCGCGGAAACCCTTGAGAAAATGTGGCACTATCTGGCCGTATCGATGCGACCAGATGGATTCGGGCTACTGAATAATGATTCCGATCGAGATTTTAACAGGACTCGGATCATGAGGGCCTCGCAGATTTTTTCACGATCGGATTGGGAATACATCGCCTCATCGGGACAGACAGGTGAAAAACCCCTAGAGTCACCTTCCAGGATGTTTCCGTGGGCCGGTCACTTCATCACTCGGCAAAATTATTCACCCGATGCTCACTGGGCGTTTTTCGATATTGGTCCCTGGGGATCCGGCCATCAACACAATGACAAATTGCACCTGTCCATCGCCGCATTTGGCCATGACTTTCTGGTTGATGCCGGTCGTTTCGCGTATCGTGGAGTCCTGGCAGATAAATATCGAAAATATGCTCGTGGCACCGCCAGTCACAATACGCTATTGATAGATGGTAAGGAGCAAAGCGCCGGACCAAAAATTACCACCTCCCCCCTACCTGGTAAACATTTTAAAATTACCGATCAGTATGCTTATGCATGGAATTCTACATCGAACTTTGACGGCCTCGATGGAAAATGTACCCACACCAGATCAATGATCTATTTACTTGACCTGGGATGGATCGTCGTTGATCATCTACGCTCCGACCGGCCCAGACAGGTGGAGGCCTTATGGCATTGGCATCCAAAATGTCAAATCCAAACCACTGAAGATCTGATCGTCAAAGCAGGCAGGGATCAGGGAAGGGTTATTTTGCAGCCGGTTGGATCTAGTGATGGTAACCTGGTGCATCTTTCCGGCCAGGAATCACCAAATATCCAGGGTTGGTACAGTGAAAAGTATAATCAGGTAGAAGCGAATACCGTATCCATTTATCGTTTTTCTATGGATGAGGAGAAAGCCATTGCTTGGTTTATTCAGCCGAGAAATTTGGGGCCACCCCTGGTTTGTCAACTAACGGATCAGACCGCAACTGGCATGCACTTTGAAATCAGCGGACAAAAAGTAAAAAGCCTCTCCGTATTTGTACCTTTTGCCGATGGCAATCTTGTTAAACTCGGAAATTAGTTATCGTGAAAAATCTTCTGGCTTCCTCAGCATTGATTCGCCTTTTCCTCAAAAACAGGTTTCTTTTCTTCAGTGGTCAAACACTTCACGCAATACGAATTTCACTACCCCTCCTTGGGGTTGTGACCTGCCTGGCACAGCCAGTGATCGAGACGGATGTCTGTATTCTTTCAGGAAGCGAAGCCGGCTTTACTGCTGCCATTCAGGTGGCCAGGATGGGAAAGCAGGTGGTACTACTGGAACCCACGGGTCATCCCGGAGGTATGATGGTCGAAGGTATTGTCAAGGACATTCGCTTTGGCAGCTCCGCGGTCATCGGTGGAATTGCCCGTGAAATTTACCAGGCACTCTCCAGTCACTATGGAGAGATTCCGCGTTTCGATGCCTTGGATTGGTATTGCCCCTACGAACCATCGATTGCCGAACAGGTTATTGAGCAGTTCCTGATAAATGAGGAGAAAATCACCATCATTCGATACACCAGAATCAAAGAAAATAACGGAGTTACTAAAACAGGTGGCCGCATTGAGTCCGTTGCTCTGGAGAACGGGCAGACCGTTCGGGCAAAAATATATATCGATGCTTCCATTGAAGGAGACTTGTTGCATCAAGCGGGTATCTCCACCGAGACGATCAGAGAGGGAAATGCCAGGTATGGAGAATCTAAGAATGGTATCCAAATTACAAATACCTATCGGCAATTTTTGGTTCCGGTGGATCCCTATCAAATTCCCGGAGACTCCACCAGTGGTTTAATTGCCACCATTCAGGAAGGTGAGCTCGGCCGGTATGGCAATGCGGACAAACATATTATGGGATTTTGCTTTCGCTTGTGCCTGACCCGTGTGGATTCGAATAGGATTGAAATTGCCAAACCCAAGAATTACGATGATGCCACCTACGAAATATACCGTCGTTACTTAGCCGCCGGTGGAACCTTATTCAAACCTCGTGTAAATCGTGCCAATGGTAAGACGGACCTTGGTAGTTGGCATGATCTGTCGGCAAATTTGTATGGTGAAAATTGGCAATATCCTCATGGGTCTTACGCGGTGAAGGATAGCATCGTTCAATATCACCGAGACTTTACAGCCGGTCTGATTTGGTTCTTGCAAAATGACACAACCGTTCCAGCACAAACCCAGGAAGATTGGCAAGGCTGGGGTTTATGTCGGGATGAATTTATGGATAATGCTGGTTGGCCAAGACGATTGTATATCCGAAGCGCGCGACGGATGGTCAGTGATTACGTGATTACTCAGCATCATACCCTGCGTCAGAATCCCGACACCGTGCGCGAGCCAGTAGCTATTGCCTTCTGGCCTCCAGATACGCATCATGCCAGAAGGATTGTAAAAGATGGCCATGCCTATAATGAAGGTTTTGTTTTCGGTGGTAGTGATTGGCGCCCATTTGGAATTTCATATCGAGCCTTAATCCCGAAGCGGGCAGAGTGTACCAACTTGATCACTCCCACCTGCCCATCTTCGAGTTATGTTGCCTATGGGGCGATTCGTATCTTACCCACCTTCATGATCTTAGGCCAAAGTGCTGGCATGGCAGCTGTACTGGCTCTAAAACATGATGTGATGGTCCAAGATTTAGATTATCAAACATTAAAATTGGCATTAATTGACCAAAATCAGATTTTAGAAATACCGGCTGATTGGGAGCTACGGGTCGACAGTGAAAATTAGGTAAGCGTCGCAGCGGTCTGATGGATTAAATGGATTATCGCTTAGAGGATGAAAGGTATCGAATCAACCACCGTCTTGGGAGTAAAAAATAAAATATCGCAAATAGCGAAATATGCCAAGATGTTGGCCTCACCATCGCATGGCCACCACTTCTTTGCTGACAATTTAAGATCACAAACTCATGAGAATAAATAGACGTGCCAGTCTCAAAAACCTCGCCCTTGGCTCTGCAGCGGGCGCACTGACGCGCTGGAATACAAAAGGAAGCATACCCTCGGAATCAACCATCAAATCGGCCAAACACAATATCAAGATTATCGATATTAATTGCTTTACCCTGGAATTTGATAAAGCTACCCCTCTGACCTGGAACGCGATCAAAAAATCTGGAGGTAAAAAACCTCGGGTCGATTTTCTTGAAATTAAGACAGACGCCGGTATAAAGGGCGTTTCGATGACCAAGGGTCCCCGATCGCTCATTGAGAAATATGCAAAAAAAATCAAGGGTCTAAACCTGATGCAAATTGAACGTGTCTGGCACCACATGTACTATCATGAACGAAAACCAGTGGCTAAAGGCGTAGAACTTCATGCCATGGGTTCGGTGGACTTAGCAGTCTGGGACATCATTAGTAAGGCCCTTGGATTACCGGTGCATGCGGTACTGGGAACCTTCCAGACGGAGATACCAGCCTATGCGGCGGGAGGTTATTATGCGAAGGATAAGGGCATCAAGGAATTAGTCGAAGAGATGGAGGCCTATGCCCGGGAGGGTTATCAATATGTCAAAATGAAGGTGGCGGGATTACCCGTCAATCAAGATGTCGAGCGAGTGCGGGCGGTGTGCAAAGCCCTGGGTCGTGATGTGCGGGTCATGGTTGACGCCAACAATGGCTACTCCAGCGCTTATGAAGCCATCAGATTTGGGCGTATGGTAGAAGACCTCGATCTTTACTGGTTTGAGGAACCAGTTGCTCCGGATGATTGGCGTGGCAATGCGGAAGTGCGCGATGAACTGGATATTCCCATCGTAGCCGGTGAAAATGAATATACCCGTTGGGGTGCTCGCGACCTCATCGAAAACCACAGTTGTGACATTCTTAACCTCGACACCATTAAATCCGGTGGTATTACAGAATATCGGAAAATTGCGGCTCTGGCATCTGCCTTTCATGTACCGGTGGCTCCCCATGGTCACGCGCACATGAACATACATGTAGTCGCCGCACTCGACAATGCACTTATTTTGGAAACTTATCCTTTAAAGGCGAGAGACTTTAACCCAGCCTTACCTGCATTCCCCATAAAAAATGGTAAGGTGATGGCACCTTCCCAGCCGGGTTTAGGGATGGAGGTGGAAGAATATTTGATGAAGAAATATCGTGTTGATTAAGTCATAAAAAAATCATTCGCAGATAATCGATCCACATTCCCGCCATGTTGCGCGAAACTGCTTTTATTGAATTTTGATAATGCATCTTTTATACGACGTAAGTGGTGGCGAGCCCAGGTCTGTTATGCTAGCGATGATGTGAATAGTGCCCTCTGAAGCATCTGGTGGAATCCTCACATTTAAGATGGGCTGATCCATCTGGTCCATATCTAAGTCTCCCTGGTAGGTTCCAGCTTCACGATATAAAATCCAATTAAATTTGAATTTGTCGTCATCGGGATCATGGGAAGTACTTGCGTCAAGGATTAGGTGCGCTCCAGGTTTAGCTTCGATAAATAGTGGTGCTGAACCCCCATTTCTGTTTATCTCTACGATAGGACGATGGTTGGCCTCTAGATAATCGGCTGTTGCCCATTGTGACCTGGCGATGAATGCATTCTGAAAATCCGAACACCACCTAAAGATGGTGGCTCTGGGTGAAGAGATAACTTCATGGACTTGCTCATCGAAATACTGATCATAAGCATCCCGATAAAAATGGTCTCTTTCCCAGGTATAACGTCCTCCCCAGCCACCCCATTGAGGGTGCTCTGGTTGATTAAGCCCTTGGTTAATGAAATACATGAAAGACGGAGAATCTCCTTCCTTCATGGCCATATGGGGATTTCGCTCCTTGCCTCCAGTGTATGCTTCGTCAGGGTACTGATCGGCCAAGGGGTTGCTGCCAATAATGTGCTTGTGAAGCCATTCTTTGGTGGTGGTCCTCATATCGCCACCCCAGAAGATGCCTCGATAACCTGATTCCCATTTATCACCTCCTCTATCCAAGGCCAAGATGAGCCACATTTTTGGAAAATGATCAATAATCCACTGATTCGAAGAATCTTGCTTACCAATGAAGAAAACACGCAGTTTTTGAACAAAGGTTGCCACTTGCTCTTGATTTCTGGTATGTTGGACTTTCCACAAGGCTTGAGCAAGATCACCAGCTCCTCCCCAAACGGCCACACATACCGGTCTAACATCGGTGCGATCTACCACCTCAATAATCCAATCTGATCCCTCCGTGTCTTTCCCGGCCCCTACGTATTCATCGAAAGATACCTGGGTACCATTGCCCGAGATTCCTTGCTTCACAACTTTTCGAAGTTGATCTGCCTTTGGGTAATTTTCATCGTGAATTCTAAAGTTGTCTTCCACTGCTTCATAACCATCAATCAGACGGTAGATGATATCGGTTCTGATGATGGCTTCTTCTTTCTTATAATTGTTATCAGCATTTGCAATCAAACCTTCAATATCAAATTCATTGGCAAAGTGAAGCAGCCTGACCATCGACTGCGTATCATCAGGATCCTGGCCAATATCGGTGGTGACGATCAGGCGAGGCCGCTGCGATTCAGCTCGTGCACTTAGCAGGAATAAGACAATGGTTACCAACCATATTCTGTTCACACGCATCTTCACATATTGTACTTTTTTTGCTTAATTCTCCTGAGATTAGTGGGGAGTATTCTGACCACCTCCCAAATGTGGAAAGGAAAGTAGTGACTTTTCAAACCATCGAAAACTTTTACTGCAACTATCCTTATGGGCAGATGCTAAAAATTGGATGAATCAGACTTCTTCGCTGCACACCTGGTCAACGAAGATGGATGTTGACGACTAGTGCACCCAATTTCTCTTGAGATTGGGTATGAATGAGGAAGATTCTATTCTAAAGGAGTATAATGAGATTCAAAGATGAAAAATAACTCAGGGATCTTAGCAACCAGATTTTTCTTAGTTCAAGCATTCCTTCTACACGCGCTGCTTGCTTGCTCGAGTTGGGGGCAGGTCCATTTCGATCTCCAAGCATATCGTTTCCAGGCTGGTCTAGAGGCCATCCAACAGGACGACCAGCTAACCATAACTTGGGAGGGTCGAGAAAACACTCGCTGGAAATTAGTTTTTAGCATTGTAAATCGTACCCCCACCATCCAAAGCATTGCTTATCTAGACGATTCCAACCAATGGCAATTCGTGACACAAAATCTCACCCCCGTAATTCGTGTGGTGTCGGGTAGGCGCCGTGTGACCCAGCAACAGACCAAACCTTTGGAAGCATTGGGAATTCCACTTACCGAAGAAACACTTGATGAAATCAAATGGGATGCCTTTTGGGATGCCCCGCTTTATGTTGACGATAAACCACCGCCAACTCATCGAGGGTCTATTCCCGCATCTGAGCCTTTCGCGAACCATCCGGGAATGCCCCGGAAGCAAAAGGAAATCATACGAGCCACCGCCGCTTATTCGGTTGATACTTGCTATGTCCGAACAAATGGCAACCGCCTCGAATTGAAGTTTGATGGTGTACGTGCTGGACTCTTTAACGGCCATCTTCAATTTGACATAATTAAGGGTTCGAACCTCCTTCGGCAAACGTTAATCGCAAAAACCGAACATGAATCTGTGGCTTTCAAATATGATTCAGGTGTGACCGGAATGTCGGTGACCACTGGTAAAATCGTGTGGCGTGATCTCGCCAAGAATTGGCAAGAATACCATTTTGGTGCTCCCAGTTCCGCACGACCAACTACCCTCAAGACCAGTAATCGAGTAGCTGCGGCTGAGCTGGTCAATGGGGCCATCGCCATCTTTCCACCACCACACAGTTTTTACTGGGCCAGAGAAACGGAGGAAAATCTGGGATACAATTGGTTTCAAAAAGGGACCCATGACCAGTTTTCTTTTGGTATTAGACAAGCGGAGCTTGAACAAGACCATGAATTTTATCACAACTTTGCTCTGTATAATGCTCGGCCCGGAACGTGGCAGGAGATGCCAGCTTTTATTTATCTATCCACAGGCTCTGCCCGTGGGGCGATAGATTCCGTCTTACGATTTACGCATGGAGACAAGTTCAAACCTTTACCTGATCATAAGGTGATGGGTCACCATTATCATGTGGGTTTGGTTAAACGGCTCAAAGAACTAGGTGGTTTTCACCAGTGGATCAATGATATTGAGACCATGAAATCTGTCGGAGTTAATATTTTTAGTGTGATCGACGGCGTTCGGGGTCCAGCAAGACATGACAAGGGTGAAGGCTATTTGGATGCACTCAACGAGTATTATCAAGCAGCCCGCCAGCAATCGGATCACGACTTTCTGGTGATGCCAAATGACGAAAACAGCACCGGAGGAAGAAGGCCCTTTGTAGGAGGGCATTATGATCTATTGCATTCGCGGCCTGTCTTTTGGCGGCCCTGGCGTGATTCGATGCAACCGGTCATCACAGATCATCCTAAGTATGGCAAAGTCTATAATTTGAAAGGGCCGATGGATTTGATTGCGATGTGCCAGGATGCCAACACCTTGATCTCCATGCCGCATCCAAACACCAAAGGATCGACGGGTTATCCCAAAGCCATCCTTGATACACCTTGGTTTAAACATACTAATTACTATGCGCTGGGATATCGTTGGGGCATGGGCATAGATGGCTCGGAGCGAAGGTTAGGTGAATATCGTTTCCTCAATTTATGGGATCAAACAAATCACCACCTCGCCCAAGAAGGGGTTAAACCTAAATATGCGCTAGCCATTTCCGAAGCTCGGTCAGATTATGGAGAACGGGGTAAGCCACCGCATGATGATGTTTATGGCATGGCACCGGTAAATTATCTCAAAATTGATCAGGTACCCACCATTGACGATATGAGTTCAATAACCAACGCCCTCAAAAAGGGTGAATATTTTGTGACCAGTGGAGAGGTGCTCATCCCTGAATTCGAAATAATAAGAGCGGGTACACAGTCTAAGTTCAAGGCAACCATTCAATGGACGTTTCCACTTGAATTTATTGAACTCATTTGGAGTGACGGCCAGCACATCGACCGAAAAATAATCCCGCAGACCAATCTCACAACATTCGGTGAGCAAGAATTTGAAATTTCTTTTGATGCGACCGAAAAAAAATGGATCAGATTTGCAGTGTGGGATATCGCAAAAAATGGGGCTTTTGTTCAGCCTATCTGGCTCGATGATGAATAATGCCTACCTTTAAAATCATATCAAAAAAACATTGTCTATGAGGTATTTTCTCAGCTTCCTATTATGCTTGCCATGTTTGATCGTTGCTAGCCAAGCAGATCAATGGGTTGACTTATTTGATGGCAAAACTTTAGACGGTTGGAGCATCCACAGTGGTCAGGCAACTTATCGAGTTGTCGATGGAAGCATTGTCGGTACGACCGTTCCCAACAGCCCCAATACCTTCTTATGCACAGATCGTGAATTTGACGATTTCGTGCTTGAATTCGAGGTGTTTCTTGTGAATAATGAACTCAATTCAGGGGTACAATTTCGCAGTCAGGTACCTGATCAAGAAGTTATTTATTGGTTCAGAAATGGCGAGGGCGTACCCAGTCGCAAGATCATTCCAGCTGATCGTCTCTACGGATACCAGGTAGAAATCGCCTCGGCCTCCCACGGATCTTCTGGGGGCGTGTATGACGAAGGTCGCAGGGCATTTATGATCTGGGTGCCCAGAAAAGGTTCAGCCGCCAGCAAAGCTTTTCGGGATGGTCAGTGGAATAAATACCGCGTAGCATGTCAGGGACAATCCATCAAGACCTGGGTCAACGATGTTGCCTGTGCTGATTTTGAAGATGCGATGACCTCGCGAGGGGTGATCGCTCTGCAAGTCCATGGCGTGGGTCCTGTTACAACTCCATATGAGGTGAAGTGGAGAAATATTCGGATTATGGAAAAATAGCTGAGTTTACAGGCTCAACTTAAGAATCAAGCGAAGCTGATCCACCCAATCAACTCTCATCAGTCCATTAGGCGGGGGTTGTACTGCCTAGCGTTGGGTTGGTAGGATTTCAATGATGGCGTCGAACTTGTATCTCCTGAAAAGATGAAAATATCGGTAGTCCACGGATTATAGATGACTAGATCCTCGCCATCATTTCCATAAAGGTCGACTGGAATGGCGTGATACCAACCCTGTCTCTGCGGACCACGTGGATCAGGTAGTTCTGCAAATTTCAAACGCATAACACCCTCGCCATCAAAAAGTGCACCGCCATTGTACAATAGAGCCATTTCATCCGGTCCATACCAGTTCACCGACATCATACCCGTATGATTTGGAGACTCATTCAGTTGAAATTGGTTAAGCAGACGGCCACCTTGGCCAATGAGTACCACATCTGGTTGGTGACCTAGGTGGCGAATAAATAATTCACGTCCTGGTACATCCTTCAGGAAATCACCCACCCGCATTTCCTGTCCGTGTGGAATCAGTTCTTGTCCAAGATGTAATAGCGTATCACCATGGTGATCGAGCACAAAACCCGCCCCTGAACACAAGGCTCTCTTGATCGTATCGGAATCCCAATAATCAATGACTACACAATCCATATTGCGACCCAGGGTGCGATCCCACAAGACCGTTCCATCATCATCAATTAGATAGTATCCGCCATTGACTTCATCCCTACCATCGTTGTCTACGTCTCCCACTGCTGGTATGTATGCTGGGCACGCTTGATAGGTATCATTGGGATGGAAATAACTCCAAAGTAGGGTGAGATTTTGATCAAAAGCAAAGACTTTTTTGCCAACTTTTATGATGAATTCTTGAGGAGATTTATGTCCTAGCAAATTAGCAATCAGAATCCTTTGGTGCACCCAATTCGGTCCTCGCCCCGTCATGGAAATCAACTCTTGCGGCGCATTTGATTTTTCTAGAAGTCCAGTTTTCCCATCTAAAATGCACAGTCTGGTTCCCTTCAGCGAAAAGGGATCAGAGAGGGTATCACCATCCGAAATTAATGCAATGACTTCTGCGTGGCCATCGGCGTCAATATCATGAATGGCGACGGCTCCTGGGCGATTGGGTTGCACACCCCCGGCCCCCAGTGACCACAGCACTTCGCCGTCTAAATCAAAGGCGCCTAAAAATACTGGATGGGAAGCTCCTCCTTCTTCGAGTTGTGCCCCACGATAAATTAAGAAATCAACCTGACCTCTATTTTGTAAATCTCCAATTCTAAGATCACCACCATAGTCGCTGTCTGAGTGCTGTATAACAAACTGCGTTGGAACTGCAATTTTTCGTGCCAATACATAGGCTTCCTGCACATCTCGAAAGGTTGCCAATGAGCAGCATATAGAAACAATGATCGCCCATAAAACCATCCTTTGAGTCTCCATACGAATTCAAAGCTAAATTGAAATCACTTAAAAACTAACTCCCCGATAGAGAGGAATTATTCTTCTAAAAATTGCAGTCTCTCCCGAAATTTGTTAAAAACAAATTGCCTGGCCGATCGAGCCTTATTCTGGCTCTCATCGGTATTGGTTACCATTTCCATCACCGTTGGGACATAGCGCTGATAATCTTTCTCATCGTCCATATCAAACAACCATTCCGACAAGCCAATGTCTTCCCACATATAACCCTTACTCGTCTGTTCTCTGAATCTACCAACCAAGGCTGGAATTCCATTTCCAATGCACATGATTGGTGAATGCATCTCAAGTCCAAATAAACCCCTAGATCGTCGGTAGGTACTCAGTGCTTCATCCGTTAACCAATATTCATTTCGCCAAACAACCTTTCTCTTGACGGCTTCTGGAAGTGGATCGTAGAGCATTTCACCACCAATCTTAACCTGGGTGACATCCTCCGGACAGATCAATACTTTAAGATCGGTGTGGCGAGCAATTTGAACGATGGCTTCACGGAGGGGTTTATGATCGTGTTCCTTTTTTGCTTGGTTGACCGCATCTTTCTCCGGATTAAAGGCTCTTTTTTTACTGGGAATGAGCCAATTGGGTGTGAAGCGATATCTTGGAATGACACAAACAAATTCGTTCTCCTCCAATCCGTTTGCGGCCAAGTACTTTTGTGCAGCAACATCGTTCCTGACGTCAGTGGCAAAGGCAGCATCTGGTCCAAATGCCATTTGCGGACCACTGACGCCTTGCGAGTGAGCAAATGCCAGCGATCGAGAGTCGCGGAAAAACACGAATCTCGCTCCATTCAGCAAATCGATCATCTGAGGCAGTTCTTCATGTTCACCAAAGGTGATTCCAAAAACTCCATAGGGTTTATTTGTTTCCCTACGCCATCGATCTATTTCCCTTCGACCGACTAAGAATGGGCCGGATCCGTGCAACAAGAAATCACACGGTTCGATGGCTGCTCGAACACTCGGCTCCTCGCGAGTGGTAAAAATATGTACCTCAGGAAACCTATGTTTCAACATATTTTCCACTCCATTCCCCAAGTCATTAGCCCACAAAGAAATTTTAAGCGTTGGATAGGCATCACGCAACAATCTCAAGAGTCCCGGTGTGTGCGCAATATCCCCAATATTAATGGTCTGCCAACTGGAACGCACCAGCAAATGATTAATTCCAAACCCACCAATCGCTCGACCGAGCTGCCGGTAGGGCCAGGAAGTGATCGAGAGTCCAGCGGCCATTCCGCACCCCAATTTAGCCAGATGTTGTCTTCGATTCATTTTTTGCCTCGCTCTAAAATTATGATCTATATCAATCTGTTTTCCGCACGGTTCTTCTCTTGAAAATATGCATTTTTGCCTGAACCTGCGTCTCTCGAATCATAGTCAGCAAAGTATCCTCTAAATATAAAAGGACGGAGCAACAACCTCGAAAGATTACTCCTCCCCTAGCTGACGATGGTTCATGTTGGTGCAATAACTTCTTGAAATGGCCAAGTGGAAAAAATAAGGGAAGGCTGCCACAGAATGTGATCCACCTTCCCAATTACTGCTATCAATGAAGTTCTTTTAGAAAGTGATGTTAATCCACCACAATTTCCTTTTTTATTTGCTCTCCAAAATTAGATCTGATACGTACCAGATTCAGGCCCTTATTAAAAACTGGCGTAGATGCCTTTTCATATTTTGGTCCGAGAATTATAGTCGATCTAAAAGAAAAATTTGTATCACCTGATCTGGTTAAGGTGGGTTGAATAATCTCGATTTCGAGACAATCAAAACCATACCATTGAAGTGGTCGGAGTTTTCGATCATTGTTTACACCACGCTGTACCAGAGCGGCAATCAAATCGTCACAATTCTTTTCGAATGTGGCAGCCACTAGTACCTGGTGAGGGAAGTCCTGCTCGTTGTCGACCAGTGGCACCAAGGGAATTAAGTCTTTGGCCGTAAAGCCCCAGATAAAAAGGACTCCCAGCATGATTAGTTTGTATTTAAGTTTTCCTTTCATGCCAATATTTCAATGCTTAGTTTGCACTGCCATGATTTGCAAATACATACCGGTCATCTGCTAAGCGTTCCGTGAAATTTCCCCAAATGACATCATCCATGAGCCAATCTTGTGTCATATGAGAAAACGCTTTCACCCGCTTGTTACCCTCCACGAAATCAAAAAAAGGTTTATACCAAAACTCCCAAAGGGCTTCTCCTTTATATCCAAAATTCTTTTGTACACTGCGGGAACTAGATTCCATAATCATGATAGGAAGCTCAAACTCATCGGCAATCGAAAACAATCGTTCAAAATTTGTGGCTTGAAATCGTACTTTAGTCACCACGTGAGCATCCAATATCTGCGTCACATTTGTTCCTAACCAATCTACATAGTCCTGACCGGGAAACCATTCGATCGGATCTTTATCCCTGTATCCCGGAGACATGCTGATAATGTGCCAAACTAGTGAAAGATTTCCTACTTCGTATTGCCTTAATTTATCAACAAGATATCGATAGGTACTAACATAGAAAGAAGGTTCATTACCATAGATCGGATGATTCACATCGAATCCAATGCTTAGGTAGATGGGACGATCAACTTGAGTCAGAAACTTAGCTAACCTTTCGATTCGATCATCAAATTCTCCTTCCTGAATCCTGCGATACATAGTCTTGTCCACCAGCATAATGAGGACGGGACAAATATTTTTGTTCTGATCCAGGAATGGGACAAGATCCTCAATTTGATTTCCCTCCACAATATGATTGGAAAGGTCCATTAAAATAGAAGTATAAAAAACAATACCTGCCGGTCCTTTGTTTCCAGTTGATTGGTCAAACAATCTTTCCTGATCTGTAGAATAGCTATGTTGATGGGAAAAGTACATTTTCTTTCCGTCCGGTGGGATTAAATCATGCTTTACTTTCTTACCATTTCCTCCAATACATGAAAAGAAAAATAACCATAGAAAAACAGGGTAAATGTCCCTCATATATCGTACAACGATTGATAAATGGATTCTGCAACAAACAATATGACTTCAACCATTGAGACAAAAAATCACAATGATTGGATTTAGATTCGGGAGATCTAAGCATTATTTACTAGATCTCCCGAATACATCCTATCTGAAGAGAAAAGACTGCTAATGTTTTTGTTTTCTACTTTATCACCATGATGCGAGCCACTTCAATTGTCCCGGCTGAAATGGCTGTTCTCACTTTGTAAGGGTACATTCCTGCCGACAGACCTCGGCGATTGATCTCGATTTGGTGATTTTCACCTGGGCCAAAAGCACTTTCCTGGGTAGCGTGTACTACTCTACCTTGCAAATCATAAACAGTGACATCTACTACTGCAGATTCTTTGAGATCAAAAGTCAAAGTGGTTGACTCGGTAAATGGATTAGGAAAGTTGCCGTGCACTGTGAAATCACTTTGTGCATCATAATTGATTATATCTGATACGACGTTATGCCATCTTTTCGCTCCGAGCGGTAATCCATCGGTGCCATGAGTAAAAGACTGAGCATCCATCTGATAGCCATAATCTAGATCATAGAGATCTTTTGAAAGATCCAAAATCAGTGGATCAATAATGATATTAGCAGGATCGCTCCAATATAGAGCCTTTACCATTTTAGGCTCCTCAACGGTACTGGCTGGATTACCGAATTCTAGCATTTCTGCAATGTTATTTTCATATACGAAGTTAAAACTAGCAGCGGTGCCACCCTCTACCGAAGTAATTAGTGAATCCATTTCGGGATTCCACATGGTATATGGTACCGCAGTATCTGGGATGGGAACAGCCCATAGGTCTTCATCTTGGTATATATTATTATTCCTAAAGACAATACTTTGCGTACTGTCTGTTGGCTTAATAAAGAAGATGAAGTGCCGGTCAGAAAATTGTGAATCAATTCCCATGTAACCGACATTGTAGAAAATATTGTTCTCTACCGTTACATTTTGTGGTATGCCCAAGTTGATTGCAGCATGTCTCTCTACACCACCGTATTGACCAGGTTGTTGAAGTCCACCCACACTTACAATGGTATTATTGTTAAATTCCATGTAATCAACACCCTCTCCGCCATCGTTTTGATATCCAACCACACATGTGCTGTTAAAGTAAGTATTGTGGTTCCAGATCACCGTGTCTTGGTGATTACCTCTTGTAAACAAACCTCCACCACCTTTATTCCAAAGGTTTCTTTGGTAACCATTGCGCATAATATTTTCAGTAAAATAGCAGGATTGCTCAGAACCATCCATACGCAGGACATCCAGACGTTGATTCTCCACCAGGTTATCATTAATGATACTGGTAAATCCATCGCCCCGTGGGCGGAATGGTGCATTGTCTGTGTGCTGATCGTCGCTATCAACCCCTGGGAACGAAATACCTCGCCACTCAAAGCTATTCAGCACACGACAAAAACTCGGTGCCTGACCAGAAGCCGGGTGAATCGAAAGCATGATCGGGCGCTTACCCTCACCCTCTTCAGCTTCCAAATGAAGTCGGTAGGTTGGTCTCCACTCCTCCGTAAAAGGATATGTTCCATCCCGACGGAGAATATACTTGGTGGCTGCGACTGTTGGAGTGTCTGTAGCCACTAGATCTGCCTCAACCGCATCACGAATGCCATCAATGGTACCGGGCTCAATGATCATCTCCCGTTGTGCAGATGCAACCATTGAGCACATTAGGGCACAAACAAATAAAATGTAGCAGTTTTTCATATCGATTTTTTTATGTGATAAAAAGATTTAAATTGTAAAATACCTTTCAAAATAAAGAATTAATTTTTTCCTCCGCTGTACCGGATGCCCAGCCAACTGGTAGTGCCATATATACTCTCAGTACCCGGTAATAAAATAGTTCCGGTGAAGCTCTTGTCACTCATGTTTTGCAAATTAGTTACACTACCAATTATCTTGAGGTGGTCTGTGATTCTAATATTCAAACTAATATCGATTCTCGAAAACTCATTTGTCCAAACATCGAGTTCCTCATTAGAACTCAACACAGCAAGTGATGGACCTTGGTAATTCCAAGAAATACGACCCGAGAATCGACCCTTATCGTAGCCTATAGAGACATTCGCGATTTGATCGGATTGACCTGGCATCTGTAAAATTCGTGAAGTATCAATTAACTCGCTCTTGAAGGTCTTTAAGTTAAATTGAGAAATCCTAAAGGGATAAATAGCTCGTGATGCAATCTCTGAGAAGTTGCCATATAGGACAATACCATCAAAGGGACTTGGCAAGAATGACAGATTGGTTTGCAGTTCTATTTCATATCCCTTTACGGTGGTGATTCCTTCTGCATTGAGTGGTTCGATCACTGAGAAAGAGCCACCCCCAATTCCAAAATCACTAAACCGTTCCTCTACCTTGTCAGCTTCTAGAATTCGATTATACAAGAAATCAATATTCTCTAGTTCTTTATAAAAGCCACCGATTGTCAGGAGGCCAAATTTATTATTAAAGAGGGTGATAAACGCATCATAATTCCACCCAAGGGTAGGAAGTAATCCGGGCTCAGATCTGGTGATGACATCTGATTGAACATTAATCCTTTGAAATGGTGTCAAGTTGTAATAATCTGGCCGGGTGATAGTGCGAGTAGTCGCTAATCTCAAGTCCAATCCATTGCTATTATCTTCCGATGCCAAAATCTTTAGCTTGGCATTCACCATGGGCAGCCATTCACCATAGTTCTGTTCGGATGTTGCCCACTCAATGGTACCTTGCGTACCGAGTGACATTCCATCATCATTGAGAAATTCCGAGTAATTGATATCTCGATAGGCTGCATAATTATTGTCGCTGTGTTCATAACGGACTCCACCTACCAAGCTTATCCTTGGGCCAAGATTTAGGTCAGTCATGATGTATCCAGCATAGATGTTTTCAAATGCTTCATAATCTCCCCGACCATCTACGATATTAGGCACTCTCAAATGTGCATATCGATCAAACAATTGCTTTGGTGTTTCTGTATCGAGCACAATCGGAAAAGGATACTTTCCATTAAAAAAGGGTTCAATCGAGATACTGTTATCGAGGAAATTTGCGGCACTAATACCGTTTCGATTTGTGATCGATTCAGGATTATCTTGTAGGTAGGTTTCAATATACAGCCGACCTTGCACACGAGTTCCATTGGTCTGTCGTCGGCTTCTATCCTTAGACTGAAGTTTTCCCCCAAACTTCAAAAAGCCGTTGATGGTATTAGATAATCGTAGCTGTTTCTTAATATTTAATTGGCCGATCCAGTTTTCATCGGATCTACGATTATTTGCCCCACCTCCAGGTATCCCACCAGTAGCTGTTTCGGCATTAAAGTTGGTATATTCCATAGTGAGGTAAGGATCCTGTCTAGGTAAATCAACATTTGTCAAAGGATTGGGCTCTCCAAAACCATAACTATAACTAAAGGGATTCTCATCTTCAGTTTGTACAAAGTTCACTTTCCAGTCAACATCAAGATTTGGGTAGGTATGTACTGCACCCAAACTAAGATTCAACAAACTAATGTTTGATTTGCTTCGACCGGCACTCCAAGTTGCGCTATTGCTCAAAGAACCAACCCGATTTCGGCGCCACTGGTTATCAACGTCGGTTTGGGCATACATACCAGAAAGTGTTAGGGCATGTTTTTCAGCAACCGTATAGTCTAACACCATACTACCATTATAACGACCTCTGGTCGTCATGTTATCAGAAGTCGATAAACCATTCAAAGTTGTGCCGCCTCTAAACTCGTAATCTACCTCGTCTTGATCGGAACTTCGATCCACCAATGAAAACCCACCTGTGGCAATGATACCCAACCTATCTTTAAAAACCCGATTACTATATACCCCATTAGCCTTGACGTTCTCGGTCGTTTTATGAAAATGATTGCGACCTATTTGGGCATTCAATCGATAAGACGAACCTTCTGGAGCCTTCTTCGTAATAAAATTAACTTTGCCGCCAATGGCATCACCATCCTGATCTGGGGTAAGGGATTTGTATACTTCAATGCCGGCCAATGCCTCAGAAGAAATCATGCTCAGATCGACTGAGCGATCATCCAAGCTTGGGGTATAATTGGACTGGCCACCGCCCTGTGCGATAGAAAAAACCCTTCGACCCTGTCCGGTGGCAGGAATCTTAACACCATCGACTGTGACTGAACTAAATTTTGGTGATAGACCTCTAATATTTACCCGTTGCCCTTCTCCTCCACTTCGACTTACAGAAACGCCAGGTAACCTTCCTACGGATTCTGCAGCATTTTCGTCCGGTAATTCCTGTATGCGTTCCGCTGACACCACATTAATAATGGTGTTTGCCTTGACTTGTTGGTTGATGGCCGCTTGCTGACCTGAACGCTGTCCAGTGACGATAATCTCCACTCCTTGAATAGCGTAGATTTTCATTGAAAAATCTTGCTCCAAATCTTCACCTTCCTCTAGTGTAACAACCAAACTATCAGGTTCATATCCTATATAAGAAAATAATAATGTATGCGTGCCAGCTTGGATTCCCGTCAACCGATAGTGACCATCTAAGTCAGTGGCTGTACCAATCGTTGACCCTTTGATAAGGATGGTTGCTGCTGGCAATCCTTCGCCAGTCTGTGCATCAATGACACGACCGTGAATGGAAGCGGAAAAGTCCACGATCAAATTAGACTTGCCAGCAAATATGCTATTTGTGAATAAGGACGACACGGTACAAATGACCATCATCGTAACACACCAGTCGTACTTTGTCGCGAGTTTCAGTTTATGCATATACTTTTTCCAAATTCTCAATTAATCCTTGCTCCCACTATATCGGATACCAAGCCAACTGGTAGTGCCGAAAATACTTTCCTGTCCAGGTAACAGCACGGTGCCTGTAAAAGTCTTGTCGTGCATGTTCTGCAAATTTGTTACGCTGCCAATTACGGTTAAATAATCTGTGATCTTGAGATTTACGCTGATATCTATCCGCGAAAACTCGTTTGTCCACACATCCAATCCCTCATTTGAGCTCAATACCGCTAGAGAAGGTCCTTGGTAATTCCATGATATTCGGCCTGAAATATGCCTTTATCATAACCAACGGAGAAATTCGCAATCTGATCTGATTGACCTGGCATCTGTAAAATTCGTGAGGTATCAATTAGTTCACTCTTGAAAGTCTCCAAATTGAACCTAGAAATTCGAAATGGATAAACTGCACGAGAAGCAATTTCAGAGAAATTACCATAGAGTACGATGCCATCAAATGGGCTTGGCAAAAAAGATAAATTCGTCTGGAGTTCCACCTCATATCCCTTAACGGTGGTAATTCCATCGGCATTGAGGGGTTCTATAACAGAAAATGAGCCACTGATACCATAATGACTAAAGCGTTCTTCTATTCGATCTGATTCCAATATCCGATTATATAAAAAGTCGATATTCTCCAACTCCTTATAAAAACCACCTATCGTAAGTAGTCCAAATTTATTGTTGAATAGTGTCAAAAAGGCATCATAATTCCAACCCAGTGTTGGCAAGAGTCCAGGCTCAGATCTAGTGATGACATCTGACTGCACGTTGATGCGTTGAAATGGCGTAACGTTGTAATAATCAGGTCTTGTGATCGTGCGAGTTGTAGCCAGACGCAAATCCAATCCATTGCTGTTGTCTTCTGTGGCGAAAATCTTCACTTTGGCATTCACCATAGGTAGTAACTCGCCGTAATTTTGTGCACTGCTAACCCATTCAATGGTTCCTTGCCTACCAAGGGATAATCCATCATTAGATAGGAATTCAGAATAATTTACATCGTCATAAGCTGCATAATTATTGTCACTATACTCATATCGAAGTCCACCTACAAGACTAACTCGCGAACCTAAGTTAAGATCAGCCATAAAATATCCGGCATAGATGTTTTCATTGGCTTCATAGTCACTTCTTCCAGGCACTATTTCATCCACCCTTAGATGACGGTATGCATCAAAAATGCTCTTAGGAGCATCAGTATCTAAGACAATGGGGAACGGATATTTTTCATCATGGAACGGCTCAATTGAGAGGTTATTATTTAGAAAATTGGAAGCACTAATTCCATTGCGGTCAATCGCGGTCTCAGGATTTTCTGCAAGATAGGTTTCAATGAACAACCGGCTTTGCATTCTCGTGCCGTTTGTCCTTCGTCGAACTCTATCTTTTGTTTGCAGTTTACCTCCAAATTTTAAGAATCCATTGACTGCGTTCGAGATCCTTAGTTGTCGCTTCAGATTCACTTGAGCGATCCAGTTCTTATCTAGCCTCTGATCATTAGCACCGCCTCCGGGCACAGCACCGGTGGCTGTTTCAGCATTAAAATTGGTATACTCCATTGTCAAATAGGGATCCTGCTGTGGCAAGTCGACATTTGTCAATGGATTTGGCTCTCGAAATCCAAAACTGTAACTATATGGTGTTTCATCCTCAGTTTGAACAAAATTTACCTTCCAATCCAGATCAAATGCCTGCAGAGCATGCTTACTACCTAGGCTTAAATTCAGAAGATTTATATTTGTTTTATTTCTTCCAGCACTCCAATTGGCGCTATTGCCTAGCACATTTACCGAATTGTTTCGCCATGAATTATCAACATCTGTTCTTGCGTACATTCCAGATAAGGTAAATTCATGACCGGCAGGAGCGTAATCAAGGGTAACACTTCCATTGTAGCGACCCCTTCTGCTTTGATTATCAGAAATGCTCAAACCAGTCAAAGTAGTTCCTCCTCGAAACTCATACTCTACCTCGTCCACATCCGAACTGCGATCAACCACCGAAAAGCCACCTGTAGCGATAACACCGATCTTGTCATTTAGAATTCTATTGCTATAGACACCGTTGATTTTCCAATTTTCAGTCGTTTTGTGATAGTGATTTCTACCCAGTTGAGCATTAATACGGTACTTCGAACCCTTGGGTGCTTTCTTTGTGATGAAGTTCACTTTTCCACCAATGGCATCACCATCCTGATCTGGGGTAAGGGATTTGTAGACTTCAATGCCGGCCAAAGCCTCTGAAGAAATCATACTCAGATCGACTGAGCGATCGTCCAGACTGGGTACGTAATCGGGTTGGCCACCTCCTTGACCAATCGAAAATACTTGGCGCCCCTGTCCTGTAGCAGGAATACGTACACCATCTAGTGAAACCGAACTAAACTTGGGTGAAAGACCGCGGATGTTCACACGTTGTCCTTCACCACCGCTGCGACTTACTGATACACCAGGTAGTCGACCGACGGACTCGGCCGCGTTTTCATCCGGTAGTTCCTGAATGCGCTCTGCAGAAACCACATTGATGATAGAATTGGCCTTTACCTGCTGATTTATCGCGGCAGATTGGCCTGCCCGTTGCCCGGTCACAATTATTTCAGTGCCTTCAACGGCATAGACTTCAAGCGCCATATTTTGCTCGAGGGTTTGTCCATCTTCCACCATGACTTCAAGGGATCCGGGCTCATATCCGATATAGGAAAATTGAAGGGAGTGGGTGCCGGGCGGCACACCAACCAAACGATAATTTCCATCTAAATCAGAAGCGACACCCAGCGTGGTACCCTCGATCAAGACCGTTGCTGATGGCAAGCCCTCGCCGGTTTGAGCGTCCGTAATTAATCCAAAAATAGTTGCTGTTACAGCCTTCCTCTGATGCTTAACTTTCAATTCGGCTGCGTGAATTTTCGTACTACTTGTTTCTAGGGATTTCGTCGATCGGGGCTGGGAGGATTCAACGCTCAGGAGTCCACTGGCTTCCAGTTTTTGTATTTGTCTAAGTTTTCTCTCTAATTTATTACGCTTGCGAATCCCGCGTGGATCCTTACTATACAATACACAGTATTTATCGCTCAAGATCTCGTATCCAAGACCGGTTGCGGTCATCAACCGTTCAATGGCTACATCAAAACCTTCCGATTTCTCGATCTCGAAATCGACCCTCCTGTCTTTGACGATAGACTCATCGTAGGAGAAAAAGATATGATACCGATCCCGCATGTCATCCAACACTGCAACCAAATCTCTCGGATCAGTCTGAGTTCGTGACATGAAGGTGTGACTATTTGCAATCAGCCACCCCAGACAACCCAGCATAAAGCCTGTTGACAATATCGCTCGTACCATTATGGTTTTAATCTGCATTTTATTCACTTTTATCATTTCACTCTATGATCCATCGATCTCCATCCTTCACCACCTTATGTCCGATGGTTCTTGACAAAATGTCTAATGCCAGGGATTCGTCGGCTAGTGGAACAGCCACCCTGTATTGCCGTGATAGTACCTCACTGGTAAAATCGACTTCCACAAAACCGTATATGGGCTTCAACCGCTCAATAATCAGATGTACTGATTCATTTTGAAATTCAATGGAGCCATCGGTCCAATCCGTTTGCTCATCTGCTTTGGCCTTCATTTGTTTAAGGGTTGGCTCCTTGCCATCAGAATATTCAAAGAGATCACCAGGCTGCATTAAGATCGGCTCATCCGCATCAATATTTAAATTCAGCTTCACTTTACCCTCTTGTAAAAAGACCTTGGTTTCTTCAAAAACTGTGTTGACATTGAAGGCCGTGCCCAGTACTTCAATGACCAAGTCTCCAGTGTTTACAAAAAACTTTTCTCCAGTTTCCGGTTTCTTCTTAACATTGAAAAATGCCTCTCCCGATACCGTCACATTTCGAGGATTCTCTCGCAGGTAGGTAATACTTGAATTGGCGCTCAGCACGACTTCGGTTTGGTCTGGTAGTACCAGCTCAAGACGCTCCCCAAAATTGGTACTTACTACAATTTTCAAGGATCGCTGGCTATAGAAATACCAGGTAGTGCAGAGACCTAACAAGAGAGTGATGGCGGCAGCTCTAATCCATTGGGATCGCAGGGATTTGACCACCGGTTCCCTTTGTTTAGGAACCCGATGATTTATCACCTCCAATACTTGATTCAATGAGGTTTGGCTCAATCCCTGATCCACCTCTTTTTCTCGTATCTCCAGACCCAATACGATTTGAGCAGCGTCCTTAGCCAATGATCGATATTCAGGGTGATCATTGAGCCAATTCTCCCAATAGATATAGTCATCAGACCCAGGATTTAAACACCACTGCCTAAAGCGCTTGTCTGCTAACCAGTGCTCTAGTTGTTTGCTCTCGCTAGGATTCATGAACGTCTTATTTGAACCATAGAGGGAAGCTATCGTGGATAATACTCAACCCAATCAGAAAAAATGGAAAATGATGGCCTGTTAGCTCAGGAGTGTTTCGCGCTCACCACTTTTTTCGAGCAAGCGTCGGAGTTTTTGAAAGGATCGATAAAGTATGTTTAAGATACTTTGGTGACGCATGCCGAGCAACTCTGCGATCTCCTTATTGGTCAGATCTGCATAGTACCTCAAGTAAATGACTTCACGCTGATTGGATGTCAATTCACTCAACATTTTCTTAAGAAAAGCCTTCTCAATCTCACCTTCTTCTCTAGCAATCAAAAGATCCTCCTGCGATAAATGCATCTTCAACTCACCTTCCTGCTTCAGCTCCCGATAGGAACGCTTCTTACTTATTTTTTGTAGTAGCCTCCTTCTAAAGGATAGAAATAGATAGGGTTTGACCCGCTCCACGATAGACAAGGTGTCTCTCCGCTCAAAGAGGTAGATAAAGAGTTCTTGCACAGCTTCTTCCGCCTCGACCGCATCTCCAACAAGTCGAGTGCCATATCTGAGCAATAATGGATGATACTTGAGATACAGCGACGAAAAGCATGTCTGATCACCTCTAACCAGACCCAACCAATCAGTGCGGTCTTGTGCATCTCTCATAATGGCAGTAAGGTCTATGAGACTGAAGAAATATTTCCTCTCCAATGGTAAGGTAATAATATTTTTGAGATATGTGGCACAGCGACAAAATTTTAAATGTCCAGCCGGATCGCTCCCAAAATATAATTTAGAGCCCACTTTCTCCCGGCGTAAGACAGCTTCAGATCCGACCTTTTACTGAAATCGAAGACTTGAGATAACTTTAATTTTTTGACTTGAGATTTCCACTGCCTGTCGTTACTGAAGCAACTGAATTTCCTGTCAATAAAGATCCGTCCGTAAAGAATGTCATATGTTTGTGAAAAATTATTTCTGATGAAAAATATGGCAATCTTCACATTGAAAGCACTGACTTCGATAGCTTTTTTACTTCAATTTTCAGGCGAATTGTTCTCTCAAATTCATTATCCTGATGCCACTTTACGACTGTACCCAATTTGGTCTAGGGTGGCGGATGTCTACGGCGAACTGGGCAGTATTGAAAGCGCCGAATTTTCGCCCGATGGTCGTTTTATCGTAAGTGGTAGTAAATTTGACAATTCGATTGTCATGTGGCGCACCTCCGACGGTGCGGAGCTTTGGCGGCAGTATGCTAAACAGGAAATAGAACGGGTCGCCTGGTCTTCAGATGGAAAAATGGTAGCCTCTTGCAGCGAGGATTTCCTGGTGCAGGTCTGGGACAGCAAAAGTGGAAAACTGATAAAAAACCTTAAGCACCGCAATGGCATCGATGGATTGGCCTGGTCAAAAGAAGGACTTCTTTTGGTAAGTGGTGAAGAAGCGGTCAAATCAGACGATGGAGGAAAGGAAACGGCTGCGGTAAGAATCTTTGAGTTCCCCGGAGGGGATGAAGTACAAACCCTCGAGGTCCCTGGCACCATCAACGAAGTGATGTTTTCGCAGGACAACCAGTACTTCTTGGCGGCTGGACATGGATTTGTGAAGATCTATGAAGTGGATGGCTTCGCTGAAGTTCAAAGCCTTGCAGCACCCCACTTTCAAAAATTTACCACCGCAGACTTTACACCCGACAATAAACTAGTTGCTGCCTCGGGCTTTGGCGGCATGCTCTACGTATGGGATTGGCGATCCGGTGAATTGATAAAGTCTTTTAACTATCGGGGTAGGAAAACCGAATCCATCTGCTGGCACCCCAGTGGAGATTATTTAGTCACCTCAGGACACGGCCCCTATATTAATGTTTTTCGCACCCATGAAATCTTGTCGGATCTCGATAATGAAGTACCAGTGGCGGCACAGGTATTTGCTAATGATGGGGCCGAATACATCGATTTCAATCAAGATGGAAGTTATTTGGTCTCGGCTCACCAAGATGGCATTATTCGACTGTGGGTGTGGAAGGGTGAAGATCCCTTCCTTAATAAAAAGCGGCATAGTTGGGTATCCAAGCAACAGAAAGAAGCAAATCAAAACAACAACTAAAGTAAATTCCCCCTCCTACCATGCATTCGAATCAATCTGCACAAACATATCCGAGCGTTTTTAGAACCTTGGCTTGCTTATGCATGTCATGCATACTGTGGCCTCTGAGTGCTCAAGAATCCATCTACAACGGTGAGCAACCTGAAATTCAGAACATTTGGTATCGAATTGCTGATGTAACGCCTAAGCTCAGAGCAGTAGAGGCCGCTGAGTTGTCTCCGGATGGACTGCTCGCTGTTTCCGGATCCAAGTTCGGCTACAAGGTGATGTTATGGAGTGTCTTGGATGGATCCCTAGTCTGGGAAAACCGTCATGAATCAGAGGTAGAATGCGTCGTTTTTTCACCGGATGGTCATCGGATTGCGAGTGGTGGTGAAGATTTTTTCGTCCGAATCTGGGATGTTGCAACGGGTGCTCAGCTAAAAAGTTGGGAGCATCCAAGTGGTCTTGACGGCATCACGTGGTCTCATGATGGTCAGATCATAGCCACCGGAGCTGAAGACGGCACCGCTTTTTTTTGGGATGCCGAGACCTATGAAATGCTTTGGAAAATCAGCGTGGGATCAACCATTAATTCTCTTCATTTTACCAAGGACGACAAGCAGATCTTACTGGGTGGTAATTACCAAAATCCGGATCCAGAGAATCCTGGAGAAATAATTTATACTGGTTATGCAAAATTAGTTGATCTCGATGCCAGGTCGATTATTCGTGAATATGGTACCCACGACGCCTCCGTAAAATCAGTGCGGATTTCACCGGATGAAAAAATGATTGCCACCGCCAGCTTTGACCGTCACGCAAAAATATTTGATTTTGAATCCGCTGAAGAAATGGCTTCATTTGAAGAGTCCCGACGTATTGAGGCGGTAGCATTTAGTGGTGATAGTCAATACCTGTTGACTGGGGGACATCACAAGCGGATCACTTTTTACCGGCTTCGGGATATGCAAAAGGTGCTGGAATATCCCACTCCGAAATGTGAGTACATTGACATCTCGCACGACGGTCGCTTGATGCTGACTGCACATGAAGACAGTGGGTTATTGGGCCTTCATATGTTTCTATCAAATCTTCAACACGATTTTACCAGGTATCATAAAACGGCCGATGCCCAACTAAACAATCGCGACTTGAAGGGGAATTGACAAACTGGCTAAAATTTCACCTGCAGTGCATTGACGGAACGTTTGGGAAGATCGATTTTTATTCGATTGCCAACAGGGGCAAGGTCCATGATATGTACTGAAATCTGACTACTGCTTGACGGGGGTACATCCACATCTTTTAGAACACTGGACATAGTATGGAGCTTGGCGGCAATAGGCGATTTTTGAAAAGCAGTTAGATCAATCTGAACTTCTTTACCATCGCTGAAATCTCGATTAATTAAGAAAATAGTCAGGTCATCATTTGATCCAGTGGCAATGGCATCTACTTGAGCAACCAGTGGCTTAGATGCGATCCCCGACAGCTGCAGGGGCTGACGAAAAACCATCATTTCATCCATGTGCATTCGCATTAAGTAGTCTCCATGATGATCGGCATAGAAAGAGGTCATTTCAGAAGTGGGTAGGTAGTAAGGATCCCTGCTGCTGTCTTTAGCCACGCGGATGCCGGTAATGCCCCACCTACTTCCTACCAACATAGACTGGCAACCCATCTCAATCACATCTCCATTTCGCATCAATGCATGTAAGAAACCGGCCACACCGACCGCCTGTGCAAAGCGAGATTCCAGGGGCCGCGGCATAATGGATTGCCACCATCCATTCCAATTCCATTCCGTTACCGCGATCTTCAGATTGTTTACTCTGGCCTTCGTCAGCAACGGATGGCCAAAGGATGACATACCCGTCTCGTCAAGCTCATTGGGCACACTGACAAAGGCGTTCCAAACCTCTTCGGTATCCAATTGCAGTTGATCCATGGCTTGGCCATTTCGTCTGATATTTTCCGGTTTGATCGCCCAGGGCAGATAGGAATGAAACACATAATAGTCGATGCGATCACCCAATGTACTATCCAGGGCCGTCAGCAATTCATCGTCTACATAGTCCACCAATATCTCCACCTCCGGATCGATGGCTTCGATCATGTCCACGTATTGCACCACACATTCCACATACCATGCCTTGGCATTGGGAATGTGCGCAGCATCGAGCAAACTTTTCTTCCATGACCACAAAGCCCAGGTTTCATTTCCAATTTGGAAGTACTTGAATTTGAACGGACGTGGGTGCCCATTAGCAGTGCGAAGTGCTGACCATTTGGACAGGCCTCTGGGTAGATCCCCACCCTCCATACCATTGGTGTAGGCCACCATTCTTTCCACCTGCAGGGCCGCCGAGTCCAAAGGTACTCTACGCAGAAAGGCATCAAAGAAGTTAAGGGGGACAATGGCCTCACAGTCGAGCTCTTCGACCAGTTGTGCAAACTCATCCAGGCCAAAATAGTTGGTCACGCTGTCTCCAACATGACCCACCGAAATCGGACGTTTAGGTCTCCCTGGCAGGTCAATCATATCTGTCCAATCCATATAGTCGACATCCGTACCACCGGGAAAACGCAATACAGGTATATTTAGATCCCTTAGCTTCTGCTCTACTCGTGTATCTAACTTGCCGGTTTTAGCCAACACTGCATCTTCAATTCCGGCCTCACCGCCCCAACTAGGTCTTTCTAAAAAATGTCCAAATAGTTTATGATTGATCCGGTGCAGAGTGTCGGGATAGATGGATATTTTCATATCCTGTGCATGTAAGCATACGGAGATCAACGAGGCAATGGTGAGTGACAGTAATTGTCGTTTCATATTTTATTTTCTTCAGAGACGCAGACTGGATTAGGCAGACCAGGTTACAGTACAACCCATCGTTAACTTCAATTAGTCCATTTGTCCACAAACTTATGGATCTTCTGTAATGTTGGCTCATCGTGCGGCAGTTTGTGTCCAAGCCCAGGAACTAGGATGTAGTCAAATTCGATGTTATGTTGTTTCAATCTTGATCTCATCCGCTCAGCCTGCTTCGGTCGATGTGCATCTTCTTCACCAGCAATTAATAACATGGGGGCATCATCTGGGCCGACATAAGTAGTTGCACTGGCAGCGCGCCAAAATGCCGGTCTTATTTTGGGATCTCCCCAGTACTTCAACGGATTTGTCCATCGGTCGTTATCCGCACTAATACCGTCTTCCCTCAGGGTGGCCAAATCCAAGTGTGCTCCGATAACCACCGAAGCAGTTATTGCACTAGAGTATGAATTGTACCATGATCCCAACTCCAGGTCGGCCTGGTTTTGAGTCACTGCAAGTAAGGCGGCACTCGTACCGCCCTTGGAAAAACCCAGGGCAACTATTTTATTTGTATCTATTAGAAATTTCTGACCGTTCATTCTCAAGTATTGGACAGCGGCCTTGGCTGGAAATAAAGATTGAGGCATCCAATCCAGTTTATCATACTTTATGAAACCCGCCCCGTAGTGATCGCAAAGGACCGTTGTGTAGCCCATAATGGCCAATGCGTCAAGTATGGAATCATCGTATTTATCATAGCTTTTGAAATTTCGCCGGCCGTCAGTGTTATGAGATATTTGAATTAAAGCTCCACTTTCTGTTTTGGCTTGTATAGGATATCGAATGTCCATTTGATACGAATATCCACCTGCCTCATAGTAGTTTACATCTCTAACTAAACGATGACCTAATGGTAGCATGAATACGTTGTGGATGTCAATATGCAAGAGTGAATCCCAGTGTTTGGTATATTGCCTTAGAGCGATGAGTGACCGATTTAATTCCGGGTCGTACGTCTTATCTGCTAACTCGTAGCTAATCTCTAGGACACAGAAGCCCTCAGATATAAAATCGTTGATCTCACTGCTTAAGAAGGAAGCAGCAATCGTATCTTGCCGATTGACAAATAAAACAATTAATGGGTCTTTAGGTGGCGATGTACTATCTCTTTCAAACGAGTAACGAGCCTTGCCAGATTTATAGAAGTGAACCGCTTCAAAAGACTCATACCGAAATTCCGGAAATTCTGCTTCCACGATCTGGGTAAAACAACAGCATGGAAAGAGGCATAGAGTCACCAGGATAATACCTATATGCAGTGACCAGGGATCCAGCTCCTCATTCAATTCCATGATCAATGTTCTTATTCTATTGGTTTCATCTGAAAAATAAAGGTCTGCTGTTCCGATGCCACATAAAGCTTAAGGCTCAGCACTGGTCAATTCTTAAGCCAGCCTGCCCCGAAGTAGGGCAATGCCAAGCACCTGCCGATTTCAAATTAAACTTAAATTTCATTGACTTGTACACAGTTGCAAACATTGAAGTTCTTTTGCAAAGACAGCATGCAATAAAAAATTGGCTGATTCAAGATGCTTAAAGGATCTTGCAGGTAATTATTCATTTTGGAGAATACTTAATGACTTCCATATTGGTGGGTCTGCTGAGCCGGTCGGGTACGAGATACTTAAGCTTAACATTTTCCAAAAAATTAGAGTTAAGAAATTCAAGGGTGAGATCGCATATTAGTCGATGTGCCTCCTCTGGATCCATGGCTGCTTTAAAAACTTCCGGAACTACATAGGTCAAATCGCTGAAAGAAAAGTGATTTAGTCCATCGATAATTACCTCATAATTCGGCGCCAAGGAGGTTCGATGCAGGTGCTGAAGTTTTTTTAATATCTCCTTCTTATTCCATGGTATGCGCACAGTCAGATGAGGTTGCGATAATCGAATCTTGGGATCGTGCGGAGGTCCTGACCCATCTAGACGGATACCACACCGAAATCTCTTGTCCGAGTGCATGACATGGTTAACCGCTCGACCACCTCGGCTATGACCGATGATGGCTATTCGTGCCGGATCCATTTTGCCTGAGAGAAAATGATCAGACGTGGCTGAATTGATCTCTAGTATTCTATCCGCAATGAAAATAACATCCTCCTTAATGCGCTGAGTGAGGGCGGCATTCAGCTGAGGGACAGCCTCCTGGTAATACTGATTTTTCTTAACCATCCCACCCAGTGGAAACAGATCAATGCCACTGTGAGCATGACTTACTGCCACCACGATATGTCCATGACTGGTCAATTCTTGTGCGATCATCGTGTGCCAGTGTCTAGACATATCACCTCCTGGTGATATAAAAACAATAGGGAACGGTTGACCTGAATCATCGCAGGGGACGTTTTCATAAGCGTGAGTTCTTACGGCTGCAAAGGATTGAGACCAACGATCTACCCCACGGGGTCCAGGGGCAGCGGTTGCCCTAAATGCCGCCAAGAAAACATCGAGATTTGGAAAATAGGCACGAGGTTGTTGATCATCTAAAATACCTGGATAAAATACGCTGGCTGCAAATTGACGAAAGTCGGAAGAATCGGCTGTCATCACTTCCATCCGGGTTGAATCTGACCAATAGATAGTGGTCACACCCACTGAGAAAGGACCCGTTGGATCGGGCAAGTGAATAAAGTTATCCTGCACCTGACTATAAAGAGACGTGACACAGAGCAAGAAGTAAATATAAAGGATGCTTTGCTTTGAGATAATTCCTACTTGTGTTGTGGCCTTCATTTCTGTAAACCTTTAAAATCCTCAATCTGCATCGTTCTAGAATTTTGCAAAAAAAATTCCTGGATACAAAAGTTTAGAGTTTCATTTGCAAAGAGGATACTGCCCTCCTTTGATACTCAGTCATCACCAATAAATCCCTTTTTGCCGACTAGAAAGTCGGCGATACCTCTACATATCTCCATTCGAATTGAAATGAAGTATCGCTGAGCTTCCGCTCGGTAAACCTATTCGTTAATGCTTCCTCTTTGCCGAACTGTATCGCCGAGCTTCTGCTCGGCAAACCTTTCGTTAACCATTCCCTCTCTGCCGACTAGAAAGTCGGTGTTACCTCTACATCTCTTCATTCAGATCGAAATGAAGTATCGCTGAGCTTCCGCTCGGCAATCCCATGCGTTAATCTTTCCTCTTTACCGAACTGTATCGCCGAGCTTCTGCTCGGCAAACCTTTCGTTAACCATTCCCTCTCTGCAGACTAGAAAGTCGGTGATACCTACATCTCTCTAAGAACCATTCGAATTGAAATAAAGGTTCGCTGAGCTTCCGCTCAGCAATCCCATGCGTTAATCTTTCCTCTTTACCGAACTGTATCGCCGAGCTTCTGCTCGGCAAACCTTTCGTTAACCATTCCCTCCTTGCCGACTAGAAAGTCGGCGATACCTCTACATCTCTCTGAGAACCATGCAAATTGAATGAAGTACCGCTGAGCTTCCGCTCAGCAATCCCATGCGTTAATCTTTCCTCTTTACCAAACTGTATCGCCGAGCTTCTGCTCGGCAAATCTATTTGTTAATGCTTCCTCTTTACGGACTAAAAAGTCGGTGATACTTTTGCCGACTAGAAAGTCGGCGATACCTTTCCGACTGGAAAGTCGGCGATACCTCTACATCTCTCTCTAAGAACCATTCAAATTGAAATAAAGTATCGCTGAGCTTCCGCTCGGCAGTCTATTAAAACAACATAGCGGGGCAAAAAAAATGAGATGCCCACAGCTAGAGCACCTCTCTACAGCAAATAAGGGAAGCTATGGTTGGGCTCCCCTTATCTTAACTAGATATTCTTGCGGTTGAGGATTCGGTAACGGGGTAATTTGACCCGTACTTTTTTGTAGTTATTAGACTCATTTGATTCACGCACCATTTTACGCGAGTCGACTTGTGCTACCAGGCTGATGGTTTTGGCATTATATTTTGCCGGTACATAGATGGTCATCTTAAGAGTCCGCGATTGACCGGGTTGTAATCTTGCAATGGTTTCTCCTGCTTTCTTCTTTCCAAACATGGAAAGGTCAGTGCGGATCCCAAATCCATTTCTAGCCACCTCGTTGCCTTTATTCTTAATGGTTACATCTACCCTGAGGCGAATGAGATTGTTGGTATAAACCCTGGCATAGGGGTGAACGTAGGGCACCTTTATGCTGGTAACCACCAGGTCGGGTGCAATGTTATGACTGAGTCCTGTAGTAATCTTATAGTTCGAATTAAATTGCGCTTGTAATGATCCAACGATCATTAGGGTTGCGACTAGAGATGCGATGATGCTTTTCATAATAGGTTGTAGATTTTAATGAATGATGTGAGCTTGTTGACCACTTGTAATCTTGCTCTTGTCACCCTCCTGTTATGTTTCATCCAGGTTTGTCCTAATCATGAGACTGGATTTACCGAATTAGGTCGTATCGTGGTAGTAATTGAAACTGATGTGTTGATCATCCAGTCTACCACAGCAGTCGGAATTGACCATTCCACCGTAAAGAGGGCGAATACAAAATTCTCGGTGCCTCATCATGGGTATTATACAACGAGAAGTCTCTCTCTAATAAAAAGTGATATGCCATGTCAGAACACATAACTCATCTGGCGGTTGCCGAAGATAGTGCGCGATTGGTCTCCGTTGACCCGGGATTCAGTTTGGAAATCATGAACTGTATTAGGGAACACCCCACCGCACTTCAATGGGGAAGTATGTCCCGGTCAGGAGATATGTTCATCTTCCCCACCTTGAGTAAATGGAAAGAAAGTTGGACCAACAAACCCGTTCAGCGTAAGCAAATGGCCTACATCCTGGGCTGGGCAGGACATTTAGCAGCCGACCGCACTTTTAAACCGGTGTATCGTTTGACCGATTTGGCATATTATGTCCGGGGCTATCCTGGACCATCGCATGCCAGTGTCCATCATGATGCGGTGATCTTTCGTGAGGTCTACGATTCTGGAAAAGAATCCCCTTTTCACCCCTCTGCTCTCCAGTCTAATATGCAAGATCATCCCGCTAGTGCATATTTCCCTGCCGACCGCATCGAAGAATTATTCGCCATGTCCTTTGGCAGCGATTTGGCGGGGTTTAAGAACTTCCTCACGCCCGACAGAGACAAGGAGCGCCCCTTCTTAGAAAATCTTGAAGACACACGACAAAGATTTTATGTGGAAATACCACGATATACTGAAGCCTATTACAGCCCTAATTCAGCACGACTCCGCAAATACATATTGAAGCCTAATTTTTATGATAGGCGTGATCCCATCATTCAATTGGCTCGAGCTGTCCAGAAGAAAAAAGACACCAGTTTCGCAGTGAACGAAGTCGTAAAAAATACTTCAGAACAAAGTCTCTACGCCCAAGCCTTGGCCCTGGGGCATCAGTTCATGATGGCAGCGAGTGATTACTATACCGGAAAAATCACGGAGGATGAAGCTCGGGTGAGGATGCGTACCGGTACGCCGCATAAAGAGCAACTGGATTATTATATCAAATTGGCAGAAAATGAAAACTAGCTAGCCATGAATCGCAGAACTTTTTTTCAACAGTCCTCTTTGGCTACCTTGGGTTCGATGACTCTACCCAGGTGGGCCAGAGATGCGTTTACTACTCAACCTTTTACGAACCGGCGAAGTCTCCTGCCGTACCTGGTTGTCGAAGACATCATTCGACTGGTTCAGACCACCTCATGGGACGAAGATTTTATTCAAGGTCTTGACATCAATAAGACCATGATTCATCTGGGTGGGATGGCTAGAATGAAGAGTGATTTCTTAGCGGAACAGGCTGGTCAGATTGCATCCAAATGGCAGCAAAAGGCGACCCTGGATGAAGCACAAACTTCCCTGGCACTGCTATGTGGTATATCTCTTTTTTCAATCATCGATCGTGAAAAACCATTTGACCAATACGTGACCAATCACAGCAGTGGTATGTCGACCCTATCGGAGGCAGCTATGATGCATGACATCCGTCTGATCAAGGAAATCTTTAATGCTGATCCAACCAGAAAAATGATTCCCCTTGATCAGAAACTCGATAAGATTGCAGCTGATGAGATCACCAGCCTCATTGGTGTAATCCGGCAACGAAACCTGATTCGTATGCACACCTTTCGACCGGAATTTGCCGATGCAGAAACTTGGATGGCAAAGTTACTGACCTATCACACCATCATTGAGGAGGAGGATCAGCGTTATGGTAGCATGTATTGTCAGCCTACCAAAATATCAAACCGGTCTAGTACCAAATTTTATGATGCTATGGATCCCGTCATTTTGCTGGCCCGGAGTTTACAAATGGGCATTACGGAAATCGATGTTGACATTGAGTCGGCCCGTGCTAGGAAAGCATCATCCCAATATGGTCATATTCTGCAAGGCTGTTTAAATAAATTGGAGCAGTGGCAAGGATTGATTCATGGCGAAACATCGGTGGCTAATGCTTTGGGAGATTAGGGTTTCCCTATTTTGTAAATTTAATGAGGTAGGCATTTAAGAAATGAAGCGAAGGAAAGTTCTTAAGGCTGGCTTATTGGGCGTTGGATCATGCACCATTCCCAGAGGGAAGTCGTCGGTCTTACCTAAAAATGAATCCACAGACTTATCTGAGATTCTCCAGAAACCGGTGCTGAAGCGATATCTACTCAAGGATCCGGTCATCATTGAATCGATCGACCTGCGTCGGTTTGAAGATAATTTTGTCTGCACGGTGCGGTCTACCGATGGGGCTGAGGGCATTTCAGTGAGCAATAATATGCAAATGATCTCCCTTTATCCAATTTTTATCAATCGTCTGCAGCCTTTTTTTAAAGGAAAGGATGCGCGGGATCTCGAATTAATATTGGAGGAGATTTATGTCTTTAAAAGCAACTATAAGTTGCAAAGTGTAGCCCTCTGGGTACCACTTGCGACTGCCGAATTCGCGATTCTGGATTTATTGGGAAAAATTGCGGGCAAATCAATCGGTGAAATGATTGGTGAAGTTCATCATCAAAAGATTGCAGTCTATCAAGCCAACAATTTTCGCGGAAAATCTGCTGAAGAATCTGTGGAATTGATTAAGAAACAAGTAGCTGAAACCGAAGCAAAGGCTCTAAAATTTAAACTTGGAGGCCGCATGAGCAAAAATGCGGACGACCCCCCTGGACGAACAGAAAAGATGATTCCGATGGTCCGAAAGGCGTTTGGTGATGATATGACCATCTATGCAGACTCCAACGGATCTTATGATGCTGCCGAGGCCATTCGAATCGGTAAGATCATGCAAGCCTATCACTATGATTTTTATGAAGAACCGGTACCCTTTGATTGGTACCACGAAACCAAGGAGGTAACTGAGGCACTCGAAGTACCAGTAGCTGGTGGTGAACAGGAACCGAGCATGCGCAATTTTCAATGGCTGATTGAAAACGATGGTCTGGATATTGTGCAACCCGACATCTTTTATTTTGGCGGAATGATTCGCTCCATGCGCGTGGCCCGTATGGCCGCAGCACGAAATAAAACCTGTGTACCCCACATTTCGGGATCTGGTCTTGGATATTTATACATGATGCACTTTGTTTCTACCGTGCCCAATGCTGGCCCCTACCATGAATTTAAAGGGTTTAATAAAAAGATACCCCTCGAGTGTGACACCTCAGATTTAGCCAGTCACGAAGGGGTTGTTACCGTACCCACCGGCCCCGGTCTTGGAGTAATCATCGATCCAGAATATCTTGCTAAACATGAAGTGATCAAAGCGTGAGGTGAGCTTTTACTAAATTGGTCTCCTTACAATTGCAAGAAATATGTGTAGGTATGTGTTAGCAGTAATTTGGTGGTTTGTCGGTAATCTACTGACGGCGCAAAGCCCGCCCAACGTAATTATCCTGATGACCGACGATCAAGGATATGGTGATTTTTCAATTCATGGCCACCCTTACCTTAAAACACCCAATCTCGATTCTCTTCTTCAACATAGTACGACCTTTCACAATTTTCACGTAGCACCTGTTTGTACACCTACCCGCAGTCAATTGATGACCGGATTTGACGCCATGCATACAGGGTGTTATAGCGCGCATGGCCAGCGTAATCTATTGCCGCGGCACTTTAAGATCATGCCAGAATATTTTTCAGAGCACGGTTATAAAACCGCGCTTTATGGGAAGTGGCACTTGGGCGGCAATGCAGTTGGCCACCGACCTCACGAGAGGGGATTCGATGATGCAGTTTACTTCTTAAGAGGCGGCCATTGGTCACACCCCAATTTCTGGAACAGTGATCAGCTCGACGACATCTACTATCACAATGGAATACAGGAATCTTATGAAGGATATGCCTCCGATCTTTGGTTTCAATTAGCCAAAGATTTTGTGATTCAATCCATCGAACAGCAAAAACCTTACTTCCTATATCTCCCAGTCAATGCACCCCATATCCCCTGGCTCACCCCACCGACCTATCGACAACCCTACGAAAACTTAGGTCTTGAAAAAGATGCCATCGCATTCTACGCTATGATAGCTACCATTGATGAAAATCTAGGCTCCCTGGTCAGATTTCTAAAAGAGCAAGATGTGTGGAACAATACCATATTTATTTTTTTGACCGATAATGGCTCCACACTGTGGTCACAATCTTATAATGCCGGTATGCGCGGTAAAAAGGCCTCAGAATATGAAGGAGGGCATCGGGTGCCTTTATCGATCAGCTGGCCTGATGGGGGTATTCTTCCCCATCGAAAAATTGAAATCCTTAGCCATTGCCAAGATCTATTGCCTACCCTCATTAGTTTCTGTGGCCTACAACCACCATCGACCTCACTTTCCGGAAGGGATCTGTCTGACCTTCTAACCAAAGAAGACATAAACCAATTCACTGATCGGATCCTGACCGTCCAGTGGCAACCGGAAAAGTACAAAGCAGCCATTATGTATGATCATTGGCGGATGGTCAACGGCAATGAGCTATATGACCTTGACACCGATCCCTCACAAAAAGTCAACATCTATGGGCAGCAGCCAGGCATCGTAAAAATGCTCCGTGAGCATTATGAGCAGTGGTGGCAAAGTGCCAGGTTCGAACCAGAACCCTACTTGGTGGGCACGGGTGAGGAGATTATGCTAACTGCATACGACTGGCATGATGGACCTCGGGTCTACAACTGGCCCCATTTGAGAGCAGGTGAGAAAAAGAACGGTCGGTATCTGATTGATGCGGTAAAAGCTGGTCTGTACAGCATCGAATTAAGGCGATGGCCACGCGAAGCCAACACCCCCATTCGAGCCGGCGTTCCGGCCTTTCCTACTTTTGATCCTTACCTGGGTGGCCTTGACCCAGGACAAGCGTTGAATATTGTCGAAGCTGGTGTAAAATTAGGTGAAAATCAATACCAAACGGAGGTAAAAGATGGCGATCTTATGGCGACTTTTCGCTGTAAACTAGCCACGGGAAAACAGCATCTACAAACCTGGTTTGCCGAGGATGACCAGCAGAAATTTGGTGCTTACTACGTCTACATTGATCACTTAAAGGAATAATGGAATATCAACGTCCACCCTCAAACTTGACCACTTCATTACGGTATCGAGGTGGCAACCTGGTCCCAGCCTGGAGAAGCATAATTTGAAGTTTCGATGGCCGGACTTTGAGTTGGTCAATCATCTATTCTCTAGATAATTTTTTGCTATTTCTACGTAAGTGGGTACTCCGAATTTCTTACCCGTTTCCAAAAGCAACCGCGCAAAGCGGCTTCGGTAGGTGTCACGCTGAGCGATTTGCTGATATTCCCACTTTTTGTCAGTGGTCAAATAAGGAATCAAAAACTCATAGGCCCGTTTTATACTTCTTCCATCTTCGGTTTCAAAGTTCCAAAGATCGATCCCTACTTGCTTTCCAAACCATGCCAATTTAGTGAGGGCCGATAAATTTGTGGTGGAATAAGAAAAGGCCTTGGTTCGTTCAAGTTCGCGAGGTTGGCGGCCATCAGCTTCGATTTGTTGTGCGATACTATTTTTGCTCACTTTTTCCAACCTATGTCGCACCTGCTCGGTTTCACCTAAATATAGGAGAATGGCACAGAGCTGCACATCGTATGTCGTGCCATGATTATTACCGCGTGTACCCTCCCTCCGACCGAGTTTGCTCATCTGCAGCCACTCACTGTATGACTGCAGCCAAGTCTTCACGCCGAGCCTGGTATCAAAGTCCGGCGCACCCGTTAACTCCAACAACTGCATTGTGGTGATCACACTTATCAAGTCCATAAACTCGATGATCCCAAAGGGCCTACCATCTATTAGACCGGGGATGCTCTGGCCATATTCTAGATGAGGATTCATCGCAGTAGCGGTGTCGATAAACCATGCCCTCAACAGCGAAACCACCTTGCGTGCATACTTGGTCTCCTGGGAAAAAAAATAGGCTTTACCCAACAAATCCACCGCCTCGAAAAATCTCTGCTTCTCCACAAAATCTGTATGGTCATCTCTGGCCTCGGGATTGATCTCTCCATCTTTTCTGATGTAGGGCAGGCCATCCGGTGAATCAGGATTGGGCCACCAGTAAGGTCCCAGGCTCATGTAGTCGTGTTTGTCTCCGCTGGGTGGCACTCCCTTCTTGTGCATGACCGAATAAGGACCTTCCTCCAAAGCACCATCGGCTTTTTCAATGAATTGATTAAACCAGCGCAGAGCTTGTTCTTCTCCCTGGCCAATCTGTGCTTTAAGAAGCTGCATTTCTACAAAATCGTCCGAGATTAAGCCCCCCTGACTGGTTTGAGCCGATATGTCTGTCAGGGTAATGGAGCAGAAGATCACTAGCAAGAAGGATATCGACCGGAGATACGGATAACAATTCATGCATTCTTAATTAATGACGACCCTTTGGTTCAGATTTTTCAGTTTTGCCTAAGCGCTGCTGCCATGCGGAAATCCACTCTTGATTTTTCTGATGTGCACTGCGAAAAATGTCGATCTGGATATCATTTGGATTTTCCTCCTCATCTAGCAGGCCTTTTTTTCTTACCCGATTTTGAAGATAGGCTCCACAAAGATGTGCCCCGACACAACCCTCGTTTTCTTGTAGTGCAGATAGTCTTTCCGCATACCAGGTAGCGTCATTCCATTGAGTGGTAACATCATCGATCCTTAATTTTTTCGATCCATCTGCCCAAAGCACCGGATGCTGTGTCTCTCTGTACCAATGTTGTAAATGGGACACCGGATCGCGAAAATCTTGAAAACTAAATACATCGACAAAGGGTTTGGCTGCATCAAAAATGAGTTTATCAAGGGGTGCATTGGCTTCATATCGATCTCCCAAAATGAGGTGATTGCGATCGTATCGTCTGATGGCATCATGGGTCACTTGATAATATTGAGTCAGTAATCGATAAAAGGATTCCCTGCCTTCCACTGAGTTTAATTGATTGGGATCAAAGAGCGGACCCTTCCAATGGTTTTCCTTGCGGGTATGTAACCAGGTAGGACAGTCAACATAAAAATAACCGATCAATTTGGTGTCGCCAGCCAATGGGACACAATGTTCTCGAGCTACATGATCACACCAATTAATAAAGCCATCACTAAAAAAATCGGGATGACGCGTTTCTGCCTCCCATTGATGAAAGTCGCCAAAGGGCAATTGGTGGCAGTAAGGCATATTTAACCATTGATATTCTTCATAGGTAAAATGCCGCGAATGCCGGTGATTGGTCATTCCCCTGGTGATTACTTCCTGGTTCCATCCCAAGGTATTAAAGCCCCAGTCCCTCAAATTGGCAGATACTGACTTCAACCATTCTTCCATGGAATTTTGGTAACGATCTTCCCAGATGTGACGATTTTCCGGATAGCGCAATGTTGCCGGATCCAGGTGATTAATCCCACGTGAGAAAAATAGCTTTCCGCTGGGGTCAATCAACCACCATCGGCTCTGGATTTTTGCCAGTCGAAAAAAACCATTGCCCTGATGGATCGAATGATGAAAAGACATCGCGGGCAGGAAAGGAAATGCCGAGGCGCCAGCCAATGTTCGGAGTAAGTTACGTCGATTCATGATTAGTCCGTGATGGAAAGATTTTGCAAAAAGCGGCCGTATTGAGGCGGCCGACTGAAGATACCAAAGATGTTCTTCATGTAAGACATGAGTCCGCAGATCACGGTTTGACTAAATGGCAATATGCCGTACTTTTTCGGAGCTTATTCCTAAAAAGTCGGACTTTTACGGAATTAAGTCCGCAAATGATGTAAAATTGCTCACTCGCATCGCAAACTTACCATCACACTCCCTCAGGACCAGTCAGCTTTCTTTTGCGGCCCTAGAAAAGTAGTAAAATAGGGCTAATAAACGACCAAGCACTTGCCTCCAGCTGACAATGTCGTTAAAAATACTGTGAAACCAGTCTTGGCAGACTTGTGATGTCCCTATAAATTCAATCCACGTATATCGATCAAATACATCTGACGTCCATTACCTCCATGGGTTGAGTCGATGCAGATCATTTTGCCATCATTGCTAGATCGAGGATGTGTGTCACATCGCCATTCACCATGGTATGCCGGTGGCGCATGAAATCTTCCGAGTTCTATTTTTCGATTGTTTTTTTCATGGTAAAGGTAAGGCACTTGCTCACGAGCGGCACCAAGGGGATAAGTATCGTTGAGTATCCATTCTTGATTGGTGTTGGGCAGGTATGTGTTATGACCATTTACTTCCATAACCCCCTTTCCTACCCTGCGCAGCCTATTGCTTCTATCCTCAAACTCGTAAAAACCTCGATCCATACCGATCGGTTTAGTCCAGGCGGTAATATGCTCAGGGTCTTTCCAAATAAAATGTGAGGTTTTACCCGAAGGATCAAGTAAATAGACATCACCGCCCCGTACGCTTGCGGTAAACATCCGGGTTGTATAATTGGTCCTAATTTTATTGTATGCCTCGACATCATTTAATATCGCATCCGGAATGGGTGCATCCCAATATCGATTTAAAAAGATAAATCGCTGACCATCTGGACTCAATAGTAGATGATTAAAATAGTGCCACTTCTCCGAAAGGTCCTCACCGTTGTTTTTAATTTGTGAGATTTCACGATAGGAAATAATCAATTTAGTTTCACCGGTAGCCAAATCAATGTGATAAATGCCTGATTCGCTGGGTGCATTTTGATGCTTATGGGGATCTACTCCTCCCGGATATCCGTATCCCTTTCGATAGTTCTGAATTCTGGCAAAGTCTGTTCCGATCGCACTTCTGCCATCTGGGCTCAAGGTGTATATTGCCTGAGGAATCACTTTGTCTGCGCCGGTTTCAAGATCTTTGAGAATGCTCACGAAACGGTCACCTCTCCGATCATTCCAAATCACCTGAGTGTCTGAACCAGGTACCCATTGGAGCATACATCCCTGCTGCCAACTCCATGATCTACTCTCACCAATGGTACGCCATTGGTCCCCATTTTCCAAATCGATCACTCCAATTTGAACCACGTCGTTTGGGGTCGGTGAACGCATTTCAAAATCCACCTGCATACCTAGCAGTTTGGTGTTGTTCTGATTAAACTGCATTTTGTCATAGTAACCAAACCAATGATATTTGGGACCGTGGGTCACGGCCCTGATTGGAATGTCATATTGCCTTGCCCACTGAATTATTTGCGGAAGCACTAGTCCTGATGTGCCCATAGCGAGTTGGTGAATAAATTTTCTTCTTTTCATAAGGATTAGATTACATCTTTTAAGTCAGCCACGAATACTTGTCTTGTACCATTGGGAGCTCCATTAAAGCAGACCTTTTTTCCATCTCTGCTCCATACTGGATGGGCATCGAGTTTGCTAGGACCCCAGTAACGAGCCATCTTATACTTGCTTCCCAGATCTGTATACATCGTGCAGATGGTTTCCTCTTCCTGGCCATTTAGGTCGATCAAGCGAATCGGTATTTCGCCGTTACCACTGGCCATCGGTTCAAATGGATAGCAATCAGAAATTAAATACCGACCGGTGCGATCGATGCTGGGGTGACCACTGCCCATGATTTGCTCAGCCAGCAAAGACACATTCCCATCGCGAACGTCAATGGCACAGAAGCGCAGCTCATTTACACCCAACCATTTAGGATTGAGATTCATGACAATTTGGTAATTATTAGGATGCCAATTGGGATGATGCCCACCCATCCGCCATTGATCTCTTGAAATCAATTGACGAATATTTTCTCCATGCCGATCACATATCAGGAGTGTTGGATTTCTCTGGTATTTTGGAGTGCCATTTTGGATACTTTTCAAGACTGGGTAACGTACCACCAGCATGATTGCATCCGCTTGTGGGCTATACTTGGTGTGAAAAAAATAATAGGCTGCTCCCTGATCCCGCTCATGACCCTCGATGAAGGGAACTACGTTAGACAGGGGCAATAGCAGTTTCGTTTTGGCCGTGTCAAGGCTGGTATGCCACAAGCCATCACTTTCCGCTGCTCCATCTGCCAATTTTTGAAATTCCAAAAGGGCGGGGTCAGGTGATGGCGTGGCATAGGCATATTGACTGTTGTTCATAAATTCCAAATGTGGACCAATGGCCGTCCCTCCACCTGCGTCCAAATCATATACCGGACCATCAAATGCTTTCGTTTCACCCGTGATCAAATCGATCTGGATGCAGCAGGCAAAGTGGCCATTGAGCAGATCATTGGTATAGAGGAATCGATCACTGATCCCCCAGTGCAAATTGGCACCAAGTTGATAGCCCCATACCTTGGTTTGATACACGGTTTGCATTGATTGTTCTTGCAAATCAATGATCACTACCTCCGCCACATCACCCAACTTTGTGATGCGATCTTGGTAGGGAAATTTGGTCAGTGCCAAATATCTTTGGCTGGGGCTAAATGGGCAAATGTCATAGTAGGTATTGGCAAAAAAACCATCATCTGGTGTGACTTGATACACCTTGCCCAAGGTTCTTCCCGAACGGTAAGGCTTAAATCTTATTTTTTTCGAATTAGACCATCGCTGATCACATTTCCATTGCTGCGGAGCCAGCCAGGAAAAAAGCAATCCTGCAGATGAATGATGAATAAACTCCCTTCGCTTCATTTTATCGGCTCTTAACCAACTTATGATTTTATCTTAGCATTTATCCCTTTCTCAATTACCTAGTTTGAGTCCGCTGCGTTACTGTACATCCCCGCGAGCTATTTCGATCCGTTCAAAAATAAAACTCTGTAAATCATCCAAATCATTTTCATTCAGCCTTTGATCGTATTGCGGCATTCCATTCGGTAAGAGCATGCCATCCAGCACCACGGCCTTAAAAGCATCTGTACCAGGCATGGCACTGTAGGCCAGGTTAGGAGCAATTCCCCCTCCTTCCCTTCCGACAACATGACAAACTGCACAGTATTTTCTAAACAATACGCCTCCGCGAGCCACAGCCTCCGGATCTTTTGGCCAACTCACCTCTGATAAGACAGGTTGATCAACACGCGGTGCATCGGGTAAAGGCATTTCACCATTCAAAGCGAAAGTATAGACGGTGCCCGGTAAGATGGAAGGTGTGTGTTTGTGTTTCATGCCATAACCACCACCCCAGCCAGTGATTACCGTAAGATATTGTACGCCATCAACTAAATACGTGACGGGTGGGGCTAAAATACCAGTGTGCAACCCTGCCTTCCAGATAAGATCACCAGTACGGCCGTTGTATGCAGTAAGGTGTCCATCAGCCGAACCTTGAAAAAGCAGATTTGATGCGGTTGCCAGTAGTCCACCGTTCCAAATGTTATCCTGCCACACTCGCCAAGTCTCCTCACCTGTGGTAGGATCTAGTGCGATAAGTTTGCCACGTTTGGTCGCTTCACGATCTTCTATCCGAGGCCGTGCCGGATCATATCCAACCGCCAGATTCCAACCTGCTCCGGTACCAAAACCCGTTTCATTATATGCCCAGGTCGGATCGGATCCATAGTTGGAAAAAGTCTCTCTGGCGGGTATATAGACCAGGTTAAGATTGGGATTAAAAGCCATTGGATGCCAATTATGAGCTCCATCGTAGTTGGGGGCAATGTCTACGTTTGCTTCTTGATAGCGAGCCCATTTAGTCTCAACAGGTCTTCCACTTTCCAAATCAACCCGATCGGCCCAGTTCACATGGACAAATTTATTGGCAGAAATCAACGCTCCACTTTCGCGGTCGATGACATAGAAGAAACCGTTCTTCGGTGCTTGCATCAGTACCTTCCGAGGTAGTCCATCAATCTCCAAATCCGCTAAAAGCAGATGCTGAGTGGCCGTGAAATCCCAAGTTTCACCCGGTGTTGTTTGATAGTGCCAAACCAAGGTCCCACTATCGGGATTGATGGCCAGAATGGAAGCCAAAAACAAATTGTCTCCACCACCCGGACTTCTTTTTTCGCGGTTCCAGGGAGATCCATTACCGGTACCCACATACAGCAAATTCAACTGGGGATCATAGGCCATGGCATCCCAAACGGTACCTCCACCACCAAATTTCCACCACTCCCCCTTCCAGGTCTCACTGGCCAACTCCATGCTCTCATTTTCGAAGGGTTGGGTGGGATCACCTGGTACGGTATAAAATCGCCAAAGCTGTTCTCCCGTGTCAACATCATAGGCCGTAAAGTAACCACGTACCCCAAACTCGGCACCACCATTTCCGATCATAACTTTACCATTCAAAACCCTGGGTGCTCCAGTGATGGTATAGGGCTGCGATTGATCCACAGTCACAACTTCCCAAATTTTCGAACCCGTGCTGGCATCCAGGGCAATGAGTCTTCCATCAAAAGTGCCCACGAAGATCCGATCACCATAAATGGCCACACCCCGATTTACCACATCACAACACGCTCTTTCACCATATTCCCTCGGCACCTCCGGATCATAGGACCAGATGATTGCTCCGCTCCGCACATCGATGGCAAAAACTCTGCTCCAACTGGCCGTCAAGTACATGACTCCATTGGCGATGAGCGGGGTCGCCTCAATGCCTCGCTTTGAGCCCAAATCAGCCTTCCAAACCAATCCCAGCTGATCAACATTCATGGCATTGATTTGCTTGAGGGGACTAAATCTTTGTTCACCATAGTTGAGTCCGTGTAAGAGCCAATTACCGTCCACCCCATCGGCATGATTCAATAAATCTTGCGAGATCAAAGGTTTGGTGGATCTCTGTTGTTGACAACCGAAAAGAAATGAGCAAAAAAACAGTAGTGGTAGTAAGTTTCGATCCATGGTTCTAACAGCATTTATAGTGTGACAAATATTATTGTTGGTAGTTTTCGTTGAGCGATCGTCCCTTGACTGTCACACAGATGGCCTTTATTTGAATCAAAGTTGAGCAAACCCCGGCGATTACATGAGAACGGTACTGGACATATTTGCCCAGTTACCTGCCTTGATTCCAGCAACGATAAGCATCCGTTTAATTATCGCATTTTTCTGTGATTATTTTGTCCAATTCCAGCATATCTAAAACCGCTTTCTGCAGCGACCTACCGTAGATGCTGCCAGCATTCTCGCGCAGTGCTTGCCTCACATCTCTGTCCCTAACCGGCTCGGCTTTGCGAAATCGATTGGCTAATTTAACGATGGGATCGCCAGCATTATACAACCCTGGTCCTGAGATGTACATTTGCCATTTAACATCATCAGGTGCCATCATGATCTCAGCATATTTAGCAACTCGATGATGGTATGCATCGCGCCACGCCACCATCTTGTGAAGCCACCCAGCGCCATCATCGACATCAGCAATCAGAGTATGAATGCGTTCCAATGACCTTGGGTTAAGCGCCAGCAACATTTTTTTTAAGTCGCTTTGATTCAACTGATCCACCGCGGTCATACCAGCCATTTCTCTGATACAATGTGCATCGTGATAGCCAATCATCTCGGCACGATCCGATTCATATTTTTCATAAAGCGTCCATAGTTCTCGGTGCAATGCGGTATGACCCACCGCACCAAATAAGATGGCTAGTTTATTCAGTGATTTAGGATCGCCTCCGGGTTTAAACTGCTCAACCATGGCAGCGAGATCAGCATCTGGAGGAAGCACAAAATTGGCCATCCACCCCTGATTTCCGGGTAATCGCAGGCTCATATTTTGAGTCAAAATACGGTAGGTATGTCCATTTAGATCCCGACAGGCAAAGGTTAAATTGAAGGCATCACCAATGAGGGCCACAGGTAAAAGTCCACCAATCGTATTGGTTTGAGGGGCACCCAAAATTAACTGACCACGAAATGCCGATCCTAAGCTAGGAAACACTCCCATCCATCCCATATTTTGAAGAAATATTCTACGCTCCATACCTGGTGAGATTTAGCTGTACCTTTTATTGAGGGCATGCTCCAATACCTCTTCACTTATCTGATCTTTAAAAAAACGACCAGCTGCCATCCAGTATTCATAATTTAATTTTAGGGTACGGGCATAGTGGCTTTGGGTCTCTGCTCCTTGAAGGGCCATCTCCACACTCTGTTCAGGTTGATCGCCTAATTGAATTGCTCTTACCAGGCGAATGATTTGATCGTCGGGATCGTAAAAATTAATTCGATAATTTACCGCCTGCATAATTACTGGATCGGGATTTTCAAAAGCTCGCTCGTAGAGGGGAAGATTTTCGCCGTAGTACTGCGCCCTGGTATCAAAAGTTTCCACGTACTTCACGAGGTCATCAGTGGTGGGTTGGGCTTGGTAAAAATGGTGTAGTTGGATGAACTCCCGCATCATCCCATTGGTCCATAAGCGCTCCAAAGCAGCCGTCTCAAAATGTCTGGCGGCCGGACTGGCGCTCATATTCGTGGCCAAGGTCGAACCATCAATAAATTCATTACGAGACAACGTTGATCTCCGACCACTATCGTAAACATTATGTTTTACCACTGCATCATAATAAAGTTTGAGGTCTTGGCCAGTGTAATAGGGATTATTTTCGGCATCAACTGTATCGGCCAAATAATTTAATTGTGCATCGGCAGCACGATGCGAGATCCAACCCAGGGCACCACATAATTCGGCACTAGCGCGATCATCCAGTGATTGACTTTTATATTTCTTAATGATCGGTACGGCAAACTGCCTGTTGCCACGCGTACTACAAGCGACTATGCCATAGTCGTAGTGTTGAGAGATTGCTGCCTGAAATTCTGGCGGAAAATCTGAAGGTCTTGCGCTTAGCAAACGAGCAGCATCCTCGAAAACTGCAACATGTGTGATATGCTCCGACATTGCTATTGAGATATTAAAGACTCCTAATTAATAGAACCGCCGTTGGTCGTTTAATACTCATCGAACTGCGGGGTTGTGAACCGCTCTCCTAAGCATCGATTACAACCGTTCCTGAATCAAACCAGGTGTGTCCTTTCTCTGCCTTTCCACCACGGGATTGGTGGGATTCAGGCTGCCTCTAAATCCTAGATCTCCCGGGATGTAGTAGAATAGCTTTCCACCGCGATCGCTTTCACCGCAAAAAACAGTACCATCGGAGGCCACCGTGAGGGCATCAAATTGATAGGCTCGACGTGCATAATAGGGACTTCTGTCCACTGAAAATGGACCCAACTCCCTAAATCCTTCCCTCCCTAAGAGATCGTAGGAGTGCAACTTGCAAGAACGTTCAAACTCTCCAGTGATCATGTACAGCCGATGATCCCGACCTACACTCATTCCACGCATACGTCGCATCACCCGCGGTTTGCCCAAAGTAATTACCTTTTCTTTAACTAGATCCACTTGCACCAGGTAACCATCGTGCGTAGATGCAAAAACTCGTCCATCCGGAACTTGCAGCATTTGTTCCAAAATGGGATAATCCCAGGATTTAAGACCCTCCCAGTATTCTCCTGGTAATCGCATCCAGGTCAGATCTAAAGAATCAGCTTCCGGTCGATAACGAAGCAGAAACCCATTGTCGCCGGATGTGTAAACATCACCGGTCTCATGATGACAATATATAGCTCGGGGTACCGATCGCCAATGTCTTTCCGGCCCTCCATATACCTTCAGGGTTAATACATCTCCAAAATCCTTGGTTGTACGACTGGCCAGGTCAAAAATGAAAAAATGAGCATCGGGATAACTTATTCCATAGATTTTCGTCTGCTCCGCATTCATGCACATCGCGTAAATCGAATTACCCGGCACGGGTATACCCAGGTCCTCCAATGGCGCTGCATCGACATTGGTATAACGCTGGCGATCGCCATGCTCAGGATTGTACCGGAAGATATGTCCACCCTTGTATCCTGAGAAGTGCGCTTTAATGTCCTTCCACAGTTGCTTCTCGATTCCTTCGTATTCAATGGGAAAATCACGACTAAGTTTGACGTGCTCATAGATGCTGCGACCTGATCCAATGAAAATCTGACCATCCTTGCCTTCGAGCAAGGTGTGGTGCACACCGTTTTCGTCACCGATTTTACCTAAGGGACGTACTTTGTTGATGAATCGATTGTAAAAGAATAGGTAGGACTGCGTTTTGCCGCTGGTAGCACCATAAACGAATCCATTGGAGTGCGATAGTAGGGCGCTTATCATGGAATTGTCAGCCTCAATCAGATTCTGACCCGGGTACCCTAGGTCTCGATAATCCATTCGGTGGGTGTCAAAATGGGGATTGACCCATTGTTGGCCATGAGCTGCCAGGAAACAAAAGGAACAGCAGCAGATCACAGCCATTCGTGGAAAAACAAAATTCATGATTCTCGTGTTTTCTTTCAATTTTCTTTTGGATCAAAGCAACCCAGTCCTAGGCTATATGGATATTTACCCCGGAGATTTCGCACCACATAGGCCGGATCTTTCTCCTCGAAAGCACCTACAAACCAAACCCGACCTTCCGCATCTGTTTCAGCCGCACCCATACCATAAGCCCAAGAACCATCATCGGAGGTTTTTAGGGTTCCAATGTCCTCGATCTGCTCGTTGGTCAAATTATAGGCCAGCAGGAAAGATTTAGGAGGTCCTATTTCACGTTGGCTCTCCTTATCACCGGCGGCATCTAACTGCACCGCACCATAGTCAAAATCACCTTCGACAACTGGCAAGTAATAAATCTTACGGTGGACATGATTTAATGTCATGGCAAGGGTCGCTGAAGGAACATCATATGAATTGGCACTGCGATAAATGGGTGCGCAAATCCGAGTAAGGGGAGTAATCTTTTCCTGATACACGTCGTATTTAAAAAGGAGGTTTTCGCCTCCGGTAATTCCGTACGCCACTTTTTGCTCTCTGTCCCATTCTATATAGCGCCACTGCGCCCGGCGATCGAGCATTGGATTTGCCATAGTCCTTGAATCCAAACTGACTGGAAGTTGCAAGTGTTCAAGATCAAAAATGCGGTCCTGTCGCACATCAAATTTCCAGATTTTGCCTGGTGCATAGCTCCCATACAAATTGCCCAATTCATCGATTAATAATGTTCGGCAAATATCCCAGTTGTCTACCCGGCCCATATCTTCCGTATGGTTCTCATCAATAAAATATCTTACCAAATGCCCCTCCTCGGTTAGGCCATAAATAATGCGCCGCTCGCGATCCATTTCCTGGCCAATTAATCCCCAAAAACTATTGATTTTGCTTAACGTCGTAATCTCCCCTGTTTCCATGTTAATCTTAAACCAAAAGGGCCCTTGATAACTGGTTGCATCAATGGCTGGTGGACCGTTGTCTTCACAAAAAGATCCGAAATATACATACCCATCCAGCTCCTGCATTTTCACATGAATTTTGCCATTGGTCCAGATCCCTTTGCCCCGTTCGCCCAAAATTTTGGTCAGGTTTCCCAGTTGTCGCATTTTTTTCGTCGCAATGTCGAATTCATATACACTGGCTGCATCGGCATGAGTGCACAAACCTATGTAGATCTTTTGATTGGAGGCAATGTACATAGCACTCCAAATCTGGGCATCTTTATCATAACTACTGAAACGGTACCGGTCGATCTCTATTTCAGTATTTATTCTGTTATAACTATTGTTTTCTTGAGCCATGGTTGGGCCAAAAACAACGAGACCGATGAGAAGTGGGATATAAGTAATCTTTGGTATCATTTTGTAACACATTCAATCAAATATACGATCCAGACCTGAATTATCGGAGAGCTGCACCAATGATAGCAAAAGCAGTAACCCTTCCATGGCACTTCCTCGAAAACTGGATCATCAAGAAACGCTAGCGACAAACTGTACAGAATTTAATGATCGGCGAGGCAAGCATCGCGAGCTCGCATCGTTGACTGAAAATCATAAAATAAAATCACAATCAGTTCCGACTTAAACCGATTGAACACCTATATCGCACACTTTGAAGTGGCTGATCGATGTAGATCCTTCAGGATTTAAAATGGGAATGACAATGCTAGTTGATGGTGCATTTCTTTCACCTCTGATGTATCAAATTACTCAGAGATTTCGATCTTACCGGAGGTATTAGTGATATTCAGATTTTATTCTCACTTAAAAAAGTAATCATGATGTGGAAAATCTCGCTATTGATTCCGCCCTTTCTTTTTAGTGCGATTGCCTTTTGTCAGTCCGTTAATTTCCACCTAGTCGGAAAGGTGGATTCTCGACACGCCAGAGAGATTGCATCATCCAATTGGTCTATCGGTGGTGAGACCATGGATCGGGATTACACCGACTACAAGCATTGGGGCAAATATTTAGGACCTACTGGTGCTAAGAAAGTCAGGCTCCAGGCGGGCTGGGCCAAATGTGAACCCCAAAAGGGCATCTATAACTTTCAGTGGCTCGATGAAATTATTGATGATGTGCTGGTTCAAGGAGTGGAGCCATGGTTGCAGACATCATATGGAAATCCAATTTATGAAGGGGGTGGACAAATATTTTTATCGGGAGGCTTTCCCACTTCAGAAATCGCACTGGATGCATGGGACCGATGGGTTAGCGCCATGGTGGAACGCTACCAGGGCAAGGTAAAAGTCTGGGAAATCTGGAACGAGAGTGATTTAAATGAGGAAAATCCGGCGGATGCATATGCAAAATTATTTATTCGTACGGCTGAGATCATCCGAAATGGGATTCCCAATGCCACCATCTATGGGCTTTCCTTGGCAGGGATCAACAACACGAGCTACGTTGATGAATTTCTTAGGAATCTAAAAAATCGCGACAAGCTTCACTTACTCGATCAAATAACGTTGCATGGATATACAGCTAGGCCTGAGGCCAACCATCAAAACTACTTAAAGATTGCCCGGCTGGTAAAATCTTACGATCCACGTCTTAAGATTCATCAGGGTGAACTTGGATGCCCTTCCGAAAATCAACCATACTACGCGCTCCGCAACTATGATTGGACAGAAATCTCCCAATCTAAGTGGTTGCTGCGACGCTTGTTGGGAGACCTAGGGCATGATATACCCTCTCTGTATTTTTCAATCATAGATATGAACTACGTACGTAAATATCGTCGAGAGGGAAAAAAAGTGATACTCCTGGATGAACCCATCCATACGGTCAATAGAAAAGGCTTGCTAAGGGCGAATAAGGACAATACAGTCGAACGCAAAAAACAGGCTTATGGGGCTTTCCAAAACACAACCAGCATCTTCGACCATACGCTACATCGGATTTCTAACTATCCTTACACTACCAGCACCGACAGCTCTCTTTCTCTATACGCCTATGCATTGGACGGATTTGACCACCAAATAGTGACGATCTGGCTCGACGGTAAAATACCCAACAATCAAACGGAAAAAACAGCAGTCGACTTTGAATTTTCTGCGGGAAACTTCACAACGCCTGTATATGTGGATATGCGCACTGGAGAAGTATATGAAATCCCAAATTCAAACTGGGATAAAAATGGCACAAAATATTCTTTCCATACTATCCCGCTTTATGATTCACCAATACTTATTGCAGAACGAAATATGATACCAATTACGTCGTACAGTCAATAGATCGGAGCCGAGGGAATGGGTCAGAACTCTAGCTCGTAGTGTTATTCTACGCAATTTCATCCGATGGCGACCTTATCTATAAATTAAGATCCAGGGATGCCCGAGTTAAAAAATATTTAAGCCTGGTGCCTCCCGTCCTCACTCCAGATCAATATTAATTGGTTGCCATTTGCAAAAGACTAGTATGACAGAAAAAAATTAGGACTTTCCTTGATACAGGTACTCCATAACCATGGTTGAAATGTTTGGTCCCCGGTAGGAGCTTGGTTTTGATGGACCTATTTTTCCGAACTCCTGTGATCAGGGAGAAGACAAAAATAAACACGAATTCTAGTAGATAGGGTAAAATACTAGGGTTGCCAATCCCCTTCTTACTCATTTAATTCTTTCTCTACAAATTTCAAAGCTTCCGCATTTGCCGTAGAAATAAGCTCGCAATAGGGCTGGTGGAATTCTCCCTGATCATTTAAAAGACCTTGCTTGAGTAAACCGCGGTTTGGATCGTAGGTATCCAGATATTGACAGTGAGAATAGCTCACGATATAAGGGGTCCGAGCAGTGGCGTTAATGTACCTTGCCAATGCTTGACCGGCGCGCTCTTGGGTTTCAAATTGATGCCATAAGGTAACCGGATGTTCATCTGTATAGAAACTTACGCTGTGATCGCAGATGATCAAAGGCTTACTAGTTAACTTATGAATGTTACCGAACTGATCGGCGTTAAAGAAGCGTTCTTCCTGTCCCGGACCGGGACCGGGTCCTTTCTCAGGACCAGGTTGAATGGCAATGGCATCAAAATACTTGGCGGCAGCGGTTAAAACGGGTTCAGGATGATCTCCTGCCAGGTATTTTTCACCAAGAATGAGGTGATTGGGGTCAATGGATCGCAGAGTTTCCGTGGCCAATTCGTAGAGATGGTCGGCAATGACACCTAAAAACTCAGTATCGTCAGATATGATGTAGGGCTGATGAAAATCTAGATGGTCAAAACGACCATCGAGCATGGCTTCAAATGACTTAAAATTGAGCCGATAGGCCTCATTAAAAGCCTCAATGGTTTGATATTTATCCTGGAGGAAGGCAATGTATCTCTGCTTTCCAGCAGCCTCCTTGCTGAGGTTGCGAAGATAGGAGACCCAGTCTTTCAAATGCCTCTTTCTTGAAATCACCACGTCCCAACGAGGCGTGTCAGTAAAATAGTAGCCAATCAAAAACTTATTGTTTTTATATCGATGAGCTTCGACCCTGATCTTCTCTTTTAATTCCTCCATAAATGCTGGTGCAAACACATCGGTAAATCCAAATCTAGAGGCAGGCAACCAGTGTGCGTTGTTGGTCAGACTGATTGTTTTATAGAAGGGCATTTCAGATTCTAAAATCGGTGGGCTATCACCCCCACCACAATTCATGTTTAAGACCTGTAAGTCTGATTTTAGCTTTTGAACCGCTGATTCTCTATTTTGGAATGCCTGAATCCCACTAAAAATTGATTTGTTGTAGGCACTCATATGGTTGATGCCCAATGGATAATAGGCATGCCCGTCTGGAGTGACAAGTGTATGTCTTCGATTGACAAACGTAAGATAAAAGAAACCCTTGGCTTCCTTTTCAACTGATAACCAGCCTCCATATCTGTCAACTTGGGCCAAGGTCTTGGAAGGGGCCCCAGGCAACGTGATAAGCAGAATAAAGAAAAGAAACTGTTTCATCAACCTCTGATTATTCATTGCAATAAAATAACTTTTTTTAAGACTCTTACCGGCCCCTTGTATGGGTCCGTGATGGGTTGTCAAAGGATCATGCCAGCCACTTTGATGATGTACCACTGGGAGGGGCACCAGCCATCTAAATATCGCACGTGACAAAATTGGTATCTTGCCAAGATCATCATGCCACCAATCATGGTTCGTGGGTCCACCGCATGGAGCTGCGCGCCATCATTGTTGAGCCTCAATAACTGCTATGCAGCATCTCAGATTTCAATCAAACCAATGCTCTTTCATCCCGCTCTTATTGCATCGTATCGCATTTCTAATCACCCTAGCACTATCCTTCCTGATTCAAATTCAGTGTACCAGCGCCATTGATCAGTCAAATCTTCAAATATTGGATCCACCTAACATCATCATCATCCTGGCTGATGATCTCGGATACGGTGATCTCGGCTGCTACAACCCTGGATCTCACATCGCCACTCCAAATCTAGATCAATTGGCTTCAGAGGGAATGCGATTTACCAATGCCTATTGTCCATCTGCTGTCTGCTCTCCCACCCGTTACGCATTGATGACCGGCAATTATCCATGGCGAAGTTGGAATAAAACGGGCGTGATGCGTAATTACGAACCTTCCATGATGGCTGATACCTTACTGACCTTGCCTATGATGTTGCAAAAAGAAGGTTACCATACGGCAGGTTTCGGTAAATGGCATCTAGGCACCACCTTTGCAACCACCGACGGAGAAAAGCCCATCGGTTTTGGCCAGTTTTATGCCGAAGAAAATGGGGCTAACTTAGACCTGACTGCGCCTCTGAATGATGGGCCTCTTGATCACGGATTTGACCAATGGTTGGGTTTCAGCTGCGCCAGTGAGTGCTGGGTCTTCGAAAATCGAAAGGTTTTTGGTGCCATTCAGCACGAAAAGTACAATTATACGGCAGCCAAGGGCTTAGATGAAATTGAGGAAATTCCGTTAGAAAAATATTTGTCTTTCATTACCCAAAAGACCATCAAATACTTAGAAAACCAATCGACTGAACCTCAACCCTTCTTCCTCTATTTTGCACCTTACGTGCCCCATGTCCCCTTGGCCGTCGAGGCACCTTTCCAAGGGAAATCAACCGCCGGCAGATATGGTGATTACGTACAAGAGCTAGATCACTACGTGGGTCAAATCTTAAAAACGCTTAACGAGTTGGCCCTGACTGAAAACACACTCATAGTGTTTGCCAGTGACAATGGTTCACAGTATGTAAAAATCAATCAGGCGACGGATCTTGACACGGCCTACAGTCCTAAAAAAGAAATCATTTCTTTTGATCAACGGGATTTCCACTATCCAAACCGACCTTTCCGTGGCAATAAATGGACGGTTTACGACGGTGGTGTGCGTACACCTCTAATCATAAAATGGCCAGGTGGCCAAATTGCTTCGGGTAGTACTACCGATCAATTATGCCTCTTAAATGACATCATGCCTACCTTGGGTGATATTATCGATGCCGAACAAAAAAATAATCTTGCCAGCGACAGCTACAGTTTGAAACCAGCGATTACCGGCGGGTCGGAGGATGTGCGAAAAACAGTGATCCTGCAATCTGCTGGGCGACGTATGGCCGTTAGAAACAAGGGATGGAAATATATTTGCACGGTAGATTTCGAGAAAATGCAATTTTCGTCAACCGATGCCGAACTCTATAACTTACAGACGGATCCATCAGAGCGGATTAATCTCATTCAGCACGAGCAAGAAAGGGCAGAATCATTGAGAAATGAGCTGGAAGATCTCGTTTTTGGCAGTCACAAATAATCATGAAAGGCAAGTCATGAGTCAGAGCTTAAAAAAAGGCATCAGCCAACTGACCATCAGCAATGGGCGCCAGAGCAAAGTATAACAGACCCACTCCATCTACACAATCATAGCGATGTTCTCCGGTGTGGCTGCGGAACATTTTTTTGCGCTCATCGTAGAGAAGATCGACCGCTTCTTTAGCTAACCATTGAGCACGCTCTTTCGCCTCCATATCTGAAAAGAGCAAGGCATATTTATCCAGATAATGAATGATACGAGCATAATTTTCTGCATAACGCAATCGATGAAAACGTTCATCCATCTGCGATTTTATGGCGGCATACCACCGCTGGGCTGCCATGCGATAAATATCTTTTGAAGTTAATTCATAGAGTCTTAAGCAACATTCTGCAAACTGCAGAGGGTAGTCGTGACGTGGAAAAAGTGGGTGCCATATGTCGGCATAATTGTCTGGTTTGTAGGGATAGTTATCTTCCTTTTGAATGGCGGTGGCATCACTGAGAGATAGTGCACCGAAAAAACGCTGTCTTTCTTGATCAAAACCGTGTATCAACCAGGGCTGAAGCGCTATTTCCACTTGATCTAACCAGCGAGTGGCCAGCGAGTCAGGTAGGTAGGGTAAGGACTTGAGAATATTTAAGGACCAAAGCCCGATCTCGGTAGTGGAGGCATATTTATCCCAGCGATCTTTGGAGGGACTATTTGCCATCAGGCCCGTGGTGGAATCACGAAATCCGAAGCTAAAATTCAAGATAAGATCAGCAGAATCGAGTAAGCTGGCATCTCCAGATTTACTGTATAGAAAAGAAAGAGCGTGAATTAAAATAGATCCGGCTTCGATAAAGGCATATTCACTACGGTTATTTGCGTGTCGGTTAAATTCACCATTGGAATTAACCAAGTGTTGCGCAACCGATTGCCTCAGGTGTCTTTCAATGCCGGTCGGAAACCACTTATAAAGCATTTCCCAAGGTGGATTTAGTGGCCGCATTTCATGGAGGTGGCCCTGCTCTTCGGCCATATTTACCGGCCTAGGATGATCACTGCTCCCAAATCTAACGACGGTGTCCATGAGGACATGGTAGTAGTAATGATTGCCCCAAAGAATAATTCCGTCTCTATTTGTGCATCGGTCCAGATAGGTGGAGGCATAGGCTAGTGCAGCCTCCCCCAGCCTGGCATCGCCAGTTGCATCTGAAAGATCCAGGCAAGCAGCTAAATCGGGCAAATTCCAATATAAGGTGGCCCCGGCCGGCGCATCAATGAAGCGATTTAGATAGACGCGATTTGGAATGGAATCAGGACGTGTAAAATTAAAAGGATACTGCTCCGTTTTTAGGTCCCAGCTGGCCACCCAAACAGCGGTTGTATCCTTCCCATAAGTATCTAGCAGATCTTTGGTCACCTTGGTGTAATGGTTTCTAAACTTGGACGCAAATTCTGCTTTGGTCGATGACTCCTGACCTAATATAAATTCAGTGCCCATTAAATGTAGAATTGCCCATAAAAAGATGGCTAAACAATATCTCTGGCAGATGAGCATCAATATTCAATTTTTAAATATTTAAATGTATTAGCTATTATCGTCTTTAGGCATGAGAGCTATCTTCTGGCAATGATCTTCATCTTTTTTTGAAAATAGTATTGAAGGTGCTCAGTACTCAGTGGGGCAATACCGACTGTTTGTATTTATTTATCTTTTTTCTCATCGCCTTCATGGTTTCAATATACGCTGAATTTTTAGCAAGGTTTTTCATTTCGAGAGGATCGTTGATTCGATGATATAGTTCTTGAAATTGAATTGCCACCAGGTTGGATGTGGCATAAGTCTCGATGTAGCGATATTCTTCGTCAATGACGGTGAGATTGTACCCGCTCCCCCCATACGATCCCAGGCCTTCATAGATGAGATGGTCTCTATCCTTCAGCACATCGCCGTGTAGTAATGGCACTAAACTCCTGCCGTGGATATTGTTTGAGATTGGTATATCTGCCAGCTGTAAAATGGTAGGAAATATATCGAGATTGCTGACGAGTGTCCTAGTTACTCCCGCATCTATCTCAGGGCCTTTTATAAAAAGTGGCACTAGGGTGCTGGGACGATAAGGTAAGACTTTGCTTGTGAATCCATGATCACCGAGCATCCATCCATTGTCACTCATAAAAATCAAGTAGGTATTATCCCAAAGGTTAAGTTCATCTATTTTATTGAAAAGTTCTCCTAGAAATTTATCCAACTCCGTAATCACGGCATAGTAATCACGAGTGTGTAAACGAATTGAAGTCGAATCTGGATAACCATATTTATCAGCTTGAGTTTTATTTCGAACATTTTTTAAATAGGGTGGTTTGTCTTGTAAATCATCTAGGTGATTTGCCGGCACGGGCATGGCATCAATGCGATAAAGTGCCTTGGTGCTTTCCTCCGCATCCCAGATCAGTTCACCATTCATATGGGGCGTTTGCGGACAATGAAAAAGAAAGAACGGGTTGGCTTGAAATGCAGACTTTTCGATGAACTTAATGGATTGCTGCACTCCAAATTCATCCACGTGATTTTGGGGGAAAATGGTATCACCGTAGTGTATGACTTTACGACCATAATAAGTGCCATTTCCAAAAAAATAGGAACAGATATCAAAACCCAGTTGATCCGGAGTGGGTTTAATGTGCCACTTCCCGGTCATTGCCGTATTATAGTTATGCTGCTTAAGGAACTGTGCAAGGGTCCGCTCACCTGCTTTCAAGGTACTTCCCAATCCCAATACACCATTTTGACTTCCATACCTCCCAGTTAAGAGAGCTGCCCGGCTCGGACTACAGAGAGAAAAGACTACGTGAGCCTCATGAAATGCCATACTGCCGGACGCAACTCGGTCGATATTAGGCGTGATGATTACCTGGTTACCGATAGCCCCTAAGGCATTAAATTGCTGATCATCCGTGTAAACAACAATAAAGTTTGGCCGCTTATGACCGTCTCGCTGGTCCTTTCGGCAAGCAAATCCACTTAAGAGGAGGATAAAAAGGCATCCTATGGGTAGATTCCATAGGCTCTCAAATTGGATTCTATTCATACTTGAGCTGAATGGTTGCATAACAGTCGGCGCTGGCAATAAAGCGCACCCATCGGGCCTCAAAATCATCAGCAAAATCGTATTGATAAATCTGCGTTGGATCTACCTCCATAGATTCATAACGCATCCAGGTACCGTTGCCAGTGGGATCAACCTCCATATGGAATGTAATTAGAGATTGAGCAGAATGAGAAATGGTCATCGATCGCCGATCGTAAAATGCAATGAGGTAGGGATCGGAAGGCTGGCCCGCCACAACTTCGGATTCATACCATGGCCCACCCATTCCCCGTGGCTTTCCCAGCTCCCATAGATCATCAATGGTGCCAACCCAAACGGCTGCCTTGCCATCTTTTGATCGGATAATATGCGGATTTTCATCATTGCCATTCCTATTGAGACCCGTCATTACCAGCATTCCTCGATAGGAAGCATAATCATGTATGCGGAAAGTGTGCGAAGCAATGGGCCGCACCTTAGCAAAACCATCGGCATTTTCTGCAGGTAGCTCGTAAAAGGTGCCGTGACAGCTGAATAGATCTCTTTCGGTCGCCACTTCGCGACAGATCCTGAGTTGATTTCTTCGCGTTAACTGATCGTAGGGGCCGGTACCTCGTGGAAATCGCCACCTCCTACCCTGATCATCAACTACCAAAACGGATGACTGCTCCAGCGAAACGACCTCATGGGGTACCGCAAACTTTTCATCGATAAAAGACCTGGTCTCCCGATCCTCTTTTGCAATCAATTGCAAATTTTCATCCAGCTCATAATACCCAACCGCTTGCTCACTCGCACCATCGAATAAACGTGCTGACATGCCCAGGGCCCGGCGATCCTCCCCGAGTCCATATAGCAAGCCGCCCAAAGCACGCCCTTGGTCCACGGCGGCGAGTCCGCCAAATATGCCGGTGGCTGTCGACATTCTTTGATCTTTTTCAGAATAATTAAAACTTAAGGTGACCCGACAGTCATTAGCGACTCGCACGCGGATCCATTCTCCTGGGTCATCGCTGTCGAAATGAAGTAATTTAGCCTTCCCCGGAGGCACATGGATCGTATGCAAATCTTGCCATTGACCTTGGCCCAAATCAACCTGAAAAGAAAACGGAATGGTCGTAGGACCATCATGTTTTATCCAGGCTATCCTCTCTTTCCAACCGGCGAACAAAAAGGGTTCAGAAAAGGAAGCTCCTACTACTGATTCGTCTATCCACACGGCGCCGTGCGACGAGTTGGGCCCTAGGAGATCTGGTTTCGAAAAATCTGTGAACCACAGATTAGAATTGGACTGACCAGGCCCTTCGATGGATCCCTTCTGTTTTCTTTTATTGAGGAATTCTTTTTGGGCAGAGTCATCGCATCCAAAAACTAAACGATCATTCCAACGAGTGAAATCACCGATCACCTTGAGATAAGCAGAACGTGGTCGTAACCCACTGGTGTTTTGAGCCGTAAATGATTTGGGAAACCGCCAAAACATGCCATGCATCGTCATCAAGTAATCGGGTTTCCCGGCGATGCCAACATCTCGAATTCTCGGCCATTCTGTATTCCAACCGTGTGCTCCATCGTAACTATGACTAGCCTTCGGCAAACGGTAGAAATGCCAGCCCGTTGGTTCACGTACGCCTAGCAGGATTGATTTATGATCCCATCCGGTCGCCCAGATAGGATCAGTGGCCGGATAATTGTTACCGTAAATCCCGCCCGGTCCAGTCACTTCGACAAATTGATTTCTCCGTACTAGCTTCCAGTCTTTACCATCCCATTCGGCCAATGCTCCAGACTTGATATCAAACTTTTTAAGCGCCTCCTCAGTTGCTTCTCCATTATTAGAATAAACCAACACACCCTGACCTGAATACAAGCCCTTTCCGTGCGCCCCTGGTAATGTTGCATTCTCCGGATTAATGTCAGTGGGATTGTGATGCTCGACCTTGCCATTTTTGTTGCCGTCTTTGTAGAGCATATTTACCTGAAGATCCGCCACACCTACTTCATAAAACCCTTCCTCCATCGTGCCATAGTAGATTTTTTCGCCGGGGTCGATCAGGTGTCTTGCATTCCCCGTGTGCCTTCCTGGCATGGTCGAATACGGAATCGTACGTACTTTTCCATCGGCATCAATGACATGGGGCCCAATAAATAGTTGATTGCTTTCGCGATGGATCATTCGGTTGGCCGGAGTACCGCCGATGCTTTCCGGCCTGACGATCTGCCGCAGGTCAGGTGTGATTTCGTATAGCTTATCTGAAGAACCCTGAGGAAAATGTGGACTGTAGGTGACCACCCATAACTTTCCAGCCCAGGGCACTACCGCCCCAGTTCCGCATTCTCCGCCTTTATTGTAATGAGCGAGATGGGGGTATATTCCACTAATGGACACCGACTGTGCTGGCAAGAAAGCCCAGGATAAAAGGGATCCGTATCCAAGAATAATCCCAAAACACCGATGGTTAAAAATGATTTGCCAAAGACTTTTCATTAAATTATTATTTAATTCAGTTTGTTTTTTGCATTGATCGGAGTATGCAGTAAGGATATTTCGTGATAATTATGAGAGCCCCGGTATTTCCTTTAAATCAGATTGCATGCATATGACTCTTTCCATAGATTTCAATTACCCTTGCAATGCTATTTGCTTGCTACGGTAAGGTAGTGTATTGCTTTGAAATACAGGAGTGTGCCAGTGGAGCCTTAAACCTATGGTTTGGTCTGCACTGGCTCAGGGAAGGCAAATTCCTCTTCCATTTTTTGTGGCAACCTAAAAACCGTTCCATCCTTTTTACAGAAGTAAAGACTCGATTCAGATGGTTGCCGACCGTGTCCATCTGCCCAGAACGAATAAAATTCGAGATGCACCGGTAACGGACGACGAGCATAAGTGTGATTGTACGGACTTCGGGCATCCGTGGTTTGTTTGTCCAGCACGAGCATGGGTTTGCGTACCTTGCCGGTGGTGGCATGGTCGTAGTCGGCCGCTTTGGCATCCGGATGACCGGACTCCTGAGAATGTACTTTTTTGCACTTCACTTTTAGACTCCTGCTTTACACTACATTGGATTAGAAAAGCCACCAACAAATAATTATCGAGTGATTTCTTTTCATATGAGTCACTAATTCTATTGGAAATAAACCTGCAAAAATCTAACTGGCCACCACCGGGTTCACAAGCACGAGTGATTCACACTTTCTGGTCTCCAGGTAGTAAGATGACTTGAAAGTGCCTAAGACAGCAACGAAATTGATGTAGACCATCCCTCTGGACTGGTCCACCTAAATCGGGTATCTCTTGTCATTTCGCCCTATAATCTTCCGATGATTTAGAAGTACATCCACACCCTTTTTTCCATTAAAACCCCAGTGATCTCTCCAAACTAGAAAGAAGACTGCTTCTGGAAAGTCACGCTGCAACCATTCGAGCATGATTGAATAGTCAAAATTTTTGGACATTCATGCATGGATTTTGAATGATTGCCTCCGTTTCGGATGCATTATGCATCTTATTTCTTGAAATTCTCCCTGACAAATTCCAACCACCACCGCATCCCAGGATCACAAGGTGAACCATCTCCTCCGGGATGATAGTTGGGAGGAACATTTTGCAACCAGGTGGATGCAAACATGTAGCCATGGCCACCCTCTAACATGCTGCGGGTATCCTTCATTTGCTCTGCCTTTTTGCCTTCGGTGTAAATCCCCACATTGATGTAGTGGTCCAAGCCTTTTTCTTTAGAGTAATCACCCCAATACTGACTTGGTGTTCCCTCTGACTGCACATAGGGCATTCCTGGGGTAATCTTTGCGTGGTGTATGGTCAAATCTGCGCAAGGTGGGCTAAAGCCTTTATGATTATACGCAATACAAAAATTCTCATCCACCTCCTTACCTCTGCAAATCATCTCACTGATATCAAACCCTGCCCCTCGCTCGGCCATCCCCTCATTGTCTGGATCGATAAAGACATTGCGATAATTGTTTTTCTTCAACCACTCTATGGTGCTAATCATGGCATTGTTGACCTGCGACTGCCGCCAATCTGTATAGTGCGCATTGGCCAAACTACGTTGCTGTGCACCCCAGTAAAGAATGCCTACCAGTACCACCATATTGCGCTGATTACAGGCTTCAATAATCTTGGCCATACGTTTTTGGTAGATTTCTTTCAAGGAACCGTCCTGTTCATAGCCATTTATATTACTATATCTCGATCCCATAAAAAAAACGCTGATCGTATTAATTCCGTACAAGCTGTATTCATCCAGGTGAGCGATTAAGTCATCCATGGTTTCCTCGCTCAACAAGGCATTTGCGCACCGTAATCCAATCACCTGGAATTCCTTCGCATTCAATAGTGTTTTATCTCCTTCCACGGAAAATTCATTTTGAGCCATGGACATTTGCATGCTCAATAGCAGCACAAGCACTTGACTTAGTCTATGATACATTGGTTGGTATTGATTAATTTGCCTAAAATTATTGAATTTCCCTTGGTGCTCCTCAGATGGATGAGCCTTAGACTTATCCCCAAGAATTCCCTAATTTATTCGAGTCACACTTTCTAAAGGGCCGACTATTTGGTTGCCTGGTACCAAGATTGTTCATTTTAAGTGGAAGTTATTGCTTACCATGGAATTCTTTAGTCTTTATCAGATAAAACCATCCGATTCTTACTTTATTTTCTCAATTCATAGACCAGGCAATTCGTCCTTAAATTATGCTGGAGTAATCTCCACATTCTCCGTCATCAATCCAGATGACTTGCGTTCACGACAGTTCTACTACGGTTTTTGGTCGCCCTCAGCTGGTATGCCGGTTTGTTCGGTTTTAGCCATCCTAAATCTGAGCACCTGAGGTGCTCGGTAGCGAGCCCAGACCTGGCTCCCCTGTTTCGTGACAATAATCTACTATCGGCTTGAAGTATCAACCTTTCCTGATGGAAAGTCGAGCTGGAATGACCCCCAGCGAAGAGTTTTATGAAGAAAAATTTAAGCAGGCCGGTAATCATTTCAATTTCCAATCTATTCATAGGGTGTACGCAAAAAGATTATTTACAAATCCAATGAAAACAATCAAAATGAAACAAATTCTTACCATCCTCTTTGCGATTATTACCTGTAGTCACATCGCAAGTCAAACAAACCAAGATCTTGTACCAGCTGCAGATTTCACCTTATTTGATCTCGACAGTAACATCGTAAGTCTGGCTGACTACAGTGGCCAATATCTAGTGATTCACATTGCAACCACCTGGTGTCCTTATTGCAATGCAGAGGCTCCATATCTCGAGCAACTGTACCAGGCATATGCAGCTCACAATGTGGGAGTTCTAATCATCGATGTCAAAGAACCCCGCGAACTGGTTGCCCAGAAACTTCGCGACGAATTTAAACTGAGTTTTCCGGTTCTATTAGATTCAGATGGAGCGGTTGCAGCTAAATTTGCTCCTCCAGAAGTCTTGCCAGAGCTGGCACGAGACGAGATCATGTTGGCCTCCAACTTGCTAATTGATCCCGATGGAAAAATTCAATTTCTGTCACTGCTAGATACAAGAAATTTCGATTCCAAATTGATTCACATCAAAAACAAACTCAATGAACTTCTCAGCATTAAATAAGAAGAGCTTCTTCCTAGTAGTCCTTTTTATGGGTATTGCCGTAAGCCAAACGAGCATCTGGTCACAAGTTTCACTGATCGATGTGGAGGCCGAGCAAACCCATGACACAAAGCCCATCTCGATTGTACTCACCTTCGAGATAGAAGAGGGAAAATACATCCAATCCAGTAGCCCTGCCAATCCCTATCTGATACCTACTGATTTGGAGATTGACCAATGTCTAGGGATGGAAATCGCAACCGTCCAATACTTGACTGAGGGAGGCACCATCGTCATTGATGAGCTCACCGAGGAGGAAGTATATCAGGGAACACTCAGGATTCGAATCACGGGTTCGAGAACAAAGGGAAATATTTCCGTAGCTGGTCGGCTTAAGTACCAAGCTTGCAGCCACATGCAGTGTTTCTTCCCCAAAGATCAATCCTTTGCTTTCAGCATCGCACCAAGCAATGATTTAGCAACCATTGCCGAGTTTGGAAAATGATTTTCATGGGCCATCCTAGTGTGATGGCCCATCTCTTTTCAAAAAAAAAGGTAGACATCAAGCCCAATCACACCTGTATTTCAAATGAATCGACATACCTAACAACCTGTCATACCAAAATCAATAGTACCATGGATCTACCAATGATTACTATGATCTGGTGACGAAGAAATACACTAAAACGCCCAGGACCAATACCACACCAATCAGTAGATAAAAGCTAGGTGGCCGTGAAGGCATCAACCTCAAATCCGGATTTCCTAAAAGAATTAAATTAGCCCAGTGGGCAGGGTGTGATTGCAACGGATCAGCCTGTTGTAAATAGTTTAACTTGGCACCCCTGACCGCTTCACCCAGTTTCTTTTTACTCCTAACCTCCTTTAAAAAGTCAGACACAACCTCAAAGGCGGGCTGGTCAGAGGCCTTCCACAGACTCATCATGATGTTCGGACAGCCAGCATATCTGAACGCTCTAGACATGCTGGCAAATCCCTCCCCTTTGTGCATCGTACCAAAACCCGAATTACAGGCACTGAGTATCGCCAGTTGGCTGGACAGTTTGGAGTTGAGTATTTCGTGTATGTGCAAAAGACCATCAAACAGCGTGTCGTGAGCGTTCTGAAATACCAGTTTCGATTGCTCCGGTCGTGCATCTTCAATCAATGCATGCATGGCCAAATGTAGAATTCCTACTTCCTTTTCACCCAAGTTTTGAAAGTTTCTTTCTGTTGCCCTAGCTCCATGGTAAAGTGTACCGCCAAACAACTCGCTCCCATAATTGATTTCTGCCTGTGCATAGGGCAAATCGGGCAACTCGTGGAGCGTTGAATCAAAATGGGCTACGTCGTAAGATGGTGCAAAACCGACATACGTCCTGGCCACTTCTGATCGCTGCTGGAGACGATTGTAATATAAAGTTGCTGAATTTGAATACACGATGGCAAGGTGATTCACCAGAAATGAATTGCGATCCGCCCTTGAATCCGTGGCCAGCGCCTCGAAGGCAATGTGTCCAAGCAGTCCATCAGGTATCACAGTTAGGCTTTTAATTTGCCGATTTTCGACAAGTTCCGGTGGGATAAGAAGTTGGTATAGCGAAAATGCTATCTCAAAAGAGAAGGGATGCGCCGAACTGCTGATAGATTGTCGAAATTGAACAAGGAGCGAATCAATGGTCTGCCGCCTTTTTTGATACAATCGGAATTTGTCACCGGTAATAAAAAAAATAGTCCAGCAGGTGTCACCTTGAAAATAGGATAACATGGCCTGATCATTCCCAAGGCTCGATTGGATTGAAGTAAGATCCGTCACATGGTGATCGTACTTTAAGTCAAAATAAGAAGGATAATGCTTCTGAATTTGATAAACCATGGAATCGTGCTGATGCATTAAATCATCAAATTTCGTACGGATGAGATCATCCTGTGGTTCATTGATCAATTTTGATTGAAAATATTTGAGTTCACTTTTTAGATTTACTTCTCTGGATATTAGCTCATCTGGAACACCTGCAATACTGGAATTTTGTTGTGCTTGAAGGATTTCACCTAAGACCTGTGCTTTGCTCTTTTCAGAAAATTGGAGGGCAGCCTCAAAATATATCCGATGTCCGGTAGTTTGATAAAGCAGGATGGCTACCTGAATGGCTTCGGAATGTATAGACACCAGTTCGCTCTGTAAAAACAGCTTGGAATCCTCATCGAGAAATCCTCGTCGCAATTGATCTGCCAACGTATCAATTTTTCGATACTGATTTAAGGCGGCTTCCAAATGTGACGCATCGCTATTTATTTCAAAGCGGCCTCTCTCAATTTGTGCATCAATCAGATATAACTGAATCAATGCAGGTAGGTCATAGGCTCTAGTTGAGAATTTTTGATGGGTGGTGTCCATCAGCGCTATTGAAAATCCCTCATCATTCATTTGCTCAGCGTTTCGATAATCCTTCTCGCTGAGGTATAGTCTGGCCTTTTGGAGGTAGATCTGGGTTAATTTGGGATGACTCGCACCATATGCGCGACGCAAGATGTCTTCCGCCATCTCGTAGTTCTCCAAGGCTTTCAAACGATTGTCTTGCTTCCATTGGACATCTCCCATGAGCATGTAGAAATTCGCCAGGGAATGATGGCTTTGACCGAGCCCAGAGGTCACAATCTCGATGGCTTTCTCAGCTAACCTAATTGCTTCATCATAGACTCCTGACTCAAAAGCCCATTTGCCCATCTCGTGGTGACAGGTTGCTTCTACCTCGCTAAATCTGAATTTTCGTGCGATGGGAATACTTTTCAATACGTAAATGGTTGCTAAAGAATCATTACCGATGCGATGGTAGATCTGACCCAGATCCAAATAGTTAAAAGCCAGTACATAATTATCTTCACCACCCAGCTTTATATCCATTCTGATTCCCTGCTCAAGGTATTTAATCGCTTGCTCGAAATCATGCAATTCGCTGTACGCAATTCCGATATTGACCAGCAAACCTGAGAGCGTTTCGTGGCCCTCCGGTGTTTCTTTCTTAAGCACTGGCAACGCTCGATGATAAAACTCTAGGGCACGTCTATATCTGCCCACTTGGTATTCTGATATGCCTAGGTTGGCACTGGATCTTGCCGTTTTGACGTGGTCTGCACCATAATGGGTGAGGGTTAGTTCGTATGCTTTTTCTTGGTATTGCTTGGATTGGATCGCATCGCCCAAAAGGTGATGAGCTGCTCCCATACCCAAATAGGGCCGGATCAATTTAATTGAGTGCGACTCATAAAGCTTTCGGAAGAGTTCCTCAGCTCTTTGAAAAGCTCCGATGGATTCATTAGGTAGATTTAATCGATAGTAAGTGTTACCCAATTTCACCTCGGTCTCAGCAACTTTATCAGCGAGAGACTGAGACTGATAATCCTTTAATAGTCCTTGATAGACCAACAGCGCGCTGTCATATTTCTGGGTGCGGTAAAGTATGTCGGCTTGTGATTGAATCTCTAGTAAAGCCAGCGAATCATTTTGTGCGTTCAGTGGTAGTGAACACAACCCAAAGACGGCGAATAATATCTTTTTGATTAATACTATTTTGCAATAAAATACAAATTTTGTTTGCAATGGCGGTAGGAGCAATAGGACGTGAGAAGGATGTGTGATCGCCATCGTCGTACACTGTTGCTTCAAGCAACCAGATCCAACCATTATTTTTTTTGTGAGGCCGGTAATAACTTGACTCTTAGATCTACCAATGGGTATATAAGTTTGAAAGATACCTTATGATCATGCCGTCCTATTCAAGGTCTTACTTGGGCCACCCAACTTCGAAGGTGAGGCAAAGCAACGGGTGGGTGGCAAGCAATGGTATTGAAGTTAAGGCAAGTTCTACCGATTCTTCGATGGGCAGCCTCCTTTGTCATGGCCTGCCACCGACTGGACCCACAAACCCTGTGGTTGCAGTTTGCATGTCAGTAAATCGCATATATGTAGTGTCAAGAAAGACGAGTCATCGATTCGTCTCACCCCGCAGCGTTTTGCTTCACAAATGTTCTGTAGTGGTATGTAATTTGAACGAGGGAAAAGAAGTATCTTCCGCAGATCATAAAACGGTGGAAAAAGTGAATTTATCTCAGATTCAGGAAGATGAGATTATCAATGAAATCAGAGGTGGAAACAGGGTCCTTTTAAAAGACCTCTACGTACGCCATCAAGGTGAGTTTATCACCTGGATTTGTAAAAAGTATCGAATCGATACATACCTAGCTAAGGAGATTTATCAAGGTGCTTTCACAGCATTCTATTACAATATTCGAGAGGGTAAATTGACGACCCTTAAAAGCAAAGTAAAAACATATCTATTTTCAATCGGGAAAAATCAATTGCTCGACCGTTTTAAGGCAGAGAAAAAAATTGTTAGTGCCCCAGATTTAATGGCTGAGCAGCCGTCCATCGACCATCAAATCATGTCCAGGTATGAGCACATTCATTTAAAAAGCAAGATGGAAGTGCTGCTGGAAAAAATTGGTGACCCTTGTCACACCGTGCTTGAGCTTTTCTACTTCAAACATTATTCTATGGAGGCCATTGCAGATCACATGAATTATAAGTCCAAACAAATTGCAGCAAAACGTAAATTCTTGTGTCTACAACAAATGCGAAATATGCTGCAAGAAAACGAAGCCTAAAAATATGTCTGACGAAAATTTATTGGAAAGATATTTCGCCAATTCGTTGAATAAAGAAGAGATGGCAGCTTTCGAAGCCCGAATGCAAAATGACCAGCAATTTGCAAATGAAGTTAACGCACTCAAGGAAATAGACTTGACCCTGGAGGGTTTGGGTGCTGACCAGCTGGCTAATGACCTTAAAAGTTGGTCGGAAGAATTAGATGCTTCACCCAAGACCAGAACCATCTCCATGCGTAAAACTTTCTCCATTGCTGCTGCGGTAGGTCTGCTCATCGTCGCTATGATCTTTATGTTCCAAAACAATGCAAGCAATCAAGAGCTCTTTACGGAATACTTTACAGATTATCCAGACCTATTGACTGCCCGGGAGCATACTAAGCAAGCAGAGCTCAGCGCAGGTATGAAGGCCTATCGAGAAGGAAAATATGAACAAGCTATATTGCACCTTACGAATCTCATCCAGGGAGTAGATTCTCCTAATAGTGCCAAATTATATCTGGCCATTGCGCTGATCAGAAACCAGGACGCTGAAAAAGCATCTCAATATCTCCGACAACTTGTCTCGGACGAACAGTTGGGACAGCAGGCTGAATGGTATCTTTCGCTATTGCATCTTTTTAATGATGACAGTGCTGAGGCCATCGCAGCCCTCCGCACGATCGCTCAGAACGATGCGCACTATCAAAGAGAAAAGGCCCAAGAAATACTTCGGCAGTTGGATAGATAACCGCGCTAAGTTCTTCTTTTTGCGATCCCAATAGCCTGAATTTTGCGGTGTGCTGGTAATATTGGATTTTCTGTACGCTGCGGATCGGAGTGCCACTTCTATCGACACCCTTTTGAGTTATTATTTAATCGCGATTAAGACATAACGCGATGTTTTGCCTTAAAATCAGGATCTATTTCCACGCCCAAACCGGGAGCCGTTGGGATTTCGAGTTGACCATTGTTGACCTCCAGGTTGGCCGTCGGAGACTGGATTGGCGTCTTCCCGTCACGTGAGCTAACGTGATATTCCCCTGGATTTGGAACGGCTGAAAGAAAGTGTAATGCATATAAAAAACCGAGTCCAGAGCCACTAATATGAGGCACTACCTTCAACTGCATGACGTCGGCCATTAAAGCCACTTTCATAGATCTGAGCATACCCCCAAAATAGAACATATCAGGCCTTACAATTTGCAGTCCCTGATTGGCGATCAACCATCTAAAATTATGCATGCTGGCTTCCTGTTCTCCTCCTGCAATTGGAATTTCGAGTTGATCGGCCACGTACTTCGTTTCCTCATACCAATCAAAGGGCAATGGTTCTTCGTAAAAGCTATATCGGTTCTCCTCCAGTAGTCGTCCAATCTTGATCGCTCTTTCAATTCCAAATCCTCCATTGACATCTACTCCTAACCACATATCATCACCTAATATTTTCCTGGCCAGGGGGATGATTTTTTCGGTTCGACCCGGCACGTCCTCCTTATCCGCACCCATCTTCTTACCTATCTTAAATTTCATGGCACGGTAACCTTTCTCCTCGCCGATTTCCTTAGCGATTCTTAACGACTCCTCAGCAGGCTTATCCCGAAAGTTTGGTGCAAAATAAACACTGACATGATCTCGTCTTCGATCTCCAAACAAGGTGCCAAGGGGCTTACCTGCTATGCTTCCCAGCATATCCAGGATGGCAAATTCCAGGGTTGCCACCGGTATCCACAATGCATAGCTCTGAAACTTATAATTGCTGTCGTGCAAGTACACTTCTTGAAGCAATGATTCCAACTCGCGTGCGTCACGACCAATAAATATTGGTTTCACCCGCAACTGAAAAATGGGATACAGAAAATACATCCTGATGTTGTTCGACACGGACCAACCCTCCGCACCATCCCTAGATCTAACCCGGCACAAATACGACTCCTGATACTTCAAAAGGTCAATCGACTCAATAACAACCGGATCTGGAAAGCTCTCTGTGCGTAAAACCGGTGCTTTGAGTACCTTATCTAAGCGATCGTAAATCTCGGGATCAACAACTCTTGCCTCAAGCTGCTTTATGCTAAGGAGCCACGATGATGCAGCCAACGATGCTGTACCAGATCGAAAGAAATTTCTGCGAGAAATACCCATATTCATTTTTTGATAAAATTGAAAAAAGGTGTTCGAAATGACCTCTGCAGGCATTAAATTTCAAAAACCTAATCCTTGACACCCGTATACCGAATTCCTAACCAAGAGGTGGTACCCCAAATGCTTTCTCTACCTGGTAATTCCAGAATTCCAGTATAAGACCGATCTGAATTATTAAATATATTAGTCATGCTTCCAATGATGGTGAAATGATCTGAGATCTTAAAATTTAGGCTGAGGTCCCATCTGGAAAACTCGTCGGTCCAGATGTCTAGTTCTTCATTGGAACTAATCACTGCCAATGAAGGACCCTGGACGCTCCAGGAGAGCCGGCCAGAAAATCGACCTTTGTTATAGCCGGCCGATAAATTCAGAATCTGGTCCGATTGACCTGGCATCTGCAGCGTCCGAGATGTATCAACTAATTCGCTTTTGAAGGTCTCCAAATTAAATTTTGAGATGCGAAAGGGATACACGGACTCTGAGGCGATCTGTGAAAAATTACCGTATAAAATCAATCCATCCAATGGACTCGGCAAGAAGGATAAATTGGTTTGCAATTCTAGTTCATAACCTTTCACTGTGGTCTTACCCGCTGCGTTCACCGGCTCAATCACCGAAAATCCTCCGGAAATTCCATAGTCTGAAAACCTCTCTTCAATTTTGTCTGTCTCAAGAATTCGATTATAAAGAAAATCGATGTTTTCAAGTTCCTTATAAAATCCTCCAATTGTAAATAGGCCGAATTTATTATTAAAGAGCGTTATAAACGCATCGTAGTTCCATGCCAGTGTTGGGAGCAGCGTGGGTTCGGAGCGAGTGATGGCATTGGATTGCACATTAATTCGCTGGTAGGGTGTTAGATTGTAATAATCAGGGCGTGTAATGGTACGCGTTGCAGCCAGGCGCAGGTCTAGTCCATTGTTGTTATCACTACTGGAAAACAATTTGATCTTGGTATTTATCATCGGCAACCATTCACCATAATTTTGTTCGCTGGTAACCCAATCGATCATGCCCTGTGTCCCCAGCGACATACCGTCATTGGAAAGAAATTCGGAATAATTAAAATCGTCATAAGCAGCATAGTTGTTATTGCTGTGTTCGTATCGAACCCCACCGACGACTGTCACGATGGGACCCAAATTGAGGTCGGCCATAAGATAACCAGCGTAGATGTTTTCTTCAGCCTTATAATCACCACGGCCGGAGATCAGATCATCCACACGCAAGTGACGGTAGCGGTCGAAGAGACGCTTGGGAGCATCGGTGTCAAGAGAGAGTGGGAATGGATACCTTTCATTAAAGAAGGGTTCGATTTCTTCATCCGTAAGGAAATTCGCCGCACTAATTTCGTTGCGATTTACAATGCTTTCTGGATTATCTGCTAGGTAGGTTTGGATGAATAATCGGCTCTGGACCCGAGTGCCATTCGTGCGAATTCTCTCCCGACTTTTTGACTGAATCTTGCCGCCTACTTTGACCAAACCACTAACACCATCTGAAAGACGCAGTTGTTTTTTTAGGTTGAGCTGGCCAATGTAATTTTGATCTACCCTCCTATTATTGGCACCACCATTTGGGACTGTACCGATGGCTGTTTCGGCATTAAAATTTGTGTACGCCATGGTTTGGTATGGATCCTGTCGGGGTAATTCTACGTTGGTTAGTGGATTATTTTCTCTGAATCCAAAACTATAGCTGTAAGGGGTTTCGTCTTCTGTTTGAACATAATTTAATTTCCAATCGATGTCTACTGTGCGTATCTTATGCTCTGCCCCAAAACTGATATTTAACAGGTTAATGTTCGATTGACGACGACCGGCACTCCAATCACCATTGTTGCTCAATGAGCTCACACTATTATTGCGCCATTGATCGTCCAGATCGGTGCGCGCATACATCCCACTCAAGATAAAATCAGAATTGCCGACACTGTAGTCAAAAACAGCATTGGCGTTGTAACGTTTCCTGGTGGTAATATTATCACTCGTGGTCAATCCGACCAGCGTTGTCCCACCACGAAAACTATATCTGACCTCGTCTGAATCGCCGCTTCTATCCACCGAATTATATCCTCCCGTTACGATCATCCCCAATTTCTCCTTGAGCAACCTGGTGCTGTACATACCATTGATTTTGACATTTTGAAGCGTGCTGTGATAGTGGTTGGCACCGACCTGAGCATTGACACGATATTTTGATCCGGTCGGTGCCTTGCGGGTTACGAAGTTCACTTTTCCACCTATGGCATCTCCATCTTGGTCTGGGGTCAGAGATTTATAGACCTCAATTCCGGCGAGGGCCTCTGATGAAATCATACTAAGGTCGACAGATCGATCGTCCAGGCTGGGAGTATAGGTACCTTGTCCACTGGCCAGTTGTATATTGAACACTTGCCTGCCCTGACCTGTTGCTGGTATTCGAACACCATCCACACTAACATTACTGAACTTGGGTGACAGGCCTCGAATGTTGACTCGCTGGCCCTCACCTCCACTTCGACTCACAGAGATACCGGGCAACCGACCCACGGACTCAGCGGCATTTTCATCGGGAAGTTCCTGTATTCGCTCTGCTGAAACTACATTGATGATGCTATTTGCCTTCACCTGCTGGTTGATGGCAGCCAGCTGACCAGATCGCTGACCCGTAACCAAAATCTCCACTCCCTGAATGGCATAAAATTCCAATTGAAAATCCAGTTTGTTGACTTCTCCGGCCATTAAATCAACGGCCATCGTATCTGATTGATAACCTGTGTAGGAAACTTGTATTGTGTGCCTTCCCGCCGGAACTCCCGCAAGACGATACGACCCATCGAGATCTGTAATGGTGCCTTGTGTCGAACCTTTGATCATAATGGTAGCGGCAATAAGAGGTTCACCCGTTTGCTTATCTGTTATCATACCGGTAATGGTGGCCTCCCCTGTTTGGAGGAGACACGCATGCACGGCCTTAGTTGCCAGGATTAGGCTGGACATTAAACAAACTCGCAGCCATATAATCCTAGACCTCAGGCTTATCTCCATTTTGCAAAAAGTGTTTTAATAAGTACTTTAATCTCTCACCTCTCGTCCACTGCCTAAGAGAAATATTGAGCAGCTCAATACTCAGTGGCCAAGGACTGATACCGTCACTGCATTTATCAATCCATAGCAGGAGATCGTGGGGAATCACGCTAGTCTATTGATGCTCAGATCCATTTTTACTGTTGATCTTAAATCCATCATGCGAACTAACATTATTTTAGTCAAAACAATGATGCTTTTCTCTTTTGCGCAGTGTAGACTTACTAATTATGCTCGTACAATAACCATGGTAAGGATCTTCGATCTCGTTAGAATATGATATCTGCCGAGCTGCAACAGCGATTACTCCGAGGTGAAATACCGCACCATCAGCCTGGCCAATATCTGTCTTCCTCGTGCATTGGCATGCACTGGATCGCGCAAAAAGAAATCGTATGTCTGCTGCGAAGCCGTGATGTATCGGCCCCAGTCGGTTTGCATATCCACAAAACCTAGCTCAAGATCCTTCGCGAGTGAGGCAAGTTTGATACGATAATCGTCGCCTTGGGGTGGTATGGCGAAATTGCGATTTGACCTGGGATCCCCCTGTTTACCCACCGGCCCGGTAAATAATAATATTTCGCAATCAGTCTCCGTCCTTACTTGATTAATCACATTGCGAATGGCTGCAGTGTCCTCCCTTTGCGAAATTCCTCCGATAATTAATAAATCTGGGTTGTATTGCAGCACAAAAGTATCTACCTGGTTATTATTCTGATAATACCAGCACCCAGTACCTCCCCTGACCGAAGTGATAACCTCAATCTTGGCACCAGGATACTTATCCTCAAGAAGTACCTCCCATCCGGAATTTCCAATGTCATTAATTATGGAGTTTCCCAACATGACAACCCTCGTCCTTTTCGCCGTTCTTAGAGCCTCCAGAAATTGTGGACAAAACCTTTCGAGATCTAGCGTCGATACTTCTGTTTGGATTTCGGGAATTTCCTGATAAATACTATCCGCCCAGCGAACAACTTCTCTCCCATCATCGATGGCCGAAATGGAAACGCTTTGCAAGACAATGGGCACACTGTCCTGCATGGGCCTAAACCAACACTCAGCAGTGACAGCATTGGCTTTGGACTGAAAATAAAAGGTGTTCGTTTGCAGATCAGCGCTGGCATCAAAGCTGGAATAAACATCGGCCAGTAGTGGTCTCTGCAAAGCATCAAAAAAGACCATGGCCCAAAGGGCTTTTGCGCTGCTTTTCCCTGCAAATTTAAGACGATGGTAGGTCAATTCTTCGACGAGAAATTTCTCACTCTTAAGTACAGAGGGCATAGCAAATATGGTCCCATTCTCAGTGGGCTCACTGGCTTCGGTGATTTCACTTGTGCCTAAGCTCCCAAGACCCCAACCCTCGGTCGATGCACTAAAATCACTTTTTAGAAGTTCGAGATCAGACCTATTTGAGGTGTTATCTTGAGCACCGATTTGGATCACAAATAGTGAAAAAACAACCAACGGCAATTTCAATAGATATATTTTAAGGCGTATTATTTTCAAAGCCATGTCAATTCAAAATTAGCGAGTTTATTCAGATCCTATGACAAACTTAGTTTCAATCAGACTATGAAAATTTCATCTTCGTAGTCTGACATCGGAACCGAGTTTCTGGTCTAGCTCAATTATATCACATTGGAGCAGCACCAAACTGGATAAAAAAATAGTACATTGCTGGCTCAGGATCAAAAAAAATGCAGTTCTTAAATTAAATAAAGGGTAGTTCAGAGCCAACATCCTCGTTACATTAGGGATGTTTCATCGAGTGGGTAAATTTAAAGAGAACTGCTTAGATTCATAGCTGGATCAGAGTGCGAGGACTAAAAATTTTCTTTTGATATGCAAGCTCCCGATTGATCAGTACACTTATGGAAATTCCCACCGTTTGGGTTAAAAAAAAATATCTATGAATTCTAGACGGAAATTTCTCTGGAACAGTGCGATTGCTGGCACAACTTTTCCTTGGATATCTCAAACAACCACTGGTAAATCGGCTGAAGAACCAGGTTCAAGTTTTCACGAAGCTTCCCGATATATTCCCATCGTGAGAGAAACCGATGTCATCGTTTGTGGAGGTGGCCCTGCCGGAGTGGCGGCAGCGATTCAATCCGCACGATCTGGAGCTAATACAACCCTCATCGAAATGTATGGCTGTTTAGGCGGGGTTTGGACGGTTGGTCTTTTGAGTAACATTATTGATTACCAAGATAAGCCTGGCATCATGCGTGAGATTGTCAAGGGACTAGAGAAGTCTGATGCCCAATACTCTGCCAAAGTCTACGATGCGGAATACATGAAGGTACTTCTTGATGACTTGTGCCGTGAAGCTGGGGTTAAGGTTAGACTGTACACCCAGGTTGTAGCGGCTTACACTAGTGATAAAAATCGATTGGAGCACATTGTGACCGAGAGCTTTTCTGGCCGGGAGGCCTGGAAAGCAAAAGTTTTTATTGATTCCACGGGCAATGGCACCTTGAGTGCTCATGCCGGGTGTACTTTCGACCTTGGTCATCCCGAAACGGGTGAGACACAGCCGGGTTCACTGATGGCCATTTTGACTGGTCTTGATGGTGAAAGGATTGTTGCCGAAGGTTTTACCAAGGCCAGAGGCCACTCTTTTGCAGAAGGAAAGAAAGCTTTCTGGCAGGAAATAAAAAAGGCCGGTAGAAAAGCGAGTTACACCATGCCAACCCTCTTTACCATCAGACCAGGATTGGTTGCGATGATGGCCAATCACGAATATGCAGTATCTGCCTTAGATGCAGATAGTATGACAAAGCACACGGTAGCCGCGAGAAGGGAAGTTTTCGATATCGTAGATAGACTAAGGAAGCTAGGAGGTGTGTGGTCGGAGGTCCGCATTGTGGCCACCGGCAGCCAATTGGGCATTAGAGAGGCTCGTAGAATCAGAGGTCGATATACGATTACAGCCGATGATCTAATCCAAGGATCCAGATTTGATGATGCCGTATGTCGCGTCACCTTCAACGTGGATGTACACGCACTCAACAAGAGAGCCGGCGGAGGTTATGGAAATTTATCTGTGCGAGCCAAGAACTATGACATACCATTGCGCTCCCTTATTGCACAAGAGGTTGACGGATTGATGATGGCGGGTCGATGCATCAGTGGCGATTTTTTTGCCCACGCCAGTTATCGAGTCACAGGCAATGCCGTAGCCATGGGTGAAGCTGCCGGCAAGGTAGCAGCACAGGCAGCTCTGGAAAATAAACTACCACAAGAAATTAAATATGAAACCACCAGACCTTAATTATGGCTATTCTTCTCTCCACTAACCTCAATTTATTCTTGGAATATTTTTGGTTGCGGACTAAGCGGTTTCAAATCCTTACCAGCGACGATGGGGTGGTCGTTGGCTATGAAAGTTGCACGAAAAGTGGCAAAAATATTTTCGCCGACCGGTTGCGGTGTTGAGCCATCTGGCAGTCGAACATCTCCCGAGTAAGGAGTCCAATATTCCCAAACAATTTCTCCCTCAGGTGTGACTTCAAAAAATCTGCCCTGGGGCCCTGAAGTCACCAACGTATGGCCGTTAGCTATGCGCTGTGCACCTGAAATAAACGAGGCAAAAAAAGAACTGGTATCCGGTGCGGTGTAGGACCACAAGGGCTCCTCGGGGCCATATACACCTGCAACAGTTCTGCTGTAATGACCCTGTATATTCACCGGAAGTGACAATTCATAAACAGAGGAATATTTTTTTTCTCCCCAAGGTCTACGATTATTAAAAACCATCAAATTATCAGCTCCAGGCAGTCCGGGTGCAATCCACTTAGCGTCATGCTGACCGAATAATTTTTGATCATCAGCATCCTCCATCCCATACATCTTCGGATTGCCCCAGCGGTATAAAATATCACCACCTCTACCAGATTTTCCTCCCGTGCCCGAGCTGGCTTCACGCCAACTGACCGAGTGATCAAGTATCCAGATTTCATTGTAATGGTGAATACTGATCACGATCTGGTCGAGATGCGGATTATAATCTATAGCGTTTGAATGCATCAGATCAGAACCGCGATTTCCGATGGTAGTATTGGGAGGTGCTCGATTGATTTCCCTTTGTTTCTTTAATTCATCAGCAGTAGTCTTTGGTAAGTGATATACTTGATTGATATCCATTTTTTCCGGATGCTTCGCTGGATCCCCATAATTGGGCAAATCCGGGTCAATATTTTGAATGATGTGATCAATCATATGCCACTCCCAAAATATTTCAGCTTCGCCCGGATACTTAGGTTCTAATTCTACAATCATGTCCGTCCACAATCCCTCTTCCGGAATCAAATCAGGCCTTCTACCCAGCTTTCGGCAGCGCTCCGGGGAAATATACTCATAGCAAATCGCAAGGATGTTGCCATTGGGCATGACCGCCACATCATGATGTAGTAGCCTTTCTTCGGTAGCCAGTACATAGTCCCAGACGATTTGTCCATCCCACGAAATTTCTTGCAACCTTCCCGCTTGCCCACCAGCTCCGAACCGAGGCACCTCTGGTTCTCTCGCACCACGAAGTAGGTTTCCATTTTCCAATAAATAAAGACCTCCAGAAGGTGAATATTCACTCTGCCAAATATGGACTACCTGACCATCCTTGTTTATCAGGTATGTCTTATCAGAGAATAATGGAGAGAAAAACACATATCCAGGACTGCTTTTGGCTGTATTTTTAATTAATCCTCTGGTTTGATCTGCACTCACCAACAAATCTTTCTCAGTCGAGTGCGTTCCATCAGCTATCACATCTGTCGCCTGATACGCCGCTCCCACTAAGGTTAAGACGCAGATCACTGCGATAAGAATACTACATATCGAATTCATAGATCGAAGATAGGAGATTAGAGCCAGAACATGCGAAGATCATGTCATCAGAGGCAACGATAAATGAACGTGCTAGAGCTAATTATTTTTTTCATAGAAATAGAGGTGTCCATCAAGTACCCTGTTGTCAATATACATAAAGCGATCACAAAATCCATCCATATTTAACTCATGACGAAAGGGTTCGGTGTGCAGGACAATTCTTGTGAAGAAATTCTGAGTAACTTTTTCGACAGTCCAGGTGAAGGGTATTTCTTCGATGCCATTTTCATCTTTGTAAAAAGATACGCCATCTTGATTTGTGAAAGTAATCTTGATTTCCGGTGAGGGCCTATCTGATCCAGTTGACCAGCCGCCCCACTCAAAATGCGCCAATTCCCATGTGCCAGGAAGAGCCCTTCGAACTCTCTCCACGTCTTCCAATTTTAACTCTCTGCATTTTCCAAGTTTTTCTATAGGTGACAAAGTTTCAAATTCATCCTTTTTACAACTAATTAACAGACCGATAATTAAAATGAAGGCCATGCCAAGACGGGAAAAGGCAGAAACCTGGTACCTTAATAAGAATTTATGCTTTACCTTTTGCATGCTGAACGACGATATGCTACGGTGTTTGTCTTTTAAAAGAGATCGGCAGGGTGCGAGATACCTTCCACTTCAGCAATTCCCAAATAAAACAATTCTCTTTCAAAGTCAATTCCCAAAAACAAAAAACTAGAGCAGTGTAATTTTCTTTGTAATTCTACAGTGCTCATCCGCTATAGAAATCATATAAACGCCTTTCTGCGAAAGAGATAAATATTTTCGATTCATCCCCCGTTGAGTTGGCATCCACTCGGTAAATATTTTTCTCCCAATAAAATCGTGCACTTCTATTTTCAGTAGATTACTTGCACCCTCATAATCAAAAGCTACCATAAATCTGCCTTGACTGGGGTTGGGGAAAATCTCGAATCTTCGGAAACCGGTATGCTCCTGCACCGAGTTAATCACGTCAGCTTTGGTCTCTACATAAAATTCCAACGTCCGATAGGTATCCACATCCGGCCATCCCTCTGTGGCAGGAGGTAGTGTGTATTGATGTCCAAATTCGAAGAGGCTCTCTTGGATTAATGAGTCTTGGATGGCCGGGTCAGAAGGTGGGTTTTCACCAGGCAGTTGGGTCGGTGGCAAGGTACCATCCCCTTCACGTCGCATACTCCACCTCGGTTGACCCAGGATATCGGTGCGTAGCTCCGGCGCAGTTGGATGGGCAGCCAGATTCTCATTTCCCAAGGTAAATCTACGCTCCGGGGCGGGTTCCATAAATCCTACTATAAAGGCATATCTTTTACCTCCCTCCATTTTAATTTCATTTTCCCCTATCAAATCCCAGCGTAAATAGTGCAAATGTCCGACCTGCCCCCCATTTTGGTTGGTAGGTCCGATGGCCGGGAAAAATCCGCCAGATGCAACTAATATGTTTTTGTAAGAAATTCCCTCCAAAAAATCATCAGCTCGATGGTTCGTAGTAAATCCATGAGTGGCGGAAGTACCCACGGGTGTACCATTATCATTTATAGTGGGATCACCCTCTACTTCGAATAATTGCAAATATACTTCAGCTCCAATGGCTCCCAATTTTACTGCACTCGCACTATTGCCGGTGCGCAAGACGATGGCATCTAGCGTAAAACTGGTATCCGGCGGAATAGAAAACGTTTGCCCAAGGTCCCGATTGCGTTGAAAATATCCGGCTGTTTTCCAGGATAAATTATCGGCATCGACATTTCGCACCGAAGTACTTCCTCCTTGATCGGCTTGATCAAAAAATAAATAGTCCGGTGTGACGGAAACATCACGATCATAGGTCTTGCCGATGGCTGTGACCGTCAAGCCGGTTGAGGTCACCAAAGTTCCCTGACATAGACAATGGCCGTCTTCCTGATCCAGCTCGGTAAAATGATTTTGATCATTGCATGAAGTACCCATCGCCGGACAGGTATTCTCGCCCTGACAGCGACAATGGCCATCCTCCTGATCATTCTCGGTGTTTGCCAGTCCATCATCACAGGGTGTACCCACTGGGGGGCAGCTGATCTCGGAGCTCAAATGTTGGCCGGAAATGGGTCCCTGAAAAATGCCGTTAGGCAAGCGCCAGGCAACTGCGAGATGATCATTGCCTTCATCCTGCTTCATGAGCGCTTCGATGTAATAAAAAGTACCCGCCTGCAATTGAATAGGTCGTGACTGTTGTGTGCCATATTTATCCCATTGGCGCGGTAACGTGATCCCATCATGATGAGCAATTCTACGTAGGTCGTCCGGTGTATTATCTGTACCAAGGTTTAGTTCCACGTGATCGTCACCGGCAATAAAGAAAGTGTAAGAGCCTGTAAGTGGTGCACAAATATATCCCGACATTCGTGCTCCGAAGCGCCGCCCATGATTGGTTGGGGCTTCAAAAAAGGTTAGCTCTCGTACCTCATCCGGCTGATCAGGAAATTTACGGTTGGTCTTTAGAGCATTGATGGTCGGGGTAGAGGTAAACTCATCATCGTAACGTTCATATTTTAATAATCCATTGGACTCGCAACCGCCGATTACCTCTCCAAAACATCCACAGTAACCATCTGCAACATCATTCACAGTGGTCGAATCACCATCATCGCAAGGTGTACCAGCAGTTGGGCAGCCATTTTCTACTTCGATGTAAAATTCCAGCGCACGGTAGGTGTCAACATCTGGGAATCCATCCGTCGTGGGAGAAAGAGTACAGGAGTGATTATCCTCATACAATGATTCACTGATCAACGCCTGCCGCAGTGAGTCATTTTCAGGTGGTAAATCACTTGGCAGCTGTGTGGGGGGTAGTGTTCCATCTCCCTCCCGCCGCATACTCCACCAAGCAAGGCCATGGTCATCTCTTCGTAAGAGGGGATCAGCGCTGCTCGCTGCTTGATTATTATTTCCCAAGGAGAAACCCTTTCCTGGTCCATTGGTGGCAAAACCGACCATGAATGCGTAGCGTTTACCCCCTTGCAAGGTTACTTTTGCCGCCTTTAGATCCCAACGCATGTAGCGGAGGTGGCCAGGTTGTCCGCCATTTTGTGAAGTTGGTTCGAAATTTGGAAAAACGCCACCGGTATATATACCGAGTGTCTGGTAGCTCACTCCTTCTAAATAATCGTCGGTACGGTGGTTTGTGTTAAAGCCATGGGTAGATTCGGTGCCGGGAGGTGTACCATTGTCATTAATCACCGGATCACCCACTACTTCGAAGAGTTGTAGATACATCTCAGCGCCCGGGGCGCCAGACAGCACGGCATTTGAGCTATTGCCGGTGCGTAGTACGATGGCTCTTAACTGAAAAGAAGTATCCAAAGGTATGTTGAAGCATTGACCCAGTTCGCGGTTGCGTTGATAATAGCCTTGGGTTTTCCATTTCAGATTGGGGCCATCAATCCGTCTCACGCTGGTGGTGCCTCCCAGATCAGATTTCGTTGCCATCAAATATGGCGGCACCATGGTTGGATGCGCGGTATACGTCTTGCCCAGATCTTCAATGACCAACGCTTCAATCGGTCGAATTGAATCCTGGCACAGTTGAGCTGAAGTAGCGGTACCCAGGCCAGCAAACCCCAGCAATACCAACATCACGCGTTTACCGAATTTCGATGCATTCATACTTATGGGAAAGTATGAGGAGATTTTAATACTCAGTTGACCGAGACCTCCAGCTGATTTCAGCCGTATGGCAAAAAGATGCCGGTCCCTAGCTAGCCTCCACAAGCCCTCAGATGGTATAGGGTGTACTGTTTTTGACGGTGCACGGAAGCAATACCTGCCGATCGCTCGAGTAGCACTTGTTTTTATCTAGGAATTTCATCCCTCCACTCAATGCGCTGCTGGAGGTGCGAAGTTCATTCCTTCTCCATCCAGGACCAGCACCCAGTCACTACCCTTACCAGCGGATGGTGCGGTAAACTCTTGGTGATCTTTTCTTAAGATCTCAGCATCGGGATAGGAAATTCCGGTTCGGGGATCAAACCACCAGCTTTTTATTGTAGATCCTACCAGATGCTCTAAAGAGATTTTGCGGGTACCACCCTCGGGAAAGTAGACCATGGCATATTTGCCTTCCCGGTCCCTAGTGGCAATGGCCTGATCTGCCATCGACGAGTCAGGATTGTTCAAGACCATGTCCAGATCCGGGATTCGAGACAAAAAGGGACGCGATAACATTAGGTGCTTGAGATGCTGAACTTGATTGGCAGCAGGCAAGTCTAAAGCCACAGGCCACGGTCGCAAAGGCCCATTAATTCCTTCTCGGTCTGTGGTATACATTTGCCAAACGGCATGGCATCCGTAGGTCTGCCCAAAACCCCCAGCGAAGACGTTCCAATACATGGTGCGGCGAATGTCGCGAGGCAAACTGTAACCCAGTTCCTTGGCGTTAAAACAATTGGGATGATCTTCATAGATCGGCTCTCCATCTAGTACAGGCTTGGTGGGTGATAAATGGTAATCGTGCTGGATGAGTTGGTAAGTACCCCGGTTGGCACAATGACCGGTTTGATGCATGTTAAAATCCAACCAGTCATCGTCATGAAACCAGGTAGACGATCCCCCCAACTTAGTAGGTTGAGGATGAAAGGTCATCAAAGCCTGATCCGGATCGCCAACACCGGCTTCGACCCCGCGGGCCATCGCTCGCCATACTTCTACATCCTCGGTTCCGGGCCGGGGATTTCGATCTCCACCGATCACCCAGATAATATTTCGTTGGTCGCGATATCTGCTACCCAGCCATTGCCCCAGGGGTCTTGCATTTTCGACCGTCAAAACTTCGGGGCCCTCACCCCACGAATTTTTGAACAATTTATCTCCCCAGGTCGGAAGGAGTGCAATGTACATACCAAGACTATCCGCTTTTTGAAAGATAAAATCAACATGCTCAAAGTATTTCTCATTGGGTGTGTGAGGATCATCATTATGCAAGGGTTTTTCACCGTAAACATTGGGCATATGAAGCCCATCGATTTCAGCCAAGGCGACTGCCTGAATCACATTAAAACCTTGTTGCTTCCGTTTCTGCAAATAATGCAGCGCCTCTGATCGGCTACAGCGATGAAATAATTCCCAAGCCGTATCAGCCAACCAGAAAAAGGGAGTGCCATCTGCATGCACTAAGAACCGTTGATTTTCTGAAACACGAAGTGGTCCATGGTCGGTTTGACAAATTCCATCGGACAAAAGTGCGGTTAAGAGAAGGAAAGTAGAAATTGAAACCCTGTGTAAAATAGTTGAATTCATCTTAAGCCAATTTATGCTATAAACCCTTCGAATTTTCCTTGAATAACTGGCATCCATCGTATCTAATTACGCCATTTTCGCAGGAGGAATTTTCGAAGTGACAATGGTAATAGATTATCTGGGTAACACCTTAGATTAATCAATTTTTTTTGTCAAAAAATCAGAAACCCTTGAAGTTATTGACCAGCATTCAGCAGTTAATGTTGAGCCGCGGTGCCCCGATGTAACTGCATAATTTCACGCTCGGTCAGTGCACGATCATAAATGGCCAACCCACCAATTTGTCCGTCGAAACCCGCCTCATTTTCAGGTTTACCATCGGGATAGGTTGCAAAGCGAGGTACTCTTCTGAGACCAACCGTAAAATCAGCCCCGTCCTTTCCACCATCATAAATCGGTCCGTCGAATAAGAAGGGATTGTAGTTTTCATTACGATCTAAATGTCCATCCACATATACTTTGATGCTCTTTCCATCATAGGTATAAGCAATCATGTACCACCGATCTCGCTCAAGCTGCGTGGCCCCTGTAGCATAATCAAAAGCAAAAGGGTGCCCTGGAGAAGATCCGCCAAAAGACGAAACATAACCATGTACCTGATCGTAAGCCCGAATGCGCTTATAGGTACGGTGATCGGATTGCCAGGCACCACTGATAAACAAAGCATATTGCCGGGCTGGGGCACCTGGTCCTGCTCCACTGACCTTTCCCTTAAATTTTTCTAAGCCCTCATCCCACATGCCAGCGATAAACTGCCAAACCCGATTTGATTCACGTTTGATCCAAGCTACCATAGTCACCTCTTGGTTGCCGTGCAAATTCAACCCTGCAGCATTCGCTCTTTCGATTCGGAACCATTGACCCCACTCAATATCTACGCAAAACGGACCAAATACGCCATCCCCTTTCCGTGCGATGGGACCATTCATTTCAGTCAGGGCATATAAGAATTGACCTTGAGCTATTCGGTTGGTACCAGCAGGCTCTTGAAAATCCCAAAAACAAAGTAGACCATTTATGTCTGTTGGATGCAGCGCCGACAAGGGTAAACTATCGACCAGGTCAGGATCTGCAGAGCATGTACCATATTTGTTATAGCTACTGGATCCGTACGAATCAAAATTAATATGTCTTGGGCTTGATGCAATTCTGGGGCACCATAAAGCAGTGACAAAAAGAATGATCAACCACGTTCTCACGCTAAGATTTTGCCGCATTTGCATTGAATATTATTATTGAGAATTAAAGCAAAACAGCAGGCTTGTCACTCACTCCTAAGCCTCTGGATTAGCTAATCTATTAACCGAATATCTCTGTTTGCAGGTCCGAAATTTGGCTGCCTAGCCAAGTTCAAAAATCTAAGTTCTCAGTGATTCGTCGACCTTCAGATTCAAATGTCTTGATGTACAGCTCAATTCGTTCTCGAGCGACTTCTAGATCAAAATTATTTAAATTTAGATTCAGTAAATCGATATACCAAGGGAATTTAACGGGACTGAGCACAAATTTCTCAACAATTTCTTTGGCGATCGGTAAAGTTGTGGTCTTTGATTCTTCAAAGACATCCTTAGGATCCGCGACCAGTAGTTTGGCGTACTCCTCTTCCAATAGTTCCTTAAAGATTTCGGCGGTAAATACCTCTCCCGGAGAAAGGCTTAACTCCGGATCTGCCACCGTTAGCACGCCACCTTTATGTACCCATTCCCAGAGAATACTTACCCGGATTTCTCCCGTCGCCATATCTTCCATCAGGTACAGCACATCATCATTGCCAAAAAAGTCAGCTGGTTTGAGTGCCGCCGCCTGTAGACCTTGCCCAAAGGCATTGCCATATTGAAGTGCCACACTCAGCAGATTGCGGGCACCCCTGATCGAACGCCTGGCGGGTTCCAAATGAATCAAAGCGCGAGCAGCCTCCTTGGTATAATCGATGGGCGGAAATTTTCGGCCCAGTTGATTTGCTTTGGCTTTCTTTTCCCAGACCGGTCGGACAATATGCACCATCTTCCAATGGGCCACCCACTTGCCGCTGGCACCTGCTTCTTCCTCCCGTACTGCACCGGCAATCGCTTTTTTCATACTAGCCTCAACTCCTTCCTTTGATCCCACTGGAATATTAGGTTCCATCCCGCCCTGCCAAAGCGCATGGTGCCCTCCCTGAGTAGCAGTGTTCACGACCCTTCGTACTCGATCTTCATAATGCCTCATATAAGCGTAGGTCATTCCAATCTCTTCAATATCTGGATTCACAAATTCATGATCCCAACCCATCGCATCGGCCACACTGTTAATATAGTCCCAGCGCCCCGTATTGTATCCAACAAAATGCGGTCCCATCACGGCACGGATCTCCATCAGCTGGTAGGTCGCTTCTAATTGCTCGACCAACAAATATGCCTTGATGGCACCTCTAACGAGCGATAGGTGATCTTCCAGATTGTCGAGGATGAGATTCCACACAGCGGCTTCTTGAGCGGTCTGGATTTTGGGAATATAGAGCACCATGGGACGACCCTTCTCCCTCAGTTTTTGATAATTATTTACCACAAATAGTACGGTATCTACAATGGAAGCTGCCAGGGAAGATCCATCGGACAAACGGATGTGTCGATCATCGAGGTGGAGTCCACGCGACCGGTTCATGATTGTGGTGAAATCCAATTGAAGCTCCCAATTATCAATAATATCCCGTCCAAAAAACTCTGCCGACCACCGATTCATTTCTCGGGCAACTTGTTCTGCTACCTGAAGAAAGAGCGGATCACGAGCAATGGCCAATTTGAGGCTCCGTTGATGGTCGAGAGACATGGTACTCACCTGGCCGAGTGCATCCTCTGAATCGAACATCCAACCATCTGCTCCAGACAGCAGGGCGTAGGCAACATTCCGGAGATTGACGGCTAGGGTGGCTCCTGGCCGGGCAGCAGGACCCGTACCCTGGATCCATTGGCATTTTAGCCCTGATGGAATGTCTGAACCGGTAAATTGACCATTGCGGATGTCGGCTACCTTTAAACCAGAATGCTTTATGATCGTTTCAGGGTCGAGAAAGTCAAGGTATCTCGCTTGCTCGTAGCGATCTTTTCTCCGCTGATTTCGGAGCATCATCGTGTCGTGAACTATTTTATTGAGCGGAGCAAGTGCTGACAAGGCAGCTAAGACCTCGCTGGTATACACGTCGGCATAGGTTTCAAATACGCCATTTCGAAATTGGAGCTCGGACATTTTATTTGAGATATTTTTATGCTAAGGATTGGTTCATTATCCAGTTACTCATCCAGCTTTTGTTTTGCTGAATAGGTCTCTTCCCAACGGACTTTAAATGCCATCACAGAATTGTCCGTGTGGGTTGGGACGAGGAGGAGGTTTTGCGATGGGATATAGTCAAAATCAGCCGTTTTATGTTCTTCCATTCTATCTATTAAAAGATGTAATAACTCATCCGGTGAAAAATAGAAGATCCGACCCCGATAATCGGATATGAAGTAATCTCCATTTCCCAAGGCTTCAATGCCATCCCCACGTCCTATGTTGTCAATTAGGAGGCGAGGTTTTCGGGTAGCGCGATCCACATGAAGCAATTTATGTGAATTGGTGGTTGCGATGAGGAGTCGATCCTCTTCTGCCAGAATACCGTTGGGTCTTCCCTTTTCCAGTTCACGCCAATACAGTTGAAATCTTTCGTCTCTCAGCCTAAATACCTGGTGACCATCTGCATCGGTTACAAAAACTTCTCCGGAAGGGGATACCGAAAGATCATTTAAAAACACGACGTTGGGAACTGAGTATTTTTTGAGGATTTTTCCGGTTGAAATATCAATCTTACATACCCGGTCAACATCATTCACCCAGAGTACATCGTCGTAAATATCCATGCCCTTAGGATCGACCAGGCCGGTGATCCACTTTAATTTTTCTATCTCCCCCTTTAAATTAACTTTTGAAATGAAGCCATCTTCTTGTGCATAGCCATCACTTTTACTTTGATTCATATTTCCCACGTACAGTAGGTCATGCTTTTCATCGTAGACGACACATTCGGGTTTCATAAATCCCGAAATTTCCCATTGTTGGGCAAGACTGGGCAGAGGTTCCTGCCGATCGCGGTGAAAGATTTCAATTTCTTGGCCTTTGATCTTCAATCTGGCGCGATTGGCGTCCAGATTTTGATTCAGTCTCGCAAACATTGTCATGCCTGGTCCCGGATCACTCGGACTAAAAATAACTGGGGCATTATCCTCATCCCTTTGCATCGGGACTGCCGCAATTTGATGTACTTTTTTGTTTCTGACTAAAACGCGTACAAGCAATCCATTTAAGCTGGTCCTCACTTTCCACCAGTCGAAAACTCCCTGGCCGACGCAGTAAAAAATCGGTTTTTCTTGAAACATTTCGATCTTCTGCAATTTATGTGCTCCATGACCGAACACGACATCGGCGCCTGATTCGATGGCGGCATGAGCCACCTGTTGCTGATAGGGATCAGGAGCATACATGCTGCTCACTCCCCAGTGATAGGAAACGATGACAACATCAACCTGTTTTCTGAGGGCTGCTATATTGTTGCGCATGGCAGTGATTGATTCCTGATCCAGGTGCGTCTTCACATAGGCAGGTTGACCTGGCTTGTCTAAGTTAACGGGTGGTTGATAAGAGGTTGTCACTTTCACCTGAGCAATACCTGGTCTATCTATCTGAGCCGCATGATCGTATGGAAAAACCGTACATGCGTATTGCACAAACCCAACTTTGGTTCCGTTCTTTTCAATCACCACCGGCTTGATGGCTTCTGGGATGTTCGCACCCCCACCTGTATATTTAATACCAGCCTTCTTTAATACTTCAATGCTGCGCATCAGTGCCGTGAATGGAAAAGTCACGTTGTTGGCCACACCCACCACATCCATTGACACGGCCTTGAGACCCTCCACCATGGCGGGATCCGAGTGTGTCCAGCTAGGCTTGTGTGGAATGTCGTAGAGGTTTGGGTCTGTGCTGGTACCAGCAAAGGCACCTTCCAGATTACAAAACCGAATGTCAGCTTGCGCCAAGGTAGCCTTGATGTATTCGAATCCGGACGCTGGATCTACACGATTCTGGATATTTATGTCGCCCATCAACATGATGTTCACATCGCCTGCTGCATTTGCTGGTTCTGACCAAGTGACAGGACGGTCGTCTTGGGCAAGTGCCAGTCCAAAAAATAAACCGGGTAGGCTGATGAGAAAAAGTAGATAAAATCGCTTCATGGCATGCTATTTATTAACGTCTAAGAACCAATTGGTCTAAAAGGATCTTGAGTATGGGTAAAATCACTGATTGAATTTGGGTGCTAGCAAATCAATTTGGATGCAGCCAGGCTCGACATCATATTTTGATTTAGGCATGCCCTCTCTTCTTTATTGGCTAAGCCGAAAAGATTGCCAGGAGACATGCTGCCAACGTCCATCCAGCCATGCGTATACGGAAGTGTAATAAAGGCTCAAGTTATTGGAAGTGCCGTCTTCCGCTTTCCGATGATACGTGCAGGTAGCATTGAGGATCCCTACATCACCATAGACCCGAACCTTAGGATCCTCAATGGTGATGTTGTCGTAAGATCTAGTCCCAGTCTCAATAGCTCCAATAAAAGATGCCTTCGTATCTGTCGATCCATTGGAATGAACATAGACCAAATCTTCATGGATCACTTGATCAAGCGCGGAAAAATCACGCTCAACCATGGCTCTAAAACGCATTTTTTCCGCCTCGAGCACACTTTCGGGATCATGTTCAAACCGAGGTGTACTGAGTGCAAGTGCACTATACCAAAAGGTCGACAACAATAAGGTGGATACAACTAGAGATCTATACATAACTTCAGCATTCTTATCAAAAGTATTCCTGGCTTGCCGTGCCTGGCCCCGCCATTAATTTCATAGAGTGGCATTTGGCCAATCAATACTCAAGCGACCACATTGCATCGCGGGATCTTCAGCGTTCAGGAACAACTTCCATTTCCCATTCTGCGTACTTCCTGTTCATTTTCTGTAAAAGTTCAGGTTGCTTTACCGCCAGGTTGTTTTTTTCCGAAGGGTCTTTCACCAAATCAAAAAGATGTTCTCGAAATAAACCATTGTCTATTTCGCGGATGTACTTGAGATCATGATGACGAACTGCACTGTAGGTATGGGTTCCTCGCCGCTTCCTCCAAAACAAAGTTCTTCCGACATCTGATTTTTCTTGCCTCAAATGCTGAATGATATCCATCCCATCTAAACCGTGCTCAGGTTTGACACCAAGCATATGACAAATGGAGGCGGTCAAATCCATGCTGATACTAACCTGCCCGCTGACTACATTTGGCTTGATCTGATCGGGCCAGTGAATGATGCAAGGTACACGAATACCGCCCTCAAAGACATGACCTTTATTTCCAGAATAAATGCCAGTACTTCCGGTCGAGGTGGGTCCATTATCCGAAAAGAAAATGACCAACGTATTCTCCCCAAAACCCTTTGCATTTAATTGGGCTATAATTTTGCCGATACATTGATCAAAATCCTCAATCATCTCTCGATAAACTCCCCGGTCCTTTCTTCTCCAATGATCCATTGTCATTGGCTCAGGCTGATACTCGTCAGGGGCCTGTAGTGGCTGATGTGGGGTGGTATAAGGAAGGTAGAGGAAAAATGGGGTGTCTGATTTCTGGCGGTTAATCCATTCGACGGCCTCATCAGTAATCAGATGAGTCAGATAGTAGCCGGCGCGATCATGGGGTTCATCATTGCGAAAAAAATCGTGATTACCTTCCATATATGTTCCGATAAACTCACCAATAGGCTCCGTGTGATGAAAATAATCTACACCCCCTCCCAATGGCCCAATTGAGTAATCAAAACCATGAGCTTTTGGCCGGTGAGCATTGCCATCACCGAGGTGCCATTTACCGATCAGCGCTGTGGCATAGCCTCGGTCTTTTAAAACTCGAGGCAACACATTAAAGCGAGGGGGCAATCCCAGCTGGCCTAGGTCGGAGAGCGCTTTGGACTCATCATAGCGTCCAACATTACCCAAACCAATGGCACACTCAAGGCCTCCGACCCGCTGCTGATATCGACCCGTTAGGAGGGCTGTCCGGGTCGGTGTGCATTCGGGAGCATTGGCATAAAAGGTCGTCAATCTAGCACCCGCGGCCGCCAGTGCATCCAAATTAGGGGTGCTATTTTGCTTGGAGCCATAGCAACTCAAGTCTCCATACCCCAAATCATCAGCAACAATAAGTACAATATTGGGCATTAAATCCTGCCCGTGCATGATCGTAAAAACGGTTACTAAATACAACGTGCCAAGAAATCTCGTCATTGAACTCGGGTTAAATTTTAGCCTGGTATGCCTGTGTTTTATGCTTTAAAAGATAAGAAGAATTGTCCTTGTCAACGATTTTTTAAAATCATCTCCATGCACTAAAAAGTTCATTGACACGCAAGTTCCCGACTTCGCTTCACAGCTGGTGAAGTTTATTAAGCAGTCAAGACCCCATGCCTGGCGCCCATTTACAGCTCGGAATACCAATGAGTTTATTTAATCTGCTTTATGGATAACCCTTCCTTAAAAATCAAGCCTGAAGTACTTGATGTTTCTCGATAAAATCAGGATCAATTTCCACCCCACTGCCAAGGCCTTTTGGAAGATGAAGAATGCCATTTTCTGGCACCAAGGAAGAGGTTGGACACTCGTACGGGACCTCGTTGCCAACTCCCTTAAACTCATGGAAGGGACCGGCATTTGGCAGGGTAGAGACGAAATGCATCATGTAAATATAGCCTAGTCCAGTACCCGAAATGTGCGGTGTACAGGGATATCCCTTTACCGCTGCCATGCGAGCAACCTTGGCACAGCGAATCATACCCCCAAAATAATAGAGGTCCTGTTGCACCATCTGGACAGCTTCATTGCCAATGAGCCACCTAAAATTCCGAAGGCTCACCTCACCACCTCCTGACGCAATGGGAATGTCAAGGGCGTCTGCCGTCATCTTCCAATCCTCATAGTAATCAGTGGGCACTGGTTGTTCGAAAAGATCAATGTTGTGCTTCTCCAGCAGTTTGCCAATGCGGATGGCCTCCTTGGCTTCATAACTGCCATTGCAATCAGCATAAATGGTAATATCGGGACCAAAGGCCGGACGCATCAGGGGTATCAAAGCTTCGGTGCGTCCCGGTGGGTCTTCGGGAATGCGACGGCGGCCACCAACTTTGAATTTGACTGCCTTGGCGTTGGTTTCTTCGCGTTGTGCTTTGATCCGCTCCACGCTCTCTTCGGCCGATCTGCCCCGATTATTGTTGGCCCGGTAAATGGCAATTTCTGTATTGTGAATGTCACCGATTAATTCTCCCATGCTCTTTTTAGCAATCCGGCCCAACATGTCAAGTATGGCCATCTCTGCCGTGGCCAATGGAATCCAAAGTGTGTACCCTTGATACTTGTAGTTATTCTTGTACATCGTCACATCCTCCACCAACTGATCCAGATCACGAGCATCTTTGCCAACAAAGAATGGGTTGATCAGTTGTAGCTGAATCGGATACAGGTGAGGCATTCTGATGTTGTGTCCAACGCAATAGCCTTCTGCCCCATCCCGGGAGCGCACCCGTACCAGATAGTTACCTCCGTACTTCAAGAGATCACAAGATTCAATGATGACGCGGTCTTTAAACAATTCACGGCGCAGCACAGGTCTGGCCATAGCTTGATCGAGTGCACGATAATCTGGATACTCGGTCATACTGGAAGTGATCGAGTGCGACAATTTAGGGGCACATGCCGCCAAGCCGACTGTGGCTGTTGAGGCTAGGAAATGTCTCCTGGATTCTTTCATAAAGTCTATCTTGATTCGTCGATGGGCTATGACTGTGACCTAACCATAGAGGTTGAAATTAGCTGTCCAATACTCAGAAGCTGACTCATGGCTGATCAGGACTCAGATTATCAGAGTGTGAGTTATACCGCCAATGGACAGCTCAATCTTACTAATAATTGGCGTATTTTAATCCGCTTAAGGCGCAAAATAATTTCCAGTTCTTTAATAAAGATCGGAAAAGAATTAATGCAAATGAGATCTAACTTTTCTGCTGAGCGGGCGGTGACACGAGGATTACCCTTCCCAATAATCTATCTCGTGATGGCACTTTTCACAGGATATCGATGCACATCCATAACCGTGCCCGAGACAAATAAAGTGCCTGGTATTTCTGCTTTGCCTGATCCCCTTGTCCGACCCGATGGCAAGAGGGTATCATCAATCAATGAATGGGCAGGACAAAGGACCTATTTAAAAAAACTGTTGAAAGACCATTTATATGGAGAAATGCCGGCTCGTCCAGATCGGGTTGATTTTCGGATGCAATCGAGTCGAAGCATTCTAGGTGAGTCCCTCATAGAAGAAACATTCCAGGTGGTGATAGAGCGCAACAAAAAATCGACTCATTTCTCGATGGGCATCCGTCGACCCAATCGGCCGGGGCAGTTTCCTATCGTGATAAAAAATGATGTATTCCTTTTTGATATTACCGAGGTAACGGACGGACAAAAAAGGAATAAATACAAGGCATTAGAAAGAGATAAAATTGAAGAATATGTTGCACACCAAGCCATCGCTCGCAACTATATTATTTGCAAATTCAACCGAAATGAAGTAGCTCCTGATTCTGTAGGCGGTCATGACCGTGGCGTACAATCACTTTACCCAGAGCTAAATTGGGGATCCATTGCCACCTGGGCCTGGACCTATCAAGTATTGATCGACTACTTCGAAGAGCAGCCCTATGCCGATTCGAAACGGATTGTTGCAACTGGTCATTCACGGGGTGGCAAAGCCGCGCTCTGCGCAGGTGTTTACGAAGAGCGAATCGCCATCACGGCACCCAGTTCTTCCGGTGCGGGTGGGACCGCGAGTTGGGCTTATTTTTATCCATCCGACGACCGGCAGCTTTTGCAGCACCATCGCGAACGTTTTCCGCATTGGTGGAATGCTCGAATATTTGAATTTGTCGGTCGAGAAGGGGAATTGCCATTCGATGCACATTATCAAAAAGCTTTAATTGCACCAAGGGGGTTGATCAATGTCCATTCTCGCGATGATCTCTGGGCTAATCCCTATGGCACTTATCTGACCTATCTGGCTGCCGAACCGATTTTCCACTGGTTGGGAGCTCAAGGAAATCAAGGCGTCCACTGGCGAAATGGACCACACAACCAAAATCAAGAGGATTGGTTTGCACTGTTTGAATTTTGCGATAAATATTTTTTTGGTATTGAAAGCCGAATTGATTTTACCCAAAATCCCAATCCCGAAAAATACCATTATGACTCACTTCTTCTGAATCGAGATTTCTCCCCATGATGCCATTGATCCTCATATCACCTATTTTAGATAGCATAATATTCACCTGACGAATGAAAAAGCATATGCCATCAACTCGTAGAAATTTCATACAAAAAACAGCCTTGAGTTCGCTCGCGATTCCCGCGTCTAGATTGAGCAGTGCGGACCAAAGACCAACTCCACCAAAACTACCCCGGGAAGTCTGGGTGGCAACCATCGGATTGGATGGAGTGCGTGCTGCCAACCCTATTGCAAAGCGAGATATAGTGGTCAAGTTTATCGATCAGCTTCGGTCCTATCAACCAGACATTATTTGTCTACCGGAGACCTTCGCCTTCACGCAAAATGATGAACCCTTCACACTAAATGAACTGACCGAGGGCCTGGTTCGTGAAATACTTCAACCCCTGCAAAATTTCGCCAAATCTCATCGATGTTACTTAATCTGTCCATCGTATGCCATCCGAGCTGGTAAGAAGTATATCTCCGCCGCACTAATCAATCGGGTTGGAGGTATTCAGGGAACATATTTTAAGATTCATCCGACCATAGGAGAAATGGATGCTGGCATCACGCCCGGTCCTTTGGATCCTCCGATTTTTGAAACTGATTTTGGGAAAATTGGCATTCAAATATGCTTTGACGTCAAATGGTATGACGGTTGGAAAAAATTAAAAGAAAAGGGGGCAGAGATAATTTTTTGGCCTTCGGCTTATGCCTCAGGCCGTGAAATTGGTAGCCGCGCATGGCTCCATCAATATTATGTCGTGACCAGCACACTCAAAGACACTTCCGCAATTTTTGATATGACCGGACAAGTGCTCGCGAAGACAGATCGGTGGCAGCGCCATGCAGTATGCACGGCCATTAATTTAGAAAAGGTATTCGTTCATGCTTGGCCGGCAGCCCAGAAATATCCCGAGATTATGAGAAAATACGGCCGAAAGGTGCACATAGAATCATTTGGTGAGGAAGAATGGACCACCATCGAAAGTTTGGATGCCGGCCTTCGGGTAGCTGATATCCTCCGGGAATTTGGATTGCAAACACATCATGACATGATCTCGGCAGCTACGCTGGCGCAGGCTAAGAAGCGAAGTCTTTGATCAGATTGCTAACTAATACGTAGACTGAAATGTCAAATTAAATTCGATTTATGCCAAGGCTAGATTTCAGAATGACCATCCTCTTTTTGCTAGCAGTCGTCGGAGCAACTGGTTCAATTGTGGCACAGGACCGCGGAAAGCCTCCCAACATCATTTTGCTTCTTGTTGACGATATGGGTTATGGAGATTTAACATGTTATGGTGGCCAGGCGGTACACACCCCAAACATTGACGCATTAGCGAGGGAAGGTATTCGTTTTACAAGGTTTTATTCTGCTTCAGCAGTTTGTACACCTAGTCGGGCAGCGATCCTTACGGGAAAATATCCCTTGCGTTTTGATATTCGTCAACATTTCAAAGATCAGGAGGAATTCCTACCTGAACATGCTGTTACCCTCGCTGAAAAATTGAGTCAGGCCGGATATGCCACCGCACATATTGGAAAGTGGCACCTTGGGGGACTACGCTTACTGGATTTGGAGGCGCGCTCATCCGGCGATGTTGCCAACCCCGGTCCGATGCAGCATGGCTTTGATCATACACTTACCAGCATCGAGGGTGATCCGCCACGACCTCACCTCATCAAGGATCGACGACTATATCGTGATGGTGGTCAATATATGATTCGCAATGACCGCAGAGCACCAGCCCAGTCCGAACATTGGACAAATATTAAAGTAACGGAAGCTGTGGGACTATTGCATCAACGGAAAAAAGAACAACGACCCTTCTTTCTAAATATTTGGTTCGATGTACCCCATACACCATACGAACCAGCTCCAGAACCACATCTGGGTAGATATGCCAGAATGGGAGCCACCGGAGACCAACTACATTTCAGATCGATGGTCTCCAACTTGGACGAAAATATCGGACGCCTCATCGAGACCTTGAGAAACCTAGAATTATATGAAGAGACGCTCATTATTTTTACCTCCGATAATGGTGCTGCTTGGGAAGGTGAGGTCGGTCCTTTCAAGGGGGGAAAAACGGACTTGCATGAGGGTGGTATTCGTGTGCCCTTCTTTGCAGTTTGGCCAAACCATATCCGGCCTAATCAGGTTTCGTTAGCGATGGGTCATCACAATGATCTTTTTCCAACCATCTGTGCTGCGGCCCAGCTATCGGTCAGGGACGAACAGTTGGATGGCAAGAATCTTCTTCCCCATCTAATCGATGGAACCGTACTTGAACGTGGTCCAATTTTCTGGCAAATGGATTTATACAAAAACTTGCAGCGACATTATCCCAAACCACACCCCTACGCCACTGGCATCGTTTACGAGGGTCCTTGGAAACTATTAGTGGATAGCATTACTCCCGTAGCCTTGTACCATTTGGAGAATGATCCACATGAGGTCAGGGATCAATTGGATCAGCAACCAAAGTTGGTTGAGAGACTGAAGGCTGCCAACGAAAAATTTTTGGCGGAACCGAGAAGATCTTGGAAGTAGTTTGTTAAGTCGTTAAGTAGTTAGGTGGTTGAGTGGTTCAGTAGATAGGCTGGTTCATTTTCAGTATTTTTCCAATCATGAATTCATTGACCCAAAATCTGCACACAATACTGAGTGGTTTGATGACCCTCTTTACATTACTCTCAGCTCTTAGCTGTTCAGGGCAAGCATCACCACCTAATATTCTCTGGATTACGTGCGAAGATATTGGTCCGGCTTGGGGTTGCTACGGCGACGATCAGGCCGCCACACCCCATATTGACCAGATCGCACAGCAAGGATTTATTTTTAGACAAGCATTTTCGAATGCACCCATTTGTGCTCCCGCGCGGTCCACCCTAATTACGGGCCTATATGCCAGCAGCTTAGGTACCCAGCATCTCCGATCTGAAATTCCAGTACCGGCCGATTTAAAAACCCTGCCTGAGCTTCTGAAACGCGGAGATTACTTTACGACCAACAATGCCAAAACGGACTATAATTTTTCTGCGGAAGGCCGTTGGGATGAAAATGGTAGGGAGGCACATTGGCGCAATCGTACCCCGGGCCAGCCTTTTTTTAGCGTATTTAATTTCGGTATCACCCACGAGGGACATGCAAATAGGTTTCAAAAAACCGATGTAGCAGACCTGGAAGAACTTCACGATCCAGCGCGAATGACCCTGCCCCCCTACTGGCCACAGACAGATACTTTCAAAAATATTTTGGCACATCAATATGATCTCATCACTGTCTTTGACCGCGAGGTAAAAAAATTAATGGACCAGCTAGCGGAAGATGGTCTGCGTGAGAATACGATCATTTTCATTTTTTCAGACCACGGATTTGGTCTTCCCAGGGGCAAGCGATGGCTTTACGACTCTGGTTTGCGTGTTCCATTTGTGCTGTTTCTACCACAAAAATATCGCGTCAAATATCCGCGACTCAATACACACGAAATTCACGATCTGGTCGCTTTTGTCGATTTTGCACCTACAGTGCTAGACCTAGCTGGCATCGAGATTCCAGCAGTTATGCAGGGTAAGAGTTTTGTCAACAGGAAGGTACCTCCCAAATCCACAATTTTCGGTTATCGCGACCGGGCTGACGATGTATACGACATGAGTCGGAGCATTTATGACGGACAATATATGTACATCAGAAATTTCATGCCGCACAAGCCGTACATTCGTGAGGCGGTCATTTTCAATAAGGACAAGCGATCCTATGATGAACTTTGGCGATTAAAGGCGACTGGTGATCTAAATCCGGAAGTGAGGAAAATGTTTTCACCCAAGGATCCTGAAGAGCTCTATGACTTACAAGCAGATCCACATCAACAACGCAATTTAATTCATGAAGCTAATCGACCTGACGTAGTTTCCTCCCTGGGTCAAAAGCTGAAATCCCTCATGTTGTCGACTTACGATACTGGATTACTCAACGAAGCTGAGATGCTGAGGCGAAGTGGTTCCCAATCCGTATTCGAAATGATGCGCTCTCCGAAGGGTCCTGCTTTGGATGCCGTTTGGGAGGCAGCAAATTTAGTGGGAAAGGGAGAAGTCACTCAAGTCCGAAGGTCACTATCCCATGACGAATCTGCCGTCCGATACTGGGCACTAATGGCCATCGATGCCATGGTGCCTCCCCCGGCGAACCTCAAAGCACGGCTCGACGCATGCCTGAAGGACCCGTCTCTGACCAATCGCCTCTTAGCTGCTGAGATCTTGGTTAAGAATTTTGGCGACAAAAAGGCGTTGGAATTGCTGGCTGAGGCCCTACAAACAGAAAAAGGGCCCTCTCTCCTACAAGCAGCGATTTCGGTACGCGAAATCGGTGAGCAAGCTCAGCCACTTTTAGGCATCATTAGTGATAAGGTTTACCCACGAATTTCTGGAGAAATTTGGGGTCGCTATCGGAGCTGGATGTATCCGATGTTTATCGGAATGGCCTTGGATCAGATCTATGTAAACTGTGGTGAAACCCTGGAATGAAACGGCATTATCGTAAAGCATTAAATCCTTTGGCCACGGTGCTGAGACATCTGCTGGTTGTGATCTTTGTCATGCTCACTTGTTCAGCTTGTCAAGAGGCTGAAGTATATGTCTTAAGAAGTCCGAAAAATGTACAAAGCATTTTGATTGAATTTGATGCTAAGACGAACCGGTTTTTCTTCACCAGGCAATTTCGCAATGAAACTATTTTTGATAAATCACCCATAGGTTTTGAGGCCACCTACCGCAGTCAACCAATCATACTGCAGCAAGTAGAGCGAGTTGAGAGATATACCAAAGACACCCTTTGGAATCCAGTATTCGGTGAAAAATCACAATACTCCGATCGTTATCATCAAATGAAGTTATATTGTTCTAGCAATGTATTGACAGATCCGATCATCCTACAAATTCGTGCTTACGATGAAGGAACGGCTTTTCGATTTGAATACACCTCACCAGACTCTATCCAAATTAAGACGGAGTTAACTGCGTTTGTTTTTCCTGCAGATGTTCAGGTTTGGAGCTCAACCACTGCACAAGGTGCCATCCAGAGAGGTCCCCTTTCGAACTTGGATAAGGCTGTCGAAAGGCCGCTCCTGGCAGAACTAAGTGACACGGTTTTTGCGGCAATCGGTGAGGCCAATCTCTACGATTTTGCACGCATGAAGTTTATCGGTGGTGCGGAAAAAAATTCACTGCGCTGTGAGCTACACAGCCCTGTTTCAATGAGCGGCACCTTTAAAACACCCTGGCGATATGTCATGGTGGCAAGAAACCCTGCTGAAATACTAACCAATAATCATCTGGTCCTAAATCTTTGCAATCCGGATACGCTCAGTGATAAGCGTTGGATTAAGCCAGGAAAAGTAATCCGGGAAGTTACGCTAACCACCCAAGGTGGTAAAGCTTGCATCGATTTTGCCGCCAGGAATAATTTACAGTTTGTAGAGTTTGATGCTGGCTGGTATGGTCACGAATACGATAGTACTTCAGATGCAACCACCATGACGGTCGATCCAAAACGTTCGCCGGGCCCCCTAGATCTAAAGGCAGTCATTGATTATGGCACAAGCAAGGACATCGGCATCATATTATATGTAAATCGTCGTGCCCTGGAGAAGCAATTAGACGATTTGCTTCCACTGTATCAATCATGGGGTATCCAAGGACTTAAATACGGATTCGTAAATGTGGGTTCGCAACGTTGGACCAAATGGTTGCACGAAGCTGTTCACAAAGCGGCCACCCACCGATTAATGGTCGACGTCCATGATGAGTACAGACCTACTGGAATTTCCAGGACCCTTCCCAATTTAATGACCCAAGAAGGAATTCGAGGCGATGAAGAGTCTGCAACAAATTCGACCGTCATTAAGACACTTTTCACGAGGATGATCGCTGGAGCCGGTGATCAAACCAATTGCTACTTTGCCGACAGGGTGCACCAAAAAATGGGATCGCATGCTTCACAAATGGCAAAAATGATCTGTATCTATAGTCCCTGGCAATTTGTTTTCTGGTACGATCGACCTGAGGGATCACCGGCCTCCGTAGGTGGTGCTGGCCGAAATCAAAAGTTCATTAAAGAAACTCCGGAATTGTCCTTCTATCAGCAGATTCCTACCACCTGGGACGACACCAAGATCCTGGACGGATATCCAGGCAAGTTTGCCATCATAGCACGTCGATCGGAAAGCTCTTGGTATCTCGGTATTTTGACGGGTGAAGAAACTCGAAACTTCCAAATTCCTCTGAGTTTTCTGGAGGCTGGTCAGAAATACCAAATCGTAACTTTCAGCGATCGTACACAGCATCTTGACCACCAGTTTGTGCAAATGGACACTTTCCGGATCACCCCTGCCGACACTTTGAGTTGGCAGCTCCCGAGAGAAAGAGGATTGGCTGCCATTATACATCCTAATTAGCAGTCTTGATTTAATTTTCTGCCATGAATCCCTGCCCTTTGCTTTTGAGTTTTGCGATCTACCTTGTAAATCCAATGCTGAGTTTGGCACAAAAGCAGTCACTAACATTTGCACCACCGAAAGATGTTGCCGCAGGCCAAATCTCCGGTATATCAGCCCTTGCCGTTGCCGATTTTGATCAGGATGGACAAGTAGATGTAGCTGTTTTTGAGGGGGGAGCTCATGCAGGAGGTCGTACGACGTTTGCCTGGTTACAAAAGTCAAATGAAGTGTGGCAAAAACACGAGCTGGAATTGCCCGATGGTGCGGACGATTTCATTGGAGCTGCGAAAGCAGCCGATATTGATTCTGATGGTGATATGGACCTAGTTTGGAGTAATGATGGGCACAGCACCGGGCCCATTAAGATCTTTACCACTCTAAATCCCGGTAGAGAATTGGTTTATCAGCCCTGGGAATCGAAAATGATTGCGACCATTGAAGGCTTTCACGCAAATGATATGCGAATTGTTGACCTCGATCAAAACGGTAACTTGGATGTCATCATTCGACACAAGGGGCCTGAAGCACTGACGGCCATATTACAGGTAGAACATGATTTATGGACAATCCGGGAAATCCATCGTGGACAAGCGGGCGAAGGGCTTGCCGTTGGTGATGTCAACATGGACCATAGACCGGACCTAACCATGACAGGTCATTGGTTTGCTACACCAGTTGACGTCCTTCAGGACTCCTTTACGAGATACGACATCGATCCTGATTTTAAATATGTAAACAAAGCAACTAAAGAGGATATGGGTGATCTCGACGGAGATGGTCTACTAGATCTGGTACTTTCTCCGGCTGAGCATTTTAAGAAGTACGGAGGTGACGCTCATCATTTAGCTTGGTATCGGGGACCTTCTGATCCCGAAAAGAAGAAGGCCTGGAAGAAAACCATTATTAGGAGTAATTATAACAAGGCACATTGTGTCAAGCTGGCAGATTTTGATAATGACGGAGACTTGGATGTCCTTTCAGCCATTGCTTGGGATGAAAAGGAAATACGCATTTATCTAAATGACAACGGTAATTTCGAAAGATCTTTGCTAATAGCTAAGGGAAAGGGAATCTATTCAGGTGAGGTGGCAGACATGGATGGAGATGGTGATTTAGATATCGTGGGAGAAGATGGTTATTCCAATACAAGCCGACCCTATTATTATGAAAACTTATTAATAAACAAATGATGACATGCAGCATTCACTACCCTATTGCTAAAGTAATTTCATTGCTGGCAGTATTCTTAATCATCAGATGTGGAGATCCAGAAGCACCTCAGGAAGATTTAGATTCAATCACCACATTGCGACAGAAGCTGGCTAGTACCATTGGTCATCAGGTCCTTCCCCTCAAAAAATTCGCCCTTGAATCCATGGAGGGCACCGAGCTTTTTACGATGGATCGCGTCATGGTGACCAATGGTCAAGATGATCGCATCCCCATGGTATTACTCAAGCCGAGAAATTTACCACCACCATTTCAGGTCATGATTTGTTTGCAGGGTCATGCACCCGGCATGTATATCTCAATCGGTGAAATTCGGCAGGAAAGAGATAGAGCGCTCGTAGCAGGTGGCCGTGACCTGGCACGACAAGCGATCGCTCACGGGTATGCGGCACTGGCCGTGGAGCAATATGGTTTTGGAGAACAGGCAGTTGATTCGCTTTCGTGCAACCATTTGTCGCTAAACATGATCATGCAGGGCCAGTCTATGATTGGTAAGCGTACCTCTGACATTTCAACGGCGATCGATTTTATTGCCACTCAAAGCGACTTAACCTTGGACCGCCTTGGTTGTATGGGCAATTCTTCAGGTGGCACCACCAGCTACTTCGCCAGTGCGCTCGACCAACGGATTGAATTGACAGTCGTTTCATGCTCTTTCAGTCCCTATGCAACTTCTTGGCTAAAATACCCCCACTGTGCCTGTGGTTACGTTCCAGGCTTACTCAATTTAATGGATATGCCTGAGGTGGCGCAATTGATTGTGCCTCGTTCACTAATTATCGTGGCCGGTAAAAAAGATTATTTGGCCGACATCGACAGTGTGCGAGATGGCTTTGCGATCGCACAACATTATTATCGAGAGGCTAAACAACTGAAGCAAATCCAGCTGATCGAGGGAGACGGTGGTCATCAATTCTATCCAGAGGTCACCTGGCCAGTCATTGAAAAAATGCAGACAGGTTTCTGAGGAAATGGTCAGGAGGTATGGATAAATTTTAATCCGAAATGGGAAAAGGTACTGGTTCCAAAAAGGTAATAGTTGGGATTGTCTCCTCCACCTTTAGACCATGAAACTGTATCTTAGTGACCTGCCATGCACATTATTTTTCTACTCAGCCTCATCCTGATGTTCTCCTGTCACAAAGAGGAAGCAAAATGCTGGGAGTGCAGCATCATTACCATCTCAAATGAAGTATCGATATGCACAGATCCAGAGCAAATCACAGAGTTGGATCCGACAGAAACGGAAATCATCTGTGATCAGCGGGAAAAAGAAGCGTACATAGATTCTCGGCAGGTGACCAGCGAAAAAATCGAAAAAGAATGTCCTGACGCGGTCCGTTATTTTGTGGTGAGTAAATCACCCGTGTGCGTCTTGCAACCTTGAGTGTGAAGTGCTGTGAAGAGATCCAGAACAAATGAAATAAAATTATATATTTACGCCTGACTAATGTTGCAATTTTGGACGAAATCTCTTATATTCTCTCCACTCCACAAGTTGTCTTAGTCCCCCATCTACCAGCTATAAATATTGTTTTTCTGTGAAGCGAATCACCGTGAACAAAGATTCTTTTGCGGATCACTGAAGATAAATTTTTAATTCGCACGCCCAAGACCCTCGGCGATGGATCTCCCCTGATCCATCGCCTTTATTTTGTCACATGGCATTCCATAGAACGTCTGTGGTAGTTTACACTATAAATATGCAGGGGCACTTTCCCAGCAAAGGGATTGGAAGATTTTTCCGCTCGATAATTAGCAACTCTAAGAATTCGGTTCTGTATCTTACCTGGAAGTCAAAAGGCTTCAAATCTAGTAACTCAAAATGATTGGCCTATGCAGATGGATTTCTTCTTGACCATGATGCAAATATTGGCACTCACTGCAGCGGGTATGTGCCATGCCCTACTCGGAAGTATTAAGGTGCCTTTAGCTGAGAGACTTTCGATTAATGAGGAACGGGTCGGTGGGCTATTAAGTGCCTTTGGGTTCACGACCATTCCCATGGCCTTTGCAGCTGGAATTTTTGCTGATACTTTTGGACGTCAGGTGGTCATTGTGATAGCCTTCGTCACCTTGATATTGAGTGTTTTAGTTCTATCCAAGGCCAAGAGATATATGTCAGCGCTCATTGCAGTCATCTTGTTGGCACTGGGTTGGTCCGCTTTAGTAAATGTCTTAAATGTACTTCAGGGAAGTGCCTTTTTACCCCTCTTTCGTGACGGTGCTCCCCTATCTTCTGCGATGAATTTTGGGGACTTTATTTTCGGAATGGGGGCATTCATCATGCCTATTGCGGTGGTCTTCCTGTTGAATAAGATTAAGTTCCAAAAAACATTCTTGACCTTTTCCTTTTTCCTGATGTTGCCATTGGTGTTGATTTTTTTTGTGAATTGGCAGCCCCTGACGTTGGACACGGCTGCAAATATCAATCTGGGCATTGGAAGCCTGCTGGTTGATCGCCAGGTTTTGATGCTTTGTATGGCGTTCTTTTTTTATGTTGGCATTGAGGCATGCACAGCACTTTGGGCAACTACATTGATGATTGACCGGGGCATGTCTACCCGCAGTGCCACGACCTATCTCTCTGTCTTCTGGCTCACCTTTACCTCAGCCAGGCTATTGGCGGCCTTTCTGCTACCGGCCGGGATGGACATACCAGTTCTGATAGCATTGTCAGTGGGTTGTATCATCTGTACCCTTGTTCTAGCGACCTCAAAAACTTCCATCCACACACTAGCAGGAATCTTGGTTATTGCGCTCATAATGGCACCCATTTTTCCGATCCTAATCGCACAAGTACTCGGATACGTCAACGATACGTTTGGTCCAGAACTTGGTGGCAGGTCAGTGGGTTTGTTCTTCTCTATCGGCGGGTTTGGCTGGGCAATTCTACCGCTGTTGGCAGGGATGGTGGCCAACAGATATTCCGCTCAAAAGGCATTTTACGTCTTGGCTGGCTCTGCTACCTGTCTCACCATCCTCGTACTGGTCGCTGGCATCGAGTAAGTCCATGCCACGGTCAAGGGAATGCTTGCACCTACCAGACCCGACGATACTTCGTTCCCAATATTTTTATTTCTTCCGATAAAATAGGCCAAGAGGAGTGGTAGGAAAATATTCCTTGAACCACCACTGGTATGATCGGCATGCTCAACAAGAAAGTGATAGAGAAGGAGAGCGACTACAGAGATTCTTACGGATGCAAAAATTAAATAATGATGCCATCCGGATCGATTTAGGGATGGCCGAAGGTTCTTGAGCCCCATCCAATGAATCCAAAAAAACCTTCGATTTCTTTGTCTGGAAAATTGACATTGGTAACTGACGCAATAATCTCTTCTCTGGCTGTGCCGGCTGGCTACATTGGTCTGGCCTTGCTCTTTTGAGCCAGGATCATCCTCTTCGATTTTCCGCTCCTTCAAGAAGGCCATCACGTCTATTGAAAGATGTTTCAAAGCATCGAGTTTAACAGCGGTGGAGTTGGCAACCAGCTCCTCACTGAATTTTGAACCATATTTATCCAAGAGCATTTTATAAAGGCTGACCATGATCTCATTGACCTCATATTGTTTTAGGCCTTCGTGGGTGAGCGGGTGCTTGATCGATGGGAAATCTGCTCCACACTCGATATTGCGAAATGCTTCCTCGGTGTATTTGACTTTGTCTTGGTATTGGATAATTCTCTAATTAAATAGATTGATTTTCAAAGAAACTCATTCCAACATCTAGAAATACCACCATTCTGGAAACGTGATCACCTGCCCCAGAACCTTAATCAAAATCTGACCAGCACGATCAGTCGGACCCTATTGACAGCTCAGATCCCAATTCGCCGTGGTGACTGAAACAGTATATGGTCATTGAAGAAGGAAAGGTTTGATTAGAACCTTGTGGTGGTTTCTGGGTAGGTGAATCATGCAAGAATATCTTTCACCACATGCCCGTGAACATCTGTGAGGCGGTAATATCTTCCTTGATGTTTAAAGGTGAGTTTCTCATGATCAATGCCAAATAGGTGCAATAAGGTGGCTTGAAAATCATGGACATGTACGGGATCGCTTACAATGTTATAGCCAAATTCATCCGTATGGCCGTAATTAAGCCCTTTTTTGATACCACCACCGGCTAGCCAAATCGTGAAGCAGCGTGGGTGATGATCTCGACCGTAATTGCCTATCTCAAGCTTGCCTTGGGAATAATTTGTGCGACCGAATTCACCACCCCAAACCACCAAAGTATCCTCCAAAAGACCGCGTTGTTTCAAATCCTGAACTAGCGCGGCTGAGGCCTGGTCGGTATCCCGGCATTGATTTGCCAGGTTTTTCGGTAAGTTAAGGTGCTGGTCCCAACCACGATGATAAAGTTGAATAAAATTTACACCTCGCTCTAATAATCGACGAGCCAGCAGACAATTGGATGTGTAGGTTCCCGGTATCTGCGATTCCGGTCCATATAGATCGTAGATGTAATCTGGTTCACCAGTAATATCCATTACCTCGGGAATCGAAGTCTGCATCCGATATGCCATTTCATATTGTGCAATTCGGGTTTCGATTTCTTGATCCTGTTCGCTGGCATACTGCAGCTCCTGTGCTCGACGATAGGTTTCCAACATCAATTTTCTTGACGCTGCATCAATTCCAGGAGGGTTTGAAAGATATAGTACAGGATCTTTTGCCGCGCGAAATTGAACTCCTTGGTGATTGGAAGGTAAGAATCCACTTCCCCATAATCGCGAATAGAGTGGTTGGGCATTTAGCTTTCCCGTACCGTTAGACAGCAGGACACAAAATTCTGGGAGGTCCTTTTCAAAACTCCCTAGGCCATAGCTGAGCCAAGAACCAATGCAGGGTCGACCCGGCTGCTGAGAACCAGTCTGAAAAAAGGTAATGGCAGGGTCATGATTGATGGCCTCTGTATGCATGGTTTTTATGAAGCAAAGTTCATCGACAATCTCAGCTGTATAAGGCAACAATTCACTGATCCAGGTGCCAGATTCTCCATATTGATCAAATTCGAATTGGGTGCCAGCCAATGGGAAGGATTTTTGTCCGGCGGTCATACCGGTGATCCGCTGACCTTGGCGTACCGAAGCCGGTAATTCCTCACCATTTAATTTGTTGAGGAGCGGCTTGTAATCAAACAGATCGTGCTGTGAGGGACCACCACTTTGAAACAAATAAATGATCCGACGCACCTTTGGATCGGCATGACGGTAAATCCTACGGTTGAAGAGCGTGCGCAAGGCAACGCCCCCTAGCGCCAGACTACTATTGAATAGAAAATTTCGACGGGATGGTATCATGCAGTCTGACTTCATCAATTTATCTTTTTGTAAGCGTTTCGTCAAAACTCATTATCGTACTCACCACAATGGTTGTGGCTGCCACTTCAGCAAGATCCAAGGTCAAATCCAAGGGGAATTCTCCGACCTCCATCAAGGCATGCGCCAGTTTGGGGAAACGCAAATATTTTTGATGTTGATTTTCCTTCAGATTGGACAATAGAACGACAATTTCAGGGGCAGGATGTTTTCCGGTTAACAAGCGATAAGCCAATGCCACCGCTTCTCGATTATCAAGATCGCTTCGGATTACCTTTTCGGCAAGCACTCGAGCTGACTCTACGAACTGTGGATCGTTTTGCAATACCAGTGCTTGCAAAGGTGTATTGGTCGCCTGGCGCGACACGATGCAAATGTCTCTTGTAGGAGCATCAAAAGTCGCCAGGGATGGTGGTGGTGACGTTCGACGCCAAAAGGTGTAAAGGCTGCGTCGATATAAATTGGGACCATGATCCTGATGATAATTCTTAAGCATACTGAATTCACCCTTCTCAGACCACAATCCGGGTGGCTGATAGGGTTTGACACTTGGCCCTCCAATATCTCTTACCAACAGTCCGCTGGCGGCCAAAGCAACATCACGTATCAATTCTGCCGAAAGTCGACTACTTGGACCCCTACTGAGGTAAATATTGGCGGGATCAGCCAACCTCTCAGATGATGGAGCACGCGAGGATTGTCGATAGGTAGCCGAAAGCACCATTTGTCTTAGAAGCGATTTAATATCCCAGTCTGATTCGACAAAGGTCCGGGCCAACCAATCGAGTAATTTTGGGTGGCTTGGCAGGTCTCCCTGGTTACCAAAATCTTCAAGTGTTTTGACAATACCACGCCCAAAAAGCAGGTGCCAAAATCGATTGACGGCCACCCTAGCGGTGAGCGGATGGCCTGGATCTAGGAGCCATCTTGCCAGCTTGGCACGGTTGGCCAAAGAGTCGGTTACCGCCGATCCAAGTGCGCTTGGGGTTCCAGAAAAAACCCGCTTGCTCGGTGCATCATAAGACCCTCGATCCAAGACAAAAGTCGGCCTGGGATAAGGAAGATCTTCCATAACCATCACACTGGTGAGCGAATCCTGTATCTGAAATTTCTCCTTTCTAAGTTTCCTGATTTGACGAATGCTCTTTTGATATTCCGGATGGTAGTTAGTCAGTAAATGCTCCTGGTGGTCTTCCACCGAAAATTCGGCCGGCTCGAGATCTGCTCCAACATAGAGTGCCTTGGCTTCAATGGCACTGAGGGTACGATCGTAGATTTTGAGTTCGTCCATCTCACATGCCCCTTTCCTATCGGTCTGGTAGGCAATCATACCCCCAATAGTCAATTCTTTCTTTCGGCTCGTGATACCTTGGCTCAACCGATCTAAAACCACCTGCTTACCTTTCTTCCCATTTAAATATATTTCGACGCCATCCGCTCCACCAGATCCATCATAAGTAAAGACTAGATGCTCCCATTTTCCACTCTTCAATTTTTGATCACCGCGTACATCCAGTACTACGGCAGGTAGGCTATGCACCAAGCGAAATATCGGAATACCACCCTTTACTGCAATCTCATATCCTGGATAATTATTGGCCTTATTACTCAGATGATTCAGCACAGTGACATCGGAATTCTGATCCAAGCACTTTAGATAAAATGAAAAACTAAAGGCATCCCCACGTCCAAAATGCAATTGATCCTTCTTCAGACTCACCAGGTCATAGGCTGTAAATTTGATGGCCCGGCCGATGGCTCCCTCCGTCTGCTCAACAGTGCCGCGGGTCATGAAAAACTCACTGCCATTGACTTGGTTAATAAAACCGTGATCTTGGAATTCTTCAAAGGAAAGATCCACCAACAGGCTATGACTCAGATCCAGGGCTGGTTCTTGATTTTGAGCTGGTTTAAGATGCTGAGCCAGGTGGCCGGCTTCTTTTTGCGCCTTCTCGATTTGTTGATCAATAAAACGGATCCTCTGCTCCACCTCATCCGATGAGAGTACAAGTTCTGGCCCTGAATTGCCATCGTTAGCGGTGATGCCCGTTTCGTTGACACTATTGAAAAAACTAAAGAATTGAAAATACTCTTCTTGGGTGATGGGGTCGTATTTGTGATCGTGACAACGTGCACATTGGAAGGTCAACCCAAGAAATGCCGTAGCGGTGGTTTCTGTACGATCTGCCACATATTCTACTCGATATTCCTCATCAATAATGCCTCCTTCTCCATTTAAGCGATGATTTCTCAAGAAACCAGTGGCAAGCTTTTGTTCGAGGTTTGGATTTACTAGTTTATCACCGGCAATCTGCCAGGTTATAAATTGATCATAGGGCATGTTGTCATTAAATGCCTTGATGACCCAATCTCGCCAGGGCCACATGATGCGAAGACCATCTTGCGAGTACCCATTAGAATCAGCATACCGGGCCAGGTCCAACCAAACCAGTGCCAGGCGCTCTCCGAAATGCACCGATGCCAGCAACCGATCGACCACTTTGGTATAGGCATCAGGACTGTGATCGTGCAGAAAGTCATCGATTTCTTTGATCGATGGGGGTAAGCCAATAAGATCTAATGTGACCCTTCGCAATAGTGTTTCCTTGTCGGCTGCCTCTTTGGGTGCCATGCCTTTCTCATTGAGTTTAGCGAGGACAAAGTAGTCGATGGAATCGCGACACCAACTAGTGTCTTCAACGACTGGAACCTTGGGCTTTGTTGGAGTAAGAAATGACCAATGTTTTTTGTACACTGCTCCTTGTTCGATCCACCTGGCAATCAAGGCGATTTCATATGCACTGAGCTTGCGCTGAAATTCTGGTGGCGGCATCTGTCTTTCCGGATTGGTAGAAAGTATGCGCTGGAATGCCTCGCTTCTATTGAGTTGGTGAGGAACAAACGCATATTGTCCCGAGCTTAGGGGTTGCTGCAATGCTGCCTCAGCAATGTGCAATGGCAGGTCTCCCTTTAGGGCCCCCTGATCCGGCCCGTGGCATGGGAAACAGCGATCAGCCAGGATTGGCTTCACGTGAAAATTGAAGTCCACAACTTCGGGTAATCGGGCTGCTAGCCCATCAGCTGGTTGGTACGAAGGCCCGCACCGCACCATCAGACAAAAAAAAGAGACCAAGAAGACGATCCGTCCGGCGACCGTATCATGAGATGGCATACTGCTTAAACTTGCGGTGATGATGAATCCTTGCAACCCGTCGCTAAAGTCACCTTGGCATGATGCCTCACATAGGCGCATTTAAAGTCTTGCCTACCCTATTCCTCTCTTTCAGGAGGATCAATGATTTGTTGGCCCCACCAGCGACAATGCCAGTGCAGCAGGACAAAGATCTTCTGCCAAAATATTTCAATCCACTTCATCAAAATGAAAATTAAGAAATTCCCAGCAAGGATGTTTCGCAAAGTTGGTCAACGTAGTCCTTCACTTCCCCATTATGATTTAGTAAATACAACGTCCGACCCAGTCGCTGACGTAAACATTTTGAGTTATCCCAGCGAACATGAGGAAATAACTGAAAATCATCAGGGTTGATTGGCTCTGAACACAGCTGGTCTAAAAGGGTAGGCCGTCGCATAGGAGATAAAGCAATCTATTTCTGCCCTCTTAAAGAAATTGTCGAATCAATTTAATCTCGAATAACATTGGATTTTGACGTCCGGACTTGCCATTGATTTATGAGTTGTAATATTTGGTTTTGTTGCTGGTGAACCTGGCTGCTCAATGCCTCGATTAATTCTTGTTGCTCCTGCATACCTTTGATCAAAATAGGAATCAATTCTGAGTAGGAAATCGAAAAGAGAGAGTCACCTTCGGTATTGGTGGTTTGCACCACCGCCGGCAATATTTGCTGTAGTTCTTGTGCGACAAGACCATAAGTCCGCTCATCATCATTTTGATCCTTCATTTCATAAGACACGGGCGTCATGGCATTGATATCCTGCAGGACACCATCTTTGATTGGTTGAATATTTTGCTTGGATCGGCCATCTGATACCGAGGCGTAATTCCCATTGGTACTGTTGAAACTTCCTCTAAATGCCCCCTTATAGTACAACAGCAGGTACCCATCATTTAGGGCGCTATTAATCTCTATTTGCCAATTGTGATCATTGCTCAGGCTTTCGAGTTTTAGATGACCCTTTAATTGGGCCGCGACACTCGATGAACTGAAATATCCACCCGTACCCGAATCGGATGTCCCTCGTACTCCAACACTGGAGGTGCTCACACCCTGAACTCCATAATGGGTGTCGGACATTCCAAATACACCCACACCTGCACTGCTCTCACCGAAAACGCCCTTTCCCACCGTCGAAGAACCCTTCACTCCATTACTAGAAGTGGAGGAGCTATTATCGGTGCCGTCAATGGCAGTTCCGATAAAGCTATTGGTTGCCCGGATACCTGCAGCAATACCATTAAAATCGCCGGCAACATTTGCATTGATAACTTTTATACCGGGGCTACCTCCATCAATCTCCAGCTGTGCCGCTAATTGCCATGGGGCCAAAATAGGCAGGCCCAAAATAAATACGAGACCTAGGTTCTTTAGTTTCATCATGATCAAGGAGTTTTATACAATCAATAACAACATGGGAAGAGAAAGTTAATGATATCTTCTTTGCATTACCAGTATAACTATCCTAGAGCTTGCCCTAGCTTATAAGCTTAAGAGAAGCATTGCAGACCGGTTCCAAAACACCCTCTTTTGAAAATAATTACTCGGTTTCACTGGGTCGACCAAATGGCAAGGCGATCGCCTCACCCCTAGTTAGAAAGTCTCGATTGCCCCTGATGGGGAGACAGATCGCCCTGAATCAACTCCATTTGGAAGACCCGACCCTTCGGCATTCATGTAAGATCTTCGATTGATAGGTCTCGGTTTCTTATTCGAACAAAAAAATACTACCATTTAATGATCCCTAGGAGATCATGGATAAACAGGGCCTCTTTGAATTTCGATGTTTTAAACCATCCGGCAATCCATATATTGGGCCAAGTTTTACCAAGTGAAGATCAAGTTTTGCAAGGTCCATTATCTCTATTTAGAATTGCTTCATGGCTGTTGCTCCTTTCGTCACACTATGTGATTGGACAGACGGTGATTACCATCGATACCGACTTAAAACATCAGACCATCGATGGCTTCGGTGCCTTCCAAGGTGGAAATTTAGTCAACGAGAGCTGGTGGCAGGAGCTCTTTTTTGCTGACCTGAAAGCATCTATTTATCGGGTAGACCTAACACCTAAATTGATTTCTCCCTACAGTGATTTACGGGTTTATTCTCCATGGTTTATGGGATCCGGCACACAAAGTGTGTTTAATTTTGAAGATCCTGCCAATCCCAATGGTCCAGAAGGTAATCGAGTACGTACCTATACTGGTCCCGAAGATTACGGTCGCGAATTTGGTGGCTTAAAAGCACCCATCGCTGTGATGGGTCCCGATATTGAATACAATAAATCACTTTTTAAGTACGAGCGAAACGATGCCATCTCGGTGGGAATTTCGAGTACAGGAGAACTGGGTGATTTCAAATTAATTGGCTCTATTTGGTCTCCGTTGCCTTGGTTAAAAGTAACCTCTGGCAACATGTATCCCCATGATTGGTGGCCTGGTCCAGTCTCCCAAACACCATGGCCCTTTGTCTGGGGTGGCAATTATGCAGGGGGTAAATTAGATGTTAGTGAAAGGCTTTTAGATGTTTTTGATGATTCGTCATTGGGAGGTGATGGACCGACAAGTTCCCTTACACAATTTGCCCGTAGCACAGCAGCATACATCAAGGGATATCAAGATTTTCACAAGGTGACCTTTTACGCCATCAGCCTCCAAAACGAACTAAATTTTGAACAATACTATAACAGCACGACTTATCCATTGTCATCTCAATACATTGCCGCCCTTAAGGCGATCCGATCAGAATTTGAACAACACCCATCGCTAAGAGATATCAAGATCATGGGCCCAGAAGATCTATTGGGAAATGAATACGGACTATGGCAATTTGGAGGAAATGATGATCCAACCCACAAGAATCTACAGTATCTCATGAATATAGCCGCCGATGAGGAGGCCTTCCAAGCCATAGATTTTTTCTGTATTCATGGCTATGATCGAGATGGTGTTAGTGCTGGCCAGGCCGACCCAATATTTTGGGAATATTGGAAGAATGGCTGGATGAATAGTCCTGCGCCGGGGATCCCACCTGACGTACCTGGATTTAGCTTTTACAAAAAGAAATCATGGATGACCGAAACCTCTGGGGAGGTATCGGAATGGCTATCGCCGCCAGGGGGATTTCCGGGTTTTGGGGCCTGGAGTATTGGGCTGCGAATCCATCAAGCTCTGACGGTGGGGGATCAAAGCGCCTGGGTGTACTGGACCTTTGTGGATGAGGATAATCAGGGAAATGTGACTCCCATGGGCCTTACGAGTGCTTCGCTGCGACAAAATGCACCCAAATACGTGGCAGCTAAGCACTTCTTTAATCCCATTCGCCCTGAGTCCGTGCGGGTTTCGGCCCATGCGGATCCTGAGACTGGTGTGCTGGCTAGTGCCTACCTGCATGGAGACGACAGTACATTGGTGATCGTCGCACTTAACATCAGTGATCACCCGGAAGATCTTTATGCCCGCTTGAGTTCGCACCAGGATCGATTAGAAGCCAGCACATTCCTCTCACATGAGTCACATTATTGGCAACCTGGTGAGCTGACTTTTCAGAGTGGAAGGAGCGACACCATCACAATGCCGCCATATAGTATTATCTCCATCACGGTGGACTTAATCAATGAGACCACCCATCTACAGACCTGGCATGATCTTGAACCCAGCACACATTTACATTTCGATATCCGTCCGAATCCGAGCAAGGGAGATTGCTGGCTTTCGTTAACCTTAGCTCATGCTTCAGAAGTACGCTTATCCCTTCATGATGTGGCTGGTAAAAAATTGAAGGAGATCACCAGGGGTTGGATGAGGGAAGGGTTACATCAAATCCATTTACCAACCGCGGAATTGGTTAGCGGTACTTACCTTTTAGAGCTAGCCACAAACAAAATCAGGCGAGTGAAGAAAATCGTGGTCGAGTAATGAGACGTTCCATTGAAACATTAAAATCATGACCAGACCTTGGAAGCGTAGAACCTTTCTGAAGCGGAGTGCTGTCACTCCAGCCGTATTGACCAGTGCGGCCACAACACTTTTCAAAAGACCAAAAAAGGATCGACTGGTAGGTATTCAAATAGCACCTCATAGCCTACTGGATGAAGGAATTAAGTATGTATTGGATCTTTTACAGGAAGAGGCCGCCATCAACACACTTTTCTTAAATGTATACGGATACTATGGTGGAATGGGTCGATCTGTGAAAATGATGGGAGACCACGGTAAGCCAAAAAAGGATGCGTCCAACCGTAATTTCCCCATGTCGTGGATTCGGCATGACCACAAGTTTTTTATTCCGTCTGGACTTTTTCATCCCAAGGCCAGTGCAGAGGTCGAATTTGGTGACATCGATATTCTGGAGGCGTGCATACCAGAGGTAAAAGCAAGGGGCATGCAACTTTATGTCCGAATGTATGAGGGATTTGGGACGACGAGACATCAACACATTAAACACTGGGCAGGTAAGACAAACAGCACGGATGTGTTCGGCAATGATCATCATCTGCCATGTTTCAACAAAGAAGCTTTCCGTCTCTGGTGGGTGGCCAATGTGCAAAACCTTTGTTCGCACTATGATATTGACGGCATTCAGTATGGTTCCGAACGCGGTAGCATACTGCATCATACAATTTGGCGCAATACCCAACCCACGTGTTTTTGCTCCACCTGCCATCGGCGAGCGATGCGAACCAACATTGATCTGGAGAGAGCGCGTGAGGGCTATTTAAGGCTCGCTAAGTATATACAACAGCTAGCTGAGGAGGATTATTCACCAGAAGATGGGGTTTGGGTAGCATTGCTCCGGATACTGTTTGACTATCCAGAGATTTTAGCTTGGGAGAAACAAGATCATCTGGCCAGAGATGAAATGAATTTGATGATGTATGAGGTGGCTAAAACAATCAAGCCGCAAATCTCCTTCGGTGCACATATTTCCCTGGCTTCTCAGGCAAAGAGTCTGATCGACCGTGCTCAGGATGATTACCAGCGCATGCTGCCATATTCTGATTTCTTCAAGCTCATCGTCTATCATGAAATCGGAGGTGTACGACACATGCGCAATACCAGGCGCATGCATCAGACACTATTGAAGGAATTTGAACTCGACCAAGCACATCAGATCTTCATGGGTGCCCATGGACTGGACCTTTCATTGCAACCCGATCATCGAACCATTGAGGAGGAGGGATTTCACCCTGAGTACGTGTATAAGGAGATCTCCAGATGCGTATCCAACATCCAGGGGCAAGTTCCGGTGTATGCAGGTATCGGCTTTGACATTCCCAAGGGAAAGAATTGGGGTGATCAACGCTGGAATAGCGATCCGGCAAAGATTGCCGAAGCCATTAATATGGCGCATAAAGGAGGTGCCGACGGTTTGGTAGCTTCTCGCGAATATGAAGAGATGGATTTGAGTAGCTTGCAGTCTTTTGGAAGGGCGGTAAGATCCTTGCCTAAATGATCAATTTATGTTGAGACACAGATACACGTTGGCCTGGCTCAGCTACCTGCTCTTGTCAAACCCAGTGACGGGCCAAGCACCAGGCACCATGCTTGACAGTTTAATGCATGGCGCCATAGACCTACACATACATTCCGCTCCAGATATAGTGGAACGCAGCGTAACAGATCTCGAGGTCACGCTTAGTTCGGCTGAAATGGGAATGAGAGCCATTGTACTTAAAAATCATGTGACCAGCACTGTTGCCCGCGCCAAACTTGTCAATGAACAGGTTTCAGAGATCGAAGTGTTTGGTGGTATCACATTAAACCGGGCGGTTGGTGGCATTAATCCAGTGGCGGTCCGTGCCATGATGGCTATGGCTCCAACACGAGCTAAGGTGGTCTGGCTGCCGACGATCGACGCAGCCAACACCAAAATTTTCAATGAAGGAAATCTTGTGCCTGAACTCGTTGAGGTGTTGAAAATTGTGGCCGAAAATGATTTAGTACTCGCCACTGGCCACCTTACATCAAGGCAAATCAGGGCTGTGGTAAAACGTGCCCGGCAACTCGGCATTCAGAACATTCTGGTCACGCACGCTTTAGCCGAAGACCCCAACTTGGACCGGGATATGCTCACATGGCTGGTGGAACAGCAGGTCTTCATTGAGTTAACTTACCTCAGTTATCTGATGGGACCACATGCCGCGATGGAAAAAATGCGCTCAACACGACATGTAACGTTGCAGGAGATGGTAGATCTCATCAAAGACCTGGGAGCAGGATCATTCGTAGTCACGAGTGATCTTGGCAAGTCAAATATCGAACGTCCCACGGAAGGTCTGCGACATTTTCTTCACTTACTCCGGCAAGCGGGGTGTAGTCCGACAGAATTGACAATGATGCTAAAAGAGAATCCGAAAAAACTTCTCGGACTCTCCGATTAAAGTACTAACCTGAGGTGCGGTACATTTTAGTATCCAACGTTGTACGAAATGGGTACCAGCGAGGTCGACGCAATGAATCCACCATTGGAACTACGGCGATGCGTGCTGATATAAAGAAAACACCAGATCAAGTGTCTTGATATTGTCAGAAATGGGCTGCGGGGGCTTCTCACCTTCTAGCACTGCCTTGACAAAGGCTCGTTGGAAGAGGTAAAAGGATTCAACGAATTCTTCAGTCGGATTAATCGTTCTTTGCGAGCGGGCGTTATTGTTCATGATGGTTAGTCTGGCCTTGTCCCCTCGCGTCATAGATCCGGCATAGTGTATGCTTCCCTGGTTCGTTTCAATTAGAAAACCTCCCTGATAAGTTTTTTGATCCTGCCAGGCCAATTCTACAGTGGCTCGACAGTCTGTAAAATCCAATGCTATTTTGCTCTCACTTTCTCCGTGAACTCGTGGATTGGGATGGCCAAACCTGACCTGGTAATCATTGGGTTCACCAAGCAGGCTACGCACCATGGCTATCACATGGACACCATAATCCAAGAGTATTCCAAATTTCGAATTTATCTTAAACCCTTCTGCCGGCTCACTTGCATCTTTATGTACCACTGCTACTTTCTCAATTCGTCCAAACCTGCCCTGCTCAAGTAGAGATGCCACTTCTGCAAACCAAGGTCTGAAAGGATGATTTTCATGAATGCAACAATGTTTTTCGTACGATTGAAAAAAATGGGCAAGATCACGCGCATCGCTCCAATCATCTGAAATGGGCTTTTGACAAATGATGTGAAGATTTTTTTCCGCGGCCATCAGGCAGTGCTCTTTGTGAAATCGCGGTGGCGTGAGAATGTCGATAAAATCCAACTCAACATGATCGAGCAATCGTTCAATGTCTTGGCCAACTATGGCGTCAGGTAGGTATTGATCGCGCTTGAGTAGTGCCGTATGCTCATTCAAATCAGCCAAAGCTACGATCTCTACTTCCGGCATTCTCTTCCAGGCGGTGATGTGATAGTCCGAGATCATTCCACAACCGAGCACCGCCCCTCTTAGCGTCTTCATCCTATCAACACTAAATGATAACGTCCATCAATAAAATGTGCAAAATTCATGTTATGCTGATCCATTTCTTTCGCATAAAAATAATAACCATAATAACAGCAAAAGTTGCGAAGCCGGAAAGCATGATAAAGACCATTGAGTAATCATGGGATTGCATGGTCATCTCACCCACACGTTTTACGACAATCGCTGCAAAGGTGGTCTCAATGAACCCTACCCAGCCACTTAGAGTACCAACCTGGTTTCGAACAATGTCTTGTTTAAAGGCATGCTGATTGGCCAGGAAAGCACCGATGCCGAATAAGAAAAGGCACAGAAAAAGGGTAAGTACAAAGATCGAATCTGCCCAATTGATCAGAACCACACCCAGGATAAAAAAATAAGAGACAACCATGACTGTCTTACGGGTTTTTAAAATAGATCGGCCGTACCGACAAAACCATAAAACCACCAACCCCCCCAGCCAAAGACCAATATCCAACATGAGATAAATGAGAACCAATCGATTGCCCAACGACTGATCATAATCCTGATTCAGGGCCTGCGTGAAAAAAGAGGGCAACCATTGGGTTGCAAAATACAAGCAGGGGATCAGTCCCACCCCCATCAAGGTAACTCCCCAAAATGCTGGGCTCCGAAAGATCTCAGACACCACCCTCAGGTAGGTTTTAAAAATCTCGCGCGCGCGTTCAGATTCATGGGGAATTAGCGATCGATCCCAGGCCAAGGCACGATCTGCCGGATTCTTGAAAATGAGGAACCAGGGAATGAGCCAGAGTACACCTAAAAATCCCGCCAGGAAAAAACTATATCTCCAGTCATAGGTATTGGAAAAGAAGATGACGACCTTTGGAGCTATCAATGTTGCAACAAATGCACCACTTCCAAAAATGCCAGAAGCTAAACTCCTTTCGGCAGCGGGAAATACCCTAGCAATAATCAAAAGACAAATGGGGAAGTTGATGGACTCCCAGGCACCTAAAAGCCGACGTAACCATAAAATCTGTTCGTAGGTCTCAGCGAAACCGACTGCCACGGTACTCAGTGACCATCCGACCACCATAAAGGGGAAAAAATATCGAACATTTCTAATCCGATCAGCAACAAACCCTAGAACTGGCTGACAGAATGCATAGACAAAAACAAAGGCAGCCAGTAATTTACCCCGTTCAATATTATCAAAACCAAATTCAGCTGCGATCGGATCCATCGCAACACCCAATGTCTGTCGGTCAAAATAGTTTAGAAATGTGGCCAGGAAGAGTGTTGCTAACACAAACCATCTCCAATTCTTATTATAAAACTTGTTTAATCCCTCCCTGGTAAGAGATCTGCTCGACCACATCAAAAAGTAATTCAGTGTCTGTCAAAATAAGGCGATCCAATGATACAACTTTTTAGGTAGGTGTTGTACTTTAGAGGCCGGCAGCGAAAAGGGTTTTGCTGTGAATTCCAGATCTATATCAGATGACCTATTCAATCGACATTTATACCGTGGACCGACCAGCAAATATTTCTTTGGAAGTAAGAAATCGATTGCGGGAATTAGGTACAGGACCGGTCTGTGACGCCTGCCCGGATTGCCTGGTGCTTGAACCGACCATCAAACCCCTTGGCTCCTATGCCTGCCAGGTAGGACTGGCATTTCCGTTGGACACTGGGCCCGCAGATAATCTGACCTTGTGGACCAGCTTAAAATATGCACGCCAAGGTGACGTACTCCTCGTAGCTACCCACCGATGTCAGGATGCCTCTGTATTTGGTGATCTATTCGTAGGATTTGCCAAAAATGCCGGTGTAAGTGCCATCATCACTGACGGCTGTATCCGTGACTACCATGGAATCGTGGAAGTTGGATTACCGGTTCTGGCAACAAATACTTCTCCGCGTGCTCCCCAAAAAAATGGGCCCGGTACCATTGGTCTTCCCATTCAACTGGGTGGCTGCCTCATTGAGCCCGACATGGTGGTAGTGACGGATCGAGATGGAACCATCCTATTCGATAGGAAATATCTACCCGAAACTTTGAAAAGACTTGAAAAGGTCGAAGCCAAAGAATCTCAAGGCATGGCTCAGATTGCCGCCAAACGGATCATTCCAACTTGGATGGAGGATCTCATCGAAGAGATTACCAGTCCCCAATAATTCGCAAGCGTGAGTGCTCAAAGAAAGGTTTTTTATAACAGTTGGATCCCAAGTGATCTCAAGCAGTACCTCGACAAGATTCGACCGGATCACATTGCTTTGATGACCCTCGATGAAGATAACGATCAGGAGCGATTGGATAAAATTAGTCAAGCTGAAGTTGCAGTAGTAGCCGCCAAGCCATTGACTGAGAAGATCTTACAAGGAGCTAATAGACTGCATTTGGTGCATCACCAAGGTGTGGGCTATCAGGATACGATAGCTTTGCAAGAGCTACGTAAAATGAATGCTCGTCTTGCCATTACACCAGTAGGCACCACGGATAGTGTGGCTGAGCATACCCTGTTGTTGATATTGGCCGCGTTGCGAAAATTGCCCCGTGCCGACGCAGAACTTCGCAAGGGAAAGTGGCTGATCAATGAAATTCGCCTAGAATCCCATGAACTTCGAAACCGTAAGGTTGGCATCATCGGAATGGGAAGGATCGGACAGTCTGTCGCCAGACTGGTTCGTGCATTTGGCTGTTCTGGTCTCTACTACGATCCCCATGTCCATCTTTCTCAAGAGGAGGAAGCCCAATTGCAATTCGCGAAGGCATCTCTCCACGATGTGCTGAGATATTGTGATGTGATAACTCTTCATTTACCTCATAGTGCAGAGACACACCACCTCCTAAACCATGGTGCTTTCGAGATGATGACCGCGGGCACCATTTTAGTAAATACCGCCCGTGGTGGTCTCGTTGATCAGCAGGCTCTTTTGACGGCCTTGCGCGACGGCAAATTGGGCGCCGCTGGTCTTGATGTCTACGAAATAGAGCCACCAGGCCCAAATAATCCACTTTACGAGTTTCCCAATGTTGTTTTAACACCACATATTGCGGCGGGAACACTGGATGCCTTTGCCAGCAAGTGGAAATTCATCTTCGAAAACATCACTACTTTCTTTGATCATGGCACGTTACAGTATGAAGTAAAATTGTAGTCTGTGGGCCTTAAGAGTGCCAACCAAATGAAGTTGGCCATCTCAACCCCATGGCAAATAGATAAATACTTATTACATTTCAACTCTTCAAGTCAGAATCATAAATGCATACCACACTACATGGCCCCCGGTGCCATAGGAAAACGCTGAGCTTCTTGTCACAGATCAGCAAGATCTTCATGCTGGTTCTTTTTGCTCCGAGTATAACTTTGGTCGCCCAGTCTGAAGACATCCGACTCATGGTCCGGATCGACGATATGGGTTTTTCCCACGCGGCCAACTTAGCTTGCATCGATGCATACACAAAGGGGATTGCTCGGTCCGTGGAAGTAATGGCCACGGGCCCTTGGTTTGAGGAGGCAGCCCAATTGCTCAATGAACATCCTGGTTTAGATGTGGGTGTTCATCTTGCCATCACCAGTGAATGGCAAAATCTTAAGTGGAGGCCCCTTACGCATTGCCCAAGTCTAACCGACGAAGATGGCTACTTCTACCCTACCATCTGGAATAGCCGGTCAGAAACACCAGTCAATGCACTCGCTCGCACCGAATGGAAGATTCAAGAAATTGAGCAGGAGTTAAGGGCACAAATCGAACTCACCCTGAAGAAGATTCCCCACACCAGCCATCTCACGGGTCATATGGGTTGTACACGAATCAGTGTAGAAACGGAAGAGCTCTTCAAGAAGTTGGCGAAAGAGTATGGTCTTGATATTCACCCGGCAGAGATGGGGGTTCAGCGGGCACCTCGCTGGACTGGCAAAGAATTTAATGCAGCGGACAAAATAGATCGGTTATTAGACATGTTGGATCAGCTGACTCCAGGCGACTGGATGACGGTATCTCATCCGGGATATGATGTAGAAGAATTGCGCACGGTAGGGCATCCTGGTTATGAAAATGTGGCATTTGACCGGGATGCCGAAACCAGAGCTTTGATCAGTTTAAAAGTGAAGGAAAAAGTCAAGGAGCGCGGTATCAAACTAATTAGTTACCGAGATCTGAAGTGACCACCAAGCAAGACCAGGCTCTTTAGTACATGCCATGCGTGGTGCTTTTATTTTTTCTTATTTTAAAAGAAAGTATAGGCGTCCTTATGAATAGAAGAGAATGGTTACAACAATCTACCTGTTATGGATTCCTCTTGCCTTTCCATTCATGGTACGTCGGTACGTCGGGGGCTAAGTTGCAAAAAATTGGCCTACAACTGTCCACGATTACCCCGGTGTTGTCTACCGATTTTGACGGTACCATCAAGCAGGTGGCAGCAATTGGGTACAATCAGGTTGAGTTCTCTGCCTTAGGTCTTTTAGGCCGCGACCCACTCGAAGTCAAGGATCTTCTGCAGTCAAATAACCTTGAGGCCCCGGTAGGACGGGTCTCTTTTGCAGCACCACCAGATTTTATGTCGCTGTCACGTGAGCAACAAATGAAAATCTTTGGCAGTCAAGGTAGTTTGGACAGTTTGAAATCTCGCATTCAAAATGCACTCAAAGAATGTGAGGTCTTAAACCAAAAATGGCTCATCATTCCAGCCATCATGCCTCATGCCTTTTCAGATCTTGATCAAGTTAAGAGAACAATTACTTTCCTTCAGGAAATGGGCAAATACTGTCGGGACCATGGTGTCATCTTGGGATATCATAATCACCATTGGGAATTCAATGAGGTCGGCGGTATCATCCCCTACCATCTTATGTTAGAGCAAATCGATCCCGAGTATTTTACTTTTCAATTGGATACTTATTGGGTGCGAAAAGCCGGTCAGTCGCTTGGTGATCTCTTGTCCGGTCATACCGGTCGCTTTACAACCTGTCATTTAAAGGACATTGATGGGGAGGGAGGTTTTGAAGATGTAGGGCACGGTGAAATAGATTTCTCTACATTCTTAGATACAGCGATCAAGCAGGGATCCAAGTACTTTTTTGTCGAGCGTGATACGTCACCAGATCCGATGCAGTCCATTGAGAGATCGTACAAATATTTAAGAGCGCTGCAATTTTAACCCCGATTACTTGTCGGTCAATACGTCAGCCAATACCCACAAAATTTTAGAGCAAGGATCCTTTGAGATTATAGAATTAGTTTTGTTGCTTTTTGTTGCAATTAATATCTTTTTGTTGTATTTTAGTGCAAGAATTTTAATGGTTGTACAAAAGTTTCTACAGAAATGAGTCGAGAAAATATTCTTGCTGCCGCTCAAGCAGCGGAACCAAAAGTGAAGATAGAAGAACACCGGGAGGCTGTTCAAATCTTACGAGACAAAGGATATACCTGGCGAGAAATTTCAGATTTTCTCAACAAGCAGGGGGTTCGGACGGATCACACCCGTATTTACCGAACCTTTGGCAAGCTGCCCAAGCAAAGTCCTCCAGAATCACGTCGCCTCGAAATCGAGAAAATTACCTATCTCGGCCAACGCAAAACAAAGAGAAACAACACTTGGAATGTACTGGAGCTTGAGGTTCCCTCTAAACTTGGTCAATCCATCACTTTAGTAGGGCACGCGTGGAAAATGGGTAATCCAGAATTTGCATTTCAAGACGTCGGGCTCATTGACTTTCGCAATGCCTCCCTGGTCATCAAATCAGGAAATAAATTTCCCTTCGCATACATTCAATTGGAATTCAAAATCGAGGGAGGCGCGTGGTCATCACAGGATGTGTATATTATGCCAAAGTGGGATGTACTTCTTTAGATCCTTTTTCGTCTGAAAGCACACCCATCGGATTCTGACCGCCAAGATTTTTGAGCGCCATCACTTGTCTTAAATGTGTAGGATGAAAATGTGTGGTGACGTTATGTTTCGCCTCGTTCATATGTTGAATACATCGCTACGAAAAACGGTCGTACAATTAACTTGGGTCACCAGAGTATTCGTATCTATCATCGAGTTTGAGACCCAAAGTTTGTTAGTGGCGGCAACGAAAGACGACCCCTGTATCATCCCCATCATATGCCGCTAAAATTTTGATTATTAGTTTCCGCGAATGCAAAAACACGCAACCAAATACATGATTTTTCAAGATATCAGAACTTAAGAGTGCAGCTCAACACCCTGGTATTCTAGTCCTTCGTACAAACAAACCCAATATGACCCGGCTTAAATGTCAACCCATGATAATCGGTAATTATCGTGAAATTAAATCCAATGTCCCTCAAAATGGTTTCGATGTCATTTTTATGATAGAGCCGTTGTCTATGTACTTCTTTACTTTTTTGGTAGCTGTTTTCCCTTTTTAAAAACAGGGTTATTTTTCTGGTAAGAATCATTTCACTTTGATCGACTTCAATGTCCAGAAAAATCGTCCAGCGGTCTCGCTCCAATATTCTGGCATGGACAAATGAAGTCGCTAACAATTGGGGTGTTAGAATGTCGAACACAAAATACCCCTTCGGTTTGAGAGAATTATGGACATGATTAAACAATTTTTTTAATTCCCTCAAATCCCCATTATTTACAAATAGATAGTTGAAGCATTCCCCAATAGAACACACAAGATCACACATCGGAATTTCAAAGTCATAAATGGATGCGGTCAAGAATGTCGCACCTGGTGCATTCTGTTTAGCGAGTGCAATCATGGCTGGAGATTGGTCAATTCCGATGATATTGACCTTCTCTTTTGCCAATTCCCTCTCTAATATTCCGGTGCCACACCCAAGGTCCACGATCAAAGAACTCCGAAGTTTATTTCTTATTAATTCAGAAATTGTCTGAGCGGCCTTTTGAGCAAATTGTCCATATCCTTGATCATGAACAAAGGCTAGGTCAGTATCATAGTAGGTTGCAGTATTTTTTCTTGCTGTCATTTTTTTCTTACGACCAACTCACTGGAATTCAGCTGCCCCTTTTTTAAAGGATCGGGAAAGAATTATACTTACTCTAATATCTGATGCCATTCCATACCAAAAAACAAAAAAAACCCTGCATTGAACCAATGCAGGGCAATCACTTAAAAATGAGACCTGACTAAATTATCATTCTTCTTCAGTCAAGCCCGCTTTTAAAAAGCCATCTATCTAAGTTGAAATGTCGTGGCCCCTAAGAAACCCTGATCGGCATAAACCATTAGGTTGTACAATCCAGATTCGAGATCGCGATCTGCATCAAATGTCATTTCAATACTCTGACGATCCTTCAAAACCGTTTTTTGTCGATCAACCACATTGATGGCAACCGGTACAGTAGATCCAACCTCTACAGGGGCCGTCTCCACTACGTCAATGGGGTTTCCATCAAATTGAGTTACGACCAGATAGAGCTCTTCTTCATTCTGAAATTCCGCTGGAACATCATTGATATCAAACTCGACATTGATGCGATCCGCCTGCTTAGCCCTGGCCGTCAACTTATTGTTTTTTCTTGCTGCAGTGACATTAAAGTTGGTGGCGACGAATCCAGCAGGAGCAATTGTCTGTAACCGCTGCACCAGAGCATCGTTCTTCTTTGACATGTCTTGCAGTTGGGCATCGAGTGCCATTTTTTCTTCTTCAGACATCTGCAGATCATGGCTGATCTGCTCATTGACATCACTCAATTCCTGGTTGGTTTCCTGCAATGCTACGATGTCACCCTCAAGATTCTCCTTTAATTCTTCGAGCTGTGCCAGTCTGTCATTGATCACTTTGTTTTCCTCCTCACTTTTCGCTAGTTTTTGCTTAGCACTCCAGACCCTGCCTTTCAGGTCATCAACTTCCTTAAGTCGAGTTTCCAATGTCGTTGCGAGGGTATCATTCGCAGCAATCTGTGTTTGATAACTCTCATCTAAGGTCGCCAGTTCATCCTCTAAGTTTAATTTCTGCTCATCTAGATCCGTCAGGTTCTGACTGAGCACGTTTCGTTCACTGTTGAGGTTACTGCTCCTGCTTCCGAAGAATATGGCCAGACCTGTTGTTACGACCAACAGTCCAGCAAGAATCCATACGGTTGGGTTGGAACGACGGTTACCGTGGGTACGATTCCCTTCTTTTAGATCTTTCATAATCAATTCTGAATTTAGTTATACAATAAGGCTTAAAATCTTGTCACTTAAGTCAAGAAGGTAACTTGTATAACTTATAGGCTGGTTCAGTTTGCTTAAAACTTCAACTAGTAAACGTGATGACCTTTCAGTTTAGTTCGATCCTAAAGCAACTTTTTTTATTTACTTCTTCTATGAAGTTGATTATCAATTTATTACACATCTACTTTTTGTAGAATTTTCTTTTTTAAGAGCCAGATTCGTTGGGCTCCGATGCATCGAATTGCACTTCATTGGCCCTTGAATGCGCATCTCTTTTCTCGATTTAATCAGATAGGGACTATCCAGCACATTTCAATAATTTCCTATCTGACCGATTGGTCTTGGCCGGGTCACTATGCACAGCCCATGCCAATCGTAGCAAGAGCTCCGGGTCTAGTTGCTCCTGATGGCTGGCAGGGTGAAGTTGTGGGGAGATAGTTTTACTATCTTTCCCTAACTCATTTGCCCAGAGATGGATTTCGGATGTTCGGATATAGGAAGGATGCGTAAAAGGGGATCAAGAAGGTCGATCCTTATGAGAACTTCCTTAGTCATTGCCTTATTTACGATTTGCTTATCAATGATAGGCTATGATTGCCTTGGTCAAGCAAAAGGAAATGATTCTATTTTCGTAAAGACAAACGGTGATACGGTAAAGACTGGTATCCCAATCAGGATAAGGGGAAAACAAATACGAGGCATCCAAGAAAGCAACCAGAAAATTATTGCGCAGGCCCCACAGAAAGTAGCCATCGCATCCAGACTGTTTGAGGCAGGAAAATGGTTGTCAGTCCAGATCACAGGCGACACGATGCAGAAAAAATCTAGCCACCCAATACAGCCCATAACAATAGAGGATGAACCAAAAATCGTATTGGCACGGGCACAGGAGATTATGGACGCTGGAAGTCCCGTTATGAAGGATCTGGCCCTGGTAGATATACAATACCTCAGTCTAGACCAGGGCCTAAGATCTTCTTCGATCTATGCCATTTACTCCGATCGTCACGGGTATCTATGGATCGGCACCGATGAGGGTGTGACGAGATACGATGGAAGCGGACTTTGGCATTTTTCAGTTGAGCAAGGTCTGCTGGACAACGTAGTTTTCTCCATCCACCAAGATCGGGAAGGCAATTTGTGGTTTGGAACTCAGGGTGGACTTTGCAAATTTGATGGCGTTTATTTCTATCAGTATGGTACGGGTTCACCATTTCATCAGAATGCATTCTTTGACATAGCGGAAGACCAGGATGGCAACCTCTGGTTTGCAACCGGTGAAGCGGGTTTGCTCAAGTATGACGGCAAGCGCTTCTATCAATATTCAACCCAACATGGGTTGCCCACCAATTTCACCACTTCCCTGGCCGTAGAGGGTCCCGGTCGAGTATGGGTGGGCACCTCAAGAGGACTCGTGCTTTTTGACGGTACAACACTGACCCGGAAAAGCCTGGCAAGGGATGACCCCTTCAAGGAAGTGCGATCCCTGCTACTTGACGACGACCAAAATTTATGGGTAGGTTGTAGACCGGGAATTAGTAAGTGTGAAGACGGAAAAATGCTAGAACTATCTGGTGTAGAATCAGCCACCGGTAATGAGGTTACAACCATCTTACAAGATTCAAACGGAGTGATTTGGTTAGGAACAAGGAGGGCTGGAATCCTTCGATATGACGGTCACTCCTTCACGCGTTATACCGATGCAGAAGGACTTCCTCAAAATTGGATCCACACGGGAATTATTGATCCTAATGGAGAACTTTGGTTGGGCACCAGAGGATATGGCTTGGTTCGTTTCCGTCCTTCCAGTTTTTCCCACTTGAGCACGGCAAATGGGCTGAGTCACAGCAATGTCCAATCCATCCTGGAGGATAAGAATGGCCACACTTGGTACGGCACAAGCAAAGGACTTACCAAATTTGATGGCTCACACTTTTATCATTATGGAGAACAACAGGGCTTTTTCCCTCCTTTTGTACAAGATATCTTGGAAGACTCCCGTGGTCATTTGTGGTTTGCAACCCACGGTGATGGTGCCGTGCGATTCGATGGTGTTCATTTCATCTACTACACCTCCCGTCAGGGATTGAGTTCCAACTACCTGTACTCAATGATCGAAGATCATTCAGGACGTATATGGTTTGCTACCTTGGGGGGTGGAATCTGTCGTCTTGATTCACAAAATTTTACCCATTACACAATGGATGAAGGCCTGACGGCAAATGAAGTTCTAACCATCTTTGAAGATAAAGATCAAAATATTTGGCTGGGCACTTGGAACGGAGGAGTCTCCCGATTTGATGGACAATACATCACCCATTTCACAACCAATGAAGGATTGGTCGGAAATACCGTTCAGACAATTTCACAGGATGCCACCGGCCATTTGTGGTTTGGTACAAGAAGTGGGCTGAGTATTTATGATGACGATCAGTTCCTCAATTATGGATCAGGAGATGGATTGAGCCATCCTCGTATCTGGTCGATCCAGCCCGATGGTGATGGAAGGATCTGGGTTAGCACCGAGAAAGGATTAACTCTAATGGTTCGAAAGGCCTCTTCAGATTCGCATCAGTTAAATGCCCACCCCTTCGCATTTTATCGTTTTGGGAAACTCAATGGACTCAAACGCTGGGAATTTGAGAGAAACAGTGTTCTATTGGACAGCAAGAATACAATTAGCTGGGGAACGTCCGCCGGAGCCGTTTCATTAGATCTCAATCAATATTCATTGCCAGACGTCCAACCCAAACTTTTTCTCAACACAATCAAGATCAATGATGTGTTCAGGGACTATAGAAGTGAACAGGCACTAGGTCAGTCGAACCGTGCAAATCACATGGTAGAATGCTTCGACTCGGTAGCTCCATTTACAAATTTGCCCACCTCCCTACATCTTCCTTATGATCTGAATCATCTTACGTTTCGCTTTTCAGCCATTGATTGGTCCTCTCCTCAGGACTTGACTTACCAATTCAAACTGGAAGGACTGGATTACGACTGGAGTAGTCCCACTTCGGAAGGCAAGGCCGACTACCGAAACATCTCACCAGGTCATTACACCTTACAAGTCAGAGCCCAGGGTCAGGCACAAAGATCGAGTTTGCCCCTTAATTACTCGTTTAGTATCTCTCCACCCTGGTGGAAGGCCTGGTGGGCATACCTTTTTTATGTTTTAGCCTTTTGTGCCTTAGCTTTTGGAATCTGGCAATATGAATGGAAGAGAAGATCGATCGCTGCTGAAGCTATCAAACAAGCGGACATCAACAACTTTATGGTAAACTTCTACACCAACATTACCCATGAGTTTCGCACACCGCTGACCGTCATTCTTGGCATGGCCGATACCCTTCGGGTCAAACTTAATAAAACCGGAGATCCTAACTTAAATAGCTCCGTCGAAATGATCGAGCGAAATGGGAAGAAGTTATTGAATCTTGTAAACGACATGCTAGATCTTGCCAAGTTAGAAGAGGGTACTATGAAATTAAAATTGGTTCAATCTGATATTATACCCTTTATAAAATATGTTTCTGAAAGCTTCCAATCACTTGCAGAAGATTCACAAATCAAACTGACAATCTACTCTGAGATAGAGCAAATTGTGATGGATTTCGATCCAAATAAATTGGCCATCATTATTTCAAATCTAATTTCCAATGCCATAAAATTTACGCCATCCAAGGGTAAGATTATAGTACACGTGACCAAAAGAGAAATAGATGACGTACCACATGCTGTTGTCAAGGTTGTGGACAATGGTACGGGACTCTCAGAAGCAGATGCTGCACAGATCTTTGATCGTTTTTATCAGGCGGAGAGTTCCCATGCACAACAAATCTCTGGAACCGGCATTGGCTTATCCATTACTAAAGAGCTGGTTGGTCTGATGCAGGGCACCATTCAAGTAAAAAGTGCCCTGGAAAAAGGCAGTACGTTTGAAATCCGAATTCCCATTACAAACCGGGCCCCTAAAGTCGATGTCTTGGAAACCACCGTATCCAAAATTCATAGACTGTCCAATGGTACGAAAGAACAAGTGGCCACTATGAGTGAAGAGGCATCTGATCTACCCATTGCCCTTATTATTGAGGATAATGCAGATGTCAGCCACTACCTCAGACTCTGCCTTGAAGAAAAGTACCAAGTGCTGGATGCTCCAGATGGTGAAACAGGTCTGCAGTTGGCGTTTGCCAAAATTCCTGATGTCATCATTTCTGACATTATGATGCCTGGGATGGATGGATTTGAGGTTTGCTCGACCCTGAAACAGGACGAAAGAACCAACCATGTGCCCATCATACTTTTGACGGCCAAGGTGACAAGGCACGATAAGCTAACTGGTCTTCGCCACGGAGCAGATGCCTACCTGGTGAAACCCTTTGATAAGGCAGAACTCTTCACCAGGCTGGAACAGTTAATCCTGCTTCGTCAAAGATTGGTGCACAGAATCTCCTCCGGTCCTTTTAGTAAATTGCTGGAGCGGAAAGTAGACGATCCCCAATCAAAGTTCATTCAGAAAGTAGGTCTTATCATTCAAAAGGAAATCGGGAATCACGCCTTTGGCTCAGCTGAACTCAGCCGGCAGTTGCACCTCAGCGAATCACAGGTCTATCGCAAACTAAAAGCCATTTCGGGAAAGTCAACGGCACTTTTTATTCGATCTTTTCGGTTACAAGTTGCCAGAGACCAACTACTAAACGGAGAAAAAACCATTTCTGAAGTTGCCTATGAGGTGGGATTCAACGATCCATCTTGGTTTAGCCGCGCTTTCAAGGAGGAATTTGGGTATGCTCCTAGTGCAATCTCCAAATAGCTGGTTATCAACTTTTTAATTCTCAACAACAACCATCAGTTGCAAGGATAGTGATAGTGCATTTATTCTTTTGACACAATAATGCAAGCTTTTGTCAAAATGCTAAAAGCACTACTTCTCATGACATGCTAAACTTGTGGATATGAATAAATATCCATCAACAAAATTGCAAGATCCCAAAAAACACACGATTAGCTTGCTGCTTTTGGTGATCGTAGCGACGTTTATTTTTTCGGCAAATGTGCAAGGCCAATCTACGCTTTCTCTTCCTCTTCAAATCATAGCTGCTGGAGGTGGTGAAGCCCGAGGTAGTAACTTACTGGTTGACTTCACCATCGGTGAACCAGTAGCGGAGCTCAGCACCTCCACCACACTATATCTCAATCAAGGTTTCCAACAAAATCATTTTGATAATATAGAATTGGTGACACAGAGCATCAGTTTTTCGGACCACAATCTTTCGCTCTATCCAAATCCGATCGAAAACCACCTCATCATTGAAAAAACCAATGCAATCAGTGCAGCAAACGCCCACATCCTTTTTATTAGGATCTATAACCTACTTGGTCAAGTGACCTACGAAGGTCAATTTCAATCAGACATCATAAAAATCAATAGCCGTGAATGGCAGGCTGGCACATACTTCATTCATATTGAAAGTAGTGAGGGTGAACATGCCCAAAAAACCATCATTAAACACTAATAAAACCACACAAAAAAACCATAAAATGAAATACCTACAATACTTAATGTTCGGTCTATTTCTTTCTTCACAAATAAATTTAGCGGGTCAAGAAATGCCCAGGGCAGCCTTCAAATATCAGGCAGTGGCAAGGGATGGTTCCGGAAACGTTTTAAGAAATCAAAATCTGCGCGTGCAAGTATCCATTATTGCGGCAGACTCGAACAACGTTTTACTGACTGAGGAGCATAGTACTACGACCTCTGGCTTGGGAATATTCACATTAGAAGTGGGGAGGGGCTCAGGAACCACTGGATCGATTGGTGAAATTAACTGGGGTGCTTCCGAGCACCTTTTACAGGTTGGCATTGACGTAAATGGGGGTAACAACTTTGTGACCATTCAACCAAGCAGCAAAATATTAGGTGTACCCTTTGCGGCCCACGCCTTAACCGCGGCCAACGTTGAGGGTGACGATGATCCCGATCCATTAAATGAAATCCAATCGCTCATTGTGGATGGAGATCAAATATTCCTCTCTGGGGATACTTCTGCCACCGTTGTTGATCTGGGAGACATCATCAACAATTCACTAACCCATTCCGATCAAGATTCCACCAATGAATTGCAACAATTAACACTCGAAGGCACAACCTTGACACTCTCCAAAAATGGTGGCTCCGTTAATCTTCCGAGTGGGAGTATGGGAGATGGAGATTCAGACCCAAACAATGAAATTCAAGTGCTCACCAGAACCGGCAATGATGTAACCCTCTCGGTAGGTGGAGGAACCATTAATATTGAAGACGATGACACTGATCCCACCAATGAATTGCAATCGCTGGTCCTTGATGGTGACGAAATCTCAATATCGGGAGATGCGACAAATACTGTGATTGACCTCGGAGAGATCATCAACAACACAGTCGTCATCGATCCAGAAGATCCCACCAATGAATTGCAAAACCTGACACGTACTGGAGATAATGTCACGCTCTCTAATGGTGGAGGTACGGTAGATATTAAGGACGATGATTCTGATGCAACCAATGAAATTCAAACGCTGACCAGATTGGGAGACGACATAACACTATCCAATGGGGGTGGATCCGCAAACATTGAAGACGGTGACGCAGATCCAAATAATGAAATCCAACAATTGACCATAAATGGATCAGTCCTCTCCTTATCGGATGGAGGCGGCTCCGTTAATCTGCCAGAGATGAGTGGAGATGCCGACGCTGATCCCCAGAATGAAATACAAACTCTGTCAAGGTCTGGTGACGACATTATGCTTTCTTTGGGAGGAGGAACGGTCAACGTTGCAGATGACGACGCTGATGCCACCAATGAATTGCAAACCGTTAGTAAGTCAGGTGAAATGGTCACCCTATCAGATGGTGGTGGCAAGTTCAATGTTCGCGACGATGATGCTGACCCCAGCAACGAAATTCAAACCCTCAGCCTGGTTGGGTCAACCTTGGCCCTGAGCGATGGGGGCAATTCCGTCGAAATACCCATTTCACCCTGGACGGAATCTGGATCTCAGCTCAGCTATGCCGGGGCGGTCATCTTGGATGGAACGAATGGCAACAGCAATGTCGAAATGGGTGGATTCTTTGGTTCCAACGAGGGATTTATTGCATTGGGTAATAGCGGTGGGGCAACCAGGGTCCTCGGAGCTGTTTCTAATGGGGCCGGAACTTTGTTTACTTCCGGGCCAAATGGCTCAACGAATACATCTATTTCAGTTAGCTCACAAAATGCCAACCTCGGAGAGATATGCATCTACGACGCCAGTGGATCGAAGGGACCCTGCTTGGATTTTGCCATTATTGATGGTGCTCATGGTGGTCGGCCAGAAGGAGTGGGTTCGATCACCAGCGATGTAAAAATGTGTCGTATGGATCACCCGACCCAACCGACCAAGGAGATCTGGTACACCGCCCTAGAAGGTTCGGGTGTTGATGCCTTCACCAGGGGACAAGTACAATTAGTTGCCGGCACTGCATCAGTCAAACTACCAGACCATTTTCTCGCCATGGCCACCTCTGAAGGAATGACCATCACCCTCACACCCCATTCAGCTAAATCCTTAGGTCTAGCAGCCATCGATCGAACAGCTACTGGATTTACCATCAAAGAACTGGGTAAGGGTACAGGATCGTATCTGGTCGATTGGGAAGTGAAATCGGCAAGAAAAGGATTTGAGCAGGTTGAGGCCGTCCGCGAAAAAAAGCAATAGCGGCTCCAACTGATGCTCTCATTAAATAGCATCCTGATGCGTGCATTTTCAATTGTTTTATTAGCTGGATCTTTGGCTCAATATTCGTGGTCACAGGATATTACCAGTTTTAAGGATGCCCGACCATTCGAGGTAAGTGGTGGAGCAAATATTGGTTTCTCTACTTATCATTCAAATCGAGCCACTCCTAGGTATGCACCCTTTAGCTACACCCTCTCTGCCTCTCCCACGTTTTCATTCTATGGCTTTTCAATACCTGTAACAGTAGTTTACAGTGAAAAACAGAGAAGTTTTCGACAACCCTTTAATAGATTTGGATTAAGTCCATCTTATAAATGGATTCGATTGCATGCTGGACATCGTAATGTTCATTTCAATCCCTATACGCTAGCCGGGCGCACATTTCTGGGCGGCGGGGTAGAATTGACACCAGGTAGGTTTAGATTTGGATTTATTTATGGCAGATTCAATAAGGCTGTTCAGAACCTTGCTGGATTAGAATCATTCATTGAGCCAACCTTTGATCGAAAGGGGTACGCCCTGAAAATAGGAATCGGATCTCAAAAAAACTTTTTTGAGCTTTCTTTCCTAAAGGCAGAAGACCAATACCAGACCCCCTTTGACACCACCGGCATCGGAGCCATCCGTCCAGCCGAAAATGCTGTTGTGGGGATATCCTCCAAATTGACCTTTTTGCAATACATCACATTTGAACTCAGAGGTGCAGCCAGTGCCTACTCGGAGAATATATTTTCAAGCAAGACAGGGGATGATTTCAAGGGGCGAGACCTGGTAGAGAAAATATTTGTACCCAGGATATCATCGAGATTGAGCTTTGCTGGGGACGCGGGAATTTCCTTTCAACTAAAAAGCGTAGGCCTCAGATTGGGTTACAAAAGAATCGATCCCAACTATGCTTCGATGGGGGCGTATCGATTTCTTACCGACATCGAAGACTATACCATCGGACCCTCCCTCAGTCTCTTAAAAAATAAAGTTCGACTGACCGGAAGATATGGGATACAAAGAAATAATATTAACGAAGCTCGGTTGCAAAACTCAACTCGAAAAATAGGATCGGTTGCATTAAACCTAAATGGTCTGGGCCGATTTTCTTCCAGTTTTAATTACAGTAATTACCGCACCGACGTCGTGACTACGGATGAGTTGCTCATTCCTGATTCGTTCGATATTATCCAAATTTCTGAAAATATCCAGGGGAATATGTCAATTCAGTTGGGAGAAGCTGCATCCTCCTCCCTTTCCATGGTTCTGTTCAGACAAAGTTTTAATCGTGAAAGCGAACTAATTTTTGGAGCCAATGCAAACATATCAACTGGTGGATCCATGCTGTACAATTGGTATCAGAGGGCAAAGAATTTAAAAATCTCTGCCGGAGTTAATGGGGCACTCATTTCCGCTCCTATGACTGAGATCAAGCGCCTAGGATTTCAGGTATCAGCACAGAAAAAAATAAGCAGCAAATGGCGAATAACCCTCCGTGCCAATGTACTTCAAAATACAATAGAAGATGAAGGCCGCGGCATCAGCATGGCTTATCGCAGTCGAGTGAGCTACCAAATAGCTGAGCGTCAACGACTGAATTTTCAAGCATCTTATCTTAAACGAGGCAGTCAATTGGCAGGGCGCAATGCCTTTGCTGACTTCAGAACCCAATTAAATTATTCAATCAGCTTATGAAAATGCTACGAATTTGCCTCCTGGTTGTCGTGCTTATTTTAATTCGTACACTGCAAATAATAGCGCAGATTCAAATATCAACAACAATTATTCCTCCAGTGCCCGTAAGTATTTCTGATCTGGTAGATGAAAATGCAGATAAAATTCAGGTCATGCTGACCAACACATCTCAAGATGCTGCCGAGGTAAAATTATTCATCAGCATCCAAAATAATTCCAAGGGGTTTAAGATCAGCAGCAACCCAAATCTCGGGCAATGCATAACCCTTGAACCGAATCTGCCGGTCGTGCTCAGCGGTTTCGAACTTGAAGATTTTATCGATTTCAATGCCTTGGACTTTGAAAACACTAGCCTACTAGCATTATCTACAGACAAAACCCTGCAAGAGGGAGTTTATGACATCTGCGTCGAGGCCAGATCTTGCTCGGACCCGGTACAAAGTCTGACCAATACTGGAAACAATTGCGCCATGATCGAAATTCAAACACCCGATCCTCCCACCCTCATCAGCATATGTGACGAAGAAATTGATTTAGGTCTACCTACACTGAACATTAGCTGGATTTTCGTGACCGGTACAGCTATGGATGTCGACGTAGAATTTACCGTGCGGATTGCTGAATTCGATCCCGAAACCATCAATGCCAATGATGCTATTGAAAATGCAACCAATCCAGAATTTTTTGAAGAGACTTTCACCGAACCCTTCGCAAATTTGTCGATTCCTCAAGATTTAGATCTTCAACCAGGAAAACAATATGCCATTCGAGTAACCGCCACTGACCTCAATGATCGATTAGCCATCAAAAATGACGGCCATAGCGAGGTTTGTACATTTTCTACTAGTGGAGAGCCCAATGAAGCAGTAACAGCTGATAATTCATTCATCGCACAATTTCCTCTGGACAATGACCGAATTCCATTTAATTTTTTTCCAGTGGTCGTAAAATTCAACCCATACAAGGATAATTACTATCGCCACCGGTTTCAATTTGACATGCAAGACGAGCAAGGCAATACCTTTGAGAATCACGATCAAAATGTCTGGCCAAACAACCCGCTGGAAAATCAAAACAAACAACTGGCCAAGTGCGCTTTCCCAATAATTCTAGATATAGAAAGAGCCACTCATTTGGCCTATAATAAACCAGAGCAATTTCACTCTGATCCCAGTGGTGAGCCAGCCTTTGAAAGGGGGCAAAACTATGACTGGAGTTTCTCTGGCCACATGGAAACACAATCTGGAGACACCCTCATTAGCCAGGTCCCGGCATTAGTCCAGAGCTTTTCTGTCGGTATGGGCCCAAGTCAATTAAATCAGCCTGAAGACAATGTCATCTTATCTTCAGACACAATATCATTTGATTTCTTAACAGCCGAGGCACCAACAAAGATCATTCCCGATTTTTATATTTACCGTGCCAAGACGAACAAAGAGGACGATACCTGCGATGCCTACGATGGTTTTGTTTATGAAAGTTGTCGGTTGGAAGTTTCCCGTGATTCAACCTTTGCAATTGGCGATTCCATAAAATTTGATTCAATATTCTTATTCGACAGCCGGAGGAGTGATAAGCCCGACGGTCTTGATGCCTTTGCAGCACTGTTTACGGAAGGTAAGGCTGATCAAAACAAAGTGGATAAATTTGAAGCTGCTCTATATAAATCCCTGCAAATTGAAAATGTAATCTTAAAAGATACGGGCAATTTCTACTGGAGGGTCGGTTGGCTAGAAAACCCAGACGATAATTCCTCAACTTTCTATACCGTTAGCGACGTCAGAAGATTTACCATCCGAAAAAAGGCAGTCCCGGAAGAAGAATCGACCAAAGAAGACTCGTCGTCACACTGTATAGCGGTTTGCAGTATACCGGCACCAACCGAAAGCGAAAATCCTCTCACCCTCACCGTTGACAGCATACCTCAGATCGGATTATTTCCACTCCACATTCGCACCATTAGCGGTTCATCGGATGCGGGATTTTCAGGAGAAGGCTATGTGACCATTCCATTTTTATACAACGTGAAAGTCAGGGTGAGTTTTAATCAAATAAAGGTAAATGGTGACAACCAGATTTTCGAAGGAACGGTTGAGGCCGACAAAGATCACGACTTTAACATCGGTCTCCTAAACAATCCCAAGGTGGTGAATGCACTAAATCTCGCAGGTATAGACGAAGATGAGGTGAATGCAAAGCTACAAGAGCCCGCCAGGTGGTTGACCCTATACCAAGAGGGAGAAATGGCTCTCCCACTCGCCCTTGATCGCACCGTTCTGGGAGAAACTTATTTGATCGGAATTATGGATATGAAGTTTGAAACCAGTAGCGGCAGGATGCAGGTATTCTTCAGTACTGATATCCCCGGCATGGATAATCAAATTGATCAAGCCATTTCTTTTGGATCAGAGGTATGCTTCGGACCCGAAGGGTTTGAAAAGGACCTTCTGATATTCCGAATTGAGGATGTGGATGTAACCCCAACGGGAGGTTATGATGTAGTCATCAAAGGTGTAGGAGACGCCGGTGTCCTTGATACTACCAAGATTACTTACTTGGATTGGGGTTGCCGAGGCTTTGAAAAACTGCAGGTCGCCGGCGAAGTCATTTTCCCCAGAGATCATCTGTTGCCGGTCGATGAAGAGGGCGAAATCATTGATGGAACAGAGCAGGTGACCGCAGAATTTCGAGTTTCATATGCGCAAAGAGATACGCAACAAACCAAAGGAAACAGTTTTTTGGCAGCCGTTACTTTTCAACAGTCGTTTGAACATCCCGATGCAGAAGACTGGACCTTTACCGTAAAAGATGCCTATCTTGATCTTTCCTCGATTGAAAATCCTCCCAGCATCAAATTTCCAGAGGGATTTGAAGACGAATCCGTTTTTGAACCGGAGACCGCCAATCTCTGGGAGGGCGTATTTATCAAAGAGGCTACCTTCACCATTCCGGAGGCCTTTCAAACCTTCAATCAAAAGGGTGAGCTTTCCTTTAGTATCAATGATCTGATCATAGACCATGGTCTATCCGCCAATATTCAAGCATTGAATATCATTAATTACCCGGAGGGTAATTTGGACGGTTGGCAATATTCCCTTGACACCATTTCACTTCGGTGGATATCTAGTGATTTTAGAAAAGGTCGCCTTGCTGGAAAAATTAATATACCTGGTTTTGAGGAGGATGAATTCCTGGAATATTTTGCGCTATTAAATCGAGATGATGAGACGGTAATTAATGCGGGACTTCAAAAAGATACGACCACCAGAACATTGACATCCTTCGAATTCGTAGCAAAACCCAGTAAAGACATTGATTATTCCTTTGAGGCATTGCAGTCCATATTGATCTTGGAAGATGATTCGGCCATTAGGGCAACTTATGGTCCAAATGATGGCTGGGAAGTTCTGGCTATTCTCAATGGAAGCCTCACACTTGAAAGTGACTTTAAAGCTACTGTCAATAGTATACCAAGGGTCCGATTTGATTCCGTCGAATTTCAGGGATTTAAAATTGGCAATAAAACGGGATTTGATGTCGGAGATTGGTCATTTACTAGTCCTCAAAAATTTGTGGGTGATTTTCCGGTTAATTTAACCGGTGTTTCGGTTCGAGAGGACATCGATGACCATGGTATGCGCATGGGGCTATCACTAGATTTTGACATCAATCTCACAGACGTTCTCACGGGAGAATCTACCTTGGTTGTCTGGTCTAAGCTAAACATGCCCACTGATGGTCGACATACGATGACATTCGATGGAGCCTCCATTGAAGACATTGGTCTCAATCACGAGTTTGGAATCGTGCATATCAAAGGAGATATCGGCAGTTTCACAGCAGACGATGTATTTGGTGATGGTTTTGGGGGCTTTGTCAACGCTACTTTTAATATCGGTGAAGGGTTTGAGGCTGACATACAATTTAAAGTGGGCAAAAAGGATGGTTATCGTTTTTGGTTGCTAGATGCGTTTGCCACACTTCCCAAACCCTATCCTCCGCTATTTGCAGGGCTTTATTTATCGGGCATCGGAGGTGGAATTTACCACAATATGGAGATGCAAGAAATCCCTGATGCTACCGAATTCTTCAAATCCTACTCTTTCGTCCCCAATCCCAACATAGACCTAGGACTGGCACTTTCAGCCAGGGTTCAGACGGAAGAAGAGAGTAGCTTTAATGCCGATGTCAGATTAACTGCAGAATTTGATGATTACAGCATCAATTTGATCGATTTTCAGGGAAGGGGTTATTTGATGACCGACATTCAAAAGAGGAAAAGCCCTCAATTTATGGCCGATCTTCAGATGCAGATTGACTTTGCCCAGGAAGTTCTATCCGGTAATGTCGATGCATATATAAATGTGAAGAAAAATTGGTTACTCGGCACAAACCCCAATTCGCCCAATAAGCAGCTGAGTGGATATGCTGGCTCTGCTTCTATGTACTTTGACACCAATGGCGAATGGAAAATATTAATGGGCACACCCAATAATCCATTAGCAGTGAATTTGAAAAATCTAGCCGATGCTCGAAGCTACTTTATGATGGGAACGGACATCCCTGAAATCGATATGGATGCTCATGGCATCGGCACCACCACCGAAATGGTCAACGGCATTGCCTTTGGCGCTGATCTAAATTTTGATACGGGTAAAAAGACTTTTTTGATCTTTTATGGAGCTTTTAAAGCCGATCTCAATTTTGATATTGCACTGCAAAAAAATGAGGGGTTTAGCTGTCCTGAAGCCACCGATGGGATTCGCGGCATCAATGGCTGGTTTGCACAAGGACTATTCAAAGCGGGATTTGAAGGTCAGGTAGGTATTACCATAGATGAATGGTTTGCCGATGGGTCATTTGAAATATTCGAGGTCAATGCCGAGATAGATCTATTGGCAAAATTGCCCAATCCCTCCTACTTTATGGGCCGAGTAAGCGGTAGTTACAGTATACTTGGGGGTGCCATTTCTGGTCATTGCAACTTTAAGATCGAAATGGGAACCAAATGTACATCAGCTGATCAGGGTGGTGTGGATTTCAGTGTAATCGGTGATGTTGACCCGGATGAGGGAGAATCATGGGAGGTATACAAAAAACCGCGTGCCTCCTTCAATATCAAGATAAACGAACCGATCACCCTCATCGATAATGAAGGGGCATCCGTGGTGTATCGACCCCAGGTAGCCTCATTTGAATTAAAAAAAGACGGCCAAATCATTGCCCAAACATTTAACATGCAGGACCAGAATAGCTCGGCGACGTTAGCACTAGACGAGTGGTTGGCGGGGAACAGCACTCACACCCTGCACATCGCCGTAAAATGGCAGCAAAGAACAAATGGTAACTGGACCGACGTGATGAAGGATGGAAGTCTATATCTGGAGCAAAAGACAGTGACATTCACCACCAAGAAAAGGCCAGATTATCTACCAGAAGAATCAGTTGACCTGACATACCCACTAAGTAAGCAGCGATTTTACCTACAGGATGAAATGGCCAAAGGCGTTGTGATTGCAGATCCAGCACCTAAATTGGATACAAATCAACCAGTAGGCTACTCAGCACGACTCATCAAAAAGTATCCCCTGGATACCATCGAACTGGGCTCTATTGAACTTTCTAAAGAAATGAAATTCGATCTTCCAAGATTAACCAATAGAAGTGTGTATACGATTGAATTAGTCCAGCAGCCGTTGTCGACCTCAAACTTGGGCCGACCAGCCGCTCTCGCAAATGACTTGGTGCTCGCCAGACCATCTATGAGTCAAGAGGTAAAACAATATTTTGGAGCGGCGCTGAGAGCCGACAGCACCTGGCTAGAAATTAGAACCACCAAATTAGAGGGAGCAGCACAAATTGCTCAAGAAAAAGTGATTTACCGATATCACTTCAAGACCAGTAGGTTTAATAGTCTGGAATCGAAATTGGGGGCTATGACCAGTAGTTATGTGGACTACCGGTCTAACGAAGAAAAAGAATTGTTGGGTTTATATTATACAAAATCGGAAGAGTTTGATGTCTACGATGTAAAGGGGAAAACGGTCAAGGACACAGTTGAATTTGGACCCCTCATCACGTTTGCCCCTAGATGGAATGTGCCCTCAAATTCATGGGAGCTTAAATTGATGAAGGATATCGTCAATTGTGCGGAAGCCAGATTTAGTAATTCAGACATAGATTCAGACCCAATGCTGACAGATCTTGTGCTTGATCAAACGACGGTCATGCGATCACTAAACTTAATGCAAAACACCATTCGAGTAAATCCAAGCTACACCGCCGCCGATCTGTTGAAAGACGAAGAAATAAATGCCACCACTAGTCTCAGTTGGTTTAAATATAATCTACGAGGAAGCCTTTCTGGCACACAGATGGGTGCCCTCTTCGGGTCAGTGGTGTCTCCGCTACCGAGCGTCTGGAACTTGGGTATGCTCACCCAGAGTATGCCCCTAGCGGCGCCCCTATCCTATGGGATCTCGACCATCAATCTACCAATTGGCGGAGGTAGTGAAGTTCTGGTCGACCCCTTTATACCAGACAACGTCCAACCACCGCAAACAGGAAATATTATTGATCCCTCTGATCCATATTTACCCTATCGTACAGGATTTTATCTACGATATGAAACGAGTCTGAAGGCATATCACATTTATCGTGAGACATGGAATAGGATCTTCTACCAGGGTACAGGATTAGCCGCTGAGCCTTATTGTGAATATTTTACCAGCCCACAAACATATGTCAACGGGGGTCGACTCGCACCCGGTTATCCCAAAATCAAAGGAACACAGGGAGAATTAGGTGTCACATCGCAATACAAATTACCCACCCTATTAGAACATCTCAGTGTAGGTTCAAAAAAAATCAGAGGCTCCCTAAACTTCAAAATTTAATGACAAAGTATAGCGTCATATTATTTTATTTCTTTTGTTGCCTATCTCCTGCCTTGATTTCTAGTCAGACCAAAGGCGATCAATTTGTCATCCAAGCCAAATCATTTGGAGATTCAGTCATATTACGTTGGGCACCGACCAGTCTTACCATATGGCAAGAATACCGAAATGGATTTATAATAAAACGGACTGCATTAGATGCACCGGGCATTTCAAGTATCGACACCATCAGACCCAGGACAAAAGAAGAATGGGCACTGGTCTTAAAAAATAAAAATTCCCAAGTACTTGCTGCCAGGTATGCTGCGTTGGCAGCACAGATGGCTTACGGTTCAGAGGTGAACACTACATTGGATAATGATCTTTCCGCTGCTGCTATCAATCAAGCCAACGAACAGAATCTTCGGTACTCTTACGCCATGTTGGCTGCCGACCTATCTATTATTGCAGCCGATGGGTTGGCATTAAGGTATTGTGATAAAGACGTTGAACTCAACAACATTTATCGGTATACGATCAGCCCAATATTGGACGAAAAGATTAGCGTAGACTCCTTTGGCATTACCATCACTTGCCAGCCTTATCAGCCTCCATCGAGTTTGCCAAGTTTATTCATCGAAGAATTCGATCACGTCGTACATCTTAGCGCAGACATGATGCTCTACAGGGATGAGTTTACAGCCTACCAAATAGAGCGATCTGAGTCTGAGTCGGATGGTTTTGAGTTGATCACCAGTACACCAATTATTCTATTAGACAAAAACATATTGGGAGATGCTGAATTTTCTTACTACGACGTACTACCTGAAAACAACAAGAAGTACTTTTACCGTCTGGTCGGAATCACGCCATTTGCAGAAAGAGCAACGGCCACAACTCCCAGCATGGGCAGAGGCAAGGATCGCTCCATCAGTGAGCGCCCTATCATTTCTAGTGCAGTGACTAAGTCAGGTGATGGAACTGACATCAATTGGCAAATACGAGAACTACCCGACCTGGCTGGGTTTTGGGTTGGTAGAGCGTCCTCCTCAAAGGGCCCCTTTCAATTGTGCAATGCAACCATGCTCTCCCCAAACAGCCGAAGTTTCAAAGATCAAAATGCAAGCACAAATGGAAGTAATTTCTACCATGTCATTGCTGTAGATACAGCTGGCAACATGGGTGTATCTGATGTTTATTTTGCCAATGTAATAGATAAAACACCGCCGCCAGTGCCAGAAAATTTAAGAGCAAATATCGACTCCACTGGACGCATTTTGCTTCGTTGGGATGCGGTAACATCCGATGACTTAAAAGGATACCATGTGTATTATACCAATGACACTACCCATGAGTTTTCATTGATGACTGGTGAATTATCAAATTACAATTACTATCTGGATTCAACGGCCACCAACTCCTTGAATAAATATATTTATTACAGGGTAACATCTGTAGACCAACATCACAATCAGTCGCGCTATTCCAAAACTATTCAAGTAAGTAGGAAACATAATTTTGCCATCGGTGCACCTATAATTACAGATATTTTTGCAGACAAACAGTCTATTGAGTTGAGTTGGATCGAAAGTTCCCACCCACTTGCTTCTGGCTACGAAGTTTACATCAAGAAAAATACCGAAGCAGAATGGACCCTGCACAAAATTATCGATGACCACCATCTTACCAACATCACAATTCCTCAGAAACCAGGAAAATATCTCGTCTCACTTAAGACCTACTCGGATTTCGCTAAGACCTCAGATTTCTCCCTACCAATCAGGGTAACCATCAGGCCTCAACCTTGCCCTGAGCCAAAGCAATTTGGGGGTGAATTGGTAAATGGGGAAGTCAATCTGCGATGGCAAGCCGAATGGGACCAAACTAAGTCCATACTGATCTATCGATCTTTTAATCAATCGCCCCTGACATTAATCGCTATCATTGATGAAACTAAGACAAACTTTGTGGACAGGGAAGCGACTGACGCAGGATCATATACCTACAGACTACGTGCGGTTGGCCTTGGTGGGGACAAATCTAAATTCACCAACAATTTTACCTTAACCATCAAATAAAAATTCCACGGCTGTTTTCACGTAAAAATGTCAACTATAGTCTCTGCCCAAACGACCCGAACTTTAGAAAAAGGGCACTAGATGCTTTCATCCAACGGTCAATAGGTTCACAGGATGACATCTCCCTCGGCTACCGCCCTCGATCAAAAGGAAATTCACAAGAGAGTCCAACCAGAGGGTAAAAACAGACAGCTACTAGAAAGTTACATTTGAGATGGCGAGGACTTAGTATATTTAAACTAATCCTTTAGACATCGAACTGACAGTCCAGCCCCCTCATCGATGCTGCCTTCAGAAACGAGGCCCTCAGCAGATCCTATGCCCCGGTAATAGGGGTTGATAGTACTCGATTCCACACTTGAACTCCACCATCTGCCCTCCGTGAAAATCCTAAGGAAAGTGCTCCCTGCAAGTCCCGCAGTTCGGAAACCTCCAGGAAGAGCAGTAAAGCCAGTTTTGTTGGTCGCTCCACCATTCGGACTTTGCCAATGGGTGGTGCCAGTTTCCTTCAATGGACCCCCTGCCATTAGCCGCCCACCCAGATAATCAGTCAAAGTAGTCCACTCGTCATCTGAGGGTACATGCCAACCGGTTGGGCATAAGCCGCTGCTATCATTCACTGCGTACCAGTTATATAATTTACCATATGGTTCCTCATTATTAAAATCGTTGCCATACCAGCACCAGGCACCTTCACCCTGGAGGTTCCACTCGGTGGCAGATATTACTCTTTGAATGAAACCACCATTGTCGTACCTAGCAGTTCTCAGGTTCTCGGCCATCCACTCTTGTGACCCAATAATGACGGTTCTGTACTGATTGCCATCCCTGTCTTCAATGATGGAATTGATTTGAAATGATGTCAATGGAACCCAGGTTAATCCATTCCATCCTTCAAAATTCAAGCCTGACCAGCGGATGGTGCCAGGTTCAGGCTCTCCCGCAATATCACCTATTTTGATGGCACCTTCCACTTGCAATTCCTGCGCATCTATGCATACCATATTGATGCTCAGAAATACAAAAAGTACCATAAGTTGCTTCGTCATAGACTTATCTATGTACAAAAATTTAACCGATTTCACAAAGGCCAAAAAGAAATCGCAAGGATCGACTTTGAGGTCGATCAAAGGAACGCCAGTACAAACGAACTCTGGCAGGGGTTGCACAAGGTTCAGACCAATAAACGGCGGGTATCAAATCCTCTGGTCGGCACGGAAAGTGAGGTGTGTGCGTACCCAATCGAATGTTAATGCAAATTTTTAGCAGTTTAAATCAGTCTCATATTCCCTTTTAGGTTCGGTCGCAATTATGGTCATTTTCGTGACGAATGAGTCAATGAATGTCAAGGATTCCTTACATCTATCGAACTATATGACCTGAGAAGTTCTTTTATTTTGTCTTGGAAAGAAAAGGCCGCCCCTGTTAAATACAGTGCCAGGCTTTGGGAATATACTTAATGTCCCTATCGCATAAGCAGCCCCACATTCAGCTCATTCCTCCAGTGTACTGCTACCCCATCGCTGGGTGGTGATTATTCACCCCTAGGGGTGAGTTTTTCTCAAGGGCGAATGACTATATTTAGACCCTATTTACAAGGTAGATATCTTTTGTTTCAAATTGATCAGGTGAGGGCATTATTTGTAACTGGTTTCATAATATTGTTTCTCTTTAATCGCTCGGTCTGTCAACCTCTTAGCTTCTTAGATAGTATCGAGGCCCTGGCCTCAGAATCTGAGCTGGATGCTCAAAAAGGCCTTGCACTAGCCATCTTGGCTATCGAATACAGCACCTCAAATAAAGAAAGGTCAAATGAATATTTTGACCTGCTAAAGGAAACTAGATTCAATCAAAACCATCAGGTTGCTGCATCGATAGCCAAAATCATTGAAGGTTTTCAAAAATTTGATGACGGTATCAAAATTCCATTGTCCGACATTAATGGAGCGATCACGATCTTTGAGAAGCACGATTTATACACAATTTGTGGCTATGCCCAGCTTCTCGCCGCCAACTATGATTATCTGGATAAAGATGTTGCATCAATGAAGGAAAAGCTTAGTGTAACATTGGCATACTTTGAGAGAGCTAGCTTTCCAAAGGGAATTGCTGACTGCTACCACATTTTTGGGATAGTTTCAAGATTTGGGATTCAATTCGATTTGGCCATCTCTCACTTCAAGAAAGCCATCAGATCTTATGAATTGATCAAATCAAGAGTACAAATGCAAGCCCTGCTGAATTTGGCCAGTACATTTCAAGCTTCGAATGAATTGGATAGTGCCGTCTTATACTATCAAAAAGCCGAGCTTCAAATTTTGAGATATAATTATCCTTCCCTTGAAGCATTTTTATACAGCAATTGGGCCTCCATATATGATGTTCAGGGCGATTCCTTAAGGGCAGATTCACTCCGCAATGTTGTCGTGCAACTAACTAACAAATATTCTGAAGAGACATACGAGGACTATGACTTCCCAAGTTTTTTCAACCTGGGAAAAAACATACGATCTAAAAAGAAAATTCAAAATGCAGTCACAAGCTGGCGTGAAGAAAAAAACAAATTGCTCTTACAGCAATTGGCCATGAAAAACAAATTGAGTGAATCCAAAATAAAATTACAGAGATTAGGCTTGGCGTCAGCACTTGTCATTGGTCTCATGTTAATCTTTTTTATATATACATTAAAGAAAAAGAATGGGAAAATAGAAAGACAAAATAAAGAGAAAGACACGCTGTTACGAGAAATTCACCATCGCGTGAAAAATAATCTTCAGATCATCTCATCGCTACTTAACTTACAAACACAGAAAACCAAAGACAACTCTGCCGTCCAAGCCCTCATGGAAGGCCAAAGTAGGGTGCAGTCTATGTCCCTTATCCATCAGAATTTGTACCAACAAAATGATCTGACAGCCATTGATATGCCTGCCTATTTAACAAAGCTTATCGGAAATCTAGCCGAGACCTACCATATATCAGAGACTTCCATCGAAATCCATCAACATGTCGACCCCTTATTGCTGGATGTAGACACCGTAGTGCCATTAGGTTTGATCATTAATGAATTGATTACCAATTCCATTAAATACGCCTTCCCAAATAGGAATGGTCGGATTGAGGTTCAGCTTAAGAAGCAACCGACCCATTTATACTTATCCGTGAGCGACAATGGAATTGGTTTCAATCATGAAGATGCAGAAACCAGAGAAGGATTTGGCTATGAAATGATTCATGCTTTTTCAGATCAATTAGAGGCGGACTTGAAGGTTGATCAAAACTATGGGACCCACGTTTCGTTTCAAATAAGAAACTTTCAAATTTATGATAAATCATGAAAGGAGAACAACATGGAAGAAAGAGAGAAGAACTCTTTGAGGCACTCATCAAAGAGAACAAATCACAACTCACTAAAACAATCACCCTCTTTGCCATTGATGAATTAGGATTAATCATTGATCGAATCGAAAATGAGCATTGCAAGGCAGATGGTCTGAAATCTCAGAAAGGTTGCTGACCGTATTATTTCACGTGCTAGGTATGGGTATCAGAAACCAAAATATCTAAATGGAAGAATCAACTAAAAAAGTGGTCATCCTGGAAGATGAAAAGATCATCGCTTTAGATATTGCTAAACGTTTAAAGAATTTGGGATATGGAGTCATGAAGATTCTTGGGCACAGTGACAAAGCCATTGACTACCTGAATTTTCATACTCCTGACTTACTACTTTGTGACATAAGGATCAAGGGACCATTGGATGGCATAGATGTAGCTAAAATTGTGCAGAAAAAACAGAAATTTCCCGTTGTTTTCGTGACATCCATGGCTGACAAAGGCACCCTAGATAAGGCCAAGCAGGTGTTACCGTATGGCTATATTGTAAAGCCGTTCTCCACAACTGACTTATCTACCTCCATAGAAGTCGCGCTCTATAAATTTCAAGCAGAGCTGGATCGTTTGACATTGTCTAAAGACAAAATAGATGGAAATCTTCAAAATTCCTTGACCGACATTGAATTCAACTACTTAAAGGATATTACGCACGGCCTTTCAAATAAGGAAATTTGTGAGAAGCATTGTGTTTCCATTAATACTGTTAAGTCTCATATGAAAAGTCTAATGAAAAAAATGCAATGTCGCAACCGGGCAGAAATGATGAATTTGATGCTAAATTTATTCGGTATTCAGCGATAATACCTTCATCTGTCACACTAGATGTGTGAAATACAAGATACCTCTACGCATTTTCCATCATGCTACTAATCCGGTCAGATCTTGAAGTTTGGACATCCCGAAATGCGAGCACGCGCTGACAATATATTGCAGAGGTGACAGCCTACAAAGAGCTGGACCTAGCACCTATTGCAGGTTAAGACTTCTTGTAATTGTGCCCAACGGGATCGTGTCCAAACAACTTATGTGCATTCAGGATCTGCGCTTTAAGATCTGGCATAAACAGATGCTGGCAATACAGCTGCTCTCCTATTAGATTTGGATTTTCTCGAGCATATCCTTCTAATTACTGCATCCATTCGTCAGAATTTCTAACGCTGCTCCAGCCTTAACATCAAAATCCATGGGAAAAGTAGTACTTGTAGCTGCATCAAGTATAACCCGTTCTCCAGACGGGACAAAGTATCCACCCGTATACTGGATCTTGTCACCCGCCTTATAGTGTCCAGACCACAATGGACAGGGGTCATCAAGACAATTTCTAAAAATACCTTGTGTACAAAATTCATTGTATAAGATAATCTTACCGGGATTCGTCATCCCGTAATCTAGATTCCAGTGATCCATAATGGGTGATGGAAGATTTAATTCAGCAAAGGTCCCGGTAAGCGTGCCTCCATATGTTATCACATTGAGGTAATCAGCACTGTCAGGAAAGTACGCATTAAGGAAGCCAACTTCCAGTGTATCACCAATGATCAAATCCCCAGTGACTCGCAATTGATCATGCCCTTCAGGATCTCCTGGACCGTAAATATCTCGAATGTCAATTTTAAGTCTTGTCCCAGCTTTGATTTCAGCATCACCATCAAAAGTCAACTGTCCGGGACTCTGTACAAAAAATGGATCGTATGGACCTGGGTCAATAACTGTTGCCGCCATGGTAAGTTTGGCAATGTTAAAAGTACCTTTTCCTCCAATCATCCCTGCAAAACTGCTAAATTCTGCCATCCGAAAGCTATTTTTCACTTCGATTAGACCATCATTAAAGAACGTACTGGAACCCAAAGCCATCTCAATATCACTATCATCACGAGTATCAAATATTTCGGTAAGTCCCTGATTATTAAAATGCCCTCCCGAAACCCCAATGGCGGAAGAATTCGTGCCGGCAACATTGGATATTTTAATAAACGCATTGGATTCATTCACCACCACACAGTCATTCGAAACTGAGATTCCATGATCGTTTGATCCCATTGAGGAGGAATTAATTTCGATCGAACCATGATTGTATAGTGCACAAGTCTGATTGGTGCCGAATGCCAGGCTGATACCTGGAGTGCTTTCTGGTTTAATGAGTAATGTCGCAGATGACTCATTCATGAGTTCGACCCCTTCAAGGAGGAGAGAACGGACTTCAATGACACTTCCGGCTGAAATAACTACATCTGAATCAAACAAGCCTATATAGACATCATCCTCAGAATTTGGTATGCGATCGAGATTCCAATTTAGTGGATCATTCCAGCTTGAGTTGTCGCCATCACCGTCCAAATTTCCATCCCAGGAAATGGTTCCCTGGCTAAATGCTTGTATCTGAAAAAGAAAAATAACCCAAATGATCAATTTATTCATAGCAAAAATTTTCCAATTTGGAAGTGAAAAACCATTTTTTCGGCAATTCTTTACGTATTTAACTTAGATTTTCTAAGCCTTGAAAATTGCTGATCGATATTTTCGACAGTCAGGTTTCGATCAAGATCAGCCAACGGATTCAAACCATTTAGGTTAGGAATCCCTGACCCGCCAAAGCAGAAATCTCCCCTACCATTTTATATGTGAATCACCAGTCTATGAAAGACATTCCATTACTTCTATGCCCACTACCTACTCCACTGCCGACCTTTACCCAAACTCCCTCATCATGGTATCAATTAATACTCGTAACCACATCCTAGACAAGCTTGTCCGCATCTACCTTGGCAGTGCGGACGAACCTTGACATGATGATGCCCTCCTACCTTGAAGAGCTGTGAGGATGAATCAACTGACTTTTCAATGTGCCAATCTCACGTCTCATGTCTTCAATCATATCTTGTTGTTCTTGAATGGCTTTGGTGAGCACCGGTATAATATTTGAATAAGATACAGACCAAAGATCTTTTGTGGCATCTTCAGGTTTGTAAACAACTTCGGGAATAATCTCATAAATATCTTGAGCCAAAAAACCAACTTCCTCCCGATGGTCATCAAGTATTTGCAGCTCTCCAGTAACAAATTCGCTCGAATGATGTTTGTAACTTACTGGACGCAACATCATCACCTCATTTATTCCATAACGGACAGATTGAATATCTGATTTAACTCTTTTGTCAGAATATGTATTCCAGCTTCGAGCCCTTCCACGACCTAAGTTATCTGCCGGGCTATCAGCCAGTTCCAGTGCAAAAGTGGGCGAATCATCGTTAATTCCAACACGACCTCCTGCAGTCGCAAACGGATTAATAATAGTTGGAACTATTCTTAGAATTTCATCATCATCATAAGCAGCCCGCATAGCTGGACTGTCCCTATCTGGTGAAGCATCTAAGGAGAAATTATGCTCCCTGTTAATATTCATGAAAAACATTCTGGCATATCCAGCATTGTTTTTCTGATATAAAGTCAGGTGGGGGTTGGTAGCACTTGCCAGGTGAGCAATCGTAAATCTAGCTGGATCCACTAATTCCACTGCTTCAGAGCCAACCGTGGTATAATCATCCCATAGTGTGAGATAATTACTACCCACGCCATTATCCATGGCGCCACTTAATGTTAAATGCTTTTCTATTGCAGAATTACTTTGGTCTGAAAGCGCTCTAATCTGAGCATAGACACCATCGAGCTCATCTTCGAAATAAATGCTACCATATCCGGTACCACCGGCTCCGCCCGTTAATCCTAAAGTGATACTTAAATCACTATTATTTGAAGAGGACCTAACATACACGTCATCTAAGGTTCTAAATAATCTTTCCTTTTCATCATAAAATAACCTCGAAGAACCATTATAGAATAACCCGAAGGTAGGATCAGTGCCAAGTTTTCCTGCAAGTGACCATTTTTCATTTGGAAGATTCAGGTTTTGAAAAAAAAGTCTGGCAGTTACGTCATCCGTCTCTTCAACTAATCTCAACTGCGGCACACTCCCAGTAGAATTATAGTTTATGATTTGCTGGGCGATTAAATGATCCGGTGCGGTAGATAATAATAGATAGAATAGGCTGAATACAAAATAGATATTTTTCATTTGACTAGTTTTAAAGTATGCTTCAAAGCTATCGATAAGCATTTATTCGAAAACCACCCACAGGGGTGAAATTTTCAATTGCCACTTCTACTGCACCATCACTGATCAGAATACCAGGCAATACTTTAGCGAGAATGAGTTCGTTTTGTCTAGGCCAACCGTCATGATTATGAGAGCATCCAGTGGAGGGTTATTAACTCGGGTTCTTACAAGAAATATTCATATTAGCTTATTGCTCAGTTCAAGTAAATTCTGGTTTACATGTAATTGATAGACAGTCGGTTCTATTTGGTACAGACACTTCTGGAACTGGAATTCAGGCTTTCTGGCTGCCGAGTAAGGCATTTAGGGTGCTGTGTGGGAATCGGTTTTCCCGATGGCACCTATATCTCCGGAGCAAATCCTTCTGCATGGAAGCACGATATGATTGGTCGGTTTTCCTTTGCAGCTGGTTATGGTTAGTTAATACTGATTGCGCCACCGCCATGGGTCAGCAAACCATCGCTAGCGGTCGTTGTTCCACAGCTGTAGGTCAGCTCACAACTGGCAGTAGTGGTGTCTCTATAGCGATGGGAGCATTTAGTTCTCCTCGTGATTCTGTTTCGACTGGAATGGATTATATCACTGCTGGAACAAGGAATGAATTTGCATTTGGCTAGTTTAATGATACTTTGACAAGCCCAGATCCCATATCCTGGAATTCAGCCGACTATCTGCTTGTCGCTGAAAATGGAACTCTTTCTCCAAGGTCCAATGCAATGACCTTACTAAAGAAAGGACATCTTGGCATGGGAAATGTATTCCGGTAGAGGTTATGACCATACCTGAAAACGGAGCTGATAATCCGGTGGGGATTACTCAAATACATTTTGGCTAAGGCTCAATGGAGCTTACGACTAGCGACGCACAAGGGGATCAAGCTAGTCGTATCCCTATTTATCGTGCTGCCGACAATGCTGATCTTAGATTTTACCGAGGAGGGAGAAGTGCAGAGAATTTGACAATGGTTTATTGCTGGGGCAAATGGAAATGTTAGCATTGGTGTTAGTAATCCAATCGACAGGTTACAAGTCGGTGAGCAAGGAGATGGATCATTGGCAAGAGCAAATAAGTTGGACCTGTCCAGTGATATTAGATGGAAAAATAATCTTTCAAAAATAAAAAATCCCACTTCCAAACTACTATCAATATCTGGTCATCAATACTATTGGCAAGGAGGTAAAGATACTTCGAGGCGGATTGGGGTGATAGCTCAAGAAATCAAGAGGTTCTACCTGAACTAGTATCTACTGATAAAGAAGGATTCAGGTCCTGTGGAGTATTGCAAGCTTGAGGCTCTATTAATAGACGTCGCAAGAGTGCAACACTCCGTAATTGAATAACCTATACAATACCTTTCTGAACTCCTCCACCTAAAAAGTCAAATAGCCGAATTGAAATCTTTGATGAATCCGGCTGGATCAATAAGTGATGATTGACATGTATTAAAAAGGGAATATTGCTCCACAAGCAAAGATTTTCCCATATAGGGGGGGGGAACGGGATTCCAGCTTTATAAAGGCTAAGTGTGTTTCTCCCAAGTTCAATTGATTTTGCATGCCAATAGGCAGATGGGAGAGTTAACTAATGAACCTTAGCAATCAAATCACATCATGTATTAATATGTTATAGTTTAGATTTATTGAAAGTATTATCCCCCGATAGCACATCGTTTTGATTTAAAATACTACTTTTTCACCTGAAAACCACTTGATCAAATAGTGTATAGATGAAAATGAAACCAAGTTTTTACACTTTCGTAGGATTGCTACTATCGATAGCTTTCACAAGTACTGCCCAGACTACAAAAACCATTGTCCTACAACCTGGCTCCTCAGGAAAGGACGCCTACATAGTTAGTAGAGGCAATCAACAATCCAATAATTATGGTGGTGAAAGTTGGCTCCGCACCGCTTATGTAACACCTCCGGGTAGCGGTCATACAGTGCAAAGTCTAGTGGATTTTGCCATTCTAGATTCTCTTCAAAATGCAGACTCACTCATCAGTGTTATGCTTACGATGTATGCTGATCCTAACTATACTGACGATGATGGAGGACAAGCAGGAGTCAATGAAACAGGGGTATATGCCATTACCCAAAACTGGACGGAGGGAGGTGTTACCTGGGCTAATCAGCCCTCCTACAACTTCTCCTCGCCCGTAATTATTCCTACTAATAACAGCTATGATTCTATTGTAGTCGATGTGACCAATCTAGTTGAGCCTTTTTTCAATCAAGGAACACCCTTTTATGGATTTGAATTTATTATTCAAGCAACATCCCCCACCAGGAGCATGATCTTTTGCTCCTCCGATCATCCTAACACTACTTGGCACCCTAAAGCTACCCTCACCTTTATGGAAACACAAGTTAATCCGCCCACCTGCAATGACGGCATCCAAAATGGAGATGAAACTGGTATAGATTGCGGAGGCAGTAGCTGCCCACCCTGTGTGGTTTCTGAAAATGGATGGGTTTTTCCTGCTGGTACAGATATTACAGATCCCATTTATCGATCGGGGTCTGTAGCAATTGGAACTTCTGATACTGGGACACATAAATTGACCGTAGATGGCATCATTAAAACTCGTGAAGTCTATGTTACTCAAGATGATTGGGCAGACTATGTCTTCATGAAGAATTATCCACTTCTAAGTCTTCCTGACTTAAAAGAATACATAAGTAAGAATGGACACCTTCCTGACATACCAAGTCAAGAACAAGTGCTGCAACATGGTGTCCACATGGCAGACATGCAAAAGAAACTCTTAGCTAAAATCGAAGAATTGACATTGTATATCATACAACAAGATGATCGGATCAGAACTTTGGAAAAGCGGTTGACTAAGTCTTATTGATTTCCATGAAGCAGATTCATCACGCCTGAAATGAAACGTATGAGGTACCGATTTAAGCTGTTGTTGGCTCTCTCTGTTTTGTTATCCATCTCAGACATAGCATATCCCCAGTCTCAAATAGCTGTTCTCGAGATCTACCGACAAAATAGTCCATCTTTCCGTCTTTTGGATGGCACTAAATTGACTTCGTCTCGTACTAGAAACGATTTCACCTGGATGCGAGATACTTTTAATCTCGGTGAGACATTCGGCGCTGATTTAACTGTACTTGCTCCTTGCCCGGTGAGTATGCTTTTTTATCTAACCATAGGTCAGGATACATTCTCTTATAAGCTTGAGAATGGTAACATTTTTTCAGAGTCTGATATAATTAATTACCAACTGATACAAGTCGGTGATTCAATTGAGGTAATACGTACTTCTGACGCTGTTATTCTATTGCACAATCAACTGCTCCTGGATTCAATCCCATACGCTGGCACAAGCTTGGTAGCGGGAGCAGGCCTACGAACCCTGTCAGGCAATAGTTGTCAAGTGCAATTGCGATTAAGGAACCAATCATCCGGACCAAGAGCCTCCCTGTATCAGTTTCTAGATACTCTCATGGCGGTACAGGAGGGCCAATCCATCACACCTCGAGTTGGAAGAGTAGGGTCACAGTCTGGAGTTGATCCGCAAGTTCACCTTTTAAGTATGCCCTCGCCTCATTATGATGGATTTTCGTCCATTCCGTTAAGTTTTGGTGCCAATGATACTATACTTTTCAATCTGGCATCTGATCTTCCAAATGGTATTGATGACGATAACAATACTTATCTCTTCACATTATCATCAAATGATCCTCTGACTTTAATAGGTGACCGAGCGACCCTTAAGGTAGTTGTGGCAGATGATGCCCAAGACTCTGTAACTGCATTGTGCCCTGGAGCAATAGTAATCACTGCAATTGACAACCACGTTGAACAGGTCGATAGAATTTCATTGACTGCACTAAAACCTATCTACCCCAATACTTCATTTAGCGTAGCAACAGCTATTTATCAGCAAACAGCAGGGCCATCAAACGGCCGGTGGTATGCATCAGATGGAGTAAAGAGCTCAGAGATAGCTTCTCAGAAGATCACATATACGGGGGGGACAACATTGTCACCTGGTACTATAATTTGTTTTGAGGTGCCTGACTCAGGACAAAGTACACTATTGGTATCTAATTTTGAGATTAACGGTATTTCTACTACCGATCTTAATGCTACCAACGACGGTATAGTGCAGGATCCAAACATTAACCTAAATATTGATCACCCAGAAGCAATATTTGTTTTGCAAGGTAGTTGGAGAGCGAACCCGGAGTACGCAGAATTCTTAGGCCAAATAATACATGGTGTGCAAATCGGAAGTGAATGGTTTGATGGAGTAGAGGAAAACCCTCCTTTTATCTCAGACCGACCAGAACAAATTGATTGCTTCATCCCTGAATTTAATGGTGACTTAGAAATTGCCGTCCATTTTGATTGCGGTAACACTCTGGATATAGTAAGTACTTTGACAATTTTGGATAAAATAGTCGATGCGACTAATTGGACCTACGAAATTCCAACTTCCGCCAATGATTTACCAATTTCAGTATGCACACAACCCTGTGATCTACAAGAATTGGATACCATATGGTATATATCGGTTGAAGACCTCATCATACCTTGCACCGAAGCTGCAAATAGTAATACAATTATCAATGCATGGTTAGCTGCTAATGGAAATGGAGAAGCCTTTTCATCTTGTGGTTTAGAGGGCATTACCAATGATTATGGCGGCCTTAATTTGACATGCGGGACCAGTGGAAATGCAACGGTTATTTTTACAGCTGTCGACTCCTGCGGACATAGCTTTTCAGATAGTGGCCAAATAACAATTATGGATCAGATGCCTCCAGAGTGGAGTAGAAATCCTGATCCACTCACACTTTCCTGTTCTGATTCAGCAAAGGTAGATAGCACAATCCAAGAATGGCTGTTGAGATATGGTGATGGCTCGATTTCTGATGCCTGCAATCTGGTCACGGTTTCCAACGACTTTCAACCACAAAACTTACCATGTGATACGACAATCATTGTTTCTTTTACAGCAACCGATGATTGTGGCAACTGGTCGCTGGTACAAGGTCAAATTCAAATCTCAGATATAGTTCCTCCGATTTTTGTATCAGCACCCAGCGATCTTTTCTTGTTTTGTGATCGATCATATATAGTTCAAGACACCATCACTTTTTGGTTGAGTCAATTTGGTTATGGTGTTGCAACTGATGACTGTAGTAATGTCAATGAAAATTCAAGCGTTCCAGGAGGCTTGACCAGTCTGGCTTGCCCGGCAGACACTAGTTTTCTCGTTACTTTTTATGCGGATGACCAGTGTGATAATTTCAGCTCAAGGCAAGCTTATGTGCATATAAAGTCGACCACAGATCCATGTGACACATCAGTCAGTCTTGAGATTATCGGTGACTCCTTAAAGTTCTTAGATTACTCCTGTTCGGGATATCAAGAGATTACTTGGCAGTACCGTGCACCAAGTGACACGTCCTGGCTAACCTACGCGGTGGGGATGGACACTACTGCTGGCATTTCATTCGGTGAAGGCTACTATCGAGTCATTGCTAGATGTCATGGAGAATGTCAATTAATTCGACAGACTTTCTTCAACCCATGCGAAGGGCTGAATATGGTCATTGAAGATTCTGCCATTGGCTTGAAGTGGGGTGAACTGTCCCTGGATACTGTACCTGTTGAGAACTACCTGATTTCGTGGGTCAATGAAAATGAGGAAGAGATATTTAGATCCGCAGCCGGTGCATACTTTGACTCGATCTCCACATTGCCACACCCCTTTCCTGTTTTTCAACCCGTGCCAGCTGGCTCATATCGACCTATTATCATAGAAAGCGACCATGGTTCAAATCTTGATTGCTTCTCTCCTGTTACCATAGAACCGATTACATGTCAAGATGAATATTCATATTCCTATAATGGCCCAGCTGGACAAGCTTTACATCAAACAACCTTCCTCGTAGAAGATTCCGTCTACTTAAAGTTTTGGCTGAAAACCGATTTCTTGCCCATCAATGAGCAAGGCAATCCTGAAAGGCTTCTTGTGACCTATGGCTCAGATACGATTCTCGACACTGACTTTGTTTTTTGGAAGTCACCAAGAATCAAGATGGTACAGGTTCCATTTTCACCCGGAGTTAACCAAGTGGAAGTTATGATCGAAAATGAGGGGGATATTCAAAAAAACACCAAATACGATCTACGTATAAAATGTTGTTCGGTGCCAACCACTTGTGCTGAAATAACTAATAATGAGGTGGTATTTAATCCACCAATTCTAAATGGTAGATTTTGCACCATGACATCTGATCCTGACACATCATGGACGATGGAATATTTCTGGGGAAATTATTGTATCGACGTAGAAGGCCTCAGTTTTCCCAACAGTATTTCTTCCTATGCCAGCGCTACAAGTTGCGTGTTTGGTGGGCCTGTCTTTACGGATTCGTGTGCTAGTGGACTTTTGACAATTAATAATTTATCGAGCGTCGGAATCTCATCGGGCAGTGGAGTGGTAATTAATTTTTCATCATCATTATCTGATAGCTATAATCTACTAAAAGATAAGATAATAGAATCCGAATCAATCTTTAACCGTTCCGTTCGTGTCGTTGCCAATGATTTTCTGTGCAATGAGGACACATCTAGTAGAACAACAATAGCCTTGTTTCCATATGCTGCTACCACAACCTTTGACGACATGAACAGAAGGATTATTCACATTTATGATGATATGAATCCCTATGACACGAGTACAGTTCCCTGCATTCATCTGATTAGAAACAACTTTGGTTTTTATAGTTCAATTTTCAGTCATAACTCTACTCACTCATCTTTGAGAACTTATAACTCAGTCTTGGAGATGGCTCAAATAGAAACTAACTCATCGACATCTCAAGGATTCGCGGGTCGCAATGAAAAGTCATTCTCGAGTAGCATGTGCAATATTAGACAGCGTTATGAATTGAAAGCATACGATTATGCTTGTCCATGCGAGACATGGTTGCTCGTTGCTGATTTGGATAATGACTTGACTTATGAAACCAGACTTGATAGTTCAGGCCTTACATCTTGCACTTCTTTAGACTTAAGTTCAGAGGAAATCATAAGTAGAGTAGTTAAGACAGACGAGAGGTATTTTCATTATTACCCAAATCCCACCTCCAGTAATCTTACCGTCGAATTTATGAGACCGGGCGACGACGAAGCAGTGACGGTCAGTATTTATGATTTAGGTGGCAAACAATTGACAAGCCACCCATTTCAAGCAATACGTGGCTATAACGTGTTTTCGCTCAATACCTCTAAACTACCTGAAGGCATGTATATACTACACTTGCACGGTGAAAGATTTATTAATTCTGGAAGATTTACCATCATTCACTGATTTCGAATATTAATGGATATCTCAGTGCCAAAAGTTGATCAGATAATGCGTTTTCTTCTCCTCATATTTTACGCTGCAGTATTTATTTGTTCCGGTCCTGGTTTATCACTTGCCCAACAAATAGACCCTACTACAAATTATGTACCTTCACCCGACGCTGTGGCCTTGGGTCGCTATGGTGATGTCTCTGTGGGATATCACACCGGATCAGCAAATATTGGCATTCCGCTATATACACTGAAAGGAAAAAAGCTTGCCGTCCCAGTTTCTCTAAGCTATAGTTCTGGTGGTATTAGAGTGGATGAAGTGGCTAGCTCCATAGGCTTGGGCTGGAGCCTGAATGCAGGAGGATCGATAACTAGGGTCGTAAGGGGTATACCTGACGAAGAGAATGGAGGCTTCCCTCTAGCTCCTGCAGCAAGCACTATTTTACAAGATGGTACAATGTTAAGGTTACTTGCCGATGGACTATTGGATGGAGAACCTGATGAGTTTTTCTACAACTTCATGGGCCAATCAGGTAAGTTCATAATTGATAAGAACTACGAAATCAGAACGATCCCTCAAAACAACTTGAAAATTTCAATCACTAGTGACCTTTCGAGTATTACTATCCAAACACCTACCGGTGAGAAGCTAGTCTTTGAATCAACCGAAGAAGGTAAATCTTATACAACCTGTACAAACTCATCTCAAAGTGAAGATTTTGATGACCCAGTTAAAACAGCTTGGTTTCTGACCACTTATTCTAACCCTGCCGTTTCAGATGAGATTATTGAATTCAAATATAAGTCGAGGCTAGTGACCTATTTGTCAAGTTATTCGGAGGAAAAATATGCCCCAGCACTCGAATATTTTGCCTGCACAGATCAAAGTTTTCTATCCTGGATCAAATTAGGCGGGGATGGCTCTTGCAGTCAACCCCCTAACGAGCAATGTATAACATTTTCAAGAAATCAGATGCTGGCCGTGGATTCTATCCTCACCTCAGTCAGCACAATAGTATTTAATCATGCAGAAAGAGAAGACCTTGCAGGTGGACTTAGGTACACAGGCTTTAAGGTCTTTGGCGACCAAAATGGCGAATTGCAAGAATTCTTTTTTGATCAAAGTTATTTCTCTTGTCCCGGAAGATCGATAAACGAAACCTTCCAATATTCTACAGAGAATACACAGCGGCATAAGAGGCTAAAACTTGATCGCGTGCGACAAATGGGTAATCAAGGTGAGCAACTTAATCATGATTTTACATATCATGAGGATGCACTGCCACCAAGACTATCCTTTGCACAGGATTATTGGGGCTACTACAATGGAAAATTGCAGAATAACACATTTATTCCCTTCGTATTGAATTCGTTCTTGAATTTTGGAGAAACAGCTGATCGCACTCCAAATCCCGCTACCGTACATAATGGAATGTTACAAAGAATTACTTATCCAACTGGTGGGACAATTGATTTTGAATATGAATTGCACGAATATGATAGGGCAAAGGAACCTGGGTTTCTTGACACAATCCAGATTGTTAATAATGAAACCATCTCTGGTATTCTCAATGACCCTCTCATCAACGAATTCACCATTCCATTGAAACCCGGCTTAAAGGAAGATCTCGAAGTACAATTTGAGTGGGAGGGAGATCAATCCAATTTTCAAGATATTAGCATTCAAGTCGGAGCATCAGGCGAGGTTGAGCAACCTCAATTCGTAGAAAGATTGATCACATCTACTGATGGGATTATGGGAACAGGTAGCTTGAGAATGACCAAGGTAGCTGAGGCCGAGATTCAAGTCAGAGTGATAATGCGCGCGGATAATGCAAGACTAACGGTTAAGAATGTATCGTACAAGACTGCTGGACAGTCGATCGGCACAGAATCCGGCAATGCCGGTGGAGCTAGAATCAAAAAGATTATTTCCGATGACAAAGAAGGCAACGTTCTCACCAAGGAATATATATATGAGACCTCTTTTGGCACTTCCAGTGGTAGGATCAATCTTTTTCCAAAATTTGATTTTTTAAGTATCAAGGAAATTCTGTGCCCTCCAACTTCTGGTGGTCGATGTACCTGGCCAGGTAGAAAATCCCAGTCATATATTCCTCTTGGGGAACATAGTGGAAGTCACATATTCTATAGTAGGGTAACAGAAATATTTAATGACGAAGATTTAGGTTATAGCGTGTACGCCTATAACATTAATTTAGCTACCCGTGGCCAGATTATTGGCAATTTTCTATTAACTCGGCCTGATGGACAAGATCATCTAGATCTTAGTCTCGCTGGCAAACCTCTAAATAATGATAATTGGAACTCTGGCATGATAACCTCGGAATCGCACTATAAATCAGGGGGTAAGAAGGTCTTAGAAAAATTCTATGATTATAATTTCAATGCATTGTCTACACGTGGCAACATAGAAGTGCAGGCTGTTGCTTCTAGGATGCAAAGAAATGTTATTATTCCAGGACTACTGAATGAACCTATTGATCCAACAGTCTTTAATTCTGTTATCTATTCTCAATTTGTGAATTGGTATACCTTGGATACAGTCACTGAAAGATTTTATGACGATGAAGGTGTGTCACGTGTTGAAAAAGTTACTGCCTCCGAATTCGACCCATCCAATTTAATGCCAAAATCATCGTCTTTTGTCAATAGCGATGGGTCGGTATACGAAACCAACAATACCTACCTGCAGATAGGTGATTTTGACCAAACACCTGGTGAATATGTTATTCTTAATCAGGAAACTTCAACTTCAAAGAATGGCCAGATCATCGAGGGTGTGCAGATGACTTATCCTCCAAATGGACCACTTCGATTACCTCTTACTGTGTCTAACTATGAAGGTACTTCCGGATGGGACCTCTATGGTACTTATGAGAGCTACACCTCTGATGGCTTCCCCAATGGCTTTACTAAAGCTCATTACCCTAAGGTAAGTTATATTTGGAGCGAAGGCCTTCTACAGTCTCAGAGCTTTGCTGATTTCAGCTGGTCCTTTGGCTATGATCCTAATAGTCGCTTGCAGACCTCAGTAACTCAGGTAGATGGACAAATCATCAACTATGATTACGATGGCCTGCAGAGATTGATTGAAGTTGAGGAGAGAGGTGGTGCGAGAACTACCAGCCATGAATACTTCCTGGGAGGTCCAAATTTTATCCGATCCTCAACAACCTATGCAGATGCCCCAGATCGAGCGGTAGAAAAGTACTTTAGCGCCTTTGGCACCTACACCCGTACCAAATCTCTAAAATATGCTCCTTCAGGTGGAGATGTGATCACAGATGGGGGATACATAGATCCTTTCGGACGCCACATCAGCCAGGTTTTCCTACCAGGTACTTTCCAAGAAATGGCATATGAGGGTTCACCACATGGAAGGCTCCTAAAGACTACATTTCCCGATCAGGCTACAATTAAGCAAGAATACCCTTACGCCGGCAATTTTTTCATTACGAAAGTGACCGACGAAAATGGTCATCCCACCACTACCGAGGTAGATATGTTGGAAAAGACTTTTAAAGTTATAAATGCCCTAGGAGGTACAACCGAATACGAATATGATGAGTTCGATGATGTAGATCTAATTACCACACCTGCTGGTCAAAAGTACATCTACACCTATGATGCTCACCAAAGGATGGATAGCAAGTTTGTGCCTGGGGGTGGCAAGACCAGGTATGTTTATAACAACCGCGATTTGGTTCAAACGATGATCAATCCAAATGGAAAAGTCACTACGTACCTATACGACGTACACGACCGCGATTCAATAACCGATGTTGACAGTAGGGAGATAGTGAATGTTTTTGACAAGGATCGGTTAATTACCACAACGACAGAAACCTTTGATGGTGCAACTCTGACTGAGAGTTACATGTATGATGCCTTTGGCAGAGTCATGAATCAAAATAATGGTACGATCCTCGGAGCTGATAACTATTCGTTTGTCTACCAACACACTGATCAGATCGTAAAAAGTACGAGAGGGACAGTTGTCTCGATTGCGGAAGAATTTGATTATGATCGTTGGGGTCGACTGAATCTACACCATTTTTCCGTAGCGGGTGTCAGAGCCAAAGTTCAAGACAACACCTATAATGGAAGGGATGAACTCACTCGAAAAAATCTATTTAGTCCGGAAGGTGCCATGCTACAATCCATCGGATATGGGTATCATGTGAGGGGATGGCTTACTTCTATTAATGGAGTCAATGAAGGGACAGATTTGGTAGAATTGGGTAACTGCGATTCCCTATTTCTAAGTAATGAGATCGAAGCCCTTTTTTTTCAGCAACAAGACGAGATCATTGGTAATGACTCAGTGAAAAACATTCTAACGAGAAGATTTCAGGAATCGTTTGCGATTGGCTCCTACGATCCATGTCAACGCCAAGTATGTGATACCCTAGACTGCTCGGCGACTGAAAAGCTAAATCAGCTTTTCTCATACAATGCTATTTTGAGAGATATGGACACAACCTTGCTAAGGAGTGAATATATCGTATGCGAAGGTATTTCAGTAGAAGAGGTCAGGAAAGGGGATGCGCAATCATACTTCATTCCCTCTAAAATTCTTCGCATAAGACTCTGTGACGGTACAGAATTTTATTTGCCTGAGCAGTATCTGCAGTCCTTAGTGGGTCCGTATGAAATTGTGCAAGAGATTGCTATTGTGGACCCCAATCAGACATTTCGAATATCTGTTGAAGGTAGAAAGACTGAAGTGTCTCTAGCAGACCTTCTTCAATTGGTTGGGCAGGGCGAGTCAATTGATGTAGCAGGATATCAGCAATGCTACACTGAAGATTGTAGAGACGTCACCCCACCCACTTGTGATAGTGCAACGACCGTCTTACAAGATTCAATTGTGACCGCACTGTCTAAGACTTCAGATCCCTCTGCCATCACATATCCTGCTCAATTACGACGAGTAATCACTTGTAGTGGTAGAGAAATCTACCTGCTCGACTCAGAGTTAGCACTCCTACCCGGGACCTATACTGTATTGCAAACCGTAGAATTATCTGATTCACAGCAAACACTTCCTGTTGATGCAAGTCCGGAGACCTATATTGGTCAAAAGGAGCTGTTTAATATGGAGCTATACTATGATAAGAAGAACAGCACATTGAAAGCTCCATTGCAACGAAACGGAAATATCTCGCATGTATTCTGGCAATCGAGAGGTCGCAGTCCCAAGGGCTATGGATACGAATATGATGAAATTAACAGAATATTGACAGCCACTTATGGTGAAGTGCTTGGCTCAGGTGGCAAATCGCAGATTACTTTGAATAATCGCTATGGGGTGTTTGGTCCTGGCAATGGTCCTATCATCTATGATGCCGATGGCAACATTGAAGATCTCTGGCGCAATGGCCCTATTACTTCTTGTACAGATGCCTATGGCTATGGTTTGATTGATCAATTAAGTTATACTATTGATAGCAATAGATTGATATCAATTAATGATGCTTCAATCAGGCGTGGATATGACATTGGACTTGGTGGGGGCTACAGCTACGACAATGCAGGAAATGTCATTAATTTTGCAGCAAAAGGGGCTAATTTTATGTACAATGCCTTAAATCTGCCAATGACTAGCAGCTACGCCGCAGGATCCCAGATAAAATGGGATTATGGAGCCGATGGTCGTAAGGTAAAATATGAGGGCATCACTGATGTGCGCAAGTATGCGGATGGCATCGAAGAAGTAAATGGCGAATATTTCGTTTATCACCCAGAAGGTCGTGTGTATAAGGACTCCACAGGACAATGGCTATTCGAATATCACCTGCGTGACCACCTAGGCAACACCCGTTTAGCCATCGGTGACATTGACAGAGATGGCTGTATCAATGATACCACCGAAATTTTAAGCGAGGCGCATTATTATCCCTTTGGCATGGAAATGGAGGGTCCCTGGAATATGCGAAGGGACACCTTTCAGCCTTATCTTTACAATAACAAGGAGTTTCACTTTGATTCCTTGGATGTGACAGGAGATGGCAAGAAGGAGTTGGCTTTGGGATGGTACGACTATGGCGCTCGGTTTTATGATCCAGCCGTGGGACGGTTTACTGGAGTGGATCCTATTGCGGATCAGTTTGCGCATGTAAGTCCATATAATTATGCGGAGAATAGTCCAGTGACTTATATTGATTTATGGGGCTTACAAAAGGCATTACCTCCGATTCAAAGAATGGCATATCGTGGTCCAACAAATGTTCTCCACAATGCTGCCACATTTTTATACAATAGTTCAGCGTCGGTAATTAATAGTGGGATCAGCCTCTATAATCAAGGAATTGTAGAAGGTAAGACAGGCACCGAGATGATGACTGAGGGAGTGGCAGCCGCATCGGAGTTTGTAGATAAAGCTACGGTTCAAGATGTTGTCGATATCGTAACTGACGTGGAGACTTACGAGAATCTTGCTGGAGGTGCAGCAGCAGGTGGGGTTTTTTCAAAATTGAAGGCGCCAAATTTCAATAAGACACCTAGTGTTGATCTTAGGTTACCGTCGACGATGGCAGCAGAGCTTTCAGCATATCAGACTGCAGCAGCTGAAGGCAATTTAATTAGAATTAGCACTAAGGGAACAAGGTCGAGTGCTAGAAGGATTTGGGAGGCTGAAAATGGACCTGTTCCAGATGGCTTTGATGTCGACCATATCATTCAGAGGCAGTTTGGAGGACCAGACGATATTTCGAACCTGCAGCTCAAGAAATCAGGTTTAAACAGAAGTGAGGGCCCCAAAGCGTATCATTTAAACAAGCAGTATCCTTATGGTACAAAATTCAACAAGGTAAAATTGGATGAATAGTTATTCGAAATTTAAAGATGAGATCAGGGTGCATAACGCACCTGGATATCACAAAGTCGCAAAATATGAGTCTGGTTTCCTTCTTTTAGTTAAGAATGAAGGTCTTGATCTAAATTCACAATATATCGATTTTATTGATGCTGTTGGATATGGTAGTTTCTTTAACGGGTCCTTTGTGTTATTTCCATTGGAGGGTGAAATTGGATCAATTAGGAGTGAGACAAATAATTTGAAAGAAATTGGATTTGGAGATTTCGTTGCCATTGGATATGACGGAACCACAGAAGGCTATTATTGTTTAAAAAATGATTCAAGTGACAGTGGAGTATATTGGATCAATTTGCAGAATAAGGTGATTGATCTGTTAGATCATGATTTTTCAAATTGGATTGGAGTTCAACCAGACGATTTGTATAATGAGAAGATCTATGCAGCATTTGCCGAAATAAAAGATAGTACGAGTATTTTAGAAGTTGTTAGGCAGCGGGAGTTAATAGAAGTTGAATTACTTGCCTTTGAAAGGCAATTGACTAGACCACCCGACAAACAAGATGACCTTCTACCAAGGTATACTAAACTAACGTTATTAGTGAAGAAGAATGATCATGCACCATTGCTGGCCTATCTGACAATAGCATTTTTGAGAACTGGCAGTTCCATTGGTAATGACAATATTGAGTACTTAACGATTGACATAAGATCTTTGGCAATAGGCAGATCTGAAGTTGTTGAAGCTTATTTGTTTGATCCCTTTAACTTACCCTTTGAAGAGATACAATGTTTATACGAGCCAGAAATTGACCTCGGGACCAAAATGCGCATTAAATACAAAGAAATTCGTCGCTTTTTATGAGCGTGTGACTGTCAATCAGGACAGGGTGCTTTCTTATTCGAACTCATTGCTCTATAATTTTACTGAGCAAGCCTCTGCACTTTTCTTTTGGTGATAAAAGCATCGATAAATGTCTTGATCAGGTTCTTGTCTTCGGGTGTCATTTTTTCCACTTCTTTGAATTGATTGAGTAACTCCATATCAGATAGCTGAGCCGAGACAACTTCATCAGTGGAGCCATTCATCAAAAAATCGGTTGTGGTCTCAAGAGCTTTAGCAAGTCGTTGCAACACATCGGCAGATGGGTTGGATTTACCTGTTTCATATCGACCGATCTGGATGTAGGTAAGATCCACCACTTTGGCAAGATTAGATTGAGTAAGGTCCTTCTGCTTACGCAGCTGCTTTATTCTATCACCAACAGTCATGCATTATTCCATTGAAGTATGATAATCAAACATCTATAAAGCAAAATTAGGCAAAGAGTACGGCAAAGTAAAACATCCATGCATAAGTAAGATACAGATAGGTTTTGTTTTATGATACAATTTTGTATCATTGCAATACAGACATGTATCAAAGAAATTTTTTCAAAAAAATTTACATGCATGGAGATCGTAGAAATCAAAACCCGCCTCACCCTCGACCAAGTCCTCCGCACCTACTCCCTCACTCCCGATCGAAACCATCGCTTACGCTGTCCCTGGCACAATGACAAAACACCAAGCTTGCAGATCTATCCCAAGACCAATACCTGGACTTGCTTCTCCAGCAATTGCGATGCCGGCAGCGGTGACCAGATTGATTTTATCATGCGCTATGAGAAGTTCACTAAACATGAAGCTCTGCTAAAAGCCAAAGCGATGATCGATCCCAGCTATGCTAGCAAAACGCAGCTAAGTACAGTAGCCATCTTGACTAAATACTATCAGGGAAGTCTGCATGCGATGCAGCGCAGCAAAAAAGCTCAGGCCTATGCAAATGGACGAGGATTAAATTATGAGCAGTTGAGTTTAGGGTTTTGTGCGTACCATGTGGGCAAGAGCTGGAATAAGGATTTACAGGCTAATGCCGAAAAACTCGGTCTGTACAACATCAAAAACTGCCTAATCTTCCCCACCAAAAACAAGCAAGGTCAGATCGTCAGCATGTATGGTCGGGCAGTAAGTGAGTCAGCAAAGTCAAAGCATTTTTACCTAGCGGGAGGATTTAAAGGATTATATCCAAAGTGGCCACCATCAAATGCAACCGTAATTATTCTGACCGAAAGCATCATTGATGCAGCGACTCTATCGCAGCATGTGGATAAGCCGGTATTGGCATTGTATGGTACCAATGGATTTACTAAAGATCACGAGCAAACCATCAGAGAGCTGGATCTATTGGAGGAAGTGATTTTGTTTTTTGATGGAGATGAAGCCGGTAAAGCTGCAGTGGAAAAATACACAAACCAGCTCAAGGTCCTAAGACCAAATCTAAAGATCAGCTATGTCGATACGCCACAAGGCGAAGATCCAAATAGTCTGGTTCAGAGTCACGAACCAGGAATCCTCCAACATCTCATCGACAACAGAAAATTTTCTTTTTCAAATGAAAATAAAAAGGAGATCAAACCTGCACGCTCTTCTGTTGACTTGAATGCTGATAATCCGGAGCTCATTCTTTATTGCACAGATCTTTTATCAATTACCATATTGGGTGGTATTAAAATTACTGGCTTGGATCGAATGCGAGTCACTGTGAAAATTGAAAGGCTTGAACACTCACACCATTTACCTGTCCGTCACAGCTTGGATTTATATCATTCTAAGCAGGTAGAGCAGCTGGTGCAAAAGATTGCTGAAAGCTTAGAAATCAGCTCTACTAAGGCAGAAAAAACCATCAGTCACATGACTGGTGCTTTAGAGCGCTATCGGCAAAATAAACTAGAGCAACTCAAACCCAAAAAGACGGAGAGACCAGCGATGACATCAGCCGACAAAGCTGAAGCCATTAAATATTTAAAAGACCCTAAGCTCTTGCGAAATACCCTTACCGACATTGCCAGAAGTGGTATCGTCGGCGAAAAGAATAACGCTTTGATCGCTTATCTGGCTTACACTTCTCGTAAGCGAGAAAAGCCATTGCACATCATGTGCCTGGGTGCCTCTGGTACCGGCAAAACGTACCTACAGGAAAAGGTGAGTGAATTAATCCCAGAAGAAGACAAGATAGAGATCACCACCTTAAGCGACAATGCGCTCTATTATTTTGGGCGCGAAGAGCTCAAGCATAAATTAATATTGATCGAAGACCTGGACGGTGCTGAAAATGTGCTCTACCCTTTACGGGAATTACAGACCAAAAGAAGGATCACCAAAACGGTCACCCTCAAAGACAATAAGGGCAATTTAAAGACCATCACCTTGCGCGTGGAGGGACCAGTCAGTGTCAGCGGCTGTACAACCAGGGAGCGCGTGTATGAGGACAATGCCAATCGCTGCATATTGCTTTATATCGATACCAGTAGCGAACAAGACAAGCGAATCATGACCTATCAAAAATCACTTAGTTCTGGTAAAATTAATCATCAAGAGGAGTACCAAATAACCCGCAAACTCAAGAATGTACAAAGACTGCTGAAGCCCATTAAAGTGGTCAATCCATATGCAGAATTAATTGATCTACCGGACGAAGTATTTAAGCCAAGGCGTACGCTTTTATTGTTGCTCAGTTTTATTGAGACGATCACTTTCTACCATCAGTGGCAGCGGCCACAGCAAATTAATGAAGCAACTGGAGAGCCTTTTATTGAATCAACCATCGAAGATGTGGAAGCAGCATTTAGTCTGCTAAAGGAAGTGCTATTTAGCAAGAGTGATGAGCTCAGTAAGGCGGCTAGATTATTCCTAGAAAAGCTCAAGACCCAGGTCAAGAATGGTGAGGTGTTTTATACCCAGGAGATCCGGAAAGAACTCCGCATCAGCTCTAGTACGATCCACCGACATATCCGAGAATTAAAGGTCAATGGCTATATCAAATACAAAGGCGGTAATAAGTTTAGAGGCTATGAGTATCAAATTGCCGACTATCAAGAATACGACCAACTCAAAGACGAAATAGACAAGCGACTAAAGGATATTATATTGAAAATCAAGCAGCAAGGTGTCCCAGTGTCCCAAAGGTGTCCCACCAGTGAAAATGGGACAACTAAGCCACAGGCAATCAATGCGTTAACCTAAGTATCCCAGTGTCCCACGGATATGTACAGTAAGGGATTTTTTACAAAGGGAGAAAAAGCGGGTGTGCTGCAGGGATTTAAGCAGTGGCTGGAGCTGCAAAATTATGAGCCCAGCACATTAAAATATGGACCACAGCGCATCGAGGAATTTATTGATTGGTGCCATGAGCATCAAATAAAGTCCCACCATGCTAAGTCCTTTTTTGCCTTTCTAAAAACCAGGGAAAATAAGAGCCGACCAGGTAGCTTATCGGTGAGTACTTTGAGGATTTATTTACGTACGTTAAGATTGTTCCGTAGGTTTTTAAGAGAAGTTGGTGGTGTCAATCTGGAGGTCAATATCATTTACCGAGCGACCGACGTGACCCATCATGAAATCCTCACTCCAGCAGAAATTAAACGACTGTACAAAGCCACCGAAGATGATCTATTGGGCATACGTGATCGAGCGATGTTGGCTATTTATTATGGCTGCGGTTTAAGAAGAACAGAAGGTGCTAGTGTGTTAGTCGATGATATTTTGCCTGACAAGAATCTACTGTATGTACGCAAAGGGAAGAATTACAAGGAGCGCTATGTGCCCATTCTTGGAGATGTGAGAAAAAATATTTTGACCTATCTGACGGTGGGTAGACCGGGATTACTGAGTGGAAGAAATGAAGCCTGGTTTTTTATTGGAGTACGAGGTAAAAAATTAGGTGGTCCGGCGTTGTATGAGCGCCTCAAAAAGTTGCTCGATAAGGCTCGTATTGATAAACCTTGCGGTCTGCATAGTTTACGACATAGTATTGCCACTCATTTATTAGCCAATGGTATGACCTTGCATCAGATCGCCAAGTTGTTGGGTCACAGCACCCTTGACACAACTCAGATTTATACCCACATCTTAAAGGACCTTCGCCATGACCAGAAATAAGACTTATCAATTTAGTCCGGCAGCTCAAAAGGAACTAGAAATCCTAGTGGCTTATTTAGAGAAGAAAAAATACAGTCCAGCAACCATCCAACAGTACTACAATTATTGCGGATTATTTATTGAAAGCATGCTCACCCAGAAAGTAAGTCCAGAAGTTGTTACTTATCAACACATCAGGGATTTTATTTTTTCCCTTAGGCATCCTGACCCAATGGCGTCAGGGCAGTTGAAAGAACAAATGAGCATTAAGCAGGTGAACCGGGTGCTGACCGGCATCCATCATTATTACACCAGTCTGGACGTTGGTATTAATCCAGCTGGTAATCTGCGTGTGCGGGGAGAGAGAAGACAGCCACCCATGCGATTTATTGAGTTCGACGAATTAGTACAATTATACGATGCTTATCCGGCTTTAGATGATCGCACCAAGCGCAACAAGGTCATCTTGGGCATAATGATTTATCAAGCCATCACGACCAGGGACCTCCACCGACTAGATGAAAAACACATCCAATTAAGAGAAGGTAAAATTTATATCCAGGGCTCGAGATCCAGTCATCATCGTACACTAGATCTGGATGCCCGTCAATTACTGGATTTACAAGAATATATTTTGGTAGTCAGGCCTCGGATGTTGGAAGCCATCTGGAGTGGTAAATATTTACAAAAATCGGGACGGAAACCTGCCAAGCCAGATCCTAAAATCGAGCAACAATTATTTTTTAGTGAAGGAGGATCTGCAAATATTAAAACCAGCTTGCACCATATGTTTAAAGCCGTCAAGAAGATCAACCCTAAGATCAAATCTGGTCAAGTGATCAGAGCTGCGGTGATCGGTGATTGGTTGAAATCTTATGATGTTCGGATTGTTCAGTACATGGCAGGACACAAGTACGTGAGTAGCACTGAGCGGTATGATTTATATAATCTTGAGGATCTGGAGGATGGGTTGAGGAATTATCATCCGTTGAAATGAATATCGACATTGGGAAGTAGTAATTTAGCATCATGAGCAGTAAGAAGCCATTAATCACAGATGACCTCCTCATCAGTAAAATCCATATCATCAGAGATCAAAAAGTGATGATTGATGAGGATTTAGCCGAGCTTTATGAGGTAAAAACGAAGAGACTTAACGAACAAGTGAAACGAAATAAGGATCGCTTCCCTGACGATTTTATGTTCCAATTATCTACAGAAGAGTTCGAAATCTTGAAGTCGCAAAATGCGACCTCAAGTTGGGGAGGTAGAAGAACTCCACCCTATGTATTTACCGAACATGGTGTCTTAATGCTATCGAGCGTATTGAGAAGTGCAAGAGCAATTGAAGTTAATATCCAGATCATGAGGATATTTACAAAGATGAGAGAGCTATTGTTGAATCATAAGGATCTAATAATTAAACTGGAGCAGATTGAAAGAACTGTGTCCTCTCATGATGATCAAATTATTGTGCTATTCGAATACCTAAAGAAATTAATGGAGGAAAAGGAGGTCAGAATAGAACACGAATCCAGAAAGCGAATCGGCTTTAAAAAGGACCAGAAATAATCCACTCCCGCGAAAGCTTAACCCACACAGGTAATAAGGTGTGCCTGCGGTACTCACCCCAGTTCAGCTGGCTGCTATGTCAAGGCTACCCTTCGGCTACGCTACGCTGCGGCCTTGCATAGCACCGATCACTGTGCTCCAGTAGGTGCTCGTTCTCTGCCATCTTCTCGTGGCTGCGTTCCTCATCACTGCAGCTCTCTCTAGCCCTCTTTATGGTGCCCTGTCGGGCATATTATTTATAAATAAGGTCTAGCCGCTGCTATGTTTTTTGTGCTCGCCTGCGGCTCTCTCGGTCACCCGTTGGGTGAGTGCTTTGCACCACGTAGCCTGCCACCTTCGGCAAGCTCAGGTTCCTCAGTCTACGGCCTCGATCGCACTCGCAGAACGGCGAGCGACGAACTAACAAAAACCCTTGCCCACAAATTAATTATCGTTGGAAAATAGTGGAATGAATGGTTCGGTTCGTTGCCGTGGATTAGAAGCCATTGACACAAAGATATATCCGCGCTTGCCCCGTCAAGGTCAAGACAAGTTCTGCGCGGAAGGTTTAATTAAATAAAAAAGAGAGGTGCGCAGAAACCTTGACCGGGCAGCCCACCCGCATCTTGGTTGCTTACAATGGCTCCTAATCCCACTCTCTGCTTCAGCTTGGCTTAGGTCAGGAAACTATTCTTGAACAGAGGGAGGCTTAGCTTTTATCGATAGGCAACAATCTGCGGGAGAGGGCTTAAAACCATGGAGGAGATCGAGGGGCTTGGCGGGGGAGCCATAGGCTCCATGGTATTAAGCTTGCGCGGAATAATTTTGCCGGTCGGTGAAAGCTAATTGTGGGAGGGAAACGTGGGATTGCTTGAGGGTGGGCAAAACGCAGTTACTGGCGGCAGCTGCGGCGCCACCGAGGTCTGGCAATGGGAATGATTTTTTTCATGTAGATGCCAGTACTGCGAAGCAGCGAAGCCGAAGGTGGCATGCGCAGCCGCCAAATCAACAAGCTGCGATGTGCCATCCTGACAGACCAGCGGGATCGTCAGGGGGGCATCAGGAAAGCAGCGAGTGACGCCGTGATGGACGCCGCATCATATCATGACAAAAGCAATGTGCCGATAGGCTGGCGTGATATGTGCCGCGGACTGTCCACGGCGACACACCTTATAACTGCGATTGTGGGTTGGCATTGAGCGAGTGCTGATCTGTATGGTGAACTGAAATTAATTAGATCTCATTTATTGAGATATGAAGATCGAAATTCTTATATCCCTTTTAGGAGCATTAACAGCAGTAATTGTATCTGTGATTGGAGCATTCTTGGCAAATCGAAATAGCATCATTCTCCAAATAAGAAAGAGGAAGGAAGAAGGATATACAACATTCTTAGAAGCACTTCACGAAAATGCTGCAAACCGAAAATCCGGACTCCGAGACTATGTTCTTGCCAGAGACAAATTATTCATTATAGCTAGCGAAGAAGTGATCTTCAAGCTACTCGATTACGAAGAAAAAGGAATAATGGGTAAGACACCAATGGATCATGACAAGTATCTAACTGAACTCATCAAAGCAATACGAAAAGATCTCAAACTGAAAGATAAGAGGTTCCCTCTAATCGGATTAAAGAAGGATGGTGCAATAAGTTGAGCATTTACTTTTCTTTTTTCAATTGAAAATGCACCTCAATTGAAAAGAAAAATCAGTCACATCCAGGCATGATAAATCGCCTGGAAGTCGTTACATTGTAGGACCCAGGAAAAGTCTTGGGGTTGGAATTTTGAGAGTGGTAAGTTATTAGACTATGGCGCTCGGTTTTATGATCCAGCCGTGGGACGGTTTACTGGAGTGGATCCTATTGCGGATCAGTTTGCGCATGTAAGTCCATATAATTATGCGGAGAATAGTCCAGTGACTTATATTGATTTATGGGGCTTACAAAAGGCATTACCTCCGATTCAAAGAATGGCATATCGTGGTCCAACAAATGTTCTCCACAATGCTGCCACATTTTTATACAATAGTTCAGCGTCGGTAATTAATAGTGGGATCAGCCTCTATAATCAAGGAATTGTAGAAGGTAAGACAGGCACCGAGATGATGACTGAGGGAGTGGCAGCCGCATCGGAGTTTGTAGATAAAGCTACGGTTCAAGATGTTGTCGATATCGTAACTGACGTGGAGACTTACGAGAATCTTGCTGGAGGTGCAGCAGCAGGTGGGGTTTTTTCAAAATTGAAGGCGCCAAATTTCAATAAGACACCTAGTGTTGATCTTAGGTTACCGTCGACGATGGCAGCAGAGCTTTCAGCATATCAGACTGCAGCAGCTGAAGGCAATTTAATTAGAATTAGCACTAAGGGAACAAGGTCGAGTGCTAGAAGGATTTGGGAGGCTGAAAATGGACCTGTTCCAGATGGCTTTGATGTCGACCATATCATTCAGAGGCAGTTTGGAGGACCAGACGATATTTCGAACCTGCAGCTCAAGAAATCAGGTTTAAACAGAAGTGAGGGCCCCAAAGCGTATCATTTAAACAAGCAGTATCCTTATGGTACAAAATTCAACAAGGTAAAATTGGATGAATAGTTATTCGAAATTTAAAGATGAGATCAGGGTGCATAACGCACCTGGATATCACAAAGTCGCAAAATATGAGTCTGGTTTCCTTCTTTTAGTTAAGAATGAAGGTCTTGATCTAAATTCACAATATATCGATTTTATTGATGCTGTTGGATATGGTAGTTTCTTTAACGGGTCCTTTGTGTTATTTCCATTGGAGGGTGAAATTGGATCAATTAGGAGTGAGACAAATAATTTGAAAGAAATTGGATTTGGAGATTTCGTTGCCATTGGATATGACGGAACCACAGAAGGCTATTATTGTTTAAAAAATGATTCAAGTGACAGTGGAGTATATTGGATCAATTTGCAGAATAAGGTGATTGATCTGTTAGATCATGATTTTTCAAATTGGATTGGAGTTCAACCAGACGATTTGTATAATGAGAAGATCTATGCAGCATTTGCCGAAATAAAAGATAGTACGAGTATTTTAGAAGTTGTTAGGCAGCGGGAGTTAATAGAAGTTGAATTACTTGCCTTTGAAAGGCAATTGACTAGACCACCCGACAAACAAGATGACCTTCTACCAAGGTATACTAAACTAACGTTATTAGTGAAGAAGAATGATCATGCACCATTGCTGGCCTATCTGACAATAGCATTTTTGAGAACTGGCAGTTCCATTGGTAATGACAATATTGAGTACTTAACGATTGACATAAGATCTTTGGCAATAGGCAGATCTGAAGTTGTTGAAGCTTATTTGTTTGATCCCTTTAACTTACCCTTTGAAGAGATACAATGTTTATACGAGCCAGAAATTGACCTCGGGACCAAAATGCGCATTAAATACAAAGAAATTCGTCGCTTTTTATGAGCGTGTGACTGTCAATCAGGACAGGGTGCTTTCTTATTCGAACTCATTGCTCTATAATTTTACTGAGCAAGCCTCTGCACTTTTCTTTTGGTGATAAAAGCATCGATAAATGTCTTGATCAGGTTCTTGTCTTCGGGTGTCATTTTTTCCACTTCTTTGAATTGATTGAGTAACTCCATATCAGATAGCTGAGCCGAGACAACTTCATCAGTGGAGCCATTCATCAAAAAATCGGTTGTGGTCTCAAGAGCTTTAGCAAGTCGTTGCAACACATCGGCAGATGGGTTGGATTTACCTGTTTCATATCGACCGATCTGGATGTAGGTAAGATCCACCACTTTGGCAAGATTAGATTGAGTAAGGTCCTTCTGCTTACGCAGCTGCTTTATTCTATCACCAACAGTCATGCATTATTCCATTGAAGTATGATAATCAAACATCTATAAAGCAAAATTAGGCAAAGAGTACGGCAAAGTAAAACATCCATGCATAAGTAAGATACAGATAGGTTTTGTTTTATGATACAATTTTGTATCATTGCAATACAGACATGTATCAAAGAAATTTTTTCAAAAAAATTTACATGCATGGAGATCGTAGAAATCAAAACCCGCCTCACCCTCGACCAAGTCCTCCGCACCTACTCCCTCACTCCCGATCGAAACCATCGCTTACGCTGTCCCTGGCACAATGACAAAACACCAAGCTTGCAGATCTATCCCAAGACCAATACCTGGACTTGCTTCTCCAGCAATTGCGATGCCGGCAGCGGTGACCAGATTGATTTTATCATGCGCTATGAGAAGTTCACTAAACATGAAGCTCTGCTAAAAGCCAAAGCGATGATCGATCCCAGCTATGCTAGCAAAACGCAGCTAAGTACAGTAGCCATCTTGACTAAATACTATCAGGGAAGTCTGCATGCGATGCAGCGCAGCAAAAAAGCTCAGGCCTATGCAAATGGACGAGGATTAAATTATGAGCAGTTGAGTTTAGGGTTTTGTGCGTACCATGTGGGCAAGAGCTGGAATAAGGATTTACAGGCTAATGCCGAAAAACTCGGTCTGTACAACATCAAAAACTGCCTAATCTTCCCCACCAAAAACAAGCAAGGTCAGATCGTCAGCATGTATGGTCGGGCAGTAAGTGAGTCAGCAAAGTCAAAGCATTTTTACCTAGCGGGAGGATTTAAAGGATTATATCCAAAGTGGCCACCATCAAATGCAACCGTAATTATTCTGACCGAAAGCATCATTGATGCAGCGACTCTATCGCAGCATGTGGATAAGCCGGTATTGGCATTGTATGGTACCAATGGATTTACTAAAGATCACGAGCAAACCATCAGAGAGCTGGATCTATTGGAGGAAGTGATTTTGTTTTTTGATGGAGATGAAGCCGGTAAAGCTGCAGTGGAAAAATACACAAACCAGCTCAAGGTCCTAAGACCAAATCTAAAGATCAGCTATGTCGATACGCCACAAGGCGAAGATCCAAATAGTCTGGTTCAGAGTCACGAACCAGGAATCCTCCAACATCTCATCGACAACAGAAAATTTTCTTTTTCAAATGAAAATAAAAAGGAGATCAAACCTGCACGCTCTTCTGTTGACTTGAATGCTGATAATCCGGAGCTCATTCTTTATTGCACAGATCTTTTATCAATTACCATATTGGGTGGTATTAAAATTACTGGCTTGGATCGAATGCGAGTCACTGTGAAAATTGAAAGGCTTGAACACTCACACCATTTACCTGTCCGTCACAGCTTGGATTTATATCATTCTAAGCAGGTAGAGCAGCTGGTGCAAAAGATTGCTGAAAGCTTAGAAATCAGCTCTACTAAGGCAGAAAAAACCATCAGTCACATGACTGGTGCTTTAGAGCGCTATCGGCAAAATAAACTAGAGCAACTCAAACCCAAAAAGACGGAGAGACCAGCGATGACATCAGCCGACAAAGCTGAAGCCATTAAATATTTAAAAGACCCTAAGCTCTTGCGAAATACCCTTACCGACATTGCCAGAAGTGGTATCGTCGGCGAAAAGAATAACGCTTTGATCGCTTATCTGGCTTACACTTCTCGTAAGCGAGAAAAGCCATTGCACATCATGTGCCTGGGTGCCTCTGGTACCGGCAAAACGTACCTACAGGAAAAGGTGAGTGAATTAATCCCAGAAGAAGACAAGATAGAGATCACCACCTTAAGCGACAATGCGCTCTATTATTTTGGGCGCGAAGAGCTCAAGCATAAATTAATATTGATCGAAGACCTGGACGGTGCTGAAAATGTGCTCTACCCTTTACGGGAATTACAGACCAAAAGAAGGATCACCAAAACGGTCACCCTCAAAGACAATAAGGGCAATTTAAAGACCATCACCTTGCGCGTGGAGGGACCAGTCAGTGTCAGCGGCTGTACAACCAGGGAGCGCGTGTATGAGGACAATGCCAATCGCTGCATATTGCTTTATATCGATACCAGTAGCGAACAAGACAAGCGAATCATGACCTATCAAAAATCACTTAGTTCTGGTAAAATTAATCATCAAGAGGAGTACCAAATAACCCGCAAACTCAAGAATGTACAAAGACTGCTGAAGCCCATTAAAGTGGTCAATCCATATGCAGAATTAATTGATCTACCGGACGAAGTATTTAAGCCAAGGCGTACGCTTTTATTGTTGCTCAGTTTTATTGAGACGATCACTTTCTACCATCAGTGGCAGCGGCCACAGCAAATTAATGAAGCAACTGGAGAGCCTTTTATTGAATCAACCATCGAAGATGTGGAAGCAGCATTTAGTCTGCTAAAGGAAGTGCTATTTAGCAAGAGTGATGAGCTCAGTAAGGCGGCTAGATTATTCCTAGAAAAGCTCAAGACCCAGGTCAAGAATGGTGAGGTGTTTTATACCCAGGAGATCCGGAAAGAACTCCGCATCAGCTCTAGTACGATCCACCGACATATCCGAGAATTAAAGGTCAATGGCTATATCAAATACAAAGGCGGTAATAAGTTTAGAGGCTATGAGTATCAAATTGCCGACTATCAAGAATACGACCAACTCAAAGACGAAATAGACAAGCGACTAAAGGATATTATATTGAAAATCAAGCAGCAAGGTGTCCCAGTGTCCCAAAGGTGTCCCACCAGTGAAAATGGGACAACTAAGCCACAGGCAATCAATGCGTTAACCTAAGTATCCCAGTGTCCCACGGATATGTACAGTAAGGGATTTTTTACAAAGGGAGAAAAAGCGGGTGTGCTGCAGGGATTTAAGCAGTGGCTGGAGCTGCAAAATTATGAGCCCAGCACATTAAAATATGGACCACAGCGCATCGAGGAATTTATTGATTGGTGCCATGAGCATCAAATAAAGTCCCACCATGCTAAGTCCTTTTTTGCCTTTCTAAAAACCAGGGAAAATAAGAGCCGACCAGGTAGCTTATCGGTGAGTACTTTGAGGATTTATTTACGTACGTTAAGATTGTTCCGTAGGTTTTTAAGAGAAGTTGGTGGTGTCAATCTGGAGGTCAATATCATTTACCGAGCGACCGACGTGACCCATCATGAAATCCTCACTCCAGCAGAAATTAAACGACTGTACAAAGCCACCGAAGATGATCTATTGGGCATACGTGATCGAGCGATGTTGGCTATTTATTATGGCTGCGGTTTAAGAAGAACAGAAGGTGCTAGTGTGTTAGTCGATGATATTTTGCCTGACAAGAATCTACTGTATGTACGCAAAGGGAAGAATTACAAGGAGCGCTATGTGCCCATTCTTGGAGATGTGAGAAAAAATATTTTGACCTATCTGACGGTGGGTAGACCGGGATTACTGAGTGGAAGAAATGAAGCCTGGTTTTTTATTGGAGTACGAGGTAAAAAATTAGGTGGTCCGGCGTTGTATGAGCGCCTCAAAAAGTTGCTCGATAAGGCTCGTATTGATAAACCTTGCGGTCTGCATAGTTTACGACATAGTATTGCCACTCATTTATTAGCCAATGGTATGACCTTGCATCAGATCGCCAAGTTGTTGGGTCACAGCACCCTTGACACAACTCAGATTTATACCCACATCTTAAAGGACCTTCGCCATGACCAGAAATAAGACTTATCAATTTAGTCCGGCAGCTCAAAAGGAACTAGAAATCCTAGTGGCTTATTTAGAGAAGAAAAAATACAGTCCAGCAACCATCCAACAGTACTACAATTATTGCGGATTATTTATTGAAAGCATGCTCACCCAGAAAGTAAGTCCAGAAGTTGTTACTTATCAACACATCAGGGATTTTATTTTTTCCCTTAGGCATCCTGACCCAATGGCGTCAGGGCAGTTGAAAGAACAAATGAGCATTAAGCAGGTGAACCGGGTGCTGACCGGCATCCATCATTATTACACCAGTCTGGACGTTGGTATTAATCCAGCTGGTAATCTGCGTGTGCGGGGAGAGAGAAGACAGCCACCCATGCGATTTATTGAGTTCGACGAATTAGTACAATTATACGATGCTTATCCGGCTTTAGATGATCGCACCAAGCGCAACAAGGTCATCTTGGGCATAATGATTTATCAAGCCATCACGACCAGGGACCTCCACCGACTAGATGAAAAACACATCCAATTAAGAGAAGGTAAAATTTATATCCAGGGCTCGAGATCCAGTCATCATCGTACACTAGATCTGGATGCCCGTCAATTACTGGATTTACAAGAATATATTTTGGTAGTCAGGCCTCGGATGTTGGAAGCCATCTGGAGTGGTAAATATTTACAAAAATCGGGACGGAAACCTGCCAAGCCAGATCCTAAAATCGAGCAACAATTATTTTTTAGTGAAGGAGGATCTGCAAATATTAAAACCAGCTTGCACCATATGTTTAAAGCCGTCAAGAAGATCAACCCTAAGATCAAATCTGGTCAAGTGATCAGAGCTGCGGTGATCGGTGATTGGTTGAAATCTTATGATGTTCGGATTGTTCAGTACATGGCAGGACACAAGTACGTGAGTAGCACTGAGCGGTATGATTTATATAATCTTGAGGATCTGGAGGATGGGTTGAGGAATTATCATCCGTTGAAATGAATATCGACATTGGGAAGTAGTAATTTAGCATCATGAGCAGTAAGAAGCCATTAATCACAGATGACCTCCTCATCAGTAAAATCCATATCATCAGAGATCAAAAAGTGATGATTGATGAGGATTTAGCCGAGCTTTATGAGGTAAAAACGAAGAGACTTAACGAACAAGTGAAACGAAATAAGGATCGCTTCCCTGACGATTTTATGTTCCAATTATCTACAGAAGAGTTCGAAATCTTGAAGTCGCAAAATGCGACCTCAAGTTGGGGAGGTAGAAGAACTCCACCCTATGTATTTACCGAACATGGTGTCTTAATGCTATCGAGCGTATTGAGAAGTGCAAGAGCAATTGAAGTTAATATCCAGATCATGAGGATATTTACAAAGATGAGAGAGCTATTGTTGAATCATAAGGATCTAATAATTAAACTGGAGCAGATTGAAAGAACTGTGTCCTCTCATGATGATCAAATTATTGTGCTATTCGAATACCTAAAGAAATTAATGGAGGAAAAGGAGGTCAGAATAGAACACGAATCCAGAAAGCGAATCGGCTTTAAAAAGGACCAGAAATAATCCACTCCCGCGAAAGCTTAACCCACACAGGTAATAAGGTGTGCCTGCGGTACTCACCCCAGTTCAGCTGGCTGCTATGTCAAGGCTACCCTTCGGCTACGCTACGCTGCGGCCTTGCATAGCACCGATCACTGTGCTCCAGTAGGTGCTCGTTCTCTGCCATCTTCTCGTGGCTGCGTTCCTCATCACTGCAGCTCTCTCTAGCCCTCTTTATGGTGCCCTGTCGGGCATATTATTTATAAATAAGGTCTAGCCGCTGCTATGTTTTTTGTGCTCGCCTGCGGCTCTCTCGGTCACCCGTTGGGTGAGTGCTTTGCACCACGTAGCCTGCCACCTTCGGCAAGCTCAGGTTCCTCAGTCTACGGCCTCGATCGCACTCGCAGAACGGCGAGCGACGAACTAACAAAAACCCTTGCCCACAAATTAATTATCGTTGGAAAATAGTGGAATGAATGGTTCGGTTCGTTGCCGTGGATTAGAAGCCATTGACACAAAGATATATCCGCGCTTGCCCCGTCAAGGTCAAGACAAGTTCTGCGCGGAAGGTTTAATTAAATAAAAAAGAGAGGTGCGCAGAAACCTTGACCGGGCAGCCCACCCGCATCTTGGTTGCTTACAATGGCTCCTAATCCCACTCTCTGCTTCAGCTTGGCTTAGGTCAGGAAACTATTCTTGAACAGAGGGAGGCTTAGCTTTTATCGATAGGCAACAATCTGCGGGAGAGGGCTTAAAACCATGGAGGAGATCGAGGGGCTTGGCGGGGGAGCCATAGGCTCCATGGTATTAAGCTTGCGCGGAATAATTTTGCCGGTCGGTGAAAGCTAATTGTGGGAGGGAAACGTGGGATTGCTTGAGGGTGGGCAAAACGCAGTTACTGGCGGCAGCTGCGGCGCCACCGAGGTCTGGCAATGGGAATGATTTTTTTCATGTAGATGCCAGTACTGCGAAGCAGCGAAGCCGAAGGTGGCATGCGCAGCCGCCAAATCAACAAGCTGCGATGTGCCATCCTGACAGACCAGCGGGATCGTCAGGGGGGCATCAGGAAAGCAGCGAGTGACGCCGTGATGGACGCCGCATCATATCATGACAAAAGCAATGTGCCGATAGGCTGGCGTGATATGTGCCGCGGACTGTCCACGGCGACACACCTTATAACTGCGATTGTGGGTTGGCATTGAGCGAGTGCTGATCTGTATGGTGAACTGAAATTAATTAGATCTCATTTATTGAGATATGAAGATCGAAATTCTTATATCCCTTTTAGGAGCATTAACAGCAGTAATTGTATCTGTGATTGGAGCATTCTTGGCAAATCGAAATAGCATCATTCTCCAAATAAGAAAGAGGAAGGAAGAAGGATATACAACATTCTTAGAAGCACTTCACGAAAATGCTGCAAACCGAAAATCCGGACTCCGAGACTATGTTCTTGCCAGAGACAAATTATTCATTATAGCTAGCGAAGAAGTGATCTTCAAGCTACTCGATTACGAAGAAAAAGGAATAATGGGTAAGACACCAATGGATCATGACAAGTATCTAACTGAACTCATCAAAGCAATACGAAAAGATCTCAAACTGAAAGATAAGAGGTTCCCTCTAATCGGATTAAAGAAGGATGGTGCAATAAGTTGAGCATTTACTTTTCTTTTTTCAATTGAAAATGCACCTCAATTGAAAAGAAAAATCAGTCACATCCAGGCATGATAAATCGCCTGGAAGTCGTTACATTGTAGGACCCAGGAAAAGTCTTGGGGTTGGAATTTTGAGAGTGGTAAGTTATTAGACTATGGCGCTCGGTTTTACGATCCGGCAGTTGGGAGGTTTACGAGGGTAGATCCAATTGCGGATCAGTTTGCTAGCTGGAGTCCGTATAATTATACCTATAATAATCCAATTCGATTCATAGACCCAACAGGTTTGGGGCCAGAGGATCCACCATGGTATAAGCGCGCATTTAGTACCGCTGTTGACTTTGTAAATTATGTTGGAGACGGAATTAGCAATGCGGTCACTAATACAATTAGTGATTTTGCAACTTCTTCCGGTTATCAGTTCGGCCAGACTTACTCAGGAGATGGGACCATTGAAGGAGATTTTGAAGCCGAATTTAATAATGCTTCGCAGGCATTAGTTGATGCTCTACCAGAGGTTGCTGGAGAATTGGCTGCAGATGCTACTCTTTTGGTTCTTTTTGAGGCTGGAGGTGCGACCTTGCAGGGAATGAAGGGCCCTGCGAAAATCAGTTCAATTGCAGATGATGCAGCCGATGCTGTAACAACTCTAAAACCAGGCCCATTTGCTTCAAAATCAGTTCCAGCCAGGGGTAAAGCTCAGACTTTTACGAGTGGAGAACGCAATCAGATTAATGCGATTGGGGCAGAATCGGGCTGTCATACCTGTGGTGCAAAAGTGGCTGGAACGAAAAGTGGTAATTTTGTTCCTGACCATCAACCTGTAAGTGCTCTTGTGCCAAATGGTACACCCCAAAGTTTGTATCCACATTGCATAGGTTGTAGTAGGTCGCAGGGAGGGACAGTCAGTCAAATTAAAAGGAAAAATGGATCCAAGTAAGGAAATATATGTGGAAGCTCTTGAGGCTGAAGTTGTAACACTAGGTCTGAAAAGTATATTAGGTCGAGAATTTAGGTTGATGGTTGGAAATCATGAAGAAGATGATTACAAGCATGTGTTGAATTACATAGTTGATTACATATCAAAAGAATCACCATCAATTCAAGCTAACCAAACTATAGCTTATTATTCATGGCTTTTAAAATTCATTGTTCAAGATGAGTTCTATTTCACCGTCTTTGAAGCAGATAAAGATGGTGGTGATTTTATGGAAGGGGCTGAATATGCAATTGGAGTAAATAAATCTCAATTAGAAATATGCTCTGAGAATCAGGTACTGCCAGATTTTCCTTCATTTGGACAGAAAATAGCAATATCAAAAGGAGTACTTAGCGGTTTACCGGTGCAAGCTGTTCGATATAAAGCGCCATCTCATATGACTGGCTGGTATCTTACGACGGAACTTTACACTGGAGACGTTAATGATTTGAATGTTATATATTTTCATGACTTGGCTTTTAAGAGACCGAATCTGATTAGATTACTTGCATTGCCTGTAGGTTTTAGATTCGGAACAAATGATCTGGAGGATGATGTCTGGTTTGATGAAGAAGTTGCAGCAGAAATAGTCTAGTTGATAATTATAGCAACCCGGGTTCTTAGCTGGCATATGCAAATCTGGACTTTGCATCTCGCACAAGTGCATCCAGGGTAAATAAGATTCTTTCTTTTTCGTCATCTGGAAGTTTTTGGATCGTCAACACTTGATCGACCACACTTTTGTCAAGTTCCTGATCAACGGCTCCTACTAAATAGTCCAGCGAAACCGACAATAAGTCTGCAATATTCTTAGCTACATCGATTGAAGGCTTTGCTTCGCCACGCTCATATCTTCCGAGTACATTTTTATGGATGCCCAGTTCGGTAGCAAGGTCGGTTTGTGACATCTCTCTTTCTTTCCGAAGTTCTACAATTCGTTTGCCAAAGTCCATGATAGAATCTTATTAGTTGTCTGAATACCCTTTAAATACACTCATATCAAAGATACGGCAACTAAAAGTGTTTTTCAAAAACACATAGATTTGCAAAAACTAACTAATGTGTTATCTTAGCACCTAATTAGTTGTCAAAAAGATTTTTTGAAAAACTTTCCTGAGTCCATGGAGATCGTAGAAATCAAAACCCGCCTCACCCTTGACCAAGTCCTGCGCATCTACTCCCTCACTCCCGATCGAAACCATCGGCTCCGTTGTCCCTGGCACGATGACAAAACGCCAAGTCTACAGATCTATCCCAGAACCGGTACTTGGACTTGCTTCTCGAGTAATTGTAATGCCGGCAGTGGAGACCAGATTGATTTTGTCATGCGCTATGAGAAGATCACCAAACATGAAGCCTTGCAGAAAGCTAAAGCGATGATTGATCCCAGCTATGCCAGCAAAACGCAACTAAGTACAGTAGCCATCTTGACTAAATATTATCAAGGAAGTCTACATGCGATGCAGCGCAGCAAGAAAGCGCAGGCCTATGCAAATAAGCGAGAATTAAACTATGAGAGGCTGGGCATTGGATTTTGTGCGTACCAAGTGGGCAAGAGTTGGAATAAAGATTTACAAGCCAATGCCGAAAAGCTCGGGCTGTACAATATCAAGAGCTGCTTAATCTTCCCCACCAAAAACAAGCAGGGTCAGATTGCCAGCATTTATGGGCGAGCGGTGAGTGACTCAGCAAAATCAAAACACTTTTACCTGGCAGGAGGGTTTAAAGGATTATATCCAAAGTGGCCATCATCAAATGCCAACAGAATTGTTATGACCGAAAGCGTCATCGATGCTGCCACCCTATCTCAGTATATTAAAGAGCCAGTCTTGGCATTGTATGGCACCAATGGCTTTACCAAAGATCATGAGCAAGCAATCAGAGAGCTGGATGTGTTGGAGGAAGTGATATTGTTCTTTGATGGTGATGAGGCTGGCAAGGCAGCAGTTGAAAAATACACAACACAGCTCCAGATTCTAAAATCGAATCTAAAGATCAGTTATGTGGAGACACCCGAAGGAGAAGATCCAAATAGCTTAGTGCAATCACACGAACCAGAAATCCTCCAGCATTTGATTGATAATCGTTTATTTTTTTCAATTGATTCGGTAAACACCGACAGGCATTCAATTGAAAAGAAAAATACTCCTAATGGAAAATTAGATGTCAATAATCCAGAGCTTATTCTTTATCACACGGACCTTTTAACAATTACCATTCTTGGTGGGATTAAAGTCACTGGCTTGGATCGTATGCGAGTGACAGTAAAAATTGAAAAGCTTGAACATTCGCATCACTTGCCTGTCCGCCACAGTTTGGATCTATACCATTCTAAGCAAGTAGAGCAACTGGTGTATAAGATTGCCGAAAGCCTAGAAATCAGCACCTCCCAAGCGGAAAAAACCGTCAGCGATATGACGGGCGCTTTGGAGCGGTATCGGCAAAATAAATTAGAGCAACTCAAGCCGAAAAAGACCGAGAAACCAGCCATGACACAGGCAGAAAGAGCTGAAGCCATTAAATATTTAAGGAACCCCAAACTATTACGAAACACTCTGACCGACATTGCTAAAAGCGGCATCGTGGGCGAAAAGAACAATGCGCTGATTGCTTACCTGGCATACACTTCTCGTAAAAGAGAGAAGCCGCTACACATCATGTGTCTGGGCGCATCCGGCACCGGTAAAACTTACTTGCAAGAAAAGGTCAGTGAATTAATCCCAGAGGAAGATAAAATCGAGATCACCACCTTGAGCGACAATGCGCTCTATTATTTTGGACGCGAAGAGCTGAAGCATAAATTAATATTGATCGAAGATCTGGACGGCGCCGAAAATGTGCTCTACCCGTTGCGAGAATTACAGACCAAAAGAAGGATCACTAAAACGGTTACGCTTAAAGACAATAAGGGCAATTTAAAAACCATCACTTTGCGTGTGGAAGGACCAGTCAGTGTGAGTGGATGTACAACCAGGGAGCGTGTATATGAGGACAATGCCAATCGGTGCATATTGCTTTACATCGATACCAGCAGTGAGCAAGATAAACGAATTATGACTTACCAAAAATCCCTCAGTTCCGGCAAGATTAATCATTTAGAGGAACATCAGATCACGCATAAGCTTAAGAATGTTCAAAGACTATTAAAGCCCATTAAAGTCGTCAATCCATATGCAGATTTAATTGATCTACCAGACGAAGTATTTAAGCCAAGACGCACCCTTTTATTGTTGCTCAGCTTTATTGAAACGATCACTTTCTACCACCAGTGGCAGCGGTCACAGCGACTTAATGAAGCCACTGGAGAGCCTTTTATTGAATCGACGATAGAAGATGTCGAAGCTGCTTTTAGTCTGTTAAAGGAAGTGTTGTTTAGCAAGAGTGATGAACTAACCAAAGCAGCTAGAGTGTTCTTAGAAAAGCTCAAAACCCAGGTCAAAGATGGCGAGGTATTTTATACGCAGGAGATCCGGAAGAAACTACGCATTAGCTCCAGCACGATCCACCGGCACATCCGGGAGTTAAAGATCAACGGCTATTTAAAGTATAAGGGTGGCAATAAATATCGTGGTTATGAATATCAGATTGCCGACTACCAGGAATACGATCAGCTTAAAGATCACATTGATGAGCGATTAAGTGATATTTTATTGAAAATCAAGGAGCAAGGTATCCCAGTATCCCATAGGTGTCCCACCAGCGAAAATGGGATAACTAAACCACAGGTAATCAATGCATTAACCTAAGTATCCCAGTGTCCCACGGATATGTACAGTAAGGGATTTTTTACGAAGCAAGAAAAAGCGGGTGTGCTGCAGGGATTTAAGCAATGGCTAGAGCTGCAAAATTATGAGCCAAGTACTTTAAAATATGGACCGCAGCGCATCGAGGAATTTATTGATTGGTGCCATGAGCATCAGATCAAAACTAATCAAGCTAAGTCCTTTTTTGAGCATCTAAAGGTTCGAGAAAATAAGAATCGTCCTGGCAGTTTATCGGTAAGTACCTTGCGCATTTATTTACGTACCCTGCGTCTGTTCCGAAGATTTTTAAGAGAAGTGGGTAGCGTAGAGCTAGAGGTCAATATTCTTTATCGATCCACCGAGGTATCTCATCATGAAATCCTCACCCAATCAGAAATCAAACGACTTTACAAAGCCACCGAAGATGATTTATTGGGGCTGAGAGATCGAGCTATGCTGGCTATTTATTATGGCTGTGGTTTAAGAAGAACGGAAGGTGCTAGTCTATTGGTTGATGATATTTTGCCCGACAAGAATTTATTGTATGTACGCAAAGGGAAAAACTACAAAGAGCGCTATGTACCTATCCTGGGCGACGTGAGAAAAGACATCTTGACCTATCTCACGGTAGGTAGACCGGTTTATTGAGTGGCAGAAATGAAGCCTGGTTTTTTATTGGAGTATGAGGTAAGAAATTGGGTGGTCCGGCATTGTATGAGCGTCTCAAAAAGTTGCTCGATAAGGCTCGTATTGATAAACCATGTGGGCTGCATAGGTTACGGCACAGCATCGCTACCCATTTATTAGCTAATGGGATGAGCTTGCATCAGATCGCAAAATTATTGGGGCACAGTACCCTTGATACAACTCAGATTTATACCCACATCTTAAAAGACCTTCGCCATGACCAGAAATAAGACTTACCAATTTAGCCCAGCAGTTCAAAAGGAATTAGAGGTGTTGGTGGCTTATCTGAAAAGGAAAAAATACAGCCCGGCGACCATCAAGCAGTACTATAATTATTGCGGATAATTTATCGAGCATATACTTACTAAAAAGGTGGGTCCAGAAGTTGTCACGTACCAGCACATTAGAGATTTTATTTTTCAATTGAAAGAAGAAATGAGTATCAAGCAGATGAACCGGGTATTGACCGGCATCCATCACTATTACACTAGTCTGGATTTGGGAATTAATCCTGCCGGCAATCTACGCGTCCGAGGAGAAAGAAGACAACCACCCATGCGATTTATTGAGTTTAATGAATTGGTGCAATTGTACGATGCGTATCATGCTTTAGATGATCGTACCAAGCGCAATAAAGTAATCTTAGGCTTGATGATTTATCAAGCCATCACGACTAGAGAGTTACACCGACTACATGAAAAACACATCCAATTAAAAGAAGGAAAAATTTACGTCCAAGGCTCGAGATCTAGTCACCATCGCACGCTAGACTTAGATGCCCGGCAACTACTGGAGCTACAAGAATATATCTTGGTGGTCAGACCTCGGATGCTGGAAGCCATCCGTAGTGGAGAATATTTAAAAAAGTCTGGACGAAAACCCGCCAAGCCAGATCCAAAGATTGAGCAGCAATTATTTTTTAGTGAAGGCGGATCTGCGAATATCAAAACGAGCTTGCATCATATGTTCAAAGCAATGAAAAAAATCAATCCTAAAATCAAATCTGGTCAAGTGATTAGAGCTGCGGTGATTGGGGATTGGCTGAAATCTTATGATGTTCGCATTGTTCAGTATATGGCAGGACATGAGTATGTTAGCAGCACCGAGCGGTATGATTTATATAACCTGGAGGATCTTGAGGATGGGTTGCGGACTTATCATCCGTTGAAATAGTAAATTAGTTCTCTCACCAGTAGTGAGAGAATTATCTTATTGCGTACCAAACTAGTAAGAGCCTTGGCAGAAAAGAGCAATCCGATTATTCCCGACGAGGTTTTAATGAGCAAGATTTACGTACTCAGAGGCCAGAGAATAATGTTAGATCGAGACCTAGCAGATTTATATGCGGTGGAAGCAAGGAGATTAAGGGAACAGGTCAAAAGAAATAAAGAACGCTTTCCGGCAAATTTTATGTTCCAAATAACTGAAGACGAGATTGATCTCATGGTGTCGCAAAATGCGATACCTTCAAGACAACACCTCGGCGGTAGCCGACCATACGCATTTACTGAGCATGGCATCCTGATGTTGGCAAATGTGCTTCGCAGTGGTCAAGCAGTGCAAATGAGCATTAGAATAATTGAGGTTTTTGTGAAGATGAGGGAGATGCTATTGACACATAAAGACCTGCTATTAAAGCTTGAACAGATTGAGCGAGCAGTATCTTCTCATGATGATCAAATCGTTGTTTTATTCGAATATTTGAAGAAGTTGATGGAGGAAAAAGACCTAAGGCAAGAACACGAATCCCGAAAGCGAATCGGCTTTAAAAAGGACGATAATTAATCCACTCGCGCGAACCCGACCCACACAGGTAATCTATGACGACTATAGCTAGGACTGTAAATATTATTACAGTGCGGCCTACCCCTATGGTGATCGCCACATTTGTACCCGGAGCGGGAGTTTAATCGAACACTTGGTGAGGTCACAGGGTCCTGCAATCGAAATAGTAGAATTGAAGCAGATCTCAGCAGAGGCAGAAGACCAGATCTATATTACATTTTTCCGTTATTTTTTTGCTCTCAAATATACTCATGGTATATCTTTGAACGAAAAATTAATGAATTGAGTATGACCAGAAAGATGAGGTTCATTAAAATTTGTGCGCTAAATATACTAGGAGTATGGCAAAGGACAAAAAATTAAAGAACCTAATGGAAAACTGGCCGTCTGGTCAGGTAGCGACGTCTACTTGGTTGAGGAAAATGGGCATATCACCCCCCCTTACACAGCGGTATCTAGAAAGTGAATGGATAGAATCTATAGGAAGAGGGGCCTATAAGAAGTCCAAGGATCAAGTCAGATGGTACGGCGGCTTAGCGAGTATTCAGAAGCAGTTAAGAAAAGATGTCCACTTAGGTGGACCATCAGCCCTGGCAATCAGAGGTGCGTCACACTATATCAGATTTGGTGAAGAACGTATTTTCTTATTCCATCAACACAACGTGAAACTCCCGAAATGGTTTGTTGGTTATGACTGGGGACAAAAGTTAGAGTCGGTTGGAACATCTATTATCCCCAAGACCATTGGACTTAAAGCACTGCACCATGAAGGTTTTGAAATAAATACCTCAGCTCCGGAGCGAGCAATCTTGGAGTGTTTATATCTAGCACCAAAAAGATTTGATTTACTTGAGTGTTACCAGATACTAGAATCACTTAGGACACTCAGACCAGTGATAATGCAGGAGCTTTTAGAGAAATGTAATTCCATTAGGGTCAAAAGGTTATTCCTTTACATGGCCAGCAAAGCAAATCTTCCGGTCTTGAACCACATAGAATTGATCAAGGTGAATATGGGATCCGGTGATCGTGCGATTGTCAAAAACGGTGTTTATAATCCAGAATTTAAGATCAGCGTACCCATGGAATTGGCTAATTATGACTGAATCATATAGGCAAAAGGTCGCACTTCTGATAACTGTGCTTCCCTATATATCTGAAGAACCTGATTTAGCTCTACATGGGGGAACCGCAATAAATTTATTCTTCAGGAACATGCCAAGACTGTCAGTAGATATAGACTTAACTTATCTCCCAGTCAAAGGAAGGCAAGAATCTCTTCTGCATATCAATGAAGTACTTAGACGAATAAAGTCAAAGATTGAACTGGGAGTTAGATCTGCCAAGGTACATCATGATGAAGCCCGATGGAAACTCCTAATCAACCAAGAAGCAGTAGATGTAAAAATTGGAGGTCAACAGCATCATCAGAGGAACAATATCTGATCCTCAAGATTTAATATTATGTAAGAATGCACAGGAACAATTTGAGGCGTTTGTACAAATGTCCGTTGTTCCATTCGGTCAACTGTATGGTGGAAAAATTTGTGCCGCCCTGGATCGACAACATCCCAGGGATATATTTGATGTGAAATACCTGCTAGAAAAAGAAGGGTTTACCAATGAGGTAAAATCTGGATTCATTTTTTCTCTGGTTAGTTCCGCGCGTCCAATTCACGAGCTTTTAGTACCAAATTATCTAGATCAAAAAAAGATTATAAAAAATCAGTTTACAGGAATGAGCGAAGAGGAGTTCTCATATGAGAAATTCGAGAGTACAAGAGAACAACTGGTGAACACAATTCATGCCCGGTTAACAGCCGAGGATAAAGCGTTTCTTTTAAGTATCAAAAAGTTAGCCCCCGATTGGAGCATATATGATTTTGAGAAATTCCCTGCTTTACGGTGGAAGCTTCAGAATATTAAGAGGCTGAAAGAGAAAGACAAAGATAGGTACCATAATCAAATCACGGCGCTAGTAAGTGTTCTGACACAACCGCCACTCAATACATGATCTCGACGTAAAAACGTGCTAAATTGCAAAAGAATACCCAAGGTATTTCTGGGGACTGTAAATATTATTACAGTGCGGCCTACCCCTATGGTGATCGCCACATTTGTACCCGGAGCGGGAATCGAACCCGCACGGCCTCAACGGCCACAGGATTTTAAGTCCTGCGTGTCTACCAATTCCACCACCCGGGCTCGGATGATGATGTTTTACCAAATATACATTTCAATTTCTGATGCTATCCGCAGGACTTTCCTGCGTGCCTGCCCCGAAATCCTTCGGGATCTACCAGTTTTAACGGCCTGCTCAATTTTCGGTCAGGCCCCCGTAGTGCTGACCGAAGCGTCAGTATCCCGGGCTTGGATGATGATGTTTTACCAAATATACATTTCAATTTCTCATGCCATTCGCAGGACTTTCCTGCGTGCCTGACTACCGAAGCTTTTGCGTAGGTAGATCTACCAATTCCACCACCCGGGCTTGGATGATGATGTTTTACCAAATATACATTTCAATTTCTGATGCTATCCGCAGGACTTTCCTGCGTGCCTGCCCCGAAATCCTTCGGGATCTACCAGTTTTAACGGCCTGCTCAATTTTCGGTCAGGCCACCCGTAGTGCTGACCGAAGCGTCAGTATCCCGGGCTTGGATGATGATGTTTTACCAAATATACATTTCAATTTCTGATGCTATCCGCAGGACTTTCCTGCGTGCCTGCCCCGAAATCCTTCGGGATCTACCAGTTTTAACGGCCAGCACAATTTTCGGCAGGCCACTCGTAGTGCTGACCGAAGCGTCAGTAACCCGGGCTTGGATGATGATGTTTTACCAAGTATACATTTCAATTTCTGATGCTATCCGCAGGACTTTCCTGCGTGCCTGCCCCGAAATCCTTCGGGATCTACCAGTTTTAACGGCCTGCTTAATTTTCGGTCAGCTACCCGTACTGCTGACCGAAGCGTCAGTAATATGCCGACCGAAGCGTCAGTACCTAGGCAGGATGATGATTTACTATCAATACATTTCAAATTCTGAAGCTATGCGCAGGACTTTCCTGCGTGCCCGCCCGAAAATCCTTCGGGGATCTCTAGTAACGGCCAGTCTCAGTACTGGCAGGGCGCCCGTAGTGCTGACCGAAGCGTCATAAGGATTCTTAACAGCAAATTCAAACAGATCTCGATGGCAGTCAAAGATCATGATCATCGCATCCCAATTAGTTGGCTGATGCGAACTTCTTTAGTTTGTACTTGGCCTTAAGCAGCTCGCTGCGTCGTTCTACAGAGGGCTTGGTGAAGTGCTTTCGGTTTCTCAACTGATTCATCACTCCGATGCGTCGATGCTTTTGCTTGTATCGTTTCAAAGCGCGATCAATCGTCTCACCCTCCTTAACATTAATAATAATCATATACGTTACTTTCTAAAATGGACGCAAATGTAAGACTTTTTGAGTACATATATTCCGTTTAAGAATCCTTTTTTCAAGGCTCCTCAGTGTCTTCAGACTCCTCCGACGAGAGCCTTCTGGGCAAAAAAGAACGGTGTGCTCCTGGTAGGATCACACCGCATCTTTTAAGGCTATAACGTTAAAAATCTTATCAGATCAATGCTTGACAATCTTACGTGAGCTAACCTTATTGTTAGCATCCTCGATGGTCAATATATAAGTACCCTGCGGCAAGTCACCCAGCTGCAGTCGCACATTGATGCCATTCACGGGTTGAAATCTAATTCGATGTCCCACCACATTGTAGAGGTGGACAGCGCGTAATTTAGCTTTATCCAAGTTTTGAATAAAGAGCTCCTCCTGCACAGGATTGGGATAGTAAAGTATGTTTTCGGAGACAAAGAAGTCCTCTTTTACATCCGTACCAAGATTAGTCAGGTCGGCACCTAGCTTCTGCCCTTCTGATCCTGCAGTGGCGGATTGTGCGGTCTCAGGATAACTAAAGTCATGATAATCACTGTATCGATCGCCAGCTGTTCCTAATGCTGAATAAACATCATTTGGTGTCAAATCAGAAAAGTCCCACGAACCTGCTTCCTCGACAATTCTAGAAGAAGTACTAGTATCCGCAGCATCCGCCTCCATGAATTGAGTCGGAATGTTAGGAGCATCCGCAAAGGCCAGCTCTTCAGAAATATTGGTGGTCGCTGATGCACTTTCCATGATCGCATTGGCAATTTGTGGTCCAAACATGGAGTTTCGCACCGAGTATAGCGAATCACCTAAGCGATCTGCCGGCAGGGCATCCTCAAATGCTGTGCTGGTAAAAATGTTGTTGTAGCTAACATTTACGTTATGTGTTCCACTGATAAAAGTGTCCATGGTAATGACATAGCGAGGCATGCTGTCCGTTTGTCCCAGAAAAACGGACTCGGCAATGACGTTATTGGTGATACTGAGTTCATTGGCTTCTCCAAAAGTAAAACCCCATTGACCCGATCCCCAGAATGTATTCTGATTAAAATTTATCACGTTGGCCTTGCCGTCATCAGGTCTATAATAACGAGAGGTGGTGGCATACACCACACAATTTTCCACCCAGGCAGTGTCCACATAGTTGCCCCGAGTGTCGATCAAGCGACCGTTGTTGGGATTCTCAGGCTGACCGATTCTATTAAAAATTGAGTTCTTAAAGACTACTGTTTGACTATCTGAGTTCATGCGGATAATCGATTGACCGACATCGGTCACCACACATTGATCAATGGTGATCTTGTCTCCGTCGCCATTTGCTCGCAGCGCACGCTGCGCTACATTACCCAAAAGATCACGTGCCGTGAGATGGATGCCTTTCATGTAAAGACTAGCGTCACTACCTATCACCACAACTTGGCTTAATCCATCACCACCGTCGCCTGGTCCAAAAACGATCAGTGGTCGAGCACCTTCACCTTCCTCAGCTGCGATTTTCAAATCGAATCCAGAAAAGCTCAGGGCTTGCGCAAGAACATACGGTGTACCACGTCTCAAGACATAGGTTCGATTCGGATTTGCCCGCTCACCCGTTGGTAAAGTATCCCCCAGGATCGTCTGTTCAAGTATTCCAGGCTCGCCAGCTTCTATGATCATTTCATCCTGTGCCGCAGCGAAAGACACGATGGATGCACAAAAAAACAAAGTAAGTATTCTCTTCATAGTATTAGATTTCAATTTTTCATGTTATCATAAAATTAACTATTTCTACCGGATTTTAAAGGCTATGCCCAAATCAGCAGTCATTCCGTAAAATTGCTCTTCTTTGAGGCGATCAGCGACACCCAAAAAGGCACGTTCAGGAGTGTTGAGCAGATTGTTGAGATTCAACACCACAGTCCAACGTCCACCCTTATCAATCCTCTGTTTCAGCGCCACATCCACCCTCACACTGCCTTCATCGAAATAATCCAACTCCGCAACCGTTCCTACCCCAGATTGGGAACTGCCAATGCCAGGATTGCCCGGTGACAAAGCATCTCCTTGATAAATCATAGATACCCTTCCAGAAAAACCGCCCGTTTCATAGCCTAAACTCAAGTTGGCCAGCAAGTTGGCCTGCCCCACAATACTGCCTGCCCTAACCGTATCAATAATGGTCGTTTCAAAGAATGTGGGAGGGCCCACAAATTCTGTCATCACGCTAAACAATGGGTAAAAGGTCTCCGATTTAGAGAGGGTCAGGTTCGCTGAAAAAATCAAACCACGCAAGAAATTGTCCAGACTACTCAGATTCGTCTGTAGGTCAAATTCTACACCCCTCACGGTTGAATTCGCCTGCAGGTTTCTTGGCTCCGTGATTCTCCATCCTTTATACACACTCTCTTCTTCAGTCTCGATAATTCCAGTGATGTAATCAATGTTGTTCAACTCCTTATAGAATCCACCGATGGTGAACAAACCAAATTTATTGTAGAAGGAAAGAAACAAATCATAGTTCCAGGCAGTTGTATGCAGCAGATTAGGATCTCCAAATTGAGCTGCTTGCTCCGAAGGATTATAATATTCCCAGGGTACAATATTGAAAAAATTAGGCCGAGCTAAAGTCTTGGTAACAGCCCCGCGAATATCCAACCATTCGCTTGGCTTGTATTTTAAGTGTGCCATAGGTAACCACTCTCGATAACTGCGACCCGCAGTCCGAGATCGAATATCTCCCTGCAAGGGATTGTTATCCCTATCATCCTCCTCTGGAGAACCCGTTACGATGAAACTAGTGTAAGACTGATCGGTCTCCTCCCACCGAGTACCAGCAATGAGCGTCAATTTAGGCCCTAGATTGAGTTGCCCCATGAGATAGGTGGCCAAGATACTTTCCCCACCATTGTAGTCACCAGAATTAATAAATATGTCATCAAAATATTCGCGATAATATCTATTGTAAAAGGCTCTTATTTTATTTATGTCAATGTGCCCTTCATAAAATATTTCATCACCAATGCTGTAATTGGTGCCATAAAATCCATTGTAAGCATTGATATCAACTGACTCAACGGTCGTGCTAAAACCCTCTCGAATGGTAGGTGTACCTGGTAATAGATCATAGTCTCCTCCATAAAAATTGGGATTGGTATAATCTCCAAGAAAATTAGCGAGGAGAATTTCTCCATTATCGGCAACGAGAAATAATTCGGGTTCATCAAAGGCAGGATTTTGCCCCCTGAGATAAGGTGCCTTCACGGTACCTTCGGCATCTCGCTCCCGATCCACAGTGCGGTATTTTCCTCCTACTTTGAAAAAACCAGTGATTGAATTATTTATATTAAAATTATATTTCAAATCCAACTGACCAGTCCACCGTTGTTCTTTGACCAGGGTGGAACTAAAGCGCGAATCGTAAAGAATGGTTTTGCTCAAGTTATGCTTAAAGGCACCCGGCAATTCGGCAATATTATTGGGATTGGAGATGGCCGATCCAATGGCGGCTATTTCGCGAAAACGGCCACGCAATTGCATCGGTGTTTTTTGGTCGGATTGCGAAAAGGAAGTTCGCCAGTTGACATCAAATTTGCCCAGGTGGTGCTCACCAGATATATTGTTACTAATTAAGGTAATTTTTCGCGTGCGTTCTCTAACGTCAAATTCCTGATAGTTGTTACCAATCCGATACCTTCGGCGAAAACGCAGCTCATCGCGATCGGTCTTGCCTAAGCTTGAATTGAAAAGTATTGAATGATTTTTATTCCACTCGTAGTCCAGGGTGAGACTACCCCCATAACGGGAGCGCGTCTCCTGACGATCAGAAAGGTTTTGATTTTCGATGGTTAATACCGGATCATCATTCTGATCCCTGCCCTCAAAAATGTAATCCGTAAAAATCGATTCATCACTGCGGTTTGCAAGCTGATAATTCCCGGTTAAGATGAGCCCGAGCTTATTGCCAAAATATCTATTACTGGCACTTATATTTCCCCTAAATTGACCATAGTCCTGGCGTAAATCATTATAGCCTGATAGGAGCCGGCCATTGATTTTTTTCCCTTCACCCGCCTTGGCCACCGTAAAATTTACCGTACCTCCCACCGCATCGCCATCCATGTCGGGAGTGATGGCCTTAAAAAGTTCGATGCCAGCCAACATATCAGGAGAAATCATGCTGAGATCTACCGAGCGTTCAGAATCTTCAGTGGATGGAAGTCGTTCGCCATTAATGGTGATCGCGTTAAATCGCGGAGAAATCCCGCGAACCGAGATGCGTTGGCCTTCACCCCCATCCCGATATACCGAAACCCCAGCCAATCGACCAACGGCCTCGGCCGCATTTTGATCCGGCAGCTCCTGCAGCTTTTCCTGCGATATCACATTTACGATCGTGTTGGAATTTATTTGTTTGTTGATGGCGGCCCTTTGCCCGGTAGCCTGACCCCTCACCACCACTTCATCCATCGTCACCCCATCGGTCGAGAGGGTGATGTTCACTTCGGTTTCTTCTCCAGCGATAATTACGACCTCCTGCTCTATCGTCTGATATCCCAGGTACGAAAACGATACCATCAGGGTTCCTTCAGGAACGCCCACTATGCGATAAATGCCATCCAAATCAGTGGTAGCACCCAAATTGGCATTTTCGATAAATACATTGGCAAAGGGCAAAGGCTCAGATAACCCTCCATCCGTAATGGTACCATATAGTGTTCCTGTTTGAGCAGTTAACTCAAGACAGAGCATTAAAGGCAGGAAAGGCAGTAGTTTGAGCGACATTTTTAGCGTGTCAGGGCAATATCGGAAAATTGAGCGATGCGAGCAAGATCCTACTATTGAATCGCCAGACCACCAGGATCTGCTGCTACCAGACCAGTACATCTCGTCATGATGTCTTCATTCAGTCAAATTGGCCATCCATGCCGGTGGATCTACGCGCACAAGTTTGCTAACCTGCAGCGACTGAAACTTGCCGTGGGTTGATAAACCTTGGTGAAGTCTTCTAAGCATTCAAAAACTCAAAATGATTTAGCATGGTGGGCGATTAGCTCAGTGGCCACCTGGGTCCATCTTGCTAGCTCTAAATCGTAAATGGCAGCCATCATTTTGATTCAATTCGGCAAAAGTCTATTTTTCGATCATGCGATCCCTGCTTCGTCTTTTCTTTTTATTGGTTCCCCTATTAATTTGCTGCCAGTCCCAAATCCAAGACCGTTCGAAGTTCACCCCAGAGGTGGCTCGGGAATTTAGTACCACACGATGGGACTCCGTCCGGTTCATAACCGAGAGAATAAAAGAGCCGGTATTTCCGGCAGCAAAAATATCGGTTCTTGTACCTCCACGACAGAGCGGCACTTCAACCAATGAAGATATGAGGGCATCTATCCAAAGTGCCATCGATAGTTGTCATCAAATGGGAGGAGGTACAGTAGCAATCCAGGCAGGATCATACTTCATGAAAGGGCCGATTCATTTGCGATCAAACGTCCACTTGCATCTCGATGCTGGAGCAAAGTTGATCTTTTCGGATCAATACGAAGACTATCTACCCTTGGTCAAGGTACGATGGGAAGGTACCGTGTGTTGGAACTTTTCACCTATGATTTATGCCTACCAGGCTGAGAACATCGCCTTGACTGGAAGCGGTGAAATTGACGGTCAGGGAAAAACCTGGTCGATCGAGTGGCGAAAAAAACAGAGGAAGGACAAAGATTTGCTCAGGCAAATGGGCAACGACCTTGTGCCTGAGGATCAGCGCATATTTGGCAACGGATATTTGGACCGCGATCAAGACGGAGAAGATGATGGTTTTGGTGATGGGCGAATGCATTATCTGCGACCGACCCTGGTCGAATGGTATGAATGCAAAAATATTTTGATCGAGGATTTGATTTTTCGCAATGCCGCCTTTTGGACCATTCACCCGGTTTTCTCGAAGAACATTAAAATTTCTAACGTTCAGGTATTTGGCGGTTACTTAAACGATGATGGCATTGATCCCGACGGATGTGAAGATGTCTTGATTGAAGATTGCTATATTGAAACACATGATGATGCCATAGCTATTAAGGCCGGACGAGATCAAGATGCGTGGGAGCGGATGCCAGCCAAGAATATTGTGATCAGAAACTGCACCCTGAATTCTGGGGTTAATTCCTTTGCCATTGGCTCTGAGATGTCGGGCGGAGTCGAAAATGTCTATGTGGAAAATTGTCGGCTGATGCGAGGTCGACATGGCCTTAATTTCAAGACCAATCTGGATCGAGGAGGTTCAGTCCAAAAGATATTTTTTAGAAATATTGAGGCAGACAGTCTCACAGAGGCGCTGTTTATTTTCCGCATGGACTACCACGGCTATCGCGGCAATCATTTTCCGACTTCATTTTCTGATTTTTATGCCGAAAAAATAAATTGTGCCTATGCGGGAAAGACTGCAATTAAATTGGCGGGTGTACCCGACGCGCCACTAAAAAGGATCTTTCTTAAGGATTTAGACATAACATCAGCGAATCAGGTCATTCAGGTGGATCATGCTCGAGACATATTATTTGAAGAAGTAGTAGTAAATGGAAAAACCATTGAGTTAGATGAATACCTGGATTAACCTAGTTAGCCTCTTCATCATTAATTGTGCAAGTGGCATCTGTCAAACCATCTCCATTATTCCCACACCTCAAACGGTTGTTGTCAGTGATGGATATTTTAAGTGCCTTGCATCAGATGTTTATGAAGTCTCTTTTTCTGAAAAAGTGATCCAAGATGCGGTGGCAGACAATGGCTTGGAAATTGTCAAACGGGCGCTTGAGCTCTGCCACCTAAAGTCAACAGAGACTACCCTCAAGGCACAACCTTCCTACTCGCTAATCATTCGTAGGCAGGGCAGCGTCCATGCCGAAAATATCACGGGCACCTATGCCCTTCCCGCCGAAGGCTATTGGTTGAAAATATCACAAGATGAAATATTGGCCCGTGCCGAAGATCCAGCTGGCTTCTTGTATATGTGTCAGTCCCTGGAACAATTATTTTTTGGATCGGGATCTATTTACCGCAGCATTCCTGCGGCCACCATCATTGATTATCCGTCTTTCTCTTTCCGGGGGGTGATGGATGATATCAGTCGCGGTCCGTTGCCACATTTGAAGTACATGAAATCTCAAATTCGACGGTTGGCACGATACAAAGTAAATGTCTTTAGCTTCTATATCGAACACGTCTTAAAAACTTCGAAGCATCATGCCTTTGCCCCCAAAGATGCTCTGACCATCACCGAGCTGATCGAACTGCAAGACTATGCTTCAAAATACAACATTGAGTTGATGGGTAGTTTTCAATCGTTGGGTCATTTTCGAAACATTCTGCGTCATCCTGAATATCGATTGCTAGGTGTTGGAGACAGAATGTTAAAACCAGGTGATTCGACTGCTCTTAATTTTCTCAGCGATGTGTACGATGAGATTGCACCGACCACAGCCCATCCGATTTTCAATATCAACTGCGACGAGGCCTATGACCTTGCTCGTGGATATTTAAAACCCCTGGCCACCGAGATCGGACAAGGCTCGATATTTCAGCAGCATATTTTACCCCTATTAGAGCATGTGGATGCCATTGGTAAAACACCAGGGATGTGGGGTGATATGTTATTGAAGCATCCTGAAGTGATCGGAAAACTTCCCCCGGAAACCGTTGTTTTCACTTGGAACTACGATGCCCACACGGATTTTGATGCCTTGATAAAACCATTTCGCAAAGCCGGTCTAGAGGTAGTAGCCTGTACGGGTGTGGTTAATTCCTACCGCCTTTGGCCAGACCTTTACCAAGCGCATCAAAATATTAAAAGATTTACCGCATCCGCCTTTGCACATAGCTCTCTCGGCACGATGTGCACCGTGTGGGACGATGGTGGCAGGCATTTCTTTAATACAGATTGGTACGGAGTTGCTTATGGTGCAGCACTAGCCTGGAACGCAGATTCGAACGCCCATTCCAATTTCGATATGCACTACCATGCGATACATTTTCAGGACAGTAGTCAGATCTTTAGTGAAATTTTGCATCAATTGTCTGAGGTACAGTCCATTCCACGGCTCGATCGACTTAATAATTATTTATTGGAGATGAATTATGGCAGTGCTGGTGTGGCCAAGGAACGCATAGATACCACCGGCTTTGCGGAGATTAAATACCGGCTGAATCCACTCCTGAACTCCCTGAAAGAGTATCAATTCCACATAGAAAATTCAGCGATCGATCATGACCTCCTTGAACCACTTATTTGGGTCTTTAAGGTGGAGGAGCTATTGCTGAACCTAACATCTGCAGAAACACTAATACAACTCTCAAATGAAAATGCTTCTGCCTCGGCTTGTCAAAAGCTACAAGAAATCGCTGACCAATGGCAAGTCATGAAAACACGCTTTATCAAATATTGGCGGATCGAGAACAGGGACTATTGGCTGGCTGAAGCATTTGAGCTGTACGATCGAAGAACAGCGATATTTAGCAAAATTGGAAAGCAACTTTGTAACACAACCGTGACCAAGTCGCAGATGAAAGACCTTAAGACATCCAGCTCTTTTATAGCAGACTCGCATAACAGCATCCAATATTGGTTGGGTGCCGGTCCATTTACTGCCCTGCATGGTCTTGACCATGACTATTTTGCTCAGGATGTCGGCGAAAAAAATATTCGACCCAATGCCATTGATTTTTTTAGAAATCAATACGGAAAAGATCAGGGTTGGAATAAAATAATTTCGAACCGTCCTGGGCTGCTGGATTTTGCTGATTTTTATGAACCGTCTGACAGCACACTTCCAGCAGTAGCCTACGCAAGTTCAAGTATTGAAGCTGATAAAGCCAGGCCCATCAGGGTCCATCTATCCACCGGATCCGACACACAATTATTTTTAGACAATGCCTTAATCCATCAAGCACCTGCCAGGTCAGAAGAGCTGCTGGAAATTGAGCTTAAAAAAGGCAGGAATTTTTTCCTAATTAAGTCCATTTGTGAACAGCCATGCGATTGGTCATACTCCTTTCGGGTATTGGATGAAACCATGACGCAGAACAAGTACAAATATTATTTGAAATGATTTATCACCAGATTCCTATCGTTTTCATCCTTTTTTCCCTGGCAGTTGACTTACTTGGCCAAGAAGTCACTAAGGCGGAAGTACTTGCCTCGGTCACGGCTGCAGCCAACCATGCACAGCAGACACTGATCGATGAAAATGGCATCAGCCGGTGCGACTATAATATGACGGAAGGTAAGTGGTATCCTTATGAAGAACCATGGCATACGGGCCAGGTCATTTACGGTTTGGTGGAGGCCTATCGCACGACCGGCAATGCTGACTATCTAGCCAGCGCCAGGAAAGCTGGGGATTGGTGGATCAGTCTGGAAATCAAAGACAATTCAAATCTCAAGGGTATGCTAAGGGCATACCATGGTGACGATGCCGGGCAAGTGATTGTTTTCGCCACAGTATCGGATGGCACACCAGGCTTGTATCAATTATCAAAAGCAACCGGTGATAAAATATATGGAGAGGTCGCTACTAGAGCAGGAGCATGGATGCTCGAATTTATGTGCGATTTACCTCAGGGGGTCTGTTACGATATTGTGGATCAAGAAACGGGTGCACCCATCACGGAGCACAGTCCATTTCACGCCGATAAAAAGGACTTGGCCCTCTACGATGTTGCGCGACCAAATAATGAGGGATATTTGTTTTTTGATATGTATCAATTTACTGGAAGTAATAAATATCGTGACGCGTTTATTACACTTTGCAACAGTTTAGTCGACCGCCAAGATGCCTTTGGTTTGTGGATGCAATTTATGCCGAATCACTATAATGCAACGACCTTTCATCCACGTTTTAATCTCTGGTATGCAGAGAGCCTCATCAAGGGATATGAGCTGACGGGTGATCAACGCTATCTCCGAGCTGCCAAGCTGACGGTAGATCGCTATATAATCGCACAGCAAAAGAGCGGCACCATTTATTACAAAAACTATCTCAACGGAAGCTATGAGGAGGGTTCTATTTGTGGTTCTTCAGTCGCCTTCACCGGACTGTTGATGATGGATCTGTTGAAGTATGGCATGGATGAAAATTATCAAGAGAGGATTGATTTGTGTGCACATTGGCTGGTCAAAAATCAATTCGCCGAAGATCATCCCGATCCAAATTTAGCAGGTGCCTATTTAAACACAAGGGTGAGAAATCGAAAAGGTAAAAAATGGATTGTCAATCGCGATGTTGGCACCTCCTTTGGATTGCGATTCTTGAGTCGGTATGCCCGGGAACGGTTTTAGTTCGATCGAGCGAACACAAATGTGTTTTGAACGATAATCAAGGTAAGAATCTGGCGTACCAGATATCTGCTGGTCTAAAAATTCAATCAGCCACAACCAGTGACTGGCCGACCCTAATGACAAAACGGTCGCCGATGCGGTTCTTAGCTCGAATGTCGTCGACTGTTACCTGGTACCTTTTGGCAATGCTAAACAGCGTATCACCTTCTTGCACAACGTAGATGCCATCCTCTCCTAGATCAGGCGCACTCAAAACAGGGATGCGATGCCTATGTGAATTTATCGGCTCTTTTACTTTAGTTGGTTTGGAACTGGCCTCCCGTTTGACCGGCTCTTGCCTTTTCTCCATGGTCTCAGGTGTCAGTTTCACCAATTTAGCCGGTTTTGCCAATTGAGTTGGTTTTTTGGGCTCAATCATGCTCTTCCTGGTGGATCGATGCTTTCTGGGCGTCGCCCAGTATTTGGTCACTTCCACTTCACTGGCTGTGATTTTACCCGCTTCTGAAAAATCGAATAGTAATTCCGGATTAATACTCTTTCCACGAAACCGCACCTCCAGGTGAAGATGACTGCCACGGGCATTTCCGGTGGTTCCTCCCCTGCCGAGGGGCTGGCCTTTCTCGACCATCTGATCCACATTTACGAATTGCTTTGAGAGGTGACCGTAAACCGTCTCTAGGCCATTGTCATGACGAACAACGACCGTCTTACCCATTCCACTGACATACTTTACCAGTCTAACTTTTCCGGGTAGCAGGGCCATCACGAGATCGCCAGTAATGAGGTCGATATCAATTCCGTGATGGGCCTTTCCACCCCGCCAGCCGTAACGCGAAGTCACGACCATCGATCGATTGATTGGCTTGGCATAGGATGAATCAGCAAACGTAAGATAGATCGGCCAAGAAAGATCTTCCTCCGGATAAGCAATAAACTTGTTATTATCCCAGCAGTCATCATAAACGTTTGCACGCGTTGCCACCTCTGTGATGGCCGTCAAGAATTCTTCGTTGGGTGAACCGGATGAAAAAACTCCAGAAGCTACATTCCGGTAAGTGGGCACTCCATTTAACAATATTTTTTCGTAGGAAGGCGCCACAAAAACGCTGTTACCTTGCCCAAGTGATTGGGTAATCGCAAAGAGGAAAAAACAAGGAGGAGCTAACAAATGGGTAATCAAACTTCGTAATTCCATACCTATCTCAGAGTCTATAAACACTTCGCAAGGATAGTGCCACACATCAATTAACACATAAATGTAATATTTATCTAACTGATTATTAAATAAATAACTGAAAAAAGTTCGAAAATATGCTCGGGAAATGGTATCTCAAAAGAGGAGTCAAAAGTAATAAGTTTCCCGGAATCTCAAAAAGTAGGGCCTTTCGGAGTAAAACGAAGTGCTCTATCACATGTTGTCATGAGTTCGGTTTTGATGGGTCTGAAACGATCTTCAGCCTGACATTTGTGTATATTTCCAGCCTGACCAGTAAAACCGTGTGAAAAAATTCTTCCTCTTTTTGGCATCCATTGCTCCGGGAATCTTCCTGATCGGCTATAACATTGGTACCGGCAGCATCACCACCATGGCCTCGGCAGGTGCCGACTATGGCATGAGTCTGATGCTTCCAGTACTCCTTTCTTGTCTCTTCACTTATTTCTTGATCGTTACTTTTGGTCGCTACACCTTGGTGACCGGTAAGACGGCATTGCAAAGCTTTCGTGAGTTTTTTGGAAAGCCCATCACCCTGATTATTCTTGCGGCCCTACTGGCAAGTGAATGGATTTCGAGCATGGGTGTGATGGCGGTCGTCGTTCAGGTAGTGCAGGAATGGTCGCGACCACTTACTCAAGAAGGCACTGGATTCAATCCCATTCTAGTGGCCTTCATTCTCGGAGCATTCATATATTGGTTGTTTTGGCAGGGTAGCCATCGATTCTTCGAGAAGATTCTTGCTTTTTTTGTAGCTATTATGGGCCTATCCTTTGTGCTAACTGCCTTCATGGTGGTACCATCGGCAAGTGATGTTCTGAGTGGTCTTGCTCCATACATCCCAAGGGAGCGCAATGGGCTGTTGCTATTAGCTGGAATGGTGGGTACCACCATGGGGGGAATTTTGTATGTCGTTCGCTCCATATTGGTACAAGAAAAAGGTTGGACCATCAGCGACTTAAAACTGGAGAGGCGAGATGCCATCTTATCTGCAAGTCTAATGTTCGTATTGAGTATTGCAGTCATGGCAGCAGCAGCCGGTACCCTACACCGCGAGGGTATGCACGTAGATAATGCCATTGATATGGTTCGATTGCTTGAGCCAATAGCCGGTCGTTTTGCAGTCTCCATCTTTGTGGCTGGGATTGTTTGTGCCGGAGTTTCCTCCCTCTTTCCCATCGTATTATTAGCTCCGTGGCTCTTGGCAGATTACCGGAGTCAGCCGCGAAATCTAAGGTCTACCGAATCCAGGATTCTCGTATTGTTTGGTGTCATGTTAGGAATGGTCGTGCCAATTTTTGGGGGACGTCCCGTTTTTATTCTGATTTTCTCTCAGGCCGCTACCCTATTGGCTACACCGATCATCGTGCTGTTGATGTGGATACTCTGTAATCGCAGCAGCTTGCTTGCGAACCACCGATTCGATATGAAACAAAACGTCATCATGCTCATTATTTTTGCCTTTACCCTGGGTCTTACCATCGTAGGGGCGACACAAATGATCCAGGTGTAGATGAAGTTGGGTACGATAAGTATATGGATTGTTCTGGCCGTCGGTTTCGCTTTGGCTTGCTCCAGCAAAAGAAGTGCTCCGGGTAAGAAGGGGTATGTGGCTTCGTCTTTCAGTAATGATCAAACTCATTTGGAACAGGCAATCAGAGCTGCAGGGGGTTTGGCAGCGTGGTTTAAGTGGAACCGTCTAAGCTTCGACAAACACACCGAACTTTATGATTCAGCCGGTTCGCTCGAATCAGATCTACGACAACATATTGTATGGCAGCGTACGCCCCCATCCGTGGTTATCAGGTGGCAAGATGAAGAAAAAGTGAACCATGAGATCATGGCCGATCATCGTGGTATGAGAAAGCTTGAAAACGGGCAAGAGCAGACGCAGATGGACACACAGGCCCTAATAAATTCACTTTCTGCTGCTAAATATGTCATGAGTCTTCCATTCAAACTTGCCGAGCCCGGCTATCAAATTGAGTACGAGCAAGTTGATACACTTCCGAGTGGAGCGACCGTACACCTTCTACAAGCCAGATATAGTGAAGATGGTGACCCTGTCAAAGATAGTGATGTCTGGTGGCATCAATTTCATACCGATACCTATCTCCAAATGGGGTATATGGTCAAACATCTTGACCACATTAGTCTGATTGAGAATCTCGAAAATACCAAGGTAGCTGGTATCATCTGGCCCATTCATCGAAAGAGTTGGCGAATAAACTCAATAGGTCAGAAGCAATATCTACGTGCCACCTATCACTATTCCAATTATGTTGTTCAATAGATTATTTAGAAGATGAAAGATCAAATCATCTGTGCCTTCCTCTATATCATCACCAAGCATGGGTATCCACCCCCAGCAAGTAAGTCACTGCATTACCTTTCTGAAATGAAAAATCTCGGATTTAAGTGCATCGAATTAGAGGGAATTCGTGAGGATCATCTCATGGAGGTATACCGCCTCCGGCATGAAATTCGAGAAGAACTCCTCCGTTTGGAGATGACGATGCCCGTCTACTGTACGGTACTACCCGGATTGTCAAGCCAAGATCCGGGGATTCGGACAAAGCAACTTGAGTTATTCAGGTACGGATGTATCACTGCAGAAACGCTGGGGGCCACGTACGTCTTAGATAATTGCCCGATCGCACCTTTTATTTTTCCAGCGGATATTCCTGTAGTTCGGCACTATGATGATCAGGTGTTGGCCGATGCGGTATTACCACCTTCCTTCGATTGGATTTCTTTTGAAAAATCTTTGATCGCTCAATTTCAACAGGTTTGCGATATTGCTGCCGACCATGGCCTGACCTACTTACTCCATCCCGCAGTGGGCACCGTCAGTGCTACCCCTGAGGCATTTTTGTCTTTTCATCAAAAAGTTAATCGTAAAAATCTTGGATATAATTTTGATACAGCGAATTTAATTGCACTGCGTCAAAATCTTTCTCTTGCATTTCAACAATTGAAAGCTCACATTCCTTACATCCACATTTCCGATACCAAACTAAATCACCATCAGCATCTGGCACTGGATCACGGTGAAATAAATTGGCCACTTTTCTTCTCCGAACTTAAGGCTGTCCATTATCAGGGGTATATCGGTATCGATATTGGAGGTGGTGAATCAAAAGTGTCAAACCTCGACCAGGCCTATCGGGAGGCTAAGACAAAAGTACTTAGGTATTTGGATTGAGCACCCACCTATAAATGATGGCGACCATGCAGGCGTGACATTCAACAATTTTAAAATCTAAATGCTATGCGCATCATAAATATTTTGATTTGTTCCCTTATGATTGTACAAAATGGTATTGGCCAAACCCGAGAAGCTGGGCCTTGGTGGCCTCATCCGCTGTGGGGTGCAGATGATCAGGCTGGCGCCTCTAATTGGATTACCCCCGAAAAAATTCTCCAGGCCGTGAGCTTGGTTACCCAGGGTAAGTATTATGAATTGGGCCAGGTATATGAGCCCTCGATGCCACTCATTGGCAGCAGAAGCTACAAGATGACCATCCCCTCTTTTCCTACCTATGGCCCGAATGGAACGGAAAATATTGTTTTTAATGACGAATTTCTGTGCACAGAAATTGGGCAGGTAGGCACCCAATTTGACGGTCCCGGCCATGTCGGAAAACAAATGAAGCTGGAGGATGGCCGAGTAACGGAGGTTTTCTACAATGGTTTTACTTCGAACGAAATGAGACACCCCTACGGACTGCAAAAACTTGGCATCGAAAACGTAAAACCATATCTGACCCGAGGTGTCTTAATCGATCTTGCCGCGGTGCAAAATGATTCTTCTGTTGCCCCAAATTATGAGGCGACTCTGGAAGACGTACGGTCTGCCCTATCTAGGCAAGGTATGAATGAATCCGCCCTACAGCCGGGTGATGCATTATTATTCAATTTCGGCTGGTGGCGTCACTGGCCCGATCACAAAGTGCTCGATGAGCCACCGCATCTTAGTCGCGAAGTTGTCGATTGGATCATTTCGAAACAACCTTCGATGGTCGGTTCTGATGCCACTCTCGACGGTCCAGTACCCAATGTGCACTTAGAGCTCACTTTGAAAAATGGCATCTGGAATCTGGAATGGATGCGCTTTAAGGAATTGCTGATCGATCAGGTTTTCGAGTTCATGTTTGTTTATACACCCTTACGCTTAAAGGGTGCCACCGGATCACCCGGACGTCCAATTGCTGTTCGATAGGGAAGTCGGAAATGACCACTCCCTCTTTCAGATCAAGGTGGCTAGTATATAATTATTTCACCAAAGTAGTGCTTGCGCGTAGATTTAGGATCTTGCCAAGCCACTTTTGCCGTTCGATTTTCAAAGCTTTTCAGCAAAATAATCTTCCTCTAAAATGGCATATGAATAATTATCTTGCCAGGCTCCATCAATGGGTAAGATCTTAATCGCTCTTCCCTCTCGTTTCATTCCGATCTTTTCAAGTAAGTGAATCGACGGCGTGTTTGCCACGGCGACCCCGGCTTCCATGCGATGTAATTTAAGTGTTTCAAATCCAAATTTTAGCATGAGCTTTACTGCTTCGGTACCATAACCGAAGGCCCAAAATTGAGGCAGTAAATTGTAAAATATCTCTGCCTTCTTAAAGCGTGCTGGAGCTAGAGACATGCCAACTTCACCCATGAATTCGAGCGACCCCCCAAGACGCACGGTCCATCCATATTTAGAGATGATTCCATCGGTCTTCTCATCAAGAACCTGGCTCATCACTCGTCGCGTGTCAGCCAATGCTTGAGGGATGCCCAACGTATTAAACTGTGCCACTTTCGGTGAGCTATTTAATCGATGAATATCTCTCAAATCGGTCTCACAGAGCGGACAAAGAACGATTCTCTCTCCCGTCAATTTTGGTACCATGATCGCTGGTCACTGTAAACAACCATTTGAAACAAATTCGTATTGCAAATGAACTACAATAAAATGATTTCTTTTTCTTTTCCCAGCAGAATTCATATCATTATCAACGCTCATCTTAGAAGTGCGCTCAAATTCATTTTTAAATATTCTCCTACTTTTACCCCAACCTGCCCCCCATAAACTTCATAACACAAGGTCAAGTTCATGCTGCATATACCAGGATTATTTATCGCAAAAACCATCAAGGGCCGCGGTGTATTTACGGCCCAGGACCTGCAGCCCGGAGAAACAATTGAAGTCTGCCCGGTCATTATTCTACCTAAGAATGATATTCCCCATATCGATAAAACTAGATTATTTGAATATTACTTTCTCTGGCCCGATCAGGGGGGAACCATTTGTATTGCCCTAGGCTATGGATCACTGTATAACCACGGCAACTCACCCAATGCCAAAATCATCCTGGATCTCACCGCTCAAGAAATGATCGTTGAATCTACTGATGAGATCACCGCCGGTGATGAAATTCTCATCAATTACCTCGATGACACAAAACGGACGCACGCACTATGGTTTATTCCCCTCGAAGACTAATCTTGATTGACCCTTTTTTTCGATGCCAGCAATTTACACTACTTTGGTGAACGAGAAATCAAAAAATTCGCTATGGATCGGAGAAGAGCCATTAAACAAACCATCGCATTAACCGGAACCGGACTAACCGCATCTGTTTTAGGAGGTGTCCTGGCTGGTGGTTGTCAGCCGCAGGGGCAGTTGGATTGGAGACCCAGTGCCCTATCTGATAAGGAAGCACAGCTGGTCCAAACAATCAGTGAGGTGATGCTACCCGCGACAGAGGGTCCTGGTGCAATCGACGTTCATGTACCCGAATTTGTTGATTTGATGGTTCGTGATTGCTTAACGGCTGCCGAGCAGAACTCGTTTGAAAAGGGATTGGTGGAGATCGCTGAAAAGCTCGATGAGTTGGCGGGTGGTTCCTTTGGCCGCCAGCCTTCAGAGCGTCAAACCCAGACGTTGTCCCAATTAGATCAACAGGAATTTGATGATGGAGATCAGGAAAGTCCCTATCTATTGTTGAAGCAACTGATCCTGCTGGGTTATTTTACTTCGGAGCAAGTGATGACGACGTCTCTCAATTATCACAGTATTCCCGGCCGCTATGATGCTTGCATCGCCTATGATGGCAAGGGCGCATACGAAGATAATAATGTAGAAGGTCGACTTTAAAAAGCAAAAGGAATGCAGCTTGAAAAATCATATGACGCAATTGTAATAGGTTCTGGCATTACAGGTGGATGGGCAGCGAAAGAGCTCTGTGAGAAAGGTCTAAAAACCCTAGTCATTGAGCGGGGAAGAAAGATCAATCATTTGGACTATCCCACCGCCAACACACCGCCCTGGGACTTTGAGCATCGAGGAGTTCGCACTGCCGAAGAACAAAAAGAACACCGCATCCAAAGTACCGTGTATGCTTTTAACGAAGGTACTCGACACTACTGGGTAAAGGACACGGAACATCCCTACCAATCCACCGCCCAGGGTCCTGAATACAGATGGATTCGGGGATATCACGAAGGTGGACGATCCATCATGTGGGGCAGACAATGTTACCGGTGGAGTGATTTGGATTTTGAAGCCAATGCCAAAGATGGCTATGGTGTGGATTGGCCGATCCGCTACAAAGACATCGCCCCCTGGTACAGCTACGTTGAAAAGTTTGCCGGCATTAGTGGGCAAAAGGAAGGTCTACCGCAACTGCCTGATGGAGAATTTCTACCACCCTTCGAATTGAATTGTGTTGAAAAACATGTGAAAAAAGGTATCGAGACCGCTTTTCCAGAGCGCAGAATGACCATCGGCAGGGTGGCTAATCTCACACAGGCATACAACGGACGTGGACAATGTCAACGCCGCAATTTATGCTATCGCGGTTGTCCGTATGGAGCTTACTTTAGCAGTCAAAGTGCAACCTTGCCTGCGGCTCGAAAAACGGGCAATATGACCTTTCTAACCGATCACGTAGTGACACATTTGACCTATGACAAGGGATCAAATCGACTCAGTGGCGTGCGAGCCAAAAACAGAGAGACCGGTGCAGATGTGGAGTATCAGGCCAAGGTCGTTTTTCTCTGTGCCTCAACCCTTAATAGTACGTGGTTGTTGCTAAATTCAGCGAATGATCAGTTCCCCGAAGGGCTAGCCAACAGCAGTGGTGCTCTGGGAAGATATTTGATGGATCATCACTATCAGGCGGGTGCTTTTGCCACCTTCGAAGGCTTTGACGACAAGTACTATTTTGGTGGTAGACCAAATGGCATCTACCTGCCTAGATTTCGAAATGTTACGGACCAACACCCAGAATTTTTGCGCGGGTATGGATATCAAGGAGGGGCAGCTCGAGGTGACAGCATGCGTGGAGCTACTCAGGCGGGTATTGGAGCAACTTTCAAGGATTCGCTCACTCAACCAGGACCCTGGTCTATGCGACTTCATGGATTTGGAGAAGTACTACCCTATGAAGATAACCGGGTGACTCTAAATCACGAAATCAAGGATGCAGATGGACTTCCAACCCTGGATATTCATTGCACCCATCGGGAGAACGAAAAGAAAATGAGGCGCGACTACATAGAGCAGGCCAAAGAAATGTTGCAGGCAGCTGGAGGTAAAGATGTACAAGGATGGGATGATGTAGACCATCCAGGTTTTGGCATTCATGAAATGGGTACCGCCCGGATGGGGAGAGACCCAAAGACTTCGGTACTCAATCGCTGGAATCAAAGTCATGACATTGCAAATCTTTTTGTGACGGATGGTGCCTGCATGGCATCGGCCTCCTGTGTCAATCCTTCGATTACCTATATGGCCTTGACGGCTCGCGCCGTCGACTATGCCGTTGGTCAGTTGAAAAAGATGAATCTCTGATCATCAGACCGCATCATTATGCGGCACTCTGCTATGGGAAGGAGTTTTAAGAGGCTGAGTCAACCCGATACCAGTCACTTTTCTCAAGCCGCACATCTTTTATTTTTCAACATGTAGATGAAAGTATTCCTTTCATCGACCTGATATTTGGTGCCGGTTGCCGGAAGGTGAGATGGCATTTTTTTAACCGAGATCACCCGGAATACCAGGAGAAGATATTGGCAGCAAAGATTTTCACGAGTGCTCAACACTTTATGATTAAATTAGATGCGTAATCAGCTATCATGAATCAGCTACTTGATCTAATTCATCACTTTGAGGGATCTGTCGATCAGCTTCTTAGCCAATCATGGTCTGACGATCCCATGAAGGCTTCTGGAATCTGTGCCACGGGCATCACCAACCTGGTACCTGCTGTCATAGAAATTGGTGCGTTGGGTCAGCAGATGATTTCCGAAGGGCCAGGAAACGGAAAGATAGACTACACAGGATATGTTGCCATTTTTGAATGGCTTCCGGTGGTCAAGGATGCCTTGATGTTGCTGAGAGATTCGGCACTGCAGCATTTTAAGGCAGAGGTGCATCTACTTGACGGACAGGCTACCGAGATTGATTTGACTGCTTTATCTGAAGCTAGCTTAGCCAAAATTCAAAGTGCATTCATGGAGGTGAAAGGACTGATTCAACGTCGCAGTGCCACATTGGCTAATAGTGATGGATCCAACCGGCAGATGCGAAGGTGGCAGCTGCAGCGCAGTCCTTGGGCTGTCTATCAGGAACAATTTGAGAAATTGTCAGAACAAGGCATCTACTTACAGGATTTAAGGAAGGGGATCGTAGCGAAACATCGTGCCCTGGAGAATATTCGTGACCTGATCTTGGAAACCGCCGACAGCTCTCGATCCCTGGTTGGGGAGTATCAGATCACGGCACAAGAAACCATCGATTTTATTGAAGGCATGGGGGAAGTCTTGCCGAAAAAAATAGCATCACATCTGGGAGATATTGTGGAGACTCTTCCGCTTAAAGATCAAAAGATAACCTTCACTAATTCTCTCCAGGAACTACTAGCACAATTGTCGGGCGAACTGAACGTCCCATACATTGCCCGAAATGGGTCAGTGGTCGTCAAAACGATAGACCTTAGTCGAAACATTCGTGTCTGGTTGGAATCAGAGATCTTACCACTGTTATATGAGTTATGGGGTTTGCAAAATAATTTGGGCACGGCTACCAAGATCTCTGCCGTGAATATTCGAAACCGTGCTTTGGTACTGGCAAATTCTGAGAGCAAACTCGAAGCAGGAAGAGATGCCAGTCACGAATTCACCATGCCCTTCAAGAACTTTCTTACCAGTTCTGAAGACCGGTTAAAGGAAATAAAGGGCATCCAAAGAACCCTACGACGAAGGTTGGACAAGAGATTCTGGTTATCTAAGATCTTTGACGAGAATACTTTGTTTCTCACTAGCCCATTCCAGCGTGGATTACGTCCATTTACAATGCCACAGAATAAATGGATAGATAATGCACGATCTTGGTTTGGCAGTCAATTCAAGCAGATTAGGAACATACAGAATATTCTCGCCCGCGAAGATTTATTGAGCGAACAGGAAAAGATTGTGCGTTTTATTCAATCTCGAGCGGTCAACAACGCAGATTCAAATTATTTGAGTTTATTCAAGACACGAGATTATGTGGGGGAATCCTTTTGTGTGGGTCGCAGTAAAGAACTCGATCATATTGCAGAAATCATTTCTAATTGGAAAAACGGCTTTGCAGGTTCCATCATCTTGAGTGGTCAACGGCTGGCTGGAAAGTCGCTTCTGGGTGAAATGATTGTTCACCGTCACTTTCCGCGAGCCACCGTGAGGCCGAAACCGCAACGAATGATTTCTTGGCAAGGACGTGCCTTTACGCCCACTACTGACATGGAAGCTTTGTTAAATTTCATTGAAAAGCATCCTCCGGAAAAACCATTTCTCTTGTGGCTTGATGATTTCGAATTGTGGAGTGATAATGAATTTTTTCTCTCCCAAAACCTTCAATCCTTGTTGCATTTTTTAAACAGTCCGATTTCAGCCCAAGTTTTAGTAATGGTCTCAATGTCAAATTGGCTATTAAATCACTTTGACTTTACCCATCAAATCCGGAAGGCCTTTCACACCGAGATCAACTTGGATCAAATGAGTCTGACCGAAGTGCAGCATGCCATCGCCATTCGACACGGTGCCACCCACAGAATACTTGTCGATCAAAATGGAAAGGAGGTCACTCCCGCTGAGTTTTCAAAAATCACCGCCAGGGTCTACCGGTGGTCGAAGGGGAACATTGGCGAAGCCTTAAATCGTTGGTCAGCATTAATCCACTCTGTAGATGAAGAACGTGTTTCATTCACCTATCCAACCGAAGTTTCACTTCCAAAATTTATTGATGCGGATACAGCTATTATTTTGAGTACCATAATGTTATATAAGAGAATAAACGAATATAGATTACGTAAACTTTTTGGACCGAAGTTTAATGAAGGCTATCGATCTATCCTGCAGCGGCTGCTCAATCTTCGTGTACTGATCCGTGATCCGCAAGGCCAGCTCATGGTCAACGAAATCCTTGCCAATACGATCGGAAGATATCTTGCTGAAGACAAATACCTACAATTTAATGTACCACAAATTCAACCATAAATGAGTTTTCCAGCGGCCCAATACTCTTGGCGTGCATTCTTTGTAATGGCATTTATCCTGCTACTTTGCTATACACTACTGGGCATCATCGATCGAGTACTGGGCAAAGTAAGGTTTCTGGGAAGATACCAACCCAGTATGCAAAGGGCGGTCGATCAATTATATCGCATTTCTCTGCCGGTGATTCTTTTTTATTTAATCGCCGTCTTCATTTTGGTCAAACCGATGCTTCACGGAATTCTTGTTGGTTTAGCCATCATTTTAGGATATGGCCATTTACGGAATTTTCTCAGCGGCACCTTAATGCATTTCCAACAAAAATTAAATGTGGGCAAGTATATTGAAACGGGTGGTTTGCAGGGCATGATAGATCACTTAGGATTATTTGGTCTTCAAATTAATTCACAAAGTGGCGTATCGTTCATGGCCTATGGTGAATTGATGAAGCAAGGGTACACGATCATCAGTGGTGATCAAATTAGCCGCCTGCTTCACCTGCACTTAACCACCTTGCAAGAAGAATCAGATGGTAGAATCAATCATCAGAAACGGTTGTTTCATCTTTTTGCCGCCAGCCCTTTTTTGGATCGGCACCACAAACCAGAAATACTATCGCACACGCACCCCGACCGCCATTTGAAGTGCACCGTGCTACTCAAGGAAGAAAAACACCTGCCCGATTTGATGCAAGTAATCAATGAGTGGGGCTACGCAAGTGAAGTTCAATATTAACTCCGTCAAACGAGAAACATGGAATTACTGACCTCTTACAATCTGATTATTGCCGCTTCAACCATCTTGATATTCTCGTTCTTTTTTAATGAGATATCCTCAAGGACGAATATTCCATCCGTGCTCCTATTAATTGGACTGGGCATCTTGCTTAAGCTGGGCCTCGATGCCATGGGTGGTGACACGATCAATTTTTTCCCCATCCTTGAAATCTTGGGTATTGTTGGACTTATTATGATTGTTCTTGAGGCTGCCTTAGAACTTGAGCTCAAAAGAGAAAAACTGATACCCATCATCAAGGCCCTATCAATTGCCTTAATTTCGCTCTTGATATCCACCTATGTAGCAGCCATGATCCTGCACCGTTTTATTCCGAATATGAATCTCCAATCGGCATGGCTTTATGCTACCCCACTTTCCATCTTATCCAGTGCAATCATCATTCCCAGTGTCACCGGCTTAATTGATCACAAAAAAGAATTTCACATTTATGAGGGTACTTTTTCTGATATCCTTGGCATTATTGTATTCTATTTTCTTAGTGGACAAATTAGTTCGACCGATCATGGTACTGGAGATCACTCCACGGGCTTGCTTGGTTTTTCAGGAAATGTCGTTTTGACCATTTTGCTCAGTCTGCTGGCCAGCTATGTAATTGTACTTATCTTTCAAAGAATCAAGAGCCACACAAAACTGTTTTTGCTCATAGCAGTGCTGTTACTTTTGTACGCGTTGGGCAAGAAAATGCACCTCTCCTCGCTGATCATCATTTTAGTATTCGGGTTGCTCATCGCTAATATGAAATTATTTTTTCAAGGTCCCTTGCGCAAATGGCTACAGTTTGAAAAAGCACGTGACATTTATGACGGTCTCCATGTCATCACCATGGAAACATCATTTGTGGTGAGAACCTTTTTCTTTGTCATCTTTGGTGTCACCATTTCATTGGCGTCACTCTGGGACCTCAATGTGGCGATGGTGAGTCTGCTGATTATCGCCAGCATTTACCTGATTCGGTACGTGGTACTCATCATCTTTCTCCAAAGAGATATACTCCCCCAACTCTTAATCGCACCAAGAGGACTTATCACGATCCTGCTATTTTATCAGATTCCCGAAGCGGCCCAAATTGCAGAATTCGAGCCAGGGATCCTGCTTTTCATCATAATTGGCACGAGCCTTATTATGACTTATGCACTCATTTCAGACAAGCGCCGCACAACTAGCGCCATCAGGAAAGCCAGAGACAAACCTGTTGGCTTCGATAAATGGGTCGCTCCTTCGATCGAGGAAATTCAGAAGTCTTAGCCTCCGTTGCTCACTTTCTCAGCTGGCCAGCACACCTAGCTAGTCGATGCCTAACATCATCACTTAACCATCTACGCTCTGCCCGAACTCGCCCCCCTCTGGACCATAGAAGAACACCCATGTTGAAAAATCATCCGTAAAGTTCTCGAATCGGTGATCATCTCCGGCTGGGACAAAAAGGAAGTCTCCAGCGGCTATTTTCTTTGTTTCACCCTCATGAAAGAAGGTCCCCTGGCCTGAGATGATGACGTAGATCTCGTCTCGGGTATGCGGTGTCTGGAGATCAACCTTGACGGGTCGATAGACTTCCACTTCAAGAGACCCGTGCTGGAAAAGTGTGGTAAAAGGATGATCAGAATCCTTAAGTTTTGCTAAAGCTTCACTAGGTGTAATGTGCATATACTGCTGCTTTTTAATGGTTTATGGACCTTTCTTAAATACAAAAACGATACGCCTATCACCTCCTGACACCTCGACTTCTAATGAACCCCCAATATATTGGTAGGTGATCTTCTTAGGAAAATCATGGGCTTCATTGGCAGCCATAAAGTGATGATTATCATATTCATCGATTGCAAATTTAACGGGAGCTGGATTTTCTGGTACATCAGCAATGTAATACCAGACATTGTCGATTTTTTTGATGGCGAGGTTCTCAACAAAAGTGGTGTCACCATTCACTAAAGAAATTCCTTGCCCCACATATGTACCTGGAGTGACTCGAGACCAATTTTCAAAACCTGCCTTACCAGATGCTAGACCCTGCCGCACCCAAGTTCCCATCAACCAATCGAAGGAAGACTCCTGTTGGGATGTCGCCGAGCAGGATAGGAAAATAATCCCAAATGAAAATGCTATAAATGATTTCATCTCAACCAAAAAACAAAGGTCGGTAATTTCAAGGTAAAGACGCTAATTCTCTCTATCAGATGATTTGCTCGTCTGCAGTCGTTGCTCAATAATTTCGGGGGCAATACAATTGTTCTGCACGATGGAAGCAAATACATCTTCAGCCCAAAATCGATACGTCAATTCCGATGGATGCACGCCATCACTAAAAAAATCCTCTACAGTACCATCAAATTGATGGCGATCCATCCAATCATAGATACTGATCTGGTCTTGACAGAAAAAAACCTGCTGATAAGTCCGCGAAATACTGTTCAATAATTTTCCGAGTAGCTGCATCTGTCGTCCCAGAAAATGTTTTAATAGGGGTGTAAAGGCTTGAAATTCATCGACGGGAGGTGTGTGAATAAACACAATAGGCGACCCTTGATATTTCTGCTGCAATAGATCGATGAATTGCTTCAACTTGGTAGCAAAGATCCAAGGCGGTACCAATCTGAAAGTATCATTGCCACCCACTCCCATCAGAATTAGATCATATTCCATTGGAGGGAGTCTCGGAACCAATTCTTGATGCATGTCAGTAATGGTTAATCCACTTTGGGCAAGGATGTCGATTTGCACCGGATGACTTAGATGCAATGCCAATTTGCTAGCGATCTGACCCGTCATAGCATGTGCGTGATCTCTCGCCCCAACACCGGCAATGGTACTTTCACCGATCGCCAATAGTCGGATTTCCGGCTCTGGTCCAGTGCGAAAAACGTCGTCTGTCGGCGGCAATAGTTTGGGCATCATCTGTTTTACTTCCCTGCCATCCCACCAGATTTTTGGTAAAAATGGTAGCATACTAATCAGCGCAGAAAAATACTTGAGGGATGCTTGTATCATTGTGAGACTTTCAGACCATCGTAAGCGGTCGCAAAGAAAACGAATTATTGCTAAATGGTTCTCGAGCACCAGCTGCTAGAAACCGCGAGGGGAGATCCTCAATAAGTCGACCTGACCGGCCATTCTCCGAGGAGATACAGGATGGTCAAAAAGCTGATTAATAGGCACAAGGGACTGTAGAGCCGCGTATCTTTCCTGCTAAAATTGGTATCCCTGATCTTCTTGAAATAGCCCACATAGTTGAAATCACCTATGGCTCGGATGAGAAAAAGAAAAGCAATCAGGGGTGGCAGATACTTCGAAATCCAAGTGGGAAGATTTATGTGAATTAAAGACATTTCAACCAAAAAGAATAGGGCAACTCCCAACAGAAGTAATCCCACTATAAAAGTGACTAATTTACTGGGATAGCGGATGACTTTACCTGAATGATGTTGTGGCAATGCGTCGTCAAACCCAAAGGCACCTCCCATCGCCCAATAAAAATGAAAAACTGAAAGCATGACAAAAATACTGGCCAAAAGGTATGCACAAATCAGGGTCATTTGGAATGGGAGTTAGTTGAGTTTATCTGCGGAAAAGATTTTATCCAACGAGAAAACAGTGAGGCGAGAACCGAATCATTACGTAAATTCCAAAAAATTGATCTGACATTTTTATCGATTTATTGATTCTTGAAGTAGTATAAAAATCCATCTTCGGCTCCTAGCACCAAATCAGGAAGCCCATCTTTATTAAAATCAACTGCGGTAGGGCTGGTGGTATGGCCCGCTAGTTTTTCGTGCGAAATATCACCTTGAAATTTGAATAGTACACGGTTGTCTCTTGACGCAACTTGTTCAAAAAGTGCTGCATTTTTACTATTGACCAGGATATCTAGGTCACCGTCCGAATCCCAATCTGTAAAGCACCATTTACGTCGGCCGCTTCTACCAGCCTCACCGTTGTTAAGACGCAATGGTCCATCTTTTTTCTCATCTACTTGATTATTTCGATCATATTCCGAGCCGCCCTCTCCATAGAAAATATGGGCCCCTGGTTTTAGCAGCAGCTGACCATTAGATTCGAAACGTTCGTAGTAAGCCAAATAACCCTCGTGATCTAGAGAGACCAAATCCATAAGACCATCTTGATTCCAATCAATGGCCTGGGGCGTTGTTCGCCACTGAGTCACCAGTTCATCCTGCTTCGGTTCCCACCAATTCCAAATCGGTCTGGGTATCGGCTCGACACCCGACCAATCCACTTGCACCGATTGCGGTGCAGCAAATTGCAAATTATCTGGGCCAGCGATATTTTGCAACCACTCGATACGGCCCCAAATCGAATTGTAAATCACATCCAGACGGCCATCACCATCCCAGTCAGCCACTGATAGGGTCGTGTACCCCCATTTTTTCTCGGCCGGACCCTGGATCGATCCACTGTCACCTGCCATAATCCGAAAGGGGCTTGTCTCTCCCACCATCAGGTATTTGGGTGACGCCCATTTGGGTGGATCTTGACCGTCTAAGTTTTCGATAAACCCCAGGTATCCGGCCGTGTTCCCACAGATTAAATCTTCATCACCATCTTCATCCCAATCAACAGCATAGGGTGTAATGAGGGCACCAAATTTTACATCATCAGCTTTTTGTTGTAAATACTTCGGTTCACCAAATTGAGGCATACCATCCCTTACCATCCCTCGGTGTTCAAGAAGGGCTACTCGGCCATCCTCATCACCAATCACCAGATCCATATCGCCATCTTGGTCCCAGTCTGTTGCTACGGGGATGATCATTTGCAAATCCATTTTGACTGGACCATTCTCATTCTTTAATATCTCTCCTTTTCCGAAAACAGGTGCTGTTCGAGTGCCAATATTTTCAAACCAGGTCAGGCGATCCACAAACTCTCCACAGATCAGATCCAAGTCGCCGTCACCATCAAAATCCTCCATATTCGGTGATGGAGCACCATAGAGATCGATCGGTTTTCCACCAGCCATTAGTTTTGCACCCTCATAGTACTTTCCATCCCGGTTTTCTATTACGTAGACATAACCGTGCAGTGGTCCGTTAGTCCAGCGTCCTTTTCTATCAAACGCATTATCCCAACCATAGTCACCCCAATCATCGATCCCGACAAGAAAATCCAAATCACCATCCCCTTCAAAATCGACATACTTCCATTGACTGAATCTAATCTTCTCGTGTAACCGTTCTACCCTGCGTGCCGGATAGATTTCATCGGGTTGGCCCAGATGAAGATTGGTAAAGTTCAGATATTCGGTACCCTGCTTGAGCACCCGCGGTTCTCCATTGATGTACGAAATCTGAATGTTCTTTTGCCCTTCGGCTAAGCGTTCTCCCCGCCCAAAAACCGGATTCAACGTCTTGCTGTTGGACAGATTTTCAAAGTAATAGATGCCATTGGAAGGAACATCTGGACAGGACACCACGAGATCAAAGTCTCCATCTTCATCATAATCCATCGGAAGAGGCCAGGCCCATAAACCCACTCCTAAGTCGACCTGCAGATCGTCTTGGCCGTAAGACAATTTAACCATGACTAAATCTCGTTGGTCGGCAGATTTCCTGCAAGCCATTGCTGCCACCAATAAAAGGCAAGACAAGATAAAGCTGCTCTGGTACTGGAATCTCTTCATGTATTGATCAAAATAGCGATTCGGAAAGGTAGCGAATTCGCGGACGATTGCGACATCCCTCGGTGCAAGCCAAAGCCAGAAAGATAAAGCTCTACCCAAGATTTCTTAAGAATGATGCAACCCTTTGCACCAACCATCAGTCCTTATCACCAGATTCCACATTTACTTAACATTTGTTAAAATAATATATTATATATACATTCGTTAAGGAAATTAAATTAGATATGAAAGCATCTTCACTCGGCGAATTTGAAGAACTCGTGTTACTAACCGTGGCCGCTCAACATGACCAGGCCTACGGTGTGTCGATTAAAGAAGGATTAGAAAGTGCCATCGATAAAACGTTTAACATCAGCGCCATCCATGTGGCGCTCAAACGCATGGAAGAAAAGGGATTCGTCTCAGCCAGATTTGGAGGGATCACCAAAGATCGTGGTGGACGCAGGAAGAAATTTTATGTGATCACCGCTTTTGGTAAGAAAATGTTGGATCGACAATATGAAATTCGAAGTAGCATTTATCAAAAGATACCAGATATTTCATTTGGATAAATGGATTTGAAACCTCCAAAATATGGGATCAAATTTTTGCGATGGTTTTGTCGTGAAGACTTCCTCGATGAAATTGAAGGTGATTTAATTGAATTGTATGCTCGCCAGAAAGAATCCAATACTACCAAAGCCAAGTGGCAGTTTTGCTGGCAAGTTTTACGTCACTTTAGACCTGATTTCATTAGGAAAGATTTGCTCTTCCCAAAAATCATCTATTACACTATGATTAAATACAATTTGAAAATTGCAATAAGGAGAATATTGAAGCAGCCAGTAATATCTGCGATTAATCTTTCTGGTTTAGTCATGGGCATCACATGTTTTATATTTATTTCTCTCTGGATTCAGAATCAGCGCAGCATTGATAATTTTCATGCCTCGGGAGATCGCCTCTACAATATCTATCAGACCATAGAATCTGAAGGCCGCATCGATGGCAACTTTTCCACACCTCTGAAGTTTGAAGATGATCGATTTTTTGTCTTGTTAGAGGGAGTCGATCAGACGGTGCCACAAATCAAGCGCATCAATCACTATGCTACCGGATATGAACTTCCCTGGGGTCATCCTGAAACACTTCAATTTGGCAAGCGAACGCATAAATTTAAAGGTGCCCGAGCCAGTGCTGATTTTTTTGAGATGTTTGACTTCCAGGTGCTCGCAGGTCAACCTAAAACTGCTCTTCAAGATCTTAGCAGCATCGCTATATCTAAGCATATAGCTGAATTGTTTTTTGAGAAACCCAGTGATGCGATAGGTCAGATTTTAAAATACGAGAATGATCTAAGTCTCCAGGTATCTGCTGTTTTCGATAATGTGCCGACAACAAGTTCGCTACAGTTTGATTTCCTGATCAATTGGGATTTGCATGAGGAGCGACTTGGTGGATGGGCCTCACACTTTGTACTGACCACCATCGAACTTGAACAGAATGCGAATGTTCAAAGTGTGACTAAAGGGATAAATACACATTTAGAAACGCACCGAAAACCCGATGGCCTCACTGTTCGATTGGGTTTACAACCATACAATGAACGCTATTTGGTCTCCAACTTTGTCAATGGTATACCAACTAAGGGCAGAATAACTTATCTGAGAATATTCACAGGAGTGGCTCTCTTCATTCTACTTATTGCTTGTATAAACTTCATGAATTTATCCATCGCGGGTCATCTGAAGAAGGCGAAAGAAATCGGTGTGAGAAAGGTCATTGGGTCATCTAAGTCCAAGCTTGTGGGACAATTTTTTAGCGAGTCTTTAGTGCTTTCACTCACTGCCACGGTGGTATCGATAACTTTGGTTTTCCTATTAATCGAACCGTTTAATGCATTAACCGGAAAACAGATTGCACTCCCCTTTTCAAATCCAATCATTCCATTACTTTGCCTTATTTTTTCACTCCTTGTCGGACTTGTGGCCGGCAGTTATCCTGCAATTTTATTATCATCAATCAAACCCATAAAAGCGCTCGGCAAAGACTTCAGATTTGGAAAATCCTCTCGCCGGTTCAGGAAAGGGCTCTCTATATTTCAGTTTTCATTATCCATTTTCCTGCTAATCGCAACGATTGTCATCACCAAGCAAATAAATTATCTCAAAACCTCCCATTTAGGATATGATCGAGCGAACCTAATTTATATCCCGATAGAAGGCGAGATGGTACAGCAGTCAACTTACCAGCTCTTTAAGGATCGTGCCCTTAACATGCGTGGAGTAAATATGATCGACCGAAGCAGCGAGGCTCCACACGCCATGGGATTTGTGGTAACTGACCCAATTGACTGGCAAGGTAAGAGTGAAGAGGAGGTCGTGGGCTTTAAACCAGCATCGGTGGGCTATGATTTTATTGACATCATGGGTCTTCAAATTATCGAAGGTCGAAATTTTTCTAGGGGCGTGGCAACGGACTCTGCACATGCCTTTTTGATAAATGAGGAGGCCCTCAAACAAATTGGAATGGAAGATCCCATTGGTAAATCTATTTCAGCATGGAACAAGAAAGGTCAGATTATTGGGGTGCTCAAAGATTACCACACTCATTCTTTACATGAGCCCATATTGCCTGTGATCATAGATGTTAAAGAATATGAGGGTTTTGGTGTGATCATAGTACGTTATGAACCAGGACAGGTTGAGGAAGCCCTGGCCAACATAGAAGAAATTTACACCGAGTTAAATCCAAATTATCCCCTTGATTATCAATTTGTGGATCAGGAATACGAATCGCTTTATCGAAGTGAAATGATGGTTGGAAGATTATCGCGCCTCTTCGCCTTTCTTGCGATTCTGATCTCTGTTTTGGGTCTATTTGGCCTGGCGATGTTTGCCGTTAGACAGCGTTTGAAAGAAATAAGTATCCGCAAGGTCTTGGGTGCTTCATCCTTGCAAGTACTGTACCTATTATCGAGAGATTTTATTTGGCTGATTTCCATCGCCTTCGTTCTGGCAGCACCAGTTGCAGCATATTTCATGCAAAAGTGGCTGAGTAAATTTGCCTATACGATAGATCTCTCTTGGTGGATCTTTGTCGCTGCTGGATTAATCTCTTTGGTTTTTGGTTTAATGACAATCAGCTCTCAAACGCTACGCACTGCTATTGCCAACCCAGCTAATATCTTAAGAGCAGACTAATGCTTAAACCTCCAAATAACGCCCTGAAATTTTTGCGATGGTTTTGTCGTGAAGACTTCCTCGATGAAATTGAGGGTGATTTAATTGAATTATTTATTAAAGAATCATCGGTTAATGGTAAAAAGGCCAAGTGGTCATTTTTCTACCAGGTACTAAGACATTTTCGGCCGGACTTTATCAAACGCATTGCATTATTCTCATCCATTTATCCATCTGTTGCTATGATTAGAAATTATTTTAAGATTGCAGCTCGCAGCCTAGCTAAGAATCGATTTTTTTCAATGATCCACATCGCCGGTCTTGCCATCGGAGTGGCTGCTTGTCTGTTGATTTTTCAGTATGTCTCATTTGAGCGCAGCTATGATAAATTTCATGATCAGGCCGAAAACATCTACCGGGTTCCGATCAGATATTCAGAGGGATTTAGTCCCTTTTCCAAGACAGCAGCCAATCATCCAGCCCTCGGACCAGCCATGAAGCGTGATTTTCCAGAAGTTGAAGATTTTACCCGGATCATGGATCCCATTAATATGGGTCGTAAGACGGCTTTAAGTTATTTGAATGAAACAGGTCAGCGCTCGACTTTTATCGAAGAAAAAACGTTCATTGCTGATTCATCGTTTTTCACCATTTTTTCATTTCCCTTTGTTTCGGGATCTCCCACAAATGCACTAAAAAAACCGAACAGCATCGTCCTAACCTCATCGATGGCGATCAAATATTTTGGCAATGAAGACCCTCTGCACAAAACAATGAATTTAGGAGGCTCCACCGGCCACCCCCTAAAGGTGACTGGAGTCATTGAGGACATTCCTGAGAATTCGCATCTACAATTTGATGCACTTATGTCTTTTCAGACTTACTTGGGAAGTGATTTTGCAGATAATTCTTGGGTTTGGCCCGAATTTTACACTTATGTGCTTTTGAAGCCAGGTACGAACTCGGCAGCGTTGCAAGCAAAGTTTCCGGCGCTGACCGAGCGCTATATGGCAGAAATTCATAAAGAACATAATTTCAAGACCTATTTTTCGCTGCAACCTCTCTTAGACATCCATTTGCATTCCGATTGTGCCAATGAACCAACAAATCCAGGGAGTAATCGAATGGTACAGTTTCTCAGTATTCTAGGCATATTCATTCTGATCATTGCCTGGGTCAACTACATCAATTTGTCAACCTCACGGTCGATCGAACGGGCAAAAGAAGTAGGTGTCAGAAAGGTAGTCGGTGCCCGACGGTCTCAATTAATGGGGCAGTTTTTTTCGGAGGCTATTCTCCTCAATGCATTGAGTATTAGTTTAGGTTTTGTCATTGCCAAACTATCACTTACTTCTTTTAGCCAGGTCGTAGGAAAGAACATTGGAGATTCGCTCCTAAATTATCAGCTCTTTCTAAATCCCGTATTCTGGGTTGTATTCTCGGGTTGTATCATCATCAGTGGACTGATCGTAGGTGTTTATCCCGCATTGGTATTGTCTAAATTCAGACCAGTTCAAGTCTTGCGCGGAAGATTTCATCGAGGGACTCAAGGGGTCCTCTTACGCAAACTTTTGGTCGGATTTCAATTTGTACTCTCCGTTCTCCTGATCGCTGCTACCATACTGGTCACCCGTCAGATTTCTTTCATGAATAAGCAGGAGTTGGGCTATGCAAAAGAGCAAATTTTAGTAAGTCGGGTTCCAACTTATAGCGATTCAATATCATACGTTAGGAATCAGGTCCTCGCCATGGAATTAGCACAACTACCGGAGGTACAATCTATGACCAGATCTTCTGAAATACCGGGAAAATTAATTGCTCTACGGAGCGAATCAAGGCCGAAGGGACTGGATAAAGAATATAACACGTCGGTCTTCCTGAAACGAGTAGATCATGAATATTTATCGACGTTTGACATTCCCATTGTAGCTGGACGTGATTTTCGACAAGCTGACAGTTCACGTATTTATGGAGCGCAAAATAACAAAGTACTAATAAATCGTGTGTTGGCCGAAAGTTATGGCTTCAAAGATCCAGAAGATGCCATTGGTAAAAATATCTGGTTTAAGTTAGGGCAAAACGAACACCTCGCCACCGTGGTGGGTGTCGTGGAAAACTATCATCAGCGCTCACTGAAGGAGGCCTATGATCCCCTACTCTATTATTTCCCCCTATGGGATGATTGGACCTTCTACTCCTTTAAACTCAGCAGCACCGATTGGAACAAATCTGTGGCTGCAATCGAACGAATCTACCGGAAAGTCGTTCCAGATCACACCCTTGACTATTTCTTTCTCGATGAATTTTTTGATCGGCAATACCGAGCTGAACAACAATTCAGTAAGGTCTGTAAATTAATGGCCGCGCTGGCTATCTTTGTTGCGTGCCTCGGCTTTTTTGGGCTCTCAGCCCTCCTCCTGAGTCAGCGTACAAAAGAAATTGGAGTGCGAAAAATATTAGGAGCGACCATGGTAAACATCATGCATATCGTATCTAAAGATTTTGTCTACTTACTGATTGTAGCCAACGTCATCGCCTTGCCAATTGTGGTCTACCTGGGTGGGAAATGGCTTGATAATTTTGCTTTTAATAATGGAATTGGATGGCAGCCATTACTATTGCCAGCCCTATTTTTACTATCCATAGTCATTGGTATCGTACTATTTCAAATCCGGCGCTCCGCGGTCCTGAATCCCATACATGCATTGAGAGACGAATGATTAAGATTTACACGAAGAATCTTGAATCGATCCCGTTTGGATATCGATCAACTATTTTTTTTGGCAGTGATCATTGGTAGTGGTGTTCTATTTCCCATCAAAATGCCTCGTTTCTCGATCCCAATCCAGCAAACCAATGAGCCTTTGATCGGAGCCACTGTCTTAAAGTCAGGCACGACGACAGGCACCGTAACCGATTTTGATGGCACATTTACACTTGATGCTACAGAGGGAGACGTATTGGTGATTAGCTTCACGGGCTATGCTTCACAAGACGTGACTGTTGGGTCTGAATCACATCTCAACATCAGCTTGGTCCAAGGTGTGGCCATTGATGAAATTGTAGTGACGGGATATTCATCCCAACGCAAGCGGGATATCACTGGAGCTGTGGCAGTAGTAGAGGTAGAAGAGATGAATGCCTACTCTGCCTCCAGCTTTGCACAGAAATTGGAAGGCAGAGCAAGTGGTGTAAATATTTCAACATCCGGCGAACCCGGTGAAGGCACCACCGTTCGAATTAGAGGCATTAGCTCGTTTCAGAACAACGATCCTCTATATGTTATTGACGGTGTTCCGGTCCAGGATGCCTACAATACAGGGTTTAATCCCAACGACATTGAGTCGATCCAGGTTTTAAAGGATGCTGCATCAGCTTCGATTTATGGCGCCAGGGCTAACAACGGAGTCATCATCATTACCACGAAACGAGGGAAAGCTGGAAAAGCAAAGATCACCTATGATGGGTATGTTGGTTCTGCTACACCAGCACATAATCATGACTACATGATCAAAGATCCGGTGGAGTTTTCCAACTACATTTGGGATCGCCATGCCAATGCTGGTTTGGATATAGATGCTGCAAATCCTTATTCCGTGGGGCGGGGAGTGATACCAAAGTACATCTTCCCATTTCCCGGTGATAATGTTGATGAATCAGCTTATTCATTCCCTGACAATATCATCATTCCTACCAATCCGAGTGGTACCGATTGGTTTGACGAGACCTTTCAAACCGGGCTAGTAACCGAACATAATTTGGGGGTATCGGGTGGTGGAGAAAACTCGACATTTTATCTTTCAGCAGGATACCTCAATCAGGAAGGATCCATGGTGCACAATAGCTTCGAACGCTTTACTGCAAGAGCCAATTCCACATTCAAATTGGGACCAGTAACCGTGGGTGAAAATGTGCAAGTGGCTCGTTCAACTAAAATTGGCCAAGATGGATTTTCTGGAGGCAACCAGGATGAGCAAGGGATTATGACCTTTCTCACCCTCATCCATCCCATCATTCCGGTCAATGATGTCGGAGGTAATGCGGGTGGTGCTAAGGCAAGCGGACTAACCGGCACCAATCCAGTCTGGGCCAACATCAGGAATAAGGATAATGGTACGACAAATACGAGAATTCTAGGTAATGTATTTTTAGAATGGGAAATTCTTGAGGGCCTGTCCTTCCGAAGTAGCTACGGAGTAGATTATTTTAACAATTTGAGCTCGGCATTCAATTTTCCTTCTTACGAAGCTAGGCAACCAAACACCAACAATGGTTTTTCCGAGACATGGCAAAACGGTTATAATTGGACTTGGACCAATACTCTCAATTACAGCACCTCGATTGGAGAGAACCACGACATCTCAGCATTGATTGGATATGAGGCTATAAAAAATACCTTTCGACAATTAAGGGGTGGGATTAATAACTTCTTTACCATTGATCCGAATGCCTGGTATGTCAACGGAGGATTGGCGGATCCCGATACCAGAAGCGTAAATAGTTTCGGAAACTTTAGTCAGCTGGTTTCCCTGTTTGGTAAAATAGATTACTCCTACGCAGACAAGTATATTGCCAGTGCCACGATTCGACGAGATGGTTCTTCAAATTTTGGAGATGAAAAATATGTGGTCTTCCCTGCTTTCAGTCTGGGTTGGCGAGTTGGTGGAGAACCATTTTTTGAGAACGTTACCTGGCTGGACGATCTCAAACTTCGCTTTGGTTGGGGCATCACAGGAAATCAACAGATTCCGGCAGGAAATGCGTTTGATCGTTTTGGGGGCGGGCTTGCGTCAACTTTTTATGATATTAACGGCACTAGCAACTCTGCCGTCACTGGTTATGCCCTCACGAATCGCGGTAATAAAGCGACCAAATGGGAAGAAAATATTTCCACCAACTTTGGCCTCGATGCCTCGATCTTAAATGGTCGCTTAAACTTCGTATTAGACATCTATAGCCGAACGGTGGATGGCTTACTGTTTCCTGCCGCACTTCCGGGTACAGGGGGTACCGCAGCACCCGCATTTGTCAATGTAGCATCGATGAAAAACAATGGAATCGATATCGGTGTTGACTGGAATGGAGAAATAGGCAATAAAGGTGGATACAATCTTGGTCTGACCTTTACCCGCTACGTCAATGAAGTTGTAGACATCGATGGAAGTTCCGAAAGTTTCTTCCCAGGTGGATTTGATTCCAGAATTGGCATTGTTAATTTCAACCAAGTTGGTCAACCAATTTCCTCCTTTTACGGCTGGCAGACAGATGGATATTTCCAAAACCAAGGTGAGGTAGATGCCTTTGGTGATCAGCAGGGCAAAGCGATTGGCCGCATCCGTTTTAAGGATTTGAATGGCGATAATCAGATTAACGATGATGACAAAGGGTCCATTGGCAGTCCGCATCCTGATTTCACCCTTGGTGCTAACCTAGGCTTCAATATTGGCCGCATTGATTTCTCGGCCTTCCTCTTTGCTTCTATTGGAAATGATATTTTCAACTACAACAAGCTATTTGATGTGTTTAGCTTTTTCGGATCTAATGTGCGAAAAGATGTTGTCACAAATTCCTGGAGACCTGACAATCCAAATGCACCTTATCCAATTAATGATCTGAACGATATATTCAGTATTTCTCCCAGCGATTTTTATGTGGAGGATGCCTCCTATTTGCGGGCAAAGAATATTCAGTTAGGTTATACTTTACCGGATGCCGTTCTTGGTGATGTATTTAGCCGTTTGCGCTTCTACATACAAGCACAAAACCTTTTCACCCTGACCGGTTATACAGGTTTAGACCCAGCACCCTCTAACTTTGCTCAAAGCGGACTTAATGGCGACCTTTGGAATGGGTACGACTTCGGAAATTATCCCGCCGAACGTAAATTTATTTTCGGTGTTAATGCTGCGTTTTAATTAAATAATTGTTGAAATAATCGCAAAATGAAAAATATTAAACAAATAATTGGATTGACGGCACTTGCAGCTTTCCTAATATTTGCTTGCTCCAAGGATTTTCTCAACGCTCCTGCTCAAGCCTCTCTTGATGAAGGTACTTTAGCGAATCAGGCTGGAGTAGAAGCTGCACTAATTGCAGCCTATTCAATGCTTGACGGTTGGAATAATGATTGGGGCACTTTTAACCCACCCTGGGGTGCTGCCGGTAGCAATTGGATTTGGGGCAGTGTAACCAGTGACGATGCCTACAAGGGTTCAGACCCCGGCGATCAGCAGGAGATTCAAATCATTGAATTGTTTGAATGGGCCCCCGGCAATGAATATTTCAATATCAAATTTCAAGCGTTGTATGAAGGAATTGCGCGAGGCAATTCCACCCTGAAACTCATGGCCAATGCTGAAGATATATCTGAAACAGAACGAATTGAGGGTGAAGCCCGTTTTCTCCGGGGACATTACCATTTTGATGCCTGGAAATTATGGAAGAATGTACCGTATTATGATGAAACCGCTGAAGATTTTCGTCAACCGAATACCACAGATATTCTGCCAAATATCAAGGCGGATTTTGAATTTGCAATTGCCAATCTGCCGGTGACGCAGAGCGCGGTGGGACGTGCCACAAAAGGTGCGGCCCAGTCTTACTTGGGTAAGGTGCTACTATATGAGGGGGATTGGTCAGGTGCTAAGTCTCAACTAGATGCAGTGGTTAACAGTGGCACTTATGCGCTCCAAGATTGCTTCCACGATCCGTTTACCACCGAGGGCGAAAATGGATCTGAACACATATTTTCGATCCAGGCTTCCGTGAATGATGGAACCGGAGGTGGTGAAAATGGACTGTTTGCCGATCGCTTAAATCATCCCCATGGCGGCAGCCCGTTCGGGTGCTGTGGCTTTCACCAACCTTCGCACAATTTCGTAAATGCCCATAAAGTGGATGCCAATGGATTACCATTTTTGGATAAGAGCTATAACAATTCGGATGTTACAGCCGACGATGTGGTCGATCCACGCCTTGATTGGACGGTTGGTCGAGATGATGTTCCATTTCTCGATTGGGGAGTCCATGCACCGGAATGGATCCGGAATCGATCCTGGGCTGGTCCGTTCAGTCACAAGAAATTTATTCACAAAGTCGGCGAGATCAGCTCGGTTGGATGGTCAAATAAGCAATTAAGCCCGGTTAATATTCCAATCATCCGTTATGCAGACGTAATACTCATGCTGGCCGAAGCCGAGGTGGAGCTGGGAAATCTGGATCGAGGCAGAGAACTGGTTAATATGATTAGGGCACGGGCTGCAAATTGCGCTCAAGCACCTGATGGTGGCGCCACTGCTATCGACGATCCAGGCATTACCTGGGCCAAATATGCAGTAGGCACCTATGATGACGCCTGGACCGATCAATCTATGGCTCGAGAGGCTGTTCGTTTTGAGCGGCGGTTAGAAATTGCTATGGAGGGCCATCGCTTATTCGATTTACGCCGTTGGGGCATTGCAGCGCAAGTACTCAATGAAGATTATCTTCCAGTGGAGAAAACAAAGCGCAACTACCTTCAACCTTCACCTGGATATTCTTCAAAACACGACTTGTTTCCATTGCCTTCCGTTCAGATTGAATTAAGTAAGGTGGATGGCACTGCGATGTTGCAACAGAATCCTGGATATTAAAAAGTTTTTTGAGGGTCATGTCTTCTTGAGAAATGACCCATTTTTTGAAAGCAGCCTGAACAGAGCTGCTTTTTTTTTTGCAATTTACCATTGAAATGCTTCAAATTTTTGTCCGAGCTCGGTTGTCTTACCTGTTGTTAATTATTGCAACTGGTTGCTCTCAGCAAAATAACAATGCACCTCGGGCTACCTCAGAGCATTCAACCATGCCGCAACTTTTTACCAAGGTTGATCCTCAGGTTTCTGGTATTGTTTTTAACAACCGTGTCACCGACGGTGAAGACTTTAATGTATTGACCTATCGGAATTTCTACAACGGTGGTGGAGTCGCCATCGGCGATCTTGATAATGATGGCTTAAGTGATGTCTTCTTCACTGCCAATATGGGTGAGAATCGACTCTACCGCAACTTGGGAAACTGGCAGTTTGAGGATATTTCAAAAAAGGCGGGTATAGTCGGATCCAAGGCCTGGAGTACCGGAGTTGCCATGGCTGACGTGAACAACGATGGATTACTCGATATCTATGTTTGTAATTCGGGAGATGTAAAAGGTGATGACAAAGAAAACGAGCTGTTCGTCAACCAGGGTGACCTGACCTTTGTCGAATCCGCGACTGAGTTTGGTCTGGCAGACGCCGGTTTTTCTACCCATGCCTCTTTCTTCGATTATGACCTTGATGGAGACCTGGATTGCTATATTTTAAGTAATTCATTTAAAGATCCCGAGCGAATAATCATCTATCAAAACACTCGCGATGAAAAGGATCCATTTGGTGGCGATAAATTATATCGAAACGACGAAAACAATTTTACGGAAGTGACGCATGAGGCGGGCATATACAATAGTCCGATTGGTTTCGGGCTAGGATGCTCTGTCAGCGACGTCAATGGAGACATGCTACCTGACATTTATATCAGCAACGATTTCTGGGAACGCGATTATCTCTATTTGAATGAGGGAGATGGCACCTTTACCGAAAATCTAGCTGAAAATGTTTCATTATGTTCCGTCTCAAGCATGGGTGCCGATATAGCGGATGTTAATAATGATGGACTGCTGGACATCTTTACGACTGATATGCTTGCAGCCGACAATTACCGATTAAAAGCTATGACCGTCTTCGATCCCTTTCATCTGGAAGATTTAAAATATCGCAGCAGCTTCCACTATCAGATTTTACAAAATTGTTTGCAATTGAATGCTGGAGATGCCAGTTTTCAGGAGATAGCTAATTTATCTAATGTAGCTGCTACCGATTGGAGTTGGGGGGCATTAATATTTGATTTTGATAATGATGGTCACAAAGACATCTTTGTTTCTAATGCGATATATCATGAAATAATGTATTTGGATTTTACCAATTTCATCGGTGATAAAGAGGGAGTCAAAAAAATCGTGGAGGAAAAAGGTTCGTTCGATTGGCGAGACTTTGTCGCTTACATGCCCTCTAATCCACTGGCCAATTTTGCATTTCTCAACGAAGCAAACGGAAGCCGTATTCCCACTTTTCGAAATGTGGCAGATCAGTCAGATCTCGGTGAACCTGGATTCTCAAATGGTGCGGCCTATGGCGATTTGGATAATGATGGAGATTTAGATTTGGTCGTAAACAATGTGAACATGCCTGCATTCGTCTATCAGAATAATTCCACCCATAATTATCTAAAGATTACACTTGAGGGTTCTCCCGGGAATCGCCAGGGCATAGGGGCACAAGTCTCCATAAAAACGGGTTCGAATAAACAAGTATTGCAGCATTATACCTCACGAGGCTTTGAGAGCAGTGTTGAGCCGGGTCTGATTTTTGGACTGGCTACTTCTGAATCAATTGATGAGCTAGAAATTATTTGGCCTGATTTGAAGAAACAAGTATTGCACAATATTCCATCTAATCAGTCCATTACTTTAAGACATGCTGATGCGACCTCTACTTTCGCCGACTTGCGAGAGGACTTACCGGGTCATTATAACGAAGCTTCGGAAAATATTCGTGGAGATCATTTGCATCGGGAAAATAAATTTAATGATTTCAATCACGAACCCCTCTTGACCAGAATGTATTCAACCGAGGGACCTCCCTTGATCAAGGGTGATGTTAATGGAGACGGCATTGAAGATTTTATTGTAGGTGGGGCCCGCTCCGATGCAGATAAATTATTCATTGGTCAGTCAGATGGCGGCTGGCAGAGGAACAACGTATTGCTTAATCAGTCGGAGAACGAAGTGTCGCTGGAAACGACTTGTGGTGCCCTTTTCGATGCCGACGGTGATGGAGACCTCGATTTATTACTGGGAGCCGGTGGCAACGAAAGCAATCTTGGGGTCAAAGGCTATCTGCTGCGATACTATACCAACGATGGACAGGGCAAATTTGCGCCAGCCCCAAGCCAGACACCACCTGCTGCGGGCAATGCCGCCTGCATACGCCCAGGAGACATAGATGGAGATGGAGATCTGGATTTGTTCATCGGTTGTCGGATTGTACCGGGAAATTACGGACTAATTCCGCGGAGTTTTTTACTGCGAAATGATGGTGCAGGAATCTGGACGGATGTCACGATTAAGGAAATTGGCCACCTAGGTATGGTTTGCGATGCCACCTGGAGTGATTTTGATAAGGATGGAGATCCCGACCTTCTGGTAGTTGGAGAATGGATGCCTATTATTTTATTTGAAAATGACCATGGCCAATTAAATTTTACTCAAAAACAAACCCAAACTCCCTATATGGGTTGGTGGAATCGAATAGTGGCTAGTGATCTGGACGGAGATGGTGACGATGACTACGTGCTGGGAAACTGGGGTTTAAATACAAAATTTACTGCCTCGACAAAGCAGCCAGTCACTATGTATGTGAAAGACTTTGACAATAATGGTAAGACAGAATTTATCCTGAACTGGACCGCTCCCATCGACGATGACGTCTATCCCTTTGCCACGAAAATGGAGATCACGGACCAATTACCCCATCTCAAAAAAGACATTCTTAAATATGAAGATTATGCGCATAAAACTTATGAATCTCTTTTTACAGAGGAAGAACGGGCAGGTGCCTTCGCTTTTCGAGCCACGCATTTAGAATCAAGCATATTATGGAATGAGGACGCAGGGCTGGAATTGGAGTCACTACCCCTGGAAGCCCAGGTGGCACCGGTTTTTGCCATTCTTGCAGAAGACTTAGATGGAGATAATGTCAAAGACATTTGGCTAGGTGGTAATTTTCACGGTGTAAAACCACAGGTTGGTCGGCATGATTCCAGCAAGGGAGTTTTCTTAAAAGGAAATGGGCAAAAGAAATTCACCTACCTTATCCACCGTCGAACCGGTCTTGAAGCGGAAGGAGAAGTACGCGATGCACAAGTATTTAAAAGAAACGGCATCAATCATATTGTCTTGGCAAGGAATGGCAGAAATCTCCTATCGTTTCAGAGTAGATGATCGGAATCTCGTATGATTTTGTTGTTTAAATGAAGTGTTTTATGTCCATATCCCATATAGCGGGATAAGAAAGTGACTAAAAAGCAGTGAACAGATGATTTGGCATTTATTTTTATATATGCTACATAGGGATCAGCCGGCTGGTGTCTGATCAATTATAGAATACATTGCCGAGCTAAGTCCTATTAGATTAATTAGCAAAAAATTAAGATTGTCTTGATCAAGAGCTCTGAGAGCGCGTCATTAACGTCATTTTGGATAAAGAATGTACTAACCATGAAGTATTGGGTAGTGATTATTGCAAACCTATTTGCGATTGCACTAATTAGCTGCAGACAAGATAAAAGCTGGTATCAGGATTTTCCTGTGATCGGTTCATATTCCTCACCTAGATTATCTGACTTGAATGGGGATGGCACCCTTGATATTGTGATTGGAGCAGGAAAAAACGAATTCGTTCCTCTGGAATATGGTGTGCTGGCCATCAACGGTGAAAATGGAGAACTTCTCTGGACGTTCGCCGCTACTGATCAAGTTGTTGGTTCTGCCACATTCTTAGATGTAACGAGAGACGGGATAGCAGATGTCTTTATCGGAGGTAGAAATGCCCAATTATTTGGAATTGACGGTGCAACCGGACAAGAAATCTGGTCCTTCAATGTGGTTGAAGGCCCCACCCCGGCACATACATATATGCGCTTTAATTTTTACAATACGCAGACGGTCGACGATCAGGATGGAGATGGTATCCGAGATCTTCTGGTATCTAATGGAGGTAATGTTCAGGCAGCACCCTATTCCATGAATAATCGCTTTCCAGGCACTTTGGCTATACTCAGCAGCAAAAGCGGCAAAATCTTAAACGTAGCTCAGATGCCTGACAGTCTGGAAACATACATGTCGGTGGTGTTGCATGATTTCCATGGCCGTGGTCAGGAAGAGATAATTTTCGGAACTGGTGGAGAAACTATCGGTGGTGATCTTTATCGGGTACCTCTACAAAGTTTACGGCAAAATGACTTATCCGATGCCATTCGATTGTTGAAAGGGGAAGGACATGGTTTCATCGCTCCCGTGTCACTTTCTGATCTAAATCGCGATGGCGTATCAGACATCATTGCTAACTGGCACGGGGGAACCGTCTACGCGATTGATGGTTCAACAAATCATATCCTTTGGCAACTGGATCATCCGAATACTGAGTACAACTCCTCCCCGACCATCGGATATTTTACAGATGATGCGGTACCAGATATTTATTGTTACGCAACGAAGGGCCAATGGCCATTTAGTCAGGGAGCTACTCATTTCCTCATTGATGGACGAGATGGTTCGGTAATATTAGAGAAGGCGCTTGGATGTTCGGGCACGTCATCAGGTGTGGCCTTTGATTACGACAGTGACAATATTGATGAGGTCTTAATCAGTATCAACGAGTATGACTGCCAGAGAAAAAGGAATCACAAGGTAAGTCTCACCCTCAATATTTTGGATTTCAATGACGGGGCCCTCATTCCTCTGGATCAACCAATCAAGGCCAAGAATATCGCCTCAACACCATGGGTCGGAGACCTCGATGGTGACCAACAATGGGATATTGTCTACAGTCTTTTGACAAACACTCTTCTGTTTTATGAAGTTGGCGGTATGCGGATACAGAGAAGGTCGCTAAAAAAGAAGTATCAACGAATGCCGAGTTGGGGGGCTTACATGGGAAGTCACTATGACGGCATATTTGGGGAATAATCGCAACACGACTTCGAAAACATCTTTCCACACCTATCCAGATTGACCTTAGATCCAGATCAAGCCGACTTCACATCCCAATTACTTATTTATGCCAGAGTAGATTAAAAAGGGAATCCGAAGCATGAAGAAAACGATCTCGATATACTTTTTCCTTCCACCGTTGGGCAATTTCCTTATTGGTTTGCAATCGGGCGTCAACATTCTGAAAAGTTGGATTATCTCGCCACATTGGTGCCGCCTTCCAATGACAGTTTATATAGCTGACTGCCTTGATAAGTGCCTCATTTTCCTCAATGGTCTGGAAAAAAGGTGTAAACCATTTCTCCCATGCCTCATCAGCTTGATCGGGATTGGATAATATTGTTTCTTTTGTTTTGCCATTTATCTTAACCGTGGAAGTAGAAATCGTCGGTGAAGCTTCGGCAATGAATACCGGTTTATTTCGCTTCCGGGCAAATTCCAACATCTGAACTTCCTCAAACCTGGAGAAGAAGGAGTAGCCACACCAATCCACATAGTGATCTCCGGGGTACCAAAGCTCCAATTCAGCTTGATCCATACCCCAGCCATGTGACTGCCATACATAGGCGATGTTGTCAATACCTTGCGACTCAAATCGGTCGCGAATCCTTTTAAAAGACCGGATGTAATTTAAGCGATCATAATGATTCCATGCACCCCCGAACTCGTATCCGATTCTCAGGAAAACCGGTCGGGCTGCGAGACTTTGGATAAAATCTCCCAGGTGATCAACGAGTGTATCTTGTAGGCCATTAGCTACCTCAACTTCGTGGTTTACAAATGAGAGGCCAATTGCCAAAGCACAATTTTTAAAGTCATCATCTGCTAGTTGAAGTGACATATTGCTGGGTGTATCCCCCCAATCATCGGTCGAATAGACACCATCAAGGCCAGCCATAAGATGTCCAAAGCTAGTATCTCCAGGGGATAGATTTGTATACATAGTAAATCCACCTGGAGTTCTAAAATGATCAAAATAGCCACTGGAATAATCCACCAACCCACCTATTGCAGTTAGCTCCTGCCCGACAAACAATATACATTGACCGTCAGGAGGTTCAAATTTGGCACGGACCTGCTTGTTTGACAATTGATTTTCATCTGACAAATTCTTCTTCTCTTTGGGATCGCTGCAAGAAAGAGCGAACAGGAGTAGCCAAATATAAACTTGATGGATGGTCATGGTCATATCAAATTTTTAATGTTGGCACACACTGTACACTTACTAAAGTACATGTTAAAATTTGGAAGTGCTGTACTCCGGTAAACTACTTTACCGAGTCAACGTTCAAGATCTGATTTCATGGTACTAAAAAGTGGTGTGACATCAGAACCCACATTCTTGAGAAATCTCATCAGGTTCTTACCAGGTTTCTTCTTCAAGCAAAAGAGACCTACTTTTCAAAAAGGTAGAACTAAACTGCTTAAAGACACACTGAGACGACTATGCAGTATCCAAATTCCTGAGGCAGGTCGTGAAAAATCAAGTACTTTCTGGCTCCTGCACGATCTAGCACATAAAGCATGCAACCACAGCAATCAAGTGCAGTCTTTAAGAGACGTAGGACTACTAAAGTATGAAATCGACCCTCTACTTACCATTTACATCGTGATCATGACAAATACTACCTGGTTAATCTTCTTGGTGCTCTTCTCATCACTTTCACCTACCCAGGCGCAGCCGCAGTGGGACATTACACATGAGATCGAATCTGAAATATTTAAGGGACCTCGCAAAATAAGTGTACGACTTCCGGAGCGCTATTTTCTAAGAGATTCCTTGTCCAAATTTGCAGTAATCTATGTGCTTGATGGACAATATAAGCCCTTTTGGGATATGGCAAAATCCAACATAAGTTACCTGACGGATAGCTATAACATCATCCCTTCCATCGCCGTAGGCATCCATTCGGAAGATAGGGGTGCGGAATTTACTCCGCCCTCCCAGCAACTGAAAGCGCACCTGGAAAAAGAAATATTTCCACTAATTATGGAAAATTATCGAGTTAATGGTCTTAGCGTATTAATGGGCCATTCGTGGGCAGGGCAGTTTATTGCTGGCACCCTGTTTGGTGAGAAGTCTGATCTTTTTGACGGATACATCGCCATTAGTCCTTCTTTGGGATACCAAAATGAGATTGCTATTCAAAGGGCTGATTCAGTCTTGTCTAGTGGAAAATCGCTCCGGAAATTTTTCTACGCTTCGACTGGTGATGTAGGAATTCGAGAAATTAACTTTGGTGGACAGGTGGCACGACTAGATTCGGTGATTCGTAGACAAAGCAATGCTGGACTGGTCTGGATGTCAAGAACTTTTAATGACCGGGGTCATTGGTCTTGTGTCATTCCATCTGTAAGTGAAGGGCTGATACAACTGAGTCGTAATTATTGGGCAGATATCAAGGTGATGGAGGAGTTTGCCCATCAATCTGGGGAGCAGCTTCGTTTAACCATTGAAGCATTCAATGAAAAACAAGAGAATATTCTTGGTTATCACTACGATTCTGATGCACACTATCTAAAATTTGTTGCCGAGGACTTTGCGGAGCAAGATCTTGCTAGTGCGGCTGAACAGTTATATCGGTGGTCTATTGAGCTTGATCCCAACGTTGTACAGACCCATACCGGACTTGCATATCTCCTGAGAAAGCAAGAAAAATTCAAGATGGCTAAGGATGCTTATACCAATGCGCTGCAGTGCCTTGAAATAAACAGAAAAGACTATCCAGATCAGGCATACGAAGATTTAAGGAATTGGCTTGAGGATCAGATTGCAGACCTTTAACCGGGCTGGGTGGAAAGTCGATTCGACGTCGGTCATAGCAGCCTTATCACGGTTCAATCAATCTCAATGACGAGGTTCATCGATGGGTTGCGCTTTTGAATTGGGTGCAAATGAAGAAATCTTTAAATCCTGATCTCTCAATAATTTTGTCCAGAACAGAATCTGCCCCGTGTGATAGGCAAAATGTTGTACAACGTGCATAATAATGGCTAAGCCCGAATAAGAAAACCCATCAATGTCTCTCACCTTCAACAGTTCTTCCCTCCCAACCGATAAAATTATTGTGCAAGCTTCTTCTAGGGTTCCCGCTAGCACAGATAAAAGTTCTTCTTTAGACAAACCACCGCTCACGGTAAATTCCCTGGGTCGATTGCGTATGAATCCAGTATTGCCCAAATGGGTTCCGATAAAGTGTGAAATATTCCCACAGAGATGCAAGATCAAATTTCCCACCGAATTCGAATTAGCGTTAGGCTTTCGCCAGATCTCTTGGTCCGATAGATGGTTCATACTCAGCAACAATCGCCGATGATTATCCCTTAATCTAAATTCCGCTTGGGTCAGCAGTTCCTTTAGTAGGGTTGCGTCCATCTCTTCATCCATCATATGCGCTAGGTAAACAAATAACTTTAGACTTGATTCACTCCAATTGGCACCTTTGGCCAGCCCGGTTTTGGTCGATTGTTGCTGACGAGGAATAAAGTGCTTTTCCTATCTTTCGATCAGAATAAACTTCATATATAGTGAAAGTATCGTTTTATCTTCTCTTTTTTGGCATCTGCCTCCTACCATTTGTTTCATCTTACGCTAGCGTTATGGACTCCTTGCCCTATCATCAAATCCCTGAAACCCCTGACGAATATACACCAGCTGCGGTAGCGTGTCGCATGATTGATGGACTTGGATATCGTTACTATTGGGCGACCCAAGATTTGAAAGCTGCCGACCTCAATTATAAACCAAGTGATGATAGTCGCACGATACGAGAGACTCTAGACCACATCTATGGACTTTCAAAAACCACCCTTAATGCAGCACTCAATCAGCCCAATATTCGACCCAGCGATCAGGACCAATTAGACTTTATGGAACTTAGAGCAAAAACATTGCAGACCATAAAGAAGGCTGCTGATGCTTTGCGAATGGACCCTGATCAAGACCTAAGTAGGTCCAATATTATTTTTCAGAGAGGAGAGCGAAAATCTGAATTTCCATTTTGGAATCTCCTAAATGGTCCCTTGGCTGATGCTATTTATCATACGGGACAGATTGTCGCATTTCGGCGCGCTGCGGGCAATCCCCTTCCAGCTGGTGTAAATGTATTCATTGGGAAAACAAAGGAATAGCTTCGAAATCTATGCTCCGAATAGCCTCGGTTGAGAAACAGTCGGCAATAGGAATCGATTGCTCAAAGGGGTGGGAATGACAAAAGGAGCACCTTTGCTACTCCTTTTGTCCAAACCCCGGTAAAGCGTTGCACTTTTGAACCCTTACCTAAAGACAACTATGATTTTTTTACTATACGCGCATTTATATTCACAATGCAACGATGCGATAATATCCCCGACCAATGGGAATCGCATAATAGCGAAGGCGATAGGGTTGATAAAATGAATTATATCGAAATCGATTTCGAAAAGCGTAGAGATCATGATCGAACCTCCAAAAACCTTCGCGCCAAATCCATTGATCTGCCTTTCGATTCCATCTCCACTTTCCAGCAACCCACCGGTGGTATTCACTGGGTTGATCAGATTTAACTTCTTCGATTTTTTCTGGGCGGGGTGGTCTATCTTTGCTGGCCTCAATGGTGTTAAGCGCACCTAAGCCAAATACCAACATGACCGCCAATAAGTATTGAAATGCTCGCTTTTTCATGGTTGAATATTTTGATGAAAAATGGTAGCACTATATCAATACATGGCAATTAATTATCTAATTAACCGTCAGTGCATCTGAGAAGTTGTTTTCACAGCAAGTGCAGGCCTTGATTTACGATTTAATTAATATTTCTTCGAATATAGCTTACGAATTCTTAACATTTATGGTGTTGGTAAGAGAGAACATTTTTGTTCATCGAGTTCTTTTTTTTGAGCGGTCGTAATCACAAATGGACCTACTGTATGAGAGAAAGGGTGGGTGGGCACCGCCTCAAAACGAAGTAAACTTGTGATGGGGAGCAGCAGATGGAATGACAATGACCGATGCCAGAAACCCAGTTGATCATCCCTTGGATTGCTTGATTTCATGGCAATCATATAACTTTACATGGCCACCTTCCCAACCTACGTTGCTTTTAACTGTTAGTATTTAATGTCACACATGCAAAAAACTGGACAATGACTTCACACCATCTCTTACGAAAGGCCTCCATTCTATTGCTCTGCGCGGCCGTTGTGGGCTTGCTGATTTCATGTTCTTCCGCCAAAAAGGCCTTTATTGGAGATGACGACCTTCAATGGAATCAGAGTGAAGTAAATCCAGATGCTGAACTGGTCCACACCCTTTACCTGGTAGGCGATGCGGGTGAGTTTGACGATGCTGAACAAAAGTCAAACTATGTGCTGCAAGCACTCAAACCAATGTTGGATCAGGAGAGCAAAAAATCATCCTTGGTTTTCCTTGGAGACAACATCTATCCATTGGGTTTACCGCGCAAAGAAGATCGGGACAGGTCTTTGATGGAGGCTAAGATCGACGTTCAACTGGAATCAGCTCGAGATTTTGCCGGACATACCTATTTCATTCCGGGCAACCACGATTGGATGCAGGGAAGAAAGGGAGGAAGAAAGGCTATCCAGCGGATGGAAAAATATGTGGAATCTTACTATGAGAAGGATAACAAAGTTCGGATGTACCCGCATAACGCATGCGGAGATCCGGAGGTTAAGAAGATCGCCAAGGATTTGATTTTTGTCTTTATAGATTCGCAGTGGTGGCTTGAAGATTGGAGCAAGGAAGCGAAGATGAACAAGGGCTGTGATATCAAGTCGCGGGGAGATTTCTTAGAGCGAATAGAGGAAATCTATCTCGAACATAAAAACGATCGGGTGGTCATGCTCATGCATCATCCTTTCTATTCAAATGGAAACCACGGGGCAAAGTTTTCACTGGCCCAACATCTGTTTCCGCTCAATGAGCTGGGTATTCCACTTCCACTTCCCGTGATTGGCTCCATCTATCCGCTCTATAGAAGTGTCACTGGTTCAAGGCAAGACATCCCACACGTGAAGAATCAACAGTTGCTGGATGGGCTCCATACCCAGGCTATGAACGTGGGTCTGGATGTCATCTATGCAGCCGGTCATGAACACGATCTACAATATTTCGAAGTTAGTGATTCCAAGTACATCGTGAGCGGGTCAGGTAGTAAAAACACCTATACCGCGAAAGGTGGAAGAGCATCTTATGCGCACCAGGCGAGGGGTTTTGCAAGAATTAAGTTTTACAAGGATGGAGAATCTTGGGTCGAATTTTTCACGGTGGCTGGGTTTGGGAGTGAGCCCAAGTTATCCTTTAGAAAGCAGTTATTTCCACCTCGTGCTGGCACCATACCAATCGAAACCTCCTACCCACCCATGGCGGGTACACCAGACACACTTCTTCCTGCCAATGCCAATTTCGAAGCTGGCAAATTCAAGGAGTTTTTATTGGGCGATCAATATCGTGACATCTGGACGACCCCAGTCACTGCCGAGAAGATCAATCTCGCAACGGAATTAGATGGTCTTAAGCCCATCAAAAAAGGAGGAGGAATGGCCTCCAATTCATTGCGTATGGAAGTAAGTGATGGCAGACACTATATTCTCCGATCCATCAATAAGGACTATACCAAACTGGTTCCACCGGATTTTGCCAATCTCAAGATCTTGGATGTGATGAAAGATCAGAATAGCGCCAGCCATCCTTATGGTGCTTTGGTGATACCCCAACTCTCCAAGGCCGCCGGCATTTATTACACCACTCCTAAATTGGTTTATTTGGAGCATCAAAAAGCACTGGGTAATTACAATCAATTATTTCCAGAAGAGCTTTATCTATTAGAGGAGAGACCCAGTGGTGATTGGCGGGATTTTGCACAGTTTGGTAATTCGAAAGAAATTATCAGCTACGTAGACATGCTGGAAATTTTACGTGAGAAAAAAAATCATTTCGTTGATCAGCTTTGGGTTTTAAAATCACGGTTGTTTGATTTGTTAATTCACGATTGGGATCGACATGATGACCAATGGCGTTGGGCCACTTTTGAAGAGGAGGATCGCACCATTTACCGTCCGATTCCTCGCGATCGCGATCAGGTATTTTATAAGTTTCGAGGTCTGATACCCAGCCTGGTAGCGAGCTTTGCCCAAAAGAAATTTAAGACGATGAAGGAGGATGTGCGTGATGTAAAAAGTCTCTCTTTCAATGCCCGCTATTTCGATCGTTATTTCCTCAATGAACTCACCTGGTCAGATTGGGCACGAATTGTAGACAGTCTCCAAGATAATATCACCGATGAGGTGATTTATGCTGCGGTCCAGGATCTGCCCGATGAAATTGATCCACTTGAGGGTCGTGAGCTCGCTCAACTACTCATTGCTCGAAGAAATAATTTGGCGGGCATCGCTGGAAAACTCTACGATTACATCAATCGAGAAGTTGAAATAACCGGATCGGATGACAAGGATCTCTTTGAGATCACTAGAAATCAGAACGGAACGACTCGGATAAAGCTATATAATGTACGCAAAGACAAAGGTGACTTGCTGAAATACGATCGTGTGTTTCAGCCGTCTGAAACCAAGGAAGTCAGATTGTACGGATTACGTGGCAAAGATGATTTTCGCATTAGTGGTAGCGGCCCCAGTGGCATCAAGATTCGCATTATCGGTGGAGAAGATGATGATGAAGTAGTCAATGTTTCTGATGGAGGAGGCATCATCGCCTACGATGTGCCAAAAGGAATTGAATTGGAAGGAAAGATTCGAGATAAACGCTCCAACACCCTCGGTATCAACGAATATGAACGACGTGCATTCAAGTATAATACCTCCTTACCCCTCATCCTTTTTGGAATCACCCCTGACGATGGTGTTTGGATCGGCGGTGGTGCTACCTGGACTACGCACGGCTGGCGCAAAACCCCCTATAAAACCAAGCAAAGCCTAAGCGCGACTGCCGCACCCGGCACTCGAAACACCTTCAATATTCGCTACCTGGGCCGATTTAATGAAGTCTTGGGTAAAGTAGATCTCAACCTGGATCTTCGGCTGAGGAATCCCGATATCACCAATTTTTTCGGCCTTGGCAATGAAACTGTGAATCCCCTCCGAGAACGTTCCTTTCATTGGGTGAGAATGGAATCGTATACGATTAACCCAACTTTCGGCCTTAGCGATAAGACTGGAAATCGAAGTTTTCAGGTGGGCCCTACCTTCCGATCTTTTGAAATTGAGCCTACGGATGGACGCATTTCGACAGACCCCGAGCTGGGATTTTCGGGAGATGAATTGATGCGTAGAGATTACCTAGGCTTCAATCTTTCCTACGAAGATGGCTTCCAGGATCATCCGGTGGCACCCACCAACGGTTTTCACTTTCAAGCCAAATATGACCATTGGGAACTATTAGATAAAAATCTCAGTGAGTCGGTACAACTTCTGACCACCTCCACTCGCTTTTACATCGCACTCGTAGCAAGACCAAGTTTGGTATTAGCCAATCGTATTGGATATCAAAGAGTATTTGGAGAACCACAGTTTTACCACTATCCCAGTCTTGGTAACCTCGAAAATTTAAGGGGATATCGAAATAATCGATTTAGGGGAAACCGCGCCTTTTTTCACAACATCGACCTACGCATGAAAATACTTGCGAGCAATAATACCATTTTGCCATTTGATACTGGTATTCTCGGTGGCTTTGATTACGGACGAGTTTCTCTAGAGGGGCAGCATTCAGAAAAATGGCACAACAGTTTTACCATCGGTCTTTGGTTTGACATTCTAGGTGTGGCTGTCCTGCAACCCTATTTTTCTTTTGGCGAGGAAGAAAACCTATTTAGCTTTAGAGCTGGATTTAATTTCTAAATATTCAACAGTTTTCGGCCTTCGCCCTTCGATCTTTGATCAGCGAATTATTTATTGGTTCGAACAAAGCACATACCCCAGACCAAGGCGAAAGACGCTCCCCCCGGGAAAAAGCTGAAGCAACGTGTTATTCGAGATCGCTGAATTTTGACCAAGCCCAATCCTGCTGTGCGTGTAACTCTGCCTCATGAATGCCATCGAATATCCACCCACCACATCCAGATGCCTCGATAAATGAATCGAGAGCTGGATGAGTGCATGAAGGGATCCAGAAATCGATATACCAAGTAATGGTTCTTCCTGTAATCTACGGGAATGTGTGGCAACGCGAGTAAAACCTGGTCTAAGCGAAAATCCAAGATCCACTTGCCAAAGATCAATTCGTCCTCTTTGTACGGTCCAATACCTTCCATAAAATAATTCCAAGTGGAAAGTGCTCATTCTTAAAAATGGAGGATTCGTCAAATCAAAGATTCCTTCCCTGGGTGTCAATGGAAATTGCTGTCTGCGAGTTTGAATAGAGGCTAGGCCATAGATCGTGGTTTGTTCATGCTTGGACGTTGCGAGGTAGAAGCCTGGTTGTAAGTTTTGAGACTCTTGGTATTTCAAGATGTGGTCCTGTCTTAAGCCAAACCACTCAAAAGCAGGCACCTGGCGCTGATATGAAACGAAGGCACCTATGTGCCGGTATTGAGTCGTGTCTTGGGCCGTTACCACAGCAGCGATCAAAATGCCGCAAAGCGTGAAGTATTGTTGAAGTATTAATGTTTGCATTCCTTTTTAACGGAGATACAAAAGAACGCAACACTCTAGACACCAACTTTAACATCTGAGAAAGCAAAGTTTTAGCGCACTGCTCAAATCGATGCTGTAAAAATCGTACCGCCCTCTTGGGGAGAATAGACTGAAAGGGTACCTCCGTGTTGATAGACGATCTGACGGCAGAGCGAAAGTCCGATCCCGGAGCCCTCTTTTTTGGTGGTAAAAAAAGGAATAAAAATCTGATCGATGACGTCTTTTGGAATACCATTTCCGGAATCAGCGATGCGAAAATGAGTCTGTGCATCCCGATTTTCAATGCTCACCGTAATCTCTCTGATTTCACACTTTTCGATCGCTTCGATGGCATTCTTAATTAGGTTAATAAATACTTGCTCCAATTGATCTGCGTCTCCCCTAAATGGCATTTCCTTACTGGCAAAATTGCGATGTAGCGTTATATTTTTCTCATTTAGCACCGGCTGCATCAATACCAAGACCCGGTTCATTAGCTCCACGGCATCCACATCTCCAAAGGTCGGTGGTGGCACCTTGGTCAGTCTGCGATAGGTTTCGGTAAACTTCATAAGCCCCTCGCTCCGCTTCTGAATGGCGGCGATGGCTGTTTGGATTTCTTCCCTGGATTCTCCCTCTATTTCAATGTCCAGCTTTAGCAAATCGTGGGTACTGTTGGCCAACGACACCACCGGAGAGACGGAATTCATGATTTCATGGGTTAGAATTCGGATTAATTTTTGCCACGATTGAATTTCTTGCGCTTGTAGTTCTGCGTGAATATTCTGAAATGAATAAATGCTATACAGATCCTCCTTTACTTTCAATTGGGTCATGCGAATACTCAGTTGGATCGTTTCCTGAGAAATTTCTTTCTTGAACAATTCACGCTCTCCACTTTTCATATTCTTCAATAAGTCATAAAGCCCTTTATCATATTTCTCGATGGATGAAAAGGTGGGAAAAAAGGATTTGTGCAATGAGATCTGCAAGGCCTTATTCATGAAAATCGTCTTTTCATTTTGGTCAAAGCCAATGAGGCCAGTCTCAACTTTTTCAACCAGGGTCTGAAAATATTGAAACTGAATCTCTTTTTCCAAACGAATATTTCGAAACTTAGTATTAATTAAATTATAAGCACCGAACAAAGCACGCTCTGAATCCTCCTGATTCTTTTTGCTGTAATTCGTCTCGAAATCATCGTACTTAATACTCATCAGAAAGTTAGCCAGACTCCGATTGGTCTTGTTCACTATATTAAAAAGGCTGAGCACCGTGACGAATCCAGCAGCAAGAAGGACTGCACCCAGGAAAATAGAATCCTTTTGAAAGATAAGATACATACCCATCCCAAAAAAGGAGACGAGTAGAATTACTCTGGATAGTACTTGTATCTTAAACCTAGAAAGTGTCACTTATCTATGTAAATTTTTCTTTTAGATATATACCGATTATGGCCTAACCTACGGCGGTGCTAAATACCATATTTCTCAAGGCGTCGATAGAGTGATGTTCTGGTCAAGCCTAACTCGGCAGCAGCCTTAGATATATTTCCATCATATTTCCGCATGGCCGCCCGAATCAGTTTTTCTTCAAGTGCTTCTATGGTCATCCCCTCCGTTGTATCAATCGATCCGGTCGAGGCAGATGGACCCAAAATAATATCCTGTGCTTGAATATTTGATTGCTCACACATGATGACCGATCTCTCGATGATGTGTCTAAGCTCTCGCACATTTCCAGGCCATCCATACCCCTCAAGTTTTTGCAAAGCTGCTGGGCTTAGAATGAGATCCGCTTTGCCGTATTTCTTGCGATATTGTTGTAGGTAGAAATCGGCCAATAAAGCAATATCACCTTGCCTATGGCGAAGGGCGGGCAGCTTAATCTCTACGGTGTTGATTCGGTATAGCAAATCCTGCCTGAAGGAATTCTCATTCACCATTTTATACAGGGGCATATTGGTGGCACAAATCAAGCGAATATTGACTTGTATGGGACGATTACTTCCCACCGGAATAATCTCGTGATGTTGCAGTGCGTGCAATAATTTGGCCTGTGAAGGCAAGGGCAGGTTGCCGATTTCATCCAAGAAAAGCGTCCCACCCGAGGCTGCCTCAAACCGGCCGACTCGATCTTGATGTGCACCGGTGAAAGAGCCCTTTTTATGCCCAAATATTTCACTTTCGAAAAGTGTTTCTGGTATCGCTCCTAGATCTACTGGTATGAAAACGGACTTGGCTCGATTTGATCGTCGGTGCAACGCACGAGCAATCAATTCCTTACCGGTGCCATTTTCACCCAAGATTAAAACATGCGCGTCGGTACTTGCCACCTTGTCAATGGTCCTGAACACTTCTTGCATGGCAGCAGATTCACCGATGATCTCACTAAAAGGCTGATCGATCGCTTCGCTGAGGGCCTTCTGAGAGACTTCCAGACGTTCTACTTTTCTTTCAGCTTTACCTTGGGCATAGGCACCCTGGATGGTAGCAAGCATTTTCTCGTTGCGCCAGGGCTTTTCAACAAAGTCTCGAGCACCAGATTTGAGTGCTTCAACCGCAATGCCCACATCGCCATATGCGGTCATCGTCACCACCGGTACGTTGGGTTCTAACTCTTTGATCTTCTTCAACCAGGTGATGCCTTCCTCTCCAGAATCACGGCCAGCTCCAAAGTTCATATCCAGTACGATGACATCCGGTGAATGGGTGCGGATCAACCTGGGTAAATGATAGGGATTTTGATCCGTAAATACTGCACGAAAGTGCTGCTTTAAGAGGAACTTGAGTGAGAATAGGATGTCTTCCTCATCGTCGATCACTAAGATGGTTCCTTCCTTTTTCACTTACTAAAGTTACCACAAACTGTTCGAATTCGTACAGTGATTGCACGCAACCGTACGATCTTTTTTCACGTCTATAGGCTAACTAATTGATTGTCTGTTACATACGTTTTTGGCATATATTTTCTCTTAAGTTTAGTGTATGGATCGAAAAATTGAACGAAAAAAATGGAGATGGCAGCGAATCCTGCCGATCGTCTTGATTGTGGGCCTGTTGGCCTTCGTAGGTCAAAGTATCTATCGCAATAGCGGTACCTCGAGATTGAATGTGCAACCAGAACGCCTGCTTTTTGACACCGTGCACACGGGTGTCTTTCAAGAGTTTATTCCCGTCACTGGAGCTGTACTTCCCATCAAAACGGTATTGATTGGTGCGGTGGAAGGTGGACGAGTAGAGAATAAGTTTTTGGAAGATGGCGTGTTGGTCAAGGCAGGAGACCCCATCTTACAATTGAGTAATCCAGACCTTCAGCTCAACTACCTAAATCAGGAAGCTAATATAGTGCAGCAAATCAATCAGATTCGGCAGAACAGTCTGATGATGGAGCAGCAGAGTCTAAACTTAAAGGAGACTGCCCTAGACATTGATTTCAATATCGACCTATTCAGCAAAAGAGTGGACCGAAATAAGAGCCTGCATGGAGATGGTGTAATTGCGGAAGTTGAATTTCAAGAAACCGAGGACCAGTATGAGCACTTTCTACGTAGGAGAACTCTATTAGCCAGAACAATAGAGAGAGATAGCCTCAGCAATGTTTTCCAGCAACAGCAAATGCAAAACACCTTAGATCTCATGCAGCGAAATTTGGCTGTAGCGCGGAAAAGTCTGGAAAACTTGATTGTACGAGCGCCGATCGATGGACAGTTATCTGGCTTAACAAGTGAATTGGGAGAGCTGATAATTGAAAGTAGTCAGATAGCTCAAGTAGATGACCTATCCGATTTTAAGATTCGAGTGCAAATTGATGAATTTTACATTTCTCGCATTTTCACTGGGCAGAATGGATCATTTGACTTTGCTGGAAAAAAATACTTCCTAACCATCCAAAAGATTTATCCTCAAGTCCTCAATGGAGCATTTGCTGCCGATATGCTATTCTCGGGTGAAACTCCTAATGGCATTAAACGAGGGCAAACCGTTAGTGTTAAACTCGAACTCAGCGCAGAAGAAAAAGCACTGCTAGTAGCTCGAGGCGGATATTATCAGATGACCGGTGGCAATTGGGTGTATGTCCTGGGAGATGATGGCACCGCACGCAAAAGAGATATACAAATCAATCGGCAGAATCCGAATTATTATGAAGTAGTTAGTGGGCTGCAAGAAGGCGATATCGTAATTACTTCCAGCTACGATAACTTCGGAGATAAGGATGAACTTGTACTTAAATAATTCAGCGAAACAATTAAATACCAATAGCGACTTGATAAAAGCTTTACCTATTCCTATTAAAAATTAAAGCTATGACAGTCAAAAAAATGATGCAGAAAATGACGAGCTACTTCTCGAAAGAGCGTCATCATCAAGCCCACGAGTCGGAAAGCCGACTGGTACCTTCAAATTGTATGTCGAAGACCACAAGGGTGGTCAATTTGTTTTCGACTACGGTACCCATTGTTAAAGACATTGCGTGACTTACCATCGAAAAACAATTCGAATAATATAAATACCAGAAAGTCATGATCAGGACTGAAAAACTAGTTAAAATCTATGAGACCGAGGACGTAGAAACGACGGCCCTCAACGAGGTAGATTTAGACATCAAAGAGGGTGAATTTGTCGCCATAATGGGCCCCTCAGGATGTGGTAAATCAACGCTCCTAAATTTATTGGGTATGATTGATAGTCCAACACGTGGAGGTTACTACTTCATGGATGAAGAGGTAGGTCATTTACCAGAACGAAAGAGATCTAATGTGCGTAAGCACAATTTGGGATTCGTATTTCAAAGCTTTAATCTTATTGATGAATTGACGGTATTTGAAAACGTCGAATTGCCGATGCTCTACACCAATACGCCCAAAGCAGAGAGAAAGAAAAGAGTGGAAGAACTGCTTGAAAACATGAAAATGATGCATCGTCGCAATCATTTCCCTCAACAGCTGTCCGGAGGTCAGCAGCAACGGGTGGCTGTAGCGCGAGCCATCGTCAATCATCCTAAATTAATTCTGGCAGATGAACCTACTGGAAACTTGGACAGCTCGAACGGTGATGATGTCATGCGGCTACTAGCTGATTTGAATGCCTCGGGAACGACCATCGTGATGGTAACACATAGTCAATACTGTGCTGAATTTGCCAACCGGATCGTCCGAATGCTTGATGGTCAGGTGGTAACCGAAAATGTGGTCAGACAATTTTTATAATCGCAGACAAATTCAATTTCAAGATCTGAAAAGTAGAAAGATGCGATTCAACATGCATTTTCCTCTTTGTAATCGTTAAAGATCTAGGAAAGGAAGGCTCGCAACTTACTGAAAGAACCCAACTCTTAGCTTGACTGGATATGCCCAGACCTTATGCTCAATCGCCTTTAATTAATAAACTAACATGATCAGCCTTAAAAACATCGAGCGTTATTACAATCAGGGATTACAAAAAGCTTGGGTGCTTCGCGATATAAGTTTGGAGATCGAAGAGGGATCTTTTGTAACCATTATGGGACCCAGTGGATCAGGTAAGACGACCCTGATGAACATCATTGGGATGCTCGATGAGCCTAATAATGGTGAGTACTACTTTCTAGATGAACCGGTACATAAATTCAATGAACGCAGGCGAAGTGAATTACACAAACACTACATTGGATTTATTTTTCAGGCCTACCACCTAATCGATGAGCTGACGGTCTATGAGAATATTGAGACACCTTTACTCTACAAGAAGATTGGACGCAGCCAACGCAAAGCTGTGGTGGCCGATATTCTTGATCGCTTTAACATGGTTGCCAAAAAAGATTTGTTCCCTCATCAACTCTCTGGTGGCCAACAACAATTGGTGGGCGTCGCCAGGGCCGTGGTAGGAAAGCCAAAGTTGCTACTTGCTGATGAACCCACGGGCAACTTACACTCGACCCAAGGTAAGGTGATTATGGACACTCTGGCAGAATTGCACGATGAGGGCATGACCATCTTGCAAGTAACCCATAATGAAGAAAATGCAAAATATGGAGATCGCATTATCGAACTGTGGGATGGATTTGTCAAAACCTCAGAGGGCCCAAGTGAGGTGATGGTGGAGTAGATTGCAAGGATGCGATATATTCTACCCAATCAAGGACCAGTGCGAAACAAAAGGTGGATCAAACATGAGGCATAAATGCCTAAGCTGCCGGCCTTGAGGATCATGGTTCTGGCTTCGGCAAGGGTCGGACAAGCGTGCAAATCGAGTCCCTTAAAGAACAATTGTATCAATGGCTCTGTGCGAATTCGTACACCTACTGCCCGAAAGCGCACAATCTGGGCTTCGACTAAAAAGTGCAACTGACTGGTTAACAACCTCCTATCTTTTGGCACAACCTTCCATATATAAAAAATGGAGTACCAGCCATTGTCATTAATGAGCAGTTAGTAAACATTCATAAAATCAAATGCCATCTTATGATTAATAATTACCTAAAAATCGCGTGGCGAAATCTCATTCGCAATAAGAACTATTCCGTCATCAACATCCTCGGTCTGGCTGTTGGCTTAGCCTGTTTTATGTTGATCATGCTCTATGTGCAGGATGAGTTAGGGTACGATGATTTTCACGAAAATGGTGATCAAATTTATCGAATGGCTCTGGAAAGGAAGTACCCTGGCCGATCTCGGCACTATGCCATCATTCCGCACAGTTTCGCTGAGGTACTCGAGAGTGATTTCTCGGAAGTTGAAGCGGTGTGTCGTTTGTTTTATTTCCAGGGGAATAATCAAATTTACAAGGTCGATGATGTAGTTTATGAGGAGGAATACCTGATGTGGGCGGATTCGAATTTCTTCGATATGTTTTCGATCAAGTTGCTCGCTGGTGATCCGAAAACGGCGCTCACCCAGCCAAACTCTGTCGTGCTCACTGAAAGCATTGCCAAAAAGATATTTGGATCTGCGGATCCACTTGGAAAAATACTTGAAATTGATGGTAATCAGGATGATTGGCAAGTCACAGGTGTCTGTGAAAATGTCCCCCTGAAATCTCATCTGCGATTCAACATGTTAGGTACCTCTGCCTCCCTGGGACAATTTCTCAACCAGCCCAATTTTCTCAATTTTTCTGCCTACACTTATTTACGGCTTCGCGAAGGCTCTGACGTCAGAGCCCTGGAAAGCAAATTTCCGGATTTGGTAAAAAAATATGCTTCCGGACAGGTGCTCACTCAGCTTGGCTTAGACTATGCCGACTATCAGGCCCAGGGAAATGGCTACCGCTATTTCCTTCAACCCATCACTGATATTTATTTAAAATCCAATTTAGAAGCTGAGCTAAAGCCACCGGGTTCGATGTCACGGATCTATTTTTTTTCAGCCATCGCAGTTATAATTCTGATTATTGCGTGCATAAATTTCATGAATTTAGCCACGGCAAGAAGTGGAAGCAGATCAAGAGAGGTGGGCATCCGCAAGACTTTAGGGTCTGATCGATCCCAAATTGCCGGTCAATTTCTGGTGGAAGCCCTTCTAATCACCACCTCTGCCGCAGCCATTGCTTGGTGTATCAATCTTATTGCCTTAGACCCCTTTAATCAATTGGCTAATAAATCGCTTACTTCAGCAGATTTACTCAATCCCAAATACTTACTCATACTCTTTGGGGCTACAGTACTCACCGGATTGCTGTCTGGTGCTTATCCCGCACTGTCGTTATCCAGCTTCAAGCCCCTGGCAGTGATGCAAGGAGATTTTATGGGAAAGACGAAGGGAGCAGGACTCCGCAATGTTTTAGTGGTCTTTCAATTTGCCGTTTCGGTCTTTCTCATTATTGCGAGCATTTTTGTTTATAAACAGTGGATGTTCACTCAAAACAAACCACTTGGATTTGAAAAGGAGAGTCTTCTAACCATTGAAGGGACTGGTGGATTCGAAATCCAGGAGGAAGAAACGTTTAAGAAAGAATTAGCAAAGTTAACGGGTGTGGAGGCGGTAAGTGGCTGCAGTACTCAGCCAGGAAGTCAATATTTTGGCCTGTCTTTTCGTGCTCAGGGAGCTCAAGAGGTGACCACAGGCAGTGGGATCATGGTAGATGAGGGCTACGTGGAGTGTATGAAAATGGACATGGTCGCTGGAAGAAGTTTTTCAGAAGCTTTTATGGACACAGCATCACTGGTCATCAATGAAACCGCAGTCAACGAACTGGGTTTGGACGATCCCGTGGGTAAGATACTAACCAGTTCTGACGACTTTCTGAATCCCGAGGAAGGGATAAGGGCTGCATATACTGTGGTAGGAGTGGTCAAGGATTTTCATTTTCAATCCCTGCACCACCCCATTACACCACTGTTTCTTATCCACAATCAGAAGAATTTTAATGCTGGCGTTGATCCCTTAATTACCGTGCGATTTAGCACCGATGACTACCGGCAGACACTGAGTGAAATTGGTGTTTTATGGAGTCGGTTCCGGCCAGAAGTACCTTTGAGATATGCTTTTTTAGATCAAGACTGGGCCAACTTGTATGACAAGGAGATCACCACCCGTCGCATCTCTGGTCTCTTTACCTTGATCGCAATTTTTATTGCCTGTCTGGGCCTATTGGCATTGGCTGCTTTTACGGCAGAAAAAAGAACCAAGGAAATTGGGATTCGCAAAGTCTTGGGAGCGTCGGTACCAAATCTGGTGACTATGCTCTCCCTAGATTTTCTGAAATTAGTTTTGATTGGCATTCTCATCGCGATCCCCCTCTCCTACTATGCCATCGATCGTTGGCTAGAGCAATTTGCATATCGAATCAACATCAGTTGGAGCATATTCTTCTTAGCGGCATTAATAGCAATCGCCATTGCATTTCTGACGGTAAGCTTCCAAAGTATGAAGGCAGCGCTGTTAAATCCTATGAAGTCTTTGCGAAATGAGTGAGCGGCCACGCTATTCTGACCACTGAATCAATACCAGAAAAATTCTTGAGAAATGATCAGAAATTATTTAAGTGTTGCAGTTCGACAACTTGCCAAAAACAAATTTTATTCGATCATTCATATCTGTGGTCTGAGCTTGGGATTAGCCACTTGCATTGTGATTTACCAATTGGTTTCCTTTGAACTGGGCTTCGATAATTTCTGGAACGAGAAGGAAAAGATTCATCGCATTACCTCCCGTTTTTCTGGAACGTTTGAGGCAGTTAACAAAGGTGTTTCGACAGGTGTGGGCACCGCAGTACAAGACCTATCTGTCTTTTCTGCAACCACTCCACTGCATACAGTTGAAGGGTCGGTCGAGGTGGCAGACTTACAGGTGGATCGACGTGTACCTTATCAAGGAATTCAGGTGGCCATAACCAGTCCTATTTTTTTTGAGATTTTTCAGAATTGGGAGTGGCAAGAAGGTCCGGGTCGGAGCGTACTGACAGAGCCACACCAGATTGCATTAACTGAAAGAGCAGCCCTAAAATTTTTTGGCGTGTCCAATGCGTCACTGATTGGTAAGCAGGTATACTTCAGAGATTCTCTATTGCTCACGATCAGCGGAATTCTGGCAGATCCACCCACGCAGAGCGATTTCCAATTTGACGGATACATCTCGCATGCCACCATCGCTCAATCTTGGCTTAAAGGACGGATACCTAAAGACAACTGGTCAAATACCAACAGCTCATCACAGGTTTTTGTTAAACTTGCTCCAGGGGTTAAGCTCGAAACTGCGCAATCCGCCATGGCAGAGGTCAAAGCCAGGTTTACGGCTGAAAACCCTGACATATCCTGGCAGGTGGACTATCAACTCCAACCACTTTCGAATATCCATTATGATACCGAGTACGGCATATTTGACAGCAGTCGTGCGGCAGCCAATAAGAAAACACTTTGGGCTTTGGCGATTATCGGGATGTTCTTATTGCTTTTGGCGTGCTTTAACTTTATTAATTTAGAAACGGCGAAATCAGCCTTAAGGGCAAAAGAAATTGGTGTACGCCGAGTCTTGGGTAGTCCTCGCGCAGGGATCATCGTACAACTGTTATCCGAAACTTCTCTATTAACTTTGATTGCGCTACTGTTGGCGGCTCCGTTAATTTTCTCGGCCATCCCCTATTTTGAGGAATTCTTACCACCTGATTTCTCAATCGATTTTGGGCAACCCCATTTGGTGGGATTTTCATTGATGCTGGTCCTCTTGGTTTCGCTTTTATCCGGAATTTACCCAGCTTGGCTGGCGACCTCTGTCAGCCCTAGTATCATTGTTAGAAATAAAGGCCTACCTACCCTGGGCAGTACAGGTCAGGGGATCTTGCGCAAAGTCCTGATTGGCTCGCAATTCTTTTTGGTTCAAATATTAATACTGGGAAGTCTGATTGTTTATCAGCAAACGCGCTACGCCATTCAAAAAGACATGGGTTTTTCAAAAGAGTCGATTCTTCATTTTAACATGCCTTATGGGTCTAGTGTGGAGAAAAAAAATGAATTTCAGCGACTGGTGAAGCAACTTCCTGGCGTGGATGAAACCAGTATTTTTCAAGCTCCTCCTGCCCATAATGGCTGGTCAACCTCGATCATGACTTATGAAAAGGATGGAGAGGAATTAAAACTGGAGGTTCATCGCAAACCTGGTGATACATCTTTTATCAATCTATTTGATATCAAGTTGCTGGCAGGTCGAAATATTCGGGCTGATGATGGTACTAATGAATTGGTTATTAATCAAACCTTGGCCAGGCAAATGGGCTACGAGGAATCGACGGAAGCATTGGGTGAGATTTTGAAATTTAGTGATCAGTCCGTTCCGATCGTGGGCATTGTCAAGGATTTTCATGTTCTGGCATTGCACGAATCGATGAAGCCGGTAGCTATTAGCTACACCAATGATGGACGCTTAGGTGTAAGGGTAAGTGCCACGCACTGGGAAGATGTATCTGGGATGATATCGCAATCCGAACTTATTTGGAAAGAAATTTGGCCCGAGGTGGACTTTTCGGTAGCCTTTATGGATGAAACGATTGAAAATTTATACCGCCAAGAAATCCGAACAAGTAAATTGATTGGGACGGCTACCGGCATTGCCCTGTTCATTGCTTGCTTGGGTCTGCTGGGCCTGGTTGGTTTCCTCGGACACCAACGCACGAAAGAAATCGGTATTCGTAAAGTACTCGGTGCAAGTACCTCACAAATCGTTCAAATATTCACACGTGATCTGATCAAATGGGTGATTATTGCCATCGTGCCAGCATCCTTTGTCGGCATATGGATTATGAATAAATGGCTTGATCAATTTGCTTACACTTTCCCCTTTGGTTGGGAAACGGTACTTTTCGCAACTCTGCTGTGTCTTTTTATTGCAGGAGCAACCATTTCTCTCCAAAGCATCCGGGCTGCTCAAGTGAATCCGATCGATAGTTTGAAAGAAGATTGATTCATCATTTCCCGCCGCCATGTTTACAAATTATTTTAAAATAATTGTTCGCAATCTTAGGAAAAATCTAGGCTTCACCCTTATTCATTTATTTGGATTATCGCTTGGCTTGACGGCTTGTCTTCTCATTGGGCTATTTATCAAACATGAAATCTCATTCGATCTCTTTCACCAACAAGCGGAGCAGATTTATCGGTTTGGTGTGGTAGAGGAGAGCAAAACCGGTCTTCGATATTCGGGAGGAACCCCCTATCCATTTGCTGAAGCAATACGGTTAGATCTGCCTGACATGGGTCTCGTGACTCAAGTTCACCATACGGATGAGGCCGCGGTTAAGACCTCCGATGGCAAACAGCTCTTGATTCAAAATTTACTCTTTGCAGATTCAAATTTCTTCGATGTGTTTAGTTTTGACCTGCTTGTCGGTGATTCCAAAGATATCCTTGGATCGCCTGGTAAAGCAATCATTACCCAATCCATTGCACAAAAAATCTTTGGGGAGAGCGAACCCATTGGACAGATGATCAGGTTTGATAACCGGGTGGAGGTTGAGATCAGTGGTTTGATGCCAGACATGCCGACACAAACTCATCTCCAAGCCTCGGTCATTATTTCACTTGAATCCCTCAACGATGATTTCACCGGGATTCCTGCTCGAAACTGGGGTGTCACCATCGGTGGTGCCACCTATGTAAAGCTACCCGAGTCAATTGACGTAGCGAAATTTGAAATTCCCCTACGAGCTTTTGCTGATAAATACCTCAACAGCCACGATAGTGGCTTCGCACATTCCATCATGCTGCAGCGTCTTACGGATATTCACTTCCAACCCGAAGTTCGAAGTAATGCACCGGTTGCACCCATTCAATCAAAATACCTTTGGATCTTCGCTTGTATTGGCGTACTAATCTTAATAAGCGCCGTTTTCAATTTCGTGAATTTAGCCACAGCCCAGGCCATCAAACGTAGACGCGAAGTAGGTGTCAGAAAAGTTCTGGGTGCTACTAGAACACAGATCAGCTTGCAATTTTTGGGTGAGGCTTTGATTTTAAGCTGTGCGTCAGGACTCATTGCAGCAATACTAGCGCAATTGAGTTTACCCTATGCCAACCAGCTGTTGGAGAGAAATCTTGACGCTTCTTTCTTCGCGGATCCTGCTAACTGGCTTCTACTAGCTGGGTTGCCGCTGTTGGTAGGAATACTATCGGGTGCCTACCCCTCTTTATTTCTAGCCAGCTACCGGCCTGTTCGGGCACTTGCCTCAAAAGTGCAAAACGCAAGTTTCAAAAATATCAACCTCAGGCGCTCGTTGGTGCTCGTTCAATTTGCCATCACCATCTTGTTATTGGCAGGTACTTTGGTGGTCGCAAAACAGGTGCGCTACATGCGCACCAAAGACCTGGGATTTTCCCAGGAAAGCGTCGTGATGATCGACATACCGGAGCAAAATCAGATGGAAAGATTGCGCAATGAACTCCTGAGGAACCCCAATATTTCGCAAGTCTCTTTCACCTTGGGAGCTCCCACTTCAGTCAATAACATCGGTACGTCGTTTCACCTCAAGGGCGAGGGTGAGGCCAATGCCCAGAGGGTGTCCTTAAAAACGGTCGATCATGACTACGCTGAGATTTTTGATTTGGAATTGGCAGCAGGACGCTGGATTACGGAAAGTGAGTGCCGAAAATCGTCGGCAAATGTCGTGGAGGAGGAAAGGACTTACCATTTTATCGTCAATGAAACTCTGGTAAATAAACTCGGCTTTACCAATCCTCAGCAGGCCATTGGACAAGAGCTGGTGACAGGGATAAATAATATTGAGGCCAAAATAATTGGGGTAGTTCGTGATTTTCACGGTCGATCTCTACACAATGAGATCGAGCCGATCTTATTCTTGCATTTTCCGCGTCTGGATTATCGTGCTGCTTTAAAAATCAACATGGCAAACGCTCCGACGGCCATCGCCTCAGCAAAATCAGTTTGGTCAAATTTTTTCCCCGAACATCTTTTCACCCACAAGTTTCTTGATGAATCCATTGCCTTGCTTTATGCCAATGAAAGGAGAATCTATAAATTATTTCAGTTTTTTGCCGGCCTGGCTATGATCATCGGCGGACTTGGTCTATTGGGGCTGGTGAGCTTTATGACCGAACTAAAAACGAAGGAAATCGGTATTCGTAAAGTACTCGGTGCCTCTCTTTCAAACTTGTTGGTTTTGTTGACCAAAGAATTTTTACTATTGGTATTCTTTTCAGCAGCCATCGCTTTTCCCGTTGGTCTTTATCTGATGAATAACTGGTTGAATAATTTCGCTTATCGGGTTTCAATTGGTGTGGGAACCTTGGTGATTTCATTGTTAATCGCACTCTTGATTACCGCAATTTCCGTCGGATTACAAGCTTTTCGCGCTGCCACTCTAAACCCAATTAAAACGTTGCGCGATGATTAAACAATTAGCAACGAATTATTACGAAACTCCGTCACTAGGTAAAACAATTAAAAAAATATCAGGGCATGCTAAGGAATAATCTCAAACTTGCTGTACGTAGTCTGGTACGCTATCGGCTGTATTCCCTCATTAATCTGCTCGGTCTAAGTTTTGGAATTGGAGGTTGCATTTTAGTTGCCCTTTATGCCATTGACGAATTGACCTTTGATAAACACCACGATCGGGCCGATCGAATCCATCGAGTCATACAACATAGACAGACTGTAGATCAGGGTGATCAGTACTTTGGGGCCGTTTCCTATAATGCGGGGTTGGCCGCTCGCAATGAGATACCCGGTGTCCTGCAGAGCACCAGACTGTTCATGTGGGGTCGCGCTGTACTGCGCAATCCAGTGAGCGATCGAGCATTCTATCAGCCCTTTTTGACCTCGGAAAATGCCATCTTTCAAATATTCGATTTCGAGTTTTTGGCAGGCCAACCTGCCTCAGCCCTAAGTAGACCAAACACAGTGGTACTCGTAGAATCGATGGCCAATAAATTGTTTAATGGTGAAAATGCACTTGGAAAAATACTCCAAAGCGATCGGGGGATGGAATTAGAGGTCACTGGAATTATTAAATCGCCTCCCGAGAATTCTCATTTGCAGTTCGAATCGCTTATTTCTCACGCAACGATCGAATCTCAATCATGGTGGAACGATCAAAGAGCCTCAGATTGGTCATCGCAACAATGGGCCACTTACCTCCTACTGGACGATAACGTTTCGGCTGATGAGGTGGGTTCAAAATTAACCGCTTTTGCTCACAATCGAGTACCTGAAACGCATCCTTTTGAGGGTCAATTGAGTTTGCAACCACTCGCAGAAATTCACTTTGGTTCGAATGATTTTCAGCGTGAATTAAATGCCAATAAAAGTAGTTACCGTTATCTATACATTTTCTGCATGATTGGATTATTCGTGCTCTGCATAGCCTGCATTAACTACATCAACCTTGCTACAGCTCGGGCAGCCAACTACGCCAAAGAAGTCGGTGTACGGAAAGCCGTCGGTGCAGACAATAAACATTTGATAGCACGATTCATGTCTGAGAGTGTCTTGCTCACGGCCACTGCATTTCTACTGGCCCTAGTGGCAGTGCAGTTACTACTTCCCAACTTTAATTCTTTTACTGGCAAAACGCTTAGCCTACATCCTGCAAGATCTGGGTGGATCCTCCCGGTATTGGCGTTGATCATGATGGTGGTTAGTACTGCTGCAGGTGCCTATCCTTCGATGTATTTATCTCGATACAAACCGGCTCAGGTGCTAAAGGGGTTTCTTCAACGTGAAAATCACACAGCCTGGTCCCGCAAGGGCTTAGTCGTTCTACAATTCTCTATTTCAATAATGATGATCATTGGCACGCTCCTGGTATGGCAGCAAATGCGCTTTGTCTCCAGTCAAGATCTGGGCTTCGACCAGGAGCACTTAGTCGTGGTGGATATTAACAGTGGTTTTGTTCGAAGCGGTTTTGAAGTTATAAAACAGAACTACCTTCAACTTCCAGCGGTCTCTGCAGTTTCAGTAAGTAGCAGAGTCCCAGGAGAATGGAAAAATCTTATTCAAGTAAAGGCACATGCTGAAGCAGGTTTGACTGAACCCGGTCAGATACCCTGGTATATGGGTGTGGATGAAGATTTTTTGAGTACTTTCAATATTGATTTACATGCGGGCAGGAATTTCCGTTCACAGCCCCATAGTGCTGATTCTACATCGGTCATTCTCAATCGGTCTGCAGCGAAAGTTTTTGGAATTACTGAGGTGGATGAGCAAGAATTAATTTTGGTGAGTCGCATTAATAATGGTGCTGAATTCCCCTTGAATATTCCACATAAAGTACGCGTCATTGGCATTGTGGAAGACTTTAACTTCCAATCCCTCTACGAACCGATAGAACCACTTGTTTTAGCTCACCACACATCTGCATTACAATCTATTGATTACTTCACAGCTAGGATTTCTGGTGAAAAAATAGAGCAAACCATCGTACAAATGACCGAGATTTTACATCAGATTGACCCTGACCATCTCTTTGAATATCATTTACTGGATGATCAAATAGATCACTTTTACCGAGCCGATCAACAACGCGGCACACTATTTTCATTAGCCGCTCTTTGCGCTATTTTCATTGCCTGCCTCGGACTATTCGGACTTGCAACCTTTACTTCCGAGCAACGCTCAAAGGAAATCGGCATTCGCAAGGTACTTGGCGCTAGTGTAATCGGTATCGTTTCAATGCTATCGAAGGATTTCATAAAATTGGTTTTTATCGCTCTGTTTTTTGCAGCTCCTCTCGCCTATTGGATGATGGAGAAATGGTTGGATAATTTTGCTTACCGCATCAACATTAAATGGTGGGTTTTCGCCCTGGCTGGGATCGTCGCCATCGCAATTGCTTTGGGTACGGTCAGTTACCAAAGTATCCGGGCGGCTGTGGCCAACCCAATTAAAGCATTAAGAGATGAATAAAAACCGATCAGCGCTAGGGGGCAGCAGGCACAGCGAGTGATTTTATTGGTAAACTTTATTTTTAGTTTATGATTGCACGAAACATCCTACAGGCCTGGCGTCTCACGTTGCGACAGCCATCGCTATCGCTGCTCAAGGTAGTGGGCCTGGGAATGGGTATCGCAGCCAGCATACTCCTCATTAAATATATTAATTGGCAATGGAACTTCGATAGATTTCACGACCATCTAAATAACATCGCACGGATCGAAACCCATCACCACGATCCAAATTCTGCAGACACCCGAACGCATGCCATTACCTATTCCGGGCTTCCTGTATTGGTAAAAGAGAAATTTCCGGAAGTTCAAAGTTTCGTCAGGTTTGGCAGATGGATTGCCAATGACGTGGTCATCCGGCATGAGGACGAACTCTACCGAGATGACGGTTTGTTCTTTTGTGATGCTTCATTCTTCGAGATTTTTTCCTTTCCCCTACTGGCCGGCGATGCCAAAACAGCTCTGTCTGATCCCAACTCTGTAGTGCTTACAAAGTCTTTAGCACACCGTTTCTTTGGAGATACACCGGCGCTGGGCAAGGAAATTCTCTTTGAAAACATGAAGCCACTCTTGGTGACTGGAGTGGTGGAGGATCCTCCCGCTCAGTCGCACATCCAATTTGACCTCCTGGCCTCTCTGAGCACGATGACAAACTGGGGTCTGCAGGTTTATGGTGATCAGCAACTGGAATCTGCCTATGTTTATAGCTATCTACTATTAAGGAACGGTACCGATCTCAATGAATTAGCCACCGCTATCTCGAGAGAATTTAAGACAAGGGAGACCACTAAGGCAGCCTATGATTCCTTCAGTTTACGGAAGATGGCAGATATACATTTATATGCTTCGATAGAAGGAGATCTAACGGGAAATGGTGACGGCAACAACATCTGGATCTTGGGTGGGATCGCCCTCCTAATCCTTATCTTAGGATGGATTAATTATTTTAACATTTTCTTTGCATATGCACTCGAACGCACGACATCACTAAGTATTCAGCGAATTGTGGGTGCAGACCGAAGCGACCTGTTTGCACATTTACTTACCAACGCTGGGCTGGGTATTGCGATCAGTACCATTTTGGGGGTTTCCATGGCGATCATGGCTGAGCCCTGGATCAGTGCTCAATTTGGCATTCCACTTTTTGAAGTGGGTCTGCTTGACTTCAGTTGGCGCGACCCATCCTTTTATCTTTTGCTTTTTCTAGCATTGGGCGGTGTGATTAGCATGGTCCTTCCAGCTGCCCTGCTATCTTCGATGACTCCCATCAATTTGTTGCGTGGTTCGGCTTTATCCAGCACCGTTTCAAAGCCCGGAAAGCAGCCAATCTTGCTTGCTCTGCAATTTGCGATCATCATGGCCTTGCTCAGTGGCACGATGTTGATTCGTCATCAGATGAAGTTTATGCACTCGCAAAATCTAGGCGTAGAGACCAGCAACGTCGTAGCCATTCGCGGGCCTCTGGGGGTAGATTACCAATTGCTAAAGGCAAATTTGACACCTTTTTTAAACAGCGTCAGAGCACTAAGAGGTGTCGAGGGCGTTAGCATCTCCCATCACATACCAGGCGACCAGATGGAATTGGTCATCGCCGATTCGCAAAACCCAAAGGGTATTCCATTTAATTATTATCGAAATTATGGTGATCCCTATTATTTTGATTTGTTTAAGATTCCTTTTTTAGCCCTAGATTCGGCAAAATTAGCGAACCATAGCGACCGACGCTTTTGCATCATCAACAAGATGACCGCAGATCTACTGGGATACTTCGATCCCCAGGAGGCAGTGGGTCACCAATTTACGCGGTGGAGAAATGAATTAGAAATTGTCGGTGTGGTGGATAATTTTCACCAACGATCGTTGCACCATACCATCGCACCAATAATTCATGATTACTCAAAGGACAATTTTATTACAGATGGTTTCTATAGCATCCGCCATTCTCGTAAGAACATTGTCGAATTACAAGAGGAAATCAAAGAGCTCTTTAACGCCTATTTTCCCTATACAGTTTACGATCCCATTATTGTGGATAATCATTTTCGGCACCAGTATCAAGCTGAGAGTCGGTTTTATTTGCTCAACCTCGCCTTCAGTGCCTTGGGGCTTGTGATTGGTGGTATTGGTTTATTGGCTTTGGTAATGCTGACCATCGGTCGGAGATTGAAAGAGATTAGTATTCGGAGGATCCTAGGTGCAAATCTCGAAAACATTGTCGTATTGCTGGCACAAGACTACATCAGAATATTGCTCATTTCATTCGTTGTTGCCACCCCAATCACCTATTATCTAATGAAGCAATGGCTGAATAATTTTGCTTATCAAGTAGAGATAGGTTTTTGGATTTTCGTGATGGCCGGATTTCTCTCAATCGCGATGGGTGTAACCATTATTCTATATCAAGGATGGCGCACTACTGCTACTAATCCAGTGGAAACCTTGCGCACCGAATGACTGAGCCTACGGTCAGTGCACCCGCCGTGCGAAGCGATTAGCGAGCATGGTTCGTGGTGCACATTGTTACCAAAGCGTACCTATTCTACAATTAGTCTAAGATCCCTTCCGAATCCTTGCTTGAATATTCGAATAATGGTTGAGAGTCTTATATCAGAAGCGTTGTTCTCAATTCGTGAAATATAACTCTTCGTTGTTCCACATTTATTTGCAAGTTCCTCTTGAGTTAATCCCTCTTCGGTTCTAAGTTCTTGAAGTAAAATTCCTAATCTAAATGCTTCGAATCCAGATTCGTATTCGTCTCGTGTTTTTGTTCCCAATTGTCTGTATTCCCGGACAAGGTGATCTTTGAATGTTGTAATATTTTTATTTTTCCTTTTCATTGAAGTATTCTCTTTTGATCCTCTCAGCTATCTTGATTTCCTTCTCAGGTGTTCTTTGCGTCTTCTTTTGAAATCCATTGCGATTACAAGTCTTCCTTCGTCAAAGAAGCTGAATACGCGATAAATGTTGGATTGCATTTCAACTCTTATCTCATATAATCCATCAGTATCCGTCAGATACTTGAAGTACTTGATTGGAAACCTGTTTCTGTGTTTCAATTAGTTGGATCGTCCAGTCCAACTTTAGCCTGGTCCTCTTGTCCAGCGTTCGATAGAACTTCAAGTAGTAGTCCTTGTAAAATACGACTTCACGAATCTGGTTCTTGGACACTGTTCAAAGTTAGCTAATTAGTGAACAAATGTCAACCTTGACTGGTTCCCCCTTTCCTGTCGATTGTTCTGATTTCTTTATGCTTGGTAAATACTAAATATCCGACCCAATCTTGTTCGACATCGAACAGTTACTGTTCATTATCGTACATGCATGCTGGGCCAAGTCTTCACTGCGATTCTCTAACTACTTGATGCACAACAGTATATAAACATGGCATGTTTTTGAAAGTAAAGCTATGGATAGGCTAGACAAAGCAGATGAGTTCGGTATTATATTGACCACCTAAACTTGACCTAAGCTCACCGTTCGACATGATCAAAAATAATCTTAAGATTGCGTATCGGGTTCTCAGTAAAAACCCCACTTTCACCTTCATCAATATCTTGGGTCTTTCAACGGGCTTAGCTATCGCTCTTTTGATCATTAGTTATGCCCGATATGAATTTAGCTACGAGAAGTCAATTCCACTTTCAGATCGAATGGTCCGTATTACCATGGACTACCTCAACGGCGCCGTTGTAATTGATCAAGATGCCGAAACTTACGCCCCATTAGGGCCCAAGATCAAATCAGGTTTTTCCGAAGTAGTAGAATTTGCCCGTGCCGAGTCTATGGGTAATCGCTCGGTGAAAGTGGGAGATAATTATTTCAATGTCGAGAAAGTTTATGCCGTTGACCCATCCTTTTTCAACCTGTTTGGCAATCCTCCCCAAAGGTCCAGTGTGGATGAACCCTTTGCAGCACCATATGAAATGGTATTGACCTATGACCTGGCCAATCGGATATTCGGGCACAGCGATGTGATCGGACAAAGTCTAGAAATCACTGGTTCAAAAAAGCCGTATCAAATCGTGGGTCTTATTGCCGATGTCCCTGCCAACACTCATTTTAAGTACAATATGCTCGTTTCCTTTGCAACGTTGGTGACGGAAGAAAAACAAGACAAAGAATCTAACTGGAATAGTAACAATATGTACACCTACCTGCTACTGCAAGAGGCATCTCAACTGCCACTGCTGCAGCAGCATTTAGATGACCTCAGTGCAGAGCTTATGGCAGGTGACATCATTGAAGGAGAGAGAGTCATCGCCCAACCCATGCGCGACATTCATCTCCACTCGCACAAATCATACGAACCAGAGGTCAATGGAAATGCCTCATCTATATTCATTTTGCTTGGGGTAGCATTTTTGGTGATTTTTATAGCCATAGTTAATTACATTAATTTGGCTACAGCCAAATCACTCGACCGAGCCAAGGAAGTTGGCATCCGAAAAGTGATTGGTTCGTCAATTGCTCAGCTTCGCATGCAATTTGTAGCTGAAGCATTTCTCATAAATTTGATGGCTGTATTTCTTGCCTTGCTCTTGATGATGGCTTCCTTGCAGCCCTTTCGTGCTGTAGCTGATCTTCCGGACCAATTTGGATTTATAGATGATCCAATATTTTGGATGATGATTTTGGGGCTCCTAGTTGTGAGTACCAGTTTATCAGCTGTCTTTCCTGCCTTAATCTTGAGCTCTTTTCGTCCTATTTCCGTTTTAAAAGGTAAGTTTTCACACTCGATTTTTGGCATTAATTTGCGCAAGGGATTAGTTGTTTTTCAATTTGCCATAACCACCTTCTTGTTAATTCAGACGTTTACAGTGCATAAGCAACTGCAGTACCTGCGTACTATGGATTTGGGTGTCGATATCGACCATACATTGGTAGTAAATTCACCAGATACCAAAGAGTACCAGACCAACTTCACCAGGTACAAAGATCAATTACTGGATCAACCTGAAGTATTATCAGTCGCGTTTTCATCGTGTGTTCCGGGATTACCTACCAGTGAACTCGGAAGTACGACAGGAATCAATTTGAAAGGTGCCGTACAAGAACACAACTTCAATTTTTATATCTATTTTATTGACCAAGCTTTCGTACCGACACTTAATATTGAACTCCTTGCAGGAGAAAATTTCAAAGAAGAAAGTGAGAACAAAAATCAAATCCTGGTGAATGAAGAATCCATACGTCTATGGGAAATTCCTTCTGCCCAGGAGGCTATCGGAAAATCCGTTGTTTTCTGGGGTTCAGAAAAAACCATCGTTGGGGTCGTCAAGAATTTTCATCAACTAAGCGCAAAATCGGAGCATATTCCCTTAATTTTCAATTATGCAAAAAATTGGCATGAAATGGCCAGCATCAAATTGAGCAAGGGGGATGTTGCCAGTCAATTGGCTATGGTGAAGGATACCTATAAAGCTTCTTTTCCACATAGTCCCTTTAATTATTATTTTTTGGATGAGGAATTCAACAAACAGTATGCCGCTGATCAGCGCTTTCAAGCAGTTTTTCGACTGCTCAGTAGTTTTGCTATGCTCATTGCCTGTCTCGGTCTATTTGGTTTGATCTCCTTCACAATATCCCGCCGAGGGAAAGAGATTGGAATCCGAAAAGTGCTGGGGGCATCCGTGTCCCAGATCATTGGCTTACTCACCAAGGACCTCATTCGATTGATTCTAATTTCGATCTTGTTGGCAGCACCCGTGACCTATTACATAGTCAATAAGTGGCTCATGGGGTACGCATATCGCATCGATCTAACTATGTGGTTGTTTATTTTACCGGCAGTGGCAGTGGTCAGTATTTCCATCCTAACTTTATTTGGAAAAACCTATCAATTTTCTTTGCATCATCCAGCCACCTCGATGCGGGACGACTGATCCGGTTTTCACAATTCATGAAGACATGTTTAAACATTATTTAAAGACGACCTGGCGGTCAATTGTTAAATATCCCGGATACTCCGGCTTAAATTTAATCGGATTATCATTGGGCATGGCATGTGCTTTTATGCTCCTTGCTTTTTCTTATCGTGAATTGACCTACGACCAGCAATTTCCTGAGGGTGATCGCATTTTCCGGATTGCCAGTGATTTTTACAACATGGGTGGATTTGCACTCAGTCAGGAACAGCTTCTCGATCATTTACCAGCGGCCTGCCCATCCTTAGAATTGTCAACCAGATTTAAATTAAATATCAAAGACCTCTCTTTTCGATTTCATGGTAAAGAGGTCATTGAAGAAAAGGGATACTATGCCGATTCCAACTTTTTTCGCATGTTTCCAATGCATGTTGCCGAGGGCAATGTGACGAAGGTGCTTGCCAATCCGGATGATTTGGTAATTTCTACATCCTTGGCCAAAAAGATCTTCAATCAAATTGATGTAGTGGGGCGATCCGTTGAGATTGGGCCGGACAAGCGAACACATATTGTCAAGGCAGTTATTAACGCAAATTATTCAAATACTCATTTGGAAGGAGAATACTGGCTGCCATTGGTAGCCCCCAAAGAACCTCAGAAATATTGGACCAATGTCACTTACTACAATTATGTAAAACTGCATCCTCAAGCCGGTCAGTCCGAGCTGCAGAACGCTCTGGACCTTCTGCAAAAAGATCATGCATATGCCAGCAATACCATGGGCATGGAATTTAAGGAATGGTCCAACAGTAATTTTTCGGTACAATTCTTTATTCAACCTCTCCATGACATCTATTTGTACTCTCCATTTAATTTTGAAATCAAAGCTCACGGAAACCCAACGCTTGCCTATGCGTTGGGTATCATTGGACTATTTATTATTCTGATTGCCATAGCCAATTATTTAAATCTGACGACAGCCCGCGCATCGGTACGCGCCAAGGAGGTCGGTGTGAAAAAGACACTAGGCATTTCCATACCGAATCTCCGCCGACAATTTCTCTTCGAATCGATCGTATTCACCTTTCTTGCCATGCTCCTGGGTATGGTTCTCACCGAGATCTTAAGGATTTCAGTGGAGCACTGGACCGGTCTTATGATCCTGGGGCCAGTGGTCAACTATCCCTACTATTTGGCGGGATTTGTGACTTTCTCACTAATCTTGGGATTATTGGCAGGTATCTATCCGGCATGGTTTCTCACCCAATTTCAGCCGCAAAAAGTGATCAAAGGTAATTATGGCCTGGGAGGAGGCTTACTATTTCGCAATGGTTTGGTTGTCACCCAATTTAGCATAGCTGCCTTACTAATTGTTGGCTGCTTAGTGGTATATAGCCAACTGCAGTTTATGCGGAGTCAAGATCTAGGGCTCAATCAATCCAGTGTCATGATCATCAATCAGCAGCCAGATTCCTTTGATGACATTAAAACCTTACGAGACCAACTCATGGGTGCACCGCAGATCTCCCTTGCCAGTATTTGTGGCAGAGCACCAAGTACTTCATCCATTACCATGACCTCTTTTACCAAGGGGGAGGGAGAGCAGGCTCGCACCTTTCAGACGTTCCCCGTCGATGCTAACTTCATTCCCTTGATGGATATGACTTTGACTGATGGACGCAATTTCAATGCTAAAATGGCTACAGACACCAATGCGATCATTCTCAATGAGGCTGCGGTGGCATCGCTTGGACTCGAAGATCCCATCGGTAAATCGCTCAGTAAAACAAGAGAGATTATTGGTATAGTTTCGGACTTCCATTATCTATCTTTGACTGAAGAAATCGAGCCAACCATTCTGACCTATACCGAAAGTGGTAGCACCTTGCTTTTGAAGTTGGACGGCTCCGAGATGGCATCCTTAATACGATCGATTGAAGAAAGGTGGTCTCAAATTCGTCCTGATGAAAAACTCAATTATGAATTCATGGATGATAATTTTGAGGAAATGGCTGCCAAGGAGGAAGTTCTCGCGCGCGCACTGACGATGTTTGCACTGCTGGCAATTGTGATTGCATGTTTGGGCCTCTTTGGACTCGTCTCATTTGCCACTCATCTCAGAAGTAAAGAAATGGGTATTCGCAAAATTCTCGGGGCCAGTACTAAGGCTAACCTATTCCTGTTGGTGCGAGATTTTCTAAAACTGATTGCCATAGCCCTGACCATTGCAATACCTACCGCAGTTTGGTTGTCTCAAGAATGGCTGCAAGATTTCGCTTATCGAGTTCAAGTGAATGCATGGACCTACTTGCTGGCCTCGGGTGTTTTACTAGTGATCGCATTGTTGACCATAAGTGCCCAGTCGCTACGGGTTGCCTTGCAAAATCCAGCAGATATACTGCGTTCAGAGTAATCAAGCGATGATGGTTCCTATATTACCTGCTGGTGAATTCAGATTTAAGAACAATTTAGAATATTTGACAAGGTTCGATGCAACTCTCGACTGCGATTATATGTCTTTAAACCAAATTGCCTCAAGAAATTTGTTTTGGTGATAAAATTTGATAAAAATGAAAATGTTTACTTTCTCTTGCACTTTAATCTTCACCGTTTTGTCCTCCCTAAACCTCGCATGCCAAAATATCGTAGGCAGTGGAAATGTGGTAAAGGTGGATCGTAACCTTGATCCTTTTTCAAGTGTATCGGTAAGTCACGGCTGGGACCTAATTCTCAACCAAGGTGATTCCCATGGCATGACCATTGAAGCAGATGAAAACCTCATTGCTGACCTTCGGACGGAAGTTCGCAACGATCATCTGCGAATCTACTTTGATGAGGGCGTCAGGGTGAGGCAAGCCAAGCGGAAGCGGATATATCTCACTTTCAAAGATCTAAGCAAAATCAATGCGTCAGGTGGCTCAGATGTCACTGCGGAGGGGAGCATTCGGGCTGGTTCCTTCAGTGTGAATTTTAGTGGTGGCTCGGATCTTAAATTTCCCGCCCTGTATGCAGATTCTTTTTCAGCCAATATGAGTGGTGGCTCGGATACGCACATCAATTTTAAATCCCTCTCCGAATTGCATGTGGATGCCAGTGGAGGAAGTGACCTACATTTAGAAAATATCAGTGGAGCTGAATGCCACGTGAATCTCTCCGGTGGATCTGATATCAACATGGATGGCAATCTTGAGCAAGCCTTTATAACAGCCTCTGGTGGCAGCGATCTCAAATGCAGCAATCTAAATATTCAGACAGGTCGTTTTAATCTCTCCGGCGGATCTGATGGTCGACTGGGTGCCATCGATGAAATTGACCTAACTCTGGGAGGATCGAGTGATTTCATCTGCCATGGCAATCCCAAAATCATCCGTCAGAATGTGAGTAAATCCTCTAGTTTTAAGATGATGTAGGCAAACTGTTGACCATTAAGCCATCGTTGACGGACGAGGCTCAATCCGTAGGCCGGTCAGTAAGCCCTTCCATAAATACCTTTGACAGCGACGGAAAATTTTTGAACATTCCCATAGTCTAAAAGGCAATAGCATCGGATTGCCGGAGCCTCTCCTTCATTGACAAAACAAGGCTCAGCAATCTCAACATCTTGCTGCTTCTTCGGCATCATTACTTAGCCTCATCAAGGTAATTGAATGTCATTCACAAGAACTGGCAGTTAAGTTTGCTAAAAGTGCAACTATTCGCTCTAAACACACGTCCTTATACTGAAGGTGACATGCGACCCTTCATAGCGAACCATTAAATAATCTGAGTATCAAATCCTAATTGTATGATCAAGACCGATAATCTCGTCAAAGTATATGAGACAGAAGATATTGAAACCGTAGCCCTCAATGAAGTCAATCTCCAGATCGAAGAAGGTGAATTTGTTGCCATCATGGGCCCCTCGGGTTGTGGTAAATCTACTTTGTTAAATGTGTTGGGAATGATTGACTCTCCCACCGACGGTGGTTATTACTTTCTGGATCAGGAAGTCGGCAACTTACCCGAAAGGAAGAGAAGTAATGTCCGTAAACACAATCTTGGGTTCGTCTTTCAGAGTTTTAATCTGATTGATGAATTGACCGTCTTCGAAAATGTCGAACTACCCATGCTATACACCAATACTCCCAAGGCAGAGCGAAAGGAACGGGTCGAAAAATTATTGGAAAACATGAAGATGATGCATCGACGTAATCACTTCCCCCAACAACTGTCGGGAGGGCAACAGCAGCGGGTGGCCGTGGCGCGAGCCATTGTAAACAATCCTAAACTAATCCTAGCTGATGAGCCTACCGGAAACTTGGACAGCTCCAACGGTGATGATGTGATGCGCATTTTAGCTGAGTTAAATGCCGATGGTACCACCATTGTCATGGTGACCCACTCTCAGTACTGCGCCGAATTTGGCAATCGCATCGTGCGTATGTTAGATGGGCAGATCGTGACAGAAAATGTGGTGCGGCAATTTTTATAGCCAAAAAAGTTGGCCTGCGCTCTCGATTTAAATGGCGATTATGCCTTGCTAAACACTTCCTGACAGGCAAAAGTGGAGGATGCGATCGGGCCCCGATGACCACTTGTCCAAACAGCTTGACCCTTTTGTCGTGTATAGGAGTAGGAGGAGATATCTGGTACCTTTTTTGTGATACTATCCAGTATCGTTCAATACCACTCAATGTCCAATCCATTCCTCAAGGCGAAAGGGTCCTTCACGTTCGTTGCATTCTTTCTGCACACAATATTAGGTCTCAGTCAAACCACAGTTACTAAAGGCTGGAATGGTTCGCTGGTGGCAGACGATGGTCGTGCCAATGGGGGTACGGTGACATTTACTGCTGGAACCGATTTTCCGACTGGATCCATCATGACTGCGGTCTCCGTATCGATTACCTTCAGTAAAGTATCAGGTGACTGCCCTGGTCCGGGAGGCGGTGATCCGTACAATGACGAAATCAGATTTGTGCTGAGAGGACCTGGAGGTTTGCCCAAACCGAATCGACGAATGATCAACTTTGGTGATTTTACCGGTTCGACAGAAAGCGGCTCGGTGACGATGTCTTTTGCCGAAGGTGGAGGAGCACTACCTGCTAACCCAACCACCGGAGGGCCCTACGATCCATCGCAAAATTTTGACCGATACGTTGATCAAAGTCCGTTTGGAGATTGGTTTGTTCGTGCGGTAGACAATGCTGCAGATGACGAACTATGCTTCACTGCTTACAGCCTATCTATTACAGCAACGGCTCCTTTACCCGTTGAGCTAGCTGCCTTTCACGCAACCTGCCAAGATGACGCTGCTCATATCACTTGGTCAACCGCCTCCGAGGTAGGACATGAGTCTTTTCATTTGCAAAGGCGAGCTACCCCAACGGAAATCTGGAAGACCATTGAAGTCCAATACCGCCGAGAAAGTACGCAAGATGGAGCGCAATATGAATACTATGATCAAACAGCCATTTTCGAACAGACCTATTACCGGCTCCAACAAATAGATGTTGACGGTACTTATTCCTATTCGAAGATCATTTCAATCAGCCCTTGTGCGCAATCGGATCAGATCATAATCTCACCTAATCCTGTGGTCGATCAAATGGCTGTTAACTTTATGGCTGACGAGGTAGCAACCTACCAAGTCCTCGATGCTGCTGCGCGACCGCAATTGAAAGGAATTTTGACTAAGACATCGAGGATTATTAATTTTAACAATCTCAGTCCAGGTATTTACTTTTTGCAAGTAAGGCGTGCTCATCGCACCACCATGCATAAGGTGATCAAACTTTAGCAGATACTTTGCTTGAAGAACTCAAAAAAACACGGTTTTTCTTACCTCCCGCTTGTCTATTGCTGTGCTACTGTTGTCAGTTTTCCGGAAAAGATTTGGGCCGCACCACCACCGTTAAATCGGCAGCCAGTCAAGAGACTCTGGAAGTCAACCTTAAGTGGCGCTGCCACGACACTGCTTTCAAAAATCCAGAAAGCGTGATCTTCGACGAAAACCATGAGTACATCTATGTTACCAACGGTAAAAAGTATGGCCAAGGAACAGATGGGTTCATTTCGAAGCTATCCAAAGACGGTATATTAATCGAATCGAAGTGGGTGAGTGATCTAAACCGACCCACTGGGATGGCGATTCGCAAAGACCGATTATATGTCGCCGATGTAAATCGGTTGCTGATCCTCCGCTTGCCGGATGGCGAAATCTTGCATAGCATAGGCGAACCATTGGAAGGATGTGGACTCAATGATGTCTTAGTAGCCCACGACAACGTATTTGTTAGTGCATCTGCCATCCATGCGATCTTAAGGGTAGAAGCTCATGAGCTGCTCATCTGGGCTCAAGATTCCATTCAACTCGCCTGGGCCAATGGATTGGAAATCATAGACTCACATCTGGTCGTGGGTGGAACTATGTTACATCAAATTCATTTTACACAACAATCCCTGCAGAAAATTGAGCTAGAACCAATCGACTTTGATGGCATCGCTGCAATCTCTGATAGTCAACTGCTTTTAACTACCGTTGAGGAGGGTGCACTATGGTATGCATCAAGGTTCGGAAGGGCAATTAAATTATTGCAAGATGGGTCCTATTGGGGAGATATCGATTTTGTTCCGGAGCAAAGGCTACTCCTGGTTGCTCGCGGTGATCACAGCGAAGAGAAGTATTGGGTAGAAGCGCATGAAGTGGTGAGTCCCTAGCATTGTCCGGATCCGTACACTCTCTGCCCGTAATCGCACAAAGCCTCTCAAGCATGATCACCTAAAATGCTGATTTACAGTCTTTAATAATTCTGGCATGTCTTTTCTTTGTCATAGGTATGATCGTGATCAAATCTCCTGACCAATGTTTCAAAATAATCTCAAGATAGCCTGGCGAAGCCTAAAGAAGAATCGCATTTATTCCATGATCAATATTATGGGATTAGCGGTTGGAATAGCGGCCTCCCTGCTCATCTATCGGATCGTATCCTACGAATTAAGCTTCAATAAGAACTTCGAAGACTACGACAAGATTGCTAGAGTGGTCAGAACGGTGGAGGTACCTGGAGAGGGCCAGAATCATTCAGTCTGTGTGCCGGGTCCGGCCTGGGACCAAATGAAAGCGAACATCCCACATTTTGAAGCACTAACCAAAGTACAAGAGTTGTGGACGTCTGTGATCATTCCCGATCCACAAGGTGGAGCACCCTTGAAGAAGTTTGGCATGGCAGACTCGGAGACTGCCTTTTTCGCCATGCCATCTTTCACTGATGTCTTTTCCTTTCAATGGCTGATAGGTGACGCACAGAAAGCACTGAGCGAACCCGGTAGCATCGTGCTTACTAGGACCTGGGCAGAAAAGTGCTTTGACGACCTCCAAACTGCCATTGGGCAAGAAATAATTATTGAAAATACCGTTCCGCTCAGAGTGACTGGCATTGTAGAGGACCCGGTAGATAATTGCGATTTTAATTTTCCCTTTCTCGTTTCTTTTGAAACCTTGAAATCGAATGCTGATCGCTTTTTTTATTCAGAGTCCTGGGGCAGCTGCAGTTCCAACAGTCAGGTCTACGGAAAATTAAAGTTAGTGGACAATTGGGACATCACTAATAGTCTTTTGGCAGAAGTGGGAAAAAAAGAGTACCATGACAACGATGCCATTCGCAAGATCACCCATCAACTACAGCCCCTCTCCGACTTACACTACAGTCAAGATTACTATAATTCTGGTCATCATCGCACCAGTCGATCCAGGCTCGGAATCCTCACGGCTGTGGGTATTTTGATCTTGTTGATGGCTTGCTTTAATTTCGTCAATTTGACCACAGCCCAATCCACTTTGCGGAGTAAGGAAGTCGGAGTAAGAAAGACGTTGGGTAGCACACGTGAGCAGTTGACATCGCAATTTATGTTGGAGACCGGAATCATTGTCACCTTCGCGGTTTTGATTGGAGTTGTGATCGCACAAACCGCCTTGCCGCTCCTTGAACAAATTTCCGATTTACCAAAACAAACTAACATCTTAGCAGATCCCAGAATACTGGGATTTCTAATGGTCACAACATTAATTGTCACCGTTCTATCCGGGCTTTATCCGGCCCTGGTGTTGACCAGATGGAAGCCGATCGATGTCTTAGGTAAGGGTCACGGAAGTAATACACCGGGAGGAAATGGGTTGCGTAAATTTCTAGTTGTAACTCAATTTGTGATTGCACAGGGACTCATCATTGCTGCATTAGTTAATATCATGCAATTAGATTTTATACGCAAAACGGATCTGGGATTCGCCGATGACCTGGTTTACACTTTTGGTTTCGGAAATGATAGTTCGACCATGGCTCGCCAAGGTGGATTAAAAGCTCGATTACTGCAATTGCCGACGGTAACTAGAGTCAGTTTCAGTAGTGATCAACCTCTTTCAGGTAACACTTGGTCAACGAACTTGCGGTATGGGACTCGCGCTGAGGATGAACCGTGGCACATCTCCATGAAATTTACAGACGAGCACTATGCTGAAACCTATGGCCTACGTTTGATCGCAGGCAATTGGTTTGAAGCTACCGATACCATGCGCGACTGCGTCATCAACACAACAGCTTTGCGGAAGTTAGGCTTTTCCGACCCAAATGAAGTCCTTGGACAAACCATTGGAATGGGAAGGCGCAAAGCTAAAATCGTTGGCGTTTTAGAAGACTTTCACACCCATAATTTAAGACAAGAACACACGCCACTACTGCTCACTAGTCGAAAAGAGTTTTTGTGGCAAGCCGGGGTCAAGATTAGGCCGGATAACCTAGCCCAGACGACGGCACAAATTCAGGCTGTATTTGATCAGGTCTTGCCTGAGCAGATTTTCGAAGGTGAATTTCTGGACGAAAGCATTGCTGAATTTTATGAAGCAGATCGTCGCCTGTCTGCGATGACGAAAGGTTTCGGCATTTTGGCCATTTTTATCTCATGCCTAGGTTTGTTTGGTCTCGCAACGCACGCAGCCACTCAGAGATTGAAGGAATTTGGCATTCGTAAGATATTAGGAGCAACGGTTGCTCAAATTTTGACTCTTTTGTCTAAAGACTTCATCATCATGATTTTGGTCGCCTTGGTCATCGCCACTCCCATTACAGCTTATTTGATGAATAATTGGCTAGATAATTATGTATTTAGAATAGATATGCCTTGGCTCATATTTGTATTGACCGGTGTCATTGCTATTCTAATTGCAGTGATAACCATCAGTTTTCAGGGCCTTCGGGTCGCTACGACCAACCCGATTCAGTCACTCAGGGACGAATAAGCTAATGATCTTATGAAGAAACTTTACGGCAAATCCGTATTGAGACTGTGTCGAATTGAATTGACCATTTTAAACCAATCGATCAATGTGGACAAATTACCTAAAAATTGCCTACCGGAATCTATTAAAGCACAAAACAAATACGACAGTCAATATTCTGGGGCTTTCTCTTGGAATTGCTGTCGCCCTGCTGATCAGCACTTTTGTATTGCATGAATATTCCTTTGATAAGTGGATTCCCAATTCGGAAAATACCTACCGAATCTATCGGTCATGGGGCTCCGACGGAGGCACTGCCTGGAGTCCAAGTCACTTGGCGGGAAAACTCACCGATGATTTTCCAGAAATAGAAGCTGCCACTGGTATCAGTCCGCGTGGAGAAACACTCGTTGAATATGGTCTTACCAAGCTCTATGTCGAGGAGGTAGCTCAAGTTGATTCTACCTTTTTTCAAGTAGTCCAGCTACCCTACATCGCAGGAGACCCGCTCACGGCCTTGCAAAAACCAAAAAGTCTAGTCATTGCGCAAAGTTTGGCAGCGCGACTATTTGGTGATGAAAATCCACTTGGCAAGACTTTAAAATATGACAGTGAAGAGGGCTATACGGTCATGGGTGTATTTGATACCAAAGGTCAAAACGTCCACTTGGATTATGAAATCTACACGCCCTTCACCTGGTATTCAGATAGCTGGACTGGGAATAATCGAGCGACCTATGCCAAGGTAAAGAGCAACACCGACATTGCTTTGCTAGAGTCCAAGATTACGGAGGCCATCACAAAATTGATCTTGATGGAGTATGACAAAATAAACCATACACCCACTCAAGATGATCTGGCTGCATGGAAATTGCAGCCGATGCATGACATCTATTTGCATTCTTCCGACATTGGCTGGATAAGTGGCCGAGAAGGAAACATTAGATATCTCTACATTTTTATTGTTGTAGCGATCTTACTACTATTCATTGCCCTCATCAATTACGTCAATTTAGCTACCGCTCAGGCCTCTGAAAGAGCGCAAGAAGTAGGTGTGCGCAAAGTAAGTGGTGCCGTTCGCACCCAGTTGGTCAGGCAGTTTCTCAGCGAATCCACTTTGCAGGCCATTGGCGCCGGAATCATAGGTCTGGCTTTGTCCAAACTATTGCTGCCCATTTTTTCATCCATCGTCGATCGCAATTTAGATTCCATCCTATGGAGTCCAACCATTTTGACCGTGGGTGGCGTCCTATTATTTGCAGTTCTCGTTGGATTAATAGCTGGATTTTATCCTGCATTAATATTGTCCTCTTTCCAACCCAGCCGGGCGTTCAGTCACCAAGGGAGCATGAGCCAAGAGAAAGGCACCCTCCGCAAAATATTGGTCACCACCCAGTTTGCCATCACCCTGAGTCTACTGATTGTGATGGCCTTTATTTACCGTCAGGTAAATCACATGCTCAATCATGACCTAGGGTTTAATCCGGACCAGGTGGTGAGCATCATCATGAATGATCGAAGCACCCAGCGTAAGGTCACGGGCCTAAAAGAGCAGTTTCTCAATATTCCAGGGGTAAAGAATATCTCCTTGTCCTCTACCCTTCCCGGAAGATTTATTCCGGATTGGGGAATGAAGCAAGAGGGTCGTGAAGAAATGTTGAATCCCAACGTCATTTTTGCAGATGAAGGTTTCCTGAGTACCCTACAGATTGGAATGATCGAAGGCCGCTTTCTATCGTCTGAATTTGCACAGGACACCGTCAATAATTTTGTCGTCAATCAAACCTTCGTAGACAGATTTCAGATCGAAGATCCGATCGGCACAAGGGTTAAGTTTAGCTCTGAAGATGAGTTTGGAACCATTGTAGGTGTTTGTGAAGACTTCCATTTTACGAGTGTGACGCGAGACGTTCGGCCATTGGTCATTGGAGGTCAAGGAAATAGATGGTATACATCCCTGCAAGTGGAGACCAAAGATTTATCGGCTACGGTGGCCTCTATTACGGATCTATGGTCGAGGATCGAACCCGACCATCCCATTCGCTTGAGTTTTCTCGATGCAGAATTTCAGAAACAATACGAGGAGCATCAAAGGCTGGGCAAGAGCATGCTCTATGCCACCATCCTGACCTTATTCATTGCCCTCATGGGACTCTTTGGCCTCACTGCGTTTATGGTTCGTAAACGGATGAAAGAAATTGGTATTCGCAAGGTGTTGGGTGCCTCATCTTCTGGTATTGTAGCTCTGTTTTTAAAGGACTTCTTGCGGGTGGTCAGCATTTCCTTCCTAATTGCATTGCCGATAGGGTATCTAGCCACCAACCGATGGCTGGAGGACTTTGCCAGCCGCATCACGATGGAACCCTGGACCTTCCTGGGTGCCTTCCTGCTGATACTGATGGTCACCATTGGTACGGTCGCACTGCGTACCTTAAGTGCTGCACGAAGCAATCCGGTGAATAGCCTGAGATCTGAGTAGTCGTTTCCTTACACCGAATAATTGTTTTGAAAAATGATCTATAACAACCTTAAACTAGCCGTTCGGAGCCTTTGGCGAGATCGTTTTTATGCCATATTAAATCTAGTGGGCCTCGCCGTTGGAATCTCCGTGTGTATGCTGCTTTTTTCCTTTACTCATCATCAATTTAGCTTTGACGGTTACCATAAAAAGAAGGACAAAATATATCGCTTAGGCCTCACGGCCACCTACGATGGCTCTGAAGAAAAATGGGCAAACGTACCGAATATCGCCGGGCCGCATTTTAAGGACCATATTGCAGATATCGTAGAACAAGTACGACTACTCAAACACAATTTTGGTCGCACCGCCTTTTTATCTCACGGCGACCGCAATTTTGCCGATAAGGCAATGTACTGGGCTGATTCATCCGTCTTTACCATCTTTGACATTGATTTGCTGGCCCAGGAGCGAGAAATCCTCCTCTCCGAACCCAATCAAATTGCGCTGAGTGCAAGCACCAAAACCAAGATTTTTGGCGACGAAGATGCAATTGGAAAAACCATTAATATTGACAATGACCTGGAACTAAAGGTCGTGGCGGTCTATCAGGATTTTCCCAGCCATTCTTCAGTGCAAGCGAATATGATTGGCTCTCTCAGTACGTTGGATTGGGCCTATAAAAGGTTGTACTGGGGAAATGCCAGCTTTGAGACCTACCTACTCATGGGCGATGAGATTGACCCTGCCTTAATGCACCATCAAATTACTGATGCTTTTAATCAGGTGGTCAAAGCAGAAGATCGGTGGTTTTCCTTTTGGATCCAGCCGCTCTCTGAAGTGCATTTGCACTCGAGTGATATTTCGAATTCGTATTCAGACAAGCCTGGCGACATTCAGCAAGTAAAAATGGTTTTATGGCTCGGATTTATCGTGCTGATTCTCGCATGTTTTAATTACATAAATATGGCTACGGCTCGAGCTCGCGGACGCCTCAAAGAAATTGGGATTAATAAAACCCTAGGTGCCAGTTCATTTGCTCTTGCGCAAAGATTTTTAAGTGAAACCGCTGTGCTGGTCATTGCCGCTACTCTGATTGGCTCGACCGTGGCCATCGCTGTCTCGCCTGTGCTCCAACAGTTGGCCGATCAATCCTTCCCGGTGGGCATGTTTTTTAAAGGCGCCTGGCTGCTGAGCCTCCCTCTATTAATTATTACGGTCACCTTATTTGCAGGAGCCTATCCCGCCTTTATTCTTTCTGGATTTTCGCCGAAGGATATTTTTTCTCCCTCATCGCGAAGGATATCGACCAGCCCGATTCTGCGCAATTCGATGGTGGTAGCACAATACATCGCCTGCATCACCTTAATTGCCTCCAGTCTGGTATTTGCCCATCAAATGAAATTCATCAGTCAAAAAAAATTAGGATTTCAACCCGAACAAGTGGTGGCCGTGACCACTGCAGCGGCCGAAAACCGTCAATCCATTTCTGGATTGATGAATGCCTACTACGCCCTGCCTGAGGTCGAGCAAGTTTGCCGTGCCACCACCTATCCCGGAAACTCAGCCCCGGGCTACTCCATGCATCGACCTGGAGAACCTGAAAAGATCATGGCCGTAGCCAGCAACAGCATTGGTCCACGCTTTGAAGAAGTGCTAGACCTCAAATTAATTGCCGGTCGATCACTTGACAGTAAAGCTGAAGGTGATACTACCATTGATGTGGTCATGAATGAAACGGCTATCGAATTCTTGGGCTGGACACCGGAAGGAGCCATTGGTAAGACCCCTCCTCAACTGTATCAGCGCCCCACAAAAATTGTCGGTGTTGTGGAAGATTTTCATTTCGAGAGTCTACATCGACCGATTGGTGCCTATGCATTTAATAATGGTCGGCGGATGAATTGGCAACCCTTTCTATTGGTGCGATTAAATACGCCAAATCTCAGATTAGCCATTAAGAAATTAGAAAACACTTTCGCCACACATTTACCCAATTCGGCCTTTGAATATGTTTTTCTCGATGAGGAGTTTGATCAACTCTATGCCGGTGAAAAACGGCTGGTGCAGGTAGTATTGATATTTACCATTTTGGCCATCCTTATTTCATGTCTTGGGCTCATTGGTCTGACAGCATTTCGAGCCGAACAGAGAACCCGGGAGATTGGCATCCGCAAGGTCCTAGGTGCTACTGCTGGCAACGTGGTTTGGTTGCTGAGCCGAGACCTGCTCCGATTAGTGGTGCTGGCCATTGTAGTGGCGGTACCAATGGCCTGGTTTGTCACCGATCAATGGCTGCAAGATTTTGCTTATCGGATCACGCCCGGCATTCACATTTTTGTCCTCGCCGTAGGGATCGCCCTAGTCATCGCTTTGGCCACGACGGGTACACAGTCATTGCGAGCCGCTTTGGTACACCCCTCCGAAAGCCTCAAAAACAAAGATTAAGATCCCTGAAATATTTCACGTAATTAATTGCTAACCCATGGTCAGAAATTATCTAAAGGTCGCCTTCCGAAATCTCAAAAGAGGATTTGTTTACTCCGGCATTAATTTATTTGGATTAGCTGTTGGCACTGCCGCCTGTCTGCTCATCATCCTCTTTGTGCTCGACGAATATTCCTACGATAAATTTCATTCGCGGGCCGACGATATTTATCGCGTTTGGGTAAAGGAGCACTACCAGGGCGAGGTGTTTTTTAATAGCGTCACTCCCTTTGTACTAGGTGCCACTCTTAGAGAGAGTGTACCAGAATTGGAAGGTGTCATGCGCTATCTGACCATCAATAGTACAGCACGACAACAAGCCCTGACGGATCAAGAAATCATCCATATTGCTGAACCAAGCTTTTTTGATTTCTTCGATTTTCCCTTAACACAGGGATCAAGCACTGCCTTTGGACAAGAACTACACCAAGCCATCCTAACGGAAAGTCTCACCCAGAAATATTTCGGATCAGACAACCCAGTCGGTGAAAACCTCGCTTTACAAATTGGGGGCGAATGGGTTGATTTTCAGGTGATTGGGGTTGCCGAAGATCCACCTGCCAATGCCAGCCATCAATTTGGGATCATCATCCCCTACGACAACTGCAAAGCATTTACTTCGGAGCAAGGCCGAAACAGTTGGACGGTCGTTTTTCCCGAGACCTATGTGATGCTAAAGGACGACACTGATCTTGCCTTATTGCACGATAAAATAGCCTCACTGATTGATGAAAAGGTAGCGGATATTTACGAGCCCGGAGCATACCAAGCCGGCTTGCAGCCGCTCACCGACATCCATTTAAATCCAGATATTCCACAAGGTATCGTCACGATCAGCGATCGCAAATATCCCCAAATACTATCCCTCATTGCGTTGCTCATTTTGGTGCTGGCGTGCATTAATTTTACTTCGCTGGCCATTGGCCGGTCGGTCACGAGAGCTAAAGAAGTGGCGATGCGCAAAGTGAGCGGTGCGATGCGCAGGCAAGTCATGGGTCAATTTTGGACGGAGTCGATTCTGACTGCCTTTTTGGCTATGCTGCTGGGTGTGGTGCTTACCCTGGCCTTGCTGCCGGCCTTTAATACCTTGACGGGCAAACTCCTGGCCCTTTCCTTTGATCCCAAGCATTTGCTGGTGATGGTTGGGCTGGCCGGAGTGACGGGGCTACTGGCGGGATTTTATCCAGCGCTGGTCTTATCCAATTTGTCTCCACTACGGGCACTGCATACCCAATTCAAAAAAAGGGGATCAAAGCACGCCATTTTGCGATGGTTGGTGGGGGTGCAATATTTTCTTTCCATATTGTTGATCACTTCGACACTGGTCATGCAGAAGCAAATCCGCTTCTTACAAAATAAAAACCTTGGTTTTGATCAAGATCAAGTCATCGTGGTGCCATACCAGGTGTCGGGGCAGCGCCTTTCCGAAATGTGGACAGCGGCCGATAAGATTGAAAACCGCATGCGTACATTGCTCAATGGCCAGACGGAAATAAAAAACATCATTGCCTCGTCGCATACGATTGGCACACCCGGATGGATGCGTTTGGGGTTTAATGACAAAGAGACGGATAAATTCAGAAATTTCTTTGCCCAGCAAGTGTCGGCTGATTATTTCGAGGTGATGGATATCCCCATTCGGGAAGGTCGTGCACTGATCGATGAAGAGGGATCCGATCAAAAGGCTGCCATCATCAATCGCGCCATGGCCCGAGAATATCAAATGAGTGATCCCATTGGCCAAACGCTGCCTGGGCCGTTCAGCGAGTATCAGATTGTCGGTGTGACGGATGATTTTCAATTTGCCTCCCTGCATACTACCGTCGCACCCCTGGTGATGGTCAAAGATTATATTCCCCTATTTCAGGCAGCACCGGATATGGTGAGTACCGATGGACCCAATCCCAAAATTTCCTTTAAAGTACAATCAGCTGATATGGCGGCTACGGTGGCGAAAATTCGCTCGGCCTGGTCGACTGCGGCACCAGAAATTCCCTTTAATTATTCCTTCTTAGACGAAAATATTGATCGCCAATACGTGAGTGAATCCCGGCTGAGTAAAATTGTCGGACTCAGTACGATATTGGCCATGCTCATTGCCGGCCTGGGATTATTTGCCATTGCTTTATTGAGCACGGTGCAACGAAAAAAGGAAATTGGTGTACGCAAGGTGTTGGGTGCTTCCAGTTGGAACATTGTCTTACTGCTGAGCAAAAATTTCTCACTCATTGTGGTGGTTGCCTCTCTGGTAGCCATCCCGGTGGCCTGGCGAATCATGTCTTCTTGGTTAGACAATTTTGCCTTTGGCATTCCGCTGCGCGCCTCGCTTTTCGTGCTGGCCGCATTGCTCGGCGTCATGCTGGCTTGGGCATCGGTCGGGCTACAAACCTATGTTGCTGCCCAAGCAAATCCCGTGGAGAGTATTCGAGAATAAATATTTTTTCAGTTTTATAAACTCACCTTACTATGTGGAAAAGCCATCTCAAAATTGCCCTGCGATCCTTCCTGCGGCATCGCAGCCATGCCTTCATTAATCTGCTTGGGCTCACCCTCGGTTTTACCATTTGCCTACTGATTTTTACCTGGGTCAATTACGAGATAGGTTTTGACCGATTTCACCAAGATTCAGAAAACATCTACCGCACCAGTTGGCAAGCTCGCTACGGCGATAATGAATGGCATACCACTTTGGTGCCGGTGCCCTTGGCCCGCGTGCTAGAGGAAGAATTTCCGGAGGTAGATGCCACTACCCGGTTGTACTACGGCGCTTTGAGTTTCGAAAAAGAGACCGCTTTCATCGAGGAAGATCGCATCCTGTATACCGATGAAAACTTCCTGCAAATATTCGATGTACATTTTGTTGCGGGCTCGCTCGAAACAGCCTTGGCCAAACCCAAAGGCATCGTGCTCACCGAAGCCAGTGCGCGAAAATATCTCGGCAAGAAAAATCCCCTGGGCAAAACCCTCAGGGCCGCCCATGGTGAAGTCTACGAGATTACGGCCGTGGTCCAAGCATTTCCCGAGCAGTCTCACATTGAATTTGACTTTCTTCGGCCCATCGATCAACTGGCCCACATTGAACGCCAGCGCGACTGGTGGGGCTACGCTTCCTGCCTTACCTACTTTCGATTGCTGCCAGGCACCGATCCGATACCCTTCATGGACAAATTTGATGCTTACGTACAAAATGAATTAAATGATGAGGCTTACGGCGATGGCAATAATTTTTCTCGATTTCCGATTCAGGCTTTGCACAATGTACATCTACATGCCAACCTAGAAAACGATACCCCGGGCAATGGCATCGGTAAATACATTTATTTATTCAGTCTGATTGGTGTGCTCATCCTAGCGTTGGCCTGCATCAATTTTATTAATCTCAATACGGCTCGTTCGTTGCATCGTGCGAAGGAAATTGGGGTGAGAAAAACGTTGGGTTCACAAAAGCACCAATTGATTTCGCAATTTTTTGCTGAAGCCGGACTGATGGTGCTGGGCGCTCTCGTTCTGGCCATCGTATGCTGCTATTATTTGATGCCGACCCTCAATGGTTTCTTAAATCGGGCCATCCCAGGTTCCGCCCTGCTTCATCCCACCCTAATTTTTTCGGCCATCGGTCTATGGTTGGCGGTCACACTGCTAAGCGGCATCGTTCCGGCCTTGATGATTTCAGCGGTGCGGCCAGCCGTGGTACTGAAGGGACTAGAGGGGGTTGCCTTGGGTGGCCAAAAACTGCGTAAAGGACTGGTCATTCTCCAATTCTGTATTTCGGCGGGATTGATCATTGCCACCCTGGCCATTAGTGCTCAGATGCGCTTTTTGCAGCAAGTACAATTGGGCTTTGACCAAGAGCATGTGGTTGTCGTAGAAGGCGCCCAACGTCTGGGCAAGAATTATGAAACATTTATTCAAACATTAAAAACCCTGGCGACGGTGGTGGGTGTGGGTCCAGCTCAGACCCTGCCTGGCAAGGGATATGACAGCACCGTTTTTCGACCGGAACAGCCGGCTAATTTTAAGGAAACATCGTTGCATTATTCAGGTATACAACCACCCCTCCTGGATGTACTAAAGATCAACGTGTTGGAGGGCAGAAATTTTCGCCTCGATAGCCCTGCCGACAGCAATGCCTATCTGATCAATCAGGCGGCGGCCGAAGCCTTAGGTTGGGATCAACCCTTGGGTCGAACCCTGTCGCTGGGAGGATATCGGTATGGACAAATCATCGGCGTCATGGAGGATTTCCATTTTAAATCGCTGCACCACGAAATAGAGCCGTTGATTTTTTTCAAGAGCAAACGATCGCTTAACCAGCTCGCCGTCCGACTTACTCCCGGATCCTTGGACGATCAAATTCGTCAGCTGGCCTCGGCTTGGAAAGATCATGAAGCAGAAGCACCGTTCACCTATAGTTTTCTCGATGAAAACATTGGCCAATTATACGCGCATGAGCAAACCACAAGTAAACTGTTTCATCTATTTGCGATGATCGGCATGTTCATAGCCTGTCTCGGACTCCTGGGGCTGTCTTCAATTGTATCGCTCCAACGCAGCAGAGAGATGAGCATCCGCAAAGTGCTGGGTGCCTCTACCCTGCATTTGTTCAGCATCCTCAATCGAGAATTTGCCTGGCTGCTGGCATCAGCTTTGCTCTTGGCCATTCCGCTTAGCTATTACTTCTTGCAGCGGTGGCTGGACAATTTTGCCTACCACACTACCCTGACTTGGACTCTTTTTGCATTGGGCATCGGAGCAGTAAGTATCATTGCCCTACTGACGGTGAGCTACCACAGTCTAAAAGTGGCCTGGCAGAATCCCAAGGATGTATTGAGAGAAGGGTAACTTGGAGCAAGGGCAGCAAAGACCTCTGCGAGACCATGAAACTTTTGTATCTTATTTACGTACGAAAGCTCTGCCCATGTTCTACCACCACCTAAAAACAGCATTCCGCCATTTGCGTCACCATTGGTTTTTCTCCTGTTTAAATATTTTAAGCCTGGCCATTGGCTTGGCCATCAGCCTCTGCATCCTGGTGTGGGTTCAAAACGAGCTCAGTTTTGATCGCATCTATCTAGATCACGAGCGTATCTTCCGCATCACAGCTGAATGGCATTTTGGCGATGATGTGATGCCCGTGACTAGCATGCCTTACCCACTTGCCGATGAATTGGTGCGGGTGAGTGCCGACATCGATGCAGCTACTCGATGCATGTCGGCTTGGTTTTTCACGCCCACCATTCGCTATAAGGATCTGGCGTTTGTGGAGCAAAATCTCGTTTATGTCGATGACAACTGGTTCGAATTTTTTCGTGAGCATCCAGACCAGCCAGCAATTAGATTTCCGCAAAAATTCTCGGTCATTCTCAGCGAGCAGAAAGCCAAGCAACTCTTTGGTGAGGCGGAGGCGGTGGGCAAGGTGATTGACATTGACGACCGGCCCTTTGAGGTGGCCGCCATCACGAAGAATGCACCCAATTCGAGTTTTCAATTTGATGTATATCTCCCTACTGCAGCCCGTCTCGATGATTCACTTGCTTACCTCAACGATGTCCAATGGGGCAATTGGAATTATAAGACATTCATCAAATCCACTTCACTAGCAGCATCGGATAAAATTCATCAGCTGATCACTGAAACGATCGGCCAGCACCGCACAGATGAGACAGTGGTCCACCTAGAGCTACTGCAAGAAGCCCACTTCAATACGGCAGTGCCAGTGAGCGACAAAGCCCCCATCGGCGACCGGCGCACTCTCTGGCTAGTCCTACTCATTGGTGGCATGATCTTGTTTTCTTCAACCTTTAATTATGTAAACCTCACGCTGGCTCAAATTCAGAACCGGCAGAAAGAAGTCGGTTTGCGCAAGCTGCTTGGCGGGCACCCCAGCACGGTGTTGCGCCGATTCATCATCGAAGGAGGTTTGGTGGTGTTCACAGCGTTGGGTCTGGCGCTATTGCTGCTATACTGGAGCCTTCCTGGGATCAATCAGATCATCGGTTATCGCCTGGAGATGAACCTGGGCGATCCCCAGATTTGGCTACTAATCGGCGGTCTGATTCTGACCTGCCTCCTGCTCACCTCGGTCTATCCCGCTATACAAGCTGCCGCCACCAAGCCCATTAAACTTATTCACCAGACCACCTCGGTCGGCCATGGCATTCAGCTCCGCACCTTATTTGTGACTCTGCAATTTGCCATTTCAGCATTGCTTATCATTTGCACCTTAATTGTCATGAAGCAGCATCAATTTCTGCTAAATTCTGATCTGGGGTACAGCAGCGAGCATGTGTTCAGTATTAAGGTGCCTCTCGGGATAATTAGCCATGAGGAGCGCCCCACCAGGTTGCCTGCCATCCGTCAGCAACTGTTGCAATCCAATGCCATCGTGCAGGCTGCCTTTGGCAGTGCCTCACCCATTAATATGAAGAGCTCAACCGCCGGTGGCTTAAAATGGACCGGCAAAGACCCCGACTACAATCCAAAAGTTTTTCAACTGGCCGTCAGCGATGGATTTCAACCCTTATTAGACTTAGAATTGCTCGAGGGCACATGGTTTCTGCCAGGCGATGAGCAAATCACCGGAGACATCATCCTCAACGAGGTAGCGGCCAAGCACATCAGCATGCCGCAGTTGGTGGGACAAAAAATAACCTTTCAAGGGGAAGAAGGCATCGTACGGGGCATCGTAAAGAATTTCCACTTTCATTCGTTGCACGCACCGATCGAACCCTTAATCCTATTCAAACGGCCCAGCTGGTGTGGTCAATTCTTCGTCAAATCTTCCGGCGATAACATATCGGAGGCCATTGCTTTTACCGAGCAAGTTTGGCAAAATAACTTTCCGGGGCACCCTTTCTCCTACAGTTTTCTCGATGAAGAATATGCCGCGCTCTACCGCTCAGAAAAAACCAGCACCGCGCTGCTCAAAGTCTTTGCCCTCTTCGCCATCTTAATCTCCTCACTGGGTTTAGTCGGTCTGGCCCTGCATAGTGCACGCAGTAGATGGAAAGAAATTGCCATTCGCAAAGTACTGGGCGCCACTAGGGCCCATATACTCTGGCTAATCAGCCGGCAGTTTTTTAAACGCATTGGCATCGCCCTCGCGATAGCTGGCATTCTGGGCTACTATTTTACTAGAGGGTGGCTGGATAATTTTGCCTTCGTCTACGGATCAACCTATGGTCAATTCGTCATCGGTATGGCTTTAATGGCCGGCATCGCCCTGGTCTCAGTGGTCCTAATGAGTTATAGTGCAGCAAATGCAAATCCGGTTGATGCGATTTCAGATGATTAAAACAATGATCGGCATCCTTTTCGCCAGACTTTTAAGTCAACATTCTACCGATTCTCTCATCGTCCTTTCCATTCATATTGGTTGATTTGTAATACGTAAGTTATTCCTTTTCAAAACTAATAAATCACTAAAGTAAAGTTCTTACTTTATTATTGGGTAAGCTTCGAGTTGTTAACTATATTACCAAAAACCAACTGATTACAGGAGCACCTTCCCGACCATGAAACCCGCTCAAGCACGTTGCTGGACCATTCTAATTACGTCTCTTGGCATGTTTGGTCTTGTGACAGCCCAAGATATTGAAAATACCCTTGACAATCTGAAACAACGACTTGAGCATCCCTTTTCTGCTCACGGACAAATAGGGCTGTTGCTCGAGGGTTATGGTACAAACGGAGCACTGCATCGAAGGGCTCCATTCTATGGCTCAATCACTGCCAACTTAAATCTCTCAACCTTTGGGGTCGGGACTCCCTTCAGTTTTATTTATTCAACGGGTGGCACCGCCTTTAATGTAACCCTACCCTCCTATAGTTTCGCGGGCATCAGCCCAAGCTATCGGGACTACACGGTTCATCTGGGTGATCGTACCATGCAATTGGGCAAATACTCCTTTAGCAATCACTCCTTTCGAGGTATTGGGGGCGAAATCAAAAAACAACAATGGTACAGTCGCTTTTTCTATGGCCGGCTGCAACGAGCGCAAGTCAGTGATTTCGGAGGCTTTGAAAATGTCAATCCAATATTTCAGCGGTGGGGATGGGGTGTATTGGCAGGAATTACGCCTGGTCCCGGTACCACCATTGAATTTTCACTATTTGGAGCATGGGATGATCCCAAATCACTTCCCTTTCTCCTGGACACTTCCGTGCTGCTTCATGCCGATGAAAATATCATTCTGACCACGAAAATTGTCCAAGAAATCAAGAAGAAAATAAATCTCGAATTTGAGTACTCCAACAGTGCATTCACCGATGATAGGAATTTGGAAAGTGCATTGTCGACTAACAATTTAAGGTCCTATTTTGGCTTGCTAAAGACCAACGCATCGACGAGGTGGAATGAGGCGTTTGAATTGAAGGCAAATTATCTGGTTCCCTTTGGGCTTATCAACCTTAGCTATGAACGAATCGATCCGGGATATCGAACCTTAGGTGCCTTATTTTTTCAAGATGACCAAGAAAACATTACGGCTGGAATTACGACCCAATTTTTGCAAAACAAAATCTCACTCATTGCCAATGGAGGCCTCCAGAGGAACAATCTAGGAGGTGGGCGAGCCGATGATTATCGTCGACTGATCGGCACGTTATTAACCAATATTCGAGCTGCCAATAACCTAAACATTTCAATCAGTTACTCCAACTTCTCTTCAGTGAATCGGCAAATTCGCGTCCTGGATCCAGAGGCACCCCTCTCACTGACGGAATTGGCGCTCACCAATGGAAACTTAAATGCCTCAGCGCAATGGTCATTGACTAAATAAGATCAGCTGCTTTTGAATTTTACAAATCAGCAAAATCGAACCATATCACGCAACGACCAGATATCCGATCTGATGAGCAAGATTAGTAATTTTTTAATTTTTTATCGTCGAAACTGGGCTGCTGTTAAATTAAGCACAGGTCTACAATTTTATTCTAATGATTTTCGACTGCCTCAAATGCATCAAAGTCAAAACGGTCTTTCCATAAATATCTCCCGTGATTTTCTGCAAAAGAAATTAAAGGGAAGCATAATCTGCTCATCGGCAAGGAACATTCAAGAAAATCAATTAAACAACACGGAAAAATCAGGCAATCTCACCCAGATTAGAAGTCAATGGTCGTGGCAAGTGAGCTCTGCGCATCAGATCCGTTTAGATGCATCTCTGATGAGCAACCGCGGAGAGAATATCCAACCTTTTTCCGAAACCAGATTTCGCTTCCATTACGTCGCTATTCTCAATTCAACCAAGCAATGAGTCGATTACAACTCCTCGCCTTTCTCCTTCTTTCGGGTGTACAAGTCCTGGTGAATGCGATGGAACTAGATTCCCCAGTAAAAGCGGAAGATCGGCTTGCCCATGATTCAGAAAAATCCGCCAGGGATGAACTTCCCCTGCTCCCCACCATCGAAATAACACCTTCCGTAGCACTCTTGGGCTCTGTGAAACACAAATTGCTCGACTGGGCTGATGTTCCCGAAATTGACCATAGGTACATTGCAGATAAATGGTTTAAGCGTGATAGTGTGCCCGGTGATGTCAAGGAAAAATTTCCCTTTTTGGAGCATCGGAACGAAGCAAACTTAATAAGAGTCGACTCCTTTTTGGAGGGTCTTGGAAGTCTGGGCAAAATGTTGACGCGGCTCAGCGGCCTGGAGCACCTAACATTCCCGGTCGGACTGCAGAGTGAATCACCGGATGGCCATATCACTTATACCATTGGCATCGAAGGAATTGAATTTGATGGACTAGTGGCCAAGCTTAAGAACATTTTCCTTAAAATTCATTTTGCCGGTTACGATCCATTAATTTTTGGTGCGCCAGAGGTAGCCTTTACACGGACCGGCGGCTTCGTCGAGGCCAAATTGGGATTGCTTGCTAATATTCCGATCCCACTCAACGGCGATCCCAATACGCTCCTGATTTTAAGTGGCTATAACCACAATAATAAGCGAGGTTGCGTGGCCACCATAAATTGTGATGGTTTTGAATCCATTCAGCTGGATGCCTCGTTGATGATCAGTCGCGATTTAATCTATCCGGTTGACCCATTTGGAAAAGATAATGGGGGATATATTCGAGCACATATTGGAGGCAACTTTAGTAGTCTTTCGGACATGTCAGGTACGATCGGTGCGAGTGAACCCTTTAAGATTAGAGGAGTCGACAGAGCCATTTTTACATTTGAGACTGCTGTGTTTGATGGCAGTGAAATCAGCACGGATACTAGGATCGCTTTTCCGACCGGATATTTTGCCGATCCTGACGAAATCCTCAGTCGTGATCAATGGCAGGGCATTTATGTGGAGCGAATTGCGGTAAAACTGGATCAATTTGCTGAAGTAAAAAACATCGATGAATTCGGTCTGGCCGTTGATGGACTAATTATCGACCGTTTTGGTGTCACCGGCACCTTCTCGGGCGAAAAACTGCTCCCTTTGGACAAAGGAAAGATCGGTCGTGCCAGGATATCCGTTGATCTGGTGGCCTTAGATATCTACAAGAGTCAACTCGAAACCGGCTATGCCGAAGGAAGGATAGCATTGCCAGCCGTCGATGACGGTAGTGATCAGGCGGGATTAATATATACCGCAACCGTTGAAAAAAGCGGATGGGAATTTTCCGCGGGGATTACTCCTGGAGATGCAATGCCGTTTCCATTGCTAAAAGGCCGCGTACTATTAGAAACTGGAACTCATCTAATCATTGGTAAATCGCAGCAAAGCGAAAAAACGTATGTGCAACTCACCCTGTGTGGCCGGGCTGATTTAGATAATATCTGGCCATCGCAAGATAAGAAGGATAGCAGTTGGATGTCCTTCCAAGGATTTACGGTTCAAAACGATCTGCCGCTCATCAAAAATATTGGAGCATGGGATGTTCCACTACAACGAGATGTCCCAATTGGTCCCATGAAATTGACGATAGATCAGGTCTTGGCAGGAGAAACTGCTACCAAGGAGGTCCGACTTTTTTTTAGTGGTGGTGCCAGCTTTTCTGGTACGAGTGGGTTCAGCATTGGAGCAAAGGCTGGTGTTAGCATCTATGGGAAACACGATCCAATGAACAATGATCGACTGGTCTTTGATCGAGTGGAAGTTGAAAAAATTGGTCTTTGTGTTGCGACCGAATCCTGGGGAGCCAATGTTGAACTACATTGGTTTGAGGAAGATGCTGTTTACGGCAAGGGCTTCATGGGAAAAGCAGCGGTGGGATTGGCAGCCATGGGCTATAACCAGGAGGATGGATGTGATTTTGATGCCGGCATTTTTGCATGGGCACTTTTCGGGCATAGAGATACTACCAGGTACTATAACTTCGAACTACTTTATGTGAATCTCGAGCAGGGCATCCCCCTTGGTCCCCTGGCGATCCATGGCCTAGGTGGCGCCATTTCCAATCGGATGTCAGTGAAAGGCATCGATGAAATCACTTTTCAACAAATTAACTACGAAGACACCTCTAGAATCAATCAGACACAAAATCAAGCCAACAACCTGGTGGCCGACGAAACTATTGGCCAATCGCTGATGGGCATCCAATATGTACCAGATCCAGGTAAGGGTTTTGAGCTGCGGCTCATGGCCCTTGCAGCGCTGGAGGGCAAGTCAAGTGTAGCTAATATGAATGCCAAACTCACTTTTAGTTTCAATACCAGCAACGGCCTGGACAGCATCAATTTTGATATGCAAGGCCAAATGCTTCGCGACATGAAGTTGACCAGTATCAAGAAAGACAGCGTACCCGTGTATTTTGATGCCAATATCAAATACAATGTGGTTGATCAGATTTTTCATCTGGCGGCCCGGGTAAGTATCGATGTGAAAAAGACCGTAATCGGAGGAGGACATCTGGTCATTCATGCCGAGCCCAACCGATGGTACATCCATGTAGGACAACCGGGTGAACCTGGTAATGTTGGCTTAATTATACCCATTATCGGATTGGAAAGTAATGCTTATTTCTGTGCTGGCAACTACAATGTCCCAGACATGCCATTGCTTCCAGTCCCACTTCGAAACACCTTCTCAGGAGCTAGCAAAGAGCGAACATTCGAGGTAGATTCAGAACTAGCCGGGTTGGCATTTGGAGCACACTTAGACATCGGCAGTCCAGAGGAAAAGAAGTTTGCTTTTTTCTATTACAATTTCCATATCCTATTGGGTTTCGATATCAACCTCCGGCACTACAAAGATTATGTGTGTCATGGCGATGCCAGTTTTGGGCTAAGACAGTGGTACGCAAAGGGGCAGGCCTATGCCTATCTCCATGGAGCCATTGGCTTGGTCGCGGCCAAGAAGAAAATCCCCATTTTGGAATTAACGGCTGGCTTCAAAATATACTTGGAAGCCCCAAATCCAACCTATGGTGAATTTGGCTTGGTCGTAAAATATCGCGTGCTCGGTGGCTTGCTCAAAGGTCGGGCGAAAATCGAAGCTTCCTTTGGTGAAAAATGTGACTTCGAAAAAGACAAACTTGAAATCCATGTCTTTGATGATGTGATTGCTCCAGTGAATGGTGCACCTCTAAATGTCACGCAAGACATCACTTTTTCCAGTGGTGTTCCATTTTACCAATCCTTTCCCGACGAAATGGGTCAATCTGAATTTCAAATTCAATTATTAGATCATGTTTCTCTACAGGATAATCGTGATGATGACGACCGGGAAGATCGGGATGGCGATCGCACTGAAACTACCGTCGGCTCCCCTCGTAATCAACACACGTCAACTACCCAAATCAAGCAGTCCCCAACCCAAGGTGTTGCCTATTTTGAGCGAGATGGCCAACGACATTACATTCCCTGCGAGCGGATCTACACCGAAGACAACACCTTTGTGACCTACCGACCGCAAGCCACCTGGCCACCAAACACCACCGTCTATATTCATCCTGAGGCTCACTTTAAACAATCAAATAATCAACAAAATTGGCGTCCCGTCAAGGATGGCCATGGCAGAACTTCTCAAGATACCATCTACCAATTTATCACGGGAGATTACCCCGATCACATTCCGTCATACAATGTAGACTGGACATATCCGGTCAATGGTATGAGTAATTTTTATCCGCGGCAATTGGAGCATGAGGGACACCGCGGCATGATCCACCTAAAAAAGGACATGGCTCCCCTATTTGATCAAATACAAATTAAAGCCGTTCATACTTGCCATTCCCATCCCAATTTCTCTTTTAATGCAGATTGCCACTATGATCCGGCCACTCAAATATTATTCTGGTATCTCGATCCCGGGAAAATTAAAAGGGAAGGGATTTATTCCATTTATTTCAAAACGGGTGACCGAGAGATCGCCCCACCCATTCATTTTCGTTGTAGTCGGTTTGATCGACTTACTGACAAGATTGAGGCAATCCATGATCAGACCGAGACTCTGGCACAACCCCAATTGCAGGCATTGCAAATACCCATCCCAGTAGAGCCTTTTGATCAAATGGAATTATATGGCGATGAAGATATGGCTCCCCTCTTGCGTTTTGATGCTGATTTTTCCTCGTATCATGACCAGGGCACTTTAATTGATCAAGAAACCTATTACAATCCCAAGCCAGGCCGAGATTCAATAAATCCACCCGCCCAAATCTATCTGCGCAACCGCTTCCGACATTACACCGCTTTTCAAGATATTCCGGCCACCAAGGTTGTGCCTCCGGATCAGATCGGGGAAATACCGACCTATCAAAAAAATACGGATTTATTGCAAAGTCTTTATTCCGAGCTACACATCAAATATGTATACACCAAGGAGTCTATGCTCATGGATTACCGGATTCTAGACCCCGAAGAAGTCATGCGTTGGAAATATAGTTTCATCCACCCAGATTCATTTCAACCCGAATGGATTTATCACATCGGGGAGGGATATGAACAAAGAATCAGCAGCGACTTCAACATTGAAACGCCATGAGAAGGTTTTTCATTTACATATTATTCTTGAGTATCTCAGTAAGATTCACGCCTTATCTTGCGGCACAACAAGAAAATGAAATTCACATCCTTTGTCGTGATTTCGGTGATTCCATCGCCTTGCGCTGGGCCCCGAACAACTGGGCACTGTTGCACCAGGCCATCGCTGCTGGATATCTACTAGAACGAACCGTTTACCATACTGGTGGCGACAGTACCTACACCCAGATCCAACTAGCAAGACCCACTCGTGTGCGCTTGGAAAATCGGTCGGATCAAGATCAAATCCATGCCCTATTATTTGAGGAAAATGACCCAGAAAACGACCGAAGTATTTTTGGAAATATTCGCAGTTCGGAGCAAGTAAATATGCGTCTGGGATTGGTACTTTTCTCAGCTGATCTAGATTTCACCTTAGCCAAGGCTCTTTCACTCGGCTGGAAGGAACCCTCTCCAGGTCCAGCTACAGTAATTAAATATCGAATTTCAGTACCATCGGTGGGTGCTTCTGCCACCATTTATCATGCTTCAGGAAGTCAGCAGGAGCTTACTCCGATCGAGGATTTTTTTGCCATCCCTGAAAATCATCAATTGGTCTTAAATTGGGATATTTTTCATGACCACTCCGGCTATGTCGCCTTCCACATCGAGCGAAGTCGCGATGGTCGACTGTGGGGCCGAATTAATGCTCAACCCATTGCGGTGGTAGAGCAAAGAGTTTTGAGCAATCGTGAGGTGCTAACCTATCGCGATTCAATCTCCGAGAATTACTCTGACCGTTACTACCGGCTCCAGGGCATCGATGCATTTGGTGAGAGAGGACCCTATTCGCCCGTTCTCAGAGCACAGGCCCAACCCAGGTTAAGAATTAACAGCCCGTTTATTTACGACGCAAGGACATCTTCCAACCAAACCATTGTTTTGCACTGGCAACTAGCGGGAGAAGATAGCAGTCGTATTAAGAAACAGTGGATTAAGCGAGCACGGCATCCCGATAGCACCTTTGTTATAATTGACTCCGTAGCAGGAAATCTGCGTAGATATCGTGACACCTCCGCGCAATACCATAATTATTATTTAATCCAGGCCGCCGATGATTTAGGACGGATTTACACCGGCTCCATAGCTTACGGTGAGCTCCCAGATCCCAACCCTCCGGAGGCACCAAAGGGTTTACGTGCCACCAGTGATTCAGTGGGTGTTGTAAATATTACCTGGGCTTCCAATACAGAAAAAGACCTTGTTGGTTACCGCGTTTTTTATAAAAGGCACCCAGCTGATGAAGCCATTCAACTGACCACCTCAATCATTAGGGACACTTTTTTTCGAGACGAAATCCACTTGCAGACCTTAAATCCCAAGGTCTATTATTTAGTTAAGGCAGAGGATCAGGTAGGCAACCGGTCGGCTTTCTCAAGACCCTTCCGACTGGCCCTACCTGATACGATGGCTCCAAGTCAAGGTACGATTGTGAAAATTATCTCCGACCCTGAAGGATGCCTGCTCGATTTTTTGACTAGTGGAAGTGATGATCTGGAAACGCATCAACTCCTGAAGAGAAGAATCGGTCAAAATGAATGGAAACCCGTCATCGATCAAATTGAGACGCTCCATGGACAGCGTCAGGTCTTTAAAGACACTATGCTTGAGATTGGGGAGGAGGCAGAATATCAAATATTAGCGATTGATAGTAGTGGCAACCAAAGCAAAAGTAATATTGCCACGGGCAGAAGGATTGACAATAAGATTCGCCCGGCTCCCATCCATCCCCAACTCACCTGGAACCGAAAATTAGGCACCTACGAATGTTCTTGGCAATATCCGGCTGAATTCCCTATCAGGAAGGTCCGCCTTTTTCGCGCGACAACCACGGAAGGGAAATTTCGGACCCATAAATATTTAGATCCCGAGCCGCTTGTAGAAAAACGTACGGATGAATTAATCCACTTTCGGTACGTCATACCAAATCTAGAGAAGAATCACGAATACTTGTATAAAATAAAATTGGAGCTCATGGATCGGTTGGTTAGCAAAATGGGGAGTTTTTGAATGGATGCCGTGGGGGACCAAGATACATGATGGTGGGGTGGCGGAGGAATTGCAGCACCGGTTTGCAAAGTTTGAGTGCGATTGAGTTTGGGGGGTGGAAACCAAGATACAAGATGGTGCGGTGGCGGAGGGAGTGCGGGGTGGTTTACCTAGTTGAGTGCGATTGTATTGGGGGTGTGGGGAGACCAAGATACAAGATGGTACGGTGGCGGAGGGAGGCGAGGCTGGGTTGCAGGGTCTGAGTGCGATTGAATTTTGAAGGGGGTGGTAACCAAGATACAAGATGGTGCGGTGGCGGAGGAAGTGCAGGGGTGGTTTGCAAGGTTTGAGTGCGATTGTATTGGGGGGTGGAAACCAAGATACAAGATGGTGCGGTGGCGGAGGGAGTGCGGGGGTGGTTTGCAAAGTTTGAGTGCGATTGAATTGTGGGTTTGGGGAGACCAAGATACAAGTGGTACGGTGGCGGAGGGAAGGTGGGACTGGTTTGCAGGGTTTGAGTGCGATTGAATTGGGGGTTGGAAACCAAGATACAAGATGGTGCGGTGGCGGAGAGAGACGGGACTGGTTTACAGAGTTTAAGTGCGATTGAATTTTAAACCTATAAAACATGAAAAAGGAGTTCAACATGAGTGAGCGGACTTTTCAGTTTGCGTTGGGGGTAAGACTATTTCTCAAGAAACTCCCTCCTACCATCACCAACCAAGAGGATGGCCGTCAGCTCATAAAGGCATCTGGCTCCGTTAGTGCAAACTACATCGAGGCCAACGATGCACTAGGCTACAATGATTTCACCTTTCGACTCAAAATCTCGCGTAAAGAAGCAAATGAAAGCAGGTATTGGCTCAGATTACTAAGGGGTAGCAATGATAGCAGATTCCACACCAAGGCAGATGCATTAATTCAGGAAGTCGGTGAGATAAAAAATATCCTCTCCCAGATGATCCCCAATCACCTAAAAAATAAAAGGACACGATGAACGAAAAGCCAGACATATATTAACCAATGAATTACATCACTCAAAGGAATTGAAGTTATTTACCAACATATTGTACCGGATACTCCTCCGCTCCCTAAAATCCTCCAAAAAACCCCTTGTATCTTGGAGTTTGTATCCTAGTCAACCTTGGCGCTGGTATCTTGATCAACTTGGGAATCAACAGCTTGGCACCCCCAGTAAATTGTATCATGCCCTCCTCCGCTCCCTAAACTCTTCCCAAAAACCCCCTGTATCTTGGAGATTGTATCTTGGTCAATCTCGGCGCTGGTATCTTGATCGACATGGGAATCAACAGCTTGGCACCCCCAGTAAATTGTATCATGGCCTTCTCCGCTCCCTAAAATCCTCCAAAAAACCCCTTGTATCTTGGCGCTTGGATCTTGATCGACTTTGGAATCAACAGCTTGGCTCCATCAGTAAATTGTATCATGCCCTCCTCCGCTCCCTAAACTCTTCCAAAAAACCCCTTGTATCTTGGAGTTTGTATCTTGGCCCACCTTGGAGATTGTATCTTGGTCAACCGTGGAGCTTGTATCTTCGCACCGCAAGTAAATTGTATCATGCCCTCCTCCGCTCCCTTGAAGCCTCCAAAAAACCCCCTGTATCTTGGAGTTTGTATCTTGGTAAATCTCGGCGCTGGTATCTTGATCGACTTTGGAATCAACAGCTTGGCTCCATCAGTAAATTGTATTATGCCCTCCTCCGCTCCCTTAAAGCCTCCAAAAAACCCCTTGTATCATGGAGTTTGTATCCTAGTCAACCTTGGCGCTGGTATCTTGATCGACTTGGGAATCAACAGCTTGGCACCCCCAGTAAATTGTATCATGCCCTCCTCCGCTCCCTAAACCCCTCCAAAAAACCCCTTGTATCTTGGAGTTTGTATCTTGGTCAACCCTGGAGATTGTGTCTTCGCACCGCAAGTAAATTGTATCATGCCCTCCTCCGCTCCCTAAACTCTTCCAAAAAACCCCCTGTATCTTGGAGATTGTATCTTGGTCAATCTCGGCGCTGGTATCTTGATCGACTTGGGAATCAACAGCTTGGCTCCCCCAGTAAATTGTATCATGCCCTCCTCCGCTCCCTAAACCCCTCCAAAAAACCCCCTGTATCTTGGAGTTTGTATCTTGGTCAACCTTGGAGATTGTATCTTCGCACCGCAAGTAAATTGTATCATGCCCTCCTCCGCTCCCTAAAAGCCTCCAAAAAACCCCCTGTATCTTGGAGTTTGTATCTTGGTCAAACATGGAGCTGGTATCTTGATCGACTTGGGAATCAACAGCTTGGCTCCCCCAGTAAATTGTATCATGCCCTCCTCCGCTCCCTAAACCCCTCCAAAAAACCCCCTGTATCTTGGAGTTTGTATCTTGGTCAATCTCGGCGCTGGTATCTTGATCGACATGGGAATCAACAGCTTGGCACCCCCAGTAAATTGTATCATGCCCTCCTCCGCTCCCTTAAAGCCTCCAAAAAACCCCTTGTATCTTGGAGCTTGTATCTTGGTCAACCTTGGCGCTTGGATCTTGATCGACTTTGGAATCAACAGCTTGGCTCCATCAGTAAATTGTATCATGCCCTCCTCCGCTCCCTAAACTCTTCCAAAAAAACCCTTGTATCTTGGAGTTTGTATCTTGGCCCACCTTGGAGATTGTATCTTGGTCAACCGTGGAGCTTGTATCTTCGCACCGCAAGTAAATTGTATCATGCCCTCCTCCGCTCCCTAAAAGCCTCCAAAAAACCCCCTGTATCTTGGAGTTTGTATCTTGGTCAAACATGGAGCTTGTATCTTGATCGACTTTGGAATCAACAGCTTGGCTCCATCAGTAAATTGTATCATGCCCTCCTCCGCTCCCTTGAAGCCTCCAAAAAACCCCCTGTATCTTGGAGATTGTATCTTGGCCCACCTTGGCGCCTGGATCTTGATCGACTTTGGAATCAACAGCTTGGCTCCATCAGTAAATTGTATCATGCCCTCCTCCGCTCCCTTAAAGCCTCCAAAAAAACCCTTGTATCTTGGAGATTGTATCTTGGCCCACCTTGGAGATTGTATCTTGGCCCACCTTGGAGATTGTATCTTGGCCCACCTTGGAGATTGTATCTTGGTCAACCGTGGAGCTTGTTTCTTCGCACCGCAAGTAAATTGTATCATGCCCTCCTCCGCTCCCTAAACCCCTCCAAAAAACCCCTTCTATCATGGAGTTTGTATCTTGGCCCACCTTGGAGCTTGTATCTTGGCCCACATTGGAGCTTGGATCTTGATCGACTTGGGAATCAACAGCTTGGCACCCCCAGTAAATTGTATCATGCCCTCCTCCGCTCCCTAAAATCCTCCAAAAAACCCCTTGTATCTTGGAGATTGTATCTTGGTCAACCGTGGAGCTTGTTTCTTCGCACCGCAAGTAGATTGTATCATGCCCTCCTCCGCTCCCTTAAAGCCTCCAAAAAAACCCTTGTATCTTGGAGATTGTATCTTGGTCAACCTTGGAGATTGTATCTAGGTCAACCCTGGCGCTTGTATCTTGGTCTTCTTGTCATTCTTGGAAACCATCAGGCAAGAGCACAGACCTACCCAGTTACCGCCAGCATTATTCCAACCCATCAAAACCTATCACCCTATCTGCATGAGTGGATCAATTCATACACCCTGGTCGATCCGATGCAGATCAGTTTATTATTTAACGACCTAAATAATGCGCCCATTAATGGTGTCATACGAGTGGAGATAAGCGGGCCCCATGCCGCGATCTCATCCAACCCCAGTACACCCACGATCATAAGTTTAATTCCCGGTGATCTGATGATCTTGGATCACACCATGCTGACCCATCTTTTTTCGCCCAACCGACTCAGTAGTGGTCAGAATTTAGGGACTCAGTCGCCACTACCCGCAGGCCTATATCAGATTTGTATTGAAGTATTTGACATTATTCGCAATGTGGCCATCTCAAATCGGGCGTGCAACCTATTTCGCATCCAACAATTTGACGTGCCTGAATGGCGTATGTTACAACCCATTACTACTTTGCCAAGTGAGGAGTTCACGTTGGGAACCCTGGATGCTACTCTTGCGAACACCCTGACTTTTAATTGGTCGCCACGCCATCCCGCTATTTTCATGGCAGAATATACGTTAGAAATATTCGCATCTCCGCTTGATCATCAACTCACTCCAGAGCAGATCGTCCAATCCCAACCACCGATACATCGAATCACCACTTTCGGCACCAATTATTTCTACACCCAAGAAGATCCCATTTTAGAAGCAAATCGAACCTATCTGGCCCGCCTAAAAGTAAGGGATCCAAACGATGTGTATCAGTTTGTGAACAATGGAATTGGTCCCATTGGCACCTTTCAATTAAAGGATCTCGGTGCTGGCAGCTCGACTTTATGCGGTGATCCTGAAAATCAGCCGTCTTTAGTGCTCAACAATCTGGCCGATCAGTTTGCCGAGGTAGCGTGGACCCTCAGCGATCCCTTTGGCAATGGATCTGTCTTTGTTTTTACGCAAGAGGCAGGAGCAGACTGGCGTCAGGTCTCTACCCTCCCGGCAGCCCGAAAGACACTCCAATTGGATTTAGGAGTGTCGAGACCTAAACACGTCCGAATTGGTGTGCCATGTGGTGAAGATCAAGCCATCCTTTTCAGCAATTCAATCTCATTGGTTCCTTTTCCCGATATCTTGCCCGATGGATGCACCGGCCTGGCTCCGAATGAATGGTTGAGTCATACTTTGTTAGAGTCCGAGATAATTGCGGGTGATTCCATAATGGTGGGAGATTTTATTCTGGTTTTTGAAGAGGTAACACGCGACGGAGATGGATATCATGGATTTGGATATGTCACCACACCCCTATTCAATCAGGTGCGACCCAAGATAAGTGTTGAAGTCACTGGCCTCCTGGTGAACCATGACTTCCGTATGATTGGCGGCACCGTGCAAACCATTTACGATGAGGAGGATGCCGCCATGTTAAGCGTTGGGGATTTGGGTGCCGTATTTAACAAATTGGGAGCGCTTGACGATTTAGCCTACGAGCCCATTACCCGGTCTGATACCATTGTGGGCATTCACATTAATACAGCAGGAGAAACCGAACTACTGGTCATTCAAAATGGCGATACTGTAGTTGTGACCTACCGCATCAGCAGTGAAGAGCCAGACCCCTTGTTGCTTGAATTTCAGCGTGGAGCATACACCATAGCGGGAGATGCATTTGTAAACAGCAGCCACTCAAAGCCCACCACCTTTATTGGAGCAGATGGTAAAACATATGGGCAGGTCGGCCAATCGGTGTATGTAGAGAGCGACCGGTTATTACAAGGGAATCTGCAGATGATGGGTGACAAAGGAAGGGTCTTCTTTGAAAATCATCCCGATGCAGTAGGCGGTTTTGATGATCCCTTTGCGGCAGCACTGCCGGGAGATTATGTGACCATTGGTGAAGATTATTCCATGTCCTGGAAGGCCATTCGCTTAGGCAGCAGTGATTCGGTGACGGTCCATCTCTCCGACGTCCGCTCAGAGGTCGACTCCTTATTTTTTGAGACCGTTTCGGGATTTTCGCTGGGCTATCCTGACAACACCGATGATATCACTTTACACATTCCTGGTCGATCAGAAAGTGATCGAGAAGGTGTTTATGCCCTAGGCAAGAGTGAGGGCGAAAACCAACTACATACGCTGGGGGGGCTAAAAATTGCTGCCTATCCATTGCGGATGATGACCTTGCAAGTGGTCGCGCTCAACAAGGCAGACATACCCATTACTGAAGAGGCATTGGCTTCGGATCTCAATCGGATATTCAATCCTGCGATTGTCTCATGGCGGGTCAAGTTTCTGGACCCACAGGATATTGAATTCGATCTCGACGGTGATGGCCAACTCGATGCCAGCAAGGGCTTCACCGGTCAATTTGGGGCCGAACTCAAGGCCGTAGCCCGTGGGCTGAAAGATGTGATGGAACAGGGCACCAAAGACTTGCCGGTTTTGACCATTGCGGTGGTACCCAATCTTAAAGGAAGTTATGAAGGTTACATGCCCCGTGGTCGCAATCTCGGTTTCGTGCAGACAGTCGACGATGGTAAAACCAGGGATGGGATCTTCAAATTTTCTCGCATTGTCGCCCATGAGCTGGGTCATGGGGCCTTTGCCCTCAAGCACAGTTGGGAGGAATATCCAGGATTAGACTCGGCAACCAGCAACAACCTCATGGACTACACCGATGGCATTCATCTCACCAAAGGGCAATGGGATCAGATCCACCAACCGAGGCCAGTCTTGGGCTTTCTGGAGACGGGTGAGGGAAGTGGTAGTGTTGCTGTTAACACAAAGGGCAAAGCCATTGGAGATTTTTTCCAGTCGCTCGTTACCGATGATTTATTCATTCCATTCTTAACACCTGGACACACTCGCATCATCTTGCCAAAGTCAGCCACCGATCCAATATTTTTTCATGGCATTGAATCTGATCTATACAGCAAAATATATACAGGTTCCTTAATTGGATTTTCGTTAGATGGTTTGAGGTACCATGCCCAAATTTCGGACCAAGGATTCCATGGATATTTTGCAAGCGATCTACGATATACTTCAACCGTCCCGAAAAATGCGGGGACAAGAAGTAAAGAATTGATTACCATCCTATATCCATGTGGATCCTCTCTATTTGCCGAGTCATTTGAAGCTCCCGAGATAGCACCCTATGCTGAAGGTCAAATTAACCTTATTGATGAACCCGCGAGTCCACTTAGACTATTCGAAAACCAGCGTCGATTTGAATCCCTCGAATATGAAGAAATCGAAGGACTATTCACCGGGTCACAATCTGCAGTAAGCGAGATTGAAGTTAAAATGACTGAGTCTCATTGTGGTAAACCGACCATTCCCATCGTATCAAAAATAGCTCAAGTCCGCAATCGTTATCCAACTCTATTTCATAGGTTCTCTTCTTCTTTTGACGATTTTTTTGAAGCAATCGAAACCGTCAAAAACTCGAATTGGGACCCCATGCTCGTGGCAACACTGGGAGTATTTGAAGATCAGATGCTTAGAGACAACACCTTTTTTGATAAAGTCGAAAAATTAAGCAGCAGTGATCCTTATCAATTCTACATCTTGTTCTTAGAGGAACTCGCATCTTTCATCAAAGAACATGCTGACGAAAAAGAGGCTTGTCTCACCAACCTAGATCAAATTGCTGCACTGGAGTTAGCGGAATGCATCAATACTTTTAGCAATGATGAAGTAGAAGATATCGATGCCATCACGAAATTTTTAATGATTCAAAAGTTAATAGATGCACCTATTACACCGAATAAGTTTGAGAAAGAAATCAACCGCTTAATCAAACATGTTAAGAATGGCGATCAGGCAGATGAATTATACGTTCTGATTAGAAATGATCTCGCCTCTGAAAAGCAAAATTCCTTCATTTATCGGTTGTTTTTTGCTGTAGATGATGCATTTCTTTTTGGATCTGAAGATCTTCAAGATCTGGTACTGAATCTCACAAGACTCTGTGCTGGCAGCAGATCATTTCAAGATCAAGCAAATGACCAAGCAAATAGCGACGATGTAGCACAATTTAGTTTCATTTTTGATTATCAAAGTATTTGGCAAGACATCCATGAGGCCCAATCTACCTATCCGGTTTTTCACATTGAATCAGATGGCTCTCTAAATTCCGATGGCTCGATCTCAATTGATCAAAATCTGGAAAAGGGATTCACTGAATTAGTCAAGATAGGCCAATGGAGTTTTCATGCCCTTCAGCCAATCTTTTTCGTTGATAAATCTAAGCTAACTATGCTTTCCGACTACGATGATGTTGGACAGATCGTTCCAGCCATCGTAGCGCAATATGCAGTTCGTAAAGGAAATGCGAAGACGACTACAGATATTGCAGAGGCGGGCATTGATATTCTGAGCGTGGGCAGTGGAGCAGCTGCATTAAAACTAGGTATTTCGGGCTTGAGAAAAGCCATCATTTTGGCAGACATGTTTAGTGCCGGTCTTACCTTGTCCCTCAATACTACTGATGCAGATCAGCATCTACATCAAGATGCGCTACAGTTGTTGAGATCAGCAGCACTGATTTCTGGGTTATTTGGTGCTGCAGATGTAATCAATGTTAGTGCGATCTCAGAGGCCTTCTCGTTCGGTCGCCAGGCTGCCAAAAATCAGGGAGTGTTGGATGATTTTAACAAACTGAAAACTGAGGCAGAAAACCTTACCGATCAAATCATTTCGCAGACCGATATGAATCGCTACGCTGAAATTGGAAGTGAGCGACTTCAGGCCATGGTGTACGAATGTGAAAAGCTAATCACCTCCTCCCAAGCGGCCCGTGAAGCTAGGTTGACCATTAAGCTCAGAACTGCCAAGGGCAAGTTACTTCGACTCATCAACGATGTGGATCATCTGGATGACTACGCCGACTTGTTGAAAATTCGATACCCGATTCTGAGTCAAGCGAATCATGCAGATCTATTGGCCAACCTGGTTGTTCGCCTCCAAGAAAATCAGGCCTTAGTGGGTTTAAGCAAGCTCGGCGATCCACTGCACACAGCTGCTAAGGGTCTCACGAAAGAAAAGCAGCTCTTGCTATTCAAATACATCGCAGATACCAAGCCTTTTAGTGAAATCTTAACCACACATCCTCATCTCCTGCGCTTCGAACCGTGGAGCTGGCCGACAGGACCACCAAGCCTTCTAACCGGCCTTGAAGCACTCAGAAAATCAGATATGGTTATCTTTGACAAGCTCTTTAAAGAAGGAGGACAATTGGTTATCCGGCTGGATCTGAGTGGCGATGTGACCGCCAATGCTCTAAAAGTTCAGGGATTCTGCGATGACATTGTTAAGGAGAATGCACTGTTTGAGTACTTTGGTCGTGATGGACGTGGGGTTAGGGCGTGGGACGACTTTTATTTAGCCAAAAAAACGTTTTCTCAAACCAATCCTCGAGTTTTAGAAAAATATCTTAGATTATCTGATCGGAATAAGGAGCATGTTATTAGATTTTCAGATGATCCAAAGGGAAGTTCCTTATCTAAATTTTTAGATGAGGTAGATGAGGATTTCGTGGTATTGTTAAATGACAACCCCAAGTATCTGGAGGGTTTCACAAGTCATAAAGGAGAACCCAAATGGACTATTGATCAATATGTAGAGTTGTCGGAGGAAATTTTAGAAAATCCCAACCTACTGGCTGGGCAGAGAAACAAAATAACGGAATGGCTGGATAGGAGCTCTGACCTAACAAAGTTTGGAAGAGTAACTCAAAAGGGAATTGATTTCAATAAGAATGTGGTTAGTACTCTATCTAGTCGATCGGGGAAATTATTTAATGATTTGGCTGCTCATTTGAAAATTGGTCCAAACATCCTTAAACAATATGAAGTCTACACAGAAGTTCCATTAAAGACAGAAGGAGGTTTTATGAAAGCAGATGTCGTCTTTGTAAAAAGAGGTGAATTTGGATTCGAAGACATCATTGTGGTAGAAAATAAATTGAGCGCTGGAACTAATTATACGGTCAGGCAAAAGGAAGGTTGGAAAAAACTTGCAAACGGAGAAAGTCTTGACGTTAAATCTATTGCCACCGGATCTGACCCATTTGGGAATGACGTCTTGTTGCAAACAACTGATTCATTTAGCGCAAACAAAGTGAGAACAGTAAAAATAAGTGACCATGGAGAGACGGCTATTTCAAATTCAGACATATCTACAATTCCGGTTAACAATTGGAAAAATTATGTTTATACTCCAAATTAGCGCCTATGATTCAAAGTGAAAGAAAGAAAATATTCTTCGACACCTTGACTCCTTTTTTTAGAGACCTGGGTTACAAGAGCTATCTCACTGATGATGATCCCGGATACGTATATGCTTCAGGAGAAATTGTAAAGCATTTCTTTTTTAATTTTTTTTCTACAAATATCATTGGCTGCACTCCATTGCTTTTATCAAACTACGAAATCGAGAATCATATACTGTTAGTTGGTATACCAACTAACAGTCTAATTGAGCACAAAAAGAAATTGAAATACCACCTTCCTACAATCGAGCTACGATCCAAACCAAGTGATTTAAGGAGGCGCCCATTAGATACAAAGGACGACATAAAAGCCTTTGCTGAAGCCTATATCCGATTCTATGAAAATGAGGGAAAGTTGTTTTATTCTGAAAATGAAAGTGTACTAGATATATTCAACAATCTGACAAAACTTGAATCTCAAGGTGAGCAATGGAAGAGCTTGATTAGCGGTATGGGAGATGCTTTTATTCGAGTGTTGATCATTTCTAAACTCTGTGATGATCCGGAGTACACAAAGAAATTCGATAAAATCGATTCAATGATTCAAAACGCTGCTGAATGGCTACCCTATTGGGAAAAGTACAAAGAGGTCCTTGCTAGTATCAAACCTAGATATAACCGAGAGGTTTAATAGTTGTACTACTCTATGCATATGCAAAAACGACATGCAGCATCTCTAACTAATATTCTGTGCCATCAAGATTGGTCACAGATTATCCTGTCCAGCCTGTTGTTTGTGATTCTGGCACTGGGTACTCGGTACCTCAATCAGGTCATATGGCTTCGACCCCTTAGAAAACAATTGAAGCAAGTTGAAACATTGAGAAATAGTTTACAAGAGTAGCTCGATGTAGCATAAATTTGGATCGAAGAATTTTGACAGAATTTGGCGGACGACCAAACTAAATTGAGGTATAAATACCCTTCTGCAAAAAGGACTGCCGATCAACACTATAATATCGGTCCCATATTCCTTCTTCAGCATTGTACCTTTCTTCTACAAAATTTAGGTAGGCCTCAGACATTCTCTGCGACGCCAAATTCCGCTTATCGATGTAGGCAATGCATTTCATATCGGGATAACACAAAAATCCGTGGCAAATAAGGGCAGGTGTGAGTTCTCCGCCAATGCCCCTACCCCACTGCGATCGCAAAAGACGAATGCCAATCTCAAATCGACCTTCTTTCGACAAATCTAATGCGCAAGTACCAAGAAAATGTTTGGTCAATTTCTCTCGCACCGCCCAAACCAGCAGGTTGGGAGCTGCTTCGTGGTAGAGTCCCATCAATTTTTCTAGATCAGTTAGATTTTCCTGCAAGGTCATCACCTGTCCCATGGCATAGCGCATGACCAATGGATCTGATTGCAACTCATGAAAATCGTCTATGTCTGGGGGCCTCAGCGGATCAACGATGCAGCTAGGGGTTTGAAAAACAATTTCTCTGGCCACCCCTACTCTATTTTCTCATATAAAAGTTGAACCATTGGATCCAACAGCACTTCGGCAGGTGGTACGTCAATATGGAATGGAACACTCACTTTTCTCCGATCCATTTGTACCGCATGGAATTGGATGGTGCTGTCTGGTAGCCGAATGCCAATGGGCAAAGCAAAATCAAACTTTTGCTCTTGATGTTGCTCCACCTCAAAGGTCAACACTCCATTGTAATAATTCCAGCTGGTCGAGATCTGGGGATGGCCGGATTGATGAAGCCATTGTCTGAAGAAAGCACCTAGCGATCGATTGGATACCTGCTCAAAAATTGCCTGGAAGTCTTGGGTTAGCGCATTATCGTACGCATATTTCTTGTAGTAGGATTGCATGCCTTGCCAAAAAACTGAATCACCAACCTCTTCCCGCAGCATATGTAGAAACCAGCTGCCTTTTTGATAGCTGTTCACACTCAGTATGTCATCGAGATTTTCAACTTTCTTTTGAATAATCGCCTCATTGGGTTTCTGGTGATAATACTCAATGATTCTTTGGCGGTCTTTCAGCATCCGATTACGTAGTGCTGCTACACCATATCGATCTTCAAAATATAAATGAGTGAAATAAGTGGCAAAGCCCTCACTCAACCACACGTGATACCAGTCTGCCTCAGAGGCAGAATTGCCAAACCACTGATGGGCTATTTCGTGGGCAAAGAGGGCCTCGTTGTCTCGCTCGGCATCTGTACTTGCTTCGAAGTAAAAAATAGTACCTGAGTTTTCGGATCCACCCCATCTGGTTTTCGATTGGACGTGGGCCAGCTTCTCGAACGGATAGGGACCAATTAGATTTTCGAAACAGGTTAAGATCGGACCTGACCAATCGTAATTCTCAAAACCCTGGTCTCGGTCTTGGTGAAAAACCCAGCGCGATACCGGCACATCATTGATTTCATCGTAAGCGGTCGCAAATCTAGCTATCCCAATCACCATCGATTTGGTCGGCAAAAGATGGGGCGAATGCCACACGGTGATTTTATGACCATCGCCCAGGTTTGTTTCTTCCACCAACCGGCCCGAACCAACCACCTCAAAATATTCTGGAGTATGCACACGAAAAGTTACCGTTGCCTTATCCAGGGGATGATCGATACATGGCAACCACGCATGTGCCCAATTTGGCCAATTGTCTGCAAAAAAGGTGCGATCACCATAGCGATTGGTACTGATTATGAGTCCTTTATTGGGAATTCCTTGGTATCTAATTTCACAGCGAAACTGCTCTCCACTCCGCAGAGGCGCTCGTATATTGACTTTATTTCCTTCTTGTTGGAAATCCAGTATCGCTCCATTGATTGACACTTCACTTGCCACCATGCCCGTGCCGTCGGCTCGTAGCTGATCAAGCTCTAACCAAAATTCCACTGCATCACGCAAGGCGTCCATTTCGATAACGGCAAGACCGATGAGGGTATCGTGCCGATCTGATAATTGAATGGTGAAGTCATAGGATCGAACATCGATCAACGCTGATTGGGCGGTGAGCATCGGGCAGACCATAGATGCCATCAAGAAAAGCATCGTCCATTTCTTGCAAGCAAAGTACGTACCGTTCAAACAAATGATTTCCAGCATCTGACTAGGTCACCTTAAGTTCGCATTCCAGCTCTTCATCAGTAATTTTCGCACCGATTAATCGATAAAATGCTACTGCTTTTTCATTCCACCGACTGACTTGCCATTTCACTGAATGGCAGCCCTTTTTCTTTGCATAAGCCATTAAATATTCCATGAGCTGCTTACCCAAGCCCATACCACGAAATTCTGGCTGTACATAAAGGTCATCCATCTGTATGCCTTTTCCAGACCAGGTAAAATAGCATTCAAAAAAAGCCAAATAACCAATAATCTTTCTCGTTGGAGTTTCAGCCACCAGAAAGTTTAAATGTTCTTGTTCCTCTTTCATACGCTCCTGTGAATTCGTCACAGATGATCCAGATTTTTGAAATGTCGCAAATTCGTGGATGAGTTGCATCAATCTACCCAGATCATCTTCGGTGCCCGGCCTGATATTTATTTGCAAATGATACAATTTAATTGTGATTATTGACTCCCAAAGTAGGTAGCTGCCAAGAATTTTTTACTACTAAAATTCTCAGCAAAAAGATGAGGCTAATGCAGACCAGAGTAATGATGAATGATTCTTTAAAAAGAGCGGTTAGGCCCAGATAGAGGAAACCCCCAAAAATGCAAAGCGTGGCATAAATCTCTCTACGCAGGATCAGCGGTACTTGTGAGCAAAGCACATCGCGCAAGACCCCGCCAAACACTGCCGAAGTCATGCCCATCATCACGGCTAAGACCGGATGCAAGCCAAACTGCAGTGCTTTCTCAAGACCGAGCAGGGTAAATACACCGATACCCAGGGCATCAAATAAGAACAGGGCCCGATGCCAATGGCCCACCCATTTCAAAAACAAGAAGGTGAGAATCATACCGCTGAGACAGATCCAAAAATAATTGAGGTCGACCATCCAGCCGACCGGATGACTACCAATGAGTAAGTCGCGGAGAGTACCACCACCCACTGCGGTTACTAAGCCAATCAAACTGGCACCAAATACATCTAGTTTACGATCCACCCCGGTGATGGTACCACTGATGGCAAAGACCATGGTACCTAACAAATCCAGATAATAAATCATGCGGTGAATATAAGTTGTAAAATTCAGCAAGCCTTAACTTATTTGGTGCTTTTAAATGGCTAATTTGCGATTGAAATAATCCGGATTTCAATGAACACCATCTTTCGTCTTTGGTCATTGCTGCTACTCACACTCTTACTCCTAAGTTGTGCGGTTTCGACGCAGCAATCAGCAGCACCTTTTCCCAGTGGTGATCGCCTTAGTTTGACCTGGGAGATCCTTAACGATGCGGTGCGGGATGCTGATGTGCGAACAGCCGTGTTTACCTTGACCAATCACAGTGACACAATATTCCCCAGCCAGGGCTGGCAATTGTTCTACAGTCAATTTCCCAATGTCATTGAATCTGTGCCTGGCACTGAAGATCTCTATCAGGTTAAAAATATCGGGGGAGATTTATATGCTATTGAACCTGGTGATTCATTTCCCACCTTGTCTAATGGCCAAAGTGTTTCCATCGAATACCGTGCGCCCTATCCCTTTGTCAAAAAGACACATGGTCCGCAAAATCCCTACATTTCTGTTCAAACGGATCGGCGCAAAATATCCATCGATCGATACCTGATTAAAGATTTTCCCAACGATTTCTCCTTTGCCGGTGCGGATGGACAGAAGTCGATTTTTATCAGCCCTCAAGATCGCTTTAACAAGAATGCTGCCACAGCAGATATTCCGCTTGAGTCATTGGCACCCATTATTCCAACGCCTTTCTCCTGGTCGCGATCTGGTCAGTATTTCACCATTACAACGAATATCAATCTTGAATACGATGCTTTGCTAGAAGCGGAAGCGGAACACCTCTCTGAGTTTTTGGGAGAAGTACTCCAACGTCCTTTGCGATCTCCCGATAATCGAGATACGGTCAACCTTCGCTTGAAAATTCAACCCATAACTGTAGGTGATCGCTCTGAGGGTTGTTATGAACTATCGGTGACAACCAACGGCATTGAAATACTGGGATCTGATCCAATGGGGGTGTTTTATGGCATTCAAAGCCTGAAACTGCTAGTGCCAGCTGGTTCCCTGGCAGTGCCCACGGAAAACATTATCATTCCAACCATCGAAATCAAAGATGCTCCTCGATTTGATTACCGCGGGCTTATGCTGGACATTGCCAGGAATCATCAACCCCTGGAAGTACTGCACAAGGTGATCAAGACGATGGCCCTCTATAAAATGAACAAACTACACCTTCATTTGACGGATGACGAGGGGTGGAGACTGGCCATTCCCGATCTCCCAGAGCTCACGGAAGTGGGCGCCCGTCGCGGAGCTGATTTTGAGGAAGGAGAGATGCTCCCTCCCGCCTATGGATCTGGACCAAATGCCGATACGATGCGTCAATACCTCACGCGCGAAGAATTTATTGACCTGTTGAAATTTGCCAAAAACCATCACATCGATGTCATACCGGAAATCAATGGACCCGGTCACGCGAGGGCTGCCATTAAGGCCATGGAATATCGTTACCAAAATTTAATGGAAGAAGGCAAGGAGACCGAAGCTCGACAGTATTTATTGCACGACCTTAATGACAAATCGGAATATGCTTCAGCACAAAATTACCATGACAATGTAATGTGTGTGTGCCAGGAATACACTTACACATTCATCAACAAAGTACTCAGCGAGGTTGTCAAAATGTATGAAGAGGCCGGTGCCACTTTAGACATGGTCCACACGGGTGGTGATGAGGTTCCCGCAGGAGCATGGTCGGCGAGTCCGGAATGCGAGCGACTGATCAAGGATGAATCAAGCCTGAATTCAACCGACGATTTATTTCCATATTTCGTGACTAGATATGCACAAATCGCTCAACAGTATGATTTGCGCATCAGTGGATGGGAAGAAATTGTGATGCGGTCCGACCCGGATCATGCATCCGAAAAACACATTCCTAACGCAGAGATGCTGGCCACTCGAGCCATCCCCTATGTATGGAATTCAACCATTGGCGGAGGTTCAGAAGATTTAATTTATCAATTAGCCAATATGGGTTTTGAGGTGGTGATGTGCAATGCTTCTAACTTATATCTGGACATGGCCTATGATTATGAGCCGGCAGAACCTGGGCTCTATTGGGCGGGTTACGTGGATACGAAGAATGCTTTTGAACTCACCCCTTTTGATCTATTTAAATCCGTGCTAACCGATGAACTCGGCAACCGCCTGGATGGCATCGAACTGGGGCGGCGATCGGTGAAATTAAAACCGGAGGCAGAAGCGAACATCATAGGTATTCAGGGACAACTTTGGAGCGAAACGGTAAATACCGTCAATAGCTTAGAATACATGCTATATCCAAAATTACTTGGCGTAGCGGAGCGTGCATGGGCCAAGCCACCACCGTGGATAAGTGCGGCCAATCGATCGCAAGTGCAAAGAAGCATCGAAAGGGAGTGGTCGCAATTTGCCAATCGGATTGGAAAGCTGGAATTACCACGACTGGATCAATTGGCAGGAGGCTACCTATATCGCATTCCACCCCCGGGAGCAATCATCAAAGACGGACTCTTATATGCCAAAACAACCTACCCAGGCCTTCCAATCAGGTATACAAAAGATGGGAGTGATCCGACACCGTATTCTCCACTTTATGCCGGTCCTGTGCCGGTTGAAGAGGGGGAAATCATCACCTTGCGTACTTTCACTACTAATAATCGAGCAAGTAGGGCCAGCGAAATTAGTATCGCACCTAATAACTAACAGCTGATGAGTAACCGAGATAAAGTACCCTTTCTATTTATTTTTTTACACTGAAAAACTCACTGCTCAATCTATTGCATACCAACTGGCATGAAGGTCAAGAAGCTGTAGGTCAATTTAACATCCTCACCGCCAACAAAAAAGTAGATCGATTACCAGGGTCTGATTTCCCATTAGAAAATAATTATTTTCTGAAATGAAGTACTTCGCTTATCTAGCCCCACAAAATATATGCCCGGCCATAAATGCGGAAGGGACACAGTTGCTTGTTGCTGAGCCTTCAAATTAATTTTTTGGTCGACCAGCACTTTCCCTGCGTTACTAATAATTTGGCACGACTGTATCGGCTCATCAGAGAGATTGGAGATGGTAACTTGATTACCAGCCAGAAGTGGATTTGGATAGATCAAGAACTGAGCGGTCGAGCTACCTGCATCATGAGAAGCGGTAGTTCCCGCTGCTTTCAAAATATAATATTCCCAGCCGAGGGTATCGGTATCCGCATAAAAGATGAGTTGATCATTAAAGGTGGCAAATCCTCCCGGACTTGCATCGCGATAAAGTGATTGCTCGGCCAATTGGAAAGTCCCAGCGGCAGTACCATCGCTGGTCCAAAGACCTTGACGAAAAGAGTTGCTGCCTCCTCGAAAGTAAATGGTTTGACCATCGCTATAGAGCACGGAAGGCAAGGTAAAGGAGCCTTGAGCACCGGGATTGATATCCAATACCATGTAGGTCCCTGATGAGGTACCATCACTTCGCCACAGTTCGATGCCGTGATCGGAGTCTTCATACTTAAAAAAGGCAATGGTATCGACCGCCACAAAATTTTGTGGTGGGTATCCAGCCGAACCGGGTTGCGCATCAATGACTAAATTCGTGCCCTCGGCCGTACCATCCGTCACCCAAAGTTCGCTACCCGTGACGCCGTCATCGGCAGGAAACAAGGCTTTATTGCCAATGCGTTGAAATCGGTTGCCAAATGAATTCAGTGTTCCAACTGACAGTTCCTTAATGAGCTTAGTACCGGCATTCGTACCATCACTTGCCCATAGACCATTGCTCTCCCAAAAAATAAGCCGGTCGTCAAGGGCTAGAAGATCATCCGGTTCAAGTCCAAAAACAAGAGCTGGATCTTCAGATTTCACAGGTTTAGTGCCGGCCGCCGTACCATCTGACTTCCATAACCCCTCTCTTGATGAGAAATAAAGTTCATCTTGAAAAATCGCAAAATCCTGTGGAAAACTACCAGCCGCAAATGAGCCAAAATCATTAACAATATTTTTCAGCAAGAATGTTCCGTCTTCTGTTCCGTCGCTTCGCCAAAGTTCAAAGTCAGTATCCTCCGTTTCAGCGGCGAAATACAAGACGTCTTCCCAAACAATAAAATACTTGGATTGAGACAAAAAATTGCCAAAGCCATCGGCTGGTCCTGGATTAATATCTTTGAGTAGCTGTGTCCCTTCTTGCGTACCGTCAGTAATCCAAAGCTCTACACCATTACTATCTTCGGCAGTAAATAAGATTACCTCTCCTACTAAGTAGTAGTTCTGACACTCTGAATCCGCCGTACCCTCATTAATATCCTTCACCATGTAAGTACCTTCTTCCGTACCATCTGTTCGCCAAAGTTCGCTACCATGTTCGGCGTCTTTGGCAGAAAAGAGCATGAAGTCTGGAAGAACAATCTTTTCGCGGTCAAAAAAAGTAACTGAACTCTCCTCCCCAGCATGAATGTCTTTGATTAATTGTGCCTGCTGCCCATTCAGAATATTTATTACTGCAACCAGGAAAATGCAGAATGACTTGACCCGTAGTGCCATAGATTTTCTTTAATTTTCAGAGGAACAAATATAGTTTTTTCATAATACGATCACAAAATTTATAACACTATTTTTTCTAAATCAGTGGTCGAGCATGCTAGGTTTGAATTGTTCGTTGATAAAGCTCTTGGACCACTTTGTTCCGATACGCTTTTAAAATGTTATCACCTGATTCAGAGGAATTCTATAAGGTCGTTTTGATAGCACGGAAAGGTTGGGAAGATTAGCAGTAGCGAGTACTATTGTCCACCGGTAAAAACTTGCCGGGCGGTGATCTGATTCTCTGACATGCTTATTGGCCGCACAAGCTCACTGACACCAGTTTCCCATGGCAGTGAGACCAATAGATGCCTGGTAGTTTTTGACCTAGATCAAGCAGCAAATTCTGTGCTCTAATCAATTGCGACCTTGGCTCACTGAGATGGTAACCTTCACAACCAAGAAAAGATCATTGCAAAGGCAAACTGCCAATGCATAAGCTGCTTCCAGTAGCAAACTCATCTCCACCATCACTTGAGGACGGTCGAAGGTCTTCGTGCTACCATCTCTTATGGTTACAAACACAGGGAATAGAGAGAACCAAAGAGACAGGCTTTCCAGCTGTAAAGTATCACCAGACCACTTGTGCAGAGAACCAGCACAAGCGATCTTCTACGTAAGGTGATTTGTTACAAGGAGGGATTGCTGCGACTGCTGGATTTCATTTCAGACCTTAGATAACGACGGGGCACACCTAAAATTGTCAGCCAACAAGGCACTTGATTCAACCGCTTTGGCTCTACTCCAACACCACAAAAGGGAAAATTACTCATGATGAAAATTCAGTTATCACGGAGCCACCCTCTGTCATGCATTTTTAACTATTTTCGCAGCCAGATATCAGCTAACCATGAAAATAGGAGTACTGAAAGAACAAAATGATCAACGTGTGGCCCTCGTTCCATCCGTTGCTAAAAAGCTTTCTGATCTCGGTGCCAAGGTGCACATTGAAGCAGGAGCCGGAAGATCTGCGGGCTTTTCCGATGACGACTACGCGGACGCTCAAATTACAGATCGAGAAACCTTACTAAAAAACAGCGAGGTGCTGATTTCGATTCACCCCCTGAGCTCGGTTGAGATGGATCATGTGCGAAAGGAGACGATCCTGATTTCAGAGTTTAAGCCATTTTTCAACAAGGAAATCGCAGCCGAAATCAAGGCAAAGGGTTTGCAGGCCATCAGTATGGACATGATACCACGTACGACGCTGGCTCAATCTATGGACGTCTTGAGTTCCATGGCCTCCATCGCTGGCTATAAAGCCGTGCTTGCTGCCGCTGCCAAACTACCCCGATATTTTCCCATGATGATAACTGCTGCGGGAAGCATCAAGCCCAGTAAGGTGCTGGTCCTAGGTGCGGGAGTGGCTGGACTGCAGGCCATTGCGACCGCCAAACGGTTGGGATCACAAGTGGAAGCATTTGACACTCGATCTGCAGCCAAGCAGGAGGTAGAGAGCTTGGGGGCGAAGTTTGTGGAGGTTGCTGGTGCTAAAGAAGATACTGGAGCCGGTGGATATGCAGTGGAGCAGGATGAAGATTTCTTACGTCGCCAGCGTGAAGAGGTCCAAGCACGGGCTATGAAGGCGGATGTAATCATTACTACGGCCCAAGTGCGAGGTCGAAAGGCACCCATCCTGGTGCCTGCCACCACGGTTGAGAAAATGAAACCGGGCTCGGTCATCGTCGACCTTGCCGCATCAACAGGTGGAAACTGTGAATTGACCTCAGATGGTGAAGTGATCAAGAAACATGACGTCTGGATTATCGGTGATTCAGATCTCGCAGCAGATATGCCAGAGGATGCCAGCACGCTCTACGCCAACAATCTGCTAAACTTTCTGAAGACAATTATTAAGGAAGGGGCCCTTGATCTCGATTTTGAAAATGAGATCGTCAAGTCCGCATACATCACGCATTAATCTAATCCATGGATACCTTATTGCAATTTTTCAACGAGCAGCTTATTATGATCTACCTCCTGATCTTTACGATCATTTTGGGTTTTGAGGTCATATCCAAGGTGCCAACCGTACTTCATACACCACTCATGTCTGGTGCCAACGCCGTTAGCGGAGTAGTGATTATCGGTGCTATCTTGCTCATCAGACAAGCTGAGCCGTCTGACTCGATCACCCTGATACTTGGCACCTTGGCGGTCATTCTTGGGATGGTCAACGTGATAGGTGGGTTTGCCGTCACTGACCGAATGTTGGAAATGTTTAAAAAGAAAAAGAAATAATTCATGCTCACAACCTCTTATATCAACCTAAGCTATCTCTTAGGAGCTGTTGCATTTGTGTGGGGTCTACGATTACTTAGCTCACCAGACAGTGCCAGACGTGGCAATATCCTAGCTGGAATCGGAATGGGCATAGCCATCGTGGCCACTTTAGTCAAGCCGCTCACCATGGGGACAAACAATTATCTATGGATTGCGATCGGCCTGGTCGTCGGAGGCATCGTGGGTTGGCTGGCTGCAAAAAGAATCAAGATGACGGCGATGCCACAGATGGTTTCCGTCTTCAACGGACTGGGTGGGGCATGTGCCGCTGTTCTTGCCATGGCTGAGCTTCTGAAGTTTTATGATGGCAGTATTGCCATGGGCACCGGCCAGCTTGCCATTGTTTTCTTTGCGCTATTGATCGGCGCCATCTCATTCACTGGAAGTATGCTGGCTTTTGCCAAGTTAGATGGACGCGTAAAAGATCAGCATGTCATACTCCCACAACATAGTTTGATCAACCTGGTCTTGTTGATTGCGGTTTTGGTCATGGCCATCTGGTTGACCATACAAGGCCAATCTGCAGGCCTCACCATGGCCATCGTCTTCCTGGTATTAGCCCTGATCTATGGGTTTTCATTCGTGGCTCCCATTGGTGGCGCGGATATGCCGGTGGTCATTTCATTGCTAAATTCATTCACCGGCCTTTCGGCTGCAGCTGCTGGTCTGATCTATAACAATCAGATCATGTTGATCGGGGGTATCCTTGTGGGAGCAGCCGGAACCATCCTTACCGTATTGATGTGCGAAGCGATGAATCGGTCATTACTCAACGTTATTGTCGGTGGTTTTGGTAGTGCTGGTGGAGCTGCCGCCGCCGGTGCCTCGGGGGATAAGGTTGCCAAAGTGGCCACGGTAACGGATGCATCGATCCAGTTGTTTTATGCCAATTCAGTGATGTTTGTTCCGGGATATGGTTTAGCTGTGGCCCAGGCTCAAAAAGTTTTGAAGGAACTGGACGATTTACTAGAGGCCAATGGTGTGGATGTGAAATATGCCATCCACCCGGTTGCAGGCCGAATGCCTGGTCACATGAATGTATTGCTGGCTGAAGCAGATGTGCCCTATCCAAAGCTGTTAGACCTCGACGATGCCAACGCTGCATTGAAAGACACCGACACAGTGGTCATAGTCGGAGCCAATGACGTCGTTAATCCCGCAGCCCTGGATGAACCAGGTAGCCCCATTTATGGCATGCCGGTCTTGGAGGTTTGGAACGCAAAAAACTGCTTGGTTTTAAAGCGAAGTATGAGCCCTGGGTACGCGGGCATAGACAATCCACTCTTTTACCACGAACGCAATCGCATGCTCTTTGGAGATGCCAAAGACTCGATTCAGAAATTGGTGCAAGAAGTCAAGAACATGTAATGATGGATTAATTATGTCCATGTTTTCTAAGTCATTTTAGATCTAAAATCATTACCAGCGAGATCAGGTAGCGTATCGGAAAATCTCGATCCGAATAGTTTTCTCTTAAGAAATTGACCTTGTACAAGATTGACAAAACGCTAAGTGGCTAGCTCGGGCAGGTCGGACCAAGTGCATGTTGCTAAGGAAGGGGTTAATCCCGAATTAGAGACTCGATCTGTAGCTCTCCCAGAGAGGAGCTAAATGACTTCATAGCCTCCTGATAGAAAGGTAGCTGAGTACCTGCCCATGCTCAGCTGGCCTGACTTTGATTCAGAATGCAGCGCGTGGAAGTCATCTCCAGCTTCGATTTATTGATTCCTTCATCATGTCATGTAGCCTTTACCATTGAACACTCAACGTAGGAAGATTCGGTTCAAAGTCACTTTTATTACCTTTTACGGATTAAATCATCACCCTCATGCGGCTACTATTATTAATTCTTTGTGTAATACCCTACCCAGCACTGCTTGGACAGTCAGACACCCTACAAATTGGAAGTGCCCTCCTTGGCTTGGAGTTTCAGACTGATGAATTAGATAGCATACGGGAATCCGTGATGGGCAACGTCCGCAACTTTGACAAAATCAGATCAGTCAATCTAAAAAATGCGATCCCTCCAGCGCTTTATTTTAACCCACTCCCCTTTGGTTTCTCCCCACCCCAGGTGCAAGAGGAGATCAGCTGGTCGATTCCTGATGATGTATCCAGACCAACGCACAACGAGGATCTGAGCTTTATGCCGGTGCACAAATTAGCCAGCCTGATTAAGAACAGAAAAATCACTGCTGTTGAATTGACGGAGCACTTTATCAGCCGCTTGAAAAAACACGGAGACACCTTGCAATGTGTCGTAACCATTACTGAAGAATTGGCTTTGGCCCAAGCAAAGCAAGCAGATGAAAAGCTTGCAGCTGGTGAGTATTTGGGCCCCTTGCATGGCATACCGTATGGGGCCAAAGACCTTTTTGCCGTTCCAGACTATCCAACCACCTGGGGAGCTAAACCCTACCAAAATCAGATGTTGGAAGAAACCTCTACCATCATCACTAAATTAGAAGCAGCTGGTGCGGTGCTGGTGGCCAAGTTGACCCTGGGAGCATTGGCCATGGGAGATGTGTGGTTTGATGGCATTACCAAAAATCCCTGGAATCTTACCCAGGGATCCAGTGGATCGAGCGCTGGATCGGCCAGTGCTACCGCAGCGGGATTGGTGCCCTTTGCGATTGGAACGGAAACCCGGGGCTCAATCATTTCTCCATCTGCCCGCTGCGGGACAACCGGATTGAGGCCAACCTTTGGACGCGTCTCACGACATGGGGCCATGGCACTATCATGGAGTATGGACAAGATCGGCCCCATCTGCCGCAATGCCAGAGATTGTGCGATTGTATTTAATACCATTCGGGGTATAGATCAGAAAGATTACACCGTCATAGAGTCTTCCTTTAACTATCGCGCCAACCAGAGCACTGATGATCTTAAAGTAGGATACTTTGAAAATCTTTTCGATTTGTCAAATGAGCCGAATGACCGCAGAACCCTGGAGATATTACGAGGTCTTGGCATAAGTGTAGAAGCGGTAGCGTGGTCCATCGAGGTGCCGGTAAAGGATATTGGATTGATATTGAAGGTGGAAGCTGCGGCAGCTTTTGATGAATTAACTCGGAGCGGAAAAGACGATTTGTTAGTTCGTCAAGACAGAAATGCCTGGCCCCATATATTTAGAGCTGCTAGATTTATTCCCGCCGTTGAATACATCCAGGCAAATCGAATTCGCACACAATTGGTTCAAGAATTACATCAGTTGATGCAGACTTACGATGTAATCGTCTGTCCTTCATTTGGAGGCAACCAACTGGCAGCGACTAATCTAACTGGTCATCCAGCCCTTGTGCTTCCCAATGGATTCCGTGACGATGGTACACCGACCAGCATTACTCTGCTGGGCAATTTATTCGATGAGGAAAAGGTCATCCAGCTGGCCGAAGCATTTCAGGTAGCCACCGATTTTGAAGATCGACACCCGAGGGGTTTTTAGGTTTCCACCGGGTATGATTTGAAGAGGGAAGGTTGCAAGGGGCTTTGATCTTCTGGCATTCTCCAAAAATACTGGAGATCGGTACTGGCCAGACATAGGTCTGATCGATGCTGTGATTGACAAAACCCAATGAACCAGTCTCTCGTAGTGGTTCTAAAGCTTAATCAACTTTTGGTAATAATGCTGGCCGTTTACTTGTATCGTGGCAAAATAAGCACCGGCATTTAGTCGGATGGTAGCAACATCCATTAAACCCACCAAATTTTCCCGTTCAATGACAATTCTACCTAATGCATCTCGAATCGTTAACGAAACGGGATATGACCCAAAATCCGGACTCAGTTGAACCGAGTTGGTGATGGGATTGGGCGTCAAAAAGATACGTTTTTCGACTTGGACATTACGAGTAGGCACACTTCCACCTTCGAACGTGATCTCATCGATGATAAAACTGGAAGAATCTTGGGGCCAGGCTTCATAACGATTCGAAGCGATCAAAATGACGGCCGTGTCAGGATTTTCATCGCTGGTGTAGGTAAAATCTGCTTCAAACTTGGTGAACTCCTCTGGTCCACCGTATGCATTAAAGACTGCCACACCGATCGCATCGTCTTGATTTAGACTGGGATCATTCATCAGCAGCGCTACGATGCTGAGGCTGTCTCGCTCCGATGGGCCGATATATTTGAAGTAACCCGTCAGTTTCTCGGGTCTGAAGTGACAAGCAAAAATGCGCCATACATCAGACACAAAGGCCAAATCATCGCCCGCCAGTTGAAGGGCCTTTTCGGTGCCATTGGCTCCTGGTTCATAAGATTCAACACCCGAAAACACATCAATGTCGAGGGTGTCTTTATCGAAAAAATCAATGATGAAATCTGAGAAAGCAATCTCAACGGGTCTTAAGATGGGTATCCAACCATCCGGTGCCGTCACTGGAAACTTCAGGGCCAAATCCAGTTCTTTAGCAAGGGTATCCGTAAGATCACCCAGGGTTTCAAAATCACCATTTGGCACCGGACACTGAGCGTCTGTTGATGTTTGAGAAAATAGAAGAACCAATATCGCACACAGGAACACTCGCATAGACATTAAATTTAAAACAAATATATAACAAATTATAAATCAGACGAAAGAACGTTAAAACTTGAGTGTCTTGCGCTACGAAAGATTGAAAATCGAAGCGTTGTCGAATCATAAATATATTGCTAATTGGAATTCTTTGCTGATCAAAGCACCAAGTTTAGAGCAGGGTACCGCACGTCAATATCTCCCTGACCGTTGGCATCAGACGTCGAAGGCCATCTTTAGCGTAGTTTGAGTGCAATCCCTCTGCTCCTATTTCCTCTTTCAGACACAGCACCTCATCCGAACTAGGGAGTATGCATAAACCATTTGCTTATTTGGTCATTACTACATTATGAAGATTTACTACCGTGAATGGGAGCAATTGGTTTCCGGATCGATGCCGGATGTTTGGCATTTCTTTTCAAGACCCGAAAACTTGCAAAAGATCACACCACCAGACATGGATTTTAAAATTAGAACTGATCTACCAGGGGTCAAGATGTATCCAGGGATGCTGATTCAATACAAGGTTGCACCGTTTCCCGGTTTTAAGACCGATTGGGTGACCGAAATTACGGCTGTAGTGGACCAGCAATATTTCATTGATGAACAGCGATTTGGCCCTTTTCGCTTCTGGCATCATCAGCACCACTTTGAAGTGGTTGAGCATGGCATCCTGATGAGGGATGTCTTGCATTATGCCCTGCCTTTTGGATGGTTGGGTCAGCTGGTGAACCAGGTATTAGTTGGTCCAAGAATAGAACGTATCTTTAGTTTCCGAGAATCAGTAATCTCCAACTTTTTCCCGGCGATGGAAGCGGTTAACCTGTAATGTTTCCAATTTGCGGTACCAAAGCGTCATGATGCACAAAAATGTCCTCCTTTTATTCATCTTTTCAATCATGAGTTGTCGTATGGCCTCTCAACAGCATTCAGATCATCCACATACCAATCAGCTGATCCATGAGAATAGTCCCTATCTGTTGCAGCATGCGCACAATCCGGTTGATTGGTATCCATGGGGTGAAGCCGCCCTCAGCAAGGCTCAAAAGGAACAGAAAATGCTGCTCATCAGCATTGGATATGCTGCTTGTCATTGGTGCCATGTGATGGAACATGAGTCGTTTGAGGATTCAGTGGTCGCCAAGGTGATGAATGACAATTTCGTGTGCATTAAAATAGATCGAGAAGAAAGGCCGGATATTGATGACGTGTACATGACCGCTTGTCAGTTGGCATCAGGTCGGGGTTGTGGATGGCCACTAAATGCCTTTGCACTTCCCGATGGAAGACCGGTATGGGCAGGCACCTATTTTCCGAAAGAACAATGGATGAATGTGCTTGCTCAATTCTCAAATATGTGGCAAAACGAGAAAGAGAAATTAGATGACTATGCCAAGCAGCTCACGCAAGGAATTCAATCTCAAGATCAGATCATTCTCGGCCCCCCGCGTAAATTAAATTTAGCTGATGCCCACAAAATGGCCGAGGCCTTGATCACCAAGATCGATACGAAACGAGGTGGTCGTCAAGGGGCTCCCAAATTTCCGATGCCCAGCAACTACCGTTATCTTTTGAGCTACCACCAAATGACCGGCAACAAGGAAGCCCTGAAGTCCGTGCTGACAACTTTAGACCATATGGCTCGCGGAGGCATCTACGATCAGCTTGGTGGCGGATTTTCACGCTATTCGGTAGATGCAGACTGGATCGTACCCCATTTCGAAAAAATGATGTACGATAATGGTCAGTTGGTCTCACTTTACAGCCAGGCTTATCAAGTAATCGGAGACGAGCGCTACCGCGAAATAGTAGATCAGACGATCGGTTGGCTAGACCGCGAAATGACGAATGAGCTGGGAGGCTTTTATGCTTCCCTTGATGCAGATAGTGAAGGTGAAGAAGGGAAATTTTACGTTTGGTATGAGCACGAAATTGATTCCTTGTTACCAGAGGATGAACGAGAAGTCTACAAAGACTATTACACCATTAGGCCGCAGGGCAATTGGGAAGATGAGAAAAACATCCTTTATCGAAAAAAACCCATTTCAGACATACTTAAAAAACACAATCTGGCTGAGGAATCATTGGCCGAATTAATTGAACGATCCAATAAAATCCTCTTTGATCATCGAGTCACCAGGGTGCGACCGGGGTTGGACGACAAAGTGCTGACTTCTTGGAATGCACTCATGCTAATTGGCCTCGTTGACGCCTATCGCGCATTCCAGGATCGCTCCTATTTAGATCGGGCCCTCCGCAACGCTGCTTTTATTAAATCGAATATGTTGCAGCCAGATTTTCGATTGATGCGAAATTACAAAGATGGCAAAGTCAAAATTAATGCATTTCTCGACGACTACGCATTCCTAATTGAGGGTTTGCTGGCTTTATATCAAGTGACTTTCGACGAAAGTTGGCTCAATGATGCCAAGGCATTAACCGAATATGCCATCGAGCATTTTTATGATTCAGAACAAAAGTTGTTTAATTACACCAGTGATATCGACCCTCCATTGGTAGCACGAAAAAAACAAATTGGTGACGATGTTATTCCAGGATCCAATAGTGCCATGGCCCGAAACTTGAATTTTCTGAGCCATTATTTTTATGATCAGCGATATCGTGAAATTTCTGATCAATTGTTGTTTTCACTGATAGATCCAATCATTGAATCTGGCCAGACAAGTTTTTATTCGAATTGGGCATTGTTGTATCTCGAAAAATTACACCCTACCTATGAAATTGCTATTGTCGGTGATAAATATGAAGCATCGAAAAATGAAATGCAAAAGAGATATCTACCAAATGCTTTGTATATGGGTGGCAAAGATGAAGGCACCTTGGCCCTACTCAAAGACAAATTGCAGCCCTCCACAACCATGATTTACGTCTGTCAAAACAAAGTTTGTCAACTGCCTGTTGAGGATCCAAATCAAGCATTAGATCAGATAGAGTATTTAATCGAGTAGTTATTCCCGGGAGACTGAAGAGAGAGCTAGATCATGCTGCAGATCATCATACCTTGTTAGTTATCAAAAGGACCTAATGGCCCGTGCATGCCTATCGGTCGTTTTTGCTTCTATAAGAAAACTTTCGCTGTTGTATTCAAATCTGGTGGCAGGGGTCCCCGTACTCAACTCCGTTGATGTCCATCCATTGCTCAATATTGAACCGCCCCATGCCTGGATAGGCGCGTTAATCACTGCTTTATCCGAAAAAGTTCTTGCTATCTGATCCTTTGCCGGCAAATACCAGTCGTCATATCCATTAGCCACCAAATCTGCTTCAGCGAGGGGAAATGCCTTTGGTTTGATCCTCGCCAGCCTGTAGGGCGGTTCAATTTGGACGGAAAGTGCTGCAGCAAAAAAAATACTCGACCTTCGAGGTCATCAAGACCGGGTAGGAAGCGTCATCAATTATCGGTGTAAGCTGGGTATCTTTGATTATTCTCACTTGGGTAACCGATTCACCAACCACTTGATTTGGCCGTTGTGGTTAGACTCGTGCTCTGCTACATGCCACCATTTACAATAATTATTGGTCGGTTGGCCGCCGAAAAATTGCTCTTTTTCAAACAGCCAAGGGTCATCTCTCTTCTTTAACTCCGCCTTGGTGTGGTCACGAACAGCATCGAGAATCTCCTCGTAATACTCCAATTTATGTCCTTTGATGATTTTTCTCCCCTCATCACCGAGGTTCATGGCCGGACCCCATTCGGCTTCCTCTTCGGCATTGTATCCAGACCGCCCTTCAAAGGTATTGACCTGGTAGAATTTTTCAGTGGCTGCCAAGTGAAGTAGCATGGCCCCAATGGTATTGGCATCATCGTCAAAAAGGTAGTCGAGTTGCTCCGTCGACAGTCCACGAACAGATCGCATGACTCCAGCACGCATCCAGTTCATCATTGACACGATGGTACCAATGTGAGGTGTGTATCCCTCTTTTGGGCCCACCAAATGCAGGTCATCTTCTGAGGTGGGATCGGTGTCTCGGTGGATCACCGGAACTACCGGTATGAGGGAAGCCATGCCCATGGTTTGCAAAAACTGTCTACGAGGTGATTGGTTCGCTCTACACATAGCTTAGATTTTTGAAAGGAAAAGGATGCGTTTGGGCCGTGATCATTATTTTTTAAAGTTAGTTTGTCGCTGAAATTCAAGTAAGTGACATTTATAAACATAGCAATCATTAGCTGAAGGACCATTGCATTACTTGCCCATTAACAATTTAATATCAAGAAAACCGCGACAAGCCACTATTACCGGTTGCAACTCGTTTTTCATAAAAGATGATAGAACAACGAGATTTTCGACCGATCTTTCAGAAACACATTATCGCAAATAATCCTGCCAGCCCTTACCATCATGCCCTCATCACATAAAATTTGGATCACCTATCTGTCCTCGTTGATCCTAAGCATCATTATCGTAGGCACCTCCCTGGGCCAATCTCTTCAATTGCTAGGTCATTTCGATTACGTTACTTCTCGTGGAACAGATGTTTGGGAGTACGTAGATACGCTGACTAATAAAGTATATGCAGTGGCCGGAGAATATGGCTCTTTTGTGATCATTGATGTGACGGATCCTACACAGCCCGTCCTGACTTCTCGTGTTGCTGTGAATGGTTTTGATGTAAAGGTCTGGAACGCTAAGGTTTACACAGTGGCCAGTGGAGGGCTAGATGGCAAAATCTATAATATTCGCGACCCCTCCAATCCTACTCCAATGGGATCTTTTGTCGGTGGTCACAATATATTTATTGACAATTATGGAAGACTCTTTAACACCATTCAGGAAGTATATGATCTCAAAGCAAGAGCGGGTTTGCCAACTTACCTCGGAAAATTAGGGGACTCACGTACCACGCATGATTTGACCGTTCGGGGAAATCGCGTGATCAGTTGTGATGGCAAGGCTGGAACTTCAGTATACGAGTATTCCGATGTTGGTGCACCGATGTTGATCATGCAATTTAAGGACGGAGATTTCGGATATCACCATCAAGGTGATTTTTCGAAGGATGGCAAATTTCTGTTTGTCACAGATGAATTGTCCTCAGGTACCAGTACTGATATTTTTGTCTGGGATATCCACGATACCGACAATCCCGAATTGGTAAATGAAATCATTGATCCGGATGCTGTGCCGCATAATCTGTACGTGCGAGGAGACTACATGTTTGTGTCTCATTATACAGCGGGTTTGAAAGTATTTGACATTTCCGATGGTCGGGCCCCAGTATTAGCAGATGAATTTGATACCCATGAAGCCACCGGTGATGTGTACGAGGGTGCATTTGGTGTGTATCCCTCACCTACTACTGGGAACATTTATGTGACGGACAGTGATAATGGTCTATTTGTTTTCGAATGGGACTTGTCGTTGACCAACCATGAGGAGCAAACACTGCCCAATGTCGAGTTGTTTCAATCCAGTGACCAATCCACTCTTTTCATCAGACAGCAGCAACCTCAAGGTGGCCTACTTCTGCTCTATAGTATCAACGGTCAATTAATTTCATCGACGGCAGTACCCCTCAATAAAGAATATCGATTTTCTTTACTGGGATTGCCATCGGGTATATTTACGGCTGTACTAAGAGTATCAAAAAAGCCTTTGTCAAAAATCATTGTAAAGTCAAATTGAGATATATTATTTCCATATATAATGATTTTCCATAGCTCTGATTGCTGACCACTTGCCTCCTTATTTTCTGCAAATTACTTCTGTAATACTACTACTATGTCCCAGGTCATTCCTGATGGTGCCTTTCCTTATCTTTTACAATAAATCTGGAACAGACCACTAAAAAATGATTTCTTAATGCTATAAAGAAAAAAAGGGGAACAGCATCCTGTTCGCCCTTTTAAAGAATGGTAAAAAAGACTGTAATTCTTCAGCAGTTTTAACGTCAGAACATACGCGCTTGATTGTCTGACGTACTAATTAATTTATTTATGCGCTACACGCCTCACACGTCGGATCATCAAGACTACAAGCCATTGCCATTGCTGCTTCTTCCACTTCAGAACTGATCAATGTGCCCTCCCGATCAGAACCAAATTTCCGTTGGTGCTTCTGGCTCAATGTGAATTTAATGGGATCGACAGCAGCTTTTGAACGCAGATAATACATGCCCGTTTTCAGGCCAGCTTTCCAGGCATAAAAATGCATGGAAGTCAGCTTTGCAATGGTCACATCTTCGACGAATAGATTGAGACTCTGGCTTTGGCAAATATATGCACCACGATCTGCCGACATGTCAATAAGTACCTTTTGACTTAGTTCGTAGGCAGTTTTATACAACGCTTTCAAGTCTGCTGGGATGGCCTCTATATGTTGTATGGATCCGTTGGCAGCCATAAGCTGCTCCTTCATCTCGTTATCCCATAATCCTAGGGAAATTAGGTCCTTTAGTAAGTGCTTATTTACAACAATGTACTCTCCACTCAGTGTACGTCGTGTATAAATGTTTGAGGTATAAGGTTCGAAACATTCATTATTACCGAGTATTTGTGAGGTGGATGCGGTTGGCATGGGTGCAAGGAGCAGCGAATTTCGGAGTCCGTGCTCTTTGATTTTATTCTTTAGATCTGCCCAATCCCAACGGTCGCTCGGGGTTACATTCCAAAGATCAAATTGCAATAAACCCTGACTGGCCGGTGATCCGGCGAAGGTTTCATAGGCTCCCTCTTCTTGTGCAATGGCATTGCTCTCGGTAAGGGCTGCAAAATAGATCGTTTCAAAAATGTCTTTATTTAATTGGCGGGCTTCCGCACTGTCAAAGGCATACCGCATTTGAATAAAGGCATCCGCCAAACCCTGCACACCTATTCCAATAGGACGATGTCTCATGTTGGAATTTCGAGCTTCTGGAATGGGATAGTAGTTGACGTCAATGACTTTGTTGAGATTCCTCGCCACAACCCTGGCAATCTCGTAAAGTCGATCGAAATCAAATTCACCGTCATTCACGAATTTGGCCAATGAGAGTGAGGCTAGGTTACAGACCGCTACTTCATCTGGTGAAGTGTATTCAATAATCTCGGTACACAGATTACTGGAGCGAATGGTACCTAGGTTTTTCTGATTGGATTTTTCGTTGGCAGCGTCTTTGTAAAGTATGTAGGGTGTTCCTGTTTCAATTTGAGATTCGAGGATCTCAAACCACATTTCTTGTGCATTGATGGTTTTTCGTGCTTTGCCTTCGCGTTCATACTTTTCATAGAGGGTATTAAACGCTTCGCCATAGCTGTCACATAGATCCGGGCATTCGTTCGGACAAAATAATGACCATACTCCTCCCTCCTCTACTCTTTGCATGAATAAGTCTGGGATCCAAAGCGCATAAAAAAGATCCCGTGCACGCATTTCCTCCTTGCCATGGTTTTTCTTGAGCTCCAAAAATTCTAGCACATCGGCATGCCAGGGTTCGAGGTAAATGGCAAAGGCACCCTTGCGCTTGCCTCCTCCCTGATCTACGTAGCGTGCGGTGTCATTGTATACTTTCAGCATGGGAATAATGCCATTCGAGGTACCACCGGTACCTTTGATGTAACTTCCCTGGGCACGAATATTATGTATGCTTAATCCGATCCCACCTGCCGACTGCGAAATCTTGGCACATCTACTCAAGGTTTCAAAGATGCCGGGGATACTGTCATCAGTCATACTAAGTAGAAAACAGGAGGACAATTGTGGCTTTGGTGTACCCGCATTAAACAAGGTAGGGGTCGCATGGATAAACCACTTTTCAGACATGAGATTATACGTCTGAATGGCTGATTCAATATCCTCTCCATGGATTCCAACGGAAGCACGCATCAAAAGGTGCTGGGGTCGTTCGACGGCTCTGCCATTCATCTTTAGAAGATAGGAGCGCTCAAGGGTTTTAAAACCAAAATAATCGAAGGCATAATCCCGATCATATATAATGGCCGAATCTAAGCGATCCCGATGTTTTCGAATGATGGCCATGGTTTCATCACCGATCAAGCCCGCTTTTTGGCCGGTCACCGGATCGATGTATTTGTAGAGAGCTTCCATGGTACCAGAGAACGATTTCTTGGTCTCTTTATGCAAGTTGGACACCGCAATTCTGGCTGCAAGCAGGGCATAATCGGGATGGATGGTCGCCATGGTAGCAGCTGTTTCTGCGGCCAAATTGTCAAGCTCAACGGTGGTCACGCCATCGTAGAGTCCCTGAATAACTCGCTTGGCAATTTCGATTGAATCTACAAACTCAGCATTGAGTCCATAGCAAAGTTTCTTAATTCTTGCGGTGATCTTATCAAAGCTAACTTGCTCCTGCTTACCGCTTCTTTTAACGACTTGCATAATTTAGGTAATTGGAAAGTTTGGTGAAAAAGTGTCAGATGTCCTTTAGAAGTCTTCGTCAAGCTTAAATACTTGCTTCTCTTTATCGGCCATAACTCCGGCTTTCTGATAGTCACCAACTCTTTTTTCAAAAAAGTTGGTTTTTCCCTGTAGTGAGATCATATCCATCCAAGGGAATGGATTTTCTACATGATATTGTTTTTCACATCCCAGGGCCCCGAGCAATCGGTCAGCTACAAATTCAATGTACTGACACATTAGCTCAGCATTCATTCCTATCAGACTAACGGGGAGGGCATCTGATACAAATTCTTTTTCGATGTCGACGGCATCGGTAATGAGTTCTATGACGGTTTGTTCCGGCAGTCGATTGACTATGTGATCATTGTATAGGAGGCAAGCAAAATCACAGTGCATTCCCTCATCTCTGGAGATGAGTTCATTGGAGAAGGATAATCCGGGCATCAAACCACGTTTCTTCAACCAGAAGATAGAGCAGAAAGAACCGGAGAAGAATATTCCTTCTACAGCGGCAAAAGCAATGATACGTTCGGTAAAGGATCCATTTTCAATCCAACGCAGGGCCCAATCCGCTTTCTTTTTGACGCAGGGCATCGTATCGATGGCATTGAGACAAAAGTCCTTTTCTTTAGGATCTTTGATATAGGTATCGATCAACAATGAGTAAGTTTCAGAATGGATGTTTTCCATCATGATCTGAAAACCGTAGAAAAACTTTGCTTCCGTGTACTGAACTTCTGCGACAAAATTTTCGGCCAAATTCTCGTTGACAATGCCATCACTCGCAGCAAAGAACGCAAGCACGTGTTTAATGAAATGACGTTCATTATCATTCAGCTTATTACTCCAGTCGCTGAGGTCTTGGCTGAGATCAATTTCTTCAGCGGTCCAAAAGCAAGCTTCCATCTTCTTGTAGAAAGCCCAAATGTCATCGTGTTCAATGGGAAAGAGTACAAATCTACCTGGATTTTCTTGTAAGATGGGTTCTACCTTCGTGTTCATGTATTGTAGTGTTTTGTGTGTTTGCCTAACATCTGGTCATCTATTTTCGGCCCTTCAATTAGAGAGAAAGAGTGCCCGAACTTTTCAGTCCACATGTTATAAAAATTTAAATATATAATTTTTTTAAATACTTATTCCTCTAGTGAGGAAGGGATTATGTATTTAGAATGCCATCATACGGTTTTCGCGATGGGGGTCAGCTAACCGTCTTTAGCGATGGCTAATTTATGGAAATGGCCTCAGCGTCGGTGGATTAGTTATTAACAATATGTTAGTAAAATATCTAATTTGTTGACAATCATTATATAAGTTATTTTTTTAATGTGAAATTCATCCATCTCACCGTTCAATTTGTCTATTACGAGAAGCTTTTACTTGCAGAAACTAACGTATGTTTGCGGCTGCTAAGCGGATTTGCTTTTCGATACTAGGTGTATAACGACCCATGATTCAGTACCTATCTAAGACGGCCAGTACATTAGAGCAGCTCACAGAGCGTGTAAGTGGCTGTTGGATCAACGTCGTTCCACCCTTTAGTCCTAATGAACTATTAGAATTGTCGCAGGAGATCGAGATTCCCCTTGATTTTCTAACCGATTCTCTCGATGTCGACGAACGGTCACGCTACGAGCGCGAAGAAGAAGGTAATCTGATTCTTTTGAATACTCCGATCTTGAACGAAGATCCAAAGGACAATGAAGCCTTCTATACCACCGTGCCGATTGGCATTGTCCTCACAGCCGAACACATTCTGACGATATCGAGTGTAGATAACCCGGTGTTGCGCCTATTTATGGAAAATAGGATCAAGAATTTTTCCACCACTAATTATTCTCGATTTGTCTTGCAACTATTTGAGCAAGCCGTTTTGAGATTCCTGATCTGTTTGAAAAAACTTAACCTTAAGCGGAACCTGATTGAGGAAGAATTGTACAATTCCAGTCGCAGTTCTGAGTTGAAGCAGCTCCTGCGCATCGAAAAGAGTCTCGTCTATTTTGTTAACTCATTAAGCTCCAACGAATTGTTGAAAATGAAGATGAAGCGAACTGACTTTCTCAAAATACGGGACGATGAAGACATGATGGATTTATTTGAAGATGTGATTATTGACAATAGTCAAGCCTTGGAAATGGCCAATGTACACACGAACATTCTCAATGGAACCATGGAAGCCTATGCATCCATCATTTCTAACAATTTGAATTTTGTCATTCAACGGCTCACCCTCATCACCCTGATCTTGATGGTGCCCACGCTCATTGCATCTTACTATGGAATGAACTTTGCCAAGTTACCACTAGCAGATACCTCAGGTGGTTTTTACTACGTCATTGCCATCTCCATCTTTATCAGCCTGGGTCTGGCCTATGCATTTCGGAGGAAACGACTCATCTAAGTTCACCTAGACCCTTTATTGTACTCCAGACTTGACCAAGTCTGCAAAATAATTGGCTATTATTGGGATTACATGAGGTGGATCATCCCAATAGTACTCCTGATCACTGGTGGTTTAGGCTGCCAGCTGAATGATACGGCTCCCAATGTGCTTTTTATCATGACCGATCAGCATCCACTGAGCTGCGTGGGTGCCTATGGTAATCAGGTGATCCAAACACCAAATCTCAACCATTTAGCTTCGGAAGGTCATTTGCTAAAAAATTTTTACATCGCAGCATTTGCCTGCAGTCCTTCACGCGCATCTTTCCTTACTGGCCGGTTTCTGCACCATCACAACGTATTTACCAACAATGTCATCCTGGACCCCGACATCCCATCTCTAGGTGTGCTATTAGAGCAGGCTGGGTATCAAACGGGATACTTTGGAAAGGCACATCTGGGAGGTTATATGTATGCAGGTCGAACCGGAGGTGATGGCGTTGACTACCTACACGGACCCAAAGACGCCATGGATCCGGTGGGTGAGAAAATCCAGGGTTATTGGCATCATGAGCGCATCGAAGCGGCAGCCGGATGGTTGCCAAAGAAACAGCCGGGGGGTGCTGGTGAAGATCGACCTCAGCTTGGATTTAGCACTTGGAAAGGTGGATGGAAGGACTACAAAAATTGGCTGGTAGATCAAGGCAGACCTGACTTTGCCGCCATGGCTGGAAATCACGATGCACTACAATCAGCACCAGAAGGTGCACATATGTATTCGCGTCTGGGAGAGAAGTATCACATGGCCAAATTTTTCACCGATGAGGCCGAAAAATTTATTAGTCGAGCATCTCGAAATGAAAAGCCATGGGCCGCAGTCTTATCCTATTTTGGACCCCACCTTCCGGTGTCACCGCCACAACCTTGGGATACCATGTATTCACTGGATCAAGTGACTTTGCCGGTGAACCTAAATGATGATCTGACGGGAAAACCACGCCTACATTATCAGCCCCAGCTGCAGTATGTGCGTGAAAGCTGGCAAGATGATCAGTTTAGAGATTACATCAGGCGCTATTGGGGCTACAGTTCTTACATCGACGATCAAATAGGCCGAATATTCAAGCTGCTGAAGGCCACCAATCTCTGGAATAACACGATCATTGTCTTCTCAACGGATCACGGTGATATGGTGGCCGGTCATGGCATGATATTCAAGCTGGGTGCCAATGCCTATGAAGAACTGTTTCATGTACCAGCCATCATTAGGATACCCGAAATCCGACCTTCCCAGAATCCAATTGACCCCCTGACGTCATCGATTGATATACTGCCCACGATTTTGGAGGCAGCAAAAGTTGATCTACCGGCAGGCATTGATGGTCAAAGCCTACTTCCCCTCTTGAGAGGGCAAACCACCGATAATCGAACGGAGGTTTTCGCGGAAATACACGCCATGGGAGCTGGGAAGATCATCATGTGTCGAACGGATCGCTATAAATACGTATACCATTGGCTCAGTGATGATGTAGATGAACTCTACGACCTGAAGGAAGACCCGGCGGAGATGACAAATCTCTATAAGGCACCGACACATCGGGCCATCGTCCAATCTATGCGCGATAAAATAATCACTTGGAGTGAGCAGACGGGTCATCGTTACCACAAGCTTATCGCTCAAAAGGCTTTGAGCGGGGACTAGTGTTCCGTCTGGCAAATAAATATACACCCTAAGCAGATCTTTTCCACCTACTCGTCATCACCAAAAGCCTTGCGTAATAAAGACTATGTGCGCCGTGCCTGCCAGTAGGCATGGGTTCTGTTTCTTTGATCAGATGAAAAATCTCAAGCTAATAATGTACACTTATTTACCAGGTGAAACACTAAATGGTCAAAGCCGGGTAAACCCTACCTGGTAATGATGGACCGAGAACCTAATGCCACTCTCACTCAAAGCTTGCTTCTGCCATGCTTGATAGATGATGCACTTTCCAATTTTGACAGCCTCTAAGCGGCCACAGCTTCTTCTCTTAAATCCGAGAGCAGTTCCTCAAAAACCCAGAGATCCTCCTGATTGCTGATGCTCCACCGGGGATTATGCCCATGTTTGATGCGAAAATAGTCTGCTATGATGTCTCCCTGTTGCTCCAAGTTGAAGTCGCTCAGACGTTTGCCCGATTGAACCGCCTTCACCAGGTTGGCAAGGCCTCCATAGTCATATCCCTCTTCTGAAAACTGCGCACTCAGCGCGCGGGGTATATAGACGCTACCCAGGTGGGCATATTGCCAGATATGCACCAGTTCGTGGGCGAAGGTCTCTTCTGATAGCGGCCCCCAACTGTTTATGGTATAAAAACTCACATAAGCAAAATGATGAGATCTGGGTCCGGCAAAGGCAACCTCATCGATCCGAATCCTTTTGAGATTCAGTTGGTTCCCAAAAATCTGTTTTACTGCTTTGGCCTCTTGATCCGTTAGCGGTCGGGTATTGAATTTTACGATTTCGGCCAGCGTCTCATAAATCTCACCAATCCCAAATAGATCAAGTATGTAAAAGAGAAGTTCGACCAACCAAAAAAGATGCGCACCCAGTTTAAGAACATGACTGGGGTTTCGATAAATGGTGACCAATTTTCGTTTAAAATGACGTACAATCCGAAACACGCGCTTGGGGAATAGCAGCAAGATGTCTAACAAGCGAATGATAAACCCTTCCAGTTTTGCATAGCAAAACCGGACAATAGATGTACTCAAAAGTGTGCTCACTAACTAAATCGTATCGCTTTGGTCGGCGATATTCTGCTGATGAAGTATGAGGGTAAAATTAAGAATAAAATCGTAACAAGTAAAGTACCGAAATTGATCAGCAAAATCATGGAGATATTAAAATCGATGGGCGCAACAGCGAGATAGTAGTCCTCTTCTCGCAACTTAATAAATTCAAAGTGTTTCTGTAACCAACATAAGGAAAGCCCGATCACATTACCAATCAAAAGGCCCTTACCCAAGATGTATCCAGCTTGTCGTATGAATATTTTACGTACCTGCCAATTGCGAGCACCAAGTGATTTGAGCACCCCGATCATGTGGGTTCGCTCCAGAATTAGTATCAAGAGCGCAGTAATCATATTGACGACACATACCAATAGCATAAGACCCAGAATGATCACCTCGTTGATGTCTTGGAGATCAAGCCAATCAAATATACTGGCTGCTCGCTGCCGGATGCTCCTGGTGTAAGCATCTGCAGGCAACACTTCCTGATAAATGTAATAATTGAGAATATCTAAGTCGGCCAGGTCATCCAAGACCACCTCAATGCCACTTACTTCGCGCTCAGACCATCCCAATACCGTCTGCAAATCGGCCATATCCGCAAAAGCGATATTCTTATCATACTCAGCCAGACCCGTGCGATAGATTCCGGTTATCTTAAATCGTCTTGGCAAGAGATCACCTTCACGAATGAAATTCAAAAGGATGAGATCGCCCACCTCAAGAAAGAGGCGATCTGCCGTCATCTCAGAAATGATGATTTCACGGTCGGATGAAGAACGATCAATTCCCGCCCCCGCAGTCAAGTAGTGAGTAAAAAAATCGAGGGGATATTCTTCCGAAATGCCTTTTATGAAGATGCCTTCCATATCCTCCTTGGCCGTGATCACCGCAGGATACTGAATGTACTGGTAGGCATCTTTCACACCACCATGGGTACGGAGTTTTCGGGTGCGACTTAGTTCCTTGCCAAACACCTCCATCGGCCACTCATAGCTAATTTGTTTGATGTCCTTCAGCGAATCAATCAGCCCTTCCTGAAAAACCATCGGTGTGGTCTCGACGGCAGGATTGGTGAAGGCCTCCGTAATCTGGATATGACCCCAGAAATCAAAGATTTTTTGACTGATCTCCTTCTTGAAGCCATGGACCATAGAAGATGCCACGATCATAACGGTGGCACTCAAGGCCACCGAGACAATGGCAATCCAGATGATCAAGCGAGAAAAAGCTTTCGCATTCTGCTGACCACTGATCCGATTAGCAATGAATTGCTCTACACGCATAAATATTCTCCAAAACGTAAATTAAGCGGTGACAGATATTATACGCCTCAAACGCGGAAAAATACCTGCTAAATATAGAGACCGGTAGCTAATGTATTACTTTTGGCCAACAAAGAAAGACACATGAATTTTCTAGAAGAGCTTCGGTGGCGAGGTATGCTCCACAATCATACCGAAGGTGTTGACGAATTGCTTCAATCTCGATCGGTTTGTGGCTATATCGGATTCGATCCAACCGCACCCTCGCTAACGATTGGAAACTATATTCAGGTGATGATTCTGCACTTCTTTCAACAGTCGGGACACAAACCGATTGTGCTGATGGGGGGTGCGACGGGCCGAGTCGGCGACCCCTCGGGCAAAGACGCCGAACGTGTTTTGCTCTCCTATGAAAAATTGGACCACAACCTGCAGCATCAGGCCGATCAATTTCGTAAACTCCTCAATTTTGAAGAGGGTCCCAATACGGCCATCATGGTCAACAATCACGATTTTTATCGTGAAATGAACGTGCTGGATTTTTTGCGCGATGTCGGAAAAACCATCACGATCAATTACATGATGGCTAAAGACTCCGTGAAAAATCGAATTGAAAAAGGTTTGTCATTTACTGAATTCAGCTATCAGCTACTGCAAGCTTATGATTTTCAATGCCTTCATCAACAATACGATTGCATACTGCAAATGGGCGGATCTGATCAGTGGGGTAATATTACTACAGGCACCGAATTTGTACGTCGGAATTTATCGGCTAAAGCCCATGCCATCACAACTCCTTTGCTGACCAAAGCAGATGGATCCAAATTTGGAAAATCTGCCGAAGGCAATATTTGGCTCGACTCAAATCTTACGAGTCCCTATAAGTTCTATCAGTTTTGGATCAATACCAACGATGCCGATCTTCCCAAATTTCTGAGATATTTTTCCTTCAAAACAAAAGCTGAAATCGAGGCACTCGAAAATGATTATATCGATGATTTTCAAGGTCTAAAGAAAATCTTGGCAGAAGAAATCACCACACGAATCCACGGTCGAGATCAATATGAGTCAGTGATGAAAGTGTCAGAACTACTCTTCAACCGGAGAGCAGACTTCGCCTTTTTGGGCCAACTGGACGAGGCTGACTGGCAAAATGTTCAAAATGAAATTCCGAGTTGTGAGGTAGCTAGAGAAATCATTGGCGATGGTCTCAGCCTCCTCGATCTGTTGGCAGACCGCACCAACATCCTACCGTCTAAGGGTGATGGTAGGCGAGCCATCAAGGGCAATGCCCTGAGCGTAAACAAAATTAAGATTCGATCGATTGACCATAGCATTCAACCATCCGACTTATTTTTCAATAAATATCTATTGGTAGAAAATGGAAAGAAAAATAAATATTTAATCAAGGCCGATAATTAGCTGGTATTTTTCTATCCATGATTTTGTCTTTGGCACATAATTACTGCTGGCCAAGACACGGCCGAGTGTTCAACAAAATTTCATTTCCAAGTTCTATTGCAAATCTGCTCTGCAGGTGTATAGAGTTCTTCCGCAAAATAATTAACGCTTTCACCGTTGCCTTGAATCGTTCGGTTGGATTCTAGCAGCGTACCGGTTTAAGCCCCGGCGCTCTCCTGCACATTGGCCGGACGTAGATTAGTGCCACCATAATTCGGTGCACAACCAATGCAATAAAGTGAAACACATGTAGTATGACATCGCTACTCAGATATAATTTATCGAATTAAATTCAAGGTGCAGGCCAAGAAATATCAACTCGGTGCAAGCCGACATGAAAGTTGAAATAAAAGAGGAGTGGCATAATCACCAAGGTCTGCTCCCCTACTTGATTGCATCCGAAGCCAGATTGTGTGTACGGATTAATTAATTTTATTCCGTTTTATCCAAGGCCCCATAGCCACCCGTACCCAGCGAATCATCAGCATCATCGCTCATGACCGTGCATAAAAAGATCACAGAGGGGTCAGAATGTTTGATATCAAAAGCGAAGGAAATCCGGTCTTCATCATTTTGAGGGGGTCGAAGCTAAGCTGATCGTGCGAGGGGATCGAGGTGCCAAGCTTCTAAGCCGTTGCGTCTGGCTCAAGTCGCCTCTCAGATGTCACGTGAACGTTATCGACTTTGATCCAGACACATATGGTTCACATGCCGTGGTGCCGCTGCCATTGCGATGCCCATCCTTTTGGTCCATGACGGCAATTGGATTGCCATCATCGCATGGAGCTACTGCAGGTGGGCGGGCCACGTCTTAAGCTTGTCTGGATTTCGTATTAATATAAAAAATTATATGTGACCAAATTTTAAACCACTTCACTACCTTAATAGCATGAAGCCAGTAAATCGAAAATCATTTATCAAGAAAACGGCCTTGGGCATCGGTCTTGCGGGGCTTGGTAGTGCCGGATGCCTGAAACAAACCAACGAAACCCAAGGTGGATCAAATATCTCCTCGGGAAAGAGATACAAGTGGAATATGGTCACCACCTGGCCACCTAATTTTCCCATTGTCGGTGAAGGATGCAATGCTTTTGCAGATTGGGTGTCTGCCATGTCGGGAGGTAGAATGAGTATAAAGGTTTTTGGAGGTGGCGAACTCATTCCCCCCCTGGAGACTTTTGATGCGGTGAGTTCAGGTACAGCGCAGATCGGTCATGGTGCCGGTTATTATTGGGCAGGCAAAATACCGGCAGCACAATTTTTTGCATCGGTGCCATTCGGTATGAACGCACAACAAGTCAACGCATGGATCATGAGTGGTGGAGGGCTAGAACTTTGGAGAGAACTTTACGAACCTTTTGATCTGGTGCCCTTTCTCGCCGGCAACACCAATGCTCAAATGGGTGGATGGTTTAACAAGGAAATCAATAGCATTGCTGATCTCAAAGGACTTAAAATGCGGATTCCTGGCTTAGGCGGTCGCGCCTTTGAACGAGCAGGGGGATCGGCCATCTTGTCAGCGGGCAGTGAAATCTACACCAATCTCGAACGCGGCGTTATTGACGCTACTGAGTGGATTGGTCCCTTCCATGACTACAAAATGGGTTTTCACAAAATCGCTAAATATTATTATAGTCCCGGATGGCATGAGGCGGGCACCGCTCTGGAATTAATTGTGAACAAAACAGCTTTTGATGAGCTACCAGCAGATCTAAAGGAGATCATTGAAACGGCTTCTGCGCGATTAAACTTGCACATGATGACCGAATTGGAAGTCAAAAACAGTGAATATCTTGAGATTATCCAGCAAGAAGGAGATCTAGAGATACGTACCTTCCCTAAGGCCGTGCTCGAAACACTGCGCAGTAACACCGATCAGATCATCTCTGAGCTCGTGGCTAAGGATCCCGCTTCAGCCAAGGTCTATCAATCGTTTAAGTCCTTTAAAGCAAAAAATAAAGCTTGGAGCAATTTGACCGAACGGGTTTTCTATAATGAAGTTTCCTAACGAATCAAATCAGGAAGGTCGGATTTGTCATCTGAAATTAAAAAACGGAGCGAACGCTGCCTCATCAAACAAAAAAGATCGATGGCTGTCATCACCAAGATAATTCTGAAAAAATCTACAATCATCATTTGAGTCTCATTGCCCTTTTTTAATATCTTGGAGAACTCAAGTGCACCTAGAAGCCTCTTGAAAGAATATTCACTGTTCTAAAACTACTGCCGATGAAGAACCAAAAATCTCGCTTGCTTGACCATCCGTGACAGGTAGGTCCATCCCACAATACGTGCTCACAACCTTGACTAGTTCTGCCATTTTTTGATGGTTTTTTGCAATCGATTGAATTTATCAGATGAAGCTGATAATCAACAAACTACAAATAATGTAATGCCTATTTTTAATTTGACAATTTTAAAAGCAATAAGTATGAAATCTAAGTTACTTATGACAATCCTCGCGGTTGTTGGGCTGTGTGCGGTAGGAGACCTTGCCGCTGAGCCAGGCACTGAGGTTGCTCTTTTAAATGCCGAAGAGGTGACCGTTTCGGGCACCGTGACGGATGCCAATGGAGAGCCACTCATTGGTGCCACCATCGTCGAGAAGGGTACCAGTAATGGGACCACTACCGATTTTGACGGAACCTATTCATTGACGGTTCAGGATGACGCCGTTTTAGTTGTTTCCTACACTGGTTACGGAAGACAGGAGATGGCTGTAGCGGGACAAACCACCATGAACTTCCAATTAGAGGAGGCCTCAGAGCTTTTGGATGAGGTTGTTGTGGTGGGATATGGAATTCAGAAGAAGAGAGACGTCACTGGAGCCATTGCGACCATTGACAATGAAAAGCTGGGCAAAATCCCAGTGGCCTCAGGTGTGCAAGCAATGCAAGGTCAAGTAGCTGGTGTTGATATTACGAATGCTGGGGGCAGACCTGGACAAGCAGCCACCATCCGAATTCGAGGTCGCAGATCGATATCCGCATCGAATGACCCACTTTATGTGATAGACGGAATTCCACAGACCAGTGGTAGTAGTTCGGAAACAAATTCCAGCTCAGCCTTTAGTGACATTAATCCGCAGGACATCGAATCCATTGAAGTTTTGAAAGATGCGGCTGCAACCGCCATCTACGGATCAAGGGGAGCCAACGGAGTGGTCCTGATCACAACCAAGAGAGGATCAGAGGGTAAGACCACCGTTAGTTATGACGGATATTGGGGTCCCACCAGTGCCATCACCAATGTCGACATGATGAATGGAGAACAATGGGAGGCCATGCGTCGCGAAGCCTTTAGAAATGGCTGGGATGGAGACATCCCCTCGGATGAAGAGATTTTTTTTCAAGAACATTTAGATGCACGGGCAATGGGAAATGATATAGACTGGCTTGACCTTGTTCTTAAAAACGGATGGCAGACCAACCACCAAATTGGGGTGCGCGGTGGCAGTGCCCGAACCCAATTTAACTTTTCGCTCGGTTATTTTGGAGAAGATGGGATCATCGACAACATGGATTTCAACCGCTATACCGGACGTCTAAACTTAGATCACGAGATCAGCAAGGTCTTTACCGCCGGTATGTCTGTCACGGTCAGTAACTCCATCCAGAATTGGGGATCCAATGCCACCATGGGAGAGGCTCTAGGAAATGTTCCAAGGGCATTTCCATACCATCCAGTGACCGGAGAACTTCAACTTCTTCCCACGACGGATGGCATTCGAACGAACCCACTTAGTGAAATTGTGCCCAATGCATACATCGACGAGCGCAAGGTAACTCGAATCTTTGCACCCGTTTATATCCGGGCAAAAATCACAGACGGTTTGACTTTTACTTCCACCTTTGGTCCAGATATTCGCTATACGAGAAGGGGAGAATTTCGGTCTTCTCTGACCAATGACAACCGAGGTGGCCCGGCTGATGCAGAAATCGATGATCAAGTTGAAACCGGATATACATTGGAAAATTTACTTTTCTATACGCGTCCAATTGGTAATAGCAATCTAAGCGTATCCCTCCTCCAGAGTATCCAAGGCTCAAGATTTGAAAGACACAAGACGGAGGTGGCCAACCTGCCATATGAATCACAGCTGTTTTACAACATAGGTACCGCCTCGGTGAAAGGAAATTTGACATCTGCCCTGGAAGAATGGCAATTGGCCTCCTTTATGGGACGGGTGAATTATGAGATCGGTGGTAAGTATATGATTCAAGCCACTTTGAGAGCAGATGGATCATCTCGTCTGTCTGGCGACAAGTGGAATTATTTCCCGGGTCTTTCGGTCGGTTGGCAAATTGGAGATGATTTGTTCAGTGATCTCACCTGGCTCAATTCTCTAAAACTGAGAGCTTCGTACGGTGAAGTTGGTAATACCTCGGTTGATCCCTATCAGACAGCCGGTCGTTTGACTAGAAGGGTTTATTCCTTCGGAGGTGCCAATGCATTTGGATTTGGCCTAAACGAAATTCCCAACGCAGAGCTGAATTGGGAAGTATCCAAGACGGTGGATATCGGGCTAGATTTTGACATCATCAACGGTCGGTTTTCTGGGTCCCTAGACTGGTACCGTACCAATACAGAAGACATCCTATTGGAGCGGCAATTGCCACCCACCTCCGGTTACGAGGAAATCTTACAAAACATTGGCTCCACTCGGACCTCTGGTGTCGAACTAGGCCTAAGCGCCAATATTATTGACAATCCTGATGGATTTTCTTTCTCAGTGGATTGGAATATTGCAGCGTACAAGGAACAAATCACTTCGCTTGCCTTGCGCGATGCAGATGGAAATCCCACCGACGATATTGGAAATTCATGGTTTATTGGACAGCCCATCAATGTCTGGTATGACTACCGCAACATTGGTATCTACGGTACTTCAGAAGTCGACTTGGCGGCAAGTGCCGAAGGAAAAGTACCGGGTGAAATCAAATTGGCTGATCTTGATGGAGATGGTGTGATTACTCCTGATGATCGCGAAATTATTGGTACCGATGTGCCAGATTATTATGGTGGCCTTACCACAAATTTCGCCTACAAAGGTTTCGACCTCAGTGCATTTCTTTACTATCGACAAGGACAAACGGTCTTTTCAGATTTTCATGTGGGTCGTAATTCACTTTTTGCACGCTACAACAATCTGAATGTCGATTATTGGACACCCGATAATCAAGATGCGCAATTTCCAAGACCCAATCAAAACCAGGAGCGACCGAGAAACAATCGCACCATGGGATATTTTGACGGTAGTTTCGTCAAACTGAGAAATGTGACACTGGGCTATAATCTTCCCAATTCACTTACGGAAAAGATGGGTATGGCTGGGGCAAGAGTTTATGTAGCTGGACAAAACCTGTGGTTTGGTGCTAAGTATGACACTTTTGATCCGGAATTGGATGATGATAGCAATCCCGATGATTTACCAGAATTGGATGCAAGCAGCGTCCCCAGCACTAAGCTGGTACTTTTTGGTATTAAAGTGCAATTTTAAAATTTGGATATCATGAAAGCGAAATTATATATAATGACGATGCTCATGATGGTGGTAGCCACCCAGTCATGCAGCGATTTTCTGGAGGAAGAGTTGGTATCTGATGTTTCGGCTTCTTCCTATTACACGACCCCATCTGGATTTGAGGATGCCGTGAAAGCCACCTATTGGTGGAATAAAACTTTCTTCGGCCCCGAAAGAGGCTTTACCATGTCGGTATTCGGCACCGATATTCACACGGAAGGAGCCGATGGTGGCCATAAAGTTTTGAATCGGTACGATGGTGGATTAAACCCAACGCAACGATTTGTCCGGGATACTTGGAGGGATTTCTATCGAGGCATCAATCAGGCAAATGCGGTCTTAAATCGAGGGGCATCTCTTGAGGGTCTAGATGAAACGCTTAAGACGCAAAGGTTTGCTGAAGTAAGATTCTTACGGGCCATGTTTTATTTTATGCTGACCTCGCACTATGGCGATGTGCACTTGACCCTGGAAGAAACCGAGGGCATTGAAATCGAAGCCAACCGTACCGCAATAGCAGAAGTCTATAACCAGGCTATAATTCCCGACCTAGAATTTGCCATTGCTAACCTGCCTGTAGAACAAGACGACTTTGGTCGGGCGACCAAACCGGCGGCAGAGTTTCTATTGGGCAAGGCCCTACTTCGACGTAGTTATCGAGGTGATGGCGACGGTGGAGATGCTGCTCGCGCAGAAGCACTTTTTACCAGCGTCATTGACAATTATGGATTTGCGCTGTTGGATGAGTTTGCCGATCTATGGATCATTGGCAATGAGCAACATTCCGAGATTGTATGGACCATTCAAAACAGCAAATCTCAGGTGGATGAAGGCATTGATAATCAAGGACACCGTGGACATCTCTACTTCTTAATGGAGTACGATGTACGGCCCGGGATGACCAGAGACATTGCCAACGGCAGACCTTGGAAACGGTTTCGACCCACTGATTTTTTGCTTGGTCTCTGGGACCGCGACACCGATTCACGTTACGACAAGTCGTATAAGCACGTGTGGTTTTCTAACAACGCGGGTACCATTCCGACTTTTGCCGATGGTACGCCAAAGTTTTCTGTCGGTGATACCGCCTTATTTCTTCCCGGTCCGCAACGTGAAGACAAGTGGACCGACGAGGCCATTGCTGCAGCTCCATACACGGTTTACACACATCGCAATGATTACAACTTTGAATCGAATACCCACCTGAGGATCTTTCCATCAATGAACAAATGGATTGATGACACACGGCCTGACCGGCAAAAGACTCAGGGTCAACGCGATTACGTTTTTATGCGCCTTGCGGAGGCTTATCTGTTGCGGGCGGAGGCACGTTTGTCTCAGGGCAATACAGAAGGTGCTGCCGAAGACATCAACGTGGTACGCAGGCGTGCTGCCTGGGAAGGTCAGGAGGATGCGATGATGATCACCGCTGCTGACGTAGATATTGATTTTATTTTGGATGAACGTGCTCGAGAGTTGGTCGGAGAAGGTCACCGGTGGATGGACCTCACTCGCACGAACAAATTGGTTGAGCGCGTGAGACTACACAATCCAGTGGGCGGCCCTAACATTCAGGACTTTCATACAGTACGGCCTATTCCTCAGGCTCAGATTGACAGAACTCAGGGCGGATACCCACAGAATCCTGGATATAATTAATTGATTTGAAGATTTTCTAAGGATTTCGTTCAGAAGATAAACAAGGGCGCATCGGCAGCACGTCGATGCGCCCTTGTTTGAATTCAGTAGGAATAACCGTATTTTTTGCCTCGATTTAATGAGTCACTTTCACAAAGCATCAAAATCAAAAAAAATGTCGCAAATATCTCGGATACTTTTAGCGCTCGGTACGATCTGTCTTTATTTGGCTTTGCCCGCCCAGGACATACCCTGGGAATATCCTTTTAACGGTGAAAATCTGGAGGGTTGGAATATTAAGAATGGCACCGCGCCCTACAAGGTAGAAGATGGAGTGATCATCGGTACCGCGGTCAAAGGTACTCCCAATACTTTCCTCTGCACCAATGATGACTATGGAGATTTTATCATGGAGGTGGATGTCATGATTCCCTATGGTCTGAACTGCGGAATTCAGATACGGAGTGAGAGCAAACCGGATTATCGCGATGGACGTGTTCACGGATATCAGGTTGAACTGGATCCCTCTCAGCGGAGATGGACTGCTGGAATCTATGATGAAGCACGACGTGGCTGGTTGTATCCCTTGACTCAGAATCCGAAAGGGGCCGCTGCATTTCGGGTAGCGGATTGGAACCATTTGCGTATTGAAGCCATTGGACCTAATATTAGAACATGGGTCAACGGCGTGCAATGCGCCAACCTTGTCGACGATTTAACCCCAGCTGGTTTTATTGGACTACAAGTGCATTCTATTCGAGATGATGATCAAGAAGGTTTGCAGGTAAAATGGAAGAACATCAAAATGATAAGTAAGAATGCTGCCATGTATCAAACAGCAGCAGATGAGGATGTACCTGAATTCAATTACACTTCAACGCTGACAGAACGCGAAAAGAGAAGGGGCTGGCGCATGCTGTGGGATGGGAAATCAAGTGATGGATGGCGAGGGGCCAAAATCGATCACTTCCCGACAGCCGGATGGAAGATGGAGGATGGCATCCTATCAGTGCTTGAATCAGGCGGTGGTGAATCAAGTAACGGAGGTGATATCGTAACCATGAAAACCTTTTCAGATTTCGAATTGGTTGTCGACTTTAAGATTACGGAAGGAGCCAACTCAGGCATCAAATACTTTGTCGATCCAGAGCTCAATAAAGGAGAAGGCTCGGCCATCGGACTTGAATTTCAAATATTAGACGATAAAGTGCATCCGGATGGAGCGAAAGGTGTGGGCGGAAACCGCACCGTAGGATCCTTATACGATTTGATTCCGGCCGCAAATTTGTCTGAAGGGGGCGGCAATAAACGTTTCTTCAAGGATACCTGGAATCGGGCACGAATTCTCGTACGTGGAGGACATGTTGAACACTGGCTCAACAATGTGAAGGTGGTGGAATTTGATCGCAGTTCGCAGATATTCGCGGCACTAGTCGAGAAAAGTAAATACAAGGACTGGCCAAATTTTGGTCAAGGAGACACTGGCCATATTTTATTGCAGGATCACGGTAACACCGTATATTTTAAGAACATAAAAATTCGAGAATTTTAATTTAACAATAATGGTTATCAATAAAACTAGAAGGGATTTCGTCAAGAAAACTGGACTGGCCACCATGGGACTTTCGTTGGCCACATCTGCACAAAGCTATGCGCGCATTATCGGTGCCAATGAGCGAGTGAATTTTGGGGTCATTGGCATGAATAGCAGGGGTGGTGGAGTCGCGAGCTCCGTGTTGGATGTGAAAAATACTGCCATTACATCCATTTGTGATGTTGATTCTCGAGTGATTGAAAAACACACTGCTAAAATTGGCGAAAGGTCAGGAACAGCACCAAAGGGCTACCACGACTTTCGCAAACTCCTTGAAAGTAGTGACGTAGACGCCATCGTCATTGCGACACCAGATCATTGGCATGCACCGATGGCCATCATGGGAGCCAAAGCCGGTAAGCATGTTTATGTAGAAAAACCTTGCTGTCATAATCCTGCCGAGGGGGAACTTCTAGTAGAGGTTCAGAAGAAGTATAATAAGGTGATTCAGATGGGTAATCAGCAACGCTCTGGGGCTGCTTCGATCCAGGCTGTTCAAGACATAAGAGACGGGCTGATCGGAGATGCATACTATGGCAAAGCGTGGTATTCTAACAGCAGAGGTTCCATCGGTATTGGCAAAGAGACTCCTGTTCCGGAGTGGCTAGACTGGGAGCTGTGGCAAGGTCCAGCTCCACGCAAAGCTTATAAAGATAACTATGTACATTATCACTGGCATTGGTTTTGGAACTGGGGCACCGGTGAAATAAACAATAACGGCACGCATGAATTAGATGTATGCCGGTGGGCTTTAGGTGTCGATTATCCCATTCGTACCACTTCTTCAGGAGGTAGATATCACTTCAAAGATGATTGGGAATTCTATGATACACAGGTAGCCACCTTTGACTTTGAGGGTGGCAAGAGCATTACCTGGGAAGGAAAAAGCTGCAACGCCCATAAATACTATGATCGAGGTAGGGGTGCCACCATCCACGGCACCAAAGGAACGATTATGATGGATCGTGGAGGCTACATTGCTTATGACCAAGGAGGCAAAGTAATCAAGGAGATGAAGGAGGAAGTCGACTCCGGTACGATGGATTTGGTCGGAGCAGGTGGCTTGACAACACTGCATATGCTCAATTTCTGCAATGGTATCCGTAAGGGCGAAAAACTGAAGGCACCGGTGGCCGATGGATACATCAGTAACCTGATGCCCCACTTAGGCAACATAGCCCAGAAATATGGTCGCGTGATCAATACAGATCCGTCCAATGGTCATATCATTGGAGATGACGAAGCAGCCACGATGTGGGGACGGGATTATGAAAATGGCTGGAAGCCGACGGCATAACGAAGGGCCACCGGCTGAGCAGTTCTAACCCCCAATTTCACGCGTCTTCGGTATCTGCAAGCATGCTAAGGATGGGGATGGCTTGTGCCAATTGCTTTTGTTGGTTTTTGTTTAGCTTTCTAATGCGCTCTACCAGGGAGTTGCTCCTGCTTGTCTTGGATGACTCCAAAGCCGCCCAAGCTTTGGAAGTGTAATCTACCGCAGAGACACGGCGATCTTTGGTGGGTTTTCGCACCACGTAACCATCTCTTTCCAGTTGCTGTATGAGTCTGGTTATGGTGGGAGGTCGCACTTTCTCTGCCCTGGCTAATTCACCCAAGGTATGGGGTCCATCATTGATCAAACGAGCCAAGACACTCCGTTGAGCGCTGGTGAGCAAGGTTGTGCGATCCGCCTCACGCAGGGTTCGGACCAGCAGAATTGTGGCAGAGTGTAGACGTCTTCCCATCGAGGAAGGATCCGTTTCAATGCTCATATTTCATCGCTTGACCACAACTGCCCGATAGCATTAATACGCTCCTGTTGCTCCGCCCAACTTAGCTCTTCCAATTTTTTTCCAATCCACCAATAATTTCCTTGCGGGTCTTTTATTCCTCCGTACCTGGCACCAGCATGTACTTGGTCTGTCATTTCCATCACCACTTCTCCCCCATTCTCCTTGGCCCTTTCAAAGACCACCTCAGGATTCGACACATAAACAAACAGTGCTGCTGGCATAGGGCCAAAAGAACCCATGGGTTCCCCTAACATAATCAAGGAATCACCAACGGTGATTTCAGCATGCATTACGGTACCATTGGGTCGATCCAATTTTCCTTCCAGATGGGCAGAAAAGGTCTCTTTCAGAAATGATATACATGCGGGCACATTCTCCACTATTAAATAGGGACTAACGGTTCCGGCATTTTTGGGTTTGAATTCAGGATGATTCATTATGCTTTATTTAGTTTAGCTAAGTTAAATACAATATATTGTAATTTCAAATTTTTTTCTCCATCAATTGTGAAGACCGATGCAATTGTCTGATCGGTCTATGAATCATCTGTTGTGGCATACAAATTGAAGTAACCACCTTACTACACTACTAATTTTTCAATTCGGATTTTTATGAAACCTATTCTTAGATACAAGTCTTTTTGGTTGATTATTTGCTTGGTGTCATCCATCGTAGTTTCAAGAGGAAATTCTCTTCCCACGAAGTTTACATCAAATATTGACACAGAGATTGTCGCCAGGGATTCACCGAAAGATCACAAGAGAAGACCTACTTTCGGTTTCACAATTGGCCACCAGCGAAACACCCTTGACATCAAACTTGAAGTTCTTCCATTCAATGGCACACTCCCGAAAATCAAGACAAACAATTTCTTTTATGGCTTGTCTATGAACATCAAGCCGATTACTCGTTTTGACGTTTTGATCAGTGCTTATTATCATGAGATGACTGCAAGTCACTACTTTGACAATTCATTTACAGATCTAAGCTATCGATACAGTTTTGACTTCAGTGCCTTAGAAATACCCATTACTTTACGATATCGACTACTCAAATCTGCCTTGTCCCCATTTGTAGAAGGATCGATTCTCGGTGGCATACCCCTAGCTGATAACTACACCAAATACACCTTGGTCTCAGATGAAATTACCAGAGCCGACCAATTATCATTGCAACAAAGCTCCATTGTTGGATTCCAGCTAGGTGCTGGTTGTGCCTTTCATCTTGGCACCAAGGAAATGGCACTAGCACTTCGATATGGAGCCACCGAGCGTTTGCAGGGAGCAAATCGTGACACGATCACTTATCGGTGGCAACTAGGTCTCGAATTTAGGCTTTAAGATTCTCTCGTTGAGGAAATCGTAGTGATTTCATGGGAATAGATACCTTTATTGGAGTCATCCAATAAACTAGGCAATGAAGCTTGCATATGAGGAAGTAAAATCGATCATCCAGAAAATCCTAAGGCAGCAAAACTTTGAGCATGAGAAAGCACGGTTAATCGCTCAAATCTTTGTGGATGCTTCAGTGGATGGATATCACTCTCACGGCTTAAACCGATTTGCTGAGTTTGTAAAGAACGTCAACAAGGGCGTCATTGATCCTCACAAGGAACCCATCTTAAAGAAGAGTTTCGGCGTGCTCGAGCAATGGGATGGTCAACTTGGTCCTGGGCCATCTAATGCACACTTCGCCATGAAACGGGCCATTGAACTTGCAAGAAAACATACCATGGGTTGCGTGGCACTCGCCAATACGAATCACTGGATGAGAGGTGGCACTTACGGATGGCAAGCTACTGAAGCCGATTGTATTGCCATTTGCTTTACGAACACCATGCCCAATATGGCTCCCTGGGGTGGTATATCACATACGACTGGAAACAACCCGCTCGTCCTGGCCGTGCCTCACAAAGAAAATCCGATCGTACTAGATATGTCGCTGACGCAGTTCTCATATGGCCAGCTTTATAAACATCGCTTGGAGGGTAAGGAGCTGGCGATCAACGGTGGGTATGATCAGCAGGGCAACTTAACAAGTGACCCGGTAAAAATTCTTGAAACAAGGCGCCTACTACCCACTGGTTTCTGGAAAGGCTCAGGTCTTTCTCTTATGCTAGATCTTGCAGCAAGTTTGCTTTCGGCTGGTAGTGCAACCTGCGATATTGCGCGGCTCGATGATGAAACAGCATTGTCACAGGTCTTTATCTGCATCGACAAATCAGCACTAGGTACTAAAGCGGAGCACAATCAGACGATAGACAGCATTTTGTCCTTTTTTACTAGTTCCGCTCCCGTCGCAGAGGGTGACTCCATCAGATATCCAGGATTGGCCACTTTAAAAACGAGAAAGCGCCAACTGGCCGACGGAATTGAGATAAATGACGAAGTTTGGGCGGAAGTGGTTGCGCTTATCAAGAATTAGAGCTATCATCATTGATCGAGCAGCCAGGTCAATAACATATGACAATATTTATCAATATCTTCACGCGAATGTAAATTAGAATGCCATGGACAGTTCTTTTATCGATCACCTTTACGAGAAGCACCAGGCATGTCCTCGTAGTCCTAATCCAGAGCAGGTTGCCAAGTTTTTCCGCGATTTAGTGGGAACGCTCTTCCCAGATTTTGCCGCACACTCGTTTCAAAATCGGGTGGATTTTAATTTGCATATCGAGCACCTCAGGCACCAGCTTCAACAGATCTTGGTGCAGAACTCAAAATCAGACGACATTGATAAAACACAGACCCTAACCACATTTTTTCAACGCCTTGAGGCACTTTACGAAACCATCGGGCGAGATGTCGAAGCGCTCGAAGCTGGAGATCCTGCTGCGGCCAGCAAAGATGAGGTGATCCGGACCTATCCGGGTTTTTATGCGATTGCAGCTTATCGCGTTGCACATGTATTGCACCAATTGCAGGTGCCGGTGATTCCACGCATGATCACAGAACACGCACACAGCCATACGGGAGTTGATATACATCCAGGTGCACAGATTGACGAATACTTTTGCATTGACCATGGGACCGGCATCGTCATCGGTGAGACTTCCGTGATCGGCAAACACGTAAAAATCTACCAAGGGGTAACCCTAGGTGCACTCAGTGTGAGAAAGGAGGATGCGAGTAAAAAACGTCACCCAACCATTGAGGATCACGTTGTGATTTATGCCGGTGCTACGATTCTAGGGGGTGACACCATCATTGGTCATCACAGCATCGTGGGAGGTAATGTGTGGATTACCAAAAGCTTGGGACCCTACTCTAAAGTGTATTACCAAGCAAAAATGCATTACGATAACAAAGAAGAACTAGATCGTTTGATTTACAAGATGAAGACTGATGAACATACTTGACCTGATTGGACATACACCCATTGTTGAACTCCGAAATATTCCACCGCATGACCAAATTAAGATCTATGCCAAACTTGAAGGTCAGAATCCCGGTGGTAGTGTCAAAGACCGAGCTGCTTATGGAATGATCATCGGTGCGCTTGAAAAAGGGACCATTTCGAAAGAAAGTCACCTGCTCGAAGCCACCAGCGGAAATACAGGTATCGCCCTGGCCATGATCGCTCAGATGATGGGCATTCGCTTGACCCTGATCATGCCAGATGATGCCACTAAAGAGCGGATCAATACGATGAAGGCTTACGGTGCCAAAGTGATTCTGACTCCGGCAGCTAAAACGATCGAATACTCTCGCCAACTGGCAGAAGACATGGCATCCACCGGGGAATACCACATTTTGAATCAGTTTGCCAATCCCGACAACTACGGAATGCACTATCGCACCACCGGGCCAGAGATTTGGCATGATACGGACGGTAAAGTGACTCATTTTGTCTCAGCCATGGGCACGACTGGTACCATTATGGGTGTGTCTCGATATTTAAAAGAACAAGATCCCAACATTCAGATCGTCGGCACACAGCCAACCGAGGGATCTCGAATTCCCGGTATTCGACGATGGTCGCCAGAATTTCTACCTAAAATTTTCGAGCCCGAAAGAGTAGATAGAATCTTCGATGTGAGCACAGAAGAAGCCATAGAGATGACCCGCAAATTAGCGGCTCAAGAAAGCATCATGGCAGGTGTGAGCAGCGGCGGAGCGTGCACTGCAGCCGTAAAACTGGCACGAGAACTTGAAAGTGGCATCATCGTTTTCGTTGTTTGTGACCGGGGGGATCGTTATTTGAGTTCAGATTTATTTGGGTAAATTCATTGGCAATTGCCAGGGTACGACCAGGCTTTGTGCATCACTTTTTTTGAATCCATCGCCAAGTCCTGGAAATTATTGCTAGAGCAAATCCTTCATTGAATAGGAATTCAAAATATCAATTTACGGAAGACCAGATTATTTCCAGCTTACGGGCTGAAGATAAATCCATGCTTTCATATGTGTATGATCAATACGCGGGGGCTCTCTATGGAGCGGTCATGCGGATCGTTCAGTCTGAGGTTTTTGCTGAGGAAGTTTTGCAGGACACTTTCATAAAGATTTGGAAAAACATTCATCAATATGACCGTACAAAAGGTCGTTTCTTTACGTGGATGATGCGAATAGCACGAAACGAGGCGATCGACAAGTTGCGATCTGCAGAAGCGAAAAGGCAGTCCAAAACTACTTCGATCGATGACCACGTATATAAGGTTGATCAAAATCACAAAGCCGAAATCAAGATTGACGACATCGGAATCAAGGACCTGCTGGATCAACTCAGTGCTTCAGATCGCAAGATTCTAGATCTAATTTACTTCAAAGGATATACCCATGTTCAGGCATCAGAAATATTAGATATGCCATTGGGTACCGTTAAGACAAGGTTGAGATTGGGAATTGGCCAACTAAGAAGAATTTTGGTAGACAAGTGAACATCAGTGAATACATAGCATCCGGTATCTTAGAGGCCTATCTATTGGGTAACCTCAATGAGCAGCAAGAGCGCGAGGTAACCTCAATGATTGCGAAGTATCCTGAGGTCAAAGCAGAGTTTGAGAGACTTGAGCAAGATTTCGAAAATTTGAGCTTGCGCAGCGCTATATCTCCACCAAGTCACTTGAAATCAAGAGTTCTTGAGTTAGTCGAAAGAGGGGACCAAGAAGCTGAGCAGCCACCTGAAAAGGGACGGAGCTTACAACGACCGACTTTCATAGCTGCGTTAATAGGTCTGGTTTTGCTGGCTTGCATTTTATTCTACTGCAGAAAGGCGCAAAACTCTCTTCGCCAAGATCTTACTGCAGCACGTGCTAACATTACCCAGCTGCAGCAACAAAATCAGAACTTAAATTCACAGCTCGAACAACTTCGGAACGATTATCAAATCATGACCGATCCCAGCTATCACCGGATTGAAATGTCAGGTCAGCCTTTTGCCCCGGATGCATTTGCGCAAGTTTATCGGGAAATCGATCAAGATGATATTTATCTTGATGCTTCTAATCTGGCGCCTCCCTCCCAGGGGCAACAGTATCAATTATGGGCCATCGGATCACAGGGGCCAGTAAGCCTCGGTGTTTTTGACCTCTCTACCGATGGAGCGCTCATCAAGATGTCCAACGCGCTGGATGTCACGGCCTTTGCCATTACCCTTGAGCGTCGTGGAGGTGTACAACAACCCACGCTGGAAAATATGGTAGTGTTGGGAACGGTCGAGGGTTGAATTAACAAAGAGTTTTGCCTGCTTCCTATTTGAAGTGCTGGCATCTTCATGATGGTCCAGCACACACCAGCCAGTTCATAATTCCCGTCTAAAAAAAATTGGATTGTTGAAATCCAAATGCATGCCCTTCCTCGTACTTGCATATGATAGGGAGTAAAGATTCCGTCCCATTCTGTAAAAATTGAAACTTAACCATGTTATCAAAAATTTCATTGCTGAGACTGACTACTAGCCTTTCTCTCCTGATTGGCATGCTCGTAATAAGCAGGGCCTCAAGCCATCGTGAGGCCCCCTTAATTTCCAATGACCCATTGGCAGACAATACCGATGTATATGCATTTAGAAGTCCCGACAACCCAAGCACGGTGACAATCATCGCCAATTACATTCCCGCCGAGGCACCGATGGGGGGACCGAATTATTACTCATTTGGGGAGAATATTCGCTACGAGATTCACATTGATAATGATGCTGCAAAACCGGGAGATGAAATCATCTATCGCTTTACTTTCACTCGTGTCAATGAAGATCCAACCACATTCTTTAATATTCGTCTAGGTCTGGAAAATATTAAAAACAAATATGTTCTCGAACGAAGTATAGATGGCGGGGTAACTTTTGATCCAATCATTTCTGATGGAGTGGTCCCACCCAATAATATTGGCCCGCGCTCCATTGAGTCGGAGGTCGGATTAAATACAACCTATGAACAACTGGTTGCGCAAGCAATCACGACTGCCACCACTGGGGAAAAAGTTTTTTGCGGACCATCTGATGATCCTTTTTATGTGGACTTGGGGGGGATTTTTGATTTGGGCAATGCACCACGTCAAAATGGTCCAGCCCGCGATGGCCTTGCCAGATACAACGTACATTCTATTGCCATCCAGGTGCCCATTGTTATGCTGCTTCGAGAAGGCGCTCCCAGTGTACCCACACAGATCTTAGATGAACAGTACATCATCGGGGTATGGGCATCCGCTAGTAGAAAGAGCACCAAGACTTTGGGATTACAAGGAGCACCGTCCGTCGAAGAAGGCGATTGGATCCAAGTATCCAGATTGGGAATGCCCCTCACCAATGAGGTTGTTATTCCTATTGGGCTAAAGGATTTCTGGAATTCACTATCTCCTCATGATGAAATAGCCGAAACCACCCTGGATGAATATTTTTACAATCCTGAATTGGCCCTCTACATGGACGACCGGCTCTTTGGGTCAGCAGTTCCAGCATTTTCACCACTTCGAATTCAGACCAACTCTTTACAAAGTTTTGATTTTGGGTTTAGAAAAGACGGATTATTTGGATTAAAAGGCAGCGCAGCCGTGGAGGGCACCGCTCTTGACGATGCCGTCTTTGGTGAGCTGTTGTTACCAGGTGCAGGTAAAGCTCGATCAGTAGACCTCTGGCCCATCTTTCATACGGGAGTCCCCAATGTGATTCCCTATCAGTTAGCGACCGGAAAGGAAGGTAACCCCTTAGCAACTGGGAAACCATTTATTAACAATTTTTTGCCGAATGGAGGGGATATGTTAAGGTTAAATATGGCCGTACCAGTAACGGATCGGGAGGACCCCCAGTTTAGTTCTTTAGGTCTCATTCAGGCTGCCGTAGTTGGATTAACGGATCCAGCATTTGCCTCCACAGATCTTGAGTTTATACCCAATATGGATGGCTTTCCCAATGGCAGAAGACTTGAGGACGATGTGACGCGCATCGAACTTCAAGCCGTGGCGGGCGTTGTCCTTGCTGCCATCGGACTCTGGTACGACGACTATCAGGTTGGAGCGGCCAATCCGGTAACCGACCAGCTCGTGGGCGTCCTCTCCTACTCGACCGGGGTAGAAAGGAATGACAAACCCTTTAGAGACTCCTTCCCGTACATCGCCGCACCGTGGAGTGGTGCAGAGGTAGGTGACGATGGTTAGTCCTTATCTAGAACGTAATTATGCTACTAAATAATTTAAAATGTCACTCTTTTTCAACCTAAAACACAAGGTCAATTGAGATTTTGACTAGTTCATCTAAATTAAACCATATGAAAAATCATCCTCTTTCACGATATACCCTCTGCGTCTTTGCACTGATGATTTGCTCCTTATCTGTCAAAGCATCCAGTCATCGAGAAGCACCGCTGATCGCCGACGACCCACTTGCTGATAACGTAGACCTCTATGCTTTTCGGAGTCCGGACAATAAAAATACCGTTACCATTATAGCGACTTATGTACCATTGCAATTGCCTCATGGCGGACCAAATTATTATTCATTTGGAGAGAACATTCGCTATGAAATTCATATTGACAACGATGTAAGCAAACCCGGTGACGAAATCATTTATCGATTTACCTTCCAGCAGATAAATCAAGATCCTACTACATTCTTCAACGTTCGCCTGCGACGACAAAATTTAATGACTACCTATACCATGGAGCGCAGCACGGATGGAGGAAAGCGATTTATTCCCCTCATCATTAATGGCCGAGTGCCACCCAACAATATTGGCGAGCGTTCGATCGAGTCAAAGGTGGGCTTAAATACTACCTACAATAAAATCCGCAAAAGAGGTGTATTCCAAAGTGTGTTGGGAGAAAGTGTCTATTGTGGGCCGGTGGATGATCCATTTTTCGTAGATCTTGGTGGCATTTTCGATCTAGGTGACGCTCCTCGACAAAACCACCCAACGAGAGATGCCCTGGCGTGTCAAAATGTAAGCGCCATTGCGATCCAGATTCCCATTACTTACCTCTCTAAAACAGGGCGGTATCCGCTTAAATCAGATCTATTTAATTCGGATTTTGCCATCGGCGTCTGGGCCTCTGCCAGCAGGAAGCAGATCAGGACCTTGTCTGCCGGTAAAGTTGATTACGAGGGGCCCGGGCCCTGGGTGCAGGTCTCGCGCTTGGGCATGCCCCTGACCAATGAGGCGCTGATTCCGATTGGCCAAAAAGATCTTTGGAATGCCCTTTCTCCCTACGACGAGCTGAGCGAGACCACCCTGGATGAATTTTTCTATAATCCAGAATTAGCCTTATATATGGATGATGAACTATTTGGTCCCGCAGTTCCTTCCTTGGCACCACTGCGGATTCAACGCAACTCGCTGCAATCTTTTGATTTTGGAAACGGACAAGATGGGCTCTTCGGATTGAAGGGATCTGCGGCAGTGGCGGGTACAGCCCTAGATGATGCCCTGTTTGGAAAACTCCTATTGCCTGGTGCTGGTAAACCTCGTTCCGTTGATCTCTGGCCCATTTTTCACACCGGTGTACCCAACGTGCCCCCTTATCAACTCGCTACCGGCAAAGGGGGTAACCCGCTCGCCCCGGGAAAACCACTGGTGAATAATTTCCTGCCCAATGGAGGGGATATGTTAAGGTTAAACATTGCCGTACCACCTACCAAGAGAAATGATCCGGATTTCAGCAGCTTAGGCCTTATTCAAGCAGCGGTGCTCGGGCTGACAGATCCCCGCTGGAATGAAACCACGGAAGCCGAGTTTATTCCCAATATGGATGGATTTCCCAATGGTCGAAGGCTTGAAGACGATGTAACTAGAATTGAGTTGCAAGCCGTGGCTGGAGTGGTTTTAGCTGCCATTGGCCTGTGGTACGACGATTACCCAGCGGGGGGAATGAACCCGGTGACCGCACGATTGCTGGATGTCTTATCTTATAGTACCGGGGTGGAGAAAAACGATGCACCCTTCACCAGACGCTTTCCCTATTTAGCAAGTCCTTGGCCAGGTGATGGAAACTGTGGGGGTCTTGAGGTCAGTGGTGGGTCTGCATCCCAGGCTTCAACGCTGGGCATTCAACCACCAAGCAGCGTTCAGCAGCAAAAAGAAATGCAGGCATTTCCCAATCCATTCTCATCGGAGTTTACGATCCAATTTGACCTCGATCAAGAATCTGACTTAAAACTTGAAATCTATGATGCTAGGGGAACTTTGATCAGAGATCTGGGCCTTCGGACGCTATCTGCGGGTAATTCAACCGTGGTAATACAAGGTGAAAACCTCACCCCGGGATGGTATTTCGTTAAGGCGTCCAACCATTCGATGGGATCTGTTCAGACCTTAAAAATATTAAAACACTGACTCATGATCTTAGGTCATACAGCTCAATGGATCATGAAATTAAGCGATTCAATGCGGTGTGTCATTTTTAGATAATCTATTCCTAACACAATAATTTTTCATAAATAAATGTACCATCTAATTTCAGTTATCAGAGTCTCACTTATGGTCATGCTGTTTTGTCACTGCGCAAATCAACATAAACCTACGATGATAACCTCATCGTCCGATGTACCAAAGCTTCTGGAAAGGGGATTAAAAATTCAGCACGGACAAGAATGGACAAAGGTTCAAAATGCTTATGCAAAAATGAATTCCGATCTGCTAAAAAATCCCATTGACGAGATGGCCGCATTAAACCTGGCCGTGTTATTTATTCAGGAAGCCCGGGTAACCGGTGAACATGGGCATTATTATCCCGCTGCGTTACAAATGATTGATCACATCCTTAACCATGCAAGTTTAGATGCAGACGAGAAATTTCTTGCTAGGCGAACTCAAGCCGGCGTTTTACTTTCATTACATCAATTTGACAAGGCCTTAGCAGTTGGAAAGGAAGCTCTTGAAATGAATCGCTACGATGCACAAACATACGGTGTCATGGTTGATGCTTATGTGGAATTAGGACAGTATCAACAGGCTGTAGCTATGGCTGATAAAATGGTGGCCATCCGCCCAGACTTAAGATCGTATTCGCGAGTATCTTATCTGCGACAAATTTATGGTGATCTACCAGGAGCCATCGAGGCCATGAAGTTGGCCGTCTCCGCAGGTTATCCCACCTATGAAGAAACGGCTTGGGCCAAACTGAAATTAGGCGAATTGTATGAATTAGTGGGCCAGGGACAGAAAGCAGAAAATCTCTATTTTGACATTCTCGATCACCGACCAAATTATCCATTTGCGCTAGCCGCTCTGGGTTCGCTCTATTTATCTCAAAATAGGTTGAGTGAGGCCGAAAAATTTATTGATGAAGCCTGTGCCATTATACCTGAGGTCGGATTTTACATGGAAAAGGTGAAGATCCTGCAACAAAGGGGCCGAGAAGATGAAACCAACGCCCTAATTAGTGAAATCGAAGCAATGCTGCAAGATGACGAACTGCACGGTCACAAAATGGGTCTAGAGTATGCCTACTTATACTCCGAACTTTGCAGCAAAGATGAGGAGGCTTTAAAGTACGCTAAGAAGGAGTGGTTAGCTCGGCCGGATAATATTGACGTCAATAAGAGGCTAGCCAAAATTTACTTTAGACAGGGTAAATCTGAATTAGCGCAAAGACATTTGGAAGCAGCTTTCATTACAGAGAGTAAGGATGCAGAATTGATCGAATTGGCCACCGCTCTAGCGGCCGACTAAGGGATTTTCAGTCTGAGATGATGGCCATGAGACTTCTTGGTATTAAACCGATGGATGGTTGTACCATGGTTTCCAAAATTTTATCCTAAAAAAACGGGCTGTACTCACCTATCAGTACAAGCCCGTTTTTATGACTAAGAAAGAGAAGATTGCAGACCTTTATCCACAACCATAAAAGAAAACTACACGACGGCCCCGAGGGCCAATTGGTTTTTTTGTCCGCTGTCGGGTTCACGCAGTCCTGCTGGCCTGATCTCTCGTTTTGGACTTGGTTGATGTAGGTGCGAATCAGTATTAATCCCGCTCGGTAATTCTTCAACTTTATTGAGCTTTTTTTCTAGTACTCGTCGGCGGGTGCCCGCTTGTTCGATGACATTATTTGCTTCCGTTAATTTCTTCTGCACTTTATCCAGGGCCACCCCAAATTTTCCAAATTCCGTCTTAATTTGGCTAAGCAACGTCCAAACTTCACTGGATCGACGCTCAATGGCAAGGGTGCGGAATCCCATTTGCATTGAGCTCAAAAAGGCACTTAGATTGTTGGGGCCAACTACTAAAATTTGAAACTCGGTGCGAAGTCGATGAAGCAATTCAGGAGATCTGCTAATTTCGGCATAGAGCCCCTCCACTGGTAGAAACAAAATGGCAAAGTCAGTGGTATAGGGCGGTGCAATATATTTAGCCTGGATATCTTTGGCTGCAGTCAGTAAGGCTCTGTGCAAGACTTTCTTGGCAGCCTGGATTGACATGGGACAGGCCTGCTCGTATGCATCACTGAGCTGCTGGTATTTATCCATCGGAAACTTTGAATCGATGGGCAGATAAAGGCACGATTGACCGGTGCTTTGACCAGGCATCTTAATAGCTACCTCTACCCTGCTATCTCGACCCGGTATGGTGGTAACATTAAGATCATATTGCTCTGCGGTGAGAATCTCCTCAATAATATTGAGCAACTGAATTTCTCCCAAAATTCCCCTGGTTTTTACATTGGACAAAACCTTCTTTAAGTCGCCTACACCAGCAGCTAAATTTTGCATTTCACCCAAACCCTTTTGCACTTTTTCCAGGTGATCACTTACGAGCTGAAAGGACCGTCCTAACCTTTCCTCTAAGGTCTTATGCAATTTCTCATCAACGGTCTCACGCATCTTATCCATATGGGTGCGATGATCCGTTTGAATGGCTGACAACTTGTGCTCCATGTCCAAGCGTACCTTTTCAAGCGCTTGAACCGTCATGTCTTGCATACGTTGGAAACGCTTTTCGTTGGAACCCACCAATTGCGAGACCTGTTGATTTACCAGGTTAAACACATCTCGCTGGCGAGCTGCAAATTGCTCTAGAGACGAAGCCAATTCAGTTCTTCCATCCTTGGCCTGCTGATGCAATTCTTGCCGGTTGGTGGCAATCTCCTGTCGAATGGTTGTTTCCAGATTCATCTTGTCACTTCGCATCCCTGCCGTCAACGCTTCAAACTGGGCGTGGTAGTTCTCCTTCTTGCGAAAGATCGCCAGCAATAAATGAATAATCAGCAGAATTAAAATACTTCCTAATATCAGTGCTAGTTTTATTTCCATCGTCGTGTAGTTTTGATTGGTCCCAGGTCATGCAACCATGACATCATTGCATGATCTGAGACCTAGTAAATTGATTGAACTATTGCATTCGACTGCTGACAACTCCTGCTGTAATATTGATGCAGGTCAGTAGTCCGAGTGCGATGATTGCGATTAATAAAATACTTAACATGAGTCCTTGTGTTTGTGATTATGATACAAGTCTAAAGACGCATCGTGCAATCTTTTTGCACTCTGCTAAAAAAGACATATTTTTATTTCTTGATATGTTTACTCTTTTTGAAATCAATCTCTTAAGCCGAACACTATGCCGACCAATCTCCATGCACTGATTCGGTACCGGGCCATTGATGAGTGCCTTGGTCACCGCGGTAAGACCTGGACCTGGGAACTTCTCGCTGAGGCTTGCGCCGAAAAGATCTACGAATATGAAGGCATTGACGTCATGCCATCAAGGCGAACCATCATGTACGACCTCCAGTACATGCGCAGTGGTAAACTTGGATACGTGGCGCCAATTGTATATGACCGGAGTACGCAGGGCTACCGGTACAGTGATGCCGATTTTTCCATTCAAAAATTTCCCTTGAGTAGAGATGATCTCTTTGAGCTCCAGTATGCACTGTCAATTCTGAAGAACTTCAAGGGATTTCAGAACGCATCTGGAATCGAGAGTATCATCACGAAATTGGAACACACGGTTACCCTCCAAGAACCCTCGCAAAAGGAGGTCATCCACTTTGACCACAGTCTAAACGAACCCGGCCAGCGATGGTTGCATGAATTATACGACTATATTCAACAGGAGAACGTCATCGAAATAACCTATCAGCCTTTCCACCTGGATGAGCCCTATCAGCGCACGGTCAGTCCCTATATCATCAAGGAGTATGATAATCGATGGTTTCTGGTCTGCTGGGACCATATGCGTGAAGACTTGAGAAACTTTGCCTTAGATCGACTCCAGAAAGTTGAGAAAGTGCCCATCAGATTTTACCACCACGAAAACTTTGATGCGCAACATTACTTTGATGAAATCATTGGAATTACCCTACCCAAAGGCAAAAAAACGCAGCAGGTGAAATTTAAGGTGGAGGGAGACGACGCAAAATATTTAATTACGAAGCCGCTACATCCTTCGCAATCATTCGTAGAACAAGAAGACGGAATTTATCTTTTTACCATTCAGGTTGTACCTAATTTTGAACTGGAGAGTGTATTGTTGAGTTATGGCGAACGATTAGAAGTAGTTGCTCCCAAACTACTGCGTGAAAAACTGGCTTCCAGAGCAATGGCACTTGTTAGCCTATATCAATGACACCAATGTCAATAGTCCTGCTGTCATCAATGAAAGATGAAATTTAAGGCAATTAGTGAAAGTAAGAGCATACCTCCCCATCTCTTCTCCTTTGTTCCAAAAGTTGAGAAGGGCACCAAATCAGATCCCAAAACACCAATCCTTTGTCTGGTCCAAACAGCATAGATTAGCATTCCGGATAAAATTACATACATCGCTCGGACAAAATAGTTGATATCTGGATAAAGCGTCTTAACGCTCAGGTTTATTACAATGGTTGCCAAAAATATAAATACGCCAACTCCAGCCTTGGGTCGAAAGAAAAAGGCAGCGGCACATATCAACACCACAATGCCACAATTAATGTAGTATCGCCATTCATTTAGTGCATGAGTAAAGGCTTCCGCTGGATTTTGCAATTTGGCAAAAGCCAATAGAACAGCCATTGAAATACCAGTGCATAAGGTAACCAAGATCGTCTTTTTACCCACCCCGATCAGCTCCGCATCTGATGCTCCCCGGTTCAGATATCCACCGTAAATATCAATGGACCAAAGCGTAGCTAAGGAATTAAATAAAGAATCGACCGTACTCATAAGTGAAGCAAAGAGTGCACATAAAATCAATCCCCGTAGGCCCGCTGGTAGAAAATGTGTGACCAGATAGGGAAAGGCTTGATCAGGCTCAACCAATGGTGTATCGAGTAATAGGCCGGCCAGCGCAATTCCAGGTAGGACAATAATAATCGCCATGAAATATTTCATGACACCGCCTACCATGAGTCCAATCTGTGCATCTTTCAGGGATCTGGCCGCAAGTGATCGCTGTACGACATATTGATTAGCACACCAATAATTGATGTTTAAAAAAAATAACCCAAAAAGGGCGATCCAAGGTAACTGAGGGTGATCAGATGGCAAATGAAGATGCATTAATTGCGGAGTTTTTTGATATAGCTCACCCCAACCACCCAGCTCTTTAATGGCCACCAGCAACACAATAAAACCTCCTAGTGACAATACGGCAAACTGGATAATATCCGTACGAACCACCGCAGCCAAACCACCAAAGTAAGTGTATATCGCAGAAAATATCCCTAAAATCACAATCAGGAGAACCAGACGGGTAAATCGATCCGCACTTAAAAAGTATAGGATTTCGCCAAAAACCAAATCGGCAGCATAGGCCCCCCAAAATAAAGCAGCCCCAAGACCTAAGGTGGAAAAGAGAGCAATATTGGCAAGTGAGTAAATCAAGCCAACCCGACGACCAAGTTTTTTCTCAATAAATTGAGTGATGGTGATCACCTTTTCACGTAGGTACAGTGGTACAAAAATAAAAGCAGCTAAAAGTAATCCTTGGACAGCCGTAATCTCCAAGTTGGCTTGAGCCAGGCCATACAAATAAGCCGATCCCATCATGCCCAAAAATTGATAGCCCTGAACGTTGGTCGCAATCGAGGATATAGCGACGGAATACCAGCGAAGATTGCGAGAACTTAAAAAGTATGACTCTTTGGTTTCTGTTTTGGGCTTCTTAAAAGTTAAGGCCGTTGTCATCACGACCGCGAAATACAGTAGGACAATGACAAAATCAATCCACATATCACTTTCTTAATCCTACACCCAATGGGGTAGCTGGCACCTCTTGCGGAATTCTCTGCTGATGATATGACAAGCGCAGTGCTGGAAAGGCGGGTAATATATATCTGGCCACTAGTCTTGCCTCTTCGATATGTGGATAGCCCGACAATATAAATGCCCGAATGCCCATCGCCTGATATTCTTTTAATTTACCAATGATTTGATCTGGTGTGCCTACGAGGGCAGCACCGCAACCCGATCTCGCCCGGCCAATGCCAGTCCATAAGTGCTCCTCAACAAAACCATCGGCGTCGGCCTGCTGCCTCATTTCCGACTGTCTCGATACACCCAAGGATGCAGCATCTTGAGCGCGCTCTCTAATTTCTTTACCTCCGGCAACATCAATCTTGGACATCAATTGATGGGCTGCCTGCCGTGCTTGTGCTTCTGTTTCGCGCACGATGACATGTATGCGCAGCCCGAAATCTACCTTTCGATCGTAGCTCGCTGCCTTCAAGCTCATTTGCTGCATTAAATCACGTAAGCGTAACATGGTTTCCGGCCACATCAGATAGACGTCGCAATGCTGAGCACACAGCTCAAGACCAGGGGGAGAATAGCCTCCAAAATAAAGTAAGGGACCGCCGTTTTGCTGATAGGGTTTAATTGGTTCCGAAGGCAGTTTCAATTGATAAAAGGAACCTTTAAAATTGATTTCCGGACCAGACCATGCTTGCTTGAGAATTTCAATTACCTCTCGAGACCTTTGATACCGATCTGCGGAAGAAAGCTTTTGACCAGGCAAATCCGAGGAGATGATATTCAATGTGAGCCGTCCGCGAAGTATGTGATCCAGTGTAGCGATACTTCTTGCCAACATCGGAGGGTGCAATTCGCCACAACGAATGGCTGGCAGCAAACTAATGTGCTTGGTCAAGGGAGCCACCGCGGCAGCAAATGTCCAGGTGTCCTGTCCGACTTGATACGAGCTCGGACATAGAATATTCTGAAAGCCCAACCGATCGGCTGCGAGCAGAATATTGGAGGTATTCTCCCAGTTGCTGCGATAATTAGGATCATGTGCTCCCAGATAGCGATCGTCGCCATTACAGATCGGAGCAAACCATGCCATCTCGACACCGGTGGTTTCTCTACAACGTACCTCAATCTCATTCATCCTTCACTGAAGGTACGGATTTGATGGAGGTCGTACCGTAGATTGAGGAGATAATAAACGTCCCTTTAATAGCTCGATTCAATTCATATATTTATTGAGACTATCTTTCACCACGACGTTTAATAATTTTTGTATGCTCCATCCATAGGCGCGTGCCTGCTGCGGAATAATGCTGGCCTCGCTCATGCCCGGAATTGTATTGGCTTCTAACAAATAAAATTGTTGATCCACCAGAATAAAATCAAAGCGGACCATACCTCTACAAGATAGGAGTTGATATAGTTTCTTAGATAATTCCTGACACTCGAGCGTAAGTTGGTCTGAAATCTCCGCTGGTGTAATTTCTTGACTCGCCCCTTCATATTTTGCCTCGTAGGTAAAAAATTCAGCCTCTGGAATAATTTCGGTAACTGGCAAAGCATGCAAGGTCTTTCCCTCTTTGACAATACCGCAGCCAAATTCTCTGCCATCTAAAAAAGCTTCTACGATCACTTCATCGTCATACTTAAATGCCTTCTCAATCGCCTCTGAAAGATGCTGCCCACGTTTGACTTTCGAAATTCCATAGCTCGAGCCATTGTTATTCGGTTTGACAAATAATGGCAGACCCATGGCGAGTAACTCCGATTCCACAATCTCTTGGTCGCGCAATAATAATTTGGAGGGAGCCATCGCAACGCCATGCGCTTGTAAAAACTCTTTGCATTTCTGTTTATTGAAGGTAAGCGAAGCACTCAAAGTATCACAGGTGCTGTGGGGAATTTCTAAATGTTCGAAATAGCCTTGAATCTTACCATCTTCTGCGGGTGTGCCATGGATCATTAAGAACACCAGATCGAAGTATTCTTTAACACCCTCCACCGTCAAACTGAAGTCATTCAGATCGATGGGCACACCCGACTCACGGTCAAACCATCCGTTCTTTTCCATAATGATGTAACGATGGCTGTACCTCTGAGGATCAAGATGCTGGGCAATGCATGAGGCACTCTTTTCCGATATCGCGCGCTCACTGGAAGGACCACCGGTCAAAATCGCAATGTGTTTCATTATACTGTATTACGTATTAAGTTCTAAGGTAATGCTTATTGCACTGAAAATGTGAATTTTAGCTCTATTTAAATCAAACTACTCTCCAACCCTCATGGTATACAGCAGCCGACATCTAACTTTTGAGATTTATTATCTTTAGAAAAAGCCCATCTGCCATGAATGCCAAACCAGGAAAGGTATTGATCAGTGAGCGAAGCGGCACGGTAAGTACCTTGTTGGTTCGTCCAGCAAAGGCGACACACCTGCTCATCTTAGGTCACGGAGCTGGTGCAGGCATGCAGCATAAGTTTATGGTGGCACTGACCGAAGCCCTGGCCCGGGAAAAAATTGCTACCCTACGCTATCATTTTCCTTATATGGAACATGGTAAACGTCGACCGGATGTACCGAATGTGGCCCATCATACCATTGCCAGAGTAATCGAGGATACGATCCCGACTACCGATCTTCCCCTAGTACTGGCTGGCAAATCATTTGGTGGAAGAATGGCATCTCAGTTGATGGCAAAGTCAGATATTGATGAAGTAAAGGCTCTGGTCTTTTATGGATTCCCATTGCACTCCCCAGCCAAACCTGGTGATGAGCGGGGAGCACATCTACATGACGTTAAGGTCCCAATGCTCTTCCTCCAGGGAGATCGAGACGCACTGGCCAAGCTGGAACTATTGAGACCTCTACTTGCACAAATTGAACTTGCATCACTACAAGTGCTTGAGGGTGCCAACCATGGATTTGCGTTCACCAAAAAATCAGGCATTAGTATGGAAAAGGGATATAAATTATTGGCCCATTACACCAAAGAATTTTTAGAAAAAACGCTATGAACAAAAGAACCTTTCTCAAAAAATTGGGTCTCGCAGGAATTTCAACATCTCCATTTATGCGATCCTTAGAAAAAATCACGGCAAAGTACGATCACTATTCTTCCGAAGAACTTGCCATGAATGAAGACTATTGGTTAGAAATAAGGAGTGGTTACCGATTAAAACCAGATTACATCAATTTAGAAAACGGTTATTATTGTTTTATCCCGCAAGCAACCCTCGAAAATTTAATCCATCACATTCGAATGGTTAATTACGAAGCGTCACATTACATGCGTACGGTACAGTGGGACAATAAGCGGTATATGTGTAGTCAACTCGCCGAACTTGCGGACTGCGATCCTCAAGAAGTAATTATTACTCGAAATACGACGGAGTCGTTAGACACGGTTATCTCAGGAATTTCTTGGCAAGAGGGTGATGAAGCAGTCATGGCCATCCAGGACTATGGAGCGATGCGCGATCACTTCAAGTTGCAAGCTAAGAGATTTGGTATGGTTAACAAAGTAGTTTCGGTGCCCAATCATCCTAAGAATGATGCGGAAATTGTGGAGCTGTACGCCAATGCCATTTCTGAAAAAACCAAATTATTGATGGTGTGTCACATGATCAATATTACTGGCCAGATCCTGCCCATTCGAAAAATATGCGATATGGCCCATGCAAAAGGCATAGACGTGATGGTGGATGGAGCGCATGCATTCGGTCACATTCACTTCTCTATGAAGGATCTCGATTGTGACTACTATGGCACGAGTTTACACAAATGGTTAAGCGTGCCACTTGGCGCCGGCATGCTCTATGTTCGTAAGAATAAGATTAAAGGTCTTTGGCAGATGTTTGGAGATATGGGCAAAGAGGATGATGACATCCGTAAACTCAATCACACAGGTACCCATCCTGTGTATACCGATTTAGCCATTGGCAATGCCCTGGAATATCATCATCGCATCGGACCAAAAACGAAAGAGGCTCGTCTTAGATATATTCAAAGATACTGGTCGGATCAGGTTAGAGACCATCCCAATATTGTCTTAAACACACCCAAGGATCCGCACCGATCTTGCGGTATTGCCAACGTAGGACTCAAAAATCTAAATCCCAAAGAAATGGCAAAAGAATTGTTCGACAAATACCGCATCTGGACGGTAGGCATCGATGGCCAGAACGTCCATGGCTGTCGCATCTCACCTAACATTTATACGACTCCAAAAGAATTAGATGTCTTCGTCCGTGCTTTAATAGAAATGGCAGAAGTGTGAATACTTACACCCGGTGGTTATGAATTAAAATCACTGATCCACCGTGTTTTATGAAGGATAATAAAAGTTGAGTCCAATAGTGGCAAAACTGAAGGCAGGTTAGTTTTCCTTTACAGTGTCCATTTTTGTGCAATCACCCTCCAATGGAAATTCTGGAAATATTAATGGCACAACTTGAATGGTCAGTAATTTCAGCAAATGTTAAAGTTTTAAAACTTCCAAATAAAAGCCACTCCAACCCGTTTTTCGAATAGACCTTCACAACAAGCATTTTTTTAGAAAAAAAACCTAGCATTTGCCCTGCCGCTAGGTGAAAGCGAGCACACCAAATGATGAAAACCTTTATCTTCGCGACAGCGCAGATGCTGCTGATATGTGGTATGTCGATCGGCCAATGCCTCTTAAATCCACGAACAAATATTTTCGAAAACCTTGGCGGAGGTCCATGTGTCAACGCTATTCCTACAGCAGTTCCCTTTCTCAACATCATTCCAGATGCGAGGAGCGGTGCGATGGGTGATGCCGGTATCGCGACAAGTCCCACAGCCTTTGCTCAATATCATAATAACTCAAAAATCCCTTTCTCTGATCGCGACTTTGAAGCCTCTGCATCCTACGTACCCTGGTTGAGATCCTTGGGCCTCTCAGATGTATTTCTTGCCTATCTTTCCACCTATAAAAAAATTAACCCTCGGCAGGCGGTCGGCTTCGGATTAAAATATTTTTCACTTGGCGATATCCAATTCACCAGTGCCAATGGTAGTAATATTGGATTTGGTCGGCCGCATGAATATGAGATATCTCTAGGCTACACACGTAAATTGGGAGAAAGATTATCCGCCGGAGTCACAGGAAAATATATTAGTTCCAATTTGGGCAGTGGCCAGCTTGTGGGCGGGATCGAAATCAATGCGGCAAAAGCTGGTGCATTAGATCTATCGATTTATCATCACCGCCCCCATCCAGAACGAGGTCTTTCTTGGGGTATTGTTTTGCAGAATTTGGGATCAAAAATATCTTACACTCAAGTAAGTAATGATTATCTACCTGCCCAAATTGGTCTAGGATTGCAATATTTGCAGCCCATCAATCTGTATAATTCGGTGGCCTTCACTGGTGAAATCCGAAAATTACTAGTACCGACTCCACAACATACTTTGGTCGACCAAAATCCGGCTAATGGTACTCCTGATTATCGAGAGCAGCCATTATTTAGAAGTATTTTGCGATCCTTTTATGATGCACCAGAGGGTTTGACGGAAGAGCTCCACGAAATCATGTATTCCGTGGGTCTAGAATATTGGTATGACCGGCAATTTGCGGTACGGGGTGGATTCTTTCATGAACATCAACTAAAGGGTGCTCGGCAGTATCTGACGGTCGGCATTGGATTGCGATATCAGGTGTTTGGCATTGACTTGTCATACCTTGTATCCACCTCCCCATTGTCGCAGAGCAATCCACTGGATAAAACCTTCCGATTCTCGTTCTTGTTTGGCTCAGAAGTACTGACACCTCCATGACTTCAAATTGATACGGTCATACATGGGCTAACCTCGGTATATCTAGCCTTGGATGGGCTTGGAATCCATCATAAAAAGATGGATTTTGCAGCCTTTTTGCAAGGGAGCCCTATGACCAGCTTAAATACCCCATCGGTTACAAACCAACGACGTCGGCAAGCGTTCCTTTCGGTCGTCTTTGGCGCCATGATCGCGGGGTTTAGTGGGTTATTCATTAAGCACATCACCTTAGATGCGACCAGTCTGTCATTTATCAGAATGGGTACGCCTACCCTACTTCTTGGTGCGTGGATGATGGCGAGTGGCATTACATTCTTCAGGGGCAAGTATGAAAAAATGTTGTTGGCCTCAGCCCTCAATGCGGCTCGGATGTACCTGTTTTTCATAGCGTACATCTACACATCGATCAGCATTGCCGTGATCATGCTGTTTACCTGGCCCATTTTCGTTAATGTGCTGGGGTACATTTGGTTGAAAGAAAGGGTAACTCTTACGCAGATAATCTTACTCTTACTTGCTTTTATCGGGATCGCCGTCATTTATTTCGATCGCGGATTCAATCTTCAAAATGCCGATTTTATTGGTATAAGTGCTGCCCTGGGTGCTGCATTTTTTTACTCCTTCAGCTATATTATTTACAAGACTGAAATCCATAATTATACCCGCAACGAAATCATATTCTACCAGAATCTAGTGGGCATGTTCGTGTTTCTTCCTTTTTTCCTGATGGCTGATTTTCCCAATGTCATGGATTGGAGTTTGAGCTTAGTCTATTCAATCCTGATGGGTATTGTCATATTCAATTTCTTTTTCTTTGGCCTAAAATATTTACCTGCTTCGAAGGCGGCATTAATTCATTATGTCGAAATCGTCAGTGCAGTTCTAACCGGTGTACTATTTATGGGTGATCAATTGACCCCTCTGATGATTGTTGGAGCCGCCCTGATTCTAGGCAGTACAGCCTATCTGCAGAGGCTTACCTAACGCTTTTGTCGTGCGTAGGTCTTGGGAGGTCGGCCGAATTTCGTTTATGAAAGCGAATTCGATCTATGGCAAAGAGAAGTAAGCAAAGGGACTTACCCCTCTTTCAATTTTTTGGATCCTCGGTTAGTTCCGCTTTCACCTGACTTTTCTGGTACCTGATTTTTTCACAGCCCCTTGCCCTCGTCTGGAGACCACCTTTTGCTTCTTGGTGGTTTGTTTTCGTACGGTTCTTTTAGTGTTGACACCTGCTGCCCTCGTGGTTCGACCATTCGTCGTTGCCACTCGTTTGGCACTGCGCTGATGCGTCACACTTTGACCTCCTGGACCGCTAGCTTTAATTGAAGTGCTCGTTTTTGAACCGATGGCCTTCTTTCCACCACTACCCTTAACTGCGCCCACTTTTTTGGTCTTGGTTGCTGATATGCTTCCGCCATTGGGTCCAACCCTAGTCACAGTCTTACTTGATTGAAAGGCTCCGCGTCTGGCTACCGTCGGTCTCGTGCGATAGGCATTGATATTTGATCTATGCCTGGCCTGCACGGTGACACTAACTCGACGGCGTGGCACATAGACTCGGTGTGCTCTAACCACCCGATGATGAGGAGCGACATGATAGTGGAGATGGAAGTTTCGATGATAACCTCGGTAAACAGTCCAAGAGAACGGTCTCCAGGGGTGCCACCAGCGGGGGTAGATGCGGTAACTCCACGGTGATATCCAGGGCCGGTAGCTGGGCCGATAGATAAAGCGCACGGTTGGCCAGGTCCAAACATTCACTACCAGTCTGATCACGTCCTCATCAAACATGGGTCCATTACCCGTGTTCTCTTCCTCAAAGGGTTCTACAATCCAAGACTCTCCATAAATATCTTCGTCACCTACGATCTGTAGTATTGCTTCACCTTCTCCGGTTTTTTCTATTTCGATGACGGCAATATCTTGTACCTCGTCTTCGGAGACTGGCACTTGTAAAGCAATGGCATGGACTTCGTCCTGGGCATGATCTTCCACTCTGATGTAGTCAATTTTTCCATCCCCATCCAGGTCAAGATTATTAACTTTTTGATCCTCAGAATTCAGATCCTTTTCAAATTGTTCGATGTTTTTAGCCTCTTTAAAAAGGTCTAAAACTGCAGAAAGGTTGAGATTGTCTCCAGGTAGTCCTGTTTGTGTCTGAAAGTATTCATCTTGGGAAAATGTCAGGTTTACACATAGGCCAAGAAGTAGAATGAGCGTAGTTGATCTTGTTTTTCGCATGACTTTATTTATTTGGTATTCGCAAACTATGACCTCCACAATCATGCGGGGTTTAATCAGGCCTAAGAAAATAACATTTCCTTAAGGAAACCATGACGACTTTGCACGTGCCTGGCTCGCGACCTCCTTTAATGAGATCTAAAAGACTGGACAATAATAGAGAGCTCCAAAACCTGGTCTGGAGCCCTTTGTTGATGTGCCCAATCGATCAATAGAAGTACTGCTCCTTGACAATTTTTCCATTCCTTACTTCATACAAACACATTTCTTCCAACCTCTGACGTGTGCCGTCTTTGGTAGTCAAGTCTACCATCATGCCCAGTGAAAAGTAATTACCCATGACTACTGGTTGGGTGGTTTTACTTTCGTGCATCTCGGCTACATTGGCATACCATCCCTGCAAACGCTCCATCACAGCGGCCTTGCCCTTGGCCCCTCCCATGGGTGCGTGGGGAGGTTCAATGCATTCGATCTCATCATCGTACAATTCTTGTTGAATCTCGATTCCCGTTGCGGTCGCATTAAGTTCCATGTAACGATCAGCTACTTCTTGTGTTGTCATCTGCTTCAAATTTTAGTTGTGAATCCCAAAATATCATTCGGGAAAAATGATTTATCAGCAAGATGACGCAACCAATCATCATTTAGTGGACAAGATGGTCTTATCTGTTTCACCCAACCATACTTAGCGCTGCTGTCTCCATGGCGCATGCTTTGGATTTAGAGTTGAATCAGCCAAATTTGGCTGGTTTGTAAGATATTCGCCGAGATTGTGATTACTTAGCGGGCACAACGGCTCTCAGGTACCACCGCTAAGGTCACCCATGAGCTTCAACCAAAAGAATTATCACTGCCATGATTTTCCTATCCGCTGAACGCCTGAGCAAACAATTCCCAGAACAAATGCTGTTCGAGGATCTGACCTTCGGTATTTTCAAAGGTGATAAAATCGCACTCGTTGCCAATAACGGGGCCGGTAAATCAAGTTTGATGAAGATTTTGGTGGGAATTGAACATCCGGATTCGGGTACAGTAGTGATCAGAGATGGCATCCGGGTAGGTTACCTGGCTCAAGACCCCGCTTACCCCGATAAAGCTACGATTCAAGAATGTATCAATGAAGCCCATGCTCCGGTCATTGAGGTTATTAAGGACTATCAAATGTCGTTGGAACACGGAGATGTGTCGGCTCAGTCGCATGCCAGTGCAAAAATGGATCTAATGAATGCCTGGGATTATGATAGGGATCTTCAGGGTTATCTGACCAAATTTGGCATCCATGACACCGGTTTGAAAATCTCAAGCATGTCTGGCGGGCAACGAAAACGTCTGGCAGTTGCTCTGGCCTTGGCTGACAAACCAGATCTCCTCATCATGGACGAACCAACGAATCATTTGGACATTGCCATGATTGAGTGGTTGGAAAAGCATTTAGCAAATGACAGCACCACGTTGTTCATGGTTACGCACGATCGATACTTCTTGGATACCGTCTGTAATCAGATATTAGAGCTGGCTGATGGAAAATTGTATCGGCATAAAGGCAACTATGCCTATTTCTTGGAAAAAAGAGCTGAACGAGAAGCAATTTTTGATAAGTCAATCGACAAAGCCAATAAACTACTAAAGCAAGAACTGGAATGGATGCGTCGCATGCCCCAGGCCAGAACAACCAAAGCCAAATCACGAATCGATGCCTTCTATGACCTTGAAAAAACAGTAGCCGGCAAGCGGTCGAAAGATCAACTTTCGCTCGATGTCAAAATGTCTCGCGTAGGCGGCAAGATATTGGAACTCAAAGTGATAAGAAAAGGCTATGAAAATCTAAAGCTGATTGATGGATTTACATACACTTTTAAAAAGGGAGACCGGGTGGGCATTGTCGGGCCCAATGGAATTGGCAAGTCAACATTGCTCAATCTTATGATCGGGGCAGAAAAGCCTGACAGTGGTAAGGTTAACATTGGCCAGACGACCGTTTTTGGATACTATCATCAGGATGGCATCAAGATAAATCCGAGTGAGCGGATCATTGACGTACTTAAAAATGTGGCGGAAAATATTGTGATGGCAGATGGCCAGAAGGTCTCTGCCTCACAATTCCTTACCCATTTTATGTTTCCACCCAAGGTCCAGTACAAGCCCGTCGAAAAACTAAGCGGTGGTGAACAACGAAGACTTCATCTACTCACCGTCATCATCAAGAATCCTAATTTTCTGATTTTAGATGAACCGACCAATGACCTGGATCTGCTCACGCTCAATAAGTTAGAGGAGTTTCTCGAGAACTACACCGGTTGTCTGGTCCTGGTCTCGCATGATCGCTATTTCATGGACAAGTTGGTGGATCATCTTTTCATCTTTGAAGGTGATGGCAAGATTCGAGGGTACAATGGCACCTACACTGAGTATCGCTTGAGTCATCGAGCAGTGTTAGCAGGTAAAGGTGGCCCGACCCGTGAAACGGTGACAGCCCCTGATTCGAAGAGGGTTGACACCATTCGCAGACCTTCGAATAGAGAGAAAAACGAGTTTCGCAAGCTTGAGCGTGAAATCACTGCTCTGGAGGAGGAAAAATCCGCCATTGAAGCTACCCTGGCGAGGGGTAGCATTGAAGTTGATGAAATCGAGGCCCTATCGAGCCGTATTGCAGTGGTGATCGAAGACATAGAGGCAAAGACGGATCGATGGATGGAGCTCGCAGAGCTTTTTGAAAAATAAATCTGAGGGCCGAGGTGAAAAAAAGACGTTGATCTGCGAACTATAAGGTTGGATATCTCGTTAAGATGGGGTTACCGTGACAGATCTAATCATTTGACTCTGTTGCTCATTTATTAATAATACTAATTCTAATGAACGAAGGAACCGTTAAATTTTTCAATGTTTCTAAAGGGTTTGGCTTTATCACGGAAAAGGACTCCGGCAAGGAGTATTTTGTCCACTCCTCAGGCCTTATTGATCAAATTACCGAAAATGACAAGGTGGAGTTTGAGTTGACAGAAGGTCGCAAAGGACTGAATGCTGTCAATGTCAAACGAGTTTAGATATAAAGTAACAGTCTAACGGAAAAAGCCTCACTTTGAACAGTGAGGCTTTTTCATTTCCCGATTGTGATTGATCTGCTCCTACCCAATCAACCATTAACAAATTCTCCTACCTCTCGGTCCCGCTTAATATTAGCCCAGGCCATGCGTAAGGTAGCTTCAAACTCCGCATATTGAAGTCTGAGCTTTCCCTCCTGATGAAATTTCACCAACTGCATAATGGGATAAAAAGTAAAAGAAAGTAGCATTTCATTTGGCAAGTCCTTAATCATTTTATTCTTCTTTCCACGATCGAACAAATCGAAAAGTGGATTAAAGTAATTTTCCGCCTCCTCACTATCTATTTTTTCTATCAGCGGAGAATTAGCGTATTGCTCTAAGAATATGAAGTGATCAGGTCTTCGTAAAAAATATTGATAGGCTTTTCGCAAGAGAATTTTAAAGCTTTCATCCAGTGGCAAAAACCCTTCATATCCAGTGAAGATACTTTTGCTTGCGTCTCGTTGTACTCTCAGATATAACTGTCTCAATAGATCTTCTTTATTTTTAAAGTAGATGTAAATAGTCGCAGGTGAAACATTCGCCAGTTTGGCAATTTGCGACATCGATGTCTCGGCCAAGCCCTTCGTATTTATCAATTCAATGGAAGCTTCACAGATGGCTGCTTCCTTCTTGCGATCTCTTCCTCTCATAATTTGTATTACCGTTCTTAATAGCTAAATAACCATTCATTTTAAAGCAAGCGGCGTGCCACAACATGAATGGTCTTACGCCGAAGCCAAGGCCATTCGTCAAAATTGAATAATTGGGTCGCCGAAAGAATCACTTGCAATAATTTATACAATTGTAATCCTGCCACGATGAGCTTCTTGCGCTTGATCTACTGCCTACGCATTGATAAATAGCTCCAAGTGTTAAAATTTGGACTTATTTAACTGAATGATCGTTCACCGTACCATCGCCAATATTGAATCCAAAAGAAGAGAAGGGTAAAAAGATCTCTGATCCAGGTGCCATTAAGAACCATAAATAGGTGTAAAATCAGAGATGGTTAGGCTCAAAATATCAAACCACTCCATCCATCTCTTGCCAGAATACAAGGTGCGATATTCAATCCCGTGATTTGATAATAAGGCTTGCAAAGGTGCCCAATCCAGGTCCCGGCTTAGAATCATTAGGGCCTCTCCATCCTGCTGCAAATGCTGGGGAAGCTCCCGAAAAAGTCTGGCAAAATAATCGTAGTTTTTCCCGGCATAAAAGGCATGCTCCCACAGGGACTTGGGATCACGCGCATAAAAGGGGGGATTGACTATGATTAAGTCAAACCGCCTTTCCGGCATCTCTTTGAATAAGTCTGATACCACACATTCTATGCTTACCTGGTTCAGACCGCGATTCTCTTCGACACCCCTGATGGCCATCGGGTTGATGTCTGATGCCATGACCTTGGCACCTAATTTTGCCATCAGAAGTGAGAGCAACCCACTGCCAGCTCCTAACTCTAGCACATCAAGGCCCTCGACCGACAGGTTCTTCAGATAATCATAAAACACTTTCGTGGAGCCCGTCTCAAAGGGATGAAAAACCTCCGGGTAAACGAGTAGCTCAAATCCATCATGATTTACTTTTCTAATCGATTTTGATCTTCTCCGGGCTCGAGAAGAAAGAATGGGATAAAGCATTCTTTTAGCCAGGCCTCGAACGACTTCAATCATGTAATATTTTGTTGCAACTTGATATTTTCTAAAATCCCTCCCACTCCGGTTGACGATATCGCAACCAGTATTTTTGTAAAAACCTCAACTCATAGGGAAAGGCGAACAAATTATTTAAATATCTCACCGCAGCAAGGCTCCGTATCACCTTTCTCTGCACGCTGGTTAATTTAATATCCGATCGGGTGGGATGATAGGCGTTTAGTACGGTTTCAAAGTCTTTGATCTTATCCACCATTTTGGCGGTCAACCAGGGAGTTAGGGGATTTTTCCGCAGATCAAATTGAAGCCAAACTGGATCTAGCCACTCCTCCAGTGTCGTGGGATATTTAAATCCTGCCCTTTGTATTTGATGAAACAGGTTAGACCCTTCAGTTGGAACCGGACTATAGATATAAATTATGATCTCGGTGGCAGGATTAATTTCTTTGATCTCTTTGATAAAAGCAATATCCTGATCAATTTGCCGCATCACTGATTCCTGATCCCGACCTGGGAGACCTAAGACAAAGGAATACTCTGGTATGATGTCAAACTGTTTCATGCGTGCCGCAAAAGATTTGATTTGGGCAGCAGTTTGAGTTCCACCTTTATCCATTTGTTTTAACACCTCATCATTTCCACTCTCCGCACCAAAGAAGATCATCTTGCAACCCGCTTCTCGCATTTTCTCAAGGGTATCGTCCGCATACTTGTCGAGGGTGTCGATGCGCCCTTCTCCCCACCAAGAGATATGATCATTCTTGATCAGTGCAGAAAATTCAGCAGTTCGTTTTTCAGAAACAAAGAAATTATTATCGTGAAACTCAATGGCATCAACACCAAATTCTTCCTGGAAGAAAAGTATGTCCTGATAAATATTAGGGGCAGATTTGCCTCGCCACCGGGCCTGATAAATGGGTACCACAGCACAAAACGAACATGAAAATGGGCAGCCAATGCTCGAATGATAGGCCAAGGTCTTTTCACCTAAGAACGTCTTTGCCAGATAATGCTCCAGTGGATAGTGGTCATGGAGATGGAGATAGGGCAGATTCGGCAGTTCATCTTGATTCAGCAGCGGCTGCTTGGCATTCTTAATGATCGCGCCAATGTCATCCCGGTAAACGAGATTTTCAATAAAGCTAACGTCAGCTTCATCTTCCAGTGCATTTAAAAGCGATGGAAAAGCCAAATCACCCGGCCCATGTATTACATAATCGACATACCCTGATTCCATGACGACCTGCGATTGGTTACTGGCGAAATAGCCACCCCAAATCATTACGCTATCTGGAAACTCTGCCTTGATTTTTTTACTTAGGGGGATGGCCTGCTTCAACTGTGGTCCGGGCATGACTGTCATGCCAATGTATCGGAATGATCCCGTTTGAAGGTAATCCCTGAGGACCTTCCCAGGATCTTGCTCCATATTTCCATCTACAAAAACATATTCGTAGTGCCCGTGAATGGATGCTCCAATCTGAAGTATGCTATTGGGAATGCGATGATTGTAATCAGCAGATCGGGGATTAAATAATATGACGCCGTGCCTTCCCATCTATTAAAAAGCACTACAACATCTTGCACAGGCAGGTAATAAACCTCCTGCGGCCACCAGCGTCTGCCGAAAATTAGCTATCGGCAAATCATTCCAAATATCCTCCAAGTTCTTCTCGTAGACATTGCCAATGGTCAAATTGTAACACCGTCCATGCGCAGGTATTACATCACCGTTTGACTTGATCATGAGATTACTAAATGCATCATTGCATCGCTTTCCAATGATTTTTCCTGGGTCACGATAAAATTGCTCCAGTTCCTCCAGCGTGGATAAGGTAGGTGAAAAGGTAATCGGAATGGGAAACTTTCTGTCTTGTACCCGCAGGATTTCCGACAGCAAGCGATCAAGTTTAATCCCATCGAGATCGACCTCTGTCATGTTTGAGCTGGTGGCAGGATATAGGTCTCCGTAAATAATATTATGTGCCTGTGCTACTCCGGGAGTCGTAAAATTGGTATGCATGAAGCCAATCTGTTTGAGTGGCAATTCTTCAAATAAGTCCAAAAAGGCATTTAATTGATCAAAATTCCACTCCGTTATGACACAGAAAACGGAGACATCTGGGTGTTGCGAGCACTCAAGCACCTTGTGTATACCGTTCAAAGCTCGTTGGAAAGAGCTTTTGTGTCCACGGATAAAATTGTGCACCTCCGGAGGACCGTCTAAGGAGACATATAACTCGTTGAGGCCGGCGCTAGAAAGCTCCTCAGCTTTTTGTGCCAGGTTGAGTGCATTGGTGGTAACACTAGTGAAAAGTCCCAGATCATTGGCGTAAGTAAGCGAGGAAATCAAGTGAGGATAAATCAGCGGCTCGGTAAAAGCATACCCAATTTTCACCTGGGGAAAGGAACCCGCGGCCTGACTTAAGATTCGGTTGATCAACTCCAAAGGCATATTAAGTGGTCGGGAGCCCATCAAATTCTCGTAAAAATTACTTTGATTGTACTTGACACCAACATCGCACATTTTACAGTGCAAATTGCACAGATTGTTCACACCCAAAATCAGCCAAGTGGGGTCATAATACAGATGTTTTGGTGACATCAAAACGTTAAGTGTCTTGAGTTTTTGCCTTGCCTTAGCTGCCATTTGCATGATGGCAAGATAAGTTAAAATGCGCGGCCACTCCAATTACAACAAGGAATCTGATTTAGGTATGGTTGGATCGACGGAAGTGAGATCGAGCCAACGAAGGTAGTAGTATGAGCAATCCCAGCTGGACCACTGCACTGCTCATTAGGGCTCCCAGTATTCCTAACTTGGTGATCAGTGCAAACGTCAGCACTGCATTAACCAGCGCTCCCATAAAATTCCAACGCATAACCTCTTTCTCGAGGTTCTCACCATATAAATAGTAGATCCACGTCAGGTAATAAAAGATCGGACAGACCAAAAGAAATGCGCATAGATAAAAAACTGGCTCTACGCTGATGTGATAGAATGCACGCAGTATCACAAAAACCGCAGCGACCCCAAGCACACAAAACAATACCCCAAACTTTGTGGATCGCCAGGCAGTTCGACGCATCGTTTCAAATGACTGGCGCATCAAATTTATAGAGAATGGTGTAAGCAAGAAGGAAGACGATACTTGTATTAACAGCAGGAAAGAAACCATGATCTGGTATTTGCCAATTTCTTCATCTGAGAGAAAAAAGCTAATGGTGTACAGATCTATGCGTGACTGTAACAGGCCTGACAAACCAATTAAGAAAAACCATTTCGCCTCCCCAAAGTACCTGAGATTGACCTTGGACCATCGCCAGAGATCAAGCCAAATGGCACTGGGCAATATGATCACCAGCAGGACCATCCGAATGAGAAAGGAGATGGCAAAGGTCATCACCATCCAGGTAAGGTCTAGTTTTCCCATTAAGAGGATTAAGATGGTCAGGGCAAACGCTAATCCCTCTACCAGAGCAGACGCACCAAACCGCTTGTGATAAAAAATAAAGACATCTAATGATTGGTAGATAAACTGACTAGTGATCCAGAGAAAGGACCATATCCAGAGGCTTACGTCTAAGAAGGGCAAAACCAGCACAAAAGCCAGTGGCAGCAGCAACCCGCGACTCAGCAAACACTGCTGAAATTGTTCAATAGCCTCCGCTGGTTGATGACCAAACGATCGTAACAAAAAGTCGCGATGACCAAAATTAAGGAAGTGACCGATTAGTGAGATCAGCAGGTAGATCTTGACAAATCCTCCCCAGAGATCGGCATTGGCATCGCGCAGTACCAACCAAGCCACAACGGCGTTACCCAACATCAGCAGTAACTGCCGAGTACCAAATGTAACCATATGAACAAGCCTCTTCTGGAGCTTCCTATTATTCCTTTGCTTTCGCGCAATCACTAGGTTGGTAGCTTTAGATCCCAAAAATGGCTTTTTCTCGAGGATATCTTGGCAGGGGAATGGATAGCAACTATCCAGGTAAGCAGTTTCAATCCCGTTCTTTCTTGTTTTACATGTTAAAGTATGCTCAACACCGGCATAGGCAGCCTGGGAAAGAATCAAATAGGACTTATATGGAGGTGAAAGACCACGGGAGCGCGGCCAGCATTGCTACGCCAAAGGTCTCACCAATTGATGACGACAATGGAAGAACCTAATTCTAGGATTGCATCGACATGTAAGCGCCGATCTCTCTCACTGCGATGGTTGAATAAATTAGATTGAAATTGTTGATGCACCAAGCCTCTAGCTTGGTAATTTCGTCTTTGGTTAATTTGGATAAGGACTTTCGCAGTTCTTTGCGAAAAATTTTTTGATCAAAGCTGACTTTTTCGAGGATTGTTTTGCTATAAGCCAACCAGGAACTACTTTTCTTCATTCGTGTGGGGTTTAATCAAAAATGTTCTTGACCTTAGAACGCGTATGGTAGGGTGAAGATTTTGCAAAGATAAAAACTTATTTCTTTCGACGCCAGATTTTATTGCTATTCCCTTGAAAACGATGACGTTGTGTGATCAGCTCTCTTTTTGCTGATCGCTTGTGATCGTGCAGTAATTTCTCTACTAGGTCAGGCCGGCCGATTTGCTCCAGTTTCTCGCGAATGTCTCGATAATTGGCTGATTTGTACCAAAAAAAGAAGAGGTGTTGGTTCTTCTTTTCTTGTTTGGTTCGGGCAGTGTAGACTGGGCGCAGGGTATAGGGATGGAGTCCGGTATAGTAGATGACCGTGGCCACCGTCATCGGGGTAGGTGTAAAGTCTTGGACCTGTTCTAGCTTAAAGCCCATTTCTTTCGTCTCAGCCGCCAAATTGGCCATGTCTTCTTCTGAACATCCAGGGTGGCTGGATATGAAGTAGGGAATCAGGGGTTGAGCTAGTCCATGTTTGGCATTTATCTGCTCGTATTTTTTCTTGAATGAATGAAAGTGTTTAAAGGAAGGTTTTCGCATGATCCGCAGGGTGGCATCTGAAGTGTGCTCAGGCGCTACTTTGAGCCGTCCACTGATGTGGTGGCACACGACTTGTTCCATATACTCATCGATGCCAGCATCTTCCTGTTTATTGTACTCTGGCACCAAAAGATCATAGCGGATCCCACTTCCAACAAAGGCTTTCTTCACCTTTGGATGCTCATCTACCTTTTGATAGAGCTCAGTCATCGCCCTGTGACTGGTGTCCAGATTGTTGCAAACTACAGGATGGATACAAGAGGGACTCACACAACGATCACATATCTCCTGCACCTTACCTTTCATCTGGTACATGTTGGCTGAGGGCCCACCCAGGTCACTGATATAACCTTTGAAGTCGGGCATCTGAGTTACCTGATCCACCTCTTGCAGGATCGACGCCTGCGATCGACTGGCAATGAACTTGCCTTGATGGGCTGAAATGGTGCAAAAACTGCAGCCACCAAAGCAGCCTCGATGCATATTTACCGAGAAGCGAATCATTTCGTAGGCTGGAATGCTACCTCTTTTCTGATACTTTGGATGCGGCATTCTCGTATAGGGAAGGTCAAAGCTGGCATCAATTTCATCAGATGTCATTGGCGGATAGGGCGGATTGATGACCAGGGTGGTTTCTCCCACTTGCTGAATCAGACGATCGGCTTTGACCTTATTTGACTCCTGCTCTATGTGCTTGAAGTTGGCAGCAAAGGCTCGTTTATCACGAAGGCAGGTCGCATGGCTAGCCAATGGCTTGGTTTGCCAATTCTTGTTACGCGGTATTTCCTTATCGCTAGATTGGAGAAAGGCCGTCTGCGGAATGGTTCTGAGCGAAGAAAAAGGAACCCCTTTCTCCAAGAGTCTGATGACTTCACGCAAAGGTTGTTCGCCCATTCCATACACCAGCAGATCTGCACCGCTGCTGGTCAATATATTGGGCAAAAGTCGATCACTCCAATAGTCATAATGAGTCACTCGCCTGAGCGAAGCCTCAATGCCGCCGATGACAATCGGGACCCCTGGAAAAAGGTCTTTAAGGATACCGGCATAGACATTGGTGGCATAATCTGGTCGGAATCCTGCCTGACCTCCCGGAGAGTATGCATCTGTCGATCGACGTCTTTTGCCGGCAGTGTAGTGATTGACCATTGGATCCATACAGCCAGAGCTTATGGCAAAAAACAATCGAGGTCGGCCCATTTTTCTAAAATCACGGAGGTCATCACGCCAGTTTGGTTGCGGGACAATGGCCACTCTCAGTCCCATCTGTTCCATAATGCGGCCGATCACAGCCGACCCAAAGGCTGGATGATCTACGTAGGCATCCCCCGAAAAAAGAATCACATCAAGCTGATCCCAGCCTCGTAATTTCACCTCCTTAAGGGTAGTTGGCAGCCAATCCGTTACACTTCTTCGCCCACTCATTATGGTTGCAAAGTTATCTAAAATCAGCGCAGCGAGTTTTTATACGTCGTCCTAGCTGGAAACTGTGGTTATCGCTTGAAATTGATGCTCCGTCTCTAAACTGATGCTTTTCGCTACCATGAGGCTTACTACTTATTCTAGTGTTCCATCAACAATTCGCTCTAGCTGATCAACTTTTTCTTGCAACCTCTCAATGATTTTCTGCTGCTCCTTAACCGCATTAATCAAAATAAAGTCAAAGGCACTAGGATCTACATGCAGGTATGACTTTCCATCAGAGGCTTGCACCTCACTCACCATGGAAGGGACAATTTTTTGTAGCTCTTGAGCTATGACGCCTACATAAGTTTGATCAGTGGGAAGGTCGAGCATTCCATTATAGCGGAAGCGAACTGGCTCAAGGTCGCTGAGCAATTTCAGGCCATCGTTGAAAGGAACAATATCTGTCTTAAGTCGGCGGTCCGAGGCATTTGACCAGCTGCCGCCTCCAGGCTTGCCGGCACTACCGTTTACATGTAACTTATAATTTGGATCGTGGGTACCGATCCCTACACCAGCATCGGTGTCGATGATGAAGTCTTTGTTTTTATTGGTGGAACTCTTCAGTGTTAGTTCAAGAGCAGTTGTACTACCCGAATTATATTGTCTGAATATCCACGGTCGTTCGCTATTTAAAGTAAGTAGTGTGCTACCTATTCCGGGATCACCCACCTCCACATTGCCGTCGTCGAAGACTGTCAAACCGCTTTTCCTTTGAAGTAGATTCGTACCAATGCCGACTTCAAAGACGCGGTCATCGCCACCTACGTTATACGAGCCTACAGAAAGCGAGGCATATCTTTCTGCAATGGTTCCGTGACCTATGGCCGTTGAATAATTACCAGAGGCACGGGTGCCTCGGCCAAAGGATGTCGAGTAGCTTCCCGAGGCCTCTGTTTCATAACCAAGTGCCGTTGAACTAAGCCCCAATGCCTCGCTAAATCTACCCATCGAAAATGAATAGTCTCCAGATGCCTCAGTTCCTCTGCCACAGGCCATGGCATAATCTCCGGACGCTTTTGTACTAGAGCCTAACGCTGCTGAATTCAATCCAATATTAAAATCATCCCAACGACCACCTGCATCTCCGGCTCTGAAGGCGCCTTTATTCGATATCCACATCAACTTATTACCCAAGCCAGAAGTATCCTTGCCAAATAACACAGTGAGATTTTCTTCTACATGCATTCCAAATTGGGCAGTGAGGTGGCCGGTGTACATCATGGTGATCAGAAGAAATAATGTGGTGGTATAGTTGATTGATTTGCTCATGATGTGAACTTTTTAGCGTTATTTCCTTTCATTGACTGAAAGCATGAGTGAGTCATGTTATTTAGTTTTGGCCATAAGGTTGAATATTCTCCAGAAGCACCGGTACGGTTGCCCACAGCCGTAGAATACAAACCAATATTTTCATAGCGCCAAACCTGTCTATCTTCATATCCAGATTGAAGGGCTGCCTGACTGGGAATCCACATCAGTTTGCTTCCTTCAATCGTGGAATCCTTGCCAAATAGGACTACTGGATTGTTATCAATATGCAGGTTAGGTTGAGTAAATGAAGGGAGGTCAACTACGAATGAAATGAGGAGCACCAAACCGATGGGTATTGTAATTTTCTTTCGCATACGATAATCATTTGATCGACGAATCCCCTAAATCCGGATTGGGGAATGATTTCTTTTTGCACAGCTTTGAAACAAACTATGCTGCAAGGTGGTCGAATGCCAACGCTATTGTTCCAAATCCTGACATTGTGGTAGGCTCGACTTATGATCTAATTGCCGAGCGGATGAATCGAGTAGATATCAGGGTTTGGGAGATTGCTAGCAAATGGTGGAAGGTCTCACAAACTCAAACTCCGACGAACGGAAACCAAAGTTGGTCCCACTGTCAATATCTTTCTCTCCTGAGCGGCGGTGTCAGTGGGAGCTCTTAGTCCTAGCTCTAGATCCCAGTTAAGTTGATGTATACGACCGACTAGTTGGGTTGCTTGATCTTACGCATACGAAGGCTTTCTGGGGTCACTTCCAGGTATTCATCTTCCCGAATGTACTCCATCGATTCTTCTAAGGAGAAGTCAATTTTGGGTGCAATCTTAACCGCATCGTCTGAGCCTGAGGCACGCATATTCGTTAATTTTTTACCTTTTATTACATTGATTTCTAGATCATTAGATCTAGCATTCTCACCAATTACTTGACCCTTGTACACTTGTTCTCCAGGGTTGATAAAGAATTTGCCGCGGTCCTGCAATCGATCGATGGCAAACGCCAGCGCTTGTCCGGTCTCCATCGAGACCAATGAACCATTGAAGCGGGAGGGAATTTCGCCCTTATGAGGCGCATACTCCTTAAAACGATGGGTCATCACGGCCTGACCTGCCGTGTTGGTAAGAATCCGGCTTCGCAAACCAATGAGTCCGCGAGATGGTATATCAAACTCAAGATGCTGAACGTCACCTTTGGGCTCCATGATGGTTAACATTCCCTTTTGCTGCGTGACCAATTCAATGGCCTTACCTGAATATTCTTCCGGTACATCGATGACCAACACCTCCATTGGTTCGTGCTTTTGGCCATCGATTTCCTTGATGATCACCTCAGGCTTTCCCACCTGCAATTCATAGCCTTCTCGGCGCATGGTCTCCACTAGGATAGACAAGTGTAATACACCCCGGCCATACACATTGAACTTGTCTTCACTATCGGTCTCCTCGACCTTTAAGGCTAAATTTCGCTCGGTTTCTTTGAAGAGTCGGTCTCGCAGATGCCGGGAAGTGACATATTTTCCTTCCTGACCGAAAAATGGAGAAGTGTTGATGGTAAAAAGCATGCTCATGGTCGGTTCGTCCACCTTGATGCGAGGCAGGGGTTCCGGGTTGGTCAAATCGGCAATGGTGTCAGCGATTTCAAAATCATCAACACCAACAAAGGCACAGAGGTCACCACTGCGCACCGATTTTACCTTCACCCTACCTAGTCCTTCAAAAACAAAGAGCTCCTTGATCCGAATCTTTTTTTGGACGCCATCTCTTTGGCAGATGATGTAGTCTTTGTTCTCCTCCAGATCACCCCGATAGACTCGACCGATGGCAATGCGTCCAATGAAATTTGAGAAATCCATCGAGGTGATCTGCATCTGTACCGGACCTTCGGTGTAGGGAGCAGCTGGAATTTGATCAAGCACGCAATTTAGCAGGGGAGTAATATCATTGGTGATTTGCTTCCAATCATAACTCATCCACCCCTGCTTTGAAGAACCAAAGATCGTCTCAAAATCCAGCTGCTCTTCGGAGGCGTCCAGGTTGTACATCAAGTCGAATACATCACCCTGCACTTCTTCTGGGGTACAGTTCTCTTTATCAACCTTGTTGATGACTACAATTGGTTTCAGACCTAGCTCAATGGCTTTACTGAGCACAAAGCGAGTTTGAGGCATGGGCCCCTCAAAGGCATCAACTAACAGCAATACACCATCAGCCATCTTTAAGACACGTTCTACCTCACCTCCAAAATCGGCGTGACCAGGTGTGTCAATGATGTTAATTTTGACGCCCTTGTATTGAACGGCCACGTTCTTCGACAAAATAGTAATACCCCGTTCTCGTTCCAACTCATTGTTATCCAGGAGTAAATCTTGCGATTGTTTACGCGAATCAATGGTTTTGCAGGCCTCTATGATTCGATCCACCAAGGTGGTCTTCCCATGGTCGACATGCGCTATAATGGCGATGTTTCTTATTTCTTGCAACGGCTTCTAATTGATCATAAAAGGCCGCAAATGTAAGATTGTTTTACCAACTAAGTAGCAGGAAAGGGCTCAGAAGATGAGTGACAAACCGGATGCTTCGGTAGGTACGGCTCGAGGTGCTATCTCGGATGATTCGTGCATAAGGTACTACCTAAAAATCAACCACCTGACGACAGAGGGGTCGGTAAAAACAGGCACGCACCTATCTGTCACGCACTATTGATCTACGGTTTATCCAGATTGGAAGAGCGATGGAGATAATAATCCCAAAGCCAGCTAGATCAATGGAATCGGAACATGAATGATGATTAGAGACCTTCTTTCTGGAAGGAAAAGCGCTTCTTGTCTCGATAGGGAAACACCTCAATGATCTCTCGGCGCTGCAGTTGTTCTTGCATCTTTCGCCAATAATCTACATGATATAGGTCGCCATGCAATTTGAAAAAAATACTCCGGAGTTTGGGGTTTCCGATGAGGAAACGAGGAAATTCTTCAGGAAAGATATCGTTGGGTCCTACATGATAATAAGGTGTAGCTGACATCTCTTCGTATTCATCCCGAGGCTCAGGAATGATTCGAAAATTATAATCGGTGAGAAACCCTATTTCATCATAATCATAGAAAACCACTCGCTTCAACCTCGTAACACCAAAGTTCTTTAAAAGCATATCGCCGGGAAATATATTTACAGCAGCCAGCTGCTTGATGGCCTTTCCATACTCCTCAATCACGTCATAAGCATCAACCTCAGTCGCCTTTTCCAAGTAGAGATTTAGAGGAATCATTTTCTTTTCGACGTAGAGGTGCTTTATTTCCAAGGTGTCTTCATTCAAGATTATTTTTGAGGGAGCATCTTCAAGTAATTCTTTGAGTAATTCTTCGGAAAAGCGTCGGCGCTCAAAGACAAGATTTTCAAACATATGACTATCGGCCATCCGGCCTACACGGTCATGCTGATTTACTAAGTCATACTTCTGTTTTACCTCCTCTTGGGTGGTCTGCTTGGGAGGAGCAAATTTGTCCTTAATGATTTTAAAAACAACGTTGTAAGATGGCAAAGCAAAAACATGCATGACCATGCCCTTAATGCCAGGTGCTATTTCAAACTTATCATTTGATTGGGCGAGGTGACGTAAAAAATCCCGGTAGAACACCGTCTTGCCGTGTTTCTCAAAACCTAAAGAATTGTAAAGCTCACCAAGACTTTTGAGCGGCATGATCGATTTCAGAAAATCGACCATTTCGCTCGCTATATCCACATCGACTAAAAAATAGCTTCGATTATAACTGAATATGGAACTGACATCCCGATCTTCCAGCAACAGCGCGTCCACAAAAATTCCCTCCTCATCATGAAGTAGTGGCATTACAAAGGGCAAAATCTTTTGACCATAGATGAGTCTACCCACTAAATAGGCCCCTTTGTTTCGAAAAAAGATAGATTTAATAACCTGGATGTTGGCATGCTGATAATTGATCTTTTCAAGAGATAAGAATTCAGCAAAAGCAGCTGCCAGTTGGTTAATATCTGATTCGAGATTTTTCCATGGAGCATCAAACTTATATCGCCGGAGGATGGATCGAAATACGAAAATGAAATCAGCATCGATGGTGAATGCGTGATAAATTGGCTCGGTTGATTTAAACTCGCGATAAGTTGCGGTGGCATGCACAAACATGTTGTCTGCATCAGCACTCAATCCCTTGTGACTATGCCGGTAAACACTGTTGTAAAAGGTCTCAGCAATATTCCTGGTATTGAAGTTTTTAATCTCATGCGTATAAAACTCTTTAGTGGCTTTCCAAATCTCATCGCTCGCCATATCGCCCAACAACGCAGTCACCTCCCCTGTGGTTTGTCCCACTGCGTTTCGGTAATAAGTTATTCGTTCTCTGGCATCTGCCTGGATACCATGCCAGTCACGATTTTCGAATCTGATCTTTGCTCTTTTGGTGATGCGCTTGAACTGATAGAAATACTTATAGTAAGCTCCCAGTATTAAGTGTGATGCATCGTAGGGGATCAGTTTTTGAAACATAGCGCGTATTAGCTATCCCAAAGATCGCCTTAGTGATGATTAAACTGAAACGATTTCGAAGAATAATTGTCCCACCCAAACTTCTGGATTAACCAAAGGTTGGCGCATCATATCATGACAAAAGAACGTTGGTTAGATAATCTGGATCCTTTTGATCTCCCGTAGGGATCCCAGATCATTTTATACTTTTGCATCCTTTACTGAAGAAGAATGTTTTTATGTCGAAATATACTTTGCTTCTCCTTTTCATTGGCTGTTTAGTTGCCTGCAAAGATGATGACCCCATGCTCTCTGCTGATGAGCAACTGGCTTTGGATATTCAAATTATTCGAGACTATTTGCAAGAAAACGGCATCACAGCCGAAAGCACATCATCAGGCCTTCACTACCGGATCACCGAGTCAGGGGATGGCACCCATCCAAACTCAAACTCTGTGGTTGAGGTAAAGTACCGGGGTTACCTGACGAGTGGGCTCACTTTCGACAAAACAGCCGATGCCACCACTTTAAAATTTGATCTATCCCGGACAATACCGGGATGGATTGAAGGAATTCCGCTGCTCGAATCCGGCGGAGGCAAGGGTCAACTCTTTTTACCATCTGCCTTAGGATATGGCAATGATCCACCGTTGGGAAGTCCCATCAAGGAGAATGCGGTGCTGATTTTCGATGTGACGTTGATCAGTTTTGAATAAATCAGCAATAAGGGGTGGTCGTGACAAGGGATGAGATCCACTCCACCGTCAGGGAGCAGGGTTGCTAAATTCCTTATGTACCTCATTGATGTCGGCTTCCATTTCCTTGGAGAGGTGCACTTCAATGCTTTCAATGTTTTCTTTGAGTTGCTCCATGGTCGTGGCTCCGATAATGCTGCTGGTCAAGAATGGGCGGGTGTTTACAAATGCCAACGAGAGTTTGGCCAAAGAAATCCCATATTTCTGGGCAATCTCTAAGTATTTAGCGGTGGCATTCCAGGATTCGGTATTGTTATACCTCTTCATCTCTTTAAACCGGTTTAACCGGTCACGGGGACTATCCTGCTTTAGGTGAAATTTTCCAGACAATAAGCCAAAGGCCAAGGGTGAATACGCCAGGAGCCCAGCTTGCTCCCGAATCGAGATCTCGGCCAGACCAACTTCGTAAGATCTATTGAGCAATGAGTAAGGGTTTTGAATACTAACCAATCGTGGCAGATCATGCATTTCAGCAAGGTGCAGGTACCGCATTGCCCCCCAGGCAGTCTCATTGGAAATTCCGAAATGTCGGATCTTTCCCTCGGAAATCAAGTCGCGGAGACAGTGCAATATCTCAAGAAAATTGTCACTCCAGGGATCGTTCGGATCATGTAGGTAACCCAGCTTACCAAAAAAATTAGTCCGTCTTTCTGGCCAATGGAGTTGATACAGATCAAGATAATCTGTTTGCAACCGCTTGAGACTTCCTTCTAGGGCTGTCCGGATAGACGCTGGTTTAAAATCGATCGAGGGTCTGACCCAGGTTAGGTGTGATCCCGGGCCGACAATCTTGCTAGCAAGAATGATGTCTTCACGTCCACCTCTCCGGGCGAGCCAACTGCCAATATACTGCTCCGTCAGAGTATAGGTTTCAGCGCTGACCGGTACTGCATATACTTCTGCCGTATCCACGAAGTTGATACCCTGACTCAACGCATAATCCAATTGCTGATGAGCTTCTGCCTCAGTATTCTGCTCACCGAAGGTCATCGTGCCAAGGCATATCTTACTCACCCGAAGGTCAGTGTCACCTAACTGTTCGTAAATCATGTTCTGTATTTGGTTCTTGTTTTTAAGGACGGCAAATTAAATTTATTTCAAAAGAAAACGGGAATTATTTCGGTCAGGAATGGGCCGAACCCGTTGACTACATTCCCAAATAATTGTTCAGATTTTTCATAAAATACCTTGTACTTTTAGATCCCTTGAGACCAGTAATAGTTTGCACTATGCGCTACAAAGATCAACCCGGCAATGCCAGCACCGGTTACTATCGAAAGACAACTTTCAATGACCGATCAGATGGCTCACCCCTTAGAGTAATGACTGAAGATCAATGGGCATCTTGGAAGGAAAATGGCTACGTGATCATCCCTGATGCAGCACCGGGAGATCAAATCGAGCGTCTGATCGAACTCATTTGGCTTTTTGAAGAAAAAAAAGCCGATGATCCCAATACATGGTACCGGGAGCCACTGAAGCAAATCGAAATGAAAGAACTCGTGGGCAGTGGCATGGTGGAGATTTACCAGCATCAGTTTCTCTGGGATAATCGACAATATCCAAAGATCTACCATGCCTTTGTAGACATCTGGGGCTCGGAGGCACTGTGGGTAAGTATTGATCGAGCAAACCTCAATTTTCCACTTCGTAAACAAGATACCTTCAAGGGATTCATTCATTGGGACATCGACACCTCAGATCCCAACCGGGCCAACAACGTCCAAGGTGTTTTATCACTCACCGATACCACCTCCGAAACCGGGGGCTTTCAATGTGTACCCAGCCTCTTCCGCTCCTTTGATGAATGGGTGAAAACACAACCAGAAGACCGGAATCCATTCCAACCCGATATCACTGGGTTTGAAATCGAACAAATTGAAACCAAAGCCGGAGATCTCTTAATATGGAATAGCATGCTTCCTCATGGAATCAGGCCGAATCGGTCCAATCGACCACGAATAGCACAATACATTTCCATGGCTCCGGCCCAAGAGGATAATGATGAGCTTCGTACCTGGAGAATTCAATCCTGGCGCGACCGCATCCCTCCAGAGGGATACGCATTCCCCGGAGATCCAAGGATGTGGGAACAAAAACACGCTAAGACGGCTAACCTCACACCATTGGGAGAGAAATTGTTAGGTCTAAAATCTTGGGCTGATCAGCATGCGTTTTGATGGAAAAGTTGTCATCGTAACTGGTGGCACCCGCGGTATTGGTGCCGCCATAAGTCTTGCTTTTGCACAGCGAGGAGCCTCTTGTGTATTAAACTATCGAGCAGATGAAAAGGAAGCTAAACGGCATCTTGCTCGTCTACCAGAGGGAAATCATCGTCTAATAAAGGCCGACATTTCTTCCTTATCAGAATGTCGACGGTTGATAGAATTTGTAGTGGAGCAATATGGTTATCTCGACATCCTAGTCAACAACGCCGGAATTTTCCAGAAGCACTCTATCGAGGCGGTTACACTGGAGGAATGGGATGCCTTTTTCCGTACCACGTTTGAGGTGAACCTAATGGGTCCAGCAAGACTGATGTACTTAGCGGCCACAGAGATGAAAAAGAATGACGGCGGAAGAATTATCAATATTTCATCGCGAGGTGCTTTTCGCGGCGAACCTGATCAGCCTGCGTATGGGGCAAGCAAGGCCGCATTGAATGCATTGGGGCAAAGCCTGGCTAAAAAACTAGGCCCTGACCAAATCTTCATTGGGACGGTTGCCCCGGGTTTCGTCGAAACCGATCTGGCTCGCGAGGCGCTTCGCGGTCAAAGCGGGGAGGACATCAGAAATCAAAGTACCCTAGGGAGGGTGGCAAGAGTCGAAGAAGTGGCCTACGCGACATGCTTTCTCGCCTCAGAGGGGGCAGAATTTACGACGGGTACTATTCTCGATGTCAATGGAGCCTCTTACTTACGGCAATAAAAAAAGCTGCTTCGGGAATTACGAAGCAGCTCAGTCCCTACGGATTTGTGTGCCTATTGGGGGACTGGATCTTCTGTCAGGGTGATTGTATTTAATACGGATGTTTGATTACCAGGAACGGGTGATCCATCTGGATAGACCAGCGCTATACCAATGGTATTCTGACCCATGGGTAGGTTTTCTAAATAATAAGGCTGCCATGTATCCAGCAAGGTCACTTCACCATTGACCTGAACTTTCACTTTGTACTCATCTCCTATTTCTACATTTACCGGATAAAAATCAAGCATCACCTTTTTGGTATCCGCTCCCACATAGGTCCCCTTAGGTCGACTATAAAATAGGGTCGGCTCTGTGATGTCTTCCGAGCTGACGATGCTTCCATCTTTTACGGTTACCGACTGCACGATTCTGGCATCCGGTGTCTTAATACTTTCGTGGTAGGACCTGGATAGGAAGGCTAGTAAATTATGTGTACCATCACTAACCTCGTGATCGAAATTTGCAGTGTACTGAGCCGAATAAGGTTTTGTATCAATGATGAGATGAATGTGCTGACCTTTTCCGGAGTTAGCGCACATTTTTGAATCCTTATCAGGGGTTTGCTCACCCAGTTTATAATCCCCTCCCGAGACCTCAAAGTTAAAGGTTCCGTCGCGGTAAGTCATATTGCTAAGCTTTGCATCAGGATACTGAGTAGATTGTGAGAAGGGAGTCACAGGATACTTTTTCGGTGTCTCTTCCATGGCTGCATCACTTGAAGTGGAGTCGGCTGACTTATCAGATTTACAAGCCAGCATTCCGCCAAGTAGTAAGAAGAGACAAAAAAATCGAAACGGTTTCATCACAAATGTTTTTTAGATCACACTGACTCTAAAGGTATTGCAGCGAGTGCCTTCTAGCAAATCTAACAATAAGATTTATTAATTTACCAGTGGAATCACATTTTATCTTGCTTGAACAACAACACCCTTCCGATTCACCCCGACCATTAAAAGTCATTCCAGGACATCCAGTTTTGTTGGATTGCCCCAAATGTCATCATTTTATCAGTTCAAATGAGATTGACCTGGAACATGGGACAGCCGAATGCACATCGTGTGGCCATACTTTTGACTATGGTAAAAAGCTCCGGTCTGATCCCCACCGAAGACCAGAAATGATTATGCCCGAAAGTGTGGAAGCTTTGAAACTGACATCAATGCTTGAGATCGTGGTGGACTGGTACAAGTCGGCTCCAAAACGAACGGTTTTAACACTCGTGTCAGGAGCTTTCTTTTGGAACCTCCTTATCATACCCTTTGCCATCTTTCTCGCTTATCACGGTAGCTTTTTATGGTTGGCATTTTTTGCTGGTCATCTCATGACCGGACTTTACCTAGTAAAGCAGTTGCTTGCCACCTTCTTAAACAAGTCCAAAATCACTGTCGACAGCAGTGGAATTGAGATCAGCCATTCTCCCATTAGGACCACCCTAAACAAAGTGAGGAAAATAGCACGAAGAGATATTGAGCAGCTCTTTGTCGTACGATATACCCAAAAATTTGGTCGAAAAGATCAGCGAGGTGTTCAGGCTTATGCCCTGTTCGTCATCATGAAGAACGGGGATCGAATAGAGTTGTTGCGTGGAATGGACAGGTCTTCGCAACTCTATTTAGAACAGGAAATCGAAAAGTACTTGGGTATCAAAGATACTTTTGTCAAAGGTGAAATTGAACGCACCGAGGGATGAAGCGTAAGGAAGCAAAATATAAAACAAAGCCGGAATTAAGAGAGGCACCCACTCTTTTGGATTGTCCACAATGCCACTCCTTCATTGCCAGTAATCACATCAATGAGGATAAGAAAATTGCCAAATGTGACCATTGCAATCATGTCTTTAGTTATCAGACCGATCAATATTGGGATCCGTTTGGGCCACCCCTTGAAACACAACCGGAAGGTCTGGAAGTACTCAAACTTCCCTCTTTACTGGAATTAAGGATTAAGCACAGGGAGGGTACAAATCGTACCAACACCTTCGCCACCCTAGCCTTCGGGTTGCTTTGGAATATCATGCTCCTACCTTTTTTGTTTTTCATCGTTACGAGCGGACAATGGTACATTTTGCTTTTTATCAGCATGCATCTATTCGCAGGAGCCTCGATGTTGTGGAGTGTCTTGGGCAACCTTTTCAACGAGACAACGGTAGAGGTAAACCAGCACCAGATGGTGCAGAGAACATCGCCGTTTGCCTTTGGGAAGCAACGAGAAAGACTTATTCCGATCAGCTCAATAAAGCAATTAAGTGTCACGCGATCCAGATCAAAGAAGCATCAATCAGGCTCAAATTACACGCTCAATGTCTTGCTCATTTCGGGAAAGAATATACCATTGGTTTCGGGGTTAGATAAGCAGACGCTGGAATATGTCGAACAGCAAGTAGAAGGCTATTTGGGCATTCAGGATGTTCTATAGACATCCCTTTTTCTTCATGATTAATTAGGCCCGAGTTTTGTCTTTGGCTTTGGACCGCTGACGCTTACTTTTCTCTTTCTGTTTTCTCTTCCTTTTGCGCTCTCTCACTTTCTTTTTGCGAGGATCAGCCTGAAAGAGGCCCGGCTTCTTCTTACGCTTGCTTTTCTTGATAAAAACATAGCGAAGCGAGATGGCCGTTTCATTCTCAAAAGTATTAACGGCCGTATTTAGATGATACATTGGCTTGTAATCCCAGGCCAAATTGAATCTACCCAAAGTCATTTCAGCACCGGCAATGGCAGTGATACCCCGTTTAATCTCTCGATCTTCTGAGAGCTCATTGGCCCACCGATGATGAAAACCGCCACCGATGTAGAAATTAAATCGTTTCGAAATCAGCGGTTGGTGACTTTGAATGAGCAGCGTTGCAGTGGTTGCTGATTTGACGGCGCTGGTTGAAACCAATCCCTGTAAGGTGGTTTTCTCAAGAATCTTTTGCTGGACGGAAATGCCGAAGTCGGTGCCCATTCGCAGGCCCAATGCAGTGATGTAAGATTGAGCATCCAACCCCGAATGAATGGATAATATGCCGATCAAGGTGAAAATATAACTTCTGAACATGGATGTATTTTCAAGGAGAAACTAAACACCGTGATAAAATATTTCAATAGGATGCATTTTATGATCACTTTAATACATTCATTAGCTTGTTTTCAAAATCAGATTTATGATGCGAGTCTTAGACTTTCTCTCCTACTATTGGTCCGCTCGCACGTCTTATCAAATCGACTCTCCCTTCGTCTTCAACTTCATCCAAGAAGTTCTGGATTCCAAATCAATACATCCATATCTTGCAGACATTCAGACATTTAGAAACAAATTGCTTCAAGACAACTCGAAGTTAAGATTAGAGCCAATGGGAGCAGGATCGTCCACTCTAAACCGATCAGAATCCACGGTTTCGAGCATGGCCCGGGCATCGCTGTCATCACCTGGGCAGCAAGCCTTTTTGTATCGATTGGTTCGACGGTACCTGCCGGAGACAATGCTGGAGCTAGGCACTAGTTTTGGCCTTGCCACGATCCATCAGCAACTCGGAAATCCCAAAGCACATTTGATTTCAATTGAAGGACAAAGGCCGATTTACGAAAAGGCCTTAGAAATCATCCAGCAATTTCGGCATTTCAATAATCGTCCTAATCTCAAATTAGGGACCTTCGAAGAACAATTGCCTTTGGCCTTGGCACAATGGCCGAAGTTAGACTATTTGTTCTTGGATGGGGATCATCGGTACGAAGCTGTTTTGAAAAACTACTTGACCTGCCAACCTCATTTGCACGAAGATTCGATGGTTGTGATCCATGACATCTATTGGTCCCAGGGAATGAAAGAAGCGTGGAATCATATCAAGCGCCGTGCAGAAGTGACGGTGGCTTTGGACTTGTTTCACAGTGGTGTCTTGTTCTTTTCATCAGACATCAGAGAGCCCATTTATTTAAGCCTGATTCCTTCTCAATGGAAACCACTGAATTGGGGGTTCTTCCGGTAGGCGGAGTATCACTACCGATCCGAACTCCGAAAACCTATTCGGTTCTTATTGATGACAAATTGATCGGTATTGTTCTCAAACTCACGCACATCTTCAAGCTTAATCACATCTAGGTCTTTACGATTTTCCTTTTTATCTCCGGCCAACCTGAGGTTTTGATTTTTGATGGCTTGATCCACAATGGTACGAACCGTGCGTGCATTGCCAAAATATCGATCTCGATATTGGCGCAGAAATGCCAGATAAGATTTGACGTGTTCGGAGGCTTCGAGTGCGAAGGTGTAGCCGTTATCTTGCACCATTTTAACGGCAATATTGAAAAGATCTTTTTCCGAGTAATCTTCGAATCTAAGGATCTTGTCAAAACGGGAGCGCAAGCCTGGGTTGGCCTTGAGAAAGCCTTCCATATTTTCAGGATAGCCAGCCGCGAAAACAAAAAACTCTCCACGTCGATCTTCCATTCGTTTTAGAATGGTTTGAACCACCTCGTTTCCATAATCTGCCGACGAGCCTCCGAAGCCCCCGGAAGTTAAAGAATAGGCCTCATCAATAAAGAGTACCCCTCCCATAGCCTCCTCAATTCGTTCTGCTGTTTTCATGGCTGTCTGACCTACAAAACCGGCCACCAGACCCTGCCGGTCTGTCTCCACCATGTGTCCACGTTCTAAGATACCAAGCGCCTTATAGATCTTGGTAAGTATTCTCGCCACCGTTGTTTTGCCTGTACCTGGATTCCCAATAAAAACCGTATGAAGATTAAAGGTGTTGAGCACACTTTTACCCACAGATCGATAGTAGCTGACAAGTTCTACTAGCTCGTGAATCTCTTTTTTGATGGGATCCATGCCAACCAGCTGATTTAGTTCTGCCATCGAAGCCTGCAACAGTTTGATGTCGATAGGAATATTGGGCAAGTACTTGGTTGGATCTAATTTAACTCGGTCGACATCCGGAAGCGTGACGGCGCAAAGCGCATCTTCACTGAGATTTGCCAGGTCCTTTTTTTTCATTATTCGCAGGCCCAGGTTGATTTTGGCCTTATCGAGTAGGTCAAACACAAAACGCGCATTACCAAAGGTTCGATCCCGTTTCCGAAAGGCTTCCGTGATCATCTCTTGAATCCTGCGTTTGGCAGCGGGTGTCAGCTTAATGGCCTTACGTTTACAAGCATAACCTGCGATTTCTGCCAATTCTTGTGGCATGAAGTCTGCAAATTCATAAACGATCTTGAAACGTGACTTTAGACCGGGATTGGAATTGAGAAAATGATACATCTCCTTGGGGTAACCAGCAGCAATGATGGCCAGGTCACCTTCCCCATTGGACATTTCTTTCATTAGTATTTCAATCACCTCGCGTCCAAAATCCTTGGTATCATCATTGGTGCGAGCCAATGCGTAAGCTTCATCAATAAATAGTACCCCTCCCCGTGCCTTCTCAATGGCCTCCTTGACCTTCGGAGCTGTTTGACCAATATACTCTCCCACCAAGTCCACCCGATCCACCTCATGTACGTGACCGGAAGAGAGTAGGCCCATCTTTTTATAGATCTTACCCATCATGCCAGCAACGGTGGTCTTACCGGTGCCCGGATTTCCAATGAATACTGAATGGATATTGATATCCTCCTCCTCCAGAAATCCCCGCTCACGTCGCAATTGCAGAAATTGGATGTACTTGGCGTGGTCTCGCACGCGTTTCTTAATCTCGCGCAATCCAACCAATTCATCCAACCTGGCCAAAACATCTACGAAAGTTTCCGAAATATCTTCGTCAGGGGCCAATATCATTGGCTGCTTGCGATGCGGTAAGCGCACGGCAGGCACGCCATCTTCGTACTCGTCTCGCACTTGAAAGGGGATCACGACCATCAGGTGATCCATAAACACCAATTCCAAAGTATAGTTACCCTGCCGCCAGGATCCCTTAACGTTGGACCCCCAGCCTGCAGTGATCGTGATGTACTCTTCTTCTTTTTTAATATTCTGCAACCTGACCACCTGTCCCTTCAGCTCGCGGGCCCCATTATAAAACTTGGTAAAGAGCTCGCATTGCCATTTGTTTTCCTCGTTGAGGTTGCGAAATACAAACTCACCATAGATGTATCTGGTCTCCTCCGAGTCAAAGGATTTATAATACATCCGATCTTCTTCCGGCAGATCATCAAAGGGTCCTTCATACAGCCTCAGCGACTTAAGTTCTAAATAAGGATTAAGATCCTCCAAAAGTGGTTCGCCGGCATCTTCGACGTAAAAGTACTTGGTTGCCTGCTTCTTATCACCTACCCATGCCTCCCAATAGTAGGTTCCCTTCTTCCAGAAGGTACCTTCATTTTTGTTGCCCCAACCCTCGCGCATAAACACGATCTGATCGTATTTACTGACTTTCTTATTTAGCGATAATTCACAAAGCTCTTTGCGTTTTCCTCGATTTACTGAGAAGCACTTGAGACGGATGGCTATGTCCCAGTCTGCCTCATCAAAAAGCTTATTGTAAAAGGAGATTTCAGCATAGACATAGGTCAATTCATATCGATCAAAAACTTGCCGATACTTTTTTTTGTTGTCTGCCAACCACTCGGTGGATGCATAGACTTTAAGTTCTTTAAACTTGAATTGGTCCTTTTTTATGTCTTTGATCAGATGATCCAAAATTGTGATTTGAATATCAAGATAACCTAAATTTAGTTGGTGTGCTCGATAATATCGAGGGGTAATGATACTCAATTCCTGTCAATTTGCATGTTCCTTAACTGAGCAACAGCAATGGCAACTTGAGCGATCTGCAGCCAAGCTTGATAATCAGCATCAGATCAATATTCAGGGATCAGATCGGCCCCTCTGAACTAATAGAAAATTTGTGTTGTTTAGAAGATCGAATCAAGCTACTTTTGTGCGCCATGCCCAAAAGGCAGCGCAAACATTCATGGCAACAGTAACATTTAATTTTGAAGACAAAGACATCAAGTCTAAAGTGGTTCAGGATGTGGAGGCAGGTTTTTCCATTCTGGAAGTGGCAGAGGATAACGATGTCCATCTAAATCACAACTGCGGTGGTGTCTGTGCATGTAGTACGTGCCACGTTTATGTAGAATCAGGTGAAGACGATTTGGAAGAAATCTCAGACAAAGAAGAAGACTTTATCGATCGAGCAATTAATCCTCGACTTGAGTCTCGATTGGGTTGTCAGTGCATAATCTTGGAGGATGACGCCGAAATTGAGATTACCATTCCAGATCAGAGCCGTATTATTGGTCATGAACATTAATTAAAGATTAATTCAAAGAAAAATATGTCATTTGACGCATTAGATGATCTTCCGATCAATTGGACCGACCATGAAGACATCGCGATGAAATTATATGATCGATTTGGAGATGAATTTAATGAGGGTAAAATCTATCGCATTAGGTTTACGGATCTCCTAAAATGGATTTTAGAAATTCCCAACTTCGAAGGCAAACGAGAAGACAGTAGCGAAGGTCATTTGGAGCAGATTCAAGCAAAATGGGTCTACGAATGGCGCGACAATAATCGCTAAAATAATAAGGTGAACTACCTAGAAAAATTTCGTGCCATTGAAACGTTCCTCTTTGACATCGATGGCGTGCTGACTGGAGGGCAATTACTAATTACGGAAAGTGGAGCGTTGTTGCGCAGTATGAATGTGCGTGACGGATATGCCATACGGGTGGCCGTGACGCAAGGGTTTCGCGTTGGGATCATCAGTGGCGGCACGACTCCTGGAGCGACCGATCGACTTGCTGCACTGGGTGTACAAGATATCCATCTTGGAGTCCAAGATAAATTGGCCATTTATGAAAAATATTGCCAGAAATACCAGATTTCAAATGAAACCATTCTCTATATGGGCGACGATCTACCTGACCTGCCAGTGATGTGCAAGGTCGGAATGCCGTGCTGTCCGCGTGATGCGGTTGAGGAGATTCGCGACATAGCCTCCTATGTTTCAATGAAGGCTGGGGGTGATGGGTGTGTTCGAGATGTCATTGAAAAAGTACTCAAGTTACGGGGCACTTGGCCTGGCTATCCCACCATTAAGCCACCAAAATAATCGCTTTGCCCAGGTCAGCTGAAATAAAACCTTTTCTCCAATTAATTAGGTGGCCTAATTTATTAATAACGCTCTTATCACAATTTCTCTTTTATTATTACCTTGTTTTTCTTCCTACCAAAAAGGCTGAATTGCCCCTTCATTTCAATCTCACTCACTTCTTACTCCTAGCTACCTGCACGCTGCTAATCATGGCTGGTGGATACATAATCAATGATTTGTTTGATGTGGAGAAAGACCGGATCAACAAGCCGGATCAGGTAATTATTGGCCGATCTATAGGTCAGAAAAAAGCCAAATCAGTTTATAACATCCTGAATGCCACCGCCATTCTTCTAGTCCTGTTGGTCACTTATCAATTAAAAAATCCTGGTTTAGGAACGCTCTTACTTGGCAGCATTTATCTCCTGCATTTATACTCCAAATATTTGCAGCGAACCATTGCGTTTGGCAATTTGAGTATTGCCACGTTATGTGCGCTTTCCATTTGGGTTATCATGGTGGGAGGACAGACTGACCTTTTGCGTGCCTCGACACTTTCGGGCCTTTCCACAGAGATGTATTTTTGGATATTCGGGGGGTTTGCGTTTTTGACTACATTTTGGCGTGAATTGGTAAAGGACATGGAAGATGTTGAAGGTGATGCCCAGGCTGGCATTCGTACCATGGCTCACCTGGCAGATGGTCAGGTAAGCAAGTACTTTGGCAAATTAATTGGTTTGGTCTTGAGCATGAATATCGCAATGATATTATGGCTATTTTGGCCCACATACAATCCATACGGGAAAATATATGGCATCCTCCTCCTCGGTACCTCCTGTTTTATCACCCTAAATATATTTCCGGCAAACAAAAAAAAGGAATGGAGCAGGATTAGTCTCTGGCAGAAGGCATTTATCATCCAGGGAATATTATTTATAAATTTTTGGCATGGTGCTTACTGATCATTGCAAGATCTTACTTGCTAGTGGTTCTCCTCGCAGAAAATCATTATTGAGAGATGCCGGTTTCAATGTTCGAATAATTTCTCTTGATTTTGACGAGCACTATCCCGACTCATTAATCCCTACTGAAGTGGCTGCCTTTCTGGCAGAGCAGAAATCATTGTGTGCGAGAACATTTTTACAAGAGGATGAAATCTTGATCACGGCCGACACCATCGTAGTTTTTGAGAATAAAATATTAAATAAGCCCACAGACAACGACGAGGCACACCGTATGCTAACTCAATTATCCGGTCGCAAGCATCATGTCATGTCGGGTGTAAGTATTTATTCGGAGAAATCTCATCACAACTGGACGGTCCATTCAGAAGTTGTTTTCTACCCCATTAGCACAGAAGAGATATCTTATTATTTAGAACACTATAGGCCGCTAGACAAGGCAGGATCCTATGGCATTCAAGATTGGATAGGTTGGTGTAAGGTCAAGAAAATTGTGGGATCTTATACCAACATCATGGGACTGCCCCTGGCTCAGATTTATCGCCGATTGCCCGAACATCTTTGACTGAGTAGTTCTGGGCTTGCCTCTCCCACCAAACCTAGAGTCAATTTACCGCTGCGATGGCTTCGAGTTCGATTAGAAAACCATGGTGTAGTACCTGACAGGGTACGATGGCTCTGGCAGGCAAATGGGGCCCAAAAAAATTCTTATACACCTGATTGACTTTGCTCCACATCTCGATATCACTGAGATAAATCGTCACTTTTAAGATGTTGGCACGAGACGAGCCTGCCGCAAGCGCAATGGCTTCCATGTTTTCGAGTACCTGCTGGGTCTGATCTTCGATGCTGCCCAATTTTTTCTCACCGGAGATTGGATCAACCGCCAGCTGCCCTGAAATAAATAGCAATCCATTGTGCTGCACCGCCTGACTATAGTGGCCACCTGGTTGTGGTGCTCGATCTGTTTCAATAAATTTCATTTGCCCTCTTCGTTTTATCAGATTAAGTTGATTGTTTTTTGGCAATGATAGACAGCCAACCGTTTTCGGAGAAACTCGTCTCTACCCGACCTCCCGCGTCTATCATCGACTTGCACATGATGGTTTCGTCGACCTGTAGAAATCCAGAAAAAATGGCGATTCCATCCAATTTTAAGATTCGAAAAATTTGGGGCATATGTTTAACCAAAACATTTCTGGTAATATTGGCTAAAACCAGGTCAAATGCTTCGCTGGTAAATGAGAGCAGATTTTCGGTCAGCTGGCACCTAATTACATTTGACTCATTGACCGCAATATTCTCCTTTAAATTATCAAAGGCAACTGGATCACACTCCACCGCAAATATGCGTGACGCACCCATTTTTTGCGCTAGAATACTTAGAATTCCAGTGCCTGCACCAAAGTCAAGCACATGAGCACCCGATGCATTCACTTGACGCATGGCACGGATGACCAAGCGAGTCGTTTCGTGATGGCCGGTTCCAAAAGCCATGCGGGGATCGATAACAATAGAATGCGTAACGTCGAGTCTGCGATCGTGAAACGGAGCGCGTATTTGGCAGAAATCTCCCAAAACAATTTCTTTAAAACCCGCCTCCCAAATGGCATTCCAGTTCTTAGCAGGCAACAGGTTCACCTCAATGTCAAAAGAGACTAAATCCATCAGTTCATTCAGCTCGGTGCGCAATGACTGAGTCCATTCATCAGCTGGCAGTGAAGTCTGCCAGCCCGTAGGTACTTCCTCAAAGGCCTCGAATGGAAGTTGCGCTAGATGAGCCAAAAGGACGTAACGCTGGTTCGAATCAACCAGAAAATTTATTTGGTAATAGATGACAATTTTTTAGTGGTAAATGTGGAAAACTCCATCCGGGCACAAACATACTTATTCCTATTTTTGCAGGCTTAGAAAACAATGCAAAAATGAAAATTCTGGACGGTAAAGCCCTGGCCAATGCAATCAAAGAAGAAATTGCTCAAGAAGTTGCTGCCATCAAGGCAAATGCCGGAAATGTACCTCATTTGGCTGCTGTCTTGGTGGGTGATGATCCCGCCTCTCAGTCTTATGTACGAAGCAAGGTCAATTCATGTTATAAGATTGGGTTTGAGTCGACCCTCATTAAGAAGGATGACAGCATCACCGAGAATGAACTCCTCGAGATTGTGACTGATCTCAATGAAAATCCAGACATTGACGGATTCATTGTTCAACTCCCGCTGCCTAAGCATATTGATGAACATAAGGTGACACTCGCCATCGACCCTAAAAAGGATGTTGACGGGTTTCATCCCATTAACGTGGGTCGCATGGCACAGGGACTGCCCAGCTACCTGCCCGCCACTCCTTATGGGATTTTACAAATGATTGAACGCAATAAAATTGAGACGTCAGGCAAACATTGTGTTGTGGTAGGCCGCTCCAATATTGTTGGAACACCCATGAGTATTTTGCTGTCACGCAAAGCCTATCCGGGCAACTGTACCGTGACACTTACCCACAGTCGAACCAAGGACATTGGTGCCGAACTTCGCCGTGCAGACATTGTCATAGCTGCCATTGGAATTCCGAATTTTATCAGTTCAGATATGATTAAACCCGGCGCTGTTGTCATTGATGTGGGGATCAATCGTGTTGAAGACGCTTCCAGAACTCGCGGATATCGTCTGGTGGGAGATGTGGATTTTGACCAGGTTTCACCCCACTGCAGCTATATTACACCGGTTCCCGGTGGTGTGGGTCCTATGACGGTCACTTCTCTGTTGATGAATACATTGAAGGCCTCGCGCGGTGAGATTTACGGATAAAAAATCCCCCACGGGTTTCAACGTGAGGGAGAATAAACTATGGTTTCCTAAGTTTCCTTTAATTCTCATGGATACTAAAGGATTTAACGAACAACTCCAATGTAGATCTTTTTTTTGATTCCGCTTCGCAAGAGTCTACATTTAACATAAAAAATTCTTGGCTAGCTCCGCGACCAACGAATCAAAGCAATCATTGTAACACCAGTTGCACCGCTGATGTACGATTCTTAACTCCCAGCTTGGAATAGATGTTTTGAAGGTGCCATTTGACGGTACTTAACGAAAGATGCTCTTTCTCACAGATTTGAGCGTTGGTAAGACCCTGTGAGATGTCGACAATTAGTTCAAACTCACGATCTGTAATTCGATCTACTGCCAACGCATTGACTCGTTCTTTGGTAAGCTTCTTTTCCGGTTCCTTCCTACTCCGGTAATTGTACAACCCAATGGTAATCGAGGAATAGAGATCCGTGGCCTTGTAGGGTTTGACGATATAGCCGCAAGGCTCCACCTTCTTGGCTCGGTTAAGCGTCTCCAAATCTGATAAGGCGGTAAGAAACAAAAAGGGAATCTCCTGAGTTTCTATAATCTTTTCAGCAACTTGAATACCGTCTAATGCTCCTTCCAAGTTGATATCCAATAGCACTAAATCCGGTTTTTGATGGTAGATTCGATCTAGGGCGCGGGCTCCACTGTGCTCGATGCCGATGATCGAATGGCCTGCTGCCATCAGATGAGCTTCAATGAGACGTGCGATGATAACATCATCTTCAACGATCAAAATGCGAAGTGGAAGGTCTTGCGAATCTGGGTGGTGCACCTTTTTAGCGAGATTGTAGAATTCAAGATAGCTAATCGGAAGGCAAAGCCCAAATTCGACCTGAGGGTGCCGACCACAGTGGGAACCTCAAACCCTCGCTTCACCATCCCTCCTTGAGAAAACACATTAGATATGCTAATAATATGTTCGTGAAAATGATCCATAACTTTCGGAAAAAAGATACTTTTGCCACTTATGCATCACCAAGCTATTCTACTCATCATTTATCTGCTTTCCCTACCCTGCATCGTAGCACAACCTTCTGCTTCAGGAGGCAGCAGTGAGCAGGTAGATGGACCGTCAGATGTGTTGCTGAAAAAAACCCGCGAAGGCATCACCATCGATGGCAAACTGGACGAAGAGGCATGGTTTGAGGGGAGTCCCGCAGTACATTTCTGGCAGCATTTTCCAGTTGATACGATAAGGGCCTCAAATCAAACGGAAATCTATATGACGTACGACGATCAAAATCTTTACGTAGCGACAAAATGCTATAGCAATCGTAAGAACTACGTCATCACATCTCTCAAACGGGATTACAATTTCTCAGGCAATGATAACATCAGCCTCCTTTTTGATACTTATAACGATCAGAACAATGCTTTTTTATTTGGTATGAATCCACTGGGTGTACGGCGCGAAGCATTGATCTCTAATGGGGGAAGAGCACGCGGCGACTTTGCAGAATCATGGGATAACAAATGGTTTGGAGCGGCTGCCATTTATGATGGATATTGGGTTGCAGAGTTTGCGATTCCGTTTAAGACGCTGCGATACCAAGAAGGTGCCAAAGAATGGCGATTCAACAGCTATCGCTATGATACGGAAAACAATGAAATCACCACCTGGAATCAGATCCGCCAAAATCAAATCATCATGGATCTGGCTTATATGGGCAAAATGATCTGGGACGAACCCCTTCAAAAACCTGGCACCAATATTTCGGTCATTCCCTATGCTACCGCAGGAGCATTTCGAGATTTTGCAAATCCCTCGCAAACTAAAACCGATTTTAGATCGGGCATCGGAGGTGATGCAAAGATTGGAATTACTTCTGGTCTCAATCTTGACCTCACCTTTAATCCTGATTTTTCCCAGGTGGAAGTGGATCAGCAAGTGACCAATCTCGATCGTTTCGAGATCTTTCTTCCCGAAAAAAGGCAGTTCTTCCTTGAAAATGCGGATCTCTTCAATTCCTTTGGTGGACGAAGAGGGAATCCTTTCTTCTCTCGAAGGATCGGCGTGGCCATCGATACCGCAACGGGACAAAATGTCCAGAACAAGATTTTATACGGAGCGAGACTCAGTGGCAAACTCAACGACGACCTCCGGATCGGGTTGATGAGCATGCAGACTGAAAAACAAATAGAAAACGGACTTCCCGGTTTTAATTACTCAGTTGCCGCACTTCAGCAGCGAGTCTTCAGTAGATCAAATATCAGTGCCATTTTTGTAAACAAGCAGGCAGCCAACGCTCAAGATTTTCAAGGGCCAGATCAGACGTTTAATAATTTTAACCGATTGGCTGGCCTTGAATATCGGTTGGCCACACCAAACAACCGATGGACAGGCAAGTTCTACTACCATCAAGTGTTCAGTCCACGTGATATCAAAGACAAGTTTAGTGCCTTTGCTCAGTTAGAATACCTGCAACGGAAGTATCGATTAGAATTTGCCTCACTTTTCATAGGTGAAGGTTTTGAAGCCGAAGTCGGATTCATACCTCGTAGAGATTATCATCTATTCAGTCCGGAAATAGAGCTTTTTTTCTATCCTCAAAATGATGTTTTAAGCGAACACAGTGCCAGCATTGACTTTCGCCAAATCTACAAGGTAGGAACGGACGGAAACCCTTTGCTGCCAAAATACGGACTTTCTGACCGCGAACTCGATATCGAGTGGCAATTTAGTTTCACCAAGGGCGGGCGGGCCTCCATGGGTATGCAGTATTCTTGGGTCTTTCTTTTGAGAGATTTCGATCCAACCCGAGGTCAAGAGGAAGGTGTTTATCTCCCGGCAGGAACGGACTATGGATTTGCCAGTTTCATCGCCCAGTTTTCGTCCGACTCTCGCAAGAAGTTCTCCTATGAACTCGGCACCAACATTGGCCAGTTTTACAATGGATCCCGCACTGGCTTTGAAGGAGATTTTACCTATCGATATCAACCCTATGGTTCTATTGCCATCAACTACGGCATCAATTATCTTAAGCTGGAAGAGCCTTTTCAGCCCACCACTGTCTGGCTCTTTGGACCTAAAATCGACTTAACCTTTAGCAAAAAGGTCTTTTTGACCACCTTTATTCAATACAATAGTCAATTTGAAAACTTGAATATCAACGCTCGATTTCAATATCGGTTTGCACCGGTTTCAGACTTCTTTTTGGTCTACACCGATAATTATCTCTTTGATCCCTTTAGTCAATTTTCAGTGCGAAATCGCGGCCTAGTAGCCAAGGTAACTTACTGGCTGAATTTATAGGAGACACCATTCTCAAATTCCACTTTATCCAGAAACAATATTTTTAACATTAATTGCATTAAACTGTCTAACAAATGATCCAAATAATGAAGAATCTTCTCCATTGCTCCATTTTGACTTTGTTCATCACGCTCTTACTCAGTTCTTGTGGTAATTCAGAAGGTAACGTGAATTCATCTAAAGATGCCACCACAGATAACACAGAAGCTAGCACCGATGATCGAGGGCCAGAGTACACCAGTGCCTACATTTGCCCCATGCATTGCGAAGGAAGTGGCAGCGATAAAGAGGGCAAATGTCCTGTCTGCAAAATGGATTATGTGGCCAACAAGGATCACGAGATGCATCATGGGCACGATCACGATGGGCATGATCACGACCATGATCATGATCACGATCATAATTGACCCTAGTGGCCAAAGATTGATTCATAGGATAGTAGCGTTTCATGGTTGCTTCTGAGAAAGTGGATGCCATCCGACAGGGTATTCCGACCTGACAGCTTCTGATTTGCACTGACCAGTGCTCCCGAGAGGGTGCCATGGATTCTAAAAATTCAGAACTATGCTTTTTGTTACTTTGTGAAGTAGATGCCTCAGCTCCGCCTATACTTCAATTCCATCTGCTGGCTCAGATGGCCCCTACCTATATGGTGCTTTTTTTTATTCATCCATCAAATCCCAGCGCAAACCCAACCTAATTCCGACTCTATTCTCGTCAGTAGTTTCCTCCAGTTGAAACCAGCCATTCAGGCCGACTCCATTTTAGATCTGTATCATCACTTCGAACGAACTGGAGTCATTGCAACGCTAGGCATCGACGATCAAGTCAAAATCTATAGCCACACAATTAGAGCGTGTTATGAAAACGTTGCTTTCGATTCTGCCGGCCTAATTTATCAGAAAGCAAAAGAAAAACTTGTCGGTAAAAATAGGGTCGATCTAGAAACAAACTTAAAGGAACAATTGATTCTGATCCAAGGTGGCCGCCGGAAATTTGGTTTAGCGCTGGCCACCATTTTGGAAATAATACCCTACTATGAAAGCAAAAGGGACTTGAAGCGGCTGGCCTCTCTTTATGGCAATCTTGGGATATGTTATCGCAACACAGGTGATTTTAAGTTAGCCGAGCATTATTATCAAAAGGCCATCGCATTGCATAAGGATTTAGACCAACTCGAAACAGCCGGTTTTACCTGTTTCAATTTGGCATACCTCTATATTGTTCAGAAAAAATATGTTAGAGCGCTAAACCTCTTAGATCGATCAGAGCAGTTACTAATCAAAGAGTACGGTACTTACAATTATCAAATGGCCACCATCGATATTAAAAGAGGCGAATGTTATCGTGGATTAGATCAATTGGATACAGCTGAAAAATTTTATCATCAGGCCGTCAATAAAGTAAAGTCTCTAGGATTACCAGTAAAAACCGCACGAGTCGTGCTGGACCTGGCCATTTTTTATCACAAGACAAGTCAGTATGATAAAGCTTTGCCACGGCTTGATTCCGTGCTGCAACTGGTAAAATATGATCCTGACGATATTAGTCGATCAGCCCGTGAGCCCATCACTGCTTTGCATGCTTTAAAATGGAAGTATTGGTCCCAGTATTTACTATTTAAGGAAAATAATAGTCGCTCGATGCTGAGAGCAAGCTATGCTACAGTAAAGGAAGCTTACGATCTACTTGAAGAAGATGTAAAGGGCTATCTGCTTGGAGGGATGAAGGATAGAATGATTCGACATCATCAGGATATTATTAGTAGGTTTTCAGTCATCAGTTACGAGCTCTGGAAAACCGATCCAGAGAATATCTCTCTTGGCGAAGTCCTATCATACATGGACCGTGGCAAAAATCTGCGCTTCTATGAAAAACAATGGCGGCAAAATTCGCTCAGAGATCATTTGCCCATTGAAGAGATCGAAGTTGAAAATCGACTGAGGGCAGAGTTAAGCAATCTGTATGCGAAAAGGGGCCATCACCTAGCGGCAGACACTCTGCCGATGGACAGCATTGATATAATAGAAGCATCCATCTCAAAGCTCACCCTCACCTATGAGAAAACTACGCGAATGCTGGCCGAGATTTCCCCTGGTTACTTTGACAATACGCTTTCTAGTGGAGTTGATACTCAAAAACTCTCCCAATTTCTTTGCGAGACCAACACTTTATTGCTTCAATACTTCTATCAGGAAGAGGATATATTCTGTCTTGCCATGCACTGTGATACAGCTGCCTATTTTAAGACCAGTGGTAACATCGATTCATTGATTTCCAAATTTCAAGAAGGGATCAATGTGCAGTCTTCAGTTGAGCTCACAGGCTTACTCGATACCATGTATGACTTGTTACTACGGCAACCATTGAAGAGCTTTGATCTTCCATTTGATAAATTGTTGGTTTCTCCATTTAGGTCGCTCTCCCTGTTTCCTTTTGAACCAATGATGCACAGGATCCCAGAAAATTCCAACAAATCCAAGGTACAACGAGTCCCAGTAAGCTACAATTATAATTTGCGATCTTTAGATCTGCCCAAATCAAAAATCGTACGAACAACCTACGCCTTTGCTCCCAGGTATCAAGCTGTAAGTTTCTCAACCGACCAAGATATCGACCTAATCCAACGCTCAGATCAATTCAATCTACCAGGTGCGATGCAAGAGGCGAAGCAGATCGCTACTTTGTTTGGAGGAACAGCCTTCACTGGCAGTGGAGCCACTAAAGCCTCATTTATCGAGACCAGCAATAATGCAGACATTTTGCATTTGGGTCTACACGCTTTTGTCGATCACGAAAATCCATTTAATTCGTATTTATTATTTGCCGAAGATTCAGTAACTAATGAGCGCAAACTGATGCTGGAGGATATTTTTAATCTGAATTTGAAAGCGAAGTTGGCAGTACTAGGAGCCTGTGGATCAGGCCTGGGAAATATAAGTATCGGAGAAGGCGTCAGCAGTTTGGCCCTGGGTTTTAATTATGTGGGAATCTCTTCTACCATCATGAGTCTATGGAATGTGCCAGATAAGAGTGCATCAGAAATCTTTGTAAGTTTTTATCAGGGCTTAAAGAATGGACTGGATAAAGATGTTGCACTCCAGGACGCAAAGAACACCTATCTAGAAAATTGTGTAGAGCCAGAACTCCGACACCCCTTCTACTGGGCCGGTTTTATTGCCCAAGGTGACATGAGCCCCATCGAGCTGTCTTCAGATGCTGGCGTAATGCCAGTTAAGTGGATTGTTGCGATTTTGATCGCTGTGGTGACATTGGGTTATTTAATCTCACTTGGATTTAGCAAGTCTTCATCAGGCAAGTAGATCACAAGGTCTGAGCGACGCCACGACCACCATGGTTGTTGGCCAATTTTCAAGAGGGAATGCCAGCATGAATAATAGAGCCCACGGATGAGCTAGGTGCCGGGGCCTTAATCTCATAACCGTATTTATTAAGCTACCATACCACTATGTTTTAGAAGCATAGCTGTTCGATCAAAAGTGTACTTAATTAATAATTATGGCATCAGGCCGAACGTGCACTCCCTGTAAAGGATAGGCCCTTGTTGCTGAAAAATCCTGCGCCAAAATTTAGACCTTACGGCGCAGGACTTTTGCTTGACTCAATCTGAGTCTTTTATTCAGAGATCTTGTTATTAGGCATACGTTGTTCAAGTAAAAATAACCTTTCGGCCAGTTGATCATTTTCTTGCTTCAGCGCTTTGATGGCTGCGAGTGCTACACCATCTGCATCAATGGCACAGATTCCTAAATTTGTGCCCCCCAAGCCGAATGAAGCATAAAAGTCTTGCGCCATGGGCCCAAGATGCGACACATCCTCATTGAGATAACTCCATTGCGTAATATCAAGATCCGAGATCTTTTGAAGGATGCTATGATAATCTACCGGCTTAATATTGTGTTTTCGATTTCGGTTACTATTCTGCGTTAGTGCCCCGCGGATGGTCATGTTTCCATCATCCTGTAAAACAAGTAGATTTTCGTCTTCACCGTCCCTCACGATGAACGATGTGCTACTTCCACTATCATCCTCATTTAGATCCACGACAAATGCACCATTGGAAAACAGGCTGAAAGCATCGTTTTGGGCTTGAGTGGAACCATGTAAAGTGCTACCTGCCACCCCCACCAAGGTAACACTTAGGTCTGATCTGCCCATGAAAATGGAGCCATCTGCTTTTAGGCTTAGTAGATTCTTACCGGAATTTGATGAATGGAGTGCATACCAAAAATTAAACTCCTTGAGTGCATCACTGGGATCATAGGACTTAGCCGCGATCTGGAATTTACCATTAGAATTAACCGGAATAATACCTCCTGGAGGCTCCGTGTGAAATTCGATTCGAGCGTAGTCCGTAGCATCTTTCTCAATTAACTTTAAATGAACATCCCCCGGCGTACTATTTTTTTCTATGACCGTCTGATCTTGTGCTGATACAAGCAGAGGAAATAAAAGGAGGACAATTATTACTAGATTTTTCATTGGTGTGTAAAATTTTATTTTTAAGAAATTCTGATTTTGGGTCGCTGGAATTTTCAATGCATACCCTGTATCAGTGAAGATTAGTTTTTTAGCACAGTACCCGAGTATTCACACTGCCAAAGTCAGAAGGCCTCGCTCAAAGGCGATGCGAACCATGCCGGGAGAATTGCGGGCGTTCAGTTTTCTTTGAATTGTTCCACGGTGTGTTTTCACCGTATCGGGACTGATAAATAGTTTATCAGCAATTTCGCGCGTGGTGCATTCATGGGCTATGAGTTGTAGAATTTCTCTTTCTCTGGATGAAAGTTTTTTCATGGTTAAAAGGTTTTTAGTGATCTAAATTCAAATTGCTTTTTACTACTTATATGGAGCTCAAATGGAAAGGTTAACATGACCCTGATTTTTTCCTGGTCATGATATCTGGTTCTTCTGTTTCCCACCTCAAGGGCCCCCTGGATGACCGCAGATAAATTCCCCCGTGATCCTGCTATTTTGAAGTAGTAATGGACTACCTTTGCCGCCATGCAAAACCAGGCAAAACCGCGGGTGGCTTACTTCTGTATGGAGTATGGCTTAAGCTCTGATTTTCACATCTATGCAGGTGGATTAGGAATCTTGGCAGGTGATTATCTGAAGGGTGCCAAGGACGCAAACTATCCCATCATCGGTATAGGCATTCGCTGGAAACAAGGCTACACCACCCAAGTGATCCAGGAGGACGGCACCCCAGTAGACACCTATCCGATCTATCAACACGAATTTCTCGACGACACGGGTATCACGGTAGAGGTTGTCATCCGCAAACGGATCATCACTTGCAAAATTTGGAAATGCAATCAATTCGGAAATGCAGATCTCTATCTGTTAGATACAGACCTTCCAGAAAATGAAGATCCATGGATCACCGGTCAACTTTATGGCTGGTTTGGAGAGCAAAGAATTGCACAGGAAATGGTACTAGGTGTGGGTGGAATTCGTGCCCTTCGAAAATTGGGACTCGACATCGATGTGTATCATTTCAATGAAGGTCATGCACTGTTTGCTGGGTTTGAACTACTTCGCGAAAAGATGGAGGCCGGGGCTAATTTTGAGTCAGCCAAGCAAATGACCAGTGATCAAATCCGTTTTACCACACATACACCGGTCATCCAGGGCAATGAATCTCATCCCATAGATCGAATCATGTACATGGGTGCAAATCTTGGATTGACCAGGAGGCAGTTGCAAAGATTAGGTGGCAAGCCATTTAATATGACGGTTGCGGCCTTGCGCCTTTCAAAACGATCTAATGCGGTGGCCCAATTACATGGTGAGACGGCCAACATCATGTGGAAAGATGTTAACGGGAGATCAGAAATAATTGCCATTACCAACGGTATTCATCGACCTTCTTGGGTTGACCCTGCGATCATCAGTGCACTGGAGCATGACGATGAGCATCTTTGGCAAGTGCACCAGGAAAACAAGCGTGATCTAATTCATTTTATCCAGGCAAAAACCGGCACCACCCTGGATATTAATAAATTAATCATTGGTTTTTCGCGCCGTGCAGTACCGTATAAACGCAGTGATTTAATTTTTAGCGACCCTGCGATTATTAATCCATTGCTAGAGCAACAAAAGATTCAACTGGTGTTTTCCGGTAAGGGACATCCACTTGATGACCAGGGTAAAATGATCGTCAAGAGGCTGGTGGAGAAACAAAAGCAATTTCCCAATGCGGTGATTTTCTTGGAAAATTATGACATGCAGATTGGTGCCCATATGACCCGAGGATCTGATGTGTGGCTCAACAATCCAAGACGACCAAAAGAAGCATCAGGGACATCGGGTATGAAGGCCGCCATGAATGGCGTGCTCAATCTAAGTATCCTTGATGGTTGGTGGCCAGAGGCCTGTCAGCACGGGTACAATGGCTGGCAAATTGGGGACGAACAAGTGCCGAGCTCAGAAGTAGAACAGGATGCCCGAGACAAGCAAGCCCTGTATAAGGTGCTCACCGAGGAGGTGATACCCACTTATTACCATGACCATAGAAAATGGCGGACCATGATGCGTAACAGTATCGAATCTACCCATGAAAGATTTTCTATACAAAACATGTTGGCTGGCTATTATGAGCACTTGTATCAATTTTAGTTGGCATCAGAGGATTGGGTATGATGCAGAGCTAAGTCATCATCAGATAGGTAAGTGTGCCAATTGGTTTTCGCCAAAACGATCGTGCAAGGAAAATTTCTGAATAACACATCAAATCAACGCTGGATTGCCAACTGAATTTCTTTGGCTCGAGTGAGATAGACGTGGTCCTTATTGGCCATGATCTTATTAATGATTGACCTTACGGCCCCGATGTCTTCCTTCTTCAGAGCGAGCATCAATTGATACCAATCGGCCGCTTGCAAAAATCTGGGGTTGGAAACCTGAGACAGCCTCGATAAGGTGTTGGCGGTCTCCTCCAACTGATTCGTTGCCAATTGAGCGCTGACCAGGTAGGTTAGAACGGTGTCGGTAGGATTAACAATGTTCTTGGCCTCAGCTAAGAAACCCTCATAGTCTCCTTGATCGTAATGTTGCAAGTAGCGCTCCTTCAGACTGCTAGGATCGCGAACCAGGGGATTTGAGATATTTGGAAAGGGACGGAAATGATCTTGGTAGAGGGCAGTTAATACCGTTGTATCCATTTGCTGGGATTCAGGTATAACTAATAGCCACAGACTAAGAATAAGGGCCACACCCGCGACCCATTTGAGTATGGTTAGTGATCGCTGTTTACCCCGGTTGACAACCACCGATTCTCCTCCGTTCTCGTTCAATTCTTTGGTATCAATTTCGGCAAATATTTGTCGCATAGATTCCTTACCAGATGACTTGACCAATTCGATGGCCGCCTGCAACTCTATTACTTTCTGCTTGAGGTCCGGATCATTTGCCATTTCTCTTTCAAATGCTGCACGATCAAGCTCAGTCATCTCGTTACGCACATAATGATCCATCCGTTCCTCCCTATCCATCGGTGATCTGTTTAGTTGCCCGCATTATCTCTCGGAGCTGTTTGATACATCTTGATTTATGGCTCTTTACGACATTCTCATTCTTATAATTCATGCGATGTACGATGGCATCAATGGAATAATTGTGGTAGTAAAAAAGTGTGAGCAGTTGACGACACTTTTCTCCCAGGGCCTTCATAGATTCATCTAATGAGATACCGTGTTCCACCTGTCTTCCGTTCTTTTCCTGCGAAATGTTATTTATTCTCCTTTTTTCTCCCTTTTCCTTTTGAATGCGATTAATCAGGTGGTTTTTTCCAATCTTAAACAGTAGTGTCTTGATTTGTCCTTTTGATTCATCGTACCTATTTTCAATAAACATATCATAGAATCCAAGCACTCCTTCATGATATGCTTCGAGCAGAAGCTCATGATCTGTACTGTAGCGACGTGCTAAGGTTAGAAATTCACTCTTGAAAAGCCGGTAAAGTTGTATAAGCGCTGCCTGGCCATCTTGGTTCAGGGCCGCCATTAGTGCCTTATTGGTCACAGTCTTATACATTTTGCAGCATACATACTTGTTACAATATACTTACTTGAAAGGTTAACAAATTATCACCAGATGAAGATAGAAAATATCACTTGAGTCCATTAAAGTGTCTGACCAACATACCCACGCTGATCAGCGTCATCTTCATTAAACCAGCCATTATTGATTTGACAAATCTTGTTCAGAATGAACTATTCCAGTGTTAATGTCAAACCTCCCATCATCATTTCTCCATGCTCATTTCTTACCAATATCTCAATGAGATAATCGCCGGTTATATCAGGCTTGGGACAACTAAAAGTAACTTGCTGTAACCGTTCAAGTGGCTTGCTGGGTTCCCAGTAAACCAACGGATCGATTCGAGGTAACGCAGGATCATCGGGTAATGTAATGGGAAATTGAATAGGGGTCTGTAAACCGGAAATCACTGTACGGGGTAGATACAACTCCTCGGGAATCTTATAAAGTGGATCAATTAGATCTATCAGTATTACCCCGCCTATCCGATGTCCCCTCACGACTTTTTCAAGTGTTTGCACCCTGCTGTAAATCCGAATTCGCTCGATTTCCTGCAATAGTAACTGACTCACAAATTCGCTGTCGTGAATCGCGATACCATTAATTATAAACAATGCTGGGGCAGAATAATAATATTTGTAATCACCAACTTCGTACAGCACCTTGGCCACATAGCCAGATTTTCTCTTTCTAAATTTCAGGGGACTGCTCAATTCTTTAAGCAAGTCAACAATAGTGCCTCGGATCGCATAATCCTGCACATCGAAATCAAAATCAGGGGGCACTTGATTTGTCTGGTTGGGCACTTGCACAAAAGACGGATCTTGCACGGTCCTATTGAATAATTGAAAAATCTTCTTTCGGTCTTGGTACCTCTCCAATGATTGCGTAATCTGACTATCAATGACCTCACGATAAATACCTTCCTCCATTGCCATTTCTTCCCGCATTTTCAAGTCCATTGTAAATCCGAAAAACTCAACAAACTGGATCGGTTGTTGGCCATGTATATCATCAAAGGCGAAGGTGAATGCACCATCACTAGCCACCTTGGTTAGCTCAAACTGCAGACTTTCCGGCTGACATGCATACATCAAAGGGCTCCTATTTTGATTTTCAATATGTAGCTTTCGGTGACCTGCGACCGGTATTCTATTCATTATTGGTGTCCGATGAAGCATATGACTAAAAGTCCTGACGAAGGGGCCAGTCATTTCAGTGTCCTTTTTGCGAACGGAAAGTGAAACAGAATTTGCCTGAAAGCCCGACCAACTAATTTTACCATCCATTGTTTGGTCTGATGGTACCAGCATTCCATTCAAATCAGTTAGCCGGTCAGGTAGTGGAGTCATGATGCGTTCTTTATCGCGGTCGGCAAAGGTCACTTGCTTTTCATTGAAATCACTTAAAACAGTAAAGGCCTCAGCACAAAGTGAAATAGCACGAGCATCATCTTGTTGGTAGGCAAACACTTCCAAGACATAGACTCCACTTGCAAGATCGTGCGGCAACTTCACATAGCCGCTGGTCGCTCCCGCCACACATCGATTAAAATGGCTGGTGAGAATCTCTCCATCTTTGGCAAATCGAACATTTATCATGGCAGAATCTGTTGCCATTTCTCCAAAAAAAATATTATAGTAGAGATACTCCCCGGAAAAATAATAGGGCTTATCCACTTGCAAAACTCCCACCTGTGCCTGAGTTATAGCGTAGGTTAGAAATAATAAAATGACGAACTGAAAATATCTCATCGCTACTTCCAATAGGGTGGTTTTACAATCGATGCATTGCGAAATCCTTCGAGACAACTGCAACAGGGAACTTCGGCAGCATTGGTCGGGCGGCACAAGTGTTTTTGATAACCGGTTGCCTCAGGGGTAGCAAGGTGCCGCACGGTGTCTATCCCAGCCGCGTAAAAATAACCGAGAACTTGTTGATCGGATCCATCATTTACATTGCGAAAATTTGTCCGGATCATTCCCGGGGGTGTATCGAAGAGTGTGCCCTCTCTGGTGATGCTGGCGGCCACTTCTTTCCAATACTCCGCTGCGCTCACATCGATCGCCTTTAAGACGACCGTGTAATAAAATCCCGCATGAAACTTCGAATCTGCCAATCGCTCTTCAATCTTATATTGTGACAGCTGGTCGACATTTAAATCTGCATTACTTACCACACTCACTTGGTTCAAACGTGGATCGACCGGTACATAGCAGGTCTTGCCAAACCAGAGAGGATCATCTGACCAAGCAATCTCCGGGAAACGGTAAACACCTGAAACTTCCCATAAATAAGACAACCTTTCTCCCTTGTCATTGATAAGTGGGCTGTTGATCAAAAGTTCCACAAAATCCTGCTCCGAAATAAATTCCTGTTCATTTGCAACCAGTCGGTTTATCAACCTAGTTTCTAGAGTAGTGGTCCTAGAGGGAGGATCGAGAATAGACTGGTCATCGGATTCTAAGGTTCGCCCATCACTAGTAATAACCCTCAATCTAAAATTGGCGTTTTCAGGACTGCCACCAAAGTCTTGATGAAATTGGTTGATTGAAATCCTTACTTCCTCATCGTGCTGTAGTGAGAGTATTTCCTCATCATTAAATAATATAGCGAGACTCGCATCATCGGTTTCAAAAACCAGGTCATCGATGATCTGGACAGTGCGTCGTGCTGCGGCACGAAAAACATAATAATCTGGACTCCGATAGACCGAGCCCTCCACCACGACCCGTCCGACCGAAGTGACCGGTAAATCAAGCTCAATAGTGTCAATACAACTCACCGTCAACAACAATAAGGTCACCCAAACCCAGGTTATAGCTCTCATATCAGTTCAAAGTTAAATGTCAATGAGGGAAAAGCATTGCCAAGAATTGAGAGCCGTTTGATCAGCGGATCCCCAATCGAAACTTGTTGTAGAAAAACAGAAAAGGGGTTTCTACGTCCATAAATATTATAAATGGATAGGGTCCAACTGGTTTTAAATTTTTTACTCTTTCGAAAACCCTGTCCAAGCGTGTAAGCTACATCAAGCCGATGATAGTCAGGAATTCGAAAAGCGTTGCGCTCAGAATAATTTAGAACGACGAAACGATTTTCCAACAAGTATCGATCAAGAGGAACGGTAATTGGTCTTCCTGTACTATAATTAAAATTGAGTGAAATTGTATTTCGCTTATTTAATTGAAAATTTGTAACTATCGAGAGATCATGTGGTTTGTCAAAAATAGCGGGATACCAATTCCCATCATTTACGTCCGCTATTTTGCGTTCCGATCTTGAATAGGTGTAATTTACCCATCCGTGCACATCTCCAACTTGTTTTTTTATACTTAGCTCTAGTCCCCTGGTCCGGCCAATGCCACGTCTTAGTTCGGTCTCAATATGGTTGTTGACCACCAGATCGGCAAAGTCTTTATAGTCGAAAAGTTGATCTATGTAGCGGAAGAAAACATCTAAAGACGTAATCCAGATGTTCTGATCAAAATTTCGAAAATAGCCCAGCGAAAAATTATGGGCCAATTGGGGCTCGATGTATTCATTTGACAATTGCCACAAATTTGTAGGCGTTGGAGTTTCATTGTTGGAAATCTGATTGATAAATTGACTGGTACGGGAATAACCAAATTTGAAGGATGCCTCCGAATCCAGTCGATATCTTCCCGATATTCTCGGTTCAATGACACTTTTTGAATAGAGATTTTTTGCTGATGAGACAACCCTTTCAATGATCTCGTCTTCTCTTGGCTGCATTGGATTTTGATAAATAAATCGTTCGCGTGGACCCCGATAATGATAGATTGCAAACCTCGCACCACCTTGCATTGTAAGCCGAGGTGACAGATCAAAACTGGCGTTGGCATAGATCGCAGATTCCATGCCCCTTTCCACTTCAACGCGTCCCGGAATGACCGCCGATTCGGAACCGACCGCCTGAAGAACTCCTGGATTGATCTCATAGTTAATGGTGGAGACGCCGAGGTCAATTTCAAAATCTGATCCTGTGAAATTTATGTTTTCTTTAAATTTCCAATACTTATTCCCAATACTTAATTGGGAAGCAAAAATGGGTCGAAGCTCATTCTGGCTGCTTTGATAATCACTATAGATGGCATTGAAGGTTGACAAGAATTTATTACCGATCAAACTCTGCAGGGTCAGCTTTCCAATCGTAGTGTGGTAGTTGAATCCAAATTGCTCATTGTAGGAGAATTCGTCATCAGACCGATATCCACCGATTGACAAGAAATTGCGCTCGTTAAAACGATGGGTTAATTGAAAATTCGCATCGTAAAAAAAGGCAGAACTACGCTTTAACTCAGGTAGGTTGATCGATTTAAGTAACCAATCTGAATAAGTGCTACGACCGGAAATCAGGAAGGAGGTCTTATTTTTCTTAAGGGGCCCCTCCCAGGTAAAACGACTGCTCACCAGTCCCAAGCCTCCTTTGAATCTCAGTTTTTCAAAATCACCGTCTTTGAGATTAATATTAAGTACAGATGATAAGCGGCCGCCGTACTTGGCTGGAATATTTGCCTTGTATAAGGTCGCATCAGAGACGATATCCGTGTTAAAAGCGCTAAAAAAACCCAGGGCATGGCTGCTATTAAACAGCATGGCTTCATCCATCAAAATTAAATTCTGATCGACATTGCCTCCCCGGACATTAAAACCACTACTCCCCTCCCCGATACTGCTAATGCCCGGTTGCAAGAGTAAGCTTTTGATAACGTCAACCTCACCTAAAAAACTCGGCAATTTTTCAATTTCTTTCACACTAATTCTCGTCACCCCAGTCTGAGCCGACTGCACATTTTCATCTCTTTTTTGGGCTTCCACAACCACCTCATCCAGTAAAATACTGCCCTGCAATAAATCAATATTTAAGAACCCTGAACTCAAAATATTAATGGGAATTTCGCGACTTCGAAATCCCACATACTGGACCGTCATGGTGTATGCTCCTGGTCTTAAGGAAAGTTCGTAGTTTCCTTCCTCACTGGTGACAGTGCCTTGCTGAGTCTCGAGAATGAGGATGGTAGCACCGATGATGGGTTCTCCATTTTCTCCATCGACCACCCGACCGGAAAGTACCGTCTCACCTGACTGTGAAACAGAATCCACGCTTCCGATCACCTGTACCTTGTCTCCCGGATCTCGCACCATTTCGATGCTCTCCTCTAAGGCCTGATAGAATTGCGAGTTGTAATGTTCGGTAATCTTAACTCTATCACCTAAGACAATCACTTGCTCATCATAGATGATATACCACAGTGCAGTAGATGCCAGTACCTGGCTCAGCACCTCCTCTAGCGACCCCTGAAAAGTTCCACTGATTTTGTCAAAAGGTAGCTCTCTGGAGGAATCGTACACAGGACACTGACATGCCAATTGAACTGCATCTACCAGGTCCTCTTTTGTTGCTTCAATCAGATCGAGCGTGACCAGCTGTTCCATTTCCTGCCCATGGCATTTTTGAGCAATGCACACCCAAAGATTTAGAACAGTAAATAGGCAAATGCAGTATCTATAGTGCAACTTGTTTTTAGGTGTGGTACCTGAACGAAGGTAATCGAATTATGTGGTAGAAAGTGGTAGAAACTTTGAAGAACCATTACAAATGGCATGGAACAAGCGAAAAATTCTAAAAAAAATGGAAAAGCGGAACGAATGTCATAATTTGCTTTGCTCAGGTATGGGTGTCAGTATGTCCACTCCGTCTCCTGAGAACCTCTTGACAATTTCTTTATCAAAAAATCAATGCAAAAATGTCGAACCTAAAGTACGAGACTCTACAACTTCACGCCGGACAAGAAGAAGTTGAAGAAACCACGCGCTCGCGAGCAGTGCCCATTTATCAAACCACCTCCTTCACTTTTAAAGATTCCGAACACGGTGCAAATCTCTTTGCCCTCAAAGAGTTTGGCAACATCTATACACGGATTATGAACCCTACCACCGATGTGTTTGAGAAGAGGGTTGCAGCATTGGAAGGAGGTGTAGCTGCCCTTGCCACAAGTTCTGGCCAAGCCGCCCAATTTACTGCCTTAACCAACATCATGGGTACCGGAGACAATTTCGTGTCATCTTCTAACCTTTATGGTGGGACCTACAATCAATTCAAAGTGACTTTTAAGAGGCTGGGAATCGAATGCCGATTCACTGCCGGGGAATCGCCCGAAGACTATGAGTCTCTGATTGACGATAAGACAAAAGCCATTTACCTAGAAACGATTGGGAATCCAAGTTATACCGTACCAGATTTTGAAGCCATTGTCGCTGTAGCACGTAAGCATGATCTTCCAGTTGTTGTTGATAACACTTTTGGAGCATGTGGATACCTCTGCCGCCCCCTTCAACATGGGGCCAACATCGTAGTGCAATCTGCAACCAAGTGGATTGGCGGTCATGGAACATCCATCGGAGGTGTCATCGTAGACGGAGGCAACTACAATTGGGGCAATGGAAAATATCCTCAGTTTACTGAACCCTCCGAAGGATATCATGGAATGATCTTCTGGGACATATTTGGCACCGATGGTCCGTTTGGCAACATCGCATTTATTATTCGGGCACGCGTGGAGGGACTAAGAGATTATGGTGCTGCGATGAGTCCTTTCAATGCTTTCCTCTTCCTGCAGGGTTTGGAAACTATATCTCTCCGAGTACAACGCACAGTAGACAATGCGCTTGAATTGGCCACTTGGCTTGACCAGCATGCCCAAGTTGAATCAGTCAACTACGCTGGTCTCTCTTCTCACCCGAATCACGCCACGGCAAGTAAGTACCTCAACCACGGCTACGGAGGTGTACTTTCTTTCACGATCAAGGGGGATGCTGCTAATGCCACCACCTTAGTCGATAATCTGAAGTTGGTCAGCCACCTTGCCAATGTTGGAGATGCGAAAACACTGATCATCCAACCATCAGCGACAACACACCAGCAATTGTCAGCAGAAGAGCAACGTGCGGCAGGTGTGCAACCCAATCAACTAAGGGTTTCAGTGGGTATCGAACACATTGATGATATCAAGGCTGATTTTGAGCAGGCTTTTGCTGCCATCCCAGCACTTGAGCCCTCCATGGGGTAGTTGTGGTCATCTGATGAAATACGGGGGTGTTGATTGCCAATCAGCGCCCCCTTCCTTTATCGCTGCTTCCCGTTGCGATTTAGAAAAAAGGCCAAAAAGTCGTAGGACACCGACCTAAGCAAGTGAGTTACTCAGTGTAGTCAGGCACCGGCTTTCCCCACCTTTTAACAACCAGGTACAACACACCCAAACTCACCAAGAGAAGAGTAAAACTTAGCATCCATCCGCCCCCCAAAAACGTGGACAACGTACCACTGATCAGCGCCACCGATCCGACGACAAGCGCATAGGGCATTTGGGTGCGAACGTGATCGATGTGATTGCAATCTGAAGCTAGTGAACTTAAAATGGTAGTATCTGAGATGGGACTGCAATGATCACCCAAGACTGAGGCACCCAGAACAATGCTGATGACATTGAGCAGCAATTCGAGGCTAGTATCATCAGCTATGCCTGCAGATTGAGCAACCACCCACATGGTCGGTATGGCGATGGGATACAAAATGGCCATGGTACTCCAACTTGACCCCGTAGAGAATGCAATCAAAGCAGCCAAGACAAAAATGAGGGGTGGCATCAGATATGGATTAATGTTGCCTGCTAAAGCAGAACTCAAAAATGTAGCTGTTTGCAACTGTTGGGTCGTGATGGCTAGAGACCAAGCTAAGGCCAAGATGATCAATGCTGGCATCATTGTTTTGAATCCGGTAATCATGGTATGCATGGTATCGATCACGCTCATGATTTTACGGTAAATCGTAATTGCGATGGCTACCACCACCCCTGAAAGCGATGCCCAGAGTAATGAAACATAGGAATCCGAGGCACCAATCAATTTGCCAATCTTTCGGAAAAATCCAGCATCCCCTTCGGGAAAGAGACTGTTCATCCCACTCCAGGTGGCCGACCATGACTCGGCAGAAGAGGTCCGGCCAAGACCTAAGAGTTCATCATGCAGTGCGGTCATTCCTGTAACCACCAGCCCCAGAATGGTCATGAGTATGACCGTAATAACTGGGAAAAAGGCGTGCTGCCACTTCAATGGAGCATTCGGCACCGGTGTCAGATCTTCCTTATTAGGTTCGTCATCAGCAACCTGTGCATCGCTTTTTACCTGCCCTTGGCTCCGAGCTCTAAGCTCGGCTGCGTGCATCGGACCAAAATCGCGCCTGGTATATACCAACATCAAAATGAAAGCCAATGCCAACATGGGGTAAAAGGCATATTTGAGTGAACTGACAAAGATGGCATAAGGAGTCACCTCAAAAGGAAATGTGCTGAGCATCGCTAAACCACCATCAATGTAGCCTAACTCAGCACCGATCCAGGTTGTGATGAAGGCGATGGCAGCTACCGGAGCCGCCGTACTATCGACAATGTAGGCCAGTTTTTCCCGACTGATGCGAAATCTATCGGTGACCGATCGCATCGTGTTGCCGACGATCAAAGTATTGGCGTAATCATCAAAGAAAATCGCAACACCCAGCAGCCAGGTAGTAAACTGTGCACTGACCGCTGACTTTGCATAGTGTGACAGAGACTTTACCACCCCAGCCATGCCTCCATTGCGACTGATGATCCCGACCATGCCCCCAATCAAGAGAGAAAAAATAATCACACTAAGATGGCCAGAGTCAGCCAAGGCTTCAATGATGTATTTTTCGACGACTTTCACGAAGGATTCAAAAAAATAGTAGAGCGAATCGATTCGCAATCCTCCTGCGATGAATGATCCTGACCAAATGCCCACAAACAATGAAATGATCACTTCCTTAAACATTAGCGCGAGAAGGATCGCGAGTAGCGGGGGTACGATCGATAACCAAAGTGGAATCTTGATTAATCGAATGGAGCCATCTTTGTTGAGTGCTTGATGGTATAGCACTAAGGGGCCTTCACTAGCACGCAATGAAACCAGGCTGCCACGTCGTGAGGCTTCGAATTCGATCAAAGCTCGCCCCTGCTCGAACACCAGCTTGCTTTCCGCCCCATTGATGACCAACGTCTGCTCTCCCTGGAGACTGGCTTGATTCACATAAAACCGACCCTCTTGAACGTCTAGTGTAATCGGTTCCGCTCGCCCAGCAGCCAGAGCAAAAGCCGCCAATGCCATGTATAAAATCGTGACAAGGAGACGGCGCATGAGCATATCCACGGGGTTTTATCGTTTAATGTCAAGAAACAAATATTTTAGCAGTTTTTCGAAACAACCGATCATGTCAAAAACCCATCGCTCACTTTTCCTTGGCCTACTCTTATTTGCTTCCAGCCAGTCGATTGGCCAGGAATTTGGGCGAGCACCCCTTGAGTTCACCGTGAATGGATCACCGCTCAGCATGCCTCTAGCAGGGGGGCTTAATGCACCACAATTCTCGCGAGCGAATCTAAACCTGGATTCAATTCCTGACCTTGTAGTCTTTGACCGGAGCGGTAATAAGGTACTGCCATTTACTGGTACGGGCGAAAGGGCCAAATTTCAATATGCTCCTGAATTTGAATCCATCTTCCCCCAGCTCGAATCGTGGATGCTTATGCGAGATTTCAATGGAGATTCAGTGGTTGACATATTTAGTTTCTCTAAAACCGGTGCTCCCGGCATCGATGTATATCAAGGATTCATTGTCGAAGGGCAGCTAAAGTTTGAGCAAAAAATATTTGACAACGGAATAGGTGTGCTTGGTTATCCCTCTTCAACAGGGCCTGTGACAAATATTTATGTGAGTGCTATTGATGTGCCAGCTATTGTAGATGTGGATGGTGATGGAGATCTGGATATCTTGAGTTTTCAGTCCGAGGGCACGCAAGTTGCTTACTATCAAAATCTGGTGGTCGAAAAGGATATGTCTAAGGACACATTTGATTTCATTTTGGGAGATCGGTGTTGGGGCAAGTTTGTCGAAGCTTTCAACACGAACGACGTGGTTTTGTCAGATGACCCGAATCAATGTCCCGATCATTTCGCTGGGCCCCGCGGCGGTTTGCACAGTGGTTCTACCGTTACCGCTTTTGATGCAGATTTGGACGGGGATCAAGATTTGTTATTGGGTGACATTTCATTTGAGACCCTATTATTCCTGGTGAACGGTGGCTCAATTGACGCTGCCCACATGACCGCTGCAAACCAAGAATTTCCCAGCTACGACCAACCGGTAGATATTCCCTTTTTCCCAACGGCATTTATCAATGACTTTGATGGGGACGGTACTCCGGATATGATCGCTGCCCCAAATCAGGAAGATGCACGTGAAAATGTGAACGTCGGCTGGTTTTACAGTGGTCGCATTGATCAAAATGGCATCCGGTTTACCCTTGAGAAAAGGCAGCTACTTGTTGAAGATATGCTTGATTTTGGTACGGATGCTGCTCCTCATCTTGCTGATTTTACGGGTGATGGGCTGATTGATCTTTTGGTGGGTAGTAGATTTGAGGAAGATTATGACAACGCATTCCCCTCACAGCTTTTCTTATTTGAGAACACCGGCACGAAGAACGATCCGGCGTTCACTTTAATTGATGAAAATTGGCTAAATCTAAAGGACCAGGTTTCCGAAATTGATGCACTAAATCCAACGACGGTAGATTTAGATCAAGATGGAGACTTTGATCTGGTCATAGGAAACAAGCGAGGCAAACTGATTTACATCGAAAACATGGCCGTACCCGGAAGTGGATTTGAGCCCGGTGAAGTTATCTATCCTTGGTTTGAGATAGATGTCGGCTTTGCCAGTGCTCCCACCTTTGTCGACATCGATGTGGATGGCGATTTTGATATGCTCGTGGGTGAAGAGCGTGGCAATATCAATTTATTCAGAAACCAGGGTAATGCACAGCAACCGATTTTTGAGGCAGATCCCTTTGCAGAAGGCAATAATGAAGACTTCGGCGCCATCGATGCCAGACAAGATCGGGCCGTTTTTGGTGCAGCAAGCCCCATCGTGTTTGAGTCAGGAGATACGACCTACCTGACTGTCGGGACCTCCTTTGGCAATTTTCTCACTTATGATGTCTATGAGCCATCCGATACGCTGCATCCCCTGTCGAATCAAATGAATCAGATCAGAGATGGTCAACGATCGCAGAGCTCAATCGCCGATCTGGACAGTGATGGTTTTTTGGAAGTGATGGCTGGCTCTAGCCGAGGTGGGTTGGTCTATTACCAGACTTCTCTCCGCTTGGGTGCTTCAGTTCCCGTGCAAGAAACGAGCGCTCCCCTACAGGTTGGTCTCTTCCCGGTTCCGGCTTCACGACAACTAAATGTTTGGGCAGAATCACAGATCTCATCTGTTGAAATCTTTGACTATTTCGGTCGTTCATTATTGCAAGCATCACCCCAGCAGTATCGGGTTCAGTTGGATGTCGCACATCTTCCAGTGGGTGTGTACCTTCTGAGGATTCAGTCAAATGAGAAGATGGTGGTGCGAAAGTGGGTCAAGAAATAAGAGGGAATCTTCTAATAAGTCCGAGCGCCAAAGAGCAGGCTCCCGATACGCACCATGGTACTTCCCGCTTCCAAAGCCAACTTATAGTCTCCCGACATGCCCATCGAGAGCTCTCTGAATGTATCAAGGTCTGCAAAGTACTTGGCCTTAATTTGTTCAAAGTGAGTTCTTAATCCACCAAACTCGTTGAGAATCTGATCCTGATTGTCCACATAGCTGGCCATTCCCATTAATCCACTAATTTGAACCTTAGTCAAGGTCAAGCGACTTACTTCTTCAAAAAAGGTATCGATTTCATGTTGATTCTGAAGCCCATATTTACTCTCTTCTTGTGCAATTTTGATCTGGATCAATACCTCTATGGTTCGATCAAATTTGAGCCCTTGTTTTTCAATTTCTAATAATAGTTTGATGGAATCGACCGAGTGAATCATCTTGACCACCGGAGCAATGATCTTTACCTTCTTCGACTGCAAATGTCCGATCATGTGCCATTCGATGTCCTTGGGTAGATCCGCAGCCTTTTCTGCCAATTCCCCAGCTCGATTCTCACCAAAAATTCGATGGCCCTGATCGTATAGGTTCATGATGGCACTGGTCGGCTTTGTCTTAGATACAGCCACCAGCTTTGCACGATGAGGCAATAATTCTTTCTTGATTTCGAGTAACATCACCAGAAAATTAGTTGGTCTTTTGATAAACCGACCTGCGAAATAAACACAAATTGAACCAAAGGACAGGATCATTAACCTGGTATCGATCAAAATGTTTGAGATCTATGGTGACACAAAGCTAGGAAAAAGCAATTCCCTCACTTGTATGGCCGATCTCCTTCCCCTAATTTTATACAAATATGTTGCTCGCATCTATGGCTTCAAGACGCTCTCCCCAATCTTTTGGTATTCATCCCTACAAGATCATGGTGTATCTGTTGATTGGAGGTATTTCAGCGTTGTTTTTGAGTCTATCTTTTGCCTATATCTATACGCGATCTCAATATGGTATGGATCCACTCCGGATGCCCTGGGTATTCTTGGTCAATACATTGGTCCTGCTCGCCTCCAGTTTCGTCTTAATTCACGCAAAGAAGTGCTACCAGCTAGACAAAACCGAACCCTATAAGCATAGTCTGCTACTTGCCATCGTGCTTACGCTCTTATTTTTAGTGGTTCAAGTCTATGGCTGGTACCAGCTCCTCTCACAAAGCATCACCATGGATCAAGGCACCGGATCCGCCTATCTATACCTGATTTCAGGTGTCCATTTTATCCACGTCTTGGCTGGATTACCTTTCTTGATCTTATTTTACCGGACCGCAGTGATTAAGATGGTAGAGCCCGTTAGTGTACTTCTCTATTTCGCTGATCCGGAGAAAAAGGTAAAGTTGGACCTACTAGGTGTGTATTGGCATTTCCTCGACGCCTTGTGGATTTATCTCGTTATGTTTTTTGCTGTAAATTATCTTTTATAACTCGATATCGATCGCGGATTATTTTACGATAGCGTTTATAGTAGTCACGGTAGTACCGCACACTTGACAAAGACGAGGCCGACGATACACCCTCCTGCATGCTCATCGCGTCGTCGCGTACATCCTGACCCGGAAGAAATCCTTGCTCCTGCATCCAGAGATCGTTAAAAATCTTACTGAGGTAGCGGCTTCCATGGTCTGAAAGTAGAATTACGACTACGTCGGTTTTTTTCAGATTCTTCATCTGGTAGACCGCTTGAAGCGCAGCTCCACTCGAGTAACCGACAAAGAGGCCTTCCACCTTAGCCAACTCCCTTACCTTTAAAGCTGCATCCTTGTCCGACACCCTCATAAACTCATCGATGTTGGCAAAATCCATATTGGCTGGAATGATGGTCTTACCCAGGCCTTCGATACGAATTGGCTTAATGACACTTCGATCGTAGATACCTGTTTCATGATATTTTTTTAAGACGGAACCATGTCCATCTACTGCGATGATCTTGATCTCTGGATCCTGCTCTTTGAGAAATCTACCTGTGCCGCTGATGGTGCCACCCGTTCCTGCGCAGCACACAAAATGTGTGATTCTCTGATCTGATTGCATCCATATTTCCGGACCTGTCGTCAAATAATGTGCTTCTTGATTGTCAGTATTGAAATTTTGATTGAGATAGTAGGAGTTTGGAATCCGATCACGCATAGACTTAGCCTGCGAATAGTAAGACCGGGGGTCCTCAGGGGTAACATCTGCCGGGCAAACGATCACCTCGGCCCCAAGGGCCTTAAGACCTTGAATCTTCTCTTGGCTAGCCTTAGATGACAAGGTCAAAATACACTGATATCCTTTGATCGCACAGTGTAATGCCAAGCTAAAGCCCGTATTTCCGGAGGTGGCCTCAATGATGGTACAGCCGGGCTTAATCTTACCGGCTTGTTCCGCTTTTGCGACCATATATCTCACGATCCGATCTTTTGCTGACAGTCCGGGATTATAAGCTTCTACTTTCGCAAGAACAGTGGCAGGAATGCCTTCTAACTGTTGTAATTTTACCAGGGGAGTGTTGCCAATGGTCTCTAAGACGCTATCAAGATACATAGGTTACGAGTTAAAGTTTGGTCATCGAGATCGGTAAGGAGTGCATGCAAATGTCAGCAATTTTATCCAATTTCCAGCCAAAATCGAGATTCACACTCACTTCAGACCGTGCGCATGACCACCCACCACTTACTCTACCAGCGTCAGTGATTGAATGATTTGATCCAGCTTGGCGGCACTGTAATCAACTGATTTCAAGACCTTTTGGTCTGTTGATCTGTAGACGAGGTAGAAGCCATTCTTCTCGACAATCACCCCATCCATATTTTTGTTTTTTCGGTAATACTCTAGAGTGGCCTCAGCGATCTCACGTGTCTCACAGACTTTGCTCATGTTAGACCGCTGTACTTCATCAAATAGCGTTTTAAAATGACTTCCAAGGCCAAACTCCAGAATGGCGCCAGATAATACATATTGCAAATCTGCGAAGGCATCAGCCGCCTCCACGATATCACCTTGAGCAATGGCCTCTTTCAGCTCCTGCAATTCCTCCTCCAGGAGGTTAATTCGCAAGGCACACCGATCAGCTGCTGGGATGGCCGGTGCAGATCTGATGGGTAGGTCGAATGTTTCATGAAATTTAGCTACACTGGTCAGTGCCTCTGGTTCCGGATATTTCATAATCTGTGGTTTAAGCTGCAAAATATTACAATAAATCAGAATATCTGCCATCAGTTATCCACACATATGTTGAGATCTGCAGCCACCTGCTGGATGGACCACTGCATTTAGCTCTGGGTGAATTTGTGTCCTGTCGCATGGTAAAGATGGAGGCTTCCCTGCAGAATGATTTGTACTTTGGCTCCCCATCACTCACTTATGCAACGGATTTTACAAATCGGACTTACTGGGGGCATCGGTGCAGGCAAGTCAACCATTGCCGAAATCTTCAATACCATGGGCATACCCGTCTATTCTGCTGATTTTCATGCTCGTGAGTTGATGGAGAAGGATGAAACATTGATCGATAGCATCCGGCAATTACTAGGCCCTGAAGCTTATATCAAAGGTCGATTGAATCGAAAGTGGATCGCTGCAAAAGTATTCAATGACCACAATCTCTTAACCCGACTCAACTATCTGGTTCATCCAGTAGTACACCGTCATGCGCAGATCTGGCACTTAGGCCAGCGTAATGTGCCTTTCACCCTCAAGGAGGCGGCCCTGACCTACGAAAGCGGCCAATATCTATCACTGGATGCGGTCATTTGCGTGGAAGCATCGGAAGAGACCCGCGTTGCACGGGTCATGAATCGGGACAAAGTGACCGAGTCAGCGGTCCTTGCTCGCATGAAAAATCAATGGCCCTCCTATCGACGTCGACAACTGGCTGATTTTATTATTGAAAATGACCGGAAGCAATCCATTGTCAAACAGGCCGTTGCCATTCATCGGCAATTGTGCCTCTAGGGGTCATGCCCCTGAATCATTCGACAGATAATTTGCCGTACCTTTACCAGATTAAAATTCAAGTCTCATGATTGAAACGGCACAGAAATCTTCTGAAGCTCTAATGCAATTAGAAGACCAATATGGCGCTCATAATTACCATCCGCTCCCAGTGGTATTGCGGAAGGGCCTGGGGGTCCATCTTTGGGATGTTGAAGACAGACAATATTATGATTTTCTGTCCGCCTACTCAGCTGTTAATCAAGGTCACTGCCATCCCAAAATCATTGCTGCCCTGCAAGAGCAGGCCCAAAAGTTGACTCTAACCTCGAGAGCTTTTTATAATGATCAACTAGGCCCTTATGAGGCCTACATGGCGGAGTACTTTGGCTACGATAAGGTTTTACCAATGAACACGGGTGTTGAAGCAGTGGAGACCGCCATTAAGTTGTGCCGCAAATGGGCCTATGTACAAAAAGGTGTAACGGTCAATCAGGCCAAAATCATCTTTGCCAGTGGCAATTTTCACGGCCGCACTTTAGGTGCAATTTCGGCCTCGGTAGATCCAAGTAGTACTGGCGGATTCGGTCCCTACCTACCAGGATATCAAATCATTCCATACAACGATCTTGGGGCTTTGGAACAAGCACTCAGTGATCCCGACACTGCCGGATTCATTGTTGAACCCATTCAGGGTGAGGCTGGAGTTGTGGTGCCCAATGACAATTATTTAGCGCTGGCATCTCAACTCTGCCAGCAGCACAATACACTCTTTGTCGCAGATGAAGTTCAAACAGGTATCGCCCGGACAGGCAAATTACTTTGTTGTGACCACGAGCGTGTTCGACCTGATGTTCTGATTCTTGGCAAAGCACTATCTGGTGGGGTTCTTCCGGTATCCGCGGTTTTGGCTGACGACGAAATCATGCTTTCGATCAAACCTGGCGAACATGGATCGACATTTGGAGGTAATCCACTGGCTTGCCGAGTAGCCATGGCGGCATTGGAGGTGGTACGGGAGGAAGAGTTGGCTCAAAATGCCCTGGAAATGGGAATCATCTTTCGGGAAGAAATGGAGAACCTGCGCCAGGCAAATGAGCTCATCACACTGGTAAGGGGGAAGGGACTTCTCAATGCCATTGTGATCAATGATTCTCAAGATTCTGACACGGCATGGAATATCTGCTTGGCGCTGCGCGATCGTGGACTACTGGCCAAGCCCACCCATGGCAATATTATTCGTTTTGCGCCTCCCCTGGTGATTACGGAAAACCAGATGCGTGAAAGCTGTGAGATAATCGCTACTACAATCAATAATTTCTGAAGGCAGCTCGTTTAACCATGACATTGTAAAGTAAACCACGCCATACAGTCCATATCTCTACTTGACTTATTAAAGAAAAATCTAATCTATATTAGCCTAGTAATCTTGGCTTTTTATATTACAAACGGTTAAATTTTTCTAAATTCGCTCAACTGAGGCAATTCTTTGGGGCATTGCCACTTTTAAGAAACTAGGTTTAAATCAGTAAACTATGACGAGGAAGTATGCCTTCATTTGCATCTTCGTTTCCTTCCTCCCATTCGGTAGTTATGCTCAGCGAACAACCGTTTATACGGAAGCCAACGCAAACTTTAAGAAAGGCTTAGAATTTTTTGACTTGGGCGTATATGGGATGGCGCAAGCGGAGTTTAGCAAAGTTCTGAACAAAGAAGCTCCAGTCAATGAGCCGGAATATCGAATCATCAAGAAAAAGGCGGAGCTGTACTATGCTCGTAGTGCGGTAAGATTAGAGCAATCCGACGGCCAAAAGCTGATGCTTGACTACGTGAGAAAGTATCGACCGGATCCAGCAGCAAACATGGCCCTTTGGGAGTTGGCAAATTTCTACTATAATGCTCGCAAATATGAGGAGGCAGTAGATTTTTATGCCATGATGGATCGTCGTGGTTTTTCTCAAGATGAAATCCCGGATCTCACCTTCAAACATGGATACAGCCTTTTTGAGCTCAAGCGCTTTGATGAGGCAAAGGCGAAGTTTGCCAGTATCATGGGTTCGGAGGGTGAATATTATTACCCAGCTCACTATTATCATGGTATGTCGAGTTTTTATGGTAAAGACTATGACGGTGCGATCAAGAGTTGGAAAGTGGCAGAGAAGAAAGCAAATTACCGTCGCGTTATTCCCTACTACCTAGCTCAGATTTATTTCGCCAAACAGGACTACGAGGAGTTAATTGCCTATGCTACTCCGTTTATTGATGATAGCCGCACAAAAAATCGGGCTGGCATTCATCAATTGATAGGACAAGCCTATTTTGAAATGGGTGACTATGAAAAAGCACTGCCTTATCTTGAATATTACGAACAAAAATCTAAAAAACTCAGAGCCGAAGATTTTTACCAATTGGGTTTTGTGCAATATCAGAACGAAAAATATAAAGCATGCATTCCCAATTTCAAGGAACTGGATGATGTTGAAAGTCCCATGGGACAGTCGGCCATGTTTTACCTCGCCGATGCTTACCTGCGAACCGGCGATAAAGCGTCCGCACGGAGTGCCTTCCAAAAGGTCACGAGACTTAAATTCAATGACGAGTTGCGAGAAGAAGCATTATTCAACTATGCCAAGCTATCGATTGAACTTCATTTCGATCGCGATGCCGTAAACGCACTGCAAAGGTTTGAAGCTACTTCTAAATATTATACGGAATCGCAGGAATTACTTAGTGAGACACTAATTAATACCAAAGACTACCGCAGTGCGATAAAAATAATCGAGGGACTACCGACCCAAACTCCTCGTATTAAAGAAGCCTATCAAAAGGTAGCTTACCTCCAAGGTTTACAAGATTACATGAAGAGGAAATATCCTTCAGCACTACGCTTTTTCGAAAAATCTCTTGAGGTCCCGGTCAATCAACGGATCAAATCACTGGCGACTTTTTGGTCTGGCGAAATATACCACCAACAAAAGAACTACGGCGCCAGTAAAGCTGCCTTTACCCGATTTTTAACGTCTGCCAGAGGTCTTGATGACCTGCCTAGTGCTTCGAGCTTGGCGACAGGCTATTATACCCAAGCTTACAATTACCTAAAAACCAATGATCATGTAACGGCACTCAAAAATTATGAAAACTCAATAGCCGAAATTAAACGCAATGGGGCATCCAGCGATTTATTGAGTAATAAAATTTTGCCGGACTGTTATCTCCGAGCTGGGGATTGCAATTTCAAGCGAAATAGATATCCGCTGGCTCTTCAATATTATGATCAAGCCATTGCCTATCAAGCACCCGGATTTGAGTATGCCATTTTTCAAAAAGCCGTCATTCAAGGCTTGCAAGGAAGACTTTCTGATAAAGTGCTGGCATTAGATGGCTTGGTGCAAGATTATCCAAATTCAGCCTATGCCGATGATGCCCTTCTTGAGATGGGCGAAACTTATCAAGAAATGGGTGAGTTTGAGTCGGCTTTGCGGCCGCTTTATCAATTGGTTTCTAGATACAAGGGCAAATCTCCCTTACTAAATCAAGCTTATTTACGGTTGGGATTGATTACCTACAACCTCGGTGATGTTGAAAAAGCACTAGAGCATTACAAAACCATTTTCGAGAATAATCCATCTTCGAAGGAGGCTAAGGATGCGCTTGCGGCCATCGAGGAAATATATGTTGAGGATCTGGGACAGCCAGACGAATATGTCGCATTTGTAGAATCCATTCCCGGCTACAAGGTAAGCGGTGGTGAGCGCGATTCGCTCAATTATTTGGTTGCTCAAAGGTTATATGAAAATGCAGAATATGCCAAAGCGATCACCGCATTCACAGAATACATCACCAAATATCCACGTGGATTATATTTGCTCGATGCTTACTATAACCGTGGTGAATGTGCCAGCATCGAAAAACAGTTTGATCAGGCGTTGGCTGACTACGAACTGGTGCTGAGCAAGGGGCAAAGCCGGCATTATGTATCCGCCCTCGAGAAGGCTGCCTTGATCAGTTACAATCACTCGGAAGAATTTGAAAAAGCTTTTGGTTATTTCTCCAAACTCGAGACCCTGACCGATGATCCCGAGATAAAGTTTGAAGCCCAACTCGGTGCCATGCGCTCGGCATATCGCATTGGCAATAAGCAGGCCACGGCTGATTATGCCAGCAAGGTTATGCAAAATACTTCGGCTTCTAGAGAAGAACTCGCCGTTGCCCAATTCTATCGCGGTAAGATCCTTTTTGAAGAACAGAGCTATGATGAGGCGCTGGCTTTGTTTGAAGAAGTGGTTGCCAACTCAGACGATGAGAGCACAGCTGAAGCACGTTATCTGCAGGCCTACATTTATTACTTAAAGAGCGACCTCGACCAAGCTGAAGCCTTTTGCGAAACCGCTTACAAAGAAAGTGGATCTTACCCCTATTGGGTGGCGAAAAGCTTAATCCTGCTTGGTGATATATATGTGGACAAAGATGATTTCTTCAACGCCAAAGCTGCCCTCGAAGCGGTCATTGACAACTTTGCTGATGATGAAGAGCTCGTGAAAATTGCGCGACATAAGGTCGAACAAATCGAGGCCGAAGAAGCCAAACGAGATCGAATCAGTGGAGATACTGGAAGTAATTAATGCTCATGTCTGACTTTAAATTTTCTTTTTCAAATTACTAGCCAATGAATTATTCTGCTAAATATTTTTCTTTAATAATTCTTTTCTTTGGTTCTCATCTCGTAGAAGGTCAAGACCTACCGGGAAGCAAAGTTGAAGTAGTTAAGAATTTTGAAGCACGATTGGCTGAAGCACATAAAATTCGTCTTGAGCCTGAGGCAGAAATAAAAAATGTGCGAGACAAAGAATTCGATTATCATGTCGTCGAACAACTACTGCCCGTCGAATATCCTGCTCCCGCAATAAATCCCTTAAATATTAAGACAGAGGAGCTTCCCGAAGTTTACAATGGATTTGTGAAGGCCGGTTTCGGTTATCCACTTTCACCTTACTTAGATGCTGGTTACCAATTTGGTCAACCCGGCACTTCATCACTTTTAGCACGGATCACCCATCACTCCGCCAATGACAAAAATGTCGAAAACCAAAGATTCGTCGACAATGATCTATTATTAAAAGGGACTATTCTGACCAACTATGGATTTGCAGTAGATGCTAAAGCCGGGGCGAGTTTGGATGAACATTATTTTTATGCTTACGATCGCGAAAATATTTCTTTCACGACCGATGAAGTCCGCAATAAATTAGATCTCTTTGACTTCGGAGTCAAATTGTATAATGGCCAGGAGAGTGATAATAAATTGAATTATTGGGCGGATGTCGACGTCTATCTACTCGGAAATAACTTTGCCACCAGGGAATCAGGGCTCACCCTCGACCTGGGCCTAACCAAATGGTTTGGTGATAATCCCTTGACCGTCGCCCTGGGTACAGATCTGACTCGACTGAAAGATACCACCATCAGAAAACTGAATAACTTCTACGTAAATCCAAACTTTAGCTTTGGTACTTCAACCGTTCGCGCCAAGTTGGGTGCCCGCATGGCGACTTCTGACGAAGCGTACTCGTTTTTCCCCGACGTAGAGCTATTATTTAACATGTCGGGAAGTAGCCTCTCCTTGTTTCTCGGTGCTGATGGCGACTTGAGGAAGAATAACTTTAAGAGTCTGACCGACTATAATCCATACATGGTTTCGGAATTATCTGACATCAGAAACTCCAAATACTATGACTTTTATGCAGGTCTGAAGGGACTGGTGTCAGGGCTGGAATATAGTGTGCAGGCTGGATATAAACCCACGAGTGATCTTGCCCTCTTCGAGCTAAATGATGACAAACTTTGGAATCGTTTTGATGTTCTTTACGACACAGTTAATATTGCATACCTCAAGGGATCTATTAAGGGCCATCTGTTCTCAAATTTTGATATTTCGGGTAGTGTAGTAAAAAATTTCTATGACCCCTCTAATGAAGACGAAGCATGGTATCTACCCCTAATTCAAGCTAATGTTGGAGTATCTTACCTCACCCTCGGGCAGAAACTAAGACTGAAGGCGGAGATCTTTGTAGCCGATCCGGTGAAATTTCAAGAGCAAAATCTATTGGATGAACCAAATTTGCTGTTCGATGTGAGTTTGTCGACCGACTTTTTCTTTACCGAGAAAATTGGTGTCTTCCTGCATCTCAACAACTTGGCATCCAATGAGTATCGCCGCTGGTATGGATATCCCGGGTATAGTTTGAATGTGTTGGGTGGCATCGCTGCTCGATTCTAAGGTGGAGCAAGTGTTGAGGATTGGATTGAAAGAAGGATGGATGTTTGCATGCCCTTCTGAGCAGAGCCTTTAGGAAACACGTATTTCAAAGTTAATTCATCTTCGTGGCGTACCAATTGCAACTTCATACGAACTTTTACGTCTAACAAGAAAACAATCTGAAGATGCAGTATATGAAGACCTATTTGATTGGTTTCATTCTCCTCCTTGCCATTCAGGAAACGAATGCCCAAAACTTCTGGAAACGGTCCATCCGTGGTGAGGGACCGGTTGTCACCAGAGATGTAGAATTAACTTCTTTTTCGGGCGTCTCGAGCGGTTTTTCTGCCAATGTGTATTTGACCCAAGGGGATGAACAAAAAGTAACGCTCCATGGTCAGGCCAATATATTAGATAATCTTCGCCTCGATGTCAAGGGATCGGTCTTAAAAATCAGATATGATCGAATGGTTCGCCGGGCAGAACCCGTCGAGATTTACATCACCTTGCCCCACCTAGATCTCGTTAGGTTAAGTGGCAGCGGGAATATTAAGACGGAAACCGATTTTTCGCGGCTTGGTGATCTTGAAGTGCAAGTATCAGGTTCTGGAGGCATGCATCTGGATATTGACGCTCAGGAGGTTTACGGAAAAGTTAGTGGCTCTGGCCGAATTAATCTCGCTGGGCAAGCGGATGCGATGACGCTTTCGATCTCAGGATCTGGTAATCTGAATGCCTTAGACCTTGATCTACAGCATTGTGATGCGTCCATCAGTGGATCTGGGAACGTTAAGGTCAGCGTCAATCAATCTCTAGTGGCATCGGTCTCTGGTAGTGGCAACATACGATATCGTGGAAAAGGTGTGCGAATTGACAGTAAAGTTAGTGGAAGCGGTTCAGTACGCTCTCTATAGCAGGGCCCGGAGGAAAACTGAAAAACCAAGATTCAAGATACAAGACGGACAGATGGCCAATTAACGCATGCGCGCAAGACTCTCATGCGGGTGGACACCCCGGTTTAATTGAAGCGACAGCGGAAATTCAACAGGGGCGGGCGTCGAGCGCGAGCCTAACAAAAACTTGAATGGAGTTTGCTTCATTTTGCAACGTGAGAGCGACACGGATTTCATATCAACCATGAATATATTTCAAAAGCCACCTAGGATTCGAATGGCTACGTGCTTATCTTTGTCAGCCGGTGAAACAGCAGATCAGGGTAGTGGTAGTAAAAGTGGGTACAAATGTGCTCACCGATATCGATGGCTTACTCGATAACCATCGACTCGCTCATCTGGTAGCCCAAATCGTGGCCATAAAGGAAATGGGTTTCGAAGTGATCCTGGTGAGCTCAGGGGCGGTGGGTGCAGGCCGCAGTATGTATACACCAAAAACATCAAAAAAGGTTGAAAACAGGCAGGTTTTAGCATCTATTGGTCAACCCTTGCTCATTGAGCAGTATCGCCGGCTGTTCGAATCATACCAGCTGCTGGTCGGTCAAGTTCTTGCCACCAAAGAGGATTTTCGAGATCGACACCACTACCTCAACATGCGCAACTGTCTGCGATCACTCCTGTCTGAAAAGATCATACCGATCATCAATGAGAATGATGTAGTGGCCATCGACGAACTGATGTTTACGGACAATGATGAATTGGCTGGATTAGTGGCATCTATGGTCGGTGCTCAAAAACTGATCATGCTCACCAATGTGGATGGGGTGTTCGATCGCTCCCCTGATGACCCAGATGCTCAAGTGATTGACGTGATTGACCCCAAACATATGAAGCGACTCCCAGATTTTAATGCCAGAGCTTCGTCAGCCGGCCGAGGAGGTATGACAACCAAATTTAAGGTCGCCTCACGATTGGCTACCATGGGCATTGATGTGCATATTGCCAATGGAAAGACGGACCATATCCTGGAGCAAATCTTATCCACCAACCCGGTGGGCACAAGATTTCAAAGTAGCGAGCAAATCTCGCCACTGAAGAAGTGGATCGCATTTCAAGAGGGAGAACACCGACCCACTATCTATGTAAACGAAGGTGCCGCAATCGCTCTAAGGAGCAATGGAGCTACCTCTCTCCTACCCATCGGAGTACAACGCGTGGAAGGTCAATTCAAAAAAGGAGACATTGCCCACATCAAGGATCTGAGTGATCGGCTCATCGGAATTGGTCAAACCCAATATGGTTCGGACCTCGCTATGCAATATCAGGGAGAAAAAGGCCACAAAGCGTTAATACATTATAACTATCTATACATCATTTCACAAGAATAGGAATATGATTGTCGAGACTGTAAAAGATCAATTATCTGCCGTGAGAGAAGCCAGTCGGGCCCTGCTTAGGCTCAGCCCTGAAGAGACACGCAGCATCATTCATAAAGTGGCCGATCATGCTGCTGCTCAAGCTGAAAAAATCTTGCAAGCCAATCAAATGGATCTAGACAAAATGGCACCAGACAATCCGATGTTTGATCGCTTGCTGCTCAATGAATCACGCCTCCAATCAATATTTGGGGATATGGCTACCATCGCCGATATGCCATCACCACTTGATGTAATCCTGGAAGAAAAAACAGTACCCAGTGGTCTCCTACTGAAACGCATCAGTGTTCCCCTAGGTGTCGTTGCAGTGGTTTATGAGTCCAGACCTAACGTTACTTTTGACCTCTTTACCATCGCCTTCAAGACGGGCAATGGCTTGATCTTAAAGGGCGGTAAGGAAGCACTTGCCACCAATACGGCCATTTATGAGATCATCGCTGATGTGCTAGCCGAATTTGATCTTCGCGAAGCAGTCCAGCTCTACCCAACCGACCGCAGCCTACTACCTGCCCTGCTGACGGCCAACGATTTTGTCGATGTATTGATACCCCGTGGCAGTAAACGACTGATCGACTTTGTGCGACAAAACGCTTCTGTCCCCGTCATTGAAACCGGTGCTGGGATTGTACACACCTATTTCGATGCGAGTGGTGACCTTAATATCGGTAAAGAAGTGATTGCCAATGCCAAGACCAGGCGAGTCAGTGTCTGTAATGCGCTCGATACTTTGCTCATTCATCAAGACCGACTTAAGCACTTACCTATTTTAATGCAAGGCCTCGATAAGGCCCACCAATTGCAGGTCTACGCAGATCAAGCTGCACATGAGGTACTTGCAGAAGTGTATGATGAGGAATTATTATCGCCTGCTGAATCAGATCACTTTGGCACTGAATTTCTCTCTATGAAAATGGCCATTAAGACCGTACCCTCCTTTGATGCGGCTTTGGAGCATATCCACCAACATGGCTCAAAGCACTCCGAAGCCATCATCGCTACAGATGTCGCTAAAATAAATCGTTTCTACCGAGAGGTCGATGCAGCTGCGGTTTATAGCAATACATCGACGGCATTTACCGATGGTGGCGAATTTGGTCTGGGTGCAGAGATTGGGATCAGCACACAAAAGCTACATGCTCGAGGTCCCATGGGCCTTGAGGCACTCACATCTTCCAAGTGGATTGTAGAAGGGTCAGGCCAGATTAGGGAATAAGTGAATCCGATCTGTCCTCAAGTGGCCGATGAAATTTTAGAGAATCAACATCATTAATTTATTGCTGTCAAGCCTGGTTACCTGGGTAGTGTGTCCTAGTCAGGTTGCCTTAATCTTGGTGAGCTAGTAGGCTCAAGAGATCGGGGGTAAGGTCGGCCTTTTTAGCAGGTCTCAACTGTACCTAGGGTACCAGGTTGGGACCAGAATGGCACTGCCCAGATTTAGCCAATAGGAAATATATTTTTGTATCTTCTTGACTAGGTTAATATTTAATCAGAGTGCGCACACTCCCACATCTACTCTGTGTCCTCACCGCGGTACTCATTTCCCTGCCACTGGATGCTCAAACCCTCATTGACAGTCTAGAACATAAATTGACCAAGGCCACTTCTGATACGGTCAAGATCAATTTACTAAACCAACTCGTTCGCTCTACACTTTTAAACCACACCGATCAAGCCCTGGACTTTGCTCATCACTTTGATTCACTCGCGCAAAAGATCCAGAATGGACCTGAAATGGCACGAGGAAAGAATTTTATTGGTATGTGTCATCAAGTAGGTAATCGTCCGGATTCTGCGATTCATTATTATCTGCTTTCCCTGAAGCAGTATGAAGTATTAAATGACACACTTTATCAAGGAATATTATTAAATAATATTGGTTCTTGCAATGGCATTCGTGGCTTGCCCAAAGAATCAATCAACTATTATCGACAAGCGCTGGAAAAATTCGAGGCCGTCGAAAATCCGGAATGGATTGCCAATGCCCTAAATAATTTAGGCACCGAATACGCCAAACTAAAGCAATACGAGGAAGCCATCATCCATCAAAAGAGAGCACTGCCATATTACGAAAGACTGGATAAGCATTATGAGGCTGCCGTCGCCAATAGTAATATTGGAAACAACTATGTGAAGCTGGAAAATTGGCAGGGTGCACTGACGCACTTTAATAGGTCTGTGGTACAAATGCCCGAAAACTATGATTATGGTGCGGAGTCATTCTTATATAGTGGGCTGGGATTAACACAGTTAAATTTAGAGAATTACGTCGAGGCAAAAAACAATCTAATTAAATCGATAGAGCTTGCAGAACGCAACAGGCTATTTGAAGAGGCAGCTGCTTCGTATGCATACCTGGCAGAGTACTACCAGAAAACTGGCAACTACCTAGCAGCGATTGAAGCACTCAAAAGCCAGATGACCTATCGGGATTCCATGATTAGAAAAGAGCAAGATGAGGCGATGGTATTAGCCCTACAGGAATTTGAAGCTGAAAAAAAAGATCGTGAGATTGGGTTGCTGAATGAATTATCGCGGGCCCAGGCTGCTAAAATCGAGTCTTCCCAAAGACAGAGGCTGCTGATGATTCTTGGATTGGTCTTGTTGGCAGTAATTGCTGTCTTAATATACCGGCAATTGCGATTAAAAAGAAGGTTCATCGCAATAATGGATACCTAGTTTCATGGAGATCTAAGATTTTGAGTTTAAAATAATCTAAGTCCCGATAACCATAGGCTTTTCTTTTGAGCACTTTGATTTTGTTATTTAGGCCTTCAAGTGGGCCTGTAGAAATGGGATGATCATACCAGGCTAGAAGGCCAGTTTTGGCTCGGGCAATCGTATTGGCCATTTTAGTAAGAATTGAAACTCCACTGGCTCGAGCTCTCTGACACCAGTCTTCCACAAAGTCCATTGCAGAAGTCTTATCGGGACAATGCCATAATTGAGCAAGATCTTCTTTTAGGTAGTAAGCGGTTGCTAAGGGCTTGTTCAAAGCTAAGGCCTCTTGCAGTCTTTGGTGCTCGTTTCGATTAACATTTAAATTATAACCTCTTTTTAATAGAATCCATCGGGTACCCTTTAACACTCGACGTTGTTGCTGAGTCAATTCATCTCGGTATACTCTTCGCCTAAGCTGGTCAATTCTTTGGTTGATCATCTTGACAACATGAAACCAATCGTATACAATTTCTGCTTTTGGTAGGTGATCTCTAACCGACTTAATGTAAGCCGGCCACATATCCATTGCCACAGCTCGTATCTTTGATTTCCAACGACTTATCTTTTTCCAGAAGACAGTCAGAACTTCGCTTGCTCTGCCTAATCCAACATATAATACTTGTCCCGTTTGCCAGTTCATCACCACTGTCATATACTTATGTCCCTTCCGTACTGAGAATTCATCAATAGCCAAATACCTTACATCTTTCATTGGTATATGCTTATATTTTTTGACCAAATATTGCTTTTCAATTTCTTTGATCGTGTGCCAGTGAAGACCACTGATTTTCGATAATTCACTAATAGTCATACTGTCCAGCATCCCCAGTACAAATCTCCTCAATCGATGGGTGTAAGTTTTTTTTTATCAGCATATTTTATCTCTTCTTGACGTATTAACCCACATGACTTACATTCTAACCGGTGTATGTGCGCCACCATGAATACCGGCTTGAATCCAATTGATACAGTTCGAAATGTACGTTCCTTCTTTCCCTTTTTTATAACCTCCTTGCTCTTACATGCACTACATTGTAAATGCTTTGATTCGGTTTCAATATGGAAATAGATCGAGCCCTCACGATATTCAGTCTTCAAATACTCGACTCCCTTTAATCCAAATCCATGGTACAATAGGCTTTTTGACATAGCTTTCTTCCAAAGCTATAATTTTACCATCTTAGGTACTCATCTTTGCGAAGAACCAAAAAGAAAAAGTGAAGCCCTCTTGCGAGAAAAAGCAGAAATCATTAGCAAGAGCCTGCAGGAGAAGGATACTCTTTTGCGAGAAATTCACCACCGGGTGAAAAACAATTTGCAGGTCATCAGTTCACTATTGGGATTACAGGCTCGATATGTACAAGATGACTCTGCCCTGGATGCGTTGAAAACGGGGCAGGATCGCGTCAAATCAATGGCGTTAATTCATCAGAAATTATACAGGGAGGATAACTTGAAGGGAATCGAGGTAAAGGATTATTTTGAAAAACTATGTGAAAGCCTCTTTCAATCTTATTCGATTCCTTCTAAACGGATCAAGCTAGACTTACAAGTAGCAGACCTTAATTTGGATGTGGATACGGTGATCCCGCTCGGATTAATCATCAACGAATTGGTAAGTAATTCGCTTAAGCATGCCTTCCCCAATGAAGAGGAAGGAAATCTGACCATCCAACTCTCTGAGACCCCAGATCAAAAGCTGAAACTACACGTTTCTGATGATGGTATGGGACTGGGTGCTGAAATGGAGAAAAAACTTAACCAATCCTTCGGCTTTCGACTTATTCGATCTTTTCAGAATCAACTGGATGCGGAGATTGAAGTGGACGGCAGCCAGGGCACCTCCGTCACCTTATTGATCAAGGACTATCAAAAGGCAGCATAGCATTTTTGATTGATGCTGCCTTATTGATAATATGGATAGGTCAATTCGGCAATTGTGTAGCTGTAATAGCTGGTCTTCCATCAGCTGGATAGAGTGCACGGGTATATGAGCACCTTTCTCCGTCATTGTCGCCACCACACCATCCACCACATACGTTCTCGCCATTCTCCACATGTTGCCTACAATTATCACCCATCGACCAGGTAGTTTGACTGCCGCAACTACAGTAATACACGATCATGGATCCGTCACGACGTCTTTCCTCTCCCACTCGTTGGAATAGAGTTTCGTAAACAGGGGCATTACTTTCGGTGGCATCTTCGGCCTAGATGACAAATGCGATTCCCCCTTTAATGATGAATCTAAGTTTCTTTGAAACCATTAAGCCTTTATTGGTCTTTTTGATGGGCTTAGGATAGTGTTTAGCCTGAATATTCTTCAGCATTTTTGTAGTCATTGGCAGCAATTGGCTGGTCTTGAAACTGGGCTTGCGCGATTGGCCCATGAGAATCATCGGAATTAGAAGCGCTAATAAAATAATTGTCTTTTTCATAATAACTTTTTACCAAAAATGCAAGTTGTGCCCGTCTTAAATATCACACCTAGGTGTAGTTTTAGATGCAAGTTGCCCTTTCATCATAATAAAGCCAAAAAGCCTCTGTCACTATAGCACATTTCTGTAGGAAAGACGCAATTATTTTAATTGGCAGATCCATTAATTAATCATCCCACCGTGACTATACAAATATCCAGCATGCAGGAACCCCTCAACATCGGAGAGGAAGCGACCTTTGAAAACCTTGGTGTGCTGGATATTAGCAATTGATTCTTCAGAGCCACCTTGATGATTAAATGAAGTACTGGTAATCGTAAAAACCACACCAGGGTGTGGTTCGGATAACCCCTTAAAATTCAAATTTGATCGTGTGATATTTTTTTTATTAAAAGATCCAAGCCATGCTAACATTTCTGCACCTTGCTATCGTCACCTTACTGCTTCATACGCAAATTATGCACACATCGGCCGCTGTTGTCACCTGGGTGGGTACGAACGGCAATTGGTCAGTTGGTTCCAATTGGAGTTCGGGCATGGTTCCTCAAATATCTGATGTGGTCACGATCGATAACGGTTCAACAGTAAGTCTGGATGTGAACTCAGGTGCCATTCTTTCTTTGAAGATCGATAACAACTCCCAACTAAATATCTTAATGGGATCCATTCTATCGTTCGAAGGAGAATCCGACGAAGCACTTTACCTTGCTGATGGTCAGATTACCAATAATGGCACCATCAATATTCCAACGTATATTGGGACTGGTATTCGGATTGATTCAGCGTGTACGTTTCTGAACCACAGCAACGTTTTTGCTGATTTTATTCTTGATGGTGAAGGCATTTTTTGTGCAGGTAATTTAGTCAATAATGGACTGATCTCGATCACTTTTAAAGAAGGTGGCCTAGCAGCTTTGTCAATCCTGTCAGGAGGCTCACTCACCAACAACCTTTCTGGCACCGTTCATATTGATAATGTATTCGAAGGTCAAGGGAGGGGTATGGGGCTCTCTGGTTCATTGGTTAATCATGGAAGAATTAACATTATGAATACGGAAGGTGCCGGAGTGAGCTGTAGTGGCACCTGCACCAATTATGATACCATTAGTCTTACGAGCACGAGAGGATTCTCCGTCCCTTCATTTACTAATAGGTCATCTGGCGTTCTCGATGTTGGGCAATCAAAAAATGCAGGAAGCACCAATGCTGCTGCCCTACGACTAGATGAATTAATAAATGAAGGTACGATCGTGATCGATGAAGCCGAAGCCATGGGAGTCAGATTTGACAGTTCAATGATCCCAGATACAAGTCATAACCGTGGTTCCATCCAAATATCAAATTGCAGTGGGCCAAGTTTACGCATTGCATCGGTACTAGTTAACGAACCAGGAGCAGCCATAGAGATTTCCGAATCCAACGAACCAGACATCGAGGTCATCCGCCTCGTCGAACACTCGTTGACGAATTACGGCAATATCTCCATTGATCTAGTGAAGGGACACGGTTTTACCATGTCTCAGGTTGGAATCTCGCCATTACCCCGATTTTCGATACCAGTGGGGGGCATCCTGACTATTGATCGCCTCGATGGTGACCCATTAATCGTCAACAGCGGTGCCATCGTTGACTGCCTGGGTGTAATCGATATAAAGTGAATAGACTATGTGACGGGGATGGTACCGCGAGCGAAAAACCAGGTATAGATCAACGATTTCAATATGGTCCTCCTTAACAATCAATGCCAATAATCAGGCACTGCTAACCATCGCCGATGGAGCATTATGGTACATCAGCAACAGTTCGACAAACGCAATCATCCCGCCCAAGTAATGTGTCGGATCCAATCAATAATAATGGTCAAATTATTCTTGATGCTGTGATTATCAAATATGGATCATTGCTCAGATAATCGGATTTCATTGAAAAAAAACTAAAGTTGGCCTTAAGAGGTGGACATTTAGAGAGATAAAATCCATAAATATCCACCTTTTTTGAGGTGATTATTTAATTGCTCAGCAACTCGAATTAATTGACTAGCTCTGAAAAAGTGTCCAGTTTCTTAAATGAGCCGGGGGATGATACAGACTTAATGGGCAATCATTAGCATCCCTAATAAATCACAAATTTCGTTAGGCGAGCATCTAAATTTTCACTTCTGCGACCCTGGGAAGAAATATAATGGGTCATATTGATTTGCGCATCTAGCTCTGCTAGTAGAATTCGGTTTTCGAAGAAAAAGGATTCCATTTGTGCCGGTAATGTTAAAACCCTTCGACACTCCACCGTGCAGGTAGCCCCCTCCCCCTCCACCGATACGGCTTGTAGTTTAGTAGGTAATGCTTTGTCGTTGATGACGCATTGAGTTTTTGATTCCAGGTATTGAAAAATTTTAGATTGCAAGGAATCATTCAGAGGCTGCTTATCAGACCATTCAAATGGCCCAACTACCAATTCAAGATCGTCTTTAAAAATTCGATGCCTGATTTCTAGGTGTTGGTCCTGCTGTTTTAAATAGGTAATACTCACATAAAACTCATGCAGAGTTAAGTTACATGAGGTACTGAGTAAGAGTCCGATCAGACTAAAGACCATACTTATCTAGTAGGTAAACCATAGTGGCCAAGCTGGCTGTACCGAGCTCCATCTCCCTTGGATGCACCGAACTAAATACATCGTTGGCAGAATGATGTACATCAAATGCTCGCTGGCCATCGACGATCAAGCCCATCATGGGGGTACCAGTGGTGCGATGAAGGGGTCCTATGTCCACACCACCACCGCCCTTGTTGATGTAAGAGATGGTGTTGCGAGGAAAGAGTGGAAGCCAACTCATTACTTTTTCTCTTTGTGCATCGGTGCCTGTAAACCCAAAAGCGCGCGGTGAGAAACCTCCAGCATCGCTCTCCATGGCGATCAAATGCCGCTCACTTTTTTGTTTCGCTAGCTCCGCATATTTTTGTCCTCCGCGGGTGCCATTTTCCTCGTTGATAAACATGACCGCTCGAATGGTACGCAGATTACGGACCTGGTCACTCATGAATTTAAGGGCGCCTAAACTATGCATACAACCCGCACCATCGTCATGTGCCCCCTGCCCCACATCCCACGAATCTAAATGGCCTCCAACGACAATAATCTCGTCGGGATATTCATGTCCGCGAATCTCAGCAATCACATTATAAGACACGGCATCGGGATACCACCGGCTATTGATCTTTAGGGTCAGCCTAGCCCGTGGGTCCTGGCTTATCACGCGATGCAGTAAATCTGCACTTTGTACTCCAAGAGCCGCAGCTGGAATCGAATCCAGATCTTCTTCGTAAGAACCTGTACCCGTATGCGGCACATCGTCGCGGGCCGAAGTCAGTGAGCGGATCACACTGGCTACGGCTCCTTTCCTCGCTGCACGAACAGCTCCCTGGGCTCGCATACCAACGTTGGCCCCGTAGGAGGCACCTGTGGAAATGTTGCGTGGGTCAAAATCAAAATTGTAAAAGACAATTTTTCCAGCAACCTCAGCCTCGCTCCTCGAATCAAGATCATCGAGGGATTTCACTTCGATCACTTCGGCCGAGATTCCCTCTACAGGAGTCGGCACCGAACCTCCAATTGCAAGTACACTAAGTTCAAAAGTGCGACCGCTCGTGCCCCGCAGCACGGCGCTTTCAGCTTGACCCCGCTCCCAATGCGGCACCATCACTTCCTGCAGATAGACCGAGTCAAACCCGCAGGTATCCATCACTTGCTTCACCCAAGCAATGGCGTCTAGAGACGATTGCGAACCACTTAATCGAGGCCCGATCGCACAGAGGTCTTCTAACCATCGATGGCTTTGCCGCTCCGCCAGAGCCACGTCAAAAAAGGCCTTTATCTGTTTGAGATCATTGTCCTGCTGACCAGGTAGAGACACCAGACCGATCAGCATCAGCAAGATCAGGACGCTGCTGCGGCTAGCTAATTTCTTCATTGGGTAGCGTCTAAAGTGACTGGAAAATACCACTTGGCACAGATAATTTTAAACCAGTGGCTCGATAAGCAATGTTGACTTTCGAATTAAGTGGCTCTTGTATTTCCAAAGGGCAACCGATGATTCTACTCATATTTATCCCGGCCACATACCCACCAGCCAACGCCAGCTCGTCTGTCACATACATGATGTACTTCTTTTCACGGGCTGCTTCTTCACCCGGTGCGTAGAACATCTCATTTACTTCCACTCGGTAGCACGGAAACCCCTCGATGACCTTCGTATCCGTTTTATCAGTTGACACTTGGTAATCGAAATATCCCGTCTCTGCTGATCCTTCGATAAAGTATTCTTGATTGATCAATCCCGACTGATCACGCGAAATAAGTTGGTTGTTGTCTGGGACAATTAGGTAGGCATTCGTCAGTTCCTGGTCGACTTTTTCGTGAATTAAGACTGAATCTGGAGAGAAATATATGCACTTGGATTTGCGAGTAGCCAGGGAGGCAAAATGTTCGATGTAATCGAGCGTGGTGCTGTCCAACTTCTCATCATCTGCCGACATTTCGCGGGTCAGGTAACTGACAAGCGAATCGACGTACGTTTCGACCAATGCTTGTGGAAAGTACTGTAGGCAAAAGCGTCCCTCCAAAGTTTGACCCTCAATTTGCTGCAGCGAAACGGTCAATAAAGCCACAGCCCAAGTTAGCTCTTTAAAGCTCATAGTAATGTAGATCTAGATCCGTATTAACAATTGTAAAGATACGAAGGTGATTGATAAATAGAGCTATTTGCAAGAAAGATCAGGGATGTTGCTAAAGTCCGCCATGTAAACGATTTACTGGGGTTTTTTGGTATGATTATTTCAGTTTATGGCCTTATTGGAGTCCCCCTATGCCAATCATTGTTTCATACGATCCGGTATTTAACCAAGGACTGCATTTCTAATGTCTGCTCATGCCCGTTATTACCGGCCGTAGATCTATGTCACTATGAGGTAGATCTCGGCTTTTCATAAGTCCTATCACCACCTTTTCTCCGATTTCCATTGCATCTCTCATAATCATTAACTTCTGCCTTGACATGCCAATGCTATTTGACGCAGCTCATTGCTATAGACATTGATAATTGCTTAGTTTTGCCTCCCTATCTATTAAACAGACGAACATGCAAAGGTTTATTGATGGGTGGCACAGTCCATCGCTGGACAAACACATGGAAATCGTGACGTACGGTCACTATGGTTTTGCATTGTTGTTGCTACCAACCGCAGCAGCAGACTATTTGGAGTATGAACGCTTTCAATTGATTGACGCCATTGCTGGTCCGATTACCAGTGGGAAAGTCAAAGTGTTCAGTATCAACAGCATTAATTCAGAAAGCTGGCTGCATCCAACCATGTTGCCACACCATAAGGCCATCCGGCACAATCAATTCAATCATTATGTTCATCACGAAGTACTTCCCTACATACGCAACAGTACCAGTCAGGAAACACCGATCATCATATGTGGTGCCTCGCTGGGAGCGCTGCATTCGATGAATTTGTTCTTGCAGCGGCCCGACTTAATCCAGGGAGTCATCGCAATGAGTGGTAACTATGACTTAAGCACCTATACCAAAGGCTTCTGGAACGATGACGTTTATTTTAACTCGCCGGAGCACTATTTGGGAAATATGGATGATCACGGTATCTTATCCCAAATCCGTTCGAGCAACCATATCCACCTGCTCTCAGGCTCTGGTGATTACGAGACACCTGATGCCACTCGTCATTTTTCCAATTTGTTGAATCAAAAGGGGATCCCGCATGAGTGCGATATTTGGGGTCACGATATGCCACACGATTGGCCTACCTGGAGAGCCATGCTGCCCAACTACCTAGATACCCGATTCTAAAACTAGAAACCCAGCTGTCCACCCATACCCATTTTCTGCAGGTCTTCTACGCTCATTTCCTTGTAATCACCGCTTGGCTTTTGGTAAAAATCGGGTCCTAGCTTCTTGGAAACTTCCACTGCTTCATAGACCAGGGTCATTGGTCCCATGTTCATTTCCATGGCCAGGGGAGCTCCCTCAAAATTCACATGGCTGATGTTTTGCACAAAAGCCTTGGGTAAATCAATTTTATCTGTCAGCCAAAACACCATCTTCATCTTCTGTCCATTGGTTTCAGCTTCCATGGTGGCTTTTGTACACTCATAACCCAGGATTTGCCGGGTTGAGGATTTATCATACTTGATGGGATTTTCAGCGAGCATTTCGGCGGAGGCCTTTTCTTGTTCGATCGCCTGCTCTGGGGTCATGACCATCTTAATTTTTTGTCCCATCATATCCAGGTAAGTTTCCATACCTTTCTTGTTAAACTCTTGAAATACGTTGGTCTGCATCATACCACCCATCATGGACATCACGATGTGCTGTTTCTCCTGATTAAAGCGAATCTCTTGGGTAGAACCCTTCATGGCACCAATCATTTGCTGCATTTCAGCCTGCGTCGTTTGTACATCTACAACCTCCATCTTGATCACTCCTTCCTTCATCTTCTGAGCCGTCCCGTCACCCACGACTAAAGTAATCAGACAAAGCAGAATTATTACTCTTTTAAATACGTGCATCATTTTTGTTTTAGTTATTACCAATTTTAACGTCCATTCAATAAAAATAATTCTCAAGCTAAGGTCATCAATAAGGCCATTCATCGACGTACTGACGAAATATCTTAACCGTGTTAATGGCATCATCGATGGCCCGATGTGGGCTGCCATCAAATTCAAAGCCCTCAATGGTTAAGGTTTTTTGAAGACCGGTGGGTTTTCTCAATCGTTTCAAAGATTGGTAGGCATTTTTCAAATTGAGATGTGGCCGCAGCCAATCCGTATCTAGTCCATGTAGCAAACAATCGTCTCGCAGTAGTCGTTTATCTTCCTTCCCCCAAGAGATCAGTAGATAGTCATCTTCGTAGATCTCTCCCCATTCAAAAAAACGATCAATAACGGATTCAAATTCCTCGGCACGATCGACCTGCAGTTGTGCAATACCGGTCAACTCCCGGCAAAATGCCGAAAGATGCGGGTTGACTTTAGGTCGGATGAAGCGGTTGAAACTCCCTAATTCCTCCCCAAAGCCATTCAATTTCACGGCACCGATTTCGATGACCTCCTGTACATCATTGGGAGGGGCTCCTTTCCAACAAGTGGCTTCGAGATCGTAGACAATGAAATTCAAGGTATTTAGGGAATCAATTTTGAATAATAATGTCAGTGCTACATTAAATACAGTCAGGTACTTGCTATTTCCTCCACCCTCATATTTCTGACGTGATGTACTGCATTTTCCAAGCCATACCCATCGAGTCGATTGTGATAATAAAAAAGTAGCTTAAAATTTTCTGTTGTCACTTCTGCCTGCGAATTAATTTTAAGTGGTTTTTTCTCATGATAGAGCCCCAGTTTCTCAATGCCATCTGAAATCAATTCATCCAGTTCCCACCGAATCGGATCTGAGACCCTGATGCCTTCTTCTTGTTCCATCCTAAAGAGCTTCTTGCGTACATTGTTCACCTGTCTTCTAAAGTTGCTCATGGGAATTTGGAAATCTTCGAAATGTAATTTTAATACACCGAATAAATCCAACTGAGGATTTTGTTTAATTAGGATTTGAAACGCACAAAAGGCAACTAAATGCGAAGTGAGAACCACATTGTCTTTTCGATATCGCTCGAGTATACGATCACTGAGCAACTTGGTGTAGACCGATTCGCGTTGTAAGTTTTGAGAGACTTTACTATCCAATCTAAAGTAATCACATATTTCCACGGGCCTTTGATGGGCGTCAAAACTCCTTCCTTGATCATCTACAAAATTGCCCAACACATCAAATGGCTGTCCGAAAGACATTACGATTTCTGAGCTCTTGTTATAATATTGAAAGAGAAACTTCAGGAGTTTTCTTTTACTTTTTGAATCGTCCCTGATGGCAAGGTATTTCTCCTTTCCAATACTGCGCAGATGCTGCTCGATGAGATAGCGTGCTTCAAGTACAAAATGGTAGTCGAGGATTAACGGAACTACGAAAATCTTGTTCTTTGATTGCGTCTGGCAGATGGCACGCTGTGCTTCCAGCACCGTTGAAAGTAATCCTAACTTGAGTTTGGTCTCGGCTTTTCCAGATCGAGATCTTGTGCCTCCAGGAAAGAATAAACTATGTACTCCTCGTTGAATAGAAAGTGTCGACATGGACTTCAGGGTCTCCAGATAAACTGGATTCTTCTTACGCCTGTCCACACGATAAGCCCCCAGCCGGTTCATGAAATAAGCCGCAGGTCCAAAATTATAGAGATTCAATCCAGCCCCATATGAGAAGGAAGGCAGACCGACTTTCGCATCAATGGCGTAGCCTATCAAAAGTGAATCGAGATTGCTAAAATGGGTAGGTACGATTACGACCGTGCCCAGCTTTGAAAGCGCACGAATGCGTTCGATCGGACCGTAGATCTTGATCCGGTGGTAGAGCTGTTCCTTTTTGCCCCAGCCGCGGCCCGCTTCACGATACTTGCTCAGCAGCCTCTTAAACAATGCGGTCAGGATTTTGCGCGCCTGGAGATAAGTTTTTGGTACGAACGAGCCAACGATCTCTTCACTGTAGTGATTGATGATCTTTGCTAGCGCCTCCGATTGTACACGGTGCCGGTGCGCAGGATCAGATTCATTACTCACACTTTCGACCTTTTGGCGTATGCGCTTCCAAAATACTTCTTCGTTGGGAGGATCAACACGCCAAGGTTTCTGTCGAATTCTGATACGCTCCTGATAGATGGTCTTGGTAAGAAGATCAGTAAGTTCACCAGCATATTTTTCATCAAATCTCTCGAGCGTATATTGGTTGACAGATTCGATAAAGGCTCGACGGTCCAAACTCAACTGGTAAATGGGCCAGTCTTCAAGATCTGGCATAATGTGCGGGTACAACTGCAGTTTCTCCTCCATACCTATGGCTCCAATACTTGTGCGTTCGATCGGTTTAGCTGCTCAATATAATCTAATAATGTGTCTTGCCCCTCCTTTGAGAAGGAGGACACCAGGAACTCAGGAGGTAAGAACTCCCAATGATTCAGGAACACTTGACGTATAGCATTAAGGTTTTGAGCTCGCTTACTTGATTTAACCTTATCCATTTTTGTGTAGACGATGGCGAATGGTACCTGATTCTCACCCATCCAGTTTGCAAACTCAACATCGATTGCTTGGGGTCCAATGCTGCCATCCAACAAGATGAAGGCGCAATAGAGTTCTGGTGCCTCACGGAGGTAGTTTCGAACCATGGTTTGCCAGCTCCTTCGTTTCTTTTTGGATTGCTTTGCATACCCATAGCCCGGTAAATCTACCAAAGTCCACTGCTCATCCACGTGAAAGAGATTGATCATTTGGGTCTTTCCGGGCTGCTTTGACACGCGAGCTAGTGCCTTTCTATCCATCAGCATATTAATCAGCGATGATTTACCCACATTCGATCTACCAATAAATGCATACTGTGGCTGGCCATAAGCTGGTAGCTTCAGATAAGAGGGATAACTGCCCACATAGGTGACCTGCCGTATCATGTGTACAAATATTCTTAAAAATTTTGCGATTTTTGCGCTGCTTTTTTAAATCTATGTTAAACCTGGGCTTTACGGTGTTTAAAGATGCAACCTGCGTTTGCTTTCATCGTTGATTGGGAGAACATACCAAGAACCGGATTTTGCGCATAAGAATTTTGATCCTTTTCCTTTTTGTTACCGGCACCAGCCATTGGAGTTGGAGCCAGGTTCGATTTGGAATTAAAGGAGGGCTCAGTACCTATGATTTGGGCCTCAATGATGCGATTCCGATCGGCGATGGACCAGATGCTTTCAAACTGAATGTGGAAGACTCGAAATACGGTTTTCACATCGGCCTAGTCTTACAGGCTCGGTTTGGCTCTTTTGTGGTGCAACCTGAGGTTCTCTTTAATGCCAACAGTGTAGATTTTAGTCTAGAAGAGTTGGGTAAACCAACCCGAGTGCTAACCGAAAAATATCAAAACCTTGACATCCCTTTGATGCTTGGACTAAAGGCCGGGCCCATGAGATTGATGGCTGGTCCCGTCGGACATTATTTCTTAAGCAGTGCTTCTGAGTTAACTGAATTCGAAGATTACGAACAGAAATTTGATGAACTGACGTACGGTTGGCAAGCCGGTATCGGAGTTGATGTCCTCAATATCATGCTGGATGTTAGGTACGAAGGTAATTTTACCAAATTTGGTGATCACATTGTCTTCTCTGGTGAGACCTATCCCTTTGACAGTGCTCCGGCGCGACTGCTGGCCTCCCTCGCGGTGACGATTAAGTGATAGACTTTTTTAGCGTCTGGACAAACTGATACAAATCGTCAAAGGAATTGTACCAGTGCATGGGAGCAACTCTAATCACATCGGGAGTTCGATAGTCAGCAACAATTCCGGCTGCTGTGACCAGATCAAAGATGGATTTACCATCACGTGCAAATTTCAAGGACAGCATGGCTCCTCGGCGATCTGGGTCTCTAGGTGTGAGGATTTGAAAGACATTTTGATCCATTTTATCCAACTGATCCAAAAGGAAGGTGGTTAAAAACCTGGATTTGTTTGCTAGCCGAGACATGCCGATTTGTTGGAAAAGTTTCAACGAAGCCTTTAGAGCCGAAAGCCCTAGAATGGGTGGATTGCTCAACCGCCAGCCCTGGGCTCCTGGTGCAGGTGTGAAATCAGGTAACATCTCAAAGCGATTACTTAGATCGTTACCCCACCATCCCTCAAACCTCACAAGCTGAGTATCATGATGACGTTGGTGAATAAAAATGGCACCTGGACAGCCTGGACCCCCATTCAGGTACTTGTATGAACACCACATGGCGAAGTCAACACCCCAATCGTGGAGTTGTAGCTCGACATTGCCAACTGCATGAGCTAGGTCGAGTCCCACCAAGATGCCATGGGCATGGGCAAGCGCGGTTAAGGCCCTCATATCAAGACGTTCTCCCGTATAGTAATTGATACCACCGATCAACAATACACTAATTTGATCACCCTGCTGCTCCATTAATTCATTGAGATCTGACAACTCCAAATGGCCACTGTCTGAGTTTCTCTGCCAATAGAGGATCTCCTCGGGATCTCTTCCACGAGATTTAAGGTGAGACTTTACCGCATAGAGATCGCTGGGAAAAGCTTTCGCTTCCATTACAACTTTACTTCGAGATTTTGAGGGTCTATGAAACGAAGTCATTAAGAGATGCAAATTGGAGGTAAGCGTTCCCATGATCGTTACTTCATTCGCTCTAGCGCCCACCAACTGGGCCATCATAGCATCCATTTCATCCTGGTACCTAATCCAGGCTTCTCCTTCGAAATGACCCCTGACACCCATTCTTGCCCATTGATCCATTACTCCCTGTACCTCGGAAGCAGCCGACACTGGCTGTAAACCAAGAGAATGACCACAAAGGTAGATGACTGGCTTATCGGAATTGTATCTCATGGGGATCAAAAAGTCTTCGCGCCTCGGTAGTTGCGAATCGGTCTGATCAAGGTCAAATTCAAATTTTTTAGTAGGCCTGATGTTGGACAAGGTGGTGAGATCTAAGTGAAGCACTCAAGATACCAGGAAATCAGATACCTAGATAAAAACATGCAGCTGGACGGCCACCAACTAGGGCAATATGAAGCTGGTGAAATCACTTGCTTCCTACACCGGGAATTTCGAGACGACAAGCTTGGGGCTTAGCTCATCGATACTTCGTACCTTACTTGCCGTTTTAAAACATCTTTTATGTTACGGTTTTATCATCTCTTCGGTCTTTGTTTAATCTTCATCCACCTAGAAGATCTGCATAGTCAAACAGACACCAAGCGTCAACTTACCCTCGATCAAATATTCGCCTCCACAGATTTTCGGCAAGAAGGATTTGGTCCCTATCAGTGGCTTGCGGGCGGTGAGTTTTACACCGTAATAGAGCAGGATAAGACCGGTGATCATCTGCTGGCGTTATATGATAGTAAAACCGGCGAACGCTCCATCTTAATTGAACCGTCCGAGCTCACCCCGACAGGTATGGCCAGACCGATTGCTATGGAGGATTATCGCTGGTCGAACGACGAAAAAAAGGTCTTGATCTTTAATAATTCTCAGCGAGTATGGCGTACCAACACCAAAGGTGATTATTGGGTCTTGGATCTTGAGAGCAAAAATCTGCATCAACTTGGCAAGACGCTGCCTGCGTCTTCTTTAATGTTTGCAAAGTTCTCACCTGATGGTTCGTCTGTAGCCTACGTATCTGACCATAATCTCTACATTGAATCGACTGACGATCCCGAACCGACTCAGTTGACCGACGATGGAAGTGAAGAAATCATCAATGGTACATTTGACTGGGCCTACGAAGAGGAGTTTTTCTGCAAAGACGGATTTCGCTGGAGTCCTGATGGTAAGCACATTGCTTATTGGCAGATTGACGCCTCTCAAATTGGCGATTACCACATGATCAATAATACAGACTCCATCTATCCCTATACCATCCCGGTGCAATACCCCAAGGTTGGACACGATCCCTCAGCTGCCAGAATCGCTGTATTAGACGTATATACGGGACGGCAAAAGTGGATCGAGATTCCAGGTGATCATCGTCAAAACTATTTACCGCGGCTGCAATGGCTAGATGAAAATCGGTTGCTTATTACACAATTGACTCGGAAACAAAATCATGTCAGACTCTACGTTTTTAATCCCTATACTTTTTCCCTGAATTCAATCTATGAGGAACAGACAGAAAGTTGGATTGATATTCAACATATGGATGTTACAACCGCGTGGGCAATGCATGACCTCCAAGTCGTGGATGATGGCGACGCCTTTGTTTGGGTGAGTGAAAAAGATGGATGGCGACACTTACACCTGATCCAATCTGATGGATCTGGCGAACAATTGATTACCAAGGGCCCCTTCGATGTTGCAAGTTTCAAAGGCTTTGATCCAGCTGCTAAGATTCTTTATTACATCGCATCGCCGGACGATGCCACCCAACGATTCCTATATCAAACGTCCTTATCCACTGGTGAAACAAAGCGAACAACCCCAACTGCATATGCTGGCATCAACAACTACGATATTTCCCCAAATGGTAAATATGCCGTGCATACCTTTAGCGACGAGTTGGCACCGTCAAAAGGCTACTTGGTATCACTGCCGGAACATTCCATCCTGAAGCAACTGTATCAAAACACCAAATTTTCCGAAACTTTAGAAAATTTAGAACTACCCACAGTCGAGTTCTTCCAAGTGGCCATCGCCGAACAAGTGACCATGGATGGCAAAATGATCAAACCCTCCCATTTTGATCCTTCCAAAAAGTACCCTGTCATATTCTATGTATATGGTGAACCCGCCGGGCAAACAGCAACCGACAGAATGAGCAATTTGTGGCATTACTATCTAGCGCAGCAGGGTTATCTTGTCATCACGATGGACAATCGGGGTACGCCGTCACTTAAAGGCACACCTTGGCGGAAGGCCATCTATCGAAAACTTGGTGTCATCAATGCACGCGATCAGGCGCTTGCGGCCAGAGAAATAGCAAAGTGGGATTTCGTTGATGAAGATCGAATGGGTGTATACGGTTGGAGTGGTGGTGGCGCCATGACGCTCAACTTAATGTTTAAATTTCCTGAGACATATAAAACGGGTGTTGCCATCGCTGCTGTCACCAATCAACTTTTTTATGACAATATCTACCAGGAGCGTTATATGGGACTGCCTCAGGAAAATTTGCAAGACTTTATCGATGGTTCTCCCTATACGCACGCAGATGGATTGCAAGGTAATTTGCTATACATTCACGGTACTGCCGATGACAATGTACACTACGCCAATGCTGAATATCTAATCAATTCACTGATCAAGGAAAATAAAATGTTTGATCTAATGGTCTACCCCAACCGATCTCATGGTATTTGGGAAGGTGAAAATACGACCAGACACCTGTACTCCAAGATGACGAAGTATTTTTTGCAGCATTTACCTGCAGGTGGAAAATAGCACGAGTAAGAAGTCTGAATTTTCACCCGAAGTGCCAAAGTTTTTCTTCAACATGTCCATTATCAACCCTCATTAACCGTCATGATGTTGAGAGATGATTAATTGAAATTAAAAAAGCAAATTTGATATGAAAACTGTACTAGATCTTACCGTCCTATGCCTGGCCTTTTTGCTTGCACTGCCACTCAATGCGCAAAACCAGATCACAAAAGCGGATCGCGTGAAGGCAGCGACTTCACTCAAGGCTACTCAAAAGGCACTTGCCAAGGCCGTTAAAGGCCTTTCAGAAACTCAGTTGAATTACAAACCTGATGCTGACTCATGGTCGATAGCCGAATGTATTGAACACATCAGTAAGTCAGAGGAAGGCATAACGATGTTGATGAAAAGCACATTGCAGACACCCGCTGACCCGTCAGGAAGATCTGAGATCAAGATGTCTGATGAGCAAGTTTATGGGTTAATTACCGATCGCTCCCAGAAGGTAAAAACTCGGCCAGAATTGGAGCCTCAAAACACATTCGGATCTGTGGATGGCTCATTGACAGCCTTCACAAAGAAAAGGAAAGCCAATATTAAGTACATTAAGAAAACTCAGGATGACCTTCGCAACCACTACTTTGAGTTTCCATTTGGCAAGGTTGATGCCTTTCAGATCATCATGTTTATGAGTGGCCACACGGAGCGCCACACGAAGCAGATCATGGAAGTGATGGCTTCCGATGGATTTCCAAAATCAACCTGAAAGATATTGAGTCTTGAGTCCCTGTAGTTGGGCAGGGACTCGATGTCCAGTCACTAAAATTTAGTGAGATCCAACCAGCCTCCAAAATCCCAGTTCGGATCGATTGACACCGAGGATTCGTGAGTAAGTTGACCATACAGGTCATCCGCTACTTCTTGTGCAACAATATTGCCTCTAGCATCGACCGGATTGATAATGCTTAGGTTATCACAGAATTTCGTCAAATCCTGGAGATCGTAGATTGCCTGTGATCCTGCCACGCTTGACATAATGTATTTAGGATGATAATCCTCTGTATCCAGGATGGACTGGAACGAGATCAGGGGTTCAATTAAGGTGGTGCTGGCAAATGACAGGCCCATCGTCACAGCATGCAATAAATCAATGCCAACAACGCCCTTTCCAATCAAATGAATTTCACTAGATGCAGGCTTATCTGTGGCTATGAATTGCTGCACCCAAGTCAATTCTTGGATCCGAATGGAGATAGGATTTTGATCTACCAAGATTCCTGCATACCAAACATTGATGGGTACCTCCCTCAGACGCGCATCACCCCCCTGATATCCTCCACTCATTTCACCAAAGCCACTAAGGTCAGCCAGGTAGACGATATGTCCAGCCTCGATCAAGTGGCGTGCCTCACTTCCCTGTTGTGCTTGGTTCGATTTGCCCAACTCATCGAGAAGTAAGATGGTCTTTCCAGAGGTATCTTCACCCATCATTTTCACAACCGGCAGGTAGTAACCCTTTGAGCCCGCTAATAGATATCGATCGATCCTTATAGACTCTTCAGTGGTCGTACCGGAATAGATTGTTTCAATGGTTAGGTCTGAACCTTTCCAATTGATCAAAGCTGCAACCTTTTCGAGTAACTGGCTTTTGGCTCTTGGATCATTCAATGCCACTTTCCGTTCTGCCGCTAACTGGCGAGCTTGCTGTTGATTCAAAGAGAAAACAGTTTCGCTATGGAGCTCGAGTGTGACTTGACCTGTATTTGTCACCCATAATTCACGGAGATCAAATGTGTCGACTGGTTCGTCGTAGATAGGACCCGGGTTATTCAGATGTTTGCGGAAGAATGCATACGCAGCCTCTCTGTTCTTCTTAGTCGATTCATGTCCGGCATGATCCTCAACCATAGCCAGATGGTCGGTCGCACTAAGAGTTGCAAAGGCCCGTTTTGATTCCATAAATAAATCTCTCGCACCCGCAATGGAAAAAATATCTCGGGTCGTGGTGATTACTAAGGTGGGTTTAGGGGCTCGGACTTGTACCAAGTCTGGAAGGTCAAAATCCGTAAGAAAGTGTTTGATGTTTTGTTCTGCATCTTGTGGGCCACGTGATTTCATTAATTTATCAAAGGTGGTAAGATAGCATTCAGGTGCAGCGGCATAAATTCGATCGTCGAGCGCCATCAAATAGGCAGCCTGAGTCCCTCCACCAGATCTACCGGTCACACCGATGCGCTTCACATCAACCTCAGGACGATCCACCAGATAATCGAGCGCCCGAATACCATCCCAAATAAAATAGTTAGCAGGGCTAATACCCGTAATAAAAACTTGGTTACCAGCCCGGGAATGTTCCAACGTAGGTCGAAGGTAGGGTTCACCATCTGCATCGAAATATTGTAAGCGTTCACCTTGTCCGACGGGATCAAAGGCAAAAACGACAAATCCCTTCTGCACATAATTCAGGATCATGTGCTGATAGGTCGCACTCCGAAATCCCTCCTGACTATGTCCGCTGCAGAATAATATCGCCGGTGCTGGAAAAGCAATTCCTTTAGGTACAAAAAGGGCAGCGGTCACATAAAATTCTGGTCGTGACTGAAAATGCAATTTTTCAATATGGTATTTTTCGCGTTCAATGCGGCCCGTAATAATTGGTCGCAATGAGGTTTTCTCAGGAAAAGCTCCAATAAGATCAAGTAATTTATTACGCACGAAATTTTGTCGCTGGATCCATTCCTCCTTAGTGGAAAGACCTCTAATTTTCCGGTCGCGTGCCGCGAGCGAGGTGGTGGCTTCATCAAGGAAAAGTTCATATAAATTATTGCTCGGATTTGGAATATTTTTCCACGTTGGAAAAACATCAAAATCTAATTGACCGTACAGGAGATTTGGTAGCAAGGCCGCAAAGCAGACCATCAACCGCATGAGGTATGCACAGGCTAGATTAGTAATCATTTGCATGATTCCAAGATAGGGTTTTAACTGCGCACCCTCCAGTCAAAATACACGCTAGGGTGAAGGGCAAGCCAGTACTTTGCCGTACTTTCGCTCCCTTCATGAAGCAATCAATCCTAATCTTCAGTGCCATAGGTCTTGGTATTATCTTCCCGCAGGGTCATCAATACACCTACTTGATACGCTATAATCTGATGATTATGCTCTTGTTTGCCTTCCTGAGCATCAAGGTAGACCACCGCATGTTCTCAAGAATTCATGGTTGGATCGCCTTACTAAATGTCATCATTCCGATCGCACTCTATTTGCTTTGCCTACCCTTGGGTAAAACGGTAGCTCTAACCGCCTTTCTGATGGGTGTCACTCCAACCGCTGCCGGGGCCCCGATCCTTGCCCAATTTTTGAGAACAGACATCGGCTTTGTGACTAGTGCGGTATTGATTAACAGTCCGCTCATGGCTCTAGCCATACCATTACTTTTGCCCTTCGTAGTACCAGTTGATCGCCCGGTTTCATTGCAGGAAGTGCTATTGCCAGTCGTCACCATCATTGGTTTTCCCCTGCTGGTCGCCGAAATCATCAAGCGCTCCAATGCAGGACTGGTCCAACAGCTTCTATCCTTCAAGATGATCGCTTTTTATTTATTTCTCTTTAACGTCTGGTTGGGTAGTGGAAAGGCAACGCATTACATTTTGTATGAACAAAATGAAGCATGGCAACTGCTCGCGCTGATCGGTTTTGTCACTGCTTTTACTTGCTTGTTTAATTTCAAGATCGGAGAGGGGCTAAAGAGAAGGGATAAACCTTATGCTGGGGGGCTAGCCATGGGCCGGAAAAACACCATGTTTGCACTTTGGATTGCCATTACTTTTTTGAGTCCCATTATTGTATTGGGCCCGATTTTCTACATACTATTTCAGAACCTGTATAATTCTTATCAGATCTTGCAGGTCGAGCGACAAAGTCACTAGTGTGAGGGAGTCACTTTTACATTAATGCATGGATTCATTCTAGTGAATCACACGGGGATTGCTCCCATGGTTTGCTCATTGAAAGATCTTTCCACCATGACATCTTATCACACGAGCAGGATACTGCTCTATCAATCGATAATCATGGGTCGTGAAAAGTACTGTAGTGTTGTGCTCTTGATTTAAGCGGTAGAGCAATTTAAGAATTTCGTCACTGGTATCCGGATCCAAGTTTCCGGTTGGTTCGTCGGCAATCAATAATTGCGGGCGATTGAGCAAGGCCCTGGCAATGGCTACACGTTGCTGTTCGCCTCCTGAGAGTTCGTGAGGCCGCTTGTGTTTCATGAATTTAAGTCCCACTTCCTGAAGTACTGCATCGATTCGAAGAGACATTTGATTTTGATCCTTCCATCCCGTTGCTTCCAAGACAAAGCGCAGATTAGCCTCCATGTCTCGATCATAAAGCAGATTAAAGTCTTGGAAAACCATACCCAGCTTCCGCCTCAGCTTATACAGGTGCCGCTTCTTGATTCTTCTCAGGTCATGCCCTGCTACCCGGCCTTCTCCTTTGACAAGTGGAATGGCACCATAAATCGTCTTCAAAATCGACGACTTGCCACTTCCGGTTTTTCCAATCAAATAGATAAATGCACCCCGCTCAACGGACAAGGTGACATTGTGCAGAACCAAGTGGCTTTCTTGATAAATGTCAACATCACACAGCTCAACCACCAATTGATCTTTAGTGGGTAGGTTAAACGCCGTACCCGTCATATCTTTGGGCTTGGCCGTTTCGTGGACCTCTTCCGGGCTCAACATATCTTTTTGCATGATCAAATATACTTATATTTAATCGTTTGACTTACAACAAACTAAAAATATGAGAAAGCTTTGTGAGTCTGTTGCACATCTATTTAGTAATTTTGGCGTTTGAAGTATAACTAGAACGATGCAAGGCATTAAAAAAATACACATCATCGGGTTAATTATGATTGTTACGGCGGTGATATTATTGCTTTCTGCCTCAAAAGATATGAGTTCATACGCCACCTTTGCACAAGCAGAAGCCAGCAACTCTGCGGTCAAGGTGGTGGGCGTGCTTTCCAAGGATAAAGAGATGCAGTATGACCCGGTAGAGAATCCTAATCTCTTCACCTTTTTCATCAAAGACACCGATGGAGTAGAGAGAAAAGTAATATTGAATGGCGCCAAACCGCAAGATTTTGAACTATCTGAACAAATTGTAGTCACCGGTAAGATGCAGGGTGAGGATTTTCTTGCCAGTAGCCTACTCATGAAGTGCCCATCAAAGTACAAGGATGAAGAGATTTCTGTGAGGTCTGATATCTGAGAAATCTATGGAAGACCTGTCCTATATAGGCGAGCACCTACTTCCTGGTAAACTCGGCCATTTCTTACTAATACTTGGTTTTGTCAGTGCCATCCTATCCATGGTAGGGTACGGACTTGCCACCCATCGTGCTGGACTGCCCGATCGAAAAGGTTGGTTACGAATTGGTCAGGTTGCCTATCTGATAAAATCACTTTCCGCATTTTCAGCCATTGCCATCATTTTCTATCTCATGATCAATCAGTATTACGAGTATGAATATGTTCAGGCACATGTCGCGGAAGAATTGCCGTTTAAATATATTTTCACTGCTTTCTGGGAAGGCCAACAAGGTAGTTTCCTGCTTTGGATATTTTGGCACGCGGTACTGGGCATGCTGTTGATGCGCTGGGCCAAGGATTGGGAGGCCCCAACAATGGCGGTCCTAGCATCTATTCAGGCATTTCTTTTGAGTATGATTTTGGGAATTTATCTCACCCCGGATTTTCGGCTTGGTGTGACACCTTTTGCGCTATTGAGAGAGGTGGAGGGAATGGCCGAGCTACCATTGTTTGCCAATGCCAATTATGTCGACTTGATCAGAGGAAAAGGGTTAAATCCGCTTTTACAAAACTATTGGATGCTGATCCATCCTCCCACCCTATTTTTGGGATTTGCCTCCACCACCATTCCTTTTGCCTACGCCGTGGCCGGGTTTTGGACGGGCAGGTATCAGGCCTGGCTCAAACCTGTGATGCCCTGGTCTTTGTTTTCAGTGGCCATCTTGGGTACTGGTATTTTGATGGGCGGTGCCTGGGCTTACGAAGCGCTGAGCTTTGGCGGATACTGGGCTTGGGATCCGGTCGAAAATGCTTCTTTTGTACCATGGTTAATCCTGGTCGCGGGTGTACATATGAATTTGGTCGCTAAGAGCACCGGTCATTCCATCAAAGGAACCTATGTGTTTTACATTCTGACCTTCTTGTTTATTCTCTATTCGACCTTTTTAACCAGAAGTGGAATACTGGGGGATAGTAGCGTACATGCCTTTACTGAAATGGGATTAGAATGGCAACTTGTGCTATTCATGGGTTTTTATGTGCTGATGTCCGGAATTCAGTATTTCCGGCACCGAAAAAAAGTACCGGTCCCCATCAAAGAGGAAGCCTTGAGCGCACGTGAGTTTTGGATGTTTTTAGGCTCGCTGGTATTACTTTTTTCAGCAGGACTGATCACATTTACTACCTCACTTCCGGTGATTAACAAGCTGATGGATGTATATGGCTCACTCGTCGGTCAAGATGTATCGGGTTGGCATATGGCAAGCCCAGAAGATCCAATAGCGCACTACAACAAGTATCAGCTCTGGATTTCACTCTTTGTTGGATTACTCTCGGGAGCAACTCAGTTTCTGATTTATAAAGAAAAAAATTGGGCATTACGCAAGACCAAGTTTTGGCGGAGCATGGGCATATCGCTGGCTTCTGCCGCTGTCTTTACATTTCTTTTAAGCCTCTGGATCAATACAAATGGTCTTGTGTATGTGGCACTGATTTTTAGTGCCACCTTTGCGATTTCTGCCAATGTATTATACTTAATTACAGTCTTAAAACTAAAGTTAAAATCCGCTGCAGCAGTTATTGCACACGTAGGATTCGGATTGATGATTTTGGGAATACTGGCCTCCGGCCTCAACAAAAAATATATTTCCAATAATGCCTTTGCCATGCAGGGCATTTTCAGTCAGGAGGATGAGCGTTTACACCGCAATGTTTTTCTCATTAAAAACCAACCTCTTTTTATGGGTGGCTACCGAGCGACTTATGTCTCGGATACCATGATTGATTTGGATCGATATTATCAAGTTAGCTTGGAAAAGCTGGGAGAGGATAATCAATCGGTCGTCGAAAGATTTGAGCTGGAGCCATATCTCACTTACAATACTCAAAAGACCGAAATGGTCAATCCCAATCCTTCCACGAAGCGTTATCTGCACAAGGATTTATTTTCCCATATTACTTGGGTACCTGCACATCGAGTTAGTGTGGACGCCGCACGAGAAGAGGATGACTCGCTAGATTATAAAACCTATTTATTGGGGATAAGAGACACGCTTACGATTGATGGCATCAACCTGCATCTCGAGAACATAATCCTCGATCCGGTTCACCCGGAATATACACCAGCAGATGACGACCTGGCCTATGGCTTAGAAATACTCGCCTGGAATGACGAGACTCCAGTACAAGCCGCCTATCCCGTACTTGCCATTAAAGAGCAAAAATATATCTATAGTTTTTATGATCAATTGAATGAACTCGGAGTTAGACTGAGACTGACGGAAGATGGCTTAAGTCGAATCTATCCGGACGAGAATGATTTAAATTATGTATCATTCACACAAAAGCAAGGAGACATATTTAATTTTGATGGCTACCAGATTCGTATTGCTGGGTTTGATAAAAACCCCACACATTCCTCGTATGAACCAGAAGAAGGAGATATTGCCGTGGCCATCTTATTGGAAATAATTACGCCAGAAGGCAGAGAGGGATTAGCAAAACCAATTTTCCTTATTCGTGACAACCGCACCTATTTAATCAAGGATTATCAACCCAATCTCGGACTATCTACTAAATTTGCTTCGATTGATCCGGCTACTGAGAGCATGCAATTGCTACTCGCTAAAACAGGAATTCAACATGTATCGATTCCCGTCCAGGTGGCCACCCAAGTACCCCGAGATGATTGTCTGGTTCTTGAGGTAATTGAATTTCCTGGAATTAATTTATTTTGGCTAGGAAGTATTATGATGATGGGTGGGGCAACGTTAGGGATGTTTCGCAGAAGGCGCTGGATCTAACGCTCCTCAATTACTCAGAATTTATCGGATTACACAGTTCATAATTTGGCATTACGCCATCCTGCATGAAATTGACTTTGATCGGTTCGGGAAATGTTGCTACTCAACTTGCCTTGGCATTACACCCTATTCTCGGTATTGATATCATACAAGTAATTAGTCGCCATATTGGGAGAGCTACTGAACTTGCTGAACAAATCAATGCTACTGCCAGTACTTCCCTTCGTAACATTGATGCGGAAACCGAGGTAATCATCATGGCCATCAAAGACGATGCAATCAGTGAGGTCGCTGATCGCATGCCATCCTTAGACAACAAGATCTTATTACATACCGCTGGATCTGTGCCCGGCCACCTCCTGGCTTCTGTATCCAAAAACTGGGGTGTCCTCTATCCCTTACAGACACTGTCCAAAAGTAGAAAAGCGAATTGGAGGGAAATTCCCATTCTGATTTCAGGTGCCAATAATCATACCCTTGAGGTCATCGAAAAACTCGCTCGTCAAATAAGCATCCGAGTGCATCAGGTGGACGATCGACAGCGTTTTGCCCTTCATTTAGCAGCGGTCTTCAGTTGTAATTTTACCAATGCCATGTGGGACATCGCCGCACAGATTTGTGCTGAGCATGACGTTAAATTTGATTGGCTCAGTCCTTTAATAGCAGAAACAATTGAAAAACTAAAATACCTGACCCCACACGAATCTCAAACCGGACCAGCACTTAGGAATGATCAAAAAATAATGCAACAGCACCTTCGGGAATTAAAAGATTCAGGGCACGCAGAGATCTATCGGTTACTGTCGGAATACATTCAAAACCGGCACCGATCAAACGAGAATTAACTCGGCGAACGAGTAATTGAATAACTCGTTCGCCTTGCTCTTTAATTATTTACATTCTACTTCTTCCAATTCGTTCAGGGTTTTTCGATACTCTTCAAAGTAAATGTTTCCAAAACACGAGTTTGATTCCAAATACTTTCGCAGTGCCTCGACGTAACTCTTACAATTATTTACGGTAGGATCAGCTACATAATTTTGAGCTGCTATGGAGACACCCTCAATTCGTTCCAGGCAACTGTCTGGTCCGACAAGGGCAGCTTTCCGACAATTGGTAAAAAAGACCGTGGCAAAAAAAGCTAGGGCAATAAAATATTTCGTTTTCATCTTTGATGTTTTTTGACCTTTTCAGGCTAGAGGTTAACAAAAGTTCTTTAACACCCTTGTTAGCGCAGCAACATCAATAGGTAAACCTGGATCGGTATTTTTTTTTAACGAAGCCTAAACCAATAGAAAAAAAAGCCCAGGAGCAAGAGACCGATTCCCAGGAGAGGAATCGTTGGGAAAGATGGAGTGACCGCTGAAATATTCTCGCCGATCAAAACATAGGCAGCCCAAAAATAGGGGTGACGATAAGTCTCGGATTTTTGGGCTCTAAGAAAATCTAGCTTGGCTCCGCGCAACGCTTCATCTTTTGTTAAACCCCGTTGCAGGTTGCGGTAGAAATCAACCATTATTTTTCCGGATGCATCGTCATCAGCCCGCCAAAGACTGGCAATGAGATTGGGTACACCCGCAAATGCAAAGGCTCGAGAAAGTGATAATATCCCCTCACCTGCCTCCAGCCTACCTGATGCTGTATTGCATGCACTGAGCACTGCCAGATTAGCGTCCAAATCAAGGTCATAGATTTCATAGGCATTGAGCTCTCCGTTGTGGACGGAATCTCTGTGAAACAGTAGTCGAGATAAAATCGGAGACTCCTCATCAAGCATACCATGCAATGCCATGTGGAGAATATCATATTTCGGCGCCACTTCCTTGAAGTTTTCTTCCGTGGCAGCGCTATCCAACCACACGACAGCATCCGTGAGTTCGGAAATCTTCAGCACCTCTTGCTTGGCTCCTGGTAATGCTCCGTACGCTGATCGGAAAAGATTGGCCACGGCTAGATCGATGTCTGAATCCTCCAAGGACTGCGGATATGATGGAGCAAATCCAGCTACCCGATCGAGAGATATCGGAGCAGACTCTTCACTATGAATCGCATAGAGCGATCCACTATACGCATAACAGGTGGCAAAGTGATCAATCAAATAGTCATACTCAGAAGATGTCGGTGATGGTAGTGCCTCAAAAGACAGATAGGCCAATTCTCGATCCGGTACGATGATAAGACGATCAAAATCTCCCAGAGTGATCTGTAGGGTATCTGGTAGCAGTACTTTGGCGATCTGCTTTCCATATTCGTGCAGTTGTGAGATGGCCCGTTCAGGATCCTCGAGAATCGGATCCAAATCACGACCCATTCTTGCATAATCGATGACTGAATCTTGAAAACCTTCGGTCACCGGTTGGAAGTGCCAGGTGAAGTCATCCTGAGTAATACAGAAAATAATCAAAGCACTATCTCCGAGATAGTACTCGATTAAAGCGGTCTTGGTGGGAATGTGCTGCTGTACCTCAGGGAGTGTGATGGGAGAAAGATCCGTGTTCAAAGCCGCATAGTCCGGAAACTTCTGTTGCAAATCATTTTCAAATACTGCCAGAGAAGTATTCGTTTGAAAATAGGCATCCCTACTGCTTATTGCTGCTAAGCTGTCGCCTCCCTGCAAATGATCCATTAGATTTTTATGATGATAGGCCAAGTCTCGTTGCATTTGAGTGAGAGAGTCATACATCACACTGGGTAGCGTCAGCCCATCAAGATCTAAGCGCTTTCGTTCTTCGAGTAATAACAGCGACTTAGTTTGCTCACTGATCTCCCAGGCCTCAGCGATAAATTGAGGATCGTTCGCGTTTTTCCAGGTTTGATAGAGCACTTGTAACATTAAATCATAGAGACTTCGTGCTCGCTTTTGAAGAAACAGTTTTGCCTGAGCCGAACGATAGGACAGGCGTAATTTCCGAATTCCGCCGTGTGCCGCACGGCAAGCTGCCAGGGCGGCCACCAGCTGATCGATATCCCGTTCCTCTTGAAACAGATGAAAGAGCACCCGCGCCTTTTTCTCTTGAAATTCGGTAAAAAAGAAGGGGTTGAAGGAGTTTTCCACGCTTTTGCCACCTTCCGGATCCAGATGAATACACACCCCACTGATGGCCCTGTCAAAAGCTTCCGCACTCTCTTTGTAAGCACCTTTTTCTGCTAACAGCATGCCTTTCATGTCATACAGCCATGAGGTACTGAGCCCCACCCGATGTTCGTGCCTATCCAAAATCAAAAATGCTTCAGCCAACGCTTTTTCAGCTTGCTGAATCTGACCGGCGTGCAAGAAGTGAAGTGCTAGCCGCCGATGACTTTCAGAGGTTCGCACGTGATCCGCACCAAAAACAGATAGCTTCATGGCCAGGGCTGCCTGATGCCAACTCAAAGCTTCGTCAAATTCTTGTCTTTGATCGAGACAATAACCCAAATGGTGGTATAAGTCTGGTAGTTGGGGAAATTTAGGTCCAAACCTTGATTCGAATATCGAGATGGCTTTTCGCGCATGATTTTCAGCTTCAACATAGTTTCCCAGATCAGCATACATGAGGGCTAAATCCCATTGGATGTTTCCAAACGCTTCGTGATTTGGCTCGAGGTACTTACCTAGGATTTGCTCAGATGCCTGGGTACTTTGCAAGGCACCCTCTTGGTCGAGTTTGGCTACATAGACAGCAGATAGATTATTGTATCCCAATCCAATCTGCATCTCCGGACCACCGCCCGACTCCAAAATTGATATCCCCTTGGTGATGGCTTCGATGGCACGGTCATAGTCACCACTGCGGTAGTAGGTGAAGCCCAAGCTGTAATACCGAGGGCCATTTTGCACTCCGTCTTCACCATAAATTTCCTTTGAGAGTTCCAACGACTTTTTTGCCAGGTCGAGGGCCTGATCAAACTGCTCCTGATTACTATAAACATGGCTCATATCATTATAGCTCGCCATCCTGACTTCTCTGGCTCCCTCTCCGATCCGGTCACAGATTTTCAGCGACTCATCATAAGCTTGAAGTGCCTCGGGGTAGGCTCCCTGTACCGACCAATGGTAACGCGCTAAAAACTGATAAGCCTCTGCACAAGCTACCGTTTCTAGTAGTTCGGCATACTGTTGAGCCAAGGTAATGGCAGGGAGAATAATTTCACCTATGGCGTCTCTGCTCACGACCGAAGTGAATTGACTGCAGCGGGCCATTTCTACGCGACATCGAATGAAGAGGTTGAAATGCTCCTGCAGCTTGGCCATTTGACCGAGCCTTTCGTAGGTTTGATATGCTTGATCGAAAGCCCGAGCGCTTTGCAGCTCATTAGCCTCAAGCAACATGCTGTCCAACTCATTGCCGAATACCGACATAGGTATCGATATGGCTAGCATAATGAAAGTGAGCACCTGAAATCTGAACCCCATGAGATTGCTTAGGACGAAAAAATCTAAGTTACCTCATTTTACCTTGAAAGGCATTGGATAAGCCACAATGAAACCATCCACCCTAATCCAGGGCATCGAGGATTGCCCTGGCCTCCTCCTGATAACTAGAATTCGTCTCTGCCAGAGATTCAAAAATGATCAGCGATCGATCCCTTTGTCCTGACATTAAGTAGGCTAGGCTGGCGTACCAAGTGGAGGCTTCTTGAAATCGGGGGTCTTCCGCAGATCGAACTTTTTCAAACAGTTCAATGGCAGACTCCCAATCTTCCAGATGCATATGTGCCATGGCTTGATAAAAATTTGGATATACCTGACCTGGTTCATCCGCCGCCAGCATTGAGAATTCTGCTACTGCTTCAGACCAATTTTCTGATTGATAGGCGGCAAAGGCAGGCATCTCATTTTCACGATCGCGTTGATTTGGAGCAATAATGTTCGGAAAATCTTCAAAATACTCAGCGTAGACCCGCTCGACCGCGGTCGTTTGATTCATATAAAAGTATACTCCTAGAGATCCCAAAATGATGGCAGCAGCACTTGCCCACCGCCATATCGGTAGCCTTACCGTCGGTGCTTGCTTGTGGTCAGGCAGTACTTCCTGTTGCAGTCTTTGACGTAATTGATCGTCAAAGCCCGCTTTGATTCCGATCAAAACATCCCGTTGCAAATTCAGTCCTTCGGCAAGTTCTCGATCTTCCTGCAAGGACACTTCAAAGGATGCTTCTTGTTCCTTGGTGAGCTTGCCCAATAAGTAATCGCGCATGTATTCTTCGCTATAGGTCCTCATCTCGCAGCATTTTGAGTTGTGGCGATTCTCTGTTTCAATTTCTTTAAGCAACGCATCTTCTGGCTTTTGGCTACATCCTCGTTTTTGTACGCCATCCTAGCGGCAATGACCTCCATTGAATAACCCAGATAATAAAACATTTTCAAGATGGACTTGCAAGGATCTGCCATCACTCCGATTTGATTTCGAACCAATATCTGGCGATCGGTCAATTCGTTTTCCTGTCCCTTGATATGCATGGTTACACCGATCATATCCGATTTCGAAGATTCATATTTGGTCCTTTTTAATCGTCCGAGTAACTGATTCTTCCCAATGGAAAACAAGTAGGTCTTTAGACTACTAGATCCCTGTACCCAACGATCGTGAATTACGTTGTGACGAAGTGCAATGATGGCTTCTTGGAAGGCATCATTGAGTAAATCGTCATCAACCCCATATCGCTTACCAGCCCACTTCACAAAGCCTTCACGCAAGGTGCGATACAAATGGATCAAACCCTCTTCTTCTCCAGATTTGATGGATTCAACAATATTGGCATCGGTCCAATCCAATAAACGATCTTTATAGGTCAAACGAATTACTAGGTAAACAAAAATAGGAAGTTTTTTATCTGGCATCTTCAAAGCGGGTGCCACAGGGTCATTCCTTCCTGTCAGTCGACGCACCCACCTTCGTTCTAAAGTGATCTTGTCTCCCCTAGTAATTCGCCTGCTGACCTAGCCAAATCCACCATCTACGGGTTCCCACAGCTCAATTTTATTCCCCTCGAGATCCATGATATGCAAGAATTTGCCGTATTCAAACTCCTCAATAGTGTCAAGCACATTGACACCAGCCGCCCTCAGCTCTTTTTCAAGGGCCACTAAATCATCCACTCGATAGTTGATCATAAACTCCTTTTCTGAAGGTTTGAAATAGTCGGTATCCTGCTTAAATGTACTCCACTGTAAATGCCCCTTGACCTCTGGCCGATCTTCCAACCGAAAGGAGAATAAGCAACCATATTGATCTGTATTCATACCCAAATGCTCCTTATACCAAGCTTTGACCTGGTCAGGATCCTTTGTTTTAAAAAAGACGCCTCCGATTCCTGTAACTTTCTTCATATTATTAGTTTGATTTTTTCAAAATTAAGGCAGCCAAGATGGTCAGAATGACACCCACTGGAAGCGGTTCAATAAAGGTCATCCCAGCTTTAAAAACCGGATTTTTGTACCATTCAATAAATTGGTTCATCTTGGCTTGCTGAGCGGAAATCTCTTGTTCGGTGGCACCTGAGGCCTGCAATTGCTCCATGACATGCTGGGCATAGTCTTCCATGAAATCAGGATATAGCCAACCGGACAGGACCAGCCATGCCACCACATAGATGATAGATGCGATGATTGTGATAAAGAGGCCAATTCTCAGACCCTGACCGAAAGTGATGATTCCTCCCAAATGGGCATCCCGATATCTCCTAATTGCAAAAAAGATGACCGAGAATGCTATCACCATACTGGCATAACCCCAGATTTCTGCGCTCCTGGATCCGCTTTCCATGGCATCACGCATGGTAGAGATTGATACTGCCATGGTAAGGGCCAGGAAAATTCCTGCTCCGGTACCACTCCACCAGATAAGTTTCTTCATTGCTGTTGGTTTTTGATTTCTACCAAATTGGAAAATCTCTGGAATAAAGCAATCAGACAAAAGTACCAATGCCATCCTATTGGTACTTTCGAGGGAGGTCTGCTTCAGGGTACTAACCCCAGTGACCGGGCCCGTAGCACTGCCTGCGTTCGACGCTTGACCTCCAGTTTGGCAAATAGATTAGAGGTATGCGTTTTGACGGTATGAATTGAAATGAAGAGTTGATCGGCGATTTCTTGATTGCTATAACCGAGGGCCATGAGTCGTAACACTTCTGCCTCACGATCGCTGAGGAGATTGGTTTCCGTAAAGGGAGGTCGGGGCTGCCAAACGGAAGAATCGCTCCTTTTGCGCATGAGTTGCATACCTAGCCATATGCCCGTTGCCATACAAATGAGAGACACAGCCGCCAAATACACTTCGACATCTAGTTTCCGTAGAAGGTAACGGTACTCGAGACTCTTCATCAACACCATGATGATTGCAAGCGCCACAGCATAGAGCAGAAGACTTCTTTTCAAAGTGGAAGAAATTTGAGTCTAAATGTAAGAAGCTCCTGAAAACTAACCTGGTGGCTGTCGTTTGAAAAAGCAAAAGCCGCATCTACTTTTAGTGCGGCTTTTGTAATACCAACTTATGTACCAGTACTGCAAACTTATTCTTGGACACGTCTTCGTAAATCAATGGCATCCATTTTTCTTGCGGAGTGCGTCAGTAAAAATTCCTCTGGAAAATGAAATAACCAGCGGCTGGATTAGCGATTATGGCGATCCAATTGTAATTCCATCAGCGCCACGTTGTATTTCAAACGTATCACCATCCAGCTCGCTGGCCGTCACCCAATTGATTCTTAATTGCAGTTGACGCATTGGGCCCGCCAGCATATCGATTGATTTAAATAGCGATATCCGGTCAAGGCTGTTGTAAAGAGGGTGAGTGGTAAACAATGTCGGATGCAAACCCAAGGATGGATTTGCATCGACAATAGATATCTCATAGCCAATGGGCAGGATGCTCTTTGGCCATTTATATATGGAAGAATCACTATAAGTGATCTGGAAGTTTTCTCTGTAGAACGGGTTCATACACCGATGGCATTCTTCTAAACAAGGGGTTTCTAGAATCAATCAATTGAAATAGTCAGAGTGCGACGGTCGTCAGTAGTGATGAGCATGTGAAACGAGAAATCGCGACAGGATTCCTAGTGCAGTGATGAGCGAAATTCGTGATTGTGAATTCGTACTATTAAAATGATTAAAAAGCCTAATTATTGTTTAGTCCTAAAAATTTTAAATGTTAAAGGAATCTCCGATATCTAAGTCACTCATTTTCTTTGCCTTAGATATCAAACTTTAACATCTCCCCTCGTCTCCAGCACAGGTTTCATTAACTGACTTTCAATAAATCCTACCAGAACTTCTAATCCCCGGTCAAAAGAGTCGTTGTTGTTGATAACAAGATCGGCCTGGGACTTCATCGGCTCAATATACTTTGTATAGCTTGGCATCACGTGATGCTCATATCGGTATAAAATCTCTTCCAATGAGTAATTGCGCTCCGATAGGTCACGATGAATGCGCCGACTCAGCCGCAGGTGTTCATCGGCGTGTAGATAGATCAGGTAATCAATCATGGCCCTGATTTCATCCCGACAAAGAAAGAGGCCTTCCACAATTATGATCTCGGCAGACCGGTATTGAATACGGGTGGGTGTACCCTCGTGATTATTATAACGATACCGCTCTCTCTCCACGGTATGACCTGCTTTCAGCTTGTAAAGATCACCGACAAATGCTTCCAGATCCATAGCGGAGGGCTGATCAAAATTGATGTAACCATGTAGACCCTTTTTTTGGAGGGCTCGTTCGAGATAGTATTCATCTTGTGAGACCATGCAGACCTGATGTTTGCTAAACACTTTGGCAATCTCTTGCACCAGGCAGCTCTTTCCCGAACCGCTTGCTCCAGTCACACCGATGATGATGGGTTGGGTCATAGAATAAAATAAAGAAAATACCCTCGAAATCGCCTGATTAACCCTCGAAAAATTAAGGCCAAATAAAGCTGGTCGGCACTCCCCCACTGGCAAGAATTCTTATCTTGTTTGCCGCATTGGAGCTCTTAACTGATATACTACGTGGCGCCCTTGGGATGGGGGTATTGATAGCGATTTGTTACTTGCTTAGCAGCAGTCGAAAATCGGTAGACTGGCGTTTGGTGATGATGGGTCTTGGGTTGCAGTTGGTGCTGGCCATTTTGATGTTGAAGGTACCGTTGGTGCGTGGTTTTTTTCGTCTGATCGTCAACTTTTTTGTTCTGATGATCGATGCCACTGAAGAGTCCGCCAGATTTCTTTTCGGCGATCTCGCGATCGCAGGGGGAGCTTTTGGTTTTGCGTTTTATGTTTTGCCCACCATTGTATTCTTTTCGGCATTGTCTTCTCTACTCTACTATCTCGGTATCCTACAGAAGATCGTTTATGGTTTTGCCTGGCTGATGAACAAAACGATGCGTTTGTCGGGCAGCGAAAGCCTGGCTGCAGCCGCCAACGTCTTTATCGGTCAAACAGAGGCACCCCTGGTGGTAAAGCCCTACCTCGAACGAATGACTAATTCAGAAATCATGTGTTTGATGTCGGGCGGCATGGCCACCATTGCCGGAGGTGTCTTCGGGGCCTATATGGCCATGCTCGGTGGTGAAGCGATGGAGGGGCGACAACTCTTTGGAATGCATCTGCTCACGGCCTCCATAATCTCGGCCCCGGCTGCCATCATTGCCGCTAAGATCCTGGTACCTGAAAAGAACCGGGAAGATGTTAATACGGATCTTGATGTGCCGAGAAATCAGGTAGGGAGCAACGCCCTGGATGCTTTATCGAGGGGAACCACGGATGGTGTTGTTCTGGCGGTAAACGTTGGGGCCATGCTTTTGGCTTTTATGGCCTTTATCTATCTGGGCAACAGCATATTCTTTCAAATTGGTAAGTGGACAGGTTTAAATGAACTAATCATTTCGAGTAGTGGCGGTCAGTTTGATGGATTTACCCTACAGTATATTTTTGGTCTGATCTTTTCACCATTTGCATGGTTACTCGGTGCCCCAGCCAGTGATATTGTGGCTGTGGGTCAAATGCTAGGTGAAAAAACAATCTTGAATGAATTTGTAGGCTATGCCACCCTAGCTGAAATGAAAACTGCTGGCATTCTTACCGAAAAATCGATCATCATTGCCACTTATGCACTCTGCGGATTTGCGAATTTTGCTTCCATTGGTATCCAGATCGGAGGTATAGGTGTACTGGCTCCTGGTCAGCGAAAAACCCTCACCGAACTCGGCATCAAAGCGCTGATCGGTGGTACGGTCGCCTGTTTTATGACTGCGATCATTGCCAGTGTCTTAGTAAGGTCATTGTAAGAGTTTAAAGTTTTATAGTGAATTTTTTTGATAGGATTCAGTCTTCAGTAAATAGCATTCGTACCCACACGAACGATTTCATTCCTGAGGTGGCCATCATTTTAGGATCAGGCTTCGCGGGCTGGATCGACACGATTGAGATTGAGCATGAGGTAGCCTACCACAACATCAACGGCTTTCCTGTAACCACTGTGGAGGGCCACCGTGGGCGCTTGCTGACAGCCAGTGTTAGTGGTGTTAAGGTTATTATCATGCAAGGTAGGTTTCATTACTATGAAGGTTATCAAATGCAAGAACTAGCCATACCGGTCAGAGTATTCAAGGATTTGGGAGTTCAGACTTTGTTCTTGACCAATGCAGCGGGAGGAATCAACGTCCAATTCCAACCTGGCCAATTAATGGTTATCGAAGATCATATCAATCTCACTGGAAACAACCCACTCATTGGTCCCAATCTTGACCACTACGGCCTTCGATTTCCGGATGCGGCCAAAATCTATGACCCCATTCTGCAGCAGATTGCCCAGGAGTGTGCCAAAGAAATGGACCTCAATCTTCAATCGGGGATTTACCTTTTTACGTCGGGTCCAAGTTTTGAAACTCCTGCAGAAATTCGAATGATGCGAACCTTAGGAGCAGATGTCGTCGGTATGTCAACCGTTCCGGAGGCCCTGGTAGCAAATCATGCGGGCCTGCGCACATTTGGACTCTCTTTAGTGGCCAATCTGGCATCAGGATTGAGCAGCACTACATTAACGCACGAAGAAGTGTTGTCAACTATGGCTAAAGTTTCGGAAAAGACGAATCAGTTTATCTCCTTGATAGTCAGTAGATTAGGTGCTCAATGAGGGTCATTCGAGATATCATCGCCGCCAAGCGAGATGGAAAAGCACACAGTAAAGAAGAAATTGAATGTTTGATAAATGCCATCTGTTCTGAAGAGATTAGCCAAGCACAGCTTAGTGCTTGGCTGATGGCAGTTTATCTGCAGGGGATGACCAGTGTCGAGATAGCCCAACTGACCGAAGCGATGGCCCATTCGGGAGAAGTCCTGACCCTTTCAGATCAACTAAGTGCTGACAAACACAGCACCGGCGGTGTAGGTGATAAGACCTCACTGATTCTCGTACCCTTACTTGCCTCCTGCGGTTTGAAAATGGCAAAACTTTCTGGCAAGGCGCTGGGTCACACGGGCGGCACCCTAGACAAGCTTTCCTGCTTTCGCGGCATCCGCCTCGACCTTTCTACTTCTGACATGGCGAAGCAGCTCGCCGCCGTGGGGTGCTTTATTTCAGGCCAAACCAATCAGATGGTACCAGCCGATAAGCGCATGTATGCGCTGCGAAATCAGACCGCAACTGTTGGATCCATCCCTTTGATAGCGAGCAGTATTATGAGCAAAAAGATCGCCGGTGGAGCACACCACATTGTGCTGGACGTCAAAGTGGGCCGTGGTGCGATTTTTGAGAGTGAAGACAAGGCGCGTACCCTTGCCAAGTCTATGGTAGATATTGGCAAGAAAGTCGGAAGGCCAACTCGAGCCATCCTCACCGACATGAGCCAACCTTTGGGATATGCCGTGGGCAACCTTCTGGAGGTTCAGGAAGCCCTGGCAACACTCCGTGGTCATGGGCCAGCAGATCTGGTTGAATTATGTCTGGCCTTAGGCCACGAAATGTTACATCTCGCCGGGCGAACCGAAACGTACCAGGATAGCAGAAGGATCTTACTTGCTAAAATTGAGTCCGGTGAAGCAATGGATAAACTCAGAGAAATGATCACCGCACAGGGAGGCCGGTTCAATCTGATTGATCCCGGACCAGATTCCGAGTTTCAGATCCCTTTGGCGAGGGAGCAACTAGCCACTAGTTCGGGCTTTGTCACCGTCATCGATGCCAGGACCATCGGCTCCTTGGCCATGACCTTGATGGGAGAATCTGTGGAGACACCCGATTTGACTGCTGGAATACAGCTGCATAAAAAAGTTGGTGATCAGGTACAAGCGGGGGATGCTTTACTGACACTGCATGGATCTGAAAGATCTCTGAATAAGATACCTGAAAGTAGGGTGATCTCTTCATTTACCATATCCGATCACGAACCACCCAACAGACCCCTTGTCATCGATGTCTTGGAGTAGGGCTGCACGATCAGCTCGCCCAATTGTTCAATGCTAGTGCGTAGCCGCATGAGAATGGTTCAAGTCATGCAAACTGCGCGGAACAGCCCACTCATTTACTCCATCCTAAGTTCTGTGGATGGTCGGTCAAATTCCCACGGGATGCCAGGTTGTTTTTACTTCTAAGGTGTCCAAGATGCATTGTGGCCCTGGTGCTGCCTCAATAACCTCGTTGACTGGTCGCATAACGATCCGCTTCATATTTTGGGTTGCCTCATCGGCCAGAATTTGCCGTTCTTCTGATGTGACAGACCCATTTAAAACCAATGCATTGACATCCATATGACTGACAAAATGTGGTAATAACTCTGATCTTAAACCCGTTAGGATGTTGATCACACCTGCGGGCACATCTGATGAATGCAGGATTTCAGCAAGGGTAACACCAGTCAAAGGTTCCTGTTCTGAAGCTAGGATGATCGCGGTGTTACCACCAACAATAACCGGAAGGAGGCTCGATATGAGACCTAGTAGTGATGGTCTGTCGGAACTGAAAATGGCAACTACTCCAGTGGGTTCATAGACCGAAAAATTAAAATATGATGCAGCCACCGGATTAACGGAGCTAAAAACTTGTTGATACTTGTCACTCCAGCCGGCGAAGTAAACCACTAGATCGATCGCAGCATTCACCTCGGCAGTTGCTTGAGAAACGGTCAGGCCAAAGGCCTTCAGCTCATTCACCAGTTGATTTTTTCGTCCTTCCATCATCTCGGCAATCCGATAGATAATCTGTCCGCGATTGTAGGCCGTGCGATCTGACCAGCCGGTAAAGGCAGATCTAGCTGCTACGACGGCATTGCGAAAATCTTTCCTGGAGGCACGACAGTAATGCACCGGTCCAATCGGTCCCTGGGTGGTCAGGTATCGTCCTGACTCGGTACGGGGAAATTTTCCGCCGATATAAAGCTTATAGGTTTTTGGAATCGCGAGGGTATGCTTTGCCATCAATTAATTTTTTTAGTAAGTACATATCAATATGATTATTGAAGGTAGGCGTTCAGTCCATGCATGCCACCTTCTCTACCGAAGCCACTTTCTTTGTAGCCACCGAAGGGTGATGTCGGATCAAATTTATTAAAGGTATTGGCCCAAATAACACCAGCCCTCATCGCCTTAGTCATTGCAAAAATCTTTGAGCCTTTATCTGTCCACACCCCTGCTGATAATCCATAGCGACTGTTGTTTGCCTTTTCAATGGCTTCCTGTACAGTACGGAATGATTGGACCGTCAGCACCGGTCCAAAGATTTCCTCTTTCACGATGGTATGCGATTGAGAGGTCCCGGTGAAAAGCGTGGGGCGACACCAATAACCATTGCCTGCCGGGAGAGTACCATTACTCTGATACATATGTGCTCCCTCTTTCACTCCCTGTGCCAGATATCCCTCTATTGTCTTCAACTGTTTAGAAGAATTGATGGCTCCGATATCGGTATTTTTATCGAGCGGATCTCCCACAATTAGGGTATCCATTCTCTCTTTGAGTTTTCGAATCACCTCTTTTTCTATGCTTTCCTGAATGAGTAAACGCGAGCCGGCACAGCAAACATGTCCTTGGTTAAAATAAATTCCGTTGATGATTCCCTCCACGGCCTGATTGATTGCTGCATCTTCCAAAATGATATTAGCCGCCTTCCCACCGAGCTCGAGGGTCACCTTCTTATCATCTAGCAGCGATTGTGCTCGGATCAACTTGCCAACCTCCGTCGAACCGGTAAAGGCAATTTTATTTACGTCAGGGTGTCGGACCAGACAGCCCCCCGTATCTCCGGCACCAGTCACAATATTTACCACTCCCGGTGGCAGATCGATTTCTTGTAAAATCTCTGCCAGTTTTAGAGCGGTTAGGGGTGTTGTTTCCGCAGGTTTGAGCACCACGGTATTTCCGGCGGCTAACGCAGGTGCAATCTTCCATGCCGCCATTAATAGCGGAAAATTCCAAGGAATAATCTGCCCCGCAACACCAATCGGTTCAACCTTCCGACCTGGAAATGCATATTGTAATTTATCCGCCCAGCCAGCATAATAGAAAAAGTGAGCTGCTGCCAGGGGAATGTCCACCGTTTTAGATTCCCTGATGGGCTTTCCACCATCCATACTCTCGATGATGGCCAATTCACGTGCTTTTTCTTGAATCATTCTGGCAATGCGAAAAAGGTATCTGCCACGAACACCGCCCGGCAAACTGCGCCATTTAGGAAGGGCGCGACGTGCCGCCTGTACTGCCAAATCAACATCGATCTCCTCACCTTTTGCAATTCGAGCTAGGCGCTTACCAGTACTTGGGTTTTTAATGTTAAAGTACTTTTCATCCTTAGGTGTAATAAACTGACCGTTGATGAATAGCTCATATTGTTTTTTTAAATTAACGTGATCACTACTCTCGGGAGCTGGTGCATACGACCAATGGGTTTTGAATTCTAATTTTGGTTCCTTTTTCTTTTTTCCCATTGCTAATCTTTTGAAAAATAATCCATGGATTGATACCTGCCCTCCTCCTGCTTGACCAGCTGCATTAGGAGATCATTGGCGAGACTACTGGCTCCAAACCTAAACAGGGTTCGTGTCATCCATGCTTGCCCCAAGGTCTCCCGCAAAACGACCAGATATTGCAAGGCGAGTTTTGCATTGCTAATTCCTCCTGCCGGCTTCATGCCAACCTTCCTTCCTGTTTCAAAATAATAATCTTTAATCGCCTCCAGCATGACTAAGGTTACGGGTAAGGTTGCAGCAGGTTTCACTTTTCCAGTACTGGTCTTAATAAAATCTGCTCCGGCATGCATAGCTAGATCGCTGGCTTGACGGATTCTATCGAGTGTCCCCAACTCACCTGTTTCTAGAATAACTTTCAAATGAGCATGCCCGCAAGCCGCTTTCACGGAGGCAATTTCATCATATACGTACGCTATTTCACCCTTCAAGAACTTGCCCCTTGAAATCACCATATCTATCTCATCGGCGCCCTCTTCTACCGCAAACTTCGTCTCTTCGATTTTAAGTTTTCTGCTGGTCTGCCCACTGGGAAAAGCAGTCGCGACGGAGGCGACAGCGATATCACTGCCAGACAAGGCTTTTTTGGCAATCGAGATCATTGAGGGATAAACACAAACGGCTGCAACCCGGGGCAAATCGTCCAGATCTTCGTGAAGATGCAGTGCCTTATTACACAGTTGACGCACCTTCCCAGGTGTATCTTGCCCAGACAAAGTAGTCAGATCAATCATGCTTAGCGCCAGTTTAAGCCCCGCAATCTTACTTTCCTTTTTGATGCTCCTAGCTGTCAGCCGGGCAACTCGTTCTTCTACGTTCACCTGGTCAACCCAAGGACTATCCCGAATTATCGACTTCATTGATTCATTTTTTTTGCTATTAGTGTAACGATCTGAATTACCGAACAATGATTTTCTAGTGTTTCAAATTCTCCCAGCTCTGCATTTGATTTATTGCAAATGTTTTGCATTAATTCGCCCTCACGACTTTAAGTTTGTTGAGAACACGTCCGATTTGTTTTTCATGACGCTCGAAATGAAGCTCAAAAAATCGCAACATTTGGTAGATCGTAATTCGACCGACGATGGGATGTTTATAAACTTCTTTTCCAAACCATTCTGGTGCAAATTCACCTAGTTTTTCACGAAGTACTTGTCTCTGAGTTTGCCAATCTAACCTAAATTGCTGCAAATCGTCTACTTCTGGCAGGTTTTCAGTACGCACTCCTTGAGCTGCACTAAACTTTATGGGTAGCTTTATAAAAGTAACCAGACCCAGGTATTTAAGGTCAGTGAAGATACTTGCCCTTGGCAATTTAGGGTTAAAACTGAGCTTCTTTATCACATACCGCAGTGCTAAATCTTCTGCGAGTTTGACATGACTCAGCACCTGAGCTACACTCCAGCTCTTGACATCTACTTTCGCAAACCAAGTGGGCTGAGGTAACTCTGCAAGACTTTCGAAACAAGCATCTAATTGCTTATTCAATTTTTCAACTTGAATCGAACAGGCACTTGCCGCATCATCCATAATGCTGCAAATTAACTAAATTCAGACTTTCGGATCTCGCCAAAATAATCCAAAATGTCTAAGTTCTTTCTGATTTATCTGATACTCCTGGTTTCTTTTGCCTTCGGATATTCCCAGGTGAAAAAAGCTCCGGAAAGAGAACGAGGGGAAGGCCCCTGGCCCCAACTTATCATTCGTGGTGTCACGCTTATCAATGGCAATGGAGCTCCACCTCGCGGACCGATCGATATTGTGGTCGAAAACAATATCATCAAAAACATCAAAGTGGTCGGATATCCGGGTGTCGAGATCGACCCCAAAGGCCGGCCAAAATTAAAACCTGGTGGCAAGGAGCTCGATTGTGAAGGTATGTACCTACTTCCCGGTTTCGTCGATATGCACGGACACATTGGTGGGAAGTCGCAGGGGGCGGATGCAGAGTATGTCTTCAAGCTCTGGATGGCACATGGCATCACTACGGTACGTGATCCTGCATGTGGAAATGGCTTGGACTGGACTTTGGACCAAAGAGAAAAAAGTAGCTTGAACCAGATCACAGCTCCGAGGATCGTAGCGTATACCAGATTTGGTGCTGGAAGTGAGGATCCAATCAGCGATCCTGAGATGGCCCGAGAATGGGTGCGCAATAATGCCGGGAGAGGAGCTGATGGAATTAAATTCTTTGGTGCTGCTCGAAGCCAAGCTCGTCGGGCTCTCCTTCAGCTGCGAGCCGCATCAGGCCTGGTACGTGCCCTGCAACCAGTTTCCGCCCGTCGTCGAGGGCGACACGCCGGCCCTGCTCGACGCGCTGCGCCCGCTCCTGACCGATCCGAAGATCGAGCTCGTTGGCCAGAACACGAAGTACGACTGGCTGGCCTTGGCCCACCAAGGGCTACGTTTGCCGCCGCCGCACTTCGACACCATGGTCGCGAGCTTCACGGTGGCCGGTTCGCAACGCCGCCACGGCCTGGACGAGCTCGCCTTGACCTACTTCGGGATAACCAAGATTCCGACCAAGGAGCTGATCGGAACCGGCAAGAAGCAGGTGACGATGGACGAGGTGCCGATCCCGCAAGTGGCCGAGTACGCCTGCGAGGATGCGGACGTGACCTGGCGGCTGGCGGAGGTGCTCGGCTCCGAGCTCGAACGGGAGGGCGCGCAGTCTCTGTTCCACGACCTGGAGATGCCGCTCGTCCCGGTGCTGGGCGCGATGGAGGAGCGCGGCATCCGGCTCGACACCGAACTGTTGGCCGAGTTCGGAACGACGATGGAGAAGGAGCTCGAGAAGCTCGTCTGGGACATCCAGGAGCTCGCGGGTGAGAACGTGAACGTGAACTCGACCAAGGCCCTGGGCCAGGTGCTCTTCGAGAAGCTGCGCATCCAGGACGCGGCCGGGGTCAAGCGTCCGAAGAAGACCAAGACCGGTTGGGCGACCGATGCCGAGACCTTGTCTTCGAAGTACGGCGACGTGGAAATCGTCCAACACCTGCTCACCTATCGCGAGATCTCGAAGCTCAAGAGCACCTACGTCGACGCGCTGCCGCGCTACGTGAACCCGGAAACGGGCCGCGTGCACTGCTCCTTCAGCCAGGTCAGCGCCGCCACGGGGCGCCTCGCCTCGAGCGACCCGAACCTGCAGAACATCCCGGTGCGCTCCGAGCGCGGGCAACAATTGCGCAAGGCTTTCATCCCGCGCGAACCCGACGAAGACGGAGCCTGGGTCTTGCTGGCCGCCGACTACAGCCAGATCGAGCTGCGCGTGATGGCGCACCTCTCCGGCGACGACCTGATGCGACGCGCCTTCGAGGAGGGCCAGGACATCCACGCCGCGACGGCCGCCCACGTCTTCGGGGTCGAGCGCGAAGCGATCACGCGCGAGATGCGCAGCCAAGCGAAGGTGGTCAACTTCGGGCTCCTGTACGGCATGGGTCCCCAGCGCCTCGCGCGCGAGACCGGCCTGTCGGTGCCGGAAGCGCGCGACTTCATCGAACGCTACTTCAGCTCTTTCCCCACCGTGCGCGCATGGATGGACAGGCTCCTGGAAGAGGCGCGCGCGAGCGGCTACGTGGAGACGCTGCTCGGCCGGCGGCGCAAGGTCCCGGAGATCAACTCCAAGAACTCGCGCGTGCGCGCCTTCGCCGAGAACGCGGCAGTCAACACGCCCGTGCAGGGCTCCGCGGCGGACATCATCAAGCGCGCCATGATCGACCTCGAACGCGAGCTCTCGGGGTCAAAGCTGGCCGGACGCATGCTGCTGCAGGTGCACGACGAGCTAGTGCTCGAAGTGCCCGAGCGCGAGCTCGAGGAGACCATCACGCTCGTGCGACGCTGCATGGAAGAGGCGGTCGTGCTGGACGTGCCACTGCGGGTCGACTTCGGGCACGGGCAGAACTGGCTCGAAGCGCACTGAGGGCAGCCCTTCGAGTCAGAACGCGGCCGCGGGCATCATCTGGGAGGCCCGCGCGCCGCTTCACAGTCCCTCCATCCAACGCGCGGCCGCCGCCTTGCGCTCGACTTCGTCCCCCGCCGGGTCGTAGCCGTAGCTCTCCCCGAAGCGCCGCTCGAGCGCCTCGTAGACGATCCGTCGCGTGGCTTCGTCGTCACTCAGAAGCAGTCCCGCAAGCGTGTGCCGCGCGGAATCCTCGCCCAGGGCGAAACGCGTCCGAGCCGCCTGGGCCAGGAGCCGGTCGCTGGGCTCGGCGCTCGGCGGCACTTGTCCGTTGGCGATCAAGGTCCGCAGGCGCTGTTCGTAGCGCGCGAGCGCCAGGTTCGTGGCCGGATCCGCGATGCCCTCGAGCGCCCACGCGGCCCAGGCGGCGACCGAGATCACGGGGTCGCGCAGGGTTGCGGTGAGCGCGGGCGCCGAGCGCGGGTCGCCGATGCGTCCGAGCACGCGACAGATGCGCGCGCGCTTGTCGGCGAAGCCCGCCGGGTACTTCAGCCCGCGGATCAGGCTCGGCACGGCGTACTTGCCCATGGCAACGAGCTCGTCCTCGGCCGACTGATCCTCCTCCGGCGTCGAGCCGCCGAGGTCCGTGCCCCCGAGCTTTCCGACGAGCTTGAAGGCGTGCGCCTCGGCCTGGGGATCGCGGTCCGGATCGAGCGGGATCAAGGCCTCGGGCGAGCCCTCGCTGGCCCACCACGATTGCAACGCGGCTGTGGCTTCCAAGCGATCCGGTCGGGGTGCCAACGGGTCATAGCCCATGTGCACTCCGGTCACGGCGAAGAAGGACTCGAAGAAGCTCTCGCGGATCAGGTCGTCCCCGAAGTCGAGCCCCGCGAGAAGCTCGTGCATCCCGGCCGTCGAACCGAGCCGCGCCAGGGCGTAGGCCAGGTCGCGCTTCAACTCGGGGTAGTAGGCGCGGCCGAGCGCCGCTTCGAGTTCCTCGACGGCCTCGACGGCCCCGAGCTCTACGAGCGCCATCGCCGCCGAGCGCACGACGTCCGGGTCGGAGTCGGCGAGCATCCCGCGCAGCGCGAGATCGTGCCCCTCGAAACCGAGGATTCCGATCGCCTCCGCCGCGGTCGCGCGATCGAGCGCTCCGGTCGCGCTGAGTGCGCGCGCCAGCGGCGCTTCGACGTCCTCGCCGCGCCACAGCATGCGCGTGACGATCTTGCGCGCGTGCATGCGCTCGTACAGCTGTTCGCTCTCCATGGCGGCGACGATGGCCGGGCGCGCGGGCGTCCCGATCTTCTGCAGCGCCGCCATGGCTTGGTTGTAGGTCTTGTTGTCCCACGACCCCAAGGCCTCGATCAGGGCCGGCACAGCCGGGAGTCCGATCTCGACCAGGCGCTTGCCTGCGTCGGCGTTGGCCTGGGGAACGGGGAACTGGAACAAGTCGATCAGCCCCCGGATGTCCTCGGGCGAATCGCCCGCCGGGACCTCGACCTCGACTTGGCCGATCGGAGGACGCGCGAAATCGATCAGGTTGGCCACGCTGGAGGTCTCGGCCGAGATGCCCTCGGGCGTTCGAATCGCGACTTGGGGGCCGCTGTCGACCTCCTCATCCGAAGGCGCGACCCCTGAGAACGGGAGCGTGCGCGACTCGAGCACGCGCGACAGGTCCGGGTGGAAGTCGTCGATCGGGTAGTACTGCTTGAAGAACAGGGTGGTCTCCACCGTGCCCGCATCCACTCCGATCGGAACGCGGTGCTCACGTGTCTGACCGGCCGGAATCTGGGTGTTGACCGGCAGCTCGAGCCCGTAGGGACGCTTGTAGGGATCGCGGAACACCATGCGCGAGCGCGCGACCTCGTTGCCCTGCAAGTCACGCACGACGACCACGGACTCGACCGAGCGCTGCTTCAGCTCGGTCGGGAAGTTGTGGCCCGCGCCCTGGTTCTTGATCTTGACGACCGCGTGGCTGCCCTCGACCGCGGCCGAGTAGGCGTAGGCGCGGTTGACCTGCTTCTCGCTACGCGAGCCCGGGAAGATATGGGTGCGCACGGCCCGGACCGGTCCGCCGACCGCCACCGGCCGCTCGACCTCGGCCATGTGACAGTCCATGCACGTGCGGCCGGTGGCCTTGCCGGTCGGTGCCTTCTCCCACTGATAGGGCGTGCCGTGGTTGCGGTGACAAGATGCGCAGGCCTCGACCGTGCCCACATCCGGGTGGAACGCCTGGGAGCACTCCGATCCGCCCTGGAAGTTCGAGTAGTCGTACTCGGGCGTCCAATGGCAACTCATGCAGGTGTTGCCCTCTTCGAGGCCGTAGTGCCGCCGCGTCGGATTCTGCCCCACGCCGGTCTCGAAGATCGGACGCGGGGTGTGACAGCGGATGCAGTCCCTGAGATCGAAGCGCGCGGTTGCCAGCCGCACCTCGGCATCCGTGAAGGCGCGACCGTGGGTGGACTGTTCGTGCTCGGCGTAGATGGCGGGGTGGCACTTGGCGCAGAACGCGCTCTCCATCACGTGCGGCCCGGCCGGATCCTGCAGCGGAGAGGAGGCCACGAGCTCGCGCACCACCGGAGCCGCCTCGGAACCGATCGTCTCCACGGCTCGCTGCCCCTCATCCGATCGTCTCCCCTGGGGCTCCAGGCAAGCGGTCAAAAGAAGCGGGAGGACGAGAACGAACGGCGAGGCGCCGGGAAGACGAGGGTTCATCGCGGAATGGTATCAAGGGGACCAGGGGTCGTCGTCGGTCCTGCAAACGGCGTACCTCTGGGTTCAGCGAGCGCGCTTGCGGTGCTCCATTCGCCGGATCAGGCCCCGGATTGGGGTTTGCAGACGGGACCGGGCACGGATTAGGGAAACGCGCGTAACGCGATGGCGACACGGCGAGCGGCGCCAGGTCCGTGCCGCCGCATGAGCCGCATGGCCCGCGCGGGCGATGCTCCTCGTGGGATGCGGAACGAGGCGCCGCAGGGTCGATCCCTCCGGCGCCTCGTCGTTCATTCGGCCTCGCAGAGGCGCAGCTCGCTCAGCCGTTGTTGCCCTCGGTCGCGCCGGCCGGAGCGGTCTCGTTGGCGGGGATCGGCACCGCCGCCTCGCCCGGACGAACGATCTTGGCCGCCGCGCGCAGGTCCGCCAACTTCTTCTGGACGAGCTCGTTCTTCTTGCCGCCCAAGAGTTCCTCGGAGATCGACTCGCTCGCTTCCTCCAAGGGCACCGTGCGCGCTTCTTGACGCGCGGTCACTTCGATGATGTGGAACCCGAACTGCGTTTCGACGATGTCGCTGATCTGGTTGACCGGCAGCGCGAAGGCCGCTTCCTCGAAGGGACCGACCATCTGCCCGCGTCCGAACTTGCCCAGGTTTCCGCCCTCGGCTTTGCTCGGGCAATCCGAGTGTTCACCGGCGATCTGCGCGAAGTCGGACCCCTCGGCCACGAGCTTGGCGCGCACTTCCTCGGCCGCGGCGCGCTTCTCGGCCTTGGCGGCGTCATCCGCCGCAGCGTCCACGGCGACGAGAACGTGGCGGGCTTCGACCGCCTCCTTCTCCTGGAAGCGCGGCGTGTTCGCCGCGTAGAAAGCCGAGATCTCCTCGGCCGTGGGAGCCGGAAGAGCGACGAAGAGCGTGTCGAAGTACTTCTTGGCCTTGAGGTTGTCGCGCAGTCGTCCGAGGCCCTGCTCGCGCGTCATGCCGATCGAGGCGAACTGCTGCTCGAGCGTTACGTCGGGCGGAAGCTGAGCGCTGATCTCGGCCAGCACCTCATTGACCTCCTCTTCGGTGCAGGTGACGCCGGCCTTTTCGACCGCCTGACGAAGCACCGCGCTCTCGATCATGCGCTCGACGACCTGCTCTTCGTACTGGGCGAACATGCTGTCGAGCTGTTCGGGCGGCATCTGCATCGCCTGGGGGCCCATCATCGTCTTGAACTCGGTCAACGCGTCCGCGACGGTGATCTTCTCCTCGTTGATGCTGCAAACGACCTCGGACGGATCGCGCGGGGTGGGTGCCGGGGCTGGGTCCGTTTGAGCCGCATCGGCCGAAGCCTCCTGCGGAGCCGGGTCCTGATCGACCGCGTCCTGTTGCGCCGAGGCGTCGCAGGCGTAGAGGGAGGCTCCGACGGCGCCGGCCGCCAGGAAGCCGCCGAGCGCTTTCCAAAGAGTCATTGCTGGATCCTTGTGTGGTGAAAGAGGTAGGGGTTCGGTTCCCCGGGGCGAGCGAGCGCCGCCTCAGGGGTGGGTGATGACGTCGAAGAGGACTTCGCACGCCTCTTCCTGAAGCGCATCGAGCTCATCCGCTTCGAGCTGATCCTTGGGCAGCTCCTCGAGACTTTCAACGGGCTCCTCCCCGCGGGCCACGAGCCACTCGTTGCCCAGGGCCAGGAAGCGCTGATCGATCTCGTCGCTCTCGGCGCGCCGCACGTCTTCGTTGAGCGAAAGCACCTCACGCTCGCGCAGGTCTTCGAGCGCCGCCATCCGACGGTCGAGGTAGACCAGGTCCGGATCGGACCCGGCGCGCGCGTCGTGCGCCGCTTGCAGGTCCGGAAGCATGCTTCGAAGCTCGGTGCCGCGCGGGACGCGAACGGGGTCGATCTCGTCCCAGGGTAGGGCCTCGTCCAGTGCGCTCTCGCCGATTTCCTCGTGGTCGAACACGTCGGGGAAAGCGATGTCGGGCTCGACGCCACGACTCTGGGTGCTGGCGCCCGAAACGCGATAGAACTTGGCCTGGGTCAGCTTCAGCTCGCCTTCCGAGAGCGGAATGATGCCCTGCACGGTGCCCTTGCCGAAGGTGCGGCCCCCGACGACGACGGCGCGGCCGAGATCCTGCAGCGCCGCGGCGAAGATCTCCGAGGCGGACGCGGAGAACCGATCGACGAGCACCACGACGGGTCCCCGGTAGGTCAGCTCGCCCTGGCTGCGGAGAATCTCGACCTGGCCGCGAGCGTCGCGAACCTGGACGATGGGACGCTTCTCGACGAAGAGGCCGGACAGCTCGACCGCTTCGATCAGCGACCCGCCCGAGTTGCCGCGCAGGTCGACGACGACTCCGGCGACGCCCTCGGCCTCCAGCTCGGAGAGCAGACGCGCCACGTCGCGCGAGCTGCTCTTGAAGTTCGGATCGCCGGCCTGATAGGCGCGGAAGTCCATGTAGAAGGCCGGCAGCTCGATCACGCCGAGCTTGAGCCCGACGCCATCGCGCTCGATCTCGAAGATCTTCTTCTGCGCCGCCTGATCCTCGAGCTTCACCTCGTCGCGAACGATCGTGACGACTCGCTCGCTTCCCTCGGAGATCTCGCCCGGTAGGACCTTCAGCCGCACCGTCGAACCCTTCGGGCCGCGAATGAGCGTCACGGCGTCGGTCGCTCGCCATCCGACGATGTCGACCCACTCGCCGTCCTCGTCCTGGCCCACGGCTTCGATGCGGTCGCCGACCTGTAAGTCGCCCCCCTTCTCGGCCGGACCGCCGGGGATGAGGCGCCGGATGATCGTGTATTCGCCCTCGGTGTCGAGCTGAGCTCCGATGCCCTCCAGCGAGAGGCTCATGGAGATGTCGAAGCCCTCGGCCACGCGCGGCGAGAAGTAGCTCGTGTGCGGGTCGTAGCCCATCAGGAACGAGTTCATGAACAGGTCGAACACGTCCTGGCTGGTGTTCTTCTTGAGCTGGCTCAGCTGGTTCTCGTAGCGCTTGACGAGCTCGTCGCGCGTCTTCTCGAGCTCCTTGCCCTCGAGCCGCCCGTCGAGCACTTCGTTCTTGAGGCGCTTGCGCCACAGCGCGTCGGCTTCCTCCTGGGTGGCCGGCCAGTCGGCCTCCTCGCGATCCAGCTGAAGGACGTCGTCGCCGTCAAAGCTCAGGGCCGCGAGCTCACCCTCGATCTCTTCGAGCAGGCTCGTCAAGCGCTCGACCCGGCGCTGTTGCAGGCGGTTGAAGATCAGGAACGCGGGGCGCATGTCCCCGCCCTTCAAGGCGTCGTCGAGAGCCGTGCGGAAGCCCTGGAAAGCCTCGATGTCGGAGCGCAGGAAGAAGAGTTTGGCCGGGTCGAGGAACTCGAGAAAGCGATCGAAGAGCTCGCTGGAGAGCTCATCATCGATCTTGACCTTGCGGTAGTGGTTGCGACGCAAGCGCGAGATCACGTCGGCCGAGGTCTTGATGTAGCTCTCCTCGGGCTCGAGCAGGGTCTCGTCGTCACCGGTCGCAAGCAGCGCTTCGGGAATCTCCAGGTCGAGCGGCCCCCCTTCGGGCTCGCCCGCGCTGGGCCCGGGGGACAGGAAGCCCCAGGCCGCGAAAAGCGAAATCCCGACCCCGAGGCCTAGGGAGAGACTCGGGAAGGACAGGCTGAAGAGTTTCGCGCTCGATCTCATGGCAGCGGTGCTCGCATTCGGGTTGGAGTTGCCCGAGGACCGTTCTGGGCATCGTGGCCTATGTCGGAAGTCCGTGCACCCCCGGAGCGGTCGAACCCCGAGGTTTTCGGCAACATTAACGGTAGGTAACGTGTTTTTCGGAATCGCAGGGCTTGGGGCTTGGTTCGGAAGGGGTGTGAGGCTCCGCACCCGGGGCTTTCTGGGTCCGGGTCCTACGCAGAGCCGGAAAGCAAGGTTGGACCGAGCGCGGATCCGTGCACCGAGGTCGTCGGGTGGTTTGGGTGTGCCGGTCGTCCAGGGGCCCCGTTCGCGCGGGGGCCTGTGGACACGGACCGATAGCGCGCGCGGTTTGTGAGAAGAAGAGGCACACCACCAGGACCGGCCAAGCCGCTTCGCGGCTCGACCTTTGACCGGTCCTGGTGGCGTGCCTCTTCTTCTCACAAACCTTGCCTCACGCGATCGTGTGCCACCCGCGCGAACGCCCTGGACGACCTCGCTTCAGAAGTGGGTAAACCAAATATGTGCCGGCACGTCGATCCAGACCATGTGCCGAGAATCCTTGCGCGTGTCTCTCTTCGAGCGCCCGGAACCGCGCGAGCTCGTGGCTCAGTACTTCGCCGACCAACGCGATCCTCTTCTGGCCGGCATGTAGACCGCCGCGGCCGCAGCTCGTCAACTCATCCCCCGAACCCCAGTCCCGGGCTTCTTGGGGACTCCCGCGCGTGGGCACCATCCGAGTCTCGGAGGGTGTGAGGAGGGCGAAGGGTGGCAACAGGACCGGTCAAAGGACGAGCCGCGAAGCGGCTTGGCCGGTCCTGTTGCCGCCCTTCGCCCTCCTCACACCCGTGGCCCCAACAGCAATCGGTAAGGTCCCCACCCCCCACGCGCGCGAGTGGGGCCCCAAGAAGCCCCGCCCCCGACCCCACCCGCTAGAGTCTTGCCGTGCGCCCCTCCCCCCCCTCGTTCGACCGCCGACGATTCCCCGAGGGCTCCGCCCTCGTCGCCCACTCCTCCAACGCGCCCCCCGACACACTCCTGGAAACCTGGCTGCGCGAGGCCTCCGAGTGGTTCGGCGACCCCGGTCGGCGACTCGCGTCGGCTCCACGCAACGACCAGCTAGCCCAGATCGACTCCCCGCTCGGACGCCTCGTGGCCAAGCGCGAGCGCCCTCGAGGCCGACTAGGACTCCGCCGCTCGCGCACACGTCACGCCTTCGGACTGGCCTGCGCGCTGCGTGCGGCCGGCGTAGACACGGCCGAGCCGATCGCCCACCTCAGCCTCGCGCGCACGGCGCACCGCGACGGGCACCTGTCGATCGCGCTCACGCGTTTCGTAGAAGGCAAGACCGCATGGGAGTGGCTCCGCTCATCGGGCAAAACGGAGCTCGGCACCTGCATCGAAGCGCTCGCGCAGTGCATCGCGCGACTCCACGCCCGCGGCTTCCGACACCGCGACTTGAAGGTCCCGAACCTGCTCTTCGTGGACGAGCCCGAGGGTCTGCGCGTGCTGGTGATCGACTTGGAAGCCGCGCGCCAACTGGGACCTGGAAGACTCTTGACTGAAGCCGCACGCACACGCGACCTCGCGCGCCTGCTCGTGAGCTTCGAGTCCGCCGCCGCTCGGCGTGCCGGGCTGCCCGCGGATGCCTGGGCCCGTTTCCTCGACCGCTACATCCATCATTCGGCACAGCACGAGCCGGGCTCGATTCGCCTCGACGAGGCCCGCCTGTGGACGCGCACGCGCGCCTGGGCGCTGCGCCACATCGAGCGCAACGTCGAACGCTCGCGCCCCATCGCCTGAGCGACGAACCTCAGACGCGGGCGACGAAGAGCGCCTTGTCCGAAAACGCCCGCGAAACCGGGTGAAGCGAGTGCAGTTCCAAGCCCGCCGCGCGCAGCTCGTGCTCGAGCGCCGAGCGCGAAGCCGCCGGACGGTACTTACCGCTCAACCCCACCCCGTGTCGCGCGAAGCGCAGGCCGTGTTTCAGCGTGTGTCGATAGCGCACCTGACCGATCACGACGCGGCGAGCCACGCGCCCCATCTCGGCCAGCGCGCGCTGGCGCTGCGCCGCGTCGCCGAGGTGAAAGAGAAAGCGCATCGAAAGCACCACGTCGAACGATCCGCTCGCAAACGGCAAAGCGCGCGCGTCTCCCACGACCAGCGGGCGAGGCCCGTGTCGCCGCGCCTCGCGCAGCATCTCGGACGACACGTCGCACCCCACGAGCACAGAAACGAAATCGAGTGCGCCGAACAGGCGGCCTGTTCCGCAGGGCAAGTCCAAGACACTCGGAGCGTTCGCGTGGCGCGCCACGAGCTCCGCGACGAGCGTCTCGTCGCGACGATGTTTGAGCCGCTGCATGGGGCTGCGAAAGCGGCGCGCGTCGTATTCGGCGGCGACGCGGGGCTCGCTCCAGTTGCGGGTCTTGTCAGCGCGCTCGCCCAAGGGTCGACTCAGCTCGAGAGACGTGCGACGCGCACGACCGTGTTCGTGCCGTAGGGGTAGGCCGTCGCCTGGAGCGTCACGCGCCCGGAACCGGGCTCCATCTCGACCTGGAGCGCCTCCCCGTTGTCGAGCCAAACCGCCTTCGTGTAGTCGCCCGCAAGCCCTTGGAACACGCGCGCACCGGGCCCCCGCACGGTTCCGGCCGGCGGGTGCGCGCGCGTGTCGGCCGTGGGCGTCAGGTCGAACACGAAGAGATAGACATCGTCCTCGAGACGCAAACCGAAGTCGCGCTGATCTCCCACGATTCCGCTCGGAAGCCCCTGATACACCGGCCCCTGCGAGCCTCCGTGAAGGTCGATCCAATCGCCGACGCGCCCCAGGATCGCAGCCTCCAGAGCGGGAACGCGCCCCGCGGCGTCGGGACCGATGTTCAGCAGGAGGTTCGCACCGGCGCGCCGACAGTTGCAGAGCTCCTCGATGACGTGTGCCGGAGACAGATAGTTGAAGTCCTTCTCCGCGATGCCCCAATGGAAGTTGAGCGTGTGACACATCTCGCCGGCCACGTACTTCGGATGCCCGCGCCGATCCAATGCCTCCGGTCGGCCGCGCTCGAAGGTGACGCTGTCGATCTCGGGATGCCCGACCCGCCCGCCGGCGTCGATGCCGGTGTTGTTCAAGATCATCGCCTGGGGCTGATGGGCGCGAACGACGCCATACAACCGATCGAGCTCCCAATCGGCATCCGGCCGGCTCCAGTTGCCGTCGAACCAGAAACCGCCCAACTCGCCGTACTGGGTGGCCAAGACCTCGATCGAGTCCCGCAGGTATTGCTGATAGGCGGGGAAGTCCGCATCGAAACGCGCATCGGTCCAGTCGAGCGTCGTGCAGTAAAGCATCGGTACGATGCCCTCCGCGCGGCAGCCCTCCACGAAGTCCAAGACCAGGTCGCGTCCGGCAGGCGTGTGGGTCACGTCGTGCGCTGAAAGCCCGCGCGTGTCATAGAGGCTGAAGCCGTCGTGGTGGCGACTCGTCAGGGTGATGTATCCCATGCCGGCACGCTTCGCGAGTCGAGCGAGCGCGCGGCCGTCGAAGCCCTCGGCGGTGAAGCTCTTCATCAGCTCCATGTACGGCTCGCTCGCGAGGCCCTGGGCATTCATGGCCCACTCCCCCGCGGCGAGCTGGGAGTAGAGACCCCAGTGGACGAACATTCCGAAGGCCAAGCGCTCGAAGCGCGCCACCCGCGGGGACGGGCTGGGCAGGTCTTGGGCTCCTTGCTCCGCCTGTTGCGCGACCTCCTGCTCGACGACGCGCCACGCGCCCCCCGGTTGCCCCCGGCGCCCCGCGACCCAAGGCGGGCTCGCGGCCGCCAGCGAAAGAAGCGACGAGCGTTCGAGCAATTGGCGACGGGAGAGCTGCATGGTCGGGGAGCCGAAAGGGGACGATTCGCGACGGAGCGGGCCAGAATCGGGCAGCATAGGCCCTGGAGGCGCCTCCGTCCCCCGCCCGCGCGGTCGCCCGTCACGGCCGCGCGGGACGCCTTCAAGCCGGAGTACGCGCCTGGTCGATGCTGGGTTGTGGACCGAAGTCCTTCACCTACAATGAGTTGAGCGAGAGCCGTCGAAAGCCCCCGAGAGGCCCGTTCCGACCCCGGCCCGGTGCCCGCCGCGGGGTGGGCAGCGGGACTCCCGCGAGCGACTCACCCTCCCCCTGAGCCCGTCGCTTTCGTTGACCCCCAAGTCCCGCGGGCTATCTTTCGACGTCGCAAACCCGAGTCCGTCCGCTGATCGCGGCGTCCGCCTCCCGACCGAACATGGCCGAAAGCACCATTCAAGAGACCGTAGCCGCCGCGGAGAAGTTCTGGGTCGAACCCGAGCTCTGCATCGCCTGCGATGCCTGCTGCCAGGACTTCCCGGAAGTCTTCTACATGGGCGATGACGCCAAGGCGCACGCCCATGAGACGCACCCGACGGATCTCTACAACGCCCGCACCGTCGTCGACGTGTGCCCGACGGGCGCGATCGAGTTCTCGGGCGAGCTTCCCCCCGCGGAAGACCTCGGCAAGCTCGAGGAGGTCCCGGGCTGGGAGCTCGAGTGGGCCCATTGGCGTGGTGTCGAGGAAGACATTCAGGAGCGCGACCGGCGCTACGGCCGCGACTACACGATCGAGAAGAACGACGGGCACGTGTTCGTGCGCTTTCACTTCCCGACCAAGGTGCCGGCGGTGCGCGATCGGTTCCGCTACGGATTGCCCGAGGACATGCCGCTGTACCGCAGCCACGTGCAGTTGCAGGGCAAGAGCATGCTCGTCGCGGGGTGGTTGACCGACCCCAAGGTCAAGGGCCTGACCCACACGTCGTCGTCCTTCCCGGCCCAGTTCATGACGACGCTCGACTTCGAGGAGGAGTTCGTCGGCATGAGCCAGCGCTACGACGCGCACGGCGTGCTCGAGATCGCGCTCTTCACCGACGACATCGCGCAGGAAGCCTGGAGCTGGGATTCGCACCACATCACCGAGAAGTGCACCGCCTGCACGATCTGCGAGCGCGTCTGCCCCACCAACGCGATCACACCGGGCGAGATCTTCTACATCGACCCGGATCTGTGCATCAACTGCTCGGTGTGCGGTGTCTACTGTCCCTTCGACGCCATCGACGACAACCGCGGGGTGACCGTCGGGCGCATCAAGGCCAAGAAGATCCCGAAGGCGCTGGTGCACGAGGAGATGTGCACGGGCTGCGAGTTCTGCGTCGACATCTGTCCCTTCGACGCGATCGAGATGCGCCCGGCGGACGGAAGCGATCCGGCCGATCACATCGCTCAGCTGCCCCAGATGCAGCAGATCGCCTACGTGCTCGAGAAGCAGTGCGTCTCCTGCAAACTCTGCGAGCAGGTCTGTATCAAAGATGCCATCGAGGTCCCGCGCCAGCACCAGTTCGAAGACATCGGCATGAGCTTCATGAGCTACGTGACGGACAACCACTAGGAGGACCGCCAGCCGACAGCGCGCGCCGAGCCACGCATCGCGGTTGCATGTTCTTGCGAACGGCCCCGAGATTCTCGACGGATCTCGGGGCCGTTCTTTCGTGGCACGGAATTCGTCGGTGTAGATGCCGCGCCTGGCGAAACGCGGGCGTAACCAGACTACCCGTATGCGGCACCGGGGCTTGGCCCGGTCGCCCAGCTGCGCTCTGGTTCCACTCGCTCTCGCTTGGAACGTCGCTTGCAGGTGCGACCTGCTCCTCCACCGCCCGAGCCTTGCCCATGACTTCGAACCGACTTCTTCTCCCTGCGGCTCCCCTCTTGCTCGTATCCGCGCCGCTCGCGCTCCAGACGCCATTCTCGGAACTACGCCAGCTGGCGCCGACACGCGACACGGGGCTCTCCTCGCCGGTCGCACTCCTCGACGCCAACGGCTCACCCGATATCCTCGCCCTGTTACCGGGAGCCGATGCGCGCGCCCACTTGAACGATGGCACGGGTGCCTTCGTCCGCGTTCCAGGCGCGGCGCTCCAGGGCACGTGGGACGGTGACACCCGCGCCCTGGCACCGGGTCAGCTCGACGACGATGGGCTGCCCGACCTTTGGGTCGGCGTCACACCCTTCTTCGGGGATGGCACAGGTGCCTTCCTCGCGGGTCCAGCGCCGCTGCCATCCCGCCCTGCCGGCTCCAAACTGCATGTGGCCCTCGCCGACCACGACGGCGACGCGGACCTCGACGTTCTGTTCGTCGAACAGCCCGGCCCCAACCAACCTTGGCACGTCGCGATCCTGGAGAACCGCGGTGCGCAAGACTTTGTGAGCGGGCCGTTCCTGGCGCTAAGCGGACTCCCGACGACCGCGCGAGAGCCGCTCTCCGCGGATGTCGACGGTGACCTGGATCTCGACCTGGTCTTCCTGGACGCCGCCCAACCGGGCTTCCACCTGGTTCGAAACTCGGGCGGGGGCGCCTTCGCCGCGCCGGTCTCGGCTTCCGTCTTCGGTCACTTCGTCGAGCGAGCCCAGAGCTCGGACGTGGACGGTGACGGAGATGCGGATCTCTTGTTGTGCTCCACCACCGTCCTCGGACTCGGCGTCCTGCTCAACGACGGTAGCGGCAGCTTCACGGTCGATGCCTTCGTAGCCCTCGATCCGGAGTTCGACGACGTCGTGCCGATCGACGGGGACGGTGACGGTGACCAGGATCTCTTCGCCTACGGCACGGAGTTCCAGTTCTTCCGAAACGATGGGTCCGACGGTTTCTTCGAGATCAACGCGGCGGTCGCCCCGGTGACGGACGAGCCCATCGCCTCGGCGACCGTGTTCGATGCCGATGGCGACGGGGACCACGACATCCTCCTGCGACGAGCGCGCGGCAACGGGCTGCGGCTGCTCTTGAACTCCGGCGTCAACCGTTTCCAAGATGCGCAGAGCCACACGCCCGTCGCGGACTATGTGTACGCCGTCGCGAGCGGCGACCTCGACGCGGACGGCAGCCTCGACCTGGTGCTCGGCGACGGCACTTCGAACACATATTGGCGCAGCGGTGGCGGCGCGCGCTTCCGCTCGCGCCCGCTGACCGCCACGCTTCCGGGTCCACCCGAGGACATCGCGTTGGCCGACGTCGACCTCGATGGTGACCTCGACTGCTTTTGGGCGCGCCTCGGTCAGAGCGTCCTGTTGACGAACGCCCTCGGAACGCTCTTCACGGACGTGACGGCGTCGCAATTGCCGGTGGAGGACGGTGCGACGCGCGCGGCGGCCTTCGGGGATCTCGATGGAGACGGCACTCCGGACCTCGTGCTCGGCAACCTCGAGACCCTGCCCGGGCGACCGAACTTCGTGACTTGGCAGAACGACGGCTCCGGTCGATTCACCGTCAGCACGACACGGGTCGGACGGGGCGGCAGCCGGGCCGTAACGCTCGGCGACGCGGATGGAGACGGCGACCTCGATGCCTTCGTGGGCACCGACCTGGGCACGGATCTGTTGCTCAACGACGGGTTCGGCGGAGTCAGCGCAGCACCTCCCGTCGATTGGACGCACGTTGGCGCGACGGCCGACGTGGCGCTGGGCGACCTGGATGTGAACGGAACGCTCGACGCGTATCTCGCGCGCCGAAGCGGCACGAGCCAGCAGGGGTGGTCGTCGGCGACCGACCAACTTGCCCTGGGCAACGGCGCGGGACGCTTCACATGGCGCAACGTGAACGGCCAACCGGCGATCACCTACGACGTCGAGTTGGCGGATCTCGATCTGGACGGGGACCTGGACGCCGTGGCGAAGGTCTGGCGCCGCCAGCAACCCGGCGCGCAGCCGATTGTCGAGGCGCGTTGGAATGATGCTTCCGGTGGACTCGATCCGGGCGCGGAGGCGCTGGCCACCCACACACTGGGATCGAGCCTGGTGCTCGAGGTGGGCGACTTCGACGGCGACCTCGACCCCGACGTCTTCGCGGACGGTCGCGTGCTCTCGAATCTGACGCGATCGCTGGCCGCCCGAGGCGCTGCCCGCTTGGGCAAGCGGCTCTCCATGGACGGCTACGGATCCCCCAACGCCACGGTCGTGCTGGCGGTCGGAGTTGCGACGCGCGTTCGCCCTCTAGGAGCGCTCGGAACCCTGCACCTGGACCTGGACTCGTTGCTCCTGTCGCTGCGCGGACCGCTGGACGCCACAGGGCGCGGCAGCGCGAGCTTCAAGATCCCGGACGACCCGTCACTGCTGGGTATGACGTTCCACTGGCAAGCGTTGATCGGCGACCCGGTCCGCCTCAGCAACCTGGAGAGCACGACGCTTTCCAACCTCTAGGAGGCTCTGATGAACGCCCCTACCACGAACGCTCGGACCCGCAAGCCCATGAAGCTCGCTTCGGTCGTACTCTCCGCCTGCTTCCTGCCGACCACCGTACTGGCCCAGGCGCGCTTCGGCGAGTTGCGACGTATGACCCCCGTGCTCGCTCCGGACGTCCCGGTTCTCGTCGGGCCGCTCAGCGACGATTCCTCGCCCGACATCCTGGTCCTCGGCGCAACACCAACCTCCTACCTCAACGATGGAACCGGCGCTTTCCCCGAGGTCGTCGCGCCCGCCTTGACGGGGAGTTGGGATGGAGGGGTTCAGGACGCTCTCTTCGCCGAGCTCGATGGCGACGGCTTGCCGGACCTCTGGCTCGGCCGGACGCCCTTCTTCGGCGACGGCGTCGGTGGGTTTGCGAGCGGGGCCTCGCCCCTCGCACCGCGCCCGTCGACCGTCGAGGTCCGGCTGGGGGCGGCGGACGATGACGGCGACGGCGACTTGGACCTGCTCTTCGTCGAGCGCGCGTCGGCACTCCAGCCTTGGATCGTCACCCAGATCCGCAACCTCGGCTCCGGCGTTTTCGTCGAGCAAGCCGTGAGCGGATTTCCGGGTTTGTCTCCGCGCTCCGAGTCGCCCATTTTGCTCGACATCGACGGCGACCGCGACTTGGACCTGGTCTTCACCGACCCCGGTCAGGACGACTTCCAGATCTGCCCGAACCTCGGAGGAGGCGTCTTCGGCCGGACGTCTCGTCGAGCGACCGTCGGGCTCACGCTCACCTCCGGTGAGACCGCGGATGTGGATCGGGACGGCGACGCGGACCTGGTGCTGCGCTCGGACACGGAACTCATCGTGTTCGCGAACGACGGACTCGGGCGCTTCGATCCGACGCTATCGGCACCCGTTCCAGGGGGAAGCTCGATCGAGCTCTTCGACTTCGACGGCGATGGCGATATCGACGTTTTCGAGCATGACGGACCGATGCTCGATCTGTGGCGCAATCAAGCATCCGCATTCCAAAACACGCCCAGCTTCCTGGGCTCTCGCCCTCTGGTTCGCACGGCGACCTGCGCCTGGAGCGCGGACGTCGACGGTGATGGCGACATCGACCTTCTGCTCCAAGAGCGGCAGGGCGGCCCGTTGCGCCTGCTCCTGAACTCGAACGTCACGGCTCGCGTCCTCGCGGCCGACACGCAGACGCCCCTGGCCGTGGAGCCCATGAACGCGGCAGTGAGCGGAGACCTCGACGGAGACGGTGATGCTGATCTGCTCGTTGCCCATCGAGGTAGGAACGCCCAGATCTGGCGCAACGAGATTGGAGAAGGCTTCGATCTCGATGGCGTCCTGCGCGTCGTCTCGCCCGAGAACATCGTGCTGGGCGATGTCGATGCCGACGGCGACCTGGATGCGCTTTCGTCCGTATTCCTGGGGCAAACCCGACTGGAGACGAACGATGGCAGCGGCCGCTTCTCCGACGCGACCGGGCTTCAACTCCCGGCAGGCAACAGCGCCACGACGTCGGTGGCGCTCGGCGATTTGGACAACGACGGCGATCCCGACGCGCTCCTGGCAAACAGCACCACGGCTCTTCCTTCGAGCCTGGTCCTTTGGAGCAACGACTGGGGCCGGGAGTTTCATTCTGGAAGCCGCGTTCGCTGGCCCCTTCGGACCCTCACACATCGCCCTGGCCGACGTGGATCGGGGATGGCGATCTCGACGCGTTCGTCGGTGCGACCGACGGGACCGACCTCTTCGTGAACAACGGCAGCGGCGGCCTCTCCCCCGCGACCCCAGGGCACTGGAGCGACACCGAATCGACCACCGATCTCGACTTGGGCGACCTGGACGGCGACGGCGCCATCGATGCCGTCTTGGCTCGGCGACGCAAGGTTGCCGGCACCGTCGTGACGCTGGCACAGAACGACGGAACCGGGACGTTCGGCTTCTCGGAAGCTCCCACGCTCCAGGCCCTGGAGGCGCACGACGTCGAGCTGAGCGACCTCGATGGCGACGGAGACCTGGACCTCGCCACGTCCTCGGCGGAGCCCGGGTCGCGGAACATCCGCGTCGGGGTCCTTTGGAACGACGGCAAAGGCCTGCTATCGGGTAACGGGGTCCCCCTTGGAGTCGAAGATCAAGGCTCGAGCCGCGCGATTCTGTTGGAAGACCTCGATGGCGATGACGACACCGACGTGCTTGCCTACGGCCGCATCCTCACGAACCTGCAGCGCTCGCTCGCGGCGCGTGCCGTAGCGCGCGTCGGAAAGCCACTCGTCGTCGAAGGCTACGGCTCGCCTGGTGCGCAACTGATCCTGGCCGTCGCGACCACGAACCAGCTCCAACCCCTCGGAACGCTCGGCACACTGCGCATCGTGCCCGGCACGATCCTCCTCTCGCTGCGCGGGCCGCTGGACGCCCAAGGAACGGGCAGTGCACGCTTCCGCATACCGAACGATCCGACGCTCTCCGGGGCGACCTTCCACTGGCAAGCCCTCATCGGAGATCCCGTGCGCCTCTCGAACCTCGAAACGACGACGCTGAGCCCTTGGTAAGACACTCGGGTCAGCCAAATCGCAAGACGACCACTCGAAGGCCGGACGATTCGTTCGCGGCCTTCGGAACCCCAACTACATAGGCTTCCATGTTCTCGAACAGAACCTTGCTCATGATCGCCCCGACCCTGTTCGCATCCGCCCCTTTGGCGCTCCAGCCACTCGCACAGGCGGAGTTCGCCGAGCTGCGACAGATGACGCCCACGCGCGACACAGGCTTCTCCACTTTCGTCGCGCCGCTCGATGCCGATGGCTCCCCTGATCTCTTCAGCTTGCTCGGCGCGGGAGCCGCACACGACTCGCGCTCGCATCTCAACGATAGTACGGGTGCGTTCAGCACTCGAGCGGGCCTGGCCTTGATGGGAGCTTGGGATGGGAACGCCCGGGATGTTGCCTTCGGGGAGCTGAACGGGGATGGCTTGCCCGACTTATGGGCCGGGACGACACCGTTCCTCGGAGACGGACAGGGCGGCTTTCAAGCCGCATCGAGCCCACTCGTGCCGCGCCCATCCTCGACCGAGATTCACCTCGAGCTGGCCGACGACGACCTGGACGGCGACGTCGATCTCCTGTTCCTGGAGCAGCCGGGAAGCAACTCGGACTGGATCGTCACACGGGTTCGCAACGACGGAGCAGCGGTATTCGTCCAAGAGACTCCGCGCGCCCTACCCGGATTGCCCCAGGCCGCCCGAACACCGCTCATGTTTGACGCGGATGGAGACGGAGACCTGGACCTGGTCTTTCAGGAGTTCTTCCAGACCTTCTCCTACCTCTGCATCAATCAAGGAGCCGGTGTCTTCGCGCCCCCTACCCAGATCTCCACCGCGGGAAGGTTCATCGGACTCGGCCACGCTCGCGATATGGACGGTGACGGGGACCTCGACCTGATGTTGCTTGCCGCGTCTCCAGCGGAATTCTTGCTGCTCGAAAACGACGGTAGTGCTGCCTTCAGCGTGGCCCAGGTCCTGCCGTCTCCGTCCGCCACGTTGGCCTTCCAGCCGCTGGATGCAGACGGGGACTCGGACCTGGACCTGTTCGTCTACGGGCAGGACGAGTTCTTCCTGCTCAAGAACAACGGTCCCGCTGGGATTCTCCGATGCGAGCGCGGTGCTGGCCAACCTGGTGGCCGAGCCGACTCGGAGCGCCGCGGACATCGACGTCGATGGCGACGGCGATGTCGATCTGCTGCTCGAGCGCGAGAACGGGAGGATGCGCCTGCTCCTGAATCGCGGCAACGGCCGCTTCGGAGAGGCCCAGCAACACACGCCCGTCGATGGCTACGTCACGGCCGTGACGACCGACGACCTGGACGGTGACGGCGACTCCGACGTCCTGTTCGCAACCGACACCGGCGGCGCGCTCTGGCGCAACGACGGCAACGGGCAAATGATGGCCGAGTCGGCCGGCCTGTCCCAGATTCAGGGCACTCCGGCGATCGCACTGGCCGACGTCGACGCGGACGGCGACCTGGACAGCCTGTGGGCACGCACCGGGCAGAGCCGGCTGTTCGTCAACGACGGCCGTGCCCTCTTCGCGGACGAGACTTCGTCACGATTGCCGATCGAAGACGGTACGACCCGAGCGACGGCCTTCGGGGACTTGAACGGTGACGGGGATCTCGACCTCTTGCTCGGCAACTTCGAATCGGGCTTCGGTGCCGCGAAGCCGAACGTCGTGACCTGGGAGAACGTCGGCGGCGGTCGCTTCATCGACGATAGCGCGTTTCCAGGACGCGGTCCGACGAATGCCGTAGCCCTGGCGGACGTGGACCTGGACGGGGATCTGGATGCGTTCGTGGGCTCCGAAGCGGGCACCGAGCTACGCATCAACGACGGCACCGGCCTGCTCTCCCCAGCTCCGACCGTGGCCCTCGACGTCACCAGCCGAACGCTCGACCTGGCCGTCGGAGACCTGAACGGAGACGGCGCAATCGATGCCTATCTGGGCCACGCCACCAGCGTCAGCCAGAGCGGTCACTTCCCGGCACCGGACACGGTCGCCATCAACGATGGATCCGGATCGTTCGACGTCTCCGCGCCAGCCCAGAAGGCGAATGCGATCACCTTCGACGTCGAAGTCGCGGACCTCGACGGCGACGGTGACCTAGACGTGCTGGCCAAAGAGTGGCAACGGCGCAGTTTCAACTCACCTCCCCCGAGCGTCGAAGCGCTGTGGAACGACGGGTCGGCCAACTTCACGGCGGCCGGTGAGTCACTCGCAACCCACGCTCTGGGAAGCAGTCTGCGAGTCGCGCTAGCCGACTTCGACGGCGACGAGGACATCGACGTCTTCGCGGACGGTCGGATCCTGACCAACCTGCGCTCGGCCCTGGCGACGCGCGCGCTGCCGCGCGTCGGCAAGTCCTTGACACTCGAAGCCTACGGGCCCCCCAACGCGCCGGTCGTTTTGGCCGCCGCGCGCGCGACTCAGACGCGACCGCTCGGCGCACTGGGCACGCTACGCATCGACCTGGGTACGATCCTGTTCTCCATCCGCGGACCCTTGGGCGCATCAGGATCGGGCAGCGTGAGCTTCAGGACGCCGAACGACCCCACACTCGTAGGCACGACCTTCCACTGGCAGGCACTCGTCGGCAACCCGGCGCGGCTTACCAACCTGGAGACGACGACGCTGACGCGTTGGTAGGGCGCTCGGCTGCTAGGCTACTTCGGATTGGACCCGAACACGTTGCGTATCCTGCCGTCGGGCGGGTCGCGGGGCTCGAGCACCCACGCGGCGCCGCTGTCGGGGAAGACCTCGTCGTCGACCACGTCCGTGACGAACAGCCAGGGGCCCGCGGCCGCGACGGCGAAGCCGAAGCCCTCGCTCGCCTTTCCATCGAAGATCGACCAGACCCGCCCCCATGCGCTTGAACCGCCCAGGTCGCGGCGAAAAACCTCGACGCGCCCGGGGACGCCGCTCGAGTTCGACACTCCAACGTAGAGCGTGTCCGCTACGACGGCGATTGAGCGCCCGAAACTGGCCTCTCCACCTGTCGGGTTGAGGGTTGCTACGCGACCCCAAGTGTTGGCACCTCCGAAGTCACGTTCGTGGACGAAGACCCTTCCGGCTATGGACGGGGCCGCGGTCGGGTCACCGATGAAGAGCGTGTCTCCCTCCAACGCAAGATCCGGCGTGCCTTTTCCGTTTCCCCCGCTCAAGACCGTTCGTAGTCCGTAAGTGTTGGGCCCGCCCAGGTTTCGTTCGCGGACCTCGACCCCTCCTGGGCGGTTGATGAGAACCAAGTCGCCCTGCGCGGCGATCGCCGAGCCGAGGAGAATCGTCGTTCCGGGTATGGTGGCCAGGAGTTGCCAATTCGCTTCGATGGGATCGCGCTCATAGACGAAGACGGCTCCCTCGCCCGAAGGCCAGTTGTCGAAAAGAAGCATCGGATCCGCGACGTAGAGCAGGTCGCCGACAAAGGTCAGGTCCCAGCCGAACGAACGATCAGAGATGCTGCACAGGGGCAGACTGCCACAGGGGGGAGGAGACAGCGTTTGGGCGAGTCCCCAGTTGCCGGGGCCGCCTTGATCGCGTTCGAAAATGCGGACCGTTTGCAATCCGGGAACACCCGACGGCACGAAGGAAGCCGCCACATAGTTCTCAGATGCGGCCAGGCTCTTCGGAAAGACGTAGTTTTCGAAGTCGTGGACGGCGCGCTCTTCCCACAGGCCCGCTTCGTCGCGCTCGAAGATGTTGACCCTGCCATCGGTGTACTCCTCACCAACTGCCAGGACTGTTTCCGCGGCAGCCACATGGTCTCCCCAGCGCGCCATGGGCACGGGCGTGCTGTCCTTCAGCTTCGCGATCGGAGTCGCGCGCTCGAAGGCCGATACCTGCGAGGACCCGGAAACAGCCTGCGCGGACCCGACTTGTGCCCAGCCGAGCACGAAGAGCACCGAATGAACGGAGAGTAAAGTGGTTCGCATGTGAGCTTCTACCTGGTTGGTTCTATGAGTCTAGGGGCCTGATCGACAAGCGGGGCCTCGGAGCCGTTTGGGTGGCAGACCGCGTCTGCGGCAGCTCAAGCCGCCCCGCCGGGCCCGGCTTCGGGCTCCGCTTCGCCTTCCAGCTTGCGACGTTTGGCATCACGCCCCAGGAGGCTCGCCGGAACGATCGTGCCGCGGCCGTAGCGCTCCCGCAGCCGATCGACGGCTTCGCTGGACTTCAGGAGCTTCTCCTCCGATTCACCCGCGTCGTTGTCCAAGCCACCGAAGAGGCCCGCCTGGACGGGCGCGCGCACGTCCGTGAGGTTGGAAATCGAGACGCCGAGCAGGCGCAGGGGCCGGTCGGGGGTGCGCTCGAGCAGCTCGCGCGCGATGGAGTAGATGCGCTTGCCGAGGTTGATGGGAAGATCGACGGTCTTGGAGCGGGTCACGGTCTTGAAGTCCGAGAAGCGCGCCTTGAGCGTGACCGTGCGGCCGCGCAGGCCGCGGTGACGCAGGTCGTAGGAGACCTCCTCGCAAAACTCGTAGAGCAGGAGCCGCAGCTCTTCGCGATCGGCGATGTCCTCGGCGAAGGTGCGCTCCATGCCGTGGGACTTCTCGACCCGCCGAGCCGTCACGCGCCGCGGGTCGATGCCGTGGGCCAGGTCGTGAATCCAGGCGCCGCTCGCCCCGAACTCGCGCAGCACGTCATAACGCGAACGCGAGGCCAGATCGGCCACGGTTCGCACGCCGAGGCTCTCGAGTCGCTTGGCCGTGCGCGGACCGACGCCGAAGATCTTCGACACGGGCAACGGGTCGAGCACGTCGCGAATCTCGTCGGGTTGAATGACGCGGAAACCGTCGGGCTTGTCGAGATCGCTCGCCAACTTGGCCAGGAACTTGGTTGGCGCCACCCCCACCGAAGCCACGAGCCCGGTCTCGCGCAGGATGTCCTCCTTGATGCTGCGCCCGATCATGACCGCGTCGCCGAACAAGCGCTCGGTCCCGGCCGCGTCGAGGAAGGCCTCGTCCAGGGAGAGTGGCTCGACCACCGGCGTATAGCGCTGGAAGATCGTCATGATCTTCTGGCTCTCGCGCGTGTACTTGTCGAAGTTGGCCGGCAGCAGCACCAAATCCGGACACAGCCGCAGGGCCTCGGCCGTAGGCATGGCCGAGTGCACGCCGAACTTGCGCGCCTCGTAGCTCGCGGCCGCGATCACGCCGCGCTGGTTGGCGGCACCGCCGACGCAGACCGGTCGCCCCCGCAAGGACGGATCGTCGCGCGTTTCCACGGACGCGTAGAAGGCGTCCATGTCCACGTGCAGGATGGTGAGTTCAGCCGGCAAAACCGCTCCAGGGTGCCTGTAGTCGGGCGATCTCGTCAACCGCAGGAGCGCTTTGAAGGACCGAAAGGAGCCTCGAGACCCGAAAGCCGGACTCGGATCCGCGCTCTGAAGCGCCAAAGCCCCACTCGGCGTTGCGCCTCCGGCCACCCTCGCTAACCTCTTCCGCCCTCCCATGCGCTTCGAACACGTCCGTATCGCGGCCTTCGCCCACGCGCTTCCCGAGCAAGTCACGACCTCGCTCGAACTGGAGGAGCGGCTCGCCCCGGTTTACGACCGGATGCGCCTGCGTCCCGGTCGGCTGGAGCTGATGAGCGGGATCCGCGAGCGCCGCTTTTGGCCACCGCAAACGCGCCCCAGCGATGTCGCCGCGCGAGCCGGCCAGGCGGCGCTCGAAAAGGCCGGGGTCGACCGCGCGAAGATCGGCTGCCTGATCCATGCCTCGGTTTGTCGGGACTTCCTCGAGCCGGCCACGGCCACGGTGGTTCACCGCCAACTGGGCCTCGCGGACGCGTGCACGGTGTTCGACCTGTCTAACGCCTGCCTGGGCGTCGCGAACGGGATGATGCTCGTGGCCGGCATGATCGAGCGTGGCGAGATCGAAGCCGGCCTGATCGTGGCTGGCGAGGACGGGCGAGCGCTCGTCGATGAGACGATCCGCGCCGCCCTCGCGGATTCGAAGCTATCGCGCGAGGGGTTCAAGGCGGCCTTCGCTTCTCTGACGATCGGAAGTGGAGCGGCGGCCGTTTTGCTCGAACGCGAAGGGCCGCAGGACGAGCGCCGAGCGCTGCGGGGCGGCGCGGTTCTGTCGGCAACCGAGCACAACGTGTTGTGCCAAGGCGATCGCGTGGCCGAAGGTCAAGGACTCTCCATGGCAACGGACTCGGAAGCGCTGCTGCAAGCGGGCAATGCACTGGCGGCGCGCACGTGGAAGCGCTTCTTGACCGAACTGGACTGGACGCCCGATTCGGTCGAGCGCGTGATCACCCACCAGGTGGGCTCCGCGCATCGACGGCTGCTGCTCGAGACGTTGGAGCTCGACGCGGCGATCGATTTTCCCACGGTGGAAACCCTCGGCAACATCGGTTCGGTGTCGCTGCCGCTGTCCTTCTCGATGGCCGACGATGCGGGGTTCTTGGGTCACGACCAACGCATAGCGCTGCTCGGAATCGGCAGCGGGTTGAACTGTATGATGCTCGGGGTGGACGGCGCGCCGACGGGCTAGAAGTCGCCAAAGGGCTCGCCTCGGGGCGCACCGCGGAGTCCTCCACCCCAGAACCAGCCCCGATGGACCAGCCCCGATGCCTCCCGCAAGACAGCTCCTGGTGACCGCCGTCTGTGCCTTCCCACTCCAGGACCCCGCCCTTTCCAGTCCTTCCTCGAACTCGGCGCAGAGCGCTCCAGCGCGACTTCATCGCCGACCGCGACCCGGTGCTCGAATACCTGCGCGACCTCCCGAGCGAAGGCGATGACGATTGAGTGTCGCAACCCTGTCACCTGGGCCACGGCCCCGGACGAAGAGCTTCTGTCCCTGCGCATCTGCGATCTCGGGTTGCGCCTCGAGCAGACGCCGCTTCAGCGCGACGTCGAGGCTCTGCAGCGAGCCCTCGAGAAACGTGGCGTGCGCTTTCGCCCGCACGCCTGGCTCTCGAGCGAGTTCTTCTCGCCCGACGGCGTACCCGGTCTCGCGCTTCCGTTCTGGCTGGCGCACCCGCGCCTGGTGCGGCTCGAGCGAGCGCAGATGGGCTTCGTCGAGGCGAGCCGGCGCGCCGAGCGCTTGGCGCTCCTGCGGCACGAAGCGGGACACGCCCTCGACACAGCGCACCAACTCTTTCGCGGCCAAGAATGGCGCGCTCTCTTCGGCCTACGCTCGGCACCCTACCGCCGCCACTACACGGCGGATCCGACCTCACGAGACTTCGTGCGCTACCTGCCGCGCTGGTACGCCCAAAGCCACCCGGCCGAAGACTTCGCGGAGACGTTCGCGCTTTGGCTGGACCCACCTGCGTTGAAGTCGGCACGAACCTCGCTGACAGGGCTCGCGCGGAAGAAGCTCGCGTTCGTGGAAGAGCTGATGGGAGAGGTTCGCGCAAGCGCACCGACGATACGGTTGCGCGAACGGACGGAGCACCTGGGAACGCTGAGGGAAACGCTGGGGCGCTACTACGCGCGAAAGCGTCGGCGACTCGCGAGCGAGGAGGTCCCTCCCTTCGAGAGCGTGTTGGAGTCGCTGTTCGAAGAGGACGGGCGAGCGAGTGTGGCCGCCGCGACTCTGCGGCAGGCCCAGCCCACGATTCGCCGCAGGGCCCGCGGCCGCTTTCGAGGCGACACCTACTCCGTCGATCAGATCGTGGACGCCATGGTGCGCCGCGTCCATCAACGCGGCCTGGGCGCAACGCGAGAGAGCAAGGCGGTCGTGCTCGAGCAGCTGACACGCGCGACCGAGACGACGCTCGAGGTGATTGGGAGTGGGGACTACGAGCTCGCTCGTTGATTGTCGCGCGGGAATTGGGTGTAGGACAAAAGAGTTGGGGACACCCCTTGTTCTGATGCCCGGAGAAGGGAGCCCGGCTTCGCCGGGCGCGGGCATGGAAATAGGCGCCGCGGGGACTCGTTGGCGTTCCTTTCGATCTACGCGCAACGCGCTGCGCCGCGTTGCTGCCGCTAATTCGAGGCGAAGCCTCGAACGCGGCTACGGACCCTTCGGGTCCGAAGCTCGCCGCTTCGCGGCGAGCAACCTCTGGACGGTCCGGGAACTCGGAGCGGGGGAAGCCGACGCATCGGGAACTTCACGTTTGGGGTCGACCTCCCACTCGGACACTCCGCCCCTCGGCCGAGGGCGACTCCCACGAACCCTGAACCGTGGCGCATGTCCGAACAACTCAAGCTCGCCCCTGACGGGAACTCCCCGTTGCGTCCGCTCCCTTCGCCACAACTCCCCGCGGCGTTCAAAGGTTCGCTCGCCGCCGCGGCGAGCCTCGGACCCGAAGGGTCCGTCGTCCCGTTCGAGGCGCAGCCTCGAATCAGGGACAGCAACGCGGCGCAGCGCGTTGCGTGTAGATCGAAAAAAACGCCAACGAGTCCCCGCGACGCCTATGCCCATACTCGCGCCCGGCGAAGCCGGGCCTCCTTTTCGACGTTTTCAGAAGGAAGGGCAGCCTGGAAGTTCCTGGCACCTCCAACGCCTTCAAAAGGAACAAACCCCTGGAATCCCCCGCACCTCGCACTCACCCAGCTTCTCTCCTTTCACCACGCCCTCCCAGCGCTAGGCTCACTCGGGTAGCGCGCAACGACCTGCTCCTCCTTCCGGGCTCTCGAGCCCTCGGATCGGACACCCCCTATGCCCAAGCGTCGCAAGAAAAAGCTCCGCATCCTCATGATGTGCCATGAGGAGCTCGTGCCCCTGGACTCGATCGACGGGTTGTCGGATGAAGACATCTCGGACTGGCGCACGGAGTTCGATGTGCTCACGACCCTGCGCGATTTGGGACACACGGCCGAGCCGCTCGGGCTCGGCGAAGACATCGACCTCGTGCGCAAGCGCGTGCGCAAGTTCAAGCCCGACCTGGTCTTCAACCTGATCGTCGAGTTCCACGATTCCGGAAACTACGACCAGCATGTGGTGTCCTACTTGGAGCTACTCCAGCAGGACTACACCGGCTGCAACCCGCGCGGGCTGACGCTGGCACGCGACAAAGGACTCTCGAAAAAGATCCTCGCCTGGCACGGACTGCCGGTTCCACAGTTCGCCGTGTTCCCGAAGGGCGAGGCCATCGAACGCCCTGCGGGGCTCGAATTTCCGCTCTTCGTGAAGTCCTTGAACGAGGAAGCGTCACTCGGGATCTCACGCGCATCGATCGTGACGAACGATGAAAAGCTCGCCCAGCGCGTGCGCCACATCCACAAGAAGGTGGGGACCGACGCGATCGCCGAGGAGTACATCGAGGGCCGCGAGTTCTACGTGGGCGTCCTGGGAAACAAGAAGCTCGAGACCTTCCCCATCTGGGAGCTGAACATTCCGGGTCTTCCCGAGGGCGCACCGAACATCGCGACGCGGCGCGTCAAATGGGATCTCGGACACCAACGCGAGCTGGGGGTCAAGAATCACCGCGCAAAGGGCCTCTCACCCACCCAGGAAGCCGAGATCGCACGCGTTGCGAAGGAGTGCTACCGCGCCCTGGGGCTCTCGGGTTACGCGCGGCTCGATCTCCGCATGCGGCCCGACGGGCGTTTCTATGTACTGGAGGCCAACCCGAACCCCGACTTGACCTATGGCGAGGACTTCGCGGAGACCGCCGAAGCGGCTGGGTATTCGTATGAGGCCTTGATCCAGCGCATTCTGGATCTGGGGGGCAAGTATCCGGCGGACTGGAAGAAGTGACCGATCCGCCATGCTGGCGTAGGGAGGCTGTTCTTTCGGAGAAGGCGGTTCGTTCGAGGACATGGACTGTGAATCAGCGTGAGTCACAGGCCATGCAAGCGGCACGATCCGCCCAGCCGCGCTCGTTGAGATCGTAGTCTCCGGGATCAAGCACGATTTGACCGTCCTCGCTCGTGCGATCACAGCGATCGAAAAGCCGTAGGCGGTCGCCCGGGCGGTAGGCAGGCCCCTTCGTGATGGCCACGCGAGCCGCCTTGTCCGCGAAGTCGAGGTCGTTCAAGTCAGCCGTCTGTCCGCTGGACAGCTCGACCGTGTGACGAGGGAAAGGGTCGTCGCTTCGATCGAAGAGCTGCACGACGAGACGTGTGTCGCCTACGTCGTTGATACAAGCCAGGCAGGCCGCGCGGTCGGCCCAGCCGAGCGGATTCAGATCGTAGCTCCCGAGCCCGAGGCGGTGTTCGGCAGGGTCCTCCATCGCGTGACAGTTGTCGAGCAATCGCAAACGGTCACCATCACGGTAAGCAGGCCCCCTCTCCACGACGACGCGCGCTGCTTTGTCAGCGAAGTTGTCGTGATTGAGATCGGCGATCTCACCCAGCACCAGCCCGACGACGTGTTGCGGCGTGGCATCCGCCAGATTGTCGTAGAGGCTGACGAGCAGCCGAGCGTTCGGATACGTCATCCGCGCGATCGCACGCTTCCACTCGGCGGGGCTGGGCATGCCATCGACCAAGGGCACACCTTTCGCGATCTCACGCGGGAAGTTCGCGTCGTCGAACGGACACACGGCTGCACCGAAGTCATGAGTGTTGAACAGCTGTCGAAACCCGTCGTTGCTCACACTCGCGCTCCGCATCAGATCCCACTCGACCAGGGCCGGAGTGATCCACGCGTCGAGTTCGTTTTCAGGAGGCTCGTTCGGCTTCGCGAAGCGGAAGGCATGCGTGCTCAACCCGTCCTTGTGATAGACGACCTTGACCGTCTCGGGAGCGGAGGCATCGAATTCGAGTTCTTGTTTTGCTCTCGTAGTGACCGATCCGTGAGCACTGTAACTCGCGTGGGTCAGCACGCCGTCTCGCGTCCACACGAGCGCATGCTCCCAGTCATGTCGATGGCCGGGGTCGGCGTTTGAAGCCGCTTGAGCGAAAACTTGGTCCTTCTCGAAGTAGAGCGCATACATAGACACGCGGTACGTCGAGCCCCGGCTCGTAACGCTCGCAGAGCGACAGTACGTGTTCGCGGCTCGGAGCTGATCAAGCTGACGGCACTCGCCCGTGATCGAACCGCCCGTTCGCAAGCCCCGACTCACCTTTCCTCGCGGAGAAACGGCCGGAGCTGGGTAGCAACTGTCGCCATCAAAGTCGAAAACGGGCGCCCAACGCTTCGTCTCCGGCGATACGGCTTCCGGAAGACCAACGGATTGAGCGTTTGGCGTGAGACAAAGCGAGGCGGCGAAAGCAAGAGCAAGAATCTGAGACTGCATGGCGAGCGACTCGACGCGTTGGTGGTTTGGGCAGAGGCGCTGGAGCGATCAGGCGGCCACGACTCACCCGCGAGGCACGAGCTGTCGAGCGCACTCCCGGTGTTGAGCCTCGTGTTCCGCATCGTGGCGGTCGAGGCAAGCCGCGATCGCTTGCGGGATGGGCTGTCCGGTTCGTTCGCTGACAAACAAGTACTCGCCGGCCGGGTTCACCTCCAGAAAGACGTGCTCCCCGTCGGGAGTCACGCGCATGTCGATCGCGCCGTACTCCAAGCCGAGCGTTCGCATCAGCGCGAGGAGCCCGCGCTGAACGCCGTCCGGAAGCGAATAGGCGGCAACGTCCGCGCTCCCGAGACCGGAACGGTAGTCGGTTTGGTACTCGGGGCGGGAAGCGATCGAAGCGGCGAAGATGCGATCTCCAACCACGGTGACTCGCAGGTCGAGCTCCGCGGGCACGAACCGTTGAAAGGTGACCGGCGCGAAGCGAACGGAATCGATCAGCTCGAGGCCCTGTTCGCCGACCACGCTCGTTTCCCGCGGAGCCTCCTGCAGGTTGCGAAAGGCCTTGCGGATGACGTTGTCGGGCCCGAAGAGCCGCAGGAAGTCGCGCGCGACGGACGGGTCGTTCGTCACCAGCGTCTCCGGGATGCTCAAGCCGACCTGTCGGGCCACCTGGAGCTGGCGGATCTTGCGCTGGGCGACCTCGTCCGACGCGGGCGGGTTCATCCAGTAGCACGAGAGCGAGTACCACGTCCCCAGCAAGGCTTCGTTCGACTCGGACCAGGCGAAGAGCCTGGCCGTCTGGTCCATCAGGTCCTCGTGCAGCGAGAACGGGTGGATGCGGCGATTCCACACGGCACCGACCTCGCCCAAGGCCAACTGGCGACCATCCGGCAACTGAAAGCTCTGGCTCTCGGACTCGTCCGAGAGCCTCGCGTCGAGCTTCAACGAAGACGGAAACCAGCCTTGGTTGACGACCACCCAGTCGCGCCGCAGGTGCGCACACACGCGCTCGACGTGGGTGTTGTCTTCGAAACTCACGATCAGGATCATGGTTAGGCCTCGAAGGTCTCCCGGCGATCAGTAGCTTCCACCCCGCGCGGCAAGCGCTTGGTACTGGGAGCTCAGTGCTTGATACCGAGCCTGGAGCTCTTGGTAGGCCGCCTGCAGGGCAGCGTTCTGTCGAGCGAGCTCCTCGCATCCTCCCGAACCGCTGCCACTGGCTCCGGTCGCCAGCACGAACGGCATCGGACCGCGCCCCGCGAACGCTGACCACGGCGCTCCGTAGGGACCCGGGTCGAAGGACTTGGGACCGGGGTCGTAGCTCTTGGGCCCCGGATCGAAAGGCGAGTCCTTCGTGAAGTCCTTGGGCGGATCCTTGGGCAGGTCCTTGGGGAACTCCTTCGGTGGATCCTTCGGGAGGTCCTTGGGCAGCTCCTTGATGAGCTCCTTGATGATGTCCTTCGGTAGATCCTTGAGAAAGTCCTTGGGCTGGTCCTTCGGTAGATCCTTGGGCAGTTCCTTGGGAGGCGTCTTCGGCCCTACCACTTCGCACGGCACCGTAGTTCCGATACTGCTGCGCGGCCCATCCAGCGTGGACTGCATGCGCGCCACCTGACCGCGCGTGAACATCGTCATCCCGCGATCGTCGGTGTAGTCCATGTAGTTCATGAACATGTCGCCGTTCGGAGCGTTCCCGCAGCTCACCTTGGGAAACGTCGGGACTCCGGTGTTGCTACCCGCCTGATTGGGAGTGTCGGCCACGTGGTCACTGCCGAAGCACCCGCTTCCGTCATCACCCCAGATGTGGAAGAGGTTCAGCCAATGCCCCACCTCGTGGGTCGTCGTTCGCCCCAGATTGAAGGGCGCGCTGGCCGTTCCCGTGGTGCCGAATCCGGTGTGGGTAACGACGACTCCGTCGGTTGCCGCGGGGCCGCCCGGGAATTGGGCGTAGCCCAGCAGGCCGCCAGCCAGCTTGCAGACCCAGATGTTCAGGTACTTGTCCGAAGGCCAAGCATCCGCACCCCCGGAGGCCGACGACTTGACCTTGTCGTCGTCCATGAAGCCGGCCACCGTCGTCTTGGTGCGCGTCACGCCATCGGTGGGGTTCCCGTCGGGGTCCACGCTCGCGAGCTCGAACTCGATACGCGCGTCCTCGGCCAGCGGGGCGAACACACTGGGAATCGTCGACGCGTCAGCGTTCTTGAGCCTGAAGTCCTCGTTGAGAACCTTGATCTGACTGTCGATCTGGTCCTGCGAGATGTTCTCGGTGGCCGTTCTCCAGACCACGTGAACCACGACCGGAATCCGCGTGCAACCCGAGCGAGCTGCCAGGGGCGACATGGCGGAGCGCCAGGCGTGTTGCTCGCAACGATCCCGGGCCTCGATGTAGCCGGGAACCGTTCGCATGAGCCGCTCGTGGTTGCGCATCGTGCCGCAATCGCGGCGAGCCGGCGGCTCCTCGGCTCCTCGCCCACTGGTCTTGCTCGAGCTACTCTTCTTGCTGACTCTCTTCTTGCTCTTCTTCTTGCGCGCCGCCATCTTTCCCCTCTCCAGTTGAAACAGGTCGAAGGACGAGCTTCTGCTCGTCGACGAAGACCACCTCGAACACGCCGGATGGCAAGCCGGCTCCCGAGATCGACAACTGCCCTCGCGCGAGGCTCCAGCGTTCCGAAACGTCTACGTTTCGGTCCGCGGGCCCGATCGAACCCGACCGGGCAACACCTCCAGGCTCGAGGGCCAGTCGCGGCCTCGGAGCGCGTCTCGGTGGGAACTCGAACTCGACCGAGCGCAACACGAGCTCACCCTCCTTGGACTCTTCCTCGGAGTAGATCCAAAGCCCGATCAGCTGGTCCGGATCGTTGGGTTGACTCATGGCTCGGATGGGGGAACGTCGCCCGGTGACGGGAAAGACGCCCCCCATCGAACCAAAACGGCAGGACGAATCGCTGACTGCCATCCAACTGCACCTTCTTTATGAGTTGGGGCTTTGCGAGTCGGGGCCGACCGGCGGGGCACTCCCCACACCAAAGCAATTTCCTAGATCGCAACCCGGCCGCACTTTTCGGCCCTTCCCCTATGGACCGCGGCCCCCGTGCTATGGCATAAGGCGCGCCCAAATCTGCGGATATCAGGAATTCCTGAAATCTCAAGGAGCGGGTGCCCAACCTGACCACGCCGTGACCGTCGACGACTCCCAATCCCTGCAACCCCTCGATGAGGCGCTCTTCGCCGAGCTGCCGACCTTCGAGCTGTTCTTCAAGACCTTCGGGTTCAAGCGCGTCCACGGGCGCATTTGGGGACTGCTCGTGCTCTCCGAGCGGCCGCTGTCGAGCAAGGAGATCTCGACCCAGCTCGGCATCTCCCAGGCGGCCACGAGCACCACACTGAACGAGCTGACGGAGTGGGGCGCGGTCCGCTCCACCTTCGACAGCTCCCGGCGTTGCCACCTGCACGCCCCGGTCGGCAACGCCATCTCGATCGTCGCTACGGTGTTCCGCCGTCGCGAGCAGGTCGTGTTCCAGCAGTTCAAGCAGACGGCCGAACGCTCGCTCGGCTTCATCTCGAAGTCCTACGGAGAGCGTGATCCGCGCGTCGTCACCCTGCGCTCGATCATCACCACCTGCGACATCGCCGAGGCGCTGATGCAGCTCGTCTTCTCCGCCGTCCAGAACGCCATGAGCGACTCGGAGAGCGTGCTCTCGCGCGCGATCCACGCCGCCTTCAAGGTGGGCGTCGGTACGCCGGCCAAGTGGTTGTTCGGCGCCAACGGAACCTCGTCCGTGCTCGACCAGATCGAGGAGATCAAAGAACTCGAACCGCGCCCGCGCATCGCCCACCCGGATTCGGAGGCACCCGACGAGACCGCCGCGCCCTCGGACGAACCGATCGTCGCCGCCCGTGAGGATCACCGTGGTTGATCTTCCGCGGATCGTCATCACCGGCGTCGGTCTCACGAGCCCGAACGGCAACGACCTCGCCGAGGTGCGCGCGAACCTCCTGGCCGGCCGCTCGGGCATCGGGCCCTATGAGATCCGCCACTTCGGCGAAACCCTGGCCGGCGTCTGCGACTTCGATCCGCTGCGCTACCAGAAGCGCAAGGAGGCCCGACGCGGCACGCGCGCCGGCAGCATCGCGGTCTGGTGTGCGAACGAAGCCCTGCGGGACGCGGCGCTCGAGCGCGCGGAGCTCGACCCGGCGCGCGTCGGTGTCTACACCGGCACGACCGAGCACGGCAACGTCGAGACCGAAACCGAAATCCACAACGTCAGCCAGTACGACTTCGACCTGCGCTACTGGTCCCACCACCACAACCCCCGCACCGTGGCCAACAACCCGGCCGGCGAGGTCACGCTCAACCTGGCGCTCAACGGCCCGGCCTACAGCCTCGGGGGCGCCTGCGCGGCCGGCAACCTGGGGCTCATGCACGGCGCCCAAATGTTGCAGTTGGGACAGGTCGACCTGGCCCTGGCCGGGGGCATCTCCGAGAGCATCCACACCTTCGGAATCTTCGCCGGCTTCGCCTCCCAGGGGGCGCTGGCCAAACACGCGGACCCCACGCGCGCCTCGCGGCCTTTCGATCGCGACCGCAACGGGATCGTGGTCTCCGAGGGTGGTTGCCTCTACGCCCTCGAGCGTCTCGAGGATGCCGAGCGGCGCGGTGCGCGCATCTATGGCGAGGTCCTCGGCTACGGCGTCAACTCCGACGGCACGGATTTCGTCCACCCGGATCCGGCCGGGCAGAACGGCTGCATCCGGCTGGCCCTCGAGCACGCCGGAATCGAAGCGGCGGAGGTCGACCTGGTCTCGACCCACGCGACCTCGACACCGTCGGGAGACGTGGTCGAATGCCGCGCCATCCGCGAGGTGTTCGGCGACGCGGACGGCGTCTACGTCAACAACACGAAGAGCTACATCGGCCACGCCATGGGCGCGGCCGCGGCCCTGGAACTGGCCGGCAACCTGCCGTCCCTCACGGACGGAGTCGTTCACCCCACGATCAACGTCGAAAACCTCGATCCCGAGTGCGCGATCAAGAACCTGGTTCTCAACGATCCGCTCGAGGCCGGTCGCGTCGACACCATCCTGAACATGTCCTTCGGCATGCTCGGCATCAACTCGGCCGTTGTCATTCGGCGCGTCTAAGCATCCACCTTTCCATCCCAGTCCCGTTTCAGCCCTAGTCATGACCGAGGAAGAAGTCGTCATCGCCGTCAAGGACATCATCACCATCATCGCCCCGGACGAGGACGTGTCGTCGCTCGACATGTCGGAGCGCCTGCGCGACCAGATCGACCTGGACTCCATGGACTTCCTCGACATCGTCATGGAGCTGCGCAAGCTCTACGGAGTCCAAGTGCCGGAGGAGGACTACAAGGAGCTCGCCAGCCTGCAGGGCTGCGTGAACTACTTGCATCCGCTCATGAAGGACAAGGCGCTGCACTGCGCCGCCAACGCCTGAGTCGGACCGGGCGGCCTTCTCGGTCGGGAAAGGCCGCGGGCCCGGATCCGCAGTCGTGCGCTACGACGCGATCATCATCGGCGCGGGAATGAGCGGCCTGGCCGCTGCCCTGCGACTCGCGCTCTTCGACCGCAAGGTCGTCGTGCTCGAGCGCCACGACGTTTGGGGCGGCCTCAACTCCTTCTACACGATCAAGGGCCGGGCCTTCGACGTGGGCCTGCACGCGCTCACGAACTTCGTTCCCCCGCGGACGAAAGGCGCGCCCCTCACGCGCGTGTTGCGGCAGCTCCGCATCCGGCACGAGGAACTGCGACTCGGCGAGCAGCGCCTGTCGGAACTGCTCATGCCCGGCCTGCGACTCACGTTCACGAACGAGTTCGAGCACTTCGAGGAGCAGGTGGCGCAAGCCTTCCCGCGCGAACGCGACCGCTTTGCGAAGCTCGTGCAACTCGTGCGCAACACCCCCTTCAGCGAGGATGCCGTCGACTCCCAAAGCGCGCGCGGCGTGCTGAAGGAGATGCTCTCCGAGCCGCTTCTGCGCGAAGCACTGCTCATCCCGACGCTCTACTACGGCAGCGCGCAGGAGAACGACGTCGACTGGATGACCTTCGTGATCCTGTTCAAGAGCGTGCTGCTCGAGGGTCTCTCCCGTCCCGAAGGCGGCATTCGCCCGCTGATCAACCTGATCGTCAAGCGTGCCAAGCGCGAGGGGGCCGAGCTGCGCACGCGCGCGGGAGTTCGTCGCATCCTCTTGCGCGACGGTTCCGTGTGTGGCGTCGAACTCGAGAACGGCGAGGTGCTCGAGTCCGATGAGGTGCTCTCATCCGCCGGCTTCGTCGAGACCATGCGGCTCTGCGGTGAGGCCCGTTCCGGCGCCTCCGAAGAGCCAGCTCGGGCGCCTGTCTTTTCTCGAGTCCATCTCCGTTCTCGATCGTTATCCGCACGAGCTCGGACACGAGGCAGCGACGAGCTTCTTCTGCACCGAGGAACAGTTCACCTACCGCCCGCCCGCAAGAGCTCGTCGACGTGCGTTCGGGCGTGGTCTCCGCACCGAGCAACTTCTCTCGCGGAGAAGCCGATCAAGGAGGGCGCAATGCGGCTTACGGTGCTCGCCAACCCGGAGCGCTGGAACGCACTGCCGCAGGCGGAGTACGTGCGCGCGAAGCAGCAATCAGCCGCCGAAGCGATCGAACACGCCTTGCGCTTCTTCCCCGACTGGCGAGCGCACACCGTGTTCCAGGACGTGTTACCCCGCGCACGATCGAGCATTTCACCGGTCACCTGGGCGGCGCCGTCTACGGCTCGCCCACGAAGCGTTGGAACGGCGAGACGGGCGTGGATGGCCTGCACCTCTGCGGCACCGACCAAGGTTATCTGGGCGTCGTCGGCGCCATGATGTCGGGCATCACCATGGCGAACCGCCACGCCCTCGACCCGGCCCGGGCCTGACCGGAGTCCCCAATACGACCTTCCACGATCGAGGGTATGACGAAGAGAGACAAGAGCCTGCGCCCGAAGTACTTCAAGGGCAGCACCGACGGCAAGCGGGCCGCTGACCTTCGATCCGCTGGCCAAGGCGAAGTCCAGCTATGACGTGATCGTCGTCGGCAGCGGCTTGGGGGCTTGACCTCGGCCAACGTGCTGGGCCGCGCGGGCTACCGCGTCTGCTTGCTCGAACAGCACTACAACTACGGCGGCCTGGCGACCTGGTTCAAGCGCAGCGGCGGACACCTCTTCGACATCTCGCTGCATGGCTTCCCGATCGGGATGAAGAAGACCTGCCGCAAGTACTGGAACGTCGACATCGCGAGTCGCATCGTCCAGTTGGACTCGGTGCGCTTCGACAATCCGCAGTTCTCCTTTGAAACGAGCTTCACGCGCGAGGACTTCACCGAGAAGCTCGTGACGGTGCTCGGGGTGCCGCGCCCGACGGTCGAAGCGTTTTTCGACCACGTGCGAAAGATGGACTTCTTCGACGACTCGGGCGAGACGACCGCCGAGCTGTTCGAACGCTTCTTCCCGGGTCAGAACGCCGTCACCGGCTCCTGATGGAGCCCATCTCCTACGCCAACGGATCGACGCTCGAGGACCCGGCGATCACCTACGGAATCGTCTTCTCCAACTTCATGAGCAAGGGCGTCTACACCTTCCACGGTGGCACCGACAACCTGATCAAGGAGATGCGCGCCGAGCTCGTGAAGAACGGGATCGAGCTCTTCAACAACACCCAAGTCGAGCGCATCGTGGTCGAGGACGGGCGCACGCGGGGCGTGATCGCGCACGGGCGCTTGCTCGAGGCGCCGGTCGTGATCTCCAACGCCAACCTGAAGACGACGGTCGAAACTCTCGTTGGCCCGAGTCGCTCGAGCAGGACTTCCTGCGCTCTTCTGAGGCCGTACGGCTGAACAACTCGAGCTGCCAGGTGTTCCTGGGACTCGAGAAGGGTGTCGAGATCCCGTTCATCGGCGACCTGGTCTTCACGTCCACGCGCCCGACGTTCGACTCGCCCGCGCTGTGCGACATGCACGGCGAAGAGCCGCACCTTCTCGGTCTACTATCCCAAGACCCGACCGGGGATCGACCGCACGGCCATCGTGAGTTCCACCAACGCCAACTGGGAAGATTGGCGCGACCTTGGGCCTGTCGAATACGAGCGCGAAAAGGAACGGCTCATCCGCGAAACCGTCGAGGGCCTCGAGACGGTACCTGCCCGGCATCTCCGACAAGATCCACCATCGCGAAGCCGCGACGCCCCGCGCACCTTCGCGTTCTACACCCAACACCCGGGCCGGCACGTCGTTCGGCACCAAGTTCGAGGGGTCTACAGGGTCAGCATGGAACTGCCGAACCAAGTCGAGGGCTCTTTCATGCGGGCAGCGTCGGCATCATCATGTCCGGGTGGCTCGGAGCCGCGAATTACGGAGCGATCGTGGCCAACAAGGTCGACGCGCTCCTGTGCGCCCGCCGCACGACGACCAGCGCCCGATCGAAGACGTCCGCGAGGGTTTGACCTCATCACCCCCGTTCCCCGGAGCCAGCGTGAACGACCGCCAGGCGATCGAAGCCAAGATCCCCCATCGCGACCCGTTTCTGTTCGTCGATCGGATCGTCGCGAGCGATCCGGAGACGTCGCTCACGGCCGAGTGGGACGTGCCGGCGGACGCCGAGTGGTTCCGCGGTCATTTTCCCGGCCAGCGGTGCTGCCCGGGGGTGCTCATCTCGGAGCACGTCTTCCAAGTCGCAGCGCTCTTGATCTCCGACGCCTTGGACGGCTTCGCGGCCGAGGGACGGCGTTCCGATCCTGACCAAGATCGAATCCGCCCGCTTTCGCCGCATGGTGCGCCCCGGCGAGAGTCTGACTACGACCGTGCGCGTCGTCGAACGCCTCGGACCGGCCTGGTACATGAGCGGCACCACGAGCTCTCGCGACGAGGGGCGCCAAGGTACTGCAGATCCGATACGTACTCTCCGCGAGCGAGGCGATGAAGCGCGTCGGAAGCACGCCGTGAGCTGGCTCGCCCTCGAAGGCAAGACGATCCTCGTCTGCGGCGTCGCCAACAAGAAGAGCGTCGGCTTCCAGGTTGGCGAACGCCTGCACAAGGAGGGCGCCACGGTGGTTTGGACGGTCCACACGGAGGCGCGCCGCGCCGAGCTCGCCGAGCGTCTCGCAGGCGACGTCTACGTGTGTGACGTGTCGCAGGAGGCCGAAATCGAAGCCCTGCGCGAACGCCTGGGCGCGCAGCATGCGCGCATCGACGGCTTGGTGCATTCGATCGCCTTCGCCGACTACTCCGACGGCTGGAAACCCTTCCACGAGACGAGAAGGAGGACTTCCTTCAGGCCGTCGACGTCCTCGGCCTTTCGCTCGTGTCGCTTTCCAATGCCCTGCGCGAACTCCTGGCGAAGGACGCCTCGGTCGTGACGATTTCGATCTCGACCACGACGATGGCAGCCGAGAACTACGGCTACATGGCGCCGATCAAGGCCGCCCTTCGATTCGTCGGTCGTGTTCCTCGCCAAGAGCTTTTCGAAGTTCTCGGACGTTCGTTTCAACGCCGTGCGCGCCGGCTTGCTCAAGACGTCCTCCTCGGCCGGGATTCCGGGGTACCTCGAAAGCTATCTCTACGCCGAAGCCGCCACCCTGCGCAAGCGCGGCGTCCGCCACGGGAGAGGTGGCCGACACCGTGCTCTTCCTCCTATCGCAGCGTTCTTCAGGCATCAATGCCAAGGGCCTGGTGGTCGATGCCGGCATGGACCGTGAACTACTTCGACGAAGAGATCGTGCGGCGCGTGACGGAGATCCGCGAATGAAGCTCTTCGTCGTGACTGCGAGCACCGAAGAGCGCACGGGCCGAACAGGCGTTCAGGCCGCGCGGCGCCTGGGAATGCTCGCGCTCGAGCAATCGGCACGACTCGCCGGGGCGCCTTTCGTTTCGACTTCGCCGAGCCGAAACGGCCTGCCCGAGTGCTTCCCACGCGACCGCGCGGGTGCGCCGCTGCCCCACCCCGACTTCCCGGACTGGCACTGGTCGACGAGCAACACGCGCGGCTTGGTCGCCGGACTTTCCGCGGCACAGCCCCTGGCTCCATTCGCGGTCGACCTCGAGCACCGCGATCGTGCGCGCCTCTCGGCGCTGCGCGACTACTTCGACCCGCGCGAAGTCGGGTCTCTTCGGTGAGGACGAGCGAACGGCGCTGCTTTCGCTTTGGACGGCCAAGGAAGCCGTATTGCAAGCTCCTCGGTGCTGGCGTGGCCGCACCTCCCGCGCTGCCAACTCCTGGAAGTGGCGCCGCACGGTGACGACTGCGCCTTCGGGCGGACGGCCGCGACTTTCGGGTCGAGCGACGCCTGCTGGAGCACCACGTGCTGGCCGTGAGCGCCTCACTCCCGGACTTCGAGCTCGAGATCGCGCCGCTGCGCCCTGCAGCTCGCGAGTACGCCGGGGAGCTGAGCCGGTGAGCATCCTGCACTCCACGCTGCCCGGGGAAAACGAGGCCCGCCAGCGCGACGCGCGGGCGCGCATTTGCGCCGATCGCCCCCGAGTATCCGTTTCAACCGCGCTTCTTCTCCCACTCGGGAGTCCACCAACACTATCTGGACGAGGGTCCGCGCGACGGCGAGGCGCTGGTGTTCGTCCACGGCAACCCGACCTGGTCCTTCGCCTGGCGCCGCGCGATCCGGAAGCTCTCGCAGACGCGTCGCTGCATCGCGCCCGACCACGTCGGCTGCGGGCTCTCCGACAAGCCCCAGGCCTACGCCTATCGGCTCGAGCAACACATCGAGAACCTGGAGCGCCTGCTGGCCGAGCTCGACCCCGGGCGCGTCACGTTGATTCTGCACGACTGGGGTGGCGCGATCGGGCTCGGCTGGGCGCGACGTCACGCCGCGCGCGTCGCACGCATCGCCGTGCTCAACACCGCCGCGTTTCCCTCGAAGGCCATGCCCTGGCGGATCGCGCTTTGCCGGGTTCCGCTCTTCGGCAAGCTGGCTGTGCGCGGTTTCAACGGGTTCGCCCGGGGTGCGACCTGGATGGCGGTCGAGAAGCCCCTCGATGAGCTCGCCAAGCGGGGCTACCTCTTGCCCTACGACAGCTGGGAGAATCGCATCGCGACCCACGCCTTCGTCGAGGACATTCCCATGCAGCCGGGCCATCCGTCGTGGACCGAGCTCTGTGCGATCGAAAGCGCTCTGGAGAGTTTCCGTGACCGGCCGGCCGCGATTCTGTGGGGCGATCGCGATTGGTGCTTCTCGCCGCGCTTCCGAGAGGAATGGCAGCGCCGTTGGCCCCAAGCCCGCGTCCGCCGCTACCTGGACGCCGGGCACTACGTATTCGAAGACGCGGGAGACGAGATCGTGTGGGCCTTGCAGGAGTTCCTTTCCGACCACCCCGTGCCATGAGCGTGACCGCCCGAGAGCTCGAAACGAACGTCTCTCTACATCTGCGACGCTGGGCGCTCGAGGCGCCGACGCGCCTGGCGGTGCAGAGCCCCGCGCGCGACGGAGGAGCCTCGCTCAGCTTCGAGGAGCTCGAAGAGCGCTGCGACCGAATCGCCCACGGGCTCGTCGAGCTGGGGCTCGAGCCCGGCGATCGGGCTTGCCTGTTCGTGCGACCCGGTCCGGACCTGATCGCCATTACACACGCGCTGTTTCGCACCGGCGTGGTCCCGGTCCTGATCGACCCGGGCATGGGACGGCGCAACCTGCTGGCTTGCGTGGAGCGCATGGCTCCGAAGGCTCTGATCGGGATCCCGCGCGCGCACGTCGCGCGCCGCTTGTTTCCGCGCGCATTCCGTTCCGTCACGACGCTCGTCACGGTCGGCAGGCGCGTCGCCTGGGGAGGGACGACGCTCGATCAAATGGTGCGAAGCAACGCGGGAAAAGGCGCCTTCCGGGCTCGCGTCGAGAGCGCCTCCGATGCCGCCGCGATCCTGTTCACATCGGGAAGCACCGGGCCTCCCAAGGGCGTGGCCTATACGCACGGGATGTTCCTCGCTCAGCTCGACGCGTTGGGCCGCCTCTATTCCCTGGAGCCGGGTGAAGTGGACGTCGCGTGCTTCCCGCTCTTCGCGCTCTTCGACAACGCGCTCGGCATGAGCGCCGTGTTCCCGGACCTGGATCCATCCCGGCCCGCGACCTGCGACCCGCGCGTGATCTTCGAGACGATCGAGAACGCGCGCGCCACGTTCACCTTCGGCTCGCCGGCTATTTGGCGTCGAATCGCCCCGTGGGCCAAGCAGCACGGACGGCGCTTCACGAGCCTGCGCCGGCTGACGATCGCCGGCGCTCCGGTGCCGCCGTGGCTGGTTGCCGAGCTGCGCGCACTCCTGCCGGCGGGCGGGGACGTGCACACCCCCTATGGAGCGACCGAAGCGCTGCCGGTCGCAAGCATCTCCGGCACCGAGATCGAAGCGCTGCGAGCACGGGTCGAAGGCGGCGAAGGAACATGCGTCGGCCGGCCGGTCGCGAGCGCGGAGGTCGCGCTGATCGAAGTGCGTGACGAGGCGCTCGAGAGCTTCGACGAAGCGCTGCGCGTGGCACCGGGTGAGCTCGGCGAGATCTGCGTGCGCGGTCCCATGGTGACGCAGGTCTACGAGGAAGACCCGAGCGCCACGCGCTTCGCGAAGATGCGGCGCGGGAACGAGCTCTGGCACCGCATGGGCGATCTCGGGCGGCTGGACAGGGAGGGGCGCCTGTGGTTCTACGGACGCAAGGCGCATCGACTCGAGACCCGGCAAGGGCTCTTGCCGCCCGTTCCCCTCGAGAACGTCTTCAACCCGACACGCGGCGTTCATCGCACGGCCCTGGTCGGAGTCGGGGTCCGCGGGCAAGAGCTCCCCTATCTCGTTGTCGAGCCCGAGGCGGGCGCGAGCGAAGCCGAGCTTCTCCCCCGCCTCGAGGCTTGCCGCGACCGGACCCCAGAAGCAGCGTGCATCCAGGGCTTCCTGATGCACCGGGGGTTTCCCGTGGATGTCCGGCACAACGCCAAGATCCATCGCGAAGCTCTCAAGCGCTGGGCCGAGGACAAGCTTCGGTGAACGACCCGGAGCACGCGCCTGTCGGTCGCGGGTGACCGCCATTGCCGCGACCCGGTAGGATAAGAACCTCGCACAGGCATCCGAACACGTTGGGAGTCGTGAGCGGTCGCCTCCTCCTGATCCACCCAGCCCCGAGCTCTTCGATGAACACCTCGCTCGCGATGCTTGCGCTCTTCTCATTGGCGACGCCCTTCGGAGCCCAGAGCCAAGCGCCAAGCCTGCGCCCGTTTCCCGCTGGATCCGGTGGCGTCTTGACCGCGCCCCCGATCGTCACGACCCCGAATCAGCCGCCACGCCTCAGCTCGACGCTGCCCGACAACGCGCACTCCTTCGTCGACGAGGAGATCGAGTTCGAAGTCGAGGCGACCGATCCCGAGGGTCAGGCGACCGAGCTGCGCCTCCTGAACCCGCCTCCCGGGATGATCACCGAGATGGACCGCGCCGGCGCGCGGGCCGAGCTCACGTGCCGCTGGCTGGTTCCCTCGACTTTCGGAGGTATGCAAGAGCTCGTCTTCGAGGCGCGTGACTCCGCGGGCGCGCGCTCACGGACGACGCTCGTGATTCGTGTCAGCGGCGCGTCGGTCGCGGACGGTTTCTGGGACAACCTCCATATGCATTTCGGCGATGTCACGGGCGATGGAGTGCTCGACATCGTCGCCACGGCATCGCTGGCTGACGTCGGGGGAGTGATCGACGCCGGTGCCATCTACGTTTGGGCCGGGGGCGACTTCTCGAGCGGCGCGCCGACAGCCACCCTCAGCGTCCCCTCAGCCGCTCCAGCCGATCAACTCGGTGGCGACATCTTGCGTCTGGCCGACGTGAGCGGGGACGGAGTCCTCGACATCATCGGCGTCGCGAACCGCGCGGACATTGAAGGAATCGCCGATCTCGGGGCCGTCTACGTCTGGAACGGTGGAGCGGGACTCGCGGGGACCCGCTCCCCCGATGCCTCCTTGTTCGACACTTCCCTGGGAGCTGGAGCGCGCCTGGCCTACGCCTCGGGACAGGCCCTGCACCTCTACGACCTGACGAACGACGGCGTGCTGGACCTGCTCACAGTCACGCACCTGGCGGACGTCGCAGGCGTGCAGGACGCGGGCGCGCTGCACCTTTGGAAAGGCGGTCCGACCCTGACCGGCGAAGCCGCTCCCACGGCGACCCTGGTTCGCGCCATCCCGCGAGCCAACGATCGGCTGGGGCTGACGCGCGTCGGTGAAGCCGTGTTCTTCGGCGAAGTGACGGGTGACGGCGTGACCGACGTCATCGTCTCCGCGACCCAGGCGCGGGGCGACGCCGGCCCGGAAAGCGGAGCGGTCTTCGTGTGGGCGGGAGGTCCCGCGCTCGTGGGCCAAGTGAATCCGCGCGCCACGCTCGAGGGACGCGCCGAGCAGGATTGGCTGGGCTACTCACCGTTCGCGCGCGGCAATGGCGTCATGCTGGTCGACCTGACGGGCGACGGACAGCTCGACATCCTGACGGCCTCCGAGGTCGCGAGCACCGACGAGAAGCTGCGCACCGGCGCGGCATGGATGTGGAAGGGCGGAGCCAATCTCATGGAGAAGCCTGCGCCGACCGCAACCTTCACGGTTCCCGGCGCCGCGGCACTCGACAACTTCACGAGCGCCAGGATCGATGGCTTGGCGGACGTGACGGGAGACGGCCTGACCGACGTTGTCCTCGGCGGAGCCCAGCTCGATGGTTTCGCCGGGGCGGTGTACGTCTGGACCGGCGGCGCGGCGCTCAGCGGAGCTCCCGCACCGACGGCAAAGCTCGCTCCGCTCGGCCAGGAGCAGTTGACCCGATCGAGCAGCGAGAGCGCGGGCGTTCTGTTCGAGGACCTCAGCAGCAACGGGACGCCCGACCTGGTCGTGAGTAGCGTGGAAGGAACCTATCTGTGGTTGGGCGGAGCGGGCCTGATTGGAAACGCGACTCCTCGGGCCAGGCTCCAGGGGCCTTTCCCCGGCGCCCAACGCGGGATTCAAATCGGTGACGTCAGCGGAGATGGACGGCCCGACATCGTCACGGCGGACGACCAGGGGGATGGGCTGCTCTTCCCCTTCACCCAGAACGTGGGTCGCATCACCGTCTTCAGCGGCGCGTTCCTGCTCAGCGGGGGTGGTCCCCTGTCGGACCTCACGCACCGCAACGCGCAAGCACACGACGAGGTTTCGAGCCATTTCAGCCTCCAAGGTCCGAACTTCAGGCTGGCGGACGTGACGGGCGACGGGACCCTGGACATCCTCGCGGGGTCACGGCAAGCCAACGCAGGCGGGATCGACAGCGGCGCGCTGTACATCTGGGAGGGAGGGCCCGGCGTGATCTCGTCTCCGACGGATTCGTCACGGCTGACGACCGGAATCGCGAGCGATCGACTGACCGGCGCCGGGTACGCGACCTTTCAGCTCGTCGACGTCGATGAGGATGATCTGCCCGACGTGATCACGTCGAGCGCGGGTAGCGATACGACCTACGTGTGGAGGGGCGGCGCAAGCTCGCTCGGCGATCCACTCCCCATGCAGATGACGTTGGCAGACACGCTGGGTTCCGGAGAGCTGGTACGCATCGCAGACGTGACGGGCGACGGCACGGTCGATCTGATTTGTCTCAATACCCTGAAGGACATCAACGGAGTCCGGAACATCGGAGCAATCCGCGTTTGGCTCGGGCCCTTACCGACCAGCGCCTCCTTCGAGCTCAGCGTTCCCGGTGCAGCCGCCTTCGACCGCCTCGGCAGCTAGCAGGTGGTCGTGAAAGTCCTCGTCACAGGCGGTGGTGGGTTCCTCGGCCAGGCCATCGTCCAACGGCTCTTGTCCGAGGGCCATGCGGTCACCTCGGCGAGCCGCGGGTCCTACCCGGAGCTGGAAGCGCTCGGCGTCGCACACGTCCCGCTCGACCTGACCGATGAGGTCTCGGTGCGCGCGGCGGTCGAGGGATTCGAAGCCGTCGTGCACACGGCCGCGCTCACCGGCGTGTGGGGCTCTCGCCGGGACTTCATGGCGACCAACGTGGACGGCACCCGCAACCTGCTGGAAGCGGCCATGCGAAGCACGGTTGAGCGTTTCGTCTATACGAGCTCGCCCAGTGTCTGCTTCGACGGCAAGGACCATCGCAAGGCCACGAACGACCTCCCCTACGCCAAGCGCTATCTGGCACCCTATCCGGAGTCGAAGGCCATGGCCGAGCGCCTGGTGCTGCGCTCGAACGGCAAGGGATCGCTCGCCACCTGCGCCATTCGCCCGCACCTCATCATCGGCCCGGGCGACCCGCATCTGGTTCCGCGCCTGCTCGAGCGCGGGCGGCGCGGTCGGCTCGCGATCCTGGGCTCCGGCGATAACGAGGTCAGCCTGACCTACGTCGACAACGCCGCGGCGGCCCACGCGGACGCGCTGCGCACCCTGAGCACGGAGGCGCCCCACGCCGGTCGGGCGTACTTCCTCGGGCAAGAGCAAGCGGTGCGGCTGTGGGACTGGACCAACGAGCTCTTTCGAAGGCTCGACATTCCTCCGGTCACGCGGCGGGTCCCGGCCCGCCTGGGCTACTTCGGCGGCGCCCTCTGCGAGCTCGCCTGGAACGTCCTCCCCCTTTCGGGCGAGCCTCCCATGACGCGCTTCGTCGCGTCGCAACTCTCCACCAGCCACTCCTACGACCTCGAACCGGCGCGGCGTGATTTCGGCTACGAGGAGCGCGTCGATCTGACGACCGCCACGGAACGCGTCGTCACAGCCTTCGCCCCGCGGGACCACGCCCTGGCGAAGGTCTGAAGTCGGCACGCAAAAGTGTGCGGAATCGCGGTTAAGCCCCGCGCCGGCTCGGCAGTACGAACCTCACGCGGCTCGATCCCCGCCGCGCCCTTCTGCGAGGTTCATCCATGGTTCGGCTTCTCACGCTCTTCCGATACGGTTGCACGACGCTCGGCATCGCACTGCTCCTGACCACGGCCTCCACGGCCCAGGAGAGCCCGTCCCGCCCGGGTCTGCCTCCGGATCGCCTCGAGTCTCTGCTCGAGAGCGGTTTCGGCATCGAGGCCCGCGGAAGTGGCTCATGGATCACCGCCGGTGCCGACTACCGGGCGCGCTTCGACTCCCGAGGCGTACGCTTCACCCCCGCCCTGGGGCCTGACGCGCCGCGCTCGATGCCCATCGAACTGCGCCTGCGGGAGGTGCGTCGGGGAAGCGAAACACGGCTCGAGCCGCGCCCCGTCGATCCCAGACAGCTCGGAGAGCTCGTGCTGTTCGAGCACGCCGACGGCATCGTCGAACGCTACGCCGTCAGCGCCCAAGGGATCGAGCTGAGCTTCGTTTTTCCCGAGCCGCTGGAGGGCTCCGGCGACCTGGAGATCGAGCTCGAACTCGCCACCGAACTCGAGGCGATCGCCGGTCGCACGGCTCGCGATCCGCTGCGACTGGAAGTCGGCAACTTCGGAGGCGTTCAAATCGGCACCGTGACCGCCATCGATCAAACCGGCCGCAGCGTCCCCGGCGAGCTGCACACTGACGGAGACAGCCTGACGTTGTCGATACCGGCGGGCTTCGTGGACGAGGCGCTCTACCCGTTGGTCGTCGATCCGTTCATCGGGACGCTCTTCCCGTTGACATCGATCAACGCCAACAGCACGAATCCCGACGTCGCCTATGACTTCGGCAACGATATGTTCCTGGTTGTTTGGCAACGCACGTACTCGGCCAACGACAACGACATCTACGCCATTCGCGTCCGCTCCCAAGCGCCGACGGTTCCGTTGCGCCTGCTCGACACGGCTCTGGTCGATGCGCGCGCTCCGACCGTGGCCTGTTGCTGGGCCAGTCAGCGCTTCTTCGTCGCCTGGCAGGAGCGCGCTACGAGCGCGACCCCTTGGCAGATTCGCGGCCGAGCCTTCGACGCAACGGACGGCGCGCTATCCAACACGATCGACGTCTCGAGCACGTTCACCCTGGTCGAAGGCACACAACCCGACTCCGGAGGCTCTTCGGTGCAGAACCGCGTCGTGGTCGTCTGGAACGAAGAGGGTGACATCGTCGGCAACCGCGTCACGGTTCCCGCGAGCGGCGACCCGAGCCGCGTCATCGGCAACCAGAAAACCATCGTCGGCCTGGGCGGTTTCTCGGCCCCAGCCATCTCGAAGAGCTCGGGAGGCATCGACCGCTACCTCGTGGCCTTCGAGCGCACCACGAGTTCGCCGACCCTCGAGGTCGATATCTGGGGCGCCGTCGTCGACTCGAACGTCAACACGCTCGCTCCGGCTCAGACGCTCGCGAACGTTCAAGGCGCGTACGAAACCGCCCCCGACGTCGACGGGGATGGTGAGGACTTCGTCATGGCCTGGACCATCGACAAGAATCCGGGTGGTGCCACCGATCGCGATATTCAGGCCCAGCAGTACCACTACGATTCCGGCTCGATCTTTCACGCGACCCCAAGCTTCGACGTTCGCACGCCAGGCGACCAGTTCGCGCCGGTCGTCGCCGACGCCGTCACCAAGTACCTCGTTGCATGGTCGGAGGCGCTCTCGAGCAGCCCGGCCGGCGCGGTAGGCTTGAACGCGATCTGCAAGGGCAGCGCTTCGCTGTGCGAGGTCGACCGATTCCTGACGTCGACGAGCTGGTTTGCCGGTAGCTTCAAGGCCATCGCCGCCAAGTTCGCGGCCTTCTCCCTGAGCAAGAACGACGAGGCGCTGCTGGTCTTCCAGGGCGTAGACCGTCAGAACTTCGTCGACGGAGTCATCTACGCTCAGCGACTCGAGGCGATCGGCGCCGGTGGCCCCGTCATCGACCTCGGCGGTGGCTGTGGCGGGGGCGGCACGCTCTCGACCCTCGGATCGCTCGCGATCGCCAACCCCGACTTCGAGCTGCGCCTGCAGGGAGCTTCTCCGGTGGGTGCCCCGGCGCTCTTCCTCTTCAACTTCGGTCCGCCGGTGTTCTCCTCCTGCGGCCCGTGCTTCTCCGATCTGCGCTCCGACTTCCGGATCAACCGCGTCGTGGGGTCGGGCGGGTTCGTGAGTATCCCGCTACCGCTTCCAGCCGATCCGACGCTGTTCGGCGTCGCCGGTACGGCGCAGGCCATTCTGTTCAACTCCCCCGGACCCTGCACGCGCTACCCGCAACTCTCGAACTCCAACCGCATCCACATGACCATGGGGTTCTGATCCGGGCTTTGGACGCCGCGCCCCGGGACGGCCAAGATCCCCATGCTCTGCACCCAGGTCTTCGCCGCCCGACAGCGGCGGTCGGACCGCGCTTCGGAGCCCGGCCGCTACAATAGCGGGCTCCGAAGCCCGATGACCGACACGAATGACGAGGTCGCCCTCGAAGCCGCGGCACGGGGCGACGAACAGGCGATCGGAGCGCTGCTCGAGTCCTACCGCCCGCGGCTCACGCGCCTGGTCGATCTGCGTCTGAGCCCACGCCTGCGCGATCGACTCGACGCGCACGACGTGGTGCAGGAGGCCTTCGTCGAGATTCTGGGACGCCTGCCCAAGTTCCTCGAGGACCGATCGACGAGCTTCTTCGTGTGGGTGCGCTTTCTCGTGCTGCAGAAACTGCAGCAGTTCCACCGCCATCACCTGGGCGTCGCCGGACGCGACCCCGGGCGCGAGGCGCTGCAACTCAACGCTCCGCTCGGCAACAGCTCGCTCGTCCTGGCCGGAGCACTCTTCGCCAGCGGGGACACCCCTTCGCGCCTGGCCATGCGCGAGGAGCGCCGCGAGACGTTGGTGCAAGCGCTGGAAACCATGGACGAGATCGATCGTGAAGTCCTGCTTCTGCGCCACTTCGAACACCTGAGCAACAAGGAAACGGCCGAGGTGCTGGAGTTGACGGAGGCCGGCAGCAGCCTGCGACACGTGCGAGCGTTGCGGCGCTTGAAGGCGGTCCTTCACAACCTGGGAATCGACTGGAGCGGATGAGCGCCGAGCCCGAGCACGAGGACCTGGCGCTCGAAGCGATCGTCGACACGGTGACGGAGCAAGTTCGCCGGGGCGAGGAGCTGGCCCTCGAGCCCATCCTGCGGCGGCACCCGGAGCACGCCGACGAGTTGCGTGAGATCCTGCCGCTCGTCGCCTGGTTGGAGCGCAGTTCACCGGACGGCGACGTGCTGCGCCCCGGCGCCACGATCGGCGACTTTCGAATCGAAAGCGAGCTCGGACGCGGGGGCATGGGCGTGGTCTTTCTCGCGCGAGAGCTGTCGCTCGATCGCCGGGTCGCTCTCAAGCTCTTGACGCGCGCCGCGCGCGTGGACGGGCGCTTCCGCGAGCGCTTCAAACGCGAGGCGCGCGCCGCGGCACGGCTCGAGCACCCGAACATCGTCTCGGTCTACGCGTCGGGGGTGCACGAGGGACTGGCGTTTCTGGCCATGGAATACGTCGAGGGCTTCAGCCTCGACCGACTCGTCCGCAAGCTGAGGCACACGGCGGACGACGCTCGCATGACAGGTGCAATGGCCCCTGCCCTGCGGGCCCTGCGCGAAGTGAGTCTCTCGGAGAGCTCCCAGTGGAGTCGAACGGCGGAGAGCACGAGTCGCGCTGGGACCGGTAGGCAGAGCAGTAGCCCGGTCCATGGCATCGCAGACCATGGCGAGCCGACAAACACATCGCTTGCGCGGGCATCCGCGCGCGGGGCAAAGGACGAGCTCTACTTTCGCAACGTGGCCTGGATCGGCGCCCGCCTTTCCGACGCACTCGGATACGCCCACAGCCACGGCATCCTCCACCGCGACGTCAAGCCGGCCAACGTCCTGCTCAATGCCAACGGGCGCGTCGCGATATCGGACTTCGGGCTGTGCGATCTCGACGACGGCGAGGATCTGACACGCTCGGAGGACGTCGTCGGAACCCTGCGCTACATGGCGCCGGAGCAGTTCGACGGCCAATGCGACGTTCGCACCGACCTCTACGGGCTGGGAGCCACGCTCTACGAGCTCGTCACCCTGCAGCCCCCGTTCGACGGCGCGCGCACGGCCGCCCTGGCGCATCGCGTTCTTCACGCCGAGCCTCCCCGACCGAGACGCCTCAACCCGGCGATCCCCAAACCGCTCGAAGCGATCGTGCTGAAGGCCATGGCCAAGACGCCGGACGAGCGCTACGCGAACGCCCAGGCTCTGCAGTCCGACCTCTTGGCGTTCCTCTCCGATCGCCCGGTGAAGGCGCGTCCGCCGCGCCTAGCGGATCTCCTGCGGCTCGCCTTGCGGCGCAACCGTGCGGCCTCCGCCGTTCTGATGGCGGGGGTCGTGGGCCTCGTGCTCCTCACGGGCCTCTACATTCAGAGCATTCGAGGCTCGAGAGCCGAAGGACAGCGTCGTCTCTACCGATCCAGCATCGAAGCGGCCGCCTCGGGCCTGCGCGCGAGCGACGGTCGACAGGCTGCGCGCAGTCTCGCCGAAGCCCCGGAGCCCTGGCGCGATTGGGAGTGGTATCACCTGGGCGCTCGCCTGCGGGACGAGCTGGATCTGGTGCGCACACCCGGGGACGGAATCGTCGACCTGGACAGCTCGTCCGACGGGCGCTACTTGCTGGCCGCGCTGGGTGATTCGCGGGTTCACCTCTTCGATCGCGAGACCCCTGAGCTCGACCGAAGTTGGAAACACCACCGCGGAATACCCAAGACCGCCTTCAGCGCGGATTCCGAGACTTTCGTCTCGGTCGGTACGGGCAAGCGCGCCTATCGGTATTCGGTGGCGGGCGACATTCTGTCCAAGGGGACTCTCCCGCTCGCCGCGGCGGCCGTTGCCGTCCACCCGAGCGGGAACCCGATCGCAGTCGGAAGCCAGGACGGAGAAGTGCGTCTGTTCGATCGCGAGTGGAACCCGATCGGACCGCCCTTGTACCGCGGTTCGGGTGCCATTCGAGAGCTCGCTTTCAACGACTCCGATCGGCTGTTCGGCGTGGGTCTCGACCGGCGCCTCGTAGCGATTGAATGGCGCTCCGGCCGCACGCTCTTCGAACGTGAGCTGGGTGCACCGATCCTCTCCCTCGACCTGCTGCAGCCCGAGCAATGGCTCGTTACCGCCGAGGAGAGCGGCACCGTGCGCCTCTTTGATGCCGAGGGCGGCACGCAACGCATGCGCTGGGACCTGCGTTCGGGTGTTCCGACGGACTGCCGCTTCGGAGGCGACGGCAAACTGGTGGTGGCCACGCGCTACGCCGGGGTCTGGGCACTCGATCTCACGAACGAGGCGGACATCAGCTCGATCCCGATCGCGGACAGTGGCACGCAGCGCATGGACTTCGACGCGACGCGCGGCACGATCCTGTTCGGCGGGCTGGCGGGCACGATTCACGAAAAGCACCTGGCCTCGCGCGGCGGCCTCGTCGATTGGATGGCCCACAACGGCGACATCCACCAGGTCCGTTTCTCTCCGGTCGACATGCGCGTGGCGACGACCTCGCGCGACGCCCAAGTGTTGGTCTGGGACGGACGCACGGGTGCCTTCCTGCAACGCCTCTTGGGACACGACTCGTGCCCGTGGGCCGTCACGTTCTCGCCCAGCGGTCGCCTCCTGGCCACGGGCGACGATCGGGGCCGGCTCATCCTTTGGGACCTGGACGAAGGGCGCTCGATCGCCAGCTTTCAGGCCGGAAACGGCCGGGGCTATCGGCGCATCCGCGAAATCGAGTTCTCGGCCGACGAGAGTCGACTCTACGCCTGCGTTCGGCGCGACAAGGCGCTGGTGCTCTCCGTCCCCGAGCTGGAATCCGTAGCGCTCGCATTCGAGCCGCCCCAGGACGCGCGCGCCTTGGCCGTGGATCCCAAGCGCGGGCTGGTTGCCTTCGGATTGCACAAGTCGATCGAAGTGCGCGATCTCAAGACCTTGGAGCTTCTTTGGGAGGCGCAGCCCCACGAACGCGGCCTGTCGCGCATGCGCTTCCACCCCACCGAACCGTGGCTCGCCACTGCCGCCTACGACGGGCGAGTGATTCTGTGGGACGTCGAAGAACGGCGCGAAGTTCGTCGCCTCGAGATCGATCCCGAGCGAGCCTTCGGCTTCGGGCATGAGATCACGGGTCTCGACTTCCACCCGTCCGGACGGCGCTTGGCCATCGCAACCCGCGCCCAGGAGCCCTTCCTGTGGGACCCGTACACCGGTGAAGAACTTCACGTCCTGGCGGGCATTCCCCAGTGGGGCTCGGCCATCGCCTTCTCGTTCGACGGCTCAGCGCTCGCCTGCGGCTCGAACGAGGGTCGCCTCCGAGTTTGGGACGCGCGCCCGGGCGCGGAACGGCGCGAACTGCTGGACGACACCCTGGGGACCGCACGCGCGTGGCTCGCGGCCGAGATCGCGCGCGGTGAGTTGCCCAGCGCAGACGACGCGACCCCTCACGTCGATGCCGGGTCATCCCTTCGCAGAATTGGATCCGATCGCACGACGGCGCCTGCTCGATGAGGCACGCAGTCAGCCGCCGGGCCTGCTCGTGGCGCTGAGCGAAACGTGGTGCCGGACGGACCGCTCGCCCTCGCAACGCGCCCAGGCGCTCTTGTGGACGGAGAGCCTCGTTCACCGCAACCCGGACCACGAGGTGTTTCGCTACTATCACGCGCGCAACCTGCTCGACTGCGCTCAGCACCCCGAGGGCCTCGACCACCTGAGTGGATACGTCCGCACCGCCGCAACGACGTCGCTCGAGATCTTGCTCTCCCTCTTGGAGTCCGAGCTCGGGCAAGACGCCGAGGTACGTGCGGCGTGCGCCTTGGCGCTCGACCTCAACAACTTGGACGAACGCGCGCGGGCCCTCGCGCGCAGTCTTGACGGAGCGGAGCTCCAGCGGGCAGGAGCATCCTTCGCGCTCGAGAGTCGGGAGCGGTTGGCCGAGCTCGCCCGCACGCGCTGACAAGCGTGTTCGCAACTCCTACAACCTTCACATTCGGGTGGATTGCGCTCGCAGCGCGAGTCTGTCAAGCTCCGCCCCCCCAGCGCCCTTCCGTGGGCCCCGAGTGCGTCCATCGAACGATCCTGAGGAGCTTTGAGCATGCGCCACTTCCCCACCCGAATCTCTGCTTCGCTCGCCCTTGTCCTGGGCACCTTCGCCGCGTCGAGTTGCGTCTTCGTCGACGCCGAAGACACGGGTCCGCGCCACACGGACCACAGTTCGCTCGCGGATCCGGGCGCGTTGAGCGCGCGTGCGGCCATCGGTGGAAAGAGCGGCAGCTCCCTGTCCGGTCGCGCGACCTTCACGCGCTCGCAAGGCGGCGTCCTGGTCGAGATCTTCGTCGACGACGCGCCCCCCGGTTGGCACGCGGTGCATGTGCACGAAACGGGGGACTGCTCGGCGGACGACGGAACGTCGGCCGGAGGACACTTCAACCCCGCGGGGGAGGAGCACGGCTCGCCACACGCTCCGGCCCACCACGCCGGCGACCTCGGCAACATGTGGGTCGACGAAGATGGGCAGGGCCATCACGTCATTCTCATGCCTGACCTGACAGTCGGTCCGGGCCCCCATTCGGTCGTAGGGCGCGCCATCATCGTGCATGCGGGCATCGACGACCTGACGAGCCAGCCGACCGGCAATGCCGGCGGACGCATCGGCTGCGGCGAGATTCGCTGAGCTGCCGGTAGCGTACGGGGCGCGGGGGCGCGCTCGGACCCGATCCGTCGAGCCCACGGCCCCCACCCGGCCTTCTTGGGAAAAGCGGGGTAGGGGTTGCCAGCGTCCCCGGAGCCGCAGAAGTCTGCGGAGCGCGGGGTTGCGGCGAGTGCGCCTGGGTCCCAGATTGGCTGTCCTATGGAAGCCCCGCTTCTGATCGGCGATCAAGTCGAAGTGTTTCGCTCGTCCGATCCCGGGCAGGTGCGCGAAAGCGAGCTCGTGCTGCGCGCGCGCGCGATTCCGTTCAGCAAGCACCAGGTCGCCGGAACGCAAGTTCTGCTGGTGGATCTGGCCTGGGTCGAGCGCGCGCGCGCCGAGCTCGCGAGCTACGACGAGGAGAACAAGAACTGGCCGCCAGCCGAGACGCTCCCGCCGCGCGCGCCGGGCGCGATGCCGGGAACCGTCACGGCGCTCCTGCTACTCGTCGGGGCCTTCGCCTGGCAGGTCAACGCCGTGTTCGGCGTCGAATGGAAGCGCCTCGGGGCGGCCCATGCCAGCTCGCTTCTCGGGGGTGAACCGTGGCGCGCCGTCACGGCGCTCACGCTGCATACCGACGTGGTGCACCTGGGAAACAACCTGCTCTTCGGCGGGCTCTTCGGATTCCTGGTGGCGTACACCTTCGGCGGTGGGCTGGGTTGGCTCGCAATTCTCGCGAGCGGCATCCTCGGCAACTTGCTCAACGCCTGGATCCAAGCGCCGGAGCACGTCTCGGTCGGTTTCTCCACGGCGGTCTTCGGCGCGGTCGGAATCCTGGGCGGCTCGGAGTGGCGTCGCCGCCGGCTGCTCTCCCAGGCTCGCTTGCGGCGGGCCGGGCCGGTGCTCATGGCCCTCACCATCCTGGGCTACTACGGAATCTCCGAAGAGCCGCGGATCGACGTCATGGCGCACGTGACGGGACTGTTGGCGGGGCTCCCCATCGGCGCCCTGCTGCCGAGCTTCATGGCACGCGGGGGAATGCGACCGGGATTCCAGCTCGGGGCGGGCGCACTGGGAGTCGCGCTGGTGCTCGCGGCCTGGCTCTGGGGTTGGTTCAGCCTGGGCTAGTGTCCTGTCCCCAGTGTTGCCCAGGCCGGGCTCGGGTTTGACGTTTCTCGAAAGCGCGGGGCTTGGCAACGAGTCTACCCGGGCGGCAAACTCGATTCATGAAACCCATAGAGAAAGGCGACATGCCCGAGTACTACGAGCGCTACGCCAACCTCGTTTCGGGCAACGACGTGTTGAAAGCGCTCGAGACGCAGGTCGAAGAATCCCTGACGCTCTTTGCCAGCGTTGACGAGGAGCGCGCCGGATACCGCTACGCGCCGGACAAATGGAGCATCAAGGAGCTCTTGGGACACATCATCGACACGGAGCGCATCTTCGCGACCCGCGGCATGGCCTTGGCTCGCGGCGATACGACTCCGCTGCCGGGCTTCGAGCAGGACGACTACGTGGCTGGGGCGGACTTCGACCGACGTCCGTGGAAGAGCCTGGTGGACGAGTTCCGCCTCCTGCGCGCCTCGAACGCCCTGCTCTTCCGCAGCTTGGAACCGAAGGCGACCGAGCGCGTGGGCACCGTCAGCGGCTCGAGCTTCAGAATGTCGGCTGTGCCCTGGGTCGTGGCGGGACACGAGCTGTGGCATCGCAAGGTCCTCGAGGAGCGCTACCTGGCCTGAGGCATCCTGGCGGGTATTCCTTTCCACTTGCACAGCCCTGGAATTCCCGAACTGGGCTCGTGCCAAGGCGGCATGGCGTCCGAGGGATGCTGCAGGCCTGCCACCCCCGCCGCCTGCTCGTCGCGTCCCCCCCACTGCCCACCGCCTGCCCCGCGGCCTTGGACTCCATGAAGACCGAGACCCCCGCTCGCAAGAAGAAGCTCGTTTCCCCGTCCCTGCAGCTGCGACTCGTCGGAACGTTTCTGGGCATCGCCGTGCTCTCGCTCTTGTCGCAGTTCCTGGTCTTGGCAGCTTTCCTGTACGAGCTCGCACCGCGCATTCCGTCGGGCGCTCGGTTCCTCCAGGACGAGATTCCGAGCCTGCTCATGACGATTCTGCTCGTCTCCTTCGGAGTCCTCTGCCCGCTCGTCTTCGCGATCGGCGTCCTGGCAACGTTCCGCGTCGCCGGGCCGGTGTTCCGCTTCGAGCGTTACCTGGAGGCCGTCATCCGCGGGGGAGGCCGAGGGGCCCTGTCAGATTCGCGACAAGGACGAGCTGCAGCAGCTCTGCCGGCTGATCAACGGTGCGCTGGATGCGACCCATACCCGGGCGCGCCGCGATGCCCTGCAGCAGCGTGAGGCACAGGCGCCTGGAAGCGTGGCATCAACGACTCAGGATCGAGCCGCTTAGCGAGCCGCCTGTCGAGCCGAAACAGGCGCTAGGAGTCCAGCGTCGGCTCCGGGAGCCGCGAAAACGCGAATGTCGCCGCGCTCGCTGCCTGCCATCAGGCTCGAACCGTCGGGAGCGATCTCGACCGTCGTCACCGGCTCGCGTTCGCCCTTGAGCTTGAGCACGTTGACGCCATCTTCGGCGCGCCAAAGGCCCACGCTTCCATCGCGGCCTGCCGTGAAGACGCGCGCTCCATCAGGCGACGCCGCGATGACGGTAGACCGGAGCCAGGGCCGCGGCGCTGCGCCACAGCTGCGCGCCACTGTGGGGGTCCCAAGCCGCGAGTTCGCCCGACCAACCGCTCGTGTAGAGGCGTGGGAACCGACCGGCGCTGGAATCGAGTCGACGGCCTTCGAGCGCGAGCGGTGGACCGAAGCGAACCGCCAAAGCCTGTTCGGGGTGCGCGCGCATCTCTCGCGCGAGGGTCCAACCAGCTCGCATTCTCCGGCGTCTTCGGTGAAGAGCAACACCCGCCCGTCGAAGAGGGCCACCGCCAACATCGACCCATCCGGGGCGAACGCCACATCCCGTACGCTGTCCTCCAGTTCGGCTTCATGCAGACTCCAACCCGCGCTGCCCGAGGCCTCCCGCCTTCCCAGGATGAGCGTCTTGGGACTTCGATCGACGCTCGATGTTCGCGCGATCGCTCCCACCGCGAATCGTGACCCGTCGCCGGTCACGTCCAATCCCATCTTGGAGTCGGGCGAGAGCTCCATTCGTTCCAGGAGCGCTCCGTTCACGGCGTCGAAGCGACAAACGGAACCGTCCTCGCCGCTGGTCCAGATCACGTCCTTGGGTCCGGTGGCCAGTCCGTGAATGTCGTCTTGCTCGGTCACGACCGACCAGAGTTCTTGGCTAGAAGCGACGTCCCAGAGGCGCAGCGTACCGTCGAGCGAGGCCGAGGCGGCGCGACTCGAGTCCAAGTACCGAATGCGCCCGACGATACGACTGTGCCCGCGCAGAATGTCCTGCCGCTCCCCGCGCGGAACCTGCCAGCGCATCAGTCCATCGGCGGAGCTCGTGAAGAGCGTGCAGCCGTCGCCCGCGATCGCCAGGTGCTGGAGTTTCGACTGCGGCCCGATGAGCGTATGCAGCCGCGTGCCCGACTCCAGACTCCACACGGTCACGCTTCCGAGAGACGGGATGACGAGCGCGCTCCCACCGTGTGCAAACGTCGCGCTGCGCGCGGCGTGCTGCCCGAACGAGAGAATACGCTCGCGTTCGAGGTCGATGACGACCAAGGTCGCGTTCGTCGTCCCGCCCACGGCCAAGTAGCGGCTCTCGGGGTCGAAGGTCAGGCTCAAAAGGCGCAGGTTCTGTTGGATCCGAAAGACCTGCAACTCGTCGAAGCCCCCGGCGTCGCGAATGCGCACGACGTTGGAGCGCCCGGTCGCGAGAAAACGGCCGTCCGCACTGAAGGCCGCCGCCGTCGCGTTGCTGCGCGCGTCGGCTCCCTCCGGCAGCGCCGCCAGCTCGATTCCCTGTTCGGCATCCCAGACGCGAACCGTCCCGTCGCCTCCGCCCGTGGCGATGCGTCGCCCGTCCGACGAGAACGAGGCCGTCAAGGCGTACCCCCCGTGGGCCTCCACGCGCCAGCGCTCCACGCCGCCGACGCGGGTCCCATAGGACGAGCTGGCGGTCACTGCCGACCGAGGCGAGCGCGCTCCCATCGGGCGACACTGCCAGGCCTTCGACCTCAGCGGTGTGCCCCGCCAGCCGATGGCGCACGGCCCCGGTTTCACAGTCGCGCACCTCGATCGCGGTCTCCTCGCTCGAGTTCGCCCACCAGCTTCCGTTCGGCGCGACGCAGACGCAGCGATCGGACGTGTCGCGCGGCCCGAACGTGCGCTCGCTCGAGTCCGTACGGCCCCGCAGGTAGTACCACTCCCACCCGCGCAGGTCGGCGTCCGCACGATCGAGGATGTCGGCGACTCCGACCGGGACGGGCTGATCGAGCCGCGCCTGCGCAAGGGTGATGTCGTTGAAATAAATCGTGCGGCGCAAGGAGTCATTCGCCGCTTGCAAGTCGCGTTCATTCGCGTTCTTGATCACGACCCAACCCACGCAACCCGCGATCAGCGCCAAGAGGAGCGCCAAGAGGGCGTAGGCGAAGGAACGATTGCGCGCGACCCACTTGCGCACCTCGGCGACGACCCCCGTCTTGAACGCGCGCACCACGCGCCGATCGAGATAGGCCTGGAGGTCGCGCGCCAAGTCCAGCATGTCCTCGTAGCGATCCTCGGGGCGCCGCGCCATCGCCTTTTCGCAGATCGCCAAGAGCTCGGCCGGTGCGCTCGGCGCCAGGGAGGTGATCGGGGCGCAGGATCCGCTGCGCACCCGATCGAGGACCAGCTCCGCGGTGTTCAGCTCGTCGTCGTCCAAGAAGTAGGGACGCCGACGAGCGAGCAGCTGGTAGAGGATCGTCCCTGCCGAATAGATGTCGGAACGCGCACCGACGTCCTCCAAGCGCCCCTCCGCCTGTTCGGGAGACATGTTGGCGGGCGTGCCCACGATGTCGCCGTGCAAGGTGCTGAAGGGCGAGCTCGCGGACTCGTCGTCCCAGGGCAACCGAACGTTCTCGAGCTTCTCCGGATCCGCTTCTAACCGCCCCGTCGGTGATTCGGTGGAGTCTCTCTCCTTCTCGGCACGCCCCACGACCTTGGCCAAGCCCCAGTCCATCACGTAGGTCTCGCCGAAGCTGCCAACCATGATGTTGGAGGGCTTCAGGTCGCGGTGAATCACACCGCGCGCGTGAGCGTAGGCCATGGCTTCGCAAACGCGGACGAGGATTCCGAGCGCGCGCGGCCGCGTCCAGTGCTTGACGCCGTCGTCATGCACCAGCTCGATGATCTCGGAGAACTCGCGTCCACGCACGAGCGGCATGGTGAAGAACAACTGTCCCTGCGCATCGATGCCCAGCTCGTGCACGCGCAGGATCGCCGGATGCTCCAATTGACCCGCGATCTCGGCCTCCTCGAGAAAGCGCCGGACACGACGCCCGAAGAGCGGAGCATTCGGGTTGTCTCCGCGAGGAAGCAGCTTCATCGCAAGCGTCCGGTGCAGGCGCTGGTCTCGCGCGCGCAGCACATCGCTCATCCCTCCGCGCGCGATCCGCCCCAGGATGCGGTAGGAGTTGGCATCGCGCGGCTGGGCGAGCTCCGCGAGACGGCGTTGGAGCTCCGCATCGGATGAATGCCCGTCCGACTCATGCGCATCGGCCGAGTCGGCGGCGAAGGCCGGAAACCCTTGCTCGTAGGGGACGCGACGTTCTTCGGAACGCGCGTCGCCGTCGCCCTCGTCGATGCCCTCGGGCATGTCAGCAATAGCTGGCACGCTCGACCGAGGAGAGGTTCGGCGAGGCGCAGCGGGAAACGGGATTCAACGGGAGAGCGGACATGCCAGGGGGGAAAGGCATTTCCCCACGAAGCCGCCCTTCTGTCCAGTCAGCGCTTCGACTCCGCCGAGGGGCCACCCGCAATGGCGATGGGGTCGCCCAGGCAAGCAGCCGATCTCAACCAAGCCCGATGGCACGCGTAGCCACGAGCTCCTTGGCGCGCTCGAGAAAAGCCTGGAAGGGAACACTCGTTTGCTCCTCCACGCCGCGCTGGCTGACGGTCACGGAGCGCTCGTCGACCTCGCGTTCCCCGGCGATCAAGAGGAACGGCACCTTACCCTTGCGCGCTTCCTTGATCTTCTTGTTCATGTGCGACGGTTGATCCATGCAATCGACGCGCAGCCCCTCGCGGCGTAGGACGCCCGCCAACTCGCGCATGTAGTCGGCGTGCTCTTCGCGGATCGGAATCAGGGCAACCTGGATGGGTGCGAGCCAGAAAGGAAAGCGGCCGCCGTAGTGCTCGATGAGAACGCCGGTGAAGCGCTCCAAGGACCCGTAGATCGCGCGGTGCACCATGATCGGTCGCTTTTGCGCCCCGTCCGAGTCGGTGTAGGTGATGTCGAAGCGCTCGGGCAAGTTGAAGTCGCACTGGACGGTCGACGTCTGCCAGTCGCGACCCAAGGCGTCTTTCATCTTGAAGTCGATCTTCGGGCCGTAGAAGGCGCCACCACCCTCGTCCAGCTCGAGCGCCATCCCGGCCTGCTGGGCGCCACGGCGCAAGGCGTCGGTGGCGCGCTCCCAGATCGCATCGTCGCCGATCGTCTTTTCGTCCGGGCGCGTAGCCAGGTAGGCGGTGTAGTCGAAGCCGAACGTGGTGAGAATGTGGCGCACGAGATCCAGCACCCCGGCGATCTCGTCGGCGAGCTGGTCCGGCGTGCAGAAAATGTGGCTATCGTCCTGGGTGAAGCCTCGGACACGCATCATGCCGTGCACTTGTCCCGAGCGCTCGTAGCGGTACACGGTCCCGAGCTCGGCCCAGCGCAAGGGCAGTTCGCGATAGCTTCGCCCACGGTTGGCAAAGATGAGCACGTGCCCCGGACAGTTCATCGGCTTGACCCGATACGGGATCTCGTCGATGTCCATGGCCGCGTACATCATCTCCCCGTAGTTCTGCAAGTGCCCGGAAACGGCGAAGAGAGCCTCGCGTGAGATGTGCGGTGTGTAGACAGGCTCGTAGCCGCGACGCTGATGCTCGTCCCACCAGAAGCGTTCCATCTCGCGTCGCACGAGCCCCAGATGAGGGTGCCAGAACACGAAGCCGGCACCGGCTTCGGCGTGCACGCTGAAGAGGTCGAGGTCGGTGCCGAGTCGACGGTGGTCCTGTTCCTTGACCTTCTCGAGCCATAGGAGATGCCGCTCGAGGTCTTCCTTGGTCCAGAAGGCCGTGCCGTAGATGCGCTGCAGCATCGGGTTCTTCTCGTCCCCGCGCCAATACGCGCCGGCCACGTTCAAGAGCTTGAAGAAGTAGGGCCGATCCAAACGATCGATGTGGGGACCCTCGCACAGATCCTCCCAGTCCGCATGGGCGTAGAAGGTGATCGGCTCGCCCTCGGGGATCAGCTCGACGGCCTCGACCTTGAAGCTCTGGCCCTTGGCGGCCAACCGCTCGCGAGCCTCGTCGCGCGTGTATTCGGTGCAGACGAGCTCCGGCGAGCGCTTGGCGATCTTGCGCATCTCCTTCTCGATGCGCTTGAGGTCCTTCGCCTCGAGGGGATCTTCCAGCTGAAAGTCGTAGTAGAAGCCGTGCTCGATCGAAGGGCCGAAGCCGAACTGGACTTCGGGATACAGCTTCTGGACGGCCGAGGCCATCAGGTGGGAAACGGAATGGCGAAGAGTCGAGAGCGGATACGGCTCCTCGACCGGCGGCTCCGGAGCGTCGGATTCCTGGGACATCGAAGGATCCTGGGGAGGGATTCGCCCGCACGTGCCGACCTGGTACGCGCGGTCCACAACCGTCCCCGGGTGCGGCGGTGGGCGGAAGAGGATAGCGGCTCCCCGGAGCTCTAACCATGAATGGGAGCGTGGCCGCTACGGCACCGTCGCCGTCCTTCGAGATCCCTCGGGCAATCTCCGGGATTGGATCCACGCCCCGGGTCCCCCGAAACTCGCCATCGGCCGAATCGGACCGCGCGAGGTAGCGGCCACCGGGGCACCCGATATCGTCTCTTCGCAGAGGGAAGGACCAAGGGGGATCGATCCTTCTTACAGGTGGGGGAAGGTGGGGAAGGGGCTCTGCGAGGTTTCGCAGGGGCCCCGGCTGCCACTGAAAGCCGTATCGGTCAGAGTCGGGAATCGCCCAAGGGATTTCCGCGGTTTGGAGCCCTGGGTGCCGGAAACGGGCCCCAGGGGGCTCAGGAGGCCTCCTAGCGAGTCTCGCAACCGATCAGGGAGTGCCCGACTCCGCGCGGGAATCGTCCCAAGTCTTGACCTCGTTCTCGAGCTCGACGCCGGCGCGCTCGCGCACCAAGCGGCGCACGTCTTCGATCAGCAGGTAGACGTCGGTCGCCGACGCCCCGCCCCGGTTCACGATGAAGTTGCCGTGCTTGGGACTGACGACGGCGCGCCCCCGTTGCAGCCCCTTGGCGCCGCAGGCCTCGATCAACTGTCCGGCCGAGCGCCCTTCGGAGAGCTCGGGATCGGGGTTCTTGAAGACACACCCGCAGGAGCGCTCCGTAACCGGCTGCGCAGCGCTCTTCTCCGAGAGGTACTGCCGGATCGTGGACTGAATCGCCTCGCGGTTTCCGACCGCGAGGCGCAGGACCGCGCCCAGCACGATCGCCCCCCCCAGGTTGGCATCGCGGTAGCGCGGCTCACAATCGGCGCGGTGGCGATCCTCGAGCTGGCCCTCGGGTGTCAGCACGCGCACGCTTTCCACGACGTCCCATAGCTCACCCCAACGCCCGCCGGCGTTCATCGCCACCCCCCCGCCGAGGTGTCCGGGAACGCCGACCAAGCCTTCGAGCCCGCTCCAGCCCAACTCGCGCGCGGTTCGAACCAGCCCGGGCATTCCCGCGCCGGCCCAGGCCACGAGCCGTGGATCCTGGTCGCGCTCGAGTACCTCCGTCGGCGGAAGAAGCGGCTCGAAGGGCGCGCCCGCGTCCTCGCCACCCTGCGCGGCGTCGTCCAAGGCCACCGCACCGGTGTGCTCGCCATGACGAGGCCGAAACACGCGCCCCATGCGCTCGGTCGTCATGACCACGCCCTCGAACAGCCCGTCGGCGATGAGCAGATTCGCGCCACCGCCGAGAATGCGGGGCCGGAAGCCACGCTCGCGCGCCGCGCACCATGCTTCGGCGAACTCGTTCGGGTTGGCAGGCTCGAGCAGCCATTCGGCCACCCCGCCCACGCGCATGGTCGTCCTAGGAGCTAGCTCGGCCCGGTACAGCGCTGCGCAGGGCCAGGAGGCGGTGGAGTTCATCTCGAACGTGCTCGACGTCGCCGGCGCCAAGAACGAAGACCGTCGCCCGGGCCGGCAGGCCGGAGACGAGTTGTTTCACGGACTCGTCCAGACTACCACCCGCGACCGCGGAGACGTGGCGCTTTTGGAGCGCGAGCACGAGCTCTGGCGCACCGGCGCAGCGATCGCCCTGCGCGGGCCGACGGGCACCGTAGACGTCGGAGACGACGACACGGTCCGCTGCGCGCAGGCTCTCCGCGAAGTCCTCGAGGAAGTACGCCGTGCGACTGTGCTGATGCGGTTGGAAGAGCACGTGCAAAGGTCGTTTGGGGAAGGCGCGTAGGCCCGCTTCGATCGTGGCCCGCACTTCGCTCGGATGGTGCGCGTAGTCGTGCACCAGGTCGACTCCCTCGTGGCTGCCCCACGACTCGAAGCGACGCGCAACTCCCATGAAGCGCTCGAGTCCATCGGCCGCGCCCTCGAGCAGCTTGGGGAGCTCGGAGGGCCCGGCGCGCAGAACCCGGGCCGAAATCCCGAGCCCCAGGGCCAGAGCCAAAGCGGCGTTCTCCACGTTGAAGTGACCGGGAACGCCGAGCGCGATCTCGCGCGTGGCCCAGCCCGGTCCGCGCAGGCGGAACCGGAAAAGCCCGCGATCCTCGCCCAAGAGATCGACCTCGAGCTCGCGCCCGAGACGCCACGCGGTCGCGCGCGTCGCGAGCTCGATCTCCTCGGGCACGTCGCGACCGAGCACCAGAATGCCGTCCGAGGCGAGGCTGTCCGCAAAGCGCGCGAAGGCCTTCGAAATCGCCTCGAGCGAGCCGTAGTAGTCGAGGTGATCCTCCTCGACATTGGTGATGACGGCCGCGCGCGGTTGCAGCTCGAGGAACGTGCGGTCGTACTCGCAGGCCTCGACGCAGAACCAACCTCCGGGATGCCCCGCCACCGCGTTGCTCGCCAGGCGCCGACAGATGCCTCCGATCAAGGCTCCGGAAACGGGTCCGCGCAAGCGCTCGGAGATCCCCTCCAAGACGTGCCACAGCATCCACGACGTCGTCGTCTTGCCGTGCGTTCCGGCCACGGCCAGCGTGCGCTCGGGCGGCGCGACCGCGCCCAGCGCCTGCTTGTACTTCAGCACGGGAACCCCGCGGCGCCGCGCAGCCTCGACCTGCGGGTCGTCCGCCGGGACCGCTGCCGAACGCACGACGAGATCGAGCCCTTCGGGCAGGTCTTCGGCACGCGAAGCCCCGAGCGTCAGGGGCAACTTCAGCTCCTGCAGCGCTTCCCAAAGTGCCGACTGCGCGCGGTCATGGCCGCTGACCTGGGCACCGCGCGCGGCCAAGATGCGAGCCAACCCCGAAACCCCGGCACCTCCCACGCCCAAGAGGTGCACGCGCCGCGGCAGGGAACTCCAGAAGAGTTGTCGCGCCGCACCCGTTGCCTCACGCCGATCCTGCCCCTTCACAACGCCGAGTCGAGCTTCCGTTCCCATACGTCTCATTGCAGCTTTCGGCGCGCGTCGATCAAGGGCTGGCCGCACGGAATCCCCGAGCGGATTTCTTCGCGGAGCCCGGAACCGGAATGCGGATCCCTACTTCGCCGAAGGCTCAGCGCGCGCGCGTCGCGAAGCGGACGAGCTCCTCGGCCAAGCGCTCACCGGCGTCGGACGGCACGGCGCGAACGAGCGTGCGCGTCATGGAGAGGCGCGCATCCGCTCCCTCGTGAGATGCCGCGCGCAAGAGCTCCTCCGCCAAGGAGGCGCTCAGCTCGTCCTCGCGCTTGATGCGCACCCCGTCGCCCAACGAGCGAGCGTTGGCGGCCTGATGCTGGTCGGGGTGGTGCGGGTAGGGCACGACCCAAGCGGGCCGCCCCAGCGCAGCCACCTCGGCCAAGGTCGAGGCACCCCCACGGCAAAGCACGAGCGTCGCCGCGCGCAGGAGCCCGACCATGTCGTCGACGTATTCCACGGCGCGATAGCCCAGGAACGGCTCGCAGCCCTCCGAGCGGCGCCCCGGCCCGACCTGGTGCAACACCTGCAGGCCGCTGCCCACCAGCTTCGGCGCCCACTGAGTCAAGTAGTTGTTCAGCGCGCGGGCTCCCTGGCTACCTCCCAAGACGGCGAGCAGCGGGCGCTCGGGATCGAAGCCGAGCCGTTCGCGCTCGCGCGCGCTGTCCTGCGCGTCGGGAGCGCCGGCCAGGAATGCCGGTGCGAGCGGGGGCCCGAGCGCCACGTGCCGACCAGCGCCGGAGCCCCGCCGGGACGCGGCCGGCAATGTGCTCGGCCAGGCGTGGTAGACGCGCGTCGCGAGCGGGCTGAGCGCGCGCGTGGCACGTCCCGAGGCCGCGTTGATCTCGAGCAGGAGCACCGGCAGCCCCAGGGACCGCGCCGCCAGGATGGCGGGCACCATCGTGTAGCCGCCCAGCCCCAGGAGGACCTTCGAGCCGTGGCGCTTCATGGCGCGGCGCGCCGCTCGGAAGGCCGGCACGGTCTTGGCCGCAACGCGCGCCAGGGAAGGCGCCCCTCCCCCCGGTGGCTCGAGGGAGAGCACCGAGTGTTCGAAAGGAATGCGCTCGAGCAGTGCCGAGGAGCGCTTCAGTGCGCGCTCTTCGATCTCGCGGCCGGCGCCGAACCAGAGCAGATCCCTGGGCGCTCGCGAGGCGTTCTCGAGGTGCGCCAGCACATGCAGACCGGGAACCACGTGCCCACCGGTCCCGCCCCCGGCGAAGGCCAGCGCTGGGCACGGGGCCACCGCCGCCGAGGGCGCGGCGTGGTCATGCGCCGGCTGAGAATGAGGCTGATCGCCCGCAGCGTCCGTAGCGCTCGTGGCGATTCGGTCGGTCAGGAGCTCCGCTCGGCCGGTTGAGCCACCTCGAGGCGCGGCTCGATCGCCACTCCCGCCGCGTCGTCCGCGCGATCCGGACCAAACTGGCCCAGGGTCGGCGCCCCGGAGCTGGCGCCGCTCCGCGCTCGTGAGAGGGTGGGGTTCCATTCAGACCCCCGGTCCGACGGCGAAGAGGCCGACTCGGTCGACGGACGGCCCTCGGGAGCCCAAACGGGGTAAGGACCGGCGAGGTCGGCCGTCACCGAAGACACGGCAACGGGCGCCTCCAGAAAGAGGACGAGCAGACATCCCAGGAGCAGAATCATCCAGAGGTCGCGTCTCATCTCACCGTTCGCTTCGGTCGGGATCCAGTGTTCGTTGCCACGATCTGGCTCGGAGTCGTCCGAGCCTCGGGACGAGCGGCGGCGGAGCCTTCGGGAAGCTCGAGAACGCGACCTTCCGCCAACCGATCGGGATCGAGGTTCGGATTCCGATCGACGATTTCCGGCCAACGCTTTCCGTCGCCCAACTCGTTCGTCGCGATCTTCCACAAACTGTCACCGCGTTTCACCACGTAAGTTCGCGCCGCGCTCACTTTTTTTGCGCGCGCCGGATCCGCCTTCGCCACGCGCTTCGTCTCCTCCGGTGTCGGGTCGGCGGATGCGACCCGCTCCTTCGCGGCCGGCGCAGCTTCGCCTTCGCTCGGCAGCACGAGCTTCAACCCGACGTGCAACTTGGCCGGGTCGAGCCCCGGGTTCAGCGCCACGATTTCCTTCCAACGCTTGAAAGTGCCGAGCTCTTTCTGTGCGATCTCACTGAGTGTGTCCGTCGATTTCACGACGTAGACGCGCTTCTCGGCCGATCCGCCGGCCTTGCTGGTCGACTCGCTCGAGACTTCGCGTGATTGCGGCGCTGAAGCGGGCGGAACGACGTCGGCGACCTGCCGCACCTCCGCTGCAGTCTCCTCGGGCACCTGGCGCGCGGCAGGAGCGGAGTCGGGTTGCGCCTGCGCTACCTCGGAGCGGCGCCGGAGAGCCTCCTGGCGCTCGGCTTCTCGCGCAGCCTGAAACGAGTCACGCGAAATCGGCTGGCGCTGCGGCCTGGCACGCATGGAAACCGTCGATTCGTGCGCACTCGCCGCATCGCTGGCGGCCCCGGCCGCGGGTTGGGAGAGCGGAGCCGGAGCCGGCTCTGCGTTCCAGACCTCGCGATCCGCGGCGTGGGCCACGCGCGCCTTGGAATCGGCACCCGCGTCCTTCGGATCGCCTTCCCAAACGACGGCCGCGACCACGGTCACGACCAGGAACAAGAGGGCCACTAGCCCGTAGCGCTCGATTGACTGCATGGATAGAGATCCTCGTGGGTTTTGCGGGCGGCGCCCAAGGCCAGGCCCACCGCCAGCGCCGAAACGATCAGGGAAGTCCCCCCATCGGAGAGAAACGGCAAAGTCATGCCTTTGGGGGGCGCGAGTCCGGAAACGACCTGGATGTGGACCATGGCCTGCAGGCCCACGGAGACCAGGAGTCCGAAGGAAGCCAAAGCCTCGAAACGCTCGCGCAGCGAGAGCACCAAGCGCAGGGAGAACCAAAGGAACGCGCAGAGCAGGCCGAGTACGAACCACATGCCGAGCAGTCCGAGCTCTTCGCCGACCAGCGCGAAAACGTAGTCCGACTCCAAGTACGGCACGCCGTCGTTGCGGAAGCCTCCCTGGACGTAGCCCGCCCCGGTGAGCCCACCGCTCGAGAGCGCCTCCAGTGTTTGCGTGACCTGGTCGTTCTGAACCTGACCGCTCCACATCGCGAGCCGTTCGCGCATGTAGGGCACGAAGGCGCTGGCGGCGGTGATCGCTCCGCCGCCGATGGCGACCAACGAAGCCCCGACCGGCAGGAGACGTGCTCCGCCGACCCACATGGTCGACAGCGCGCAGATCAGAAGCAGCATCGCGCCGCCCAGATCGGTCTCGACCAGGATGACCAGGAAGAAGAACAGCGCCAGGGCCAGCATCGGCAGCACGCCGCGGCGAATGTCGTACACGAGCGGCCCGAGCTTGACGCAACGGTCGGCCACCCAGCACACGAGCACGAGCCGTGCGAGCTCGGAGGGCTGGAAAGCCAAGCCGGGTCCCCCCGGGAGCCCCAACTCGAGCCAACGGAAAGCACCGTTGCGCGGCGCGCGGAACGGCTCCAGAAAGACCATGAAGAGCGCCAACCCCGAGAGGACGACGAGGTGCGGCAAGAAGCGCCGCAGGCCGGCGGGACCGATGCGGTACGCAACCAGCAAGACGCAGAGCGCCGCGATCCGGAAGCCGGCCTGATCCAGCACTTCGGCCTGGAAAGCGGCGCCCGAACGCGTCGTCGCGGCGTGGCTCACCTGAATCAGGAACCCCACGCCCATGAGCGAAAGCACCACCAGAAAGAGCCGCGTCGCCGGACGCATCGGATCGTGGACCTCGGCGCGCTTCGCGAGATTGTCGAGGAAGCCCGTGATCGTGAGCTGCTCGCCCTGACGCGCCGCCGCCCCACCGCTTCGAACGCGTGCCATCAACGCACCTTCAACAGCGCCAGGCTGGCCATGGCCCCACAGGCCGCCAGAATCCAGAAGCGAACGACGACCTGCACTTCGTGCCAGCCGCTCTCGTGGCGCGTGAACACGCCGCCGTAGCGTTCGAGCCCGTGGTGAATCGGCGCCAGCGTGAAGAGGCGAGTGCCGCCGCTGCGCCGATACCAAAAGCGCTGGAGCCAGCTCGTCGACAGATCCAGCACGAACACGCTCGCGATCAGCGGCAGGACGAGCTCTTGCTTGGAGACGAGCGCCATCCAGGCCATCACTCCGCCGAGCGGCAGGGACCCCGAGTCCCCCATGAAGACCTGGGCCGGATACGCGTTGTACCAGAGGAACCCCATGCACGCGCCGCACATCGCGCCGCCGACGACCGCCATCTCGGAGGCCTGGGGTACGTGCGGCAGATTGAGGTAGCTCGTCCAGTCAGCGCGCCCCGTGACGTAGCAGAAAATGAGCAGCGCAAGGCCCGAAATGATCATGCAACCGGCCGCGAGCCCGTCCATGCCGTCGGTGATGTTGACCGCGTTGGACGAGCCCACGACGACGAACCACTCGAAACCGAGAAAGAGCAGCACACCCACGACGCCCCACTCCGAGAGCGGCACCACGGCGTCCTTGAAGAACGGCGGATAGAGGTGGAGCACGGTCCAGCGGCCGGTCGTATGCGCGTACCAAGCCAGGGCACCGAGCGCGCCGAAGACCACGGCCGATAGGCCGAGCATCTTCGCGCTGCGCGACAGCCCCGAACAACCGGGGATCGTCAGCTTCTTGTAGTCGTCGACGAAACCGACCGCCGCCAGGCCGGCCGTCAAGAGCAGGCCCAGCACGACGTGCAGATTGTCGAGCCGCGCCCAAAGCAAGACCGAGACGAACAGCGCCGCCATGAGGAAGCTGCCGCCCATCGTGGTCGTGTTGAGCTTGCCGGTCTCGGCCGCCATCTTGGCCAGCTCGGGCGAATCGGTCTTGGCCGCGTCCTCGCGCACTCGATTGCGGCGCAACCAGAGAATCGTCGGGCGCCCGAACACGAGCGCCAGGGCGAACCCGGTGAAGGCCGCCATGGCGACGCGGAACGAGATGTAGCCGAACAGCCGCAGCCCGAGCCAGTCGTGTACGAGAGCGTAGAGCACGGTTCAGTTGACCTTCAGACCACGCTCTTCCACGAGCTCCTGGACGACGTCCTCCAAACGCATCCGGCGACTGCCCTTCACGAGCACGACGTCACCGTCGCGCACGAGATCGGGCACCTGATCGGTCGCCTCCTCGGTCGAGCCCAGATGATGCACCGCGTCCTTGGGCAACCCCGCCTCCAATGCGCCGGCTGCGGCCGCCTTGACGAGCTCGCCCACGAGGATGATGGAATCGACGCCAGCCTCGGCCGCCTCGCGCCCCAGGCCGAAATGCAGCTCGGCCGCCAGGTCCCCGAGCTCGAGCATGTCGCCCAGCACCAAGACGCGCCGGCCATAGCCGTGCAGGCCGGCCAAAACACGCAGCGCCGCGCGCAGCGAATCGGGATTCGAGTTGTAGCTGTCGTCGAAGACGGTCAGCCCTTCCAGCTCCACCCGCTCCATCCGCTGCCGGCTTCCCGGCAGGCTCGCCACGGCCGGCAGGAGCTCGTCCAGCGAGAGCTCCAACCCGCGCGCCACGCACAGAGCCGCCAGAAGGTTCTGGACGTTGTGCGTGCCGAGCAAGGGCGAGGTGACCTCGCGCCCGTTCAAACGAAAGGTCGTGCCGCCCGGGTGAAAGAAGAGATCGGTCGCGTTCAGGTCACCGCGCTCGCCCGGCGCTCCTTCGACGCTGTAGGTGATGACCCGCGCGGCGGTCCGCGAACGAATCTCCGGCGTGAAACGACAATCGGCGTTGAGCACGCAGAAGCCGTCGCGCGGTAGGCTCGCCGCCAGATCGCCCTTCTCGCGCGCCACGCCCTCGAGCGACCCGAGCCCCTGCAAATGGGCCGCCCCCACGTTCGTGATGATGCCCGCATCCGGTCGAGCGATACGACACAGAGCCGCGATCTCGCCCGGATGGTTGGTCCCCATCTCGATCGCCAAGAGCTTGGTGCGCGGCTCGGCCAAGAGCAGCGTGAGCGGAACGCCGATGTCGTTGTTGTAGGAGCTGGGCGACGCCACGACGCCGAACAGGTTCGAGAAGAGCCCGCGAACGATGTCCTTGGTCGTCGTCTTTCCGCTCGAGCCGGTGATGCCGAGCACCGGAGCTTGCAGCGTGGAGCGGTACCAGGCCGCCAAGTCCGCCAGTGCGCGACGCGGGTCGGGGTGGACGAGCACGGCGGTCTCGGGCGCCAGCCCATCGAGCGATTGACTTGCGTCCTGGCGCAACAGAAGCGCCCCCGCGCCGGCGCGCTCCGCCGCCTCGGCGAAACGATTGCCATCGAAGTTGGGGCCGCTCAAAGCGAGAAACAGCTCGCCCGTGCGCAGCGAGCGCGTGTCGGTGCTGACTCCCGCGAGCCCCACCTGACGCACCTGCGCGTCGCCCCCCTCCGCGGATCCGCGCGCCAGGGTCGCCCCGGTCGAATCCAGGACGTCCTGGAGCGAGAAGCGGATCACGGGAGCTCCTCGCGAACGACGCGTTGATCTTCGAAGGGGACGCGCTTGCCGCGTGATAGTTGCCATGCCTCGTGTCCTTTTCCGGCAATCAGAACAATGTCGCCCGGCTGGGCCTCGGCCAGAGCCAAGCGAATCGCGGTGCGGCGATCCGGCTCGACCAGAACATCACAGGAGGTGCGCGCGAGGCCGACTTCGATGGCCGAGATGATCTCGAGCGGATCCTCGTCGCGCGGGTTGTCGCTGGTGACGATGGCCAGGTCAGCGTGCGCGCCGACGGCTTCGCCCATGGGCGCGCGCTTCTCGCTGTCGCGGTTGCCCCCGCAGCCGAAAACGCACAGCAAACGTCCTTCGAGCAGCGGATCGTCGCCGAGGTCCGCCAGGCTGGAGCGCAGCGTCAAGAGCACGCGCTCGAGGGCGTCCGGCGTGTGGGCGTAGTCGACGAACACCTGGAAGCGGTGCGAGCCGACGTCGACCTGTTCGAGCCGCCCCTTGGGAGAGGAGACGGAGGTGAGCCCTTCTCGTGCGACGGAAGGGCTCACCTCCAACAAAAGGACCGCGGCCATGGCCGCCAGCGCATTCTCGACGTTGTGTCGACCTACCAGGGGCAAGAACAACCCGGTCCGTTGGATCCCCATCCCTTCCAGGAACAGGCGAGAGCCCTTGGGTCCGACGTCGTCGAGGTCTGCGTGCAGGTCCGCGCGGGACCCGAGTCCATACGTGATCACCCGAGCGTTGTTCGCCTCGGCTGCTCGGCGCATGCCTTCAGCCGCCGGATCGTCGGCGTTGATCGCCGCCGCTCCGTTCGGCTTCAGATGCTCGAAGAGCTTGGCCTTGGAAGCCGCGTAGGCCTCCATGCTCGGGTGATAGTCCAAGTGGTCGCGGGTCAGGTTCGTGAACACCGCAACGTCCAATTCGAAGCCAGCGAGCCGCTCCTGGTCCAGGCCGTGGGAGCTCGCCTCGAGTACGAAGGCATCGCCACCCGCCTCGGCATTGCGGCGCGCGAGCCGCTGCAGCTCGGGCGCATCGGGCGTGGTGTGGGTAGAGCGCGCGGGCTCGACACCGAAGAGCGCCACCTCCACCGTCCCCACCAAGGCCGGACGGCGAGCGGCGTGGCGCAGGAGTTCCACGACCAGGTGCCCGACGGTGCTCTTGCCGTTCGTGCCGGTGACTCCAACGGTCTGCTGCTCGCGTGTCGGATAGCCGTGCAGGAGCGCGGCCGCCTCGCCCGCGACGCGCCGCGCCTGCGGGTGCACCCAATTGACGATCGTTGCGCCGGTCTTGACGGCTTCGCCGGTTGCATCCAGCTCGAGCGGAGCGGGAGAGAGCACAGCGACCGCGCCGCGTTCGAGCGCCTGCGGAACGAAGCGCGTTCCGTCCGACTCCGTGCCGGGCAAGGCCGCGAAGAGGTCGCCGGCCTCGATCGCACGGCTGTCCAAGGCGCACGTCCGACACCTGCGGGTTGCGGCGTCGCTTGTTCGTCGCAGGCCCCGCGGGGCAGTCGCCCCCGAGCGCGTCGACCAGGTCCATGAGCCTCACCATGCGTCCACCTCGCGCCAGGGCTCGTCCAGGTCGTTTCGGAACGCGGAGCTCGAAGGGAAGAAGCCGCCCGCTACGAGCGCGCGGTCGACCTGGCCGTCGCGCGTGAGCTTCAACGCCTCGGCCAGGATGGCGGCCGCCGTCGGCCCGGCCACATCCGAACCGTAGCGTGATTTACCGCGCGGCTCTTCGGCGACGACGAGCACCATGAGCTCGCGCGAGCCCGGCACGCTACCGAAGGCGCAGATCGAGCTCGTGTAGCAGTTGCGGTGGGGTTTCGGAACCTGGGCCAAACCCCGGAAGCGCTCGATCGTCATCGGAATGCCTTCCCGCCGGCAACGCGCCCGGGCCGGCATCTCGACGTGCACGCAAAGCTCGCGACCGACCTTTTGGGCGGTTCCGGTCTTCGTGCCGAGGTCGAACTCGAGCGCGGGACGAAGGGCCTCGTCCTGCTCTTCCATCACGGCCGGGTCGAACCTCAGGGAAGCCGCCAGATGGCGCTCGAATTCCAGGCGAGCGTCGTCGCCGGTGCCGATGCGGGCGCCGATGCGCATCATGTCGCGCACGAGCTCGCAGGTGTGCTCGGAGAACACGCGCTGCCCTTCGGGCAGCTCGAGCTCCCAGCCGTTCTCGCCCTGGGACAGGCCCGAGATGACCCGCAGGGGCCGATAGACGCCACCGCGAGCGATCGTCGCCAGCGCTGCCACGTGCTGCCAGAGAGTGGTCGAGATCTCGTGCCCGAAGGAAACCGAGGCGTGCGTGTAGGCGTAGGACCAGGGCAGCGGCGGCAGATGGCCGACGCGCTCGCTTCCGAGCCCCGAACCGGCGGCCTCTCCGTAGTGCAGCTTCTCGAGGTAGCCGTGGAAGGCGGCGTCCTCCATGCGCAGGCCGATCTGGGTCAGACCCGCGTTCACGGAGAAGGCCAGGCACTCCTCGGCCAGGAGCCTTCCCGTCGGCGCTCCCTGGGCCTCGCGGATGCGACGTCCTGACGGCCGCCCGTCCGGGTAGTGCACGCGGTAGACGCCGTTGCCGACGTCGAACTCGCTCTTGGGCCACACGACGCCCTCTTCGAGCGCGCTCGCCATGGTCACGATCTTCATGGTCGAGCCGGTCGTGAACACGTGATAGACGGGCGCGAAGGGCCCGACCTCGTACTCCTCAACCGAGTCGACCGCGAGCACGTCGCCGCTCACGACATCGACCACCATGGCCATGGTCAAGGCCGGACGGTGCTGCAGAAAGAGCTCCTCGAGCTTCGTGCGCAAGAAGCGCTGCAACCCGAGATCGAGCGTCGTTTCGATCACCGGCGTCGCACTTCCGGCTCGATACGCGACGTAGCCGTTCAATCGCTGGCCGCGGATCGTGCGGTCGCCCAACCAGTGGTAGGTCTCCGAGCGCTCCTCGAGCGTGCCGTCCAGGGACTGCAGGAAACGGCTCGCCAAGAGCTCGAGGCCGGTGCGCGGCGCGGGTGCGGTTTGCTCGGGGCGCTCGAACCCCCAATCGCCGAAGAGCTCGTGCTGCCCCGCCGGGTAGACGCGTTCGGAAGCAAAGGCCAAACGCATCTGCCAGGGCGAAACGCCTTCCTCTTCCAGAAGCGTGCGCAGCGCCAGGGCACGCGTCGGATCCACTCCGACGATCGAGCGCACGAAGGCCGTCGGCAAGAGCGCGGCCCATACGTCGCGGCGGGCCTGCTCGACCTCATCGGTGGAGAGATCGGCGTACACCACCGGGTCGACGAGCGCGCGCGCCAGACCGCTGGCGAGGTGACGCCCCCAGCGCCAAGCGCTCGTGTAGTCGTGTTGTTCCCGCTCGCCAGCGCTCAAGAGCTGGGTGGGTCGCCACACCAGCCGGAAGCGCGGGCTCGGCCCACTCGAATCGACGCGCCGCACCTCCACGCCCGAGAGCGGCGCTCCGGGATCCTGCTCGGCGCCTCCGCTCTCGATCCAAGCCAGCACCCGATGGGCTTGGACGGCGCTCAGGTCCCAGGCCGTCACCTCGATGGCGCCGGCCGCGTTCGCGTCCGGGAACCAGGAAGCGAGCAGCGTCTCGGCGCTCGGCTCGTGGTCCAGGAGCGTCGCGATCCGGCGCGCCATGCGCTCGGGCGTGTGCGCCTGCCACATGCTTCGCGGCGAGAGCTCGAGATCGAAGCGCGGCACGTCGGTGGCGATCGTCGCCCCGCTCGCGTCCACGAGCGCGAAGGGCGCTGAAGTCTGCTCGGCGGACTCCAGTCGGTCGGGCTGCTGCGCGTCGCGCGTGCTCGAGAGGTGGACGACCCGCAGGGCGACGGCCAGCACGACCGCTGCGATCACCACGAACGCGCCCAACGGACGCAAACCGGAAGCCGAGGACAGGGGCACGCGTTGCATCAGATCCGCGCTCCTTGTCCGGCGGGCACCGATCGCATCGTCCCGAGGCTTCCGATCGAGGCGTCCTCTTGGCGGTTCAAGAGCCGCCATTCCTCGAGTCTGTTCTGGACGCGCAAGAGCTCGTTTTGGCGGCGCAACGTGCCGCAGCGATGATGCAGGGCGTCGAGCTCTCCGCCGCGGGCGCGGTTGCGCGCGGCCAGATGAGCCGTCCACAACCCCAGTCCGAGGGCCGTGGCGCACAGGAGTGTGGAGAGCACGAAACGCATCACGCCTCGCCCTCGCCGTCAAACGTCCGCGCGCGGACGCGACGCGCCCAGCGCAGTTGTGCCGAGCGTGCCCGGGGATTGGATCGGCGCTCGGCGGCCCCAGGTCCTTGGGGCTTTTTCGACGCCAGCTGCCAGAAACCTCCCCGGGCTCGCTCTTGAAAGAATCGCTTGACCACTCCGTCCTCGCCGGAGTGGAAGGTCAGCACGCAAAGGGGCGCGCCGCGTTCGAGAATGTCTTCGGCCACCTTGAGGCCGTGAAGGAGCTCTTCGCCTTCGTCGTTGACGGCGCGTCGCAGCGCTTGGAAGACGCGCGTGGCCGGGTGCGTGCGTCCCCCGCCGCCGGTGTGACCGCCGCTCAAGGAAGCGATCAAGTCGGCCAGGGCCGCGGTGCGCTGGAACGGAACGCGACGACGTGCCTCGACGATCGCGCGCGCGATCCGACGCGAGCCGCGCTCGCCACCCTCGTGATAGAAGAGGTCGGCCAGATCGGCTTCGTCCCAACGGTTGACGATGTCAGCCGCCGTGCGCTCGCGATCGGGGTCCATGCGCATGTCAAGCGGACCGTCGGCTCCGAAGCTGAAGCCGCGTTCGGGCTGGTCGAAGTGCAGCGAGTTGGCGCCCAGGTCGAACAGCACGCCGACGGCGCTTCGGATTCCGGCCTTGGCCAGGAGTCCGGGAAGATGCGAGATCCGACCGCGCACCGTGAGCAGTCGGTCGCTCAAGTCCGCCAGGCCGCGGCGACCGTGGGCGAGCACTTCGGGATCCTGATCGACCCCGAACAGCCGCGTGCGCGGGAAGGCCTCGAGAACCGCGCGAGCGTGTCCGCCCGCGCCGAACGTCCCGTCGATGAACCAACCCTCGAGGGAGAGCGGATCGCGCCCGGCGCTGTAGGCCGCGAGCACTTCCGACACGAGAACCGGCGTGTGCACGCTCTCGCGCTCGCGCGTCATAGGCCCCCCCATGGCAATCATCTCGTCCCCCCGGTGCTCGAGGTTGGAGTCAGGCGTCTCCGCCTGGGTTCTGTGCGTCGAATCCCTGACCGACCAGCACCACGTCCAGGTCGTCGAAGTCGTCGGCGCTTTCTTCCTCGAAGCGCTCCCACTCCGCCTTGCCCCAGATCTCGGCCCGATCGGCCACCCCGACCAGCACGACCTCGCGGTCGATGCCGGCAAACTTGCGCAGCTTCTCGGGCAGCACGAGGCGGCCGGAAGCATCGAGCTGGCAGCGGTGGGTGTTCGAGAAGAACAGCCGCTGCATCTTGCGCAACTGCGCGCCGCCGAAGGGCTGCGTCTGCAGCCGCTCCAGAACGCGCTGGAAACCCTCTTCCGAAAACAAGAAGAGACAGCGCTCGAATCCACGGGTTAGAACAATGGCCAGGTTTCCATCCTTGTCGCGCTCGAGCACTTCCTGGAAGCGCTTGGGAACGACGACCCGATGCTTGGCATCGAGGTTGTGGTTGGATTCACCTGTAAACACGACTGGGACCCGCTTCGGAGTGCGTTGGGAGGCGCGTGCCACTTCATGCCACTTTGCGCCACTCAGCAGATCATAGACGCCACCGAGGTTCCGCAGCGAGGGAACTAGCGAAAATGTGGACGCCGTCCGGGGTCCGGGAACCGCTCTCCGCCCCGACACACAACAGGTTGTGTCAAGGCAATCCGAGTCCACGAAATCTGGGCACCCGGCGCCGCAGAATCGGCTGGGAATGGGTCCTGAACGGGCCCTGAGGGCCCGACTGCCGCCCGCCTAGCAGTCCGTGGGACTCGACGCCTCGGCAGGCGCCGATTCGGCGGAAGGTTCGGACGCGCCCTGCGCCTCGCCCCCGCTCTCTTCGCTCGAGCCTTCGCCCTCCGCCTCAGAAAGCTCGGCCGGAACCAGCAGGTCCTCGGCGCCGGCGCCTTCGAAGATGCGCTCCAGCTCGGCGCGCAGCGCGGCCGTCCGCTCGGGAGACAGGTCGAACACCTCCACCAAGATCTCCTCGGTGTGGCGCGGGCGCCGTACGACGAGGAATTCGGCTCCGTCGGTCCGACGGCCGCGCAAGAGCTTGAGCCGCTTCTTGCGCAGGAGCATGAGCGAGAGCAGATAGCGCAGCTCGCGCAAGCGCTCCTCGCTACGCGGCTCGAGCGCCGAAAAGAGCCGCTCGATCGACTCGAAATCGACCGCCAAACCACGCTTCTTCTGAACTCGCCGGCGCGTGCGCCAGAAGATCAGGTCCTCCGGCCGGTCGTCCCACTCCTCGAAACAGCGCAGACAGCGGTCCTGGCGCCCCAGGGATTCCTCGCTGAAGAGCAGGATCGAGAAGTGCCGCTCCTCGTCTTCGAAGGCGCGTTCACAGACGAGGCAGCCCTCGCCGTGCCGGTGGATCTTCCAATCGGACATGGGGCGCGAGAGTATAGCCGCGCGGCGCCCGCCACCGGCCGCCTAGGAGCGGTAAAGAGCCTCCATGGCGTCCACGATCGCCTCCAAGGTGGGAACCGCGGGACGCCCGGCCGCCAGCCGGTCGTACAGCTCGGGCTCGGCCGCCAGGCGCCGCAGACAGTCCGCCAGGGCCCGCTCGTCGCCGCGCGGAAAGGTCAGACCGCTGACCTCGTTCTCGACCGCCTCGGCCATGCCTCCGAGCTCGGTCGCGACCACCGGCAGTCCGTTGCGAAAAGCCTCCTGAATCGTGATCGGCATGTTCTCGTACCAGACCGACGGCACGACGAGCACGTCGTGCTCGGCCAAGACCGAGTCGAGTCGCTCCGGCGCGAACGGACCATGGAAACGGGTGGACGTGCCCTCGGCCGCACTTCGCAGCTCGTCCGCATAATCGGGGAACCAGTCCAAGTGCCCATGCACGTCGAGCTGGATCGGTTCGCCCTCGAGATGTCGCATGGCGCGCACGAGCACGTGCACGCCCTTGGAGAAGTAGATCCCCCCGACGTAACCGACGCGCAACGGCGTGCCACGCGCGCGACGGCGCGGCTCGCGCAACGGCCCGGGGTAGCCCGCCTTGAGCACGTGTGCGCGCTCCGCCTCGAAAAAACCGGCCTGCGCGAACTTCTCGGCGAGAAAGCGCGAGGGAGCGATCAGCACGTCGGCGGAGGCGATGTCGCGCCGGTGCTGCTCGAAGCGTTCGCGCACCACGCGCGACCACAACTCGTCGGTCGCGGGGCCTGAAACGCCCCAGCGCTCCGCAAGCAACGGGTGGCGACGGATACAACCCGTGCACTCGCCGCTCAATCCCGCCGCGCAAAGCTCGGCGTCGGGCGTCAAGAGAGTCGCCGCGTCGCAAATCAGGTGATAGTCGTGCAACGTCACGACGACACGGGCGCCCGCATCCTTGGCCGCGCGCAGCGCGCGCGACCCCCACAAGGCGAGGTGATGGAAGTGCACGACGTCGGGTTGCAACTCGTGCACGATCTCGCGGAAGCGCGCGAGCGAGCGCTCTTCGCGCCACGTTTCACCGACGTCGGCGTACTCGCGCTGGTGGACCAACTCGATCGTGCGCACGCCGTCGAGCTCGCCTTCGCGCCGCGCGCCTTCCTGGGCCGAAAGGTCGCGCTCGGTGAAGAGCGCCGTCACGTCGTGTCCGCGCCGCGCCAGCTCGGCGCCGCTCTGGTGCGCGTGCACCTCGGAGCCACCGGTGTGGAGCGGCAGGTAGTCGTGCAGCGCGATCAGGATCTTCACGCGAATCCGAGCTCCTCTGCGGTGCGGCGCGACAAGCTCTCGTCCCAGGCCTTCTCGGCCGCCGCTTGCAGCTTCTCACGCCACCAGTCCGGCGCCTCGACCGCCGGCGCACCCGAACGAACGGCCTCTTCGTACACATCGGACAGCTGATCGACGTGTTCCTCCATCGACGGAACCACGTCGCCGAACGCAGGCAGGCCCGAGCGCAGCTCGGCCAACCGCTGCGGTTCGTCCCACAGGCGCGCGAGCGCGGCAGCCAGCGAGGCCGCGTCGCCCTGTTCGTAGAAGGCCGCGCCGCGTTCCTCAACCAAGCGTTCGGGAAAGGCTCCGGCGCGCGGGAGGATCGAGGGCAAGGAGAGCGCCAGCGCCTCGTCGATCACGAGCCCCCAGGATTCGTGCGCGCGCGTGCCGCTCACCATGGCGTGCACCTCGGCCACGGGGTGGCGATCGAGCGCCTCCGCCTCGAACGGGCCGAGGAAGTTCACGTTCAGGCCGGCCGCCTGTTTCCTGAGCTCGGCGGCGAAGGCCGCGTCCGGCTCGCCGCCGGCGATGCGCAGCTCGTAGCGCTCGGGGTGCTCGAGCCGCTTCAGCGCCTCGACCACCAAGTCCGGACCCTTGAGCGGATGCACGTGCCCCCAGGCCCCGAGCACGACGCGGCCCAGATCGTGCGGCGCCGCGAGCGGCGCGCGGGCCCCCAGCGCCAGGTCGCGTCCGTGCGGTACGACGCGCAGCGCGAGCTTCGAGGCGTCGACGCCGAAGAAGCGCTCGACAGCGGTGGCATGGGCGCGACTTGGAACGACCACGGCGCGCGCCAGCTGGAGCTCGCGCTGCAGATCCGCGCGCCGCTCGGCGAAAGCCATGAAGAGGTTCTCGCGGGTGACCCAGGGGGTGTGCGGCGGCATGCCGCCGGCACAATCGAGGCACGGCGACGGCGCAAGCGGCGACTCGCAGAACTCGCGCGAGCCGGGCCGCACGCGAAACGTCACGAGGCAGCTCGTCCACAGATCGTGCAGCGTCGCCACGGCCGGAACGCCTTCCGCGGCCGCCAGGGCGACGAGTTCGCGCGTCAGCCGAATCCAGTGATGAACGTGCACGAGGTCCGGGCGTTCTTCCCGCAGGATCTCTCGGAAGGCGCCGGCGACACGCCCCGAAGCGCTCTTCTGCCAGTGATCGAAGTACAGGTCGGCGCGGTGAATGCGGCGCACGCGAACCTCACCCCCAGCGGCGCGGTCGAGCGCCTCGCTCGTGCGGAAGCCCGCGGCGTGGTCCATCGAACCGGCGACGACCAGGACTTCGTGCCCAAGCCGTGTGAGGCCGTGGGCAAGCCCTTGGACGCTCTTCTCGGTCCCGCCCACGAGCTCCGGCGGATAGCCGTGTGCCACCAGACAAACCTTCACGCTTCGGCTCCCAACGCCTCGCGGTAGCGCGCTTCCATCTCCGCCGCTGTCCGGGTCACGTCCTTGACCGGCTCGTCGCCGAAATCCAGCCGCCGCAGCGACTCCGGATCGGCCAGGACATCGGCCAGTACCGATCGCAGCGCCTCGGAATCGCCCATGCGGAAACGCCAACCGTGGCGCCCCGGCTCGACCAGCTCGGCCATGCCGCCGAAATCGGACACGACCAACGCCGTGCGCGTGGCCAGGGCCTCGTGGATGGAGAGCGGCGAGTTCTCGAACCAGACGCTCGGCACGACCAGGAGGTCGATGTACTGCAAAACGCGCGCGACGCCTTCGCGCCGCACGCCGCCGGCGAGCTGAGCCCCGACTCGAGCGGCGGCTGCGTTCGAGCTCCGCCACGTAGTCGGGGTTGTACTGCTTTGGACCGTAGAGCGTGAGACTGGCTGCCTCACGCAGGTTCGGGGCGAGCGCCTCCCAAGCCTCGAGCAACAGATGGGGACCCTTGTGCGGCGCGAGCGTGCCGAGGAACGCGACCCGCACCTTCTCCGCCGGGCTGCGCTCGAAGCCGGCGAAGGGTCCGAGCTCGATTCCATAGCCCGTCTGCTCGACGCGCTCCGCGGGCAAGCCCCACGCGAGCATGCGCTCGCGCAGGAAGCGGCTGGGCGCGAAGAAGCGCTCGACGCGCGGCACGAGCCGCTCACGAAAGGCCTGATCGCGTTCGCGCGCCGCCTGCTCCATGGCGCGCGCGCGCTCCGGCGCTGGCGCTGTCCAGGCCTCTGCGCCAGCGCTGGAGTTTCCACCCGAGGATCGCCCCCCCAGCCGCTTGGCGACGCCGCGCGCAGCCGGACCGAGGTCCACGCCCGTCCCCGCGCGCACGCCGGCGATGGCCCGCGCCAGCTTGCGCTCGAAGGGGGTTTGAGCGTACTTGAGACTCGGCAGGCAGGTGCCACAGCGCGCGAAGTCGACCGTCTCGCAGACACTTCCGTCGGCGTGCAGCCGTTGCCCGAAGCGCGCGCAGGAGAGCCAGAAGTCGTGCAGCGTGTAGAAAACCGGAATCCCGCGCGCCGCCAGCTCCTCGACGCACGAGATCGAGAGGTAGAGCAGGTGCATGACGTGCACGACGTCGGGCGCGAACTCGTCCAGGACCGTCTCCAGCGCCACGCGCGCCGGCGGCCAATCCCAGGTCTCGCGAAAGTCCTCGTAGAAGAGGTTGTTGGTCAGCTCGTGCACGAGAAGTCCGTCCCATTCGCGCCGCTCGAGCGAGCCGTGGGCGCGCGCGATGTCCTTCTCGGTCGTGAAGACGCGCACGTCGTGACCGCGGTCGGCGAGGCGCCGCGCGAGCTGCGCGGTGTGAATCTCGGTCCCCGACGGATGTCCCGGCAGGTAGTTGTGGCTGATGAAGAGGATGCGCACCGCGGACAAAGCCTAGCAGCCGGTGGTGAATCGTTCAGGCAGCAAACCAGCGCACGAGCTTCCACCAGGCGGAAAGCGCTCCGTCGAGCGCGGAGGCGGCCAGGCGAGCAGCAGCCGACTCGACGAGCGAAGGTGAAAAGGTCAGCGGGCCGCCCACCAGGAGCTCGCGGTCGCGCACGCGCCGGCGCGCCTGTAGCGCGCGGCGCTCGCGCAGCAGTTCGGGGAGCTCGCGCACCAGCGCCAGCTTGCCCGCTAGATGCGCACGCAGCGTTCCCTGACGCAGGGCGAAGAGCGTGAAGACGACCTCGTAGAGCAAGAGCCCGGGGGCGGAAACCAGGAGCGTCCGCAGTGCATGACACTTGAGGAGGATCCGCCAACGGTTCTTCGAATGCAGGAACGCTCGCCGCTCGGGGTACGAGCCGCCGCGGAAGCTGAGCCCCACGGTGCCGCCCTTGTGTCGAACGAGGGCGTCCTCGACCGAGACCAGCCGCTGTCCGAGAAGGCGCAAGCGCAGGGCCAACTCATAGTCCTCGGCCAGATAGAAGAAGGCCTCGTCGTACCCCCCGACGCGCAGGATCGAGTCGCGCTCGAGCAGGGCGCAGATGCCGATCAGGGCATCGGCGTCGACGATCCCGCGCCCCTCGGCCTCGGCCAAGGGCGTATAGAAGTTGCGCAGGGCCAAGAGCCCCACGTAGTGGAACGCCCCACCGTCGTAGTGCACGCGGTCGGGCTCCGTGTCGAGCACGCTGCGCACCTGGGCGACCACGGCCGTGCGGCGCTCTTCGAGCGCTGCGCGCAGCTTGGGGAGCACGTCCGGCGCGAGCACCGCATCGTTGTCCACGGCCAGCACCCAAGGATTGCGGGCCGCCCGCATGCCGACGTTGCGCGCCACGCAGGGTCCGCCATTGACCGCGTTCACCAGTAGCCGAACACCGGGAAACTGGTCGCGAACGAGCTCGCGGCTGCCGTCGCTGGACGCGTCGTCGACCACCAACACCTCGTCGATGCCGGGCTGGGCGAGCACCGACCGCAGGCACTCGGCGAGATAGGCTTCGCCGTTGTAGTTGCAAACCACGGCCGAAACGGCGCCGACGCGCGGGGCGGGTCCTCGCTCGGCGGGTTGTCCTTCGGAAGGCACGGCGCGGGATCATAGCCAGCGGCACGGTCGGTTTGGCTCAAGAACTCGGGCGCGCACGACCGATCCCCCAACAGTCCATTCCCTACCCACACTTCTCAGCCCCCCCATGAAGAAGTCCGTCCCCGGGTCCGACTCCGTCGGTCCCGTGATCGAGGTGATCGGAGAGAACTCCGTTGGCCGAGGCCGCATCGTGTCGGCCCGCGAGAGCGAGAACGACGTCCAGTTGACGGTCGAGTTTGCGCCCCAGGCGGCTCCCGAAGGAGCCCCCGAGGCCGCCGGTTGCCCGCTTTTTCCGATCGGAACTTCGGTCGAGATCGAGCTCTGCGATCCGAACGACGTCAAACGGCGGCGGGTCACGCGCCGCTCCGGTCGCATCGTCGAGCGCCGGGAAGGCGCCCACGTGCGTCTCTATGGAATCTTCTTCCCCAACGAGGGCAAGGGGCCGCTCGGGAGCCTCGCCAACCGGCGCGAAGCGATCCGCGTGCGGCCGACGACCGACGCTCCGACGCGCGCACAGCTGACGACCTTGACCAGCGATGATTGGTCGCCGGCGGGCGTGATCGACCTCTCGATCACGGGCGTGGCGCTCGTTCTTGCGGAGGATCAGGATCAGGCCTTCGTCGAGGAGGAAGAGCTGCGCGTCCGCGTGCAGCTGCCCAAGGCGTCCATGCCACTCGAGTTTCACGCCGTCATTCGCTATCGCCGACTCGTCGGCGCGAGCATTCACTACGGGCTCGAGTTCCTCGAGGAGGCCACGCGCGGGTTCTACGGCAAGCAGGAACACTTGGCGCGGTACGTGCGCCAGCGCGAAGAGGAAAGCACGGCGCAGCGGCGGCAGAGCGCCTGAGGCCTGCGCTCGAGCGCTGGTGCCAGGCGCTCAGTCGAGCGCCGGTACCATCAGAATCAACTCGAATTCCGGGTAGTCGCCCACCTGCGTCGTCGCGCGCGCGACCACGAGCTCCGTCCCTTCGACGTAGTCCAAGGCCGGCCGCACGTCGGCCCGCACGCCCTGGCAGCCGTCGAAGCGCACGCTCAGGTCCTGACCGGTCCGGGTGCGCAGGGCCGCCTCGGTGGCGCCGACGATGAATTGGCCGATCTCGAGCAGGGCGCCTTTCATGGCCGGCTGCGGCGCGGACATCTTGCGCATCTCGCTGACCTCGAGATCGGGCACCATCATGAGGTGCGCGGCGAGGACGTTGGCCTCGGGAAGCGGCAGGAGGAGCGCGCCCGCGCGCGGTTCGCCCTCGACGGAGACCGCGAAGCGAAAGGAGATGTGGACTTGGCCGGCCCCGGCCGGCCGCGACCGCTGTCGCTCCACCGTCGAGTCGTGGAAGACGAGCTCCTTGTCCAGAATCGCCTCCAAGTCGGCGGCGATCTTGCTGAGGATCTCCTGCAGGAGTTCTTGGTCTTCGTCGAGGTGAGTCGTCACGGATCTTCGGATCAGGTTCTCGGATGAACGTCGAGGGCCAATGCCCCGCTTGGTTCTTCGAGCGCGAGCGCGCTCGCGCGTGAGTCCAAGTGGTGAGAATCCACGGTTCGGAAACCGTGAACTTCTTACCGCATCGAGGATCGGCGCGACCTCCGGGGTCCTCTTCCGCCCGTATGATCGTGGCATGGCTGCTCCCCTTCGCGTCGCCTTGGCTCAGATCGCTCCCGTACTGCTCGATCGGGACGCCACGCTCGCCAAGGTCGTCGCGTCCGTGGACAAAGCAGCGGCCCAAGGAGCCGAGCTGGTCGTCTTCGGCGAAGCCCTGGTACCGGGCTACCCGGTCTGGCTGAGCCGCACGGGCGGCGCGGAGTTCGACTCCAGGGATCAGAAGAGCCTGCACGCGCGCTATCTCGAGCAATCCGTGGCAGCCGGGTTGGGACATCTGGAAGAGCTCGGGGGGCGCGCGCGAGCCCACGGCATCGCGATCGTCTTGGGCGTGATCGAGCGCGCCCTCGACCGCGGCGGAAAGAGCCTCTACTGCTCACGAATCTTCCTCGATGCCCGCGGCGACGTGGCGTCGGTTCATCGCAAGCTGATGCCGACTTACGAGGAGCGACTCTCGTGGTCGATCGGGGACGGCGCCGGCTTGGTATGTCACCGCGTCGGCGAGTTCACGGTCGGCTCGCTCTTGTGCTGGGAGAACTGGATGCCGCTGGCGCGCGCGTCGCTGTACGCTTCGGGTGAAGACCTGCACGTCGCCCTGTGGCCCGGCGGCGTGCACAACACGCGCGAGCTGACGCCGGTCCTGGCGCGCGAAGGGCGCTCGTTCTGCATCTCCGTCAGCGGCTTGCTACGCGACGCGGACGTTCCGCTCGACGTACCGCTGCGCGACTCGATCGTGCGCGAGCCCGGAGAGCTGTTGTGCAACGGCGGCTCGTGCATCGCCGCTCCCGACGGCAGTTGGGTGGTGGCACCGATCGTCGACGAGGAAGCGCTCGTGGTGGTCGATCTCGATCCGGCGCGCGTGCTCGAGGAGCGGCAGAACTTCGATCCCTCGGGACACTACGCCAGGCCCGACGTGCTGCGACTGACGGTCGACCGACGCCGCCAGCGCGCGGTCGATTGGATCGACGACGAGGCCGAGTAGCCGAGCTCGAGTCTATGGAACGATCGGTCGAGGTCTTCGCGGTGATCCACCTCGTGACCATGGGGCTCTCCCACGTCTTGGCGCCCAAGGCTTGGGTCGAGTTCTTCGTGGCGCTGCGCGAGCGCGGTCACACCGGCGTCTTCGCCGCGGGCTTCATCAGCCTGTTCTTCGGCTCGATCATCGCCGCCTTCCACGACGTCTGGTCCGGACCCGGGCTGGTCTTGACGCTCGTCGGGTGGGGCCAGGTCGCGAAGGGCGCTCTGTACTTCCTCTTTCCCGCCTACGGGTTGCGCGGGCTGGGACTCGTCGATCGCAAGAAGCCCGGAGCGTTCATCGCCGCCGGCATCGGGCTCCTGTTGGTGGCCGGCACCGTCGTGTACGGCTGGCTCTAGCTCCGCGCGGGCACCGGGCCGTATGCTCGGGCGATGTGGAATCTCGCTCTTCGATTTGTGCCCACGCTCCTTCTTGCATGCCTCGTCTCCGCTTCCGCGGGTCACGAAGACGACCGACCTCGCGTTTTGGTTGCGGGTGCATTCGAAGACAGCACGCAGCGGAGCGGCGCGGAGCTCACGCGAATCCTCGAACAGAGCGGCCGTTTCCGAGTACAAGCATCGCAGGGACCAGACGCAACTGCAGGACGGCGACCGGATCGCGTTCGTCCGTCTCATCGCGGGCGAGGATGATCGCGTGCAGGTATTCGTCGCGAACTCGGGCGAGGCTCGACCGAGCTCAGCCCACGTTGAGATTGACGCCCCGGACCATCCAGTGACGCGCAGCTTTTCCGAGTCGGTCTCGGTTTTCGCGAGCGGCGAGACCGAGCTGCGCTCGGTCCGCTCGTCCTGGAGCGACACACCGACCCCCGAGATGTGCCAGCTCCTCGTGCGGGCAACGGAATGGGCGGCAACGGGGCAAGTCACCGAGGGGCCCTGCATCCCCAATCACCTGACCCGCTGGGAAGAGCAGGCCGGATGGCGAAAGCTCTTCGACGGCGAAACCCTCGCGGGTTGGCACGCCTTCGGAAAAGACGCGCCGCCCGAGAAGGGCTGGCGTGTGGCCGGGGGCGCGATGGTCCATGACGCGGCGGCCGGGGGTGGCGATCTCGTCAGCGACGCGCGCTTCACGGACTTCGAGTTGGAGTTCGAGTTCCAGCTCGCGAAGGGGGCCAACAGCGGCGTGAAGAGTCGCTTCGCCGAGTCCGGCAGCGGCCCGGTGGGTCCGGAGTTTCAGCTCCTGGACGAGGGCGCGGAAGGCTCAGACGATCCCAAGACACGGATCGGTGCCTTGTACGGGCTCTATCCCTCCGAAGGCCAGCTACGCCCGGCAGGGCGTTGGAACGAGGCCCGCATCGTCGTGCGCGGCGCATCGATCGAGCACTGGCTGAACGGTGAGCGCGTCGTTCGAGCCGACATGACGAGCGACGACTGGCACGCGCGCGTGGCCTCTAGCAAGTTTCGCGACGTGGCCGACTTCCGGGCGCATCACCCCCGCCCCCATCGCGCTGCAGGACCACGGCGGCGACGTGCGCTTTCGCAGCCTGCGCGTGCGCGACCTCGGCGCACCGGTCGGCCGTCGGGTCGAAATCTTCGATGGAGAGACGCTCGACGGCTGGAAGGTGCTGGGCGACGCGCTCTACAGCGTCGAGGGCGGCGCCATCCTGGGCCAGATCGGCGGCGGTGGACAGAGCTTCCTCGTCACCGAGAAGGAGTACAGCGACTTCATCCTGGAGATGGAGCTGAAGACCGAGCTGCCGGGCAACTCCGGTGTGCAGATCCGCAGCCACGTGCGCGAAGACGGCCGGTTGTTCGGCTATCAGATCGAGATCGACCCGTCCGAACGCGCCTGGTCCGGCGGTCTGTACGACGAGGCCCGCCGCGGCTGGCTGCAGAACCTGGAAAACAACGAAGCCGGCCGCCGGGCCTTCCGCCACGGCGAATGGAACCGCTACCGCATCGAGTGCGTCGGTCCCACGATCAAGGTCTGGGTCAACGGCGTACCGACGACCAACTGGGCCGACGGCATGGACGCCAGCGGAATCATCGGACTGCAGGTGCACAGCGGCGACAACACGCGCGTGCGCTGGCGCGGGCTCGAGCTCTGGGACCTGTCGGACGAGTCAGGCCCGCTGAGCACGTCGTGCGGCAAAGCTCAGACACGGCTCACTTGTCGAGCCCGAGCTCCACGCGCGTCCAGGGGCGTGAGCGGTCTTCGAAGCGCTCGCGCGATGCCCGCACGGCTTGCGCATCGATCGGCTCGGCAGCATGCCCCCACTCGCGCCGTACGTAGGTCAGAACGGAAGCCGTGTCCGCGTCGTTCATGGCGTGCGCGGGCATATCCAGGTCCCAGACGAAGCCCTCTCGCTCGACCCGGCCCACCAATCCGTGCAGGACGATGCGGGCCAGCCGGTCGTCCGGGCCCAAGACGGCGGGCGAGTGCCGCAAGGGCGGGGCCTTGCCCGGATCGCCCAACCCCGAGGGTTGATGGCAACTGGCGCAGGTCTCGGCGTATAGGGCACGACCGCGTTCGAAGCGTCGGGACTCTTCTTCGGTCAAGGCCCGCAGCGGCTCGTCTTCGATGGCCCCCGGGCGCCCGGGCCAGGTGAAGGCGGAGAGCAGGGTCGCCTCTGCCGCGACGTCCCGCTCCGCCCCGGGAACCGCGTTGCGCGCGTCGGGGAAGCGCGCGGCGAGCTCCGCCCAGCGTGCGGGCTCGGCTCCCAACCGAATCGGGCGCGGCTCGCCTTGGCCGTTCTTCGGCCGCGCGGCGATCAACGCTCGCTCGATGCTCTCTCGCTGCCACGCGACCGAGCTCTCGAGCCACAGCCCCACGAGCTCTTCCATCCGATCCCCGCGGCCCTCGCGCACGATCGCGCGCACCAACAGCGCGAACAGCTCGGAACGCCCAGGAGCGTCGTCGCGCCAATCCTCATCGACCACGAGGTTGCGCAAGAACGCCAGCTCGCGGCCGCCGAGGCCCGACACGAGAGCCGAGCGCGCCTCGCCGCTCGAGGCGTCGGTCGCGATGAGCTGCGCCAACGCTCGATCGGCGGCCTGGCTCTGGGCCTCGCCGAGGCTCAGCAACACCTGGAAGCGCGTCCGCTCCTCAGCGCTGCGCCCGAGGCTCACGAAGTCGGCGAGCAGCGACTCGTTTCCCATCCCGAGGAAGACCTCGCCCGTTCGCAAGGCGGCGCGGCGCACGCGCGGATCGGGGTCGCGCATGAGCTTCTGGGCGAGCTCGACGCGCAGCCCGCCGATCCCGGCCAGGGCGAAGAGCGCGTGCTGGCGTCCCAGCGCGCGCCGATCGGCGTCGGTTGGCGCACGGCCCTGCTCGCTGGACGGGTCGAGGCGTTCGCGCAGGAGTTCCAGGGCGTCGCGCTCGCCCGGCCCGTCCTCGACGATCAATCGCTGCGCCGTATCGCGCCACCAGCCGTTCGGGTGCGACAGCGCCTGCACGAGCTCGGTCCAGGTGGCCGTACCGAGCCGTGGAGCGACGCGCTCGCGCTCCCCGGGCGCGTCCGGCAGCACACGCCAGATGCGGCCGTGCCCGAGCGGCGTCTCCAGTCGACGCTCGACGATCTGACGCCGCAGGAAACTCGTCACGTAGGTCCGGTGTTGCACGACGCCGCGGTAGAAGTCGACCACGTAGAGCGCGCCGTCGGGACCGTTGGCCAGGTTTACGGGTCGAAAGCGCTCGTCGGTCGACGCCAGGAACTCGCGACCCTCGTAGGGCAAGCTGGCCTTCCAAGCGAGCTCGGAGGTCGCCTCCACGACGTAGCGCTTGACGAGGTTGCCCACGGTCTCGCACACGAAGGCGTTGCCGCGATGGCCCTTCGGAAAGGCATCACCGCGGTAGATCAACGGACCGCAGGCGGCGGTGAAGCGCGCCAGGGTGTAGTCGTCGCGCAGCGTCGCTTCCTGATAGCCGCGGTTCACACCGGGAGTCATGCGAACGGGCCACGTCTCGAGGTTCGCGGCGAGGCGCACGTTGACGCCGCTGGCGCGCCCCAGGTTGGGATTGCGGACGGCGTAGTGCGAGGGGTAGAGATCGCCGCGCAGCGGATCGGAGTTCGTGTTGAAGACGATGCGCCCCTCGTCGTCCTGGGCGATACCCCACTGCCCCCCGCCTGCCGTTCGCTGCTTGACCCACTCCCCATCGACCCGCCGATAGCGCACGCCGGCGTTGGCGCACCAGAACCAGTTGTCGAGCGTGAACAGAAGCCCGTTGATCGCGTGCTCGGGGTTCACGCGACCGGCCAGCCCGGTGTCGATCACGGTACGCTCGTCGGCGCGTCCGTCGCCGTCGGTGTCGCGCGCGAAGAACAGCTCCGGGGGCGCCAGCACCAGCGCGCCGTCGTAGGCCGGAGCGATGGCGCGCGGCAGCACGAGCTCGTCCAAGAAGACCTCGCGGCGATCCATGCGGCCGTCGCCGTCTTCGTCGTAGAGCACGGCGATGACACCGTTCGGAGCGTCTTCACCGTTGCCGTCGACGTCCGGCATGTAGCCGCGCATCTCGCACACCCACAGCCGGCCGTCGCCGTCGAAGACCACCTGCACGGGGTCCTCGACCAGCGGCTCGGAGGCCACGAGCTCGATCCGAAAGCCGGGCTCCAGAACGAAGCTCGCAGCCGCCTCCTCGACGCCGAGCACCGGAGCCTCCGGAACGACGAGGTCATCGGGAAGCGGAGCCTGCTCCTCACCGGCGTGGTCTCCGGCCTGCGACGTGAGCGCTGGCGCGAGCAGCAGCGAGGTGAACAGCGTGAAGATGCCGAACACGCAGCGCCTCGAGCGGTTCGGCCGAAAAGAAGGCGGCATCGTCTTAGCGTGCCGTGAGGAGACGTGAGGCGCCACGGCTTTTCCGGTCCACGGCTTGTGCCTCCAGGCCTCAATGGGCGCAGCGCCCTAGCGCCTCCCCGAAAACGTATCGGGGTTGACGATGGTTTGGACCGTCCGAGGATGGTGCCCATGGATCCGCCCGAAGCCGTCCAGACTTTCACGAAGCTGTTCCCCGCCGTCTACCGGCGCTTCCACCGCCGACGACCCGTGGAGAGCTATCGCCCCTCGCCCGAATCGCTCGCCATCCTCCGTCACCTGGCGGGAATCGGCCCGCTGACGGTGGGCGAGGCGGCGCGGCACTTCGAGCGTTCGCAGGCCGCGATGAGCGAGATCATTCGACGACTGGAGCAGCGCGGCCTCTTGGAGCGCCGGGCCGACGAACGCGACCGGCGGCGCACGCTGATCTGGCTCAGCGACGACGGCCTGCAAACGATGCGCGACGCCGAGCAAGTGCTCTCGCCGCGCTTGGTTCGGCACGCCTTCGAACAGATGAAAGCCGACGACCGCGCGCGACTCCTGGAAGGCTTGCGTGCGCTGCTCGACACCCAACCCCACGAACGAGGATTCGACGATGACTGAGAAACTCCAATGCCAGAGCTGCACCATGACGATCGACGGCGGCGAGTACTGTTCCTACTGCTCGGACGAAAACGGACAGCTGATCGCCTTCGACGAGGCATTGACGCGCTTCATGCAGTTCCTGCGGCAGCGTGACGCGCGCTTGAGTCCCGAAGAGGCCCGCGCGCAGACCCTGGACTTCATGTCGAAGATGCCGGCTTGGAAGGCACACCCGGAGCTCGCGGCGGCGCGCGCGCAGGATTCCTGACGCAGGCCGCTCTTCCCCCGGGGCTCCACGGTGGGAAGAAGAGCGCCCGATGCCGACTCGGAAAACGTTTCGGTTGCCGCTTTCTCCGGATGCGGGGAGGATCGATGAAGCTCTTTTGGGAGGCTCCATCACCATGCTTGGCACGAATCTCGATCGCACCGGACGGGCACCGCGCGCGTGCACCCGTTGGCCCTTCCTCTCGACCCTGATCGCGCTTGGTCTCGGCCTGGGTACGAGCGCTTGCTCCTCGGGAGGCAGCGGAGGATCGCAGCAGGCGGCTAGCGCGACTCTGCGCTTGGAAGCCACCGATGCACCCTTCGACCACGCCATGGTCGAGCGTGCCGAGATCGTCTTCGATCGCATTCTCGTCCACCGCCGGGCCGACGGAGAGTCGGGCTTCGACACCCTCTACGAGGGCGCGCCGGTGCGCATCGGTTTGGCGGCGCTGCGCAACGGCCTGACGCGTGGGCTGGCCTCGGGCGCCTTCGAGCCGGGCACCTACCGTCAGCTTCGCTTGCGCCTCGTGGACGGCTACCTGAAGCTCAAGAACGGTCGCGAGTTCCAGACGAGCGACGGAACGCTGGAGATCGGCAAGCAGGACCAAAAGGGCTTCAAGATCTTTCTCGATCCGGGCGTGACACTCACCGACGGCGCGGATGAAACCGTGTTGCTCGACTTCGACCTGACGAAGACGTTCGTGCCGGTGCCGGCCAACGATCCCGAGAACGCACGCCTCTTCCGGCTACGCCCCTTGATCCGCGCTGCGGTTCGTTCGGAATCCGGTGACGTGCGCGGGATCGTCAAGATCGACGATCGTCCCGCCCCCGATGCGGTGCTCCACATCCTGTCGCCAGGTGAAGTGGACACTTCCCAAAGCCTGGCAACGACCGCCACGGATGCGGACGGTTCGGCCGCGATCCTCGGCCTGGAGGACGGCGCCTACGACCTCATCACGGTCTTCGAGGGGCGCGCCTCGGAACCTCAACCGATCGAAGTGACGGCGGGCGAAACGACCCTGTTCGAGGTCGCCCTCGACTGAGGATGCGCGCCGCGAGCCTGGTGATCGCGGGGCTTCTCGCGGGGACGCTCTTGTGGACCCTCCACGTCGGAGTGGAGCACGCGCGGCGCACCGATACCCTGCCCGTGCCGTCCCCGGCAACGGCTGGCACCGCGTCGCCTCGGCGGACGCTCGAGCGGGCGGACTGGAACCCAACGGATTCAAAGCCTGGACCGTCGCTTCCGAACCGGAAGGACTCGCGCACACCACACGCGAGCGAACTCGTCCAGCGCGCCGCCGATCTGGCGCGCAGCCTCGAGCAGGAGCCCTTTCACCGTCCGAGCTGGGACACGCGCGCGCGTGCAACCTTCGCGGACCTGACCGCGACCGAGCGCGCTTTGCTCGAGGCGAGCCTCGCACTCCCGCACCTTCCCGACGGCGAAACCTTGGTCTTGGCGGAATGGTTGCGGCTCGCCCAGGACGAGCGTCAGCGGCTCGTGGCTGAACCTCCGCCCGAAGTCCTTCGAGCGCTTTGGAAGCAAACGAACGATCAGCCCGAGCGCGCACGCATCGCCCTGCGCGCGCTCGCCGCCTTGGGGTCCGAAGAGGACCGAGCCGCTCTTGCACGAGCGGCCGAGACGCGGGATGCGCGCGGAGCGGGTGCGCTCTGGGCCCTGGGCGCCGCGCGAACGCCCGCCGCTGCACGAGTTCTGCTCCGTATCGCCGCTCGGGTCGAAGCTCCTGCCGACGAGCCCGGAACGGATGACGAACGCCAACGCGCCCTCGTTGCGTTGGAAGAGCTGGCGCGGAGCGCCTCATGGGCCCTCTCCCCGGCCCAACGCCAAGCCACCGAACACGGAGTGACGCTCCTCGCGCACGATTCGCGCTACCCCTGCTCTCTTCGGGCTAGGGCCTTGACCGTCCTCCTGAGGCTGGACGAGGAAGCGCAGCGCGGGGGACCGGGCTCGATGGCCATTCACGAGCTCGCCTTCGATCGAGAAGCCCCTTTCGAGCTCCGGCGGCGGGCGCTGAGCCGTGTTGCACGGAACGACGAGCCCGGCGTGCGGACTCGGCTTGCCGAGGCACTCCGAGAAAGCACGCAAGGCGAAGAGCAACTGGTCTATGCCGAGCTCCTGGCCCCCACGATCGACGCGGAAGGGGCGCGAGATGTGCGAGCGACGCACGATCCGGCCGCAGCCGAAGCGGTGGAAGTGCTCGGCGGCTTGCTCGCAAGCGACCAACCCCTCGTTCGCCGCCGCGCCGCCTATGCCTTGGGACGTTCCGGAGTCCTTGGCTGGAACGTTCTCGAGGAAAGCCTTCGCAACGAAGGCGATTCGCGCTTGCTGGGCGAATGTCTGTCTTTCGTCGGCGTCCCGGCTGCTCCGGAAGGAATGACCCTCTCGGCCGACTTGGAGTAGGTCGAATCTTCCGTTTCCGAAGCCCCTGCAGCCGAGATCGTTTCCCCGGGGATTCCACGAGGGTTCAACGGGCCGAATCGGTGAATCCAGGGCTCTTCAAGACGCGCTCTAGGTCGGGTCGATAACCCAAGTTCGATTCCAGCGGAGAGGGAGTCGAAGTCGTTCGCGGAAGGAGAGTCGCGTGGAGAGAGACGTCGCGCGCCCAGACTCCTCGAGAGCTGGGAGCGCGACGTGCCGAGCAGCACTCCTTCCCGAACGACACCCTCATCGCCGGAGCGAGCGGTTCGACCCACGGGTCGGACCTCAGATCGAGGAGTTGCCTTCGGGTGTATGAAGCTCGCTTCCTACGTTGCTGTTTTGCTGTTGAGTTGCACCGGTTGCGCGGTTCTTCTGACGAGTACGCTATGGCGCGAGATGCGCGGGCTCGACCAGGCCAATGAACGCCATGTTCAAGCCACCGCGGCCTGGCGCAACGCGGCCTTGCTCGAGGGACAATCGCAGCAAGTGCTGCGAACGCTCGACCTGGTGCTCGTTGGCGGAAGCTGTGAGCTGTTCGAGATGGCCCAGGAACAGACTCGGTCCGCGCGCGACCTCTTGGACCAGCTCGGCGCGAGCCATGTCGCGGCACAAGAGGGCGTCGCCCTGCGGGCCATCGGGGAGGCGCTCGATCAGGTCGAACTCTTCGCCACGCTCGCGGCCGGTCCCGACGACTTGGAGGGCGTCGTGGACTTCGACCGCGGGCTCGTGCTTCCGTCGCTCGAAGAACGCTTGGCGGCACACTCCTTCGAACTCCTGAACAGCGTCGAGGGATTGACGAGCCGTCTCGGTCTGGCAGCTGCGAGCCTACGGGGCCAAGTCACGGTACTGCGCACGCGCGTCACACGGCGCGCCTGGGCCTCGGCCGTCGCGTACCTGCTCTTCATGGCCGCCGCCTGGCGCTGGACCAGCGGGCGCATCGTCCGCCCGATCCAGGAGCTCTCTCACGCCGCCCAGGAGGCGCGGCGTCCCGGTCAACGCTTCGTCGACGCCGGGCACGGCCCTAGCGAAGTGCGCGGCCTGCGCTCCAACTTCGGCTCGTTGGTCGGCGACCTCGAGCACTCGCGATCGCACCTGGAGGAGAAGGTCGTGGAACGCACGGCCGAGCTCGAGCGCGCGATCGACGCCAAGTCGACCTTCGTGGCGCGCATGAGCCACGAGGTGCGCACACCGATGAACTCGATCCTGGGCTTCGCGGAGCTCCTGGAGGAAAGCCGCTCCCTCGGGCGCGAGGAGGCCGAGTACGTGGGGTTGATCCACTCGAGCGGCCGGCACCTCTTGGCGCTCCTGAACGAGATCCTGGACATCAGCAAGATCGACGCCGGCAAGATGACGCTGGAGGTCGTGCCCTTCTCCCCGCTGCGGCTCTTCGAGGAAGTGGTCGAATCCATGCGGATCCAGGCCACGGCGCGCGGGATCGGGCTCGAGCTCGTCCGGGACCCGGAACTGCCGGACACCATCGCCAGCGACCCCCTGCGGGTACGTCAGGTGCTCGTCAATCTGATCGGCAATGCGATCAAGTTCACCGAGCAGGGCTCCGTCACCGTGCGCGTGTCGTGGTTTCCGGAGTCGACGACCCAGGGCATCCTCAAGGCCAGCGTCGAAGACACCGGCGTCGGTATTCCCGAAGACAAGCTCGGCGCGATCTTCGAGGCCTTCAGCCAGGCGGATGAATCCACGACGCGCCGCTTCGGCGGAACCGGCCTCGGCCTTGCGATCTCGCGCGAGCTCTCCGAGCTGCTCGGAGGCAGCCTGCACGTCGAGAGCGAGGAGGGAAAGGGCAGCCGGTTCGACGTGCGCATCCGCGCGCGCCAGATCTACGGCGAGCCCACGGCGGCGTTGCCGGGAGCCGGCGAAGAGGCCGAGCGCGACGAAGCGCTGGCGCTGCAGGGTCGCGTGCTGGTGGCAGACGACGTGGAGGTGAATCGACGCCTGATCGCCATCCACCTGCGCCGCGCCGGTTTGGAGGTCGAGCTCGTCAACGACGGAAAAGCGGCCTGTCAGGCCGTGCGCGCCGCGCGCGAGAACGGCGCGCCCTTCGACCTCTTGCTCGTGGACCTCCAGATGCCGGTCCTGGACGGCGTGGCGGCCGTGCGCCGCCTGCGCAACGCCGGCATCAACACGCCGATCGTAGCGCTGACGGCCAACGCCCAGGCCGAAGCACGCGCCAGCGCGCTTCGAACCGGCTTCGACGACTACCTGACGAAGCCGATCGTGCGCGACGAGCTGCGCCGGGTGCTGCAGAAGTTCTTGAGCGCGCGGGTCTGATCCAGACTCGCTCTACCAGCGATACAGCCCCGAGGCCCACGTCAGTCCGCTGCCAAACGAAGCCGAGAGCACCAGCATCCCAGGCTCGAGAACGCCGGCTTCGCGCGCCGCGTCGAGCCCCAGGGGAATCGTGGCGGAGGTGGTGTTGCCGTAGCGTGCGATCGTGCTGAAGACCTTCGCGCGCGCGATGCCCAGCTCGTCGGCGTAGGCCTCGTTGATGCGTTCGTTCGACTGGTGGATGACGTAGAGGTCGACGTCGTCGGGGCCGTACCCGTGGCGGTCCAGGGCTTCGCGCGTCACGGCCGGCATGCGCTCGAGGCAGATGTCGAAGAGCTCGCGCCCCTTCATCTGCGGGAAGGAAACCGGGTCGTCCACGAGGTCCTGATCGACGAAGCTCGGGTTCATGGACCCCGGGTGTTGCCACAAGAGGTGCCCCAAGAGGCCGCCGTCGGAGTGCAGGTGGGTCGAAAGCACGAAGGACTCCTGCGAACTCTTCGAAACGTCGTCCACGTCGGCAGCCGTCAGGACGACCGCGCCGGCCCCGTCGCCAAAGAGGACCGTCACGTTGCGTCCGCGCGGCGAGCGATCGAGCAGCTTCGACTGAACGTCCGCGCCCACCAGGAGCACGTTTCGACACTCGCCGGCGCGGATGTACAGATCCGCCAGCGACATGCCGTACAGGAAACCGGAGCACTGCGCCCGCACGTCGAGGGTCGGTATGCCCGGAACGTCGAGCTTCTTCTGCAGGAAGCAACCGGAGCCCGGTGCGGCCGCGTCGGGGCTCAGGGTCGCGAAGACGATCATGTCCAAGTCCCCCTTCGCGAGCCCCGCGTCCGCGAGCGCGCGCTCGGCGGCGACCAGCGCCAGATCGGAGGTCGCGACCGTCTCGTCATCGTCGGCCCAGTAGCGCTGGCGAATACCGGTCTTGCGCTCGATCGAACGCGCGCTGATCTCCATCGGCTCCTCCAGCTCTTCGTTGGTGACGCAATGGGGCGGGAGATACGAGCCGAGGCCGGCTATGCGGGAGCGCAACATGGAAGGCAGATCGTGGGTGACTCGGGTGTGGGCGTCAGCCGAGGGGCAGCTCGAAGTCGTCGGAACGCACCGGCTGACGATGGCGCAAGCAGTAGGGCACGTTGCGCAGCACGCTGAAACCGGCCTTGACGAGCACCCAGAAGGCCCCGGGCGTCTCGCGCACCGAGCGTCCGATTCCGATCGTACCGGTCGCATCGGTCGCGGCGCCGCCCGCTTCGGCCCGGGAGCCGCGCAACAACACCTTCGAGACCACCAGGAAAGGCATGCGCACGAGGTCCTTCAGGGGCGCGTACTTCAACATCGAGAGGAAGGCATTGCGCGCGTGGTAGTACAGGCTGCGCTTGCCCATCTGGATCCCGAAGGGCGTCTTGTGATAGGTCTCGATGTCGGGATCCTGGAGAACGCGCGATCCGAGGTTCAAGAGGCGACAGGTCAGGTCGCGCTCGTTGCCGTAGATGAACAGCCGCTCGTCGTAGAAGCCAGCCTGGGCCAGCACCTCGCGTCGCGCCAGGCTTCCGCAGCCTCGGAACGTGCTCATGTAACGCCGCCCCTTGGCCTTGGAAGCCTCGACGTACTCGGCGGGCATTCCGGGCTCGATGATCTCGGTCGAGACGACGGCTGTCGTGTCGGGTTCGCTCAACATGCGCGCCGTGGTCTTCTCGAGCCAGTCGGGAGGCAGCGTGATGTCGTCGTCGAGAATCGCGATCAGGGGCGTCGTGGCGCTCGCGAAGCCTATGTTGAAAGTCTCGCAGGCACCGTACTCGGAGTGCGGCATGACGATCAGCCGCACCTCCGGGTACTCCGCCGCAACGACGGCGGCCGTTTCGTCCCGGCTGGCGTTGTCCACCACGACGATCGAGGCGAAGGGCAAACTTTGAGCGCGCAGGGAATCCAGGTTTTCGCGCAAGACGTCGACCTTGTTCCAGGTCGAGATCACGGCCGTGGTGGCCGGCCAGTCGCGCATCTCGGCCGGCGTGCGTTCGGCCCCCTGCACCTGAGACAACAGGTCGAGCGCCGAACGCTCGTAGCGCGCGAGCTGGGTGCTCGAAAGATCGGCATAGCCCTCGACGAAGCGCACCGCCTCGTCTTCGATGTTGACCGTGCGCGCCCCATCGGTGGCCTCGGCGCGTTGCACGAGATCCATGTAGCGCAACTGGCTCTCGAAGGCCCGGATCGCCGCGCGCTTGCGCTCGAAGATCGGCGAGGTATCGAACAGGATGTTGGCCGCCACCTGGCTGTTGACGCCGTACAGGAAGACACGCCGCTCTGGACCGGGGCTCAGCGCGGCGACGAGCGCACGGCTCGTCGCGCGGTGATCGGGGTGCAGCTCCTGAGGCGATGGACCGACGACCAGCTCGGGTTCGAACTCGGAGACCTCGCGCCGCAGGATCGCGGGCAAGTCCTCGAGGGTGGACAGCGCTCCATCCGGCAACGCCAGAAAGCGGTAGTCTTCGAGGCCGAGGTGCTCACCCGCCGCGCGCGACTCGGCCATGCGCGTCTTCGCGATGTCGGAACTCGCGCCGTCGGGATCGCCCGCCGCCCCATTGGAGAGCACGAGCACGCGCACGCAAGCGCCGCTGTCGGTCAAGAGCGCGAGGAGTCCGCCGCATCCGAAGACCTCGTCGTCGGGATGGGGTGCAATGGCGAGCACGCGGCGCGGAAGCTCGCGCGCGTCGCCGAAGGGCGGATAGAGTCCTTTCACGGTGCGGGGGTGAGGAGCTCGCGATAGAGCTCTTGGAGCTCGAGCGCGGCGTCTTTGGCGGTGCGCCCACCGGAGGGGACGGCGGCGCGTTGGCGCTCAAGGATATCCGGTCGACGCAGGACCTCGTGCAGAGCTTCTGCCCAAGCCTCCGGATTCTGGGCCGGAAGAACTTGCCCGGCGGCGCCGACGCGTTCACGCGGAGCACCGCGGTCGCTGACCCAGACCGGAAGCCCGAGCGCCAGAGCCTCGTCCACGACGAGGGCATAGCTCTCGGAAACCCGCGAAGGCAGCAAGGCCAAGTGCATCGGTCCGAGCGCGGCGACCCGCTCCGAGAGCTCCTCCGGCGAGTAGCTCGGATGGAAGATCGCGCGCTGCGTGCCGACCAGCCGTGTGAGCTCGGCGTCGAGCCCCGCTTCGACCTCGGCACCGATGAGGTGGAGTTCGACGCGCTCGAGCGCATCGCCGAGGGCGGACAGGGCACGGCCGAGGTCCAAGACGCCCTTGACGCGCGCACGATTGCCCAAGAAAAGGAGACGGAGGGGCCCCGCCCCACTCCACTCAGCCCCCACCGCATCGATTGGCTGTCCGAGGCCGTGATGCACGACGCGCGACCGACGGGGATCCAGGGGGACATGCGCGCCCACGGCTCGCGCGTGAGACTCGCTCGGAAAGATGACGAGGCGCGCCGCATCGAGCTCGGCACGGAACGCGTCGGCACGGCGACGCAGCCCGTGCTCGAGGGCGTCGAGCGAATGCCCCGGAGCGTCGACCGACACGCAGCGCGCACAGGGCTCGAAGCGCTCCGGCGCGGGGCAGCTCGCGACATCGCCCTGCGGAACGCGAAAGAAGCGCGGGCAAGTGACGAAGAGATCGTGCAGGGTCACGACGACCGGCACACGGCGGGAGAGGTCGCGTACGAGCGTACCGGTGAGCGTCGACCAGTGGTGGACGTGAGCCAACTCCGCTTCCCCGAGCGCGTCCTCGATGAGCGCGCGCAAGCGCGGGCGCTCCAGCTCGAGGTCGTAGCTCTCATCGGGCCGGCGCGGAACAAAGCCGACCTCGAGCCCATCGACCTGCGCCCGCTCGAGGTCCGCCGCCTCCCAAGGCCGATCGGTCCCGCTGAGAACACGCACCCGATGCCCCAGCGCCGCGAGCTCCCGCGCCTGACTTCGCGCCACGAGCTCGGTCCCCCCCTCGAAGTGCGGAGCAAAGTGCGGTGTGAGGAAAAGGAGCTGCAAACGCGTGGAACGGGGCACGGGCCCGAGGTGGGATCATGCGAGTTTGACCCCGCGAACGCGACCCCGGGACGAGAATGGTTGAGGGTGCGGTCCGGAGACGGGGTTCCTTGGGCTGCGCGCCAGGGTCGGGGCGCGGGCGGGGTGGCTCTTGGGTCATCGGACGCATCCCATGGGCCGAGAGTCGACGCGCGAGCGCGACGCCGCGCGAGCCCGGCGAAAGACGAAGTCTTGAGCCGTGAGGGCCTTTGCACCGTAGGTGCCCCCTGCGCGCCAGCGCAGGTTGATAAAGGTTCTCTGGCCCGTGCCGCGAAGCGGCGTCCTCGGTTCCTGCTTCCACCCGCCGGAGGCATCCTTGCGCGAAGCGCAAGCCCATCGGTGTGGGGTCGTTGCGAGTCTTGTTGCGTCACGTTGGCCGGGGTGACGAGTCCCTGGGGCGTTCACACGCAGGCGACGAGGCGCGAAGCGCCGAGGAGGCGTGATCGGAAGCGGGAAACCGTTGGCGAAGGGCGAAGCCCTTTCGCCAACGAGGACGTGGGCCCCCGATGAGGCTCAGGCCGACTCGGGCGCCCGTTCGCGCGGGCGAAGCCCGTCGCGAACGAAGCGGTGGGCACGCAATTCGTTGGTCGGATCTCGACCTCCGTCGGCGCGGGCGAAGCCCGTCGCCGACGGCGCCGTGGGCTCAACGACGTGCCCAGCGATGAGGGTCCAGAGACGCGAGGTCAGTGATGGGCACGGTGCTTCGCAGGCGAGGGGCTACGCCCCCGCCTGCGGAGGTCACTGCACACCCAACGAATTGCGCGCCCACCGCCTCGTTCGCGACGGGCTTCGCCCGCGCGAACGGGCGCCCGAGTCGGCCTGAGCCTCATCGGGGGCCCACGTCCTCGTTGGCGAAAGGGCTTCGCCCTTCGCCAACGGTTTCCCGCTTCCGATCACGCCTCCTCGGCGCTTCGCGCCTCGTCGCCTGAGTGTGAACGCCGCTGGGACTCGTCACCAAGCCAACGTGACGCAACGGGACTCGCAACGACCCCACACCGATGGGCTTGCGCTTCGCGCAAGAATGCCTCCGGCGGGTGGAAGCAGGAACCGAGGACGCCGCTTCGCGGCACGGGCCTAGTTGCACCTACGGTGCAAAGGCCCTCACGGCTCAAGACTTCGTCTTTCGCCGGGCTCGCGCGGCGTCGCGCTCGCGCGCCGACCCTGGGCACCAGAGATGGGTCAACGCCCCCTACCACCTTCACCCCATACCCCAACGCACGCCGACTCGTTAGAATCCGTGTTCCTACGCACACGCACACTGGGCGGAGCGCCGAACGAGCGCGTCGCCCTCTTCCCTAGGCCCAACTTCTCGAGCAGCACCCATGCACCGACACCTGTCAATCGATCGTCGTCTCTTGGGCATTCCGTTCGCCCTACTGCTCCTTCCCGTCTTCGGCGCGGCGCCCGAGGCGCAGATCAACGTCATCATCAACGAGCAGAAGATCGCCCAGAACCAGGGCGGCTTCGTGGGCCCCCTCGATGACGGCGACCGATTCGGACGAGCCGTCTCCCCCTACGCCGTCTTCGAGGTCGACGAACCCGTCGAGGAGCTCGGGATCGGCGAAGTCGGGCTTGCGGTCGGTGCCAGCCTCGACGACGACGGCGGGGTCAACCGCGGCGCGGTTTGGCTCCTCAACATGGACACCACGGGCATCGTGTCCGAGTCGCGCAAACTCAGCGACACCACCCTCGGCCCGATCGTCACGCTCGACGACCGCGATCGCTTCGGGTCCTCCGTGGCCAACCTCGGTGATCTGGACGGCGACAACGTGCAGGACTTGGCCGTCGGCGCCGCCCTCGACGACGACGGGGCCACGGATTCGGGCGCGGTTTGGATCCTCTTCATGAACGTCGACGGCACCGCCAAAGGGGCCCAGAAGCTCAGCTCGACCCTGGGCGGGTTCGGCGGCAACCTGGACGCGGAGGACCGCTTCGGCACATCGCTCGCCAACATCGGGGACTTGGATGGGGACGGTGTTCCCGAACTGGCAGTCGGTGCCGACGGCGACGACGATGGAGCCGTCGATGCGGGCGCCGTCTGGGTCGTTTTCATGAACACGAACGGCACCGCCAAGGCCTGGCAGAAGATCAGCAACGCCTCGGGCGGAGGTGGCGCGGGCCTGATGGCCGGTGACCGCTTCGGCTTCTCGGCGGCCCCCATCGGCGACATCGATCTCGATGGCGTCTTCGACCTGGCGGTCGGGGCGCCCGACACGGACGACGGCGGCAACGATCGCGGCGGTGTCTGGATCCTGCACCTCCAGAGTGACGGCAAGGCCAAGCAGAGGACGCTCCTGAGCGACAACTCCGGCTGCTTCATCGGGGATCTCGCGGACCTGGATCGCTTCGGCAGCTCGGTCGCGACCATCGGCGACTTCAACGACGATCGCATCGACGACCTCCTGATCGGCGCCATCGGCGACGACGGAGCCGGCCTGACCCAGGGCGCGGGTTGGATCGTGACCCTGAACGCGGACGGCACCGCGCGCTCGAGCACACGCTTCACGCAGGGTGTCGGCGGCCTGGCCGGTCCCCTGACGGACACCGGACGCTTCGGTATCGCCTTCGCTGCGGTCGGTGACCTGGACGGCAACGGCGTCACAGACTTCGTGGCCGGCAACGACGATAGCGCCAGCCCGGGCTTTGGGCGCACCGGCGCGATCTGGGCTCTGTTCGGCGATGACTGCCCTCCGGCGACGGCTGACACCTTCAACGGCTCGGGCGTGAACCCCGTCATCCTGACGGCGGACAGCGGGCCTCCGCTCGGCGGAAAGTGGTGCGTGTCGGTCGACGCGTCGGGCCACGCTCCTGCCACCGTCAGCCTGGTCGTCGTGGCCGGTCCGAACCCCGGCGTTTCGACGTCGGTCGGAGAACTCCTCATCAACCCTTCGGGCGGTCTGCGTTTCGGCACGTTCACCATGCCCCACACCGGCGGCCCGGTGGACTACAAGTTCGACATCCCCTCGCTCCCGCGGCTGTGCGGCTTCGAGGCCTTTGCCCAGGCAGTCGTCTTCGGCGCGCCGCAGACCGAGCTCACCAACCGGCTCGATCTCGTCATCGGCTTCTGAGCCGAGCTCGCGAGTCGAGCGCCACGAAAAAGGGGCGCCCGGAGGTCTTCGGCCTGCGGGCGCCCTTGCTCAGCTCGCGGCGTCGAGCAAACGCCGATCTTCGCTCGTGGGGTCCCCCAGCGGCGCGAACCCCTCGCCGTGGCGGGCCTCGGGGTCCAGGTACATCGCCCGCTGAGCCGAGAGCGCGAGCCCCTTGTGGAAGATGTCGCGGTACTCGAGCTGGCTCGCGTGCTCCTTCAAGGCCGCCACCTTGCGCTCGTAGACCGAGCTGATGTTCACGATGCGCGTTGCGATCAGCGGCGTCCAAACCTCGTACCCCCAGGCCTCGCCCCGAAAGTCCGCGCCGGCCAGTCCCAGACGTACGACACGCGCCAGGACGTGGTGATCGATGTGGTGCTCGCCGACCCACGGCGCGTACACGAACTTCGGCTCGAGCGCCCGCACGTACTCCGCGATTCGTCGGGAGGCGGCCAACAGCTCGGCCGGCCCGGGCAGGTGGCCCTCGGGGTATTCCCAGAAGTCGTAGTCCGAGAGGCCCAGGTGCGCGCCCGCGCGGCGCGCCTCGCGCCGGCGCAGGGCGCGATACTGCTCGGGATCGTAGCGACCGTCCGGATCGCCCTTCAGGCCATCGAACACGACCAACACGCGGACCGCGTCGCCCTGTTCGACATGCAGCGCCGCCGTCCCCCCGCAGCCGAGCACGTCGTCGTCGGCGTGCGGCGCGATCACCAGCACCCGCCCCTCGGGCGGTCGCTCGAGCGCTTCGGGCAGCGGCGCGCGCTCGTTCACCGCGGCGGTCCCTCGGAAAGCAGGCGCTCGCCGTAGCCATCGAGCTCGCTCTGGCGCATGGCGTGGTCGCGCCCGTGCGGCACCTTCGTGAAGCGCCAGCCGCCCAGGACCTCGCCGGTGTCGCGATCGAGGGCGCGCGCGTAGTACTCCAGCTTGAAGAGCCACTCCCAGGCGTCCGCTGGGCAGACCCAACGATCGCCTTCGCCGAACACGCCGCAACAGATGATGAAGGTCGGGTGGATCGCGACCTCGATCAGATAGCGGCAGGCGCGCGGAAGCTGAATCTCGACCGGCTCGGTCACCTCACCGAGGTCCTCGAGCGGCATCATGGAGCGTCCGAGCCGCTGGCGCGGCCAGCGTGCGGCCAGGCTGTTCATGGAACCGAAGGCCAAGCGGCCGAGCGGCCCGTAGAACTTCTTGTAGTACTCGTCGCGACTGATCTCGTGGCGTCGCGTCGGCTCGTCGGCAAAGGCACCGCCGACCTTGGCCGAGCGCGACCAGTGGTGCAGGATCTTCGCGCCGGTGTGATGCACGACCGTGTAGCCCTTGGAGCGCAAGGTACGGAAGAGGTCGGTATCCTCGAAGTAGAGCGGGTAGCGCGGATCCATCGGCTGGCCCAGCTCCTCAACCACCTCGCGGCGCATGAACACGCAGCAACCCGACAGCATGTTGGTCTGCAGCGGTTCGGGGCTCGTCCACCAGGGCAGCGACTTCTTCAGGCGGTGGCGGCTGTAGGCACGCGCGAAGAAGGGCGACATCTGCGCCAAGGTGATACGCCAGTGCTCCGAGGGAGTCGGCAGGATGTTGCGCGGTAGATTGAAGACGCCGAGTGCGTCGATGCAGGCCGAGGGGTCGACCGCGCCGCACTCGGGATGATCCATCACGTAGTCGATCAGCGTCTCGAGCGTCCCCGGCAGAAAGTGCAGGTCCGGATTCAGGATCGCGACCACGTCGGCTCGGGCGCGGGTCGCCGCCTCGTCCCAGGCCAGATTGATCCCGCGCGCATAGCCCAGGTTCTCCCCGGCGTGTACGACCTTCACACCGAGCTCTTCGAGCTCGGCCAGGTGCGGCGTTTGGTCCTCGGGCGACTCGTTCTCGACGCAGACGATCTCGAGCTTCTCTCGCGCGCGTCCCTCGCGCTCCCACTCGGCGAGCAGCGACTCGACGCAGCACACCGCGTAGGACCCGGTGTTGTAGTTCACGATCAGGGCCGCGACCCGAACGTCGTGTTTCACGCGCGGCCCTCCCCGGCCTGCTGCGCGACGGCGTCCGACGATTCGTCGGGCTGCGGGAGCTTCGTCTGCGGTACCGGGTGTTCGGCCTGGGCCCATTCGGTATCCAACCGAAACAACCCGACGTCGCGCGTGTTGGTGCGCACGATCAGGTTCTCGGGCATCAGGTACTCCTGATACTTGTGCACTCCACCTTCGTCGAGAAGGATCACGGGAATCAGGAACTGGCCCGAAAGCAACCTCACCTTCGGAACGCGCAGGACGGTGCAGCCGTGGCTTCCCTCGAGCTGAACGCCCGAGAGGTTGGTGCCCGCGCCACCGCAGGTGGTCATGTCCTGTCGCATGAAGCCGACCCCGATGTGGATCGGCGTTTCCTGCGGCGTCGGGTTCGACCACCAGATACGGATCTCGATCGAGTCGCCGGTCGTGATCTGGTAGCACTCCTCGTCGGTGTCCATGCGGTAGATGCGCGCATCGACGATGCGCGGCAGCTCCTGGCGCTGCTCCAACCCGTCGACCGACGGAAACTCGTCCTTGAGCACCTCTTCCTCGCCGATGTGGTGGCGTTGGAAGGCCGAGTATTCGTTCGTCACGAAGACCGAGTCACCCTGGGCCTTGGAAACGCCCCCGTCGAGCCAGAGCGCTTCGTCGCACAGCTGGCGCACGTCGTAGAGACTGTGGCTGCAGAAGAGCACCGTCTTGTTGCGCTTCTTGAAGTCGTAGATCTTGTCGACGCACTTCTTCTGGAAGTACATGTCCCCGACGGCGAAGACCTCGTCGATGATCAGGATCTCCGGATCGACCGCTACGGCGACGCTGAAGCCGAGGCGCAGCCCCATGCCGGACGAATAGGTACGCACGGGCTCGTCGATATACTCGCCCAGCTCGGCAAACTCGATGATCTGATCCATCTTGCGCTCGAGCTCGCGCCGCGGGATGCCCATCATCACACCGTTCATCACGATGTTGGCGCGACCGGTGAACTCCATGTGGAAACCGGCGCCGAGCTCGAGCAGGCTGGCGACGCGGCCCCCCACGCGGTAACGACCGGTCGTGGGCGCGGTGGTGCCGGAGAGCACCTTGAGCAAAGTCGACTTCCCGGCGCCGTTGGCACCGCACAGCCCGAGCGATCCCCCCGGTCGCAGGGCGAGGTTGACGTCGCGCAGGGCCCAGAATTCGTGATGCCCCTGGTAGCGTCCGAAGGAAAGGCCCTCGGCGATGCGCTTCAACGGACTCGGGTAGACGCGATAGGCCTTACCCAGGGCTTCTGCCTCGAGGGCGAATTCGCTGCCGATGCTCGCCACCCTAGACCTCGTCAGCGAACCGGCGTTGGGACAACACGAAGAAGGCGTAGCCGAGGGCGAAGACCGCGACGGCCCAGATCGAGAAGACGGAAACGTGCTCGAGCATGCGACTCGGTTGCACGGCCCAGCCGCCCAGGATGTTGTCGTTCACCGGCACCTCGATACCGCCCATCAAGGCCACACGCCAGGCCTGCACGAGGTGGAAGACAGGATTGGCCTCGATGAAGGGCAGGTAGACCCCCACGTTCTTCGGCATGACGGTCGGCGTCCAGAAGAGCGGCGTCAGGAACATCCACACCGTCGTCGCGATCCCGACCACCTGCAACGTGTCGCGCAGGAAGACCTGCATGGTCGAAAGAAAGAGCGCGAGGCCGTAGGTGAACAGGCCCTGGATCAAGATCAGGAGCGGAATCCACGCCAAGGCCATCCCCGGCCGTGGCCACATCGGCGTCAGGAAGCAGAGCAGCACGAAGACGACGATCGCAAAGGACTGAGTCACGAGCCCGACCAACGTCACGTTGAGCGGCAGGACCTCGGACGGGAACGCCAGCTTCTTGATCAGGTTGCCGTTGTCGACGATGGCGTTCGTGCCGCGGATCAGGGACTCGGCCACCGAGGTCCAGACGGTGATCCCGGTGAACATGAAGACGCCCATGGCAGCCTTCTTCTCGTCCGGCAGGTCGGGCATCTTGATCTGCAGGAGCTCCGTGAAGATGAAAAAGTAGATCCCGAACATGAAGATCGGGTGCACGAGCGGCCACATCCAGCCGAGAATCGTGCCGCGGAAGCGCGCTTCCAGGTCGCGCCGGACGCTCGTGCCGATCAGGTCGCTGTGCTTCGCGACCAGGCTCGGAAAGGACAACACGCGCCGGGCGATCTCGAAGATGCGGGGCGGGCGGGCGGTGACCCACCCCGTGCTCGCAGCGCCGGGTGCGGCGACTTCGGGCGACACCGCATTCTGGTCTGGGTCGAGACTCATGGGGCGCTAAGCCTACCTCCCGGCGCACCGAGCGATATCCAACTTCCTCGGCCGCGCGCCGAGCAACGGAAGTTCCTTCGGCTCGGGCGGCCGTACCGACGCGGGCTCGCGACTCACTTCCCGGGATCGTCCTGGGCTTGCAGGAGCTCTTCGAGCGGATCGCTGGGCTCGTCGTCGCTCAGCTCGATCTCCGGATCGAGAAACGAGCGGATGTGCGCCATCAGGATCGCGGACGCCTCCGGATTGTCGGCCGCCCACTCCCACTCGGCGCGCTGGGCATCGAGCGGATCCACGATGGCCTTGTTGATCTGCCGCTTCACCCGCGTGCGCACGAGCCACCGGCCGGGGGCGAGCGGATCCATGTCCACCTGCGCGCGAATCCGATACCCCTGACGACCGAAAGGCTGCAGGTTGGTCTTCCAGCCGGACTCGATCTCCATCGAGCTCGGGTCCAGATTGCCGGTCAGCGCAAAGCCCATCTTCTCCACCGAGAGCAGGGCGACCTTCCAAAGCACGCGGTCCGACGGCGCCGCCAGCTCGAGCTCGGTCCATTGCCCTTTCGGCTCCTTGTTGCCGAAGCTGGCACACGCGGGCGAGAGCAGCAACAGGAGCAGGGGCAGCAGACGGGTCAAACGCATCCGACCTCTTCGTGTCCTCATGAGTTCAATTCCTCGAGCGTGGCGGCCTTCTTGTCGCGCAGGACGAAGCGCACCGGCACCTCATCGAAGGGCAGCTCTTCACGGAAGCGGTTCTCCAGGTAACGCAGATAGTCCTTCCCGATCAAGCGCTTGTCGTTCACGAACAGCACGAAGGTCGGAGGCGCCACTTCGGCCTGGGTTCCGTAGCTGACGCGCACACGATAGCCCTTCGAGCTCGGCGCGCGGGCTTCGAGCGCTCGCTCGAGCACCCGATTCAGCTCGCCGGTGCCCACGCGGTGGTTGGCTTGGGCCTGGAGCTCGCGCGCCAACGCGAAGGTCTCGGCAACGTGCTGGCCCGTCTTGGCCGACAGAAAACTGACGGGCGCGAAAGTCAGTCCGGACAGCTCTTGATTCAAGTAGGCCTCGTAGTCCTGGGGCTCGATGCTCTCGTCGACGAGGTCCCACTTGTTCGCGGCCAGAATCACGACCTTGTAGTGATCGGTGATGTAGCGCGCCAAGCGCTTCTCGATGCCCGAGAGCTTGGTCGTCGCGTCGAACAGGAGAATCACCACGTCCGCGCGTCGGATGGCCTTGTGGCTGCGTGCGTCCGAGAAGAACTCGACCGCGTCCTCATGGCTCTTCTTCTTGCGCACGCCGGCGGTGTCGATCAGCGTGATCGTCTCGCCATCGCGTTCGATGATGACGTCCAGGGCGTCGCGCGTCGTCCCGGGGATCTCGGAGACGATCGTGCGCTCCTCGCGCGCCAGCGCGTTCACCAACGTCGACTTGCCGGCGTTGCGACGTCCAACCACAGCGATCTTGAGGGTCGGCTTGGGCAACACCTCGCCCTCCGTGGGCGGCGGGAGCAGGCGCGCGATCTCGTCGTACAGCTCGCGCACGCCGGGGCCGTTCTGGGCGCTGATCGCGAACGGCTCGCCGCCCACACCGAGCGCGCGAAAGGCGTCCACTTCCCAGCGCGCTCCTTCGTTCTCGACCTTGTTGCATACCAGAATCACGGGCTTCTCGAGCTCGCGCAGCCGGCGGGCCACTTCTTCGTCGAGCGGCGTCACGCCGGCCTTCGAATCGACCACGAAGAGCACCAGGTCGGCCACCAGCAAGGCAGCGCGAATCTGCTCCTCCACGTGCGGTCCGAGATCGTCGCGGTCGACGATCCCCACCCCGCCCGTATCGATGACTTCCACGACGCGTTCGCCCAGCGACGTGTCGAGGCGCGCGTTGACGCTGACGCGGTCGCGCGTGACGCCCTCGGTCGGCTCGACGATCGACACCCGGCTTCGGCACATTCGGTTCAGGAGCGTCGACTTACCGACGTTGGGTCGGCCGACGATCGCGATGCGCGGAAGGACTTGCATGGTGTCTCGGTGGAGAGCCTAGGAGGCTGTGGTGAAAGTAGCGCCTTGCTCAGGACGCCCCGGATTCGTCCTGGCAAGGCGCGTCGACGACGCGTGTTCGCTGGATACTCGGAGGAGACGCAACGCAGTCAGGGCGAATTCGGGGTGTTCTGAGCGAGTCGCTACTTTCACCACAGCCTCCTAGGGCAAACGCAGCGCGCGGTGGACCTGGGGCACGACGCGCACCGTCAGGCTGCGCTCGAGCGCGCGCTCCCAAAGGGCGGCCAGGAAATCGCGCTCGGGCGCGTCGACGCCGTTCGTCGGCGTCACCGGTTGAAGAAAGACCGGCAACTCGGGCGCGATCGACGCCACGTCGTCGAACAGCGGATCGAAGCGCTCGAGAGCATGCCCTCCGGTCACGACGATCTTGAGGGCGGCGTCGCGACCTTCGGCGGGCTCGCGCCGGGCCAGAAGCTCGAGGTTCTCGGCGCGGGCGGCGCTCCACTGGGCGGCGCTCGCTGGAAGCCCATCCTCGACCGGGGCGTCCATGTCTTCGGGAAGCTTGAGGTCGAGGCTGACGTGATCGACGACGTCGAGCACGCGCTCGAGCGCGGCGGGGTCGCCCCCGGCGGTCTCGAGATGCAGCCTGCGCGGCGAAATGAAGGGCTTCAGCGCGCGCACGAACTCAGGCCAAACGAGCGGCTCCCCACCGGTCACACTCACCGGACGCGGTCGACCCGCTTCGACCTCCGCGATCCACGTGGCGACCTGAAAGGGCGTCGCCCAGACCTTCTCGCGACGCATTCCACCGCGCAGATCGAGTCGCGCCGAGCTGGCCGATGCCGCATCCGGGGCCGGAACGTCCCACGACCCTGGCGTGTCGCACCAACGACAGCGCAAGGGGCAGCCGCGCAGTCGCAGAAAGACCTGCGGTTGGCCTACGTGGAGGCCTTCGCCCTGCACGGAGGAAAACACCTCCATGACCGGAGCGGCGAGGCTCTGAGCTCGCGGCTGCGCCGGAGCTCGGTGTGTGGATTGCGGCGCCATGGCCAGCCCCGTCGTTCACGCGCGACTCGCCGCGGGGCGTCGGCCGAGATCGGAGCGAGAGGCATGCGGGCTGGGACTCCTAGGAGTCGCTGGCTTCCTCGCCGCCCTCTTCCTTCGCGTCTTCGTCCTTGGACTTCTCGAGCGCCTTGGCCTTCTTGCCGCTGACGACCTTGAACTTGGTACGCACCTTGGGAAGCCCGAGAGCCGAGTCCGTTTCGGGATCGAAGCGGCCGTCCTTCTTGAGTTTCTCGATGCGCTCGATGCGGGTGAGGACGCTGCGCTCACCGGTGAGGGTGTCGACCCCCCGTAGACTCGGATGGATGCTCATGGTTCTAGCTCGTTCTTACTCGTCGGCTGTCGCCGGGTTCTGCGTGTTCGGAGTTCGGAGTCGGCAGCCTCAGCGGCGGATCAACGAGTCGATCTTGCGCCGGTAGGCATCACCGTAAACGTTCGATTGCTTCCCACGCGCGAGCTTGCGCACGCGCTCCTCCAGATTCTTCAGGTCGTCGTATTCGGGAGCGGCTCCGGCCAAAACGACGATGTCGCCCGCCACGGCCATGGGATTGAAGACCGGAATGCCGTGGGACTGAAGGTGGTCGTAGGTGCCCCAGGCCAGGTCTTCCTTGGCGAGACTGTAGCTCGCGACGACGACCGTGTAGCGATTCGACGGATCGAAGATCGGAGCCTCGCTGGCCGGAACCCCCGCGGGGGCGGACCCCGACGCATCGCCCGCACTTGCCGCACTCGGCGGCGCTTGGCGCGAATCGGGCTCGTCCGGGCGTTGTGCACCGTCGGAGCTCGCACGCGGCACGATCCCGGCTCCCGTGGAGGATTCGCCCACGGCGGCCGTGCGCTCGTCCGCCTCATCGGCCGCCTGGCTCTCCCCGCCCCCCGCACCACGGCCGATGACGATGCCGACGACGAGCGCCACGGCGATTCCAGCCGCCCAGGGCAACCAGGGCGGAAGCGCCAGCTCCTCCAGGATCTCCCCCAGCTCGCGGCGTGGACGCCGTGGCTTGACGGGTGCCGCCGGACGCCGCCGGCCCGCGAAGGGGCCCCCGCTCGAAGCGGATTCAGGCGTCTCCACCTGGCTGGCGTTGCGAAACGCCTCCAGCAGGTTCTTCTGGCGTGCCATGGGGAAAGAGGAGGACAGCCCCCGGAGGGATCCGGGGAGGATCGTCGGTCGCCCGCGGCGGACATGCCCGCGAGGCATTTGGACGCGATCTGGCCCTGGCGAGGGAAACGATAGAGAGTACTTCGCGCGCGTCTTTGCGGTCAACGACACGCTGTGGGATCCTCTCCGGATGGCCCCGGAACCACGCCCACGTCGCGTGCGGCAAGCCGCGCGGGCGCTCGCCTGGACGGCCCTCGTGGCCTGCTCCCCGGCCCCCACGGAGGAGGCCCCCGATCGGCAAGTCGCCGAGCACCGCGCCCGAGTCGGTGAGGGGGTCGGCGAGACGGACGGGGTGGACGGGGCGCCTGCCGAGAAGCGCGCGGTCGGCTTTCCCGACGAGGCGCAAGCGCGCCGGCTCCGGCACGTCAATCGTTCGGGCTCGCCCGAGAAGGGCACCATCCTGGAGGCCAACGGTGCGGGCGTGGCGCTCTTGGATCTGGGCAACGACGGCGACCTGGACGTGGTCTTCACCCAGGGGCTGGCGAGTTTGGACGCGCTTCTCAACGGAAGCGGTGCGGATCTGTGCGTTTGGTCCAACGATGGCACGGGCGCCTTCCAGCCCGGACAGAACCCGCGGCTCCACGGCTGGTGGACCGGGCTCGCGAGCGGAGACGTCGATGGCGACGGGTATGCGGATCTCGTGGCGGGCGGTTTCGGGAACCTGTGCGCGGTCCGTCAACGGTCGCTAGGCCGACACTCGCTCACGCCGCTGCCCTCCAACGACCTGATCGGCCCCGACGAGCGCTACGTCCCCGGGGCGGTGCCTTCATCGGGGCCCCCGAGTTGGGCCACGAGCCTGGCGCTCTTCGATGCCGATCGGGATGGCGCGCTGGATCTCTACGTCGGACGGTACGTCGAGCTCGATCCCGAAGCGCTGCCGCGATCCGAGCTGGGCGAAGGTGCGTTGGCGGTCCCCTGCGAATGGAAGGGACTGGCCGTTTTCTGCGGGCCACGCGGGCTGAAGGCCCAGCGCGACAGCCTCTTCCGCGGTCGCGGAGACGGCACTTTCGAGGACCTGACCGAGAGTTGGCTACCCGAGGAAACGGCCGCCTACACCTTGGGCGTAGCCCCCTTCGACGCCGACCTGGACGGCGACACGGACTTGTTCGTGGCCAATGACAGCATGCCCAATCGTCTGTGGATTCAGGGCCGTGCAGCGGATGGAGGAGTGCGCTTCGAAGACCGGGCGCTGTCCGCCGGCGTCGCCCTGAACCCCGACGGCTTGGCCGAGGCCGGGATGGGCGTGGCCGTGGGAGACGTCAACCGGGACGGTCGTCCGGACTTCGCCGTCACGAACTTCTCGGATGAACCGACCCAGCTCTACGTGGGTGCCGAGCGCGGCTTCGAGAACGCGAGCTACCGCCTCGGCCTGGCAAGCAAGACGCGCCGACTGTTGTCCTGGGGAGTGCACCTGGAAGACTTCGACGGCGACGGATGGCTCGAGCTCGTGACGGCCAACGGTCACGTCTACCCCCAAGCGGATCAACCGGGGACCGGGACGAGCTACGGCCAACGGGACACGTTGTTTCGGTTGCACCCGGCAGCGCAGCTCGTGGAGCTCGAAGAACCGTCGATCTTCGACGCTCGGACGGGCACGCGCGGTTCGGCCGTGGGCGACGTCGACGGCGACGGCGCGCCGGACCTCGTCCTCGCACGCCTGGACGGCCCCGCCGCCCTGGGAATCAATCGACTGAACCCGAACGCGAACCGGCTGGAAATCCGATGCTTGGGCCCGCTCGAAGCGAGCGCCGATGCGCCGCGCACAGCCGCGCGACGCAATCGGCACGCGGGTCGTCGTCGTGCTCGAGAACCACGCCCTGATGCGCGAAGTGCAAACCGCTTCCGGCTTCCAATCAGCGTCGAGTCCCTGGCTGCACTTCGGGCTGGGAGCGTCGACCGAGGTGCTCGAGATCCGGATCCATTGGCCTTCGGGTGCGGTGGAAGAACTGGCCGGAATCCGCGCCAACCGCAGGTTGGTCGTGCGCGAGGGAGAAGGAGTCGTGTCGGAAGACGAGTGGTAGCTCTGCGCCGTTCGTCGCCCCGGGTCGTCGCCTCAGGTACCATCGCCCACGTGCTGCTCCCCATCCTGCTGGTCCTCGCCCAGGGCTCCGGCGAGGAAACCGCCCCCCAACGCTCGCAGCTCTTGCGCTTGGCGGAGATGGGTCGTTCCGCGGAGATCGTCGAGCGCTTCGCCGCCTCGATCGAGGCCGGAGGCCCTTGGGCGAACGATGGACAGTTGGTCGCGCTGATCGCCGCTGCGGCGTTCGACTCGGGCTCGGAACAGCGCGCCTCGGACTGGCTCGAAGGGGCGCGCCCGACGGCCGATACGGTCGTGTTCGTCGACCTCGAACGCGTTCGTCAGCACATGGAATCGGACCGGCTCGACGGCGCCCTGTCGGCTCTCACCCGCAACGTCACAGACGCTGAGGGACGCACCCGAAGCGCGCTTCGCCACCCGGAGGCGGCTGCATCTTGGCTCCTCTTGGCTCGCATCCGCGCGCGGCAGGAGCACTGGAACGAAGCTCGGCCGGCGGCCGAGCGCTATCTGGCGCTCTCCCCCCGCGGGGAGGGCGCTGCCACGGCTTGGCACATCGTCGCACGCGGCCTGCTCGACGCTGGGAACGCCGACGAAGCGCGAGCCGCCTTCGAGCGATCGCGGGAACTCGAGCGTTGGCTCCAGCTCTTCCGCGTTCGGCGCCTGCAGGCCCTGCGCGCACCGGAGGATCCGCTTCCGCGGCTCGGCCTGGCGCTCTTGTGGCGCGAAGCCGATGACTTGCCGCGAGCCACGCGAGAGCTCGAAGGGCTCGTCTCGGACTTCCCCGCCTTCGCCCGCGGCCACTTCCACCTCGCAGAAGCCAAGCGTGCGGCGGGCGAGCACGAAGACGCCGTGCAAAGCTACGAGCGCGCCCTCGGACTCGACGCGGCGTTCGTGGCGGCACGACTCAACCGTGCCCAATTGCTCCTGACCCTGGGCCGGAACGATGCGGCGGAGAGTGAGTTCCTCGCGCTGCTCCAAGGCCCGGCGAGCGAAGTCCCGGAGCTTCTCCCAGCCCACTTGGGGCTGGCGCGTGCACTGCTGGCTCGAGGCGCGAAGGACGCCGCAAACGAGCGCTACGAGCGCTACCGCGCCCTGGGCGGCACCGAAGCGCTCGACCCGGAGGGCGAGTAGCCCGCCGCGACTCCTCGACTATTCGCCGGGGAGAGCGTCCAGGCGCTCCAGGAGCTCGCGCGTTTCGCTCTCCCAAACGCCTCCCGGCTGCTCTTCGAGATAGCCGACGAGCACGGCACGCGCTCGACCGACCTCGCTCGCCATGCGCCAAGCACGCGCCAGATTGAGATGCACCGGATCGGGCAGCTCGGCCGCCTCGGAGAGACTCAGGACTTCGGACCATGCGCGCGCGGCGCCCACGTAGTCTTCGAGGCGAAAGCGGCACACTCCGAGGTGGTTGTGCGCTTCGACGCTTCCGGGAGCGAGCTCGATCGCCCGCTCGAAGAGCTCCTGGGCCGCATCCAGCTCGCCCGACTCGTAGCGTGCGAGCCCGTCTTCGATGGCACGCGCCGCCTCTTCGGCGAGCACGGTGGCCCCGAAGCCGAGCGCCTCCTCGGTCAGCCCGAGCTCGCGCGCCGCGAGGTATTGCTCGATCGCGGCCGAGCGGTCCTTCTCGAAGACCAAGAGGTGTGTCGCGAAACGTTGATGCAGGAGCGCGCGTGTTTCGCCCAGGGGGCGGCCGTCGGCCTCCAGGCCGGCGTAGAGCTGCAGGGCTGGCCGGAACTGCAACAGAGCGGTCAGGACTTCGGCTTCGAGCTCGCGATAATCGGGGTTCTTCGGATCGAACGCTCGCGCTCTTCGAACGAGCTCCAGGGCGCGTTCGTGGTTTCCATCGCCGAGCTCGATCCTCCCGGCGAGCATTCGCGCCTGCGCGAGCGGGAAACCGACGAAGGGCAGCTCGGCGTCCAGTTGAAGGGCGCGCTCGAGCGCGGCGAGCGCTTCGCGCCCGGCACCCGGCGTGCGCAGGAAGAGCACGCCGCGGGCACGCTCCAACTCCGCGGTCAGGCCGACCT